>CAVPSJ010000020.1:0-147430 GCA_963708295.1 uncultured delta proteobacterium | reverse complement strand
TATTAATTTGCCTCTTGTATATCAGGATATCGGTGACTCCTGTTTGCGTGGAGCAAGGGTTGTCAATGCAGGCAAGGGAGGTTTTCTTATCGAAGCTACCAGAGACATCCCTGTGGGTACGGAATTAAATGTCACTGTCGTGTTCTCAAAGGGGTTTGAATCGGCTAACTTCAAAGCGGTGGCGAAGATTGTACGGAAGGAGCTTTATTCAAAGGAAGACTTGAAAGGAAAGCAGTTCTGGGAAGGATATCTGTATGGATTAGAATTTATTCAGGTTTTAGGGAAGGATCGTTGGAAACTGGATCTTCTTCTCAGCGGCCGATACTATTTGGAGGAGATGCACACAATTAATGACGTTTATCCTGATAAGGAGACGGAGTTTTAAGCAAAGTAAAGGAGATAAGGCTCCATGGCATTTGTGGAAGGAGATAGATTCAAGCATAAGTTAACCGGGCAATTATACGAGGTGAAGGTAATCGAAGATGATACAATTGTTTTAGAGTCGGAAGATACACCTTATAGGATGTGGTTTTATAAAGCAGATTTGGAATTATTGTTCGAGATGGCAGAGAAAAGAACAAGGAAGTGATGGATAAGTGGTTGGGGGCTTATTTTAGCATTTGATCGATGCGCTCTGGTTCTTCATGGTGCGAGTTGGATGCTGGGGAGTTCTATGAAACTAACACTTTCAAAAAGAATTATCGGCTTGGTTATCGTGGTCGTTTGTATCGTGAGTGGTGCAACATTTGGTACTACATACTTTTTCGTATCCAAGGATTCAGATGAGCAATCACAGAGGGAAGTGGGGATTAGCGCCGAAGCGGTCCAAGAGTCTCTAGAGGACATAAAAGAGAAAGTAATGGCGGCGGCCTCTCAGGTGGCCTTAAGAATCGATGTGGCATCAGCCATTGAGAAAAAAGATGTCCTCTTTCTGCAACAACTGGGTAAAGAGATCATCACTAAGAGTAAGATAGATCTTATCATGATCGCTGACAAAAATGGCAATGTGGTCGCCCGCGGTCACTCTGAAAAAGTGGGTGATAATCTTCTTACACAGATCAACGTCAAAAAAGCCCTGGCTGGAAAGCCCTCGGTAGGGCTTGAAGAAGGCACGGTTGTGAAGTTTTCCCTTCTGGCAGGTTGTCCGGTTAAGATCAATGGCGGCATTGTCGGTTCTGTTACACTGGGTGTCGACCTTTCCTCGGACAACAATTTTGTGGATAGGATAAAGAAGAAATTTGGGGTCGAATGCACGGTCTTTCATAACGACATGACAGTCTGTACAACGATCACGAGGGGGGGGAAGCGGGCTACCGGGGCAAAGATGGACAATCCCGAAGTGATCGAAACCGTCCTGAAAAAAGGGCAACGATATTATAAGAGAAATCAGATTCTTGGAAATGACTATAACACGGTCTACTGGCCCATTGTTTATGCCGATGGGAAAATCGGGGGGATGTTTTTTGTTGGGAAAGACCGTGAGCCTATAAACAAGGGATTTGAGAGGATTATCCTATCCGTCGTTGCAGCGACGCTAGTCGTAGGACTGCTAATGATTATGGCAAGTTTTTATCTTGCTCGTTCTATAACCAACCCTATCAACCGCGTCGTTGAGGGTCTTACAGATAACACGGAGCAAGTGGTATCCGCTGCCTCTCAGGTTTCCTCTACCAGCCAGTCGGTGGCTGGAGGTACTTCTGAACAGCAAGCCGGTTTGGAAGAAACTTCTTCCTCCGTTGAAGAGATGGCCTCCCAGACCAAGCAGAACGCCGAAAATGCCAACCAAGCCAATTCCCTGATGGCCGAGACTAGCAGAGTCGTCGACGAAGCCAATCACTCCATGAAAAAATTAACCGAGTCGATGAAAGAAATTTCTTCGGCGAGCGAAGAAGCGGCCAAGATCATCAAAACGATCGATGAGATTGCTTTCCAAACTAATCTTCTGGCGTTGAATGCAGCGGTGGAGGCAGCGAGAGCAGGAGAGGCGGGAGCTGGATTTGCCGTGGTCGCAGATGAGGTAAGGAACCTTGCCATGCGCACGTCGGATGCGGCCAAGAACACGACGAGCCTGATTGAGGGGACTGTCAAGAAAATTAAGAATGGCTCGGACATTGTGGAAAAAGCCAATGAGACCTTTGGAAGAGTGGCTGTAGCATCTAAAGAAGCTGGCGAATTGGTGAGCAAGATCTCGGTAGCTTGCAATGAGCAGTCTCACGGGGTTGAACAGATCAACCAGGCAGTAATCGAGATGGACAAGGTGGTTCAAAAGAACGCGGCCAGTGCGGAGGAGTCAGCTTCGGCGGCAGAGGAGATGAACGCCCAGGCGGAACAGATGAAGGGGTATGTGGATGAGCTAGTGGCCTTGTTGGGTAAGGAATAGCCCTGGAAAATGTTTCCTCCAGGGGGCAGGATCGGTCTCCGTCACGAAGAGACCTCTCATCCGACGAAAATCAGGACTCCAAGCGGTTGATGCTCCACGACATCCATACGCTTACAACGAAACAAAGCAACTCTAAGAAGGGAGGAGAGGGTTTAAACGTCCCGCTCAGAAAGATCCGAAAGAGGTTATTCCACTTCACGTAATCCTGCTATTCTCACTTTCAATCGATAATCATCAAACATTATTACATGTTATTTTTGTTGGCTTGTAGGTGGTATACGTGACAACTATCTTAAGGGAGACGAAGAGGGAAATGATGAATGAGGCGCTTGTAGAAAAGCAGATTGTTTCGATAAGAGAATCAGTGGAATGTGTCACACGGAATAAGGCCTAATTATTTCCTTGATTCCTTTTTTCGACGTACCTTCTTACCCCCCTGTTTTACTCCATCGCACCACGCTCTGGCATTTTGGAACATTTGAATCCACGGGGATTCTTTGCCCCCATCCCTCAGATCATCGGGTAACCACGGCCATTGCCATTTCAAAAAGGATCGCTCCGGGTGGGGCATCATGGCTAGATGTCGCCCGTCCGGCGTACAAAGCCCTGTGATACCGAAAGGCGATCCATTCGGATTAAACGGATAGCTTTTTGAAATCTTTCCATCTCTCCGGCCTTCGTCGTCGACGAAGACGACCGAAACGAGTTTCTTATTCATCACCTCGTCCATGAGTGCTGGGTCGGGGAAGTGGAGCCTCCCTTCGCCGTGGGCGACCCAGATCCCGAGCATTGAATCGGCCATGCCTTTGAGCATGATCGCCGGACTTTCTAAAATCTTGACGGTCTCCCAGCGGGATTCAAACCGTCCGGATACATTTTGAACGAACCTCGGTTGCTGATGGTCAGGGATTCCCACCC
Organism: uncultured delta proteobacterium; assembly: GCA_963708295.1. Lineage (GTDB taxonomy): Bacteria > Desulfobacterota > BSN033 > BSN033 > UBA1163 > UBA1163. The sequence continues at coordinate 144,132 of CAVPSJ010000020.1, read as the reverse complement.
AGGGCACCCATCCGAGGAGTGCGAAGAGCTGACAACCGTTGCACACACCTAAAGAAAAGGTGTCCGACCGACGATAGAAATCGTCGAACATCTTCTTCAACTTTTCATTGAATCGGATCGCCGCAGCCCACCCCTTGGCGCTTTCCGGAACATCGGCGTAAGAGAACCCTCCGACAGCAACAAGCCCTCTGAAACGGTCGAGCGTCACTCGCCCGCGGATCAAATCGTTCATCGTGACGTCCCAGGGACTGAAACCCGCCTGATAGAAAGCAGACGTCATCTCGCGGTCGCCATTACTCCCCTCTTCCCGGAGAATGGCGACTTCCGGTTTGTTTTTGGCTTCGAGAAGACGCGCCGGCGTCGGTTTGGGTTTAAAAGGGATACGATAGCTGGGCCCTTTTCGGTCAAAGATATTCTTTCGCTCCTCATCCGCACACTGGGGATTCATCTGAAGACGCTCGATTCGATAGGAGGTCTCTTCCCACCATTCCCGAAGGACGCGCATATCGAATTCAAGAACCTTCTGCGAATGATAGGTAACAGAAATTCTCTCATCCTCTGTCGTTTCCCCGATCATGGCTGAGGGGAGATGGAAAGAATCGAGAATCTCTGACACCTTCCCGACATTATCCCTATGACACTCGATGAGGGCTCCCAGCTCTTCCGCAAAAAGCCTTTCCAGGGGGCTCCAGGGACCATCCATTCTAATTCTCAAGCCGCAGTTCCCGGAAAAGGCCATTTCGAGAAACGTCGTGATCAGACCCCCATCGCTGACGTCGTGTCCCGAGAGAATTAAATCCTCCGAGATTAACTTTTGGATGGCCCGGAAGGCCCGCTTAAGCATTTCGGGATCGTCCACGTCGGGAGATTCGTTTCCGACCTGTCCGTAGACCTGAGCGAGCGCCGAGCCTCCAAGCCTGGCCTTTCTCTGAGCGATATCAATAAATATGAGCTGGCTGTGCCCCGGCTTCTTGATATCCGGAGTCACCACCTTGGTAATATCGGGCATCGTCGCGTAAGCAGAAATCACAAGCTCCCTGGGAGATTTCACAATCTCATCTCCCACGCGAGTCGCCATGGAAAGGCTGTCCTTTCCGCCGTCCACCGCAATTCCCAGCTGGACCATCAGATCCCGCATCGCGCAAGCCGCATCGTAAAGGGCCGCCCCTTCACCGGGAAGCTTGGGCGCCCACATCCAGTTGGCCGAGCACTTGACATCTTCCAGGCGACTGATTTGGGCCCACACGATATTGGTCAGGGCTTCTCCCACCGCCATCCGGGCCCCTGCCTTTGGGTCGACCAGCATTTTAATCGGCTGCTCGCCAATCGACGTGGCTGCCCCGGTCAATCCGAAATGGCTCTGGGCGATCACCGCCACATCGCCGACCGTGAGCTGGAGCTGGCCGCAACATTGCTGTCGCGCGATCAACCCGGTCACGCTTCGATCCACCTTGTTTGTAAGAAATCTCTTCGAGCCGACAGCCAGGTTGCGAAGTACACGAGACAATGCGTCTTCCACTGTCAAACCCTCCGGCAATGCGACGGGTTTGAGTGAACCTTCCCTTCGCTCATCCTTGAATGTTTTCTGCGGCATATTGCCCAGGACCTTCGCAAGATTGAGATTCACGGGCGTTGAATCGTCTTTCTCATCGTGGACGACGAAGCGGCCGTCTCCCGTCACCTCTCCGAGAATTTCGCAATTGACTTTTTCCCGTTCGCAGATGGATTTGAATTCTTCCATTCTCTCGGGTTGGATCAAGAAACCGCATCGTTCCTGATATTCCGCAATCCAGATTTTCAGCACGGATAATGTCGGATCGCCGAGTTTGATACGCCTGATCTCGATTCTCCCCCCGGCCTTTTCGACCAGCTCCTTGAGAACGTTGGCAGGACCGCCAGCGCCTTGATCGTGGGCGCTGACGATAGGATTGTGATCGCCCATTTCGATGCAAGCCCGGATGACGCGGTTCATCTTCTGTTCCATTTCCGCGTCGCCGCGCTGGACCGCATTAAAATCGAGCTCTTCCTCATTCTCGCCCTGAAGCTTGCTGGAGGCCGAACCGCCGCTCAGACCGATGCCATAGGCAGGACCGCCCACCTGAACGATCAGCATCCCCTTTTGGGCTTCGTCCTTTTCAATATGCCTGTCGTCGATTTGTCCGATGCCTCCCGTAAACATAATGGGTTTGATCCAGGCCCAGCGGTCGCCGTTTTGAAGCCTTTCGTCAAAGGAACGGGTAAAACCGAGAATCACCGGCTCGCCAAATTTATTGCCGTAATCGCTGGCTCCGTCGCTCGCCCTGATTTCGATGGTCAGAGGAGAAGCCAGACTCGACGGATAAACGGAGCTCTTGTCTTCCCAGGGCAGATCGTAGCCGGGGATGAGCAAGTTGGCGACACAGTACGCCGCTGTCCCCGCCACCACCAGGCCTCCTTTTCCCGTTGCCTGGACATCGCGTATCCGTCCGCCCGTGCCGGTCTCAGCACCGGGGAAAGGAGCCACTCCGGTCGGAAAATTGTGCGTCTCGGCCGTAAAAATGATGTGGTACTGCACCTTCTGCTTCGTGAAAGGCGCCGGTTTTCCGGGTTGGCCCGGGAGAATCGTCCAGCAGTCATATCCTTTCATCCCGCTCGAATTGTCCTTGAACGCGATGATGCTGTTCGACGGATTCGCTTTTAAAGTCGATTTCACGATATCCATCAGCGTCTCCGGCATCACGACCCCGTCGATCATCAGTCTTCCCTTTGAAATAGCCGTGCCGTGAGTGCTCGCTGTTGGCGTTATCCAGATCTCTTATTTCAACGATCGTCGGATTTCTTCGCTCTTCCTTGACAAAGTATTCATGGTAGAGTTTTCTGTCCCACTCGTCCATCGCAAGCCCCGGGATCTCCAGAAGAGCGTCCGGTCCCTTTTCCAGCAGAGGAATCTCAAAAACAGGTTCCGGCAGGATTCCGGTCTCGAATGTTTGCAAGGGCTGATCATACAAGCATTCGGTCATCCGATCGTGATGCTCCCGAATAAAGCGACCCTTATCCACCCCTGACGGAAGAAGATACCGCCGGGAACGTTCGATACGAGTCACCTTTTCGAGCCCGCAGGTCTGGCAAATGGCGACGATATTCGTCGAATAGGCGGTCGCAAAATTCATCCGCGGACCGAGTTCCACCACCTCTCGTCCCCTCGGGATGGATCGGATTCTCAGACAGCGTCTCCGATACAAAACCGTCGGCCAAGAGCTGCTTTAAAATCGAAAGCTCATTCGGAGTTCAACGGGGCAGAGGTGTCTACGTTGAAGCAGTATTGCAGTTTCTCACTTTTGGCTAGGAAAAAGTGGTAACACCCTTTCTTCCTTTCTTAAAGTGTCAGTGTGAGTGTCAGTAAATAGCCCAAAAAATATCAGACCCTCGGCAATACTAAAGCGAACGCATTAGATTTTCAAATCGCGCCCCCCACCTTTGCCGTCTTAAGTTAACCCCCCTTCATCCCCCCTTAAAAGGGGGGAATGGGGGGTTACTTTCATGGTTCGAGGATAACTCCGCTACGGCACTAGTAAAAGAGTCTTTTAGGCGCATCGCCTTCGTAAACGACCTGCCCATCTTTGAGGTAAATATGCCGATGGACGACCAGGTTTAAAATATGACTTTGCCAGGCGCGTTCTTTTTCGTTCACTCTCTTGGCCAGCGACTCGGCATCATCCTCCGGTCTGATCAGCACCGGCATTTGGAAGATAATCGGACCATGATCATAGGCGGCCTCATCGACAAAATGCATGGTCACCGCGCTCTGGGTAATTTCGCCTCGACGATAAGCGGCCATGACGGCTTCGTGAACATGATGCCCGTACATCCCTGCTCCGCCAAACCGCGGCAGGGGTCCCGGGTGGATATTGACTGTCTTTGGCAGGATCGAGTCCTCTTACAAACTTCAGCCACCCGGAGCACATGACAAAATCAGCCTGGTATTTCTCCACGAAGGCTCGGTAACCTTTGGCATCATACGGTCCGGGCCAATACTCAAAAGGAATATGAAGTGCGTCCGCTCTTCTTGCGCACTCCTCCATCCGGATGGTTAGAAATGACCCCGATGATTTGAGCGTCAAGGACCGGCGGATTCGTTCGCGAAAATTCGACCAATTCTTGGAAACCAGACCCTCCTCCCTTGTCATCGCCGCTCGCAAAAACTAAAACCCTGAGGGTCCCCCCCTTTGGCTCCATCCTACCTCCTTGTCAAGGATGTGGATCTGATGACCCGTGACTCATCTTTCGAACTTCTTAAGAAGAAAAAGCACCCTCTCCCCTCTCCTATGATTGGTTCACTATATGCAAGATAAATCATTTGAGAAAAAAGTCAACCCGTCGACATTATTCACTTCATCATGTTTGGTCCAAAATAACATTTTCACCGCAGAGCCGCAAAGGACGCAGAGAAGGAATCTTTTGTTTGGCGGGGAGATACCGCCAAACAAAAAGGTTTGCTACTTTCAAAACAGGATTAATAATAGGGAGTCCTATCTTCTTTCCGAAGAGGTGGAGTTTCTGCTTCAATCGCCGTCTCCCGATTGGAGCAGAAGAAAATTCCCCTCGGCGATCTCGGCGTCTCAGCGGTGAAACATGGGTTGGAAGGCGGCGAATATTGATCCAAAAGCCCGCCGAGGAGGGGAAGACGACATACGAATGCCCTGGCGGGAATCGATCACGAAGCTGATGCAGAACGACACATTTCTTGCCGTTAACGCTTCAACAGCTTGCTGCCGTAAAGACCGGTCGGTTTGATCAAGAGAATCAGCAACATGACGGCAAACGGCGCCATTTGCGCCAGCGGGGCGTAGACGAGAGATCCCAGTGAGACGACCTGCCCCACGATGAAGGCGGAGGCGAGGGTTCCTTTAATGCTGCCCAGACCGCCGATAATGACCACCATGAAAACGAAGGCCAGGACCTCGAGACCCATCTGGGGATCCACCATGATCAGCGATGAGTGCAGGCCCCCTGCCAGTCCGGATAAGATTCCGGCGAGGATGAAGGTAACGGTGAAGAGTTTATACACGTTAACGCCGAGCCCTTCCACATGTTCGACGTCTTCAATCCCGGCCCGGATGGCCTTGCCCGTGATCGTCCGGTTCAAAAAGAGCCAGATGCCGAGATAGACCAGCAACGAGATTCCGATGACGATCAACCGGTAGACGGGGACCCCTGTCCCCAAGATCCCGACTTGTGCGTCGATCGGGACGGGAACCGGCCGGGGAATCAGGCCCCAGATGTATTTGATGGCGCCTACACCGGCGAACAGAATCCCGAAGGAGGTAATCATCGTGAACGTGATATCCCGTTCGTAAATGCGCAGAAACACGAATCGCTCCACGCCGAAGCTGACCAAGCCCGCAACGACCATCCCCCCGAACACACCGAGCCATGTGTTTCCCGTGTCAGACATGGATGGTATAGGTGATGTAAGCGCCGATAGAATAATACAGCAATTGGTCCATGCTGATGATGCGCATCAGACCGAAGCAGAGCGAAAGGCCAATGGCCAGGAGGAAAAAGATACTGCCGATGCTCAGTCCAAAAATGACTCCGGAAATCAGTAGTTGCGTGTCCATCCTCTCCTTCTCCGAAATAAAAGTTTCACCGCAGAGCCGCAGAGGGCGCGGAGAAAGACCTTCTCCGCTTCTCTGCGACTCTGCGGTGCCATGTTCCGAACAAGGGCCTTCTTCAGAATCGGCTCCAGCGTGCCCCATATGCCTTTTTCACCGGCAAGCATGATGAATACCAGCACGAAGCCGATAAAAAGTTCCCAGTTGGTGATAAAACCGCTGAGCAAGTCTTTCATACCGGTGTAAGCGATCGCTCCGACGATGGGTCCATAGAGTGTGCCGACCCCTCCCAGGATCGTCACCACGACCGGATCGGCCGCTCGAGCGGGATGGGTGATGGCAGGACTCACAAAACCCAAATAGACCGCGTACAGGGAGCCGGCCAAGGCGGTCGTCGCATTGGCAATGATAAAAGCCATCCAACGGATGCGGAAGTTGCTGTATCCGAGAAATTTCAATTTGTCTTCGTTGGTCTTGGTTGCCAGGCAGCAGGCACCGTAAATCGTATCGTCCAAGTATTTGTAGAAGGCCCAGAGGGCCATGGCCACCAGGAAAGCGAAGACGAAGAAATGGCTGGGCTTGCCGAGATCCAGCACGGGTGTGGACGACATATTGGCCAAGAACCACAGACCGTTGTCGCCGTGGGTAATTTTCGCCAGAACTTTCTCCATCAGATAGAATACGATCACCGCCAGCGCCAGGTTCACCAGGGCGAAATAGTCGCTCCGCAACCTGACGAAAAAAGCGCCGACGATCGCCGACACGACCAATCCGGCCAGAATCCCCAGGAGGATGCCGATATAAGGGTTGGTGCCAAAGTAAAAGAGATAAAAAGCGGTCCCATACGCGCCTACGGCTAAATAGGCCGGCTGGCCGAATGAAATGAACCCCACCCGACCCAAGAGAAAGCTACAGCCCATCGTATAGATGGAAAAAATAATGATTTCGTTCGCAAAGGGCAGGGGCAAGAATACCCTTACCAAGGCTACCAGAAAAAATGCCAAAAGAATGCCCCACCACCATTTGAAGATCTTCATCATCGGAAATTCCCTCGTCGGATGTTACCCGATTGTTCAAACCGCCCGATGTTCCAGTGTCAAACCTGACCTAAAATGCTCGAAATTCCCCCAATATTATCCCCTCCCCCTGTTTTAGATGAGGAGAGCGGTGGGCGTGAACCAAGTAAGGCTTCTTAGGCTCCCCATGATCCCCTGTGCATGGCGCCCTACCATCCTGAAGGCGTGAGGCGTACTTGGTCGGACGACTGCAATCGACTTTCCCTGTTAGATAATATCCTGGCTGAGTCTTGCGTCTATCGAGCACTACAAAATGAGCGCCCGTTTACGAGAGCGTCCGAGATCCCTCTTCATCTGACGTGCAGGCGAATAATCGAGGGCAACGCACGCAGATGTGCGTTCCTTACAGCATGTGCCCGCCTAAAGATATCGTTCACAGATGTTCGACCGAATCGATTCCTCGTCGGAAATTTCAGTGACGATGCGCCCCTCCTTGATGGCATAAACCTTATGGGATATCGTGCACACCAGGGAGAGGTTCTGTTCAACGATCACCAGCGCCGTTTTCTTGCTCAGTTCCTTGAAGACGTTTTTCAGTTGTTCAACGATACTGGGGGCCAGTCCTTCGGTGGGCTCATCAATCAGGAGCACCTTCGGGTGGCCAAGGATGGCTCTGCCGATCATCAACATCTGACGCTCCCCGCCGCTCAGGTACCCGCCCTTGCGATCCATCAGGGACTTCAGTTTCGGGAACAAGCGGGTGACCTGATCCCAGTCGTAATCCTTTGTGGCGTAGCTCCCCAATTCGAGGTTTTCCCTGACCGTCAAATCCGAAAAAACCTTCTTGTCCTGGGGAATGTACTTGAGCCCCATTCTGGCGATATCGTAAGGCATCATGCCGATCAGATCGGTATGATTGAAGGTGATCGATCCAGAGGTCGGTTTCAGGAATCCGCCGATGCTCTTGAGGAGTGTGGTTTTACCGGCTCCGTTACGTCCAACGCAGGCCACCACCTGGCCAGGTTTCACGCTGAGATTGGCATCGAACAAAACCTTCGATTCGCCGTAAGAAACACTCACACCTCTGACCACCAGTATTTCGTCGCTATTCATCGCCATGAACTCCGTGTGTGCGGGCATCCTCGGTTCCATCGGCAGGGGTTTCGATCTGCCAGTAGCTTCTCCGCACCTCCGGGGCCCGGAGACATTCCTCACACTTGCCGTCGGCGATCACTCTGCCCTCATGCATGACGGTGAGTCTCTCCAGGAAATCTTCCACCTGCGAAATCTTATGTTCTACAATCAGTAGGGTTTGCTTGCCGATGCGCTTGCCCAGCACTCCCAGGACCTCTTTGATTTCCGACTCAGCCAGCCCTGCCAGAGGCTCGTCCAGCAGCAAGACCTTGGGTTCGGCCAGGATGGCCATGGCAATCTCCAGCCGTCTCTTCTCGCCCAGGCTGAGATGCTTCACCTGTCTGTGGGACTCATTCTGAAGCTCGAAGGTCTCCAGGGATTCGGCGATTTTTTCTTCTTTGTGGTATCGCTTGCAGGTGGTAAGAAAAAGAGGAAACAAGGACGCGCTCTTATGTGCTCTGTAAAAAGACAGGACCAAATTGTCGATCACCGTGAGATTGTCGAAAGTGGAGGTCAGTTGAAAGGTTCGCATCATCCCCATGTCAACACGTTTTTCCGGCGACACGTGGGTGACGTCTTTCCCCTGATACAGAATGGTTCCCTCATCGGGCAGGTAATACCCGGTGATGAGGTTGAAGAACGTGGTCTTCCCTGCTCCATTTGATCCGACGATACCGGCCACTTCGTTTTCACGCAGGACATAGTTGACGTGGTCAACAGCGACTAATTCGCCAAATCGTTTGGTAACGTTTTCGGTCTTGATGATTTCTGCGCCTGGTCCCGGACTCACGGCAAGCCCCTTTCCTTAAAGTCCCCCGGTGTGAAAATCCAAAAGCCACCGGGGCAAGAGGACATTCACATCTGATCAGACACATGAAGCCTTTGACCCCATCCCCCTCCTGTCTCCCCCTTGAAGGGGGAGGAACCTAGGGATTCCCCTCTCCATCAAGGGGAGGGTTAGGGTGGGGATGGGGTATCGGTTGAAATGGTATTAATAACCCAGAGACTTCAGATTCGGCATCACCGAATCACCGCCCTGGTAGCCTACGACCTTAAACAGATCCCATGGGTTTTTCTGCTCCTTGGGACCTTTTCCCTTGACCAAAAAGCCAGCATACTTGTACACCGCTGCGTGATCCTCGCGCCATCTGGCAGAACCTTTCACAGAGGTGAATGCACCGTTGTTGGCCATCAGCGCCGCGGACACCTTTTTCGGCTCAAAGGACTTGCTCACCTCAAACCCCCTGAACATTTCCATGTAGGCAGTATAGGCGATCGTTGCATAAGAATCCGGAGGGGCGTTGTACTTCGCCTTGTAGAGTTCGGTAAATTCCTTGGCGGTTTTTGCCACTCCCTTGTCTTCGAAGCCGCTCAGGTCATAGTAAAAATAGTGTACCGCGTAGACACCCTCCAGGGCCTGGGGAGGAATGCCTTTGGCGACCACGTTTGTGATGAAGGTATTGAAAATGGTCATTTCCTTGTTGAGGCCCGTCTCATGGCACTGTTTTAAAAGGGCCACGGCATCCGCAGCAAATTGAGAGGCGATGAAAACGTCCGGCTTTGCTGCCCGTACTTTCTGTAAAATGGTCGTGTAGTCACCCGTTCCCAGTGAAACTTCGTCATACCCGACCACATCAGCACCCATTTCTTTGGCGGCCGCATAGACACCGTCCCGGATGTCCCAGCCCCAGCTGTCGGCGCGAGCCAAGAAGAAAATACGCTTCTTGCCCAGCGCTTTGATGGCAGAGGAGCCGGCCATGTATCCTACCGTCCACGGACTGTAGGCCGCGGCAAATGTGCCATCGGCCAGCTTGCCCTTTTGAAAGGCTTCCTTGGCCATGACGCAAACGGGGAAATACGGCATGGGATCTTTTTGAACCAAGGCATTGATAGCATATGCGAGCGGAGCCCAGGTCTGACCTCCAACGCCTTTCACCCCTTCGTCAAGCATGTAACGGTAACGCCGGACGCCCACATCCAGTTTGGTCTCATCATCGTAGACAACCCCTTCCACCTTTACATTTCCCCAGGGCATTTTGAGTCCGCCCTTTTTATTGATCACATCCACTGCCAACAGCGCACCATCCCTCTGAGTTTGAGCCACCGCCGCAAACGTGCCGGTGAGCGGAAGCAGGATACCGACCTTTATCTTGGTGGGATTGGCCGCCAGGGTGTTGCCGGAAATAAAAGAATGCAGCATGCCAAGATCAAAAATAAAGCATTAGGCACTTTTTCATTTTTTACCTCCTCCTTCCTGATTGAATAGGCTGGATTTCACATCCCTCATGAAAGCCCCAGGTTTTTTACCCTGTGACCTTGCATCACCTCCTTGTTGTCATATTTGTGTTGAATGGCTTCCGAAAGTAACCCTACCAGCTTTGTGCAGGAACGCCCGGCCGCCCGATGCGCAGCAACGGGCATCGCAAAGGGCTTGAAGGAAGTCGACAGAGGCCATACCCTAATGTTCAAGGTGGGAGACACCCTCCTGCCGTATTTGGCACGAATGACCCTGAATGACAATGAATAAAAATCCTTTTTGAACGTGTTGAATATACGAAAAAAGGAGAGGTATGTCAAGGCGGAAAGATAAGACGTCCTCGATTCAAGCCTCCTTAGCTGATACCCCACAATGAGCATTCTCATTCGTAACACGCTTCGGGCCTCCGCCCGGCAACCGGGTTACTGCTGCATCGCGCGAAGTCCCGGACAAGACAAAGGTCTCGACACCATTGAAAGCTGCAGAGGGTGTTTGCTCTGTCCGATTTCAACAGGGCACTCTGGGAACCCACCGGGATTCAAAGGTTTCACGGGAACGAACCTTACCGAAAATACGGGATCTTCCCCCGAGAAATACGGTATTCGTAGTATTTATTTGGAATGGCTTTCTGATAAACTGAGAATTGAATGGAGGCTCGAGTGATTGATCGTAAGACAAGAAATAAGGGAACGATCGGAAAGTGGTAACACTGGAAAACTAAAATGGATTATAGATTGCTAGATGGAAAACCGAGGGCCACCCTGATCCAGCGGTTCGACGGTACTGCCGTTCTGCTTGGCCCAAAAACAAGAAGACTTGAGTTTAAGTTGGGGGCCACATTACATGAAATTCAAGCTCAAGCCGACCTGGTTGGCTGGGTGGTGGTGGTAGAACATCTACACAAGGAAAGAGAAGGCAGAATCGGTTAGATTCCCTGCCCTGCCCTCCAACGACAAAGAGGCAGGGCCTTCCTACTCAAATGTCAGGCTCAGGGCCCATCCATCAATCATCCTTCGAAGCTTCAGCTCAAGTTCAATAAAATGGCATCGTAACGTCCGGAGTTTATTCTCGTGAGCCACCTTCAGGCGGTCGTGATATTGCTCAATAAAATCATGGGGTGGTTGGAAGGCGTCGGCAAAAGCCCAAAACTGTTCTTCATTTTCGAATAAAGTCGAACAGAGCCCGAGCGACCTCTCCCAGTAGCTTAACGTGTCCGCCGCATTTTTCAGCAGTGCCTTCGCGGCCTTTTCGAAGGGAACTCGTTTTTTCACAAACCAAGCCAATTCAAGAATAACCGACCGGATGGAGGAGTCTGGGTGAGTTAGATTCTCCACCAAGAAATTAACAGGGCTCATCGACATGCCGCTGGGAGCCAGCACCCAGTATTTTCCGGAATAGTTGAATTCCAATTGTTTCTCGGTTCTGCCCGGGTTGGATCTCAGGGCATCAATGGCAAGGTCCCAGGGCAAAACATCCAGCCACAGAACAGGGTTGTTCGATGAGGGGATGGCCTTTCGGCAAGAAAGAAGCGCATTGATGGCCTCGTCAGATAAGAAACATGCATAACTCTCGCAAATCAGCAGGCAGGCGAGACTCGCTTCGTCTGCCGACCGTGACCAGGCCCCCTTACCCGGTGGTCTACTGCAGTTTGCGCAGTAATACTGTGTAAGCTGAAGTAAGCAGCTTTCCGCAACCCTGACCTGATGGTCAACAGCAAACTCGAAATTCAGCTGAAAAGGGCCTCCTTGCTCCTTCCTCATCGATGAACTCCTGGTTCAGCAAGTGAAGTTCCCCACCCTGCCTACGGCAAAGGGCGGGGCCGTTCGACAGATCTCACGGCTCTGAGGTTGTCGAAGAGCTTCCCGGGCACGCAGTGGGGAGCCGAATGCCAGCAAAGGAAGTTTCGTTCATAGTGTGCCCCCCCTGTGGTCGGGTCTGATCGACTTGACCCCGCCTATTCCGCTTTGGCATACGGGGCACATTCCGGTCAATCGCTATAATTACATAGACGATCATCCATTGGACTTGTGGACTTGCATACGAGCCAGCATTTTTCATACCAGATTACAAAACTTATTTGCAACTTGCTGATCCAAAATAATTATTTCGATTTTTACCCCTGTCTCTCCGGAAAAATACTATGACCAAAACAAACAAAACAATGTTTATTTTTGTTCGCTGGATCCACTTTTGAACTTTTTTCGATTTCGAAGGTGAGTCGAGGATGGCTTTCTCTTGATCCGACAAAGACTCATTGACCCAACAGCAAAAAAAGCAGGATGGGATGCGCAACGCAGGAGCATTGCTGCAGGATTTGAAAAATCATCTCCAGGCAGGAATTTTTCCAAACAAAAAAGGCAGAGTCCTTTCTGACCTGCCTTTGTTCTGTCAACCATTCTTCATTCAAGAAGTCTTAACTGAACGCGTTCCTCCCTATATTTCGATTTGGATAAAGTACATATTCCGAACGTCAATGCTATCGCCGGCAACCAAATGGCCCCACTTCACGATTGATTCCTGGGTTATTCTTAATGGGTCCTTCCTCCTCTCCGGCAAAATGCCAAGTAAATGAAATTCCTCCATATCGTCATCGTGTAAGTAGAATTCATAAGCCACCATGCTCTGTTACCTCTGTTCTTTCAGGGAATTGAGCTGATGGTTTAGCAATGAGCATATTTAATGCCAAGATCTCTTCATCGTCGTAAGTACCCATGATTTAATGACAATTCCTTTAATCGACTTGATTTGGCTCTCATTCAAAGGAGAAGAGACTTCCATGAAAGTCCCGAATCCCTTCTAAGAAATGTGAAAAATGTTTCTCATTCTTTAGCGATTTCACTTTGGAACGGCCGGTTTTCCGTCCGGATGGCATCCAGCCTGCCGGCGGGATAGCAGGAGCTTCCCCTGCCACGCTATGAAACCGCGCTTCTATGGCCCGAATGGGCGCTCATACCGGGCTGCGTCCGAGTCTCAGGGACGCCATCATGTCTTCGACCATCTTCACATGTTTGTTCTCTTCATCTTTCAGTTTTTCGAGCAATTCCTTTACCATTTCGATCTGACACTGCTCTGCGAGCCTGGAGTAGAATGTACGGGCTTGAAGCTCCTTGGCCAATGCGGCGTCCAGTATCTCATCCGGAGAGCTCAAACGTCGATAGCTCCGCATGTCGTCCTCCTTTCGGTACTCTCCTTGTCCGAACATTTCTTATACTTCTCTTATCCTTCTTCACCATGTTCAGTTGCGACCTTCCCTATGAAATATTCTCAGGCCTTGAGGAACAAAAAGTCAAGGGGGATTTTCCCACATTCCTGGGTGTTTACCCTGAGAAATGTCTTGACATTCGTTGCCTAAAGCATATGATAAATTGTTGGTTTTTTTTACCCTGACGATCCATTGGGGCTCCCTTCCACCTCTCGCGTATCCCTCGACTTCGCTCGGGATGCCGAGCCCTTCGGTAGACTCATGGCCCAGGGCTTGTCCTTTGAGTTGGATGTAATATCCACTTTGCTCTGCCATCCCCCGTGGGTCAAACCGATTGCTGAATGATTCATTCTTCGATATTATCCGGACCTCACTGATAGGTTTTTGTATGAATTGAAGAGCATTACTCAACCCTTAAGGAACCCTCTACACGAATTCTAAAATTTATAATAGGAATGCAAGGCGATCTTGGAAGAAAAGGGAAAATGGGATGTGTTCCTATTTTTAGATGAGGATATTTCTATGAAAGCTTCCACCCAAACAAAGGCAGAACTGATGAAAGAGATCGATCAACTCCGGGCCGAACTTAAAGAAACGGAGAAGAAGCTCTGCACAATTCCTGGAGAACAGGCCCAATCTTCTGAGATAACAGCACGTTCCATCCTCGACCAGGCAACCGATATGACTATCGTGTGCGACGAATATGGGAGGGTTTCCCTGGCAAGCGAAGGGACGCATCGTTACATCGGAGGAAATTTCCTGCTAAGCCCCTTTGATGAGATCGTGAAACTCCGTTTTTCTTCCCCGAACCCTCTACGAAATAAAGACTTCTCTGTTTCAAACGTTCTGAGTGGCAACATCTTTAGAAGGGAAGAGGTTATTTTACAAAGGGACGGCGAAGGTTTCCATTTTCTACTCAGTGCAAGACCCCTCACGAACCGGCATGGAAGGATTTATGGTTGTGTGGTGACGTTGACGGATATCACCGAGCGCAAGCAGATGGAGGCAGAGCTTACTCGACTTGCGTCCTTCCCTCAACTGAACCCAAACCCTGTTGTCGAAGTTGATCGGGCCGGACATGTTGAATATTCTAATTCTGCTGCGGAACGGTTATTTCCCGACCTAAAGAAGGCCGGATTGAATCACCCATGGCTGATGGATTTGGAGAAAATAAGCGAAACGTTGAAAACCGGGGTGATAGAAACATATGTCCGCGAGTTAAGAGTCGGGGACCGCTGGTACCAACAAACCATACATTCTGTTATGGAAGGAACCCGATTACGGATCTACTGCTTTGACATCACCGAGCGCAAACGGGCGGAGGAGGAGAGTGAGAGATTGCGCGTGGAGGCAGAGAATGAGAGGTACCGCCTAGAGGCAATGATGGAAGCTCTGCCGGTGGGTGTTTCCATCACCGATCCCCAGGGTGCCCATATCCGGTCAAACCATACCTTTGAACAGATCTGGGGCAGTCCGCGGCCGACGACAGTGTCCGTCAGCGATTACGCCGCCTACAAAGCGTGGTGGGAGGAAACAGGCAAACCGGTCAAGCCAGAAGAATGGGCCTCGGCACGCGCCGTGCAGAAAAAAGAAACTGTAGTTGGGCAGTTGATGCAAATCGAGCGGTTCGATGGCACACGCGGCTTTGTCCTGAACAGTGCCGCCCCTATTCTCGACGGTCACGGCCAGATCATCGGGAGCGCAGTCGCCATCCAAGACATCAGCGCGAACCGGGAAGCTGAGATGAAATACTCGAAGATCCTCGCCACCACACTCAGCGGATTCTGGATCACGGACGTGCAGGGCAAGCTCCTCGAGGTCAATGACGCCCTCTGCCGAATGCTTGGCTATACCCGTAAGGAACTCCTAACTCTATCGATTGCGGATGTGGAAGCGGATGAGAATCCGGCGAATGTGCAGAACCACATCCTGGCCCTTCGACAAAAACAGTCCGACTGTTTTGTTTCTCGACATCGCCGGAAGGACGGCTCCATCATTGACGTGGAGGTCAATTCCACCTGGCTGGATATTGGAGAAGGCCAGTTGGTAGGCTTTATGCAGGACATCACCGAGCGAAAGCAGATGGAGGAGGAACTCCGCAAATCCCGTGATGAGCTAGAGGTACGGGTTCAGGAAAGAACGAAGAAAGCAAGAGAGCAGTCAAGAGTTTTAGATTTCTTCTTCAAATTCAGCATCACTCCTTTTGTCATTCTCGACAGAGATTTTAATTTTATACGTGTGAACGAAGCGTATGCCAATGCCTGTCACAGGGCAGTGTCAGAATTCCCCGGGCATAACCATTTTGAATTCTACCCCTCTGACGCCAAGGTCAAATTCGATCAGGTTGTCCAGACCAAAAAGCCTTATCTGGCCGCTGCGAGACCTTTCAGCTTTCCCGATCATCCGGAGTGGGGGACAAGTTATTGGGACTGGACCCTAACTCCCATATTAGATGATACGGGTGAGGTAGAGTATCTCGTGTTCTCCCTGGAGGACGTGACCAAGCGCAAGCAAGCCGACGAAGCCATCAAAAGAGAACGGCAGCGGTTCTATGACGTCCTGGAAATGCTGCCTGCTTACCTGGTCCTGTTGACGCCGGATTATCACGTGCCCTTTGCCAACCGCTTCTTCCGGGAACGTTTCGGTGAATCCCACGGCAATCGCTGCTTCGAGTATCTATTCAACCGCAGCGAGCCCTGCGAGATTTGCGAAACCTACACGGTTCTGAAAACCATCGCGCCCCACCACTGGGAGTGGACCGGCCCGGACGGCCGCATTTACGATGTCTCAGACTTTCCTTTTACGGACACGGACGGATCCGTCAGCGTCCTGGAGATGGGCATCGACATTACCGAACGGAAGCGAGCCGAAGAGGCTCTAAGGGCCGCCCACCAATACAACCGGAGTCTGATCGAGGCAAGCCTTGATCCTCTCCTCACCATTAACTCTGAAGGAAAAGTAACGGACGTAAACAGCGCTACGGAACTGGCGACCGGCGTCACCCGTGAACAGCTGATCGGAAGCGACTTCTCGAATTACTTCGCCGACCCCGACAAGGCGAGAGAGGGCTACCAGACCGCCTTCTTGAAAGGGACGGCCCGGGATTATCCCCTTGCCATTCGACACAGGTCGGGGATGATCACCGACGTTTTATACAACGCCACCATTTACCGGAATGAAGCCGGTGAAATTCAAGGAGTTTTCGCAGCCGCGCGGGATATCACGGAGCGGAAAAGAGCCGAGGAGGCATTAAAGGAATCGGAAGTTCGACTTCGCGCTCTCTCCTCCCAGCTCTTGACCGCCCAGGAAAGTGAAAGAAAGCGGATTGCTTTGGAACTCCATGACGGCATCGGACAGATGTTGACAGCGATCAAATTCAAAGTGGAGAATACCGTTCAAGAGATGGGGAAAGGGAAGGTCGGAGCGAAAGGCAAATCACTGGAAGCGATTATTCCAATGATTAAGGAGACTATTGAAGAAGTACGAAGGATGCAGATGGATTTGCGCCCCTCCACCCTGGATGACCTGGGGGTCCTGGCCACCCTCGGGTGGTTCTGCCGGGAATATCAGAGAATCTACTCTCGCATTCGTATCGAAAAAGAGATCTCCCTCGAGGAAAGTGAAGTCTCTATCCCCCTGAAGGTGGTGCTCTACCGACTGACGCAGGAAGCCATGAACAACATCGCCAAACACAGCCAGGCCGACCTCGTTCGTCTTTCGCTCAAAAAGCAGGAGAACAAAATAGAGTGGAGCATTGAAGATAACGGGATGGGATTCGACTTAGAATACGTTCTCTCTTCGGAACGGTCGAAGAGGGGATTGGGGCTTGGCAGCATGAAAGAACGAGCGGAACTTTCGGGAGGGACTTTTGCAATTGAATCGACCCAAGGAAAAGGGACCACCGTCAGAGCAAGCTGGACATTGTAGAATCTGACAGGGAGATAGAGTGACGCGGGGACATCTCTCTCTCATTCTCTACTGACGATTCCTTTTTCGATGGCAAAGGTGGTCAGCGCCTGGATGTTGTGAAGGTCCAATTTCTCCATGAGGTTGGCCCGATGTTTCTCCACCGTCTTCACGCTGATGCAAAGGTCCTCTGCAATCTCTTTGTTCTTGTACCCCTCGGCAATCAACTTCAGGATTTCTCTCTCGCGTTGAGTCAGGTTTTCCCAGGATGTACGGACTTTTAACGTTTTCTTTCCTTCCAAATACCCCTCAATCACCTTTTCGGAGATTTCAGGGCTAATATAGTGTTTCCCGCTTAAGACCTTCTTGACGGCCATCGCCAACTCGGCATGCGTGGAATCTTTCAAGATATACCCATCCGCTCCGGCCCGGAAGGTAGCAAAAATGTATTCTTCAGCCCTGTGAACCGTCAAGACCAGAATCTTCGTCTCGGGGGATTCCCTCTTGATCTCCTTGATCGCCTCCATCCCATTCAACTTTGGCATAGAGAGATCCGTCAGGATGAGGTCGGGTTTGAATTTCGAAACGCACTTGATGGCTTCCCGGCCGTTTTCTGCCTCCGCCACAACCTCGAAACCTGGATTGGAACAAAGGAGTGACCGTAATCCCTCCCTGAGAATGGTATGGTCTTCAGCGACAACGATTCGAATTTTTTGGCTCATGATTTCAACCCACCTCCGTTTTTTGCTGTCTCTTCCTGCCGGCAGACATTCTTTCCTGATACAAACGAGGTTGTTCTTGGTCCCATCCCCCCTGATTTGCCTCTGTTTTTTCCCCTCTGGGAGAAGGGGAAAAGTGAAAATACGGTACGAAAGCTCACAATCTACAGTGTACACCCTATTTACCATGTTTGCAGACAATAGTAAAGTGTTGGGGTGACGGACAGGGGAAAAGAATCAATCCGGCCAAATATGAAACGCATACTCCTTGTTGAGGACAACGTCTATTTCCTGCAATTTCTTAAAGAAACCCTTCACGCCCGACTGCCTTCGCTTGATATTCTCGATGCAAAGAACGGGGAGGAAGCGTTGATGAGAATGGAAACCTTCTTGCCCGATACCATCTTTACGGACCTTCGATTGCCCGGGGCAAACGGCCTTGAACTCACACAAAAAATAAAGGCCCAATATCCTGACACCATTGTCGTCATCATCACAAATTATGATTTACCCGAATACCGGGAGGCGGCGTTCCAATCTGGAGCTGATCATTTTATCTCAAAGGACTCCTTTCTTAAATTGATCAATTCCATTTCATCCCATCCGCAACTGGAACAAGATGATTCAAATCCAAACGGTTCACCCTAGAGGAGGCCAGATCCACGTGCCCAGAGTATTAATTGTAGAGGACAGCACGATCTTCCGAACATTGCTCAAAGAAACTCTGCAATCTCGATTCCCGTCGATGGAGGTTTTTGAAGCGGCAGATGGGGAGGAAGCGAAGCGACAAGTGACGGCCCATCACCCCGACCTGATCTTCATGGACATCAAACTCCCCGGGGAAAACGGCCTGGATCTCACCGCCAAAATAAAAGCCGAATACCCTCAGGTGGTGGTTGTTGTTCTGACGAGTTACGATACCCCGGAATATCGGGAGGCGGCGGTGAAAGCCAGAGCGAACCATTTTCTTGCGAAAGGTTCTTCAAGCCGCGAAGGGATTTTGGTATTAGTGGAGTCCATTCTGAGAGACCGCTGAATCGCAGTCTCTCCTTCCTGAAAAGGGGATGAAGGAATGAGGAGGTAACCCGATGATCCACCCTGTCATTTCGTCGGGAGGCAGCGATTCCCGAAGCCTCCACGACTCGAGACTCCTCCAGGATCATGCTCCGGAAGGATTAGCATCGGGCTCAGAAGAAACCCTTTTGAATCTCCTGGAGATGATGTCGCAGGACATCCGAGGCTCGCTTCTTTCCATGCTGGCGACGCTTAAGCTCCTGACCCGGGGATACTATGGAAATATGGATGAGGAGGTGGCAAATCGAATGGAGGACCTCCTCTCCAGCGCCACTCGGCTTATTGGAATGGTGGATGCGTGTTTAGGCAGATCCTTCGCGGCGGATGAAGAAGCGGAGATCACCCCACCCCAAAACACCATCCTCGAATAGCGCGAGCGAACCGCTCCGAACAAGCAAGCCCCGGCGGAGATGCATTGATTCGATAAGGAGAGACATAAGATGGTTACGAAGATCAAGATTCGAATCCTGAAATGGCAAGTCCGACTTCTTCAATACTATACTCAGGACCAATATAAAAAGTCTAAAAGGATCCTATGATTTTACAACCTATCGATGGCCGACTCGCCCCAAATAACTGCACTGTGATCCTGATGGACTATCAACCCCGGTATGCCTTAACCATCGGTTCCATCAATAAAGATATCCTTGTTCGCAATGCGATCAACCTTGCAAAGATTGCGAGGATCTTTAACATCCCCACTCTGCTGACGACGATCGGAGAATCGAACCTCGGCGGCCCCGTCTTTCCAGAACTTCAGGAAATCTTTCCCGACCAGAATCCCATCGACCGAACCACCTTAAGCCCCTTTGAAGACACCCGGTTTCTCACCGCAATGGAGAAGATCGGCCGCAATAAGCTGGTGATCGCCGGTTTATGGACGGATTTCGGCGTCGTCCCCAGCGTCGAGCAGGCCCGACAGCTCGGATATGAAGTCTTTATGGTCGTGGACGCATGCGGGGACGTAAGCCTTGGAGCCCATCAGACTGCCGTTCAGCGCCTTCTCGAGAGGGGTGTATCGCCAGTCACCTGGCTTCAGATGCTCCTAGCCTTCCACCATGATTGGACTCCTCCAGAGGCCTACGAAGCATTACTGAACATTGCCAGGGATTACGCAAGTGCTCATGGCTTGGAGATACGATATGCACGGCCTGACCTAGGCGAAGAAGACACGAATGGGAGAAAGGATAAACTCAAAGAAAGGTGGTGGGAAAAATGGTCCATGGCTACGGGGCGCCCCCTAAGAAAATCTCAAAAAAGACCTTGATCAAGCACTCTGCGAAAGATCGTTTCCGGGATATCATGGAAGGGGAATTTTTCAATGGAGCATTTAAGAAAAACCTTCTGATTCTTCACGAGCACCCAGCCCAAAAAGATGCATTCCCCGTCATCACGGGGTGAGGGGAAACCTGCCTGAAGACGTATTTCACCGGTCGCCGAGGTTTGTCCGCCCGTTCGAGGCGGACAACTCCTGTGAGCTTCTCATCCTGGGCAAGACGACTTCTCCTTTTGTCTTTCTGCATTCTCCTTCACGATAGCTTCAGGATCTTTTTCGCGTTTTCTCCGAGAATCTTCTCTTTCTCTTCCTGAGAAATGTCCAAATCCAGGATGGAAGAGACGGAGCGAGTGATGTCGCCGATCACATGGGGATAATCGCTTCCCATGACCATGTGATCTGCCCCCACTGCCAGGTAAGTGCACATCAGGGCCGGGGTATAGAAGGAAACCGTATCATAATAGAACTTCTTGAGATAATCACTGGGGGGCTTCGTAATATGCGGTTGGCACTCCACATAAGACTTGTATCCGGCATCGATCCTTTCAAACAGAAACGGAAGGGTTCCTCCCAAATGGGGGAGGATCAGGGTGAGATTTGGGTATTTCTCGAAAAGACCTGAAAAGACCATCTTCGCCACCGTCACGGTGGTATCCATGCAAAATCCCACCAATGGGACGAGAACAAACTCCGCAAACGATTCCGGATGAGCCGGCACCATGGGATGGATGAAAATGGGCAGGTTCATTCGGTCCACCTCTTTGTAGAAAGGCCAGAATTCTTTCAAGTGAAGGTGTTTCCCGCCAATGTTTGAACCCAGGACGACCCCTTTCATCCCCAAGTCGTTGACGGCCCGATGACAGCTCCTCAACAGCGTCGTCCGGATGGGCGAGCGGAACGCTCGCAAAAGCAGAAAACCGGCGGGGATACTTTTGGCAGAGATCAGCAAAAAAATCGTTCGACATTTTAGCAAGGTACTGGTTCCTTCTCCTCGTGGAAAAGTAGACACTGGGCGACGTTAACGTGAGAACCTCCATGTCGATTCCAAGGCGATCCATATCCTCAAGTCGCTGATCCACGCTCACGTGCTGAGGAGTGATCGCCAGGAAACGGGCTCCTTTCTGCTTCACGATCTTCAATCCGTCTTTGCCCGGCACAAATTCAAAACGACGCCGCCCCCATTGTTCAAACTTCTCCAGGTACCCGGGTGGATAGAAATGGTTGTGAAAATCAATTTTCATCCTGCCTCCCCTTTCTTTCTTCGGATAGACTTACTTATATTCCACTCGTGCCAAAAAATCAACCCTTCGACTTTCTGTCCCCGAGGCGCCGTGATATCAGACCCGCAATGATATTTAAATTCTACTATCGCTGCTAGGAACCTTAACTAACCCCCCTCTGTGCCCCCCTTAATTAAGGGGGGATGAAGGGGAGTTAAGGGTCTCCCATCATCAGGACCCAGCGGGCGGGTTGGAGAAGCTTTTGGGGCGGCCACCTCTCGAGCAATCTCGGGAAGGAGTCCCAGACCCATACCAAGCCTTGAGGGTTGATACCGACGAGCTCCCCCCAATATCCAATCATGGCCGCATTCCAAAGGCCCTCCGGGTCGATAACCATTCTGTGTACTGAAGAAAAACTGGGGCTGGGCGAGCATCAAATTAGTGCTTGACATCCCAAAAGATATTATGATATGACATCATCCGAACGTTCTTGAATCCCTTGAATTCTAAAGCGGAATAAGGCTCTGTGATATTTAACCAAGGTTTCGTTCCCCCGGCTTGTCAGTTAAAAAACGTAACACCCCCCATGAACATTCGACCAAACCTCGCAGAGGCAAAGGCTTGAAAAAATCAGCATCAAAAAAGGAGAGGACCATGAAGCAGCTAAAATTCTATAACCTGTCACAACCCCTTGAGATGGGGATCCCTATTTGGCCTTGGGTAGGACAGATGCAGGACCTGGTCATTGAGCGGATGCTCTACCATGAACGCGACGGCAAGCAGTCTGCGGTGTTTCACTGCAAAATGCACACCTCCACCCACATGGATGCACCGTTTCACGTCATCGGCACGGGCAAGGGGATTGACGAAGTACCTTTATCCAGTTGTTTCGGCACAGGGGTGGTGCTCGATATGCGGAACAAGAAGAAATGGGACATCATCGGCCCGGAGGACTTCGAGAAAGCGACCCCGAAGGTCGAAAAGGGCGACTGGGTGATTGTCAATACCGGTTGGCACCACAAGTGGGACGATCATTATGTTTACATCAACCACTTCCCCGGCCTCTACAAGGAAGGCGGGGAATGGCTGGTGAAGAAAGGGATCAAAGGGTTCGGCATCACCGGCGGCGCCCTAGACAGCCCCCTTGCCCATGCACCCCTGTCCAAGATCATGCCCTGGCTCGACGCGGAATACAAAAGAGAAACGGGTGAGGATCCGGAGAAGAAATGGCCCATCTATGAACCGGCTCACTACCTCTTGCTCGGAAACCTTATTCCAGGGATCGAAAACGTAGGCGGTGACGTGGACCAGGTCACGGGCAAGCGCGTGACGATTGCCGCCTTCCCTTTGCGGTGGATCCATGGAGACGGTTCGATGATTCGGGTCGTTGCGATCGAAGGACTTGATCTTTAAGGTTTGAGTCCGTTGGGAAATTCGTGATATCCTTAAATAAGGTTCACCGTTTTTTGTGCGAGCTAAACATCGCAAAGGAGGAGAAAGATGAAAAAGAGAGGATGCTTGATGTTGGTTTGCAGTATTTGTCTTGTCTTCATTTTGGCCGCGCCGTCCCTGGCCCAGGTGATCAAGCTGACCCTGGCTGACCAGAATGCGGAAATGGGCTGGGGGCCGGTGCACGCACTGCAGCCCTGGGTAAAGAAGGTTGAAGAGGCGACCAAAGGACAGGGTGAAGATCGATATCTTTTATGCCCAGACCTTAGCCAAGGGGCCGGACATCTGGAACGCGGTCAAGACCGGTGTTGCCGATATGGGCTGGTGTTTTCACGGCTACTGGGCCGGATATGACCCCTCTCTCCGATGTCATCACGCTGCCCGGTCTGCCGTTTAAAACAGCGGAAAAGGGAAGTGAAGTGCTCTGGAAACTCTATGAGAAATTTCCTTCCATTCAAGGAGAATACAAAGACGTTCATGTCTTTCAGCTCTGGGCAAGCCACCCGTATTTCTTGATCACGACGAAGAAGCAGGTCAAGACGATGGAAGATATGAAAGGGCTGAAGATCAGGGTCGTCGGGAGGACCTCCAACCGAACAGATGAAGGCTCTTGGAGCCGTTCCCACGCCTCATGCCCATGCCGGATACCTACCTGGCCATGGACAAAGGGGTGATCGACGGCATGGGAGCACCCTGGGAGGCCATTCACGGCTTCAGACTTTATGAAGTCGTAAAGTATTACACCATTGTGCCTCTCTCTGCCGTCTACTTTTCCATGTCGATGAACAAGCAGAAATGGGAGAGCCTGCCCAAAGATATTCAGCAGGCCATCACGAGCGTGAGCGGTCTTGAGGCCGCCAAGTTCTGGGGAAAGAACTGGTTCGACACCGCGGAGCAAGGGGTGATGGAGCGTGTCAAAGAGGGAAACCATCAGATGGTGAAATACGTGCCGCCGCCCGAAGAACTTGAGCGATGGCAGAAAGTGGCGGGCGAACCTCTCTGGAAGGAGTGGGTGAAAAAGATGGAGAGCAAAGGACGTCCCGACGCTCAGCAGGTACTGGACGACAACTCTCCGATTGTTGAAGTAGGATCATCCAACGCACGCTCGGCCCTAAAGTTTTTGCAACAAGAGGATCCGCCCCATTGACAATTCCGGCGGGGGGCATTAAACCCCGCCGGAATTGTTTAACAGATAACCCCGCTGCAGTCAGCGGGGCATCGATTCTAACGGGGTAAACAGGATGGGGGATAAGGAGGATTCAAATCGATGCAACGATTGCTCGACGCTTGTGAGAAGGTCTTAACCTACGCGCTGTTTTTGCCACCTTTGTCCTGATGCTGCTGACAACGGCTGATGCGGGGGACGATATCTTTTTAACCGGCCGATCACCGGGGCCTATGAGATCACGACCAACTACCTGATGATCGCTGCCGTCTTTCTGGCCATGGCTTACGGCTACCGCGGAGGCGCCTACATCCGCGTCACTTTCCTGGTGGATCGTCTGCCGCCGAAAGGTGAAGCTCGTCGTGAACCACCTGGTCCAGATTGTCTCCATGCTCTACTGGTGTGGCGCTCGTCATCGCCACGTTCAAGCAGGCCCTCCGCACCTTTGAACCGCACACGACGCTGAGCAGTCTCGATTTCGATTCCCCATGGGCCCTGCTTATGTGCATGGTCCCGGTGGGACTCTTTTTCACGTCCCTTGATGATGCTCGATTGACCTACGGAAAGGTGAGGAAAGGGAAAGTCTCCTCTGTTCAGGAGGAATCGCCCTGCAAACTGTAGATTTCGAAAACGGAGGACAGAAAGATGGTCTTTCTGCCTTTTCTTGCCATGGTCATCGCACTTCTTCTGGGGTTCCCCATTGCGTTTTCTCTTGCCGGTGCCGGCATTCTGGGCATCTATCTCGTCACCGGGAACTGGAACATGGTGCTTGGGTATCTTGGGGATGGCGCCTTTCACGACGGTTGCCGACTATGCCCTGACCACCATACCCATGTTCATCCTCATGGCCTACTTTTCGGCATCGAGCGGTCTTGCCCGCGACCTCTTCACGGCCGGGGCGAACTGGCTATCCCATATCAAGGGGCGGCCTCGGGGTCGCAACGGTCTTCGCCTGCGCGATCTTCGGGGCCATGTCCGGAGCGAGCGTTGCAGCGGCCTCCGTCATGTCAACGATCGCCTATCCGGAAATGCGTCGCCACGGCTATTCCGAAGAACTGGCAGCCGGTACCGTTGGGATTGGGAGCAACCCTCGACATTCTCATCCCACCGAGCGTTGCCATGGTCATTTACGGCATTGCGACCCAGACGTCCATCGCCAAATTGCTGATTGCAGGGGTCGGTCCCGGGCATCATCGTGGGCATCTTCCTGGCTCTGGCCATTTTTATCTGGGTTCGCGTCAGGCCTCCCGATGCCCCTGAGACGTATCGGGTATCTGCTGCAGAACGCTGGGCGAGTGTTCGCCGCATCTGGCCAAGCCTTTTGTTGATCTTCATCGTTATTAGTTCTTCTCTACACCGGTATTGTCACCCCGACCGAAGTCGGCGCCATCGGTGCCTTTATGGCAGCGGCTGATCGGCGTCGCCTTCGGCCGTCTCACGATGGGCAGGCGCAATCGAAGCCTTAAAGTTGACCATCCGCACAAGCGCCATGATCTTCATGATTCTGATCGGCGCGACCATCTTCGGCTCCTATATGGCCTTGAGCCGGGTGCCTCAGCAGGTGGTCGCCGTCGTCACCGAGATGAACCTCAACCGCTGGGTCGTCATCATCGGCATCGTCGTTGCTACTTCGTCGTCAGCATGTTCATGGATGAGATTCCGCTCCTTCTTCTCACCTTACAGTTGACCTTCCCGCTGATCACAACCTTGGATTCGATCCCATCTGGTTTGGCGTCCTCTCCATGATGATGGTCTCCATGGGACTCGTTTTCCCACCCGTGGGCATGATCGCCTTTGTCGTCAGCGCAACGGCGAATGTCGATCTGGTCAAGGTCTACACGGGGACAAGCATCTTGATGATTGCGATCGTCCTAACGACCATTCTGATCATGATCTTTCCCCAAATCGTCCTCTGGCTTCCTGCAACGATGCGCTAAGTCGCCGGTGGCCTGGACACTTCCGAAGGGCTGGTAGGAGAAAGTCTGGAAACATCGCCCCCGAGTGCGGGGCAAACAGAGAAAGAAATATAACAAATGAAGGAGGGAAAGTATGAAAAAGTCATTGTTTGTCTCGTTAGGAATTTTATTGGTAGCTGGTTTTGTCCTTATCGGGTTCGGGTCACCCTCTCAGAGCCTTGCGGCCGCCGACAAGCCTGGTCAGGTGATTAAGATCACCTGGGCGGAGCAGAACTAACGAACAGGGCTACGGACCGAAGTACTCTGAAAATCCTTACCTGAAAAGGCTGGAAGCAAGCCACCGGGAACAGGATCAAGTTCGAGACCTTACTGGAGTCAGACGCTGGTCAAAGGTCCCGACATCTGGAATGCCGTCAAAACGGGCGTGGTGGATGCGGGTTGGTGCTTTCACAACTACTGGCCTGGCATGACGGAGCTGGCCAACGCCATCAGCCTGCCCGGGTCTTCGTTTCAAAGACACCGAGCATGCCGAGCGCCGTGATGTACCAGATCTATCAGGAGTTTCCATCCATACAGGCCGAGTTCAAGGACGTGCATGTACTGACGACGTGGTGTGATGGCCATCAGGTCGCTCTCACCCGGTCCAAACAGATAAAGACCCTGGAGGACTTGAAGGGCCTTAAAGATGAGGGCTACCGGGGCAAACCTCACCAACATGATGACCGCTCTGGGTGCCACCCCGGTCACGTTCCCCATGCCGGACGCCTACCTGTCTCTGGAGAAAGGGGTCATCGATGGGATGACAGCCCCCTTCGAGGCCGCAATTGTCCTTCAAGCTCCATCGAGGTGTCGAAGTACATGGCGTTGGCCCCTGGACCTTTTTCCACTTCACCTATTCCATGAACAAAGCCAAGTGGGATAGCCTGCCCAAGGATATCCAGGAGGCGATCACCAAGGTCAATAACCTTGAGAATGCCAGAATACTCAGCCGCGACTGGGAAGAAGATGCGATGCAGGACTTCCTCCAGCTTGCCAAGGGTAAGGTGGAACCCTATACCCTGCCCGAATCCGGAGCTGAAGAAGCTAAATGATGTCAGCAAGCCTCTGCGCGAGGAATGGGTCAAGAAGATGACCGCCGCCGGCAGGCCTGATGCCGCCAAGATTCTGAAGAGAATCGAGGAGTTGATTCCGAAAATGGCCAAGTAGTTTCGGCTCATTGCTTTCTCCTCGCATCCTCTTCGCCTTTTTACAGATGAATCACTCCTTCCAGAGGGTGACGGGATTGCCTCATGTCACAAACGACGGGCCTCGTCCTCAGAAGACGAGGCCCGTTATTGTACGATACTGATAAAATTATCCTGACCGATGAAACTTGAAGTCGGTTGAAAAATAGGCTACAAAGAAGTCTATAGACTGATTGATAAGGAGAAAAGAATGAGCAACGAAGGTGAAAAAGTTGTCCGGACCACGGTCTGGTCTCCTGGAGCCGGCTGCCATGGTGGATGCGGCGTCAAGCTCCATGTGAAGAACGGAAGACTGGTCAAAGTCGAGGGGGATGAAAATCATCCCTGGAACCAGGGAAGACTCTGTCCCCGGGTTTTGGCTTTGACCCAGTATGTCTATCACCCGGACCGACTCCTCTATCCGATGAAACGTGCTGGAGAGAGGGGAGAAGGGAAATGGACCCGAATCTCATGGGATGAGGCGTTTGACACAATTGAGAAAAAACTCAAGGAGATTCGAGATCAATACGGCGCCGAATCCGTCCTCTTCTGCCAGGGAACGGGAAGAGACATCGGCGGCCCGATCTCCTTTTTGGCCTATGCCTACGGAAGTCCGAACTGGGTCCAGCTCGGACTGGCAGGGCAATCGTGTTATACGCCCCGGCTGGGCGCTATGTTTTCGACGATGGGAGATTACGCCGTATTAGACGCGGGGCAATTTTATGAGAAACGATATGACGCTCCGGAATGGACTCCGCCGAAATGCATCATTGTTTGGGCAAACAACCCCGTTCCCACCTGCCCGGATGCTTTTCATGGCCACTGGATCATCGAATGCATGAAACGGGGCTCCAAGGTGATCACCGTCGATACCCGCACGACCTGGATGGCTTCAAGGTCTCAAATCCATCTCCAGATCCGGCCGGGAACGGATGGCGCTTTGGCTCTGGCCATGGCCCATGTCATTATCAACGAAAAACTTTACGACAAGACCTTTGTAGAGAACTGGACCTATGGTTTTGAAGAATTGAAGCAGCGGGTCCAGGAATATACTCCGGAAAGAGCCGCCAGCATTACCTGGGCGCCCAAAGAAGCGATCATCAAGGCAGCTCGACTCTACGCGACAAGCAAACCCGCCGCGATTCACTGGGGTCTTCCCGTTGACCAGGCTCCTGAGGGAACAACCGTGGCCCAGGCCATCGCCCATCTCTGGTGTTTGACCGGAAATCTCGATGTCCCCGGCGGCGAGGTCATTGCGCGACCTGCCTTCGGAGTCACCACGTATCCTTTTTCCTCTCACGAGCTCACCAGCCTTTATGGCGCGGAATTCGTAAAGAAGTTGACGGGCAAAAGGATCGGAGCCAGTGTTTACCCGATGGTGGCTAACTTCAGGGGTTGGGCACAGCCCGATATGGCGGTGGATCAGATCTTAACGGAGGACCCTTATCCGATTAAGGCAGCATGGATCCAGACCACCAACATGCTGGGCGGACAGGCAGCCGACACTCGAAAACACTATCAGGCGTTGAAGAAACTCGAATTCAACGTGGTGGTGGACACCTTCCACAACCCCACGAGTATGGCGGTGGCGGATATCGTCCTCCCGGCGGCAAGCTTTCCTGAAAAAGAGAGCTTCCGATCCTGGTGGGCTCCTTTGAGTGTGGTGGTTCCGGCGATCAAGGTGGGAGAATGCAAATCCGATTGGGAGATCAACCTGGAACTGGCCCGCCGCTTCAATCCCGGAGCGATCAAGTATCAGACCGTGAAAGAATTGATTGACGATCGGCTCAAGCCCGCGGGAGTGACTTTTGATGAACTGGCTGCCGAGGGGAGCTGGAGGATGCCGCCGGAAGGCCATTCCTCAAAACCCTACAGGCGGTATGAGAAGGGATTGCTCCGTGCGGATGGAAAACCCGGGTTCAATACGCCTACAGGAAAAGTGGAATTCTGGTCGAAGAGGTTTGAAGAGTGGAATCTGGACCCCCTTCCTTATTATGAGGAACCTCCGGAGAGTGAAGTGAGAACGCCTGAACTCTTCAAGGAATATCCGTTGGTGATGGCCACCGGGAGAAGGTCGTCGGTTTACTTCCATGCCGAACATCGAATGATCCCGTGGATGAGAGAGATTGATCCCTACCCGATCATCGAGATCAACACGAAGACAGCCGCCGAGCTGGGGATTGAAAACGGGGAATGGGTCTATATCGAAAACCGGAGAGGGAGGATTAAGAGGAAGGCCGTGGTGACACCAACGATCCATCCCAAAGTCGTCATGGTTCCTCACGGATGGTGGTTGCCGGAGACCGACGGCCGGGAGCCGAATCTTTTCGGCATCTGGGATCTCAACGTTAATCAGCTCATCCCCACCGGGACCCAGGGGCGCTCCGGATTCGGCGGAGGGGCATACAAGACGACGCTCTGCCGGGTGCGCAAGATAGAAAAATAAGCCTGCAACGAGGCGGTGAAAGGTATCAAGACAACGACTCATAACCCCTCCTATCCTCCCCTTATCTTAAGGGGAGGAATATCCCCTCTTAGCTTAAGAGGGGGCGGGGGGAGTTACCTCTTATATAGGGAACGGTTTGAAACCGTTCCCTACAAGGTAAGCAGAATAAGCATGTCCCGTATTCGACACGGGACCTGAAAGAGAGGTAGGAGAAATGGCCAGACAAGGATTGCTCATTGACTATGAATACTGTACAGGATGCCACACCTGTGAGGTGGCCTGTAAACAGGAGCACAACTACCCTGTCGGAAAATGGGGCATCAAGGTGAACGAAATCGTTCTGGAAACCTTCGAGAAGATTGCCATCGACTATATTCCATTTCCGACGGATCTTTGTAATTTATGCGCGGAGAGGACGAAGGAAGGGACACCGCCGGCGTGTGTGAAGCATTGCCAAGCGGGCTGCATGATGTACGGGCCCGTGAAGGAATTGGCCAAGGTGATGGATAAGAAACCCAAGACGGTTCTCTTTGCACCTAAATAACTGCACAGAACTTTTCCTCTCATTTGGCGGGGATTTTCTGTTTTTTCCGAGGAAAGAGGAAAGGGTCCACCAAAGGTAAGACCACAGCAACTGGTAAGTCCATTGAATTGTTCTTCAGAATTTTTCCAGCAGAATTGAAAGCCGAAAGACTCGGTCAAGGTCTTCGGGCCTTTTTGTGTTCAGCTTAACCATTTTTACTCATTCTCTGAGTTTCTACAAAAACCTGGAAGCATGAGAAATGGCTTGAGGAGGGTTGAGTTATGCCTAGCCTGAAGGAGAAAGGAGACTGGGAATGGAAAAAAAGCGAGGATTATTGATCCTAGCGGGAGCGGCTTGCCTGATCACCCTTCTTGTGAGTCCAGCAGCCGCTCAGGGTATCAAGCTCACTTTGGCTGACCAAAACCCTCAAACGGGATGGGGTGGGGTCGAGGCCCTTCAGCCGTGGGTCAAGAATGTCGAAGAAGCCACAAAAGGCAAAGTAAAGATAGACGTCTACTACTCCCAGACATTGGCAAAAGCACCAGATATCTGGAATGCCGTAAAGACGGGCGTTGCAGATATGGGCTGGTGTTTCCATGGATATTGGCCCGACATGACGCCTTTGGCGGATGTGATCACCCTCCCCTCCCTGCCAATCAAGAGCGCGGAGAAGGGCAGCGAGGTACTCTGGAAGCTTTATGAAAAGTACCCGTCCATTCAAAATCATTTCAAAGACGTTCATGTCCTCATGCTCTGGACCAGCCATCCCTATATTTTAATCACCACGAAGAAACAGGTGAAAACCCTGGAGGACATAAAGGGCCTGAAGATTAGAGTGACGGGCGGACCTCCCACGGAGCAGATGAGGGCACTCGGAGCAGTCCCCGTTCTCATGCCCATGCCCGACACCTATCTCGCCCTGGACAAGGGAGTCATCGATGGCATGGGAGCCCCTTGGGAACCGATCCTCGCGCACAGGCTTTACGAGGTTGCAAAATATTACACGGTGGTACCCCTTTCCGCAGTCTATTTCTCGATGCCCATCAATAAGCAGAAATGGGAAAGCCTCCCCAAGGACATTCAGGATGGAATCACGAGCGTCAGCGGCTTAGAAGGTGCCAGATTTTGGGGTCGCAATTTCTTTGACCGGGTCGAGGGAGCCGTTGATAACACGGTGAAAAAGGGCGGGTATACCATGGTCAAGTATACCGTTCCTCCGGAGGAGGTCGAAAGATGGACCAAAGTGGCAGGTATGCCGATCTGGAAGGAATGGGTAAAGAAAATGGAGGGTAAAGGGTATGCCGAAGCTCAACAAATCCTCAACGCGACCCTTGAGATGCTCAAAAAATAACAGGGGTTGAGAGGTATGTAAATCCGAAACAAATTCGAATTTTCAAAATTCAAATATCTTAAACTTTTCTTGTTTTGAACATTTGAGATTTGATCATTTGGGATTGTTTCGAATTTCGGATTTCGTGCTTCGGATTTAGAATTGGTCCGGCCAAGAATAGTTCTGTTCCCATTCAGCCGGTAATTTCATTTCAAAGTGAGTGACATTTTGGAGAAGGGGAGAGGTAAGGCGGAAATGAACGAGAGTAAAGAAGGCCAAAAAGTGCAAATCGTAAAGATGGGCGCCTGGTCTGGAGGACCGGGCTGTCATGGGGGATGTGGAGTTGAAGTTTATATCAAGGAGGGTCGAGTCATTAAAGTGGAAGGAGACCCTGACCATCCTTTTTTGCAGGGAAGAGCCTGCCCCCGAGTTTTGGCCACGACTCAGGTGATGTATCACCCGGATCGTCTGAAGTACCCCCAGAAGAGAATAGGACAACGGGGGGAAGGGAAATGGGCACGCATCTCTTGGAAAGAGGCTTATGACACCATTTTCGCTCGGATGACCGAGATCAAGGAGAAATATGGCCCAGAGGCCATGGTTTTCGGACAAGGTACAGGGAGGGATGCAGGGGGGCCTATCTTACTGCTGGCCTATGCTTACGGAAGTCCGAACTGGACTCTTTTGGGGCTTTCCGGTATTTCCTGTTTCACTCCGAGGTTAGCCGCAATGTATGTTACGGAGGGGGATTTTACCTTTATGGACGCAGCTCAGTTCTCCCCCCTTCGATATCAGGATCCAGAGTGGACTCCCCCGAAATGTTTGATTGTCTGGGGAAGAGAACCCGTGGGAGGATGCTCTGACCATTACGCCACAGGCCACTGGATGATTGACTGCATGAAACGTGGAACAAAGATCATTGCTGTCGACCCAAGGTGCACCTGGATCGCTTCCAGGGCCGACCTCTGGCTCCAAATACGCCCTGCAACGGACGGGGCTCTGGCGCTGGGGATGCTGAATATAATCATTAACGAAGGGCTTTACGATAAGCCCTTCGTTGAAAAGTGGGTCCATGGCTTTGAAGAACTGAAGAGAAGGGTTCAAGAGTATCCGCCGGACCGGGTCTCCTACATCACCTGGATTCCTAAAGAAAAAATTATAGAAGCCGCTAGGCTCTATGCCCGGAGCAAGCCTGCGGCGATCCAGTGGGGTGTCCCCGTCGATATGAATGCTGAGGCGACCTCGGTGATCCAGGCCATTACTTCGCTCTGGTGCGTTACGGGAAATCTTGATATTCCCGGAGGAAATGTGATCTGCAGGGGCCCTTTCGGAGTCTCGATTTACCCCTACTCTTCCGAAGAACTCACCGCGATTTACGGAAAAGCCTTTGTCCAGAAGCTTTCGGAGAAACGGATCGGAGCGGACCGGTATCCCCTGGTAAAAAATTTCAGAGGATGGGCCTTATCCGATACCGTCCTCGAACAGATGGAGACGGGCAAACCTTATCCTGTCAAGGGGATGTGGATCCAGACCAACAATTTCCTCGCCTGCGCCGCTGGAGAACCACGGCGTCACTACGAAGCCATTCGAAAGCTCGATTTCAATGTCGTGGTTGACCTCTTCATGACCCCAACGGCCCAGGCCGTAGCGGATATCGTTCTTCCCGCGGCGACCTTTCCCGAAAAAGATTCCGTCTTTTCCACCGGGATTCCCCTCAACGCTATACAAAAAGTGGTGGAGGTGGAAGAATGTAAATCTGACTGGGAAATCAACTTCGAGTTAGCCAAGCGATTCAACCCAGAGATCGTTCATTGGAAGAATGTGAGAGAAATGTTCTCCGAAAGAATCCATCCCTCCGGACTCACTTTTGATGAACTCCGCAAACAGGTGTGGGCCTTGCCCCCCAAGGGGCATCCCTCTGGAACCGCTCCTTACCGAAGGTACGAAGAAGGTCTGTTGCGTCCGGACAAAAAGCCCGGGTTCCGAACCCCTACCGGCAAAGTCGAGGTCTACTCCACAACTTTGGAATCTTATGGACTTGACCCCCTTCCCTATTTCGAGGAACCTCCGGAAAGTCCTTTACGGACTCCGGAATTATGGAAGGAGTTTCCCCTCATTATGATGACCGGAAGACGTTCCCCGGTCTTATTCCACAGCGAACATCGTCAGATTCCCTGGCTGCGCGAAATCGATCCTGACCCCATTGTGGAAATCCATCCGGAAACGGCCCGAACCCTTGGGATAGAGGATGGAAACTGGGTGTGGATCGAGGGAAGGCGCGGTCGGGCAAAGAGAAAGGCCAAACTCACTCCGATCGTTCACCGGCAAATGGTCATGGTCCCCCACGGATGGTGGTTCCCTGAAAAGGAAGGGGCGGATCATCTCTATGGAGTATGGGATATCAACATCAACCAGCTCATCCCGATGGGATACCAGAGTAGGTCAGGTTTTGGGGGTGGTCCTTACAAATCCATGCTCTGCAAGATCTACAAAGTCTGCAAAATTGCAACACAAAGTCTCCCTTCCTCTCAGGGGAAGGGAGATTTTCTCAAGACTTTTCTGCGAAGTGAGCCATTCTTGCTGAGATCTTCAAACCAAAATTATTTCAGAGGAGGAAGCCATGAAGTATTTCATCTCCATTTTCGGTGTATGTTTGGTGGTCTACGGCTTAAGCATCGGAGCGACAACGCCTCAAGCCCAGCCCTATCCCAATCATCCCATCCAGGTCGTTGTCCCCAACGACCCCGGATCAGCGGGAGACATGGCCGCGAGGGCCTTTTCCGAAGAGCTGAGCAAGACACTGAAAGGACCGGTAGTCGTTTTGAATAAACCCGGTGCATCCTCTACCTTGGGGACAGATTTTGTGGTAAAGAGCAAGAAGGACGGTTACACGATTCTCTATGCAAACACTTCAGCGGTTGTCTATGCAAGGGCCTCTAATCCTGAAACCGTACCCTATGATCCCGCCAAGGATCTCGACCCTTTAGGGTTACACTGCCTCTTAACACTGACCGTTACCGTCCGAGCAGACGCTCCCTGGAAAACCTTTAACGAGATGATTGACTATGCGAAGAAAAACCCGGGAAGCGTCCGTTTTGGAATTCACGGCCAGGGGACGATCGATCACTTTAACCTGGAGCTGATCAAGGCATGGACGGGAGCCCAGTTCACCGTCATTCCGTTCAAAGGAACCGCTGCGACGACAACCGCTTTGTTGGGCGGCCATGTGGATGCGACCGTCATTGTCAACAGTCTGGCAGCTCCCCATGTGAACGCAGGCAAATTAAGAATGCTCCTCCTCACGAGTAAGATGCGCGACTATCCAAATGTTCCAATGATTACGGATGTGGGATACAGCCAGAATCTCCTTTCGGCGTGGTTTGGATGGTTTGCTCCTGTCGGAGTATCCGAGGAGGCGAAGAAGACTCTCATCCCGGCTATTGAGAAAACCACAAGGATCCCTGAATTGGTCCAAAAAATTGAGAAACTCGGACTGATTGTGGATTATAGATCTCCTGAGGAACTTAAGAAGAGCATGATGAGCGATTACGAGACTGCCCGTGGGCTCGCTTTAAAATTGGGTTTAAGCAAATGACGAAGAGGAATCAAACAGGTTAAAAGAATGAATTGGCGGACTGAGGCGACCTGCTCAGCCGGAGAAGGTATTTTTGATCGTGGTTTTTCAGATCGGAAATGAGATTTCTATTCATGGTCTCGAAATAGAACCGACATAACCGTTGGAAAATCTCCCCCCTGCCTTCGCCCCGCAGGGCGGGGCTTCGCGCAGGCAGGTCGCCCCTCTTTTGCAAAGAGGGGTAATTCCTCCCTGAGGGGACGCTTTTCACTTGCCGAAGGCAGGCAAAGGGAGGGAGGAGGGATTTTATAAATCAAAGTCGTTACTCCTATGAGATTCTTCATAAGGGGTTAGGGTTTCCCTGGTTTCCGTAGGGGTGGGATCATCGGTTTCACGGTCATCTTAGTCATCCGATCCTCATTCAGTTTAAATTCAAGAGGATAGAGATTCCTGTTTCTAATCTCTTCCTTCTCCGTGTTTCTCCATACGAAATCACAATGTTGACACCGGTACAGTTCCCATGATCCGTCCACGGGGGCTTCATAGAACTTGATTCCTTCATCCTGATCACATCTCGGACAAAACACATGTGCCTCCTTATTTTCCCATCAACAGGCTAAGCAACTCAGCCCATTCAGGCGCTTCCTTCGGGGGTGTCAGTAATGAGAGTCCTTCGAGCGGAAGATCCGGCGGAACAGGGTTCGTCGCATCCAATATCATCCGGGTCACCAAGCCTCGCGGGAGGCCCGTAGGATCCAAAGTCGATCCCGGGGCATTCGGGATGAGGATGAGATCTCTGTCCGGTCTGAATCGGGTTGTCAAGGCCCACATGACTTCATTCAAATTGAAGGGATCGATATCCTCGTCCACAATCACGATAAATTTGGGATAGACTAATCCATGGGGGGTCGCCAAAAGTTTTGCTGCCACAATCTTCGCGTAACCGGCCATCCTTAGTTTCGTTGACACAATGGTGCCATACCCATGACAATACATGGCGTTCACTGAGACGACTTCAGGGGCCATCGCTTTCAATTGTCGATAGAGGGTCACGCTTGTGATGGGGCCAATCAGGTAATCATGCTCACTCCAGGGTTTCCCAATATACAAATTTTCAAAGATAATGGGATCTTTCCTTAGAGTGATTGCCTTAATTTTTATTTCTGCTTGTTTCATCGTGGGAGAATAAAAGCCGGGATATTCTCCAAACGGTCCTTCGATCGTCCTTTTTCTGGGAACAATCTCACCTTCCAGCACGACTTCAGCGCCAGCAGGCACCATCAGATCAACTGTTTCTGCTCGGATGATCTCCACAGCCTCCCCTCGCAACGCTCCAGCCATTTCGTACTCATCCTCATCATATTGCAGGGGCATCCCCGCTGCCAGGGCGAGGACTGGATCGTTTCCCACGGCAATGGCCACAGGGAGCGGTTGATTCAATTCTTCTGCCCTCCTGAGATTGACCGCAATATCGTGTTGAGGAGACGTCTGAATGCCAAGCCGGTCTTTATCCTTCACTTGAAGCCGATAAATTCCCAGATTCTGGTTCTTGGGATCCTCGGGGTCTTTACTGACCACCACCGCTTTTGACAGATACGGTCCCCCGTCGAAGTCATTGACCCGGAAAGCAGGGAGGATTTCAAAGATATTAATATTCTTTGTAAGGATCGTTTCCTTCAAAGGAGCCCGACCCACGACCTTCGGGGGAATGGGGAAGCGGTCGGATCTCTTGACCAGTTCATGAAACAGTTGACGTAGAGGAGTGTCGATGGGAAGATCCAGCATCAGTGCATAATTCCTCCAGGACCCATGAACATTCATCACCACCTTTTTTGGTCATAGCCTCTTACTTTTTCAAAAAGAATAGCCGGCCCGTTCGGAATTTCTCCGGCAGCATAGGCTGCAGCACTTATGTCCGGTTCTGGAAGGACTTCTTTCTCAACCCTCAGCAGCTGTCCTTCCGATTCCAATCTAACTAAGAAATCCCTCAGATCTCTATAAGGCATAAAACTCCCCTTGTTTTGAACCTTGGCGCGAGCTGTATCCGAGAAGAACGATTCTCTTTGGCCCTATACTGTTATCGTGCCGTCACCCTTTTGTCAAGACATTTTAAAGGACAGGGCCTCTTTTACCGCCTCCTCCCGGAATCGATTGGAAGAACTCTTGAGACTGGGAAACATCGTGCCTGTGGCAACCGCGAGGCATACCGCTCTCTCTTTGCCTCTATCCAGTCATCTTGCTGACCGAAGCTAGTCGTTCAATTTCAGATAACGGATGAGGAGGAGGCCCCCGAGAACGAGTCCTCCCAAAAGAGTAAACCCGAGAGAAAAGAATCCCATTTCCCCCATGAGTCCGATTCCAACCGGGATGGCTCCTCCCAGGAGAGAGGTTACCGGGAGGGTAAGAGAGAGGACGAGATTTTTTTCAATCGGGGAGCCTATCCTGGAGAGGGCCGCGAAACCTATAGGGAAAAAGCTGGTGGAGAGCACCCCTTGAGCGAAGACCATCGGGATGACCCAGGATCCGGGGGCTATCCCGAGCAGGCAAGTGAGTAAACCGCCCGCCAGAAAGACCGCTTTCAAGTTCTTTTCCACACCAAGCCGATCGGTCATCCACCCTGAAACGAGGACGGTACCCAGAGTCGCAACCCGGGAAAGTCCGAGCAAGGCGTTGGCCCAAGTCCGATCCATCCCTCTCTCTGAAACAAGGTACAGGGGCATCATCGAATATACTCCAGCGCTCATTCCAAGGGCCAAAGAGAAGAGCGCGATTAAAATGAGGACGGAAGGGTCAACCAAGAGGCTCCGCATCATTCTGAGATTTGGCGCTTCACCGTACGTGGATCCACCTTTCCCCCAAAAAGCAAAGACCCCGCCTCCGATCAAGGATGCGATTCCGACGAAACCCAGGACCCCCCGCCAGGAAAGCCATCCCAGGAGAACCTCTGCCAGAAAAGGAGCAATCAGAAACCCCAGGTTGGGCGCCAGCTCATGAATGGCAATCGCTTTTCCCAAGTCTTTAGACCTCACCAATCCGATAATGGTAAGAATACCGGAAGGGAGATAAAGTCCCGCAGCCATCCCCAAAATAAGGAGCCCCAACCGAACTCCCCAGAGAGAGCGACTGACGCCGACAAACAGAAAAGCCGCTCCCACGGCCAGCGAGGAGAGGATGATGGTTTTCCTATGATTGAGTCGAGAAGAAACAAAGCCGGATCCCAGAAGCATCGGACAATACCCCAGTGAAATGATGAGAAAGAGGGACCCTGCTTCTCCGTGTCCTATGTTCAGGTCTTTTTCGACCGTAGGCAACAGAGGGGCCAGAATGATTCTGGAAAGAAAGTTCAACAGGAAAATCCCTGTGAGGGAGAGAAGGGGCACCATCCGAGAACGGAAAGAGGATAGTTCTGCCTTCGCTGACGGATCTACACCCTGTGATTTCATCTGTGCAATCTCTAACCCTCAACCGCTTTACGTTTCCGAGACTGTGTTATCATCGCGGCCATGGCGGAAGAGACAATCGGGTTCCAAAGTTTTAGGATGCGGTCTTTTAGGAATGGCTAATCGTCGCTTGCGGAAAATGAAGTGATCTCAAGGGCACGGACATGTGAATCTCAGTTGTAAAATGTGGCCGCCCTAAGACTCTTCCACCCGACCCTCTCTTCCGTCTTGTCTGGAACCAGTTTTTGTTATGACGACACATCCTCTCCGCGGGCGGGGCACTCGCCGCCAAAACGTTTGAACAAAGAAAAGGCCGGAAGGAATTTGCCGGCCTTTTGAAATCTTAATTGTCTTTCTTACGTTCTGATGAGCCGTTTAACGTCCTGCTCAGGACCAACGCAAGGAACCGCAGGTCGAACAATGAGTTGCATGTGGAAACATCCATCTCATGGACCTCACCTCCTTTTCTTATATATATTCTAAGTATTCTCCACCCTTCCTGTCAAGGAAAAACGAAGCGTTGGTCCTCCCAGACTTTTCTCTCTCCCCAGTTTCATCCGGATTGCGCTCAGAGCGGGCCTTATGAAGCCTCCGAAGGGATCTACCCCGGTCATGGCAACGTAAGAAAAACCTATCTTCTTGATCACGGGATGAGTAATTTGACGACCATGATCAGGACGATGAGAATAAACAATCTCTTGATCCAGACGTTCCCAATCCGGTCGGAATAGTGAGCGCCGATGTACGAGCCAATCGCACACCCCAAAAACATCGCCGCCGCCATGGGATAATCGACCGCTCCCCTGCCGGCAAAAATTACTGCTGCCATCGTGGTCATCATGAGGGAGGTGAGTTTCAGAGTCGCCGTGCCTTCTAAGAAGGTCTGGTCAAAGACGAAGAGCAGGACATACAACAGGAAGGTTCCGGCCATAGCGCCATAAAACCCGCCGTAGACCCCGATGAGGAAAGTGATGAAAATGCCCGTTCCATAGGTGTGTCCCTGGATCACTCGGCCTTTTTTTCCCAGCCCGAGTCCCGGCTGGGCGATCACAATGACGAGAATCCCCACCGTCGCGATGGCGATGATCTTTCTTAAAAGACCCATGGAAATCTCGAAAACCAGGCTCGCCCCCAGAAAGGAGCCGATGACGGCGGCAACACCCATCCACAGGGAAATGGGATAGTTGATCAAGCCTTTTTGATGAAACTTGTACCATCCGACGGTGGTCAAGCCGGCAATCCCTAGCCTGTCCGTGCCGATGGCGGTGTGCGGGGGCAAACCCAGGAAGATCAGGACAGGGATGGTGAGGAGACTGGTCCCCCCCACCAGGGTTCCAAACGAGGCTCCAAGGATGCTGGTAAAGAAAATGATCGATAGGCCTGAAAAATCCATGATGCACCCTGACGGGAAGTGCGAATCCACGACTCCTCTGATCGCCCGGACGCGGGGAGCCGTCTCTCTCGCTATCGGAGGATCGTCTTATTTCTTCGAACCGCACGGCTTGAATAAGTCAACCCTTCGACCTCCCGGCCTGTCCCTCGACTTCACTCCGGATGGTGAGCCCTTCGGTAGATTCAGGGCCTTGAGCCTGCCGAAAGGCTTGGCGATGCCCCGCCTTAAAAGGCAGGCTTGGCGCCGCCGAATGGGTCAAAACCCGTCTCTTCTGCAAAGGCTTTCATCAATCGTTTCGTCACGGGTCCAGGCACTGAAGAGGACGGTCGGATTCCGCTTATTTCTCGAACGGGTGTGACGCAGGTCACGCTGGAGGTGATGAAAAATTCCTCGGATTGAGCCAGATCGTAAAGACTGACGTGTCGCTCCTCAAAGAATATCTTCAGCCGCGACGACAACTCGAAGACGACACTTCGAGTAATCCCTTCGAGGACGTTCTGGGCAGTCGGGGTCCAGAGGACGCCTCTCTTGACCATGAAGAAATTGGCGACCGAATTCTCCGCCACATTTCCATCGATGTCCAGCATGAGAGAGAGACTGTTCACGGCGTCCGCCTCGAGTTCTGCCAGGATTTGGTTCATCTTGCTCGTCACCTTCGCCCGTGCTTCAAGACACGGAGGGGGGACTCTTCGAGTGGGAACAATCGCCAACCTGACCCCTTCTGTCAAATTTCGTTCGACGGCATCCAGGGCCACAGGGCGCCAGAAAATGAATAAGGTCGGGGGCCCCGCGGCCCGGGCTGCCATACTCGGTGTATCCATGCCCCGCGTGACCCAGTGCCCGACTCGATAGACACTCTTTTCACCGAGATGGGGCGAGTTCATCGCCTGCAGGTCAAGGGTCAGTCTCTCCAGCTCCTCCTGACTCATGCCTAAATCCATTCGAACGTAGCGAAGGGAGCGGTAAAGACGATCCAGGTGCTCCTTCAAACGGTAGAGGCACCGGTTGAAACAGGGGGTGACCTCATACACGCCATCCCCCCATAGAAAGCCTCTGTCAAAGGGGGAAAGGACGGCCTCGCCCTCCTTCATCACCTTACCGTTTAAGTAACAATAGAGTTGCTGAGGCATCTCGATCGACCTCCAGTTTCCGATCTCCCTCTCCCCTTGCGGAGAGGGCGGGGCGAGGGGGCATACCCCGTCCACCGTACCTTAATCCTCCCCCGTCGTGAATTGTGTTGCAAAGGACCGGTTGAGGGGAGCGGCAGCCGGGTTCCAAAGCTTTCGAACGCGGGTCTATTAAGTATGGGGAACCATTGTTCGCGGCAGATGCCTGCCTGCCGGCAGGCAGGGGCGTTTTTCAACAGCCTCAGAACTTATTTTTATGGAGCCAGCTAAATTCAGGTCTTTTCTTGGGTGGCATCGCCTCCGCTCCCGGCACGCCGAACTTCAGGACGCACGTAAGCTCATAATCTCCGGGAAGACCGAGAATTTTTTCCACTTCTTTTTTCCCTTCGTCCCAGTAAGAGATGATGTTACTGCCCAGTCCCTCTGCGACGGCAGCCAGAGACATGTTCTCGACAGCAAGCCACCCCGTGCCGGCGTCCCCCGACCGCGTACAGACAGCGACGACGGTCGAATTCTGAAACCCTTTCTTCTGACCGAGAGCCCGGTCCTCGACATCCTTCTGTGTTTCACCCGGCCCCGGAGTAAATTTCCTATTCAACTTAAGCTTGACCTCTCCAATCTGTTCGATGATTTTCGGGTCGTCGATCGTAACGAACTCCCATGACTGGCGGTTTCCCGCGGAGGGTGCTTTACTGCCTGCAAGGAGTATCTTGCGCAATTGCTCTTCCGTCGCTCCATTCCTTGAAATTACGAATGGTTCTCCTTTTTTCAATGGCCGCATAAAGTTCCATAACATGCCTCCTGTCTTTTGACATCGATGAATACGGTTTTCCAATTTTCCCTTTACGGATAAAAGATTGCAAGCTTGATTGTCAAGCAAAAAGATCCGGACCAAGGCAACGGGACCTCACAGCGATGACCAAGTTTGGAACGGAACCCACGGGACGATTGCCCGAACGGGGTGGGTCCCTGAGGAGGCTTCATCGGCTCAACCTTTTTAGCGTTTGGCTGCACGGGTTGCAAAGGAAAACCGTGCCTCAAGACTTGGGCAGGTTCATCCTGTTTGCCTTCAGCGTGGGCCTTCGGAAGCCTCAGAGGGGATCTACCCCGTTCATGGGCAAACAAAGAAAT
Source organism: uncultured delta proteobacterium (assembly GCA_963708295.1). Lineage (GTDB taxonomy): Bacteria > Desulfobacterota > BSN033 > BSN033 > UBA1163 > UBA1163. The sequence goes on along the minus strand of CAVPSJ010000020.1, from coordinate 102,017 downwards.
CTACCCTTTCGGCGTTTTGAAATCGTACGGGATCAACAGGGCGGGGATAAACCCAACCGCTGGCATATACGCAATGAGCTTTAGGACTGTCATCACTCCCCAGGAATCTGCGACCATTCCAAGCAATCCTGCTCCGACTCCTCCCATTCCAATAACGAAACCCACTGTCAAACCCGAGGCCATCCCTATTCGATTTCTGAGAATTCTTTGTCCCATCACAATCGTGACAGAAAAACTTGAGATCAACAGCAACCCGACCAGGAAAAGAATGATAAAGACCCAGATTCCACTAACTTCCAGGAAGAGGAAGAGCAACGGAACAGAAAACATCATGGAGAGACAAAAATAGAGCTTATGTCCGATCCTATCCGCGATGGCCGCGCCGATCAGGGTGCCCACCACTCCTCCCATGAGAAAGACGAAAACCAATCTCCCTGCCGTGATGGCATCCCCTCTTAGGACATGAATATAGTAAAAAGGCACAAAAGTAATCAGTCCCATATGCGCCCAGGAACGGATGGAGACTGCAAAGACAAGAAGTGACATGGAGATCCAGCCCTTGTTCGCCGCCATCGAAGGGGAACTTCCCTTCTTCTCTCGCAAATCACTCCTTTCACCCCGCATGGGAAGGGCCAGCTCTTTTGAAAACAGAAGAAGAATCATGAGCATCGGAATTCCCAGGAGGAGGTAAGAAAGGGTCCCTGAGAGACCGACCCATGCGATCGCATAGGTGACGAAAAGGGGGCCCAACGCCATTCCGAGATTGCCTCCTACCTGGAAAAAAGACATCCCGGTGGCCACCCTTGACCCGGTAAAAAAATGCATGATCTTCGTGCCTTCCGGGTGATAGATGGCTATCCCCAATCCATTGACGATCACAAGAATGAATAAAACGAGTAGCGAGGAAGACAGTCCCAGAAAGGAAAAACCAATATAAGTCAGGATGACTGAGACAGGCAGCAACCACTTCATCTCCATTTTATCGGAAAGATAACCGAACAAGGGCTGAATAATCGATGATGTCATGTTCGAAACCATGATGACGGCCCCCACCGCCGTATAGCTCAGTTGAAGAGCGTTCTTGAGAAACGGCATCATGGCCGGGAGAGCAGACCCGGTCAAATCAGTAATAAGATGGCTGAGGCTGAGTATTAGAATAATCTTAAGGTTCACGTTAAATCCCCGAGTAAAGAAATAGATGCCTTCTTATGAAGTTCTCATTTTAGGGTGAACGACGAAAGAATTCAAGGGAGTTGAACAAGGGGGAGGATAATCGTTTGTACCGTCAGCGGTGGCTGATGTTTGGCGATTGCTTTTGCGTGTTTCCGAGAATCTCGAGGGGCCCTGGGATGAGTCCCCAGGGCCCCCTTGGCATGACGCGAGAATTCTTACTTGGACATCTCGTTGATGGTGGCGATCAAGACGTTTCGTGTGAACCTCGGGTTATGGACGCCCTTGCTGCCGTCGTACCAGAATAACAAGTAATTATGCAGGGCGCGGACGACCGGATCGGACGTTGCGAAAACAGGTTTCCCCTGCTCTCCGCAGGCATCCTTGATGTTTCCCATCTGACTATAGACCGCCTTGCCATCCTGCATGACAAACTTCAAGGAGATCTGTCCGTGGATACCCATGGGGATTTCAACGGCCTTGATCTGTTTGCCATCGATTGGCGTGTTAGGAGTATCTTTATCGGTTTTCTCATCCCATGAAGTCACGCAAGCGATCTTTTCCTTGGATGCCAAAATTCTTTTCGCGATCAATGCGGCCAGCTGCTTGTGCAACACCTCTGTGCCGGTCTGAACAAAGGATTCCTTCATCTTCTCGCCATGACAGGTCTCGCATTCACCGGCCTTAAAGGTATGGCCCCCTTTACTCAGCATTTTGTGGCAGGCCACACAGGCGTCGCCCGTAAAAAGAGCATGGGGGGATGCGGTATCCCCCGTGTCATTATAGAAATAGACATTCTTGCCAAGAATAACATCCGTTTGAGCGGCCTCGTGGGGCTGGGTGTACTTTATCGTCGGATCAGGGCTGTCCCAGGTAATACGACCGTTTCGTGTATTGTGGCAGGCCATGCACAGGGCACCCTTGCCGACCGCCTTCACGGGAATTCCATTCGGCAGCAGGGGTATATTATCCTTTATGCGCAGCGCAGGGGGACCGCTGTGACACGCCTCGCACGTGATCGGTTGAACCTTCTCCTTCGTCAGTCCCAGGCCTTTGATGAAAGCTTCATCCGCTTTTGAACCATCGGGTTTCTTTAAGAAGCCGGGATCACCCTTCAAGAGCTGCGGCACCCACGCCTTGAATCCCTGCTCGCTGTGACAGCGGGCGCAGTGCGCCGTCGTCTCTTTCCGCATCTCCCAGGTTGCGGCATCATCGGCGGCCAACTTCCTATCCGCGTGCTTGCTTTTCTGCCATTCGGCCATTTGGTTTTGAGCCGCGGCGAATCCCACAACGACAAAACAAAGCACCAACACCAACAATCCCACGTACCCTTTTCTCATAGTTCTTCTCCTCCCACCTTTCAGTATTTAACCCCTTTGAATGGTGCACCCTATCTATTGAATTATATAAGAAGTCGAATGGGTGTCAAGACGAAAAGCAATGTCCGAAGGCTGTATTCGCACCTTTGGATCTTAGATCGCTGCTTACCTTTTGCTTTCTATTTTTTCCTTGATATCTTTTACCAAAGCCATTTTATCGATCTTCTCCGCCTTCGTGAAAGGCATGGCATCGATAAATTCGATTCTTTCAGGAAAATGAAGAACAGAGGCCTTCCTGCCTCTTAGAAAGGAAAGGATATCCTTAAATTGCAACCTGGCCCCCGGCCTGGGCTGGATATAGGCACAGACCCTTTCTCCCATCTCCGGGTCCGGCATGGGAACGGCGGCGACAAACGCGACGTCAGGATGATCCGTGATCAGTTTCTCGACCTCCACCGCACTGATGCTTTCCCCTCCCCGGTTAATCATTTCCTTGATCCTTCCAACCAGCGCCACATTTCCATTCGGATCAATCTTCGCCACGTCGCCCGTCTTAAAGTAACCGTCTTTGTCAAACATCTTTTCATTCTCTTCGGGGTTTCGATAATAACCGGTAAAGATCCCCGGGCCTTTGATCAGGAGCTCTCCCGGGGTGTTCGCCGGGAGTTCTTTTCCATCCCGGTCAACCAGTTTATAGGAATCGTATGGACAGGTGGGTTTCCCGACCGTGGTATAAAGGGTTTCGAGGTCGTCGCCGGATCTGGTCAAGGTGGTCATGCCCTCGGTTCCGCCATAGCCGTTAAAAAAGGTACACCCAAGCTTTCCTCTGACATCCTTGATGAGGTCGGGAAGGCTGGCCCCACCGCCGCAGTGCATCTTTTTCAACGTGCTCAGGTCATAGTTGCCCAAGCCCTCAAAACCTACCAACCGCCTGGCTAGCGTGGGAACCCAAACCAGCGCAGTAACCTTTTCCTTCTCGATCGTTCTGCATATATCGTCAAGATCCGTCGAATCCAAGAAAATGGTTTTTCCATACGTTAAAACACTGCCCAAAAAACCCTTGGTGAACGTCAGGTCGTGACCGATTGGACCGACCAGGAGGCATATATCCCTTGCATCCATTTCCCAGGCCGCGGCGGCATATTGCGAACTACAGATCAAGTCATTATGGGTGCGGGGAACAACCTTCGGTAACCCCGTGGTCCCTCCGGTGGGACCCATGTGAGCCACCTGCATCGGATCCGGCCGCCTCTGAGCCAGTGCGGTCATATTCTTCTCCGTCAGCTCTGCGCCCTCCATGATCGCTTCCAGGCTAAGATCGTCCTTTTGATCTCGTCCTCTTGCGAGGATGACGTTTTTCATTTGAGGGCTCTCTTTCAGCACCTCTTTGAGGATGGGCAGATAATCCGTCTTTTTGTATTTCCAGGGCAGGACCCAGGCGGTGGCTCCCGTTAAGCGGATGAGATAATTGATCTCATACGGGCGATACCGGTCGATCAGCAGGACATCGACGGCGCCTATTTTTTGAAGTGCGAAATAGACGTAAACAAACTCGTTCCAGTTCGGCAGTTGCACCAGGACGCGCTCGGTGGGCTCTATCCCCAAATTGATCAGGCCGATCGCCAGCCGGTTGACCTTGTCTCTTGCCTGGGCAAAGGTCAGGCGAGTGGTCCCGTCGACAAATGCTTCCTTGTCAGGATAACGATCTGCGGCCCTATCGAGGATATCCCCGAAGGTCAGGCCCCCCCACCACCCCAGCCTCTTGTATCTTTCAGCATCCTCTGCTCGGTAGGGAGTAAAACCATCCAACAGCTTTGTCATACTTCTCATTTCCTCCTGATTGCTGAAGTATAAAGTCTCAACTTGATTTGCACAATATCGTCAGACTGGCTTTTCTCCGGCGATTTCACCTACAAAGGGTGAGGAGTAGTCTACATTAGAGGCTGATGATTTCCGTTAGAAAGAGATTACAATTTCATTCTTTCGAGCTCACTTTTGAAGTCTTCGTAGTGAATGACTAAATAGCCGACAGAAATCCACGAAAGAAAGAAGGCAACACAGCTCAATATTAAGACTCGTATCAACTGATAGCCAACAGTCTGCAATGCCATAATCAATCCAAAGGCATTCCTCACATCAAAATACGCCACTGGCAAGAGAAAGCGTAGATTGATCAAAACCCCAATTACGCCACCGATTACGTAGAATACCAAGAGAATGGTCATTTATCTTATCCAGTTTGGGTGATCCGGTGCATGTATTTATTGGTTGACATAATCATTTTCGTATTGTTACTTCTCAACTTTTTCTACATAGTCCGGGGCAATCTGATTGAACAGACGGTGGAATCTGCTTTCAAAACGTGGACTCAAAGCCATTGTGTCCACCACAGTGCCGTAGTTAATGCCAGCTAGAACCCTGAGATCGGTGGGCAAAGCTTGATTGAAAGCCGCCTCCAACAAGAATTCGTCGTATGTACCTACCTCGTGCCAGTTAACGTTCCGGTCAAAAACGGAAAGATAATGCTTCATTTCTGCGGCCATGGCGTCCTTCACGGCAAGTCGGTAGTTTAGGGCGTCAACCGTAGATGTGAATGCATACTTCAAGACCCCATATAACAGCAGAATAGCGTACACTTTGACAAAACCATAATTCCAGTCAACGTGAAAGATATATACAATGGCCCAGGCAAGGATGAAATCGAGAAGGAGATTAGCCATAAACGGGATGCATCGTGTATTTTTGTAAGATGCCTTGCGATTAAATATCTTGTTGCCATAGACGGTTCTAAGATCGATCATACAACCTCCTCAGCGGCCAGGGCGATACTTTGTAGTGAAAGGATGGATTGGGCGTCATTTGAGTAGGGCAGCGATCTCTGTGGCGGCTGTGCTGAGAATGATTCCCGCGAAAAGCCACGATGCTCCAATGGCAGAAATATGAACGCCGCCTGTTCCTGTCGCCTCCAACTTCGCTCGAATTGTATTGTCCTCCGCTTGCCGCAACTGTTCTTCGCGCTTTACTGCATCAGCTACCTTGTGAACCTCCCCATCCATTTCTTCCTGTATCTGAGAGATGCGTTTATGGATTGAGGTCACATTTTTTTCAAGGGCGTCGACACGAGCCTCAATGGTAGAATTAGCTCCTGGCCCATTTGTCCCGTGCGCTCTAACCTTTCCGACGCCGAGTGTGAGTGTGGCGCTGCCTACTACAATCCCAACCTTTCGGGGTAAAAGAGGAAACCTGCTAAGCCACCCTTTTGCCTTGCTTGCAAATGATGGCTGCCCGAAGAGGGCTCTCGTCTCAGATATACCCCAAATAACAGTGCCGATACCGAGTAGTTGAAGAGCAAGACCAGTGAGACGGAGAACGGGTTCGGTCGGATACAGGAGGAGGGATATGATCAGGGCAACCCCAATGACTGCCGCAGAATACCAGGCATATCGCACCTCGGCAAGCCACGGCCAGATAGCCTTGAATCGAGAAGCGTTGATAGGCATAGTTTCTCCTTATAACTCCCAAACTTGTTTTTGAGTTTCTCGATATTTTACTAAACCTTAACCCACCATCCGCATTGTTCATTTGTGATTGCAATATACGCTTTTTTCAACCTTTGGGGAAGAGGAAGAAGTAAATCAAGACCGGAAAGCCTTCATACGGCTGAAAATTAAAGGGCAGGAGCCAAATCATGTCAGCCTTCTTTTCCAAGTCTATTAAGAATACCGAGAACACCAAATGCAAATGGGGAAAAGAACTGTTTGCCCGGGTAATGACTCGGTTCAGGGATATTGATACGGAGCAATCTCCCGATTGATTTGGTTTCATTGAAGGAATCTCTAAAAAGAGAAGACAACAGATATTCGTCGTCAGACCACGGAGAGATGGAGATCGCTTTTGCCAGTCGGTCTAACAACAGGAAAGTCTTGGTCCAATTTAAGTAATTTGGCATTTCTCTTAGTCCGATTGCAAGAAGCAGCCCTTTTTTCCTGGTTAGAGAATAGCGCGGTATTTTCTCCCCAGATATTTTTGCTACCATCTGTACACGTGACCACTTCTCAAGGATGGTGTAGATATTCTTCTGATTATAAGAAACCTCTTTAGCAATCGAATTCGAGTTTCCGCCCTCATGGGACAAGAGATAAATAAGAATTTCGGTGCGGGCATCGACCCCAAAAATATTTCTTAAAAGAAGTTGGATCATGGATGGAAGCTGAAGCTTGGGCTCCGTTGTGACATCTCTTATCTTGAAGTCATTAAAGAAAGTCCTGTACTCATTGACTACGTTTCCTTCCGCTTTGTATAAATCGATCCTTGGATATTTGATTTTATAACGGGCATTTCTATTATAAGTATCGACAAATAACTCCAATATTTCAGGATAAAGGACCAGGGTTTTTAATTCCGGCAGTGGCTCTGAAAAAACTTTAACAATCCTTTTCAGGCGCGATTGGTTTACCCATTCCCCGTTCTTACGTCAACCACTCAAACGATGAGGATAAAAGACGTTTATCATGTAAACCTATCGCAAGGGTAGAAATAATCAGCGGCTCAAGATCTACTACCCACGTTTTCTCAGGTTTCACATGGGACGCAACACCTAAGGTAGTCCAGTGTCTCCAATGGATTTCAATGAGTTTATCGACAAATCCCTTCTTAAATTCTGTTAGCCGTATCTCCATAGTTGTGTATCTTCAGAAAGTCCTTTAACAAGGCTCTAAACACCTCTGAAACATCCTGAGTAACGACCCACTTTGCAGCCATTTCCATTTCATGTTCCGCGGGCTTAAGAGCAAACAGATCCTGTACGTGGTAGCCGTCCTGATCTACCGCCGCATAAAGTTTAAAATGGATCTGATCAACCCGGCTGATAAAATAAACAGCGAGATATTGCCCATAAACCTTCTTTACCAATCTGTTCTCAAATCCCTCTGGCAATCCAGACTCCACCTGTGAAGCCGGTCCAAGATTAAGCCATTTCTCCGGTAAATCGAAATCCCGGCCCACTCTATCTGCCGCCTCCATGAGCCATTCTGGAAACTTCTTCAAAGATTGAACGGACACCCCATTCTGAGTTTCTGAAGCTGACCCCAAAACATCCATATCTCTTGTAGTTCGCATCACCAGACCAAGTGCTGACAGCGCTGTCCCTCCGCATACGACAAGGCCTAACGGCACTCCCCCATGCACTTCCATCTGACGATCAAGCGCTTCGAGGATATCGTTGATAGTATCCGGGGCTATCAGATTCATATAATTAGTACTTTAAATACTAATAATTAGTACTTTAAATACTAATATAAGGAAATACGTCTGTCAATAAGAATTTTCGACCAGACAGGGTATTCAGGGTATTGGACGGAAGAGTCAGATATTTTGACAAGCAAAAATTCGCATGAATGACTTATTCAAAGTGAGCCAAAAATCCCTTTTCAAGGCTGCTCAAAAAGTGCCTCCCGCCAAGGGCGGGACGAGGCTCCCACGAGCCTTTCACCTGCCGTTCAGGCAGGCCATCCTTTGTAGGAAACGGTTTATACCATTCCCTACGGTGACGTACGCCGCAACAAGCCTTCCCCGTGCTTGACACGGGGAAGGGATGAGGGATGCCGTTGCGACGGGTAAGGAGCAACTATTGGCACGCCCGTGAGACGATGAGCGAGCCGGACTGCACCGCAGATGGGTGTTTTTCAGCAACCGGTTAGACTCTCCCCTGGGCCTTCAGATAATCTTTCCAGAAAGGCGAGATGTCTCTCAGTCTCTGGATGATGGGCGGGAGATGCTCGATGATATAGTCCATCTCTTCTTTCGTACTATAGATGGAGAGGCTGAAACGGATCGACCCGTGTGCCGCGGTAAAAGGAACCCCCATGGCCCTGAGGACATGCGAAGGCTCCAGAGAACCCGAAGTACAGGCCGATCCCGACGAAGCGCAGATACCGAGATCGGAAAGAAGAAGGAGAATTGATTCTCCTTCGACATATTCGAAGCTCAGGCTCGTCGTGTTGGGAAGCCGGTTTTTTCGGTCTCCATTCACTAACGTATTCGGAATCTTTTCCAGAAGCTTCGCCTCGAGATAATCTCTTAGAGATCTGACCCTCGTGTTCTCTTCATTCAGATGTTTTTGGGCCATCTCACAGGCCTTCCCCAGCCCGATGATGTAAGGAACATTCTCCGTCCCCCCTCTTCTACCCTTCTCCTGATGGCCACCGATCAGGAAGGGAGAAAACTTCGTCCCCTTCCGGATGTAGAGGATCCCGATTCCTTTGGGTGCATGGAGTTTGTGACCGGAGATAGAGAGCATATCCAGCTTCGATTTTTTCATGCTGAGGGGGATCTTCCCTGCCGCCTGAACTGCATCGGTGTGAAAAGGAATCCCTTTGGCCTTGACAATTTCGCCAATCTCTTCGATCGGAAAGATCACGCCCGTTTCATTGTTGGCATACATGATGGTGACCACGGCGGTCCCGTCGGTCAGGGACTCTCTCAGCTCATCCAGATCCAACCGTCCCTCTCGATCGACGGAAAGTTCGGTGACGCGATAGCCCTTTCGGCCTAAATAGGTAGACACATTCCCCACCGCAGGATGCTCAACCCGGGTTGTGATGATATGCCGCTTCTCAGGATAAGAATCGAGTGTCCCCAGGATCGCGGCGTTGTCGCTCTCTGTCCCGCAGCTCGTGAAGACAATCTCCGAAGGCTCTGCCCCCAAGAATTCCGCCACCCTTGCCCTTGCCTCATCCACCTTCTTCTGGACCTGACCTCCGAAAAAATGCATGCTTGAAGGATTACCATAGTACTCAGAAAAATAAGGCTGCATCACCTCCAGGACTTCCGGGGCTACTCTTGTCGTCGCATTATTATCCACATAGACGGTCTTCACGGCCTGACCTCCTCCACTTCAATATCGTCGCTGACAAACTCTCTCAATTTCGATTCGACATACTGTTTCAACGTAAATTCGGAACTGGGGCAGAAGGAGCATTTTCCCCTCAGGGCGACCAGGACTTTATTGCCTTCGATATCGACTAAATCCAGATCCCCTCCATCCGCCTTCAACGCCGGAATGATCTCCCTCCCCAATGTCTCCTCGATCAATTTGATCTTCTGGATGTTCGTCAGCTTCCTTTTCTCAGGTTTGGGAGGAGGGGCCTCCTTTTCCATTTCCTTTCTCACTTTTTCGATGATGGCCTCGATCTTGGGATGGCACTGGCCGCATCCTCCCCCGGCCTTCGTATAGTAGGTTACCTGTTCCACCGTTTTCAGATTATTCTCACGGACTGCCTTGATGATCTCGCGATCTGTCACACCGAAGCAGTTGCAGATCACTTCGAAATCTTCTTTTTTTACTTTCTCCCCGCGATAGCTGGCAATTGCCGCCTCGAGAGCTTCTCTTCCCATCACCGAGCAGTGCATCTTTTCCTCGGGAAGCCCTCCCAGGTAGTCGGCGATATCCTGATTGGTCACCCGGGCGGCTTCCTCAAGCGTCTTCCCCTTGATGATCTCCGTCAGCGCGGAAGAGGAAGCGATGGCACTCGCACATCCGAAGGTTTTAAATTTTGCGTCTTTAATCCGTTTTTTCTCATCCAGCTTGAACGAGAGCCTCAGGGCATCGCCGCAGGCCAGCGACCCGACCTCACCCGCTCCGTCCGGATTCTCAATCTCTCCTACATTTCTTGGATTAAGAAAATGGTCTTTTACCTTTTCTGTATAGTCCCACATAGAAGCCCCCCAAATTCTTTGTAATAAGTAATTATAAATTTAACCCCTGCGCACCGTCAACCTTTTTCTAAATCATGAGTCGGTCCATAAGTGCAAAAGAGTCCGTCCCCTATCGTCATCCTCTTCGGGAAGACGAGGATAGCGACCCCGTCCCTTTCAAGAAAAGGAGGACAGCGATTTCCCCCTTTCGAGACTGTGTCGTAATGAACAAGAGGCTATTTCTTCCGCCACGCGGGATAGGCGATCGGGTGACGAAGCTTTAGAGCGGAAACCTCTTATGGATCAGCTTCACGCTTCCAAATCCTTGAAAAGATTTCGTCACATAGAAGGCCGATGACCTGTAACCGTAAACGACCCGCATTCTAAAGCTGAGGAACCTGACCGCCTGTCCCGCGTGAGCCCACCCTCCTTCATGATTACGACACAGTCTCTTCGGGGGGGGAGAGGCAGGGCGGGGCGCGTTAGGCAAAAGAAAGCTACGGACCTAACTCACGGCCGGCTTGGTTGCCGAGACCTTGATACTCACGACTGAGCTCGCCAGATCCTCGGCTCTTTCCGGGGACAGGTTCAGATTCTTAGCAATCTCTCTGGCTACCGGATCACTGACCAGGAGCTCCGTGGAAAAAGCCGCTTCGCCCACAATCTTGGTCTCCTCAAATCCTGCAGCCTGAACCGCCTCCAGGTACTCCTTCTTGGTCACGGCTCCCGCCACGCAGCCGATGCAGGCGGCCACGGAATCTTTGACCTCGGCGGGTAGCTCTTTGAGAAGCACAATGTCAGAGACCATTAACTTTCCACCCGGCCTGAGCACACGGAAGGCTTCCCGGAAAACTCTTTTCTTGTTCGGGGAAAGATTGATCACGCAATTGGAGATAATGACGTCCACCTGATGGTCTGCCACGGGTAAGTTCTCGATCTCTCCCAGTCTGAATTCCACATTGGCATAATTGCCTTTCCGGGCATTCTCTCTTGCCCGGTCGAGCATCTCCGCCGTCATGTCCACCCCGATGACTCTCCCCGTCTTACCCACCTGGTTGGCAGCGAGAAAACAGTCAAAACCCGCGCCTGACCCCAGATCGAGAACCACTTCCCCTTCTTTTAATAATGCGAGAGCGATAGGGTTGCCGCATCCAAGGCCCAAATTTGCTCCCTCGGGAACGGTTTTCAATTCTGCTTCGCTGTATCCTATCTTTCTGCCAATATCCTGCGCTGACGTTGCGCTCCCGCAACAGGATTTTTCAGGAGCACAGCACGAGCTGTCTTGTTTCGCGATTTTGCCGTAGCCCTCTCTTACGACTTTTCTTATTTCTTCCTTTTCCATGTTCGGCCACCTCCGCATTATTTAGCAGCACTATCCCATCACTTCCTTCATCATCGGACCCAGGAGCCCCTTCACCATCCCTTCGAATTCATCGGCCTTAATCAGAGTCAAGCAGCACACTTTTCCGTCCTTCTCCCAGCTCACAAGCGCCAACTTGTCTCCTGTGCGGATACCGGCTTTATCCCTGACTTCTTTGGGAAGGACCATCTGCCCACGTTCGTCGACGCCGATCAGTGCATCCACCCTGCAACAACTCACTTTCCCGCAGGCAGGTTCGGCGCAGGCTCCTTTTTCAGGTTTTTTGACCATTTTTCTCGCCTCCTGAATGATTTTCCATTAATTTTAAATGTTCAAATAAATCAGATTTTACTGATCAATATAATAAATCAGATACACCTTGTCAAGTCTTTTTTTGAAGGTCAAACCTCGGAGCAAAGGGAAGGAAAACTGAAACAAGTTGAATCCTCGCACATTTTAGATTACTATTTTGGCGAAAGGAAATCTCGTGAAATTAGATAAAGAGTCTTTGACCGAATTGATCTGTAAGCATTGCGATTTTTATAAAGAGTCCGACAAGGACCTGGAATGCGGCGCCTACAAAATTCTCAAGCGGCTTTTAGAAAAGAAGATCCTCACCTCCGAGGAGATCTCCGATGCCCTTCGAGAATAGGGTCATCACCCTTTCCCCTCACGCTGTTCTTAAAAATCTCGAAGAACGCTACCTCTACGATATCGAAAAAGACGAACTTTATGAACTGAACGAGGATGGGTATCAATTTCTTCTCCGCATCTGCCGGGGTGAAAGTCCTCCTGTACGGCAGGAAGATGAAGAATTCATCCGATTTTGCCTCGACGAAAACTTAATCGCCTTCTCGGAAGCCCCTTCCCAAAGAAAGATCGTTTCGAATCCTTCCCCGGCTCCTTCCTTACGGTATCTTGAGCTCCAGATCACCAACCGGTGTAACCTCCGGTGCCGCCACTGTTACATCGGGGAAGGTTCTCATCAGGATCTCTCAAGGAAACAGATCGAAAAAGTATTGGACCAATTTGAAGAGATCCAAGGGCTGAGACTCCTTCTGTCCGGAGGGGAGCCTTTGCTTCACCCTCATTTTTGGCAATTAAACGAGATTCTTCGAGACTATCCATTTCGATCGGTTCTCCTCTCCAACGGCACATTGATCTCCAGAGAAGTCGCCAAAAAGCTCCGTGTTCATGAGGTCCAGATCAGTCTCGATGGTATGAAAGAAGGTCACGATTCGCTGCGAGGAAGAGGAACCTTCGAAAAAGCCATCACCGCCGTTAACCATCTGCAAGAAGCCAACATACGGGTTTCCGTGGCGACGATGATTCACCGGCGAAATCTGTCGGAGTTCGACCGGCTGGCCTCCCTTCTTCAATCAAAACGAATTGAGGAATGGAATGTGGATGTTCCCTGTGTTGAGGGAAGACTGAAAGAAAACCAGGACCTTCACGTGTCTCCTTCTGAAGCCGGCCATTTTCTTGCTTACGGGTTTGGAGGCGGATTTCACGGTTCAACAAGAAATTCTACTTGCGGCGCTCACCTTTGTGCTATAATGGCGAACGGAGCCGTCTGTAAGTGTGGTCTCTTTAGTCAAGAACCGACGGGATCTATCGAAGAAGGACTTCGAACTTGTTGGGTCCGCATCCTTCGCATCTCATTAAAAGACCTTGTCTGCAAATGCGACGTGATTGAAGAGTGCAGAGGGGGGTGCCGCTATAGGGCCAAAGTTGAAAGCAATCTTTTGCAACCCGATCTCTTTCAATGTTTTGCGAGAGGGGTTCTGAAGGGAGGTGAATGATATGACCATCAAGAAGGTGGCCAAGAAGTTCTCCGGCCTTTGCAAATGCAAAGCATCTTGTTAAGTCATTCATCGGGCCCCTTCCCAGGAAGGGAGGGGGCCCCTCTTGCCCTATGGGAAAAATGCATCCAATGGGTCCAGGTTGTCATTGCGAGCGATCCCGCCTGAGCGGGAGAGCGCGGCAATCTCACCCGCTAAGCGATGAGATTGCTTCGTCGTTTTACTCCTCGCAATGACCTTAACTCAAGAGAACAGGTCGGGTGAATCGATGACCTGTTTTTTTTGTGTGGCATGTATCTCGGAATTGACTTTCTGATCACTCCTGAGTTGATGCTCTACCTGGCGGAGGTGAATGTCGGCCTTCCCGGCGGGGCTCATGAATATCATCTTACCCATGCGGTCCATTTTGGGAAACCCTCGGATATCTTCCAGCGAATCGAATCGACTTCTCAAAAAGTTTATGGAAAGACCTTCAAAGACTACCTTCATTCCCTTCCCTTTATCAGCAGCCTAAAACCTTTCAAGATCTGGATGGACGGTATGGGACCCTTCCCGAACACCTTTCATCCTGGATTGAGGTTGGAGGACAAGTGGAATCAATACCAGTTGCTTAAGGCCATTGCCCCCATGCCGGAGACGATGATCTTTAACCCGGAAGATACGGCCGGGGTTGGCCGTTTCATCGGAAGAAAGCAGAAGGTGATTTTGAAGCGGCGGGTAGGAAGAGGAGGAAGGGATTTGCAGATCGTCAACGAGCCTTCCTCTGTTTGGAAATTGAATCTTGCATCGAACCCTTACCTTCTTCAAGAATATGTCGAAAGCAAAATCAACGGACGGAGTCTGTCAGTTCGCTCGGTTGCCTTCGGAGGAGAATTTATGTGCATGTATGCCAATCTCGCTGCCAGGCCCGCGTCCAATCACGGAGTACTGACCTTTATCTCCCCCGGGAGCCCGTTCGGGCTGAGTGAGAAGCATTTCAAGACCGAATTTTTCAATCAAAAATCGTGGGAGGCAGAGATATGGTTCGGCAAGAGCGAACCCGAATATCTCAGACACAACCTCTATGAAGAGGAGGTGGCTCAAGCAACTCTTCTCATTCCCGAACCCTTATTAAGAAAGATCAAGGAACTTTCAATCGAAATTGAAAGATTCTACGATGGATTAGACCTCTCCAGCGTGCCGAAAGCCTGCTTTGAAGATTGACTCACCCCTCCCTCGATCGGTCGTCAATGCGAATTAGTTATGGGTCCCATCTTTATCGATCGACGGCGGGCGAAATCCCGCTGATGAGTTGACAATTTATTATTCCCCCCGATATATAGAAAGGGTCGGAGAGAATTTAATCTCTGTTCTTCTTGATCATGGCAGAAGATCATTTCATCGAATTGAGGGAGGTCACAAAGATTTATCACCCGGGGGAAAACCCGGTGATTGCCCTGGACCATGTCAACTTAAACCTCCCCAAAGGAGGATTTATAGCCATTACAGGCAAAAGCGGGTGCGGGAAGTCCACCCTGATTAATATCCTTGGAGGGCTCGATTCCCCGGACCAAGGCTCCGTGATGATCCAAGGGGAGGACATCTCCCGGATGGACGACCGGAAGCTGACTCTGTTTCGGCGGGACCGCGTAGGGATCATCTTCCAATTCTTCAACCTCCTGCCCATTCTGAACCTCGAAGAGAACATCGCCCTCCCCTATCTGCTGCGGGAAGGCTCCAACCCTCCGCCGGCTCAAATGGAACGCCTCCTTGAAGAAATCGGCCTTTCGGACAGACGCTATCATCATCCCCACGAACTCTCCGGCGGAGAGATGCAACGGGTGGCCATCTGCCGGGCCTTAATCAACGATCCCGAAATGATCCTCGCGGATGAGCCCACGGGGAATCTCGATTCGGCCTCGGGAAAGCAGGTTTTGGAGATTCTGGCGCGATTGCGGGACGAGCGTGGAAAGACGATTGTCCTCGTCACTCACAGCCTGGAAGGAGCGTCCGCGGCCGATCGGGTGATCCAAATGCGCGACGGCAAACTTCTGACGGAGTAACCACAACTTTATGAATATCGAAGCACGAAATCCGGGCGAAGCATCGCATTAGCGATCAATTAGAAACAATACCGAATGACCAAGATTCAAAACTTAAAACAGATCGCTGAAAAAAGTTTAGAACATTGGAAATTTGAGAATTTGGATTTGTTTCGGATTTAGATATTCGTATTTCGGATTTTTCTATATGGTCCTCTTTCACCTCCTCAAGAATATCACTCTCCGCCATCTCCGTCACCATAAAGGCAGAACCCTCCTGTCCATAATAGGAATCGCCCTGGGAGTGGCTGTTTTCGTCAGTGTCCAGACGGCCATTTACACGGCCATCGAATCCTTCAACGCCTCCGTCGATCATGTCTCGGGGAAAGCCAATTTCCAGGTTACCTCCTTTGGGAGGGGCTTTTCTGAAGACGTCTACCTCAAGGTAAAAAGCGTTCGCGGAGTCAAGGCCGCCACACCCGTCATTCAATATGTCTCCAAAATCGATGAGCCCATCGGAGAACCCCTCTATCTCCTCGGCGTTGACGTCTTTAGTGATCGGCCCTTCAGGGAATATCAATTCTACGAAACGGATGCGTCGGACCTCCTCTTTTTGAAAACGCCAAATTCCATTGCCATCACCGAAAAACTGGCCAGCCGGCACGGGTTGAAAAAGGAGGGCCAATCCATCTCATCGTAGGATCAAAAAAGGTACCCTTTACCATCACCCATCTTCTAAAGATGGAGGGGCCTGCCAAATCGCTGGAAGGAAATTTCGGCCTCATCGACATCGCCTCCGCTCAGGAAGCCCTGGAGAAGGTCGGCCTCATCGACCGGATTGACCTGATGGTAGACAAATCCATGGCGGCGGACACGATCGAGAGAGACCTGAAAAAAGTAATCCCTCCCGGAGTCGAGATTCGCCGGTCCGATACCCGGAGCGGTCAAATCGAAAAAATGGTTTCGGCTTTTCACCTCAACCTGACTGCCCTCAGCTTTATCTCTCTCATTGTGGGAATGTTCTTGATCTATAACGCCATCTCCATCTCGATCATTCAGAGGAGGCGGGAGGTTGGAATTCTTCGAAGCATCGGTCTGACCCGACCCCAGGTCCTCGGTCTTTTCATCAGTGAAGCGGCATGGATCGGATGTTTGGGAAGTCTGTTCGGGATAGGAATCGGGATAGGGTTGGCAAAGGCCATGCTTTATCTCGTCTCAAGAACGATTACGGCTCTCTATATTCTGGTCAAGGCAGAACATCTCTTGATCTCTCCGTCCGTGTTAATGGCAGGCTTTGGAATGGGAGTGCTTGCTTCGGTTCTCTCCTCGATCGGCCCCGCCAGGGAAGCCTCAGGGATCGCCCCCACGGAGGCCCTGGCGCTGGGAACCCTCGAAAAGAAAGTAAAAACTCGTACCGGGCGTTTCAATCTCATCGGGATGGGTCTTCTCATCCTTTCGCTCATTTTTGCCCTCCAGAAACCCATCGCTCACCGGCCCATCTTGGGCTTCATGGCTGCACTTCTCATTGTCGTAGGGGTCTCCTTCCTGATCCCTTCTGCCACCCATCTCCTGAACCGTCTGATGGCTCCGGCTCTCCGTTTCCTCTTTGGTCCCGAAGGAAAACTGGCGAGTCGATATATCCATGATTCGATGGCCAGGACCGTGATCACGATTGCCGCATTGATGACCGCCCTCTCGATGCTGATCAGCATCTCGATCATGATCCTGAGCTTCCGGAAGACGGTGGATCTCTGGGTGGAACAATCGATCAACGGGGACGTGTTCATCTTCCCGGGCTCCTACTCCATCACAGGGTACTCCGCCCTCCTCCCCCTGGAGGTCTCCAGGGCCTTGCCTTCTCTTCCCGGAGTGAAGGCTGTTGATCCCTTCAGGGCATTGGAAGTCGAATATCAAGGCCAGCCCGCCCTGATCGCATCTGTCGATGGAGAGGTATTTCTCAACTTGAAGGTGATCCGCTTCACACAAGGGAATCCTCGGGCCATTCTCCGGCAGTTTGCCGCCGGCCGGGCCATTCTCGTCACCGAGAGTTTCTCACTCAGGCATCACGTGAAGGCCGGAGACCGGATAAAGGTCAACACCCCCCAAGGGGAAAAAGAGTTTCTGATCTCCGGAGTCTTCTACGATTATTCTTCAGATTGGGGAATGATCCTGCTGGAGAAAAAAATCTTTCAATCGCTGTGGAACGATGAGACGCTTCACAGCGCCGGAATCTATCTCCAAGAAGGGGTCTCCCAGGAGGCCTTCAAGGAGATGATCCGGGAAAGATACTCCAAACCTTATCGTCTCTTTGTGGTTTCCCACCGGGAGTTGCGGAAAGAGGTTCTGAAGATCTTTGACCAGACCTTTGCGATTACCTATGCGCTGGAATTTATCGCTATGATCGTGGCCATTCTTGGAATTATTAACTCCTTGAATGCGCTGATCATCGAAAGGCAGCGGGATATCGGGATCATCCGGGCAGTGGGTGCCTTCCGCAGACAGATCGAGAAAACCACGCTGATCGAAGCAGGGATGATTGGCTTTTTCAGCCATATTTTCGGCCTCGTCTGCGGGTTTCTCCTTTCCGTCCTTCTCGTTTATGTCATTAACAAACAGTCCTTTGGATGGACCATCCAGTTCTCCGTTCCCATCTGGAGTTTGATCGAGTCCTGGCTGGTGGTTATGGTCACGTCGATCGGTGCCGGGCTCATCCCGTCCCGGCGGGCTGCCAGAATGAACATGGTGGAATCGTTGAGGATGGAATGAAGATAAGTTAAAAATGGAATAATGGAGTGGTGGAGTGATGGGGTAATGAATAAAAACAATGTTATTTTCTGTTTAGTTCCTCAGGCACTCCATTACTCCAATACTCCAGGTTCTATGGATGGAGTAATGACTAAAACAATGTTATTTCTTATTCGAATCTGGAGGTTGCTTTTTCCATTACTCCAGTACTCCAATACTCCATCATCCCAGGTTCTACGGAGGCTGTATGGCCGATGAAATTTACAAGCGATTGGCGAGGCACCTGTCTTCTTTGGGCATGGGGTATCCGGAGAAAGAAGAGCTTCTGGAGATCCTCAAAGTAAACTTCACCCCTTTGGAAGCGGAAGTGGCCTTAGCCATACCCACTAAAGTTATCCCTCTTGACCCTGTCCCGGTTGCAAAAATTGCCCCTCCTCAAAACATTTCAATGGAAGAGCTGAAATCGATCCTATCAAACTTAGCCCAACGAGGACTTCTGTTCTCTAAAAAGATGAAGGACGGGAGTATGGGGTATGCGCTCCAACAGTTTGGGTACGGCTTCCCCCAGACCTTTTTCTGGAGAGGGGTCAATACTCCGAATGCAAAAAAGATGGCGGAGCTGGTTGCCAAATATTCCGGGAAAGAGCAATTGAAAGAGGCCTACGGGAACGCCAAAACAAAGCCTTTTCGTTATATCCCTGCCACTCCGTCTTTTGAGCCGGACAGTCACGCTGTATTCCCTTTTGAGATGATGGAGCGGGTCATCGAGAAGGTTAACATGATTGCGCTGGTCCATTGTCCGTGCCGGGCAACCGCCCATCTGATTGGAAAGAAGAGATGCGATCATTCTCTTGAGAACTGTATCAAATACGATGACCTTGCAGAATATCTGATCGAGAAGGACATCGGGAGAGAGATTACGAAAAAAGAGGCCCTTGAGGTCATTAGAAAATCTGAACAAGCAGGCCTGGTTCATCTCGTGGACAATGCCAGGGAAGGAGTCAAACACACCTGCAACTGCTGCGGCTGCTGTTGCTGGTCCGTCGGGACGATCAGAAGAAAGAAAATTCCAAGGGATGTCCTGATGGCGACCTACTTCCTCAGAGAAACAGATAAGGAGCGATGTACGGGTTGCGGAGCTTGCGTGGAGATCTGTCCTGTTCAGGTCATCAGGATGGAAGGGGATTTCCCCGTGATTGATAAAGACTGGTGCATCGGTTGTGGAGTCTGCGCCGTGCCCTGCCCTGCCTCAGCGGTGAAGCTGGTCAGGAAGTCGAATGCTATTCCCCCGAAGAACTTTAACGAATTGCACCGGGAGATTCTAAAGGAAAGAAAATTCCCGGGATAGATTCGCCGGACGCCGGATTTTTCTGCGATATCTTCCGAGAAGACTTAAGTAACGGTCCCCCAGGGGACAGAACTTGTTCTCTAAGCGGCTTTCCTTATTCTTCCTGTTTCGATACGTTCGACAGCGCCAAACCCCGATTTTGGATTGGGGTAAAAAGCGCCGCTCAGTATCAACCCTGAGCATACCCCGGGCTTCGGACGGGGGAATCGAATGGGTCGATTTTCTTCATCCTTGAATCGATAAGCTCTTGAAAACGCATCGCCATCTCGGCCCCCCCCGCCTCGTCTTCATGCTTAAAAAACACGAAGGCCCTCTCCCATTTTTGCGAAAGGATTCTTTCCATCCATTGCGACAGATCGGCATCCGTGTAGTCGGGACGGCGCAGGCGCAGATATCCCCATGATGCCGTAGGAATGATCTCATGTACCGGATTCTCATCCGAATCGGCGGTGCACAGGCTGGCTCCCTTTTTACGAAGGAGGTCCAGAATGTCGTCATTGAGCCAGGATGGGCTGCGGAATTCGAACGCCGAGGCCATATCGCGGGGAATCAGTGCGAGAAAATCTTCCAGCGCGGACCGGTCTGCACGAAAACTCTTGGGAAACTGAAAGAGGACCGGCCCAAGCTTCCTGTCCAGAACCGACAGTGTCCTGAAGAGGTAGTCGGTCTCCTCGGACACATCTCTCAACCGCTTCAGATGCGTTATGACCTGGGGCGCTTTGAGCGCGAAGACGAAACCTCCCGGAACCTGTTCTCCCCAGGATACGAGCACGCTCTCTTTGGGCATGCGATAGAAGGTATTATTGATCTCGACCGCGGCGAGTCGTTCCGAATAGAAGCGAAGCATTTCCTTGGGCGAGATCTTTTCAGGGTAGAATTTTCCTCTCCATTCTTTGTACGCATACCCGCTTGTGCCGACATAGATTTTCATCATTTTACTGTCCTCCACCACCGCTCCTCAAGGGCATTTCGCGCATCACCTCGCGGGTGGTTTTATCCTCCCGGAGCCGTAAGAAAACGGGCTGCCTCATCACGCCATCTCCAGTCCAGCCGGATAAAGCCACCTCGCAGACCAGCTGCGGCTTCACCCAGGTGACCGGGGTATTGGTCTCTGGCTTCAAAGTGAAGGGACATTCTTTTTGGATCAGGGGCTCCAATTTTTCGCGAATCTCCCTGAGATTGTTCGCCGTGAATCCGCCTCCCAGATGGCCGATGTAAATCAATTCGTCCCCTTCGAATACGCCCAGGACAAGGGCGCCAAAATATTTTCTGCTGCCTCCCGGTTCTGTAAATCCCGCGACGACGCCCTCCTGCGTGAGCCGCGTCTTCACCTTCAGCCACTGCCGGCTCCTTCTGCTCGTCTCGTACGCACTTTGAGAATGTTTGGCCACAATCCCTTCCAGTCCCTTTTCTTTAGCAACGGCATAAAACAAAACGCCTTCTTTCCATACGTGATCGCTGAATCGTATTTTGGGGGCGGACGGAAGAATTTTTTTCAGCAGTTCCTTTCGCCTGACCAAGGGTAGGTCCGTCAGATCATGTCCACGAAAGTAGAGGAGATCGAAAACGTAGTAGAGCAAATGACCGCCCCCGGAGTCCTGGTAATGCTGCAGCGCCTGGAAATCAGGGCGTCCCTGGTCATCCACGACAACAATTTCGCCGTCCAGAACAGCGTCAAATCCGAATTTTCGAAGCGACTCCGCAATAGGAGAGTACTTTTTGTCGAACGAGATCCCGTTCCGGGAATAAAGCGAAACGCTCCCGTCCCTGATTTCGGCAACGGTCCGATACCCGTCCCATTTCACCTCAAAGATCCAGTCCGGATGATCAAATGGTTTCGTGACTGGCGTCGCGAGCATCGGTTCTATACCGTGCGGCATCGGTTTGACCGGCGCATCCTCCAGGTCTTCGCTTTCCACCGCTTCGTGAAGGCGGATCTGGTTTCGTTTCTTTTGCCTGAACGACTTCTGAGTGTCGGTCTCGAGCATCTCCTCCAGGGTCTTCTGGGACACGACGGAACGGCTCTCCTTGAGAATCTCCCCCTGGGCCGCATATCGGTCTTTTTTCTTCAGGAGAAGCCACGATTTCTCGTCTTTTCTCATTCTTACCAGCGCGAATTCACCGTGAAGCTTTTCCCCTTCAAGGACGAACTTCAAATCCCCTTTTCTGAACCCGTCCAGGAGAAGTTTCTCACTTTCGTTCTCATCTCGGGTGGAAGGGTGACGATAAAAACCCCTGTCCCAGATGATCACGCTTCCTGCGCCGTAACTGCCCTCCGGAATAACACCTTCAAAATCCTTGTAATCCAGCGGGTGGTCTTCAACCAGAACCGCCAGCCTTTTCAAGGAAGGATTCAGCGAGGGCCCCCTCGGCACGGCCCAGCTCTTCAGCACCCCTTCCAGCTCCAGCCTGAGATCATAATGAAGGGCCCGTGCCGCGTGCTTTTGAACGACAAAAACGAGACGGTCTCCCTTCTGTCGAAGGCCCGGTTTCGGCTCGGGTGTTTTCTCGAATTCCCGTTTAGCTGCGTAATCTTTTAATCCCATAACAGTCCTCGTAACCCCTCCGGACCTCCCCTTACTCTAAGGGGAGGGGTAACCCCTCTTCATCCCTCTTAATTTAGGGATTTAGGGAACCCACCCTCCTCCCCCCTTAATTTAACGCAAACCACCTCATCCCCCCTTAATTTAAGGGGGGAAAGAGGGGGGTTAAGGGGAAGCTATAAATGAGGAAGCTTCTGCTCTTTCACGAGCACCTCTCGAAAAAGGTCACCTTTTTTTTCAACTCTTTTCACCGCCTCTGAATGTATGACTTGCAGCCTTTCCGGATCGCCACGCCCGGCCAGAGGGTCGATTTCCTTCCATTCGAGCGGAAACGAGACGAATGGTTTCTCCCGGGCGCGCAGAGAGTAAACGCAGATCATCGTCTTCGATGCGTCGTTTTGAGACCAGTTGATAAAAACCTTTCCGCTCCGGTTTTCCTTTGTCATTTTCGCAGTCACCAGATCCGGATAATGCTTCTGCATGATTTCTGCAACAGCCTTTGAAAACGTCTTGGTATCCTCGAAGGTGGTTCCTTTCCGGTTCAAGGGAACATAGACATGGAGCCCTTTTTTCCCTGAAGTCTTGACATAGCTCGCAAGCCCCATCCGGGAGAGCAGTTCCCGAAGGATCAGCGCCACCCGGGCACACTCCAGGATGCCTGCTGGATCGCCGGGATCCAGGTCAAAGACCATCGAATCGGCCATCTCGGGAGAAGCGGCCCTGGCTTGCGGCACATGGAGTTCAATGGACGCAAGGTTCTCCGCCCATATCAGTGTATCCAGATCGTTGACCAGGCAGACCGTCATCCGCTCTCCGTCCTCCTGCGGGATCTCTGCTGTTTTCACCCAGGCCGGACGGTGAGAAGGACAACGCTTCTCGAAAAAGAAATCCTTTTCCACCCCTTCCGGATAACGCTTCAAGGTCAATGCCCGGTCTCTCAAATGAGGGAGCATGAACGGTGCGATCCGGCGGTAGTATTCCAAGATGTGGGCCTTTGTGAAACCGTAGGAAGCGTAAAGGTCCTTTTCGAGGTTAGATAAAGAGAGTCTCCTCCCGGCCATCTTGACGAATGTACGGCTCACCGTTTCTCCTTGCCCCGTTAGAAAAAGCCGCGGCGATTGTTTTTACTTCATTAGTAGGTAAGCGGAACAAAGCGACAATCTTAGATCGCTAGAAAGCAGGGTCTCTAACTGGCTTTCATTTTCCGCATACTCTCCTCCAGCGCAGCCACCAGATCGGCCGGACCTTCCCCCTCCTTCTCCTCTACCGCAGGAGCCTCCACCGGGGGTTTTTCTTTCGCCTTCGCCTCCAAGAGCCCCATAATCCTTTTCCGGCGCTCGTTCGCGTATTTTTCCGGATGAAAATCTTTGATCATCTGCTTCACGCTTTTCTTCATCCGGTTTTCCTCCTCGGCCCCGTTCTTCCCTTTCTTTGGTGAAAGGCCTTCATCGGGCAGGGTTTCATCGCTGTAATGGAGCGTGATGAGGGCCAGCGCTTCGTCCCTGGGTATAACAGCCACCAGATACTCACGTTCAGCCAGGACGAATTTTGCGAGCCCTGCCTTGTTTGTCCGGCGCAACACCTCGACCAGCAGCCGATACGCTTTTTCGCCCCCTTTCGAAGGAACGAGATAATAGGGGTGATCATAATAGATCGGGTCCACTTCCTTCAGATCGATGAACTCGACGATCTCGATCGTGCGGCTCCGCTCCGGCGAGACGGATTCCAGTTCCTCGTCCGTTATCAGGACGTATTGGTCGGGCGCGATCTCATATCCCCTTATGATCTCATCCCGCGGGACAGTCGTTCCTTCTTTCGGACAAACCATTCTTCTTGTGAGGGGAGAATAATCCTTATTGTGGAGCAGGTGAAATGAGACCCGGCCTGGCTCAACGGCGGTCACCAACCGTACCGGGATCGCCACCAGGCTGAAACTGATCGTTCCACTCCATATTCCCTGCACAGCCATCTCATTCCTCCGAAACCCCATCCCCCTCTAATCTCCCCCTTGAAGGGGGAGAAGTATAATTTCACCCTCCTTTCAAGGACGAGAAATATAACTTCCCCCTCCCTTTCAAGGGGAGGGCTGGGGTGGGGATGGGTTGTCCCTGCCCTCTCATGCTTCCCGTCAGGCGGCTTTCTTCAGACTCGCTTCGAGAACCTGAAGCAACTGGTCTGATTTCGTGGGTTTCAAGCGCTCTAGGGGCCAGGACCGCCATCTTCTCCCCGCGGGCTTTTTTCGCGATCATATCCTGCAACTTCTTCTCATGTTCATTTTCAAACTTCCCCGGCTCAAAAGGAGCCGTCAACTGCTTGATTAAATCGCTCCCGATTTTCAGCTCCTTTTCCGACACCGGAACGTCCTGCAGTTGGAGAGATTCTACCGGAATCACCTCGTCGGCATACCGCAGCGTATTCAAACGAAGAACCTTCCCGCGTGCCTGCAGGGCCCCGAGATAGGACCGCTTTCTCATGGTCCAGGTGCAGATGCCTTCCACATCCATCTCTTTCAAAGCTCCGACAAGCGCGTTGTATCCCTTTCCATGAATTTCCGGATTATCCGGCTCCAGAGAATAGACGCGTCCTAGGAAAAAGGGGTCAATTTGCTCCGTTTTGACGAATTCATGAACCTCGATCATCCGGCTGCTTTCGGAAGCGGTTTGTTCGAGTTCCTCCGGATCTACGATAATATACCTTCCTTCCTCCACTTCAAACCCTTTGGACTGTTCTTCCGCCGGCACCGGCTGTTTCTCGTACGCACAGACCATCTGCTGACGCAGTCTCACCTTGTCGTGCTTGTGGAGGAGGTGAAACTGAATCCGTTCTTCCCTCACCGCAGTATGAAGCTTTACGGCCAAATCCGTATCCCCGAAGTGGATGGTCCCTTTCCAGATGGTTGATCCTGCCATTGAAAAACCTCGCTTTTCGAGAGTCTCTTTTTTGTGCAAATTCGCTCAGATGCGAAAAGGATCACTGAAATCCTCTATTTAAAGATAGCAACGGACGGGGCAGGCGTCAACCATCGAATCGAGGGGACGGGTCAGGGAAACATTTGGTTGACGCTAGTGTGTCAAAAGTGTTACATTAGCTTTGGAGGTAAGAATTATGCCCGCAAAGAACCCACGGATCAACGTCGTTCTGGAGAAGCCTCTTTACCATACCATCGAGCAACTGGCGAGCAGAGATGGTGTTTCCCTCTCGTTAAAAGTACGGGACCTCGTGAAAGAGGCGCTGGACATCGAGGAGGATAGAGCGCTTTCGGCATTCGCGGAGAAAAGAGAACGGACATTCGCAAGAACAAAGGCACTGAAGCATCATGAGGTTTGGTAACTGTGCCATTCGAACTCAGATACCATCCTGATGTGAAAACCGTGGATATTCCCCTTCTTGACGCAAGGCTCCGAACTCGCATTAAGAACGCTGTTGAAAACCGGCTGACGACAGCGCCTCATCAATACGGTGAACCATTGCGAAAAACACTCCGTGGCTATTGGAAGTTGAGAGTTGGGGATTATCGCGTAGTCTTTAGAATTGTGGATGAAGAGGTTTGGATACTCGGTATCATTCATAGAAAAAAGGTTTATGATACGATAAAGAAAAGGCTTTAACGCGGCCCCGGACCAATTTCGAGGGGCCGACCCCGCCACCTCTTAACAGGCGCCAATGGGTGACTCCACATTCCACCAGTGGCGAGAGGAATGCGAGCAAAGGAAATATCTTTTCAATTATACCCTTCCCCCCTGGAAGCGGGGCTTGCGCGACACTTGCCGGCCAATCTTTTGAAAGGAGCTTGAATTATGGAAAAAGAAGTTGTTCTTGACAACGAATTTATCACTATATGGTATCATCATGATAAGAAGATCGTCCACCATCAATTTCATAAATTTACATGTGGGAAGGATTTGCAGGACGGATTAAGTGAAGGAGCTACGATACTTGAGAAAAATGGGGCTCGAAAATGGTTATCCGATGACAGAAAAAATACCGTAATCGGTAAGGAGGACATGGAATGGACTGCGACCGTTTGGAGGCCTCGTGTCATTAAGGCAGGGTGGAAATATTGGGCTCTTGTTCTCCCAGAGAAAATTATAGGACAAATGGTTATGAAACGAATCATTAAAGAATATGCTGATACCGGCGTTACAGTAAAGATGTTTAGCGACCCTGATGAAGCCATGAAGTGGCTCGAGACCCAATAGGGTGCCAATGGTGTCTCCCCGAGATGGGATCATTCGGTCAGCGGGACGTTCGCCGATTAGTGGGACGTTCGTGCGGGGCGTGCCTGGAGATGAGTGGGATGGGAATTACTTACTGCAGCAAGTTATGGGGTTCTATATCCATTCTATTTTCTTTATAGTCATCTCGCTCTTAACGTCGCCAGTATTAGCGACACCCTCCGGCTCTATGAGAAGAGCTTTATAACCCTCTCTGGATGTGGGTTTATGTTCCACTCCCTTAGGGATGACGATCATTTCTCCACTATTAAGTTCAACCAATTTATCTTTGAAGTGCATAACCATCCTGCCATCCAAGCTGCGTGGCTCTGGCTTTTACCACGACGGGACTTCCACCCGATAGATTGCGCTACTCTTCGCTGGGCACGCTATATTTCAAGACCTGATAATCATATAAAAGGCACCATCTGAACATACCACGGAGTGTGGTATGCTTGGGCAAAGAGCCGAATCTTAACCCAAGGAGGTGCCTTATGAAGGGATTATATGCGGGATGTGATCTTCATGGCAACAACAATTTTATTGGGATCATCGATGGAGAGGGAAAGAGGGTTTTTAAGAAGAGGTTATCGAATGATATTGGATTGGTTCGAGAGACACTGAAGCCGTTTCAGGAGAAGCTCGTGGGGATTGCGGTGGAATCGACATATAACTGGTACTGGATGGTGGATGGGCTGATGGAGAACGGGTATCAGGTCCACCTGGCCAATCCGTCAGCGATTCAACAATATTCCGGGTTAAAGCATTCGGATGATAAACACGATGCGTTTTGGTTGGCGGAGATGCTGCGGTTAGGGATTTTGCCAGAGGGTTACATTTATCCGAGGGAAGAGAGACCGGTAAGAGATCTTCTAAGGAAACGGGGGCACTTGGTGAGGCTAAGGACATCTCTGATCAATAGTTTGCAGAATATTCTGAGCCGTAACCTGGGGAGAAGAGTGAATGTGAATGATGTGAAGGCACTCAGGGAGGATCGGATCAGTCCGCTTTTAGAGATGAATGAAGATTTGGCGTTAGTAAACAGAGGGGACGTTGGTTCTAAAACAACTTAAGATATTTCTTTAAATCGACCACTTCCTTGGAAACGGCCAACCGATTAACCGAAGAAGTCGTCACCCCAAGAAAACGGGCAACTTCTGCACCGGGATACCCCATCTTCCCTATCGCCAACTGACAAAACAGCCTCCTTGCTCTCGCTACCTCTCTCTTTCGCGTCCCCGAACGTAACTCCGATTCCTCTACCGCTGTCCCCTTTATGATTCTCTTCGCCAACGTTGGTAGTCCTGGAACCTCACGACTCAGTCTCAAACTCTCCTTTTCTCTCTCCTCAGCTTCGGACATAAGCTCTTGTATGAATTCATCCCTCCCTAAGATCCTTTCGTCTGATGCAACCTTGATTCCTTTCCTCCTCAACGACAGCACCTGTGACCATCCCCCTAAACTACGTATCAGTCCACCGCCCACTAATTCTGGCCTCCTCCCAAGGGATACCCCTTCTCTCACATACTCCTCATATCTCTTAACTGCCCGACGCCCCTTACCGAAATAGGCCCTAATTGCCTCAATATCCTGCCACTCCTGCCTCACCCTCCCAAGGATCGCAGCATGACCTGTCCAACGATAGTCTCTCACGGCTTCCAAGCTATTAACTATCCTTGCTCTTAACGGATTCAAATGAATGTATCTCGTCAATTCCAGCAGATAGGGATCGTCTTCACATATGATCGACTTGTACCTGTTCTGAAAGAGATGACCATATCTCTTGTGCCGCAGGTTAAAGTTCACGACGTATCCCGTAAGAAGTTTCCTCATGCTCTTCGAAATAGACTGCCGACCTGTCCGAAGCAATAAATGAAAGTGGTTGGCCATCAGGGACCAAGCATACACGATTAGCTCCCCGGCCATCGACAATTCTGCCAGCCTATTAACGAAATCCTCCCGGTCTTGATCTGTGCGGAATATGCTTGTCCGGTCGATGCCTCGGCCTATGATATGATGCAACGCTCCAGGAGCATCCAGTCTTGGTTGTCTCGGCATAAAACCACCTTACATACTTCCGCGCTACCTGTCAAGTTGTTTTAGAACCAACGTCCCCTAAATCTATAAAAGGAAAGTTCTCTCGTATCTATTCATGTCTTCCGGGGCGAATAATTAATAGACGAAATTCGTATTTGTTTGGAATCGGGTCTCCTAGTTCTGGCTTTTTACCAGTTTTTGGCGCTTCTGTATCTAAAATTGTACATAATTGTTGATAGGCTCGATTGCGCCAAACTCCGAATCCTAAATCGCGGTAAAAACCGCCGCTCAGTATCAACCCTGAACCTTCGACCCGAGCTCAGGCCGAGGGGCATACCCCGGGCTACAGACCGGAAGTCAAATGGGTTGATTCTATTTGGCATTTTGCATATAATCCTATGAAAGACAAACTTCGTATGATATTGGATTTTTTGGAAAACTTGAGATCTTTAGGTGAAAAATCCAATTCATCCCGAGTTCCAAGACTTTCTGGTTCTGCGCTGTCTTTTTTGTGCAAAAAATGTGCCCTTTTATGGTTACGGGTAGTTCCAATACTCTCTCGGCAAATTTTCCCCCTCACCCCCACCCTCTCCCACCAGTCGTTGCGACTCGAAACCGAGGGGAGAGGGAGAAGAGGTGCAAAGGGAGGGCGAGGGGATCGAGGATGAGATTGTTTCGGCTTTGGCTCGCAATGACTGCCTGCTTTGTAATTTTTCTGAGCCTTGCTTTATTTGCTTCTCCGCTCGTAGGCCAAAACTTCAAACGGGCGCTTCCCGGAAAGGTCTTTTCTTTTCCCCAAGACCATTTTTCTCATCCTGAATTTAAGACGGAATGGTGGTATTATTCCGGGCATCTCCAATCTCAAACTCAAGAAAAAAGATCCTTCGGCTATCAACTCACCTTTTTTAGAACGGGCTTGAACAGGGAGAAAAAACAACAAAAATCGAAGTGGTCCATTCGCGACCTCTATTTCGCTCATCTTGCGATCACGGATGAATCCAGAGGAAAGTTTGAATATCTTGAAAAGATCAGTCGTGGAAGCCTGGGCGAGGCAGGGGCTTCCCCTTACAAGACAGGTGAAAAGACCTTCCGAATCTGGATCGAGGACTGGTCTGTCGAAGAGAAAGGTCCTTCAATGCAAAACCACTCCCTCAAGGCCGGAGATAAAAGGTTTGGGCTGGAGCTGATGCTGACACCGGACAAAAATCCGGTGATCCATGGGCAAAACGGGGTTAGCCAGAAGGGCGAAGGAGAAGGATTTGCCTCGCATTACTATTCCATCCCTCGCCTGAAAACGGAAGGAAAGATCTTCTTACAGAATAAGGAAGTCCCTGTTCAAGGAATCAGCTGGATGGACCATGAATTCGGCTCCGCTCAACTCCGGGAATATCAGCTGGGGTGGGATTGGTTCAGTATTCAGTTGGATAATGGCATAGAGTTAATGTTTTATCAGATTCGGCATAGAGACGGAAAAATCGATCCCTATTCGAGTGGAACCATCATATTTCCTGACGGAAACCATCAGCATCTCCCTGAGAAAGAATTTCAGATCGAAGTCCTTGACCGATGGAAAAGTTCAAAGAGCGGAGCGCTCTATCCCTCTAAATGGAAGATAACGGTCCCGGCCCGTCAAATTGAATTGACCCTCTCGCCTACGGTCAAGGATCAGGAGTTGATCACCAAGGAATCCACACGGGTGACCTATTGGGAAGGAAGTGTAAAGGTCGAAGGAAAATATCAGGGCAGTCCGATCAACGGGTTGGGGTATGCAGAATTGACGGGATATGCACAGCCATTCTCCAAAGGAATTTAACAGGTTGCTGGAAAACGCCCCTGCCTACCGGCAGGCAGGCATCTGCGGCGTTACCCTCACCCTTCGTCGTTGCGGCGTACATCACCTTAGGGAACGCATATATGCGTTCCCTACAAAAGAATTCGGGTGCCCCCGTAAACGGGATTTCGCAGACTCAACTTGCATCTGCCTGCCTGCCGAAGCCTCGGCGTAGGCAGGGCCATTTTTGAGCAACCTGAAAAAGATGACTTCCCAGCATCCAGCTAGCCCCGCTCATTTTCTTTCTTCAGTTTTTTGATGATCTTTGGGATGAAAAAGGAAAAGACAAAGAGACCCACAGAGAAGAACAGCTTGAAGGAAAGTAATTGACCCCATTGACCGCTGGCCCAAACCTCCTTCAGTGTGCCGATGAAAAAGGTAAAAATGAACGTTCCGACAAGGATGCCCAATCCGGTTCCCGCAAAATAATCCCAGAACCGCACCTTCGTAATCCCCATTCCAAAGTCCATGATGGTGAAGGGAAAATAGATCAGGCGTAAATAGAGCACCGTCGCAAACCCATTTCGCTCAATGGCGTCATCATACTTTTTGAGCCGGTCTCCGATGAGGGAAGCCGCAAACTCCCTGCCCAGGGTTCGCCCGATCCAGAAAGAAGCACTCGCCCCGATCATCGCCCCGATCCAGACGTACAAAAATCCCCAATAAGCGCCGAAGATAGCCGCCCCAAGGGCAGTGAGCAAAGTCCCAGGGACAAAAAAACACACCCCGACGGCATAGACAAGTATGAAAAATAGGGGGGCCCACATGCCTGCAGACTCTAGGCGATGACTCAATGCCTCCCGGGTGAGAAAATCTTTGACCGGTGTGAACCGGATGACGTAAATGGCTGCGACGATGAAGACGACAAACACGAGAGCTTTTATTATTGCTCCCATTCGACTCTTGGTGGGTCTTGAAGGAATGGTTTTCAATTCATTAGACATATTCTTCCGAAAATCTCCCCTAACCCCTCGACAAGCTCATGGCCGTGAACTCTCCGTCGAACGGCTCCTCTTTGCCAAATTTATGAAACGCGGAGATTTTAATGAGACATCTATTCTTATGATATGGTAACTTTGATACTACTCCAACAGTTACCCTATCCCCCTCCTACCCTCCCCCTTGAAGGGGGAGGAGCATACCAATTTCCCTCCCCTTCAGGGGGAGGGAGCCCTGAACCATGTAAGGTTCAGGACCAGCCATGCATCCCACGTGGTGCATGGGGCGGGGGTGGGGTTAGATGACTCATTTGTCTGAGTAGAACTTGGTTATCTCGTCCAGGCCAACCACCGGGTGAAGAGTCCTTTAATGAAAGGAGTCAATCGGGTGCGGTTATAGGCATCGGCTGCCTGTTTGATGGCTTCGGCCTGGGTGGGATAGGGATGGATCACGTTCGACAGTGTTCCCAGTCCAATCTCGCCCACGATCGCCAGAGTGATCTCACTCAGCATCTCTCCGGCGTGACGGGCGACGATCGTTGCCCCGAGAATCTTATCCGTCCCTTTCCTGACGTGGATCTTGACAAAACCTTCTTCCTCTCCATCGGCGATGGCACGATCGACGTCATTCAGCGGCCTAATGAAGGTGTCAACAGCGATTCCCTTCTCCTGCGCATCTGCCTCATACATCCCGACATGGGCAATCTCCGGATCCGTGTAAGTACACCATGGAATCGTCAAGGCGCTCTGTTTCTTGCGGCCCAGAAACAAGGCATTCTGGATGACCATCCGGGCAGTGGCGTCGGCGGTGTGGGTGAACTTGTACTTCAGGCAGATATCGCCGGCAGCATAGATCCTCGGATTCGTCGTCTGCAAATATTCATTCGCTTCTACTCCCTCCCTCTTATCGTATTTCACGCCCACGGCCTCCAGGTTCAGGCCCTCCACATTCGGAGCCCGGCCCGCCCCCGCCAGGATTTCGTCCACTGCGATCTCGTCCTCTTTTCCCCCGCAGTCGATATGGATGACCTTGTTCCCATTCTTCTTTTCAACCCGTTTGGTCTTACAGTTAAGGACCAATCGGATCCCATCGCGAATGAAGGATTTCTGGAGAATTTCTGCCGCATCGCTGTCCTCGCGGTTTAGGATATGGGAAGCATTGTGAAAGAGAATCACCTCAGAACCCAGCCGCCGAAACGCCTGAGCCAGTTCACATCCAATAGGCCCTCCCCCAATGACCGCCATTCGCCGCGGTCTGCTCCGTCAGGGAGAATACGGTTTCGTTCGTGAGAAAACCAACTTGGGCTATACCGTCAATGGCAGGGTGTACGGGCCTCGTGCCTGTCGCGATGACTGCCTTCTTGAATCTTAAAATCTTCCCTCCGACCTCTACCGTATCAGGACCTGTGAATCGTCCCTCTCCCAGGAAGACATCGACCCCCAGATCTTTAAACCGTCTGGCCGAATCATGAGCGCTGATTTGGGCCCGAAGCCTTCTCATGCGCTCCATCACGGAAGGAAAATCGATCCCCATACCCTCCGGAACCCGGATGCCAAATTGGTCGGCCTCACGAATCTCCGCCGCCATTCGTGAGGAGCGAATAATGCATTTCGAGGGGACGCATCCCACATTAAGACAATCGCCTCCGAGAAGGTGCCGCTCCACGAGGGCAACCTTTGCCCCAAGTCCTGCGGCGCCGGCTGCGGTTACTAACCCCGCCGTCCCTGCTCCGATCACCACCAGGTTGTAACGAGAGGCAGGCTCAGGATTTTCCCAATCCTTTGGGTGGACATTGGAAACCAAAGCCTCATTGTGAACGTCATGAGGTAAAACTTGCGGGATCTGAGACATGGTTACCTCCCGGGAGTAATACAAACGCGTCAAATGAGATGCTGAAACGAGTTCAACATCCCCATCCCCTTCCTAGCCTCCCCCTTGAAGGGGGAGGAACACAACGGTCTTCCTCCTCCTCCTCGGGTTGACACGGCTCGTTACCGAGGGGAGGAGAAAGATACCAGTGCTCCGCCGCAGGAGGACCCTGATCCGGCGGTGCATCCAAAGCAGTGATCTCCGGTGACAATTCGCCGCATCGTCAAGTCTTCCGCTTTAAAGTTTTTGATATGATCAGGAGCCCCGTGGTTCACGGGAAGGCCAAGGGCCACGTTGAAATCGCAGTCATAGAGGGTCCCGTCCCACCCTACGCTCAACTGGTTGCGGCACATTAACCCGGACACAGTTTCAAGATTGAATGAATCTCGGAACAGTCGCAGATAGGTCTCCCGTTGGCCCTGCCGGTCCAGCTCATTTCGAAACCGCCCCAGAGGCATATTCGCGATGGTGAGAAGGTGATTAAAAACGATGCCGAAGCGCTGACCCAGTTCGCGCCTGTAGTCTTCCTCAAGCGCCGACTGTGCGGGTGGCAGAAACGGTCCCCCAGGATTGTACACGAGGTTGAGGGGCAATTCCGGGTCAGAACCATACCCAAAACCATTAAGTATTTTGATCGCTGCAACGCTTTTCTCATAGGTCCCCACGCCGCGTTGGGCACGAACATTCTCTTCCAGATAACATGGCATGGATGCCACGACCCGAACCCGGTGCTTCCTGAGGAATTCCGGCATGCTTTCCATAGCCGGTTCAAAGAGCACGGTCAGGTTCGTTCGCACCTGCACGGAAATGCTGTCCCGACGAAGAGCCGCTACAAATTGGCGAAAATGGGGGTTGAGCTCAGGGGCTCCGCCGGTGAGATCGACCCGTTGGCACCGGGCACTCTTGGCCGCCTCCAGGACCAGCTCCATCACAGGCCATTCCATGATTTCATCTCTTTGTGGAGAGGCCTCAAGGTGGCAGTGCGTACACCGCTGGTTGCACAGGAGCCCGAGATTGACCTGTAATGTCTCGATGCTCGCGCTGTGCAATCCCTGACCGTTGATTCCCGCAACCTGTTTTTCGAAATCGTTCATTGTTCCTCCTCCTGACACACGTTATGAGGTGTTTCAATTTTACCAGATTTCCAGTGGGTGTTAAGATATCCCACGACTTCTAATGATAACATTGTTTTTATAAAATCCCTCCTCACCTCCCCTGCCTACCGGCAGGCAGGCTTTACAAAGGTCCCGCCTTCCGCGGGATTTGGCAAATGGTTCGACTTGCTCCCATCCTGAGCTTGTCGATGGAGAGGGGCGACCTGCCTGCGCGAAGCCGCTTCGGCGAAGGCAGGGGGGAGATTTTAATACATGTCATTACAATTTTGAGATCTTTAATGAAACCTCAACCCTCCTAATTTCCCAGCTGCCTCATGATCAATCAACCATGTGATGTTTCCGTGGGCAGGACGGATCATTCCCGCAGGAAACCCTTTCTTTTTTTCTTTCTCTCCTAAGATCTCGGACAGGACAGAAGCTTTGGAAGATCCTGCGACGAGAAAGAGTATCTGATCGGCATTGTTTAAGACAGGAAGGGTAAGGGTGATCCTATTCTTTTCGGGCTCCTCCAAATAGACCGGGACAGCAAGCCTGACCGTTTCCTCGAGTGACTTCGAGCCCGGAAAGAGTGAGGCCGTATGCCCGTCTTCTCCCATTCCAAGAATAATCAGATCAAACCGTGGCCTTTCCGATCCTCCGAAAAATCTTCCGATCTCTTCTTCGTAACCCCTGGCAGCTTTGTCAGGGGCTTCCTCCCCTTTAATTCGATGAATGTTTTTGTCGGGCAAAGCAATCTTTGATATGAGGGGATCGAAAGCGGTCCTGAAATTGCTTGCTTCATCATCCTTCGGCACACAGCGCTCATCCGCCCAGAAAAAATGGACGGATTGCCAGTCGACCTGATGGCGATAGGCCTCGGAACCCAAGAGCGTATACAATCTTCCCGGAGTCGATCCTCCTGAAATCGCCACCGCAAATCGCTTCTTTCTTGCAATCGAGCTTTTTGTGGCAATCACAAAGATCGAGGCAGCACGGAGGCTCAGGGCTTCTAAATCCGACAGTACCTCGACCTTCCCATTCGACTTTTCGATTACAGGGGTCTCCATGCCCGACCGTCCCTCTGGATCAAGATGTCTGCCTCCCTGGGCCCGGATGAACCTGAGGCATAATTAGGAAATTGATCCGGGGAGGTCGTGGATTCAAGGCGCTCTATCACCGGAGTGAGCAAGGACCATGATTTTTCTACGCCATCCTCCCTGACGAATAGTAATTGGTCATCATGCATACAATTCAGTAATACCCATTCATAGGCATCCATCAAAACATTCCTCGGATAGCAAAAATCCATTGAAATCGGATTAAGGCAGACTTCCGAGCCGGGGTTCTTCGTATGAAGAATGAGGTTCATTCCTTCGTCCGGGTGAACGCGGAGGACCAATCGATTCGGTTCGATGGGTTCGTTCAAGGTATTCAAGAACATCAAGTGTGGAACGGGCTTGAAATGAACGGAAATCTCCGTCCTCCGGCTGGATAATCTTTTCCCGGACCGGAGATAGAACGGCACCCCGTTCCACCGCCAGTTATCAATCAGCACCTTCATGGCTGCAAAGGTGGGCGTGACCGATTTTTCTGAAACCCCTTTCTCTTCCCGATACCCGGCAACCGGATTCTGATCGATCCTGCCCTTTCCGTACTGTCCGATCGCCACGAAGTCGCTCAAGCGATCCATTGGAAATGGTTGGATGGAGTTAAAAACCTTGACCTTTTCGTCTCTCACAGGTTCCGCCCCAAAGCTGGCCGGGGGCTCCATGGCCGTCAGGGCGAGGAGCTGAAACATGTGATTCTGGAACATATCCCTGATGACACCCGCTTCCTCGTAATATCCCGCCCGCTGTTCAATGCCCAGTGTTTCTGAGGCCATGATCTGGATATGGTCGATATACCCCCGGTTCCATAAGGGCTCGAAAATGGAATTGGCGAATCGAAGCATGAGGATATTCTGAACGGTCTCTAAAGCCAGAAAGTGGTCAATCCGGTAGACCTGTTTTTCATCAAAAGAATTCTTAACAATGCGGTTGAGTCTTCTGGCTGAATCGAGGTCCCGGCCGAAGGGTTTTTCGATGACCACATGCGTGTAACCCCGTTCTCCCTGCGAAAGTCCCGTCGCTCCGAGATTTGAAATGACATTCTCATAAAGAGTGGGCGGGATGGCTAAATAAAAGATTCGATTCCCTCCTGTCTGGTGCTTCTTTTCGATCTGAAGAAGCTTCTCTTTAAGCGATCGAGCGTAGGTTTCCTGAACGGTATAATCAATCGGACAGTAATCTATTCTGTCTGCGAGTTCATTCCAGGAGGATTCATCGAAATCCTTTGTGAATACATTTTTCACCGCAGAAAGCACCTCTCCGCGGAACTGATCCGTACTCATCTTTGTCCGGCCTGTCCCCAGGATAAAGAATTTTTCCGGAAGCAAGCGATTTTTTTGGAGTCGGTAGATGGAAGGAAGTATTTTCCTTTTCGTAAGGTCTCCCGAAGCACCGAAAATGACCAGGCCGCACGGCCCTGGAATCTCGATAGCACAAGGGCCAGCGGTTGGGTAAACCGGCTCCGTTTTCATCTGGGAAGCAGTTCCACCGGCCTTTTTATTAACGTCTGAACCCATTATCTCACCTTCATTTAGGCTTCTTTTGGCCCGCTTTCAGAATGGCATGGCCGCCGAATTCCTGTCTCAGGGCTGCAAGAACTTTATCCGAGAAAGCATCCGTCTTGCGAGAACGGAATCGCTGAAAAAGGGAAGAGGCAATCACAGGAGCGGGGACAGCTGTATCGATGGCCTGTTGAACCGTCCATCGTCCTTCGCCGGAATCTTCAACATAGCCTGAAATGGATGAAAGATTATTGTCTTTTTCGAATGCGCCTTCCGCAAGCTCCAGAAGCCAGGACCTGACCACACTGCCCTGGTTCCAAAGATGGGCAACCTCTGAAAAATCGAGGTCCTTTCCATAGGGTGAAGCTTTCAGGATTTCAAAACCCTCTCCGTAAGCACCCATCATGCCGTACTCAATCCCGTTATGAATCATCTTTACGAAGTGCCCTGAACCTGTTTTCCCGCAGTAAAGATATCCGTCCTTGGGGGCAAGGGTCTTGAAGATGGGTTCAAGGTGCTTATAGATATTCCGGTCTCCTCCGGCCATTAAACAGTAACCAATCTTAAGCCCCCAAATGCCTCCACTCACGCCGACATCCATGTAATGGATTCCAAAAGGCTTGAGCTCTTGCTCATGACGGATGTCCTCTCTGTAATAACTATTTCCCCCCTCCACAAGGATGTCACCCTTGGCAAGCAGGCTCTGGAGTTCCTTGATGTGCTCATCCACGGGCCCGCCCGCAGGGAGCATGAGCCAGGCAAGACGGGGGGGCTTCAGTTTTTCAACCAATTCGTCGAGAGAATAGGCTCCATCCGCTCCCTCTTTGACAATTTCTTTGACGCGGTCAGGTGTGCGGTTATAGGCGACGACCTTATGTCTTCCTTTGAGCAGTCGCCTGACCATGTTCATTCCCATCCGTCCGAGTCCGATCATACCGATTTGCATAGTTTCTCCTTTACCCCGTTAGAAAGTCCCGTTGCTTGCCCTGTACACCATGCGGTGCAGGGCTCGCAGCGGGTATGAAAACTAGGCCCCCCTCACCTTCCCCTCTCCCCGGTGGGAGAGGGATAGGGTGAGGGGCAATCCATTGAGTGAAATGAGAGTCATTAATCGGTCCGTAATTGACTAGACATCCGTTTACCCCACCCCATGTACCACGTGGGATGCATGGTTGGTCCTGAACCTTACATGGTTCAGGGCTTTCCCTCCCCCTGAAGGGGAGGGGAAACAGTACCTTCCTCCCCCTTCAAGGGAGAGGTAATCAACCCCCTCCTCCCCTTTCAAGGGGGAGGTCGGGAGGGGGATGGGATTCGACTCCTTAGGAATGTGGTTGCATCAAAAACAAATCTCTCTTCTTTGCGATCTCCTTCAACAGAGCAAAGAAGGAGTCGGAGAAGAGCTGAACCCCTTCTTTTTCCAGCTGGTCCGTCACTTCACGGATGTCTACTCCCATCGACTTCAGCTCAGGAAACACCTTTTCAGCGTCTCCAAGATCATTGTGAATGGTGATCTTCACTTGACCATGGTCCTTAAAGGCCTTGATGGTTGCTTCTGGAAGCGTGTTGATGCTGTCGGGAGCAATTAACTCCTCCACATACTTGATATCGCTATACTTGGGATTTTTTGTTCCCGTACTTCCCCATAATATTCGTTGGATGTGGCCGCCTTTTGCTTTTAAAGCGAGAAAACGTCGGCCGGAGAAGATGTTCCTGTATTTTTTATAGGCGACCTTTGCATTCGCCACGGCTGCCTTTCCAAAAAGATTCGCTAATTTATCTTTCTCGGTCTTCGAGGCGGCCGAGGAAAGCCGAACTTCGAGAAGCTTGTCCGCGAGTGTGTCCACCCGGCTGACAAAGAAGCTGGCCACAGAAGCGATTTCATCGATCGGCTGCCCTTTGCTTGCCCTTCTTTCCAGCCCCTTGAGATAAGCCTCCGCGATCTCTTCATATCGCTCCGTCGAAAAGAGAAGGGTTACATTGACATTGACCCCTTCGCTCGTCAATTCCTCAATCGCAGGGACCCCTTGTTTCGTCCCCGGGACCTTCACCAGTATGTTTTTTTTCCCGATCGTTGAGAATAGACGCCTCGCTTCTGAAATCGTTGCATCTGTTTCGTAAGCAAGGTCAGGAGACACTTCGATGCTCACAAATCCATCCTGCCCATTCGCTGACTGGTAGGTAGGCCACAAGAGATCTGCCGCATCGGAGACATCTTCCATGGCCAGCCCGAGAAAAAGTTCTTTCTCGTCCTTTACTCCTTGATCGATCATCCTTCGCAGGGTAGAATCATAATCAGTGCTCCCTGAAATCGCCTTCTGGAAAATGGTCGGATTGGAGGTGATTCCGCTCAACCCGTCTTCATCGATCAGGCGCTTCAATTCGCCCGAGTGGATCAGCTTTCTGCTCAGATTGTCGAGCCAAGCGCTCTGTCCGATTTCCTTAAGCCCGATTAACGGGTTCTTATTCATCGTCCACCTCCCCACGTTTCTTTCGTCCTGCTTTCATGAATTCTTTTTCTATCTGGTCAATCTTGGCCAGTCTCCGGCGGTGCCTCTCCGCCCCTGAAAATGCTGCTGAGAGCCAAACACGAACGATCTCTTTCGCGAGCTCAGGTCCGATTACCCTTGCGCCGAGGCAGAGGACGTTCAGATCATCATCCTCAACACCCTGGTGGGCCGAAAAGGTATCATGGCAAATGGCCGCCCG
The DNA here is from genome assembly GCA_963708295.1 of uncultured delta proteobacterium. Taxonomy (GTDB): domain Bacteria; phylum Desulfobacterota; class BSN033; order BSN033; family UBA1163; genus UBA1163. The sequence continues at coordinate 62,716 of CAVPSJ010000020.1, read as the reverse complement.
TATGCCGGGAAACTTGTTGACCGCCGCACAGGCTCCTACTCCGCTTCCGCAGATCAGGATTCCTCTTTCCACTCTTCGGCTCAGGATCTCCTGCGCCACCGCCCGGGCGTAGTCAGGATAATCCACGGGTTCTTCGCTTTGAGTCCCGAGGTCCACGATATCATGTCCGAGGTTTTTTAAAAACTCTACAATAAGCAACTTCAAACAGAATCCGGCATGGTCTGCGGCGATGGCAATGGCCATTCTCATCTCCCTTTCTTTTTTGCCAAAAGAGTCTTCACTCTGTTCAGTATATTGATCGGATGTAAAACCGAACTCTTTTAGAAGGATGTTCCCGGGAGCCGAGGCTCCAAAATGATCGATGCCGATGATCTCTCCCTCCCTCCCGACATATCGATGCCAACCCAGGGTAACTCCTGCTTCAATAGACACCCTTTTGGTAACATCCGGCGGCAGGACTTCCTGGCGATAGTCTTCCGGTTGTTGTTCAAAAAGTTCCCAGGAAGGCATGCTGACCACACGGGTTTTTACGCCCTCCGCCAGAAGCTTCTCCTGAACCTCCAGAGCGAGATGAACCTCTGAACCCGTTGCGATCAAGATCACCTCCGGCTTGCCAGAGGACGAATCAGACAAGATATAAGCCCCCTTTCTGAGCCCCGTCGCCGGGCTAAACCTTCCCCGGTCTATCACCGGGACATTCTGTCTGGTCAGGATGATCGCGGTAGGTCCATTCTTATTCTCAACGGCTATTCTCCATGCCTCAGCCGTTTCATTCGCATCTGCGGGCCGGATCACCGTTAGGCTCGGGATGGCCCTGAGACTGAAGAGTTGTTCCACGGGCTGATGGGTCGGCCCGTCTTCTCCGACGGCAATGGAGTCATGGGTGAAGATATAGATGACATGGAGTTTCATCAGAGCGGCAAGCCTGATCGCGGGCCTCATATAGTCTGAAAAGACGAAGAAGGTGCTCCCGATAGGGAAGCAGCCCCCTGTGAAGAGCCATGCCACTGAGGATGCTTCCCATGGCATGTTCTCTTACACCAAAGGCAACGTTGGCCCCTTCATATCCCCATGAACCGGATACGGAGCCCTGAATAGCTTCCATCACCGGACCCGGGGGGTTGAAAATTTCCTTTCCCTTTCAATACCGTATTGGTTGAAGGATTTAAATCTGCCGAGCCTCCGATTAAAAAATTGAGACGTGGAAGCGATGGCATTCATCACCTGACCTCCGGCAGCCCGCGTGGCGAGTCCTTTCGGGTCCGGGGGAAAGATAGGAATATCCTTATCCCAGCCCTCCGGCAAGGATTGAGTTCATCCATTGATCCCATTCCTTCCGAAGCTCTGGATAAGCCTTTCCGTAGGACTCCAGTCTCGGCCTTCCATTTTTCCTCAAGCTGTGCTCCCTTTACGGAACGGCGCTTCTGAAATGGGCCAGAGCCTCCTCCGGGATATAAAACGTCGGCTCAAGGGGCCACCCGAGGTTCTTCTTCGTTGCAATGACCTCGTCAGGGCCGAGAGGAGATCCGTGGGCCTCGAACGTATCCTGCTTGTGGGGGCTGCCGTAACCGATGTGGGTCCGAATCGAGATGAGGGAGGGGCGAACCGTTTCATTTTGAGCCGCTGAGATTGCTTTTGAAATCGCCTCAACGTCATTTCCATCATCGATCCTCTGGACATGCCAGCCATAGGCCTCAAAACGTTTGCCCACATCTTCCGTAAAGGTCAGCTTCGTCTCTCCGGCGAGGGTGATGGCGTTATTGTCGTAAAGATAAATCAACTTTCCCAATCTTGAAGTGTCCGGCTAAGGAAGCCGCTTCAGAAGCGACCCCTTCCATCAAATCTCCGTCGCTCACGATGGCATAGGTGTAGTGATTGACGATCTCGTGCCCCGGACGATTAAACCTGGCCGCCAGAAAACGCTCGGCGATGGCCATGCCCACGCCGTTTCCGAATCCCTGTCCCAGAGGACCTGTGGTAGATTCAACCCCCGGCGTCTCTCCATGCTCAGGGTGCCCGGGGGTCTTACTTCCCCATTGTCTGAATCGTTTCAATTCTTCCATAGGCAAATCGTATCCCGTGAGATGCAAAAGCGAGTAAAGAAGTGCCGAGCCATGACCGGCCGAGAGGACAAAACGGTCACGATCGGGCCATTTGGGATGATTCGGATTGTGTCTTAAGAATCTGGTCCAGAAGACATAGGCCATGGGGGCCGCCCCCATCGGCATTCCCGGATGTCCTGAGTTGGCTTGCTGGACCATGTCCACGGATAACATCCGAATCGTGTTGATGCAGAGCTCGTCAAGGTTCTTCATTTCGCTATTCTGCTGCTCCTTCAATGCAATAGTAAAAATCGGTCAAATCGTATTTGTCCCAGATATCACACGTACCGCAATTACACCCTGATTTCTGTTTGGGTGAACGGCTTTTTCCTCTGGCGCAGAATAATAGCTCACTTTTAACACCGGGATAGGTTGGACACACTCCACAAAATTTAATACAGATGGTTTCATTTTCATAATTGTCTTCCACTTTTGCCATATTTTTACCTCCCCATCATGAAAGGTGGCGCTCCTTTTCACCTTCATGCTCATGGCTGTCCATTGGATTTCCACAACTTGGACAGATATCAACCTCCCCCACCTTATTCAGGTATTCAAGGACGGTTGTTACAAATGCTGCATGACTCCATGTGAGGGGTGATACAGAAAGGGGTTGATTGGTAAAGGGGTGAACCTGCTCGGCAAGAACTCCCGAGGGCAAAGCCCTTGAGGCAACCCATTCAAGAATCGGGATCGCTTCCTGGAGTTCCTCTAAAGTCTGCGCCTTAGCGATATACCACTGGGCAAGCCAGAGAGTGCATATGAGCCATGGATTTCCCGGGACATCCTGGATATTATCGCTGACCTGATGATAGCGATCCCCTTCGTATCTTGCTATTCCGCCGACCTCCGTTTTTACCCAGAGCCTTTCTTTGATGGCATTCATGGTATTGACAACCTTTTCATCATCCGGTTCGAAGACGCCAAAATAGAAGGGGGCATAAATACTGGCATCGATGGTAAGATCTAAATCAAAAGAACCATCCTTTCTGGGGACGATGGTTTTTAAAAACCTCCCATGCTCTTCGCTGTAGAGGTATTGATCCATGGCTGCCTTCACTTCCTCTGCTGCCTTCTGGTATATCTTGATTCTCCTTGTCATCTTTGAAGAGACTGGCGAATTTCTCTGCGGCTCGAATTCCGGCGTAGACCGTTGATACGGTGAAGGTGTGGATCCCCCATTTTTCTTCCCACAGGTCGTAGGATGGAAGCGGAAGTCCCGTTTTACCGTCTCTGATACGATGCGAGGAAGTCTCCACACCGGATCACAAGATTTTCATACTGCTTGGCAGTAAATTCGATATCCCTGAATCTATCAAAATGGAACCACAACGCCCAGACGACCAACCCTGTCCCATCCTCCTGGATCGGCAGTATTTTTTCATGAGCGTTGACCCATGGATGCCATGAACTCCCGAGAGAACCATCGGGGTTATATTTATGGAGGAAATATCCTGAGGATTCTTTACCCTTACTGATGATATTGAGGCAGAAATCAAAAAAATGTCGTGTGATTCCGAGATAACCCGCCATATCCAGGGCATGGGCAGTCAGGGCTCCATCCCTCGGCCACATATAACTATAGGTATCCCTTGCAAAATGCTGAATGTCCGAATCATTTCCTGCAATGATGGCTCCATTGGAATCAATATTCGTCCTTAATATCAGGAGGCTCTTCTTATATTGCTCAACAATCTTTGCTGGAAGATTTGAGAAATAGATCTTTTCCTTGTTTAACCAGGCACTCCAGTAATTGCCTGTCCGCCTGATAAAATATTCTGCCCCATGGCCCATAATCATCTTATTTAGCCGGCTCACTTCAGTATAGTCCTTTCCTGCCGCCATCCAGTAATAGATCGTTTGCTCTCCCTCGGGTTTGACGTTTATCGAAAAAGACAGGGTGGAGTCCACGGAACCCTGTGCAATGGGACTTCCTTCGAGCCTTCCATCTTCAGCATCCTTCCACGTGCCTTCCAGCCCGTGAAACTCCTTTATTCCGGTTGCATACTGGTCTATCCCCTGTTGTTGATTCCGTATGCCGCTCATCAAGAAATAGCGGTTTTCTTTATAATGGATGATGGCCTTCTCATCAGGATCGTAATAGGCCGTATCTCCCGCCGGAGATTCGAGGATATGAAAGTCATGGTGGAAAAAGAGGCGAAACTCCCTTTCTCGATTGACGAGATTTTTCAGAAGGATCTTCTTGATATAGATGTTTTCTCTGTAGTCTACCATATCATGGCAGTGAAGACTGACTCCGAGAGGATCATTGGATGCGGTCACCTGGGTCATCAGCATTTCATAGGCATAATCGAGACGGAGCCCCCAGTCGCTCTTGACCCAATCGAACTTGCCATCGACCCAGACCCCCAATCTGAACTTATGTCCATCCGTATGATTCTCTTTCCCGACAAAGGGATAATAAATATCTCTCAGGCAGTAATCCTGATCAAACGTGATCAGCAACGTCCCATTTCCTACAGGGATATCACGGGGCATGTTTCACGGACCTCATGAAAAAGTATTCAAACGCAAAATCCAGAATTCCACGCGAATTACTGTTCTCCCCAGGGGACTGTCCTTACAGGATTAGAATCATTTTGATCCAAATAGCTCCATTCTTGAATGGGGTGAAACAGTATTTTCTATTGAGAAATCCAGACTATTTCGTTTTGCAGTCCATAAAGGCAGGTTGAACCCCATCCTAGCTGAAATGGGTGCCTGAAATCCTTTGTAGAACTTAAACCGTTCCTCTTTGCATCTGCAACACAACCGAGGAGCGTTTCCTTTATTCAGCCCGCTAAAACTCCACTTGAGCCTGGATATAAGCATACTCGATGTTTCTTTTGCTTCCAGAAGCCTGCTCGAAAAAGCGGCCCGTATAGAACTTTTCTAGCCCCACGATGAAAGATATTCCCTTGGTCAACTTGTAAGAGATAGGCAGATCGAACTCCGTGCCCGTGTCATGCCTGAAATCTGGAGGCGGACAATTTTTTCTGCTAGAATAATGATAATGGATGCTCAAAAGAGAGGTATAAAAATACACCATATTCATTCCGGGAAGGTCCCACCCCAATTGGAAAGCCAACCCCAGGCACAATCTGAAGGCCTGATTTAAAGTCGATCGCGTAACGAACCCCCGGATTGATAAAGAATGTATAGTTTATCTCTCTTGTCCCATTCGCTTCAACAGATTGGTTGGAATTCCAAGCCGCTTCGAGCATCAGGTTCAAGTTTTCTGACAACAGGTAGATCACACTTGCTCCCGCATTGAAGTCGAAGGTGTTGGCCTTTCCTCCATCCGGTCCCTTTCTATTCGGCGTAAATGTCACTCCCATGTTCCAGTGAGTCACCCATTTGTCGGAAAGCTCTAAGCTGAGCGGGATGTTTGTCTGAAACCCCACGGTACCCCTGCCAAAATCCTTCTTGACACTTCCGGTGGGGAGCAGCAGGGAGAATCTGGGAGCCATCGCAATCCTTTCTTTATTGATAAGCTGATACCGATAGTTCAGAGCCACGTCACCCATACCGGTTCGCCCTGGATCAGTCAAATGAGAGACTGGAATGGTGTAGGAAAACTGGTGCGTCTGTCCTTTGATTGGCCATTCCTGCGTGAAGGTGTACCCCCATGTTCCGTCTTTCATATACTGAAATGTTTGGATATGCTGGATGACCCCCGGCTCTTGATTGTATGCTTCCTCAATCAAGAAAGAGTTGTCCTGAATCTTTTTCGTTTCTTTGCTCTCCTTTTCTTCCGCGAAGGATGGAACTGACATCCCGGATAGAATAACCAGCAGCAGACCGACGAATTTCCAAGAACCTCTTTAGCCCTTTCATCTTAAACCTCCTTTTGACTCTGGACTCAGGGCCGTAGGTTCTTGGCATCGACCACGTGGAGGACACACGTTAGGCCTCTCTTTTAGATGAAGCGGGCTACCTGTTCCTTTTCAGTGCTGCGAGGAAAGGAATTCATCCCCGGACTATTGATTACCGCGAAGATCTCGCCCCCAGGGTTTCCTTTTCCGCAAGATACTTTTCCCGTGGTCCTGGGATAATTTGATACCGTCACACAGGTCCCGGTGAGCCTTCTCGAAAAGAACATTCCCCCCTACATTAGGGCTCCAACAATCGCAACCCTTTCCCTCTTTTGCGGATACAGGCAGAATTTCAAGTTAAAAGAAAATAAACAAAAAAAGTTTAAGCCAACCCTCGTTCAGCTTTTTGCTTTCCTCACCCTTCGAAAAATCCATGCGATGGTCAGCCCTAAACAAAACAAGGCGACGGTCATCTGTCCTGGCGGGTAATCATATTGATTGGCTAACAAAAAACCGATGGCACCGGTTCCTACAGCAACGATAGGTGCCACCAGAAACATGTATCGCACCTCCCGACATAGATTCTTTGCCACGAGAGCCGGAAGAACGAGGCATCCGAAGGTATAGAGCATCCCGGAGGCCCGGATCGAGAGTCCTATGGCAAGCCCCAGCCAGGCTGAAGTAGCCAGCCCCCAGATCTTCATTTTCATGCCTATGGCTGATGCCATCGAAGGATCGAGCGTAAATAGGAGAATCTTCCGATAGAAGAGGAGGATCAGGAGAGCCGTAAGGAGAGTGAGGAGGCTAAAGGTCCAGATATCGGAGGTTGTTGCCCCGATGATGCTGGACGAAAGAAGCCGATGGATTTCTTCCAGTCCATGGGGACTATGGGAAACGATGAGAATGGAAAGGCTGGCTGAAATAAGGAAGACCCAACCTGTAATGGCTTCGTGGCTCTCTTTCCCGGTTTCGCCTCCCCGGCCTGTGATCGACGCAGCCAGAATGGAGAAGATCACTGCCATGGCGGAGAAGAAGACGTCTGATTGAAACCATGGAAACCGTTCTAATTGAAACACAAGGGCTGCCCACATCGTGAGGGCTATCCCGAGCGTTGATGCCTGGGAAACGGCAGCCCCGATGAAGATTTGATCTCGGGCGACGACCAAAACGCCGATGATGGACAGCAGGAGGCAGATCAGCCATCCGGTCAGATAGCTCTGGTGAAAAAGGGCCCAGGATGAGAGAAAACTTTGAATCATGGAGGTGTCCCACTTCCGTCGATATGGACGCTCAGGGCGCCCGTGGGGTCCTGGTGAATCCATACAGGGACCCCATAGGCCCTTTCGAGGTCTTCCGAGTTTAATACGACCTGACAGCTTCCAGATCGGACGAAACCATTGATGAAGAGAGCCGTGTGGGTACAGAAACGGGCCGCCAAGGGCAGATCATGGGTTATGAAAAGAACGGTGAGATTTTCGTTTCGATTGAGACCGGCTAAAGATTGCATGAGCGCAATGGTGGTAGAAAGGTCCAGGTCTTTCGTCGCTTCGTCGGCGATGAGGAGTTTTGGCCGCCGCACCAGAGCCCGGGCGACCAGAGCCCTTTGACGCTGTCCGCCTGAAAGGGACCAGTAGTTCCTCATTCTCATGTCTTCGAGATTCATCTTCTCAAGGGCCCAAGCAAGCCGTTCGAGCGTCTCCTTCCTCTTCATCCGCAAACCGGTAAGGCCCAGGAGCACGAACTCGCTCACCGTCGTAGACAACGTGGGATTGAGATCGCAACGCTGGGGAACGAATCCAATCAACTCCCGGCTGGCTAAACTGGGATTGAGAAAAATCTTCCCCTCCTGGATAGGCAGCATCCCAAGCAAGGCCTTGACAAGAGTGGTTTTGCCGACACCGTTGGGTCCGAGGAAGAACCAGAATTCGCCGGCCATCACCCGCAGATTGACTTCCCGGAGAACCGTTCTTCTGCCATAAGCTAACGATAGCCCGCTTACTTCGAGGACGACTTGATCATTCTCCATTTTCCCACTGATCCATTCCTTCGGCTATACTTCTTAGACACGGCCCTTGACATCCATCATTGCACACCTGGGAAGAGTTGGCAACATCAGGATTGGGTTCCCAAAACCCTCGCCAGTTCCCGGACATTATAATCAATCATCCGGATATAACTATCTGTTCCCGGGCGCGAACCCACCTGATGGGCGAAGAGAACAATTTTAGCACCCGTATTTTTTGCCACGAACTGAGCATAGCGAATCTCGAAGTAAGGTGAAGATAAAATGACCTTAACCCTTTCAGCCTTCATCTGCTCTACCAAAGCCTGGAGATGCTTCGTGGTGGGGGAAATCCCGGGCTTTGGCTCAAGAAAACCAACCAATGAAATGCCAAATCTTCGAGCAAAATAAGGCCACAGATTGTGGTCAGCAACAACCTTGCTTCCCCGGTAGGGAAGCATCATCCCCAACCAACCTCCGAGCGAACCTTCTTCCTTCTGGTCCTTAAGAAAAGGCTCGAGCTTCCTTTCCTCGTATAAAATGGCTAATTTTTCAAATTCGTATTTTCGGGCCAACTTCTCTCCTACCAGTGCGTCGCCCATTTTGCGGTAGAGCATCGTATAGCGTTCTTCGAAGAACGCCTTCTTCTCCGGCCGGAGTTCTATAAGCCTGTCCCTGATCAGCCGAGCAACGAGGAGACCATTCAATGGATCCAATAAGTAATGGGGATTCCCTAAAGGATGGACATCGCCCATGGAACGATCCACAATCCCTGTTGGAACCTCCATGGGGGTTATCACCTTAGAGCAATCCACATACCCCGGGGCTCCGACGAGGACCCGGCTATTTCTGGCATTCTGCAGGAGGACAGGGGCGTATCCGATCTCCAACTCCATACCGATCTGGAGAAAGAGGTCTGCCTGACTCAAGGCCTTGATGAAGCTGGGTTTGGCCTCGACGAAGTGGGGATCTTCCTGGCTTTTGGCGAAGACGGTAATCTTAACCTGGTCACCCCCTATTTCCTGTGCGAGGTTCCCCAGATCTGGAACTGTGGCACAGACCTGGAGGGGTTTGGAGGCCCCCTGGGCATGGATAAAGGGACATGGAATATCGACGGAAAAAGGAGAAACAGCCCGACAAGGCATGTGGCAATTATCAAAAGTGAATTTCGCATGAAGTCACTCCTTTCGTTTAGTACTTATGGGCCGCATGGGCACCGAGCATGATTTCGGCCCCTAACCACACAGAAGAGGCAGCCCGATGGCTGAAGCCTGGGAGTACCTCTTTATTATGATCGTAGTTATATTGGAGTCGAAAGCGTGAGAATTCTGTGGGCTGCCACACGAGCAGAGGAGAGATGCGGTAACGGTTGTCCCGGAAAGGATCTTGGTTTCTGGACAGCACGTTTACCGTCCCCGTTAGGAAATCAACGTTAACGCTATTTCCGCTTCCACTGACATATTCAAATCGGATTCCCGTTGCCCAATTATTCCGGAATCCCCAGAGCAACTGGGAATAAAATCCCCAGTCTTTAAGCGTTTCATGTGGTAGCCTAATATCATCACCAGTTCCAAAAATCCCGTCGGGTCCTGGACTTAAGAAACTGTCTGCCCGGTAATTACGCCCCATGACTTCCGATTGCAGCAGAAGGAAGGGCCATCCCCGAAAATTGTTCACCGGACGCCATTTTAGTTTGAGATCAGAACCATAGATCCAAGTCTGACCATCAGAACCTGTTGCATTTGGACCGTAGGCCCCTGAAAAGCCCAGCTTCATGGTCACTTCATCACTTAAGTCCCATGAATTGACCCAGCGGCCGAGGTAGGCAAGGTCTTGCAAACTTTTGACACTCCGGTCTACAAAGGGCCGACCCCCTACAGGGCGTTCTTCAAAAAATTCTCTGTTCGCAAGGAAGCTGGCCATTGTTTCGCCATTGGCATTTTGCATGCCAAAGTAGACTTCAGAGTACCACGGGAGAGGCGTGAGCCACCCCGCTCGGAATCCAGGGCCTCTCATCCCATCAGGGCCAAAGAGACGCGTATTGATGATCGGCGCATCCTGCCAATCCCACTGATGGGGGTGCTGCGAATTGATGATCCCGAACTCGGTGACGAACTGACCTCCCTTTAACTGAAGCCCGTAGGGCAACTTTTGTGTGGTAAAGAAGGCTTCCTCTAACTCAACCCGTGAATCTCCGGTGATCGGATCAATGAGATAAACAATGTGTGCCTCGGCATTGAAATAGGGATCGACCGCCCCCATAAAAGAAAGCTCCACATTCTGTACCGTAAAACCGCGTTTTCTTGGATCATGGTCACCATTCTGCAAGATTTGCAATTGGTTGTCTGTTGCTGTCGATGCTCCAGCGGCAAACAGACCATCGAAAGAAACATCGATGAGCCGCATTGTCGCTCCGCCCACCTGGTAAGATAGAATGTCCTTTTTGGGCTCTCCTTCTTTCGGGAGAAGGACCTCCTTCACTTTTTCAAGGGTTGATGTCTTCTGAGGTTCCTGCCCCTGCAGGAGGTGAGAGTCTCCTTGGGTTGTGCTACTACCTGTTGTTCTGGAGGCTTTGCCTGTTTCATCTCAGCCTTTAAATCTTCAATGAGCTTTTGTTGCTCTTTGATGGTTTGCTCCTGTTTTTTAAGTGTTTCTTCCAATATTTTGATGCGGTCCTCCAAAGTCTGGGCGAACCCAATGGAATAAAAGACAAAGAACATAATGATGGAGATAAGAATCGTTTTCATTTTGATTCCTCCATGCATTCGATACTGTCGATTTAAGATAGAATTATTCCCCTGTCATGCATCCATCAACAAGAGAAAGAGAGAGGATGACATCACATGGTCCTGTACACGTTGAAGAATCAAATTCCGGTTTGTCCTTTATGCAGGAGGGGCTCGATTTGAACAGGGATGGTAACATAGGCATGAGATGTTGACCGTATTTTCCACGGAGATGAACAAAACATTTGAAGAGAGTAATGAAATTTGAGGAAAATCCTGAATGACCAAATTTGAATGGTGGGAGACATAAGAGCAGATAGAGCAATTGTCATGGGGGACTCCATCCGCATGGTGATGAAATGCAAGTCCCAGGATGGAGAAGAGAGAAGCAAATGAGCAGGAGACAGACAAGTTTTCTCTTCATAATACAGCAATTTACCCACATGGGAAGAAAAGTCAATGGGGTATACACTGTATTTTTTGGCAAGACCCTGTGTATTCTTAAACACCCCGGGCACCACTTGAGATGTTTGAGACCGTCACCAATATCACCCCGGAAGGGGTATGTCGGAGAGGGAATGACATTTGAAAAGCTTAACGGCGATACGGCGGAACGAAGACTTGTCACCCACCGCATTCCGGATTGCCAAGCCAAATTAGAAATGTCTTCTTTTTTGTTGAAAACCTCGCATCATCAAGATATGATCTCTTCCATAGAAAGGAGGCAAAACGTGGATCAACTCTTCTATCCAAAATCGGTGGTCGTGATCGGCGTCTCCGAGAACCCCAACAACCTCAGCCGAAACATCGTCGAAAACCTCTTCGAATTTCAATTTAACGGAGAAATCTTTTTGGTCGGCCAAAAAGAAGGAATTCTTTTCGGAAGGAGATTCTGCACCTCCATCGAAGATCTCAAAGAAGGGATCGATGTGGCGGTCATCCTCACCCCGGCTCAAACCGTACCGGGAATATTGGAAGCCTGCGGGAAGAAGAAAATCCGCTGGGCCATCGTTGAATCGGGGGGGTTTAGCGAATATTCGGAAGAAGGCGCCGCCCTGGAGAAGGAGGTCCACCGCATCGCGAAAAAGTGGGGAATACGAATGGTCGGGCCCAATGGAATCGGAATTATCAATATCGAAAACGGTTTTGTCGTCCCTTTTGTCAAGCTGAAGGGGCGAGTGATCAACAAAGGGAAAGTCTCTGTCCTGGCCCAGAGCGGCGGAGTATCCTTACTCTATTTGAACCTTCTTGCCAGCGCCAATGTGGGGATTGCAAAAGTGGTGAGCATGGGGAACAAACGGGATCTCAACGAGGTGGATTACCTCAACTATCTCATCCAGGACCCGCAGACCGAAATCATCGGCCTCTACCTGGAGAGCCTTGAAAGAGGAAGGGAACTCATGGAGCTGGCACGATCCACTCCTAAACCGATGATCCTCCATAAAGCCAATATTGGCGAAGGAAGCCACGAGATCGCCAAGCTTCATACCTCGGCCCTGGCAAACGATGACCGGGTGGTGGATGCAGCAACGAAGCAGTCGGACATCATCCGGACGAAAGATTTTCGATCCTTTGTGAGTGCGGTTAAGATCCTCTCCCTTCCTGCCATGAAGGGAAACAACCTGATCGCCCTCTCCCGCTCCGGAGGCATTGCCATCGTCGCTGCTGATTCTGCCGAACGCTATGGCTTCCGACTCCTTCCCCCTGGCAAAGGAGCTCACGGGACTTATTCACAGTTACTTCAGGGCGAAAGTCATCCAGCCCACCAACCCTCTCGACCTGGGAGACCTCTTCGATTTTGATCTCTACACGAAGATTCTTGACCAGGTCCTGAGAATTAACGAAGTGGATGGGGTGCTTTTCCAGCATGGAGCCGCCGGAGACGAAAAGGAGCCTTCCCGGAAATTGATTCATGCCGTTAAGGAACTTTCCCTCCGCTATCAAAAACCAGTGGCTCTGTGCTATTTTACCGACGAGGAAGAATTGGCCTATGTCAAAAGGACGATCGACTACCCGATCTTTACGGAGCCCAGTGAGGCCTTGGGGGCATTGGCTGTTTCCAGGGAGCACTATCGGAAGCAAAACATTTTAAGAGAAAAACCCCCTCTCTATCCTGTGGAAGTCGTCCGGGCAAAGTTCCTCCTTCAAAAAGCAAGAGGAGAGAAGAGAGATCTCCTCCTCCCCGAGGCCTTCGAGGTGCTCCAGGCCTACGGCATCCCGGTGGCGGATTACCGGGTAGTTGATCGAAAAGAGGATTTAAAAAAGGCGATGGGCCAGATCGAAGGACCCGTTGCCCTCAAAATCATCTCTCCCAAGATCTCACATAAGTCTGACATGGGGGGAGTCATTCTTAATGTTAGCAGCCTCCCGGAGGCAGAGGAGGCGTACCAAGAGATCCAACGACTGGCAGATGGAGATCCATCCGGTATTCTCGTTCAGAAGATGATCTCACAGGGTAGAGAAGTGATCTTAGGGGCAAAACGAGACCCTTCTTTTGGTCCGGTGGTTCTCTTCGGGCTGGGGGGAATTTATGTGGAGGTCTTCAAGGAGACTTCTCTCCGGGTGGCTCCGATCAATCGGTCCGAGGCAGAGGAGATGATTTCAGAGTTGAAGACGTCAAGCATCCTCAAAGGGGTCCGAGGACAAAAGCCTCTCGATATCGGTGGATTGGTTGAGAACCTTCTCAGGCTTTCTCAGCTCATGATAGATTTCCCCGAGATCAGAGGAGTGGATATCAATCCTGTCAAAGCGCTTGAGAAAGGAGCGATCGCAGTCGATGCCCGGATCATTCTAACCGATGCTCAATAAGCGTCCCGCATCGCGCAAATTCACCGCGACCCTTGCCTTTTTAATGGCTGACCAGGTATTTTTTCAACCCATCCGAATTGGCAGCCATGCTATCTTTTCCTTCCTCCCAGTCCGCAGGGCAGACCAGCCCATCGTTCATGCTGACGAATTGGAAGGCTTTTAGCACCCGCGTCGCTTCGCTGACGGAGCGCCCCACCGATAGGCTATTGATGGTAGAATGCATGATGACGCCATCAGGGCTAATCAGAAAAAGCCCTCGAAGGGCCACTCCCTCCGCCTCCATGAGGATGCCATAGTCTCGTGTCGTCACCTTATTCAGGTCGGAGAGCAACGGAAAGTTGAGGCTTCCGCCAAGGCCGCCATCCTCGCGTTTCGAATCAACCCACGCTTTGTGGACATAAATCGAGTCCACGGAGATGCCGAAAATCTGACAATTGAGTTTGGCGAGATTCTCAGCCGCTGCAGAAAAGTTGAGCACTTCGGTGGGACAGACAAAGGTGAAATCGAGCGGATAGAAAAGAAGAAGGACCCATTTCCTTCTGTCATCCGACAACTTGTATTTGCTGAATTGCCCGTTAAAATAGCCTTCCAGCTCAAAATCCGGGGCAGGCCTGCCAACTAAAGACATCGCAATCTCCTCCTCTCTTAGAGAAATAACTCTTGTCATTAATCCTAACATTCAAAACCCGAAAATTAAAGCAAAGAACTCCAGGCAAAGGAGAGGGGGACGGGAACTTTTTCAGGGTCTCTGTTGTCTATTGGACTAACAGTCTGCTGAAAACGCCATCTTTTCCAGATTGCTCAAAAAGGGCCAGATGCAAGGCCCCCGAAATCCTGAGAGTGGCGTCGCGACGAGTAAGGAGCGACATCTTGCCACGCCGACGAGTTGGTGAGTCGGCTTGAGGCGTACTTGGCTGTACGCTGCAATAAGCCTGCCCCGTGCTTGACACGGGGAAGGATGAGGGAAACGCAGCAGATGGCCATTTTTCACCAATCTGCTAAAGATCAAACAGAAAGGAGGAGCACCATGCGCTACTTATTGGGATCCATCATTGCAGTCGTCCTCATGACAGCGGCACTGCCCGCGGGCGGCCATATCGGAGGCGGGTTAAGGGGGGAGGTGAGCATCGAGATTGTCTCGGAAAAAGGGAGCAACTTCCTGACCCTCCCGCACAAGGATTTTTCGAAAGGAGGGACCACCGTCATCAAGAAGTACCTGGAGGCAAGACGGGGGGAGAACTACGGCATTGTCATACGCAACATGACACCCGACCGGATCGGCGCAGTCATCGCCGTTGACGGCAGAAACATCATTTCAGGCAAAAAATCGGACTTGAAGAACAGCGAAGACATGTACATTGTGAACGGCTACGAGCATGGAAAATATGACGGGTGGCGGACCGCCGGGGATAAGGTACACAAATTTTATTTCACCGACACAGCCGACTCCTATACGATGAGAACCTTCAGCGACTCCACTGCCATGGGCGTCATCGCCGTCGCAATCTACCGGGAAAAAGAACAACCAAAGCTCTTGTACGAGCAGAAGAGGCGGGGCAACACACCTTCAACGCCCTCAGCCGGGAGCTCCGCAAAGGGCAAAGCGGGAGGTGCCAAGGATGAGAGCGCCGGCACTGGCTTCGGCGACGAACAATATTCGCCCGTCACCCGAGTCGCCTTCGAGCCCGATCTCATGCCGGCCCAGAAAACCCTCGTCAAGTACGAATGGCGTGAGGTCCTGTGCAGGAAAGGAATTCTTAATTGCAGGCAGGAACCTGAAAACAGGCTGTGGGATGAAGATGAATATGCGCCCTATCCGCCAGGATATCCGAGGAATTAACAGGCTGCTGGCAATCGCCATAGGGGACGCATATATGCGTCCCCTACAAGAGATTTCGCCTGGCTGCGCGTTCCCCCTGCCTTGCAGGATGGAGGCAAGAAGAGGCAGGCGGGTCCTCTTGCCTCTCGAACGAAGAACGAGCGGGAGGCGCTCCTATTCAATTTTAGCTCCCGCCCTGAGTTCATCTTCCTTCATCCCAAAGAGGGCGTCCAGGAGCGCGATCTGGAAGCTGCCAGGCCCCATGGCGCTGGTCGCGGCCTTTTCGCCCGCCAGGCCAAAATAGGAAAGGCCTGTGGTCGCTGCCTCCAGAGGGTCGGGGCAAACGGCGAGAAATGCACCAATCACCACCGTCGCGGTACAGCCCGCTCCTGTCATGCGACTCATCATCTCATGTCCGTTCATCACGCGGCAGACCCGCTCGCCGTCGGTGATCAAATCCACCGGGCCGGTGATGGCAAGCGTCGTCCTGAGCTCCTTGGCAAGAACTCCCGCCGTCTCCGAAACCTGGTCCACGGTGTGTACGGAATCAACCCCCTTTGTGCGAACGGATGATTTTTCTCCGGCCAGAGAAAGGATCTCCGAAGCGTTCCCTCGAATCACCTGAATCGAAACCTCTTCAATCAGCCGCTTTGCAGAATCGGTGCGGAGCCGGGTTGCCCCGGCGCCCACCGGATCAAGAATCACCGGGACATGGAGCGCGTTCGCCCGTTTCCCGGCCCTTCGCATCGCCTCCACCCAGGGAGGGCTCAGCGTCCCAATATTGAGCACCAATGCGCCTGCCAGGGAAACCATCTCCTCCACCTCTTCCGATGCATGGGCCATGACCGGGGATGCGCCACAGGCCAGGAGCGCATTCGCAGTATAGTTCATGACGACATAATTCGTGATGTTGTGGACGAGCGGTCTTTTCTCGCGAACAAGCTTCAAATTCTCAGCCGCCTTCTGAGCCATCGTTTCGTTGAACATCTTCTTCTTTCCTCTCCGAATTTTGGTCAACCTCTACCCTCTGAAAAGACGTCCTTGAACCCTCAACCCCCAGCCCCGCCGATGAGTCGAAAATGATCCCATCCCGAACGGTTGATCGAGCGTCGGTCCCCGTCCGGGAGGAGCAGCACGATGTTGCCCACCGTCTCCGTGATCCTTCCGACCTCTGTCAACAACACAGGACAGCACCGGGAAACAACGGAACGAAGCGGGGCCGCACCCTCGGGCCGGCAGGTGATCACCAGCTCATAATCATCACTGTCCCCCAGGAAGAAGTCATAGGGGTCTTGGTGAAGCATCAGAGCCGCCTCGCGGAGATCGTCACTCAAAGGAAGTTTCTCTTTGAATAATTCTGCCCCTACCCTGCTTTCTTCGCAGATATGCCCCAGATCTCCTAGAAATCCATCGCTCGTGTCGATCATGGCTGTAGCGTGCCCGGCTTTTGCGATCGCCTCCCCCACCCGAGCTCGATGGGAGGGGTTGGTATAAATCTTGACCAAAGGATGTCCTAATATCTGTGAGTCCTCCGGTGCACGAAGTAAGAGCTGCAGACCCGCAGCCGCCTGGCCCGGATATCCGGTAACCCAGATGACATCTCCCGGTCTTGCCCCGGAACGTCGCACTCCTTTTCCCTGCTCCACCTCGCCGATCAAGGTAATATCGATGAACATCCCATCCCCGGATTGGGTGAGGTTTCCGCCGATGATAGAAGCGTCAAAAGGGTTTAGCTCCCTGAGAAAGCCGCGATACATCTCTTCGACATCCTGGACAGGGACATCCGCTCTCAGTCCGAGTGAAATGAGGGCATAGAGAGGCCTTCCTCCCATGGCTCCGATGTCGCTGATATTTAGGTCCATCGCCCGCCTCCCCAGATCCAAGGGACTGATCTTTCCGGGCAAGTAGTGACGGCCTTCCACTACGGAATCACACGTAACCAAAACCTCATACCCGGGGCGTGGAAGAAAGGAGGCCGTATCATCGCCGATTCCAAGGGTCACCCGTTCAGAACGAATACCCTCATGAATCAGGAGATGGTCGATTCTCCGAATAAGCCCGAACTCCCCGATATCCCCCACCTTCTCAGGCATTCAATCGCCCTCCAGCAAGCGGCGCAGGCATTGGGCTGCCTCCGCAGGATCTTTTTGACAGCAGACAGCAGAGATCACGGCAATTCCATGGCCTCCTGCCTGGATCACCCGTGACGCATTCTCTCTCGTGATACCACCGATGGCAACGATAGGCAGGGGGATCTCTTCGACGACCTGTTTCAGGAGGTCAAGCCCGCTCGCTGGGCCTGCATCTTCTTTGGAGGTCGTGAGGTAGACAGGGCCGAAACCGATGTAATCCGCACCTTCCAAGAGGCACTTCCGGGCCTCTTCCATGTTTCCTGCCGAACCGCCGATGATGGCCCCCTCCCCCAGGAGGGTTCTGGCAAGGGGGATCGGGAAATCGTTCTGCCCCAGATGAACACCATCGGCACGAGAAGCGATGGCCACGTCCACCCGGTCATTGACAATAAAGGTGACGCCGGCTCGCTTGCAGAGGGCCTGTATCTGCTCGGCCACACGGATCATCTCCCTTGTCTCCGCAGCCTTTTCGCGTAACTGGATCGTATCCGCCCCGCCGGCGATAGCAAGCTGAGCAAGCTCCAGGTGGGAAAATTGGGCTTGAAGACACGTGTCGGTCAGTACGTGGAATCTTCCAATCTTTTTCATCTTCTTTCTTCTGACCGCCAAAGGTTTTCCCCGCCCGAAAGGAATGAATTAATATAACCTGTTATCCAGGTTGGGCCAAGACAGCCGAATGAAAAACCGACCCCTCGACCTCATTCTCCTTTCCTCTTGGCTTGAGTCCTCCGATTGAGCTTGACATAATATCCTAACGCGATGAGGAGAGTCGCTAAGGATACGGCGTTGGCGCCGATGATAATAAAATCTTTGCGATGGATTCCGTACAACATCCATAGCGTAACCCCGACACCAAATTGGATGAGGGTGAGTCCGCTCACATCCTTGGCCGAGTGGGTTTTCCACATCTTGATGATTTGCGGGACAAACCCGAACATGGTCAATGAAGCCGCGAGGACTCCTAAGACGATCCACACCATGGGGTATCTGCGCTACTCCTCTCCCGGTCATCCTCGCCCGATAAAAGGCATCTTGGTCGCCATGATGGTCATGAATTGTACGTTCGCATCCAGCGGCAGGCTGGCCATGTAGACCACTGCACTGGCGACATGCTCGACATCCATCGTCGGTTCAACCGCAATCATGCCGCTGGCCTGCAGAATGCCGGCTCTCATCGGTAGAGCCATCTCGGTCCCAGCGTTGCCGATATCGATCTGGCCGCACGCAATATCGTACTTGCGCCCGTCAAGAGCCGTTGCCTTGGTAAGACCTGTGATCGCATGCTTGGTGGCCGTATACGGAGCAGAGTTCGGCCGCGGCGCGTGAGCGGAGATGGATCCGTTATTGATGATGCGCCCTCCGCGGGGAGTCTGGCTCTTCATCAGCTTGAAGGCTTCCTGGGTGCACAGAAATGCTCCGGTCAGATTGACGTCTACAACCGATCTCCATTGCTCATAGGTCAGATCTTCCAGAGGGATGGGGGGCGCGCCGGTTCCCGCATTGTTAAACAACAGGTCGAGCCGGGAGAAGATCTCCTTTGTCTTCATAAACAGCCTATGGACCGAGGCGGGTTCACTTATATCGGTAGGTACGGCCCGTGCTTCCGATCCACACGGCCCAGCCTCTCTCACCGCCATTTCCAAAGGCTCCGCACGGCGCCCGGCTAGGACAACCGAATACCCTTCTCGCAAAAGAGCCAAGGCCGTACCTTTCCCGATTCCGGTTCCCGCTCCCGTAACGACAGCAACCTTTCGAACGATGCTCATGCCTTATACCTCCTCGCCGATGGGATGGCCCCTTCCATTTTCCCTTCCTCGTATTGTGAGGAGGGCATCGATGCGCTCCCTAAAGCAAATTTGATCGTGTGCCAATAATCCCGCCTCTCACCTTCCATTTTAGGTTTTAATATAAACCATTTTTGAGGTTTAAAGAAGTGGAAGTTATTGAAAAAGGGCCATCCGTAATTCTCCGGTTCCTTTGGCGAATCTTAACGCCCCCACTAAACGAGGATCGTTTAGCGACAAAAAAGGGCACTTCGTCAACCCTGCCCAGAATCCTCATTTTTCTAAAAATGCTGTAATATCCAACAATTTTGAGACTTTTTCAGTTTCGGCACTAGAATTGCTGGCTATAAAATAGGTTTCTTATGAGTATTTCACGACAAAAACAAACTCCAGGTGATCGTGCGATGGAAAACTCTTCAGAAACCGCTATGTTGCTGAGCCATTGGGAATCAAAATGAAGGGGGCTGTGGTCTATCTCAATGAACCACGGCTTTCTTGCATCCATGGAAGATAGAAGTTAAGAGTTTTTGCTGTTCAGGAACGGTCTTGACCGTCTCAAAGGACAAAACATTCGTATGACAGATCCTAACGTTCCCGACATGGATCAATTCAAATTGTTGAAGCACCGGAAGCGGTCTACGGTGAGAATCAGCGTTTACCTCGGAATCCCTCTTGTATGCGGAATGATCCTGTACAATCTCATCAAAGGCAATTACTTCGTAGCTCTTTTGAATTGGGCCATGCTTCTGATCGTCATCTTCCTTGGCTTTGTCATCAGGAGGAGAGCCGACGAGAAACTGGAATATAAGATCTACTCCGTTTCTTTTAGGCTGTTCATTGCAGCGGTTGGCATTACCCTTCTCTACGAGATCGGCTTTCAATCGAGTTTCAGTCGAATCGGATGGTGCTATATTTACCCTCTCCTGGTCTTCTTTGCAGTCGGTTTGACCGAGGGACTGATCTGGGTGTCCGTCTTCTACGGCATTCTGGCTTTTTTCATCCTTCATTTTGATTTTCAAACAATCCCCTCATTTGAAATTCAGGAGCTGAAATATCGATTTCTCATATCACTTTTTGTGGTAGGTTTGATCGCCGTCTTTCTGGAACACGGATTCCGCCACGCCCAGCAGAGATTGCTCAATCATCAGCGGAGCCTTAAAGAATCCGAGAATCGCTATCGGCAGGCTTACGAGCAGCTGATCACACAGATGAAGGAGCGCAAGCAGACGGAAGATGCCCTTCGCGAGAGCGAAGACCTCTATCGAGACCTGGTAGAGCGCAGCCAATACTTGATCTGCACGCATGACCTCCAAGGTCAGATTCTCTCCGTAAACCAGGAGGGCGTAAAACTTCTTGGGTACAACAAGAGAGACCTTCTGAACAAGAATATTCGAGATTTGTTAGAAGCTCGGTCCGGGGACGAATTCGCCGCATACCTTGATACGATCCAGAAGTACCGTGTCGCTAAAGGGCTCTTCCGGATTCGGACCGCCGATGGTGAATACCGCATCTGGGAATACCACAATACGCTCCGTACGGAAGGTGTTATCTCGCCCGTGGTGCGAGCGATTGCGCACGATATCACCGAGCGCAAAGGGGTGGAGAAGGCCCTGAAAAAGAAAACCGAGGAACTGGCCCGGTCGAATGAAGACCTGGAGCAATTTGCCTATGTGGCCTCCCATGACCTTCAGGAACCGCTGCGCACGGTGACGAGTTATGTCCAGCTGCTGTCCAAGCGATACGAAGGTAAGCTCGATTCCGACGCCGACGAGTTCATCCGCTTCGCTGCGGACGGGGCCATCCGCATGTGGAAGCTGATCAATGACCTGCTGGCCTACTCCCGCGTGGGAACGCAAGGCAAGGAATTTTCCCCCACCGACTCCCGAGAGGTCCTCGCCCAGTCCGTCGACGACCTGAAGGTCACCATCGAAGAAAATGGGGCCCTGGTCACCCACGACCCTCTCCCGATGGTGATGGCTGACCGCCCCCAGCTCGGGCAGCTGTTCCAAAACCTGATCGGAAACGCCGTCAAGTTCCGGGGCAACGAGCCACCCCGCATTCACATCTCGGCCAGCCGAAACGGCAACGGCTGGACCTTTTCCGTAAGGGACAACGGCATTGGCATTGCCGCGGAGTACGCCGAGCGCATCTTCGTCATCTTTCAGCGGCTTCACAGCCGGCAGGAGTATGCCGGTACCGGCATCGGATTGGCGATCTGCAAAAAGATTGTGGAACGCCACGGAGGACGCATCTGGGTGGAATCGGAAGTGGGGAAGGGAGCGACCTTTCACTTCATCCTCCCAGCCGTTAAGACAGAACCGCTCCCCCACAATATTTCAGAGTAATCCTTCCTGACAAGAAGACGCTCAAAAAAGCAGAGCCCCTTGCTACCTCCAATGCCTGCGGTGGGGGTAGTAAAAACGGTAGGTACCCCCGAAGGGGTATGGGTAGGGGTATGGATAGGGATAGGAGTAGGGGTAATAACGGAACCTGGGGTAAACATAGGGTTCAGGATAGGGTTCCCTGTCAGGCGCCGTTTCAACTCCGGCATTCTGACTCTCGAGGCTTGCGGTCAGGTCCTGAAACGCCCTGACGGCCTCCTCACGATTCATCGTTATTTTGCCCGAATCCGCAGCCTCTCCAACGGCATTTTCCAACTCCCCGATGATCCTGGGTGTCAAAGGGTAATCTGCAATCCATCCGTTCTTGGGCGCAATACCGGCCGAAGCCAACTTGCTCTCCGCCTCCGCCTCGTTTTTAACCTCTCCTATCTTTAGAACCTCAGCCAGCTCCACTGCAAAGTAACCCTCCCGTACCAAACTCCGCTCACTTAAAGGAGGTTCCACTTTGCTCTCCCCAGGCTGTGAAGAACTCCAGTACGTTCCAACCCGCTGAGGACGACATTGGGTCGTCGTGACTCTATCTTGAGAAAAGGTGACCCAACAGATCGAATCGGAGTTTGAAAAATGATACTCCCAAATCTCGACGGCCTTCCCGTCAGCCGTTTTATGGGCGATCAGAGGTGTTTTCCCCCATAAGGAGGCCACTTCCTCTCTGGTCATGTTCGGTTTAATGTCTGAAACACGCCGGGGGTGACATGAAGAAGAAACAAGAAAAAAGGCACCTAAGAGAAACAGATAGATGAATTTCTTTCTTTCCATCTCTTCTCATCTCCTTTCCGTTTGCTCGTCCTCACTCTCCTGGGATGCTTTAAAGATCACAAATGATCCCGGATGGCTTTGATGAGTGCCTGGATGTCCTCCGCGCTGAGCTTTCCGTCTTTTCGAAAGATCAGTTTCCCTTGTTTGTCAAAGGCGAGAACATTGCTGCTGTTGTCGGCAATCTTCCACGCATTCACCAACGCTTTCTTGTCATCCCGCACATAGATGGTTCTGGGATACCGCTTCTGTTTATCTTTGAGGGACGAAGAAATGGCAAAGTTGGGAAGCCAGGTCGCTGCCATGTTGATGATCCCAACCGATTGATACCTATCGCCGGGAAACTTCTCTTTATCCAGAGCTTCGCTGGCGTCATTGTTCGTATCTTTTTCGTCAGGATCGACGTAAAAAAGGACATGAACCTTCCCTCGTAACTCCTCGCTGCTCCAGGGAGTTCCATCCAGCCGTCCCCCCAGTTTTTCTTTCAATTCTACCCTCGGAGGAATCTCGCCCATTTCAACAGCCAGGGCAGCTTGGTTAACCGAAAAGGCGGCCAGAACAAAGATCAACCCTTTGACGAAATGCTTCATGACTCCCCTCCTGAATGGTTCACAAGAACGTGCTCTCGGGTTGAAGTCTGCTCCGCTCAACCCACCCGATCCACATCCACTCTGAGCTTCATCTCTGCCCCGTGCGCTCTTCCATGGTGTTCTTCGTTTCAATTCCGGAATCCCTGCCTACCGGCAGGCAGGCGCATTCCCCATCTGATATGGGCTTCCCTCTCTCACCGAAGGTCAGTATGACAGTTATTCGTCCATCCTGTCAAGAAAGGAAGAAACGGGGAGCCGGGGTTTACCGCAGCCCTAGAGAATCCGGAATTCAATCAGAAACGGTCCCCGGCGGCCGCAGGCGGCGCGGAATGTATCGGCAAACCCCTCCAGTGTCTCTACGCTGACTGCTTCCACCCCCACACTCTTGGCCAAACCGACCCAGTCGAGGTCAGGATGCCCGAGGTCGAAGAGGGTGTCGGACGCGCGCCCGGGCTCCGCGCCCGTGGACCGCAGTTCCCCGTAAAGAATTTTGTACACGCGGTTGGCAAAGACGATGTTCACGACGTCAAGCTTTTCGCGCGCCTGGGTCCACAGCGCTTGCAGCGAATACATGCCAGCCCCGTCGGCCTGAAGGCACACGACCTTGCGGTCCGGGCAGGCCACGGCAGCGCCCGTAGCGCACGGAAAGCCGTGGCCGATCGCGCCGCCGGTCCCCTGGAACCAATCATGGGGCGCCGCGTTGAACGTGGCCGGAAAGACCGATCTACCCGAAGTGACCGAGTCATCGACGACAATCGCGTTCTCGGGCAGGAGTGTGGCCAGGGTCAGCCCGAAGGCCTCCGACTCGAAGGGACCGCTGACAAGATGCGGCTTCGGGCCCGTCTCTTCAATCCGCACGACACGAGGCGCGCCGATCTCATCCGCAAGTGCCTGGAGGGCGGCCGTTCCATCCTGCTCCGGCCGCGCAAGCACCGTCATCGTGCAGTCCTCAGGAGTCATCAGGCTCGGTTTCCCCGGATAGGCGAAGAACCCGGCTGGAGGCTTTGCGCCGACGAGGATGACGTGTTTGAGCCCTGATAACGCACGGAGGGCCGTGTCGACCACGTACGGCACCCGCTCTACCGGCACCCTGCCCCGGCCGCGGGCCATGCGCGGCACCTGCATCGGCGTCCGAAGCCTTGCACCGGACGCGTGGGCAATCCGATAGGCGGCATAGAGACCGGCTCTCGGTCAGGGCCGGCCCGCTCAGGAGCAGCAGGACTTGCTCACCGGCACGGAGAATCCGCGCCGCCTTCCGGACAGCCTCCGGCGCCACCGGCTGGCGTGGCGTCACCGGCAGGGGCGCTGCCGGAACGCCTCCCTCACCCCAGGCAACATCGGCCGGCACGATCAGCGTGGCAATCTGCCCCGGAGGGGTTCGCGCGGCCTGTACGGCCTCTGCGCCATCCAGGGACGCCTCCTTTGCGGAACCGCTCGTTCGAACCCAGTGGGAAACCGCGCGAGCCAGCCCCTCGGTATCCGCAGCCAACGGTGGGTCGAAAGGCCGATGGTAAGAAGCTTGGTCGCCGACGATGTTCACGATGGGTGTATTCGCCCTGCGCGCATTGTGCAGGTTGGCAATGCCGTTGGCAAAGCCGGGTCCGCAGTGAAGCAGCGTCATGGCCGGTCTTTCCGCCATTCTCGCATAGCCGTCGGCGCAGCCGGTGACCACGGTCTCAGCCATTCCGAGGATGCATCGCATGCCCTCGATCTTGTCAAGGGCAAGGACAAAGTGGATCTCAGAGGTCCCCGCATTGGCGAAGCAAACCTCCACCCCGGAGGCGATGAGGGTCCGGATCAAGCTTTCCGCGCCGTTCATATTGTCCTCGCTTTCATCGAAAGGTCCTGAAAAAGTCATCTTTTCCAGGTTGCTCAAAAAGGGCCAGATGCAAGGCCCCCGAAATCCTGAGAAGTGAGGCGTACTTGGCGGTACGCCGCAACGACGAAGGAAGAGGGAAACGCAGCAGGTGGCCATTTTTCAGCAACCTGCTAATTTGTGCAAATATAACCATACGGACACTTCCCGCAGTTTTTCTTTGGGTCAACGGTAGGCATGAAGGGTTGACCCGGGTTCACGATTTCTCTCAGGAGACTGAAAATCACCTCCGTCAGATTTCCATAATTCTCCCTGAACTCGGCTTCGTCCCTGAAGAGGGGGACTTCGATGTCAGGGCCGATCCTCGTCCTCCCGAGGAGTAAGAACATACAATCGATGGCCTCCGGCTTTTCTCCCGTTAAGTGAGAATAAGTGAGGAGATAGAACGGGAGCTGAAGCGTTCCGATGGCTTCGCCCCAGGAATCCCTGCTCTTCAGGTCGAGCTTTTGATAACGGATGGTAAGATAATTCTTATTCGCGGATGTCTTGTAATCGATGATGGCGGTCCTCTCCCCCCTCTTCTCGACCCGGTCGAGCCGCGCCCCGAGCTTGAAGGAATCCATCTTCACGTCCACCCGCTGCTCAAGACCCAGGATTTTTGTCCGAAACTCCTTGATCCTCGGCACCTGGTAATTCCTGATGAAATCTTTCAAATGCCTTTCCACCTGGTTCCTGAGGAGATAGCTCTCACCCGTAGGGTCTTTTCCGTATTGCTCCTCGAAATTCTCAGCGAAGACTTTTTCGAATTCCTTGAGATTCATCTCCCTTTCAGTCAGAACCGATCCTGCCTTTCTCTTCAAGTAATCGAAAAGGACGAGGTGAACAAACGATCCGATTTCTTCTTTCTCAAACTCGTCCGAGAGGATCTCCCTCTCCCTCAGCCCCAGAGCATATTCGTAATAGAACCGGAGGGGACAGGAGAGGTAGATATTTAAAGAGCTGGCGCTGAAGGAATACTCCTTTAAGAACCGGACCATCTCCGCCGATTTAGGAACGGGACGCGGGTTCTCCTCTCTCAGGTTGACGGCGTACTGGATGGTCTTCACATAGCCCTTGTCATCCCTTTTACCCTCTCTTTTCTGCCTCTCCCAGAGGAGCCTCTCGACAAACCTGCTCTTCTCTTTCTCATCATTTTCGACGTAAAAAAGATGGGACTCCTTGGCTCCCCGGATCAGCGTATCGAAGGTGTAGAACATCATCTCTTCCCTGTCGAGATAGGTGGGAAGCCCCAAGATCTGTCTGGCTTTGAACGGCAAGAAAGAATCCTCTCTCGTCGTATCCGGGAGGATGCCCTCATTCGCGTCGAGAAAGAAGACCTTCTCAAATTTTAGATTCCTCGTTTCCAGGAACCCAAGGACCTGGACTCCTCTCAGAGGTGTTCCGGCGAAAGGAGTATAGGAAGTCATGATATATTTCTTAAAGAGGTTGAAATAGCTTGTGACCTCGTGAAACTGGATCTCCTTCATCATGGACTTCGAGAGGATGTCCAGGTGGGTGAGGAAGGAGTCCGAATAGGGATAGAAAAAGGGATGGAGACGGGCCGTGCTGTTTTGATAAATGTATTCGATCACCTCTTTCAGTTTCCCTGCAAAGTCCCCTACGTTTTCAAAAGAGAGCATCTTCCGGAGGGTATGCCCATGGATCGTCCCGAGATGGTCTCTCATCCCCTCCAGGGTTATCCCCGGATCAGCCTTCAATAGTTTATCCTGGATGGCATGGAGGATGGCCTCATCGTTCTCCAGTTCTTCCAGGGACAAAAACTTCCTGGTTCGCTTCGCGGTCAGGGTCTCCTCGACGGTATGGAAAAGAATCCGGGTGATCTCTCCCTTCCCCTGAAAATAGATATTCTTCGTATAAGGATGAAGAACGAACTCCAGGTAATAGGGGACATAGAGACGATCCCCATCCATGGTAGAAACCACCTCCATGAGATTATTGAAAAAACCGAAGAGCGGGGTTCTCTGAAGAGGGTAACCGAGCGAGACATTGTAGTTGTCCGGCTCGAGGCGACTCAGGGCCTGGTGGAAAAGGGGAATCAAGGCTTCCGAAGAGGGAAGAACGATGACCATGTTTTCGCCCATCCGTTCTTTCTGGTCGATCCTGTCCTTCAAGAGGGTGCTTACACCGAGGACCTGGCCATGGGAATCCGGACTCTTATAGCAATGGATCTCAGGCTCGGCGGGCTGGAATTCCTTTTGGATCGGTATCCCCAGGCCGGACAGCTTCTTCTTCATCCCCTCTCCCTCCTGAAAAAGGAAGAGGCTGTTTTCCCTTTTCATCAGGGATTTAAAGATATTTTTCTCCGACTCGGTCAGGGCAAAGAAACCTGCGGCGATCACTTTCTGAAAACGAGCCAGATTTAAACGGTCGATCTTCTCCGAAACCGCCCGGTATCTCGAAGACCTCGTGGAAAAATGCCCTTCCTCCATCCGTTGGTAGAACGCTTCGTAGAAATACGAGAGCGATTGAAGTCTCCTCGCCGTCGCCTGAGGGATGTTCTCCCCGGCGATGCTGTCGACCTCTCTGACCTTCTTCGGGGATATCCCTTCAATCGTAAGCTCTTCCAGGTCTTTGTACAGTTTCATCCCGACCGGAAAGAACGTGTCGGGACTGAGAAAACTCCTCCTTCCCAGATGTTCGGGCGAGGCGGCATGAATGTTGTAAAGGATCGAAACCGCATCGATGGCTTCGAGTTTCCTCCCCTCAAGCCCCAGGGATTCGTCATGGACATGTTCAATGAACTCATCCATGGAGAGAATCAGAGGCGGGATGAAACTCGACTTCTCACGATCCGCCAGAACTTTCCTGAGAAAATAAGAGGGTCTCTTGCCCGGAAAGATCACGAGGTTCGAAGAATAGTCCCTCCCCATGCCGACGAGATGGTCCGCTACTTTTTCAATCAGATTCTCCGATGAAGAAACCAAAAGGACGTTCATTTGATTCCCTACTTTACACCCCCCATCCCCACCCTCACCCTCCCCTTGAAGGGGAGGGAACAGTCGGGGCGACTTCTTGACTCCTCCTCTTCAACGGGAATTTTTTTATCCCTCCCCCTTCAAGGGGGAGGTTGGGAGGGGGATGGATCGCAGCTCCTCAACTACGAACCAAAGCTTTTCCTTTCGACCTTTCCATCTCTTTCAGATCCACGTAAGCAATGACACCCTCGACCTTCTTATCCGGATAAATCTCTTTTAAGATCCGGATATAATTCTTGAGCTGGGAGATATGCTCCTTCTCTGCTTTTCTGTCGGTCCCTGTCTTATAATCCATGACGGAAATCTGGTCTTCTTCGAAGATCACCCTGTCCATTCTGAAGAGATTTCCCCGGGAATCTGAAAATTCCTGCTCCTTTTTGATGGCCCTCCCTGGAACGGCCTGGAAATAAGGGCTTACTTCTTTATGGTTCAGAAATTCCAGGAGACTCTTCTTCATGGCTTCCTGGGGGAAGTCGGTCTTTAATTCGTTATTCGCCCGCCGGATGATCCGCTCGAGGTCCGATGCGGTGTTTTCATCCAAGCCGTCGACCAAAGAGAGGACCCTGTGAACAAGCTCCCCTCTCATCCTTTCCTCCAGGTTGAGCTCCTCAACGCCTGCAAAGGGGAATCGGATCGGGTCAGGGGGATGAAGGATCCCCATTTTTTCTTGGGTCGTTCCAGGAGAGCGGGATTCAGGAGGGCGCTTCTTTCCGGTTTGAGAATCCATCTCCTTCAGGAGATCCATTGGGAATTGCACTCTCTTCCCCTGGACTCCGATGATATAAAGCTCTTCTTCGGCCCGCGTAAAACCCACATAAAGGGTATTGAGCTTGTTTACCAGATCCTTGAGCCTTTCTTCTTCATATCTCTCTTGCAGAAAATCGCTGGCTCTCATGATCTGCTGGTTGATCTTGAGCAAATGGACTCCATCCGTCTTGTCATCAAGAATGTACTTGAAACCCCGCGTTGCTTCCTCATAAAGCAGAAGGAGGACTACCGGGAACCCCAATCCCTTTGCCTTGTGGATGGTCATCACCTTCACGGCGGGGATTCCCGCAGGGACATCGATGGTCCAATCCGGCTCGCCTTCCTCTTCGTCCATGGCGCCTCTGAGGAAATCGCCGGGATTGTTTCTGCCTTCTCCCTCAAAATTTTTTATGACCTCCAGGATCTTGATGAGGGTGGCCTCCTCTTCCCCGAAAGTATCGAACACCTTGTACCTGCAATAAATCATGTTCACCAGGTCATAGAGAGGGAGATAACCCGTCGACTTGAAGAGATCTTCAAAATAAATCTCCCAGAGATCAGGAAATTCCTCCTGAAAGGCTTTATAGAGGGGGGATTTCTTCCGGTTCCTGAAGAAAAACGCATGCAACGTTTCCAATTTGAAGGTCTTTTCGTCTCTTTCCAGGGCTTTCCTGAAGATTTCTCCCAGGACAAACCCCGCGAAGGAAAGATCATCGGGCGGAGAATCGAGAAAGGAGAGCAGGGCAACGATCTCTGCAGTGAGTTTCCTTGTTCTCATGTCAAGGCTGCTGTAGGAGATGAAAGGCACGTTGATCTCATTGAGCCACGTGGTAATATTCACCACATCTTCGTTTCGATAGGCCAGGATCGCAATGTCCGAGTAAAGGTACCCCCTCCCGATGATCTCTTTGATTAAATCCTGGATCTTCTTTCTTTCAGCAGGTTCGTCCTCCAGCTTCTCGCAGAGGATCACTTCCGCAAATCCCGATCCCCTGCGGTCTTCCTTCACTTTTTGTTCATAATCGATGAGCCCGCTCCTGCTCGCAGGCTCCCTGTATTTGTCATGGTGAGCGATCACCTGCTTGAAGAAGGCCCTGCCGAAATCGACAATCCCCTCGCGGCTGCGGTAATTGATCTCCAGCTCTTGGACGCTGTGCAGGGCGGAGGAAAAAGGATTTTTGGATTCAAGCCCCTTCATGATCCTGTAATCTGCGTTTCTGAAGCCATAGATCGCCTGCTTGGTGTCACCGACGGCAAAGAGACTTCCTCCCTGGGAAAGGGAGTTTTCGATGAGGGGAAACAGGTTGGCCCACTGCATGGGAGAGGTGTCCTGGAATTCATCGATCAGGTAGTGATAGACCGTCTCTCCGATCCGAAAGTAGACATCGGGCACAATTTCACGGCGGAGATAGTCCGAAAGCTTTTTGTTGATGTCATGAATGAAGATCGTCCCTTCTCTCTTTTTGACATCTTCAAGGATATCCTTGAAGGCCTCATAGGTCCTCAGATAGGGAACGTAATAGGTCGCCGCATAGAATTCGACATATTCCCTGATCTGATTGCCGAGGAGGCTCCACGCTTCGGATATTTTCTCGTACCCGGTGATCTCCCCTTCCTTCTTGGGTTTGACGACGGGAACATTCGAAAGACCTTTGTCGACGAGGTCAGGAAAATGATTGTTTCTGACCGCCTCCAAAATTCTGTAAAATGAACTTCCCTTGCTTTTGGTGAGACCCGATGCTTCGATCAAACCGTTCAGCCTCTCCGCCGCCTTCTGAATCTCTCGCTTGATGGATTCGATCTCTTTCTCTGCGTCAAAGATCTTTGCCTCTTTGACGATCCCCGAGAGCTGACGGTAAAGCTCCACGGTTTCTTCAAGAAAATCCTCGGAGGGATCCCAGAGGTAGGCAGACTCCCCTCCCCTGTTCTCAACGATGATTCCCAGGAGTCTTTCGAGAAATTCAGCCTCCGGAGTCTTTTCTCGGACTCCCCGAAGAAATCGATTGAAGGCATAGGCCATGATGCCTTCCGGGGTCATGACGATCTCGAAGTCAGGGCTATATCCCAAATCTACGGCGGAGGCCTTGTAAATGGAGGTCATGAAGCTGTCGATGGTCTTCACCTGGAATTCGGTGTAGTTTTTTAGAATCTCATCGATCCTGGCCCCGGCTTTTTCTCCGAGGTGCTCCTTCTTCATGGAGACGATTTCAGAGATCTCCTCGATCTTTTTGGGGTCGTTGAAATAAAGGTCCTTGAGCCACGAGAGAATGCGCTCTTTCATCTCCTTCGCAGCGTTATTCGAAAAGGTGATGGCCAGTATATTTCTGAGATGGTTCTGGGGAATGTGGCTGGACAGAAGGACCTGGACAAATCTCTCGGCGAGGGAGTAGGTCTTTCCGGAACCGGCAGAAGCCTTCAAGAGGGTAAAATGGGGAAAGGAGAGGATCGAGTCTTTTTCCAGGACGGCACGGGCCATGGCATTCGCTTAAATGAAGGTTTTTCGTTTCTAACCTTATCCATCCGCCAAACCATATTGAATCATGACCCAAAGGATAATCCAATCTCGTCCCTTTCGCAACCGATACAAATGCATTCAATCAACCCATTCGACTCCCCGGTCTGAAGCCCGAAGATAGTATCCCACGCTCCCTGCCCTATTGAATGACCGGAGAAAGATCGACCCGTGCTCATGGCCGCTCTATCAAATAAAGTCGATGATCTGATGACGGGCGACTCGATCCATTTTGGAAAATATTTTGGACAAACGGTGAGCGGTGTGAAGATGGGCCGGCCTCGAGATTACCTCGTTAAACCCCAGCGGAAGAGGTGCCTTCTCTCGCAACGCTCTAATCCGTCCTCGCCTCTCACGTCCCGGAATGCTACGCGGCCCGACGAGGCTTCACGACGCGATCGATGGTCGCACCCGCCGCCAACTCGGCCACGCGGAGATCGTATGCGGTTTGCAAGTTAATCCACGATTGTGCATCCGTGCCGAAGTACCGCGCCAGACGTAGCGCCGTATCCGCTGTGATGCCGCGCCGCCCGCGCACAATATCGTTGATGCGGGCGGGCGTCACACCCAACGCGTGGGCCAAAGCGGTGGCTGACAGCCCCAGCGGCGCCATATATTCCTCACGCAATATCTCACCGGGATGAATCGGACGCATACCGTTCTTGATCATGATAAGGCCTCCTTAATGGTAATCTACAATCTCGACGTCAAATACATCCCCGGCTGTCCAGGTAAAACACACACGCCATTGTTCGTTGATACGGATGCTGTACTGGCCTGCACGGTCCCCTTTCAGTGCCTCCAGGCGGTTGCCTGGTGGCGCCCGGAGAAAATCAAGAGTCGCCGCAGCATTCAACTGAATCAACTTCCGCTCAGCCACTCTACGGATGGCCTGCCAGCGGCGGGGGCAGCGCCCCTCGAAAAGGGCTTGAGTTTCTTTATCACGAAAACTCTTGATCATCAGCTTTATTATATATCGATATTCGATATACTGCAAGCCCGGCGGTGGTTTGCCCTCACAGTTTTCTTCCTCCTGTCAGGCATTATTTCTCCTTGCAGCAACTTTCCGAATGTTCTGTCCCTAGAAAAGTTAAGGATGAAGATTTGATACGTGACTGGTGCCGTCAAGTCGGTGCGACTCGTTCCGAGACGGACACTGCAAACTCAAAAGAGAATACGGCAAAGGAAGAGATGGGGATGACTCTGTTGATTTGTCTCGTTTATTCCGATACCAACGACGGAAGGGGAAGAAGAAACTCCTCTTACGGTAGGAGTGGTTTAATTTCTTGACAGGTGCCTTTTAATGGGTGACTCCTTTCTACTCCTTTTTGGGAATCTTATAATTTGAGGACGTCCCCTTGATGTAACTATGCAAACGTAAAACCTAAATCAAGAAAAACAACATCCTGATGGTTTATAAGAGCATTTTTTGTGCCACCCACGAAGCAAAGCGCCCTCCTACGTCTCGGGACTACGGCGGGCAAGCATGGAAAATAGCATAAATCCATGAAAGTAAAACGTAAATCCTCAGGCGATCCCTGCAGCACAAAAATAGTTCGATCTATTTTAGATCACTCGGCCTGATCAAAATTTGTCCAAAAATGACAGAAGCTAACAATTTTGATTACTTTTAGATCTAATCGGGAGGGATGTCAACATCTAAATTTGAAATTTGAAATGCGCCTGCCTACGCTAGGAGGCTTCGGCAGGCAGGGATTGCGGAATGTGGAGCAGCAGAATGAAACCAGGAGCTAATTTTGATATAATATTTGCAGGGACTATTCAACTCTCGATGGATTTGCTATATTGTCAATAATTAAGCACTGGAGGCAACCTATGGATGAAAATAAGCTTTTGGAGAGAATCACTGTAAATCCAAAGATTTTTGGAGGAAAGCCTATCATTCGAGGACGACGGCTTGCTGTTGAGCACGTCCTTGGGATGCTTGCCGCGGGAGATACCCCTGAGACGATTCTGCAAGGCTATCCTTGGCTTGAGCAGGATGATATCAAGGCCTGTTTAATCTATGCGCGAAGACTGGTCGGCCACGAAAGGGTCGAACCCCTGCTGTTGGAGACCGGAACGTGAAATTCCTCTTTGACGCGTGTGTTTCGAGCAGTGTCAGCAGAAAATTACAATCTGAAGGCCATGACACCCTTTGGGCTGGTGATTGGCCCGAGAATCCCGGTGACGATGAAATATTGGAAAGGGCTCATCGGGAAGGCAGAATCCTCATAACGCTGGATAAGGACTTCGGTGAGTTGGCAATCGTCCATGGTAGACCTCACTCGGGGATTGTTCGGCTTGTTAATCTTTCGTCGAGGCAGCAAGCAGAAGCCTGCTTACGAGTGATTGAACTTCACGGAGATGAGCTTGGATCCGGCGCAATCATTACAGTAGAACCAAACAGGATTCGAATTCGCTTACAAGGCACTTAATGATTAAAAGTGTTACTTCGGAATGATCCGCTCGTAACCGGCGGGAGGGAGAAAGACTTCGTCCTTCAGCTCTTTCTTCTCTATCTTTTTGACTTCCACCCGATCGATCGCGCCCAACCCGTAGGTCATCGTATAGTCTTTGATCAATACCGGAAAGCCTAAAGGCTTGAGCTTCTCGTGGATCTCCCGGCCTTCTTTCATCTCAAGCCGCAAATCTTTTGAAAACACCCCGGCCACCCGATCCATCACCTGTTCGATCTCTT
The DNA here is from genome assembly GCA_963708295.1 of uncultured delta proteobacterium. GTDB lineage: Bacteria > Desulfobacterota > BSN033 > BSN033 > UBA1163 > UBA1163. Next base: position 28,969 of record CAVPSJ010000020.1, on the reverse strand, counting down.
TCATTTCCACATCTCGGGTCACCCAATTCTCCTCGATCAATTCCCCCCCGGCCCGTATCTCGACCTGCTCGGTCTGAAAACCGTTGATGACAGCCTTTTTCCCGGTCTGCTTCACGAGAATCTCCCTTTTCTTCGGCTTCACGCCGGGGGATTCCTTCTTGAGCCGTTTGGCCACATCTCTTTCCCACAGGGAGAGTTTGACTTCGACATAATTCTTGGATCGGTGATCGATCATCACCAATCGATCCTCTTTGAAGTCCAGGATGGTGGTCTTCCCAGCTTCTTGATGGTCGGTTCGATATTGGTGGTCCGAAAGATAGAGCAATGTTTTCGACGGGACTCCGTTTTGATCTCTCACCACCTGTTCCACCGTCACCCCCGCGAAACCCTCTCCGGACAAGTGAAACAAAAGGGCCCCGATCAACACGATCGAAGAAAATAGAGTTCTTCCTTTCATGGCAATCCCTTTATTCCTTTCGCACCTACACTTCGAGTCGTTGCCCCCACCCCCACCCTTTCCCTCCCCCTGAGAGGGAGGGAAGTTGATGTCCTTCCCCTGAAGGGAAGGGAATCATCATGTTCCTTCCCCTAAAGGGTGAGCTGCTTATTCTCCTCCCCCTTCAAGGGGGAGGTTGGGAAGGGGATGGGTCCGAACTCCCTGCCTACCGGCAGGCAGCCGCATTCCGCAATATCTTTAAAGCTCCGATTCCAACTCCTCCAGTTTCTGATCGATCTCCTCGAGTTGCCTCCACCACCTCGGGTGGCCAACATCCTCCCCCCCTTTTTTCTCCCTTTTCAATTTTCGGCGAAGCTTCTTATACGTTCGATCCAGACGGTTCAAAAGAACGGAGAGCGGCTCTTCAGGAGGCAAGGCCTCCTTCCCCTGCTCTTCAGGCATCTCTTTTTCTACGTCACTGAAAAGAAATTTCTTCTCCCTCCACTGGGGCACGCTCGTTTTGAAGTGGAATCGGGCGTTGACGAGTTGACTCAGTCCCAGAGAAGTTTTCTCCTCGCCATGGTTGACGAATACCTCCAGACCGGGGATTCTCGACATGGGAAAGCCAATCGAGCAGCCCCTTCTGGTCGGCATGGGCGGAGAATCCACCCAGGGTATGAATATGGGCTTTGACGGCAATCTCCTCCCCGAAGAGCCTCACCGTCTTGGCTCCGTCCACAATCCTTCTCCCGTACGGTTCCCTCAGCCTGGTAACCGATGATGACGATGTGCGATGCTTCCCGCCAGAGGTGGTGTTTCAAATGGTGTTTAATCCTCCCCGAATCACACATCCCGCTGGCGGAAACAATCACACCCGGCCTTGAATCTTCATTGATGGCTTTGGATTCTTCCGTGGTCCGGGTATAGACGGATCCCTGGAATGTCCAATGGATTCTCTCCTCCCGACAGGATTTCCTGGGTCTCCCGGTCAAAGCAGTCTGAATTCTTCTTAAAAATCTCCGTGGCAGAGATGGCCAGCGGGCTATCGATATAGACGGGAATCGGAGGGAGGGCGTCCCTTCGAATAGATTGGCCGAGGGTGTAAATAATATCCTGAGTCCGTCTCCACGGCAAAGGCGGGGATGACGACCTTTGCCTGATGCGCAATCGCCTCCCGGATGATTTTCAACAATTCCTGAACGGTCTCTTCCTTTGATTTGTGAAGCCGGTCTCCGTAAGTCGATTCCAACCAGAGGACATCCCCTTCTTCAACGACCGATGGATCTCGAACGATCGGTTGGTCAAAGTTTCCTAAATCGCCCGAGAAGATCAGTTTCCTTTCCTGGCCCTCCTCTTCAACCCGGATTTCAATGATGGCAGACCCCAGAATATGCCCGGCATCTCGAAAACGCACCCTCAACCCATCCGCCAATTGAACGATTTCGTCATAGCGCACCGGCTGAAAGTACTGAAGAGATCTTTCTGCGTCCTTGGCGGTGTAAAGGGGAATCGCTTCTCCCTTCCCGGCCCTTTTGCCCTTACGATTCTGCCACTCGGCTTCCATCTCTTGAATATGTCCGCTATCCTGGAGCATCACCTCACAGAGATCGAGCGTCGCCTGGGTGCAGATCACCTTTCCCCGAAATCCCTCCTTGACCAGTTTTGGAATGAGACCGCTGTGGTCAATATGGGCATGGGTGAGTAAGATAAAAGAGAGCTCTTTCGGCCGGTAGGGTTGGGTTTTCCAGTTTCTCTTCTCGAGCTCCTTGCCTCCCTGGAACATCCCGCAATCGACCAGCCATTTTAACGAATCTCTTTCCAGGAGAGTGGCCGATCCAGTCACCGTTCGAACCCCTCCCAAAAATTCCACTCTCATCCGTGTCCTCTTCTAAGTGTTCCTAAGGCAGTTCGGAGTAAATCAGTTCGGTGTTCGGAGCCTCAAAACTCATACTCCGAACTCAAGCTTGTCCAAAATAACATTTTTCACCGCAGAGCCGCCAAGGACGCAGAGAAGGAATCTTTTGTTTGGCGGGGAGATACCACCAAACAAAAAGGTTTCCGTCCTTTCAATGCGAGGCTCATAATAGGTGCCATAGCCACTAAGAGAGTCCGATCTTGTTCCCGAAGGGATGGAGTTTCTGCTTCAATTGCCGTCTCCTCTCCGAGCCATAGGCTCTCTGAGCCGGTGGCCGATTGGAGCAGAAGAAAAATCTCCCTCTGCGATCTCGGCGTCTCAGCGGTGAAACCTGGGTTCGAAAGCGACGAATGTTAATCCAAAAGCCTAATGAAATCAAGGTCGCCCACAGGAGATTCCCCTTAATTTGGACAGGAGTACTCCGAACTAAACTACTTTTTTTGCCAGAGAATTGACATTAAACTCTCTTTCTCCTAATATAAAACGTTGAAATTATCAATAAAAATAAGCGACAGCCCCTCCTGGCCCTTCGCCTAAAACGGGGGAGGGAGAGCCTGCCCGCCCGCCCTCGGTCGGGACCGGAGCTGCAGGCAGGGGGGGTGGAAAAGGAGAATTCATGATCGACAAGCAGTACGTCATCAATGAGATTGCTGCCAGTGAATCGTGGAGGATGTTTCATATCATGGCGGAATTCGTAGAGGGATTCGAAGCTCTGGGGAAATATCATCCTTCGGTGAGCATCTTCGGGTCCACTCGTGTCAGACCGGGGGATGAGGTCTACCAGAAGGCGGAGCAAATCGGCCAGCTCCTTGTGGAGAATGGTTTTGGCGTCATCACAGGGGGAGGACCCGGAGTCATGGAGGCCGCCAACAAAGGCGCTGCGTCTGCCGGGGGAAATTCCATCGGACTCAACATCGAGATTCCCCTGGAGCAGAGGCCTAACCCCTATGCCAATATCACTTTGAAGTTTCGTTATTTTTTCGTTCGGAAGGTCATGTTTGTCAAATATGCGGTCGCCTACATCATCCTTCCGGGTGGTTTTGGCACGATGGATGAATTATTTGAATCCGTCACACTCATTCAGACTCACAAGATTCGACCTTTTCCGGTGATCCTGGTCGGGTCAGATTATTGGAAGGGCCTCTTGGATTGGATGAAGGAAACGGTGATGAAGGAAGGAAAGATCTCCCCCTCAGACCTGGAAATCCTCCAGCTGATCGATGAGCCGGAAGAAATTATCAAGGTCATCAGGAAAACAGTCATCCTTTGATATTGATCGTTCGGAGTAATGAGTTCGGTGTTCGGAGAAGTAGATTTGCAAAGAAGAAAAGCGGATTAATTGCGGAAGTGGTGAATCCCATCCACCACATAGTAAGTCAGAAGGGTAGTCAACTCAATCACTTTTCTTCCTTCTTCTTCCGGAAGGTACCCTAAGGATTCGTTCCTGCAGATGGCTTCCCACCGGCGAAGTCTTTTCCGAAGGGTGTGTTTATTCGACCCCGAGATCCAGAGACTGACCCGCTCGGTAAGGGGCCTCGCGTATTTTTGAATCAACTTCCATGCCGGAAGAAGATCCTTCCATCCGTTTCCCGGCTTGACGAAGAGCTCGTTCATATCGGTCAGATATTCCTGGAGTTCCTGGTCCAGGATTTCTCCGTTTAAACCCCACCATTCCGTTACCGTCTCTTCAATCGTCGTATATTGACCATCTTGTTTCATCGACAGATTCAAAGGTTCTCTGCCTGCAATTTCCTCCATGAGACGATCCACATAGGATAATTTCTCTAAAGCGGTGGGCCAATTTCGATATTTGACTCCCCAGTGGGACCTCGGGTCAAGCCAGATGGCGAAAGTCTCCGCCCAGTCCTCATCAGGATGTTTTTGAGCGTAATGAGGATCCCCTAAATAGTGGAGGTGTCTGACATAACTCTTCGACCAAGGGTTCACCCGGTAGAGATATCCGTCACGATACTTCTTATGAAAATCACCAAAGGTTTTCTTCCAGTCTTTCCGTTGCCAAAGTTTGTAGGCATAATTCACCGCATGGCCTGTCTCGTGGCGCAGGATCTTTATCGTCTCCTCGTGACTGGGTGTATCTCCCTGCAGGTCTTTCAACTCAGGCATCGCTAAATAGAACGGGATGCTGATTGAAATCTTCTTATTCACACATCCCCACTCATTCCCGAGATAGAAATCAGGCCATAAGGAAATCCGGTGTTCTCTGAGTTCCTTCTTCAATCTTTTGAAGGAAGGAGCTAATGACTCGTTGACTTCCAGTTCCAAGTCGTTAATCCTGGTCGTCAGAAATTTCTGATAACTGATCTCGTCCATTTTTATCAGCCTCTAAAATTTGATCTTAATGTTGAACGAATTCTTCGTTTCGGCTTTTTGAAGGAGGGAAAGACTTTTTTAAATATATTTACAAAAGCTGAAAAAGCTCGTTTGGATTCAACATTAGATCCAGGCTAAATATAATATTCATTTTCGAGAAGGTCAAAGGATTTCTTTTCACAAGTAAAAATATAATATTTACAATAGGTTAGATGTAAAATGTGATTGACAGCAGGCTGATTCTAGTAGATCGGTATGCCTCCCTTCAAGACTTCATCGCTAAGGATCTGGATTCTCCACTCCTCTTTTTACCTCACCCAACTGGCTTCGAAAGGGGATGTAGCCCTCTGAGTCTGTCTGTTAAAACGGAATTTTTTGTTGTAAGATTCGGAAGAGAGACCGGAAAAAAAGATGGATGTCTATATCTCAGGCGTGGGCATGACAAAATTCGGGAGATCGAAGGAGTCTCTCGAAGCGATGATGGCAGAAGCGGCTTCTTCGGCTTTAAAAGAAGCCCAACTGCAGCGGGCCGACGCCATCTACATTGGGGTCATGAATGTTGAGGAATTTGTCGGTGATTCCAATTTTGCCACCCTTCTGGTCGATACCCTCGGGCTTGCCGGTGTTCCGTCCACTCGAGTGGAAACCGCATCCTCCACGGGTGCAGGCGCTTTTCAAACGGCGTTCTACGCCGTGGCCTCAGGCCACATGAAACATGTCCTTGTCCTCGCCGGAGAAAAAATGACCCATCTCCCCACGGGCAAAACTACCCGGATTCTTTCCGAGGCGATCGATCGTTCCGAACGAAGGTACGGCGCGACCATGCCTGCCCTGGCAGCGATGGTCGCCCAGAAATACGCGCGAGAATTCAACCTTTCGCAACTCAAGCTTGAGGACATTCTCGCCCAGGTGGCTATCAAGAATCACACGAATGGCTACCTCAACCCTTATGCTCAATTCAGAAAAATCATTACGAAGGATGATTACCTGAAAAGCCAGATGGTCTCTTATCCCCTCCGCCTCTATGATTGCGCGCCGATCACAGATGGCGCTTCGGCCATGGTCCTCACCTCTCAACCCGCTCCGATTAAGGTCTCGGGCATTGGCCATGCCACGGATACGTCTGCAGTGAGACATCGCGCTTCTCTCACCTCTTTTAATTCAACGAAGGAAGCTGCTCACAGGGCTTACGCGATGGCCCGGCTGAATCCTTCGGATATTCAGTTCGCGGAAGTCCATGACGCCTTTACCCCCTTTGAAATCATCGGGACGGAAGATTTAGGTTTTTTCTCCGCCGGGGAGGGGTGGAAGGCCCTGGAAGAAGGAGTCACCCTTCTTCGTGGAAGGCTCCCCATCAACCCATCCGGAGGGTTGAAGGCCAGAGGGCATCCTGTGGGTGCTTCCGGCCTGGCCCAGCTGGTGGAGATCGTCTATCAACTCAGAGGTGAGGCGGGACCGGAGAGACAATTAGCGAGGGCGGAGATCGGGCTGGCTCATAGCATTGGGGGATTGGGGAATAACAATCTGGTCACCATCCTTGAGCGAACCGACGGTCAGAGAACCCTCAAAAGCGGCACGACCCCATTCGGCGAGGACTGGAGCCCGGAGGATCAATGCGAAATGAGCGTTCCGAAGAAAAGGCCCCCTTCTTCGCCCGCGGCTGGAGTTGGAACACTGGAAACATTCACCACCCTTTACGCCGTTCCAGAAGGATTCCGTTCGCCCCTCACCCTCGGCCTTGTCAAAACCGAAGGAGGTGAGGTGGTGATGGCCTGCAATCCGGATTACCGTTCTCCCGATGAATTGAAGATGGGCAGGAAGGTCTCTCTGCAAACGAGAGAGGGGCTTTATGTCTTCGAAAAACTCACCTTCTGGGACCGCCTGAAGGACTGGCTATAAAAATAGGGACACATCCCATTTTCCGAAAATTGGAATGTGTCCCTATTTTTATTTAGTCCCATTGATACGGAACCATGTCGTAATACCTTACCCATTCCTGGGCGGATCCGTCAAAGATCTTTACATTGTCATATCCCAGCACCTGTGTCAGTACAAACCACCAGGAGCTCTCTCAAAGAACTCACCAGACAAAAAGGTTTATTTGATTATCGTTGTTATAACATTTTATAACATGACATAATAATTTTCTTGACAAATCCTTTCAAATGAGTTATTTTGATAATTAATATGTCAACGAACATCACGAATGACCTTCTCACCACCCATCAGCTCGAAGAAATCCTGAAAGTCGATCGGATCACTATCTATCGAATGCTCGGAGACGGCCGTCTTAAGGGATTCAAGGTCGGTGGGCAGTGGCGTTTTTCCCGCTCCGAGGTAGAATCCTGGATCCGAGGGCGATACTTTGACCTCGATTCTTTGGCGAGTGATGGAGCGGGCAAGGACGAGGAACAGGTTTCAAGAATTCTTCCTATAACCTGCATTCAGGCCGTGCAGTCGATTTTTGCCGATGCCATGGGTGTGGCTGCAGTCACTACGGATACCGAGGGACGTGCGCTCACAGAGGTTAGTAATAGCTGCGATTTTTGCCAGGCCATCCTCTCCAGCAAGGAAGGCCAGCGACGCTGCTCGACCTTCTGGAAGAACTTGGGCAAGGGTGGAATGAATACCTGCCACGCCGGCCTCCTGGGTGCCGGCGAACAAATCACGACCCATGGGAAGTGGGTCGGGATTGTCGTGGGTTGCCAGTTGGACCCTCGGGGCGGAGAAGGGCGTAACGACGTTGGTTGGAGGGAGAATCTTTCAAAGTTGTCTTCCGAATTGGACCTGCCTGAAAAAAGTCTGCACGCGGCCTCTGCCGGAGTGCGCACCATCCAGGCTGACCAATTGCCGCGCGTCTCGCGCCTGGTGAAGCAGGTGGCTGACACCTTCTCAAAGATCGGAGAAGAGCGACTTGCCCTCCTGGACCGCTTGGAACGAATTGCCGAAATCACCCATTTCGAGCCTTAATAAAACTATTTTACGTAAATTCGATTCCAGAGAATGCCGGACCGAAGTGTGGCTCGAAAGATCCGGATGAATGAAAACAGGAAAGGAGAAAGAACCATGACCGAACAAATCAATGCGAATTTAGTGCTCAACCTGGAAGGACTTCTCTGTCCCCTTCCGATCGTGAAGGTGAGCCAGGCGATCAAACAGGTGGAGATCGGCCAGGTGATCGAAGCCTCCGCAACAGACCCTGGAGTTTTGATCGATATCCCGGCGTGGGCCAAGACGACCGGAAACGAGATGTTGAAGACCCACAAAGAAGGCAAGGTCATCCGGTTTTGGGTCAAAAGGATTAAGTGATGGGTGCTGCCATGGAAGATTCCTTTCTCAGGTTCGTTAAGTTCGATCTCCAGATTGTTGCCCTCTCGTGGCTCGTGCTGGCTTACCTCTTCAAGATCTATCAAATCTTGCGCCTCCCGCGCCCCCGGGAAGTGGCTCCTCGGAAGGGGTCCCAGGAACTGGGAGTCGTCTACTCTTATGCCTCGTTGTTTCTCCCCTGGTCGATGGAGAGCACCCGGCGCCATCTCTGGCGCTGGCTCGAGTTTGCAATCTACCATCTGGGAGCGGGGGCAGCGATCCTGGCCACCTTCACCATTCCTTTTGCCCCATCCATCATGACCCGTGGCATCAGTTTGGCCATGGCCGTCCTTGTCGCCGGGGCTTTCGTCATGGGAGTCCTGAAGCTCTGGAGAAGAATCATGTCCCCTGATCTGAGGGAGGTCAGCACCCCGGATGACTATTTCTCGCTGGCAGGAGTGGAGGTTTTCTTCCTGTTCACCGTCATGGCATTGGTCACCGGGTCGTCAGGCTGGATGAAAGCCTATTTCATCACCACCGCTGCCTTTTTATTCTACGTCCCATTCAGCAAGATCTCTCACTATGTCCAATGGTTCTTTGCACGGGCCTTTTTCGGACTCCGTTTTGGCCGACGAGGAATCATTACTCCCGAGAGGGCGGAGTCATGAACGAAGAGAAGAACATCGTCCAGAAGGCCAAAGAAGAACTGAAAAAGCGGTATACCCGCAACATGGCGGTGGCATCCTCCAACCTCTGCGTTCACTGCGGAATGTGCATCGACCAGTGTCACTACCACATGGCCACCGGGGACCCGAAGGTCAGCCCCGTGGCCAAGGCCGAGCACGTTAGAAAGGTCATGAAAAAGGAGCACGATTGGCTGCGCCGCATCTTTCCCTGGTGGGTCGGGGCCGGTGAGTTGACCGAAGAGGGACTGGACCGATGGGTCGATGCCGCTTTCCGGGATTGCACGCTGTGCCAGCGGTGTATCGTGAACTGCCCCATGGGAGTCGACACGCCCCTGGTCATGGCCACGGCCCGTGGCGTTTTGAACGCCATCGGAAAGTCCCCTGAGATCCTGCGGGAGCTGGCCGACGCCGCCATCTCCCGCGAAGAGAACATGGAGTTCTTTAAAGAATTCTACCTGGAGCAAATCAAGTCCATGGAAGAAGAGCTCCAGGCAAAGGTCGGCGACCCCAAGGCACGCATTCCGATCGAAGTGAAGGGCGCACAAATTCTCTATGTCCCGCTTTCCGGTGCTCACACCATTATGCCCGAGTCCGAGATCTTTTATCACGCCGGGGCATCCTGGACGATCAGCATGTTCGAGGCATCGAACTATGGTGTCTTCCTCCAGGATCCGGTGCGCGCGAAGCGCATTACAGAGCGAATCGTGAAAGAGGCTGAAAGGCTCGAGGTAGAGGAAGTCGTCGTCACAGAATGCGGTCATGCCTATGCCACATCCCGGTGGGAGGCGCCAAAGTGGTTTGATAGACCGTGGAAATTCAAGGTGCGCAGCATTCTGGAGGTCATGGACGAGTATATCCGCCTCGGTCGCGTCCGGCTCGACCCCTCGCGGAACAAGGGTATTTCCGTAACGTATCACGATTCCTGCAATTTAGGCCGAAATGGAGGTCTCTTCGAGGAGCCCCGGCGGATCCTTCGGGCCTGTGTCAAAGATTTGCGCGAGATGACACCCAACCGGCGCCAGAGCATCTGCTGCGGCGGCGGTGGCGGCCTGGTTGCGCTGGCCGACTATGACGACGTCCGGTTGAAGGCCGGAGAGCCCAAGGCCCGACAGATTCGTGCCACCGGTGCCGGGACCGTCGTGGCTTCCTGTGACAACTGCCGGCACCAGCTCGGGCAATTGAACGAACACTACCAATTGAACGTCAATGTCGTGGGGCTGGCCGAGCTGATGGTCAACGCCATCGTTCCACGGAAGAAGGAAGGCATCTCTTCCGCTTCCGCCTGATTTCTCGATCAAATCATAGCTTTTTGAAGGATGCCGAAAGCAGTCGATATATAGCAAATATATGCACTTTTTAAGGATGTTGGTTTCACGAAGAGCAGAAAAATGATCGCTTAAGAAGTCTATTGATTGGCAATTTCGGAAGGAAAGAATAAACAAGAAATTTATATCTATTGCCGTGATTATACGAAAATGCAACTGTTAAACCCTGAACGATTATTCTACCAGCCACAAACTCCGGTGATCGCAATGATCAAGGCGAACAAAATCATCACGGAAGCCGTTAGCCATTTCTTAACTCTCATCGCTCACTCCTTCTTGTTTAAACTATAGCACATATGTGTTCCGTCTGGGGGAACACGAAAACACTTGGCGGCAGGCGACTTTCAGGTGTTCCCTCTCCCGCAGAGGAGCGTTGTGATGCAGTTGCAATTCGTTTAACCCAATTGAGCTCGGTCTCTTGCACGAGTCCGCATCTTTCTTCCGACCCTTTCCATGTTCACCCGTCGCGGCTTGTTAGGCAATTATTTAGTCACCCGGTTTACTTTCGACACGCCCCTACTGACCTATCGTCCCGCCTATAAGCTTTCATAACTCTGACAGAGCCTTCGCACGGATCTTTGGCCAGTTCTCTTCGGACTTGCGAATGTATTCGTTTGCCTCCGCACTCCATTTCTCAAGAATCACAGGATTCAAGTTGAAATAGAGCTTTCCATCCACAATGCGCCAGGATGCGGCATCAATGTCGAACTTCTTTCCAACGGCGACTCCGTATGCGCAGTATCCCCCATATCGAGGCGCGTATTTCTCTGGATTCGCTTTGAACGCATCACGGTTTGCAGCCGTGGCGAAAAGATAGTTTCCACCTTTGTATTCCACCGATAAATCGGAACGGCCTGGAACTGGGCGTCCCTCCGTAAAGTATGCTACCGGATCGTAGCCACGAATCACGAAGCCTGTGGCATCGGTGTTCACTTCCGCTGATTGTGCCATCGTCATCCTCTCCTTTCTTCTCTACATCACTGTCAAACCGTCTAATGAAACGGCCAGGTGAGAGATTTCAGGTCCGGCTCTCTTTGTAATTAATATAGCTATTGTCCCTATGAGATTTCAAGTGACGTTATTACCTTGGAGATGTGATTTAGTCACAGTCGGGGAGGAGGAATCAAAAGCGGGTCAACTCGATAAGATTTCTTGATAGCCGAAGGATTCCTTTTCTCTCGAATTCTTTCAACAAACGACTGACACCTTCTCTTGCTGTTCCAAGGTCATCAGCTATCTTTTGGAAATGAATACTATTGCACAGTGTCGCTGTCGGCGGCCATATTGAATTCTGAAGTTTTAAGAAGAACTTGTCAATTCATGACGTCTCTTCAACAAGTTCGCCGCAAGTGCCGTCCACCCGGTCTGATGGCTGGCCCCCATTCCCTGGCCCGTCTCTCCGTGAAAATACTCGTAGAAAAGGAAAAGATCTTTCCAATGAGGGTCTGTTTGGAACGGGCTGTCCGCAGAAAAGACAGGCCGCAAACCGTTGTTGTTCCGGCGGAAAATGTTAACCAGTCGCTCCGAAATCAATTCCGCTGCCTGTTCAAACGTAATCCGTCCGCCGCCGAGAGGTGGTGCAGGTACAGTAAAGCTTTTAGTAAGGTAACGGTGAAGTTTTTCCAACGCCTGGACAAAGACGAAGTTGAGCGGAAACCACACAGGACCCCGCCAGTTGGAATTGCCCCCGAAAAGCCCCGACTCGGATTCCCCTGGCTCGTATGCGATGAAAGTCGATCCAAGCCCCGGTACATCCCCCAGGTCTCGCTTCGATGCGTGGGTTTTGCTCAGGGCGCGGACTCCAAAAGGGGATAGGAACTCTTCCGAGTTAAGCACCCGTTGCATAATGGATGGGAGATTCGCCAGAAACGTTAGGGAAAAGAGGTGTTCTCCTCGCACATTCACTGTATGGGGGCATGCACACACCTCATTTCCGTCATACTTGCCCCCGACATGACTCTTGAGAAAGGCCGCATACCGGGGCAGCTTTTCGAATTTCTCGGGACCGACGATCTCAATGCCGAAGATCGGTATGAGGCCTACCCAGGAATAGACCGGGAGTTGAAACAGACCATAGGGGCTATCCAAGGCATCTTTGAAGAATTCGTCATGAGGGTCCCACAAGGAAATGCCGGTTTCTGTATGACCATGTATCGCGTTGGCTATCGCAAAGAATTGCTTATGGATTTGGATGGCCATTTCCTCGTATTCAGGATGTTTCTGTGCCAGTTCAATGGCCATGACAGTGAGGTTCAAAGCGAACATAGCCATCCACCCGCTGGTGTCCGCCTGTTTGAGACTATATCCGTGAGGCAGGGGCTGAGAACGGTTGTAGACCGAAATGTTGTCAAGTCCCATAGACCCGCCCTCAAAAACGCTTCGATTGTCTGGGTCCTTCCGGTTGAGCCACCAGCCGTAGTTGAGAAGGAGCTTGTTGAAAACTCGTCTTAAGAACTCCAAGTCTCCCTCGCCTCGCTGGGCAGACTCCGTGCGGAAGCATTCCAGGGCAGCCCAGGCATGGACCGGTGGATTTACCTCTTCGAAGGACCATTCGCAGGCAGGGATCTGACCATTGGGATGGATGTAGTTTTCAGCGAGAAGAATCTCGATTTGCTCCTTGGCAAAATCGACATCGATGAGGGCCATGGCCACAGAGTGAAAGGCCAGGTCCCAGGCTGCAAACCACGGATATTCCCAGGTGTCAGGCATGAGGATCACGTCCGCAGCGTTGAGATGTCTCCAGCGATGGTTTCTACCCCACCGACGTTTTTCAGGGGGTTGGATTGTGTCACCGTCCAACCAGCGTCCGACATCGTAATCGTAGAACTGCTTGCTCCAGATAAGCCCAGAAAGGGACTGGCGAAAAATGGCCGCGTCCTCCTTTGAAGCGCCGGGAAGGATCTCGTCGTAAAATTCGTCGGATTCCGATTGCCGGTCTCGAAGCACTTCTTCAAAGTCCTTGAAGACATCCCTGGGGGAAGTAAATAGAACGCCCTTATAGTGCTCTTTCGGGTCATGGAACCTCAAGACAAGGTCGATATTGGCCGAAGACTTGGAATCCACGTCAATCTTGTACCAAGCCGCACACTTGGTGCCTACTTTCTTGGGGTTGACGGCCGCCTCTTCGTTGTCCACCACGTATCGGTGGAAGGCATCCTTCACAAAGGGTCCGGGATTAGGAACACCCCAGAGCCGCCCCGAATTGCTCTCGTTTTCAGTGAAAAGGAGCTGGGATGGCTGGGACCCATGGAGATGATAGATGCCGAGCTCGGGATGTTCGGCCCAGACGGACCATGCTGCCCCGGTGTTTGGCTCGGCCGCGAAGAGCCGGGGCTTTCGAGCCTTTTCTCCCCACGCCCAAGTATTCCTGAACCAGAGCGTGGGAAGGATATGAAGCGTAGCAACTTCCGGCCCCGGGTTATGTGCCGTAATCCGTATCCATATTCCCCTCGGTTCGCCCTTGGCATAGACGACGTGGACATCCCAGTATCTGTCATTAGCGAATACTCCAGTGTCCATGAGGTTAAAGGTTGGGTCCCGTCGGGTGCGCCGCCTGTTTTCATCAACCAGGAGAGCATAGGGGTACTCTCTTTGCGGGTACTTGTAGAGATAATGAAGGTAGCTATGGCTGGGCGTAGCATCCAAATAGAAGTAGTACTCTTTGACATCTTCACCGTGATTTCCCTGGTTCCCGGTCAGGCCAAAGGCACGCTCCTTTAGGATCGGGTCACAGCCGTTCCAAAGCGATAAAGCGAAACAGAGGCGTTGTTTCTCATCGCAGATCCCTCCCAGGCCATCTTCGTTCCACCGGTAAGTGCGAGAACGGGCCTGATCATGGCCGAAGCATTCCCAGACAGCCCCATCCGGGCTATAATCCTCCCTGACAGTCCCCCACGCGCGCTCTGCCAAATAAGGGCCCCAGAGCCTCCAGTTTTCTGTCCCTTTTCTCTGAGCATCCAGACGCTTACGTTCAGCATTCATATAGGTGAAAAAGTTTTTCTCCCGTATCTCTGGTTATTTTAATATTCCCAGATAAGTTCCAGCCTTCTTCAGGGCTATCTCCATTTCTTCAATCGTTATCAGGCTCAGGATCATAATACACGGTGTTTATTTCCTTCGAGTTACGAAAGCCTCTTTCGACTCTCTTCACCCCTTTCAGCCCCTCCAGGGCTTCTTTGCCAACGTCATATCACCTCACAAGAAAGATTACTTTGGATTCTTCAATCTTTCTGGGCAAAAAGCCTCATGCCCTGAAAATACGAACAGAGATAATCAGAATCCAAAAGGTCAAAGATTATGATTCGATGACTCATGATCTTGTCATTCATAGGATGTCCTTATGTCTTATGCACTGTCACATTCACCGAATGAATTCCTTTGGCGCCATCGGGAAAAGCACGACTTCTAAAGAGGCTTCCTTTCAGTGCCTCTGACTCCTGTACTTTTCCCGATCGATCGAATCCTCGCACTTTGATCGTATACTTATCCTCTTTTGCGGGCTTCCATTGATAACTCCACAATGCCCATGCCCACTTTGAGAGAGGTTTCTTCATGTCAGCATCCTGCCAGCTCTCCCCTCCATCCATGGATATCTGAACTTTACTGATTCCGTATCTTCCGCCATAGGCAATGCCGCCTATGACATAATTGCCAAGTGGTATCTTCTTGCCTTCCATGGGCATCAGAATCTGAGATTTAACCGGAATGATCGCTTCATCCGACCATCCCTTCTTCTCCCAGTATCCTTTAAAGTCAAAATTGACAAGCTCTATCTTTGAGAGCCATTTGACATTTTTCATTCCATAAATACCGGGGACAATGGCTCTGAGCGGATAGCCATGGACCTTTGGGAGATCCTCTCCATTCATCTTGAATGCCAGGAATACGTCATCTGAAAGCGAAAGAGAGTAAGGGATGCTGTCCGTGTAACCATCCTCTGCATAAAAGACGGTTTTCACCAGACCACTTTTTGGCACGGCTTTCTCTATGATCTTTCTAAGTGTTACCCCTTCCCAGAGAGCATTTCCGATTGAATCTCCTCCCACCGGATTGCCGATACACTGGAGGGTGACAAACTCCCTTTTGTCCTTCATCTCTTGAAGTTCTTTCATGGTAAGCGTATAGGGTTTTTCGACAAGGCCCTCTATCCTCAATGTAAACGTATTCGCATTGATCGTAGGGACCTTCGAGGAGTACGTTGTGATATAGAATTCATTGTTCGGTGTAATCTCCTTTGCCATAAACCCCATAAAATTGACCGTTCCCTTCATGAGAAGGGTATGGGCCTCCTCTTCGGTCAATGCATCGGCGTACTGATAGATCCCGTCAAAAATAGAAACACCGAAGCCCAACCCCAGTGTTCCTATCCCAATCCTTCTGAAAAAATCCCTTCTGGTTAATCCTTTTTTCATAGACGGTCACCTCTTTGTTATGAGTCTTAGCCAATCATGATGGGTTATAGAAACCCGATTCATTCGATTCGAAAATATCACTCACTCCAGCCGGCCTCGCGTACAATTTCTTAAATAAACGCCGATTCTTCACGGATGAAAAACCTTCCTGTGAGTAAAAAGCAAGTGCCTTTCCATTTGCAGGAGTGATCTCCACCTGAAGACCTTTCAACCCTCCGGCTTTCACGGTGACAATATGATCGATAAAAGATGTGCCAATCCCTTTTCTTCGCCATGTGTGTTTGACATAAAACTCATCAATACAAGCAATGTCACCGCCATATTCATTGCTCCAATAGTAGATGATGATGGTATATCCTACCACGGCTCCACCGATCCAAAACAGGATAATTGCCCCTTTCTCCGGACGTAACGACAGTTCCTCCATCGTGGCCCGGATCTTTCGGCGGGAAATCTTTTCTCCATAAGAATCCTCTCGATAAAGAGCGAGAACCATCCGCTCAAGTTCAAGTGAATTCTCATCGCGGCAGACCTCGAAGCGGAGGGCTTTTTCCTCCATCGCTTTGGAATCCATTTCTGTCCCGCCCATGACTTACAAGCGGCTAACAAAGGAATCGAGTGGCGACCGCAGACAGCGCGCGGGATGTTAGCGAATGCTGGAATTGTTAAACACTACTTCGTCATGCCCTCTTTCATCTTCTTGCCCTTATCCATCATCATCTGGCCTTCTTTCATCATCATCTCGCCTTCTTTCATCATCGTGGTCTTATCCATCATGCCTTCCTTCATCATTTTGCCCTTATCCATCATCATCTGGCCCTTATCCGTCATCATATCACCCTGTTTCATCATCATATCCTTATCCATCTTTTTTTCTGCGGCTGGTGGGAAGTTTACCCCGATGAAAAGCACCAGGACTATCGTGGAAATAACTACTGTGGCTGATACAAATATCTTTTTCATGGTAAGTCCTCCTTTTGTTATTTACTGAACTCTTGCACTTTTTGATGGTTACATAAAAAAGGCTGTCATCCTATAATAGGCCAATAAAACCGCCAAGTTTTAAATTGGCCAAACAAGGAGGACAGCCCATGGGATTACCGAATGCTAAACAAGATATCCAGTTCATATTATCTTTTTTCTCAGAGGCTTTTTCAAGACCTTCATTCAAAATGTTCTCTTCCTTCATTATGGGCTTCATTCAGTTGGGCAAAGAAGTCCATACCTCTTCGATGGTTCAATCCCTTACGGGTTCCTTTTTTCATCGATCCCTCTCCAGTTTCACCCGGTTCTTGGGGCAAAACGTCTGGGCAGTGGAAGAGGTTATCGAAACCGCTCTGCATCAATTCTTCTCTACCTTGCGAATCAAAGCCCAATCGGTCCTGTTCCTTATTATCGATGACACCCTGGTCCAGAAGACAGGCAAGAAAATCCCTGGGTGTGCCTGGCATAAAGATCATGCTCAAAATATGGCCAATGTCTTTGGCCATCAATGGGTCCTCTCTGCCTTGCTTTATCAAGACTTCCTCTTACCCCTCTGGGCCAAACTCTATCATCCCAAGGGCACGAGAGGATGTGGTCCCTTTCAGACGAAAATCGCTTTGGCCAAAAAGATTCTTAAGGGACTTCGACTCCCCGTTCCTTGTAGGCTCTACGTCTTGGCCGACAGTTGGTACTGGGCCAAAGCCTTGGTCCGGGTGTGTCGAGCGTGTGGCTATCATATGATCTCTCAACTCAAATCCAATTCGGTCCTCTGGATTCATGGGAAGAAGACAAAGGTGACAGCCCTGCTGACGATCTCGCTTCTTCTTATCGGGAGGTCTCTGTTTTCGTCTATGGAAAAACCAAAAAGCTCCACATCGCCAGGTTCGTCGGGGAGATCAAGGACCTCGGGAAAGTCGCTGTCGTGGTCGTGAAAGAAAAACGTAAGAAACCCATCTATCTGGTCTGTACCAATCTTCATTTGCCTGCGATCGATGTGGTGAGGTACTACGCCAAGCGGTGGAAGATCGAGCAGATGATCAAAGACCTCAAACAACGCCTCGGATTTGGACATTATCAGGTTCGGGACCTCTATGCCATTGAGCGCCATGTCGCTTTAGTCCTTCTGAGCTATTTTGTTCTGATTCTCCTCAAGGTCCTCCAGCGGCTTAGAGACAAAGACCATGCCTTCGATTTCTCGATACGCCTCTTGGCGTTTCATGTGAGAAAACACATCTTGCTAGAAAACATCACTGTGACGCTGAACAATATGAAAGTGCAATTTAAACAAAATATTCTCGATAGTTACCTTGAACAATTATGCGCCTGAAAAAGTGCAAGAGTTCAGTTATTTAGTAAGTCCATCTAGAAAAAACGACCCGCTCACCATTCTTCAATCCTACCTCTGAAGATTACTTCTACCACCTCCTTTCTCCCTAGGTCTCCTCCTTTACAGCGGAAGTTGCGGCAGCGCGACGATTAGCTCGCCCGTCGTCTCCTTTCGTTGGGTTTGAACCTTGAGGTTGGTGATGTAAATCGTTCTTCTCACTGCTTAGAAATTCATTGTTCCACGACTTTAGGGTACTACTGGCATTTGAAAGCGAAAATAGGGTGAGTCTGGTATTTTTACGGGAACTACACTGTATTTATCAGCATTTATCTGCGAAAGGGGTAATTACGACTCGGAAAACTTGTATTGTGAGATGAGATTCAAGAACCATGTGTTGAGAGGAAGCTATGGACGTCCCATTGGATGCCAGCATCTTGAAGATGAATATATCTTGCCAAGACAGAGCCCTAATTTTTCGAAGAATTAATTGTAGATTTGATACTCAAATGATAACATTGAGGGAAATTCATCCAAGGAGGTGCACCATGAAAGTCTCTCAAGGTATCCATTGTTGGCTGGAGTATCACAAGCTTCATTCAAAAAAAACACTCTCAAAACCTACCAGTCGATCCTTTCCAAACTGACCACCCAATTCGGTGAAAGAGACCTCAACTCCCTAACCCCAGAGGAAATCCTCTCTTTCCTCACCCAAATCAATCAGGACACCAAACAGGCAACCAAAAGGACTCGGTACTCCCAACTGACCTCTTTTTTCAACTTCATCACCCAAAACCTTGATCCCAATTTCAGAAGCCCATGCGATACCCCCATGCTGAAAAAGTCCTATCGATCCCCTGGACTTACCCGCTGGACCATTCTCGAAAAGGAAGTAGTGGATGAAGTCATTTTTCGTACGATCAAACCCAAGAACCGGTTGATGCTTGAATTGATGGCTCGGGGCGGGATGAGAATTAGCGAGGTATTGCAATTAACTCCAAATGATATCGAGGATAGAAAGCTCACTCTTAGAAGCCCCAAGAGTGGTAAGGAACGGGAGGTTGTCTTTATTCCGCAGAAGGTAGCTGACCGTCTTAGGGAATACATCAATGCGAAAGGACTTGGGTCCGATCAGCGGATCTTTCCCATATCCTACACGGCAGGCAGGAGAGTTGTGAACAAAGCAGGCAAGGTGGTTGGAATTCATTTGCGGCCCCATGATCTTCGGAGACATGCTGCAACTTACGCTTCTCGTTCAGGGGTTCCGATTGAGATTGTCAGCAAGGTGATTCTAAGACATGCAAACCTTTCCACGACTCAACGGTATCTTGGGACGGTGAGTGACGTTGAGGCGATGAGGTGGATTGACAATCTTTATGGTTAGGGAATTGGAAAGGGGTGAGGACTCCAAAACCTCACCCCTTTTCTCGGAGAGAAATGGGACAATATGATGTTCAAACCGTAAACTTTCGAGCTTCTAAAAAGGACCCATCGATAGCAGAACTTCACCCTTTGCGAAGTCCTACGATGAAGTTCCTGATTTCTTCGTCACTACGGTATTTGGCCTTATCATATCGGCCATGATGAACCATCTCAACCCGCTCCCTAACGAACCGTGGCTTGGGTTGAGAGGCAGGATAACCTAAAACCAGCATATCATAGATTTCCAATCCTTGTGGTATTTCTAAAAGTGACTTCAAAAGGCTTTTTACAAAAGGGTTCCCTGTTGCGCTCACCCATTGGGAACCCAGCCCAAGCGTGGTAGCGGCAAGGGTCATATAAAGGAAAGCGCTAGCAAGGCCAGAAGTAAAATGAGAATCGCCACGGGTTAACAGGGTTAACAGAGGATAAGCTTCCTTAGTTCTGGGGTCCCCACATAGGATGATGAACACGGGGGCATTTTTATAACCTGGTTCTCGCACAGGACCTGATACGCCAGGAAACCTCAAATCCTCTTCTCTGGTAAGCTCCACTTTACGGCTGTATTCACTATGCTCATTCACAATATTAACAATCCTGTCCTTCATTTGTTTATCCTTGACGACGATAAACTCCCAGGGCTGAGAATTAGCCCCCGAGGGAGACCAGCGAGCAGCCTCTATGACTTCTTTCCACATATTCGTCGGGGATGGGATCGGCTTTAAAGCTGCGACTACTTCGTCTTGTTTTTACAAGGTTTAGGAATCCTTCATAATCCATAGGAATCTCCTTCGTTTCTTGTTTTTCGTTAGGGATTAAGTTTATCGCCACTGCTCATTTGCGGTTGGGAGGGTGCAAAGACTTAGTAACAATTGCTCCTCGTTCGCGCCGGAGAATGTTTGGAATCAGTTCGTTGTCTCTTCAATCGCTATATCATCTTTGATGTTGATGCAGCCAATGACGCTCTGTGCCGCAGGGCAGGAAGTAAGGTAAGATGAAAAAGCCTCTTTGACTTCTTCGGCCTTTCCTCGCGGCACTTTGAGATGATATTTGACACGGATCTGGGTGATTTTCAAAACATTGTTTACATTCTCAATATCTCCTTCTACATCTGCCCAATAAAGTTCTTCCGGGGTGGGAATCTTTTTTTCAGCCAGGAACCTGGCCAATGTTCCCATCATTCAGCCTGCTGTGGCTGCCACAATATGATCTAGGGTAGCGGCATGCTCTTTCTCCGGTTCGACTTTATAGAATCTCTTGATTCCTCCATGAACGCCATAATAGACGGGCTCATTAAACCCCTCAATCATTGCTCTTCTTGTAGGACCCTTTTCTCTTACAATTTTGATTCTTGACGTGTGAACGATTTCTCCCATACTTCCTCCTTTCCTCTAAAACCCAATATACCAAAAATATCGAAATGTTTGCAACGTTTGCTGTATGCTCTAAATAATTCTAAGCAGGCGTTCAAGAAAAGGAAGGAACATACATTATATTGTTCGAAGCACCGAGATACATTCAAGACGCTAAAATAGCTTGCCAGAACCCTCTCCGGCTATCGAGTTGAGAAAGTGGAAGGTATGATCTTCAAATGATAACTTTTCAGAGGTTTAGAAAAGCAGCGTTCATAGCAGCTATCCTCACCTTGCAAAGAGATCGCCTGAGGATATCACTAATCTTTGCCCCAGGTGATGCTTGAAGCCCAGGATCACTGATTTGTCATTTTAGTATACGTGGTTTGAAAATTGGTGAAGCAAAGATTTGAGGAGCCATCAAAAACTCACGGCGTGACCCATCGAGGCATCGCGGCATTGAAGCATGTTCGTGCCCTTCCAACTCATCACTACCTCGTGATCCTGGTTCATCGTCTCTACAAACGAGCGGACGATCCCGCGGTCCGGTTTTTTACGCGATCGACGGGTCTCCACGATGGTCACCCTTAGGGATAACCTGCTTCCGGGACGCACTGGCTTGAGCCACCGTAGATCGTCGACGCCCGGTGATCCCAGACTTGCCACGTGAGAGAGATAGTGGTCCACAATTAGGCGCATGGCTAAGGCAGCCGTGTGCCAGCCACTGGCGACAAGGCCCCCGAATACGGTCTTCGTCGCCTCAACCGGATCCGTGTGGAATACCTGTGGGTCATATCGCTTGGCAAAGTTTATGATCTCCTCCTCCTCGACAGCGATGCTGCCGAATTCATGTACAGAGCCCTCCTCGTAGTCCTCGAAGTACCGTCTCTCCACGGGTGCCCTGAATCGAGAACCGGTCATGATAACCTCCTATTAATGTTTGTTATCACATTTGCATCACTTTACGTCAGGGCGTGCCCTGCGTCACACATGCTCTGGGCTGGGTTGCACCTTGCGTCTGTGGCTGGGTGACCAGCCCACAATCATTGTACCACATTCAGAGTTAAACTTGTGGAACTAAGCTGAGGCAGAAAGCGGACTCCAATACGGTGCTGTAAAACAACTGTGACGGATTTGTGACAGAATTAACTCAAAAAGAAGGAAATAGATAGAATAGACTGGAATAGATGGAAAGGCTTTTACTTCAGTATTTCTAACTGGTTACGGGAAACCAGAACCAAATCAAAGGCTTATCAAAAACGGTTAGATCGTTCTCATAACCCGAAGGTCGCCCGTTCAGATCCAGTTTCCTTTCTGTTCACTAAAAATAACCGTTTTCCGAAACTGTTCGAGGGAACAATATCTTGCCAATATCTGCACTTTACACAAACTAAAGATATGTGGTTGATATGAATTGCCCGTAATCGGCGGGGAAAAGAAAGAGATGGCAGAACTAGGAGATGACTTGGGCCATCTGTCCTGCATAAATCATGATATATCGCATCACGAACCCTCCGATGAGGACAGAAGTGGTTATGATTCCAGAGAGCCAGGGATTATGCTCTCTCAATTCCATGTGCCAGATGTAGTGGGGAATCAACTCATAGACCTCGAGAGCCAAAGGAAGGAGGACACCTACGCCGACCACAACGGTCCAGAAAAGAAGGGTGAATTCACCCCCCATGATCAGGTGGACAGCCTCGGCTGAACTTCTCGGCGAAACATAAAGCCCCAAGATGAATAGGAAAATCGCAATAATAGAAAAGACCATCAGCGTGAAGTCAATGGAATGGATCATGAACTTGTTCGTATTGACCTGTTCCCGGGTCATTCCCTGAAATCCCTTAATGAAACAACCCACAAAGCAGATCGAAGCGGACCCTGTCATCATAGCAGAGATCAGAAATAGCATCGGAAGCATGGGGTTATTCCAGAAGGGTCTTGCTGTCAGCGCTCCCAAAAGAACGCCCGTATAGATTCCCACCCCGATGGAAATAGGAATTCCGAATCCAGCCACCAATCCTCTTATTTTCGTCAAGTTATCTCCTCGAAAGCGGCTCAAAAGCTTGCTGGACCGCAAGGCCGGGATAATTCTCAAATAGTCGAACTGCTCCGGAAGCCAGAGATAGAAGTGTGTCATACTAAAAATGGAGAAAAATAAAAGGAGCCAGGATCCGAGAGACATGACTGAATTGGGTTGAAAAGTAAGAAATAATCTCCAAAAAAGATGGGGCCTCTCAAGATCGTAAATGAGGGCAAGGATTCCGACGATCACCGGGAAGGGGGCGATATAGGCTCCGATTCTGGTGATGGTCTCGTACTTTTCCCTTCCTAGAAAATAGGCAGTGGCTGAAATGATAAAGGCCCCGGCGCTCAACCCGGCAGCAAAGAGGTCGATGGCCACAATCCAATTCCAGTGAACGTGTATCTGCCCTTCCATAGCTTATTCTCCATCCATTTCTTTGATGATTCGTCTCCGACGAATCCCTCTCAGCTTCAGCCTCCGGCCACTTTGGGCACGAACGAGGGGTCCGCTTTTCCCATCGACGCGTCCCGATACAGGGCTGGAGTATTTTTTGAATAAGAGAGGTCAACGGGCTCTTCCGATTGTCCACGCCCCTCGGCCAATTGCCAGAGTTTTTCTTGATTTCCAAATCTTAGGGGCTTCTCCCCTCTTCCACAGCCTGCCAGGACAAGAAGCCCTGCCATCCCCAAGAGGGAAAAAAGTTTCTCAATGAATTGCCGTCTCTCCATTCCCTTTTTCCTCCAGTCTTTTTCTCTCCTGACCAAGAAAGAGGTCAAGCACTTCCAGAGCGCTTCTGTAAAAAGGATGAGGACCAGATCGATCCATTTCTTCTTTCAAAAGAGGAATCCAGTCCAGATGGTCTTTAATAAATTGTTCCACCTCACGATCGGTGGCGCGTCGATAAAGGGTGGATAAGAATTCAAGCTCCAATACCAGGTGATCCGGAGCCCCTTTCCATTCATCCGCTGCTTCCAAGCCGCATTGACGATAGATCTCCAGGAGATGAAGGGCGGAATCCCCCATCAAGAAGCCTCTCTGCGACGCAAAAGGGAGAGTGCAGTGGGGATCCAGCGTCCAGGGTTTGTAAAAAGATTCGACCAGGGATATGCTTTCTTCGTTTAATTCTGAAAAGAGGCGGCTATATTCCTCTCCGAGATCTTTTAAAAGAGTCCCAGGATCACCTTCCGTAAGAAATCCTTTCAAAAGACCCGAATCCCTCAACGCATCTCTCTAGAAAAGAACGGAAAGCCTCCCCATGGATCTGCCTCATCATCTCTTGATCGGGGGGACAGAAAAGAGAAGCCAATAGCTGGCAGATCGTCTCCTTCTCCTGACCCGTCATCTCATGCCTTCCTGTAATAGACCCTTGGCTTGGTATTCAATTCGGCCTTAAAGTGCCTCAATTTGTTTTTTATGATGAACCGGGAAATTTCGCTATTGGGATCGTCGAGGTCGCCAAACATCCTCACCCCGGTCATGCAGGTCGTCACACAGGCGGGCTTCCCGCCTTGTTCAACCAGCTCGATGCAGAACCGGCATTTTTCGATATAGCCCTCTTTCTTGATGATCCTGACATTATACGGACAGGCGGCAATGCAATATTTACACCCGATGCATTTATCCTTGTCCACCAGGACCACCCCGTCCTTCCGCTTGTGGGAAGCCCCGGTCGGGCACACCTTCACACAGGGAGGGTTATCACAATGCTGGCATTGAACGGGTAAGAACTCACGGGCATAATTCGGAAACGTCCCATATTCCCGCTCTTCGAGGTGATTGTAGGCCTCCTTATCCAATAGCTGGTTCTGGTTCTGACAGGCCACCCGGCAGGCATGACATCCCACACATTTCGACTCATCAATCACCATTCCGTATCGAGCCATCACTCACCCAATTTCAAATTGCAGATTTCAGATTTCGGATTTGAAGCCTTACTTCGGATTTCATTTGCTGCTATGCGCTATGCTCTATGCGCTATGCTCTCTGCTTTTTTCACCTGAACAATCACTTCCGAGGACATCGCATGTCCCACGGTCGGGTCGAAGTAGGTCGGAAGAAAATCATTGTAGGACAACCCGACGTCGTAGGCCGTTTCCAAATGTTTTGAAAAGATCCCGTAACCACTCGGAAGCCATACACAGGACGGATGAAGCCCTTCCGTCAGCCGGACTCGAATCCTCCCCTCCCCGACCATCGATTTGACCTGCACCCAATCCCCATCCTTCAGACCGAGCTGTCTCCCTCTTTCCTTGTTCATCCATAACCGGGTCATATCATAGCGATGGCTGATCGCCATCAGGTAGGGTTGATTGGCCGTCATCGCATGGGTATGAATCGCTTGCTTCCCATGGAGCAACCGGAAAGAATGAGGATCCTTGGGATCGGGAGAAACCAGGGGTTCCTCCCATCGCGGGATGGCGGGAAAACCAAGGCCCTCCAGGGTCTTTGAGGAGATCTCCACCTTTCCCGAAGGGGTCTGCAATTTGTCAAACCCCTCTTTCCATTCCTCCCCCACAGAGAGAAGACCTTTCTTCTTCAGTGTCTTCCAGCGTAACACCAAAGGGATGAAGTCTCAGACGATTAGCCTCATCGATGGTGAAGTCAAAGTATCTTCCCGCCCCAAGATGCCTGGCCAGCTCAATAATGATCTGAGTTCCCGGCCGGGTATCAAACACCGGCTTGACCACCTGCTGCTGGATGCTCACCTGAGCCCTCTTCCCGGCATGTTTCGTATCCACCGCTTCATCGCGTTCGAGATAGAAGGATTCAGGAAGGATATAGTGAGCGATGGATGCCGTTTCAGAAAGAACCGTGTCGATGACCACCAGAAGTTCGAGTTTCTTGTAGCCGGCAATCACCCGCTTCGGATTCGGATTGGTCCGAAGCGGATTGTTATGATAGACGATTCCCGCCTTCAGCTCTCCGCGAAGGGCCAGCTCGGGAATGGCATGCGCGATCCCATCTCCGTAACTTCCCAGGGGATACCTTCCAGGCACTCCCGTTCCATCCGACTTTCCTATTTTGGGAAGCTCCGGGGCCGGGTGCCTGGGCTGGAGCTCTCCCAACTGGGCTGTCTTAGGAAAGTAGATCCCTCCTTTTCGATTGATGTTCCCCAAGAGACTGTTCGCAATCGCCAGTGCCCTGACGGTCTGAAAGCTGTTGAGATATTGGGAACCAAACGCAGCATGGTAGCCCCGATGAAGGAGGGCTCTGGGCTTTTCGCTCGCCATCTCCCGGGCGATTCGGATGATCGTCTTTGCCGGTATCTCGCAGACCTTCTCTGCCCACTCCGGAGGATAGTTGACGATCTCGTCCTCCAATTGCTCAAACCCAACCGTCTTCTGCCCGACAAATTTCTTATCGTAAAGCCCTTCCTTGACCATCACGTTGATCATCCCCAGCAGGAACGCTAGATCCGTCCCGGGTTTAATCGGAAGCCATTCATCCGCCAGAATGGCCGTCTCGCTATGCCTCGGATCGACCACCACGATTTTGGCTCCCTTCTCCCTGGCCTCCACCATCTTCTTCACCTCGGCCAGATCGATCCCCCCTGCCGGGTTCCGGCCGATGATCATGATGTACCGGGCATTGGAAAGGTCGTTCGAAGGAAGCTCGCCGACCGTCGTCACCCAGCCTGCGTTCCTCGCCGTATAACAGGTCGACCCGTGGGTGAAGTAGTGAGGACTTCCCAGGGTATGCATCAACCTCAGCGCATAAGCGTTATTCGACTGGGGATAGTTGACCCAGAAGATGCCCTGGGGACCGGAATCCATCAAAATCAGATTGATCTTCTGGGCAATCTCCTTGTAGGCCTGCTCCCAGGGGATGGGTTCAAATCGATCCCCTACCCTCTTGAGCGGACCCTTCAGTCGATGGGGATTGTATAAGTCATGAAGATAGCCATGGCCTTTCGGGCAGACCACTCCCAGGTTGCCGTTGGCCTCAGGATTGCCTTCAATCTTCCAGAGCCTTCCATTCTTGACGGATGCAAATATGCCACAACGATTCCCGCATCCGTTGCAAAACGTCGGGATTCGGGTGACAGGAGCCTCTGTGCTCGCATGGGCCCACCGCTTAAAGTCGAGAAGCTCATGGCTCAAGGAAAGGGCCCCCACGGTCGCTCCAGTTGCTTTAAGAAATCCCCGTCTCGTTAGCTTAAAATCATTAAGACTCATTGCTCTTATGCTTCCACTACTTTCTTTAAGTGGATATCATTGATCAGTGCCAAACACGTAAAAGATGGGCATCCGAAAGATCTTTCGAATGCCCATCTTTCCACCGAATTATCTCTCCACCGGATAGCCTTCCTTGATCCAGTCCTCGAACTGGGCATCCATCAATACCGCATTCTTGTAGCCCAGATCGTTGAGGGTCTTGGTGGCCAAGGTCGAACGTCCTGCCGTCTTGCAGTAGACGTAGATCTTGGCGTTCTGATCCGGAATCTTACCCCAGATGTTGAACTCCAACGTTCCCCTGGAGACATTGATCGCTCCGGGAAGGTGGCCTGCTGAGTACTCCCCTGGCATCCCTGACATCGAGGAAAACGGCCTTTTCCTTCTTGTCAATCGCTGCCTTCACGTCTGCTGCCGAGACGACCTTGATCGCCGCCTTCGCCTTTGCCACCATCTCTTTAACGACGGGTGGAGGTCCGGCGGGCTTTTGTCTCCTGAGCCAATGCCAGGCTGAGCATCGAAAAGACAAACACCACCGACAACATCCAAACAAACATCCTCTTTTTCATATCTTTCTCACCTCCTTTCATGGTTTTTGTCGTGGGGGTATCGTTTCCCAAGCTTATTGCCTCCTCCAGCTGCTTCAAGTCGAAAGGCTTTTCGAGATAACCCCGAATGCCTGCCAGCCTTGCTTCCTCCTTCAATCCCTCGTCGCCGTGGACGGTCATCAGAATTGAAATGAGCCCTGGATTCTGTTTCATCAATTTCTGAGCGTCTCCAACCCATTGCCGTCCGGAAGGCGGTCCCCACAGAGGACGATGTCAAACGGAACGGAATCGAAAATGGACATCCCCTCGCTTCGGAACCGCGCCAGAAAGACCCCGCAATCGTTGTACCGTTCCATAAAATAGTGGAGGGATTGTTGAAGCGTCTTCTCTTGCTCGATGATCAGGACGTTCATGGTCGATACCGTATAGAGCAAACTTAATGCCAACGGACGATCACAGCAAGAGATTCCTGACCGAGATGCTATGGCGTTAATATTTTCTTTTGATATCAAAGGATTGTGTTTTGAGAATGAGCAAGCGATCCCTGTCGATCTTTTCTGTAGAGATAAGGGAGAAGTTGTAAATACGTTGGAAAATAGACAATAGCGGGAAGGTCAGGAAGATAACATTTCGAATTGGTTGAATAAATTCTAAACTGTCTGAATTCAATTATTCTGTTTGAAAACAGACATTTCAGGCTAAATCCCGATAGCCAAATCTCACGTTCCAAACAAATTGCCCGTGGCCGATTTGGCCACCCACGGATGCGTGCCGAAACACGGTACTTCGGTGTGCAGGCACGAAATATCAAAATCATAAATTCCCCTCGCCCCCCTTTAGCAAAGGGGGGGAGACAATGTTGGGAGATCTGGATTTGGTCGTTCATGATTGTTGAGATATTGGTGTTCGGATATGGTGGAACTAAGTCCTATCTAGGACTTATTCCGTATTTTTCAATGCGGTAGATGAGGGCGGATCTGGAGATACCGAGCATTTTGGCCGCTTCAGACTTATTCCCCTTCTTTACTCTTAGAGCCTCGAGGATATATTCCCTTTCTACTTCATCTAAGATGATCCCCTGGGGGGGAATGAAAGGTTTGAACCGAACCGTCTCCTCCGAAGCTCTCTCCCCTCCGGTCAGAAAAGAGAGGCGTTTACCAAGAATCGTATCCCCCTTTTCCAAGAGAACAATTCGCTCGACAGCATTTCGAAGTTCACGGATATTTCCGAGCCAAGGATAGGAAAGGATGCGCTCCTCGGCTTCTTGAGAGATCTGGACGAAACTCTTTTTGAATTGTTCGTTGAATCGGCCTAAGAAGAACCGGAAAAGAGGGAGAATATCCTCCTTGCGTTCTCGCAGGGGAGGAATGTGCAATTTCACCACATTGAGCCTGAAATAGAGGTCGTCTCGAAAATTCCCTTTCTTGACCTCAGACTCCAAGTCTCTGTTCGTCGCAGCGATGACGCGCACGTCGGCCTTTTTTTTCTCCACTCCCCCTACCTTGAAATATTCCTTTTCGTCAAGAACCCGCAAAACCTTGACCTGTGCCGCCTGAGGAGTTCCCCGACCTCATCGAGAAAGAGTGTGCCTTTTTCCGCAGCCTCTACCTTGCCCATCTTTCCCTTCTCCAGCGCACCGGTAAAGGCGCCCCTTTCATAACCAAAGAGCTCGCTCTCAAAAAGGTCTTTTGGAATCGCTCCACAGTTAATCGGAATAAACGGAAAGGAAGAGCG
>CAVPSJ010000019.1:0-145497 GCA_963708295.1 uncultured delta proteobacterium | reverse complement strand
CCGGTCCATCCGAAAGAACCCAGATTCGTCGATAGAGAAGACAAAACCCTATTGTCGTCTCCGAAAGTTATCGAGCAAAAATATTGCCCTGGGTGATATTTGAACCCCTTCCTCGCTATCCAACAATACATCAGTTGCTTCGGCCACAAATTTGGGAGCAATGTCAGGCTCTCGGAAGCACCACTCCCTCAACAACTCATCAGGGAGTTCCGCTAGCACGCTTGGGTTCTTTTTGTCGAATCCATCTCCAGAACCAAGGAGCTCGGTCAACATATACCGTTCTGTGGAATCAGCATTCTTTATTGCCTGAGAGAATATAGGCCATACGTCCCGTCCAAATCTCTGGAATATCTTACTCAACTAATGGCTGCACGTAATCCCATATGTCACTAAAATCCACATTCTCACCGCAGCCTTCAACAATTCTCAGAGAAATCTCCTTAGCAAATTCCTTGCCCTCCGAAATCAAAAGTTTTTCGACACTTCATACCAATCATACATATCAAGCTGGGTTTGTTTTGGACCTCCACACAGAGGAATCCCAACTACGATTTCCCTGAAGGTCTTCCTGCATTGTTCCCACCTTTCTTGATTGCCATAACAATACATGGATAGTATATCAAGGGCTACCCACGCCGCAGAAGGCGATATGGAAGAAAGTTCCACCGCGAAATTACAAACGATATCGAAAGAAAGATGTTCCATGACTTACCATAGGCGAAAGGGGACTTGCTGAGATAGGCATAATCATGTTTTGTTCTAGCAATTTAACAACAAACTCAGTCGCTCCGGTGTTGCTTTACCCGAATTTGCGATATTAGTATAATAAGGAATAATATGCTTCTCATCTCCGATAATCTTTTTACAACTCCTTCCCATTGCGATTGAGTCAAGATCCAAATTCCGTTAAACAATCCCGAGCAAAAGCTAATATTGGGCTTTTCGATTTGCGTTACTTTTCCAACAGTTTGTGATAGCAAGGGTTCCCATCTGCCCGCTGATTGGACCAAATTCTTTGCAAACCAATAAGACATCCGCTGTTCATCGGTTAATAAATCAACTAGATAAGGAATTATAGAATCGAGATCCGATGCAAGTTCAACCGCCAGTGCTTTAGCGTTTTCTGCCGCCAAATCTATGTAGTGTCCATCCCTTCCCTTTTCATGTTCATAAGGTGGTTTAATCACATACAGTTTCAGTCGGTCAGCTAAATCGTGAGGGGTTAACAAGCGAATCCAATCTTTCAGTTTTCCTTTTCCCTCGGAGGGCATTTTGTCCCCTTCGTAGCGCAAGCTATCTTTGATGCTATCTAATGCATCCGGCCAAAGTGGACCATCGGATTCTACTATCTTTCTAATGGTGGTATCGAGCGAATCCACTCGTCCATACTGCATAAGGCCTCGAATATGTGGCGCAATTGACTTTTTTGAGACTGCTGCAAGTTGGTCTCGTCCTACGACCAGGTTACATAATCGTTTTAACGCGTCATCCCAATATTCAAATACCTCCCCCCAGACTTTAGGTCGCCATTCTTCAAGAGGCTCACCACTTCCCTGATATCTGGATCCCACGCTCCTGGCGCCGCCATGGGTGTCTATTACCTGCCAAGGCTTCGACTGCCAGTTTTCTGACAGATTCTCTGTTACTGCCTAAGGCAGAGTCAATCACTTTCATTCGCAAACTGGGAGGAGCTCCAGTACCTGATAAAAAAGTTCGAAACAACTGTTTGAATAGCCCTGTAGCATTGTTAGCCCAGTTTTCGTTTTCGGCAGATGCCAAAAGCAAAAGCGAATTTGCCGCCTCCTCAAAGCACGTTTTGTGAAAGCATAGCTTTTCCAAAGCCCACACGAGATTGCGGCGGACATCGCCACGAACCGCAAGTAACCCTTCTTCATTTAAGGTGTGAATAACACTTGATAATGCTCTGTTTGTGGCTTCGGGGTTCACTTCCACCAAAGAGCGGAAGAGACGCGAACCCCGTTCAGATAGGATCACTTCCGCTTGCCCAAAAGGGCCTTGAGGACCACACAAGTCTTCGACCAGCTTTTTGACCTCGGGTAGAAAATCAAGGCGAGAAATCTGATCGCAAAAGCTTTCCACCAAACCGCCTGGCATCTCGGCGTTTATAACTTCCATTTGCTTTTCTCGTCGAGTCCTCCGCCACCACTCCGCAGCAAGCCTGATCGCTAGGGGTTTTGGGACTAATCTTGCAGCTGTCCCCGTTGTTGATTAGGCCGTCTCGAAATCTTTTTACACAGTCATAAAAATCATTGATGTTAACTTCGACTATTTGTTTTGCGATGAACTCATATTCGCCCGAGACTTCAGCGTCCAATCGAAACCGATCAAAAAGTGCACATCCTTTCAAAACCCTTTCATCTCTTTCGACAGGATCTCGGCCTCCCCATAACATCTTCCGCGCCAGTTCGTCGTCCGTAAGTCTTCCCATATCAGGTTCCCTCTCAAGCCGGGCATCTGCCAACAACACGGCCATCTGAGGGAACCCCTGGGCAAACGAGACTATCCGATCAAGGTCTGGTATTTGCTTGCCATAAACGGGCTCGAGCATTTGCTTTATGTAGTCATCTGACAAACTGCTTGAGGTGAACAGTAGCCGTTTGGCTCGATTTTTCCAAATTGTAATCGAGGGTAAGCAGACCCATCTTGCTATCGGCACGTTGTATTTCTTGCTTCATTCTGTCGTGTAGAGAAACATCACAATTATCAACAACAACGATACCCTCGATTCCCAATTGTACCCAATCACTAACTAAGCCTGAGATGGACGCGTTTGCGCTGGCATCGACATAGACGGCTCGATTGCTCAAATCATCGTTCTCTTTTGCATCCCGAAAGAGCTCAAGGGCTAGCCTTGTTTTCTGAATCCAGAGAGCCCAATAATTCGCGCGCATTTCCGAGGTTGAGATAGTAGGTCTTTTAGATTTGCTAACGCTGCCTGTCTTTCAGTGTCGGCAACAAATGAAAAACGTTGGTGTTCACTATGTTGGCTCCAGTCATTCCATGTCTTAAGTCCTTGTGACAATGGGCGACCCACCCAATTCAGCACTGCGACGATGGCCGATACGAACTTATTCACCCATCCTTCTATTTTTGCGGCGTCATAAATATCAATCGTTGCTGTCTCAGCATATTGCTTCCCCAACTGAGCCAATTTCTCTCTAATTTTAGTAATTCTCTCGGTTTTTTGCTCGAAATTTAGCTCTTGATTGATAAAGAGTATATACGCGGCACCATCATCAAGAGCCTCCTCAACCATATGCTTCATTGAGCCGTCATTATTCACAATTTCATTAGCACAATCCACAGGCCCCATATTGGTGGCTTTATTTTGAAACTGTACGAACCTATTTGGCAGATAGTCCGTATTAGGGGGACCATCTCTCCAACGAATCCTTCCATCTTCGCCACCATCGCGAACGGAGATATTTAGAGCAACGTCCACAGCCCTTTCCGCAATACCTGAACTCCTAGCCTCAAGATGGAGCAACAATTTTAGCAGTTTTGTGAGTTGGAGAGCGTTCAGATCCTTTACGTCACTAGATTCAACTTTGAATGGTGCAGGCATATCAACCCCCAGTTCTCTCATCAATTAACTTTAGGATACTAAGATCGACTCTGCTGCGCGTAATTCTTTGGAACCTTTTGAACGCCGAGATAACATTTTATGCTGATTCTATGTTTTTGCTAAGAACGCACCTCTCAGAATCTGTAAAGATCCTATTTGATTCCAAAATGGTCTTGTGTCCCGTTTTTGGGAGAAAATCTTTAGTCAGAATTATTCAGCATAAAATACAGTCTCTGTATAATATACACCTTTTTTCATTCCTTGGGAAGGAACGGTGTCGAGGAATAATAATTAAAGAGCTTTCCTTCTTATGGTATTATAATCGTTGGACATTTTTGTAAGAGAGTGACAATTTATGTTTCTTTTTTAGAACAAGATATCAGGAGAAGAAACAGGAGTGCTGAAAATATTTAATAGTTTGCAAACCTTATCTTTAGTATTTTTATGGCAGGAGTATTGCATCTTCGTAAATTTTTATGGTTCTTTATGGCTTTTGTATGGGTGTTTCCCCCTTCTTGCACTCGCTTCTGTCCCCCCCTTAAATTAAGGGGGGATGAAGAGGGGTTAAGGGAGTTACGCTGAAAGTAACCCCTCCACACCTCCCCTTAAGTTAAGGGGAGGTAATCCACAAGAAACCCAGAGGAACCGTTTTTACATATTTAGGCCTGGGAGTTTTCTTCTAACATTGATATAAAGGTCTTGTCATTCCCGCCGGTAATGACGGAAAAAAGATAACACTGAAATTTCAAATATGTTTGAAAGGGTTTCGCGAGATGATGCGAGGAGGAAATATGAAGCTGAGACTATTGGGAATATTCGTGCTCATCAACATTATTATGATCCCTCTGGTTTATGCAGAGGAAGAACCTCAGGTCGAGTTCTTTTCGCCCCAGGGGACCGTCAAGACCGTTCGCCAGGTGAGCGTCCGATTCTCGGAGCAGATGGTGCCCTTCGGTGATCCGAGGGGTCTCATCGAGCCCTTTGATATCGATTGTTCTGAAAAAGGAACCAGCCGGTGGGCCGACGGGAAGAATTGGGTCTTTGATTTCGAAAAAGACCTTCCCGCGGGGATTCGCTGTGAATTCAAATTGAAAGCCGGAGCTCAAGACCCTTTCCGGAAAAGAGATGGCAGGGCAAAAGGTATTCTCCTTTTCCACGGGCGGTCCTTCGATTCGAGCTTCTATCCCCTATGAAGGAGCCGAGTGGCTCGATGAGGAGCAGATATTCATCCTCACCCTGGATGCAGAGCCGATTAACGAATCCGTGATTCAGCATGTCTTCTTTCTCAGTGGAGGGTATCCAGGACCAGATCGGAATCAAAATCATTGAGGGAGAAAGAGAGGAAAGAGATATTAAAAGCCAGATTCCGATACAGGAAACCGCCGCCCTTTCCCATGATCCTCATCCAGAGCAAGCAGCGTTTTCCTTCGGACGCGAAGATCAGCCTGATCTGGGGAAAGGGAGTGATGTCAAAGACCGGAGTGGCCACAGATCAGGATCAGATCCTTCGCTTCCAGGTAAGGCCTCTCTTTTCTGTCGAGTTTTCCTGCCAGAGAGAAAATCCGAAGGCGGCCTGCATTCCCATCCAGCCCATGTGCCTCAATTTCTCTGCTGCCATTTCCGAGGACCAGGCCAATAAGATCGTCTTGAAAGGACCCGATGGAAAGATATGGAAGCCCAGTGTGAAAGAGGAGGCGAGCTCGGTCTCGTTTCAAGAGCCCTTTCCCGGAGAATGCAAGTTTTATGGTTGAGCTTCCTCCCGGGCTTAAAGATATCTCCGGAAGACCCCTTGTCAATGCAGATAAATTTCCCCTGTCGGTCCGGACCGACAGATATCCTCCTCTGGCCAAGTTTTCAGCACGATTCGGAATCCTGGAATTGAAGGCTGATCCCGTGCTTCCTGTCACCTTGAGAAACCTGGAGCCTGAGGTCAAGGCAAGAGTGATGAAGGTGGATAAAGAGGAAGGCGTTGTTGGAAAGGTGATGGGAAGAGTTCTGAATGTGCCGCCTGAGAAGATCGATGAGATCCAGGCCTGGCTGAGAAAGGTGGCTTCGGCATCAAGGGAAAAATCTATTCTGAGCGGTGAGAGGAGAGCAAAGGATTTCAAGGTCCCGAAGCCTGGGCTCCAGGGCCTTTGAGGTCGTCGGGATTCCATTGAAAGACCCCGGCCTCTATATCGTTGAGCTGGAAAGCGAGATCTTGGGAAACGCCTTGCTCGGCAAGCCCGGCCCATGTATGTTCCGACGGCGGTCCTGGTGACCAATCTCTCCGTTCACTTCAAGTGGGGCAGGGAATCTTCCCTGGTCTGGGTGACCACCCTCGACACAGGAGAGCCGGTGAAGGATGCAGCGGTGACCGTCAGGGACTGTCAGGAGAAAGTCCTGTGGAAGGGAAAGACCGATGTCAGCGGGATTGCCAGGATCGCAACAGCCGCTCCCGATCGATGACGCTTCCCCGCTGCTCTTACCAGTTGGATTATAGAGATTATCCGCAGATGGGTGCGCTTCACTCTCTTTCGGAAGGTCTTTTCGTTACGGCACGCGACCGAGAATGACATGTCCTTTGTTCACTCCAGCTGGGATGAAGGGATCGAGCCCTGGAGATTTCAGCTGCCCAGGGAGTCGTCCCTGGATCCCATCATCGGCCATACCATCTTCGATCGAACCTTGCTCCGGGCGGGCGAGACCGTTCACATGAAGCATATCCTTCGACAGCATACGACCCGAGGGTTTTCCCCCGTGCCTCAAGATCAGATGCCCGCTCTCGTTTCGATCCAGCATTACGGAAGCGAACAGAAATATGAGTTTCCTTTGAAGTGGGATGCGAATGGAATTGCTGAAACCGACCTGGTCCATTCCAAAGGATGCAAAGCTCGGAAACTATGATGTCCTCTTCGTCGAAAAAAAGCACAGCAAGAAAATAAAGCGGCTGACTTATATCGATCGCGAAGGAGAGGAACATTTTGAAGAGCAAGATTATGAGACGGCCCGGAAGTGGATTTCCGGAAGCTTCAGGGTGGAGGAGTTTCGAATTCCCCTCACCAAGGGAACCATCCAGCCGCCTGCGAATCCCCTGATCAAGGCCAAAGAGGTCACCCTCGATCTGAACGTTCAGTATCTTGCCGGGGGCGGAGCAAGCCTTCTTCCTGTCAAGCTCCGGTACGAAATCGAGCCCAGGTATATTCCTCTCTCCTGAAGGATTTGATGATTTCATCTTTAGCAACGGCCCGGTGAAAGAAGAGATCGTCCGAAGAGGGGAGGTCCTGGAGTCCGAGGGAGAAGGCGAGGGAGAGGAGGAAGGGGCTGAGGTGCGACGGGAGGAGAAGAAGAAGGTAAAGCCTCCGACCATCGATCTGGTTCTGGATCCGTCCGGATCCGCCGGACCACCCTCTCCAATTTGCCCGAAGCCGAAACGCCCAAAGGAGATACTGGCTGAAATGGAGTTCAGAGATCCGAACGGAGAGATCCAGACCGTCTCTTCCAGGATTCCTTTATGGAATTCCAAATATCTCGTCGGAATCAAGCCGGATTCGTGGGCCGTTTCGAAGGATGCCTTCAAATTTCATGTGGCGGTGGTCGACCTGTCCGGAAAGCCTGTCTCAGGGGCGCCGGTCAAGGTGGATCTTTTTCAAAGAAAGACCTTTACCCACCGAAAGCGCCTGGTCGGAGGAGTTCTATGCCTACGAGCATTCGACAGAGACGAAGAAGATCGCCACCCTCTGCGAGGGCAAGACAGATTCCAGAGGGCTTCTGATCTGCGAGGTCCAATCCCCTGTTTCCGGAAATGTGATTCTTCAGGCCGAGAGCTTTCGATGGGGCAGGCAACAGGACGGTTGCCCACAGGGATGTCTGGGTGGCGGGAAAAGGAGAGTGGTGGTTTGAAGTCGGCGATCATGACCGGATCGACCTTCATCCCCGAGAAGAAGCGATATGAACCCGGTGAGAAGGCGATCTTCCAGGTCCGGATGCCCTTCAGAGAGGCGACGGCCCTGATCACCGTGGAAAGAGAAGGGGTGATCGAGGCCTGGGTCAAAAAGATCTCCGGAAAGAAGCCCGGTGATCGAGGTGCCTATCAAAGGGACTTATGCCCCGAATGTCTATGTCTCCGCCCTTGTCGTGAGGGGCCGCGTGGCCGGAGTGAAGCCGACGGCCATGGTCGATCTCGGGAAGCCTGCCTACAAACTCGGCATCGCCGAGATCAACGTGGGATGGAAGGAGCATGAGCTGAAGGTGAACGTCTCCTCGGACCGTAAGGTCTACAAGGTCCGCCAGAAGGCGAAGGTCAAAATCAAGGTCGCAGACCGCCGATGGGAAGACCCCTCCGGCAGGAAGCGAAGTGGCTCTGGCGGCCGTGGATGAAGGTCTTCTCGAACTGATGCCCAACCGGAGCTGGGAGATCCTTTCTGCCATGATGGGGCGGAGGGGGTATGGCGTCCAGACCGCAACAGCCCAGATGCAGGTGATCGGAAAACGTCACTTCGGTCTGAAGGCGCTGCCCCAGGGCGGAGGCGGAGGAAGACAGACGACGCGGGAACTCTTCGATACGCTTCTTTTGTGGAAGGCCCGTGTTCCCCTGGATGCGAATGGAGAGGCATCGGTTGAGGTTCCTCTGAATGACTCGATCACCAGTTTTCGAATTGTGGCCGTGGCGACCGGTGGAGCCGGGCTCTTTGGAACAGGTGTCAACATCGATCCAGTCGACGCAGGACCTGATGGTCTTGTCGGGCTTGCCTCCTCTCGTCCGAGAAGGGGATCGGTTCAGGGCAGGGTTTACGCTTCGAAATACGACGAATCGGAACATGGAGGTCGATGTTTCTGCAAAGGCAGAAGGAATTTCAGCACCCCTCGCTTCCCAGGCCGCTTCCTTGGCGCCAGGAGAGGCGAAGGAGATCGGATGGGATGTGGCTGCATCGATCGGTGTTGAGACATTGAAGTGGGAGGTGGAGGTGAAGGAGAGAGGGACAAATGAGACGGACCGAATCAAGGTCACACAGAAAGTGGTTCCTGTCGTTCCCGTCAGCACCTTCCAGGCCACGATCGACTCAGATGGAAAGAGAATTTCGTCTCTCCGTGGAGCGGCCGAAGGATGCCCTGCCGGGCCGGGGCGGCGTCAGGGTCACTTTCCGGCCGAAGATCGCCGACGGGCTGAGCGGCGTCATCGACTATATGAAAAGATATCCCTACACCTGCATGGAGCAGAAGATCTCCGTGGCCGTTGCACTGCGGGATGAGAATCTCTGGAAGACGGTGGATGTCCGAGCTTCCCTCTTACCTGGACGCAGACGGGCTGGTCAAGTATTTTCCGCCCTGTCTTTATGGAAGTCCGGTGCTGACCTCCTACATCATCGCCATCGGCCATGAGGCAGGATGGAGCATTCCTGATGAGACCAGGGAGAAGATGGAGACCGGCCTCAGGAATTTTGTCGAAGGGAACGATCTGCCAGGTATTCACCCTTGCCGACGGCCGATCTTTCCATCAGAAAACTCTCGGCCATCGAGGCCTTATCCAGGAGTGGAAAGGCGGAGGCGAAGCTACTCAGCTCCATCTCCATCGAGCCCAATCTCTGGCCGACCTCTGCGGTGATCGACTGGCTCAATATCCTTCAGAATGTGCGGAACATTCCGAATCGGGAAGAGCGAATGAAAGAGGCAGAGCAGATCATCCGGTCCCGCCTCAATTTTCAGGGCACGATCATGGGTTTTTCAACCGAGAAGACGGACTGCTCTCTGGTGGCTGATGGTTTCAAACGATGTCAATGCCGTCCGGGTCATCTTGTCGCTGCTTCCTTCGGAGAAGTGGAAAGAGGACATGCCGAGAATGGTCCAGGGGGCATTGGCCCGGCAGATCAGAGGGAGATGGGATCTGACCCTTGCCAATGCCTGGGGTGTCCTGGCCATGGAAAAATTTTCCAAGACCTTTGAAGCCGTCCCGGTCACCGGTTCCACCCGTGTCGGCCCTGTCGACGCAATCTCAAACCGTCGATTGGAATACCTCACCCAAGGGAAAAGTTTCTCAGTTTCCCTGGCCTGCCAAGAAAGAAGATCTCTCCGTCTCCCATCAGGGGACAGGAAAGCCATGGCTGACCATCCAGAGCCTTGCTGCCATTCCTCTGAAAGAGCCTTTCTCAAGCGGGTACAAGATCAAGAAGACGGTCATTCCCATTGAACAGAAGCAGACCAAAGCAATGGAGCCGGGGAGATATCGTTCGAATCCAGATTGGAAATGGAGGCTCAGGCCGACCAGACCTGGGTGGTTGTGAGCGATCCCATTCCTGCGGGAGCGACGATCCTCGGAAGCGGACTTGGAAGAGACTCCCAGCTCTTGACGAAAGGGGAGGAACGGAAGGGGTGGGTCTGGCCGGCCTTTGAAGAACGCTCCTTCGAGGCCTTCCGGGCCTACTATGAATATGTTCCCAAAGGGAAGTGGACGGTGGAATACACCATCCGGCTTGAACCAGAGCGGGTTTTTCCAGTTGCCCGACAACGAGAGTGGAGGCCCTCTATTTTCCGGAGATGTTCGGAGAGATTCCGAACAAGACGGTGGAGGTTCAACCATGAGAATCAGATCGCTTCGCAAGTAACCAATCTCATGGCACAGAAGGGACGGAGAATTGATCTCGACCTGACTTGTCGCAGATCAGGAGTTCGGCATTGACAGAGTCGGAGGAAACTTATCGTAGTTGAAGGGTGTCCACGCAGATGAAACAGTTCTTCTCTTTCTTATCCTGTGTTTTTCTTTACTGGCCGGAGCGGCCCATGCCCTGCCTTCCTACGAAGAGGTCCGGCAGTCCTATGTCAAATCGGATTCCCTCCTGCTCGACCGCCATGGTGAAGTCCTTCATGAATTGAGGACGGATCAGGGAGCGGAGAAGGCTTGACTGGACATCCCTCAAGAATATTTCACCTGCCTTGAAGGAGGCCGTGATTCAGGCTGAAGACAAGCGCTTCTATGAACACGGCGGAGTGGACTATCGGTCCATCGGGGCGGCTTTGATTCATGGACTGACTTCCGAGAGCCTTCGCGGAGCAAGCACGATCACGATGCAGCTGGCCTCTCTCCTGGACAGAGAACTTCAATCGAAAAACGGAAAGCGATCCTTCTGGCAAAAGGAGAGGCAGATCCGGAAGGCCTGGGAGATTGAAAAGAGCTTGGTCAAAGACAGAGATCCTGGAGGCCTACCTTAACCTCGTCACCTTTCGCGGAGAGCTTCAGGGAATCTGTAGCTGCTTCAAGAGGGTTATTCGGAAAAGACCCTCATGGCCTGGATCAATCAGAGTCTCTCATCCTGGCCTCCTTGATCCGATCGCCCAATGCCTCTTCCATGGAAGTATCCAGAAGGGCTTTGCTTCTTAATCGGGCGATGAATTGGCCAGTAGAGACCGATGAAATTCAGTGCTAAGGTGAGACAGGTATCCTTAGGACCTAATCTCATTCGGCCACGGGCAACCCTTGCTCCTCATGTGGCCAGGCAGTTGTTACAGGGCCGACCCAAGGGATGTACCGTCACCTGCACTCTGGACGGTCGAATACAGCGCTTTGCCCTGGATCGTCTCGCTCATCATCTTCTCTCCCTGAAGATCGCAGAATGTCAAGGATGGG
Source organism: uncultured delta proteobacterium (assembly GCA_963708295.1). Taxonomy (GTDB): domain Bacteria; phylum Desulfobacterota; class BSN033; order BSN033; family UBA1163; genus UBA1163. Next base: position 134,311 of record CAVPSJ010000019.1, on the reverse strand, counting down.
GCTCTTCTCGTTGTGGAGAACAGCACAGGAGATGTCCTTGCGTATGTGAGTTACAGCGGAGAGCCTTCTTCCAGCCGATTTTTGGATGGCGTTCAGGCCAGGAGGCAGGCGGGTTCTACCTTGAAACCTTTTCTCTACGGCCTTGCCTTTGATCAGCGGATCCTCACTCCGGCTTCTCTTCTGGATGATTCACCTCTCGATATGGCTGTCATCAGCGGAATCTATCAACCCCAGAAACTATGACTCTCAGTTCAAAGGATTGGTCACTTCGCGGATTGCCCTGGCTTCCTCTCTCAATGTGCCCGCTGTCAAGACCTTATCCCTGGTCGGGATTGAACCTTTCTTGAATAAGCTGCGGCAACTGGGGATCAAGGGACTCAATGAGTCAGGTGATTTTTACGGTCCTTCCCTCGCCCTTGGGTCAGCGGATGTGAGCTCTCTGGGAACTTGTCAATGCCTATCGATGCCTGGCCAACGAAGGATCAATGGAGCGGAGCCCGTCTTATCTCTGGAGAAGATGAACCAACCCGGAAGAATCGGGTATTCTCAAGAGAGGCGGCCTTTCTGATCTCGGATATTCTGTCTGACCGGGAAGCCCGAAGCGCCACCTTTGGCCTTGAGAATCCCCTGGCCACCCGTTTCTGGACGGCGGTGAAGACCGGCACGAGCAAGGACATGAGGGACAACTGGTGCATCGGATATTCGAGGAAGTACACGGTGGGTGTCTGGATGGGAAATTTTTCCGGGGAGCCCATGTGGAATGTGAGCGGCGTGACCGGCGCGGCTCCGATCTGGGCGGAGATGATGGATTTTCTTCATCGGGATGTCTCCAGTGTCCCAAGGGAGGCGCTTTCCGGCCTCGTGCGAAAGAGGATAGAATTTTCCCAGAGAATGGGACTGCCTCCAGAGAGGAATGGTTCATCCGCGGGACAGAACCCAACTTCAATGAATCAGAAAACAGGGCAATTCAACCCGAGAATCCTTTATCCCCCATCCGGAGCCGTCATGGCCGTCGATCCGGATATTCCTCGCGAACTTCAAAAAGTCTTCTTTGTCTCCCAGGTCCACGAAGATCATTTCCAATGGGTACTGAACGGATCCGTCCTGGAAGACACAGGGAAAGCCATCCCCTGGATTCCCCGAGAAGGTAAATATCATCTCGCTATTGCGGACGAGGATGAAAACGTTTTAGATTATGTCTATTTTGAAGTGAGAGGTCCAGAGGCAGATTGATCAAGATTTACGTTGCGAGGCACGGGGAGACAATATGGAATGTAGAAGGGAGGATCCAGGGACGAAGCGACCCGGATTTGAGTCCCAAAGGTGTTGCCCAGAGCCTGGCATTGCTTGAGCAACTCAAAGACAGGCCTATTTCAGCCATTTATACCAGCACGCTGCAGCGGTCCATTCACACCGCTCAGCCCATCGCAAAGTTCTTGAACCTCCCCATTCAGAAGCAACCGGAATTGGACGAAATTGCCTTTGGAATTATGGAGGGAGTCCAGGTTTTGAGCCTTACTGAAGAGCTGAAAGGAGAATGGGAACGGTTCAAGGAGAACCGTTTTACTTACCATATCCCCGGGGCGGAAAATTTTACCGATGTGGCAACCCGATTAAAGCCCTTCAAGGAGAAAATCCTCCGGGACCATACAGGACAGGAAATCTTGGTCATCGGGCACATGATTGTCAACCGGTTCCTGATCGGGATGCTCCTTGAATATCCGCTGGAGGAGATCCAGAGGACGGAGCAACATAACGGGTTTGTCTATCTGGTCGAAAGAAATGGTGAGGCCAGGGTTTCGCACTTCATAGATGGTGAGATCAGGGAGGGATTTTTCTCTTCTTCCCCAAACCCCCCTTCAGAACATAGCCGTCGGTTGTAAATCCTTTTCTTCCCTTTAGGAAAGGGGAGGAAGGGGTCAGGTTTAATTTCTGGCCATTGTAAAAAAGGCAGGCAGGATGAATCTTCATAAAAAGAAATCGAAGTTGAAATGCGTGATTTACGATTGCGATGGGGTTCTCTTCGATTCCTTCGAAGCCAACACAAAATTATATAATGATCTCTGCGCCCTGGTCGGGAGGGTCCCTCTGAGGGAAGAAGAGATGGAATATGTTCACACCCACACGGTCTATGAAGCGATTCACTTCATTTTCGGGAAAGAAAGTGATTTGGAAAAGAAAGCGCTGGAATCTATCAAACAGGTCGATTTTAGAAATTACATCGTCTATTTAAAAATCGAGCCCCATCTCTTTCAAGCGCTGGAGAAATTAAAAGAAAAAGGAATCTTTCGGGTCATCAACACCAACCGGACGACGTCCATGAAGCATATCATGGAAAGGTTTAACCTCGGCCCCTATTTCGACATGGTAGTGACTGCCCTCGACGTCAAAAACCCAAAACCTCACCCTGAATCCGTAGAGAAGATCATCGCCGCCCTTCAACTCAAGAAAGAGGAGGCTGTCTTTGTGGGAGATTCTGATGTCGACAAGGAGACGGCTGTGTCTTCTGGTGTGACGTTCATTGCCTATAAGAACAGAGAGATTGCTGATGACCTTCTTATGGAAGACCATCTCGATCTCCTCAGCCTGCTTTTGAACGGCAAGGATCTTCAAAAATAGTTCTCCTGCAAATTTTTGGATAATACATCAACGAGTACCCCGGTTTTTCTTCTCGCCGCAGGTTTACCATACCGGACTTTCTCGGTTCCCTCAATAGACTCAGACTCCCTTTTCCATCCCTGGATGATTTTAAAGAGCTCCGGGAGGGCCGCCCTTTAAACAGTTGACCAGTTGTTAAACAGTTGTTAAACAGGTGTTGACTTCTCCGCCCAATTTCGAATAGAATGACCCCAGTGATGACGGGAGAGCACACTCCGGGCAAGAATCTTATGGCGGAATCTGCTCAATATACGATTCTTGTAGTTGATGATGAAGAGCTGGTCAGAAACCTGATCGTTACCTTATTATCCAGATCGGGACATACATCGATCGCAGCCGTTGATGGCGTGGATGCGCTGGACCGGATGAAGGGAAATAAAATTGATGCCGTCATCACAGATATTAAAATGCCCAATATGGACGGGGTCGCTCTCACGATTGAGATTTTGAAGAGAAACCCGGGCCTTCCCATCCTGGTCATGACGGCATTTGGTGAAGAGTATTCTGCAGGGGCAGCGATTGCAGCAGGGGCTCGAGAATACATCAAGAAACCTTTCACTCCCGACGAGTTCTTCGCTCAATTACAAAAGATGATTAAAGACTCGGAAACGATCAAGCGATTGAGGAGCGAAAAGGGTTCAGACGAGAATGTCCAAGACCTTGTGGGCGAACTGGAGAAAACCTTAAAGGAGGATTAAGTTCCTCGATCAGGAAGAATCCTCCCATCAGCGCTCCCCTCTCCTCTTCATTCGATCATTCAGCTTTTTTCCAGTTTCAGCCGGGATTTTCTTACCTAGATTCATCCACTGTTCTGAAGCCTGTCTCCGTTCTGTTTCTTCTTAAGCCAGCAAGACAATTCGAACCCATGGGGTCAGCCAGGAAACGACAGTTTGTCGCCTCGGTGCCCTTTCTTGTTACTTTCGGGGTCTTGCTCTAGCTGGATGTTTTTGGTCTGAAGAAAAAGAATTTGTAAATTCAAATAGATACATTTTCTTTGAATTTCCATGTGGGTGGCACACAAGATGCAATCCGATTGGAAAGATTTACTTTGTTTACAGGGTTTACAGACATGACCTCCGGGAAACAATGGCTTTGAATAAGACCTCAGAAAAAGGGCTTCAAGAAGGATGGACAAGAGCGACGTTCATCCTAAGAAGGGACTACTTAGAGAGACTCAAGGTCTCTGCCTACTGGGAAAGAAAGAAGATCAAGGAAGTGATCGACGAAGCATTAGCGTTGTATCTCAGAAGGAAAAGGCAGAGGCAAAAGCACCCATAGACAACAGCACCCATAGACAACAGGTAACCCCCTTCCTCGGACGAGGCATCGCGATGCAACGGTCCCTGAAGGGACGTTTTTTATAATTTATAATGAACAAGACACTCATTGCGATATTAGCCGTTTCATCCGTAATCCTCTTTTTTTCTCCGCCAGGATTGGCGCGGGCCCAGGCATCGGCCCAAGTCCCCATTCTGCTTTACCATCGCTTTGGGCCTGTCGCCGCCGACAGCATGACCGTAACGACAACCCTTTTCGAGTCCCATTTGAAATATCTCAGGGACAATGGCTATCAAGTGATTCCTCTCAGGGACCTCGTCGACCACTTTCTCGGGAAAAGGGGGGGGCCCCCTCCGCATTCCGTCGTGATCACCGCCGACGATGGCCACATTTCCGTCTATCGAGACATGTTTCCCCTTGTCAAGCGGTACCGTGTTCCGGCGACGATTTTCATCTATCCTTCGGCCATATCGAACGCACCCTACGCCATGACATGGGGTCAGCTCAGAGAGTTGAAGGAATCAGGGATTTTTGACCTCCAATCTCATACGTTTTGGCATCCCAACTTCAAAAAGGAAAAGAAGAGGTTAACCCCAGTTGAATATGAAAACCTTGTGAGCACGCAATTAAGGAAGTCGAGGGAGAAACTGGAGAGGGAGCTGAGTGTCAGAGTCGATATGCTGGCATGGCCCTTCGGTATCTATGACGACGACCTCATCGATCGGGCCAAAGAAGCAGGATATGTCGCCACTTATACGATGGAGCGCCATCCTGCAAACACTCTCGACAGGGTGATGGCCCTTCCACGTTATCTCATGACGAATGGAGATAGCGGAAGGATATTGACGACAATGCTCGCAGGTTTACCGAGGAGGTAGAAAGATGTTTATCTCGAGAGGACGTAAGACATTCATGTTATTGACCGCGATCCTTCTCCTATTGCTGCCCGTCTATAGCGTGGCCTATACCACAGGAAGAGTGGTCGATTTTTTCACGGGGAAGCCGGTCAAAGGAGCGTTCGTTACTTTGAATAATGATGTGGTCCTGACGGACGAAAATGGGATTTTCACCGTGAACACGGCGTTGAATAAACTGGCGGTGAGGGCGCCTGGATACGGAAGAGCCGAGCAGACTATCACTCCTCTCGACACGACACCCCAGGAGATCAAGCTCATGCCCTTCACACCCAAAGCCCTTTACCTCTCCTTTTACGGAATAGGGGATAGGGGCCTGCGGGAATCCGCAATCCGACTCATCGAGGAGACCGAGCTCAATGCCCTTGTCATCGACGTGAAAGGGGACAAAGGCATGATTCCTTATAAGAGCGCTGTCCCCCTGGCCGCTGAAGTGGGCGCTCAACGAATCACCACCGTCAGAGAAATGGCTCCTCTGATGAAGTCCCTGAAAGAAAAAGGAATCTATACCATTGCACGGATCGTTGTGTTTAAAGACAATCCCCTCGCCCAGGCAAAGCCTGACTGGGCGATAAAGACTCAGAGCGGAGAAACATGGCGCGATCGGGAAAACCTGGCGTGGGTGGATCCATTTAATAAGGAGGTATGGGACTATAATATTAATGTTGCCATCGAAGCGGCTCAATACGGATTTGATGAAATCCAGTTCGATTACGTTCGGTTTCCTGACGCCTCGGCCCCCCGGTTTTCAATGCCCAATACAGAGGAGAACAGGGTCCAGGCCATTTCCGGGTTTCTCATGGAAGCCAGGAGGAGACTGGCTCCTTACAATGTTTTTCTCTCTGGGGATATCTTCGGTTATGTTTGTTGGAATCTCAACGATACCAAGATCGGACAAAGGCTTGAAGACCTTGCCTCTCATCTGGACTATCTCTGCCCGATGCTTTACCCATCCGGATTTCAGTTTGGGATTCCCGGTTACAGAAATCCTGTTGCAAACCCCTATGAAATCATTTATCTTTCCCTCAAACGAGCCCAGGAACGGACCAATCTCCCATCCCATCGTTTCAGACCGTGGCTACAGGCATTCAGAGATTACGCCTTTGACGGAAGAAACTTTAATGATAAAGAGATCATGGGAGAGGTCAGGGCGGCTGAAGGATTTGGTTCCCATGGCTGGATGCTCTGGAATCCAAGGAACTCTTATTCGTCAGCAGGCCTGAAAAAAGAAAAGCCCTTGGGCTGAGATTCGTTCGGTTCATTCGCCAGAAATTCTAGAAGACCGCTTCAAAGGGCAGAGAACTTTGATGGTGTGGAGGATTCTCTTTCCGCTGATATTCTCTATGATCGTGGCCGGCTCCGCGTCCTCTCAGGCGCTTCGGGAAGAGCAAATGGCGCCCATTTCGGAGATAACGAGGAAGGCGATTCAAGCCGGCAAAATTCCCGGCGCTGTCATTCTCATCGGTCATGAGGGGAAGATAATCTATCGTCAGGTTTTCGGCCTGAGCGCACTCAAACCGAAGAAAGTCCCCATGACCATCCATACCATCTTTGATATCGCTTCCCTGACGAAGGTCGTCGCAACGTCCACGGCGATGATGCAGCTGGTGGAGAATGGAAAATTGAATCTCGAAGACCCGGTTGCCAAATACTGGCCTGAGTTTAAGGGAAGCGGCAAAGAAGAGATCACGGTGCGCGATGTCCTGACGCACTATTCCGGTCTTCGACCCGCTCTGGACATGAAGCCCCATTGGTCAGGGTACGTCGCTGCCCTGAGAATGATTGAAGAAGAGAAACCTCTCTCCCCTCCCGGGACAAATTTCATTTATAGCGACATCAATTTTATCATACTGGGCGAGCTTGTCTGGCGCCTCTCGGGGGAGCCCCTGGACGCTTATTGCGCCGAGCATATTTTCAGGCCTTTGGAAATGGACGATACGGGGTTTAAGCCTTCGTCTGATTTCCGATCTCGCATCGCACCCACCGAGTACCAAAACGGGACAGGGAAAATGCTCTGGGGAGAAGTTCATGATCCGATCGCCCACAATATGGGGGGTGTGGCCGGACACGCCGGGCTTTTCTCGACTGTGGATGATCTTGCCATCTTCGCCCAGATGGTCCTCGATGGGGGCAGGAGAAAAAACGTGCAGATTCTCAGCCCTCGGACGGTCAAGAACATGACCACCCCCCAATCCCCGCCTGACAAGATGCCTTTGAGGGGACTGGGCTGGAATATCGACTCGTCCCTCGCCTCCGAAGGCTCCTACGGACACAAAGGATTCACCGGAACCGGAATCTGGATTGATCCGGTTTCCAATACTTATGTGATTATCCTGACCAATCGGGTCCACCCAAACGGCAAAGGAAAAGTGGAGTCGTTGCGAACCAAGATACTGTCTTTTGTAAATGGAACGATTGGCCCGGTTTCGATGGAGCGTCATCTCGCCAGCAGGACGTTGCCCAGCCAGGTTGAACCGGGGGAGAGCAATCATGAAAAGGTGCAAACAGGAATCGATGTCCTGGCTTCGGAGAAGTTTAACTCCCTGGCTGGGTTGCGTTTAGGGCTGATTACCAATCATTCGGGAATCGATTCCACCGGAAGACGCACCGTCGATCTTCTCCACAAAGCTCCGGGAGTAAAACTGGTGACGCTTTTTACCCCGGAGCACGGTTTTTCGGGAAGGGCGGAAGGAAAGGTCTCCTCGACGAAAGAGAATTTGACAGGCCTCCCTATTTACAGTCTTTACGGAGATACTTTGTCCCCCACCAACAGGATGCTCGCCGGTCTGGATGCGCTTGTCTTCGACATCCAGGATGCAGGCGCTCGCTTCTACACGTATATCACGACCATGGGTTACGCGATGGAAGCATGTGCAAAGAAGGGGATCCCTTTCTACGTTCTCGACAGGCCGAATCCGATCAATGCGTTGCTGGTTCAGGGGCCTGTCCTGGACAGCAATTTGAGGTCCTTTGTCGGATATTTTCCTCTCCCAATCCGGCACGGTATGACCGTGGGGGAACTGGCCAAGATGTTCAATGCAGAAAAGAAGATGGGGGTGAAGTTGCACGTCATCAAAATGCAAGGTTATGAACGCGGCCACTGGTACGACGAGACCGGCTTATTGTGGCTAAGTCCGTCTCCCAACCTGCAGACGCTCACGGAAGCCATCCTTTATCCTGGAGTAGCCATGGTGGAAGGCGCAAACGTGAGCGTGGGTCGCGGGACGAAGACGCCCTTTGAACTCTTCGGAGCCCCCTGGATGAACGGAGAAGAGCTAGCGTCCTACCTGAATGATCGGAATGTCCAGGGGGTCCAATTCATCCCGATGGACTTCAAACCCAAAAGCGGCCCTTTCAAGAATCAGTCGTGCCACGGGGTCCGGATCGTTCTTCTCAATCGACAGATGCTGGATTCTCCCGCTCTGGGACTGGAAATTGCCAGTGCCCTTTACAGGCTCTATCCGAAGAACTTCCAGATCGACAAGACAGTGGGGCTGATCGGTTCACGCAAGGTTCTGCAGGCCATTAAGGCGGGTCAAGATCCCGCCGCCATTGTGCAGGACTGGCAGGGGCCACTGGAACAGTTTTGCATGCTCCGGTCGAAATATCTCCTCTACTAATCATGGGGACACATCCCATTTTTCCCGCGATGCAAAAGTGGGAGTGTCTCCGTGACCGCGTTTTTACAGGTATTTACACCACTTTATCCTCCTAGAATACTTCCCGATAATCTTTGACAATAAGAAAAATTATCAGTAAAGTAGAGATGAAAAAGCCTGGAAGGCTCCACGATATTTCTTTCCGCGATATGAAAAGATTGATTTGACAATCCTGCAACCGGCTGCAGAGCCTGAATAGAAAAAGTAAAAATTTGAGGGGGGCAATTATGAACAGAAGAGAATTTTTGAAGTGTTGTTCATTGTTAGGCGCATCCGTCGCTCTTGGAAAAACTTCTGCCGATGCGAAGTGGCTGACAAATGAAAAGACCAATGGTTTTCCTCAGGGGATGCTGGTTATTGATGCCCACGCCCATCCGGACATTTTTCCCTGTACGGATTTCTTCTGTGATAAAACATCAACGCTGGAAGACATAATGGATATCGGAATGAACGCAAGCTGTTTTGCTGTGGTCGAAGATGAAAATCCCACAGTAGGGTTTCAGAGTTTAATCGGTCACCTTCTCGACGTGATAGCCCTCGAAGCCGAAGGAAAAATCAAAATCATGAGGAGACATTCGGACTTGGCCCATTCTAATCACCCTCCGGGATTTACTCCCGGTGCGATATTGGCCGTGGAAGGCGCAACTCCTTTAGAAACGGATCCCAATCGGGTTGATGAGCTTTATGATCTAGGGGTGCGTCTGATTACTCCTATGCATAAGAAGATCAATCTCATTGGGGATATTATGACCGCGGCACCATCCAATGGCGGTCTAACTGCTGTCGGACAGCAGATGGTAGAGCGGATGGTATCTTTGGGGATCATTGTGGATATAGCTCATGCTCATATCAATACCCTTCAAGGGGTTGCTGAGATAGCTCGCATCAATGGTGTTCCCATTATCGATTCCCACACGAGCCTGACCCATAGGGAAAATCCGTATGGTACGACAAGGTTACGTGCTTTTGAGGAGATGGAAATGGTCGCAGAAACAGGAGGGGTCGTCTGCACATGGCCTATGGGCTGGTATGTTGATGATAGCCACCATCGCACGAGCTTTCTTGATTGGGCAAAAGAAAATCTCGAAATTGCCAGAGAGATTGGAATCGAACATGTAGGTCTGGGAACGGATGGAGGAGGTGGGCTTCCAGCCCTGATCGACGATTATGAGAGTATTTTGGATCTTCCGAAGTTGGTGGAGGCCATGGATGAAGTTGGGTTTAAACGAAGCGAAATCGCAGCCTACATGGGGGGCAATTTATTCCGGGTCATGAAGCAATGCATCGGGTGAACATAGGGACACGTCTGTATTCTGTGGTCGCGGGATCCATGGGATGGGTCCCTATTTCAATGCGAAGCCAGACAACTTTACAAATCTGAACCCACGTTTTCGTAGTTCAGGAACGGCCTCGATTACACCCGCTGCCGTTTGGCTTTCAGGATGGTTCATGTGCATGAGAACGATCGAAGCAGGAGGAGAATGGAGGAGGGTTTCTTCTACTTGCTGCTTTGAATAGGTGGCACCCGCATCCCCCCGAACACTAAAATTCACCGCTTCATACCCTAGGGCGTTGGCGATCTCTACGCAAACGTCATCGCCATAGGCTGTCCCGGGTCGGTAATATTTTGGTCTATGGCCAGTGATGCTTTGAATTCTTAAAGCATTCAATTCTATTTCATCGAAAATCTCTCCAACATTCTTTGTCCCTTTTTTTCCATGGGCCGAGCGGCCGATCGCTGAACATGGTTTATGCTTCAACCCATGATTTTCGATTTCAAAGAGAGGGTTTCTGGATAATGCCTGGAGAAGACCGGGGTTTGCATCAATCCATTTGCCGCTGATGAACAATGTGGCAGGAATCGCGTCACGGGTCAAAAAGTCGATCACCGTAGCATCATAACCACTTCCCTTCGGGCCGCCACAGGCATCGAAAGTCAGTGCTAAGACCCTCTGGTCGGTCATCAATCTGGTTCTGACCCCCTTCACGACCTCTCCCCATTCGCGAGGGACGCGGCCGGAAAATTTGGCGATGATCTGTTCCTTTGTTCCGATTTCTTGAGGCTGTACTGATTCAACCATCCAGGCGGAGAAGACCAAGAAAGAAATGAAAAATGTCAGAATCACCTGATGTCTGGCCATGCCCCTTCTTAACTCATTGCTCCCGACCCTCGCAACATCGGGGTTGACAACTTCCTTCCATTCGTTCTATCTTTTAAGATATCGGGCCCTCGGGCCCGATTCCTTTATCCCTGCAGAAAAAATTGCCTATTCGTCGGTTGGGATATTGCTCCGTGCGAGCTCTCGGTTGAGACCTTCTACGCCGGATCGTGGGGCTCCGAGGCGAGAGATGATCAAGGTCGGTACGAGCGGGTTCTCGTTCCCGGATTGGAAGGGAACGGTTTATCCTGAGGGCATTCGAGAAAAAGACATGTTACCCTTCTATGAAAAGGAGTTAGGGTTCCGTGTCCTGGAGGTCAATTTCACCTATTATACCCTTCCCTCCCAGAAGAGTCTGGCGGGAATGGCCCAAAAGACCTCCGAGAATTTTGAATTTGTGGTAAAGTCTTTTAAGGGGATGACCCATGAAATCTGGAATAAGGAAACTCGTACAAGGATCGATCATCGGGAAACCTTTAAGAAATTTGTATATGGCCTTGTTCCCCTGATCGAAGAGAAGAAGCTGGCTTGTGTCCTGGCCCAGTTTCCTTACGGATTCTTTCCCAGCCGGGAGAATCTGAGTTATCTTCAGGAGTTCAAAGAAGAGATGGAGGAGATTCCGCTGGTGGTTGAGTTCCGGAACAAATCCTGGTTGAAGGAAGACACCTTCCAACTCTTGGAGAAAAAGGAGATCGGTTTCTGCATCGTGGACGAACCCAGATTGCCCCAGTTGATGCCGTACCATCCCAAGGCGACTTCGGAAATCGGTTATTTCCGATTCCACGGCAGAAATCCGAATTGGTTCAACGTTCCGTTGAAGGTGCGGTATGATTACCTTTACCGCGAGGAAGAGCTGAAGGAATTTGTTCCAGGGATCAAGGACATTTCCAAGAGGACGGCGAAGACCCTCATCTTTTTTAATAACTGTTATTCCGGGTCTGCGGCTAAGAACGCTGCCCAGATGGCGAAGCTGCTCGCAGAGCAGCAGTCATGAGCTCGGAGTTCAGAGTTCGGGGATATATCGATATATGAATGATGCCCTCCGAACTCCGAACGAAACTACTCCGAACTTCTCCAAGGAGGAGATAAATTGATCGAGATCGATTTTCAGAAAGGGGACGGGCTCATCCCGGTCATCATCCAGGACGCCTCCACCGATGAAGTCTTGATGTTAGGCTACATGAATCGAGAATCGTGGGAGAAGACGCTGGAGACGAAAAAGGCGTCCTTCTGGTCAAGGTCTCGCCATAAGCTTTGGGTAAAGGGAGAGACGTCGGGGAACTTTCAGGAGATCAAGGAAATTTATCTTGACTGTGACGGAGATACCCTCCTGCTCAAGGTGGATCAGAAGGGAGGGGCTGCCTGTCATACCGGTTTCCGGAGCTGCTTCCACCAACGGTTTGAAAAAGGGAAATGGAAGGTTGAGGGAAAGAAAGTTTTCGACCCGAGGGAGGTGTACGGAGAGTGAGCATACTGAAAATTGGAATCCCTAAAGGAAGTCTTGAAAACGCCACCATTGAGCTCTTCAGGAAGTCAGGCTGGAAGATTTCGGTCAGTTCCCGGAGTTACTTTCCCATCGTAGATGATGATGAAATCCGCTGCACTCTGGTCAGGGCCCAGGAAATGTCGAGGTTTGTGGAAATCGGTACGCTGGATGTAGGGCTGACGGGGAAGGATTGGATCATGGAAAATGATTCCGATGTGGTCGTGGTCCAAGATTTGGTTTATTCAAAAGCCAGTCCCACCCCTGCACGATGGGTCCTGGTCGTCGCAGAGGATTCTCCCATCCGCCACTTGGAGGATTTGGAGGGGAAAAAGATCTTTACGGAGCTTGTCAATTTCACCAAACGATACTTTGCCGAGCGAAAAATCCACGTCCAGGTGGAGTTCTCCTGGGGAGCGACCGAGGGAAAGATCATCGAAGGGTTGAGCGATGCCATCGTTGAGGTCACGGAGACCGGAAGTACGTTGCGGGCCAATAACCTGCGAATCGTCGAAGAGCTCCTGCAGACCAATACCCAGCTGATCGCGAATCGTTCTTCCTATCAGGACCCTTGGAAAAGGGAGAAGATCGAGCAGATCTCGCTGCTGCTTCAGGGAGCCCTCCGGGCGGAGGGGATGGTTGGGCTGAAGATGAACGTATCGGCCAATGACCTCAAGAGCGTGATTGAAATCCTCCCCAGCATCACGGCCCCGACGGTATCCAACCTATTCCAAAATGACTGGTTTTCTGTGGAGACGATTATTTCCGAGAAGATCGTCCGGGAACTCATTCCGAACTTGCAGAAACTCGGAGCGGTGGGGATTATCGAATATCCGCTGAATAAAGTGATTTAGACTCGAAGCACGAAATCCGAAACTCGAAACAATATCAAATAGCGTAAATTCAAAATTCTAAACAGAAACTGAAACGAGTTTTGGAAATTCGGTTATTGGAATTTTGAGCTTGTTTCGGATTTCGATATTCGGATTTCGGATTTTCTGTGGCTTGTTTGGTATCTGCAGCGCCGTGCTGCTGACGTTACGCTTTCGGTAATAATAGTCCCACCGTTTCCATGTGGTAGGTCTGCGGGAACATATCGATCAGGGTAAGTCTTTGCGGGGAATACCCTCTCTCCCAAAAGAGCCGGAGGTCCCGGGCAAAGGTCGTCGGCTCGCAAGAGACGTAGATGATTTTTTTGGGTTTCAATCTGACCACGGGATCGAGGATGGTCCTGCACCCTGTCCTCGGAGGGTCGAGGACGATAAGATCAGGGGACTCTCTTTCCCAGTCCAAGAGGACATCTTCTACCCGCCCGTGAATAAAGCGACAATTCTTAATCCCGTTTCTTTCCGCGTTGAACTGTGCATCCTCGGAGGCTATTCTATTCTCTTCAATTCCCAAGACTTCCCCCGCCTCCGTGGCCAACGAGAGCGTCAGGTTTCCCGCGCCGGCATAGAGATCGAACACCCTGTCTTCCTGATTCACTTCTGAGAACTGAAGAACCGTCTGGACGAGTCTTTGGTTCTGCTCCGGATTGACCTGAGAAAAACTCCCTGGGGAGATTCGAAGTTTGAGTTCCCTTTTTTCTTTCCAGTGACTCAAAAGAAGGGTGAAGTTCAGAGTAGGATCACCGATCCGTTGGTGTCCGTCTTTTCGGGATATGGCGATCCCCTTCAACAACGGCTGACGCTGGAGGAGATCTGTCGTGAAAGGCTCGGCCCGTTGGTCAGAGGAATGAGGATGGAATAAGAGGACTCCTCTCCCTTCCTCCGGAGAGACGTTGATCTCAACCTCTTCGATGCGAGACAAAATGCCTAACTGATCACGCAGGCTTTGGATGATCTGATTGACCAGAGGATGTGAAATGGGGCAGCGTTCGACATCGACAATCCGATGGGATCTTTCCTGATAATAGCCCATCGCTTTTCCCTTGGCTTTCAACTGGACCCTGACCCGATAGTCATAGGGTTTAGGCGAAGGGACCGCGCTGATGGGAGGGATTTCCTTCAGGCCCCCCAATCTTTTGAGGGTCTCTCCTAAGATCTCTTTCTTCTGCTCCGCCTGAATCGGATAGTCGATGTGTTGCCATTGGCAGCCGCCACAAGTTCCGAAGTAGGGGCACGGGGGGGTCACTCTCCCGGGAGAAGGTTTGAGGAGCTGAATTAACCTTCCTGCCGAGTATGTCTTTTTCTCCTCCGTAATCTCAACCCATGCCTCATCGCCGGCCAGGGTGTAGGGGACGAAGGCCACTTTGCCGTCGACTCGAGCCACTCCGTACCCTTTATATGCCAAAGATTCGATAAGGACCCGAACTTTTCTCACTAGGGATAAAAATAGCATGAAGGGGTAGGATGTTCAATGGATTCAGAGAGAAAGAGGCAGAATGAATTGACATCTCGCCGTGATTTTGTTACGTTAAATCACTTGACTAGAAGGGATGGCCGAAGAGAATGACCTGGTTCAAGAAAGGTGAAGAAGAGGGGAGAGAGAGAGATCGACGAGAGGAACTGAAGCCCTCTGAACAACTGTGGACGAAATGTAACTCTTGTAATGAGCTGATTTACCGGAAGGTGATTGAACGGAACCTTCAAGTCTGCCCCAAGTGCAACTACCATTTCCAGATTCCTGCCCGGAGGAGAATCGATTGCGTTGCGGACCCCGGGACTTTCGTCGAATACGATGTGAACATCGTTTCTGGCGACCCTTTGGAATTCAAGGATTCAAAGCGCTATCCTACACGGGTCAAAGAATCCCAGGAAAAGACCGGGCACAAAGATGCGATCATCTGCGGGGAAGCGAGAATTGAAGGCCAGCCAGTGATGCTCGGAATTTTCGAATTTAATTTTATGGGGGGAAGTCTGGGGTCAGTGGTGGGAGAAAAGATCACTCGCATGATTGAGCGAGCCGTCGAGAAGAAAGTGAGTGTGGTCATCTTCTGTGCCTCGGGGGGAGCCAGGATGCAGGAAGGGATCCTTTCATTGATGCAGATGGCGAAAACCAGCGCGGCCCTGGCGAAGCTCCATGAAGCGAGAGTTCCCTATATTTCGGTTTTGACCGATCCTACGACAGGCGGGGTTTCCGCCAGCATCGCCATGCTGGGCGATGTCATCCTTGCTGAGCCCAAGGCGATGATCGGATTTGCAGGTCCCAGGGTGATCAAGGACACGATCCGGGCAGAACTCCCGGAAGGTTTCCAGCGAGCGGAACATCTTCTCGAGCATGGGATGGTGGATCTGATCGTAGAACGGAAGGACCTCCGACATATACTCGCCTCCTTATTAGAAATGCTCAAACCCGGGAACTAAGGGAGAGACTTCGTCCATGGGCCGAGACGCGTATCAAAAATCGCTGGACTATCTTTACCATCTCGAGAAGTTCGGAATGATCTTTGGACTGGCTCAGGTGGAGAAGATCCTCAACGCCCTGGGAAATCCGCACAGAGAAATTCAGACCATCCATGTCGCAGGGACAAACGGGAAAGGGTCCACGGCGGCGATGATGAGTTCGATCCTGAGGAGAGAGGGCTACCGGGTGGGGCTGTACACGTCTCCTCATCTGAATCGATTCACCGAGCGAATCAAGGTCAACGGAAAAGAGATCGAGGAAAAAGAGGTGGCGGCCCTGGCGGGATGGATGAGAAGAGAGATCGAAGCGGCGGGCATCGCCTCTCCCTTCACCTTTTTTGATTTTACCACAGCGATGGCCCTCTCGTATTTTAACCGGAAAATGGTGGATCTTGCGATTTTAGAGGTCGGGCTAGGTGGGAGACTCGATTCGACCAATGTGGTCGATCCGCTGATTTCCATCATTACCAATGTTGCGAAAGACCATGAGGCCTACCTGGGCAAGACGATCCTAAAGATTGCCGGAGAGAAAGCGGGCATCATCAAGAAGGGAAGGCCGTTGATTACAGCGGCCACGCAGCCCCGGGTGATTCGTCTGTTTTCGAAAATCTGTCAGGAGAGGAAATCTCCCTTTTTCCGGGTGGGGAAGGAATTTCGATCTATCCGGGGAGAAGACGGAGATTTCGATTATGAAGGTCTCAATCGAAAATTGTGGGATATTCATCTCAATCTCAAAGGGCTTCACCAGGTTCTCAACGCGACGACGGCACTGGGTGCCATGGAGGTTTTGGAAGATCTGGGATATCCGGTCTCCACAACGGCGATGATCGATGGCTTGAGAGAGGTCGATTGGCCGGGAAGGTTGGAGTTGGTTTCTTCTTCTCCCAGAGTCATCCTCGACGGCGCCCACAATCCGGCAGGAGCCCTTGCTCTGAAGGAGTCTTTAGAGAAAGAGTTCCAATATCACCACCTCATCCTTCTGGTTGGAATCATGAAGGACAAAGACACCCATTCCATGCTTCATCTTCTGGCTCCCCTCGCGGATCACATCATTCTCACCCGACCTCATACGGACCGTGCCGCGGCTCCCGGGTTGCTCAAAAAGGCCTTGGACCAGAATGGGAAGAAAGCGGAGACCGTGGAAGATCTCAAGGAGGCGATTGCGAAAGGCCTTGCCCTAACCCGGAAGGAAGACCTCCTCTGCATTACCGGATCCCTTTACACCGTCGGGGAGGCGAGAGCCTATTTCCTCCCCGCGAGGAAATCATGAGATCTCACCCTTTCATCCTGGGCTTTTTTTTTCTTCTCTTCATCGTCACCGCTTCATCTCCTGCCCATTCAATAGTAGGGGACATGGGTGCGACGAAGGGAGAAGGACCGGTGGACATTGAGGCGGATGAGCTCACGTATGAGAGGGAGACCCAGACCTATGAGGCTCATGGACGAGTGGAAGTGAGCCGGGGAGATCTCTCTCTCAAGGCAGATCACGGCCGGCTGAATATGGCGACCAAAGAGCTGGTGGCGTGGGGAAATGTTCTATTGAGGGAAGGAGAAGATGTGGTTGAATGTCAACGCCTGGAAATCAATCTGGACACCCGATCGGGAAGGATTTATCAGGCGAGACTTTTTTTGAAAGAACAGAATTTTCACATCACTGGCCAGGAGGTGGAGAAATTAGGGGAAAATCACTATCGCATTCGGGAGGGTTCGTTGACGACCTGCGATGCGACACGGCCACCCTGGAAATTCAGTGTGAAGGAATTGGAAGTGAAAGAGATGGCGCTGGGAGGATGGGGGACGGCCAAAGGGCCTATTTTCTACCTCGAAGATATCCCGGTTCTCTATTTTCCCTGGGGAGCCTTTCCCGTAAGACAGCAACGGCAGTCCGGCTTTCTGATCCCTCGTGCGGGATATTCCAGTTCGGAGGGTCCGAGAATCTATAACGGTTTCTACTGGGCTTTTGCAAAAAATATGGATGCCACGCTTTATTTCGATTACTTGGGAAGTCGGGGATTTAAAGAAGGCCTCGAGTATCGGTACGCTTTCGGCCGAGAGACGAGGGGACAGGTCAATGTCAACTTCATCGATGATCAGGAGCTCCATAAGAATCGATATTCCTTCTTTGTTGAACACGAACAAAAACTTCCCTATGATTTTTATCTCAAGGCGGATATCAATCGTGTAAGCGACCATGAGTATCTTCGAGATTTTACAGATGAGTACTTTCCGTCAACCGCGAAGGTGGAGGCGATTGATTCGTGGAGTGCGAGGCTACTGCGATCGGTTGTGTTCGGAGGAAAAAACTGGGACCATACGAGTCTCGTCGCTCAGACTGCGGTCTACGATGATCTGACCAAAGACAGCAACGATGCGACAGTTCAAAAACTTCCACAGATCAGTTTTTATGCCCATCCCCAGTCCCTTTTTAAAACTCCTCTTTTCTTTGACCTGACCTCCTCGTATACCAACTTCTGGCGCGAGAAAGGTATCGAGGCAAACCGGGGAGATCTCTTTCCCCGGATAACCCTTCCGACGCGGCTCTTCAATGTGTTAAAGTTTGAATCCGATGTCGGATGGAGAGGAACCGTTTACGGTAGTGAAAATGATCCCACCGGCACATTCAAGGGGTGGAGATCGAGACAACTGGTAGAAGCGAATGCCTTGATGTCAACGGAGTTTTACCGGGTCTATGATGCCGAAACCTTCTCGAAGCTTTCGGGCCTATACTATGTGGACAAATGGATGCACACCCTTGAACCCTTCGTGGGTTACAGTTACATCCCTCGGGTGAATCAAGATGATCTTCCTGCATTCGACGACGACGTGGATCAGATCCCCTACACGAATCAGATCACCTACGGGATCACCCAGCGTCTTGTAGGAAGGCCGGAAAAAGTGGGAGTGAACTCAGGACCCGTTGAATACGCGAAATTAATGATCTTTCAGAGTTATAGTCTCGGAGATCCATTCACGGATTCGAGCGGGAAGAACCGGTCCTTTTCAAACATTCAAGGAGAACTATGGTTAAATTTCGGACCTTATCTTTCTGCTCATTGGGATGGAGAATTCAACCCTTACCAGACGAATTTCGATATCGCTAATTTTGCGATCATTGCCAAAGATCGAAGAAATGATGCGATCCAGGTACAATATCGGGACACCCGGGGGACCATTCGGGAGATCAATCTCGATGCCCGGGTGAAGACAATCCCACCCCTGTACTTGTTTGGTTCATTTTACTACAACCTCTTGGAAGGAACATGGGTCCAGGCCGTTTTCGGGGCGTATTATCAGGCCCAGTGCTGGTCAGCGGGCTTTTACGTCGAGGGTATAAACGAGTCTCCTGATCGAACACAGAAAAAGGAAGTGAAGTATCATTTTTATGTCAATCTTTTGAATCTCGGCTCGAGTGCACGCGCGCCTAGTCTTATGAGATTTTGATCAACGATTCAGGAGGAGACTCATGAAAGGTGTGATTCTGGCGGGTGGCTTGGGGACCCGGCTCTACCCATTGACCAAGGTGACCAACAAACACCTCCTTCCCGTCTACGATAAACCGATGATCTACTACCCGATCCAGACTCTGATCAATGCGGGGATTGATGACATCTTGATCGTTACGGGCGGAAACAATGCCGGAGACTTTCTGAAGCTCTTGGGAAACGGAAAGGAATTCGGGCTCAAACATATGAACTACACGTATCAGGAGGGAGAAGGAGGAATTGCCGAAGCTCTCCGGCTGGCCGAGTTCTTTGCCTCCGGAGAGAAAATCTGTGTGGTGTTGGGAGATAATATCATCGAAAAAAATATCCGAAAGGCGGTAGAAAACTTTCGAAAACAAGAGCGAGGGGCGAAGATCTTGTTGAAAGAAGTCTCCGACCCGCAGCGATTCGGGGTTGCCGAGCTGAAGGGGGATCGGATCGCCGGAATCGAAGAAAAGCCCAAGGAACCCAAGTCCGGGTATGCCGTGATCGGGATCTATCTTTTTGATCAGCAGGTCTTCGACACCATCAAAACGCTCAAGCCCTCTGACCGGGGGGAGTTGGAGATTACCGATGTAAACAATCAGTATATTGAAAAAGGGCTGATGACATGGGATATTTTAGAGGGGTGGTGGACTGACGCGGGGACGTTCGAATCCCTGCTTCGCGCAAATCAACTGGTGGCCCAAACGGGAGCCAACAAACTTTGATCAATCAATTTCAAATTTTAAATGACCAATTTCAAATGAACGCCCAATGTCTAAGATCCAAAAGGCAAATGAATTTCAAATTTCGAAGTCAACATTCTAGCATTTGAGGTGTGGGTTCAATTTCACGTTTGAAATTGATTCATGAGGGAATGTAAGGGGGCTGCGATGATCCAAGGGGTGAGGACGAAGTTGTTGCGGGCGATCCCGGATGACCGGGGAAGGCTGATGGAGATCCTCAGGGCGGATGATGACCTGTTCTTGAAATTCGGCCAGGTGTATATCACTACCACCTATCCCGAGGTGGTGAAGGCCTGGCACTATCATAGGGTCCAAACCGATCACATCTGTGCCATCCAGGGAATGATCAAACTGGTCCTTTATGATCCGCGCAAAGACTCTCCGACGAAAGGGGAGATGAATGAGTTCTTCATCGGGGTCCACAATCCCCTGTTGGTTCAAGTGCCGAAAGGGATCTATCATGGATGGAAATGCATCAGCGAGGAAGAAGCCATCATCATCAACGTTCCGACGGAAGTCTATGTTCACGGCGCGCCCGATGAGTACCGTCTGCCCCCGCATGGGAAAGATGTTCCTTATGACTGGGCGAGAAAAGATGGATAAAAAGAACTTCAAACTCGAAGCACGAAATCCGAAACAAATCCAAATTGCAAAAGCGCCAAATTCGGGATGAAGTCAAAGCATGTTTCATAAATTTAGTCATTTGAATTTGATGTATATTTCGGATTGGTCCGAAACGGACGCTTCGCTCGATATTCGGATTTCGAGTTTTGACCGCTCCTTCGGCAGCGATGACTGAGTCGGATAGTTGGAAGAGGTGAGAAGGAAATGAAAATATTGGTCACAGGGGGTTGCGGATTCATCGGGAGCAACTTCATTCGTCATTGTCTGAAATCTTACCCGGATTATTCTTTGATTAATATCGATAAATTGTCCTACGCGGGGAACCTGGAAAACCTTTCCGATCTCTCCCATTCTCCCCGTTATCATTTTATCAGAGGGGACATTGTCGACGCCCCTCGAATAGAGGAATTGGTCCGCAAGGGCGTGGAGGCCATCGTGAACTTTGCCGCTGAATCCCATGTGGACCGGTCCATTGAAGACCCCGGCGCCTTTATGAAGACGAATGTCTTCGGGACTTTCACCCTCCTCGAAGCGGTGCGAAAGGTTTTCTCGAAGCAAACGATACGTTTTCTTCATATCTCCACCGACGAAGTCTATGGCTCTCTGGGACAGACCGGAGCTTTCACGGAAGAGTCCCCCCTCGCGCCCAATAGTCCTTATTCAGCGAGTAAAACGGCAGCGGATATGCTCGTCAGGGCTTATCACCATACTTATGGGATTCCTGCTCTCATCACCCGATGTTCCAATAATTATGGACCTTACCAATTTCCCGAAAAACTGATTCCGTTGATGATCTCGAATGCCATTGAAGATAGAGAATTACCCATTTATGGCGATGGGATGAATGTACGGGATTGGATCTATGTCGAAGATCATTGCCGGGCGTTGGATGTGGTGTTGCACCATGGCAAAGAAGGGGAGGTTTACAACGTCGGGGGCCGGAGCGAGAAGCCAAATTTGGCGGTGGCAAAAACGATATTGGATCGATTGGGAAAACCCCATTCCCTGATCCGATTTGTCGCAGATCGGCCGGGTCATGATCGTCGATATGCGATTGACTTCTCTAAGATCGAAAGAGAGTTGAGTTGGAGGCCTTCTATCTCGTTTGAAGAGGGGATCCGGCTTACCGTGGAATGGTACCAAGCTCATCCCGAATGGTGGAAAAAGATCAAGACAGGAGAATACCTAGACTACTACAAACGCATGTATGAAGATAGGTAAAGTGTGCATTTGTTGAATAACAAATCCGAATATCGAATGACACAATTTTCAAAGTGAGTTTGGAGCATTTGAATTTGGTTTTTGGCCGGCAACGCGCCCTGAGAGGGCACAACAGTAAAATTGAGACCACGTATCTGGGAAGCTCCGTGTGTCGGCGAGGAGCCTCAAATTATTTCGTATTGATCCCTGCGGGATGCTTCGCCCGAATTTCGTGCTTCGGATTTTAACCGCTCGGATGGCAATTTTCTCGAGGGTGCCGTCCAAGGGAGAAATGGATTCACTTCGAAGATGAGGCGAACGATATTGGTGACCGGGGCGAAAGGAATGCTGGGAAGAGATCTGATGGGCATTCTCCGTTCCGCATTCTCGAAGGATGAGGTCATCGGCTGGGATATCGAAGAAATAGATGTCCGAAAAGAAGATGACTCCGTCAGCAAAATTGCGGCGCTTCGGCCTGAGGTTGTGATCCATCTCGCCGCCTACACCGATGTCGATGGGTGTGAATCGGACCAGGAGAGGGCTTTTGGCGTGAACGCGGAAGGGACGAGGCATGTGGCGCTGGCGGCCTCGAAATGCCGCGCGAAAATGATTTACCTGAGCACCGACTATGTCTTCGATGGAGAGAAAAAAAACCCCTATTTAGAGAGTGACCCTCCCCATCCTCTGAATGTCTATGGCCATTCCAAGTTAAAGGGAGAACAATACGTTCAAGAAGGAGGAGGGGACTTTGTCGTCATTCGAACCCAATGGCTCTACGGACCCTTCGGAAAAAACTTTGTGGACTCGATTCTCAGACAGGCAGGAGAGAAGAAGACGCTTTCCATTGTCGATGACCAGACGGGGTCGCCCACTTACACCGTTGACTTGGCGAAAGCCATTCGCGATCTGATTCAGGCTGACGCCCGGGGGATCTTTCATGTCGCGAACAGTGAGATCTGTACCTGGTATGCCTTCGGCCAGGCCATTTTGAACCTTTCGGGAATCCATCGGGTGAAGGTGCTCCCCATGTCTTCGAAGGAGCTCGGCCGCCCGGCCGCCCGGCCTTCTTACTCTGTCCTCAATTGTCAAAAGTTGGAAAAGGAGACAGGACGGACGATGCGACCGTGGTTCGATGCCCTGAAGGATTACCTTTCCACTTATCACCGGCCCTCAGCTGATCCGATGAGCAGGTGAGGTAAGAGGAGGAATATGGCTATGAATATCTGTATTGTCGGAACCGGTTATGTTGGACTGGTCACGGGAGCCTGTTTAGCCGAGTTTGGAATGAATCTGATCTGTGTGGATAACGATCGCTCCAAGATTGACCTCTTGCGGCAGGGGAAGGTGACCATCCACGAACCCGGGCTTGAGGACCTCGTCGCGAAGAATATGAGGGAAGGAAGGCTTTCTTTTTCAACGAGTATCGGGGAGGGTGTGAAATCGAGTCTGGTAATCTTCATTGCCGTGGGGACTCCTTCCGGTGACGATGGCTCTGCCGACCTTAAGTACGTGGAAGAAGTGGCCAAGGAGATTGCTCGGAACATGGATGGCTATAAGGTGGTAGTGGTGAAATCCACGGTTCCGGTCGGGACCTGTCGTCGTCTGAAACAACTGATCAAAGATCATCAGACCAAACCCACTCCCTTTGATGTCGTTTCCAATCCTGAATTTCAAAGGGAGGGTTCCGCCGTAGAGGATTTCATGAGGCCGGACCGGGTTACCCTGGGGGCCGAAAGCGAACAGGCGGCTGCCATCATGAAGGACATTTACAGCGCTCTCTATCTGATTGAAACTCCCTTTGTCATTACCTCTCTGGAAACGGCTGAAATGATCAAATACGCGTCCAATTCATTCCTGGCCACCAAGATAAGCTTCATCAATGAGATCGCCAACCTCTGCGAGAAGGTGGGGGCGGATGTTCACGATGTGTCAAGGGCGATGGGTCTGGACGGGAGGATCGGGAAAAAATTTCTCCACCCGGGTCCTGGCTACGGAGGTTCTTGCTTTCCGAAGGATACCCGGGCCCTGTCAAAGATCGCGCAGGAGAAGGGGTACTCTTTCAAAATCCTGCAAGCGGTCATCGAAGTCAATGAGGGACAAAAGAGGCGGATGATCGGCAAGATTACAGAGAAAGTCGGGGATCCGAAGGGTAAAACCATAGGGATTTTGGGCCTTTCCTTCAAGCCTAATACGAACGATATCCGGGAATCCTCTTCCATTGTGATCATCCAGGGTCTTTTGGACCTGGGGGCCAAAGTGAAGGCCTTCGACCCGGCGGCCATGGAGGAAGCTAAAGCGGCTCTCCCCGGGGTTGAACTTGGAAAAGATGCCTACGATGTGGCGAAGGGAGCGGATGCGTTGGTCCTCGCGACAGAATGGAATCAATTCCGACGTCTGGACCTTCAGCGTATCAAAGGGTTGCTGAGAGCCCCGGTCTTCATCGATCTGAGAAATGTCTACGACCCGGAGCACATGAAGCAATTAGGGTTTGATTATTGTGGTGTTGGAAGGTGAGGGTTGGGATTGGTTCGTTCCGAAAAGGACTGGATTTTTGTTTCCGATGCCCATTTCACCGGACGAGATTCTGAGTCCATGGAGGGTTTTCTCAGATTCTTGGATTCAGAGAAAAAGCGGATTGGCCATCTGGTGATCCTGGGCGATCTTTTCGAATTCTTCTTCGGTTTTAAAAAGGGTTCCTCAACCGAGAAACCTTCTTTGTTTTCCGATTACCTCCCCGTTCTTAATCAGCTTCAACGCTTGTACCACGAAGGGATCCGAATTAAATACTTCGAGGGGAACCACGATTTCTTTCTTCATTCCTTTTTCCCGGAACAATTTGGGATGGAGGTTGAGGTCTATCCCGACGGGTGTGAAGAAAGGTTGGGAGAAAGCAGGGCCTTCATCGCCCATGGAGATTTATCGAATCCAAGGCAGTGGACTTACCGGGTCTTCCGAAGAATTCTCAAGAACGCACTGACCTATCGTCTCATCCATTTTGTCGGTCCTCGGATCTCTCGGCACATTGCTCAAAGATTAAGCGACGTCACTTATCAAAAATATCATGACGGAGAGCAGCCTGCTCCCCCCCCGGCTTTCAGGGCTTTTGCTCATCAGAAGTTTTTGCGGGGGTTTGAGATCGTCATCCTCGGCCACTCCCATTTCCCGGAAGGGGTTGAGGAGTGGATTGATGGGAGGAGATGTCTTTACTACAATGTAGGAGATTGGGTGGTTCACCGGTCTTTCTTGCGTTTTACCCCTCCCGATCGATTTGAACTGGAACGATACAACGAAGGGTGATCCGGCGAAACGAAGACACGGAGATGGGGGGATGGGGAGATTAAAGATAGGGCGATGGAGAGACCCGGTGACGGAGAGAGTCACGACACGGCGATAGGGAGATAAGGGGATGGGGGGATTAAAGACCCAGCGATCAGGAGACGCGGTGACACGGTGATCGGGTGACGGGGTGAAGTGGTTTCCCCGTGTCTTGCTATCGCGCCATCTCAGCGTCTTAGGGAAGAGGTATGACACACAAGGCGGTCTTTCTTGATCGGGACGGGACCCTCAATGAAGAGGTGGGATACGTAAACCATATCGAACGGTTTTATCTTCTTCCCCGCGTGGGTCAGGCGATTCGATTGTTGAACCAATACGAATGGAAGGCGGTGGTGGTCACGAATCAGTCGGGCGTGGCGAGAGGATATTTTCCCGAGTCCCTGGTTCATCAAGTTCACCGGAAGATGGAGGAACTCTTGAAGAAAGAGGGGGCCCATCTCGACGGGATCTATTACTGTCCCCATCATCCCGAGATCGGGAGTCCTCCGTATCGGCAGAAGTGCCGATGTCGAAAGCCGGCGACCGGGTTGGTCGAAGAGGCCGTGAAAGAGCTGGATCTTGACCCGTTGCGGAGTTACGTGGTCGGGGACCGAGGAGCGGATATAGAATTTGCCCGTCGCGTTGGAGCCAAAGCGATTTTGGTCCTGACCGGGTATGGGAGGGGGGAATGGGAATATTTCAGCGGCCAATGGGAGGCCAAACCTGATTACGTGGCGGGGGACCTTCTTGAAGCTGTTCAGTGGATTCTTCAACAGGAATCGCCTTAGGGTAAAATCCCCGCCCTTTAGTAAAGGGGAAGTGCAAAAAATTGATTTGGTTCTTTCTCATGTCATTCCGGCCCCGATTTGCATCGGGATAAACTCCAGCCGGAATCCAGAGTTTTCATGACATTACAAACCGGCTGGACCCCGGTTTTCATCCCGCTACGGCGGGACTGAAATTCAATTTTTTCACAGCTTCAGAGGGGAGGGGGGATTATTCATTTTGATCCTCCATGGGAGATGAATCTATCGTAGGAAAGAGATAGAAAAGGAGAATGAAAATGGTTATCAGTAAAGAGCTTTTGGAGATTTTGGCCTGTCCGAAGTGCAAAGGAGATATTTTCCTGAATCGTAAAGGGGATGGCTTGATCTGTAAGGCGTGTCATTTGCTCTACCCGATCAAGGACGATATCCCCGTGATGTTGATTGACGAAGCGCTTCCCTATCAGGGGGAGGAGTAGAATAAGCATCACATTTTAGATACCAAATACCGAATTTCAAATAAATTCCAATCACCAAAATTCCAAACGAGACTGTTTGGGTCATTTAGAAATTGGATTTTGGAGCTTGTTTGGGATTTGGAATTTAGGGAGAAAAACGGTTGATGGGTTACCTCCAGGTCTTACTGATCAAAGGTTTCAGCCTCTTTGTTAACTTTCTGCCGGAAGGTTTTGCCCTTTGGTGCGGGAGGCAGTTGGGGGGCATCTTTTTTCATCTGGATTGGGAGCGGCGGAAGGTGGCCCTTGAGAATCTTCAAGTCGCTTTCGGTAAGGAAAAATCCGAAAGGGAGCGTCACGCGATTGCCCAAAAGGCCTTTCAGAATTTGGGGATGATGGCCGTCGAGTTCTTCAGGATCCCCAGGATGGATGTGGAAACGTTCAAAAAAAGGGTTACAATTGAGGGGTTAGACCAGGCCCTGAGGCTTCTTGAGAAAGGGAAAGGGATACTCCTTCTTCTTTCCCATTTTGGGAATTGGGAGATGATGGGAATCATGTCCAAGCTGATCGGGGACTCGATCATGGTGATTGCGAAACCGATGAAAAAGAATATGAGGATGGATCAATATATTACAGAGATCAGAAACGCCGCGGGTCTTGAAGTGGTTTCGAGCATCAAGGCGAGCCGGACCGTGATCAAGGCGCTTTCCAAAAATCGAGTGGTGGGGATCTTGATCGACCAGAGGGCGAAACGAAGCGAAGGGGTATGGGCTGACTTTTTTGGGAAGAAGGCGCCGACCACTCCTGGTTTGGCCGTCCTGGCGATGAAGACGGGAGCCCCTGTAGTGCCGGTTTTTATGGTTCGAAATGGGTTTGGAAAGCATCGGCTCATCATTCAAGAGCCGCTCGAGTTGGTCCATACCAGAGATATCAAGAAAGATGCGGAGACCAATACTCAACTTTTCAATCATACCCTTGAATCCATGATCCGACAGTATCCTGATCAATGGTTCTGGGTCCATCGAAGGTGGGAGAGGAAAAAGAGAGTTTCCTGATGATGAAAAACCTCCCTCAGAAAAGAAGCGAGATCTGCTCAACGCAAAAGCAGAAGAATGGGAAACACACTTATCTTCGTGTTGGAGACAAGGTGTTTCATAAGAAGTGTAAATCCTGGGGAGGGGGGATGGTGATGGAGACATGGGCCTCTGATTTACCCGGGGGGATGTGTTATGCTCGAATTCTCTTCCAGGACGGCAAACAGAGGGTCTTTGATAATAGTTTTGACAGCGCCTGCTGCTGTTATCATACGGGAATCACAATCATCAACCGCGTTGAATTATAAGTTCCTTTCTTTCTCGTACCCCCAATTTTCTAGGAGTTCTTTCTTTTTCGCAAGTCGACAATTCAAAGTTCCAACGTTCCTTTCATCCCGTCCTCGTCCATTTTGTCACCGGTCAAGGGCTGCCCCCAAGTCTCTTCCATCCAACTCGCGGGCGGTCTTACGTTACCCTTCAGCGCAAGAATTAATTACCAGAAGAAGAGAAAAGACGGCTCCGGGCCGGGAAGCCTATTCTTCGCAAACGGCACTGCTGATTACATCCATGAAGAAAGGATTCTTTTCCTTGAGGCGGGTGGAGGCGTGAGCAAGGAGTTTTCCGCAGGGACAACCATCGCCGCCGGAATCTATTATGCGTTTCTCGACGAAAAGACCTCGTTTTGGGCCTTTGGTACGGATGGTGTCGACTTCGGAATCTTCGATTATGGAAAATATCCGAATCATACCGAACATCAAATTATCCTAAAACTGGCCGGAGAGAAAGTGGTTTCCCCCTCGGTAACATTGAGGACCGGTCTAAACTTCTTCTATGGCTGGATCAGCGAGGACCTTAATTTCAAATATGCGGATTCCTTGCCAAGCAATTTCCTTGATAAAATATCCCTGGACGGAAACCGGTGGGGAGTCGGGGCATTTGCCGGCGGGACGGTGAAACTGCAGCGGTTTATTCTTGAGCCCTTCCTGGGAGGCGGTTATAGAAGATTGGACACCAGCGGAAACGGGTTTGAGATAAATACGCCATCCGTTGAAGAAATGGACAAATTCAGGAAAGAATGGTTCGTAAGCGCCGGGTTCTCTATCCGATATTAAATAGGGAATGGTTAAACTGGAGCAATCACGGAAGGGCGGGACTTTTCCCGCCCTTTTTTATTTTTCTTCGGATAAATATTTTCCCAGCAGTTCCCGGCTGTGTTCGTCATCGTGGCAATAGACACACAGGTTCTCCCAGTTCGATCCATCGGGGGGGTTGTTGAGGTGATTGCCGTCTTTGTGGTGGACGGTCAAAAGGTGCCGGGTCTTTTCATCAAATTCTCTTCCGCACTTGGCGCAAATCAGGCCGTGGATTTTGAGGGACCGTTCCCGATAATCACTCCACGGCGGCTCGGCCTTCTTTAATTTCTTAAGAGCCTCCTCAATCGACGGGTAGTCACCCGGTTTTTGAGGAGGTTGCTTATGATGGATTCGATAAGGTTTGTTTTTCATTTAAGCCACCTTCCACTATTAACGAGTGTCGTTTTCTCCCGCTGTATTGTTTACGCTATGCGCTATGCCCTGTGCGGTTTTTGGGTTATCACGGCGAAAGCTGAACCTGGTCTCCGAAGCGCTCCTTCAACTCGGCTGAAAGGGACTCCGCCGCATTCTGGTCGTCAAACTCGGTCATCAGGTCTCCTTCTTCCCCCACCATGAGCCGACCATATTTCTTGACGACCTCGGCCACGTCCTTTGGCTCCACCGTCCACCAGCCGCGTGTCCGGAGGAGCAGTTCTTCACCTTTCAGCGGTTGCGGAGTGACCAGATCAATGTTCCGAAACCACGCTTTCCAGCCGATTTGTGCCGGGGCAAGAAGCACCGGGCTGACAGGATCGTGATAAATCCTGCAGCGGCCAAACAAGCGGAGACGGATCATGACGGGTCCTTTCGTAGAAGGTGAATGACCTTTTCATCCTTGGGCAACACTTCCTCTGAGACTTCAACCCCGGCTGAACGCAACGTCCGCGCCAGGCAGTGAAGATAGAGGGGAGCGGCATCTTTTTCGTCCATCCCTCCCTTTCGAAGGGCCTTTGTCCAGGTCCGTTCGAAAAGCTCAAGCGCCTGTTCGCGACTGCGCCGTAGTCTCCGGTCCAGATAGGAAATATTCAAACAGAATAATAATTCCCGCTGAGCCTCCTCGATGGAGGAAAAGACCCGTCGCATACTTTGAACCGAGGCGTCATGGCCCCACTCATCCTGAAAAGGCATTTTCTTCTGTCCTTGGTTCATATTCATTCGGTGACGATGTCGACCGTCATTTCGATTCGGTCATTTGGATTATCGTTACCATCTCTGGGCTGGGAAACGATCTTATCCACGACCTCGATTCCCTTCACCACCTCTCCAAAGGCCGTATATTTTCCATCGAGAAAAGGTGCAGCCGCAACGCAGATGAAGAACTGGGATCCGGCGCTGTCTGGATGGGCAGACCTGGCCATGGAGAGCGTTCCGCGCTTATGAGGGGTCTTGCTGAATTCTGCTTTGACGCTATAACCGGGACCTCCCGTGCCATGCTTCGAACGGTCAGGATCTTTTGAGTTCGGGTCCCCTCCTTGAATGACAAACTTGGGGACGACCCTGTGGAAAATCGTTCCGTTGTAAAAGCCTTTCTTAGCAAGTTCGATGAAGTTATTCACATGATTGGGCGCTATATCAGGGAAGAACTTCAAAGTAATATCTCCTAATCTTGTGTGGATGATTGCTTGCTGTTCGGACATCTTTTTGACCTCCTCGGGTGAGAATCTTTTGTATCGAACTTCTTGTGAAAAAGCCTGAAACAAGGGTAACGTGAAAGAAAAAAGCAGAAACATCAAGATGAAACACATTCTTTTCATTGAGCAGTTCCTCTGTTTTCTTACTGTTTTAGATTCCAGTCGTAGGGCAAGGCGATTAGACAGCGCAATCCTTTTGTGAGGCTTTTATATCTTTGAGACTCTCCAGAACCGCGAATAGACGGGAACAAAAACTCACTTTTTTTCGGTGGGGTAGTTGGCCCTGAGCCATTCCCTCCAGCCCCCTTTGAGGGCATAAACCTTTGTAAATCCCATGTCCATCAGCTTCTGCGCCACACGGGCGCTGGTTCCCTCCGAAGGTCAGGCACAGTAAAGAACCAAGGTCTTATCCTTTGAGTACTTCTCTGCCCAGGGTTTAACGGATTCCGGATCTTCTCGAACAGCTCCTTTGATCTTCGAATCGCCATCTTTCCAGTCGTTTTCACTGCGCACATCAAGGATGACCAGATCAGGGTTGTCGAGCATTGCCTTGAGCTCATCTTTTTTCATCCTGGGGACGTCCGCAGACTTGGCAAAAGTCGCCAGTATCCCGACCATAAAGAAGATGGCGAATAGGCTCATCCATAATCTCTTTTTCATTCGATTCCTCCTGGCTTGATTAACGTTATCCCTCGAAACAAAAAAGCGATATAGTTCAAATCTAACAAACGGGCACCCCAAAAGCAACCAAAATCAATCGGAGAGGAACAGAAATTGCTTGTTTCGGTATAGAAATTTTGGTATCTATGTATCTATGGAAAGGCGCTAAGTGCTTGGCGCTATGCGCGTAGCGTGGTTGAATCCGTCAAGGAGGGGGTGGGTTATGATCACAGTCCCGGCCCATAAGGTTAGACAATTTGGGGTGGAGTTCTATCAAACCTCTTTTACATCGGGCGATATCCAGAAGCTGGTTAAATTTGAAGTGTTGAATTATCCAGCGGTCGCGGATGAGAAGGAGCGAAAAAAAACCGGGAAAGCCTCCGCCATCAACTGGGAATTGCTGGAGAAAAGGATCGGGAGGAGCGAGGCCGCCTTTCAAAGGCCGATGATTCAGAAGAAGATCCGTGAATTGGTCCGGTATTATTCGGATTGTCAGGAGGCCAGAAATCTACCCGCCATCCCGGGTGCCGTGATCATGATTACGGAGAAACGGCTTCGATTCTCCTCCGTCGGAAAGAATTCCAACCTGGGGATGCTCGAGATCCCGGAGGAAACCGGGATCCTTCGCTGCCTGGATGGTCAGCACCGATTGTTAGCCCTCAGCGCCCAGACCGAAAAAGAGATTGACATCGATGTCCCCGCGGTCCTCTTCGACAGCCTGGATCCTCGCCAGACCGTCGAGCTTTTTGTCACGATCAATGCCAAGCACACCCGGCTCAATCCCTCCCATCTTATCTCCCTGTCGGGCCGAAGGCTTTATGCCGACCGGTACCAGGCATTGGCGCATGATGTCATTCGCGAGCTCAATGAAGAAGAGAGCTCTCCTTTGAAGGGAGAAGTCAAAATATTGGGCGTCGGGAAGGGCAGTGTTTCCCAGGCCTCGCTGGCCGATGAAATGGTGGAGCTTTTTAGCAACATCGAGAAACTCGGAGGGAAGGAGCGATTCAAGGGATTTGAGGAGAACGGAAAGCGATTCTTTCTGAACTACTTCAAGGCCGTTCTGGCACTCTTCCCGAAGGCCTGGGCGGGCCGGAAATACAGTATTAAGACCGGAGCCGCTCTTCGCGCCTTTATTCGAGTAAGCCCGGATGTCATGGCGCGATCGAAGGAATTAAAGAATGATTCTTTCGATTATTTTGGCATTCGAGAGGCGATCAAACCCTGGGGGGATAGAATCGGAGAAGACCGATTCGAGACGGAGGGAGAGTGGCGGAGGAAATTGGCGGGGGGGACCCGGGGGACCGTAGAACTTCTCACCCGGGAGCTTCGAGATGCCCTGAAGACCCCATAAAAAAATCCATCGAGTTCACTGGGCTCGATGGATTTTTGAGGAAAAGGGTTAAATAGGAGGAAAGAGTTTTTTGTATTCTTACTTACCAGTATACACGATCTACATTAAAAGAAGATTAAAATAGAATTAGAACTTTCTAATTTTTTTGCCCCTGATGGGCAGGCCGGCCGGGTTTTTACCCCTTGGCAAAAGATGGTAGGAACGGAGGAAGCCGATGGAAGAGGAAAAGAAGTTGACCGAAGAGGAGTTTGTCCTTCAGGCGATCAAGAAATTGAGGAAAGATCCATACCGGGGAATCCATAGCGTCTACAGCGGTTTTAACGAGGCCTTTAGAAAATACTTCCAGACCAATCCGGTCGAAGCCACTTCCAAATTGGCTGCTGAGGGAAAAATAGAGACGAGGCCTTTTAAAGGAGGGGTCATGCTTTTTCTCCCCGGAGAGGCTCCGAAAAGGCCATCTGCCGAAGAGATCATCCAGTTGATTATGGGATCCGGAGGCACGCCCCTTTCTGAAGAAGAGTTCGTTACCGAGGGGATCAAAAAGCTAAGAAAAGAGCCATACCGGGGAATCCACAGCGTCTTCACCGGGTTCAATGATGCCTTCCGAAAGCATTTCAACAAAGACCCGATCGAATTCACAAGCAGGATGGTCTCCGAGGGGAAGATTGAAATCGTCCCGCTCAGGAGTGGCAAGGGAGTGATGCTCTACCTTCCAGGGGAAGGCCCCCGAGGAAAGAAAACCGACGAAGCCCTCAAGAAGATCCTGGGGTGATGTGAATGACGGGTGGAGATGTTTACGCCGAATACATTAAGAAGAATTGCAAGGTGGTTAAGGCCACATAAACTCCTTCTTTGGATTTCGGCCACTGTTGGCTTAGCTCTTGTTGTCATCCCTTTTTCCGTCATAGCCCTTGAAGGAGGACAATCATTTTTTAAAATACCAATGGCGCTTGGAGTATTCGTAATTGTGGCCTCGTGGGGGATGATTTGCATTGAGGCATGGTTTTCAGAACGACCTCCAAGGTTAATTTCAAGAAAGCTACAGAATGCATTTCCGAGATTTTATGCCTCTGGTAAAGGAGTAATTGAGTGGTATGCGTCCGTCTTCTTGGTATTATGGTTCACTGCCGGTGTGGTCATGGCAATTGTATTCTTAATAAAGTTTTAAGACATTACCAATAACTCCGCCGGATAGCTTGCAGCCACCACCGACTTGAATCGTTATTCTCGATTCTAATCGTAAATCTTCAGGTCAAGTAGAGAACGTATCTTAATTCTTTGTAAGTGCACTTCTCAAGAAAAACCTTACTCAGTTGTCAAAGAACAAGGGCAGGGAGATGAGCCACGGCGATGGAAATTGACAAAGAAAGAAACAGAATGGCATTGGAGCGGATTGGATTTCATCTGGATGAGGCTATGCGGTTTTGCAGCCAACTCGATCTTTCCGGACTCGGCCCCTTAGAGCAAGGAGAATGGGATACCAGAATGAAGAACTGCAAAAATGCCATCGAATTTACGAAGGAATCACTCAAAAAGCTGAGCCAGATCCTTGAGTAATTCTTATTCCACTCAAGCACCCATACTTCTGATCTCGAACTTTTGAGAGGAAAAAGTAGGTATTAAAGTGAGATTAGGAATGGTATTGAGTTTCTTAATCCTGCCAGAATCGCCGCGCAACAGTACTTCCTCTTCTAAGGCTTCAAATTTTGTCCCTGAATACAATCTTTCAAGTGCAAATCAAGAGCATCTCCTCAATTCGCAAAATTGGATATAGTAAAAGTCATTTCGCTTCACAAGGCTTATGGCCAAAAATGTTAGAAGGTGTACAAAAAAATTTCACACCGCAAGATGTTTAAACAAATAATACTTATAATATCAATATCTTACAATCTATATTCATTGGCACAACTTTTGCTCCCTCCTGTAATATGGGCTTTTTACTTTGAGGTCTCTATGGATATTCTAGAAGGAAGAAGTGAATTGAAGAGGATGAGTAGAGGGAGCCTTTTTACGCTGGTGGCAAACCAGAGGATATCCAACTGCTTAATTGGTGCAAAACCATGTGGTTTCTCCCTGCAGTATCAAGGAATTCATTTTTGCGTTTCAGAGCTAATGGGAAAAGGATGCCTCGTGGAAAGGTTGGAACAATGGGAGCAATTATATCCTGAGAAAGAGGGGATCAATGGTTTCCTCCCCATTTTTGAAAAAATGGAAACTGAACTTTTATCGTCGGGAAAGAAGCCCGTCGAATTTAAAGTCTATCATAGAGATGATCTTACCCGTTCGATGGTTTATCTTGGGACAGTTATTGAGAGAAGGAGGAAAGAGAGGGGAAGTAATCTTAAAGACCTATTAAAAAAGGCCATAAAAGAATATTCCGATTATGTAGAGAATCCATCTAAAATATTTCTCTTGGGCAATTGAGGAGACTGATCCAGATCAACTATTATAAAAATTAGGCGGTCGGAACGTTTGAATTGCCAGATTAAATAACAAATTCAGAACGACTCTTGGGAGAAAGAAGTGGCAGCCTTTTGGAAGGACAAATATGCTTGCTTGAAGTTAATGGACTGTCCGGAATATGTTTACAAAAAATGTCCTGCTTATCTTAATCCCGAAAGACCATGCTGGGAGGTGCTTTACACTCAGTGTGAAATCCTGATAGGCATTCTTAAGGATTGTAAATACTGCAAGGTCTACCGCCTTTATAACAAATTTACTGATCAGCCGATGTCAAGAGTTTGATTCGCCCCTCATCCACTTTTTCAAATAGTAATCATCAGCTATCTAAACTCTATTGAATAGAACATTTGTGGGTAAAAGCCGCAAGCAGTTTTCTGAGAGCATATTCCCGTGCTCGTGATTTTCTAAAACCCCCATCGTACAACCTGTCAAATGGGAATTGATAATTCTTGTTGAAGTATTCTTTCAAAATTAGTAGACTCGTATCGACTAAAGGATTTTATTTTAAAGGAGGTAAAAATATGAAAAGGGGAAGAATCTTTTGGATGGTTGCATGTTTGACACTTATTCTTAGTCCTTTTCTATCCATACCTTCCTATGCTAAAACGGCCGGTGAGCTCAATGCGGAGGTGAATGTTGCTCTGGAGCTATTTCGGCAACACGTGGAGGGAGGCCAGGAATTCTTTCGGGATGCGAAAGGTGTTCTCGTCATACCGAACATCATTAAGGCAGGACTTGGTGTGGGGGGCCTATACGGTGAGGGTGCCTTGAGAATTGAAGGAAAGACGGTTGAATATTACAGCATCGCAGCTGGTTCGGTCGGATTTCAGATCGGCGCTCAAAAGATGAACTTAGTACTTGTATTTATGAAAGACGAAGCCCTTAAGAAATTCCGTGCCAGTTCTGGCTGGAAGGCAGGAGTCGACGGGACCGCATCCTTCATAGACGTAGGGCAGGAAATATCCTTTGACACCGTGAGTGTGAAGGACCCCATTGTAGCCTTTTTCTTCGGTCAGAGGGGCTTGATGGCAGCGGCAACGATCGAAGGGACGAAGTTTACTAAATTGGTAAGATAGCAAAAGCGGCAAAGCAAGGGAAGATAGTGGCTCATGCCAGCACAGCTGCTTAAGTGAAGTCTGCAGGGGATTCCTGTCCCTTTGGGGGTGTTCTGGATTTTCACTTTCAAAAATCAGAGAAATGGAGGGGAGGTCTATGTCAAAGGAGATGAATCGAAAGGAATTTATGAAGGCATCGGCTGCCAGCAGCCAACCCTGTTTTACTTCTCTTAACCCTGCACACTGTTACCCGTAATCGTTGAACCTCTAAATCATTTCACAACAAGATAAGTAAATGAACTCGCCAAATTTTACTATCAACCTGCTCCAACAATTCCGAAACGGAAATTTCGTTTAGTAGCTTCCTGAAATGTTGTTTTTCAATTTATAACCCTCTTTACAACATTTCCAGGAGTAATCGTCAATTAAGGCTATATATATTTTGAACTGTGGTGATGACAAGGGTAGTACCAATTTGTCCTAAACGGTAACAAAATTGTCAATTTGACCATAACCTCAAAATAAAATCTCTCTCATTTCAAACCATTATACCCGGCATATATTATGCTTCTCTCTAAGCAGGCGGTTAATTTCGCTCATTTCATTGCCCTCCTCTTAAACACCTTTTGGGGGTGGATGAGGGAACCCCCCAATAAAACGTTAGAAGCCATCCTACCAACTGAACCTTAACCTTCTAGGGGGATTAAAATGAAGAAAGTTATTGGTTTTCTTTCGATCCTCGTTGCGATCTTCCTTATAATTTACTTCCTTGGACCCAATCTGTTATCCCGCTTGACCAAGGATTTGCCATTTCCGACAAAAGGTGATCAGGTAAAAGTTGAGGTTGCAAGGCCCGATGTACCTGAAAATATGACCATTACAAACAGGTCAAAAATGACTGTAAGGGTTTATGTCTATAATGATGACGATTGGGTTCGATGGGTCGCCAGGACGGGGTGGGTTCTGAAACCCGACAAAAGCGTAACCTATCCGCTTGACAATTATCGGTTCAAGGTCGTCAAACCCAACGCCAGCGGCTTGTTTGAACGAATTTTGGCGGAAAGTGGGATCATCGGTTCGGACGTAGAAATCGCGGGCGACCGGAAGAATATCAAAATTTCGGGCCAGCGGAAGAAAAACGTCACCTTCACTAATAAAACCAACGAAAATATAAGAATTGTCACCTATAAAGCCGAAGATCGTGTTCATATCATTGGTTTGATCGACTGGTATCTTGCTGTAGGCCAAAAGATAGAATGGCATAATGCACCTCGTGTGTTTAATTTTAAGGTATTCCGCCCTCAGCTTTTGGATAAACCTCTTGCTGCTGCCTCCAGCGTTCGTGACCAGTCAGATATTGTAGTCAGATCAAGGGGAATATGGGAACGAATTAAGGATCTTTTTTCATGATACCTGATTCCCGGTTGACCCATTTTCAAGCTATAAATTCCTGGGCATTTATTTTGTTGAATTTTTCATAATAAATATCCTACGGAAAAGGGCATGAAAGGAGGGCCTTTATGAACATCAAGGAGGGGGACATGTTCAAGAAATCTTCGGATGGGATGGATTTTGCAGTTAAGAAGATTGTAAACGATATGGCTGTTCTTGAATCCCAAGACAGGAGGAGACAGATTTTAACAGAAGTGAATACCTTAAAATTAAAATCATTCTATTTGAAAAAGGAGAGAAAGGATCTATGAATCGGGAACCGATTTCTCGTATATTATGGGAAGTTGCGAATTAGCTGCTCGACCTTACGCTTTAAAACCCACCGGTCACCGGCATCGTTAGGCTTACTTTCAAGTCGTAATCTTCGGTTCCTGAATATGGTTGCCCGTATTGACTTGTGGTGAACTAAACAAGCTCCTTTTCAACTCTTCCTTCCTGAAATCCTCAAGGTGAGGCCCCCATGACTATACCAGATTATAAGGGATAATCGTCATAAGGGAGAAGGGGACGAGAAAAGAGCACTTCCATCCAATGCGAGGAAGCAGGTGGAGCGCTAAGACTCCACCTGTCCATTAATGAATCATTATCAGATTACTTATATAGGAGGATCTCGATCTCTCCACGGATCATTGCACCTGGTTCTTCCTTAGTGACATCACCGCAAAAATCTTTATTTATTATTTTTAGTTTCGTAATGTAATACTTAAATTCAGGCATACCAAAGACCGCTGGAACACCCAGTGTTTCGGGGAGGTACCAGCCTGTTGCTCTAATGTAATCATCAGTATAATTACAGAGATTTTGACCTGGTCCGGGAACGGCTGCAGAAAAAAGATGCACCGCTTCGACTGGGATGACTCTTCCCGTGAGTTCCTTCAAATCGAAACTGCCTACTTTTCCTTTTTCAATCCCTTTCACCATCCCTTCTCCTACGCCGGCCCTGTCCCATTCTAACACAAAGTGAACATTATAGTGTGTGAACTGGGCGAGATGGGCTTTGTCATAAGCAACAGTGAAATAACCTTTGACATAGGCTCCTGTGGGATTCTCGGGAGGTTTCGGGATCGCTGGTGGAGGTGCGAACCCACCAAAAGCCGCCCCGTGAATAATGAATGTAAGGATAAACGCCAATATGACCGATATTTCCTTTTTCATTCTTCTCCCTCCTTCCTTAATAATATCAATAATATCAGGAATTTCCCTGAGCTAAAAAATTCCAATAATTGCTGATTCCATCACCTCCTTCAAAACAATTTGGTTGTCTATTTGCCTAAATAAAGGCATAAAAATTGGGACTTGTCAAGGATTTTTCTCATTCTTCGATATGTACGTATTATCTCCAATGTAGTAAGCTACCTTGTTTACACATTTTGATCAGTAATCCTAAACTCCGAGATCATCTTGCCATCGACGATAGATAGGTGGACTGCGCAGGCGGTATTAGTTGTAAATCTAGTCGCAATCTTTTACAAAGAGATTAGAAAGACGGACTTTGTGACGCCTATTTCACAAACCGTCCAAACAATTTGCAAAAAAATCCAGAACTGGGTGACGGATTACAACAATAAAGCTCTGCAAGGAGAACCATGCCGAAAGTGACCGGGAGCGATCTGGTCGTGCGAAGTCTGATGAACGAAGGGGTCAACACCATCTTCTATCTTCCCGGTGGGCCCATGTCGGACGTTGCCAGGCTCTGCATAGAGATGCAACTTAAATCGATTGGCGTGCGCCATGAGCAGGCGGCAGCCATGATGGCGCACGCTTATAGTCGCCTGACCGGCAAGCCTGGGATCTGCTTTGCTTCTTCCGGACCCGGAACAACGAATCTCCTGACCGGCATCGGCAATTCCTTTCTCGATGCCACGCCCGTCGTGGCGCTGGGAGGATCAAGCCCGATGACGCAGAACAGCCGAGGGGGGTTTCAGGAGATCGATCAATTATCCATCTTCAAACCCGTGTGCAAATGGGCCGAGCGCGTTACGGATGCGCGGCGCATTCCAGAGCTGATGGGTAAGGGAATCCGTATGGCCACCCAGGGCCAGCAGGGACCGGTCTATCTCGATCTGCCGGGAGACATCCTGTATGCTCAGGTAGAACTGGATGAAGTGCCGTTTCCGCGGAATCTGCCCAAACAGCCACGGCCTGGCGGGGATCCCGAATTGATCGAGGAAGCTGTGGCACTCCTCAGGCATGCGAAACGCCCTCTCATTCTGACCGGCAGCGGCATTCTGTGGTCTGACGCCTCAGCAGCCCTCCGGATGTTCGTCGATGCCACGGGTATTCCCTTCGCCACCACGCCACAGGGACGGGGCGTCATCCCGGAGGACCATTCGCTCTCTTTCCTGGGTGCCCGCTCGAAGGCTTTTAGAGAGGCGGATGTGGTCCTGATGATCGGGACCCGACTCAATTTTATCGTGGGCTTCGGCCTGCCACCGCGTTGGGCATCGGATGTGAAGATGATCCAGGTCGATATCTCTCGCGAGGAATTAGGGCGCAATCGCACGATCGATATTGGCATCGTCGGCGATGCGCGACGCGTCTTAGAGCAGCTGACGGAGGTCGCCCGCAGGGTTTTCTCCTCTCCAGTGGACCTTCCCTGGATTGCTGATCTGCGACGGGCGTCGCACCAGAACGAGGAAAAAGCGGCGGAGCTGCTCAACACCGATGCGGTGCCCATTCATCCTTTGCGTCTGTGCAAAGAAGTGCGCGATTTTATGGATCGCGACGCAATCCTGGCGGTAGACGGCCACGAAATTCTAAATTACGCGCGACAGTCGATTCCCACCTATGCGCCGGGCCATCGCATCAACGCCGGAGCCAACGGCTGTATGGGCGTGGCGGTTCCCTACGGCCTCGGCGCGAAGATAGCCAAACCTGACAAGCAGGTGATCGTCCTCAGTGGGGACGGCTCCTTTGGCTTGAATGGAATGGAGATGGACACTGCTGTGCGGCAGAACATCCCGATCCTGGTCGTCGTGAGCAACAATGGCGGCTGGGCCGGGGTCGGTGAGATGGCCGGTCGCGACCTGGGTTTTACCCGCTACGACAAAATTGCCGAAGCTTTGGGTTGCCACGGTGAGCACGTAGAAAGACCCGACGAGATTCGCCCGAGTCTGGAACGCGCCCAAGCCGCGGTGCGTGCCGGAAAGCCGGCCGTGGTCAATGTTGTCACTGACCCGCGTGCCCGCTCTCAGACCGTGCGCTTTAGTACCTACCAACCCGTTTAGCGCTTTTTCCGTGCTTCTCTCCCTCTCTTTCCTCTCCAGACGCCAGAGGATTGGGGCGCGAAGCCGCCAAGCGCCTTGAGTTTGTCGAAAGGCTCTCCGCCAAATGGAAAAATACATCTCCGTAGCGCCTTAGAAAGGGGCTTTGAATGAAGGTTGAAGAAATAAAAGCCGTCGGTATTGTCGGGGCTGGGCTCATGGGCCATGGCATTGCCCAGGTTTTTGGGATGAAAGGGTATCGGGTCAATCTCTACGATAAGGATCCCGGGATCCTGAAGGACGCACCGGGGAAAATCCGCGAGAATCTCCAATTGTTCTTGGATCTAGAGTTGATCAAGAAATCCGATCTGGAACGTTGCTTAAAGAATATCGACCTTTGTCATACGATGTCCGATCTATGCAAGGGGATGGATGTCATCATCGAGGCGGTGAGCGAGAATCTCGGAGTAAAACAGGTGGTGTTTGCCGAGTTAGAGAGGCACACGTCTCCGCAAACCCTATTGTGCACGAACACCTCGGGCATCCGGATAGCAAAGATCAGCGAAGGGTTGCAAAAGAGGGATCGGGTTGTGGGCACCCATTTTTGGAACCCGCCGCACGCCGTTCCGTGCGTGGAAGTGATTAAAAGTGAGTATACCTCAGACGAGGCATTTCAGACGACCCTGGATCTGATGAAGAGGGTCGGAAAAGAACCCGTCCGCGTTCTTAAGGACATACCCGGTTTTCTCGGGAATCGATTGCAACTTGCCCTTTTTCGTGAGGCATTGTCTTTGTTTGAGCAAGGCATCGCGAGTCCTGAAGACATCGACAGGGTTGTCAAATACAGCTTTGGATCTCGATTTCCCTTTATCGGGGCGTTTGAGACCATGGATTTAGCAGGACATGATCTTGGCCACGAAGTGCAAAACTATCTCTTCCCGGAATTATGCAGTGACTTGAAGCCCCTGAGCGTCTTGAAAAGAATGGTCGACGAAGGATTGCTCGGAGTAAAAACAGGAAAAGGCTTTTATGAATGGACCGATGAGAAAATCAAGGAGACCATCCACCGGCGTGATTCCGGCTTACTGAAATTAGCCAAGATCAGGGATTAAAACAGGGACACATCCTATTTTCAATGTAGCCCCTCAGGGCGGATGAACATGAAAAAAATGGGATGTGTCCCTGTTTTTCTGTTTTTTAGGCGGGGACGGTTCGTTCTTTGGCCCATTCCCGGAGGGTGGAAATCTCTTCTTGCTTCAGCAGGGCGAGAGGTTTTGTTAAGCCGATCTGTTCAAGTATAAGCGTCGTTGAAACAGGTTCTTTTTTGCTCGACGCTCGATAAAGAGCCGAGATAATGGCCTGCTCAATTTCTGCTCCGCTGAAGTCCGCGGCCTTTTCAGCCAATGATTTACAGTCGAAGATCTTAGGATCCAGGCCTCGTTTCCGGAGATGAATCCCGAAAAGGGACGTTCTCAGTTCCTGATCAGGAAGGTCGACAAAAAATATCTCGTCAAAACGCCCCTTTCTTAAGAACTCCGGGGGCAGGCGATAAACATCATTGGCCGTGGCGGCCAGAAAGCACCTGGATTTCCGTTCCTGCATCCAGGTGAGGAAGGTTCCGAGAACCCTTTGAGAAACACCTCCGTCCGACTCCCCCGCCGATGCCGCGAAGCCTTTCTCGATCTCATCGATCCATAAACACAAGGGAGAGAGCTTATCGACCGTGGCTAAGGCCCTTCTGAGGTTCTGTTCGGTTTGCCCGATGTATTGACCGTAGAGTCTTCCGATGTCGAGTCGATAAAGAGGCAATCCCAGTTCCTTGGCGATGGCTTTAATAGACAGACTTTTTCCACACCCCTGTATTCCCATCAGGAGGACCCCCCGGGGAGGAGGGAGAGAAGAGGCCGCCCCGATGAAACTCTCCTTGCGCTCATCGAGCCAGCGTTTTAAGTTGTCGAAATTTGCGATGTTGGCTTTATCCTCGGTGATGCAAAACTCGAGTAATCCTTCCTGATCAAATAGCTTCTTCTTATAGGACTCGACGGTGCCCAGGTCTTTGATGTCGATGAGACGATCGTCGATAAAACACTGGTGGATGACGTTCCTGATCTGCTGGACGGATAACCCCTTCAGAGATTTAGTGATCTGATCTGTTTCGTCGGCGGTCAAGGATACTTTTCCCTTCTCGTCTCGAGTGAGTTCACGAAACATCCCTTTCAGTACAGAAGCGATTTCCTGCTCGTCGGGATACCCGCCTACGATGTGAGCTGCATCGGGCTCGATATCCTTTGGAAGCTTATATTCCGAACCGAGAAGGACGATCGTGATTTTTGTGTTCTTGATCAGATTCACTAAATCCTTAAACAACCTCAGAATAATCGAATTTTCCAGGTGCTTGTCAAAATCTTTAAAAACGAATAACCCCACTTCGGACCGATCCGATTTGATCAAGGAAAGAACGGTCTTGATCATTTTTTCAGGATCGCCTGTTTGATAGTAGGGGTTCTCATTAAAACCTCTTTGCAGGCCCCCGGTCACGGACCACTGGTAAAAAATCAGGCCCAGCTGGCTGGTGATCTGCCTGAGCTGGTTCACCACATATTCCTCGTCGATCGATTCTACAAAGATGACCGGGTATTTTGACTTGATGAGAAGAGCAAGTTCATCGTTTGCAAGCATTTCCCGTTCCTTCTAAAAATGGGAGGTGTCCCTATTCTAGAGCCTCCTGGTAGGTCTCAAACGTTTTTGAATCGAAGAGGACAAACCGAACAAGCTTGATTTCGGGGTGATTCCTCAGATAGTCCATCACCGTTTTTGTCGCAATTCTGGAAGCTTCCTCAACGGGGTACCCATAAATTCCGGTGCTGATTGAGGGAAAGGCAATCGAAGAGATTTTATTCTGGGTGCACAGTTCCAGGCTCTTTCGATAGGCCCCGGACAAAAGCTCGGCATCTTTGGGTGACCCTGAATATCTCGGGCCCACGGCATGGATCACAAACTTAGCCTTGAGATTCCCGCCCCCTGTGATCACGGCCGATCCTGTAGGGCACCCTTTGTATTTCGTTTTCAACTCCGACAGGATAGAGGGCCCGCCTGCCCTGTGGATGGCCCCATCCACCCCGCCTCCTCCTGCTAATGCCGAATTGGCAGCGTTGCCAATGGCCTCGGTGTCCTGCAGAGTAATATCGCCCTGCACGATTTCCAAGATTGATTGATGAATGCTGACTTTCATCTCTGGTCA
Source organism: uncultured delta proteobacterium (assembly GCA_963708295.1). Classification (GTDB taxonomy): domain Bacteria; phylum Desulfobacterota; class BSN033; order BSN033; family UBA1163; genus UBA1163. The sequence continues at coordinate 91,025 of CAVPSJ010000019.1, read as the reverse complement.
CTCCTTGTTTCATAACCGTTGACTTATAGAACCATGCATATCAGAAAGGATTGACTTCGTCAATATAGAGGGGTAAGATTTACAGCGATGGTAAACAAATCCCCCTCAATCCCCCTTTATCAAAGGGGGATGAAAACGTGTTCTCCCCTTTGGCAAAGGGAAAGGTGTGAGAAAATCGATTTGGTTCTTTTTTACGTCATTCCGGCCCCGATTTTCATCGGGATAAACTCCAGCTGGAATCCAGCGTCTTCATGGGATTACGAACTGACTGGATCCCGGTTTTCACCGGGGTGACGGCTCAAACTCAAGTTTTTCACAGCTTCGGAGAGTCAGAGGGGATTTGTCGGAAATCTTGACTCAATTGGGAATATATGATGAAAGCGATCCACTACGGTTGGGTGATTGTAGGAGTGGGGGTCCTCGTCAAGATGACGGGTCTGGGGTTTGGCCGGTTTGCTTATCCCATGCTTTTGCCCAATATGCGAGCATCGCTCTCGTTCAATTACAGCGAGATGGGGCTTTTGAGCGGAGCCATCATGCTGGGTTACCTTCTCTTTTCGCTCATTGGTGGAATGTTAGCCACGCGATTCGGGCCGAAGAGGATTGTGATCGCTTCTCTCCTGTGCGGGGCACTTTCCATGTTCTTCATCAGCAGATTATCAGGATTTCCTTCCCTTCTCTTTTTCAGCTTTGCCATGGGAGCAGGGGCTGCGGGTTCTCACATCTCCATAACCACTTTACCCATGGTCTGGTTCGAAGAGCGAAGACTGGGCAGGGCCGTTGGCGTCGTCACAGGCGGGACAGGCCTTGGTATTATTGTCACGGGCCTCCTGCTTCCCTATCTTCTCCTCAGTTTGGGAAAGGAGGCCTGGAGACAGTGCTGGTTCCTTCTGGCGTTGATCACTTTTTCGGTTGCCGTCCTCGGATGGATATTATTGAAAGAGAAACCGGGCCAGACCGCTTTTCTCGCTCCCAGTCTTGATGGAGAGAAGAAGCGACTACCTCTTCAAGAGAGAGAGTGAAGAACTCACCCTGAAGGCCATTTTTGTCATCTATTTCATCTTTGGATTCTCTTATAACATCTATGCGACCTACTTTGTTGCTTATATGATAGAAGAGATTCGACTGACAGCGAAAACGGCAGGGGATATCTGGGCCATTTTTGGCTGGATGTGTACGGGGAGCGGACTCCTCTGGGGATACCTTTCAGACCGTTTGGGTCGACGGAAGGCATTGCTCTGGAACAACGGGATCATCTCGCTTTCCGTCCTCCTTCCTCTGCTGCTTCATCAGACTTTCTTCATGGGTTTTTCAGCCTTTCTTTTCGGGGGGACGTTCTTAGGAACAGTCACTGTGGTGGCGGCATCCGTTGGAGACCGGATCGGTGAAAAAAGGGCTTCTGTCTACGGATTGGTCACTTTAATCCACGGCATCGGGCAGTTTTTGGGGACGATCTCCGGCGGGTATCTTAAGGATTCGACGGGTTCTTTTCAATCAACGCTGATCGTTTCCCTGACAGGGTTTCTGCTCTGTCTCGCCCTGACCGCACTAAATAAAAAAGGATGAGAGAATTTCTCTCACCCTTTTCCAGAATAACTCCATAACTTATTCACTCAATAACTCTTCAGATTAGAGAGTTTCGTAAAAAGATTTCTTTAAATATTTGAAGGAGCTCACAAATTTGTCAAAGACGTCAAAGGCCGAGAGATCGTACGTTCCAGCCATGGGCCTCCATTGGGTGATATAGAATCCTATAATCCGATCACCTCGCTTGCCGAAGACGACCCGGGCCCGGACTTTCTCGCCTTTGACCGGGTCCTTTCCCTCCACATCAACCTGGAGCCCTTCTCCTCCGACCACCTGAACCTTTTTTCTCTCCAGAATTTGAAACTGGAGAATCGCATTGAAAAGAAACCTCTTGAAGAATTCCCTTTCTCTTCCGTCGAACGAGGCTGCTGAACACCCAAAAGGCTCCTCATCATAGGCGAAAGTAGTGCCAGAGGGAAATCCTCCTGGGTCTGATCTCATAAATCCGAAATTGATGTCATTCTCTCCTGCTTCCACCCGGAGCAATTTCCATCCAGGAGGAGGAATCTTAAACTCGATTTCATCTTCCCAGACAACTATTCCTCCGGGCATCACCTTGTAAGGAACCTGCTTGGGAGTTTCCATGGTGGCACATCCGGAAAGCCAGGCACTCACCCACAGAAAGAATAGAATCGTCAAACCTTTTCTCATCATGGTTTTCCTCCTTCCTGGTTCAGTTTTTTGAGAAAGAGGAGAATATCTTTGAAGTCGGGTGAACCATCCCTCGCATAGCGAATGATCCCGGTTTTATCGATGATCACCGTTCTCCTTCGAAAGATGGGTTTCCCTTCGATGAGCGTGTCGAAAGTAACACCCAAGAACCCAGTGATGTTTGAAAGAAGCGGAAAGGTGACACCCAGATCCTTCCCCCAGTATTTCAATGTGGTCACATCGTCCCGGCTGACGCCCACGACGCGGGCGTTGAAGCGGTCATAGAGGTAAAGATTCCTCTGATGACCCTCCATCTCGCCCGTTCAGACCGGTGTGAAAGCCGCTGGGAAGAATGTGATGATGAGATAATGCTTTCCATAATACTCATCCGCATAATTGATCAACCGGTCCTGCGTGGATGGCAGGGTAAAATTGAGTGTCTCCTTGCCGACGAGCTCTACCTTCTTCGCGGCTTTCACCTCGGAAAGGGGAAGAAGAAAGAGTAGGAGCATTGCCAGGAATACCCATCCGTAAATTACTTTTATTCTCATGCTGACCTCCTTTCTGTTATTTTTTTAAAGACATTATAGCATACGTCACCCATGGAAGAGAAGGTTACCGGAGTGTTTGCACGGCGGTCCGAGCCAACTCGAAGAGCTGGCCCGGCCAAATACCCCCTACGACGATCACGAGAACCATCACCACAGTGAGAAGGGTCGCAGGGGCAGAGAGATGGATGGGCGGTAGCTCCTCGTCCGGCTCGAGGAGGAAAGCCGCTTTCACCACCAGGATGTAATAGTAGAGAGAAACGACCACGTTGATCATGGCGATGAGGACCAACAGAAAGTATCCTCTCTCCATGGCCGCATTAAAGACCAGGAACTTCCCGGTGAATCCGATCGTCGGAGGGATACCCCCCAAGCTGAACACGCCCACCATGAGCGCCATGGCCAGGAGCGGCGAGCGACGGTGAAGCCCCGCCAGCTGGACGATCGGGAGGTCGCGGCCGTCCGATGCGACCTTCACCACGACGAGGAAACAAGTGAAGGTCATGGCGAGGTAAGCCAGGGCGTAGAAGACCGCGGCGGCGTAGCCGGTTGGATTCATGCTGAGGATGCCGATGAGCGAGTAGCCCGCATGGGCGATGGCCGAATAAGCCAGCAGGCGCTTGAAGTCCTTCTGAACCAGCGCGACCAGGTTCCCGTAGGTCATGGAGACGATGGCAAGCGCGATGAGCACGTGGGCCAAGGATATGTTGCCGTCGCTCATGGATACCAGGCGGACGAGCATGGCCATGGCCGTTACCTTTGTGGCAGTGGCCAGAAACGCCGTCACCTGATTTGCGGCTCCCTGGTACACGCTGGGTGCCCAGACGTGGAACGGAAAGAGGGCCAGCTTGAAGAAAAAACCGCACAGGGTGAGCAGCAGCCCGATGAAGGCCATGGGGGTGTTGAGCAAGGCGGGCAGCTTCAGAATCAGCTCACTGATCAAGGTGGTCTGCGTCGCCGCGAACAGAGAGGCTAAGCCGAAAAGCATCAGGGCCGAGGTGGCGATCCCCGTAAGAAAGTACTTGATCCCGGCCTCGATCTGCTGGCCGCTGCCGCTTCTCAACGGGACGAGGGCATAGAGCGAGTAACTGGCCAGCTCGAGTGCGACATAGAGGGTCAGTAGTTCGAGGCTGCTGACCAACAACATCATGCCCAGGGTACAGGTTGCCAGCAGAAGATAGAACTCCGGTTGCTTTGTCTCGTGAATTCCTTTCAGGTTTGAGCAGAGACAGACCACGAGGAAGAATCCAACGGACAACAAGCCCTTGAAGAGTTGGGAGAAGAGATCGACTCGATAAGCTCCGTGGAAAAGGGATCCCTCCAGGCGGACGGCCGCCAGCGTCACCGCCACCCCAAGGCCGGCGAGGAATAAGGCAGCCGAGAAATCACGCCTCCCCTTCGGGCGCGTCATGGAGAAGATGAGGAATACGGCGGCGACTGCGAGAAAGTAAATCTCCGGCCCGAGGATCAACCACTTCATCTGGGCGCCCCTCCCATCAATGGAATGACAGCCGTTTGAATGAGATCGAGCATCAGTCTGGGAAACAGGCCGAAGAGAACCATGACCGCAACCAGGATCATCCTGGGCAGGCCGAGGCTGAAGGAGACGTCTGGCAGATGAGCGTAGCGTTCGTTCCGTTCCCCGTAGAAGGTTTTCTGCACCACCCTCAGCATGTAGAGGGCGCTCAGGACCACGGCACAGATGGCCAGCACGCCCAGGACGGGGTAGACCTCGAGAGCAGAGATGAAGACCGTCACCTCCGCCCAGAAACTGGCGAAACCGGGTACCCCCATTCCGGCCAGTGCAGCCACGATGAAGTAACCCGAGGCCACGGGCATGACCCTGCTCATTCCGCCAAGTTCCGGGATCAATTTGGTGTGTGTCTTGTCGTAGATGTAACCCAGGGATGAGAAGAGAAGCGCGGTCATGATGCCGTGGGCAAACATCTGAAAGACAGCCCCGTTGAGCCCCTCCGCAGTGACTGTGGAAAGCCCCAGCCCCACGATCCCCATGTGGGAGACGCTGGAAAAGGCAACCACATACTTGAGGTCGGTCTGTCTCAGCCCGACGAAGATTCCATAGACGATGCCGATGGTTGCCAAAACGGCCATCACGGGCGCCCAGTACGCCCACCCGATCGGGCAGAGAAAAATCGCAACCCGCAGAATTCCGAAGGCGCCGACCTTCATCAGGACTCCAGCGTGAATCATGCTCACGGATGTGGGCGCGGCCACGTGGCCAACGGGCGACCACGTATGAAAAGGCCAGACGCCCGCGAGGATCCCGAAGCCGAGATAAAAGAGGATGAAGGCAAACCTCTGCTGCCCGGGCGTCAAGGCCCCCGGCTGCATGAGGGCCAAGATGTCGAAGGTGTGCAACCCTGAGACCACCGCGAGATACACGATGCCCGGAAGGACCAGGGCGCTTCCCGCCAGGAGGTAAAGGAAGAGTTTCAGCGCCCCGTACTCCTTTCGCGTCGTTCCCCAGATGGCGATGAGCGGATACATGGGGAAAAGGGAGACGTCGTACCAGACGAAGAGAAAGAAGAGATCCATACTCATGAAGAATCCGAAGACGCCGAGGACGAGCACGGAGGTAAAGGCGAAGAACTCCTTGACCCGTCCCTTTAACTCCCACATCGTTAAAACGCCGGTGAAGTGCACAATCCCGGTGAGGAGGATCAAAGGAAGGTTGAAGCCGTCCGCTCCGTTGAAGTAGTGAATTCCCAGCCGCTCCACCCAAAGCACTTTCTCTACGAACTGAAGGCCTCCCTGCGCCCTGTCATACGCGCAAAAAACATAGATGGAAAGCGCCAGAGCGATCCCCGAAAAGACCAGGCTTACCCCCTTGACCAGGGTTTCTCGCTCGCGGGGAATGAAAAGGATGACCACAAGGCCCACCACGCAGCTGAGAAGGATGGCGGAAAGATACGGAAAATGAGCCACTTCAACATTCATTGGTGTACTCTCAGACTGGATAAATGGAGTGCTGGAGTACTGCAATGTTGGAGATAAAAAAGAAAAAAGACATGACCATTACTCCATCACTCCAATATTCCATTACTCCGACTGCGACAACTAAATCACCGAGTCCATTCGGCGACGTCCTAAGCGAACAAAAAGTACAACGCCACCAAAGCCAGGGCGGCGAACATGACGATAAGATTGTACCTCAGTTTTCCGGACTGCAGAAAGGACAACAGGTAACCGCTGTCCAAAATGAAGTCGCAGAACCCATCGATGCTTTTGTTGATCACCCTGTCTTCGTTCTTGGCGCATCCCTTGGAAAGGAGACCGTCGATCACGGTGTCCACAAATCTCCGGTACGCATGGTCCAGATACCAGCGTTGGGCAAAGAGCTCCTTAAGTACCGGGAGCTTCTCGACGAAACCGACCTGAGGGGCAGCGCGGCGGCCAAACTCAAACCAGGCGATACCCACACCCAGGACTGCCAGCAGTACGCTGATATAGGGAAGCCATGTATGATCCCCATACGTGTGGGCGGTCATGCCCCCTGAGAGAAACTCACGGAGCGGAATCTCCAGAAACCCCAGCACCACGGTCACACCGGCCAGGATGAGTAGCGGTAAACCCATGGCCCAGTAGAGAGCGCCCATCCCTTCCGTTCTATGAGGGGCAGGCTCTCTCTGAATTTCTTCCCGCGGGAAGAGAATGATGAATATCAGCCGGAACGCGTAGTAAGCGGTGAGGAAGACGCCGAGTAACCCGGCCGCCAGCCAGGCGGGGCTCTCCAGTCCGGCCAGTGCCCCGAGCACGGCCTCTTTACTGAAAAAGCCCGAGAACGGCGGCAGTCCGGAAAGGGCTGCCGCTGCGATGACCAAACACACCATCGGAGTCTTCAACCGTCGACCTCCGCGCCTGGAGATCTCGTACACATCGTTCGTCTCGTACAGATGGACCCAAATGCCTGAACAGAGGAAAAGCAGCGCTTTGAAGCCCGCATGAGTGGTGAGATGAAAGGTCCCCGCGAAGAGGCTTCCCGCAGCAAGCCCCATGATCATCAACCCCAGCTGGCTGATGGTGGAATACGCCCAGACCCGCTTGATGTCCCGGCTGACCATGGCCATAGTGGAGGCCAGGAGCATGGAGACAGTGCCGATGGCCAGAAACACGGTCATGGCGTCTGCCGAATGGCTGAAGAAAGGAAACAGGCGGGCGAAAAGATAGACTCCTGCGGCTACCATGGTGGCAGAGTGGAGCAGGGCGCTGACCGGTGTGGGGCCCTCCATGGCGTCTGGCAGCCACGTCATCAGCGGAAACTGAGCGCTCTTGCCTACGATTCCGCCGAAGATCAACAGTGACGCCAGGGTCAGAAACCCGGAGTTCATGCTGGCCGCTGCCTCGGGACTGTTCATCTCCAGGATGTCCACGTTCCCCAGGTGAAGCAGTACCAGCAGAAGGCCGATGAAAAACGCAACGTCGCCCAGACGGGTCATGACAAAGGCCTTCTTTCCCGCCTGGGTGGCGCTGAATTTCTCGTACCAGAAACCGATAAGCAGATACGACGAAAGCCCGACCAGCTCCCAGAAAACGTAAAGCTGAAGCATGGCCGAAGAGATGCTCAAGGTCATCATGGCCCAGGCGAACAACGACTGAAAAGCGTAGTAGCGAGAGAACCCCGGGTCGCCGGCCATGTAGCCGAAGGAATACACCTGAACGAGAAAACTGATGCCCGCCACCAGAAGGAGCATGAGCAGGCTCACCGGGTCCAGTAGAAACCCGAAGGGGATGGAGAGATCGCCCGCGATGAGCCATCTTGACGAGTAGTGGATGGGATGGCCGGCACCCCAGTGTCGCGTCAGCAGGAAGACGGCCCCCGCGACCGAGCCGGTCACCGCCGCAACAGCGATTACGCCTGAGAGGCGCCGATGATTCCTGGTGAACACCATGATGAGCAGGAAAGAGATGAAGGGCAGCCACGTGGTCAGTATCGCTGCCATCAACGTCGGATCTTGTAACCAGGAAGTCATTGTTGGCTTACCTCGGTTGTTTTCATCCAATAACTCCCTCTCCCCTGGAGGGAGAGGGTTGGGGTGAGGGGGCCAAATTCACCCGGGATTTCACCCCTACCCTCGCCCTCCCCCCAAGGGGGAGGGGAAAAGGGGGGCCCGGAGACCCGGATGGAATAATGGAATATTGGAATGATGGGTCCAGCGTTCCATTATTCCAGTTTCTTTAACTACCATTTCAAGATGTCGTAACGGTCCGGATCGATCGAGCCGGTTCGTCGATACAGACTGACGACCAGCGCCAGCCCCAAGGAGATCTCGGCCGCGGACACCGCGAGGATGAAGAGGACAAAGGCTTGCCCTTCCATCAACCTCCAGCGCAAGGCCGCCGCGACGAAGGCGATGGCCGCCGCATTCATCATCACTTCCACACCGATGAGTGTCATAATTAAGTTTCGGTGGGCCACGAGACAGACGAGGCCCATGGCGAAGACAATCCCTGCCAGAAGAAAGACATGGCCTAAAGGAACGATCATGAGTGGCCCTCCTTTGCCCCGTTGGGATTTCTAACGGGGTCCTCGTCGCCGTCCGCTTCCCTTCTCTTACCTAAGTGAAGGATAGCCACCAGAGCAACGAGAAACAGGATGGAGACGATCTCAACGGCCAGCCAGTATCTGTCGAAGAGGAAACGACCGAAGTCGCGGGGCTGGGCGACAGCGCCCTGGAGGACGATTCTGCTGCCGGGGTCCTTGAAGACCGTCGCAACGGCAACGGCGAGAAAGATGATTCCCAAAAGCACGGCAGGCCCCCACTCAGACCGCAAACTGAGCTCCCGGGGAGACCGCTGAAGCAGCATGATCACAAATAGGACGAGGACCAGGATCGCCCCTGCGTAGATGATGACCACGAAGGCGGCCAAGAGCGGTGCCCCAAGCAGGAAGAAAAGAGCTGCTGTGCCCAAGAAAGCAACGATCAGATAGAGCACGGCATGAACCGGTTGCCGCCGGGTGACGGCGAGTCCCGTTGCCGTCAGGATGACGATGCCGAGCACATAAAAGATAACGGCATGGAAGAGTCAGTTCAGACCTCCGATAGAGTGTTCAGGAATACTGGAATATTGGAAGAATGGAATATTGGGTATAAAGGTTTTAATTGTTTTCCCATTATTCCACGATTCCATTGTTCCAGATTCTTTTGCCTTTTTTTCACTACTCCGTTACTCCATTACTCCAGGTGGTTACTACGGAAGGTTGCTCTTCAAATCGACCGGTTTCTGTTCGTCAATATGGGTTCCTTTATCCCCCACCATGGTGACGCCAGCATATCGGTAGAAATTGTAATCCTTGTTCTTTCCGCCATGATTGACCAGTAGGTCTTCTTTCTCATAGACAAGCTTCAAAATATCCCGTTGGCTCGTCTCGAAATGAGGAGTCAATTGAATGGCAAGCGTCGGGCATGCCTCCTCACAAAGACCGCAGTAAATACAGCGGGCAAAATTGATACGAAACCATCGGGGGTAACGGCGTCCGTCCCCGCGCTGGGCTGACTGCATGGAGATACAACTGACCGGGCAGACCGCCGAGCAGAGATAGCAGGCCACGCAGCGCTCTTCTCCGTCCGGATCGCGCGTGAGGATGATGACGGCCCGGGACCTTGCGGGCAGGAGCCGTTTAACCTCCGGATACTGCTCGGTGACGGGCTTTCGGAAAAGAATTTTCAAGGTGGTGGCAAGCCCTTTTATTAACGCTTTTAAGCCTTCCATGACGTCTTCCTCCCTAGGTCTTCACCAAAATGAACGCGCCCGTCGCGATGATGTTTAACAGGGCAGCCGGGATGAGCACTTTCCAGCCGGTATTCATGAGCTGATCGTATCGAATTCTGGGGAAGGTGGCCCGAAACCAGATGAGCATGAAAACGATGCCCCCCACCTTCACAAGGAACCAGAGGATGGGTGGAAGCAACGGACCATGCCATCCCCCTAAAAAAAAGACGGCCACCAGTGAACCCAAGATAATCAGGGTGATATACTCGCCCAGAAAGAAAAGACCAAAACGCATGCCGCTGTACTCGGTATGATACCCTGCGCCCAGCTCATTTTCGGCTTCGGGCAAATCGAAGGGAATCCTCTTAATTTCAGCAACGGCTGCTATCAAAAAGATAACGAACGAAACCGGCTGGACAAGGATGAAGGGATATTCGCTCTGCGCGTCGGTGATATCCACCAGGCTGAAGGAACGGGCAAGCATGATCACCGGAACGACGGAGAGTCCCAGAGGGATTTCGTAGCTGATCATTTGAGCAACGCCGCGGATGCCGCCGAGCAGGCTGTATTTCGAGTTGGAGGCCCATCCGCCCAGAGCGATTCCATAAACACCGATGGAAGAGAGAGCGAGGACGAAGAGCAATCCGATATTCAGGTCTGTGATGACCAGGGGGACGGGCCTCCCCCAGAGCGTGATGTTCCTTCCAAAAGGGACGACGGCAAAAATGAGCAAAGCCATGAGGGCGACCACGCCCGGGGCAAGGAGAAATATGATTTTGCTGGCGCCCTCGGGCACCGTATCTTCTTTGGTGATCAATTTGATGACATCCGCCATGGGCTGAAGCAGCCCGTAACGCCCGGCCCTGTTCGGACCATACCGTGCCTGCATTCTTCCCAGAAGTTTGCGTTCAACCCAAACCAGGTAGGCTGCGCACGTCAGCAGGAGGATCAGCACAACGCTCAGTTTAACGACCAAGAGAATGAATCCCAAAGACCATTCTAAAACCATCTCTTCCCTACTTTCTTATCCGGTCAATGCCGACTTTCAGCGGCCGCCTCCCGATCTGTTGCCATGGAAGTTGTCGATGCTTCGGCAGAATGATCACGCCCGGAGCCACATTGTCAGCGACATGCAACGCCACCTCCAACGGGACTCTATCGAGGTGGAGCGTGATCCTCTCTTTATCTTTCAACCCTATCCTCGAGGCGTCTTTCGGGTTCATAAAGAGACACGGTTCTTCCTCAACCTGATGGATAAATTTGGAATAGGCGGAAAGCTCTTCCGTTCCGAAAGTCCAATCCGAAACCAGGAGTTCTAATTCGCCGTCTCTTCGATGATCTTTTTCAGAGTGGATGGGTCGTGGGAAAGGTTCCTCTTTTCCGATTTCGAGATCGATTCGAAGACCCTCCGACGATTGATCGGCATACGGAACGTTAGAAAAGACCGCATGTTCTTTTTTGATCCACTCCCAGAGTTCGCTTTTGGAGAGGGAAGGCCTCTCCCTGCCCGGCAGGGACATGGCATGGGCGAGTTTGGCCAGTATCACCCAGGCAGGCTCCGGGTCCCCTCCCGGGATCTCGCTTCGAAAATGGCGTGGCGGATGGCTTCCCGCGCTGATCTGGGAGATTGGAATGCCACCACGATGCGCCGAAGGGGCGAACTGAATCCTGCCTTCCTGGTTTACAAAACTGGTCTCCATCTCGAATAAAGTACGTGTCGGCAGCAGAATCTGCGCAACGCGAGCCGCCTCGGAAGGAAGGTAGTCCATGACCAGCAGCAGATCCAGCTTCCCGACGGCCCGCTTCAATCTTTGTTGATCCGGGAAATTCCGGAAGGGGTCACTCTCGACCAGCAGCAAGGCCTTGACCGTCCCGCTTTCGATCGCGTCCATGACTTCCATCAAAGAACCCTCTTCAGAGGATAGAAGTGCTGCTCCAAAGGCATTCGGACCGGGCATCAGATAGAAGAGACCGGTTCGATTTTTGGCTGCGTGCAGAAGGAGGGCGTTGTCGGCGGCGAGGCCGGGAGTGGCCTCGGAAGTAATTTCAGTGCCGCAAACGATGACAGGGTTCTTGCTTTGTCGAAGCTTCTGGCCCAACGTTGCAAGCTGGTCTTTGAACAATCCATCGAAAGGCTGTTTCCTCGGAACTTGATCATAAAAAACCAGAGCAGCCTCTCCAAGGGTTTCTGCGAAGGATCGATCCACAGCCTCTTTGATGAGTACGCTCAGGCAGGGGGGAATATCCTCTGGGGTTGCCGGGAAGTGATGGAATTCAAAAGGAAGAAAAATGGGCCGGGGGTCGATCACGGCAATCGTTGCACCCTGCCTGTGAGCTTGCCTCATTGCCAGAGTCAGCATGGGCGCTTCATTCACAGGGTCCGCGCCCACAGCGATGATGAAATCGGCCTGCTCGATCTCTCGCATGGAGATAGCCAGCTTTTTGTCCAGCCTCGAGACCGCTTTTCTAACCTTTCGCACGACCGAAGAATCCACAAAATATTTGGGCTCCGGCCACCCCTGAAGCTCGCAGAAGCGCTTCAGCATCGCCTGATTCTCCAGGCTGCTCCTCGTCGAGCCGAGGCAGGCGACGGAGGGTGCCCCGCTCTTTTCTGTAATCTCCGATAGCCTTTCTGCCGCCCTCTGGATTGCATTTTCCCAGGAAACCTCCCCCGTTCCAACTCTCGGGCGTCTTGGCCGTTCGGGGTGCTGGGTATAGTCAAAACCGTACCTGCCTCGGTCGCAGATGAAATAACCATTGACCGATTCGCTGAATCGGGCTTCGAGCCGAACGATTTCACGATAGCGAGTGCTCGTAAGGATGTGACATCCAAGGGAGCAGTGGATGCAGAGGGACGGGCCACGTTGGAAATCCCATCGCCGCCCGGTGAAACGAGATGGTTTGTCCGTATAGACGCCTGTCGGGCAGAGATCGATAAGGTTCCCGGAAAAGGGGCTCTCCAGAGGGCCTTCCTGGAAACGGCCGAAATAGGTGTGGTTGGCAATCTGCATGGCTCCCAGGTCGCGATAGCCGGCGAACTCCTGATAGAACCGGCGGCATCGCCAGCAGTGGATACAGCGATTCATTTCGTGCTGGACGAAGACGCCGAGATATTGATCGTGATAGGTTCTCTTTTTTCCCAGATAGCGTCGTATCCCGTGGCCTCCTGCAACCGTCATATCCTGGAGCAAGCAGTGTCCGCCTTCATCACAGACCGGGCAATCGTGGGGATGGTTCATCATAAGCCATTCGACCACGTGCTTGCGGAAATCGACGGCCTCTTCGTCGGTGGTTGATACGGCCATCCCGTCGGAAGCGTCCACCATGCAGCTCATCTGTATCCCTTTGACAGGGCCTTCCAGGAGCTTCACGGCGCACATCCGGCAGGCACCGACCGAACCAAGACCCTTATGGTAGCAAAATCGTGGGATGATAATGCCCAGCCGCGCCGCGGCCTCGATGACCTTCGTTCCCTGTTCGACTTCTATTTCTATACCGTCAATCTTTAGCTTGGGCATAAGCCTTCCACCGCAACAGGGAGTGTTGGAGTCTTGGAGTATTGGGATATTGGAAAAATAATAGAAAGAGTATTTATTTGTGTTGGTATTATCATTACTCCATTACTCCATCATTCCATTATTCCTGGATTGTCCCTTGTAGGGGCATTTCCTCTGGCTGATGTGCTCGTGCACTTCCTCCGGGAAATGATCCAGCAAGCTCGTTACCGGCATGGTTGCCCCGGGCGCAAAAGCGCAGTAGGATTTCCACGTGTGTTGGCTCATTCGCCGGAGCATGGGAATGAATTCTTCTCTTCCCTCTCCAGCCTCGATGCGCCAGAGCAGATCTCTGATAAACGGTAGCGCTTCCCGGCAGGGAGTGCACCAGCCGCAGGATTCTCGTGACAAAGAATTCGATCAGATTCAGCGTCGCCGCAACCAGGCAGGTCTTCTGATCAAAGACAATAATGGCCCCTGTCCCGAGGCGGTTTCCAACTTTTTTGAGCGAATCGAAGTCCATCTCGACGTCGTAATATTTCTTCGGAAGATACAAAGTGGAAGCTCCTCCCGGAAGACAGGTTTTAAATTCATGCCCCGGCAGCATGCCGCCAGCACACTCATCGACGATTTCGCTTAACCGGGTTCCCATGGGAAGTTCAAAACAGCCGGGCCGGTTTACCTTCCCACTGACACAATAGAGCTTCGTTCCGGAACTGGTTTTGGTCTTCGCCAGATTTTTGAACCATTCCGCTCCATGCCTCACGATGTGTGGAACATTGACCAGGGTTTCCATATTGTTGAGGACAGTGGGCTTATCCCACAGTCCCTTCTCGGTCGAACGTATGGGAGACTGGACGGGGTGGGCCCGCTTTCCCATAATGGCGTTGATCTGGGCCGTTCCCTCGCCGCAAATGTACCGCCCGCCGCTCCGATGTACGATCAGGTCGAAGGAGAAATGACTCCCGAGAATATTCCTCCCCAGGTAGCCGGCCTCTTTGGCAATCCTCAGTTCCCTTTCGAGGATCACGGCGCTGTTCTCATACGAAGGCCGAACGAAAATGATCCCCTTTTCCGCTGAGACGGCATATCCTGAGAGGATCATGCCTTCGATAATCATATGGGGATCCGCATGGGTCATCACGCGATCTTTAAACGTGCCGGGCTCATATTCATCGATGTTGCTGATGATGTACCTTGGAAAGGGAAAATGGTCCGCAACGGATTTCCACTTCAGCCCTGCCGGAAAACCAGCACCTCCACGCCCCTGAAGGTTTGCATCGACGACGATCTGTTGGACTTCTTTTGGAGAGTATTTCTGTAAGGCCATCGTGAGAGCTTCGTAGCCACCGCTTTGGCGATACTCGTCGATCGTGGCAATCCGGTCTGGTTTGCGATTCTGGAAGATCACTTGAGGAACCATTCAGCTCACCTTGCCATCCTTGGTTTCGGCGGTTCAGCTCTCAACCTGTTGAGAATGTCGTCGATTTTCTCAGGGGTGAGAGGACCGTACGCCCTTCCATTGATCAACATGGCCGGGGACAGGTCGCAGTAACCGATACAGGCAGTGGGCAGTAGGGTAAACAACCCATCCTGTGTTGTTTCTCCGGGTTTGATTCCGAGTTTCCGGAGGAGATAATCCATCACTGAATCATATCCGTTCATCCAGCAGACGACCCCATCGCAAACGTGGATCACGAATCTCCCTACGGGTTCGCGGTAGATAAAATCGTAAAAGGTAGCGAGTTCCTCCAATTCAAGGGGCGTCATCCCGAGAAGCCGAGCCGCTTCTTCGAGGGCTTCATCGCTCAAATACCCGTAGTGATTCTGCGAAGCCAGCATGATATCCACGGCCAGTTCCCGAGGATGATCCACGCTCGCTATCCTTGCCTCCAACGTTTCGAGTAATTCCTTTGGCAACATCTGAAAACCTCAAATCCGAAATCCGAATATCGGGTGAAGCGTCTGCCTCGGACCAACTCGAAACAAATCCAAAATTCCAATTTCAAAAAATAATAAGGAATCCATAATAAAGAAGATAGACGCTTCAGAAAATCTCCCCTCGCCCCTCTCCTTCGACAAGCTCAGGATGGTGAGCAAGTCGAACCATTTGCGAAAGAGGGGTAATTCCTCCCTTTAGTCAAGGGAGGGAAGGGGGATTTAGTTTCCAATGCTCATATAATTATGGGCTGATTAATAATTGTTTGGATCATTCGTATTTTGGACATTCGTACTTGCTTCAAATTTCGAATTTCGTGCTTCGAATTTCTCGCTTACCGATCAATATCCGGCAAGATGTAATCGACCGAGCCAATGATGGCCAGAAGATCCGAAAGGAGCCCGCCTTTTGCCATGAGCGGCATGACCTGGACATTGGCAAAACCCGGGGCCCTGATTCGCATTCGGTAGGCCATGTTGAGTCCATCACTGACCACATAATAACCCTGCTCCCCCCGGGAGATCTCAGTGGCCGTATAAGCCTCGCCTTTGGGGATCTTCGGTCCCCGAGTGACATTGATGAAATGATGGATGAGGCTTTCAATATCCTTCAGCGTATCTTTTTTATCAGGGATTGCGTAACGGTAGTCGTCGGTCACAACCCTGCCGCCTGGCATCTGGCTGGCCGCTTGTTCGATAATCCTTAAACTCTGGCGTATTTCCTCCACACGGACGAGATAACGGGCGTAACAATCTCCCTCCGTAGCCGTAGGAATGTCGAAATTGAAATTCTCATAGCCCGAATAAGGAAATTTCTTCCTCACGTCCCACTCCAGACCACAGGCCCGAAGATTAGGGCCTGTCACGCCCCATTCCATTGCATCCTTGAGGGAAAGGACACCCACCCCCTGGGTTCGTGCTTTAAAGATTGGGTTCTGGGTGATCAGTGCCTCATAATCTCCAATACGCTCCCGAAGGACTTTGACAAAGGCATCCACCGCTTCTTTCCAGCCTTCGGGAAGATCCATGGCCAACCCTCCGATGCGAAACCAGGACGGGTGAAGGCGGCCACCCGTGATGAGTTCGACCATGTCCATCAGCTGTTCTCTCTCACGGAAGGTATAAAAGGTTGGGGTCATTGCCCCGACGTCATGGCAGCAGGTGCCAAACCAGACGAGGTGGTTGTTGACCCGGAAAATTTCACTGAGCATCACGCGGATGAACTGGGCTCGCTCCGGAACCTTGATCCCGGCGAGGGTTTCTACAGATTGGAGATAAGAAAGATTATTGGCCACTCCTCCCATATAATCCACCCGGTCCGTATAGGGGATGAATTGGTGCCACGACTGGCGTTCACCGATCTTTTCAACTCCTCTGTGATGATAGCCGATATCGAGGTTGATATCGGCTATGCTTTCTCCATCCAGGGCGACAACGAACCGCATCACCCCATGGGTGCCCACATGCTGCGGACCTATATTCAACACGAGAAGCTCTTGATCCCCTTGCTTTTGCTTGACAAAGGCTCCTGCATCCAAAGGCTGATGCTCGACCGCAGAGGCGTGCGTGTAGGGAGCCATCTCCGTGGCGCGCCCGGGGTGACTTTTGCGCAGCGGATATCCTTCCCAGTCATGGGGCAGGATCAGTCGCCGAAGATCGGGGTGGCCGTCAAAGCGGATTCCGAACATCTCGTAAGTCTCTCGTTCGTACCAGCTTGCCGAAGGCCAAACATCGGTAATTGTTTTGGTCACCGGGTCTTTGCCTGTTAGTCCAACTTTCAAACGGAGACGACCCGGGGGGTCAAAAGAGAGCAGGTGATAAACCAGGGTGTAATCCGGATAGATTCCTTTGTCGGGACGAGCGGACTCCCCGTCTGGGCTGACCTCATGCGCCACCGTCCCGTCGTAATAGGTTACAGGTTTTTGATCGCGTCGTGCTGATTCATCAATGGCAGTTAAGTCATCCAGTCGCAGGTATCTGGGTGATGTTTCGTTTTTTAGAAACTTCAAGACTTCTTTGACGCGACTTTCCGCGACATGATAAGTCAACATATCTGAGGTCTCAGGAGTCTGCCGGATCGCGTCACCGAATTTTTCCTTCAGCGTTTGTGCAAGAGATTTGTCCACGTCATGCAACTCGATCCGGTGAGGAGGCGGGGTCCACATCAGGTCGGAGCGACTGTCCCAGAGTAAAGGCGGGGTCACGGATGTCCCACGAATGGGGATGCCTTCCATCCCAGGGCCCCGGGTATCCCTGGATTTGCTTTCTCCGTCGACCAGAATGGGTCGGATTGTTCCCTGAGTTCCGCCCCGGAGATGCAAGACAGGACGCGCCGGCCTTTCTTCCGAAATGATCTTCTTCTGCAAAATGGTCAACGCATGTTCAAGGGCCTCGGGGCGGGGCGGGCAGCCCGTGACGTGGACGTCTACCGGGATGATTTGATTCAACCCCTGAACGACGCTGTAAACGTCGTACATTCCACCGGAATTGCAGCAGGATCCCATGGAGATCACCCATTTGGGTTCGGCCATCTGCTCATAGATTCTTAGAATAACGGGAGCTATCTTTTTGAAGACCGTGCCTGCCACGATCAAGAGGTCGGCCTGCCGGGGAGATCCGCGCAAGACCTCTGCCCCGAATCGGGCCATGTCAAAACGGGGTGTAAAAACGGCTGCCATCTCGATAAAACAGCACGATGTCCCAAAAAAGAGAGGCCAAAGGCTGTACTGACGGCTCCAATTAATCAGTCCGTCGAGCTTGGCAAGGATGATGTTTCCGGTGAAACTGGGTGTTTCCGGGCTGTCGGTCCCCACTCCAGGCCTCCCTTTTTCCAGAGATAGAATAGACTGATCATCAGTATGGCGATGAAGAAGGAAATCTGCAGCCAACCCGACCATCCGAGGCGGTCGAAGGCAATGGCCCAGGAAAAAATATAGGCGGCTTCAACGTCAAAGATGAGAAAAAATGCGGCGGTGAGATAAAAAGCCACGGGATAAGGAATTCGAGCCGACCCCGTTGGAATAATGCCACACTCATAGGGCCTCACCTTTTCAGGGTTCGGTTTTTTCTGACCGAGCCAGCTTGCGAGAAGAAGGAAGGCGACGATCAAGACCAAACCCATCAGAGCAAAGACGCCCAAAGCCAGAATACCCGGCTGCCATGGGGAGAGAACATTCACGTTGGATATCGGTTCCATCATTGTTTCACCTGGCTCGTCAACGAAGAGCTTACAGCCGATGCCGGGGGGAGATAAATGGGGTAAACCCTGTATTTTTTAGGCATAAATGGTGTATTTTCGAGAGACAGGCTCCTTTCGAGGGAATATTCCCAATCTACACTTTTCGCAGATCCGCTCCAGTCCAGGTATGGACCCAGGTTGAAAATACTGGGTTTAGAGAGTGGAAATACGACATGCTGCTTATTTACATCTCAGTGGATAGAGTGGAAAATAGACATTGAAAGAGCGTCGGTGAGGCTTCGCGTGGTCGAACGGGTGAAATCACGGGCGGAGGGTTTTTGTCATGGAGGAGAGCCATGCTTGGCAGACGGATCAAGTTATTTAAACTTTTCGGTTTCGACGTCCAGGTCGACTTAAGTTGGGTCATTATTGCGGTCCTGGTTGCCTGGTCCCTTGCCGTGGGCTTTTTCCCATTCCGGTATAAGTACCTTTCGGTACAGACCTACTGGGCGATGGGAGTGGTCGGAGCGATCGGATTTTTTCTTTCTGTCATCTTCCATGAAATCTTCCACTCTCTCGTCGCCAGGAAATTTGGCATTCCCATGAAGGGGATTACCCTTTTTATTTTTGGCGGCGTCTCTGAAATGGGAGAAGAACCCCCCAACGCCAAAGCCGAATTTCTGGTGGCGATGGTGGGGCCTCTTTCCAGCATCGGTCATTGCCCTTGCCTGTTATGGAATCCACATTCTGGGCGTTCGCGGTTTCGGGTGGCCCGTCTCGATCAATGGCGTCGTTCTGTACCTTGCCTATATCAACAGCCTTCTGGCCGTCTTTAATCTTTTGCCCGCATTTCCTCTGGATGGCGGCCGAATGCTTCGGGCCGTCTTGTGGGCCTTTAAGAAGAACCTTCGATGGGCAACGCGCATCGCCTCGGGGATAGGCTCAGGGTTTGCACTCCTTCTTATGTTCTTCGGCGTGTTTCCAGTTTTTCTTCACCGGAAATCTGATCGGAGGCATCTGGTCGTTCTTGATCGGGAGTCTTTCTGCAGGGCGCCGCCCGGATGTCGTATCAGCAAGTCCTCATACGAAAGGCATTGGAAGGAGAGCAGGTCCGCCGCTTTATGAAGACCGATCCGGTGACGGTGCCGCCATCGGCTTCTGTGAGGCAGCTCGTCGAGGATTATATCTATAAATACCACTTCAAGATGTTTCCGGTGACAGAGGACTCTGACAAGCTCATCGGTTGTGTTACCACCAAACAATTGGACGGGGTTCCCGCGGGAAGAGTGGAACTTCAAAACGGTGAGAGAGCTGGCGACGCAGTGCTCGCCGGAAAATACGATCGAACCTCAGGCCGACGCGATGAAGGCCCTCTCCCTCATGGCCCGAACGGGGTTAGGCCGTCTCATCGTCATCGAAGGGAACCGGATGGTAGGCGTCATCACGCTGAAGGACATGTTGAAATTTCTTTCGCTTAAATTGGAACTCGGGTAAGGGTCGAAAAGGATTTGAAATAGACCCTATCGCGGTAGAGATTAGCCAAGCTGGTGAGATCATTTGAACATCAAAAAATACAGTCCCTGTGCCGAAAAATGGGAATAGAGCCTCCGTGACACATCGGCGGCAACGGTCAAATACTGAATTTTATCCTTTAAAATACACTCTTCACCTGATTTACATCCGGGCCTTCGGTGCGTTTCAATGGTTGTAAAAGAGAGCGGAGACTTGTCCACAGGGGAGGGTTTACCCCTTCCCCTGTGGAAAGAGAATGGTGTGTCATGGTTCGGGCCAGAGGGGTTTACGATCCGCCCGCATCCCGGGGGAGTCATCGACCCAACACCGGAAGGCCCAAGAAACCCTTCACCTTGGCGGCTCGATTTGAAACCCAAACCAACAGCTTCAAACAGCGAGGGAAGGAGAATTTATGGAAATTTATAGCCTGTTTGGCCATATTCTTGAGCCCCCGGGGCCGTCGTTCACGGATCAAGTAAACGAATGTATCACCCTCCTGACTCCTTTCAGGCAGGAAGCTGCTGATCTGATGAACCGGTTCAAAACCTTCGTCGAGCAGACTCCCTTCCGTCGGATTGAAAAAGTCCATGACGATACGTTTAGCCTCGATGGAGTCTGTTATCCTTACGTGGGTTACCAGCTGCTTGGAGACGGAAGTCACCGCAGACTATTCCTGGATGGGTTAAACGAGCTGTACCAGATTTATGATTTCTCAGCTGCCCAAGAATCGCCAGACCATCTTGGCGTCATGCTGCGATTCCTGGCCGAGGGTGAGGATAGAGAGGAAATAGAGGATATGATCTCCCTCTATATTATCCCTTCTCTGAGAAGAATGTTGGAAGGGTGTGAGGACCGGGCTACACCCTACGAGGAAGTCCTCCGGGCCCTGTTGCTGGTACTGCAAGAGAGGCCGACGACGCAAAAAGCGAAGATGGCCCCGGAAACGGAGAAAGAAGTTTATTTTGCTAAATAATTTTTTTCTCCATCTCCATACCTGGGTTACGAGACAGGCGGGGTGTATCGTTTTTCCGGTCTGCATGTGCACGGCGTGTACCTTCCAATTGGCAAGAGCCGCAGGGATCTCTTTCCTGGTTGCAATCTCCCACTGTTCTGCGTATATTACTTTGATCGTTTGGCTCGCCGTTTCGATCGGGCTCATTCGAAGGCTCTTGGAGCACCTGTTCTTCCTGAGATCACAACCTTTACCAGGGCGGGGGCGGTATGACGCAGGCTGAACAACTCGCTGAATTCGTGGTGCGGGCCTCGTATGAGGACCTTTCGGAGGAAGCCCGTCGTCAGCTCAAGATCCGGATCTTAGACGGATTGGGATGCGGCATCGGAGCTCTGAAAGGAGACCCCATTCGCATGCTCAAGGACCAGGTCGAAGAGTTCGACGGGGCCCGGCACTGTACCCTGATCGGGGGGGGGAAAGCGGCACCCGACCGGGCGGCCCTCTATAACAGTGCCTTGGTCCGCTATCTTGACTTCAATGACAGCTATCTGGCCAAGGGTGAGACCTGCCATCCCAGCGACAACCTCGGTTCCGTACTGGCTGCTTCGGAGTATGCCAAGCAAAGCGGTCGGCAACTTCTGACCGCCCTGGCCGTGGCCTACCAGGTTCAGTGTCGTCTGAGCGACGTCGCGCCCGTTCGGGCAAAAGGCTTTGACCATACGACCCAGGGTTCTTATGCGGTCGCCGCCGGCGTTTCCAAGGCGCTGGGTTTGGACGAGGTCCGTACGGCGAATGCGATTGCCATCTGCGGGACGGCCTTTAATGCCCTGCGGGTCAGCAGGACCGGGGCGCTTTCTCACTGGAAAGGTCTGGCCTATCCGAACACGGCCTTCGGCTGCACCCATGGAACCTTCCTGGCCATGCGAGGCATCACGGGTCCTCTGGAGGTGTTTGAAGGGAACAAGGGTTTCATGGAGACCGTTGCCGGTAAGTTCGAGATCGACTGGTTGGAAGAAGATCTTGAACGCGTCACCCTGACGATCCTGAAGAGATACAATGCTGAGATTCACTCCCAGTCTGCCTTGGAAGGCGTCCTGGAATTGAAACAGGAATATGGTTTCACGAGGGGAAGATGTGACAAAGGCTGAAATTGAGATCTTCGACGTCGCCTATCACATTATCGGCGGAGGAGAAGAAGGGGACAAGACGCTTGTCGGGACCAAAGAGGAGGCGGACCACAGTCTGCCTTACCTGGTCGCTGTCGCCATTCTGGACGGTCAGGTGATGCCCGAGCAGTACCGACCGGATCGCATCCAGAGGGAAGACGTTCAGTCCCTTCTGAAGAAAGTGACCATCAGGCCTTCAGCGGAATATAGCCGGGAATTTCCCGACGAGATGCCGTGCCGCGTCACATTGACGCTTCGAGATGGCGAGAAGGTGGAGAGAGAGAAGCGCGACTACGAAGGATTTCGGACCCGCCCCATGTCCTGGGAAACGGCGGCCGAGAAGTTCGAGAAACTGGCAGCGCCCTATGCGGACCGATCGTTGTGCCAGGAAATCATCCGTGCGGTCTCACGTTTGGAGTCCATGGAAGTTTCTGACTTAACGGAATTATTGGGAAAGGTCCGAGTTCCATCGATTTAAATGAGACAGAGAGGGAAATGAGGTCCCAGAGTATTCCAAACGAGGAGGAATAAGAAATGGTAAAACCTAAAACAGCCCCCAGAGCCTTCGAGTTTTTAAAGGTCAATGAGCGTCCGGCGAAACCTCGTTCCCGTGGTGTCACCGAGATCCGCGGTCCCTATTACACGCCGATGGGCAAGCGTTATCTGCAGGACGTCCTGGAAACGATGGGAGCCTATGTGGATGCCCTTAAGTTCGCGGGTGGTTCCTTCAGCTTGATGCCGCGAGAAGCCCTCCAGGAACTCATCGACCTCTGTCACGAATACGATGTCCTGGTCGATACCGGCGGCTTCATGGAACACGTCCTGACGCAGGGACGTGAGGCTGTCGATCGGTACATCGGAGAGTGCAAGAACCTCGGGTTCGACATCATCGAGATCTCCGCCGGGTTCATCACGATCCCCACCGACGACTGGCTGCGGCTGGTCGAGAAGGTGAAGAAAGCAGGACTGAAACCCAAACCCGAAGTGGGGATCCAGTTCGGCGCGGGCGGCGCCAGCGCCGCGGAAGAATTGGAGGCCGAGGGCACACGGGATCCCGAATGGGCCATCCTCCAGGCGAAGCGATTCGTCGACGCAGGGGCTTATATGATCATGATCGAATCGGAAGGGATCACCGAGAACGTAAAAGTATGGCGAACCGATGTACCGGCCAAGATTGTCAATGCCTTAGGGCTCGACAAGGTGATGTTCGAAGCGGCTGAGCCGGAGGTCTTTGCCTGGTATATCAAGAACTACGGCCCCGAAGTGAATCTCTTCGTCGATCACAGTCAGATCGTCCAGCTGGAATGCCTGCGCTCGGGCATCTGGGGGACGAAGAGTCTTTGGGGCCGGGTGCTGACGTACAAAGGGTGATTCTACATCATCCCTCACTGAAGGGTAGGGGAGATCCCGCGGCCGGGGAGGAATGTTTCCGAAAATCTAATCAAGCGGACGATCCGAAGTGATGCCCGACCCCGTCAGTTTCCACAGGAGAGTGAGGGATGACGATTCCATTTTTCTTTTGCTTGCCAAAAGAATCGTAACGTGTTATTCATTTTTCGATGATTGCCTTTGACCTTTTCTGTTCGAACGGCCACAAATTTGAGTGCTGGTTCAAGGACGGTGCCTCCTTCGAGGAGCAGAAGTCTGCGGGTATCCTGACGTGCCCTTTTTGTGAGGACAATCGGATAGAAAAGGCCTTTTCTCCTTTTGGAATCAAGAAAGGGGGAGAAGAAGTGAAAGAGGAGAGTGATCCTCGCAAAGCCCTCCAGTTGGTTAGCGAATTTATAGAAAAGCATTTTGAGGACGTAGGAGCTGAGTTTTACAAAGAGGCGCTTAAGATTCATTACGGCGAGGCTGAGAAGAGGAATATTAAAGGGACGGCCACGACAGAAGAAGAGGTCATCCTCAAGGAGGAAGGCGTACAATTCCTCAAAATTCCTATTATCAAACGTTTCCTGAACTGAAGTCCATCCTTCCGATCAATCCCCAATTTTTGATTTTATTAAGAGTGCACCTGAAAACCACGTCCCAAATCCCTCCTCCCATTCCTCCTTCGGCAAGCTCAGGATGGTGAGCCTGTCGAACCATTTACAAAAGGGAGGAATTACCCGTCTTTGGCAAAGAGGGGCGACCTGCCTGCGCGAAGTCCCGCCTCGCGGGACGAAGGCAGGGGGGAGATTTTCAGAATGAGGGGTAAGATTGCCACGCCTGCGTGCCGAAACATTTATCTACGCAAAGTGTTGCGTTTGTGGAAGACACTCCGGCGTGCAGGCACGCTCTTCTGCCAAGGCGGGATCGCTCGCAACGACGATGGTAAGGGATTGAATACGTTTGTACTGTTCAACGAAAGGAGAGCGTTTCCCCGAACCTCATGATGATAAATTTTTTCTCGTCAAGGCCCGCCTCCTTTAGAGCTTTTTCCAAGTAGCGCGGAGGCTCCCCGATGGGCTCGTCCGACAATTTAAAGGTCCCCCAGTGTGAGGCGATGGATTGCTGAGAATTCGTGTCCCGGTGGATCCGGACCGCCTCCGGAGGATCGACGTGAACCGGCTTCATGAACCACCTCGGCCTGTAGGCCCCGATGGGAATCAGTGAGACTCTCATGGGCCCGAAGCGCTTTCCGATCTCCCTGAATACAGGTGAATATCCTGTATCTCCGGCAAAGAAGATCTTTCCCATTTTGCCTTCGATGATCCAGCCCGACCAGAGAGTTTCATTCCGGTCAAAAGGCGTCCTTCCGGAGAAATGCTGAACTGGCACGGAATAAAATTTCACCCCTGCCTGTGAAGAGGTTTGCCACCAATCGAGCTCGACGACATTTTTTATTTTCCTCTTCTTAAGCCATTTGGCAAGGCCCAGAGGAGCGAGGTAGATTGGCTTATTTCCCAGGCCCTCAACCGTCTGCTTATCCAGGTGGTCATAGTGATTATGGCTGATCATCACCACATGAATGGTGGGAAGGTCCTCCAGCTTGAGGCCGGGTGGCACCAGACGTCTGATGCCTCCGACAGAAAAAGGTGAGGAGCGGTCGTTGAAGGTTGGATCCGTCAGAATATTAACGCCCTCCGTTTGAATGAGGAAGGTGGAATGGCCTATCCAGGTGATCTGAATCTGATTTGGATCGGGGTTCTTGATTCGAAGGAGATCCGGCTTAACCACGTCGGGTTGATAAGGTGGAAGTTGATCCGGGGAAACGAGGGGAGACTCACTCGGACCCAGGCCCAGTTGCCATCGTAAGAGGTCTCCAAGGCCGCGCTCCGAAGGGTCGTAAAGATTCCTGAACCCTTTCCGGGTGTGGTGGGGCGGTGGATCGGCATAAGAGGAAGGTAGCTCCATGGTCGCCCAACTCCAGCAGGTGAGAGCGATCAAAAGGTAGATAGCGGTCTTCCAACAGAGTGGTGCAGGCAAGCAGGATTCCTTTCCAGGGGTCCGTCTAAAAAATAATGTAACACATCAACCCCTGGGACCCAAGCGACGTCCCTTAAAAGCTCTTACCCTACGCCCCACGGTTCAGATGATTGCTATTGCAATCCTTTTTTGATATAGTGGGCCTCACTTTAATGGGTGGGAGTCAAATGGTTTAATAGATTCATCCTTTATAAAAGATAGGCCCGTTCCAAGAGGAATGGGCTTTTGTCACTTATAAAGATTGTTTCTTATTCATGCGACTCGTGGAGCCTAACCACATTTTTCAGAGGAGGTGTGTGATGAAAAAAATCCTATTCCTATCGTTGTTGGCGAGCATGTCCATCGCAGGGTTTGCCTTTGCCGGGGAACCGGCAGCCTCACTCCCCAAAACGGATTCAGGAGATACCTCCTGGCTTCTGATCTCCGCCGCCCTGGTGATGTTGATGACGCCTGGGCTGGCCCTTTTCTATGGAGGCATGGTGAGAACAAAAAATGTCCTGGGGACGATCATGCAAAGCTTTATTGCACTGGGGGTGATCACCATCCAGTGGGCTTTCTACGGATACAGTCTCGCGTTTGGACCGGATATTGGTCATGTGATTGGAAGTCTTGATTGGGCAGGACTCAGAGGTGTGGGACTTGATCCATTCCCTGACTATTCTGCCACCGTCCCCCATCAGGCTTTTATGATCTTTCAGATGATGTTCGCCGTGATCACACCCGCATTGATTACCGGCGCATTTGCTGAAAGATTTAAATTTAAGACCTATCTTGTCTTTCTCATCCTCTGGTCAACATTTGTCTATGATCCCATTGCCCATTGGGTCTGGGGAGTAGGGGGCTGGATCAGGAATCTTGGCGGGCTTGATTTCGCAGGGGGGCTGGTCGTTCATATCAGCTCTGGAGTTTCTGCCCTGGCGGCTGCCCTGGTCGTGGGAAAGAGAAGGGGTTATGGAAATGGACTCATGCCTCCTCACAATGTGACGATGACCCTTCTGGGTGCGGGTATTCTCTGGTTTGGCTGGTTTGGTTTCAACGGGGGGAGTGCAGTCGCATCGGGTTCGCTTGCCACCTCTGCTTTTGTCGTGACTCAATTCTCCGCCGCTTCCGCGGCTCTTTCATGGATGATCGCTGAATGGGCATGCAGGGGCAACCCAACCGTTCTTGGCGCAGCATCGGGTGCCGTTGCAGGACTGGCTACCATCACACCTGCCTCAGGGTTCGTGGGTCCGATGTCAGCGATCATCATCGGACTGGTTGCCGGAGTATTATGCTATTATGCCATTAACCTGAAGAACAAATTCAGATACGATGATTCTCTCGATGTCGTCGGCGTTCATGGAGTAGGAAGCACGTGGGGAGTATTGGCGACAGGGTTGTTTGCAACAAAGGCAATTAATTCGGCAGGAAATAATGGCTTACTCTTTGGAAATCCCTCGCTGATTGGGATTCAGGCACTCAGCATCGGTTCAGTTTGGGTTTATTCCTTCGTGGTCACATGGATCCTATTGAAGGTCCTTGATCGGACCATGGGTTTGAGAGTGAGCGAAGAGCATGAGATCACTGGTCTGGATACCAGTCAGCATGGCGAAGCAGGATATTCTTTTTGATGAAGTTCGGAGCTCGGAAAAAAAACTTGATCGTTTCATTTCGATTTAATATTACGATCTCTGCTCCAAGCTAAAAAGGAGGGTTATCGATGAAAAAGATCGAAGCCATTATTAAGCCATTCAAATTGGATGAAGTGAAGGAAGCCTTATCCAAAATCGGTATCAAAGGGATGACCGTCAGCGAGGTGAAGGGCTTCGGAAGGCAAAAAGGTCATACCGAGGTCTATCGATCGGCTGAATACAAGATCGACTTTGTCGCCAAGGTGAAGATTGAATTGATCACGACCGACGAAATGGTTCCTCAGGTGATCGAAACCATTGAGCGGGTTGCCAAGACCGGAAAAATCGGAGACGGAAAGATCTTCCTATTCCCCGTGGAAGAAGTCATTCGGATTCGGACGGGTGAACGCGGTAGAGATGCCATTTAGGCTCGGCTTGGCCTGGGCAAGGAGAACTAAAGCGAGACCTTGGAGTCTTATCTCGGCTCTATCATCGTTTGACCCCATGTCCCAGCTCTCCCAGCACTTTTTCGTATTCTCTTTTTACGATCTCTTCTCCGTACTTTCTCTCCAACCGTCGAACAATGAAATGCCCCCGGGCGGCGGACTGAAAGTGGCTGATAAAAAGTAAGTTGATCGATGCGCCGCCGAGAGCTCCGAGGATCGGTATCATTTCAGCCGCCACCTTGTCCGTGACGATGACGCCTAAGCGGGATGCCAAGTTCGCCATCACCCGGATCACGATCGGCGTGCCTTCCTCCATCATCCCCCGTTGCGCTATGAATTCAGCGGCCTCCGACAGAGTCCGTGTCAGCGCCGCTCGAACGGCATAGTAGGCGGCCTCAGCGGCATTGTCACTCCTTGACCTTCCACCTAAAGCAAAAACAGTGATACATGCCAGGTGGGTATCCACGGAGGAGAGGTCTTCCCCTTCGCTTCGGGCGATGTCAGCAATGGAACGAAGCATCAGTGTTGTCGAGATAGGAAGTTCAACGATCAAGCCTGGAAGTCCGAAAAAGCCTCCAACAGCCCCGCTGACCATGACCATCGCCCGATGAAGCGATCGAAAGGGACTGCTGCGGCCCTTCTTGTCCATCGTAGACAACGCAGCATAGAAAGATGTCCCGACAGCTTTGATTGCCGCGTTTCCAATCGCTCGCCCAATCCGTCCCGGCAGGACCTTTATGATTCCTTCGATGGGATACCCGAGCAGATTGATCAATCGAATACTCAGACCTGGGTTTTCCAATAAGTGGACGGCTATCCTGAGATCGCTTCGGTCCTTCTTTTCCATTCTCTCGAGCTAAGCGTTTAGGGTCAGACTCGTAATATTTCAGAGTATGTTGTGGTCTGTATTTTATACCACCCCCACATTTTTTGAAAGTGAGAATTTCAAAGGAGTCGCATTGGCATCTCAAGGTTGAATCGGGAAGAAAAAGGTTCTCTTGCGACCAAGACCCTGCAAGCTCTTATAGAATGTTGATGACTTCGGGACTCATCTGGGGACATGGATGAAATACAGCTTGACGGAAATGAAGGATATGGATAGCATGGGTTCGATGCCAAAGCAATTCCGCGGTCAAAGGAGGAATCGGTGAAGATAAAAAAGAGCCTGCGGTGGTCGTTCTCATTCTTGGTGATCGCCTTTGTCTTTTTTCACTCGTCCTTTCTTTATGCCGAGCCATACAAGGTGTTCGATGCCAAGAAAGTAAAGCTATTAACGAGCGCCGAAAAGAAGAACAAGTCAGACGTTGAAAAATTGTTCGGCAAGCCCGATACAAGTGCACCCATCCAGAAGACCGAAGAAGGATGCATTGAACTTTGGATCTACACAAAAATTGTGATGACTGGACGGGTACTGGAAGGAAGCGAAATTTTGTATGTAGGCTTTAATGGCGACGGATTCGTTTGTAGTGCAGAAGTAAAGACCGTAAAACCGAAATAAGTCATCGCTGCTTGACGCGGTTTCATACGAGGGTGTTGGATTATGCGTCATGGCAAGCATTCCCTGCGTCAAGGAAGCGGCTTCAGGAATTCCGCAACATAGGGTCCCCACAGCGCACCTTGGGACAAATTCTGGTGGCCCAGGGACTTCTCTCCTCCCTGAATCATCACATGACTTCCATTCTTTACCCGGCCCATCTCGCGTTCCATGACCTTGAGCTCGACCGGATTGAGCAGATCGTCCGAAAAATTGATGGCGAGGAATCTCGCCTTGATCTTATCGAGGTCAGGCTGCGGATTGTAGTCGGCTGAGGCTTCCCAGCGATACAGGTAGTCGTTGGCGTCGAGTCGCTTCGCGTTTTGCACGATCTGGTCATAGTAAGCGTTGGCCTTCTCGCGAGTGGGGGCGATCGCCTGCAAATGGGTGGCGCTGTCCACCATCATGGCAAAGACGGGGACGGCGAAGATAAAGCGGGTCGGCGGTGTTGTGTAGTTGCCGCCATTCCAATCGGGGTCGTTGCGGATCGCCTCTACAATGACCCGCCGCCAGAGCATGTTTCTTCCGGAGATCTCCGTGGGCTGACTCGCGATGGCCACTGCGCTGTCCATTATGTCGGGGTAGCGTTCTGCCCAAAGCCAAGTCTGCATGCCACCCATCGAGGTGCCCAGAACCAGCCGGAGATGCTTAACGCTAAGGCCTTCGGTGACGAGCCGGTACTGCGCTTCCACCATGTCGCGATAGCCATAATGGGGAAACTTGGCCTTGAGGCCGTCACTCGGTTTCGCGGAGCGGCCCAGACCGATGCTGTCGGCCAGAATAAGATAGTATTTACCGGCATCGAGGGGCTGCCCTTCTCGAAAGAGCGCCTCGCTGAGCGACGGCGCAAGCCAGTTCGCGCCCGTCCCTGTTGTGCCGTGCAACAGCAATACAGCATTGGTGATATTGCCGGAAGAATCTCGCTGTGGTGTGCCGAGTGTTGTGTAGGCAAGCTTCAGTTCCGGCAGGGATTCGCCACTTTGAAACTGAAAATCACGGGCAATAAAAGTACCATCCTGCCGATTTGGCAGTGGCCGTACCTCCTCCGCGCCGTTGGCGAGTGCCACTGGGCCGAGCATCGCAAAGACAAGTAGGCCGACAAGACAATACGTTCTCATGGCTGCTCCTTTCCCATTATTTATTAAAAGGTTTATGAAGATATTCTCACCAAACCCCAGAGCTTTCCCCTATGGTTCATATTTTATACCACGCCCATAAGTTTTGGAAGTAAGAATTTCAAAAAAGTCGCGCTCCCATCTAGGGATTGGATCGGCAGGAAAAGGATTCTTTTGGGGCAAAGATTCTGTATGCTCTTACGAAGGATTGATGTTACGTAAATCAGAGGAGAGCTTCAATTGAAGAGGTACCTTTGGATTGCATTTCAGCCCATGGGAACTCCTCCGGGCCTAGCCTCAACTCTTGACAACAAAGTCCTGTTGATTGTTGAAACTGACTCTGAATGAGAGTTGTTCTTCCATTTTGGTTTCCGATCTTCTTGTTGAAGAACTAATAGTATTTCCCCCGAAGATAGACCATTAAATGACTTATTTATAACACCTACAAAGAGTGGGTATCGATCTACATCAAGGGTTTATGATTTCCGATTGAAATGTTGCATCGGGCAAGAAGATGCCGAGAACGAGGCTTCTGGAAGGGGCCTTGAGAAAAGGATTCTTCGTTTTTGCCCACAAGTTTTCACAAGAAACGGCGATCTCTCATTGCCGATTAAGGCTTGTCGGGTACTTATTAAGGTAAATTCCCTCGGGAGAAGGCAACAAACAGTATGTGATCCCTAATCGTTTCCAACAATCGTTCTCTGGATCTACTGAAATCATGTAAAGGTCAGGCGTGTCTGATAAACTAAAACTGATTTCTGATCCTCTTACAGGTGACAGAGAAATGTAACCATGACGATTGTAAATTTCGATATCATTATTTTTAGAACTTAACTCTTTCATTTCATCAAGATTGGGTATGTACTTCAACCCATTAAAAACCCTTGCTCCCACAGCATATGTGAAATTTGCAAGAAGCGGTCTCCTCGTCATCGGGGGAAGGTATACAATCCATTTCGCATCGGGGGCCTGGCGAACAATGTGATTGATTTTTTCGTATAATGGATGGTTTAGTATCGGTTTTAAGCCTATGCGTATTGGATTGACCATACTATGAACCATGATGTTAGGAATAAGGATCAGTCCTGCAAATAACAGGGCCTTTCTGCCAAGCAATAAGAAACTGGCGACAGGAACAAACGCACAGACAATTATTATCTGGAAAACCGATGCAAAGCTTTTGGCGACAACATTGAAATAAAATGCATAAATTAATACTCCTATAAACATAATTGCTGTGACAGAAATCTTGAATTTCAATGTATAAACAGTATTCTCTTTTGTAATTCTATGCAAGAACAGGCAAGTCCAGATGATACTGGCTATTCCGAGTGACAGCAATGACCTTGTTTCAAAAACTCTATCAAATAATGT
The DNA here is from genome assembly GCA_963708295.1 of uncultured delta proteobacterium. Lineage (GTDB taxonomy): Bacteria > Desulfobacterota > BSN033 > BSN033 > UBA1163 > UBA1163. The sequence continues at coordinate 59,780 of CAVPSJ010000019.1, read as the reverse complement.
GACTTGAGCAACTGGCTTCGGAAACCCCCAAATTAACCAAACCAGAATGATCGCAATGTATATAGCGAATCCGGCATTTAAAGGGTAAACTTTCTTTTGCCGTAGCCATTCCCAACCGAAAAGCATCATCGGAACTGGAAAAAAGAGAAAGAAGTTGCTTGATTCGCATACGTTACCCCAAATCCTGGGGAAATTCCTCTCGGACATAAAGATCCCAAAAAAACCATTGAAGATTTTTGCAATGGATATTTCTCCTCCTGTGAAACGTCTCAAGCCCGGATACACCGTATCGGCAAACACCTTCAACGTGTATTGGGCGTCGCAATAGAAGAGAAAGAGTAATCCCGCTGTAAGCACGAATGTGAGAACGACGAAGGTCAGTCGGAACGGATTCATCCATAGCTCAGAAAGTACAGACCTAAATCTTGTTAAGAGCACTCCCATCACAATGCAACAACTTAGGTATACGAGGGGCACCTGGTGAGGAGGATACAAAGAGGCAACGAAATTGAAAAAAGACATGAGAAAGACAAGAGACGACAGGACAATGATCACCTTCCGCTTTGAGACAAGGATCTGTACAAGTGCTGTGGTAAAGAGCGCAAAGCATCCAACCAGTTCAGGCCACTCCGCCGGAGACGAGTACCACCACTGAATGTAGCCTGAGAAACAGACCCATAATGCACCAAACAGAGATATGACGAAATTGTTCTCGAGGATCATCATGAGCAGAAGAAAAACCCCTCCCATCAAAAACACAAGTTTCATGCTCCAGTAAAAAGCAAAAGCCCTTTCTGTGCCCACAAGAAAGAAGAGCCAGAATTGGGGTCTTAAGAAGGTGCTGAAATGTTTGACGGGTACACTCATGACCAGAGGGGCTCGATATCCACCAAGAGAGTAGTTTTCAATCGGAAAAGGAGGGATGCTATTACACTGACTCAAGATCGCAGGGGTGTGGAATGCCCACTCATCAATTCTGATATTTCTGGAGGTTCCAAAGAGATTGGGAAAGTTTGGGCTCCATATCCCCGTGGAAGAACCAAGGGATGGGCCCCACATCCCCACGGAAGAACCATTGATATTGAAGCAAGTAGCGATGAAGAGATATAAAGCAAGAACAGCAAGAAACAGATTTGTCTTGTAATCAAAACGTATTTCTACGGACGCATTATTATAAGTAGCCTTTTCTGGTTCAGACTGTGTCAATTGAGGGGCTCCTTTTCTTTTTGTGATGGTACCCTTTGATAGAGAAACTTTCTTCTTTCTTTAAGCTATTTGATATCCTAGTTCAAGTGTATTCAATAAAATAATGCCTGACCATGTCATAAAGAGGCCTATTCCCAATGGCAATAATGGAGGACGGAGATTTGAGATCACAAATGGGGTTTGAAAATAATCTTTGAAGGATTATTATTTGAAATCTAGTATGGAGATATAGATTGTTGACTTGGGGACTACAGGAAGTACTCTTCGGAAGAAAAAAGGGCAGAGCCATTTCTGGCTCTGCCCTTGTCCATAATTCATTCTAGATAAATCACGGTCGGGGTCCATAATGAGGCATGGGTAACCCAACCTCTAAGGCCCCAAGATCTGGTGCTTTCCCCGTAAAATTATCACTGACGTTGGGAAGGATAGCTCCAGCGTCAACTGCTTTGGCATTTGGTTTAAGCGTAAAATCATAGTTCGCAGGATTATAAACCAATCGGGGATTGGAATAATCTATCGGTGATACCTTTGTAAATATATCCCAATCCACCAGGATGCTATGAGCGTCTTGACCTGTGCCTTGACTGTATGCCGCAAGCGTTGGAAACTGGCGTACCGCCAGTGGGTTGATGTAGTCCGCTGAGATGTTAAACGGGGGAGAATCCCATTGGAAAGAATACTGTGCCTTATCGTTGGGACGGAACCCGTTATAGTCGGATGTCGAGTAATTAGTAAAGGTCCCCATTTCGAAAACTGTTCCAGACGGATTCTGTCCAAGAATGAGGTTATTCCGGAAATGGAAGTTTGCACCCGGAGTACTTCCCCCTGTACTTAGAACGGTTGCACCAGAACAGAATGTATTGTGATAATAAATCCCACCTTGCGAGTAATGCCATTTTACTGACCCATTCCAGTTATTGTACGTGATATTCCGAATATGATACGTTGGTCCGGCGAAGGTGGGCTGATTGCTCGTAGCCTGTTGAGTGCTGTTCATACAACGGTTGCGGAAGACACGCATGTTGTGCATCGAACCATCGGCTTCCATACAATTGTCGGCAAAATGAGAAAGGTCGTTATTGTAGAAGTCATTTGAAACAGGCATCCTGTCCCGTGGTACATTTGGATAGCCATCCGGCAATCCATATGTATCAAAGGTTATTCCATCATGGAAACGGGTAACGTAATTGTAGCAAACAACGTGACCCGACCCGTAGACCTTAACCCCAAAGTAAGAGGTTAACGGGGCGGGATAGCCGGGGAGTTTATCCCATGGTGGACTAATCCATCCCATCAGATAACCCGGGTCTTCCCTTCCGATCATCACGTTGTCAGCGATATAAAAGTTCTTTGATCCTGAATACTCAGTCCAGACGCCTGCGCCGACATCTTCAAAGCGGCATCTCTTGACTGTCAAGCCACTAGAACCACCTACATTCTTAATCCCTGCCCAAAAAGCGACATTGGTGTTACGGATGGTAAGGCCCTCAAAGTAATTATAATTTGCGCCCATAACATTGAAGAGATTGTGACAGCCACCGCCATCGAAAATGACCTCCCCGTCACCTGCAGCCTTTATCGCAATTGGCTTTTCGGCTGTTCCGCTGGCAGTTAAATAGTATGTTCCATCAAAGACATCACCATAACCAAATAAGTAGCGAAATCGATCATCTTTGTAAACGCCCGCATGTATCAGGATAGAATCGCCTGGCACCACACGGGGTGGGGAAGCTTTGTTCCAATCATAATGGGCATAACCAGTGTAATAAGCATCCAGTAGCCCTGTAAAGGCCGGCTGTAGTTTGGGACCCTTATATTCAAGGGGATATACATGATAAATGTTTCCACCTGCGAAAGGTTTTGGCTCGGCGCGGGTACGGACACTTACCTTTTGGGACGGGTTCCCAGTGACGCCGTCCGGATCTGACATAACAAAAAGGCATTCATACTCTGTATCAGGCTCCAAATCGAATATGCTCCCAGCAAACATGTTTGGAGCGACATAATTCCACTCCCCGACCGTCGTGTTAAACCTCCCATATCTGCTCTTCGATACTTCATTTTTGATGCGAACAAGAGGCAATGCCTTTTTCCGATTACCCTCCCCCTTTTTATTATACCAAACCTCCACTGTTCCATTACGGTTATCATCACCTTGGATATACCATTCAAACCCAAGGCTAATAAGAGTTGAAGGTTCAACAACAAACTCTCCTGGCGTAACCCCATTCTGTGCCGCAAACGCAGTGTAACCGCTAAACGTGTATAGGCCTAAGAAAAATAGAAAAGCCCCAACCATTATGAGCAACTTCTTTCTGGTTTTCATATCTAACCTCCTCTCTGAGACCTAATGTAAGGCTACCGGTACGAAAGGCAGCTTGGAAATCTCTTGATTAATAGACCCATGCTTTTGCCCCTCTTCTCACGAAGGGTTTAGCTTTACCGGGTGAGCTATTTTCAGTAATACCTATATCAATAGCCATTGGCTCTGTCAAACAAATAAGTCGATTGAGTAAAGATATAAAAAAGGTACTCGAAATCAACGTATAGCGGGATGAAATCTACACTTTTTGGTAGGGAATGTCAAAAATGAATTATAGGAAGTTATCCTCATTTTCCTAAAAATCGGCCGGTCAAAATATTGCGGCAGGGAGGGTTGGTGCGGGTTGCCCGGGAACATTAGTACTGTTTTGTAGCCCTAATTCGATGAACACCCATGGGGCGGCGTAGGCGACCCAGAAGCCGGTGAGGGCGCAGCGTAGGTAACGAAGCACTTGAGAAACGAACGATGCGTCACGGGGGAATACCATGCGCAGTCCGAACCATAGGATTGCTACGCCGATCATGCCCAGTGCAAAGCGCATAAGGCGTTTCGACCACGTGCCGCGCGGGTCAAATCCGCCTCGCTGAAAGATCAGGATGGCTCCGGCCACAAGACCAAAAAACGTCCCGCGACGCCGACCGTGCCTGCTGCGGCACGTGCCCAGATGGCTGATTTGTCCGGTGCAAGCGAAAAGGCCCGTGCGGCAGCAGACCCCGATTGAGGCGTGTCAGGAAGGGGCACGAAGGCCAGTCCAACCAGCGAGATGATGAGCAGCAGCATCGAGGCAGCAAAGGCCAGGCCGATTTTCTGTACCTGTGTGAAGCGATTGAACCAGGCCATCACGGCCGTTTCCCATTTCACGAATGCCCACAGGATCACGCCGCCGATCAACCAACCGGCCAGCACATCCGTTGGAAAGTGAAGCGCAAGGGCGATGCGCGAAAAGCCGATGAGAAAAATGAGCGCCGCCATCAGCCAGCGCAGCCAGCCCTTGCCTTGTGCAGCCATTGATCCCCAGACAGTCACGGCGTGTTGAGCATGGCCGGACGGAAGGCCGTATGAAGCTTCGGGTTTGATCGCCCGCACTTTATCGCTCACCCAGTAGGGCCGGGCCTGGTGAAAGACGAATTTGAAAAAACTGTTGAGGCTCTCGGACATGCTCAAGATGACACTGATGCGCAGGCCCAGGCGGACATCCACACACCAGTAGAGGAAGGGCAGAATGAGCAGGTAGAACTCTTCAGTGCCCAGGGAGCTGAAGAACCGGGACGGAGCTTCAAGCCATGGAGCGCTGGCTTGAAGTCCGGCGATGAAATCGATACCCAAGTCAAGAATGGCATTCACGGGAATGACTAGGCTGCTGAAAAACACCCATCTGTCCCGCGCTTCGCGGGATCATCCGGCCGCCTCATCGTCTCGACGGCACAGCAGGGAACGCATATATGCGTCCCCTACAAGGCTTTTGTATCTATTTAGGAGTCTTTATTCCTTTTGGACCAGCAAGGATCTAAGGTTTCTGATCGTGGCCTCGGCTTCTTTCATGATCCGGTCACAAAGTTCTTGCACCGAAGGAATGTCGTGGACACGTCCAGCCACGGCTCCCCCTAAAACAGCAGCCTCATCGATTTTGCCCTGGAAGAGATTATTCAATCCGCCAATTTCTAATTCGAGGAGCTCCTGGGTCGACCCACATGGATTGCCCTTATAGAGGTCCGGTGTTCCGCGTATCGTGGCATCGACCAATTCCAGGGCGCGGCGGTTTCTTAAGAACCGCATCGGTCCGAAAAATCCCCGGGCCACCAGGGCATCCTCTTCCGTGCTTTTAACGACCAAGTCTTTCCAAACTTGCTCAAAGTCGCTTTCTGTTGTCGCGATAAACCGGGTTCCCATCTGGACTCCGATGGCCCCCATAGCAAAGGCTGCAGCCATTGAGACTCCGTCCGCAAATCCACCCGCCGCAACCACCGGAGTGGGGGAAACACGCTTAACGACTTCTGGGAGAAGGACCATCGTACTCGTATCTCGCCAGCTGCAGTGGGCTCCTCCTTCACGGCCCGACGCCACGATCACATCGACACCGGCTTTGACGCACCGTAATGCTGCCCTGACCGACGGCACGACATGGACCCACATGATGTCAGGGTTCTCATCTTTAATGGCAATGGATTCTGCAACTCTCTTGGATCCGGGAAATTTAGACCACGGTAAGGGATCGCCCGCGGAAGTCACTATCACTTTCACTTTTTCTTTAGCGATAGGGTCGCTTTTGACTCTGCTCATAACATAGCGGATTAATCTGGAAGCGGTGGGGATAAATTCTTCTGAAACCGGGACATTGACCCCAAACCGGGCCCACGGGGCTTCTTCAGTTGCAGCCAGAACATGGTTTATAGAACGCTCCAGACGCTCTTCAGGAGTACCTTCGCCAAATATGGCCGAGTAGTGGAACTGTCCGAGGCTAGGGATGTCAAAGGAACCCATGCCAACCGTCGAGATGAGCCCTATCCCTCCCGCTTTGGAGACCGCGCCAGCAAGCAGGGTGGTATCATAAGGGCCCATTCCAGCCTGGATGATGGGCAGCTTTGTTTGAAAAATGTCATGGAATTTGGTTCTCAGCATGAAAGAGATTAACCGTTTGCAACCCGGATTTCCATAAAGGGATAAACGACCCTATTATAACATCCTTTCTTGGACTTCAATAGAATGGGGCGTTAATTACCCGAGGTAAATTCTTGGAGGATTCGAATGACTTCCTGCTCGTCCAAATCGCTCCACTCTTCATAGGCGTCGGCCACAGCAAAGGAGAGGCCGCTTCTTAAGTTGGGACAGTAAATCGCTTCAATCTCTTCCAAAATCATCTGCACGGACTCTGAATGGGCGGTGGGGATGGCGAGGATGAGATTCGTGGCACCGTTCCGGCGTAAGGCTTTAATGGCGACACGGAGCGTGAATCCGGAAGCCAGCCCATCGTCCACCAGAAGGATCGGACGCTTGAAATCGGGCAGGGGGCGGTCCCCCCTGAACATCGTCACTCGCCGGGAGACCTTTTGCTCTGTCTTTTTAATTCCTGTTTGGATTTCCTGTTCGCTGAGGTTCAACCGTGACAAAAGGTCTTCATTCAGCATCACCGTCCCATCAAAGGCGACAGCGCCGTAACCGGCTTCTGAGTTCCAGGGCAGGGTGATCTTACTCACAGCGGCGATGTCCAAAGGAAGATGTAACTCTCGTGCAATCGCAACAGCGACGGCAATGCCTCCGGCTGGAATACCCATCACCATGGCATGGCTGCTCCGGAATTCCTCGAGCATGCCTGCGAGCACCTTGCCTGCCGAGGCCCTGTCCCGAAATACCCGGATTCGGTTACGTAGTTTCAGAAGGTCAAAGATTTTGGGGTGGTCCACTGCCCGTCTTTTCATTCCCCCAGAGCGGCTCTTTTGTCAACGGTTTCGAGAGGTGCGTCTGCTCTGAATGCCATCTTTAGATCGTACACGCCCGCGCTTCCCGTCTTCTCGATGTGAAAGCCCATCTTCCGGCAGAGACGGAGCATCGGATCATTCTCCATCAGGATGCTTGCCGTGAACCCGAGAAGCCCCTGCTTCTTTGCCAGATAGGTGATGTAAGAGAAGAGTTGATATCCGACTCCCTTATTTTGATAGTCGTCCCGGATAGCCAGGGCAACATCTGCGGTGTGGGCGGTCTCCTCGATCCAATACTGTCCGATCCCTATGACTTCTTCTTTTTCCCCTTTCTGGTTTACCGCAAGAATCACCATTTTTTTCGTATAGTCAATAATCACAAATTTCTGCAAGAAATCGTGCGGGAGATCCGGCCATCTGGAAAAAAAACGTCGATAGAGACTATCACTCGAAAAACGATGGAAGAAGTCTTTCACTAAGGGCTCATCGCTTATTTTCACGGGCCTCAAAAAGATCTCCAATCCGGCCTTTGTGGTCCGATAGGTTTCCAGATTCTCAGGATACTCCCCTTCCTTTCCCGCGATAAAGGCCTGATCTTTATAGATGAGGGATGAATGTTTTGCCTCTTCAATCAGCCAGGGACGAAAGGCTGGATGAGCAATCGATATCAATTCCATGGCACGCTCGCGAAGGTTCCTTCCCTTTAGATAAGCAATCCCAAACTCTGTGACGACATAATGGACGTCGCCTCGATTCAGGGTGACCCCGGCTCCTTCTTTGAAAAATGGAACGATCCTGGAAACTTTTCCGTTCTCCGCAGTGGAGGGGAGGGTGAGGATAGCTTTGCCATTACGGGCCAGAACCGCGCTTCTCATAAAGTCGGTCTGCCCCCCGATACCGCTATAAAAAAACTTTCCAATGGATTCTGCAGTGGCCTGTCCTGTCAGGTCGATCTCCAGGGCGCTATTAATGGCTACCATGTTATTCTGTCGGGCGATGACTAAGGGATTGTTCGTATAATCAATCGTCCTGAATTCTACGGCAGGATTATGATGGATATATTCATAGGTTTCTTTTTTGCCCATGCAGAATGAAGCGACCGTTTTCCCGCGGTCGATATTTTTCTTGGTGTTGTCGACCATCCCTTTTCTCATTAATTCTACGACACCATCGCTCAGCAGCTCTGTGTGTACGCCGAGATGTTTTTTGTTGTCCAGATTGGCGATAATCGCGTTGGGCACGCTCCCATATCCGACCTGAATCGTGTCTCCATCCTGGACCAGACGCGAAACGTACTTTCCAATTTGCTGGGCAATCGCACTATCCGTCTCTCCGTCGTATTCCAGCAAGGGTTCATCAAAGGGGATCATGAAGTCAACGTCATCCATCCCGATAAACCCGTCTCCTTGGATGTGGGGCACGTTCGAGTTGACCTGAGCGATCACCAGGGAAGCATTCTCGACGGCGGCTTTGACAATATCGACGCTCACCCCCAATCGCAAGTAGCCGTGATCATCCGGATGCGACGTCTGGATCAAAGCGACGTCTATCGGGATCATCCTCTGGTGGAAGAGATCCGGAACCTGCGATAGAAAAATGGGGGTGTAATCGGCCGTGCCCTTGTTCACCGCGTCGCGGGTGTTGGTCCCAACGAAGAAACCATTATGCCGAAAATTGCGGCTGAATTTTTCATCGATGTAGGGAGCCACCCCGAGGGTCCACACCTGGAGTATTTCGGCATCGCAAAGAGCCAACGGATGGGCCTCGACGTAGTTGATCAGGGCCCGGATAAGATATTGGGGCCCGCCGCACCCCGTACCCAGGAAGATCCTGTCCCCTCGCCGGATCTGACGAAATATTTTCTCCTCGGAGGCAAACTTATTCGGATACCTCTTTTTGATCTCATCTATTTTGATTTTCATCTCTTCTGGGTGCATCTCTCACACTCCTTGGGTGGTCGATTCAGGGTTTCATCGAACCCACTGATGTCCTGGTCGAAAATCGAATAACCCGCTATTCCCATGTTTATATGATACTCGGATAGGATTTGATATTCAATGCTTATGGACGGAGAAGGGGGCAAGCGGAGAGGGAGCCATTTTAGAATATTCTTGGATGGCTTTTCACGAGGCTCTGGGAATTAGAGCATCGCTTCAGGAACGACCTCCGGAGCTACTTCTTGATGAGGATGTAAAGGTCGCCCTCCTGTTGAAGGTGGCCTGCGGTCACCTCGGCGTACGGGCCGCTTCCCCAAAAGATGTCTGCCCTTCCGGCTCCTTTGATCGCCCCGCCTGAGTCCTGGTGTAAGACAAAACGGGAGAATTCAACCCACCCCGTGATCTCTCCCTGATCGGTGACGAGAGGTTTCTGGCTTGAAATGAACCCGAGGGCACCCTTTGGAAAAAGCCTGGGATCCAGGGCGATTGACCTTCCGGGAGTCAGGAGGACGCCGAGACTGCCCCAAGGTCCTGTCTCCACCTGGCGGAAGAAAATGTAAGAGGGGTTTTGATTGAGAACCTCGTCGCGAACCTCCGGATGCTCGGTCAAGTACTTTCGCATCGCCTGCATGGACATTTCTTCACGGGCGAGAAACCCTTTCTCGATCATGTACTGTCCGATGCTCCGGTAGGGCCTGCCGTTCGAGGCCTGGTAGTGAACCAAAAACTCTTTTCCCTCAGGGAGCCTCACCCTGCCTGATCCCTGGATGTGGAGAAAAAACACGTCGAGGGGATCCTTCAGCCATGCCATCTCAAGGCCCTTTCCCTCCAGCCTCTTTTCTCCCTCGATTTGAAGCCTGGAGAAGTAAGGCTGGACTTTCTTGCCGTCGATTCTTGCGACAATGGTTTCTCCCTTGAATTTCTCGCCGAAGGGGGACAGATCGATTCGGGTCAGATCGTCGGGCAGACGGTAAAGCGGGTACCTGAAGATTTCATCACGAGCCAGTCTCCCCTCGTAAAGGGGCTCATAATACCCGGTGAAGAGCACCCGCCCGTTTCCCTTCCGGCCGGTGGCCCGGTAAACCCGAAACTTCCTTCTGATCTCGCTGCTCAATTGATCTGCATTAAGCCCTCCTGACAGGAGATCCAGAAAAGCCTCCTGACTCTCACGCACCTGCTGGCGGGTGAAATCGTGAGGCCCATAGTGGAATATGGTTTCAGGAGCGAGGCGATCCAGGTATTCGAGATTTCTTGTGACGCCCTGGATCAGCGATTCACGATCCATGTCATCGCTGAATTTGGGGAAGAAGAAGCGGACCTGTTTGAGGGCCTCCGGTGGAAGCTGCGCCTCTTTTTTCCGTAAAGGGGTGCAGCTCAAAGCAGTCGTCAAACTCAGAAGAACGAGGACGAGAAGAAAATTTGTTTTTACCTTTTTCATATCGGTAGCTGACGTAGAGAACTTCTTTGGCCGTCCCTCGATGTTATTACTTATCTTCCTACGAGGAGCACATGATTGTCTGCATTGGCCCCAGTGGGTCATTGCGAGGAGCCCCTCGCGACGAAGCCTTGTCCCGAGCAAAGCGAGGGAACCCTTGAGATTGCCACGAGCTTTGTCCTCGCAACGACTTCGTCGGATTGCCGCGCCCTTCGGGCTCGGAATGACATTTTCTGAGCGTCGAAATGGGACCTCTTTCATACTCTGCCATCATATATACACAATTCCCAGATTTTTGGGAAGTGAAAGTTCCGGGTTTGGCCGACAAAAAAATAGCCTTCCCATAGGAAGGCTATTTTTCATCGAAGTCGAAGCTGGATCGGCGCCGTACTACAGGACGACCGAAAGAAAATTAAGCCGTACTCGCCTCCTCCGGATCATTTTTTGTATAACCCGATTTTTTTGGCGATCTCAAGGGCTGTCTCGTATTCTTCGGCAGCCAGCTTCTTCTGTTCCGCGGGAGATCTATAATCGATAATGAAATGCATTTTCTCAAGCCTGGCCTTTGATTCCGGATTTTTCGCCGCTTTCTCAATCGCGGGGATCAAAACTTTCTTCACCTCCTCCGGCATTCCCATCGGGCCATACATCGCAAACCAGGAAACTGCCAGATCCTGTTTATAACCCAAATCTCTCAGCGTGGGGACGTTCGGGAAGGTGGGGGACTTCATGGTGACCAGGAGCATCCTCATCTTACCCGATTCGACATGCGGGGCGATCTTACTCACTGCATCGAAGGTCATTTCCACATGGCCCCCTAAAAGGGCAGTGATCACCGCTTCTCCGGATTTGAAAGGAACGTGATTGAATTGGGCTCCGGTCAACGATTGGAGGATCTCCAAATGGAAGTGGGTCGTCGTCCCTATCCCGGGGGTGCTGCAGCGAACTTGATTGGGGTTCTTTTTAGCATAGTCTATCAACTCCCCGAATGTTTTCCAAGGGGAACTGGCCTGCACCGCAAGGGCATGGGGAAAAAACAGGTGAAGCCCCAAAGGGTCTAAATCTCTATCCGGGTTATAGGGGACCGTATCCATCAGGATCCTGGAGTAGACGATGGCTGGATTGTTGGTATAGGAAAGGGTATAGCCATCTTTCTTGCTCCTGACCACAAAATCCGTTCCCAGGGTGAATCCTGCGCCCGGTTTGTCGATGGGAACAAATTGCCCCCCGAGTATCTTTCCCAGATCCTCCGCTAACACCCTTCCGGTGATATCGATGATCGACCCCGGAGTACCGGGCAGGATGAACTGAACGGGTCGATTCGGGTAATTCTGGGCCTGAATCGTCGGCACTCCTCCGCAAAGTGCAAACACGACCAAGAATGAGAGAGCGACAAAAATGTGACGTTTCATAAATCTCCTCCTGTGTTAGATTTTAGTACGAGATCAAAGTCATCTCCCTTTCCGTTGATGAGCCTACGGGCCTGTCACCCGCACCCTCAGGAAACGCATTCGTTCCTCAGGCTACTGATTCGGTTTGGCGATCAGCGCCTCCAGTGAGCGAATTCCTTGCTTTGCCTTTTCGACCTCCGCCTCCGAAGCCGGGCCGTAGGGCGGCATGGGGGGACCCAAGTCGATGCCGCTCATCAGTGAGAATCGGGCCTTCAGGTACCCTATCCCGGAACGGTCCATTTTGCTTCCCATGGTCGACGACGCGACGCGAGGGATGAGAAGGGGGGATTGAGCCGCGATCGCTTTTTGCAGTTCCCAGGCCCTATTCATGTTCCCCCGCTTAAACGCCTCGTAAGTCGCACACATGGCCGGAATCCAATCCGAGCCACCCATCGCACCCGGCGCACCCAACAGTAAGTGGGGAAGCATATTCCATTCGACGCCCAGAATGCTGATTCGCTGATCCACCCGCCAATGGTAGAGGGAGGCGATGTGAACGATGTCCCCGACGATAGCCTTCATGGCGATAATCCGCTGGCTCATTCCCACAATGCGCGCAATCAGTTCCGGGCCCATGTAAGAACCGGCAGGACTTGAATCGTATAGGGCGATGGGGATCGTCGTATGATCGAGGACCCATCGGTGGTGTTCTACCATCTCATCGTCTGTGGCCTTTCGAGGAGCCGTGGGAGAGATCCAAGCGCAGTCATAGCCGATCTCTTCCGCATAATTCGCCAGTCGGACGGTTTGCAGGGTGTTGGTGGCATGGCATCCGGCGGCGCAAAAAACCCTGTTCTTGGCATGCTCGATACAAACCTTGAGATGTCTTTTCCGGACCTCCTCGTCCAATTCCGGCCATTGCCCGGCGTATCCTCCGGGCCATATGCCCGTCGCCCCCCTCTGGATGACCCAATCAATTTCTCGACGAACGGCATCCTCGTTTAAGCTGTAGTCCGCCTTCAATGGCGTATAGGTAAGGGCCATAATTCCTTGTAAGGGCCGCATGATGTCGTTCGCCTCTTGCCCCTCAGCCCGCTGAGAGCCTATTGGGGGGGATGAGTTGAATATATGAAAACCGAGGTTTTCTGTCAAGCTAAAACAGGTGAGAGGTTGAAAAAGTGATCGAATAAACAGCCAGGCCAGCCTCCTCCCTGTCTTTCAGTGGGTTCATACAGGTTTTCAGTGATATCGCGGAGGATTACCTTGTCTCTGCCAGGCCCATCGGGAGTGCCGCCAGCAGGAGCCCGATGGACTCCTTTTTTACCCACGATCATACGAGAGATGTTCTCTATGATTCTCTGGCACAGGTCGGCATCCAAGATCGTTCCCCCCGAATTTTCATTGAATAAATCGAAACAAATGTGCGTCTAACATAACGATGACCTTTTGTAAAGAAACGTGCCGAGGGCGAGTCCCCTCCGAGGCTTCCTAATGCCCGTGTTGAGGGTAGCCTGGATTAACGTCCGGAATGACATTGAAACTGGCTCTCCCTCCTTCGACCCATACAGCCAAACTAAAGCGGTCGGGCCGACGAAGCCTCTTCGGGGGCCCACCCGATCACGGGTGAAACTTGGGCCGATTTCTGAAAAGGGGCTTCGGTCAGACACTGAAGGGCAGGACACAAAAGGGGTGGGCTGAAGAAAGTGGGGTGGGCAAAGGAGTCGAAGGATTGACAAACCCAACGGAGCTATTTACATTTATTTGTATAAAGGTTGATAAGAGAGAAATGGAGGAACGAAAATGAACAAAAAACAAATTTACTGGGTGCGGGGAGTGATGGTAGCCCTGGTCCTCTTTTTGAGCGCGCAGGGATGGGCACAAAGCCGGTCAGGATCAAATGCACCGGTCATCACGCATGCATTTACTGTGGACAAAATAAAGTATGGAGACATTCTGAGGGTGTATATTGAGGCGGAGGACCCGCGAGGGGAAATGATGAAGATCGCCACGGTGGTTGACCAGGCCGGCTACGGCCGGTATCCGACCAGCTGGGTGTATCTGAAGCCGACGGATCGTAAGCACTTTAAAGGGTACCTCCAATGGAATACCTATAGTTCGAAAACACCGTATGTATCCGAGTGGACACCCATTACCCTGACGGTCTCGGTTCTGGATAAACTCGGAAATGAAAGCAATGCGTTTGCTTTCCCGATTACGTTCGAATCAGGGGTGAAACGCGCATCTTCTTATCAAGTGCCTTCTCCTTTCGATCAAGGCGACGTCAAAAGACTGGGGTCGATCGATATTGATTTAATGGATTTCACAATTTTGCGCGATAGCGATTGATGCAAACTTGAAGAGACGACGATTTTAACGAGCGGTATTCAACGCCCAGGCCGATCTGCGGAATTTCTTCGGAATATCTTGTTCGGGCAATGGCGATTCGACCAGGCCCTCGATCGTTGCCGTGCGGAGATTTTTCCCGGGCCGGTCCCTTGAGTCATTCTGGGTAGGTCAAGCTATCCCATCGTGTTCGTCAGCGTCCCAATTCGCTCGACCCAAACACGGATCACGTCACCGGCTTTAAGGAACTCCCCTCTCGCCATGCCCACTCCGGCCGGTGTGCCGGTGAGAATCAGATCTCCCGGATAGAGCGTGATCCGGGTCGAGAGATGGGCGACCTGTTCGGCAACGGAGAAGATCATTTTGCCGGTGTGAGAGTCCTGTTTGAGGACGTCATTGACCCAAAGTCTGATGCTCAGATTTTGAGGGTCCCCGATCTGCCCTGCCGGCACAATCCACGGGCCGATCGGGCACGACCCATCGAAACTCTTCTGACTCACCCAGTCGTACTTGAAGGGCGAAGTGTCCGGGACGTGCGGCCGGGCTGTGAAATCACGCGCCGAGAGATCGTTCGCCACGGTGTAACCCGCGACATACTCAAGGGCCTTGTCCGCCGGGACATCTTTCGCCCGGCGGCCGATGACCGCCGTCAACTCGGCTTCCCAGTCAACCATCTTGGAATAGGCGGGTAAGGGAACGGTGGACTGCGTTTCGACCACCGAACGAGATGCCTTGATAAAATGCCAGGGTTTGAGTCCCAGGCTCCGAGGATCGGGATCCGGGTTGATCTTCCGGGCCGCTGCCATCTCCTGCACGTGGTCGACATAGTTCGCGCCGGCACAGAAAATTGCCGATGGAAACACCGGGACAAGCAGCTTGACTTTCTCCAAAGGAATACCTTTGATCTTTCCGACCTTGGTTTCTTCTACCGCCTCATGGAGGATGGCTCTTGCGGTTTCCCAGTCTTTCAGGACATCCAGCACCGCTGCATAAGAGGGTCTATCCGTCAATCCCGCCAAATCAAAAACTTCTTCGTCCACGATGATCCCCGCACGCGGTCCCTGGAGCGCTCCATATGTCAACAATTTATAGTCTATCATTTCCAGTCACTCCTTCAGAAGCATTGTGTCTCAACGCAGGAAGAAACAGATGGGATAATTATTCGCTTTGAGGCGACTTGACTATAAGAGAAAGAGAGGGGAGTGTCAACCGGCGGGGCCACTTGCGCTCCCCTCTTCTTTCTGCTATGTGTAGAATATTTTCGCGAGGAGTCCATAGGATGCCGCAAATGTCAACGAGCTCTCATGAAATGGAAACGGATGTTCTGGTCATCGGCGGGGGAGGAACGGGTTTGGCTGCGGCTGTCTCCGCAGCCGAAGAAGGGGCAAAGGTGATCGTCGCCGAAAAATGCAGTTCTCCGGGAGGGACGACGGGTCTTTCCGTTGGCTCCATCACCGCCTGCTGCACCTCTTACCAGGCCCGCCAGGGGATCCTCGATTCGCCGGAGGCCTTGTTCGAGGACATGAAAATATACAATGGAGAGTTGGATCCATTCGACAACAAGGAACTATTCTGGGTCCTGGTCAGGGAAGGCGCTCGGACGATTGAGTGGTTGCGAAGTTACGGATTTGAATTCTACGGACCGAACCCGGAACCACCCCACCGCGTGCCCCGGATGCATAATGTGATTCCGAGCGGATTGGCTTACCCGTTTCTGCTCCAGAGGGCGGCCGTCAAGAAAGGGGTGAAGGTTCTCTTGAACACCTCGGGCCGGAAATTGATCCGGGAGGGGGGACGGATCACCGGAGCCCTTCTGGAACAAACCGAGAAGAATACTTCCATCGAGGTCCAGGCCCGCCGAGGCGTAATCCTGGCCAGCGGTGACTATAGCAATAGCTTTGCCCTGAAGGAGCGATATTTGTCAGCCGATCTGGCCAAGGCTCCTGGTTACAATCCCGAATGTCAAGGAGAGGGACACGTCATGGGAATGGAGGTCGGGGGCCGTACGGTCAATATGGGTGTCTTTACCCGGCCAAACGTTCGATTTATTCCTGCTCCCAAGAAACTGTGGCATGAGTTGCTCCCCAATCATCCTCTGCTGATCAAGCTCTATGCCGTCGGAAGCAGGGTATTACCCCGACGGTTCTTTATCAGACTGGCCAGCCATCTTCTGACGACGCGCGGGGCGCCGGATGAAGGGTTGTACCGGGAAGGGGCGATTCTGGTCAATCGTGGGGGTGAGCGATTCGCGAATGAGTTGAAAGATCCTTCTTTCCCCATTGCGCGGCAGGCCGAGGGACAGGCGTATATCGTCTTCGATTCGAGGCTGGCCGAGAAATTCTCCGCCTGGCCATACTTTGTCTCAACGGCAGCGGGGATCGCTTATGCCTATGTTCAGGACTATGAGAAAGACGTTCCCGATATCATTTCGAAAGGGGAGACCCTCGAGAAGGCAGCAAAGATTCATCCAAACCCCCTAGCCCTTGTTCAAACGGTAAAGCGTTACAATGGTTTTGTTGAAAAAGGGAAGGATGAAGACTTTCAGCGCTCGCCGCTTGGAGAGGGTATTTTCAAACCACCCTTTTATGTCATGGGTCCAGCCGTGGGCTATATCGGAGTGACCCTCGGAGGCCTCGACATCAATACCCGGTTTCAAGTCCTGGATCAATCGGGAAATGCCATCCCCGGGCTCTTTGCGGGAGGCCGGACCGCGGGTGGACTGATTCTGATGGGACACGGCCTGAACCTGGCCTGGGCCTTCACTTCCGGCAGGCTTGCCGGAAAAATGGCAGCCCGGTCCGTCTGACTATTGCAAACGTAATAAATTAAGCGGCATCACCCCTTCCCTACTCCCCCTGGAGACCGGGTCACAATCCGGCCCGGCCGAAGAGACAATCGGGTTCCAAACTCTTAGGATGCGGTCGACCGTCTCTTCCGCCTTGTTCGGAGCCGCTTTTTATCCTTCTGACATGGTTTCTTGAGGGGAGGGAAGGATCGGGGGCGCTATTTAATTAAGCGCCGGTGCATTTTTGAAATGGCCAGGGGAAAGAAGATCAGGCTGAAAGCCAGAAGATAACCGGTTTCCCAGAGCAGGGAGAGATGGATCTGTCCGAAGCTGAAAGCCCGCGCAAGGTTGGTGAGATGGGTGAGGGGGAAGACGAGGGCAAATTGCTGAGCCCAGCGGGGAAGATTTTCAAGAGGGAAAAAGGTTCCGCTGAAGAGAAACATGGGCGTGACAAACAAGAAGACGGGCAGATTGAACATTTCAATGTTGGCTACGATCCCGGTAAAGAACATGCCGATCGATGCGAAGGCAATCCCGCCCAACACCGCCAGAGGCAGGAGGAGAAGACCTTCGGGAAATCGAATCAGCCCGAAAAAGCCGATCACCGCTATCATGATCGCAGCCGCGATCAGGGACTTGGTCGCGCCCCAGACAATTTCACCGGCGATGACCTCTTCCAGCGAGAGGGGCGTGGCCAGCATGGCATCAAAGGTTTTCTGATAATACATCCTTACAAAAGAGGCATAGGTGGTCTCAAAAAAGGAGTTGTACATGATGCTGACTCCAATCAAGGCAGGGGCGATGAAGCTCACGTAAGAGATGTCAGACCCCTGATAGCGGAGGCTTCCCACCAGACCGCTCATGCCGACGCTAAAGGCGATCAGATAAAAGAGGGGCTCCAGAAAGGGCGGGATGAAACTGATCTTCCAGCTCTTCCTGTAAACCCTCAGGTTTCGCTGCCAGACTCGAAGGAACCGCCTGGAGATCTTCGCCTGGGCTCGTTCCGTCATTCTCTCAACTCCCTGCCCGTTAACTTCAAGAAGACATCTTCGAGGGTCGCCGATCTCATCACACAGCCCTCTTTACAAAAATCCCGGGTCACCCTCTGATAGAGCTCGCCGCTGTCTTCACAGTAGATGATCAAGCGGTGGCCGAGATCTTCATAGTCGAGTCGGCGTGAACGGATAAAGGATTTCAGCTCCTCCGTGGGTGCTGCGATCTCGATTACATTCTTGCCCACATGTTCCTGAATCAGCTCTTCGGGTTTGCCTTCCACCAGGATCAGACCGTGATCGATGATGATCAACCGGTCGCACAACCTCGAGGCTTCTTCCATATAATGAGTGGTCAGCAAAATGGAAATGCCCCTTCCCGTAGTTCTTCGAGGCGGTCCCATAGTTGGTGCCGCGACTGGGGGTCCAGGCCCGTGGTCGGTTCGTCCAGAATCAGAAGGTCCGGATGGTTGATGAGCGAACGGGCAAGGACCAGTCGGCGCATCATCCCGCCGGAGAGTTCGGTGACCGTCGCATTCGCCCGATGATCGAGGGCGATGAAGTCGAGAAGCTCGGTCGCCTTTTCCCGGGCTTCCTTCCTGGGGATATCGAAGTACCGGGCAAACACTTCCAGATTCTGGAGGACCGTCAGATCCGGATCCACGCTGTTCTCCTGCTGGCAGACGCCGATACGGGATTTGATCCGGCGCCACTCCCGGGAGATGTCGAGTCCGAACACCTTCAAACTGCCCCCGCTCATGGGAGAGAAAGCATAGACCATCCGGATCGTGGTCGTCTTCCCCGCGCCATTGGGGCCCAGAATCCCGAAGCATTCACCGGTGGCGACCCGGAAAGAGATCCCGTTGACCGCGACCAGGTCGCCGAATTTTTTCAGCAAATGTTCCGCCTCGACAATATGCGGACCGGAGAAGCGAGCTGGAGTTTCCGAGACGGTTTCCGCCCTCATCCTATGACGCCTTTCGTCCGTACCTTCCTTATTTACATCACTCTTTCATGATAAGACGATTTTAGGGAGAATGTCACTCTATTTCAACGAGAAAAGGAGAGGGGCTGACTGCCGAAGGTAGATTTTACTAAAGCGTCCATCATTCTTTAGACATATTTCCCTTAAGAATTTCCCCTCCCTCCTGTGAGACACCCCCATCCGTACCTCCAAGGAGGGGGATTTCTGGGGAAACCGGGGGAGGAGAATTTTTGGTTATTTTCATGGTTCGAGGGGATATTATGGACGGATTCGTAAAAGTGCCTTTTGACCGTTTCCTTGGGGGAAGGAGAACTTCCTGCCTTAATTGACAAGGGCCCCCTACTTGGTTATCTCTATCGAGCATATTATGACAAACGCTACAGATGGCGATCGTGCCGCCAATAAAGGACCTGCCTTATTCATCACCACGCTGGCTTCCTTCATCTCCCCCTTTGGGATATCCTCCGTGAATATTGCACTTCCCTCCATCGGGAAGGCCTTTTCAATGGACGCCATTCTAATGAGTTGGGTGACGACGGTGTATCTTCTGGCCTCAGCCATGTTTGTTGTCCCCTTTGGCAAAAGCGCAGACATTTATGGAAGAAAAAGATTGTTCACCTACGGTGTCATGACGTTTACTTTGACCTCTGCGGGTTGTGCCCTCTCGAACTCTGCCGCGATGCTGATCTGCTTCCGGGTCTTGCAAGGGATCGGCGCTGCAGCCGTTTATCCTATCGGGGCGGCTATCCTGACCTCCACCTTTCCTCCCAGAGAGCTGGGTAGAGTCTTGGGAATAAACGGGGCTGCCGTCTACCTCGGGTTTTCTTCAGGACCCTTTTTAGGCGGACTCTTAACCCAATACCTCGGATGGAGGAGTATTTTTCTCGTCAATGTCCTTGTCGGGTCTATCCTCGTTCTTCTCACCCTCCGAACACTGAAAGGGGAATGGCGCGAGGCCGAAGAAGATAAATTGGATCTGACGGGCTCGGTTCTTTACAGTATCATTCTTTTTCTCATCATGTATGGTTTTTCTCAATTGTCGACGGCGCAAGGCGTATGGCTTCTTCTGGCAGGCTTCCTGGGCATACCCTTGTTCATTAAGTGGGAAGGAAAGGTGAGAACCCCTGTTTTGGAGATCAAGCTCTTTAGGAACAATCGGGCGTTCGCCTTCTCAAACCTGGCAACGCTGATTCATTCCAGCGCAAGCTTCGCGATTACCTTCCTTTTAAGTCTTTACCTGCAATACGTGAAAAAACTGGCCCCTGAAAATGCGGGGTTGATCCTGATCGCCCAGCCGATTGTCCAAGCGCTCTGCTCACCCTTTAGCGGCAAGCTTTCGGACAGGATTGAACCGCGAATCGTCGCTTCGATCGGATTGGTTTTGACCGGGGTGGGGATTTGCCTGTTTACCGTTCTAAATGAAAAAACCCCGCTCCTCTTCATCCTGGGGAACCTGATTCTTCTTGGGTTGGGTTATGGCCTTTTCTCGGTTCCCAACGCGAATGCGGTGATGAGCTCGGTTGAAAGCAGGTTTTACGGAGTGGGCTCAGGAACGCTCTCGACCATGCGAATCACCGGGATGGCCTTCAGCATGGGAACTGCTCTCTTGATATTTTCCATCTACCTCGGGAAGGTCCAAATCACGCAAGAGACCTATCCGGTCTTCTTGAAATGCATCAAATTGGCCTTTGTCTTCTTTACCATTCTCTGCTTCGGAGGCGTATTCGCCTCCCTGGCAAGAGGGAATATTCGTGGGGATAAGTAGGGACACATCCCATTTTTTTATTCTTCGCATACCTTTGCAATCCCCCAAAGAGCAAAAACGGGATGTGTCCCTATTTAAGCGTCAGGTTGACTTCCATTGATTGTTCATCCCTGAAGAGCCCGACTCGAACCGGATCGCCCGCCTTAACGGAGTCAAAGCCCTCCTGAAGCTCTTCCACACTTCCCACTTCCTTTGAATTGACTTTGAGTAGGATATCTCCGGCTCTGATCCCGGAAGATTCCGAGACGCTGCCCGGGAGGACCTCCGCGACCAGGACGCCCTTCTGTCCCTTGAAGTTGAAGTAGGAGGCCAGGGGAGGAGTCAGTTCCTGGACGCGCATTCCAAACCGCTCGATCGAGGCGCTCTTTTGGGTGAGGGCGATTCCTTGCTCGTCGAGAATCTTGGCAGAGACGAAGATAGGCGTTTTAGACTTTAATGCGATGACAATAGCATCGCTGGGTCGAGCATCGACCTCCACGGTCCCTTTGTTGATGGTGAGAAAGAGAGTTGCGTAATAGGTATTGTTTTTCAGGCCGACGATTTTTACCTGTTTCACTTTGACGTGTGCTTGCGCAAGGATGGAATAAAGAAGGTCATGGGTCATCGGCCTCGGGGAGGTGCTGTTTTTCAGTTCTTTATCGATCGCATTGGCTTCAACGAGGCCGATCCAGATGGGGAGTGCCTTCTTTCCTTCTTTGTCTGCCAGGAGGACGACCGGACTGCTTACGACGGCATCCAGTCTGACTCCCTTCACCTCCATTTCAACAAAGGGCGAATGGGTTTCTTTACCGATTGCCATGAGTCCCAGAGAGACGAACAAGGCCACGACCAGGCCAATGATCAAGTACCTTTTCATAGATTTCTCCTCTTTCGGATTTCCCCCTGCCTGAGAATGGCCATCAAACCGATGATCATCTTTTGCCCGTCCCGCTTGGTCAAGGGATCCGGTTTTTTAATGATTCGCCGGCAGAGGGCGTGGTAATGTCCTTCCTCCCAGTTCAATTTTTCTAAGAGATAAGAGATGAAACGGACCTGACTTGGAGTAAGCGTTTGCTGACCCTGGGGGCTCTCAGGAGGAATGAGTCGCCCTTTGGGAACGGGCTGGTAGGGGTCAGGGAGGAGACCTTTGAATCCCATTTCTTGAAACCTTCTCATTACCTTCTCGAAGCCTGCTTCCGTCAGCTGGGTTGAACTCTCCACCCCCGCCACGCCCTTAAGAATTTGACGATAAGTTTCCTCGTCCAAGTGAAGATTTTGTTTGGCGATATGAACGATGGCCTTTTTCTTCCTGCCGATAGGCATTTCTGCATTATAGCTTAAACAGGCTCCGAAAGGGAAAAGAAAGTCTAACAGGTTGCTGAAAAATGGCCATCAGCCCCGCGCTTCGCGGGATTCCCTCATCCTTCGTCATTGCAACGTACAGCCAAGTACGCCTCCGGCCGACTCACCAACTCGTCGGCGTGGCAAGATGTCTCTCCTTATTCGTCGCGACGCCACTCTCAGGATTTCGGGGGCCTTGTATCTGGCCCTTTTTGAGCAACCTGGGAAAGATAACTTTTTCAGCAGTCTCCTAATGATATTGTGACGCAACATCTTGGGAGAAGGGGGCTGGCTAACCATTCTTGCTTAGACAAAAAAAGAGGCTGGGAGGGGGGCCCAGCCTGAGAGGGATGAGATGAAAAAAAATTTGCTCCTCTTAAGTTTAAGATATCAAAACGCAGTGGGTGATGAAATAAGGGGAAGCATGTATTTTACCGATGAAAAGGCAGTATTTTTCGGCTGGGTCCATGAACAGGAGGTTGCCGGAATTGACAAATATTCGCTTTTAAAATACGATGAACACGACTCAAGACCGGAAAATGAACGGATCTCTCTCTCTTCTCCTCGCTTTGTTTCTATTATTGATCGGACTCATCGGGGACAAAAGGATTGACGTGAATAGCGCGATAGTTTCCGTTGAAAGTTTGAGGAGGCATGTGGAAAACATGCTGTTTGATCGGAATCCGTATGAGGGCTATCCCGGGTTGGAGCAGGCAGCACAATATATCAGAAGAGAATTTCTCAAGGTGGGGCTGGACGTCAGAGAAGACTCTTTTCAATGGGAAGGGAAATCCTATAAGAATATCGTCGCGGAAAAGAAAGGGAGGAGTTCTCCCGATAAGGTTTTTATCGTGGGAGCCCATTACGACACGGTTCCAGGGTCTCCGGGAGCGGATGACAATGCCAGCGCCGTCGCCGTGCTTCTCGAGATAGGGAGAAATATTCAATCTGTCTCCGTGGAGAAGACGGTGCGATTGATCGCCTTCACCCTCGAAGAATATGGCTATATCGGCAGCGCCCATTACGTGAAGGGCCTGAAGAAGAAAAAGGAGGAAATCCTCGGGATGATTTCACTGGAGATGGTGGGATTTACCGGCCCGAGACAGGATTATCCCCCCTATCTTGATCCGAAGTATTATCCCATGGTCGGAGATTTTATCGCTATCGTCGGAAACAAAAGGTCGCAAAAGTTGCTGGAGAGAGTTTGCCTTTCTTTCAAAACGAATATCCCCGAGCTTCCATTAGAATTTCTCGTGGTGCCCGGGAATGGGGAGAAAATGGATGAAGTAAGGCTGAGCGACCACAGCATCTTTTGGGATGAAGGATTTGCGGCGCTTTTGGTGACGGATACCTCTTTTTTGAGAAACCCGAACTACCATCTTCCATCGGACAAGATAGAAACCTTGAACTTCGAATTCATGAGCAGGGTAGCGATGGGAGTCTATTATTCCGTTGTAGAATTGGCAAAGTGACTTTTTCTGGTTACCCTGAACCCTTCCCTGAATCAAGTTTTGTCATCCTGAATTTATTTCAGGATCTCAGCATCACAGATAAACCATGACGAAACAGTATTATGTTTACATCCTCACAAACAAGTCCGATAAGGTTCTTTACATAGGGGCAACAAATGATCTTGAACGTAGAATGTATGAGCACAAGAACAAAATGATAAATGGGTTTACAAAGAAATATAACCTTAATAAATTGGTTTATTTTGAGACAACCTCAGATGTTGGAAGTGCTCTCGAAAAGGAGAAACAATTAAAAAATTGGCACAGAAGCTGGAAAATAAATTTGATAAATGAATTCAATTCAGAGTGGAAAGACTTGAGTGAGATGTTGAAATAAATTCAGCATGACAAAAAAACTACGGTTGGTAAATGATGAAGATCGGCGTGATTTCAGATACCCACTTGAGAGAACCTAACTCTGGTTTCAAGAAGATGATCGAATCTCATTTCGGGGACGTGGAAAAGATTTTTCACGCGGGAGACTTCGTGGACTGGAGCATCGTAGACTATCTTTCGAGCCGGAAAGAATTGATCGCTGTTTGTGGAAATATGGATCCTCAGGACATTCAGAAAGCATTCCCCCGGAAGAGGATCGTTGAAATCAAGGGATTCAAGATCGCCCTCATTCATGGAGGGGGACCTCCCTTTGGAATCGAGTCACGTATCCGGGGGGAATTCGATGAAGTGGACGCGATTGTTTACGGTCACAGCCATGCCCCGGCGAATCACCGGAGCAAAAACGTTTACTTCTTCAACCCCGGTTCTCCCACCCGTTCCTTTATTCACCGGCCCAGCCTTGGGATCCTGCGCCTCGGAGAGCAGATTGAAGGAGAGATCATCAAAATCTAAAATCCGAATTCCGAATTTCGGGCGGAGCGTCCGTCTCGGACCAACTCAAAGTTGTCTAAACTCTAAACACTAAACTCTAAACCCTAAACAAATTCAAAATAAAAAACTCAAAAAGCATTCGTGACTTTTCAACCATTGAACCGATTTAAGTTTTGTGTTTTGGACATTTGAGTTTCTTTAGAGTTTAGCCTGCCTGCGCGAAGCCGCTTCGGCGAAGGCAGGGATTTCGAGTTTAGGATTTAACATCTTTGTTTCGAATTTCGTGCTTCGAATTTCGATTTCCTGTTTTCTTACCGGGGTGAAGTATCGGATGCTCCACCCGTCAGGGTACATTTTGTAAAGTCGATCTCTTGATGACAACCCCTGCAGGTATGTTTTCTGTCAAATTCATCGGAGAAGATCTCAACGTCTTTCCCGCAATTCGGGCAATTGCAGACGAAAGATTTTAGGCCTTTGAACTGTTCGAAACCTGGGCAGTGTCGAGGGGTGGTCATGTTAACCTCCTTCGTTGTGAAGAATGGGCTATGGCCGATAACGTCGGCTGCTCCCGTTCTTCCATTCTTTTTCATTTGACATTTCTCTCTCTACTCTCGATCTCTCGACCGTATGATAACAGGGGTAGGTATTTTGGATCGATGGTCGGCCGGAATCAAAAGCGTCCTTTGGCAAGGGTCCATACCATCCAAAACCAGCCAAAAAGAAAAGCCACTCCGCCAACGGGAGTGAAGGCTCCGAGCCATCTTATTCCTGTGACCGCCATGAGATAGAGACTCCCGGAGAAGAGAAAGATCCCGACAACAAATCCCCAACCTGCCCCGGAGAAGGATGCCTCTTTATCAAAATGCTGCATCACCCCTACTGCGAATAAAGCCACCGTATGAAACATTTGGTAAAGGACCGCCTTTTCGTAGATCGACCTTCCGTAATCGTCCAGGATATTCTTTAACGAGTGAGCTCCAAAAGCTCCAAGGGCCACACTTAAAAAACCAAAGATGCCTGCTGAGAGAAACCAGAATTTAACCATTTTCTCTTGTGCTAAGCGCTGAGTTTCTCGCCGATGGCTTTCCCGTAATCATGGCAGGATTTCAGACCTTCTTTTGTATCCACCAGATGCTCCAACAGATTAAACGAACCCAAATCCACCACCTTCATTTTAAACACGAACTCCATGGTGTCGAAGATCATCTTGGGTGCGTCACCACTGTGCGTATAGGACCCGAAAGCGCCCCCGACTTTTCCTCGGAGGTTTGCTTTTTGTGCCAAGAATAGGAAAGTTTCAACAGGTCCGGGCATCGTCCTGTGATAAGTCGGTGCGCCGAAAGCGTATCCATCGTATCCCGCCAATTCTTTTTCATTCTTGATGTCGGATATTTTCTTGATCTCTGCCTCGTTTCCGGAAATTCGTATTCCTTCGGCAATATACTCGGCCATTTGTTGGGTTTTTCCTGTTCTGCTGAAATATGACACCAAAATCTTCTTCATCTCTTGACCTCCTTTCAAAATATGTTCTTAAGTCCTATTCAGCCAGAATACCAGCCCCGGCCTGTGGTCTGGGAACTTACCTTTCTTATCTCTGAGGTTTCTTCAAATAGACGATTGTGGCGCCCCAGGAGCCTGCTTCGGGTGGAGCTAATTTAAAGGATTCAACAAGGGGACTTTTCTTGAGAAATGAATGGACGATGTTCATCTGCACGCCCTTTCCCTTTCCGTGGATAATTCGTACTTCCTTGAAGCCCTTCTTCTGACATTCGAGGAGATAGTCCTCCAAGAGAGAAGGAGTCTCCTTGGGAGAAAAAGTGTGAAGATCGATCCAATCCTCGATGGGAATTTGAATAACCATGATTTAAATCACGGGCATAGCGCAAAGCGCATGGCGCATAGCGAGAAAAAGTGACAACTCAAAACTCATAACTCAAAATTCTCAACATTCAATCTCTCAACTTCTTTCGGACCATTTTGAAAACCCGGTGAAACATGGGTCTGGTCAGTTTCCCGGTCTGGGTGTTTTGCTGACTGGGATGGTAGGTGGTGATCAAAGAAATAATTCGGAGTTCGGAGTTCGGAGTTTGGAGTCTACCCCCCGGCCGGATTGTGTAACTCTTCCCATGGCCGAAAGAAAGAGGCGGGACATCGTATCCCTTTCGTCTTAGAGATCTCGATGTCTGTGCAAAAGCGATCTGACCGAGCGGGACGATGACCTGTACCTTCTTTAAAAGGTCGATTTCTTCCAAAAAATAGGGCCTGCAGTTTTCGATTTCCCGGGGCAGGGGCTTATTTTGGGGCGGGGCACATCGAATCGTTGCCGTAATATAGCAATCGTCCAATTTGAAGCCGTCATCGTTTCGAAGAGAATTAGGTTGATTGGCAAAACCGAACTGATGAAGTGCTCGAAATAGCCATTCCCCGCTTCGATCTCCCGTGAACATTCGGCCTGTCCGATTCCCTCCTTGTGCAGCAGGAGCCAATCCGACGATTAGAACCCGGGCGTCCGGGTCTCCGAAACTGGGAAGGGGGTTCGACCAGTAATCCCAGTCCCGGTATCTTTTGGGCTTATGGTTGGAAACTTCTTTCAGGTAGGCGACCAGCCGAGGGCACTTCCTGCAGTGAACGACCCTTTCCTGAAGGTTCCTTAAATCTTTTTTCGTTTCCACGATCTGACGCGATCCTCACGAGGCCTGTTTCCCGCACTTTTTTATCTAACCATAGGTCCCCTCAAACTTTCAAGAGAATAATGAACGGGCTGCTGGAAAACACCCATCTGCGGCCCCTCCGGCCATCACTGCCGGTGCTGGAGGGTACCTTTTCAAAGAAGACCCAGCTTCCGAACTTTTTTCAGCGATCGATAGAGTCCGGCAGGGAAAGATTTACATATCCCCTAACCTCTCCGAGGGTTAATGGACAATTGGGTCAGGACAGGCAAGGGGGATCAGGAGACCTCTTTTTTGTACGAAAGGCTGACCATCCGCGAAAGAGAAATCCTAAAGCGGATTGCAGAAGGAAAATCGGGGAGGAGATCGGCGATCTTCTCTTTATCAGTGCACGCACCGTAGAACATCACCGTGCCAATATCATGAAAAAATTGAATGTTAAAATGACTGCCGACCTCGTCAACTACGCCATCCAAAAAGGCTACGTCTGATCTTCTCCATCCTTCCCGGATGGGTTGAAAGATCTTCCTGCCCGTCATCTGATCACGTGCAATCCAATATAGGGTTTGCCGTCGATCTTCTCAACGAAAAGAAGGTCCGCCCCGCCGGTCAATTTCCCTTCAACGGTTACCGTCTTTCCGCTTACCTTCAACGCTTCCAGTATTTTCGGATCCTGGTTCACAATGATCAGCACTGCATGAGGCTTCTCACTTTGGAGATAGTAGCTGCCTGTTCGATCCATATAGTTGATCTTGCCCGTCACCGTCACGGGCTCGCCGGTGACGGATCTTTGTTGGGCAAAACCCATGCTGATAAAGATTACCAAAACCAAAAGACACAAACTCATCTTTAACATTTGCTTTTTCATTTGTTTCCTCCTTGAGAGCTCAATGGGCAGTAAATTGGGAGGCCCCCTTCAACCGCCTTTTCAATGCGTCACAGGCAGGTATCCTTGGAACAAAAAGTTCAATTGCCGATGAGCGCAATGGCAGCCAAGCAACGAGGATAAAGAGCATGAGCCTGTTTCTCACGGAAAAGTCGATAAAATAATTCATCATGGGGACCGCCCGGGGGGGTTTGTGCGGCTTGACGAAGACCGTTTTGTGGAAACTTCTTGTTCGAATTGACCGGGATTTTTATCAAATTGCTCTTTGCATTCTCTGCTGCAGAATGCGTATGTTTTCCCTCGGAATAGGCTCGTCTTTCCCGTTGCCCGAGACTTAAATTCGTCCACTTCCATGCCACAGACTGGATCCGTACTCGATTCTCCGTAAATTCCTTGGGCTACCGCCTGCAGCCGACTTTCCGAGTCGATCAGGAAGTTTCCGGAGGTGACAATCCGCTCCCCCGGTGTCAACCCTTTGATGATCTCAATCCGGTTACCCAACCGCCACCCTATCTCCACCTTCCTCGGTTCGAAGAACCCGTTGCCCCTATCGACAAAGACCGTCTTCCTCATACCCGAATCGAGAACGGCGTCGGCTGGAACGGTTAGGGTCGGAGGCAACTGAACCGCCAGTTCCACATCCACAAACATGTCGGGCCTCAGGGTGAAATCGGGATTGGTCATCTCAAGACGCACTTTCAGGGTGCGTGTTGCAGCGTCAAACGTGGGAGGAACCTTGCTCACGGTGGCAGCGCAGGTTCTCTTTTGATACGGCAAGAAGACCCGCGCCATCGCCCCCGCCTTGAAAAACTGAGCCTCATATTCGAAAACATCTGCCAGAATCCAGACGCGGCTGAGGTCGGCGATTCTGTAAAGTTCCCTTCCTTTATCAAAACGGAGGCCCTGTGAGATATTGCGTGAAAGAATGAAACCGTCGGCGGGAGAGACGATATCGACGTTTTCAATATACTTGCGTCTCCTGATCATTTCCTCGATCTGGAGATTCCCCATGCCAAGGTTCCTGAGAGAATCTCTGTATTGTTTGAGATTGATCTCGAACTGGGCGATCTGGGATTTCTGGGCAGGATTCTCCTCGCCCGTGGTTTGGACCCGGTCCTTCGAACTGAGGGCAAAAAGAAGGGCCTGGGCTGCCGACAAAAACTCGGGGCTATAGAAAGTGGCAAGGGTCTCATCCTTCCTGACAAAGCTTCCTGTGGTGTTGGAGAGGGCCTCTGTGATCCAACCGTCGACAGTCGCATTGATAAAATAGGTTCGGGTCTCGTCTGGAGCAACCCTTCCCAGAAGCCGGAGCGTGTGGGTCACAGGTTGTTTCTTGACCTGGCCGACTCTTATCCCGACCACCTGTTGCTTTTCCGCATTAATCCTGACCGTTCCCGGAGGCATGGCAGAATCCTCCTGAGGTTCCCGGGTGTAGGCGCTCTTTCCCTCAACGGATGGGTGGACGGTTGTATTCTTATCTCCTTCCCGTCGGTTAAATAGGCTGCCTCCCAGGAATGATCCGAAGGCCACTGCAAGAAGAAGAACAAGGTAGGTGACTCTTTTCATGGCAGTCATTCTTGCTGTATTCACTCAAGAGATCGAGTAGACGCTTCCCGCGTTATCTTATCCAAGCCGGCTCTCTTCCACAAAACACAAAATAGATTCCCACTCTTCCGCGGAAGGGCAGGAGAAAGGGGGAGGGCGGAACTGCCGGCCCCCCCTCTCCTCGATCCTCCCCCCCCTGCCGGGGGCGAGGAGTTATTTGAGGTTATTTTATAAGCATTGAATCATTCAAGCCGTTGAAAGGAAATGAGGTAAAGGATGTATTTTCCGGGAGAGGATCATGTATTTTTTTATGCCGACGCTGTATTCTTGCCTGAACGCTCGGAAAACAGGGAGTGTCTCCTGATTTCATCGAGCAGCCCGGAGCGCCCACGATGCGAAAGGCAGGGCCAGGCTGGCCCTGCCTTTCCCGTTGAATCAGAACTTTCTTCTACTGACTTAACGGTATATCATTCAGTGTTCCCCATTGCGTAACGGTGGGAAGGTCCGGTAGAGGAGTTTAGAATATACCAGATCGCCATCGGCGGGTCGCCAGACCGCTAAGTCGATTTTGCCATCTCCGTCGTAGTCTCCGGGGACTGGCACATCACCTGGTGATCCCCATTGCGTCTGTGTTGTGACTCCGTCCAGGGACCGAGTGATAACCCAAGTACCGGTTGCCGGATTGCCAGACAGCGATATCTGTAAGTCCATCTCCATCGTAATCCGCAGGGACGGGTGTATCCCCTGTCGTCCCCGATAAGGCGTACAGGTCGATTCCATAAAAGGAGCTTTTGATATACCAGGAGCCTGTTGACGGCCGCCAGACAGCAATATCCATTATTCCATCTCCATCATAGTCTCCGGGGACCGGCACATCACCTAGCTCGTTCCCCATTGCGTAAAAGTTGAGCCCGGTAGAGGATTGAAGAATATACCAGAACCCATCTGCCGGTCGCCAGACTGCGATGTCTGTTTTACCATCTCCGTCGTAGTCTCCCGGAACTGGCACATCAGTCAACGATCCCTAACCCCATTGGTTCACTGGAAAGCCCCGTCGAGGACCGATGAATATACCAGATCCCATCTCCAGGTCGCCAGACCGCGATGTCTGTTTTACCATCTCCGTCGTAGTCTCCCGGAACCGGCACATCAGTCATCGATCCCGAACCCCATTGGTTCACTGTAAAACTTCCATCCGAAGACGAATTGATGATATACCAGTACGCCATCTGCGGGTCTCCAGACCGAGACATCGCTCTTTGAATCTCCGTCAAAATCGACCAAGAACGGCGGTTTCGGGACTGCTTCAAATGTAACCTCACCTATATCATCGAAAGTGAGCAGTCCGATATCTAAGGCCACTCCGCCAAATTGGTTAAAAAAGAGGGTTGAGCCGAAGGTAAACTCCCCCGCCGTTATTGGGCCCTGGATTGCGTTGAGATTATAGGTATTCAACCCCACTCCGGGCACAAAAAGGTCAATCAGGTCGAGATCCAGGGTCGCGTCGCCGAAACCGACCGCCTGATCCGTATGGTTTACAAAAACCTTGATCGGATCAATGAACCTTCCGACAACGTTGAGACCAGGACCCTGTATCGTGATGGTCCCGCTCAGGTTGGTAATGGTAGGGGTCGTGGGATCCGTGGTCGTATCGACATTGATGGTGTCGCCTGAAATGGAAACTTTGAAATAAACATCGTCAAAGGCGACACCATTGATGTCACCGAAAGCACTCGTCCCTGTAAATGTATATTTGATCGGAAAAGCTTCGGCCACGACCGACCAATATCCGAGAAATAGGATCGGCAGCGCGACCAAGAGACATATTCGTAATGTTGAGAGTCGTTTCATAGTTACCTCCTTATCGGTTCCTTTTTCATCCGGGCCCCGTCCTAAAACGGCAGGGCCTTTTGGAGAGCAATGAGCACCTTAGCCTATAACCACCAGCGGCCGCATCATGTCGTGTTCCTCGTGCTCGAGGATGTGGCAGTGCCATACGTATTCATGGTAAGCCTTCCCTCCCGGAGCAGGACCAAGTCCCATGCCGAATCCGCCTGCTGCTGTCGCGCGCGGGCTGCTCGGCACCGTGAAGGGCATCGCTGTAGGTAATTGGAACTGCATGATGACCGAGATGACTTCCGCCGGGTGCATTTTCACTGTTTCCTTCCATCCCAGCTCGTCTGGCTCCGGTCCGCGTGCCACACCGGTGGGTGTAAAGCGTCCCGCGATGACCTGGAACGGCTGCCTTGACATAACCTGGACGTTGACAAGATGGAAGTGGATGGGGTGGGTATCCGCGGTGAGGTTGAAGATCCGCCAGACCTCGGTTGTACCGTCATTGACAACCTCTGTTGGAGAAGCCAGGTAATCGAGACCGAAGCCTTTTGTGACAAGCCCGGGCGTAATGGTCCCGAGCAACTGTCTCAGCCGGCCGTACTGATCAAAATCCTCGTTAAGGGTGAGATTCCTGACCGGGGTGCCATTAGGAGCAACGAGCGGCGGGATCGGAGCAACCGTAGTGGTGATCGGCGCAATCGGAGCAGGGTCCATGAAGGTGGGGTTGAGGATCGGAGACACCGGTTGAGGTTCAGGTGTCGTGACAGGCCCCTGTACCCTGATCTTCAGGATCTGCCTGGTGTCAGGCCCTGTGCCGGGTGAAGGCTGGACAGGATTCAATGGATTGCCGAGGAAGTAGTCCGTTTCCGGACCCCCTCCGGGGAAAGGCCCGGGAGCATCGTTATACATAATGAACTCAGTGCCATCTGCTTTTCCTGTAAAGTCAACAATGATGTCCGCTCTCTCGGCATTGCCAAGGAGGAGATTACCTGCAAGGGTGGCAGGATTAAACTGGACGGGTGAGACGTGCGTTACTTCGCTCACCAGGTAGCCTCCTTCGGTGCCGATCTGGATCATGTTGGGACCCGCAGCATTCGTCGGGAAGAGGCTCGTCGGATTGAGGTCGATCCCGTCCGGATTTGCAGCATTCGCCTGGAACAGGTTGATATTGAGGAAACGGGCGTTGCAGGCATTCAGGATGAGGAACCGGTAGGGCTTCGGTTCCACAGTGAGAACCGGATAGACCGTGCCGTTACAGAGCATCGTGTCGCCAAAGAACTCAGCAACGGCTGAGGGGTTCGGAGGGGTCAAATACTTGGTGGGTGAGGTAAGACGCCTGAAGACCAAAGGATCGTAGAAATGCGCATACCACAAACTTCCAAGACTCTGAACATCCGGACGTGCAACCGTGGCCCAGGTCGGGTCCGTTGTTCCAATCGTCGCAGGGTCGACGAAGACTTTGTCCTGGAAGACAAGCGGTACCGTACTATTGATGGATGGAATCTTGGCCGCGAGCGCAGCTTCCTGTGCGGTGTCGAGGATGAGATAGCCGCTCGCGATGCCCGCGTAGGCATTGATTCTTGTGATGCCATGGGCATGGTCGTGGTACCAGACCAACCGGGTGCCCTGGTTGTTCGGATAGTAGTAGTCGGCCTGTCCTTGAACCATAGGCTGACCACCGATATTGTCAAAGACTCCTCCCGGCCCGTTCAGGAAGCTCATGCCGGTCGCATAGCCCGTACCCCCTGGGGTCCACCAGTCAAAAGGTCCGCCATCGCTGATCCATGGAACAAGCCCACCATGGAGATGGGTGGCGGTCCGATTTTGGGCCTGGTTCGCCCCGGGGACTGTGGTGTCCACAGGGATGATATGTCTCCTGGGAAGAGTGTTCGTAAAACGAATTCTTGCCGGCACATTCCTGTTGGTAATGATTATTCCACCCAGGTGTCTCTTGATCGGATTGGTGGTGTCCCAATATCCCAAGAGCTTTGTCGGGCCGAGGGCTGGATGGAGCTGGTCGGTAAATTCGCCTACTGTGACCTGGTAAAGTCTGGCCCCGGCGAAAGACGGGTCCGGCAGACTACTCAAAACAGGAATGCCGGTCGGTCCAAGGCCACGGATCGGCTGGGCCCACTTTGTCAATTGAGTGCTATTGGCCGCGGCATGGGCGCTGCCGACGCCGAATTTCAACGGCAAAGCAAGCCCAATGCCTGTCGCTATAGCTCCCTTCAAAAAATCTCTTCTGGTAACTTTCATCAGATTGCCTCCTTCCTTATTGGATGGTCATGAAATATGCACCCCTCGGACAGTCCGTCGTCCTTGGGTCTCACGAAATACAATTTTTTAATGTCTTCACCCCCCCCTCCTCAAACATCTTCCTACTGTAAATTCACGTTGAATTTTGCCGTGGATACCTTTCCTCCAACATCTATTTTTACCGCTATGATCCAGGGGCCCGACATGATGAAATTCAATGTTGCCTTGTATCTCTCTCCCTTCAGCTTCGCGCCCGTTATGTAATTCATCGGTGCCATTCTTGGCATGGGCGGCATGTAATAATTT
Organism: uncultured delta proteobacterium; assembly: GCA_963708295.1. Classification (GTDB taxonomy): domain Bacteria; phylum Desulfobacterota; class BSN033; order BSN033; family UBA1163; genus UBA1163. Next base: position 26,045 of record CAVPSJ010000019.1, on the reverse strand, counting down.
ACCAATACCTTTGCGCCAGTAACGAGTCCGCCTTCGGCGCCTCTTATTTCTATTTCGATGTCGTTTTCTCCCAAAACAGGCGGATTTCGAACAATGGTTAACCCGGCTTCATAAGCGCCCAGTTTTTTCCTCGCTTCATATCCTTTGCCGTAGGCTGCACCCGATACCAAAAATAGGATTAACGTGAATACAAAAAAATTTTTCACGGGGGGTATCTTCCGAAAACGATATCTTCGGGAAAAGGGTAAGTGCATCATCAATTCAACCCTTGATGCGTTTGGTGGGTCCACTCCACGAGACAAAAAAACTCCATGCATAGAGTTAATTTCATCAAATAAGGGTAAGAGAATCAATCCGTAGTTCTACCTATTTCCGGAGAGGGAAAACTATGTATTTGTACGGGAAACACGAAGAAACCTCTTCAGGGTAAGCAACCAACCGAGGACACTTACGCATTGGATAACAACATTCTGTAAGCTTTTCAGCTTCATTTTCTGTTTCGTCGGACAAGGTCCACTTTGCAATCTAAAGTCTGTATAATCATAACTTGTTCAAGTTTTTCGAGAAGAAAAATACAACCCTATAGCATTTAGCAACATTACGGGTTGTCGAGTGACTTGATGAGATTCGAGTTGATATCCTTGAATCTCAGAATTTTCTTGCCTTTATGCTCTTTCAGGAACTTCTTTGCATCGGCTTCTTTTTCAAAAGGAATGGGTTCATGACCCATGGGTCCGTAAACATCGCTCCAAATGACAAAAAATGCCTGTAGAGCATCGATAGATGTCTTAGAATAGTAGTCCTTCACGGAAATTGCAGTCACATCGTTTTTGTTTTTTGACGGATGATATTTCTTTATATTCAAGTAATACTTAAACATGCACTTGGCTCCGTCAAAAGTTGCATACGTAGAGTCTTTAAACTCAATCCTGGCATTCCAGTCGGCAAACATCGAAACGAACATCCCGCAAACAGGGCATTTATCCTTTTGGGGAGGAGTTGGGCTCCTCAGGTCCCGCTGCAAATGAAACGGCAACAAGAAAAAAAATGATTAAAAAAGACATTCCCTTTCTCATAAGACCTCTCTCCTCGGCTGTTCAGTGACCGGCGTCAGGCTTCTGCTCCATCATCTTCATTCGCTTCATCTTCCTTCTCTCCCTGATCGCTTTTGTGTCTTCGTACATATCTTCATAGGCCATCTTCATCGCTTCTTCGAAGGAAACGATCTTCCCCTGGTTCGTCTTCATGAAGTTCTCCGCATCCTCCTTTTTTTCGAAGGCCCATTTTCCTCTCTTGGACATCACCCCGGCTTATTGCCTCCAACCACCCAGAAGGCCTTCTCCGCATCGATAAGCTGCTTTCCGTTAAAATCGCCGACCTTGATCGCTTTCGGCGTCTTGTCGATGTTGTTTGCCAGATCTACGGCAGCACAATGGATGCTGCAGAAGGCAACGGTTGTTCCATCATCATACTCGATCAACATCCGGGAGAAGTTGTAAGTGCCTCTGTCCATCCCGCAATATCTGCATCCCTTATGAACGGAGATGTCATCCTTTGTCTGGTCAGCAAACGTCAATCCACCGAAGACAAAACAAACAGCAATTACCAGATTCACGACATACACTTTTTTCATCTCACGCCTCCTGATTTATGTATTGATCTATCTTACGCTTAGCTCTTTGCCATACTCACTTCCCTTATTCACGCCGAGTCCGCTGAAGCATGCTTGCAGTAAACGTCTTTCGGTTCGCAAGCAATCTGGCAAATCTTGCCGTCTCTCATCTCGAACATCCGGTCTGCGCACCGGGCCAACTCCTGGTTGTGCGTGACCATGATGATTGTCAGGCCTGCATTTCGGTTGAGCTCCTTCAGGACTTGCACAATCTCTGCGGATCTTTTCGTATCAAGGTTTCCTGTCGGTTCATCGGCCAGGAGTATTTCCGGCCTGATTCACCATGGCCCTGGCGATGGCAACCCTCTGCATCTCGCCGCCCGAGATCTGGCCGGGAAGATGGTCTTTCCGGTGTTCCATCCCCAGGAGCTGCAAGAGTCTGACCGCCTCATTCTCCGTGTCGGGCTTGCGGTAAAAGGTGAGCGGCAGCATCACGTTCTCCATGACGGTCAGGGTGGGGATGAGGTAGAAATTCTGGAAAATATATCCGAAGATCTCCCTCCTGATCTTTGTCAGCTCCCGTTCCGAAAGGCGTTTGCCATGGTTAAAGATCGATCGGCCTCCGAGGTAAAGTTCCCCGGAAGTCGGGTTGTCGAGACAGCCCAGAAGATTGATCAGAGTGGTTTTACCGGACCCTGAGGGACCGATGATGGAGATGAAGTCCCCTTTGTTGATCCGCAGGGAAACGTCATTGACCGCAGGTATCTCCTCGCTTCCGCGGAAATAGACCTTTGTCAGGTTGTTTGCTTCTATCGAAATATCATTCTGATTCATCTCGCCACCTCGCTCCTGATCGCCTCCAGCGGCCTGATCCTTCCGGCCTTCCAGGCGGGATAGAGTCCGCTGAGAAGTCCGATACACAGGACTGCAGCCATTGTGATAAGGATAAGTTTCAGGTCGATGAGGACCAGCCCTCCGCTCGGGGCATAGGGCATCACGTAGCGTATCAAAATTTCCGTGACCTTGGAGAGGATCAGCGCCAGGACGACCCCGAGGACGCCTCCGATGGCGCAGAGGATCAGGGTCTCGATCCAGATCAGCTTGAAGATGTCCCACGGCATCGCCCCGATCGTCTTCAGAATGCCGATCTCCTGAAACCGTTCATGAACCGACATCAGGATCGTATTGATGACACCGACCATGGCGATCAGAATGGCGATGATGGCGATCGAGAGCACCATGACCTTGGCCGTGGAAATAAGCTTCATGATCGTATCTTTGACCTGTGCCAGGCTCACGATCTGGACATCCGGGAGCTTATACAACTTTTCCTCGAGGCGGGTGCTGTCGACGCCCTTTTTCAATTTGATGCCGATGGTGGTGATTTCATCGGGCCTGTCGAATATCTTCTGCAGGGTCTTGAGGGGCACAAAGATCGTCCCGTCATCCTGCGTGCCTGTCCTGCTCCAGAATGCCGACCACCTTGAACTCGACGTTCTTCTCGGGCATGAGGATCATGTCGCCTACCTCACGCTGTTCAAGTTCGGCCGCCTCATAGCCCATGACCGCCTCATAGGCGTTTTCATCGGTAAACCAGCCCCCCTGCCTGAATTTGAGAAAGGGCTTCAGTTCGGCTGAAGCTCTTCGGTTCCACGCCGAAGTATCCGGCGATCCCCCCGCTTTCGCCCTTGTTCGGATCGAAGACGGCCGACATGAGCATCGGAGTGGTCTTCTCCACTTCAGGCTCTTTAGCGATGTCCTCCATGATGGACTCCTTCATATACTTGAGCCCTGTCCCTCCCTTCAGCATCATGGTGGCCGCCTCATACGGACAGCCTTTGGCCATGATCATCAGCTGAAAACCCATGTTGTCGATGTCCTTGTTGAGCGCGGTTTCATAGCCCTGGTTGAAGCCGAGCAGGCTCACCAGCACCCAGGCGGAAAGGGCGATGCCGACCAGGGTCAGAAGGCTGCGGATCCTTTTCCGGAGCAGATTCTTATAGGCTACTTGAAATTTGGTGATCATTTTTGAGGACCTCCCGGATTCGATGATACCGCCTGCGGCAAATAGACAAACTCATCCATAAGGATAAGGTTCTTTTTCGTGGCCCTGAGGGCGGCCCTGAAATCGGCCTCGGCCTCAGGGGCCGGATTCTTTATCGCATCGACCTTCCCGGATGCCTTTCCCGAAACAACGTCGTAAAGCTCAAAATCCTTGAGTGTCAGGCCGATGAACTGCTTGCCGAAATTCGCATCGCGCAATTTCCCGGCATACTTGCTGGTCATCTTCTGTATATAGAAGCCCTTGATCCGTCCCTCAAGGTCGAGGACCACAAAGACCTGGATGCCGCCGAACTGGCCTTTCTGGTTGACGCCGTGGATATAGCCGATCTTCTTCTTGTTGGCGAATATTTCGTAGATCGTATAAGGAACGTCAATCGTCTCATAGATGCCGTGGAACTTGTCCCCCAGTCTCGTTTCGATCTTCGCCAGGAGAGGCTCTCCGCCCTTCTGGTCGATCGAGACGTAGTGGGTCTTATACCCTGTGGATTCCGGGAAGAGCCTTGCCACGTCACGGTCAGGGTCATTCAGATCACAACCCACCGCACCCCAGGCTGCTGTGTATCCCGTCAGGATGAGGAGAAGCGCCAAAAAGCTCCAATGCAAATTGCAAATTGCAAATTGCAGAATTCAAAATGGATCGTTTTCTTGCTTAATGCCCGCATTCTCTTTCTCCGATCCTGCTTTTCCGTTTAATCAATGCCTGAGTTCTCTAGTTCGAGCCTATTTTCTGCCTCAATTTGGACAGCCATGATACCGGCCGGTAGTAATAAAGCTGCAGAACGACCCTGTTGTCCTTCTGCATTGCGATCGTAAAAATACGCCTAAGCGGACCGTCAAATCCGAGGTCGCCAGGACGGAGAAGCAGAAGCTCAGTTGATAGTTCCTCTCCTCGCCGAACTTCCAGTAGGTCGGCTGGGCCTCGATCTTGAACCGTCCCTCCTGGTCCAGATTTACTCCGAACCGGTAAAAGAGCGCGTAAGTTTTCTCGCCGAGCCACTTGCCCGCGAGAAAATCAAAACGGTGCTCAAAGCGGTTTCTGAGAAAGGTGAAATCGAGTCCCGCAAGCGTCATCCGCCGGGGCTCCGGGTCCCTCAGCTCGTAGCCCATCGTGTCGAGTGTATTGCCGTAACCCAGGGAAAAACCCAGGTTCATATTATCCTGGCTCAGCACGCCATAGGAGGCCCTGGCAGCGGTCATGTAATTGCCCCCTTGAAATAGACCGGCATCCCTGAGCCGGTTGTGGCACTGGCCGAATATATCCCCCCATGAGAAGTCTTTATAGAGCCCGACTCCCCAGTCCCGGTCATAGCCGAAACCCTCGATGGCCAGGGTCCGCAGCAGCAGACCGTGGCTGTCGAAATAGGACGAAAGCCCGAAAGCAGGACGGTTGTGCCCGATCCACACATAAGGCCCCGGGAGTCTTCACTTTCAAATAGGCGTTGTAGACCTGCGGCTCCAACTTGTACGATCCTCTTTCCCGATCCCCAGCCAGGGCCAGACGAGCCTGAAGGGCAAAGGTGGCCACATCTCCTGATTCGCCTGAAAATCGCTGTATGTAATCGAAGCCGAGGCTCGGCTTCTGCATTTCAGCGTCCGGGTTCATCGAATAGTAGATCGTCCTGTGCAGCTCAGAAGAATAACCGGCGATCCCCTGCGCTTCGAAATAGAGCAGGTGGTCGGCGGCCTGCGCCATGATCAGCCAGGCATAAAAGGAAAAGACAGATGAGCAGGAGTCTTAAACATCAAATTGATAACTCCCCCTGAAAATGACCTTTCCCTCTTTTAAGAGGGTCAGTCTTATTTCCCAATCTCCGGCATGACGATATCTATCGGCAGGAGATAGTCCCCTTTCTTGGAGAGTTTAAAAGGCCGGTCTCCTGTTTCATGGGCGCCCTTCATGGAAGGCATGCCGGCATCAGCCTTGACCTCGATGGAGGTGTCTTTTTTGCCTTCCTTGGTAAAAATCTCGACCTTCATGATCACTGTGCCCAGTTTGGGCTTCTTGTCGAAGCCGTAGATTAAGTAATAGTCGTTTCCAATCGGGACCTTTTTGCCCGGCCCCGGCATGGAAGGATAAGCGGGCGTCTGCTCCGGCCCGGAAACAGCTGAGCCAACTGAGCCGCTCTTGGATTTATGCCCCTGTTGACTCTCGGCATCGAGAGGAAGATACACAAAAGAAATGGCCATTAGAAAAAGAATAATAAAGAATCTCGTTTTCATGCTTGAATATTCCCCCCTTCAAAAATTTTCAAATTTTCTCCCATTCTCACTTCTCTTGCTTTGACTTATTTCCAAGCGGTTCTTGCGTCACACCTCTCGCATAAATCCGGGTCTTCAAACGAGACCTGGCAAAAGGTGCCGTCTTCCTTCCAGCACGGCTTAGCACATCCCTGCCGGGTGGACTTTCGGATGCACTTTGGACAATCGTCGCGGAGCCAGCATGGGTAGAGGGTAAGAAGGTAAACGACGCCTGCCAAATTGAGGCCTTGCTTAAGAAGTCCTTGAATAAAGGAAAGCCGCTTCAGGTCCCCGTCGGTGTATAATCTTTGGGCGTTTCTTCGAGGAGGCTTCAGCAGGCCATGGCGCTCCCAGACCCGAAGGGTTTCCGGATGCACGCCTATAAGGTCTGCCATGACACTTATCGTGTAAAGAGGTTTGTTCTCCATATCATCCCTTTTCTTGTATCCCTGCAAACGGGAAACGTTAAATACTTCAAGAAATTTTTTGAATTTTCTTAAATTCTCCTTTATGAGAGATTATGCCATTCGGGCAAGAAATCATATAGGGTAAAGTGAGTATTTTTAAGTAGATTGTAGCGTATTTAAACGAAGGACCCATCCCGTTTTTTAGAAAGACACTCCGGGAGGGTCAATTGGTGTAAGTGAGATGGGCTCCTCTTTTAACGATCAATTTTCACTTTTTGAAGCTTCTCACCGAAAATCTTGTTCTCAAGACGCAGATCAAGAGACAATCCCAAGCCCAGGGAATCATCACCGGGAACCCTTTCATGCTCGAAATATTAAAGAATGTCAGCAAGGTCGCCCGATCTGATTTTCCTGTCCTGATCTGCGGAGAAAGCGTTGTCGGCAAGGAGCTTGTCGCAAAAGCCTATCCGGTCCGGTAAAGTAAGAATCGGGCAATTTACCTGCCCTTCAAGGCAATTTGCCCTGCAACAATCCTTTGCCACCCGTTAAATTCCAATAAAATCAAAGGCTTTCATCTGGCACATCTTTTGCTACACGTCTAAGCACTATTCAGAAAGGAAACTCCATTGAATATCCTTTTAGCCGACGATGATGGAAACTTCGGCTTGGCTTTGAAAAGAGAGTTGGAAGAAGACCGCCATCTGGTCGACCTCGTTGCCAATGGAGTCGAAGCAGTTCTGAGATTCATCAACAACTCCTATGACTTTGTTCTACTCGACCTGAGGATGCCGAGGCTCGGGGGGACAGATGCCTTGAGAATCATCAAGAATATGAACCCCCACGTGCCCGCCATTACTTTTTCGGGGAATGCGGGACCCATGGATATGGAAGAGTCAGCAAGATGCGGAGCGGAGAAGTGTCTTAAGAAGCCTTTTAGCGTCGCGCAACTTCGAGAAGATATAAAGAATCATCAGGTAAGATAAGGGATTTCGATCGCCGATCAAAATACAGTAACTTTCCCAAACGAATAAGGGTTTGACCCCATATACTTCTAGCGCCATTTTCAGTACGATTTATGCTGGATGATTTATATTGGTGTTTTTTTGAGGAAGTCATATCGCATGGCAAACGGGGGAGAACAGAAAGTGCGGTGAAGGGAGCTAGATCCCCTGCCATTATCCTAACGAGGGAGGTGAGACAACCAAGTTTGATGCCGTCGAGAGAGACTCAACTGTAGCTACCTTGAAGAGGGATCATGTCACTAATAAAATTGTAAAAGGAAAGGATAAAAGGATAAGATAGAAGAATAACAGGAGGAACCAAATATGAATCAGCGGAAAATTTTGGTCTTTATGAGTTTGTTATTGGTAGTAGCTGCCCTTGCTTGTGGGGTCGGACAGGCTCAGGCGGCGCCGATACTCAACCCGGCCGTCGATTTGGGACGGCCTAATTTTGCCTATAGCCCGACTACGATTAAGAAATTTGTCGACTCGCTGCCGGGTGTGAATACACCCAACAACCTCTTGCAGCAGATCCCCCTTGCCGCGGCGGGAACGTTCCCAGGCTTCCCGAATGACGATTATTACGAAATCGGGTTAGTCGAGTATTTTGAGCAGATGCATACGAACCTGCCCGCGTCAGGCACTAAACTGCGGGGTTATGTGCAGCTTGTGCCGTCGGGGACCCCGGGCGCTGTTGCCCTGACCACAGCCAACGGCTTGAGCATGAACGTTCTGGATTCACTCGGTAATCCAGTATTTGGCGCGGCTAAGCCGCACTATCTGGGGCCCCTGATCCTGGCCACGAAGAACCGGCCGGTGCGTATCAAGTTTTCCAATCTCCTTCCCGTTGGTACTGTTGGTGCAGTAAACGGCAAGCTCTTTCTGCCTGTGGATACCGATCTCATGGGGGCAGGGATGGGTCCGAAGTTCTCCAATGGATCTGACTGCGACCCAGCGACGCAGGCTTGCGCCAGGTACACGGAGAACCGCGCCACCATCCATCTCCATGGCGGCATCCCTCCGTGGATCAGCGATGGGACGGCCCACCAGTGGATTACCCCCGCCGGGGAAGTGGGATTGACCCCCTACCTGAAGGGTGCAAGCCAGCAGAACGTGCCCGACATGTGGTTTAACCCAACTACCCACGTTGCCGTTGCGGCGGGAACTCCCGGAGCGACAAACGACCCGGGTCCAGGGTCGGCGACCTTTTACTGGACCAACCAGCAGAGCGGCCGGCTGATGTTCTACCACGACCATGCCCTCGGCATAACGGGCCTCAATGTCTATGCCGGCGAGGCCGCAGGTTACCTGTTGGTTGACCCGGCGGAAGAAACCGCGCTGAGTGCAGCCGGCGTTCCCGGCACGATCGTGACCAATCCCGCTACCGGCGCCATCGTCTCCCATGATTTACCACACCTTATTCCTCTGGTCATCCAGGACAAGACCTTTGTGCCCAGCACCTTGACCCTTCCCAGCGCCGATCCTCTGAATACCGATCCTCTCTGGGACACGGTAAATTGGGGCGGGGTGGGCAAGTCTCTGGTTCCCCCATGTCTACATGCCGAACCAGGACCCGACACTGACCTCAGCGGAGCGAACCCTCTGGGCAGGTGGGACTACGGCCCCTGGTTCTGGCCGGTTTTCCCCGTTGACTCACCTTATCCGCCGACAGTTTCTCACGTACCCGAAGCCTTCATGGACACGCCCGTGGTCAACGGCACCGCCTACCCCTACGTCAATGTGAATCCAGCGATATATCGGTTACGGATACTCAATGCCTGTAATGACCGGATGGTCAACCTACAGTTGTATCAAGCCGACCCGGCCGGCCATGCTATCGATTTGAACGGTAACGACATCGCCCCCGGACCTGGCGCTTTCGGCACGGAAGTCAAAATGGTTCCTGCGACCCCGCGCCTGGCCTGTGGCGCAGCAGGAGCGCCGGCACAACCGGACTGTGTCTGCACCGCGCTTGTCACGACGAACTGCTTTCCGGAGGCCTGGACAGCAGGAACGCCAGGTATGATACCTGACATACTGGACAGCAGACCTTCGGGCGTTCCCGATCCGACGTTGCGAGGTCCTGCCATGATCCAGATCGGCACCGAAGGCGGCATCCTACCGGGGCCGGTGCTTCACCTCAACACGCCCGTCGGCTTTGAACAAAACAAGAGAAACATCGTGGTGTTGAATGTCTTGGAAAAGACGCTCTTCATGGCGCCTGCGGAACGGGCGGACGTCATCGTCGACTTCTCTAAGTTCGCCGGTAAGACCGTCATTCTGTATAATGACTCGCCCGCACCCGTCCCGGCAAGTGACCCTCGTTATGACTTCTACACGGGCAATCCGGATTATTCAGCCACGGCCGGTGCAAATAATCAGGGCGGCGCGCCTTCAACCGTGGCCGGCTTCGGACCCAATACCCGAACCATCGTGCAATTCCGGGTAGGTCCAGGCGCTGATTCAACCGCGCCCGTCGATGACTACGACGCAAGCCCCACGGCCTTCTGGCCAAGTTGCAGAATCCGGCAACAGGATTACCGGCTATCTTCAAGACGACTCAAGATGCGCCCGTCGTGCCGGAATCGGTTTATAATGCGATCGGTTATACAGGGGGTGCTACCACCGATACGTTTGCGCGGATCCAGGACCTCTCCTTGACCTTCACTCCATACGGCTCAACCACGGCGAGCACGATGCAGATGAAGAATCCGACCATCCAGGAGCTTTTTGATCCCCAAGGCCGGATGAACGCCACCCTGGGGGTCGAACTGCCGTTTACCGGCGCCTTGATCCAGACGACGGTCCCCTTAGGCTTCATAGATCCGACCACCGAGATACTCGGTCCCAATCAGACCCAGCTCTGGAAGATTACACATAACGGCGTTGACACCCACGGCATCCACTTCCACCTGGTCAACGTGCAGGTGATCAACCGGGTCGGCTGGGACGGGGCAATCAGAGACGACCGACCCCAACGAGCTGGGCTGGAAGGACACCGTCCGGATGAACCCGCTGGAAGATATCATTGTTGCAATGCGGGCGAAGATTCCTACGTTCCCCTTTGCGGTTCCCAACAGCGTTCGTCCGCTGGACCCGACCATGCCGGTGGGCTCCACGTTCGCGAGCTTAGACCCACTAACGGGGACGCCAATTACGGTCACCAACGCAGATGTACAACTTCGGCTGGGAGTATACCTGGCACTGCCACATTCTGGGCCATGAAGAAAACGACATGATGCGGGCCCTTGTGGTGCGCCGCCGCCCCCCTGCGGATTTTGACGGAGACAAGAAAACGGATCTTGCAGTCTATCGAGCGAGCACAGGGGCGTGGATTGTAAGTCCTTCTTCAGGGGCTGCGGCCTACGCAGTCGGCTGGGGCGGACCTGGATTCGCACCTGTCCCGGGAGATTATGACGGAGATGGGAAAACCGATCTTGGGATCTACAATACCGCCAGCGGCGCATGGTGGATTATTCCTTCTTCAGGCGCGGCCGCTTACGGAATCGGTTGGGGCGGAGCTGGATTCACACCTATTCTCGGAGATTTCGACGGGGATGGGAGAACCGATGTCGCCATTTACCAAGTCAGCACGGGCGCATGGTGGATCATTCCCTCTTCAGGGGCTCCCGCCTATGGAATAGGTTGGGGTGGAGCTGGATTCACACCTATTCTCGGAGATTTCGACGGGGATGGGAAAACCGATATCGCCATTTACCAAGCCAGCGCAGGCGCCTGGTGGATCATCCCTTCTTCAGGGGCTCCCGCCTATGGAGTCGGCTGGGGCGGACCTTCATTCACACCTGTCCCGGGGGATTATGACGGGGATGGGAAAACCGATATCGCCATTTACCAAGCCAGCGCAGGCGCCTGGTGGATCAAGCCCTCTTCAGGGGCTGCCGCCTATGGAGTCGGCTGGGGTGGAGACGCCACGGACATCCCTGTGCCTGGTGATTATGATCGGGATGGAATAGCGGATGTGGCAGTGTACCGTGCGAGCACTGGAACTTGGTACGTCATCCCCTCTTCGGGCGCTGCCGCTTACGGAATAGGGTGGGGTGGAGATGCGAGCGATGTGCCGATTGCTGAGGCTACTCAATTCTAAGAATCGGCGAAGCTTAAATTATTAGTTGTTCTGGAGGCCGTGGACCCTATTCTGGTTTCAGTGTCCACGGCTTTTCAATTAGTGCCGAATGCGCCCAAGGTGGTTTCACTCTTAGTTTGCCGGGCTGCTCTTTCATCCTCCCTCACTCCTCTTGTCGAAATAATGGCACCCCAGAGAGACAATCCACCTTAAAGAAGAGTTTAGGAACCGGCGAATTTTTATCCAATAATTTATCAGGATGGTGCCCTTTTTTGCCATTATTCCCCATTATTCCCTCGGTGGGGCTTTATTTTGATTAAACAAATTCTATTTCTAATCAGAAAGTTATACGATTAGCCAGTTTTTGGCATGCAAAATGCTTCATGGCTTGCTGTCTCGATTTTCAGGTGACAAGCGCCCAATAGGGTCATCCTTAAGAACGAGAAGGGAATGATGACTGATCGGAGGTTTCCAAAATTCAGATCGGTCATTTTCCGCGGGCTCACATTAATTCACTTGACAAGAGACACGAATTCTGGTAGCTATCACTCGGTTAGGTGGTAATTTTCCTGAATCTTCCATAAAAATCAGATAGATATTCAAGCAATGAATGGATGTAGCCATCGCCCCGAGAGGGGTGAGAAGACGGTAAGGGATTGGAAAACCGGACTTCAAAATAGCAGGTAAGCTTCTTTATTTTTTTTGTGACTTAGCGAAATCGGTGGAAGACTGAGCCGAAAGAATAACTAGGGAGGAAACTAGGGAGGACATCATGGACAAAAGAGGGAGAAAAAAAGGAAACGTTCTTCGTATTTCGGTTGTCTTGATCAGTATCCTGTTAGGTATTTTTGCAGAGGCGTCTTGGGCCCAGCCGCTACCGCCGCCTAACGTTGTTAACATGACCCCGGCGTAACGGATCTGTTAACGTTCTCATTAACACGAACATTACCATTCAGTTCGATATGACCATGGACACAGGGGCCAGTTCGATCGATGTACGAGGATGAGTACGGCCAGCATGTGGCGGGTACGACTCAATGGAGGACGACAACCTTCACCAATGACACAATGGTCTTTATTCCCCAAAACGGCCTGAAACCGGCGACCGGTTATCATTATGAATGCAATGCCCAGTCAGGAACAGGAGGCACCTGGGTTGAAGCAAGCTTCATCACTAAATTTTCCATGGCGGATGTCACGCCTCCCACGGTTCAGACAACGTATCCTTACAGTAATATGACAAACGTTTGGGTCGGTGAGTCAATCTACATTAGATTTAGTGAAGCGATGAACCCCACCAGCATCACCACCCCGGGTAATATTACCCTGACCGGTCCTGGTATCAGCAGTACCAGTGACTACAGTGTTAATTATGACATCGGAAGGGGAGAGGTCGGGGTTAAGAAAAATACACCGTTTTCACCTTCGCCGTCTTCCTATACTGTCACGATTACAACCAATGTAAGGGATGTGCGGGGAAACCCACTCAAAAATCAGTACTCGTGGAGTTTCCAGACTGGCACTGCCGACACAACCCCTCCAACGGTGATCAAGACCATTCCTGTAAATGGTGATATCAAAGTCAGCGCCGTCCCAACTCCCGTTCTCTATGCGTTCTTTTCAGAGAAAATGGATGAGGCCACTCTCAATTCGACAAATATTACTCTCCATGATGATACGGTACCTGCTTGGATTCCTATCAGACATCTTTGCTTCATTCGAAGACTATGTATCATTCGGTCCACAGTCACCCTTGACGTACGGCCATCAATACACGGTTACCCTTGGTACAGGGGTAAAGGACCGTGGGGGAAATAATGGCCTTTCATCTCCGTACACGTGGTCATTTACAACAGCAATAAATTCCGGGATAGATAGCGACCCGATACTTTATAATGGCGCCGATGCCGATGAACAAAGGGGAACGAAGTGGGGCGACGGCACCACCCAGGTCCAATTCCGGGTCAACGCCTGGGATCAGCTTACATTTCCTCTCTTCGTTACTGCCACCACTTCAGGACATGCCCCCTGGACTCTCAGTCCCACAGGAGGGAATAACTATTCCTTTAAAACTACGGGAAATGAGGGCCTTTCGGAAGGCAATCATCTTGTGACCTTTACAGTACAAGATAACGGATCGAATACGGTTATCTTTGACCGTAATATTTATATCTTTAGCGCCACGCCAACTCTGAGCCTGCCTGCCAACGGGGCAACAGGAGAATCAACTACTCCCACCTTTCAGTGGAGTTACAGTGGAACGGACCGCCCCATGTATTACAATGTGGCTGTTTTCGATGGGCCGGATATGAGTACAGCCCCCATGGTCTGGATGGGGGTTATGGTCGATCAGGGATCAGGAACTCACTCAATTACCATTCCCTCTGACAAGAAGCTATCGCCGAATAAAACTTATTATTGGGGAGTGAGGGGAGCCAACTACGACAACAATGGCGAGACCTTTGGCGGCCTCTGGCCCTTTACCACCGGAGGGACGCCCCCGCCCACCCCCCCCCGTATTACATTTGCCCAGGTTCGAAGTGATGATCAATTTTCCGGTCCCATCATATATAGTTTAGTAGCGACAGTCCGAGGAGTCAGTCCGGCAGACATCAAGGAGTTGAGGCTTGACGGTCCTTCAGGCTTTCGATATTTCTTTACCGAAGACGACCTCAGACAGAGCGAGCAACAGGGACTGTTTTTCATCGCGAACTATCCAGGTCCTCTTGCAGATGGCACCTACACCTTCACGCTAACCGATTCAGCCGAGAGGACCGTTACGACCAGCAAGAACTTTACATTTGCCTCAGTCCCAAGGGTCTCCTCCGCAAGCATGGTCCCAGGAAACAATTCCTATTTAGGGACCACTTCTCCGACCTTCAGCTGGGGAAGTGTCGGGCCGGGAGCCTACTACCGATTGCTTATTTTTGACTGGAATGGGAGAGAGAATACGGTCTACATCTCCCCATTCACGCAAAACACTTCCATCACCGTGCCAGATGGATATCTGCTTGCCAACACCCCCTACAAATGGTTCGTGGAAGTTGATGACGCGCCTTATGGAAATAACAGGTCCCGAAGCGACAGGCTGAGCTTCTCAACCGGAACTTATCCTTATGATCCATCAACGATGTTGAACTGGGGAATCGTGTGGAGCGATAATGATCATTATGCGGGGCAGAGAAAAAATTACAATGTGAACGTATTGGGCCCGTTGCCGACCCATGTAAGCCAAGTGAGCATCACCGGACCAAACCCGTACACCTTTCAAGAATCCAATATTGGGTATAACCTTGCTAACCACGGGCCTTGTTTACGGATTCACCGAGCCAAGCTATCCCGGCGATGGGAATTATGCTTTTAACGTCCAGGACACTTTTGGGGGTTCGGACACTTCCAACAAAGCTCAGACATCAGCAACCATTGGTATTGTCGATCAGAGTAGTATGGTTCCTGCCAACAATGCCTATCTGACCCATTTGACCCCGACCTTTTCATGGAATGCAGTTTCTGGAACGCGTTATTACAGAGTGACGATAAACGACTGGAAAAGGAGCTACACGGTTTATCAATCTCCAAGGTCTACGAGCACCTCTTTCACCATGCCAGCCGGGATATTGAGGCCGGGTAGATCCTATCAATGGCGGGTAGAGGTATATGAGAATACGAATGTCATTGTCGCAGACAACCGTTCCGCGCAGCGCGTGGAATTGTTTTACCACTGCAAGAAGCTGGAAGACCAGTTTCGATCCGGATGAAAAGAGCGATGTCGCCACTTACAACACCGGCACGGGTGTGTGGTCGATCGTTCCTTCTTCCGGGATGGCGCCCTATACGGTGGGCTGGGGGGGACCGGGCTTCCAAAACGTCCCCGGGGATTATGATGGTGACGGGTACGTGGATATCTCAATCTATGACACCACGAGCGGCGTCTGGTGGATTATCCCCTCATCAGGTACCGGACCGCAAGGACAGGCGGGGGGCTATGGTGTGGGCTGGGGTGGCTCTGCATACAAGCCTATTCCCGGAGACTATGACGGCGATGGGAAGACCGATATCGCCATCTATGAAACCGCAACCGGCGTCTGGTGGATCCTTCCCTCATCGACAGCCACGCTCGGCAATCCTTATAATGGAGGTTACGGAATCGGCTGGGGTGGACCCTGCATACAAGCCCGTCCTCGGAGATTTTGACGGTGATGGGAAGACCGACATTGCCGTTTACGATAAAACCGGTGGTGTCTGGGATGGCGCCTGGTGGATCATCCCCTCTTCGGGTACGGGGCCGCAAGGACAAGTGGGGGGCTATGGTGTGGGCTGGGGCAATTCTGCTATATTCAAACCTGTTCCCGCAGATTACGATGGCGATGGAAAGACCGATATTGCCATCTATGATTCCTACGAACGGTAGCTGGTGGATCCTTCCGTCTTCGACAGCCACGCTCGGCAATCCTTATAATGGAGCTTACGGAATCGGCTGGGGTGGACCAGGATATACACCTATTCCGGGAGATTATGATGGCGATGGCAAGGCGGATGCTGCCATCTATCAGCCCAGCACCGGTTTTTGGTGGATCGTTCCTTCTTCAGGTGGTTCTCCATACGGAGTAGTCTGCGGAGCAGGTCCCGCAGACCTCCCGGTCACGATCAATCTTTCTTTGCTTGATTGAGTCGTTTCGGGTTGTTGATCTTCTCTTAGGAAAAAGGGGTGCGGTTTATCATTTCCGAAAACCGCACCCCTTTTTTATCTCTATCTACACCTCTGTCCTATTTCGAACAAGAATATTGCAAATCAATCCCATTTATGTTCAATTCTGTTTAGGTAGAAATGAGATGATTCAAAAATATCTGTAATTACTCGTTTAATTTGACGGATTTTGTGGCACAATGAATGCTTGCGATGGAAATGAAAACAATCAGAAAATATGAATTTAGAAAGGGATGAGATCATGGCTAATCCGATGCAGACTTTTTTGTGGAAAACAGGGATCACAAGAAGAAATTTTCTTAAAGGGATGATTGCCGGAGTATTGGGGTCCGTCTTCTTTCCCTTTCATCGTATGCCTAAAGGAGAGGCGAATCCGATCAACCCCCTATTTTGGGTTAAGAATGTTCCCGTCCAACCTTTTTATGGAGGAGGAAATGGGAACGATCACGCAGGGGTTGATTACCTTCTTCATTTGATGGGAGATCGGGGTCTGAAGTTTTATCGTTCGGTTCAGGAGACTGCTCTCAGCGGTCCTTCGGGAATGATCGAAACCAACGATGTCGTATTAATCAAGGTGAATGGGCAGTGGAAGTACCGTGGCTGCACCAATAGTGACCTTATCCGAGGATTGATCCAGAGAATTCTCGACCATCCGGATGGCTTCAATGGAGAAGTGGTCATTTTTGAAAATGGACAAAGCCAGGGGAGCCTGAATGGGGATGCCCTAGGCTGGGGGAGCTATCCGGATAACAGTATCCATGCGAATGCCAATGACGAGAGCCATAGCTTTCTTTATCTGGTCAACACCGTCTTTAATGATCCCAGAGTTTCTGCCTTCTTACTGGATCCTATCAGAACCACTTTTATTGGAGCTACGGACCATACGACAAATGGGTACCGAACCTATGAAGATGTCTCTTACCCTTGTTTTACAACGGCCGCAGGTCGTCGGGTAGAGTTAAGGGAAGGCATCTGGAATGGGAATAGTTATAGCCAGAACCTCAAACTGATCAATGTCCCAGTCCTCAAGCACCATGACACAGGAGGGTCGGAGATTACTGCATCCCTTAAGCATTTTTACGGAGTCGTCTCGATGTCTGATGGCCAGAGCGGTTTTCGTCATTATGGCGGCTTAGGAAACACGTGTGGGAAGATGGTGGTTTCTGTACGAACTCCGCTTCTAAACATCATCGATGCCATCTGGGTGTCTTATTCTTCCATTGCAGGTTACCCGGCGAGTACAACATTTCGTGCCAATCAGATTTTGGCCAGCCAGGATCCTGTGGCTCTGGACTATTGGGCGGCTAAATATATCCTTTACCCCATAGATCATAACAGCCGTCACCTTCCGACTTTTTCCGGCATCGATGCGTGGCTAACCGGTGCCCGCGATATGATCAACAGCCGAGGGGGTTTATACAATCCTAACAGCGGAATTCAAGTTAGTTCAGTAACAAAGAATGAAACGGAAATGGTTGCCCTTTCACGTAAATTTTCCCCCGGAGTGGTTGATTTTGACGTAGATGGGAGAGGAGACATCGCCGTTTACCGTAAGAATAGCGGCGCCTGGTGGATTTCTCCGTCATCGGGCGTTGGAGCCTACGGAGTCGGCTGGGGGGGACCCGGATTCACACCTGTGCCCGGAGATTATGATGGGGATGGAAAAACCGATACTGCGGTCTATGATCCCAGTAGCGGAGCCTGGTGGATTAAACCTTCTTCGGGAGGCGCACCCTATGGAGTGGACTGGGGTGGAGATTCCAGTGATACACCTGTTCCCGGAGATTACGATGGAGATGGGAAAACCGATATTGCCATCTACCGGAGAAGCACGGGCGCGTGGTGGATCAAACCTTCTTCGGGAGCCGCTCCCTACGGAGTGGGCTGGGGCGGGCCTGCATTTACCCCTGTTCCAGGAGATTATGATGGAGATGGGAAAACCGATATTGCCATTTACGAAGCCAGCACGGGCGTTTGGTGGATCAAACCCTCTTCGGGCGCTGCCCCCTACGGAGTGGGCTGGGGCGGGCCTGCGTTTACCCCTGTTCCAGGAGATTATGACGGAGATGGGAAAACCGATATTGCCATTTATGAAGCCAGCACGGGCGTTTGGTGGATCATTCCCTCTTCGGGCGCTCCGGCCTATGGCGTGGGGTGCGGGGGACCCGCGTTCAAACCCGTTCCCGGGGATTATGACGGAGACGGAAAGACGGACATTGCCATTTATCAAGCCAGTACCGGCGCCTGGTACATTTATCCTTCTTCCGGTGCCACGCCTTATGGTGTAGGTTGGGGTGGAGATCCGAATGATATCCCGCTCGGCATGAATGTTGGTTTAACCTAACTAAGGTCCCGTCCTTTTTTCCTGAACCGAGACCAGCTCCACCTCAATGATCAGGGTGGCATTGGGACCGATGAGAGTTCCTGCACCGCGTTCACCGAAAGCGAGATCTGAAGGAATAAAGAGCTGCCACTTCGCACCCTCCTTCATGAGCTTTAACGCCTCTGCCCAACCCGGGATCAACCCTTTGACCGCAAAAGCTACTGGCTGGCCGAAGCTCTTGTAGGTATCTTCAAACACGGTCCCATCGACGAGGGTCCCGCGAAAATAGATTTTAGCCCAATCCGTATCGGCGGGTGTTTTCCCCACCCCCTCTTTGAGCACCTTATACTGCAATCCGCTGGGCAGGGTAATCACTCCTTCTTTTTTCTTGTTCTCGGTAAGGAACGCTGCCCCTTCTTTCTTGTTTTTTTCAGCAAGCGCCTTCTTCTCTTCCTCCGACTTGGCTGTTATTTCTTTCTGGACGGCCGCTAACGTGTCACGAATCTCCTGGTCTGTCATCAGAAGCTTCGCCCCCGAAAGTCCGTCCTTGACTCCCTTGATGAAAAGATCCAAATCCACGCCGGCGGAAATATTCTTCAGCTTTGTGGCGGTATCGACTCCGTAACTGTAGCTGATCCTGTCCTTTTGGTCCTTCAAGGTCAAGTTTCCCTCAGCTCTTCCCAGGCTTACAAAAATTAGAACTGCCAACACTGCTATTCCTTTGAATTTCATTTAAGCTACCTCCTTCGGACGACCTTGTTCCAATTCCTCTATTTTAAGTTTGACATCCGGGGTTGTCAAACGGGGCTTCGGGCTTAAGACCTAATTTACCCAGTTTTACAAAGGCCTACGCCATAATTTCATGGGTCGGAAATTGCCTATATGCAAGGATTGACCCTCCGTTCCATTTCTGATAGAAATAAAGCCAAGGCACTGGTTCCCTTTCATATGAATCAAAAAGACCACCCTCTGTCAAAAACTCAGATCATCCTTCTGCTGGTCACTGCTCTGGTCGCCCTTTACGGAATAGACAGGCTGATTCTCTTCCTGAAGTCCCCCTACACCGGCATTTACGGAGAACTCCGCTCGGAAGGATACTATATTCAAGCCGTCGCCGACGTAAAAAGCTCAAAGCCATTAATGAGGGGAACTTATATTACTTCATTGGAAGGAATTCCTGTGGGAGAGTGGCTGCGATCCTTTCTTCGAATCTCCCCAAAGGACCCCTTGTGGTCGACCCAAAAGCCCGTGGAATTAAAAATCCTCAATCAGGGGAGTCTTTCTGAGACTATTTTCATACTCCCACGCCGGGCCTCCATAAAAGATCTCCTTCAAACAACTTTCGGCCTTTGGTTCCTCGCCTCTTTTATCCTCTTTTGCGGAACCTATCTTCTTTTTCACTATCCTAAACAGGCGCGAGTGCATATCCTCTCCATCCTTCTTTTTACCACCTCGTTGAGCATCTATAACCACACCGGGAAACATCTTTTTCTGGAAATCAGCCCCCGGCTTCCGGTTATCCTTGCTGTCAGACTCGGCACCGTCTGCGTCATCTTTTCTTCCTGGTTCTATCTCATTTTGATCTTTCTTCAAAAACGTAACCATTTGCAACTTCCGAAATGGACCCCTTGGGCGATCTACTTGCTTCCCCCGGTTGTAGCATCGATTGCCATCTCAACCCTTTGGGGGACTCCCCTCGCGGGAGTCGAGATTTCCTATCGAACTCTTTATTTGATCGCCGGTATCATCTCCCTGTTCACCTTCAGTATCCTCATCCAAGCTTACAGGACAACAAGTGACCCGGTGCTAAAAAACCAGCTCAAATGGCTTCTCTGGGGCCACACTCTCGGAATGTCACCCTACATCCTTCTCTACGCTCTTCCTAGAGCCTTCATCGGAAATCCTTTGATCAGCTATGGCCTGAGCCTGATCTTCTTCCCTTTCATCATTTTCTCTTACCTCTTCGCTTTTTACAGATACCGACTCATGGACGTCGACCAAGTGATCCATGGCAGTATTGTTTACGGAGTTTCTGCCGGACTCTTGGTTACCCCTTATTTCCTGATTTTGGGTATTTTGCACCAGAAAATAGCGGTACCTTCCGGAGGCGATTCGTGGTTTCGGCCTGAATTGTTGATCCTTCTGGGTGCTGCCTTGATCTTTAACCCTCTGAAGAATTCAGTCCAAAAGCGGGCTCGACCGGGCTCTGTTTCCGGAGAGATTGGGACTCCCCCTGCTTCTGATGGACGGAAGCACGAAGCTCAGCCGTGCTTCCACCCTTGAAGAAATATCCCAATTTCTCGTCAGGGAACTCCCCGAAAGGATATCGGTTCATAAAGCGGCGTTGATCCTGAGATCTCAGTTCGGAAAAGGTTGGGAGTTGCGAGAAAGCGATGCGGGATGGATGGATATGGAAAAAGAGATGACTTTAAACCTCGACCTCCTGTCAAGGAAACCTCTCCCCCTTTTTTGGGATACGTTGCATGATGGGGGACTCCCTTCTGACTCAGGCCCTCTAAGCTTTCTCAACGCCCGCGGCATCAGTATTGTCTTGCCCCTGAAGAGCGGGGACGAACTGTGGGGTTTTTATTTACTGGGCGATAAGACCAGGAATCGGCTGTTGAGCAAGGACGAGATCCGAGTCATCAGCACCCTCGCCACACAAACAGCCCACACGTTGGGGAATGCCCGCTTGATGGAAGGACTTCAAAAGACAAATCGATCTTTGGTGGATTTGTCCCACCGTTTGATGCAGGCGGAGCGAATGGCTGATTTGGGGGAAGGGGCTGCGATCCTGGCTCATGAGATTAGGAATCCCCTCGGGATCGTAAGAGGGTCCGCGGAAATCTTATCAAAGACAAAAGATCCATCAGAGAGAGACAAAGTTACCAGCTTCATTCTTGAAGAGACCGATCGTCTAGCTAAAACAGTTGATGAATTCCTGCAGTTTGCCCGGATGGCCCCCCCTTCAAAATCGGATACTGATTTCAATAATCTGGTCCAGTCTGCGGCCTTTTTGTGGGAATCGAGAAGAAAGAGCGCGGTTTCCGTATCCGTTCAATTTCAACTGGATGAGGCGTGTGGCAAGGTTTCTCTCGATTCGCGCCAGATCTATCATGTGCTTTTGAATATCTTCACGAATGCAGAGGAGGCGATGCCTCAGGGGGGAGAATTATTCGATTTCGACCGGGGTGAATCGTGAGATAAAACAGGCCTGGGTCTCCATCAAAGACACGGGCAAAGGAATTCCCCGGGAACATCTTGAAAAAGTTTTCGATCGTTTCTTTACGACAAAGGATTCAGGCTTAGGACTGGGTCTTTCTTTGGTCAAAAAGGTGATGGAGAGTCATGGGGGATCGGTTCGAATCAAATCCTTGCTCCAACATGGCACGGAAGTTGCTTTGTATTTTCCACTGTGGCAGACGGGGAAGGATCGTATCCCGTCCATTTAAGAAGGGAGAGTTTCCGTTCATGTCTCGCATCCTTGTTGTGGATGATGAACTCCGGTATTGTCAGATCCTCGACCTCATGCTCCGGCATGAAAACCATGAGGTGGTAACGACAACGAACGGACAGCAAGCGGCTCGGCTCATAGACGAGCAAGAGATCGACGTCATTATCTCCGACCTGTTCATGTCTCCGTATGGCGGGGTGGACCTGTTGCGCCACAGAAATGTCGTGGCTCCGGAAATCCCCTTCATTGTGCTGACCGCTTTCGGGACCATCCCTTCTGCCGTTGAGATGGTTCGGGAAGGGGCCTTCGACTATCTCACCAAACCATTTCAAGAAGATACGATCCTTGCCACCGTCCGGAATGCGTTGAAAGTGAGGGTCTTATCCGAGGAGAATCACAACTTGAGGCAACTCCTCAGGGAAAGCCTAGGCGAAACTCCTTTCCTGGGTGAAACGAACTCCGTCAAAGCCCTGATGGAGCGCACGGTGAAGGTCGCTCCGACCGATCTCACCGTCCTCATTCTTGGAGAAACAGGCACCGGAAAAGACTTGTTGGCCCGTCACATCCATAGGTTGAGCATGCACAAAGACGGCCCCTTTGTGAAGGTGAATTGTGCCGCCATTCCGGCATCGCTACTGGAGAGTGAGCTTTTCGGTTATGAGAAAGGAGCTTTTTCAGGAGCGAGCCATCGTCACAAGGGCAGGTTTCAGATGGCTCATGGGGGAACCCTTTTCCTGGACGAAGTCGGTGAGTTGGATGCATCCCTTCAGGCCAAATTCCTCCAAGCGATCGAAGAGAAGAGATTCTATCCCCTCGGAGGATCCAGCACCGTGGAGGTGAATTGCCGAATACTTGCGGCCAGCAATCGTCCCCTTGAGGAAATGGTGATGAAAGAAAAATTCCGGCAGGATCTTTTTCATCGGTTGATGGCCTTTCCTATTCTTATTCCTGCCTTGAGAGAACGCAGGGAGGACATTCGAATTCTCCTGGATCATTACCTTCGAGTCTTCGGAAATGAGATGGGACATCCGGATATCAAGTTTGAACCGCGAGCCCTGGATTTTCTTTTGGATTATCACTGGCCGGGAAATGTGCGGGAGGTGATGAACGTCCTCCGCTCGGCCGTTCTGATGAATCGAGGCGGAATGATTGGCCTGGAAGCCTTCCCTTCGCACCTGCTCATCAGCGAAGAATCGGAGGCCGAAGATGCTCAACTTGAGATCATCGCTCCCAATAATATTCCCACTCTCGCCCAAGCTGAGAAAGAACTGATTCAAAAAGCACTTCAGGTAAGCGGCGGCAACAAAAGTCGCGCAGCCCGCCTCCTCGGAATCAGCCGAAGCCATTTGCGTTACCGCATGATGCTCCATGAAATCTGAAATCGGTTGATTTCAACCGCACGATTGGTTGAAGAGGTTGAAGAAAACCATTCCTTCAACCTTCTCTAGGACCCTCTCCCCCATCTCCTTCCTTATCTCTTTTCCAAGAAACATCCATTTATTAGGCTATCTGAGACCTTTCTGTAAAATGATGTTCAATGGTGTATGTTGTTCAATGATTTAGGTTCCATGGCACAGGGGTTGCAAACAGAAAAAAAGAGTATTCTAAGATTGGGCGGATAATCACAACAACTTAAAGCTGAAGGGGGCTATCATGAAAAAAACCGTGTTATGGATGATCTGTCTTATCTTCTCTTTCTTCCTGATCACTTCAGCGGCTCAAGCCGCGGTCTGGTATGTAGACGGGACGGTTGGCTCTTCGGGAGACGGAACCAGCTGGCATACTGCTTTTAAGACCATCAATGAAGCGGTCCCATGGGCCGTATTAAGCGATGAGATCTGGGTAAAAAAGGGAGTCTATCCCCTTTCATCCACCCTCAACCTGAACATGAAGATGATCAAAATATACGGAGGGTTTGCCGGCGGGGAGACCGACCTGAGCCAGAGGGATTTAAAAGACAATACGACCGTCATCGACGGTCAGAATCTACACCGCTGTTTTTATGTCTATTACGGCGCTCCAAGGATAGACGGGTTTACGATCACGGGAGGAATAACCGGCCCTTACTGGATGTCCAACGACAACAGGGGGGGCGCAATATATTTTGATTCTTGCGTGGATCTGGTCCCGGTCGTCATCAACTGTGTCTTCAAAAACAACCTCGGCGAAAATGCTGGAGGCGCCATTGCGAATTATTACTCTTCTCCGTACATCATCAACTGTTCGTTCCAGGGAAACCGCACGTACGGGTGGGGGGGCGCGATTTTTACGTATAGCGGCATGCCTTTTATTACAAACTGTTCCTTCACCAATAACTGGGCCGGAGAGGGCCTGGGTGGCGATTGGGGACATGGTGGCGCTGTCTACAGCAGCCCCGGAGTCGTTACCACGATCACCAACTCCATCCTCTGGGGGAATTCGTCCTATTTCGCCGAGGATGAACAAGTCGGTGGATCGGTCAATGTTTATTACTCCAACATAGACCAGGATGGGTTCGCCGGAAGTAACGGGAACATTCGGCAGGATCCCCTATTGGCAGGGTCCGGAAAGCTCTTCCTGCTTCCGGGTTCTCCCTGCATCGACACTGGAAACAACAGCCCCTTCCCTTACCTCCCTCTTACGGATTATTTCGGGAATGACAGAATCATCGACGGGAACGGAGACAGCACGGCCACGGTCGACATGGGCGCCCACGAATACGATCCCAGCCAGGTCCTTGGGGCATGGTTCGTCGATGGATCCATATCCGCGTCGGGGGACGGAACGAGCTGGGAGCAGGCCTTTCAAACGATTCAGGAGGCGGCAAATGCAGCCGCCAATGGGAACGAAATTTATGTCAAGACAGGCACCTATGGGGGTGCCATGATCAGCAAGGCTGTGTCCATCGCCGGCGGGTATGATGGTCTGACGGTGATCGATGGCCATGACGCAGCCGATTATGGTTTATATATCAACAACGCGAGTGTTACCATCAGGGGCTTTACCATAACGAGAGCGAGAGTAGCCGGGATTTACGGCGTGAATTCCCCTCTTTCAGTGACCAACTGCATATTTAATGCGAATGGAAACGCGGGAGGAATCGAGGCCATGGGGGGACTTGCCAATGCTGGCTCTTCTGTGGCGACGATCGACCATTGCACATTCACGGGCAACTCAGCTTATTGGTACGGAGGAGGGCTTTCCGGAAACACCGCCACGGTTACCTACTCCACATTTTCGAACAATCACGCCGAGTCCGGGGGCGGCGCCATCTCTGCAGTTTCGCTGACCGTCAATAATTGCACCTTTACCAATAACTCGGCAAAAAATTGGGGAGGCGCCATTTATGATACCGGATCACTCGTCCTGACCAATAGCACTTTCTCCGGAAATCATACGACCGATCAAAACGGAGGGGCAATCTATAATGAAAACGCATCTTCCATGATTACGAACTGCACGTTCACAGGAAACTCCGCAGCGACCGTTGTCGGATACGGTTCCGGAGGAGCCATCTATAACTTGGGCACAGGGACACATACCATCAGCAGCAGCAAGTTCTTAGGGAATACGGCGGCGTATTATGGCGGTGGAATGTACAGCAACGGGACGATCGCCATCACAAACTCGATCTTTGCAGGCAATAGTTCAGGAACCGGGGGTGGATTTTACGGAGTCGATGGGAGCATCACCACGATTGCCAACTGCACCTTCTATAAGAACAGTGCCACTGTTTCCGGCGGGGGGATTTCTGACCAGTCCGGGATGATCGATTGCAATAAGCTCAGGGTGACGAATACGATCCTGTGGGGCGATACTGCTCCGCAGTACAAAGAAACAGGGACAGCCCTCGGCGGCTGGGGTGGCTACTGCCTTACCAATTATCACTATTCAGACATCGACCAGAGCGGATATCCGGGCGTAGACGGTAACATCGGGCAAGATCCTCTGTTCGTCAATATCTTGGGAACTGATCCGAACGGCTGGGACCTTCATCTACAGTCGGGTTCCCCAGCCATTGATCGAGGAAATAACGCGGCCCCGGGTCTTCCCCCCGTGGACATGGACGGTCAGCCGAGAATCATGGACGGCAGCGGGGACGGCGGTGCCATTGCGGACATGGGAGTCTATGAAGTCGTTGGGGGATTCGATACTGTCCCGCCCACGGGTTCGAT
>CAVPSJ010000018.1:0-69764 GCA_963708295.1 uncultured delta proteobacterium | reverse complement strand
AATCTTCGGCTCCAAGCGAACCCTCTTCCCCTTTCAAGTGTCTCAGCGGTCATTTACGGCTTGTTCTTCCGCAGGAATACCTCGGTTCTTCCCGGCGGATAACGTCTCTTCATCCCCCGGCTTTCGGTTTCTAATCTTTAGGATATTTCTTCGGTAGTAGCTGTAACCATTGAAAATAACTTTGAAAATGACTTCGCCCTAAATGAAGTCCATTTTCCGACTCGTTTTTTTTCTTCCCAATGCCCATATTTTTATTGAAGTGATCTTGATGAAAAGGAGGACAGAAAAATGGAAGATAAGAAACGACGACATGTAAATGCAGGAATGATTGTGTTGGCTATTTTAGCGATGGGGACATTCTTTGCATCCTTTACACCTGCTGGAGCAGCGGACGGAGATCGGGTTCAAGGGTTAGTCGACAGGGCACGGATCACCTTGGACGATTTCATGCGGGACCCGAATTACGTATGGCTCCACGACAAGCCTCAATACATGCCGAGGGCGTGTTGATCTTTCCGCAGGTCATCAAAGGAGGCTTCATATTTGGCGCCTCGGGCGGAACCGGTGTTTTTTTGGCAAGAGATGAGAAAACAGGAGACTGGAGTGAGCCTGCCTTTTACACACTTGGTTCGGTGACCTTTGGCCTTCAGATCGGAGGAGAGGCGGCAGAGGTGATCATGCTCGCAATGAGCCCAGAAGGCTGTCGATTCACTGCTTTCATCCTCCTTTAAATTAGGCGCGGATGCTTCGGTGGCATTGGGGCCGATAGGAGCGGGAGCCAAGGCGCAGGCGGATATTCCGAGCGTGACCGCCGATTTTCTCACCTTTGCAAAGGCGAAGGGCCTCTATGCCGGGCTGAACCTGGAAGGAGCTGTCATCGCAGTGAGAGACGGCATGAACACGGCCTACTGCGGTAGGGACGTAAATCCGGCGGACATTGTCATGAAGAATGATTGCAGCAACAAGGGGGCGGATCAACTTCGCAAGGCTTCTAAGAAAAGCGGCCTAAGACGCCCCTTTAAAAGAAGATTCCTTAAAGACAGGCCTAAATGGGTTTGCCTTTTTTTCCCCACGACCATAAATCGTGTTTCGGATTATTCTCCTTTTCTCATCACCGTAACAGCGGTCGCCTTAAAGGAGGCTTTCACTTCTTTTCCTTCTGTCAACGACAGCTCTTCCAAAGAATGATTCGTCACATAGGCCACGAGCGGAAAACCACAATCAAGATGGACTTTTTGATACAGGCCCAAGGAGATGATCTTTACAATTCTTCCTGGAAATATATTTCTGGCGCTTGTTCCCTCTTGGGAGGCACGGGTCAAAAGGGTCACATTTTCTGGCCGGACACAGAGGACGACCGCTTCCCCCAAATGGGCATCGCCCACGGCTTCAATCTCCTGACCTGAAACAGAGGCTACAAAAGTTCCTCCATCCTTTTTAATCACCTTGCCGGACAGGATGGTCTCGACCCCCACAAAAGAAGCCACAAACTCGTTCGCCGGATGATTCATCACCTCCTCAGGAGAACCGATCTGGAGAATGCTTCCCCCGTTCATCACCGCAATTCGATTTGAAAGTCTTAAGGCTTCCAGGCGATCGTGAGTAGCAAAGATGGCTGTCGTTCGGGTCTGTTGAAGGATAGATTCCAGGTCTTCGATCAAAGAATCACGGGTGGGGGGGTCGAGCGAAGCAAAAGGTTCATCCAGAAGAAGGATTTCGGGTTGAAGGGCAAAGGCCCGTGCAAGGCTGGTCCTTTGTGCCTCCCCTCCTGAAAGAGTTCTCGCAGAGCGCGTGCTGAGATGCTTGATTCCAAACCGCTCCAACTGCTCCGTCACTCTCGAATGAATTTCGACTTTTCTCCGTTCCGCGAATTCTTAAACCGGATGCAACGTTGTTAAAGACCGTTGTATCGAAGAGGAGAGGTTCCTGGAAAACCATGGCCAGTTTCCTCCGGTATTCCAAAACGGAATGATTCGTCTCGACTTTCTTTTCTCTAAAGAAGATTTCACCCTGAAAGGGTTTCAGTAAATAAGATAAGGTTTGCAGCAACGTGGTCTTCCCCGCTCCATTCGGCCCGATCAGGGAAAGAATCTCCCCTTTTCGAAGGGAAAGGGATGGAACACGAAGGACGAGCGTTCCTCCTCTTTTCACTTCAAGATTTTTCGCTTCCAGAATGGGAGTCGATTCCGTCGTCATTGCTTTCTTATCATAGGGGTTTTCTTAAGGCCATGAGCTGTTTGCCGTCCGTCTTTTCTTTCTGCCTACTGCCTACGCTTTCTGTTTCGTGCATCCTGGGTCATGCTTCATGTCCTCCCAATCCGCAATCCGCATTCCGAAATCCGCAATGCATTATCTCGGTCTTTCTCTCTGCTGAATGTGAGTCAGGATTAAATTGATGAAATAGGCAAGCAATAGAAGAATAATACCCAGGGCAATCGCGATATCGAAATTCCCGCGACTCGTTTCCATTACGGTTGCCGTGGTCAGAACCCGGGAATAACCTTTGATGTTGCCGCCTACCATGATGGAAGCACCCAACCTCTGAGATGACCCCTCCGAACCCTGCCATCACTGCAGCCAGGAGAGGGAGTCTGGCTTCCTTAATCAGGATCCAGACCATCTGCAAACGGGTGGCTCCGAGAGCCAAGAATCTGGAGGCGAAGTTTTTGCGGAAGTTGCTGAATGGCAGCCAGGGTAATCCCCATCACAATCGGGGTGGCAATGACGGTCTGGGCAATAATCATTGCCGCAGGCGTATAGAGGATCCCGAAAAAACCGAGAGGGCCATTCCTCCACAAGAAGATCGTGACGAAAAGGCCGACGACCACCGGAGGAAGTCCCATGCCGGTATTGATCAGGCTGACCACAATCCTTTTTCCGAAAAACCTGGAGAGGGCAACCGTGACTCCAACGGATATCCCGATGAAAAGGCTGATGAGGGTGGCTATGCCGGAGACCTCCAGTGATAGAAGGGTGATCCCCATGACCTCAGGATCGAAGGTAATCAACAGCCAAAACGCCTTTTTAATACCTTCAAGGATGAGATCCATCTTTTACTCCAAAATATCAAACAATAAAATCTCCTCTCCCTTGACGGGAGAGGATTAAGGTGAGGGGGAACAAATTCTTTTTGTTCACTCCCGCCCTCACCCTCCCCCGTCGAGGGGGAGGGGAAGAAATCGCTTATTTCCCCAGTTCTTCTTCTTTCTTGCCAGCGTCGGGGAAGAAAAGAGGAGATCCGAATTTATCGACTCCGAAAGTTTTGATGATGGCCTGGGTTTCCTTGGCGACCATGAAATCAGCGAAGGCCTTTGCTCCTGGGCTATTGACCTTTGGCCATTTCGCAGGATTTACCTCGATGACATGGTAGATGTTCAAAAGGATGGCATCCCCTTCCACAAGAATGTCCAGCCCGAGATTTTTCTTTAATGCCAGATAGGTTCCGCGGTCGGCAAGCGTATAACCCTTCTTCTCAGCGGTCACGTTCAAAGTTTGACCCATCCCAAGCCCAGTCTGTTGATACCACTTTTCTCCTTCGGGTTTTATCCCTGTAGCTTTCCAAATATCCATTTCTTTTGCATTGGTGCCCGATTTATCAGCTCTCGACAGAAAAAGAGCGTTGGTTGAAGCAATTTTCTTAAATGCCTCTGATGCTAACTTTATTCCTTTAATTTTGGCTGAGTCTTCAGGTGGCCCAGCAATGATGTAGTCGTTATGCATGACGAGCTTTCGATTGATTCCATAGCCTTCGGACACAAATGTTTTTTCCGCGGCTGGAGAATGGACCAGAAGCACATCCGCCTCTCCCTTTTGTCCCATGGCCATGGCTTGACCGGAACCCACTGCGATGGTCTTAACAAAATAACCCGTATTCTTCTCAAAGATTGGGATTAAGACATCAAGAAGCCCGGAGTCCTGGGTGCTGGTGGTAGTGGCCAAAATAACCGTTTTGGTCTGGGCAAAAGCCATGGACGATCCCATCAAAATAAATAAGGAAACGAGCACCCATAAAATGATCTTGGTTCCTGTCATCCGTTTCATGTTCTTTCCTCCTTATTGAAATCAGATTATTGTTTTATACCCTCAGCCATTCTCCACTCCTTTGAATTTGGGAAAAAGAGTGGGCTTCCATATTTGTCTTTGCCGAAATCTTTAATAATTCGTTGCCCTTTTTTAGGTGAAGTCAACCATTTTACAAAAACCATCGCATCTTCATAATTGGCTTTCGGAAATTTCTGGGGATTTACTGGAATAAGCGTCATGTAATTTAATAGAGCCTCATCCTTCTCCACCAGAACGGCAAGTTTAATCTGAGTTTTCAGGGTAAGGTAAGTAGCACGGTCAATGACGGTATAAGCGCTCTTCTCATCCGTGTATCGAAGCGTTGGAACATTTCCAGTGGCCCCTTTTTCGTAAATCACATACCAAGAACCCGAGGGCTTCATCCCTGCCTTCCCCCATAGCTCCATTTCTGCTACATGGGTTCCTGACTTGTCACCGCGGCTGATGAAGACAACACCCTTCTGCGAAATGACTTTAAGGGCCTCCGTAGCCTGTTTCATCCCTTTGATTCCTGCTGGGTCATTGGAAGGACCGACAATAACAAAATCGTTATACATTAAATCGATTCTTTCGGTCCCAAAGCCTTCCTTCACAAACTTCTCTTCAAGGGATTTCGCATGGACCAAGACAAGATCTACATTCCCCTTTTGTGCAATCTCCAAGGCTGCTCCTGTCCCTGCGCCCACGTGGCGAACCCGTATGCCGGTTTCTTTTTCAAATGCATCTTCCAGCGCACCGACAATTCCAGCATCGATAGGGCCGATCGTGCTTGATAACAAGATAAACTTACTTGTTTGAGGCTTGCTTAACCCCGCACACGACAATATGAAACAGAATGAAAGTATTAATCCGATACTGATCCACCGCTTCTTGTTTACCCTTTCCATCATTCCCCTCCTTGAATCAATTTTTTGAATAAAGGATCTTCCCTGAGTTTTTGAAGTCATAGCTTCCCAATTTCTCAACCCTGTTTCGAAATTCCTGGGAGATGAGGATTTCAATGAAAGCCTGAATTCCCTTCTCGAAAAAGGTGGATTGGTCGAGGATCATATCAAAGTTTTCCTGGGTGATGGGAATAAAAGGAAGGCCGAGGAGTTTAGAAACAGCGATGGTTGCAATTCCCACATCGGCTTCTTTTGAGAGGACCGAAAGACCCACTTCAAAATGGGTATAAACTTCCCTCCCATAGCCGTCGATCTTCGAAGATGAAATCTGCAATCGTTTGAGGTGGTGATCCAGAAGGACTCTCGTTCCGGAGCCTTTCTGCCTGTTGATCAGTCTGACGCCTTTTTGGGCCAGGTCTTCAAATCCTCGGAGATGAAGAGGATTTTTGGGGGCAACGATAAATCCGAGATCCCGATGGAAGAGGTTGACCACCACAGGT
This sequence comes from uncultured delta proteobacterium, assembly GCA_963708295.1. Taxonomy (GTDB): domain Bacteria; phylum Desulfobacterota; class BSN033; order BSN033; family UBA1163; genus UBA1163. The sequence continues at coordinate 64,318 of CAVPSJ010000018.1, read as the reverse complement.
TTCACATTAGGGAGGTAGTTGGAAAGGAAGGGGATATTGTATTCGCCGCTCTTCGGATCGAACAGGTGAGACCAGGCGATATCGGTATAGCCCATGTTGAGGGCTTTGAGACCATCCGTGCTTCCCGTATTCGCAGAGAAGATATAGAACTCAGGATAGGATTTTCTCATGAAAGTCTGAAGCATGTCCAGAATGGGGTCATTGCTGCCCGAGGCTAAAAGCCCTCCCTCAATGCGTTTGGTTTTCTGTCTGGCCTGTCCCAGTCCCGGTTTGGCATTCGATTCGATCCATTCGTCAATCAATTTCCTTGGAAAGACCCACTTCCCGGTTACCCGGGTGGACGGAATTTTTTTGGACTTGATCAATGCATACACCTGCTTTTCATGGATTCCCAGATACTTCGCCACTTCTTTAGTACTCATCATTTCTTCTGCCATGGGTTCCTCCGATCCATTAAGAAATATTAAAGGAGATGGAAATAGTTGTCAACGAAAATGTTTACAAATAGTTACAATTTATTACGAAAAACTCACTTTTAATCGGTATCAGTGGAGGTCAATTTTTCGCACGGGGACCCTGTTTTCACGATGGTTAGAAACGAATCGGGCTATTGGATGGAGTGAGTTTGTGAAGATGAAAAAAATGAAGACTCATTTCTTGTAAATGAGGGTGCCAATAGGTTCACCCTTGAGGGCCCTGGTGATATTTCCTTCCTCCATCCCGTTGATGATCTGAATTTGATGAATGACCTGGCTGTTCTGGAGGATCTCAAGACAGGGACGCTCGATGATTAAATCATCCAGATCCCTCTGCACGAGTTGCTTGACTTCAATCTTCTCGATGAATTCCGCATCCGGATTCTTCTTGGGATCGTCGGAGTAAAGTCCTTTTTCATCTTTGATAAAGATACAGCTCCGGGCACCAATCAGGTCGGCCAGGATCAATGTGCCCACATCCGTTCGATGAATCGGAATTCGCCCGGCGGCCGGAGGAATTGCAAAATAGTCATACGGAGGCATCCCGTGCATGACGGGAATACAACTTTGAGAGAAGTAAGTCGAGAGCTTAACGATCTCGTCGTGGCCGATCTTGATTCCTCCCCAGGGGGAGAGAAGCATACTGATCAGCAGGGCATTCTGCTCTGAGATGGAGCTGCCAAATTTAGCGATGATTCCCGTGGGCATACCCAGTTCAAGGCCGATGGTGTAGATGTGGCGGCTGCGCGTCCCCCCGCCCGTGGTGATCAGCATTTTATGTTTCTCTTTATTGGCAACGATTTCTTTGATGATGGCTGGGACCGCCCTGGCGCCGCGGTCACAGATCGATTGCCCTCCAATTTTGAGGATATTGACATCCGGAAAGAGGCGCTGCTGGGGAGCCACTTCAAGCCCTTCAATAAAGGACTTGCTGACCAGGCTCTCCCCCATCAGTCTGCTCTTGACGTGCAAACGCTTCCCGTCTCGTTCCCGTACCAATGCCATTCAGATTCTCCTTTATTCACGCTCCTGAGATCATCAGAACGTCCCCGCAAGCGCGCATGGAACCCTTACTCTCCGACTTCCACTTCTTCTTTGTATTTGCCGCCCCCACTCTTGAGCAAAATCAGTTCAGCGCCCGTGGCCTCCGCGATCTGTTCGAGTTCGCTTTTGCGCACGTGCTGGCCGTAGATCTTCACGTTCATATCCGCGACCGCAACCAGCATGAAGCGTGGCTTTTTTTCTCCTTTACCAACCTTGATCCTTTCCCTGTAGAAAATCTTTCCTGCCATGTTATGCCCCTCCCTTTTCGCGCTTTCTCCTTTTTCTTTCTTCCACTGTTTCCCAGAGGTTCCCGGCTCCGGGAATCACCGGCAAGACAGGCCTTCCTCCCCAGAGGCGCGGGCGCAACCAACCTTTCGTATCGACGGCGTCTTCGAAAGCTGGGATCCGTGCATCTCGGTCGATTGAAACAACGGCGATGCCGGATCGCTCCAGGTCAGAGACTCGAACCCTCTCAGGAAAATCCCGCAATCTTCCAAACTCAATAAACCTGCCACCCCACCCATGAGCAGTCAAACCTACTCCAGCAGCGGCGCCTATTATACCATCGTTCGATCCTCCATGGCCAGAAAGATGGGAACCCACGGCAGCCTCAAGGGCTTCTTTCTGCGTGACCACTCTCGACGTACATGCCCGGCCAAAGTCGATTAATCCTGACAAGGCAGGATTATCCTCCGAAGCGATGCATAGCCCCGGGTCGCTCCCCTGTATGAAGTGACGCTCGATGTGATAAACCGCTCTCGAAATTAAATCATCCATCGAGAGAGAACTGGAACACTCAAGAATCGCACAGGCTGAACTATTGTGCGTGGTGTAAGGAATAGAGTCATCCAGCAAGAGTTGCTGCCGGACCACGCCCCACAACCGGCATGACTTGGGTAATTCATCTTCAAACCAGCGGGCCAGCCTCCCCGTGCCCCGATCAGAGTCAACGGTATCCGTATCATCAAAACCAATGTAAATTCGCATCTTCTAGCCCGTTCATTTCACGATAAGACCTTTGTCGTTTGTGTGTCAAGGAAGAAAAAACGGGGTCATGAAGATGAATGAAGCTCGGGTTGGACCATAAAGCTACACCCCAGATTTAGGGAAAAACAAGAAATTCTGTTTTTCATAGCCCAGGTCTTCTAAGAAGGATAGGATATCCTCTTGATAAGAGGAGGGAGTTGGGATGGATTGAAAGCTGTATTTTCCAAAGTGTTTTTGTGCCGATTGATAGGAGTTCCTGAAGTATTCTGTTTGATGATCAAGGTCGACGAATCGATCCACGTTTCCGATCAGTTTCTCATACTCGAAGGCAATGACCCCTGTGGCATACAATGACTCTCTATCCTGGCGACCATCTTTAAAGAGGAGACTGAAATTATGATTCAGTAGGTACAGATGAAGACGACTGTCGATTCCATATTTTTCCTTGAGATAATCGATTAGGATTAAATGATGGACGGTGTTGCCGAGCTGGCCGAGCAGGTATTCCCAGTCTCCGCCCATACTCATGAAATAACGAAAGACATCGTCACTGTTTCCGTAGCGAGGAATTTTCCGGCCAATGACCCCCAGTCCATACCGGTATACCAAAAGTAAATGAACGAATTCGTGGGCGATGGCTTCAATTCGGTTGTTTCTGTTCAGAGAGTCGGCAAACTGAATCGTGGGGATCCCAAGCGGAAGACCAATCGTCGCAGCCGGATGCTTTCTTCCGTTTGATCGGCTCTTTGAGCCGGGGACAATCTCAATCCGTATCCCTGATGATCAGTGAATTCACTTCATGATAGAGCTTCATCAGACTTCGGAGCCCAAGGAATGGATATCGAACGCTCTCTCCAGTCGCATTGGAGGGACCTCTCGATGAAAAGAATTCGGCCGGTAAATCCATGGGGAAGTGATGATTTGATCTAAACCACATCTCGAAGCTTTTCCTGCAAGTTCTTTGTAAACTCTTCTTCGACCTGCTTGGCCTTGGACCTCATGATCCGGTCGCCGAACATGGCCAGCTTTCCGACGATGCTTACATCCGACTTATATTTGACCTCGACCTCGCCCGGCGATACTTCTTTCAAGTCCACCTGGGTCTTCTGCTTGAAATGACCAAGTTTGGTCACATCCTCGCCTTCGCCCTTCGACCTCGACATGGGTTGGTCTCTCGACCTTGGTCAGCCTGTTGACAAACTTTAGTTTTGCCGATATGGGCCCCACTTTCTGTTTCACCACACACTCGTAGGTGGTCTCATTGAGCAATTTCACCGATTCAGCGCCGGGCAGGCATGTCATGATCGTCTCCGGCTTGAGCACGAAATCAAAGAGCTTTTCAATCGGCGCCTTTAATGTAAAACCTCCCTCAATAATCATGAAAACCTCCCGTTCTTGAAATGAATTCTCCTCAAGTGTTTTCCTGCGCTTGTTTTCCTTGCGCCTTTTCAATGAACTCAGCCAGGGTGACATAGCTCTTATTTCCCGGCGTGGTCGCCTGTTCAATCAACAGATCGATGAATGACAGACCCTGGGCTTCAACCCAGGCCCGATGGGGTTTATCTCCGACTCCGAACATATGCCTGGCGCAATCGATGGCACTCCCTGTCTTTGCCTTTTTGCCGCATACAGGACACTTGACTGGCTCGCTCATGCTATCCCTCCTTGCTCTACTATCCTTTTCTTTGCTTCCTTTTCCTTCAGGGCGTTGACGATCATCTCAGGCCTTATCGGACATTCCTTCATTTGCACACCCAAAGCGTGAAAAATGGCGTTGCCAATGGCGGCAGCAGTCGGGTTCGTCAGGCCTTCGCCGGCTTCCTTCGCGCCGTACGGCCCTTCCGGCTCGTACGTGTCGATTTCTGCGACGGGCACCTCGGGCATCTCTGTAGACCGGATGACTTTATAGTCCACCAGGTTCGGATTCATCAGCTTCCCGTCTTCATAGGGCATGTACTCAAGGTAGCCGTAACCTGCAGCCATGGAGAAGGCGCCCTCGAGCTGGCCGATGAGACCGAGGTGGTTGATGGGCTGTCCGCAGTCGTGAGCCGTCAGGCTATCGACGATCTTGATCTTTCCCGTTTCCTTATCCACTTCCACCTCCACGCGCCTGGAGCATATAACTGTACGCAGGGGAGATCATCCCTTTTCTGTGAGGCGTGTAATAACCCCTGCCGACGATCCTTTGGCCGTCTTTAGCCCGGATTGCCTTCTTGACCAGTTCCGCGTAGTCATAACCCCTTTCCGGCCGGGCAATCGCATGGACCCGTCTATCTTTTATGTCGAGGTCGTATACGATATTGAATCCCGACTGGGCGTAAGCGAATTCAAGAAGCTGTTTCTTTGCGTCTTCTGCCGCCATCTTCACGGCATTGCCCGCCATGAGGGTCTGTCTGGAGCCCCACGCACCCAGATCCGCCGGGCAGTGGTCCGTGTCGCCCGAGTGGACCTTGATATCCTCCACCTTGACGCCCAGCGTCTCCGCGCAGATGATGGCCAGCGTGGTATTGGAACCCTGGCCGATATCCTGAGCGCCCACGTGCAATTCCACGGTTCCGTCATTATTGATGGTGACCACGGCCGAGGAGAAGGAATAGGGGGTATCGAACCAGTTGAAGATACCGCCGGACATAAAACCCGCTGCGGAAAAACCGATGGCCCTGTTTTCGGGCAACTTGCCTTTTTTCTTGGTCCATTCTTTGATCGTGTCGAAGCACTGATTGATGCCGCAGCTTCCGATGGTGGCCTGGTCCGGAACCTCGTAACCGGTATAATGGGCATTCTTTCGTCTCATCTCAAGCGAGTCGAGCCCCAAGTCAGCGGCGATCCACTCGATCTGCTGCTCTGAACAGAACATGGCCTGAGGGGCGCCAAAACCGCGCATGGAGGTGGAGGGAAGGGTGTTCGTAAAGACCCTGTAGCCGTCATAGCGGTAGCCCTTCCATCGGTATGGGAAGGAATGGAAGAAACCGGTGAGATAAAGGGCGGTCGCACCCATGCCGGTGTACGCGCCGCCGTTCGTAAACACTTTGGCTTCCCGGGCGCAGAAGGTCCCGTCCTTTTTTACGCCGGTCCGCACGTAGTAGAACATTGGGGTCCGGCGCTTCGTAGCGATGAAATCCTCCTCCCGGGTAAAGACGATCTTGACCGGTCTGAAGAGCTTCATGGAGAGCACGGCACTGCAGAAGATGGCGCCGTCGAGCTCGAACTTGCCGCCGAAACCTCCGCCGACGTAGTGAGAGATGACGCGTATGTTTCCCTCCTTGAGGCCGAGCACGCCGGCAAGGAGCCCCTGCATATAATAGGGGGCCTGGGTGGAATGATAGACCGTCAGTTTTCCGTCAGGGGCGTAGCTCGACACCGCTGCGCGGGTCTCCATACACATATGCGCCTGGCCACCGCATTTGAACCAGTCCTCCCGGATGTACTCCGCTTCCTCGAAAGCCTCCTCCACATCGCCCCACTCGATATGCCGTGTCACGTTGATATTACGCTCGAAGCCTTGATGGATTTCAGGCGCCTCTTTCTTAATGGCCTCCATCGGGTCGTATACTCCGGGAAGGACTTCATATTGGACCTCGATCAGATCAAGGGCCTGTCTCCGCGATCTCCTCGGTCAACGCGGCCACTGCCGCAACCGGCTCGCCGATGTAGCGCACCTTGTCGACGGGGAGGATCTGCTCGTCGCAGAGATCCTGGAAACGCCGCCAGATCCCCTGCTTGACTCCCAGGGTGTCCTTGCCTGTCACCACACCGATCACGCCGGGAAGCTCCAGGGCTTTGCTGTAATCAATATTCAGGATTTTTGCATGAGGGTGTGGGCTTCTCAGAATCTTGCCGTAGAGCATGCCCGGCAGTTTCACGTCGAAGGTGTAGGTTGCTCGGCCCGTCACCTTCGCGATTCCATCCACATTGTGAACGTGTGTATTGATGACAGTATATTTGTTCATGATCACTCCTCCCTGTATTTACCCTTTGCCACCGCCTCGACAGCCCGCACGATGCTGTTGTACCCTGTGCAGCGGCAGATGTTTCCTTCGATACCTTCCCGGATCTGCTCTTTCGTCGGAGCCGTGTTTTCCTTCAGGAGGGCCTCACACGACATCAGCATGCCCGCCGTGCAAAAGCCGCACTGGTAGGACCCGTGGTCGAGGAAGGCCTTCTGCATCGGAGCCAGTTTTCCATTTTTCTCAAGCCCCTCCACGGTGGTGATATGCTTCCCCTCCGCTTGCACCGCAAGAATGGAGCAGGATTTCACCGCCATATCATCGATCATCACCGTACAAACCCCACAGGAGACGGTCTCGCAACCCCTCTTCGTTCCGGTCAGACCAATGTGGTCCCTGATGACTTCGACGAGAAGGGTCTTGGGGCTTATGTAAAGCTCATATTCCTGGCCGTTCACCGTCAGTTTTAGCAGCTGTTTTTGCATGTCAATAGAACCTCCTTCAAACTATGAATGAACCGCTTGGTCCCATGCCTGCTTTACCATACGCTCTGTCAATACCTTGATCAGGTGGCGTCTGTACTCTTCCGAGGCATGGATGTCGGAAACCGGGTCAGCATCACTGGAAGCAGCGTCCCTCGCTTTGACAAGAAGCGCACCTGCTCGCTTTTTGCCGATGAGGATCTTCTCAGCACTCTTTGCACGAATCGGTGTGATGCCTGCATTGCTGAGCACGACCCGCGCGTCTTTGCAGGCGCCACCCTGGTCTACTGTCACCGCTGCAGCCACCCCAACGATTGCCTGGTCATTTTCAATGAGGTTGAATTTCTTGTAGGCCACGGCTGTTCCGGCCCGGAGGGGAGGGATCTGAACCTCGGTCACCAATTCATCTTTCTTCAAAGCAGTCTCAAAAAGACCGGTGTAGAATTCCTCGAGTGGGACGACCCTGCTCCCTTTGGACGAGGCCAGTTTTATCTTTGCATCGAGGGCGATGAGTGTCGGTGCGAGATCTCCCGACGAATCCCCGTGAGCGAGATTCCCTGCGATCGTCCCCCAGTTGCGGACCTGAATAGAGGCAAGCCTCCTTTCGACGTCAACAAGGACAGGACACCTCTTCTTGATCATCTCCGAAGTCTCAATCATTCTATGGGTTGTGGTCGCACCGATTTTAAATCCTTCTTTCTCATCGAAAGTGATGTAACTCAACTCCTTCAGTGCTTTAATATCGATCAGGTAGTCGGTCACCAACAATCCCTGGCGCATGACGATGAGCAGAGATTGCCCGCCGCAGATAATCTTGCATTCGTCTTCGTGCTCGGAGAGCATGGACATTGCTTCCTGAAGTGTTCCCGGTTTAAGGTACGTGAAATCATGTATCATGCTTCTCTCCTTTTCTCTTGGATCGCTTGAACCCCTCTCACACGGATGCGCTGCCTTTCTATCCGCCCGCAAGGAAGAAGAAGCGGGGTGCCTCATAAAGCTCCGCTTCCTCCGCGCCCTCTTCAGCCTTATGGCATAGGACATCCAGGAGGCCCTCTAAGCTCCTTATTTGCCGGCCGTCAATGATTCTCCAGATTCTCGAATTGGTCCAGTCCCATGTTCTTGCCTCGTGAAGGCTGCACATTCGGGTCCCCCTGCTTTCCACATCGATCACCTTCAATCGAATCGCCGGCTCCCCCCTTGTTTCGTCGTATTTACCCGCCCAGGGCTCCGAAGCCTTGTCTAAAAGCTCGAAATCATCGGATAGAAAGCGACGCCGCGAGCCTGCAGGCTTCTTTGACCCGTTTCCATTGCCCGGGCGCGGCTTTAGAGAACTGAGGTAATGATGTCTTCCTCGGTAAAGGATACAATCCGTACACACCTTCTTTGAAAATGGACAAGTCATTGGGATATTCGTCATTCGTTTACCTCCATGCACTCATTCCACGTGGTTTCAGATGAGGTCCCAGCGATGGAAAAGCCGGGATAGAATCTTCGGCCTGCAAAGAGCAAGAACTAAAACTCCGCATAGCAGTTCATTATAATGAACGATTATATATTTCATTTTTGTAAAAATTCATACTTTTTATAACTAATTACTACAATAAATAAACAATAATCCATTCATTGTCAAGAGAAAATGCAAGACAGATTATTGGATTTGAAAGTAGTTCACTGTAATGAACGATTGTCTAGCCTTCGTTATGGCTCCAGGGTCTGGCGGATCTGCGATTTGGGAGTAAAAGCCGGGATACCTTGAGGGGCGACCAGCGATGTTCAGAAGAAGGAGTGCGTAGAATAGCGGGAAGAAGCCCGGGGGCAGAAACGAAGGGTGTTATCCGGGAGTAGGGCCCAACGCTTGGGCATAAATACAGTTCTTATTTGTAGCTGCAATAATGAAGCCATGGATAGCGGTATGCAATTGTAACAATTCTTGAATGGCAATCCTTGCTTCTTCTTCTCGGTCCGTATGGTCAGCCTTGTTCAAAACCACATATCTGCCACATCCCTGCGGTGCGTCCTTGAAAAGCCCATCTTCCGACAGGATGAGGTCGATAAGACATTTTCGGTCGATGGTGTCACCCATCTTTTTCCCTGTGATAGAGCAAAATAGACTGGGCCGGTGGACATAGTCCTCAGTAATGCCCTTACCGAGTGCATCGAGCCCGATAACGCCGATCACTCGTGTTGTTTCTCGGGGAATGACCGGCTCGTAATGTGCCGGCGCCTTGATGGGCCTTCTTTTCGAACCATCAGCCTCGACAATAATATAGTCAAAAAGATGTTCCCGGTAAATCTTGCCGACAAACTCTCGTTCAATACCTTTTAGCTTCTCTTGATCACCCACCGTGCTGCTTCCAAGGCAGGCGATCGTCCCCGGTTCAACGCTGAATAATGAAGAGATGTCTTTTGAGCTATCGAGGATAACGCAGTCAGCCTTGGTTGTTTCTGAAAATGCGATATTCGTTGTTGTGGTAACAAGCACCTTTTTTCCAAGGGCCCTGAGCTCCTGGGCAAGTCTGAACATGGTGGATGTTTTTCCGCCCGCGCCTACAACGCTTATCAATTCAGGAATAGTAAGATCAATGTTAAGGGCCTCGTATAGCGTCATCAAAAGGGCCTCACAATTTACTACGACAGGCATTCCGGACAGGAACTATCAAAATGCCCGTTGGATAATATGGAGAGGTTACCGCGGTCTACTCGACTGCAAACAGGTCTGTACTTTACCAACTCTTGCGTCATGCCCCAACTTCAATTTCTTACTACACATCCAACGCGGGGGCTTTCATCGCACCAGCGCACCAACGCATGCGCAGGACAGAGTTTGCCATCTCCGGCAGCTGTTCGGCTTCGCAGACGTAGTAGGACCGGTGGTCAGGCCCTTCAAGTATAAGTGTAACTTCTCCAGACCTGGGACCTTGCTCCACCAGAAAACCCCATCCTTTAAATAGCTGGACGGCTTTCTCAAAGGACAACTTCCCGAAATCTGGCTCCAATAGGATTCCTCCTGCGTGCTTATGGCCTCAATCAGACGGGGAACAACAAAATAATAGATCACGGGTTTCGTTTTGTCAAGAATAATTGGTTATTACAAGTAATAAAAAGTATGTTTTAGTTATTTTTATTCTTGACATTTCTGACCCCAACAACTATGCTTACTCCATTGTTGAGGGGGTACACGGTGGAGAATAAAAAGGGAGATATCCCTAATTCCACAAAAAGAGGAGGCTGCATATGAAAAAAGTTGGGTTTTACTCGATTTTGGTTTTAGGTTTTCTGTCGGCAATGGTCATGACGACCCCTGTCCTGGCTGCGTACAGCTCGCACCAGAATGATCAGGATGTCAACAATTTCTTGACAGTCTACCCGTTTGCGAAATCTACGAAGCTCGATGACTGTTCCCTCTGCCATCCGGGGGGGAAGATCGGCTCAAAGACCTATGGCAGTTGTGATTATTGCCACCAAACGTACGGCACCAAACCGCCGCATACCCAGCCTGTCCCGTTAAATTCGTACGGTATCGCTTACAAAGACGCGGGGAGAACGACCGCGTCCATCCAAACGATTCAGAATCTAGACTCCGACGGGGACGGCAAAACCAACCTTGAGGAGATTCAGGCTCTTACCTTTCCCGGCGACGCCAAGGACTATCCCGGCTTGGTTTCTGCTCCGGTCATCGGATTGAATTTTGAGCGGATTCTTAGGCTGCCCGACTACAGTGAATTCCTCCTGTTGAACGCTTCGAAGTCTCAGGACTTCTATGCCACGTACCGAGGAGTCAGGGTCATGGATCTCCTGAGGTATGCAGGCGTCAGTAAAGAGGCTACACAGATTACGGTCTTTTCCCCGGATGGCTTTTCTCAAACCTTTCCGATCAACGCTCCCGATCCTCAAACCTCTTCTGGCATTCAGTATGATGTCATGGGGCCCTATCCTTACGGGCACTATTACGGAGGGCTCGATTTCGTTGACTATGAATTTGACCCGGGATATCCCTGTGACAATGGTTACAAGATTCCGGATAAGCTCTACATGCTTCTCGCCTATTTAAGGGACGGAGATCTTTTGACCCCGGGCAAGATAAACCCCACGTCGTTGAAGCTTGACGGAGAGGGACCTTACCGGCTGATCCCGCCTCAGAAGATCGCAGGAAGGCCTGACCGGCCATCCACAACTCCGCCTGTGGGAGATGGTTGGGATTACGGAGCAAACAACGACCATAACGCGGGGTTTTCCGCCCGCACTGTGGCAGCGATCCGTGTCGAGCCGCTTCCCAGTCGGAACCACGGATTTCAATTGGTACGAAGGCGGGTGGAATCTCGTGGACAAGGCGAAGCTGGTCATCTACGGGGCTATCCATCCGAGAACCTATTGGGTTTGGGGGAAAGTTTCAGACAGCGCAGGAAAGCCTGTTCGCGATGTGCAGATTTCATTCGGATTGATCTCGCTAGGCCAGGTTGGAGGAGATGCATCAAGTTCCCATGGAACATTCAAGACAGATCTCCCGGAAGGTGATTACGTCGCCATTCCTTCCAAGCCAGGCTATGCTTTTGAGCCAGAATCAATTAAATTTCAACTTTTCCAAACGGGATACAGGATGGAATTCACAGCCTACCCTGTGCCTTAGTCTGCTGAAATAGCATTCACTTTCCGACCCTTTCATCGGGGGTGCGAATCCCGCCAGCCTTGGCTCCGTTGGCGGGATTTCTTTTTAGCAGACTGCTGAAAAAAGCCCATTTGCCTCGTTTCCCCTCATCCCTCCCCGTGTCAAGTACGGGGCAGGCTTATTGTGGCGCACTTGAGCAGGGAACGGTTTCAAACCGTTCCCTACAAGGGATTTTTTGGCCCCCGTAAACGGGATTTCGAAGACTCAACTTGCATCTGCCTGCCTGCGCGAAGTCCCGCCTTGCGGGACGAAGGCAGGGGCATTTTTGAGCAGCCTGAAAAATAATCAGTTTTTTAGTAACTGTTAGCCTTCCATTTAAGGGGGAAATATCTTCTCTTAAATTTCAATTTAGATTTCAATGTTGACCCAAACCCCGCTGTCCTTTATATTAGAAATTACTTTAGTCAGGGGAACGTTTGGAGAACGACCATGAAGGTATTTTCTTCGGATCGGGCGTCGAAGTTCACGGAATCGGTCATCCGGGAGATGACCCGCGTCTGTTTCAAACATGACGGGGTGAACCTGGCCCAGGGGTTCCCCGATTTTCCGGCACCGGCAGAGATTAAGGACGCCGCCGTGAGGGCGATTCAAGCAGATCTAAACCAGTATGCCATCACCTGGGGGGAGCCGAATCTTCGGCAGGCCATTACTGAAAAATTTGCCTGGTATAACGGCGTGTCCATCGATCCGGAGAGAGAAATTACGGTCTGTTGCGGGGCGACGGAAGCCATGATTTCCTCTTTGATGGCCATCGTCAATTCCGGCGAAGAGGTCATTGTATTCGAGCCGTTTTACGAAAACTATGGCCCGGATACCATCCTCTGTAATGCAAGGCCGCGATTCATCACGCTCCACGAGCCCGACTGGCATTTTGATGAGAAGGAGCTTACGAAGGCCTTTAATAAGAACACGAAAGCGATCATCATCAATACCCCGAACAACCCTACGGGCAAAGTCTTTTCCAGTGAGGAACTACAATTCATCGCCGACCTTTGCCTGAAATGGGGAGTGATCGCGGTGACCGACGAGATTTATGAGCATATCCTGTATGACGGAGCCAAACATATCAGTATGGCCTCCCTCGCCGGCATGCGTGACCAGACCATCACCGTTAATTCCATTTCCAAGACGTATAGCCTCACAGGATGGCGCGTCGGCTGGGCCATTGCTCCGGAGCATCTGACGACGTCTATCCGCAAGGTGCATGATTTCTTAACCGTCGGAGCTCCCCACCCGCTGCAAGAGGCTGCGGCAACCGCTCTGAAGATCGACCGAAGTTATTACAAGACGCTCGCCGGGGATTATCAGGAAAGAAGAGAATTTTTTTCCAGGGTCTTGGAGGAAACCGGATTTCGCGTCTATCGCCCCCACGGGGCCTACTACATCATGACGGACATAGGACATTTCGGTTTTTCGGACGATGTGGCTTTCGCTTTTCATTTAGTCGAGAAATTTGGAGTGGCGACGGTTCCGGGGAGTAGCTTCTACAGCCGTTCTTCTCTGGGAAAGACGAAGATTCGTTTCTGTTTTCCGAAGAAGAAGGAGACCCTCGAACAGGCTGCCGAGAAATTGAGGTCATTTAAAAGAAAAACGAAAAACGGATAGAGGAGATCCGGTGAAAAGAAGGGCGGTCCTTCGTGCCGCCCTTCTTGTTCATTAATCTATATAAAAAGTCCCTATTTGCGCGCCTTGCCAGAGAATCTCTTCAATTCAACGATATAGCCAAGCAACTGTTCTCTGGGCAACCGGGCCAGTCCCCGGGAGGCCTTCACTCGCGCAATCCAGAACATTGGATCGTTTGACCCACCGGGAGCGGCGCTATTTCCTCGGCTCTCACGCCGGTGTCTCGATAGACTTTATTCCAGTCGAAGCCGAATAACGATCCCTTCGCAGACGTCGGCCTTTCTATTCACCCGCATGGCAATGGTCATCGGCTGGACCTTGTCCTTTTCGTACTTAGCTGAAAGTGCCGGAGCTATATACATGGCGTAGCCGGAAGATTTCCCGGCGGTGGTGTTGAACATGACCTGCAGGGCGTCCGCTGGGCAGATGGCCGGGGCTGTAACAAAGAGATACTGATCGCCAGGTCCCAAGGCCATTTTGTCCCGGCAATATTCCCCGACAACATAGCCGGCATTTACACCCGGGCAGAAATGATCATGAAAGGTGGCTGCCTGGAGCAGCGGCCAGGGTGGTCCGGCCTCCCAGGTCAAACTGATACTGACGACGGAAAAGATATTTTGACCGATGAGACCGGCTGCGGCTGTTTTCCAGCCCTCCGGAGTTAAGATTCTTTCAGGTGAGGCGTCTACCACCTGCTGGGCGAAGCCCTGGCCGGTCCATTTCAAAAAGATCAACTTCCTTGTGTCCTTCCGGAAAATCGAACACCAGAGGGGGTCGTTGATCGATTTGTGAACCGTAAGCAATGAGCGCGTACCAATGGAGCACCCGGTCGTCTCCCTGGCAATGTCAAGAAAAGCTTCGCTGGTCTGCGACCCGATCTGTCCATACCCTGCATTGGTGAGGACCAATAAGTTCTCGTCGCCTTTTTGCAGCCCGATTTCAGAGAGCGCCTTCCCCATAGCTTCCCGAGCCATGTTCATCTCCGAAGAGTAAATCGGTCTGCGGTCAGCGGCCAAAGCCGAGCAAACACTAAGAGCCAGAATGAAACAAACTACACAAGCAAAATATTTCTGTCTTTTCATAGTAGACCTCCTCTTCTTTTTTTATACACCTCCTTTCTTCGGAAAGGATTCTTCCATGGAGTCCATTTCGAGCCCGTCAACCGGGGCGAAGCGGCTTCATGCCGAGATTCCGAATGCCGGCATCCTTTTGAACGGGTAGGGTTCTCTTAATCCCTTTTCTCGAACGTGTCAAAACAAGGGATACAAAGAACCTTATCACGGAAACGACGGGTCCTGGTCTCCATGACCGGTTCCCCGCAGGATTCACAGACCAGGCTGGCTACCATCCTCGCCTTCTTGGGCACAGGGGCGGCGGGTTCTTTGATTTCGAAAATTTCAGAAAGATCTGATTCCATAACGCGCTTTGAGATTCTCTCCCGAATCTCGCTCCAGGTCTTCTCTTCGTCCTCGGTTAACCCTTCTTCCTGGACTTTCCGGTTCAGCTCCCTGAGGGCCGCTCCGGCGTCTCCAAAAACATCCCGGCGCGTAACGAAACGAATGAGCCTTGTTATCCCGGCGGCGGTAAAAGGTGAAGGCATTCTTGCCATAGTCCTTATGGATGAGGTTGCCTTTGCCATAGGTGCAGCCGGTCAGGTATTGGATAGCGTCAACTCCACACATGTCCGTCTCAACGACTGCCACGGTCTCTTCGTCGGGAGCCTTGCCGATCTCTTTCAATGCCAGTTCGGCCGCCCGTATGCCGATAGCCAGACCCGGACATGAATGCCCGTGAAAGGCAATCGTTTTATCGATTAACTCTTTGCTGATGGAACAAGGCATGATTCAATCCTCCTTTCTTAATCCTCTTCCGTAGGAAGTACCATGGGGTTGCCCCTATGGTAATGAATTTCGACAGGTAACCCATAGACGGCTTGAACCGTTTCCGCTTTTACTTCGCCCACCTTCCCGGCATTGAAGATGATACCGTCCTTCAGGAAGAGGTAGGTATCAGCATATCGGAGCGCCTTATTGAGGTCATGCATGGTCATGACCGCAGCCACGTTATGCTCACGTGCGACACGGCGTACGATCTTAAGGATTTCAACCTGGTTCCTTAAGTCTAAATTGCTCGTCGGCTCATCGAGAAGGAGGAGTTTGGGTTCCTGAACTAAAGCCCGGGCAATGGCGACTTTTTGGAGTTCTCCTCCGCTCATCTGGTCAATGTATCGCATGGCAAGGTGGCCGAGGTCGAGAAGCTTGATCGCTCCATCCACAATAGCGAGGTCTACGTCTGAAACATTCCAGCGGATATGCGGCCGCCGCCCCATCAGAATAGCATCGAAGGCGATCACTCTGCTGCTCTCGGCGCGCTGGGCCACGTAGCCGATCCGGCGGGCAATTTCCGAAGAGCCGAGAGAAAAAACGCTCTCCCTGTCGATGAGTACGGAACCTGAGCCAGGACACAGAATGGCATTGATACACTTAAGAAGCGTCGTCTTGCCCGCGCCATTCGGGCCGAGGATCGCTAAGATTTCTCCTCTTGCGACCTTGAAACGGATATCCCTAAGGACCTCAAGGCTGTTATAGGCAAAGGATAACCCGTTTACTTCAAGAATCACCGTCTATACCCCCTGAGGATAAGATAAATGAAAACGGGTGCACCGATAAGAGCCGTGAGCACGGAGACTGGCAGCAGGTGGGGAGCGAGGATCAGACGTGCGACAGTATCTGATCCAAGGAGAACGATACTGCCCGTAAAGAGAGTTGCCGGCATCAAGAACCGGTGATCGCCGCCGATCAACCGGCGGACCATATGGGGACATACCAGGCCCACAAAACCGATGATGCCCAGAAAAGCAACGATGACAGCAGTCATGAAGGAAGAAACGAGCATTCCGATGAGCCGAACTCGATCCACCCTAACCCCCAGCCCTTTGGCAGTTTCATCGCCCGCCTCAATGGCGTTGTAATTCCAAGAGTGCGCAATGAAGTAGACCACAGACGCACTCGTGATGACAGCCATCACTCCCAATTCGGTCCAGTTTGCCCGGGCCACGTCGCCAAATGTCCAGAAGACCATGGCTGCCAGCTGAACGTCATTGGCGAAGAATTGGAGCAACATGGTTCCTGCTGTAAAGAGCGAGGCCAGGGCGATGCCGGTCAACACCATGGTCTCAGGGGAAGCGCCCCGAATCTTGGATACACCAACGATGACACCGGCGGCGATCAGAGAGAAAAGGAAAGCCATGATCGTCGTGACATAGATGTTGGAAATGGTCACCGCCCCGATACCCGTGCTCGACATCACGCCCGAGCCCAACATCATGACAGAAAAGGCTGCGCCGAAACCCGCTGCATGGGAAATGCCCAAGGTGAAAGGCGAGCCCAGTGGATTCCGCAGGATCGCCTGCATGACTGCACCCGCAACGGCCAGCCCTGCCCCGGCCACGATAGCCGTAATAGCTTGAGGAAGTCGAATATTCCAGATGATGATTTCAAACCGTTTTGAAATGGTCTTGCCTAAAAGGGTCAGAACCACATCAGACAGCGGGATATTCACGGCTCCCAGAGAGACACTGAGGAGAAGAAGAAATACCAGAAAAGAAATGCTTCCAAGGATAAATACCGATTTTCTTTTTATGTATCGGGTGTATTCTAATGAAACCTGACCCTCACCAAAATGCATGAGCGCTCCTTAGTTAACCGGAATTTTCTTAAAAGCTAATCCCTGGAACGTCCTGTCCATTTCTCTGAAAACAGGCTTACCAACGAGGAAAGTGTAAATTTCATCTGCCTTGGCCTCGGGGTCGATGTCCTGGAAGTGATGCGGGTAGAGCAGCTTACCGATCAAATAGGCATTGGCAAGAATGGAACCGAAATTCTGCGCATACCAGTTATACGGGAGGACCCCATACACTCGGCCTTGCTTAACGGCCGTCAGGGCCTGGTAGGCAGGATCTGTTCTTAACTCAAACAAGCCCCCGGCTTTATCACCCATCTGGAGTGTGGATAGGTCGAGGAAGAGGATTTCCGGGTCCCACTCGATGATTTTTTCTTTGGCGATGTCGCTCTGTCCTTTGCCCTTGAGCAAAGGATCATAGGCCATGTTCCTTACATGAATGAAAAGAAATGGCGGATAATCAGGTTCTGTCGATTGAAATCCATGGGGGCCTTTGAAAGCGATCCCCCCTACATAACACGTCTTCCGTTCCTGAATGTTCTTTGTTCGATCATTCAAACCTTTAATGTTGGTTTCGAAAAAGGAAATGATTTCCTCCGCTCTTTTTTCCTTGTCCACGACCTTTCCCATGAGGCGGAGGGATTGATAGAAGGAGGAGCGGTGAGTTCGATAGATCACCATATTCCAGCACCACAACCGGAAGGGAGGTTTTCTTCTGGAGTTTTTCGGGGTCGTGGCCCATTGTGCTGAACGTTTTGAAGATCACCTGCGGCTGGGGATTAAGGGCCATGATCAATTCAGGATTATCATAACCCCGAAATTCCCCAAAGATGGGATAGTCTTTAAACTGAGGATTGGCAAGGGCGTAAGGTCTGGCATCGAAGGGCTGACGGCGTTTTTCGATATCGTCAACAGCAACAATCAAGTTTTGAGCCTGAAGATAGGTCAGAAGGCGCAAACAACCCGCTCCAGAACAGATGACACGTTCAATCGCGATCCGGCACCTTGACCTCTCGCCGAGCCGCATCTATCAATACTCTTTCGCCGGAATGGGAAAGCAGGGGGAGCCAGAAGAAAGTGAGAATCATCAGCATCATAGAAAACCTTCTCATTTTAGCCTCCCCCAAAAAAAAGCCACGGAGATGTCAAGCTTCCTTCATGGAAGCTAAATACCTTCGTGGCTTGATTAATAGAATTTTTTTAAAAAAAGCCATGAAAGTCGCCTTCTTGGCAAGGCCTTCATGGCTGCGGTTTTCGCTACCCCTTTGTTATCGAGGGGTCTTCATCCAATAAACGGTTATCCATCCCTTCAGAGAGGATTTTTGATGTATAGCACAGCACTTTATCACCGTCAAGTGAAAAAGGCTAAGAGACATGAGGGAAACTTTGAAAGACCAGGATGTGCGTCATGGTTGAAACGTGTCGGGCACGATTTAAGAGAAGGGATTTATAAAACAAACCCGAAGGACGAAGGTGCGCCATATCTTGCCAGAATCCTCACCTTTCAAAAGGTTCCGATTTGAAAGGGATATTAAAACCTTCAATCAGAGGATAATAACCACTCTTTATTATCACCCATCAAAATGAATAAAAGGCACAGTCTTTCAATTGCTAACTAAAATTGAGCATACTTTGACAGAATGCTTAGATATGGAAGGAGTCCTCAGACAAAATGTGGAAATAGAGGACCCATTAAGCTCAAAGAACTCATAGAAACCTGGCAATAGTGGAGCGCGAAAATGAAGCGCTTCGCAGTGCCGGCCTGAAGTGAAAAGAAGTAGCTTTCACCTGCTAGAAATGTCATTACGAGAATAAGAATTCCATAAACAAATAAGGGCGGCCATTTGGGCCGCCCTTATTGTTCCAGGACCCTTTGGGGAGACACTCTTATTTCATCCGGCCTTCCACGGCCTCCCATTTGATGTTTCTAAAGAAGGCAGCAATATAGTCCACCCTTTTCAACCCATAGTCAATCATGAAAGCATGCTCAAAAACATCCAGGATCAGGAGGGGATTGCAGCCCGCCGGGTGCCCGACGTCATGCTCATTGATCCACTGGTTGATCAATTTCCCGCTCACCGGGTCCTGATACAGGATGGCCCATCCGATCCCCCGCATGGCCCCGACGCCCTTGAAATCGGCCTCCCAATTTTCGTAGCTTCCGAATTCTTCAGCCAGCTTCTTCCACAGTTTACCGGATTTATTCAATGTCCCTTTGCCGCCTAAATTCTCAAAGTAGAACTCATGAAGCCTCATGCCATTGAACTCCCAGCCCAAACGGCGCTTCAGTTCGGCATACTCGGGCGTCCCGATCTTGCCTGCCTTTGCCATCTCAGAAAGGGTATCGAAACCTTTGTTGGTATTCGTGACATATCCCTGATAGAGAGTAAAATGGTTTTTCAGTAAGGTTTCGCTAAATCCCTCCATCCCGATCAGATTATTGTAATCTTTTGCCGTATACGCCATATCTGCCTCCTTTTAAACGGTTATAATTTCATCATAGCAAAAAAAATCCTGGTTTCAAGGAAATTTTTTTATGACAATGACGTTATCCGAGCCTCTGCCTTCTCCCGAAGGAGACCGGGTTGCAGCCGTAATGAAGGGGAGATTTGGCGGAACAGGCGCTCAGGCTCCTCAGCTTTAGAACGCGGTCATTTAGGTTATGGAGAATCAATCTCGTTTCAAGTGAAGTCTTTTTCTGGGGTTTGTAACCTTGTAGCTGACCGTGAAAAGGTTTCCGCTCTAAAGCTTCGTTACCTGACCGCCTGTTCCGTCGTACAGCGAAATTCGTCTCCCATGAATCAGTACCCCGCCTCCGAGGGATAGGGAGCGTCACGGTATTTTCTGAGTAAGTTTTGGGAAGAGGGGACACTTGACAAATGAAGGGGCTGTAATTATTTTTCTGGTAGAAATTGGACGAAAGGAGTGATGAATATGGCAAAGGAAATAACCCTTTGGAAACCGTTTACGGAACTGGCCCCTTTTGGGGAATTTGAGAGGATGAGGAGGGACATGGATCGTCTCTGGGATTCCTTTTCAGAGGGCGCACCGAGAAGGAGGGGCGAAGAAAGAGGAGAATGGCTTCCTTCCCTCGACGTTTCGGAGACAAAAAATGAACTGGTGGTAAAAGCCGAAGTTCCCGGTATGGACTCCAAGGACATCGATGTCTCCCTTTCCAACGGGGTGCTTACCATCAAAGGTCAAAAGAAACAGGAGAAAGAAGAAAAAGAGGCTGATTATCACCTCATCGAGAGAAGTTATGGAGCTTTTATCCGCTCGATTCAACTTCCAAAAGAAGTACAGGGCGATAAGATCAACGCCTCTTACAAGGACGGGATTTTGAGAATTACCCTGCCAAAGTCTGAGGAAGCCAAGAAAAAAGAAATTAGGATTAAAGTGGAGTAGACTTTCGATTCAACTTTCTCCGATCAAAAAGAGGCGCTACCCAATGGCGCCTCTTTTATTTTTTGTCTTGAACTTCGTGGCAGTTGAGGGTTCGATGAAGCTTGACAATGTCAAAGACCGGAACTACATTTCCATCAGGGAATTTGAAAAAGAAAAAGAGGTGAAGAACAATGGCATGGGAATTAACGAACACCCACCCGTTTGAAGAGATAGAGAAGGTAAGGAGTGAAATGGACAGGCTCTTAGACGCCTTCCTGTTTGGAGTACCTCAAAAAGGAGATTCTTGGGAAGAGGCAGAGTGGCTTCCAGCCGTGGATGTGGCGGAAACGAACAATGAAGTCGTGGTGAACGTGGAAGCTCCGGGTATGGACCCCAAAGAGTTCGATATCTCCCTGAAACAAGGGACTCTTACGATCAGGGGCGAGAAAAAGCAGGAAAAAGTAGAGGGCCAAGAGGATTATCACCTTGTTGAGCGAAAGTACGGAACTTTTACCCGATCGATTCTACTTCCCCGGGAGGTCGAGAGCGATAAAATCAGCGCCTCGTATAAGAATGGGGTCTTGACGGTCACGGTTCCGAAGTCTGAGGAAACTAAGAGGAAAGAAATCAAAATCAAGGTAGAATAATCGGATCTTGCATCGATCAAATAAGAAAGGCGCTCAGAAGGACGCCTTCTTATTTGCACGTTGCGGTACACGCACTCGTGTCCTCAAGTCTATCGTGTCGGCCTGATTTCAGTTGGTTCACTCATCTATTTTGTCATTGGTCAAGGGCTGCTCCAAATTTCACCAATTTCAAAACCAGTTCATGTTATGGGTTGACTTTTTCAGTAAGGTAAGTAAGAATAATACAAGTAAGGATAAGAAAGGAGATAAGCCATGCGTATCACATCGAAAGGTCAGGTTACCATCCCCATTGAAATTCGGGAGAAGATGGGGCTTCTTCCCGATACGGAAGTGGAGTTCAAGATCGTAGGCAATACGGTGTCCCTGAAGAGAGTCGAATCTCTGTCGAAACGGAGCCGCGATCTCCTCAACCGCATGCGCCGGAAAGCGACGGTGAAGATGACGACAGATCAGATATTATCCCTAACTCGGGGTTAGGCCATGGATATCCTCGTGGATAGTAATGTCATATTGGACGTCGTCACTGAAGATAAAGAATGGTTTCAATGGTCCTCCGAAACACTGGCAACTTATGCAGAGACCCACACCTTGGTCATTAATCCGATTGTTTACGCTGAGGTTTCCGTAGGTTTTGACCGCATCGAGGATGTTGAGATGGTTTTGGACTCAAGTTCTTTCCGAAGAGACCCCCTCCCTTGGGAGGCGGCCTTTCTTGCGGGGAAATGCTTTTTGGCGTACCGCAAAAAAGGGGGCAGAAAGAGATCAACACTCCCTGATTTTTTCATCGGAGCCCATGCCGCCATTGCCCAAATACCATTGCTCACCCGAGATGTCTCCCGTTATCGAACCTATTTTCCAAAACTCAAATTGATTGCACCGGAGCCACATCCGAATCCGACTCAAAAATGAACGGCCCCTTCACTCCGTCTTTATTTTTGGGAGGGCTCTCGATCAATGGTGTTAAAACCAAAAGTTGCAAGGCACTTGTCAGGACGTGGTTGGGAACATTTCGTATCTCACTTCAGCCCTGCCTTGCGCATGGCGTTAACAACTTTATCTATTTCTGATTGATCCTTGTAGGGAGTCGATATCTTTGTAAAGTAATCCAGTGAGAACTTTGGATTTATCCTGAGGACTTCTTCAGCCTCAACACGGGCCTCCTTCTCTCGACCCATCAGACTATATGTTCTCCCCAAGCCAATATGGGCAATGATATTATCAGGGGCACGCTGAAGGCCTTTTTTATATGCCGGAACCGCCTCTTCAAACCGACCCGCATTCCGGGAGGCATTGCCTAAGAATACAAAGGTATTAGTCCCAGCATTGGGGTTGAGTCGGATTGCCTTCTGGAACAGTGGAATGGCTTCCTCCGGCCAGCCTGCAAAGAGCAGGGTCGAGGTATACATAAAATTGACATCCCATCCGCCGGGATCGAGGGCCACAGCCCGTTCCCCCTCAGCAATCGCCTTCTCATACTCCTTATTGAAGGCGTAGAAAGCACTCAAGTAGCCGTGGGCAGTGGGTATGGAATCATCCATGGCAACGGCTTTTTTCGCCAGATCTCCCGCTTTCTCAAGAGTCTCCCGGGGGGACTTCGTGTTGCCAAGCGTAATATCCCATATGTAGACCGAACTGAGTTGGGCATAACCTACTGGATTTTCTGGACACATTGAAATAGCTTCCTCGTTCAGCCGGCGAGCCACGTTGTTGTCCTCGATACTGCGACGGTCAGCGAATTTGGCCGCCTCTATCAGCTTCAAATAACAATCGAAACCTTGCTTCCCCTTGTAGTATTTCGAATATGCAGAGGATAGTTCTCCCTCCGTCAGCTTCACTCGGACAGCCGTCAGGATCTTCATGGTAATCTCATCCTGCACGGCAAATATGTCTTTCAGATGACGATCGTACCG
Source organism: uncultured delta proteobacterium (assembly GCA_963708295.1). Taxonomy (GTDB): domain Bacteria; phylum Desulfobacterota; class BSN033; order BSN033; family UBA1163; genus UBA1163. The sequence goes on along the minus strand of CAVPSJ010000018.1, from coordinate 41,471 downwards.
TTCCGCCCAAAGGTCATGTCCTGTGATGGTATCGATCAATTGGGCTGCGATTCGAACGCGGTCGCCAGAGCGCTGAACACTCCCCTCCAACACATACCGCACTCCCAGTTCCTCGCTCACCTGCTTGACCTTCACAGGTTTGCCCTTATAGAAAAGGTTGACTGTCTGGATATCACAAATAAACGTGGAACTTTGGAGAGAGCGGTGATAATTTCCTCGGCGATCCCGTCACAGAGGAACTCCTGTTTGGGGTCACCGCTCATGTTTACAAAGGGCATTACGGCAATCGAGGGCTCATCCGGCAGTGGGAATGCCATCTTGTCTTTGGAAGCGACATCGCCAGGATCAGGTTTTAAATAGGTTTTCCAGATGGCCAATGTGATTGTTCCCAAAACGACGACGATCGCGGCCATCAAGGGCGCCCAGCGATACCTTTTTGGCGATAATATCCTTCTTCTTTCCAACGGAAGAACTGGAACTTCAGGCTTTTCTGAGACAAGTTTATCAGGTTCTACCTTCCTCTGTTTGAGACTTGATATGAACTTTTCCCACGCATCCGCGTTCAAGGAGTCCTCATAGAGGATGACAATGTCATTTAGACTTGCTCCTATTTTATCTATGGCGAACTTAAGCCTGACATTCTCTTCGCTTCCTTTGTACTCAAAAAGATTTGCCCAGCTATCTTTTTCAGCCTCGGTAAAGGGATAGATTTTGCCAATCCCTTCCTCATATCCCTTTTTCCTTCCCAAGACCATGAAAAGCGGGGCCTCTTCCAGGTTGGGCAGGGCATGTTGCCATTTCCTGTAGATCCTTGGCAGCAAATTCTCCTTGTCTGATGAGCCGACAGACTCCCCAATTGTTTCGTTCAGTAAAGCAAGGAGGTCATGGTGTCCTTCCAGGGGAATGGATGTCATTTTCCCCTGTCTTTTCATCCCGTTAACGACAAAGGCAATCACGGAGAGGTAAAACTTTCGGGAAGGCGAATTGAAATGAAGGGTCAATTCAATTCTATTCTTGAGGGCAATATGAAGCTTGAACTGATTGAGGTCGATGGTGATGGGGTGAAGTTTTGCACTTTCCGCCATTTTCCCATCCGCTGAAATCTTATTGAAAAGACAGAAGATTTCATCAGGACCAGAAATAATAAAAAAAATCTGACGGTACGTACCGTCAGGAACCATATCATATGCCTAAAATGGCGTCAATCTAAAAATGGTTATTCAGGACAACAATTATCATCATTACGATTTCTAGTTGAATCCAATGCGAATTCATAAGAAGGCAAAAAAAGAAAACGAGAATATTTCCAAGGTATTTGGTTGTTTTCACGTTAATTCTTCAAGACCTAATGGTCTCGCCAACTAAGGAGATTCAAGATGTGGAGAACGCTGGGTCTAATCATCGTTTTTGTCTTTGCTTTGAGCGGTTGTCACGGGAGTCTTTTTCTCGTGGATACGCACCCGGAGCTGAATCGGCACTTCAGATTGGGGATAGACACACCGGGCGAGTATCCCTACTGACGGCAGTTTAATGAAGAGGCTGCGTTGCAGCACGAAATGTTCGGTTACTAGCAATTAAAATCCGGAAGGAGGTGATGTCCTATGAGCCAATCGAATTGGGAAGAAGGAGGGTTATTGTTCAGAAAACGGAACAACATATGTTGAAGCGATCTTAAAGAATCGCTGAAGAGGAGGGTCAACTATGAAAGGACACATTAAGAAGCTGGTATTACTCATGATTATCACTGTCATAGCGACTTTTATATTGGCCGCCACGGTACCGGCCGGTCAACCTTACCATCGCGCCATACGGGGTCAATACGCCTCTACAGGCAGCGCGACACAACTCATCGCCATTTGCGGATTTCCTCCTCCTCCAGCTCCGGATGATCTATATGTCCCCAATGGTGCTGCGGATGGCGCTTGGGCGATACAGGCGGTGAGCATGCAGGCTGTTTTCACATTCGAGCCAAACGGCACCGGAACGGTTTCATCGACGCACCGAGTGGTTACTCATTATTCTATTGCGCCGCAACAGGTGGGTCGTACGCCATGGGCAGGGATTCGCACGGCCTCATATTCATTCGCCTACACCGTCGATAAAGACGGCATGATTACAATTACCGCGGATCCAACAACTTTCAGTTCTACTTGGATCTCCGGCCCTAATAAAGGACAACCCCCCTCGCACCTCAGCGAGCTTACACTTGAGGGTACTATCTCCCCAGACGGTAAGACGATAATATTGAATGGAGGTTTACCGGATGTGGCGATCATATCGCCCCCCATTAGCCCTGATCCTCGGTGCACGCAGCCTTTACTGATCGGCAATTCCTCCTCGGTTTTGATCTGGCAACATGATATTGGCCACAAGTGAGACCTTAATTAGCAATGAGGCGGTGGATTAAAACAAACCTCCATCCGAGACGCACCATTTTGGCATAACGTCCTACGGCCCCGCATTAGCCTCCTTTGTACGGAGTGTTATGCCGCCATACACCCACCTGATCCATCGCTGCACGTACTTTGCAAGCCGGGAGGGGGCAAACGCAAACGTCTCCCCCCGGCTCTTGCTCATAAAGCCGGTCTGCACGTGCAAGAAACTTCTCTATCGTCTTTTCAGCCATTGAAAACCCTACAGGGCTGAAGTGATATCCCAGAAAATCAAACCCTTTCTCTATACGCCCGATAAAGGTCTTGTCCGGGTGCTTTTCCAGCCTCAGTCCACCGACAGAAAAATACTTATATCCATAGCCGGGATCAGCATTTCTAACGGTAATACTGAATTTCATTATTGAGCGGAAGTATTTAGTAGCAGGTACTATACGTAACCCCGTTTTCTGAGGACTCCTTCTTGAAATCATCAAGCTTAAGGTTTAATCCGATTGTGCAGATTTGAAGCCGCTCCCTTGAAAAGAAATCGTTCCGCATGTTACCTTAATAAATGATGAAACTGCGGGTCGGTGCCAATTGGGATATTGCCTTTCTGGATGCTGTAAAAGGGTCATCTGTAGATGCTCTTTTCGGCAAGCTCCCTTTTGATATCGTCGGGGGGGCAAGGCCCGGGTTTGTTCTTCCGCAAATTAAACGAGCGGATGTGGAAGCTTACATCAAGGCTTGCCACGAACGGGGGCTGGAATTCAGCTATCTTCTCAATGCCCCCTGTCTCGGAAACCTCCAGTATTCCAAAAAGGGCTATGGGCAGCTGGTCGAGCTTCTTGAATGGATCGACCGGTCCGGGGCCGATGCTGTGACCGTGGGTATTCCCTACCTGATCGATCTCGTGAGAAAACGTTTTCCGCGCCTCAAAATAAAAGTGTCGACGGTTGCCCGGGTCAACACGGTAAGAAAGGCCCTCCAGTATGAAGACATGGGGGTAGAGGAAATCATCATTGATGAGCACATCAACCGGGAGTTCAAGACGCTCGAAGCGATCCGGAAAGCGGTGAAGTGTCATCTGGAATTGATCGTCAATAACATCTGCCTCTGGCAATGTCCCTACAATTACGAACACGTCAATCACGATGGCCATGCCTCAAGGGAAGGAGAGGAAGAGCAATACTGTTATCTCCAATACCCGGGATACCTTTGCCTTTACAGAAAACTGACCGATCCTGTGGAGCTGTTGAAATCCCCGTGGATCAGGCCGGAGGATCTCCGTCACTATGAAGCCGTTGGCTACGAGCGTTTCAAAATCACGGAGCGTTTCAAGCGGACTCCTCTTCTCCTTGAGAATGTCAGGGTCTACGAAAACCGCCGGTATGATGGAAACCTCTTAGACCTGTTCACCCTTCCCAGAAAAGGAGCGTTCACCCCGATCCATCTGGAATATTTTATCCAGCCCGAGCATGTCAATATTATGAAGGTCTCCGAATTGGAAAAGGTCTTTGATTTAGAGGTCAGGGAATTGGTTCAACTGGATAATCAAAAATTGGAGGGGTTTATCGATCATTTTAAGAATGCGGATTGTAATCAGGCATCCTGTTCACAATGCAATTATTGTGAAAACTTTTTTGAAAGGGTGGCCGTCGTCAAAAAGAAGGAAGTGGAGCAGGCAGCCAAAAAGGTCAGAGACTTTTCTGAAAAACTTGTGTCCGGAGAAATTTTTGAAATCCCCCGTTCCCATTTCATCTTTCGTATCCCTCCTTTCAAATCCCTGCTGAAACACCATGTCAAATCACGTCTCAGAAGAGAGTAGCGCTTTTCTTGGCCAGGAGGTTTTGTATTCGATTCTTATTGGTCGATCCACCCCATAAAATCTGGACCATTCTTCGGGCCTGGACGCCTTCCCCGGGATGCCTTCAGTTATTAGGCTACCTGGAAAGGGAGCAATTCGACATCGACTATATGGATTGCACCCTGAACGAAGACCCCTGGAGGGACCTTGAAGAGAAGATCCGGAGAGAGAAGCCGGATGTCGTGGGCATCTCTGTGATCTGCACCGCCTTCCTCTACGACGGGATGAATGCGGCCGGTTTGATTAAAGCGGCCAATCCTCAAACGACCCTCATCATGGGAGGAGAACACCCCTCCTTCATGGCCGAAGAGACGCTCCGGGATTGTCCTGCCATTGATTATATCTGTGTGGGAGAGGGAGAGGTCACACTGGCTGAATTTCTGCGTGCCTTTGAGAAGAAGGAAGACCTCTCCAAAGTTCTGGGGCTCGCCTATCTCGACGAGAAAGGAAGATTCGTCTATACCGGTGATCGTCCCTTCATCGAAAACCTCGATACGCTTCCGCTGCCTGCTTACCACCTCGCCAAGATGGATCACCCGTTTGTCGAGCTTCCTTCGGAAGGGAAGGCGGGACTCGTGGTTAATTTCTCGAGGGGGTGCCTCTGGGATTGCACGTTTTGCTCGGAGTCGGCCTTTTATAAAAAGACCTGGAGGAGAAGGAGCCCGAAACTGATTGCAGACGAGCTTGAGCTCCTGAAAGAAAAATATAATCGGTCCATCTTTTATGTCGGCGACAATACCTTCAACGTCACACGGGAGCAGGGAATTGGTTTTATCGAGGAGATGCTCAAGCGAAAGACGAATCAGCATTTCTGGCTGCAATCGAGGGCAGATCTCGTCATCCGGGACGAAGATCTTCTGGACGGTTTTCGTGAGGCGGGAGTTTACCAGTTCATGATGGGACTCGAATACCATTCCGATTCCGTGCTCAAGGATATCAAAAAGCACCAGACGACCGAGCAGGCCGTCAAGGCCATGGAACTTCTGAAGAAGCATAGACTGATGGTCATGGCCACCCTTCTCATCGGTCACTGGACTGAAACCGAAAAGGATCGGAACGAGTTTTTCAAATTTTTTGGAAAGTATGTGGATCACTTCGGTCTAAACCTCATTACGCCGATTCCGGGGACCCCACTCTTTTTCGAAATGAAGAAGCTAGGAAGGATCAAGGATTGGGATTATCGTAATTATGACTATCTTCATGCGGTCATGTCGGCTAAGGAAGTGGATGACCTGGAGCAGTTGAACCTGATCTACCGGGACATCATGAGGCGCTACTACTGGCGGCCCGGAGAAATGCTGAAGATATTTTCACCCAACCCCATCCTGAGGCACCATCACCGGTACTACATCACCAAAGTCGCTTTTAACATTATGATGCACGAGATCTTCGGAACCCCCATCTGGGTGCAGCCGAACTACGAAGAGTATAAAGATTATCTGGTGGGGAGAGGAGAAGGGCTTCCCAAAGAGTTGATGGCATTGGCCAAATAGTCGAACCACTCCTTCTGGAGCGCAATCCGTCTTCTGGGAATGAGGATAATGGGTGCAAACCTCAAGGTGAAAGATTGCTCCGCTTGATCGCGAAAGGTGAGGTTGAAAAGGACAGTATCGACTCCGTAGTAATGATCGCGCGTGAGAAAAACTTTCGATATCGCAGAGAAGGGAATTCTGAGCTGGATCCTTTCGCCTCCTTTCCCTTCCGGGACTTCAAAGCAGAACTGGTTTGCTTCAACCCAGATCCGGCCCTTTCGTCTTGACCCTTTCGTCGGAAGCCCTCCATAATAGTAGGCACGACAGCGTTTGGGTGTCATCATGACGAAAATATAGCACGGAGGGATTTCCTGAGCAATAGGTGGAAATGCTGACTCCTCTCAGGGGCTGTGTTGCAATGGAACGTCTCAGGGGAGAGGCAGTCGGGCTCCAAAGCTTTAGAACGCAGGTCCTTTAGGATTAGGGGTGATCCCTCTGTCCAAATTAAGCGGAATTTTTCGGGGTCGCGTTGATTTCATTGGGTTCAGCCGCTAATTTTGGCCGCCTTCGCTATAAGGTTTCACCGCAGAGACGCGGAGGTCGCCGAGGGAGAGTTTCCTTCCGCTCCAATCGGGAGACGGCGATTGGAACAGAAGCCATCCCGATGAGACTATGATCGATCCGTTTGATGGCTGAGTGCCTACCATGAGCCTTGTCTTTAGAGATGGAAATCTTTTTATTTGGCGGTATCTCTCCGCCAAATAAAATATCCTTTCTCCGCGTTCTCTGCGGCTCCGCGGTGAAGATTGAGAGGGGGTTGAAAAATGAGAACAGAGGTTCGATCACATCTCTCGCTGAAATTGATAAAAAGAAGGAAAGAATTGGATCGCATCAATCAAGAATTGTTAACGCTTCTCAACCGGCGGCTCCGCTTAACCCTTGAAATAGGAAAGGTTAAAAGAGAGATGGGGAAAAAGATTTATGATGCGGAGAGAGAAAGGGAAATCTTAGATAGATTAAAACGGAAAAATAGGGGTCCTTTAAAGGAAGAGGACTTAAGAAAAATATTCACGATGATCATGAAGGTATGCAGGCAGTCCCAAATTCAAGCCTGTCGACCATGAAAACCAAAGGACTTGCGATAAAGGATGTCATCCCTTCACCCCTCACTCGGAATCATGATTTCACCCAGCGGTCCAGCACCCTGCAATACAGCCTGGGATGCCCGCTTCCCGCTTTCCATGGCCGTGGGAAGGCCACCCATGAAGATCGTCGAGAAGGCCTGATAGCCTGCCAGATAGAGGCCCTGGATAGGCGTCCTCACCAATTCCCGGGGCCGGTAATCCGGACAATCTTCATAATTCCATGACCAGCCTGCCACGGCTCCCCCGCTCCTGCCCCCCTGCTCCTCAAATGTGAGAGGTGTGGCGACATCCATAACCAAAATCGCTTTCTCCAATCCCGGAATGACATTCTCGGATTCCTGAATCAAAGCTCTTCCCAGTCGGATTTTGACATCCCGGTATCCAGGAAGCCTGTTCCGCCAGGTGGATCTGTATCTGATAAAATCGGAATGGTCAGCTTCGGTTCGAATCACGATCACTCCTGCTCCTCCCGGTGCAAGAGCTTTATGGTTCTTGCTCCAAAAACTGATTTCCAATTCCTGACTTGCGAGGGCTTCCGTATGTATTGCCTCTGATCTCCTATTAAACGCCTCGGGTGAATTCTCGTGGCCTCGTTTGTAGATCAGCCGATCGGCTTGATCAAAGGAAGAAAGATCAACTTTGCTTGTATCCACACCCAGACATACCTGCAGGATAGACTTCGTTTGCCTGGCGTTGATCACGGCGCGATGCCACTCCTCAGGAACCGATCCGGGATCCATCAGTTTGATAAAGGTGGTTTTATAATCGGCGTTGGAAATAACGGCAGGGGACTCCACTGTTGTCCCATCCTTGAGGATGACCCCCAGAACTTTCCCCTTCTCCACTCGAATCTGTGAAACCTCCACTCCTAATTTCATTTCTCCGACGCCCTGACGATTTCGTCGATGCCCAACCACCGCCCGAACCAACCTTTCGCAAAATACGCGCATCCCCCCTTCGGGATACCAAATCTTTTCATGAGACATCAGGTTCCACATGGAAGCCATTAGGGGAAGGTTGCTGTAAGGCTCCTGGGTGCCGATGCTTCCCAAGACGCGCCGGAGCCTTCCATCCTTTACCATCCCCGAGAGATATTCTAGAGCTGACCTGTTAGAGGTTTCCTCAAGAAGGGAGCGGTTGGATGGGTTATCCGGAAATTGCATTGCAGACACGATCTCTTTCATCTCTTTGAAAAATTGTTTGACAGACTTACCCTCTTTGGGAAAAAGTTTTGTCAGTTCTTCAATCATCTTCGAGAATGTGAGCGAAACGGGGATGTCCAGGTCAAATGCCTTGACTCGATATCGGACGGGCAAAAGTTTGAGATCATCTCCGTCCAATCGTTTGAGAGTTTCTCTGATAAGCCCAGGAGTGCTGAATCCGAGAGGCCCCATCGGAAAAGTGAATCCTTTGCGATGGTACACGTAGGCCGTGCCGCCAGGATGGGGGTTTCTCTCCAGGGCCAAAACACGCAACCCTGCTTTCACCAGCATGGAGGCGGCTGTGAGTCCTCCGACTCCCGCCCCTACGATGATCGCATCCCACCGGTCAGCCATGCTTAGAAACATACCACGGGATAAAAGATTGAACAAGAACTCCTGAAAGGTTTGTTAAAAGATTTTCGATGATGATTTGAGAGGTGGGAGTAGAGATCCCGGATCATCGCTGAAGAGAACGACATCCGCCGTCACCGTCTTCAGCTCTTCGACGACAGATTCGACGGTTCGCTCCGTGTAGTTCCTCTTCTGCCCGAGAGGGTTGAGACTGAACGTGCAGAATTTGCAGTTGAACGGACATCCCCTCGTGGTCAGTACCGTGTCGAAGGTGTGACTGCTGATTTGAATACCGAACTTCATCATGTGATAATCGTGTTTTCTCAGGGACCGGTCAGGAAACGGAACCTTCGTGATGTCGGGCAGGGGGTGGATTTCGTTGTGGACGATACTTCCGTTCTTCCGATAGGAAAGCCCGCGAATATCCTCTGACGGAGCTCCGGAAACGATCTGTTTGATAATATCCTCTCCCTCACCCCGTACGATCATATCGATATTCGGACAACGGTCAAACAGGTACTGGACTTCCTCCGTCGCTTTATACCCTCCGACAACGGTGCAGACCTCGAGAGGCAGCTGGGAGACGAAATCACAGATTTCCTCGAACCGAGATTCCCATCGGATGCTCACGCAGAGTAGATCGATCTCGTTTCTTATGAAATCGCTGAGTGCCTTAGGGTCCTGGTAGGCCTTCTCATACCGAAGGTCGAGAAGAGTCAGCTTACCAACCAGGTCTTTCATGCTTGCGGCGATGTATTCCAGTCCGGTCGGAGGAAAAACCCCGATCAGTGCGGTGGCATCCCCGAAATAGGGGTTGAGGGCAAGAACATGCTTGTATTTCATCGCGCGCGAATTATAGCGGCAACGAATCGAAGATGCAAGGGAACGGGAAAAAATCCATGCTGACTTCCCTCACTCCCAGGGGACTGTGTCGCAATCATCATGAGGGGAGATACTGGCGGGACAGGAATCAGGTTCCTCAGCGTTAGGCATGCGGTCTTTTAGAGTTATGGGTGATCGATCTTCTTGCAAATACAATCTCTTCATGGATTTGCAGCTCAATAGCTGAGCGATAAAAGGTTTCCGCCCTAAAGCTTCGGAGCCTGGCTGCCTGTCCCGCCTTGCAACGGAAGCGGTATTTGTTTAATTACGACACAGCCCCCGAGGGGAGAGGACGGGGGAGGGGGGAGTCAGGGGTATAGGAAAAAAATTACTGCGTTTGTATGAGCACGGCTTTGAGGATGCTCGCTGATCTATAATTCCCCTTGAGTCCGGCAGGAGAATGGCCTATATTGGATAGCATGAGACGCCAGAAGAACACCCTGAGAATGGAATTCCACATCTCCCGGAAGGCACGGGACCTCTACCAATTTGATGAATCTCTTTATTCCTTAAGCGGGAATATCATCTTCCTCAACTTCCATGCGGCAAGATTGTTTGCCCAGAGGATGAACGAAAAAAAGGACCTGATCAGTTTTCCCGATCGGGCGATCAAAGCCGGCCAGATCAATGCCATGGGGTTGATTGATGAAATCCTCCATTATGTCGTCGGCCTGTATCGGGATGAAAAGAATCCGAAAGTGATCCAGCAGGCTCTGGATTGGCTTTATGAAAAATTGGGCAAACAAAAGGTAGAGGAGGTCCTTCGGCAGTTTGCGGAAGAATTCCCGGCAGTAGCGGTCTACCGAGGAGAAGTAGAAACCGAGAGCTACCTGGAAGGGGAAACGGCAGGTGTTTCCCACCGCCTCGTGGTATTAGAGGAGATGGTCATGCTCTGGCTGGGCAACAGAAATCCCGCGTTCTCGCCCTTCCTCGAACTCTTCGATGACGCTGCGCTTAAAGAGAATTCGTCTTACCTTCAAATCATTGAAACGCTTCATTCGTTCTTTGATCAACAGCCCTTCTTCGGCCCGGATCATCAAAACCTGGTGGACATGCTCCGTAGTCCTGCCCTGGCCGTTCCCCATTCACTCTCAGGACAACTGGCCTACATCCGAGAAAAATGGGGTTACTTACTGGGTTCCTATCTCTTGCGAGTTCTGAGCAGTCTCGACCTGGTCAAAGAGGAGGAAATCGCGGAATTGCGGAGGATGGCATCCTGGAGCCGTGCGCCCGCGGAGGTTTATGAATTTCTCGGTATGGAGGACGAACCGGAACACTTTAGTTTCGACCTCGAATGGATGCCCAAGCTGGTCCTCATGGCGAAGAATGTTTATGTGTGGCTCCATCAACTCTCCAGGAAATATCGGCGTTCCATCTACCGACTTGATCAAATTCCTGATGAAGAGCTGAATCTCCTCGACCGTTGGGGCTTCACCGGATTGTGGCTCATCGGCGTGTGGGAGAGAAGCCTTGCCTCAAGAAGAATCAAAGAGATACTGGGCGATCCCGATGCCGTGGCTTCGGCTTATTCCCTATTCGATTATCAGATTGCAAGTGACCTCGGGGGTGAAGAAGCCTTTCAGAATTTGAAAGACCGGGCCTGGCGGCGAGGCATCCGTATGGCAAGCGATATGGTCCCCAACCATGTGGGGATTGATTCCAGATGGGTGATCGAACATCCGGATTGGTTCGTCTCCTTGGATTACAGCCCCTTTCCCGCTTATCGTTTCAGCGGACCGGACCTCTCCTGGCACGGAGAGGTGGGAATTTATCTCGAGGACCATTATTTCGACCGGAGTGACGCAGCCGTGGTCTTCAAAAGGGTAGACCGGAGAACTGGCAACGAAAAGTTTGTCTACCATGGCAACGACGGGACGCGGATGCCCTGGAATGATACGGCCCAGTTGAACTACCTGAATCCTGAAGTCAGGGAGGGGGTCATTCAAACGATCCTCCATGTGGCCCGAAAATTTCCCATCATCCGTTTCGATGCCGCCATGACTTTGGCGAAGCGGCATTATCAGCGCTTGTGGTTCCCGGAACCCGGTACGGGGGGCGCCATTCCTTCGAGAGCTGAGCATGGACTATCCAAAAAACAGTTCAATGATCTCCTCCCCGAAGAATTCTGGCGTCAGGTCGTGGACCGGGTGGCTCAAGAAGCCCCCGACACCTTATTGCTGGCCGAAGCCTTTTGGTTACTCGAAGGGTACTTTGTCCGGACCTTGGGGATGCATCGGGTTTACAACAGCGCTTTTATGAATATGCTGAAAGACGAGGAGAATTCCAAATACCGTTCCGTCATCAAAAATACGCTCGAATTCAATCCCGAAGTCCTTAAGCGGTTTGTCAATTTTATGAGCAATCCTGATGAGGAGACGGCGGTCACTCAGTTCGGCAAGGGAGATAAGTACTTTGGCGTCTGCACGATGATGGTGACCCTGCCCGGACTCCCCATGCTTGCCCATGGCCAGGTGGAAGGATTCAACGAAAAATATGGGATGGAATACCGGTATGCCAAATGGGACGAACAGCCCGACCAGGGATTGATCGTGCGGCATGAGCGCGAGATCTTTCCATTGATGAAACGCCGCCATCTTTTTGCTGACGTTAAGAATTTCCTGCTCTACGATTTTTTCACCCCTGAAGGCACCGTCAATGAGGATGTATTCGCCTACTCCAATCGCGTTGGCGATGAGCGGGGTTTAATCCTTTATCATAACAAGTATGGATCCGCCCGGGGATGGGTCCGTTCTTCTGTCGCCTATTCGGTCAAGACGGGAGATGGGGATGAACGCGCACTCGTCCAAAAAGACTTGGGAGAAGGTCTTGGATTGCATAAGGATCAGGATTATTTCTGTATTTTCAGGGACAATGTGGCCGGCCTGGAGTACATCCGGTGCAGCAGGGAATTGTACGAAAAGGGATTGTATGTGGAGCTGGATGCCTACAAGTATCATGTCTTCATCGATTTTAGAGAAGTTCGAGACGATTCCTCGCGTCACTATTCGCACATTGCCGCAGACTTAGACGGCCGGGGCGTACCCAGCATCGAAGAAGTGCTGAAAGAAATGCTGCTGCAGCCTCTGCAAAATGCCTTTCAGCAACTGGTGAACGTGGGCATCTTCCGCCATTTCATGGAGGCACGCATCACCCGGCTACAAGCCGAACTCGATCAGAACCTCATGGAGGAGATAGAAAGGAACGTCATTCACCTTATCCAGGAGACGAAACGGCTCAGCAGAGGGACAGAAGATGGGATGACCACGGTCCGGGACATCAGACGGAAACTGGAAGCTATTCTATACTTACCCGTCCTGACCAGCCGCTACCCACGGCTTCAACCCAGAGGAGTCCAGGCGGCGGCAGAATACCTGCACAAGAGATTGACCGATTCACCCGTCCCCTGGGCGACTCTCTTCGGCTGGCTGTTTGTCCATGCTCTGGGCAGGGTGGTCCATCCAGGGGACTTCGCAGAGCAGAGTCGAACATGGATTGCCGAATGGAGGCTCGGCAAAACGATCTTTGGTATGCTGAAGGATTTAGGCCTTGAAGAAGCGGCTGCATGGGGTTCATTGACGGTCATCAAATGGCTGACGGGTCATCAAAAATGGTTTGAGACGAAACCCTCAGATCCGAACCCGGCTAGCACAACATTAGAGTCATTGTTAAGGGACGGAGATCTTCGGCAATTCTTACAAATAAACCAGTCCCGGGATATCTGGTGGTTCAATAAAGAAGCCTTTGAGGAGATGTTGTGGTGGCTGATGATGGTGGCCGCGGTGACGATCGGTTCGGATCCTCTTCGCCCCGTCAACGGCGTGATTGAAGAATTAGAACGATGCTATTCCATGATTCAAAAGTGGCAACAGGCCGAAGAGAAATCCGAGTATCAAGTGGAAAAGTTGCTGGCCGCCCTCCAAGACTAGATGGGGCCGGTAGGATGATCGAAACTCGAATGGATGAAAGGAGAGACATATGAGAAGGCTGGCGATGATACTGATATCGATTTTTTCATGAGCCCCGATATCCTCTCTGCTGCTGAACCGCAGGAAGCCTTGATTGTGAAGGCAAGGTCGGAAGGGAAGGTGACCTTCTACGCCAACATCACGGCCGTCGAGCCGGTGGTGGAGGCGTTTACGAAGAAATATGGATGGGTGAATAAAAAAAATGGGGAAAACCTTCCCCATTCTAATATGAAAAATCGCCAGATTGCTGACAATACTCTCTGAAAGGATTATTCCGCTTTCTTCCAAGTTTCGTCTGGGTCGAATTTCTTTATGGCCCTTGCAATTTTCTCAGTTTCTTTACCTAGATCTTTCTCGTATACGACACCATCCTGGTTCACGATAAAGGTCATGACTCCGGAGTTACCGTATTCGTCAGGATATGCGACCAGGGCAAAACCGCCGATCATCTTGCCATTGACCACATAATCATATTCCCCTCCTCGTGCATTCTTTCCCTGGGACTTCAGAATCTTATAGTGATACCCGTGATAAGGGTTTCGTTTTCCAATAATCTTCTTTCCAAGGTATCCCTCCCCGGCAGCCTTGGCGATTAAGGGACCAAGGGGGCTTTGTGGTTCACCCTCCTTCGCCTTCCAGTAAAGGCCGTTTTTCTTTCCCCTCCTGCTTTGAAACTTCTGGGCGTATTCCAGTAACTTGTCTTCATCCCGATCCTTCAAGATGTATTCACGCTGGGCATCCACATAGGCCAGGCACACCTGGATGGCATTGAGTTCGTTGCGGCCGATCCTGCGATTGAGGATCTCTTCTCTCCCCGCCATCGTATCGAAGAGCCAATATTCACCTTTCTTAACGACAGGAATCGGAAAAGGCCAATCTCCTTTTCCTACACGGAGGATGACCTTCGTGTCATTCTCTCTCACCAGCTTATTCATTTCCTCATAGGCCTTAATAAAATGTTCTCTTCCTGTCTCGTCAGCAACCTTATCTCCAGAGGAAATTAATTCCTTCCCTTCGGGACCGAAGATTGTTAGCAATTCCTTCGTATCACTTCCCTTTACTGCATTGCTCAGTGCGCTGACAGCCTCTTCAGGCGATTTGAAACTTTTTTGCTCAGCCTCGGCTGCAAAAGCACTCTGATAAAATCCAGCGAACATCATCACTCCCGCTATGATTAGAAAACAAAAACGGCGCATTGAATGTCTCTCTTGATTCCATGTATCGATAAACATCGCTTTTTCCTCCGTCGAGCTATGATGTTTAAATCGTTGCTCAATCCTTAGCGGGGGCGGTCAACCTTACCTTTGCTCCCCCCGCTGCTGCCACCCTCACGACCAACATTCCCTTGGCCTGCACCGCCTGCTCCTTTTGGAGACATGCTCTGGCGGCTCTGGAAACCACGGTTGCTCTGTTTTTGTGCATCGCTTCCTCGCCCCACGCCCCCAAAGGCACTCTTATTCTTACTAAGGTCAGGAGCCTGGCGGGTAGCTACTGGAGCCCGTTGACCCCTTGTCTCCGCAGGAGCCTGGCGAGTCGCTACTGGAGCTTTTGGGCCTTGTGGTGTTGCAGGACCCTGATGAGTAGCTACGGGAGTCCGTTGCCCCTTTGTCTCCGCAGGAGCCTGGCGAGTAGCTACTGGAGCCTGCTGACCTCTTGTCTCCTGTCCAAAGCCCCGGAAGTCCCGACGAGTCTCCGCTCCGTGACGGTAGCTGCCGGTAGTGCCCCAATTCTGTTGATGACGGCCTGTGTCGTGCCAGGTTTTCCAGTTGGCTCGAACATCACCATAATGCACCGGGCGGTAGTCCCATCTCTGGCCCCCCCACATGTGGTTGCGGTAGTTGTCTCTCCAGTGAGGATACACTCCACCATACCATCCTGGCACACCGTGGTAAAACTCCCATCCTGAATCATAGGTTAGTGATCGATACCATCGACCTCCCCATGGCCGCCACCACCAACCACCATAGAAAAATAGGTCTTGATCATACTCAGGAGCAACATACACCTCTGTTTCAGGCAGGATTACCATCTCAGGCGTTCCACTAAATACAATGGGCGGTGGTAGAGGAACGCTAACGTCTACATCTACCGGCGGCGGAGGTAAACAGGCAGCAATAGAAAGCGTCATCACGATAGCCAGCATTGCACCGAACTTATTCATCTTGCTCCTCCTTTTTAAGGAACCTATTACGAACCCTCCCCCTTGTCAAGACCAAAAAGTAAATTGTAACATCTTTACCTTTTGACGTACTAATTAAGCTTTCTATTCATGACTCTTTTCACTTCCAAGAAATTAAGCATGATGAAAGCTCTTGAAGGGCATTCTTTGAAGACTACTTTCGGTAATCGCTCGTCTCAGGGGTTGTCAGAGGGTGTAGACTTATAGGTGAAACGGGCAAAAGAGGAATTACAGGAAAAGCATATTCTGTTATTCCCGGACAAACAAAAATGGATTCATAAGCTTTGAGCATTGAGCTTTTAACTTTGAGCTTTACCATTAGTAAAGCCCGGCCCAGGTTAAGGTCCAGTCTCCAAATCGTTCGTTCACCCGATCCATGGCCTTGAGCAGATTATCCTTTTTATCCCTTTTCTCAAAGAGATCGAGCTGGGACCATTCTTTTACCAAAAGAGACATCCCGACTCCCAGGAGGCGAATGGGTTTGGGATGGGAAAGCGATTCAAAGATCTCAGAAGAAAGTTTGAATATTTCGTTGCCGCTGTTCATCCCCTTGGAAAGGGTCTTTTGCTTTGAGAAGGTGAAAAAATCGGAATAACGGACCGTGACGGCAATCCTCTTTCCGTAAAAACCTTCTTTCCTCATCCTTCTGGAGACCCTTTCTGAAAGCTGAAGCAGAACTTTTCTCAGGATATTCGGGTCAGAGGTATCCTCTTCCAGGGTAACACTGTGGCTGATGGATTTGGCATCTCCCTCTTCGTCAAAGGGAACGACCGGACTGTCATCCATTCCCGAACCCATCTCATGGAGTCCTTGGCCGATGACACCAAACCTTTCGGTTAACACAGAAATCGGGACCCTTCCCAGTTGACTGCATGTAAAGATGCCGATCGAATGGAGCGCCTCTGTCAGTTTTGGTCCAATTCCATAAAGCTTGGGCACCGGAAGATCCTTCAGGATCGCTTCAACGTCCTCTTTCCGAATGACTACCAAACCATCCGGCTTTTTGAGACCACTTCCCAACTTGGCAAGGAGTTTATTCGGAGCGACTCCGATGGAGCAGGTGAGTTGCTCACTCTCACGAATTTGATCCTTGACCGATTGAGCGATGTGGAGGGGAGACTGGAAGAGAAGGAGAGATTGCGTGATGTCGAGGTAGGCCTCGTCAATGGAGGCAACCTCCACCACAGGGGTATACTTTTTTAGAAGGGTAAAAATTCGAGCCGACGTTTTGGTATATTTTGAATGGTCCCCTGCAACAAGAATCAACTGTGGACAACGCCTTTTTGCTTCTTGAGTGGACATTCCTGCCCGTATTCCATAAGGCCTTGCTTCGTAGGTGGCTGAAGTGATGACGCTTCGAGAAAGAGAACCGCAAACCGCTGCGGGTTTTCCCAGGAGGGCAGGATGATCCCTCTGCTCCACTGAGATAAAAAAAGCATCCATATCCATGTGAAGAATAAAGCGATCGTCCATGAATTTAAAGTTATGAGTTCGAGGGTCAGAGTTCGGAGCAAAAAAACAAAATCTTAAATCCCGAATTGACTTCTCCGAACTAAATCACTCCGAACTTTAGAACTTTCTGAAAATTCCAATTACCTTTCCCACAAGGGTGACCTTTTTCTCGTCCTTTTTAACAATAATGGGTTCCATCTTGGGATTGGCTGGCTCAAGCCGAATCAAATCCCTGTTCTGAAAGATTCTCTTGATCGTGGCCTCGTCTTCGACTAAGACCACGACGATCTCACCGTTCTCCGCATTGGGTTGGGGTTTTACCAGGGCGAAATCCCCGTCCTGGATGTGAGCGTCGATCATACTATCGCCTTGGACCCGGAGGAGAAAGACATCCCCCGAGCCAACAAGATTTCGGTCGAAGTGGATATATCCTTCGATGTTCTCGACAGCAAGGACGGGTTCTCCTGCCTGCACTCTTCCAATGATTGGAATTGAAAGTATCTGGGCAGAATGAATCGGTGGGGGGCCTAAAATTTCAATTGCTCTCGAACCTCCGGGAATTTTCCGGATATACCCCTTTCTCTCAAGGATATTTAAGGTTTTTTGTGGAGCCTTGGGCCCTTTCAACCCAAAATGAGAGGCAATCTCACGGAGGGTAGGTGGAAAACCCCTATCACCAAGGTAATTTTTCAAAAAAGAAAAAACCCTTTCCTGGGTGGGCGAAAGATCTTTTTTATTTTCCATTTTTATCCTCAGGTTTGATTTCTAAGTTTGCTTAAAAGGTCTACATTTGTAGACTTACATTAGCGCAATTTTTTTTGGTTGTCAATAAACTTGACAATAATTTATTTTTTTCTATATTATGTGCCCTGGGGGGGTATGGTTATATATATTTTGTTTAATAATTTATGTAAATTACATCAACAAAGTTTAGTAATTGAGATGGAAAGGAGAGGCGACCGATGAATGAGCTTACAGCGGCAAGGGGAGAGGAGATGAGAAAGGGCACGGTGACGGCAGACGATCTGGCGAGACAGGTGGCGGATCTGAGGAGGCAGGTTGAAAACATCAAGCCGGGGGTTGATGACAGGGTTTCGATCATCGTCTTTAGCGGGGATCTGGACAAGGTCTTGGCTGCCTTTGTGATTGCAACGGGGGCGGTGGCCATGGGGATGGAGGCGGTGATGTTCTTTACCTTTTGGGGGACGCCAGTTTTGAGGGATCCGAAGAAGAATGCAGGCGGTAAGGATCTGATGGGGAAGATGTTTGGATTTATGCTTCCGAAGGGGAGGAATGCGATCAAGCTTTCGAAGATGAACATGGGGGGGATGGGGACTTTGATGATGAAGTCGTTGATGAAAAAGAAGAACGTGGCCTCGTTGGATCAGATGCTCCAGATGGCGGGAGAGCTGGGGGTGAAGATCTACATTTGTGAGATGTCGATGAGCCTGATGGGGTTTCAGCAGGGAGAGTTCATCGACTATCCGAACCTGGAGTATGTAGGGGCGGCGACCTTTCTGGAGCAGGCCAAAAACAGCAAAGTACAACTCTTTATCTGAAGGCATGAAGAACGCACTCGGAAGGCAAATGGAAATGTTGGACCTTGATATATGAGAAGGGGGGTGAAAATCGAATAGTTAGATCAAATGGAGGTGGGGAGGAAAGGAGGTAAAGAATAAAGAGCAGTCAGTGGCTATTTGTCCCTATCTAAAAATCCAATGAAGGAGGGAAAAATGAAAAAACTATTCTTCGTGACGATTTCTCTTGTTTTTCTGCTTAACATGGGGGGGATTGCCAATGCAACGAATGGGGATAACCTCATTGGAATAGGTCCCATCGCAAGGGGAATGGGAGGGGTTGGAATTGCCGCTCCCCAGGATTCCATCAGCGCAGTCTTTGCAAACCCTGCAGCCATGTGTTTTGGGCCTTACTGCCCTGGCTCACAAGTTGATTTTGGAGGGACCGTGTTTCTCCCTTCGACCCATGGAAAAGTCCAGGTCCCGGCATTTGGCGTTGATGCCAGCGATCGAAGCCAGTCAAACATTTTCATTGTCCCTGCGATAGGCCTGTCCACACCGATCACCCCAACCTTGAGGTTTGGTATCGCAGCTTACGGTACGTCAGGACTGGGGGTGGACTATAGAGACAGGCTTAATTTATCTCCCTTACCGTCAGGAGATTTGTTTACACAGTATCAGGTTATGAAATTTGCGCCAAATCTTTCCTACATGATCCTCGATAATCTTTCAGTCGGGGCAAACCTTCAGCTGGATTATGCAGCCCTCGATCTCGGCCAGGGGACTTCAAGCGGCTATGCCGTTGGGGTTCAGCTGGGTGCCATGTACAAAATCGGCCCGGTTTCCCTAGGCCTTTCTTATGTCACACCGCAAACCGTAAATCATAAGAGGGTCTTTGACTTCGATGGTAATGGTATCCAGGATGGCCTTAAGCTGACCATGCCACAAACTCTGGGACTTGGAGTAGGATTTTCGCCTTTCCAGAATCTATTGATAGAAGGTAATTTCAAGTGGATTAACTGGTCTGATGCCAAAGGTTATGAGGATTTTGATTGGAGGGACCAATATGTTTTCTCGCTGGGAGTGCAATATAAACCGATACCTAAACTCTCCTTAAGAACAGGCGTCAATTATGGGAGAAATCCAGTCAGGGAGCATAATGGATTCAATGCATCTGGCGTGACCAGCATCCAAGGTAAGACGACGTCCACCTTTGGCTACGAGTTTCTGAGAATCGTCGGATTTCCGGCTGTAGTGGAAACTCATTTGACGTTCGGGATAGGCTACGAGTTCAGCGAAAAATTTGCAGTGAATCTTGGATACGCACATGGGTTCGAAAAAAAGATCTCTGAAACAGGAGCAAATCTTGGTGGTCCGGGTGGCCCAAGTGTCACTCTTAGCTCAAAGCTTGAGGAAAACTCGTTCGAGATCGGGTTAAGCTGGAGATTCTGATCATCCTGGGGGAAGGGCATTTCTGCCTTTCCCCTATCCTCCGCTCCCCATGGCGTTTTTCCGACGATTCGCCGTTGAAAGCTTGCGTACCTGTCATGACCTTTGTTTGGCATGTCTTCCAGAACCGGTTCGACCGATTTACACCTGTTCAGAGGCTGAATTCGTCGTACAATGGTTATGGAGAGACATCGAAGTGAGAAAATGGATACCCAAAAAAACGTAAGATCATCATGACCTTTCAGGTGAAAGTCTATCCTTCCTTTGACTTCTCAAGTTTTGATCCAGTCTCTCTTCAACCAAGTACAACCTTCCCTCCTCATCCTCAACGACCAACTCTCTTTTCATAAGGATTTGAAGGGCATATTGCTTGTAATCACGTGGTTTCATCATCCTTTGGAGAAAATCCGGGCGCTCCAGTCCAAGCTCGTGCCGCGTCTTGGCGCCTTTTGTCCCGAGAGCTTGGTGCCGGTAAAAAATATCGATGACCTTGAAGATAGCCCTCTTCGTAAGAAAGGCGCGGACATACAAGCTCCCTCCGAGGGCGACCACCATCACGATGAAGAACAGGAATACCGTCATGTTATTTCCTATCATGAGAGATGACTCCTTCCTTTTGCGCGAAAAATATATAACTCATGGGCAGTTTTCCCCCTTCATGCCGGGATGATTTTGGATCCGTAGTCGCACTCTTTTCGAATGGGACATATCTCACAAAGGGGTTTTCTTGCCACACAGGTCTTTCTCCCATGCCAGATGAGAAGATTTGAAAAGTGGGTCCACTCTTCCTTCGGAACGATCTCCATCAGATCAAACTCAATCTTGACGGGATCATTGTTCTTCGTCAAACCGATTCTCTGGCTCACCCTGTTTACATGAGTGTCGACCGTAATGCCAGGGATCCCGAAGACGTTTCCTAAAATGACATTCGCGGTTTTCCTTCCCACTCCGGGAAGGGTAACCAGATCTTCAAGGACTCTTGGAATCTTTCCGTCAAATCGCTTCTCCAGCTCCTGACAGCATTTCTGGATCGATTTGGCTTTATTCCGGTAGAATCCAGTCGGACGAATCTCCTTTTCCAGCTCCGCCAGATCTGACTCGGCATAATCCCTAGCCGTGCGATGCTTTTTGAAAAGATTCTCCGTGACCTGGTTTACCTTGACATCCGTGCATTGGGCGGAAAGAATGGTTGCGATCAGAAGTTCAAGGGGATTGGAGAATTTCAGAGCGATGGTGGAATTGGGAATCTCCTTTGAAAGAATTTTTATGATCTTTTTTACTCTCTTCTTTAAATCTTCTTGCTTTTTCATAGCTCCTCCCGTCTGCAATCGACTTGAGCCGTGAACGGTGAACTGTCTTTCTCATGCTGAAGACGGTTTCCTTCGTTCCAAAAAGGCCTTCATCTCTCCAAAATCCAGGGCATTGAGGATGTCTCCGGGCTCCAGCCACCCCTTCCGTCCGATTCCCACTCCATGATACGTATCCTTCAATCCTGCTTCCTCGTGGGCATCCGGGTTGATGGCAATTTTTACCCCCTTTTCTTTAGCATATTTGCACAATCTCCAATCAATGTCCAATCGATAGGGATGGGCATTGAGTTCAATGGCGACCCCTGATCGGCTTGCCTCGTCAATGATACGGATCATATCGATGGCGTAGGGTTCTCTGGCTAAGAGAAGCCGGCCAGTGGGATGTCCCAAAATGGTCGTATACGGGTTCCTGATGGCTTTGATCACTCGCTGGGTCATTTCTTCCCGAGATAGGTAGAAGTGGGAATGAACCGAGGCGATCACAAAGTCAAACTTGCTGAGAATCGAGTCTTCGTAGTCCAGGGAACCGTCGGGAAGAATCTCAGATTCGATTCCTTTGAAAATAACAAACCCCTCGCTTTCCTGGTTCGCTTGATCGATCTCTTCCCATTGTTTTCGAAGTCTTTCACAGCTCAATCCTCCTGCATAAGGAGCAGATTGGCTGTGGTCGGAAAGGCCCAAATAGGAAAATCCCATTCCCTTTGCTGCGTGGGTCAACCTCCGGATCGAGGCTGTTCCGTCGCTGTAGACAGAATGGACATGAAAGATTCCTTTGATATCGCGCTCCTCGATCAGCCGTGGGAGCCGATGCATCTCAGCGGCTTCAATTTCTCCTTGATTTTCCCTTAACTCCGGCGGGATGAAGTCGAGGCCCAGGGCGTTGAAGACCCCCTCTTCCTCAGTGCAGGAGATGGCCCTGGCGTTCCGATAGAGCCCTTCTTCGCTCAGTTTCAACTCCATGCCCTTCGCTCTTTCAAGCATGGAAGTCCAATGGGCGGAACTTCCAGTGAAGCAGAGGAGGGCATAGGGATAGGTCGGCTCTGAAGCGATTCGGAGGTCGCCCCCGACTCCCGAAAGGAGGCGGTAGCGACCGCCGGCGACGTCGTTCGATGGGACCGCTTCCACTTCAGGAAGTCTTGAAAAAGCGTTCCAGACCTCTTGTGGATGACAGGTGCTAATCACGAGGTTGATGTTTCGCACGACTTCCATCTTCCTTCTCAAGGAACCCGCGAGGTGTCCGCGAATCACTTTGGGATGGGAGAGGAGCTTTTTGAGAACTTCACGGGCGGGAACGATCGCTTCTCCGTAAAGATACTGGCCTTGATATCTTTTGACCTGCTGGATACCCTGAAGAATCTTTTCCTGAGATTTTTTTCCGAATCCCTGAAGATCCACCAGTCGGTTTTCGAGACAGGCATATTCCAACTCGCCCATGGTTTTAATATTGAGTCGGTCATGAAGAACTTTGATCTTCTTGGGCCCCAGGCCCGGGACTTTCATCATTTCCAGATGGCCGGGTGGGATGGAGTTTCTTAAATCTTCATGAAGTCCAAGTCGACCTGTGGTGACCAGTTCGGTAATGTGTTGAGTTAAGGCCTCGCCGATTCCCTTTATTTCTGTGAGACGACCTTCTTGAATCAACACCTCCAGGTCTTCTTCCAAAATTCCGATCGTTCTCGCCGCCTGAGAATAGGCTTTCACCTTGAATGGGTTTTCCCCTTTCAATTCCAAGAACAAGGCCACCTCTTCCAGAACGGCACTCACCTTTTTGTTATCCATGACGCGACTGACCACGCAAAAATTCTAACCGATCTCGGCTCAAAGAGACAATAAATAAATGGCACAAGTTCGACACGAAGGAGACAAAAAACGGCAACTCTCCCCCTTGAGCTTGGATGGTCCTGAAAAAATCATTTTTAGTTTCAGTCAGTTAAATAAAATCAATCGGTTTGGTATAGAAAATGCTATCAATCAATGTAAAGTCTAATGGGGAAGGTGGAAAGCCATGATAACAGATAGCTTAGACAATGTCCTAACAACTCAGGAGGCCTGCCACTATCTTCGGATTTCGAGGCCGACCTATTTGAAATACCTCTATCTGGGAAGGATCAAAGGAACGAAGGCGGGAAAGGGTTGGAAGGTTCTCAAATCAGAGTTGGATCGATTTCTGAAAGGAGAGAATGAGCATCCACAGGCTGCATGAATCTCTCGGAGAGGGGAACAGATAAGGGGAGAAGCCCGGTGAAAAGCTTAGAGGACAAGATCGACATTTCTGAAGAGAAGGAAATTGAGGAGAAAGTCAAATCGACCAAATCACTCATCCAGACTTTTCTCCAGACCCTGAAGGCCTTTCGACTCTACGAGGCCAATCATCCGATTCTGTCTAAATTCCTGGAAAGGCTGAGGAAGGATTTCGATCATTATTTTGATGAATTCGATTCTTTCTCTCTCCAGATCGGGGAGCACCGGCTCTTTTATCGCGGAAATATCGTTTATGAAAGTGAAGATGTGAAGGAGAGTCTAGCCTTTCTCTTTTTTAAAGACGGAATTCGGGAGCTCCAATTTTCAAGAGGTTTGGAATACAAGGAGATGATTGACTTTCTCAACGTGGTGAGAAAGGGTGACTTACTGAATCGCATGGAGGATGATCTCGTCACCCTGCTCTGGGAAAAAGACTTCTCTCACATCACCTTTACCGCAGTGGATGAATTCATGGAGGCGGGGGCCACCCTTGTTCCTGCCACAGAGGAAGATTTAATCAAGGGGTCAGAATACGTTCCAGAGACTGTGGAAGAAGGGAAGGCCGAGGGCGCTTCTCTCCCTGTGCAAGAAGGCCTGGCGAAGGCGATCAACCCCGCTCCGGGGCAATCCTTGGTTCAAGCCTGTCAGCTCACTCCCGAGGAAACGGAAAAGATCGATCGGGAGGCGCGGCAAGAGGAACAGCCGGACTATATCTTTACCTTGATAAACAACCTGATCGAAATCTTGCTTCACCTCGGTGAGGACGCGGATGCCTACGAAAATATGATCTCCTACTTCGATCGGGTCATCGAATACCTCCTCGAGCAGAAAGATGTCGAAAAAGCGGTCGCCCTCCTGAACAGCCTGAATCAGACCATGGACTCCATCATGATGAAGGACAAGCAGATTTTTGCAATTCAGCGTATTCTTGAAAATTCGTCCGGCTCCCGTTCGATTGAACTCCTGGGAAAGGCAATGAAGGGAAACGGAGAGGTTCCTTCAGAGTCCATCCTTGAATATCTCCGACTCCTCACGAAGCAGGCCGTTGAACCTCTTTGTCTGTTGTTGGGCGAGGTGGAGTCCGGAAAGTGGAGGAAAACGATCTGTGAACGATTGACCGCACTCTGCCGGGATGGAATCCAGCCGCTGAGTAAATTCTTGTCGGATCAAAATCCCATGTTGGTCTGCCACGTTCTCTACATCCTTGGGACCATCGGAGATCCCTCCACGATGAATTATTTAAGGGATTTAGTGACCCACCAGGATCTGAAAGTGAGAGAGGAGACCCTCCAGATCCTTAGTAAATTCGGGGAAAAGGGGAAGGACCTGATGCAAGGATTCTTAGCGGATTCGGCATCAGGGATCAGATCAAAGGCCGCGCTTCTTTTGGCGAGAGTGGCTAAGGGCCAAGCGGTAAAGCCCCTCACCGAAATCATCCTCTCCGAGGAGTTTTTCAAACGGGATTATAAGGAGAAAGCCTCCTTCTTCAGAGCCCTGGGGGAAACCGGGGCGAATGAAGTGATACCCATCTTAGAGGGAATTTCGAGGAAAAGACACTTATTCCAGAGGGAAAAGTGGAATGAGATGAGGCAATGTGCCGTGAATACGTTAAAAATGCTGGGGCCTAGGCCTTGAGAATCACTTGAGCAGCGGGTGATCAAACCCTGGCTGATAAAGGAGACCCGATGGAGATCACACCCTCCCCAACCCTGCCCAAAAAGGCGAACCCGAAGCCGCTCGATGGCATGGAAGCCGAGCTATCGAAATTGGGGAATAACCTCGTCACCAAATTTCATGTGCTGATGAGGATCTCCCAGATTTATGATTCCAAGAATGTGGCCCTCAATCAGTTTATCAGTGAGTTTCTTGAGACCATTAACACGCTGATCAAGAGAAGTGGGGTCCTCTCCCTGAAAATCGTCAAAGATGACTTCTTCCTCAACGACCAGCGATTGCGCTACTCGGTGGAAGGGTTCACAAGCTTCAAATATCTTTCGACCCAATGGAAGAAACGGTTGATCGGGGAAGTGATTTTCAAAACGGTGATGGGAGAAGAGATGTTGAGGCATTTTATCTATGCCTTCATCAATTTAGAGGAGGGTCGTGACGAAAATGCAGATCTTCTCAAGAAACAATTAGAGAGTCACCAGATCACCTCGATCGATGTGAATCCCCTGGAGATCGTCGACGGGGAGGAGGAGGCCTTTACCCTCCAGAAGGAAGATCATCGGGAGGTGGGGAAGAAAATATTTTTTGAGACCATCGGAACGATCAAAGATGTGATCACAAACATCAAAGGGAATCGACACGCCGATATCAGAAAGTTGAAGAGGCTGGCACAGAAAGCGATCCATCTCGTCATCGAGGATGAATCTATCCTGCTCGGGATGACGATGATCAAAAATTATGATGAATACACTTTTAATCATTCCGTCAATGTTTCGATTTACGCCCTGGCGATGGGGAAACGGTTGGGGTTCTCAAAGAAGATCTTGACGGAGTTAGGAATTACGGCTCTGCTCCATGATATCGGAAAGTCCAAGATCCCCAGAGAGATTCTGAATAAACCCGCTGGCCTCAGCGCTGAGGAATGGGAGATGATGAGGAAGCACCCCTTGATGGGAGTGGAGATCGTGCTCAATCTGAAACAGCTGGGGGAGATCAATCCCAGGATGGTGATCGGTGTCTTTGACCACCATCTGATGAATGACCTTTCAGGATACCCAAGACTTTTTCTCAAGAAAGAAGTGAGCCTCTTCGGAAGAATCATTCAGATTGCGGATTCTTATGATGCCATGACGACCCCCCGAATTTATAAGAAAATCCCGTATACCCCCGAGCAAGCTCTTGCCATCATGCTGCGAGAGAAGGATGTCCATTTTGACCCCCTTCTCCTCAAGATCTTCATTGGCTTGGTAGGAATTTATCCGCTGGGATCCTTGGTCCTCCTGAATACGCATGAAATAGGGATTGTCTATAAGTCCAACCATGATCCCAGGTGCTTAGACCGTCCCCAGGTCCTGCTGGTCGACCGAGATGTGCAGGGAGGGGCGACCAAAGAACTAGTTGATCTTACGGATACGGACAGGGCAGGAAACTACAAATGGAACATCGTTAAGACCTTAGACCCCTATAAGTACCACATCGACATCGCCAAGTATTTCTTGTAATAAGGAAGAGATAGCGCAGAGAGCGTGGCAGATCACATAAGGTTAAAAGCTGAAAGCTCCTTAGGGATTCATGTTCTCGCCGTCACTTTGCGGTTTCTGCCTGCAAAGGGGAGAGGGGGAGCCCGCCTCTCGTTATCAGCTTACAAACGATGATGGACAGCGGGTTACATCAACGGCGGGATGCCGCACTCGGTCTCTTCTTTATCGTATTAATCCTGTTTACTATTTGGTTTGTGGGTGGATTCTGGTCTCTCGTCTGCGTTGCCGTAGGGTCGATCTATACCTGGGGGGTCCTTTTTCTATTTACGCGCCTCTACAAATTTCATCCTATTGCCGCGAGGCTTTTAGCTGTTCTCCTTTTTGTACCTTTGGCGGTCATTCCCATGAAGTACCTATCAGCCGGGGGCAAATCGACTGATTGAATGTTTATTATAATAAGGTTGCTGAATCGGAGACCGCCGGTTTATCACCGGGATTCATAGTACAGGCGGATACAACAATAGAAAGACACGGAGAAAATTACCTTGTTGGTTTCAAGAGCGAAAGGCTAAACCTCTGGGTGGTCGTCCTGGTACATCCAGATGGCAAGGCAGAAGTATCAAAAACTTCAATCATCGAATGATTCTTGAATTGAAACGGGACAAAAACAGGGGCAGCAACCTATCATGATGCAAATTGACTATACAGTCACTTTGATGGACTACCTTACCGCAGTCAAAGCTGTACAGACTCGCTTATTGCGACATTCGAGTAAAGATGGGTGTTACATTTTATTATTAACCTTATCTTTGTTATCCCTTGTCGCTTCGGTCGTCTATCGATCACTTTTTTCTTTTCGCTATCATGGCAAATATCTTTATCTCTTGAGTCGTTCCGAGTATGTTTTTTTAGCTTTTATCATACTTTTCCTGATTGCAAACAGGGTTCGTATCGCGCGGTATTACAAATGTATGTTCTTGAAAGAGGGTGCGGTATTAGGGCAGCACAGGATTGTGTTGGAAGAAGCGGGGTTCCGATGCTCCGGCAGATATGGAGAATCATTCCTAACTTGGGAGGGAATACAGAGCCTGGAAGAATGCAAAGGGGTCATTCTAATCTATATAGACAAAGGGGTCTTCTATTGCGTGCCAGCCAGGACTTTTCGTTCAGAGAGCGAAAAGGCGGAATTCATATCAACCATTCAATCCCATTTGGTGCCAGTCCATTCCACGTCTCCGATTAAATCCGCCAATAAAGAGACAGGCCAACCCCATGGGGCTTTGCAACCTCCGGCTACGGCCCGTCAGAATTTGTATCAGTATCGGAGTCTAAGTAGAGACTTGCTGCTGAACATTTTGGCGGGTTTACGACTGGCAGTGTTCCAAAAGGTTTCCATTTCTGATTTCCGTGTATCCGTCGGGCAACTGATTGCGCTTGCCGTCTTTGAATTGGTTGTTGTTTTCGGACTCAACTTTTCTATCGTTGGGACAGAGGGATATCTCGATTACCGTAATCTTCCCAACATGCTTTTTTATGTGCCGCTCATGCTCACCGCTGCCTATTTCATAGCTAAATCTGAGTCAAATCGTGAATTGTTGATAGCCATCCCTATTGCCCTGGTGAGTGTTAGCTTTCCTGTCGAAGCGGCCGGCTTCTTGTTACAGATTGCAGTCGGAGATAAGGGGGAACAATTTAGCTCCACACTGATGCCGGAGAGCCACCACTATGTCATACTCGGATGGTGGATGGTTGCTGCGTATGTAGGATTGGTGCGTCTGACAGGTCCCTCCAGAAAATATCGAGTTGGACTGATCCTCCTATCTCTTCTGGCTATTCCGTTGTGGTATATCCCTAGAGGTGGGTTGTGGACAGCAAAATACGATGACAATTATCTCCCGGAACAATCACGCTATGCCATTGTCAGCGAGGAGGCATTCTATTCCCAGCCCGCTCTTTTAGAACAAAAGCTGGAGGGGTTGAAGCCGGACCGTGAAGGAATGGTTGACCTTTATTTCGCGGGCCTGGCGTGTTATTCAACCCAAGACGTATTTATGAAGGAAGTTGATGTCATCAGGCAACTGTTCGATGAAAGATTCGATACCGCGGGACGCTCCATTATTCTGATTAATAATCCTAAGACTGTCAAGGACACACCCATAGCAAGTTTAACAAGTCTTGACCGAACGCTCAGACATATCGGGAAGATCATCAATCCGGAGGAAGATATACTCTTCTTGTATCTTACCTCTCACGGTTCCAAGAAATATGAACTGTCGGTAGAGTACTGGCCACTTGAACTGAATGATATTGACCCGGAAAGCCTCAAGAAAGCCGTTGCGGAATCAGGCATTAAATGGAAAATAATTGTCATATCTGCCTGCTATTCGGGCGCCTATATCGAGTTCCTAAAAGATGACAATGCAATCATCTTAACTGCCGCTGACGCGAGCAGTAACTCCTTTGGCTGCGGGGATGAATCAGACTTTACCTTTTTCGGGAAGGCATACTATGAAGAATTACGACAGAACTTCTCTTTTGTTCGTGCATTTGAAAAAGCTAAGGAGGTGATCGCGAAGCAGGAGCAAGTTCATTCCTATTCACCATCAAATCCTCAAATACATGTCGGCTCTGCGATACTTGAAAAGCTGGACAAGCTGGAGGCTCGTCTGAAATCCGGTACGGTCGAGAATGCAAAAAAGGGTTACCGCTCGGTTGCAGAAAAAAGGAATTGAATGATTGTAAAATCCATTGTGCGAGGTCTTCCTTCTCGAAGGAAAACATGAAGGTCAGCCGCAGCTCTTTAGGAAGTAGACCATCCCACTTAAATGATTCTCTGCGGATTCTTGAGGGGCCTGATCAGTAAAACGGCTATCAAATTGACGACACCGAGAATCGCACAGAGAAAGAAGGCAAGGCGGTAATTACCGGTACCATCGAATAGATAACCGGCTAAAAACGGACCCATCGCTCCACCCACCGTATCACTGAAGAAAACCAGGCCCAAAATAACCCCGTGAGAGCGCATTCCAAAGACATGGGCGACGATTGGAGATTCCATCGTTGCCATGCCGCCGTGGCCAAACCCAAAGACAACCCCGAACAAAAACAACGTCCATAAATCCTTAGCTGTGAGTAGCCAGAATAGGGTGACCATCATGAGTCCCGCACCCAGGACCATGGTCTGCTTATTTCCGACCCTATCCGCAAAGAGACCCATGAGCATTCTGCCGGCGATCCCGGCCCCCCCTAAGAAAACCATGATACTCACCGCTTCCGCCGATGAGATCCCTTCCCCCGTGGCATAGATGATCGTATGCACCAAGAGTATGTTGTAAATGAAATAAGTGCAAAAATAGACCAGGCTGATCAGCCATACTTGGTGGGTACGAAGAGCCTCTCTGAAAGACAGGCCGGAAGTCCCCGTCCCCGAAGGGGATGACTCTGGCCCGTCGTGGCCATAGGGCAATCTCCCTAATTGATAGGGGTCTCGCCTGAGGAATTGCGCGGCAATGGCGACGATAACGATCACCACGAGACCCACGAGCACGTAGGCCGTCCGCCAACCGTAATTCAAGATAGTCTGATTGGCTGCCGGAACGATCACCATCAAGGCGATGCCTGTGCCGGCCAAGACGATGCCTGTCATGAACGCTCTCATTTTGACAAACCACCTGGCGATCGTAGAGAGGGTCGGCACCAGGACAGCGCTCATGCCGACGCTGATGAGTCCATAGAAAAGGTATAGCTGCCAGAGGGATTCTAATCGTGACATAAACAGGTAGCCGAGGCCAACCAGGAATCCGGAAATCGTCATGATCAGCCGAGGACCGAATCTGTCGTTGAGCCTGCCTACCCCAATAGAGAGAAGCCCGGTGAAAACCCAGGTTAGTGAAAATCCCCCGGAGGTTGCGGCCCGGGTCCAGCCAAACTCCTCTAGAACGGGTGAGAAAAAAACACCGAAAGAGAACCGCGCCCCCCACATCACAATCGCCATCAATAAGGCGGCAGCGACGATGACGTAGCCGTAGAAAAAATTTGGCCGGGGTGCCTTCCGAGGCAATTTATCTTCGTTACTCAAAAGATGCTCTTCTGTTATCGAGTGACCCGGTCTTGGGTTCATCTGCTTCGTGACCAGAGTCATCGCGAGAAAGTTTCTAACGGATTCATCCAGATCACCTGACCTGGGAGGAGCCTACCCGGGATGTTTGGGGAAGTCTGATCCCTCTATTTTCTCTCTGAAGGTGAAGGGGTTAGTATTTTGCATTCCGATTTAGCCCATTCTTCAACGAGTCTCCGAGCGATCTCCCTCTGTTGCTGTGCGGAAAAGTCGGCATAGTGGGGATCTGCTTTTCGATAAGTCCTTTCAATGAAGGCAATGGAGTTGTCGGTACTTCGGATCCGGGAAAGAATGATATCGCATTTCTTTAATCCCCATCGGGCTTCGATAGAATCTTCCGGCTGAGGAGAGAGCCAGAGGTAATTTCGATAAAGATGATAAAAAGTGACGGATTGACTCGGTTGGATACGAATCGGAATGCCTTCCATCATTTCTTTGATAGCATCCTCGTCGAGACGGTTGAACTCAATGAGATGACGAAGGTGGTCCATCAGCAGTATAATCCTGCCATCGCGATTCGGGGTACTGTAGACTTCCCATGAATCCGACCCTTCCGGGCACTTCCCTTTTCGGCACCGCTGGTATCCTTCCAAGACGATGGGAATCCTCTCTCTGACATACTGGACCGTATGCTCCAGAACCTTTTCCATCTTATCCCGGGGATGATAGGCGACCGGATCAATTCTTTTCGCCACCGCTTCGACAAAATCGGTATAGCCCTCCGTGAAGCCGGATGAATATTGTTCCAATGAATAGAAGGGATGGCTCGTGACGGGAAGATATTTCCACTTTCCGTTTTCAAAGAGGGGCCAACGAAATTTGACCAAACCAGAGTATATCGTAGATTCCGGTCTTGGGGTCAAGAAATCCCTCAGACTCATCTTTTGAAGATGGACGGGGGATGTCGCCTCCCATGTCTGAAGAGGATGGACGGTACTCCCGTCCAAGACCACCCGACCGATCACCCCTGAATGGGACTCTGTAATGAAAAAAACCGTTCCCGGAATAAGCGAATCCGGATGAATCCGGACAGGGTAGGTGTCCAGGGGCAGGGTCCGAGTGGTCGTCTCCGAAAGCATGTGAAGGAGGGCTTTGCGAAACCGAAGATCTTTGTCCCACTCCGAATGGGTCGGTAGTTTCCCCCATTCCGTGGACCAGTGACCGATCAATTGGCCATCCTTCGTTGTGGCCGCAGCAGGGAGATGGGCGATGCGTGCGTAGATCCATCGGACGGCATAGGGGACGTCTGCGCAATCCACGGGGATTTTATAACGTATGAAGAAATCCTCGGTCAGATTTTCCTTCGCCCATTTGCCGAATCGAAGCTCCTCCTCGACATTCCATCGGCGGTCCCCTACTTTCCATATCTGAGAAGGGGATTCGTGCACCGTTCCTGGGAAAGACGGGGTCGTGATAAAGAGGACGAAAAGAGTTATCAGGAACCGCATGCCTCCATATTAAAAACATTGGTGGAGAATTGTCAACAAGGAGAATAAGAGGAAGAAGCGATTGGGTTAGAAGGCTCGCTCAATGGATTCTGTATGGGGACAAGGCAGGGGAGAAATGAATCAAGACTTTTCCAAAACTTTTCCTTGACAAATATAAAAGCAAAGATTAAAATGCCTAAATACCATAGGGGGGTATGGTAAACAACCCATGGGACTCCGTGGACGGGGGGATGATCAGGATAGGGCCGAGGAAACAGGCTCACCGAGACGCTATTGAAAGGAGACGGAAAGATGATCGGCATTTCAAAACGGGCTATCGAAAAATTAAAGGGGGCGCTTCAAAGCGGTAAAAAGAGTATGTTTCGCGTTTTTGTAAGCGGTATGGGCTGAGGCGGGCCCAGAATGGGTCTGACTCTGGATGAGCCAAAAGCAAATGATGAAATAATTGAAGCGGAAGGTTTCTCCCTTATCGTGGACTCCGAGGTTGCGGACCTCATTCGATCCTACGGAAAACTCTTGATCGACTACAAGGATCGTCCCTGGGCGAAAGGGTTCCAATTATCCTTTCCGGGGAAAAGCTCCTGCTAATCGTTGGGCGAGCGGAAGGGTTAGCGCGTAAGAACTTAAAGAGAG
The DNA here is from genome assembly GCA_963708295.1 of uncultured delta proteobacterium. Classification (GTDB taxonomy): domain Bacteria; phylum Desulfobacterota; class BSN033; order BSN033; family UBA1163; genus UBA1163. Next base: position 8,723 of record CAVPSJ010000018.1, on the reverse strand, counting down.
GGTTTCCCGGGGCTGGGAAGCCCAGTTCCCGGCCCAGGATGGGGTCACAGGGGATGAAAAATGACCTGCTTTCCGGGTCCCTAAATTACTGTGTTTCGCAAATTAAAATAACGGGTTTACCCCATTTATGTGCCCATCAGCTTTGTGAGAGAAAAAAGTAGCAGAATAAGAAGCTGTTAGCGGAAAAAAGGGGAGGGGGTGTGTTTTTTCCTGTTTTAATCCTTCACCTGGAGAGTCGAATCGTTCATCCAAGGAGAAGCGAGAAATGTCCGTTGAACGAATGGTATTGGCTTTTGCCGGTAGCTTCATCTTAATCAGCATCGTCTTGTCCCTGCTTTTGAGCCCGTACTGGCTACTGTTCACCGCCTTTGTCGGCGCCAATCTGCTCCAGTCAGCCTTTACGGGTTTCTGCCCACTGGCTAAGATCTTGAAAGCCTTTGGCGCAAAAGCCAGCGGCGATACCTTTAAATATTAGAAGGTTAGGAAATTGCTGATCTGATGAGCTTGCCTGTGCTGGCAAGCAAGCTTTACCTCGCAGCGCAACAGTTTTTTTTATATCTTAGCAAAAAAGGACTTTGGTGATAGGGAGGAAAGGCGAAAGATGCCCGTACAACCCCGGAGGAGAGAATACCATGCAGATTCATCGTTTCATCCATAAGACCCTTCTTTTCTTTTTCATCTTCTTCTGCTTGCAGGCATTGGAGTACACTTTTTCTGTTCCGCCGTCCCGTGCAGACGAGCCAAAGGTATTAACGCTGTCCGCGGCATGCGAGACGGCTCTGAAGAGCAACCCTCTCATTCGGATGGCGCTTTCCGGTCGCCAAATAGCCGACGCGCAGTTAAGAGAGGTCCGAGCGGGTTGGTTCCCGCTTCTCCAGTTCAGCGAAACTTTTACGAGAGGAAATAATCCTGTCTTTGTTTTTGGCTCCCTTCTGGAGCAGGCACGGTTTACCCAATCGAATTTCAGCCTTCCCGCGTTAAACAACCCTGAACCTCTCAGCAACTTCCGGACAGCGCTCATCCTCAGGCAAACGTTTTTTGATCAACTTCAAACATATACCCGTGTGAAACAGGCCAGCCTCGGTCAGCAGCAAGCGGACCTGCAGAGGGCAATGGTTGAACAACAGATCCGTTTTGAGGTGATCCGCACTTATTACGGGGTTCTTGTTGCCCATGCAAAAAAGGGTGTTACGGAAGAAGCGGTGAAGATGGCAGAATCGGATATGAAACGCATCCAAGACAGGTTCAAGACCGGGTTGGCGGTTGAGTCGGACCTCTTGGCCGCCGAGGTGCAACTCGCAGAATTCCGTCAGCAACAAATCGATTCTGAAGGGGATGTGGCGATCGCCTATGCGGCTCTGAATACGGTGCTGGGTCTTCCCGTCGAGACGTTACAGAAAGTCGCGGATGAATTGGCGGATAAGCGATTTGAGACAGCAAGTCAGGAAGAGTTGGTCCGCCTGGCCCTGCTGCAGCGGCCGGATTATCTCCGAGCGGGTTATAACGTTCTCTCAAATAAGGAAGGCGTGGTCGGGGCAAAAAGAGAGTATCTCCCGCGGTTGGACATCTTCGGTAACTACGGCATGAGCGGAAATGATTTGTCAAGCGGGAGCTCAGACTATACGATCAGCGCAAGCCTTACCTTTAACCTTTTCGATCCCGGCCGCCAAGCAAGGATTGAAAAGGCAAAGGCGGCGGAATCCATGGCTACCGCCGAACAAGAACGCCTTGCCAATGAGATCCGCCTCGAAGTGGTCAGGGCCTACCAACAACATCTTACAGCCCGTGGTCGCCTCGCGGTAGCAGGACAGGTGATCGACCAAGCTGCGGAAACACATCGGATCGTCCAAAACCGCTACCGGGAAGGCCTCACGACCATCACCGAAGTCTTGAGGTCGGAAACAGCCCTGCTGCGGGCCCGTCTCAATCTGATTGCAGCCCGGAGCGATCATTATGTCAGCTACGCCCATCTTCTTCTATCGGCGGGGAAGCTGACTGATATTCAACCATTTCTCTCATGAGTGGGCGCCGATTAAAGATGGGGAACAGAGGGAGGAGTCTATGAGAAGGGAATGGATCATCATCATCATTCTCCTTGTCTTTTTTGTCACGGGGTGTGGGAAAAGGGAGCAAGGAGTCGCCGAGAAACCAGCCACGATCCATGGGGCGAGGATTGAAACGATCAAGTTATCCCCCGTCGAGGAGGGGTATGAAGCTGTGGGCACGGTACGATCGAAGACCACGAGTAATCTTTCTTCCAAGATGGTGGGCAATATTCTTGCGGTCCATGTTCGTGAAGGGGATCGCGTCCAGACAGGGCAGCTGCTCATTGAAATTGATGATCGAGACTCCCGGTCCCAGCTTCAGAAGGCGGAGGCAGGACTTCACGAGGTCCAGGAAGGGTTGGAGGAAATTGAACAGAACATTCACGCTGCCGAGGCTGCAAGAGAGGCTGCTGAGGCCGGAAGATCCCTTGCTCTGGCCACGTTTAATCGCTACAAGGCCCTGCTTGAACAGAAGTCGGCCAGTCAGCAGGAATTTGATGAGGTTCAAGCGAAGATGAAGATCGCGGAAGCAGAGGCGGACCGGGCACGAAGAATGCTTCAAGCCCTCATTGCCAGGAAGAGTCAAGTTCTTGCAAAGATGGAGCAGGCGAAGGCAGACATCACCCGTGCTCAGATCTATGTTGGCTATGGACGGATTACTTCTCCGATGAATGGTGTCGTCGTTTCCAAACAGGCTGACATCGGACTCCTTGCTGCTCCGGGGGTCCCCCTGCTGACGGTTGAAGATAACTCCCGCTACCGTCTTGAGGTCTCCGTGGAGGATTCCATGCTGGGACGGATTCGCCTCGGAAGTCCCTCTCAGATCTCCATCGATGCCGTCGGACCGCGGGAGTTCTCAAGGCGAGTGACGGAGATTGTTCCTGCTTCGGACCCCGGAAGCCGGAGTTCGACGGTGAAGATCGACCTGTTGGACGTGAAGGAGACCTCTGGGAGCCAGGCCGTCCTTCGCTCCGGCCTGTATGGGAGGGCCCGTTTTCCCATCGGGGAGAAACAGATCCTTGCGGTTCCTCTGAAGGCAATTTTGCAGCGCGGTCAGCTGGTCAGCGTCTTCGTCGTGGATTCCTCCCAAATCCTCCATTTGAGGTTGATCAAGACTGGAAAGCAGTACGGCGATCAGCTGGAAGTGCTATCCGGACTGAACGATGGAGACCGGATCGTTGTAGAAGGAATCGAAAGAGTAAAAGAAGGGGACCGGATCGAGTAATTTTGGGGAAGGTGACGACAGGAATGAAGGAAAAACTTGGATTCGCAGGAAAGTTTGCCCATGCCTTTATTGATTCAAAACTGACTCCCCTCATTATCGCCGCTTCGATACTCCTCGGCGTGGGGGCGGTACTGATGCTTCCGAGGGAGGAAGAGCCTCAGATCATCGTGCCGATGATCGATCTCTTCGTCGCAGATGCCGGGGGCATCGGCCAAAGAGGTTGAAGAGCGGGTGACGAGGCCCATGGAGCAACTCCTCTGGGAGATCCCCGGGGTTGAGTATATCTACTCCACATCATCGCCGGGTTTTTCGATGGCCGTCGTCCGGTTTCGAGTCGGGGAGGATGAGGAAAAGAGCATCGTCAAGCTTAATCAGAAGATGTTTGCCAACTTCGACCTGATCCCGCCGGGCGCAAGCCAGCCCCTCATCAAGCCCCGTTCCATTGACGATGTCCCGATCCTCGCGCTTACGCTGTCGAGCGATCGCTATGACCATTTCACACTCCGAAGAATTGCGGCCCAGGTCTACGACCAGATCAAACAGGTAGTCGACGTCTCGGAGGTGAAGATCATCGGGGGACAGCGTCGGCAAGTCCGGGTCATCCTCGACAGCGTCCAGAATGGCAGCCTACCATCTTGCTCCGGCCGCCGTGATCCCCATTCTCGACCAGCAGAACCGCCAGCTCGCCTCGGGAAGTTTTTCGAGCGACAACCGGGAGTTTCTGGTCGATACCGGCGGTTTCCTCCGCACCGCCGAAGAAGTGGGAAGCGTCGTGGTAGGCGCGTTCAACCAGCGACCCGTCTTCCTGCGAGATATTGCCAAGATCGCAGACGGACCTGAAGAACCGGCGGATTATGTCTTGATGAGCCAAGGAACAAACGTCTCTCCTAAGAGCCGGGGAAATATCTCGGTCTCTTCGGCCTTACCTGCTGTTACCCTCACCGTTGCCAAAAGAAAGGGAACGAACGCGATCCAGGTTGCGGACAGGGTCCTGAAGAAGGTCGACCTGGTCAAAGGGGTCATGATCCCGAGCGATGTCACGGTGACGGTGACACGTAACTACGGAGAGACGGCGGAGGAGAAGTCGAATGAACTGCTGTTTCACATGCTGATCGCCATCGTCTCCGTTTCGATCTTGATCATGGTGACCCTGGGACTGAGGGAATCGGGTATCGTTGCCATTGCCATCCCGGTCACGCTGGCCCTCACCCTGGCTCTTCTTTACCTTTACGGCTATACCCTGAATCGCGTCACGCTGTTTGCCCTGATCTTTTCCATCGGTATCCTGGTGGATGATGCCATCGTCGTCGTCGAAAACATCGTCCGTCATTATCGCTTGCCTGAAAACCGGGACCGATCGATCCTCGAAGTGGCAGCCGAGGCTGTTGACGAAGTCGGGAACCCGACGATCCTCGCCACCTTCACCGTGATCGCCGCCATCATCCCCATGGCCTTTGTGCGGGGGCTGATGGGCCCGTACATGCGGCCGATTCCCGTGGGCGCCTCAGCAGCAATGCTCTTTTCCCTGATCGTGGCTTTTATCGTGACGCCGTGGGCGAGCCTTCGCCTCCTCAAGAAAGAGGGGAAAGCAGGCCATGGGGCGGAGAGTTGGAGCACAAAGCTCTATCGCAGGGTCATGACCCCCCTCATCCATTCCCCTTTCTGGCGCAACGGGTTTCTCGTCCTTGTGGTCGTTCTGCTCCTGGCAACCCTCTCGCTCTTCGCCTTCAAGGTTGTCCGGGTCAAAATGCTACCCTTTGACAACAAGAGCGAATTCCAGATCATCATTGATATGCCTGCGGGGTCTACATTGGAACAGACGGCATCCGTCACGCGCGAGATCGGCGACTATATCCGCACCGTGCCGGAGGTCACGAACTACCAGATGTATGTGGGCACGGCCTCGCCTTACAATTTTAACGGCCTTGTTCGCCACACCTTTCTCAGGAGAGGGCCTCATGAAGCGGACATTCAGGTCAACCTCCTGCCCAAAGGGGAACGGAAGGCACAGAGTCATGACATTGCAAAGCGGGTGCGACCCAGGATTGACGAGATCGGCGCCGTATATAAGGCTCGGATCAAGGTTGCGGAGGTCCCTCCGGGGCCTCCAGTCCTCCAGACCCTCGTGGCCGAGGTCTATGGCCCGGATTATGATCGGCAGGTCGAGATTGCACGCCAGATCCGGGATATCTTTGACAAGACCTCCGGGGTAGTGGATGTCGACTGGTATGTTGAGGCGGACCATCCCAAGTACCGGTTTGTCGTGGACAAGGAAAAGGCCTCGCTCAACGGGGTCACTCCCGAGCAGGTTTCGAACAGCCTTCGCATAGCCGTCACAGGAATGGGGGCGGGCATCCTTCATCAGGAGACGGAAAAAGAGGATGTCGTTATTTATCTGCGGCTGCCCCGTGACGAGCGGTCGAGCGTGGAAGACTTGAAACAGATCAAGGTGATGGGCCAAAGAGGGAATCTCATCCCCCTGAGAGAACTGGTCCGTGTGGAGAAGGCGGTTGCCGACAAGAGCATTTACCACAAGAACCTGATGCCCGTGGTCTACGTGACGGGCGATGTGGCGGGACAGGAGGAGAGTCCCCTCTATGCCATTCTCAAAATGAATAAGGTCCTCGATCGACTTAAGCTTCCCGAGGGGTACCGGCTTGAAAAGTATGTTTCACAGCAACCCTTCTCCGCCTTGAAATATGCCATGAAGTGGGATGGGGAATGGCATATCTCGTACGAAGTTTTCAGGGACCTCGGCCTGGCATTTGCCGCCGTGCTGGTTCTGATCTACATTCTGGTGGTCGGATGGTTCCAGTCCTTTAAGACACCTGTCACGATCATGGCAGCCATTCCGTTCTCCCTGGTAGGAATACTGCCGGCCCATGCGCTTATGGGGGCCTTCTTTACGGCAACCTCCATGATCGGTTTTATCGCCGGCGCAGGGATTGTAGTCCGGAATTCGATTATCCTGGTAGACTTCATCGAACTCAGGCTCAGGCAGGGAATGCCCCTGGCCGATGCCGTGGTCGATGCGGGGGCGGTCCGTTTTCGTCCCATGATGCTCACGGCGGCCGCGGTCATCGTGGGATCGTCTGTGATTCTCTTCGACCCCATCTTTCAGGGTCTTGCCCTCTCTCTGATGGCCGGGGAGGTGGCTTCTCTCTTCCTTTCGCGGATGACGGTTCCGATCCTCTTCTACTTGAGCGAGCGGAAGAAAGGATCTTAACGATATGGGTTTGGATGCAGAGAAGGGCAGCCTTTTAAAGGAGATCGAAGAACTTGAAAGTGAAATTAAGGAGATAGAAAAGAGCATTCCCCCTCATTCGGTGAGGTATGAGATCATTCAGCTGCTTGAAAAAAAAGAGGAGGAGCTCAAGGGAAAAAAAGATCTCCTTCGATCAATCAACGATGTCAAGAGAGGCTAAGAAAAGGGGCGAGGAAAAGATAATGAGAGATGGAAGAGATTTTCTCGAGCGGTGATTTTACGAGATGTGTCCAATTTCACGGCCACACGTGTCCTGGATTGGCCATTGGATTCCAAGCGGCGAAGACCCTTATGAAACGGTTGGACGTGCGGAAGGCGCCCGATGAAGAGTTGCTTGCAACCGTGGAAACGGATGCCTGCGGCGCGGATGCCATTCAGGTGATGACGGGTTGCACTTTCGGTAAGGGAAACTTCATCTTTAAGAACTACGGGAAACATGCTTTTTCCCTGATGGACAGAGGGAAACGAAAGGGGATACGCGTGTCTCTCCTGCCTGGCGTTTTCGAGTCTGACCCGGAATATCTCTCCCTTTCCAGAAAGGTTCAGAGTGACGAGGCATCGGCAGAGGAAAAAGAGCGTTTCACACACCTCCAGCAGGACCGGATCCAAAAAGTCCTCGAGGCTGATCCTGAGTCTTTGTTCAAGATTGAGGAAATCTCCGCAGACATTCCCGCCAAGGCCAGGGTGATGGAGTCTAAAATTTGTGATTTCTGCGGGGAGCCGACCAAGGCGGATCTCTTGCGGAGTAGCAATGGCAAGAAGCTGTGTATTCCCTGCGCAGAGCGGCATAAAGCCTAACGACATGTTCCCCGTCACCGCGATGCCTTCCATTATAGATTTTCCAGCAGATCCTCATTAGGAAGATTGTGTTGATTTACCAAGCCCAATGGAAAAAAATTCTTACACACATCGGGGCTTGACAAATTATGAGCATATGCTTATAATTAGTTCCGAGAGGAGGAGTTTCGAATGGCAAGGCCAAGAAATTGCAGGCGAGTGGGTTCCATCCCTGAAAGCAATTACTTTAAACCGAGAGGTATTCCGCTTTCCATGCTGGAAGAAGTCGTTTTAACGGTTGACGAGTGTGAAGCGATCAGGCTTGCTGATCTTGAGAGTTTATATCAGGAGCAGGCAGCGGAAAAGATGAAGGTCTCCCGTCAGACCTTTGGGCGGATTATCGAATCGGCGCATAAAAAGGTGGCCGAGGCATTGGTTAAAGGCAAGGCGCTCAAGATTGAAGGAGGTGAATTTGAAATGGCTTCGATGAGAAAATTTAAGTGTTCTGACTGCCAGCACGCTTGGGACTTACCTTATGGAACGGGTAGGCCGGAGAACTGTCCTTCCTGCAAAAGCGATAACATTCGCAGGGCGGAGGAAGACAGAGGGTATGCCAGAGGGGCCGGAAGAGGACAAGGCAGGTGTTGCCGTAGAACTCAGCAAAAGTAAATTAGGTTGATGCCTTTGAAGAACTGTATAAACGAGGACTTACGGACACGAAACACGGACACGGTCACGTTATTCTAAAGGAGAAAGGAGAAAGTCATGAAGGTAGGTTTTGCGGTTCAAGGGAATGATGGAGTTGAGAGCAGGGTTTATGACCATTTTGGTTCGGCGCCGGCGTTTATCATCGTCGATACCGAGGGAAAAGATGTTCTGACGGTGAATAATCAGGACTTGCACCATGTCCACGGAGCATGCAACCCGATTATGGCTCTTGATGGGAAGAGTGTGGAGGCCATGGTGGTCGGTGGGATAGGAGCAGGCGCCATTGACCAAATTAAACGCTTTGGGGATAAAGGTATATGGAGCGGGCGGCTCCAACGGTGAAAGAGAATCTTGAGCCTTGTTGAGTGAAAACAAGCTCCAGGAACTTTCTGTCAACAATTCCTGCCGAGCTCATCAGGGAGGATGCGGGCACTAAAACGAGCTTGAAGTGAAACAAAAAGATTAGCGCTAATAGGCAGGCAGGGTGTTGCGTCTGCTAACGTAAAGGAGAAGATATGCCGATTTATGAGTATCGTTGTGAGAAATGCGGTCAAGTTAATGAATTTCTTATTCTGAAAAGAGAGGAATCCCTGCGCTGCAAGCAGTGCGGGAGTGAGGATCTGACAAAGCTTCTGTCCGCTCACAATACGGTCATCGCCCCGTCGCATGGACGTACTGAACCCGGTTCCGGAGGCTGTTGCGG
>CAVPSJ010000017.1:0-596878 GCA_963708295.1 uncultured delta proteobacterium | reverse complement strand
TATTGAAGAAAGATCGGGCAAACCCAGTTATCAGAGGCTGCAGTTTATCGCCAAAACCTTCCCCCATTCTGTTTGGATCAATCCGGTTCTTGCGCAGGACTGGCCCTATACTCGAAGCATCGCCCACATCCGCGAGATTTTCCCCATGTTCGAGCTGACCCTCGATGGCCTGGAGAAAGCGGTCAGCCACATCATGCGGAAAAACTAAAACAAATAACAAAACCCACCTCATTTATTACCCGGAGCGCATGATGCTTTGCATCGCGACACAAATGTCATTGCGAGTGGAGCGAAGCAATCCCATCAGATTGCCACGTCGTCCACCAAGGTAGGACTCCTCGCTACGACCAGCTTTGACTTTTCGAAGCAAACTGTTTCGTGTTCTCTCTCGCAAACGCATTCGAATTGCTTGCCTGCCGCAATTCTGATATATTTCACTACATCCGTGATAAATTTTTGAACGACAGTAAAGCTAAATGGAAACCATAGGCAACAAAAAGGCGATTTTTGTGTTATGGGTTTACTCCGTCCTTATACTCATTTATGCGGTGTTCGAGATCTGGACTGTCATCCTGCCCAAATTCCAAATTGTTACAATAAAATGGAATATCGACCTCATCCATTATTTCTTTGCTTTTACAGGGATTGCCCTTTATACCACTCCGATCAATATCATCGTCGGATACGGTTTACTGCGCAGAAGATTCTGGGCCAGATATGGTGCGATTGCAGTCATGCTGACATTTCCCGTCCATATTCTGACTCAGTTCCTATGGTGGGGAGCTCACAGTTTAAAGGATGTCACGCTTGCCGTTCAGTTTTTGTTTGTTCTTCTCACACTGCTTTACTTGTCGAGAGGGCCCGTCAAGGCGCTCTTTCATGAGAGGCGCACATTTAGATTCATCAGCTGGCATGGACTCTTGGCCATATTCATCATACTCATTTCCTTCTCCTGGATCATCTTTTCCTTCTATTGGAAAGTGCATGCCGCATGGAAATTCGGATATCCTTTTTTTATAGATAGACCTCAAGTCATGATATTAGAGAAAACGGTAAGGCCTGAGGTGTTGGAAAAATATCGGAAGATTGAATTACTCAATGTCTCACTTTTAGTGCCAAAAGAATTTTCTGTGGGAAGGTTAAATAGGACAGAAAGAAAAAATCAAAAATGGGCCGTCAGTTTACAAAACCAGGGAGTGAACACAAAGGGATTCATTGTCTTGAGAAATCAATTTCCCTACGACGAATTGCTGGACGAAGCATTTGGAAAAATGCTAAGGTCCAGATTCCAAATTCAATCTTGAGAAATATATATTAACGAACAATTGGAATCCTGGCCTCGTTGTCATACGGTCTCTGATCAGCCCAAAGGAGGCACGATTTGAAACGAAGGAAATCCATAGGGATGACCTCAGAGGCTTTTTGAAGGAATGGCAAACAGGAGACGCGTTTTTTAGAGAGTTTTCCATGTATCATGAGGAGAACGCTCAAGGTATTGGCGGAACGATTATGTTTATAAAAGGGTATCTCGGCGAGGATGATGTCCTTGCGATCCTCTCATCGATAGAATTCCTTAATCCTGGAGATTCGTCCCAATCCGAGAATCATTATAAAAAAGGCTTAACGTTCTACAGCCAACGGGACGTTCTGCAAACTCAGGTTGAGTTTGCCCATGCCTATATGCTTTCTCCAGAAAATCCGGACTATGTTTTCATGTTTGCAAAATCATTACTTCTGAGTGAGCCAAAAGACTACGACCATGTAAAAAACCTCTTGAATCAGGCCTTAAAACTTAAACCCGATCATCAGGAGGCTCGGAAATTGTTGAAAGAAATAGAACCGAAGCTTCCCCAAAGAGCGAAAGTCAAGTAGACAGTCTACGAGTTTGATGGAAGGGTGACGATGGCTTATTGTTTGAATCCAGATTGCCCACACAAAAAGAAAACCGGGCGTCCTGCAGAATTTCGGGAAGGGTTTACGCACTGCTCGGATTGTGGAAGCCCGCTGTCCGAAGAAGTCATTGAAAAAGAAGATACGCAGAAAACTCCTTCCAGACCTATTCCCGCTAATCTCTACAAAAGAATTTTATACACCATTGGTTTTGTTCTCCTATGGAGGGTCTTGTTACTCATACCCGTTCCAGGAATCAACTTTCAGGCTCTTGAAGAACTTTTTGGCCATCAAGGGATTTTTCGAGGATTCTTCGCCGATCGACCAGCCCTTGAAAGGCTTTCTATTGTTGCTCTTGGCATTCTGCCTTATTTAAGCGCATACATGATAGTTGAAATCCTATCGTTGTTTATTCAACCTCTTAAATCTTGGAGAGAAAAGGGAGTTCGAGGGAGGAAAAGAATAAAAGAGATAGCTTTCTTTGCGACATTTCTGCTTGCTTTTTTACAGGGCTACGGATTGGCTCAAGTGCTTGAGGCGATGCCTGGATCTTCCTGGGAACGGGTTGTATTAAATCCCGGATTGGGTTTCCGCCTGATCTCGGCTTTGACCCTTACAGCCGGTACTTTCCTGACGATATGGATAACAGAACTCATTACAAAAAAAGGGGTGGGCCATGGCATAAGCATTTTGATGTTCGTCGGATATGGACCAAGGATTTTTTCAAACATCCCTCGAATAAAATTGGTACCTCGTGAAAACACTCCTAGTCCCTTAGCGTATTTTCTATTATTTGCCATAATAGTCATTTCATTAATAGCTCTTATTGTACTGATGGAAAGGGGATTTAAAAGAATATCGGTTAAATTTAACGATGGCACGGAAGCCTATATACCGCTAAAATTCACATCCGCGGGAATAACACCGGTATACTGGGGATCAATTTTGATCGGACTACCCATAACGGTTTTTGAGTTTATGAATCGTTCGACCCTCCAGAAATTATATGTTGCTCTTCTTCCCGGGCATATTTGGTATTACATCATTTATGTCGTTATTCTCTTTTTTCTCTACTACTTTTTTACTTCATTCTTTCATAATCCCAAGGGTATGGTCTCTTTCTTAAACGACAGGAACGCTTCAATTTTATCTCTTCAAGGAAAAGATAAAGAAAGCTATATCGATAGAAGTCTTGAGTTCATGGTTCCCATTGCAGCTCTATATTTATGCGTCGTCCTCTTTGTTCCGAACGCCCTTTTTGATCTTTTCATCAACTTTCATTTGGATAGTATCGGCTTGATTGTGGCTGTGGCCATCCTCTTTGATCTTATAGAGGCAATACGGCTAAGCAGGGGAAGCCAGCTCATAAAAGTAGCGGAGCTGCATGATGTTCCAATGGCGGGACTTCTCAAAAGCCTCCTTGAACAAAAAGGAGTTCCTTGCCACTTGAGAGGCTATTATCACCGGGCCTTGCTCTATTTTTTCGGTCCTTATATCGAGATCTCCGTTCTCGTTCCGGAAGACAGGGTCGTTGATGCGAAGGAAGTAATAGAACACTACTTCGATCCAAGGGTACTCACTGTACACTCTGGCAGAGGTTTGGAGACACTAGAACCACAAACGAATTCGCCCCCTGCTATTTTCTAATTAATTGAATAGACATCTGATTAACCCCACCCCCACCCCTGCCCTCCCCCTGAAGGGGAGGGGAATCGTTGTGTCCTTTCTCCTGAAGGAGGGATCGTTATGTTCTCCCCCGATGGAGGAAAGCTGCTATTCTCCTCCCCCTTCAAGGGGGAGGCTGAGAGGGGGATGGGGATTCCGTCTGGATACCGGCTGTCATTCCTACCCCGATTTCCATCGGGATAGACTCCAGCAGGAATCCAGTCTTTTCAGAAATTAGTATCTGTCACGGGTGCATTGTTTTCAGTCAATCAGTTACCTACACTCACACTGACACTGACACTTTTATTTTCACGCTGGCGGGGCATCAGACGATCTCCGTCCGGGAGAACGTATCTGCGAGGTCGAGAATCTTCTTGATCGCGATATCTGCGGAGAGCTTGCACGTGTCAGAGATTCCGAATCCGAAATCAAAATTTTCGCCCCTCACGGAGACAAGATAGCTCACAGGAGCGACACCGTTCGCTTCCCGGACCATCCTTAAGACCATCCCCGGGCTCATATGGTGACTGACCGCGTGAAAACCGCGCTCCTCTTCGACCCGGACTACTCTGACCTCGTCCGGAATCGTACCCACATGAGCATCGACAAAAATCACCAGTCGATAGTTGGCGACGACAGGAATGATCTCCGGGACCAGTTGGTGGAGCATGACGGAATCGAGGTTGTGACCTAATTCGTCTAACCCGTCCTCGTCAGGTTGAAGTTCGCGTATGTCCCGAAAACGCCGTAACTCGTTGATGATATGTAAGGCCACGCCGTCGTCGTGACAGTACGCATTTCCGTATCCAATGACCAGAACTCTGTCTTCCATGGCAGTTCTTCCGACATCTTTTGGCCCCACCGTTTCTCTTTTTCAAGAAAACGTGTTCTTAATGAGGCCAGGTTCAAATGCATTATGACACTCGGCAGTGATGTTTGGCAGCAAGACCAGAGTTTTCCAGTTTTTCTTCCCGTATACACAGAACGGTTGTCGATGCCTTGATCAAGAGGAAAGTCCTAACCCCCCTTCCTCCCCCCTTAAATTAAGGGGGGAATCGAGGAGGGTTAGTTTAGCAGCATGTGTATCAACGAGGAAGAGTAGATCTATCCGCGGGAGATCCGGTCCACCACCGTTCCATCCGGCTCCATCATCTCAATCACCATGGGCATGGCTCCGATGGCATGGGTCGAGCAGGAGAGGCAGGGATCATAGGCCCGGATGGCGGCTTCGACCCGGTTCAGCATCCCCTCCGTCAACTTCTTGCCGTCCACATAGGCTTTGGCCACCATCTCGACGGAGTTGCTCATGGCCCAATTGTTGTGTCCCGTTGCGACGATCAGGTTGACCTTGGTCAGCATGCCGTTCGGGTCGGTCTTGTAATGATGAAAGAGCGTTCCCCGGGGCGCCTCCAGGCATCCGACTCCCTCGCCTGTCAGCGCCGCATAGTCTGTGGCCAGATCCGTGGAGAGGACATCCGGATCGAGCAGAATCTCCTTGGCGCGTTCAATGGCATAGAGATCTTCGATCAGGCGGGCATAATGGTACCACAGCGTCCCCTCCACCGGCTTGCCGCCGCCGAGGGATTTGAAGTTCTTGAATTCTTCATTGGCCAGAGGGGTGTTGATCTTGTCCGCCACATTGAGCCGTCCCAGAGGTCCGACCCGGTAGGTTCCTTTCGGCCATCCCATCTTGAGATAGAAGGGGAATTTCAGGTAGGACCAGTCTTCGACATGCTCTCCGATATAGTCCAGATAGTTCTCGGGATCAAATTCCTCCAGCTTCTTTCCGCTGCTGTCCACCAGGCGAAGCATGCCGTCATAGAGCTGAAGCCCGCCTTGCTCATCGACCAGGCCCATGTATCCTGATGGGAAGACGGCAAAGTTGTTGACCACCTCCATGTTCCCTTCATACCATCCCTTGGCCACGGTGATGGCCGTCTTGACCACGTCGGTCATGTCGTCGATCTGGCTGAGGATCTCGTCGCGGTCCTTCACGGAGAGAGGGGCGTTGACCCCTCCGGGGATGGAGTGATTGGGATGGATTCGCTTGCCTCCCAGCTTTCGGATGATCTCCTGGCCGAAGGCGCGCAGGCGGACCGCTTTCAGGGCGAGGTCCGGATTCGCCTGAATGACTCCCACCACATTGCGAATCGCCGGATCGGCATCAAACCCGAGGAGAAGGTCCGGGCCTGCCAGTTCGAAGAAATGCATGGAGTGGGACTGGATGAACTGGCCCATGTGCATCAGTTCCCGAAGGAGCTGGGCCGGCCGGGGAGGGGTGACGCCGACCACGCGGTCGCAGGCCTTGGCCGAGCTGAGGTGATGGCTGACCGGACAGATCCCGCAGATCCGCGGGGTGATCTGCGGCATCTCGAAAAAAGGACGGCCTTCCGTAAATTTTTCGAAGCCCCGCCATTCATTCACATGGAAGAAGGCCTTTTCCACCTTTCCCTTGCCGTTCAGGTGAATGGTGACTTTGGCGTGACCTTCGATTCGTGTTACAGGCTCAATCGTGATCTTCTGCATGTTGCTTTCCTCCTCCGGACTAACGTTGCGTCCGTGAGTCTAGGTCAGCTCGGACCGCTTCATGCCGATCAATCATACTTCAGGTTGTCGCCCGACAGGACGGGAATGCGGCCTTCCAGCAACTCCGCTGAGAACGTAATAGATGGCATCGGCCGAAGGAGGACAGCCGGGAAGATGGACATCGACCTTGACGACCTGATTCACCGGACGGGCCTTGATCGGTTTGCGACAGTTCCTCGGAACTGGGAATGATCCCATCCACCGTGCTCTCCGTTTCAATGTAAGCCCTCTTCAGGGCCTCTTCCATATCGAAGAAATTCCGCATGGTCATGATGCCTCCGAAGACGGCGCAGTCTCCCATGGCGATCAGGATCTTGCACCGCTCCCTCATCTCCTTGACCACTTCCAGGTTGGTCGTATTGTTGACCGTCCCCGAGAGAATCCCGACCGTGACCCCCTCTTTCGGGAGGATGTTTCAAATCGGTGATGGGAGTGGAGGTGAGTTCTATTTTTTCCAAGAGCTGGACAAGCCTCTCGTCCATGTCCAATACGGACATCTCACATCCGGCGCATGCGGCCAGCCAATCCATTGCAACCTTCACTTTTGTCATGGGTTTTCCTCCTAAGCGTGAACACGGTTTTGAACCGTATCGCTCATCCTCCTACTAAACGGGCGGCCAATTGGGTCAACACCTCATTTTCCGGGATCAACCCCTCCGGCAGAGGCACCGCCTTTCTGACGGCAACCTTCTTCCCCTCGAGATTGTAGAGCGAGCCTTCCTGCTCGTACCACAGCAGCGACGGCAGGACCACATCGGCCGTTTCCGTGATCGGGCCCGTGGTAACTCGTATGGACCACCAGAAACTTTGCCTTCTTGGCCCGCTTGATCCATTCCTCCTTGGGAGCGATATCCTCCAGGAGAAGATAGAGCCATTTCGATCTGGATCGGCGTTCAGGCCGGATTGGAGACCCAACACCTTTGCATGATAACCATTGGTGGCCGGAAAGACGGGGATGAAGTGGGCCTTCCTCTTCAGGACCGCGAGTTTCTCCGCTTCTTTCTGGGTCGGTTCCCACGCCGTAGACCACAGAAGGAGAGGCACAGCCCTGACATCATTCTGATCGCCTTGGCCAATTCCTCCGGGGCGAATTGTCTTGTCGGCAAATCGGCTCATCTCGTTGCTTGTTTTCGGATACAAGGATGACCTGGGCCCCTTTCATCCGGGCCCGCTTGATATGATAGCCGAGCACGCGATGGTCGGAGAGGGGATCCGCGCCGATGACCAGGATGCAGTCCGAGGAGACCAGTTCGCTCAGAGAGCCGCCCACGGGCAGTTCGAGTTCGCTCAGGGTCGGTTCGAGGACGCCCACATGGGCGCCCGATCTTTCCCTGGAAGACGGCCACGAATTCGCTCATCGTCAGGTTGAGGGTCTTGCTGGTCGTCCAGGCCCCGATCTTGTTCGCTTTGGTGCGTTTTGAGCTTTCTCAGCAATCGGTGTCCAGGGCTTCGTCCCACGTGACGGAGACCAGTTCGCCGTTCTTTCGAAGCAGCGGGGTCTTGATCCGCTCCCGGTTGTCGTAGACCGGCTCAAATCGGCCTGCGACACAGAGGACCCCCTTGTTATGTTCTTCCCATTCTCCCTCGACGCGAAGGACCCGGCCTGAACGGGTGATGATCTCGGTGCCGCAGCCCACGCTGCAGAACATACAGACGCTCTTCGTTCTTTCCACCTGGGTTTCGCGACCCGTATAGGCGCTCTTTCGATCGACCAGGGCGCCGGTGGGGCAGACCTGAAGGCAGGTTCCGCAGGCGACGCAGGTCGATTCGCCGAACGGAGAATCCATGTCCGCGGAGATCATCGTCTTGGCCCCGCGGAACTTCACCCCCAGGGTATTGTTGGCCGCCAGCTCGCTGCACGCCCGGATGCAACGACGGCACAAAATGCAGCGGTTGTGGTCCATGATGAAATATTTTCTTGTCCCGTCCACGGGGATCTTCGGGTAAGGATTCTGATAGGTCCAGTGGTCCATCCCGTAGCGGTAGGCCAGGGCCTGCAATTCACAGTCACCGCTCATCTCGCAGAACATGCAGTAATGGTTTCGCTCCGAGAAGAGCATCTGGAGCACGAATTTTCGTTCCTCCACGACCTTGGGCGATTCCGTCTCCACCTTCATTCCTTCGGCCACCGGAAAGGTGCAGGCGGGTTGAAGCGTGCGCTGCCTCTCAATCTCGACCAGGCAGATGCGACAGGCCCCGTGGGGCGTGATGGCAGGATGGTGACAGAGGCTCGGAATGTCGATTCCTGCCGCCTTTGGCCGCCTCCAAAACGGTCTGCCCGGAACGCGCCCGAATTTGACGTCCATTGATCCTCAAATTCACCATTTTATCCATCGGGCAAGTGACCTCCTTATCTCTGAAATTCGAAGCTCGAATTTCGAAATCCGAAATCAATTCTCGACACGTTCATCTCATGACGATGAGACTACGGGATCGGATGAATTTCTAGCACCTTCTTGGCCTCGACTGCTGGAGTCCCATCGACTCCAGCCACTCCAGGTCGCATCGCAGGCACCGTTTGCACTCCTCACGGGCCTTCTGTTCGTCGAAGCCCGCTTCCACCTCTTCAAAGTTGCGAATGCGTTCCTCCACGGGCAACTCTCGCATCACGGGCCGTTTGGCCTCGGCATAGTCCTCGATGTTGTAGAGTTGGGGAATTTCTCTGAATTCCGTGATGAACTTGGGTCTCTCCACGGGCTGGCCCTTGAGATAGGCATCCACGGCCACGGCGACCTTGTTTCCCTGAGCCACGGCCTCGATGACGGTGGCAGGACCTAAGGCCAGGTCGCCTGCCGCAAAGACTCCCTCCCGGCTCGTTGCCAGGTTGGGGCCCACGGTGACGGTGCCATCCTTGTTGAGAGCCGATCGCCTTGCTTCCGTTGCGCGAGGCATTCGGCCTCCGGGCGTCTGGCCGATGGCGGGGATGAAGATGTCGGCATCGAGGACGAATTCCGCTCCTTCAAATTCCGTCTCTTCGATGGGAATGGGGCGGCGCCGGCCGCTCGCATCAAACTCACCCAGCTTCTGCAGATGGCATTCCACTCCGGTGACATGTTCCGGACCGAGGACGCCCACCGGGTCGGTGAGAAAATGGAACTGAATCCCTTCCTGGAAGGCCGCATGGATCTCGCCCTTCCATGCAGGCATCTCTTCCCGGGTCCGGCGGTAGATGATATGAACCTTTTTGGCTCCCAGGCGCAAGGCCGTCCGTGCCGCATCGATGGCCACCGCGCCGCCGCCGACCACGGCCACGCGCTTTCCCTTCATATCGGGCACCTTGCCCATGGCCACGTCTTTCAGAAATTGGGTGCCGTGATAAACCCCCGGCAGATCTTCGCCCGGGATTCCCAGCCGGCGGCTCTTGTGGGCTCCGATGGCCAGGACCACGGCGCTGAAGCCGCCCTTGTCGAGCAGTCCGTCCACGGTGAAATCCTTTCCCAACTCCTGATTGAATTTGATTTCAACCCCTGCCCTCTTGATGTTCTCAATCTCTTTGTTCAGGATATTTCGGGGCAGGCGATATTCCGGAATTCCGACGACCATCATCCCGCCGGCCATGGGCAGCTTTTCGAAGACGGTCACGGGATAACCCCGCTGGGCCAGCCGCAAGGCGGCGGTCAATCCGGCCGGACCGGCGCCGATGACGGCCACCTTCTTCTCTTTCGGTCCTTCCAGCTTCTTGGGCGTCCAGGGTTTTTCCAGCTCATGATCGGCCATGAATCGTTTTGCCACGCGGATGGCGATCGGCTCATCAATGTCGCCCCGCCTGCATTTGTCTTCGCAGAAGGCAGGGCAGACCCGGCCGCAGGTCAGGGCAAAGGGGTTCTTTTCGCGATGGATTTCCAGCGCCTCGGCGTATTTCCCCTGGGCGATCAAGGAGAGATAAGAAGGGATGTCGATCTCTGCCGGGCAGGCATTGATGCAGCGGGCACGGACCAGGTCTTTGCAGGTTCCGGCAGGACACTCCTTGTCCAGGATATGGGCCCTGAATTCCGGTTCGAAGTATTGCAGGGCCGCCATCACGGGGCCCGGGCGTCAATTGTCCCAGGGCGCAGAGAGACCCGGTCTGCATTCCTTTGGCGATCTCCCGGATGGTGTCGAGATCCTCCATCTTTCCGTTTCCCTTCGGTGATCCGGGTGAGGATCTCCAGCATGCGTCTTCCTCCCACGCGGCAGGGGACGCATTTCCCGCACGATTCCGCCTGGGCAAAGTTGAGGAAGAACTTCGAGAATTCGACCATGCAGGTGTCCTCGTCCACGACGATCATGCCTCCGGAGCCCATGACCGCGCCCACTTCCTGGAGAGAATCGAAGTCGACCTGAACGTTGAGATGCTGGGCCGGGATACAGCCGCCCAGAGGGCCTCCGGTCTGGACGGCCTTGAATTTCTTTCCCTTGGGGATGCCGCCGCCGATATCAAAGATGATCTCGCCCAGGGTGATTCCCATGGGGACTTCCACAAGACCCGTGTTATTCACTTTGCCGGTCAGGGCGAAGATGGCCGTGCCGGGACTCCGCTTCGTGCCGATGGTGCTAAACCATTTTGCCCCTTTCACGATGATCTGGGGGATATTCGCATAACTTTTTACGTTGTTCAGGTTGGTCGGTTTTCCCCAGAGACCCGAGACGGCCGGGAAGGGAGGGCGGGGCCGGGGTTCGCCGCGACGGCCTTCGATCGACGCCAGAAGGGCCGTTTCCTCGCCGCAGACAAAGGCGCCTGCCCCCTCTTTGATGTGGAGGTGGAAGCTGAAGTCCGTGCCCAGAATGTTATCCCCCAGCAAGCCATACTCTTCTGCCTGGGCAATGGCGTTTCTCAATCGCTTGATGGCCAGGGGGTATTCCGCGCGACAATAGATGTAGCCTTCCCTGGCTCCGACGGCATATCCGCAGATGGTCATCCCTTCGATGAGGCTGTGGGGGTCTCCCTCCAGGATCGAGCGATCCATAAAGGCTCCCGGGTCGCCTTCGTCCGCATTGCAGACCGCATACTTGACGTCTCCCGGAGCCTTTGCCGTGAATTCCCATTTGGTTCCCGTCGAGAATCCCGCTCCGCCACGGCCTCGCAAGCCGGAAAGCTTCACCTCTTCGATGACCTCTTCGCGGGTCATATCGAACAAGGCATGGGAAAGTCCCTCATATCCACCCCGGGCAATGTACTCATCGATCTTCTCCGGATCGATGATTCCGCAATTCCGGAGGGTGATGCGGACCTGCTTGCTGTAGAAGGGGATTTCCTGGTAACGGGGCAGCTCTTTGTGGGAATCCGGCATCTTGTAGGTGAGCCGTCCGATGACCCGTCCCTTGACGAGCGTTTCTTCAACGATCGTCTGGACATCCCTGGGTTGCACCTGGCAGTAGAAGATCCCTTCGGGATAGATGATCATGACAGGTCCCATGGCACAGAAGCCCCGGCACCCTGTTTGTACGACACGGACCTCGTTTTCCAATCCTCGGCGGGAGATCTCCTTGGTCATTGCGCTCAATGACCTCCAAGGACTCTGATGACGTACACCCTGTCCCGCCACATACGAGAACATTGGCCCTGTAAAAAGCTTCAGCCATATCTGCCTCCTTCTTGTTCGTTATCCCTTGTCAATGGATCGTCCCATCTTTGATTTCTTGATGCTTGATTGAGCGTTAAACCTGCACCCATCAAGAAACTTATTGAATTTTCCTGGCATCCAAACGGCCAATCGCCCATTCCTGGATGACATTTCCCTTGACCAGGTGTTCCTCGATCAGCCGGGGGACATTCTCCGGAGTAATGTTGGCATATCGAATCCTTGATTTCCCTGCCTGTTCGATGTCGACCAGAGGTTCCTTGGCGCACATGCCGACACATCCGACGGTTTCCACATGGGCCTCGATCTTTCGCGCTTCCAATTCCTTCAAGATGGCATGCATGACCTCCCTGGCCCCGGCGGCGATACCGCAGGTGCCCATCCCGACGATAATTCGGGTGCCGGTCTGGGTGCGCACCATGAGGTCTTTCAGTGCCTCTGCACGAAGCTTTCTTAAGCTCTTCCATGTTTTTTAATCGTGCCATCCTGTTTCCTCCTTGTCTTCCTTGGCGCCCCTGTCCATCGCCTAGAGGATAGGCTGCCTTTCCTGCTCTTCTCTGGAAAAGGCCTGCCTCTCCTTCGTGCAGGAATTGAAAGATCCAATCCCGCACTTTCGGATGGGTCAGGGGGACCTCTTCGAGTTCCTTTCGTATCTCCGAAGAATCAAATCGGAATTCCCGCAGCGCCCACTTGATGGCAATAGTCCAGATCGACCGGACGTTCGGAGAGAAGGATCGCCAAGAGGGCGGCAGGCATGTCCCCTAAGGGGGCTCGGTCGATGTGGCTATGGCGAAACGTCGCTTTGACCCGTGTCCCCTTTCCGGGCTCTGATTGGATCACCAGGTCCCCTTCGCAACGACGGGCCGCCTCCGAAAAGAGCGGAAGACCCAATCCCACGTGTCTTGTCTTGCGGGTGGTATAAAACGGGTCCAGGACCTGTTCCATCAACTCCTTGCTCATGCCGCATCCATTGTCGGTGATCTCGATCACCATCCGGTCCGCCTTGCAAATCCTCGTCGAATCGTGAGGTCGATTCTTGAAGCCCCTGCCTCCACCGCATTTTCGAGGAGATCGAGAATATGTAACGACAACTCTCGCACACCTACTTCGTCTCCTTCAGAATTTGGGTCATTTTCTCCGGGACCAGACGGCCGACCACCTTGTCGTTAATCGTCGCCACAGGAGACAGACCGCAAGAACCCAGACAATAGACCACCTCGAACGTGAACTTGTAGTCCGGCGTCGTTTCCCCCGCCTTAATCCCCAACTCCTTCTCGATCACGTCCACGATCTTTCCCGGCTCCGCGAACGTGACAGGCCGTGCCGTCACACTGTTTGACGATACATTTTCCCCGCCGGGTCAGGTAGAACTGGGCATAGAAGGTGACGACGCCATAGATCTGGCTGAGAGGGATCCCTGTTTTTTCGGAGACTCGTTTCAGCACGTCGGGCGGAAGATAGCCGTAGATTTCCTGAGCCCGCTGCAGAATCGGGATGAGCGTTCCTGCTTTTCCTCCGAATTCGTCGATCATCTTGTCGAGGGGTGCCAAATCAAACGTTTCTTGTCCGTTCATACAATCGTTCCTCCTGGCTGAAAAATTAATGTGCTCTCGGGCCATTCCACCACGACCCGCCGGCCTTGTTCCCCTCTCAGGGCCAGATCGAATCTCCTGAACCACGGGGGCAGCGATTTTGAACAAGGTACGATTCTGCATCTCCTGAAGCCGATGCGCGTCTCCGTTGACGATCAGACACCATGCCTTCAATTGAGGCCATTTCTGAAATCCGATGGTCGGGACAAACTGAGGCGTGACCTCCAGCGCTTGGACCTCGAGAGAATCGGGGACCAACCCGAGATTGGAAAGCAGGCTGAACGAGGGGCGATCCACATGGGCGGGGATGACCATCCCTCCCATGGAATGAACTTCCGCCACCACCTCCTCCAGGCCGATATCCGCCGCCCCGGCGAGAAAGCGTTCCTCTGTCCGCACCCATTCGCCACTCGGAGTCAACGACAAACTGGGCTCCAAAGATCTCTTCCTTATTGGCAAGGGGAGGAAGTCTCTGAAATACTTCTTCCTGCCACTGCTGGCATTGACGGACCGTATCGAACAAGCAGAGAAGATGGACCTCCTCCCTTGACTGTAATTCCATGCCCGGGCAGCACGTGAATGTCCGTTCCCGCGGATGCCTGGATCACGGCTTCCGCGTTGTGACATGCATTGTGATCGGTAATGGCAATCAAACTCAATCCCAATCGTTTCGCCTGCCGCAGGATCAGAGGAGGAATCATCTCCACCTCTGCGCATCCCGAAAGCACCGTGTGAATGTGCAAATCTGCCAGAAAAGGCTTTAACATGTCGTCATTCAGCCTCGGACTCTACGATTCCCCTTTTACCCCCAGTAACGTCAGTTCACCGACAACCGTGAACGTCGTCTTCGGGGTGACCATCAGGGCGACCCTTCTCTTCTCCGCTCGCGCGATGGTCTCCGGATCCGGTCGGTTTCCTTCCGTGATGATGACGCCCGCAAGGTTGAGCAGACTCGCCACGGCCACCACGTTGAGATGGGACTGAAGCGTGACCCAGAGATAATCCTTCTTGGCGCCTTTCATGGCGCAACTCAGAAGATCTGCGGCATATCCTCCCGCCACCGGTCGATCCGTCAAGCTGGCTGAAGACACCGTTTCAAGATCCAATTTTTCGATGATCTCTTTCAGCGACGTCATGAGGGCTCCGTCCCTTCTCCCCGTCGGGATTCTGTTCCTCTCCGGACTCCGGTCGAAGATAGAATGACGATTTCCAGCTGTGTTCCCACGCCTACGGTCGATTCCAGCTTCATGGAATCGGCGCATCTCTTGATATTCATCAGGCCCATCCCTGCGCCAAATCCCAGCTCTCGAATCCAGTTGGGAGCCGTCGAAAATCCGGGGCTCATCGCCTGGTCCACATCCGGGATCCCGGGTCCGTGATCGATCGCCGTGATCCGGATCACCTCGGGCTGCATCTCTGCAATCAATTCTCCGCCCTCGTCGGCATGGATGATCAAATTCATCTCTGCTTCATAGGCCGAAATGGCCACTCGCCGAATCACCTCAGGAACGCCTCCCAACCGGTCCAGGGCCCGTTTCAGCTTGCTGGAGGCATTTCCTCCCTTTTTGAAGTCTTTTGCCTTGACCTTGTACCTGAGGATGAGGCTCGTCTGATCCGAGACGATGTCTTCGAAAATGTGTTTGGCCCGATATCGACTGATCTCCTCCGCGTGGTAGTCGAGGCTGATGGCCTCCAACAGCCCCCGGGTAATATCGCCTCCGGTCAGGATACCTCGTCAGATGCCCCTGTTCATTGACCACCAGCAGTCGCCCGACCTTGTATTGAGCAAACTTCTTGACGGCCTCGACCACGGATTCATTTTCCCGGACGGTGATCATTCGCGTGGTCATCCTTTTTCGTACCGGGGCCTGAATGTCCCCTTCCACCAGGGCCTTGATCAGATCCTCAATCGAAATGACCCCGACCAGTTGGTCGCCCTCGAGCACCGGCACTCCGGAGATCCGATTGACCCGGAGGACTTCTTTCAATTCCGTCATCGAGGTATCAGGAGAGACCTTGACGACATCTTTCTTCATCACCCGCTCGATCGGCAGTTCATAGATCAGTTCCTGGATCTTTGTGAACTTTGGAACTTGTGCCAACTGCTCTTCTCCAATGAAAAGAAGCCGGTACAGAAGTTCACTTCATGACTGGGATGCTAACCCTGCCTTGTACAAGACGACCGCATATTTCATACATGCCGTAAGGCGATGCGATGAGAGGGATGCCCAACTTCATCTGCCAGACTAATGACCTCGGGGCCGGGGGTTTTCCCGCGCACAAACACAATCGCGGCAAGATCAGCCATTTCAGCCGTGCGGACGGATTGGGGATGGATAAGACCGGTGAGGAGAAGAGAACCCGGTTTCATGAAGGACAGAACGTCGCTCATCAAATCCGAGGCTCCGCAGGATGGAATCTCCATGTCCAGCTTGGCCTGTTTGGTTAGAATCCTTCCCCCGATAATTCCAACAATCTCTTTCAGATTCACGATTTTGTCTCCGTTTTTAGAAAAATACCTGTCGAACTCCAGTCAGCTCTGCTGATAGGATGAAAACAGGCTTGTGAAGTATTGAACTTGCAATAACTGTTCCATGAGCCCGATAGGAAAAATCTATCCAATTGATGATTGGAAGTCGGTTCCCGAATTTCATAAGATGACTTTGAAAAAAGGCTTGGCGCTTGGAATCATAAACGTTTTCAAGGAGATCGCCAAGCGGTATGAGTCTGAGCCAGATACAAAGGAGGTAAGAGAGGGTTGTTTTCATTTGTTTCGGTCTGCGCTTCCCCGGTATTCTCTGGCGGAAATTGTCCAATGGACAAGGACAATTTTCGCAATCATAGAGTCTAAACAGTCTTTCAAGGTAAAGAGCTCCCATTGGGGAACAAAACCTGGAAGGGCGCGGGTTTTTGAGGTTCGAAATAAGGTCACGTCGAGAGCCATATGTCGTTTCATAAAGTATCGGTGACTAGAGCAATGAAGCCTCGATCTTTAGCGTCCCGCAGCTATGCTGCGAACAGAATTGACTCTGAGAAATATTTCACATTAAATGCGTTAACGTGAACATAACACTTTTAGAAAAACCTGTCAAACAAATTTTATTAAAAAAATATACATTAATTCAACATATTATAATTATTACGTTTATTTTGATTTAACCTCTCTGAAATCTAGTGCGAACCTGCAAAGGAAAATATGATTTCCAAGAATGGATCAAGAAATGGAAAAAAGCAGAATTTTAGCGGATTGTATTTAGAAGGAACGCTTCCTTTGCCACAAGGATTCGTTTCTGCGGGGATTCCCCAGGAGCAGCAGGAAAGTAAACGGAGAAGGTTGTTCCCAGTCCTTCTTTACTCTCCACATAGATCTGACCACCATGTTGGTTCACAATCTCTTTGACAATCGCCAACCCTAAACCCGTGCCGATCACGTTCTTAACATTCGAAGCCCGGAAAAACTCTGCCGAGAGACGGGATATTTCATCCCCTGGAATTCCAATCCCGTTATCGCTGACGGAGATCCGGACAGTATCATTTTCTCCCGGTCCGATGGCCATTTCCACTCGGCCGCCTTCAGGGGTATACTTGATGGCGTTCGAAACGAGGTTTTCCAACATCTGCTCCATCAGCTCCGAGTCGGCCTTCACTGGAGGGGAATCCTCGCAAATTCTTACCTCAAAGGTAAGCTTCTTCTCGGATGCCTTTTCGAGGAAGGTTTGATTGACCCGGTCTGCAAGGATTTTCAAGTCCACGGGTACAAATTCGGCCTGCCGCTGTTTGCTCTGACTCTTGGCCAGGGTCATCAGTTCATCAATCATCAGGAGCATGCTGCGGACCCGGTGGTCAACGCGGCTCAGGTATTGACGCAACCCCTCATTCTACCTCCGCCAGATAGCCGTTTTCGAATCACCTCAAGCATGCTCGCCATGGCAGTCAGCGGCGCCCTGAGGTTGTGGGCAACTCGATTCATAAACCGTGATCGTTCCTGAATCAGGTTTCTCGACGGCCTCATAGGCTCGGGCGTTTTCGATGGCGATGGCCACCAGTCCGGCTGCCTGGCGGAAAAAATTCAAATCCTCCGGGCCAAACTGCTCCGGCCGTGTGGAATAGGCTCCCAGGATGCCAATGACCCGCTTTTCTACGATTAAAGGCACAAACTGAACCGAATTCAACTCGGCTGCTTCCAGATCTTCACCGAATTGGAAACTCTCCCCATGAGTGACATGGCCGGTCACAAAGGGCTCGCCTTCAATCACCCTCCGGTTGAGGGGGCTTTTCGCCACCTCGACCACCTTATGCTTAAGAATCTCCCCGGGCAATCCGTAGGCCGAAGCAAACTGCAGGAATTTCCCGTCCTCGCTCAGGAGTTTGACGGAGATCGCCTGAACATCCATTGCCCGCGCGAGTTCCGAGCATGCAATGCTGAAGACCTGTTCGAGGCGCTGTTTGGACCCGATGGCTTGGGTCATGGTATAGAGGGTATTCAGTTTGTTGTTCAGCGCCGTCACTGCCTCGGTCAGTTCGGCCAGGTCGAGGATTCGCCTTTCGAGCATTTGCATGACCGCCGTGATCGTGACGGCGGTAATGAATACAAAGCCGGAAAAAAAACCCAAAATCACGACGCGGTGGAAAGGCTGTTGTCCCAGATCGATGGCTTTCCCCTGGAAGAGCAAATCGTGATGCGGAATCCACCCCAGAGACTCCGCCGCTGCGATCATGCCCATGCCTGCGGCGGCGACGAGAGCGAAACTGTAAGTCGAGCGGCGGGGCAGAAAAATCGCAGAAAAAGTGACATGAAAGACGAAGAAGAAGATGAAGGGGCTTGCGATTCCGCCCGTAAAATGGACGAGAAGAAACATGGTGCCGTAGTCAAGAGCCCACCTGCCAGTAAGTGAAGCGCTCAATAGACTCTTTTTGGATGGCCTCCGTTCTAACTTTTTGGCTCAACAGGTAAAAAACAAAATTGTAAACCAGAATGAAACAGGCCAGCCCTAAAAGGGCGCCCGATTCGAACTCGACCCCAACCCAACGGGCGAGAGCCGTGCCCATGACAATGCTCGGAGGAACCCACCAGCGCAATTTGATGAACCAAAGTGTTCTTTCCTTCAACTCGCCCAGAATAATTCGTTTCCGCTTGCGAAGTTCATCCGGCACGTTGAGGGGACCTGTTTCTTTGGCTGGGTGAGCCCATACCTTTTCTCCGATTCAGGGGATAGAATCACCCTTCGTTCAAAATGCCTTCGATCTTGGCAATGAGCTTCTTCGTGTCGACCGGTTTTTCGAACATCCATTTTGCCGGCCATTCCTCCCCCATGATATGCTGGAATTTTCCGGGTCCCTCGTCTCGGACTTTTTCAAGGAAACTGGTCAACAGGATGATGGGAAGATCTCCGAGCCCCGTGCTTTTTCTTGATCTCGTAAGCCAAATCAAACCCCTCGGTGTCCGTCGTCATCATGACGTCGAGGATGATGAGGTCAGGCCTCTTGACTTCGAGCGCTTCAAGGGCCTCGTGACGATTCCCGCAGTTCGAACCTCATAGCCATGGTTCCTTAAGATGATTTGAAGAGCGTCGCGGAAATCATGATCATCGTCCACCAGGAGAATCTCGGCTTTGACCGCCATATTGCCTCCTTTTGTAGTCGGTTCGACCTCATCCAACAGATAAGGCGTTGGACGCCCCGGGGGGCAAGCCATCTGCCGAGCGCCCTGCCGGCGGGCCGCGATGAAGGATCTCATCAAGTTGCCTCATCGACAGGATTCTCGTAAGATGACCTCCGCCTTCAATGATCTCTGTCATCGCGGCATAACGGAAGTTTCGCTCCTATGGTGCCCCCCGTGGTCGGGTCTTATCGACTTGACCCCGCGGGGCACGTACCGGCCGGCCACTCATACGAATCCACGACAGCCGCTCTGAAGCCTGCGGTTTCTGAGTCGTGAAAAACTTTTAGCATCACATCGCAGCGCAGGCAGCGACAGGCCTCCGCAAGGGCCATCTCGAGGGTATAGCCCAGTTCCACCTCTCGGAAATCGCTCCGCCGAATCTTAGATGGAGCCTTCGGCATCGAGACCCGGGGCTGATCTACTGGCTCCTCGTCCCACCTTCGAAGGGATATCTCATCCTTTCCTCGGCCGGAGCCATCCACGGTTCCTGCCCATTGGCTGACACGGATTGCAGCATCGATTGCCCGGGCCGCAGTCTGGCCAGCCTTGATTGCATCAATGACCGTAGCAGGACCTGTCACCATGTCTCCGCCAGCCCACACCTTGGCATGGGTTGTACGGAGGTTTTTGTCCACTCTGACGGTTCCTTCGTTTATCTCGACTCCAGCTTCCCTCCGGCAAGAATCCGAGATCGGCATTTTGGCCAACGGCGAAGATGACGGTTTCTGCCTTTTCAATGAATTCCGATCCCAAAATCGGCTTTGGATGCCTGCGGCCGCTTTGGTCAAACTTATCGAGCCGCATCTGGGTCAATTCAAGTCCTCTCACCCTTCCATATTGTGTGATCACCCTCACCGGGGCAACCAGGTACATCACCTGTACACCCTCTTCCGATGCTGCCTCAAATTCCCATTCCTGTGCGGGTATGTCATTCCGGTCGTGACGAAAGTAAAGGGTGACCTTTTTCGCGCCCAAACGCATCGCCGTACGAGCAGCGTCCACAGATGAGATTCCACCGCCGATAACCGCGACGTGCTTGCCTACCTTGATCTCTTTTCCCAGGTTGTAAGCCCGGAGGAAATCAACGGCGCCGAACACTCCTTCGGCATCTTCTCCCGGGAATGTTCAGGGGGGAGCTCTTTTGAGCGCCCACGGATAGATAAATGATATCAAACGCGCTGTCCAACTCTTCAAAAGTTACATCCCGTCCCACCCGGGTGTTGACCCGGAGTTCCACGCCGGCTTGAAGGATTTCCTCGATCTCACGTTCAAGCTCTTCTCGCGGAAGCCTGTAAGCGGGGATGCCCCAACGAAGCATGCCCCCTGCCTCAGGAAGCTCCTCAAAAACGGTGACCCCGTATCCCCGTCTTCTTGAGCTCCAGGGCCGCGCTTAACCCTGAGGGCCCCGCGCCGATAATGGCCACCTTCTCCTTCCGGATGATTTTCAGGGATTCCGGCTCAGGCCGTTTCGCATGGTCAGTGATGAACCGCTTGAGATGCATGATCGCCACCGGCTCGTCGAGTTGACCCCGCCGGCATTTCGACTCGCAGAGATGCCTGCAGACCCGGCCGCACACGCTTGGAAAAGGATTGGTCCGCTTGAGTACTTTGTAAGCGTCATCGATGCGCCCGGCCCGAATCAGGGCAATGTAAGCAGGGACGTCCATGCCCACCGGACAGGTATGTTGACAAGGACTCTTGAAGCAGTGCCGAGCAGACTGCAGCCGGGCACCTCTTGTCGAGGATATGGGCTTCATATTCGCGTCGAAAGTAACGGATCGTGCTCAGGACCGGATTAGGTGCGGCTTGGCCCAGGGCACAAAGGGCCGTTCTCTTTCATCTCCTGTCCGAGGTCTTCAAGGAGTTCAATGTCTCCCTCGCGGCCTTCGCCCCGGCAGATCCTCCGGAGAATCTCCTGCATCCGTTCAGGCTGGACCCGGCAAGATGGCACCTTTTCCGCAGACCTGGCCCAGGCAAAAATCGATAAAATAGCGGGCCATATCCACCATGCAGGTCTCATCATCCATCACGATCATGCCGCCCGAGCCCATGCTTGCGCCGAGCTTCGCAATGGCGTCATAGTCGATCGGGGTATTGAGATGCTCCGGGGGAATAAAACCGCCGGACAGTCCCTCCTAACTGGACGGCTTTGAACTTTTTTCCGCCGGGAATCCCACCGCCCATATCGAAGATGATTTCACCCACGGAGGTACCCATCGGCACTTCAATTAAGCCCGATGTTGCTGACCTTACCGGCCAGGTAAAAGAGTTTCGTGCCTTTGGATGATTCGGTTCCCAGATTCGGCATAACCCTCCGCCGCCCATCAGAATAATCCGAGGGATATTCATGTAGGTCTCGACATTATTCAGGAGCGTCGGTTTCTTCCATAATCCCGAGATGGCAGGAAAAGAGGGCTGGGGCCGGAGGCATCCCGCGCCGTCCTTCGATCGCTTCCAGCAATGCCGTCTCCTCGCTGCACAATGAAGGCGCCGGCGCCCAGGGACAACTTCGATGTCGAAATCGAACCCTGAACCCAGGATGTCCTTGCCGAGCAGTCCATAAGCTCTGGCCTGCTCAATCGCCAGGTTGAGCCTCTTCACCGCTAAGGAAAACTCAGGGCGGCAGGTGATATAACCCGTGGTGTGCTCCAATCGCCTTTGCCGCAATGATCATCCCTTCAAGCACGGCATGGGGGTCCGCCTCCAAAACTCTGGATCCGATAGAAGCGCCCGGATCGCCTTCATCCCCGGTGCAAACGACAACCCTGACCTCCTCTTTGGAGTGGGCACAGAACTCCCATTCGATCCCTGTGGGAAACCCGCGAGCGTCGCGGTTCCGAAGACCCGAGCCCTTCACCTCAGAAATAATTTCTGCGGGGGTCATTTCCAGTAATGCCTTCGCCGCTGCCTGATAGCCGTCCCGCCAGATGTAGTCATCCATCCTCTCGGGATCGATCAAGCCCTTGTTACGAAGAACGCGGGGTTGCTGAAGGGAGAAGAATTTAAGCTGGGAGACATGCGGGAGGATGCCTTCCAAATCCGAATGTGTCGGCGGAGGCGCCTCATTGAAGGCTCTGCCCCGCGCCAGGGCCAAATCAACTTGAACCTTGCCGTCCAGCACGTGCCGTTTAAAAATCTTCGCCCATCTTCCGATCGTCCACCTGCTGATAGATCACCGGTTCCTCCCCTATCCGCTCCACCGTGATCAAGGGTTCCCGGCTGCACCAGCCCGATGCATCCGGTGCTGGAGACGGCGATGTTCGGCCGATCACATCGGGATCGTTCAGAGAGTGCCCGGTCCAGGACCTTCTGGGCACCCGAGGCCAGGCCGCAGGTGCCCATATGAACCGTAACCCGTGCTTCGAAACCTCCTCTGCGAAGCTCGCCTTTCCTTCTTCACTCGATCCTTAATGCTCCTTAAATCGCTTATCGTCCTCTTCCTGGTAACCATAGGATTCTCCCGGACCTGCGAACTCGACGCCGTATTCCCTTGAGGCATGATTCAACGTTGTTTCTTCTTTCCCCCAGCCTATGTGAATGCTGCCTCTCCAGCACTTCTTCAAATGTTGATGAGAGTCACGCTAGAATGATCTCTGCCTGCGTTCGCATGAACGGACGGTCAGCGATCTTTGGTGACGCTTCGATCGCTCACGAACCATGCAAACCCATTTCCGTGCGGCAAGATTCATCGCCTTAAATTCGAGAACGCCTCACTAATAAATCTGACCCGGGAATGTATTGGTCCCGGAATCTCTTGCCCAGGGCCTTATACATCTTGGGACTTTCCCACTCTTCATCGAAGGCCTCCGCGAGAATCCCGTCATAGATGGCCCAACTCCTTCCTCGCACCGTCTTCTCCATTCCCTTTCTGCGAAAAGGGGTTGAATCATCCAGCTTCTGGTAGAGTGATCCTCCCGGTTGAAATTCTCCGTGGATCCTTTCCATCATCTTGCCGCCCTTGAAATAGGTAAATCCATGTCTTTCCCACAAGATGGCATTGTGATAAAAAAAAGCGCCCATGGTGGTCGTTTTCAGTTCCAACGGTGTCATAAACGCTTCCAGGATTTTACAAATTCATTGACGAGATGCAACCCATGCCTGACCATTCCGGGAGCGAGACCGGCCTCCATGGCCCGAATCTCCTCAGGGATATTCCTCGACCGTGTGCCGAGTAAGGTATCCTTCCCGAATTCGTCGACATCAATATTGAATCTCTCTGCGAAGGGATCGTTGATCGTCAGAAAATCGAGGTAAAGACTTTGCATGAAGGCTTCCAGGGAAACCTGACACGAGAAGATGCAGTCCTTGTCCGCCGCTCTGTATTTGACCTCGATGCATGCGAAATTCTCGTCAGGAGGAAAGATTCCCGTGACGATTTTCTCTCCGAATGGATTCGTCAAGGTCTGACGGTCGATTTGATACGTCTCGAAGAGGCTTTCAGGGACGAGACGGAGGTAGATCGAATCCCGCTCCTCCTTCGGAAGTCGGTTCAGCTTCGCTATCGAGAAAGTCATCGTCTAACGGTTCTGAAACTGTTTGGAAGGGTGGCCTGTCCTCGGCCCCCATTTACCGAGGACAGGCGAATGAATCATTTCGTTGCAAAAACAAAGTCCCCGGGTTCGCTCGCGACCCGAGCCTACGCTCTCGAACAAGACCCCGTGTGCCAACACGGAGGATGAATTCTACAGTCTATCTCCAGCCAGTTGGATCACCACGTTGGGATCGGTGAGGGTGGAGGTATCGCCCAACTCCTCAATCTTGCCTTCTGCAATCTTCCTCAATATCCTTCGCATGATCTTTCCACTCCGAGTCTTGGGAAGAGCATCTGCAAATTGGAGCTTGTCCGGTGTCGCAATCGGCCCGATCACCTTTCTCACGTGGGCCAGAAGCTCCTTCCGCAATTCGTCGCTGCCCTTCAAGCCAGCCTTCAGAGTGACAAAGGCATAGATCCCCTGACCTTTTACCTCGTGAGAAATACCGATCACTGCCGCCTCCGCAACGGAACGGTGAGAAACCAGTGCGCTTTCCACCTCCGCAGTTCCGATCCGGTGGCCGGAAACATTGATGACGTCGTCGATCCTGCCCATGAGCCAGTAATAACCGTCGCCGTCTTTTTTCGCACCGTCACCCGTAAAGTACTGACCCGGGAAAACTGAGAAATAGGTCTCCTTGAATCGCTTCCGGTCTTGATCATTCCAGAAACCTCTTAACATCCCCGGCCATGGCTGGGTGATGACGAGAGATCCCCCCTCCTCCGCGTCACATTCACTTCCATTCTCGCGAATGACTTTCGGTTGAACGCCGGGGAAGGGAAAGGTGGCTGATCCGGCTTTCAACGGAGTGATGGGCAAGGGACTGATGAGAAATCCCCCGGTCTCGGTCTGCCACCAGGTATCCATAATCGGACACTTCTCCTTACCGACATTGAGGTAATACCACCTCCATGCTTCCGGATTAATGGGTTCGCCGACGGAACCGAGAAGTCTCAGGCTGGAAAGATCTCTTCCCTTCACCCACTTCTCGCCCTCTCGCATGAGCGCCCGGATGGCTGTAGGCGCTGTATAGAAAACGTTTACTTTAAATCTCTCTACGATCTCCCAGAACCGGTCGGGGCTGGGATAGGTTGGAACGCCTTCAAACATGAGAGAAGTCCCACCGAGGGCCAACGGGCCGTAGACGACATAGCTGTGACCGGTGACCCACCCGATGTCCGCGGTACAAAAGAAAATATCTTCCTCCTTGATGTCAAAGACCCACTTCAGGGTTTGCTGCACAAAGAGGAGATATCCTGCCGTGCTGTGAATGACTCCCTTGGGTTTGCCCGTGCTTCCACTCGTGTAAAGGATGAAAAGAACGTCCTCCGCATCCATCACCTCGGGTTCACAGGAAGGCTTGATGTCTTCTTTTGCCATCTCCTCGTTCCACCACAGATCTCTTTCCTTTGTAAAGGGCACATCGATCCCCAGTCTCTTGACGACAACCACCTTCTCAACTCCCGGACATTCCTTCAACGCCTCATCGGCATTGGCCTTGTTTTGAACGATCTTGCCGCTTCGGTAGTAACCATCTGCGGTAATCAGAATCTTCGAACCGCAATCATTCATCCTATCCCGAAGGGCCTCCGCGCTGAACCCTCCGAAGACCACGCTGTGAATCGCGCCGATTCTTGCACAGGCGAGCATGGCAATGGGAAGCTCGGGAATCATCGGCAAGTAGATCGATACTCTGTCCCCCTTCTTCACTCCAATCTTCTTCAGAACATTTGCAAACTTACAAACATGGTAATAAAGTTGCTGATAGGTAAAAGACCTGTTTTCTTCCAGAGGCTCCCCCTGCCAGATTAGCGCAACCTTATTGCGTCTCCAGGTATTGAGGTGTCTGTCGAGGCAATTGTAGCTCGCATTGAGTTTCCCGCCGCTAAACCATTTGATTTCCGGCTTGTTAAAGTCCCATTCCAATACCTTGTTCCATTTCTTTTTCCAGTCGAGCTCCTCCGCAAGTTCCCCCCAGAACTTCTCCGGATCCTTAACAGACTTCTGATATAGCTTCTTGTACTCCTCCATCGTTTTAATGGTGGCTTTGGCCTTTACCGAATCCGAAGGTTCATAAATCAAATTCTCTTCCGATGCTGGCGTTTTTTCTTTCACTTTCGGAAACCTCCTCTCTGTTTTTAGCTATCTAAGAACCTTCTTTTAAAGGAAATAGAGTTTTTTGTCAATAAAAAAATGAAAGAAAGTCAGAAATTCACAAGATATCCTATTGAAATTAAATGACAATGTTATCTAAAAGATTTCGTAAAATATTTCACAAATAGACTTAATTTTTACGAATTTTAAGGCTTTTCAAGGTTTGATCGGAGAGTTCCAAAGGGTCGAGAAAATCTCCGCGATTCAGAACGGTTTCAGAGAAAATCCCCAGAAAGGGGATCGCCTACCCACCCGATAACACAGGCATGATGACAATCGAATTTCCATCTACGATTAAACTATCGAAGCTGCCTGGTTTTTTATCGATGAGAATAATGACATTCTCTTCTGGAAAAGACGAAGGCAAAATTTTCCTTAACGGCGTGGGTTTATCCAAAACCAAATGTTTTGTCCGAGCGCCAACGACTTCTGCGAGGTAGCCCAAGAACTTGAGCTCAGCCAACTTAACCGATCATCTCCTTTGAAGCCTCTCTCAACCCAAGGTCGTCAAGGGTCTCCTTCATGGGAATTCCATTCTTATTCCAGCCTCTCAGTTCATAGTACCAAGAGAGCATTTGGTCAAATTTCTGCCGATCCAATTTCACCCCTTCCAACTTCCCTTGCGAAAGGGGCTCCTCAAACCAGCGGTCAGGCGGAATGTCCCATGATCGACCGAATTGAGGGACTTCTCTTTTCCAGTAGGCCCGGATCAGGTTGTAAACCCGGTCCCCGATTTTATGAAAATCTTCCCAACTCATTCGACTCCCCGTAACGGCTTCCAGATATTCGGGGTACCAATGAAGCCCAAAACCCACCTCGACCCACGGAAGCCGGCAAACCGTCGCGCATTCGAAAAAACCTCCCCGGATTCGTTGAAACTCGATGAGCTTCTGGACTTTTTCTTTGCTATAAGAAAGTCGGTCGGTCGATATCTCCCAAGAAATAACCCAGGCATCCTTGTGGCTGCCACCGATGGGAGAGGTTCCAAAGGAGAGGGCCATCCCAGGGCAGGCATGACAATTGTAGGCTGAAATCTCCAGTCCTTTGACATGCATGGCCCATCGATGAGATCCTTTTCCGAGGGTCTCGGAGGCCTTTCGAACTCCGCGGGATACGAGCTTCCCCAACCCTTCCCCCTTTCCGATGTCAATGATGAGCTTTTGAGCTCTTTCAAAATCTCCCCACCCTATCTTCTCCGCAATCAGTCCCTTTTCCGAGGCCTCCATGAGAAACCCAATGGTGTTCCCCAGCGAGATGGTATCCAACCCCCACTCGTCAGCCATTCGGTTCAACAGAGCCACCTCAGGCAGACTCCTCATCCCGATATTGGGTCCTAACATCCCGACATTTTCATAATCCAGCTCGGAAGGCTGGTTGCTCGCATCCTTGATGATATTGCCGCATTGCATGTTGCACAGAGGGCACCCTTTACGATCGACTTTGGCCTTCTCGAGGACATAGCCATCCAGTTGTTTGGAGTATTCAAAAACACCTTCCCTAAAATTAAAGGTGGGGAGACAGGTATTTTCGTTGCACCAGTCAAGGACCTGCATCGTTCCCTGCTTCACCCAGAAGTCATAGTTCCCCTTCCCTTTGATCTCTTCATATCCCCTTTTCCCAAATTCCATCACCTTCTCATCGTCAAAATTGGGAATCGAGCCCGTTCCCTTGATCACCACGGCTTTGAGATTCTTAGACCCCATCACCGCACCCAATCCGGGGCGCCCTCCCGCTCTACCCTTTTGGGACATGACGACTGAAAATCGAATTTGGTTCTCTCCGGCAGGGCCGATGAGAAGGACCCCTGAATTCCTTCCATGCTTTCTCTCGAGGAGGTCTTGCGCTTCAAAGGTATTTTTCCCCCACAATTCGGAAGCGTCCATCACCTTGACCTTCTCGTTCTCGATCAGAAGATAACAGGGCTTTTCCGATTTCCCCTCCACGATCAAAACATCATAGCCTGCCTTCCTGAGATGAACCGCTGCCCGGGTTCCGATATTTCCATCTCCGTACCCCCCCGTGAGAGGGCTCTTCGAGGCAATGACCATCTTCCCCGAACTGGGAAGGGACTGTCCTGTGAGAGGGCCCGTTGAAAAGATGATCTTGTTCTTCTCGGACAAGGGATCGACGTGTTTCACCTCATCCCATAGGAGTTTTACGGCAAACCCCCGGCCCCCCAAGAAATCCCTTTTCATTCCATCCGGAATCTCTTCCGCCGAGATCCGCCCATTGGAAAGATCCACCCTCAGCATCTTTCCAGCATATCCTTTCATCATACAGTCTCCTATCCGGACATTCATTCCCCGAGCGAAATGCCCTGAGTGTTCCTCTTGCAAGCGGTGAATCCCATCAATCGGGAACCAGGTTGCTCTTCACGATCTTTCCTAAAGCTTCGGACCGCCGGGTTGCCACCTCGACGGCGTTGATCAAGGTCGTCCTTAGCCCGCCTTCTTCTAAGGTATGAAGCCCTGCGATCGCTGTCCCCCCGGGAGAAGTCACCAAATCTTTCAGCTTCCCGGGGTGCTCCCCGGTCTCAATTAACATTTTCGCAGCCCCCAAGACCGTTTGAGAGGCCAGAATCAGAGCATCATCTCTGGCGAGCCCCACCTTAACCCCTGCATCGGCTAAGGCATCGATGATGAGGAAGATATACGCAGGGCCACTCCCGCTTAATCCTGTGACTGCATCCAGAAGGGCCTCTTCGATAAAACGCGATTTCCCAACCGAGTCAAAGATCGTCTTGGCCAACAGGAGATCTTCCTTCGAGGCATGCTTGCCGGCAGCAATCGCCGAAATCCCCTCGCGAACAGAAACACAGATGTTGGGCATGACCCGGATCAATTTCAGTTCCTTTTTCGCACAAGACTCAATGGCCTCCAAGGGAACTCCCGCGGCAATGGAGATGATCAATTTTGAGAAGTCAAGATACTTAGCGATCTCATCGACAACGGATTTCATAATCTGCGGTTTGACCGCCAGGACAATAATATCCGATTGCTTGACCACTTCTATATTATGGGGGGTTCCCTTCACTCCATATTTCTCTCGTATCACCTTCAGTTTTTCAGCCCGCACATCTGAACACAGGATTTGTTCAGGCCGGCAAAGGCGACCGTGTAACAGCCCGTTGACCAGAGCCTCTCCCATATTCCCGGATCCGACAAAACCCACCTGCTTATTCCTGAGCATCGGTTTTCCTCCTCTACTCCCCTTCCCTCTTTTCAATCGGAGAAGCCGGGACAGGGGATGCTGTTAGAGTTTTCTAATATGAATAGGGAATTAGTATCCTAACATAACATGAGATGTCAACCCTTCGACTCCCCGGCCTGAAGGCCTGGGTTGCTCAGGGTTGACCGTTCGCGGCGCCTTTTTACTCCGCCTTAAAAGGCGAGGCCTGGCGCCGTCGAACGGGTCAACGGACAAACGCCTCTTGACCTCCCTCGGTCTTTTCAGATCCCCCTCTCCTGCTTTGGCGGCATGGGGCACGTTTCGGCCGAACCTTTAGCGTCATTGTCCCACTCCGATTGAATAGGGGGCTTATGAAGGCTCGGAGATTTCTCCAGAGGGGGACAAGAAAGGATGGGCAAGAGAAAACCTTGACGATCAAAAGGTTTTTATAGCAAATTAGTAGGAAGTTGTGATAAATATCAGCCTGGAACTGAGATTTTAAGGAAAGAAAAGAGGGGGAGGATCATGTTTAGAAAAATTCTCTTTTGTACGGACTTCTCCGAAGACTCCCACTGGGCCTTCACTTACGCCCTCGACCTGGCCAAAACGTACAAGGCCAAACTCCTGATATTCCACGCGACCCCTGAGCCCGTTCATCCTGAACAGCTTTCCCTCTACCTTGCCCCGGAAAAACTGGAGGAATTAAGGGCTTGCCAGAAGAAGGAAATCGATCGACAGCTAAAGGGTCATTATGTGGAAAAAATGGGACGGTTCAAGAATTATCAAATCGTCTTTCACGAAGGCGAACCCTTCCTCGAGATCATCCGACGGGCAAAAAAGGATTCCGTTGACCTCATTGTCATGGGTACCCACGGAAGGACAGGTTTAGATCACGTTCTCTTCGGAAGCACTGCCGAGAAGGTCGTGAGAAAATCCCCCTGCCCGGTGCTGACGGTCAGGCTCCCCGGAAGGCGATTTTCTATGCCTTAAGCGTGAGACATTAAAACTCCGGATATCGAATCCCATGGGTTCTTTCATTTTGAATTTTGGGTTCTCGCCATTTGGAATGCGTTGAAAATAACTCCATGATCCCCCTCTCCCCTGCCGGGAGAGGGCGGGGGGAAGGGGGCAGACGATATCCACCATCCACCCCACCTCATCCTGGGTCATTTTGATCGTTCGCGGGTGGCGAACCCGTCATGTAACATTTGTTTCGGATCTCGTGCTTCGAATGTAGAGTGACATCCCTAAACAAAGTTTCATTTACAAGAGCCTAAGCTTTTGTTATAAGAATTCATTGAGCGTGTCATGTTCCGATATA
Source organism: uncultured delta proteobacterium (assembly GCA_963708295.1). Taxonomy (GTDB): domain Bacteria; phylum Desulfobacterota; class BSN033; order BSN033; family UBA1163; genus UBA1163. The sequence continues at coordinate 566,747 of CAVPSJ010000017.1, read as the reverse complement.
TCGTCATCGAAGGCCCGATCGGCGTCGGAAAAACAAGTCTGGCGAGGCTCCTGGCAAAGGAGTTCAATGCCCGATGTATTCTCGAGAAGACAGAGGAGAACCCTTTCCTCCCTCTCTTCTACGGGGATCGGAAGAAATATGCCTTTCAAACCCAGATCTTCTTTTTGCTGAATCGTTTCCAGCAGCAGAAAGAGATCGCCCAACTCGATCTGTTTAACCAAGTCACCCTTTGTGATTACCTCTTCGACAAAGACCGGGTGTTCGCCTCCATCAATTTAGATGATCATGAACTTGCCCTTTACGAACAGGTTTTTCACCTCCTCAACGGACAGATCGCTCCTCCAGATCTGGTCATCTTCTTACAGGCCAAACCGGAAGTCTTGCTTCACAGGATTAAATCGAGAAATATCCCTCACGAGAAGGATATGGAGTTAGAATACCTGAAGACATTGACCGAAGCCTACAACTTTTATTTTTTCCATTACGATCAGACCCCCCTGCTCGTCGTGAATACGAGCGAGATTGATTTCGTAAACCGAAAAGAAGATTTCGACCAATTGCTACGAGAGATCAAACAGATGGGGAAGGGAACATCGTATTTCATTCCAATGAGGTCTAAATAATTCATCCCCAAGAGGAAAATGGAAGTCATCAAAACGATCGAAGAGATGAAGGCATTTAGCTCCCGGAGTCGAGCCATGGGGGAGACGATTGCTTTTGTCCCCACGATGGGTTTTTTTCATGAAGGTCACCTCAGCCTCATGAGAGAGGGTCGAAGAAGAGGAGATCTTCTTGTCGTCAGCCTCTTCGTCAATCCCACCCAGTTTGCCCCCCATGAGGATCTCAAGAATTACCCGAGAAATTTTGTAAGAGACCGTCAGATGGCAGAAGAAGTAGGCGCCGACATCCTTTTCGTCCCCGAAGTCGAAGAGATGTATCCCTCGGATCACCAGACCTATGTTGAGGTGGAGAAGGTGACCCGGAACCTTTGCGGACGGTCGAGGCCGACTCACTTCAGAGGGGTGACTACAGTGGTCATGATGCTCTTTGAAATCGTGACGCCCCATGTGGCGATCTTCGGGGAAAAAGACTATCAACAATTGGTCACGATTCGCCAGATGGCCCGAGATCTGCATATGAGTGTCCAGGTCGTGGGGATGCCGACGGTCCGGGAAGCGGACGGTTTAGCCATGAGCTCTCGAAACACCTACCTCCTCCCGGAGGAAAGGAAAGCCGCACTGTCCCTGTATCGGTCCCTGCAAAGGGCAAAAGAGATCCTTCAAAAAGGAGAGCAAAGGGCGAGTCGAATCCTGGATGAAATGAAGGGAATCCTTCAGTCGGAGCCCCTCATCCGGGTGGATTACATTCAAATCTGTGACGCCTTTACGTTACAGGAAGTTGACCGGATCGAAGGGGATGTGGTCGTCGCCTTCGCTGCGTATCTGGGCAAGACGAGATTGATTGACAATCTTGTCTATCGAAGCCTCTCCAGGGCAAGCCATCCCATCTCTCAGAAAGATTCAGCGAAAGACTAACAACTGCTGAAAAGTGATTATTTTTCAGGCTGCTCAAAAATGGCCAGATGCAAGGCCCTCGAGATCCTTTGTAGGGAACGGTTTGAAACCGTTCCCTACGGGTGTACACTACAATAAGCCTGCCCCGTGCTTGACACGGGGAGGGACGAGGGAAATCCCGCGAAGCGCGGGACCGATGGGCGTTTTTCAGCAGCCTTTTCTGTTAGGTCTCCGAAGGGGGTTTCTCTACACCCTCTTGGGTGGGTTCCTTCACAGGTTCCTTCACAGGTTCCTTCACAGGTTCCTTCACAGGTTCCTTGACAGGTGCCTTCACAGGTGCCTTCTCCGGCTTTTTCTTTTCTTCTTTTACAGCACCCGCATGCGATCTCGAAAGCTCTTTGGCCCGAAGCTTCTTTTTTTCCTTGTTCCGTTTCCTTCTCCTCGCCAGTTCCCGATCCTTTTCCCGTCTTGGCATGCTTTCCTCCTTTTCAGAAGATCAAAAATCCGAAATCCGAATATCGAAATCCGAAACAAATTCAAAATGATCAAATAATCAAAATTTAAGAAGCTTAGAATTTTGTATTTCGGAAATTCAAGTTTGTTTCGAATTGATCCCTAACGGGATGCTTCGCCCGGATTTCGCCTGCCTTCGCCGAAGCGGCTACGCGCAGGCAGGTGCTTCGTATTTATAACTAAGTGGGCCATCAATTCCCACAAAATCTTTTTGCCAATTCTAAGTCTCATATCGAGGTAAACGACAGAGATGACTGATCTCTTCCATCGCCCGATGGGTCAGAGGAATGGCATCGGATTCCCTTTCTGCAAACAGGGGAGACCCAATGCACACTTCGACTCGCCTTCTGCCTCCCGATCTCTCTCCATAGCGGATACCCACGGGAATAAACGGAATGGGAGATCCCAGCTCTGTTTGGAACTTCAAAATCATCTGAAGGAGCCGACTCTTTCCTGACCCGACTCCGTTTCGAATGTACTTTCCCTCCGGAAAGATGACGATTCTCTCTCCGGCCCTCAACAAAGAGACAAGAACCTTGAAAGAATCCAGGGTTCGAATCGATTGCTTTCGGTCCACAGGGAGACCGCCGAGGAGGGACAGGAACTCTCGAATCAATGGATATTTGAAGAGCTCTTTCTTAGCTACAAAGTAAAGCAAGGACTCGAAAGCAAGGCTGACAATCGGGATATCGGTCCAGTATTGATGCTTGGGAAGAATGATCATCGGTCCATCATTCGGCAGGTTCGTTTTCTTCTCAGTCTCGATCCGGTAAAAAATGGAAAAGACCCGTTGTGCCATCTTTTTAGTTGTGGTGTACACAAAGTCATTTCTTTTCATTGCTACAAACCCATGTTAAATTTGAGCCCCACGGCCAGAGGCCGGAGCTTCCCGGGCACGCAGTGGCGAGCAGAATGCGCGCAAAGGAAACATCCTATTCGTTGTGCCCCTTCACCCGCCTATCCTGTTTTGGCGGGACGGGGCACTTGCCAGTCAAAATCCAAATGCCAAATGAAGCCCGGATGTCAAATTCCAAACTTGAACCTTCGTCAATTGGATCTCATTTGAAATTAACTCACCTTCGTTCGTCACTTCGTGCGAACTTTGTCATTTGAAATTATCCCTGAGTCCCTTGTCTTGGCTGAATAATTTCAAGCCCGATGCGCTCAAGAAACGAAGCGGCTAATATGAATCTAAGAGGTCTTCTTTAGGGATCTCCGGTGGCACTTCCAATTTCATCCAAGCCTCCTTCGCCCGTTTTGCGGCATTCATCCCTGCCCTCAATGCTTCACGGTTCAATTTTTCTGTCCCCTTGGGGACCCGCGCCAAGACAGCAGATTCAACACCTCTTGCTGAGACGATGGGAGTCAACTGGGAAAGGGCTCCCAGAGCGATAATATTCGCTACGACCTCCCGTTTAAATTTCTCTCGTGCGATGCGCGTGAATGGGATCTGGAAGGCTTTAGGACTTGGGACCTGAGTGACGAAAGTAGAATCCACGATGAGCAAACCTTCCGGCTTAAGATCCGGATAAAACTCATCGCAGGATCTTTGGTTCATCGCCAGAAGGAGGTCCAGGCTCATCACTTTGGGATAATCGATCTCTTCGTCGCTGACGATGACTTCCGATTTACTCGACCCCCCTCTTGCCTCCGGCCCGTAACTCTGAGTCTGGGCAACATATTTTCCGTCATAAATTCCGACCGCCTCGGCTAGGATGATTCCCATCAAAATCAACCCCTGGCCTCCTGAACCGCTCAGACGGATCTCATACCGAGAACCCATTTTAACTCCCAAACGGAGATATCCGAATGTGGCCTTTGGGTCACGATGGGGTGATGGGGAGATGGGGAGTTAGGGGAAAATCCACCCCCCGATCACCCTGTCACCTTATCTCCCTACCGTTCCTTTCGCCCTCTCCCGAATCTTCTCATACTCGTCCTGATAGACTGGAAGCTCCTTATCCACCAGGACTCCAATCACGATCTTTTCCTTCAACTCCTCGGGTTTCATGGTGGCGGCCTTCTTCGCCTCGACGGCATGATCTCGCTGCCACTCCATCATCTCGACAGCCGTCCCCAGACGATTTTGCCTGCCGTATTGGGTGTGGCAGTGAGCGATCACCTCGACCGTCGAAAAACCCGGCTTCAATAATGCCTGCTCGATCAGGCTATCCAAAAGCTTGGCGTGATAGACGGTTCCTCTCCCCACAAAAACCGCTCCCGCCGTGATGGCTAACTCCGAAATCTTGAAAGCCTGCTCGATACTGGAATAAATCGTCGTTGAGGATCTCATGCCATACGGGGTCGTCGGAGAGGACTGCCCGCCCGTCATCCCGTAGATACTGTTGTTGAGAATGATGGACGTCACATCGATATTCCTCCGGGCGGCGTGAATGAAATGATTCCCGCCGATGGCCACGGCATCCCCATCCCCCATAATCACAATAACCTTCAGGCCGGGTTTGGCCAGCTTCACCCCCGTCGCAAAGGTGAGGGCGCGGCCGTGGGTGGTATGCAGCGTGTTAAAATCCACGTAGACGGGAAGTCTTCCCGAGCATCCGATGCCTGAGACCAAAACAATCTCATCCTTCTCGAAACCCACCCGATCGATGGCCCGGATGAGGGCGCCTAACATGATCCCGATTCCGCAGCCCGGGCACCAGACGTGGGGAAACTTCTTGTCGTGCCGAAGATATTTGTGGATGAGTTTGGTAATCTCTGCCATCAGGAAACCTCCAGGATTCGATTCAATATCTCTTCCGGAGTAATGATCGTCCCATCGACTTTGTTCAAAGCGTAGACCCTTGCGGCTCCCCGGCTCACCCGTTTGACTTCTCTCGAGAGCTGCCCCATATTCATCTCGGGAACAACCAAGATTTTCGAGGTCTGGAGGATCTTCTCAACGGCGGATCGCACAAAGGGCCAGAGGGTCACGAGCTTGAGATGTCCTACTTTGATCCCCTTCTCCCTCGCCTGAATCATCGCTCTCTTGGCGGACCGGGCCACACATCCGTAGGCGACGATCGTGATCTCAGCATCTTCTGTTTGAAAAAATTCAGCCATCTGAATCTCTGCGAAATGCTGGCTGATCTTCCGATGGAGCCTCGCGATAAAGGGTCCAATCTCATCGGCCCTCGATGTGGGAAAACCTCGAATGTCATGGGTGAGGCCCGTCACGTGATATCGATAACCCTCGCCGAAATTGGCCATGGCCGGAATACCGCCCGGGGTATCCTCATAGGGAATGTACCATTCCGGGGGAACGGTGGGTTTAATCCGATCAAATGTCTCGACCTCTTCCTCCTCTGAAAGAACGATCTTCTCCCGCATGTGAGCGACGACTTCGTCGATCAGGAGGACAACGGGCGTCCGAAATTTTTCAGAGAAGTTGAACGACTTGATCGTCATGTCATAACATTCACGGACGGTGGAAGCGGAAAGAACAATCGCAGGATGATCGCCATGGGTTCCCCATCGTGCCTGCATCACATCGCTTTGAGAAGGAAAGGTCGGGAGTCCGGTGCTGGGTCCCCCCCGCATGACATTGACGACGACACAGGGAACTTCAGCGATGATCGCAAAACCCAGGTTCTCCTGCATCAGAGAAAACCCTGGACCACTGGTCGCGGTCATCGACTTCGCCCCTGCCAGAGAGGCACCGATCACCGCGCCCAGGCTCGCGATCTCATCCTCCATTTGGATAAAGGTCCCGGCTACCTGGGGAAGTCTGACGGAAAGGATTTCAGAGATCTCCGTGGCTGGGGTGATGGGATAACCTGCGAAGAAGCGGCAGCCTGCCCGGAGGGCTCCCTCGACCACGGCTTCATTCCCCTGAAGCAGCAATTCTTTCCGGCGAAACGTCTTCTTCTTTGGGTTTCGACTCCTCTTCTCCACCTTTTACTTCTACCCTCTTTGTCCCTATGGTTTTCGTCTCCACGGTGATGGCAAAATCCGGGCACCGGATCTCGCACCATCCGCAATTGATACATTTGTCAATATCCTTCACATAAGGATTGCCCGCCTCGTCTTTGGCCAAGGCGCCGGTCGGGCAGAAGGCCACACAAATCCCGCATGCCTTGCACCAGGCCTTAAAGATGTCTATCTTCGGCGTCTCCTTCTTTTTCTTCTTCTCTGCCATCCTCTTATTGCGGTGTACATCCGTAGGGAACGGTTTCAAACCGTTCCCCGCAAAGGATTTCGGGGGACCTCGTAAACGGGTTTCGCAGACTCAACTTGCATCTGCCTGCCTGCACGAAGGCAGGGGCATTTTTGAGCAGCCCAAGATATAAAGCTTTTTTACGTTAACGGCAAGACACACCCTCGCTTCTCTTTATGAAGAGGGGAGAGCGGGGTTGACCGAATAATCGACCCTTCGTTTAGGGATAATAATTTAAAAAAGCAGGGGTTGTCAAAGGTTTTCAATGATCGCAGAGGCAAATTCAGAACATTTGACCTTCCTGGCTCCCCTCATTTGCCGGGCAAGGTCATAGGTAACAATCCTCTTTGAGATGGTCTTCTCCAGGGCCTTCACAATTTTTTTTCTCACTTCCGGCCAACCCAGATAGTCAAACATCATCGCCCCGGAAAGGATCACGGACCCCGGATTGATCATGTCCCTGTCCGCATATTTGGGGGCTGTCCCATGGGTCGCTTCAAAAACGGCGGCCCGATCTCCGATGTTTCCCCCGGGGGCCATGCCCAGGCCTCCCACCTGGGCTGCCAGGGCATCAGACATATAATCTCCATTCAGATTTGGCATCGCAAGCACATCATACTCCTCAGGCCTCAGGAGGATTTGTTGAAACATGGCGTCGGCAATTCGATCCTTTAGAAAGATCTTCCCCTTGGGGGGATTCGTCATCTTCCTCTCACCCAACTCACTCTCCAGGAGAATCTTATCTCGAAATTCCTCCCGGGCCACCTCATACCCCCAATCGCGAAACGCCCCCTCGGTAAACTTCATGATGTTTCCTTTATGAACCAGGGTGACACTCTTCCGGCCGTGAGAAAGCGCATATTGAATGGCCATACGGACCAGGCGTTTTGTCCCGAAGCGACTCATCGGTTTAATTCCTATACTGGAATCTTCCCTGATCTTCTTTCCCATCTCTCTCTCAAGAAACAGTCTGACCCTTGAAGCCTCCTCTGTCCCTGCCATCCACTCGATCCCTGCATACACGTCCTCCGTGTTCTCACGGAAGACCACCATGTCCATCTTCTCCGGATGCTTTACCGGGCTGGGTGTCCCCGGGATGTACTTGACGGGTCGGATGCAGGCGTAGAGGTCGAGCCGCTGTCGCAAAAGCACATTAACGCTTCGGATCCCTCCGCCGACGGGAGTGGTCAACGGTCCTTTGATCCCCACTTTATATTCTCGAATGGCCTCGATCGTCTCGTCAGGAGCCCACTCTTTTTTCAGTTGGAATGCCTTCTCTCCTGCATAGACTTCAAGCCAGTGAACCTTCTTCTTCCCTCTATAAGATTTCTGAATCGCTGCATCAAAGACCCGGACCGATGCTTTCCAAATATCCGGGCCCACCCCATCGCCTTCGATGTATGGAATCACCGGAGCGTCTGGAACCTGTAAACTTCCGTTTGAACTAATCTCAATCTTGTCGGCCATTGTCCTTTTCCTCCGGATGATATTTCACTAATCTGTCCATAACCCCGACCCTTTCCCTTTGACAAACGGCAATGCCCCTCCACTTCTTACGAGAACCTTCTCTCTTTCATCCAACACGGGAATGAGCGGGATTTCCTTCTTCTTTGTCACGTTGACCAGGGTGACCTTTTCTCCCAGATCCCCGACCGCGATCTCAACCTCATCTCCCTGCTCCAAAACCTGGTAATCCCCTTCTTCTTTGAAGATCAAGGGAAGAATGCCGAAGTTGATCAAGTTCGCCAGATGGATTCGGGCAAACGACTGGGCGATCACCGCCTGAACTCCGAGAAACATCGGGCATAAGGCAGCATGTTCCCGACTCGACCCCTGACCGTAATTATGTCCCGCAACGATAAACCCACCTTTGGATTCTTTTGCTCTCTTGGCAAACGAGGGATCCAGTCTTTCAAAGACATATTCAGAAATGGCGGGGACATTTGAACGGAGCGGAAGAACCCTGGCTCCTGCCGGGATGATGTCATCCGTGGTGGCATTGTCTGCAACTTTTATCAAAACGCGGCCCTTCAACTGTTTCGGCAAAGGTCCCTTCAACGGAACGGGCTTGATATTGGGTCCCCGGATGGTTTCCGCCTTCTCGCCTTTGTCGGCTGATAGAGGAGGGATAAGCATGCTGTCCTCGACAGGATAAGTTTCCGGCAAATCGATAGAAGGGGGACTTCCCAGTTTACGAGGGTCCGTGATCACTCCCTTGAGTGCAGAAACAGCAGCCACCTCGGGGCTGACCAGGTAGACTTGAGCGCTCTGGGTTCCGGATCTCCCCTGAAAATTCCGGTTAAAGGTCCTGAGGGAAACTCCATCCGTGCACGGAGCCTGTCCCATCCCAATGCACGGGCCGCACGTACTTTCTAAAATTCGAGCCCCTGAATCGAGAAGATCTAAAAGAGCACCCTTTGAAGCCAGCATCATGAGAACCTGTCTCGAGCCCGGCGAGATGACGAGGCTGACATTTGCAGAGATCGTTTTCCCTTTTAGAACCGAAGCCACCGTCATCATATCCTGGTAGGATGAGTTGGTGCAGCTCCCGATGGCAACCTGATCTACCCGAAGCCCCTCCACTTCTCTCACAGAGCGAACACGGTCCGGACTGTGGGGTTGCGCGATCAGGGGTTCCAGCTTTCCCAGGTCAATCTCCCAGACCTCATCATAGCTTGCATCGGAATCAGGACCCAGCGGAATCCACCCTTTCTCTCTTTTCTGAGCCTTTAAGAAAGTGCGGGTCATCTCGTCGCTCGGAAAAATCGATGTGGTGGCTCCGAGTTCCGCTCCCATATTGGTGATGGTCGCCCGTTCCGGGACGGTTAAGCTCTTCACCCCGGGTCCACCATATTCGAAAGCCTTTGCCACTCCCCCTTTCACGGTGAAGTGGCGAAGCATCTCAAGAATGATATCCTTTGCGCTCACCCAGGGAGGCCGTTGACCCACCAGGTTCACCCCGACAACCTTGGGCACACGGATGTAAAAAGGCTCCCCTGCCATGGCCAATGCGACATCCAAGCCCCCTACCCCGACACTCAACATTCCCATTCCTCCGCAGGTTGGAGTATGACTGTCCGCTCCCAAAAGGGTTTGCCCCGGGAGAGCAAACCTTTCTAGATGAACCTGGTGACAAATCCCGTTTCCCGGCTCTTGAAAAGTAGAGCCCATACTTCGCTGCAAAACTCTGGAGGTAAAGATGGTCGTCGGCATTTTCGAAACCCAGCTGGAGGGTGTTATGGTCTATATAGGCCACGGAGAGCTTGGTTTTGACCCTGGGAATGGACAGGGCTTCGAACTGTAAGGCAGCCATCGTCCCTGTGGCATCTTGGATCAAGGTTTGATCGATGGAGATCGCGATGGTCTGCCCCTGGCGAATCTGACCTGATATTAAATGCGTGTCCAGAATTTTCTCAACGAGATTCTTTCCCATCCTATTTCACTCCTCCCGTGTCCATTCCTTTTTTTGTTTTGTCTTTCAGCGGATCATTGAATCCGCACCCCCCGACCATCGGTCTGGCGGATGTCAGGACTTCCAAAGATCGCCGGGACAATTCGGTCCTCAGCGGAGGATCTTTGGAAGATCCTCCGCCTAAGAAAGATCCCCTGCTGTCCCTCCCCGCATGATCGTGCATCTAAAAGTGCTCTTCCTTCGCATGGCCTGAAGGATCACAGGTCTTTTCAACTCTCCCCTCTAATCATTTTGTATGGAATCAGCCTTTTATTCAAGAAGCCGTGTCAGTGTCCTAATATCATCCAACTTTTCGAATTTTTCAATGGTCTCAACGATGGCATCGATCCTTCTCTTGCCATCACCCTCCGGCCAGGCTCTCGAACTTCTCCCCAGCTTCTTACACCGTCTCATCCCGATGAAATGACCTCCTGCCCTCCAACCTTCAATGAGAAGTTGAAAGCAAACAAAGCCAGCAAGGTCAATCCACTGATCAACAGATAGAGGGTTGGCAAATTAGAAATGGCCAGGACAGAGGTAGCCATAATGGGTCCTAATGCGGTTCCCGCAAATCTCCCGGAATTCAAAAAACCGATGACGTTCCCCTTCTGCCGTACCGCAAAAATTGAGATCACCAACGGAATGGCGCCCGCGATCAGCCCGGTCTGAATCATCCGGATGACGATGAAGTCCATGGTCCCCCTGCTGAAAGAGAGTAAGGCTTGGAAAACAGACCCCAGCAGAACGATCAAGAGAATCATTTTCTTGATTCCTACTCTTCGAGAAAACTTAGGCCAAAAATAGGTGCTGAAAGTCGCCGTGCCGGTGTAAAACATGATCACCAACCCGGCCCATTCTAGGGCAACACTTTTTCCCAGGTCGAATCTTTCAAGAACATTGGGAAGGATGCTCGGCAAGAACATTAATTGAACCATCACCATAAAAGAGAGTAACCATCCCATGACCGTTTGCCGATTTATATTACTCCGCCCGAAGAAGCTCTCTTTTTCTTGTTGAAGAGGAATGTCCTTCACGTAAAGTTGACAGAAAACCAGAACGACAAAGAGAATGAACGAAGCGCTCACGAAGGCGCCCCGATAACCGAATACCGATGCAGCAAACGCTCCCATCGGAGGTCCCGCCAGAAAACCCAATGTTTGGAAGGTTTGGAAGAAACCGATATCCGAAGAAATCTTTTCTTGCGATGAAGAAGCGGAAATGATAAGGAGCCCCACGGTGGAGATCCCTCCAAATACCCCCTGCAGTATCCTAGGACGAAGCAGGACACGGAGGTCTGAAGTGAATCCCATTAAGAAGAAGAGCACGAGATTGGCAAGGAGCCCCCTCATGTAAAGCAATTTAGGACTGAAGCGGGATGTGAGCATGCCCCAGAAGTTCGATGCGAAAATGATGACAATACCAGATGCCCCCATGATCCACCCAATCCATATCAGTGTCTCCTGGGGTGAATAAGGGCTAATTTTCAAGACATAGAAGGGCAGCATCACCGTGATGAAGTTCACAGAGGAGGCCATGCCGAACTGGGAGAGCGAGATAAAAATGAGATTTCGATTCTTAGCTTGTTCCACGATGTCTGCAACAAATTCAGTTTATCATTTCTGGGGTGATGAAAATGGCAAGGTTTTCTTTGGACGAGCTTTCCCCAAGACCAGGGCGGTGCAGTTGCCACCGAAGGCGAAGGAGTTTGAGAGGACGACGTTGACTTCCTTCTCACGAGCCTTTCCCCGAACATAATCCAGATCGCACTCTTCGTCTCCCTCCTGGTGATTGAGAGTAGGAGGGATAAATTGATAGACGACAGAGAGGACGGACGCGATCGCTTCTATTGCTCCTGCAGCCCCCAGACAATGACCCACCGATGATTTAATGGAGCTGACGGGAATGGAATAGGCCCTCTTGCCAAAAGCATTTTTGATGGAAAGCGTTTCGACTTTGTCGTTGAGCGGCGTGCCGGTCCCATGGGCATTAATATAATCCACATCTGTAGGGGCAAACCCACTTTCCTCGAGTGCTTCCTTCATAATACGGGCCTCGTTCATTCCCGTGGGTTCCGGGGCCGTAATGTGATAAGCTTCTCCTCCGATTCCATACCCCAAGAATTCAGCTAAGATTTTGGCGCCTCTTTTCTCCGCCTCGTCCAAATCTTCTAAAATGAGGATGCCCGCGCCTTCGCCCAATGACATCCCCGCCCTCTTTCGATCGAAGGGCCTACAGGGAGAAGGATCTACCGCCTTCAAGGAACTAAAGCCACCAAAGGTGAGCTCCGTCAGAGCTTCACTTCCTCCACAGACAGCAACTTTGCATTTCCCGCTTTGAATAAGATCGGCTCCATAGCCTATGGCCGTGGCCGATGAACTGCATGCCGTGGTCACCGTAAACTTTGAACCCGAAAATCCAAACCTTTCCGCGATTCGATCGGTGGTATAGCTGGGTATAAACGGCCACAAAAGGGAAGGTTTGGATTTTCCTTTAATAAGAACTTCCCGGTGATAGGTCTCTGCTTCAAACATTCCCCCTGCGCCCGCACCCAAGCAAACCCCCACTTCTTCAGGAGGATAAGAATGAATCCCGGAGGCTTTCACTGCCTCTTCCGAAGCGAGGAGGCCAAACTGATCCGCCCTGGAAAGCTTTTTCAGTTCTTTTTTCGCGAAGAATTCTTCCGGTCGATAATCTCTGATCTCTGCTCCGATTTTGCATGGGTATTTCGAGGTATCAAACAGGGTGATTGTCCCGATACCCGACTGACCACGTTTCAGGGATCGAAGAAACTCCTCTCCATTTTTCCCAATAGAGCAGAATACTCCTAATCCTGTGATGGCTACTCGTTTTGATTCCATGTTCCAATCGTCCTGGGAATAACTTCTCCAAATCCCTCCTCTCCTCCCTTTTGCTAAAGGGAGGACTAATTCCCCCCGTTTGCGTCATTTCCCTGCTGGAGGCAGGCAAAAGGGGGATCGATGGGGATTTTCATCTTTCGAGAGCAATTATTTATATCACTTTCAACTGGATACTCGCAAGGTAAGGTCAAGTCAGAATAGCTTTCAACGGCGATCCATGGAGATGCGCAGAAAACCAGGCCATTGGAACCTTTGGAGATCGAAAAAGCCTCGGACAGATTCTGCTTTCGATGGTCAAAAAATTCTCACATTTTGACAAAAAATTGCCTTTTTCTTTCTCAAAAAGTTAAAAATCATAGAAAAATATAAATAAATCATCTATTTACAATCTTATTCTCTTGGGCATACAACTTGCTTGTTCTTTTTTTCTCGATCTCAAACGATACTTTGCCCAAATAAAAACTTTTTCGGAGGGAGTGTTTATGAGAAGAAGGCTTTTCGTTTTTGTGACTGTGGGTTTATTGACTCTTTCCCTTACAGGAGTCAGCCATGGCTGGCAGGGAAGGATGGCCGGTATGGGGGATCCTTTTGGTCTTGTGCAGGATGAATCCGATTTTCTCATCCATCCGTCGGGAATCGCCGATGGCAAAGGCACCAATTTTTACGGTCACTACCGTTTCAACTGGCGAGATGTGACGGACTGGGACTATTCTTCGAATCTTTTCAACCCTGTTTCCGGGGCAATAGTCGAAATCTGGCCCTATAGAGGCTCCGGGAATGATTACGAGCATAACGGTCTCCTCGGGGCTGCCTTTCCCCTGGGACCGGGAAGGATGGGGCTTTTCTTCGAGTATTCAGGTAAGAGGAACGAGTATGATGGGGATGAGAAAGAGCTTTTTGTCCCTACTTTTTACTATCATACTTATCAATTAGAAAACGAGTTGGATTCGTTTGCCTTAAGGCTTCTCTATGGTCTCCCCTTGGGTAGATTCAGGCTTGGGGGTGAAGTCCAGCTGGCCTACAGGCAGGAAGAAAACGAAACATTCATGAATGAAGATATATCGCCACCCATCCATACCATCCGCATATTTCATACAAACAGCCCGTTTGGTGGAGATGAACCCTGGATAAATCTCCTGCCATTCATGACTCCCTATGATTCAAATTTCTGGGAAGCCCTTTTCAAGGGGTCGGTGGAGGGCGCCATCGGCCCCGCGAAGGCGGCTTTCACGATAAGGGGAGGCTTTATCTTCAGCGGAGAGAATGAATACAATGCGACGAGTGTTTTCAGTACTTCGCCGGCCACCCTGAGTGGCATGAGAACAGAGGGTAACGTTAAGGGTTGGAGAATAGGAGAAGACCTCTGGTTGAGGGTCCCCTTATCCAATGGGCTCTCCCTCCCTCTTCTTGCAAGGGTAGATTACCAAAGAAAGACCAGGGATGGAGATGGGATCTCAAACGGCTTTTTCTTTCCAAATGTGGATTATTCCAATGAAGAAAAAATCCTTCAGGTACAGGCTGGCGGAGGTATCGATAAAGAATTCTCCAGAGGGACAAGGGCTGCCGCGGGAATCTACTACCGCTACCTGCAAAATAAGAACAGCGTTGACTTTATGTGGTTTCAAGGTGCGAATTGGATAGATACCAATTATAGTAACTACCCGGACCACCGGGAGAACCAGGTCCTACTGAAGCTATCAGGAGAGAAGGAACTTTCTCCAGCGGTTGACTTGAGAATGGGAATAGAGTTCTTCTATGGCTGGGTGGATGAGGATTTTAGATATAACTTTACAACCTCCGGCTCTCCGGTTGGAGTCGGTAGTCGTACTTCCTTGGATGGTTATCACTGGGGCCTGGGGGCTTCGCTGGGAGGAACGGTTAAGTTTGACCGATTCAGCCTTGAGCCATTCATTGCCGGTGGCTATCAGAAGCTGAACCTCAGAGGAGATGGATTCGAAACGGTCTATATCCCAGGCATCCTGGAGGGAGACATGGCCAGGAAAGAGTGGTCTATCGGCGGAGGTTTGTCCATCAGGTTTTAGGCCCGGAATCGAATAATGAAAAAACGAAGGGCGGGTCTCCCCGCCCTTTTTATTTTCCCCAAATTCAGGGAATGCTTCGCCGACGCAGAGAATAAGTATTTTTCTGAACATCACACTTTTACTGCCGACCTCCATTTATTAAACCAGCGAACAAATCTCCCGCGGTCCGCTTGCGAACCTCCCTGTAAGCACAAAAGGGCACATTTCTTGCACTAAAAACACACCATGAACCCAGAAGGTCTTAAAACTCAGGGAATGTCCTATTTTTCAGTGAGGACCCCCAGCTTTGCCAAAACTCCGATGTTATACGAAGTTCGTATTTTGTGCTATTACAGGCAAAACACGAAATAGAATTAACAATTCTGCACAATTTCATGTACGGAAAGGGTATCGAGCGGCCAAAAAAGTAGACCTAGAAGAGACGTTTTTAAACAAATCGGAATTTCGTCTATTAAATTCTTAGATGAAGAAAAAGAGATTTGACAAACTTCTCTCTACGCTTAACCTCGCGGCGGGTGCGGTGTGCATCGTCTCCCTATTTGAGATCGTCTTCTACTATCTCTGGCGGATTGCCCGTTTGCCTGGAGGGGTCGAATACTGGAATCAAAGATTTCATATGCGCGCCGCTGTATTTGGAATATCACTCTTCCTGGGGTTGAGCTGCCTTGCCCTGTATAGAATACGCAAAAAGACGAAGAACAAGAACAGGAAAATACACGACCCCATCTAACCAGTAAATCAACCCGACGCAGAATAGCGTCGGCGGGTTTTCACAGGTTGGTTGCCTGCGCGGGTTATTTATTTTGTTAAGGAGGAAACGATGCGATTGATAACAACTCTAATACTTTCGGTATCTCTCCTATTGATTGGCTGTAATGCAGTAAGCGATATGACAGGCATGTTTGAGAAACAGGAATTGGTCCAAAAAGCGATTAAAGAAAAATACGGACTTCAGTCCCAAGTTGGCTGGAACATAAATAACGGGGTATTAACGCAAGTCACAGTAGCCTTTGATGCAGAAGAAGTTCGAGACAAGAAGGTGTCCGAGTTAGAGGGCGCTGCGAAAGATGCGGTAGCGTCATCATTCAAAAGCACACCTCGGGTGCTAAACATACAAGTCGCTTGCAGAGTCGCAAACTAAACATAACCGGCGCATACACCGGATCACCGAAACTGCACTCTCCAGGTGACGCGCAGCGTTTGGGCTACGACAAAGATAAGGAGCGACGCACCAAAATTAGAGATCACAGGAAAATTCTAACGGGGTTATTTGGCTATGGGGCAAGAATAGAGATTCTGAGGCAACCAAAAAAAGGAGGCTGTTATGGCAACATGTGCTTACTGTGGAAGTTCCATCCTGTTTGGCGGTGTCCGCGATAGCGACTTGCGGTTTTGCAATGCGAAATGCCACCAAAAAGGCTACGCACTAACGATATCCAAAAAGATACCGCAAGACATCGTGGATAAACATGCGGGTGAAATTCACCGAGGATTGTGCCCTAAGTGCCAGGGAAATGGCCCTATTGACGTACACACGTCCTATCGCGTTTACTCTTTACTCGTGTACACGTCCTGGAGCAGCAGACCCCATATTTGCTGCCGGTCCTGTGGAAGGAAGAGCCAAATTGGGGATGCGATATTCTCTTTTCTATTCGGTTGGTGGGGATTTCCTTGGGGTCTTCTTGTAACGCCGGTGCAGGTGGTCCGAAATATCGTCAATGCAATGAGAAGCCCGGATGAAATGAGACCTTCAGAACAATTGCGGAACATCGTCAGGCGAAATATTGCATCCAATGTTCTGACGGAACAACAGAAAAAAGCGGCATAACAAATCAATCTGGCGGACAACTCGATTATCTGGAGTCATGAATCATTAGTAGGGATATCCCGTGAAAAGAACCATATTCATCGTCAGCTCGATCTGGATTATCTTAGTAGGGACATCCTTTGTGTGGAATTATCTCAACGCCAATAAAGGCCAAGAGGCGCTTGCATTTCAAACAGCAAGGAGTTTCTTCAATCAGGTTTTAATATCTCGATCATGGAATGCGATGCATGGCGGGGTATATGTTCCTGTGACCAAAGACACACAGCCCAATCCATATCTCAATGACCCTTTGAGGGATATCGAAGTCAATGAGGAGTTGAAACTGACAAAGGTCAATCCTTCTTTCATGACCAGGCAAATTGCTGAGCTGGCAGCCAACCGGGAAGGGATACAATTCCACTTAACCAGCCTCAAACCTGTTCGTCCTGAGAATAGACCCACGCCGCGCGAGGAAATAGCTTTAAGGGCCTTTGAAAAAGGCATACAAGAAATTGGCCAGATCGTTGATGACGAATCAAACAAAACTTTCTTCTATATGGCTCCGCTGAAAACGGAAAAGGAATGTTTGCCCTGCCATGCTGAACACGGATATAAAGAAGGGGATATCAGAGGGGGTATCAGTGTCACTCTGCCGTTCGTCCCCCAAACACCGCTCATTGCTTTGCTCATCGGCCACATCGTCATTGGCTTAGCAGGGCTGGTGGGAATAGCTCTTTTTGGAGCAAAACTTAACCAAGCTTATGAACTGATAAGAAATCAAGCGGTCACTGATGATTTAACCGGCATTCCCAACCGACGCAATTTCTTAGATCGTGCACGAACGGAATTCAATCGCAGCCGAAGAAATAAATATTCCTTATCGGTCATCATGATCGATATTGACCATTTCAAATCTTATAATGATACTTATGGTCATGAGCGTGGGGATGAATGCCTTAAGAAAGTGGCGCTGGCTATACAGAAAACATTAAAACGCCCGAGTGATTTTTGCGCGAGATATGGCGGAGAAGAATTCATTATTGTTTTGCCTGATACAACACAAGAGGGTGCCATGTATATTGCAGAAGAAATACGCACGGCGGTCAATAATTTGGAGATACCCCATGAGAAATCATCACCCGCGGGAATGGTTAGCATAAGCCTCGGTGTCGCAACCGCAGACAACAATCTCTCCATTTCTTATGAGGAGTTGATCAGGCAGTCCGACAAAGCTTTGTATCTTGCGAAGGAAAAGGGCCGGAATCGTGTCGAAGTGTATATTGAATCATCTTAGGGTTTCGGCCCAAGCTGTTTCGAGTCTCCAGTCCAATTTCCCCGGTAGAGCAAAACACCCCGATTCCTGCAATAGCTATTCGTTCAGATTCCTTTTTCTAATCACCCGAAAAACAAACCCTACAGGTAATGCGTTAAAGAGGTAGGGCTCGGTCACCGAATGGACCGGAGAGTTTCTTAAAGCGGTTTTTCACATAGAGTTCGCCAAGCGGGCTTTTTGGAAAACTCAGAATATTTCTTATCCCATAAGTGCGGACAAGCGAAGATATCTTCCCTCTATCCACGAATGATTACGATTGAACGCGTATTCGGATTATGATACGGTAAGGGTAAAAAATCGGAATAAACAGGCCCTCCGTCTATTAGTGGTGAGACCAAGAAATTGAACGCGAACTTCGCAAAGGAGGTTAGCCATGGGGATTCCATCCTGGATCATCATGGGGTTAATCGTAGGTTTGCTCGCAAAATTTATCATGCCGGGCAGAGGGAAAATAGGGGACAATATAGGATGTCCCCTTTGTTATTGGGAGCCTCAGATAATAGGAGATAACATATGAGACATGTTAATTTGTTTTTATCGGTGGCTTTTAATGTTGCGTCTTATCTCCTGTATAAAAGCATTGCAAACAAGCAAAGCAATATTCTCTGGTTTATACTATTCGCGTCAGGCTTGATCCTCGGCGGTATTAATATATGGTTCTTCACCAAGGCACTTAAAAATATAAGCTTGAGCATTGCCTATCCCGTATTTTCCGGAGGATGTATATTTTTCATGGTAATTTTGTCCCATCTTATTTTCGGTGAAAAAATAAGTGCGATGAACATGGTTGGCGCCTTTGTCATTGTCGCAGGTATCGCTTTAATGTCAAATTGAGCAGAGTTCGGAAAATGAAGAAAAGCAAGAGGCCATGAAAGAAAACCGAGCGAGTGTAACGGCGCAGCGCGTTGCAATTCAACGTGCAACCCATCAACTCCTGGATGATCCGAAGGTTTTCGATGACCCTGTCGCACTTCGCATCATCGGCAAAGAGAGCGCTTCGGCTTTGCAAGCCGATCCACATCAATACGAGACGACGCCCCTGGCACCCTACCTGCGGGCTTTCGTGGCCGCACGCAGCCGATACGCCGAGGGCGAACTTGCTCTTGGCGTTCGAGGTGCCGTATGCCAATACGTCATTCTGGGCGCAGGGCTTGATACGTTTGCCTACCGGAACCCCTATCCTCAAGGCACTCTGCACGTGTTCGAAGTTGACCAACCTGCGACACAGACCTGGAAGCGGGCGCGCCTCGATGAAATGGGCATGACACCCCCCGGTGATCTCACGTTCGCCCCCGTTGATTTTGAGACCCGGACACTCGCAGACGGGCTGCGGGGCGCAGGCTACGATCCAGGCAAGGGCACGTTCTTTTCGTGGCTCGGCGTGACGGAATACTTAACAACCGAGGCAGTGATGACAACCTTGCGTTTCATCGCGTCGGCGTCGAAGGGAAGCGGGATCGTCTTCGACTATATGATCTCGCCATCGTTGTTGACTCCTGTCCAGCGGGACCGGTTCGATACCCTTGCCCGACGGGTAGAGTCGGCCGGGGAGCCGTGGAAAGCATTCTTCGACCCGGGGTCGCTGGCGAGTGAGCTGCGAGCCATGGGCTTTGGATATGTTGTTGACTTAGGGCCCGAAGAGATCAACGCAAGATACTTCAAGGATCGCAAAGACGGGCTCCGAGTTGGAAGCTTATCACACCTGATCAACGCCCAGGTTTCCGGCGGAGCAACAAGCCAGGGTGGCTGAGAGATTGACAACCGGTCTGAATATGGAATGATATAAAGACTGGAGGTGGCAACATGAACATTTCAAGGGACATCAAGCCGGTGACTTACCTCAAGGCAAGAGCGGCTGACCTCCTCAAGCAAATTAACGAGACCCATCGACCCGTGGTCATTACCCAGAATGGGGAGCCCAGAGCGGTACTGCAGGACCCTGAAAGTTATGAGAACATGCGAAATGCCATGGGTCTATTGAAACTGATTTCCCTGGGAGAAGAGGATATCAAGGACGGGAAGTCAAGATCACAGAAAGAAGTATTTGCAACGATCGAGAATATCCTGAAAGAAAAAATGAAATGAAGAAAGTATACGACGTGATTGGGTCAGAGACGTCGGAGAAAGACCTCACAGGAATTGTTGAATATATTGCCGCGGACAATCCCTCCAATGCCTTTGAAATATTCAAGGAAATTAAGCAAAAGGCCTCAAGACTTTATACCTTTCCTGAAAGGGGTCGGACCGTCCCTGAGCTTAAAGATCAGGGGATTGTTCTCTACCGCGAATTAATCGTTCCGCCATGGAGAATGATCTACAGGATATCAGGGAAAACCGTTTACGTTCTATCTGTGCTGGATTCGAGAGGAAATATTGAAGATATTCTCTTAGAAAGACTGATTCGTTCAAAATGATAAACCAGCCGACAAATGAATTTGAAATACCCACCTGGTTTTTTCAGTCGAACTACCGTATAATTCCTCCGTGCCAAAAGCCCTCCTGATCCTTTCAACAGAAAAATCCCTGGTGGTGGCCGAACAGCCTGTCTCGGTCTTTCCGGTCTTAGGGGTGATTACGGTGGCTGCCCTTTTCCCCGAGAGTTGGGAAGTCCAGGTCGCCGACGAAGCCATCGAGGAGATCGACCTCGACCGGAAGGCCGATCTCGTAGGCATCTCGACGCTTACCCTCAATGCATCTCGTGCTTATGAACTGGCAGATCACTTTCGCAATAAAGGCATCCCCGTCTTGATGGGAGGCATGCATCCTTCGGCCCTTCCGGAAGAATCGCTTCAGCACGGCGATGCCGTCGTCGTGGGTGAAGCAGAAGGGGTGTTCGATCATGTTCTTTCGGACCTCGAAAACGGCAGGATGAAGGGGATCTATAAGAGTGAGGAGCTTCCGGATATTACAAAAGTGCCCCACCCGCGATTTGACCTGCTTCATCCCAAACACCGCCGTTTCCTCCACTCCATCCAGGCCACGCGCGGCTGTCCCCATGACTGCGATTTCTGTTCCGTCACTCCCTTCTTTGGACACCAATACCGTTTGAGGCCTGTGGAGGATGTCATCCGTGACCTACGAACTTCCCTTGAGCAGGCCTCATCCAGAACGGTCTTCTTCGTGGATGATAATATCGGCGGCAATCCCCATTATGCGAAGGAAATCTTTCGGGCCCTGATCCCGCTTAAAATAAAATGGGGAAGTTTTGCTTCCGTCGCCTTCACAAGAGATCGTGAGTTGGTCGACCTCGCCGCAAAATCCGGTTGCATCGATCTCTTCATCGGTTTTGAATCCATCTCCCAAGAGAATCTGGACGCCTCGCACAAATCGTGGGTCCGAACGGATCGGATGAAGGAGTATATCAAGATCTTCCACGACCACGGGATCATCGTTGAGGGTGCCTTTATCTTCGGCCATGAAAACGACCGAAAAGATATCTTCCGGAAGACCGTGGACTTTGTCCAAACGGCCGGCATTCAGGTCCCTGTATTCGGCATCCTCACCCCCTATCCGGCGACCCGCGTGAGAGCAAGATTGAGCAAGGAGGGGAGACTTTTGCCCGAGTCTTCCAACTGGCGGCTTTTCGACGGTTCCCACGTCCTCTTCAGACCGGCCCATATGTCGCCCGAAGAATTGGAGGAGGGATTCCTCTGGGCCAAGAAATACTGTGCGGCACCGCGCTCGGTTTTCCGTAGAATGTTCCGGGCACCGCGGACGAATTGGCTTACGGCTCTCGGGCTCAATTTTTCAATGTATTTCGGCAGGACAAGACAAATCCGATCGCGTTGGCCTCGCTCCAAAGGACCACTTGTCCAGCCAGGGACATGGTAGAACAGGATCTATCTCCGGATGGAGGAATGCCGGATGGGAAGTTGTCTTCAAGGGAGGTGAATCCATGGCAGTTCGTATCGTGCAGCTTGGAAGTCCCCGCGCGAGTGGCGAAGGGCTTCGCATCGGCACAGTTCGGCGCCCGCCCAGAGGCGTACCCAAGAGCGAGTTTGCATCACGCAATTATTACGATGTGTGGCTGCCCAACCTCGCGCCCAGCGACCAGCTTGTCAAGGCCGCGCAATCGGCTAAGAATGAGGCCGATTGGCGCGCTTTCATCAAACGCTACCGTTCGGAAATGAGCCGACCGGAGAACAGCCGGGTTCTTGATCTGCTCGCTGCATTATCACACCATGCGAATTTCTCGGTCGGATGTTATTGCAATGACGAGCAGCACTGCCATCGTTCCGTGCTTCGTCAACTCCTCGCTGAGCGGGGTGCTCTGCTCGCCTGAGGAAGCGAATATTCTCTTGGGCCAGCTGCGTGGTAAGCAATGGGGCAGGATAGCGCGCAGGGGTCGTAAATGACAGTTGCTCGTCGGCAGTAAATGCCGACGCTACTCTATGTTTTTCAATCTCTTGGCACCGCCTTCCCCCATCAAGGGGAGGAAGAAGCGTGAGTGTTTAACGGGTTGCTGAGAAAGTCATTTTTCGCAGGCTGCTCAAAAATGCCCGGATGCAAGGCTCCCGAAATCCTGAGAGTGGCGTCACGACGAATAAGGAGTGACTTCCAGCCACGCCGACGAGTTGGTGAGTCGGCTAGAGGCGTACTTGGACGTACGCCGCAATGACGAAGGATGAGGGAAACGAAGAAGACGGGCGTTTTTCAGCAGCCTGCTAAACAATTCCACCGTCCACGACAATGGTCTGGCCGGTGATGTAGTTTGAATGCTTCTGACGCAAGAAAGAGAACGGCCTGGGCGACTTCCTCCGGCTTCCCGATCCTCCCGAGGCTCGACGATTTGACGATCGATTCCAATTTCTCCTTGGGCATTTTGGAAACCACTTCCGATTCGATCAAGCCCGGAGCCACGGCATTCACATGAATGTTGAAAGGCCCCAATTCCCGGGCAAGGGATTTTGTGAAGCTGATCATTCCTCCTTTGGTCGCCGCATAATTGACCTGGCCGGGGGTGCCCATTATCCCGCTGATCGAGGAGATATTAATGATCTTCCCTTTTCTCTGAGGAATCATCTTTCGAATCACGATCCTGCAGCAATAGAAAAGGCTCGTCAGATTCGTTCTGACAAGAGATTCCCAATCCTCATCGCTCATCAGCATGAGAAAGTTGTCCCTCACAAGGCCCGCATTGTTGACCAGGATGTCAATCTTTCCGTATTGAGCCGCGGTCTCCTCCACCATCGCTTTTACCTGATCGAATTGGGTCACATCCGCTTTATACAAACCGAGGTCCAGCCCCCTGGATTTGGCTTCCTTCTTCAGGTTTTCTGCCGCATCACCATCCTTGGAGAAATTGGCGATGACCTTTGCCCCTTGTTCGGCCAAGAGGAGACAGATCGCCCTTCCAATCCCTTTCGTTCCGCCGGTCACGATGGCCACTTGATCTTTTCAGTAACATCTCCGTCCTCCAATTTTAAAAAATTCGAAATCCGAATATGATGCGAAGCGTCCGTACTCGAAACCTAAACTCTAAACAAACTCAAATGTCCAAAGTACCAAAATTCAAAATCGTTTCGTCATTTGAGTTTTAGATTTTAGTGCTTTGGTCATTTGAAGTTTGAGTTTCAACCATTTCGAATTTCGTGCTTCGAATTTCAAGTCCCAAATTGAAGCACAACCAAAGGGGTCACTTTGATTCCCCGAGGGGTCTGACTCTTGATCTCTTCATCCTTCCTACCAGCTCCCATAAGGGTCCTCGAATTCGGAATTTTCGTATCTGTTCTATCAGATTTTTCGTGATGTTGATCTCCAGCCCGGGAACGATCCAACGCTTCCTGACAAGCGCTTTCTCCTGGACAATCTCACCCAATCTCTCTCCCAAATTTGGAGAGATATAAAAATGGGGATACATCAAAGGAGAATTCTGGCGGATGACCCCCTGGGAAATGGAGAGCTTCTCCAATTCTGTCCCCGGATAGATCCGAACACCCAACATGGCGATCACCGCCGTAGGATCAAGCTGATCCATGAGCTGAAAGGATTCTTCAATCGTCTCTTCGTCTTCTCCCGGTCCCCCGAAGAGAAGATAGTGGCAGTGATTGATCTGTAAGGTTGAACAGAGTCTTGAGGAACGGAGGATGTCTTCCCGGGTGAATGATTTCCTGTAATTCTCAATCATCCGCGGAGATCCTGAATCGGTTCCAAATTCTATTCCATCGCACCCGGCTTCTTTCATCCATTGCAGCAACGTTTCATTAAGAAAAGCCGGGTTGACGAAAGCGCTCCATTTGACATCGACCTTTCTTCGAACCATCTCACGACAGAGCGCTTCCGCAAAGGAGGGCGGGTAGTTGAAGATATCGTCGACGAAGTAGATGTAATCCACTTCCTCTTCCACGAGGCGCTGGATCTCGTCCACCACTTCTTCCATCTTTCTCAGCCTGACCTTCTTCCCTTCCAACAAAGGATAGGTACAGTAGATACAGGAGAAGGGACATCCCCGCTTCGTTTGAATATTCCCCATCCCTCCTTCTTCCAAATAGCGACGCGTTTCGAAAAAGCTCCGATCAGGACTTCGGACGGGAAAGACCCGAGCCCCTTCGATCAAAGGCGGAAAAGGGCTCCCCTTAACGAGGAGATAAGGAGAGGGAGAGATGGGTTCACCCTTTTCGAGACTCCTTACGAATTGCACGAAAACCTCCTCGCCTTCTCCCACAATCCCAAAATCGACATCCAAATGCCGGAGGAGCTCTTGGGGGGCTAAGGAAAACCCCGATCCCCCGATGACCAATCGCGATGAACCCTGTTGGCGGCAAATCCCGATGACCTCCTCCACCTCTTTAAGATAAGAGACAGAGGTTGGATAAGTGAGATTATCCAGATTTCTTAGAGAGATGCCGATCAGGCCGGGCTGGAAGCGATGAAGGGTGTTCTTGAGATCGACCGATACGTTTTGAGAAAAACAGAGATCCATGACGTCCATCGGATGGCCCTCTTCCCTCAATACCTTGGCGATGTAAGCCAGTCCCAGGGGGAAGACAGGAAAAGGCATCCTCTCACGATTGACGGAGATCAGCAGAATTCTCATACGGGAGTTCTTTCTCTTTGATCCTGCGAATCACTTCCATCTGGGCCCCGCGCAGAATAAAGTTTGACATCAAGAAGTGAAAGAAGTGATTCCTGGGCCCCCAGAGCAGCCGTTTCAAGATGGATCGAGGGGCACAGATATATTTCTGGGCCCAGAGGTATCCCTCCTGGAGTTCCTGGACCGTCACCTTTTTTGGCTTGAAGACCACATGACTCATGTCATAATGCGACCAGTCACGGTCAAAGATTCTCCTTTCCTCTTCCAGCCTCTTTTGAAGAGGGGTTCCCGGAAAGGGCGTGAGAATGGAAAAAGTAGGGAGTTCGATATTGTTTTTTTGGACGAAGTCCACCGTCCTTTTGAAGATCGTGGAGTCATCTTCATCGAACCCGAAGATGAAGGCGCCTTGAATACCAATCTGACGGCCTTGAATCGTTTTGATCCATTTCGACAACTCTTTTGCATCGACAAATCGTTTCGAGACGCCGTTCAGATTCTCCTGGAGGAGCGACTCAAAGCCGATGAAGAGTGAGATGCAGCCGCTCTCTTGAGCCTTTTTGAGAAGCTTTTCATTCAGGGCAATCTTGATGGTCGTGAACCCCATCCACTTCACTCCGTAATGCTTGAAGAGGTCGAAAAGCCCAAAGGCATAATCCTCTTTAGCGGTCACGTTATCATCGGCGACCATGAGATATTCCCCTTTCTTCTTGATGATCAGGGACAGCTCCCGATCGATCTCTTCAAGGGGACGGAGCCGATAACGCTTTCCGCTGATGATCGGAACAGAGCAAAATTCGCACCGGTTGGGACAACCGCGAGTCGTCTCGATCACCTTGAAAAACGGCCGGTAACGTTTATTCAAGAGGTCCCTTCTCGGATGGGGCATTTGCTTCAAATCTGGCCACTCTCGATTTTTATAATAAGGCTTGAGTTCCCCGGCCTCAAAGTCCCGGAGGACTTCTTCGAACATTCCCTCCGCCTCGCCGATGAAGACCGAGTCAGCATGTTCTTTGGCCTCTTCGGGCAAAAGGCTGGGATGAATGCCTCCCAAAACTACCTTGATGCCCCTTTCACGAAACCGGTCGGCGATCGCGTAGGCCCTCTTGATCACACAAGTCAGGCCGGTGATCCCCACGAAATCCACCTCGGCATCGAAATCGACCTCTTCAACCACTTCGTTGATGATCTTGACCTCATAGGTTTTCGGAAAAAGAGCGGCCAGGAGGGTGAGGCCTAATATCGGAAAAGGGTAGAGCGTATCATTAGAAAACTTGATTCCTTTCTCCCTGGGAAAGATCAGCAGAGCTTTCTTTTTACGGGTATCGGGTTGTTGTGTCATCGTATCATTTTTGTTGCTGAGCTCAACGCAGCCATTTTATTCCTCTCTCCCCTTCCAAATCTTTATCTTAACCCACTCGTTGCACAAAAAAAATCCAAAAGGCGATTGGGTGTCTTGAGACCCATCCCCCTCCTAACCTCCCCCTTGAATAGATCGGTGAGATAGGTAACAGATGTTCGCAGACATAAGTAACAGGACAAGAGGCTGCTGGACGCAATCGTTGGTATTCCCCTCTTAGAGTAAGAGGGGGATGGGGGAGTTATTCAGTTCCGAATTGGCGCTGATCGTAACCCCTCCGCACCTCCCCTTAACTTAAGGGGAGGTAAAACATCTCAAACATTTACTAACTATAAGATATTAAACAACTATTACCCATGCCCCCAGTCTATACACTCCTTTTTGAAGGGGAGGAGAATGTCAATTTCTTCGGAGGAATAGTATAACGCGACCCCTCCCCTTCAGGGATATGGAAAGGGTAGGGGTGGGTTCAGCTAAAGAGGCGATTTCTCCCCCCTCTCTCAAAAGAAAGAAAGGATTCTAAGGATTCCGTTTGCAATTCCCATGATGATAAAAATACCGATGAAGGAGCCCGCCATCAGGAGAAGGGTCCCCTCCACCCTTCCTTTTTTGAGAAAGAAACTGACGATGCTCGCTGAGAGAATTCCAAAGCCTCGAATCGGGAGAGCAGAGAGCAGAATCAACCCGACATTCCCCAAGGACATGACCCTTTTTAGAATAGGCCTTTCATTCAAATGGCTCAGGAAATGATCTGTCTTATTTTTTAACCATCGCACGGGGAAGAAATTCTTGCTCGAATGTTCCAGGATCGCTCCGTAGACCGGGATTTGAACGTAGTCATAAACCAGAGCCAAGGGAAAGTAGAGGAAGGCAGGCATCTCGTTGATGATGGCAAAAAGCACAGAGAAAGATCGCCCCAGGGAGAAGTGGATGGCAGTGAAGAGGAGGATGAGTTTCCAATGGCCGGCTATCCATTCCATTCGACACCTATCAGGAGAGAGGAAAAACAATTCTCCGGTGAAATCCCCAGATGGAGAACGGTTTTAATCTCCCGGTCCAGTCTTTCATTGATGATATAGCGCAGATCACAGGCTGGATCCGGGTTCAGATAATTGATGGTCGGCGGAATGACGCCGTTTTCCATGGAAAGAACATTGGCCACCATTCGAATTCCCCCGGAGGCAATGGCTTCTCCGGTCATCGACTTGATCGAGCTGACGGGAATTCGGAGAGGCCGCGTTTGAAATGCCTTTTTAACCCCTTTGGCCTCCAGGGCGTCCAATCCTTTCGATGAATTGCCAGCCCCGCTCAGATAATCGACAAAACCCTTTTCCCTTCCTTCGAGTGTCATTTTGATTGAACGCCCCAGATCCTCAGACGGGTCACCCTTCGGCGATTTCCCCACAAAACTATAACCCAGGACATAACCATAAATCCCTCCCCCCCTCGACCGGACCTGCTCCTCCCTCTCCAAGACCAACAATCCCGCGCCTTCTCCCAATACCAGACCATTTCTCATCTTGTCATAAGGGCACGACCTCTCTCCGTATCCCCGATCTGCGGCCAGGAGGTGAAGCTCCGAAAATCCCCGAAACAAAAACTCACTCAACTCATCGACTCCACCCGTGAGAATGAGGTCCGCCCTTCGTTTTCGCAATTGATCGCACGCAAAAATAATAGCGGCCTCCGCCGTACAGAAGGATTGAACCAATGTGGAATTGACCCCCTGGATCCCAAGCTCGATGGAGACATAACTGGAAGGGGCGTTGGGAACCGTATTGGGAAAGAGGATGGGGTTTAAATCAAGAAATCCTTTGAGAACCTGCCCACGATGGAATTCTTCTGCACTCGACAGGCCACAGAAACCGGAGCCGAGGACCACCCCGACCCTGGAGCTGTTTTCCCGAGTCACAGAAAACTTTGCGTCGGCTAACGCCAGTTTGGAGGCTGCGATGGCAAACTGGCTGGCCCGATCCAGGCGCCGGATCTTGCTCGCGGGTATGAAATCTTTGGGATGAAAAGAACGGATCACCCCTCCCTTTTTGGAACGGGAGAAATGGGTATCGAATTCTCTAATCTCCTCAATGCCGGAGCGACCCTCCTTCAACGAGAGAAGGAATTCTTCCTTTCCAATCCCAATCGGAGAGACAACCCCCATTCCGGTGATGCAAATACGATCGTTCGTCGTCATATCATATTAGGCACATTGCTCTTAAGACAGGATGTTGTGTCGATCTCAACATCGTCAGTAAAATCTAAATAACTGAATTCCAAACTCAATCAAATTTTACATGACGAATACATCACGCACAAACAATAAAAATTAATCAGGGTTATCCTCCCCCGTCAAGGGGAAGTGCAAAGACATAGGTAACAGGATACAGGACAAGGGGCTGATGGACGCAATCGTTGGTATCCCCTCTTAGAGTAAGAGGGGGTTGGGGGGAGTTATTAAGTCCCGAATCGTCGCTGATCGTAACCCCTCCACACCTCCCCTTAACCTAAGGGGAGGTAAACGACATCCAACATTGACTAAGAGATATAAAACAACTATTACCCATGTGCCGAACACCCATTTACTATGTCCCCGGTCTATACGGGGAGGATTGAGGTGGGGGTGGATATTGTATGTTTCCCCTCACCCCCGCCCTCTCCCACAAAGGGAGAGGGAGATAATGGAGCTATTGAAATTTGGCGTGTTCATTCATAGACCTTCTCTTCTTCTCCTTCGAGGTCCATGGCATCTCTTTCGACGTCCCTTACGCCACTCTCCCTGTTCAATGTCTCTTTGTAGAATTCATGCTGGATGAGGAGATTCATGATTTCATTCGTTCCGGTCCAGATCATCTGAAGCCTGGCATCTCGGAAGAAGCGCTCGATCGGGTAGATATTCGTGTATCCGATTCCCCCCATGACCTGCATCGAATGGTTGACGACTTCCCAAAGCATCTCTGTAGCGGTCTTCTTTGCTTCGGACACCATCCGTCTCGAATCGAGTCCTTCGTCCACGTGCTTTGCCGTCACATAGACCAGGCTCCGGGCGGCATCCAGTTTAGCGATGGAATCGGCCACCTTGAAACTGACCGCTTCAAATTTCCGAATCGTCTCTCCGAAGGCTTTCCTCCGGTCGGTATACCGGGTAGCGACCTCCAGACAACACCGGGCCATGCCGAGTGCTCCGGCCGCAGTGGTCAGCCGCTCGGGAATCATCATCCGGTTGAAGACCAGAACGCCTCCGTGAAGCGGGCCCACAAGATTTTTGGCTGGCACCCGCGTGTCGTGAAAATAGAGGCGGCCTGTCCCTCCTCCCCGCGACCCCAGAAGTCCATAGACGTGCTTCACTTCCACGCTGGCATCCCTCTCCACGATAAAACAGGAAATGGACCGATGCGGCTCAGCCTCACTCGCCGTTTTTGCGTAAACGAGAAAATAATCCGCCCCTTCCGCACCCACCACAAAACGCTTCTGGCCGTTGAGGATATAATCCTCTCCATCCTTCCTGGCAAGGGTGGTCGCGCCGAAAAAATCCGACCCTCCCCGGGGTTCGGTGAGCGCTTCGGCACAGCAGAGTTTCCCTTCCAGGGTGGGCTTCAAATACTTTCCCTTCAGCTCCGGAGTCCCAAAATGATGGATCGCCTCGCCGCAGATGCTCACCAGAGAGTAGAGGCAGCTCATTCCCGATCCGAGGACGCCAATTTCCTCAATCGCCGCCACCTCCCCCGTCCACTTCATTCCCCTGCCTCCCCATTCTTTGGAGAAACGAAGTCCGAGGAGATTCCGCGCGGACAGGCTTTTCATGTACTCCTTCGGATATTTCACCTGATCGGCGTCCATGGCCCGGATGAGTGAACTCGGCACCTCTTCCCTGACGAACCTTCTGACCTCTTCCTGCAACTCCTTTTCTTCCCTGGTTAATAGAAATTCAAACATGGGCTCCCCCCGAGAGGCAATTGGCCTGTCTTATGATGAATTCTTTACTCAAAAATCATAAAGAATCAAGAGGATTCTTTTGAAGCTCTCCGCCCACAGGGCGGGGCTTCCTAAATCCCCTCCGAGGCTTCATAAGTCCTGCGTTGAGGCTAACCCGGATCAATGCCCGTCTTGACATTGCCCTGCAGCTGGAGCGCCGCCCTCATGGGGCAAGCTTCAAGCTCGCCCCTCTGTGTCGATAACTATTCTGTACATAGAGGGAAAAACTTAGGTCGGGAATGGCGGATAACCCCTTGAGTTTTCGGAAAGGATAGATTAATGTTGAGCTTTAAAGGAGAGAGAACCCATGCTAAGAGTATTGAGGGAACATGCATCTTCGTGGATGCTCAAGGGGATACTGATATTGGTGGCCGTCACTTTCATCTCGTGGGGGGGATACTCTTTTTTCCGCGAGAAAAAAATGACCTATGTCGCTAAGGTGAATGACACCACGATTGATTGGAGAGAGTATAATGACGCCTTTCAGAACGCCGTCAAGCAATATCGAGATGCTTTGGGCCCGTCCTTTTCGGAGAAGATGATCGAAGAACTCGGTCTGAAAGACAAAATTTTGGATGGCCTTATCGACAAGATCCTCATCTTGCAAGAGGCAAAAAGGCTTGGGTTCAGTATTCCTGATGACGAACTGAGGGCGGGCATTGAATCGATCCCGGCTTTTCAGATCAATGGTCAATTTGACAGAAGGAACTATGAAAGGTTCCTTCGTGTAAACCGAATGACCCCTGACGAATTTGAGCAAAGCCAAAGAGAAAATCTTCTGATTTCAAAAGCGGTCAGCCTGATCAAGACGAACGAAGGGAAGGTCTCCGATGATGAAGTACTGGACACCTATCTCTTTGAGAATGAACGGATCAACCTCACCTTCCTGAAGATCGCCCCCGACTCTTTCAAGAGTCAAGTCAACGCAAACGACATTGAGATGAAAGACTACTATGAGAAGCATCGAGAGGAATTCAGAATCCCCGCTTTTGTCCAGATTCAATACCTTTTCTTCCGACCTTCTGATTTCGAGAGTGAAATCCGGGTTTCCCCGGATGAAGTCAAACGGTATTACGATCAACGAAAGAATACTTTTAAAATACCCAAGCAGATCAGGGTGAGGAATATCCTCGTCAAAACAGGGACTCAAGAGTCACCGGATCAATTGGAGGCGAAAAAGAAGAAGGCCGAGGAGATCCTGGAGAAGGCTAAAAAGACAAAAGATTTTGGCTCCCTGGCAAAGCAGTATTCCGAAGGACAAAATGCCTCGAAAGGAGGCGATCTGGGATGGGTTCAAAAGGGAATGTTGGGTGAACCGATGGAGTCGATTCTCTTTTCGATGAAGGCGGGCGATTTAAGCGGAGTGTTATCCGGGAAAGAGGGTTTTCTTATTTTTAAAATAGAGGAGGTTAAGGAGGAGAAACAAAAATCTTTCGAAGAGGTAAGAACCCAGATCCTTGAAGCCTTAAAAAAAGAGAAAACCAAGGCAGAAGCCTCCCGAAAAGCGGACGATGCTTTCTACTCCCTTTTCCGTAGCCGCGATCTGGAGGGGTATGCGAGAGAAAAGGGTGTTCCCATCAAGACCACCGGCCTTTTCAAGGAAGGCGACGAGATCCCGGATTTTGGAAAGAATCCTCTCTTCTATTCCAGTGCTTTCTCTTTAAAGGTAGGGGAGATCTCCCCCGTCGTGGACATCCCCCCCAATTACTATGTCCTGAAGCAGGTAAACAAGAAGGACTCCCGGGTTCCCCCTCTGGACGAGGTGAAAGAGGAAGTGAAAAGAAAGGTCATCGAAATCAAGGGTGAGGCGCAAGCCCGTCAGGTCGCTGAAGAATTCCTGAATCAGATCCGGACAGGCAAGAATATGAGAGAGGGAGCGAGAGAAAAGGGTTATCCTCTGGTAGAGACCGGCTTTTTCACCCGAACGGCAGGGGTCGTTCCCAAGATCGGCCCTGCTAGAGAGTTTATGGGAATACTCGCGTCTCTCACCGAGAAAAACCCGGTGCCCAAAGAAGTGATCCGGACAAAAGACGGGTACTTTGTGGTCACCCTATCCGGACATGAGCCTGCGGATCAGAGCAAATTTCAATCCGTGAAGAAAACTCTTGAAAAAAGACTGAGCTACCAGAAACAGGAAGAAACCTTTCAGAACTGGCTCGGTCAGCTCCGGTCCAAAACCAAAATCGACATCAATAAAGACGCCCTCCGGAGTTAATCAGGTCTTTTTCTCTCGATGCCTCAAGGCTCCCTTCGTCTCGGTTTTCCTATCCGTCACTCGTGACAGGAGGACCTATCTCGGTCGGGGAGTTTGTCTCACGACGAGCCAAGAACTTCATGGGTCTCCCTGTTTCAAACGTTTATTCAACGCCTGTCTTGTGATTCCGAGCAATTGGGCAGCGGTCGCCTGGTTTCGGCGTGCTCGCCTCATTGCTTCGGAAATCAACAACTGTTCTGTTTGCTTGAGGGTAGGCAACGGTTCAGAGAAAGAAACCATGAGCCTCTCTCCTCCGGCGAGAGGTTTTGCATCCATATCCAGAGCGGGTTGTTTCTGACGGAGATAGGATTTGAATCCCTCCATGGAAAGTTTCCCCGATTTGTGACTGCTCACTGCATCCAGAATAATGGATTGGAGTTCTCTGATATTTCCGGGAAACCCATAGGTCGAAAGAAGCGTCAATAATTCTCCCGGAGGGGTAGGTTTCTTCTTGCCCAGCGTTTCGGAGGCCTTTTCCAAGAAGTGGTCCAGAAGAATGGGCAAATCCTCTCGTCGCTCACGAAGCGGAGGGATGTGGATCTGGTGGCAACAGAGTCTATAGTAAAGATCTTTACGGAACTTTCCGGATTCCTGAAGGGCCTGAATATCCTGATTCGTAGCGACCACGACTCGGGCATCTGAGCGCTTTCCGACATCGGACCCCAGGGGAAAGTACTCGCCATCCTGTAAAAGGCGTAAGAGCTTTACCTGGGAAATTGGGCTCAGGTCTCCGATCTCATCCAGGAAGAGTGTCCCCCCCGAGGCTTGTTCCACCAAACCGTTCCGTGCCTGATCTGCGCCGGTGAAAGCCCCTTTTCTATGCCCGAAAAGAGTGTCTGCAAAAACATTGTCGTCCAACCCCGCCACATTGACCGGGACAAAGGCTCCTCTACGCTGGCTGAGTTTGTGAATGGCTCTGGAAACCAATTCCTTCCCGACCCCGGTCTCACCGGTGATCAGGATCGGCTGGGGGCTGATCGAGATCGACTCAATATACTGAAAGATGGATCGCATGACCGGGCTCTTGGTCACCGTCTCTGAAAAAGCCTCCGGGTGCTCTAGCTTATCGGATAAAACATGGGCTCTGAGCAATTTGTTCTCCCGCTGTAATTCACGAAGTTCGATCGCCCGTTTCACACCGGAAATCAACCTGCTCTTCTCAACGGGCTTGACCATGTAATCGAAGGCGCCGGTTTTCATACAGGCGACAGCCGTATCGACATCGTTGGATCCCGTGATCACGATCACAGGGACTTCGGGATAGTCCTTGGTCACTAACAAAAGCAACTCCTCCCCCGATACGTAGGGCATCGAGAGGTCAAGCATCATCACCTCGATCTCTTGACTCGAAAAAATTTCCATGACTTTGCGACTATCTTGGCAACGGAGGATATGGTTCATACTGGCTGAGCGGAGGACCATCTCGAAACTATTCAAGGCCTGTACTTCGTCATCGATCATCAAAACCGGCAGTTGAGGATAGAGGGATTCCATCATTCTTTCATCTCCATCGTGGCTGAATTCGCCTCGAAAATAGGAAGCACAATCTTAGCCCGGGTCCCCTTTCCGGGCTCCGAGGTGAAGGTCAATGTTCCCCCACTCTCTTTTACAATTCTTGAAGAAATGGATAAACCCAACCCAAGGCCTCCTGAATCGGACTTGGTCGTAAAGAAAGGGTCGGTAATATGAGATAGCATTTCCGAAGGAATCCCCGTGCCCTCATCCTCGACTTCAACGACCATGCTGGGCTTTTTCTCCTCGTAAGAAGTCGACACACGAATACCCTTCCGGTTATCCGGGAGCGCCTGGCAGGCGTTTTGAATCAGGTTGATCATGACTTGCTCAAACCGTTGGAAATTACCCTTTAAGAGCGGTAGATCCTTTCCGTAGGCGACTGAAAAATGATTCGTGGACTTCATAATCGTATTCGAGAGGAGCGAGATCGCAGACTTTAACACAGCGTTCATATCTACGGATTGGGTCATATCCGAGGTGTCTCTTCTCACAAAGTCCTTTAAGTCTTCGACGATCTGCTTGATCCGCTTTGACCCGTCCCGTATTCCGGAAAATAACACTCCGATACCGTCCCGCATCTCCGTATACTTCATGCCGCCGATTGCAAAGTCGCCGTTCTTCTCATAATACTCATCCAGGATGGGTAGGACACCCTCCCATGCCTCGGACAGGAGTGGCGTGTTTAACATGATAAAATTGTTTGGATTGTTGATCTCATGAGCAACACTCGAAACCAGTGTGCCCAGGGCGACCATCTTTCCTGCCTGCATCAATTGTTGTTGATGAATCTTGGCTTGTTCTTCGATTCTCTTGCGATCGGTGACATCGCGCGCAATCCCTCGAAACCCGATCGTCTTGCCCCTTGAATCCTGCACGAGTGAAACGGAGGTTTCGATGAATCTCTTGGTGCCTTCTTTTCTGACCATTTCCCAGTCGAAGGGATTTGCGGGTTCCCCCGTTTGATACACCTCGCCGGAAATTTGAGACATTTTCTTGGCGGACTCGTCTGTCATCAACCTCCTGCTATTCATGCCCATCAATTCCTCTTTCGAATATCCGGAAAACCTGACGAGGGCATTGTTGAAGAAGGTCAGGTTTCCGGCGAGATCCACTTCATAATACCCCTCCTCGATACTCTGAAGGGTCGTCCGATACTTTTCCTCACTCTCCCGCAGGACCCTCTCCGCCTGTTTGCGTTCAGTGATATCCCGTCCGATGCCATAAAACCCGATGGGCCGGCCTCTGGCATCGCGCATGAGCGAGACAGAGGTCTCAAGAATCCTCCGGGCGCCGTCTTTTCTAATGAGATCCCAGTCGAAGGCTTTGGTCGGAAGGCCCGTTTCGTAGACCCGGTTAAACGTTTGATAGACCTTCCTGGCTGTCTCTTCATCCATATACCGCCGATTATTCATGCCCATCAATTCTTCTTTCGAATATCCGAGAATCTCGCTCATGGAATGATTGAAGGTCACCAGATTTCCCGAGAGATCAACCTCGTAATAAAGCTCCTCGATGCTCTGGAGAATGGCGCGGGATTTCTCCTCGCTTTCGCGCAGCACTTCTCGAACCCGTCGGAGCTGGCCCGGCTCTTTCCTTAAACGCCCGCGATCGGGTGTTCTTTTCGCCATACGTATTTCTTCTTCGGAAAGTTAAAATAAAAAAAGCTCCCTACCACGTATCATGGATACAATGTACGGAGCCTTCATCGATCCTCCCAGGGATAAGCTTAAATTCTGAATGGATTAGCGCGGTTGCACTTCATCAGCCTCAGTCCAAGGAATGGCTAAGAAATGCTACACAAAGGGGAAAGGGTTGTCAAGCTAAAAAACTACGAATGTTTCTTTCGGGTGGGAAGGGAGAGTTGTCTCCCTGATTCTGAATACGAAATTCCAAAATGCTGGTAGGCCAGCTCCGTGGCTCTCCTTCCATTCTGCATCCTTGCCACGAATCCGATCTTGAGGAGAAAAGGCTCGATCATATCCACCAGCGTGTCGGCTTCTTCCTGGAGCGTAGCGGCAATCGCCTCAAGACCCACAGGCCCTCCGTTGTAATAACGGATGATGGTCTCCAGGAACCTACGATCAAGACTGGTTAATCCGATCTCATCCACTCCTTCGAGACGAAGCGCCGCATCGGCGATGGCTTTGTCAATCTTCCCCTGGCCTCGAATCTCGGCAAAATCCCTCACCCTTTTCAGGAGACGATTCGAAATCCTCGGTGTCCCTCTTGACCGCTTGGCAATTTCTTCTGTCCCTTTTTCATCGACGGGGATCCCCAGGAGAGCGGCAGAACGCCTGACGACCTGACAGAGTTCGTCGACCGCATAAAAATCGAGGTTTCTCAAAATTCCAAAACGTTCTCGAAGGGGTGCAGACAGGAGCCCGGCCCGCGTGGTTGCCCCGACGAGGGTAAACCTTTCCAACCGATATCGGTGGCTTCTGGCATGAGATCCTTTATCAAAAATGAAATCGATACAAAAATCTTCCATCGCGGGATAGAGAAATTCTTCTACGACCTTGGGGAGACGGTGTACTTCATCAATGAAAAGGACATCCCCTCTTTCAAGATGGGTCAGAATGCTGATGAGATCTCCCCCTTTTTCAATGGCCGGCCCGGAGGTGGTCACGATACGAACCTCCATCTCGGTGGCAATGATATGGGCAAGCGTGGTTTTTCCTAACCCCGGAGGGGCATGAAAAAGGACGTGGTCCAGGGGCTCCCCCCTTTTCTTCGCGGCCTGAATGGCGATCTCCAGGGTTTCCACCACCTGTTTTTGTCCGATGTATTCGGAGAGCTGACGAGGCCTCAGGTCGAGATAATCTTCAACTTCCGGCTGGCTCTCCTCAACGCTTTTCTCCAGATCCGGTTTTGTCTCCTCTTCGGATATCTTCATATGTTCCTCTTTATGAGAAAGATGCAAAATCTTTAATCCCCCTCGCCCTCAGTAGCTGTAAAAAAATTGATTCTGTTCTTTTCGCCGTCATTCCGGCGAAAGCCGGAATCCAGTGTTTTCGGGATATTACGAGACATTACGAACTGACTGGACCCCGGTTTCCACCGGGGTGACGACTTAAATACAATTTCTTCACACATTCCCCTTTAAGAAAGGGAAGGTTGGGGGAATTTGAACGGTCTAAGAGGGGACATCCTTCTCACCTCGATAGACCTCCTCAAACAATTCTTCCGGCGTGGAGATGCTCGGATTCCTCATCATCGCCTCTTTCACCAGTCTCTGCGCTTCACTTAATTTGTGGCCAAGATCCTTGACTAAGACCTCTTCCACCTGCTTCTTAAAGTCCACCATCTCCTCATCCCCAGGAATCTGATCGGATCTCATGAGCGCAAACTTCCCCACCTTCCCCTGAAGGGTAGCAATGATCTTGTCCGCTGTCCTCTTTCCGATCCCCTTCAGCCTCTCAAGGGTCTTCGAATCCCGTTCTTCGATGGCCTTGGCGATCCTGGCAATGGGCATCACCAGGGCTTTCGCTGCTGTGGGTGGGCCGATGTCTTCCACGGTGATGAATTTCTCAAAGAACTCCTTCTCGGGTTCGACGTTGAACCCGATGAGGAGGGGTTTGGGTTGGCGCTCTGTCTGGTGGTAATAAATAAACAGCCTCACGGGCTCCCCATCTTCCCCCGCCCGCTTGGCGTTGAAGGTCTGTCGAACGATGGCAGGAAGGAGAATCTCATAGCCTACGCCGTTTGCCAACACAACGATTCTGTCTTCCTCTTTTTTGAGCAATTTCCCTTCGATATAGCGGATCATGTTTTTACCACCTTCATCCCCGCTTACGAGCTGGTCGTTCCTGCCCTCTCAGCTCTAAGTATCTCACCCATGGCAAAATCCGAAATCCGAATATCGAAGCCCGAAACAAATCCAAATTTCAAAATCCTAAACTTTCTTTCGTTTGTGATGTTGGTACCTTGAACATTCGTGCTTGTTTCGAATTTCGTGCTTCGAATTTCGTATTTCTCTGCTGAAAAGCAGGGCTTACCATCGAAAATCCTTGCTTCGAGAAAGGCCCGTTAAGGCCAGGGCCAGGGCATCCCCTGCATGGCTTGAGCTAACAGAATTCTCGATCCTGAGAATCTGGCGAATGGCCTTTTTCATCTGTTCCTTGTCCGCCCGACCGCTTCCGGTTAGGGCGCTCTTCACTTCCGTCGGTTTCAGGTCGATCACGGGAATGCCCATCTCTTGAGCCGCCAGGTAGACGATCCCTCTCACTTCTCCGAGTTGAATGGCGGCCTTGGGAAATTGTTTCAACACGAAAACCTCTTCTAAGGCGAGAAGGCCGGGGTTCCATTTCTTAAGAAGTCCATGGAGTTCATCATAGATCGTTCTTAAGCGGAGAGGGACGGGCGAACCCGGCTCGGTTCGAATCGCTCCCCAATCACAGGCCTTGCCTCCCCGGGCAAGAGCTTCGACGACTCCAAACCCTGTCATCGCCAACCCCGGATCGATTCCAATCGCCTTCACCAAAAATATCCCCCCAGATGTGAAAAAGCCACCCGAGCACTTTCCTTTAGAAGGGGGTGGCTGATAAGCTAACGGAGACGGGGATGTTTATGCACTGAGTCGTTCCATCTCCTCTTCGGCAATGTCAAAATTGCCGTAAACCTTCTGGACATCGTCAGAATCTTCAAGACCTTCCATTAATTTCAGCATCTGCTCCGCTTCTTTTCCGCTCAGACGAATATTGCTTTGGGCGACCATGGTAACCTCAGAATAGTTGTACTTAAAACCAGCTTTCTCAAGCGCCTTCTTCACTCCTTCAAAACTCCCCGGATCGGTCGTTACCTCAAATTCTCTTCCCGAATCCTTCACATCCAGGGCGCCCGCCTCTAAGGCCACCTCCATCAAACGATCTTCATCGACTCCATTCTTTTCGATGATAATTAACCCTTTCTTTTCGAACATCCACGAAACGCAGCCATTTTCGCCAAGGCTGCCGTTGTATTTGGAAAAGGTGTGCCTCACATCGGCCACCGTCCGGTTCTTATTATCCGTCAATACCTCCACCAGCATGGCCACGCCTCCGGGGCCGTACCCTTCGTAAGTCAATTCTTCATAGTTGACCCCTTCCAGCTCCTCCGGTCCCTTTCTTGATCGCCCGGTCAATGTTGTCCTTTGGCATGTTCTCGGCTTTAGCCGCGAGGATAGCGGATCGGAGCCTCGGATTGGCATTCATGTCCCCTCCGCCCATGCGGGCTGCGACCATGATTTCTTTGATGATCTTGGTGAAAAGCTTTCCTCGTTTGGCGTCCGCCGCCCCCTTCTTCCGCTTGATCGTACTCCACTTTGAATGTCCGGACATATCTTTCTCTCTCGAAAGTAAGGGCAATTCATGAACCTTGCCCCTACAGGATGGTGGGCGCTAGAGGATTTGAACCTCTGACTTCCTGCGTGTGAAGCAGGCGTTCTCCCCCTGAACTAAGCGCCCTGTATCAACTCTATATTCTATAAGACCTTCCTGAAAAGTCAACCCCGGAATCACCCTTTTCTTCTCTTTTGGCAAAAGAATCCTGGAGACTGGGGCCCCATCATTGTATCAAAGTAAAGGAGCCTGTCAATCAAATTCATGGCCCTGCGCCCCAATTTCTTTTCTATGGGCTGAATAATTATCGCCCGCGATCAGGGTGGATCCCTGAAGAGGCTTCATCGGCCCAACCGCTTCAGGTTTGACTGCATGAGGTTGAATAGGAAGACCAGGTTTCGAAGTCATTCCACACACTCATCCCGTTTACCCTTAACGCGGGCCTTATGAAGCCTCGGAAGGGATTTACGCTGGTTACGGGCGGGCATAAACTGGGGGAGGGAGTAAACCGGATGGGGACGGAAGGAGGGTGACAGCCTACCGCAAAAACATCTCAAAAAAAGATTGACAAGGGTTAACGGACGACTATAATAATCAAACGGTCATTCAACTTAATGAAGGCAGCTTGGCTGCCTTTGCGGATTGGGTGGCAGCGTTGATCCCTGCTGATGGCTATCTTTAAAACCAAATCTTCCACATTTCATGGGGCGGCCATCCTCCGCCCCCGCTTCAAGGAGGTGACCTATGGAACAGACCCCTTGGTTCAGTCACTACGACGAGGATGTTCCCAGAACACTCGCCCCTATCCTGAGAGGACCCTTCTGGACTACATTGCTGATGTGGCCAGAGAGCACCCTGATGATCCGGCACTCTTGTTCAAGGGATTGCGCGTCACTTACGGTGAATTGGAGAAGCTGAGCGACGCCTTTGCTGTGGCTCTGAGTGAGCGGGGTGTGAAGAAGGGCGATCGTGTCGCCTTACTCTTGCCCAATTGTCCTCAGTTCATCATTGCGGAACTGGGTGCCTGGAAAGCCGGAGCAACGGTATTACCCCTCAACCCGATCTATACCGAAAGTGAGTTGGAAGGCCCTCTTGTCAATTGTGCACCGGAAACGATTGTCACCCTCACCCTCTTCTACAACCGGGTCAAGTCCATCCAGCCGAATACAAAAGTGAAGCGGGTCATCGCTAGCAATATCAAGGAATTCCTTCCGCCGGTACTACGCTTCCTCTTCACCCTCGTCAAAGAAAAGAAAGAAGGACACCGGATCCGTCTC
The DNA here is from genome assembly GCA_963708295.1 of uncultured delta proteobacterium. Lineage (GTDB taxonomy): Bacteria > Desulfobacterota > BSN033 > BSN033 > UBA1163 > UBA1163. The sequence goes on along the minus strand of CAVPSJ010000017.1, from coordinate 526,353 downwards.
CAGCCCGAGGACTTCTGGTTCAGCGACCTGTTAAAGACCACGGGACCCGAGAGGAAGGCCCGTGTGCCGGTCAGCCCGGACGATCCCGCCATCATCCTGCTCAGCGGCGGGACGACGGGAACCCCCAAGGGCGCCGTGGGGACTCACCGTTGTCTCGTCAGTTCCGGGCTTCAACTGAAATCATGGGTTGAGAACCTGAAGAGCGAGTCGCAAGATATCGTCATGCTGCCCCTGCCCCTCTTTCACGTGTACGCGAACGCAGGGATCCAGTGCAACGTCTTTGTGAGCGGAAGCGCGCTTTCGCTCATTCCAAACCCGCGCGACATCAAGGACGTCCTTCATGCCATCCGCAAGGACCGTCCCACCTTCTTTGTCAGCGTCCCCACGTTATTCATCGCCCTTCTAAACCATCCCGACGTGAAGGCGGGCAAAGTCGATTTCAAGTCGATCAAGCTGTGCATCTCAGGGGCGGCAGCTCTCATGGCCGAAACGAAGAAGTCCTTTGAGGAACTGACCGGAGGCCGCATCCTGGAAGGGTATTCCCTGACCGAGGCCATGATGGCCTGCACGGTCAATCCTGCCCTGGGAGAGAAGAAGGTCGGATCCATCGGGATGCCGCTGCCGGATGTGGAAGTGCGCATCGTCGATCCGGACACCGGGGACAAGAGACTTCCAACCGGCGAAGTAGGAGAGCTTCTTCTCCGCGCTCCTCAGCTCATGAAGGGCTACTGGCAGAATCCCGAGGAGACCGCCGGAGTTCTTCGAGTCCACGGCGAAGGAGGTCCCTGGCTCCACACGGGTGACCTCGGCTATATGGACCAAGACGGTTACATCTTTATCGTCGACCGCAAGAAGGATGTCATCAAGCCCAGCGGCTTTCAGGTCTGGCCGCGCGAAGTGGAGGAAGTCGTGTCGTCCTATCCGGCCGTCCTCGAGGTGGGCGTTGCCGGTGTGCCCGACGACTATCAAGGAGAGGCGGTCAAGGCCTGGGTGGTCCTCCGGTCCGGACAGGAGGCGACAGCTGATGAGATCCGCCAGTATTGCCGGCAGAAACTGGCCCCCTACAAGGTCCCGAAGCATATCGAGTTTCGCGACGGTTTGCCAAAGTCGATGGTAGGCAAAGTGTTGCGCCGTGTGCTGGCCCAAGAAGAGAGAGCCAAACGGGGATTAAAATGAACTCCGCCCCGTAGGGATTCCCATGGACATCAAGCGTGACTATTATGAAGACATCGAGCTTTTTAAGAGCACGACGATCTTTGTCTGGTCGATGCTCTTCCTGTTATTTTTGATCGTTTTGCCCTGGCTGGTCAAACATTACCATCTCCTCGGGATGTCCATCTACATCGTCAATCTGATTACCATCCATGCCCTGGTCGCGGTCGGCCTGAATATCCTCGTCGGATACACAGGCCAGGTATCGTTGGGTCATGCGGGATTTTTCGCCATCGGAGCCTTCACGACCGTTATCCTCATATTGAAATGGAGCCTCCCTCTCTGGATCGCCCTTCCCATTGCAGGGTTCATCTCTTCCGGCTTTGGATTTATTCTGGGACTTCCAGCCCTTCGTCTGAAAGGGCCCTATCTCGCGATTGCAACGCTCGGTTTCGGCATGACCATCACCACCATCATCAAGCATATGGAATTTTTTGGGGGAAGGATGGGGCTTCAAGCTCCGAAGCTCTTTTTCTTCGGGACTCCCATGAAAGATATTCATTTCTATTATCTGATCATGGCGATCGCCGTGGTCATGGTCATCGGAGCCATGAAATTGATAAAAACAAGGGTGGGACGGGCCTTCATTGCCATTCGGGATAGTGACATCGCTGCCGAAGCGATGGGAGTGAACCTGACTTATTACAAGACCCTCGCCTTTGCAGTGAGCGCCTTTTACACCGGGATTGCAGGCGGCCTCTACGCCTTTATTCTCGGTTTCATCAATCCTGAAAGCTTTCACCTCATCATGTCGATCACCTTCTTGGCCATGGTGGTTGTGGGAGGATTGGGGTCCATCATGGGCTCCATCGCCGGAGCGGCTTTGATGACCTATCTCGACATCAAACTTCAGGCGATTCAGGATATTCCAGCGATCGGCCCGGCCCTGGTCGCCTTTTCCCAGAAATATATGAACATCGCAGGGATGTCCAATGTTGCTGTCATTGTCTATGGATTGATCATGATCTTCATTGTTCTCTTTGAGCCTTTAGGGATCTTTGGATTCTGGATTCGAATGAAACGCTACTGGAAGACATGGCCCTTTTAGAAAACAATGGAATAATGGAGTAGTGGAATATTGGAGTAATGGAGGGAAACGCATAATACCCTCTTGAAAGATAGGATAAACCCAACACTCCAATATCTCCATCACTCCAGGTCTTTTGAGGAAGGCACATGTTTGGTCAGCTGATTGTGAGCGGTTTGGCAGTGGGAGCCTGTTATTCTCTTCTGGCCCTTGCCATGGTCATCATCTATAAAACCTCTGAGGTCCTCAACTTTGCCCAGGGGGAAATGGCCATGGTCAGCACCTTCGTGGCCTTCACCATTCTGGATAGTTATCACGTCGCTTTTCCGTGGGCCGTGGTTTTGACATTCCTCTTCGCCATTCTTCTGGGCATCTTCTTTGAAATCGCCTTTTTGAGGCAAGCCAAAGACCCCAACGTATTGGGACTGATGATCATCACCCTCGGTTTCGAAATGGTCCTGATGGGATTTGCCGGATGGAAATGGGGACCTGACCAAAGGCCATTTCCTTTTCCTGTCTCCAGTGTGGAAACGTACAATATCAGGCGGTCTACCTGATCAGCAAGATTAATTTCTGGACCATCCTGATCTCGCTTCGTCTTGATGTTCGTCCTCTTTCTCTTTTTCCGCTACACCAAATTAGGAATCGCCATGAGAGCCACTCAGCAGAACCCGTTGGCCGCCCGGGTCATGGGGATCCGTACCAAGCGGATTCTCTCTTTCACCTGGGCCATCAGTTCCATGGTTGGCGCAGTCGCGGGAATGCTCATTGCGGCTCTTGGCGTACTCGATCCTCCGATGATGATGGACCCTCTTTTAAAGGGATTTGCCTCTGCCGTATTGGGAGGAATGACCAGCCTGCCGGGCTCCGCTGTGGGTGGAGCCTTGTTGGGGATCATTGAAAACCTTTTCGGCGGATACGTTTCCTTAGCATTTAAATCCGTGGTCGCCTTCGCCATCATTGTTTTGATGCTGTGCATCAGGCCGAGTGGACTCCTGGCCAGGCATTATGAAAAAAAGGTTTGAACAGCTCATTTAAAGTCCTCTCCCATTTGGGTGAGAGGCGATGAGTGAGATAGAAATCTCAATGTCAGATAAATCTTAGAAAGGAGGAGAAAAATGTTGAAGAAAAATTTGATTGCTTATCGGACTGCTGATGGTAACGGTTTTTTTAATCGCAACCCCGCTCTTGCCCAACAGGTTCGCGGAGTCACAGACACTGAGATCCTCGTGGGTCAATGGGGACCCCAAACAGGACCTGCCGCTCCCTGGGGGGCGGTTGCCAGAGGAAGCGGCCTCTTCTTTAAAATCCTGAATGAAGAAGGCGGCATCAACGGAAGGAAGTTCAAATATTTCCTCCGCGATGATGCTTACCAGCCTGCTAAGACCAAAGCCATTGCAAAGGAGTTCATAGAACAGATCGGAGTCTTTGCGGTCGTTGGAGGCGTTGGGGTCGGGCCGGGCATGGCTGTACGGGATGATCTCATGGAGAACAAGGTCGTCTGGGTTGGCCCCGTCGACAGGAGTCTATAATTGGATCCAGCCTTTCCAGAAATACCTTTTTGCCGTCTATCCCCTTTATGATGACGAAGCCTATAACCTGACCGGCTATCTTTACGAAAAGCTGGGCTTCAAGAAGATCGCTGTGTTCTATCAGAACGACGACTACGGAAAGCAAGGGATCATGGGGGTTGAGCGGTACCTGAAAGAAAAAAAGATTGATCTCGTGGCGAAAGTCTCGGCCGAGGTGACGGATCGGGATCTCAGCACCCATGCCTTGAAGCTCAAAGATTCTGGGGCGGAGGCGGTGGTCATGTGGTGTATGCCCACCCACGCTGCACTCATTTTAGGAGAGACGGCAAAAATCGGTTTTAAGCCCCAATGGGCAACCAGCAATACGCTCTCCGACTCGCCGTTGATGCTGCAGATCACCAAGGGTCTATGGGCCGGCATGATTAATTCCAACTTTGCCGAGCTGCCAGACTCCAATCATCCTCTGATGGTGAAGTACCGGGAATGGCATAAAAAATTGGAGCCCCAGGAGAGATGGGGCGTCTTCTATTATGCCGGGATTATGTTCGCAGAACCCTTTGTGGAAGGCGTGAGAAGGGCCGGCAAGAACCTGACGACAGAGAACCTGGTCAAGGCCATGGAGACTCTGAAGGATTGGAAAGGGATTGGTCCCCCGATCACTTATTCGGCGAACGAAAGACAAGGAGGGAAACACGTATTTTACGGGAAAGTCCGCCCTGATGGGACCGTTGAGAGACTGACTGACTGGGTTAGAATCACGAAGTAGTAAGGTCATCGCGAAGCGCATAGGGCATAGCGCAAAGAATACTTGCAAACAGGGGAGGCTGAGGCCTCCCCTACCCCTTTGAATTCTTTTTCAAAAAATGGACTCTATTCTCAAGATCGAAAACCTGACGATCTCTTTTGGCGGTATTAGGGCGCTGAACAACGTGAGCTTCGAAGTGGAAAAGGGAGCCATCTATTCCATTATCGGCCCAAACGGAGCAGGAAAAACCACCGTCTTTAACTGTATCAGTGGAATCTACCCACCCGACTCAGGAAAGATTTTCTATAAGGGGGGGGAGATCACCCATCTCAAACCTTACCAAGTTGCCAAAAGAGGGGTCGCCCGAACATTTCAAAACATCGAGCTCTTCTCTCATATGACCACCATGGATAACCTCATGCTGGGACGCCACCTTCATATGAAGACAGGTGTCTGGAGGGGCGCCACATTCATTCACAAAGGCTCAAAGGCTGCCCGAGAGGAGATCGAGAACAGAGGCAAGGTAGAAGAAGTCATCGACTTCCTCGATCTTCAGGCTGCAAGAAATCAGTTTGTGATCAACCTTCCTTACGGAACCCGGAAACTTGTGGAACTGGGCCGTGCCCTCGCGCTCAACCCCGAACTCATCCTTTTAGATGAGCCTTCCGCTGGAATGAATATGGAAGAGAAGGGAGACTTGATGTTCTCGATCCAGGACATCCGGGATGACCTCGGGATCACCGTTCTCCTGGTGGAACATGACATGAACTTGATCATGGACATTTCCGACCGAATTTTGGCCCTGAATTATGGGGAGAAGATCGCAGACGGGCTACCGGAAGAGATTCAAAGGCATCCGGAAGTCCTCAAGGCTTATCTGGGCGAGGAGGAAACGGGTTAGAAGGATTAGTCGGAAACGAGATTGGGTACTGAATAGTAACAAAATTATTCCTTGGTGGGCGGATCTAAATCCGAAGCACGAAATCCGAAACTCGAAACAATTCCGAATGACCGAAATTCAAAAATTAAAAAGAAAGAATAAGAAATGTTTCGGAAATTTGGTCATTAGAATTTTGGATTTGTTTCGGATTTCGATATTCGAATTTCGGATTTTTGGGTTACGTTATGGTTCAGAAGCATTGCTTAAAGTAAAAAATATCGAAACCCTCTACGGATTGATTATGGCCATTCGGGGAGTTTCCTTGGAAGTTCAGGAAGGGCAGATCGCCGCCATTCTGGGGGCCAATGGCGCGGGGAAGACGACGATCCTGAAGACCATCATGGGACTTCTGGAGGACCAACCGGATAAAGGGACAATTGAATTCCTCGGAAAAAGGATTGATGGAAAGGACGCAGAGGAAATCGTTCACCTGGGGATTTCTTATGTGCCGGAGGGAAGGGAAGTCTTCCCTGAATTGAGCGTCGATGAAAACTTGAGGATGGGAGCCTATATCCGGAAAGACAAGAAATCGGTGAAGGAAGATTACAACCGGGTGATCGGCCATTTTCCTGTCCTCTCCCAGAGGAAGAATCAGTGGGCCGGAACACTGAGCGGCGGGGAGCAACAGATGCTCGCCATGGGCAGGGCTCTGATGACCAAGCCGAAACTTCTCATGCTGGATGAGCCGTCCCTCGGATTATCTCCACTGCTTGTCCAGGAGATTTTTAGAATCATCAAGACGTTCAAAGGAGAAGGGACGACCGTCCTCCTTGTAGAACAAAATGCAAAGATGGCCTTGAAGATCTCCGATTACGGATTTGTGCTGGAGAACGGGAGGATCGTGGCCGCGAATACACCCGACATCCTTTTGGAAGACGAGGATGTGAAGGAGTTCTACCTGGGGATTCGATCCGAGGAATCGGTGAAAGGATATCAGAGGTGGAAAAAGAAGAAACGATGGCGATAAGAAGTGACTAAAGTTGGAAGTGAACTAAAATCAAAAGTGAACTGAAGTTAGAGGTGCCAAAAGTGACTAAAATTTGGCGCAGTGGTTATGCAAGCTTTTTTTGTCGTTTAATGATTTCTGCCAGCGATCTCAACGCCTGATTTACAGAGTCATGATCCGGGAAAATTTTGGCAACATCGGGTTCAATGACCACAACATTTGTCCCCTCGGCATATCGTTTTGCATATTTTCCCCGGATGCCTTTGCTGAAATCATATTCTTCAAGCATGTCTTGATCTTTTGGCATTTTCTTCATACTGCTTCCTTTCTTTCTTGGTTGCTTTCCTTGCGCTTATTATTCTGATGTTTTCTCCTCTTTCTGTATGAACAACGACCAGAAGACGATTCCTGCTGGAATTCCCAATCAAAATAAATCTGTCTTCTTCGTCAGAATGCAAAGGATCATGAATGGTCAATGACAAGGTATCTCTGAAGGCCGTGCTCGCCTCGTCAAAAGAAACACCATGAACTTCAAGATTTCCTCTTGCTTTGTTTGGGTCCCATTCAAATAGAAGCATTCATCATCCCTTAGTGTCTTATTATATCTCTTTGCCACAAGCTTGACAATCACGACCGTGGTTTATGATGACATAACGATATGGCTGACGCGCCGGGGCAGCCGGCCTCGCCTGGAGATGCAAAACGCTATTCCCGATCGCCGTCGAGCCAATTGTTAGAGCTTGAATCAGTTTACTTGATTGAATCGAATCCCGCATTAGCTTCAACCTTGTGTAACCTGAGAGAAACGTTTTGAGTTTTTCAACGTCTTTGTGACCGTGTATTTTAGAAGGGAGACATTGGTTCTAAAACGTATTAAGGTTTTTCTTAACATCGCCCTTTCTTCAGAAATGACAAATCGATGGCAAATTGTTTTAGAACCAATGTCCCCTTGTCACGCAGATCTCTGAGAATTCGTGACCCCTAGATCGTCTTTTGTTACCGTTGAAAAGGCATTGCCACCCAAGGAGAGTAAGGGATCGGGGTATGTGTTGATTACAAGGCATAAAAATAATTAGCATCTGGCTAACCTTAACCGTTAAATGGTAAAATAGAGGTGTATGAGTCCTACTATTTTCAGAGAAAAAGGGTATAGATTTTATTTTCTTTCAAATGAAGAGGATAGAATCCATATCCATGTAACGTGCGAGGATGGAGAAGCTAAATTTTGGCTTGAACCCATAATATCATTAGCTGTATCTCATGGTTTGAATCCAAGAAAGTTGAACGAAATTCAAAAAATTGTCGAGGAGCATAGAGATGAAATCATTAAAGCATGGCAAAAACATTTTAGTAAGCGTTGAAAATATAACTCCTTTTGGGATATGGCTTTTTGTAAAAGAAAAGGAATACTTTCTAAGTTATAAGGATTATCCTTATTTTAAAGATCAAACATTGAGTTCCATACAAAATGTTCAATTGCTTCATGGTTATCATTTATATTGGCCAGAATTGGATGTTGATTTAGAAATTGACAACCTCGAAAATCCTGAAAAATACCCTCTGAAATCAAAAATAGTAAAAAAGCATCCAACAATTCATTCAACGGGACGGCGAATAGCCACCCGTTAATTCAGTCGTTCTAAAACGCATTAAGGTCTTTCTCAACATCGCCCCTTTCTTCAAAAATGACCAATCGATGGCAAAGTGTTTTAGAACTAACGTCCCCTTATTCTTTACCCCGTTGTTGCATAAAGATGCCCGCGAATCAAATGGCTGTTCCGATAAAAAGGCGGTTTGCAATCTTTTTGGGATGCTTTCTAAAGATCATTGTCGGATCTATTAAGAGGATGGCATTGATTTCACGACTGTCCCTCTCTGGTTAAGGGTTTGATAATTCAGACGCCGAATTTAATGCAACACGGGGTTTAGATCACTTTAGTCACTTTTAACTTATCTTTATTTATTCGGCTCCTGATCTGTACATCTTCTCAATAATATCTTTATACGTTTCGTTGATGAATTTTCGTTTCACTTTCATGGTGGGCGTCACCTCGCCATCCTCTTCATAAAGTCTCTTGGGAATGATCGTAAATTTCTTGAGCTGCTCGACGTTGGCAAGTGTCTTGTTGACCTTATCGACTTCTTTCTGAATCAGTTGCTTGACCTCCGAAGCCTGGGTGAGGCTTGCATAGGTGCCAAACTGAATTTTGTGATCCTGCGCGTATTTGATCACATTCTCTTCGTCGATCGCGATGAGCGCCACGAGATACTTCCGGCGGTCGCCGATCACAATCGCATCGTTGATGTAGGGGCTGAATTTGAGCTGATTCTCGATATTCTGAGGAGCGATATTCTTTCCTCCTGCGGTAATGATCAAATCCTTCTTTCGATCGGTGATTTTTAAAAACCCGTCCTCATCCAGCTCCCCCACGTCTCCCGAGTGGAGCCAGCCGTCGACAAGCGTCTGTGCCGTGGCTTCCGGATTCTTAAAATAACCTTTAAACACCCCGGGACCCTTCACGAGGATTTCCCCATCAGGAGCGATTTTCACTTCCGCCCCGGGCAAGGGTTGTCCGACCTTACCGATCTTCAGGCGGCCTTTACGACTGACGGTCGTGACGCCTGTGCCTTCGGTCTGGCCATATCCTTCAATGAGTGGAAGGCCAATCGCATTGAAGAATTTCAGCACCTCCGGCGAAATCGGGGCTGCTCCGGAATAGGCAACCCTGACGCGATCGAAACCCAATCGCTCCTTGAGCTTTCTGAAAACAGCCCCATAGGCCGCTAAGTAAGCCAGCTTCAGGTAGAGCGGAATAGGTCTAAAATTCAGTTTCAACCCGGCATACTTCATCCCGATTCCCAGACTGGCCTTGAAGACCATGCGCTTAAACCAGGTGGCATCGGACATGCGAATCATAATTCCGGAGGCGTATTTTTCCCAGATCCGGGGGACACCGCAGGTGACCGTAGGTGAAACCTCCTTCATGTTATCCATGACCGTATCGGGACTCTCAATGAAATTGCAGACCGTCCCGAAACGGACATTGATCATCACGGTGAAGAGCTGTTCGAAGATATGACAGAGAGGGAGGTAAGAAAGCGTTTCGTCACCGTCCAGGATGGGATTGGCATCGACCATCGCCTCACTCATATAGAGGAGGTTTTGATGAGTGAGCATCGCCCCTTTGGGAGGGCCCGTCGTGCCGGAAGTATAGATGAGGACCGCCAGATCCTCGGGCTTCACTTCACTCACGCGTTGCTCAAAGAGGCCCGGATTTTTTGCACCGAATTCTTTTCCCAGCTTTAACAGGTCATCAAAGCTCATCAACATGGGATCCTGAAAGCGTTTCAATCCTTCCATCTCGAAGACGATAACCTTCTCCAGAGCCGGGGTGTCCTTCCTGAATTTCAGGGCCTTATCGAACTGTTCTTCGTTTTCCGCAAAGTAAAATCTCGACCCGGAGTTCTGGATAATATATCCGCACTGTTCTGCAGCATTGGTCGTATAAACCCCTGCGGTAACTCCCCCGGCAGACATGACCCCGAAATCAGAATAGACCCATTCCGGCCGGTTCTCACCGATGATCGACACGCATTCCCCTTTTTTGAGACCGAGGCTGATGAGTCCCATCGCAACCTGTCTCACTTTCTCTCCATACTGCTCCCAGGTCACATCGTGCCAAATCCCATAATCTTTGTGCCGCAAGGCCACGCGATGGGGATGATCTTTAATATGTTTTTGAAAATAGGTCAGGAGGGTTTCGTTGCTCATGCTTTGATTCCTCTCGGGTCTCACTGTTTTTCTTCCGGTGGCACAGGGGCCTCTAACGGTACGTAGAGCAGGGTCCCTCCGTCGACGACGATCTCGGCGCCGGTGGTATAGCTGGAGGCATCGGAAGCCAGGTAAATCGCCGCACCGACGATTTCATCGGGTTCGCCGATGCGTCTCATGGGTGTCTTTTCCGCCAATTCCTGTTTCCCTTTTTTGAATCCCTCCGCTGGGAGGTGGGCCCAATGCGAATCCAATAGTTTCGTGCTGATCGGCCCGGGGGCGATCGTATTCACCCGAATATTGAAGGGGGCCAATTCTAGGGCGAAAGCGCTGGTGATCATCCGAACGCCGGCTTTGGAGACATCGTAGATGCTGACTCCAGGCTCCGGCTTGATGCCGTCGACGGAAGCGATGTTGACAATCTTTCCCCCGCCTTGCTTCTTCATCACCCTGGCAACCGCTTGACTGGTGAAATAAACCCCTTTCAAATTCAGGTTGATGATCGTTTCCCAGAGACGTTCGTCGGAATTCAAGACGGTCGTCGAGGCCGGACCGGTGCCCGCATTATTGACCAGGATGTCGATCCTGCCGAACGCATCCATCACGGTCTTGACCATCCTGGTAATGTCTTCCATCTTTCCCAAATGGGCCTGGACAGGCAACGCCTCGCCTCCGAAAGCCTTTATCTCTGCGGCATTTGCTTCAAGGTCGTTTAGCTTACGGCTGGTCACTGCAACCTTTGCCCCGGCCTTGGCAAACCCCTGAGCGATTGCTTTGCCGATACCGCGGCTTCCACCGGTCACAATCGCTGTTTTGCCCTTTAGAGAGAACTTCGAAAGATCAAACATGGATGCACCTCCTTCAATCGAATAAGTCGCCTTTATAATGTCTCTATTGAAGTTATTAATGCGTTCATAATTGAGAAGACAATTTATGCCGCTCCGACAAATCCCCATCCCCCTCCAACTCCCCCTTGAAGGGGGAGAAACGTAACGATTTTCCTCCCCTTCAGGGGAGGAAAAAGGTGGGGGTGGGGTTAATCAGATATCCTATTCAGTTATGGACCGATTAATAACAACAAAACAGCCACTCCGATCCCCTGATTAAATATCGCACGATGCGAAATGTGTCAATGGAGAAGTTTTTTCTATGGAAGCGTCCCCATGAGAAGAAACATAGCCACTTATTTTCTCGTTGTATCAGGTCCCAATAGGATGTCGGCAATTGCGTCCTTCTGCTCTTCCTCTGTCCCAAGGTCCACACGGATCGCCCACGCATCCCTGAAATAATGTTCAACGACCTGCTCTGCCATGTAACCATAACCCCCGAATATTTGCAAAGCCTGATCCACCACATCCGTTAATCCCCTCCCCGCCTCCAGTTGAGCCATCCATAAAGACCCGGGATGGATTCTTCCTTGATCAAACTCGGCTGCCGATTTGTACGTGAGCCAGCGCGCCCCCTCGATGCGGACCGCCATATCGGCCAGTTTATGACGAATGATCGGGAATTGTGAGAGTGTTCTGCCGAACTGCTCTCTTTGTCTGGCGTGCTGCATCGCCCGATCAAAGGCTCCCTGGGCTGTTCCCAGGCCCTGCGCCGCGCTTCTGAGTGCCATCACGTGATGGTGATGACGGACATGCGTCAGCCCTTGCCCCTCCTCTCCGATGCGGCTTGCAAGAGGGACAGAAGCCTCTTTGAAAAAGAGATCGCCAAAAGGGATCATTCTCAAACCCATCTTTTCAATCGGATGAATTTCAATTCCATCCCTTTCTCGCTCTACGATCAATGTGATCCACCCTTCCTTGGGTTCTCGACATAGGGTGAGGAAGGCATTGACCAGAGGAGCGTTGAGGACAAAACGCTTCCTTCCCTGCAAAGAGTATTCATCCATTTTCTTCTCTGCCACGGCTGAAAGGACCGTCAGGTCTCTTCCATCCTCTGACTCGGCAAAAGCAACCCCCAGACGTGCCTCTCCCTTCGTGAGGGGTGTGAGGAACCGTCCTTTCTGCTCAAGGGAACCAAACTTGAGGAGGATCTCCGAACCCAGATCCACCGTGCTGAGAGCGCTCCCAACTCCTGAGTCCACCCTGCAGAAAGCTTCGATGACGAGAAGATTCTCGAAGAGGCCCAGTCCCTGTCCCCCGAACTCCTCTGGATAATGAATGCCGATGAATCCCAGTTGAGCGGCCTTCCTCCATAGGGAGTCTGGAAATGTTCCACCCTCATCCAGCTCCAAAACCAAGTCGGGATCAAATTCTCCCCTGGCAAACTCCGTTGCCGCCCTCTGCACATCTTTTTGCTCACTGGAAAGATCAAAATCCATCCTCTTTGCTCCTACAGCCCCAAAGAACTGGCAATCACCAAATGTTGAATTTCAGATGTCCCCTCCGGGATCTTGCTCAATCGCCCATCACGGAGAAATCTCTGAACCGGATTGTCCGTCATCAGCCCGGCACTCTTTTGGATGGCCATCGCCTTCTGAACAATCGCCTGCACGGATTCACTGCAGAAGAGTTTGACGATGGAGGCATCTTTCATCGAAGCGAGACCTTGATCGAAAAGCCAGGCCCCTCGATAGGTCATATAGCGCGTGGTTTCAAGCATCATCGCCATTTCCGCCAGGATGAATCGAATCGCCTGCGATTTTCCAAGAGCCTGACCTTGTCTCCGGTTCCCTTTGACAAAAGAAAGGGTCGCTTCAAATGCGGCCTGCCCCACCCCTGTACTCCTGGCCCCGTAGGTGATCCTTCCTGATTTAAGGGTCTCTTCCAACTGGCTCAATCCTCCTCCTAACCGGTCTCCCAGCATCCTCTCCTTCGGAACAGTGCAGTCTTCAAAGGCCAACTCGGCCGTATCCGAAGAATGGTTCCCGAGTTTTCTCAACTTCTTGATGACAGAAAACCCTGGATCGTTTCGGTCTACGACGAAAAGATTAATACCGGTCCCTCGCTTGGTCGAATCGGTATAGGCCGCAACGGTAGCGAAGTCACAGATCGTCCCGTTCGTGATGAAGGTCTTTGGACCATTGATGCGGTAACCGTCACCTTCCCTTACCGCAGTCGTTCGAATTCCAGAGGCATCCGATCCCGCGTCCGGTTCGGTCAGGGCGAAGGCTCCGATCTTCTCCCCCGAACAGCGGGGGAGAGATAGTTTTGCTTCAATTCATCAGAACCAAAGTGGAGGATAGGATCTGTGGCCAAACCTCCCTGGACCATGACGCTTGCCCCAATGCCAACGCAGATCCGATTCAGTTCCTCGACGGTGATGCACTCCGAAATTTTGTCTAACCCGGGCCCCCCGTACTTTTTCGGACATCGCAGACAGAGAAGATGCTCTGCACCCAGGATCGGAAAGAGTTGAACCGGAAAGGTTTCTTTTCGCTCATATTCCTCGACCAGAGGGCTAACCTCCCTCTCATAGATTTCTCGGACCTTTTTTTGAAAGTCCCTCTGCTCATCATTGAGTTCAAAAAACATGGTTGCCTCCAAAATTACTTTCAGATCAAAAAAGCTCTGATGATCAATGTATCTCTTGTTAACAGATCCACAATTGTATAGATATCTGGTTTCATTTTTGATCCTATTCTATTCCTACCCCACCCCCACCCCCTGAACCATGTGAGGTTCAGGGCATTGTCCTGCACCCTACGTGGTGCAGGGCTACCCCTCCCCCTGAATGGGAGGGAAATCGCTACCTGCCTCCCCCTTCAAGGGGGAGGCCAGGAGGGGGATGGGCATTTGTCGGAAAAGTATTCATTGATACGGCCTTTCAATCATCGACTCAGTAGGAGATGCATTCTCCTTATCGACACCGATACTGGGGCTTTCTTTTTTCGATAAACGCCCGGGCACCTTCTTTCATATCTTCCGTCGTCGTCAGATCCGCCCATAGGTTAGATTCCAGTTCCAATCCCTGCTGGAGAGAAAGGTCTCTTGCCCCGTTGATTACCCTTTTCCCTGCGGCCACTCCTAAAGGACCTTTCTCAATAATCTTGGCCGCAAGCTCTAAGGCGGCCTCCATCACCTGGCCCGGCGGAACGACTCTCTCGACTAATCCGAGTCTGAATGCCTCGCTTGCGCCTATCGCGTCGCCGGTAAAAACGATCTCTTTCAGTTTGCCAAGGGGAATATGGTGCAAGGAACGCCAGATACCTCCGTTTCCAGGGAAGACCGATAGGTTCACCTCGGGGAAGCCTAATTTGGCCGTTTCTTCCGCACAACGGATATCGCAGCAGAGCGCCAGCTCCAACCCCGCACCCAGGCAAAAACCATGGATCGCAGCAATGACCGGCCACTTAAAGTCTTCAACCACGGCGTAAATTTGGTGACTCCGCGAGAGGCGTCTCTTTGCCGTATCCGGATTCAATTCTAAGAACGTTTTGATATCGGCTCCTGCGGCGAAGGCTTTCTCGCCCGCCCCGTGCAGTACGACTGCCCGGATCTCCTGTCTCCGCTCATCCAACTCCCTGAAGACTTCGCCAACGGCCTCCTTGGTCGCCACATCCAGAGCATTCATGGGGGGATGATCGATGGTGACGATGGCCGTCTGGCCCTTCATCTCATAATAGGCAAGTTTTCGTTCCATTGACTTCTCCTTCCAACCACTGATGCCGATCCATCTCTAAGTCCGCTCATTTTCAACGATCATCGCAATCCCTTGGCCTCCTGCAATGCACATCGTCACCAATCCGAATTGAGCATTCCGTCTCTTCATCTCGTAGATGAGCTTCGTCAAAAGAATGGAGCCTGTCGCAGAGATCGGATGGCCCAAGGCGATCGCGCCGCCATTGACGTTGACTTTCTCCATGTCGAAATGGAGTTCTCTGACCACCGCCAACGACTGGGCCGCGAAGGCTTCGTTCAACTCGATCAAATCGACGTCTTTGAGTTCCAAACCGGCCTTTTGCAGCGCCTGTTGGGTTGCAGGGACGGGACCGATTCCCATGATTTCAGGCTTCACCCCGACCGACGCATGAGAGCGTATCGATACGAGGGGACGGATGTCCATTTCCTTCGCCTTCTTCCGAGACATCACCACGACGGCAGAGGCTCCATCGTTCAGGCCGCTTGCATTTCCAGCCGTGATCGTGCCGTCTTCCCTGAAGGCAGGCTTCAGTTTGGAAAGCGCCTCCAATGTGGTGCCGAACCGCGGATGTTCATCGGTATCGAACATCACGGGAGGCTTACCGGGAACCTGGACACCCACGATCTCTTCCTTAAATCTATTGCCCTTAATGGCGTTTTCAGCTCTCTGCTGGCTTAAGAGAGCGAAGCGATCCTGGTCCTCACGGAAGATCCTATAAAGGTCGGCCACGTTCTCCCCGGTCTGTCCGAGTGAAGAACCCGAAATCGGATCGAAGAGCACCAATGGGTCAATGAGCTGACCGTGGCCGAGACGATAGCCCCATCGGGCCTTGGTGATGATGAAAGCGGCCCGACTCATGCTTTCCATCCCTCCGGCAACAATGGCCTCATTTTCCCCGGCTTTGATCAATTGTGCGGCTAAGGCAACCGCCCTCAGGCTCCCCCCACATGCTTTATTGATTGTAAATTGCGGAACCTGGATGGGGACTCCGGCTCGAAGCGCAACCGCTCTGGAAGAGTTCGCAGGGAGATCGCCGGTTCTGAAGCCATGCGCCATGACGACCTCATCGATGTCATCCCCATTAACACCCGCTCTTTTTATGGCCTCTGCGATGACGATCGTTCCCAGATCCCAATCGCTCACGTCTTTCAACGTCCCGCCAAACTTTCCGATGGGAAGTCTTGCTGCGCTTACGATCACTGCATCGTTCAATTTATGTCTCCTTTTCTTCGACAATTTTTTGATTGCGTCTCTGATCCCTTTTCAGTCATCCCGATGGCGAGTTCTTCAGAAGCCGGCGTAATACTTTACCCGAAGCACTGCGCGGAATCGTCTCCGTAAACACCACTTTGGCCAGCCGTTTGTACTTGGCCAATCCCTGTGCCGCGTATTGGATGATGGCCTCCGGGACAAGGCTGGCCTTGTCCCGGAGCACCACATAGGCTATGGGAACCTCGCCGTACTCCGGATGGGACTCCCCAATGACTGCCGCATCTTTGATATCCGGGTGGCTGAGCAGGATGTTCTCAATCTCAGCAGGAGGCACCTGGAATCCCCTGCATTTAATTACTTCTTTTAGGCGGTCGACAACGTAAACATATCCTTCCTCATCTTTCCGCGCCAAGTCCCCTGTCCGAAGCCATCCATCGACCAAGGCCTGCGCGGTTGCTTGCGGATTATTGTAGTATCCCTTCATCACCTGCGGTCCCCGAACCCAGAGTTCTCCAGTCTCCCACGGCCCCAATTCGGCCCCTGTTTCCGGGTCGACGATTTTATCTTCTGTCGCAAACAACGGAAGCCCGATGGATCCCATCTTGATCTTCCCGATGGGGGTCACGTGGGTGGTCGGTGAAGATTCGGTAAGACCGTATCCCTGCATGACAGGGACCCCTGTGATCTGTGTAAACCTCTCCTGCACGTCGGGGGAGAGGATCGCTCCCCCTGCATTGACGTACCGGAGACGGCTCCAGTCCATGGTCAAAACCTTTGGATGGTGGCAGAATTCCTGGATGATCAACGGAACGGTAAAAAAAAGCGTTGGTCGATAGGTTTCAAACAGGGAGAGAAATTCGTCCACGGGGCGGAAACGACTCGCCAGAACCTGGGTGGCCCCGGCCATGACGGATGTTCCCATCAGAACCGTCATCCCGTAAATATGAAAAAAGGGAAGCTGGTTAATCATGACATCCGTTTCCGAAATCTCATGGACCTGAACAACCTGGTAAAGACAACTGAGGAGATTGAAGTGGGTAAGCATGACTCCTTTGGGAAGGCCGGTTGTGCCGCTCGAGAACGGGAGAACGGCAATCTCTTCTTTGGGATCAATTCCGATGGAACGATCCAGTCGATCCGATCTCGCAAGGAGCGTCGAAAAGGGGATGGCGGCCAAAGGCCGTTCCCCCTGCCCAGTACCGGCATGGTTCAGGGCAGGCCCTTCAAGCACGACGAATCGCAACCCCTGGACCTCTGAAATGGGGCTTTCTGCTTGGGCATACAGGTTGTCCGAGGCGATCATGCCCTTGACTTCTGTCTCTTTCAATTGGTGAAGAACCTCTCTCTCTCCGTAATGGGTGCTTATGGGGACAACGACGCCTCCTGCCTTCAGAATCCCGTAGAAAGAGAGGATGTATTCCAGACTGTTCTTCATCCAGAGGGCGATACGGTCCCGCGGTTCTACTCCCATGTCTGCCAGGGAAGCGGCAAGGGCTGACGAATTTTCCTCCAGCCACTGATAAGAATAATCCTTTCCACCTTTCTCAGGTTCGATCACCGCCACTTTTCCCGGGTATTTTTGCGCCGCCCTGCGAAGCGGGAAAGTCAAAGGCTCCAAGGGTATCGTCATAGAAGGACGGATCAAATCCATTTCTCTCCACCTCTTCATCTTTTCTTGACCCACTTGCCTAGTAAACCCACCGGGGCCCACACGATGACAATGGCCAAAAGAAGCCCGAAAAAAAGTTTATGGCCGGTCTCGAAGAATCTTTTAAAGACGAACTCATCCAATCCAGTGATCACGAGTGCTCCGATGCTCGGCCCGATCAGCGTGCCCATTCCTCCAAAAAGCGATCCCACAATGGGCATGACCGACCAGAACCCATCGAATGCGGAATCAGGACTGAGGAAATGGACGTAGTGGGCATAAAAGGCGCCCATCAGAGCGGTGCAGAAGGCGGATGCCGTGAGGGCGGTGATCTTGGTCTTAAAAACCGGGACGCCGATCCCGGAAGCCGTCTCCTCATCGCCGTGAACCGCTGACATGGCCAGTCCCATGTTCGAATGTCGAATCAAATAGATCGACAGTATAGATGGCAAACATCAGGACAGCAGCCATATAATAATTGGTCGTCCTGGAAACATAGAAATCAAAGGTCATCTTTCCCAATGTGATCGATGGCAGCGAGGGAATGTTAAAGATTCCTTTGGAACCTTCTGTCAAGTGAGTGAGGTTCAACGTAAGGAGCTTCATCACCTCTGCGAAGCCGAGGATGGAAAGGGCGAAGTAGGGCCCACGCAATCGAAAGGCAGGAATCCCGATGATCAGCGCTCCGAGGACCCCGAGCATTGCAGCCCCTGCCATGGCCAGGAAGGGGTTCCACCCTGCTTTCACCACGAGGAGGGCAGAGGCATAGGCGCCAATTCCGAAAAAGGCCGCATGCCCGAAGGAGACCTGTCCGCATACTCCTGCGAGCAAGTTCCAGGCCAAAGAAACAGACCCGAGGATGAGGGCCGAAATAAAGATGCTCAAGTAGTAGGGGTTGAAGGAAAGGACGAACGGGAGGGCCAGAACCACAACCATGGTTAGAAGGGCAACCCTTTTCTCTGACAATTCGAATGGAAGAAAGGATTTCACTTATATCCTCTTTCCAAATAGCCCTGAAGGCCGAACCAGTAGAATAACGAGAAAGAGCACGAACCCGAACAACTCCCGGTAGGAGGAGCTGACGAACGTCACGGTCATGGCCTCTCCTATGCCGAGGATCATTCCGGCTGCAATCAATCCTCGGATGGAACCCACCCCTGCCAGAACCGTAAGGATAAAGGCCTTGACCGTAATGTGGATGCCTGTTCCCGGGCTGACAAATGACAGCATTCCGAGCAGGGGTCCTCCGAGACCGGCAAGCAACCCGCCGATGCTGAAGGCGAGAAGGTCAACCCTTTCGACGTTAATTCCAGCGAGCGTCGCCGCATCGCGATCGATCGCCGTGATCCGGATGGCTTTCCCCGTCTTGGTATGGCGGAGGAAGGAGTGGAGCGCCAGAACTCCGGCAAAAGAGATTGCGAAGGTGATGATCTCTCCCAAGCTGATGTAGATCCCGGCGAGCTTCAAGGGTTTCTCCATCCAGTCCACGCCGATGTTGCGGATGTCCGCTGACCAGAGCTGGAGATAGAGGTTGGAGAGAAAGATCCCGATCCCAAAGGTCAGGATGAGGGTATTCAGTTCTGCAGTGGTACGGATCCTCTGTAAGAAAACACGGTAACTCAGGAAGGATGCCCCAGCGGCAATCGCCGCTGCTAACGGGAAGGGCGAGAAGGGGGTTAAGCCCCCACTTTACTAACAGCCAATAAGCAATATAGCCACCCAGTACCAGGAACTCTCCGTGAGCCATATTGATAATCCGCATGATGCCGAATACAAAGGCCAGTCCCAAGCAGTAAAGGGAATAGTTGACCCCCTCCAACATTCCAGAAAGGATGGATTGGATGATACTGGTCGTGGTGATCAATTCTTTTTCCTATGGACCATCTTTTCTTATCTACAGCCTACTGAAGAAATAATCTTCTCCAGGTTGCTCGACAAGGACCCTGCCTTCGTCCCGCAAGTCGGGACTTCGCGCAGGCAGGCAGATGCAAGTTGATGCCTTTGCAGACTCCCTCTGTAGGGTACGGTTTCAAACCGTTCCCTACGACCTACGCTGCAACAAGCCTGCCCCGTGCTTGACACGGGGAAGGCGTGCGGAAGACGTTCCCGGCGGGTAGCTGCTCCAGCAACCTGCAACAGCCTATTTTCCACCCCACGGAACCGCAGGATACTGAATGGTTCCCATGGCCCGATCCTTGGGATAGACAACAACCTGATTTCCTTTCTGTGTCTGGAACAATATGGCTGTAAAATATTTCGGTTCACCCTTGTCGTCAAAAGCAACCCGTCCCAAGGACCCACCGTATCCATCGCCCGAAGCACGGTCCTGGTCTTTTCCGGACTATAATTTCCCGATTTTCCTCCGCCCTGAGCAATCGCCTGGAGCATGTATTTCGCCGAGAGGTAGCCGAGCATGGCGATATAGGAAGGCTCTTCTTTATATTTGGTCTTATAGGTGGCGACAAACTCTGCCTCCTCCGCCTTCGCCTCCTTTGGGGCTGTTCCCATTTCCCAGATCGATGTGCCATAGATATACTCACTCATGGGCCCTAACTCCCTGACAAATTCCGGCGTGCCGATGCCCCATGCGCCCATGTACGCCTTTACCGGCAGATTCAGGATCTTTGCGTCCTTGATTGTGCCTACGTAATCAGGGAAATATCCTTCCACCAGAAGGACCTCACATCCGGCATCTCTGACTTTGAGCAAAACCGGCTTGTAATTGGTCGTTCCCTTTTCGAACTTTTCGAAGACCGGAACCTCAATACCTGCTTTCGCCAGCTTATCCCTTACCACTTCGGCGATCTCAGTCGTAGCGGACAGGCTGTTGTAAAGAACCCCCACCTTCTTGGCACCGAAGAGTTCCTTGATCGCCCCTGACTGGGCCGCAGCATAGCCTGGCATATTATTCAGCCGAAAGAAGTTCTTGAATTTTTTTGCAGAAAGCTTGCTATCGACCGCCCCGGTTGTCAGGTAGGGCGTGTCATATCGCTCGGCTGCCTCCGATGCCGGTCCCACCAGGTTGGATCCATATCCGCCGACAATGGCGTTGGCTTTGTCGACGCCCGCCAGCTTTTCCACTGCCGCGACTGCCTTCTGAGGATCGCTTTCGTCATCATAGACACGCAAGTCGACCTTGATGTTATGCTTCTTTTCAAACTCTTCCGCTCCTACCCGGATCCCTTTGATCTGCTCCATCCCATGTTTGGCCAAGCTTCCCGTCTGTGGAGCATGGGCGCCCAATTTGATGACCGGCGCGGCCCAGGCCGTTCCGAAACACAAACCCACGACCAAACCTACACTCCAGAGCTTGCTCATCATCCGCCGTTTCATTTTTTTCTCCTTCCTTGTTCGTCATGAGTCACCCCTCACCCTATCCCTCTCCCCATCGGGGAGAGGGGAGGCGAGGGGGCCTCTCGTCAAAAAATTAAATGGATTTGTATTACAAACATTGGCCGTAATGACCCAATAACTACATTTTTGGTGCTTCGACTCCTAAGTGCCTAAAGACCCAGATAAGCATATTTGATGTGGGGAGTCTCTCGCAGGAAATCCGCTTCCCCTTCCAATACGATCATACCCCTTTCCAGTACATATCCGTAATGGGCGGCTGAAAGTGCGACTTGAGTGTTCTGTTCCACCAGCAGGATGGTGGTTCCGGAATGAACAATTTTCTTAATCGCCCCGAACATTTCGCGGACGACGAGCGGAGCGAGACCTAAGGAAGGCTCGTCCATCAACAACAATTTTGGCAACGCCATCAACCCACGGCCGATTGAGACCATCTGCTGTTCACCTCCTGAAAGAGTTCCGCAGAGCTGATCCTTGCGACTGGTCAGGTGGGGAAATAATGAAAATACCCAATCCAACCTTTCTTGGACGGTTGACTTCTCGGAAACCCTGTAGGCCCCCATCTCCAAGTTCTCTCGAACAGAAAGGGGCGGCCACAGGCGCCGGCCTTCCGGAATCATTGTCATTCCCAAGCCCACGATCTGATGAGTTTTCTTGCCTTGGATTTCCTCGCCCATGAACCATATTTTGCCGGAGGCAGGAGGAGTCAGCCCGGTGATCGAACGGAGGAGGGTTGTTTTTCCCGCGCCATTCGGACCCAGAATGCAGGTCATCTCCCCTTGACGGACTTGAAAGGAGATATTTCCAAGGACATACGCATCTCCGTATCCAACTGAGAGACCCTCAACCCTGAGCATCTTCTCTCTCTCCTAAGTAGGCGCGGATGACCTCCGGGTTCTCCACCGCAGCTTCCGGAGCGCCATCAAAGATGAGTTGCCCGAAATTGAGGACCAAGATTCGACGGCAAATTCCCATAATGGCTCGAAGATTGTGCTCCACCATGAGAATGCTGATCTTTCTTTCCATATTGAGAGAGCGAATGAAGGGAATGGCTTCTTCAACTTCCCGAGGATTCAGCCCTGCAAGAACTTCGTCCAGAAGAAGGAGTTCGGGATGGGTAGCCAGGGTTCGGGCCACTTCCAGCCGCTTGCGCTCCGGCAGGCTCAGCGAATGGGAAATGTGATGAGCGAGAGGGGAGAGTCCGGTGATTTCAAGGATCTCATCTACCTCCCGATTGATCTCTGAGGCAGTACGGCGACCCGGCTTTCCGAAAACGGCAGCGGCCTTGACATTTTCAAAGACCGTCATTTCCAGGAACGGACGGACCACCTGGAACGTCCGGGCTATCCCGAGATGACACAGTTTGTCCGGCCGCATTCCAGCAATCGGGGTTTCCCTGAATCTTATTTCTCCTTCAGAAGGGGCGAGGAAACCGCTGAGGAGAGCAAAGAGGGTTGTCTTCCCGGCGCCGTTGGGTCCGATCACACCGACGATCTCTCCCGGCGTGATACCAAAGGATACCGTAGCAAGCGCTCGCAACCCCCCGAAGTCCCGGGAGAGGTCCTTCACTTCAAGCAGCGGGGGCTCAGTGGGGGTGGAGTTCATTCTCGTTCGAATGAAATTCTCTGGCATGATGAGACAGCCTTTCTATTATTAGAGGCGATGCCGAATCCTGGAGCTCTGGTGAAGGTCTCTATTTCGCCTCCACGTTTTCCGGAAGGCGTCTGGTGAGAATATCCACGGCCTCCTCCACCATCTCATCGAGCACCTGCCGGGCGGGTTTGATCTCTTTGATGAGGCCGGAGATCTGGCCTGCGAGACCGCCGACGTAATCGTCCTTCTTGGCCCTCGATGAAACTCCCCAGGAGGGCTGAAGAGATTAACACTTGAGTGGGAAAGGGAAGAGGCTCCAATCCCGAACCCTCCCAGAGATCGTGGAACCTATTATAGCTCGCCCGCAGCGTTTTACCGGTATACGATTTGCTCACCCGTGTGTCTTCATCCGTGGAATCGAGGATCCGTTTCTTATTCACCGGGAGGGCTCCTCCTTCGTCTGTCGCTAAGAAGCGGGTCCCGACCCAGACCCCTGCGCATCCCATGGCTAAGGCCGCCGCCAATCCCCGGCCGTCGCCAATTCCCCCCGCAGCCAGGACGGGAACCGGGTAGGCAGCATCGATGGCCTGGGGCAAAAGGGCCATCGTCCCGATCCGGCCTGTGTGCCCTCCCCCTTCATATCCCTGGGCTACCAGAAGGTCGATTCCGGATTCGGCCATCCTGCGTGCGTTCTTTGCATTTCCGGTGATTCCAAGAACTTTCATGCCCGCGGCGTGAGCCTGCTCCACCATGAATCCTGGGTTTCCCAGGCCGGCACAGAAGAGCGGAACTTTTTCGTCGATGCACACTTGAATTGCTTCCTGAGGGCGCATGGTCGTTGTATTCATCCTAACCGTGATTTCCACATCCGGAAGTTGAAGTTCCTCTCTCACTTTCTTGACCCACTCCTGATGAGGTTTAGGCAGCGATTTCAACAACGCGCTCAGGGGCAACTCCTTGGGTCCTTTCTGGCCTAACCCTCCACCGAAGTCCAGCTTTTGAGGTAAGAGGAGATCCACTCCGTAAGGCTTCTTTGTTTTTGATTTAATCTCCCGAATTGCCTCACGCAACTTCTCTATGGTAAAGCCACTCCCGCCCAGAACTCCGAGTCCGCCAGCCTCTGAGACAGCCACCACCAACTCGACCGGAGCCCCCGTATTCTCACCGATCAGTGTCGGCCCCATGCCGGCCGCTATGACAGGGTACTCAATTCCGAGTATGTGGCAAAGTTCTGTACGGAGAATTCGTTTGGCCATAGAATTTCTCCTCCAAATTTTAGGTTTTTGATGTGAAATCTGCCAGCCGATGGTTGATTCCTAGTGCTGACTTCATCCCTGGAATTCGATGGAAACTGCAAAATTCATTTTTCCCACCCTCCACCGTTGCCACTTTATAATGATAAGTAGATATTTGTCAATATGTATTTACTTAGCTATCAGATTTCTCTTGACTTTTATATATAGCATGTAGTAATACTCAATAAAAAATCTGATCGGAGAATTCTTGAAAATTCGGGAACTGGTCAAGCATTCCGGGGTTTCAAAAGAGACCATTCATTATTACGTCCGCGAAGGACTCCTTCCCAAGCCCCGCAAACAGGGAAAGAATGTCGCGGAATATGATGACCACTTCGTGGAGCGCATCCGCTTCATTAAAGAACTCCAGGATCGGTATTTTTTCCCACTCGCGGTGATCAAGAATATTTTTGGGAAGCAGCGAAAATCAGCCGAGTGGCAATCTTTCCTCAATCTCCGAAGAGAGTATTTCAGCCCCGTAGATCAGTTCCTGCCCACCGAGATTGCAGGTGAAGACCTTTTCCGGAACGAAACGGGTTTGGGAAAAAAATGGCTGGCCAAGATGGAAGAATGGAAGATTATCAACCCCGGCGTCCGTGATGGGTCGAAGGTCTATTCCCAGGATGATATTACCCTCGGGAAATTAATCGTGAAGATGGATAACATCGGCTTAGGGCCCAAAGACGGGTTCGATCCGGAAGCCCTCAAACATTACCTGGATAAGTTCCGGGAGATCGCTATCATGTCCCAGAAATATTACATCGAGACTGCCCTGGGAAACTTTCCCCAGAGGAGTTTTCGAAAAGGATTGCTCAGGGAAGAGAGATCATGAGCCTGTTCTTCTACCATCTTTACCGCAAACTCTCCCGGGAGAGATACAGGAGCATCCTGGCGCTGCTCGAATCGGGAGCTGAGGCATCCGTGGAACAAGATCTTGATTCAAGAGGAGATTTCGGTCTCGGATAATCGCCGAGGGAGGTCTGGAGCAGTTCCAGAAGAAGAGGAGGAAACAAAGATGAGAACAAAACAGCAGTACATCGAAGGGTTACGTAAAGATGCGCCGCAACATTTATGTGAACGGTGAAAAGATCGCTCGGGATGATGAGATCCAAATGCCCACCATTCATACCATGGGGTTGACTTTCGATTACGCCGCAGACCCGAAAAACGAAGACCTTTACACGGCCAAATCTCATCTGACCGGGGAGAAGATCAATCGGTTCTGTCACGTCCATCAGAGTAAGGAGGACTTACACAAGAAGCAGGATATGACCCGAGCTCTTTGCCAGGTGGCCGGTGGATGTATCCAGCGGTGCATGGGAATCGATGCGACCAACGCGATCTATAATGTGTCTTACGAGGCCGACAAGCAAAACAACGGGGCCACTCAATACCATAAGAACTTCGTGAAGTGGCTGGAGAGATTTCAAAGAGAGGATCTGGTCGGTTGTTGTGCGCAGACGGACGTGAAGGGTGACCGGATGAAGCGGCCCAGCGAGCAGAAAGACCCGGACCTGTATGTCCATGTGGTGGAGAGGAAGAGTGACGGGATCGTGGTGCGGGGGTCGAAGGTGCACATCTCCGAAGCTTCTGTGGCGGACGAAATCCTGGTCGTTCCCACCCGCGCTCTTCTGCGAGAGGAAAAAGACTGGGCCGTGGCCTTTGCCGTTCCTGCGGATTGGGAAGGAGTAAAACAGGTGGTGTCCATCCATAACCTGCGCGACCGCCAATACTTCAAGAGGGGATTTGCTCCCGGCTATACCGACTCTTATACGATCTTCGACAATTGTTTCATCCCATGGGAGCGGGTCTTCCTTTGTGGAGAAGCGACTCAAGGGGGAGCATGTGCCCTGCTCTTCGCCCTCTTCCATCGCCACAGCTACTCCGGTTGCAAACCAGCGTTGGGCGATTTAATGCTCGGGGCGGTGGCATTGGCGGCAGAATTTAACGGTATTGCGAAGGCCCCGCACGTCCGTGATAAATTGGCGGAGATCATACGGGTATCGGAGCTCGGTTATGCGGCCGGATTCACGGCTTCCGAACTGGGGAAACCCGAGTTGTACGTCCCCGGGGTGGGGCCGATGCCTTATGGCCCTGGGAGTTACATTCCCCATTCCATCTACGCCAATGTGGGCCGCAACCTTACCGGCGAGGCGGTCTTCCGGGAGGCCGAGATTCTGTGCGACATCGCCGGCGGGATTCCGGCCACCTTCCCCTATGAGGGAGATTTTATGAACCCTGAAATTAAGGATCTTCTCTACAAGTACATCACCCGCAACCCGGATATCCACCCGGAAGACGCGGCCCAGCTCTGGCGCTACATTGGCGACATCCTGTGCTCTGCAAGCGGGGGAATTCATATGGTTGGATCCTATCACGGGGGTGGCTCGCCCATCATGGAGGCCATCGCCATCACGACCCAGTACGATATCGAATCACGCAAGAAGATGGTTAAAAAACTCGCGGGCATTCCGGAACGACAAAAGAAACCTTGACCCATTGTGGGAGAGAAACAAATATAGAAGATCTCTCCATTCGGAGAATTCTTGAATCCAGTAACGTATCTTAAAAATGCCTTCACAATTGTGTCATTCCGGACTTGATAAGCCTGCCCCGTACTTGATACGGGGGAATCCAATATCCTCAACCTGGATTCCTGTTTTCACGGGAACGACGATTCTCAGATCACTTTTTAGAGATGTTGGGGACACTTCACTCGATTGAGGGAATAAACTTTATGGAGAAGGTCTTGATTGTGGGCGCAGGATTTATGGGCTCGGGAATTGCACAGGTATCGGCCCAAGCCGGATACCGGGTTCATCTGATGGATATCCAGAGCACAATCACGGACAGGGCGCTCAAAGATATTCGCTGGTCCGTAGAAAAATTGGCCGCCAAGGGTGTTCTCAAGGAACCCTCCCAGAACGTCCTTGCACGGATTTCACTTGAAAAAGATCTATCCAGTGCATCCGAGGTGGACTGGGTCATCGAAGCGGCCCTGGAGGCAGAGGAGCTGAAACGTGGAATTTTTCAGGAGCTGGACAGGATTTCCAGACCAGAGACCCCTCTGGCCACGAATACCTCTTCCATCCCCGTCACC
The DNA here is from genome assembly GCA_963708295.1 of uncultured delta proteobacterium. GTDB lineage: Bacteria > Desulfobacterota > BSN033 > BSN033 > UBA1163 > UBA1163. The sequence continues at coordinate 499,393 of CAVPSJ010000017.1, read as the reverse complement.
CGCCTCGCTGAAAATACGAGTCGACCGGAGAGGGTGCTTGGGTTACATTTCTTTGGGCCTGTGCCACTAATGGGATTGGTGGAAGTGGTCAAAGGAGAAAAGACTTCCCCGGAGATCTTCGAGCGGGGCGTGGCCTTTGTTCAATCCCTGGGGAAAACCCCGGTTCGAGTGCAGCGAGATCTCCCTGGCTTTGTGATGAATCGGATTTTCTCCGCTGCCTTGCGTGAAGCCGTAGACTTGGTTGACGAGGGAATCGCCACGCCGGAAGATGTGGATGTGGGCATGCGGCTCGGCTATGGCTGGAATGCCGGTCCCTTCGAAATCGCTGATAACGCCGGTTTGGATACCTGTGCCCGGGTTGGACAAACCATGAAAGCCCTGGGGGCGGTCCACCTTGCCCCGAACTCAAACCTGATGGAACGCATGGTGAGCCAAGGTCGGCTGGGCAGGAAAGCCGGAAAGGGATTTTACAGATACTCCCCCGAAGGGAAACGCCTGCCCTGGGAAAATAAGGACAATCGGTAGGTGCTCGACATGCTGCGCCCGTTCAGGGCGAAGTATCGTATTCCAAAATCATATTCCTTCTGAAGCAAATTGGGATTAGAATTTTCTGCTTGACAACTTTGAATTTGGTGTAGTAGATTAATGGCCGTTCATTAATATAAAGGATCAGGATACTCTATCGACAGAGTCCCCCAGTTTCGCAGGATCTTATTTCTCAGAAAAGGTTCGGTCTGGATGATAAGAGGGAAAGTTAAACCCGGTCTTCAAAAAGCGAAGATGCTGGAAACAGCGCGAAAGCTTTTCTGGGAAAAAGGCTATCAAGCCGCAAGTATGCGCGACATAGGCATTTCCTATGGCTGTAGGCCAGCCAATATCTATAATTTCTTCGCCGACAAAGAAGAAATCCTTTTCGAAGTGCTTCGGGAAGAAATGGAACAGATCATTGCTCCTATTAAGCATATGGAAGAGGAAGTGGATACCAGTCCCATTGAGCAGTTGAGGTTCATTATTGAAAGTCATTTAGAAGTGACGCTGAGTTACAGGAGATCTGCTAAGCTGCTTTTTGACGTTGCCCTCGATAGTCTCTCACCCGAGAAAAGAAAAAAAATCATAGATCTTCGGGACACCTATGACCGGATTATTCGAAAAGTCATTCGGAGAGGCATTGATGCCGGTTATTTACCTGAAGTGGATGTGAAGTTAGCCGGCTTTATGATTGCCTCCATGATCACCCGAACCAGAATCTGGTTCCACCCAAAAAAAGAGAGGTCGGTCAGTGACCTGGCAGATTTCATATTTCAATTTGCCTTCAATGGCCTTCGGGGCGAGGGGATGAGAAATTAAGCGCACCGCTCTGATGTTCTCGGTAAGGTATCTTGAAAAACATCATTGCGAAATGAAAATTGCAAATTTAGCAATTAGCATTGGAGATTAAACAACAGAGAGATTTTAAATGCTAATTTTGCAATGCTAATTTTTCAATTTTCAATGATCCTTTTGAAAGGAGATCGCTATGGAGGAGTTTGTCAAGGGCGGAGCGTTTCTGGTTGAATCGATTTCCCCTCAGGCAATTTTTACGCCCGAGGACTTTAACGAAGAACAGCGGTTGGTCGCGAAGGCCGTGACCGAATTTGTGGTGGGTGAAATTCAGCCCGTGGCCGACGATATTGAAGAGAAGAAGGAAGGGCTCCTGCCAAGCCTTCTCAGGAAAGCCGGGGAGCTCGGGTTCCTTTCCGCGGACATTCCAGAAGAGTATGGGGGACAGGATTTGGATAAGGTGAGTTCCCTCCTTGTCTGGGAGAAGATGGCCCAGGGAGGAGGTTCCTTCATGTCCTCCTTCGGGGCTCATACCGGGATTGGTTCGCTTCCCATTGTCTTCTTTGGCACCCAAGACCAGAAGAAACGTTATCTGCCCAAGATGGCCACAGGAGAGATCCTCGGGGCCTACGCCCTGACAGAACCCGAAGCTGGCTCGGATGCCCTGAACTCAAAGACCACGGCCATCCTCAGTCCGGACAGAAAATACTATATTTTAAACGGTCAGAAACAATTCATCACCAATGCCGGGTTTGCAGGTACCTTCGTCACCTATGCCAAAGTGGATGGGGACAAATTCACCTCTTTCATCGTCGAGCGAAATTTCGAAGGCGTGTCTCTGGATGAGGAAGAGAATAAGATGGGGGTGAAGGGCTCCTCCACTCGAGGCGTGATCTACTCCGATGTCAAGGTGCCTGTGGAGAATGTTCTTGGAGAGGTTGGAAGGGGCCACATCGTCGCGTTGAATGTCCTGAATATTGCCCGTTTCAGCTTGGGCGCGGGCTGTCTGGGAGGGGCAAAGAGTGCCCTGCAAGAGGCAGTCACTTATGCCAAGAAGAGGGTCCAGTTCGGAAGGCCCATTGCCGAGTTCGGCCTGATCAAATACAAGATTGCGGAGATGGCGATCCGGACGTTCATTTCGGAGAGCATGGTTTACCGAACAGGCGGTCTGACGGACCGGATCCTCCGACGCATCGACCGCCACGCTGAAGATGTTGGGATCCAGATGGCAAGGGGAATTGAGGAGTACAATATAGAAGACTCGATCAACAAGGTCTACTGCTCGGAGATGGCGGGCTATGTGGTCGATGAAGCCGTTCAGATCCACGGAGGCTACGGGTACATTCATGACTATCCGGTTGAGCGGGGTTACAGGGACGAGCGGATTAACCGGATCTGGGAAGGGACGAACGAGATCAATCGTCTGCTGATCGTGGACATGTTGACGAGAAGGGCAATGAAGAATCGTCTCCCTGTGCTCGCGGCAGCCCAGAAAGTGGCCAGCGAGCTTCTCACCCTTCGGCCCAAAGTAGAGATGGATGACGGGAAACTCACCCTGCAGGCGGAGATGGTGGAGATGTCAAAGAAGATCGGCCTTTTGGTCGCTGGGGCTGCCGTTCAGAAGTATATGATGAAGTTGGGAGACCCAGAGCAAGAGGACATCGTGGCGTTGATCAGTAATATTGTCATTGAGGTCTTCGCCATGGAAAGCGGCCTCCTTAGAGCGATGAAGACCCTCGAGAAGTCTGGCGACGAAAAGTCTGGGATTCAGAAAGCCATGGTCAAGGTTCACGTCAATGATGGCTTTGGGCGTGTGCAAGATCTTGCGAAACAGGCCTTCGCTGCCATTGCCGAGGGTGACACCCTCAGGACACAATTCTCTGCGCTCAAGAAACTGACCCGTTTTGAACCTGTGAACACAATCGCCTTGAGACGGGAGATCGCAGACTCTGTGATTAAAATAGGGAGATATCCATTTTGAAGAATAATTTGGACATCCCAAGTTCGAAATAAATATTACATGACGGGTTCGTCAGCTAAGAATCATTAAATTTGATTTCACTCCCCTCTCCCTTGATGGGAGAGGGGGAGGGTGAGGGTGAGTCGCTGGAACTATTCCCCCCTCACCTCAATCCTCTCCCACCGGGGGAGAGGAAGGTATTTTTCAGGTAATCCGAAGGACCAAAATTCTAAATTTGAAACAGACCAAAACGACTGGGGTAGACACCCGGGTATTTGAATTTTGAAACTGTTTGTCTGCTGCCGCAGCTCCTTAAGTGATTATACGTCGCGCCGGGCATTTGTTCGGTCGTAGCGATAAGATAGAAAACGGAGAGGAATCAGAAATGGCACTCAAAAAAGGAGACGAATACATCGCTTCCCTCAAGTCTCTTGGGCTGGAGGCGAATATCATGGGTGAGAAAACGCGAGACTTGCCCGATCACCCATTGGTGACACCCTCGGTTCGTGCTGTGGCGTCGACGTTCGACTGTGCCTATAGCAAAGAGACTCGAGACCTCTTCCGGGTGAGGTCTTCGTTATCTGGCGAAGAGATCAATCGTTTTACCCATTTGCACCAGAGCCCCCAAGACCTGGTAAAAAAAGTGATGATGCAGAGGACCTGTGGAAACATCACGGCATGTTGTTTCCAACGATGTGTGGGTTTGGATGCAGCCAATGCGGTCTTCAGTGTTACCTACGAATGCGATCAGGAACATGGCACGAATTACCATAAACGTTTTCGAGAATATTGGACGCGGATCCAGCTCGATGATTTAGTGGTCGATGGAGCCATGACCGATCCAAAGGGTGACCGGGGGAAGCGACCCAAGGACCAGTCAGACCCGGATCTTTTCCTGCGAGTTGTGGAAAGGAAACGCAGTGGCGTGGTGGTCCGTGGTGCCAAACTACATCAAACGGGAATGATCAACTCCCATGAAATCATCGTCATGCCCACGACAAACTTGATTCCGAAGGAGGAGGATTGGGCTATCTGTTTTGCCGTTCCAACCAATACAAGGGGCATTAAGCATATCTACGGACGACAAGCGAGTGACACGCGAAAGCTGGAGGAACCCAGCCGGCTGGATATCGGCAATCCTGCTTTTGGCGGCCAGGAGGTGATGACCGTTTTTGAAGATGTGTTTATCCCGGAGGAACGCATCTTTCTCAATGGAGAAGTCGACCTGTCGGGTCGACTGGTCGAACGCTTTGCAGCCTACCACCGCCAGAGTTATGGGGGATGCAAGGTTGGAGTCGGCGACGTTCTCATCGGGGCCACGGCCCTGATCGCCCGGATGAACGGAGTGGAAGGTGCTTCCCACATCCGGGACAAAATCGTCGAGATGATTCACCTCAACGAAACAATGTTCGCTTGCGGCATTGCTTGCTCGGCCTTGGGACACCCGACGAAAGCTGGAAATTATGAAGTGGATATGCTCTTGGCCAATGTCTGCAAGCTGAATGTGACCCGTTTTCCTTTTGAGATGGCTCGTTTGGCCACGGATATTGCCGGCGGGTTGATTGGAACCATGCCTTCAGCCAAAGACCTGGACGACCCGGTCGCAGGGCCCTATATCAAAAAATACTTAGCGGCAGCCAAAGGCGTGGATGTGGTGGATCGGATGAAGGTTTTACGTTTGATTGAAAACATCGTTGCGGGTGCAGGTGCCGTTGCTTATCTGATTGAGTCTGTTCATGGAGCCGGTTCGCCGATGGCCCAGCGTATCATGATTGGACGTCAAGGAGAGATTGAAAGCAAAATCAGCCGGGTGAAGGGGCTTCTGGATATCAACTCTTAGAAAAATGAGCTCGGGCCTCATGGGTTACGGCTGATCGCTTGTCGCCCTCTTTGAAAAAAAAACAAAGAACAGGAGAAAGAGAAGGATGGAAAAAACAATGAGGGAAGTAGTCATTGCCGGATATTTGAGAACTGCCCAATCCAGGTCCAGGCCCAATGACCCGGCTCGAGACTGGTTCCACAAGCTCAGGGCGGATGAACTTCTGGCCAAGCTCCTTCCGGAGGTGATCAAACGGACCGGGATTCGGGCGGAGGAGATCGATGATTTTATTGTGGGGTCTGCTTATGGCGTCACCGAGCAATGGAGTTATGGAGGTCGATTCCCGATCTTCCTGGCTAACCTGCCAGTAAAGATCCCGGCAAAATTTGTTGATCAACAGTGTGGGTCCGGGATGGCCTGTATCCACTTCGGCTTTCTGGAGATTGCGTCCGGTTTTGCAGACATCGTGATGGTCGGGGGGATGGAGCATATGACCCGAGTCCCCATGGGCGCAATGGCCGAAAAGGGACATATCTCATTGAACAAGCGTTTTTTTACAGAACCGATTTACAAGCACTGGGACATGATGACGAGTACAAATATGGGGCTCACTGCGGAAAAGCTTTTTACGCTGCGGGGATTTTCCAAGGAAGATATGGATCGCTGGGGAACTCACTCCCACCAACTGGCCTCCAAAGCTTACAAAGAAGGGTTTTTCAAAGAAGAAATCTTCCCTATCGAAGCCGAGCAAGCCGATGGGAAGGGTTTGGTCGTGGATCGAGACCAAGCCGTTCGGGATGACGCAACACTGGAAGGGATGAAGGATCTTAAGCCAGCCTTCAAACCGGATGGGGTGATCACGGCGGGGAACTCTTCCCCGCTCAATGCCGCGGCAGCCTCGTTGATCCTGATGTCCAAGGAAACCGCCAAGAAAAAGGGAATCCGCCCCATGGCGACCCTCCGGTCCATGGGATTCGCAGGAGTGGACCCCACCCTCATGGGCGTGGGTCCTGTCCCCGCAAGCCGTATGGCCTTAGAGAAGGCGGGTTTGCAGGTGAAAGACATCGATTACTGGGAGATCAACGAGGCCTTCGCCATCGTAGCTTTGAACTGCATCAAGGAGTTGGGTATCGATCCGGATCGAGTGAATGTGATGGGAGGAGGTACGGCCATCGGCCATGCCTTGGGAGCCACGGGAGTCCGTCTCGTAGGAACCCTGGCCCGGATCTTGAAAGTCAAGGGTGGACGCTACGGTCTTGCCAACGCTTGCGTCGGCGGTGGACAGGGGGTGGCCACCCTCATTGAAAGAGAAACATAGAACTCTAAGCTCTAACCAAGATATTTGAACTTTCCCCTCACCCCCTCCCTCTCCCCAGCGGGGAGAGGGAGGGGTGAGGGGACAAGAACCTCAGAACGGGGGAACATATGAGATCCAACTACAAAACGATTAAAGTTGAGCTGAGTCAAGGAGCAGCGATCCTGACCTTAAACAATCCTCCCGTCAACCAACTTTCTAAGCCATTTGAGGAGGAAATGAAAGACGCCCTGTCCGCCGCCTTCAGAGACAATGAAGTGAAGGCTGTGATTCTCACCGGGACTGAGAAGAACTTCATCGCAGGTGCGGACATCACCGAGATTCAGAAGGTGACAGACAGAGATTCTCTTCTCCCGCTGGTCATGGAGAACAACCGCTTCCTCAATTCCATAGAGCAAGGCCCCAAGCCTGTGATTGCTGCCCTGAATGGGAACTGCCTTGGAGGGGGAATGGAAATCGCCATGGCTTGCCACTACCGAATTGCAGCACAGGGCATACAGGTGGGACAACCGGAGGTTCAGATCGGTTTAATTCCGGGGGCAGGTGGAACCCAGAGGCTTCCCCGGCTGGTCGGGCTCCCGGATGCTCTCCAGATGATTGGAACAGGCCAGTCCATCTCTTCGGATGAAGGAATGAAGAAGGGATGCATCGATGAGGTGGCGCCACGAGAGGTCTTGTTAGAGAAGGCCTTGAAAGTCGCACAACGCTTCATGTCCGGAGAATTGAATCACCGAGGATCGAATGACTCACCTGCGCAAGGATCGCTCTTCCAAACTTCCTCACGAAAAAAATGATTATCTCGTACGCCAGGGGAGAGGCAGAGAAAAAAGGCAAAGGCTATATTGCACCTTTCAAAGCCATTGAGGCCATGGAGCGTGGGTTGTCTGACAATTTCGAAGCCGACCTAAAGATTGAGGCTGAGCTCTTCAGTGATTGTGCCGTATCGGATGTGGCCAAGAACCTCATCGGAATTTTTCTCAACACCAGGGCTGCGGGCAAGCTCCCCAGGATCAAAGGAGTGGATCCACAAAAGATCAAGACCGTGGCCATGCTCGGGGGAGGAGCCATGGGTTCCGGCATCACAAACCTCCTGCTCAGCAATGGATTCGAGACCCTTCTCTGGGATATTAATGACGAAGCCATCCAGAAGGGTCTCTCAGCCATCCGAAAGACATTTGCCTATCCTATAAAAATAGGAAAGATGACCCAGGAAGACCTTGACCGCAAGATCCGTGATCACCTCACCACCACAACCGCCCTTGAGGACCTGAAGCGCGCTGACCTCATCATCGAAGCGGTCCTGGAGGATATGAAGATCAAGCAGGGGATTTGGAAGAATCTTGAGGAGATCTGTCGGCCCGAGGTTATCTTCGCCTCGAATACATCAGCCCTTCCCATTACAGAAATGGCCTCTGTCCTGAAAGATCCCGGCAGGATGATTGGACTCCACTTCTTCAACCCTGCGGAGCGGATGCAACTACTGGAGATCATCTGCGGAAAGAAGACGTCCGATGGTTCATTGGCCACCAGTGTCGCCTTCGCGAGAGCGATACGGAAGGTGCCTATTGTGGTGAACGATGGTCCTGGTTTCTACGTGTCGAGACAACTCGGGGGTCTTTTGGGCGAGTCCACTTTCTTGATAGGCGAAGGAGTGGGGGTGGCTTTGATTGAAGAAGCGATCGTCGATTTTGGATTGCCCATGGGACCGGCCACTCTGGGCGACCTGACGGGTATCGATATCAACTACCATGTGATAAGAAACTTTGAAAGATCTCTTGGGGAACGCTGGAAGACCTCGCCGATTTACGAACTCGTTTACCAGACCGGATGTTATGGTCGTAAGACGGGAGCAGGTTGGTACGATTACAGTGGAGAGAAACCCGTCCCCAATCCCAAAGTCCATGAAGCGATCAAGAAATATTTGAAGGAGAAAAAGATCCAGCCCAAAAAGTCCTCTTACAAAGAGATCGTGGATCGAATGCTTGCCCGGGCCATCAACGAAGCTGCTTATATGATCCAGGAGGGAATTTGCGATCGGCCACAAGACATGGACTTGGCGATGATTTATGGAACCGGGTTTCCTCCCTACCGGGGAGGCATTCTTCGCTACGCCGATGCCTGGGGAATACACAATGTCTATGTTCATCTCTTGAAAATGGAACAGGAGCACGGAGTCCGATTTAAACCCGCTCCACTGATCAAGGAGATGGTTGATTCCGGGCGGACGTTTTACGGGAAAGCTTGAAAGCTTTCTCGATTCCACAGATTTCAAAAGAGGATGACACAGATTTTCCTGAATTCTCCATGAATTTCGAATCTGTGTAATCGGCTTTTAATCGTTTGTAATCAGAGATTTTAGAAAATCTCAAAAAAGGAGGGGTTCCAAATGGAAAGGTGGGAGAAAAGAATATTCATATTGGCAATGGCTTTCTTCTTCGGCGTAGCTTCTTTCACAGCATCCTTTGGCCAGGACATTAAGATCGGGGTGATCGGACCCATGCAATTTGTGCAGGGGATAGGCCATTGGAATGGGGCAACCATGGCTGCCGAGGAGCTGAATGCCAAAGGGGGCGTCCAGGTTGGCAATAAAAAGATGAAAATCCAGCTCGTTAAAACGGATTCCAACGAATTCCTCAACGTCACGGATGCCACGAATGCCATGGAGCGGCTCATCACGAAGGACAAAATAGACTTCATTGTTGGCGGTTTCCGGACCGAAGCGGTCCTGCCGATGCAGGACATTGCCATGGAGAACAAGAAAATCTTTATCGGCGTTGGGGCTGCCACGGATGAGCTCTGTAACAGGGTGGCCAAGAACTACAACACTTACAAGTATTGGTTCCGGGGCTCCCCCTTCAATTCCACATTTCTTGTCCGAACGAGCTTCATCCATTTGGCCACAGTTGGAGCCATGTTGAAACAATCCTTAGACATCCCCAAAATAAAAGTCGCCGTCGTCATGGAAAAGGCCCAATGGGCCGATGCGATGGTTCCAGCTTCCGAGGCTACCATCCCTAAGCTGGGTATGGAGGTGGTTGGCGTTTGGAGACCCTCTCCGGTGGCTACGGATGTCACCGCCGAACTTTCCGCTATCCAACGTACAGGGGCCCATATCATTTTCACGATCTTCTCTTCTTCGGTGGGCATTCCCTTTGCCAGACAGGCAGGGGAACTCAAGATCCCGGCTGTCCTGGTGGGCATCAATGTGGAGGCCCAGAAGGATGGCTTCTGGCAGGCTACTCAGAAGATGGGCAATTATGCTTTCACGACGAATACCTATGCTCGTGGCGTTGAGTATAATGAACTCACAAAGCCATTTGTGGACGGCTATGTCAAAAGATTTGGCGAGACACCGGCCTACACTGCGGATACTTATGCGGCGATTAAGTACACGCTGACGCCGATGATCGAGAAAATTGGGACCCTTGATCCTGACAAACTGGTGGCCGTTATGGAAAATGATGTGCATCAGGCCCCTTCCGGCGTCGTGGCATACTTGAAGGATGCCGAAGGACGACCCCTTCATGAACTCAGATGGGGCCCGGGGTATCTGACCAGCTTGGGTGTCCAATGGCAGGATGGTGAGCTAAAGGGCGTCTGGCCCAACAAGTGGAAGGCAACCCCGGAGGCGCCCGAGATCACGTATAAAGGGATTGGTTCCTACAAAATACCGCCTTGGGTCATCGAGAAGTATAAGAAATAATGGCCGCAGAAAAGATTACGGCCATCGTCAGACAGGGCGCATCTTAAGACGGTTAAGTGAAGTGGTTGAGACGCACAACACCGGATGACGAAACGGGTAATCCTGCCTGCCCCGGTCCATACCGAGGGCGGGAGGCGAGGGATACTGTTTTGAACTTGGAATTTTCGTGATTGGAATTTGAGGTCATATGGGTCTTGTTCTGAACATCATCATCAGTGGTCTCATCAGTGGGAGTGTATACGCCCTTCTTGCGATTGGGTTTTCCCTGGTCTTTGGCGTAGCCCGCATCGTAAACATTGCCCACACTGCCTTCTATATGGTGGCTGCCTACTGCATCTATTTCGTCAGCCAAAAGATGGGGTTCGATCCCATGTGGGGCGTGGTTGCGGCCATCGTTCTGGTCACCTTGCTGGGCATGATCTCCTACAAGATCTTCATCAACCCTATTCGGGAGCATGAAGGGGCCGTGTTGATCGCAACCATCGCCCTGGCGATGGCCCTCCAAGAGATGATGCTTCTTAAATTTACGGGCACCTATTTGAGTGTGCCTTCACTCATCAAGGGGTATCTTTTGATCTTGGGTGTAAAGGTCTTTTATCAACAGCTCCTGACCTTTTGTGTGGCCTTGTTGATCATGGGGGGGCTTTGGATCCTGCTGATGAGGACCAAATTGGGCTTGGCCATCCGATCCACTGCTCAAGACAAGGAAGTGGCCAATCTCATGGGGATCAACGAGGCTCGAATCGCGATGATCACCATGGGCATCTCCGTTGGGTTAGCCGCTTTAGCAGGCGCCGTCGTCGTACCTCTTACCATACTCGAACCGCATATGTGGCTGCACCCTCTGATCATGATGATGGCAGTCGTCGTACTCGGCGGACTCGGCAGCCTAAAGGGCAGCTTCATGGGGGCGTACATCCTGGGCTTTGCCGAGGCACTCGTGGTCTTTCTTGCTCCCATGGGCGCCTTTCTGAAGGGTTCCGTGGCGCTCTCCATCATGATCCTCGTGTTGCTCATCAGGCCGGAGGGCCTCTTTGGCGTTTCCTTCGAAGAAGAAAGATAGACCCCGTTAGAAGGCTTTCGGTCTTTTAACGGGAGAGTTCGCGCGGGGTTTCTAACGGGGTAAACATGAACCTCATTTTCTTTTACCTGAGAAAACTCTTCACCGTACTTAAGAAGGAAGTGCTTGTTCTCCCGTCCCGTATCGCTGTCGTGCTTTTTTTTCTCTTTCTGCTTCTCTTCCCCATATTTACCGAAGATCCCTACCTTCTGCGCATTTTCACTCTGACCAGCATCTTTGCCATATTGGCCGCGAGCTGGGATTTGCTTTCCGGCTTTACTGGCCAGCTGAATTTCGGACATGCCCTCTTCTTTGGAGTGGGCGCCTACGGTGCAGCTTTGCTCAATCAGCACGCGCATATTCCTCCATGGGGCACCATCCCCCTAGGTGCCCTAGGTGCAGTTCTGGCAGGATTGATCATAGGGATACCCTGCCTCAGGCTCAGAGGGACGTATCTGGCCCTGACCACCCTTGCCTTCCCCATCATCCTGATGGGCATCGTTTTCGCTCTTCCTAACCTTACGGGTGGAGAGCTGGGGATTTCAGGGATCGCTCGGCTGGCTGGATCCCGCGTCGCCAACTACTATATCGCCGTCGTGACGATGCTCGGCCTGTGCACTATCATGTGGAAGGTCACCGACTCCAATACCGGCATTATTTTCCATGCCATCCGGGAGGATGAACTGGCCGTTCGGGCCGCAGGCATCAACACGACGCGTTACAAACTTCTTGCTTTTTGTCTCAGTGGCTTCTTTGCTGGCGTATCCGGAGGGCTTTATGCGCACTTCATGAGGATCGCAGGCCCTTCAACGCTCGAAGTCTCCATGTCCTTCCAGGTGGTCATCTGGGCTATCTTCGGCGGAATCGTGACCATCTATGGCCCGGTTGGGGCGGTATTCATCCTCTTCCCCTTGTTGGAGCTTCTTCGCTTCTGGCAAGAGTATCGAACGCTAATGTTCGCGTGTGTGGTATTGTTGATTCTTTTGTATATGCCCGATGGCCTCTTTCCCTGGCTGCGGGACAAGATAGAAAAGGAGTGTCCGCGGTGCAAAATCAGAAATATCGCCACGCGCCATACGTGCCGCGTGTGCACGGCACCGCTGGACTAATACAAACGCATTGAGTAACTCGTCATTGCGAGGTGCGCAACGAAGCCATCCGGTATTTCCTGAATGAGATTGCCGCGCTCTCCCGCCGAGGCGGGATCGCTCGCAATGACACGGTTACCGATAACGAGCATCTCATGTGAGGAGAAAAAATGAACGCAAAGGAAGCCTACGCTTCGAAACCCTGGTTGAAGCACTATCCCGAGGGGATCACGGACACCGTGGACATACCCTCCGTATCCGTCCCCGATCTTTTTGACCAGGTTGTGAAGAAATACGGCAATAAGACTGCTCTGATCTTTTACGGGAATAAGATCAGCTATGCAAAGCTGAAAGAGCTGATTGACCGTTTCGCCGCAGCTCTGGCCGATTTAGGGGTAAAGAAAGGTGATACCGTCGCGCTCTATCTCCTGAATTGCCCGCAGTACGTGATCGCCTATTTTGCGGCTTTGAAAATCGGCGCGAAAGTCACCCCTGTCAGCCCCGTTTACACCAGCCACGAAATAAAGCATCAGATTCAAGACAGCGATGCGGCGACCGTGGTCTGTCAGGATATCCTTTATGATAATGTGGAGAAGACCGGCATCGTCCATGAAGAATGTGATTCTCACCAGTATTGCTGATTACTTGCCCACGCTTAAAAAGCTTTTGGGAAAGGGAGCCCTGGGAAAAGTCTACAGTGAAATGCACGTGCCAACGCCTAAGTTTATGAAGGAAGCTGGCCTCCTTCAATTTCAGGACCTCATCAAGAAGTACCCGCCTCAGCCTCCCAAAGTAACGATCAACCCGGCGACGGATATCGCAGTCCTTCCTTACACGGGGGGCACCACAGGGCTTCCCAAGGCAGCCATCCTCACACACGGCAATATTGCGGCCCTACAGGCGCAAGTAAGAACGTTCTGGCCTTTCTTCGAAGAAGGCAACGAATTGGTCATGGCCTTCTTGCCCTTTTTCCATATCTATGGTCAGGTCGTCGTCATGCTTGCAAGTCTTGCCCAGGGGTTCACCATGGTTCTATTCACCACGCCGGATATAGACGACATCCTCTCCGCCATGGAAAGATACCAGGCATCCGCATTCTATGGCGTGCCCACCATGTTCGAATACCTCAAGGAATATGAAAAAACAGACAGGGTCAATTGGAAGCGGCTCAAACTGATCGCCTGTGGCGCGGATACCCTTCATGAATCGACCATTGAAGCATGGGAGAGAAGAACCGGAGCAAAGATCTTCGAGGGGTATGGGATGACCGAGACCACTGCCGTGAGCCACGCCAGCCCTACGCATCGGCCCAAAAAGGGTTCTTTCGGAGTTCCCCTCCCCGGCATGAAGGCCGCCATTATCGAACACGAAGGCACGCATTTCTTGCCGCCCGGTGAGGTCGGGGAATTGATTCTGAACGGACCGAACATCATGCAAGGATATTGGAAAAGAGAGGACGGAACCCGGGAGACCTTGATCGACATCGACGGAGAGAAGTGGCTTAGAACCGGAGACCTGGTCAGCATGGATGAGGAAGGTTATTTCCACTTCTTTGACCGCAAACGGGATCTCATTAAAGTCAAGGGATATTCGGTCTTCGCCAGACATGTCGAAGAGGTCCTTTTCAAGCATCCCAAAATCAAAGCGGCCGGCGTCGTGGGAGTGCCCGACCCGAAAGCGGGTAATCTCATCAAGGCCTATGTGGTCCTGGAAAGCGAAGCCAGGGGTAAAATTTCCGAAGAGGAGATTATTAACTTCTGTAAAGAGAATCTGGCCTACTACAAAGTTCCGAAGATTATCGAATTCAGGGGCGAGCTCCCGAAGACGGACGTGGGAAAGGTTTCCCGCCGGGAGCTGAGAGAGGAGAGCGAAGAGAGGTGATATGACCCAATCCTTCCTCGAAATCAAAGGACTCACCAAGAACTTCGGCGGTCTTCGGGCCGTCAACGACGTCGGTTTTTCCATGGAAAGGGACCAGATCCTGGGCCTGATCGGCCCGAACGGTGCTGGCAAGACCACTCTGCTGCGGCTGATCACCGGCATTCTGAAGCCGGATGCGGGAAACGTCCGTTTCATGGGAAAAGAAATCGTTGGCCGCAAGACCTGGGATATCGTCAATATGGGCATCGCCTGCACTTTTCAGAACATGAGACCGTTCCGGCGCCTCCCGATTATTGCCAATGTCATGGTTTCCTGCCTTTCCCCGCGTGCCATGAAGAGAGGGGAATGGGTCAAGCGGTTAGAGGCAAAAGCCATGGACGCCCTGGAGTTTGCAGGCATTTCAGACATGGCCTTGGAGAAAGCTTCCACGCTTTCACAGGGTGACCTTAAGAGGCTCGAAGTGGCTCGGGCCGTGGCCACGGAGCCGGAATTGCTCCTCCTGGATGAGCCTTTCGGAGGGTTGAGTCCTGCTGAAACGGATCTCATGGCCAAGTCGATCAAGCGCCTGCACAAGGGTGGCCGTTTCGGTCGATTGCATAGCGAAGGACCGGCGATGATCATCGTCGAGCATAAGCTTCAATGGTTGATGAAGATCGTGGATCGTATTATCGCCCTGAATTTCGGGACCATCATTGCCGATGGAACGCCCGACGAAATCGTCAAAAACCCTCACGTCATCGAGGCCTACCTCGGCCAAGGAGGGATCTAGCGCGTGCTGCTTGAAGTTGCCAATTTATCGGTATGGTATGACAAGGCCATGCTCATTAACAATTTGAGCATGGGCATCGAGGCAGGAGAGCTGGTCAGCCTCGTGGGCCCCAATGGCGCTGGCAAATCCACCCTGCTCAGAGCCATCACCGGATTGGTCGCCTGGGAGAGGGAGATTACGCGGAGGTCAACCCATGGTGATATCATCCTTGAGGGCGTGGTCACCTTTGATGGAGAGCGAATCGATCAGATACCTGCCCATGAAATCGTTAAGCGAGGTCTGATTCTTTGTCCGGAGCGGCGAAGGCCATTCCGGGAGATGACGGTCTTCGATAATCTCATGGCCGGGTCTTACCTGCTAAAGGACAAGGACGAAATTCGGGATCATTTGAGTACGGCATATCAACTGTTTCCCGTGCTCAAGGATCGATCAAACCAGATCTCCGGGACGCTCTCCGGTGGAGAGCAACAGATGCTCGCCATTGGCAGGGCATTGATGTCTAAGCCCAAACTGTTGTGCATTGATGAGCCCTCGACCGGCCTTGCCCCCCTTTTACGAGCAGAGGTATTTCAGAAGATCGGAGCGATTAACAAGTTAGGGATCACCGTCTTGCTCGTTGAGCAGGAGGTGAGCACGGTCTTTAAGATGACCTCCCGGAACTATGTCCTCTCCTCTGGAAAAATTATCGCCGAAGGAACCGGCGAGCAACTGCTTCAAGACGAGGTTCTACGTAAGACATATCTGGGACTTTAGTGGCTAGCCTCCGGAGCGTCATGGCTTTGCAAAGCCTTTGACATGACTCCTGCCATTTGCACATCCTCGGTATAATCCTTGAGAGATGAGATCGCTTATTCCTTTAGACGAAGATTTGGAAGGAGCAAAACGAATTATTAATCGGCCCATCATTGAATAGACATCTGATTGACCCGCCCCCACCCCCTGAACCATGTGAGGTTCAGGGCATTGTCCTGCACCCTACGTGGTGCAGGGCTTCCCCTCCCCCTGAAAGGGAGGGAAATCCTTGTATTCCTCCCCCTTCAAGGGGGAGGTCAGGAAGGGGATGGGATTTGCGGAAGCAGTATAGTCATGTCTTCTCAATTATGGCCTCATTAGTAAAAGAAAGAAAGCATACATGATTGATTTGCGCCTGGTGGGTAAAAAGTACGGTCCGATCTCTTTTGAGTACACATGGAAGGATGTGGTCCTGTATGCCTTGAGTATCGGCGCGCAGGAAGAGGAACTCCCATTTGTCTACGAGAACTTCAAGGGCGGACTAAGGGTATTTCCCAGCTTTAGCGTCGTGATGGGCATGGATTTACTGATTGACCTCTTTAAAGATTTGAAGGTGGACCTATCCAGGTTCATTCACGGGGAACAGGCCATCAAGCTCTATCGCCCGATTCCACCCGAAGGGAAGACCTTTGTCGAAGGACAGATTGCCAATATCTATGACAAGGTCAAAGGGGCGCTCATCGTCTGGCGGAAGAAGGTGATGACAGAGGGAGGTCATCCTCTGGCCGAAACCGACAGCACCATTTTCTATGTGGGCGAAGGAGGGTTTGGTGGCGACCCCGGGCCGAAAGCAGAAATACTTGAGCCTCCCAAAGGGACCCGGCCGGATTTCACAGTCTCGTATCTTATCCCCGAAAACCAAGCAGCCCTCTATCGCCTCAACGGTGACTTCAACCCGCTTCACATCGACCCTGATTTTGCCAAGAGGGGTGGTTTTCCCCGTCCCATCCTCCACGGCCTTTGTACTTATGGGCACGCCGTGAGAGCGATCTTATACAAGACCTGTGACGGAGATGTGAGACGCTTTAAGGAGTTCAAAACCCGATTGTCCGGAGTGGTCTATCCCGGCGACTCCCTCGTGACAGAGGGATGGAGAAGCCAAGAGGGCCGTTACCTGATCCAATCCCGCACTGACCGTGGAATCGTCCTCAGCCACGCCTATGCCAGGGTTGAGTGAGAAAGGCCTCAATTTTTGGCACTTCAACGCGAGGTTTGAAACACTAACAGGCTGCTGAAAAAGTCGTTTTCCCCAGGTTGCTCAAAAAGGGCCCTGCCTTCGCCGAAGCGGCTGCGCGCAGGCAGGCAGATGCAAGGCCCACGAAATCTTGAGGAGTGAGGCGTACTTGGCTGTACGCCGCAACGACGAAGGATGAGTGAAACGCAGCAAATGGCCATTTTTCGGCAACCTAAGGTAAGATCGTGAACATTTCCAGCCTCCTCATTGAGAGCACTGCGCGTAGGCCTAAGCATCCCGCCGTTCGTTTCCTTGAACGAACAATCACCTATGAAGAATTAAACAGGGAGGTGGATCGTTTGTCCTACGGACTCGTTCGTGCTGGACTCCACCCCCGAGATATTTGTGTGTTGATGATGCCCAACTCTATAGACTGGGTCATCGTTTACTACGCATTGGCAAAAGTTGGGGCTGTGGTCCTCCCGGTGAACTTCCTTTATAGAGTGGGCGAGCTCGAGCACATTTTCAAAGACTCCGGCGCACGGGCCTTCATCGGCCACAAAGACTACTTGGAACACCCTCGCCAAGTCATGGCGCACCTACCCAAGATGGATCTGCGAATCGCCCAAGGCGTATCGCCTAACCAGGGATTCATTCCCCTGGAGGAACTCTTCGCGGAGAACAAGAATTTTCCTCCTTTTCAGACTCGAGATGACGACCTCTGGGCCATCGTTTACACCAGCGGCACCACCGGCCATCCCAAAGGAGCCATGCTCACTCACTACAATCTTGCAAACAATGCCATGACCGTGGCGAATATGCGTTCAACCGACCCAAAGGATGTCGTCTTCGGCGTCCTACCTCTTTTCCACATCTTCGGGCAAACGAGTGTATTCAACTCTTCTATCTATCTAGGTTTGACCATCCGGCTGTGGTCCCACTTCGATCCCGGGGAGTTGTTTCCTGCTATTGAAGAGGAGGAGAGCTCCATCTTGATCGCGGTACCCACCATTTTGAGCCGCCTGGTGGAGTTAGCCGATCTTCATCCGCCGAGGCGATCCGGGCTTCGGTTCTGTATCTCGGGGGGCGCCTCTCTTCCGGTGGAAGTGCTTCGTCGATTCGAGGACCGTTTCCATACCACCATCTACGAAGGATACGGGCTTACCGAGTGCTCGCCTGTGTGTGTGGAAAACCCTTTCGGTCGCAAAACCCGACCTGGGTCCATTGGCCTTCCCATCCCTGGGTTTGAGGCACGCATTGTGAATGATCAGGATGAAGATGTCCCAGTCGGAGAAGTGGGAGAGCTTATTATCCGTGGACCTGGTGTCATGAAAGGATATTTTAACCAACCCGGAGCCACTGCTGAAACTCTCCGGGGAGGATGGTTACATACGGGCGACTTAGCCCGCATGGATGAGGAGGGATATATCTACATTGTGGATCGCAAGAAGGATGTGATCATTCGGGGAGGGTATAATGTGTACCCCAGAGAGGTTGAGGAAATCCTTTACACTCATCCCGACGTGGTCGAAGCGGCAGTGGTGGGTGTTCCACATCCCGATTTGGGAGAAGAAGTTGCCGCAGTGGTTGTGCTTCGCCAAGGGACCCGAACGACAACCGAAGAATTACGTCAGTTCGTCAAAGAACGAGTTGCACCCTATAAGTATCCAAGAAGAATCCGGCTCGTGAAGGAGCTACCCAAGAGCCAGACGGGCAAGGTCCTCAAGAAAATCCTTAGGGAAGAAGTGATGAAGAAAGCTCCAACCGCCCAAGCTGCCCCCCGGAAAACTTACGCAGAGAGCCTCGCCATGGGAGATTGCTCGTTTGCAATAGAAAATCGTTAAAAAGAGACGGCTACGACCTGTCCCTTTTTCTATGTCAGACTCCCATTCATTGTCGTGGCAACTCTCCTAAGCAGAGATCCTGGCCCGACGAATGAAATGACGAATGAAATCCTGCAAGGAAGAAAGAGTGCCTGGCTGAAAAGTAGCGCTTGGGGATCAGATTATTTTTTGGCCCGGTCGGGATTAAGCTGGGCGAGGAAGCGAGTCGTCGATTCCCTATATTTTTAGAGATTCCAGGCGGCACGAGCCCCTTCTTCTGTGGCCTCGATGATTCGGCGAGGCTGGAGGGCATCCCCGATGATAAAATGACGAATCTTTTTGGCCTGTAAGATCTCCTTGAGTTTATCGTGGGGTTTAAGTCCAACGGCGATGATGACCTGGTCGACCGGGGAGAGGTTTTCTTCTGTACCCTCAATAAGAACTCTTACAGAAGATTCTTCGATTTCCTTTACAACTGTGTTGAAAAGGAGCCGGCACCCGGCTTCTTTGAGCCGGGTGTGCAGCATATAGCCGTGGGAGGTGATTTTGGGAACCGGCGAACGTTTAAGGACTTCAACCAGGGTGACCTGCGTTCCTTTTTGAGACAAATAATCCGCTGTTTCCATGCCGATCAACCCACCACCGATCACGACTGCATGTCTCCCGGGCGGAACCGCTCCCTCCAAAACCTGCCAGGCATGACAGACAAGCGAAAGATCAATCCCGTGAATGTCAGGCTTGATCGGTTCTCCTCCTGTCGCCAAAATCACCACCTCTGGATTCCCTTCGGAAATCATACGTTCAGTCATCTCAATCCCTGTCCGCACGATGACGCCCATCTTTTTAGCCTGGGAGGTAAGCCAGGTGGTCCACATTCCATACTGGTCTTTATGGGGAGCCTCACGAGCAAAGCGCAACTGTCCGCCCGTTTCCTCCTCTTTTTCGTAGAGGGTCACCTGATGGCCGAGACGGGCGGCCTCATACGCTGCGGTCAGACCCCCCGGGCCAGACCCCACAACCCATACATTACGACGGACTCCGGTTGGCCCCTTTGGGTAAATGATTTCCTGCCCGGTCTCGGGGTTGAGGGCACAACGGATTTTTCCTTCCCCCAGCATCAAGCGCTCGATGCATCCCTGATTACAGGCAATACATTTGCGAATATCTTCAGGACGGCCTTCCCGCGCTTTGATTAGAAAATCCGGATCAGCTAAATACTGGCGGCCAAAAGCCACCAGGTCTGCGTCCCCACGGGCGATCACTTCGTTCGCCAGTGAAGGGTCTGTGAATCGCCCGACGGCGATGACCGGAACGCCAACTGCCTCTTTCAACTTTTTGGCCCGCCAGACATTGAAACCGGGTTGATACTCAAAGGGGGCGCTGGTAATGCCGCTCGGACTTCCGTGCGTTCCAAGAGAAGCATGTAGAATGTCGGCTCCGGCTTCAACCAGATGGGGAAGGATAGGCTGAATATCCTCGAAGGTATAACCCTCTTTAATGCACTCTTCCACAGACAGACGAAGGGAGATGGGGAAATTTTCACCCACCTTTCTGCGAACCTCCTGCAATACTTCAATCATGAAGCGACTTCGGTTGTTGAGACTGCCTCCGTATTCATCGTCACGTTTGTTGGAAAGAGCCGATAGAAATTGGGTTAACAAGTATCCATGGGCACCATGCACTTCCACGGCGTCAAACCCCGCCTCCAGAGCCCGAGCCGAGGCAGCGCCAAAAGCGGCGATGAGTTCACGAATCTCCTCGCGGGTGATCTCCCGCGGGGTAAGGCCGAAAACCAAAGACCGGATCGCCGAAGGAGCGATGGCTTTTTTCTCCTGCAGAAGATAAAGACTTTCCCGCCCCGCATGATGGAGCTGCAAGGCCACCTTGCTACCGGCAGCATGCACCGCATCAACCATCTTTTTCAGGCCAGGGATAAACCGGTCATCATAAACTCCCAGTTGACTGGCCATCACCGAACCGCTGGGATGGACGGATGTGATTTCGGTGATGATCAGGCCAGCCCCTCCCATCGCCCTGCGTGTTATATAAGCAAGATTAGCTTCGCTCACCGTGCCGTCCGGATTCCCGAGGTTGGTCCCCATGGGAGGCACGACCGCCCGGTTGGCCAGATCCAACGATTTTATCTTGACAGGAGAAAAAAGGGATGACAAGAGATTCATGGTGCTTGAAGAAGCTGCGGTTACCTCAACCCGGGCAAAACCCCATTAGAAATTCCAGTCCCGCTATACTGGGGCTCGAAACCGAGCGGGGCATGAAACCCTGTTGGAAATATGTAAAAGAGTGCCCCGTTGCTACGCAACAGGGCGCTCTTTCTAATAGTAAAAATCGTCTGCCCCTGTACTATATAAGGTTCAGGCCTTGTTACGTCCGGGTCTTGCTAAAATGGATATTTCCCCATTTTTATCACAGAATCTGCGATCTCCCGTCTCAACCCGATCGTATTGACGGTTGAAAAACGTGACAGTTTCTTGAGAGCGGATAACTGGGTCCTGAGGGTATCGCCTTCGGCAATGGCGGCAAAAGCCTGTTTCGCGAAACTTTCTACCCGACCGAAGGCGTCATTCACATAAACTTTTACCATGGCCTTCTGAATCTGAGACTTTTCATCGCCAAACTTCTCGGCAGTCTTCATCGCTCTGAGAAGAGCGCTCTCCATAGCAAAGACCTCAATCACAATATCACTGATCGAAGCCAGGATCTCCTGTTCCTCCTCCAGCTTCAGCATGAATTTCTGAACGGCAGCCCCAGCGACCAAAAGGCCGATCTTCTTTGACATCTCCACCATCTCCGCCTGCAGGGTGAGTTTCCCGTCATCCATCTCTACTTTGGGCCGAAGGGTGAGAAGCTCGCTGGCCACCTTCTGAGCGGCGCCGAGAATAGGGAGACGGTTTTTCATGGCTCGTTTCGTCAACATGCCCATGATAAGGAGACGATTGATCTCATTCGTCCCTTCCCAGATTCGGTTAATCCTGGAATCTCGATATCCCCGCTCGATCGCATAATCGTGGATATACCCGTACCCTCCGTGGATCTGAAGGGCTTCGTCTACGACATAATCTAATACCTCTGACGAATAGATCTTGTTGATCGAATCCTCAATGGCATATTCCTCTATTCCTTTTGCCATCTGAATTCCGACGTCATCGGCTTGGTGATCGATTTTCTGAAGGGCTCGATCGATCAAGGCGGCTGTCCGGTAAACCATACTCTCCATGGTAAAGGTCCGAATCGCCATTTCCGCAATCTTATGTTTGATCAAGCCGTATTCAGCGATCGGCTTTCCGAACTGAACCCTCTGCTTCGCATAAGTCACCGCATCCTGCAGTGCACTCTTTGCCGATCCCACACACCCCCCGCCCAGCTTAAAGCGGCCGATGTTCAGCGTGTTGAAAGCCACGATATGGCCCTTTCCGACCTCCCCGAGGACGTTCCCCACCGGCACTTTGGCGTCCGTGAAGATGACGCTTCGTGTCGAGGACCCCTTCATTCCCATCTTGTTTTCTTCCTCATCCGCTGAAACCCCCTCGAATTTCCTTTCGACAATAAAGGAGGTGAATTTCTCCCCATCCACTTTGGCATAGGTGACGAAGACGTCCGCAAAGCCGGCATTCGAGATGAACTGTTTCTGGCCGTTTAGAACATAATATTTTCCGTCGGGGCTGAGAGTTGCCGTCGTCTTCGCACTGAGGGCATCCGAGCCTGCCCCCGGCTCTGTCAGGGCATAGGCCGTGATCATTTCCCCGGTAGCAATTTTTGGAAGATATCGTTTCTTTTGGTCTTTGCTGCCGAAGAAGATGATGGGAAGAGAGCCAATGCCGGTATGGACGGCGTAGGCCACCATGAAGGAGCCTCCTCCCTGAGACAGTTTCTCCATGAGCAGGATGACACTGACCTTATCCAAATCCTGCCCTCCGTACTCCTCCGTGATGTCTCCGGAGAGGAGACCCAATTCTCCTGCCTTCTTCACCAGACTCGGCAGGAGGCCTTCCTTCTGTGTTTCAATATCATCTACCTGGGGTTGAACCTCCCCCACGACGAATTCGGTAGCCGCTTTGGCAATCAGCCGCTGCTCCTCAGAAAACTCCTCCGGGGTGAAAATCCCCTGAGGAGAAATCGATTCGATCAGAAATGCTCCCCCCCTCACTAGCTCTTCCATGATAACCTCCTCAAAAAAGGAATATTGGAATGTTGGAGTAATGGAGTGATGTTAAGAATCGTGTTTGGAGGTAAACCCAACACTCCGGTACTCCAGCACTCCATTTTTTCGGAATTACTCCATGCTTTCAAATACCCCCGCGGCTCCCATCCCACCTCCAATACACATCGTGACGAGACCGTAGCGAATATTTCTCCGTTTCATCTCATGAAGCAGGCAGGTGGTCAACTTCGCCCCCGTACACCCGAGCGGATGGCCGACAGCGATCGCCCCACCGTTGACATTCACGATCTCCGGGTTCAACCCCAATTCCCGGATCACATAGAGGGATTGCGAAGCAAAGGCTTCGTTCAGCTCAACCAGCCCTATATCCTTAGTCGTCAGGCTTGCTTTTTTGAGAGCCTTGGGAACAGCATAAGCAGGGCCAACCCCCATGATTTCGGGCGGAACTCCGGCCACCGCAAAAGACCGGAAGACGGCCATCGGCTTCAACTTCAAGGCTGCAGCTTTTTCTTTTGACATTAATACGACGGCCGCTGCTCCATCACTCGTCTGAGATGAATTCCCCGCTGTCACGGTGCCCTTGGCTTTGAAGACCGGCTTTAGCGTCGCCAACCCTTCCAGAGACGCGTCGTACCGCACTCCCTCATCCGTGTCAAACATGACCTCTTTCACAACGACCGTCCCATCTTCCTTCGTCTCTCTCACTTTTGCAGGAATAGGAAGGACCTCTTCCTTAAACTTCCCTTCCTTGATGGCTTTGGCTGCCTTCTGGTGGCTGGAGAGGGCAAAACGATCCTGGTCTTCTCTCGAAATCTTGAATTTCTCAGCCACATTTTCTGCGGTGAGCCCCATGGAGGTATAGGCCTGGGGATTATGCTCCACCAAATAAGGATTGGGCGAAGGCGTCAAACCCATGATGGGAACCTGGCTCATAAACTCCACGCCCCCGGCAATCATCACCTCTGTGCCTCCCACCATGATCTCATAAGCAGCCGTTGCAATGGCCTGCAGCCCTGAGGAGCAAAACCGATTCACGGTCTGTCCCGGGACCGTATGGGGAAACCCAGCTCGCATCGCCACGACTCTTCCGAGATTCAGTCCTTGATCCGATTCGGGAAAGGCACACCCCAAGACGATATCGTCCACGTCTTCCATTTTCAGACCGGGTGCCCGAGCAAAAGCCTCTTTGATGACCATTGCTGCAATGTCATCGGGACGTGTATCCTTCAGAATCCCTCGCGGGGCCTTCCCCACAGCCGTCCTTACTGCTGAAACTACCACTGCTTCTTTCATAAGACCTCCCATGGTAAAGCGTCATTGCAAATTTCAAAATTAGCAGTGAAAAATTACCAGTTACGGATTCTCTCGACCAGTGTTAATTTTGCATTGATCAGTTTCCCCAAAATCCGAAGCAGTACCTTTTTCTTTACTCTCTTTCATTGTTAATTTTGAATTGCTCATTCTATATTTTGCACTGATCAGTTTCTGAGCGGTTTTCCCGTCTTCAACGTGTACTGCATCCTCTCCTGGGTCTTCGCCTCACCACAGAGGCTCATAAAAGCCTCTCTTTCCAGATCTAAAATGTATTGCTCCGTCACCTCGGTCCCGTCCGGTAAGTTCCCTCCGGTCATCACATAGGCTACTTTCTTTGCCACATGCTCATCGTGTTGGCTGATGTATCCTCCCTCTCTCATGTAGAAAAGCCCCATCTGAAGAAGAGCATATCCCTTTTCACCCATGACCTTGATATTTCTCTTCGGCCGGGGGGAACGATAGCCTTCCGCCACAAGGTCGAGGACTGTTTTCTTGGCGCTGTGGATGAGGTAGTCCCGATTGATCGTGATCTTGTCGGTGGCCCTCATATAGCCCAATTTTTGCGCTTCTTTGGCACTGGTCGCCACCTTGGCCATGGCCACCGTCTCGAAGGCTTGCCGGACAAAGGGAAGCAGGTCCGCATCCACCACGCTCGGCGGAATACCTTCAGTACATCGAAGCAACATCTCTTTCGTTCCACCCCCTGCAGGGATCAACCCAACCCCTATTTCCACAAGGCCCATGTAAGTCTCGGCCGCGGCCTGCATCTTCGCGGATGCGAGACAGATCTCGCATCCCCCTGCTAAGGTCATACCAAACGGCGCAGCGACGACCGGCTTCCCAAAGTATTTGATCGCCATCAAGGCATCTTGAAAAGCCTTTACGATTGCTTCAATATCCTCCCAATTCTCATCCTGAATTTCAAAAAGCATGAGCATCAGGTTAGCCCCTACGGAGAAGTTATCACTCTGATTTCCTATGACCAAACCATCGAATTTCCCTTCAACCTCCTTCAACGAATCTCTTATCATCTGGACGGTATCCGCTCCAATGGTATTCATCTTGGAATGAAACTCGAGGCAGGCCACTCCATCCCCGAGGTCGATCAGGCTTGCCCCGGGATTTGAAAGGATGGTTTTATTTCGATCTTTCAAACTCGGTAAAAGGATGATCTCCGGTTTTTCTTCGAGGGCCTGGTATTGACCTGCTCCCAGGTCAAAGTAGGAGACATGTCCGTCCTTTTTCTCATAAAAAGAAGAATATCCTTTGCTGAGGACCCGTTCCACCAGCGGAGGAATCGTTTCTCCCTCCTTCTCCATTCGCTTCACAGAGGGTTTCAGACCCATAGCATCCCACAGTTCAAAGGGCCCGAGCTCCCAGTTATATCCCCACTTCATGGCCCGGTCGATATTGACGATGTCATCGGAGATCTCGGGAATTTTTTCCGCAGAGTAGAGCAGGGTCTTTTTCAAGATCTTCCAGGCGAATTGTCCTCCCCGGTCAGGACTCGTCACGAAACTCTTGACCCGTTCCCTCAAGTCCTCGATATTCTTTGCCATTTCGAGAGAGGGAAGATTCGCTTTCTGCTGGGGTCGGTATTCAAGCTTTTCATAATCGAGGACCAGCGTCTCTTCTTTTCCTTCGCCCTTCACCTTTTTATAAAAGCCCTGTTTTGTCTTCAAACCCAGCCACTGGTTCTTGATCATCTGTTGGATAAAGGGAGAGGGTGCGAAAATATCTCTCTCCTTTCCCGCCGGGAGGCTCTCATAGAGATTCTTGGAAACATGGGCCATCACATCCAGTCCGACGAGATCACCGAGCTTGAAGGTCCCCATTTTGGGTCTCCCGATCGCAGGCCCTGTGATCTGATCGACCTCTTCGATCCGATAGCCGTCCTCGACCATCGTTCTCATCGTGATAGCGCCAGAAAAAGCTCCAATCCGATTGCCGATGAAATTGGGTGTATCTTTGGCATAGACCACTCCTTTCCCGACAATCCTCTCTCCCACGTCAGCCATTCTTTCCACGATGGTCTTGGACGTTGCCGGGATCGGGATGATCTCAAGAAGTTTCATATATCTCGGCGGATTAAAGAAATGGGTTCCCAAGAACCTCTCCTGGAAATCCCCGGAGAACCCCTCGCACATCTTCTGAATGGAGATGCCGGAGGTATTGGAGCTGATCACGGTCCCTTCTTTCAAGAAGGGAAGCAATTTCTTGAAGAGCGCTCTCTTCGTATTCAGATCCTCTATCACGACTTCGACGATCCAATCCGCCTGGGCCACCCACGAGAGATGATCTTCAAAGTTCCCCACGGAGATGAGCTCCGCATCCTCCTTCAGATAGAGGGAGGCGGGCTTTGTTTCCTGGATCCTCTTCTTCCCCAAAACAGCGAACCGATTTCTCACCTCCGGGCTTTCCAGAGTCAGCCCCTTCTTCTTTTCCGCTTCTGTCATCTCCGGCGGTATAATATCAAGAAGAAAAGAAGGAATGCCCACGTTTGCCAGGTGGGCAGCAATCGTACTTCCCATCATGCCTGCCCCCAAAACCGCTGCTTTTTTGATCTTCTGTTTCATCGTTCAACCCCTTTCCCCCTCACCCCATCCCTTTCCCCTGTGTCCCGACCAAGCCTGCCTGCCGGTAGGCAGGGGGCGGCACGGGCAGGATCTGGGATGAAGATGGATTCTTAAGAAAAGCATTGATTAGATTCTGTTTGGAAATTTGTCCGCCGGTCACAAAGCGAAATCGGTCTCCCCTGCCTAAAAATTTCTGCCGAATTTCATGAGGGGCCAAGCCGTGTTGGAGCTCTTTTTCGACACTCGTCTTGAGATATTCCAAATAGTCCACCTTTTGATCAATGGCCTCCTTTGGCCGATCGACGACCCCGCTGAACGAACAGAACATCGTTTTGAGCCGGAGCGTGGCAATTCTCTTCAGAGAGTCGAGGACAGAATGGATATCCTCATCGTCTCTCAGGTATCTCAAATGCTCGCCGATAAAGAGGTCACCGGAGAAGAGCCATCCTTCATTCGGTTCGTAAAGACAGATATGGTCATCGGTATGCCCGGGCGTCGGGATCACGAGAAAACGGAACTTAGAACTTCGAATTTCTGAATCCACGTCGCCGGTCTTTGAAGGCTGAGGACATCCCCAGACGACCCGTCGATAAAAAGGTACCCACCGAGACGGAGCTTGCAAATAAGACGAAGCCTTGGGGTGGGCGAGTGGAAGAAGGCCATACTTTTTCGTCACCCAGAAATTGTTCCCGGTGTGATCTTCGTGGTGGTGGGTATTGACAATGATCGCGGGGTGGAGTGTATCCAGGAGTTCGAGAAATCTATCTCGACCGTGAGTGAATCCCGTATCGATCAGCAACCCGTCTATAAAAAAGGCATAAACTTTAAAAAGAGGGAAGCCCGCAAACAGGCTGACCATTCGAATCGAATTCACGGGACCATCCGGCATAAAATGCATCGAAACCCGATTCATGCTTTACTCGACTTGAAGACAACTCCATGCATGACGAAATGGATAAACTCATTCGTCTGGTTTGATCCGAGGGGCCGGTCAGGGCTCCTTCTTCCGTACGTCAGACCTTTAAATAGCAAGAAAATACAACGAGCGACGAGCTTTCCGTCGATTTTGCGAAAGACGCCCGTTTTGACACCCTCTTTGAGAATATTGAAGATGATTTCCTGAATCCCCTCTTCAATGATGCAGGGTTTGTCTTTGAGGAAAGGCGCAAAGAACCCTGATTCATCATGCAGGACGCTTACGATAAACGGGTTGTGATTGAGGTACTTGATGGCCAGCCGGATGTACGTTTGAAGTTTTTCCGCCGGGTCGCTGATCTTGTTGATCTGGTTCAGAATGGCCTTTCGAACCGATAAGGCCTCATACATAAACAGTTCTTCGAGAATCTTCTCTTTGCTCTGAAACTCCTGATACAGGGTTCGCTTCGAAATACCGGCGTCTCGAGCAATTTCATCGACCGTGGTTTTGTTGAAACCAAACCTTTCGAATCTTTTCTTGGCGAGCGTAAGGGCTTGGTTTCTCTTTTCGGTTTCCATAACTAGAAAACTAATTTAGTTTTCTGTTTTCTACCACAAACCCACAAGGGTGTCAAGAAAATTGTGCGAATGATGGGGAAGAAAAGAGAGAATCTACCTGGGTCTCATGAGAGCGATTTATTCCAAAATATCCATTAGATAACAGACCATTTCCAAGGATGAAGTCCGCGATACTCTCTCTCAGGCTCTTGGGGTAACCCAATGAATGTGAGGGTTGATCGGGGTGGGAAAGAATCCGCTCTGACAAATACTCTAAAACTAAAATGGTTTGTCAGTATACCCCCTGGGAGATGTCCCCCTTTGTCCTCAGGGAGATCGGCGCAATTTACTCCGCTGAGTCGCCCCCGACCTGTACAACCGCTCCATCTCCTTGAGCTAATCCTCCACAGATGGAGGCCACCCCAATGCCTCCCCCCCTTCTTCTCAATTCGTAGATCAGGGTCATCAGAATCCTGGCTCCGCTGGCCCCCACGGGATGACCGATGGCAATGGCGCCCCCGTTGACATTCGTCTTCTCCAGGAGGGCTTTCATCCTCTCGGGATTTCCATCCGCCAAATTTTTTGCGCTTACCAGAGGCATCGCGGCAAATGCTTCATTGATCTCGATGAGGTCCACTTGATCGAGAGTCCTTTGGGCCTTTTCCAGGGCCTTTTGGATGGTGAGGCCCGGGATGGCAGCGATGAGACGGGGAGTTGTGGCTGTGGCAACCATCGAGAGGATTTTGGCTAAAGGTTTCAGTCCCTTCTCCCTTGCTTTTCCTTCACTCATGATCAGGATGGCTGAAGCACCCGTGTCGAGGCCCGGGGCATTTCCTGCGGTGACAGTCGGGCTGCCATAGACAAGAGGCAACTTTGAGAGCTTCTCAAGGGTGGTATCGGGTTTTGGAAATTCATCCTTCTCAAACAAGAGGGGAGGACCTTTCTTCTGGGGGATTTCCACCCTCATCAATTCCTCTCCTATCTTAAATTTATCTTCTGAGAAAGCCTTGACATACTTCATCTGGCTTTGATAAGCCCATCGGTCTTGATCTTTCCGTGTGATCCCGTACTCGAGGGCCACTTCTCCGGCATCGACCGATACAGGATTGAACCCTTTATAGCCCAGTCCGAAGAGGCCATCCCATAATTCGATAGAACCCAATCGACTTCCCCAGCGCACATAAGGAGGAACAACCAGCGGGGTGCGGCTCATATTCTCTGCACCCACTCCCAAAGCCACTTCAATGTCTCCGGCCCGGATCGCCCTGAACCCCAGCCTCACGGCGGCCAGCGAGGAACAACAGGCGCGGTCAACCGTGATTGAAACAGCCTCTGCCGGCATCCCTGCCTTGAGCGTGGCCTGTCTCGCAGGGACATCCGTTTCCAGACCTACCTCTCCAGGGACCGCCGACCCGTAATAAGTCTCCTCAACCTCCTCGCCCTTCACCTTCGCTCTTTTTAAAACCTCCCGGATCACCATGGCCCCCAGCTCGATGGAAGGAATATCTTTGAGAGTCCCTCCGAATTTCCCAAAGGGTGTTCGAACAGCGCTGACGATCACGACATTCTTCTCTTCCATCCTTCGCCCCTTTATTTCAGTCATTCGTTATGGGTCATTGGTTATTGTTTATCTTTAATTCACCTTTTCCCTATCTCCCTATCTCCTCATCCCCCCATCTCGCTATCCTTCTTTCTTGAGATACTGTATCGTTCCGTCCGGATAGACCGCCACGTTCGCTTTCTCTCCCCACTCTGCCCTCAAAAGATCTAAAACCTCCTCCCATGTCTTTGCCCAATGGATCGAAGGAATCTTACCAAAAAAACAAGCCCCCACATGATCTTTGAACGGCGAAAGGATGATGAATCGTTTTACCTTCGTGGGTAAGGGTTGGGGAAGCTGAAGTCCTCCCTCTCCGCACTTTCCGAATTCTCCGAAAAGGTAATGGACAACCTGCCCCGCAGGCTCATTGGCAATGATCACCAGATCCCCCCCATCCTCCTTTAAGGATGGAATACCAATAAAAGGAGCAATCGCACATTCACTGGGCTTTGAATAAGCGTTGACCACGACAATATCCATATTTTCGGCGGGAGGGGTCGAATAGACTTCTTTTGCCAATTTCATTCCTTCCCGGTGTTCCAGAATGGGATCTCCTACAAAGAGACTGGTGATCTCTCCTCGGAGGTTGACAATCGCGTCGATCTTCACGTCGAGTCCAGCCATTCGCGTCGCCTCTTCGATATCGAGGCGAGGAATATTCCCGTCGATTTTTCCAACGCCGACACAGTCTGGATGCTCTTTCACAAGCGTCCCATGGTTATACACGATGGAGTCCATGTGAGCGACTCCGGGAAGAATGATTTTCCCCCTCCCCCAAACCCGGAAAAAGAGTGGGGGACAATACACCCGATTCCAATCTTGAGATCGCAGGCCATTACTTCCCGGTTGATGGAAATAGGAGTGCCTCGGCTCGTTTTGCCCAGATCGTTGCAGTAATTGAACGGATGATGATTATATACCGGAAATCGATCGAGCACTTCCTCCCCTAATTTCTTCCGAAAATCATTTGCGGTGAGCGCACCATGGGCTCCGAGGGCGGCTATCAATCGAATTTGTTGATCGGAAATTCCAGCTTCCTCCAGTTCCTGGAGCACCCGAGGGAGGACTTCAAACACAGGGGTCGGCCTGGCCAAATCATCAAAGAGAATAACCACTTCCCTCTTCCCTTGAGCCAACTCACGAATGGGTTTTGAGCCAATGGGCTTTTGGAAGGGTTTTTCTATCTCCTGATGGGTCAGTTTCCTCCTTCCCCCTCCTTTCATCGGGCGGAAGAAGATAGACCAAGACGGAGGAAAGTCAAGTTCCATCTCAGAATTGTCATACCAGAGAAGCTGTGGAACCTTGATTTTCATTGCTTCTCTCCTAGCCATACGTGTACGGCTTAGAGTAATGAGTTTGCAGCTCGGAGAATTTATTTACTAAACTCCGAACTCTGAACTCCCAACTCAGAACTTTACGTCTCATAGTCCGAGGTAGCTTTGGCGAATATGCTGATTTTTAAGCAGGTCCTGGCCGGTTCCGCTTAGAACAATCGAACCATTTTCCAGGACATACCCACGATGAGAGAGGTTGAGGGAATGGAAAACATTCTGCTCCACCAGAAGGATGGTCGTCCCTTGCTGATTGATCTCTTTGATGATATCGAAGATGGCTTTGACCAAAATAGGGGAAAGGCCTAAAGAGGGTTCATCGAGCATCAGGAGGGTGGGCCTGGACATCAATCCCCTTCCGATGGCGAGCATCTGCTGTTCCCCGCCGCTGAGCGTCCCGGCCAATTGGTTCCTTCTCTCCTCCAGCCTTGGGAAAAGTTTGAAGACCCACTCCATCGTCTCTTTCCTCAACTTCTTGGCCTTTGGAAATTGGGCCCCCATCTCCAGATTTTCAACAACGGTGAGGGTGGGGAAGAGCTGACGGCCCTCCGGGATCTGGACAATTCCGAGGGCAACAATTCTTGAGGACGAGTATCGATGGATCAAATCCTGGTCAAGCTGAATAGCCCCCTGCTTCGGTTTTAGGATCCCCGAAATGGTCATCAGGGTGGTGGATTTTCCGGCTCCATTCGAGCCAATGATGGAAACAATTTCTCCCTGATTCACTTCAAGAGAGACGCCTCTCAATGCCTGGAGATCGCCGTAGAAGACCTCGATCCCTTTCACCTTAAGCATTCCCAAATTCCTCCCCCAGGTAGGCCTCGATCACCTGAGGGTTCTTCACAACCTCTTCAGGGGTCCCCTCGGCGATCTTCTCTCCGTAATTGAGAGCGACCACTCGCTTGGACAGGGCCATCACCCCTCTCATCACGTGCTCGATCAAGAGAAGGGTGATCCCCTGTTTGTTGACCTCCTTGAGAAGTCGAATCAGCTCATCCACCTCGGTCGGAGTGAGTCCGGCCATCACTTCATCCAATAGAAGAAGTTTCGGCTCGGTCGCCAAGGCCCTTGCCAACTCCAGCCGCTTCCGATGGGGAAGCGTCAGACCGGTGGCTAGGTATCCGTCCGATCCTTCAAGCCTGACAAATTCGATCGTTTTTAATGCTCTTGCGGTTGCCTCTTGAACATTTTTCGTTCGATTCAGGGCGGCGACCAGCACATTCTCCAAAACCGTGAGTTGAAGAAAGGGTTTGACGATTTGAAATGTCCTCACCATTCCCTTCTGACAGATCTGATGGGGTTTGAGATTGGAGAGAATCTCCCCTTCGAACCGAATCTCTCCTTCATCCGGTTTGTAAAAGCCGGTAATCGTGTTGAAAAGCGTCGTCTTCCCGGCCCCATTGGGGCCGATGATTCCCAAGATCTCCCCTTCTTCTAAATTCAAGGAGACCTGGGAGACGGCTTTCAGACCGCCAAAGTTTTTACTGACTCCCTTTAACTCCAAAAGAGACAATGAAAACCTCCGATTACCCCATAAATCCGAAATTCGAATATCGGGCGAAGCGTCCGTCTCGGACCAATTCGAAACAATTCCAAAATCCAAATGACCAAATTTCTAAAAATTAAAATCGTTTTGAATTTTGTATTTCGGTCATTCGAATTTGTTTCGTGCTTCGGATTTCGTGCTTCGAATTTAAAATGCCCCTATATCTCATCTTTACTTCAAACTACCCAGCATGGGTGCCAGTGCCTTTTTGATATATGAAATCACTCCTCTTGGGAAGAAGAGAACGACTGCGACCAGTAAAAATCCATAGATCACCAGATGCAGCCCCTCATATCCTGCCTTGGCAAAGTACGACCGTGAAATTTCTCGCCAGAGGGGTGATCAGGAATGAACCGATCACCGGGCCGAGCACCGTTCCCATGCCGCCGATGATGGGCCTGAGGATGATCTCAATGGAGAAGGCCATGGACATCATCGTCCCGGGATGAAGATAGTAAAGATAATTGGCATAGAAGACTCCGGCCAGAGAGGTCATAAAGGCGCTGATGAAGATGGCGATCATCTTATATTTGAATACATTGACTCCCAGGCTTTCGGCGGCATCTTCATCCTCCCGCAAGGCCACCATGTATCGGCCCATTTTTGATCTCTCAATCAGTCGAACCACGATCAGAGAGAAGATCACATATCCGAGACCGATATAGTAGTAAGGAATGTTCTCTTTGAATTGGAAATTGGCGAAGGAAAACTCCGGGGTGATGAAGAGGCCCTGGAATGAACCGAAGACCTTCAGATGGAGGATGATCAATCTTCCGATCTCGGCAAAGGCGATGGTGAGAAGGACAAAGTAGACCCCTTTCAGTCCGAAACGAAAGCCGAGAAACCCGATGACCAAACCGATCAAGCCGGCTGCCATGCCTCCGATCCACATTCCGATCCAGGGGCTTAGACCCAGGGTGATGAGCAAGGTAGAAACGTCGTGTAGGCTCCGATCCCCACGTAGAGGGAATGGCCGAGGGAGATCACTCCGGTATATCCCGTCAGGATGTTCCAGGACTGCCCGAGGTAAGCATAATAAAAGATCAGGATAAAGACACCCAGGACATAGGAGCTCAGGAATTGCGGAAGCACGAGAAGAATGAGGAATCCGATCAGGAGGACAAGATAGAGTTTTTTCATCCCCTCTTCCCTCCAAAGAGCCCCTGGGGTCTCAAGAGCATGATGACGATGAGGATAAAAAAACTGACGACCTGTTTCATCGTGTGGGGAAATTCAAGATCCAGACCGATGCCATGAAAGAGGTTGGTGATCAGCTCCGGTCCGATCGATTCAGCCACCCCGATGATGAGTCCTCCCACCATGGCGCCGGTCAGGCTTCCCATTCCTCCCAGGATGACGATGATGAAAGAGATCAGGGTAAAGGGAGCCCCGATATGAGGGTGAGAGGGGCATCAGGGGAACGAGAAGGCCTCCTGCAGCTCCCACACAGGCCGCTCCGATTCCGAAGCAGATGGCATAGACCCTGTTCACATCCGTGCCGACCAGCAGGGCGCCCAGTTCGATTGTCCGCTGCGGCACGAATCGCTTTCCCGATATCCGTCTTCTTTCAAGAAGAGAAGGACGACGAGCGTAATGATGATGGCCAGAGAGAAAGGCAAGAAGCCTCGGGACATCGATCATGACACTCCCCGAGAGAGAGAGAGCTGAGGGCAAATCGGCTCTGGGGGCTGATGTAATCCGGCCCCCAGATGAGTCTGGCGCCGTTTTCGAAGACCATGGCCATTCCGACCAGGGGGAGGACCTGCATGGCCTCGGGAAAGTCAATGATCCGATTGACGACCGTCCTCTGAAGGAGGTAACCGAGGAAAAAAAGGACCACCGGCGCTGACGAGAAAGAGAAGAAGGGATCGATTCCTGTCCAGAGCGAGAATCGTATAGGCGATGTACATCCCCCAGACCATCATCTCGCCGTGGGCGAAGTTGATGACCTTCATCACGCCAAAAATGAGGGAGAGGCCTAAAGCGATCAGGCTGTAGACCCCTCCCAGAAGAAAGCCGCTGATGGCCAGTTGAAGGAGAAGATTGAGGTTCATGCCTCTTTTTACATCCCTCGTTCCCAGAGCTGTTTCGGCGTGGGAAGACGTATTTGGCTTCGGCCGCCTTCTGGGGCAGCACGACTTTGACGGAACCCTCGAAGATCTGGATCATGGCCGAGTCGGCATTGACATTGTCCCCCTTTGATCGAAGGTGACGGCTCCTCCCACCATCAAATCCTGTTTCAAATAGGTCTTTCTCAAGGCAGCAACCAATGCTCTCTGGTTTTGTCGACTTGGCCCTCTCCAGGGCATCGGCAATGACCATCACGCCCAGATAGGCATATCCTGAATTGGTATCGATATATTTCCCCGGATACAGCTTCGAGAATTTCGCATTGACCTCTTTGTACATCTTTCCCTCGGGGTTGTACCAAGGCACATTATCCATCACGTAGTCGGAAAGGGCCTTCATATCCCGGATGAATTCGGGTTCGTACCATCCCGGGCTTCCTGGACCGATAATCCCCTGAAGCTCCACCCTCTGCTTGTAAAGCTCCCGGACCATCAATTTGGCGTCTCCAGGCCGTGCGACAGGGAAAAGGACATCCGGTTTCAGCGCCTTGATCTTTGAGACCTCGGCCGACAGATCCTGGATCCCGAGAGGATATTCGATATGGCCAAGCACCTCGATGGGGAATTTCTTCTCCTTGATGAACTTGAGGAAGGTTGCTCCCTGAACGCGGCCGAAGAGATCTCCCGTGTTGGTCACAACCCCTTTGATCCTGCTGATGTTCTTCTCCTTCATGATCTGGCTCATGTAGAAAAGCATATTGTTGGCGAAGTTGGTGGAAGTGGCGAAACACCTGAAGGTATACTTAAAGCCCTTCTGGGTAATATCGTCGGCCGCCGCCACATCCATCACAAAGGGGACCCCTCTTTGCTCGCAGAGCGTGGCGATGGTCATGGCAGTCCCGCTGAGAAATGGGCCGACCAGACAGACCGCGCCTTCTTTGATCAACCGTTCCGCCTCCGAGCGGGCCACCTCTTCTTTTGCCTCGGTATCCGCCAGCAAGAGTTTCAGTTTCGCCCCACCCATCGATTTGATGCCGCCCTGGGCATTGATATCGTCCACCGCCAACTGATTTCCCCTCCTCATCGAAATCCCGATATCGGAGATCACTCCTGTGACCGGCTGGATCGACCCGATCTTGATCTCTGGAGCCTGGGAGCGTAAGATGGCTGGAAACCCGGAGACCGCGGTGGCAGCCCCCGCTGCTGCAGAAACCTTAAGAAAAGTCCGACGATTCATCTTCTTCATACAAAACCCCCTCCTTTCGATATTTTGGAAGTTCCGATGTTATCCCGACAGAATGCACCATACCAAACGATTTGTCAATCTGATTCTTTCTAATCACGGTTTGGAAAAGGCGTTGAGATTCGAAGCCTTGTATGAGAAGAGAAACAGACGGTGGTAAGGGGAGTCTTTGACGGTGATTGGAAAGGTTACTCCACCCGCATCCGGCAAGATCACCAGAACCGAGGACCTGAGCCAATCCGCTTTTGCAACCATTAAGATGAGTCTGAATTATTGAGTGAAAAAGGATTGCACTGTAAGCGGGATTCTCACCAAGATTTTTTGTTGACAAAATAAATGGTTGTGATAGAAGTCTTGTGAGTGACGGGTCAAAAAAGGCTTTTCAAAACCTTGCTAAAAGATGCCACAGGAAAGGAGGCTGTTATGAAAAGGGCAATGATCGTAGGATTGGGTGTTGTTTTGTTGGGGTTCTTAGGTGTGTCTTTCTCGTATGGAGCGAACACAATCAAAGTGGGGTTTGTAGACACCTACAGCGGACCGCCATCCATATACACCTTCGACGTGGTCGATGCGTTTAAAATGGCCATCGAAACCATCAATGCGAAGGGTGGCGTCTTGGGGAAAAAGATCGAATATACGACCCGGGACGAGAAGTTTAATCCCGCCACCGGTCTGGCCATGGCCAAGGAACTGGTGATGAAGGAGGAGGTCGACATCCTCGCAGGGACGATCAATAGCGCCACAACACTCGCCGTATCCGACTTCGCCAAGAAGGAGAAGATCCCTTTCTTCTGCACATTCGCCAAGAGCGAAAAGATCACAGGGGAAATGGGACACCGCTACGTTTTCGGCGTCGCTGAAAATACGAGAATGATCGGTAAGGCCACTGCTTTCGGGATTGCCAAGAAGCCTTATACAAAGTTCTGGATGGCAGGCGAGGACTACGAATACGGTCACGCTGTCAACGATGCAGCCTGGAGATACATCAAGGCGATGAAGCCCACAGCTCAGCTCCTCGGTCAGACATGGTGGAAAGTTGGTGAAGCCGATATTGCACCCTACGTCGCACCCATCCTTCAGGCAAAGCCTGATTGTTTGCTTATGGGAACAGGCGGGTCAGGAAACGCGAACTTCTTAAAACTCGCTAAGGCCATGGACATTGCCAAACAGCTCGCAATCGTTCTGCATACCTCCATTGAGTTATCAAATTTGCAGGCCCTCGGGAAAGACGCCCCGGAAGGCGTATGGGGCACTGTGAACTACCTGTACTACTATCCCGAGACTCCAGAAAACAAAGCCTTTGTGGAGGAGTTTAGAAAAATGTATAACAGGCCTCCCAAGGTTGGAGCCCTTTACGGTTATGCGGCGGCCCAGCTGATAGCCAAGGCCTATCAGAAGGCGGGTAAGGTTGACAAAGAGAAGTTCATCACTGCCATGGAAGGCCTCTTCGTGGACAGCCCTGTCGGCAAGCTGGAGATGCGGAAATGCGATCACCAACTCATGCTACCGATGTTCTTCGGTGTGACCAAGGCCACTCCTCAATACGATTACCTCATTGCAGACAACATTATGACGATCGCTGGCAAGGATTACTTACCAACCTGTGATGAGATCATGAAGGTCAGAAAATAAGGTTTGCCTAAGAAACATGACCTTGCATGCCCGGCAGGCACCCGCTTCGACGGGGACCTACCGGGCATACCTTCATAAGGAGATTGACTTTGGATTTCATCTCGGCCTTTTGCTCACCAGGGGTGCTCTGCCAGATACTCTTGGGCTTGAGCAGAACCGTCATCCTTTTTATCGTCGCCTCCGGTCTCAGCCTCATTCTTGGCGTGTTGAGAATTCCCAACATTGCCCACGGTTCCCTTTACATGATCGGGGCTTTCATGGCCTACACCGTTTCCAGGGTGTTCGGTGGGGGTATCACCGGTTACTGGATGGCCATTGTTCTGGCGCCCCTTGGCGTGGCCGCTCGTCAGTTTCATCATTGAGCGCGGCATCTTCAGCCGGCTGTATGAAAGAGAACACATCATGCTCTTCCTGCTCACCTTCTCCTTCAGTCTGGTCTTCGGGGACCTGGTCAAGATGGTGTGGGGCGCGGAATACAGGTCTGTTTCCATGCCCAGTTTTTTTCAGGGATCGATTCCCATCTTTGGCCTGCCCTTCCCCATCTACAACTTTTTTCTCCTGCTGATGGGCCCCCTTGTCGCGATCGTGCTCTGGCTCATCGTCAACAAAACAAAAATGGGTAAGATTTCGAGAGCGGCAGCCGTGGATAGAGAAATGGTCGGGGCAGTAGGAATCAATGTGAGTCTTGTCTTCTGTATCGTCTTTGTCATCGGCTGTTTCCTCGCAGGCCTTGGCGGCGCACTCGTTGCCCCCATTGTCAATGTAGTTTTGGGCATGGACCACACCCTGATCATGGAAGCCTTCCTCATCGTGATCATCGGCGGGCTGGGCAATATCTGGGGGGCTCTGCTCGGTTCACTTATTTTCGGTCTGACCCAGTCCCTGGGGATTCTCATCTGGCCTCAGTTTGGCATCGTCTTTCCGTACGCAGCCGTGATCGTGGTTCTTAGTTTCAGACCCACCGGGCTGTTGAGGTCTACCTGGTGAAAAGGAGTATGGGATAGTGGGCGGAAAGAAATCGATCATCATCCTGCTTCTGTTTGCAGCCATACTGGCTTTCCTTCCCTTCGGCCTTCCGCGATTTTATACCTATTTGACCGCCCTGATCGTGACGATGGGATTGCTCGCGACGAGTCTCAACTTTGCACTGGGTTTCGGGGGTATCTATCAGTTTCACCATGCGGTTTTCTACGGGGTCGGGGCGTACGCCGCTGCCGTGATGATCACAAAGCTCGGTTACAATCCATGGCTTGCCTTTATCGTCGCGCCTCTGGTGGCCGCTGCCCTCAGCCTGGTCATGGGCATCATCTGCATTCGCCTGTCGAAGCTCTACTTCGGGATGCTTCAGATCTCTCTGGGGTCGCTGGTCTGGGCGATCGTCTACCGATGGTACAGTTTTACCGGCGGGGATGACGGTATCCATGGGATTTCCGTTCCCGCGATCATCGAATCCTCCAAGGGTGCTTACTACTTCACGATGATCGTGGCGGGTCTCGCCATGTTTTTCATGTATCGGATACTCCATTCGCCCTTCGGGAGCACGCTTCAGGGAATCCGGGACAACGCTGTACGAAGTCAGGCGATCGGCGTCAACGTCAGACGCCACCAACTGACTGCCCTCGTGATGGCCGGTTTCTTTGCAGGCGTTGCCGGCGTTCTTTTTGTCGTGGTCGACAATTCGGTCTTCCCCGATATGATGTTCTGGACCCTCTCGCTGGAGATCACGATCATGGCCCTCCTGGGCGGCTGGTTTACCTTTCTCGGGCCCATGCTGGGGGCGGCCATCATCGTCATGCTGCGCACCTTTGTCAGTGGGTATACCGATTACTGGACATTGGTTCTCGGCATTGTCCTCATGTTTGTCATTCTTTTCCTGCCAGAGGGGGTCCTGGGCAAAGTGTTTGAAATCTGGAAAAGAGCGTGCTTCGGCAGAAGACAG
The DNA here is from genome assembly GCA_963708295.1 of uncultured delta proteobacterium. GTDB lineage: Bacteria > Desulfobacterota > BSN033 > BSN033 > UBA1163 > UBA1163. Next base: position 459,786 of record CAVPSJ010000017.1, on the reverse strand, counting down.
GAGCTAGCGGCTTATGCTAGAGGTCAGGGGCTACAGCAAATCCTTTGGCGGTTTTATGGCGGTAAACAAGGCAACCCTTGACGTGGCCAAGGGTGAAATCGTGGCTGTCATCGGTCCGAACGGGGCCGGGAAGACCACCCTCTTCAATCTGATGACCGGAATACTGAAGCCGGATGAAGGCCAGGTCATTTTCAAGGGGGAAGAGATCACCGGACTTCCGGCTCACAAGACCTGCAAGAAAGGGATCACAAGATCTTTCCAGGTGGTCAACATCTTTTCCCGGCTGACGGTCTTCGAGAATGTGCGGATTTCCGTCCTTTCCCAACAGGGGAAAACCTACCATTGGTTTACACCTTCGCGAGAGTTTGTCGACGAAGAAACATGCGAGATCCTCGAAAGCGTCGGCCTGATCAAGAAGAAAGATCACGTCTGCGGTGCCCTCTCCCATGGAGACCAGAAAGTTCTCGAGATCGCCATCGCCTTGGCGGGAAGCCTGAGCTCCTCATCCTGGACGAGCCGACCGCAGGGATGTCCCCTGAAGAGACGGCCCGGTGCATCGACCTCATCAAACGGCTATCACAGAACCTGGGACTGACCATCCTCTTCTGCGAGCACGACATGGAGCTGGTCTTTGCCATCGCCCGACGAATCATGGTGATGGTGCGGGGTTCGACGATCCTTCAGGGGCCGCCGGACGAGGTGCGGTGCAACCAGCAGGTGCAGGACGCTTACCTGGGAGGGGGTGACGTATGCTCAGTGTAGATAAGATCCACACCTATTACGGTCTCAGCCACATCCTCTTTGATGTCTCCCTCACGGTCGCAAAGGGCGAGGTCGTGGGCCTGCTCGGCAGAAACGGGGCGGGGAAAAGCACGACCATGAGAAGCATCATGGGGCTCACCCCTCCCAAACAGGGAGCGGTCATTTTCAAGGGACAGGAGATTACGGGAACGAAGCCGTTTCTGCTCGTCCGCAAGGGGATCGCCTACGTACCCGACGACAGGCGTGTCTTTGCCGACCTCACGGTCGATGATAACCTGGAAATCCCGTTCAGCCGGAACAACGAGTGGACCCGAGAACGCGTCTACGACCTTTTCCCGGCACTGGCTGAAATCAAGTCGCGCCGGGCAGGAAATCTGAGTGGCGGTGAGCAGCAGATGCTGACGATCGGGAGAGCATTGATGAACAGCCCGGAACTGCTCCTGCTGGATGAGCCGACAGAAGGTCTGGCCCCGCTGATCGTAAGGGATCTTGAGCAACAGATCCTGAAGCTCAAACAGGCCGAAATCAGCATTCTCCTCTCAGAACAGAATGTAAAGTCAGCCCTGAAATTGAGCAATCGGGTTTACGTGATCGATAATGGGCGTATCCGCTTTGGCGGGACGGTGGCCGATTTTGAGGCAGATGAAGAAACAAAAAAGAAATACCTGATGGTTTAGGAGATTGCCCAAAAAGCCATGTTTCCCAGGTTGCTCAAAAAGGGCCAGATGCAAGGCTCCCGAAATCCTGAGGAGTGAGGCGTACTTGGCTGTACGCTGCAACGACGAAGGATGAGGGAAACGAAGCAGATGGCCATTTTTCAGCAACCTGTTAGGATTTCTTCTTCATCTCCGCAATCAGATCGAGAAAGCCCATGGGGTGATAACCCGTCGCCCCCCCATCTGCGACAATCGTCGTTCCATTAATGTAACCGGACTCCTCAGAGGCTAAGAATAGAACCGTATTTACGATCTCCTCCGGTTTTCCAAATCTTTTTAAAGGAACCTGCTGTGTTAAACCAGAGACCAAAATCTCTTTATTGAGGATTGGCGTATTCATCCCTCCTGCAATCAATCCCGGAGCAATGGCGTTCACCAGGATGTTGTACCGGCTCCATTCATAGGCAAGGATTCGGGTGAGCGTCATGACGCCAGCCTTGCTGACGCAATAGGGCAAGAAACCCTGTTCGCCAATAATTCCTGCCGTTGACGAAATATTGATGATCCTCCCACCTCCTTGCTGGATCATTTTTTTCCCAACGGCCTGACAACAGAGGAATACGCCCTTTAAATTCACGTCCAGCACCTGATCCCAGCCTTCCTCCTTAATCTTCTCAGCCTCCAAAATGAAAGGATTGACCCCGGCGTTATTCACAAGGATATCGATTCTCCCGAACGCGTTGACGGCTTCATCCGCCATTCTGTTGACATCCTGAGAGGAAGAAACGTCGGCGCCCATAGCTATTGTTCTCACACCCAAATCTTCAATTTCTTTTGCCACGGGTTTGGCTTTCTCCAGGTTTCTGCCGTTGATGATGATGTCCGCTCCTTCTTTCGCAAACCCTTTGGCGATGTCTTTCCCCAATCCGCGGGAAGACCCTGTGACCAGTGCAACTTTACCTTTCAGTTTCATTGTCTCATCCTCCTGTTACAGGGGCAATCTGGGATTCACCCCTACATTGAATCATAGATTTCTTTCCAATAACGGCCATGCTCTAAATCAAAGTTCTTGGACAATGGGTTTTCCCTATCTAAATCCCATTTCAAGGGATTGTTTTGGATGTACTGCCTGATTCTGGATAATTCATTCTCATTTCGTATGACATGGTCATAAAATGATCTCTGCCATTGGAAATGAAAATCATTTTGCAAATTATTGATTTTGTGTGTGACGGATGCTTTATATTGTTGGATTACCTTGGACAATAACATTTTTGTTTTATCTTGTAGGGAATGCATAAATGCATTCCCCTGATGGGGACGCATATATGCGTCCCCTACCATATTTCTTTCAATAATCAAGATACCATGGGCATGGTTAGGCATTATCGAAAACTCATCCATTTCAACATCCTCAAAATGTTCGGGAATCTCACTCCAGAAATTTTTTGCAAATTCCCCAAACTTACTCAAATGCGTTATTCCGCTCTTTACCTTTCCAAACCATTCCTCTCTATATCGGGTGCAAATCGTGACAAAATAGTACCCGCTTTTTGAATAATCGTAATCCTTCAATCGAATCTGTTTTCTTCCCTTCATCTTCCTAAAAACTCCCTCACCCTCTCTTCAAACATCCGATTCAAATGACCACTGTTCTCGGGGGCCCATCCAAAAACTTTGTCCCAAACCTCCTTACTCTCCATGCACAGGTAAACAAAAAGATTGGGATCCACCTCCTTCAACCATCCTACCATCTTCTGATACATCTCCATTCGAATCTCTCTCAGATATCGGAACTTGGCATCTCTTCCCGGAAATAACTCTCCCAGAAAGACTTCAGTTTTTGGAAAACGTTCCTGTGCTATGGCTTTGAGGTCAGGCGGGTAACGAAACCCTCCCAGGCTGATCCACACGACCCTTTTGGGATCGATCTGTTTGAAAAGTTGATGGATGGTTTCCTCATATCCCTTCTCCCAGCCCTCATAGTAGATAAGCGGGTCAAAATGAAATCCCAATGGGTAACCCTTCTCCTGGCATTTTCTCGCTGCAGCGATCCTCTCATCCAATGAAGCAGTCCCTCTCTCCTCCCTTTCGACCGTTTTAGGGGAATTGAGCGACCAGGAGATGACTGTTTTCCCTCGATGGTCCATCTTAAGAACAGGATCGACATTCGCTGATTTCGTCTTTAGCTCCAGAATGCCATTATGACTCTCCGCAAAAAATGGAATGAGGAACTGCGAGAATGGAAAAATGGATTCCAGGGCCAGGCTGTCGGAGAGTTCCCCCGTTCCCAACCGAATGAGGGAATGGCGGTCGATCGAAAGGAAGCTATTTATTTCTTCAAGAAGGTCATCCCAGTTGGTATAGAGGGTGAGAAACGGGTTATTCAGATATCCTTGAAGGACACAGTAAGAGCAGTCCATCGGGCAATTGGTAACAGCGTTGATGACATAGTACCCGCAGCAGATATGGTTGGAGGTCCCTGGGCAGGGCTTCAACCGTCTTCCGTAAAAATGAGTGATGAGAAGATGTTTTTTCCCGACCCCGATCGAATCGGGCATAGAAGAAAAATGTTTGATGAGAGACCGCTTATCCTGAACGGTTTCTACGGGAATATTCGGCAAGGCTTTAAGAACGGTTTCTGAGACCGAATCTTTTTCAGCCTTTTCATCGAGATAAATTCTTTCAATCTGATTGAGGAGCATCTCTTTCCGAAAAATTGCGGGAAATCTTCCACGCTTCACTTCAACCGCCGGGAAGTTCCGGTTCCAATGAGTGGGGGATCGTCACGGAGATGTCGCCATTCGGATCGAGACCGTAAGTCGCCAGATCCATTACAAACTGGCGTTCCCGTTTCCACCCAACAGAGCATCGTTCTATGCCGAACCTCGCTGTTCCCACCGCTGAGCTGCAATCCCTACGATATTAGAATAACGCCGAGACTCAACCCAATAAATACCGAGAAAATACAAAGCAACAAACAAAACGATTCCGATTGCCTCATTGGAAAATCCGGAAACAAAAAGAAGGGCGACCAACGCCAAGATTATCAGGAGAAAGGATACCATCTGTCTTCTGAACAGGAAGCCTTTGATACGGACGAACTTAAGAGAACGGTCGAACTCCAGGACTCCATACATGATGAAATTCTGCACAAGAATTTCCCCTATCCATCCCTTCCCGTGAAATGCTATTTCGTAGGTGCCTTCTTCTAGATCCGTAAAGCTGCTCGAAAAGCTGCCGTCTAACCTCCATTCTAGTTCTCCTGACAGCTCCTCAGGTGTGGGTATTTTTGGCCCTGGGTTCTTTACCTCAATGCTCTTGGTAAAAACAGCCAAACGATCAATCATGGTCACCCCCATAAACTTTGTGCTGTTTATCGAAATCGGAAGTTCATGAATTCTCATAATTCGCCTCCATCCAATGGGGGCGCTACCCACCTAATCATAGGAACGGCCTAACAACCCTATCGACCTATTTTTGACACGATGCTCTATCCTAATGGGTGCTTGTGTTTTGGTGTTTATCCTCAAGCATCTCCCCAAACTCATTCTTATCAGCAAGGAGCGACAGGGAAGAAACGGTGAACCGGTATTCTTCCATCGTTTCGAATTGAAATTCGACCTTCAATCTCTTCCCCTCGAAAAAGGGGGGATGGTGAAGCGAGATATTGGAAGGTAAATTTAAGTCTTTTCTTTTTTTCTCAAACGCTTTCTCCAGTTGATTCAACTTTGGGTAGCGGAGGTCCGTGAAAACCTTTTTGATACGCTCCGTTTTCTGAGAGGGGGTGAGTTCTTTTTGAGAAAGGACGGCCTGTATTTCCGACCGCTGAACAATATCCTTTTCTTTACATTGATTTCTTTTTGAGATTTCTTCCAAAAGAGTAAGGACCTCTCTCAAGCGGTTCTCACCCAATTTGAGCGGAGAGATCAGGGAAAGGACCGCCATTCGATCATCGGGAGTCAGAGTGGACAGTCTTCGTATGTTGGTACGCGAAACCTCCTCTTTTAATACATACGTTTTGATTTCATCCTCCATCCGAGCGAGGGAGAGGTAGGTGTTCAAAATCTTTTCATTGGGCTCGAGAGAAAAGAGAGGCAGGAAGGTCTTGATGACCGCGGCGCGATCAATTTGAAAACGATGAACCCATTTGTCCAGAGCGATGGCCTTTTCAATGGCATTGAATCCCCGGGTCGTCAGATTCTCATGCAAGGAGAGAGAAAAAAACTGGAATTCATCCCTCTCTTCTTCCTCAAACACTTTCGACTCAATCTCCGACTTTCCCAGTTCCTTCATCACAGAAATTCTTCTGAACCCGCAGACGATCTGGTATCCATCCAACTTCTTCTTCAAAAGCACAGGCTGGATTAATCCCATTTCTTCTATCGAAGATCGAAGTTTTTGGACATCGGGCAAATAATTGACCGAAAAGGTATCATCCGATAAATCAATTTGTTGAAGGGGTATGTTTTGAATTGGTTTCATAAGTAATCATCTCATTAGGCGAAAAAGAAATGTCAACTGTCAAAACACAAATGCCAAAGGAATGTCAAATCCCAAATCCGAAGCAATTTCGAGATTTGAGCTTTGGACTTCATTTGAAATTGATTCACCTTCGGTTCATCACTTCGTGCGAACTTTGACATTTGACATTTCGAAGGGATTATATGTCTATTCCATATCGGTTCATGATTTCCTGATACCGTCTTGCCTCCATCTCGTTCCCTCTTTTTAGAAAACCTTTATAAAGAACAGAGCATTTTTTCTTCATCTCCTTAAGAATCATCTCTCTTTCTTCCGATCCAATATAGGGTTCCGTCAAAAGTTTTTCCAGAGCGATCACCCGGTAGCGGTCATTTCCCCACGATCTCTGGGAGAGCTGGTCAGGATGCCCTCCCCGCTTGATGATGAGTTTGCGATTGATAAAGAAGATGGGAAACCTGGCAGAGATCCTAAGCCAGAAATCATAATCCTCGCACACCGGAAGGGCTTCATCGAAGAGACCAACCTTGGAAAATAGTGTTCTCTTTATCATGACGGAAGAGGGGCTGAGGATACAGAGAGGAAGGCACTTTTCAAAGATCCACCCCGAATATTTCGCATGCTTGAGCATCGGGTTAACTCTCTTCCCCTTTCGAATCCAGATCTCATCGGTATAGCACAGGGGATAATGAGGGTTGTCATCCAGGAATGTCACCTGAATCTTCAGTTTTCCCTTCACCCAAAGATCATCCGAATCCAGAAAGGCGATATACTTGCCTCTCGACTGAAGGATCCCCTTGTTTCTGGCAGCGCTCACCCCTTTGTTCACGGAATGTTGAAGCAGCTTGACTCTTCCTCCGTATCGCTTTATTTCCTCTGCCGTCCCATCGGTGGACCCGTCATCGACAACGATCAGCTCGACATCTTCAAAATCTTGAGCCAGGACTGAATCCACCGCCTCTTTCAGCATCGGGAGACGATTGTAGGTGGGGATAATAACGGAGACTTTGGGCATATCCAACAACCCTGGAATAATGGAAGAATGGAGTACTGGAGTGATGGAACGGCAACAACAAACAATAATGGATATTGGAACAATCGAATAATAGATTTCGAGCAGTTTCGGAGATTATTCCTGGTTCTTCTCAATATTCCATTATTCCAACACTCCATCACTCCATTTTTTCGGTTAGGCCGCTCGCCGTGTCCTCTTCTTCAGCCGGCTGATCCGTCTTCTCAGAATCTCAGCCATCTTTGAATCTTTCTGCTGGGTGAGTTCCTCTCTCTTGGCTCTCAGTTCCCTCACCTTCTGTTTCAACTGGGCCACGGTCAGAACCACTTTCTCCTTCTTAACAAATGCCTTTTTCTCTTTCTTCGGCTCCGGCTCCGTGATGCCTTTGGCTGCGCGAATGGCTGTAATCAACTCCTCTTTCTTCATCGCGTGGACGCCCTCGATTCCGGATAATCCGAGAGCCATCTCCCTCAACTCCTTAGCGGTCAACTTCTCTAAAGATTTCTCCTTTTTTTCCATATCATTTCCTCCTTTAAGAATCCCTCCCAACCCCCCTTTGCTAAAGGGAAGAGGTATCTTCCCCTTTTTCTAAAGGGGGATTTAGGGGGATGATATATTCCTAGTACCTAACTCGATAGTGACCCCAAATTCTCCTCCAGGCTCCAAATCCAACGGCCAGTAAAGGAGCAGGCATGAACCCTGGAAAATCCTCTCGAATCCGCTCTCCGAGAGCGAAACGGTCTCTATGGGAAAACGCCAGAGATTACAGTTTCTGTCCATCTTCAGGACGGCCTTCATCCCTACCCATTCGTCAACCAATTGAATCTCTGAAACATTCCCCAATTCACCGATGCTTGCCAGTCTTCGATCTTCGAGCGGATGTCCCGGTATGTTGTAGTACCGATCCGGTGCGTCTCCCGCTAAGAGATTAATATTGAATTCGATGCCGAAGTTCGTTCTTCTCTTCTCCCCTCCAAAAGTAATTCGGTAAGCTGCCTGGACTGTTTTTTGACCAGGCAAAAGGGAAAAGCTTTTTTCTATCCTCATCGGGTCTTTTCCCCCATCCTTGCGAAGGCCCCCCGATCGAGAGAAAAGGACTCCCTGCCATTTTCCCTTCTCCCCTACATTGATCTCGTAGGGCTCCTGAATAAAATCCCCTTCCTCTTGATATTGGCATCTTCGAAAGGATTCAAAATGCATCGGCTCCGCGATGAAATGATCCAAGAAGGAAACCCTTCGATATCCATCGAAATGGAGATATTGATCTAAACCCTCCTCCTTCGAATGAAAAATCTCATGGATGGTTTTTGTTTTGGTTGTGGGTGCTTCATCCCTCGACGCTTGTTCCCGGGATTCCAATAAGTTGTGATGATAGCCCTCTTTCCTTCGAGTAAGGGTCCCAAGGATATTGAAGGCCTTTGACCGGTCATCCATTTCTAAAAGGCTTCCCCCACGGCTACTGAAAAGGAGAACCATCTCCGGACTCTTTAGAATGACTTCCTCATCCCCATCTCCGTTGAAATCCAGCTTCTCCAGGTCGATCCAATCTTTTTCCCGATGCATCTGTTGATCATGGAGAGTTTCTCCCTTGATCAAGTTTTCATAAAGGGCATGGCGAAGATGAGGAAGGTAGAGGCCTCCGAACACCCCATGCCAATAGGCATCGTTGCACTGGGCTTGATGGAGATAAAGAAGGGGGTCCTGGTCTTTGGAAGCAGGCCTCTTTTTCGCATTTGCTATCTTTTCTCGAAGATGGAGGACCCTTTTGTGCAGATCGTTCGATTCAGGATATTTGGCGAAGAAGTTTCTCCAGAATCCTCCTTTGATAAATCTCCTGACCTTCTCCCCCTCGGTTCCCCCCTTCAATCTCTCAACAACCTTTCCATATTCCACCATAGCCTCTGTGGGGAGACTCCACTCATCCATTTCCATATAAGAGGAACAGGGGAGATAGATTATTCCGAGAGGTTTCTCGCGATCGGCATAGGCTCCGAGGGACATGGGTTCAATCCAATCCAGATTTTCCCCGATCAATTTGAAGAAACGCTCTAACCAACCCTCTTCATAGACTGAATGGTACGTGTAAGGCCAGATCCCGAATTTCTCGCCATCATCGGCAAAAATAGCTGCGCGAGAGGACCCTCGAAGCGGTGAGAGGTATCCCAGAGTTTCTTCCGGTGGATGGAAAGGAATGATGTACCGCAGGGTCTCGCTCCCCGGGAAAACCTTTAGATACTTTCCATCCTCCTCTGTGAGATAATAGCCATGTAAATCCTCTTCCCTCAGTCCGGATTTCTTAAAGTGATAGTCATCGATGCTAATATACTCCACACCCGCTTCTACTAAATACTTCGGAAGCTGGGGCTCCCAGACTCTTTCTGCCAGCCACATTCCTTGAGGAGTGACTCCTATTTCTTCCTGAATCTTTTGCGTCAGCCTTTTGATCTGCCCAACTTTATCCGCATCGGGGATGACCGCGAGAATCGGCTCATAATACCCCCCCGTCATCATCTCTAACTGTCCTTTTCTGACCAACTCCTTTAGAGTTTCTATGAATTCCGGGTGACGATCTTTAAAAAAATCCCAGAGGACTCCGGTATAGTGAATGGAGATCTTCATGAACGGATATTTCTTGAGGACTTCGATGAAAGGAAGATAGGCTTTTTCATACGCATTCTCAAGGACGTGGAGGAAATTTCCCACAGGCTGATGATTATGGAGACAAAAAAGGCAAGCAACTTTATTCATTCCTGCTAATCTATCCGATTTTGGGAGTCAAATCAACCCTGACTCTCCAAGTTATTAGGGGAGAATTAGCCCTCCTCAAGGAGGGAGAGTGGGGTGAATGTCATTGAGGGCTTTGATCCCGTTTACCTCAACGTTCCCCTGATGAAGCCTCGGAGGGGACTTACTTCGTGGCGGGCAAGGAAAAACCGGGGCGGCAAGAAAAACTTCAATCTTGATTTATCTCTTCTCTTCTGATATTCTTATATTCATGTCGCCGAAGGCGACGCAAGTGATCGTGTTGAGTTTTGGGGGCGTAGTTCAATTGGTTAGAGCGCCGGCCTGTCACGTCGGAGGTTGCGGGTTCAAGCCCCGTCGCTCCCGCCAGAAATAGACTCGGGAAGATTGTCCCGTCACTTTAAAAGCCTCGTCCATTGGACGGGGCTTTTCTACATCAATAAAAAACCTCTTCAGGGATCCACCCCTATGGCGGGCAAGGAAGAACCGGGGGTGGGCAGGAGAAGGCTTGGATCATTGACCGGTTCGAGGCAGGTCACTTACTCCACAGTCTCGACTTTGATGAGATTCGTGGTTCCCGGCTGGCTGATGGGAACTCCAGCGATGATGACAATCCTCTCTCCTTTTGACGCCATCCCCAATTCTTGTGGAATCCTCTTCGACCTCTCCAACATCTCATCCGTATCCTTCCAGTCGGGAACAAGAACAGGGGTGACTCCCCAGCAGAGATTGAGTTCCCTGAGAGTCGACCTGTGCCGGCTCAATGCAAGAATGGGTTGACGAGGTCGAGGCTTCGATACCCAGCGTGCGGTGCTTCCAGACTCCGTTGGGGTGACAATGACCTTCGCGCCCACTTGCTCAGCCAGCAAAGAAGCGGCAGAGGTCATCGCCCTTTGGACATTCATCCTTTCATCCGTCTCTCTTCCCCAAAAAAGAGAATGAGGGAATTCCTCTTCTGCCGACCGGGCGATCTTCGCCATCATTTGAAAAGCTTCGACAGGAAACTGGCCGCTGGCCGTCTCTTCGGAGAGCATCACGGCATCCGTCCCGTCATAAATGGCATTGACGACATCCGTGACCTCCGCCCGGGTAGGTTGGGTATGGTCAACCATCGAACGAAGCATCTGCGTGGCCGTGATCACCGGTTTTGCTGAATCATTGGCTTTCCGAATCAACATTTTCTGGACATTGGGGATTTTTTCAAGAGGAGTCTCTACCCCCAAATCTCCTCGTGCAACCATCACTCCGTCTGAAGCCTGCAAGATCTCGTCAATATGCTCCAGGGCTTCTTTCCGCTCGATCTTCGCAATGACAGGAATATGGGCCGACTCCTTTTCCAAGAATCCCTTCACCCCTCGGATGTCGGCAGCCCCTTTCACGTAGGAAAGACCGATTAAATCCACGCCGTGCTGAATACCGAAGAGAAGGTCTTGTTGATCCTTTTCCGTGAATGCCGAAGCAAGAATCGACCGCGTGGGGAAGTTGACTCCCTTGTGTGAGGTAAGCAGACCTCCGACCAGGACACGACACCGAATCTTTTGCCCGTCGCTATTCAACACCTGAAGCTCGATGGTCCCGTCTGAAAGGAGAATCGCGTCTCCGGGCCTTACCTCCTCCGGGAGAGGAGCATAGTTTACAAAGGCCCCTTTCTCGTCACCCATCCTCTCCTGATTGGTCAGAAAAAAATCTTCCCCCTGCCTCAATTCCACCCCGCCCTCTCTTACCTTGCCCACCCTAATTTTGGGACCCCCCAGATCTTGAAGGATAGCCACCGGCTGTCTCAATCGGTCAGCGATTTGACGAATCGTCTTGATCTTTCTGAGATGCTCTTCATGGGTTCCATGGGAAAAATTGAGCCGTGCCACATTCATCCCGGCTTGGATCAGGGCTTCCAGGAGCTGGGGCGAATCGCTCGCCGGGCCGATGGTACAGACAATTTTCGTCTTTCGTCTTATTTCCTGAGCCACGTTTTTTCCTCCACCCTTCTGAAAAAAAGAATTGGCCTTTGCGAACTTCAAAAAAATATTACCCCAAAGTCTTCCGTCTGTCTATTCATTTGTGAAGCTCCCGCCCACGGGGCGGGGCTTCCCGGAAAGGAAGTTTTATTCTTATTGTGCCCCTTGACCCCGCCTATCCCGCTTTGGCGGGACGGGGCACGTTCCGGTCAGGATAAACACCATTTGCAAAATCCATATTTGTGGATATAATCTTCGTTAAACCGTTCTATCCCTGCTGATGAGCGACGACACGTGGAGGTGAAATGATGAGTAACATCCTGAATATCCTGTGGATCATTATCTTGATCCAGATCTTCATCCCCTTGTTGCAGAAACGCCTGCTAGCCGCCAAACGCATGGGGATGATGCGAAACTTAGAAAAATACCGCCAGTCCCGGGTCATCACGATGATCCATCGACAGGAAACCATGAGCTTTCTCGGTTTTCCCATCGCCCGCTCCATTGACATTGAAGACTCGGAGCATCTCCTTCGAGCGATTCGCATGACGCCCATCGATATGCCGATCGACCTCGTCCTGCATACGCCCGGAGGACTGGTCCTGGCCTCCGAACAAATCGCCTCGGCCCTGAAACGTCACCCGGGAAAAGTCACGGTCTTTGTCCCCCACTACGCGATGTCAGGCGGGACGATGATCGCTCTTGCTGCGGATGAAATTGTGATGGATCCCGATGCTGTCTTGGGCCCTGTTGACCCGCAATTGGGGAGCCCTCAGGCCGGATATTATCCCGCTGCGTCCATTCTCAAGGCCCTGGAACAGCCCAACCCGAATCGGGACGACCATACGATCATCCAGGGAGATATCGCGAAGAAAGCCATCGCCCAAGTCTATCAAACCATCCACAGGCTCCTCTTGGAACACCAGACTCCTGAGAAGGCGTCAGAATTGGCGATGATGTTCAGTGAGGGGCGTTGGACACACGATTACCCGATAGACTTTGAAGAGGCGAAGGCGATGGGGCTTCCGGTCAGCGACCAGATGCCGGATGAAATATATCAATTGATGGAACTTTATCCTCAAGCCAAACCGCAGCGCCCGGGGGTGGAATTCATCCCGGTTCCCTATCGCTCTCCTACCGTCCCGGGCAAAGGGGAGAAGTGAACCCTTCAAGTCTTCTTTTTCTCTATCAAGAATGCGACCTCCCCTCCCAGGAGGAGGATCACGGAGGCATAGTAAACCCAGAGAAAAAAATGCCGAGAGTGCTCAAAGAACCGTGGAGGACGGAAAATCTCCCAAGGTGAAGGACATCCTATCCAAAGATCTGTTTTGACACTTCCCACAACAGACTGGTAAAGAGTGCCGCTTGAAGTGTGGTCTTGAAAAAGAAGGGGATGAGATATTTCAAGACGAACCGAATGATCGGCGGGGTTGCCCGATCGTATCCCATGTTTAGAATATCTTCTCTCCTTCGATCCATGTGGATCGGATGGTCAGGTCCTTTTGATATTCGAACAGCACCAGATCGGCAGACGCTCCTGAAATCATTTCTCCTCTCACTTCCGGAAACAATTTCTGTCCATTTTTTGCCGCCATTCGAATCGCTGAAGCGAGATCAATCCCCGAAAAAAGAATCACATTGGCGATTGCACGGTCCATGGTCAGAGTAGAGCCTGCCAGACGAGAAGTGCTTACGGACCGGGCTGTCCGGTCGGGGGTCACCTCCACCTCTTGGTCTCCCAACGTATATCTTCCCGGAGGGGCTCCCGCCCCGGCCATACCGTCGGTGGTCAGGACAATTCGATTGATTCCCTTTGCCCAAACATAGTTCTTCACGACATCAGGCGGGAGGTGAATTCCATCGACGATGAGACTCGCCATCAGATGATCCGTGACCAACTGTCTTTCGATTAAATTCCGATAGCGAGGAAGACGCGCGGAAGGAGCATTTCCGAGGTGACAGGAGAGGCGGGCTCCCGCTTGAACAGCCTGTTCCAGGTCCTTTTCCGTCGCATGGGTGTGTCCGATGCCAATCACAATCCCATGGGTCACCGCTTTTTCGATGAAAGGAATAGCTCCTTTCACCTCCGGCGCTAACGTCACACATTTGATCCGGCCTTCGCATGCCTCCTGGAACTTCTCCAATTCTTCCCATTGGGGCGGCCGAACAAATTCCCGAAGGTGAGCTCCCCGGGGTCCCTCTTCAGAAGAAATATAGGGTCCTTCGAGGTGGATTCCGAGACACATTTTTTGGAGAAGAGAGTCCTTCCTTAAAGCGCCTGCCACGATTTTCAACTGGCAAAGCATCCTCTCATGGGAGGAGGTGATGAGGGTGGGAAGAAAACGTGTGACCCCGGTGGAAGCCAGAGAGAGGGCTGCCCGATGAAGCCCTTCAGGAGTGAGACGGGAACTATTGAAGTCCACCCCGGCAAACCCATTCACCTGGGGATCGAAAAAACCTGAACAAGCATAAAGGTCCGTGCCGCCAAAATCAAAGTGAGATCCTGTTTGAGAAGGGACCATCCGGACGATCGTCCCTTTCTCAACGACGATGTCCAGGGCGTACTTCGTCCCCGGAATTTTCCCTCGAATGATCATGGTTGCCTCTCGGGAGAATTATATAAGATATCCGGTGGTTTTAAAATATTCCAGTTCACTCCGTTTATAGACAATTAGCTTAAAATATTGTAAAAAAAGAAGAAGATCAACTGAAACCCCCATAGATAGTCTCTAACGGGAAGGCCCACGCGCGGCATTAAACCCTGTTCGCCCCGTTTAGAGATAACAGGCTTCATCCCCGCTGCAGGCAGCGGGGCTTTCTAACGGGGGAAAGGAGGCCCAATGAAGTTTCCCCAGTATCGACTAAGAAGGTTAAGAAAAGACGATCTATTTCGGAAAATCATCCGAGAAACCCACCTCCGGCCTGACAACCTCATCCTTCCCCTTTTTGTCCGTGGTGGAAAAGGGTCAAGACAACCCATTTCCTCCATGCCCGGACATTTTCAGTTCTCTGTTGATCTCCTGGTCAAACAGGTGAAGGAGGCTAAATCCTTGGGGATCTTGGGTGTCATGCTCTTTGGCATCCCGGAAAAAAAGGATGAACTGGGGTCGGAGGCCTACGCTGAAAACGGGATCATTCAAAGGGCTGTGAAACAGCTGAAAGAAAAGGTGGACGGGATTCTCATTATCACGGATGTCTGCCTCTGCGAATATACCAGTCATGGCCACTGCGGTGTGGTCGAGGGAGGGAGAATTTTGAACGACGAAACACTCGATCTCCTCGGCCGTCAAGCCCTCTCCCACGCCAGGGCAGGGGCCGATATTGTTGCGCCGTCTGATATGATGGATGGAAGGGTGGGAGCCATCCGGAATATTCTTGACGAAAATCAATTCGAGGACATTCCCATCATGGCCTATTCCGCAAAATATGCTTCAAGCTTTTACGGCCCCTTCCGGGTGGCTGCTGAATCGAAACCCCAGTTTGGTGACCGGAAATCCTACCAAATGGACCCATCGAATGGAGATGAGGCCCTGAGAGAGGTTCGGCTCGACATTGAAGAAGGCGCCGATATCGTCATGGTCAAGCCCGCCCTCCCCTACCTGGATATCATCTATCGAGTGAAACAAGCATTCAACATACCTGTAGCGGCTTACAATGTCAGCGGTGAATTCGCGTTGGTGAAGGCGGCCTCCCAACTCGGATGGGTGGATGGGGAGCAGGTCATGATGGAATCTCTCACCTCCATCAAAAGAGCGGGCGCGGATTTGATCCTCACCTATTTTGCCAAAGAGGCTCGCCACGAAAATTGGAAAGTCGAAAGTAATGATGAGTGATGAGTTAAAAACAAAAGATCAAAAGACCAAAAACTCCGAACTCCCTGAATGTCCGGCAGGCCGGCGAACTCCGAGCGGATGAGCCCCCCTTGAGGATGATTGCCTGGGAGTTGACCCGGAGCTGCAATCTCGCCTGTGTTCATTGTCGTGCTTCTGCAGCGTTTGGCCCGTATGAAGGAGAACTTTCAACGCAGGAGGTTTTCAGGGTGATGGACGACATTGCCTCTTTCAGCAAGCCCGTCATCATCCTGACCGGGGGAGAACCTCTGCTTCGGCCGGATATCTTCGAACTGGCCTCCTATGGAACAGGAAAAGGGTTCCGAATGGTCATGGCAACAAACGGGACCTTGTTCAACGAAGAAATCATACAGAAGATGAGATCTTCGGGAATTCAGCGGATCAGCATCAGTATTGATGGCCCAACCGCGGAGACCCACGATGCCTTTCGAAAAGTAAGCGGGTCTTTTGAAGGCTCCCTTCGAGGAATCGAGATGGCCAAGAAAGGGGGCGTCGAATTCCAGATCAACACCACCATTACCCAGGTCAATCTCCACCTGATCCCGGAGATCCTCCGTTTGGCTGTCCGTCTGGGGGCCGTCGCGCTTCACATCTTCCTTCTGGTCCCGACGGGGAGGGGAAAGGAGCTCAAAGATCAGGAAATCTCTGCGCTCGATTATGAGAAAACCCTTCACTGGTTTTACGATCAGGTCGACAAGGTTCCTCTTCAACTGAAAGCAACCTGTGCTCCTCACTATTATCGCATCGTACGACAACAGGCGAAAAAAGAGGGGAAAAAGGTCACCCCGAAAACCCATGGATTGGATGCCATGACCCGGGGATGTCTGGGCGGCATCTCTTTCTGTTTCATCTCGCATGTCGGTCAGGTTCAACCCTGTGGCTATCTCGAATTGAACTGTGGAAATGTAAGAGAACAGCCGTTCCGGGAGATCTGGATGAAATCAGAAGTTTTCCAAAATCTTCGCGATACGGATGGCTACCGGGGAAAATGCGGAAGGTGTGAGTTCAGAAAAGTCTGCGGAGGCTGCCGGGCGCGGGCCTATGAACTCTCGGGGGAATACATGGCCGAAGAACCCTATTGCATTTACGAGCCGATTTAAGTACACCGGAGAGCTGGCGAGGGCCTTCAACCCAATGACCCACCCGTTGAAAAAACCCAGAAGTGATCTGGAGAGAAAATTAGAGGAACGAACGAAGCAGCTGGAGGCGAGCATTTTGGAACTGGATTCGACCAAGATTTCGGCCCTGAAGATGATCGGGGAACTCCAGGACGCCAAGAGGGAATTGGAAATGGTCACCCGGGAGTTAAGGGAAATGGATGAAAACAACATGAAATTCATCGGGATCGCCTCCCATGAATTGAAGACTCCCCTCACGGCCATCAAGGCCAATATCGACTTCATCCTTTCCGAGAAAGAAGGGAAGATCCCCGAAAATCTGAAATCCTACCTCGTCACAATCCAGAGGAATACCAATCGAATCCAAATGAGAATGGATCAAATGCTGGATTTGAGTCGGATGAAATCCAACCGGCTTTTCTTCAATCGAGAGCCGATTCTGGTCGCCGAGGTGATCGGAGGATATATCAGCGAGGTGACTCCCGTGGAAAAGCATCTTTCTGTTCAGGTGGGGATTTCACAGGACCTCCCCGTCTACGCGGACAGAAATGCCCTCCATGATATCTTCATTAATCTCCTTTCCAACGCATTCAAATTCACTCCCGACGGAGGCCAGGTCTCGGTTCTCGCCTCCCGACAGGACCGATCGATTCTTTTTGAGATCAAAGATTCGGGGGTAGGTATCCCGGAAGATAAATTGCAGATGATCTTCGACGAGTTCTACCAGGTGGAAGGCGGCAAATACGGCGGAACAGGCTTGGGGCTGGCCATTGCCAAGCGGCTGGTTGAAGAACAAGGCGGAAATATCTGGGTGGAGTCTCAACTGGGAAAGGGTTCCGCCTTCTATTTTACCCTTCCGCTCTCTGCGGGAGAACCAAGATGAAAAGCTCAATCATCCCTGAAAAGGAAATAAAAGGGAAAGTCCTCGTCGTTGATGACGCCCCCGATACCTTGGAAATCATCCAAAAGCTCCTCCGTTATGAAGGATACGACGTCCGGGTGGCCTCGACCGGTGAGGAAGGGGTGAAGAAGGTCGAAGAGGAGAGACCCGACGTGGTCTTGATGGATATCAATCTTCCGGGAATGGACGGCACCGAGGCTTTGAGACAAATTCGAAGCAACCACCCTCATCAATGCATCATCGTGCTGACGGCCTTTGCAACCGTGGAAAACGCCATTTACGCGCTCAAGGAAGGGGCTTTTGACTTCTTGACGAAACCCTTTGAGAATGAGCACCTGATCCACACCGTCAACCAGTGTGTGGAACAGTACAAAATCCTGCGGGAGAAAGAAGATCTGGAAGAGGAAGTCAGAAGGCTCTCGATTACCGATGATTTAACCGGACTTTATAACCATCGCCATTTCTTCAAAACGTTGGAAGCCGAGTTGGCTCGTCTAAAGCGTCAAAAAACCTCTCTCTCCCTTTTGATGTTCGATCTTGACAATTTCAAGAAGTACAATGATCTCTATGGTCATTTGGAAGGGGATAAGGTCCTGAAGACGGTCGGGGAGATCGTCAAGAACTCCATCCGATCGAACGTCGATACGGGTTATCGCTACGGAGGGGACGAGTTTACCGTCCTCCTGATCGGAGCCTCCGCGGATCGGGCCATGACCATTGCGGAACGGATCCGCACGTCCATCGAGCAGGCCAAATCCCATCAGATCACGGTCAGCATTGGTCTCTCCGAGTTCAGGGACCCCTTCGACCTGGAGGGGTTCGTCAAATCTGCGGATGATGCGATGTACCATGCGAAGAATTCCGGCGGAAATCAAGTTCACGCGAATATCTCCTGACCCTCTGAGGTTGCAAGGGAAATGATCCCAACGATCTATCTCAAATTCCAAATCCCAAATCCAAAATCCCAAATAAATTCCAAACACCAATATCAAATGACCGAAACCAGTTCGTTTGATTCTCTAAGGTTAGGTCATTGGGAATTGTTTGTTATTTGGAATTTGTGATTTGGTGCTTATCATTATTATTATGTCAAATCGTCCTAGACTCTTTTTGATTGACGGTTCCTCTTATCTCTACCGGGCATTCTATGCCATCCGTCATCTCTCTAATTCGAAAGGACTTCCCACCAATGCGACATTTGGCTTCGTCCAGATGCTCCTCAAGGTACTCAAGGATCATCGGCCGGATTATCTTGCGGTGATCTTCGATTCGAAGGCTCCCACCTTTCGGAGCGAGGTCTACAAAGAATACAAAGCCAACCGACCCGCCATGCCAGAAAGCCTTTCCCCCCAGATTCCTTACGTCAAGAAGATCATCGAAGGATACCGAATTGCCCTGTTGGAGAGGGACGGATACGAGGCGGATGATCTCATCGGGACCGTGGCCAAAAGGCTTGAGTCTGAGGCCGATGTCGTGATCGTCACGGGTGACAAAGACCTCCTTCAGCTGGTCAGTGACCGGATTCAGGTCTACGACGGCATGAAGGAGAAAACCTTCGGGGTAGAAGAAGTGATGGAACGCTTCGGCGTTTCTCCTGAACAGATGGTCGAAGTGATGGGGCTGGCGGGAGATGCCATTGACAACATCCCGGGCATTCCGGGGATTGGAGAAAAGACGGCGCTCCAATTGATCAAGGCGTACGGAACCATTGATCATCTTCTGGCCCACGTCGAAGAAATCCCCCAGAAGAAATTGAAAGAGAATCTGAAGACCCATGGAGACCTCGCTCGCCTCAGTCGAAAACTGGCAACGATCCATATCGATGTGCCCGTCGATTTTCAGCTGAAGGATTTTTCTATTTCCCCTCCTGATTTGAAGAGTCTGAGGGAGATCTTTAAGGAGTTGGAGTTCACCAAACTCTTGAAAGAACTCCTTGACGAAAAGGGTCCTCTGCCCGCCACCAGGGACTATCGCCTGGTCACCCATCAGGATGAACTCCTCGCCTTATTGGAGGATTTGAAAAAAGCCCCATCCCTATCCCTCGATCTTGAAACCACATCCCCCTATCCCATGTGGGCAGATCTGGTGGGAATCAGTCTCTCCTACACCCCCCATCAGGCCTTCTACATTCCCGTCGGGCACCGACATCAGGGGGGGGGCCGGCAGTTGCCTCTGCCCTCGGTGTTGGAACAGCTGAAACCTATTTTGGAAGATAGCGGAATGAAGAAGGTCGGCCAGAACATTAAGTACGGATGGATCGTTCTCAAGCGATACGGAATTCACCTGCAAGGGATAGAGGGGGATACGATGATCGCTTCCTACCTCCTCAACCCAACGAAACATAATCACACCTTGAGTGAGATTGCCCGAGAATATCTGGACCGATCTGTCACGGAGCACGGAGAAGTAGTGGGAACCGGGCAGAAGGCTGTCACTTTTGACCAGATTGAATTAGAAAGAGCACGGGATTACAGCGGTGAGCATGCCGATGTCACGTTCCAACTTTCCCGCCTCCTCTTCCCAAAGTTGAAAGAGGAAGGCTTCACCGATCTCTTTGACCAGGTGGAGATGCCCCTCGTCCTGGTCTTGGCAAAAATGGAGATCAACGGAGTTAAGATCGACCTGGATCTTCTCCGGGAGTATTCCAAGGAGATCGAAACCCAGCTTCAGCAGAAGATCGAACGAATCTACGGTTTAGCGGGCGAGGTCTTCAACATCAACTCCTCCCAGCAACTTGGAAAAATCCTCTTTGATAAACTGAAGCTCCCTGTCGTTAAGAAAACAAAGACCGGCTACTCCACGGACGTGGATGTGCTGACCAAACTCTCTCTCCACCATGACCTTCCCCTCGAGATTCTGGGTTATCGCAACCTGAGCAAACTGAAATCGACCTATGTCGATGCCTTTCCTAAACTCGTTCATCCAAAAACGGGCCGCATCCATACTTCTTATAATCAAACCGTGACGGCCACAGGACGGCTCTCCTCGAGTGATCCTAATCTTCAGAATATTCCTGTCCGCGCCGAGGAGGGAAACCGGATTCGCCAAGCCTTCGTGACAGAAAAAGGATGGTCCATCGTCTCCGCCGACTACTCCCAGATCGAATTAAGAATTCTCGCCCACCTCTCCCGGGACGAAACGCTCACCCGGGCCTTCCAAAATGATGAAGACATTCATGCCCGAACGGCTTCAGAGATCTTCGGCACCCCGATGGAGAAGGTGACGCCTGCGATGAGGAGAGAGGCCAAGGTGATCAACTTCGGCATTCTCTATGGGATGAGTGCTTATGGTCTCTCCCAACAGCTCGGGATCGAGCCCAAGATCGCCCAGGCTTATATTGATGAATACTTCAACAAATATACAGGAGTTCAAACCTATACCGAGAAGACACTGGAAGAGGCGAGGCAGAAAGGATATGTGACGACCCTCTTGAATCGTCGTCGCTATCTACCGGACATTCACTCCCCAACCGTTGCCATCCGGCAGGCGACAGAGAGGATGGCCGTCAATACGCCTCTCCAGGGGACAGCTGCAGATGTGATCAAGGTCTCGATGATCCGCATCCAGAACCGGATGGAAGAACTCGGTCTCTCCAGCAGGATGATGATGCAGGTTCACGACGAATTGGTCTTCGAGGTTCCTGAAGAGGAACTCCCAAAAGCCATCCCCATGATCCGGAATGAAATGGAAACCGTGATGAACCTCTCTGTCCCGCTCAAGGTCTCCATCCATACGGGAAAAAACTGGGCAGAAGTACACTAGCAAATTACAGTTATGAGTTGTGAGTTATGAGTGTTGAACTCCGAATTCTTGCTCGCAGGGAGAAATTCTTCCGTGGCAATAAACTTACTCGACAAGCAGTTCGGTGAAGGCAGGTCTTACCGGTTACTCATAAATCTGAAATCTGAAATTTTATTTATTGGTCCACTTCTCTTTGAACGATTCAACGGGGAATGGGTCGACATAGGGAACAAACGCGAGACTCACCTTACCACGGTTCAAGATCGCAGTGAGGGCATCCTCAATCTCTTTTTTCGGAGCGAGGTCATTGCGGACCACTCCATTATTTTTCCAGTCAAGAATCCAAACCTTCATCAGCACCTTAGAAGGATCTCCTACCCCTTCGATTGCTTTTCGGGTGGCCTCAGCCATTAAACCGATGGCCTCTCCCGCTTCGATATTTCGATCTTTCATGGCCTGACGATGATAGGCCATCACGGCATAATAGTCAAAATTGTTTCTCAACGCTCCTGAGAGCGTCTGTGAGAACCAAGCTACGCCGTTCAGGTCATTGAGGACGGATTCAAAATAGAGATTGATGGCAAATTGCAGGTTCGGATTTACTTCTCTGGAAGCCTCCATCAGTCGTTTGGCCACGCTCATTAACCAACGGTTCTTCCAGTTTGCCCAAACCCAGAAGCGATCCGTGTAACCCCTGACATAGTATTTCCCGGAGTCAGATTTGTACGGGTCCGCTATAAAAGAGTTCTGGATCGGGTGAGTACCCAAATTCTTTCAGAAAGGCTTCGTTGGCCTCGGGGCTAAAACCTCATCATGCCTAAGAATCAGATCATCCTGAAACAGGATTCCATCAATGGGGGTACGACCCAAGTCGCGGAATAGGTTCTCAAGACGTTTCAACACTTCGGGGTGAAAGAGATTGAACCCCTTTGCCGTTTCCATTTTTTTCGTTTCAAAATTGTACTTCGTACACACATATCCGGGGGAACCTTCCAGCCCGTAATTGGCATAACGCGTGGTCATCCAGGCAAAAATCTCGAGTCCATTCCGATGAACGATCTCAGCTAATTTCCCCAAGAGATCGGCCACGACGGGAGCATAATCCGTTTTGAAATAGACCCCCTCTTCACGTCCGCTGGTAACGAATGGATACACTCGGTCTCCTCTGTTCTGAAAGACCCTGAGAATAATCGTATTCACACCGGCACTTTTCAACGCCCTGACTCCTCTTCTCGATTTCCTCGAAGGTCTTTCCTTCAAAATAGGAGGCCTGAACACAAATCCGTCTCTTCGCCTTCTTCTCGCCGGGAAAGGGTTTTTGCACGACCGGCTCGGAAAGAGTCGGGCGACGCGAACCCTTTTTCCTTCAGCCGGTCCTTGGCAATCTGGATCCCTCTCTCGGCTCCTCTCCCGCGGTCACTCTCCGGATAGTCTTTGAGGTAGAGCTCGAATTGCCGAATGGCCTCTTCATATTTTTCCATTTTGAGATAGCAGAGCCCGATCATGTACCGGGAATAGGAGACCAATTTGCTGGCCGGGGCAGACCGGATGATGGTTAAAAAGCCCTGGATTGCCTCTCCACAGTTCCCCTTATGATAGAGAGCCATGGACGTATCATAGAACTCCCCGGGATTCGGGAGTTTTTCCTGGCTGTAAACTTGGGAGGACGCTAATAATATGAAGAGCAATAAAAGTAATCCAATGGTTCTTTTTTTCATGAGACACTCTCTCAATGGAAGGCGTCGTAAGACTCGAATATTGGGCGGAGTCTCCGTTTCGAACCGATCCGAAACAAAATCAAAATGGAACAATGAATGCGGTCATTGCAAGGAGTCCCGCATTAGCGGGATGACTTGGCAATCTCATGAGATTGCTTCGCTCCGTTCGCAACGACAACCTGTAAAGGTCAACCTATTTCCATCTTGAATATCTGTGCTTCTTCCAAGCCTTACCTTCCTGCCGCAGGTTGTGATTTTAAACTTATCAAAACAGCACTTTCATCACTTCCTGAACGGAGTTGACCCCGATCAATTCGATGCCCTTGATTCCCTTCACCTTTTCTTGATTCTGCTTCGGCATAAGGCATCGTTTAAATCCCAACCTCGACGCTTCTTTCACCCTGACCTCTGATTGGCTGACGCCTCTCACCTCTCCTCCCAGCCCCACTTCTCCGAAGACCACCATTTCCGGATCAATCACCTTATCTCTAAAATTTGAGGCAATGGCGGCGATCACCCCCAGATCAGCCGCAGGCTCCTCCACCTTCATTCCGCCGGCGATATTGAGAAAAATGTCCTGACTATTGAGATGAATCCCCAACCTTTTCTCCATGACGGCAACGAGCAGGGAGACACGGTTCGCATCCACCCCCTCGGCCGTTCTCCGTGGCATACCGAAGTTTGTGGGAACGACCAGGGCCTGAAGTTCGATCAAGATAGGCCTTGAACCCTCCAGGCTGGGCACGACGACTGACCCGGAGGCGGGCTGGGTCCGTTCAGAAAGGAAGAATTCAGAGGGGCTGACTACTTCCACCAATCCGGAATCCTTCATCTCAAAGACCCCAATTTCATTGGTGGAGCCAAAACGGTTCTTAACCGCCCTCAGGATTCGGAAGGCGTGAGTGGTTTCTCCTTCAATATAAAGAACCGTATCGACCATGTGTTCCAAAACCTTTGGCCCTGCGATAAAACCTTCTTTCGTCACATGACCGACGAGAAAGATGGGAATGGAGAGATGTTTTGCCAGATAGAGCAACCGGCTCGACGCCTCCCTGACCTGACTGATCGATCCGGGTGTCGAAGGAAGTTCGGAGGAATAAATCGTCTGAATTGAATCGACCACGACGGTTGAAGGTCTGAGCGTCTGGATGTCCTGGAGAATTTTTTCTAAAGATGTTTCAGAGACCACAAAGAGATGTTCGGAGGAAACTCCTAACCGATCCGCCCTCATCTTGGTCTGCTGGAGCGATTCTTCTCCGGAGACGTAAAGGACTTTTTTCCCTCTTAATGATAAACGGTTCATCACCTGAAGAAGAAGGGTGGATTTGCCGATGCCCGGATCGCCTCCGACCAAGATCACTGACCCGAACACAATCCCCCCTCCCAAGACCCGATCAAATTCTCCGATCCCGATCTGAAACCTTCCTCTCTCTTCGCCTACGATTTCGGTGAGAGGAGTCGGAACAGCCTCTGCTCTCAAAACCGAGGAGGTCTCGTTCAGGAACTTTTTCCTCAATCACCCGCTCTTCAACGAAAGTGTTCCACTCCTGGCATCCCGGACACTTTCCCAACCATTTAGGGGCCTGGTATCCGCAGGACTGACATACAAAATGGGTTTTGGCTTTGGCCATAGAGTCCACATTCCCGCTCTCCCTTGTTGGGAGAGGCTTCACACTCTTCCCCTCTCCCCCGTGGGAGAGGGAGAGGGTGAGGGGGATCACCGGAATTGCGGGCATTGTAACAGAAAACCACTTTGAGAGGTCAAAAAATTAAAAATAGACCCCTCCCTCCTGTATCATCGACATGGATCCCCAAACAAAAACAGGGTTGACAAAAAGAAATGAATACTGTATATATTATATTACAGTAATACAGTAATACCAAGGAGAGAGATGTTATGGGAACGACAGTGAAGGTTAGAGAAAAATATCAGGTGACCATACCGGAAGAGGTTAGAGGGAAGATTCCCTTGAAAGTCGGCGAACGGGTCGAGGTGACGGCACGGGGAACCGAGATCGTCATCCGTCCTGTGGTAGAAATCCCCAGGGACCAGGCATGGTTTTGGAGCAAGGAATGGCAGGACCAAGTGAATCAGTCCGTAAAAGACCTCGAAAAAGGGAAGATGAAAGTTTTTAAGTCCGTAAAAGAGGCGCGAAAACACTTTGGCGACTAATATCGTCATTCCCGATACCGTTCTGAAAAGACTGAATGATCTGCCCAAAGAAATCAGAATCAAGTTCTGGGAGCAGCTCGAAAGACTGATTGCAAATCCATCCTATCCAGGGTTAAGAAATGAAAAGCTGAAGGGAACGGACGCAGTGGGCATTTAGCATTACGATGAACTACAGGGCGACTTATTTAAGGAGTAAACTGGGAATTATGATCACCGGAATTGGAACTCACAAAGAAGTCCTTGGAGATTAAAGCCATCTCGTCAGACCTTGTGCGAGGTGACCTTGAACCTTGATGACTATGGGAAGAAAGGAAGTGTAACGGTAGAAATCAGCGGAAGCTGTAAGCGATCGGCTGGATTGCTTTGTTGGACGATCTCATTTTTCGAAAAGGTCGCTGTGTGTGCCGGTCCGTTCCAGGCGAAGCGATTCCTTATCGGTTGTATAAATTAAGATCCAGTCGGGTTCAATGTGGCAGTCGCGTGATGGTTGCCACGGTCCCGTGAGCGGATGGTCTCTGTGGTTTGCTGGAAGCGGGGTACCCTCAGCCAAAAGCTTGACAATTCCTCGGAGTTTCTCCAGATTCTTGCCTCGCTTTCGCATGCGTTTGACATCTCGGGAAAACTGTCTGGTCTGGGAGACCTTCTTCATTTCTCCCAATCCTTGAACATTGCCTCTAACGACTCGAATTCCTGAATGTCTTCGCCCCGATGGCTCTTCTCCAACGTGGAGGCCGTAAGTTTATTCGGAATCGCGACCGAGAAAGGCAGACCACCACGAAGAGATATTTGTCTGTAGAAAATACGGATAGCCTCCGTTGGAGTAAGGCCAAGTTTCCGAAGGACTCCTTCAGCCTTTTGCTTTGTTTTTGGTTCAATGCGTGCGTGGACGACTGAGCTTTTCATAGTTCTAGTGTAGCACACTCGCAACACAGATACAAGATTTCATTCTCTTTCTATTTTCTTATTGGACTAACGCGCGGGTGAGACGCACGCCTTTTGCGCGTCGGACTCGACCCACTAGTTGGTCTTTTCTGTTATCAGGCTAGCAACCGCCGCCACCAACGCTTAAGACTTCCTTCATACTTTCATCAAGAAGCTGGTGAATCGTATAAAACTCCCATTCATAACCGTAATTTTCAGAAACGACATATTGTTTTCCCTGTACTGATATAACAACATTAGGGACAACATCGTGTATTTCCTTGCCGTAGCAGTCTGTGGAAATAAATTCCGAACTCAATAATGATATTTTGTCACCATGTAACAACACCCAGCTATTAAGAACATTCAAATTATAACAATCAGCGCTCTGCGTATTATCTGAATAAGGGTATTTTTGTTGCGCTTCGATGAAATAAAGAACACCACCCTTTATTTTATTCCTCGCTTTATAAATATGCGTCAGTTCGATTGGATTCTTTCTATCGAATTTTGCTTTTATGGCTTTGAGCAATGAAGGAGGAAGTTTATCCTCTTTCCTATAACTTTCGAAAGGAATGACGTTTGACTTGTGGTTGGTTGCGATCCCCACCTTGGGCGTAGGAGAATAATCAACTTCCTTCGTGGGCTGCAAATCTGTTTTAAGCGCCCAGCCACCCGAGCAATGAGAGCCATACTTTTCGCTATTAATTACGTTAAGTTTCTTTGCTATGGGCTCTCTAGACCATAAATACACTTTGGTCGGTATCGCTTTAATAGGTCCCTTCCATAAGGCAGGAATGTCTTGAAGCTGCATCTTACCATTTGTAGCTTTTGCAAGCTTGTCTACTTCTGGTTGTTCATCGATGGATGTCTCTGGCCAAGTATTCACCCATTTCTCGTTATTGTATATTCCAATCGGAACGAGGATTCCGTCGATTCTGACAATGCCAATCCATGTCGGATCTACAGCATCATTAGCGACAACCACATCACGGATTAACAACAGAATAATCATGTATAAAAGACATTTTTTCATATGCTTTTCCTTCAGACTAACGAAATGGCTGACCCGCAGGGGCAACCACCTATGCAAAAAACACAGATGCTATTCCCAGTCGGGTCAAGCAAGTTGTTATGAGGGGCCAAGATTTTAATTCCATTCAAAATGAATAAATTCCCAATAAATATCACACAAATCAGAAATCATCTCTCGACACGATTTAAGAGAGGTTGTAATATACACCTTTTTTAGGTTTTTTAGAAATGAAAGAGGAAGAAATATTTGGGCGGGGGTGGAAAAGACTGGGGGTGGGCAACCCCTATCCATTATTGACAACGGAAATTATTATTCTATATACTGACCTTAGTAGTTTAAACTTCGGAAGTTCTTGGAGGTCCGTATGGCAACGACTCCACCCCTTTTGATCGCAAGAGGAAAAACCGATATTTTCTTGCTGCCGAAAATGGCGAACCGTCATGGACTCATCGCTGGCGCCACGGGCACGGGTAAGACAGTCACCCTGCGGGTACTGGCCGAACAGTTTAGTCAGATCGGTGTCCCAGTTTTCATGGCGGATGTGAAGGGAGATCTCTCCGGCTTGCCTTTTCCAGGAGGGGAGAATCCAAAAGTGACCGAACGGGTGAGCAAACTGGGCCTTAAGGATTTCAGGTTTGAGGAGTTTCCGGTAACCTTCTGGGATGTCTTCGGAGAACAGGGCCATCCGGCTCGTACCACCATTTCGGAGATGGGGCCGCTGCTTCTGGGCCGTATCCTCAGCCTCAACGAAATCCAGAGCGGTGTGCTGAGTATTACCTTCAAGATCGCGGACGACAACGGTCTCTTGCTCCTCGATCTCAAAGACCTGCGCGCTATGGCCCAGTTTGTGGGAGACCATGCCGAACAGTTCAAGACCCAGTACGGAAATATTTCTGCGGCCAGCATCGGCGCCATCCAGCGGAACCTGCTGATCCTTGAGGAGCAAGGAGGTGACAAATACTTTGGAGAACCTGCCCTGAATATCGAAGACCTGATGCAGACCGGATCAGAGGGGAAAGGGATGATTAACATTCTCACTGCCGATAAGTTGATGCAGTCACCCCGAATTTACGCAACCTTCCTCCTCTGGCTGCTTTCAGAATTGTTTGAACAGCTTCCTGAGGTCGGCGATCCGGAGAAACCCAGGCTGGTCTTCTTTTTTGATGAAGCCCATCTGCTTTTTGAGGACGTTCCCAAGGCGCTGGGAGAGAAGATTGAGCAGGTGGTCCGTCTCATTCGTTCGAAAGGCGTGGGCGTTTATTTCATCACACAGAATCCGCTCGACCTTCCTGAAACCGTGTTGGGCCAGATGGGAAATCGGGTACAACATGCCCTCCGGGCTTTCACTCCCAAGGATCAGAAGAGTGTGAAGGTCGCCGCCGAGACTTTTCGCTCCAACCCAAAACTCAACGTCGTCAAAGCCATCACGGAATTGGGAGTCGGAGAAGCACTGGTATCCTTTTTGGACGAGAAGGGAACTCCAACCATCGTGGATCGTGCGCTCGTCTATCCTCCCCATAGCCGATTGAGCCCCCTCCATCCGGAAGAGCGAACTCGCTTTGTTCGAGAATCGGTCTTGTTCGGACATTATGAGAAGATCGTGGACCGGGAATCGGCTTATGAAAAACTGAAAGCGAAAGCCGAGCAGATGAAGACGGAGTCCCAGGAGGAAGCGGCTCAGAAACGCCGGACCGCCGAGCCCAAGTCTCAGGCAGAACAACTCATCGGGGCAGCCGTCAAGAGCGCAGCTCATGCCATTGGCAGCCAGCTCGGACGCCAGATCATTCGGGGAGTGCTCGGCTCAATATTCAAAGGAGGCACTAGGCGCTAGGTATCGATCGTGTGTGGCCACTCCCGAAATGTTTGAATAAGGCGAACACGAATTCCAAGGTGGGGAGACACCTAAAAATATCTTGACAATTTTCTAGCCCCATTTAAGAATGGGTGACTAAAATCCAATTGAAGGAGGATCTATATGAAGAAGCTCATCGTAGTGATTGGAGTGGTACTGTTGATCGTAGTGGCTATCGCCTTTGCTCGCCCCCCCAAGGCCGACTATCAGTGGACAGGGACGGTTCTGGAGGCAGATGGCGACCATCTCGTTGTCGAAAAGGGAAAAGATAAGTGGGAGTTTGCCTATGACAAGGATACGAAGGTCACAGGGACCCTGAAAGTGGGGGCCAAGGTTACCGTCAAGTATGTTATGAAGGCGAACAGTATTGAGGCCAAAGAAGAGCCCGCCAAGAAAGCTCCCAAAAAATAGCAAATGACTTCAGATGGGAATAAATTGGCGGCTCCATTTTGTGATCGGAGCCGCCAATTCTCCTACACCCTTTTCCAACTCAGTGTGATTTTTTTATTTACTCCCAAATACCTCTTTGAGAAGATCCGTGGTCCGGGCGGTTGGGTTTTTTCGGATTTTCGTCTCCTCTTCCCCTACCATATGGAATAACCCATCGAGGGCCTTGGTCACGACATACTGGTCAATGTCAAAACTTTCCTTCTTGACGAACGGGATTTTCTGGTAATATCCGACGAGTTCATTGTACTGACGGGTCACACCCACCTCATTCATGGACTTGTCAACGATTGGTTTGAACACAGTCGTAAGTTTGTCTGTCGTTTTCCCTTTAAAATAATCGGTCGCTGCCGTGTCATTTCCTGAAAGGATTTTTCTCACGTCATCAAAAGTCATCTCCCCTATCGCATCCCAGAAAATCTGTTTGGCAAATGGAGCTGACTTCTCGGCAGCGCGGTTCATGCTCAGGACGAACTCATCCACCTGCGGGCCATAACCCACCGCCCGCAACCCTTTTTCAAAGGTTCTAAGTTTCTCTGGCATCAGAATCTTGATCACCTGATTCAGGAAGTACCCGTCCGTCTTTCCGGTTACATTGACGGCATTCCCAGTGCCAACCTGAAGCGCTTCTTTCAAGCCAGAACCGATCTTCACATCGCTCAGCCCGCCGCCCTTTTCATCTCCTCCAAGACTCTTGAGGAGTCTGTCTATTTGGGCCGATGCGGGAAGTGCCGTTAACAAAATAAACAAACCCACGATAAGCGTTCGAATGATCATCGTTTAGCTCCCTTCTCCCTTCGAATCGCAGGGCTGATGGTGTAGACAAGATCTTGCTTATAACTTACCACGTTTATGGATTCGCATCAACTGAGATAGGGCCTGCGTAGGCGGATGAGAATCACCCTCTTGAAACCTTTTCATAAAAAGGGTTTTATGATATGAATCTGTCAATGGATACTGCAAACAGAGATCTTCTCGTGGAGGGAGCAAAGACCTTTGGGATTGATTTAGATGAAAAAGCAATCGAAGCCTTCGAACTCTATCTCAAGGAACTTCTCAAATGGAACCAAAAGATCAATCTCACCGCCATCCGATCGGAGAAAGGGGTCGTTCTAAAACATTTTCTTGATTCCCTCTCCGTCTACCCTTATCTCCCCGAACATGCCTTCATCTTGGACATTGGGTCAGGGGCAGGCTTTCCCGGCATTCCTTTGAAAATCATTCAACCGTCCTTTGAGATCACCCTGATTGATTCCGTCCGCAAAAAAGTCGATTTCCAAAGACATATCCTCCGGATTCTCGGCTTAAACGGAACGGAAGCGATCCATGGCCGTGTCCAGGATAAGGGGATTCTCAGAAACCTGGGGGGACGATTTGATATCATCCTCTCAAGAGCCTTCTCCGATCTTCAAACCCTTCTCGCCCTGAGTTTGCCCTTCTTGAGACCAGGAGGAAAAGTCGTGGCCATGAGAAGTCGGGTGGAGGATGAAGAAATGAAACTTCTCCCCGGAACAGAAGGAATCCCATACCGACTGCAAAGGACCATCCCCCTGACCCTTCCTTTCAGTTCTTTCAAAAGAACCATCCTTCTTTTTGAAAAGAGCTGAAGGCATAACTTTATCTTTCCATCCGTCCCTTTTTTGTGCTATATAAAGGTGAGCGTGGAATACTGGAATCGCGGAAGGGGGGAATATCGGATCTTCCAGACGACGAATTCGTCCCCCCGTGATTCAGACGCTCCACTATTTTCACAGGGATCTTCATGGCAAGAGTGATCTGCATTGCCAATCAAAAAGGAGGAGTGGGAAAAACAACAACGGCGGTCAATCTTTCCGCCTCCATCGCCGCCGCTGAGAAAAAAGTCCTTCTCATCGACATTGATCCGCAGGGAAATTCGACGAGCGGTCTGGGCTTAAGCAAAGAAGGGTCCAATGGAACCATTTACCAGGCCCTGCTTCATGGCTCAGGAATGAGAGAAATGATCCAAAAGACCGCTCTTGCCTATTTGGATGTCGTGATTTCCAACACGGATTTGATCGGTGCAGAAGTGGAACTGATCGAGGAAAAGGATCGCGAGAAAAAATTGGATCAGCTCGTCAAAGAGGTCGAGGCCGAGTACGACTATATTTTCATCGACTGCCCTCCCTCCCTCGGGCTGCTGACCATTAACTCATTGACGGCAGCCCATTCCGTGATCATTCCTCTTCAGTGCGAATACTATGCCCTGGAAGGACTGGGGCAACTTCTCAAGACGATTCGCCTGATCAAACAGTCCTTGAATCCAAAATTGGAGATTGAAGGGATTCTCCTCACCATGTTCGATGGCCGAAATAACCTCGCTCACCAGGTCGCCCAGGAAGTGAGGAAACACTTTGGAGGAAAAGTATTCAGAACGATCATCCCGCGAAATATTCGACTGAGCGAAGCCCCCAGCTACGGGAAACCCGCGCTCCTTTACGATATTCATTCGAGAGGTGCAGAAAGTTATTTGAACCTGGCCGAGAGAAATCCTGAAGGACGGAAAGATCCATGGCAACCAAGAGAATGGCCTTAGGTAAGGGTCTGGGAGCACTTCTCCCGGAATTCGGACAAGCGGAATCAAAGACCCTCCTCTATTGTGGGATTGAAGAGATCTTCCCCAATCCCTCTCAGCCCCGCAAGCAATTTGACGAATCCAAACTCCAGGAATTGGCAGAGTCCATTCGAGAGAAAGGGATCCTCGAACCCCTCCTCGTCCGAAGGACCGATCAGGGTTATGAACTGATCGTCGGAGAACGTCGCTGGCGAGCGGCTCAGAAGGCAGGACTGAGAGAAGTTCCCGTATTGGTGAAAGAGGTGGAAGGGAGAGACGCTTTTGAAATCTCTCTCATCGAAAACCTGCAGAGGGAAGACCTCAACCCGATTGAGGAAGCGGAGGCCTTCAAACATCTGATTGAAGAGTTTCATCATCAGCCAAGAGGACTTGAGCAAACGGATCGGCAAGGATCGAACGACCATCGCCAATACCCTTCGCCTTTTGAAGCTCCCTCTGGAAGTAAGGAATCAACTCCTGCAAAACCGCATCACCTCTGGACATGCCAGAGCCCTTCTCAGCCTCGAGCATAAGGAAAAGCAGAAGGAACTCTGTGCACTCATTATTAAAAAAGGCCTTTCGGTAAGAGAGGCTGAACGCTTGGCAAGACAGTGGGCAGCGAAACTTCAAAAGACAATCCCCTCTGTAAAGAAAAAGGGGGATTTAGAGAGCCAACTCGACAGTCTTCAGGATTCTCTGAGAAAATGTCTGGGAACAAAAGTCCAAATCACCCAAAAAGGAAACAGGGGAAAGATAGAGATTGAATACTTCTCCCACGAAGAATTGGAAAGAATTGTGGAAACAATCCTTGGGAAATAAGAAACCCGAAATTCGAATATCGGGCGAAGCGTCTTCGGGCCAATTCGAAACAATACCAAAACTCAAATGACCTAATTTCCGAAAGTTCATATTTTTTTGTTTGAAATCTCCTGTTTCGCTCATTGGGATTTGTTTCGAATTTCACCTGCCTGCGCGAAGCCGCTTCGGCGAAGGCAGGGATTTCGTGCTTCGGATTTCTCTTAAGAAAGGAGTAATCCATGTCAGGAGGAAAAACCATGTTCTCTAAAACCAGTGGCAGTCCCACCTCTGCACCCACCTCCGAGGAAATCAGCGCGTATCTGGGAAAGGAGACCGTCTTTCAGGGAAAGATGACTTTCGAAGGCGTATTTCGTCTGGATGGGAAATTTGAAGGGGAGATCTTCGACAGCGGAACATTAATTGTCGGTGAGACAGCGAACGTCAAAGGAAAGATCGGACTCCAGATACTCGTCATCAACGGTCGGGTGGAAGGGGATATCTATGCCAAGGCACGGGTGGAAATTCACGCAACCGGCAAAGTCTATGGGACCCTGTCCGCTCCCATCCTTATCATTAATGAGGGGGGAATTTTAGAGGGGAGCTGCAAAATGGAGGGTGGAATTGATAAGAAAGAGGATCATCCCGACCTCCCCTCTCAAGATCTGGACCGTCCTTCATCGTTCACCCCAAAAGTAGAGGAGTAGGGCGAGGAAAACAAAAAAATAATTGACAACATATTTTCACTATGTTAACTAATTCACATTTTATTGCTCCCTGATGTCAGCCGTTTTTAAATAAGTGTTCTTTATAAAATAGAGGGGGCAAATCATTATTTGTCTAACCGTCCTTGGAGGGTTCTCTGAAAGATTGGGCAAGACCCCTTCAATTTTTGCTTACGATTGGATGGTATGTGGCTCTCAGCCTGATCATCCCGGTAGCGATTGGTTATTGGCTCGACAGCCCAAAAATGTTCAATAAACAACCGTTATTCACTTTGATTGGCCTTGGAGTCGGGACAGTCGTAGCTTTCTTCGGTTTAATTAAAATGCTCCTCCGCTATCAGGCTGAGCAAGAAAAATTTAGAAAAAATAGCAACAACAAAAAGAAGCAGAGCCAATCATGAAGGGTAGCGGCTCAAAGTCTTACTATTTTTCTTCATTCCTGTTTTAATCCTCTTCGGCGTGGGTTTTGTGTTTGGCCCTCTGGGAACCAGTTTTTTCGGGACGAAGACCCCGAGTTTCTTTCAGGTTCCTAAACCCAATGTGGAGCTTCCTGCGGAGCCAGTGTTTCATATTGGTCACTTTGCTGTGACGAATACCCTCATTGCCTCCTGGTTTACGATCATCGTGCTGGTCGTTTTGTCTTTTATCCTCACCCGTAAGATGAAACTTATTCCCGGCAAACGACAAGCCATGGCAGAGGCAATCGTAGAAGGGTTGCTCAATTTTGTTGAAAGTGTCGCCGGTAAAAAACATGCAAGGACACTCTTTACTGGAGTGGCGACTATTTTCCTCTACGTCATCTCGAACGCTTACCTTGCTCTCTTCCCCTTTTTTGGCTCCATCGGGGTCATTGAACACGATGGCAAATTTGCACCTTTATTCCGCGCAGCGAATACCGATGTCAATGTTCCTCTTTCCATCGCCATTATGTCTTTCATTTTCGTTGAAACCTGGGGAATGAAGGCATTGGGAGTGTCGCACTACCTCAGCGAGTTCATCAATTTCCGTCAGATGGTGGCAAGGACTGAAACAACTATTGAAGGGGAAGATAGGCCAGGGAGCGATGGACATCGTTTTCGGGTTTATTAACCTATTCGTTGGCGTATTGGAAATATTCAGCCACCTGACGCGTATGTTGAGTTTTACCTTCCGTCTCTTTGGCAACATGACTGCCGGGGAGATATTGATTTTGGTCTCCAGTTTTCTCATTCCTCTCGTATTCAGCATCCCTTTCTACGGGTTGGAATTATTGATCGGTCTGATTCAAGCTCTTATCTTTTCCGGTTTAACCCTTGTATTTGGCACAATCGCTGTATCTCCACACGAAGAAACAGAATAAAAAGATGAAAGGAGGAGTTAATCAATGTCACCAGAAGTAATGAAAATGTTAACGGTCGGTTTAACTGCAGGGTTGGGGTTCTTTGGTCCGGCATTAGCGTTGGGGTTGATCGGTTATTCAGCCATGCAATCCCTCGGACGCAACCCAGAAGCCAGGGGCGCTATTCTCACCAACATGATTTTAATTGGTGCGCTCGCCGAAGCGATAGGGATTTATGTCCTGATCGTATGCATTATTCTCGCCATGGTCGTCAAGTTTTGATGGGTCCTCTGGCCGAGACGATAAGGATTCATGTCCTGATGGCAATGATTATTCTCGCGATGGGAGTCCGTTAAGGAGGTGTAAGTATGGAACAGGAAGGGTCATCCACGAGCTTACCGGGTATGCTTATTGGAGCAGCGGTAGCATTGTTTATTGTAGTCGCCGTAGCGGTATTTTCTCTTGCTGGCTTGATTACCTATATCGCTATGAATATGAAAGCGAACTAGCCTACCGTTAGCAAATACGTTGAAGGGGGCATCATGGGAGGTTTCGCAAGTTTAGGTATTAATTTATCACTGTTGGTGGTTTTCATCGTCAATTTCATTATCTTGCTTGTTCTGTTACGCCTCTTCTTGTACAAACCGGTGATGAAGGTGCTTGACGAGAGGGCGAAAAGAACAAAGGAAGCGATGGAACTGGCCGAGGCGACAAAGAAAGAATTTGAGCAGGCTAAAGGAGAGGTGCAAAAACAGATTGAGAAGGGGCGCCAAGAAGCACAGGCCATCATCGCCCAGGCGATTCAAATCGGGGAAAGGCTGAAGGAAGAATCTCGAGCGGAGGCGGCCAAGCAGGCGCAGGTGATCATTGACCGAACGCGATCTGAATTAGAAGCAGAGCGCGATAAAATCGTTGGGGATTTGCGCCGGGAGTTTGTAGATATTTCCATCGCGGCTGCTGAAAAAGTGATCAAAGAGACCCTGGACAGGGAAAAACATCGTAAGCTGATTGAGGAGACACTTCAGGAGAGTGTCACGCTCAAGAAGAAGTTAACGGAAGAGATGCATAGAATAAGTTCCGGAAAACGCTATGCCCAAGCCGCTTTCGAGCTCGCCCTAGAAAAAAACGAATTGGAGAGCTGGCAAGTGGGCTTGAAGAAAATGGCCGACTTGAGTGGGAATGAAGAACTCATGGCTTTATTGCAAAGCCCCCGCTTCCCCTTCGACGCAAAGAAAGACCTTCTGCGTAAGCAATTGGGGAAAATCCATCCTCTCGTCTCCAACCTGGCTCTCCTTCTGGTCAATAAGGGCACCTTTAGGCTCAGCGGTGATATCTTCCAGAAATACAATGATCTCCTCGATGCGTATCGGGGCGTTGAACGTGCTAAAGTGACAGCCGCCGTCCCTTTAAGCGATGAGGATAAGGAAACCATTTCCAGCCGCCTTGGAAAGGTCGTTGACCGGAAGGTAGTCATTGACGCTCAAGTCGATGCCTCCCTCATCGGGGGATTTATTGCGCGAATCGGTGATATGCTCATTGATGGAAGCATACGTCAGAGATTGGAAAGCTTGAAAAGAAGTCTGCTCGAGGTACGAGGGCAATAAGGTAGGGATCCAGCAGGGTCCAGTATCGCCTGACTTGAGGGAAGTGGTGAATATGTCTTTTAGCTCAGTCTTCAAGCCTAGCGCTCTTTAAATAACAGACAAAAGAGAGAGGTTAAGATGGCAACCCGGGAACAAGATATTGTTGCGGTAATTAAAGAACAGATTGAGCGTTTTGGTGCCGCTGTGACGGTAACGAATGTAGGTACGGTGATCGAAGTGGGGGATGGGATCGCCCGAATCCATGGACTGGGACAGGTGGCCTACAATGAATTGATCCAATTTCCACATGATATCACCGGGCTCGCTCTCAATTTGGAGGAGGATAATGTCGGAGCCGTCATCCTCGGCGAATGCAGTAAGATTAAAGAGGGAGATGAGGTCAAGGCGACGGGAAGAGTGATCGAGGTTCCCGTGGGAGACGCCCTCATTGGAAGAGTGGTTGACCCGCTGGGACGTCCCCTGGATGGTAAGGGACCCATTAAGACCGCGAAGACGAGGCCCATCGAAAGGGTAGCGCCAGACGTAACAAAGAGAGCCCCGGTCAATACGCCCGTCATGACGGGTATTAAGGCAATCGATAGCATGATCCCTATCGGCCGGGGCCAGCGTGAGCTGATCATCGGTGACCGTTTTACCGGCAAGTCGGCCATTGTCCTCGATAGTATCATCGCTCAGAAGGGTCAAAATCTGATTTGCATCTATGTCGCCATAGGCCAGAAAACATCCAAAGTGGCTCAGGCCATCGCTGCGTTAGAGAAGTTCGGAGCGATGGAATATACGATTGTGGTCGCAGCAGATTCCTCTGACCCCGCCCCTCTCCAGTATATCGCCCCTTATGCAGGCTGTGCGATGGGTGAGGAGTTCATGGAGCAGGGAAAAGATGCTTTAATCCTCTATGACGACCTTTATAAACACGCCTGGGCTTATCGTCAATTGTCGCTTTTGTTGCGTCGTCCGCCCGGTCGGGAGGCTTATCCTGGAGACATTTTTTATATCCATAGCCGGCTTCTGGAAAGGGCTGCTAAATTAGGTCCGGAATTCGGAGGGGGCTCGCTGACGGCTCTGCCGATCATTGAGACTCAGCTTGGAGACATGTCTGCCTATATCCCAACCAATGTCATTTCCATCACCGATGGGCAGATTTATCTCGAACCCGATCTGTTCAATGCAGGGGTCCGTCCTGCGATCAACGTGGGCTTGTCCGTCTCCCGGGTGGGGGGATCCGCTCAAAGGAAAGCGATGAGACAGGTCGCTGGAAAGTTGAGACTGGAGCTCGCCCAATTTCGCGAATTAGAAGCCTTTGCAAAGTTTGGAAGCGAGGAATTGGATAAGGCGACCCGGGACCAACTGGAGCGTGGCCGCCGCATTACCGAAATATTGAAGCAACCCGTCAACACCCCCATGTCCCTCGGAAAGCAGTCGAACATTCTTTATGCCGTGACCAATGGTCATCTCGATGATGTTCCGGTGGAGAAGGTGATTCCCTGGGAAGGAAACTTCCACCGGTTTATGGAGACCAATCACCCTGACATCGAAAAACAGATCATGACCGATAACGAAATAAAACCAGAGACAGAAAACCGTCTGAAAGCAGCGATCACAGAATACAAGAAGCAAGCTGTCTGAGAGTTCGATCATGGCAAGCATTCAAATCCTGCGCCGCCGCATCCGTAGTATCCAGGGGACCACAAAGATCGTCCGTGCCATGGAGATGGTGGCAACCGCTAAAATGCGAAGAACCCAGCAACGGGCGCTGGCAGGGCGGCCCTATACGGAAAAAATACACCAGGTGATTGCGGATCTCGCCATCGATCCTCTCATCAGGGGGAAAATTCTTCCATTATTGCAGAAACGAGAAGTGAAGAAGATTGCCCTCGTCCACATCGGCACCGACCGAGGATTATGTGGGGGATTAAATACGAACCTGAATCGGGTGGTGGCCGAGTTCATCCTCCAGCAAAAGGTGCCCGTGACAGTCCTTACGGTAGGCCGCAAGGCGAGAGCGTTTGCTCGCATTGCTAAACTGGATGTGAGGGCAGAATTCTCCGGAATCGGCGACCGGGCGACCATGCTGGATACCCTGCCCATTTCACGAGTCGTGATCGATGACTATAGCAAAGGAGAGGTGGATCTTGTCTATCTTGCCTATCCCGACTTTATCAGTACCATGGTCCAGAAGCCCACGATACAAGCACTGCTTCCGATTGAACCAGGAAAGCTCCCTCCTGGACAGGTGGCGGAATATATTTATGAACCTGATCCTTTTTCAGTTTTGAACGAATTGTTGCCCCGGTTCGTAGAGATGGAGGTTTATCACTCGGTTCTTGAGCTCATTGCCAGTGAACAATCCGCCCGGATGGTAGCGATGAGAAACGCGGGCGACAATGCGGAGGATCTCATCAAAGATCTAAAATTATCATTGAACAAAGTGAGACAGGAGATGATCACCAAAGAGATCTGTGATATCAGCGGAGGGGCTGAAGCCTTAACCACATAAATCCTCCCCACCCTTCCTTTTCCAAAGGGGGGAGAAAGGGGGATTACAAATTTTCGAGGAGCAAAAGATGGCAAAAGGGAAAGTCGTACAAGTGATCGGAACCGTGGTCGATATGGAATTTCCTCAGAATGAGTTGCCGGCCATCTATAACGGCATTGTCATTCCCCTGAAAGAGTCGAAAATCATTGTGGAGGTACAGGCTCATATCGGCAACAATTGGGTGCGGGGCGTTGCTTTGACTCCCACGGATGGGTTGGCAAGGGGAGTCGAAGCCATTGACATGGGAACTCCCATCTCGGTGCCTGTAGGACGCGCAACCCTGGGGAGGTTGTTCAATGTCTTTGGCGAAGCAATCGATGGGCTGGGTGAGGTGAAAACCGATCAGAGATGGCCGATTCATCGTTCACCCCCACCCCTTACAGAGCAGGAGACGGTTCCTCAAATGCTCGAGACCGGCCTGAAGGTGATGGACCTCATCACTCCATTCACAAGAGGTGGTAAGATTGGTGCTTATGGCGGCGCCGGGGTGGGCAAAACCGTCATTATTATGGAGCTCATTCGAAATATTGCCGCTGAGCATGGAGGTTTCTCTGTCTTTGCGGGTGTGGGCGAAAGATCGCGGGAAGGCAATGACTTGTGGTTGGAGATGAAAAGATCCGGAGTCATGGATAAAACGGTGATGGTCTTCGGTCAGATGAACGAAACCCCGGGCGTTCGCTCCCGTGTGGCCCTGACCGGAGTAACGGTCGCAGAATATTTCCGTGATATCGAAGGCCAGGATGTGCTTCTCTTCGTCGATAACATCTATCGCTACGTTCTGGCGAATATGGAACTGTCGGCCCTTCTGGGACGCATGCCATCCGCCGTCGGTTATCAGCCCACTCTGGGAACGGATGTGGGTGAATTGGAGGAAAGAATTACCACGACGAAAAAAGGATCCATCACCTCTTTCCAAGCGATCTATGTGCCAGCCGATGATTACAGTGATCCGGGTATTGTAGCGACTTACGGTCATCTTGATGCCGTGGTGGCTTTGGAGCGATCGATTGCCGAGTTGGGGATTTACCCGGCTGTCGATCCGCTCGCTTCCACTTCTCGAATCCTCGACCCTCTCATTGTCGGTGAGGAACATTATCAGGTCGCTCGGGGAGTTCAGGCAACCCTGCAGAGATACAGGGAATTACAGGATATCATCGCTATTCTGGGTATCGAAGAATTGAGTCAAGAAGACAAGCTTACCGTAGCAAGGGCCAGAAAGATTCAGAGATTTTGTTCTCAGCCCTTTCATGTGGCTGAACAATTTACCGGGACTCCGGGCAGGTACGTCCCCATCAAGGAAACCGTAAGGGGCTTTAAGGAAATCTTAGACGGAAAACACGACGACCTTCCTGAGGGCGCGTTTTATCTTGTTGGCACGATTGACGAGGCCGTGGAAAAGGCCAAAGCGATGAAAGGGTAATTGTGGCAACCTTCAGATTAGAAATCGTCACTGCAGAGAGAATGATTTTCTCTGAGGATGTAAGCGCGGTCATCGCTTGGGGAGTAGAGGGGCAACTGGCCATTCTTCCTCATCATGCGCCTCTGATGACCATGCTGCAGCCCGGCGATTTAATGATCCGAAAGGATAAGGAAGAAGAATATGTTGTGATCAGTGGCGGCTTCCTCGAAGTGCGTCCTGACAAAGTAATTATCCTGGCCGACGCCTGTGAACGGGCTGATGAAATTGATATTGCTCGCGCGGAGGAAGCCAAGAAGCGTGCTCAGGAAACGATGAAGGCTGCGCCTCTGACCGCTGAGGCTGCATCTGCTGAAGCCTCCTTGCGCCGCTCTTTAGCCAGACTGAAGGTAGCCGAGAAGAGACGCCGCAAGCCACCGGGAATTGCCTAACTGTAACTTTTCTTACCTGCCCTCAACCGCCTCAAAGTTACCGGGTCTGCCGCCGAATTTACCGAGGTGAAGTGAGAAGCTGTTTGATGACGGCTGTTTGTTGACAGTCAGTCTGGTCTTTATCATAAGCGCATAGAAATGGCAGTCGCCGTGTTTTATTTACTTTTATTACCGGAACGCTTCCAGGATTTCTTCTAGCAGGGAGCGAGCCTCGCCCTCACGGTATCCCTCGCCCAAACTCCCACCATTCTTGTAACGCTTCTTATGATCAAGAAATATCTTAAGCAATAGATGATTAGACATGGAAACTCATTGGCGATATATGAGGTGCCCTCTAACTTCACAACTCCGTTTGATTTTTCCAATTAGAATCAGTAAGCTAATATAAAAGAATCTCCTTAATAAAGCCGCTCATTCTTAGCTTTAAGTAAATTAAGAGATGGTCTCAGTTTTAGGATATAGAGGATTCTTAATGAAGGTTCGTAGTCTTAGGGCAAAATTCATGTTCCTCTTTCTTATATTCTTCTTCGTCCCTTACGGTGTGTTGACCTTCTTTTCCATCTCTGTCAGTAGGGGAATGATGAAAAAGAGTATGATGGACCATTTGCAAAACCTTGTTGAAGTCAAAGAGACAGCGATTGAACAATGGCTTAAGGAGAGGGTTTCGGACGGGAAGACCATCGCGGAGAGCCAGGAGGTTAAATCGCTGGACCCGAATCGGATTAAACCATTCTTGTCTCTCATAAAACATTTTGAACGTGCCTATCTTGAGATTTTGGTCTTGAATTTAAAAGGACAAATCGTATCAGAGAATCTTTCCAATGCCTCTTTTGAAAAAGAGGAATGGTTCCAAAGGGCGCTTAAAGAGGAAACGTTAATTCTAGGGCCTACACTTCAGCCCAAATCCCTCCAACCATCCATTATTACTTCTTTCAGCATTAAGGATGCGAGGGGTCGCCCTATGGGAGTCTTCAAAGCGTTAATTGATTTAACCTATATTACCGAGTTGATATCCGAGTCC
This sequence comes from uncultured delta proteobacterium, assembly GCA_963708295.1. Lineage (GTDB taxonomy): Bacteria > Desulfobacterota > BSN033 > BSN033 > UBA1163 > UBA1163. Next base: position 418,000 of record CAVPSJ010000017.1, on the reverse strand, counting down.
AATTTAGGGAAAACAGGAAAACTTTTTATCGTCAATCCTCAAGGGGAATTTGTTGTCTCTAATAGATTAATAGAACTTCTGAAAAAAGGGACGTCGAGAGTTCCTTACTTTGAAAGGATCCAGCTCCAGCCAAGTTACACCGGGGTATATACGGATTACATGGGACATGAGGCTTTAGGATCGTGGAAATGGATTCCAAACCTTCAATGTTATCTTATCGCGGAGCAAGATACAAAGGAGGCTTTCTATGCGATTGACCAACTGGTCAAAAAGGCCTTCGCCATTTTCATCATTTCAATCGTTTTGATCCTTGGAATCTCATATTGGGTCATTGGGAGAGTAACCGGCCCGGTCAAACATTTGAGCAAGGCGGTCGCCTCTTTCGCGGAGGGGCATTTTGAAAAAACCGTTTCATCCAGTCGGGAGGATGAAATTGGGAAACTGATCGCCGGGTTTAACGTGATGGCCGAGAAGTTGAAGAAAGCCTACTCAGAGTTGGAAGGAAAGGTTGAATCGTCCGATAAAGAATTGCAGATTGCCTACCAGGTGCTTAAGCAGAGGCAGGAGCAACTGATCCGATCGGAAAAAATGGCCGCCCTTGGGCAACTTTCTGCTGGGATCGCCCATGAGGTTCGGAACCCGCTTACTTCCTTCAAGATTTTCATTCAATCTTTAGAAAAGGAGATGGATTTAGAGGATCATCAGAAGGAGGATTTCAGGATCATCTTGAAAGAGATTGATCGCATCAACGAAAATATCACGCGCTTTCTGAATTTTGCGAGACCTGAAGAACCCCTGTTTCAAGCAATTAAGGTTAATTCGCTTTTGCAGGATACTATCAACTTACTGGGTGCAAAGTTGAAAAACAGTGGCATTCGTCTGGACATTCTACTCTCAGATGAACATCCGCCAGTGGAAGGCGACCCGAGGCAATTGACTCAGGTTTTTCTCAATCTCCTTCTCAATGCCATTGAGGCGATGCCCCACGGAGGGACTTTGACGATCAGATCCATCGTGAAGGTAAATCCAGATACGCTCGAAGAATCCCTTCAAACGATGATTAAAGACACAGGTCATGGGATTCCCGAAAAAGATCAACCCTATCTATTTGACCCTTTTTTTACAACGAAGGCTGGAGGAACAGGGTTAGGTCTTTCGATTGTCTATTCCATTATTCAGAAACATAATGGTCGGATTGAGGTGGAGAGCGAATTGGGAAAGGGATCTTCTTTCATCCTGTCATTGCCCATTCAGAAGGAGGGTGCATGGAAAGCATTCTCATCGTAGACGACGACCTAAGTTTATGCCATTTTCTGACCAAGGCATTATTCCAGAAAGGATACCAAGTCATCCCTTGCCATAGCGGCAGAGAAGCCCTGGACGCCGTTCGCGGACAGGAGACTGATCTTATCCTCCTTGACAATAAACTGCCGGATCAGAATGGACTCGAAATACTCAAGGAGATCAAGCAAGGTCACCCCAAGGTTCCCATCATCATTATGACAGCTTTTGGGACAACGGGGACGGCTATCGAAGCGATGCGGCTTGGAGCTTTTGACTACATTCTCAAACCCTTTGAACTCGATGAAATCTCTGAACTCGTAGCCAAAGGGTTGGAGGCTCATAAGTTGATGAACAGGGCTGTGGACATTCCAACCCTTTCCGAATACAAGGAAGATTCGGATCAGATCATCGGTAAAAGCAAGGTCATGCAGGAGGTCTATAAATTGATTGGTCAGGTCGCCGAGAGTGATGTGACCGTACTCATTCGGGGGGAGAGCGGAACAGGAAAGGAACTGGTGGCGAGGGCGATTTATCAGTACAGCCGGAGAAAGGATTGCCCTTTTCTTGCAATCAATTGTGCAGCCATTCCAGAGACCCTGTTGGAAAGCGAGCTCTTCGGACATGAAAAAGGGGCCTTTACCGGGGCGAACAGGCGACGGATAGGAAAGTTTGAACAATGCGATCAGGGGACCATCTTGCTCGATGAGATTGGCGACATGTCCCTTTCAACTCAGGCAAAGATTCTCCGGGTTTTACAAGAAGGGGAATTTGAACGCATCGGGGGGAACGAAACGGTCAGGGTGGACGTAAGAATCTTAACGTCCACGAATCGTAAGTTGGAGGAGCTGATTAAACAGGGGAAATTTAGAGAGGATCTGTATTATCGTCTAAAAATCATGCCGATCATGTTACCAGCTCTACGGGAACATAAGGAGGACGTCAAAGCATTGACCGAATATTTCTTCCATTTTTACAAACGGCAGATGACCACCGGGGTTTCGCATATCGATCCTTCTGCATTTGAAAAGCTGGTCTCGTATGACTGGCCGGGCAATGTGAGGGAACTAGCAAATACGATTAACAGAAGCCTTATCCTTTGCAAAGGAGAGGTAATGTCTGCCGAAGACATTGTTTTCGACGCAGAAAGTGAAGCCATCTCCTTTGCAAATGAACAAGAGTTAGAAAATAACCTGGCTAAAATACTCGACCCTCTTTTTACAGATATTCTTCGCTTCTGGGGAAAAGGTCTCCGTTCAAACCTCCTGGAAAAAATTGAGAAATTTCTCATCCAAAAGGCACTCGCTGAGACGAAAGGAAATCAGGTTCAAGCAGCTAAACTGCTAGGAATCAGCCGCAATACATTACGCAATCGAATAGATAAGTACAACTTATTATCGCAAAAACAACCCAGTATTGTGGGGGTCGAATGAGTACCTGTCTTGATCCCCATCGGAGTTATTCCGGCCACGTGGACTGTATGCTTGCAGTGCTTATTATCTCAAATCTGAAAAAATTTCTGCTGATAAGTCACCATTCCTGTTCAATCCTTGGTCACATCTCAACCTACTAAATTAGTTAACTTATCTTCTCATCCGTTATTTAAGCATTTATTACCTGAACAACGAGGGAACAAATCGTCTTTCCCAAATTAGAAGCTGCAAAAACTACTCAATGAAATCAATGGGTTGTTTTTTTTGCCCAGAACTTGCTGGTCGGCATTAAATTCGCAGTTTCTTAGTAGCAAAGTTACAAAGGGTGATTTTTGTGCAAAAGCAAGATCAGCCTAGTAAAAATCTCAAACCAATAATAAATTCAGTCGGTTTGGCGTTTCAAGCGAAGATTTCTAACGGTCTCTATCTTTGCAAATAGAAAGTATGTCATTGCCATCTTGCCTTGGAGAGAAAGATAGCATGCTGAAGATACCAAGGTCAATTTATGTCTTTCTTTTCGAAGGACGGATTATGTTCTTTCTTCTCTGCTTTCGATTGAAGAGAACAAGAATAACTATAAACAATCGGTTGAAATTTTCGAACATTAGGAAATGGCTTACAACTTTTGAAGCACCTAGTTTAGGTTCCAAGAAATAGGTTAGAGAAACAATTTTCTCAAAAAGTCTTCGCCACCTATAGAGATTATTTATTCCATCAGAGGAAAGGGGATCTTAGGTATGTCAAACTGGCATTCAATGGAAACAGATCAGGTCTTAAAGGAACTGAATACAGATCCTCGTCAGGGTTTAACCGTAGAAGAGGTTCGAACTCGACTTGAAAAGTATGGCTACAATGAACTCAAAAAGGAAGAAAAGATTTCAGCCTTCTCCATCTTCATTAATCAGTTCAAAAACATACTGATCATCATCCTCCTCATTGCGATAGGCCTTTCAGCGGCTGTTGGGGAAATTGTGATGCTGCCATCATCGGGGTCATCGTCGTCTTCTGTGCAGTTCTTGGATTAATTCAGGAGTATCGTGCAGAGCGTGCCCTAGAGGCACTTAAGAAAATGCTTTCTCCCACGATCACCGTTTTGAGAGGAGGAAAAGAGGAAGAAGTTCCTACGAAAGAACTTGTACCAGGAGATGTATTGCTTCTGGAAGCAGGGGATAAGATTCCTGCAGATGCCAGAATCGTTGAAAACTTTTCTCTTCGATGCGATGAGGCGCCGCTCACCGGGGAGTCCGTGCCCGTAGGGAAGGATGTGAAACCCTTACCCGAGGACGTGCGTGTCAGTGACAGAAAGAACATGGTCTTGACCGGGACAACCGTTACCTACGGCCGAGCTAAGGCCGTTATCACATCCACAGGGATGAACACCGAGTTCGGCAAGATTGCTGAGGAGGTAACCGCAGTAGAAACTGAGAAGACTCCTCTCGAAAAAAGGACAGAAGAAATAGGCAAATGGCTCGGAATCACGGCTCTTTCTATATGTTTCTTCGTTGCAGGAATAAGCATCGTCAGGGAGGCTTTAGGTGGGAAGATTGATTTGCCATTTATCGTCACCATGGTGATGTTTGCAATCGCTCTTGCCGTAGCTGCAGTCCCTGAGGCATTAGCAGCCATTGTCACAGGCGCTCTCGCCATCGGCATGCATCAGATGGCTAAAAGAAATGCACTGATCAGAAAGATGCCCGCGGTGGAAACCTTAGGCTGTACCACCGTGATCTGCTCGGATAAGACCGGCACCCTTACGAAGGGTGAGATGACGGTGAGAAAAATTTTTGCCGGCGGAAGAATGATTGAGGTGACGGGCGCTGGTTATGAACCTGTTGGAGAGTTCAGGGGGTCGGGTAAAATTAATGTGGGCGAGAGTGAACCGATACGCAAACTTCTTTTAGGAGGTCTTCTCTGCAATGATTCCGCGCTTGAAAAGACCGAGGGCAAGTGGCTGGTCAAGGGTGATCCTACGGAAGGCGCCCTCGTTGTGGCTGCCGTGAAGGCAGGATTGCATGAGACAGAGGTAAAGCTTGAAAACGCGAGAGTGGAAGAGATCCCTTTCAGCTCTGAGAGGAAAAGAATGACAACAATCCATCAAATGGCGGATGGAAAGCGAATGGCATTTATGAAAGGGGCTCCAGAAGCGGTCTTGCAGAGATGCACTCATATCTTGGAAGAAGGCGGGATTCGGGAACTGAATGAGACGGAAAAAAGCAGGATCTTAAAAGTGAACGAAGAGATGGCCCAAGCCGCACTGAGGGTCCTTGGGTTTGCCTTTAGAGACTTCCCCGCACCCATTGAATGTGCGGAAGAATGCCTTGAACGGGATATGGTCTTTGTGGGTCTTGTAGGCATGATCGATCCGCCGAGAGGAGAAGCCATTGAAGCCATCAACGTATGTAAGCAGATTCACATTAGGCCCGTCATGATCACGGGGGACCATAAGCTTACCGCCGTAGCCATTGCCAAGGAGATGGGGATCTATCGGGAGGGAGATATCGTACTGGTTGGTGAGGATCTGGAGAAGATGACGGAGGAAGAGCTTGAGAAGATTGTCCACAAGGTTACGGTCTATGCAAGGGTATCCCCCATGGATAAGCTCAAGATCGTTAAGGCATGGAAGAATAGGGGTGAGGTCGTGGCCATGACAGGCGATGGGGTCAATGATGCACCTGCCCTGAAACATGCGGATATCGGGGTGGCCATGGGCATCACCGGAACAGAGGTGTCAAAAGAGGCAGCGGATATGGTGCTCAGTGACGACAACTTTGCCACCATTGTGAAAGCCATCGAGCGCGGTCGATGGATCTACGACAATATCAAGAAGTATCTCACCTATCTCCTGCGATGTAATATCACCGAAGTGGTCGTTATCGGTGGGGTGGTTCTAATTTCAGGCCCTGAGTATCTGCCTCTTCTGCCGGCAGCCATACTGTATATGAATCTTGCGACGGATGGACTCCCTGCCCTCGCCTTAGGTCTAGCGCCCCCTGACCCTGATATCATGCAGAGACCACCGAGAGATCCCAAGGAAAGTGTCTTTTCCTGGGATGTGAGAGCGTTTATCTGGCTGGCATTATTGATTGAAATTCCCTTCTTCTTCATTCTCTTCTACCACAAACTCACTGATATCACAGAGGCAAGGACGGAAATGTTCTTCCTGTTTATAATCATTGAGCTTATTATCGCCCTAAACTTCCGTTCCATGCGATACAGCATCTTCAAGGTTCCACCCCACAAATGGCTTGTCATGGCCCTTGTGTGGGAAGTTTTATTGATTTTCGTATTGATCCAGTTTCCCTCTGTTCGTGAAGCCTTTGGAATAAATAAGCCTTCGTCTAAGAGTCTCGGGATCATATTGGCCTTTGGGGTGGTCGTATTTATCTCCATGGAGGTGATCAAGGCGATTTTAAGGAGAAGGATGGTTTCAACACGAAGGGCATTTGCGGTGTCTGCCGAACCATTAGTTAGTTAGATGTTAAATCAGGCCTTCTCAAGCTTAGGAAGCCTTTTGTGACATTTTTTCTTCTCTTTCATTCCAGGGGGAGGGGGGTGAACGAAGATGGGGGACATAGGAATCAACTTCAGCTGGGGTTATGTTGGGGCCGTCGTTCTCGGGGCATTTGTCGGTTTCTTTTTAGGAGAAGTTGTGGAAAGAGGATTAAGAGATTTTTGGCAGGGAGAACACAAGAAGTGTCTTCGAGGATGCCGAAGCGCGGGTTAATCCAACAAAGGGTGTCGCAGTCGCCTGTACATCCAAAATAACCAATTTTGATTTAAGGAAGCCTTTGAAGAGAAAGTGACTAGCCAATCCATTGGCTTGCTCTATATTCAATATTCAAGGCCGCATCCTTCTTACGAAACTTGCCGTCCCATTCTTGCTCCGTAAGCATATCAAAATGAAGCGTTTACTCCTTTCTCAGTGATCTCAGCTAATCCATAAGATCTTTGCAAAAGTCAGCCTGGTATGACTAACGGCGATGATATCTCCTTAGAGGGTCATCGCTGCGGGATAAAGGCTTCGCAGGGAGTCACAGCGAAGCTGACCCGATTCAGTCTCAAGCTTTTCCTTGGTGTGGGCTATCAGAAGTTGGATTGACTACTCTGTTTATTTACTTTTATTGCCGAATAACTTCCAGGAGTTCTTCAACCAGGGAGCGAGCCTCCGCCTCGGGCAAACAATATTTCATCTCTGTGAATTTTTTTCTGAATTGAGACACCTCTTTGGCCATGGGGCGGCCTTTCAGGATGACCTGGCCCATCATTTCCGCTAACTGAACAAAGTCTTCCGCTTTCATCCCGAATCGGGTCATCTCCTGAACGCCCATCCTCAGACAGCTTGCCGTCGTAAAGGCTTCGTCGTCGGGGGCACTCTGATAGTTCACGATGATGTTATTCTCCTCCAACCGTTCAGCGACCTCACGGCCCCTTTCCATAGCCCACCCTGACGATCACCTGATGGGTCTCTGTGTACCCGACTCTTGGATCTCCCTCCACCATGATTCCCTGATCTTTCAGGGCACGGGCAAAGGCCTTGGCATTGGAGATCACCGCTTTCTGATAATCCGATTTGAAGGCATTCATCTCGTAGGCAGCAAGCAAGAGGCCCACCAATGTTCCCAGGTGATGGTTGCTCACGCTTCCGGGAAAGACCCGGCGGACAATCGCCTCCCAGAGTTCTTCAAATTCCGTTCCCTCTGACATGTTGCTTGCAATCAACCCTCTCTGTGGTCCAAAAAAGGTCTTGTGAGTAGAGCCCGTGACGATGTCGGCTCCTTCCTTGAAGGGTTCCTGAAAATCAGGGTCCGATGAGTCCCAGAACATGGGCCATATCATAAAGGAGGATCGGTTTGGGATTCATGGAGGAGATCATTTCAGCAATCTCTCTCACCGGCTCTTTATAGATCACCATGCTCTTGCCGAGGACAATCAATTCGGGCTTATGCTCTCCGATCAGTTCTTTCGCTTTTCGAAGATCGATCCGATACGAATCTTCTTTCAATACCGGAAAGGGAATGGTGGCCGGCCTTTCGGTGGAGGGATCATGGGCGACGAAGTCTTTCAAGGCGCCCATGGGTTGGGCGCTGAGATGGCCTCCCCTTCCCAGATGGTGGTTCATCACCTTTCTGATCCTGCGGGGTTCGCTTCTCCGGTCCAAGCGATTGAGGTAATCCACAATCCCGCTGAAGACGGCCGTATTGGCCATCTGACCACTGATCACCCTCGTCTCCACTTCTGAGCATCCGATGAAACGTCGAAGCTCATCTGCGAGCGAGGACCTCAACCTCTCCGATGAGCTTTGTCCCCTGATAATAGAAGACGTCGCTTTCTCTAAAGGCTTTCATCAACCGGTGTTCCGCATATCGTGCCCGATGGATCGGAAATCGTAAGAAGTCTGACGAGAAGAGAAGGGGTCGATTCCGAAGGGATGAGGTTGAATCGTCTCTTTCTGTCTCCAGCGGGTATTTTCGGACCACCCGGCGGACCAACCTCGCCGCCGAATCCTCTCAGGCTCCCTGTCGGGACCTCTCTCTTCCTTGGCTCTTCGGGATCAGAATGGGACGGGCATAAGGAGGCGCTTCGCCGGAGAGATGTCTTTCCACGATCACCCCTTCAAGTTTTTTCCCGCGGTAGGAAACTTCGATCTTCTGCCCTTCCTTCAGATCTGAATCGATATAAGCGAGGGCAATCGATCTCATTCTTTTTTCGTCCGTGGGTTCCGAAAGGATTCCCTCGGTCGGAGAAAACCCAGTAGGGAACCATCGTCCCGCTCGTCACGTGTCCAACCGGTTCCCCGTTCGCAGAAACTTCGTACCCCTGTCTGGCGATTCCCTGACCGCTCAGGGTGATGGGGAAGATCCTTCTTAGGAACCAACTGTCTTTCCTTAGGGGGCAAAGGTTTTCCACTCTCTCTTGCCGTCACCTCTTCAAACTGCCTTCTCAGGATTTCCCTTCCGATGAATTCTCCTTTTAAAGGAGAGAAACTCATCGCCAACCTTGCTGCTGAAGGGACGGCATAAATCGGGATATCGATTCCCTCGTGCATCGAGCCCCAACTCGTGACCGTAAAGAGGAAGTCCTGCCTCCAGCCTCAGGGTATCCCTCGCCCCCAAACCCACCGGAACAATCCCCTCTTCCGCTCCGGCGTCGAGGATCTTCTCCCAGATGAGCCTTAGCTTCTCCTCCGGCAAAAAGAATTCGAAACAGATGGGCTCGCCGGTGTATCCTGTTCTTGAGATCGTGATATGGATTTGCTCTCCCTCGAACTCACAAACCTTTAAACGATTTCTCCATGGGTCAGGAAGCTTTGGTTGGTCTTCTAAAAGGATCTTTTCCAAGACCCTCCTGGCGTGAGGACCCTGGAGGGCGATCATCCCGATTTCATCCGTTTTGTCATCCACGACCACATTTTTGTATCGCTTCTTATGATCAAGAAACCAATTCCAGTCTTTTTCCCTATTCGCCGCATTCACAACAAGGAGATAATTTGTTTCCAGGGAAGGGTCCCCTTCTTCCAGTCGGTAGAGGTAGGCATCGTCAATCGCACCTCCCTCTTCATTCTGAATCAACGTATACTGGGCCACGCCGGGATCAAGGGCCGTCACATTGTTTGTTAAGACATGCTGCATAAACGGAATGGCGTCAACTCCCGCGAATCAAGAAACGTCCCATGTGGGAGATATCGAACAGCCCGCCGAATTTCCTCGTGTTCAGATGCTCCTCGAGAATCCCCTGTTGATAAGCAACGGGCATCTCCCAGCCGGCAAACTCGACCATCTGCCCGCCGTGTTCCCTGTGCCATGAATGGAGCGGCGTCCGTTTTAGATCTTTTACCATCGACATTCTCCTTCCACGAGGACCTTATCGGGCTCCTGAAAAACACTCATCTGTCCCGCGGTTCGCGGGATTATCCGGCCGCCTCACCACCTCGGCAGCGTGGCAATAAGTCGCTCCTTATTCGTCGCGACGCCACCCCTCATCCTTCCCCGTGTCAAGCACGGGGCAGGCTTGTTGCAGCGCACGCCGTAGGGAACGGTTTGAAACCGTTCCCTACAAAGATCTCGGGCGCCTTGCATCTGAGCATTTTTGAGCAGCCCGATAAAAATAGTTTTTCAGCGGTTTGTTAAATCTTAAAGTCTTTCTCTGTCGTGAATTCATTCTAAATGACTCTGGTCAAGGAATCAACGCCTTCGAAAACCAAATAAAAAAGCCCCGAAATGGGGCTTTTCTATTTGAAATCATGTAGGATACCGCTCTCTTATGACGACTAATCGGCGGCCTGAAGTGTAGGAGCAAGTTTGGCTCCGGCTGCGACGGGCACTGTTTTTTTTGCAGGAGCCTTCGTAAAGAAGGTCAGAACCGCAGCCAAAATCATCAGGCTTGCCGCAATGGTATAAGCCATGCTGTAATTGCCTGAGCTATCTGCAATCCTTCCCGCCAGAATGGGCCCGAAGATTCCACCGATGCCGTAGGCCGTAAAGAGAATCCCGTAATTCATTCCAAGATTCTTCATCCCCCAGTAGTCCCCGCAGGCCGATGGGAAAAGGGAGAGGCAGGACCCATAGCAAATCCCGATAATGGCGGAGCCAACGACGAATCCTGTGATCGTTGAAGCCCCTGAGAAGAGGAACATGACGATGGCCTGACCAACACTGACGATGAAGATCGTCCTGATTCGACCAATTTTGTCGGAAAGCGCCCCCGCAAGGACCCGACCCCCTGCATTAAAGACTGCGAGGAGGGCAACAAATATAAAACCCAACTTGATGGTATTGTTCGACTGGACTGAGACAATCTTGGCAAGATGGCCGATGATCATCAGTCCGGCCAGGGCTCCGCAGGTAAATTCGAGCCAAAGGAGGTAGAAGGTGGGAGTTTTCATCATTTCTTTCCATGTGTAATCGTTCTGGCTGGCAGGAGCTGCATTCGCCTGGGCCGGATTGGGTTTGGCAGCGACAGGCGAAGGGGGGTTCTTGATGAATCGGGTGATGATCAACGTGACGATCCCGAACGCAATCCCAAGGATGAGAAAGGATTTGCTTAGACCATAGCTGCCAAGGAGGTACTGGCTGACCGGGGCGACATAAACAGAAGCGAGTCCAAAGCCAGCGACGACGATCCCCGCGATCAAACCCTTTTTCGCTGGGGGGAACCATTTCACGGCCGCTGGGGTTGCCGAGGCATACCCGAACCCGATCCCTGTGCCGGCCAAAATACCGAATCCGATGATGGCCGGAAGGGCGTTGCCGGGGGTGGAAAAACTGGTGACAATCATGCCAACCGCCATCAGGATTGCTCCGATCGTTGCGATGATTCCCGGCCCGAGCTTATCCTGAAGACGGCCGGCAGGGATCATCATGAGGGCAAAGACTCCGATTGCAATTGAGTAAGGCGTTGCTGCTGCTGTCTTGCTCCAGCCAAATCCTCCCTTGTCAATGGCCTCGGTAAACTGTTTACCGAAAACGCTCCATGCATAGAGGGTCCCTAAAGCCAGATTCAAACCCATCCCTGAAAAAGTGACAAGCCAGCCTTTTTTACTCATCTTTTTCTCCTTCCGTCCTCAGTTCTGATATGGCTCATAATTATAGACTCTTGAAATTAAAATTTCAACAAAAAAGTGAATTTTTTAACAAAATGAATTATTATTTTATTCATCAATGATTTCAATTAATTGAATAATAAATTTCCGCCAGGTGGATAAATGGTGTTACCGTTAACATAAACCTTTGTGTTAACGATAACACTCTTACGCAGCGACCCTTGAAAACTTCTCGCTCTTCCGGTGGCCCCGTCTTTCTTCCTGCTATTCACGAGCAAAAACAAGCAAAATCCATGCCTGATGTTTTGGAACCTCCACCTAGCGATCTTCGACTTTGGGTGTCGTAATATTGATACGGGCTCGTTGTACTGGCACTTCAAACCAGAGTTACTTAGACTTTTGACTGCCCTTGAGATTCTGATCGAATGACCCAGTTCTTCGTTTTTCCCTTGACCTCCTCCGATCCTTATATTATCCTCACTCCGAACAAAGCCGAGTTGTCGTCATTCGACCAGGCATGATCGATGTGCCACGCAAAGCCGATTCATTCAGAATCTTATGGTATTACGTTCAGGGCGGGCACGAACGTAACAGCCCATGGGTGTCCGTGTCCGCGTCGGCATAAGTGCCGAAAACTTTTGGGCAAGAAAAGGAGGAAACGATGATGAAACGTATCAGCTTCTTAGCTTCATTCATGCTGGCCCTGACAGTAGCCGGGACTGTCAACGCACAGACCATCGGCATCATGACCACGCCGCCGGGATCATTCACCCACTCCGCGGGTTCGGCCATCGCTAAGGTCATGGTCGAGAAGCTCGGGTTGAAGGCCACCGTTCAACCAGGGGGCGTCAGGTCATTTGGGGCCATTGATGGAGGACTTGCGGAATTCAGCCTGGCCAACTCCTCAGATCTGTCGCTGGCAGTGATGGGGGTAGAGGAGTACCAGGAACAGGGGCCGAAGCCAAACGTGCGCATGGGGGCCACGCTCATGCCGATGTGGGTGGCCTTGCACGTTCGCAAAGATTCCAATATCCGGTCTATCAAGGATCTTAAAGGCAAGCGGGTACCGAGCGGATACCATGCTCAGAAAGCCATCCACCGGAGCATCGAGGCCCACCTTGCGAATGCCGGGCTGACCTATGACGACGTTAAGCAGGTCCCCGTTCCCAATGCGGCCCGTGGCGCAGAGGATTTCGGGAACGGGAAGACGGATGCCCTTTTCTTCGCGTTGGGCTCGGCAGCCGTGATGGAAGTGAGCACAAAAGTGGGTGGGTTGAGGGTGCTCCCCATTGACGACTCGCCCGAGGCTGTTGCGAGGATGCAAAAGATCAGTCCTCCCATGTATGTGTCCGAGGTGAAGCCCGGGCCAACCATGGAAGGGATTACCGGCCCGACCAAAGTGGCTACTCAGGACTCTGTTTTTTACACACACGCGAAGGTTTCTGACGACCTCGTTTACAAGGTGGTCAAGGCGATCTACCAAAACAAAGAGGACCTGGTCACTTCCTTCGCAGGATTCCGCTCCTTTTCAGTACAACGCATGTCCATGCCGGTCCCTAAGGTCGAGTTTCACCCGGGCGCCATCAAGTTCTATAAGGAGATCGGCCTCTGGCCGCCGAAGCAGTAGTCCCTTACGAATAAGATTGTGCGCAAAATGGCAACAAAGTTATTCACGCTCAAGCGTCTTTAAATTCGAAGCACGAAATCCGAAACTCGAAACAATCTCAAATGACCGAATTTCAAATGTTCCAAACGAGAGAGTTTAGGCATTTTGAATTTTGGCCGGAATGTGCCCCGCAAGCCCCGCCTTGGAGGCGGGGTTAAGGGGCACAATATGAACGAAACTTCTTTACCGGGAAGCCCCGCCCTGTGGGCGAGGAGCTTCACAATTCGATTTTGTTTCGGATTGGTCCGAGACGGACGCTTCGCCCGATATTCGAATCCCGATATTCGAATTTCGAATTTTTCGAACCACTAAAACCCGTTTGGTTCCCCGGCTTCGCCGGCTTAGACGTGAAGGGAGAAGATTGTGCGTACCTTGGTTAAAGTCCTTTTGGTCATCCTGCCATGCGGTACCATCATCGAATCAGCCGATCTCTTCCGCAAGGCCGGTTTCGTTTTCTATCCCGAGCAGTTCTTTGCAGCCGTGTTCGGCCTCGCAGCAACGCTCGTTTATCTGGCTGTCCCGGCTGGCAAAGGTCGGCAGCGCACAGGACCCATTCCCTGGTATGATATCGTTGCTGCCGTGATAGCCTTCACCGCCTGGATCTATATTGCAATCAATTACCCGAGGTTCTCTGAATTCTCTACCGGCTTTCCGATCAGCGGAGTCGTCGTGGCTTTCGTTGTGATACTCCTTCTCCTCGAAGGTTTGAGAAGAACCTCCGGAATGGGAATCACCCTCGTTGCCTTCGGCTTTATCATCCTGGCTCTGGTCAGTCACCTTTTGCCTGGCACGATGACGGGTCGCCAGGTGAATCTCGATCGATTACTCTATTACCTCACCTGGGATTCAACAGCCATCCTGGGGATGCCGCTGAAGATCATCGCGACCATCGTCGTCTCCTTCATGATGTTCGGTGAGGCGCTCTCCTTGACGGGTGGGGCATCCTTTTTCACGGATTTCGCCATGGTTGCAATGGGAAAGTACCGGGGGGGTCCTGCTAAGATTTCCGTCGTCTCTTCGGCCCTTTTCGGTACCATCTCCGGAAGCGCCGTTGCAAACGTCGTCGCAGACGGCATCGTTACGATCCCCTTGATGAAACAGTCAGGCTACCGGCCCCATGTCGCCGCGGCGATCGAAGCGGTCGCATCCACCGGAGGTCAGCTGATGCCGCCGGTCATGGGTGTTGCTGCTTTTTTGATGGCCGAGTTCCTGCAAATCCCCTATGGCGACGTTTGCATCGCGGCGATTGTTCCTTCCTTGCTCTATTATGGCGCGTTGTACATCGAGGCCGACCTCGAAGCCGGCCGTTTAGGACTCTCGCGCGTTCCCAAGGAAAAGATTCCAGCCACCATGCCGGTCCTGAAGAATGGCTGGTTTTTTGCGGCGCCCTTCATCATCCTCATCGTGGGCATCTTCTGGTTGAATTACGCCGTCGAGGCATGCGCCCTTTATGCTGCGTTGATCGTCGTCGTTCTTTCACTGGTCTTCGGGTATAAGGGAATGCGGCTTCCTCTGAAAGGGATCATCGAGGTCCTGAGGGCCACCGGAGCCAGCGTCCTCCAGATCTATATGATCGGTGCGGCCGCCGGAATTGTCATCGGCGTTCTCAACATCTCCGGTCTCGGGTTCGGTTTGACGATTTCCCTGATTCATGCTGCTGGCGGTAGTCTCATTCTTCTGCTCGTGCTTGCCGCTGCCGTGTGCATCATACTCGGAATGGGGATGCCCACCGGCGCCGTCTATATCCTTGTCGCCACGCTGGTGGCGCCAGCACTGATCCAGATGAAGATCGACCCCATGGCCGCCCATCTCTTTCTTCTCTTTTACGGGATACTGTCGGCGATCACGCCGCCTGTGGCGGTTGCCGCATTTGCGGCGGCTGCCCTGGGCGGGGCTGACCCGATGCGCACCGGCTATGCGGCGATGCGGTTTGGCTGGATGGCCTTCGTGATCCCCTTCCTCTTCGTCTTCTCAGGGACCCTTCTCCTGCGGGGGAGCCTCTTCCACATTATCATTGACGTGGTGACAGCGATGGGAGGAATCTGGTTCGTGTCGGCGGCAGTCATAGGATACACGACCCGGATCGTTGGGATGTCCTACCGCTTGATCTGCGGCGTTGCCGGGTTGGCCCTGATGATCCCGATTGGTTCCTTTGCCGAAGGCCGTTATTTCAACATTGCCGGGGCCTGCATTGCCGTGATTTTGCTTTTCAGAGAATATTCTGCGCACAAGCGGAATAAAGGTTTGGCTCCAGCTTCGGGAAGCAAAGAATGATCGTGTAGCAATCGTAACAAATTCAGGCTTTATGGCTTGAAGGGGAATTGTTTCTGATCCAATCGCGGTCTCCTGATTGGATCAGAAGAAAAATCTTTCTCGGCGATTCCGCGACTCTGCGGTGAACTTGATTTTTACAATTTACTCCCCGATGATCTTGACAAGAACCTTCTTTCTTCGTCTGCCGTCAAACTCACCGTAAAAAATCTGCTCCCATGGGCCGAAATCGAGCTTCCCCTCCGTGACCGCCACGACCACTTCCCTCCCCATGATCTGGCGCTTTAAATGGGCATCGGCATTATCTTCCCCCACATTGTGACGATATTGCTTAACGGGCTCATGGGGAGCAAGCTTCTCGAGCCAGACCTCGAAATCATGGTGAAGTCCGGATTCGTCATCATTGATGAAGACAGAGGCAGTAATATGCATGGCGTTGACAAGAGCCAGTCCTTCTCTGATATCACTTTCTCTCAAGCATTCTTCAACCTTCGGGGTGATGTTGACGAAAGCTCTCCGGGTTGGCACCTCAAACCACAACTCTTTCCGATAGGTTTTCATGAGCCTCCCCCTTCCTCGGATTACGCGCCTTATAGTACGTGATTTAAACTGTATATCAAACAGGAGGGAAAACCACAATCACATTTTAGAATCCAAAATTGGGGGAGATTCGATTTGAACTTTTTAAGACAATTTAAGATTAATTGCGGGGTATAAAAGTTAAATCGCTGAAGGAATTGAAAATAGCACCTACAAAGGATTAGCATCGGCTTACAGCAAGGGTTGATGATTTCCATTAGGAAGAGAGTATAACGATTGAGGTCAGCGGCGGCTGTAGGACGTCCGCCGGAGTTTATTGTCAAGGTTTACTAAGTACACCCTCTTTTCGTAATGCTCGCAAGAGTTGCTGCATTTGGTGCTTTATCGCTCGATGTCGTTTCTTGAGTTTGCCTGCATATTCAACCATTGAACCATAATATGCAACTGCGTTGGCCTTGTGCGTCGGATTGTTTGTCTCCTGAAATATCAAGACAGCGTGCTCATGTTTCTGCACAAGGTCGTTATTCAATCTATAAGAGTCTATGAGTCCACGCGCGTTCGTGTACGTTGAAACAATGAGTCTTCGCAAGTCATGGTTCTGAATCCTGCCGATAAAGGATGCATTAGTGTTATAGACGGTAAAGTATTCTTGGGTGACAGGCCAGTACATATTTAAGGGTTTCCCATCAGGTAGAGCCTCAATCTGGTGTCCAATCCCATCCATATATGCATCCCAAAGTGTTACTACTTCATCATGCATGGCCTGGAGAATGCCTTTAAGCAACTGCTCGTCTCTTTCCTTCTGCTTTGACACCTGCCAGTGATGTGATAGATAAGTGGCAAGTAAAGTCAATGCACTTCCTATTAGTGCACCAATTCCTGACAAAAGCAGTGTATTCCAGTCAATCCCCATGTTTTTTATACCCTATTACCGGTCGTAATATACATCATTTCCGAAAATTTGTGAAGCGACATTTCAGGAAGTAACATCGCATCGTAGACCCCCTCATTGCCTAAGAAATGGGCAGGCAGCCCCACCACGGATTTACATGGGATACTCCAAAGAGTGAAGATTTCTTTTGAAAATCATTGGATCGTTTCCTCTTCCACCCATGCAGACGAACTTCCTGCAAAATGTTTCCTGAAGACTTCATCCCGAAATTAGCAAAGCCTTCTCGGAAAATAAGAGGAATCCCAAATATCAGAGACAACCCATCGGTCTAATAAAAAGGTGAAAGGCAGGATTGGAAAACCTACTCATAAGCACCTGCCCCAGAAGAAGAATTGAAGAGAGGGCCATGAGGGATTATCGGAAGAGGATAGGATCAAAACCCACCGTGTTCACTCAACATTGCACCTCTGCAATTCAAGATAGGGCATATGATTGAAGATTATCGATTGGAACACTGGGTTAGGTTTTCTGCGACTCCTTTGGCGCATGGTTCTTCTTCACGTTTAGCTATTTTCTGGAAGTCCAAAAAAAGTCTTTCAGAAATCTGATGTTTTTAGCAACGACATCCCTCTTAACGGGTTCCCTTTATACCGACTTTATGTTTTGCGGTAAAAGGAGTTAATATATTCGTATGCTGCATTAATCTCCTTTATTTTTTCTTCCGCTTTTTTCTGAAGGCGTGGATTAGCAACAAATCGGTCAGGATGCCAGACGTTGACCAAATCTCTATAAGCCTGGTTTACTTCTTCCTGTGAGGCACCTGGTTTAAGCCCGAGTATTTCAACGCATCGGTTTATTGTTCCGGGTCCCTTCTCCTTTCTCACCTTACGGAAAAACAAGAAAATGTATATTATTACAAAAATTATTATTCCAATTAGGATATTTCTCACAATTTTTCCTTCTTCATTTCCTTATTAACAACCCTCACCATCTCCCAAAACTCCTCTTTGGTAATATATCCCTTTTCCGCAAAGAATCTGGTAAAGATTCTTTACTGCGGAATAACACGAAAATAAGTACTTACCATATTTGTCTGTTGAATCTTCCCGTCTCGAATATACAGAACATAACCTTTCAAAAGACGTGCGCCACGGTTGCTTGTGTGAATCTGTAAGTTGATCGTTCCTCGTAACCCATAATTTACATCTGCTACCCTGAAACAGTGTGGGCCATCATCTGCAAAGTAGAAACAGGCTGCTTTAATCTCCGGTTCACCATCTGCCTCAAAGCTCATATTCACAATAAATGGTAAATGTAACCTGATATTTTCCTTTTCTGGAACGAGTATGCTCAATAATCTTAGATCACCAGGAGCAAGGGGTTTAGACACCGTGGCACATGAAAAAATTCCTACCAAAACGGCTCCAGTCATTAAAACGGCTATTGATATAAACTTCATAATCACACACTTCCTATAATGTCTCTGTCTTTTGTTATCTCATTTCTTTATCCGCCATCCTACCCATCTTCAAAAACTTCTCCTTGGTGAATCCTTTCTCAACAAGCAGCCTGGTGAGGGCTACTTGTTGGAGTACATGGGACATAAGGGGTTTTGAAAAGGACCCATGTTGTTTGGGCAAAAGTGATTGCCCTGACTTTTGTGGCTTTTAGGTAATCACCCTTAACCCACAAATCCACCTTAACCGTCTAAGTGCTTTCGCATCCCCCTGGGCTGCCTTGGTTATGAGGCCTGCCTGATCTTTATAGGTTTCTCTGAATTTCTGAATCAATTCCTCGGTAGACCCTTCTATTCCAAGATCCTTTCCCTCACAGAGGGATAAAATCAGTTCAGTCTCTGTCACGTTTCTTTCCTCCGTCGCCCGACATAAACCTCCGAAGGCCTCTCATGCTCCCGCCAATTTTTGGTATATTGTTCAGCCAATTCTTCGAGATTATCAATGAGGGGGTCATCAATCGCTCTTCAACTCATTCCCTATATTCCATGCCTTGGCTAATCGCCCGCCAAGTTCCCAGTAACTTCTATCATTCATTACAAAGAGAATCGGCCGAACTTTTGAAAAATCCACAACACCCTCTGTTAGATATCGTTCATCACAGTGAGTTTCAACGACTTCACCGATGAAAACATCGTGCTGTGGGAAATCAACCGTTTGGACCAATTTGCATTCCATGTTGATGGGACATTCCTTGATCATTGGCGCTGTTTTCAGTTTGCCATAAAAAGTTTCGAAGAGTTTGGCTTTGTTGACCTTTTTACCAGATACTATCCCGCAGTAATCCGTTTGCTTAACCATTTCAACGGACGGAATATTGACGCTGAAGGTCCCGTTCTCTTTAATTCCAGCGTTGGTGTAATGGCTCTTGCCCATGCCGAGAGAGATGGATTGGAGGGTCATAATGCCAACGTGGGCAATAGTAATATAGTTGGGTTTTCCATTTACATTTGCACCAATGAGGGTGGTTAACATAGGGTATAAACAATTTTTTACTCCAAGGCTAATTTTCATTTCGTTTTCCCTTCTAAATAAATTTTGATGCCTGATATCTTGTCTCTTTTTCGCATTTGTCACAACTGCTCTTAATAAAATCTATTTAGTAAGTTTCCCCTCGAGGAGTTTTCTCACATCACGGCGACCAAGCTTCCTCAACGCCACCATTACTGCTTTCTTTTCATTCTTCGGCCTAAACTTCCCTATCTCCCACAGATGAGCTGCCCCAACCGTGACCCCTGCGAGAATCGCCAGTTCCTTCTGACTGATCCCCAAGTTTTTACGAAGGCTTCGGATCAGGGCTGGAGAAAAGCGGGATTGTTTAACCTCCTCCGCGGTCGCCTCCAATGGTATCTTTCTCTTTTTCAACTCATTTTGCTGTTGGGCTGCAAATCGTTCTAAAGCCAAGACCGTTTTGCGAAGTTGAGAGACCGCGCTCTTTAATAACCGGACATCCCGACCCAATGGAAGTAAGGTTTTACGCAGCTCCTTTTTTGTCAAACGTACAATTTCAGATCTGATAGTGACTCCCAGGTTGCCCATTCTTTCCTCCTATCGTTTAGACTTGTGTTTTACCTACGTTAAGGGTTAATAAAGGACGGTTCTAATTTCGATTGAAATTTACTAAATTACGAACAGGGTGTCAATGAGAATTGGGATGATGGGCCTTAATTGGATGGGAGAGATGAAGATATTTGGAGAGAGCCTAAATCGGGGAGTACACCTACAAAGAGTGAGGGTAATGCCATATCATATGTTGAAGATTCCGGTTTGCTATACGAAAATAAATAATCCCTTTCTCTCCCCGAAACCTCATGCTTCTCAATCTCTGGGAAAATTTGGGATGGTTCCAATCTATTTTTGACCGAGAATATTTTGAAATTAGAACGTGACTTAATCCTTTTTCGCTTGGATCTTTGCTAAGCCTTGATCAATAAAATAGGCAAAACTACCTCTCCCAACCAAATTGCGTGCGGTCCCCTCTCCATCTCTTTGTTTTGCATTATCGAGTAACGAGTCCCAATCTTTGACGCTCTTACCAGGCACCCCCAAATCGACCAATGCTGCGAGTTCAGCACGTTCATCTTTAGGTAAATCACTGACCATCTTTTCTAATTGAATTCGTATTGGATCGCTGAAATATTCTTTCCTCCTTTCACTGTTCCGTTCATCTTTTGCAAGGTCCGAAGATTGGGGTTTATCAGTATAAACATCATGTAAATCTCTGGCTAAGTCCCTGATCCTTAGTATGACTTCTCTTTTTAGTTTCATGACTGGTCTCATCAGCGCACTCCTTCCTTTTAAAAAATACGAATATACAGTTATTCTAAGCTGAAAATGCCAAAACAAAGAGTTTTGTTTTGTCGGGTGAAACGTCTCTTTTTGTCTTCACCTTTTACCGGATTTCCTTTACCTCAGATTCTTCCTTCAATTTGCGACGACAAAAGGGACAGATCCTTCCCTCCTGGATAAGCACTTCTTTCATCATCTCAATCAACTCGCTATCGCCTAAGATTTGCTTGACGATGTTGGGATTGACCTTCCGGTCATACTTGCGGTAAGGAAAACTACTCTTCTGACTCATCTCTCCACTCCTTTACCGACCAGTATAAAAAAGAAAGCCCAGCTTAAATTGCCTGGGCTCTGCTTTTATTTTGTCCTGTGCCCCTAAATTCAGAAAACCAACAAGCCCCGGTTGTCTCGTTTATAAGCCTAACAACTTAACGGATCATTTGGCTACGATTGCTTTGGTCTTGGTTTCTTTGATGGCGACCTTTACAGCATCTTCCATCGGATCTTTGAAGGGCACCTCGATTCGGAGCAGGCCGTTCTCATAGGTTGCTTCGGCTTTGTCCGGTTTCACCGGCCAACCTAAAGCCAGTGCTGAAACATACTCGATGTCCCTTGCTGGCGCTGTCAGGTGGACGCTGTCTTCTAGGATCTTTACATCGATGGTATTCGTTGGCGCTCCTGGGATGGCGAACTCCACTACTAGCTTGTGGTTGTCTCCGTCAGTATATGCTACTGTATTGGGAGCAACCCTAATTCGATTTTCCGGCATCTTGGTACCCTCCTTTTAAAACATATTTTTTGATAGGAACTCGCTTTTTGGTATTGTGAGTATACTGGGAAGGCGCCCCCAAAGGGAAATTAGAACCCCCTTGGAGGCTTCATATGGGCACCTTTGGGGAACTCCTTCTCATACGACACTCCAGAAGGTTAGAAGTTAAGTTGTGAGGTTAATTAGGGTCAGGTGGGAAATACTATAAATAAAACATACTCTCATGTACATGGACAGTCAAGGAGAAAATTCCATCTATAATTTACTCCATATTGCTGATTTTCGTTTGAAATGTTGCATTCTGAAGGAAAATACCAAAAACAACATTTCAGGAAGCAATGTTGCACCCTTGCCCCCTGTTTGCCCAAAGAATAGGCAGTCGGACGAACCACGGATTAGAAAGGAATACCCCAAAGACTGATGACTTCTATTGATACTCTAGAGCCACTTCTCCCTTCCTTGCCCAATCTCAAAGGGGTTCTATGTCGTAACGCACATCGACTTTGGCCCGTAATCCACAAATCCGCCCTTGAAAATGGCGGTATCCCTCGTTGGGAGAATCAATTCACCATTTACCCCTCATGGAGAGATGGAGGACAAAGAGACATGATTGTAGATACCTCACCTAAAAAGAGAATCACAGAGGGGGGCAACCATGTCGAACTTGGAAGGCAGCTCTACGGAACCCCATTTACCGTGACGATGTCACCTACAACTAAACACTTCGGGGCAAGAATAAAATTAACTATTGCGGTTAGAAATCTTCAACCCTACCATATGTGAGCAACAACCGGGGGAGCCTTTCAACTCCCCCGGGCTTGGGTGTATGGGCGGCGCTGGGTGAGTTGGGGAAGAGGGACGCCCTCTCCAATCTGTGGCTGCACAAAATGAACTCATAGTGGTTCCGATATGCATATGAACGAGAATGAAACGTCCGTTGGGAGGTTTGTGAATAAGATGACGCCCCCCACGCCCTGCTCCGTTGTGGGTTCATAGCAATCCACGTCAAAGAAGGACGATCCAAAGCCAGAAACACCGCAAATAACCGTGGCTGGAGATTGAAATGGCGTAACAACACAATGCGCATAATTGGAGAAGGCGGTGTCGAAGATGACGCGATATAAACCGGTTCCTCGGGGCGTATTGGGGCCTGTAGGTGCCCCAACGGTGAATCCGACCCCATCCTCGATCGTGCCGTTGTACAAGACAACTCCGTGTACCGCGTTAACAACTCCAGCCGGTCCCGCTGGGCCCATTGGGCCTGTATCTCCCTTAGGCCCTTGTTGTCCCTGAGGCCCTTGTGGCCCAGTCTGATTCCAGGAAATGGGAGCTTCGCCAGGCAAGCAGTGGCCAGGGGGACTTACAATGCGGAGAATACCAGTGAGCCCCCTAACGCATCCATAGATTGTGTTATCTGCAAGGCATGGTGTCGCCGTGGTGACGACCATGAGCAATAAGACGATACATCCGCATAACAAAACTTTTGTTCTCATTTTTAGCCTCCCTTTCGGTCGATTGTTATTTCACTACAATTCCAAAAGAATTACCCAAGGATCATCTCTAGAACACTGAAACCGGAACAATCATAGATACCAGCCCCCTCTTCTGTGGGCCCATAAGAAAATGATGCGCAACTCGCGGCTGTTGCGGACACGTGAGCCGCGCGTCCCGATCTCTGCCGACTATCTTTGATTGACTTGGCTGCTTAAAACCCAAGTCCTGCGGATGGCGAATCGACCAGATAACCATATACCGTCACAAGCAATGAGGCTTCGCCGGACGACGAGTCCCGGGACATCCTGACGATGATCTCAGCGTTAGAATTCTGGAACCAGTCCTGCCGCAGTTTGAACGGCTGGTTGGCGACATAGTATTCAAATCCGTCAATCGGTCCCGGGGACTGGACCGACAAGAACCCTATCACGTACTGATTGATCGCCGGGTTGACCTGGGCGTCGAGAGAAACGCGCACTTTCTGGGGCGACGGCACGGCTGCCTGAACGGCCACGGTTTCAAGAATGAGGCGCTTTCCATCCGGAACATCGAATGCCACTTGGAGCTGGGTTCCGGAATTGATGATAACGCCAGCCTGTTTGATATAGGGCTGGTATAGAGCGTCGTTCACGACCTCCACCGTGCCTGTGACCGGCACCGGTTCCGCTGGCGTGTTCACCACGATAACGTCCTTGGACGAGGCAGCCAGTACTGGACTTCCCGATAAAAGTGTGAGAGCCACAACCGCGGTAAGCAATCCCACTGCAATCAAAGTTTTCTTGGTTAGTCTCATAGCATTCTCCTTTTCTTCAACTTTTCCGCCGTCGATTAGATTTCGTGCAATCTTACCGAAAGGACACATTTGTTCTGCTGAATTTCTTTTCACACATTCATAATTCAGCACCTCCTCCATCAGTCCATCTTCGGACTACGCGGGGGAGGACAAGTCCTTCTGATCGAGCCTCTACCACACCTTAGTGATAAGAAGTAATAAGAACTTGCTTTGGAGTGGTTGAGTGTACAAAAAATCAAAGTTAAACTCCTTTCCACTCATATTTCAGACTACTCTTAAAGCCCTTTTTTTTTCAACGAAACGCGCAATTCACCCCCTTTCTAAATATTATCAAAGCATGAACCTTGTTAAGCGTAAATAAGGTAAGCACTGTATTTTTGGGCATAAGGCACAAATTTTTGTAGTAGTAGATTTTTCTTGTATACGATGTAAAATTCTTATCTAAAGGTGGAATTAATTTTCTCTTTTTTGCCAAAGTCAGTTTTCAAACAAGTAAAAGTTTTCCACTTTGAGGGGTTTGGTTCTTGTTATCTCTCGCTTGTAACTTTACCTGGGAGATACATAGTTTTCCCACCTGGAAAATACATAGTTCCCCCATGATGTCTTGCAGGTTACATCGATGAGTTGATTGTCAAAGGAAATGGAGAAGAATTGGCCGGACAGCGTGGCATCCAAAAAAGAATGGAATACTATGCCCAACAGAGCGGCATAGAGGTATCGTGCCACCATCTCAGACACACGATGGCTACCCAACTCCTCAATGCAGATGCTGATCTTGTCACAATCCAGGATCTTTTAGGCCACCGTAGGATTACTACAACACAGTGTTACTGCAGAGTGTCCAACCTCAAGCTACAGAGGGATTACTATAAGGCCATTGAGGTAGTATTACAGAGAACGCAGCCAAGAAGAGAGAATAATGAATTTGAATTAGACAAAATAAGAATAATGGATAATAAGACATAACTGATTAATATCATAAGAGAAAACAGGATATGTTACGTATAGCAGGATGGAATCTGGTATAACGATCTGGTTTCTCGCCTTGAGGACTTCAGGAAGAATTAAATGAAATTTCCTTTTCGAGATTTTTGGAGCAGGTTGATAGTAAAATTTGGCGAGTGCACCTACAAAGAATTACGGTACGCTTTGTAAATGACCTCAAGATTCACGATTGAAATCGATTGTAACGAATTCAGTCAGTGGCTGGCCAAAATCCCTGCCCCTAAGGCCGCCGTGCCCCTACCAGTCCGCTGAACTGGTTGGTTAAATTTTAATCTTTCGCTTATTGGATCGTCTTCTTGCAGGTCAGTCCATCCCTCCCCTGGGGTCGACCTTAAAACCGAGGAGTACGGTCTCCGCGCAGGTAACGGACGAGGTCGACGATATCGATCAGAAGAGACACTGTGTCCATTGCTATCAAGGTGAGAAGCCAGCCGTAAAAAAGCGTGCCTTCTAGAATGTGATCCAGTCTAAATACCAGCCAGATCAGCATGGGAATCCAAACAAAATGGCCTATGCCTACAAGCCGGACGTACCCCAGTTTGGCGTGCAGGACCGTCATGATCGTCGCGGCCAGGAGCCCGGTTCCCAGCACCACCCATGCCTCCATCCTCGGGAGAAAGAAGATGGACGACAGGTTGATCAATGGCAGCCCTGCCATCCATGGCCACCAAACCATGGGCATTTTGAAGATGTTTCTAAGGAAGTCGACTAAGGGTTTCATGGTCCAGAGCATGAATTTTGTGTGCCGCATTTCATGGTAATAGTCACAACGCTGCGCTTCAAAGGTTCTGTTGTGTCAAAAAAAGCCTGCATTTCACGTTGGGTCGCCTTAGCGGGACATTTCTCTCGTTCTTAATAAGCAGGGACCAGGGAGTAACCCTTGGTCTCATATCCTATCAAGGATACCCAGCCATTCGGTACTGGTTTAAGACCCGGTAAAAACGACCCAGGGTCTACACCGAAAATACTAGCTGCCACTAAACAGATTTCCATCCTTATTCCGTCCTTAGCCATTATTGAAATGGTATTGGCAATCTCATCAAGGGACTTCTGCTCTTCGGGCGTGAAGCCTTCTTTGTTTTTAGACATCAGTTTGACAGAGGGACCTATAAAGATAACCACAAAGGCTGGCTTTTGGGTTACTGCCATGATACTTTTGTCCTTATATGTGTCGTATATTACTCTAAGGTTTAATGCTGCGCTTTTGGGATTGCTTATTCTGAAATCAAAAACGGCCTTGACAGACTTCAAACCTTTCAGGGATTCGTAATCCGCCGCAAAGCCATGAGCGGTAGCTATAAATGCCAAACATGTTGAAAGAATCAAACTAAGAATTAATTTTCTTGATTCCTTTTTCATTTCTCTTTACCTCCTTCGTCACTAAATCTTAATGATGAAAAGTCTTTTTTCCCTCCGTTTATTTCTTCCTTCTGGAGGTTTCAAATTGGCGCCTAAAATGTGACAGGAATCAAAAGGACGCTTGCCCCCGCGGTCGGAAACGTATAATCAGCCCTGGATGGACTGAACCCTCTAAGCTTTATAGCCCTCTATTTCGAGCCTTGCTTAACTTCGAAAATCTCGTCGGCCTCCAAACCATGAGCCTCACGGTGGACAGCTCCAAAAGCCTCCTTGGTAGGAGCTTCGGCAAGACAGAAAACAGCCCCATCTTTTTCGCTGTGCCAGTAGTCGGTAATGTCAACCCCATACTTGCCCTGCACCGCAAGGTCTTTCTTATGGGCCTCATCAAGTTGCTCTTTTTTGATGTCTCCAACATTTCTATGAATGTCCATATATAGTGCCATCGTAGTAATCTCCTCTCGCATTAATTTTATTCCTCTCCTGTGCTAAAGATAACTATGCACTGCCAAAAATTCAAGGGTATAGGGGTGAGACAAAGATTATTGATTTGCGTTTAAAATCTTGTACTATGGGGCAAAAGTGAACAATCAATGTTTCAGGAAGGAAGCGTTAACCAAGTTGGCAGTGCCCGTAAATTCAAGTCCTGATTTTCACAGGGATGACACGGCCTGCCCGGCGGATCAATTGACACCCCACCCCTGCCAATATATAATTCCTTCATTCGTAGAATAAGTTGAAGAACAGATGTGAAACTCCCCGCCCACAAGACGGGGCTTACGGTGCACGTTCTGGCCAAATCATAAAAAAATACAGAGGGAGGATCGAAAATTGGGAGATGAGCTGAGTCGATTCAGTTTGACGAACAAGGTGGCGGTCGTCACGGGCGCCAGTGAGGGCATTGGGGAAACCATCGCATTGGGATTGGCTGGAGCGGGGGCGGATGTCATTGTGTGCAGCCGGCGGGAAGAAAAACTGAAGGAGGTCAAAGCCGAAATAGAAAAGATGGGTCGAAGGGCAGAAGTGTTTGTCCTGGATGTTTGTAAGCTCAGGGATATCGAGAACCTGAGGGATTTCATTCTGAAACGATTTGGCAAGGTAGACATTCTGGTGAATAATGCTGCATTTACCGTCACCAAACCTGCATGGGACGTGACCGAGGACGAATGGAACTTGATGGTCGATACTGGATTCAGAGGGCTCTTCTTCTCCTGTCAGATCATCGGGTCCATCATGCGACAGCATGGATACGGAAAGATCATTAATCTCAGTTCGACCTTTAGCCGCAGTATTATTAAAGGCCGCTCCGTATATGGGGGCATCAAAGCAGGGGTGTCACACCTCACGGAAGCACTTGCCTTAGAGTGGGCAGCCGATGGGATCAGAGTAAACGCCCTTGCGCCAACGGCCGTTCTGACTCCCAGCCGGAAAGATCTCTTGAAAGGTGAGGTCTTAGACAGGATTCTCAGCCGTATCCCGCTGGGTCGGTTGGCCACTCCGGAAGATCTTGTGGGCGCGTATTCATCTACCTTTCCAGCCCGGCATCAGACTTTGTCACCGGGCATACTCTGTTTGTGGACGGAGGCTGGATTGCCGGCAGCTGATCCATTTCCTCGATCCCCCATGATCATATATTTACATCCGATATAAAGAAAAAAGGGCTTTGTCTCTTCGTTGTTGGGCGGCTAAAACACAGATGACGGATAAACTCTTTGAGACTTTCCTCAAAGGCGTGCCTCTTGTCTTCAAGGGGGCGATTTTATTCGGGTTGTTCCTCACCAGGTCTTTACAGCTACATCCTTTTCCACAGCCTGGCAGAGATATTCAGCATCGTCATTGGTTGCAGCATTTTCATTCTCGCCTGGAACTCACGGCGCCGCCTGGACAACGATTATCCTCTTGTTTCTGGGGATTGCCTATCTCTTTGTCAGCGGCCTGGACCTGATCCATACACTCGCCTACAAGGGGATGGGAGTGTTCCCAGGCTACGATGCGGACCTCTCGACTCAGCTTTGGATCGTTGCTCGCTATGTCCAAGCCCTCTCGATGCTCATCTTCCCTCTGTTTCTCCGTCGAAAGCTGAATGTCTAGTTGACATTTCTGGGTTATGGCGTAGTCACTTCCCTCTTACTATGGGCAATTTTCGCTCGTGTCTTCCCTACCTGTTTTGTGGAAGGCGTAGGGTTGACCCCGTTTAAGAAGGTGAGTGAATACATCATCTCCCTGATCTTTGTGGCCTCCGCGGTTGTATTGTTTCGAAAACGAGAAGCCTTCGACCCGAAAGGTGATGAGCTGGTTGATCGCGTCGTTGGTCCTGACGATCGGCGCAGAATTGGCCTTTACGTTTTACATCAGCGTGTACGATTTTTCCAACCTGATCGGGCACTTCTTCAAAATTGTCGCGTTCTACCTCATCTATAAAGCGATCACCGAAATGGGCTTGGAGAAACCTCATCAGCTTCTGTTCAGGAACTTGAAACAGAGCGAAACCGCGCTGAGAAATGCGCTGGAGGAAGTGGAGCGACTCGCCATTACCGATTCTCTTACGGGCTTATACAACCACCGTCATTTATTCGAGTTGGCAGGCCGTGAGTTCCAGCGCGCCCGCCGTTATCAGCTTCCTCTGTCAGTCATGATGGTGGATATCGACGAGTTTAAGCGAGTGAACGATACCTATGGACATGCTATGGGTGATCAAATATTACAGGGGGTCGCCGAATGCTGCCGGAAGGAGCTGCGTGAGGTTGATGTCATCGGGCGTTACGGAGGTGATGAGTTCGTTGCCATATTGCCTGAAACTGTTTTGTCCGCCGCTTGTCAGGTCGGCGAACGTCTGAGGAAGAGCATCGCCGAGAAGACTCTCAATACCAAAGCTGGACGGATAACGGTCACCGTCAGTTTAGGTATTGCCGTCTTGGACGATCAGCATCTCTCACCGGAATCTCTGCTCGACCGTGCGGACCAAGCCCTCTATGTTGCCAAGCAAAATGGACGAAACCGGGTATGGAGCCAATTCGGAGCCTACCCTGACATTTGACAGAGCGAGGATTCATTGAGCCCGGCCTCGCTGAATCCGATGGTAAGAGGTATTGTTGCTCGTTCCCAGCTTCGCTCGATGTATCCCAAGCCTGCCTCAGGGAGAGTTTCTTATTCCAATCTCCCCTCCTGTTGAAGTTGACCAATGATCCCCCTGATTTGAGGAAGGGCCTCGATGGCTGCTTTTTCACCCTCGAGAATGGCCTCGTGCCTCTTTGAAAAATCACTTGAACTGATATAACCCACTTTGGGTCGAATCACGACGTCAGCCTGATTCACCTGTATCAACGCGAGTTTCGAATACATGATATTGAAGGATTGGAATATGGTCTCTATGGTACTCTCCGGTTTGGGACGATCAGCATCCTTGGAGATATCCACAGCGATGACGACGTCCGCACCGAATCTCTTTGCCGCATCCACCGCCACAGGGCTCACGACACCTCCATCGACGTACATTCGGTCGCCAATTTTCACCGGCCTAAATACCCCAGGGATGGAACAACTCGCTCTCACCGCCTGCCCGGTGTTCCCTCTGCCGAATACAACCTCCTGACCACTTTGGACATCCGCCGCCACCGCATAAAAAGGAATCTTCAATTTCTCCATCGGCGTATGATTCAGGGTCTTATTGATGAACTCTTCGAGTCTCTCCCCTTTGATGAACCCGTTGTCCGGAATGATCAGATCCACGATATCCCCTTTCTCTATCGAAAAGGACACTTTCTGAAGCTGAAAGGCATTATAACCATAAGCATAAAGGCTTCCGACCACGCTGCCGACACTCGTCCCGATGATCATATGGATTGGAACTTTGTTCGTTTCCAGGATCTTGAGGACCCCGATATGAGCGAACCCCTTTGAGGAACCCGCGCCTAAAACGAGAGCGATCTTCGCCGGCTTAGGGGGAGATTGGACAGGAGGTTGAACAATCGGAGGAGGCTGAGCCGACGGAACTTCCTTGAGCGTACAGGAGCCGCTCCATAACGTAGAATAATGAGTAAACAGAATATTCCAATTGCATGATGCTTTCTCTTATTCATTCTCTTTCACTCCGTGGTCCCGCGCATTTGTCCGTGTTCTGAGAAAGAAGAATGTTTGACAAAACGTTCAGCCGAGGATGATTCGAATATTTTCGGCCAGCTTCTTTTGGCTCGACGTCCCAATCATCCCCAATCTCTTAATAAGACGACGATTGTCAATGGCCCTCAGTTGGTCCACCATAATATCTGATTTTTCTGTAAGACCTCCCTCCTCCATTCGAAGATGGACCCGAAGAATATTGGATTCGGGATGGATATAGGTTGTCAAAGGACAAACAATCGTAGAAGGATGTTGATTGTTGAGGAGGTCAGTCTGAACGACGACGACCGGTCTCGTTTTTCCAGGCTCTGTTCCAAACCTTGGATTTAAATCAGCCAGATAGACACTCCACTTTCTAATTTCCATCCGTCTCTCCAGGTAGACTTTCTTCAAATTTTTCAAATTCTTTCAACACCGTCATAGAATCTCTCGCCACCAATGGTGATTCCTTGAGCAATTGGTCTTTAAGTATCTTACGGGCGAAAAGCTTGTTATAGAAATGAATGGCTTCATTAATATAGGCATTTCGAGGGCGTTTCACTTTCCTTAAAACCCGTTCGGTCTCCTCAAAGATATCGTCTTGAAGTTTAAGAGAAAGATTCTTAGACATAAATACCCACCTCCCTTAATGGTATTACTTCTAGTATATACCATAATAGCATTGTCGCAAAAAATTTTAGCGAGGTTCTCCTGGAAAATCAAATCGGACAAGTTACTAAGGAGTCCATAATAAAGGAGACATATGCTTCATAAAATCTCCCCTCGCCCCTCTTTTGCCAAAGAGGGGTAATTCCTTCCTTTTGTAAAGGGAGGCGAGGAGGGATTTAGCCTTCTGTTTCCAGACAATGATGGACCGATTAATAAAAATCTCATTAGATTGCCTTGTTCTCGAACATTTGAGCAGCGTGGAAGGAGCTTCGGACGAAAGGGCCGGAAGCCACAGACTTGAAACCCATTTCTTCCCCTATCTTTTTATACCCTTCAAATTCCTCAGGAGGAATATATCGTACCACTGGCAATCGATCCGGGCGGGGCTGAAGATATTGACCGATCGTTAGAAAATCACATCCTACCTCGCTCAGATCCTGAAGCAATGAATACACCTCTTTCTCCGTCTCTCCCAACCCGAGCATAAACCCTGATTTGGTAACAGCCCGAGGATCCTTCTCCTTCGCTCTCTTAAGCAGATCGAGCGATCTCCTATAGTCCGCCCGGGGTCGAACCTCCTGGTAGAGTCGAGGAATCGTTTCAATGTTGTGATTCAGAACGTCCGGATCTTCTTTTAGAACGGTGACCAGGGAGGAGAGGTCCCCTTTGAAATCTGGAATTAACACTTCAATCTTTATCCCTCGATCCAGCGCTCGGATGGCTTGAATGGTTTTGGCAAAATGCGAAGCTCCTCCATCCGGAAGATCATCCCGGGTCACCGAGGTAATGACGACATATTGAAGACCCATCTTTATGACAGCCTGGGCCACCTTTTTGGGTTCCTCTTCATCCAGAGGAGTCGACACCCCGTGCGCCACAGCACAGAAGCCACAATTCCTCGTGCAGATTCTTCCCAGAATGAGGAGCGTCGCTGTCCCTTTGGAAAAACATTCCCCAAGGTTCGGACAGCGGGCCTCTTCACAGACGGTGTGCAGCTGTGCCGAATCCAAGATCGACTTCACTTTCACAAGATCTTCAAAAGGCGGAAGCCGCTTCTTCAGCCAGGGGGGTTTAGATTTGTTTTCAATTTTGATCATCGAAATCTATGGGGCGCTTGGAATTGGGACCGTCCCTTCAATCGGCCCCAGGCTGTCTGCCTTCAGCTCTTCCAAATCCTTTTTCTCCCAGTCTCTCTTGAAGACCTCTTTAAAGTGGAAAAGGATCCTCTCCTCTAACTCCTTGCGGGAAATCTCCTTTCCGAGGATCTTTGCCATGGAGGTCATCTTTTCCCCCACCAGGCCGCAGGGATCTATCAGGTCGAAGTATTTCAGATCCGTCTCATAGTTTAATGCAACTCCGTGAAATGAGACCCACCGTTTGATCGCCACACCGATGGAGGCTATCTTGTTGCCCTTCGCCCAGATGCCACGATTACGAGAATCTTTCTCTCCTTCGATCCCGAAATCTCTTAAGACGTGGAGAATCATTTCTTCCAGCTGATCAACGTACCGAATAAGACGATATCCATAGTCCTTTAAGTCAAGGATGGGATAGACCACCATTTGTCCAGGACCATGGTAAGTAATATCCCCGCCCCTCTCTACATGGAACACGGAAATCCTCAACTCCTCCAGAATCTCCGGAGAAACCTTCAGGTGGCTTCGGTTTCCACGCCTTCCCAGGGTGATGACAGGAGGATGTTCGAGGATGAGCAAGACATCCGGCAACTTCCCTTCCACCCGCCTGGACCAGAGCAGGTGTTGAAGATTCCAGGCCTTTTGATATTCCATCAGGCCCAGGTCGATGATGTATCCTTTGTCATCCATCGTCTTAATGCTTATTAATCGGCCTATAATTGAATAGACATCTGATTGACCCCACCCCCACCCTTCCCCTCCCCCTGAAGGGGAGGGGGAATCCTTATGTTCCTCCCCCTTCAAGGGGGAGGTTAGGAAGGGGATGGGGATTTTCCGGAGCGGTATAATTATGTCTTCTCAATTATGGCCTCATTAGTAAATCCGGTCCTCAGACTTAGATATTGCTCATTTCAGTGCCTTCTCCAACACTTCTGCCCAACGGTCGATCTCTTCCCGGGTGTTCATCTCCGTAACGGTGACGAGAAGATGATGATTCATCTCAGGGTAAAACCTTCCCAAGGGAATTCCACCCAAAATCCTTTTCCCTTTCAGCTTCTCCAAAACCCTTTCCGGCTCCCCTGGAATCTTCAACACGAATTCGTTAAATGTGGGAGAGGAGAAAACGAGGTGACAACGATCGATCTGAGAGGCTATCTTCTTGGCGTATTCTGCCTTGCTCAGATTCATCAGGGCCAGCTCTCTCAGGCCCTGCTTCCCAAGGCAGGAGAGAAAGATGGTCGCCATGAGGGCGCAGAGTCCTTCATTCGTACAGATATTGGAAGTGGCCTTTTCTCTCCGAATGTGCTGTTCCCTTGTCGCAAGGGTCAGGACAAAACCACGCTTTCCTTCCAGGTCAACGGTTTCCCCCACCAACCGTCCGGGCATATTTCTGACGAACTTCTCCCGGGTGGTGAAGATCCCAAGATAAGGGCCGCCGTATGAGAGGGGAATGCCAAAACTCTGACCTTCCCCTGCGACAATATCCGCCCCTTCCTCTCCGGGAGGTTTCAGAATCCCGTGAGCGACGGCTTCCGTGAAACCGACGATCATCAAGCCTCCGGCCTCATGAACCTTATCCGTCATGCCATGGAGATCTTCGATCACACCCAAAAAGTTGGGGTTTTGAATGACCACGCTACTCACTTTCCCGTCGAGACGATCCAACAATTTTCTTTCATCCGTCCGACCCTCCTCTTTCTCGTACGGGATCAAAATAATTTCCTCTTGATCAGGATCGAGATAGGTCTGGATGACTTTCCGATATTCCGGATGAACCGTCTCTGATAGCAGAATTTTCTTCCGTTTTGTCACTCGACCGGCCATCCCTACTGCCTCTGCTAAACTGGAGGCGCCATCATACATCGAGGCATTCGAAACCTCCATGCCCGTCAATTGACACATCAATGTTTGATACTCAAAGACCGCCTGCAATGTTCCCTGACTGATCTCCGGTTGATAAGGAGTATAGGCTGTGTAAAATTCGGACCGGGAGATCAGAGCCCAAATGACGGAAGGAATAAAATGATGAGAGGCACCTGCGCCGAGGAAACTACTATAGGCCGTTGACTGAAGCCCTTGAAGATGGCGGACGAGGTCGGGCTCCGAGAAAGGCTCAGGGAGGTCTAAGGGTTTGGCAAGTCTGCATTCCTCAGGAATCATCCCGAAAAGGTCTTCTATCTTCTTCGCGCCCACAAATTCGAGCATGGCCTGAACATCCTCTTCGGTATGAGGAATATAACGTGTGAAATCCTTCATCTATTCTTCCTTAGGCAAAGACCCTTGATACGTTTCGGACGTTAGAAGTCTTTTTAACTCTTCTCTGTCCCGGAGATCCATCTTCAGAATCCATCCCTTTCCATAAGGATCTTCATTGATGAATTGAGGGCTATCCTTAAGGGTAGCGTTTGTTTCTGTCACTTTGCCGGTCACCGGAGAGAAGAGATCGGCCGCAGTCTTCACCGACTCCACCACGCCAATGGTTTCCCCTTTCTTGAACCCGGATCCTATCTCGGGAAGCTCCACATAAACGATATCCTTGAGTTGACTTTGAGCATAATCTGTCAATCCAACCGTTACCCGGTTTCCTTCATTTCTCACCCATTCATGCGTATCCGTGTAAAGCAACTTTTCAGGGAACTTCATTGCATCGCTCCTCTCCAACCTCGGGTCCTTTTCGGGAATCCTACCAGCGTTCAAACCATATTATTACAGATGTTCTGGAAAAATCCAAAATCCGAATGGTGTACGAAGCATCTTGCAGGATCAATCCAAAAGAAATCTACCTGTGCCCAACATGAACCCGGTAACTTGTGGAATTTAGTTACGAGTTGCTACACCGGGAAAAAAATCACCTTCCAGGTTGCTTCAAAAAGGGCCAGAGGCAAGGCCCCGAAATCCTTTGTAGGGGACGCATATATGCGTCCCTACGGTGCTTGCCCCGTTAGATAATACCCTGGTCGAGTTTCCCATTTATCAAGTCCCAGAATATATGCGCGCTTCTTTCTAAGAACTAGCCCTCTTCATCTAACAGGGCGAGGATGAGGGGGTGACGTTGTGACGAATAAGTCACAACTTTTTGTCACGCCATCGAGTTTGTGAGATGGCCGGACGGCGTCGCGACGAATAAGGAGCGATTTCTTGCCACGTCCCCGAAGGGGACCGGATAACGCCGCAGATGGCCATTTTTCAGCAACCTGCCAGTGAACTTCACTCTCCCAGATAAGCCTTTTTGACTTCCTCGTTCTGTGCTAGATCCTTTGCATTTCCCTCCAACATGATGTTGCCCGTCTCCAAAACATAGCCCCGGTGGGCATATTTAAGGGCGATGCGGGCGTTTTGCTCCACGAGCAGGATGGTGGTTCCCTGCAGATTGATCTCCCTCAAGACGTGGAAGAGTTCGTACATCAAGAAAGGAGCGAGTCCCATGGAGGGCTCATCCAGAAGCATCATCCTCCCTCCGGTCATCATGGCACGAGCCACGGCGAGCATTTGCTGTTCCCCGCCACTCAGGGTATCCGCCATCTGATGGCGGCGCTCCTCCAGCCGTTGAAAGAGGCCAAAGATCCACTTGGCTTTCCGCTGAATCTCTTGGTGATCCTCATGAGCATACGCCGCAATCTTCAAATTCTCCCAGACCGTCAGATTCCCGAAGATCCTTCTTCCCTCCGGCACCAGGGAGATCCCCAAGCGGCTCACGACGTGATGAGGCGAAAACGGTGTGAGATCTTGTCCCTCAAAGATCATCTTCCCTGAACGATAGGTCGGGGCTTCCGGTGGCGGAAGGCGCATGAGGCTCATCAGGGTTGTGGATTTCCCGGCACCATTGGCGCCGATCAGGGTAACGATTTCCCCTTTCTCCACCTCAAAGGTGATCCCGTGAAGGGCCTCAATCGCGCCATAGCCCACGTGTAGATCTTCAACGGACAGAAGCATCAGTCGATCTCTTTTCCGAGGTAAGCCTCCACCACGCGAGGGTTGCTCTGGATTTCATCCGGCCTTCCGGAGGCGATCGTCTCTCCGAAATCTAATACTTGAATCTTCTCACAGAGGTTCATCACCACTCTCATCTCGTGCTCGATAAGCCAGAGGGTAAGGTTGAACTCTTTACGGATCCAGCGGATGAGCCCGATCAAAGCCTCTTTTTCGCCGAGGTTCATGCCGGCAGACGGTTCATCCAGAAGGAGCAGCTTGGGGCGTATGACAAGAGCCCGAGCAATTTCCACTTTGCGCTGGAGGCCATAAGGAAGGTTCTTGGCCAGTTCTCGGGCATAATCCCGGAGTCCCATAATTTCAAGGACCTCTCCAGATCTTCGATCAATCCCTTTTTCTTCTCTGCGGTACCTGGAGGTCTGAAAGATCGTATCGAGAAATCCATAGCTCAATTTGGTGTTGTGGGCAACCCGGATGTTATCCAGGACTGTCATTTCAGGCCAGAGACGGATGTTTTGAAATGTCCTGGCGATCCCCAGGGCTGTCACCTGATGAGGGAAGAGTCGCGTAAGACTTCGCCCGTCAATCCTTACTTCCCCGTGGGTCGGGTGGTAGACTCCGCACACCAGGTTGAAGATCGTGGTTTTGCCGGCTCCGTTGGGGCCGATCAACCCCATCAGTTCTCCACCCTCAAAGGTCAAGTTAAAATTAGAAACGGCTCTCAGCCCTCCAAAAAAATGGGTGAGTCCGCGTACCTCAAAGAGCGCCATGGACCTCCTCTTTTGAGAGACTTCCGCTCAATCACGACACGGCCTCTGATCGAAAAATGCGTTTCAGACGCGGGAAAACATCGGTGAGCTCTCGATGGCCCAAGAGTCCTTCGGTCCGGAAGAGCATCAGGAGGATCAAGATCAACGGCACCACCACCCATTTGTAAAGTTGCAAAGGCCTCAGGACTTCAAGGAGGAG
This sequence comes from uncultured delta proteobacterium, assembly GCA_963708295.1. Taxonomy (GTDB): domain Bacteria; phylum Desulfobacterota; class BSN033; order BSN033; family UBA1163; genus UBA1163. Next base: position 381,356 of record CAVPSJ010000017.1, on the reverse strand, counting down.
GGTGAAGACGACTGCGCTGAGCACGGATCCGCTCAAGGAACCCATCCCTCCTAAATAGACCATCACAAGGGCTTCGGTCGATTTCATAATCCCGAAGCTGCCCGGGTTGATGTAACCGAGGATGTGGGCAAAGAGTCCTCCTGCAAACCCCGCGAGCCCAGAAGAGAGCATGAAGGCCACCATCTTTGCCCTTCGAGTATTCACGCCCATAATCTCTGCAGCGATCTCGTCGTCACGAATCGCAATAATTCCCTTCCCGTAGGTGGAGGAGACAAACCGCTTGATGAGCAAAATGGTCAGAAAAGCAAAGACCCATGTCCAGATCATCATCCAGGGAATATCCGCCACCTCTTTCATCCCGTTCACTACCCGACCCATCCCCATGAAGCCCCGGGCTCCCCCGATGGGCTGAATGTTCTCAATGGCGGATTTGACGATGTAGTTCACCGCCAAGGTGATGATGGCCAGGTAATCCCCACGGGTCCGGAAAGAGGGGAAAGCCACCAGGAGACCCACCAAGGCTGCCATGATTCCTCCGAAGAGGAGGATGAGAGGGAATAGCAAGGCGGCCCACGCGGGAGGGAGAAGGTTAGGACCAAAGACCGAACCCGATGTGAAGAACCAGACGGTGAGGAGTGAAGTCGAGTAGGCCCCTACCGCCATGAACCCCGCATGTCCGCAGGAAAACTCTCCCATGTATCCATTGACGAGGTTCAGACTCGAGGACAGCATGATATTGACGCCGACGAACATGAGAATCAATTGAGTATATGAACTCAACGTTCCGGTCCAGGATAGCCCCACCGCCAGAACGAAGAAAACAAACGCCAGAAGTGTCAGCGAATACTTACTCATCCCTCAAATCCAATGAATACTTTCACCCTAAATCCATGTCGGTGAGTCAGGAGGCGCTCATGTCAGACTCCAAACTTCACATGTCACATCAAGCCCTAAATTCCAACTGTCAATTTTCTTGGAACTTTGGCATTCCTTTGACATTTGGATTTTGAAATTTGAGATTAAAAAATTTGTTTTATACCTTCGTCCTCCTTGCGACGCCGAAGATGCCAGTCGGGCGGAGCGTCAAAATCAATAACAGGACCCCGAAGGCGATGAGATCGCGGAGAGTAGAAGGAAACAGGGCTGCCACAAAGATTTCTGTAAATCCCAGAATCAGTCCTCCCACGAAAGCCCCGCGAATGTCGCCGATTCCGCCCACCACCGCGGAGATAAACGCCTTCCAGCCCACCAGGGCTCCCATGTAAGGCTCCAAAATCGGGTAGGAGATGGCGAAGAGGATTCCGGCCACAGCGGCCAGTGAAGACCCCAGCACAAAGGTCATGACAATGATCGTGTCAGCCGGGATTCCCATCAGAGGGACGGCCATCCGATCATAAGAGATGGCCCGCATGGCCATACCCCATTTGGTTTTAAGCACTACGGTCTGAAGGAAGACGAACACCAACACGGTGACGATGATGACAATGATCTTTATATTGGTAAAGTTCACGTCTCCGACACTGTACAGAACCTTGGGGATGAGTTCAGGAAAGCTTCTCCGGCTGGCGCCCAGCAGGGCGAGATTCCCATTCTCCAGCAACAACCCCACCATCAGGGCAGTGATCACCACATAGAGCCGACTGACCCCCTTTCGACGTAAAGGACGGTAAGCGACCCTTTCGATGGTCACCCCTACCCCGGCGGTGACCGCCATGGTCAGGAAGAACGTCAAGAAAATGACAAGGCCACCCGACAAAGTCCATGGAAGCTGGAAAGCATAAGCCCCCAGCAGAAAGGTTGAGATGAAAAAACCAACGTAAGCTCCCACCATGAAGATATCTCCGTGGGCAAAGTTGATAAGAAGCAACACCCCGTAGACCATGGAATACCCCAGCGCGATCAGGGCATAAAAGCTTCCCCACTGGAGGGCGTTAATAACGTTTTGAATGAACATGGAGAGGGTCAATTCTGCTATCTCCTAAGACGAAGGAAGAGCGGAAGAAGTCTTCCATCCGGCCCCCTCCGCTCTCTGAAAGGCTTTATCAGAAGGACTTCATGGGCAAACGGATTTGTAAAACTCAAACTTCCCTTCTTGACTGATCTTGACGATCACGGCGCACTTGATAGGATCTCCGGTCTTCCCGTCGAAGGACATCTTCCCGGTGATTCCATCGAACGCCCGGATCTTGGCCATCTGATCCCGGATGGCTTTCCTGTCTTTCTTCAGATCTCCTGTCAGGCCATTCGTATTCTGAATGGCCTGAAGCAAAAGCCGGGTGGCGTCCCAGGTCAAAGCGGACACGTCATCCGGTTCGTATCCGTACTTGGCTTTGTATTGATCGATGAACTGTTTGGTCGCTCCCTTGGCCCCGGCCGCGGCATAATGGGTGCTGAAGAAGAGACCCTTGCAGTCATTGCCGCAGAGGTTCATCAACTCGGCCGACCCCCAGGAATCACTCCCCAGGATAGGTTTCTTCCACCCCAATTCATGGGCCTGCTTTACAATCAGGGGGACCTCATCGTAGTACTGGGGCGTGAACAGGACATCCGCCTTCGACGCCACAATCTTGGTGAGCTGGGCGCTGAAATCCCGGTCTTTGGTGGTAAAGGTTTCAAAGGCCGCCACGGAACCCTTCCCATGAATCTTCTCAAAGGCCTCCTTAAAGAACTCGGCCAGACCTTTGGGATAATCGCTGGCAATGTCGTAAAGGACTGCCGCCTTCTTGGCTTTTAACTCCTCCGTGGCGAACTTTGCAAGCACAGGCCCCTGAAAGGGGTCCAGGAAACAGGCGCGGAAGACCCAGGGCCGATCCTGAGTGGTTTTGGGGTTGGTGGACCAGCCGCTGATCATCACGGTCTGATTCGTATCAGCCACCTCTCCAGCCGGGATCGCTTGCTTGCTCGCTTGTGGGCCGATGATACCCAGAACCTGGTGCTGCGTGATGAGCTTCAGGGCCGCGGCTGCGGCAGACTCCGCTTTGGCCTCGTTGTCCTCGTAAACAAAATTTAACGGGTAGGATTTATTCCCGACCTTGAGCCCACCCGCGCGATTCATCTGATCCCTGAGCATCTCGGCAGCGTATTTTGACGCCTCGCCGACCTTGGGGATGTCCCCTGTCAATTCAATGTCAAATCCGATTTTGATCACGTCTGCTGCCCAAACATTGCTGGAAAGACAGATCCCTAGCATCAAACCCATCAGTATAAGCAGAACCCTCCTTCTCATAAATCCTCCCCCTTTCATTCGATAGACTGTAACCTCATCAAGCGAGTGATAATATATTGTAAGAGTGTTGGCTTGTCAAGGTAAACTGATGGGTTGGCTCAATGCCTACAAAATAGGGGGGAGGGTTTTCCAAAGGTCCCTCCCCCCAATCAATCCCGATTTTTTTCTGATCCTACTTCTTCATGCCCGGGACGGCTCCCGGCTCCATACCGTACAAATCCTTAAAGCTTGGAACTTTCAGATCCGCAGGGATCGGATGGTAATACTTGGTTTCGGCAAGACTTTTATTGTGCTCCTTCCAGGCCTCAGCTATTATTTCCGGCTGGGTGAGACAGTCAAGAGCCGATGCAGCCATCCACTTGCTGACCGCCAGACCGCCTTTCATGGCCGGTGACGTACTCGTCTGGCAAACCATTTGCCAGGAATGGCCTGGCGTTCCCTTGGCTTGGGTTGCAGCCCTGAAAAGAAGCATAGGAAACATCCAGCTTACATTACCTTGATCGCTTGAGGCCTTCACCACAAAGACATCCGGAAATGTCTTGCTCAGGTCAGGATGAGTGATGGTCGTATCGAAGGCGTCCCCTTTGACCTCTTTTCCCAACGATTTGATCACTGCCTCGCCAAACTTCTGGTCTTCAGGAGTAAAGCTCGGAGCGCCGATCGCTGTTGCATTGGCATCGCCCATCTTATCCAGAGCCTTATTCGGAAGGACTTCCCACGTCGCTGCCAAAATATTAGAACTCATCTTCGTCTGAGTCATGAGCGCCGCACCCTTAGCAACATCCTGCATCCAACTCCAGATCTGGTCAACCTGCGTTCTTCGAGGAGCCCTTATAAAATACCAGACTTCCGCATCCGGAGGTACGTTATTAGGAACCTCGCCCCCCTTCGTAATCACATACATGATCCTCGCTTCCTGGACGACGTGTTCCCTCATGAAATTCATCCCGATATCCATGAGCTCCACCGCATCCAGGGCGCTTCTTCCCATTTCAGGAGCAGCGGCACCATGGGCCGATTTCCCCTTGAATTGAAATTTCGCACTGGTCATCGCCAACATGGATGAGTAATCAACTCCGTTTCCATCCCCGGGATGCCAGGTGATGATGATATCGGTCCCATCGAAAACTCCGTCTCTTGCCATAAAGACTTTGCCGACCAGAGTCTCTTCAGCCGGGGTGCCAAAGACCTTCACCGTTCCCTTGATTCCATGTTTTTCCATGGCCACTTTGGTGGCGATGGCTGCGGTGGAACTGGCAGTCCCGAAAACGTTGTGGCCGCAGCCCTGTCCAGGGCCTCCGGGGATGATCTCTGTTTTTGTCAGCTCACCACTTTTCTGAGAGAGGTTTGGAAGGGCATCAAACTCTGCGAGAAATCCGATGACAGGCTTGCCCGACCCCCAGGTTGCCACGAAGGCCGTTGGCATTCCTGCAACACCCTTTTCAATTTTGAATCCATTCTTTGCCAGATATTCCTGTAATTTCCCCGAAGATTTAAACTCGACCAAACTCAGCTCGGGATTATCCCATATATACTTTGCAATTTCTTCAAAAGTGCCCTTTGCCCCATCCACCCAAGCAACGGCTGTCTTTTTTGCCGGGGTGAGTTCTTGAGCGAAGACGACTTGGACTGAAAGAACTAATATGAAAGCCAGGGTCAAATACGAAAATAGAACTTTTCTTCTTTTCAGCATCTCCATTCCTCCTTTTTTGAGAGTCGCACCATCATTTTTCAGGGTGAATCCGATCACCTTTCCCTCGCATTTCACCTCCTTTTTCATTGGATCGTTCAACTAAATTTCGAGAGAGCCTGAATCGCAGAAATTACGTTTAGCAAGAATCCCCTCTATTGTCAATCCAAAAGATCGAGTAGATCTATATCTCCTTTTTGAGAACCAAATCGATGACCAGTTCATTGCCCAGACGGTGAAGGTCGTCCCTTAAACCCTGTTCCGAAATCGTTTTGGGGACATTAATCTCCGTCTCCATTTCGAAGAAAGGGGTTCCGCTCTCCGGTGAAAGAACTCGTTTGGTCTTCATATCGACAATGTTGACCCCCCGCTCGGCCAGCAGCTGGCAGACTCTGAAGACGATCCCCGCGTGATCCACGCCTGAAGTGGCGATCTTGAACCGATCGGTCTGTTCCTTGAACTTAGGGTAAGCCTCCTCGTAAGTGATCGGAGAATAGAAAACAGTCAACTTCTTCTCCCATTCGAGTCGCTTTAGGGCAGAAGAAAGCTTCTGATTCACTTCCTCCCTCTCCGTAGAAAAAAGAAGCAGAAGGGCGAAATGGTTTCGAAGGAGGCTCATGCTCGAATCTTCGATATTCCCCCCGCACTCATAAATCACTTCTGAAACATCGGCCACCATTCCTGGCCGATCCTTCCCCATCGCCGATAAGATAAAGTAAGTTTTCACGGCCACCTCCTCTGACCATCAAATTCGAAATAAGAAGCACGAAATCCGAAACAATCACAAATCACCCAAACTCCAAAAACTCTAAACCTGGAAAAGTTTTGAAATTTGAATTTCGAATTTGTTTCGCCTGCCTGCGCGAAGCCGCTTCGGCGAAGGCAGGAGCTTCGATATTCGAGTTTCGGATTTACTCATTCGAGGATATCGAGGTAAGCAGCACAGACTTTCAGACGCTTGATGCCCACGGTTCCAAACACGATGGTCGCCTTTTGATCCTCATCCATGCCCTCGACGAATTTGACTCTCCCCTCGCCAAATTTCGAATGCCTCACCCGCATTCCTATTTTAAGCGGAAAAAATCCCTCGGGACTGAGAACTACGCCACCGCCTTCCGGAAAGGAAATTTCCTCGGGCATGTCCTCCGCCACCCTCTCCGTCTTGTGATCTTCCTCTCTCCAGGAAACTTCCTGGGAGAACAGACTGTCCGTTCTCCCCTTCTTCTCTTCGACCTGCATTATTTCGACCGGGAGTTCGCTAAGAAAACGGGAGGGAAGATTGGCACGGCCCACGCCAAAAGTGGACCGTTCTTCCGCCCGTGAAAGCAAGAGCCTCTCCTTCGCACGGGTCATCCCTACATAAAAGAGCCTTCTCTCCTCTTCCATATCTTCAATCTCCTCACCCCGCCGGTAGTGCGGGAGAAGCCCTTCTTCGATCCCAACGATGAAAACCGCCGGGAATTCCAGTCCCTTTGCGCAATGAAGGGTCATGAGAGAAATTCGATTTCCTTTATCCTCATAAAGATCCACGTCCGTCACCAATGAAACTTTATCCAGGAAGGTTTCTAATGAAACCTTCTCCTCTCCCTGCTCCAGTCCCATCATGACGTTGATCAATTCATCAATATTCTCCATCTTTGAAAAAGCCGCATCCGTTCCTTCTTCTTTTAATCGTTGCAGGTACTCCGTCTTCGCAAGAAGGGCCAAGGTGAGTTGGCTGAGGGTGAGAACCCCTGCTTCTTTCCGGACCCCTTCGACCCATAGGACAAACTCCTTCATTTTCGTCGCGGCGGCAGGGGGCAGCCAATCTTCTCCGATGGCCAGTTTCAACCCTTCATAGAGGGGAAGCTTTCTCTCCCTCGAGAAGGCTTCTATCTTCTCGAGGGTCTTCTCTCCGATTCCTCTCGGAGGGACATTGATGATTCGTTTCAGACTGAGACCGTCTGCGGGGTTATCAATCAATTTCAGGTAGGCCAGGACGTCCTTAATCTCTTTCCGTTCGTAAAACTTCATCCCTCCCACAATCGTATAGGGAATCCGATTCTTAACGAGCTCATCCTCAATCGCCCGAGACTGGGCATTGATCCGGTAGAAGACAGCGACGTCGCGATAAGACCCGACGGATTTTTCTCTGGACAGGTCCATGATTTTTCGAGCGACGAAACGGGCTTCATCCGTTTCGTCCTCGGCCACGTAAAAGGTGAGGAGGTCCCCTCCCGGATTCTCCGTCCAGAGTTTCTTCTCCTTTCGATAGCGGTTTTTCCGGACCACATGGTTGGCCGCCTGAAGAATATTCTGGGTCGAGCGATAATTCTGCTCCAGCGTGATGACGTTTGCCTCGGGAAAGTCCTTTTCAAAATTCAGAATGTTTCCTACCTGTGCGCCTCTCCAGCGGTAGATGGCCTGATCATCGTCTCCGACCACAAAGAGATTCCGATGCGTCTCGACGATCTGCCGGACGAGTTGATACTGGATGAGGTTGGTATCCTGAAACTCATCCACCATCACATAACGGCAGAGGTCTTGATAAGACCTGAGAACTTCCGGAAAGCGCCTGAAAAGAATCGCCACAAAGGAGAGAAGGTCTCCAAAGTCGAGCGCGTTGTTTCTATGAAGATCCTCTTGATAACGCTGATAAACCAGGGCCAGTCTCTTTTGGAAGATATTATAGGGGTTTGGAGAATATCGTTCCGGCGTGACCCCCTCGTTTTTCAAGTGATCCAGCCCGGATTGAATGGCCCGGGGAGGAAACATCTTGAAGTCGAGGTTCAATTCCTTCATGATCGTCTTGAGGTGCCGCTCCTGATCCTGATCATCATAAATCGCAAAATTCCTTTTAAAACCAAGGTGCTCAATATGCTGCCTCAAAATTCGGGCACAGGCGGAATGAAAGGTGGAGATCCAGGTCCCTCGGGCCGATGCTCCAAGAAGTCTTTCCACCCTTTCCCGCATCTCATCGGCCGCTTTGTTGGTGAAGGTGACCGCAAAGATATTCCGGGGGTGGACTCTTTTTTCCTGGATGAGATAAGCAATCCGGTAGGTCAGAACTCGGGTTTTTCCGCTCCCCGCGCCCGCGAAGACAAGCAACGGCCCCTCGGTTTCTAAGACCGCCTTCTGTTGAACTGGGTTGAGATCGTCGAGGAGAGACATTGGCAATCAATAAATGTCAAATTTCAAAATCCAAATGTCAAATGAATTCCTAAAGAATAGGTTTAGGATGAGGTTAAGGTTGAGTAAAATTTGAAAAATTTGGAAAGTATTCTTGTGGATAATGATGTTTGAGAACTTTGTTCCTCTCTCAACCTAACCCTGAACCTCAACCTTCGCCCGGTTATTCCACGGTCACGCTCTTGGCCAGGTTTCGCGGCTGATCCACGTCCGTGCCCTTGAAGTCAGCCATATAGTAGGCCAGGAGTTGAAGAGGAGGAGTGAGGAGAATGGGGGTGAGAGAAGGAAGTGTCTCGGGGATGAAGATCACATCATCCACCTTTTTGACGATCTCTCGATCGGAGGGAGAAACAAGGGCAATAATCTTGCCTTCTCTTGCCCTGACCTCTTCGATATTGGAGATCACTTTCTCATAGACATCGTTCTTCGTGGCGAGGACGACGACCGGCATATCCCGGTCGATCAAGGCAATGGGCCCGTGCTTCATCTCACCCGCCGGATAACCTTCTGCATGGACATAAGAGATCTCCTTCAATTTTAACGCCCCTTCCAAGGCAATGGGGTAGTTGATCCCTCTCCCGAGATAGAGAAAATCTCTCGCATGGAGGTATTTTCTGGCGATCTTTTCCACTTGGTGGGATGTTTTCAGGAATTCTTCCATGAGGTGTGGAACCTTGACCAATTCCTCGACCAAGGTCTTCCCTGCCTCGCTCGAAAGCAGGCCCAGTTCTCTCCCCATCCGAAGGGCAAGAAGGAAGAGGATCACCAATTGAGTGGTAAAGGCCTTGGTGGAGGCTACGCCAATTTCAGGGCCTGCGTGGGTGTAGATCACATGGTCCGCCTCTCTTGCCAGGCTTGACTCCACCACATTGCAGATGGCTAAGGTCATTGCTCCTTTTCGTTTCGCTTCTCTCAAAGCAGCCAGGGTATCTGCTGTCTCTCCAGATTGGGAAATGGCAACAAGGAAATGATCCTTTTCAATAATGGGATTCCGATATCGGAACTCCGAGCCGATATCCGCCTCCACCGGTATTCGACAGAACTCTTCGATGAGGAACTTTCCTACAAGTGCAGCATGGTAGGAAGTGCCACAAGCAATTAGATTGATCCGCCGCATCTTCTTCAGAAACGTTGGATCAAAGTGGACGTTTTCGAGAACGGCATCGCCCTTCTCCTCTGAGATCCGGCCCCGGATCGTATCGATCACCGCCCTGGGCTGTTCGAAGATCTCCTTGAGCATGAAATGTTTATACCCACCCTTCTCTGCCATCAAGGGATTCCAGTTCACTTGCTTCGGTTCTTTCGAGATTTCGCCTCCTTTGGCATTGAAGAATTTCACTCCCTGAGAGGAAAGAAGTGCCACTTCGCCGTCTTCCATAAAAATAAACTCTCGGGTATAGGGAAGAACCGGAGGGATGTCCGAGGCGACAAAATATTCTCCCTTTCCGAGGCCGATCACCAGGGGACTCTCCTTGCGGGCGGCGATCAAAGATTGTTCCTCTCCTTCAAGAAGGATGCCCAATGCATAAGAGCCTTTAATCTTATCCAATGCGATCCTCACTGCTTCCAAGGAAGAATATCCCTGCTGAAGGAGTTCGTCGATCAGATGGGAAATGATCTCCGTATCTGTTTCAGAAGTGAAAACATGACCCTTGCCCTTGAGAATTTCTTTGAGGGCAAGATAGTTTTCGATGATGCCATTATGGACGACAGCGACCTTGCCTGCCTTATGAGGATGGGCATTCTCGTCGGATGGCCTTCCATGGGTCGCCCATCGCGTATGACCGATCCCTACCTTCCCGTCAAAGGTTTCTTTCCCGATGAACTCCTCTAACTTTGCTAATTTCCCTTCTTTTCTACGGATCTCGATCTTGCCTCGGTGGAAGACCGCGATGCCTGCAGAGTCATAGCCTCGATATTCGAGCCGTCTGAGCCCATCAATAAGAACCCTTGCCGTCTCCCTGGGACCGATATATCCAACAATGCCACACATCTCTCAACCCCTCTTGCTTTTCATTCTCTTGCGAGGATGCTCTACCTTCTTAGTCCAACCCTTGATGTTCTTCTGCTTCGTCCGGCTAATCGCCAGGGCCCCTCCCGGAACATCCTCCGTGACGGTAGAACCCGCACCAATCGTAGAACCGTTTCCCAGCTTGACAGGCGCCACGAGTTCTACGTTCGATCCCACAAAAACCCGATCGCCGATGATCGTCTGATGCTTCTTGAACCCGTCGTAGTTACAGGTAATGGTCCCGGCACCGATGTTGACCTCTTCCCCGACGATTGAATCTCCGATGTAGGCAAGGTGGTTCGCTTTGGACCCTTTGCCAATGACCGATTTTTTCACCTCCACGAAGTTTCCGATCGTGGCCTTGGTTTTTAACTCGCTCAACGGCCGCAGGTGCGAAAAGGGACCAATGCAAGCCCCCTCTCCAATTTTGCTTTCCGTGATCACCGAATTTGAACGAATCGTCACGCCATTGCCGACGATCGAATCTGAAATCTTTGTGTTGGGCTCGATGATACACCGTTCCCCGATCTTCGTCCTTCCTTGCAGATGACAGTTCGGATAGAGCAGGGTGTCTTTTCCCACGTCAACGGTTTGATCGACATAAGTGGTCTTGGGGTCCACCATCGTGACACCCGATAGCATCAGATCCCTTAATTTTGCCAGCCGGAGGACTTCGTTGGCCATGGCAAGATCGACCCGTGTATTGATCCCCATCACCTCCACCGGATCAGAAACGACATGAGCGGAACATTTTAAACCTTTCTGCTTTGCAATCTCCACCAGGTCCGTCAGATAATATTCGCCTTGAGCGTTATCCTTTCCGATCTCTCTCAAGCCGTCAATCAAAAAAGGAGCTTTCACACAATAGATTCCTGTATTAATCTCTCGGATGGATCTTTCCCTTTCAGAGGCATCCTTCTCCTCCACAATCTTCTCAAGCCAGCCCTCCGGACTTCGGAGGATCCGACCGTACCCCACCGGATGCTCCACAACGGTGGTTAATACGGAGAGGATGGAATGACTTTCCTCAAAAGCTCCGATAAATTTCTGGAGGGTGTCCGCTTTCACTAACGGAACATCTCCGCAGAGAATGAGAACCGTCCCCGTGAACGTCTTTAGAAACGGGATGGCCTGCAAGGCCGCATGACCTGTGCCCAGCTGTTCTTCCTGCAGGGCAAACTGAATCTGAGGGCTCCTAAACATCTCTTTGATTTGATCCGCCTGGAAGCCTACCACGACGATCGTCTTCTCGGCCTTGATCCCGTTCAAGGAGAGGGCGACGGGATAAGAGAGCATCGGGAGTCCCAGGATGGGATGAAGGACTTTTACCACTTCTGACTTCATCCGAGTCCCTTTTCCTGCCGCAAGAATGATGGTAGCAACCCCCCCCAATTTTCTATCCTCTTAGATGAATTTTAGGCTTTTTATACTACTTACGGCCGTTTTCGTCAACCCTGGGCTCCAACTTACCTCTCATTTCTTCTCCGTGGGCAGAATCGCCTCCTGAATCCACGCCTCTGAGCAATGCATTCCAAAGCTGCGGGGGCCGGCCCCCTCGCTTGAACTCGGGTCGAAGGCTCAGGGTTAACGCTGAGGCAAGCCATGTGGGTGCGAAATTTTTTCTGAAGAATAATTGACAAGAATCGCTCAGGAGTGTAGATTAATTTACCAAATAGGGGGAGTAAGATCTAAAAAGCTCCATCCGTGGTATCGTTCGTTGCCAATTTTTGGCACAAAAAGGTGTGGAACGATAGAGGGATGAAGCGTTCCTATGCCGCAAGTATCACATGATTGTGCTATAATGATCTAAGCTTGAATAATTAATAATATTGGGATCGTTCGAACTTTATGCCACATATCTGGCCTATCGGAGGAGGAAAGGGAGGAACTGGTAAGAGTTTTTTTACCGGTAATATCGGCATTCTATTGGCCAAGCAAGGATTTAAGACCCTCCTGATCGATGCCGACCTCGGTGGACCCAACCTTCACACAATCGTCGGTCTGTCTAATCCGGCGATCAGCCTATCTGATTTTCTCAATAAGAAAGTGTCGACCCTTCAGGAAACCGTCCTCGAAATGCCCGTTCATAATCTTTTCTTGATTAGCGGAGCCAAGAATAAGCTGGATATCGCCAATCTGGCTCATGAGCAGAAGATGAAAACACTCCGTGCCATATCGAGACTGGCCTATGACTATATCCTGCTCGACCTTGGCACAGGGACTTCTTTCAATACCATCGATTTTTTTACGCTGTCGGACTCTGGAATTTTTGTATGCATTCCGGAACCCACCTCGATCGAAAATATTTATCGGCTCGTTCGCACCGTTTATGTTCGTAAGATCCGCCAGGTCCTTAAAGCTGAGCGTTTCAGGAGTTTGGCAGAGAAAGCAGAAGCGCAGAACGAAGATATCATCATCCACCATCCGGAATACCTCCTTGATATTTTGAAAGAGATGGATCCGGAAGAAGGCAGCAACATCGAAAGAATTTTGAAAGCCTTCCACTTTAAGTTGGTTCTGAATCAGGTAAGACGGCAGGACAATCCGAAGATCGGGGCGCTGATTTGTAGGATTGTGGAGAAACACCTCGGCATGAGAATTCAATTCTTGGGCAATGTCAGCTTTGATGACCGCGTCCACGAGGCGGTGTGCCGGCGAGAGTCCTTTGTCGAAAAATATTCGTACTCCCAGGCCGCTTTGGATCTTCGACTCGTCCTCAAAGGCGTCACGGGCATCCTAGACGAGCAAGCCGTGGCTTTATGAGTCCCGGTTTTGCATAATACGGTATGAAGAAAATCGATGCGCTAAACTTCTATGAACTTTTGGAGGTCGCCTCCGATGCCTCCCCTTTTGAGGTCCATCACGCCTATAAAGAGATGTTTCAACTCTACCATGAGGATTCTCTGGCAAGCTATTCTTTTTTCTCCCGAAAAGAACGAGAAGAAATCCTTGCGAAACTGAACGAGGCGTATTCGACCCTGATGGACGAAAAGAAAAGGTCCCAGTATGATCAGTTGCTCATCGAACGGGGTGTCCTTGACGAGGAGAGGCAATATCAGCGGGAGCGGAAAAAGTTAAGCCTTTTACCCCAACCGAAACGTCCCGGCGCCGATACGGCCTTAAGGATAAGGGACCGATTGAAGACGATGGTCTCTTCAAACGCTGTGATTCAAGAGATTCTCTCCCACGAGGTCTTCTCAGGAGGCGATTTGAAAAAAATCAGGGATGAGTTGGGGGTCTCGCTTGAAGAGATCGCAGAAACGGTGAAGGTCCGGATGGCTTATTTACGAGCCATCGAGGAAGACCGGTTTGAAAAGCCGCCTTCCAGGATATTCCTCAAGGGTTTCGTAAGGGCCTATGCACAATATATAGGATTGGATGCGGATATGGTGGCAAGTCGTTATCTAAAAAGAATGGACAACTAAAAAACAACGAAGAAAGCGCGGAGCCATCCCATGGAAAATGATCAGGATACGAAAAAGAAAGACAAGCCCATCCCGGAAGAAGAACTATTCGATGAGCTCGATGCGATGTATCAGCGTGTTGCGGACATCGAAAAAGAGGAAGCAACAGAAACCTTACCCATCGTAGAACCCGATTCATCCTCCACGGCGGGGACCCGGGTGGTCCCGGAAAAACCAACCAAGAAAAAATCAGGGCGTAACAAAAACAGATCTTACCGCCCGATGATCCTAGGGGGGATTGGCATCCTACTTGCCTTGGTTTTGGGGATGACTTTCTGGAAGCCGATGGCCATCCTCCAGCTTTTAAAAATAGGGGAGGGCCAGCAGCAAACGGTCTCCTCGCGTCCCGCGCCTCGTAAACCCCCTGCGGTTGTCCCTCCTAAAGCCACTCCAGCCCCTTCGACCGCCGCACCCTCCGAAGCGACGCTCCCGCCCCCCTCTGCCGTCACTCCCCCGGTACCCTCACCCCCCCCCACGGTGGCTGCCCCCTTAGCTCCGCCTAAACCCCTTTCTGAATCCGTTGCCGTGAAGAGCCCTCTCGAAGGAGCAGAAAAAGCAAAACCCATTCCTCAAGAAAATCTGAAACCCGATAAACCTGCTCCGCAGGGGAAATTTTATGCTGTGCAGATCGGATCATTCCGGGAGATGGAAAACGTTCGCGACCTTGTGGGAGTCCTTAAGAAGGAAGGGCTGGATGCCTATTGGATTGAATCGAAAAGCAAGAAGAGGGGACCTTTATACAAAGTCTTTGTGGGACAGTTTATGGATACAAATGAAGCAGCCCAGTTCTTGAAAAACAATAAGAGTCTCAAGAATTATCCTGACAGCTTCATCCAGGAAGTTTCATCTTTGTCCAGCTCCCGTTAGCCTTTCAAATATTTCGGATAGAATCATCGGCAGAAGGGTCATTCGAAATAGGCCACCCGTTTCACTCTTTATTCCATCAAGATAAGGGGACGATATTCTGATGAATGTCTAAACGGGAATGCCATGCCCATCCTATCGGATATCGATGAAACCCAAGAGAAAGAAGTGTGCGTAGGAGTCTCATTTGGAAACCCATGAGACGTAGAAGACATTTGATGCATTCCTAGGAAGGCAGTTCGGGATTTTTGTGAAAAACTCTTTCACCCTGACCTTCATTAAAGTCTCCACGATTCTGCGAAACGAAATAGTTACAATAACTTAGAGTCATTGTGAGGTTTTGGCATAAGGATTGATACTTCAATATAAGTGTATTGAAAGAAATACGCCCAAAAATGGATCAATAGGGACAACCGGCGGGGACATGGATGGGCTTTATATTCGTGAGAAAACAGCGAAGAGATGCCAGGATAATCTCATGAGAAAATTCGATGCTCCGAATGTGCCGTGGAAGATTTCGATGAATGATTGAAATTTCTTCGATGTTGGTTTAGAAATAGAATCGCTATGTCAAATCCTTTCCGGGATATTTGAGGAGGAAAAGGTGGACCTAAAACCTTTCTCTCATGACAAAATTGAGCAACTCATCAGAAAAGGGGTGAATATTCCCACCCCGCTCACCATCGATGTGGGCGACGAAGTCAATATCGATCAAATATCGGGCAACGGTGTCAAGATCTACCCGGGTTGCCGGGTTTACGGGGAAAAGACGGTCATCTCCGCAGGGGTCCAGCTTGGCTATGAAGCCCCTGTCACGGTGGATGATTGCCAGCTTGGGATTAAGGTAGAATTGAAGGGGGGATACTTTAAAAAATCCGTTTTCCTTGAAAAGGCGAACATGGGACTCGGTGCCCACGTTCGCGAGGCGTGCTTGCTGGAAGAACAGGCGAACGGCGCACACTGCGTCGGCCTGAAACATACCATTCTATTCCCTTTCGTTACGCTTGGGAGTCTTATCAATTTTTGTGACTGTCTTATGGCAGGAGGCACAAGCCGCAAAGACCACAGTGAAGTTGGGAGCTCCTATATCCATTTTAACTTTACCCCGGAAGGAGACAAGACCACTGCATCCTTAATCGGTGATGTCCCTCGCGGTGTCATGCTCAACAAACCACCCATTTTCCTCGGGGGACAGGGGGGCATGGTTGGGCCTCTCCGGGTGAGCTACGGCAGCGTCGTCGCTGCTGGATCCGTCCTCCGTGAGGATGTGGATATGGAGAAACAACTGATTGTAAGTAAGAGTCACTCGGGCAAGGTGGTTGACCTCATTCCCAGGGCCTATCCAAGCCTTTCCCGCGTCGTTAAGAACAACATCCTTTATCTTGCAAATTTGATAGCTCTGGAGCAGTGGTATCTTCATGTACGAAAGATGTTCTTTGGACACGAGGAGTTTGGTCGTCTGATTTTTACAGCTATACTGGAAAATCTTGAGACAGCCAAAGAGGAGAGGCTGAAGCGGCTCAAAGATATGGCAGGCAAAATGCTTGGATCCTCTGATAAAGAAAAAGGCAGAGCCAAAATCCTAAGAGCGAAGCAGGAGTTTTATGAAAAAGGTAAATTATTTGAAGAACTGTTGGCCAGTGACGCGGGGAAAACTGCCGGTGAGGAAAAGCGGAACCAATTTCTCAACGCATTCGTAAAGCATTGGGAGAGGCGGGGTGGCAACTACATCGAGGTCATCCAGAGTTTACCCGCTGATGTCTCAACGGCCGGGACCCAATGGCTCGATGCCATCGTCCATGTGATATGTGATCAAGCAGGAAAGGCTTTGCCTTCGTTGAAACTGTTTAAGACAAATCGTTCAAATCTTACGTGAGGAGGAGAAGGTATGGGGAAACTGTTTGGAACGGACGGGATACGAGGAGAGGCAAATCGATATCCTATGGATGCTGGGATCGCCTTCTCTGTGGGTCAAGCCATTGCTCACCTGCTTAAAAAACCGAATCACAGGACCAGGATCATTATCGGCAAGGACACTCGCATTTCAGGCTATATGCTTGAAAGTTCTCTGGAGTCCGGTATCACTTCGATGGGTGGATACCCTTATCTGGTGGGAGTGCTTCCCACGCCGGGCATCGCCTTCATAACGCAGAGCATGCGGGCGGATGCGGGTATCGTGATCTCTGCATCCCACAACCCCTATCAGGATAATGGAATCAAAATTTTTTCCGGCAACGGCTTCAAACTCTCTGACGATGAGGAAGCAGAGATCGAAAAGCTCATTCTCGCCAATAAATTGCCTCAGATGGTTCCACCCGTTAGGGAAATGGGGCAGGCTTACCGGTTGGAGGATGTGCACGGTCGTTACATTGTATTCCTGAAAAATACTTTCCCCCGGGATCTAACGATGGAGGGGATCAAGATTGTCCTCGATACAGCGAATGGGGCCACCTACAAAATTGCTCCGGACACATTCTTCGAGCTGGGTGCCAACGTGGAGGTCATCCACAATAACCCCAACGGTCTCAATATCAATGATCGTTGTGGATCTCTATATACTCAGGATCTTAGGAAACGGGTGGTGGAGGCGAGAGCGGATGTTGGACTCGCTTTTGATGGTGACGGGGACAGGCTGATTGCTGTGGATGAGAAAGGACAGGAAATCTCCGGCGATCAGGTCCTGATCATCTGTGCCCGAACCCTCAAGGAAAAGGGGAAGCTAAAGAACGATCTGCTCGTGAGCACCGTGATGAGCAATCTTGGGCTAAAGGTGGCTTGCAAGAAGCATGGCATTAAACACCATGTTTCGAACGTAGGAGATCGTTATGTATTGGAGGATATGGTCCGCTTGGGAGCGATCATGGGCGGAGAGGACGCCGGTCATATGATTTTCCTCGATCACCACACAACGGGGGACGGGATTGTTACCGCGATGCAACTGATCGCGGCCATGGTTGAAGCTGGTAAACCTTTGTCAGAACTCTCGAAAATGATGGAGATCTACCCGCAGAAACTGATCAACGTGGACGTCAGGAGCAAACCGGACATTTCTACATTGCCAAAAGTCATGGAGGTGATCAAACAGGTAGAGTCTGAGCTGCGCGATGATGGTCGGGTTCTCGTGCGATATTCGGGTACTCAAAATATGTGTCGCATCATGGTAGAGGGACCAACCCACCAGCTCACGGAGAAGTACTGCCGGCAGATTGCTGACGTTATAAAGGATATCATTGGTCAATAGCTAGAGACTTCTTGATAAAGGCATGCAATTCAATCCTTCCCTCCCCACAGACAAGCCCTATGACGTGGTGGGGATGGGCCTCAATTCTGTAGATTTCCTCACCTTGGTTCCGGAATTCCCCGCTCCAAATTCAAAAATGAAAATGCTCGACTTCTCGAAACAAGGCGGAGGTCAGGTGGCCACCGCCCTAGTGGCCTTAAGCCGGTGGGGCGCAAAAACAAAATACATTGGAAAAGTAGGTACCGATGAATTGGGAAAATTCTCTCTCCAATCCATTCGCCAGGAAGGAGTGGATGTCTCTTCGGTGAAAACCGAGCCCACCGCCATAAACCAGTTTTCCATGATCATTGTGGACGGCTCAACTGGAGACCGCACCATCCTCTGGAATCGGGACGACCGATTGATGTATCGCGAAGGAGAACTTCGGAAAGAAGAGGTATGCTGCGGAAGACTCCTCCATCTGGATGGGCACGATATCCGCGCTGCCATCCAGTGTGCGAGGTGGGCAAAGGAGGAACACATTCCAACCGTTGCCGACCTCGATAAAGTAGAACCTTTCACTTCTGAGCTGATTAAAGAGATTGACTTCCTGATCACCTCTTCACGCTTTCCAACCCTCTACACCGGGATTTCGGATCAAAGGGAGGCTTTCCTCGAACTTCGAAAACAGGCTCCTGGATTCCTCTGCGCCACATTGGGTCCTTCGGGCGCCATGGCCTGGGTCAACGGAGAACTCCTATACTCTGAAGGGTTCAACGTAAAGGCCTTAGATACCACCGGCGCAGGCGATGTCTTCCATGGAGGGTTCATTTACGGCCTCCTCCAGAATTGGGAGGTCGAAAAAACGTTGAGGTTTGCCAATGCCGTGGCAGCCCTTAAATGCCTTGACCTCGGTGGAAGAAGAGGGATTCCTACCCTTGAAAAAATTCAACCATTCATGACGCCATCCTGAACAATAGCCTGCCCACCCCAGTTCTCCCTGCGGTATGCAGAATGGCGGTCGACACAGGGGGGCAAATTCTCGAACCTTTAGGATACGGCTATGATCGGATGTTGCGGGGGACTTCGTCGGTATCAAGAATTAAGGCTTGCTAAGAATCTGAAACTCCTTACCGAGATCGCTTAAAAGGTGGCCGCCCTAAAGCTTCTCCAACCCGCCCCCTCTGTGTCCTGCCCCTTGATGTCCTGATTGACAGGAGAACATTTTCCAGGAAGCGTGCCCGCCATCGGGGTGGATCCCTGAAGAGGTTTCATCGGCCCTACCCCTTAAGAGTTTGGCTGCATGAGCATCAAGGAGGGAGAATAGGGTTGAATGTCATTCAGAGCCTCATCCCGGTTACCTCAACGCAGGCCTTATGAAGCCTCGGAAGGGATTTCCCCCGACGGCGGGCAAGGAAAAACTGGAGGGTGGCCAAGGAGCAATAGTCCTTGCCAAATCCAGGCAGATAAGTAATATTGATGGACAAAGGATCTGTGATCCCCTCGACCGCTGGAATGCAGCATTTCTAAAGGAGGAACAAGATGTTTGCAGGAAAAACAATCTGGGAAATAATCCATTTAGGCGGGTTCACGATGTATATCTTGCTCTTCTGCTCTATCTTGTCCATCACCATTCTCCTGGAACGGATCATTTATTATAGAAAACGCTCAAAAACCAAAAGAACGGAATTCATGACAAGGATCAAAAGGTCATTGAATGGCGGCAATGTTGAAATGGCCAAGGAAATCTGCAGGACATCGAATGCTCCGTTCTCCAGGGTGGTCTTCTCCGGACTGGGGCTCCATGGTCGCGTTGAAACAGAGATATCCAACGCCATGGATCGCGAGATTACCATCGAAACGATAAGACTGGAACGTTTTACCAGTATTGTGGGAACGATCGGAAACACGGCTGTCTACATCGGGCTCTTCGGAACAGTCTTGGGGATCATCAGGGCATTTCATGACATTGCCGCTGCCGGAGCCGGCGGCATGAGCATCGTCATCGGAGGCGTAGCCGAGGCGCTGGTCTGCACGGCCATGGGGTTATTGGTGGCTATCCCGGCAGTGATCGCCTACAATTATTTCATGAAAAGAGTTGACCGTTTTATCAATGATATGGAACTTTGTGCCTCCGAGTTAGGCGACTTGATCGGAGGAAGGAAATAGCATGAAGAGAGAAAGAAGAAGTTCCAAACTCATAGCAGAAATCAATATCACCCCCTTTACAGATGTGGTCTTGGTGTTGTTAATTATCTTCATGATCGCGACCCCCTTCATCTATCAGTCAAGCGTAAAAGTCCAGCTGCCCAAGGCTTCCAAGTCGGAAGAGTCGCAGCGAGACATCATGATCCATATTAACGCCCAAGGCGAGGTCTTCCTGGAGGATGCGAAGCTCGATTTAGAGACACTCAAATATAGGCTGACGGCCAGGGTGAAAAATAAACCGGACACTTCTGTCATTATTAACGGGGACAAAAACGTCAGATACGATGCCGTGATCCAGGTCATGGATGTCTTAACCCAATCAGGAGTAAAGAACCCGGGCTTGGGGATTGAGTTGAAGAAATGAGAAGACGCAAAGAAGGCGCTCGACGGCATCATCTTTTGCATCACCCTGCTTCTCCTGAAAAGGGCGGATTGTGGGCAGCGGGAATTTTCTCACTGTTGCTTCATATTACCCTCATCACTCTCCTGACGATCGGCCTGAAGCCTACGATGACAAAAATGAAGCCTGTTTATCGGGTAACCATTCGACCCTTTGCGCCTCAGGGGGATGGTTCCCCTCTGGGCAGCCCGCGATCGGAGCGTCCGGGACCTGCCGCAACCAGTCCGCCTACTGCCCCGCCGATTCAAAAGACAGTCGTTGAAAAGACAAAACCTGCCGAAAAAACAAAACCCGCCGAAAACCAAAAGGGCCGCAATACCGTAGAAGGATTGAAATCGCCTCTGAAAAAATCAGAAAAGAAAGTGGCAACGGTTGAGCAGGAGGATCTCTCTGAAAAACAAAAGGATTCTCTAAAAAATCTTCACGAAGAACTGGAGAATATTCGTAGGAAGGCGGCCCTTGACGAGATTAAGAAAAAAATAGGCCGTCGTGAGGCGTTGGAGAAGGAACCGGCAAGGGAGGCTTCCGCCGGTCCTCTATCCCAGGGGGCGATTGCCTCCGGATCCGGGACAGGAGCGGGATCAGGAACCGGAACCGGATCGGTGGGTTCTCCAACAGGAGGATCTCCTTGGGGCTCTTCGTCTGGAGGGGGCTCGGGACTGCAATCGAGGCTGAACGATTACTACGATTCGATATGGGCAAAGATTAAAAAGGAATGGACCCTGCCGGAGAACCTTCCTAAAGGAAGGACGACCCTGGAAGCAACGATTGTGGTCGTCATCGACCGGGAGGGTAAAATTCAAAAATCCTGGTTCGAGAGAAAATCCGGCAATACGCTTTTTGATCAAAGAGCGATGCGGGCCATCAAGAAGGCAGAACCTTTGCCCCCCATCCCTAAAGAATTTAGCGATCCTACCCTTGAGATGGGGTTCCGCTTCCATCCGGATTAAGAGATTCGATTGAACCCGGGATCAATGGACCGATCGCATCCTCTCTCCCACATCCCGTCCCCTAGAGATTGCGTCACAATGAATGAGCGATCACGTCTGTTGCCGGACGGAATCCCGCCCTGGCGGGATCAGGTTCCTCAGCAATCATAATAGAGTTATTATTAAAATCTCCCCTCGCCCCTCTTTGCCAAAGAGGGGTACTGTTCCTCCCTTTGGTATCATTTTCCTGTCCTTAGACAGGCAAAGGGAGGTGAGGAGGAATTTTATAAAACAATGCCGCCATTATTATTATGAGAAGGTTACTAATGATGGCACAGTTCCTCTATCTGGCGGTCGAACCATTTTAGAATCAATCTCTGACCCATGTAGACCCATGGTGCCTGAGATCCTTGAACTCATTCGTAGACCTCCACAAAACAACTTGACAGACCTTTTTCCGATTTGTTAAAAAGGTTTTATAGGTTGTGATATCCAGGTGAAGGGAACCCCGTGACCCTATCTTGAAGGGAGAAATCGGGGACGGGCCCGCCGCTGTAATCGGGGACGAAACTTGCAATGAGCCACTGCCCGGAGCTTGTCGAAGGGTGGGAAGGCGCAAGGAATAGGGAGATCCGAGAGTCAGAAAACCTGCCTGGGTATTCTTCATAAAAGTCTTCGAGGACAAGGCTGTGATGGGTGCATGCGGGTAGAATCCCCAGTCTTCAATGCGAAGGCTGGGTTTTTTTTTGATCGACCGAAAAATGTCCCTCACAAATCCTAGACATCACGAGCATGGCGGCAATATAAGAAGGCTGGCCCTGGAGGCTGGCCGATCTCCAGAGGATCTCCTCGACTTCTCGGCGAATATCAATCCTCTCGGCCCTCCGGATTGGCTTCGCCCACTGATCAGCAGCCGATTGAGTTCTATCGTTCATTACCCCGATCCAGACTCTTCTTCCTTGAGAGCTTCGATTTCCAGTCACTATGGAGTAAAAGAAGAAGAGGTTCTTGTGGGAAACGGGTCGACGGAGATCATCCGTTCGCTGCCCTTCGCCCTGCCCATTGATCACGCTCTCATTCCGGTCCCTTCTTATTCTGACTATGTGAATGCAGTCGAACTGGCAGGCAAGCCTGTGGAAAAGATCTTCCTTAAAGAGGAAGAAGGCTTTCAGCTCAACCTCTCTTTTCTCAATAAGGAAATCTCCGCCGGCCAGTTGGTTTTTATCGGGCAGCCCAATAACCCGACCGGTCTGCTGATCGATCCCGTTGCGTTACGAACCCTGGCACTAAAATATCCTTCCACCTTTTTTGTCATTGACGAAGCTTTCCTCGATTTCGTGGAAGAAGCGGAGAGTCTGATTTGCGACCGGCCCTCAAACGTCATCGTCCTCCGTTCTCTGACTAAGTTTTATGCCATTCCTGGTTTGAGACTGGGATTTGCCATTGCCGAACCCGACCTCATCCAAAAGATTAAGAAGATCATGCCCCTCTGGTCGGTCAACCGCCTTGCTCAGGCAGTCGGAGAGCATGCCCTCCAGGATCATGCCTATGCCCTCCGGACCAGGGCACTGGTTCGAGAGCAAAGGGAATTCCTCTTCAACGAAATGCATTCCCTATCCGGTCTGACCGTCTTCTCCGGCCAAGCCAACTTTTTGCTGGCTCGCCTGGATCGTCGAGATGCGGATGGGCCGACTCTGGCAAGACAGATGCTCGCTTCGGGAATTGCCATTCGCGTCTGCGATAATTTCGATGGCTTGGACGGAAGATTCTTTCGCATTGCGGTCAGGAGCGAGGATGAGAATCTCAGGCTCCTTCACGCTTTGAGAAAGGCGTTGAAAGTTCAGCTGTCCCCTCGATTGGATCGCCGAAAGACTCCGGCCGTCATGTTTCAAGGAACCAGTTCCAACGCGGGCAAGAGCATCCTGGCAGCTGCCCTGTGCCGGATCCTCCTGCAGGACGGATACCGGGTCGCCCCCTTCAAAGCCCAGAACATGTCGCTCAACTCCTTTGTCACCCGGGAAGGCGGCGAGATGGGTCGAGCCCAGGTTGTTCAGGCCCAGGCATGCCGGATCGATCCGGACGTTCGAATGAATCCCATCCTTCTCAAACCCAATGATGACACGGGAGCTCAAGTGATTGTCCTGGGAAGGCCTGTGGGGAATATGAACGTCCATCAGTACATCCAGTACAAACCCATCGCCTTTGCCGAGGTAAAAGAAGCTTACGATTGCCTGGCGAAGGAGTTCGACGTGATCGTCCTGGAAGGAGCGGGAAGTCCTGGAGAAGTCAACTTGAAAGACCATGACATCGTGAACATGAAGATGGCCCGATATGCAGAGGCGCCCGTTCTTTTCGTCGGCGATATCGACCGGGGAGGCGTTTTTGCCTCCTTTGTGGGAACGATGGAAGTTTTGGCTGAGTGGGAAAGAAAACAGATCGCAGGTTTTGTGATCAATCGATTCCGGGGGAAGGAGGATCTTCTCGGCCCGGCGATCGATTATACACACGATCACACCGGGCTCTCTTTCGGGATCGTTCCGTATCTCCGTGATCTCGGACTGCCCGAGGAGGACTCGGTTGAATTCAAGAGCGGCGCTTTTGACGGACCTTTCCGGGAGAGTGGAATCGAAATCGCCGTCATTGACCTTCCCCACATATCGAACTTCACCGATTTCGATTCCCTCAGAATCGAACCCGATGTCTCTCTCCGCATCGTCCGATCAACCAACGATCTCGATCACCCCGATGCCATCATTCTTCCGGGAAGCAAGAATGTGATGGGGGACCTGGAATACCTCCGTCAAAGCGGACTGGACCGAAAGATTCCTGCTCTGTCTGACAAGGGCCGGACAGAAGTCGTGGGCATCTGCGGCGGCTTTCAGATGCTCGGCCATCGCGTGGAGGATCCTTACGGAATCGAGTCTGCAAAAAAAACGATTCATGGACTCGGTCTCATGCCTGTCTGTACGGTGATGGCCCAACAGAAGACCCTTGTCCGGGCCGAAGGAACCCATCTGCCCTCCAGGCTCAAAGTTCGGGGATACGAAATCCATCACGGTCAGACCGAGGGAACGCCGTTGATCCCTCTTGTCGTTCGGGAAGACGGACAGATCATCGGAGCAGAAGCAAAAATGGGTCATGTCTGGGGCACGTATCTCCATGGAATCTTCGATTCAGATGAATTTCGAAGATGGTTCATCGACCGCCTGAGAGTCCGGCGAAATCTTGCAGCCGATTGGTAAGGTCTGCGCCGTCTACGACCTGGAACCAGCCTTCGAGCGATTGGCAGAGGTGGTCCGGAAAAGTCTGAAGATGGAGAGATCTACCGAGTGTTAGGCTTTGGGAGGGCCACGGGCTGACGAACAGGAGGAGCCGCATTCTCATTTTCACGGGGGACGGCAAGGGCAAAACCACGGCTGCGCTCGGGATGGCTCTTCGCGCAAGCGGCCATGGAATGCGAACCCTGATTCTGCAATTTATGAAAGCGGATGATACCGTAGGCGAGCTGGCCGGCCTCAGATATCTCCCACGGGTTGAGGTGATCCAGATGGGCCGGGGATTTGTTCCATCTCCCACGAGCCCCGCTTTTCTTGAACATCGTCAAGCGGCCTTTCATGCCCTGGAAAAGGCTGCTGAAGCCCTTCGCTCGGAAAAGTATGACCTGATGATCCTGGATGAAATCTGTACGGCAATGGACAAAGGGCTCATCACAGAGGATCAAATCATGAACCTTCTTGAAGAGAGCGGTGAACTCTCCTGTCTCGTATTAACAGGGAGGGGAGCCACCCAACGTCTCATCGACGAGGCGGATACGGTGACGGAGATGCGCAATCTCAAACATGGATTGAGCCAAGGGATTGGAGCACAAAAGGGGGTTGAATACTAAGTTTGGAGGATTCAAGGAATCGAGGGGTCAAGGGTTCAAATCTAAGAGAGTAGAAAGTGGAAGGCAGAAACTGGTTAACCCCACACGCTACTGTCTACTTTCTACTTTCCAAAATTCTTGAACCCCTTTCGGATGTTTTTATGAGACAGTCCATACCGAGAATCATCATAGCAGGAACCCAGAGCGGAACGGGGAAAACGACCCTCTCCCTCGCTCTCGTCGCTTCTCTTAAACGGAGAGGGCTTCGGATCCAGACGTTTAAGATCGGGCCGGATTTTCTGGATCCCTCTTACCTGACACTCGCTTCAGAAAGACCTTGCTATAACCTCGATGGCTGGATGACCCGAAAAGAGTATGTCCTGGGACTTTTCAGCCGGACCACGAAGGATGCCGATATCGCCGTCATTGAAGGAGTGATGGGACTCTTCGACGGATCGGATCCTGGAACATCTGAGGGAAGTACAGCGGAGATCGCCCGCTGGTTGGATGCTCCGGTCTTGCTGGTGGTCAATGTCCACGGCATGGCACGAAGTCTCTGCGCGATCGTGAAAGGTTGCGTTGAATTCGAGCGGGATTTGAAGGTCGCTGGTATCATTGCCAATCGCAGCGGGTCGGATCGCCACAGAGACTGGCTCGCTCAGTCTCTCAGGAGCGCATCCCTTCCCCCTTTGCTGGGTGCCATTCCACGAGGCGCCTTCCCCGCCCTTCCCAGCCGTCATCTGGGACTGGTTACGGCAGATCCTCAAAATCTTCCGCCAAAAAATATCGAGGACTTGGCGGATGTCCTAGAACAATACGTTTCCGTAGATACCGTTCTGCAGATAGCTCGGGATGCATTGCCTCTTCCCATCACGGAGCCGGGGCAAGAGGCAGTCCCCTGCCCGAAGCACGTTTCAATCGGTGTGGCGTACGACAGGGCTTTTCATTTCTACTATCCGGACAACCTGGATGAGCTCAAATTACGGGGATGTGACTTGATTTTCTTTTCCCCTCTCCAAGACAGGAAACCGCCGGGGGGTATCGATGCCCTTTACTTTGGAGGAGGCTATCCTGAGGAATATGCGGAACCGTTGGCGGAAAATCGGGAGATGCAGGAAGCCGTCCGTCAGTTCGCCAGGAGAGGTCTTCCTCTTTACGCCGAGTGCGGGGGGCTCATGTACCTGACCCGGGGAATTGAAACAACCCAGGGAAAACGATACCCCATGGTGGGCCTTCTCCCGGTTTGGTCAAGAATGCTCAATCGGCTGAAGTCCCTCGGATACGTTGAGGTCACTCTGACAAATAACTCGCTTTGGGGAGAGCGCGGAGCAGTGCTCAGAGGTCATGAATTCCATTACTCTGAACTGATCGGGCCTCTGTCAGACGACTCCGCTGGGCACCGGTTTACCGGATAAAACGCCGCCGGTCGGAAAAAACCTTTCCTGAGGGGTTTCAGCAGAACAACGTCCTGGCAAGCTATGTCCATCTTCACTGGGCCTCTCGACCCGGAAATGTGGAAACCTTTATCAACCACTGTGGAGCAGACCCCGTTAGAAATACGAGGGTCTTTACCACATCCTTTCAATAAGGAACGAGATAAAAATAAATATCCTCCTCCGTCATAAACGGAGGAACTTTCCAACGGGGCAAGTTATGAATCAGAAAACGGGTTTTCCAAAAAGTGAACCGAAGAGAAAACGTGATCCCCTCATCCATAGATTCCTGGCCTCCCCCCTCAGCGGAGAGGAGATCGAGGCTCGATCCATGGAACGGATCGAAGAGGAGGTGGGCCCACACCCATTCGGCTCGGAGGAATGGCAGGTGGTTCGCCGAATGATCCACACCACCGGAGATTTTGGGCTTATCGATCTCGTTAAGTTTTCTCCGGGAGCCATTTCCCATGGGATCGAACCCTTGCGGTCAGGAAGGCCTATCTATGTCGATTCCAGAATGATCCAGTCAGGACTTTCTTTGAAGAGACTCCAGTCTGTTCACAAAGGTTATCAGGCCTCGAATATCGTCTGTCATGTGGACGATGAGGAAGTCTTCGGGAAGGCGCGGCAGCACAGGCTTCCACGGTCGCTCTTTGCCGTTCAAAAAGCAAAACCGATCCTGAACAGGGGTCTGGTGGTTTTTGGAAACTCACCTGTCGGCCTCCTTGAGTTGAACCGTCTCATCCAGGAAGAAGAGATCCGACCGGCCCTGGTCATTGCGATGCCCGTCGGTTTCGTTCATGTTATCGAAAGCAAGGAGGAGCTCATGTCTCTCGATATTCCTTTTATCGCGCTCTCCGGGAGACGAGGCGGAAGTCCTCTTGCCGTGAGCGTGGTTCATGCCCTCTGTGCGATTGCAGCGGGTCAAAGGGATGGAGAGGGCCTTATCGCTGAGCCGACTGCCCAGGCAAAGGGGTCTGGAAGTCTGAGAGATGAGACCATTATTCTCATGGGTCACGGAAGCCGTGTCCCGGGAGCTGGCAGGGATATGGAAGAGGTGGCCCAACGCTTGAGAGACAAGTATGGGTATCCCCGGGTGGAGATATGTTTTATCTCAAGACTTGGCCCGCATTTCCCCGAGATTTTCGAAAAATGTATGAATCAAGGAGCTAGAAAGGTATTGGCCATCCCTTATTTTCTCCATGAAGGACTCCACCTCCTGCTCGACATCCCCGAGATGATGCAGAAGGAGGCCAAAAGATTCCCCCATGTGAGATTGATACTGGGAAGAAGTCTGGGATTTAATGAAGGACTGGTGGACCTGGTGGAGCGACGCATTGAGGAATCAAAGGAGCTGTGCGATGTGAGGGATCTGACCCTGCCCGATCGGGAAGAATATCCCATTCCGTCAGGACAATGCGAGTTCGTCCCGATGCTCCCGGAGGAGGCGGCCAGATATCGAAAGTAAGAGCCATGCAAAATAATTCAAAATTTAAAACTCAAAATTTAGGAGATGTCGTTACCCCTCTTCTCCTTACGACATACTGCATACTGCTCACTGTTTCCGACGCCCACGCCATGCATATTTCGGAAGGATTACTGCCTTTCCACTGGGCTGCCCTCTGGTCAATCCTGGCGGTGCCTTTTGTCGTCTACGGATTGTACAGGTTAAAAAAAGCTTCCGCTGGTGATCTGTCATTCAAGCCCCTCGTCGGGCTGATGGCAGCCGTTGTCTTTATCATCTCATGTATGCCAATCCCCGTGCCAACGGCAGGTTCCTGCTCTCATCCGTGCGGGACAGCCATTTCCGGAATTCTTGTCGGTCCTGCGATCAGCGTACTGGTTGCAGCAGTGGCCCTGCTCATCCAGGCTCTCTTCCTTGCTCACGGAGGTTTGAGTACCTGGGGAGCGAACATCCTCTCCATGGGTGTCATGGGGTCCTTCGCAGGCTTCTTGACCTTCAAGGCATTACGCTCGATGAGAATCAACATGGCCGTTTCCGGATTCGTTGCAGGCCTCCTGGCAGACTGGGCCACCTACCTTACGACATCGATTGAACTTGCGTCGGGCATCAAAGGAGACTCTCCGTTCATGCCTCTCTTCTGGAAGATCCTCATCGCTTTCATCCCCACTCAACTCCCGCTTGGAATCCTCGAGGGAGCGATGACTGCCGGAATGATCGTCCTACTTTACAAAAAACGTCCTGACCTCCTTGTGAAAATGAAGGTCTTAAAGGCGGAGGAGGCGGTGTGAAAGTTCAAAGCTCAAAGCTCAAAGCTCAAAGTCTTCGGAATGCTGCTTCTACTGCTGACTGCCTTCTGCATACTGCCTTCTGTAACTCCTGCGGGTGAAAAATGGTCGGGGGTAGACGAATCTGTCATTGAGAAGATTGCAAAGGAGCACGGCAGAGAGGCGAAAGAATCGTTTCTCAACACCGATCAGGGGGATCTGCTCCTGTTTGTCTTTCTCCTCGCCGGCGCCGTAGGAGGTTTTATCGGAGGATATTACTGGAGGGGGTTGATGGGGGAAAAAGTCGAAGAGGTAGAAGCTGAGAAAAAGAAACCTTGAAAGAATCTTCATAAACGGTTACCCATGGAACTTTTTTCTGAACATTTCAAAAAAGACCATCTCCTTTCGAAGATCGATGCAAGGATTAAACTTCTCCTCGCGCTCCTTCTTCTCGCCATGATCTTAAGTTACAAGGGATTCTTTTTCCCCCTCGTTGTCATCTTTTTCTGCCTTCTTCTCGGGGCGGTGTTGCGGGTTCCTCTCCGGGTTTTTCTCCTAAGACTTTCAGAGCCGCTCTTTATTTCAGCCGTAGTGGTTCTTCTAAAAACTTTTTTCTCGGGCAACCTTTCGCTCTTTTCCGTATCGCTTTTTGGTTTGAAGATTGCAGCCTACCAGGAGGGGTTAAGGGAAGGGTTGATGATCGGCAGTCGAATCATCGGAGCCGTCTCGATCCTGACGATCATGGGGTTTTCGACACCCTTTACCGAGTTCATGGCCGGTCTCTCCTGGCTGAGGGTACCCAAAGGTTTTATCGAGGTGATGGTCTTTGCCTACCGGTACATCTTCGTCCTCCTTGACGAGAGTCTGGTCATCTACAATTCTCAAAAGACCCGGCTGGGTTACACGAGCTTTAAACGGGGTTTAAGCTCTTTTGGCACCTTGACCGGCTCCCTCATCCTGAAAGTTTTTGAACACAGCCAGAATACGGCAATGGCCTTGGTCCAGAGAGGATTCGATGGCCGCATTCCGATGGCATTGGAGAGGCCCTTAAAAGGTTCGGAGATCTTGGGCTCGATGATTTTTGTTTTGGCGATGGGATATCTATGGATGATCTAATTCGACTTTCCGTCAAAAAGGTTTCATTTAAATATCCTGGCGGGACACAATCCTTATCGGATATCGATCTCGAGATCAGACGAGGGGAATTCATCGGCATTCTGGGAGCGAATGGTTCCGGAAAAACCACCCTCCTCAAAGTGATGGATGGGTTGCTGAAAGATTGCGAAGGGAGTGTCCGTTTGGATGGAAAGGAAATCCGGGAGTTGTCCCCGAAGGAAATCTATCGAAAAGTCGGCCTGATCTTTCAGAACTCCGACGAACAGCTTTTTGCCCCGACTGTTTTCGAAGATGTAGCTTTCGGACCGATCAACATGGGATTTTCCGGAGACGAAGTGGCTCTCCGGGTCACGAGATCCCTCAACGAGGTGGACATGGAGGGCTATGGAAAGAGATCCATTCACCACCTGAGCTTCGGAGAGAAAAAGCGGATCTGTATTGCAGGTCTTCTGGCTATGGGACAGGAGATACTGCTTCTGGATGAACCCACCGATGGATTGGATCCGATGGGAGAATACAGGATGATGAACCTCTTGATGAGACTCAATAAGGAGCAGGGGATCACCATGGTCATGGCAACCCATCGGGTCGACCTGGTCCCGCTCTTCGTCGACCGGCTCTACATTTTAAGCAGAGGACGAATGGTCAGAGAAGGATCGCCCGAGGATGTTTTTACAACCCCTGATGAAATGGAAGAGATGAAACTACGGCTTCCTCAGATTGCAGAGTTGATTTACCGGCTCAAGCACGACGATCGACTCCCTTTCGATAAAATTCCCCTCACGATCGGCGAAGCAAGAGAGGAGATCATCCGGCTGGTTAGAAAATGAATAGACATCCGATGAACCCCACCCCCACCCCATGAACCATGTGAGGTTCAGGGCATTGTCCTGCACCCTACGTGGTGCAGGGCTTCCCCTCCCCCTGAAGGGGAGGGAAATAGTTATGTTCCTCCCCATTTAAGGGGGAGGTTAGGAAGGGGATGGGAGATTTGCCGGAGCAGTATCATTAGGATGTTGTGAAGAAACCACGATGAGCTTAAGAAAAGGATACACCACGGGCAGTTGCGCCCAGGGAGCGGCAAAGGCCGCCACCATGATGCTTCTGGGCAGAAGGAGAGTTGACGAAGTGGAATTGGAGACTCCTTCGGGAATCAAACTTCTTCTCCCGGTCATCGATACGGAGTGGGGTGATCACTATGCCCGCTGCGGGGTGGTGAAGGACGCCGGGGATGATCCGGACGTCACCCACGGCGCCAGGATCTACGCAACCGTAAGATTTTCCGATACCCCTGGAGTGACCATCCGGGGTGGAAGAGGGGTTGGCATTGTTACCAAACCCGGATTGGCCGTGCCCGTGGGTGAACCTGCCATCAACCCTACTCCGAGGGAGATGATCCTCCGTGATGTCTCCAGTTTACTGCCAGATGGTCAGGGAGCGGAGGTAACCATCACCGTTCCGGAAGGCGAGGCATTGGCAGAAAAAACCTTCAATCCCCGTCTCGGAATTGAGGGAGGGATCTCCATTATCGGAACGACGGGAATCGTCGAGCCCAAATCGATCAATGCCTACACGACCTCCCTCTCTCTTCAGCTTGATGTCCTCAGGGCTCAAGGGTTGGAGAAGATCGCCCTCGTCCTTGGCTATGTGGGAGAACGGTTCTGCAAGAAGGCCCTTCAGCTTCCCGAGGATTCCGTCATCAAAATCGGCGACCATGTAGGATATATGCTGGATCAATGTGGAGAGAAAGGGTTTAAAGAAGTCCTTCTGGTCGGACATATCGGAAAGCTGGTCAAAGTCGCCGGGGGGCAATTCAATACCCACTCTCGATTCGGGGATCGTCGGATTGAGACGATCGTTGATCACGCCCGGCGTCGTGGGGCGGACCAAGAAATAATCGAGGCCATTCTCCGTCAGACAACGGCAGAGGCGACCATTGACCTATTCCGAGAGTATCGGATGATGAATGTCTTTGATGATATTGCCAATGAAGTGGCGTCAAAGGTGAAGCATCGTGTCGGGGAAAAATTTAGGATACGCTGCATCCTTCTCTCTCTAAAGGGAGACGTTTTAGCAAGCCATGATGAATAAAAAACCACCTCTCTCCCTCTCCCCTGGTGGGAGAGGGCGGGGGTGAGGGGGGATAGAAAAGGGCATCATGAACAAAGTCTACATCATCGGTGTCGGCTCGGGGACGGAAGATTATCTGCTTCCCATTGCCAGAAAAGAAATCGAGAGGTCAGACTGTTTGATCGGGGGAAGACGGGCCCTTCGTCTGTTTCAACCTCTTCATAAAGAAGAGCAATTATTGGAAGGAAATTTTGAGCAGGTGATCCCCTTCTTATTGAAGGAGAGGGAGAAGAAGAAGATCGCCGTTCTCGTCTCCGGAGATCCGGGCCTCTACAGTTTCCTTGGAACGATCTCGCAGGTCTTAAGAAAAGAAGATTACGTCGTCATTCCCGGTGTCAGCACCGTTCAGATCGCCTTTGCCAGAATAGGAGAGCGATGGGAAGATGCGACTCTTCTCAGTCTCCATGGCCGGAAGATGGACGATCTGGCCGCGAGGGTCAAGAATTCCATGAAAACCTTTCTTTTCACGGATCCGGGTCTCCCTCCCGAGAAAATAGCTGCCCACTTGCTCGAAAAAGGAGTGGAGAACCGGAGGGCCATTGTGATGGAAAACCTGACCTACCCCGATGAAAGAATCGTCGATACGGATCTGAAAAGCCTGAGGGCCATGGAAGGGTTCGGGCTGTGTGTGATGATCATCCAGAAGGAGGATTGACGAAGGCTTGGAAAACTCTGAGGAGCCGGGCGGGGCAAAACCTAATCTCCAAAGTTTTTCAAATGCAGTCACTTTTTCGATATCCCTGCCCGCTGGCAGGCATCGGAGATGGAGATGGATTTTAGAGGTTATTTCGCACACCCAATTTAATATGCAGGAATAAGAATGCACGGAGAACGAACTTTGGTAAGCTCTACGGCATCGGAGTCGGGCCCGGAGACCCGAAACTTCTGACCCTCAGAGCAAAGGAGATCCTGGACCAGGTTGATATCGTCTTCTGTCCAAAGGGGGATGAAGACGGAAGCTCCTGGGCCCGGTCGATTATCGAGACAACAACCTCTGCCGACAAGGAGTTTGTGGAACTCCCCTTTCCAATGACCCGTGACCAAAACGTATTAAAGACCCACTGGGAGAAGGCAGCTCAAAGGATCGCCGAAGAAATCGCCAAGGGAAAACAGGGAGCATTCATCACGCTGGGAGATCCTTTCATTTACAGCACCTACATCTATCTTCTGAGGACGCTTCTTCAAAACTTTCCCGATATCGAAGTGGAGACGATTCCTGGAATCAGTGCCTTTAATGCCGCGGCAGCCAGAGCGCAGGTTCCCCTGGTTCAGGCAGACGAGACCCTGGCCGTCCTTCCTGTGAGAAAAGATCTGAGAGGATTAAAAGAGGTGCTCACAACCTTTGATACGGTGGTCCTCATGAAGGTGGGATCGAAACTGGACAAGGTCATGGTCCTGCTCGGAGAATTGGACCTTCTGAAGCATTCGGTGCTCGTGAGCCACCTCGGGCAGCCTGGAGAGAAGATGATTCACGATCTCTCCTCTTTGAATAAAGTCGAAAGAGAGGGATATCTTTCCGTCATCATCGTGAAGAATCCCAAGAGGAAACTACAATGAAGGTCTACTTTATCGGGGCAGGTCCCGGTGACCCGGAGCTTCTGACGTTGAAGGCAAAAAGAATCCTTGGGACATCCGATGTGGTCATCTATGCAGGCTCTTTGATCAACCCGGACATCCTGAAATTCGCAAGGCAGGGTGCGGTTCTCCATGACTCGTCAACGATGGAGCTTGAAGAGATCCTGAACATCTACAGGGAGGCGAAAAAGGCCGGAAGAACGGTCGCCAGAGTTCACACCGGCGATCTTTCCATCTACAGCGCTTTGCAGGAACAACTGGACGCGTGTGAAAAAGAAGGAATCGATTGCGAGATCGTTCCCGGTATCAGCGCCTATCAGGCTGCTGCAGCCACGCTCAGACGCGAACTCACTCTCCCGGGGGTCAGCCAAACCCTGATCCTGACCAGGATTTCCGGCAGGACCGAAGTTCCTGCAAGGGAAAATCTGGAGAAGTTAGCCGAGACTAAAGCCACGATGGTAATCTTCTTAAGCGTTCACGAGATCGAGAAGGTGGTGGCCCAGCTAGCCAAGGGCTACGGAGAGGAGACACCGGTCGCGGTCGTTGAAAAAGCCTCCTGGGCCGAGGAACGGAAGATCATCGGCACCCTGGGAACGATTGCCGAGAAGGTGAAGGAAGCGGGGATCAAACGTCATGCGCTGATTGTCGTGGGAGAAGTTCTCGGAAAGACTTACCGGAGATCGAAACTCTACGACGCCGATTTCGAACACGGCTTCCGAAAAAGGAAGAACTCATGAGCCCCGCCCGTCCTAATTGATTTTTCGTATAGGTGTCGGAAAGCAAGAGAAATGCTTCTATTTATGTTGGATGTACCTCAACTTTAGAAAAAAGAATGAAAGAACATCAAAATGGAAAAGTATATTCTACAAAACACTTACTCCCTGTTGAAAGGATGATTTCGAAAGGGAAAAACGTTTAGAACATCGCGGTAGTGCATTAGGACGCTTAAAGCTCAGGTTGAAAAATACCTTTATGAAAGGAAGGGCGGGGTGAAGGTAGCCATCATCGCCATTACGAAGGAAGGGAACGAGACGGCTCAAGAACTGGCCGTCTCCCTCGAAGAAAACCAGGTCTATTTCTTATCCGAGTCCAATGCCCTTCGGAAGACGGTGGCAGAAATTTTTGATCAATATGAAGGGCTCATCTTTATCATGGCTTTGGGAATCGTCATCCGGGTGATTGCGCCGTTCATCAAAAGCAAACATACCGATCCCGCGGTCGTCGTGGTGGACGAAAACAGAAGGTTTGCGATCAGCGCCCTCTCCGGTCACGAAGGAGGGGCCAACCGGCTGGCCAGCCAGGTGGCTTCCATTCTCCGCGCCGAATCGGTGATCACAACCGCCTCTGAAACGATGAAGCGTCTGATCGTTGGCGTCGGCTGTCGAAAAGGGACGAGCCAGGAAGAGATCCTTGAAGCGATCGACCGGGCTCTAAAAAAAGGCGAATGCTCGAGAGAGGACATCCGGTGCGTTGCGACAATCGGCCTAAAGGGAGATGAACCCGGCCTGAAGGGGGCCTGCCTCCACCTGGGTCTTCCTTTGAAAATAGTTTCCATGGATCAGGTTAAGCGTTTTAACGGACCTTACCATAGGTCCTCCTTTGTTAAAGAAAAAATCGGAGTGGAGGGGGTGAGCGAACCTTGCGCACTCTTGGCAGGAAGAAAGACAAAGCTGATCGTGCCCAAACTCAAGCAAGGCAGGGTCTGCGTGGCCATCGCCAGGGAAGGTTAAGGATTGTCGGAATCGGCCCTGGAGACAGGGATTCCTTGACCCCACGGGCCTATCAAGCCCTCAGAAACTGTGACGTCATTGTGGGCTACCAGGCCTACCTCCGGCTTCTCGATAGCGATCTGACCGGGGGTCTCTTGGCCGGCAAGGAGATCATCTCTTCGGGGATGACACAGGAGCTCACCCGGGCCGGAAGAGCGATTGAGAAGGCCCTTGCGGGAAACGATGTCTGTCTCGTTTCAAGTGGTGACCCGGGCATCTATGGCATGGCCGGGGTCATCCTCGAGCTTCTCGCGAAGGAGGGGGATTCAAAAATTCCCTTGGAGATTGTTCCGGGAGTGACGGCAGCCTCCAGCTGCGCCAGTCTCCTGGGAGCGCCCTTGATGAACGATTTTGCAGTGATCTCTTTAAGCGATCTCCTGACGGATGCCAAGGTGATTGAGAAGAGGATCCGGTCCGCTTGCCAGGGCGATTTTGTCATCGTCTTCTACAATCCGAAGAGCAAGAAAAGGATCAAGCCTCTTGAAAAAGCGTGGGAAATTCTGTTGAAATACCGGTCCCCCCAAACTCCCGTAGGGGTTGTACGAAATGCGAGAAGGGCCGATGAAGAAGTCATACTCGTTCCCTTGAAGGAAATGCTTAGGGTCAAGCAGATCGATATGGGAGCAACGGTCATCGTGGGCAATTCAAAGACTTTCACGAAGGGCAGCTACATGATCACTCCCCGGGGATACGAACGGAAGCAAAATAAAAATGCCAAATTCCAAGCTCCAAATCCCAAATGAATTCCAAAGGGGAATTCAAAGTAACCAAGATGGCGGCGGTCAGGCTCCGGAGGCCGCATCTTGCGTAGAAATTACTTCGATTGTCCCCTCTCCCCGGGAGGCTGTGTCGCAATATGAAAGCACCGCTTTTCGAAAAAGAGAGAGGCGGTCGGGTGAAAAAGATTTAGAGCGGCAACCTTTAACCGTTTGGATTCAGGGTCGCCAACCATATGAAGACATATAATTTTGAGCCAACGATGGTTTCGCATACCTAAAAAACCCGCATTCTAAAACTTTGGAACCCGACTACCTCTCTCCTCGGACGTTCCTTTGCGACACAGTCTCCAGGGAAGAGGGTAAGGGTGAGGGAGAACATACGGGTGCTTGCCATTGGATGGAGTGATCGAAAACAATGAAATATTATCCGATCAACCTGAATATCAAAGATAGACGCTGCGTGGTGATCGGGGGAGGAAGGGTAGCGGAAAGAAAGGTGAGAAACCTCCTTCTCTGCGGAGCCCGGGTCAGGGTGGTCAGCCCCGATTTGACCGATCGCTTGTCGAAATGGGTAAGCCAACGGAAGATCGATGATACCCGGAGTGAATACCGGGCCAGCCATCTGAAGGGAGCTTTTCTGGTCTATGCCGCCACTTCCGACCGTAAAGTCAATGCAGAGATCGCCAGAGATGCGGCAAAGCGGAAGCTCCTTGTCAATGTCGTCGATTCGGCAAAGGACTCCGCCTTCATCCTTCCGGCAGTGCTTCGAAAGAGAGGGGTCTCCATCGCTGTTTCAACGGATGGCCTTTCTCCTGCGACGTCCGTACGCATCCGAGACAGGATAAGGAAGTTTATCGAAAAAAGAAAACTCGCAAAGACAAAGGGGTAGATTGCAATGAAAGAGGAAAGAAAAGGCAAGGTCTATCTGGTGGGGGCGGGTCCCGGCGATCCGGAATTGATCACCGTCAAAGGGCTGAGACTCATTCAACAGGCGGATGTGATCGTTTATGATTTTCTGATCGATCAGCGCCTCCTGTCTTTCGCCAGGAAGGGGGCCGAGCTGATCTGCGCTGGAAAATCTTCATCCCATCACACGATGAAACAAGAGGAGATCAATCGACTGCTGGTCGAAAAAGCAAGAAAGCATTCGGTCGTCGTCCGTTTGAAGAATGGCGATCCGTACGTCTTTGGCCGCGGGGCGGAAGAGGCCGCCTCCCTGGTCGAGAAGAACATTCCCTTTGAGGTTGTCTCCGGCGTCAGTTCAGCAGTCGCCGTTCCTGCTGCCGCAGGAGTACCCTTGACACACCGTGATTATGCCTCCTCGGTGGCAGTCATTACCGGACATCGGAGAGATGACGAGGAAGTCAAGATCGCCAATGCCGACACCCTGGTTTTCCTGATGCCCGTAGCAAACTTGCAGAGGATCGCCGAGAAGCTTCTGGAAGATGGAAGAAGCCCGGAAACCCCCTGCGCGCTGATTGAAAAAGGAACGCTTCCCGGCCAGAAGGTTGTCCAGGGAAATTTGGAAAATATCTTTAAGAAATCAAAGGCACAGCATATCAACGCTCCGGCCGTTTTTGTCGTCGGGAAGGTCGTCAATCTGAGAAAGTCGCTGTTGTCCCCATAGCTCTCCCATTATTGAGAAAAAAATTGGACTCATGGATGCTTAAAAATTACCGGGGAAGATTTCCTTTCAAGCTGGGGACGACCTCTTACATTTATCCCGACGAGATCGTCCCCAATGTCGCCAAGCTGGGTCCTTTTTTCGATGAGATCGAATTGGTCCTCTTCGAGAGCGAGAAGCCCGATCGTATTCCAGACCCCGGCGTGATTGACCACCTCGTTGAACTCTCCAAACTCCACCGTCTGGGCTTCAATATTCATTTGCCTCTCGATGTATCTCTTGGGGATGAACGTGACGACGTCAGAACCCATGGGACTTCTATAATAAAAACAGTGATGGAACGGACCCTTCCCTTGAATCCATCCGTCTACACGCTTCATCTCGATTTTATAAATCCCCCCATTCCTTTTTTACCAAGAACCTCCTTCGCAATGTCATTGCGAAGGAGTGAAACGACCGAAACAATCTCAAGAGGCATTCGAAATAGAGCGATTGCCACGCCTGCGTGCCGAAACTCTTACTCATCAGATGCTCTTGACGGGGCACTTCGGCGTGCAGGCACGCCCGCTTCGTTCGCTCGCAATGACAAAAAGAGGATGACGACACAGTCTCTCACGGGAGGAGGGGAGGAATCTGTCCAGGAAAGGGATATCGAGGCATGGCAACGGCGCGTGTCCCAATCCATAAAGGAAATTCTGGATTCCGGAATCGAAAGCAAACGGATTTCCATCGAAACTCTCGGGTATCCCTTCGAATGGATCGAAGACAACGTCAGGGAATTTGGGCTTTCCGTATGTCTCGATATTGGCCACATCCTGACCCACGGCTATGATCTCCGGCATTATCTGGAAACTTATCTTCCCGGGACTTCCATCATCCATCTTCACGGATTTCGCAACGGTTCGGACCACCTCGGAATTGATACATTGCCGGAGCCAGAGCTGGATCTCATTCTGTCCTCCCTTCGCCATTATCATGGGATCGTCTCGATAGAGGTTTTTTCAATGAATGAACTCAGGAGTTCGCTCTCCATTCTGGAGGAGAAATGGATACAACATTGATTTTTGTCACCGGGGGATGTCGAAGCGGCAAAAGCCAATTTGCATTGGATTATGCCAATCACCATTTCCATAAAAAGCTCTACCTGGCGACCGCTGAAGCCTTCGATGAAGAGATGGCTAAGCGCATCGAAGATCACAAAAAGAAGAGGGGTTTGGACTGGCAGACGGTTGAAGAACCGATCAAGGTTGCTGATGCGATCAGACAGCACGCGAATCATACGGAAGTTATTCTTCTGGACTGTATGACGCTCTGGCTCTCTAATCTTTTGATGAGACAGAAGAGCGATCCTGAAGTCATGAATGAGGTAAGCACATTGCTCGATACGGTGAAACAGGGCCAATCGTCGTTCATCATTGTCTCAAATGAGGTCGGGATGGGGATTGTACCGGTGGAATCGTTAGGTCGCCGCTTCAGGGATTTAGCAGGGATGGCTAATCAGAAGATCGCTGCCGTGGCACAAACGGTCGTCTTTATGGTTTCAGGGATGCCCGTATTTTTGAAGAGGGAAAAATGAAAGATTTCCTTCAAGCACTTTCTTTCCTTACCATTCTGCCGATGACTCGACTTCCGCTTCCCGATGAAAAGGGATTAGCCCGTTCGATGGCTTTCTTTCCTTGGGTGGGCTTGGTGATCGGCCTGCTCTTGGCCGTCGCCTACTTCTTGCTCTCCTATCTCTTCTCCAATTCCCTTGTTCTCTGGTTGACATTGGGATGTCTCGTCCTCCTGACCAGAGGCCTCCATCTGGATGGATTTGCAGATACCATCGATGGTTTCGCCGCTGGCGGACCCAAAGAAGATATCCTGGAAGTGATGAAAGATAGCAGAATCGGCGCCTTCGGAGTCGTCGGCCTTATCCTCCTGATCGGAGCCAAGTATCTTGCTTTAGAACAAATGGTGGGGCCATCCGTTCCCTACTCACTCATCTTGATGACGGTGATGGGAAGAAATTCTATGGTTTGGGTCTGTTTTCGATCGCCCTATGCCAGGGCTGGCGGAGGATTGGCCAAACCTTTTGTTGAAAACCTGACCACCCGGGAAATGATCATCTCTTCCGCTTCAGGATTGGGTATTGGACTGCTGCTTCGGGGGCTGGACGGGGGGATGGTCTTTTTAGGGATCGGGCTTTTCAGTCTCGCATTTCGTCTTTTCTTTCTGAAGAAATTGGGCGGAGTGACAGGAGACATTCTCGGCGCGGCAAATGAACTCTCGGAGCTCTTATGCCTCATCTTTCTTATTATTTTGAAGTAGAGAACGGTTTCAAACCGTTCCGTGCCGTTTGCGCTGTCCTATTTCCCGGATAATCCCATGACTGTTCTCGAAATCTCAGCGGCCTATGTCGCCGATCTACTTTTTGGAGACCCTCCCGGTTACCCTCATCCGGTAAAATGGATAGGAAGGACCATCTCCTTTCTTGAGAAAAAGCTTCTTCAACGGGCCCACACGCCTCGGATGCAACGCCTTTCAGGGGTGATCCTGGCTGCCACCATCGTCTCCGGGGCAGGGATCTCGACATGGGCCATCATCCGAATGGCGGGCTGGGTCCATCCTGTTTTTTCGTCCGTCATCTCCATTTTTTTTGCCTATACCACACTGGCAACACGAAATCTCTATGATGAGCCCAGAAAGGTCATCCGGGCTTTGGAGCAGGAAGACCTTGCCCTTGCTCGGAAACAAATTGGATTCCTCGTCGGTCGAGAGACGAATCATCTCGATGAGAAAGAAATCTGCCGAGCCCTGATTGAGACCGTTTCGGAAAACACCTCGGACGGTATCGTGGCCCCCTTGTTCTATTTGGTCATCGGAGGCCCTCCTTTGGCCATGGCCTACAAAGCTCTCAATACTTTGGACTCGATGGTGGGTTATCGAAATGACCGCTATCGATATCTCGGGTGGGCGTCGGCGAGGGGAGACGACCTCGCTAACCTCATCCCTTCACGGCTGACCGCACTTTTGTTTGTCCTTTCCTCCTTCACCCTGAGGAAGAATTGGAGAGGGGCATGGAGAGCGGCACGGAGAGATGGCAGAAAGCATCCGAGCCCCAACAGCGGATATCCTGAAGCAGCGATGGCTGGAGCGCTTGGGGTTCAATTAGGGGGGAAGAATTTCTACTTCGGAAGAGTCGAGGAGAAACCTTTGATCGGAGAACCCGAAAGACCGATCGATCGAAACGTGGCAAAGGAATCGCTTAACTTTATGCTCGTCAACTCTCTCATTGCTGTGATCATCGTCATTTTAGTTCAAATGTATTTTATAAATTGACATACACCCCACCCTGCCCTCTCCGAAGGAGACCTTGTCATGATGGGGAGAAGTGACAGAAATTCTAAGAAACGGGGCAGACAGGCGGGTGAGGAAGCTTTAGAGCGCAACCTTTTAATCATGGAACTCAGGGGCTTCAAATCCATGCAGAATTGAGTTTCTTGCGTCAGCGATAATAGCCTCTTACCCTAAACGTGCGCATTCCGATGGCGGGTGAGGGAGAAATCAGGAGGATAGGAAAAATCGATGGAAAAAATGAACCGTACCCTTGCAGAAATCAAACCGTTAAATAAAGAGGCCATGGCAGAGGCCAGAAAGAGACAAAATGATCTCACGAAACCGCAAGGCTCGTTGGGGCAGCTTGAGTCCCTCTCTATCCAGGTCGCAGGAATCAAAGGAAACCCAAGGCCCCGGATTGCTCACAAAGTCATCTTTACGTTGGCCGGAGACCACGGTATTACGAAAGAAGGAGTCAGCGCCTATCCGTCTGAAGTTACCCCCCAGATGGTCTATAATTTTCTTCGAGGTGGGGCCGCAATCAATGTACTCGCCCGACATATAGGAGCCAGGGTGGTCATCGCAGACCTGGGAGTGGCCTCCGTCCTTGAACGACATTCCGATCTGGTAGACAAAAAAGTGGCGATGGGAACTCAGAACATGGCCAAAGGACCTGCCATGAGCAAGAGAGGAAGCGATCCGTTCGATTGAAGCGGGAATTGAGTTGGTTGAAGAGGAATTGTCGAAAGGAATGGATATTTTAGGAACCGGCGATATGGGAATCGGCAACACGACGGCTTCCAGTGCAATCACATCAGCATTGACAGGGACTGACGTTGCAGCTGTTACGGGAAGGGGGACAGGCCTTGATGATAAGGGATGGGAGAAAAAAGTCAAGGTCATCCAGGCGGCGCTGGAACGAAATCGGCCGGATCCGAAAGATGCCATTGATGTGCTGTCCAGAGTGGGAGGTCTTGAGATCGGAGGAATTGCGGGGGTGATACTGGCTGGAGCCAGATATCAGATCCCGGTCGTTCTCGACGGCTTTATCTCCGGTGCCGCCGCCTTGATTGCCACGTCGCTTTCCCCTCAAGCTAAACCTTATTTGATCGCATCTCATCAATCGGTGGAGGA
This sequence comes from uncultured delta proteobacterium, assembly GCA_963708295.1. Lineage (GTDB taxonomy): Bacteria > Desulfobacterota > BSN033 > BSN033 > UBA1163 > UBA1163. The sequence goes on along the minus strand of CAVPSJ010000017.1, from coordinate 339,264 downwards.
GGGACATAGAATCATCTTGGACCATCTCGGCCTGAAGCCCTTGCTCAATCTTGGCCTTCGTCTGGGTGAGGGAACGGGGGCGGCTTTGGGAATATCTCTGGCAGAGGCCAGTCTTAGGATCCTTGATGAAATGGCCACTTTTTCCGAAGCCGGTGTATCCGAAAAAGATGAATCGTCATAAGCGATGGTTCAGAAAATTCCTGCGTCTGATAGTCTAAAGTCCAGTGCCTGAATTAACTCTTGACACATCGAAGAGGGTTGTAATATAAAATTCTTGTTACTTAGGATGCCGGGTTAGCTCAGTCGGTAGAGCAGAGGACTGAAAATCCTCGTGTCCGTGGTTCGATTCCGCGACCCGGCACTTTTAATATCAAGGGGTTAGGCGATTCGCTTAACCCCTTTTTTTGATTGAGAGGGATATATAACGTCCATAAAATCATAAGTTTCTCTATGGGAGATAAACTATAAGCCAAGGCAGTCTGGAGGGCCCTTCGAGGGTAGGACCAAGTCAAGTTAATGAAATCGCCGATGAAAGGTGAAGATGAGATCTGAACTTTGACCTTGGCCGGGAAGGATCACCCTTCTTCAGATCCCTGGCCTTCCTCCAGAAGACGGAGAATCTCCGGGGGAATGGCTGGGGATTGGAACACCTGGGGTGCCGCCTCTCCGGGTAGCTGGACCTGAAGGGATAAGGAATGGAGGGCGAGTCGGACAAATCCCATCTCCTCGCGTAGGAACTTGAGGGACCGGGATGTGCCGTACCGCGTATCGCCCACCACGGCATGACCCGCAAGCCGGGCGTGACGCCGGATCTGATGCTTGCGGCCGGTCAAAAGGTCGCACTCAATGAGGGTGTAATGGGCGCTTCTCCGAATGACCCGGAAGCGGGTTTCGGATGGGACCGCCCCGGGGCGGCCCTCGGGATGTAAGCGGCCCCCCGCCTCCTTAGACAGGGGCCAAGTCCAGCGTCCCCAGCCATCTTCCCCGGCAGGCTCGGGGAGATCTCCGTGGAGGAGGGCGATATAGTGCTTCCGGACCTTGTGGTGTTCGAATTGCATGGCGAGGTAGCTGAAGGTCGCGGGCTGGCAAGCCAGGAGGATAACGCCGCTCGTCTCCCGGTCAAGGCGGTGGACGGGATGAACACCGAACCCGGGATCACAGTCGATCTTGTTCCTGAGGTCCGGGTCGGTATTGATCCGAGACTGAAGGACGGAACAGAAGGCCCTGCCCCTGCTTCTCCTGGATGCTCAGCCCGGAGGGCTTCTCAACCACGAGCCAGCCTCTGCCCGCTGAGAGGATTGAAATGGAAAAAGGGTCCGTTGTCATCACATTAGAAAGAGGGACACCCAAAGATGTCCTTTTAAGAGTAAGGCTTTCTCGCCAGGCTTGCAATATCGCAAATTCGGTGTCCAAGACTGCGCTCATATCAGTATGAAGTATCTAATTTTCTGGCACGTTTAATTAGGGTGGAACTGGAAGCGTCAAACATGATGGCTATACGCTAAGGTAGTCCCGGAGTTTTCGTAGTGCCTCCCGGTGTTTCATTGGCGTCATTCGGTGTATGTTTTGAACCTTCCATCGAACACCAGGTAGATTCTCGATTCCGGACACCCCAAACAAATCCCACTGGGGTTTTCCCTCTTTAACGGATACGATAAACCGCCTTTCCTCCTGTGTCATTTCCTCGTGAAGTTTAAAAATATCGGAATTTCATTACCCAAAGGCAAGAAATAACCATTTTTGTAAACCACAGGGTGTCGTTTTTGATTGACAATTTTCCAGGTTAGAGACATAATACCTGCAAATATCAATAAGTGTAAGTGTTTTGTATCAATTCAGGAGTCAGGTCAGCATGGTGAACCAGGGACAGTTCGAAAAGGCAGAAAAAGTTTTTCGGCATCATGGGGGCGTGCTGCGAATGAGTGAAGCCCTCAAAGCCAACATTCACCGCAGAATGCTTTACACCATGCTGGAAGCTGGTGTTATAGAAAAACTTGGCCGGGGTCTCTATCGGCTTGCGGATCTGCCACCACTCGGTAATCCCGACCTGGTATCAGTCTCCCTGAAGATACCGAATGGTGTAATTTGTCTCATTTCTGCTCTGGCATACCATGAAATCACCACTCAAGTCCCTCACGAGGTTTATGTAGCACTGGAGCGAGGAACAGAAGCTCCCAGGCTTACTCATCCTCCCATTCGAATCTTCTGGTTTTCAGGGCAAGCCTTCACCCATGGAATCCAAACACACAAAATAGACGGTGTTCCAGTTCGCATCTATAGTCCAGAGAAAACAATCGCCGATTGCTTCAAGTATCGAAATAAGATCGGCCTCGATACGGCCATTGAGGCACTTAAGCTCTACCGTGAAAAGAAGCGCTTTAAATCTGAAGAGCTCATGCAATTCGCGCGAGTGTGCAGGGTTGAAAAAGTGATACGTCCGTATCTTGAGGCGCTGCTGTGACAAAACGATCCCGAACATGGCCGATTATTCGCGATCGTATTGAAGGCTGGGAAACAGGCGGCCAACGAAGATGCTCCGAGAAATATTTCTTGTTGTTTTGAGTGCTTTCTCTTTCCTATAATTGAACTGGTAATTAATCCTTCTGCCAAATCCGATTTCGAGGGCGGGAGTTCAGATGAACCGAGTTGTCCAAGAGAAGCTCAAAGATATGGTGGACCTGTGCAAAAATCGTGGAGTTCGTCGTCTTGCCTTATTCGGATCAGCGGCGACTGATTCATTTGATCGTTCGTCAAGCGATCTTGATCTCATTGTTGAATTCAAGCCGATGTCCCCTGTCCAACATGCTGACAACTACTTCGGCCTCATGGAAGATCTTCAGAAGCTCTTTCAGGTACCCGTCGATCTCGTAGAATTGGCACCCATTCGCAATCCGTTTTTCAGACAAGCGGTTGCAGAAACTGAAGAAGTCCTTTATGAAGCAGCTTGAGATCCAGAAATATCTTTTCGACATTAACGAGGCCTGTGAATTACTGATCCGATTCACCGCCGGAAGAACCTTCTCGGATTATTCTGCCGACCCCATGCTCCGCTCTGCTGTCGAACGTCAATTTGAGATCATTGGAGAGGCGCTTGCCCAACTGCTCCGCCTTGATCCGAGTCTACGTTCCAGAATAAGCGATGCAGGGCGAATCATTGCCTTCCGCAATCGTCTTATCCATGGCTATTCTTCGGTTGCCGACGATGTCGTTTGGGGGATTCTTGAAGCCAACCTGCCTTCCCTCCGAGAGGAAGTTGCTGCCTTGATGAAAGAACTAAACAAAGGATGATCGAAGAGGGGAGTAACCCTGCCATACACGGATTGATAAGGCACCGTGGAAGGCCCCAGGACCATGGACCGGATAATAGCCGGGGAACCCCAAAAAATTTTGGGGAGGAGTCCCTTATGAACACCCCAAAAATTTTTCGGGACATGGGTGTATGCGGGGCAGAGAGAATCTATGACCGAAGGAGACATGGACAGGAAGACCCGGTATGACGACTCATGGGGGTGGGGTAGGGGGTAATATGCCAAAGGTTCCGAAGAATGCGAAACAAGGTGGTTCCAGAAAAAGCGCTGCATCGATCCAGCACGGCCCATCTTGACAAGTTGATTGAGGAAGCCACGGTGGACTGCTACAACGAGTCCGAGGAGGTCACTGGCATCTTCACAATGCTGGAAGAAAACCTGGCGGTCCCGTTCGCAACGAAACTGCTTGGGGTAGAGGTTACGGTGGAGCGAGTCGATTTGAACAAAGCTGGTGAGATCGTGGCGGTCTGTCGGCGCGGTCGCGAAAGGCTGAGGGTCCCTGTCATCGACTTACCGCTTCCGGAGCCAAAACCGAAAGGGGCGGAATGGATCGATGCCTACCGGCGATGGGCTCGATGGAGATGAGGACGAAGCGTGGCAAAACTTATGAAGGGTGATGTGGACGGCTATGATTGATCCCGAAGACCTTGAAAGACCAACTCCAAGAAGCATTGAAAGAATGTGCTTCTTTGAGGGAGGAAAATGAACGGCTAAAGAAGCTACTCGGTTTACATCCTGAAGATCGTACGCCAACACCCAAACCAATTGTATCAGAACCATCCACGCCATATACCTCTGCAAATCAAGTTACCAATGACTCTCCAATAGAAACCCAGATTGCTCTTTTTCGTTCCCTGTTCCGTGGGCGTGAAGACGCTTATCCAGTCAGATGGGAAGGGAGAAAAGGAAATTCCGGCTACTCACCTGCTTGTGCAAACGAATGGAACCGTCCCTTTTGTCGCAAACCCATGGTGAAATGTTCCGACTGTGAAAATCGAGATCTCAAGCCGGTCACCGATGAAGTGATTCGTGGCCATCTGCTTGGAAAACACACGGTCGGGGTTTACCCGCTCTTGCCGGATGAAACCTGCTGGTTTTTGGCTGTCGATTTCGATAAGAAATCCTGGCAAGAGGATGTGGCTGTTTTTCTTAGAACCTGTGGTGAGATAGGGGTTTCCGCAGCACTGGAACGTTCGAGATCAGGGAAGGGAGGGCATGTCTGGATGTTCTTTGACCGCCCGGTCTCGGCTTCCCTGGCTCGGAAATTTGGTTGTGCCATCTTGACACGTTCAATGGAACGACGCCATCAAATCGGTCTGGATTCTTATGATCGTTTCTTTCCAAGTCAGGATACGATGCCAAAGGGTGGGTTTGGGAATCTCATCGCTCTTCCTTTACAACGAGTTCCCGCAGAGAAGGGCAATAGCGTCTTCGTGAATGAGGCGTTCGAACCCTATCCCGACCAGTGGATATTTCTATCAGCAATTGAAAGAATCCAGTTGGAGAAAGTGGAAACCATTGTCCAGGAGGCTTCCCGAAACGGAACCATCCTTGGCGTCCGGATCAGCCTGGCCGATGATGGGATCGAGGAGGATCCCTGGACTTTGCCGCCTTCAAAGAAGAAAAAGGAGAAACCCATTCAAGGACCGTTCCCCGAGACTGTCCGAATAGTCCAAGGCAACCTGATCTATATTGAAAAGAACGGGTTGCCTCCTGCCATGTTAAACCGTCTGATTCGGCTGGCTGCCTTTCAGAACCCGGACTTCTATAAGGCTCAGGCCATGCGCTTGTCGACTTTCGGCAAACCCCGGATCATCGGTTGTGCGGAAGATTTCCCGTCCTATATTGGCCTTCCACGGGGTTGCCTCGATGATGCACTTGAGCTGATCAAAACACACAATATCAAACCAGAGCTGGCTGACGAGCGTTTCGGGGGCACTTCAATCAACGTCACTTTTAAGGGGGAACTTCGGCCCCTGCAACAGGAAGCTGCTCAGCAATTATTTACTCACGGCTACGGTATCCTGTCCGCCCCAACCGCTTTTGGTAAGACCGTGATAGCGGCATGGCTTATCGCAAATAGAAAAGTCAATACGCTGGTGTTGGTCCACCGCAGGCAACTGATGGACCAGTGGCGCGAACGATTGGCTTTATTCCTTGGGATGCCGTTGGAAGAGATTGGTCAGGTGAGTGGCGGCAAGAAGAAGGTTACCGGTTCTATCGACATAGGCCTCATCCAGAGCCTCAATCGCAAGGGGGAGGTCAAAGACATGGTGGCCGAATATGGTCAAATCATTGTTGACGAATGCCACCACATCCCTGCCTTTACCTTTGAACAGGTTCTAAAACAGGTAAAAGCTAAGTACATTGTGGGCCTCACTGCAACTCCGATCCGAAAGGATGGCCATCACCCTATTATCTTAATGCAGTGTGGTCCCATCCGTTTCAGGGAAAGTGCGAAGAAGCAGGCAGCCGCGCGACCATTCGAGCATGTGGTCATAACAAGGCACACGAATTTTAGAATGGCCCCGGAATCAGCCGATGTGAAAATCCAGGATATCTATGCCGCCCTTGTACTTGACAAGGATCGCAATGAATTGATCTTCAATGATCTGCTGAAAGCTTTAGAAATGGGACGTTCCCCCCTCCTTCTAACGGAACGGGTTGAGCACTTAGAGCAATTCGCCGAACAACTTAAGGGTGTCGCCCAGAATATCATCGTTCTTAAGGGCGGGATGGGCAGTAAACAACGCAAGGCGATGGCTGATCAAATTAAAGCCGTGCCAGATTCAAAGGAACGAGTGATCCTGTCCACAGGACGGTATATTGGAGAGGGGTTTGATGATGCCAGACTGGACACCCTCTTTTTGGCCATGCCCATTTCCTGGCGCGGTACTCTCCAACAGTACGTGGGACGCCTTCACCGGCTTCACGATAACAAACGGGTGGTGCAGGTTTACGATTACGTCGACATCCACGTCCCGACGCTGATGCGGATGTACAAGAAACGAGTTAAGGGCTATGAAGCCATCGGCTATTCAATGCAGAATGACCTTTAAGTACTAACTTTCGTGCTGGCACAATTTGTGCTGGCTGGACTGACAATCCTCGTGTGCGTGGTTCGATTCCGCGACCCGGCACTTTAATCATCCAGGGGTTAGGCGATTCCGCTTAACCCTTTTTTTTGTATTGAGAGGGATCATATAACGTCCAAAAATCATAAATACGCCAAGGCGGTCTGAGGGCACCGGGGGTCGGACTAAGTCAGGTTTCAGATTCCTGGTCTTGCCCCAGAAGACGGAGAATCTCCGGGGGAATGGCCGGGGATTGGAACACTTGGGGTGCCGCCGCTCCGGGTAACTGGACCTGAAGGGATAAGGAATGGAGGGCGAGTCGGATAAAACCCATCTCCTCGCGTAGGAACTTGAGGGACCGGGATGTGCCGTACCGCGTATCGCCCACCACGGCATGACCCGCAAGCCGGGCGTGACGCCGGATCTGATGCTTGCGGCCGGTCAAAAGGTCGCACTCAATGAGGGTGTAATGGGCGTTTCTCCGAAGGACCCGGAAGCGGGTCTCGGACGGGACCGCCCCGGGGCGGCCCTCTGGATGTAACCGGCCCCCCGCCTCCTTAGACAGGGGCCAAGTCCAGAGCCCCCAGCCATCTTCCCCGGCAGGCTCGGGGAGGTCTCCGTGGAGGAGGGCGATATAGCGCTTCCGGACCTTGTGGTGTTCGAATTGCATGGCGAGGTAGCTGAAGGTCGCGGGCTGGCAGGCTAGGAGGATAACGCCGCTCGTCTCCCGGTCAAGGCGGTGGACGGGAAGAATCCCGAACCCGGGATCACAGTCGATCTTGTTCCTGAGGTCCGGGTCGGTATTGATCCGAGACTGAAGGACGGAACAAAGGCCCTGCCCCTGCTTCTCCTGGATGCTCAGCCCGGAGGGCTTCTCAACCACGAGCCAGCCTCTGCCCGCCGAGAGGATTGAAATGGAAAAAGGGTCCGTTGTCATCGCATAGGAAAGAGGAACACCCAAGGATCTCTTTTTAAGGATAAAGCTTTCCGGGCAGGCTTGCAATATCGCAATTTCGGTGTCCGAGATTGCGCTCCGACCGGTATGATATTCTCTCATTCTCTGCCAAATAACCAGTCCATATGTTTGAGACAGTTATGCAGTTCCTCTCAACGATAAGGATTTCGAATCGGGAGGTCTAAAACAGCCGAGCAACGTACGACGCAATCGTATAGGACGAGTTCTCAGGACGTCCGCTGACTTACAGGTTCTTGATGAAAGTGGAAGTTCTCGCTGCCGGTTTTCTTTAATAAGGCCCATCATACTCCTGGGATTGTTCGTCATGCAGGGGTAAGGGAGCTAGAATTTGTGGGGGGCGTGTTCCGAACCTCTGAGAAGGCAAGCAATTCAGGAAAAAACTCCCGGAAGTCCCTGTAAAGTTCCGCGTAATGCCTGCTCAATGCTTCGGCCCCTTCCCCGAGACGGTTTGCTCTTTTAAGCCTGAAACAAGATATCCTGTGCAGGACTGTAGCTATACCCCCAATGTCGCCATACGACGGCAGCCAATCCCTGAACATAAACGGCATGATGCGCTGCAGTCTATCCGGGAGAAATTCCTTGTGCTCGCAAAGAACCCGCCAGGCGTCTGATATAAAGAGAGAGAGAGGCACGTCCGCATAATCCTCCCAGTGTGCTGCAAGAAAGTGGTCATAGAAAAGATCGACCAACACTCCCCGGTAAAGGCCGAAGGATTTATCGAGCCGCCGCTTGCTGAGAAGAAAGTGCCGGTTCTGGCCTGTGAAGGAATCAATTTCTCGGTGCAGTAAAATCCCCCGTTCAATGCCAGGCGGGAAACGCCCGTCCAGCCTCCCTTTGACAAAATCACCCATGAGATTTCCAACGAGGAGTTCCGAAGCGTCGCCGGAGAGAAACAGGTGGGCAAGAAAGTTCACTAATCGATCTCCTATCCTTTTCCCTTCAAAACTGCAAAGGAGAAAAAGAGCATTGCTTAGAATAACATATTTCGGTTAACAGATCAGGAGTCAATCGGTCGAGTTCGTAGAGGTGGACACCCGTAACATCTAATTTGAGGCAATTCTGCGGTCGATTTTCCTTGACAAACTATTTCCCCTTTCATATAGTCAACTCGTGAAATAAAGCGCAAACCTTTTTTGAGTGGGATGCGAGTTGGTTTTTGGAACAAATCGGGGTAGAGGCGATGAAAAAGAGCGGTCGGTTGGGAGCGGGACAGAAGGAGCAAAAAAAGTTGACCATCGATAGGAGGACATTTCTGAAGATATCGGCTTTGGGCGGTGCAGCCGTGGGAGCGGGGAAGGTCCTGGGTCCATTGGAGACCCATTCCGCCGAGCCCCTGGTCTCAAAGAGCCCGGGCGTTGTCAAAGAAAAATGGGTTGTTTCTTCTTGTTTAAACTGCCAGGCCCGTTGCGGGATCCGGGTCAGGGTGGTCAATGGGAAGGCGGTCCGGATCAGCGGGAATCGGCTTTCCAAAGTCTCTGACGGGAAGATCTGTCCTCGGGGGCACATTGGGCTTCAGGTGCTTTACGATCCGGGGCGGATCGGCACACCCTTAAAAAGGACCAACCCGGAGAAAGGAAAGGGGGTTGATCCGAAGTGGGTTCCTATGGGTTGGGAGGAGGCCTTGGGTGAGATCACGGGTCGGTTAAAGAAACTTCGAGAGGGGGGGGAGCCGAACAAACTTCTTCTCTTTTACGGGCTCAACAGCATCAGCAGCCAGGACATGATGATTCGGTTTGGGGAAGCATTCGGGACGCCCAATTTGATCTCGGGGGAAGGGCTCGAGGGTGAGGCGGAGAAATCGGGCAACTGGATGGCGGATGGTCACTACAGCGCTACGGCCTATGATCTGGATCAGACCAACTACATCTTGGCCTTTGGGGCTGACCTTCTGGAGTCGTCCAGGCCCTTGTCTCGATACTTGAGGAAATGGGGAAAAATCAGGCGGGAAAAGCCCAATCGCACGAAGATCGTCGTCATCAATCCGAGGTACTCCCTGACGGCAGCCAGAGGGGATGAGTGGCTGCCCATCAACCCGGGTACGGACGGGGCATTGGCGATGGGGATGGCTCATGTGATCCTGAGCGAAGAGCTTATTGACAAAACCTTCGTGAGAGACTGGACCGTGGGGTTTGAAGCCTATAAGAAACTGGCGCTGGGTCAATACAGCCCGGAGGATGTGTCGAAGGTCACGGGGATCTCAGCTGAGAGCATCCGCCGGATTGCGAGAGAATTTGCCCGGACGCGGCCGGCCCTTGCCATCCGGGGTCAGGAATCGATCAACCGGCCTGAAGGGTCTTTTGCGAGCTACGCGATATACTGTTTGAACGCTTTGGTGGGGAGCATCGATGTTCCGGGAGGGGTCCTTTATCAGGAAAATGTCAACTACAATGACCTGCCGCGACTCACAGAAGATGAGATCGCGAAAAAAGGCAAGGCCAAGCCTATCATCGATCTTCGGGGGACGGACAAATTCCCTGGGGCAAAAGTTGTGACCAATCAGATTCCGGAATCCATCCTACAAAATACTCCCTATCCTATTGAGATGGCCATCGGGTTCAACAGCAACTTCAATCTGTCAGCCCCCGGGACGGACCGATGGGATAAGGCATTGAAGAAACTTCCTTACTATGTTCATATCTCTCCCTTTGTCAGCGAGATGGCGCTCTATGCTGACCTGATCTTGCCTTGCACGACCTACCTGGAAGAATGGGGTTACGATCACTCGCCTTCAGGGTCGGGTTTTGCAGAGGTGAAGATAAAACAGCCCGTGGTTAAGCCTCATGGCAGCGCAAGGTCTGTCGTGGACATCCTCTTTCAGGTAGCAAAGGGAATGAACGGAAGTATCGCCCAATCCTTTACTAACATAGGGGATACTGCGGAAGGATTCGTTAAGTTTCGGATGGAGGCGCTGATTCCCTGGAAAGAATTTCTTGAGAGGGGAGTCTGGGTAGGAAAAGACTACGAATACCATAAATATCCTCGGATCTTTCAGACGCCTTCGAGGAAATTTGAATTCTCCTCGGGAAACCTGAAGCAACTGCTTGCCCGGACAAAGATGGGCAAAGAGGGGGAGTTGGACTATCTGCCTCACTCCGGGGAGCCGAAATTCTTAGGGGAAAAAGACAAATACCCTCTGGTCCTTCTCCCCTACCAACCCTTGATGGTCGTGGAGAATGGGAGTCAGAACTATCCCTGGGCGCAGGAGATCTTCTTGCCCATGGATGGGGTGGGCTGGGAGACCCTGGTCAAGATCAACAGCGAGACCGCAGCCTCCCTGAAACTTCGGGATGGCCAGTGGGTATGGGTGGAGTCGCCGTTTCAGAAAATCAAGGCGAAAGTCAAACTCTCGGAAGGGGTTCATCCGGAGGTGGTTGCGATTCCCTCGGGGCAGGGACATAGCTCCTATGGGAAGTGGCAAAAAGGGATCGGGGTCAATCCCAATGACATTCTCGGGGTCGACTACGACACCCTGAGCGGGCAGGCCGCTTTCTTTAACACACGGGTGAAGGTGTATAAAGCGTAAGTTGAGGTTAAGGTTAAGTTTAAGGTTGAGAAATTAAAAATCTGAACATCGACCTAAACCTAAACCTGACTGTAGAGGGATAACATGGCAAGATGGGGAATGGTGATAGATCTGGACAAATGCACGGGCTGCCAGGCCTGTTCGACGGCCTGTAAGGTGGAAAACAACGTTCCGTATGGGTCGCCGGAAGAGCAGAAGATGAGAAGAGACATCTTTTGGAACAAGGTGATCGCGGCGACCACGGGGAAATACCCCCGGGTCAATACCGAGCTGATCTCGATGCCGTGTATGCAGTGTGAGCATGCGCCGTGCGTCACCGTTTGTCCGGCGAGGGCGACGTATCGTCGGGAAGACGGGATCGTGGTACAGGACTTCAGGCGTTGTATCGGGTGCAAATACTGTATCGTTGCCTGTCCTTATGGAGCGCGAAGCTTCAACAGCATCGAGCAGGAGGACAAGGAATATCATCGTCCTGATCTGCCTCCGGATCGGGGTGTTTGGGGTCAGTGGCCGTTTCCGACCCGGACCCACGGGGTGGTGGAGAAATGCACGTTCTGTTTTCATCGGATCGATCAAGCGCTCAAGGAGGGCAAAAAGATCGGGACCGAGGTGGTTCCGGCCTGTGTGGAGGAATGCCCTGCGGAGGCCAGAAAATTTGGAGACTTGGACGACACGGGCTCTGAGGTATCCCGGCTGCTCTCCTCACGGGGATGGATCAGGCTTCGAGAGGAGCTGGATACGAAACCCAAAGTCTACTACCTTTTGAAATGAGAATTACGTTTTCCCTCCCCTTCAGGGGGAGGGTAAGGGTGGGGGTGGGGGTGGGTGGGGTTGATCGGATGTCTATTGAATGATGGACCGATTAATAAGATTTGAATTGAGGGAGTTCCCATGGGATTAACATTCTCGAAAATAGAGGGTAAATCGAAAGAATTTTATACTCTATTTGTTCTGCTGGCGGTTTTTTCTGCGATTGGGTTTATCTGTTTTATGGTGAGCTACATCTCGGGCCACCATGTCCTTGGGTCGAGCAGCATCATTCCCTGGGGCATGCCGATTACGATCACCATCTACTTTATCGGGCTGAGTGCGGGCTCTCTGATCCTTTCTTCCCTGACCTATGTCTTCGGGAAAGAACAATATCGACCCATCGCCAGGCTTGCGGTCTTTCTGGCCATCGTGCTTATCTTTGGGGCCATGATCGGGATTGCGTTAGATCTCGGAAGGCCTGAGAAATCCTGGCGTCTCTTTATGTTCTTCGTCTTAAACAACATGCGCTCCATGTTTGCGGTCAACGGGATTCTCTACGGAGGGTACTTTCTGATCGGGGTGATTTACCTTGGGGCGATCTTTGCTGAGAAGCATAAATTCATCAAGCTGATGGGGAAGATTGCCATTGGCTGGGCGGCTCTGGTTCATATGGGCACAGGGGCCATCTTCGGTTTCATTGCCACCCGGCCGATCTTCTTTTCGCCCATCAAGCCCTTTGAATTTCTGACGGCGGCCATGGTCTCGGGGCTGGCCCTGCTGATGATCGCGGTGGTGGCGGTCTTTAAATTTACCAGAAGGAATCTCAACCAGGAGCTCATCTTCTCCTTGAGTCGATTGCTCCGGATCTTGATTGTGATTCTGGCGGTGATGGTCCTGGTGGATAAACTGACCCATCTTTACTCCCCCCACCGGGACGCTACGGTTTGGCTTTTGACGGGGCCCTACTCCTGGATCTTCTGGGTCCTGCAGGTGGGGTTCGCCTATCTCTTACCCCTGATCATCCTCCTTCATCCGAAATACTCTAAGAACCTGAAGGGAGTGCTGGGAGCTGCGTTCTTGGTAGTGATCGGCATCTTTGGAGAGAGGTTTTCATTGGTAGTCCCCGGGACGGCCTATCCCCTGCCTCTGTATCCCGGGAAGATTGAGGGGATCTGGGGAATGGCAGGATCCTTTCCGATCACTCCGATCGAGACGTTCATGTCCCTCGGGATCTTTACCCTGATGGGACTGTTATTTCTTGTGGGTCTAAAGAATCTGGAGCTGCTGCCAGTCACGGAAGGTGCGCAGCAAGCACCCGAGGCGGCGAAGAAGGCAGCTTGACTTAACAACTGATTTTATTCTGAGGAACCGACGATGGGAAGCGTATTAAGGCCAGTGGTGATGATTGTAGAAATCATAGTATTGATGGGGGTGATCGGGTCGCTCTTCCTTGGGGTGAAACTGACCGCCTTCGACTTTGGGGTGGAAGAGAAATACAAGACATTTCTCTGCTGGGTCTTTATGATCATGGGCTGTTTGGCATTGGTCTTTTTTGTTGCCCATTTGGTTACCTTCTATCCTCGTTTGTTAACTTAATCATGAGGCCGTCATTGAGAAGACATAATGATACTGCTGCGGCAAATCCCCATCCCCTTCCTGACCTCCCCCTTGAAGGGGGAGGAACAGAAGCATTTCCCTCCTCTTCGGGGAAGGAGCACAACGGTTTCCCTCCCCTTCAGGGGGAGGGGAAGCCCTGCACCACGTAGGGTGCAGGACAATGCCCTGAACCTCACTTGGTTCAGGGGGTGGGGGTGGGCCTCATCGGATGTCTATTCATCTGAAGAACGACTGGGAAAGGTAAAATGAATTCTCTAACCCGTTTCTGGACAAGTCAAGAAGTGTACATCCTGAAAATCTTTTTGCCCATCATCCTCGGTTTTCTCGTACTCTTCATCGGGCTTCTGGCGGTCTCGGCCCTGGCCTTCTGGTGGCGGCACTACCGGCTCTGGCATCTGGGGAAAGCGCAGAACCGCTCCGATCAGCGGGGCCACCCGGATCAAGACCCTTGTGGCCGTGACCTTCGGCCACGTCCGGTTCTGGAAGGAGCTCTACCCGGGTTCCATGCACTTCTTGATCTTCTGGGGGGCCATTCTGATCTTCCTGGGTAAATTCGTGAGGCTCTTTTCATACCCCGTGGGTCTGACCCTTCCTCCGCAGGTCCTCTTCGAGTACGCCTCCTTCGTTTCAGAAATCGGGGGGATTCTGGTGATTGTTGGCGGGCTTCTGGCCGTTTACCGGAGGTATATCCTCAAACCCTCGCGCCTGGAGACAAAACCCACCAACACGTTGATCTATCTTTGGGGGGTGGTGCTTCTGATCACCGGCTTCTTCATCAAGGGTTACCGGATTGCCGTGATCGGCGGAGCGGTTCCCGACTGGAGCTGTTGGGCTCCCTTGAGCTACCCTCTGTCCCGATTCTTTCTGATCCTTCCGACCGATGCGCTGAACGAGCTCCTGGTCTGGCACCGGGTCCTGATCCATGCCCTTCCCGCCTTCTTATTCTTTGCCTATGTCTTTATCACCCGCACCCCGCTTCAGCACTTCTTCCTATCGCCCATCAACGTCTACTTCCGTAACCTCAAGCCCAAGGGGGTGTTGCTACCCATTCCTGACTTTGAAGAGGCAGAGACCTTTGGGGTCCGGGAGATCCCGGAGCTGACGTGGAAACAGCTCTTAGACCTTGAGGGGTGTACCAACTGCGGGAGATGCCAGGATGTCTGCCCGGCTCATCTCACGGGCAAGCCCCTTTCTCCGAGACGGATGACTCAGAACCTGAAAGACCATCTGAGGCGGGAGGGGCCGAAACTACTGGCCACGGCTCCGGATCAGCGCAAGCCGGAGGCGATCATGGAAGCCACGGTGGGAGAGGACGAGCTCTGGGCCTGCACGGCCTGTATGGCCTGCGAAGAGGCCTGTCCGGTCTACGTGGAGCAGGTGATCCGCAACATCGATCTTCGGCGTTACCTGGTCCTGGTCGAGACCAAATACTCCTCCGAGGTTCGATTGACGTTAAAGAACCTGGAGAAGAGCAACAACCCCTGGGGGGCGGCCCGGGGGACACGTGCGGAGTGGGCCCAGGGGTTGGGAGTGAAAACCATTACCGAAGTGGAAAACCCGGAGGTCCTGTTCTGGGTGGGCTGTGTGGGGAGCTTCGATGCCCGGAATCAGAAGGTTGCCACGGCGATGGTCAAGATCCTTCAGGCGAGCGGCATCCGGTTTGGAATCCTGGGCAATGAGGAAGGGTGCTGCGGGGACCCGGCCCGGAGAATCGGGAACGAATACCTGTTTCAGACCACGGCGGAGGCAAACATCGGGATCCTGAAAGGACACGGTGTGAAGAAGATCCTGACGATTTGTCCCCACTGCTTCCATACGTTGAAAAACGAGTATCCCTCCTTTGGCGGCGAGTTTGAAGTCATTCACCACGTCCCATTCATAGAAGACGCTGATCTCCAGTGGAAAGCTGAAGCTGACCAAACCGATCGACAAGGTGATCACCTACCACGATTCGTGTTACCTGGGGAGGGCGAATCAGATCTTTGAGGCTCCCCGCAGGATACTCCATGCCATCCCGGGGCTCAAGCTGGTGGAGATGGAGCGGCATCACAAGAAGAGCTTCTGCTGCGGGGCGGGCGGGGGAAGGATGTGGATGGAGGAGCATATCGGGACGCGGATCAATCAGATGCGGACCGATCAGGCCATTGCGACCCAGGCCGAGTTCATCGGGACGGCCTGCCCTTATTGTCTGACCATGCTCTTTGACGGGATCAAAGAGAAGGGGAAGACAGAAACCATGGCCGCCTACGACCTGTGCGAACTGGTCGTTCAGTCCATGTGACCTTCCTTCGGAAGAGAAAAAGAGGATTTCAAAGTTTATCAGGATCTCTTTGAACGGACCTGTCTTGACAAACTATCCCCCTCTTTCTTATATTCAATTCATCCCCAAGCGAGTTCTTGTTTATTCTCCACGAAAGACCAGAAAGAAGCTGTGACCGCATTCGTTGAAAAGAGAAGACCCACCTCCTATGTGGGTGAATCATAATACTCTAAAAGGAGGATACTGTGAAAATCGCTGTATGTATCAAACAGGTTCCCGACACAGAAGCTGAAATCAAATGGGATACCCCGAAAGGTACTCTCAAGAGAGACGGCATGAACCCCATCACAAACCCCTTTGACGAGTTTGCCCTGGAAGAGGCTTTACTCACAAGGGAAAAGTACGATGGAGACATCGTGGCCATTACGATGGGTCCCGAAAAGGCCAACGACGCCCTGAGGAACGCCCTGGCGCTCACGGTCAATGAGGTGCATCGCTGCACCGATGACGCCTTCGCAGGTTCCGACACCTATGCAACCGCTTCCGTCCTTGCCGCTGCCCTTAAGAAAATTGGCGGCGTGGATGTTGTTTTCTGCGGAAAACAGTCTACCGACGGCAATACCGGTGTCGTGGCCGCAGAAATGGCTGCCATCCTCGGTTGGAGCCCTCTCACGTACGTTTCAAAAGTACGCCAGGTCGATGCGGCGAATAAAAAGATCGTCGTTGAAAGGGCCATCGAAGGCGGCATCGAAGTCACAGAAGCAAAGTTGCCTGCCGTCGTTGCCGTTATCAAAGGCATCAACGAGCCGCGGCTCCCGAACCTCATGGGTATCAAAAAAGCCGCTAAGGCGACCATCCCTCAGTGGAATGCAGATGACTTAGGGGTGGACAAGGGCAAGATCGGTGCAGCCGGCGCCTCTACAAAGGTTGTTGAGATCGCCGTACCCCCTCCCCGTGGAGCAGGAGAGCTCTTGAAAGGCGAGCTTGAAGATATTGCCAATATCGTCACCGACAAACTCATCGACATGAAAGTCATAAAATAACCGGGAGGAGAGAGAACAATGGCTAACGATGTATGGGTGTATATAGAACACAAAGGTGGTGAAACGACACCGATGTCCTTCGAATTATTGGGCATCGGAAAGACCCTGGCGAATGGACTCGGCTCCGGCCTATGCGCCTTTGTCATCGGTGAAAATGTCGGGAATACTGCGAAAGAGGCTTTTCAGTGTGGCGCCTCCAAAGTCTACGCCGTAGAAGGGCCTATTTTTAAGACTTTCAATGCGGAAGCTTACTCAAAGGCGTCAAGCTTTGTCCTCGGCAAGTACAAACCGGAAGTCGCCCTTTTCAGGGCCACGAGTCAGGGCACGGACGTGGCAGCGGCAAGCGCTGCAAATCTCGGTATCGGGCTCTGCACGGACAGTATCGGCATCAAGGTAGAAGGCGGACAAATAAAGCTCACAAGGGCTGCTTTTGGCGGCAATTATTCGGTGACGGTGGTCAATGAAAAGGCGAAACCGCAGATCGCAACGCTGAGACCAAAGGCATTTGCCATGCCTGAAAAGGATGCATCAAAATCGGGCGAGGTGGTAAAAGAAACCTTTACCGTCGCCGAGGCAGACCTGAATACGAAGTTCCTTGAGTTCATCAAATCACAGGTCACGGTAAACATGGTTGAGGCCGATATCATCGTATCGGGCGGCAGGGGCACCGGCGGCCCCGAAGGCTTCAAGATTTTAAAGGACCTGGCCGACACCCTGGGAGGAGCACTGGGCGCATCCCGTGCAGCCGTCGACTCCGGATGGATACCGTACGAACACCAGGTAGGACAGACCGGCAAGACGGTTAAGCCGAGAATCTACATCGCCTGCGCCATTTCCGGCGCCATCCAGCACCTGGCGGGTATGAGGACATCGGACTGCATCGTGGCCATCAACAAAGACCCTGAGGCGCCCATATTCAAGAACGCAAACATCGGTATCGTGGGCGACTATAAGGTGGTCGTGCCGAAGATGCTGGAAAAGTTCAAAAGCAAGCTGAATAAATAGACCGAGTGAACTAAAAAAAGGGAGCCAACAGGCTCCCTTTTTCCTTACAGCCGATCCGCTTTAAAGGTATTGCAGGATCGGTCCCTGTCGTTATCAAAGGCAAGTTGCCGAATGACGGGTCAAAAGACGATGTCAGTTTAATGGCAAGCTGACTCTGCTTAATTTGTCCGGCAAGAACTCAATGGCGAAGCCTAGCTTTCGGCATAGGCTGAGCATCTTTGTATTGTCAGATTGAACCAAAGCGTAGACCTCCTCCAGCCCCTTTTCCTGAGCAATGCCGATCATCATGTCAACGAGTTTGTATCCCAGCCCTTTACCGTGAAAATCGTCGTGCACGACAACGGCAAACTCGCCGCTTTTTCCCTCAGGTTCAATAATTAATCGACCAATACCGAGAATTCTTCTCTTTTCACCTTCACGGAGTTCGGCGACGATAGCCATTTCCCGGTCATAGTCTATGTTGCAGAAGCGGATGTGCATCTCGTGCGTGATGTGCTTGATGGCCTGGAAAAACCGCTCTCGCAGCGTCTTTTCTGACAGGCTGGTGAGCATCTCGTGCTCCATGGGTTCATCTTCGGGCTTGATGGGCCGCAAGAGCACCTCGGTGCCGTCCGTCATCCTCCAGGTCATCACATATTTTGTGGGATACGGTGTGATAATGAGATGGGGATAGGGTGTGGTGGACTCGAGACAGTTCTTATCAATAACGATCCGTGCGTCGAGAGCGTATGCTGTCCCGCCGGTGATGGCGATCGGATTGATGTCGACCTCTGCGATTTCAGGGAAGTCGATGATCATATTAGAGAAGCTCACAATGATCTGCTCGAGCTTCTTGAGATCCGCGGGTTGTTTTCCTCTGTAACCTTTAAGCAGGCGGTAGACTTTCGTCTCCTCCATCAGTCTGCGCGCCAGGGTCTGATTGAGCGGGGGCAGCTCCACGCCGAAGTCCTGGAATATCTCGACACTCGTGCCACCCATACCAAACAGGATGACCGATCCAAAGTCCTCATCTTTTTTTGCACCCAGGATGATTTCATAGTCTATTTTCTCAATCATCTTCTGGACGGTGATGCCGGTGATCGTTGCGTCCGGGCAATTCTCTGTGACCCGTTTCAATAGGCGGTCGTATTCAGACCGAAGCTCTTCCTCTGAGGTGATGCCCGTGATGACCCCTCCGACATCGCTCTTGTAGGTGATATCGGGTGAGGCCACTTTGAGTACCAACGGGTATCCCAAAGCCCTTGCCGCTCCGACGCCTTGCTCGGGCGTGTGGGCCATGTATGTCTTGACGGTGGGGATACCGTAGTTGATGAGAAACCGCTTCGACTCCTCCTCAGTCAGAACCGTCCTGCCGGCGGCTGCAGCCCTCCGGATAAGAGTTTTGAGGTTGTTCTTTGGAGGCGCCTGGTCAACGGGAAGATCGGACGGCGTCTCATACATGAGTTCAAGGTTCCGCTCGTAGCTGTACATGTAAAAGTAGGTCCTCACCGCCTCTTCCGGTGTTACATAAGTCGGTACGTTGTTCTCGAGAAAGATTTTTCGGGCCTGCTGGACATCTCCTCCACCCACCCACGTTGTGATGATGGGCTTCCAGGCTTCGCGGGCAAGCCGCACAATGGCGCGTGCGAGCTCATCTGGCTCGGCTGCACCCTGCGCAGTAAAAATGACCAGAACCCCGTCCACGCCGGAGTCTGCAAGGCATATCCGGACAACGCGCTCATATCTCTCAACATCTGCATCCCTCAGGATATCCATGGGATTTGTTGGCTTCCAGTACGAGGGCAAAGTGGCCCTGAATTTTTGCTCATTCTCCTCCGAACACCTTGCCAGTCGTCCTCCGATTTCATTCAACGCGTTCGTGGCCATGACGCCCAGGCCCGATGCATTGGTAATGATCATGAGCCTCGTGCCTTTGGGCAAGTGTCTGGCCTCAAGCACGCCCGCCGTGTTAAAGAGATCGGCAGCAGATTTGACCCTCACGACCCCGACCCTTTTGAATACCGCATCGTAGACCCTCTCATGGGTGGCCATCTGCCCCGTGTGAGAGAGGGCATGGTTGGCTCGCGCCGTACGGCGGGGAGGCTTCAGAACGACAATCGGCTTGTTGCGCGCGAAGCCCCGGGCTGCACTCGCGAATTGTTTGACATCCCCGACCTCCTCTTCTATGTAAAGCATGATACTGCGCGTGTGCGTATCGTGTCCGAGAAAATCAATCAGATCGCCGAAGTCGATGTCGATCATAGAGCCCAGCGACGCAAACATGCTAAACCCCATGTGCACGTCCATACCCCAGTCGAGCAAGGCCCTTCCAAATGCGCCGCTCTGCGAAATGAAGGCGATATTGCCTTTTTCCGGGTTTGTCTTCAATGGGGTTGCATTCAAGCCAATGTGGGGGCGCACCAGGCCAAGACTATTGGGCCCCAGGATCCTGAGTCCATGTCGCTTGGCGATCGCACTTACTTCTTGCTCAAGCTTCTCGCCCTCGGGTCCGGCTTCCCTGAAACCACCGGAAACGATCAGCACGCCTTGCACGCCGGCGTTGGCGCATTCTTCGACAGCCGAGGGGACCGTGGAAGCGGGAGAGACGATCACGGCAAGATCGACGGCTCTCGGTAGGGCAGAAACACTGGGAAAGCATTCCAGGTTAAGGACGCTCTTCCTGTTTGGGTTTACGGGATAGATTGTTCTTTCCCTGCCGTTCGTGGACAACAGGTTCTGAAGCAGGTTTCGACCGGTAGAGTTCTCTCTCTCGCTTGCACCAATGAGAGCGATTGTTTTGGGATCGAACATCCGCCTGATATCAGCCATGTTGCTCGAATACCTCCCCTTTTTCCGCAAGGCGCGGGGGGCACTTGCCCGATTTCACTCGTTCACATTCTAGACCGGCACTTTTTACTTGTCAATTAAATCGAAGAGAACACACGTTTTCATCGTCCTCTGAGAATTGAGATGTTTGAACTGATTCTTCAGCACCCATTTGATCCTCGACATTCTGAACCCGGTCAGTGGCCGGGGAATGGCAGTTCAAGATTGTCATGAGACATATAAGAATTAGCCGTTTTGAGGGATTTTGTTCAAGAAAAGCTCAACATTTAACGTAAATTCAATCTGTTACAAACATTATTCGGCTGGCACGACTATTGCTTTAACACCTTTAAAAGTTCAATGGTTGGCGAAGGAGGAGTTTTAAGCAGGTGTTATTTTCGCTTGAGAACAATTATTTCTTGTTGGTTTTATCCATGAATTCAATAAATTTGTAACAAAACTATACCAAAAGAGTTTTTATTGGGTAAATTGTCATTGAATAAACCGGGTAAACGCCTCATCATTTCTATTTCTGTTGCGATACTCATTGCCCTGGCCGGATTCATCTGGTTGCTCCATTCTCCTTCTTCTTTAAAGATAGCCTCTTCTACACAGCAGACGATTCAGGTAGAAAGTGCCTCCCTGAAAGAGAATCTTTCAAACATGGTCAACACCTATCGGAAAATTATTGTTTTACTCGAAAATGATGCTTCACTGGATGCTCAGCAGCTTGAGTCCGCCTCCATCGTTGGAGAAATGCTTTTTCATGAAAATCAGCAACGCCTCAACGATCTCGTAGAACAATTGAACGGAGAGCTTGAACGTGCATCCATGGCCGATTTTAGTATCGTACCCTCTGATGTCGAACAATTCCTCAACACACTGGAAGACTTTGCTGAATGGCGTGATGCCGACAAGCTGGTCTTTCGGGATAGTGTTGATCAAATGGCTGAATCACTGCATGGCCTCCCAGGCAGTCAAAAACTAAAGATGGATCTTCAAGATCGATTGGAGGGTGACCGAAAAGCAATGCTCGAAATTCAGGCCCTTTACGAGAAAGAACTGGAAAAGATCTTTGGCCGTTTTGAAACCCGGGGGATGATTGTACGCCGTGAAGCATGGGAGCGGTATGTGGCCTATCTAAAAACCAAATTCAAAAGGGAAGATATTTTGAAGGAATACTCGCATTTGTTGCCCTCTCCCGCGAAAGAAGCCGACAAAAACACTCAAAAGCAATCTTCTTCGCGTGGAATGACAGGCACCCGACTCCCTCCCAAAACACTGGTGCTCACCTTTGACGACGGTCCTCACCCAAGCTATACGGATCGCATCATAAACATCCTGAAAAAATATCAGGTCAAGGCGGTCTTTTTTGAAGTGGGTCAAAATTTGGGCACTTTTAGAAAAGACAAAACGATTCAGCACACCCGTGCCGCTGCCGCCAGTGAGCGTGCCATAAAATCCGGTTTTTCTCTTGGGAATCATAGTCATACCCATCCCTTTCTCCCGAAACTCGCCGACAAAGAATTGCTGGATGAAATCGAACGTCCCAATCAACTGCTTCAAGCGGTAACCCAGACCCCGATCACCTTGTTTCGTCCCCCGTATGGGGCGCAGAATGAGAAATTGCTCGCGGCTTTGCAAGAGAGCCATTTGAAATCCATTTTATGGAATGTTGACTCCAGGGATTGGGCCGATCCGATTCCTAAATCCATTGCCAATCGGGTGCTGGGTGAAGTATTCAAACAGGATCGCGGGATCATTCTCTTCCACGACATTCATCAACGTACCATTGAAGCGCTACCTCTCGTCCTGGAGACCTTGAAGAATGACGGCTATCATTTTCTGACCTGGAATGGCAAGGATTTTATCGATGAAACCCCTCCGGAGCCCCCTACTTCTCGTCAACCTGCGATCACCGCATTGTACAGGGAAAGCTGGGCGGTGATCATTGGAATTGACGATTACCGGAGTTGGCCCAAGCTCAACTATGCCGTCAACGATGCAAAAGCCATCCGCGAACTATTGATTCGAAAATATAAATTCAAACCCGAATGTATAATCACGTTACTGAATGAAGAAGCCACCCGTGAAAAAATTCTTTCGGTTCTCGGAGACACCATGGGTAATCCTGAAAAGGTCAAGCGAGATGACCGGGTCTTCGTATTTTTTGCGGGTCACGGCATTACTCGCAAGCTGTCCAGCGGGCGCGATCTGGGCTACATTGTCCCGGTGGAGGCGGATGTAGAGAATTATCAGGGGCGATCCATTTCCATGACAAACTTTCAGGATATCTCGGAAGCCATCTTTGCCAAACATGTCCTATTCGTCATGGATTCCTGCTACAGCGGCTTGGCCTTAATGCGGGGATCGGGTAACGTGCGAACCGAAAACTACCTGCGGGAGATTTCACGCCGAATTTCCCGCCAGATGCTGACTGCCGGCGGAGCGAGTGAGCAGGTAGCAGACGACGGCCCGAACGGCCATTCTGTTTTTACCTGGACGCTTCTGCAAGGGTTAGAGGGCCGGGCGGATTTGAACGGCGATGGGTTTATCACTGCTTCGGAATTGGCGGCCTATGTCGGCCCCAGTGTTTCAGCATTGTCAAAACAGACGCCTGCATTTGGCAACCTCCCGGGAAGCGAAGGAGGCGAATTTATTTTTGAGCCGAAACAGGAAAATGAATTTTTGAGCGAACTCTCCACCCAGCTGGATGGAGAAGCAATTGAAATAAATAACCAGTTGGAACAAATTCGAAAACAAATCGCAGAAAAAAGTCTTCGGAATAAAAAACTGCACCAGAAATTGGCTTATGCCCAATCCGTCAACAAGCATCTTGAGGCCAAAACAGAAAAAGGCCAAACCCCATCCATGGGTGTCGATATCGGGAAACACACAGAAAGGGGCGATGCTTTGTTTAAGGAGAAAAAATATGCCGAAGCGCTAAAAGAGTTTTTAGCGGTCATCCAGTTGGATGAATTCAACGTATTAGCCGCCAATAATGCCGGCTTTATGTATTACAAACTGGAACAACATGAAGAAGCAATAAACTGGTTCGAAAAGACCATTGTTCTGGATCCGCACCGTGCCATTGCTTATGTTAACCTGGGGGATGCTTGTTTAAAATTAGACCGAAAACCAGAAGCCAAGAAAGCCTTTCAACACTATCTTCAGATTTCTCCCAATTCAAAAAACGCCGAAGAAATAAAGAGAAAGCTAGCCTTATTGGATTAAAAACTAACCTGCTAACCTTTTGGGAGAACTCCAACTCAGCTCGTAGCAAAGCAAACTGAAAGCAGCTCGAATGTGTGATCGTTATAAGCATCATTTGCGCAACGGCCGTAAAGAGTTGACCCCAAATCCCTTCATTTTTCTGGCTCATCCTTCCTGAAGGTTTCGGTTGACCAATTCTCATAAAATAGATATATTCCAAGAGAATGACAGGGGATAAAAAGAAGGAGATTGGCATGGATTACGATAGCCTGCTGACGCTGGTGAAAAAGAGAAGGAGTATACGTCGTTTCAAGCCGGACCCGATCCCTGATGAGTCCATAGACAAGATCATTGAGGTTGCCCGCTGGGCGCCATCGGGTTTCAACCTGCAACCTTGGGAGTTTGTCGTGGTTAAAAAGCCGGAGCTGAGGAAAAAGATTGTTGAATATATCGGCGAATATTGGAAACTGGCAAAAAGCATGGAGGGCACCAGAGAATCCTGGCAGGGAAAACCCTGGACGACTTCGGGCGTACTCGACGCGGGAATGGATTTTACCACAGCGCCTGTGTTCATCATCCTTCTTGGGGATACCCGAACCAAGGTAGGACTCCCGATGGGCCTCAGGTATGATCAAAATCGTTGCCAGTTGACTTTCACCTCAAGCCTTGCCAGTGCTTTTTTATACATGCATTTGGCCGCTGCCACCCTGGGATTGGCCTCTCAGTGGGTATCTGCGGTCACCACTCCCTTCACAAGTTGCATGGTAAAGGATCTATTGGGAGTTCCGGTCGAGATGGAGCCTTATGACATGATGGCCATTGGCTACCCTGCCCTTCATCCCAGTGAGAAGTTCATGAGGGATCCGAAAAAGATGGTTCATTATGATGATTGCGGCCAAGGGGATTTCAGGGATGAAAATGAGGTAAAGGATTTTGTAAAAAGAACGAGGAACTGGACCATCGGGACACATTCGAGGAAGGCAGAATAATACAATCATTTGCTTAATTGGTACGGAAGGAGGGTTTTATGTCAGCAAAACTGATGGAATATTTTAACAAGATGCCCAGGCTCGGTTCGCTCAGTACAGCCGAGAAAGACGGACGGGTCAATGTAGCTATTTTCGGCTCTCCCAGGATGACAGGTGAAAAAAGAGTCATCATGGCAACAAGAAAGAACCGGACCTTTGCTAACCTTCAGGAGAACCCTTACGCTGTCTTTATGATTATGGAGCCAGGAAAGACCACCAGTGAATGGAGGGGACTCAGAGTTTATCTAAGAATGACCGGTTACAAGACCGAGGGAGATGAACTGATTGCTTTTCGAAAACAGGTTGCTGCGAGAGTTTCAGAGGAGGCAGCAAAGGCCATCTACGCCGCGGTAGAATTTGAAGTCTATGATATTAGACCCCTGGTCGACACAGGACAGAAGTGGGAGGATTATATCTGAGTCCAACCCTCCCTCCCCGCTGACCTTGAAACGTGAAAGGGCCTGCGGTCGGAAGTATTTCCTGAAGCCGTCAAGTTAGGAATCTACACTTCTCGCCAGATTTCTGATAATCAACAATCCCCTCGACCCACAACAAGAAATGAAAACAGATCTTCCCCTTTAGGGGAAGTAATTCGGGACTTTTGTGGAAAAGCCTTTCAATTTTGAGTTTGGTTAAAATATCGGGCAGTTCAAGATAAATTTATAATAACAAATAGTTACGGTGCTACAAAAATGCGGCACCAAAGTTGCAAATACCATACCCATAAGAGATTTGGACCTCCATGAAATCAGGATATTGGGATATGCACCAAACAACAGTTCACCTAAGATTCAGGATGCTCCTATTCGTCTCAGTCCTCACCGCCCTCCTATTATCGCCTTGCTGGGTGTTCGCCGACTGGTCTCCTGTTATTGACCGTTTAGTAGCCGATGGTTTTGATGAGACCACCGTACGGATTCTTTTCTCCCGGGCTGAGGTAACGTTTGAGCCGTCTCCCATGTCCAGCAAGCTCAAGGAGTTGATGGAAAAAGTGCCAAGACTTCCCTCCGACAATCCAAAAGTTGTCTATTCATGTTATCTGAAAGAAAATGTGATAGCCCAAGCGCACTCTTACCTCCAGGAGAACGCAGAGCTTCTGGAAAACATCAACCATCAATACTGCGTGCCCAAGGAAATCATCGTTTCCATACTTCTGGTGGAAACCCACCTCGGGGATAGCGTGGGAGGGAAGCGGGCTTTCAATACTCTGGCTTCCATGGCACTCAGCGCAGACCTCGAAACCGTTAGGCCTTACCTTCCCAGAAAACTGATCAATCCCGGGAATGAAGACTTTGCCAGAACCATCTGCCGGAAAAAAGCAGATTGGGCCTACGCAGAGCTCAAAGCCCTGATCCTGTATGCCAACCAGAGTGAATTCGACCCGTTGACTTTTCCGGGTTCCATCTACGGAGCAATTGGCCTCTGCCAGTTTTTACCCTCCAATATCTTATCCTATGGAGTAGACGCCGATCATGACGGCCGCATCGATCTCTTTACAAAGGCCGATGCCTCCTACAGCATTGCCAATTATCTGCGGGAGCACGGCTGGAAGGTCACCATGGATAAAGGCACTCAGCGCGAAGTGATCCTCCGTTACAACAAGAGTTCCATCTATGCCAACACCGTTCTCGCAGTGGCTCAAAAACTCAAGAATAAATCCCGCAACAAGTAGCCCTGTTCGAAGGAGAGTTTAGCGCCGCTATGCAGAAAGAGACTGTCAGAAGAAAGAAACATTAACGGCTTCCGGAAGGCGATGGATGACCTCGACCAGCATCGATGCAGGAACAGAGAATGATGCCTAGAACAAATTTTAAACCGAGATCGGGAGGTAGTTCTCATGGTAGTCTATCAATTTTATTGCAGTGACCCGGTAAAGGAATACGATTTAATAGGAATACTACCAGAAAGGAGAAAAGACCCAAGAAGAATAACCGATGCATCGGTCATGAAATGGGGGAAAATGCTTTTAGGTGATAATGAGAGCAAAAAAACTATTTTTTACAAAAAGGTAACCCTAAGTGAATATACAGGCAAATTCTCCCGGGTCATTCCATCTCACATGCCCATTAAGAATTAATCCTATCTTCAATCGTCAAAAGCCAAGGCAGGACCACACAAGACTCTGCCTTTTTATTTATCCTCCTTTCAACTTTTCTACTGGTAATCCTAACAAACAGCCCACCTCTTTGAGTCTTTGTTGCTGAAAAGGTTTCGGTTGACCAATTTTCATAAAATTTGTATATTCCAATCAACCATCAACAGGGTGTGGGCATAAATATTTCCTCGTTTCCTGAATGGGAAACTCGAATGCACTTAAGCGAGATATTGCATTGCCTTTGAAGCCCCAATCCGGAGAGAATGTGGAGACGAAATACCTGAAAATGATCCAAGGGATGACGAGAGGGGGGAGAAAGGATTGGACAGTCTACATCCTCCGCTGCGGGGATGGGTCGCTCTACACGGGGATAGCAAAAGATGTGCAGGTTCGGATCAAGCAACATGGTGAGGGGCGGGGAGCGGCCTACACCCGAACTCGCCTGCCCGTCCGGCTGTTATATCAACAAGGAGGTTTGACGCATTCCGAAGCTCTTATTCGAGAAGCACAGATAAAAGCGATGCCTCGGTCCAAGAAAGAGGAAATGATCTCTAATGAACATTGTGCCCAACCCTTCATCCCAGCCGAAGGCTAATTCTGCGGACCCAGACTTTAAAAATTCGACCCCAGAGGTCTGACCTTTCATCGGTCCCTCTTTCTTGCTTTAAAATTGGATACTTACATAAAAACCTATTTCCAAAAAGGACTCTCCTTTTTAGTCTAGAAAAACAAATGTAATTACTGATACTTATTAAACCTTCTTTACCTTTTGGCTCAATCGTTTGCCCGATCGGCACATTTCTTCTAAACCGCCCCAAGATTTCTTAAACTTGTTTTGTCAAGAGGTGTGAAAAAATAGTGCGGTGTTGTCAAGTGGCATAATAGATCTGCCGGATGGTTTTTGTGGCACGGGACTTGAATAACTACATAACGTGCCGATTGCAGAATGCTGGAGGAAGAAGTTGTTTAAAAAATAAACTTATAATTACAATGAACGGTGATATGAATGAGGAGTCTCCCGGTTAACAAAAAGTATCGCATTAATATTCGCCCGTGGTCAACTTTGACACGGGCTTTTTTGTTTTTGGGGGATTCTTTAGTTGTGAGAGATTGCATCATGAATAAGGTCATTTGTTTACGGTACCGCCTAGAGGGTGATCGGAAAGAAGAGAGAAAGATGGATTTGTATATCAATATCACAAAACCATTACACTCTTTTGCAAGAAGTAGCCGAGAGGAGGGCTGAGAGATGTGCACAGGATTGAGTTCGGATTTATATTGTACGAATTTCAAATGTCCTCACAACTTATTCTGGGAAGAGTTAAGCCTCGATAGAGACAAAATCCAAATGACGGACAAGGCGCTTGAGATAAGAAACTGCTGCTGCAGGATCACATACCCCTGGACTCCGGAGGAAATTGGTGATGCATGGGGTCTAACGGGAGAGGCGATCAGGCGGTCCGAAGAAGAGGCATTTAGAAAGCTGCAGAAGAAAATCCGGATTAACAGGAAAGGGCCGCTGCCGTCCAAAAGCACCGTTCATAGAAGGGTTGTGGTCTGATCATAACTAAATGAAGGGAATGGATATTTTGAAAGAGGAGGAGGGGGAATGAAGCTTTTCAACATCCATGTGATTACGTGTAACTCGGTG
Organism: uncultured delta proteobacterium; assembly: GCA_963708295.1. Classification (GTDB taxonomy): domain Bacteria; phylum Desulfobacterota; class BSN033; order BSN033; family UBA1163; genus UBA1163. The sequence goes on along the minus strand of CAVPSJ010000017.1, from coordinate 310,916 downwards.
CATGACTTTAACTCGAAATTTAAGAAAAGGATGATTCTCCACACCGTCCTGGAATCTGTTAAAGTCGTCTTCCTCGTGGCCGTTACCGCTTTTTTCGTGCTCGAATATATTGCGCCTCTGGCCCAAAAGAGCCTGCGAACGGACTTTCCAGCCGGAATGGAGGAATTTCTTTCCATCACAAAATCCTCCGATTCCAGCGTGAAGGAAGTTCTGCATCTGGCGAATGTGATTCGGTTCATTACCGGAAACCAGCTTCCCGAAGCTAAACTGTTGAGGTATGCCGGTTTGATCTCCCATGCTTCCCAGAAAAATGGCGTAAACCCTCTTGAAATCATTGCGATCATTATGGCCGAAAGCAATTTCAGAGAGGATTGCATCAACAAGGAGACCGGCGACTACGGTCTCGGACAGATCAATTGGGAGCACTGGGGCAAGGACTTTGGATTGATGCCCCACCAACTCTTGGATCCATCGATCAATATCTTTTTAACCTGCCATGTCTATAAGTTCTTCGGGAAGGATTTTGGCAAATACCATCGGGGCAACGGCATCAAATCCAGGGTCTACATTGTAAATGTGAGAAGTATTCTTTCCACGTTGAATGCCTTTGTGAAAGGGAACAAAGAGAATATTTCCTGAAAACCAGCTCCGGGGAAATACGCCCATTGAACTACTTCCCTGGAGCTTTCGTTCAGGGTGGCTAAAATCAGTTCCTCCGCGTCCTTTGCGTCTCTGCGTTGAGACTCCTCCTTCGGACGAGAGTGAGTGTGTGTCTCATTTCGTTATTGAACCAGAATGTAAGGGCCGTCCCCAGGTTTACCAAATGTGTGGTTCCTTCCTGTGACTTTCACTTCACTACCCCCCCCCGCCTCGCTGGCCAATGGAAAAAAGCTTGTATGCTTTTTTTATCCTCGCCCTCCTCTGTGTCGAAGTTACCCTTCCAAAAAGGTAACATTTTTATTTCGCTCCCTCTGCTTGCTTTCTATTCGTGATGGTCAAACTTGCAAGATTATCTTTCAGTGAGGACTTGCAGGTTAAACAACCAGCTCCCCTTTTTGACCCGTTCGGCGGCGCCAAGCACCGGTGAAGGTACGAAGCGCCGTTCAGTCAACCCTGAGCCCGTCGGCTGAGATTGGGTCGAACAAGAGCACCGACCTCCAGGCCACGGAGTCGAAGGGTTGACTTTTTCTTTCTGAAAGTTTCGGTTGACCAATCTTCATAGAATTTGTATATTCAAATCAGAAATCAACCGGGTGGCGATGTAGGCACGTCGTACAACGCACCGCAGTGTATCGGGAACGAAGCTCTATGCCGTAAGGGACAGCAAAGGTCGTTTCAAGGACATTCAGACTTATAAACGTGCACACAGCCTGGACATGAAGCGGAAGAGCAAGAAGGAAAAATAGACTTTCGCACGGCAATACAATTCAAAAGTTGCCTTTCGTAAGATTGACGGCAGGAGGAAAGAAAACACTTCCGAGGGGCATTCGTGTCCTCGACAGATATGTTTATCTGGATTTTGCCGCTATTATCTCAAGCAAAATCAATACCTCTTAGCACAGACCGATCATTACACTTTGGTAGTAGGAGTGGATTTCACAGGAAGAGGATGATGAGTAAATATACAGCGTACATAATCATTGGTCTGGCTCGAATTTTGGGTGGAATGTCGCTACTCGTATTTATGATCTTTCTATTTGTGGGGTCTTTAAATCTCTTGGACATGCATCTGGATGAAAGTGGGATCTTATGGCTTGATGCCGGTCTCTCCCTCTTGTTTTTCATTCAACACAGCGGGATGATCCGAAAGCCGTTCCGCCGCTGGTTGGCACGCTTCATTCCGGAAGAATATGCCGGCGCCATTTATGCGATTGCCTCAGGAATCGTGTTGTTGTTAGTGATTCTGCTGTGGCAGACGTCGACTCAGACAGTCATTACACCATCCGGTCTCCTTCGCTGGTCGCTCCGCGCAGTCTCTTTCCTTTCCCTTCTCGGGTTTTATTGGGGTGTTAAAGCACTGCGGTTCTTCGACCCCTTCGGCCTGAGACCAATCTTGAATCGTTTGCGAGGCAGGAATCCGACGCCAATGCCTATTACAGTCGCAGGACCTTACCGCTGGGTACGCCACCCGCTTTACCTTTTCATGATACTAATGATCTGGTCTTGCCCGGATCTGACAAGGGACAGGCTACTGTTCAACCTTCTGTGGACGGTCTGGATCGTGATCGGCTCATACTTCGAAGAAATCGACCTCATCGTCGAATTCGGTGATGCCTATCGGGAATACCAGAAGAGAGTGCCGATGCTCGTACCTCTCTTAAAATGGCCAAAGAGGGAATGGAGCATTGTCAACAAAGATCATGAGCGGGACTGACCCCAAAGTCCATCCCGGAATACTTGATTCCGATGGGGCGGATTGCCCAAAAGTCCGCAACCCCTTGCCTGAGCACTCCTTCCTTGAAACATTCACTTCCCTAGTTTTAAAATAAAAGTTATATTATGAATGACAAATAAACAGTGCGGCTATGCTATGGCGTTCAAGGCAAAATCTGTCGGAAAGGATAAGGTGTATGATCAGAAAATATCCAAACTTGTGCAGCCCCCTGAAAATAGGCAACGTCACTCTGCGAAACAGAATGGTGTCGGCGCCCATGGCTTTCCCGGACATTACCGCCGAGGGTCATGTGACAAAGGAGGCTGCCGCTTTTTATGAGCTGCGCGCAAAGGGCGGTGCGGCCGCAGTCACCTTGAGCGAATGTATCGTACATATCAAAACAGGCATGAGCCATTCCAAGCATATCAACCTTCAGGACGAGGGTGTACTGGCGGGCCTGACCGAGGCCGCAAGGTCGATTAAGCGCCATGGCGCGCTTGCTAACGTCGAACTTTCCCACGGCGGAAAGTATGCAGGGGTCGACCTGGCAAAGAACTTGGGTGGGCAAACCCACGTCAGATATGGCCCCAGCGCGGAAATGCTTCCAGACGGCTCAAAGATCGAGGAAATGCCCAAAGAGCTTATCCACGAAATCGTGGAGGCTTTCGGAAAAGGTGCCGCTTTGGTCAAACGCGCCGGCTTTGACATGGTGCTTTGTCCACGGCGGCCACGGCTGGCTGATTCAGCAGTTTTTCTCACCCGCGTCAAACAAGAGAACGGACGAATACGGCTGCGACACCATTGAAAACCGCGCCCGCTTTGCGCTCGAGGTTCTGGATAGCATCAGGGCAGCCGTCGGCCCGGGTTTTCCTATCGAATTCCGCATGAGCGGAGAAGAGCACATCCCTGGCGGCTACAACATTGACGATGCCATTCAGTTCGCAAAGCTCCTGGAGAGTAAGATAGACCTCCTGCATGTATCCACGGGCGCCCACGAGAACTCATTCGCTATCACCCACCCGTCCATGTTCGTGGAACGAGGCTGTCATGTCCATCTCGCCGCTACGATAAAGAAGCATGTCAAGGTTCCCGTCGCCTGCGTTGGCGCCTTAAACGAGCCGGAGCAGATGGAGGAAATCATCGCATCCGGCAAAGCCGACGTGGTCGAAATGGCGCGCGCCCTGCTTGCCGACCCCTTCCTCCCCAGGAAGGTCATGCTCGGGCACGACGATGAAATTGTCAGGTGCATACGCTGCTTTACATGTCTTGCGGAGCGAGTGCATACTCAGACGAGGATATGCTCCATCAATCCAATCATCGGCAGAGAGTACGAGAGCCGCTTCGCCCTGCCCGCGTCCGAGCCTAAGAAAGTGCTTGTCGCCGGTGGAGGCCCGGGCGGCATGAAAACGGCCATTACAGCCGCGCAGCGTGGGCACAAGGTCATTCTGTGCGAGAAGAGGGCAGAGCTTGGCGGCACCTTGAAGTGCGTAAGAGCCATTTCGTTCAAGAAGGACCTGTACGGGCTGATCAAGAGCCTGGAAGCTCAGATGAGAAAAGCTGGAGTCGAGATCCGCCTGAATACGGAGGTAACGCAGGAGCTCGTTGAACGCGAAGCCCCCGACGTGCTTGTGCTGGCTGTAGGCGCAGCACCGATTGTGCCGCCCATTCCCGGCATGGATAGCCCTAAGGTGGTTCGGGCGAACAATCTTTCCGATGAAGGTATCGCCGTCGGGAAAAAAGTCGTCATCCTTGGCGGCGGACTTGTGGGCTCCGAATCCGCAGTGCATCTGGCCCAAGAGGGAAAGGACGTCACCGTTGTCGAGATGATGAAGGATGTCGCTGTGGACGCCAACGTTCGCCAGAGGCCCATTCTTCTGGATATGTTTGCCAAGCTGCAGGTCAAGGTGAAAACGAGGATGAAAGGCGTTAAGATTACCGGCGAAGGACTCGTCTGTATCGATGAAACCGGGAAGGAACACCTCTTTGAGGCCGACACGGTCGTGTGCTCCGTCGGACAGCATGCGCTGCGCGAGGTTGTCAACGACCTGCTCGACGCCGCGCCCGAGGTCGTTCAGGTTGGCGACTGCATAAAACCGCAAAAAGTAACCGAGGCCCTTTACCGCGGCTACCATGCAGGACTGGATATTTAGCCCGCCGGACACCGTTTCAAGAATTGAATTGCGGGTTTGCGTCCACTCAACCCGGACCCTATCCTCACTTTCAGCTCGTCATCTTCGGACCTTGAGCAAAGACTTGTAGGCGTTAACAAACAGCCCCCTTTCTTAGCGTGTTCTTTCTGAAAGTTTCGGTTGACCGACTTTCATAAAATAGATATATTCGATTCAGGGATCCACAGGGTGGCTGCGTAGATATTTTTTCGTTTTCAGAGAAAAAAACCTGGGGTCAGAAGGACACGTTCGTGAAACATAGACGAAGTCAAGGATAATGATTCGATCCCAGAACCACCTACCCTATTGGTTCCTGAACTTCTCGATTGACTATTTTTGGTAAATATGCACATCATATTCAGTCATTGTTATATCCCTTTTAGTACAGAAGCAAAAACAAGTGAAAATTTTGAAAAGGAGGTAGAGATATGTATGGAAAAGTCTTAGTTCCACTGGATGGTTCACCGTTAGCCGAGTGTACGTTGTCTCATGTCAAGAACCTTTCTAAAGATGGTTCCGTGGGAGAAATAACCCTTCTCAATGTAGTCAAAGTTGATCTGCCATGGGCCAGAATGGGGTCCGATGACATTCCCACCAGAGGCATTGATCTCGAAGCGATCAGGAAACCGCTCTTCATTGCATCAAGGAAGTATCTTGCGGATATTGAATCCCGGCTCAGATCCGAGGGGATGAAGGTAAAAACGGAGTCGCTGGAGGGTAACCGCCCTGCCGATACGATCACTGAGTACGCTCAGAAAAAAGGTATGGATATGATCATCATCGGGACCCACGGTTATACCGGACTGAAAAAGCTGATGTTGGGCAGCGTGGCATTCGGTGTTCTCCATCAATCCCATATCCCTGTGCTCCTGATTAGGCCAGAGTCTTGCCGACCCTAGGTAATGTTGGAAGATAAAAGGTCAATGATCCTTCAAAAAAGAGGAAAACGAGGAGGCGGCGGACGGAGAAAGACCTTTAAGATTCTCTCCGTGGCGTAGAATTCTTCTTCAGATTTTAGTTCCTGTCGCGATTTCAAATTCCTGTCCGGCTTGAAGGTTTTCCGCTGCTGAAGTTTGTTTGGAAATCTCCCAACAGTACGTCATGATTATTCATTGATCGTTAACTTGTATATCGGAGAGTTCTTCGATGGACCATAAAGCAAAAGTGGGAATAGACATGGAGAACGCCTCATTGAAACGAGAGGCTGCATTTTTGTATGTAAAGCAACAAATGAGAGAGGAAATGATCCTGGCGTGGGATGATTTCTTTCGAAACAATCCGGGCAACAACGGGGAAGATGTTTGGCGACGGATTGAGGAGCGGTTGAGAAGCAAACAAAATTCGAAGGATCAGGACAGGGGGGTTTGTGATTTAAAAGAAACTCAAGAGGTAGCAACCCAAGGCCAAGCCGACGATCTCCTTTCAAAAGGTTCAATCGCAACCGGAGAGATCGCCGCATCGGTCAAACCAATTTTATTAGAAAAAGGGTTTCATGCGAATGATTCAACAGAAGCATATCCGTGGACGAGGGGAGAGAAAATTGCGCCATTGATTCTTAAACGAAAAATTTGGTGGGAACCCGTTCCCGGAGCAAGCAGCTACGTAGTGTATGTTAGCAACGACAGAACCTTTTTTGAACCTGCCAGCTTTTCGTGGGAGAGAACACCGGGGATAATTTCAAAACCGGTCATTGGAAAGACGGAGTTGGTCGTCCCGGATGAGTGGCCTCAGTTTCCAACAGAATCGGGCACCTACTATATCGGAATTACTTCAAAGGATGATATCGGAAATCAAAGTGACCCCTTCTTATTATCGGGGCTGTTCAAATTCCTTGCCCCGTCGGCTCCGTTGAGAGGTGGGATCGAATATCTTTAATTGAACGGGATGTATGAAGTGATGTTCAGTCAGGAATCCGCAGGGTGGCGGTGAAGGTATTTTTTTGTCCTCAGAAAGAAAGCCTGGGTCACAAAGAAACTTTCGTGAAATAGAGGTAAGTCAAGGATAAAGCTTTGACCCCAGAGCACTAGGTTTTTTCTTGTGCATTCTGTGAAGTTTTCCTCACAAGAGAATTGTCTTGATAAGAAGATCCACCCTATGTACAATATTTGAGAAATGAAAAAAGCGAGTTCTTGTCATGGGCGGATAGGTCGCCATGGCAGGACTGAGCGTGGCCAAGCGGAATTCGTAAGCCCGATGGAATTTCAATTTCCAGTTTCACCTTCATTTTGCAGTCAACGAAAGGAGGAAATTCACCATGTCGCTGAAATCCGTTTTAATCATTGCATCACTCTGCGCTACTTTACTTATTGCCGGCGTGACCCGCGCACAACAGCCCAATCCGCTTGATACCGTCCCGGAAAAGATGCCGTTCGATGTACCGTACGGCGCGCCGATCTCGCTTGAGCGCGCTGACGCGGTGCTTGCTGCAGCCGTGGCCGAGGCCAAGAAGCACGACTGGAAGCTGGTCTGCGCCGTGGTGGACTCCGGAGCCAACCTCGTGTCGTTCAAGCGCATGGACGGGGCCCAGCTTGCTTCGATTTCGATCGCCGAGCACAAGGCCCGCGCCGCCGCCAAGTTCCGCCGCGAGACCAAGATCTTCGAGAACGGGATGCAGCTCAACAACTTCTACTACATCCCAACGCTGGATGATGCCATCGCTTCGCGCGGCGGCATTCCGCTGGTGGAAGGCGGCAAGATGATCGGTGCCATCGGCTGCTCCGGCGGCACCGGTTCGCAGGACGAAGTGGTGGCCAAGGCGGGCGCTGCGATCGTCAAGTAGGGTTCTTCCCGTCAACGCAGCAGGGCTCGGGTTCCCTTGCGGGATCCATCTCAGAGAATGTGTACCTCTCCTGCGTTTCAGAGGGATTGGCGACTATCGTTCTGGCATTCATCGACATTCCGGCTCTCTCAAAAGTCATGAAAGTGCGGCCCGATCAGAAGATCATCCTGGCACTGTCGGTGGGGTATCCAAAAAAGACATCGTAGAGCTTCGACCCCAGTGCCATCTTTAACGAGGGCCCTTCAATGAGAAGGTAGATGCCCCGATTTAAGGTCTATTTCGTTTTGTAGTAGGTGTCGATAAAAGTGACCAGGTCGAAGAAATAGTCCTCTGAATTTGTCCCCTCGTTCTCGGTCGATCTGGTTGACGAAGAACTGCTCCCTTTGATTCTTGTAATTTAATCCATCCGGGATGACAATAATCACCTTCTGCATCTCATCGGTTAGGATGAGACCATCAAGAACTGATTTCATCCAAGAATTGGTCATGCCATCGACGGACATATTGTAACCTAAGACGAGATAGAGGACAGGATAATAATCTGTTCTGCTTTTCGAGTATCCGGGAGGAAGATAGACCCCAAATTTCATCGTTCTGTTTAATGAAGAGCTTGTAAAGTAGGCAACTTCCATCTTGCCGGGATACAAGATCAATTCGAGGGGATTGGTTCCAAAATCTCCTCCGGTAAAATGGTCTGAGACAAAACTAAAGAGAGTTGCGAAACGGGAGGCGACCACGATCGCCCCTTCAATCCCCTGTTTCGCCTGTTCGAAGTGTATATTCCAATCAGGAATCCGCAGGGGGGTGGCGCAGATATTTTTTCGTTTTCAGGCAAAAAAGCCTGGGATCGGAAGGACACTTTCGTGAAATATAGGCAAAGTGAAGCTCCCCGCCCACAGGGCGGGGCTTCCCGGAGAGGAAGTTTCTTTCATATTGTGCCCCTCGACCCCGCTTTGGCGGGACGGGGCACATTCCGGCCAAGGATAAGAGTTTGACCCCCAGAACCCCCGATACAAGAACCTATGCAAGGAAGGGCATGGATTTTCAATTTGATGAGAAGAAATTAAAGTTTGTTCGGCGGATCTTGAACAACCGCGTGCTCTTCAAGATCGTGCTGCTTTTCCAGGTACCTATAAACTTCATGATAGGAATGAGACTCAGAGAACTAAGTGAAGAATCGTGTAAAGTCTCCGTTCCATATAGATGGCTCAACAAAAACCCTTTTAAGTCGACGTTCTGGGCCGTATTGGGTATGGCGGCGGAGATGAGCACCGGCGCATTGGTTAAGATGTACACCTATCAGCTCCACCCTTCTGTTTCCATCATTGTGGGTGATTGTTCCGCAGAGTTCGTCGCCAAAGCCAGGGGTCTTACGACGTTTGTCTGTAATGACGGAAAGCGCATAGCCGAAACGGTAAGAAAGGCGATAAACACGGGCGAACCTCAGGAGGTATTGTGCAAAACGGTTGGATATTCAAAGGCGGGAGAGGAGGTTGCCCGTTTTACGTTTACCTGGAAGATGAAGATGCGGGAGGCATAAGGACTTGGCTTCACCTCGGTAGTGGGTCTAGTGTCAGGTCTAGGAGTTTGGGAGAACTTTATAATTAGGGTATCACCCCCTGATCTCCGTAAAGGTTGGGAATCTATTGAGCCAAGTTGATTATTGTGAGCGGGACGAACTATTCCGCGAAACCGGAGAAGTCCAGGAACGAGCCGTAGAATGACCCTGTCTCGGGATTATTCTGGAAAGACTTATGTTCAACCCTACGGACTGTCAGGCGTCTTGGTGACTTCTTGCTGAAGTTAACAAGTTGGGAATCCACATCGCTATTCCAGATTTCTAATGAAATCATCAACCCTTAGTGCAGACCGATCCCCACTCCTTGTGGAGTGTAACAAACAGCCCACTTCCTTGAGTCTCTCTTTCCGAAAGTTTCGGTTGACCAATTTTCATAAAATAGATATATTCCAATCAGGAATCAACAGGGTGGCGGTGTAAACATTTCTTCATTCTCGAGGAAAAAACCTGAAGGAAACTTTTTCGAAATATAGGCAAAGTCAAGGATAACGATTCGACCCCAGAGCCATTTGCCGGCAGATCCATGTAGGACTGCGCCAGGAGACAGCGTGCCATACACAGCGGCTGAAAGGATCAAACATGGATGAGAAAAAAAACGCGATGTCTTACGAAGAGTTTCAAGAGACAGCGTCAGACTGCGGCGAAGACAAGGGACCCGACTTTCTCACTGACCCTGCCGCTATCGCAAAGGCCAGCGAAAAAGCGGAACGCGAAAAGGCGGTGAGCCACGGGGATATGCTCCGCGCAGCCCGGGAAAAGCGCGGGTTTTCCCTTGACGAGTTGGCCGCAAGAACCGGCATTTCGCGAGACGCGCTGGCCCGAGTTGAAGTCGGTGAGTTCATGCTGCCTCTGGGGCAGCTAATTAAACTCAGCAAGGCCCTTTCTCTTCGGATGGCGGATGTCATATCTACAGGCAAAGAGTCGTTTACCATCGTGAGATCGGATCAGCGTCTGAGTTTTTCTCGATTCGGAAAAGCCAGGGAGGCCAGCTGCGGATACGAATACGAATCCCTGGCTGCCGGAAAGAAAGATCGGGCGATGGAGCCATTCATTGTTACGCTCCATTCCTCCGGAGCCGATGAGCCTTCTTCGCACGACGGGCAGGAGTTCATCTACGTCCTGGATGGCGAAATGGAAGTCGTCATAGAGGACACCAGAGACATCCTGAAACCCGGAGACTCTGTCTACTACGATTCAACGAGCATGCATTTGGTGAAAGCTCACGGAGGTAAGCCTGCGAAGATCCTTGCAGTGCTCATTAGCTGAGCGATGCGAGTAAATGCCTTTGAAACGACGAGAGAGTGATGCTCTCGATTGGCTTGCGGCCATGACATCGCATGTCCCAACCCCCCTCACTTCTATCCAGGCCCCCATTGCCTAATCCATTCTCCTATGGGCTGATAACTCGCCAATCCTCTATTCAAGATTTTAACCAATAACCCTCAGTTTTGTGTTCGATCTAAAGATAAGGACTTGCAGGTGCCACAAACCGCCCACTTCTTGGACACTTCGTTTCTGAAAGTTTCGATTGACCAATGTTCATAAAATAGATATATTTCAATCAGCAATCAACAGGGTGGCGGTGTAAATATTTCTTCATTCTCGAGGGAAAAGCCTGAGGTCAGAAGGAAACCTTCGTTAAATATACTCAAAGCAAACGATAAAGATCCGACCCCATATACACAGAATGCTCCCCCTGAAGGGAATTCTTATCAAATCTTATCAAAAAGGAGGTATTTAAATGAGCAAAAACGTTTATTCTAACCGGAGGAAATCCAGGATATTTCCCCTTACCATGCTGATTGTTGCTTGCCTCGTGTTCGTGTCAGCAGTTTCCTCGGCCATTGACCACCCTACCAGTAATCCCTATGAAACGCGCCCTAGCCCCGACGGATTCCTTCCTTATCAAATCATCCCTACCCCTGACGGATTGCGGATCGAAAAAGACGTAATGGTGACCATGCCGGACGGCGTCAAGTTGGCGTGCAACGTCTTTCGTCCCGACAAATCCGGAAAGTTTCCCGTCATCCTGTCCATGACACCTTACGGGAAGGATCAAACTCCTCCCAGTTATAAACCTGATGGCTCCCCTCTTCCAAACGCATATACCCCTTTTATGTACAGGGTTCATGCGCATGGCGCTGATCTCGGCCACATGAAAATATCCATGCTCACGCCTTGGGAAGGTCCTGATCCTGCCTTCTGGGTACCGAACGACTACGTGGTCATAATCGTCGATCAAAGGGGCGGCTTTAAGTCTGAGGGAAAGCCGCCGAGTCCTGTCCAGGGCGGGGATGACTTATTTCACCTGATCGAATGGGCCGCCGTCCAGGAATGGAGCAACGGCAACGTGGGTATGGTGGGTGTGTCCGCGCTGGCCACCAACCAATATTACGCGGCCAGCCATCAGCCACCGCCGCCTCACCTCAAGGCGATCATTCCTTGGGAAGGCGCATCAGACCGTTACAGGGATATCTTGTTTTGGGGGGGAATTCCTGAAACAAACTTCTCGCAAAGTCTCGGCCCTTTCAAGGAATCCGTGGAGAAGATGCCTCCTGATCAGGCCGCAAAGGCCTGGGCCGCCGCGATGGACCCCGTTGTAAATCAGAAGATGATGCAGGGAAATCCGAGGCTCGATCTCATCACCGTTCCTGCCTTGATCTGTGCCAGCTGGTCGGATAAGGGTCTTCACACCCGGGGCACCTTCGAGGTCTTTCGGAGGATCGCCTCCAAGGAAAAGTGGCTTTATACTCACGGCGGCAGCAAATGGGATCGGTTTTATAGTGAGGATGGTCTTGAGTACCAGAAGAAGTTCTTCGATCATTATCTTAAAGGCATAGAAAACGGATGGAAGGATACACCACGGGTCCGGATGGAGATCCGCGAGACCCGGGATGAGTATCAAGTTCGTCTTGAGAACGATTTCCCCCTGGCCCGCACGCAATACAAGAAGCTCTACCTGAATGCCCGAAACGGTTCCCTGACTCCGAAACCCGGAAAGGACGCAAAGGCAGTGTACAACTCAACGCAGGGCGGCGATGCGTCCTTTGGCATCACGTTTGACGAGGACACCGAGCTAACGGGCTACATCAAGGTCAAGCTGTGGGTATCGGCCAAGGATGCCGATGACATGGACCTCTTCGTGGCGGTCAAAAAGTTCGCAGGTCCCTGTGATGCGGACACTCCGACCTGCAGGTCCCTCGAGGAGGTAGTCGGGAAGGAACGTATAGCGAAGGGCAACGAAATCCAGTTCCGCGGCATGAACGGCCATCACTCTGATATGGTTGCCAGAGGCCAGATGAGGGTCTCCCAGAGGGAGCTGGACGAGAAGTTGTCCACCCCCTGGCAGCCGGTCCCGAAGGTCCAGGGCGAGAAAAAGCTGAAGCCGGGTGAAATCGTGCCGGTAGAGATCGCCATTCTTCCTTCGAGCACCCTGTTCCGCAAGGGAGAGAGCCTGCGCCTGTACGTCCAGGGCCACTGCCCGGTGGCGGATCACCCGTTGCTCTACTACGACTGGCTGATCAACAAGGGCGAGCACATCATCTACACCGGTGGCAAGTACGACTCCTATCTGCAGGTACCTGTAATTCCGAAGTAGCGGTTGGACATGCCAATAGGCAGAGGTAAGCTACCTCGAATTTAAATTGAAGTAAGATTATGGCAATTCAGAAAGGCAGTAGATATAATTAATCCTGTCAATCAGACATCCAAGGCAGGCCCAATTTGAGCCTGCCTTTTTATTTCCACATTTCAAACTATAATCTTCAATAGCCGATATTAGCCGATATCAAGGATCGGTAGGTGTTCCAAGCAGCCCACTGATGTGAGCCTCTCTCTGAAAGTTTCGGTTGACCAATGTTCATAAAATAGATATATTCCCCATCAGGAATCCGGAAGCGTGGCGGCGTAGATATTTCTTCGTTTTCAGGGAAAAAGCCTGGGGTCAGAAGGAAATGTTCGTGAAATATAGGCAAAGCCAAGAATAAAAATTTGGCCCCAGGTCCCCAGATCCATGTAAGGAGCACCACTTCATGATGATCCGCTCGGGTTCGGCAAGGGTTCACCGCGTTGGACTCGCTTTCTGTGTCTTCTTGCTTTTTTCCCTGAGCAAGCCCCTCGACGCCCAACAGTCACCACCCCAGACACCTCTACAGCGTCTGCGCTCGAACATCGAACGGATCAGCAAGAGTGTGGATGCCCAGTGGGGGATTTACATCAAATGCCTGGAAACCGATGAGGAAATCGCCATCAACGCGGATGAAACGATGGACACGATGAGTGTGATCAAGCTTCCCCTCATGGTTGAAGTCTTCCGTCAGATCGAAGCAAGCCGCTTCTCCTTAGACGATCGCTACACGATCCAAGCCCAAGACAAACGACCCGGAACCGGGATTATCCGGACCCTCGCCGACGGCGGCACTTTGACGATCAAAGATCTGATCGTCCTGATGAACATCCTCAGTGACAACTCCGCGACCGATATTCTTTTTGAAAAGGTCGGCGGCATTGAACCCGTGAACAAATTAATGCAGAGCTATGGCCTGAAAACGATTCGAGCCACCGGGACTACCGAGGCCTGGTTCACTGCGTTGCAGGCCGCCCCGAATGCGGCTGCTTTTCATGCTGAGGGAAAGACGCCATTCGGGCTCTCCTCCGCACGGGACGCGGGAAAACTGCTCGAGAAAATCTCCCGTGGAAAAGCTGTGAGTCGGAAGGCAAGCGAGCAGATGCTGACCATCATGCGTGGGCAGATTTATGGAACCCGTATTCCCAAGTATGTGACGGGCTATGTCGTGCCCCATAAGACGGGCGATTTCTTGCCCTTTATCGCCAATGATGTGGGACTGTTTGAAAGTGAGAAGTCTCACGTCGTGCTCTCGATCTTTACGGCCCATCACTACGGCATCGGTCCCTACCTTGAGGACGCCATCGGTCGAATTGCCGAGCAGGTTGCCAACTATTATGGGTTTCGATAACCCATCGGCGACATACACCTAACAAGGGGGGCACCTCTTTGACTCTTTCTCTCTGAAAGTTTCGGTTGACCAATTTTCATAACATTTATATATTCCAATCAGAAATTCGCAGGGGGGCGGCGCAGACATTTCTTCATTTCCCGGAAATAAACGGGGGTCAGAATAAGGCTTTCGTGGAATACAGACAAAGTAAAGAATAGATTCGGCCTCGAATGTCCAGCAAATGGAGGAGAAAATGGTCTGGTTTGAACGCGTTTCCTTGTCCATCATTCTCATAGTAAGCGTTTGGATATCCTGCGTCACAGGGTACAGCCAGGAACGCCAACCTGATGTGAATTACGTACCAACCCCCGAAGAGGTTGTCATAGAGATGCTCAAAATGGCGAAAGTGACCCCGAACGATATTGTCTATGATCTTGGGTGTGGAGACGGTCGTATCGTCATCACGGCAGCGAAAGTTTTCGGCGCTCGTGGTGTCGGCGTGGACATCGATCCAGTTCGTATTAAGGAAAGCAACGAGAATGCCCGGAAAGCTGGAGTGACTGACCGTCTGAAGTTCATTGAGCAGGATCTCTTCAAGACCGACATAAGCAAAGCGACTGTCGTCACCCTTTACCTCTATCCTGAATTGAATTTGCGACTCCGGCCCAAGCTATTTCGCGAACTCAGGCCCGGCACCCGCATCGTGTCTCATGAATTTGACATGGATGACTGGAAACCAGACAACATGGGGACGGTTCATAACGTCAAGCTTTATTACAAACCCAATCCTACGACAAAAGATACCAATTATTATTATTGGGTCATCCCTGCAGATGCCGCCGGCACGTGGTGCTGGACCCTGACCACGTCAACGGGCATGCGTGACTACGTCCTACGTCTTGATCAGCAATTCCAGGAAGTCAGTGGTAATGTGATGATCAAGGGTCAAGAAATCCCCATGGGTAATGCCCGCTTAATGGGAGATCAATTGAGTTTTACTTTTAGAGATAGAACTGATAAACAGAACGCCGTAATGCGCCTCAATGGACGCATCCGTAGTGATACCATTCAAGGCAATGTCGAAGTTCAAGGGGGACCCCTTAAGGGAAGTTACAGTTGGACCGCAAGGCGCGCATATCTCAGTTTCCATCGGCCAAAAGTGACCCCGTAACGCAAATTCTAACCAATAATTCTTGAATAATTCTTGTTGACTTTTTCAATTAGAATCAGTACCCTCTTATTAAATCACATCGTTTTTGAAAGCCAACCTCACAACCTAACCTCAACCTTTTGGAGAGGGCTATGAAAAGGGACTTCCAGAGGTTCCGAGTCAAAAGCCTCCAAGGGAATTGACTATCCCTTTGGAGGCTTTTGACTCTCTGGGGATCTCTTATTTCGCGAGAATCCATTAATGCTCTTAGATGCCCAAGAAAGGGGGTGTATATATATGTTAAAAGAAATGAATCGAAGGGATTTTTTGAAGACTACAGCAGTTACCAGCACTGTCCTTTTGACAGGCGATATCTTTCGGAACCGTGCCTTTGCGCAAGGAACAGTCAAGATACCCGAAGCGGAGAAGATAGTCATCACCGTCATCACGGACAACTACGCCGACGCACTCAGACCGGATTATAAGATAGCGAAGAGATATGCAGCCACGACCAATCGCGGACTGCATGGCGAGCACGGCCTGGCATATCATGTGGAGACCACTGTGGAGGGCCGGGTTCATTCCTTTCTCTTCGATTTTGCGAGTGATGCTCAGGGGATGAAAAATAATATAGAGTTACTGCAGCTAGACCTAAAGAATATCGAGGCCATAGCCTTGAGCCATGACCACCGTGACCACCAGGCAGCCCTGGTAGAACTTCTTAAGGCAAAGCGGGAAGAGATTCCCCGGGGTATCCCCTTTTACGTGGGAGAGCAGTTCTTTGTAGGAACCTATATGAGAATGCCCGATGGTAAGATTAGAAGCATCTTCGCGTTGAAAAGGGAGGACGTTGAGGGGTTGGGCCTCGTCAAGATTACAGAGGTAAAGGCACCCACGCCCATCGTTCAGGGGGCCTACCTGGCAGGCAGGGTTGAGCAAGTCACGGATTATGAAAAGATACCGCCTATGTTCGTGAAGAAGAGAGGAGATGAGTATGTTCAGGAGGATTTTATCGGAGAGCAGGCGATCGTGTTCAATGCCAAAGGGAAGGGATTGGTCGTGCTCTCCGCGTGCGCCCATCGAGGGATTGTGAATACGGTGAAGCAGGCTCAAAGGATGACCGGCACCGAGAAGGTTCACCTAGTCGTTGGAGGGTTCCACTTAACAGGGGCCAAACCTGAACTCATTCAGAAAACCATTGCGGATATCAAGGCCATACAACCAGACTATATAGTCCCTATCCACTGTACAGGGTATGAGGCCGTCGGGGCTTTCGCGCGAGAGATGCCCGATCAGTTTATATTGAATACGGTTGGTACGAGATATATCATCTCGGCCTAAACGAAAGTGATCGTGTCCGGTAAGCAAGGAGGAGTGGGTTGTTGACCATAGCCCACTCCTCTTGGTTTTTTCGGTTATACTCATGCACATTTCGACCCGTCATCATTGTTTTCCATGATATCTCTCAACGAACAGTGTAAGTGTAACAAAGCAACCACTTCTTTCAGTCCCTCTTTCTGAAAGTTTCGGTTGACCCCAAATTCCGGCAAATTCCATGATTCTATATTTCTCTCCCTTCTTGAACGGAAAGTCTGGGTTCCTGCGCACAGAGGCAACTATGAGAAGGTGGATCAGAAGCCCCTGAAGCGGATCAGTGGCCCGGGAATAATAGGTTCAAGATTGTCACGAGACATATAGGAATTAGCCATTTTGAGGGAATTTGTTTGGCAATCGCTCAAAATGCAATTTAATTGCAATATGTTACAAACATTATTAAGCTGGCATAATTGTTGCTTTACAAAGGCACCAGAAATGAAAGCTATCTGAAGAGGAAGAAAGTGGCAGAACGACAAACTGTAACGATTATTTTTATTATTCCCCTTAGTGCTTTCCTCTTCCTATTTTTCACTTTAAACGGATGTAATCAAGATATCACCGACATAACAAAATCAACCCCTGACGGCGACAAACGAATCATTGCGGCAAACAAAGTAGAATCCGCATTTTCATCATTGCTCGCCTTGGAAAAAAATCCAGCGAGAGTAAAAGCTTTAACACTCGAGCATAAAGATTGGCTCAGATTGAGAAAAAGCCACTGTTCTGAATTAATGGATGAGGACGTTAAGAAAGACGACAAGAAGCTCTCAGAATGTTATGAAGCTTTCGATATCCAGCGGATTGAAGCCTTAAATAACCAGAGAATAGGCCTCTTGTATGACATCCCCTCGCAAGGCACGCTTCCAGACAACACAACGGACCTAACCTATTCACAAGAATACAACACGAATCGGGCCGTGCCTCGCTCAGTTGTCGTATCAGCAGATGCTCCAATAGCCGCCGTCGAATTCAATAATAATATGACAGAGATATTTGACCTTGCTAGCAGGCGGCTTATTAATCGAATAGAAACCTTCGATGCCAAAATCAGCAGGCCTGGTGTTCATTTCTTCTTGGATCCAAACGGCAGAATATTGATTGGCTCTTTTTATGTGCCAAGGGCAAAGCTGATGATGTGGGATGTTAGGACCGGTGAATTGCTTAGACACAAAACACTTACGCAACATAACCACTTACTTACCTCTCAAGGACGATATTTTGTCTATTCCGATTCTTTCCCCGACAGATACAGAATTGGCATTTATGATGTAATAAAAGGAGAAGCTACCTGGAACGTGGCAGAAGGTAGGGAGTGGATTTCTTTGATGGCAATGAGCTCTGACGACAAGTACTTGATTGCAGTTCGAGATCATTCCATAGAGAGCTGGGAACTCGTGAAAGCAATGGATGAAGCCCCCTCTTTCGTTCTGCGTGCAACAGAACAGGTGGAGGGTTCTAATCTTAAGCCGCTTGCGATAGCTTTCGCTAATGATAATAAATCATTTTACGCTACTTTGCCGCGAGGTTTGATAGTACAAAGAAGATTGCCGGACTTGAAGGGGATTCGTCAACTGAAGTTTCCAAACCTCTCGCATGCTATCCTGACACAGATTAAACATACAGATCTATTACTTATGGAAGCATGGTTCTCGGATCAAAACATGGAAGCATTTTATGTTGATATGGTTGCACAAACCGCTAAAAAGATAGCTGAGCACACAGGCGCAAATAGTAGAACAGCGCCTTTAGCAAACGGCCAGGTGCTTCTTGCCACACCCCATGAATTAAAGACATTAAAAGTGCCCTCTAAGACGGGCTTAGATAGGTTTAGCAATATTATAGGAGAGGTAATCTCTCAAGATATGCCTATCAAAGCCCCTGACAAGGATAGGGATAAAGGTATTGCACCAGCGCAGATAAATTGTCAGAATTTCCAAATAGAGGCAATCGGTGTCTATGAAGGAAGCTTAGCAGACAATCGCAGCAGGGGTGGGGCGGAGAAAATTGCCGGCAATGTGGACATCCATATTAGTCATACAGATCTGCCTGTGAAATTAGTTTTGAGTTCTCATGAACCAGTAATATGGCGCTTACATATTTCATCAGACGCACGTCTCTCGGAAATCTATCTTTCTGGTTCAAAGGACAGCAGAGTCGGAGGAGCACAAAGCATAACAATAATCCATATAGGCGACGCGTTTGCTTACGAAGATTCCAATGTATCAAGGTCAAGATATCCTTACATCCCAAGTTTAGCTGATGTTGTGAAGCAAAAAATCGGATGTAATATAACGAAGTTTCAGGGCGTGTATCGAGGTTCTAACTTCTATATTGGATACATCACAAAAGATATTTCTGGAACAAAGGACAAAATCTATAGACAGATCGATGAGAACGGTAATGTCACTTACAGAAATTATTAGGAATGACCTTCCGAGGTTGAGAGGGGAAGTTTCAGATCAAGTTTTTTCCCTTTTACGGTCGAAAACGGAGCATTGGGAGGTTCATTTCGACGTCCCCCCTAGACAGGAGTCCATTGCAGTGGAGGACGAGAAACCTAAGGACGTTTATTGCTATGACGAAACGTTCTTATCGTGGCAGATGGCGGAAGATTTTGGAAACCCGGAGGGCGGCATGGAGAACAGCGGCGAACACAAAAAGATGACAAAAAGATACCGGTCGAATTCTCTAGGAGTTTTGCTGGCTGCAGTGCTATTTTCCATTTGCTTGAATGCTTACGCGCAGGATTTGATGCAGCTCGACAGTGAAACCAAAACCCCTGACAGCGAAAAACAGATCATTGCTGCAACCAAAGTAGAATCCGTATTTTCATCGTTGCTCGCGTTAGAAACAAATCCCGAGAGAGTAAAAGCTTTAAGAATTGCACACAAAGATTGGCTTAGATTGAGAAAAAGTCACTGTGCTGGATTAATTAAGGACAATAAGACCCTTATAGGATGTTATGAAGCTTTCGATGCCCAGCGGATCGAAATATATAATGACCAAAGAATCAGTCTTTTGTATGACATCCCCTCGAAAGCCACGCTTCCAAATAACACAATTAACATAAGCTTTTCAGGGGAACTAAAGCTTAGGCCGAGTACACCTCGCTCAGTTGTTGTATCCGCGGACGCCCCGGTGGCCGCTGTCACATTCCAAAATGATACGACAGAGATATTTGACCTTGTAAATGGGCAAGCCATTAATCGAATAAACACCAAGTATATTAAAAACAAGGGTTTCGGCGATCGTTTCTTTTTGACTCCAAACGGTAGAATATTAATCTGGTGTGTTTACACGCCCAAGACGGAACTCGCGATGTGGGATGTTAGGACCGGCGAATTGCTCAGACATAAAACTCTTCCTCAATACCAACAATTGCCTATGTCTCTGGGACAATATTTTATATATTCCGGCAAAGAGAGCATTGGCATTTATGACGTAATAAAGGGAGAAGTTGCTTGGAATGTGGAAGGCAAAGAGAAAACTTCCTTAATAGTAATGAGTCCTGATGACAAGTACTTGATTGCAGTTCGACATCGTCATATAGAGAGCTGGGAACTGATCAAAACAATGGATGAAAAGCTTTCTTTAGTCATGCGTGCGGCAGAACCAGTGACAAATTATGATTATCAGCCGCGTGCGATAGCATTTGCCAATGATAATAAGTCATTTTACGGCACTTTGCCGCACGGTTTAATAGTGCAAAGAAGTTTGCCGGACTTGAAAAAGATGCGTCAACTGAAGTTTCGCAAGCTTGAGTATGCTACGCTGACGCAGATTAAGAATACAGATCTATTGCTCATGGAAACATCGGTCTCGCATTCAAGGGAAGCATTTTATGTTGACATGGGTAGGGGAACTGCCCAAAAAATGGCTGAGTACACAGGCACAAGTAGTAAAATGGCCGTCTTAGCAAACGGGCAACTACTTCTTGCCACACCCTATGAATTAAAGATATTAAATGTGCCTTCAAAGACTAGTTTCGGTAAGTTTAGC
The DNA here is from genome assembly GCA_963708295.1 of uncultured delta proteobacterium. Lineage (GTDB taxonomy): Bacteria > Desulfobacterota > BSN033 > BSN033 > UBA1163 > UBA1163. The sequence goes on along the minus strand of CAVPSJ010000017.1, from coordinate 290,532 downwards.
GATATCATAGGAGAGGTAATCTCTCAAGATATGCCTATCGGAGCCCCTGAAAAGGAGAGTGATAAAGTTATTGTACCACCGCAGATAAATTGTCAAAACTTCCAGACAGAGGCAATTGGTGTTTATGAAGGAAGTTTGCCAGACAATCGCAGCAGAGGTTTTGGGGAGAAAATTGCTGGCTATGCCGATGTCACTATTAGTCACACAGATCTGCCTGTGAAATTAGTTTTAAGTTCTCATCAACCAGTAATATGGCGCTTACATATTTTACCCGACGCGCGTCTTTCAGAGATCTATTTTTCCGGATCGAACGATAGCCGGGTTGAAGGAATACAGAACACTAAAGTAAGTTACATAGGTGAAGCATATGCTTACAAAGACCCCAATGTATCAAGCTCAAGACATTCAATACGTGGCAACATGCCAAGTTCTTTAGCTGAGGTTGTAAAGCAAAAAACCGGTTGTAATATAACGAAGTTTCAGGGTGTCTACAAAGGTTCTAATTTCTATATTGGATACGTCACAAAAGATAGTTCTGAAAAAAAGGATAAAATTTATAAATATATCGATGAGGATGGTAAGGTTATTTATAGAAATTATTAGTATTGTAGATTTAAAGATAATTAATGAAGATTTATTAAATGCCGGGATACCCCGCAAAGTTTCGGTTGACCTATTTTCATAACATTTGTATATTCCAATCAACATCCGCAGGGTGGTGGTCTAGATATTTCTTCGTTTTCAGGTAAAAAGGCCTGGGGGCAGAAGCAAACTTTCGTGATATATGGGAAGTCAAGAATAAGGATTGATCTCGGAACCCCGACTCAGTTACTCGATCTAGATCTCAATTTTTAAGTCTGAACCCAGGTACTATTCCAAGATATGTGGTAAATCCGGGAGAAAACCTTCTGAGACAACGACGACGCCGACGATTGTTTCTATAGAGTATTTTTTCATATTCGTCCACCTTTCGAATCACATCGAAAGGTTCCAATGATTTTTTGGGTAGCTCTTGCCCTTTCACTGATATTGTCAATATCGTCATCGGGCTTGGCTTCCGAGATACCGGCATAAATGTTGATTTCAAAACAGGCACTGGCACCGATCTTCGCTTGAGTGAGGGCCTGAATGTTTGATAATGCCTCCTTCTGAAGTCCACTCCCCAAATTATCCACCAGTTGTTCCGCCTCCTGGAGATCGGTATAGGGGAGTATCGCCAGAATTTGCCCTGTATGATTTCTGACCGAGAATCCTTCTAAGGCACCTAAGTTTGTATTGATGTATTTTCCTAAGGCCTTGACAACCTCAGCCGCTGCCAAGGGTCCAAGTGTTTCGGTAACAAGATCTATTTCCACGCTGAACAGCGCAGCCGTAACGGTTTGTTTTGCCTGCGTCTGATTTAACGTCATGGCATACTTGGCCTTGAACATCTGTTTCGAAAGAAGACCCGTTAATTCATCCTGAAGCCCTTCGAGGCTCCGGAGAAACTCCTCTGCCATGGGATGATCCAACCTGGCGACTTCTTCATAGGACCCCTGAAAGGCTATCCTTCCCTCCCAGAGAAGAATGATCCGGTCAGAAATGAAAAAAACATCGGGAATGTCGTGGCTGACGAGGACCGCAGTAAAACCGAACTTTTTCCTATAATGGGCGATCATGCTCAGGATCGCATTTTTCCGGATCGGGTCCTGTCCGGCTGTCGGCTCATCAAAGAGCACGATCTTTGGGTCTGTCACGAGAGATCGTGCCAGGGCCACACGCTTCTGCATGCCACCCGAGAGTTCTGACGGATATTTATCTGCCGCTTCCATGAGTTCGGTTTGCTCTATCCTGGCCATCACCCTTTGCTCAATTTCCTTCCTGCTTAAGCTTGTCGTTTGCCTCAGCGGCAGTGCGATATTGTCGAACACTGTCATGGAGTCGAAAAGTGCGTTGTTTTGAAACAGGTAACTGATCTGACTTCTGTATCGATCCCATTCTCCCCTTTTCATCTTGTCAAGGGGTCCCCCTAGGAAAAAGATGGTCCCCGCATCAGGGGAGAGCAAACCGATAAAGTGTTTGAGGAGAACACTCTTGCCTGCACCGCTTTTGCCCATGATCGTGGTGATCTGATTCTCGTAAATCTTCAGATTGACCTGGTCAAGGACAGTCCGGTCGCCAAAACGCTTGGTAACATCTCTAAATTCGATGAGTGGAGTTTCCACAGGCATCCCCTACAAGTCGTAAAGGGGCTGTAGAATCAAATAATAATCATTATCTCATAAAGCTATCTTAAAGTGAAGAGTTGTCGCTGGGACAACCGGCCCACTTCTTTGACTCATTCTTTCCGAAAGTTTCGGTTGACCCATTTTCATAAAATAGATATATTCCAATCCGACGGGTGGCGGTGCAGATATACCTTCATTTTCAAGAGAAGAACCTAGGGGCAGAAGAATACTTTCGTGAAATATAGGCAAAATTGAGGATAAAGATTCGACCCCAAAGCCAAATTGTTTTCGGTATCTTCCTTCAGAATGCAACATTCCAAACGAAAATCAGCAATACGGGGTAAATTATGAATGGAATTTTCCCCTTGACTGTCTGTGCACATGAGAGTACGTTCTATTTATAGTATTGCCCACCTGGACCTAATTAACCTTACAACTTAACCTCCAACCTTCTGGAGTGTCGTATGAGAAGGAGTTCCCAAAAGATGCCCGTACAAGAGGCCTCCGCGCGATAGTTGTATCCCCTCGGAGGCCCCTTCTTTGAATGAGTCATTCATAAATAGAAAAATAACCGCTATTTCGAGATTGAAAATAAGAGGGTGGGTAAAAATGCGGGCCAGCCTTTAAAAGAACGGAGGGTAAAACCATGCAACTACTTAAATCCAGAAGATTAATTATAATACTCATCAATCTCCCCCTAATCTTTGCTTTGGGTGTGATCACCTCGATCGCACAGGAGAAGGCTGTTTATTCAATGCGGCCGGATCAGGAGACCACGGAGGGAGTCGTCATAGGCGCGGAACACAGAGCCACCAATACCCTGTCCTGGAAAGGGATTCCCTATGCTAAGCCCCCTGTCGGCGATCTCCGCTGGAAGGCTCCCGAAGTACCCGAAAAACGTTCGACGCCTTTGAAGACCGTCAGTTTTTGTGAGATATGTCCCCAGTATACTGACCATGATAGTAATCCAGCCACGCCGGCGGTTATCCAGGGTAATGAAGACTGCCTGTATCTGAATATCTGGCGTCCAAAGACCAGGGCGGCCAATCTGCCGGTTTATTTTTGGATCCACGGCGGCGGAAACAGCATCCAGTGGCCTCTGCTCTCCTATACGGATACGGCCGCCCTCGCCAACAAATCCAACATGGTCATCGTTACGGTCAGTTATCGCTTGGGACCGATGGGCTTCTTCAGTCATCCAGCCCTTCGAACAGGGAAGAAGGGTGACGAGACAAGCGATTCAGGAAATTTTGCGATCTTGGATCTGATTCAGGCTCTTTACTGGGTGAAGGCCAATATTAAAGGTTTCGGTGGCGATCCCGAGAATGTAACGATCGTGGGGGAGTCGGCAGGAGCGAGAAACGTCATTTCCCTTATCGCTTCGCCTCTGGCGAAAAATCTTTTTCAGCGGGCCATTTCTGAAAGCGGGGTTGCTGGATGGCCGACGCCCGCTCAGGGCGCGGGACATGCGGATGGGGTCATCGAGAAACTACTTGTGAAAGACGGGGGCGCCCCGGACGAAAAAACGGCCCTGGCCAAGCTGCAGAGTATGTCCGGGAAAGAAATAGAAAAATACTTAAGGTTGAAAAGTGCCCAGGACTTCCTGGAAGTGTACCCCGAAGGCAAGCTGATGGGGATGATCATGTTTCCCAACTGTTTCGGCGACGGTACGGTGCTCCCTGTTGATTTCTACGGTACCTTGAAGGCTGGAAGCTACAACAAAGTACCGATCATCTTGGGAACGAACAAAGAGGAGGCGAAACTATTTCTCAATTTTAATCCGAGATTCACCCCCTGGCGAAACGACGGTTCCCTGTTTAAGGATCCAGCCAAGACCGAGCTGTACGACCTGGTCGCCCGATATCAGAGCGACGGCTGGAAGGTAATGGCAGTGGACCAGTTGGCAAGAATCCTGAGATCGAATACTGACCAGCCCCCCATCTACGCCTACCAATTCTTGTGGGGAGCCGGGGGGATGAAGAAAAGTGTGATGCCTTCGCCCTTTAATCTGTTGATGGGCGCCTGCCACGCCATGGAGATCGATTTCGTCTTCGGAACGGAAGCCGTATCCCTTGGCGGGGTCGCCTTTGATGAAAAAAATCGCCCCGGCCGAGTCGCCCTGTCAAATGCGATGATGGGCTATTGGGCCCAATTTGCTAAGACGAGCAATCCCAACCGTGAGGGTTCTGGTCTGCCTGAATGGAAACCGTGGTCCAATGTCGAAAGCTCCCCGAAAACCATCCTGCTGGATGCAGATTTCAACAACCTTAAGATAGAGATGTCCAGTAAGGAGCTTACCGAAGAAGACATTGAAATGGCCCTGAAGGCGGAACCCCGGGCAAAGGAAATACAACCATTTTGGGATACCTCTCGCTATAGGTCCCCAATCAAGTGAGCATGTAATATGGGTGCCCATTCCTTTGCCCCGTCGTACGAGCGGGGCAAAGGAAATACCCCGGCATAATTTTCAATGTAATTTTAAGATTTATTCAGCGTTAATCTCGGGGGATGTGTTAATCCTATGGAACATAGTCAAGTTTGTTGAGTAAATGCGATTTGCCTCCCGGCCAAGCATCCGCGTAAATACTCCTTCCAGTAATTATTGAGTCTAAGAGTTGTCTTTGGATAATGACTTCTGGGTGTGACAACTAGCCCGCTTCTGTGAGTCCCTCTTTCTGAAAGTTTCGGTTGACCAATTTTCACAAAATAGATATATTCCAATTAACAATCCACAGGGTGGCGGTGCAGATATTTCTTCGTTTTTCGGGAAAGAAACCTGGGGTCAGAAGGAAATGCTCGTGTTAGTACAGGCAAAGTCCTGGATGAAGATTGGGACCCCAAATCCGTCCTCTGGTCTACCCGAGGCCAGAGTGGAGTCAGTAGTCGAATGAAGGGGGAGGAGGATAATTTCCTGGAAAGAATTTGGGCGATGAAAAGAACTCAACCGTCTCGGAAGAATGATCTATCCGCCCTGTAAAGGGGGAAAGAACCTTCTCTCGGGATGACGAAAAGAAGGGAGGCTGGAATGAAAAGAAGACAGATCGCTTTTGCAGCAATTATTCTTGCCCTATTGACTCTCCTGGTCTGTGGCTATCCAGAGGCATCCGCACAGCCGATCAAGATAGGAGGGTCATTGCCGGCGACCGGGATACATACGGAAACATCGAGATGGATCAAGCAAGGGTATGATTTCTGGGTGGAGGACGTCAATCGGAGGGGAGGGCTTTTGGGGCGTCCTGTAAAAATGACCGTCTATCCCGACCAGGGCACGACGGAGGAAGCGGTCACTTACTATGAGAGGGCTATCACCATCGATACGGTGGACCTGGTTTTCGGAGGCTATCCTGGAACGTCGAATGTCGCGTTGATGCCTCTCGTGGAGAAGTATAAGAAGGTCTTTATTGGAATGGGCGCCCACATGAAATCGTTTGAACAGGGTTTTACTTACAGCTTTGCCAGCCCGCCTCTCATGAGCGACTGGATCTATTTGTCCTTAAACGGGGTTCTTGACGACCTGATTCCCAGGCCGGAATGGCCGAAATCGATCGCCCTGTTGACGGCGAATAACGTGATGGGTTTATCCGCGAAAGGGAACATCATCAAGGCAATGGAAGAACGAGGGATACCGGTGGTGGTCGATGAGATGTATAATCTCCCCTTGGGCGATGCCACTCCTTTGGTAAGCAAGGCCAAAAGCAAAGGAGCTGAGATCCTCTGTTGCCTTAGTTTTTTTGATGATGCCGTCATGATCATGAGAGCCGCCAAGGCTTTGAATTACAATCCCAAACTCGTCTTCCAGCAATTGGCCTCCATTGTCCCCGCCTGGATGAAGGAGCTGGGCGAGGACGGCAACCATGTGGTCAACAGCGCGTTCTGGCATGATCGTCTCCCGTTTGCCGGTAACCGTGAAATCAATGAAGGCGCAAAAGCGAAGCTGGGAATCCCGGCAGGCCCGCTTTTTTTTGGCTTTGCCTACAGCTGGATGAAGACACTGGAGTTGGCCGTGCAGGGGGCGGGGACATTGGACAATACGAAGATAAGGGATTATCTGAGGTTAAATAAATTCGATTTGCCTTACGGAAAAGGAATTACCTTCGACAAGAGAGGATTGCCCCCTCCTTTCTGTTTTGCTGTCCAGACGAAGGGTGGCAGGGTAGAACTCGTGTGGCCCAAGAGCATAGCCACAACACCTTTTGTTTACCCCAGACCAGCCTGGAGCAGATAGGAAATAGATCAGCGCTACCAAGCCGCTGTTGTCGGCGTATCCTCCGCACCCACACAGCAGGCGAAAGGAGGAACGAGCCATGGAAGCAAAGGAAGGATCAAAGCCTGTCCACAAAGTCAAGACTGAAAAGAATGTTTACGTTAAGATGCGGGACGGTGTGAAGGTAGCTGTCGATGTTCGTCGTCCCGATTCAAAAGGGAAATTCCCTGCACTCTTGAGCATGTGCCCGTACAGTAAGGATGTTCAAGCCCTTAAGTTACCAAAAGGTCACGGGTTCACTTCGGAGATGGCTCACATAGAGGCGGGGGATAGTGAATTTTGGGTAACCAGGGGATACGCGCACATTATTGCGGATCATCGGGGGACAGGCCAGTCAGGCGGGGAGTTTCGGACCTGGTTTGCCAAGGAGCAACAGGAGGATGGCTATGACCTCGTGGAGTGGATTGCCAAGCAGCCGTGGTGCGACGGTAAGGTGGGCATGATTGGAATATCCTGGTTTGCGATCATTCAATATCTGGTAGCAGCTCAACGCCCTCCTCACTTGAAGGCCATCAATCCCCACGACGGCTGGACGGATCTGTACCGGGATACCGTTTATCACGGGGGAATCTTTTCCCCGACATGGACCCGTACGCTGCGGAATAATATCTATGATAATAACGCTAAGCCGGCATCGGAAAAAATGTATAGCAAGGACAAGTTGAAGCGTCTCGTAGAAAAAATGAAAAATACCGAGCCCTTCAACAAAAGTCCCTATCTTTACGGCACGCTGATCGCTCCTAACCATGACCCCGGGACTTTCGACTTTATGCTCCATCCCTTCGATGGCCCATTCTACTGGGAAAGGTCAGCGCATACGAAATTGGGAAAAATCAAGGTGCCAACCTACCTGGGTTCAGAGATGCAGCACTATCCCGTCGCGATGCATCTGCCGGGGGCTTTTAACGCGTGGGAGGGGATAAAAGCACCCAAGAAACTCGTGATCCGTCCTAAAGTTCCTGAGAGGCCGTTCTACGAATACCATGAGGATATCCTGAGATGGTATGACTACTGGCTAAAAGGGATTGATACCGGGATCATGGACGAACCGCCGATTCGCGTATGGGTTACGGTTGCCGATGAGTGGCGGCATTATGATGAGTGGCCGCCCAAGAACGCGAAGTGGGCTAGGTATTACCTGAGTGCCAACAACCTTCTCAGTGAGGCTCCGCCCAGCACTGAAGAGTCCTCTGACAGCTTCGATTATAAACCCCTTTTCCCTGTTGTTAACAATATCTATCCCATGAATCCTCCGCCCAAGTACCTTGAATATGCTACCGAGGCATTGACGAAAGATACAGAAGTCGTCGGCCCTATTGCGCTAACCCTCTACGCTTCGATCAGTTCCGACGACGCAAATTGGATAGTCAAACTGAAAGACGTGAGACCTGATGGCTCCGAGTTTGTATTAAGCAGAGGTTGGCTGAAAGCATCTCATCGAGAACTTGATAAGGATAAATCGAAGTTTTGGCAGCCCTACCATCCTCACAGGCGTTCTGTGCCTGTCGTCCCAGGAGAGATAAATGAATATGCCATTGCCATTCGACCCATCGCTTACCTCTTTAAGGCGGGGCACAAAATCAAGCTGGAAGTCTGGGGTTGCGATTATCCAATGCAAAAGGATGGCCTGGACATGACTCTTGCATGGCCGGTTTGGAGCCATTTGCCTAACCCGAAGGAAACGGTACATACCATCCATCACACATCGAAGCATGTATCTCATCTGCTCCTGCCTTTCAGTTCAAAAGGATAGGATTGAAAGCGGAAGAGGCAGGGTCAATGAGGCTCTGCCTTTTTTATTTATTTCCTTCGATAATCATCAGCGACAAAGTCAACCTGCTACTGCCCTTCCCTTTCGTTCTGAAAGTTTCGGTTGACCAAGTCTCATAAAATTTGTATTCTCCAATCAAGAATCAACAGGGTGCCAACGCAGATATTTCGACCCCAAAGCACATTCATGAAGATGAAGGATTACGACCGCATCGCCAGGAAGATTACTATCGTACTCTTCCTGTCCCAGAGCCTCAGCTCCGCTGGCTTCATCGCCGCCTTTACCGTCAACGCCCTGGTCGGCGTTGACCTGAGTGGAAAACAGGCCATGGCCGGGGTGCCCGGCGGCCTCTATGTGGTAGGACAGGCCTGCGGGGCGATGGTCTGGGGCTTCACCATGGAGCGGATCGGACGGCGACTGGGGCTGGCACTGGGACAGGTGGTCGGGGTTGTCGGATCCGTCATCGCGGTCGCCGCGGTGGTCGATCGTTCCTTCCCCTTCTTCCTGTTCGGACTCGTCCTGGTAGGCATGGCCAGGTCGGCCGTGGACCTGGGTCGCTTTGCCGCCGCCGAGGTTTATCTGCCGGCGAAGCGGGGCCGGGCCATTTCGAACGTGGTACTGGGGAGTACGGTGGGTGCCATCTTCGGGCCGCTCCTGGTGGGCCCGATGGGGCAGCTGGCGACGTGGGCCGGGTACCCGGAATTGGCGGGGGCTTACATCGTCGGTGGCGCCGTCCTGGTTGTGGCGGCGATCCTGATCTTCAGTGGACTGAAGCCGGACCCCCGCGATGTCGGGCGGGAGCTCGCCCGGATCCATCCCGCGTCGATCCCCCGGGAGGCGACCCGTTCCCTCGCGGAGATCGTTCGGCAGCCGGGCGTGATCGTGGCCATGGTCACCATGGCTTTTGCCCAGATGGTGATGGTGGTGCCCATGTCCATCACGTCGGTTCATATGAAGGTTCACCAGCACCCTTTGACCGCCGTGTCGCTGGTGATCTCCGCCCACACTTTCGGGATGTACGCTTTCTCCGTCCTCTCCGGGAGGATGGCCGACCGGCGGGGGCGAGGCCCGGTCATGATCCTGGGCTCGACAGTCATGATCCTTTCCTGCCTGATGGCGGCGCCTTCCGTCAATCTCCTGCCGCTGGTAGTCGCCCTCTTCCTCCTGGGGCTGGGCTGGAACTTCGCTTATGTGGCCGGCTCCACCCTGCTGGCAGATCAACTCTCGCCCGGGGAAAGGGCGAAGACCCAGGGATTCAATGACTTGCTCTTGAACCTGTCCTCGGGAGCCAGCCAGATCGGGAGCGGGGTGGTGTATGCTGCGGGCGGTTATGGGATCATGGGGCTCGCAGCGGCGGCTGCGGCGGTGGTGCCGCTGGGTCTGGCCATATGGTGGCAGGTACGGGGGCGGCTGGCGTCATCCGTCCAGACGTACGTGGGAAAACCGGAATAAGAAGAATAAAATTCGACAGCGGACCCTTTCTCCAAGGAAAACCTATTCATCAAGAAATCGTATCACTTCCCCGTTTGGAATAGACCTGAGGCGACCGCCTTGGTTCATGTCACGGACTTTTCCGGCCGTAATGAGGGCATCGTCGGGATATCCCCGCTGTTCCCAGAATCCGGATATATAACGGTCCAGCAATTCGACCTTAACAACACTCTTCGCTGACTTGTAGCCCCACAGATAAGGGCAAAATCCCCTGACAGGGCCTCCGTAATCTTCTTCGAGATATTCGTCGTCGAACTCGTAAGCGAGAAGCGTTCTCTCACGAAGGGCCACATCCATAGGAAGGGTGGTATCGTATACCATCCTGTAAGACCAGAAACGGACATAATGGCTTCCCGAGTCAGCCTGGACCGCTTCGAGTAAATCGGCAACCTTCACGCCGCCCCACCTCCCTCGCACTGAGAATCTGGTGACACTCGTCAGGCGTGCGTCGGCAATCGATTTCGGTAATGCGATCAGTTCCTGCCAGGTAAATTCTTTCGGATTCGCGCAGAGACCGCTCACCTCGATGACCCACCTCTCCCGGTTGAGTTTGCCCGGATGGCCTTCCGCCCAGAAAATCGGCGTACGCAACTCCTTAAGCCTGCTCACTCGTTACCCCCTGTGTTCGAATTCTTCTTTCGTTGAGTATAGGAAATGTGCGGATTTTTAGCAAGCACTCAACCTTTGCCCTGTAAGTTTCGGTTGACCAACTCCCACAAAATTTGTAATATTCCAATCAACAATCATCAATTGTCAATGAAATGGGTGGCGGTGCAGATGTTCCTTCGCTTTCAGGGGAAAAAAGCCGGGGTGAGAAGGAAACTTTGGTGAAGTATAGGCGAAGCCCATAAGATTCGACCCCATATTAAGCATTCTTATCATCTGAATAACTGCCGTGCGCAAGACATTCGAGGATGAAAAATTGAATATGGGGAGGAAGCGATCATGAGAATAGCGACAATGTTGTCGATTTTTGTGGCCGGACTACTAACATCGGCCCTGTCTCAGGCGTCTAACTTGATATTGGAAACTCCTCAACTCATAGTCAGCGACAACACAGGTAATCTTTCAGATGCGCGGCTAAGACAATTAGCCAACCATGCACAAGAAACACTAAATAAAGTCCTCGAGTTCTGGTCTGCCGATTCCGGAATAAGTCAATTAGGAAAGATACGGGTCGTTTTCGATGTACCACGTAGGCGTGACTATTATGTCAGTGTCTTCTATTGGGGAAAAGGGGATGGCCGGCGTATACGTATCGTTCGGGTTTTCGGTTCCGAACGAGCACCACAAGATATGGCACACAAACTTACAAGCGCAATATTTTCCCATGAGGATAAATTGATTCGCAATATGATGGGTGTCCCTACCGAGGAAAAAGTCGGCAATCTTCTATCGCATCCTGGGTGTGGATTCTATAGCGACGACTGGGTACGGGCGTTCTTGAAGATGAAGTCGTTTATTCCCCTCACTGAATTGGGGCCAGATCATGTATCATGGGGGCAGAAAGACACAGGGGAAGGCTTTCCTATGGTTGTTGATAGAGCCAAACAATCAAAAACCTATGCCGAAGCAGGTTCCTTTGGCAACTATATAATTTTGACATATGGTGTCAACAAGATGAAGCGGTTTTATGAGCTTTCCGGTCGGAAACGGCCATGGGAAGAAGGTTTTGGGAGCAATCTGCAAGAACTTGAGTCAAATTGGCTCAAGGCTTTACAAGCGAACGAAAAGACAAAAGAGGAAAATGCTTCGATATTGTCGGAATTGTTTGAAAGAAATCCGAATACCGCCTGCTTGGAAGCAACCAAACTTGTAATCAGGAAGCAGTAAAAGCGTAAACAAGAGGCAGTATGATTCTTTTGTCCACTGCGTTTTCTGCTCAACCTCTTATTCGAGAAGGGGGAGATAAGGTGTCAGGCGTCCACTATCAAAGTCAAGGATAAAGGTTCAACCCCAAATCCCTGATTGATATGTCACAAGTTGTTTTAGAACCAATGTCCCCTTGATTTCCTAAAATTTATATACTCCAATCAACAATCATCAATCGTCAATCCTGAGGGTGTCGGCGAAGCCACGCGGAGATCGCATGCGGTCTGCAGGTTAATCCACGATTGCGCATCCGTTCCGAAGTACCGCGCCAGACGTAACGCCGTATCCGCTGTGATGCCGCGCCGTTCCCGCACAATGTCGTTGATGCGGGCGGGCGTCACACCCAACGCGTGGGCCAAAGCGACGGCTGACAGCCCCAGCGGCACCATGTAATCCTCACGCAATATCTCGCCTGGATGAATAGGACGCATACCGTTCTTGATCATGATCACGCCTCGGTTTTTTCTAAAAAAGCAGCCGCATTCAGGACTTCTATATGGAGGTACCTGCTTAGCTTCAGAAGGTGAGAATCTCCAGTAATGATATAATTCGCTTTGGCTTCTACCGCGCATTCCAGGATCTTGTTGTCCTCGGGATCTTCCAATACTACGTGAATGGTCTCCGATGGATTCACGAAATCTGCAATACCCATCAGTTCCGTGAGGATGAATTGGATCATCTCAGGAGAGTAGTCAAATTTCGACCTTCGCAAAACCCCACTGAGTTCTTCCAGCATTGGTTCTGATAGACACAATCGTATCTCCCCACGGATGGCTTTCTCCAAAATCTTTCTGGGTTTACCTCCGAAGAGAATGGCCGAGATCAGGACATTCGTATCCAAAACGACCTTGAGCATCTATTTCTTTTTCTCTCTGCGGTAGGCAGCAATTTCAGTCTCGATATCGGCCTCGGCAATCCCTTTCTTGGCGGCGTTGATTTTGCCGAAATCAAATATCTGCTTCCACCGACGCTTTCGATCAATGTATCCTCGCGCCGCCTCCCGAATGAGTTCCGACCGTGATCGAGACTCTTCTCGTGCCGTTTGATCTATCTTCTTCAGGAGGTCATCGCTGAAAGAGATATTCACCGTACTTGACTTCATCTTCAATACCTCCCTTTTGATAAAGTATATATACAAACCTTGTATATTGTCAAGATGTTCTGATGAAAGTTTCAATTGATCAATTTTCATAAAATTTATATACTCCAATCAACGATCATCAGGGTGGCGGCGCAGATACTTCTTCGCTTTCATGGAAAGAAAGCCAGGAGTCAGAGGGAAACTTTCGTGAAATATAGGCAGAGTCGAGAATAGAAATTCGACCCCAAATGCTTTTCTATATTCCTCTAAATGGCTTTGCCTTACTCTCCATGAAGACAGTCCAGAAATTACACTTCTTTGAGGAAACTCCCATAATTTCACCGAGGAGTTGATCCCGTCTCTGTGAACGAAATTGTGCAGCTCATCGTAGGGTAATGCATACACTTGCCTTTGGACTATATGCAGCCGATTTTGAGAGAAAACTTATAATTCTAAGTAGTTGTACGAATGAAAGAATATAACCTAATTCTTGGTATACTAATTGCGAACAATCTTCATTTGTGAGCAGTTTATCGGGAGAACAAGAGAAATAAGGGGGTGCTCTGCCAAATAGGAAGTTTCTTAAACCCGAATTTGGACAGGACGAAAACAAATGGAAACAAGGGAACAAGATACCACGCCACGGATTGAAGCTATTGACTCAGAGAACAGAAGATATCCGAGGTTTGATGTCCATCTGCCGATAGAATATTCTCAAATCAGATCATCCATTGCTCACACTGGCAATATCAGCGAGGGTGGGTTTCTGATTTATTTCCCCGAAGAAATGGATGTAAATCAATATCTAAGTTTGAAACTCTTTTTTTCTTTAGGTTCTGAATTGGATACAATTAAAGCGGTGGTTAAGGTGGCTTGGAAGGATAGTGATTTGAGTAAGGACGGCGCTTATTATCCGTATGGGGTAAAATTTGTCGATATCTCTCCAGAAGATGGGACTAAGTTGAGAAATCTTCTAAGAAGTCTTTCTTCTCCTTTGGATGACATGCTTTACCTGTTTAGTGCTGTAAAAATGCGACTCTGGAAGCTTATGAATTTTACTGGTGTGATAGCTGCACAAAAGATGATTGAATCGGTATTTTTCCAGAAAGAGAAAAAGACCAAAAAGGAATCACTAGAAAGTCCAAACAGCCCACTTCTTGACTCTTTATTTCCGAAAGTTCCGGTTGACCAATTTCCATAGAATAGATATACTCCAATCAAGAATCAACAATCTTCGATCAGCAATCGACAATCAACGCAGGGTGGCGGTGTAAATATTTCTTTGTTTTCAGAAGAAAACTTTCGTGAAATATAGGCAAAATTGAGGATAAAGATTCGATCCCGTAGCCCAGTGAAAAGTGTAGACCTATACCCAAATTCTTTCCCAATTCAATATTGATGCCCAATCGCTTGATTTTCTAATAGCGACAGGAAATAGGGCGAGGAGATGAATATGATTCAAAATTCACGTAAGAAAACCGCAAAAACCGTTGTTCTCTGCTTTCGCTTGATATTGGCAGTTTCTTTTCTTGTAGCGGCCTTTGGGAAAATGGTTGATATTGAGCGTTACTCGGTGCAGGCCGTTTACTTCTTTGTTATCCTGCCCTTCTATTTAGCCCGTCCTTTTGGGCTGGCCTTGCCTTTCATTGAACTGCTGTGTGGATTAGGTTTACTTTTCGGAGTGTTAACCCGATTATCGGCTTTGGGGATTGGCCTGCTGAGCTTATCTTTTTTCATTGCCAAGGCCATTGTGTTTTTACAAGGGCGTAGCGTTGATTGCGGTTGTTTTGGAGCGTTCGGAGACACATTGGCCTCTGTAACCATCTTCCTTGACCTTCCAATGATATTCTTTGCGGCGGTCGTGATGTGCGCGCCTTCTGAGGTCCGTCACTGGAAAGCTGTGGGGAATCTTCTGCCAAAGACATGGAGAGAAAGATTAAGATTCATATGGTGAACGGAGGATCGAGTCAAGAAATCGCTTTGGTGTAACAAACAGCCCACCTCTTTGACCCGTTCTTTCTGAAAGTTTCGGTTCACCAATTTTCATAAAATAGATATATTCCAATCAGGAATCCGCAGGGTGGCGGTGTAGATATTTCTTCGTTTTCAGGAAGAAAGCCTGGGGTCAGAAGGAAACCTTCGTGAAATATAGGCAAAGTGAAGAGTAAAGATTCGCTTTCAATAACTGCGCGGAGCGATACTACGTCTGTAAAGTAATAATTTTCCAGCAACCTCCCTCTATTTATTCTTCTTCATAATGTTTCTTCCTTGAATCTTCTTCGATACTCCTATTGGACAAAAAGCTAATGGACATCGGTTATGAGATTTACTACAATGGCAAGTAGAATGGCAATATTGAAAGAAGAGGGAGAATAAGTATGAAAACAATTCCTTGTTTAATTGCTGTGCTACTACTCTTGGTGGAGGGAATTATAGCGGGGTGTGTCACAGTTCCAACAACTACAACAATCCTCACAAAAAACAATTTGTCGATTTTGGAAGGGAGATGGGAAGGTTCGGCCATTTTTGCGGAACGTATTCGCACTACGGCGACCCTAGACATTTACAATAACTCCCTTCCATTAAAAGGGAAGGTATCCATTCAAAATATCCCCAGAGAGGCAGCCAATATCTTTCCGGGTGGGTTCGAAGGCAGCGAGTGGGAGAGCTACTTTGATACTGGTACCGTTACGGATAAAGGTGGCCTCATTATTAGGGGTCGAGGAGGGAATTTCGCTGAATTTTCCCTCGTTGAAAGTGAATCGAAACGTTCCATTATCGAGGGTGAATCGAAACTTGATGGATGGTTTTACCTTTGGGGTGCCAAAGGAGCCGCAACTCTTCATAAGAGAAGGAGATAGTTTGGGGAGGTGGAGATGAAAAAAAGAATCGTTCTTTCGCTTTCAATCGTGATAGGAATGACTATTATGCTCATCCCTTGCCTTCAGATCGTAAGGGCTGCTTCTCCCTCTCCACCGGAATGTCCGTCCTGTAATTCTTTTGGTGTTCAGAGATCTCAGGAAAAGAAAGAAGCTCCTGCTTTTTCACTCAAGGAGTTGCTGGATGGAAAACAAATTTCTCTTAGTGACTTTAGAGGGAAACCTGTTCTCATCGTATTTTGGGCCACCTGGTGACAATCTTGCAGAGAAGAGCTGTTAGCTCTTGAAAAATTCTCCCAAGGTAAAAGAGATAAGTTAGTTTTCCTTTTTATTACCATTGATGGAGAAAGAAAGACAGCCGCTCAAAAGATCATCGATCAAAACAAGATCACCCTTCCCGTCCTCTTACTCTTGAAGGAAAAGACGATGGACCAATATGGAGTAAGGGGTTGGGTTCCTCAAATATTTCTAGTCGATCAAGAAGGGATATTGGTAGGAAAGATTATAGGACAAAGGGATTGGTCTTCACCAGAAGCTTGGTCCTGCATGAAAGAACTATTCAGTCTTCGTTGACAAATACCGGACATTTTCGTTTCAATACGCTGATTACTTCTTTGCAAAAGATTCATCGACTGCGGAGAATACACGTTGGATCCATTTTACCACCCCCTGTATACATTCTAGTATCTTTTCCAATTGTAAATCTTCAATACCTTTAATAACCAATCTTCACTCTATGTGGTGTTACAAACAGCCCGCTTCTTTGATTCATTCTTTCTGAAAGTTTCGGTTGACCCATTTTCATAAAATAGATATATTCCAATCAAGAATCCCCAGGGTGGCGGTGCAGATATTTCTTCGTTTTCACCATTAAGAACTCGCATCAAACGGAGGATGAAATGCTTTTTTATGTTGACCCAGAGAAGTGCAACCGGGACGGGATCTGTGTGGAGGCTTGTGGCCGGAGACTGATCGAGATGGGGGAAGCAGGACTCGGTGCCAACCCTGATAGCTGATGCCGAAGAGTTATGCATCAACTGTGGTCACTGTGTGGCTGTATGTCCCTCTGGGGCACTGGCACTTCATACCATGAGGCCCGAAGATTGTCCTCAAATCAGGAAAGAGCTGCTCATCGATCTGGAGCAAGCTGAACAGTTTCTTCGATCAAGACGCTCCATTCGAAATTACAAGGACGACCCTGTTGAACGTGACAAGCTAAACAAACTCATTCAAGTATCAGGCTATGCTCCGTCCGCACACAATGCCCGACCGGTTCATTTTTTGGTAATTGAGGATAAGACAGAGGTAAGGCGCCTTTCAGGCTTGGTCGTGGATTGGATGCGTGTGACAATCAAAGAGGCCCCGGCTTTGGCTAAAACGTTTCATTTCGATCGGGTGGTTGCATTATGGGATGGGGGAAAAGATCCAATATGCCGCAATGCCCCGCACCTCATTATCGCTCATGCGGCTGAAAACGCTCGGTTGGCCCAGGTGGATTGCGTCTTAGCCCTCGCCTACGCAGAATTGATTGCACTGCCTTTGGGCCTGGGGACAACCTGGGCGGGATATGTGATGACCGCAACAATTTTTTATCCACCTTTGGTGGAAGCCCTGAACTTACCGGAAGGTCACAAGTGCTTCGGAGTCCTGATGGTCGGATACCCCAAACTCAAGTTTGTGCGGATGCCACTGAGGAATCCACCGGCGGTAGAATGGCGTTAGAGAAATTAAGGTTGGGTTCGAATTCTATTTCTCTGACCCACTTAGAGTAAAGACACGAGGTGTAACAAACAGCCCACTTCTTTGAATCTTCCATTCTGAAAGTTTCGGTTGACCAATTTTTACAGAATTTGTATATTCCAAACAACAATCATCAATCGACAATCCAGACAGGGTGGCGACGTCGATCTTTCTTCACTTTGAGTACAAATGGCCTCTTATCACAAAATATATCCTCCTCGATCTTTTCTGCTTTTTTGGGGGTGACTTATGGAAAAAAGGTTCTCAGTGCGACTGACAGCGATTATCACAGTGATTTTGATAAGTCTTTTATCGGGATGTGCAGAATGGAACCAAGCCAGAGTCGAACAGAAGTACGGGCCACCAGCAAAGAAAGAAATAGTAGATGATAAAACTATTTACTACTATTATTTTACTGGGCGGAGATCGTTTAGTTACCAGCCATATACAATGTGTGTAGATATAACTTTCGATAAGAATGGAAAGCTAATAAATAAAAGAGAATATTATGTACAGCCAGATTTAGAGAATAAGCAGTCCGACCCTCTGCAAATTGATCCTTGGCTCAATACAATATCAGGTGGTAAGCCATCGGAAATAGACGTTACTGGAAGATGGCACGATGTACAAGGGAGTGGTTTCTTCACTTGGGGCGAAGGCTACCTACGCCAAGAACAAGGTAAGGTAAGTGGAGCCATTGGTGATTATGATATTAAAGGGGTTGTCTCAGGGAAAATAGTTTATCTCGTTTTTCTGTCTAAGGGGCATGTTTTTTACTCGGCCCGTTTGGAAATGTTCCAAGATTTGCTTACTGGAAGTTATTTTGACGGTAACGATAGGAAACAGATGAAGGGTTCTCCAATATCTTTGGCAAAAACAGTCCAACCAACCAAATAATACAGGACGATGCAAAGGGTCGTGCAGCTTTAGTTGTTTCGGCTGACCAATTTTCGCAAAATTTGTATATTCCAATCAAGAATCAACAGGGTGGCGGTGCAAATGTTTCTTCATTTTCAGGAAAAAACCCTGCGCACAGAAGAAGACTGTTGTGAAATATAAGAAGGTTCGACCCGGACCCTTTTCCGTTTAATACAAAAACGGAACAGGATCGTGGAGAGAGAAGAATACACGCCTTAAAACGATATTCCCAGCTTCGAGCAGATGCCGCGCGTGAAGTCGCGCACAGTTTCGTTGGGGTCTTCAAGCCCGAGCTTTATTGGCGCTTCATATTTCTCGCTGTAGCCATTCATCATGACGGTCAGCGCGTTCAGTTTCCATTTCCAGAGGTTTTCCGGCTTTATGTACCAATATTTGGGAGCCAACGTGCGGCCGATCTCATCATAGCTCATCTCCATGATACTTTCCGGGCGCATTGACGGCGCCAGCGCCTCAAGCCCCGGGAAGTCCTCACCGCCTGTCCATTTGCCCTTATTAAAGGGGCATACGTCCTGGCAAACGTCGCAGCCGTACAGCCTGCAACCTATTTGCTCCGTCATCTCAGGAGATGGTACGGCCATTCCCGTATTCGCCGAGATGGAAGTCTGAAAGCTAGCACACCCGATCATCGACATGGTATAGGGTGCGCTCAGCGTATGGGTAGGGCAGGCTCCGATGCATTTGTTGCAGTCTTTCGAGCACTCTTTGAGTTTCACGTCGCGAATGAGTTCGAGCTCCCGATCTACTGCGAACATCTCTATGTGATTATATGACCCGTTTTTGGTGTAGAAGAAATTATTCTGGCGGATGATGCCGAGCCCTGCCTGATACGCTGCCCAGCGGGCTGGCGCCGGGATTCCAAAACTGCTGCCCAACATGCATGTAAGACCGAGGCTTTCGAGAAACGTGGAGAATTCCCTGCGTTTGCTGAAAAAGGGCGCCTGTTCGTCCGTTCTGCCATCGAACATGTAGGCCTTGCCGTAGACGCCATCGAATTCGCCGGGCACGTTGTACCTGTAGGTAGGAACGATAGCGACGATGATGGATTTTATCTCGGGATTATCCGCCGAGGGGTCCGCATAACTCCTATAGCGCCCATATATTTTCTCTCCCATGGGTATCCGCGAGATGCGCTCCTCCAGCTTTTCGCGATAACCGGCCAAGGCGCCGACTCTAATAATACCGCAGTCCTCGTATCCAAGTTTCAGAGCCTTTTCCCGTATTTTGTTTTCCATAACCATAACTCCTCCTTCTGACAATCAATTTTCTGAAGCACATATCCGGCTTTATGACCATGAGTTCTCCCGGCGACATACTTGCGAATTGCAAGTAATATAAAACATCTACTTGTTTTATGCAAGTAATTCGTATATTCTTTAAGTATGAAGAAACTCACCAGGAGATCGACGTGTCCTATCAGTACCACTCTCGACATCTTGGGCGATAAGTGGACACTGCTGATCATACGGGACCTGATGTTCAAAGGAAAAAGAACGTACGGCGAGTTTTTGCAATCCGAAGAAAAGATCGCGACGAATATCCTTGCCGATCGTCTACTCACTCTGGAAAAGAACGGGATCGTCGAAAAAAGAGCCTTTCCCGGAAATAAGGCAAAAAACCTTTACCAATTAACTCCCAAGGGGATCGATCTCATGCCTATCCTCTTTGAAATCATCTTATGGGGTAACGAATATTTCGAAATTCCGGAACGTGTTCATCGGCTTGCAGGAGAAATCCGGAAGGACAGAAACGGCATGATAAAAGAGATTTTAAAAAGACTTGCAGCGACGGACGGGAGTCAGTGACTAAATGACCCCTTGTAACAAATGGGGAACAAATGGGTAACCCCAAATCCTATCGACAACTCTTTGTCAAAAAACATCTTTATAGCGGTTGGCTTCACAAACTATGCTGAGTTGAACATTACGTGTAACAAACAAATCGCTTCTTTTATTCCTTTTCCTGAAAGTTTCGGTGACCAATTTTCATAGAATATGTATATTCCCATCAAGTATCCGCAGGGTGGCGGTGTAGATATTTCTTCGTTTTCAGGGGAAAAAACCTGGGGTCAGAAGGAAATGTTCGTGAAATATGGGGAAAGTCAAGGATGAAGATTTGCCCTCTAACACTCATAATCGGAAATGGCGAGATCAATAAAAAAGTTTGTATCTAATTGTCATTGGCCGGAACGTGCCCCGTCCCGCTCCCTGCGGGATAGGCGGGGTTAAGGGGCACAATATGAATGATATTATACAATGCCGGGAAGCCCCGCCCCGTGGGCGGGGAGCTTCGATCAGAATATAAGGACCGTCCCCAGGATGCATTAACTCCTCCCGATCATTTTATCCCCTCGGATTTGAATTAATGATTTGGCAAAACCTATTTTCCATGTAAGGAGAAGAACATATGGATTTTAACCTTTCCGCTGAACAAGTGATGGTCAAGGATTTGTGCAGGAATTTTGCTAAAAAAGAAATTATGCCCATCGCAGAGGAGCTGGATAAAACCGGTCAATTCCCTTATGGTGTATGGAAAAAAATGGGCGATTTGGGGATTTGCGGCATTCCCTTTCCTCAGGAATGCGGAGGATGGGGATTAGATTGGCTTTCCATGATCATCGCCATCGAGGAGATCAGTCGAGGAGATGCCTCCTTGGGAAACTCCCTTTTAGATTCTGTCACGCTCGCGATGAATCTCCTCTGCACCTTCGGAACAGAGGAGCAGAAAAAGAAATGGCTCATGCCATTGGCCACAGGGGAAAAGATTGGGGCATTTGGTTTGACGGAGCCTCAGGCGGGTTCAGATACCAGTGCTATTCAGACGAGAGCGGTCTTGGAGGAAGATGAATGGGTTATCAACGGAACCAAACAATTCATCACCAATGCAGGACTTAGGCATAATAGTCTGGTAATCATTGCCGCCGTGACCGGGGTGGGAGAGAAAGGAAAGAAGAAGGCTTCCAATTTCATCATCCCGACAGGGGTGGGCGGTTACAATTTTGGGCAGAAGTATAAAAAGATGGGATATCGGTCCTCAGAGACTAGGGAGCTGATTTTTGATGACTGCCGTATTCCAAAAGAAAATATTTTGGGGAACCCCGATAAAGGAATCTCCCAATTTCTGATGGCTCTCCAGACCAGTCGAATTGGGTTTGCTGCCCATTCTGTGGGATTGGCTCAGGCCATCTTAGATGTTTCATTGGCTTATGCGAAGGAAAGAAAGCAATTTGGCAGAAACATCGGTGAATTTCAAGCCATTCGATTTAAGTTGGCGGACATGTTGATGGAGATCGAATTAGCAAGATTGATGGTTTATAAAGCTGCCTGGCAAAAAGATCAGGATGAGAACTATTTTGCCACTTCCACTTTTGCAAAGATTTTTGCATCGGAGACAGCCAAACGATGTGCTGACAGGGGGGTCCAAATCCATGGAGCATACGGATTGATGGATGAATATCCGATCTCCCGTTACTGGCGTGAGGTAAAATTTGAGGAGATTCTGGAAGGGACCTCAGAAATTCAGAGGGTCAACATCGCCAGAAAGGTTTTGAAACTTTAAGGGCATATACAGTTAAGCAGACTCTTAACTGACACTATTACCCTCGAGCCTTAACTCTGAGTAAAGTGGATGAGATGACAAGAATAAGTTCTAAGGTATACCTGGCGAAATCGAGGTGAAACAAACAGCCCAGTTCTTTGAATCTTCCTTTCTGAAAGTTTCGGTTGACCAACTCTCATAAAATTTGTATTCTCCAATCAAGAATCAACAGGGCGCCAACGCAGATATTTCTTCGTTTTCAGGGGGAAAAAGCCTCGGGTCAGAAGGAAATGTTCGTGAAATATCGGCAAAGTCAAGGATAAAGATTCGACTCCAGAACCACTTTCCTCATTTCCAGTATCACGTATCCGGAACTTTGAGGGTAAGGATGGATGATGGTACCGAAATAGAGTACAAGCAGTGGATGTCCCCGTGCTGCCGACAGGGCACGACGCCTGGGTGGTTGGAGATGAGTCCGTGGTTGTCGTTGACTTTGAAGGTATGGTGGATTATGCAAGGGGGACTGGGAAAACATAGAACCTAAGAACTTAGACAAATCTTGTTTAAATTAAGGATTGAGTGAGCAGGAGCAGAGCAGAGTCAGAATTGGCTCTGCTTTTTTTGTGCAAATTTTCATTCCTCATCGTCAACTTAATCGAGTTACCTCAAAGTGAAGAGTGGGAGAAGGTCTTAGCCTTATTTCAAAATGGATAGCCCGACCTCTCTTCGTTTGCCCCCAATCTTAGCGCCTTTTACTACCTTGAAATTGAGACTTTGAGTTCTTAATTTTAGTTTAAGGAGCGAGCATGAATCAAAATAATCTTTACTTTGTCGGTGCATTGTTATTGGTTCTCCTCATGGCGTCTTCAGGATGGGCGCAACCTAAATCAGAGACGAGAGCACCCGTGATTACCCATGCCTTTGCGGTCGAGAAGGGATATTACGGGTATATCTGGAGAATTTACATCGAGGCAGACGATCCCGATGAAAATATGCTTAGAATCGCCTTAGTGGCGGATGGGCCCGGCCAAGGTCGTTACCCCACCGATTGGATCTACCTCAAGCCGCAATTTCGGAAGCACTTTCGAGGATATGTTCAATGGAATACCTACAGTTCAAAAGCTGGATATATCAGCGAGTGGACAAGCATTACCTTAAAGGTTTCCATTCTCGACAAAACGGGTAACGAAAGCAACATAGCGGTTTTTCCGTTTACATTCGAGTCGGGGATTCCGGATCCGTATAAATATAAACTGCCTCTTCCCTTCGAGCACAGGGATCTCCCAAGATTAGGGTATGTCATGATTGATCTTGTCAATCCCGGGGGATATTGAGGAGAGATTTTTAGAGATGAGAGAATGAAGGGCAGAATGCGCCGTCTAATCTTGACCTGTTTTATTGGTGGGCTTAAACGGCTTATTCACACGCAATCCCCGCCCTCATAGCTCTCTGTAATTGTAACAACCAGCCCGCTTCTTTGAATCTTCCATTCTGAAGGTTTCGGTTGACCAATTTCCGTAAAATAGATATATTCCAATCAGGAATTCACAGGGTGGCGGCGCAGATATTTCTTCGCTTTAGGGAAAAAACCTGAGGTCAGAAGGAAACTTTCGTGAAATATAGGCAAAGTTACGGATAAAGATTCGACCCCGGAGATCTCAAAAAGGAAAGTGGTATGTGTCCCCATTTTATGGAGTGGGCGAGACGGTTCAGAGGGGAAAATCCATCATCTTTCTCGAAAAAAGACTAAAAAAGGCTTATCATCAAAGCAGGTACCTACACGATAACAGAGAAATCATGAAAATTTATTTCACAAAAAATAACGGTCCCATTGACGAGATCATCGAGAAATTGATGGAGACCGCCGGGGGCATCCGGAGGCCGAAATACGTCCGCGAAATGATCATCGCCTCACTCAAAGGCCGGGCAGGAGGACGACGAGGGCGCGGACCTCAAGCTCATGAACACGACGCTGAAGGAGATGCGGTTCACTTCCAAGGTCTTCGGCTCCTACCGGAATGTTCGCAAGGTCACGGTCTTCGGCTCGGCGCGCACCCAGCCGGGCGATCCGATCTACGAGATGGCAAAGCTCTTCGGGAAAAAGCTCGCTGAGACTGGTTATATGGTCATCACCGGCGGAGGAAGAGGCATCATGCAGGCCGTCAACGAGGGAGCCGGCGCCGAGCATTCCTTCGGTGTGAACATCCGCTTGCCGTTCGAGGAGAAGCCGAATTCCGTGATCGAGGGTAACCCGCGGCTCATCACGTACAAATATTTTTTCAACCGCAAAGTTGCCTTCCTTAAAGAAGCGGATGCCGTGGCGCTCTTCCCGGGCGGCTTTGGCACGCTCGACGAGGCGATGGAGACGCTCACCCTGGTACAAACCGGCAAACGCAATCCCATGCCGCTTGTGCTCGTGGACGATCCTGAATGTTCCTACTGGTCCCACCTGATCAAGCTCTTCGAGGAAGAGCTCCTGGCTCGTAACTATATTGGCCCATCGGACTTTGCGCTCTTTGAACGGGTATGTTCCGTGGATGATGCGGTGGAGAAGATTCAGCATTTCTATTTCCGCTATCACAGCATGCGGTATGTGCATGGCCAACTCGTGATCCGGCTCACATCTCAGCTCGGCCCCGATGACATCCAGAAGCTGACAGATCAGTTTCATGACATCATTCTGCCCGGGGGAAGAATCGCGGCGTCCGAGGCTTTGGAAGCTGAAATGGATGATGCGGATGTTATTCATCTGCCGCGACTTGTGATAGACTTTAACCGCAAGGACTTCGGCAGGCTCAGGAGTCTTATTGATTCGATCAATGATTTTTAACCTTCTTTCATTTTCGCAAGAACGGATGCAGTATCTCCACAGCGAGGCAAAAGTTGTCTATTCATCCTGAACCTCTGTTTTTGCTTTCAATAAATAATTGGTTTTCTCCCCGCAAACCAACGGCGTGGGTTAGTAGGAGGTGGAACAACCAGCCCACCTTCTTTGACTCTTTTTTTTCTGAAAGTTTCGGTTGACCAACTCTCATAAAATATGTATATTCCAATCAGAAATCCGCA
This sequence comes from uncultured delta proteobacterium, assembly GCA_963708295.1. Lineage (GTDB taxonomy): Bacteria > Desulfobacterota > BSN033 > BSN033 > UBA1163 > UBA1163. The sequence goes on along the minus strand of CAVPSJ010000017.1, from coordinate 265,688 downwards.
GGGTGGCGGTGCAGATATTTCTTCGTTTTCAGGGGAAAAGTCTGGGGTGAAAAGGAAACTTTCGTGAAATATAGGGAAAGGATAAAGATTCGATCTCAGAGGCATTCCCAGGGGAGGTAAGGCTGAAATATAAAAATCTTCAGGCATGCCCCGCACGAACGTCCCCCTAATCAGAGTCCAGTCGTTTTAATACCTCCAGGGGAAAGAGAGTCCATTTTCCCTTTTTTGCTCGGACCATTCTTTTTATTAACATGATGTCAGTTTTATCGCTACCGACACGATCTTGCTCAGAAACTGGGATCCCTTCTTTTTCAAACCGCCGTATCTCATCAATAATCTTCTTGCCCGCCTGACCCTCTGGTTTTGGGGTGGTTGTTAGTTTTTCACGCCAATCTGTGGCCATGTGTTTATCCCACAGCCGGGTAGTCAGGAACGAATTATCGTGAGGAGGGTGGTGCGCGAAACTCATTACTCCGCGCTCCTTTACTTCTTTAGGAAAGGCGCTGTAGTATTTATCTAAATTGGCCAAATCTGCCTTCAGGTCGGTCCCAGTAACGAAGGACTGATTATCTCGCAAGAAGAAAGGCACAATATCAGCGTGAAAGTTGTCGTTTGAAGTGAAAACCATACAAAATGGCAGGTAGTACAAGTAGGCAAGATCAATCTTATGACTTGGCCTACCTCGACTGATTAGATCCGATGCAATAGCGAGGTTAAAGAAAAAATCCACGGAAAAAACGTGTGTAAAGTAAGGAGCAAAGTCCTTGATTTTTGGCTTCCCGTTATTTCTCCATCTCTTTATGATCTCAGCCTGAAACTGAGGAGATACCCCAATAAGGGAAAGCCCAAACAGAAGAAGACGCTCCTGGTCTGGGCTGGCAATGTGAAAGTCAACGAATTTCTTAACATCAGCGAACGTTTTCGCCTTACCTATCGGATAAAATGCCTGATAAACTCTATAGATTTCATCAAAATTAATTCCTGAAAGACCCCGCCTCCAAACCTTGGCAAGCAGCCGCTCCAGATCCAGAAATTGATATTTCTGCCATCGAGACAGAGCTTCTTCCTCGGGAGAGGGTTGAAAGATGACCCCGGTCTTGTGTTCTAATTCTACAACCCGTCCACCTGGAATATGCGGCCGACCGTATTCCATGTCCATTGAACCCACGCCGCTCAATTCTGCTTCAACCAGCGCTTGGTGATGCACATTTGGTTTTCCCCATTCCGGGGTTTTATAAGCCAGACTCCCGACTACCTGTTCGGGGGTAAGACCTCTCCGAACTTCCTTTTCTAAATCAGCGAGTGTTTCGACAAAGAAAAGGGGGGTAATATTTGAAAGGAAGAAATTATCAAGCCACATGGCCTCATCCGGATTGAGACTTTCTAATACCGATTTGTCAAAAATAAGGATAGGCCCCATAATATTTTACTCAAGACAGCTTTGTTCTTTTGATCAAATTGTCCCAATAATACCATCATTTAGGTTCGACCGTCCAGTGCCGGGTGCTAACAATCAGGGCGAGGACGTAACAAAAACCGCTTGTTCAAGCGGTTTTTGTTACGCTTGCTCCTTGGAGAATACTCCTGCCCCACATCCTCTTTGATGGTATCGCTGGTTAACGTGCAACGGGATCATCCCTCTTCAGCCTTCTTACCGCAAAGAGGTCTGTCTTGTTAAAAATCTTCGCGCTCTCTTCGCTGATAATACATCGACCATTTGTCAAATGAGGCCGGAAATACCCGCGCATTCGTCGGTACCCAAACGCATAAGGTTCACCTTTTCAATTTTCTTATTATCTCTTTCATCTTGAAGTCCAAAGCAATGAGCCAACTCGTGAGTCATAATTCCGAAGGCTGCTCCACTCACATCTCCTACTTCGCTGCCCCGCTTATTTAACATTTTGCGCTTCAGAGGTTCTGAACTAATCCAAGATATCCATTTACCATCGAACTTACTATTATCTGACAGCCATTCTCTTATGGCTAGCTTGAGATGTAAACTACCAAGAAACACATCGCCTCCTGTGCTTTTAGCTCCATCGCCGACAAGTTTCCCTCCGCTGATTGAGCATGACTCATGGATGTATACGACAATGTCATTACGGTTCGACTTTTGGAGTCTATAGTCTTGAGCCACTTTTTTGCAGTTTTCCTTTCTGGATTCAAAATCTCCGTTAAAATCTCTTTTAAGTAAAGGGCTTAAAATTTGATGAAAAATAAGTTCACCTCTTTCATCTCTCGCGATCTCAAATGTCTTTCGCCCATAGCCTAGCCGCTCCATCTCGTCCGCGAAAAACCATTGTATATCCTCCAACCACTCGGTGGCACGACGCTTCGCATCTCCCCAGGGCTCAGCATCCTTAGAGGGAAAGCGTGGGGTCAGACTTAAATATTGACATTTAAAAACAGAACGAAAGATTACCTCGTTTTTAGGAAAAGGACAAAGGGGACATCCGTAAAATTATGAATTTCTGCCTTTATTAATGATCTATCTAAATATAAATAAGATTCATTTGAGGTTGAATTTTGGTTTTCGCTTTTCTGAAAATGCCTTTAATCCTTCCTGCCCGTCAGGGTGAGCTGCACAGGAGGATAGTCCCTGACGCTCTCGTTCGATGGGAGACTCGAAGGGAAAAATAACATTTTCACCGCGGAGCCGCAGAGAACGCGGAGAAAGGGCTTTTTGTTTGGCGGGGAGATACCGCCAAATAAAAAGGTTTCTAATTCTAAGAAAAGATAAGACTCATGATAGTACGACAGCCATCAAACGGACGGAGTTCCTGCTCCAATCGCCGTCTCCTCTCCGAGCCATAGGCTCTCTGAGCCGGTGGCCGATCGGAGCAGAAGAAAAATCTTCCTCAGCGATCTCTGCGGCTCTGCGGTGAAACCTGGCGTTGAAAAGGGCAAATATTAATCCGATAGCTGAATGAAATCAACTTTACCCCCCTGGAAATTCCACTTAATTTGGACAGCAGTGATTTACTCCAGATGACTGTGAATACGCAAGCCCTTCGTCTCTTCTTATCGATCAGTAATGGGCAGCAATTGGAATCTATACCTTTTAGCAACAAACGTCAATTTATCAAAGTCACCAAGGACGCTGATAAAGCTGGAGAAGAGGGTAAGAGGTTTATGGAAGGCCGGTCAAACTCTGGAATCCAGTGTTCTGTTACGATATTCCGTCGGGTGAAGGCCTTCTTTTTTCTTGAAGACCTTGGCAAAGTGGCTCGGATCCTGATAGCCAACGTCGAGGCAGATGTCCAGGACCGTTTTCGTCGTTTGTTTCAGAAGGCTTTTCGCGACTGAGATCCTCACGGAGGTCAGATATTCCGTGAAGGAGACGCCCATCTCCTTTCGAAAGAGATGGCTCAGATAATAGGGGCTCATTCCCACAGCCTCCGACAGCCTTTTTAAGGATATGTCCTGGTTGTAGTTGCTCCAAATGTATTCCTTTGCCCTGGCAAAGATCTTGGTATGCTGTATGTTTCGATTCTGATAGATGCATTCGAAAAGGTGATCGAATGCGTTCATGAGAAAGTAGTACAACGCTTCCTGGGAATCGTCCCTGGAAAGGTTCTGGATACATTGATACTTGAATCCAAGAATCTCCTCCAGGTTTGCTCCTGCCTCGACGGCCGCCCTGGCAATGACAAAGATGATCTCGAGCGCCCGGGCCTTCAGAATTCCGGTGTGTTCATGGCTTCGGAAGAGGGCTGTCCCGAGCAGCTCGTCCAGTAGAACCTTTGCCTTCTTCCGGTCCCCAAACTTGATCAGATCAACCAGCTCTTTTTCCTTGTGGATCTCTCCCTCGAATTGAAAACGAGTTGATGGAAGCTCATTCACCTCGGAATCCGCCTTCTTGCTCGTCATGAGTTCTTCAGCCAGTGAGGCTTGTTGTCTGGCAATCTCGTGCTGTTGCATCTGGGACAGGGGGTCCATCCGGCTGAAATAGTTTGCAATCATAAAAAGGAGGTCTGCCGCTGCCTGAACCCGTCTTTCTGAGAACACGGGGATTTCCGCCACGGTCTCCCTCAAAAGAGATGGATTCAGCGAAAGATCCTCAACCTTGGCGAGCATGTCCTTTTCAAAAAAGGAGTCGGGGTGCCTCAACAGAATAGGCCCACACACGAAGGCAGAGACGTTTTCCCCCCCGTCCAAGAGGGCTGCGGTGAATTCAATCATATCGGCATGGCACTGGAAGATATACGGCTCCCCCGTTTTTGCCGAGACATGGACGGCACGACTGATCTCTTTGAGGCAGCGTTTTCTACCCGTTGGGCAGCTTTGGATCATTTTACAAAAAGGGTGTCCATCTCCGTTGAGAGACCTCTTTCCTCTCTTTTTATTGACAGGGACGAGATGGACCCTTAATCTCATCGCCTTCTGAAAAGAGTCGATGATTCTTGGAAAAAGATACTCCTCTGAGGGAGGAGAGGGAACTCTACTGCCCCCTCCCGAAATGACTGGAGAAACTCCGGGTTTCTCCATTGCTCTTCTCATAGTTGAGAAGCTCCTTTGCTTTCTTGACCCCCTCGACCGCATCCGCTCCAAACCCGTCGGCGCCAATGCTGTCAGCGAACTCCTGGGTGATGGGTGCCCCTCCAACGATGGTTTTCACCCTTCCCTTCAGCCCTGCTTTCTTGAGAGCGATGACGGTATCCTCCATGGCATGCATCGTGACCGTGTAGAGGCACGAGAGCAGAAGAAGATCGGGTTTCTCCTTCCTGACCGCCCGGATGAAATGCTCGGGAGAGACATCGATCCCGAGATCGATCACCTCGACGCCGGCAGCATCCATGAACATGAGGACAATATTCTTGCCGATGTCATGAACATCTCCCCTGACGGTTCCTGCTACGGCTTTTCCATTATACCGATTTCCGAAGGTCTTCAGGGAGACATGGAGGGCATTCAGAGAGAGTTTCGTGGCCATGGCCGAGACGAGGACGTTCGGGATGAAGTATTCATAGGTCTTCCATTTTTCACCAACGACCTCCATTCCCTTTAAGATACCTTTTTCCATGATGACCAAAGGAGGATAGCCTTCCTGCAGGCATTTCTCCGTGAGGGCCGTCGCCCTATTAATGTTCCCTTTGACGATGGCGCATTCCAGCTGGCGAATCGCGTTCATTCGAACCCGGCCTTAAAACCCAACGTTGAGGCATTACCATATCACACCGTCCAAAAAAGTAAAGGGGAAAAATTTTTCCCCCTTTACATCCTCCTCATCGTGTATATTTATATCGATGACGCTTAGAGATATTTCCCTGGCGGTGGTTTGTACTTCCACAGAGCCACGCAAATCGCTGAAGAGACAAAGGCAGCGATAATCCAGAACCAGAAAGCCGCGTGCCATCCGATCCTATCCGTGAGAACACCGCTAACAACACCTGCCATGCCTGCAACGATATAGCCGAAGAAGTCGATGAAACCGGCTGCTGACACTGCAGCCTTGTCCAAAAATCCATGGGCACGGCCCTAATGAGGATGACCTGGGTTCCAAGACGCGGAAACCAATGAGTCCTAATATGATGAAGTTTAAAAACCATGCATCTTTTGCTGAGAAGGCGGCATGCGGCGGGTGATCTTCCGTTTCAGCCTCTGAAAGACGAACCAGAAGTAGATCTCCTGGGGAAGGTTGGTGCGGGCCTTTTTCAATACCTGGATGCCCTGTTGGGCACAGTCCAGGGCCTGGGGCAGGCGGCCGGCCTCCAGATGCAGGCAGCACATCCGCTGGTAGGTGAAGGGTGTGAGCGCCCCCTCCTTCACGCCTTTCTCGTAACTATCCAGGGCCTGACGGGAGTTTCCCATTTTTTCGTAAAGTATACCCAGTTTGTTGTAAATTAAAACCCTACCGCCGCTTTTAGGAGGGAAGTTCTCCAGGGCCTGGCAGTACATGGCCTCGGCCTCAAGGTACTGGCCGCGGCTGAACAGTCCTCTGGCCCATGAACACGGGGCCAAGGGCCTCCATGGTTTCCTGGGAGATTGTGGTTTTAGGTATGAGGTCTCGCCAGCTCATGAGGGGGAATGCCATGTCCTCCGTATTCACCGCTTTACATTTACTTCTCGCAAAGAGCATCATAAAGATAGGGGCCCCCTCCCTCACGCCCAAAACCAGGCTAAGAGAAGGGAGCTCCCCATCTTGCGTCCGCTAAGGGTCAAACTTTCCGCACGAACACTTACTCTTCTAACTCTACGACGGGGACCCGCCAGAGAGCCAACATGATACAACCGGCTACCAGGGCCGCGATGATCCAGTACCAAAATCCGGCGGTCCAGCTGTAGTTATCCACCAGCCAGCCGGTGAAAATGCCGGTCATGGCCGCGCCGATGTAGCCGAAGCCGTCGATGAAGCCGGCGGCCGAGGCCGCGGCCTTGCGGCCGGCGAAGTCCTGGGCCGCGTGCCCCACCATGAGCACGTGAGCCCCGTAAGTAAAGAACCCTATCAGGGCCAGGTAGAACAGGCTCAAAAGCCACGCTCCCGGCGGAGCGTAGTAGAACAGATAGGAGAAGATGGCCAGGCCGAAGAGACAGAGGCAGACTACCGGGGCCCGGCGGTTGTGGAAGAACCTGCCGGTGGCCCAGCCACATACGATGGAGCCGCACGAACCAGCAATGGGCAGGACGGCCACCGAAAGGCCGGCGCTGGAGATCGTGGCCCCCTGGACCTCGATGAGGAAGACCGGCGCCCAGTAGAAGAAACCGTAGCGGATGATGTCCAGGCAGAAGAAGGCGACGGATACGCCCCAGATGCGTGGATTGGTAAGACACACCTTGATGGTGTAGCCAAAGCCCATGTGCTTGTCTTCGGTGACCTTGACCTTGCCACCCGGGGCAGAGGCGGGGCCGGGGGCAGCCCGGGGGCTTCGCCCGAGGCAATCTTCCGGAGCTGCTCGATGGGCGGCAGCCCTATCTCTTCCGGTGCGTTGCGCAGGCGGATGACGAAGTGGATGGAAGAGATAAGTAACAAAATGGCCGGCACCCAGAAGAGGGTGCGCCAGCTGTAGTGCGCCGCCAGAAAGGAGGCCAATAGCCAGGAGTAGGCGTTTCCTATCTGGTAGCAGGAGCCCATCAACCCCATCCATTTGCCGCGCTGCGCCACGGTGAACCAGTTGGCCATGGTCTTGACCTGGGGCGACCAGCCCATGGACTGGAAGTAGCCGTTCAAGCCCCACACCACCATCATGAAGGCGAAGGCGGTGGAAAAGCTGAAAATGATGTTGAGCAGGGCCGATGCGATCATGCCCACGAAGACGAGCTTGCGGGCCCCGTACTTGTCTCCCAACTGGCCATTGATGAATTGGCCTATAGAATACATGATGAACAGGCACGTGCCCAGAAGTCCCAGCAGGGTGTTGGAATAGCCGAACTCCGTCTTCAGACCGGGCAGGGCGAACGACATGTTGGCGCGGCACAGGTAGAATGTACCGTAGGTGATCCATATGGTGACGAAGGTCCTGACCTGCCAGCTTTTCCAAGCGGAAAGGATGTCCGGCTTGGTCATTTTACTGGCATCGTATGCCGTCAATGTGCTCATAATCCCTCCTCCTTATCCTTGATGGTTATGGTTGTTTAGAACCCCTCTCTGCCAATCCCGTCACGGGTTTATCTGAGTTTACCCTCCAGGATCAGCTTGGGTTTTTCCGTTGCGACCAGAGGCCCCAATGCGGCCTTGACTCCCACCGGGTTGCCGATGGGCTTGCCCGCCGGGTTGAGATAGATACCCACTGCCACGAAGCGTTTGTAGATGTCCTTCTTCATGGTCCCCTTGAAATCCGCCTCCCCCTTCTCATTGACCTTGAGAGTGTGGGGCGCCGGGCCGATGCCTTCGAACATCTGACTTTTGACATTGACGAAGAAGGCGGTATAGAGGCCCTTGGGGTCCAGTCCGGTGATCTGGATTTCGAGGTCGGTGCCGTTGGCGGTATTAATGATAAGCTTGCCCTTGGCCTCCCCCTTTACGTCCTTTGCCTGAACCAGGCCACCTCCTTCAAGTCTGCTGATTGGGATGGGATCGCAACCAAAACCATACCAACCCAAGCCAGTACTAATATGACCATGAACATAGTCTTTCTCATAAAACACCTCCTTTGATAAATAATCTCGGTCAATATGCTCCCTCCTCAAATTTAGATTTTTTGGAACAGTTTATGCTCTATCCTAATTTTCCGCTCCTGAAGGCCTCAATATACTTGGCGCAAAAGGTGTCCTTGCTGAGAAGGCCTCCGTACTGTTCATCGGGCCATGAGGGTCTTATCCGGGGGCTTGAGATCGCCGCGTCCATCCCGCCCCCAGGGCCAGTACGAGAAAGGACTGGTTGATCAGCTCCGCTTGGGAAGTCCGAACGAAATATTGCTGAGACCCGAAACCGTCTTTGCCTCCGGAAGCAGCGTTTATTTCTTTAAGGGTTTCCAAGAACAAGGCCGTTCTTGGTGTCGGAGGAGAGGGGAATCACCAGAGGATCGAAATAAATACGGTTCTGGGCGATCCCTTCCTTGCAACTCCGTCGATGATCCGCTCCGCGATCCTGATCCGTCCCTCGCTGGGCGGGATTCCCTTCCGCTCGGATGGGAGGGCAATCAGGTTGCATCCATACTGTTTTACCAAAGGAAAAATCTCTCCCCATCGCCGGATCTCCGTTCATCGAATTGACGATCGCCTTCCCCTGATGCAGCTTCAGCGCCTTCTCGAGGACGAGGCCGAGGCGGAGTCAATGCAGAGGGGAAGGTCTGTAGCCTTTTGAATAAGGGGAACCAGCCAGTCGAGATCCCCGGCCTCTTCCTCAGGGTTGACGCGAAGCCCGGAATTCACCTCCAGATAATCGGCCCCACCCAGTCTTTTGATTCTTGGCCAGAGTCTCAATGAAGGATTCCTTTCTCTGGAGAATGGCCTCCTTTACGTCTTTGATGGAAGTATTGATCTTTTCGCCGATGATCTAGCATGAATCTCCCCTCTCCTCTCCCCGTCAGGAGAGGGGACGGTGAGGGCCTTCAATATTTTCCATACTCGTGGTAGGCCTCGAAGAGGGCCACCACGTTCTCGATCGGGGTGTCGATCTGGATATTGTGGGCCGTGCAGATGATGTAGCCGCCTCCTTTCTTGGCCGAATCCAGGGCGTACTTCGCCATGGCCTTGACATCCTCGGGTTTGCCCAGCGGAAGGACGTGCTGGATGTCCATTCCGCCCTGGAAGGTGATGTCTTTGCCGAATTCCTGTTTCAGTTTCTTGATATCCATATTGGTGGCCTTGGGCTGGAGGGACTGCAGGATGTCGAGGCCGCACTCGATGAAGTCCGGGATGAACTGCTTGACGTCTCCGCAGGTGTGGTACATGACCGGGATCTTGTACTGGTGGGCGATATCGATGTAGGTCTTGAAGGCCTTTTTGAAGTACTTTCTCCACATGTCGAGGCTGAGCAGTGGGCCGGTCTGGGCGCCGATGTCGTCGCCCATCATGAAGATGTCGATTTCACCCTCGACCGCCTTGAAGACGCGGTGATTGTATTCGACGAAGTAGTTGATGATGTGATCGCGGATGTACTCAACGATCTTGGGGTTCATCACCATGTCGACGAAGATCTGCTGGATGCCCCGCAGGTACATCATCGGCTTGAGCTGGGACGTGCGGTCCAGCCGGTCGCCCACGTTGATGACGCAGTATTTGGGATGATAGACCATGCAATCGGCCTTGACCTTCGAATAATCCCACCAGTCGGGACTGGCCCAGTGGTCGTATTTTTCGATTTCTTCCAGCGTTTTCATTTTTTCGAGGGGCGACTCGGCAACCTCGGAGTAGCTTCCCTGGTGGGATGTCCCCTTTCCGTAGACCACGGTCTTGCGTTTGACCCCCCAGAGGTCCTCGACCGTTCCGTCGGGATGCTTTTTGAACGATTGACCCACATAGCTCGGCCCGTAGTTGTTGCGGAAGTCGACCCCCAGGAAGTCGAGCAGTTCCTCATAGTTGTCGCAACCGAAGTACTCCATCGTCTTCTTCTGGATCTCCGGGACCATCCAGTTGTCGATCGGGACCCGGTCGGGTTCCTGATGTCTTGACGCCCATCAGGGCCCTTTCCCGGCAGGTCATCCGCTCATTCTTGGCCCGAAGCTCATTGATCCGAGCCCTTCGTTCCTGAAACATCTTGTCGTCTTTCATCGTCTCCTCCCTTCTGTTTTCTTGCTGGCTGCCTCCTCATTTCCCCAGCCAGCCCATCACCTTCCTGACACCGGAAGGAGGATCGGGCGCATATCCGTCCGCGCCGATCATATCCGCATAGTTCTGATCGATGGGAGCGCCTCCGACGATGACCTTCACCTTGATTGCGCAGGTTTTTCTCCTTGAGCAACCGGATCACATCGTTCATGGCGAGACGGGTCGGTGTGTAGAGGCAGGAGAGGGCAAGAACATCGGGTTTCTCCTTTTCCACCGTCTCGACAAACTTCTGGGCGGAGACATCGATGCCGAGGTCCGTGACCTGGAAACCCGATCCTGTAAACATCATGGAGACGATGTTCTTGCCGATGTCGTGGACATCCCCTTCAACGGTGCCGATGACCAACTTCCCGACAGGTGGAATGTCGCTCTTTTCCATGAATCGGTCTCAGCAGGATCGTCAGGGCATCCTTCATGGCCATGCCCGGCCATGAGAAGTTCGGGAACAAATATTTCCTGGCATTCAAACAGTTTACCGATTGTCTCGAGACCTTTGATCAAACCCTTATTCAGTATATCGTTGGGTGGAAATTTTCTGGTCGAGGGCCTTTTGGGTTAAGGCGTTTCACTTCGTCCATCTGTCTCTTTACGACCGCCTCTTCAATACTTTTTAGAATATCCATGTACTGCCTCCTTTGATCATCCTTCATTTCAATGGATCGAACGTCATCAAGGTCCCGGCGGTAGCAGTTGATTGCATGAAATCGATCCATTTCTGGATCCTCTTGAGCTCCTCCTCGCTGATGTTGGCATGGGGTTTTCCCGCCATGATCTTGAGGACCTTATCCCATTCCTCCTTTGACGCCTTTTTCGCCAGGATGCGCTGGAGGCTGTGGCACCCGGAGCATTTCTCCATAAACGTGGTCATCTCTTTGTCATGCTGCTTCATGAATTGTTTTTCCTCCTTCGTCTGGGCCTGGGAAGAGGGAACCATCAGGAAGAAAAAGGAAGCCAAAACCAATACACCTGCCATCAAGAAAAGCACTTTCTTCATCCGTCTTCACCTCCTTTATGGTTTTGATTTCTGTCTCAGGAGTATTAAGCAAAATTTGGGTTTTTTGTCTATGGCGATCTTGCGAAGACTAGGGTTCTTGCGAAAAAATCGTACCTGGCTCCTAGGTTTTTTCCAGCTGGGAGCAGAGAGAGATGAAGGAAACGCGCGCGATAATAGGGAGGGACTAAGGGGGCGTCCACAAAATTATAGATTTCTACTTTTATAATAATCTATCTGGATATAAGTATGGACATGGGGGACATTGTTGTCTAGATTGAATTGCATAAAATCAAACTCGCTTGAATGATTGGGAGTAACCGGGTCAGTTCTTCGTTGTTGATAAGCCGTATAGGAAAATGCTGAACGTGGGGGAGAGATCGGTGAGCCAGGGGAGAACGGACAAGGGGGACGTCCATAAAAATATAAATTTCTATTTTTGTAATGATCTATCTAAATATAAATAAGATTCATTTGACGTTGAATTTTGGTTTTCGCTTCTCTGAAAATGCCTTTAATCCTTCCTGCCCGTCAGGGTGAGCTGCACAGGAGGATAGTCCCTGACGCTCCCGCTCGATGTGAGACTCGAAGGGGAAAAATAACATTTTCACCGCGGAGCCGCAGAGAACGCGGAGAAAGGGCTTTTTGTTTGGCGGGGAGATACCGCCAAATAAAAAGATTTCTAATTCTAAGAAAAGATAAGACTCATGATAGTACGACAGCCATCAAACGGACGGAGTTTCTGCTTCAACCTGTCTTCGCCGAAGCGGCTTCGGGCAGGCAGGTCGCCGTCTCCTCTCCGAGCCATAGGCTCTCTGAGCCGGTGGCCGATCGGAGCAGAAGAAAAATCTTCCTCAGCGATCTCCGTGGCTCTGCGGTGAAACGTGTCAGCGATTGGAATCTACACCTTTTAGCAGCAACCACCAAAAACTGGTTGCAGGAAGCATTAATGATATGCTGAACGGTCCGTCCGTTGACTGTCATAATTTATCACTTGACAATGGCATTATGACATTATACTATATGCCATTATGACAACATATTTTGAAAGAGACCTGGCTCCGACGGTTCTCAGTGCCCTCAAGAACATGCCTGTCGTCGCCATTACAGGATTGCGGCAAACCGGGAAAACCACATTCCTTCAGCACCAGTTTCCTCCCGAGGCAAGGCGGTTCATCTCTTTTGACGACTTTGCTCAACTCTCCGCTGCCAAGTCAGACCCCGATCGCTTTGTAAACTCCGATGAGCCTCTGACGATTGACGAAGCGCACAAATGCCCGGAGATCTTTACTTCGATAAAAAGGATCGTGGATAGAAAAAGAAAACCGGGCCAGTTTCTGCTTTCGGGATCGGCCAATTTCACCTTGCTGAGAGGAATAACGGAGAGTCTGGCTGGCCGCTCCATTTACTTTCAAATGCACCCCTTCAGCCGAAGGGAAATTGACAGGCGGGTCGGGGAGCAGCCTTTCTTGGAAAGATTTTTTGAAAACCGGCAGATACCTAAGCATAAGGAATTTAAGCCTACCGAGCCTGAAGATATTCTGAAAGGCGGAATGCCCACGGTCTGTCTTGGCGATGTCGAGGATCGAACTTTTTGGTTCAAAGGCTACGAGCAAACCTACCTTGAAAGAGACATCAGAGAAATCAGCCAGATCGAAAATATTGTCGCTTATCGGAACCTTCTTCATCTGTTATGCCTGAGAACGGGTCAAATTCTAAACGTGAGCCAGCTTGGCAGGGATGCGAAGCTTACCTCCGCCACCACATCACGTTATGTTTCTCTGCTGGAGACATCTTTCGTCATTTCGAAACTCAACCCTTACTTGAGGAATAGAGCAAGTCGCTTGATCAAATCTCCGAAGGTCTATATCAGCGATTCCGGGCTTGCCTGCTTCATGGCGGGAATTGAGAACTTCCGGATGGATTACCAAGAGCCGCTTCTGGGAGCGCTGTTTGAGACCTACGTCGCTCAAAACCTGTTCGCCATCGTCAATACCCGATGGAAGGAAGCTCAACTCTATTTCTGGAGCATCCAAGGGAGAAATGAGGTAGATTTCATCATTGAAGTGGGTCGAAACTGTCTTGCCATAGAAGTGAAGTCGTCAGCTCGGTGGCAAAAAAAGGACTTGTCGGGATTGGAAACTTTCCTTGCGGCCACGCCCCATTGTGTGGCAGGGGTGCTTTGCTACAATGGGACGGAAGCAGTACAGCTCGGAGAAAGACTTTGGGCCTTGCCGCTGGGCTTGGTCCTCTCATAAATTGCCTATGCTGATTTTAGCTCCTTCAATTTCGCAATCAGAGCAGGCAGGATTTCTTTATATCCCCGACGATACCGAAGTGGGCTACGTTGAAGATATTCGCCTCCTTATCCTTATTGATAGCCACAATGTATTTTGATCCCAAACAGCCAGTGGGATGGGGTCAGGTTAGTCAAATCCTCAGTCCGGAGGGACCTATGTGCTGGATACGATTTCCCAAATAGGTACGAGCCCTCTCTAGTATAAAATAGAAAGTACCTTGTTAGGCTATCACGAGCCCCCGAGATATACATCCAGCACCTCTTCGTTGTCCCTCACCTCTTCAAGGCCTCCCTGAATGATCGTTCGTCCCTGGCGCGATATGGAACGAACCAACGGGAGACTCTCGATCCCACCTTTCGAAGGTGAAGGTGGGGCAAGAAATTTGAATAGCCCCGACAACAAGAAGGGGTCGCTTTGATTCTCCACATCGTCTCTGGATGTAATCCCGATGTGGTATGTTCCTGGTTCCTTTGGGAATTCAGGCCATTCGTCCGGGACAATCAACTCCGTCTTCCCGATGACTGGCTTAGAAACGATGTCAGGTGTATTCTCCCACAAGAACTTAGCAGGATCATGAGTTTTGTCATCTTTGCTGACATACACCACATAGCTCGTCGCTTCGGAAACAGGTTCCCACCAAATGCGTCTTTTACGGATGAATGGCATGGGTTCTCCTTTCTAGCCTATTCCACTCCATCCCTGCCTTGCTCGATTAGATTTCCATCACGGAGTCGAAGCTTCCGAATGTATTTATCTCACGTGCTTGATTCTTCGAGTCTATTGTCCACTCACCGTCAACAATAAATTTGTATCGGTATCTGCCGTGAGGTAACGTCACTCGCTTCTCCCAGCACCCGTTTTCGCCAAGGGCAAGCCTGCTCTCATCGTTTATCTTCCAATCGTTAAAGTCACCGGCGACGTGGATGTCTTTCGCTGCCGACGATTCCAGAGCGAATGTCACTTCCTTTATATCCGGCTCGAATGATTTTTCGATCTCCTTTTGTGGGGACGAGACACTTTCTCGTTTTTCGGGAACCTGAACAGAGATGGATGACGCGATCGGTTTTTCAGGATGCTTTACACCGTCAAGCCTCAGTGTCTCATAGCAAAGTGCGGTATAGTCCTTGGCGCCGTTCGATGTCTTATCGAAATCAATGACGGAGACACCCTCGGATACCGCTCGCTTGAGTGCGACGTTGAGTCGTATGACGGTCTGGAACATCTGATCTCCAAAGAAAGCCTTTACTTCTTCGAGGACCGACTGCGAATACGTCGTGCGCATGTCAAAAAGCGTGGCGAGTACATTCAGCCGGGGAGCGTGTCCGATCTTCGTCTTGATGAGCTCGACCATTCCCAGGAGCTTACCGACGCCCATAAGGGTAAAGGCGCTCATGTCGACGGGGACGATGACCTGGTCAGCGGCTCTCAGGGCATTGAAGGTGAGGAAACCGAGGCTGGGCGGACAATCAATTATGATGTATTCGTACGTTGACGGGGAGGAGGACAATACTCTGTAAAGTTCTGAGACCGCGTCCTCTTTACCTTTGAACTCCTGCTCCAGAGTGCTCAGCTGGATATTTGACGGCACAATGTCAAAGTTCCGGGAGACATTTGCTATGCAACTGTCCAATGACCGCCTCTTCTCGGGACTGTCCGTCAAGACGTAGTAAATGGATTTGTCTGTTGGCAGGTTACTTGCCCTCAAACCAAAGGTTGCATGAGCCTGAGGGTCCAAATCGATAAGGAGAACCCTTCTTCCGGTGGCGGCTAATGCGGCGCTTACATTTATGGCGGTTGTCGTCTTACTGCATCCACCTTTCTGATTTGCTATGGCAATCGTCTTCATACCTCACACCTCCTTTTCATTCGAAGTGACGATAGACATATACGCTTACATCCCAGGACGAGCGAATATCCTCGTCGCCCTCTCCAGAATAACCATCTCCAATTTGAATCAGCGCAACTCTTGGCAACTCGCGCCGCTGTATGGTCTTCTTTTTGTCTGTAGTGTAGCGTGTTTCAATAAGCGGTGTTCCAGGGAGAGGGATGCACGCCGGAAGGGCTAACAGGGTTATCCCTCCTCGGTGCATTCTTTTTGGTGTGACGTTTGTCTCACCCATTTAGCGACTGCCGCCACTGCCTTTTGTCAGAACTACTTACGACCGTCCCAGTGTCAATTGAATAAAGACAACTGGTTACAAGTGACGATCTTTAATTCTGTATTGTCGACAGATGACCATATCTGTAAATGGGCGTTTCTAATAACACAAAATATGGTATTCCGTTAGTTTCCCTACCACAAAATGTGCTATTAGTCAATAGAAAAATAGGTTTTGGAAAATTATCTCCTAATTTAATAGAATTACCTGTCGACGAGGGGGACATCCATAAAATCAAGGGACGAGAGAGGGACGTTCATGCAGAACGTGCTTAGGGAATGCTCGTCTTCGGAAGAAGAAGGAATAAGTCTAGTGGCTGATTGGTGAGCCAGGGGGGCGAAGGAGATTGAGGGATCGGCTGAGGGATGATCGAAATGCTCAGGATTTATTTTATTTTTATAGTGATGACATATTCATGCCCGGCTGGAGGATTATTTTGTGCCTCCTTATCAAATATGAATTCAACTTCTTTGCCGAAGTGTTTCGCGGCCATCCACACGTGGCAGATGGCAATCCCCATACTAATCTTGCTCATCCTTTCAAACATAAAGGCTGTTAGAATGCTTGATTTAACGCGATAGGCATGAAGGGTGCCGGCGTTGCCCGTGAAAAACCACTGCTGCCGATTCACTGCAGACGGGGCAAGGCGAGCAGGTTCCAATAACTCATCTGCGCCCTTAATGTCAGTCATTTCCCCAAGCGGTTTCCTCTTGAATTCCGAAACGCTTTCCCGATGCAATCTTTCTTTTGGCTTACCAAACGCCAATAAAATGACAAACTCAAGCTTTGATCTGTTCAATATTTCTTTTGTCGGTTTCGCCACTCCCTTGCCAACAGCTGCCGATACCGTTCGCCGAAAAGAACAAGTCCATCTGCTGCAGCATAAAGCCAGCATTCGTTAGATATCCATCTTTGTTTTCTGAAAATACTGCAAGATAATGGGGGGCTTTTGCCAAAAATAAACCCTTCACATCCTTTTGCGACAAAAGTTTCATCTCGATTTTGATATCATCATACAGGGGCTTTAAGGCGCCCGTACGTCCCATAACCTCCGCGAGCGTATGCCCATCCAGCGGAGTCAGATCGTATTGTCTGATTGATTTCCGTTTGAATATTGTCTCGTAAAGGTTTGTGTTTTCGATCATTTCGTTTCCTTCCATATTTTTTACGAATAAGATCTGAGGTCTGTTAGACCCCCCGCTCGCCGAAACATCTGCAAAAACGTCCTTGACCACCCAGGGGATTAGGGATACTACAATCAATCCCATCTGGCATAAGATTCGAATCCTCTTCGAGCAAACCGGCGGAAGATGGCGTTCCTTCATCCAAGGTATCGAAAACAGCGAATAGAGAGCAGTGATTCACAACTGATTTTGTGACCGATGAGGCCAGGCTTATTTTTTGAGCTTGGCCAGTTCTCTTAGCTTCCGGGCTTCCTCCTTGATTTCAATCAGAGACAGCTGAAGATGGGCCCACCCATACCAGTGAGCAAAATCCGCGCTGAAATGATAGGCTCCTTTCCAAGCGTAGACATTATGGAATTGGAACATGCGGTAATAAAGTCCCTCAATCCGGGAGGTGCCCGAGTAGAGTTGATTCTGACCCAGGGTGATTCCGCGCGGGAGAATCCCTTCTTCCTCCAGTTCCCGGATCGTCTTTTCTGCCTCTGCCAGAACCTTTTTTGCCTCATTCTTAACCTGGTCGGCCAGCTCGAAACGTTCCATGGTCAAATCCGGAATATGACATTGATGACAAACCTCTTTGACCAAAGGCTGCCTGATCTTTTCCTGCTCTTGCTTGGAAAGGGGTCTGCCATTTTTGTCAGCCGCATTCCCCAGGGAGTCGTAAATAACTCCGAAACTGGAATCATGGGTTCCCTTATGCATATGGCAGGTGACGCACGTAGCGGTCCTTCTCGAGTTTTTCTCGGCGGCATAAATGGTCCCATGAATAGAGGAAGCATACATTTCGTCATGGGGTCCGGCCATGCCCGTGTGGCATTTTTTACATGACTCGGGTTCCCGGGCTTCCTCGGCGTTGAAAGCATGGGAAGTATGACAGCTGTTGCACTTGTTCTGAATATTGTGGCAGCGCTCGCAAAGAGCCTTCTTCAAGGGGTCGGGAAGGGTCTGGTACTGACGATGTGCTTTCATCCGGTCCCATGTTATGGAATGTCTGCCCTGCTGAAACTGTTCAAATTGTTTAGGGTGGCATTTTCCACAAACCTCAGGCTCCACCGCTGATTTCTTGGGCTTGGCTTCTTGATGGCTTTTGTGACAGGTAACGCAATCCACCCCATTCTTAAAATGCTTGCTGTTCACCCAGGCATGGAAAATTCCCCGGGTATCTTTCTGGTGGCAGGCCAGGCAGTCGCTGCTCTTTTCCTCCGCCTTCAACTGGAATGAAGATAAAGGAAGGATGAGGAAGATAGATAAAAACAGGACCTTTCTCAGCATCATGAACCTCCTCATAAGTTTTTGGAAAACACAAGCCTTGCAACCGGAAACAAACTCATTTTTTTCTGTCTTTGAACAGCTCTTTTAATTTATTAGATTCTTCTTGAATATCAATCAGGTCCAACTGCATCTCGGACCAGCCATAACGGTGAACATAGGCCGGACTAAAGTGATATCCGCTCTTCCAGACTCTAATGGAATGAAATTTGAACATTCGGAAGAAACGCCCTTCGATGTCGGATGTCCCGATATAAAGCTGGGGATCACTGAGGATCAGTTTTTGACCTTCGGTCGGGTGAGGAAACCTTTCTGCCACGGAAGGATAGAGCAATCCTTTCTTTTCCAACTCCTGGATGACCTCCTCCCCTTTACCCTGCAATTTAAAGGCTTCTTCTTTGACCTGGTCGGCATTTTCCAGTTGTTCTACGGCAAACCTTCTGGAATGGCAACCCGTGCAAATTTGGATCATCTCTTCCCGTCTTTTTTCCTCCTCTTCCCTGGAGATGGGATTTCCTTTGAGGTCCACGACCCTCGATTTAGTTCCTACAGGACCCCGGGCAATGCCGAAGCTGGTGTCATGGGTCCCCCCCGGCATATGGCAGGTGACGCAACGAGGCGCCCTTTCCGGATTCTGCGTCATTTTATAGATCATCCCATGGAGAGAAGTCTCATACATCTCCTTATGCGGATGATCCGGGCCGAGATGGCAGTTCCCGCAGGCCTCCGGCTCGCTCGCCGTTTTACTTGAAAAAGCATGGGAGGCATGGCAGCTGTTACATTTTTTCTCGACCAGGTGGCAGCGCTCACAAAAGGCGGAACGAATCTGCTCGGGGATGCCCAGGTATTCCCCATGGGTGCGCATACGTTCCCAACCCAGAGAGTGACGGCTCTTGCGGAACTCCCCCACTTGCTTGGAATGGCATTCCCCGCACTTTTCGGTGGAAACCGTTGCTTTCGGTCCATAGGCGGCCTCGTGGTCTTTATGACAGGTGACGCAGGTCACCCCATTCGCAGCATGTTTAGATCCCACCCAGGCCTGGAAGAGCGCAGGGGTTCTTTCTATGTGGCAGCCCATACAGAATCCGGGATCGATCCCTTCATCGGTTTTTTTGTGGGCAGGACCCGCGCAGGTAATCAATAACAGGCTTAAAAATAGGCTTAAAAAAATGGGTATAAACCTCTTCAACCAACTCTCCATTTTCGTCCCTTTCATGGCAACCTGCGCTTGTCATTAAAACTTAAAAATCATCCTGGTCACTTTGCTCTTCTGTAATGTTCAGCCTCGCTGCTGTCTGAAGAGGTCAGCGTCAGATCATCTCCTCTCATGGAGATCTTTAGGTTGACTATTTCTTCCGCCCCCTCTTTTTGTTTAATCTCACACCGCAATTGCCCATCTTTGGAAAAGGTATAGGTGCCAGATACAGCCATGCCTTGATCGTCAACCGCTTTAAAGGTGCCATCTTTGGAAAATTCCATCGTGGCCGCCTTTCCAACCTCTTTCCACTTCCCCACGAGATCGGATTTGGGTGCACAAACCGTAAGAAAGAAAAGCAGAGGAACCAGCAAAGGGATACACCCAAACCCTCTATACTCACCGTTCTTCATCAGATCCTATCCATCCTTTGGTGATATTAAGAATAAACTCTATGACTGCACGGTATCCGTTTGGAACAGGAATTACGATATAGAGATGTCTACAGAAATGTCAAGATTTTTTCTTAAGAGGTGGTGCGGATATCCTGCCACGGTACGTCAACGAGGGCGACGTTGCTTCTAAAACAACTTGGCATCGGTTGGCCCCTACGTCTCCTCAGTATTTGAGGTTGAATTTTGGTTTTCGCTTCTCAGAAAAGGCCTTTAACCCTTCCCGGCCGTCGGGGTGAGCCGCACAGGAGGAGAGTCCCTGACGCTCCCGCTCGATGTGAGACTCGAAGGGGGTATGAAAAGAGTCTATAAGAAGCTGCTTGCACCATCCAAAGGAGTGGAGCGAACCTTCCGCCAGCTCACGGGCCATTTTCAACGCTTCCTCCAGCACCCTTCCATCCTCGACGACTTTCGTCGCCAACCCCCAAGCCAGCGCTTGCCCGGAAGAAATCGGTTTGTCGAACGCAACGATTTCCATCGCACGAGCCAAACCTGCAAGCCTGGGAAGCGTGAATGTCCCTCCCCCGTCAATGCACAGACCGTTTGAGGTATAGCCTTGCCTCAGTTTGGCGGATTGAGCCATGACTCGAAAGTCGCAGGCCAGCGCCAGGGAAAAACCACCCCCGGCCGCTGTCCCATTCACACCTGCGATAACCGGCTTCCTCATTCGAAGAATTTCTAATATGGCCTGATGGTAGCGAGCGGCCAATTCGTGGAAAGCTGCCGGAGGTCCACCAGGAAAGTTAAGCGCCCATCTCAGATCCCCTCCGGCACAGAACGCCTTCCCCTCCCCGGAGATTATTAATGCCGATACCGAGTCATCCATCGCAAGACTGATCAGGCGTCTTTCAAGAAGTTCAATCATATCGAGATCGAACGCGTTGAATGCTTCAGGCCTGTTTAACAACACCTCGACGATCCCACCCTCCTTCTTAAGTCTTATCGGCTCTGTCATCTTATTTACCTCCCGATACCCGTCCAAAATAGAATTTCACCGCGGAGCCGCAGAGCACGCGGAGAAAGGGTTTTTCGTTTGGCGGAGAGATACCGCCAAATGAAAAGGTTTCCAATTCTAAAAAAGGACAAGGCTCATGATAGTACCACGGCCATCAAACGGACGGAGTTTCTGCTCTAATCGCCGTCTCCCGATTGGAGCAGAAGAATAATCTCCCTCAGCGATCTCTGCGGCTCTGCGGTGAAGCCTGGCGTTGAAAGGGGGAATATTAATCCAAAAACAGAATGAAATCAACATTACCCCCAAAAAACTCCACTTAATTTGGACAGTAGTGATTTACCTCCGGTCTTCTTATCGATCCGTAATGGGCAGTAATGGGCAGCAATTGCAATTTACACCTTTTAGCAGCAACTGTCAAAAACTGATTGCAGGAAGGTCAAGCCTAAGTGGACATGTCCTGTTTTCAGGGTTGAGATTCAATGCAGATGGGTGACCCCATAGCCCCTTCTACTCATTGTGCTACGGGAAGTCAACGTTCGAGAATTAGATAATTCAGAGATCTCCTTTTCACCCCGGTTCTGAACTATTTCCGTGATCGTTAAAAGCTTGTTAGCGAGAATAAAGAGGGGGACCTTGTACGGCAGGACTGGTTCTTACTACTTTAACGCTTTCAAAACAATGACAGTTTGCCGAAAATAGCGGCAACAAAGATTCCTTTGTTAAGAAAACTCAGAAAATTCGCTTCACGCAGAGAAATTTATCTGTAATAACGGTTTTTCGACAGTCTCAGCAGCTATTGAAATCTCTACGATATTGTAATTGACAGTCTTAAAGCAGGCCGCATCCTCTCTCCTGATGATCGCTTACACCTATGGGTAAGCTTGAAAAAGTTTGGCCGCATTCATTCTCTCAATTTCAGCGCCCAGTGACTTACAGATCTCGTAGAAATTGGGAAAGGAAACCCCCACCCACTCGGCGCCCTCGATCACGGTCTCACCTTTGGCAATCATACCAGCAACAGCCGTAGCCATAACGATGCGGTGATCGTGGCGGCCGTCAATATTTGCTGCTTTGAGTTCCGAATGGTAAATAGTGAGAGTGTCCGGCGTCTCATCGAAGTGACCACCCATCTTCGTGAGTTCTTCCTTAATCGACTTGGTGCGGTCAGTCTCTTTCAAGCGACTTCCCCCGATGTTTTTTAGGACGGTCTTTCCCTCAGCCTTGCAACCCAGTACCGCCAGGATCGGGACCGCGTCGGGAGTACCGGAGCAGTCAATCTCCATTCCATGCAGCACGTTGCCCCCTTCTACCGTAACGGTGCGGCCATTATCGCAGAAGGTTACGCTTGCTCCCATTTCCTTCAATATATATGGGTACATCCGCTCACCCGCGAAATCATCGGGGTCCATGCCCTCGAAGGTGACTTTAGACGGAGTGATGGCCGCTGCTATCATAGGGTATCCGGAGCTCCCCCAATCCGCGGGAATTTCGGCGGTGAAACCCTTGTATTGCTGATTGCCAGGTATCATGAACTCCTCGTAGTTTTTATGAGTAGCGGTTACCCCAGCCCTCTTCATCCATGCCATGGTCATGTTAACGTAGGGAATCTCCACCAGATTCTTTACCTGGACGGTGACTCCGTTGGGGGTAAGGGCTCCTGCAATGAGAAGCGCGCTGAGCCACTGGGACATAATGCCGGGAAGCTTGGTCTTGCCTCCTCCAAGGGGTCCCCGAACCACGAGCGGTGCCATGCCTGAGTTCCGAGTAGAGAAGATGTTGGCTCCTAACTCATTGAGGGCGTCTATCAGTGGTTGAGCCGGTCTGTAGCAAATCTGGTAGTCGCCGGAGACAACCGAGCAGCCATCAATCAGGGAGCTGACGGCGGTGAGCAAATAGTAACCGGTGCCGGAGTTGCCAGCATCTAGAACGCAGCCTGGCACGTGAGGCTGGTTCGCAACACCTTCCAAGATCCATTCTTGCTGTCCGGTAGTTTCTATCTTGGCTCCCAAGCTGCGCACCATCTCGACGATTGAAAAGCTGTCCATCCCGGGTAAAGGATTGCTTACCTTCGATACCCCCTCAGCCAAACCGCCAATGACGATGGCTCGTGCGGTTGCCGACTTGTTCCCGGAAATTCTGGTGGTTCCTTTCAAATTAGATCCCTTCACGATGAACTTCATGGTCAAGTTCCTCCTCTGAGTGAAGACCTAATTACGGGATGGGCCGCAAGAACGCGGGTCTTCTATCTTATGGTTTTCCAAAAAAATATCCCGGCAACGGATTCCGTCGCGGGGATGGCCACATGCACGATATCGCTATTGAAGAATTTGAGAATTAAGCTTCCCCTTCTTCTTAAAATATCTCACCGCACCATAGGCGATACCGATAAGAATAAAAGGAAAGGTAATCAGCGGGAGTTTGTGCGCGCTCAGATTGAATCCGTAACACAGGTGCATCTTGCCCAGCCACGTGACGTAACAGCCGATGAGTCCGCCCAGGGACGTCCCGTATTCCTTGCGCAGGGCCTTTTTCCAATCATAGGTAAAGGAGCTTAACGTCTGCCTGATCCCGGAAAAATTTGGAATAAAGCGGTTGACCTTGGTGCAATAGGCGTCGTACCCTGCGCCAAAACGGTTGCGTAGATATTCCTCCTCGGTCTCCACGATGGAAAGATAAACGAAGGCGAAAAAGGGGATGAGGAAAATATACACCCACAATGAGCCGTGGATCAACCCGAGGCCAACGACAATAAAGAAATTGCCGATATACATCGGATTGCGCACGTGGGCGTAGAGGCCTTCGACCACCAAGTTCTCCGCGTATACCTTACCCTCCTTTCCTCCCCGCTTGATATAGGCAAAGCCGATCACAAACAACCGAAAGCCCAGTCCTGCCAATGCCATGGTCCATCCGATCATGACAATCAGGAAATCCAAATTCCTGCTGCCCAGGAAGAGTGCTGGCCGCGTAAAGAAAAAAAGGATAACGACAAAGACGGGAAACAGATATCTACGGAAACGGAAGAATAAGGCGCCGCTCCTCAGGAGAAAAGCACGCCAGGCGTGTTGTATCATGTTATTTGATGGCCAGCATCCCGCAGAAGTTATACCACTTGAAAAACATGTCGCACTCCGTGAACCCGTTCTCCAGAAGTAGCTGGCGGTTCTCTTCCGGCCGGTAGGGTATCAGGATATTCTCCAACGCCTCTCGTTTCTGGGCGATCTCCAGCTGGTTGTACCCCTCACGCTTCTTGAAGGCGTAGTAATAATTGATAAAGAGCCGGTTGAGCTTGGAGTCAAGGCAGGTCACCTTCTCGATGAGAATGAGGCACCCCCCTTCGTTGAGCCCCCGGGCAATATCCTGAATCAGCTGCTGGCGCTTGAGAGGCCGCACAAACTGCAGGGTGAGCGTGAAGACGACCACTGAGGCGTTGACAATCGAAATCCCCTGGTCCAGATCCCGGCAGATATACTCGCAGGGCCGGGTGACCTTATGCTGCGCCAATTTTTCCCTGGCCTTCTCCAGCATGTCCTGGGAATAATCCACCCCGACCAAGGAGACTTCCGGCGGTAAGACCTTGTCCATGGCAATCAGGGTGCTGCCGGTGGAACACCCCAAGTCGTATACGTTGGTTCCCGGGACCGCAAAATCCGCCGCGATCTCGCCGGTCATTCGCTGGATTTCCTGGTAAAAAGGCACCGAGCGGTTCAGCATGTCGTCAAAGACCTGCGCCGTTTTCTTCTTGAAATTAAAGTCGACTATCGGCTGCTTTTTTCTGAAAATCTTATCCTTGGCCATCGAAGAACCCTTTCCTGATGCTTACGATTGCTTATGAATCTTATTTTATTATTGTATTAAAATTACCACAGAATATAAGAAGATTCTGCCGGCTGTTCGCACAATTTGAAAGGCTCCGTTAAATTCAAGGATGATTTAAGTGATAAGAACTTGCTTTAGGATGCATCGAATTTAGAATAAAGGGAGTCGCATGTCAAGAAAAAAAAGCTGGGTGAAAAAAAGCTGGGTGATGATTACCGATAGCTAGCAAGCATGATGTGCCAAAATGTCCGGTTGTTGACTTCAGAAAGAACTAAATGAAATTTCCTTTTCGAGATTTTTGAAGCAGGCTGATCGGAAAATTTGGCGACTTCACCTCCAAGTCTGCAGTGGCAAGGTAATCTTGGATTCAATGATTTCCGAAGGAAACAAACAAAAAAGGCAGAGCCAAAACACCCTGCCTTTTCCTCTCTCAAATTCGGTCTAATTTACTTCTTTAAGAACTTCTTTCTCCCTGCTTCTACTCGCTGAATCAAAATGAAAATTGCAGACCTCCTATCCACTGAACATCCATCCTCTCAAAACCGGGGGCAGGATCACTATTATAATCAATAATATTCGCAAACCTAAGAGACCACCGTCCTCCTAAAGAGGGAATTTCTCCCAAGGGAATACTCAAGGCCGCCTCATTCCGCCAAAAATAAATACCCCCTTCTCCAATAGTTGGATAGAATACGTATCTGTCCGTAAAGGTCAGCCACTTAAAGATGTTGTATCTGAAATCAAACCCAAGTCGGCCTGAAATCCCATCTGTCATCCTGGCCTTCGTACCGGTTCCAATTAAAATAGGAAAAGCCCGCCTCAAAGAGAAGAGATTTGACCGGATCGTCCCAGAGTTGATACCCTATTCCAGGTCCCACAAAGGTCTTTAGCTTCGTGTCACTGAATTTGTCATTGAGCAATTCAGTGTCTATATACCCATAAAATTTCTTGGTGAAAAAATAGTCATATTTTATCTCTCCATAGTGATTTCGGGCGGTCATTTCATCGTTCTCTTCAGCATAGTTAAAGATATACCGTAACTTGAACCGGTCATTCTCTGTTCTTCTTAAGGCTTCGGCACTGAAAGAACCCCCAGCCCGATCAACGTTGCCTGACTGAAGGTAACCACCGGCATTAACGTTACCATGCCATTTAGGCAACTCCTTGGGAGGAGGATTGATGGATGCAATCTTCTCCATCTCCACGGTGGTTGCTCCTCTCTCAGGACTTGGCTCCACTGCCAATTTCCCTTCTTCAGCAGGTTTGACATTTCCCTTTACAACTTCACCACTTGTCAGGTGAACCGCTACCGGATTGTCCGTAATAATCTGTTTGACTTTCCCCATCTGGATCTCAATGATTCCAGCATAATCGGTCTTAAAAGTAAGTTTTCCTTCCGCCATTTTTTCTACTGTTCCTGTCAGTGTGTCCCCATTTTCTAAGATAACCTTATCCGCTATAGCCCCCTCAACAGTCAGGAAGAAAAAAATAATGCTGATAAGAACTACTCCCAAAAACCTATTTGCTTTGTTCCCCATGGCTCCTCCTCCTTTCTTCCTCAATTCATTTCTTAAGGATATTCTATTCCTAAGCGACAATATACTCTCCACAATAAACACATTTCCACACCCAAAAGTGTTTCGTTTCATAATAAATCTTCTCGTAAATCATCGTGCCACAGAACGGTTGCATTTCGTAAATCCTTTCCCTATCCACCACCCCCCGATCAAGAAAATTTATTAAGATTGCCAAGTCAAAAATACCAAAAATCGCCATTTTGTCAATAAGAAAATGAGATGATGGCAATCGTATTTTTTGCAGATTATCACTTGCTGGTATTCCGATGTGGAATCTCGACTTGATGACTTTAGTAACACACGAGCTGAGTAAAAGGTCCCTCGCTCTCCGGGATGGCCAGATATTTTGCCAGAATCCTCACCGGCTATCGAGTTGAGAAAAGGGAAGGTATGATCTTCAAATGATAACTTTTCGGAGGTTTAGAAACGAAACGTTGATAGCAGATATTGAGCCTCCCCAAAAGAGAATGTCGCCTCGTTATCCATGGGCTAACGCTAACACTTACAAGTCAGGAGTCTTATACAACTCCGAAGGTCAACGATTACTGGCAGAAAGTTCGATCCGAATTATAAACAAATTTTTGCTTGACAGGAACAGTATCTACTACTACTCACTCTGCGGTAATTCCGGAGGTTAATGATCATCAGTAGAAATATGCATAATTAGAGGTAAGCGGCAAGGCTACCTATCGGGTAGGGGGCGGGGTTGCCCCCGCACCCTCCCACACCACCGTACGTGCCGGTCGGCATACGGCGGTTCGTGGAAGGTTAAGTGAAGTTTACACCGGTTGAGTATTTTTTTTCTCTGCCGCCGTGGATATTTGATGCTCCCTCTCCCTATTCTCGCGAGTTCCGCCCGCTACTTTCCAGGAGTCCTCAGGCATTTCAGCCCTCTTGTCTGCATCTCCCTCGCCCATCGAGGCTCAGTACTCTCCCTTCCTTCCACGTTCGGGCCTTCGCCACTGTGCGATGTGACTACTATGCCCTCTGCTGACTCCTGCACACCCATCACACCGTCTCCTAACGATGTTAGCCCACTGGCAGATGAGCAGATCTCCCCGGGTATTGCACACTCACTTTTTCCCCATCTACCTGTCGCATATACTTCCACCCCTTCCGGATGACTATCGGGCTTCAGATCTTTTCGCCTCCTCGCCCAGGGATGGCTGCTTCTTATGCGCTTCGTGTTCCTCAGGCCGGGGATTTGCCTACCACTTCCTCCAGACCCCATCTCACGATGATAGCCCTTGCGGTTCAGCTAACGGTTCCCGTCACCAGGGTCCGTAAAGGACTTGCACCTCCAAGTATGTGCGCCCTGCCGGGCGCACGAAGAAGAAAAGGGAGCTCTTGGTGAGCTCCCTTTTAGGTTATTCCTGGAGTAGCTGGGATGTTGCTTTACAGAAGGCCATAATTGACTAACGACCGGCCTTAGTCAGAGTAGCTCCACGTATCAGTTTCGTCTGATGCGAGCTCCATTTGTACGGCGCTCTGTGATATGACATTTGAACTATTTGACCGCCTACTGGATAGCCGACTACGAAGAGTTGAATGTCCTCCGGCGTTACTACAATTGGAACCTTTCCTCCTGGTTTAAGAGCTTCTTGAAATACGGGGATACGATCTGGAGGAATCCTGTCTGAAGCCAATCCCTCACCTGCAATACTTATCCTAATCTTCCCTTGTATGCTCTGTATCTCCTTTGAACTAAGATCTTCGTATGGCACGGATGTTTTTTTATAGATGTACTCCTGTAAACTTTCCCGAGTAAAGCCTTGTTTTTGGTAACTCTGAGCTAATTCCGGCGGAATCAGAAATATATATTTACACGGCAAAGTGTAAGGGGAAGTAACCCCGGGCCTATACTGAGCAAGTACCGCCTCGCGGCGATCAAGTATGCTTTTAATCACCTCATTTAATTGCATTTCTGCTGTCATGCCCACTGATCCAAGGGTTGTTACAGCATATGCTCCGTAACCCCCGATTGTGGAGACTGTCATACAACTATCTTCTGGTTTATAACCTTGGATCACATGATAAGGTGGCCAAGGGCTGAACTTTTGATTTTCGGCGAAAGTATAGAGGGTATGCGCCGACTGTCGACCGACTCTGGCCATATCGTTCACTCCCGGCCACATGTGGCCGAGGTTAATCAAGGACAGCCTCACGGCGCGGCCAATGGTATTATTAGTTCGCCATCCATGGCCCAAGAAACCTGTCGAGGAATTCATGTTAATTTCTTCTCCAATAGGCCCGCTGGCAATTACTGCTAAATTAAATTGACCCATTGAAGCTTGCGGATGAAGGAGATCGTATGCTTTGTCCGTAAGGCCTTCCATTGCCGCAATTATCATCGGTAAGTACTCTGGCTTAGCTCCTGCCATCACCGCATTAATAGCAATCTTTTCAATAGTGGCGATCCCATTTTGAGTAGGAACCTTGCCTATTACTTCGCCAGGAGAACGACTCGTTCCTGTCAGCATCCACTTAACAGCCTGTTTTGTGGGAGGGACTAAGGGTAATCCATCGCCCCAGCGATTCTCGAGGAACACCTGGTTGAATTTCTCAACAGCTTCCTCATAACTTGCCGCAGTAATGTTTACTGACGGGTAGACCTCTTTTTCTTTTTGCTTTGGCTTGGCCTCCTCTGCCGTTAAGGGACGGGTTAGTGCATTGATCATGTCGGCAAAAGATGCCTTGGCAAGAGGAATTTTATTTTCGCCAGGTTGGCCCCATACAAATCCAGGTATCAGTAATCTGCGAATCGTAGGCATTCCGTTGTCTATAGCCGCTTGCTCTGCGTCGTGTTCAAATCCAGGAGCGAAAAGGAAAAGCGTCGGTATACCCAGTTTTTCTAATCTTATTGTGCCGGACACGCCGGCAAATGTGCACGACCCTCAGTCGCCCACACCATTTATCACTGTATCCACTTCTCTTGCTATTTTCGCTGCCAGAGCGTCCCCGGGGTCGAATGCACCAACATACCGCGAGACCTTTATGGTGGGAAATTTCTCCTTTAGCATTTCTTCAACCGTATCGAAGAACACGTTCGTACCCACTTTCCCATTCCAATATAATCCAATCTTCTTTCCTGCTAAATCCGGAAGACGAGGTGATGGTCCCAAGGTTAGGGGGGGCACAATCTCACCCCGAGGGTTGAGCAACTCTAATGATACCTGAGCCGCAACCGGGCCAATCCAACAAACGGTCACGAACAATGACACCCCCATTAGCAACCAAGTTATTCGTTTTTTCATAGCTTTCTCCTTTCTTTACCAGATCTTCCATCCTGGCCAGTTATTCCTGAAAGTGATTACTATCCAGTTATGCTTTTCAGCAAACATCACCTCCTTTTAGTCAAGCCAACATTCCTTTCTTTCCTCGCATTTCTTTCAATCCTTTTGTCCACCTACTATTTCTCAACGGGATAGCCCAACTCTATCCACCGTAACCAACCACCCTGAAGAACCTTAATGTTGGTGTACCCAAACTCCTTCATAAGCTGATCTGCCACATCCGTAGAGTCCTCCTCATGCTCACAGGCACAATAGAAAATGAGCAACTTATTTCCAGGCAGATTGACAGGCCCGCTAATCTTTACCGCCCACGGAAAGTTAACTGCTGTAAGGATATGCCCCGTATCGTAGACTTCTTTGGGCTGGTTATCAACAATCACAATGTCAGCCTTGCTCTCGATCAATTTCTTCAAGTCCTCTGGCGTGATGCGTTGGATCTCTTCAGCTGATACAGTAAAGAGAGAAACTGCCAACATCGAGAGTAAAAACACCGACATCGATACGGATAAGATTAGTCTCCACCGACCTAAATTCTCTATGAGCTCCTCACCTCTTTCAATTTACAATCGCTAGCGATGCTTCTATCACAACGTGTTTCTTAAGTCAATCGGGAAAAAGTATAAAAAAGAGGTTCTAGAAATTATCTTTTTGGGGATTGTCACTTGTAATCTTGGATGACGGTCTGGATTCTTCCCTTAAGGACTTCAGAAAGTACTCTACCGTCCCAGGTCTCAGCTGTATGGGATCTTAGAGCTGAACATATCTTGCCAATACATCCTAGTGAAAAAAATGGAGAGATGTTTTTATCTGATCTTCAAATCATAAGTTTTTGGGCTTTGAAAAACGCAAGGTCTATAGCAGAAATCTGCACTTTTGCAAAAGATAGGAAATTTCGCGAATCAAAAAAAAGGGAGCTTTGGTAAGCTCCCTTTAGGATATTTCCATGAGTGATTATATGGTACTGTGCAGAAGTCCAAAGTTGGCTAATAGGAAGGTTTAGCCTTCTCACGACCAGCTTTAGTCAGTGTAGCTCCCTTTATCGGCCTCGTTTGATGCGATGTTGGCTTGTAAAGTGGCCTCCCGAATGATAGTTCATGCATTCCTCCTAATACTCCTCCACCCGCGCCATAACCTACCACCATAATATGAATGTCCTCCGGCGTCGTTATAAGTGGAACCTTTCCTCCTGGTTTAAAGGCTTCTTGGAAGAAGGAGATACGGTCTGGAGGAAGCCTTAGTCCCATGATTCCCTCACCTGCAATACTTGTGTCGATCCAGTCTTTTATGCCACGTTTCTCTTCTGCACTGAGCTTCTCGTAAGGCACACTCGTAGCTTCATAAATATAGTCTTTTAGACTTTTCTGGTCCTTAAAGCCTCGACGGTAAAACAGGTCAGCCATTTCTGGAGTAACCAAGAATAGATATTTCAACGGAAGAGCAACAAGGTTAGCCGTGCCGCGTTTATAGCCCTCCCACTGCATGCTACGACGACTAAGGATGGTTTCAACAACGGCTTCTAATGCTGAGTCGGCGGTATTACCGTTATGGGGTATATTTCTCCCCGCCCCGGTATTGTGACTCCCGACTGTAGACACTGTCACACAACTATCCTCTGGTTTGTAACCTTGGGTCGTTTGATAGGGTGGCCAGGGGGATTTCTTATTTTCGCCCATAACATAAAAGGTGTAAGCTGATTGTCGGCCGATTCTCGCCATATCATTTACTTGCGGAAACGTGTGGCCCAAATTAATCATGCATAATCTCAGGGCGCGGCCAATGGTGGCATTCGCTCGCCATCCGTGACCAAAGAAACCCGCCCCGGAATTTATGTTAAGTTCTTCTACAATAGGCCCGGTCACGACTATGGCAAAACTGAAGGATCCCATCGAAAGCACCGGATGACGGAGATCGAAATTCGGATCCGTGAAGCCTTCCATTGCAGCAATGATCACTGGCAAGTACTCCGGTTTTGCCCCCGCCATCACTGCATTAATTGCAATCTTTTCTACAGTGGCACTCCCGCCTTTAGGGTCAACCTTGCCTATTACTTTGTTAAAAGGGAGGCTCGTACCTGTAAGCATCCAATCAACAGCCTTCTTTGTGGGGGGGACTAAAGATAACCCATCGCCCCAATGATTATTAAGGAACAACTGGTTGAATTTCTCAACCGCTGCCTCATAACTGTCCGCAGTGACCTGAATTGGCTTGAGCTTCTCTTTAGCTATAGGTTTTGGCTTGACTTCTTCTGCTGTTAAAGGACGGGTTAATGCATCGATAATCTTGTTGATACTTGCATCTGCAAGAGGTGGTTTTTGGTTTGTAGGTTGGCCCCATACATAACCAGGTACCACTACAACACGTAGCGGAGTCATTCCGTTATCAACAGTTGCTCTTTTTGCATCGTGATCAAAACCTTCCGCAGCAAGAAAGACCCCAGGCTTACCAAGTTTTTCTATCCTAATTGTCCCGGACACGCCGAGATTTGTACACGACCCTCAGTCCCCTACGCCATATACGAATGTATCCACTTCTTTTGCCATTTTCGCTGCTAAAGGGTCTCCGATGTCGAATCCACCGGTATACTGCAGGATCTTTGCTGTAGGAAATTTCTCCTCCAGCAGTTTTTGAATTCTGGCAAAAAAGACGTCCCCATCGGGTTTTCCAAGCCAATACAATCCGATCTTCTTGCCGGCTAGATCCGTAACACGACCTGTAATTCCCAGGTTTTGTGGAGGCTCGCTCTCGCCCCTGGGGTTAAGCACCGTTAATGTTACTGAGCCCGCAGCTGTTGCCCCGTTTGCTAATGGAGGCGCTACTACCGCTCCAACAGCCCAAAGGTTTGCTACCAAAAACATTGCAATGATTGACCAACTTATTCCCTTTTCCATAGGTTTCTCCCTTCTTTTTAGAGGTTTTAGAACGTCACCCTCCTTTGCTACTTAGTTATGCCTTTAAGTAAGTACCACCTCCTTCCTTTTATTCATCCTTGTCACGCAAAGAAATCATCCTAAATTCCTTAATACAAAAAGGGAAAGGGAGTTTTGACGAACTCCGTCCTAGGATATTTCTTATACGCTACTTCAAGCATTTCTCACCAGATTAGATGAAGCTTATCTCTCCATGACAGGGGTAACAACTTTCCAATCGCCAACCAGTGCCGAGCTGCAGGAGCTGAAAACATAATGACCAAGGCCAAGACCATCATGGGGATATCCATGAAGATCGTCACCGAGGCTAACGTATCAATGACGGCCCCAAAACAGCCGCATTCGATGCTGCGGCCCTGAGAAAGGACGATCGCCTTGGCGATAAAAAAAGATAGGCTCATCAGAGCAATTCCAAGCGCCGACAATCGGGTTAAGACCCCAAAGAGTAACCCAAGGCCGCACAGCAGTTCGATGAACGGCATCACTAATCCAAAAGGACGAGCTAGCACCATCGGCAAGATACCAAAGTTATATACCGCATCTACCGAATAGCGCTCAATATCTACCAACTTACCGTAAGATGAGGTGAGGAAAAATGCTGCCAAGATCAAACGAAGAACCAGGATCACATACCGGTTGGCCGCAACCTTCTTCAACCAACCTGATCTCTCTTTTAAAATTGCCATCTGTCCGCTGGCTCCTATCTCATCCATCGATCCCGCCTCCTCTTCCCATCATTTCTTCTCTGGTTGCCATTGTGTTGCTGCCTTAAGAATGACAGGGAAAGCCGCGTCCACTTTTTTCCGGATCCCCTCCAGATTATGACCCGCAATGGGGTGCTCCTCAACCACCAAAGCCATCTCTGATACTCCCTGATCTTTCATCAACGACCTAACCATCTCTTCAAAAGCCGTGGTTACCACGGTTACGGTAGGAATCCCCTTCTTTTCCAAATTGAGCTGGTCAACTACCAGCCATGACGTACAGATCCCTCAGTCAGCCTGGGCAGCAATGACCAAATCCGGCTTCAGTTTAGCAATGCTCGCAGCTACCTGCTCGCTCACTTCCGCATTCTTGGAAATGGCGGCTGTGCTTTTGTCTATCTCCCACATCTTAATGATCTTTACGGTCTTTATCTGTTGACTCATCAACTCTCCTACTCGGCTGAGGTATTTATCCCCATTGTATTTCCCATTCCAGCGTAACACAACTGTCTTCCCTTCCAGGCTGGATGGATGTGGATTCATCTTCACGGGCCCAACCTTGGGAAGTTTCTTGCTCTCGCCAGCTCCCGCATAAATAAAGATACCCTCCACTGAAAACATTACCAGCAAAACCATTAAAAAGACCAGCCATATCCTTTTCTTTTCTCTCATCTCTCTAGATTCCTTTCTTCACTATTTTTTTTCGACGGGATAACCTAACTTTTGCCATTGCGACAAACCACCTTTAAGAAGTTTGATCTGCTCATACCCGAAATTTTCTATAAGCTGATCGGCCACGGAACCAGAATCCTCCTCATGGGCACAACCGCAATAAAGAATGAGCGGCTTATCGCGAGGAAGGTCCCCGGGTCCCTCTATTTCCATCGCCCAAGGCAAGTTAACTGCTCCAGGGATATGCGCCTTGTTGTATTCAGTTTTGGGTTGATTATCCACCACCACGATATCCGCCTTGCTGTCGATCATTTTCTTCAATCCCTCCGGTGTGATGCGCGGAATCTCTCCAGCCCACACAGAAAAGATAGTAACCGCTAATGTCACTACCAAAAACCCTAGAATCAACACCAATAAGATATCAATCCTATGAACTAAATTCTTCATTTTCATCACCTCGTTTTTAGTCATCCTTGTCACAGCCTTTCAAAAGGCCTTTTTGAACCCTGAATCCGTTGTTCATTTGTGGTAGTAATATACACCTTTTCCAAAAATTGAGGAAGATATCTTTGTCCATTGCTTGTTTTTTTTGAAAATATATAATAATGGAGATTGCAGCCATTATTTTTAAATGCAGTGGACTGATCAACGAGATAGAAGAAAAAGATGATATCAAGCTTTTTGAGATAACACGAATTAACAAGGGGTATCCCTCGTTAGAAATTTCAAAAGAAGTTGGGATGGGGTGTGTCTGGTTTGAGGGTATGTCTAATAATCGAATTGATGTCATTACTTATTCGGGGTATCGAGGTGAGGAAACCCCACGGTCCATCCTAATCCATAATGAAAAAATTGAAGTGGTTGCAATTCTGAATATGTGGATTGAAGAAGGGATCGAAGATAGGGTAAGAAGAAGGTTCTTTAAAGTCAAAGGGAGTGATGGGAAAACACACAAGATATACTATGATGAGAAGGAAATGGAATGGTTTTATATGGTTGAGGATTGAGGGGCTTAATTGAAAATGGCTATCCGAGTCTTAATCCTCTCACTTATCTTACTTTTGAACTTAAGCGACATAACTCTTTAATACAACGGATTATGCGTAGATATGTTTAATTAAAAGGGTGAGAGAGAAATAATAAAAGGCCAGGAAAATTTCTAGCAAGAGATTGAAATGAATCATGAAGGGATAGGATGCTATTTCCCACGGACCTTTTTTGTACGTTTCCTCCCGCGCGAAGGAACCTTCTTTTCCACCATCTGGGTCCCTTTTTCTTCGAGGAGCTTTCGAACCTCGCGGCGGCTTAGCTTTCGAAGCGCCACCATCACCGCCTTCTTCTTCATGCTTGGCTTAAACCGTCCGATCTCCCATTGATGGGCTGCCCCAACGGTGACCCCTGTAAGAATCGCCAGTTCTTTCTGGGTAATGCCCAAATGCCTACGAAGGCTTCTGATTAGCCGGGGAGAGAAACGGGACTCCTTCACCTCTTCGGGGGTTGCCTCGATTGGAGTCTTACCTTTTTCCAACTCTTTTTGCTGGCTAGCTGTGATCCGCTGAAGCGTCAAAACGGCTTTGCGAAGCTGTGAGACCACACTTTTCAGAAACCAGACATCACGGGCTAAGGGAACAGAAATCTTCCTTATCTCCCTTCTCGCCAAACGTACAATTTCAGATTTGATGATTCCTTCGACCCTTCCCATAAGTCCCTCCTCATTCAATTTTTCAATAAAAACCCTTCCCTCCTTTAAAACTATCTAATCCAGTATAAAAACAGAATCCTTTTGTCAAGCATTTTTGGGACTGCGTAAGGATGAACTTTACCATTTACAAGAATTGTCAGCATAATCGATTTCGGGGTGAAATCTGCACCATTGAGGCAAACCTTTTCCTTGAGGATTTCAGTATCCAGAAACTGAACATATACTTGCCACTATACGCACCTGCGAAGAAATTGCGATTTGAAAGGGATATTAACCCTTAGATGAGAGGAGGGTAATCGAGATACGTGATAAGGTCTCGGACGAACTTTGTTTCGCCTGGGTTCGGCAATCGGGGGGTTTCCGTTCCTTGACACTGGGAAAAGAAGGATTACGTTTTTATCAGGATAACTTCAGGGGTTTGGCCCCTGAGAAAGGAGAGGACCATGGCAAAACATATGGATCCGGTTGTTCACTTCGAGATGCCGGCGGAAGACAGAAAACGCATGGCAGATTTCTACACAAAGGTGTTTGGTTGGAGAACACAGATGTTAGGCTCAGAAATGGGGGACTATGTGATTGCCACCACCGGGGAATCTGACGAAACGGGGCGTCCGAAGAGGCCGGGCGTCATCAACGGCGGCTTCTTCCCAAAGTCGGACGACAAACCCGCCCAATATCCTTCCGTGGTAATTGCGGTCGAAGATATTAAGAAGCGTATGAAGGATGTGGAAAAGGCGGGCGGTAAGGTGCTCGGAGAGCCGTGGGATATCCCCGGCGTTGGGTTGTACGTGTCATTTATTGACACGGAAGGCAACAGGGTAAGCATGCTCCAGCCGTCGCGCTCATCCTCATAATTGTTTTTTATCGTAAGGAAATTCTCTGCAAAAAGTTACTCCTTTTTTTTAGTTCAACAATAAAGAAAAAGGGAGCCTTTGGGCTCCCTTTTTTATTTGGCTATTTAAATCCGTGGCTTATTTTGATTTTAGCTCCTTGAGTTTCGCGATCAGAGTAGGCAAGACTTCTTTATAATCCGCGACGATGCCGAAGTGGGCGACGCTGAAGATATTCGCCTCCTTATCCTTATTGATCGCCACAATGGCCTTTGATCCCAAACAGCCGGCGATATGCGACATGGCGCCGGAGAGAGCGACGGCGATGTATAGTTTAGGGCTGACCACCTTTCCGCTCTGGCCCACCTGGAGTGTCACCGGGGCCCAACCCTCGTCACAGGCAGGCCGGGTCGCACCGATAGCGCCGCCCAGAATGCCAGCCAGCTCCTTGAGCATCCCGAAGTTTTGAGCACTGCCCATGCCGCGGCCACCGGCCACGACGACTTCAGCATCTTCCAGCTTCACCCCTTCCACTTCCTCTTTGATCCGATCGACGACCTTGACTTTAAGCGCCGATGGGTCGACCTTGCCTTCTACAGGAATAACCTTGCCCTGCCGGGAATCATTGCGCTCTGCAGGCGGCATTATTTTCGGTCTTACCGTAGCCATCTGAGGACGGGCAGACTTGGATATCATCGTGGCATGGGCGTTCCCGCCAAAGACAGGCCTCGTCGAGACCAGGAGCTTGGTCGCCGGGTCGACGGATAACGAAAGACAATCTATTGCAAGTCCGCCCCCCAAGCGGCCATTGAGTCGCGGAGCCAAATCACAACCGACATCGGTATGGCCGAGAAGCATAATGGAAGGAAGCGCCTTCCGGCAAACGTCAGCCGCCACCTGAGTGTAGGCATCGGAGTTATATTGATCCAGGAAACTATCTTCAGCAACGTAGACATTGTCGGCTCCATAGGCGATTGCCTCCTGGCCCAAGGCGCCTGTTTTGCTGCCCATCAACAGGGCGCTTAATTCCTCGCCCAGTTCACTGGCGAGTTTTCTTCCGGCTCCGAGGAGTTCTATTGTGATCGGCGCCAACTTCCCTTCAGCGATCTCACCACAAACTAAAACACCCTTATGAGTATCCATGGAATGCCCTCCCGTTCATTTATAATTCAGACACTGGACTTCAGACAAGTATTTCATCCAGGTTTAGGTCAAGGTTCAGATTTTGAATTTCTCAACCTTAAACTTAACCTCAACCTATCTGACTTGTAGTATCGTCATATCAGTTTAGCAATCTTCGAGGCCAGATTGGCGGCGGCTTCAGCCGGAGTCCCTCCTGCAATGATCTCACATTCAGTCTTTCGGGTCGGCACAGAGAGAGCGGTGACTTCGGTATGGGCATTTGCCTTGTCCAGCTTCGAGGGCTCAGCCCCGATATCCTGCGCCTTCCAGATCGGAATCTGCTTTTTGCGGGCCATCATGAGGCCCATCCCACCGGGAAGACGCGGAAGACCAATCTCACTGCTGACGGTCACCAGGCTTGGCATAGGAGCTTCCAGTACTTCAAAGCCATCCTTCACCATCCTCTTTACCTTAAGCTTCTTGTCCACTGCCTCGATCGCACAGGCGAGGGTCATGACAGGGAGGCCAAGTATTTCAGCCAGGATCGAGCCAACCTGACTGGCACCCCAGTCCGCGGCCTGCCGGCCGCACAGAACCAGGTCATACCCGCCGATTTTCTGGATCGCTTTCGACAAGACATACGCCGTGCCAAAACTATCCAGGTTTTCGAAGGCCGGATCCTGGAGAACAAACCCATCGTCGGCCCCCATCGATATGGCGTGCTTGATCACGTCGGCAGCTTTCGCTGACCCCATGCTGATCACTGTTATTTTCCCTTTGTGCTTATCTTTGAGCCGGCATGCCGCCTCAACCGCTCGTTCATCATAGACACTGATCACAGGCGGCACTCCGGGGGGAGGAATCACCTGTTTCGTCCCGGGGTCAATCTTGAATTTGGCTGGTGGTATTTCGGGGTCAAGTACCTGTTTCACACAGACGATGGTATTCATACTGCTCCTCCTCCTCTCCTAACCCCCGGCTTGCCGGGGAACCAAACAAGTTTTCAGTTAAATCCGAAATCCGAATATCGGGCGAAGCGTCCGTCTCGGACCAATCCGAAACAAATTCGAATTTTCAAAATTCAAATTCTCTAAACTCTTTTGTTTGGAACATTTAAAATT
Organism: uncultured delta proteobacterium; assembly: GCA_963708295.1. Lineage (GTDB taxonomy): Bacteria > Desulfobacterota > BSN033 > BSN033 > UBA1163 > UBA1163. Next base: position 227,207 of record CAVPSJ010000017.1, on the reverse strand, counting down.
TGGTCATTTGAGATTGTTTCGAATTTCGGATTTCGTGCTTCGAATTTAGAGCCCCTTGATAGTGAATAACTTTGTTACCATTTTGCGGACAATCTTATTGACAAGGGCCTAATTAAGATTGTTTTATGGCTTCTTCAACGAGTTCAACAAGGTCTCTTGCCTTCAACGAATCCTTCACACCTTTATGGTCGATGCTGTCCTCGAACATCTGCAGACAATAAGGGCAGGCGGTCACGACCGTCTCGGCCCCGGTCTTGAGAGCATCCTCAAGACGCACTTGATTAATCTTTGTTGTACCCGGCTGCTCTTCTATCCACATGAGCCCCCCCCCGCCGCCGCAGCAAAAACCCGTGTTTCGCGAGCGTTCCATTTCCGCAAGCTTCGTCTTGGGGATCGCCTGCAATATCCGGCGCGGCTCCTGATAGACGCCGTTATATCGGCCTAAATAGCAGGGGTCATGATAGGTGAGTTTGGAATTCAGCTCGTTGGTAAGCTTCAATTTTCCCTGCCCGATGAAATCGGCAATGAGCTGGGTATAGTGAACCACCTTGAACTCGCCGCCGTACTTAGGATACTCATGCTTAAGGGTATTATAGCAGTGGGGACAGGAGGTCACAATCTCTTTAATGTTATGGCTCTTGAAGATTTCTATATTTTGCTCTGCCATGATCTGAAACTGGAACTCATACCCTGCCCTTCGTGCCGGGTCACCGCAGCAAGTCTCGGCATCGCCTAATACCGCGAAATCGACACCCGCCGCTTTCAGCACCCTCGTCATGGAAAGAGTCGCTTTGACGTTGCGCTCAACAAGAGCCCCGGTGCAACCCACCCAGAAGAGGGTATCCGCGTTGTCACCTTCAGCCAATACCTTGAGCTCCTGATCGGTTGTCCAGTCGCCCCTCAACCTCATTGACTGGATTCCGGCCCATGGGTGTCCTCTTTGCTGCATATTTCTGAGCATCAGCTGGGCGCTTTCCGGCATCTTGCTCTGCGCCATCACCAGATTGCGCCTGAGTTCGATGATCTTACGTATGTGTTCTATATTGACCGGGCATACCTCCTGGCAGGCGCCACAGGTGGTGCAGGCCCAGATCTCTGCCTCAGTGACCACATCACCGATCATTTCCTTAGGTTGGGTCTTGGGTTGGGTCTCACCTTGAGCTTCGGGTTGGGTCTCAGCCGGGGTCTCGGCCGGGTTTTCCCCCGGGCTTTTCGATAACACCTTCGCCTTGGCGGCAAGCTGACTGGCGAGCAATTCAGGGCCCGCCTCCAGTAAATGTTCTTTCAGGTTATGAATGACCTCTCGAGGCGAGAGGGTCTTGCCGCTCAGGTGGGCGGGACAATTAGCATGGCACCGACCGCAGACGGCACAGGCATAAAGGTCGAGCAAGTCCTTCCAGGTAAAGTCCTGAATCTTCGATGCGCCAAAGGTCTCCGCTTCAACAGGGATGGGCTCAAGCACCACTTTAGGTCCCAGTGGTTTGAAGAAGGCATTGAAGAGGGAGGCGAGAACGTGCAGGTGCTTTGAGCGTGGGATATAGACCATAAAGCCGAGGATCACCATGTAGTGAAGCCACCAAGCCGCCTGGGAAACCCCCATCAGCGTGCTTCTTGAGATACCGGTGCCGGATAGGAAGCGAGCGAACGCCGCCCCCACAGGGGGCCAGTCTGGGATATTCCCGGAGCCTGCGAAGCCGAAGCCCTCGATGCAAAAATGGAGCACCATAAGGCTGAAGACCACGATCAGGATGATGGCTGCCTCGGCGCTGATCTGCAGTCTTTCCGGCCTGACGATATAACGCCTGATGCCTGCCCAGATTAAAACGATGATGACCCATAACGCTGCAATATCCAGAATGGACAAATAAATCATCTCAAAGGCGGTCCCCTCAATCACATGGGAAAGTCCAAAACCCCCGGCCAAGCCAATAAAGATGATGTAACTGATGAGAAACAGGCTGAAGCCCCAGAATAACAGAGCATGTCCGATCCCGGACAGGTCCTTTCCCGTGACGGTTTTCAGGCTGCACCACTGAGGGACAACCTCGACCAGCATCGTCCTGAGTCTCTGCCCTATTCTGTCGAAGCGGTTCTCCGGCTTCCCCAGACACATCAGGCGAAAGAGGAAATAAGCCCTCTGCGCAAATAAGGCGACGGCGATGACGAACAAGACCCAGAAAAGGACATAGCCCGGTATGCCCCAATAGGTTGCGCTAACTGGAGACACGATGACCTCCTACAGGTGATTAGTACCGTTGAAAAAGTGCTTAGAAAACCTATTTATAAAATCCCTCCCGACCTCCCTTTGCCAAAGGGAGGAGATGTTCCTCCCCTTTTTGTAAAGGGGGATTGAGGGGGATTTATGTGTTCTGGTTGCTTTCACTCAAACTGCTGAAGCGTATCAACTCTCTTTCTTTTCTTTGCTCTTTCTGACGATCGTTCTTTTATCTTCAGGAAGAGGAGGCGGAACAGGCCCGCCGGAAATCTTCGTCACCGCACCAAATTTAGGAGGGCAAACTTCAAAGCAGGTTCCGCATTTGATGCATTTCTCCTGATCAATGACGTGGACCTGGTTCTTGGCACTGAGTATCGCCTCGACCGGGCATCGCTTCGCGCAAGTCATGCAGGCCTGGCACTTTTCCGGGTCGATATAGTACGAGATGATTTCGCTGAATAACTTGTCTATTTCGTCTTTGGTGAAAAGTTTGTCATATTCTTCCGGGTTCGTAAGACGGGATGCCAGCTTCTCATTTTTCACCAGCTTGATGTATGGGACCAGCTTTGTCATTTCTGCAAGTTTGGACTTTAATGCATTTCGTTCAATTCCTTCACCTTTACCTTTGCCGAGGGGTCCTAACTCCTTCACCTGGTTGCCAAACTCACCCATCACGTCGGCAAACCGGTTTCCTTCAGCGGAAGACATAAATTCGATCCGCAACCTTTCCGGGTTCAGGCCGATGTGTTCCATTATCCTTTTACAGAGAAGCGCCATGGTGAGCGCATGATAATTTCCATGGGTAATATAATTACATTCATTAAGGCGGCAACCACCGATCAACACCCCATCCATTCCATTTGAGAAAGCCCGGAGTACGAATTCCAGGTCGACTCTCCCGGAACACATGACGCGTATCAGCCTCGTTTCAGTTGTATATTGCAGTCTGGAAACTCCAGCCATGTCACCCGCGCCGTATGCTCACCAATGGCATACGAAGCCTAATATTCTTGGTTTAAATTTAAGTCCCGTACTCATGCTTTCTCACCTCCTTTGTTAGAAAATAAGTTCATCGGTAAAGGCTAGGGTGAAGACGCCAGTTTAGCCAGTAGGTCCAGGTTAAGGCTAAGGTTGAGAAGTTCTAACCCTGAACCTTAACCTCAACCTTTCTTAGTCGCCTTCCCCTGCCGCGTCAATTTGGGCGAGCAGCTCTTCGTCGGTAAAGTGCTTGAGCCGGATCGCCCCTGTGGGACACTTCGCGTTACAGAGACCATCTCCTTTACAGAGAACAGGATTGACGACCGCCTTTTTGCCCTGTCGTGTCTCACGGAACTCGATGGCACCGTACGTACAGACGGAAATACACTGCCCGCACCCGATACACTTTTTCTCATCCACCTCGCAAACAGAGCCGGAGGCGACAACGGTATCATGCGAGAGAAGCGTTAAGACCCGGCCTGCGGCTCCATAAGCCTGCTCAATCGCTTCCGATATAAGCTTGGGATAATGAGCTATCCCACAAAGATAAACGCCATCCGCGGCAAACTCAACCGGTCTTAATTTGACATGGGCTTCCTGGAAGAAACCATCCGTGCCCAGAGGGACCTTGAATAACTGGGATACTTCCTTGCTTCCCTCCGAGGGAATAACGGCAGCAGCCAAAGAGATGATATCGGCATCGATTTCGAGCTTCATGCCTAAAATATAATCTGGCAAGGTAACCTTTAGAACGGGCCGACCGTCCTCCGACTCACCCGCCTTCACCTCTGGTTTGTCCTGCGGTTCATAGCGGATAAACTTCACCTCTTTATCTGACGCTTCCCTGTAATAATCCTCGCTAAACCCGTACGTTCTCATATCCCGGAAGAGAATGTAGATATCCATCTTGGGGTTTATCTCTTTCAGTTTCAATGCGTTCTTGATCGACTCGTAACAACATATCCTGCTGCAGTAATTTCTGTCTTCATTTCTGCAGCCGACGCACTGGATCATCACGAGACTTTCTGCGTTAACGACCTTTTCGTCTCCTTTGTTGATCTGCTCTTCCAACTCCAGGTGGGTCATGACCCTGTCGTCTTCTCCGTAAAGGTATTCGGCAGGTTTATACACATCCGCACCCACAGCGATGACGGCTGCGCCATGTTTTATCTCTGTGACCCCTCTGTCTGACTTCACCGTGGTTACGAAATTCCCCACATAACCTGCAGCCCCCGTGATGGTTGCATCCGTATAGACATGGATGGAGGGGTTCTGATTCACCTTGCGCACAAGATCACGCAAATAGGCCTGAACATCCAGCCCTTCCAGAGTGGTGTGGATTCTTCTTGCTGTTCCCCCCAAGTCTTTTTCCTTTTCCACCAGGTAAACCTCATGTCCCTGGTTCGCGATGGAGAGAGCACACGTCATGCCGGCGATACCTCCACCGACCACTAACGCCGCCTTGTTGACAGGCAGATCAATTTCCTGTAATGGCTCCAAAAGGCAAGCGCGTGCCACCGACATCCGGATGATATCATTTGCCTTCTGTGTGGCTTCTTCCTTTTCTTTAGAGTGGACCCAGGAGCACTGTTCTCTAATATTGGCCATGTCGTAGTAATATTGATTCAGTCCCGCTTCCCGAACCGTGTCCCGGAATAACGGTTCAAGTGTCCTGGGGGAGCAGGCAGCGACGATGACCCGATTGAGCCCTTTTTCCTTTGTCATGTCTGTTATTTCTTTGGCACAATTCGTAGCACATGAAAAGAGCTGTTCCTGAGCGTAGACCACATTGGGTAAGGTTTTGGCATATTCAACTGCGGAAGGAACATTGACGATCCTTCCGATATTCGCCCCGCAGTGGCACACAAAGACGCCTATCCTGGGCTCCTCTTTGGAGACATCCCTCTCCGGCGGATAGATCCTTTTCTTGGCCAGCTTTCCTCGCCGGTAGTCCAGGAGTTGAGCACATTGGGAACCTGCTCCGCTGGCGGTAAAAACCGACTCGGGAATATCGATCGGACCCTGGAAGGCTCCGCTGACAAAGATCCCGGGCCGGGTAGTCTCCATCGGATTCACAGGATTGACTTTACAGTAATCGTGATGATTGAGTTCGATGCCGAACGTTTTTGCAAGGTCCTTCACCTCGGCAGGAGGATTCAATCCAACGGATAATACCACCATATCGAATTCTTCCTCTTTGACTCCATCCTCGGGAAGTGAATACTTTATGGTAACATTCTTGCTTTTGGGGTCCTCTTTGACGATGGAGGTGTAGCTCCGGATAAACCGAACCCCGGGAAGTTTCTCTGTTCTTTGGTAGAATCGCTCAAAATCCTTCCCGTAGGAACGAATATCGTTATGGAAGATCGTACACTCTGCCTCTGCGTTATGTTCCTTTGTCAGAATGACCTGTTTCTGGGTATACGTGCAGCAGACCGATGAACAATAACTGTTCCCGCCGGGAATCACCTGTCTGGAACCGACGCATTGAATCCAGGCTATTTTATGGGGGTGCTTTTTGTCGGAAGCACGCAGGATCTCACCTTCGTATGGCCCGGTGGCACACATCAGCCGTTCATAGTCCATACTGGTGACCACGTTCTCAAACTTTCCGTAGCGATATTCAGCCCTCACCTTGGGATCAAATGCCTCCAGGCCGGGAGACAGAATGATCGCCCCGACATTGATTTCTGCCTTCTCCGCCGTTTGATTGAAGTCGATGGCCTGATTCTTACAGACGCCTTCGCAAATACGACATTTCTTCTCTTTCAGGTAAATACAGCTTTCATCGATATACGTGATCAAGGGAATGGCCTGAGCGAAGTAGATATGGATGGCTTTATTCTTCGATATTTCCTGATTGAATCGATCAGGGTATTTGACCGGGCAGTATTCGACGCAAGTTGTACAACCCGTGCATTTGTCCTCTAAAATATATCGGGGCTTTTTAATCAGGGTGACCTTAAAGTCTCCCGCTTCCCCTGCGACACGATCCACTTCAGTATACGTCAGGACCTCTATGTTTGGATGCCGGCCGACCTCGACCAGTTTGGGCGCGAGTATTCAGATGGAGCAGTCATTGGTCGGAAAGGTCTTGTCCAGCTGGGCCATATGGCCGCCAATGGCAGGCGCCTTGTCGACCAGGTAAACCTTGAAACCCGCAGCGGCAAGATCAAGAGAGGCTTGAACACCGCTGACCCCTCCACCGACAACCATCACATCCCCAAAATTGCTGCCTGCGAAACTTTTGCGAATACTGTCTGCGAGACTTTTACGAATCTGGTCTTCAATTTTTTCTAGTTCATTTTCCACTTTCTATCACCTCATTCGGTTGCTCAATACCTAACCGCTTGCTGAAAAAATCATTTTCCGAAGGCTGCTCAAAAATGCCCAGATGCAAGGCGCCCGAAATCCAGAAGAGTGAGGCGTACTTTGCGTACGCCGCAACGATGAAGGATAAGGGCAACGCCGCGGATGGGCGTTTTTCAGCAGCCTGTTATATCACTTCCTGGAGAATCTCCGTGATGTCCTTAATCTGTAAGACCTCACTGTCCTTCAGGGTTAACCTGCTATCCTCGAATTGGCTGATGCAATACGGGCAGGAAGTTGCCAGCACTTCAGCCCCGACGCCGATCGCCTGTTCCAGTCTGAGATCGGAGAATCTTTCACCCTTTGCCGTTTCCATCCAGACCCTGCCTCCCCCCATTCCGCAACAGAGGCTATCTTCCCGCGCATCCGCCATCTCCTTCAGTTCCAGACCGGGTATCTTCTTCAAGACCTCTCGGGGTTCGTCATAGATGCCATTATGCCGACCGAGATAACACGGGTCATGATAAGTCACTCTCTTCCCGTATTCCTTGGTGGGTTTAAGTCTTCCCTCGCGAATCAGCTCGAATAAATATTGGGTGACATGGACCACTTCGAAGTTCACCTTGAATTCGGGATACTCGTTCTTGAAGGTGTGGAAGCAGTGAGGGGATGAAACAAGGATTTTCTTCACCCCGGCTTCGATAAAAGTCTTGATGTTTTCCCTGGCCAAGCGTTTGAATAATGTCTCATTGCCCGCTTTGCGTATACTCTCCCCACAGCACATCTCCTTGGAACCCAGGATCCCAAAATTTACCCCTGCCCTGTTAAGGAGATTGGCTGTGGCTTGAGATACCTTCCTTAATCTTGGATCATAGCTGGGATAGCAGCAGGGGAAATAGAGCAGCTCAATATCCTCGCCGAACTCCTTTACCTCCAGGTCTTTCGCCCAATTTGCCCGGTCCTTCGGGTCTTGTCCCCAGGGATTGCCGACACTGGCGTAGCTGGTCATGACACTCCGAAGGTTGGGGATGCTCGCGGGAACGACACCGTCCGGCACCAACAGCCTTCGCACAGCCCTCATCACGTCGATGATTTCCACGCCTCGGGGGCACCTTTGAACACAGTTACCGCAGGTGGCACATAGCCACAGGTCTTCGGATTCGAAAGGAACCACGCCGAATTTTGCCTGATTGATGATTTTGCGAACAAAAAATTTTCTGACACGATTCCAAGGGCACGCCGTATCGCACTTTCCGCATTGATAGCACAATTTATCGGCGTCTCCCCCTGACTCTTTGATGCCATCGATGACCACTTTGAAGGGCGCTAAAGGTACAGTCTCCATTGTCTTTTTCAATCCTTTTCGTGATTACAGAGATTCTAGAAAACGATTACGTCGATTTTTCTTCCACAGCTTTTCTACGATGATTAACCCCACCTCGCCTCCCAATATAACCCCCCTAACCCCCCTTAATTTAAGGGGGGAATCAAATGATCCCCTCTTAGAATAAGAGGGGGCGGGGGAGTTACAGGGAAGGCAGGCGTTATTTCGGTGTAATCGTTCCATAATCGCTGTCATCAGATATTTCTGGTTTTTTTCGGAAATCTCTTATTCTTTTTTTGCCATTCGGGCGACGGTATCCATTACCTTCTGCATTCCATATTTGTCTACCATGGATTCCATCCCTACCTCCACGTCCTCCAGCTTCACCTCTTCTTCTACTTCCTCTTCCCTTTCTTCGTACGTCAGGGCATCATTCAAGCACCACTGAACACACAAGGGCTTCTCTTGCGGGGGATCGTCTTCACACATATCGCATTTGAGAGGGAGACCGGAATCGGGTTCTTTGAAAACGTCCCGGGATGGGCAGGAAGCCCTGCAGAAGTCGCACTCGCTGTATTCCTTTCCGTCAATGACATATTTGTCTCTGCCAGCACATTCGGCTTTCGCATATTCACCCGCGTATACAGGAAGATAGACGTCTCTTATGGGATCCCGAATCAGCCGAATCCGAGACCTCGCCGGATTATTGCTGCTATATTTCGGTTTGGCGTGAAATGCTGAGCAGGCTACCTCACATGCCCGGCAACCGTTGCATTTATCAAGATCGATCTTGATGACCTTGACTTTCTTTTTAATCTTGGCCATTTTTTATTATCCCTCTCTGTTCTAAGTCTTCGGCAACGTTATCCATACCTAATTCGTGCAGGGTCTCTTTCGTAGGAATACCATCCTTATTCCACCCTTTAAATTTGTAATACGCGTCCAAGAGCTTATCTTCAAGCTCGGGAAATCTTTTCTTCCAATGGTCCTCCGGCGGCTTCTCATCGGCTCTCCTCAAGCCTCTTCTTACATTAATGGCTCTCACTAAAGTTCGGTTCCTCTTATAGACTTGCGTGAGTCTGGCTTCATCCATATCGATCCCGGTCGCTGACGAGATAAAAGCCGGGTAATTGTGTATATGATAGGGAGGCTTCAGGGGAAATGACGACAAACCGGCGCACACGCCGAGGGCGTCATCAATGTAGTGCATCTTCTCTTGCCAGTCGACAATGTCAACGGACATGTCCACCGTCGGGTAATATGGATTTGAGCGTTCTCCGCGTAGTTCCCAGTCCAGAAGATATCGCTTAAACTTTTCATCAGGAACCTGGACCCAATCCTTGACGAAGTCTTCTCTCTCCTCCATCGTAGGAAAAGGCGCCTGGGGGAACTGGCCTTCAATCTGGGTAATGTTTATCTTCTCGCCGGTAGCATACATGAGGAAATAAACCGGATTCAGCATTCCAAGCTTGAGAGGCAACTGCTCGTGCTTTTTGATATTATTATGCGCATACGCTTCTGCGCCCTTGCCGATTTGTTGGGCCGCCCAATGCGTGCCATTGGCCAAAACGTCTCCTATTCCTTCTCGCCGGACAATTCTATCGAGTAACCAGTAAAATTTCTCCTCGTTATCGGACGGGCATCCTGCAAAGTCCGCGTCTGTCAAAATGCCGGCTTCTTTAAGCTCAAACGCGAAGGCCATAATTTGCGGGGTTGAGAACCCGTCCACTCCATACTCCGTAGCACGTTGAGCGATTCTGAAACCAAAATCCAGGTCTGAATAGGCCGCCATGGTATAAGTAAGTTTCGAGAAACATTTCATCATGTAGGTTGAAATTCCCGGGACGGAAATGATTGCCCCGCATTTCATCGGACAGTTGTAGCAACTGATTAACCTCGTCCTCACAGTTTCTTGAGTCTCCTTCCACTTCTGTTCGACTTCCTTGTTCCAAAAATCCTTTCTTCGGGTGCGGGCATTCCCCCACATGAAATTCTGGGTGTGCCACTCCTCATCAACGTGTTTCATTTCTTGCGGTGACCCAAGCCCCTGTAAAATGGTCATTACCCCCGGAACTGGATGTTCTTCCCGGACTTTTATGTACTTCAGCACTTCGTTGCAAAGCTCCATATATTCAGCCGGTCGGGCAAGATTGACGTCCTTTGTTCCACGAACAACGATCGCCTTTATCCCTTTGTCTCCCATGACGGCGCCTACTCCGAGTCGGCTGGCACTGGAGCGGCCCTGCTCAATAGAAGCCGTATAGACTCTGTTTTCACCGGCCAGTCCGATAGCAGCCACCTGGGCGTTCGGCTCCTTCAACTCCTGTCGAATAAGTTCAGCAGTTTCATTGGCGCCCTTGCCACGGAGATGACTGGCATCACGTATTTCTACTTTATCATTGTGTATCCATACATAAACCAGATTGGGGGACTTGCCGCGGAAGATGACTTTGTCATAACCGGCATACTTCAATTCTGGCGCCCAAAATCCCCCCATCATTGAATATGCCATTAACAAAGTCTGAGGAGAATAAGTAGTAACAACGGTACGATTAGCACCAGGAGCAGGTGTGCCGCCTAAAAGACCGGTGCTGAATATGAGTAGATTATCAGGAGAAAAGGGTTCAGTTTCAGGGGGAACCCTATCCCATAATATTTTGGCGTTAGTCCCTATCCCCCCAAGATGAAGTTCGGTTAATCTTGGGTCAGTTTCTACCCTCTCAATGTTTCCCCGGGATAGATCAATTTCTAAATTAAACCCTGTCTCTGCGTACCTCATTTTTCAGCCCCTCTTCACAGCGATGGCCTTCCGCTGCGTAGTTTGTTCATATTTTCACGTGCGTTTAGATAACAAGACTGTCATGCTCCTGTCAAGAGAAAAAACACTCTCCGTACCGTTTTTTTTCCGTTGCGCAGGTTGTTCATATTTTTTGCATTCATATTATAACTAATAAGTTGATTTCTAATCCACGTGTTTAATGAGGTTGATAAAAGTTGAGCGATCAAACCCCAGAGACTTGAAGAAGGAGAGCATATCCACCGCATCCCAGAGCACGGAGGTGTAGACATCCCGGATTCCCCTTCTTTTAAAGAAGTCGAAGAGTTTGCGGGCCATCGCGTACCCAATGCCCATCCCCATCTGACGGGGATGAACCATGACCACCTCGAGCCACCCACTCTTCTCCAGGCCAAATCCCTCTCCTTTTATCTCACCGATAATGAACCCGACCACCTGTCCTTCTTTTTCGGCAACAAAACCGACTCCTTCCTGTTTCCGAAGGTGATCCTTCACCATCTGCTGGACCCATTTGCGGGACGCTTTCTTTTTGGTGATGGCACTGTGGATGGCAATAGCCTGAGGGATGTCCCGGGCCGTCAACTTTCGTAACTTGATCCCTGACGCCCCTCTTGACTTATTCGATGCGGATGATCTTAACATGCTTTCCTACCCACTCAGGGGGAAGATAAACCCGCCCGCTGTTCCCGCTCTGTTTGACCTCTTTCTCAATCAGCTCTTCGCCGTAGACCTCAAACTTGGTTTTTCTAATGAACTGAGGTTCTTCCACGAAGGGAGAGGTATCCGGATTTTGTTCTCTTTTTGGTGCCATCATTTCGACAGGTCAACAGGGTTCTATAATCACATGTTAGTTACTATGTAGCTACAATGTATTTATAAATGTTCACGAGAAAATTGTCAAGATAAAAATGCGAGTTGGGCGCCTGGCGCGTCAGGAAAATCCCTGCTGTTTGCCTTAATGGGTCAAGTATGTCATATAAATAGGGATATTGTGGAAGCGTGAAAGCTGGGCCGCCCTTTTTCAGAAAGAGGAAAACAATGAAAACCAATAAAATCGACCACATCTGCATAGCAGTCAAGGACCTGGATACGGCGAGGAAAGCATGGGAGCCCATCCTGGGGAAGTCGGAACCGGACGATCCTTATATCGATGAGCCTGAAAAGATCCGCGTCGCCAGGTACTGGTTGGGTGGGGTAGGATTTGAGCTCATGGAATCGACTACCCCCGATGGTCCGGTCGCAAAATGGATAGAAAAAAATGGCGAAGGGGTGATGATCATCAGCTTCAATGTGAATAATACAAGAGAAGCCATAAAGGAGCTGGAGTCGAAGGATTATCCCGTGATCCCTGCACCGGGAGGCGAAAAAACCAGGCCCTTCAGGGGCTGTGAATTTGCCTTCATCCATCCGAAGAAGGTGAACAATGTACTTCTTGAACTCATCGACTACAAGTGGGATGAGTTGAAGAAGAAATAAACGAATCGACCGGCAAACATGCCTCGTTTGTCGTCAGGGCGAGAAATAGCATCATTCTATGAAATTCATCTTCGAGGATAACTTATAACCGAGAGCAGACCTCTCCAAAAAAACCTTGACAAACGTTCTTTTTCTGTAGATCTCTTCCTATTCCCTCAGGATGCAGAAATCAATGTATATTCCTTAGATTTCGTCAAGATGATTTGATAAAGTACTATTTTACTTATCATTGAAAGCATAAGATATTGAAATTACTTATAAATTATTTTGTCATTTTTTTCTTTTTTTTCTTGACATTTCCATATCTTGTGTTCTATTATGTGTCCAGTTCTAAATATAGAATTCCTGTCTACGCTTAAAATAGTTGCCAAAAGTAGAAAGGGGGATTTACTAATGAGTTATCTTGTTTGTGATAAAAGGAAGGGAAGTCCAAAAATTCATGTTGAAGTCTGCAGAAGAAAATGTAAGCTCATCCAGGAATGCAAAACATACAAGGAGTTTGTCGATTCTTCAGAGAAAAAAGCCGCCTGACTTCTTCATACCCCTCCTTTCTGGTTGGGCCGGTCTCCGAGGACTGGCCCTTTTTCTATCCTATGTCTCCCTGCTCATATTGAAGGATGCTGAGAAGACAGAGACTTGCCGTTTCAGCCCTTAATATCCTCCCCCCCAATGTGACAGGCGTAAACCCGGCTCCTTTCGCCTCATCAATCTCTCCCTCGCTGAATCCCCCCTCCGGTCCGACAATAAAAAAAATTCTCTCTCTTTCCTTGGATCTCTTCAATATTTCTTTCAACTTGGCCCCTTCTCTTTCCCAGAGAATAAGACGAAGGGCATCGGGTGGGACCTTTTGGAGCATCTCACGATAGTCCTGGAGGGCCTCAATCTCCGGAATCACTCCCCTCCCGCATTGTTTGGAAGCCTCAATGGCAATTCTTTTCCATCGTTGATGACGCTTTAGTCTTTTCGATTTTTCTAAAAGAGGGACGGAGCGGGATGATAAGAATGGAATGATTTCTTCAACTCCCAGCTCCGTCGCCTTCTGGATCAAGTAGTCCATCTTTTCACCCTTGAGGAGGCTTTGGGCCAAGGTGACTTCTAAGGGTGAATCTCTCCTCGAGGAGGTGACATTCTTAATCCGGATCTTCACAGAGGAAAGTCCTTCTTCAACAATGGATCCCTGGAATTCCTTGCCCGACCCATCGAAAACCGAGACCTCGTCTCCCGCCCTGAGGCGAAGAACCTTCCGAATATGTTTCACCTCATCGCCCTCAACCTCGAGCGTCCCATTCTCGATTCGAGGTTGAGGAACGTAGAATCTAGTCATCTCATCACCTTTCGGCTATTGATCATGCGATCAGCGATTAGCCATAACCCATCGGCTAATTATTTATTTCTTTTTAAAGGTGAGGCACACCCACTCTCCCTCTTGAGTGGTTTTGATCCAACGCAGGAAATTTGTCCCCAGATAGTGAAGACGAATTCTTTCTTTTTCCTGCTCCAGTATCCCTGAAAGGATGAGAAGGCCCCGTTTCTTGAGATGGCTCAGAAGAGGTTTCCTCATTCTTCTCAGACTCTTCAGGTCGATGTTGGCGACGACGACATCGAATTTCTTGTGAAGACCGCCGATGCTTCCTTTTCTTATCTTGACGATGGCCGAAACATGGTTCCTCTCAACATTCTCTCTCGCATTCTCCACAGCCACGCCATCGATATCTATTCCGCAAACCTCTTTTGTTCCCAATTTGGCTGCGATGATGGAAAGAATCCCCGATCCGGTTCCGACGTCAAGAACGGAAAACCCCTTCTTTTTGAGGCGTTCTTCCAGCGCCTGGATGGAAAGGTGAGTGGTGGCATGGGTTCCTGTTCCAAAAGCCATCCCCGGGTTGATGTCTATGGAACTCTGGCCTCTTTTGAGTCGAATCTTGGACCAGGGCGGCTTCACCACAAACCGGGGCGTCACCTGAACAGGTTTAAAGAATCTCTTCCAGTTCTCACCCCAATCCTGTTCAGGGAGAGATGCCGTCCTGATCTGTGTGTGCGGGATCTCAGGCGAGATCTTCTCCACCGATTTTAAATACCGACGAAGGACGTAAAGAATCCTTCTTTCCTCTCCATCCTGGGGAAAATACGTCCTCAGCGTCTCCCGCTTTAAATCTCCCCCGATCTCTTCGATGCCTGCGGCTCCTTGTTCGATCAAAAAGTTTGAGACCGCTTCTCCGAATTCTTTCGCGATGGAAAGCTCGACGACCAGCCAGCGTTTCATAAGATTATCCCCATGGATGAGGGTTCAAGGATTCGAGCCTTCGAGGGTAGAAGGGGGAAGGCGAGATGTTCGGCCCCCAGACCCCTTGAATTCTCAAACCCTTAACCAGAGAACGCCATAAATAAGCTGACATCCGCGTGGTGTCATTGCGAACGAAGTGAAGCAATCTCGTGAGATTGCCGCGTCGTCCCCTCAAAGCGGGACTCCTCGCAATGACTACTTTATTAAATGGTTCACTGTAATCCTTTTATGAATTCCCTGATCTTTTCATTGAAGGCCCGGGACGATTCCATCATCACCATATGGCCGGCATCGGGGAGGACTTCCAGTTTTGAACCTTTGATCCGGCTATGGAGGAATCGGGAATAAAGTACGGGCGTGAGCGCATCCTCCTCTCCGCAGAGGATAAGCGTGGGGAGATCAATCTTCTCGACTTCCTTCATCACATCAAATCGGTTACAAGCCGAGAAGTCGCCATGGAGGATTTCTGGCCGACATTTCAGCATCTGGGTCACTCCGTCCTTGATTAAGTCCGGCGGAGCTTTTCGAGAATAGGCAAATTGGACAATCTTAGGAATGGTCTCTTCAAAGTTCGTGTTGATCCCATCCAGGATCAAGGGAAGAACTCTTAACCTCGCTCCTGTTCCCACCAATACAATCCCTTGAATGATCTCCGAATGGGTCAGGGCCAACGTCTGGACAATCGCCCCACCCATGGAGTGTCCGACGAGAAAAGCCTTCCTCACACCCACCGTCTGCAAAAAGGCATAGACCTCTTCTGCATATCTTCCGATCTCTTTCTCGCCCTCTCCTCCTGATTCTCCATGGCCGGGAAGCTCGATAAGGATGGGATTGAACTCCTTCTCAAAAAATCCTTTCTGGCAACTCCACGTATACTGCCCTCCCCCTGCTCCGTGGATAAACAGGATAAATTCCCTTCCTTCTACAAAACCTTTTCTCCCCGTCCAATAACTGATCTGTTTTCCGTCGACACGAACGATTGGCATGGGGTTCTCCTTTCAACAAAATCGAAATAGGAATCGATGGCTTCGAAGAGTCCATTCTTATCCTTTAATCCTGATAACCTCGAGTGGAAGGAGGCGCAGCCGCGGAGTCCCTTTGTATACCAGTAAACGTGCTTCTGAAATTTTCTCACTGCCCATCTCTCGCCATAATAAGCCTGAACCAGCGTGAAATGATGATGAATCATTCTCTGTCTCTCGCCCAGAGAGGGAGGGGCCGGTTCTGCCTGCCCATGCCCCCAAGCGCTCAGACCGAATATCCAGGGATTCCCCAATGCCGCTCTCCCGATCATCACTCCGTCGCAGCCCGTCTCTTCCAGCATCTTCCTGGCCAGCAGGGGTGTGGTGATATCTCCGTTTCCAATGACAGGGACGCGGACGGCTTTCTTCACTTTCCCAATCAGATCCCAATCTGCCCGCCCTCCGTACCCCTGAACCTTCGTCCTGGGGTGGATAGAGACGGCATCGACGCCGCACTCCTCTGAAATTTGTGAAATCTCGACTGCGTTGATATGTTCCTCATCCCACCCTGAACGAATTTTGATGGTCACGGGGACTTGGACTGCCCTCTTCACCTTCGTAAGAATCTCTCTCACTTTTTCCGGGGAACGCATGAGATCAACCCCCGCTCCGGGTCCTACGATCTGCTTCGCCGGGCACCCCATGTTGATGTCAATCGCATCTGCGCCCATGGACTCAGCGATCTGAGCAGCTTCGGCTAAGGTCTCCGGATTTGCACCGAAGAGCTGGACAGAAACAGGATGTTCACTCTCTCCGATCCTTAAGAAGGATTTCCCCTTTCGCAACAACCCATCTGCGCTCACCATCTCTGTAAAAGTCAAACTGCAACCGTGCTCCCTTACGATTTGCCGGAAGGGGTAATCTGTGATCCCCGAAAGCGGCGCCAGAAAAATAGGATGGTCGAATTGAAGGTTACCCAGTTTCATACTATCAACCTGGAATACTTGAGTGATGGAATACTGGAATATTGGGCAAGCTTTCGAAAACTATCATTCCTTCATATTTGCTTTTCTAAACCCATTCTACCATTACTCCAATCTTCCATTACTCCGCTATTTTTTTTCTTCCCAGCGTTTTTTGATCAATTGGATCGCTTCGTCAATACGGAGGGGGTCTCCAAAATCGAGCCCTTCCTTTTTTAATCCCTTGAAGAGCTTCGTCAGGGTGGGCTCTTCCAAGTTGAACCTTTCTAGGTCCTTAAATTTTCCGAAAATCTCATCCGGTCTTCCCCGCTCGCTGAGATCCCCATGCCCGTGCATGAGGTAAAGGATATCCGTCACCTCAGCGACCAGCTCCACCTCATGAAGGGTCATAATCACCGTCACCCCCATCTCCCTGTTCAAATCATTCAAGGTGTGGATGAGATCGTTTTTTGATTTCGGATCCAATCCCGTAAAGGGCTCATCCAGGATCAATAGGTCGGGTGACATCACCAGTGCGCCGGCTAAGGCGACCTTCTTCTTTTCACCTCCGGAGAGGTAATGAACAATTTTCCCCTGGATCGACTCAATATTCAACCTTTCGATCACAGTCTTGGCCAATGCTTCTGCTTTGGCCTTCTCCACACCGTAGTTCAACGGGGCAAAGAGGATATCATCATAAACAGTGGGACCGAGGATCTGCTCATCCACGTCCTGCATGACCACGCCTATCCTTTGTCGAATCTTGGAATATTCCTTTCCGGGATCGACTCCGAAAACCATCACGCTCCCATCTTTCGGGACCAGCACTCCGAGGAGATGTCTGAGGAGCGTCGTTTTTCCACAGCCATTGGCTCCCAGGATCCCCACCCTCTCCCCCCGGTTCACAATAAAGTCCAGACCGCAAATCTGGACCTTTGTCATGTCCGGATAGACATGGGTAATGCAATCCACCAAAACGATCATCTCCCCTTGCTTCATGACTATTCTCCCCTGTAATGAATCTTGCCTTTAAATCCCCGGATCAACATGGACTCATACATTTTTTCACTTGCATCAATCCCCTGGATGATGAGATGGCCAAAGCCATTTGAGATATTGATCAAACTCCTCCAGGGATGTTTCCACTGAACCCCTCCCCTGAGGTAGAGGGCATGCTGTGTCTCCTCCAGGACGGTCAGGAGGATGAAGATCGACCGGTAAGTCAAGAAAAGAGCCATCACAAAAATAGACGGAAGAACTCTCCCCAGGACAGAAAAGATCGAAGGATAAGGCGTGGACGCCAGAAGCAAGACAACACCCGTAGACCCGCAGAGAACCTTCAAAAAGATGAGAAGAATGAAGAAGATTTGAAACCCCGAAAGAAAGATGAAAAGAAAGGCAAAGACGAGAGGATAGAGCGTAAGCGAAAAGATCTTCTTTGGAACCTTCGCTATGAAAAAAAGAGTGAGGAGGATCACATAAAGGAGGAAAAGTCCCGGAAGACTCCTCACGGTGACGATGACGAATAAAACGACGAGCATCCCGATGATTTTCAGCGTTGGTGAGAGACGATGGAGAAAACTCTTTCCCTCAACCGCTGAATGGTCTAAGAATGAAAGTTGGATCATGGGACTTCCTTCTCTAAACGTAGTAAGTCGGGCCGCAGCCGGTAGATATATCGAGCGATCAATGCAGTGATCACTCCTTCCAGGATCCATCCAATGAAACCCAAAGGAAGGACGATCGCCATAAACCGTCTCAGATTCACTTTCTCTTCAGGGGCTTCCCCTGGATGATGCTCCTCCTTCTCTTTTGAAAGATGGAATTCAAAGATCCCCTTCCCTTCCTGATGGATCAACTCTTGGTAATGCGATGTCCCCAGACTCACCACACCGATCATGGCGAAGGTGGAGAAGAGTAAGGCGATGAAGGTGCCCAAGAAAATAGCAGGCGCCAGCTTCCTGAACACTCTCCAGAAGAATCGAAAACAATAGTATCCCAATATCCCTTCGATTGAGAGGGTGAGTGTGTTCAGTCCGATGACGGTAATCCCGCCGTGTCCGAAAAGGGCCAGGATAACATTGACGACAAATGTGGCCAAAAAGATGAGAGAAGGTCCTAATAAGATCCCGGAAAAGACCGTCAGGTTGACATGATAAGCGATGGGGACAATTTCGACCGAAGCACCCAGGACCATGACTGCCGCCATCATCCCCAGCAAAGGAAGCCGTCTGGTCAACTCTTCTTTCTTGGTCAGTCGAAGAAGAATTCCCCCGACCAGGATGGCAACGACAAATCCTGAGGCCCAAAGCCAAATAGGTAAGACTCCATCTGGAAAATGAATATGGGACATCGATCCCTCCCTTTAAGAAAAGGCATGGCGCATAGCGTTAGAAAACCTTAGCTCTTTGCGCTCTGGGGTCTCTCTAAGGGCCTGCAGTCCTTACAAAACCCGTAAAAATTCAGTTGATGATCGACCACTTGATACCCTGTGGATTCGGTCACCTTTTTCGACCAATCCGAAATGTCGCAGAAATTCAATTCGACCACATTCCCGCAAGCTTTGCAGACAATATGGTGGTGGTGATTCTCCAATTCACAAAGCTTGTATCTGACACTCGAACCATAGGCGATTTTGAAGACCATGCCCAGGGATTCAAAGAGCTCAAGAGATCGATAGATTGAGGTTAACCCGACTTTTTTCTTCTTTTTGAGAAGGTTTTGATAAATTTCCAAGGGACTCAACGGAGATGAGGCATTGGAAAGCTCCTGGTAAATCAATAGCCTGGGATGGCTTAAACTGAGCTTCTTCTCTCTAAAAAGGGTTTTAAGAAGTCCTGTATTCATAATAAGTTAAGGATAGAATGAAAATATTTTCATAAAGATAAACACTTCATCCCATCTTGTCAAGATTTGAAGAAACATTGCTGGTGCACGGAGTTTGTATAACTCCAAGAATCTCCCCTCCCTTGGCGGGAGGGGATGAAGGGGAGGGGGACAAAAAGGGAATAATATACCCTCACCCCATCCCTCTCCCGTCAAGGGAGAGGGGGAGGTGGGTCGAGTCAATTTTTCTCCCAAAGCACCTTATGACATTATCAAAAAGTGGTAAAAAATGGATTAAAAAAAATCAAAACAAATCTGAAATTCATCCATTAATTCTTGAATGGATTTATGAACCGAGAATATCCAGTCCGACCTAAGTTGACAGCCTGGTTTCGGTATCCCTCCATGGCGCTGGGTGTAGCATGCATTATAGGAGCCATTGATTCGGTGCGTTCTTCTCCGTTTGACCTCTTTCCTTTGTTGGGTGGTCTTTTGGTTGGTGGTGCATGGTTCGCCTTTGGCTTTTACGGAGGTCTTCCTCTCGTCAACACTGTTTTTGAGTGGCATCCAACGGCTATTCCGGATGAGGTCAATGCTGTGCATCGCCGCGGTCTATTGGTGATGCGGCGACGAAGATGGATGATGTGGGTTGGAGAAGCTGCATTATTGGGTGCCGCATTTCTCCTGATTCCCGTATTCATCCAGATAGGCCAGCCCGGGCTGATTGTACTTGTTTTGGTCGTTCCGTTGGCTATTATCAACTTTCGCTATCTGCTTAGCCGTTGCCCGAGGTGTGGCTACGGCTTCTTCACCAGTTCAACGAGTCGGGCCGCCACATTCAGTTTTAGAAAGACCTGCCGCCACTGTGGGCTATCCTTATATGCTTATAAAGAAAAGAAGGCTTAAATGGCCAACGAATCGTACTGAGGGGGTTGTTGTGGGTGTTGACCTTGCTGGCAGTCCGAAGCGCAACACGGGTATCTGCACGCTGAAGAAGGAAATTATCGTTTCCTGTACCATCGTCCATACGGATCAGGAGATTATTGATTACGTTGGGAAAGAGAAGCCGGCTTTGATTGCTATAGATGCCCCCCTCAACCTGCCGCCCGGACGCAAAACAATAGAAGACAAAAACGGCGAACATTTTCGTCCCTGCGATCGCGAATTACTGAGACGGGGCATCCGCTTTTTTCCAATTACGCTCGGTCCGATGAGATTACTTACAAAGCGAGGTATCCACTTAAAAAGAGTCCTCACCCGGCGGGGTTATGCAGTCATTGAAGTTTACCCAGGTGCTGCGCAAGATATATGGCATACCGGCCGGAAGCAGGACGGGTTATCGAAGCTGCGCAAAGGACTTGAAAAGCTTAGACTCAAAGGGCTAAATAACAAGATGAAGGGGGATGAGCTGGATGCGGTTACCGCAGCCCTTGTCGGGCAGTTGTTTTTGCACGGGAAGGCAGAGGTTCTCGGTAATTTCAAGCATGGGGCCATCGTCATCCCCTATCCCACAGAGACGCCATAACTCTTTCTACAACGGACATCGGGCAACACTCGGATTGCTGAGCTATTTCGTTGATCGAATTTAGAATCAATCCTTAGAATCAGCAAGAATTCTTGTATTGACGGAAGGTATAATTAAGGTATAATAATTATACAATGGAGTTTGAATTCGATCCTAAGAAAAGCGACGCCAATAAGACAAAGCATGGGATTGATTTTCATGAAACACAGGCCATGTGGAACGATGCAGATTTGATTGAGATACCTGCAAAAACCAGCGATGAACCAAGATATTTGGTAATTGGGAAAATATCAGGGAAACATTGGTCAGCAGTGATCACCTATCGAGGCGAGAAGATCAGGATTATTTCATCCAGAAGATCCAGAAAAGAGGAGGTCGATTTGTATGAAGGCCCGTGAATTTGATAAGAAGTTTGATGCAGGCAAAAATATCTCAAAATACCTTGATGTGTCAAAGGGAAGGAGACCAAAACAAGAGCAGAAAAGGGTAAATGTGGATTTTCCTTTGTGGATGATCCACTTATTAGACAAGGAAGCAAAACGTTTAGGCGTGCCTCGACAATCTGTCATCAAGGTTTGGGTCTCCGAACGCCTTGAAAAGGGATCGTAAGTATATGAAGGTTATTGCTGCCATTAGTATTTTCGCATTGGTTTTCCTCAATACCGCCCACGGGGCTGAAACACCTCAAACCAATCGTCCCGCACACTGGGCCGTGCCGATGCAGATGGAAGGCCTTCCTAACCTTCACAAGGTCTCCAACATGCTCTATCGAAGCGCACAACCGTCCGCGGAAGGCATGAAGAATCTCAAGGCCATGGGAATCGAGACCGTTGTCAATCTACGTTCATTCCATTCGGACCGTGACGAGATCGGGGAGGCCGGATTGGCCTATGAACACATTTATATGAAGGCATGGCATGCGGAGGAGGAGGACGCCGTAAGATTTCTGCAGATCGTCATGAATCCGAAGCGGAGTCCGGTCCTTGTCCACTGCCAGCATGGCGCAGATCGAACCGGAACCATGTGCGCGCTCTACCGCGTCGCCGTGCACGGTTGGAGCAAGGAAGAGGCCCTGAAGGAAATGGCGCAGGGAGGATTCGGGTTTCACGGAATATGGGAAAATCTCATCCAATGGATCAACGGGCTCGACATCGAGAGAATCAGGGACAGAGCAGGAATCAGATGAATCACAGAATCATAGGCCGGCCCCTACTTTTCCAGTATCTTCTTTAACTCTTTTTCATTCCTCACAGGCGGTAAGCAGGTGGATCCTTTGCAGATAAAAGTTGTTGGAACTTCTGGGTTCCCTTTTTCTTTCAGAAACGGAAACCAACTTCCTTCGATCGGTTCTTGAGGATCCCTCAGGTTCAGAATTTTATTAGGAAGGTAGGCGAGATAGATTTCTTTGAGCATGGATTTTGTCTTAAGATTATTCTTTGAACCGATGATCCCAATTTCCTGCGGATCCAAGAAGAAAGAGAGGCCCGATAGCATTTGGGCAAATCCAGAGGGATGTTGGTCAAGAAAGTTATAGAAGAGGTGGAGGATCTGTTCGGCTTTCTGTTTTAAAGATTCTTCTCCGGTCAGATAACCCAGTCTGATCAAATTAACCACACCAATGGAATTCGCCGAAGGGATGGCATTGTCATAAGGATTCTTAGATCGAGTGATCAAGGATTCGTTTTCTTTCCCCGTGAAGAAGAAACCTCCATTCCTCTCATCCCAGAATTGACGAATCATTCTCTGATTGAGGTCCTCTGCCTCTTTCAGCCATTCCATCTCGAAGGTGGCTTCATAAAGATCGATGAGGGCCTGGATAAAAAAGGCATAATCTTCCGAATACCCCTTCACCCTGGACTTCCCTTGATGAAACACCCTGATCAGGTGGCCGTCCTTCCTCATCTCCCGGAGGATGAAACGGGCTGCTCCTACGGCACCTTCCAGAAATTTTTCGTTTCCGGTAACTCTAAACCCATCGACGAAACCGGAAATCATCAAACCATTCCAGGAGGTCAGAATCTTCTCATCCCGGCCGGGTTTCACTCTTCTTTCTCTTTCAGCATAAAGTTTCTGCCGTCCCTCTTCCAATAACTTCTCTAGTTCTGCAACAGACATTCCATATAACTGCGAAACATTTTCTAAAGTCGAAGTGATATTGAGAACGCTTGTCCCTCCCTCAAAATTTCCCTCCGTGGCCACTCCATAATAAGCACAAAAAGGAGTCCCTTTCTCCTTGCCCAGGATTTTTTTAATCTCGTCTCTTGTCCATGCATAAAACTTCCCTTCCTCACCTTCGCTATCCGCATCCTGAGTGGAGTAGAATCCTCCTGCCGGACTCTTCATTTCGCGAAGGACATAATTGAGGATTTCCTCTCCGACGCGACGATATCTCACTTTTTGAGCCGCCTGATGGGCTTCAAAATAGGTTCTAGAGAGCAAAGCGTTGTCATAAAGCATCTTCTCAAAATGAGGGATGAGCCATCGTTGATCCACAGAATAACGATGGAACCCTCCCCCCAAATGGTCGTAGATCCCGCCATGAGCCATCTTCTCCAGTGTTTTTTCCACTATCTCCAAAGCTTTTTCTGAGCCCGTGCTCCTCCAGTACCGGAGAAGAAAGGAAAGGGCCATGCTGCCCGGGAATTTGGGGGCACTTCCGAATCCCCCATAGATTGGATCGAATTGGCTCTCAAGAGCATCAAAAGCCTTCGACAGAGCTTTATCACTCACGGCCTCCTGAGAAGGATTAAGTTCAGCCATCTGATGGAGGGCATTTTTCAGTTGCGCCTCCATCTTCTCCACTTCCCCACGATGGGAATGATAATATTCGGAGACGACCATCAGAATTTTTGAAAGACCCGGCATTCCCCCTCGGTCTTCAGGGGGGAAATAGGTTCCCGCATGAAAGGGAATGAGGTCAGGAGTTAAAAAGACGGTCATGGGCCATCCCCCTGAACCTGTCATGACCTGCACGGCATTCATATAAAGTTCGTCAAGGTCCGGTCGCTCTTCCCTGTCCACCTTAATGTTAATAAAGCGCAGGTTCATGATTCCCGCAATCGTCTCATTTTCGAAAGATTCCTTCTCCATCACATGGCACCAGTGGCAGGAGGAGTAGCCAATGCTGAGGAGAATCGGTTTGTCCTCTTTTTTAGATCGCGCCAGGGCCTCTTCTCCCCACGGATACCAATCCACCGGATTATGAGCATGTTGCAGGAGATAAGGGCTGGTTTCGTGAATCAGCCGATTTGTATGTTTATGCTCCATTCTTACATCCTTATTTTATTTATAACTATTGAGATGGAGAATGACAAGAAAAATCCTCTCTATTTCACCTCGCTTCTCCAGGTAGCGTAAGTTGGCTTTCGATGAAGCCTGCTGCGGGGAAGGTTCCAGGAAAGATCTCCATGGGGGACAAAACAGATCGTAAACTGCCTGATAATTTCTCTTAGGCACTAAATAAGAGTATCCTTTGGGATGGATTCCTGCTATGCTTGGATGATGAAGAAAGAACTCGTGTTCGAATTAGGCATCTACATCTTATGCATCGTACTGGTAGGATCGCTTTGGCAGAAACCGGTTATCTTAACAGTTTGTTACGGTGTCATCAGTGTCGTGGTGCTGATAAAATGGCACACAAAAAGTGATCTCTTCTTCTATTTTATAACCTTTGTCCTTGGCCCCCTGGGAGAGTCCGTGGCAGTTTTACTTGGAGCCTGGGAGTATTCAAGACCCCTTTATTTGATTCCATCCTGGTTGCCCCTTTTATGGGGTATTTGCGCTCTGTTCTTGAAGAATATTTCTGAAACACTCCTTGCAAGCGGCAAGAAGGCGTAACCCGTCGTTACACGCGTGAGATCCATTACTCCGCCTGGTGAATCGCAGATAATTTCCACGGGTTATTTCCAACCGGCCGCGTAAATGTCCAGTACTCTTCAAACTTAACAGGTTCTGTCTTGCTCCCCGATACCACCTGACCCGTCGTTTCATCAACCGTATAATCCAGCAAGTTGGCATAGAACCTCACGGTAATGTAATCCCTTCCCGACTCCTGCCAGGCTTCCACCAGATCCACAGACCGAACGGCAATATTCTCAAGCCTGTTCATCTTCCTTTCTGTCTTCAATTTCTCTGCATCCCCCTGAATCATCCCGGACATCTCTTCCGTCAATAAGTTTCTTACTCCAGACACATCTCTATTCGCCCAGGCTCCCTGAATCTTGAAAAAATGATCCATACATAAGTCCTGAAAACTCTTTTCACCAAAGGAGGAATCCATCTGCCGGATGAAACTCAACCCTTTTCCCAAGTCCCGCTCTTCTTCACGGGGTTGGTCATAACTCTGCCCGTAGGAAATTTGATGGGAAGGCTCTGCCGTTCCCATCGAACTCTGATAATACGTATTTGCAAGGGCTGCCTGACGTCTCTTCTTAAAGTACCAGTAGACACCCAGGAGCAACGCGCCGATCAGCAAAATCTCAAACAGCCCGATCCCCCCGCCTCCCTCGGTCCCCTGATCACCTCCGAACCCCAGGCCTCTGAAAAGCATCCCTCCTAAGATGCCTCCCATGACCCCTCCCATCACACCCCTCCAAAGGCTGCTTTGCGGTTGTGGAGAAGGTGCGAAAGACTGGGAAGGAGGCGGAGAGGGCTGGGTTGATCTTGGGGGTGAATACGACCGGGGAGGCGTTGATGACCGGGAGCCACGGCTACCCGAGGATCTTCCCCCGCCCACTCTTGCAAAAGCATCCAGTGGAAAAACATAGAGGCCTAAGAAATAAAGGATAAAAAGAACGAGACATCTCTTTGCCCAGCGATTTTTGAACATACATCCTCCCTGTTTATGATTTGTTTCTCTGAATTCTAACATCCTTAATTTCTCTTATACAATCCCGTCAGCTGAGCACGGGAGATGATGTGACCTTCCATGGCTTTTTCCAAATCTTTTTTCGTGCCATTGGGATTCAGATTCAGAAGGGTATCCAGCGCATAGATTCTAAAAACATATTTGTGAGCCCGCCCGGGGGGGCAAGGGCCCCCATAATTCCGTTTCTTAAAATCATTCACTCCTTGCACCCCTCCTTCAGGAACGGAATTTTCCTTAATCTCTTTCAAACCTGGATCCATGTTCCATGCAATCCAATGAACATAGGACCCTCTGGGCGCGTCGATATCATCAAATACCAGGGCTAACGATTTTGTACTCGATGGGGTATTCTCAATTTTCAGGGGGGGATTGACATTTGCCCCATCGCAGGTGTACTTCTTCGGTATCTTTCCGCCATTTTCAAACGCCGAGCTGGATATCTTCCATTCCTCCACCTTTGTGGCGCTTTGGCCCATCGCATAGGAAAAAAGAAAAACTTGGAAGAAAACCAGAATAGGAATTCGTAGGCGCTTCATTCTCCCTCCCCCAAATAAAATGGGTTCAAGATGATAACATTCTTTCTCGAACCCATCCAAATAACGATCCTCTTTTTTTTATCTTCTTACGATGAATCTCCCCGCCCGGTTTTTATTCTTCGTTTCTTAGGCTGATCCAGGACATCGAACGAGAAAGACGGGCTTCGGCGCGTGGCGCAAGACTTTTTCCGCCACACTTCCAAGGAGAAACCGCTTGATCCCATTCCTGCCGTGGGTGGACATCGCGATCAGGTCAATATTTTTCTGCCCTGCATGGTCGAGTATCTCCTCGGCATCATTCCCGTAACGAACATGGGTATCCACATCCAATCCCCTGGCTCTGAGGTCATGCTCCACCCCTTTGAGGTATTCCTCCGCCTCCCGGACGACCATCACCTGGGCCTCTGTGGGGTCGACGCCTGGAAAAGTGGAAGCAGAAACAACCCGCAAAAGACAAATACCCGTATCCTTTCCAGCGATTAACTCCTCGACTCTGGGGATAACGGTTTCGGCACAGTGCGAACCGTCAAGGGGTACCAGAATTCTTTCTTCTTTCGCCATACAGACCCCCTCCTTTCATTCCCCTTACTGACCTAAAGTTAATAACTCCCGTTTCACCTGTCAAACAAACTTCGGTCTCTTGTTCGATTCGAGGATCTTTTTTCTAATACGCACGGAGGCCGGGGTCACCTCAACCAGCTCATCCTCTTTAATGAACTCGATGGCTTGCTCCAGGCTGAGGAGTTTTGGCGGGATGAGCTGCAGGGCATCGTCCGATCCTGCCGCCCTCATATTGGTGAGTTTCTTCTCTTTTGTGACATTGACGTTGAGATCATTCTCTCTCGAATTCTCACCGATCACCATCCCTTCATAGACGGGTGTATTCTCCTTTACAAAAAGCGTCCCCCTGGGCTGGAGGTGGTAAAGCGCGTAGGTCGTCGTTTTTCCTAGTCGGTCGGCAACGAGCGTTCCGGTCGCGCGTTTGGTAAGAGGGCCATGCCAAGGCTCATAGCCTCCAAAAATATGATTGAAGAGACCCGTCCCTCTTGTATCGGTAAGAAACTGGGAACGAAAGCCAATCAGCCCTCTGGAGGGAATTCTGAATTCCAGCCGAACCCTTCCGTGGCTATTGTTGCTCATCTTCTGCATTCTGCCTTTTCGGATTCCGATCTGTTGAGTCAGAACTCCGATGTATTCTTCCGGGACATCGATGACCAGATTCTCCATGGGCTCATGCAGAACCCCGTCTATCTCTTTTGTAATGCTCTCGGGCATCGACACAGAAAGCTCATAGCCTTCTCTCCGGATCATCTCGATCAGGATCGCCAGCTGAAGCTCTCCTCTGCCCATCACCTTAAAAGAATCCGTTGCATCAAAGTCAACCTTGATGGAAACATTGTACAGAAGTTCTTTCTCCAGCCGATCCCGCAAGTTTCTCGATGTCACATACCTACCCTCCTGTCCGGCAAAAGAGGAGGTATTCACGGAAAAAACCATGGAGATGGTGGGCTCATCGATGGCAATTCTCGGAAGAGGCTCTGGATTTTCAATGTCGGCGATGGTGTCGCCAATGTTCACCCCTTCAATCCCGGCCAGCGCAACGATATCCCCTGCCCGGGCCTCTTTGATCTCTATTCTTTCGAGCCCCTGAAACCCGTAGAGCGATGTCACCTTGGTCTTGATCGATCCCTCCTTGCCGTTGAGCATCAATACCCAGTCTCCGATCTTGACCGAACCTGAGAAGACCCTTCCGATGGCAAGCCTGCCCACGTAGTCATTATAGTCAATGTTGGTGACGAGGAGTTGAAGCGGACTTTTCTCATCCCCCTCTGGCGGCGGGACAGCCTTGAGGATGAGCTCAAACAGGCATTGGAGGTCTTTCGAATTCTCATCGGGGTGGAGTTTTGCTATTCCAAGCTTTGCGTTGGTGTAGACAATTGGAAATTCAAGCTGTTTCTCTGTGGCGTCGAGGTCAATAAAAAGATCGTAAACTTCATTCAATACCTCACGGATCCTCGCATCCGCCCGGTCTATCTTATTAATCACAAGGATGGGAGGGAGATTAAACTCGAGGGCTTTTTTCAGGACGAACCGCGTCTGGGGCAAAGGACCCTCCGAGGCATCGACGAGGAGCAGCACACCGTCCACCATCTTGAGCGTCCTTTCCACCTCCCCGCCGAAATCGGCATGGCCCGGCGTATCGACAATATTGATCTTGACTCCCTTGTACTCGATCGCCGTATTCTTTGCCATGATGGTAATCCCCCGCTCCCGCTCCAAGTCAATATTGTCCATAACCCTCTCCTGGACCTTCTCGTTTAAGCGGAAAGTGCCTGACTGTCTGAGCAAACCATCGACAATTGTCGTCTTTCCATGGTCCACATGGGCAATAATGGCAATGTTTCTCAAGTCTTCGCGTTTCATAACCTCCCCGCGCAACTCCGCTTTTTTGCCCGCTGACATTCTCTCCAATGTCCCTACGGGCGACCTCCTCCTCGTAAGCCTGCTTTCCTCTGTCATCGGGACGAAATCGGGGATGGAATGGGGGACGGAGTGAGGGCGTTGACCACATGTCTCTTATGCGATAGCGTTCGACCTCGGGGGACGGGCAACGGTCGTCTCTTAAAAGTCCTCTTACCCTCTCGCCTGGCGCGGGGGACAGCCCTAAGATTCGGGACGTCACCGTGCCACACGGGATCAATACGGTTTGTTTTAAGCAGCGATTCCAAATCCTTCAATTCCTGATCGGTTACAAAAGTCATGGCAGTGCCCGCCCGTCCCATCCTCCCGGTCCTTCCCGTCCGGTGCGTGTAGGATTCCAGGCGATAAGGATAGTCATAATTAATCACATGACTGACATGGCTGAAGTCGAGCCCCCTACCGGCAATGTCCGTGGCAACCATCAAGGTGATCTGGTTTTGGCGAAACCGCTCATAGATCGAAGTTCGCCTCGACTGCTCCAGACCCCCATGGATATACTCAATCGATCTAAATCTTCCCTGGAGCTCCTTTTTCAGCGTCTCACCGTGATGCCTTGAATTACAAAAAATAATGGCCTGGGAGACCTTTTCCGTCTCCAGGTATTCGATCAGGGCATGGAGTCGATCATGACGCCCCGTGTATTGAAAATGGTGAGCAAGACTCTCAGGAGCGATCTGTTCCTTATTCAACTCTACTCTGACGGGCTCTTTCAAATAGGTCGTGATCAATCGGTTGATCTCTTCAGGCATCGTCGCTGCAAAAAACAATGTCTGATGCTCATGAATCAGGCAGGAGAGGATCAAGTCGATATCTTCGACAAAACCCATCTTCAACATCTCGTCCGCCTCATCCAGGACCAGCGTTCGAACGCAAGAGAGGTCAATCGACGTGGAATGGTAAAGAAAATCAATCAATCGTCCGGGAGTGGCAACGAGGATATGGACCCTGTCTTTTAATTTGCCTTTTTGAATCTCCATCGAGAAACCGCCGAAGATGGCAAAAGGAACGACATCCATAAATTTCGATATCTTACTGATTTCTTCCACGTACTGAAGTGCCAGTTCACGCGTAGGAACCAAGATGAGGGCCTGGATGGCATTGCGGGAGGCGTCAATCATCTGAACCAGCGGGATACCGCAGGCGGCTGTCTTCCCTGAGCCCGTCTCTGCCCGGGCCAAGAGATCTTTACCGCTCAGGATGGGAGAGAAGGTCCTCTCCTGGATAGGCGTCAACTCCTGATACCCCATATCCGTCAGGGCCTTCAAAATTTCCGGCTTTAAATCTAGTTCTGAAAACTTCATCATTACTCCTCAAATAATCGAAGGATTGCCGAACAGAGCCATCCTTTTCCTTTTCCGCCAGACCAACAATTTCCACGATTTGACGCGACTTGCGGGTAAGCAATGGCTAAATCATGCAGAAACAAGGTGGAGGAATCCGCATCGTTAACAAAAAACCCATAAAGAAATTGTCTAGAGTTCCTTACGGGTTTTCTTTTTCTTGCCCCAAAAGCTCTATTCAACAGACTTATTATATACTACTACTTGTCCGAATGCAAGGAAATTCAAGATGAAGTCTGTGAATCAGACCCTAGACCTCGGATATCGAATTGATTGGATCATAACGTCTGATTCACATGAGAAATCGGATACTTAGGCGCAAATCAATCCGGGACATCATGGGCAAAGGCTCAAAAAAGTTTGAGGATCAGGAGTCACCCTCTCTCCTTTTAGTTCTGTTTTGTCTCTCCCTCTTCGTCTGGCGATTCTCCAAGATGATCTGGTCAATGATCTCTCCGCACAGGACGCACCTCCATCCTGAATAACGCTCATCGACGCCATAGAATCTCTCGTAGACCATCAGATTGCTACAACGATGACACCTCATACGAAACTCCTAAATTCACTTTTCCTTACAGGGGCCGTTCTTGGAAGCCCGGGCCTGTTAACCCGCAGAATTGAAATTCATCTCGTTTAGAATATCTACCTTTTCATAAAGCAATTCCAAAGATTCCCCGCATCCAAGCCACCATTTGTCGGGCGTGTTTTCAGCCTCCAATAGAACGACCGGTCCTTTGATCTTCTTCACCCGATAGAATTCCCCGGTCGATCTACTCTTGACGATATCTCCCAGTCCAGTTTTCATTGATGATTGCCTCTCAAATCTTTCACTTGATTTTCTGATCTCCCCTTCCTCTTCCCCTATGAATCGACGACCGAATGGCCTGTTTTGACAAAGCCGCGGTCATGATTCTTAGGGATGACTCGTTCCGTGAGTTACTTGGGGGCGATTCGTTCTTTTATGGGGAGGCCGGTTCCCTTCGTCCGGCCAAAAAGGTCGATATAGAGAACTTTGGGCAGTCCGGTTCGTTTTTCTTCGGATTCTATATAGATCTTTTCGAGGATACTCTCCTTGCCATTGATAGAAACGACAGCCCTATAAGAATCATTCATTCTTTCGATGATGATCTCAACCCGTTTAAGACCGGCCAGAATGACCTTGTATTTGTTCTCGTCGAGTCTTTCTTGGCGAACGATTCCATACGCATACTCCCTCTCCATCGGGTTGAGTTCCTCGCGTCTGCCGTTTTCCAAAACCCAATAAACACTCACGGGCTTTAGATCAAGAACTTTGCTATTCTCCGAGAGGCGGATGTCGTACTGAACGAGGTTCTTGTTTTTGCTCCGTTCAATAAAGAAAAGATGACTCACATCGTCCCCGGAGGCAGCAAGAATGGGTTGAGGAAGAAGGCCTAAGATCGCCAAGGGTAAGATAATAACAAATGACCGCATTGAATGATTTTCCCGATTTTTGGCTTAACAATTATTTTCTTAATTCTCCAAAAAAAGGATTCCACCCCAAAATAAGGCAACGGTGATCGCTAATAACACCGCGGTCGGATCTGCAATAAAAAACTTTGTGACGGACATCCTCATGACCCCTGCCATCAGGAATATCTGCGTTCTTAATCCCAAAAGGTATTTTCCAAAAAGAACTCCCATATCCTTTTCTCCTAAAAGCGTCCCAAGTTTTTCCGGGTAGATTTTGGCCCTGCTCAGCCATCAAAATTTCGTAAGGAGTTTATCAGCAATTTCAATGCCAATAGACCTTGATCGCGTAACCCTACGATTGCTAATAGAATTATTAAGAATTGGTCTCAAAAGAAAACATGAAAGTGACACTTCTTGTTACAGGAAGAAAAAAATTGGGCGAGGATTGTGTATGAGCGGAACAAGGGATTCTTATATTCACATCCTCCTTTCCCCTTCGGTCGCTCCGTCCGTCCAGGGGGGCGCTTCACCAAAGAAGCGGTAAACCTTTTCGGTAAACGCCGGGTCCTCCAAATCCGAAGGATGAAACTCAGGCGCTGCAACTAAGATCTCTTTGCTGATACCTAAAACGAGCGTTGCATTCTTAAGGTCATAGGAGGAAAAAGACCTCAACGGGATAACGATCTCCTTCTTTCCTTTGTTGAGCAAAAGAATAACGAAAGCGACCTCTCCGGTGGAGGGATCGAGAAGGACGTGCCGGGCGGACCCCATATATTCTCCCTTCCAATTCCTTATGACCAAAGCTTCTTCCTGATTCACCCACTGGGCTCTTTGGTCAACCGTACAGCCGATCGTTCCAGAAATCATCAGGATCCAGCCCACGGCTAATGCCCATCGTCCTTTCGTATTCTCACCTTCTTCCGTATAAAAACAGGCAATATTTATTTCGTTTTAAATATAATCACCGCGGTCTCCCCTTTCAATGGACCTCCAAACAAATCATTTCCTTTGAAAAACGCCCTGCGCTTGAGGTAGTATATTGAGAAGGCTGGTCAGTTGTGGCTTGAGAGAGTGACTTTTAAAATAAAAATAATGCTGGAAGGGAGGGTATCCATGAAAAGAAAGGGTGTCTTCTTAATCTTAATGATTGTTTTCATCGTGTTTGTTTTCAACGGACTCCTCTTCGCCGAGGAGGATTTTTCGGGGGATCTTTCTATGCCGGAAGTGGTTGGCGATCTTCTCTGGGTGAGACCTCTGGGCGTCATGCGCATCGCGATGGGAGCAACGGCCTTCGTCATTTCCCTTCCTGTAACCCTCCCTCTTAAAAAGGCGGATGAGGCGAAGGAATTCCTCATCACCTATCCATATTATTATTTTATCAAAAGGCGGCTCAGAGAAATGTAATCTCGGGAAGAACTGAGGGATTTTACGGGATATTTTTGCCTAGGTTATTGTTCTCGGCTTAGGATAGTTTTCGGAGAGCAAAACGGACAGCTTTCCTGTGTTAGGATTTGTGAAGACGAACCCTTCAGTAAATTATCTCCTGCCATATTCTCGCGGCTCTTGTACTGCCAGGGTTAACCCGCTATACGAATAAGCTCCTGCGCCACTGCTTCAGGCTTGGTAAATAATGTCTCATGGCCTCCCGGGATCTCAATGAGATCAAATTTCCCCAAGCTTTGGGCCATGCCGAGAAATGCTCCAGGCGGAAGCGAAGCATCATCCTTACAAAAAAGTACTGTCCGAGGAATAGTTAGCCTGTTAAAGGCCGCTGTGCTGACCTTCGTGGTGAAAAGGGCTAACGGTTGTGGAGTCAAACGCTTCATGAGAGCATCCTTTAACTCTTTTGTATCTCCGGCCATGAGAACATTGCGAACAAAATCTTCATTTACGGGAACGCTGTTGTCAGGTGAAGCCTTGGCTGCCTCGACCATGGCTTGGCTTACTTCGGGCGGAACCACATCGAATTGCGCCATTCCATCCGGAAGAATGAATGCATTGTGAAAGACGAGTCGCTCAATCTTATCCGGCGCCTTTGGGGCGGCTGACTGAAGAAGAAACCCGGCGCTTGAGTGACCGACTAAGATAACGGGCTTGGGTTGCCTCTTTAAAACCTCAATAATCTTCTCGACATAGGAGTTGAATGTCACTTTGGACCGGTTATCTCCAGGGGTGTGTCCCGGCAGGGTGGGAGCTTCAGCGGTATGTCCGGGCTTTTCCAGTATTCGAATCACACCCTCCCAGCACCAGCCCCCATGCCATGCGCCATGAATAAGAACAAAACGTTTCATAGTCATGCCTCCTTTGCGCCAAATATCTCTCTCTTCGCATCTAAGAAATTCGTATATCAGAAATTTATAAATTGATCAAGAGAAGAAAAAGAAATGTGTGTGGAGGGTCAGGGAGCTAATCCAGACACTTCGTCGAAGGCTCATCGGAAACCAGATCTTAATACCGGATATCGCATACGAGGAGAAAAGACCGCGACTCTGTGCCCACCATTTGTTAATGCATCAAAGAACCCAAGGCTCGTCCAGACAAGAAGGAAAAGGGATAAATAGCAAAACCAGCGAATGATAGGCTCCTTATCGGATATTTTCTTGCCTTAAGAGTTACTTCCTCAAATATTCCGTTGACGCTTCTTATTAAAAGGTGTAGGTTTGTTTTGAAAGAAACGGTGCATCCTCGCTAAAAATGGAGGGGCCTATCGATGTGCTTGAAGAAAATTTCAATTCAGTCCTACGGGAGGGAAATGATGAAACATTTTACTTTTTCGGCATATTTCTTTCTATTTCTGAGTATATTCTTGGGAATATCTACTCTTCACGCACAGCCCTACCCGAACAGGCCTATTCAAGTCATTATACCCCTCGTCGCTGGTTCAGCAATGGACGTAAACGGTAGGCTTTTGGCGGAGGAGTTGGGAAAAATTCTCGGAACGCAAATTGTCCCGATGAACAAACCAGGAGCGTCATTGACCCTCGGCACAGATGCAGTGGCTAAGAGTAGAAAGGATGGGTATACGATTGCCTATACGGGTAGCGCGGCCATCGTTTACACCCGGATTCTCGACCCGGAGATCGTTCCCTATGACCCGCTCAAGGATTTGGAGCCTTTGGGCCTGCACTGTTTTACTCCCTTGGCGTGTGCGGTGCAAGAAAGTTCTCCCTGGAAAAGCCTTGAGGAATTAATAGAATATGCCAAGAAGAATCCTGGGAAAATCCGGGTGGCCACCTACGGTCAAGGTTCCATTGACCACTTCAATCTAGAGATCATTCAATCCTTGACGGGCGCGCAATTTACGCACGTTCCCTTTAAGGGAGGCCAGTCGGTTCTTACAGCCCTTTTGGGAGGACATGTTGAGGCCATTTTCCATGCTTTCGGTCAGGTCTGTCCCTTATGTTGATAGCCGGAAGATGCGGATTCTCTTGGTAACCAAGAAAATAGCCGACTTCCCCAATTTTCTGACCCTCCCGGAATCAGGCTTCAAACAGGATCTGCTCTCGGCCTGGTTTGCACTCTATGGGCCAGCAGGAATACCGGAGGAGGTAAAGAAAGTTTTAGTGGAGGCCATCGAAAAGGCGATCAAAAATCAAGACCTAAAGGTCAAAATCGAGAAGATGGGATTTATTGTCGATTATAAATCCCCCGCTGAACTGAAGAAACTAATGGGAGAAGAGTATGAAAAAGCCCTGGCCATCGCCCGGAAGGTAGGGTTGCGCAATTGATCTGAATGCATATCCTGCTCACGATCCAAAATGGTATGAACGTCCTGTTTTGAAAGCTAGCAGGTTAAGGTCCAGTTTATCTTTTTTGAAAATGGCTTCGAGCCCATGTTCAAACCGATCCGGTTTCAAGGCCATGATGTTGAGCCCGACAAGCGCTCCGACCATGACGATATTGGCCAACAGTGAAGCGCCAAGGTTTAGAGCGATCTCCGAAGCATTAATATACCACGCTCTTTTAGAAAGCTCGTCAATACTCTGCCTAATAATTCCCAGAGAAGGATATTCAGCCTCCCCGCTTGCGACACACATCGGGTAGATGGGTCTGGTATTCGTAATAACATGTGTGCTCGGGCTGCCGCATAGCGCGAGGTGCCTAAGTGTCTCCATCGGTTCCAACCCCAGGATGATATCTGCCTGCCCCTCCGGGATAATAGCCCCATACCGGTGATCTCTCGAGATCCTGACATGACTGGTAACAGCCCCTCCTCTTTGAGAAGCACCATAGGTCTCACCAATCGTCACCTGGTAGCCGTCATCGACCATTGCCTGTCCAATGAGCCTGGAAATCAACACATTTCCCTGGCCGCCCACTCCGGCAATGATCAAATTCAAAGGTTCTTTCTGATTCAGACTCATCGAATCTCCTCCCTCGTAATAGCAGACTCCGGGCAGATATCAACACATACGCCGCACCCAACACAGATCGCCTGGTCGATCTCAGCCTTCCTCGTAGTGATGTTCCACATCAGGCCCGGACATCGGAACACCCGGGTGCAGAATCTGTTGCAGCCGCAGGTTTCACCCCTGCACTGCTCAACGGCCACATCCATCCGGTAGAGCGGCTTCTGGCTCCTTGCCCTCATCAAGGAACATTCTCTCTGTGAAATAACGACCCTGGGCCTGTCGGCGTCACGCAGCACATTGAGCAGCGTCCGTGTCGTATCTTCTATATTGTATGGATCTACATACTCGACGGGAACACCCAACCCACGGCAGAGATTGCCGAGATCCACCGCAGGGGCCGGGTCGCCTACGGCATTGATTGGAATCCCCGGATGGGGCTGAAAACCTGTCATCGCTGTTCCGGTGTTGTCAAGAAGAAGAAGGATAAAGTTGGCCTTGCTGTGAATCCCGTTGATCAAGGCCGGGATCGCGGCATGGAAAAAAGTAGAATCACCGCACGCGGCCAGGACCGGCTGTTTAAACCCGAACTGCTCCAGCTTGCCCAAGCCATTGGCCACACCAATACCCGAGCCCATGCTGTGCATCGTCTTGACCTGCTTGAATCCGGTTGACCCGGCCCCCGACCCGTAACAGCCGATATCCCCGGCTAAGACACCCTCCTGTCCATCCAGCTTTAAGGCATCTTTCAGGGCCCAGAAGAAGCCCCTGTGGGGACACCCGGGGCAGAACTGGGTTTCCCTGAAAACCACATATTTGCCAAGGATCTCTGTCGCCCTCTGGCGGTAGGGTACGTCCCTGATCGTATCTTTCTTAGTCAGGATGTTCGTGATGGCCCGGATCACAATATCGGTATTGATTTCCCCGAATGAATGGATGTGACCAGAATGCTTGCCATAGAAGCTCCAATCCCTTCCTGTACGGGAATCAACAGCAAGCACTTTCAAGTTATTCTCCAGGAAGGCATCCACTTCTTCCACCACAAGGACCTTCCCTGCCTTCATCATATGCCTCATGATCCATTCGCCGGGCAGGGGCCACGTTGTCCCAAGCTTCAGAATCCCCACTGAATCCTGCAATGAGAGCATCTTAATGGCTTCCCATGAGTAAAGCCAGCCGCTTCCGCAGGTGATGATCAAGAGTTCAGGCCGATCCGGCCCGGCATACCCGTTAAAAGGAGAGGATTCATAGATCTGAGCGATCTTCGCAAGGTTTTCGTGCATGACCCTGTGGTACTGGGGCGCTCCTCCCATGATCGTCGTATAGGGTTTCCGCGTGGTATCAAAAGATGCCATGTTTCTTATCTTTGCCAGCTCACCCAGGACGACGTTTCCTCTCGCATGGGAGATCCTGGTTACGCTCCTGATCAGGCAGATATTGGATATCTCCTCCGACAGCTCGAAGGCCCATTTGGTCATATCCTTGGCCTCCTGCGGCGTTGCGGGCTCCAGAAGGGGCAGATCGAGCATCTTCGCGATGTTCCGAGAGTCCTGCTCATCGGTGCTGGAAAGGGCCCCCGGATCATCGCAGACGACAAGAACAAGCCCGCTCCTGATCCCCGTAAGGCTCACATTGGCCAAGAAATCAAGGGCGACGTTCAGTCCAAGCTGTTTCATCGCCGTTAGAGCACGCACCCCCCCCAGGGAAGCGCCAGCAGCAACCTCCAAGGCTACCTTTTCGTTGACGGACCACTCTACGTACAGATTGAGACCTTTGGCGACATCGGCCAGGGAATCGATGATATCGGTTGACGGCGTACCTGGGTAGGCAGCAGCCACACCCACCCCGGCCTCCAAAGCCCCCCGGGCAATGGCCTCATTCCCCATCAACAGTTGGATGGTTTGCGGTGCATTGACAGCGATGCCAGACATCTTAAAGATTCCCTTCCTTGTATTCCGCGACCAACCGCTTGATAATCCCAGGCTTCCCTTTCAGGTACAAAAGGTCGTCCGCAGAACCTGTCCTTTGGATGATATTTCCGATGGCTCTCTTCTTTTTGTTATAGGCGGCTGCCTTCAGGCGGCTCAAGTTTCCCTCGGGGATCGGCGCTGTCTCAATGACGCCCTTCCTGACAGCTGAATCAACGAGCCTCATCCCCTTTTCGGTACGTATGACAACGGTGTTCCAATTCAATACCTCACCACGGCCGCCCCCGACAGAAATGTCCGCAAATTCAGCAGTCAGATCGAGGCAAAGGCGACAGGCAGGCCTGACAAACGGCAGGACTTCATCAATGGGAAAGGAAATGCGCTCCTTTTCCGTAAAAGCGAACAAAGCATTTGCTGGATGCGGAGGAACTTCGTACTTGACGACAGGGTCTGAAATTCTTCTCTGGAGAAACCTTCCGAAATCAGGATAAGAAAGGGCCCACGTGCAAAAAAGCCCTATCACCAGTTTGAGTTTGTCCACGCCTTGAGTCATCTCCGTGGGGGCTGTTCGCATCTTGGCCAAAGCCATCACCTGGCATGGCGTACCCACAAAACCGACGCTCCGACAATTCATATCCTGGATGGCGCGATTATAGGACTCAACCGTCGGGGCGGCTAGATAGCTTGATCCAGAGCACTCGAGTGCCTGCTTGCTATTTGAAGCGATGACCCCCCTGGGCCATGACTTGTCCTCGAACCCGGTCAGGATTGCGGAGTCAATCCACCCTTCCTCAAGAGCAAAACTTATCAGCGTTGTTACGGCGCCGCCATCCTGTGCCCTTGCTTTGACGACCGAGTCCGTTGTCCGGGCCATCATGACCCGGACTACCGTTCCCAGATCGTCATCAGAATACGGAACCCCAAAAGCGACCCTGCTCAGATGATCCAGATCAAGCGAAATTCTTGGGCAAGCAGACTGGCACCGCCCTTGAGGCAGATCACAGACATCCCTCAGGAGAACCCTCCCTTCATAGGCTACCATGTAAGGACAAGTTCCGACACAGGCGCCACACAGCTGTACAAAGACCTGCCTTGATCACCTTGGCGTCAAGTTCCTGTGATGCCCCTGCATTGACCATGTAAAGTCCCTCTATCCCCACCACCCCAATTCTGCTTCGTCTCTCTTCCATTGATCATCGACGTTCAGGGTATCGAACTGCATCCCTCCATCGACTTTTCTGACCGTCATGGCCCGCTGCCAGTTGGAGTCATCTCGCTCTGGATAATCCTCGCGGTAGTGACTTCCTCTCGACTCCGTCCGCTTCAGACCCGCATTGGCAACGATCTCTCCAACAAGTAACAAGTTCCTAAGCTCCAGAGCAGCGATGAGATCGCGTCCGTTTTCAATTGAGAGACGAGGGCAAACATCATTCCTCATCCGAGCGATCTCTTGAAGGATTTGATTCAGGCTCTCATCAGACCTGACAACAAGGAGGTTTTCCCAGGCGGTTTTCTGAAGAACCTCTTTCACCTTAGAAGGATTCTGGCCGCCTTTCGTTTTCTTGAGGCTGAGAATCCCCTCCAGCTTACTCTCCAAGAGATCTCTACCGATAGGAGAGGCGCCCCGAGCCTTGGCAATTGAGGCAGCGTGTCTTCCTGCCCTTGCGCCGAATACTTGACAGGACGTCATCATGGCACCCCCCAGTCTGTCGGCTCCATAGGCCCCTGTTGCTGACTCCCCTACCGCATAAAGCCCTGACACGGTCGTCTGCCCATTCTCATCAATCTTTAGGCCCCCATTGGAGCATTGATGGGCAACATTTATCTCGACATAGTCTCTTCTAAAATCGACCCCTCGATAGGCGTACCAGTCTTCGAACTCCGGAAATAAGAGTTCTGGATTCCTTTTCACTCTGTCAGGGACTTCCAAATAGAAGGCGTTGTGCTCATTCGCATGTCCAGCCTGCGTCTCCTTCACCATTGCGATATCGAGGTACTTGGATGCATCCCTGGTGCTGAATGGACCGTGGGTCATCTTCCTATCCATGCACTCATCAATCGTTATTCCTTTCGGAAGATAGTTTTGAATAAACTCCTCTCGATTAACATTGAGCACTCTGGGATGCAAACCCCAGACTGGATAGGGGGCCATGGTTACGGCCGGATAGGCCGTTGCAATGAACATTTGTTCGAACTCCATATTCATCAACTGAGCTCCGGCCTCGTAACCCAGTGCGTATCCATCTCCTGTGATGCAGGAAGGGTGAAAACTAAGCCTGAATAACTGGGCACAGCCTCCGGTCGCGAGGATGATTGCTCCTGCTTTCAGCACGAAGAGATCACCGGTCTCCTCGTTCACCGCTGTGGCCCCCCGACAGACATTCTGCTCGGTGAGCAAACCCGCGACCATCATATGTTGCAGGATATTGATCTCTTTGGTTGCCCTGACCACATTTGCAAGGCCGGGCATGGGCGTGATGATGCTCTCAATCCCGTGGGGATTATCCGGGTTGTCAGACCCAAGGAGCAGGCCCCATTGATCTAAGGCTTGCTTCGCTTCACTTGCCCCGTTGACGAGGATCCTTACCAAATCTCTATTCGCTATCCCCAGGCCGGCCCGTATCGCCCGGTGATAGTAGCTCTCCACTTCCTCTTTGATCGAAGAATGTTTCGTCATGCTGTTAAACAGATGCAAGTATCTCGCTGCGCCTGAGCCCGTAGCACCAGCTCCTCTCACCCCAGTCACTCCAAGCTCTCCCTTTACCACCAGAGTTACCTTAGCGCCAGCGCGATGAGCTTCGAGGGCTGCCCTCACTCCAGATGCACCTCCCCCTACAACGAGCACGTCCGTTTCTATTTCGTTCACCATCTTTCCCTCTTCAGAAATTGTTCAGAAAGTAAACCTGCCTGTATCAGCGTGAGCGTTAGTACCTCATTGGTAACATAAAACCTTCGGCAAATACGAATTTTCATTGTTCTCGGAGTGACGCAGTCGTCGTGAAAGATTGCCTCCAAAATCTTCTCCCTATTCTTCTGTGATTACTTTCCTTCGCCTTCTCTGGAGAGCCGGGATCGTGGCAGAAACGACGATAAACAGAGCTATCAGCAATGTTACGGCGGATATTGGACGACTCACAAAGATCTTCATGCTTCCCCCTGACATAATCAACGCTTGGCGCAGATTTTTCTCCAATAGAGGGCCCAGCACAAAGGACATCACCAAAGGGGCTGGCTCATAGCCTAGTTTCTGCATGACATAGCCCAACACTCCGAAGACAACCATGACATAGATGTCAAAAACATTCCCGCTCGCGCAGTATACCCCGATGAGACAAAAAAGCAGGATCAACGGGAAAAGCGTCTTATAAGGGATCTTCAATATTTGGACCCACATTCCGATGAGGGGCAGGTTCAGGGCTAACAGCATGGCATTCCCTATATACATGCTCGCCACCGTTCCCCAGAATATCTCCGGATGGTCAGTAAACAGCAAGGGCCCCGGCTGAATTCCGTGAAGCATCAATGCCCCAAGAAGTAGTGCAATAATGACATTCGGCGGAATTCCCAAAGCAAACAAGGGAATGAACGATCCACTCGAAGCTGCATTGTTTGCTGCCTCCGGACCTGCCACTCCTTCGATAGCCCCTTTGCCGAATTGCTCGGGGTGTTTGGAGAGTTTCTTTTCTACAATATAGGAAGCAAAAGTGGACAGGATGATACCCCCACCCGGAAGGATTCCGAGAAAGAAACCAATGAGTGTTCCCCTGCCAATAGGCCAAGCAGACCTTCGCCAGTCCTCTTTGGTAGGGAGTATACTCTGGGTTCTTACTTTGGTAATTGTTCTTTCAGCCACTTTTTCAAGATTGAGAAGGATATCAGCAACCCCATAAAGACCCATGACCATGGGAATCAAACCGATACCGTCAAGGAATCCAACAAGTCCGAACGTCAAGCGGGCCCTCCCTGTTACAATATCCTGCCCTATGAGGCTCAAGAAGAGCCCAACCCCTGCCATCATCATTCCTCGCAGGATTGATCCTTGAGTCAGGTAAATCAAAATGATCATCCCCAGACACATGAGGGAAAAGTATTCCGCGGAACCAAACTTGACCGCGATCTCAGCCAAGGGGTTACAGATAAGCATGAGCCCCACGAGGCCAACCGTGCCTGAAATGAACGAACCAAAAGCTGAAATTCCAAGAGCCGGGCCTGCCCTGCCCTGGAGAGCCATCTGGTGCCCATCAATGCAGGTGATCACTGAAGCCGCCTCTCCTGGAATGTTGACCAGGATCGATGTCGTCGACCCTCCGTACATCGCGCCATAGAAGATTCCTGCCAGCATGATGATGGCGCCCACTGGCGAGATCCCATAGGTAACAGGAAGCAGTAAGGCCATTGCACCCGGAGGACCAATGCCAGGAAGCACTCCAACCAAAGTCCCGATGAAGACTCCAATAAAGCATAACAGCAGGTTCATCGGCTGAAGGGCAACGCCGAATCCATAGAACAGATAGTGAAGGATGTCCATGGGGAATTTCACCACCAAGGGAAAATGCCGCGAGGCAGTTGAGAGCGAAGCCAAACCTCAAACACCAGGTAGGTCACACCCGCCGTTGCGAAGGAGGCTAAAGCACTCCATACGATGCGGCGCTTTCCTTTCTCATAAAAGAGATAAAAAAGCGCCCACATGACTAAGAATGTTGTTAAATTGTAACCCAAAATCTCGAGAAAGATGCCGTAACCCAGAAGGACTCCGACGGTAAGAAGAAGCAGAAACACGGGGGCTCCGCGGAATGCCCGACGAAAACCGGAGTGAGCCTCAAGAAGGCTTTTCGGAGATTCTTTCGGAAGGACAATCAATAACCCAAGAATGCAGATCAGCAGTCCCGAAAGAAAGGCGATAAACCCGGATCCCGGTTCTTGGAAGGATCCTAACCCAATCTTCCAACCAAGAATGCAGATAATCATCCCGATTCCGAACCAGAAAAACCCCTCCCTCTTTCCTTTCCGGATCATGATCCTAAGCTTCCATCACCTCATTTTACCAATCCTTCTTCTTTAAAGAAGGTTTGTATTTCGTCCTTAACCTGAACATTAGCCTTCTCGATGGTAGCGGCGTCTTCA
Source organism: uncultured delta proteobacterium (assembly GCA_963708295.1). Classification (GTDB taxonomy): domain Bacteria; phylum Desulfobacterota; class BSN033; order BSN033; family UBA1163; genus UBA1163. The sequence continues at coordinate 184,493 of CAVPSJ010000017.1, read as the reverse complement.
TAATTGACAAGAACCCCAAGACTGTGAACCTTCGTCCGATATTCTGGCTGTTCAACGATTTTTCGAGTCGCATCACTGATGATCTTTACCACCTCGTCGGGTGTTCCCTTGGGTCCGTATACCGCCTGGGGATCGGGGGAATAGGAGGGATAACCGCTTTCGTTGACCGTCGGGATATTGGGGGCAAAGTCGAGTCTTTTCTTGGTGCTCACTGCAAGGAATTTAATTTTCTTGCCGTCCGCCAAGGATTTTCCCGCTGCATAGATCAGGGAGGCGATGCTGATATGGTCGCCCAGGAGTCCCAGGCAAACCTCAGCATCTCCCTGGAACGGGACATGCACAAGACCCAGCTTCTCCTGCCGGTCCAGCTTTCCCACAAGCCTGTACGGAGGGGTCGCTTTTCCGGAGGTCCCGCATTTCAACCCCGGGTTCTTCTTCGCAAACTCAACAAACTCTTTCAGACTGTTCCAAGGCGCGTCCGCTTTGACGACGATTGCAGCGATTCCCGCGGTGACGGTACAGATGGGCTTGAAGTCCTTGCTTGAGTATGGAGCATCCATAAAGTAGCTGTAGGCCTCGGGCGTGGCTGTATGGAAAGGAAGGTAGCCCAAGGTATATCCATCGGGCTTCGCGAGAGCCACGAAGTTGCCGCCAACCGTGCTGGCTCCGCCCACCTTATTGGTCACGACCACAGGTTGTTTTAGAATCTTTTCCAAGCCATCTGCCCAGACGCGTGCGGCGAGGTCAGTACTTCCACCTGGAGGATAGGGAACCACGATCGTGATCGGACGATCCGGATACTTAATGCCCGCTGCCCCAGCTTCATTCCCGACTGGAATGATTAGAAAAAGGAAAAAGAATACACCGAATATTCCACCCCATATCTTCCATCCAACTTCTTTCATCGCTTTTCCTCCTTTTCTCTTTTTGTGCCCAAAAATGTTTCGCGGCCATACCGGGGTTTACTCCAGGAGCCGAGTCCTATACATGATCATCCGCTCTTTCCTTCCTTACTTGATGAGTCCTTCCTCCTTAAAGAATCCGTATATCTCTTCCTTCACTTGAAGATTCGATTTTTCAATAGTAGCCGTATCCTGGAAAATCAACGGCACGCCGATGGTGTTAATCTTAGCCCGAAAGTCCGCCTGGTCAACAACCTTTCGGCTCGCTTCATTGATTACCCTGACCACTTCATCCGGCGTTCCTTTTGGCCCATAGACACCCTGGGGAGACGGAGGGGGCAATTTGTAGCCGAATTCGAGGACCGTGGGAATGTCACGGGCAAATTCCAATCTGGTTTTGGAACCGACGGCAAGGATTCTGGCTTTCTTGCCGTCCGCGAGGGATTTGGCCGAAGTATAGATCACGAGGGCAAGATCGACATGCCCGCCGAGGAGCGCCAGCATCACATCAGGGTCGCCGTTATAAGGAACATAGAGAAATCGCAACTTCTCCTGCCGATCCAGGTTTGCAGCGAACATGTAGGGTGGTGAATTCTTGCCGGCGCACCCGAATTTCAAGCCGGGATTTTTTTTGCCGAACTCCACTAGATCTTTCAGGGTCTTCCAGGATGCATCCGCTCTGACGACCACTGCCGTGATCCCTTCGGTAACGGTACAGATCGGTCTCAGCTCTTTGCTCGAATACGGAGCATCCAAAAAGTAGCTGTACACTTCTGGAACCGCCGTGTGAAAAGGAAGATAACCCAGGGTATACCCATCCGGTTTTGAATTCACCACAAAGCTGCCCCCCATGATGCTCGCTCCGCCGGTCTTATTCGCCACCACGACGGGCTGGTTTAATTGCTTTTCCAGCGCTTCCGCGTAAGCGCGTGCCGCCAGGTCCGTCACGCCCCCGGGAGGATAAGGAACAACCAAGCTAATCGGATGATTCGGATAGTTAGGACTCGCGGCCCAGGCAACTTCCAAAAACGGGATGAATAGAAAAAGGATAAAAAATATACGGAATATTTCCTCAAGCATCTTCCATCCAACTTCTCTCATTGCCTTCTCCTCCTTTTTATGTTTTTGTATACGCAGAGGTTAGTAACCTACCGTAAAACGCAGGCGGATGTGCTTCGGGTTCTCCAGTTCATCGATCATCGCCATTGCATAATCTTCAAGGGAGATCTTGCTCTGGCCGGTACTGTCGGCGAGCAGCTGGTCAGTGCCCAGGCGAAAATGGCCGGTCCGTTGACCAGGCTCCAGAACGGCTGAAGGGCTCAGAAAAGACCATTCCAGCTCTTGCTCACCGCGCAGGATGTTGAGCACTTCACGAGTAGCCAGAGAACCCGGTTTCCAGATCGCGGGGAAATCCGGGGTATCCACCAACTGCAGGCCCGGAGCGACCTCCAGGCTCCCAGCTCCGCCCACGACTAACAACCGTTTGACCGCGGCTCTTTTCATTCCGGCAATGAGAGACCGTATGGTTTCAATCTGAGGTTTGTTGTTATCGCGACTTAGCCGGCTCGGGTTGAAAGCACTAATCACGGCAGCATGTCCCTTAACGACCTCTGCGACGGCGTCCTCATTGGACACATCACATTTTGCCGCGCTGAGTTGAGAATGTTGGGGCAATTTTTCTGGGCTGCGTACGATCGCGGTCACCCGGTGTCCACGATTCAATGCTTCAGAAAGCACGCGTGAACCTACATACCCAGTAGCTCCAACGATTGCTACTTTCATATCGGATCTCCTTGATTTGATTGTATGAGCACAAACACCATCGTATCATATGACCAGGGCTTGCCCTTGTCAAGCGAGCAGAGTCCTCTAGCGAAAGCAAATTGTATCAGGTCAAAGGCAGATAAAAGAAAATCTTAGCAAGGGGGAAACAAGGAAGGGAGTTTTTTCCACAGCCCGAGGTCTCGGTGGTTTCGGGGCTTTGAAGATGAACCTATCTTGCCTATTCCTGCACTTTGACTAAACTAAAGATATCTGGTTGAAATCTGCATTGGAAAGAAAGAGAGGCTCTTTACTGATTTCAGGAACAACTCAAGAAGCATTGGCAATGCTTGCAGACCAATATTCAGCGTTACAATAAGTAAATCTTACCTTCTAACCCTTATTATTTTTCTCCATCACCCGCGCCCTTGACGTTCCCCATCTTTTAATAAAATTATGGGGAGACAATTGGAAAATGATCGCAAGGTGAAGGATTGACAAAGAAGGAAGATTTCTGTGGGTTGGAAAGCGTCCGGAAAACGAAATTTTGAGAGGATCAAAAATAAAAAGCCCCGAAGATCATTGGGGCTTTTTTAATTTAAAATTGGTGGAGGCGGCGGGAATCGAACCCGCGTCCGAGAACCTTCCGACAGAACATCTACATACATAGCCTGTATTTTGAGTTCGTCCTTCAGGGCTCCCACAGGCAGGATTCCCGAGAGACTATCCTATTAGGTTTCGCCCCTCTTCTATAGGATTCGGAGAGGGACTATCCTGTTTTTCTGACATCCTGATCCTGCCCTACAGGCAAGGACAGGGAGGACGCCTAGCTGCGCTTAGGCAGCCAGGGCATAATCGTAGTTGTTTGCGATTATGTTTAATCCCATTTGTTTAACGAGCCAATGGGACCTCGGTATGCAGCCCTGACGTCAACGATCCCCGTCGAACCCTTTTCGCCCCCTTTCCATCTCACGTTCCATGGTTTTCTTCTTGAGCGTCTCCCTCTTATCAAAAAGTTTTTTCCCCTTTGCGAGAGCGAGATCCACCTTGACCTTTCCATCGACGAAGTAGAGCTTGATCGGAATCAGCGTATAGCCCCTCTGTTCCACCTTGCCGATGAGGCGTTTGATCTCCTTTTTGTGAAGGAGGAGTTTCCTCGTCCTCAACGGCTCGTGATTCAGTCTGTTTGCCTGGGGATAAGGGCTGATATGAGCGTCAACCAGAAAGACCTCGCTCCTTTTGATATCACCGTAACTGTCCCCGAGGCTCACCTTTCCCTCGCGCAAGGATTTAACCTCCGACCCAAGAAGGATAACCCCGGCCTGGTAAGTCTCCTCAATGGAGTAGTTATGAAACGCCTTTCTGTTCTGGCAAATCACCTTTTCGCCCATCTCTCAATACCACGCATAGAGCATAGCGCTAAGCGCATAGCGATTATAAAGTTAAATAGCTCGGAAAATCGCCTTCCTGGCTATTTACAACTATTTTACCGGAAAAATAGGCTTAAATCAAAGGATTCCTTTACTCTGAAAGGTGAGCAGACGTCAATTCGCGGGTGGGTTCTTACGCCATGCCCTATGCGCTATGCGCTCTACGTTCTTTTAAACGCGGACGGGGAGCTCGATGAGGAAGGTCGTGCCTCTGGGTTTGTTGTCTCGCACCCGGATATACCCGTTGTGATCAGAGACGATGGCATTGACAATGGTCAATCCTAATCCCATCCCGCTTTTCTTAGTCGAGAAGTAAGGTTCGAAAAGTCTCTCTTTGTCCTCTTCAGGAATTCCACGACCATCGTCGCTCACCTCAAGGCGGACCGTCTGCAGTTTGGAATCATAACTCGTTTGGATTCTGATCTTGCCTCCATTTTCAATGGCGGCAAGACTATTCTTGACCAGGTTGATCATCACCCGCTTCATCTGATCCCGGTCGACATTGAGGATAGGAAGCTCATTGGGAATAAATTCAAACTGGACCTGTTGCTGCACTCCCTGAAAGAGAACGAGTGTTTCCTGAATGATCTCATTGAGATGGTTCGGTGTCGGTTGGGAAGCCGGCATCCGGGCAAAGTTCGAAAACTCATTGACCATTCCCTTCAATTCTTCAACCTGTTTTACAATCATTCGGGTGCATTCATCAAAAACTGTCCCGTCTGGCTGAAGTTTCTCCAAGTACCGTTTCCTCAGCCGTTGCGCAGAAAGCTGAATAGGGGTTAGGGGATTCTTGATTTCATGAGCAATCCGGCGGGCCACTTCCCTCCAGGCCGCCATTCTCTGGGCCTTGATCAACTGGGTGAGGTCATCGAAGACCGCCACCACCCCGAGAGATTTTCCTTCCTCATCCCTCAGGGCCGTCAGATTGATCAACAGGGACAGGGATTTTCCTTCCAGGTTCACAATCATCTGCCTCTCAATAGAATCTTTCCGGGAGAGTTTGAGCTCCTCCAATAATCGCTCAAGCTGTCCCACATACTCTCGAGGGAGTACCTCCGAGAACTTCTTTTCCAGCACCTCTTCTCCCCTGATCTCCAACATCTGTTCTGCGGAGGTGTTGGTCGTGGTCACGCTTCCCTTCTCATCGATGGAAATCACTCCAGCGGCCACGTTCTTCAGCACGATCTCCATGTACTTTTTCCGTTGTTCCAGCTCAGAGCGGCTCACCTGGAGATCCCCCGTCATTTGATTGAAGGATTGAACAAGCATGCCGATCTCGTCTGCCGCTTTCATCTGAATCCGGAAATTGAGGTCTCCAGAGGCAATCCGATCGGTCGCCTCTGCCAGGTCTTTGATGGGAACGGTAATGTCCTTGGCTAAATGAAAGCCAAACCAGGTGGCCGAAAAAACGATGAGGAGGGTGACCATCAGCAGGGCCATCATGTAGCTAAACTTGATCGGCTTTTTTAAGATCTTCAATTGTTTATACTCCAGAAACGCCTGCGAGATCTCATGCATCTTGACCGTAAGACTCTTCGGGATAAAGTGTGAGGCCACGACGACCCCGAGGACCTCCCTTCCGTCCGAAGGGTTGAAAATGGGAGCGATGCCAGTGATCAACTCTCCCTCTCCCACCGACAAGATTCTGGAAACTTCTTTCCCTGAAAACCCGGCGTCTAACAGATCCTTCGGAAGCTGGAGAGAAACAGGCCTGAGCGTGGGATCCTCCACTCCGATCGTGTTCCCTTCTCCCTTTAAGAATATCCCGAGGGTGCTGAGATGATGCTCCTGCCGTCTGGCCTCCAGCTGCTCTCTCAGCTGGCTCATTTCTCGTGACCCCTTGGCGATGCCTTGTTTGGACAGGGGCTTACTGATCTGTTGAGCCGTGGAAACGGTGTTGTTGGCAAAATCCCGGTAGTAGGTCTGGGCCACTTCCAAAGATCCTTGAAGAGACTGCTCGACCTGGGCGCTAAACCAGTGTTCCACACTGTTGGTGATGAAACCGACGGCTACCAAAAAAAGGAGAATGGTGGGAATAAGAGAGAGGCTGACAAAAGCCACCACCAATTTGGTTCGGAGCTTGGCTCCCAACACTTTTCGCTTCCGCTCAAAGATCAGTTTGACAAGGTTCCGGATGACTAAGAAAATCAGCAGGAGAATCAGGATGATGTTGATATTGATCAGGCTGAAGATGATGATATTGTTGGCGACGGGGATTTTCCCTCCGATCTGCGGGAATTTCATCTCAACGGTCGTAAAGACAAGGATGAGGAAGGAGATGATCCCGATAATGATCAGCTCATTGCGTCGTCTTTTTGCGTCAGGGGAAAGTTCTTTCTTCATTGATCAACCATTTTAATCCCTCCGACCCCCTTTCGCAAAGGGGCGAGGCGGGATTCTTAAGGCGGGAGCGGCTGGATCACCCAATCGGTTTCAAAATCCCACAGGGAGACGAAAAAGAAGAGATACTCGAGATGAAGAGGAAGCCTGACCGGATCCAATTCAGCTTTGATTCGGAAGTACGCGGGAACTCCCGGTTCAAACGGGGAGGAAGGCCGAATACCCAACTCTCTGACTCTTGACATCATCTTCTTGGCTTCCTCCAGACTCGAAGCAGCCAGAGCCGAATGGTCTTCTCCCAGTTTTATTTGATAGACCTTTTGGATGGGATGGTACTGGACCGTGTGGCGAACCTCGACGGAGGCCAATTTTCGATCCTTCCACCAGCCTCTTTTCTGATGGAGATGGATATAGAAGGTGAATGTCGTCGGTATCCCCGACTGGATGGCCTCCTCGATCTTTTCCGTAAAACAGTCCTCAACATCAAAACTGATCTTCCAGACCCCCTCTGCCCGCTTCAGTTGGATATCCCGAATGGCGGCCTTTTGACAGAAGACCGGGAGAGGAAGAATCAACACCGAAAAGAAAAGAATCCCTCCAAGGATCCAGGCGGTTTGACTCTTGTGTTTCATAGAGATTATTTAAGCGCCCACACAGGAATTGTGTTCCAATTTAGAACTTTATTCACTTCTTAGAAAAATGAAAAGGGAGTTGAAAGGGACCATAAGCCGAGTTCTGTCATCCCGATCCCGCTTTCAGCGGGAACCGGGGGATGGCCATTTATCTAGGGTCCTGATTGCTCAGGACCTCAAGCGACCTCACCCGTCCCGCCCTTGCCCCGATGCATGGCCTCGAGACAAACTTGAATGGGCTTTTCTCACTCCGCCTGAGCGGAGAGCGGAACCTATTTGGTCTTGCTCCGGGTGGGGTTTACCTAGCTGCCCCAATCGCTCAGGGCACTGGTGAGCTCTTACCTCACCTTTTCACCCTTACCCTGTGGGCAGGCGCACACGCCATTCCACTGGGCGGTATGTTTTCTGTGGCACTTTCCTTATCTCGAAACCCTACGTTTCAGGATTCCGGGACAGTCCGCGTTACGGACCACCCTGCCCTGCGGAGCTCGGACTTTCCTCTCCTCCCGACTGCCCGGCTTTACGGGCCCTCAGAAGGAGCGACCATCTGTTCCCCGTCAACTCCCCCTCTCCTTTGTAATCTTCGCTGGATCGCCAGATTCGGTAACCCTTCTGCTGCCCTTCCCAAATCCCCGGAGACCTGATCCATTTGAATGACCCGCCGATCTTCTGCCTCCAAGGATTTCACTTCGTATTCGGATCTCCTTCCCAATAGAGAATACGGTTGCAGTGGGGACACCGGAGGAGGGCATTGTTTTTCTGGACCTCGATGAACAATTGAGGAGGGACGTTTACAAAACACCCCTGGCAAGTCTCATGCTTCACGCTGACCACGCCCACCCCCTGTCTCTTTTCCTTCAGGGTATGATAGAGCTTCACCCATTTGGCTTCGATCTGCTTCGAAAGGACCTCTCTGCGTTCCATCTGTTTTTCCCAGATCTTTTCGTCATGGGACATTTGTTGCTGAAGCTTCTTTCGCTCGGCCTCAATTTTTTCCAGGGTGGCCCCCACGTCTTTTTCCCTTTTGGAGAGGTCCTTCTTGAGTCCATCAATTTCGTCCATGACCCGGAGGATCTCCTCTTCCATCCGGCCGTTCGCTTCCTTGATGGCATCAATTTCGCTGAGGAGGGCCTGATACTCTTTATTGGTCTTCACTTCAGACATCTTTGCTTCGGTCCGCTTGATTTTTTCTTGCTCCAAATTGAGCTGTCCCTCTTTTTGCCTCCGCGTCTTCTCTAAGGACTCGACCTTCTCCTTCTCCTTTTCAATCCTCTCTCTCTCGACCTTCTGTTTCTCATCCAGCTTTTTCATCTCCTTGGGATACCGATCTTTTTCTTCCTGAATCCCCTTCAGTCCAAGATCAATTTTTTGAAGCTCCCATAGCAACTCTAATTGCGTCCTCAAACTTTGCCTCCTATCCGCCAGCCTCCGTAGGACTAGATCTCAACGAGTTTATCCCCAAATAAAAAGAGTGCATCCCTCGGATGCACTCTTTTTATTCCCCCCAAGCTTACGGGCATCCTTTCTTTTATCCCAAAGGAGTGCATAAGAGATTCCCCACTTTCCTGGTGGGCCCACCTGGGTTCGAACCAGGGACCTACCGGTTATGAGCCGGTGGCTCTTCCAGCTGAGCTATGGGCCCGTTCTTACTATATTATAGGTTGTCCGCAGAGAGTGTCAACCCTGAATCAGTTCTGAGTTCGGAGTTCAGTGATCGGAGCGACAAAACTCCATCTTTGCGGTTCAGGGATTATAACTACGAACTCCGAACTGATCACGTTTCAAGAAAACTTTTCAACTTCGTCGCCCGGCTGGGATGTCGCAGTTTCCTTAATGCCTTTGCCTCGATCTGTCGGATTCTCTCCCGGGTAACATCAAAATCCTGCCCCACTTCTTCCAGCGTATGGTCATACTTCTCTCCGATTCCAAACCGCATCCTCAACACTTTCTCCTCTCTGGGGGTGAGGCTGGCCAGGACCTTTCGGGTTTGCTCCGACAGATTGGCGCTGATCACCGCTTCCTGGGGGGAGATGATCGCTTTGTCTTCGATGAAGTCCCCCAGGTGACTGTCCTCCTCTTCACCAATCGGTGTTTCAAGGGAAATAGGTTCTTTGGCGATCTTCAACACCTTCCTCACCTTATCCAAGGCCATATCCATCTTGTCGGCAATCTCTTCCGGCGTAGGCTCTCTCCCGATCTCCTGAACGAGGCCCCGGGAGGTCCGGATGAGCTTATTGATCGTCTCGATCATGTGAACGGGGATCCGAATGGTCCGCGCCTGATCCGCGATGGCCCGCGTGATCGCTTGCCGGATCCACCAGGTCGCATAGGTGCTAAACTTGTAACCCCGCTGGTATTCAAATTTATCCACCGCTTTCATCAACCCGATATTCCCTTCCTGAATAAGGTCTAAGAATTGAAGCCCACGATTCGTATATTTCTTGGCAATGGAAACGACCAGCCTCAAGTTCGCCTTCACCAGTTCACTCTTGGCCTCCTTGGCCCTTGTCTCCCCTTCCACAACCGCTTTCACCGCTGCGGCCAACCGGTCAGCCGTTAAACCGCTTTCTATTTCCATTTTGTGGATCTTTTTTTGAACCACCGTGACCGCTCGGCAAACCTCCTGGAGGTCACGTTTATTCAATTTTCGGGTTCGAAGAAGTTTCTTTTCACTCACACGCCTTCCCTTCAACTTCCTGAGAGTGGTCCGCGCGTCCTGAGCAGAAATCCCCCACTTATCTTCGATCTTCTTGATTTCGCTCTCCCCTTTCTCCATCCGGTTCAGCATCTGCTTCAACTTCTGAACGATCTTATTTATTTGAGTATCCCTCAGATTCATCCGGTTAAACAATTCCAGGATCTCTTCCCGTCGCTTCTTAATCTCCTCCTGTTTCCCCTTCGTCCCCTTCTGTCTCCCGTGGATCTCTTTCTGTTTCTTCTTCCCCTGCTTCTGCACCTTCTTCTTCAGCAAAGTCTTCCCTCTCAGCAGTGCCCGAAGGTCTTCGGCTTTCCGCTTAATCTTTTCGATGACGTCCAAAATCTGCTTTTTTTGGATCTGCTCTTCCTCAAAGCTGGTCTCCTCCTCGTCAATCTCGTTGGTGATCTCCCGAATCTCCACCTTTCCAGTTTTAATCATGCTCCCCAGATTGATGACTTCTTTGACCGCCATGGGGCAGTTCAAGACAACGCTCAGTACTTCTCTCTTGCCGCTTTCAATCCTTTTGGCGATCTCCACCTCCCCTTCCCGGGTCAGGAGGGAAACCGACCCCATTTCGCGGAGATACATCCGGACGGGATCCGTGGCCCTGCCAAAGGTCTCCACGTCTAACTCGTCGCTTTCCTCCTCTTTCTCTACGGCCTTCTCTTCCTCCACTTTCAACCCTTGGAGATCATCCACCATATCGATGTCCATTTCGTCGAACATCATCAGGACATCGTCAATCTGGTCCGAAGAGACAATATCGTTGGAAGGAATATCATTCGACTCATCAAAGGTCAAAAATCCTTTTTCCCCCTCCATGTTGATCAATTGTTCAACTTCTTTAATCTTCCCGCCCTTCGCCATAGCCTCTCCCCCTACCGTCTGCGAAAGCCGCCTTTCTGAAGGCCTTGTTCCCTCTGCCTTGCCAGTTCCAGCTTCTGTTTCAAAAGAGGATCCAGCCTTTTATCCTCCTGCTGTTGATCCACCTCTTTAATTCTTCTTTGCAACTCACCCCTTTCCTTTTTTATCCTTTTCTCACGAATCTTTTGGATACAGTCCTGCAAGATCTTTCCCCGATCCCCTTCTTCCGATCCATTTTCCTGAAAGACGAACTCAGACAACCTCCCTTTGAGATCCTCGTCAAAGTGAGCTAACGCTTGGGGCAGAGTAAACCTTCCCCTTCTCTGATAAAGATCTTCCAGCGCCTCAGCTATTTTCTGCAGGATCGGGCTTTCAAACTCCTTCAGGACATCCTCCTTCGAAACGGCGGGGATGATGTCTGGATGTTGAGCCATGAGATGGACCACCATTTCTTCTGACCTTGGAAAGCTTCTCTCCGCGGATGACTTTCTTACATTTTCTCTTGCGTTGGAGGACTCCCGGGAAGAGGGCCCGAGAATCTCATAGAGAAAGGATTCCTTGACATCCAGCCTCTCCGCCAAAGCCTTTGTATAGAAATCTCTTCGAATCTTGTCTGGAATTTTACCGAGAAGGGCCACACCCTCCTTCGCTATTCTAACCTTGCCATCGACGGATTTCACGTCATGGGTCTTCATCAGCCGCTCAAAAAAGAAATCGATCAGAGGAATAGCGCGCTCCGCCCTTTTCTCGAAGTCTTCCAGATTTCCTTTTCTTAGGAATCCGTCCGGGTCTTCCCCCCCGGGGAGAGCGATCATCTTCCCAGCAACCTCTTCTTCTAAACAGAGAGGGAGCGAGCGAAGTGTCGCTTGGACTCCCGCCGGATCCGCATCAAACACGGTCGTCAAGTTTTTTGTGTATCGTTTAAGGGTTCGAATATGTTGTGGAGTCAGCGCCGTTCCTAAAGTGGCCACACTGTGCTTCAGACCGTATTGGTGGAGGGTTAAAAGATCGAAGTAGCCCTCGACGATCATCATGCAATCCTTCTCGGCGGCATAGCGCTTGGCCACAGGGAGGCCGTAGAGGACCTCCCCTTTATGATAAATGCTCGACTCCGGAGAATTAAGATACTTGGGTTGTCCTTCTCGAATCATCCTCCCCCCGAACCCGACGACCCGGCGGGGAATGTCGAAAATGGGAAAGAGGACCCTTCCTCGAAAAGCATCATACCAACCCGAGGCGTCGATTTTTCGACCTTCTCGCAGAGCCGAGCCTCCGGCTTTGCTCCTCGGAAAGATCAAACCCAGTTTCGATGCCAGTTCGAGGGAGACCCCCTTCTCCTGGAGATGCTGAACCAGGCCATTCCAGCGGTCGGTTGAATACCCCAGCCGGTGTTCGTCGATGATTTCGCGGTTGATTCCTCTTTGTGAGATGTATTTTCTGCCCTCCTCGCCCTCTCGGCGCCGGATGAGGAGATCATGAAAATAGTCTGAGGCAATCTGGTTGATCTGGAAGAGGGCTTCTTGTTGGGCCATCTCCTTCTTTTGAGCCGGAGAAGGCTCGCGGGAAGGAAGTTTTACCCCGTACCGCCTGGCCAGTTCTTCCACGGCCTCGGGAAACGAAAAATGCCCTGCTTTCATCAGGAAAGTAAAGGCATCTCCTCCCTCCCCGCAACCGAAGCAGTGAAAAATCTGTTTCTCCTCATTGACCATGAAGGAAGGAGTTTTTTCGGCGTGAAAGGGACAGAGCCCCTTATAGTTCTTTCCCGTCTTTTTCAAGGTCACATAATCCGAGACAACCTCCAGAATGCTGGACCGGTCCCGAATTTCCGAAACCTTTTCCTCGGATAAGAACCCCATGGCCAAACGGTTTACCCCGTAAGAAAGCCCCCAGTCAATGGAGGCTGCATCATAAATTAACGAAAAACCACTTCTGTTGCAAGAAGGGATAGGCGGTCAGGTGACAAATCTTTAGGCGGAAACCTTTTAACGGTCAGCTACCTGGCCGCAAGTCACTGAAAAGATTAGATTTGGAATGATCTCGATGACCCATAACTCTACTAAATGACCGCGTCCCAAAGCTGAGGAGCCTGACTGCCTGTCCCGGCCAAATCCTTCCTTCATCATGATCACCACACAGTCTCATGGCGGGGATGGTATCATCCATCGCTTCAGCTTTTTCTGAAGGAAGAGATCGAACCCCTGCCCGACCCACCGGGTTTTACTTCAACTCGACGATGGTCAAGCCACGGCCACCCTTCATCGCTTCCCCGGAAGATAAACTTTTTACAGCCCGATGTCCACTCAAGTATCGACCGATGGCATCCCGCAACCTGCCGGAACCTACCCCATGGATAATCTGGACCCTCTCCAGCCCATGGAGGAGGGCTTGATCGATAAATTTATCAACTTTTGGAAGGGCATCTTCTACCGTCAACCCGATGACATTTAATTGGGAGGAAGGCCCATCGACGGCCCCTTTTAAAAGAGCTGGACCTTCGGGGATCCTCTTTTTCTCTTCATCGTCTTCATCCGGTAGTGCCTGGACGATTTCAGAGAGGGGAGCTTTTACTTTGGCCTTATCCGTCAGCACTTCCACGCGATTGAGCGGCTCTTTTACTTCCGTTAGAATCCCGGTGCTTCGAAGGCTTTCAATTCTAACACGTTCCCCCACCCTCAAGCCACCCGGTATTGCAGGACGTCCCTTCTTTCTAAGGGAGGGAAGAAACCTCTCTCGGATATCCTGAATTTCTTTGCGTTGGAGTGAGAGCGGGATTTTCTCCTCTTTTCTATGAACGGCCCATTCCTTCAGCGCCTCTTCAACTTTCTGGACGGCCTTTCTCGCCCTCTCCTCAGCCTGGGCGTAGATTTTCAGCCTCCTGTCCTTGATCGCCTCCAGTATTTTCTTTAATCTTTCATGTTCGAGCCTGGCCTCCTCCCTCATCTCCGAGGCTTGGCGCTTTTCTTTCTCGGCCTCCCTCTTTAGCCTCTCCAAAGCCGACAAGACATGCGCAATCTCCTCACCGCTTCCGTCCCGATGAAGACGGGCTGCCTCCAGGACCTTCTCTGAAATTCCTAACTTCTCAGCGATCAGAAAGGCATTGCTCAACCCCGACGACCCGTAGGACAGCCTATATCTGGGCTCCATCGTCTTTTCGTCAAATTCAACGGCCACATTCTCTACGTCCGGATGGAGGTATCCGTAGGCCTTGAGACGATCGAAGTGAGTGGTGATCACGGCGGAAGCTCCACTTTCCCGGAATCGATCCAAAAAGCCCATGGCCAGGGCGCACCCCTCTTGGGCGTGAGTTCCCACCCCGAGTTCATCCAAAAGAATAAGGGAATGGGGTCCTGCATTCTCTAAGATTTGGTTCACATGGAGGAGGTGGCTGGAAAACGTGCTCAGATTCTCTTCGATATTCTGTTCATCGCCGATCACCGCAAAAATGTCTCGGAAGATTCCAACGTGGCTTCCCTCTGCCACGGGGATCGGAAGACCGGATTGAACCATTAACGTCAGAAGCCCCAATGTCTTCAAGGCAACGGTCTTCCCACCCGCATTCGCTCCGCTGATGATCAGGACTTTCTTCCCACCTCCCATCCGCAAGGTGACCGGAACCACCCGATCTTCACGTTGAAGGGCGAGGAGAGGATTTCGAGCGTCCTTCATCTCAATTCTGCCCTCCTCATTCAAAAGCGGGTAAATCCCCTTCAAACGGGAGGAGAGCCGTGCCATCGCTAAGAGGAGATCCAACTCTCCCAATAATTCAAAGTCGTTCCGGAGGGTCTGCCTTTCTTCCCGGACCTGATCGGTCAGGCCTGCCAGAATTCGGTACTCTTCCTCCTTCTCTTCTCCGATGAGGACATTGATCTCGTTATTGATGGAAACGACCTGAAGGGGCTCAAAGAAGTAGGTCATCCGGCTCTGGGAATGATCGTGGATGATCCCTTCAAGCCGTCTTTCCGAATCGGATTTGATCAGAACAACATATCGTCCACTTCTTAACGTAATGAGCTGCTCCTGAAAGATGGACTGCAGATCCCCTCGACGGAGAAGGGATTCGAGCACCCCCTTCACCTTTTCTCTGACCTCTCCCAGCCGTTGGCGGATATCTAAAAGGCCCGCGCTGGCTCGGTCGAGAATCTCGCCTTTTGTGCTGATCGTCTGAAGGATCATCTTCTCCAATGGCTTTTGGTACGAAAGCCTGGAGATCTTCTCCTGAAGATGAGGAACTTTGACATCGTCCAATTTTTGGAAGAATCGCTTGAGCTCTTTACACAATATGATTTGATGGTAGACCTCCAATAATTCCTGGACTTCGAGCACCGATCCTTCGATTTCCAGTTTACTGAACAACCCCTCAATATCTTTCAGCCCGCCGAGAGGGATCTCTCCCTTCGTTTCAAGGATTTTCTTAAGTTCCATCACTTCAGTCAATCGCGTTTGGATCGATGGAAGGTCTTGGGAAGGTCTTAAGGCTTCACAGCGCTTCCGACCGAGGGGGGAAGTGCAATACTCTTTCAGGATGTTTAAGAGGTAATGATACTCTAGAAGCTTGAGAGAACGATCATTCATAAAACCGAGAAAGGAATTGGGATGACCACTCACGAGGAGGAATTTATAGGGAAAGCCTTTCTTTCACCAACTGGTTGATCAGTTTCCCGTCGGCTTTCCCCCCCATTTTGGGCATGACGGATTTCATCACTTTTCCTATGTCCTTCGGGGATGAGGCTTGGGTCTCTTGAATACTTTGGTCGATGATCTTCAAAATCTCCTCCTGGCTAAGAGGGTGAGGCAAAAAGGATTTCAATATTTCGATTTCTTTTTTCTCCTTCTCCACCAGGTCCGTCCGCCCGCCGGTTTGAAATTGTTCAACAGACTCCTCGCCCTTTCTGACCATCACCTGGATGACCCGTTCAATCTCCCCATCCTCCAACTTCTTTCTCAGTTCAATCTCCTTGTTTTTCACTCCAGAACGAATCATCCGGATGGTGGAAAGTCGCAACTTGTCGTTGGATTTCATGGCTTGTTTCATCTCTTCGACCAATCTCTCTTCCAAGCTCATTTTTATCCCCGATCTACCATTTTTCTCATTCTCTTCATCGCCCTTTTCTTGGCGGCCAACGCCTTCTTCTTCCGTTTTATACTGGGCTTCTCATAATGTTCCCTTTTTCGAATCTCGGACAATATCCCCGTTTTTTCTACCTGTTTTTTAAATCGCCTAAGTGCATTTTCAAAAGATTCGTTTTCCTTAATCCTAATCCCTGGCATCCATTTTTCCCCTCCTTCCATAACTCATTTTGAACTAATAATTATATTATTTTACGAGGCAAAGTCAACTATTTTTATTGCTATTTTTGTTGCCCTTTACTTTCCTTGCCCACCCCCAGTTTCTTGAATCATCAAGGGATGAAAAAGGGGGAACGACGCAGGCAGGCAACTCTCAAAAACTTTAGAATGCGGTCATCATGGCATGGGCTACCTCCTGAGCATTAGGATCAAACCTGAGATAGGGGTTGGAAACTGGTGAGTTTCATTCGGCACCAAGAGGTATCCGCTCTAAAATTTTTCCAACCTACCTGCCTGTGTCCGGGGCTACTCAGGGTGCTGAAAAAATCCGGCCTGGGTGAACCCTTCGGAAAGGCTTCATTGGCCAATACCGCTGATCGGTTGGGCAGATTCATTTCCATGAGAGACAGGAGTTCGTGTCCTGGCGAGGGATGGCACCGTGATCCATCTCAAGTCTGGCCTGATGAAGCCTTGAAGAGGGGCTTTCCCAGGCCCTTCGCGGAGAGAGTTAGAAACTGGGGAGGGCAAGCTTTACTTTGCGCTTGACAAAGAACATTGACTCTATTAACGTAACACTTTATACAACATCCACCCCCCCATTCTCCGAAGAAATAGCAAAATGAAAGACGTAGAAAAAGAAAGACAAATGATCAGGGCCGCTGCGGAAAAGACGGCCCTCAAGATGGTCCAACCCCGGGCGGCGAAGATTGACGCCACCGGAGAATTTCCATGCGATTTGGTAGAGGCCTTTGGCAAACAGGGATATCTTTCCCTTCTTCTCCCTGAATCCTATGGGGGAACCGATGGAGACCTGACCTCCCTTTGTATCGTCATTGAGGAAATTGCAAAGGTTTGCGGCTCCTCCTCTCTCATCCTCCTGGCTCACGGGCTCGGCACGCTTCCTGTATTATTAGGCGGGAATCCTTCGCAACAAGATCTCTGCTTCACAGAGATTTCCGAGAAAAACAGCCTCGTCGCCTTTGCGCTAAACGAATCGGAGGAAGAATTGCAGGTCCCCTCCGTCAAAACAACAGCTGAGAAGATCGGAAAGGATTATCTGATCACCGGGCGCAAATGCTCCATCACGCATGGGAGCCTTGCCAAATGGTATTCTGTCTTTGCGTTGACCCAGCCGGAGCGTGGATTGGAAGGAATTTCTGCTTTTCTCGTGCCCGATGGAACGGAGGGCCTTCTTTTCGGGGAGAGGGACGAAACGATCGGGATGAGGGGTTCCGTGGCGACGGATGTGGTCTTTGAAAATTGCCGGGTATCTCAAGAGAATCGCCTCGGAGAGGAAGGAGAGGGCTGGGAGATCGCGACGAAAACCCTCTGCCGGTCGAGACCGGCCATCGGGGCTCAGGCGGTCGGGATCGCTCAGGGAGCTCTCGATTTCGCCATTCGCTACGCCAACGAAAGGATCCAGTTCGGAAAGCCCATTTCCTCATTTCAAGCGATTCAATTCATGATCGCAGACATGGCTACCCAGGTAGAAGCCGCTCGCTCCCTGGTCTATAAGGCAGCTTCCCGGATCGATGAAAAACATAAAGATGTCGGGAAACTCTCCGCCATCTCAAAATGCTTTGCCTCCCAAGCCGCCATGAAAGTGACCACCGATGCCGTCCAGATCCTCGGGGGTTATGGATATATGAAGGACTATCCTGTGGAACGCATGATGCGGGATGCCAAGGTCACCCAGGTTTTTGAAGAGGCCGACCAGACGGAGAGGTGGATGGTAGCCCAAGAATTATTAACTATTAAAGAATCTCCGAAAAAATGATTTTCCTGAGGCTGCTCAAAAATGTCTATATGCAAGGCTCCCGAAATCCCGAGAAGTGAGGCGTACTCGGATGTACGCCGCAGCGACGAGGGATGAGGGAAACGCCGCAGATAGGCGTTTTTCAGCAGCCTAAAAAAATCCATTTTCTCGATGCAGAGATGAGCGGCGCCTTTCGCCTTCCTCTCATTCCGATCTTCATCGTCTTTACCACCGGTATTTATTTCGGTCATTTCGACTTTCTTTTTCTATCTCAAAGCTGGATTCTCCTCCTCATCCTCATTGGATTTTGGACTTTTTTTCTCGCAACGAAAAGGACCCGAATCGGCTCTTGGACGGCCTTCTCCATTTTCTTCCTTCTCGGAATTATTTCCATCCAAGGGTATCTCTTTCCCCGACACCCCGCCTCACACATCTCTCACTTCACCGGCCGAGAAGAAATTTCATTGGAAGGGGTCATCGATTCCCCTCCCGAGCACTCCCGAGGGAGAACCCAGCTACTCATCCGGTCAGATAAGATCGTTCGATCCGGCCGTCCCGTCCTCGTGAACGGTCTTCTTCTGATCTTCCTCAAAGAAGAAGACTCTTCGCTTCGAGCGGGAGATCGCCTTCGGCTTCGATGCAGGCTCTATACTCCTCGCGGGTTTCATAATCCGGGCGGATTTTCCTATGAACGCCACCTTGCCCTCGATCGAATCTACACGATTGGATTCTTGTCCGAAGAGGGAGGGTGGGTGAAACTGGGGGAGGGATTTAAGAATCCGGTGACTCTCCAGGTGGAGCGATGGCGAGATCACATCCGGGATTTTTTAAACCGGGAAGCCCCCCCTCCCAGTTCCGGTATATTCAAGGCCCTTGCGTTGGGCGAGCAGGGTGATCTTCCAGAAGAGATCAAGGAGTATTTTATCCTTACCGGGACAGCCCATCTTCTTGCGATTTCAGGAGATCAATTTGGAATCGTTGCCCTCCTTTCTTTCTCTCTGCTGATCTGGATGTTAACGCGTTCGGAATTTCTTCTTCTCTCCATTTCCGTTCGAAAGTGGGCGGCTGCTCTGACGATCCCCTGTATCGTCCTTTATGCGTTCATCGCGGGGGGAGGGATTTCCGTGATCCGGGCGGCCATTATGGTGATCACTTTCCTCTTTTCCATCCTATTGAATCGAGAGAGAAACCTGCTTCACACACTCGCTCTGGCTGCTTTTCTCATCCTCATCTTCTCACCCCCCTCCCTCTTCGATGTTTCCTTCCAGCTCTCCTTCGTCGCTGTGCTTTCGATCCTCTATCTGGTGCCGCATATCCTTCAAGAGTTTAAACAGGACGAATTATCCCTTCTTTTGAAAACCTCTTGGAAAAAGAATATTTTGAAATATCTAAGGCTCTCACTTCTCGTCACCGGAGTCGCCATCTTGGGCACCGCGCCTTGGGTGGCCCTCCATTTCAACCGCTTCGCCCCCATCGGATTTGTCACCAACCTCTTCGTCATCCCCTGGGTGGGTTTTCTGATCGTCCCTTTAAGTCTCACCGCCTCCATCATCTCTTTTTTCTTCCTTCCCTTAGCCACCCTCTTGATCCATTTGAATGGTTTCATCACCCTGATTCTTCTCAGAGTGCTGGCCTTCTTTGCGTCCCTGCCGTTTGCCTCGTTCTATGTCTCGACACCCACCGTTTTCGAAATTGTCCTTTTTTATTCCCTTCTTTTTCTGGTGGCCCGTTTTCGAAAAGACAAAAAAATCCGCTATCTCTTCGTAGGGCTCTGCATCGCGTTCGCCTGTGATCTGGCCTACTGGAATTTGAAGGATTCATTCCAGAAAGATTTGAAGTTAACTTTTATCGATGTGGGACACGGAGACTCCATTCTGGTTGAATTCCCCAAGGGGAAAAAGATGCTGATCGACGGGGGAGGCCTTTCCGAGGATCGTTTTGATACGGGGAAGAATGTGATTGCGCCGTTTCTCTGGAAGAAGAAGATACGAAGGATCGACACGCTTGTCCTCACCCATCCTGACCCGGACCACTTGAAAGGTTTGAATTTTATTGCCTCGCAGTTTTCAATTGGGCAATTCTGGGAGAGCGGTTTTGAGACACCGTCTGAGCCTTATCTGCGGCTGAAGGAGACCCTGAAACAGAAGAACGTCAAGACTCAATCCCTCAGCGAAGAAACCCCTTCGCAAACCATCCAGGGAGTCGAAATTTCCGTTCTAAATCCACCGGCAAGAAAAGCACCGCAAAAAAAAGTTCAGAATCCATCGGACCTGAACAATTCCTCTCTGGTTCTGAAGCTTCAATTCAAACATGTTTCTGTGCTTCTTGCAGGGGACATTGAAAAGGAAGCGGAGGAATCGATGTTGAGAAAAGGTTATCCCTTCAAGACTGATATGTTGAAGGTCCCCCATCATGGAAGCTCCTCCTCGAGTTCCCCGCTTTTTCTGGAAAAGGTAAAGCCTGCTTATGCCATTCTCAGCGTAGGCGAAAGAAATATCGGGAGACTTCCACATCCAGACGTGTTGAAAAGATATGAACGACTGGGCACGGAGATATTTCGGACTGACAGGCAGGGTGCAATCACCGTGGTTACGGATGGAAAAGATATTAAAATAAAGCCTTTCTTGAGACCCTGAGAATAGAGATGAAGTCTCACCGGCGCAGGATATTATTCCGCCTATGGTTACTATGACAACCCTTACTACGACGACTATGGCTATGGACATTCTGTTTATCCCTATGTTCATCACCATCGTGAGTCTGGCGAACGTCACCGCGAGTTCGGTCACCGTCCGGAGTGGGGCGAGCATTACGAGGGAGGAGAACGCCACGGTGGAGGGGAACACCACACTAACATCCCTTTATACGTTGACAATCAGGCCAGGTGACGATATGCTGTGAAAGAGTAACATGGTCCTATAGTCGCGTAGTGATATCGTCCTATCGTCATTAAGAAATTTCAGCCTGAAAGACACAATCATTCCATACTAAAAAAACCTACGAGATGCTCAAGGAGGTAAGTCATGGAACTCAAGACGGAGCCATTGGAGATTCCGGAAGGGTGCAACATCATTTTTGGTCAGACCCACTTCATCAAGACGGTGGAAGACCTTTATGAAATCATGGTCGGGTCGGTTCCCAGCGCTAAATTTGGGATCGGATTCTGTGAAGCTTCGGGCGCCTGCCTCGTCCGGATCGAGGGAAACGATGAGGCATTGAAGGAAGTCGCCAAGAAGAATGCCCTGAAAATCGGCGCAGGCCATACCTTTGTTATCCTTCTGAAGGATGCCTTCCCGATCAATGTCCTCAATGCGGTGAAGATGTGTCAGGAGGTCTGCACGGTCTTTTGTGCCACAGCAAACCCTGTTGAAGTGATTCTGGCCCAGTCGGAGCTCGGCAGAGGCGTCCTCGGTGTGATTGACGGTTCCTCTCCAAAAGGCATTGAAAAAGAAGACGGAATTACCTGGAGAAAAGATCTTTTGAGGAAATTTAAATATAAATTGTAAAAATCCGAACTACAAACGCCAATCATCAAATAATAACCAAATTCCAAGGACCGAACTTTCCGAAAAGAAGAATATTGGCTTCGATTGCTTGAAAATTGAGTCACCGGAATGACGTAATGAATAACTTTTTCAAAGAGGGATTGTGGGGGATTTTCATTGTCCGCGGATGACGAACCTGTCATGGAAAATTTATTTGGGATTTGGTGCTTGGTCATTGGGATTTGATGGATCGTCTACCCTCCGTTTTTCACCATACACTCCAGGGCGGTGATATATTCCGCCGTCATGCAGGTGGGAACCCGATGCTTCTGCAGGCATTCGAAGCATTTGGTGGGCTCGTAGAGAGGCGTACTTACGTATTTTTCGCCGCCGTCCGGCAGGAGGGTAACGATCACGCCCTTCTCCAATTCCATGGCCTTTTGTAAGGTCCCCCACATCGCGGCCCCGGAGCTGATCCCGCAGAAGATTCCTTCCCGAATCGTGAGAACTCGCGCCATCTCGAAGGCATCCTCATCTTTCACATTGATCTTTTCATCCAATCGACTTGGATCGTAAATCTCCGGGACGTACTGGGAGCTGAGGTTCTTGAGCCCCTGGATACCCGTTTTTGGATAGGGCTCCACGCCGATAATCTTGATCTCGGGGTCGTATTCTTTTAGTCGCTGCGAGACACCCATCAATGTCCCGGTCGTTCCAATCCCTCCGACAAACATATTGACCTTTCCCTTGGTCGCCTTCCAGATCTCTTTACCCGTTGTCTCATAATGGGCAAACACATTGTACTTATTCTCAAATTGGAGGGGCATATAATATTTAGGGTCTCTGGCCATCTCTTTAGCTAAATCAATCGCGCCGTCCATTCCTCTGGCTCCCTGGCTTAAAACGATCTTCGCTCCATAGGCGGTGAGGATCTTTCTTCTCTCAATGCTCATCGTCTCCGGCATCACCAATTCCAACCGGTATCCTTTTACGGCGCAGACCATGGCCAGGGCAATGCCCGTATTTCCGCTCGTCGGCTCAATAACAATCTTGTCCTTCGTCAGGAAGCCTTCCTTCTCCCCATATTCAATCATATATTTCGCGATCCGGTCCTTCACAGATCCCGCCGGATTATAACGCTCCAGTTTTGCATAAACCTTTACCTTTTTGTTGGGAACAATGTGGTTGATCCTCACGAGGGGCGTATCCCCCACCAAATCGACCATATCTTTCGCTACACGGTACATTATTTTCCTCGCTTCTGCTGAGAGAATGGTTTAAAAATTGCCAGGTGTTGAGTTTTGAACTTTGAGTTTTGAATTAAATTCAAAATTCATACCTCAAAATTCTAATCTCTTGTTTTATGTCAGAGAACGCTCAGTATCTCCGCCCCATCTTCAGAGATGGCAATGGTATGTTCAAAATGGGCGGAGCGCCTTCCATCCGCCGTCACAACCGTCCAGCCATCCGAAAGAACCCTCACCCCATGGGCTCCCTCGTTCACCATCGGCTCCAAAGCAAAAACCATGCCTTTCTCCAATCTTGGCCCCTGATGGGGGGCGCCAAAATTTGGAACCTGCGGATCCTCATGGAGATCTCTTCCGATCCCATGTCCTACGAAATCTCTCACGACAGAGAATCCATGGGATTCCACCCATCTCTGAATGGCATAGGAAATATCGAAAAGTCGATTCCCGACCCTAGCCTTTTCAATACCGATAGACAGAGCCTTTTCCGTTACTTCAAGGAGTCTTTTGGCCTCCGGATCTACCTGACCCACAGGCAGGGTCATGGCTGCATCCCCAAAATAACCCCCCAGATTGACGCCCACATCCAGACTGACGATATCCCCTTCTTCCAGCCGGCGCTGGCCCGGAATTCCATGAACCACTTCCTCGTTGACCGAGATACAAAGGGTTGCAGGAAACCCCCTGTACCCCTTAAAAGCAGGGCGGCCCCCTTTAAGCAGAATATATTCCTCAGCGACCCGGTCTAATTCCTTTGTCATGACCCCGGGAACAATCATCCCCCTTACCCTTTCAAACACCTCTGCCACAATGGCGTTGGATTTCTTCAGTTGCTCAATCTCCCGGGGAGATTTGATAATAATCATAGGAATAATATGCATTTGAACGAAAGAATTGTCAACAATTAGCAACCCCCCGCAATTCAGACACCTATGCCATTAGACATCAAACTCTTTTAGTGTAACGATTTCAATCCTTTGAGATTCTTTTGTTTTTGCCAAAGATACAGTCCCTTCCTGCCTGCGACGCCTATATCAATGTCTGAAGTCTAGGGTCTCGGGGTTTGAGTCAAATATTTAACAACCCGTTTTTCATTGACTTTTCAACCCCATTCGGTAATATTGTTTAATACACTTCGCTAAGGAGCCTTAGGTGATTCCGAGATACACCCGACCAGAGATGGGGAGAATTTGGACAGATCAGGGGAAGTTTGAAACCTGGCTCCAAATTGAACTTCTGGCCTGCGAGGCTCTCTCCCAATTAGGGGAGATTCCGGCAGAAGCCCTCCGAGAGATCAAGGAAAAGGCCTCTTTCGATACGCATCGCATTGACGACATCGAGAAGGTGACAAAGCACGATGTGCTTGCCTTTTTGACCAATGTGGGGGAATTCATCGGTCCCCTTTCGAGATATCTCCATTATGGTCTCACCTCTTCGGATATCCTCGACACCTCCCTCGCGCTGCTTTTGAAAAAGGCTTCCGAACTGATCCTTCAGGACATCCAGCGCCTTCTGGAGGTATTAAAGAAAAAAGCCTTTCAACACAAGGAAACTATCATGATCGGCCGATCTCATGGCATTCATGCGGAGCCCATCACCTTCGGCCTCAAAATGACACTCTGGTATGATGAGATGAAACGAAATCTCGTCCGCATGGAGAGGGCAAAAGAGGCTATCAGTGTCGGTAAAATCTCAGGAGCCGTGGGAACATTTGCCCACATCCCTCCCTTCATCGAGGAGTATGTCTGTGAAAAATTAGGACTCAAGCCCGCTCCCATCTCAACCCAGATTGTTCAGAGAGATCATCATGCTGAATTCTTCACCACCCTGGCCATCCTTGCCTCTTCGATCGAAAAATTTTCTGTCGAACTCAGACACCTTCAGCGAACCGAGGTCCTGGAAGCCGAGGAATTCTTTTCCAAGGGGCAGAAGGGTTCCTCCGCCATGCCTCACAAGAGGAATCCGATCTCCTCGGAAAACCTCTCGGGTTTGGCGCGCCTTGTACGATCTTACAGTCTGGCTGCTTTGGAAAACATTCCTCTCTGGCACGAACGTGACATCAGCCATTCTTCCGTAGAAAGGGTGATCGCGCCGGATGCCACGATTTTAATCGACTACATGCTCAGCCGCCTCGCCTCCCTCGTGGAGAACCTCATCGTCTATCCAGAGAACATGAAAGCCAATCTGGAAAAGATGGGAGGCCTCATTTTTTCGGAGTCGATTCTTCTTCATCTGACCCAGAAAGGCCTGTCAAGGGAAGAGGCTTACGGAGTGGTTCAAAGGAATGCGATGAGGGTATGGGAGAAGGGAGGAGAGTTCAAGACCCTTCTCTCCCAGGACGAAGCCATCCAGCGCCTCATGACCCCAAAGGAACTGGACGCTCTCTTCGATGCCCGAACTCATCTGAAACACGTCGACGCGATCTTCCGGAGAGTATATGGAGATGCCTAAATGAAGAAGGATCAAAAACCTTCCTCTAGCCTGCGAGATCTTCTCGGAATCAAAGAACCTTCAGATCGAGGCGGGAAGAAACCCATTCTCAAAAGAACCCACTTTACCATCTGGTATTTCGTCATCGCTTTTCTCATTATTCTGCTTATCCAGAATTATATGATGACGAAGAAAACCGAGGATGTCATCCCGTATAGTGAATTTAAGGAAACCTTACGGACGGGTAAAATTAAGGAATTGACCATTACTCCGGAATCGATCAACGGTGAGAGGGAGACCGAAAAGGGGGTCCGAGGATTCCAGGCCGTGCGAGTAGAAGATCCGGACCTGGTTAAAGAACTGGAGGCTCACCATGTGCAATATAAGGGAAAGGTCGAAAGCAGATTGCTGACGAATATTATTTCATGGATTATTCCGCTGGTCTTTTTCTTTATCTTATGGAGAATCCTCTTCTCCCGGATGGGCCCGGAGACGAGTGTCATGTCTTTTGGAAAGAGCCGTGCGAAAGTTTATGCAGAAAAAGAGAAAAAGATCACCTTCGTCGACGTGGCGGGAATCGACGAGGCCAAGGAAGAATTGAAGGAAGTGGTGGATTTTCTTAAAAGCCCGGGGAAGTTTCAGCGTCTCGGCGGAAAGATCCCGAAGGGAGTCCTCTTGGTGGGAATGCCCGGAACGGGAAAGACTCTCCTTGCCAGGGCGGTAGCGGGAGAGGCCAACGTTCCCTTTTTCTCGATCAGTGGTTCGGATTTTGTGGAGATGTTTGTCGGCGTTGGAGCGGCGAGAGTCAGAGATCTCTTCGCCCAGGCCCAAAACCACGCTCCCTGCATCATCTTTATTGACGAGCTGGACGCCCTGGGAAAAGCCCGCGGCGTCAATCCCATGGGGCGACACGACGAGCAAGAACAAACCCTCAATCAACTCTTGGCGGAGATGGACGGTTTTGAGGCCAATACGGGGGTAATCATCATGGCGGCCACGAACCGGCCTGAGATTTTGGATCCCGCGCTTCTCAGACCCGGGAGATTCGATCGCCATGTGGTGGTGGACCGACCTGATATCATCGGCCGAGAGGAGATTTTGAAGATCCATGCTCAGAATGTCAAATTGTCTCCGGACGTCGACCTGAAGGTGATCGCTTCAAGAACTCCCGGATTCGTGGGTGCAGATCTGGCCAATATTGTGAACGAGGCGGCCCTTCTGGCCGCCCGGAAAAATAAAGAATCCGTAGAAATGGCTGATATTGAAGAAGCCATTGACCGGGTGGTGGCAGGATTGGAGAAAAAAAACAGGCTGATGTCGAAGAAGGAAAAAGAGATCGTTGCCTTTCACGAATCCGGTCATGCCATTGTCGCTTCCCTCTTGCCAAACGCAGATCCGGTTCGTCGAATCTCGATCATCCCAAGAGGAATCTCCGCATTGGGCTATACGCTCCAGTTGCCCACGGAGGACCGTTATTTAATGACCAAGACGGAACTTCTCGACCGATTGGCGGTTTTGCTCGGTGGGAGGGTGGCCGAGGAAATCGTTTTTGGAGAGATCTCCACCGGGGCTCATAATGACCTTCAGAGGTCGACCGACATCGCCACCAGCATGGTCAAGGAATTTGGCATGAGCGAAAAATTGGGCTATGTCACCTTCGAAAAAGAAAAGAAGCCCCTTTTCCTTCCTTCCTCCCTGCTCCCCACGAGAGAGTACAGTGAGGACACCGCAAAACAGATTGACGAAGAAGTGAAGAAGATTGTCGATGATACGTATTTAAGAGTGAAAGGAATACTGGCGGCCAAGAAGGAAAAACTGGGAGAGCTCGCCCGCCTCCTGCTTGAGAAAGAAGTGGTTGAAGAGACGGATCTGAAAAAGATACTTGAATTGCCCGTAGCGAGCGCATGACGAAAAAGTTTTTGAGGCATCTTCGAACAAAGATTTTTGCGGGGATTTTGGTCGTCCTGCCTCTCGGGATCACCTTCCTCGTTCTGAAGTTTGTCTTCAACACCCTTGACGGTATCCTCGACCCCCTGATCCCAAACATCAATGTCTCTCTATTCCATCATGTAATCCATCTCCCGGGGATAGGAATCATCAGCTTCTTCCTTTTGCTCTATTTGATTGGTGCGATCACTACCAATGTCTTGGGCTACGAACTGATTAACTGGGGGGATCGTCTCTTCAAGACGATCCCGGTCGTCAAAAACATCTATACCGCCTCCAAACAACTGACCGATGCCTTCTCGGCCACAAAAAAAGGCTCGTTCCGTCAGACGGTTTTCGTTGAATTTCCACAGGAAGGGAATTATGTGCTCGGCTTTGTGACGAATGAGATCACCGATCTCCAGAAGCAAACGAAGGTGACCGTTTTTGTCCCGACCGCCTTTGTCCCGCCGCAGGGCTTTCTTCTCTTCCTTCCCAAAGAAAAGTTACTTCCTTCCCAAATGAGCATCGAAGAAGCGATCAAGGCCATCATGTCCGTGGGGATCGTTACTCCTCAAACCCTCTCGGTTCCATTTTCAAGCCCGGGATCCGGAAAGGATTCAGTTGAAAATTCCAAAGGGTTGAAGTATCCTAATTCAAAAAATGAAGGAGGCCTGTGAAGATGACTGGAGCCATTCTTATGATAGGTGTGATTGCAGTGATAGCCATTATTCTTTCGTTATTGTCTGCCATTGGCTCGGGACCAGCGGCACTGATCATCTCGTTGATTTCTATCGCCATCTCCATCATCGCCTATCATCGCACCGGAGGAACCGCTGAATTGATGCGAAAGATCGAATCGACCGCCTCGTCCGAAGATCTGAGAAAACAAATGGACGCTTTGACGACGATCACCGATGCCTTGAGAGAAAAAACAGCCGATGCCCTCGACCGGTTGGAGAAGGTCATCCGGAAAACAGAAAAAGGGGAATAGGCTTAACCGGGTGAACCAATGTCAAATTCCAAAGTTCAAATGTCAACGTTCAAATTCCGGATCTCACAGACTCACGACGAATGAATTCTGAAAATCTAGGTTTTGACATTGGACATGGATTTGAACTTTTGGGGGCCGGTGCCCTGTCCCGCCGAAGCCGGAGGGGCACCATCAAGACATCATTTCCTCTCCGGGAAGTCCCGGCGTGCCGCTAGGGTGGCCGAGGACCTTCCCGTTCGTTTTTTTGACATTGCATGACATGACATGTCTTCTGTCCACTTTGAGGCATCGATGGAAAAACCCTTAAGAATCCTCTTCGCAACGCCTGAGGCTGTCCCCTTTGCCAAGACGGGAGGTCTGGCGGATGTAGCGGGGGCTCTTCCCAAATCTCTTCGCGCACGGGGATGTGAGCTGATGTTAGTGATGCCTTACTACCGAATGGTGAAGAACTCCGGCCTTCCCCATCAGTATCTGGGCGAGGAGATCGAGGTCTCCCTTGGGGACGAGAAGCTCAGGGCGGATGTCTACCTCGGTCATCTGAATCAAGACATCCCGGTTTACTTCATCGGCCGGGAAGAATTTTTTGACAGGGAGTCTCTCTACAGCACTCCGAAAGGCGATTATTTCGACAATGCGGAGCGATTTATTTTCTTCTCCAAGGCCGTCCTCAACCTTTGCCAGCGCATCGGGTTCTCTCCTGATATCATCCACCATCATGAATGGCAAACCGGATTGATTGCCGCTTATCTTAAATCGACCTTTCGGAACGACCCTTTCTATTCCCGTACGGCAGCGGTATTCACCATTCACAACATTGCCTACCAGGGATTGTTCAAGAAGGAAAAATTCCCGCTCACCGGGCTGCCGACGGAGATGTACAGCCCCGAAGGAATCGAATTTTGGGAGAGGATCAATTTCATGAAGGCAGGCATTGTTTATGCGGATGCGATCAATACGGTGAGCAAGAAATATAGCGAGGAAATCCAGACCCCTGAATATGGTTACGGCTTGGAAGGCATTTTGAGAAAGAAAAAGGCGAGTCTTTACGGAATCCTCAACGGAGTGGACTATGAGGATTGGAACCCTTCTCATGACCCTCACTTGGTCGCCCGGTATGATTTAAAAGATATCTCGAGCAAAAAGGAATGCAAGAAGGACCTCCTCAGAGAATTTCGTCTTCCCCCCTCTCTCGAGAATGCCCCCCTTTTAGGAATGATCTCTCGGTTAGCCGATCAGAAAGGGTTTGACCTTCTGGCGGAAATTTTAGAGCCTCTTTTCGCGCTCGACATCGGATTTGTTCTTCTGGGAACGGGAGAGCAAAAATATCACGATCTCTTTGCTCAGGTCGCACAAAAATACCCTCAGAAAGCGGGGATCCGGATTGCCTATGATGACCGCTTGGCGCATAAAATCGAGGCGGGGGCAGATTTTTTCCTCATGCCGTCCAAATATGAGCCGTGTGGTCTCAATCAAATTTATAGCCTGAAATACGGAACGATCCCCGTGGTGCGCGCCACGGGAGGGCTCGACGACACGATCCTCCATTACGACCCTGCCACCAAAAAGGGAAACGGCTTCAAATTTAACCGTTATGATTCCAAGGAATTTCTCAACACCCTCAAGGAGGCGATCCGTTTTTATTTTCAGCCAGAGCATTGGAGGCAACTCCTTCAGAATGCCATGAGCGCGGATTTTTCTTGGGAGAGGTCAGCCGAGGCATACCTTCAACTTTACGGAAAAGCGTTGGAGAAGAAAAAGAGGGATATCCCAGGCTAGAGGTTCACGGGAGGTCTGCATGGAAAAACGAAGACCACTTGTACGGGCGGCGGGAATTCTGATTTCACTCGTTTTATTCCTCCCGGGCTTCCTCCACGCCAAAAACCCTCCCCTTGTAAACTTTGACCATCCCCGGTTGATTGAAACGCGAGAATTGCTGAACCTGACCGGTCTCCCCTCGCTTCGTATCGTTGACATGAGAACGTCCCTCCTTGATTATCTCAAGGGACACATTCGAAACGCCGTCTATCTCCATTTTGAAAATCTTCAGATTCCCGACAAAGGCATCCCCGATCAAGCACCCGACCGAATCTGCCTCGAAAGATTGTTAGGAGACAATCTAAGCCTTTCCAATTCCATGGGGGTGGTCATCTACTCTGAAAAATCAAACCCCAATGCAACGTTCCTCGCCTGGGCCTTGGATTACCTCGGGCATAAAAAAGTGGGAATCCTCAACGGCGGCTGGGAGAAATGGACATCCGAAAGGCTTCCCGTCACTCAAGAGTACCCCTTTCTATCCCCTAATAAATTTTTTGGGAAAGCGATTCGAGAGACGTTAGCCGAAAAGAAATGGGTGCTCCATCGACTGAACGCGAAGAATGTGGTGATCCTGGACGCCCGTCCACCCAAACAATACAGCGGCGAAGAAGGGGAAGAGATCCGGAAAGGCCATATCCCTGGAGCCAGGAATGTATTCTGGGAAACGACTCTCGAGGGGGAAGAAATCAGGGTGTGGAAAAACAAAGAGGATCTGGAGAAACTCCTTTCAGAAATCAGGGTCACAAAGGATAAGGAGGTCATCGTCTATAGCAGAGCGGGGAGGGGAGCAAGCCATCTCTACTTCACCCTGAAATATGGTCTCGGGTTTCCCAATGTTCATCTCTACCGGGGGTCCTGGGTGGAATGGTCTGCGGACAGGACCTTGCCGGTCAGGATCGGAACGGATCCCTGAAGTGAGATTCCTGATACAGCCTGGAGAAGGCAGGAACGTCCGTTTTTTTTGGAACGCTTCATGTTTTTAACTTGACAATCTCGGTCGGTCTATGTCATTAATCTATAAATTTTTTCTCTTTGAATTTCATCGATCTTGTCGCTGGCTCAGGAGGAACGGTTCATGACGTACAAGACAGTTGTGGTGGGGATGATTCTTTTCCTATCTTCTGCATGCCTCCCCCACCCAAGCTCTCTTCCTGAGAAAGCGCCCTCACCTCCCCCTTCCACAAAAAAAGAGAGTCTCCCCCTCGCCAAGGCAGAACCCGAGTCCTTGCCCTCCCCTCCCCGGGAATTGCCTCCCCTGCCGGAAGTATCTTCACCCTCCCATTCTGCATCGACGGCAGGAACTCCGTCGGTGTCGAGTTTGGATTTTCCGATCACTGATGAAGCCAATGACGATTTCAGTTTTGAAATTTTCCCGGAGGATCGGCCGAAGTCAAAGCCGGAGTTCGATATCCCCATCGTGATCAATGCAAGAGTGGAATATTTTGTCCAATATTTTCAAACAACAGCCCGGGACACTTTCGCCAAGTGGCTGGCGCGCTCGGAAAGATACATCCCCTTCATGAGAAACCTTCTTAGAGAGAGCGGTCTTCCTGAAGACCTTGTCTATCTGGCTCTGATCGAGAGTGGCTTCAATCCTTATGCCTATTCCAGGGCCAAGGCCTCCGGTCCCTGGCAGTTCATCTACCTTACGGGGAAAAGGTACGGGTTAACATCCAATTGGTGGATCGATGAGAGGAGAGACCCCGAGAAGTCAACCCTTGCGGCGGCCCAATATCTCAAAGATCTTTATGATATTTTCGAATGCTGGTATCTGGCCGCCGCCGGTTACAATGCCGGTGAAGGAAAAATTGCCACCGCGATGAAACGCTACCAGACGGAAGACTTTTGGGAGCTCACCAAATATCGATACCTGAAACGGGAGACGAAAGACTACGTCCCCCAGATGATTGCCGCTGCCCTCATCGCGAAAGATCCCGAGAAATATGGATTTGTCGGCATCGAATACCAAGAACCCCTTCGTTATGAAAAGGTGAAGGTGCCCGAGGTCACAGACCTCCGTCTCATCGCCCAGGCCTGCGAAATCACTCTGAATGAAGTCAAGGAGCTCAATCCCGAGCTGTCGCGATGGTGCACCCCCCCAAACTTCCCTGAATATGAGATTAGAATCCCTTTTGGGAAGAAAGAGCTTTTTTCAAAAAATTTCTCAAACCTTTATTCGGGTGAAAGATTTCAATTCAAATCCCATCTCGTCAAAAAGGGGGATACTCTTTCAAAAATCGCTAGCCTTTATCGTGTGGACCTCGATCCCATCCTCGAGATGAACCGATTGAATAAAAAAAGCCGCCTCTCCGTCGGGATGAACCTCCTCATCCCCGTTCCTAAGGATCAAGGCCTGAAACCGGATCGGGTGGCCCAGAAAAAATCCGGGGAAACGGATCATGGTTCAAAACCGGTTCAAACGATGACGTATACGATTAAGAAAGGTGACACCTTGTGGAGCATTGCCAACGAGATGGGAGTGAACCTCGGTGCTCTCAGCCGCTGGAACAACCTCTACCCCGAAAAGAAACTGATCCCCGGAGATAAACTGAAAATCGAGATGACTAAACTCTCTGATCTACCGGGTGAATCTCGCGGTAAAAAGGTGGGGAAAAGATAATTTCTGTCCCGAAAAAGGGAACCTTCTTCCAACCATTTCCAAAAAGTCTAACCTACCCCTTCGGAAGTCAAGACCTTGTTGAAAAACCCATTTTTTTCAGGCTGGTCAAAAATGCCCCGATGCAAGGCGCCCGAAGTCCTGAGAGTGGCGTCACGACGAATAAGGAGTGACTTCTTGCCACGCCGACGAGTTGGTGAGTCGGCTAGAGGCGTACTTGGATGTACGCTGCAACGACGAAGGATGAGGGAAACGCTGCAGATGGGCTTTTTTCAACAGCCTGTCAAGACCTGATCGGTTGAAATTGCGGGCAGGCGGGATTAAATCTTCAACTCTAAATTGATCATATCCCCTCTTGTGAATCCCATGGCATGAAAAAATTGGAGGAGGTCCCAGTCATCCCAGCTGACCAGGGTGTAAATGGTTTTGACTTGAATCGCCTTCAAATTTTTGATCAGTTCATGGGCGAGGGCCGTGGCGATTCCTTTCTTCCGGTAAGCCGGATCAACGCCAATCGTATCCATCCAGCCAATGGTTTCGGGCACGCCAAATTCCCAGCCGCTCACGTCGCCGAGAATAAACCCGACCACTTCTCCCTCCACTTCAGCAACCAGGGAGACCTGGGAAGATTTATTGCTCATCAACCCTAGCTTTCTTTCCCAATGGCTCTTCCGGTCCTCTCCCAGGACCCTCTTGTCAATCTTGACAATGGCCTCCAGATCTTCCCTTTTGAGAGCCCGGATTTTCAAATTCTCCAAAGAATCCATATCTCCCCCACCCTCTTAATCCATTAAACAAGCGCCAGCCGTTTGTCAAGAAAAAACTTTTATTTGCCCCTCCATATTCTTCTCCTCCTCACCAGAAAGGAACTCTAAGACATCATCCCCTTCAGAAAATACGGCGTCTTTGACGCGAAAATGCAGGGTTCACTTTATTCACTTTCAAGCCGTTATGAAATAGGGTGATAGAGACAGAGTTCATATTCTCTCAAGAAATGGGAGCTTCGCTCCAGGGTGACAATGAACTTCCGCTCAGCGAGATCAGAGCTGCGTAGGCTGGGAAGTAAGAAACTTCGCCCCCCCATTCCTCTCATGATTGGAGACTTAGACGAAGCAGCAGCTTCGTGGCACATGCCTCAAGGAGATGGATGAAACTCTTTATCGCCGATTCAGCAAAACATCTGAGGCGGAATCTTGCAAAATATGGCGGTGAAATCGGACGGTATGAGTCCTATGTCTTTGCGGACAGCGAGCGGGGGTATCGCCTGAGGGAGAACGTGAAAGGAAAAAGGGTTGTCCTCGTTGCCTCCGTCCTTCCAAATCCAGAGTCTTTCTTTGAAATCTTAGCCGTCCATCGTCTTTTCCGGGAGAATGGTGCCCGGGAAACGACGACCGTGATTCCCTATCTTGGGTACGCACGGCAGGATCGGCCCACAAGACCGGGAGAGGGTTGCACGGGGATCATGGTGGTTGAATTATTGCAGAAGATGAACTCATCCCGGCTCATTTTCATCGATGTCCATAGCGATTTGATACGCAAAGCCTTCCGTCCGTTTGCGACGGAGATCTCCGCTTTGCCTTTAATCGCCGATGCCCTGGCAAAACATCCTCCCGATGTGATCGTTTCCCCGGATGCAGGTTTTGTATCGAAGGCGGGAAGGCTTCAAAACCTTCTGAAACCAAAGCCAGATTTGGCAGTGATTGAAAAAGTGCGTCCAAGACCGAACGTGGCCGTTGCAAAACATCTCCACGGTGACGTCCGAGGGAAGGATGTCCTCATCGCGGATGACATGATTGACACCGGCGGGACCCTTTCTGAAGCCGTGAAACTCGTTTCTCAAAAGGGTGCTCGAAACATCCGCCTTGCCGCAACCCACGGAATTTTCTCAGGAGAAGCAAGACGTCGTCTCACCTCTTTGCCCATCAAAGAGATCCTGGTGACCAATACGTTACCGCAGATCCGGTTCCCTGGAATCCGTATTCTGGACATCTCACGTTTTGTCCTCGACGCATTGGCCCGATTCTAATTATCCTTCATTTCCTAGCCGAGAGCTTTTTTCATCTCCCTTGAATTCGTGAGATCAAATCGACCAGGACCTTCCCCTTCCTCAAAAAAGAGTTTTCTCCGTTTCCTGAAGCTACTTGCCGGGCAATGACCAGCCTCATGATCTGGGCCGTCCCTTCATAGATCTGGATGACCTTCGCATCTCTCATCAACTTCTCCACCGGATGCCATTTCGTGTATCCCATCCCGCCGTAGATCTGAACGGCATCCGTGGTCACCCGCATCGCCATATCCGCAGCAAAGGCCTTTGCCATGGCTGCCTCTTTCGAATTCCGGACCCCCTGATCCGCCAGCCAGGCGGCTTTCCAGACCAGAAGCCTGGCCGCCTCAATATCCTTGGCCATATCCGCCAACATGAATTGAACAGCCTGGTGCTGGGCAATGGGAACCCCAAATTGAATTCTTTTCTTGGCATAATCGGTGGCCAATTCCAAAGCGGATCGCGCAATTCCCACGGACCCCACAGCGATCATCGGCCGGGTGATATCGAGAGCGGCCATCGCCTTTTTGAAACCCTCCCCTTCTCCCCCCAGGAGATTTTCCTTAGGAACCCTCACATTTTTGAAGACCACAGAAGTGGTATTGGAAGCCCTCTGACCCATCTTATCAATCGGCTCTCCATGGCTGATCCCTTCCAGGTTTGGAGGGAACGATCAGGCTGATAATCCCTTTATGTTTCTTTTGCGGGGTCAGTGGTCGCAAACACGAGATAAAAATCGGCATATCCTCCGTTGGTGATCCACATCTTGCTCCCGTTGAGGAGGTAGTGATCTCCGTCGAGAACGGCCGTCGCCCGCATGGAGGCAGGGTCCGATCCCACGGTCACTTCGCTCAAACAGTAAGAGGCAATGCTAAACTTTGAGCAGAAAGGCTTGAGAAATCGTTCCTTCTGCTCTTCTGTCCCAAATCTGAATGATGGGGTAGAGCGCCAGGGTGCTCACGAAGATGGAGACATAGATCCCCATGCAGCCTGCTGCCAGTTCTTCCGAGAGGATGCAGTTATCCAGTACCCCTAAGCCCTGCCCCCCATATTTTTTGGGAACCAGGGGGGTGAAAAAACCCTGCTGATGAGCCTTCTCCATCACATCAACGGGAAAGGTTCCATCCCGATCGTGCTGGGCTGCCACGGGCAGGATCACCTCTTTGGAAAATCGTCTTGCCTCTCCTTGAAGGACCTTCTGCTCCGGTGTTAGTTCAAATCCGATCATATGAAGAACCTCCTGGTGTTCAGCAATCAGTAATCAGTGATCAGTGAACGATAATCAGCTACCGATGGCTGATGACTGATCACTGATTACTGATCACTATCTTTTACTTAGGGTACTGGTAGAATCCCCTACCCGTCTTCACCCCCAGATATCCGGCGTCCACATATTTAGCAAGGAGCGGACAGGGTCGATATTTATCTCCAAACGCCTCCTGGAGAACATGCATAACGGACAGGCAGGTATCCAGTCCCACTAAGTCAGCGAGCGCTAAAGGACCCATCGGATGATTGGCCCCCATCTTCATGATGGCATCAATATCTTCTGCCTTTCCCAAGCCTTCATAAAGGGTGTAGACGGCTTCATTCATGTAACTGAAAATCAGCCGACTCGATACGAAACCTGGAAAATCATTTGCCTGAAAGAGGGTCTTTCCCAATTTCAGACCGAGTTCCCGGACGACATGAAAGGTTTCATCCGACGTGACCAGCCCCCGGACGATTTCGATCAACTTCATCACAGGCGCCGGATTAAAAAAATGCATTCCGATCACACGATCGGGCCTCTTGGTGACTGAGGCGATCCTTGTGATGGAGATCGAAGAAGTATTGCTCGCAAGAATGGTTTCTTTGCGCGTGACTTCGTCGAGTTTCTTGAAAATGTTCCATTTCACATCGATATTCTCGACGGCTGCTTCGATGACGAGATCACAGTTTCCAAAATCCTCCAGTTTCACCGTGGTGGAAAGCCTCTGGAGAGTCGCCTCTTTTTCAGGAGCCGTCATTTTCTCTTTTTGGATTCGCCTCTCAAGATCCGAAACAATCCTTGATTTTCCCTTTTCGACAGCCCCCATGCCCACATCTCTCATCAGGACATGAAACCCGGAAGTGAGGGCAACTTCTGCAATGCCGCTCCCCATCTGCCCTGCCCCAACCACTCCTATCGTATTAATCTCCATTTCCGCGCCTCCTTTAATGAATCCATCCAATGAATAAAAATCCCAAAAAAGGCTGTCGGGTGTGCTGGACAAGCTTTACGGCGGAACCTCTTAGCGTCCCGCTACTCGCTTCCAATAACATTGCATAGGCCACCTTAAGCAATGTCGTAGATCACCCATAAAATATACAAAAAACCCGCTTGGTAAAGGTTGGAAAGCACACCCAACAGTCTTTTGAACGAAGCCATCCTAAGACCACTCTATACATCTTATAATTTGATTTTCAATTTTTTTCGCCATTCCCCCTCAAAAATACTGTCTTTCCAATCACGAACTACTGGATTTACCCCATGGGTGGGTCAAATCTTGAGGCTGTATAAAAACGCCTATCTTGAGTATAATTACGGTATAACGATCATACGGTAGGGTTAAGAGGGTCACCGATGAAACGTTGCGAATGGGCCAATAAGAGCGATCTCGAGATGTCCTATCATGACAATGAATGGGGGGTACCCATTCACGACGACAGAAGTCTATTCGAGTTCCTTGTCTTGGAAGGTGCGCAGGCAGGACTCAGTTGGGACACCATCCTTCGGAAACGAGAAGGTTATAGAAAGGCCTTCGATCACTTTGATGCCAAGAAAATTTCCCAATACTCCGAGGCCGACATTTCCCGGTTACTCGCTAATCCTGAGATCATAAGAAACAGGCTGAAGGTTAACGCGACCATCACAAATGCTCGATCGTTCCTTCGGGTGGAGAGGGAATTTGGAAGTTTTGACCGTTATATCTGGCAATTTGTTAACGGAAGACCTTTTCAGAATTCATGGAAAAAAATGACGGAAATTCCCTCAAGCTCTCCTGAGTCTGAAGCCATGACCAAGGATTTGAAGAAGAGGGGATTCAAGTTCGTTGGGACGACGATTTGTTACGCCTTCATGCAAGCAGTCGGCATGGTTAATGATCATGTCGTAGGTTGTTTCAGGTATAAAGAGCTTAAAAGAGGAGCGGAGGGCAATCCCCCCCCTCTATTCCCCCCTTAGATTAAGGGGGGATGAAGGGGGGTTAAGATTTTCCCATTTATCACGACACCGGGCGTTAGCAAGTCTCACCATTTATAAAAGAGGGGAAATTCCTCCCTTTTCTAAAGGGAGGTAAGGAGGGATTAGTTCGGGTGTCGCGGGCGAGCAAAACCGGGCGTTAGCAAGTCGCACGGCCTTTGTTGACAACGAATCTCCCTGTGTGTATAAAATAATCGGTAGCTCAAGGGTGGAGGTTGGGAGGGAAGATCCAATGCTCATGGTTCCCACCCCTCTCCCCTCGCGGGAGAGGGTAAGGGTGAGGGGGAATATACCAGGCCAACCCCACCTCAATCCTCCCGAATGTGTGAATGAATCACACTGTATTCGTCTCCCCGGTGAAACCCGGGGTCCAGGATGTTTGTAACCTGATAAAAACACTGGATTCCGGCTTTCGCCGGAATGACATTAAGTAGCGCCAGACTAATTTTTCCACACCTCCCCCCCGTCAAGAGAGGAGGATAATACTTAGCAGGTTTCATCCTTAGATCCTGCCTGCCGGTAGGTCGGGGCGAGCGCCCGCAATTTTCATTGCTCAGAAATTAATGTTATGACTTTTCGATTTTCAGGGATACGATACGATGGTACGAATAAAAAAGAAAAAGAGCCAATCTGAATTAATCCTGGCCGGAGATGTGGGTGGAACAAACACTCGCCTTGGGCTCTTCGAGGTAAGCAGGGGCCGTTTTCGCCTTTTATTGGAGAAGGCCTTTTTAACCAAGAATTACAGGGGACTGGAGAATATTCTGAAGGATTTTCTGAAGGGAAAGAAAGGAATCATTGCGGCCTGTTTTGGCGTGGCCGGACCCGTGACCCAGGAAGTGGTCATTGCCACAAACCTTCCCTGGTGGATCGATATTCAATCACTTCAAAAGGCACTCGCTCTCAGAAAGACGGAAGTCATCAATGATCTCGTTGCCAATGCTTATGGTATTTCGGTTTTGAAGAAGAGGGATTTTGAAACCTTGAATGTGGGCAAAGTAAAGAAGGGGAATCAGGCCCTGATCTCTGCAGGGACGGGCCTCGGAGAGGCCATCCTTTTCTGGGACGGGAAACAATACGTGCCTTCTCCTTCGGAAGGGGGACACATTGAATTTGGACCGAGAAACCATCTGGAGATGGGACTGTTTAATTACCTTTCCGAACGCTTCGACCATGTCAGTTACGAACGTGTCCTCTCCGGACAGGGCCTCTTCCATCTTTATCAATTTCTGAAGGATTCGAAAAGATTTGGAAGTGAACCGTCGTGGCTCTCCGAAAAGATAAAAGAGGAAGACCCGGCTGAAGTCATTTCGGAGATGGCTCGTCTCAAGAAGAATAGGTTGTGCAGCGAGGCTCTGGATCTCTTTACCTCCATCTACGGGGCGGCGGCCGGGAATCTCGCCCTCCAGGTCATGGCGGTGGGCGGAGTCTTTATCGGAGGCGGCATCGCTCCAAAAATCATCTGGAAGCTTAAAGACGGAACTTTCGTGAAGGCCTTCAAAGACAAGGGAAGACTATCCCGTATTGTTGCTCACATCCCCGTCAGGGTGATTATGAATGAGAAAACAGCTCTTCTGGGTGCGGCCTCTCGCGCCGCGAGTCTCGCCAGGATCTAAAGGGTTGGTGAAAAGATGACATTTTCCGGGCTGCTCAAAAATGTCTAGATGTGTGCTGAGGTTTACGAAATCCCGCTCGCCGGGGTGTCCGTGAGCCTTTCACCTGCCGTTCAGGCAGGCAATCCTTCGTAGGGAACGGTTTCAAACCGTTCCCTACGGGCATCCTTCCCAACGAAGACGGGTGAGCGTGGCGTTCCGACGAACAAGATGTAGCGTCGGCATTTATTGCCGACGAAAATTCTGAATTCGCCCCCAATAAAATGGGGGCGCTACAATGTTGTTAAGAACAATTGAACAATATCCACAATTCTACATCGATATTGATGGGCTAACCACCTACTAGCGCTTCTTAGACTCAGGTTATATGGGAGTGACTGATGGCAAGCACTGAACAATGGGAACGATATAAGCAGTATCTGAATTTCAATCCAGAGATCGGACTGATGGTGGACATCAGCCGCATGATGTTTCCGGACGACTATTTTGATCGGATGGAATCACAAATCCGAAAGGCCTTCGATGATATGGAGGCCATTGAATCCGGGGCGATTGCAAACCCTGATGAAAACCGGATGGTCGGCCACTACTGGCTCCGTGCCCCTGGATTGGCCCCGAAAAGAGAAATCACCCGAGATATCCAGAAGAACCTCCAGGCCATCAAAGATTTTGCTAAAAAGGTCCATGCCGGAAAGATAAAATCCCAAAAGGGAAAACGCTTTTCGCGAATTCTGATCGTTGGAATCGGCGGATCGGCTCTTGGGCCTCAGTTTATTTCGGATGCACTCAAAACTCCCAAAGACTGGATCAAGCCTTATTTCTTTGATAATACCGATCCGGATGGATTCGACCGGGTTCTAAAAGAGATCAAAGGTGCCTTATCAGAGACCCTGACCATGGTCATCTCGAAAAGTGGCGGCACGATAGAAACCCGGAATGGAATGCTTGAGGCAAAGGCCGCCTATCAAACTAAAGGACTTCGTTTTGAGAAACACGCTGTCGCGATTACCGGAGCAAAGAGCGACCTTGACCGGATCGCAAAGAAAGAAGGATGGATCGCGCGGTTCCCGATGTGGGACTGGGTCGGGGGAAGGACTTCGGAGACTTCTGCGGTAGGGCTTCTTCCGGCTGCACTCCAAGGCATTGACGTTGACGCGTTGCTGGATGGTGCCCGCCTCTGTGATGAGATAACCCGGAAAAAGGATTCCCGAGCCAATCCTGCAGCGCTTTTGGCCCTCGCCTGGTATCACGCCACCGGAGGTTGTGGAAAAAAAGATATGGTCATTCTTCCTTACAAGGATAGGCTTCAATTCCTTTCAAAATATCTCCAGCAGCTCATCATGGAATCCCTCGGCAAGGAAAAAGATCTCAACGGTCAGGTCGTCAATCAGGGAATCTCGGTTTACGGCAACAAAGGTTCTACGGACCAGCATGCTTATGTGCAGCAGCTTCGCGAAGGAGTGAACAACTTCTTTGTCACCTTTATTGAAGTACTTAAGGACCGTAAAGATCGTTCTTTAAAAGTTGGATGGAAAAGCAACGAGCGGCGATTATCTCAACGCCTTTCTCCAGGGAACCCGAAAGGCCCTCAGCGAAAAAACCGGGAGTCGATCACCCTTACGATTGAAAAGATCAATGCTCGTTCCATCGGCGCCTTGATTGCGCTTTACGAGCGGGCCGTAGGTTTCTATGCATCGCTGATCAATATCAATGCCTATCATCAACCCGGTGTAGAGGCGGGCAAACAAGACAGCCGGATTGGTCATCGAGCTACAGACCAAGGCCCTTGCCTTTCTCAAGAAAGAAAAAGGAAAGTCTTTTACAGCAGAAGAGATTGCCTCAGCCATCGACGCCCCGGGAGAAGTAGAATTGGTGTTCAAATCCCTGGATCATGCGGCCGCGAATGGCGATCATCCGATCAAAAAACAACCAGCCGATCCTCCACATCGTTCCCGGTACCAGTATAGCCAAGAGTAGCGTCGGCATTTAGTGCCGACGTATTGTCCAGCAAAATTGCCAACCACCCAGCATCCTCAAACCTGACCCCTCTTGAAGAGTCTTGACATTCATTGTAGGACAGCGTAATATTATGAATGACATCGTAGAAGGGAGGTTTGTTTATGGCGGGTGTTCAAAAGAGCTTACGTCTTCCAGCCGAAACCATGAAGGAAATTGAGCAAATGGCCAAAGAGACAGGCCAGGATTTCTCAAACATCACAAAGGATCTTTTGCAAGAGGCCATTAAGATGAGACGCTGCCCGGGGATTCTGTTTGCCGAAGGCACCGTTGGAAGAAGAGCGCGGGTGGCGGGAACAGGGATTGAAGTCTGGGAAGTGATTGCCGCTTACAAGAGCATGAAGGGGGATCTTAAAAGGCTGCAAAAAGCGTATCATTGGCTGTCCGCGGAGCAGCTCAAAGCGGCCCTTGGGTATTATACGATCTATCCGCAGGAGATTGACCGACTCATTGAACAGAATGGACAATGGAATGATAAAAAGATTCGAGTACGTTATCCCTTTATGAGGTCGTCCTCATGAAGGTTTACCTGGATGAAGATCTCAGTCCTACGATTGCAAAAATATTCCGGAAAAGCGGAATTGACGCGCTCAGTGCTCATGAAGCTGGGATGTGTGAATCGTCGGATCAAAGGCAACTCGACTTTGCGGCCGCAGAGAAAAGATGTTTGGTGACCAGAAATAGGGACGATTTCATCAGGCTCACGGTTCGATTCTTCAACGACCAACGCCCCCACTGCGGAGTCCTCATCGTTCCTTATACCCTCCCCGGAGACCAATTCTCTCGAATCGCCGGCCTGATCAAGAAATTCTCATCCCGCCATCCAAAAGGATTGGCTCCTTATTCAATTGCTTTCCTTCCTCTTAACCCTCCCCTCTCCCCGTCGGGGAGAGGGCTAGGGTGAGGGGAGCTCTATGTTACCCAAGACTTCTGATTGAATTTTCGTCCCATTTTGATAAGATTGGGGGAACGGGAGTATCTACATGATTTATCCTGCGGAGGAGACACTATGAAATCTAAGTCCAGGATCGGCGCGTACATCCTGATTGGGCTGGGTATCATCTTCCTCCTGTCTAATCTTGGCTGGCTGCCGCCCCTTCGCTCACTCATGGCTCATTGGTGGCCGGTCATCCTTATTATTGTAGGCGTTTGGTTGCTGCTAAAACACAAATCCAGCGGAAAATCATAGATCCGCCACCGCGCTCGCCCTGAGGCTAGCATGGTGCGGGGCATCCCTGAACCCTACGTGGTTCAGGGTCTCCGCGTCCCTGTATCTCTGTCTTTCAGTTTCACCGCGTCGCCGTGTCTCCGTTTCCCCGCGTCATGGTTCCCGTGCCCTCAATCGTCAAGTTGTTTCAGAACCAACGTCCCCTCATCTCTGGTTGTTTTAGAACCTACGCCCTCTTCTTATCTAAGTTTTCTAGGAAAAATATAAGTGGCAGAATTTAACTACGTCCCCCAGATTCCCGCTCTGTCTTGCCTGGACCTTCTCGATGAGGCAGTCCTATGTGGCACGTTTATATTCTTATTGACAAGCGTCACGTTACAGTTTACCATTGTTCAATGATAAAAACGTTTGCCGACAGGCACACGAAGGAGGTGTATGAAACGGGAAAGTCCAAACGGCTGCCTCCGGAGATATGGAAGAGAGCGTTGCGAAAGCTGGAATACCTCGATTTGGCAACAGGTTTGAACGATTTGAAGGTTCCTCCCAGCAACCGGCTTCATGAATTGGAGAGGAACCGAAAAGGACAATTTTCCATCTCCGTTAACGATCAATGGAGGATTTGTTTTCGGTTTGTTGATGGCGATGCCTATGACGTTGAATTAACCGATTATCACTAACTAAGGAGGGGTGGCTTATGAGTATTCCTAACACGAGGGAGAGGAAGGTTCGACCTACGCATCCCGGAGAGATGCTGCGGGAGGACTTCATGCCGGATTACGGACTGTCTGTATCAAGTATGGCGAAGGCTTTAGGAGTGTCCCGTCAGACGGTAAATGAGTTGTTGCGGGAACGGCGCGCTGTCAGCCCTGAAATGGCGCTACGACTTTCGCGTTTGTTTGGGAACACACCGGAGTTTTGGTTGAATGCCCAGCGTGCTGTTGATCTGTGGGAAACTGCAAGAACAGCAAGGAGAAAACTTGAGAAAATTTCTCCTTTGAAGGCTGCTTAAATATTCAGAAAAGTTGTTTTTAAACCAA
Organism: uncultured delta proteobacterium; assembly: GCA_963708295.1. Lineage (GTDB taxonomy): Bacteria > Desulfobacterota > BSN033 > BSN033 > UBA1163 > UBA1163. Next base: position 141,209 of record CAVPSJ010000017.1, on the reverse strand, counting down.
CCTATCTCCCGGTGGCCGCTGCCGCTGAGATTTAGCTAAGATCGTCGGTGGGTTAGCCTTTGACCAGAATTAAAATATACGACCGAGACTCTTTTAAGGAAATACCGCCGGATGTGCATCGGATCCTCCAATCGCTCAAGGACTTATGAATTTGGTTACGGCAGCGATAAGTTCCGTCAAGCGAGCGATCATCGCCAAATTGCACGCCTCATGAAGCAAGCCCCTTGTTCTCCGTTCACCATCATCATAGAAGAGGAATTGCTTGATCCTTCACATTTTTGGGATAAGCGATATGTGAAGATTACAACAGAGCAGATCGTGTCGGAGCTTGACGAAATCGTCCTGCGCTATTTTGAGCGCGAGATCAACGCCCGGATGGCGGAATTTCTGGAGCATGACCGCGATGCGGAAAACCGATACTTCCGAAAGCTTTTAAAGGAATACTATCCACAGGCCAGAAGGATTCTCCGAGATCAGTATAAAGAGCTTTATCCGCGTGCATGGAAAAAGAAATTCACCATGGAGAAAATCTCAAAGCCCCGAAAAAAAAGGCACAGAGAGCGTCTTTATGCCATTCCTGAACCCCTGAACTACTGGGACAGCCGTAATTCGTACCAGCAGTACTTTGCCGTGCCGGAGTATAAGGTATTGCGGCAAGGAGGGGGAGGAAGCTCCGGCCAGCGGGAGACGCAGAGCAAATTCGGATTCGCTTTTGCGCTATACAACCAGATGCAGGCGATTCCCAGCCACATTTTCGTATATGATAAGGATAACATCCTACGATATGTCGACACCCTTAAGAAATTGTGCCTGGCCCCCTCTGACATGGGCAGCAATTACCATTTGAATCATGAAGAGATGCAACAGTTATTGCGTGACACATTGCGGGTGGAACGCGGCAGTATTCTCGAGCCCATTCGCGCCATTGAAGTAAGGCCGTTTTTTGAAAATGGAAGCAAGGTTTCCTCAGCCTCCTAAGGCGGAATGGGACACTGCATAAACTTGCTGGGGCTGACGCGACGGGAGCACTGGACCTTCTGAGATCCAGGAAACGCTGAAGAGTAAGAACACGAGGTCTATTCTTGACATGGGACAAAAATAGAGAGGCCAAAAAGATACTTTTTATCCAATTGTTATGTCGAATCAGAACATAAGATCCGGTCCCAAGATATTCCAGAATCGGCGCGTACATCCTCATTGGGTTGGGTATCATTTTCCTCCTGTCCAATCTTGGCTGGCTGCCGCCCCTCCGTTCGCTCACGGCCCATTGGTGGCCCGTCATTCTAATTATTGTGGGCGTTTGGCTGCTGCTAAGACACAAATCCAGCGGCAAAACGTAGATCCGCCACCGCGCTCGCCCTGAACCTAGCATGGTGCGGGGCTTGCCCTGAACCCCACGTGGTTCAGGGTCCCCTGTATCTCTGTCTTTCATTTCACCGCGTCACCGTGTCTCCGTTTCCCCGTGTCATGGTTCCCGTGCCCTCAATCGCCAAGTTGTTTTAGAACCAACGTCCCCTTGTCTCCAACAAAGTTAAAGACACAGGCATCATTCAATTTTATCATAGTTTTCACTGGGTTTCTCGCATCATTTATATATTTCATACTTCACGCTTTAACTATGCATTGAATTTATATTGACTTCAAAAGCAAATCATGCTATATTTGGGTTAAACAATAAATCAATAGGGAGGTAAACATGTCGAAAAGTGACACAACTGAAACAGCTGCTGGAAGAAATAAACGATAAATTGAACATGTTGATAGGTTTGAACACCATTCAAGGCAAGCATAAAACAGATCAGATAAAGATACTGACCTCAATGGAGTTCACAAATGCTCAGATAAGCAAACTCACGGGTATACCGAAGGGCACCGTTGATACGACCCGAGCGAGAAAAAAATAGGGGTTGGAGGGGAATTAAGTATGGATGAAAAACATTTTTTGCCATAAATAATAAGTTAAGAACACTTGTAATGTTACTCAGTGTCCTACTTATTGAAGGAAAGATTACACGGGACAAGGTCAAAATCCTTTATAGTGCGGGCTTATCCTATGGAGAAATTGCTCAACTAACCGGTAAAACTGAAAATAACGTTAAAGTGACCATACACCTAATAAAAAAATCTAAGAAGGACAATCCGAAATCTGGTAAAGGGTAGAAATAATCGATACAGAGATGTAAGAAGATCATTTGGAGAAGAGATTGGAGGAATTATGACACCCAATAATAAAAATGATGACTCAATGTTGAAAGAACTTATCGCGATTAAGAGGCTACTAGTTTTATTATTGTTAAAGTTAGGTACCTCGCAAGAAGAACTTGGTTTGGGTCTTCAGCTTGACGTGAGTAATGTAAGCCGTTTGATACCTGCTAGAAAAGTGAAATCCTTTCAGTGTATCGGATCCACGCTCAAATCCAAGTGATCACATCGCACATGCCGTAGAAGTGTTAGGAAAGTCGGTTCTAAGGATCGAAGTGTTCAAAAGAATAGAAGGTTCGTTCAAACCGATTATGTCGAGAATAGGGATTTGACCCCATTTGGCCTCCCTAGGGGTCGGCTCGAGTAAGGCGCATCTTGAAATGTGTGAGGTTGGCGGGAACTGAGATAGCAAGAACTCTGGGCAGAAAACGCGCTACCTACCGATTTTGCGCGCTATTTCTACAAGGGAGGCAAGGCAGCATAATATATGTCAGCTATTGTATCCAATCCCAGCGGTGATCGACAGGATAAGATGGCAAATGCTGCTAGGGTCCTCGGCCGGTCCGCTGATCGAAAAAAGGTCTTCAAGGCGATCTATACAAAAAAGAAAAAAGTTAAATCGGTGTCTGAAATCTGCACCATTTCAGGCATCAAGAATCGAGTTCGAGTTTTACAGGAAGCCAAACGCCTCTGTAGTGAAGACATAATCCAATTAGCCGGAAAGGTTAACAGTGAAACAGCATATCAAAAGATTGACTTCTATACACATAATCGGGACAAGATCTTAGCTCTTGCTAGCAACAAAAACAAACTAGAAAGCTTTCCGACGAAGGTGTCACCAATAGCCATTGGCAAGGTCATCAAGATTAGCTTCCCCAAAAAGCTTATCGACATCAGGCAAATCACAGTCGATGACATCGATTCATTTGCAAAAGTGCGTAAACAAAAGGCCACCTGTCAATTGAAGCCTATGTATGAGAAAAAGTTCAAACGAGGTCTCCAGAAGATAATTGGCGAACCCGGAACCTTTAATGATTGGGGTGGAGAAACCGACGACTTATATTCGACTAGGCTGATGATTGGTGGCAGAAGACTACCTGCCGCTTTCGGCTTGAAGGGGAGAGGGACAGAAGGTGTCCTCACACCAAAGAAAATGGGTAAGAATGGCGACCAAATCCAGAGATTATTTCGAAGTCCAGCAGAAGCGTTCATTGTCCAATGCTGTGACCAGATAAATCAGAGTGTTATTGAACAAATGAAATACTTCGCAATTGCAAAGTCTGCCACCAACGAACAACGAATCTATTTCGGTGTAATTGACGGAAGGGACTCCCAAAGGTTATATGAGGCGTATTCTAATAAGTTCAAGTGAGATGTGAAGCCAAGAATTTTTTGGGGCCAGGCAACGGTAATTTGGTACATAGAGAATCACACCTAAGTTGGGAGAACAAAGGAGGGACGTTCGTGCGGAGCGTGCTTTGCGTCGAACGCTTCTCTTTTATTTACTGAAAGCCGCAATGGGCACGAGGGACGTAGCTAGAAATTAACACTTTCGTATGATCAGGTTTTCGGGACCGGAAAGTGAGTCACAACAGAATCAGCTATTATTTGGGTTTCGGAAGAGTAAAGGCTGTCGGCTGGCTGTTTTCGTCCGTTATGTAAAGGACTCCATTTACAACAATGGGACTTTACCACTGGATAGGGCCGATCTTCCTGTTTTTCCACAATTGCTTCCCCGTCTTAGAATCCAGAGCCTTAAGGCGCAACATGTGCGGCGGCGATCAGGGCCGCCACGTTCTCCACCTTGGCCGTGATGGGCACCTCGCAGCCGGAGCCCAGGATGAAGCCGCCGTCGTGCCCCATGAACTCGATCAGCTCCCGGCAGTAGGCCTCCACCTCTTCCTTCTTGCCCAGCGACGAGCATGGCCGCCCGCACGTCGCCCTTGATGCAGAGGTGGTCGGCCAGCACCTCCCGCGCCTTGCGGATGTTGGTGGCCCCGTCGAGCTCCACGACGCAGCTCGCCCGGGGCAGCTCGCGGAAGCGGGGGATCATGAGGTCCCAGTTGCCGTCGCAGTGCAGCACCGAGATGAGGCCGGCCGCGTGGTAGCCCTCCACCATCCGCTTGATCGAGGGGAACGAGATCTCGTCGAAGATCTTGGGCGAGATGAAGCTGGCGCTCGAGCGCATGGCGAAGATGGCCACCCGGTCGCCCTTGGCCCGCTTGGCGTTGGCGATGCCCAGCTTGATCATGGCGTCGGTGCCGACATCGACGGCCTTCTTGACCTTCTCGGGTATGTCGAAGAGGTCGCGGTAGAAGGGGCGCAGCGAGCGGCTGAGCGAGAAGACGTCGAACGGCGGGGCGACGCCGGTGTGGAACATCACCGGCATGCCCTGCTCCTTCCAGTGCTTGATGTTCTTGCCGGTGTTCATGCCGGCCCTGATGAAGCCCCAGAGCACCTTGAGGCTGCCGAGCCAGCCGTGCCAGGGGCGGCGACTGGATGCGTCTTCATGAACTCGGTGTTCCAGGCGCTCCAGCCCTTCTCGAGGATCACGTCGTAGTCGGAGACCTGCATGATCTCTTCCTCCACGAACTGGAAGGGCTCGTCGGGGCCCAGCTCCCTGCCCGGGAAGCTTGACCTTCATCGACTCGATGTAGGCGGTGTCGCACGGGTTCAGGGGGAAGACCACGTCCGGCTTGCCCACCCGCTCGAAGGTCTTGTCGCAGGCGGCCAGCCAGGCCTTGTTGCTGCTGAAGAGCTCGGCCTGGGTGATGCCGGCGCAGCGCCCGGCGAAGGTGACGATGTGGGGGTAGACCGGGATCTCCGGCGTGGGCTTGAGGGCTATCGCCCGGTCCAGCTTCTCGAACGAGTCCATCTACTTCCCCCTCGCTGCTTCTTTGCCAAAAGCCACGGCAGCCATGGCGCCCTCCCAAGCAGCTCCTCGAAGATCGCAAGAGCTTCCTGTTCCTTCATGTTGGCCATGGCTTCCACTAGCTTGAGCATATGTTTTTGGTTTTGATTTGATTTTGTTTTTTGATAAGAACTCGTTTGGAATGAGTCGAATATACAAGAAAGGGGTTTGTGGGTCAAGAAGAAAAAATCACAAGACACACGGAATCGTCAAAACCCCTCTGAGGACCGTGACTAAGGGCTTTCGAAGGATTAGAGCATTAGGTTCGAGTCTTGTGGTCAGCCCTGCCAATGATATGCCCAGAGTCGCCCTGAGATCAGGAGCCCGTCTGGTCATCATCAATCAGGGGGAGACTCCCATGGATCGGAGCTGTCATTTACGCTTTGAAGAGAGGACAGGAGAGGTGTTGCCCCGAGCAGTAAAGAAACTGAAAGAGCTGATGAAGAATTAATTGTCGCCCGCAGATGTAACCGCCACTAATTAAGCAAGAAATCAGGGATCGATCCCCAACACAAAACGTAAACTCAGACCCCGTGCCCGTGGGGCGCACCGAACTACTAAAATTAATAACCCCCCTCCATCCCCCCTTAAAATAAGGGGGGGGGATAAACCGGGAACATAGGTAATAATAATTAATCCGAATTTTGGTCCATTAATCAACGAACAGTGACTCAAAATCCCGCGGCGAGATGATGAGAGTATTCCGAAAGGATCCCAGGTCCAAAAGATCTGCATCTCCTGTGACCAGGTAATCGGTCCCCGCTGCCAGGCTGCACGCCAAGATATTGTCATCCATTGGATCGCGACAGATAGGCGCGTCGAGCTTGAGAGGAAGAACAACAGCCTCGGCGGCGTCTGAGACAAGTCTTACTGCATTCCTTGCTTCGCTCTTTGGAACCGCAAGCTTCCTGACGAGAACCCGCTCGAACTCCTGGAGAATGAAGGGAGAAATAAAGAGGTGAAATTGTCTCTTTCGTGCTCTGATGAGAAGCTTCGAACAGACGCCCTCGCTGACAAAGGCGGCCACCAGAACATTGGTATCAAAAACGGCTTTCACGATATGGCCTTGAATACATCCTCTTCGCTGACCAGGCCTGCCTTCTTGGCTTTCGTCCCCACCCGCTTCTGCAACTTACGGAATCGTACCTCCCAGAGGTAGAGATCGATCGATTCCTTCACAATGTCGCTCTTGGTTCGGCCTGTGCTCCTGGCGAACTTATCGAGTTCGGACGATATGTTTTCGGGTAAACTTACAGAAAGGACTGAGCGCATAACCTGCCTCCTTCCACTACAATACACTACAAGATCGTGGTTGTCAAATCATCCCTTTTATTCGAAAAAGATGAGGGGGCGTCTCACTTCCTCGCCTCCTTGAACACCTTACACTGTCGCCACCAGGTCGGCGATGGCTTTCCCCATCTGCTGGGTCGATGCCTCGCCGCCCAGATCCCGGGTTCTTATTTTCCTGTCCGCCACGGCAACCTCCACAGCTTTTTCTATCGCTCCTGCCGCTTCAGGATGTCCCAGATGATGGACCATCAAGGCCCCGGAGAGGATCTGACCAATAGGGTTTGCAACCCCCTTGCCTGCAATATCAGGCGCCGAGCCGTGGACCGGTTCGAACATGGATGGAAATTTGCGCTCGGGGTTAAGACTGGCCGACGGCGCGATGCCGAGGCTGCCTGCCACGGCTGCACCCAGGTCCGAGAGGATGTCACCGAACAGGTTGCTGCCCACCACCACGTCAAATTGTTCCGGATGCTGCACGAACATGGCGGACAGGGCATCGACGTGGTACTGGTCAGTCTTTACTTCCGGGTACTCCCTCGCGATTCCTTTGAATATCTCATCCCAGTAGGGCATGGTGAAAACAATTCCGTTCGACTTCGTGACGGAAGTCACCCTCTTCTTTTCCCTCTTTCGAGCCTGGTCGAAGGCATATCTCATGATCCTTTCAACACCTTTGCGGGTGAAAACCGTTTCCTGAACGACGAATTCCTGTTCGGTCCCTTCGTACATCATTCCGCCAATGTTTGAGTATTCACCCTCATTATTCTCTCTCACCACACAGAAATCTATTTGTCCAGATTCGATATTCCGCAGGGGACTTGTGATGCCCCTCATGTTTCTAACGGGTCTGAAGTTGACGTACTGCTGAAAACCCCTTCGGATGGGAATGAGCAGCCCCCACAGCGACACATGGTCCGGGACACCGGGGTAGCCGACCGCGCCGAGGAAGATCGATTCATATGCTTTCAGTATATCCATCCCGTTTTTCGGCATCATCTCCCCTTTTGAGCTGTAATATTCACAACTCCAGGGGAACGGTGTCCACTCGAGCTTGAAGCCGAACCTCTCTGCCGCGACGTCCAGTACCCGCATGCCCTCGGGCACCACCTCTTTACCGATTCCATCTCCCATGATCACCGCTATCTTGTGTTTATGTCCGGTTGGCATTTTATTTTCTCCTTGGATTCTTAGGTATTTTGATCTGAAAATTTATCCCTGACTTTCTCTAAAATGTCTCTCCAAAATCTTCCTTCCCTTCGGCACCCTCACCCTCCCCCGTATAGACAGGCAAGATGGGTAACAGATGTTCGGACACACAGGTTACAAGACAAGGGGCTGCTGGACGCAATCGCTGTTGTTCCCCTCTTAGAGTAAGAGGGGGATGGGGGGAGTTATTCAGTCCCGAATCGGCGCTGATCGTAACCCCTCCGCACCTCCCCTTAACTTAAGGGGAGGTAAAAAATTTCCAACATTGACTAAGATATTAAACAACTATTACCCATGTCTCCGAACAACCATTACCTATGTCCCCGGTCTGTGTATCCCCCGTCGAAGGGGGAGGAATTACTCTGTAACCGGAGAAACTCCAAATATTCTTGGTTATTTGCTAGTTAAAGGTCGACCCGCAATGAGAGCGGAACGTCACTCAGAGCGGTAGCGCTTAATAATTTCCTCGGGAATCTCCAGCCCCAATCCCGGTTTTTGGGGTGGTATCATATTTCCGTTTTTGATCTGCACGGGCTCCGCAAACGCACCCGCTACCCAGGGCATGTACTCAATGGGGCCGGATCCCATGACGCCGCAGGCGACATGAATCGTGCTTTCCATCATGTGGTGCGGCGCAACCGGTAGCTGGGCGATATCCGCCAGGGTAACCACTTTAACCATTTCGGTAATGCCGCCGACCCGAATAATATCAGGTTGCAGAATATCGACCGCGTTGGCGCGCAGATAAGCGTTGAATTCGAAGCGCGACCCCAACGTTTCTCCCATCGCGATGGGAATATCCAGTGCAGCCGCGAGTCTGGCATGACCGGGAACATCCTCGCATAATAACGGCTCTTCGAACCATGCAACGCCCAGCTGTTCAAGCTCGCGACCCACCCACATGGCCGTCGGGAAATCCCATTTCTGGTTGGCGTCGACGGCGATCCAAACATCATCACCCAGAGCCTTACGGACCTCCCTGACCCGCTGAATATCGACCTTAGGGTTTTCATGGCCGATCTTCATTTTAACACCCATCATCCCCTGCTCAAGATAGCTCTCGAAGGCCGCCACCATTTCGGACACGCTCATATACAACCAGCCGCCGTCGGAGCCGTAGACCGGTGCACTTTCCCGGCAGCCGCCCAAGAGCTTGTAAACCGGCAAGCCGGAAATTTTACCTTTGATATCCCACAGAGCCAGATCGACCGCTGCCTGAGCCTGGATAACCAGTCCAACGCGGCCCACCGACTGCAGCCGTTTGTAGAGCTTGTGCCACAGGCGCTCGTGGTCGAGGGCATCTTCGCCGATCAGAAGCGGCGCAAAATCGTCCTGAAGCACACACCGTGTAGCCGTAGCGCCTCCCAACAGGCTCCAGGCATACCCGAGCCCCTGGGTCCCGTCTTCGGTGGTGATGAATACGATCGGCATATTGATGTGACTGACCGGGCCACCCTTTTTGCCACTGGATGATCCCGATTGCATCGGACGTGGCAGAGGCATACGCAATAATTCGGCCTTAACTTCGGTAATGCGCATGATAATGTTATCTCCTTTGAAGGTTGTATGTTACTAAAATAATCTCTCCTCCCCCTGCGGGAGGAGATTAAGAGGAGAGGGGATAAAAGGTCTTCATTTTGTCCACCCCCACCCTCACCCTCCCCCATCGAAGGGGGAGGGGATTATTTGGGAGAATGGACTGATTAGAAGTTGTTTGTGATTCTTTTTCAAACAACTAAAGTGTTACCTACTTTTTGATTCGTCCCAGTTCCTTCATGATCACTTCGTATTCTACCATCTTCTTCTTCACCAGGGCCAGGGATTCTTCGGGCCCATGAACTCCGTCTTGAACCCGTTCTGATCCATCTTCTTTTTGACCTCCGGGTCCTTCATGGTCTTGTCGAAGGCGTTGGCAAGAAATTTGATAATTGCATCCGGCGTTCCCGGAGGGGCGGCAACCCCGCGGTAGGCCCCTTCTACGATGTCATAGCCCAGCTCCTTGAACGTCGGCACGTCGGGGATGACGTCCATCCGTTTTTCCGAGGCCATGGCCAGGAACCGGAACTTGTCTTTATATTGGACCACCATGGGGGAATAGGACATGAGCGCCGTTACATGGTTTCCCAGGAGGGCTGGCACGGCGGAACCGGTCCCACCGAACGGCACGTAGGTCAATTTAATGCCCGCAGCCTTGCTGAGCATCGTGGTTCCGAGATCGTTTGCAGACGAGGTACCGCTGCCCCCTACGGTGATCACGCCTGGGGGGTTCTTCTTGGCGTAATCGACAAAGTCTTTCAGGGTCTTAAAAGGGCTGTCATTCCGGACCATCAGGACATTCGGAGTGCTCTCGAACATATAGATTTGCTTGAGGTCCAGGGTCTTGTACCCGGCATCGCCCATTTCCAGAGGCTGGAGGACGGTGTGGGGAAGGTTGTGACCGGCGATCGTGTAGCCGTCCGGCTTGGTCTGGACCAGATCCGCCCAGCAGAGGGCTCCCCCCCCGCCGATCTTGTATTGAATGACCACATCCACGCCTAAATACTTCTTTAGGGCCTGTTCCTGGATCCGGGCGGTGATATCCGACTCTCCGCCGGGATTAAAACAGATGTTGTAGTTGATACGCTTGTTGGGATATTCCGCCGCGTTGACCGCGCCAGCCAATACCATTGCAAAGGTGGCAAAGAGAGCGATAAAACCGATGGCAATTTTTCTCATAGCTTTCCTCCTGTCTTGAAAAGGGTTGACGGTTTTAATATGTCCGAAGCTCACCGTGTCGCAGGCACCCCTATATAACCATGCCCGTTGCGTATCAATCGGCTTCCTCTATCGCCACTTCAGGTGCTTTGGAGCGGACCTGAATCCAGATCCCCCGCCCAATCGAAAGGAAGGCAAGCCCCATGAATACGGCCGAGATGGGACGGGTGAAAAAGATCAGAGGAGACCCCTGCGAGATGAGCAGCGACTGCCCCAGGGACGTCTCCATCATCTGCGCAATGACGGTCGCCAACACCATGGGGGCGACGGGAAATCCAAGCTTTCGCATGAAGTACCCGATCACCCCGAAGATGAGCATAATCCATACATCGAACGCGAGGAACCGGATGCTGTATGTCCCGAGCACGGAAAAGAAGACGATCAAGGGCCCAAGGATATAAAAAGGGATGACGCAAATTCTGGCCCACATCCCTACAAGCGGGAGATTAAGGACGATCAGCATGACGTTGCCGATGTACATGCTGGCAATGACCGCCCAGACAAATTCAGGATTCTGCTTGAAGAGCATCGGTCCCGGCTGAAGGCCGTACATCATCAGCCCTCCGAGCAGGACCGCCATTGACGGCGCCGTGGGAAGCCCGAACGAGAAGAGCGGAACGAATCCGGCGGTGGAGGTCGCGTTGTTCGCCCCTTCGGGGGCGGCAACACCCTCGATCGCCCCGCGGCCGAACCGCTCGGGGTGCTTCGATACCCGCTTTTCGAGATCGTAAGCTACAAACGTCGTCACCGAAGGGGTGACCCCAGGAAGGAGCCCCAGGAAGAAACCGACACCTGTGCAGCGGAGCATTGTTCCCAGGCACTGCTTTATATCGGCCCAGGTCGGCATCCAGTTGCCGATCTTCTGACTGATGGCGGTGATTCTCTGCTCCACATTGATCATCACCTCGCTGATCGCGAAGAGTCCCACAATCACGCTGATGAAATCGATCCCGGCCAAAAGCTTCGGGAACCCGAAAGTCAGCCGGGTGGCTCCGGTGAGAGGATCCTGACCGATCAAAGAGGTCATGAGCCCCAGGGCCATGGAGATGACTCCCTTCAGAAGGGCGCGGCCGGAAAGGCTGATGATGAGGGTCAACGCCATGAACATCAGGGCAAAATACTCCGGCGGGCCGAAAACCACGGCAAAGTTAGCCAGGAGCGGGGCAAAGAAGGTCAGGCCGACAAGGCCGAGCGTCCCTGCGAAAAAAGACGAGATGGCGGAGATGGCAAGAGCCGGACCGGCTTTCCCTTGCTTGGCCATTTCATAGCCGTCTATGGCAGTCGGCACGGAGGAAGCCTCCCCCGGGATGTTGACGACGATTGCGGTCGTCGATCCCCCGTACATGGCACCGTAGTAGATGGCCGCCATCATGATGATCGCCGAGGTCGGGGGAAGCACCGTCGTCAGGGGAAGGAGGATCGCGATCCCGGAGGCGGGACCGATGCCGGGGAGCACCCCGACCAGAGTTCCGATGAAACAGCCCACCAGCGCCCAGAGAAGATTCTGCAAAGAAAAGGCGGTCGCAAACCCCTGGAAAAGAAAGTCCCAGGAAAAACCCATACCGTTCTCCTAACCTTCAAATAAGAATCCCACCGGGAAAGAGAGCTTCAGCAGATGGATGAAGACGTAGTACGAGACGATCCCAAAGATCAGGCCGGTCACGATCGCCGTAACCCATTTCGACCGTTTCAGATACCAGATGGAAATGGTGACATACAGAAACGTGCTGAGGGGCAGCCCGAGCGGATTCATCAGAACGATGTAACATGCCAGGAGGATCAGACTGACCAGGATGATCCTTAACCCCTCCCGGTCCGGCCAGTTGATCTTGGGATCCTCTCCCCGGAAACGCCAGGATTTGACGGCAAGTCCGATACCGCAAAAAAATATGAGAAAACCGACGGCAGAGGGGATGGTGCGGGGGGACAGGGCCCTTTCCACTCCCACCCTGATCATCGACGAGGCATACAGAATGAAAAGCCCGAGGAGGGCGAGGAAACAACCCACGACGATATCGACCGGTCTTAGTGTCTTCAACAACCACCTCCGAATATCCCCTTATAAGACTTAACCTTATATCGCAATTGGGCCAGGCTGTCAAAAAAACTTTTCTGCGGACGGTCTAAAATCCGCGCCCCGGTCGTCGGGAACCACTTGACGACCGGCGACATCGCTAAGCCCTGGTCAAGGCCCAAAGCGGGGCGCCTTCGGACAGCCCGCCATTGCTGTCGTCGCCTTTCCCCGGGGAAAAACAGAGGAGGGTCACGCAAAGACTGCTTGGGAATAGTGTGTCAGATGGGAAACGTGTGGATTGACACACGTCCGTCTATCCTGATTGACCCGCCGACGTGCCGGAATCAGCTATTTTTGAAAATCTGTCCACATTGAAACCTAATTTCTCTGCCAGGATGATCAGATTGGGAGAGAATAGCTTCGGAGTTCCATTCTCCCACCAGCATTTCTCGAGATCCCCGACACATTCTCCCAGGATCTGGTTCATCGAATTCCGGGCCTCTTCCAGGGACATTTCCAAATCCCACTTTTTTGCCAAGTTGAGAAGTGCTAGCATTTCCTCGGCCAGTTCTGATTGACGTGGGAGATCGGAACCTTTGTTCTTTTGAAGGGCATTCATTCTGTCCATCAACAACGCATTCAGAGCCAAAAGAGATTTCTCCTTTCTCAGACGATACCCGTGTTCTTTTGCTTCTTCAACGATCTCATCGATCTTCCCTTTTCGGATCGTCCCTTTAAAATTCCTGCTCAGCTCCTTGATCTCCTGATGTAAACGATTGCTGAGTGTCACCTCTGCAGCCACGCGAATCTCGAACGGAATCTCCAGCCCCTCTCTGGATAACGCCTCGACCGCCTGCTTCGTCCTGTCGAAAAGGTCAGCGTAAATCTGGCAGTGTTCGTCAAATTCTTCTTGGATGAGTTTCCGAAAGATCGCTTGTCTTTCCTCTTTAAAAGTATCTTTAATGGTGAAAATGCGATTCCCGAGGAGTGAAGTAAGAACCCGGGCCATTTCTTCTTCACCTTTGCCAAAGTTCTCTTGTGCCTTCTCTTCTAAGGTCCTAAAATCGAGTCCTTCTTTCTTTTCCAGGATCCAGGTCCGAAAAACCTCTTTCTTGGAGGGAATCAATCCAAAGAGAAATTCTTTGGGCTCTGGAATGATTTCGCCGGTGACCCTCACCTGGCCTACGACCGACAAATTCTCTTCGTCCTCCATTTTTTCGTAGTGAATCTTCTCCACCCGATACGAAAAGACATTCTTCTCTCCGTCCCCGCTATCCGACAGGGAGGTGATGGCAAAGTGGTTTACCACTTTTTCGGGCGTGACCCATTTCGGTTTTGCCAAACGCTCGTAAACTTGATCGCCCTTTCCCATCTCAGGAACATTGCTCCTGGCTTCCGACAAATGTTGAACAAATGTCCTCTCAATCTCTTCACCTGTCCAGTCTGCGGCCAGCTGGATGGCCCTGGATGCATGTTGAAGGACGATGATCGTTTCGATTCCTGACAGGTCGACAAAAAACCAGCCACAACTCGTATACATCTGTAAGGCGTGCCTCTGCATTTCCAGGAGCTTGAGCCCTTTGAGCCTGCCCTTTTCATCGAGCCCTTTTACCCCATATTGCTCAAAAAAGCTCTCGACCTTCTCCGGAGACCGGTTGAGGATCACTTCAATATATCCATTTCTAGCCTGCCACACATCTTGAAATATCCCTTCCCCTTCTCTCTCAAAAACACGGCTCAGCTCGTCCCGTAGAAGATCCAGAGCTTCCCGCAGGGGTCTTCTCCATTCCTGATTCCATCCGGGCTCTCCTCCGGTGCTGCACCCACAATTCTCTTTCCATCTCCCCACACCATGCGCACAGCTCCAGGAGGTTCCCTCTCCCTTCGGCCCCTCATCAATTTCCACTTCGTGGACAGGAGGAAATCGCTTCAAAAAAGCCGCGTAATTCACCAGCTCAAAACCCCTTGCTGGAAAGCCTTTGGCCAACGCATAGGCCAGGCCCATCTCTCCAAATTTCATGTGGTGCCCGTAGGTCTCGCCATCCGTCGCGATGTGAATCAATTGAGGTTTTTCCTTCGACTGCTGGTAGAATTGGGAAAATCGATCGCAGAGGGCATTGCCGTCTTTTAAGAGATCCCCGAAGGCAATCTCCCTTGAAACGGTACCGTTGTAAAAAAAGATGTCGATGAACTGATCTAAGAGCTTTTTGCCGGATGCGTCTTTCATAAAACACCGGTAAGGTCGCGTCGTATCGATCCGGCCTTGCGATACATCCGTCCACTTTCTCCCTCCGAAGGATTTTGCCCTCGACGCCTGAAAGGGGCTCAGGATGAGATAGCGCATCCCATACTTGACCAATGTCCGAAGGGTGGCATAGTTGACCGCTGTTTCAGGAAGCCACAGGGCCTCGGGCTTACGATGAAACCGTTTTTCAAAATCGGCCGTTCCCCAGAGAACCTCTGTCTCTTTATCCCTGTCATTGGCCAAAGGCATGATGATGTGGTTAAAAACCTGCGCGATGGCATTCCCATGGCCAAATCGCTTCAACCCTTCCCGGTCCGCCTCAAGGATCTTCTGATAGACCGAAGGAAAACGCCTCTCCAGCCAGGGGAGAAGCGTGGGGCCGAAATTGAAACTGATCGAAGAATAATTATTGACGATCTCCAGAATCTTGCCTTTTCCATCCAGGACCCGGGCATGAGCATTGGGCCGGTAGCACTCCAGGGTGATCCGTTCGTTCCAGTCATGGAAGGGATGGGCGCTTTCCTCGGTCTCGATGATTTCGAGCCAGGGGTTTTCCCGGGGAGGCTGGTAGAAATGACCATGAATGGCTATAAATGCGTCTTTCATCTCTGGGGTATCTGGGGTAATCTGATTTTCAATGAATTATCTTATATAAAGTTCGAAATTTCAAAGCAATTTTTGTCCTTTTCCTTGTAAGAAATTGATTGGATTGCTAAAATACATCGAATTGAAGAAAAAGGTGGGCTTATGAAGCATAGAATAAAAAAGTATGAAGAAGAGTCCCCAGTAGAATTTCTTCTGTTGAGAGAACAGCTAGGAATGGGGAGATATCGGAAGCGGTCAAAAAGGGACGAGGAGAAAAGAAAGATCCTTATGGATCTTTGGTTGAAAAAGATTGAAGAAAAAGAGAAGGACGACTTCATCCCGGTAGGTTATCGAAGAAGAAAGGTTAAGATTACTTCTGTTTAGCCCCCCTCTCCGGTCAACGCGCTTAAAGCTCCCGTCAATTTTGAGGTATGAATTTGCTCTCTTGCTACAGCGGGAAGTGGCAGGCGACCTGATGGGCTTCGCCGATCTCCTTCAACTGCGGTTCGCTGAAAGGGGCAATACAAACCTCCGGCTTCCCCGTGGACTCATAGACCGGACAGCGCGGGGCAAAACGGCAGCCGGCAACGGGCCGCTCGAAATCAAACACACCCCATTGACCTGCCTGGACGCTCCTCGCCGTCCGGGCAGCCTCCCTGCTCTGTTTTTCGGCCAGAGAAGACCAGAGGATATGGGTGTAGGGGTGACTGGCTCTGTTCGCAATGCGGTCGGAAAGACCGATCTCCACGATCTTGCCCAGGTACATCACCGCGACCTTATGGCTGACGAGTTCTACCACCCGAAGGTCGTGAGAGATGAAGAGGTAGGAGAGTCCGAGTCTCCGTTGAAGGTCTAGGAGCAGGTTTACAACCTGCGCCTGGATGGAGACGTCGAGGGCACTCGTGGGCTCGTCGGCGACAATAAACTTGGCTCCAACGGAAAGCACACGCGCCACGCCGACCCTCCGCTTTTCGCCGCCCGAGAGCTCGTGGGGAAAGTTGGAAAGCTTGCTCTTTTTAAGGTTCACCTGCTCGAGCAGCTCGTTGATGCGCTTCTCCACCTCGGCATCGCTGATCGGGTGATGGACGGTGATCGCTTCGGAGAGAATATCGCGGATGCGCATCTTGGGATTGAGGGCTGCATCCAGGTCCTGGAAAATCATCTGCATCTGGCTCCGAAGCTGCCGGAGTTCATGGGTCGGAACGCGCGTGATGTCCTTTCCGTCGAAGATGATTTGACCGGAGGTCGGTTTTTCAAGCCTCAAAACAGTCCGGCCGATGGTTGTCTTGCCGCAGCCGGATTCGCCGACCAGTCCCATCGTCTCATTCTCCTTGAGGTAAAAGCTTACCCCGTCCACCGCAGGGATGAACGGCTGCTGGTCCTTGAGGGAGGAAAAGAGGCCTTTCCCATAGGTAAAATGTTTCTTGAGGTCAGTGACCTCGAGAATCGTCTTCGGCATAAGAACTCTCATCCTAATGTTGCAATAAACCCCTGGCGAGACTTGCCGGGGACACTGAAAGAGCTTTATTGCGGAACCTTTTAAGCGTGAAGCACTGCGATCCCCAACTTAGCTGAAATTCCCTATACATAAAATCGTCAATAACCCATTCCATCCCAATGAAACCCGCATGACAAGACTCCGGGAGTGTTCCCGGTAAGGCTCGTCAATCTAGCCGAAGGTTTAATCAAAATACAACCAGCACCTTACCTTGTGTCCCGACTCTATCTCTCGAAGGTCAGGTTCATGACTTGCGCATTTCTCACGAATCTTCTCCGTCACCCGGTTGCATCGGCTGTAGAACCGGCATCCCTCAGGGATATTGATGGTGTCGAGCACATCTCCCTCAATGGCCTGGAGATATCCCTTTTCTTTGATGTTCTTGGCGCTCGGAATGGACGCGAGGAGCGCCGATGTATACGGATGCTTCGATTCTAACCCTGTCGACAGGATCGACCTTGCCGGTCCGTAATCGCAAACGGTGCCGCCATACATGACGGCAACCCTGTCGGAGAGACGGGAGATCATGCTGATGTCATGGCTGATCAGCAGGGTGGTGACGCCAAGTTCTGACTTGAGCTCGGCAAGGAGGTCCACGATCTTTGACTGGATCGTGGCGTCGAGGCCCGTCGTCGGCTCGTCTGCAATCAGGAGTGACGGCTCGCATGCCAGGGCCATGGCGATCATGGCCCGCTGGCACATGCCGCCCGAGAGACCGTAAGGATAATTGTCGAACCGGAGGCGGGGGGAATCCATCTTCACGCGGTCAAGCCAGGTGAGCGCACGCTCCCTGGCCGCCGGCTCGGCTTTTGCGGAGGTATGGAGCCGGATCGCCTCGGTAATCTGTTTTCCCACGGGCGTGAAGGGATTGAGGCAGGATTTGGGGTTCTGGAAGATCATCGCAATCTCCTTGCCGCGCAACTTCTTCATGGTGCGCTCCGTGTTTCGTTCCCATCCCAGAACGTCCTTGCTCACATCCATGATCCTACCGTCTCTCATCGTAAGCTTAACGAAGTCTTTCAGATCCCGAAGCAAATCCTTTTGGCTCCGGTCCGACCTGAACCCGATTTTTCCGCTGATCACGCCAGGCCCGGCGCTGATCAGCCCCATGACCGACAGGGCAGTGATACTTTTACCGCTGCCGCTTTCGCCGACAAGGCCGAGGGTCTCCCCTTTCGCAATCTCCAGGCTGACCCCGTCCACGGAGCGAATGAAGGCCTGCCTGCTGCGGGAATAGAAGTAGGTGCGAAGGTCTTCTATCTTCAGGATCGGCGCCGTTGTCATGCGTGCCTCTTGCCTTCCAGGATGTTATTCAGCCCATCGCCGAGCATGTGGAACCCAAGGATCGTGAGCAGGATGGCGAGCGACGGAGCCGTGGATGGCCAAAACTTCCCTTGCATGAAATAGTTGGCGCCCGACTGCACCATATTGCCCCAAGAGGGCGTGGGCTCCTGCACGCCGAAGCCGAGGTAACTGAGCGACGTCTCCATCAGGATGGCTTCGGCCATGCCGAGCGTCGCCTGGATGATGAGGAGCGACCGGCAATTGTGCCAGAGGACATGCTTCAGGATAATGGTGCTCGTTGGCAGACCCAGGGCGACGTCGGCCTCGATGAAATTCTTCTCTTTCAGAAACTGGATCTTGCCCTTGATGAGCGACGTCACGACCGGAACACTCGTGAAGCCGACGACCCCCATGATGTAGTAGATATCGGGTTTGAAGGCAGCGATCACAAGCAGGATGAGCACGAGACGTGGGAAGGAATCGACGAGGTTGGTGAAATAGGTAATGCCCGTGTCGAACTTGCCACCCCGGTAGCCGGCAGCCACACCGAGCACCGTACCGAAAAAGAGCGCAATAAAGATCGCCAGCAGGCCGGGCAGGAAGTAGGCCTGGATGCCTACAATGAGTCGCGAGAGCATATCCCGACCCATGAAGTCCGTGCCAAGGAGGTGGCCTTCCGTCCCTGGTCGCGCCATCAAGAGCCCAAGGTCGATCTCCTGCGGATCCCGGGGCAGGAGGTTGAACGAGCCGAGAAGGTAAGATACCACGACGAGGGTGACGATGAGCAGCCCGTAGCCGACATAAGCCAGATCGACCGCATCCGCTTTTTTCCAGAACGGCTGGTCCGAGAGGTCGCTGATCTCACCGGGTATTTGGGAATAGTGCTTCATAGCAAATTCCAAATAATATCCAAATTCACAATTTCAATTTCGCGTTTGTTTGCAGCTTGTTTTTGGCCATCCCCGCCTCGATCCTCCTCGTCAAGGGAAAGGATCATCCTGGATAATTTTCAAACTTCGCGGATGATAAATCCGTCAGCAAATCTTTTTGTTATTTGAAATTTTTTCAGGTTCCGCATCCCACAATGACGCTATTCCTTGGAGGCCCTCGGGTTCACGATGACGTACACCACGCTCTGGAACAGGCTGCCCATGCGGACAAGGATCGCGGCAAGGATAGCAATGCCCATGATCACCGGGTAATCCCGATCCTGTGCCGCCTGCCACGCCATCCTGCCCATGCCGGGCCAGTTGAACACCTGCTCGACGATGACGGCGCCGCCGAGGATGAAGGGAATCTTGGAGGCAACGATCTCCGTCACGGGTATGAGCAAGCCTTCCTTGAATGAATGTCTCCAGACCGAGGCGCCTTTGGCCCGAGCCGTGCGAATGTAGTCTTCGGCTATCACCCTGCCCATCTCCTGCCGAAGAAATCGGATGACCTCGCTGATCGTACCGTTCCCCACCCCCAGCACGAAAATCGGGAGGAGCTGATAGAGCCAGCGATATTTCTGCCCCCCACTCGAGAAACCGAAAGCAAGCGGAAAAAGACCGAGTTTGTGCGTAAAGAAATAGATAACAATGTACCCCAGCCAAAACACCGGCAGGGCAGAGATGACGTAGGAGAACATCGTTAGGGGCCACGAGATCTTGTCGGTTCCCCGGACGGCGGAATAGAGGGCGATGGGCACGGCGATCAATAGGGTAATGATGAGCGACCCGAGGGTCAGGAGGAGGGTGTTGAACCCAACGCGCAGCACTTCAGGGAGGACCGGCAAACCCATCCGAATCGAAGTGCCGAAGTTGCCTGCCAGCATACCCGCGAGCCAGGACAGGTACTGCATGTACCACGATCGGGAGACGCCCATGGCTTCGCGCACCCCTTCCCTGACTTCTGCTGTCGAAAGTTGCCCTTCGAGGAGAACGCTGAAAGGGTCTCCGGGCGACACAAAGAGGATGATGAAGACCACGAAGCTCACGCCCAGAAGCAGAAGCGCCGTGATCATCAACTCCCTGGACAGCACCATGGCAATGGGCCGAACCGCCGAAAGCTTCATGGTTAGACAATCATTTTGAACTTTGGACTTTAAGCCTTAAACTTTGAACTTATTTTTGATCCTTCTCCTCGATGAACCAATCATCCGCGTACGAGAAGAACTTGTACGGATGGATGGCCACGCGCCTTACCTTCTTGTGGTATGCCCCGTAGTTGGTGAGCGTCCAGAGGAAGGTGTAAGGGTTTTCCTCAGCCAGGATTGCATGGAGCTTCCGGTTGATTGTGCGCCGCTTCTCGTGGTCGAGCGTCAGCTTGCTCTCGTTGATCAAGCCGTCCACTTCCGGGTTGGAGTATCCGCCGAAATTGTTCTTCCAGGCACCGATCTCGCCGGAATGGAAGAGCGACGAGATGTCCGCCGAGTCGTCAAAGACCCATATGGCGAAGATGATGTCGAAATCGTGCTCGAAGAAGACGTCTTCCTTCCAGGCCTGCCACTCCTTGAACTCCACCTTGATGTCCGCACCGACGTTCTTAAGGTAGTTCTTGAATGCAAGCACCACACGCTTCACGGCCTCGCTCTCTTTCTCGATCGGGACTTTCAGCGTCAGTGCCAACCGTTTGCCGTCCTTCTGCATGAATCCGTCAGCACCGCGGGTGAAGCCGGCTTCCTGTAGAAGGGTCTTTGCCTTTTCGGGATCAAACGGCACAGGCTGCACATCGAGGTTATAAGCCCAGCTCCCGGGTGCAAAAGGTCCGGAGATGATGGTTCCCTGGCCGTTGAAGAACGAGTCGAGCATCTCCTGCCGGTTCACGGCGTGGGTAAAGGCTTTGCGCACACGCTTATCCGCGAGAAGGGGACTTCGGATGTTATACCCGAAGAACGAGTACGAAAGCGCGTTGTATGGCTGAAGGATGAACCGTTTGTCTCCCTGAATCTCGGGGATGTCCCGGGGATTAACGAGGACGATCATGTCGATCGCATTGAACATCAGCGCCTGGGTCATGATGTTCTGGTCCGCGAAGGGCTTGGCGATGAACCTGTCGACATGCGGTCTTCCCTTGAAGTAGTTTTCATTCGCAGCGAGGACGATTTCACGCTCGGCCGTGATGTTCTTCAAAAGATAGGGGCCGGTCCCGATGGGGTTCCGTACGAACGGATCTTCCCGGGTGAGGTAGAGGGGGTTGCTCGGCCCGTGTTTCGGAATCACCTTGAAGCTGAACTTGGCTAGGGCGTTCAGGATCGGCCGTTTCAGCGTAAACTTGACGGTATAATCATCAAGTTTTTCAACCGCGTTGATGAACTCATACCTCACCTTGAGGGGGGTAATGGTCCTCGGATGCATCATGATCTTGTAGGTGAAAATGACGTCCTCCGCCGTAAACGGCTTGGGCTCTTCACCTTCTTTCGGATGCCACATCACGTCCTTCCGGAGAAAAAAGGTGTAGGTTCGGCTGTCGGCAGAACGGTCCCATCTTTCTGCAAGCTCCGGGACGATCTCCTGTTTCTCGTTGATCCCGACCAGGCCGTTGAAGATGAGTTCCGTAAGGCGCAGCGAGATCATCTCGTTGCTCGTGATGGGGTCGAGGGTCGCCGGCCTGCCGTATTCCCCATAATTCAGGCTGCCTCCGTCCGGCCTGTTGTCCTTTTTCCGGCCTGCCTCGGCAGCAGTGAACGCCGTCAAAGCGGCGGCCACGAAAAGAAGCAGAATGACCAGTATGCGTTTCATAATGACCTCCTCATCAAAATTCGGAATTCGGAATCCGGAATGCCGAATGCGGAACGGGTAACAATCAGGAGTCCGCTTGGGTTCTTTCCGCAGCCCGAATTCCCCATGATCTGTCATCAGTTGATCTTGACGTCTCCTGCGCTCTTGTGCTCGATGGCGTAAACGCCCTGCATCGCCTCCTGGATCTGGCGCACTTCGGGAAAGTGCTTGCTCATTTCGAAATAGATCTCGAGGGCCTCGGAAAATTTCTTGGTCCGGTAGTACGCATCGGCAAGACTCACGAGCATCGCCGGGTCGTTCGACTCAATCTTATTCTTATTGCTTTTGTCGCGGCCGGCCTCCAGGTACGAGACCGCCCGGGCATCATCCCAGTTTGGAGAGAAGGTACTTGCCGATAGCGATGTTCAGTAAAGACAGCTTCTTGCTTTCTCCCGCCTCGACCAGCTCAGTGGCCTTGTGGAGCACTTTCGGGCATTCGGCCTTCATCCGGCCGCATGCAAAAAGGACCTCCGCGATCAGGTCCCGGTCCTCGGGTTGCTTTCGCAACAGCTCATCCCACACGCCTATGGCATCGCTCTGCCGGTTTCTTGCGTAAAGGTTGGCACCCTGCCACACCCGGAACCGGTCCTTGTACTGCTCGGGCATCTGCGATGTGGCCACGAATGATGCGATGACTTTTGAAGATTGCTCGACCGAACCGAAAAACGCGTAGGCCTGACCGAGATGGAACTCTGCCGCATCCCTCACCTTCGGGTCGGCAGCAGCCTTCTCCAGGCAGCCCACACTCGCCCGGCCATAAAGGGTGGCCATATCGTTGAGTAGGGAAAGGTCATAGAAATGGATCACCTTGGATTTTCCCAGGACCTCCCGGTACGAAAAGGCTCTTAAATCTGAATGCTCGAGCAGATCCAGGCCTTTTTCAACGGATCCCGATCCCCGGGCGTAGATGGCGATCAGGTTCTTCATCATCCGCATCGAAACGGGTTTGGAGGACCTCTTTATCTCTGAGAGGATACCCTCTGCCATCACGGATGGGTCTTTTTCCTTAAGGCCAGCCTTGCTGTAGGCAGAGGCGAGTTCGGCCTTCACTTCCAGGTCAGAGGCATCAATCCCTCCCCAGAGCTCGGTTCCCTTTGAGGCTTCATTGTTCCGGTAGTAGCCGAGCCCAAGGCAGACTTGAGCGATCGCCCGGTACCGCGACTCAACCCCATTGCCCTGTGAAAATCTTTTCAGATGATTTGCTGCAACACCCGGCTTGCCCGACTCGACCAGCGCCTCGCCGAAGTAGAGGTCTACAAAACGGCTCCGGTCTTTGCCCTGGGCGGCCGACAGCTTCTTCAGGTAGTCCTGCGACGCCGCCACTGCCGCCTGATAAAGCTCGCGATGGAGCACAGCGTTCTTAAAATAGATCATGCCGAGGACAAGGTTTGCGCTTCCCTTCTTGCCTTGCTCGATGGAAGCGCCCTCCGCAGCGGAGGCTCCTTGCCGCCTCATTGATAATGCCGCTTTTCGTATAGCTTCATCGCACGGGTCACCACGTCGTCGGCGGCAAAGGCGTGAGCCGCAGCCATCAGAATGACCGATGAAAGGAGGAACCCAAGACGTCTCATACCCAGAATTCCTATCAGTCCTTCAGTTTCATCAGGAAGACCTGATCCCACTGGTCAACCTGAGCGCGGAAAGCGATCGTCCCGTCCGAAGAACATGTAATATCATGGTTCATTTTGGTGTCGGTTTTGAGTGGAAGGATCGTCTTCTGTTTCAGGTCGGCGACATAGATCGGGTTATATTCCCGCCGGTCATTCTTCACGAAGACGATCCGGCTGCTGTCCGGCATCCACGACGGCCCCACCTCAACGTCCGGAATGACGTCCGTCGCCACGATCTTTGCAGCGAGCCCCTCTCCTTCGGTGGGATCTGACCCGTCTGCCGCGATCACAACGATCGACCATATCCTGGGATCGCCTTCGGGGTTGTAGTTCGAGTAGAAGGCGATCTTTTTCCCATCGGGCGACCAGGTGGGCCGTAGGTCGTCGTAAGGCCAGGTCGTGAGTATTTGTTGGGACTCCGTCGGTCTTGCAGGATCATTGATCATGAGGATGTTATGGTTCTCACTGCTGCCCCGCATCATCACGAGCCGCTTGCCATCGGGAGACCACCGGGGGTAGAGATAGGCCTCGCCTCCCTGGGTCAGCCGCGTCAGACCGCGGGTCTTGAGATCCAGGAGATAGATGTCGCCGTTGCCGGTGCGGCCGGATACGAAGACGAGACGGTCGGATACCGGAGACCAGTCAGCCTGTCCGTCCTTTTCCTTGTGGTCTGTCAGCCGTACTGGGACCTTGATCCCGAGGTCCTGAAGGTAAATATCGTAGTTGCCTTCCCCGCCGTTGCTCATGTAGACGAACCGGCATTGATCGGGCGCCCAGGTGATTCCTGCGTTGTAGCTCGTCTCCTCGGACACCCCGGGGAGAAAGAACTTCGTCTCCTTGTTCCCGTCGGAAAGCATGAAATAAACAGTTTGGATCGGCGTCCCGTCAGAAAGGGTAATGTGGATCTCCTTCTTGTCGCCGACGCTCCGCTCAAAGGCCACGAACACACCGCGGGGCGACCAGGCAGGGTTCGAGTCATTTCGCCCCGACTCGATCTTGACCAAAGGTCGGACGAACCAGGGCTCAATCAGTTCAGGCTTCTGGTCCGTCATCGTCGGGACCGGTGGAAGTTCGTCAGCCATTCCCGCATACACGCCGAAAAACGACAAAAAAATCAGAATCCAACCCAGAGCTCGGTAGTCTCTCTTAGCCTTCACCTACCCTCCTCCCGAAGGCCTTACAGATTTTTGATCTGATCCCAGTATTTCTGCGCCCCTTCCTTGGTTTTCTCAAAGGCACCATTTCCCTCAAGCTTTCGAGGGAAAAAATCGAAGTATTCCCGCCACGCGAGATTCGCGTTGTTCAGAAGGTTGTTCTTCCGCGTGATCAGATAGAGTTTGTGGTAAGAGAGAGCCGTATAGTAGTAGGTGTCATGCACGGCCTCGTCATAGTGCACGGTCGGGAAAAAACGTGTGTTCTGCTTTGCGATTTGTAGATTCTGGACCGCCTTAGCGAAATTCTGAGCAGCCGCCTCCTTGTCCCTCTGTACGAGGGCATTTCCCTTCTCATAGTACGCATGCCCCAGGTTCATGAAGGCCACTGAAAACTGCTTGTAGATCAACTGCTGGTTTTCGGGCAGCGAGAGAACATTCTCGAATTCCCTGGTGGCGGCGTCGTAGTCGCCCTTCTCGTCGAGGTAGATCTGCGCCAATCGGTGATGGGCCTCGGAGTAGTCCGGGTGCCCTTTCTCGGTGCTCTTGTAGGCCTGGACCGCTCCTTCGAGATCGCCCTTCTGTTGGGCCCGCTGGCCGATCTTGAGGTAGTCTTTAGGCAGGAAGATCTTTCGGTCGCCCGTTCGATCCTCTTCTTTCCTGGAGAACTCCACCACCTCTTCCCAGTCTCGGAAGTCCCCGCCCACAGAGACTTTGACCGTATGGAAACCCAGGCTCACCGGCTTCCCGTCAAGGATCGGCGTCTGTCCGATCTTTTCACCGTCCACGAAGACACCGGCAGAGGACGGCTCGGAGTCGATCTTGAATATCGCATTGTTGACGGCGAGCACAAATTCCTTCACGTCTTTGCTCTTTTCGATCTTCAGCCTTTCGGTCACTGGCTGGTATCCGTGCCGGTAGAGCATCAGCGTAAAGCTCTTGTTGAGACGCACGGGGACCTCGGCCTTGCCATCCGTTCCTGTCGACCCGAGCCACTCATCGTTCACATAGATATTCACGGCTGCAAGGGGGGAAGCATCCGGTGGCAGGCCGCCCTTTGCCGAGAGGATGAACGTGTTGCGGCTGGCCTCTTCTTCGCCTTCGCGATAGACACGACGAACCACGCGGTCGCCGATCGTGATCTTTTCATCTTTTTTCAGTTCTTCGATTTCGGTCCACGAAGCGCTTTCTTCGGCCTTCTTCACCCTAAGCCTTCCGGTCTCGCGGTAGCCTGATACCTTTCCTGTCTCTGCGAGACGGGGGGCCATCAGTGTAAAGTCTGTCCCCTTGGCAATCCGGTACCCTGATTTACCGAGGTTAATCCGATACCGTTCGCCCTCGGAGGAAACCACCGTGCCTTCGAAAGGAAAGCGCTCAAGCACGGCGTTGGCCGTCTCCTTTGCTGCGCTGTTGAGGTCGCCGATGTTCTTGGCCCGGGCGATGTGGCTCAGGATGAGCTTTCCGCCCGAGGTGTGAAACTTCGTCTCGATCAGCAAACCTTTCTCATCCTTGGCAACGCTTCCGAGGATGATCATGTCTACTGTCTTTTTGAGGGGCGTCTCGTGCCACCCCTTTGTAGCGAGCTTTTCAATGCTCAATTTTGCTTGCTTCATCTCTGCCTGGAGCGTCTGGGACGGTACCTCGCGGAAACAGCTGTACTTAAACAGTTGCGCAGCCACCGACGCCTCGGTCTGGTTGAGCACCTCTTTGAGGTCGGCGCTCGGGGTGTTGCTCACGAACCGGTAGATCCCCGCGCGAATCGGCCTGGGGGTGATGGGGTAGAAATAACGCTGGATAGTCACCTCGCCCCCCAGAACAATCGAGGTCTTCCAGGTTTCAGGGATGTACCCAGGGGCAGAAAGCGTCAGGGGAACCTTCCTGCCTGTTTCGCCGTCATACTTGTAGATAAGGACGCCTTTGGTATCCGTCTTGCCTACTTCCTTATGGTTGATATTCACGGCGATCCCCGGGATGCCATTCGACTGGCCGTACTCCTCCATGAGCGTGTTGATCGTGACAACCACACGCTTGCTGAGTGCGGCTTCGAGTTTCTCGCCGGGCTCCAGCTTGCCGGTCTTGCGCCATGTTGCATACCCCGATTTGGTCACCGTGAGGTCTGCGCCCGACTTTGGCAGGGTCTTATACTCGTACACAAATACCCCCTGCGCGTCCGTCTTGCCCACTTCTTTTCCCGCTACCCTGACGATAGCGTCCGCAATAGGTGCCCCCTTTTCGGTGGCCGTGACCGTGACATATCGTGTGGCTGCAAGGTCCGCGTCGAATGCATACACGTCTATCGTACCCGACTTGGGCAGCTTCATGACGAACTTACCCTTCCAGGGCTGGATTCGGTATCCTGGCATCTCCTTGGAGACAACGATCTCAACCTCAACCCCCGGTTTCTTCTTTAAGATCTTTGAAAAGATCCCGTCCGTGCCGGTGAGGCCCTGCTCCTCGTTGTCCACCATGACCTTGGCTTGAGCTGCCGGCTCGCCGTCCAGGCGGGCTTTCACCTTGAGTTCCAGGTTTTCGCCCGAACACGAAAACAGCGAAAATGCCCCAAACATCACAAGAACCGTCCTGATCGCGTGCTTCATCATAAGAGACCTCCTGGGAAAGCTGCTTTTTAGAAGTGGAGCAGCCACGACTCCCTGTGGGAACCCGGATTTTAGTGATCTGCTTACATCGTGGGCGGCTGGATATTGACCTCGCCCGGGTTGACAATCTTATCTTCGTCCGACTTGGAACCTTCGATGGACTTGCGGTTCCCCTCCGGGATCTTCTTGAGCTTGAACTCCACTTTCTTCGACCCGAACTTCTTGATCTTGACGGTCTGCGTCTCCGTCATGTAGCCGATTCTGTTGGCTTCAACTTTATAGACTCCCGGAATAATGTAATCCTTACCCGACTTGAATTTACCCTCTCCGTCCGATACGGTGGCTCCGGACGCTTTCTCAAGGGTTGTTGTCGTGTTGATCATGTTCACCACGGTCCCTTGCGGACTTTCCTTCGCAGGCAGAATCGGCTGCAGGTTTGGGTCCAGGAGTTGGACCGTACCATAGATCTTCGGAGAGCAAGCCCCCACGACGAGCAGCAACACGATTAACAGAACGGTTTTTGTGTAATTCATACCCCTTTCCTCCTAGAGTTTGAGATGGGTTGCGGTGAAAAGCAGATAGGTTCCATAAAGATGCAGTCCAATGGATTCAACGGGGTTAAAATATTGCATTTTCTATGCCACTCTTGTCTATGCCACATCTTATATAAGCATCCGTAATTATTTATGAATATGAGGATAGGCAGGTTGAGATAACGGGTTTGATGCCAGGCAAGGACCGTTTTTGTCAATTTTCTTGCAATTTTGTCCTAACGTCATTCAAACTTGTTACGTTTGAATCTTCAAGGCAGGGGAGACTTCAGTCTCTTTGCTTTTATACCGAGGCTTGATCCGATCTTCAGAAGAAAGGTCGATATCTCACAGGCGGGCCTGGGATGGGTTGGGCTTTATTTATTTCCCTTCAACCCCCTTTTTCGGAGGTGAAGGATCAATCCCCCATCCTCTATCAGTTCCTGCATAAACGGTGGGATGGGTTTTGAAAAATATTTTTTCTGCTGTGTCAGGTCGAAGATCTCTCCTGTCGTCAGATCCACTTGAACCAGATCTCCGTCCTTTATTTCCTTCGACGCCTCAAGGGATTCCAGGAGGGGAAGTCCCTGGTTAAATCCATTCCGGTAGAAAATGCGCGCAAAGGTCTCTGCGATCACGCAAGAGATCCCCGTTGCCTTCAAAGCGAGGGGAGCATGTTCCCGGGAAGAACCGCAGCCGAAATTCTTTTCGGCCACAAGGATGTCTCCCTTCTTGACTTCCCGAACAAATTCGGGTCGCTCATCCTCCATTGCATGTCTGGCAAGCTCTCCAGGATCCGTCTGATTGAGATAGCGGGCGGGAATGATTGCGTCGGTGTCAACATCGGATCCGAATTTCCAAGCTCTTCCGTTTAACTTCATCGTTGTTTCCTCTGCTCACGAATTTTTTATCTTAAGAAATTTGGAACCCCTGTCAAACTCTAAACTCGAAATCCTAAGCTTTTACCCTGTTAAGGAAATCTGTATGAGATCAATGATCTCACTTTTTCGGAGGACTCAAGAAAATCAAGCCAGAAATAACTCATCCCATACTTAACAGGGCGGGCAAACTCAAATATCCAAAGCACAAAACTCCAAACCGTATACTTTTAAGTTTTAGATTTTGGATTTGCTTAGGGTTTAGAGCTTGGTGTTTAGAGTTTAAACTGTTTCGGATTGATCCCTTCGGGATGCTTCGCCCGTGCTTCGAGTTTAGTGCTTAATCGACCATTTATTTGACGACTTGAATTCTTGATCCTCATCCCCTCTTTCTTACGACCTCTTCCGGATGACAGATTCTTCCTTTGACGGCGCTGGCGGCGGCCACAGCGGGGCTTGCAAGATAGACCTCGCTCTGGGCATGACCCATCCTTCCCCGAAAATTACGGTTCGTGGTGGCCAACGACCTCTCCCCTTCTGCCAAGACGCCCATATAGCCCCCGAGGCAAGGGCCACAGGTAGGCGGACTGATGACAGCGCCTGCCGACAGGAATATTTCCAACAGCCCCTCCTTCAAAGCCTGACGGTAGACCTCTTGAGTGGCAGGAATGACGATCAGTCGCAATGAAGGAGCAATCTTTTTCCCCTTCAATATCCTTGCCGCCACCCGGAGGTCTTCGAGACGGCCGTTGGTACAGGAGCCGATGACCACCTGATCGATCTCGATCTTTCCAATCTTCTTTACATCTTTGCTGTTCGAAGGAATGTGAGGAAGAGAAACCTGGGGATGGATTCTTGAGGCATCATATTCATATACCTTTTTGTATTTGGCATCCGGATCACTATGGTAGAGCTTATAAGGCCTCGCGGCCCTCTTCTTGACGTACTGGAGGGTTATTGGGTCGGGATCAAAAATGCCGGATTTCCCCCCGGCTTCGACCGCCATATTGGCCATGGTGAATCGACCCTCCATGGGCAGCGTCCGGATCGTCTCTCCGGTAAATTCCATGGCCTGATAGAGGGCTCCATCAACGCCGATCTGCCCGATCGTAAAGAGAATCAGATCTTTGCCGGAGACCCACGGGTTGACCTTTCCGTAAAAGATGAACTTGATGCTCTCCGGAACCTTGAACCAAAGCCTCCCCGTGGCCATCACCGCCGCAAGGTCCGTGCTGCCCACTCCGGTTGAGAAGGCCCCGAGGGCGCCATAGGTACAGGTATGACTGTCCGCTCCGATGACCACCTCCCCCGGTAGAACCAGCCCCTTTTCAGGGAGAAGGGCATGCTCGATCCCGCATTCCCCAATTTCAAAATAGTGGGTAAGACGATGGGCCCTTGCAAAATTTCTGAGGACTTTGCATTGTTCCGCGGAAAGGATGTCTTTGGCAGGCGCGAAATGATCGGGGACTAAGACGACACGATCCCGGTGGAATACCTTTTTCGCACCCATCTCCTCGAAGGCCTGGATAGCCAGAGGAGCGGTGATATCGTTTCCGAGGGCCAGATCGACACGGCCATCGATCAGGTCGCCTGGGGAAACCTCTCTTTTCTTGGCATGAGAGGCGAGTATTTTTTCTGTGATCGTCATTGGATGAATGGTCGCCATTATAATCTCACCCGTATCTGTTTTTTGAACTCTATTTTATTCAGGGCATTGATGTAGGCCTTCGCACTGGCCACGATGACGTCCGTATCTGCCCCCTGTCCCATGACGGTCTGACCCTTTTCCTGCAGCCTCACGGTCACCTCTCCCTGGGCTTCGGTTCCCCCGGTGATCGCATTGATGGCGAATTGGAGGAGTTTCGACTTCGTCCGGGTGATTTTTTTGATCGTCTTGAACAGGGCGTCCACCGGCCCATCGCCAAAACCTGCCTCCTGCATCAGCTTCCCATCCACCTCCATCTTCACAGTCGCCGTTGGAATGGTGATGTTTCCTGCAATGACGTTGAGATAGATGAGTTTATAGCGCCGGGGCATCCGGAGGATCTCCTCTACCACGATCGACTCAATATCCTCGTCATAGATTTCACGCTTCTTGTCCGCAAGTTCTTTGAAGCGGTTGAAGGCCAGGCCAAAATCATCCTCCGAGAGCCGGAATCCCAATTCTTTCAGCCTCTCTTTGAAAGCGTGCCGCCCGGAGAGTTTTCCCAGGACAAGGGAGGATTTCGGGATTCCCACCGACTTCGGTGTCATGATCTCATAGGTCTCCTTTTCCTTGAGGACACCATCCTGATGAATCCCGGACTCATGGGCAAAGGCATTCGAGCCGACCACGGCCTTGTTGGGCTGAACGACCATGCCGGTGATCTTCGAGACCAAACGGCTGGTGGCAAAGATATGCTTCGGATTCACACGGGTAAAGAACGGGAAGAGATCCTTTCGTGTTCGGATGGTCATGACGACTTCTTCGAGGGAGGTATTCCCTGCCCTTTCCCCGATTCCGTTGATGGTACACTCCACCTGTCTGACGCCGTTCTGAACGGCAGCAAGAGAATTGGCAACGGCCAGACCAAGATCATTGTGACAGTGAACGCTTAGCGTAATCCTGTCAATCCCTTTCACCGTTTGCCGGAGGGTTTGAATCAATGCTCCAAACTCGGAGGGAATCCCGTAACCGACGGTATCAGGGATGTTAATGGTGGTTGCCCCCGCGCGGATCGCCGCTTCGGTCACTGCGGCCAGAAACTTCACATCGCTTCGGGTGGCATCCATGGCTGAAAATTCGACATTCGGAGTTAGCCGTTTTGCCCTGGCCACGGACTGGGAGGCAATCCGAATCACCTCCTCTTTTGATTTTTTGAGCTGATGCTTGAGATGGATATCGGAGGTCGAGATGAACGTATGAAGCCGGGGAAATTTGGCCCCCTTGACCGCTTCCCAGGCCCGGTCGATATCCTGGGGATTTGCTCTGGCCAAAGCAGCTACCTCTGAATGGATGATCGTTCTCGAAATCGTCCTGACCGCTTCAAAGTCCCCCTGAGAGGAAATAGGGAACCCGGCCTCGATGATATCGACTCCCAGCTTCTCCAACTGCTGGGCGATCCTCACTTTTTCGGCTACATTCATCGTCGCCCCGGGGGATTGCTCTCCGTCCCGGAGGGTGGTGTCGAATATTTTGACCTGTGCTTTCAACTTCTTCTCTCCTCTTCTTCTCAAAATAGCGAGATGACCCTTTCAAAAAACGCTTCCTCTTCCCAGATTTTCATTTCGATTCGAAGGGACCGGATGGGAAGATCGCCCATACCCAACCTCCGCAATTTTAACATATCCTTCTCCGTCGTGACAATCCAGTCGATTCCTTTGCTTTTTTCTTTGACGGAGGATAAATCTCTGGGCAGGTAGAGATGGTGATCCGGAAAGATCGCTTCGTTCGCGATCTCCGCCCCGCACCTCCTCAAAAGGGAGGAGAAGGAGTCCGGGTGAGCGATCCCGGAAAGAGCGAGAATCTTCTTTCCCTTCAGAGAATCAAGCTCTTCTTCCTCCCCTTGAGCATCTACCAGACTCATCGGCTGGTAATGGCTGTGAAACACGTCTGCTCGGGGATGGATTTCATTGATTTTTGTTTCGATGGATCGCGAGGCCTCAAGATCCTCGACTTTGGTGAGAAGGAATAGATGGGCCCTGCGAAGATGGGATAAAGGCTCTCTCAGAATTCCTCTTGGCAAAAGGTGATCGTCTCCAAAGCCAAGGCGTGAGTCGATGAGCAGAATGTCGAGGTCTCGACGGAGGGGAAGGTGCTGATATCCGTCGTCTAAGAGCAGCCCTTTGATATCAAATTGTCGAAGAGCGATCCGGCCATTTGCAAATCGGTTTTTCCCGACGAGGACAGGGACCCCCTTGCAAGCCTGAGCCATCAGAAAGGGTTCATCCCCTGACTCCTCCGGTGAGAGAAAGAGGTTCCTCCCATCGCTCACGACCGGTTCAGAGGTCTTGGTTCTTTTATACCCTCGACTCAAAATGGCGACGGATATCCCTCTGCTCATCAACCCCTTTGCCAAAGCCATCACCAAAGGGGTCTTGCCTGTTCCACCTACCGCGATGTTGCCGACACTGATGACCGGACAAGAAAGCGTCCTTGTTTTCAATAGCTGAAGGGAATAGAGAAGGGATCTTGTGCGAACGATCCATCCATAGGGCAGAGAGAGGAGGTAAAGAGGAAAGAGAAGTATCCTCTCCCCAAGGGGTTTCTCTTTTCGATAAAGGAATCGATCAAACCGATGCATCATTGAATTTCAAATTTCAAATCGCAAATTTCGAATTGAACACCTTTTCAATCTGAAATCTAAAATCTGCAATCTGAAATATCGTTTAGGAAGGGTCGAATCTCCTCAAACATTCTTTCTGTTGCCCCCTGATGCTTCTGAAGAAACTGATGGCCTTTTTGCCCCACCTCTTTTCGTGCCGCTTCGTCAAAAAGGAGCCGTTTCAGTTGCGAGAAGAGGGCCTCTTTTCCGGATACCTGGATGGCTCCTCTTTCCTCAATCAGACGGGTAGAGATTTCCAAGAAATTAAACATATGGGGACCGAAGAGGACGCATTTTTCAAAAAACAAGGGCTCGAGGGGATTATGGCCCCCGACGGGGACAAGACTTCCGCCTACAAAGACCAATGTCCCGAGGCCGTAAATGCCCATCAGCTCCCCCATCGTATCGAGGAGGATCACCTCAGGGTGTTCTTCATCCGACCGACCCGCATCCTGGGAAAGGGTCGTTTTCCTCGACCACGCGACGGACTCTCTTCTTAAGATCCCCTCCACTTCTTCCAGCCGTTCGAGATGTCGCGGAGCAAGAATGAGGACAAGCGTGGGATTCATCTCTTTCAACGCTTTGTAAAGACTTACCAGGATCTCCTCTTCTCCGGAATGGGTCGACCCTGCGATAAGGATTTTCTCCGTCCCGTGAAGGCCGAGGGTTCTTGCCGTTCTCGTCAGGGTTTCGGGGGTGAAGGGAGGGAAGGTCTGATCGAATTTCAAATTGCCCACGGTCCTTGTTTTTTGAGACTCCGCTCCGATCTCAAGAATCCGCTTTCGATCTTCCTCTGTCTGCATCAAGAAAAGGGAGATGCATTCCAGGCATTCTTTGAAAAAGAATTTGAAGCGGAGGTAACGTCGGAATGACCTCGGGGAGATCCTCCCGTTGAAGAGAGCCACAGGGATTCCTTTTTCTCCGCAAGACCGGAGCAAATTGGGCCAGAGTTCTGTCTCTGCAATGAGGAGAATCCCGGGCTGGATTTTTTTGATGGCTCGCTGAATGATGAGGGGATGGTCGATCGGGAAGAAAAAGACTCGGTCGGCCTCAGGGACGCGGGTTTTAGCTGTCTCATTCCCCGTAGAGGTGATCGTCGTCAAAACAATCTTTGAAAGGGGAAACTCCTTCTTAATCTTCTTCAGAAGAGGAATGGAGCAGAATACTTCTCCGACCGATGCGGCGTGGACCCAAATGGGCCTTTGGAAGGAGGGGCTTTGATAAAATCCCAGCCGTTGAGCCAATGCCCGTCGAAACTTCTCCTGGAAAAGGCTCCTGAAGAGAAGATAAGGACTTGCAAGAATGAGAAGCAACGTGAGCAGGATATTGTAGAGGTGGTAGAACATTCAATTATCGGGAGATTAGAATGTCAAATGACAAATCTCAAATGTGAAGTTTCCCGGCAAGGTATTTTCATTCATATGGTGCCCCCCGTGGTCGGGTCTTATCGACTTGACCCCGCCGATCCCGCTTTGGCGGGACGGAGCACTTGCCGGTCAAAGCAAATCCAAAGCTCAAATGCCAAAGAGAAACGGAGAAGAATGGAATGATGGAACACTGGAATACTGAGTTAAACAAGAAATTCTTTGATTCTCTTACATGATTCCACTATTCCGTTATTCCAGAATTATCTCTTCAAATTTTGGCCATTTTTGCGCATTCAGTTGTCATTTGGATTTTGGCATTTGGCATTGCTTTTGTCGAAAAAATGGTCTGCCCTTTCAGTCAATTCGTTGAGACGATTTTCTAAAAGGATTCTTTTCTCCTCAAGATGGGACCGGTCTCCCTGCGGATCCACCTCGATCGGCTCTCCCCACATAAACACCCCTTTTGAAAAAGGATAGGGGAGGAGAAACCGATCCCAGGTGTTAAAGATCTTCCTTTTCGAGGCGCTGAAAGTCAATGGAACCACAGCCCTTCCCGTCAGTTTGGCCAACTCAATCACGCCAATTTGCACCCGGCAGCGGGGTCCCCTCGGGCCATCGGGGACGATGGCGATATCGGACCCATGAGCCTTGACCATTTGTTTGAACCCCGAGAAACCCTTTCGGGTGGTCGAACCCAGGATGGCATGGAAACCGAACCGTCGTAGGGCCTTTCCCACCACCTGGCCATCCCGATGGGAAGAGACAAGGAAACTTAAATCCTTTCCTTTATAGACGATCGGCATCATCAATAGCCTTCCATGCCAGAAAGCCCCGATGGCTGGAATTCCCTTTTCCCAGAACCGTCCCGGGATCTCTGGATTGACTTCGTCAAACTGCATCGTCCAGGACAAAATCTGAATGGTCCAGAAGGCTAACCACGGACCCAACCAAGACACCAGTTTTTTCTTCAGAGTTTTAAGAAACATCCTTGTTTATTTTGGAATTCGCCTGCCCGCCGAACAATTTCTTTGGCAGGCTGGGGGATGCGGATTTCGGAGTTTATTCCGCACCCTGCAATCCGCACTCCGCAATCGAAATTAATAGACCTTGGGCTTCGCCGCCGCGTGTACTCTCCCACCCTCTTTGAACTGAAGATCATAGAGACGTCGATATTCCCCGTCGAGGGTCATCAATTCCTCATGGGTCCCTTGCTCTACAATCCGGCCTTCAGAAAGAACAATGATCCGGTGGGCATTGCGTACCGTTGAAAGTCGATGGGCGATGACAAGGACCGTTCTGCCCTTCATCAACTCGTCTAATGCCTTTTGGACTTCTGCCTCGGAATCAGAATCCAGAGAAGAGGTGGCTTCGTCCAAAATCAAAATAGGGGCATTCTTCAAGAGAGCCCTGGCGATGGAGATGCGCTGACGCTCCCCTCCGGAGAGCTTGACCCCCTGCTCGCCGATGATCGTCTCGTACCCCTGGGGCAATCTCTGGATGAAGTCATGGGCATTGGCGGCCTTGGCTGCTCCAATGATCTCCTGATCGGAGCAATTCTGATCTCCATAGGCAATATTATTCCGGGCCGTGTCATTAAAGAGGATCGTTTGCTGCGTGACCAAGCCAATCTGATTCCTGAGGGATTTGAGGTTCACCTTTCGAATGTCATGCCCATCGATGAGGATTTGGCCTTGGTCCACGTCATAGAAACGAGGCAGAAGGTTCACGAGAGAGGTTTTGCCGGCTCCACTCATGCCGACCAAGGCAATGACGTCCCCTGCCTTCACGTGGAGAAAAATATCTTTGAGAACGATTTCCTCTTCATATTTGAAGGTAATTTTTTGAAAGTCGATCCCTTTGGAAATAGGTGGAAGAAAAATCGCAGCTTCTTCATCTTCGATGTCCGGGGGGGTATCGAGAAGTTCAAAAACCCGGGTGGCTCCCGCCAGACCCTCCTGGATTTCGAGGTTGACTTTGCTCAAATTCCGTATGGGGGCATAGCACATCATCACGGCCAGCAGGAATGAGCCAAACCCTCCCGGAGTGATATCTCCTTGCATGATCATACGACCGCCCAGCCAGATGATAATGGCCCCCGCAATCCCTCCTAATAATTCCATCAGGGGAGTATTGAGTGCTCGAACTTTTATCCGTTGGAGGAAGGTCTTGAATAACCGGTGATTCTCTTCAGCGAAGCGTTTCTTTTCATACTCTTCCATGTTGAAGGCCTTCACAATCCGGTTTCCGGTAATGGTTTCATGGAGGAAGGTCGTAATCGAGCCCATTCGCTGCTGTCCCTTCCGGGAGAATTTTCGCATCCTTTTTCCAAAAACTCTGATAGGGATAAAGGCCAACGGGGAGATAATGTAAAAGATAATGGCCAACTCCCAGCTTTGAAGAAAGGCAACAACAACGAGGCCGAAAAAGGTAAAGATATCTTTGAAAATACCCGCCGCGGCGCTGGAGACCGCCCCTTGAACCAGTGTCACATCATTGGTGATCCGGGAAATGATGATGCCGGTCGGGGTCTTTGTAAAAAAGGAGAGAGAGAG
This sequence comes from uncultured delta proteobacterium, assembly GCA_963708295.1. Taxonomy (GTDB): domain Bacteria; phylum Desulfobacterota; class BSN033; order BSN033; family UBA1163; genus UBA1163. The sequence continues at coordinate 104,470 of CAVPSJ010000017.1, read as the reverse complement.
GGTTTGGAGATGGTTATAGAGTTTCTCCCGGATATCCGCAATGATCTTCTGTCCCACAAAATTCATGAAATAATACTGGCCGTAATTGAAAATCCCCTTTAACAAGAAAAGAAGGATAAGGACAAAGGGGAGTAAACGGAGCATCTCCGCGCCCTTTTTGAGTAAGAGTCCTTCAAGATGAAAGTATACGATCAAATCATTTACAAACGTTGGAATCGTTACTGAAGAAACCGCTTCTTTCTTGAAAAAAACACCGTCCACGACGGGTTTAAAAAGCCATGCGGTCAGAGAGGTCAGAAGGGAGACAAAGATCATACAAATAACGGCAAGGACCAATTTGAACCAATAGGGTTTAACGAATTCAAGAAGTCTGCGGTAGATTGACATTTTCGTCCTTTACTGAACGGATCAAGCCATCACGGCATCAGAGGACCAGGCGATGAACGAGGGATCAGCATCAAGCCTGATTTCCAGGTATCTTGATCATCCTGATTCTTCACCCGATCATAGTGATCAAGATTTCGGCTCCGATAACATCGAACAAACGATGCGGGCGGCTCGTTGTGCCGCTCCGGGCTCCCCAAGTTTCTGACGAACCTCTCCCATCGATTCCGACATCTTTCGACTCAAGAGGGGGTCCTTTAAGATACGAAATGCCTCATCGGCAATCCTCCGGGGATTGACATCCTTCTGAATCAGTTCCGGAGCGATTTCTTTTTCTGCCACCAAATTGACGAGGCCGATGTGGTTCACTCGAATTAAAGCCCTGCCGACCCAGTAGGACGGGATAGAAACTTTATAAATAATGATCATCGGCTTTCCAAGAATTCCTCCTTCCAGCGTGGCCGTCCCCGATGCCGTGATGAGAAGCTCACAAAGGTTCATCACATCATACGTAAAACCCTCCACCACCTTCACGGGTGCCGAAACATTCTTCATCCGGGATGACAAGGTGGTCCTGGGAATACCGGGGGCGAGAGGAATGACGAACTGAAGATCGGGGATCTCTTTGTAGAGGCGATGCGCCGAATCCAGCAGGGGAGGAAGAAGCCTTTCTATCTCGTGGAATCGGCTTCCAGGGAGTAACCCCACGGTTCTTCGTTTGGGATCCAGACCAAATTGGTCAAACGCCCTTTCCTTGGACAGGGTTGGCTTCACCATATCGAGCAGCGGATGACCTACCCACTCCACATCGACCCCGGCGGCTTCATAAAGAGGGACTTCAAAGGGGAAGAGAACGACCATTTTTTTCACCACCCGAGCAATCAGCTTAATCCTGCTGGGCCTCCAGGCCCATATCTGGGGACTGATGTAGTAAAGAATGGGGATTCCTCTACGATGGGCGATTCTTGCCAGCCGAAGATTAAATTCAGGAAAATCAATGAGGATGACAAGATCCGGTTTCTCCCTTTCAAGGGACCCTTTCAATATCCGCAAGGCCTTTAAGATAGACCCCAGCTTTGCGAAGACTTCCGTAATCCCCACGACAGAAAGGGACTGAGAATGATAAAGGAGTTTCATTCCCACTCTCCTCAACCCTTCTCCCCCAACCCCCAAAAACTGTGTTTCCGGGTGAATACGTTGGATGGCCTCCACCAGGTGGGATCCATGGAGGTCCCCCGAAGCTTCTCCAGCGACCAACAGGATCTTTTTCAACTCCATCCGTCAGCTGCCCCGCTCTCTCCTTTTTTCGTTTTGATCATCGATCTTTCGGATGATCCGGAGTGCCAGCTCTAATGCCTGCCTTCCGTCTGTTCCTGAGACCCGGGGCCTCTTGCGATTTCTCACGCTCTCAAGAAAGGAGTGAATCTCCCTCTCCAGAAGATCGACCTTCTTGACCGGGACCTCTTCGGTGACCATCTCTGGCATCTTCTTCTTTCCGGGAGAAACCGCCTTTCTTGAGAAGGAGAGTTTTTGCAAAATGTAGTCGATGGAAAGGATTCCATCCGCCTGAAAGACCCGGGTTTTCCGAATCTTTTCTTCAGAAACTCGGCTTGCGGTCAAGCTGGCTGTACATCCATTTTCGAATTCAATACGGGCATTGGCAATGTCCGAGGTGTGGGTGAGAACGGGGATACCCATGGCCCGGAGTTCCTTCACCTTTGTGTCCACGAGGCTCAAAAGAATATCGAGATCATGAACCATCAAGTCCAATACGACATCGACTTCGGTTCCCCTCCCTGAGAAAGGACCCAGCCGATGACATTCGATAAACCATGGATGTCGCACCTTCCCTTCGATGGTGGACAAAGCTCCGTTGAACCGTTCCAAATGACCGATTTGAAAGATCAAGCCTTTTGATTCCGATAAGCGGATCAATTCATCCGCTTCCTCAAGCGTACTGGAGATGGGTTTTTCAAGCAACACATCGACCCCTTGCAGGAAGCACTCTCTCGTTACGGAGTAGTGGAAGGGGGTGGGGACGGCGATGGTGACCGCCTGGACTTTCCGGAAAAGGTCAGCATAACGGAAGAAAGGCTGGGTTCGGTATCGTTTGGCAATTTCTCTCGCGCGGGATTCATCCGCATCGGCCACGCCGACCAGTTCCACGTCTTCAACCTTGGAATACTTCTCTGCGTGGAATTGGCCAAAGTAACCGACACCGACGACTCCGACCTTGAGTTTTTCCACTTAACGGCAGATCCCCCTCTTCGAATGTTGAATAAACTGGAGGAGATGCTGGACCTCCGGGATCTGAAAGATGTCATCCTCCTCTATATTCTTCATCGATTTCTCCAGTGTCAGACAGGAGCGAAAAATGATGCGGTAGGCCTTTTTCAGGGCCTTCAGCGTCTCCTCTGAGAACATGGCCCGTTTGAGCCCGATGGTGTTGAGTCCGAAGAGCTTCGCTCGGTCTCCAGCGGCCATCATATAGGGAGGAATATCCTGACTGATGCCGGTTAAACCGCTGATAATCGCATACGTGCCGACCCGGCAGAATTGATGGATCGCAGACAGTCCGCCGATAATCGCATGATCTTCGATGAGGATGTGTCCTGCCAACGTTGCTCCATTGGCCATCACCACATGGTTTCCAATCTGACAATCGTGGGCGACGTGGGAGTAGGCCATGATAAAGTTCTCATTTCCAAGAACGGTTCTTCCGCCCCCTTTTACAGACCCTCGATGGAGGGTAACATACTCCCGAATGATATTATGATCCCCCACCTGCAGGAGGGTGGGCTCTCCCCTGTACGCAGTGGCCTGAGGCGCTTCCCCAATGGAGCAGAATTGATAGATTTGACATTGCCTTCCAAATTGAGTTCCCTCTCTGACGACGACATGGGGGCCAATCTTCGTCCCCTCACCGAGGGAGACTCTCTTCTCAATCACAGAGTAGGGACCGATATCGACATTTTCACCAATTTCAGCTTTTGGGTCGACGAGGGCAGTTGGATGAATCATTTTTCCTCCCCCATCATGGCCAAGAGTTCTGCTTCAGCAACCAGTTTCCCGTCGACCAGAGCTTTGCCCTTAAATCCCCAGATGGCTTGACGATGTTTCGTGATTTCCACCTCGAGCCGAAGTTGGTCTCCAGGAATCACGGGTTTTCTAAACCGGACATTGTCGATCCCCAGAAAAAAGACTGCCTGTCCGTACTTCTCTTCCGGTAAGGACTTAAAGACGAGGACGCCCGCGGCCTGAGCCATGGCTTCCACGATGAGGACCCCCGGCATGATGGGTCGACCTGGAAAATGGCCGGGGAAGAAGGGTTCATTGTAAGTGACATTCTTAATTCCGACGATCCGTTTTTCGGGCTCGATCTCCACAATCCGATCCACCAACAAAAATGGGTAGGCATGGGGAAGAACTTTCATGATTTCATTGATCTCTATCATTTACTTCTCCTTTTCCTTTCCTTCTAAAGAGAGGGCTCCTTCCACCTTTTGGAGGCGCTTCTCAAGGTCGAGAAGTGTCTTTCTCATCTCCGGTAGTTTCGGAAGGGAGGTGATGGCCCGGATATATTCACGCTGAGGCAGAGCGGGACTTCCGTGGTACCCCTGGTTTCCGGGTAGGTCATGGATCACCCCGGCTTGGGCGCCTACCATCGCATTCTCTCCGATTTCAACATGGCCGGCCACCCCCACCTGTCCAGCCAAAGTGACATTGCTCCCGATCTTCGTTGAGCCCGCAATTCCCACTTGAGCGACGATGATGGAGTCTTCACCGATCACTACATTGTGAGCCACCATGACGAGGTTATCGATCTTCACCCCTCTTCGGATGATCGTCTTGCCCAGCGTGGCCCGGTCAATCGTCGTGTTGGCACCGATCTCGACATCATCTTCAATTTCAACGATACCGACTTGTGGGATCTTCACATTGCTCTTTCCTTCTTTCACATACGCGAATCCGTCACCTCCGACCACGACTCCGCTATGCAGTATAACCCGTTTTCCGATGATCGTCCCTGGATAGACCGAGACATTGGAGTAAAGGATTGAGTCTTCTTCGATGGAAGAGTCCTCGCTCACGGAAACTCCGGGATAAAGGGTGACCCGATCTCCAATCGAGCAACGGTCGCCAATATAGACGAAAGGAAAGACAGTTACGTCTTTCCCCAATCTTGCTGTGGGGCTAATCCAGGCCTTGGGATCAATCCCCTTTGGCTGGGAAAGTTTGAGTGAAAAAAGGGTGAGGACTCTGGCAAAGGCTAATTGGGGATTCATCACGCAAAGAAGAGACTTGTCCGCTTGCGTCACCTCTTTCGATACAATGACGGCAGAGGCGTTGGTTTTGCTGAGATACGGAAGGTATTTTGGATGGGCAATGAAGGTGATCTCTCCAGGTTGGGCTTCTTCAATGGCTGCCACTCCGGAGATCTCCATCTCCCCATCTCCAACGACTGTCCCGTCCACCCACTCCGCCAGATCTTTAAGACGTTTCTTCATGGTACCTTGTCCCCTTTCATGGGGTTCATCAAAATGGTTTGAAAATTCCAAGCCACACCTCCCAAATCAATTTACCACCCGGAGGATCGAAACCCTTGCGTTTGAAATCTTGAATTTTAGTCCATCGTAAATGATTTGTGAATTGGAGCTTGGAACTTAGTGCGCCCTTATTTCTTCTGAGCGTCAAACGCTTTGATCGCCCGGTCGGTGATATCAATCGTCTTGGAGCCGAAGAGCACTATGGTCTCGTTCTTTTCTAAAATGAGCGTATAACCTTCGTCCGCTCCCAATTTTTGAATCACCTTGACGAGGGCAGCCGAGATTTGTCGCTCCATCTCCACTCGCTTCTGATTCATCTCATTCTGCGTGTCCTCCCCCCACCTCTGGAACTCCCGAAGCTTATTCTGATATTCCTTCTCTTTGTTCGCCCGGGCATCCGGGGTCAGCATGAGCGCTTGCTTCTCAAAAGAATCTTTCATGGTTTGAAGTTCTTTCTGCCTGTCTGCGATGAGACGCTGAAATTTTTCGACATCCTTGGTAATCGTTTTTTTTGCTTCCTTTCCGGCGTTACTCTCGTTGATTGCTCTCTGTATATCAATGTAGGCAATTTTTAAGTCTGCAGCCCAGGCTGAGCCAAGACATCCCAATAAGATCAATCCTATGACAAGACTTACCTTCTTTCCGTGCATTTGCATTTCTCCTCTCCGTTAAGTTTAACATCGACATAAGCTTATTAATAAACGGTCCCTGCTGTAAAATCCAGCACATGCCCTTTCTCCCCTTTTTTGGGGTTGAGGTTAAAACCGAAATCGATATGGATCGGCCCGAAGGGAGAGTACCAGCGAATTCCAGGTCCCACACCGATTCTCAGCGGGAACATCTCGCTCCATCTATTAAATCCCTTCCCGACATCGAAGAATAATGCTCCCCGCATACCGAGCTCTCGAGAGATGGGGAAGATCAGCTCCGTATTGAAGACCACCATTTTTTTTCCACCGATGGGCTCATCATTGATATCCACCGGGCCCGCCCTTCCGTATTCAAAACCCCGAACCGTGCTGATCCCTCCGACGAAGAATTTTTCATAGATGGGGACTACTCTTCCACTGTAAGCTTCGATCACCCCCGCCTGGGCGCGAAGGTTGAGAGTCGAGTATAAAGGTAAGGGGAAAAACCAGCTGGTCTGCCCCAGCACCTTGACGAAATAGTTATCCCCTCCCAGGGGACCCCCTGCGTTTTGAATAAAAAGGCTGTGTTTCCCCCCCCGCCTAGGATTGAAATAGTCGTCACGAGTGTCCATTGAGGGAGTCATAGAGATGGCGCTTGTCGTCGCCTTCCCTCTCTGTTGTTGGATGGTGAGAGAGGCATTCGCTGCCACATCATAAACATCAATGACCTCATATTTATACATCGCGTCCACACGAATGCTTTCGGTCAATGACCTTCCGACACGGAGATCCCCCCCTGTAATTTTATAGTTATATTCATTAAAGTACTCTATTCTTTCATGATAGAGGTCAAACCCTGCGGCATAGCGAGATCCTAAAAAATAGGGATCCGTAAAGCTTAACCTGGCAGTTTGGGTTTCAAATCCGAGGTTGAACCTCAGACTACCCTGGTAACCCAAACCGAAAAGATTGCGATCGGAGATTGAAGCAGAGCCCACCACGCTTTCTATTGTACTATATCCAATTCCGAATGTGACGGCACCGGTCGGGGCCTCCTCGACCTTGACGTCGAGGTTGATTTCTTCTTCAGTGCTCCCACGGCTGGTGGTGAAGTCCACCTCTTTGAAGTATCCGGTCTTTTTCAGTCGGTCACGGCTCTTATTCATTTCGGCGGCGTTGTAACGTTCTCCCTCGGCCACCGAGAGCTCCCTTCGGATCACCTTATCACGGCTCTTCGCATTCCCCACCACTTGAATCTTCTCGTAAAAGACACGTTTCTTCTTTTCAATTTCAAAGGTAAGGTGGACCAAAAGACTTTTGTTGTCCACAGCCATTTCGGGGTTGATCTCGACATAGGCATAACCTTGGTTTGCAAATTTTTCTGTGAGGGCATTGACCTCCGTTCGAATGACCGTGTTGCTGTAGACATCCCCCCGCTTTATCTTGAGAACCTTGAAGAGGGCTTCTTTGGTGGTGAGGACATCCCCCTTGAAGTCAATATTCCCAAGGTGGTATTGAGGTCCCTCCACAATCCCGATCTCGATCCGGATCTTTTTCGGGTTGGAAAGATCAATCTTGGGTTCGGAGATCTTCGCGTCGAGATAACCCTGATCAAAATAGTACGCCGTCAGGAGTTGAAGGTCATTTTTAAGAATATCCTCATCTAAGGTCCCGGTCTTGGTGATGATGGAAAGAATATTCCTCTGTTTGGTCGCCATCAGCTTCCTCAACTGGGAAGGCTTGATTTTCTTGTTCCCTTTGAAGATGATTTTTTGGATATGCCCCTTCGGGCCTTCAGAGATCGCAAACGTGATCACGGCTTCATTGGTTTCCAAATAGTCGACCTTGTCTTCCACCTTGACCCCGTAATACCCTTTCGAGAAATAGAGTTTCCGGATTTGTTCCGAATTCTCTTTCACCTTTTCGAGGTTGAGGATAGAGCGCGGCGTCAGGGTCATCTTCTCTTTAATATCGTCCAGCTTCACCTTGTCATTTCCCTTGATCAAGATATTTTTGATCGAAGGCTTTTCCACGACGATGAAGATCACTTCTTTTCCCTGAGGACTCGGTTTGATATCGACCTGCACATCGGTGAAGTAACCCAAATCGAAGATGGATCGTAGGTCCTCACGAGTCTTTTCGACAGAAAAGGGACTTCCCTCCCGGCTCTTGATCGCCCCCCGGATAACCCCTTCTTCAACCTTTACATTTCCTAAGATCATAATTTTATAGATGTTCTCCTCGGCCCCGGCACCGATCCCGATGAAAAGAGAAAGGACGAGGAGGACAAGACCTATTTGCCTCGAGAGCATCTGTCAGTTCCTTCCCCTTCTTTGAATTCGGACACGAATTCTCTTGTGCCAACTGACGTAGCGGAACGGATGGGATGACAAAATTTTCATTTAAATATCAAATTCCGCTCCTTTTGTAAAGGAGACACACTCTATCCCAGTGCCTTTCCATCGATGAGCTGGATCTGGCGGGACAGTTTTTCAGCCAATTTTAAGTTGTGGGTCACGACAATGAGAGTGACCTCCTTGATCCGATTCAATTCCTGAAGAAGATCAAAGACGGACTCGCCTGTTTTCGTGTCCAGGTTTCCGGTGGGTTCATCCGCCAGCAGGACTTTCGGCTCCAAAACCAACGCCCTCGCGACGGCCACCCTTTGCTGTTCCCCTCCGGACAGTTCCCCCGGTTTATGAGAGACACGTTCTTTGAGGCCCACCAGAGTGAGAATCGCTTCCGCCCGAGAAATGGCCTCCTCCTTCGAGATCCCTCGGATCAGACAGGGCATCATCGTATTTTCCAAGGCAGTAAATTCGGGAAGGAGGTGATGAAATTGAAAAACAAATCCGATCTCTCGATTTCGAAAAAAGGCAAGATCCTTTTCATTCAGCGTATAAACGTCCTTTCCCTCAAAGAGGACCTTCCCGGCCGTCGGTCGATCGAGCGTGCCCAGGACATGAAGAAGGGTTGTCTTCCCAACGCCGGAGGCACCGACGATGGCAGCCTTCTCTCCCCGAGAAAAAACGAGATCGACCCCCTTGAGAACCTCCACGCGTTTGGTTCCGTTTCCATAGGACTTAAAAATTTTCTGGACTTCAACCAATTCTTTCAAACCATCGCCTCCCTCGCCTTTTGAATGGCTTCTTGGGAAAGAAGTTCCTTCGTCCGAGAGAGGCGCTTCAGAGAAACAGCTTTGAGTTTCACCCGAAGGCTGGGGATTTGGAGAAGGCAGGCTTTAAAATCCTCCTGGGTGATTTCAAACAATTTTGTAGGACGGGTGGTCCTCGCACTGGCCATCCGGGGCCTGTCGAAGAGAAGCCCGATCTCACCGAAAATATTTCCGCTTTGCAGGAGTGCCAATCTTACTTTTTTCCCGCGACCGTTTTGAGTAAAGATCTCCACTTCTCCATTTCTCACCATAAAGATGAGGCGGAAGGATCCCCCTCTTGAAGAGCAGGGTCCCCTCCGGGGCCCGGCGAAGATGAAACCGCTCCATCACCTTCCTTCTTTCGTCAAAAGTGAGGGAAGAGAATAAAGGAGAGAGGGCGAGGAAGTTGTCCAGTACGCGTTCTTTGAAAAGGTTCTGGAGCACCTCATTCAATCTCGGGTGAACCTTGACCATCTCACGGAATCCATTTCTGGAGATCTCCAGGAGTTCACAGGTGGTCATGGTCTTGACGGTGGCGTGTCTTTTTTGATCGATGAAAAACCCGAACTCTCCGAACAAATCCCCATCCTTGAGGTTTCCAACCCGGATCCCTCTCCCCCCCGGCGCCCGCTTGAAAATCGCGACCTCTCCCCGACTGATGACGAAGAGGGATCCCCCTCCTTCTCCCTCTTGGCAGACCAGGGCGTCTTTGGGATAGGTTTTGCTCCGGATATAGGAGAGGAAGGATTGGAGTTCCTCCTTCTGGAGGTCGGGGAAGAGCGGGAGTGGTGGAAACGGACGGGCGGGTTTTGCCTCTCTGATTTTTTCCGAATAAAGTTGCGCCAACCGTTCACTCGCGTCTTTCGAGGAAGGATTCATCCTTAAGATCATCTTGTTGACGGAGATGGCTTGAAGAATAAAACCATCCGAAGCATAGCCCTCGGCCACTTTTCGGAACATCTGGACGGCCTCTTCCTTCTGACCCAACCGCTCCAGCAGTTCGGCTACCTTGAGCCGTGCCCGAAGGTCCCTCGGTTCCTTGAGGCAATGACCCCGGAAGCATTCGAGCGCCTTTTTCCATTCCCCCCGCGAGAGGGCGAGCTGGGCCTTTGACTTCAAAGACATCTTTTTCTTATTCATATCGCAGTGCCTCGGCAGGGTCGAGCTTCGACGCCCTCCAGGAAGGATACAGGGTCGCCAGGAGACTGATGAGAATCGCCGTCATCACGATCAGTGTGATATCGACAGGATTCACCTGGGAAGGGAGTTTATCAATATAGTAGACATCGCTCGCAAGAATCTTAAATCCGAATAAGTTTTCAACAAACCCTGTGATCTTCTCCAAATTGAAGGCAGCCAAAAGCCCGAGCATCGCCCCGATGAATGTTCCGACGACGCCGATCACCCCGCCTTCGATGATAAAGATCTTCAAGATCCCCATGGAGGAGGCCCCCATGGATTTTAGAATGGCAATATCCTTATGCTTCTCCATGACCACCATGATGAGCGTGGAGATGATGTTGAAGGCGGCCACTAAAACGATCAAGACGAGAATGATGAACATGGCGATCTTCTCCAGCCTCAGGGCAGAGAAGAGATTTCTGTTCATCTCCATCCAGTCCTTGGTCCAGAAAGGAAATCCCAGCTTTTTCCGGATCGCCCTGCCGATCTCTTTCACTTTATAGAGATCGATGGTTTTGATCTCGATGCCCGTGACACGAGCTCCCATGCCGAAGAACTTCTGGGCCCCTCCGATGGAAAGATAGGCCATGGTGTTGTCATACTCGTACATTCCCGAGTAAAAGATGCCCACGACACGAAACCGCTTCATCTTGGGCATCATCCCCATGGGGGTGATGGTCCCGAGAGGGGAGATCACCTGGATTACATCGTTGAGTGAGACACCGAGATGCTTCGCTAATTCCACCCCGAGGACAATGCCCGGAGAAGTCGCCATCTCCCTTCAGGTCTTGAAGACGGCCGGTCTTCATGTTGTGGGCCAATTCGGTGACTTTTCCCACTCGATCCGGATCGATGCCTTTTACCACCCCGCCGGTGACATTGGCTTCTGATGAGAGCATGACCTGATTGAAAATGAACGGGGCGGCGGAGACGACGCCTTTCACCTCCTGAACCTGTTTCAACACCTCTTCGTAATGATCCATGCCTTCCGGACCGGCCTTTAGCACAACGAGGTGGGCCTGGGTACCCAGGATTTTTTCCTTGAGGGTCTTTTCGAAGCCGCTCATCACGGCCAGAACGATGATCAGGGCCATGACCCCTACGGCGACCCCGACGATGGAGATGATCGTGATGATCGAGATGAAGGTCTGTTTTCTTTTGGCCTTGAGATACCTCAGGCCGATAAACCACTCATACTTCATATGGGTTCCCGAATCTGAGAATTGAGGAATTTTGGGTTATATCCCCTTTTCCTCAATCTCCTGAATACTTCAAAGAAACGAATCCCTTCATTCCCCGATCAATCCCTTAGGGTTTCTCCGTTCGAAGTAAGGGGAAGAAGATGACGTCTCGGATGGAAGGCGCATCGGTGAGGAGCATGACCCAGCGATCAATCCCAATTCCTTCGCCGGCCGTCGGAGGCATTCCGAATTCGAGAGCCCGAAGAAAGTCCTCGTCGAGGTTGAGAACCGCATCGGCCTCATCGGCACGCTCCTTCAGCTGCCGGACAAAGCGTTCCCGTTGATCCACAGGGTCATTCAATTCAGAGAAACCGTTGGCGATTTCCCGCCCGGCGATGAAGAGCTCGAATCGATCGACCACCTCGGGATCCTTCCCGTTCCGGCGGGAGAGGGGGGAGACCTCGGTGGGGTAATGAGTCACAAACGTCGGTTGAACGAGATGGGGCTCGACGAGTTCCTTAAAGAGATCGTCGAGAACCTTCCCATGGGAGGTTCCCCGTCTCAGTTCAAGGCCGAGGCTCTTGGCTAATTCGATCGCGCGGGAGGGCTCCTTCATGATCACCGGATCAACCTTTCCATATTCCAAAAGCGAATCTTTGTAGAGGATCCTTCTCCACGGAGGGGTGAAATCGATCTCCCTCCCCTGGTAGGGAAGGTGGAGTCCGCCATGAATTTCTTTGACAATGGAGGAGAGAAGCTCCTCCGTCATTTTGATCATCTCTTCAAAGGTCGCATAACTCTGGTAGAACTCGAGCATGGTGAATTCGGGATTGTGCAGCGTGGAGATCCCTTCGTTCCGAAAACAGCGATTGATCTCGAAGATCCTTTCGAGTCCTCCGATCACTAATCGTTTGAGGAAGAGTTCGGGAGCGACTCGCAGATAGAGTTCCATGTCGAGGGCATTATGGTGGGTCTTAAAAGGCTTGGCAGTCGCGCCTCCGGGAATCGGGTGAAGCATCGGAGTCTCCACCTCCGTATATTCCCGGCGGGTAAAGAAGTCTCGAATCATTTGAATGGCCTTGGCTCCGCGTGAGGAAAATCTCTTTGACCCTGGGATTCACAATCAGATCTAAATAACGTTGACGATAACGGGCTTCGATGTCGGTCAAACCGTGCCATTTCTCGGGAAGAGGCCGAAGAGACTTCACGAGAAGCTTGAAGTTCTGAGCCTGGAGGGTGAGTTCACCCGTCTTCGTCCGAAAGATTTTTCCCTCGACCCCGATAAAATCTCCGAGATCGAGTGTTTTAAAAAGTTGAAAAGCGGCATCGCCGACAAAATCCTTTCGCAGGTAAGCCTGGATTCTCCCCTTTCGGTCCTGGATTTGGATAAAGCTGGCCTTCCCGAAGTTACGGAGGGCCATGATCCGACCCGCGAGGCAGAAGGTCTCTTCGACTGATTTCAACTCCTCATCAGAGAGCGAGCCATAGGTCCCGTGAAGGTCTCTGGAGGTATGGGTCACCCTGAAATCATTTGGATAAGGATCGATTGCGTCCTTTCTCAGGGCCTCCAGTTTCTTGATCCTCTGCTGGATCAGTTCACTCGTCTCGTCCATCTTCTCCGCTCCGAGGCAACCTTGTCTATGATATGAATCTCATTAAGATTTAATAACTTCTTAAGACTTTCCAAACTAACCCATTTTGCCATATCCGTCAAGGGAAAAGGCAGTTTCCGCATGTGGCTTCGGGGGAATATCCCTTGGAAGGCGGGAAGGATCCTATTGGTTCAAAAGGAGTTACAGCGGTGGCATCACATGAAGATGGTGGAACGAGGAACGGTCACCCGCGGGAAGGGTCTTCTTGATTGATTGTGTCAAGTGTCATTTCCCCGTTCGCTAGACATACACCGCTTCCGATAGGATGGGTCATTTATTCCAGTCTGGTATCTAAAGATTCAAGGCAGGACTTTCTCGATCTGGGCGACCAGGTCGTAAGGGAGGGCCTGGGTGATTCGGGCTTCCACCCAGTTGCCGGGTTTCGCTTTTCCATTCAAGAGAACGGAGCCATCAATCTCAGGAGCCTGGGTTTGAAGTCTCCCCCTGAGAATTCCCCGTCCCTGCTGCGGCCCCTCGACCAGAACCACCTTCTTCTGGCCGACCATCTTCTTGTATTTTTTGAGAGAGATCTTTTTCTGAATCTGCATCAGGGTTCTGAGACGCTCCTCTCTCACGCTCTCCGGAATGGGGTGGGGAAGTCGGGAAGCAGGCGTTCCCTCTTCAGGAGAATATTTGAAGGCGCCGACATGATCGAACTGAGCCTCCTCCACAAAATCCAGGAGGGCCTTGAATTGACTTTCCTTTTCCCCCGGAAAGCCTACGATCAATGAGGAACGCAAGCTGACTTCCGGAACAAAGGCTCTAATCTTCTTGAAGAGATTCCGAATCTCTTCACCCTTTGTTCTTCGCCCCATCCGTTTAAGGATTTCGTCATCGATATGCTGCAGGGGGAGGTCAAGATAAGGACAGATCTTTTCTTCCCGGGCGATGAGTTCAAGAAGCCCGTCCGTGAAATGGTCTGCCCTGGGGTAGGAATAGAGCATTCGAATCCAGCGAAGCCCATCCACCCTGACGAGGGATTTCAGGAGCTTTTCCAAATTGGTTCCATCCCGGAGGTCTCTTCCGTAACCCGTCGTATCCTGGGCGATCAGGATGAGTTCCTGAACTCCTTGATCCGCAAGCCTTCTGGCCTCCTCCAGAATGGATCGGAGCTTTCTGCTTTGATATCTGCCCCTGATCTTCGGAACGGTGCAAAAGGTGCATGTATTCGAACAGCCCTCCGCAATCTTCAGGTAAGCGATAAAAGGAGGGGTCGAGAGAATGCGAGGTGTCTTATCATTATAGAGAAAACCGGATTTGGGAACGTAACTCTTCCGTTTCTGTTTCTGGGACAACAATTTGGGAAGGTTTTGAAACGCCCCGGTGCCGACGAAGAGGTCCACCTCGGGCAATTCTTTTTCCAACACTTTCCCATATCGCTGGGGAAGACATCCGGAAACGATCAGAAGACGGCAGCGGCCTTCCTTCTTGAGACGGGAGAGTTGAAGAATGGTTTCAACGGCCTCTTTCGTCGACTCCTCAATAAAGGAGCACGTGTTGACGATGATTATTTCAGCCTTCAAAGGATCGGTCGTCAAAGGATGGCCTTCTTTCGAAAGCAGGCCAAGCATCACTTCGGAATCGACGAGGTTCTTCGGACATCCCAGACTGACAAGGCAGGCCGTTTCTTTCATAATTCTATTATTATACCTGACGAATCCTCCTTTTCCAATGAGGGATAGTCTTGAACAGTAGCCCCCTCAGTCTCGGGTATTCTCATCCCCCTTTTGGCAAAGGGGGATAAAGGGGGATTTCATAATTATGCTGAGAAAATTTGCCCTTGAGGTTACATTTAGATTACTCGAACTCATCACTGAGGGATTTGATCACCTTGAACAACATGCCTTGACCCTTGAATAGGTTCGCAGGTGTCCATGTTTAGGCCGAAAAACAAAAAATGATATAAATGATCCAGAGAGTTATGATATAAATTTAGGGGAAGACGGGAACTGTTGTGATTCTTATTGTTCGAGGATAGCTAACCAGCCACAATTCATTTCTTGAAAGGAAACAATCCATGGGGATTGCTGTGATCGGCGGTGGCATCGTCGGATGCTGCATCGCCTATCGTTTGGCGCAAGGGGGAAAAGAAGTTTTTCTCCTGGAAAAGGAGAAGGCCTTAGGGGAACACACGAGCACACGAAACAGCGGCGTCATTCATGGAGGCATCTATTATCCTCAGGGGTCCCTCAAGGCCCGATTATGTGTTCGAGGCCGCCATTTGACCTATGAATTCCTGAAGAACCACGACATCCCCCATCGAAAATGCGGCAAGCTCATCGTCGCCCTGGTTCATGCCGAATTGAAGGCACTGGAGGACCTTAAGAAGCGAGGGGATGAAAACGGCGTGGAAAATTTGAGGCTCATCGATGGGGCCGAGGCTCAAAAGATCGAGCCCAGGGTGAGGTGCTTAGCCGCCCTCTGCTCTCCTGAAACCGGAATTCTTGACATGGCCGGCTACATGAGAATGATCGAAAGGGCCCTGAAAGAATCGGGGGTAACGGTCGTAAAGCAATGCAAGGCCCTATCCGTTGACGATCATAATACCCTCACCACGACCCGGGGTAAAATGGAGACGGAGATCATCATCAACGCCGCAGGCCTTCACAGCGACACCATCGCAGCGATGTGCGGCCTCGAGGGATACGTAATCACTCCCCACAAGGGGGATTATTATAATACGACCGAAGAGATCATCCGAGGGCTGGTCTATCCTGTTCCTGATTCTCCCCACACGCTTGGAATCCACCTGACTCGGACGCTTGGAGAAGAAACCCTGATCGGCCCTTCGGGTATCAAAGCAAGGAATAAAGAGGATTATGAGGTGACGACGCCCCGTGAAGAATTCGAGAAAGGGGCCCTCACCTTGATCCCTGATTTTAACGCCCACAAGATCTATCCAGGCTATTCGGGCAATCGCCCGAAGGTCTACTATCACGGCGAATTGCAAGAAGATTTTGTGATACAGAAGCAAGAGAAGGGGAGGGTCCATCTCCTGGGGATTGAGTCTCCGGGGCTGACGGCTGCCCCTGCCATCGGCGAATATGTTGCTCAGATGATAAAATGAGAGTGTTGACAAATCTGGATTTCGTGGTAATTTTGCTCAAATTAGCTTAGAATCATGGACATGAATCCGGACTATGATGTCATTGTCGTGGGCGGAGGGCCGGGGGGATCAACGGCGGCAAGGCTTTGTGCCGAGGCCGGGGTGAAAACGCTCCTGATCGAGAAGGAACGGCTCCCCAGATACAAACCCTGCGGGGGTTGCCTTTCCGCCAAAACGGTTCGCTTGCTCGGCTTTGATCTGAGTCCGGTCATTGAGAACACCATCTATGGAGCAAAATTCACCTATTGTTCGGAAGATCCCTTTTTCATCGAATCTAGAAACCCAATCGCATTTCTGGTCATGAGGGATCGTTTTGATCATTTTCTCATCAACAGGGCGCTGGAGGCTGGCACGAAGGTACTGGACGGGGAGAAGGTGACCAAAGTCGGAGAAAGGGCCGATGGGGTGAACGTAGAATTGGCCAGTGGGATGAAATTCCGCTGCCAGGTCCTGATCGGAGCAGATGGATCAGAAAGCATGGTGGCCAGGTTTTTATCCTTGCGGCCGCAGAAGAACGGCGGATACGGGATTGCCGTCGAGAGCGAGACTCCCTTCAACTCATCCATTCCTTTTCCGAAAGAGGAGCTTAAGTTCGTCCACCTGGATTTCGGGAGCGTTCCGAACGGATATGGTTGGGTATTCCCAAAAAAGGAATGGCTCTCCATCGGTATCGGCGGAATGTTTAGAGAGACCAAGAAAATGAACCCCCGCCATTACTTCAAATCCTTCGTCAAAGGACTAAGCTATCTCCCGGAAGGGGAGCCAGGAAAAGTGATGGGCCATCTCCTCCCCTCTTTTTACGATGAGAGACAGAAGGTCTCGCAGGGAAGGTTTCTCCTCGTCGGGGATGCAGCCCATCTGATGGACCCTCTCCAGGGAGAGGGAATCTACTATGCCGTTCGGAGCGGAATGCTGGCTGCCGAATCGATCCTGGAATGGAAAAAAGAAGGAATCGTTCCTTCTGATTTTTATCAAAAGGCCGTTCATCTGGACATCTGCGAGAACCTGAAATGGGCGCTTGCTCTCTCTCATATCGTTTTTCGTTTTACGAAATTGGCCTACGGAACCCTGAAGCGCTATCCGGAGCTTGGGGAAATTTACGTACAAGTACTGGAAGGAAACGAAACCTATCAAGGTTTTGTCGAAAAGGTGAAAGAACGAATGAAGGATTTTCTTAAGGGAAAATTGAGTGAGAAGATTAAAAAGGTCATGGCTGGAACGTAAGCCTTTAAGGACGAAGCTAAGTAAAATCACTCTCCTTCTCGAAAAGGAATATGGCATCCCCCGGAGGACCCCTCCGGGTAATCCCGTCGATATTCTCATTGAGACCATTCTTTCCCAGAATACCACCGACCAAAATCGAGACAAAGCTTATCAGAAATTGAAAACACGATTTCCCCGCTGGGAGGATGTCCTCGAAGCGAAAATGAAAAGGACCGTTTCAGCTATCCGAGAGGGTGGGCTGGCTGTGCAGAAGGCGAGACGCATCCGTGAAATTCTTCACTGGATCAAAAAACGGCAGGGGAAATTGAGTCTCTCCTTTTTGAGAAGGATGGACTCAGAAGAAATCAAGGACACGATCGGCCCGCTGAAAGGCGTCGGTCCTAAAACGCTTCACTGTCTTTTATTATTCGGCCTGGGAAGAGAGGCCTTTCCGGTGGATACTCATATCCTTCGGATCGGGAAGCGCCTCGGTTTCATTCCAGACAGGATGGATGCGGAAAAGGCTCATGAATGGATGAGCCCTCTCATCCCAAGGAAAAAGTCCTTGTCCCTGCACCTTAACCTGATCCGATTTGGAAGGTCGGTCTGCAAGGCAAGGAAACCCTCTTGTGATCTTTGTTTCTTTTCGGGCAAGTGTCTCTATTTCGGTCATCGCATCCCCATGTTGCATATGCGGTGAAGGAAGGTTAAGAAATAAGGCGGCAGGTTGACTGACAGGAGAATGACTTCTATCAAAGATCTCGTTAAGAAACTTCTGCATATCGAAGACTCGCCTGAAAGAACTGCGCTGGCCTATTCCATTGGGATCTTTCTCGGTTTCTCGCCTTTCTTAGGCCTTCACACCCTCCTGGGTTTAGCCTTCGCGTTTCTGTTCGGTTTCAATCGGGTGGCCATTCTTCTCGGAGTCTGGACGAATAGCCCCTGGTGGTTCGTTCCCTTTTATATGATGGCCACATGGGTAGGAATGGGGGTAACGGGATTCCGGATGGAGTGGTCGACACTCAAAGAAGTTTTTCAACTGGGAATGGACCGAGGATTTATGAGTTCGATTTTCTGGGGTTCTATCACCTCCCAATGGGGGCTCCTGATGTCTTTTCTGATCGGCTCCTTGATTCTCTGCAGTCTCCTCAGTGTCGTTGCCTATCCGCTCTCGCTGAGATGGGTTAGGTTTTGCAGGCTGAAGAAAGAGAAGTCGAAGATCGTCGAAGGGAGGCGGGCGATCCTGGAGTAGAAGGCTTGGGTCCGCCGATCTAAGTTAATGATTTTAAGATCCACACCCGGAATTAAATCTTCTTAATCAGCGTTCCTTTCACGTCCCCGAAGAAGATCACATCCTTGATCTTCCCTTCAACGGGATAGAGCTCTTTCGATAACCACCCCTCAATCAGACCCTCTTTGGAATGGGTGAGTTCTGCATCCAGAAGGAGTTTAAGAAGAAATTCTTTACCCTCCTTCGATCTCTCAGATTTCCTTTTCTTCTCTTCCTCCTCTCTGGAAGCCACTCTCACTTCATAACTGGTCGCCCCTTTTTTTGGAAAAGTAGCTACCCTGTACGTTTTCCCTCTCTCAATCTCCCCGTAAGCGCCATAACGGAAGTTATAAGTGGCGGTGACGAAATCGTCGTAGACCATCCCCGGAGGGATCTCCGTTTCTTCCCTTGTCTTGGGACCGTCATTTCTTTGCCTGATTTGAATCCATTTTCGCTTCTGGTAATCGAGGAAGTGGGTTCGCCTCCTCCGCTTGCTTCCGATTTTCACGTCTTCTTCGAAGGAAATGGATCGCAGCCGTTTCCCCCCGTCCATTTCTTCCATGATGGAGCGATAAATGTCCATTCGATAACGTGCCGGAAATCCCAGGACGCTCGACGTCTCCCCCTGAAGGGTGGACAGATAACGGCCTTTTTTGCCCGTTTCCTCGAAGCTTATTTTTCCCACGGCCACTTTCTGAAACACCCAGAGCCCAATTTCATACTGAAGTTCTTCTCCTTCGAAAAATTGACCGATGGAGGTCCTGTTTTCTTTGCCTGGGCGGGAAGGAAGATAGGCCCATGTCTCCGGAACATGGAGGCGAAAAGGAGAGAGTAGGGGAAGCCCCAAAAGAAGTCTTAAAAAAAGTCTCCGAGTCACAAGATTCGTTGTTTTATTAGCCATGGGATGATGGCGTGTTGGATGACTGGAATAGTAACACCTCAATTCTAACTTTTCTAAATTCACTATTCCAATGCTCCATGATTCCGATATTCCACGAGGCATCAGCAGTTTGCCGGAAAAGTCATTCTTTGCAGGCTGCTCAAGAATGCCCAGATGCAAGGCGCCCAAAATCCTGAGGAGTGAGGCGTACTTCGAGGTACGCCGCAACGACGAAGGATGAGGGGAACGCCGCAGATGGGCTTTTTTCAGCAGCCTGTTAGAGATGTAGCTCGATCACATCCCCCTCGTTCACGACATAATTCCGCTTCACCCTCTGGCCGTCAAATTTTCCAGACCCCCAGACCTTTGCATATCGAAGATTGGCAACAAAATCCTTGTGAACGGAGAGGGCGACCTCTTCCACCGTGCTCCCCTTTTTCAGAATAACAGGTTCCGTCCGATCTGCTTCTTTTCCCGGGGTTTTGGTATAGACCCGGAGGATGTTCAGGATTTGATAAATCTCTTTCCTCAATTCGTCAAGATTCATTCCTCCCTCGACGGAAATAGGCAGGATGGGAAAGGCGTCTCGAAAATGGTCCTCAAATCTCCGGTAGGCCTCCATGGTGTTTTTAATCTCACATTTGTTTCCGACAAGGAGCGCTCGAAGAGAGATCCATCCCGCATCCGGGAAGGGGCGGGGTCCTTTCCCGGCCACCCTTATTTTCATTCTATTCAATTCCTCCAGGAGGATCTCCATCTGGAAGATCGGATCTTCGGTCAGGTCAACCAGGAAAAGAAGACCATCCGCGCTTCGGATGAGGTTTGGGAATCCGGGTTCGATATGATCCATTTGAACCGGTGGAGTGTCCACCAGCTGAATCTGCAGATTTTCAAACGTCATCATTCCGGGGATGGGTTTCTGTGTGGTGAACGGGTAGTCGGCCACCTCGGAAGAGGCATGGGTGATTCGGGAAAAAACGCTTGATTTGCCGGAATTGGGAAGCCCCAAAAGAACAACCTGAGCGGCTCCCTCTCTCTTAATGTTGTAGGCCTGCTCTGCCTTTCCGACAGCAGGTTTCCTCTGGAGTTCCTCCTTTAATTTAGCCATCCGGCTCTTGAGCTGTCCGCGAAGTCTCTCCGTCCCCTTATGCTTTGGGATGACGGCCATCATGACTTCGAGAGCTTTTATCTTCTCCGGGGTGGTCTTCGCTTGCTTGAACTTGAGCTCTGCGTCTAAGTATTGGGGGGTGAGATTGGCAGGCATCTCTCTGGTTATGATGTGCTGCATTCAGCAGGGAAGCGCAGCGCATGATCCCAAAACTTCATGCTCTTCGGTCGCTGACACGCGGACGGGCCCGCATAACCTTTCAGGCCATTTTACTTCTTTTATCGTCTCAAAGCAAAAGTGATTTTCTTCTGGGAAAAGCGTCATGACCCGGTAGCACCTTCCCGGGTTCCTTTCTAGAACGCCTATGGCGCTCTAACGATCACCCGTTCCACCCGGAGAGGGGCCTTCGCCTGCTTCAACGGCTCCCTGCATTCTTTGGTCAGGAGCATCGCTTTCACCTCATACGTCCCGGGTTTGGCATGTTTCACTGATTTGAACCTCACAAGGATAGGCCCGGTTGCGGTCACCCCAATTCCAGGATGTGTTTGTTCCGCAAGGCTTCCGCCAGGCGTCTCGAGCTTGACGCATATGGGGGTTTTCATAACTCCACCTCCCATCAGGTCTGTTCACCTGTATATGGCAACCTCTTTCGAAAAGGTTCAAATGATCCATTATTTTCCATTAAAGGTCTACCACTCTATTTCTTGCCCGGTGGATCGGGCTGAGGGCTTAAACCATTCACACCCTGCTTCCTCTTCATTTCGACGGCTTGAAATGTGATCGTGGCAGGGAGCCATATTACGTCATCGTCAATCTTCACAGAATTTTTGCTCTCTTTTATAAACTCTTTAGGTGTCGGGCCGCCTTTCAGCATCCCCTGTTTTGCCGAAGCTATCAATTTTCCCGTGCGATCATATATTCTGGAATCGCCAATCAAAGCCGTCGTACCACTGCCTTTCGAATAGCCTTTCACCTCCACAATCCGCCCACTTGGAAGTTTGAACTTGAAGTGCCCTGAACCCAACTTCTCAACCTTTGTTCTTACTGGCAGTGCAATGGACTTCTCCTCGGCAAAAATCATGTGAGACCACACCATGATCAAAACCGCTGCAGCCATCATTGCAAAAATTCTTGTTGTCTTCACTTTCCTCCTCCTCTTATTTGCGCTCTGCTTCAATTCTGACCGATCCCAAAAAAATAAGGGCATTCTTCAAGACCAATACTGTTTGTTGCGGCCCAAAAGATGGAGAAAGCCTAACCCTCTTTCTCCCCCCATCCGATTTTCCGTTCCCCTAATCCTAACGTGGACAACGAATTAGATAATTCATCGTTCTCCCGGCGATATTGTTTCCGGTATTCGCATCCGGATAATCGTAAGCGTATGTTCTTCCGGAGATCTTTGGATTTCGACCAATGGTGATCCAAAACGGCACTTCGTCTTTACACTCACCTGGTTCCACCCTGCTCCCGGAGTCATAATATCGCAGGCCACCCACGGTGGGTCCGATATCTTCAGATAAAGGAAAAGGAAATTTCCCCGGCCTGCGGGGGAAAAACCATCGATGACCTGGCCCTTTGCTAAAGGGCATCCTTACCGTAACCTCTAAAACGTCGAACTTCTGAATATCCGTAATCGTTTACTAAATTTGCATAAAAATGTCAAAAGTATTTTATGCCCTTGCCACACGGGGGCTTTTCATAGAACCCCTCCGCCTGAAAGCGAGGGGTTGCGACCTATTTCTCTTATCTTTTGACCCCTTAGGATAGGTTTGTTACTGACGGAGCGATTCACCGAAGGATGTTGTATCCCCCGATTTTGCTCAGAATGGTTAAGGTCATCCTCCGGTAAGAATAAGACTTAGTAAAATCGGTCATCTTGACAAGAAATGACAAAAAAGATAGGCTGAGTTAAATCCTTTGAGAAAATTATCTTTTTCTTTGAAGCATGGGGAGATTAGATGAACCGAACGGGGGTTGTTAAGGATCGGAGGTATTTGGAGCACGTGATGGACCCTGGTCATCCGGAGAGTCCGGAGCGACTTCAGGAGATTTATCACATGCTTGAGGAGGAGGAAATGAAGGGGCGGCCCCTGGGGAAGGTGAAGCCCCGCCTGGCCACCCGCGAGGAGATAGAGATGATCCACTCTCCTGCTTATGTCGATCTCGTTGCCTCAACGGCGGGCAAGCCCTCTGTCCGACTCGACATGGACACCTCCACGTGTGCAAAGTCGTACGAGACTGCCCTGTGGGCTGCCGGAGGCCTCCTGGAGTTGATCAAGGTTGTGATGCAGGAGAAACTCAATAACGGGTTTGCGCTGGTGCGACCTCCGGGCCATCATGCTGAGAAGGACAGGGCCATGGGATTCTGTCTCTTCAACAATGTTGCGATCGGCGCTCGATATGCCCTCCAGAATTTCTCTCTACAGAGGATTTTAATCGTGGACTGGGATGTCCACCACGGCAATGGAACCCAGGATTCCTTCTATGAAGATCCCCAGGTCCTCTATTTCTCCACTCATCGCTATGGCTTCTTCTATCCAGGGACAGGGGGGGCAACGGAGGTAGGCAAAGGGAAGGGGGAGGGGTTCACCGTGAACGTCCCTCTCCCGACAGGAGCGGGTGATGCGGATTATGGAAACATTTTCGAAAAATTGCTCAAGCCCATTGCCCTGGAATACCAACCCCAGCTGATCTTGGTATCAGCCGGGTTTGACACCCATTACAACGATCCCCTGGGTGGAATGGACGTATCGGAAAAGGGATACGCAAGGATGACGCAAATCCTGATGGAGATCGCAGGAGCCACTGCTCAAGGAAAACTGGTGCTCACCCTTGAGGGTGGCTACAATGTGGCGAGCCAGAGACGGTCTGTGAAGGCCGTCTTGGAAGAGCTTTCTCAGGCCTCTCCTCTCGAGAAGAGACGACCTGCTCGAAAAAGAGAAAGTGGATTATCCCCGAATCGAGAAATCCCTCCTTCAATTGAAGGAAATACAGAAACGGTACTGGAAGAGCCTTGAGTAGTCAATAACCGGATTTCTCGGAACGTGTTAACCTTCACCCGGTGTGTTCACCATCTCTTTCAGTTCTTTTCCAACCTTAAAGAAAGGGAGCTTCTTCGGAGGGACATCTACGATCTCCCCGGTCTTCGGGTTTCGGCCTTTGTAGCCACCGTAATTTCTCACCACAAAGCTTCCAAATCCTCTGATCTCGATTCGTTCCCCCTTCTCGAGACTTTCCTTCATCCCGTCAAAAAGGGTGTCGACAATGACCTTGGCGACCTTTTGTGTCACGTTCGCCTTCTCTGAAACCTTCGTAATGAGCTCAGCCTTGTTCATAGCTCCTCCCTTCCCTCTCATCTTTCCCCACTCCCTTCTGCCTACCGGCCCCGGTCCCGACCGAGGGCTGGGCAGGCAAGCAAGGGGGGAGGGATAGGGTGAGGGGTTAAAGTAGATGGTTTCGAATATATTGCACCGCATTTCCAAAAAAGGCAAGGTCTTTTCCCTTTCGGGCAAATCTTCTCGCGTCCAGCGGGGAGGATGGGCTGGGTAAACTCAGCGTTTCATAACCGCTTCGAGGATTCGTAATTTCCCAAAAAATGGATAACTCTTTAGCTCCGAACTCCGAACCTCCTTTACGAATCTCCTCCACCAATTCACCAAAGGTCTTTTCAAAACCTACCCGGTTCTTGTTGGCGGAACCGGCCAAAACAATCTCTCCTGCCGGGCTTTTTGGAATTCTTACCCAAACCCTCTGATGGGAGAAGAAGAAGGAGACAATGAAGCCGAAAATCATCAGGCCGCACCCGATCCAGACCACCCAGACTCCAGGATCTTTCGTCACCGAAAGTCCCGTATATTCCCTTGGAGCATCCCCTTCAAAGGTGAGGACGAACTCATCCTTCCTCTGCTCGTCAAATTTCGGAAAGGCTTTCAATAACCAAAAGGGGCGTGGTTCCTGGTTGGGCTTGAACAGGACCACCTGAACTCCTTCCCCGAAGTTGTGGACTTGAGTGTTCATATTGCAGTACCCGAATCAAGTCATTGGATATTCGGGACCGGAACCGTATTTCCCTCAAGGACTTTAAAAGTTGTCTTTTCCTTTTTATCCTTCCACTGAATTCCCAAGGTGACATCGTGAATGGCTCCATAATTGGCTTGATAGAAAGCCAACCCTTTATAGTGAAGGGGATGATTGACCTGAACGGTCTTTTTCAAAACCTCTTTTCCGTTTTCAAGAATCGTGATGAGGCTTGTATATTCCTTTACATGTTTTTCTTTTCTTCCCGGGAAGGTCGTAATAGGTGATCTTGAAATCATCGCATCGCACGGAGAAATCAAGCGGCTTGGAGATCTCTCTCATCTTTTGTCCTCAGAAAAATCTGATCCACCGTTTCCCCTTCCAGGATATTGACATGATCCTTTGAATCCGTAGAGGGAACCCAAGAATTCCTCCGATCAGGATGATCAGAATGCTTAAATGGGTGATGGGGACCCCCAATCTGGAGAACCTTCCCTTTTCTGAGAAGAGCGTGATGGCTGTTTCTGTCTCGATCCGTCTCCCAGTTCTTAAACCATTTCTTCAAGGAAGACTGGATATCCTCCTCCTTCTTTGTCGGATTCTGAATTCGGATCTTCTCCACATAAGGAAGGGTCTTGAGCATCTAATCTTCCAATTCTCCTGACTCCGCGAGAAATCTGGCTCAGGATCCCCGGGAGGCGATGGACAGAGCAGGTGATCAAATTGATCACGAGGAGCAAGAGAATGGCGCTGAACCACCAGGAATGGTACATATCGAAGAGGTTGAAAAAGTTCAACACCTCATACAGGCCGATCCCGTATCGCTGAATATATTCCGGACGGGTGGCATTCTGTGTGATCAGCGTGCCGATGATGGAAAGGATGGCAAGTAGAATGAGGAGAGAAATGGTAAGTTTGAGTGACCGGAAAAGGTCATAGATGATGGAAAGGAATCCGCTTTCTTTCACTTTAGCTGCGTCTTTCGATTCTTTCATAGTATCCTTTGATCGATCCTATTATCACAGACAAATTTTAATCCGGCCTGAAGTGAAATATGACTGGCAGGGAAGTACTTGAAATATTTAACATATCCTTTTATCTACTGTCAAGCAAAAAGGGGTAGCTCCTTTTTGGAACTACCCCTTTTCAATTTGCCTGTTCGCAGGCGACAGAAAATTTCAGCTTACTACTTCGCCTTCACGTGGCACTGGGTGCACACTGTCGGCCCGGCAGGTTTGCTGGCTTTCTTGGCCTCGGTATGGCAACCCTTGTAGCAATCCTGATGGAACGCATTCTTTGCCGAAAGAGTCTTTCCCTCGTCCTTGTCCTTATGGCAGTCTACGCACAACTTTCCCGTTGTCTCGCCCTTCTTCCAGGTATGATGGCATTTTATGCAATCGATCTTCAGCGTTTCGGCATGCTTCTTGTGGTGGAATGTCACCTTTCCCTGAGGAACATCAAAGGTGATCACGTCTTTAGCAGCAAAAGCACCACTCACCATCAGGATGGAGAGCAGGAAACCTGCGAGGATTCCCATACTAATCAACCCTTTTTTCATTATTGTCTCACCCCCTTTCCCCCAAGATCTGATTCCCCCTCTTAATTCTTTAGACCAAAAAGTCTAACAAATATTCATTTTTTGTCAAGAAAAAAAAGGCAAAATGGAGTGCGTCAAAGGATTTCGATTTGCTCTAAGATTCGTTCTTTTGTTTTTAGCGGAGGTATTGTTCTGTCTCGGCCTTTTCCACGATCTCTTTTCCCAGCAGAGCAGCACCCAGGGCTCCGGTGATCAAAGGCTCTTCGGGCACCAGAATCTCATGGCCCAATTGTTCGGAAAGGGCTCTCAGGAGACCCTTATTCTTGGCACCTCCCCCTGTCAGAATAATCGCCTCCTCCACCCTTAACCTGTTGACCATTCTGCCGATCCTGTCTGCGAGTGAATGATGGACCCCCGCAAGCAGATCAGAAATGGGTACCCCTTGTGCCAAACTGGCTGCGACCTCTTGCTGGGCCCATAGGGTGCAGATGTTGCTTATCTTTGCGGGATTCTTGCTTTGCAGAGATAAGTCGCCCACTTCATCCAGAGAGACCCCGAGGGTATCGGCAATCACTTCTATAAATCGGCCGCTACCGGCTGCGCACTTGTCATTCATCACAAAATCAACGGTCTTGCCGTTAGCGTCTATCCTGATTGCCTTAACATCCTGACCTCCGATATCAATGACGGTCCTGGCTTCAGGGAAAAGATGGATGATGCCCTTGGCATGACACGTGATCTCTGTGAACTGCTTATCGGCAAACGGGACGTTGATCCTGCCGTAACCCGTAGCGACAATGTAGGTGATGGCCTGGAACGGTAGAGCCGCCTTCCTAAGTGCCGCTTCCATGACCTTGTTCGCGAGCCGGCGCTGCTCCGGACCTGTAGGGCCGATGATCGAAGCGATGATCCCATGATTCAGAATCACCGCCTTCGTCATCGTCGAACCGACATCAATGCCCGCAAAATACGGCTTCAATTCAACCTCGGATTCAGAGGGGAGACCTTCCTGTTATCCGTCGCTTTGAAGTCAATCTGGAAGCACCGAATACCAAGCACCTGCCTTCGTCCGCAAGGCAGGGTTCGCGCAGGCAGGAATGACCAAAATTGAAGATCTCAGATAATCTTTCGGTCACTTGGAATTGGAAATTGGAATTTACTTGGAATCTGAAATTTGCATTTTAGAATTTGTGATCGCAGATCTTGTTCGGTTCTCGGCGATCCAGAGTCAGGCTGCCTTGCTTAATCGATTGGATTCCAGGGTTTCGATGAAGGCATCAATCTTATTCCTTGTATCTTCTTCCGAATAGGAGGTGATATCAATGATATCACTTTCCAAAATCAACGAAGGAATTCTCTGTAAACCTTTTCCTTCTTTCCATCCTTTCCGATGACAAAGACAGGGATGGGTTTGTATATTTTCGCCAGTTGATGCAACTGCCAAATGAGGCCCACATGCCAGGTTCGACACGAAAAGGCTTCGTGCATCACGATTCCATCAATCTTGTATTCTTCGATCCAGTGGATGAGGCGTTCCACATCGGGTTCTGATCCCGGCCGTTTCTTGGCCCGATCGTACCAGAACGTCCAGTATCCGAGCCATCTCCATGCGAGGTGCTCAATGGGATCCTTTGTCTCCGGGAGTTCCATCTCGTCGAGGGGAGCAACCATGCGATAGGTCGTTTCCACAGGGAACGAAGCCCCCTTGCTGTTGAAGTAATTGAAATCGGTCAGGGCAAACCAGGAAGGCAATCCGCCTCCCCACATGAGTCTGTATTTCTCTTCCTGAACCTCTCCTTCTCCCTTGGCGATTTTTTCCTCTAATTCCTTTTTGAGGTCTGCAAAAAAATCATAAGCCTTCTGGGTGGCCATCATAAAGTTGATGGGCACCATGGTATTCATGGCATCGCCTGTCCCCATGGGGCAAGGGACAGCCTTTCGGAGGCTATAGGTTTCTTCGATCAGGTTCCAGGTTCGATCGCTCAGATCAACCAACTCTCTGAGGCGATCATAATCCATCTTCTTTCCAGTCTGCTCTTCGAGAAAGGCCACCAGCCCGCGCAATTGCTTGACGATATACTTGTGGTAGTAGCCCCAGACGTCCCGGTGATCTCGATCCCTCTGAAACAGAGGATAGGGAAGGTCTATATTGTAGATGGGCACATCGGGCATAAACTGCTGGGAGGCCTGATACCACTTGGATCTCGGATCACAGAGGATCTGCCCGCTGGATATCATGAAGTCAGGCCTTGCCTGTCCCCCCCACGGAGCATCCGGAGGCATCTGGCCCAATTCTTCCCTCCATTGGTCAAAACCGATCCCGCAAAGGGCATAGGTGCACAAAGAGCGGGAAAGGCCCAGAGACTCCGCTCTCTGAAGGAATCTTTCCGCGTCTCTCTTTGCCCCGCAGATACCGGCAAAATTCTCTGTCCACAAAGGGATGACATCCATGGCCCGGAAGATCTCCTCATGATGGCAGACGATAAAGGTATAGGCTAATTTCTGTTTTCCCTCTGCCCGTGCCCGAAGGGTACCCGTAATAAACTCCTTGACCATGGGACCGATGGAAGCAGCGGCCTGGGTTGCCGTCATCCTCTTTTTTGGTTTTGCTTCTTTTTGTTCCTCAGCCATGACTTCATCCTCCTTTACCCTTTTCAGCCGATCATCTCCAAAAAGGCCTGAATCCTCGTCCGGAGTTGACCCATCGTCCCCGCAGAATAGACATCCTCCAGGCAAAGAAGGGGGACATGCGATGGATTGGTAGTAGGCTTTTCGTGCGGGGACTTCAAAGCCGAAAGGGTCACAATATTTGTAGACGTAAAGAATGGCGCCTTCCACCTTAAACTCCTTCGTATAGGCTCCGATATCGCCAAATCGGGAGGCCATATCTCCTTCAAAGGTCCCCGTCTTGTTCTCCCTGTACGTCTTGGGGCAATTGATTCTCTCCAAATACCGCCGGCTCAGCGCATCGATGGGATCTCCCCCTTCATCCGTCTTCGGAAAGTGATCCCTGGCCCCGTTGCATATCGTATCCGCCACCACATTGCCCCCGAGTTCTTCCACGAGCTTGATCAATTCAATGTTATCGAGGCAGGCGCCGTCAATGAATATACGGGGACCTTTCTGAAGAGGGGATTTCCCTCTTTTCCCGATTTCCGCCAAGACCTGATCCAACAATCGATTGGCTTCGGCAATGGGCAGACTGGATCCGACCGTGAGCACCATCGTTAATTCCCTTCCCGAGAGGAGAGGCGGATCTGCCTTTCTGAATTCATAGAGAGCTCTGACCTTGTCCCTGCTTTCATTATGGATTCGGATGGCTTCTTTTAGATCCGCGTCCGTGATCGCTCTTCCGGTAAACTTCTCCAGACTTTTCCTGAAGGTGTTTAGCTCTGCGTCGAAGAATTCAAAGGACGATTCGACACAAACCGTTGGAATGTTGACAAAGTGAAAATAGGAATAAGGCAGAGAATAACTCCAGGTGGCGAAACTCCGCACCATGCTGTCGCATCCGTGAGGGATGACCAATCCAGAGAGAAAGTCATATTTTCCCTTTACCGAGAGGTCGAAGATGCTCCGGTAATAAGGGCACACAATGGTTTCGAGAAGGGTATCCCCTTTTGTAATAGGCTCATGAACATTCCCTCTCACCCGAAAAGGGATACAGCCGGAAGCGGAGATCATTTCCAGAGGAACAAAGGAACAGATATAGCCGATAAATTGTTTCCCCTCCTTCTTCAGCTCCCTTGCCCTGACCCCGTAATCCCCGTAATAGGCTTCCACCGTTTCAAAAATGCTGCCCTGTTTTCTGCTCATCGAGCATCTCCTTTTTACAATCTATCCGTTGAATGCGTCCGATCTTTAAAGGGGTATATGCGTCGACTGACTAAGAGAAATATACAATGATTTGGCCTTATGTTTCAATCTTATTGCTCTAAGCAGGTCGTTTAAAAAGTTATTCTTTCCGGGCTGGTCAAAAATGCCCAGATGCCAGGCTCCCGAAATCTTTCATCGGGAACGGTTTGAAACCGTTCCCTACACCCTGCGGCAACAAACCTGCCCCGTGCTTTGATACGGGGAAGGATAAGGGGGTGACGTTGTGACGAATAAGTCACAACTTCTTGGCATGCCCGCGAGAAGGTGAGCGGACCGGATCGCAGCAGATGGGCGTTTTTCACCGGCCTGCTAAGCTTTCCATGGCGATCAGCGCCGCTCCCAATGCAGCCGTCATATGAGGCTCGGGCGGCACGAGAATGTCATGGCCTCTCGCCTCCCTTAAGGCATGGACAAGACCTACGTCTCTTGCGCCGCCGCCGACCATGGCCACGTCCTGTTCCACGCCTAATCTCTCCGCCAGACTGTTGATCTGGGCCGCAAGAGCTCTATGGATGCCTGCCAGAAGGTCTTCTTGGGCGACCTCCTGGGAGAGCCGGGAGATGGCCTCTGACTCGGCAAAAACGGCACACCCCGTGTTAAACTCAACTCTCTTTTTTGATTTCAAAGACAACTCGCCGATCTCCTCTACCTTGAGCCGGAGAACATTAGCAATGACCTGAAGGATTCTGCCGCTCCCGCCAGCGCACTTTCCGCTTAACAGAAAACGATGGACGGCTCCCGTTCCATCAACGCGGAGAACCTTGGTGTAAAGATCTCCCACATCGATGACGGTCCTCACAGAAAGAAAAACGGAAGCAACCCCCTCGGCCTGGCAGACGATATCCGGCTTGACGTCATCCGCAAAAGTGACCAGTTTTGAGCCAAATCCGGTCGCGATCGTTCGAGAAATATCACTGGCCGAGATCCCGGCCCGGGAAAGCAGCTCCCTTCTCAAACTCTCAGCCGTCCGCTTGAAGTCCCCCCCTGAAGGGCACTCAAAAGAACCCACGGGGCCTTGATCCCCCAGAACGATTCCCTTGGATGAAGCTGACCCGATATCAATCCCCAATACAAAAACCATCTTTCCTCTACGCAAACGAACCGGATAAGGGAGAACGAATCAAACATCCGTAAACTTTTTCCCGCAGGAAGATTTCCAAAATCCTTGGGTCAAATTGTCGTCCCCCGTATTGTTCCATTTCCGAAAGGACGTCTTCAAGGGACCTGGTCCTCCGGTGGGGTCTCAGGCTGGCCATGGCATCGAAAGCATCGGGAACGGCGATGATCCTCGCCTCAAGGGGAATGGCTTCCCCCGCCAAACCATCCGGATATCCCTTTCCGTCAAATTGTTCATGGTGATGACGAATCATGGGGATCTTATCCTTGAAAAACTCAACCCCTTCCACGATCTTTACGCCGATCAACGGATGCTCCCGAATCGTCTGATACTCTTCGGCGCTCAGGGCTTCCGGTTTCCGGAGAATCTCATCTTTAATCCCAATCTTGCCGATATCATGGAGGAGGGCTCCGTATTCCAGAATCTCCATTCTCTCCTCGGTAAATCCCAGAGAAGCGGCAATCTGCAAACTCATCTGCCTCACCCGGTCGGAGTGGCCTCGTGTGTAGGGGTCTTTGGCATCGATCGCCTCTGCCAGAACCTTGACCGAATCCAGATGGGCTTTCTTCAACGTATGATAAGCCTCTTGAAGCTTCGCGGTCCTCTCTGCCACCAATTTCTTCAGATTTTTGTGATAAGACTCGAGCTCCTCCTCCATCTTCTTCTGCTCAAGGGCTTTTTTCACGCTGAAGACGACAAGCTCCAATTCGAAGGGCTTGAGGAGGAGGTCATTCGCTCCCAGGTGCATCGCTTCAACGGCGACATCGATCTCTGCATAGGCGGTCATGATGATGAACTTCATGTTCGGTCGCACTGCCTTCACAAGCCTCAGGAGCTCCAAACCATCCTTTTCGGGCATCCGGATATCCGAAATGACCAGAGAAAAATTTCCCCTGCAAAAATATTCGAAGGCTTCCTTCCCGTTCTGGGCTGTGACGCACGAATATCCCTCTCTGGTCAGCCTTTGAGCGATGACACTGCAGATTATCTTTTCGTCATCCACAATGAGAATTTGGTCTTCCACGACCGCCCCCTTTCCGGGATTCCCCTGGGTTCTTACAACGATATATTTAATAAGAAATTGACAAACAGTCAACCCTTCGACTCCCCGGCCTGAAAAGTCTGGGCTTGCCTTCAACCCGAGCCCCTCGATTGAACTCAGAGCCGAGCGTGCGCCGCCGAATGGGTCCACTCCGCCGAAAAACTTGGAATGAAGAATTCTCAAAAAATGTTTTCCATTGATTTAAAAACCCATTTCTGGTTAAAATACCGCCGGAAAGGAGTCTGATGCAGAAGCGATGAAAATATTGGTCGTCGATGATGAAACCCTTGTCCGGGACGTCGTTAGAAAAGGTCTTTCCAAGATGGGAGGATATGATGTAGAAGTCGCTCAAAGCGGTCTCGAGGCCATTGAGAAGATGGAAAAGGATGTCTTCGATCTCGTATTGACCGACCTGAAGATGCCCGAGATGGACGGCCTCGAACTCCTGAAAGCCATCAAAGGAACGAGACCCGAGGTGATGGTCATCCTCATGACCGCCTATGGATCGATCGAGACAGCCGTGGAGGCCATGAAGATAGGGGCAAATGATTACATTACCAAGCCCGTTAACTTCAATGACCTCCTCATCCATATCTCCAAGGCCCAAAAAGAAAGCCTCCTCCTCAAAGAGAATAGGCTCCTGAGGATGGAAGTGAAGAAGAAATTTGAATTTCACAACATCATCGGAAAAAGCAAGAAGATGCAGGAGGTCTTTTCTCTGATTGAAAAGGTTGCCCTTGGAAGCAGTACAGTGATCATCTACGGAGGGAGCGGAACCGGTAAAGAATTGGTGGCGAAGGCCATCCATTATAACAGCCCAAGGGCGGACCGGGCTTTTATCCCCTTTAATTGTGGGGCGATCCCTGAAACGTTGGTAGAGAGTGAACTTTTCGGCCATACCAAAGGTGCCTTCACCGGCGCGATCCAGGCGAAGAAGGGTTTATTCGAAGAGGCCAGCGGAGGGACACTTTTCCTGGACGAAATCTCCACGATCCTTCCCTCTGTTCAGGTCAAACTTCTAAGAGTCCTTCAGGAGAAGGAGTTGATGAAGGTGGGGAGCACGGAGAGAACCAAAATCGATGTCCGAATGATCGCTGCCACTAACGAAAATCTGGAAGAAAATATGAAGAAGGGAAAATTTCGGGAAGACCTCTTCTATCGCCTTCATGTTTTCCCCATTTTTCTTCCCGATCTGAAAGACAGAAAAGAAGATATCCCGTTGCTCGCCCACCATTTTCTCGATCTCTATTCGAAAGAGGCCAAGAAGGACATCCATGGGATTTCAAAAGAAGCAATGAAGCTCCTTTTGGAATATCATTGGCCGGGGAACGTCAGAGAATTGGAAAATGCCATCGCAAGGGCTGTGATCATGACCGATCAGGATCCGTTGGGTCCCAATGACTTTCCGAAAGAGATGACGGAAGGGTTTACGGAAATGATTAAAAGAGGAGTGAAGGATCGGAAGTCCTTGGAGGATATCAAGTCCGAATATATAAAAGAAATACTCAAGGAGGTCGGGGGAAACAAAAGAATCGCTTCAGAAATCCTAAGGGTAAACCCAAGAACCCTGTATCGGTTCGAAAAAAAGGGACAGGCCAATTGATTTTCTTTTCATCGATGTTATAAACGACCTCGATCGACTCATGGTTAGTTGCTAAGGAACTCACCCTGAAACCGCCGTCACCCCCCTTACGTCTTTATTCTCATCTCCCCACTCTTGAATTCATCTTCTGAAAAGGGCCGGGACTGGACCCGCAGTCAAGAATGGCTCAAAGGAAATGGAGGAAAACTAGGAAATGATGATAATATTAGCCCGTTACAACTTCATAAAAAAAAAGACACGGAAATGAGAAAAATAAACGGATCTTTATTCTTTATTATCCAAAAAGCTATAATGGCATCAGGAGGTTTTATCATGAAGCGAATGATGATGACGCTAACTCTGTTTTCTTTCTTGATCTTCCTCCCTTTTGGGAAGTCCCTTGCTCTCACAAGCGAAGAGGCCTCCCCTCTCTTAAAGGAATTCATTAAGACGGAATTTAGAATCTTGGAAATCAAGGAGGCGCCCCTGGAAGGGTTCTGGGAGGTGGTCATGGAGATCGGTCAAGAAAGGACGATTATTTATATCGATAGAACCCTGAGATTCATCGTCCACGGCCGGATATTGGATCGCCAAACGAAAAGGGATATTATTCGAGAGCGATTAAAAGACTTCCGAAGGGTAGATATTTCCACCCTTCCCCTCGAGAATGCCATTTCCATGGGACAGGGGAAACGAAAACTTTATGTATTTACGGATCCCCAATGCCATTTTTGTTCGCAGCTGCATCAAGAGCTGAAGCTGATCGAGGACCTGCAAGTCTTCTTCTTTTTATACCCTTTGACCCCTGCTTCCTATGAGAAGGCCAAGGCCATCTGGTGTTCACAAGGTAGATTGAAGGCGCTGGAAGAAGCCCACGAGGGGAAAGAATTTTCCCCCTCCTCGTGCGATACGAGTCCCATCGATAGGAATATGCAACTGGGAAAGCGTCTCCTCGTCGAATCCACCCCCACGCTTCTCTTTCAAAATGGGAAAATGGTGGAGGGTTACGCTGCTTCGGATGCCCTGGAAAACCTTTTAAGGTCGAATTCGAGTTTTTGACTTTATGACCAAAGTCTGTTATTTTTTAAGGATGGAACGACCCTTCGTCAAAGTCTTCGTTGTTTCATTATTTCTATTCTTTTTGGGGGCTTGTGCTGGAAGGCTCGAGTTTCAAAAGCAAGCTTCACCCGCACTGGCCCGCTCCAAAAAAACCCGAAGTAGCTCAAAAGAGACCTTCGTCTTCAAATCCCCGTGCTTATTACTACTTTCTCCTCTCCCAGCTGAAATTGCGGAACGGAAAAGTTGATGAAGCGATTGAGGCTCTCAAAGAAGCGATCGCCCGGGATGCCAAAGAGCCTTCTTTGCACGTTGAATTGGCCACCCTTTACGTTCAGAAAGGCCTTTTGAACGAGGCGATCGAAGAGTGCAATACCGCCCTTCTGGACGATCCGGACCATGTCCCTGCCCATTTACTCCTGGGCGGGCTGTATTCCATCCTCAAGAAGTATCCCTTAGCCATTGCCTCCTACAAGAAAGTACTGCAGATCAACCCTCAACATCGGGAAAGTCACCTCTTTCTCAGTTCCCTCTACGAAGAGATCCAGCAGCATGATCAGGCCATCCAGACCCTTAAAGAATTCCTCGCCGTTGAACCCGACTCTGTGATGGGCCTTTATGCCCTGGGCAGAATTTATATCCGGACAAAATCTTATGAACTGGCGAAACAATATTTCTTGAAGGCACTGGCGATCGAACCCAATATGACCTCCGTCCTGTTGGATTTGGGGTTGACCTATGAGATCCAGAATGAACCTGAAAAGGCAGCAGAGGTTTACCAGAAGATCCTGAATCTCGACCCGGACAATAAAAGGGCCAGAGACCGACTCGGCCGGATTTTTCTCAAGGAGAAGAAGTTTGACGAGGCATTGGACCAGTTTCGACAGATGCAAAAGAGCGATTCAGACGATCTCAATATCCGTACGAAGATGGGTTTGATCTATTTAGAACAGGGCAAATTCGACCAGGCGATTTTGGAATTCAATTTTGTCCTCGCCGCGAATCCCAAGGACGATCGGGCACGATATTATTTGGGAGCGGCCTATGTGGAGAGAGAAACCCTGGATCAGGCCCTCTCAGAGTTCAAGAAGATCCCTCCCGAGTCGGATCTCTTCGCGGATTCGAGGAGAAATATCTTCCTCATCCTGAAGAAACAGAACAAGACCGGAGAGGGTATCCGAATCCTGGAAGAATCGGTCCAGGCCAAACCGGGCGAGGAAGACCTTTACTTATTGCTCGCCGAGGTCTTTGAAAAAGAAAACCAGCTGGGAAAGGCCTTGGCCGCCCTGAAGAAAGGGCTTGAGAAGATTCAAAAGAGCGAGGGAATCCATTTTCAAATCGGTACGCTCTACGATAAGATGGGGGAGTATGATAAGATGGTCGCCGAGATGAAAGAAGTCCTTCGGCTTAACCCGAATCATGCCGATGCCCTCAACTATCTCGGCTATTCGTATTCCGAGCGGGGCCTCCAACTGGAGGAGGCCTTGAAACTGATCCAGAAGGCGATGGAATTGAAACCCAATATGGGCTACATCACCGATAGCTTGGGTTGGGTCTATTACAAGCTTGGGGACTACAAGAAAGCCGTGACCGAGCTTGAGAAAGCGAACCAGTTGACTCCAGACGATTCCACGATCTCAGAACATCTGGCTGACGGTTACGTTAAACTGAGCCGGGTCGATAAAGCCATCGAGTTTTACGAAAAGGCTTTGAAATTGGATCCCAAATCAGATCAGAAGGAAAGGCTGCAAAAGAAGATTCGGGAGCTCAAAGGAAAACGGAAGTAACTATATAAGTTGCATCCCGCCCGTTTGTTAAATCCAAATTTCAAAATCCAAATATCAAAGGAATGTCAAATTGAAAATCAAAAATATCTAATATTTGAGCTTTGGATTTCATTTGTCATTTGAACCTTGGCATTTGTCATTGAACCATCCGTTAGCCTCCTGCGACAGGAGGAAAGATGCTCAGGACGTCCCCATCCTTTAACCCCTGCTCCCTCTTCCCATGAACGCCGTTGATCAATATAATCTTGGGCATCTCTTCGGGTATTTTGAGCCGAGATAAAATATCCTGAACCCGAGTAGAGTCATCCACCTCCATCTTACAGGAAAAACGGCTGCTTCCTTTCGGGAGATAATCGCGCAGCGTGGCAAACAATTTTACTTCAATCTGCATCGACTTTCTCCCTTCCCCTTGTTCTTCTGGCCTCACGGATCTCTTCACTCGTCCGAATGGGCCGAGCCCGAATCTCAATCTCCATGTTACTGCAATCCTCTTCCAACCACAAGAGTGGTCTGAGGAAAGAAAATTAGAGAATCCGAATTTTCCCGGGAGGTTCTTTCACGACTTCGCCCACGATTGAGGCATCCACATTCTTTTCTATTTTGAGCGTGGCTACGTATTCCTCCGCCTCGCCGGGAGGCAACGAAATCAGGAGACCGCCCGATGTCTGAGGATCATAAAAGAGATCGACTAAAAGGGCGGGGACGCCGGAATCAACGTCAACCCGGCAGGAGAAAAAATCTCGATTCGAAGATGCCCCTCCGGGGATCAACCCCAATTTCGCATATTCCACGGCTTCCAGAAAGACGGGAACAGCCTTTGATTGTACCACCATCCCCACCTGGCTTGCGATAGCCATCTCTAACGCATGGCCGATGAAACTGAACCCTGTGATATCCGTACAGGCATGGGCTCCGAATTTCTTCATCCATTCGGACGCTGCCCGATTAAGAGCCCCCATGCTCTCCACGCTCTTCCGGATCGCCTCCTCCGAAGCCATCCCGGCTTTGAGGGCTGTGGAGATGATCCCCGTGCCGAGAGGTTTTGTCAAAACCAATCTGTCCCCAGTTTTTGCTTTGGCATTGGTCAGGATTTTATTCGGATGGACCACGCCTGTGACCGCCAGGCCGTATTTGATCTCCGGGTCGTCGATCGAATGGCCCCCCACTAAAGCCACGCCTGCCTCCTCCATCTTTGAAAGGCCTCCAAGCAGGATGTTTTTCAAAATCGAAGGAGAGAGGGTCTTGATGGGAAAGGCCACCAGGTTCATACCCGTGAGGGGAGTTCCTCCCATGGCATAGACGTCACTCAGGGCGTTGGCCACAGCGATCTGGCCGAAGGTGAAGGGATCGTCCACAATCGGAGTGAAGAAGTCGACCGTCTGAACCAGGGCGACCTCCTCATTCAATTGATAGACCCCGGCATCGTCCGACGTATCCAGCCCCACCAGAACCCTCGGATTCTTCGGGATCGGCAATCCTTTCAGGACCTGATCCAGATCCTCTGGACCCAGTTTAGCGGCTCAACCCGCTTTCTTCACCTTCGAAGTCAGTCGAACTTCATCCATTCTTTTCTCCGCTCAGATAAAACAAATTATAAGTCTAGGCTATCACATCCAACCGATAAAATAAATGTTCTTTTCATTCCCGTCCAAAATCCTCTTTACCGGGAAAGAATCAAGGGTTCTGCAACCCTTTTCTAAGTCATTATGGCCTAATCACACTATCGGCATCGATCATAGACTGAATAATGTCGTACATATTTGAAATGACCCCGACCTTCGTCTTCCCCTTCAGCTCGTAAAAATCGACGCAGGTTCCGCAGCAGACAATCTCCACCCCTTTCCCCGCGAATCCCTGGAGTGACTCTAACACCTTGGAATCCCCTGCCGCCAATTGGACGCCGCTATTGACTAAGATCAAACGCTGGGGCTTCGTCCCCATATCGAGAAGGGTCTTCAAAAATGCCTTCATTAAGAAAGTCCCCAACGCCTCATCTCCACTTCCAAGAAGATGAGAGTTGATGTAAACGACGATTTTTTTCCCTTTCCCTTCAGACAGATTCGTCTTTTCTTCCGTCTTTCCGTCGGTCTTTCGAACATGAATATAAAAATCCTGGCCACTCTCCTTAATTTCCGCTGTACATCCCTGACTTCGAACAAATCGTTCCACATTGTCGCGGGAGGAGGCATTGTCCACGATGACAATCATCTCTCCCTCTTTCAGTTGATCCAACGCCTGTTTGGTCGAAACCACAGGCTGAGGACATGCCATTCCTCTACAATCGATCTCTTTCATATTCTCTCTCCTCTGTTGATTCCATCTCGTCCGCTTGTTGAATTCCCAGGCCCTCGTTTGCCTCCCGTCTCATGTCGAAAAAAGGAATTGATCGAAACAACCGGAAACGATGTCTCGCCTCCAAGATGTGGTTCAAATACCGAGAAAATATTTATACGGAAAAATCGAACTACTTTTCTACCGGGTAGCCTGCTTCAAGCCACCCCTTGATGCCGCCCGGCTGCCGGTAAGCATTCTTGTAACCGAACTTCGTCGCCCACATGGCTCCGTTGTGGCTCCGTTCGCAGTCGGTAAATCCACAATAGAAGACGATCGTCCGCTCTTTGTTCGGTCCAAGTAATTTTTCGAAGTCATCCCGCATTTTCTCGCTCATCTGCGTCAACTCCGGCCTCTGAAGTTCAAAGTTGACAGCACCGGGGATGTGCTGCTTCTTAAAGCTGTCTGGCGGCATGGTATCGACGATCAGCATGTCTTTCTTCTGATCAATCCAACTTTTCAATTC
Organism: uncultured delta proteobacterium; assembly: GCA_963708295.1. Taxonomy (GTDB): domain Bacteria; phylum Desulfobacterota; class BSN033; order BSN033; family UBA1163; genus UBA1163. Next base: position 65,363 of record CAVPSJ010000017.1, on the reverse strand, counting down.
TTGCGTGGTGACCACCTTGTATCCGCCTCGATCGACCTCTCTTCCGAATTTTACCGCAATCTTTTCGTTCTCCAACTCCTTGTCGGCGGCCCATGCCGTCCCTGTTACTGCCAAAAAGGCCAAGCCGATAGACAGACAAACAAACAAAGCACTTTTTTTGATTTCCATACGGCACCTCTCTCCTCGTTTATTTAAATTAGTTCAGTTTATACATGTTAAGGACATTGCATTAAATCATAGGCAACTCGTATTAGGCAAAAGTCAGGAGGAAGAGATGGGCAAGGAATTGAGGAAGCAAAGGGTTAGAAAAAAGTGAGGGACGCCCCTTTTCTCTCTCTCCTTCTGTTAAACCGGAGACCTAACCTAGGTCTCTTCAGGCCGAATGCGGCCCTTCATCTAAGAGAAAAGGGCATTGGGGCTTTTTTCACGTTGAAATCTCCCATCGTTAGTTAAGAAAGGTTACTGAAAACAGATACCTGGAAAACCCAGAGATGTCAAATCGGTAATTTCGATAGTTCGACTGGCCATTATCAAGAAATCTGATCCATATTTCGCAATCCTTTCCTGCGCCTCGAATCTTCTTTTCTGTTGCTTTGACCGAGTAAAATTGATATAAATCATTCAAAAGCCGTGACGGAGGTGGGGTATGTATAAAAAAATTTTAGTTCCTTTGGACGGGTCGGATTTGGCAAAAAGGGGCTTAGAAGAAGCCGAAAAGCTGGCCAAGTTCTTCGAAGCTGAAATTGTTCTATTTCAGGTGGTTCCTTTTATGCCTATCTATGGATCGCCGGAACTGGTGACGCCTCTGATCGTTGATGAAAAGCAAAAGGAAGCGGTCGAGAAGTATCTTGCGACCGTCGCTGAGGAATTGAAAAAGAGGGGTTTCAGGGTGACGTTGATGGTGAAGACAGGGCAGCAGGTGGCCGCGGAGATCATCGACTTTGCCAAAGAGGTTGGAGCGGACCTGATCGTCATGTGCACCCATGGCCGATCCGGAATTACTCGGTGGGTACTTGGGAGTACAGCCCACAAAGTCATCATCCGGGCTGAGACGCCCATCCTTCTCGTTCGTTCAAAAGGATAAATGTTTTACCGTCGAGGTAAGAAATGAAAAGGGAACATATCTTTCTTATCTTCATCCTCTTCCTCACTTTCCTCTCCATCTATCTCCTCTATCAAATCCTCTCCCCCTTTCTCTCTTCCATCGTATGGGCCATTCTCCTGGCCATGGTCTTATATCCTGTCCATAAGAAACTTCGAAGCCTCTTGAGAAAAAGGGAGATCCTCTCCGCTCTCATCATGACCCTGTTGGTGCTCGTGGTCATCGTACTGCCTTTCACCCTTCTCATGGCCTCTTTGGCCAGCGATGTGGTCAGCCTCTACCATCAGATAGAAAATATGATCAAGACCGGTGAGCTTCAGGCCTATTTCGAGAGAGTCAAGGAGATCCCTATTCTCAAATGGATCCTGGCGAAATTGGGGCAGCACGTCGACCTCTCGATCATGGATCCCGTCCCTTTCTTATTAAAGAACCTGAATCAGATCAGCACGTTCATCTTCAACCAAACTACCATCCTCATCAAAGGATTCTCCACATTTGTTGCCGGATTTTTCTTCACCCTTCTCTCCCTTTACTATCTTTTCAAAGATGGAAGCACCCTTTTCGAGGGATTGAAGGAGACCGCTCCCCTCCCGTCCAAAGAGAAAGACCTTCTTATTCAACGGTTCAGGGACATGATCTATGCCACCATCTATGGGGGGATCCTGATCGCCGTGATCCAGGGGGTCTTAGGAGGGTTATCCTTCTGGGCCCTCGGCCTTCCTTCGCCTATCTTCTGGGGAACAGCAATGGCTCTGCTTTCATTCATCCCCATCGGTGGAACCGCTTTGATCTGGGCCCCTGCAGCCGTTATCTTATTGATCGGAGGGGCCGTTTTAAAAGGAATCCTGTTGCTCGGCATTGGCGTATTTGTGATTAGCATGGTGGACAATCTTCTCAAACCATTCTTCATCAGCGCGAGAACCAACATCCATCCATTGCTCCTCTTCTTTGCTGTCCTGGGAGGGATTCAGGCTTTCGGACTAATCGGCGTGATCGCAGGCCCCTTGGTTGCAACCTTTTTCCTTACCCTTGTCGAAATTTATATTCAGGGAGTCAAAGTCCAAGGCTGGATCATAGTTCGGAGTATTTGGTTCGGGGTTCGGAATACCAATCTTGTTGTCCCATTTGTTTTCAACTATCCTCTTCTCACAGAAATTTATTAAGTTCTTAACCGAGAGACCTCCTCGGAGCCTTTTTGGCGGTCCGCCCGCGCTGCCTTACCTTCGGGCAGCAGGGGAAGCGTCGCATCCTTCGCTGAGCCGAGGAGACCCCATCTGTGGCGCGCTGAATTAACCCTGAGACCCTCCGTCAGAGATCGGGTCCTGGGCATGTCCAGGCCTTTACTCCGACGGAACCGGAGATTGACTCAAGTCAAAGACTCCGATGCCGGATGGGATTATATTTGTAATAAACTTTTTCAAGAGACTTGAGTAATAGAAAGGAGGTTCTTATGAACGTCATCGATCTCAAGGAGAAGGAAGTCTTCAAAAAAGAGGATCGAGGATTTGCCAACCTGGTGGATGAAAAGTACCTCCAGATCAATCAGGTCTGTCTGGAACCCGGTCAGCAAGTGCCGCAACACAACGCGAACTCCAATGTGACGCTCACGGTGGTCCGCGGAGAGGGAACCTTTCATGTGGGAGATGAGGCAACCCGCATGGGTCCGGGGAAACTCCTGCGGGTTCCGTTTCAGTCGCCCATGAGTATCCAAAACGAGTCGAAGGGGAGGCTTGCCTTTTGGGTGATCAAGACCCCTCACCCGACAGAGTTGAAATAGGATCCCTAACGAAAAGGAGAATGAAGAACGAAGAACATTCCGCGAAACTTTATAACGACCTGAAAGCGTCGTGCAGGGATGAAGACTTAAGGCAGCTCTTTGCCTTCCTGGCCTAAGAGGAGGCTAAACACACGCTAAAATTTGAGAAAATCTAGGATGAGGAGATATTGAAGTAATACGGATTAATTCCACGAAAGCATTCATGTTGAACGATCATCCCACCATGGGTTTTGGGTCAAGTAAAAAAACAGTTTACTTCTTAAAGATTCGGTGCTTCTACGATCTCGTATTTGAAATCTTTGGCCCGGCTGGAAAGATCCTTAAAAATGACCATAAAAGGAGTTGTCTTGCCCGAAGGCGTGACCATCTCTTGCTCTGTTTGAGGTTTAATCGTCATGTCCCCCTGGAAAAATTCCGGGGGTAGATTCTTCAATTCTTCCCGAGGAATGATGCGGCCGCAGATCGCGTCCTGCTCAGCCAGCTTGGCCTTCTCTTCATCAAAAATAATGATTCTTACCTTGATGTACTTTTTGGTGAACTTGGACTGATTTTTTACTTTTCCCTCGATGATAAACAGGGTGAGGGCCTCACCCTGCTCGTCATACCTGCTGAGATCTCCGACGCTCAGATCTTCTTTTTCCACCCCCCAAAGCTGTGTCCAAAGATCATTCATCTTCTTCACTGAATAATCCAAATAGGAGGAGAGTCTGCCGCCGGAACTCAACTCGGACCATACATAGAAGACACCCAAGATCAGGAGGACCAGGATGATTCCCATCGGAAGGAATCGAAGAGGGCCTCTTTTTTCAGCCCGCATCATGGTCTTCGGCTTGGCGGGCTTCGTTTCCTCTCTCTCCGCCTTTCTTGGCTCTTCAAAGAGGAATGCTCCTGCTTCTTCCAAAGGAGCCGGTTCCTCCGCCTTGCGAGGGGGAGCCGATTGCTCCGCTTCCTCTATCGGAGCCTTCTTCGAAAAGAGGAATGCCGGTTCCTCTTCCGTCTCTGGCACCGCCATTTCTTCCTGGGCGATTGGCTCCGGGGGGGCCTCCTCTTTTCTCTCGCCCGGTTCCATCAAATCTGCATGATACTTGGCAAAGGATTCAGCGTTCTCGATGATCTCCTGTTTCGTCTCCGGTGGAGGAACGACATAGAATGTATGTTTGCATCGCGAACACCGAACCTTGATGCCCTTCGCCTGGATTAGAGAATCGTCTAAATTAAACTTGGTCAAGCAGGAGGCGCACGTGATGATCATGGAAAACCTCTTTTAGCAACTTTTCGACATTATGATGAAAGGAATGGAAAAAATCAAGAACAAAATGGAGGGGATGGGAAAAATGCCAAATGTCAAAGCTCAAAGTTCAAACGAAAAAAAGGAATGACCCATCCCAAAAATCAAATTTCCTGCCTGCCCAAAGCAGTAAATTTGACATTTGAAATTCAGGCATTGATTTGACCTTGATTCACCTTCGGTTCATCACTTCGTGCGAACTTTGGCATTTGGATTGTCTTTCAAAAAACTATCTTCCCAAACGTTTTTTGAACTCCTGCGTCACCAAGGGAACGGCGGTAAAAAGATCGGCAACAATTCCATAGGTGGCGATCTTAAAAATGGGAGCTTCCGCATCCTTATTGATGGCGACGATAATATCTGATGTCTTCATGCCCGCCTGGTGTTGAATGGAACCGGAGATTCCACAGGCGATATAAATCTTGGGCCGAACGGTCCGCCCCGTCTGCCCGACCTGATGTTCATAAGGAACCCAGCCTGAATCGACGGCTGCACGAGAGGCCCCGACGGCAGCCCCGAGAACATCCGCCAACTCGCGGATGACTTTAAAATTCTCGGGCCCCCCCATCCCCCTGCCTCCTGAGACGATGATCTCCGCATCCGCGAGATTGATCGTTTCCGCCCCTTTCATGAATTCCAGAACCTTTGTCCGGATCTGATCTTCGGCCATCTGGAGCGTTTCGCGAATCACCTCTCCCTTTCTCGAATCATCCCTCGGGGGCATGGCGAAGACCTTGGGCCGGACGGTTGACATCTGAGGGCGGTAGTTGGGATAGTCGAGAATCGTGGCCATGATGTTTCCGCCGAAAGCCGGCCGGGTCTGTTTGAGATATTTCGTTTCGGGATCGATGTCCAGCCCTGTACAGTCGGCCGTTAATCCGACCTCGATGGTGGTGGCCACCGTTCCTGCAAAATCTCGACCCTGGGTGGTCGCCCCGAAAAGGACGATCTCCGGTTTATATTTCCGAATGAGGTCGATGGCAGCCTTGGCATAAGGATCGGTGCGATAGTCTTTGAGCAACGGGCTTTCCATCACGTAGACCTTCTCCGCCCCGTAGGCAATGGCCTCTTTGGCAAATTTGTCAACGGTCTCCTTGTCCCCAAAGAGTATCCCGCACAGCTTGCTTCCTACGCCATCGGCCAGCTTCCTCCCTTCGCCGAGAAGTTCGAAGGAAACATTTGAGACCTTGCCGAATTCGTGCTCGATAAAAACCCAGACGTCTTTATAAGCGCCGATATCAATCGTGACGGCCTTCTCTTCTTTCTCCAAGGTAATCGCACCCACCGGGCAGACATCCACACAGGCGCCGCAGAAGGTGCACTTCTCATCGACCGTGGCGACCTCTTCCTTCATACTCAGTGCGCCGAAAGGGCAGGCGGAAATACAGGATTCACATCCGGTGCAAGTCTCTTTATCGATAATCAATTTGGCCATTTGATTCTCCTCCTCACGAGAATAAAGCTAAGCGCATAGGGCATGGGGCATCGCGCTATTATTTGATAAGTTTCGTATCCATCAATTTGTTCACGAGAAGAGCAGCCACTTCCGGGAGTTCTCCTTTTAGAATCTCGCCGCCGCCGCCTCTGGCCTCGGGAGAAAACACCTTCGTCACCCAGGTCGGTGATCCCTTCAATCCGATGCGATTCTCATCCGCGCCGATATCTTTGGCGGTCAACACAGGAATCGGCGCCTTGGCCGCCTTCTTTATCCCTAAAAGCGAAGGAAGTCTCGGCTCATTGATACCTTTAACGACCGTGATCAATGCGGGAAGCGAGGATTCCACAATTTCTTTTCCATTCTCCAGCAATCGTTCAACCACAATTCTCTTTTTTGCGGGGTCAATCTCTTTGACCTTTGAAACATATGTCAGTTGCGGGATGCCCAGGCGCGTGGCAATACCGGGCCCGACTTGGGCCGTATCCCCGTCGATGGCCTGCTTTCCGCAAATCACCAGATCCACATCCGCGGCAACCTTCTTAATGGTCGTGGCAACCGTATAAGCCGTCGCCAATGTGTCTGCTCCTGCAAAGGCCCTGTCCGAGACCAGATAAACCTTATCCGCACCTACGGCCAGCGCGTTTTTCAACACTTCGGAGGCCTGAGGAGGGCCCATGCTGATCACGTGGACTTCTCCCCCGTGCTTCTCTTTGATGAGAAGCGCTTCTTCGACCGCATACTCATCGAAGGGGTTGGTAATGCTAGCCACACCCTCCCGGACCAGTGTATTGGTCTTCGGGTCAATCTTCACATCTGTCGTGTCCGGAACCTGTTTGATGCATACGGCGATTTTCACTTTCTCCTCCTATTTCCCTTTGAAGTTGGGCTTCCTCTTCTCAACGAATGCCGTCATCCCTTCCTTCTGATCTTCGGTGGTAAACCCGAAGCTGAAGGCATAGGATTCCAGATTTAACGCCTCTGTCAAGATCCATATTGAAACCGGCATCCACTACCATCTTGGCTAATCTCACTCCGATGGACCCGTTGGCCGCGATCTGGAGGGCCGCTTTCTTGGTCTCCTCCATCAGCGAGGCCTGGGGAAATATCCGATTCACAATCCCCATCTGATAGGCCTCCTGAGCCGTGATCATCTTCCCCGTTAGGATCAGCTCCTTTGCTTTTCCTTTCCCGATCAGACGGGGGAGTCGCTGGGTCCCTCCGAAGCCCGGAAAGATGCCGAGGGTCACCTCGGGAAATCCGAATCTTGCATTCTCGGAGGCGTAGATGAAATCGCAGGCAAGAGCAATCTCCGTCCCTCCTCCGAGGGCAAAGCCATTGACGGCCGCGATGACCGGTCGATCAAGGTCCTGGATCATCTTCAGGGTGAGATGGCCCAATTTTGCAAAGTTGAGGGCTTCAAAAGAGTTCATTCCCTTCATCTCTGCGATATCGGCCCCCGCCACGAACGCTTTCTCTCCGCTCCCGGTCATGATGAGAACCTTCGCTTCGGAATGGTCCCTCACCTCCTGAATTCCCGCCTGGATATCCTTCAGCGTCTCGATATTCAGCGCATTGAGCGCCTTCGGCCGGTTCAGCGCGAGGATCCCGATTCCTCCTTCGAAGGACAACAGAATATTTTTATAGTCCATCTCGCCTCCCTTTAATGTCCTAAAATTCGAAACTCGAATATCGAAACTCGAAACAATTTCAAAATTCGAATTTTCAAATTTCAAAGGCAACGAAACCCAAATTTTGAATTTCGGTCATTCGAGTTTGTTTAGGATTTCGCCTGCCTGCGCGAAGCCGCTTCGTCGAAGGCAGGGATTTCGTGCTTCGGATTTAACTCCTTTCGACAATCATCGCCATGCCCTGGCCGCCCCCGATACAGAGGGTGGCAAGACCAAGATTGGTTTTCCTCCGCTCCATTTCGTGGAGCAGCGTCACAATCAACCTCGCTCCCGAGCATCCGATCGGATGACCGAGGGAGATCCCGCTCCCGTTGACATTGGTCTTTTCCATATCAAATTTCAGCTCCCGGATGCACGCAATCGCCTGGGAAGCGAAAGCTTCGTTCAGTTCAACCAGCCCGATGTCACTCAAACCGACCCCGGCCTTTTTCAGGGCTTTTCTCACCGCAGGGATGGGGCCTAATCCCATATAGGCCGGGTCAACCCCTCCGGCGGCGTAAGACCGAATCGTGCCCATCGGTTCTAATTTCAAGGTCTTTGCCATTTCCAGAGACATTAACACGACAGCGGCAGCGGCGTCATTGATCCCGGAAGCATTCCCCGCGGTAACAGTTCCCCCGGCCTTGAAGGCGGTCGGGAGCTTTCCCATCTTTTCCAGTGAGGTATCCATGGGTCTTTCATCCGTATCGAAGATGATGGGTTCACCCTTTCTTTGCGGGATCATCACCGGAACGATCTCCTCCTTGAAAAGTCCATTTTTGATGGCGGCCCTCGCCCTCTGGTGGCTCATCAATCCTAATTCATCCTGTTCCTTTCTCGATATTCCGAATTTCTCAGCGATGTTTTCGGCGGTGAGTCCCATGTGGTAGCCGTAGAAAATTTCAAAGAGACCGTCGAACACCATCAAATCGACCATCTCCTGGTTGAACATCCTGGCTCCCCAGCGGCCCTGAGGGAACGCATAGGGGACCTGACTCATGTTCTCCATTCCACCCGCCACCACGACGTCTGCGTCCCCCAGCATGATGGACTGAGCGCCTAATGCGATGCTTTTCATGCCGGAGGCACAGACCTTGCTGACCGTAAAAGCATTGGTTTCCTTCGGGACTCCCGCATGAATCATTGCCTGGCGGGCCGGATTCTGTCCCTGGCCGGCCTGAAGCACATTACCCATAATCACTTCATCCACTTGAACCCCTTGCATGGACTCATCCCACTTGTAATGGGATTTTTCCAGCTCCGTCATTCCTGCTCCCTTGAATGCATCGGGAGCGACATCGCGAAGCTCCTTTGTAACGATCGGCTTGAAACGGGCCTTTTTGATGGCCGCTCCGATGGCGAGGGCGCCCAATTTGATGGCCGAGACATCTTTCAAGGAGGCCCCGAACGTACCGACAGCCGTTCTGGCTGCGCTAACAATCACAACTTCTCTCATTTTGATTCTCCTTTTATTCCCCCCGTTGCTTGAAAGGTGACGAAATGAAGAAAGAAGGGGTATGGGTTAGTTCAAGAGATAATTTTCACAAGTATGTTTTTTAGCTCAAAACATTTTTTTTGTCAATACCTTTCTTTCGGGTTGAAATTTTAATAATCTTTTTTTGATTTCGAAAGGTTAGCTGCTGTGAAGATGGCTTTAACGAGATTGGTCGGATCGGCCAATCCCTTTCCGGAAATGTCATAAGCTGTCCCGTGGTCGACTGATGTCCGGACAAAAGGCAGGCCCAAAGTAAAATTGACCGCCTCCTTGAAATCTATCATCTTGATCGGGATCAGTCCCTGGTCGTGGTACATGGCGATGACGGCATCAAAGGCGTAACGGCCCGACATATTGAAAAAAGAGTCGGCGGGAAAAGGTCCTGCAGCATCCATTCCAAGGACTTTCGCCTCTTCAATGGCCGGGAGGATCTCTCTTTTCTCTTCATCCCCCAGCAGTCCTTCTTCTCCGCAATGGGGGTTGAGGCCGAGGACCGCGATTTTCGGGTGAGGAATGCCGAAGTGCTTCTTCATCCCTTCGTCTGTTAAGCGAAGGGTTGAGAGGATGCGGTCTTTGCTGATCCATCTTGAAACATCCTTCAAAGGAAGATGAATCGTCGCCAGAACGATTCTCCACTTCGATCCCAGAAACATCATGGCGACCGACGGGGCTTCCGTCAGATGGGCCAAGAGCTCCGTGTGGCCGGGAAAGAAAAAACCCGCCTCATTCATCGCCTTTTTATTGATCGGACAGGTGGTGATGGCGTCCAGGTCTCGGTCCTTTGCCCGCTTGACCGCCGCTTCAATATATCTCACCATTGCCTCCCCGCACGCCCGATCCGGCTGTCCGAAGCGGAGAGAAGCGACCTCCAATTGAGTTAAAGGAAAGAAAAATATCTTCCGGGGGGCGTATCCATCCCGCGGAATACGATCGATGGCCTCCAAAGTCGCGGAAAGGTTTTGGATCCGGATGGCCCTTGAAAGCACCCCATGGTCGCCGAAGACTACGGGTCGGCAGACTCGAAACGGCTCGTCCGTGGATAAAGCCTTCACGATGATCTCCGGTCCGATGCCGGTCGGATCACCCATTGTGATCCCGATGATGGGAAGGGTCATGAGCAAACCTTTTTTATACCCCCCCCTCCCCTGGCGGTCGGAATCGACTCGTCCCGAGGAAAGGGTCGATTTCTTTTACTTTTGCTCTGCAGGAAGTCTACAACCTACTTTACTTCTTTGATGGAAACGACATTTTCATACATGGAAAATACCGGAACCCTCCACCCATATTTCCTGATCTTGGCTTCCTTCCCCTTCAGCCTGATGGCTTCGTTCTGGATCGTACCCGAGTTGAATTTGAAACGGTACTTCGCGTCATAGTTCACGAACGGCCGGTATTCGGTTGCGATCATGAAGCGTCCATCGACCTTCGCCATCTGGGCGTCGGTTATCCTGGTCCGGACCGTATCGGGGATGAAATAGCTGTAGAGGGCCAATAAGATGATAACGCCGATGCAGATGAGGACTACCTTTACTTTAAACCAAGTTGAAAACTTTGCCACAGAAAAGCTCCCTGTCGAGAAGAGGTAGGTTCAGGATAGGCCCTGCGTGCGCCACCCCCGAAATGACTTGACAAGTAAATTTATCCAAAACGCCTCCGTTCGTCAAGAGTATTCAGTGGACGAACGACCTCCGTACCAACCCGCGGTCACCAACTTTTTGAGCCCTGGTCCCGGCTGCATTCAAGTGCCCTGTGAAACTATTACTTTGGTCAAATGAAAATCTCATCCTACATACAATTCTAAATAGATTATTTACTTATTCCTAAAGTCCTCAACCTTGAAGCGACCTTGTTTATACAATGTTTCAACTGGAAAGTGTTGAGCGTGAATAATCGATAATCATAACCCTTGGGAACGATATTCACGTCATATAACATTTCGTTTTTAACAAATTATTCAAATAGAATAAAGGGTTTATAATCGCTGAAATATCCTGAAAGTAAAAATACGATAAGAAGTCCATCATGATTCGCTTTATCGGTAGAATGCTAAGAGGCCCGAATTGATTGACAGAAAGTGCTCTTGGGGATAAAATTCAAGAAATTATTCCTTGTAGCATGATGATTGTTAGGCATAAGAGAAAAGACAACAAATGAAAGGAGAACAGGATGTTTGAAAACATCACCCCCGAACACAGTGCAGCCCTTGATGTAATCATAAGAGCACGGCGCTCAGTAAGAGCATTTAGCTCTATCCCGCCAAGCCAAGAGGCTATTGAGGCAATAATCCAAGCGGGCCTGTTAGCTCCATTTGGAGCACTTGCGGTTGCCGGGAAACCTGACTTTAGAAAGGTATTCGTGATTCGAAACTCGTCATCAGCGATGGAAGCCGCAGCGGATATTCTCAAAAACCGAATGGCAAAGCTGGCCGATGAACTTGAAAAGAAGGTGGGACCTGTTCCTTTTGTGCAGAATCTAAAACGAATCGGACAACAAGGCGTACCCGGTGTCGGTAATGCACCATATTTTGTTGTTGTCGGAGAAAGAAAAGGAATGCCTCCAGTTGCCGCACAATCGCTTAGCTACTGCCTTCAGAATATGTGGCTGAAAGCAACATCACTCGGTATTGGTCTTCAACTTGTCAGTGCAACGATGCAAATGGATAGTGACCCTGATTTTTGCAGACTTCTCGAATATTCCCGCTGGGGAATATGCGCTTGATGGATGCGCGCTGGGATATCCGGCAGATAACTATCAACCTCCTTCCGTCGAATATCCTACATTGGCAAAATCAGTAAGCTGGCTGTAAATATCAGAGAGGATGGGGTCACAACGGACAAGCGACAGGAAATAAAGGCCAATTGATTGCCGAAGGCAGTGCAGCCGACTCGTTAGACTCGTGGTTGATTTTTGCGTTAGGAGTTTGCGAATGAAGAACATAGGCCATCGGTATGAACATGACTGCGTTTTCTATCTCGTCAGTTGGTCCGCATGATTTTGAATTGTCTTTGCGTGTTGCGAGGAGTTTTTCGCCTGATCCATTCCAGGATTTCTCTGTTCTTCGCTCCGCGGTTAGAATCCGAGATATCCCGACAACGTTGGAATTGAGCCAAGTCCGTCGTGATCCTCCTACGTTTGAGATACGGACCGATCTAGCCGGACAGTGCATCAGAGGTCAACCGGATAGCGAGATGGATCATCTCCGCTGAGCTGGATCTTTTGCCATTCTACCAGCTCACGGCATCCCACTCAGTCTTAGGGCGGATAACCCAAGAATTGCATGGCCTCAAGCCGATTCGACCTGCATCTTTATTTGAAATGCTTGTCATTGCCATCACCGAGCAACAGATCTCTTTGGCAGCTGCTTATCGTATTAGAACGCGGATGATCGAACGGTTTGGGGACCCTGTGAATGGCCTTTGGGCTTTTCCAACCCCGAGACGATTGAGTGAGAGTTCAGCGGCAGATCTTATGACATGCGGACTTTCTCAACGCAAAGCAGAGTATGTGAAGGGAGTGGCTCATAAGGTGGCTAATGGACTGCTTGATCTTGACCAGTTAGAGGCGATGTCCGACGAAGATGTTCGATCTGTTCTCCTCCAGGTACGGGGTCTTGGGCCCTGGTCGGCCGAGTATTTTCTTGTTCGAGGCCTAAGCCGTCCGGACCGGGTCCCCGCAGAAGATCTCGGTATTAGAAGTATTGTCGGTCGCTATCTCGGTCGCGGACAGCGTTTGTCGCCACAAGGAACGATGAGAAAATTATCACTCTTTAAGCCATACCGGGGGTTGGCGGCATTTTACCTTCTGTCTTATGAGCGTCTGTCGAAATACCTTGCCGGACGACCGAATAGGAGCAATTTTTGAATAAGGCGGGAATTCCTAACCTTGATCTTTCCGCCAACAGCTAACCGTTGCAGCTAAGGAACCCGTTATTCGTTCTTTCGGCGGAAATCCTCAATGATGAATGCTCAGAATAATAGACCTTAGGAATTATAGACACGCAATATAACATTTCATTCTTAAGAAATTATTCGCTCGCAGAAAATCCCAAATTGTGATAACCTTCCGATTATATTGGCAGCCCCTATACTGAGAAGCCCATGACTTTCCTGATTTCTCATTGACAAAAAGCACCTGAATGGGTAGGATTCTTACAAATTACACAATGCAGTATAATAATTGTTCATTTCAATCCGTGAAGCGATTATTCGAATTGTCGAGGAAAACCTTCTGGACTCTGATTGAGGACCTGTTGTATGACAACTGGCTGTCCTTGAACTGGACGCTGAACAGCAACAACAAACAAGTGAGTGCCGGTGACGGCGCGGAAGGAGAAGGCAAACGAAGACTTTACGAACTCACGGACTATTCAGGCTGGTGAGGCTCGCCTCAATGGTAGTCCTTTGCGTGGCGATTGGCTTATTGGGCACTCAACAGCGGGCAGAGGGGTGGTCGGCCGGGCCGCTCTTTGGTTTGACGGATGTGCCCCCTGGAGGCGCACACGGTATGATGGCGGAAAATGCGATCCTCTGGTTGGATTCTAACAACTTGCTTCCGGCAGGCTATCTCTCTGCTGAAGAGCGGCAGCTCCTCAGGGATGGAGCGTCAACACCTGATGGTATATGGGGGGCGGGTCCTGGCCTTAAGAACACTTGGTGGTGGGAGGGTGCCCTGCAGGTCGAGGCATTGATAGGTCGGGACATAGTCGAATTGGGCATATTTGGGTATAGTTGCACCGATGAGCCTTGCTTCACATTCAAAGACGACTGGGAAAACGACTTCGATAACCTAATGAATCACGAATTCGCAGATTTGAGTGTGTGGAATCCGATAAAATACTGGGCCGATAAGGCAAAGCAAGATTTAATCAATAACAACAGAAGTCGAGCCATGGTCCATGCGGGCTACGCCGTGCATTTCGCAGAGGACTTCCTCAACCCTCCTCACCTTGGACCGCTTTTGTGGGGCAGTTACCAGGAGGTTGATTGGCCTTTGGAGCTTGAGTTTGTTTGGGAAAATACCGACTTTAACTACGTACCGAAGGCTTGGAGTTTCAGTGATTTTCGAATTTTTGGTCGGTGCTTCACATCTGATGACGCGTTCGCCATCAGTTTGGAGAGTGACCTCCTTTCATACCGGCACAGCACCGCACTTGCCTGGCCAGCCCCCCTCCCTAGCTTGGATTGGATTATTGAACAGGGCGATGAAGGTGTCCTTTTGGACAAAAGGATAGCCAACGCCGTCATGTGGTCGGAACAGGCGGCCCATGAGGTCCTCCAGTATGTCTTCGATCTTAAGCCGCCTGGTGGTTGCAGGCCTATTAGTTGTGACTTCGACAGTGATTTAAAGACCGATATTGCCTTTTACCGTACCAGCACGGGTGTTTGGTGGGTCACTCTTTCTTCAGGCTCTCCTGCCTATGGCTATGGCTGGGGTGGACCTGGATTCAAACCCGTTCCCGGAGATTACGATGGAGATAGAAAAACAGATATTGCAATTTACGATACCACGGGCGGTGCGTGGTGGATCATCCCCTCCTCTGGTATTCCATCCTATGGAATAGGCTGGGGTGGATCTGCTTTCAAACCTGTCCCTGGAGATTATGATGGGGATGGAAAGACCGATATTGCCATTTACAATTCCACAACGGGTGCCTGGTGGATTATCCCCTCTTCAGGGGTAGGGCCACAAGGACAAGTGGGGGCCTATGGAGTGGGTTGGGGTGGATCAGCTTTCAAACCTGTTCCTGGCGATTATGATGGGGATGGAAAAACAGACATTGCCATCTATGATACCACGGGAGGTGCGTGGTGGATCATTCCCTCTTCTGGCATTCCAGCCTATGGAATAGGCTGGGGTGGATCAGCATTCAAACCTGTTCCCGGCGATTATGATGGGGATGGAAAAACAGACATCGCCATCTACAATACCACGAACGGTGGTTGGTGGATCACTCCCTCTTCGGGTACTGGACCACAGGGGCAAGTAGGGGCTTATGGAGTGGGATGGGGCGGATCTGGATTCACCCCTGTGCCCGGGGATTACGATGGTGATGGAAAGACGGATGTCGCCATTTACCAGAGTAGCAATGGCGGCTGGTGGATTATTCACTCTTCCGATGGAAGTACCTATGGCATGGGCTGGGGAGGAGAAGCGTCCGATATTCCTCTGACCATAAATCCAGATTAGTTTGATTGGAGTCTTTCGGGAATTGATTTGTAAGTTTGAAAGGAAGGGGTGCAGCTCTCATGCCTATTGGACTGCATCCCTTTTTCGTTCTTCCACAAAATGAGATTTATAAACTCACTTTGCTTCATCCCGTAATCATCAACTCCCTGATCATCCTTTCACTGAAGATAGGTAGGTGAAACTTCAACATAGTTTTTTTGATCGGCGGGATTTGGGAAAACGAAGACTCCTTCCTGAAAGAGAGATTCTGAAAAACCATCCGCACATGCAAGATTTCAAATGACAATCCTCCAAACAATAATCTCCACAATCTCATTTTTGGGATTGACAAAATGGTTGATTTTAATGTTTTTAATCTAAAAAGTAGAAGAGGAGGATTTAACTCTATCTTGACCTATCTTGATTTGGAAGGGTCAAGTAATTTCAAAACCTGACAAAACTTTCTTTCTATGCATATCTTGTGGTCCTTTTCGCTTGACATAAAATTCCGTTTTTTCGTATATTTAACACAATCAAAAGCGAGTTCTAATCATTGCACGAGGGCGGGCCCTAGAATCCAAAGCCACCCTGAGTCATTAAGTGCTTACCTGGCTCCTTCCAGAAAGGGATCCAGAGACCCTCATCAGTTTCCCTTATTGAGTGCCTGGAAGAAAGGATGAAAATATGGTCGAGGAGACAATTACCCAGATTGAAGCGAGGATCAAAAAGGCCAAGTCTTTAAATGACGAAAGAAAGAAGGAATTACTAAATCTGCTTTCCACTTTGAAGACCGAAGTTTCCCAACTCTCCAAGACCGACGCCGAGGACGCCCAGAGTATTATCGGTTTTACCGAAGTCTCAATTCACGAAGCAATACGTGAGGAGAAGAATCCGCAACTTTTCAAACTATCCTTGGAGGGGCTTTCTACCTCTGTGGAAAGGTTCGAGAATTCCCATCCTAAGCTTGTGGGGATTGTCAATTCGATCTGCAATACCTTATCGAACATTGGAATATGAAAGAGGCGACAGGGACTGCCGGAATTGAGAATTAGGAATTACTTCATCTAAAGATCCTCAATTATCTTGGACTCTCAGATGTGAAGGTCCTCTCGACTCTCAAAGTGAAGGTTCTGCCTTTTTCGCGCTCCGAGAATAGCCGTTGTTTGAAATCCAAAGACTGCAGCTCGGCGACTTACCTCGTCGTTCGGGGCGATTCACGGACGCGAGATCAGTTGGCATTTCTCATACGATGAGCCCAGGCCCAGGGCTTGCGCAACGATAGCCGATTACGGAGGCAAATAGCGTGTGTAGAAACATCAAGATGCTGTACAACTTCGAACCGCCGGCGACGGATGACGAGATCCGCATGGCGGCTCTGCAATTCGTTCGGAAGATCAGCGGATTTGCTAAGCCTTCCGCTGCGAACAAAGACGCGTTCCATCGTGCGGTCGACGAAGTCGCAAAGGCCTCCTCCAAATTGCTCGGCTCGCTCGTGACCACCGCTTCTCCCAGGAATCGCGAGGTTGAAGCCGCCAAAGCCCGCCTGCGCGCAGCTCACAGATTCGGTTCGTAGCTTTTACCTCCCTTCATATACTAATAATTCATATATATTATCTGTATTATTAAACAAAAATTAAAATTAAATTATATATATAACTTTAAAAACACTAAAATTATACTTAATATTTTTAATTATTTTTATTTTATATTTAGTTACTATATATATAAAATTAGTAAAATAATAAATATAAGAATAAAATTAGTAAATTATATAAATTATTAATAATTACAACCTCATTTTGAGATTGACAAAAGATTCATCTTCTGTATTATTAACCCCAGAAGCTTAGCTAGATTTTATCTTTCCGGGGAGGTGGAGGAAGCTATGAAAATAAATCCCTCGGCAGCAATGAAGAAGTTTAGAATCTTAATAGTGGATAATGATGATCCTTTTCGACAAATCTTCAGGACGACTCTGCGAGCGTCTCTTCCTACGACAGCCATTGACGAGGCGGCAGGTGGAATTGAGGCTTTGCAGAAAGTCGACACATTCCTTCCAGATCTCATCTTCATGGATATTCGATTACCCGGAGAAAATGGCCTGAAACTCACCAAGAAAATCAAAGCAACTCATCCCAATATTACCATTCTCATTCTTTCAAGTTATGATAAACCAGAATATCGGGAAGCAGCTTCCCGATTTGGGGCCGATCGTTTTCTTGTCAAGACTTCTTTGAATCATATGGAGCTTGAAGGGTTGGTCAAATCCTATCAGAAAGTTTAGGAAACGTAACCCCTTTTTCTGAATACTCCTTCCTCTAGTCCGCAAACCTGTGTAAACCTTATCAATGCAATCTTTCTCCCCGTAATCATCAAGGTTGAAGCTTAGCTCACATCGAAGATAGGTAGGTGTACTCGCCAAATCTTACTATCGCCCCGCTCCGACAATCTCGAAAAGGAAATTTCATCTAGTACTTTCTGAAATCAATGAAACGCCCCTCTTCCCTTCCAATGCAGATTTCAAATAGATATCTTCAGTTTGGGTAAAGTGCAGGTGGCAAGCTATTCACTATTTTGGGCCGGGAAATCGATCAATAACGTATTGTGTTTTCCCATGTCCTTCTCCCTAGAATTGGTGTGAGGTAGCAAGGGATGGAGAATTGCCATGGAGAACCAAAACGAGATTGAGCGGTTACGCTCGACATGGTCAAGCGGATATCTATAGAACGGTAACATCCGACTTCTTGCCCCTACAATAATTTGTAGCCCAAAAATGCAGTCATTCTTAACTCAAAATACGGCATTGAACCCATTGTTGTACTTGCCCTCTAAGAATAGACTGGAATACAAGTGCAAGGACGTTGGAGCTGCATTTTTTTGTATATTCAACCCATCCCAAACCAAGTCCTTATTATATTAACAAGATTTGAATGTGGAGGGCCGTTTTGATCCACGGCCAGATGCGGAATATCCGCATCTCGGTGCAAGTACACTACCAAATTTAGGAGCAATGTTGTCCGACTTTGCCACTCCAGCCTAAACGGGCCAAACCTTGATACAATTAGGAATGAGTTATCTGCGCATTGCAGGAAGTAGAAGGAGAAGGAAACGAGAAATAAACTTTTTGCTCTATTGACGATTTTAGTTATGGCCGTTTCTTTAATCGTTGGCTGTCAGACTATCCCTGAAAAAACTGAAACAACGACCCTGGAGATCAACTCGAGGAATGCTGAGGCCTACAACAATCGGGGGATTGCCTATTACAGCAACGGCCAATTTGATCTGTCCATCCTCGATTACAATAATGCCCTGAAGATCAACCCGAGATTTGCTGAAGCCTTTAACAATCGGGGAGATGCCTATCGCAGCAAAGGCCAATTTGACCAGGCCATCGCTGATTACAATAATGCCCTGAAGATCAACCCGAGATTTGCTGAAGCCTATAACAATCGGGGGATTGCCTATTACAGCAAAGGCCAATTTGATCTGTCCATCGCTGATTACAATAATGCCCTGAAGATCAACCCGGGATTTGCTGAGGCCTATAACAATCGGGGAGATGCCTATCATAATAAAGGTCAATATGACCTTGCGATCTCGGATTATAACAAGGCCTTGAAAATCAATCCGAGACGTACGCTGATTTACAGGAATCGGGGGATTGCCTATGCGAAGAAACTTCAATATGATCTGGCGATCTCGGATTATAACGAGGCCCTGAAGATCAACCCAGGAGATGCAGAAACCTACTACAATCGCGGAAATGCCTATCGCAGCACCGGCCAATATGAGCAGGCCATCGCTGATTACAATAATGCCCTGAAGATCAACCCAAGGTTTGCAGAAGCCTATAACAATCGGGGATGGGTTTATTCGTTGAAACAGCAATATGGTCGAGCCATCTCGAACTATAACGAAGCCTTAGAGATCAACCCCAGATATACTTTGGCTTACACGAATCGGGGAGCTGCTTATGCGATGGAACGTCAATATGATCTGGCGATCTCGGATTATAACAAGGCCCTGGAGATCGATCCTTATTTCGGGTTGCTCTATTACAATCGGGCGAAAGCCTATTATTCTAAGGGAAAATATGACAAGTCTTGGGAGGATGTTACCAGGGCGGAAGAATTAGGTTTTCAAATTCCAGGAGACTTCCTTGATGATCTTCGTAAGGCTTCAGGGAGACAAAATTGAAGCTCACAACATACACACTTTCATCCGAGATCCTCAACTTCTGAACAGCATCATCCCCACTCTTTGTAGTCAACTATGCTTCAACCACCTCCGTTCGAAAGTAAGATTTACGGGTTAGCCTGGCAAAAAGAACTCTCAGCAGTTTGTGAGCAGTAGCAAGGATAGCCTTCTTGGGCGGCAGGCCTTCTTCTTTTCTCTTGACGAAGTACTCCCTAAAGATATTACGGCTTCTCACCGCACAAAGGGTCATCAGGAAAATCACACGCCTCACATGACGGTTGCCTCTCTTGGATAGCCTGCTGATCGGAAGGGCAGGAAATGCCTCCCCACCAAACCTCCATCATCACAAGGGTTCTTTGACCCAACCAACCTATCATGGCTTGGGGAGGCAGGGACACACTACAAAGAGGATTCAATGACCCAGGTGAAACTCAAGTCCTCCTGCCTCTTCCTTTTGAATGAGCTAAACCCATTCCTATACCCTTATAACATACTCAAAGAGTAGGAGGTGAAGTCAGCAAATTTTACTATCAACCTGCTCCAAGAATCTCGAAAATGAAATTTCATTTAGTAAGCTGAAAGAGTGGTTTTTGTCCTTCGATACGCTCTTCCAAATGGTAATCAATAGTTTAGTTGACGCTTCCATTCATATTTGGTTATAAATCTTAGCATGTGTAAACTAAGTAAATACAGCAAAGAGAGTAACCAGGGCTTACATATGGAGGAACAAGAGGCATGGGAAAAAGTGTTGATGATAAGTTAGACGAATTGATGGGAGAAATGAAGCGGAAAAAAGAAGCGACGGAAATTGCGAGAAAGATATTTACAGCGACAGGGAGAAAAATGAGGGCTGTTAATGAAAAAGTGTTAGTGGAATTAATGGAGATAGTAGAAACCTGCGAATCAGAGGAAGAGAGAACGGACCTCATCGAGAAGTTTTTTAAAGATGTTCGGGAAGGAAAGATAACACCTTACCAATAACGGGGTAGAAAATGAAGACCATAGCGATAGCGAACCAAAAAGGGGGAGTAGGTAAGACAACCTCTACCATTGGTGCTTGTTAAGTTTGCGGAAGACTATTCAGACATTGCTGTACCCTGTCTTTCAATCCGAAATCATCAACCCTTAATGGAGACTGATCCTCACGGTTTGTAGCTGAAGTCGCCAAATTTCACTATCAACCTGCTCGACAAATCTCAAAAAAGTTGTATATATTCTCTTCCAAAAATCAGGATAACCTTTTCGAGAGTATTGGACACCCTATAGGTTTGCCTCTTTCTAACTCTCTTTCTCAGCCAATAATAAAGACATAGGTTTTTGTTAATTGAGAAACCTCTCATCTGCTCCCCTTAAAATGAGCCTAGCTAATCTAATTTTAACCCGCTCAAACCCAAAAACCCGACCCACCCGATTCAAGTCAATGAAGGTGGAGAATGGTACGATTCCGTCATTATATAGTGCAGTTGATCGGAAAAAGTGCTATCGGCGATACCCCCCATGACCTTGGTAACTTGGACTCCGAGAACCATAATAACCCCTTCCCCCATGACCCCGGTAACTCGGACCCCGAGAACCATAATAACCCCGTCCACCATAACCCCAGTAACCCGGACTCCGAGAACCATAATAACCATAGGGGTATGAGTAATAGCCATAAGTATCGGGGTAATAAGCTGGGGGAGGTGCTTCAATTACCGGGGGAGTGATGATTGGTGGGAGGAAAGGCCACCCGGGAGGCAAAATGACCCGAGCCGAAGCTGTGCCGGCTGTCAGGACAAAGACCAGCAATAAAGTGCCTATTAATACAATTCTTTTCATTTTTTTTACCTCCTCTGCTATTTTAATCCAAAGAATTTAAACTCGCTATTTTTCTCTATCCGCCAAACATCTTTACTTTTAAGACGTATTAATTAAGCCTTTTATTCATAGCTCTTGCCGCTTCCCAGAATTTGGGTAATATCGTCCTCGCTCGCTTACTTTCTGAAGTCCTGATTTTTGGAAATCTCGATTCCAAACAAGATTCCAAGTTGTAATAACCGGAAGAAAATCCACAGAAGACTAGGCAATGCATCTTATATGGGAGAAGTGGCCTGATGCAAATTTATGCATCACATTCGCTGGCTTAAAGGAAGTGGAATGACCATTGAAAAGATACACGCTGAGTTTGAGGTCTCAGATAAAGGGGTAGGGCCTAATAGGGTCTGGTACAAACTGACGAAGTATGTTAAGCCTCAAAAGGAGGCAAAGACAAATGGCAATTAAGACAAACAGTAAATCTAAGCCAAGACGGATTAAGGAATGGCATCCTGAGAGTGGCAAAGGTGACAGACCACTTGATGATTGGAAGCGGCTCATGTCTGAACCTTATGAACAAACAGTAATCAAGACAGAGAAAGACCCTAAGAAGCCATAAGTAAGTAAAATACACCAGATGCAATAAATATCATTTTTCAGGTTTCGTAATCGGTAGGTCGAGGGTTCAATTAACAATCTCCTTCAGATTAAGTTCCGTTCAGGACAATTTAAGTGGAAATGAGTAGACCTTAAACTTTTGCCTGTTCGTTTTCCTCAGCTTAAGTATGTGTCCTCTTTCGGAGCAACCACTCTCTCCGTTTCATTAAGCCGCTTTTGTTAAAAAATAGTGTTTTTGATCGATTGCCAACGAGCGAGGCGGGGTCAGAAACGGGCCCTGCTTTTTTTATTTATTGCAACCACAAATTTTCACTCATTGTTGTTCGGCAGACCCAATGACTTCTCCCCTCCCTTTCAGTGGACTCTAATCTGAAAACTTGGGGGTCAGGCCTACACTCTTCATGCATTTTTGGCAGGATTACGGGGACGGACTTGTGTTATTTAAGTAACCTTAGGAAGACTTCTTGAATTCAGGGGGCGCTTTCGGATCAGGGTTGCTATACTGGTATTTAGGGATCGGCTTCTAATAAGTTCCTCATTCTCTCTGCTAAATCCAAGTCCCTTTTGATCTTCATCCGTAACCGCTTCGCTGCCGAATTTAATCATCGGTTCGGGTCATCCCAAGCCACAGCGTTTCCCCAAATGTTGCCAGACTCCCCGCACAAGAGCACTTTCTGAAAAAATATCGTTTTTCGATCTGAACCCATCCATACATGATTTCAATTTGAACCAGGCGAAATACGAAATGGCAGAACTCTAACTTAGCATGTCAAACACACATTGAGGGTGGATCAAGGAGGTGGCATACCTGATTTTGTTGACTCTACATGTTTCTTGTATTAGATATATTATAATGATCAAAAAAGGAAGGAGAGACAATGAAAAAATTGTTGATCTCGCTCGTTCTTATTGTGTTCGCCACACCCATGATCGCCCTCGCCGATGGCAAGGCTGACTACAAGGCTAAGTGCACAACTTGCCACGGGGGTGATGCCAAGACGAATACGAGAAGGGCGAAAATGTTGAATATTGATCCTACGAAACTCTACCTGCCCGCCAGTCAGATGAACAAGGCCGAGATGATCGCGATCATCGAAAAGGGCAAGGACAAAATGCCCAGCTTCGAGAAAGTGCTTACCAAGGACCAGATCATAACCATCGTTGATTATGTCAAGAGTTTAAGCAAAAAGTAACTCCCCTGCTCGTACCGTTGCTAAGAAGAAAAGCTTGAATATCAGGCCTACACTCTTCACGGGGCATTCTTAAGTTATTTAAGTAAACTTGATAAGGCTTCTTGAGTTCTTGGGGCGCTCTCGACTCAAGCCTTTGAAATCGCAATTTAGGGAAGGGTTTCTCGTAGCTTCCTTATTCTCTCCGCCAAGTCCAAGCCCGTTTTAGACCTTATCTGCACCCGCTTCGCGGCTGAATTTAATCATCGGTTCTTTATTGACATACAGCTCCCTCTTTTATATTCTTAATTCATCCAAAAGCGAGTTCTTATCAACGGTCGTCCATTAAAAGGTCTATGTGGGTACCGAAAAAAAGAAAGAAGGTTGATGATACCGATGCCGATGAATCATGGACCGGCCAACCGGAGTAAGCTGTCACTGCGAAAAGTCACGGCGTATGCCGGCCTTGCTGTCGGGGTCGTTGTACTCATTTGTGCGCTGGTACTGCTTTTCTTTCCTGGTACATATATCAACGGGTACCTCAAAAACCAAATCATAAAGGCATTCACGAGAGCGTATCCAGCATACTCGATACGGATTGCAGGCGTGCATTACAGTATATGGAAGAACCGCATCGGATGCGACTCCATAGCACTAACGTCGATTGATTCTACCTTTTCGTGCAGTATTGCTAAGTTCTCTGTGAGCGGGATGGGTTGGCTGCAGATTCTTGGGCGAGGAGATATTGCTCCTAAAGACTTTAACGGCTCCGTTGCAGAGGCACGAGAAATTGCGCTGAACTTTCGGCAGTCACAGTATGAACTTCGGTGTGCACGGCTGCGTGTATCGGTACCAGATTCAGAGATATTGGCTGAGGCATTGGAGCTTCATCCCTTGGTCGAAGATGATAAATTCTTTGCAGGTAGCAAGTTCAGAAGGACCCGATTCCGGATCGTTCTTCCTCAAAGCAGAGTAACGGGTGCGGACTGTCTCGGACTGCTGCAAGGGAAGACCTACCGTGCTCATTCGGTGAAAGTCAACGATGCGTCCTTCGATATTTTGGTCAACATGGACACGCCCTACAACATGAACGCTTCAAAACCCCTGATGCCGAACGAAGCTCTTTCATCGATAAAGAAAATTACACAGGTCGATAGCCTGAACATCATGAATGGGCGGTTGAAGTACGCAGAGAGGTATATCATCGGCTCGGCGCCAGCCGAGGTGACGTTTGATTCAATACAGATGTTGGCAGAAGGGATTACCAATCATGCCGCCCCTGCTGCTACTGCAGTCGTTCACGCGCAGGGGAACTTTATGAAGACCAGTACGATGAAAATCCTCATGGTTATTCCGGTCGCATCCCCTGACATCTCGTTCCGATACTCGGGCTCACTGGATCTCATGGACTTGACCAGACTCAATTCCTTCCTTGAAGTTGGCGAAAGCTTGCGTATCAAATCCGGTATCCTTCAAAATGCAACATTTGATGTCAATGTGACTGCAGGCCGTGCAAGCGGTACGGTGCGGGTGATATATAAGGATCTGGCCGTCGCAGTTCGCAACAGCCTTACGGGAAGCGAAAGGGGCGCCTCCAACCGGATCAGCTCTTATATCGTCAACGCCTGGAAGATCCGCGGGACGAATATGTTGGACAAATCGGGCTCAATGAAAATCGGTGAAGTGAAATACACACGGAAGCCAGACGACACGTTTCTCCAGCTTGCATGGTTCTCACTTCGTAGTGGTGTCGGTGATGTTGCCGGTTTTTGAGTGATAAAGATTGTGGCTGCGAATTTAACTGATACAATTACTGAAGAAGGAAATTATTGATAACTCAAAGCCTATTCGATCCGAAACCATACCTTCAATATAGAAAAAGAGGTTAATATGTATAAAAAATTGCTTCTCATGATATTGCTTATTTCCATTTCAGTTTTTTTATTTGGATGTGCTTCCACTCATAAAGACTATAAACCTAAATCTGCTCAGAGCACACTCCGCGCAACAGATGGAGGTCAAGAGTCAGTCGCGATCTTCAGCGATGGCCAGACCCTCGTTGTCTTTGCCCACCAGGACGACGACGTGCTCTGGATGTTACCATTCTGGCCCGTTGCAACCAAGTTTCTTCTTGCAGCTTACCCCGCCGCGCCAGTATTTCAGGATCTCGTCCAGAGCCTCCCCGCAGAGCTTAATTATCGCGTGCGATGGACTCCTATCTGGGGGTCCGTCGACAACGACATTTGGGCCGAGGTCTTCACTGATTTCTGCAAGCGTGCCCCAATTGTTAACTTGGCGACCATCAAGCCTCACCTTCGACCCTACTTTGCGCCACCGATCAAACGTGTGATCACACACAACAATTGGGGGGAATACGGCCATGTGCAGCATCGCCTAGTCAACATCGCGGTGAGAAAGCGGGCAGTGGAAACGGGCTTCGACGTCTGGGCTCCTGGTATCCGGGTGCTACGCGACGCCGACGGCCAATCACGGCAGGTGCACGTGGCAAGCGAGCTCGGGCTTCCCACGATCGAGGGATACTTCGATCCGAAGACTTTCCGGTCGGTCCGAGAAGCCTATCAGGCGCACCGACCCGTCGCTTCCACCCCTGAGCTTACGGCGACTTTCCTGAACTGGGCGTCAACCCTCTGGACCGGATTTTACTATCAACCTGCTCCAAATATCTCAAAAAGGAAATTCCATTTAGTATTTCCTGTAATCGTTGGCTGACAGACTTCGACCATGATACAAGATTTCATTTTGGTAATCCTTATCTCGAATACTGGCCTAAGACTTTCCTCCGCGCGACATTCTTCTCTTGAAGGGGCCAGATAATGCCTTGATAGAAGAGAGGGGTAGTGTTAAATTATTCTTTAAGCGATCATTTTGAATCCCTGTCAGCAATCTTCGGATTTGCTTCCTTGGGCACATCCGAAGATCGGTAAAGGCATCTTTTTTAACACGGGGAAGGGTTTTTCTTTTTTTATAAGTGGAGGTCCAGCCGGCCTTAGGGCCGGGTAATCGCCTGGAAGGGAATGGAGGGTTCAGGGATGAGCAAGAAGGGAATGGGCAGAAGGGATTTCTTGAAGTCCACGGCCGCCGGGTTGGGAGGATTCGTCTATCTCGGCGCCAACGAAAAGAGCTCGCCGGCGAAAGGCCAGGAGAAGAAAGAAGAGAAAATCACCTACCGTACCCTGGGAAAGACAGGGATGAAACTCCCGGTCATCACCATGGGGGTCATGAATACCAGTAATCCGGCGCTCGTTCGTGCGGCCTTGAGTAACGGCTTGTACTACCTGGATACCGCTCAAACCTACCAGCGGGGCACGAATGAATCCATGATCGGCGAAGTTCTCAAGGGCCGTCCCCGGGATTCCTTCGCCATCGCCACCAAAGCCCGCCTCGCCATTAACCAGACGACCGGCCTCTACACGGAAGAAGCCACGGAAGAAGCCTACGCCCAGAAGATCGATACCAGCCTCAGGAGCCTGGGGCTGGATTATATAGACATCTACCACCACCACGGAGTTTGGGTGAAGGAGACCGCTCTCTATGAGCCGGTTTTGAACGCTTTGGTGAAAGCCAAGAAAGCGGGCAAGATCCGCTTCATCGGAATTACCACCCACCGGAATGAACCCGAGATCATCAATGCCGCGGTGGACTCCAAGGTCTATGACGTGGTTCTGCCGGCCTACAATTTCAGGCAGAAGCATGGCGAAGAGGTCAAGAAAGCCATTGCCCGGGC
The DNA here is from genome assembly GCA_963708295.1 of uncultured delta proteobacterium. Taxonomy (GTDB): domain Bacteria; phylum Desulfobacterota; class BSN033; order BSN033; family UBA1163; genus UBA1163. The sequence goes on along the minus strand of CAVPSJ010000017.1, from coordinate 38,908 downwards.
GGCAGAGGCGGGGCTGGGGGTCATCGCCATGAAGACCATCGGGGGCAACGTAGGGGGCTCCTACCATAACACGCAGATCGACGCGCCGGCGTGCCTCAAGTGGGCCCTGCAGGACGCCAACGTTCATACCATCATCACCGGATTCACCACTTTTGATCAACTGGAGGTGGATGTGAAGGTCCTGAGAGATTTCTCCCTCTCAAAGGCCGAGAAGGAGAACCTCCGGTTGGCCGCCCTCCAGTCGGGTCTGTACTGCCAGGGGTGCGGAACCTGTCTCACCGCCTGCGTGAAGCAACTCCCGATTCCGGACCTGATGAGAGCCTACATGTACCTCTACGGGTACCGGAATCTGGTCGAGGCCCAGGATCTGCTGTCCTCCCTGAACCTTCCCGCGAATCCCTGCGGGGACTGCGGTTCGTGCCCGGTCAAGTGCTTGAACCAGTGGAATGTTTCCGAGCGGCTGCGGAACATCGTCCGCCTCCGGGACGTTCCCTCTGAATTTATCGCCTGATCGGGAGGAAGAAAGGGAAAGAGTATGAACGGGCTAAAATCGAAGAGCACATTCCGCCTGCTCCTCTTCCTATTTTGGTTGTTGGGGGGCACTCTTTGGGAGGGGGCAGCGATGGGGGATGAGAAGACCCTCGTCTTCCCGGAAGTGGGCGGGTGGAAGCAGGATGGAGAACCCCAGGTCTTCTCCCCCCGGACGCTCTATGAATACATCAATGGGGCGGCGGACCTCTACCTGACCTATGAATTCCAGGATCTGAACGTGGCGGAGTATAAAGGGGAAGGGAAAGCCGCGGTGACGGTCGAAGTGTACCGACACGGCGATTCCACCCAGGCCTTTGGGATCTACAGCCAGGAGCGGCTGGCCAACGCCAGGTTTCTGGACATCGGGGCTCAGGGCTATCAGGAGCCGAACGTCCTGAATTTCGTGGTCGGCCCCTACTACGTGAAGATCAACGGATACAACACCGGGGCGGAGGATGAGCGGACCATGCTCGCCTTCGGTCGGAAGATGGAGGGGATTCTGGGCGGGAAATCTGCCCTTCCCAAGATCCTCTCCTCGTTTCCGCGGGAAGGCATGAAGAAGAACACGGAAAAGTTCGTTTCCAAAGACTTCCTGGGGTACTCCTATCTCCATTCCGGTTACACGGCCGACTACGAAGTCGGCGACAAGAAATTCAAGATCTTTGTGATCGAGGGCAAGGATGCGGGGGATTGCCGCGGGATGATGGAAAAATACCTTAAGCAGACCGGAAACGAGGGGAAGACAGTCTCCGAGGGGGCCTACCGGTTGAAGGATCGCTACCATGGAGACGTAGACCTTTTCTGGAAGGGAAGATTGATCTGGGGTATCTTGGACCTGAATGATCCGGAGCTCCAGTCCAAATTCTTAAAAGCCATTGAGGACCCGGGGAAGCGATAGGGGAAAACACGCCGAGGAAAGGATCCAAACACCGATACAAACTAAATACGGCAGAGATGAATCTAACTCGCCGCTCGAGCCAACGCGGCTTAGTAGTCCGTTATACTTTCTTTCTAACGGAAATCATCAACTCCCAGATCGTCTCCCCATTGCAATGTAGTAGGTCAAACAAGTAATCCCCTTTTCAAGGCCTCCTTCCTGAAAGAGTGATTTTCCAATTTCACAGTATATTGCAACATTTCAACCGGTATTCAATGATTTCGAGTGCCGTCTTCCATGGTTAAACCTAACCGAATTCTATATTTGACAAGTCCAATATATTTTGATATTCAAATTACCCAAAGTGACTCACTCGAAAAACCAAATCAATGCTCGCTTTAGTAACCATGTTGAATCGAATCTGGAGGTCGGATGAAATGAAAAGGACGATCTTTTTTGCTCTGATATTGCTATTAAGTACCTTTGTGCAGGCTCAGGCTGAACTCCCCAAGATATCCAATCTACGGTTCTTAACAGATCCTGTGGTCATAGGAGAATGGTTTACTATCACCGTTGAATTTGAGGGGAACGTTGACAAGGCTTTTATTGAGAACACCTGGGAAACCCAAAACGGTGAGATGAAAAAAGATGTTGTCGAATATCCAATCCGGCCAGATATCAAAGAGAAACAAAAGGGACTGATCCCCCTCCGATGGAAAGTGATTTCACAGGAACATAAACCCTATCGGATTGTGAAGATTTGGGTGAAAGATAAAGATGGCAACGAAAGTAGCAGCCTTTCGGGCGAAATAAAATTGGTGAGCCAACCGGAATCGAAAGAGAAAAACTATCACCGGATTGTTGTTCTCTCTGACCTTCACCTTCCCGGAAAAAACGCCACAATGAAGGAAAAGGCAATCGAAGACATCAATTCCTGGCCTGACGTAGATATGGCTGTGGCTACGGGAGATATATGTGAGGAGCATGGAACTATTGAAGAATACGCTTATGCCAAGAAATTTCTGAGCCAGTTAAAAAAGCCCTTTTACCCAATCGTTGGAAACCATGATTATCATTATGAAGATAATTCCCCAGGAAAAAGAGTATCTGCCAATTACTCCATCCGGAAAAGAAAACTCGAACGGTTCAAAGAAACCTTTTCATTGCAGGAGATTTTTTACAGCAAAAGAGTCGGCCCCTACCATCTTATCTTTTTGTCAGTGGACGACCTATACTCAGACAATGTTTGTGAAATGTCAGGAAAGCAGATTGATTGGTGGCAGTCAGAGCTAAAGAAGAACAAAGACGTTCCTACAATCATTTTCTTTCATGCACCATTAAAGGGGACCTTGCGGGGTAATTTTAAAATTGGTAATACTTTATTCATTGACGACGACAAGTCTGGTATCGCCCAGCCACGGAGGAAGATTCATAACGTTATTCAAGACAATCCTCAGATATTTCTTTGGGTATCAGGCCACGTCCATATTGCACCGACCCATGAGAGTTTTAATCATAAGATTAATCAGTACGAACGACGGGTCGTCGTTATTCCAAACCCTGACATGACGGGGGCAAGCATTATGGCGGAAAATCATTCTGGTGGGAAAGTCCACCATAATCTTTGGACTAACTCCTTGTATCTTTATCCTGACAAGGTCGTGGTAAGAACGTATGACCACAAGAACGGGTACTGGTTGGATGAACTGAAAAGAGAGATCAAGCCTCCTCAATAGCAGGAAAGAAATAGATTGGTGTCATAACCCAAAGGCATAAAGTGAGGAATGATGCCCTGCCTTTTATTCATAAAGATTTCTATCCGTAATCGCTAACCATCCGAGATACCTTGGAGCGAACATTCGTAGGTGTTATCCGCATCCCTTTTTCCGAAGATAACTTCCTGAAGTCTTGTTTTCTAATTTTCAGTCTTCGATACAACATTTTCAAGCGTGAATCAATGGTATAATTTCATGAAGAAATCTGAAATCGAGTTGGGAGCGCTTTTAACAATAGGATACTATTGAATTGTCATACTTGATTTTTCGGAGTAGTATGGACATTTTCTTATTAAGCGGTCGGGAATTTAAAAGGAAAGTGCGGTAAACCAAAGGAGGTGTTTTCAATGGCATATCGTGAAATCTGGCATGAAATTATTATCAAAGCTTCCCCAGGCGAGCTTTACCAAGCGTTAACCGATGTGAAAAAGCTTGCGCATTGGTGGACCACCGAGACGCGGGGGGAATCTGCCGTCGGGAAGAAATTGGAATTCTGGTTTTATGGGAAATTGTTAAAGGAGATGGTTGTAACCACTCTGAAGGTTGATGAACTCGTGCGGTGGCGCGCAACTGAGCGGAGCGATCCTGATTGGGTCAACACCGAAATTGAATGGAAAATCTTCCGCGAAGGCGACAAAACGTTTCTTCACCTTCGCCACTCAAAATGGCGCGAGGATGCCAAAGTGTTCCCTCAGTCCTCGATGCACTGGGTGCTTTTCCTGCTTAGCCTCAAGGAATTTGTCGAGACGGGCAAAGGCCGTCCGCATCCTTACGACATGCCGGTGGGCCTATAAAGTCCTTCTGAATAGAAAGGAGAAATCTTGTCGTCTACTGAATGTGGCGGCGGGCAGATTAACTCCGGCGTTATACTTCGTTTCTTTCCGTAATCATCAAGGTTCGAGGTTGGCTCGCTTCGCAGATAAGTAGGTGTGCTCGCCAAATTTTACTATCAATAAAATGAAGATAGAATCGGGGAGTTTTAAATAAACTTGGAGGCAACAGCACGATTTGTCTTCCTCTATTCAATCTCTTTAAACCATTAGAAACAGATTTCCACATAATGGCATGTGACCCCTAATTTTCTTATTGACACATCGTTGGATTTTGTGTATCAGATGAAGCCAGTCATCATACCAAGCAGTTACGAGAGGAGAAATTCGTAAAACCTAAGAAAAGGAGGAGAAAAAAATGAAGAGATTACTAATTGCCGTTTCGTTATTATGTGTTGCTGTCATGGGCTGTGCTGGTGCTAATGTCACTTCGAGTCTTCGCCAGTCAAGACTGGAAGGTGGTGACGTCCAAACACGATGTGAACCTTGTGATATGAGAGACGCCAATGAACTGAAGAGAATATTACAAGGGTATGATGGTTGGCAAGTGTTCTACATATCTGAATTCACCACACAACACATAGTGGGTTCAAATGGGGTCATTTGCTTTGAGCGCATAAGAAAATAGTAACGAATGAAAAGGGAGACGGCTGCTAAAGGGCAGGACTAGGGATGGTCCTGCCTTTTTTGTTTATTTCCTTCGGTAATCGCCAAACTTCAAAATCACCCAGAAGAAAATTTCATTTAGTATTTCCTGAAAGAGTAATTTTCAATTTCCACCTTTCAAAATAGAAGATTTTGATCGTAAATCAATAAAGGGTGCAAGAATGGTTCCGCATTATCAGGAAGGGATTCGGAACTTTTGGGAACATCTTTTCCACTTAGGCTTTCATCAATGGGAATACGAAATTTATAAGAATTTATTCAAATTACCATTAATTAGCAACTGTTTCCAACAATTGGACCCAACGGACACAGTGGCATTACTTGGTATGAGTTTTGCTCCTTTACGATATATCTGGTTTAGAAGAACTGAATATATGAGTCGGGGGCAAGATGATAATCTATAAAGTTTTTTATAAGGATTATGAACTTAAGAAAGGCGAGCTTATAGCTACATTAACAGAGAGAAGGAGGGGTTTAAGGGGAGGAAGCCAACTTGAATCTGGTATCAAATGGGCAAAATCGATGTTTGGCCAAATGGTAGAAGATAAAAATGCGATCTTTGTCGTCCCCGATAAGTTGATCTGGAAAGAAGATTCCATAGTGCCTGCGGAGAAGCTCTTATTCACTAAGGAGCAATTGCGGGAAAGAAGAATAAATTCGCATTATGACTTTTTCCGTTTAGCCCATCCCAAAATGCCCGGATGCTTAATTGGGAGATGTGAATATGCAAACATTAGTGGATCTTATTAAGAAGTGTTTTTCCCTCTATCAGTCAAACGTGGCCATAAGAATTTATGATAACATGTGGACCTACAAGGATCTGCAGGATCTATCAAGCACAATATCAGGTTTTCTATTAAAATCAGGAATTAAAAAAGGTGATAGAGTCGTTGTCATGATGAACAAGTCTATTTATTTGTATCCCGCCATTATTGGAATTATGCAGGCTGGGGGTGTCTATGTCCCATTGGAAACAAAGACGCCGTCTACAAGACTAGCCAGAACAGTGAAAGATATTGCCCCATTCTACGTTTTTATCGATCGCCATTCGATTGGACATTACCAAGAATGTGAAAAACTGTTGAATAATCAGTTTAGAGCAGTCTATCTTGATGATAACGGATATAACAGCTATGAGAAAATAGGCTTTAGGGAAGAATCACTGAAGGATATGAAGAATTTCCCTTCGCTTTCTTCAGAAGATTTGGCTTCAATATTATATACCTCGGGGTCCACCGGAGTGCCTAAAGGAGCAATGATAACACACGGAAATTTGTATAACATAATAAATTATACAATACAGACTTTTGGTTATGGACCTGGGGAAGTAGGGAGTACCCTTAATGCAAACGGCTTCGATATGGCACTGGCGGAAATGTTAACAGTCCTATGCTCGGGAGGAACGTTAGGGGTGTATCCTGAGGAGATATTATTCCCGAGAGACGTTTTGAAGCTTACCTATGACTACGGGATTACAAAGATGTTTTTGCTTCCATCCACTCTGAGTTCGCTGGTCGATAGCAACTTAATCCAGCCCAAATTATTAGTCAAATTGAGGGATATCCATCTTGGCGGAGAATCGATACCGGTCAACGTTTTGACCAAGATGATGAGTTTATTACCTCAAGCGAGATTCCATAATTCTTATGGACCGACAGAGACCACCTTCTATACAGCCCTGCACACTTTTAGTCGGCCATTAATTGTAAAGGAAAATTTGTTTCCTATTGGTTTTACTATTGCGAATAACAGGTTCATCTTGGACAGAACAGATTTCCCGAATGAGCAGAATAAAGGAGAACTATTGATTGTAGGGCCTCAGGTAGGTGCCGGATACTGGAATGATCCAGAGAGGACGAGAAATGCTTTTGGTGTTACCGACCAAGGAGAAAGGTATTACCGAACTGGTGACATCGCATCCTTTAGCCCAAAGGTGGGCTATTTTATTCATGGCCGTAAGGATCAGCAAATAAAGTTCATGGGGTATAGAATTGAATTGGGTGAAATTGAACACATTCTGTCGTTATTACCGCTTGTTAAAGAGAATGTCGTCATCCCTCTATACGTAAAGGACAAGATCCAAGAACTGAGACTCATTTACTCAGGTGATAGAGATTGCCATAAAGAGATCAGAAAGCACCTTAGTAAATATTTGCCAAATTACATGATCCCCAAAAGTATGATATATACTGAAAGCCTCCCCAAAAATCAGAACCATAAAATAGATAGAGCATTGATTAAAGAAATGTATGGAGGAAAGAAGGTTGCGCTCGCAGAAATGTATGTCCGTGAACACCGGCAAGAGAGATTCTCCCAAATTGCCTGGAATCCGATTATGAACGGGAGATCGGCCTGATGCTGACCTTCAGGAAAATGACGATGTCACTCATTTCAAAAAATCATCGAGTAAGTTAGTTTGGAACCTTTCGATCTGATACCAAATAAGCTGAGGTATTTATATGCAAATCATTATTAGGCTACTGAGATTGAGAAACAAATCTAGCTAACAAGAATTACAGGCAGGGCTAGAAATAGCTCAGCCTTTTTTGTTTATTTCCTCCGGTAATCACCAACTCCGAGATCAACTCACCATCGTAGAGTAGGAGCTGTACTCGCCAAATTCTACTATCAACCTGCTCCAAAAATCTCCAAAAGAAAATTTCATTTGGTTTTCCTCAGTCCCAAGGCCTCGCCGATCCGTATCCCTGTCCGTAAAAGGAGAAGAAACAGGGCCCGGTCCCGGATGTCGTCCATCACCGAGAGAAGCTTTCTCACATCGGAGGGGTTCATGGCCCGGGGCAGAACGTCCGGCAGCTTCAGCTTGATGCCCCGCTTAAGAAGGGATCCGGGGATGACATCTTGTTCCATCAGAAAATGCACAAATGCGATAATACACGCAAGCCTCGTTCGCACTGTGGAGATCCGTAATCCCCGGTCCTGCTCGTGCTCGATGAAGCCTTCCAGATCAACCCGTTCTATTTGCTCGATTTCTCTCTTGCCTGACTTTCCATAAAAGTCCAGGAAGAGCCTGGCGGACGTAAAAGAACTGGCGAGGGTCCTCGGCTTGTGGTTCAGGCGCCACTTGTGGCGCATATAGCACTCGAAGTGTTCCTTGCCAGGAAGCTCCAGACAAGAGAGCTTCTGAAGGATGCGGTCGATGGGGGTGAGTAAAAGGCGCTGGCCACGTAGTACTTCATCCTCACTTCTGGTTGATTCATTGGTGATCAACTGTCCCTGGGTCATTTCTCCTCCTCCTCCTTTTCTTTTTCAAGAAAAAGCAGAATAGATCATGACCCTTAGCCGTTCTAACGGTCAATCCATTTTGTTACGTATAGGTAGGTGAAAGCTTCAAATTTGGTGTTTTGATCGGCTGGATTTTGGGAAACGAGGACTTCTTCCTCTAATCTTCTGTTCACTAATTTTATAAGAAGGTGTATATTACAACTGCAAATGAACAATGCAGCTATGGCTCGACCACTATGAATAACTTAATCTTAAATTAACTGTTACGGTTGTGCGAAAAAAGGTGGTTTGAAATGAACAGAACAGTGAGCTCATCCAACAACCGGTTGTTATTCTTTGATAGGGTGCGCAACCTGGCAATGTTGTCAGTCGTCCTCTATCATGCTGTCGCAGCATACAGCACCATCACTCCTCATTGGTCAGTTCACGATGGAAGCTCAACGATCGCGGATATGATCAGGCAACTCTTCGATGTGTTTATGATGCCAGTCTTTTTTTTCGTGGCCGGTTACTTCGCCCTCCCTTCTTTGCTGAAACAGGGAACCTGGAAGTTCCTTAAAGGGAAGTTCAGGCGGTTGGGGGTACCCTGGCTGCTGGCCATTCTCATCATTGTTCCCCTCTTACAACACCTTTTACAGAAAAAGGCGGACGTGGGCCATTCAGTTCCCCCCTTTTGGCAATACTGGATAGCGTATATCAAGAGCATTGGGGCATATCAAATCGGGCCATATACAGCCGAGCGGGTGAGTCAAATGCATTTTTGGTTCCTTTCACTGCTTATCACCTTCTTCATCGCACTTTGTCTCTTTGAGGCCATGAGAAACAAAGGGATGGGGCCTTCTGGCAGCCCCCGAATCAAATCGCCTGCCTCCAATAAATGCATCTTGAAAGCATTCCTTGCAGTAGCGGTCTTGACCTCACTGGGCTATTTTATCGTCATTCTCTTCACCCCTGATATGTCATGGATCACGATTGCTCTTCTCTGGCAATTCCAACCCGGAAGTCTGGTTTCGTTCATCGCATGCTTTATATTAGGAGTGTTTGCCTATTCAAGACAGTGGTTTGCGTGGAATGAGTTCCCTCGCCAGCTTTTCATCTGGGTTCCCCTTGGTGTTCTACTGACGGTAGGATTCTTTATTATCGGCCAAGACGTATTTGCCCATCCTTTGACGTCTCACCAGCTTCCTTCCGGACACCTGCTTGCCTTCTCATTCATTCGGACATTGGTGTGTCTGGTGTTTCTTGTCATTTTCATCGCATACGCCCGCCAATACTGGAATAGCCCATCCAGGTTCAACCAAGCCTTTGCGGCAAACTCCTACAACATCTACCTGTCCCATATCTTCTTTGTGAACTTTTTCCAGGATGTCTTGATGGTCTGGCCGGAAGGACCGGTCATGGTTAAGGCTGGAATGGTTTTTCTTGTTGCTTTGCCGATAAGCTATGGAATCAGCCGCCTGATCGATCGATTCCCCCGTGGATTCGTGATCGGTTTTATTGTGTTGTTCGTCTTGGCATTTATAGCCAGACGATAGCCTCCGCGAATCTTATTTGCCTCGATATTGTTTGTTTACTGATGCCATCGACGATGGCCGGATAATTTTGTACTCAGGTATTTCAATCCGTAATCGTCAGCTATCAGACTGACTTGTTATTGTGAAGGAGGTGTACTCGCCAAATTCTACTATCAACCTGCTCAAAAACTCTCAAAAAGAAAATTTCATTTAATATTTCCTGAAAAAGTGATTTTCAATTTCCACCTTTCGATTTAACAAATAGTAATCAATAAGGAGTGGCAGGGACTTTTCTGTTTAACGGAAACAATGCGGGACTTATTAGAAAACTGTTTCCACTTTTGGGTCTGCTCGTAACAGTTAGATTCGGCAGACTTTTTATTTCAATTGGCGCCAACTGCCATTTGTTTACAAGTTAACGTAATTGACGCGATGTGGCCCAAATGTTGCTTAGATATCTATGCAAGGCAGAGTGAAAGGAGGATAAAAATGATTGAGCTAAAGAAGCTCACCGTCATAATGGCTACTGTGGCCGCACTTGCTTTAGGGGCAAGGACAGGTCTCGCCCTCAATCTCATTCAAAACGGAGACTTTGAGAGTGGAAATACTTTTTTCTCCAGCGCCTACACTTACAGCCCAAGCAATTACATGCCTCAGGGAATCTACTCCGTTAATACTAACCCCAATTCGCATCCTTTATGGGCTAGTTACTCAGCCCATGGGGGTAACTATATGATGATAGTGAACGGAGCCGTGAATCCCAATGTCAACCTTTTGGCCATGCCGCCAGTCACCGTGGTGCCAAACACCAATTACTATTTATCGGCGTGGGCGGCATCTGCCTACCCCGGGAGTCCAGCTATCCTTAACTTCAGCATCAACGGAGACTTAATCGGAATGCCATTCACGGCGTCTACAACCACAGGGTTGTGGCAGCAGTTCTATGCGGAATGGAATTCAGGAGCGAGCACAACGGCAACCCTGTCCCTGGTCAACCAGAATACCGCATTTTTCGGAAACGACTTTACGCTCGACGACATCGTTCTAGGCACACTTAGGCCAGGCCCAGTCTCCGCTCCCGAACCCGCCACCATGCTCCTCCTCGGTTCTGGGTTGATTGGTCTGGCAGGATATGGAAGGAAGAGAATTTTTAAGAAGTAGATCAATATTTAATTTAGGAAGGGAAGGGCAGAGTGATTTCGGCTCTGCCCTTTATCTCTCTATTTTTGGCTCAGAAGGAGAATCTGAAAAGAGAGGGCTTTCAGGGTGGCAAACACTTTGAGAAGATTATCCTTATCTTATCTCTGGAAGAGAACGGGTGTAGCAGACCATGGTAACTTATGAATTCTACTTAAATGGTGATTACAAGGAGTTTCATCTGGTTGGCATTCTGTATGAGAGGAGAAAGGACGCAGTAAGAATAAGCTACCAATCAATTATGAATTGGGGAAAGTTGATTGTGGGCCATTACGTTGACATTAATAATACCTATTTTATTGAAATAGAAGTACAGAAAGGGTTGAGTCACACTTCTTGATTTATCCAGGGCACAAAGAGCGAGGCAGGGTCAGAGATGGCTCTGCCTTTTTGTTGCTTTCTTTCGGGAATCCCCAACTTTGAGATCATCTCACTATCGGTGAGTAGGTGAAGTCGGCAACTGTTTCTATTCAATGTGGTCCAAAAATCTCGAAAAAGAAATTTCATTTAGTTCTTCCTGCAACCGCGATCTTCGAATTTCTCCTCAAAATAGAAGATTTCAATCCTAAATCAATAAAGGGTGCAGGAATGGTTCCGCATTATCAGGAAGGGATTTGGAACTCTTGGGAACATCTTTTCCACTTAGGCTTTCATCAACGGTAATACAAAATTGATTAGAGTTTATTTAAATTACCATGAATTATCATCCGTTTTCAATAATTGGAACGAACAGACATAGTGACATTACTTGGTACGAGTTTTGCTCTCTTTACAATATATCTGGTTTTAGAAGAACTGAATATATGAGCCGGGAGCAAGATGATAATCTATAAAGTTTATTATAAGGATTATGAACTTAAAAAAGGCGAACTTATGGCTGTATTAACAGAGAGAAGGAGGGGTTCAAGAGGAAGAAGCCAATTTGAATCTGGCATAAGATGGGCAAAATTGATGTTTGGCCAAATGGTAAAAGATAAAAATGCGATCTTTATCGTCCCCGATAAGTTGATCTGGGAAGAAGATTCCATAGTGCCTGCGGAGAAGCTATCTGTTTACTGAGGAGCAATTGCGGGAAAGAAGAATAAATTCGCATTAAGAGTTTTTCGGTTTATACGGATGAAAAATCGAAGACACCGGTGAATGCACCATCATCATTTGCGAAGCCCAATAATATGGATGGGCGAAATTTTGGAAACAGTATGACCTCTTCGCTAAGATGAGAGCGGCCCCAAAATGAGGTTAATATGGTAGAAAGACTTTTGAAGGCTTTAGGTGTTGAGGTATCAGACGTAGAATCCTCGACCATGCCAGCGATTCCTTTTAACGAGGCGCGGTTGTGCATTAACTGTGAGCATATCGTAAGGAATTCAGCGTGCCCGGTGTGTGGTTCTACATCTCATATGCTTCTCGGCAGTATCTTGGGCCTGATAAAATCTAATGGAAATGTGAATGAGGAGTTTCCAAATTCTTATATGTCTCCTGTCAAACTCTAGCACCTTCGGGGGGGAGATTAGGGGAACCCCCCACCCATTCTGTGTATGTTGGCCTACGAGTTATACACATTCAATAAGAAGAAAGGCTACGAGTTCATCGGGATTCTCCCAGAAAGAAGAAAGAACCCAATGAGAATAACGAGGGACTCCGTCATGAATTGGGGAAAATCGCTTTTGGGTGACAATGTGGATAGCAAGAACATGTTCTTCAAGCGAGTGGCAATAGACAGCCTTTCAGGCGGAATTCTTTGGACTGATCTGGCTTTAAATAACAATTGAATAAGTATCAAAAAAAGTGGTTCAATATCCAACGATCTAGAATGGTGGGACTCAATGATACGCCTTATTTTATGGTTGTCAATCTTGATTCAGATGATTGATAATTCAGCATTAGCAAGTGAGTTAAATCATACGCCATGGGATAGCAATCATTGGCTCTACTTAATCGGTTTGTTGATTATTCTTATATTCGTTGTTACATTCGTAATTAAAATGCTATTCGATGTACATTTTGCGGTAACAAAAGGAAAGACGGATTTAAAAAGATCTTTTTCTGCACAAAACAGGAGAGCAACATTTAGTATTTATTATAGAGAACCTTCTTCCAAATCAATACAGTTCCGCGGGAAAATTATTGAGAGAAGGTTAAAGGAGCGAGGGAACAATACTAAAGACCTTTTAGGCAAGGTAAGGAGTGACTATTCCTACCGTGTCATAGACCCTAATGGAATATTTATTCTGACTTCAAATCACGAGAAAGATCAAAAATAGATTTATATTTATTTGCTGGATATCAGAGGGAAGATCAGAGAGGGTCCTCCCTTTTTTGTCTCCGAAGAGTACTTCCTGAAATCGCCAAGGTGGAATTTCCCGCCCTTGTTGAGGATTTCAATCAGATATCTTCAGTTTGAGTAAAGTTCTTGGGTTCCCAGACAAGGCTAATCTTTTCAACTGTTCCTAACCGCTTTTGAGCAAAGGCGTCGATGTCTGTTTCCTGAGATCTAAGGAATTCTAGGAAACTCAACCCCTTGATCCGACAGGTCTCGCATAAACTTAGAAGTATAAGATAGTCACGAATACCGCTTTCAGTTGAATTACCACGGATATCTCGGCGCAGATAAACAAACGCTTTAACCGCATGTTCTGCGTTATTGTTATTCCAAGGAATGTTATCGTAATCGAGAAATGTAAATAGCTGCTTTCGGTTCTTCAGGAGTCGTACTTTGCATTTTGCAGCGGCATCCGTGCGGAAATCTTGTTGTGAAAGTGACTTAAAAAATCGCTTCACATCTTTTTTGTGTTTTCGTAAGAAGCGTGCCTTTAAGCCGAACCTATCCACTGTTTCTATCATCGGCTTGACGAGAGCTGCAAAGTCAGCCACAAGGGATTTCATTTCAGTATTAAAAGGTTCTTTGAGAAGATCGTCATTCATGTCACGAATCAGATGAATCAAACACTTCTGCTGTGGACAGTCCAGTGAATCATAGACTGAGTAGAAATCGGAAACCAAAACTCCCTTGAATTCCTTTAAGAGTTCAAGAACCCAACTCGCCTTCGCGAGTGGGGGTATACAAATACACAACTTCCTTCAGATTGGAGAACGCCCAAACGTACCCTATTTGTCCCTTTATATTCACCTTCGTCTCATCAGCGTGAATTAAACCGCCACCAATGATCTTTTCCAAAGTTTCTCGGTGGCTGGTTTATAATATAGGGCTAAAATGGACTTGAATCTATTTGGGACGGCCCGAGAGAAACTGAGGCCCAATATTTCGTTGAAAAATGTGGCAACTCTCTGTTGAGGTACTCGAAGCCCGATATTGAGATAGATGGTCATCGTCAAAAGATTTTTGCCAAATTTCTCGCTGCGGTTCCAAGGTCGCTCTGAAGCAAAAAACACTGTGTTACAAGCGGCAGCATCGATACCTGCAATACAAGTATTTTGTGATCCATCTCTTAATTCCTGAGTTGTTATATTTTAAATCGAGAATTGTCTTCGTATAGGCCTGGTGCTTGTAGATCTTTGTTTTTCCACAGGTGGGACACTGGGAAGGGGCTGGAAAAGAAATCACTTTATTAGGGCGGAGTTTTATTCTTCTGCTTTTTGCTACTCTTCGCGCAGCTGTTTTAGGAGAGCTGTTGGACTTTAGAAGTAAACGCTCTCTCTGGTAATCCCAGTATGCAGCACTGTTTATCTCTTCAAGTTCGGGGAAGGCAAACTGGATTTTCCGATAACGAAAGGGAAATGCGCTAGGCAAAGAATCGATGTGAGACGAAATCATTCGCAGATGTGCCGGAGACTTCCTGAATTGCGGTTACTTATATTGATTAAACAATCCATTACTCGGCAAATTGCTTCACAATCCTCCGAATTGTAAGTGATAAGTTTTTCCTTGAAGACACCCTCATGTGAATTATGCCAATCTTTCTCGCCACAGGATAGCTTGAATCCCGCTTGCATTTGGGTCAGACCACTCGAAACCGAGAAATCTCGAAATATCTTTAAGTCCATTGGAATAACAGGGGAAGTAAATCTGCCCGAATATCACTGATAACAAGTTCACAGCAGATTTGATGGCATTGGCTGCAACAGAGCCCTCCGGAGGTTTACCATAACGCTTCGTCATATCCCTAAGAAAAGTGGTTTCAAAGCTACCGTAATGAATGAGAACAGGGTTTTCAACGGATGCCAAAATATCCAAGAACTGTCGCCAGATGACTTCCTGGTCATTAACACTGTCTGCCCAAAGACTGTATTGATCGGCTGAGGAGTTGTTTCTGATTCGAAGGCCAATCAAGTAGTAAAAACCCCGATCAGGGAGTGCTTCTACGTCGAAACAGACAGGCGTACCATCGATTTTAAGTTCAGGGTTTCCCGCTACATGTATTTTGTTCTCCCGAATCGCCAATGCCTTTAGTGAATGGTGGTATTTTTCCCTTTTTCCTCTATGCCGTTTTGGTCGCCGACGGGGACGAAAGGTGTAGGAAAGCTGGTTGACAGTGAAGATCCCTTTCCTATGATTCATCTCACGTTCCTTTGCTGTCATACCTTGTAACAGGCTTAGATCATCCTTCTCGATGGCCTTTTGATGGCACTCGGATTTGAACTCACACTCGGAACAATTTCGGTTCAGTACGAGGTCCGGTGGAAAAGGGTTCTCCAGTAGAGTGACAATCTTTTCAACTCGCTTCCGAACCTTACCCAATAGAACGATGGTCTTCACTTTCGATACGCTGTAATCATCTCCTCGGATGATTTTGGCATAAATTACGTTATGCCCGAGCGCTTTCGACAGGGTGAGTGCATCAAATCCCAACACTAGCCTATCGGCTTGGGTGATCTTGTACCTCGAAATAAAGCGAATGGGAACATATTGGGTGGCTCTTCTTTCCCGTTTGGAACCAATCCGTTCAACGGCCTGAAGATGAGTGGCCAACGCAACTCTAGCGCTCGAGGAAGCAGACGGATATTCCTGAGAAGCTATTTTCATATGTGAACGATTCAACAGTTTCTGGAAACTATAAGTTTTGGTATCACTGAAATCAGATTCGACCAGCAAGTCTCGCAGCCCAACGCCATCCAGGCATCTTCAAATCCTCTTTGGTCAGATGGGAAAAGGCATTCCTTTTTTGGTAGTCCTTCAAACAAGCGTTTAATTCCCGCACTATAACAGGAAACGTTTCGATCTCTGACCCAAGCGGCATACTCGTTCCCCTTGCCTTTTTTGCCGAGAGAGATGAGCCAGCACTTAGTGTTGCATTTGAGGTAGGCTTGGAATATCTGGGACGTGATTTTCATGGATCAAGGCTGCTCCTTTGCTCAGATTTGTAGGGTTGCGATGCAATTATGATATAAGATTCTGGTGCGCAGTTGAAGTTATGCGCCCTTTTAGCAATAACTGTCATACGAAATAGAGTCATTTATGAATTAGCGAGTGAAAGGAATATCCACGTAGCATTATATGTCGCCTTCGGAGAGGTGTAACCATCTGCTACCCTTTTTTTCCGCACTTCAAAAAAGCCAGGATTTGGTTTCCATATGTTCAACTGCGATACATGATTTCAACTCGTAATCCGCAGCCCGAGATGTCATCGTTGAACAACGATTTGTAGGTGTACTCGCCGAATTTTACTATCGACCTGTTCCAAAAATCTCAAAAAGGAAATTTCATTTAGTTCTTCCTGAAATGTTGATTTTGGTATCTTCCTTCAGAGTGCAACATTTCAAACGATAATCTTCAAGGACTATCCCCCAAGGCGTTAAAATTCTGGACGAATATCATTCCCTTGAAATTCGAAAAACCGATGATTAAATATAAAATGAGAGGAACTTCCTGGTTACCGTATTGGATTTAACAGAAAGGAGGAATGAAAAATGAATACCATGACCCAAACCAGTGCTACACAACAAGGCAGCAAGCAGGCAGCTGACAAGAATGCGATTCGTCCGTTTCATGTGAATGTTCCGGAAGCGGAACTCACCGAATTGCGCAGGCGCATCAACGCGACACAAGTGGCCTGAACGGGAAACGGTCACGGATGCAACGCAAGGCGTGCAGCTCGCGACGATTCAGGCGCTCGCGCGCTATTGGGCGACAGAGTACGACTGGCGCAAGTGTCGAGGCGAGACTGAACGCCCTGCCGCAATTCATCACCGAGATCGATGGACTCGACATTCATTTCATTCACGTTCGTTCGAAACATGAAAATGCGTTGCCGCTCATCGTCACGCACGGATGGCCCGGCTCGATCATCGAGCAGATGAAGATTATCGATCCGCTGACCAATCCCACGGCACACGGCGGCGAGCGCATCGGACGCCTTCCATGTGGTGATTCCGTCGATGCCGGGCTACGGGTTTTCAGGCAGGCCGACCACTACCGGCTGGGACCCCGCCCACATTGCACGTGCCTGGGTCGTGCTGATGAAGCGCCTCGGGTACACGAAATTCGTGGCGCAAGGTGGCGATTGGGGCGCGATCATCACCGAACTCATGGGCGTGCAGGCGCCTCCGGAATTGCTCGGCATTCACACCAACATGCCTGGCATCTTTCCACTCGACATTGACAAGGCGGCTTTTTCCGGCGCGCCGGCGCCATCGGGTCTCTCGGCCGATGAGAAGGTCGCCTACGAGCGTCTGCAGCTTCGTCTATCAAAAGGGAATCGCCTACGGGTTCCAGATGGGGCTGCGGCCGCAGACGTTGTACGGAATTGCGGATTCCCCCGTCGGCCTGGCGGCGTATTTCCTTGATCACGACGCGCGCAGCTACGAGCTGATCTCACGCGTCTTTCAAGGAGCAATCCGAAGGCCTCACGCGCGACGACATCCTCGACAACATCACGATCACCTGGTTGACGAACACGGCGCTTTCCGGCGCCCGCCTCTATTGGGAGAACTGGGGCAAACGTCGGTTCTTCAATGTCAAAGGCGTCAACGTCCCGGTTGCCGTGAGCGTCTTCCCTGACGAACTCTATCCGGCCCCGCGGAGCTGGGCAGAGCAGGCGTATCCCAAGCTCATTCACTACAACAAGCTCCCCAAGGGCGGGCACTTTGCGGCCTGGGAACAGCCGAAGCTCTTTTCAGAAGAGGTTCGCGCGGGCTTCAGATCGCTGCGGTAGGTTTTTTCACAAGAGAGGAGAAGATGCGCCATGCCTGACCATTCGCAGTTCAACATCGACCGTACCTATCCGGGCCGGTGGACGATCACCTTCAGCAACCCGCCGATCAACATGTTTGTTCCCACAACGATCGTCGAATTGGGAGCGCTAATGACCGACCTCGAGGCGGACCCGTCCGTGAAGGTCGTAGTGTTCCAGTCGGCGAATCCCGATTTTTTCATCGCCCATCTCGACGTATCCAAGGCAGCTGAACGGCCAGAGGTGCTGGGCCTTTGGCGCGACTTTGTGCTGCGCCTCTCGTCCACGCCAGTCGTGAGCATCGCCAAGATTCGCGGCCGCACGCGCGGCATCGGTAACGAGTTCGTGCTGGCCTGCGACATGCGCTTCGCCAGCCGGCAAAGCGCCCTATTCGGCAACCCCGAGATCGGCGTCGGACTGGTCCCGGGCGGCGGAGCGCTGGAATGGCTCCCGCGCTTGGTCGGCCGCTCGCGCGCACTTGAGATCGTCCTCAGCGGCGACGATTTCGATGCTGATATCGCCGAGCGCTATGGCTGGGTGAACCGCACGCTGGACGATGACGACCTCGACTCGTTTGTCGATACGCTCGTCCGGCGTCTGGCCTCGTTCGACCGTGAAGCGCTAGCCGCGGCGAAGGCCCAGATCAATCGGTTCGGGACGCCGACAGCTACCGAGCTTCAGTCGAGCAACGACATGTTCTTCCCAACCCTGGCCTTGCCCAGTGCGCAGGCGCGCCGTGCCAAGGTCCGTAGTATCGGTTACGGTCGTTCGGAGCGACTTCGAATTGAACTTCGGCCGGTACCTCCCTGCGCTCGGGCGGGCGGACGACGATGACACGGATACGCAGCCCGACTGATCGTCGCCCTGGATTTCTGAACTCGGCACCGACGTTGGTCTCTGACCTTTTTCACTCGAGACCACATAGACACGTTAGCGAGGAGATTCGTTACATGAGCGCGATAGCTTCCACACCGACAGACGCAGAGGCGAAAAACGCACCCACGTCCGGTAGGCTCTTCTTCCTGGACCTCGGCGCCGGCCGCATACTGTCCGCAAACCCTGATGGCTCCGATTTGAAGACCATCATCAACGAAGGCCGGAAGTTGCCCGATGGCCTGGTGCTCGATGTCGCCGCTGGGCACATCTACTGGACCAATATGGGTGATCCCAAGAGGAATGATGGCTCGATCATGCGGTCGGATCTCAATGGCAAGAACATGATCACCATCGTTCCGCCTGGCGGCACGTTCACGCCGAAGCAGCTCCAGCTGGAGAAGAGGAGCGGCAAGCTTTACTGGTCGGACCGGGAAGGCATGCGCGTGATGCGGGCAAACCTGGACGGCTCGGAAATCGAAACTCTCGTGGATACGAGCGCGGGCGATTCGCGGCCGGGATCGGATCAGAGGAAATGGTGTGTCGGCATTGCGGTGGACACTGACGGCGGCAAGTTCTATTGGACGCAGAAGGGTGGTCACGACGCGGGTTTGGGTCGAATTTTTCGGGCCAACATCCAAGTTCCGCAAGGTCAGTCGGCCGAGAACCGCAGGGACATTGAGCTTCTTTATGACAATCTTCCGGAGCCGATCGATCTGGACCTCGATCCGGTTAATCGGACGCTGTATTGGACCGACCGCGGGGACCCGCCGCGTGGCAACACGGTGAACCGTGCACCCATGGACCCGGAGGCCGAAAATGGCAAGGAGCCTGAGATCCTTTTCACCCATTTGATGGAAGGCATCGGCCTGGCTTTGGACCTGAAGGGCGGTCGAATGTTCATTACCGACTTCGGCGGCTCGGTCTACAGCGCCAATCTCGATGGGTCGAACCGGAGGACGTTGCTGGTTGCTGAAGGAAACCTCACCGGCATTGCATACGCGGAGGTGCCGTCCGGATATTGAGCGACAACGCCGTGATCTCTCGTGCTTTTGACGGGCATCACCCCGTACACGCCGTAACACGATTTTCTCGTCAATGTGGAATTTCTGCCATG
Organism: uncultured delta proteobacterium; assembly: GCA_963708295.1. Classification (GTDB taxonomy): domain Bacteria; phylum Desulfobacterota; class BSN033; order BSN033; family UBA1163; genus UBA1163. The sequence goes on along the minus strand of CAVPSJ010000017.1, from coordinate 19,155 downwards.
AAACGTTCTTTGTGGTTCTCGGTTTGGATTCGCCGCGGCCTGGTCCTGACTTTGATGATCGGAGTCGTAATCACCATGATCTTGCACTCACATAACCCGATTGTGTCCGCGGCAAACGCCGCCCTCGCCGACGAAGGCCCCATGCCAGAGCTGGGAGGCGCGGTCACCTGGCTCAACTCCGCTCCCCTGAACCGCCAATCGCTTCGCGGAAAGGTTGTGCTGGTCAATTTTTGGACCTACTCCTGCATCAACAGCCTGCGGGAGTTGCCCTACATCAAAAGCTGGGCGGCGAAATACAAAGACGCGGGCCTGATCGTGATTGGTGTGCATACACCTGAGTTCGGTTTCGAAAAGGAACGCGCCAACGTGGAAAAGGCCGTGCGCAACCCTGAAGCGCAGGACCGGATCAAAGCCGCGATGAAACGCGGCTTCCAGACGCGCGAAGCCGAAATGGCCCTCGCGCGCATGTTGGGTGACCTGGCGGCCACGTTCAACCAGCACACGGAACTTGGGTGAACGCAGGAGGAAAAAGCATGACCAATCTAAAGCTCGACAAAGAGCTCACTGCGCTGCTCGTTATTGATCCGTATAACGATTTCATATCCGAAGGCGGCAAGGTGTGGGATCGCTTCAAGAGCGTGGCAGAAGCAAACAAGTGTATTCCGCACATGCTACAAGTTCTGAACGCAGCGCGGGAGGCGAAACTTCGCGTCTTCTATGCGCTGCATCACCGCTACCGTGCTGGCGACTATGAAACCTGGAAGTACATTATGCCGGTTCAGAAGGCAGCCTGGATGCGCAAAACATTCGAATACGGCACATGGGGCGGCGAGATCCGCCGCGAGTTCGTGCCGCTACCGGGCGAAATCGTTGCCCAGGAGCATTGGGGTTCCAGTGGTTTCGCCAACACAGATTTGGATTTGCAGCTCAAGAAGCACGGCATCCAAAAGCTCATCATCATCGGGCTCATAGCCCACACCTGCGTGGAGGCAACTGTTCGCTATGCCGCTGAGCTTGGCTACGAGGTCACGATGGTAAAAGACGCGACCGCAGACTACTCGGATGAGGAAATGCACGCTGCTCTCGACGTCAATATCCCAAACTACGCCGGTGCCATTGTGACGACAAATGAAGTCGTCGAGGCCCTTTCATTTGACCTTCGGCTGACGCAGAGCGCTTCGAACGTGTGACTGTGGAGGGCGAAGGGTGGTGCTCAAGAATTTGGAACTTTATCATTGTGCAGATTTGTTCGGATAATGCACAAAGGAACAGGCACTAGAGGGCCACACGCACCTTTAGGAGAGGCGGCTCAGCCGCATATTAGTATATTAGCACGGATGGGAGCAACCGATGGTCAAAAGCAAGTACTGCAGCCGTTGCCACATGCACGCATCGCTTTGCCTTTGCGCAGACATACAGCCGATCAACACGCGCACACAAGTCGCGATTATCATGCACGAAACCGAGCAGTGGCGCACGTCGAACACGGGCTATCTGGCCACGCTCATGCTGCCCAACAGCGTCCTGTGCATCCACGGCGAGCGGGGTAGGATGCTCGATGTGCACGATTGGTTCGAGCCCACGCACAGGGCCTTCGTCCTGTTCCCTGACGCCCATGCCCGCGTACTCGATCCACAGTTGGCCCAAGAAGACGATCGCCCGATCCGGTTGATCGTGCCAGATGGCACCTGGCGACAAGCGCGCCGCATGGTGCGCCGGGTGGCCGGCCTGGCAAAAGTACCGAGGGTCACTTTGCCGGAAGGGCTGGTCTCAAAGTACCGTCTGCGCAAGAGGCAGTCGACAGGTGGCCTGTGCACCTTTGAAGCGATCGGCGAAGCCCTGTGCCTGCTGGAGGGAGCGCACCTCCACGTGCCCCTTGTTCACGTGCTCAGCCGTTTCGTCGAGCGCTTACTCTGGTACCGGGGGTTGCTCCCCGCCGAAAAAGTTACGGGCGGCATCTCGGAGAGCGCTTTTCAGCTTCGCAGCGACATCAGTCGTGGCATTCCGGCCAAAAGCTTCAGTCCTGTGAGAAAAGGCCCCGGACCTAAGCCCCGGCCCCCCGGGGATAGACCTGAACCTCCTCGCCAACCTTACGATTAAATGAAAGTTGCAATCGAGGCGGCTACGAGAACTGTTATCGGTGTATCCTCAGTGTATTCTTCAGAGTTAACGATACCTGCTATAAACCCTCTGTTTCCGACACCTCAAAAAAGCGAGGATTTCATTTTCATATGTTCACCTGGATACGTGATTTCAAACCGTAATCCGCAGCCCATGATCTCATCGTTGAGCGATGACTTGTAGGTGCTGTGTTGAGTGAACACGGTGGGTTTTGATCCTATCCTCTTCCGATAATCCCTCATGGCCTTCTCTTCAATTCTTCTTCTGGATCAGGTGCTTATGAGTAAGTTTTCCAATCCTGCCTTTCACCTTTTTATTAGATCGAGGGCTTGTCTCTCCTAAGTGGGATTCCTCTGATTTTTCGAGATGCCTCTGCTAATTTCGGGATGAAGTCATCAAGAAACATTTTGTGGGAAGTTCGTCTGCATGGATGGAAGAGGACATGATCCAATGACTTTCAAAAGAAATCTTCACTCTTTGGAGTATCCCATGTGAATCTGTGGTCGGTCTGACTACCTATTTATTAGGCAACCGAGGGGTAGCGATGCAACATTGTTTCCTGAAGTCCTCAAGTCGAGAATCCATATCGGTATGCCAGATTTCAAGTGATAATCCTCAAAAGATAATTTTCACAACCTGTTTTTTGTATTGACAAAATTGTTGCTTTTTGTATTATGAATTCAAATCCCTAATAAACTTTCTCTTTCCAGAGGGGGTGGTGGTTGGGAAAAGACCTTTAAAATTTGAACTTGATATTACATTTTCCTTCAGAAATTTGAATCAATTCATCGGTCAATATCCTATCTGCCTTAATAGAATTTTAAGGGCCTCACTAAGAAAGAGAGTCTAATCAAACTTAATCCCGATGAAGCCAACCCTTTCGTGAGGAGGTCACGGAAACAAATTTCTATGACAATGGACCGACTAAAACATATTCATCCCGTTCTAATTCTTGGAATATCTCTATTAATTCCGGTGCTAATGGCTTATTCTCTTTACGTTGATCTGTCAAGAACCGTTTTACTTTCTTCTGATATGAGCTTTGAAGACTTTGGGGATGAAGACTCATCAACCTGCGAGAGGGAGTTCAAGGTTTTCGTGCCCACAGTCTCTTCTGACGCGCTACCTCCCTGGACTCACTTCGGCAGGATGTCCAGCCTCTTTTTGTCTCCGTTAACGTCGTACACTCAAATAACGCCTGCTCTCCGCTGCTAAACCAACCATCCATCCTTCTTCTTTATTCTTTCTCAGGTCGGTCTTCATAGGTACACTTTTGGACGGTCGACAAGGCCTAATGGTCAGGTCAATGAAGGAGATTAAAGATGGGGAGAATGGTGGCTCTAATCATTGTAGCTATCCTTGCCTTGAGCGCTTGTCACGGGAGCGTGTTCCTGGTGGATACGCACCCGGAGCTAGATCGGGATTTCAGATTGGGGATAGACACTCCGGGCGAATATCCCTACTGACGGCAGTTTAATGGAGAGGCTGCGTTGCAGCATGAAAGGTACGGTTACTGATTGAGGGGGCAATCTGTTGCCTCCTTTGCCCGAAAAACGACACACCAATTCTGCAATTGATGCGCTGCATCAGTTCGCAAAGAGATGTGTTGCCACGAGAAAGCGGAGCAAAGTAGCACAAACAGGTGCTAAAACAAGAGATTTTACAGGGCGATGGAAAGCAACACAACCAAGGAAGGAGGTATAAAAAAATGTTCTGGAATAAGAAATCAGCGAAAGAGGAAGAAAAACTGAAAAAACCACAGGCGATACCAGGGTTGGTCGAGAAGCATTTGCTCGCCGAAAGAAAAATGGACCCCGATTTGGCGAAGCTTCTTAAGTCTGTGATGCGTAAGAGCGCAACTGAGGAGAAGGTGTTTAATATTAGGGTTTTCGACGAGTCTGAAGCACTGGCAAAGAAAGTAGAGGTGAAGGACTACACTTCTCTTGATGAGCGCCCAGATTTAATAATCTACGAGGGGTGGTTCGATGAGGGGTTGAAACAGGTCAAATTGGAAGAGAAGAAGAGGGTAAGCTCCGATACCACCATTTTTGCCGAAGCCGAGATACAGCAAAAAATCGAGACGCTAAAGGAACCCGGTAGCACGGTCTTCTTTTACATTGCGACCGGTTCGGGACATGGAGGCCCCCTCGGCATGGGTGCTGCTGTTATTGAGCTTAATCCCAACTATCCAGGTAAGAAGCAGAAGAAATATAATATATACCATGTCGACGTAGTTGACATGCAACCGGTAGGCAAGGGAGAAAAGTCGTTCGACTTTGACAAACCAAAGGATATCGCGCGCTGGGTTAAGAACGCCCACCGCAAACGCATGTACTAATTTCTTTTAGCCCCATAATGGGTTTTGGGGAAGGGTCTTTAGCGCAGCTCAAGCGGCATCAAAGAAGGTGGTTGCCAAGGATTACAACTCTTTCCCTGAACATCCAGAATTAATCCTCTATGAGGGGTGGTTTAATAAGATGGGGGCAGCCAAGATGGAGAAAAGACATTAGTCAGACAGATCAAAATTAGAACATCGCTCCCATTCATTTTTGTTGCTTTCTATGTAAAAAGGCGACATTAGCCGTGCCCTAAATTTCTATTCTCGTGATTTAATCGAATTGCGTCACCTTGTCGCTTTTTGCTAATAGAGGGGATATAATTTCGTCAAATAACCAAAATCAATGTTCTCCCTTTTTATCCTCGCTTTCTCATGGTAATCGTCAACTTCTTGAGCCTGTTGATTGTATAGATTAGAGGTGTCCTCCCCAAAACTCTGCTGAGGTGTCGCATTTTCCTTTGACCCGGTGAGTTCTTCCTGAAATATTGTTTTTGGTATCTTCCTTCAGAATGCAATATTTCAAGCCGAAATCAGTAATATGGGATAAAATTTTGAAGGAATTTTCCACCTTGACCATCAATCCATTTTAGAATAGCATTATTTTTTTAAGCTTGTCTTCCAGATACTATCAACCATAACGATATTATTTCTATCCTCGGGGGAGATTGATGATTTTACTTGACATGCGAACACTCGTCTTCAGCAATGTGGTTATTGATATTATCTGCATGCTGGTCATCTTGCTGTTGTGGCATCAGAGTCGTAAACGGTTTGCGGGCATGGGCTTTTGGGTCGCCGATTTCGCCTTTCAAACAGCGGCGGTGTTTCTGATCATCATGCGTGGCAGCATCCCCGACTGGATGTCAATGGTTCTCTCTAATACCCTGGTGATTGGGGGAGCCATCCTGGGCTATATGGGCCTTGTAAACTTTGTTGGGAAGAAGACCTCGCAAGTCCACAATTATGTCCTGCTGGCAGCTTTTGCTTGTGTTCACGCCTATTTTACCCTTATTCAACCCAACCTGGCAGCGAGAACTCTGAATCTGTCAGCGGGGTTATTGATTATCTGTTTTCAGTACATGTGGTTGGTGTACAGAGTCGAGCCCGGTATGCGCCAGTTGACGTTTGGCGTGGGCATGGTTTTTGGGGCTTACTGCCTGGTTAGTGTCGTCCGGATAATCGGATTTATCACCGGTGGACACCCAGCAAGCGATTATTTCCGTTCCGGCGCCTTTGAATCCCTTATTTTGATCTCTTATCAAATACTGTTCATTCTTCTCACCTACGGTCTGGTACTGATGGTGAACAAGCGCCTACTCTTGGAGGTCAGACAAGCCGAGGAGAAATCACGGCTTCTCATAAAATACGCGCCAAGCATGCTCTATGAGATCGATTTTCAGCGTCCCGCGTTCAAAAGCGTCAATGATGCAATGTGCCAGTTTCTTGGGTACACGAGGGAAGAGCTGCTTGCAATGAACCCGTTTGACTTGCTGGACGATGAAGGGAAGGCTGTTTTCCGGGAGAGAATCAGGCGGAAACTTGCGGGGGAAGCAATTAGCGAATCTGTGGAATACAAATCAAAAACGAAAGACGGACGGGAAGTCTACGGTGTCCTGAACATGACCTTCACGTACAAAGATGGAAAACCTGAAGGGGCATTCGTCGTTGCTCACGACATCACCGAGCGCAAGCGGATGGAAGAGGAACTCCGAAGATCCCGTGACGAGTTGGAAACAAGGGTTCAGGGGCGAACCTCAGAACTTATGAGCGTTGTTGAAACATTGCAAGTTGAAATGTCAGAGCGCGAACGGGCTGAACTCGCCCTACAGGAGGCATCCCTGTACGCCCGGAGTCTCATCGAAGCAAGCCTCGACCCTCTGGTCACCATCAGCAGGGATGGCAAGATCATGGATGTGAACAGGGCCACAGAGTTAGCTACCGGTCTCTCCAGAGACATCCTGATCGGAAGCGATTTTTCAGATTACTTTGCCGAACCCGAGAAGGCAAGGGAAGGATACAAGCAGGTATTTTCAAAGGGATTTGTTAGGGATTATCCCCTTGCCGTCCGGCACACTTCGGGCAAAATCACAGATGTGTTGTACAATGCCGCGGTTTATAGAAACAAGGCCGGAGAGGTCCAGGGCGTCTTTGCTGCCGCTCGTGACATCACTGAGCGCAAGCGGGCAGAAGAAGCATTAAGAGAATCGGAAAATCGCCTTCGGCTGCTGTCTACAGCACTCCTCAACGTTCAGGAGAGAGAAAGAATGATGATTGCCGGGGAAATCCACGACAGCATGGGAGCATCCCTGGCTGCCGCCAAATTCAAGATGGAAGATGTACTCAACCAAATGGTTGACGACAATCCTCAAGCAAAGGTTGCCTTGAACAATGTCATCCCGATCCTGCAGGGAACAATCGAGGAAGCCCGAAGGATCCAGATGTCTCTTAGGCCTTCGATGTTAGACGATCTGGGGATCCTGGCGACCATCAACTGGTTCTGCCGACAATTTGAATCAACTTATTCGAATATCCGGATCAAAAGGGAGATTGATATTGAGGAACATGAAATACCTGAATCACTGAAGATAGTGATTTACAGGGTCTTACAAGAGGCCCTAAACAATACCGCCAAACACAGCAAGGCATTGTTGGTGCTTCTTTCCTTACGGAAAGCCAAGCAGAATATAGAGTTGGTAATCCGGGATAGTGGTCAAGGGTTCGACCTGAGGGAGGCCTATTCCCGGAAGGGGACTGCCAAGGGATTGGGACTTGACAGCATGAGGGAACGAGCTGAGCTTTCCGGTGGTTCTTTCAACATCGAGTCCGCCGAAGGAAAGGGGACGACCATCTTTGCTTCGTGGCCGCTGGGCCGGAATGCTTAACCGCCAAAGAACTGCCTTTTTGCGAGGGTTCAATATCTCCTATATATTTGCTGTTTCCAGCCACTCTAAAACATAATGATACGGTCTCCATATATAATCCAACTCAGACGCTGGTTTCTACCAGTAATCCTCAACGCCAGGTAATGGCACAGGCTGAGGATTTGTAGGTGAAGTCGCCAATTTTTACCATCGGCCTGCTCCAAAAATCTCGAAAAGGAAATGTCATTTAGTTCTTCCTGTAATCGTTGACTGGTAGATTTCGAACATGATGCAAGATTTGATTTAGTAATCGTTACCTACGATACTAGCTTACCTTTTTGCCTTGTGTCTTTTCTGCTTGACATAAGACTCCGCATTTCTTATATTTTTTGCAGCTCCAAACTAGTTTTTATCATTGCCGCTAAAAATCTTGACATGATCAAGTATAAGCATGTTCTTGCCCTTAACCCCTATTTCGGGGATGCGACCGCAACCATCGGGGTTTTCCCTCCGACCGGACTGGAATACATCGCCGCAAGCATGAAAGACCTGGTTGGTAAGCTGACTCTTCTCGACCTTCGGTATGAGAAGGCCTACCAGGACCCTAAGGCACTCAGCGATTTCATAAGAAACGAGATCGATCTACTCTGCGTGAGCATCCGATGGGAATCTCGGTTCGAGGAAATCTGTGATTTCGTCTCCCAGCTGCCTCTCGAGGTCTGCACCGTTGTCGGAGGGTATAAAGCGACGGAGGAGGTCCAGTACCTGTTTGACCGTTGTCCGAATATCGATATGATCGTACGGGGTGAGGGAGAAGATATTATCAAACAGATCGTGACGGGAGTCCCGTCCAAGGATATTCGCGGGCTTTCCTATCGGAAGAACGGAAGTATCGTCCACAACGAAATCCACCCCCTGCCCGACATCACGAAGATTCCGTTTCCTGACCGGTCCCTGAGAAAACACGATTATCACATGATGAAGTTCGGTATTCAAATCAGCAGTCACACCTTCGACACGATACTGACCACGAGGGGATGTCCGTTCAACTGCAAATTCTGCACGTTCAGTCTCAACCCTCTCGGGCAGAAGAGGAACTACACGGAGCGAACCGTCGAATCTGTCGTCGAAGAGCTGAAGACGGTGACGGCGGATGTCGTTCTCTTCAGCGATGACAACTTCTTCACGAACCCGGGGAGGAGCGAGCAGCTTTGCGATCTGATTATCCAGAACCAGATCAAGAAGATCTTTGTGGTCCAGGCCCGGATTGATGTCGCGAAACATCGGCGTGTCCTGGACAAGGCCCAAAAAGCGGGATTCAAGGTCTTTTTGATCGGGGTCGAGTCGCCGCACGACAGGATCTTGGATCAGCTCCAAAAAGGCATCACCCAGCAGCAGGTCCGGGAGGCTTTTTCAACCCTGACACAGTACGACTTCTATCTGCATGGGTACTTCATCTACGGCAACATCGGCGAGACGCTCGAAGAGATGCTCTACATCCCGAAGTTCGCCAAGGAGATCAAGCTGGATTCCATCAGTTTCCAGAAACTCCGGGTTGAGAAGTTTTCACCTCTCAAAGAGGTCGTTGAAGAAACGCCGGGGTACTATTACAACCGTATCGGCGGCTCCGTCTATTCGGACCAATACGGGCGAAAAGAGTTGAAGCAAATCCGGAACCGGATCCGGTCTGAGTTTTACGATCTGCCGCAGGTCTTCCATATCATCAGAAAAGCGCGGCGAATTGGGCTTGTGAGCCGTCGCGACTTGACGAATGCATTTTTTAATCTACCCCTTCTCATGTACGGGTTGGCCAGACGAAAAACAAGAAGAAGGATATAGACCCGGCTTCTTTCAGATATTTGGGTATCTCAAGGACATGATGGATGTTTCACTCAGTAATTAGTTAATTCTTTGAGCCTTTGAATAAGAAAACAGACATGAGCCTCATCCTGTCCTTGATCCTCGATGCTATCACCGGCGGCCTCGGGCGTCTATCCCATCCGGCCGCGCTGCGCCTGGCCCGAGGGCTGGGCTGGATTTATGGCTCTGTCATCCGCTACCGTCGCTCGGAAGCGCTGGCCGCGCTCCGCCGCAGTTTGCCGGAACGCTCTGAAAATGAACGACAGCGGATTCTCGACGCCATGTACCGCAACTTCGCCATCAACTATGTCGAAGTTCTGCGCCTAGCCGGCGGCGCTGGTGATGACCTCTGCCAACTCATCACCATCGAGGGCGAGGAGATCGTCCAAGGTGTGCTCCGGCGCGGCAAGGGCGCTCTCATGCTTACCGCGCACCTCGGCAATTTTGACCTGCTTGCCATATTCACCGCCCAGCGCGGCTATCCGCTCACCATCATCTCCAAGAAAATCAAAAACCCTGCGGTCAACCGCCTGTGGATGCGTCTCCGCGAGCGCTATGGTGTCAAAATCGTGCTTTCCCATGACTCCATGCGCGGCTGTTTCAAGGCGCTGAAAGGCGGCGGGTTGCTCGGATTCATTCTGGATCAGAATCGGCCGCACGACCAGGGCGTCTTTGTTACCTTCTTCGGTTGGCCCGCCTGCACTACGCCGGGTCTGGCGTTCATCTCCGCGGTCACGCAGGCGCCGGTGGTTCCTGTGTTTATCCACCGCACGTCCGATGGCCGACATCATCTGCGCGTGTTACCCGCCATCGAGCCACCGGCCGGCCGTGGGGAGGACGACCTCCGCCGCGCCACGCAGCAGTATACCACGATCATTGAGCAGGAAGTCCGCCGCCATCCTGACCAGTGGATCTGGATTCATCTCCGCTGGAAAACTCAGCCAAAACCCGGCGACAAAATCGCCACGTCGACCGACGGATGAAGCGGTTTTCACATTCCGTAATTCGCCCTTAACATCATTGGATTCGGGTCCGCCCTTGAGGTTGGGCTGCTGAGGACAACCGCGGGTTGCAAGGCATAAAACGTAAGAAGATCTTTGTTCTCTGCTGACGCCGGATCAAATGTGTTATTTGCGGTAGGGTCAGATGCGCGGCAGCAGAACTCATCGTTATCCTCAGTTCCAGCTTGACCTTCCGATTTGATGGACGCACCTGAGAATTTGCATCATTGGATAGGGGGTGCCAATGGGGGAAAAGAATCGTCATTTCAGTCCGACGGTACCCCAGCCACCTGGTCATGGCTGAATCGGCGCTGGAAATGGCCCTATCAGAAACGAGATTCTTAAAAACGAATGAGTGCGCAGATTAGAATTGCCTTAAAAAGAATGGCATCCTTCCAATCATTTTTGAAATCGGCTGAGCTTTTCGTCGCGCCTGTTTTCAATCTGTAATCCTCGATCCTTGGATATGGCCCCCTCCTCGGCGCCGATAGCCCTCAAAGACTGTCCCCCTGATTGAAAAGTTGTCGTTGTCCTCAACCCCGTTGGCCATAATTGTCTTCAACGGTATCCTTCTACTACCCATAACCATAAGGGAAGGTTTCTCTGGGATTGGGAAAACTTGTATCCGAGACCATTCTAAAATGAGTGGAGGGAAAGTTAAGTAATTCTATGAATTTCTTTCTTTGACCTTGAATTGTTAAGTTTAGTGATTAAATTGTAAACAGATAGGAGGTGTTAAGGATGAACAAAAAAGACAAAAAATTAGATGCGAAGAAAGCGAAAACAAAAGCTTCTGCTACCTATGATTGCTGTTGCTATGATCTTTGCTGCTCTGATTATCCTTCTTGTTGCTAGGCAGCGATTGTCTCGAATGTTTTAAGGAGTGGGGTTAGGTCGTGAGGACTTAGAGAAAGTATGGGTCGGTTTACATTGCTAACTCGATTCTTTATTTGACATGTTGACTCTTATGGTTACGTTAGATCAGGACATGGTCCTGGTGGGCACGCCCCCTGAATCTACTGATATGGTTTGAGCGAGTATTCTTGACAATGTTTATTTCATGTCTTATTGTTTAATATGGTCACTACGAAGAATTTATCAACGACACTGAAGAAGGAGTTCTTCATCGTCGGATTAATGATTGCAGCCATGTCGGTATGCTCAGTGGCGAACGCCGGCGACGGCGGGATGACCTTTTCTATTAGCGCAAAGGATTTCCCCCCCCATAGCCATTTGAGCCACAATCCCGAGAATGTCCGCGGTGGTACCGATCTAATCATTCCCCTCTCCGGGTCACTCTCTCTTGATTTAAGATTGAGTTCAGTCGGCAGAGGTCAATCTTCACCCGGAGAAAAAGAGCCGGGGACACCGCCGCTCCCGATTTTCAAGGCCCCCGGGTCTGATTTGCGCTACAGCAGGCTTGGAGTAGGTCTCAATTTTGGGTTCTAGTGTGCGTTCTTCTTTTGCAGATTTGACACCCGCCCCATCACATTCTATTTCTTCTAACCTCCCCATTTTCCCTGTTCAGACCTTTACGCCAAACCCTATATTATCCGGACAGGCCTGGAACTCTTTGATCAGCGCCCCATCTTTCCGGAAGATCCTCTTGATAAAGGATCACCATCTCTGCTTTCTTCCTGCGATCCAGCCCAGCTCCAACAGTGATCTCGGCTCCTCCATCCCAAACCGTGACAGCCGGGTGAGGGCACGAGGTACAGACAAAGGCCCATCATATTCGAATCGTCTCGTAAAGTTTATATTTTGCTCATACTAAAATCTAAAACTCATAATAGATTATTTAGTACTTCCTGTAATCGTTGGCTGACAGACTTCGACCATGATGCAAGATTTCATTTGCTAATCGTTATCTGTGATACTGGTCTAAAAACCGCTCCCTCTCTTGCGATTTTTTATGCCGGTTTTTTATGCGGCTTGACATACAATTCCATTCTTGGTACATTCGCCTCACTTTCTGCATCAATAAGGAAGGGCATCCAGAATCTTCACAGGGGAAGATTAATCCCGAGGTTTCGTTAGATGGGATACCACCCTTAAATATTTTTGTAAGAAACGAGGGCGTAGTAATGAAACTCTTATTGGTTTCACCTTCTCATAAGTTTGGTAAATTGGCAAAGGTGCCAAAAGCTCTTAAAATACCTCAATTAGGTCTACACATTCTGGCCTCACTGACGCCGAATGATGTTGATATTACTGTTGTAGATGAAGAAATCAGAGAGATAGATTTTTCTTTGGACTTCGACCTGGTTGGAATTTCTTGCATGACTGCAACGGCAAATAGAAGCTATCAATTATCTGATCTATTTAGACAAAGAGGGGCGAAAGTCGTTCTCGGTGGAATTCATCCTACTATCCTGCCACAAGAAGCCATCCAGCACGCCGATGCAGTTGTCATCGGAGAGGCAGAAGGCTGTTGGGCAGATATCATCAACGATTTTAGAAAGGGAAAGCCTCGAGAAATTCTACCATGTACCAGAACCTGATCTTTCAAAGTATCCTTCCCCAAGGCGAAATCTTCACATTGACACGGCGCTATTCAACTGTTTAGGTTTGTTGACGACCAGAGGGTGTCCGTACGCCGTGAATTCTGTTCGGTGACGGATCTCGACGGGGGGAAAATTAGGCACAACCGGTTTCCACGGTCGTTGAGGATACAAGCAATCCGGTTCAAAGACGTTTTGATCTTAGACGATAATGTTGCTGGACACCCGGAATATTCCAAAGAATTATTTGAAGCTTCAACACCCCTGGGCATCAGATGGATAGGACAAAGTTCCATATCCTTGGCGAGAGACAAAGACATGTTGAAATTATGTCGCTCCTCCGGCTGTGCGGCTTTATTCTTTGGGCTTGAGTCTAGATCACCTTCAAGCCTGATGGGGATGAAAAAAACGCTTAATCTATAGAAGAAACTGAGAAGGCTATCAAAATTATCCAAGATAATGGTATCGCCTTTCACCCCTCCATTATTTTGGGATTTGATACGGAGACGAAAGCCATTTTTGATGATACCCTGGAGTTTTTGGCGAGAAATAAACTTCCAACGATGGCTTTACATGTTCTGACGCCCTATCCCGGGACACAACTATACCAGTGTTTTAAAAATCAGGGACGAATCATATCTCACGATTGGAGCCATCACGACCACCATACTGTCGTATTTCAACCCAAGAACATGACTCCCCAGGAGCTTGCCGAGGGACACCATTATGTCCAAAGCGAGTTTCAATCCCCTTCTCTTCGATCCTTCGGCATATTCCATCTCTTTTAAGAGTTTATCCTATAAACCTCAGGCGGGCCTGCTTTTCCTGTTACTTAATATTGCTGGAAAAGCACACTGAAATACATCGATGCATCTCTTGATTGGGTTGATAACAACGAAAAGTGGTATTTCCAGAAGATTCGGCCCGATGATAAAGTGTTAAAAGGGAGTAACGTGCTTCTCTTCAGATTAAGCCCATCTCCCGTTTCAGTCTTTAAAAGATAGCAGCTCCGGGGAAGGTTCTTTTACCATAAATCAGGCTATGCACTTTTCAGCTTTAAATCCACCAAAACCTATGCACTTTTGAATCTTAAGTGATAGGATAGATGTTTTCCTTGACGGAAATGCCACATTGTGGTATAGAAGGAGCTATTTTCAAAAAAGTATAAATGGAGGTGTGAATGAGGGGTTTCTTGATTAACAAAAACTTGTCCGTTTATTACTGGCTCAAAAGGAGAATCGGAAAGGAGCGTGCTTACAGGGTAGCAAGTGTTTTTGAGAAAGTTATCCTCATCTTTGGAAGAGGAACATATGAGGGAAATAAAACGTGATAGGTTACGAACTCTACTGCATGATCCAATAAAAGGTTATCAGTTAGTCGGGTACTTCAAGCCCGTTTAGTTGCGGTTTCCTTGCTAATAAATTACGCGAGGAGGTTATCTTGGGAGCTTATCATTTAATGGAAAAAATTCCTTGGGTCTCTCGCCCCACCGCGGAGGGGTACAAATCAAACCCTTTATTTCTGAGAAAGAGCACGGTTTGGGCGTGACCTGCAGGCTAGTCAAAATCCCAGCGGGGAAAGAAGTAGCCGAACATATTCATCCAAACCAAGACGATATTCTTTATCCGCTGGCTGGGAAAGCTGCCATGTGGGTGGATGGGGCTGAAAAATTTTCATTAGAACCTGGCATCGTTGTCCGCGTTCCAAAAGGGACGAAACATAAAATTTTTGACGTGACCGAGGAATTGTTAATCTATGATGTATTCAGTCCAGCCCTGCTGTAAATGCAGACAAGCAATTTGAAATACGACCTTTTTGAGCAGAAGAGAGGCTTTTGACTCCCCCTGGTAACTGGTGCTATATTCGATTCACGCTATTCAGTGTTTCTACCAGTAACCGTTGACTTCCAGCGTTATCTTAGGCTGTAGACTTGTGGTGAAACCCTCAGCCTTGGGTATTTTTAAGGCAGGTATCAGATTAGATATTTTCCAGGATAATAAAAAAGCCTACCCTAACCTTAGCCTTTAGTGTGTGTCCTCTTTTGGGGCAATCACCCGATCTCCTCTAAACATCTAAGTAATCCCCCTTCTAACATATTGATATAATAGCTGACTATGTTTATTTGTAATTCCAATCATGAATGTTGGTTGATATATTTTCAGTCCATGATTATCTTAGTTTTGAAGTGATTTGAGAGGAATAAAGTCCTGGCACAGAGAAGAGCAGAGGAACCAAAGAAAATAAAGATCAGCCCGAAACAACAGGAACTTTATAGTAGGCTAAAATCGTCGAAGAGATGAAGACGTAAGGAGGATACCATGAAATGCAATCGATGCGGTGGTCTTATGGCTTATGAGAATTTTTACAATCCGCTTGAAGAGTTTTTTGGATGGAGATGCATTTTCTGCGGAGAGATTGTCGATCAGGTTATTTTAGAGAATCGAATCAGGCAAAAGGGTTGATGCCGAGAATGGGAATGAAGCATTATTCAATGTAGCGGATTTGTGCGCCAATTCTTTTACTTTCTTCCCCTCAGCTTTTCTTACTTGTTTCCTTCCGTTCCTTTTCCATTTTGTGTCCTGGGTTAAAAGAAGTGAATGACCATTGAAAAGATACACGCTGAGTTTGAGGTCTCAGATAAAGGGGCAGGGCCTAATAGGGTCTGGTACAAACTGACGAAGTATGTTAAGCCTCAAAAGGAGGCAAAGACAAATGGCAATTATGACAAACAGTAAATCTAAGCCAAGACGGATTAAGGAATGGCATCCTGAGGGTGGCAAAGGTGAAAGACCACTTGATGATTGGAAGCGGCTTATGTCTGAACCTTATGAACAAAGAGTAATCAAGACAGAGAAAGACCCTAAGAAGCCATAAGTAAGTAAACTTATTGCTGCTCGTTTTCTTCAGCTTAAGTGTAACGATTTAAGAATTCCTGTGGAGGAGGGTAAAGAGATGTGCACACGACGGCTTGTTCCTATGCCTTGTATTAAGTATCAATGTCCCCACAACCTTTTCTGGGAAGGGTTAAACCTTAATCCAGAGAACTTCAAAATCACGGATAGGGCCCTTGAGATAGGAAACTGTTGTTGTTTGATCAATGAACCGTGGAGTGCACAGGAGATTGGAGATGTTTGGGGACTTACGATTGAAAATATAATTCGGTGTGAGGGAATGGCATGGGGAAAAATAGATAAGAAAAATGGCTGGGGACAATCAGATCAAGTGATTTCTTCTTTATTGAATTAAAAAAACACTTCGTAAAACGATTTCAATCGACTATCCAAAAAGGATTTTTTGAAGGAAGGGAGAGAACCTTTAGGGGTTAAATAAAACTAATCAATGAGGCAACTCTTAGAAAAACGGGGGAAAATTAATTTGAATAAAACTTTTGATCCGGAAAAAATCGGTATGGTATTATGTCCCTTGTGTGACGGCAAAGGATTTTCAATAAATCCAAAACGTAAATGTTGCCAAAAATGCGGGGGATTTGGGCTCATTAAAATTGAGGTAGGAAAAGATACGAATATTCCCACCAGAAATGATTAATTGCCAAGCACACCTCAGGCTACTGACGGGCAGGTGTAGCAAGTAATCCCCCTTTTCAAGGCTTCTTTCCTGAAAGTGTGTTTTTCAAACTTCACTTTAGAGAGGAAAACCATGGACACTACACCTCCCCTAACATGGGTAAGGATTCAATTTAGACCCAATTTCTGAAAAAGGAATGGGGTTTTTTTTGTTTGGTTTGTTATGTTGGTAGGAAAAATGAGAAGTGTATTAATCGTTGATGATGAAATTGGAGCCAGAGAATCTCTCAAGATGATTTTAAAGAATGATTATGAGGTGTTTTTAGCCAGAAACGCCGAAGAGGCATTTTCCAAAATCAAAGAGCACTCTCCAGACGTTATCCTTCTCGATATCATTTTACCCGACCTGGATGGTTTAAAAGTTTTGGAAAGAATCAAGCAGAATGACCCGAAAATGGTTGTGATTATGATTACGGCCACAAAAACGGTGAAAACAGCCGTTGAAGCAATGAAGCTTGGAGCCTATGAATACGTGACCAAACCTTTCGATATTGATGAATTGCGTCTCATCATCACCCGATCTTTATCCGCCAAGGTCTTGGAGCAAGAGGTGAAAAATCGCCGCAAAGAAATGGATGGACTTTGAAAATAAATCCACATGAAATTGTTAAAAACCAAGGGCAGGATCTGTAATGTTCCTGCCTTTTTTATTTACTTCAACTGGTAATCATCAACTTCCAGATTACCTTGCTATCGAAGATAAGTAGGTGCACTCGCCAAATTTTGGTATCAACCTGCTCCAAAAATCTCGAAAAAGAAATTTCAGTTAGTACTTCCTGTAATCGAGAGCCGGATCGTACATGGAAGAGCGTACTCGATTCCAAATGGTAATCGATATGACAGTAAATCCGAAATTCTTCGTCGTTATGGTAAGCTCGCTGGTTTAGCGATTTTCAAGCCAATCAAATCAAAGAGAGAATCAAAAAAATGGTGAATTCTTAGCCTCTTATGAGCAAAAATGGACTGCTGAAGAGCATGGGTAGTAGTCCTTTCATCTTAAATACTCGCCCTTCCTGGAGTTCAAATATATCTGTTTTCCAATATGTTATGGATAAAGACTATAAGTTTTAGTTTTCTGGCAAGAAATTTGCTGCATTTGTCTGCAAGGGGACAGGAGATCGAAAGATTTTGAGTTGTCCTAATAAAAAGTAATAAGAGTGAGGAGGACATGAAAACAAGAATACTGGTGCTGATTTTCCTTTTTTATAACAATAGCCTCAAATACCTTGATTGCTGGAGAAACTGAAGAAAGGAAAGCGATAGGAACACAGGGATTCTTATTGAGCAGCAGAAATTTTACGGAGCTTGAAAAACTTGCTCAAGAATATAGGGTGAACAAAAGCAGAACACCGAGCGGGCTATGGAAGCTGACGACGTTTTATTACGGGATTAATGATGGCGCGAATATAAATGCAAAGGACGAAAATTATTGGAATTCCATAAAGTCCAGGACCGAAGGATGGATTAAGGAATATCCACAATCACCAACTCCCTATATATCTCACGGAATTGTAATGAAGCGATATGCATGGAAGTTTAGAGGGGGTGGTTTTGCAAATACAGTACCTGAAGAAGCTTGGCAACCTTTTCATGAACATCTCATTAATGGTAAAGCCTTCTTAGAGAAACATAGAGAGATAGCAAGTGCAGATCCACACTGGTATGAGGTCATGGCAGCTATAGCTACTGGTTTAAGCGTGGATAGATCTGAATTCCAGAAAATCATCGACGAAGGGCTAAAAAAAGAGCCTCTCTACTACCAATTATATTTTGCAGCAATAAACTATTTCGCTCCAAAATGGCATGGAAACGCAGAAAGAGATTGAAGAATTCGCAAATTCCGCAGTTTCAAGAACAAAGGAACAGGAAGGTCTGGGGATGTATGCACGGATTTATTGGGCTGCTTCCCAATATCAATATGGTGAAAAGCTTTTTATTGATTCTAATGTTGTATGGGAAAAAATGAAAAAAGGAATTGATGATGTCCTCAAGCGATATCCAGATCAGTGGAATATCAACAATTTTGCGTTATTTGCTTGCCTGGCGAAAGATAGACATAAGGCCAGAGAACTTTTTAACCTGATTAAGGAACCGCCTATTCTCCAGGTCTGGAAATCCCAATCTAACTACCTTCGCTACAAATCTTGGGCTCAGGGAGGAAGAGGAACTGACCTTGCGAAAGGTCAAATGGCTCCCGAAGGCACCGTTCTCTATCGCTAAAACAACTTTTCCTATAGGTTCGTTCTACTCTCTTTCAAATGGAAATCGTCACCTCTTAACCCAAGCCCATCATGACACTTTGGTGAAAGTTTTCGAGTTCTGACTCTCATCAGTAAATAGGGTGAAACGGATTCTAAAAATTGGGAATCGACCATTTATCTCCTGGTCTTTTCCCAATTTTTTTTATTCGATACTGTCTCATGCTTGTCCAAAACAGGATTCTCACCGCAGAGCCGCTGAGGGTGCAGAGGATCAGCAACTCACTACTCCCCAATCCCTCCTGTTGAGACCTTTACGCCAAACCTAATATTATCCGGATAGGCCTGGAACTCTTTGATCAGCGTCCCATCTTTCCGGAAGATCCTTACTTTCGATTTGCTCCTCAGGTCAGGCCCGGGCCCCGTTACGATCTCCGAAATCCCATCTCCGTCGATATCTACCGCTCCGACATTCACCCCGAACAGCAACCCCTGATAGGCGGTAAATCTCCTAAATTCATATTCACCATCCTCATGGTAAACGATCACCACCTCTGCCTTCTTCCTCGGATCCGGCCCCGCTCCCACAATGATCTCCGCTCGTCCATCCCCATCGAGATCCCCGGCAGCCACATGAGCCCCAAATCCATTCACATTAAAGGGAACGATGAAATCCATTATCTGAGATCCT
>CAVPSJ010000016.1:0-151407 GCA_963708295.1 uncultured delta proteobacterium | reverse complement strand
GACACGATTACCCACAATCCCGATGCGCTCCGGTATCTCATCGCCTTCGCCGGAAGCGATCATGTCCTTTTGGGGAGTGATTATCCTTACGATATGGGAGACCCGAATCCTGTCCAAACCGTTTCCAAACTTTCAGGGATCAAGGCAGCAGACCGGCGAAAGATCATGCGGGAAAATGCGGTCGCGCTCTTTGGCCTGAAGACTTTGTAGTCTCCTTCCCCTTAACACGACGCATTAAAAATACAGTTGGGTGTGCTTCCAAACCTTATATCATAAGGTTTCCCGGCACCCCTAACTCCTTCTGGGAAGGGTTTTTATTCAACTGGCAGGATAAATTTCTTTAGTTTTTCTCTTTTGGCTGGCGAAAAAATAGATGCTCGAGGAGTAGGGAAAGGAGAATGCCCATCACCAGGCCATTCCCAACCAAAGACGCCGATCACGTTCGGAAAGAGATGAAAGAATTCCTTGGGGATGATGGAAACCATCGTACCCAAAAGGATCGGTAACCCCACGGTGAAATATTCTCTTCGTTCGAACTTCCGCTCTCCTGACAGCATCACATTGATACCCACCATGAACTGAGACGAGAGGGTGACGAAGAGAACGGAAGCGATCACCGAGGGAGGAATGACGGTGAGAAGTGCCCATAGCTTAGGAATAAAGGCACAGAGGATCATGATCGCTCCGCTCATGGTAAGCACATAACGGCTGGCGACTCGAGAAACCAATACCACTCCAGGACTGGTTGAATAGCTCACAAGCCCCCCAACTCCTAAGAATCCGGCAGTCAACCCTCCCAAACCGGTGAGGCCAATGCCTCGATGGATCCGATCTTCCAGACCTTCTTTTCCTACAATTTCAGAAATTCCTTGGATGCTCCCCACTGTGTTTACCATTACTGCCAAATAGGTACAGACGGTGGCAAGAATGGCTGGCAAGGAGAAGCTCGGCCATACTCCCAAGAATGGAGATGGCAGGGCAAACCAACTCGACTGCCCGACCACATTCAACGAAATTCCCCCTCTAAAAAGAAAAAGGATCAATCCAAATAAGATCCCTGCCAACATCGAGGTGGTTTGCAGGAATCCTCGTAACCGGTGAGACATGAAAGAACGAGGAGGACGATCAAAAGAGAAGATCCAAAAACACCCAACTCTCCATAAGGATAAGCCTTGTTGATACCGATGAGTAAGGGATAAATGAAAGAGAGAAGGGTGAAAGCCACCAAGATTAAGATGACTCCCACCACTCGGGGCGTGAAGAGAGAAGAAAGCCACTTAAACCATTTAAATACTCCTATAAGAATAAGAAAAAAGCCCCCGAAAATCATACCGCCTTCGATGGCGGAAAGTCCATAAGGAGCTAAGACTATAAAGGTCACCAAAATGGCCGACGATGGTCCCTCCAACACAGGGTACCGGTGGCCTATCAAGACTCTGGAGCATGGTCATAAGACCTGTGGCGATCAGCAGGCGTTGCGAGAAACTGATCTGGCCGGCAGGATCGAGCCCCAAAGCAGTCGAGCAGAGCGTCGAAAAAAACGACGACAGCTCGGGATCGAGGTCATGACCCATTGAAGCCCATAAATTATATTTTTATGGATGGGTGGCGTTTCATTCAATTGAAAAAGGAAAGGTGTCTTGTCCCAACGGTCCTTTACCTCTTAAAGATTCCCGTAATAGATAATTAGGTTTTACTTTTTTTCTCCTTCGATATGGAAAAGAGAATAACATGGGGCCACCCTTCCTGCAATTACAAAATTCGCCTTCCCAACGTCAGTTGGATTGCAAAGGTAGGACTTAGCATTCTCTAAGCTGTCAAGTCTGGCGTCAATTTCTATAAAAGCCATTTAAAACACTCCGGTTTGTCATTGACAAATAGTTTCAATTTGTTTTAATTGGTTCAGGTATTAAAAAAGATTTCGAAGCATCAACCAGCCAGGTAGGAGAAGCTATCTCTGAAAAGCTGCGAAGAGACCTCAGACAATAGACTTCAGACGATAGACTATGAGAAGTACAATGGAGAGATGGTCAGCTGATCGACCGCAGACTTGCGGCAAATAGCAAGGCGGGGAGGAGATAGGTCAGGAAAGCCGTTGTAAACTAAAAAGCGGACATGCCTGCGTCCGCCGAAACGTCGCACTCCAGCGTACAGGCACGAAACACGGGCACGATAGGAAAGTCCGATGTCTGAAGTCTGGGTTTCTGATCTGGGGTGAAGAGATGTCTATTCTTTTTGAACCCTATAAAATTGGTCGATTAACTCTCAAAAATCGTTTCATCAAATCTTCGACGTTGGAAAGCATGGCAGGGCCCAATGGAGAGGTGACCCCGGCCATGCTCGATTTCTATGAGGCCATTGCGCGGGGCGGCGCAGCCTGCATCTTCCTGGGCCACGCCTTTGTTCATCCCCTGGGAAAGCCTCTCCGAAGATGACAGGGGTTCACGACGACCGTCTCATTCCAGGGCTCCGTTCGTTGGCTGAAGTGATCCACCGCCACGACTGTTATGTCTTTGCTCAGCTCAACTATGGAGGAAGCCGGGTTGAAAAGGAGTGTGCGGAGCCCGTAGGACCCTCTCCTGTCGTCAATCCCTCCACAGGACTTCTCGCGCGTGAGCTTAAGTCTTCAGAGATCCGGGAAATCGTCGATGCCTTTGGCCGGGCTGCTGCCCGGGTTCGAGAGGCCGGATTGGATGGAATTCTCATCCATGGCGCCCACGGGTATCTGGTAAGTCTCTTCACTTCTCCTCTGACCAACCATAGGACCGATGAATGGGGCGGAGATGCTTCGAGGCGCTTCCGGTTCCTTGAAGAAGTCTACCGTTCGATCCGCAAAGCGGTCGGAAACGATTATCCGGTGGCCATCAAATTGGGAATCAAAGATGATACGGAAGAAGGGCTACCCTGGAAGAGGGTGCGGAAACAGCTGGCCGCCTTGCGAGGATAGGGATCGATGCGATCGAGATAAGCGCCGGCGTTGCGACAAAACCAGTCCCAAGCCGCAGTAATATCCTTTCCAGAGAGCAGGAGGCCTATTTTCTCCCCTATGCCAAAGCCGTTCGTCCGAAGGTGGGAAAGCTGCCCCTGAGTTTAGTGGGCGGGCTCCGGTCTCCAGATCTCATGGAGGAGATCATCACGGAAGGATGGACCGATTTTGTCTCCCTTGCGAGGCCCTTTATCTGCGAACCCGATCTTGTCAACAAGATCCGTGCCGGCCGCTGGGAGCCTGTCTCCTGTACAAGAGATGACCGGTGCCGGGTCGGCATCGGCAAAGAGGGGCTTCGCTGCCGCCGCGACGAAGAACCTGCCGGGTGAATCTTCTTTTTTCCCTTCGATAATTATTAGTCAGTCCATAATTGTATAGACGCTGGAGACTGAATCCTTCCTTTCCTCCCCTGCCTACCGGCGGGCAGGCTTTACGAAAGGGAGGGATTCCCCTCTTTGGCAAAGAGGGGTCGGGGGAGATTTTCAGAAGGGTATGTCTAATCAATTATCGACTCCTTTCAAAAATCATTCCGTTTTAGCTATCTTGACGCCCCTTTCCTTTTTTGATAGTGTTCTATCATCCCGGGCACACCGAGACTGCATGCCCCGGAGAGCCCGCATTATATTATTGTTCTTTGCTTTCTTCACATATCCGCCGGACTCTATGGAGGAATTATGGATATCCATGATTTTCACCATAGAACCCTTTAGCTTGTAACGGGTTAGCCCAGAATAAGACATTGTATAATAGGTAGGATTATTAACTCATAATATTATTTTTCTTTCTAATATCTGTTAGGCGGAACACGAACAGTCGATGCAGGTCAAGGGTAAGGTGAGCGCTGTGCCGCGTAAGGACCCATTAACCGTACCTCACTTCCGCTCATTCCCGGCCTTGGCAGCCCACATCACCACCGCCAAGCTTGGCCGTGTCGATTCACGTGAGTGGCGCGAAGAGTGGGCTGAGAGGTGGGTTGTCTACGCAGACCTCGTTGCATTCGCCTCCCGCGCCCTCCGGTCCGAGACCGTTGTGCTGAATAACATCATCCGTTTTGACCGCGCGTCCACACTCGTAACGGAGCGCTTTCCAAACGTCACGGTGCGGCGCTTTTCAGACGCGACATTCGCAATAGCTGCCACGTTCCACCAGGCTGTCGCATTCGGAGTAGCACTCTCGCACGCATGCCTCGCCTTCAATCGCGAGTATCTAGACCGCGGCACGAAGCCCTTCTTCATCCACCTCATCGCACCGCGCGTGACGATTGCCCATGGTCAAGTCCTTCTTCTCCCGTCGGCGACGACGCCTGACCCCCGCTTGGATGGTATCGATCCTCGGAACATCATCGCCGGGTCCCGCGATCGTTCGGGCGTACCAGCTGGAGCGGCATTCTGCCGGGCGCCTCTTAACGATCGACCAGGCTGGGATCGACTCGCTGCGAAGAATGCAGGCGCGCGGAGACAACGGTCGTGTGGCCGGTGGGGTACGTCGATGGATCGATCACCTTGGGGATGCGCAAGCCGTGCAGAAAGGGGAAGTCCTCTTTCACCGCGGTAGTGTAGTAGACATCCCCTGGCTCTTGTTGCGGCCCCTCCAGAACGATGCTGACTGTCTCTGGGGAGCACAGAGCGACGATGCCGATCTCGCCATCTCGACCTTCCTCTGAAGTGTGGGACAAGAGTGTTCGGGAGTTCTACTCACCGCAGAATCACGACGTCCCGCTAGAGGTCGCGAAACACTACCAAGCGGCGACCAGACACGGCGTTCAGTCTTACCACGCCGCCCATGGACGACGCATTCCAAAGTTCCAGGGCGTCGCAGAGTTGTTGTAGCCCGCGAATGCCGTCCGCCTAACCAATAAGGATTGAGACGACTTCTGAAGTCGTTTCAATCCGTTGTTCAACGATGCAATGAAGCTGACGAGCGGTTTGCGGAAGCTCGCTTCGCTCGCGATTATTTGATCCGCTCGCAGCTTATTGCGGGCGTTGAGGCTGTAGAAAAAGTCCTAAAAGCATGATAATATCGCCATATCAGTAAGGGAAAAGAGAGCGGGGACCGCTTAGGAGGGACTGGATGGCGAGATACAAAGAATATGATTATTCCGATCGATACGGTCTGGAGTTTGCGTGAACGGAGCCGGATTGGGTGATATGGTATTGTGGTAAGAAAAATATCATGAAAAGACGAACATTGCACCAAGGATCGTAAAAACTTTTGATGACAGAAAATAATTTCCTATTTTTGATCCAGCAGAAGAAGCAGTTTTTAAAAAAGTGACTTTTTCTACAGGCTCGTTAGGCGACTACTGCGCCTTATCCAGGAGGCTTTACATGAAGAATAATACCGGTATGCTTTTGTTAATGATCATGGGAACGCTACTTTTCTCTGCTTGGAAGGCCCAGGCTGTTGACTCAGGCCCTGCCTACGACGCCGATCTATCGGGTTACTCCTATCCATTTGAGGTCAAAAGCTTCTCCTTTTCCTCTCAGGGGCAGACTCTTCGAATGGCCTATATGGAAGTGGTTCCCAAGAAGGCAAATGGTCAAACGGTTCTGCTTTTGCACGGCAAGAACTTTTGTGGCGCATACTGGGAACCCACGATTCGTGCTCTTGTGTCGAGAGGATACCGGGCCATCGTCCCGGATCAGATCGGCTTTGGAAAATCATCGAAGCCGGAACACTTCCAGTTTACCTTTCAAGAGCTTGCCACGGATACACGAGCTCTGCTGGATAGCCTTCATATTGATAAGGTATCCGTGGTGGGTCACTCCATTGGCGGCATGCTGGCAACCAGGTTCGCTCTGATGTTTCCTGAGCGCGTCGAGCGGCTCGTTCTTGTGAATCCAATCGGCTTGGAGGACTGGAAGAGGCTGGTTCCCTACAAGACCGTTGATGAGCTTTATGCCAATGAACTCAAGTCCACCGCGGATACTGTCCGCAATTACATGAAGGAGAATTATTTTGGCGGCACTTGGAAGCCAGAATATGAAAGTCTTGTCGAGATACAAGCTGGCTGGATTCGAGGGCCCGATTGGTGCCGAATGGCTTGGTTGTCTGCCCTGACGACAGATATGGCATTCACGCAGCCGGTGCTCTATGAATTCGGGGACCTCAAGATGCCTGTTCTCTTGATCGTTGGACAAAGGGATAGCACGGCGCTCGGCAAAGCTTGGGCCCCTGCGGGTGTGAAAGACAGGATGGGCAACTACCCGGAGTTGGGGCGCAGGACAAAGGCGGCAATTCCTAATTGTCGCCTTGTAGAGATCGAGGGTGTGGGACACCTCCCTCAGGTGCAACGGTTCGACGCATACTGGCAGGCAGTGGAGGACTTTCTGGAACCAAGCGGTCACTGAGCTTGGTCGTTGAGGCTGTAGAAAAAGTCGCCAAGCAGATTCTTGGGCGAGATGCAGAAAAAAGTGACCTTATAGAATGCGCCACAATCAACGATGGGGACCATCTCCACTTTCCGGTCTCTATGCACGCCAAACACCTCAATATTTGCCAAGAGAACCATCATGAAGAAATTACTTGTTCTTGCCGTGCCTCTGGCCCGTTCTATTTGCTCAGCTGCGGTACCTCCTTTGCGGAGCAAGTTCGGGACGGAGACATCATCTTCCAAACGTCGCGGTCAGAAAAGAACATTCCAAGTTTCAAAAGGCGACCCACTCACAGTACAGCCATATCGGGAATCGTTTTTCTCAGGGATGCCCAGTCCCCACGTCTATGATGTATTTTGATGGTTCAATGTACTCCACTAAGAAAATGGGGTCACCGAGGCGAGGGTGGCCGCCAACCTCGTAAAACGCCTTCACTAGGCCAATCCGGATTCTAATTCACCTGCCGGAAGAACTCTGGTAGGATGGAGCTAAAGACCCTCAGCAAATAAACCGGATGATTCCTTATCAAACTCTTGCAAAAATGTGTCTCGCAAAACGAATCTATTGTCCTCGAACTCGTGTGGAAGATCCATGATCGGGGATCGCATTCGTATCGGCAGACGCAAAGAAAAAGTCGGGACCTCATCGGCCGAGGGCGCACGGTTCACTAAATCAAGGAGCGCTACGCGAATAAAGTTCCGACGGACGAGACGGTCATCTCCCCTGGCGAAATGTATCTCGTCTGACTTGCTCGTGACGGTTTCACAAAAGTGAGGACGGCAACTAACCAATGAAATAAGCTTAAGGCCTGGTTACTATGGAGTCCATAGTTAAACAGACATATTGTTCTGAAAAACTCCCCACGCCCCTCTTTGCCAAAGAGGGGTAATTCCTTCCCTTCGTAAATGGTTCGACAGGCTCACCATCCTGAGCTTGCCGAAGGAGGAAGGGGAGGATCTGTCGGGGGCGCTAAGTGGAAAGCACAAGGCAGGACGAGGTCCAAGCGATGAGAGCAGAACAAAAATTGGGTCTTCACAAACTTCAGTCGATGTTTACCGAGGTCTTCGGGCTCGGACGCGCCGCTGCATTAAGCGCGGTTGTCTCGATATTGATCGTTCTTGTACTCGGCATATTCCTGTTCTTTTACCTTGCGCCACCCAGTACGATCACGATCACCAGCGGGCCCGAGGGCAGCACGTTTCGCAGAACAGCAGAGAGATATGCCAAGATCCTCCAGCGAAACGGCGTAACGCTCAAAATTCTTCCGTCTGAGGGCTCGGGTGACAACATCAAGAGGCTGGCTGATCCCTCGTCAAAGGTGGACATCGGATTCGTGCAGAGCGGAGTGAACAAAGGGATGAACACCGACAAGCTTGTTTCGCTGGGGAGCATCTCCTATCAACCCCTCCTTGTCTTTTACAGGAGCGCGTCTCACATGGAACTCCTATCCCAGTTGATCGGCAAGCGAGTGGCGGTAGGAGAGGTCGGCAGCGGAACGCATACCCTCTCGCTCGCGCTGCTCGCAAGCAACGGCATCGAGCCGGGAGGCCCGACAAAACTCCTTGAGATGGACTCCGACAAAGCGGCAGATGCAATCCTAAAGGGTGAGGTGGATGCAGTCTTTCTGATGGGCGATTCTGTCTCAACAGCCCTGATACGCCAGCTTCTACATACACCGAACGTCAAGCTCTTCAACTTTGCCCAGGCTGACGCTTACGTGCGCCGCATCACTTACCTGAATAAGATTACCCTCCCGAGGGGGTCGATCGATTTAGGGAAGGACACCCCTCCTCAAGATATCTTCCTGGTTGCACCGACGGTTGAACTGATCGCTCGGGAGTCCTTGCATCCGGCGATCACGGACTTGCTCATTGAGGCTGCGCAAGAAGTGCACTCCGGCGCCGGGCTTCTCAGGCGCAAAGGCGAATTCCCCGCTCCGATCGAGCAGGAGATCCGCATCGGCAGTGAAGCGAGTCGCTTCTATAAATCGGGCAAGGGCTTCCTCTACCGCTCCCTGCCGTTCCGGATCGCCAGTCTTGTGAACCGCGTCATTGTTGTGTTCGTGCCCATGATCGTGCTGCTTCTACCCGTGCTCCGGCTCATCCCTGCCATCTACAGGTGGCGGTTCAGGTCGCGCATTTTCAGGTGGTACCGTGCGTTGTTGATGATAGAGCAGGATCTCATCACACAATTGGACGCCGGAAAAGCGCGAGGCGCTGATGGAAAGGCTCGACAACATCGAGGAAGCGGTGAACAGGATGAAAGTGCCTGCCTCGTTCGCAGACCAATTCTACGGCCTGCGCGGGCATATCACATTCGTACGCGCCAGGCTAAGGTCATGAATTGGAAACGTAAAGTGAAGAGAGCAGCTCTTTTCTCTGTTGGACTGGACTGTCATGAAGGCGGCCTGCAGCAGACCGGGTTCCGCCTGGTAGGCGGAACCCGATCCCGTAGCTTCACTATTTCTGGTTCTTCTTGAGATAATCCAGGGCAAACTTCAGTACTTCGTCTCCCGGCAGACCTTTCGATTTCGTCATGGTGACATAATCGTCGAGCACAGGTTGCACTGCTTTCACCCAGCGCTCCCCTTCCTCCTTCGACAGGGTTATAACTTTACCCCCCTGTTTCTGCGCAAATGCCTGCCCGGATTTGTCGATTTCGTCCCAGGCCTTCCCCGTCTTCTCTATCCATTCCGCATTCAGCTTTCTCTATGACCTTCTGCCAATCAGGAGGTATGGAATCCCATTTTTTCTTGTTCATGATGACATACCAGGCACTCGTGAATCCGACAGGCCACGACTCGGTGCTATACTTCACCACCTCACCTAATTTCCACCCTTCAAGGGCCTCATAGGGGAAAAAGCCGCCATCCACTACGTTTTTCGACAAGGCGTCATAGGCGTCTCCCATAGGCATGGCCACCGGTGCGGCACCGAGGGCCTTTGCGATTGGGGTTCCGAGCGGGGTGACCCTCATCTTCAGGCCCTTGAGGTCCTCCAGCTTTGAAACAGGAGTCTTCACCGTATGGACGACCGAAGGCGGATTCCCGTGGAGATACATGACCTTCACATCCTCCATCTCCTTAGGCTTGAACTTCGCGTAGTATTCCGTGAACAGCTTTGCCGCTGTCACACAGCTCTTGACCCCGATGGGCAAGTCCGAGAACTCGGTCAGCGGAAATCTCCCCCGGTGGTAACTGAATACGCTCACGGCCACATCGGACACGCCTTTCACTACCCCATCATAAGCCTGTGTCGCAGGGGTAAGGGTGCCTCCGTGAAACATCGTGATCTTCACCCCGCCATTGGTTCTTTTCTGGATTTCGTCGCACCACTCTTGTGCCACCAGACTTATTTTGTGAGTGGCAGGGAGCAAATTAGAATAATTGAGGGAAATGGTTTTCTGCTGCGCCTCGACGTTGGACAAAAAAAGGATGGAAAGAGACATCACCAGAGCGACCCCAAAACACTTAACCCACATAGAGCGTTTCATAGAAAACCTCCTTTCCTTGTATTTTGTGAAATTATTGTATTGCAGGACACGTTTCGCATGCTCCTTTACTTATACAATATGCTGGGAAGAAACAACGCAAGCTTCGGAAAAATAAACAGCAATATGGCGCAACCCACCATCCCGATGAGAAACGGGTATACGCCTATATAGATGTCGGAAAAAGAGGTCTTTGTAATGTTCTTGACCACGAATACGCAGATGGCCACCGGCGGGATGACGATCCCGATCATGACCGTAAGGGTGATCATGATCCCGAACCAGATGGGGTCGAAGCCAAGTTTGACAACCGCCGGGAAGAAGATGGGTGTGGCCAGGATCATGAAGGCCAGATCGTCAATAAAAGAGCCCCCGATGAGATAAATCAAGCAGATCAGTACCATAATCATCGTGGGAGGAAGAGGCAGGTTGACGACCCACTCCGATGCGATCATGGGTATTTTTGTGACGGCCAGGAAGTGTCCAAGCACGATCGAGCCAGCAAGAAGGAAGAGAACCATCGCCGCCGTGAGGAGACTCTCGGTAATCGATGTGATAAAGGCCTTCATGTTGAGGTCCCTCCTGGCCAAGGACAAAAGGAGGATTGCGAATGTACCAACACTTCCCGCCTCTGTCGGCGTGAAGAACCCTCTCAAAAGCCCCCCGATCACAACCACGAAAATGATGAGAGGCCAGATCACCCCCCAAAGCGAATGAAACCGTGCCTTCCATGCGAATCGCTCTGCCTTGGGTGCGATGAGGGGATTGATCTTGCACCTGCCCAGAATGATAAAGATGAACAAGAGGGCAATAACGACACCGGGAAGGATGCCGGCGACAAACAGCTTGCCGATGGATTGCTGGGTAAGAATTCCGAAGATGATCATGGGGACGCTCGGTGGAATCATGATGCCGAGCGTTCCGGCGATGGCGACCAGCCCCGCGGAAAACTTCCGACTGTACCCAAACCGGTCCATTTCGGGGATGGAGACCGCAGCGAAGGTGGCTGCCGTCGCCGTGGCAGAGCCGCAGATGGCCCCGAATACCGTGCATCCCGCAACCGTGGCTATTGCGAGACCGCCTGAAATATGCCCCACGAACTTGTTGGCGGTGTCATACAGCCTCTTCGCGATCCCCGCATGGAAGGCCAGCTGTCCCATTAAAATGAAGAGCGGCACAACCGTGAGGCTGTACGACTCGAACGAATCGAAGATATCCTTAGCCACCAGGTTCAACGCCGCCGCCGGTGAGACAATATAGGCAAACCCTAAGAAGCCTACGACGAGCATCGCAAAAGCCAGTTCGAGACCGGTGACGAACAGTGCTATAAGGACTCCCAGACCCAGCAGCCCAATCGAAACTTCACTCATTGCCTCCTCCGGAAAAAACTTGCAGGATTTGGACAACCAAGACTAACATCTGTATGAAAAAACAGATTCCCAATCCAATGGCTATGGGATAATAGACGATCTTGATCGTAAGAGAAACTTCGCCTGTGTGGCGAAAATCGATGCCCAGCTGGACAAGGTTCCATGCGACGATGAAGCTTATCCCGAAGACGATCAGGCGGGTAAGAAGATTAAGGATCTGCTTTACGGTCCGACTGTGCCCCTGGAAGGCCATCTCCATGTAGACGTGGATTCGTTTCTCCGCGGCCAAAGGCATGGTGAAACCGATCACGATGGCACCCCCAAGGGCGACAAGATCATAGACACCGGTGATGGGGTAACCGAAATATCGGAGGATGACATCGAGAACCGTGAGAAGCATGACGAAGATGAGAGTGATGCCTGCGATCACAGCCAGGAACCTACTCAATTTGGAGACAAGCTTTTGAAACCTCTTCATGAAAACCCCCTTGCCAGCAAGACGCTTCATCACCCTTTATATCAAGCAACCGAAAATACGGTTTCTTCAGCGGCCAGGACATCACTCACGGTGTGAGCTTCCTCGAACTTTCCTCCAGAGTTTTCCGGACTCTGAAAGCGAGTGTACTCGCATCCATCTCCACATCGTGATAGGTCACACATGCGTCCTTCGGGACCGGCTTGATCATCTTTGCCCCGCGACTCAAGCCCATCGGCAGATACTTATTCGTCAGACTCTCCTCAGCCGTGACCAGGCGGCCAAACACGGTATACCCGCCTTCACCGTCGAGAACGTCGCCCGGTTTCAGATCTTTCTTGGCTACCGATGCCACGTCGGCAATAAAACCCTCTGCCGAACCCGTGGGTTCGCCGCGAAGGGCGGCTGACGCAACGCTGATGCCGAGTTCAATCCCAATCAGGTGAAACGACCTGTACACCGCGCCATATTCACCCGACTCATCCCGCAGAAAATCGTGCATGGCCAGGAACCTTCGCATGAAATCGGTCCCCGCCCTGAACACGATGTAGACCCCCCAGCGAAGATGGTCTTTGATCGGTGTGCCGTCCCGGTTTTCACTCGCCACGATCTCCACGGTTCCGGCTGTGATCGAGAAGTCCTCCTGCTGCTTTTGGCTTCAATGCCCTCGGAAGGTCTTTGGGTCCGACTGGAGGAAACCGCAATCCGCATTTCTGCGGAACCAGGCCGGTCGCATTCGAGAGGGCGCACATCTCTATGGATGATTTGGTGCTGTCTAGAAACGAGTTGTACATCTGGGCGTTATAATTGCCGGTCGAAACCTGTTCTTCAGTAAACCCAAAATATTTCCAGACCGTCTCCGGCGTGGAATAGCGGTATTCCGGTTGGTAGCGCGTTCCCTTTCCTGCACAGACTATTTCCAGACCAATCGTTCGCGCCCAATCGACCATTTCACAGATGATTCCCGGCTGGTCGCCATAGGCCATCGAGTAGACGAGCCCTTTCTCGTCCGCCCTTTTCTTGAGGAGTGGTCCTAAAAGGACGTCAGTTTCTACGTTGGCCATGACCACATGCTTGCCGGCTTCCAGGGCTGTCCACGCGTGAAATGTCCCTGCCTCCGTCACCCCTGTGGCCTCAACCACAACCTCCAGGTCCGCCTTGAGCAAGTAATCAGCGCTTTCCGTAACCATCACCTTTCCACGAGCAGCCCCTTCGTTGATACAGGATGGGGAGTCCCCATTCCCAACAGCAGCCTCGTCCCACCCGGCTGCCATGCATGCCCTCTTCGCTTTTTCCGCGTCAAGGTCGGCGATGCATACAACCTGCATCCCCGGAACCCGTCTGACCTGATTTAAAAACGCCGAGCTAAAGGTTCCGGCGCCGATCACGCCGATTCTGACCGGTCTGCGGATGGCTTGCCTTTTCTCCAGAAGAGCAAACAGGCTCATATCAGTTTCCCTTGCAGTACTTTTCCCGGAGCTTGGGCTTCTCTATTTTGCCGGTGGCGCCGCGCGGTACCTCGGCAAAGAGGACTCGGCGAGGACGCTTGTAGCGCGGAAGGTTTTGCTCACAGAAGGAACCCATCTCCTGTTCCGTGAGCTGCTCGCCCGAGATCACCTGGACGACCGCACACGCCACTTCCCCGAGTCTGGGATCGGGCATCCCGATGACCGCAACGTCGCGAACTTTCGGGTGACGTCGAATCACGTTTTCGATCTCAACAGGGTATATATTTTCGCCGCCCGAAATGATCAGATCCTTCTTTCGGTCGACGATGTAGATAAATCCCTCGTCGTCCCACTTGCCGAGGTCGCCTGTGTAGAGCCATCCCTCCCGGACCGCCTCGGCGGTGGCAACGGGGTTCTTATAGTACTCCTTCATGATCCCGCTTCCCTTGATGATCAGCTCCCCCACTTCCCCGGTCCTCACGTCCTTTCCCTTCTCGTCGACGATACGCACGTCCCAGATCAGACCTGTCTTTCCGATAGCGCCCAATTTATGCTCGTTCTCCATCCCGAGGCGGACGACACCGGGACCGCCTCCCTCGCTCAAACCGTACGTTGTATCATGCTGCATTTCCGGGAAGTAGGTCTTCCATCTCCTCACCAGAATGGGCGGGATGGGCTGAGCGCCCATGTACATCAGTTTCCAGCTCGAGAGATCATAGTCGCCCAGCCTGAGCTCTCCTCGATCCAATGCCTGAAGGATATCGGAAGCCCACGGGACAAGCAGGAATGCCATGGTTACCCGTTCCCGGGCAACGGTTTCCATGACGACCTGAGGGCTGATCTGCTCTACAAGCAGGACGTTCCGTGCGCCAACGATCAGGCCGCCGAGGAGGTGGCCTATGGCCAGATGGTAGAGGGGCGCCATCATCAAATTGATGTCCTGATTTGTCCACCCATGATTCGTCGATTCCGTAATCGCCGCAACCATCAGGCTTCGATGGGCATGGAGAACCGCCTTGGGAGCCCCTGTCGTCCCCGACGTGAAGTAGAGAGCACAATCATCCTCGTCGCCAATATCGACAAACGTGGAAGACGAAGCTGATCCCTGAATCAAACTCTCCAGGGTCGTCATCTGGTCCAGGGAGCCATCGCTGATTCCAAAGAAATCGGTCACGGTCCTGAGTGCGGGTCTCATCGCGTTGACCCGTTCGACGTACTCCTCGTCGACGATAAATGCCTTCGGTTCGGAGATCTTCGTGCAGTACCGGATGTCTTCGTCCACGAAGCGGAAGTTCAAGGGGATGGCACAGGCGCCAGTCTTCATGATTCCGAAAAACGCCTCCAGCCAGTGGATGGAATTCCTGCCTAACAAGGCAACTTTCTGGCCCTTCCCTATTCCCCTTTCGAATAGAGCATGGGCCAGCCTGTTTGTTCTTTCTTCAAACAGGGCCCAGCTGATCACCTTCCGGGTCTTGCTAAGCGGCCGCACCTCGACAAATGCGATTTGATCAGGATGCTGTCTCGCATTCCTCGACACTAGATCCGTAATATTCATCATGACTCTGTTCCTTGAAATCGATGAGTATTTGAAAGAAGGAGTGGGATAAGCATCGTGATGTCCCCAAGGGCTTCGATGCCGTTGACCAGAGAGACTATTTTCTCAGCACTCTCCCTGGCGATTCGTTGTCCGGCAAACTCGATGCAATCCCAGAATCGCTCCTCGTGGTCTCCCTGCGACAATTCGTTGCCCGGAAAACCCGGGGCGATATCCAGGGTCCTGAAATATTCCTTCCCTGAGCGGGTGACCACTCTCATGTCGAGAGGTGTATGGCCCCGCGTCTCCAGGGCCCTGTCTTCTATGATGTTGATCCTTTTTGTCAGCGCGGCGATGCGAGGGTCTTTAATGGAATCCTCCTCGAAGTGCAAGAGCTTGGAGGATTTCCTCAGGAGCGCGTTGGCAACGCAGTACTGGATGCTGAACTGGGCATTGACCTTGGGGTTATCCCCGATTTCAAACGGGTGTCCCACGAGCTTGTACGTGTAAGGCGGGACAGTGATATCGACTCGCTCGATGCCGTCGGCCTGAAGGTCTTCCTCCCCAATCAACTTAAGCATCACGTCAATGCTCCCCGCGGTCAGTGCGCAACTCGGGTACCTCTTGAACACAAGCTTGAGTAGATGATACCTGCTTCCCAGATCGGACAGGGCCGTCTCCCCGGTAGCCGTGTCCTTGCCATAGAGATGATAATAACCATAAACCCCATCCAGGAAATTCCTGGGTCCGGTGATCCCTTTCGAGGCCAGCCGGGCACTCATGACCCCGCTTTGAGCAACACGCCCCTGAACGAACCTGACGCCCAGCGACCCGTCGATATGGCTCTGAAAGCTCCCGCCGCAGGAGTTGAAGGCCAGGGCGAGGGCGTTCCATATTTCCTTCGGACTGAGGCCCAGGATCCTTGCGGCTGCTGCGGCTGCTCCAAAGGGAACACAGACCCCGGTCGGATCGAACCCGTCGTATGCCGCCTCCGACAGGTTGAGCCTCGCCGCCACCTCTGTTCCTACGGCAACTGCGGTAATAAACTCTCGCCCGCTCCATTGCCCTGCCAACTCCGACGCGGCTAACGCGGCCGGGATCACCGCTGAACCCAGATGGGGACCCGGAGCTAAAGCGTCACAGAAATCGAGAGCCCGGGCCATCACCCCATTAACGAATGCCGCATCCTGCGCCGGGATCCTGCCGCCATGCACAAGGATCGTCGCCTCCGGCTTCCCCCTGAGATCTCTGTACAGTCGAACGGCCGTCTCGCACCCGTCGGCAGTCGCGCCCGCGATCGTGGTCCCGATTACGGCAAGAATCTGATGTTTCACCGTCTGGACGGCCGCGGAGGGAATGTCTCCGAAGCGCGTGTCATGGATAAAAGAAATCAGCTTGGCCTCGGCCTTCATCAAGAGTTCCTGGGTCTCTCGAGTAAATCGTCGATCGGTTTGTAGAATCACGTCACGCTTCGTTCCCGGTGTGAACACGGCAGCCACTCCCATCCCCTTCATTTTCTCAACATCCCTGGGCGGTATCACGCCTCCGGCAATAAGGGCAACATCCGCCACTCCGTTCTCTTTCATGAGCCGCAGAAGCTTGTCCGCATAAAAGAGATGGCCGCCTCCCAGAAAACTGACGCCAATGGCTTGGACGTGCTCCTGTAAGGCGGTTTTCACCACGCCCTCGGGGGAATTGTAGACCCCTGCATAGATGACTTCATATCCCCTGTCCATGAGCCATCTGGCGATGATTCTCAGACCATTGTCGTGGGAATCCAGGCCTACTTTGGCGAGAATAATCCTCTTCTTCGACATGCTGAACCCCTCTCTATGCAGGAATCTTAAAATCGCATGCTGCCCGCATGGCGTCGCAGATCTCCTGAAGTGTTGCCCTGGCAATGACCGCGTCCGTCACGGGCTCCATCAAGCTTGCCTCCGGCCGGTGGCGGACCGTCTCGAACAGGATATCGAGGGCTTTTCGTACAGGCTCCTGGTCCCGGTTCCTCTTGTACTGCCTCACATACTCGATCCGTTTGGCCTGCATGTCCGGCGCCTGCTGGAAAATTTCAATTTCCGTATCCTGCCCTTCCTGCCTGAAAACGTTGACACCCACGATCGATTGCTCGCCCGTTTCGATGGCATCCGCCATCCGGTACCTCGCCTCGTTGAGCTGTTCCTCAACCCATCCGTCTTTGAAGCACCGAATGAACCCGCCCTTCCCCTCAATCACCTTCATCAGTTCCCATATCCGCTCCTCGATCTCGTTTGTCAGCGTCTCAACGAGATAGGAACCGCCCAGCGGGTCAACCGATTTCATCACGCCCGTTTCATAGGCGATGATCTGTTGCGTACGAATGGCCAGTTTCTGGGCCTCCTCGGTGGGCAAGCAATAGGCCTCGTCATAGGCAGTGGTGTGTATGGATTGTGTGCCTGCCAGCACCGCCGCGAGAGTTTGGATGCACGAGCGGACAATGTTATTCATCGGTTCCTGGGCCGACAGGGGCAGTGCAGAAGTCTGGACGGCCACGCGACACCACATGCTCTTCGGATTCTTTGCCCCAAACCTTTCCTTCAGGATTCGAGCCCATATCCGACGCATCGCCCTGAATTTCGCCACTTCCTCGAATAAATCGATGTGGACCGCCGAGAAGAAGGCCATCCGGGGGGCAAAGACATCGATCCCAAGCCCGCGGTCGAGCAGCCCTTGGATATAGTCGCAGGCCAGGGAAAGGACAAAAGCCACCTCCTGAACCGCATCGACCCCCGTCTCCCTGATATTTCTAGAGTTGACGTTGATGATGTTCCACCGGGGGACACGGGGTAACAGGAACTCCATGACGTCGAGGGCGATCTTTACCTGGAGATCGATCGGAAAGAAGGCGGTATTTGCCTGAAAGGTCGGCCCGACGAGTTGCGTGAAGGCGCAATTCATGATGGTTCCGATCAGTTTCTCCCAGGGGATACCCTGCTCCTTGGCCATGAGCAGGTATTGGGCCATGATGATCGCAGAGCAGGGGGGCTGGATGATCAAGGTGGAGCTTACCTTGTCGAGAGGAATATCCTTGAAGAGCGCTTTCATGTCTTCGTAGGTGCACAGGGAGGTTCCTTGAAGTCCCACATCGCCTTGGGCAAGGGGGTAATCGGGATCGAGACCCAGCTTGGTACCTACGTCAGCGTCCATGTTGATCCCCGTCTGCCCGATCCCCAGTAGGTATTTGATGAGATCATTGCTCTCTTCCGGGGATCCGAAACCACTTTGCTGCCTTCGGGTCCAAAGGCGTCCACGGTACATGTCCTGATGGACCCCCCTGATGAAAGGGTACTCGCCAGCATCTGGAAGCGTTCCGGACCAATCCTTCTGATCATAGATCCGTTTGTACTCCAGACCCGAGAGCGATTTGAAATGCCTGATTTTTTCTCCCTCGAGGTGATTGATTTTTATCTTTGAATCGTCACTCATGTCGTTTCCTTTCCAAACAAACCTCCTTGACGAAGAGCCTGATCACCCCCTGTGCCGTGCATTCCGGGGCCGGGCCAGGACTTAACTCAAACCACAGCCCCAGGAGCCCCCTTGGTAAAGATTTCAAAGACGAGTTTGGATAATTCATCCGGTTTCAGCGATTTTCTCGGGTCGTACCACGAGTAAATCCAGTTCATCATTCCGAACAGGCTAAATGCGAGCGCCGTGACAAGATCCTTTTCTGTCCCGGAGCCAAGGTGTTCAAACAGGACTCGTGTGACGATCTGGAGGTACTGCCTCTCCCTCGCTTTCACCTGTTTGTAATACTTGGAAGGCAGGCAGTAGGCCTCATTGAGCAGGGTTTTGGCTCCGTATTCGTGCGTCGCATAATGCTGGATGTGGCGAAAGATGATAAATCTAATTTTCTCAACCGGATCTTCGATCCTGGCTAACGATTCTGCCAGGTTCTCAAGATCCAGGTCCACGTACGTCGAGCAGATAAAATAGAGAATCTCACCTTTGCTTCTGAAATAATGATAGACACCGCCTTTGGTCACCTTCGCCGCAGCAGCAATGTCGTCTATACTCGTTTCAAGATAGCCCTTCGTGCCAAACAGCCCTGCCGCGATCTTGGCGATTTTCATGATTCTCTGGCTTTGTCTTGGGTCTGCGGTATCAAAATGGATGCCCCTTGCTTTCATGCCATCCTTCCTCCCGGCCGGTATGTAACATACTGACCGGTATGTTATTATGCACTAAATTTCTCTCCTGTCAACAAAAAAATGGATTCGCTTTGAGTCAGGTCAGGCCTCGCGCAGCCGGCCCCCGCCTCGAAGCAACCCATAGATCAACCCGTTGTCTTGAAAATCGAAAAGAGGGTGGACGAGAGTTCCAGGATGGAGGAGAAATGCGTTGAGTGGCAGAGTTTGGAGCTCCCCTGGGATGGGCGTATTCAATTGACCTGTGATTCACAATGACGCTGGCTGAAGCACCCTATTTGATCGGCCACTCCCCTCTTTCCTTCAAGACGTCCCGGTATACATGGAGTGCTTCATTGACGGCCGGCATTCCTGCATAAGGGGCCAGTTGGAAAAAGATCTCAGCCAGCTTCTTTGGGTCACAACCCACATTCAACGCCGCATTGACATGGAGCTTCAATTCATCCGTCGCACGCAGTGCCGCCAGCATGGCACAGGCAACCATCTGTCGTTCGGGCAGGGTCAAAACCGTCCTCGAATAGAGTTTGCCGGTGATAAAAAGGGAAAAATCGTTGGCAAGGCTTTTGTCAAATTCTTTCCACGTCAGGTAAGGAGGATCCATCTTGATCCCTTTACCGAACAATCGACTGGCTGTCTCCTGAGTCTTCTTTTTTAATTCGTCATCCACGATAGGAATCCTCCTTCAATAGACTTTTTGGTCAATTCTGAAATTGGCCGCACATTCATTTTTTGCTACATTCTTTATTATTACCCTCTCTCCCTTGGGGCATAAGCGCTAACTTTACTCTCCCTCCCTTTCATTTACCCCATCCCCACCCTTACCTCCCCCTGAAAGGGAGGGAATCACAGGGGGGACTTTCTTAATTCCTCCCCCTTCAAGGGGAGAGGTTGGGAGGGGGATGGGATTGCAGCTCCTGGACTACCAACCAAATCTTCTCCTTTACCGATTCTATCTCCTTAAGAACCTCATTGTTCCAGAATCGGAGAACGCGAAAACCAGCAGCCTGTAGTTCTTGTGTGCGATTCTCGTCATACCAAGCCTGCTGTTCATGTTGTCCCCCATCCACCTCAATTACCAGCTTGTTTTCCAGACAGACAAAATCAAGAATGTAATCACCAAATGGATGTTGACGGCGAAATTGCAAACCGGAAATCTGCCGACATCGCAGAAGATGCCACAAAGCCTGTTCCGCATCGGACATGTTGCTGCGTAACGTTCGTTGTAGCTTGCCTGAGCGTATCTTCTTGTTTGTCTGGCCGATCATAATCTACCCCATCCCCTCCCTAACCCTCCCCTTGAAGGGGAGGAAATATTTAAGTTAGCGCTTAAGCCCTCCTGGGGAGAGGATAAAA
Organism: uncultured delta proteobacterium; assembly: GCA_963708295.1. Taxonomy (GTDB): domain Bacteria; phylum Desulfobacterota; class BSN033; order BSN033; family UBA1163; genus UBA1163. The sequence continues at coordinate 131,197 of CAVPSJ010000016.1, read as the reverse complement.
ATTGGTTTATTTCTTGACCATTTTCCGATAACGGGCTGACACCTTGCCTCTCTTTTTTATCTTTTGCCCTTATATTGCCTGCAACCAAACGAATTTCTTCATAGCTTACATCCTGAGGAAGCAGGGTCTTGATCGGAGCCAATCGCTCACTTCCGGTCCGAGCAATCGCTTCTCCGATGAGGGCGATTCGCTCCTTTGAAAGAATCCGGTTAAGGTCGATCGACCTGCCCTCGCCGATGAGCTGCACAAGATGTTCGCTAATCGTCGATGGAGTGAGGCCCCGCTTCCGGGCAATCTCATCCACCTTCATTCCCTTTTCCCACAACGTCCAGGTAATCTCGACAGTGCTTCCTCCCAAAGGTTTCTTCCAGATAGGCCGGATGGCAGCAGATCCGTCGTGGTTGTTCCGGACTTGCTCAAGGGCTTAGCCTCAGGATGCCTTTTCAGATAAGCCCTGACCTCAATCGTCTGATCCCCGTAAGTCGATACCTTATATTCGCCACAGCCCTTGATGGCAAGCAATTCAGAGGTTGTTTGAGGCAGTTTCTGGCTGATGGATAGGAGTGTTCGGTCATGGAAGATAACAAAGGGAGGAAGGTTGGATGCCCGGGCGAGTTTAAGACGCATCTCCCTCAGGGAGACAAACAGGTCTTCATGGCACGGAAGGTCTGATTCTACCGGAGACTTCTCCGGAAATTTCTCCTTACGCACCTTTTGTTTCTTGGCCTGCCCCGTTAGAAAGGACGGGGCTTTAACCCCACCCTTTCTGGAAGGAATTGCCGCCAGCCCAGAGGGCCTTCTGGCCCGGAGGGAGGAGTTATTTATATCCTTCTTTCCAAGAATGGCGGGGCTTCCTAACAGGGTCAATGTCCCGAGCGTGCGAGTCTCAGTCTCATGGAGACAGTTAGAGCAGTTGTCGCAACCGTCCTTTGTAGTCCGTTCGCCGAAGTATTCGAGAATAAAGCGCCTCAAGCATTCGTCGGTATAGGCGTAATCGATCATCCTTCGGAGTTTCTTACGCTCGAAAAGGCTCCGGCGCTCAATCTCTTGAAAATTGATATTCAGCTCAGTGACGGGAACCCGTGACAGTATTTTCAGACCCCGGCCCCGAAACGGCGGTCGATATTCTATTGACCCCGCTTGATGAAGTGTAGAGAAATGTCGTCTCAACTGCTCCGGTGCAAGATTCAGATGCTCGGCCATCACATCCAGGTCCACCAGAAGAGTTCTGTCTTTCGATCCATCCAGAACATCGACACAATAATTGACAATCTCTTTCTGGTATTTGCTCTTTCCCTCAACCTGGCGATGAAGCTCCTCCGGCTCGACGCGTAGGGTCACCCTGGCCTGATGCTCCCCTTCCGATCCGCGCTCAATATAGCCGGCCTTCTCCAGGATCTTCAAGCACGAAGAGACGGCCATCTCATTCGATTTTGAACGACCAAGGCGTTCCGCCAGGGCCTTCTGGGTCATCTCAATCTCATCCGTCCCGATATCACATAAGACCTCGTACGTCCTCTCGACCATGTCTTGGGGTGGGTAACTTCCGTCGATAAAAAATTCCTGGGTGAAAGTGTCGGCGTAGTTAAAAAGGAGCAGACAGGTCGCAGGCTTCCCGTCACGGCCGGCACGCCCGACTTCCTGGTAGTAAGCCTCGAGGGAACCGGGGATGTCATAGTGGACGACAAAACGGAGATCCGCCTTATCGATGCCCATGCCGAAGGCGTTTGTCGCCACCACCACCGGCAGGGTTCCTTCCATAAAAAGGTCCTGCACAACCTTGCGGGACTCCATCTCCATGCCGGCGTGATAACTTCCCGCTTTGTAGCCATTGGATCGTAATGCCAGGGTTAAGGCTTCCACGTTCTTACGGGTGGCGGCATAGATGATTCCTTTCCGCAACCCCTTTTTGAGCAGGGTGACAATCGCATCGATCTTATCTTTCTCACCGTCCACCTTTTTAACATGAAACCGTAGATTGGGCCGATCAAAACCGGCAACGAAGGCGATCGGCTGCCTGAGACCCAACTGGGTGATGATATCATGGCGGACATCCGGAGTGGCCGTTGCCGTCAAAGCGGCAACGGGCGGATGGCTCAGTTTTTCAACAACCCCTTTGAGACGAAGGTAATCAGGACGAAAATCATGCCCCCATTCGGAGACGCAGTGGGCCTCATCCACAGCAAACAGTGAGACACGGCAGGATTGAATCCCCTCCATAAATCCCGGATTCCGAAACCGCTCGGGAGCAATATAAACCAGCTTGTACCTGCCCTGCTGAATCTCCCTCAGTCTCTGCCCTTGCTCGGAAGGGGTCAATGCGCTGTTGATGAAGGTGGCAGGGATTTCATTCTGCACCAGTCCATCCACCTGATCTTTCATCAGTGCAATCAGGGGCGAGATGACCAGTGTCACCCCGTCCAGGAGCAGTGCCGGCAACTGGTAACAGAGCGATTTGCCGCTTCCTGTGGGCATGACGACGACCACGTCGCGCCGGGTCAGGAGGGTATCGATGATCTCCTCCTGCCACTTTCGAAAACCGGAGAAATGGAACTTCTCTCTCAGAGTTCGGAGCAGTTCATCTTTCATGGAAGCATTTAATGGATGAGAAGACATTTAAGGACGACTTTAAACCGTTTCATTCGACTATGAAATTCTACTAAATTACGATAGGCCGGTCAATGAAGAGACGTTTTAAGTTTGGTGTCGGAAGATACGAAAAAATAAGAGGGAGGTTTCCGAAGATAACTTTCTGAAGTCAACAATCCAGCTTTTTGACCAGGTATGCATGATTTGAATTTGGTAATCATGAATGTCCTTCTTCTTGCCCGGTTGGCGCTCAAAAGTATACGGAGGGGACTGTCATAGCTTGTGATCGACCTTTCTCAAAATACTAGATTCTTTTTTGAATATTCAACCCGTCTCGGAGCAAGTTCTCATCACTCATAATCCCTTTGTTCTCTCCGTGATAATTCTGCATTACCTGTGTCTTTTGCGGTATAGGACTAAGGTCTTATAGACAGAACCCATTCCTTTTGGGATACTAATGCTAAAAGGAACCTATGATCGTACATTGATCGTACATCTATATTGTTGATGACGACCAGCTTCCAAAGGCTGGCAAAAAATGGGAAAGGTGTTGAAATTATGAGAATATTATTTGTATCACTTCTGCTTCTGACTCTTGTCGGCTGCGCCAATTCCAACTTGGCCTGGCACCGGCCAGCTTTATACTACTATGGCAGCAAGGCACTGGCTGACCTAAATCGCCCGCAATATCCGGCTGACCTAAATCGCCCGCAACAGAATTTCACACGGTTATACCCTCATACTTATACCCTCCTTGCTTGGTGAACTGCTTCTGAAGAAAAGAGGGTGAGAAAATAAGGAAAGCGACAAAGTCATTTACATGAGGCAAAGATGAGGAAATATTCTGAAGGTTTCTTGGCCTATTCCTTTTCACAACCTCATTTTTGGTATTGACAAAAGATTCATTTCTTATATTATCAACCCCAGAAGGAGCAAAGCGGGATCCATGCGATCGACACGGTGAAATCTTGAATAAAAACTTGAATGAAACGTCTAAGAATTTAGAGGAAGGTGTTCGTGAGGTGCAAGGTGCGGGCAAAATAAGCCAATACCTAACTTCAAGGTAAGCGGGGGAAAAATGAAAAAACTTATTGCTGCCCTATTATTCTCATTCATTTTCGCTTCTTCTGCATCGGCAGCTATTTACAAATGGGTCGACAAAGAAGGCGTAGTGAACTTTACGGACGACGAGAGTAGGGTCCCTTCTGCGTATCGTAGTAAGATTGAAATAGTGAATGTAGCCCAAAAGGGATCCTCAATCCCTTCCCAAACCCCTCCTGGAAAGGTGGCGGTTAATACACAGCAAGGGGAGGCGGGAAAGCAGGCCCCTCCAATTGCTCAGACCCTGATTCGTGAGGGAGACTTTGCTTTCAAACTGGCTGAAGTACTCAAGATAGGGCAAGCTAAGGGTGAGGCGGAAGCTGAGAGTATGTTGGCCACAGTTGGTGTCGTACCCAAAAACGGGTGGATTGCCGATTATCCGATGACACCCATCATTATCGGTCAGGTGCGAAATGCTGTGGTTGCCGCCGCAGCCTCAAAGAAGTTATCCATGGGAGAAGATGAGGCTTTGCGGGCATTAGAGGGCCTGACCGCTGAGTTTGGTTTAGCTATTGCGCCTGGTCAGTACGCCGAAAGTCAGCCTCCGACAAGCAGTGAATTTGTTCCGCCTACGGTAATTGACGAATACTACTACGATGAAGGTCCTCCGGTAGTTACTTATTATCCACCGCCCTGGGATTATAACTACCTTTACGGATGGGTTCCCTACCCATTCTGGTGTTCTGGTTTCTTCTTCCCTGGTTTTTTTATCCTGAACGATTTTCATCACCATCATGGTCATCACTCCATCACTCAATCACTTCGTCGACCCGACGACCCGTGCCTCTCTTAGGGTTGATCCGACAACGAGGACGAGAGGAACGGCTGCAACACGCACCTCTGGGGGAACAGGTTCCCGTGGGTTTGCATCCCCGGCGGCCAGAGTGGGCGCTACCTCAATCTCTCAACCGAAGTGCGAACGGTAAGGGATTGAGTCAGCCTGGCAATACGGGCAGACAATATCGAGGTTTCCAAAACCCATCCACAGGCTCCGGTAGGTCTTTTAGCAGAAGCTTCAGCAGCCCATCAGGCAGGACTTTTAGTGCGCCTTCTACGGGCGGACGAAGTTCCTTTGGCGGTTTTCGTAGTGGTGGTTACTCCGGAAACTTCCAAGGCGCACGGACGGGCTCAGGCGGGTCATCCAGTAGCAGAAGCTTCAGCAGCCCATCAGGCAGGACTTTTAGTGCGCCTTCTACGGGCGGACAAAGTTCCTCTGGCGGTTTTCGTAGTGGTGGTTACTCCGGAGGCTTCCATGGCGGTAGCGGCTTCGGGGGTTCTCACGGGGGAGGTCAAGGAGGAGGTGGCGGTTTCTCTGGAAATTCCCAAGGCGGCGGGGGCTTTGGAGGCTCCGGCGGAGGAGGTCATGGAGGGGGGAGGTGGAGGAGGCCACCGGTAAACTAAAAGAATAAGGTCGGGAGAAGGACCTATGCGGTCCTTCTTTTTTGTCCAATTCCTGCCGAAATCCTAAGTTTCACACAATTGTCATCCAGGTCAAAGTTGGTTTGCCTGAAAAAACTTACCCCTCCATGAGGAGGGGATATCCCCTTCTGTGGAATAAGGCCACATATCTTCCTTCCTAACTCGTTATTTTTCAAAAACCCTTTGTATTGCCACATTCCAACCGGTAATCCATTGAAGAATCAAATCCTCTTCGACATCGGAAATCAGCGCTTAGAGAGAAGGGTTCCCCGAAAAATCACTTGTGCCATTTTATTTGATTTTACAAGTGGTTAGGTGATTCTATTCTTCGGGAGAAATTCTTGACAATTGATTTATGGTAAGGTAGTTTGATTAGGTAGTAGTATCTTGTATCTTTTCTTTATCTGGACAGAGGGGTTAGTAAATTTACTCAAACACACTGGGGCTTGGATTAGTGACAATTGTGTGAGAGCAAAAAGTTACTCAAAGGCTCATAATCATTTTTGCTCGATAAGGACGCCATGAAAAAGCTGGTAATTCTCATGATGGTCTTGATGTTTATAGTCCTTGTATCAATCGTAAGGGCATATGAAAATGGAGACGAAAAAGCGGGGAGTTTACTTTTCTTCCATAAATGTAACGAAAGTTTGATAGGCACCTCATCTCCTTGCAGAGCCGTAGTTGCAAAGATGGTGCCTGTACTTCCTTACGATGAGAATGATGATGATGATGACGGGGATTATGATGATGGCGGTGATGATGATTAAGGATCCATAGGCAGGGGCGGAGAGAGGGGTTCTTAAAGAAGTAAAGCCGAGTGCAGCAAGAGAGATAGGGAAAAGGCAGGATCAGAAAGAGCCTGCCTTTTTGCACATTTCATCCCAGTAATGATTGATCCTTAGATTGTGGGGTAGCCGACACCGATGGAACTCGTTACGGCAAAAGTGGAGGCATCTGGATCATTCAAAGATCAAATCTTTTTGAAGGCGATATCACAAGCTTCGATGGTCTTATCCAGATCCTTCTGGGTATGTGCCAAAGAGAGGAACCAGGCTTCGAATTGGGAGGGTGGAAGATAGATCCCCTGCTCCATCATCTCGACAAAGAATTGGGCGAATCGCTTCGTATTGCTCGTTTTGGCCGTTTGATAATCTCTCACCGGCCCTTCCGTAAAAAAGAGGGTGAACAACCCCGTCGTTCGGTTGATGGTGACGGGGATGCCCTTCTCCTCAGCACTTCTGGACAGGGCCTCGGTCAAGGTGGTGGTCTTTTTCTCCAGGTCCTTATAAACCTTTTTGGCCCTGAGGAGCTTTAATGTCTCGAGACCGGCTGCCATGGCGAGGGGGTTTCCCGAGAGTGTCCCCGCTTGATAGACCCCTCCGAGAGGAGACACCGTCTCCATGATCTTCTCTTTCCCGCCATAAGCCCCTACAGGAAGACCGCCTCCGATAATCTTCCCGAGGCAGGTCAGATCTGGTTTTATCCCGTAAACCTCCTGAGCCCCTCCATGGGCGATCCGAAATCCTGTAATCACTTCGTCAAAAAGAAGCAGGCTCCCCTGCTCATCGCAGATCTTTCTCAATCCTTCCAAAAATCCTCGCTCAGGAAGGATCACGCCCATATTCCCTGCCACAGGCTCCACAATGATACACGCGATCTGTTCCGGATACCGATCTACTAACGTTCTGACGCTTTCCAGATCATTATAGGATGCCGTGAGAGTATGTTTCGCCAGGTCTTCAGGGACTCCGAGGCTGTCCGGAATTCCGAAGGTGGTCGCTCCGGAACCTGCCTTTACCAGGAGACTGTCACCGTGACCGTGATAACAGCCTTCGAATTTGAGAATCTTATCTCTTCCCGTAAATCCCCTGGCCACCCGAATCGCACTCATCACTGCCTCTGTGCCGGAACTCACCATCCTCAACAACTCCATCGAAGGGAAGGCGTTCTTCACTTTGATGGCAAGCTCGACTTCCAGAGGCGTCGGAGCCCCAAAACTTGTACCTTTGGGGGCCATCTTTTTGAGTGCCGCAATCACTTTCGGGTGAGCATGTCCTAAAATCATTGGACCCCAGGATCCGACGTAGTCGATGTACTCATTCCCGTCGATATCCCAAATCTTTGCCCCCTTCGCACGATCAATGAACACGGGTGAGATGCCAACGGCTCTGAAAGCTCTGACCGGGCTGTTCACTCCTCCCGAAATTAATCCCAATGCCCTCTGGTAAAGTCCCACCGATTTCTTTCTTTTCATTTCAAAGTCTCCTTCAAGTTACTCTCCATCTATCCTGAAATACGGTATTTCGATACCTATATCATCCTACTCGAAATTCCAAGAAAAATCCAGAACTTTTGGAAATGATTGCTTTAACTCGACAAATGCATTAAAATGTAATGATTACTTTCTATCATTCTAGGAGGACTGCCTATGGCAAGGATTAACTTTGGTGGAGTCGAAGAAAGGGTAGTGACCCGTGAAGAATTTCCTCTTTCGAGGGCACAAGAGGTCCTCAAAGGGGACACCGTCGCTGTCCTTGGATACGGTGTACAGGGCCCGGGACAGAGTCTCAACATGAGAGATAATGGGATCCGCGTGATCGTCGGACAGCGCAAGAATACATCCTCATGGGATAAAGCCCTTAAAGACGGCTGGGTACCCGGTGTCACACTCTATCCCCTTGAGGAGGCCGCTGCGAAAGGGACGGTCATTGAGTACCTCCTCTCCGATGCGGGGCAGAAGACCTTCTGGCCGAAACTGAAACCTCATCTCACGAAAGGGAAAACCTTATTCTTTTCCCATGGTTTTTCGATCACCTATAAAGACCTGACCGGGGTGATCCCTCCAAAAGATATCGATGTCGTCCTGGTGGCCCCAAAAGGCTCTGGGCTCTCCGTTCGGCGTAACTTCCTGGAGGGAAGCGGGATCAACAGCAGCTTTGCCGTCTTCCAGGATTACACGGGAAGGGCTGAAGAAAAGACCCTCGCTTTGGGCATCGCCATGGGATCGGGCTATCTCTTCGAGACGACTTTTAAGAGCGAAGTCTATAGCGATCTGGTGGGCGAGCGAGGGGTATTGATGGGCGCCATTGCCGGTATCATGGAGGCCCAGTATAACGAGTTGAGAAAACATGGCCACACTCCCAGTGAAGCCTTTAATGAAACCGTCGAAGAGTTCACGCAGAGCCTGATCAAGCTCGCTGCAGAGAAGGGCATGGACTGGCTTTACGCCAACTGCAGCACGACGGCCCAGCGAGGGGCTCTGGATTGGAAGGGAAGGTTTCGAGAAGCCGTTGCCCCCTTGTTCTCCCAGCTCTACGAAAGCGTTGCCAACGGCACAGAAGCCAAGATTGTGCTCGAAAGGAACAGTCAGCCGGACTATCGGGAAAAGCTGAATGCCGAGCTTGCGGAGATGGGAAGTTCGGAAATGTGGGAAGCCGGCAAGAAGGTCAGAGACCTCCGTCCTGAAAACTGGAAAAGAGAAGCCTGATCCCAGGAGACCCCGCTTTCCCCTTCTCCCGATCCTCAGGGGAAAATGTTGACAGTGCTTTACTCAAGGGAATCATAAGCATCAAATCCCAAGCTCCTGCCTTCGCCCTGCAAGGCGGGGCTACGCGCAGGCAGGCCAAACTCCAAATAAGCACCCATAACCAAATCCCCAAACAGAAGAGTTTAGGTCATTGGCGGTTGGAACTTATCCGGAGTTTGGGGTTTAACGCTTGGGATTTCAAGTGATGGCTGTACAAGGTTAGGGTAATCGATGGTTAAGAAGCGGCCTTTTATCAGCGTTGAAAACATCACCTGCCGCCTACAGGGTCGGTTAATGCTTCAAAACAGCTCCTGGCGAATTCATTCGGATGAGCATTGGGCCATTCTGGGGCCGAATGGAGCCGGAAAATCTACCTTCGTCCGGGCCCTCTGGGGAGGCGTGCCCCTTCTGAAGGGAAAGATCTTCTTCCATTTTTCAGACTCAACGACCGAGAATCCTCTCTCCCAAAGGGAGGCGATCGGCTATGTCTCCTTTGAGACCCATCACCGGCTGATGGAGCACGAGGAGATGCAAGAGGATCTTCGGGCCTTCGCCAATAAAACGGGTGAAATCACGACCGCCCGGGATGTCATCTACTCCAGCATCCTCACCAACCGTACCTTGACTGCCGAAGATGAAGCCAGGTGCGGTGAGATCGCAGACCTCCTGGAAATTGGTCCTCTCCTCGAAAAGAATGTTATCTCCCTGTCTACCGGCGAGATGCGCAAGACCCTGATCGCCAGGGCATTGATTAAGGCTCCGAAGCTACTCATCCTGGACGAACCTTTCGATGGACTCGACGAATCCGCCCGCCGGTCCCTCGCCGAGTCGATCAACCACCTCATGACTGGGTCGGTGCGGGTCATTCTCGTGTCCCATCGACTGGAAGAGATCCTATCCCGTATCACCCACGTGCTGTTCATTAAAGAGGGTCAGCTTTTTATGCAAGGGCCGAAGGAATACCTGCTGACCTCTGAAAACATCAGCCAACTCTACGGATGCCCGCTCGAGCTGGAGCGAAACAACGGGACTTACCTGGTTTCTTTTGGGAAGGACGAAAGCAAGTCCATGGCGACGGCCCCGAGGGCCGACGGAGGGAACTTAAATGAACCCGGCATTCTGCCCGAAGTCCTGCCCGATATTCTGATTGAGATGAGGGATACGACCGTCCAATATCAGGGCCTCCCGGTCCTCAATCGTCTGAACTGGATGATGAGGCGGGGTGAAAACTGGGCGATCGTCGGGCCCAATGGATCCGGAAAATCGACGATCCTGAAGCTGATCCTCGGAGATAATCTCCAAGGCTATGCCAATCAAGTGATCCTGTTCGGAAAGCAAAAGGGAACCGGGGAAACCTTATGGGAAATCAAAAAGAGGATCGGGGCGGTTTCGTCGGAATTGCAGGTTCAATACCGTAAGAAGATGAGCGCTTACGACGTGATCGCCTCGGGATTCTATGATTCCATCGGATTGTATCAATATCCGACCGAAGACCAGAAGAAGGCCGTCGACCGATGGATCCGGCTTCTTTGTATCGAGGATATTGCCCATCAGCCTTTTCATCACCTTTCTTACGGACAAAGGCGGATGATCCTCCTGGCGCGGGCCATGGTGAAGTCGCCGGCGCTTCTGATTGTGGACGAACCTTGTCACGGATTGGACATCCCGAATCGAAAAAGGGTCCTGGACATTCTGGAACGAATCGGCCACACCCAAACCAACCTTCTTTACGTGACGAATCACAAGGAGGAGATACTGGATTGCGTGACCCATGTCATGCGTCTTCAAAAGGGTAAGGTCCTGAGTCAGGGGAAAAAAGAGGAAGTCCTAGGAAAAATCGGTTGAGCCGGGAGTCCATCATTGAAAAGACATCTTCTTCTGAAAATCTCCCCTAACCCCTCTCCATCGACAAGCTCAGGATGGTGAGCAAGTCGAACCATTTGCCAAAGAGGGGTATGCCTTCGTTTTGTAAAGGTAAGGAAGAAATGATTCAGTCTCCAATTTCCATACAATGATGGACTGATGGGTGACTCGAAATCCTCTCTCCTTTTCTATTGACAAGAGGCGAGGATTTCAATAAATTGTCAGACTGCCAGGCGGTCATATTACTTTTGAACCGAGCCATAAAAGAAAGGGTTTTCAAACGATGAAAGAGAACGAATCCATGCATCGAGAAAAGCTTTCGGGAGTCTTCGCTCCGATCACCACTCCATTTCATGAACAGGGCGATCTTCTTTTGGAAAAACTCACCTCCAATATTCAGAGGCTCAATCCAAGCAGACTTCGTGGCTATCTGGTATTGGGGACGAACGGTGAGTTCCGCAGCCTCTCCAGCCATGAGCAGATGGAAGTGCTCAAAACGGTCGTCAAAACGGCCTCGCCCGGGAAAGTCATTATGGCGGGAACCGGCGCGGAGTCGACTAAGGTCTCCATTGAACTCTGTCACCAGGCAGCAGAGATCGGCGCCCATTACGGAAGCCTCATCACCCCGTTCTTCTTTGCTAAGAAGATGACGGACAAGATCCTGATTCAGCACTTCGTCCAGGTGGCAGATCAATCTCCCATCCCCGTTCTCCTCTACAACAATCCGGGTGTGACCGGCGTTACCCTCTCTACGGCTGTGATCAAAGAGGTCTCCTCTCACCCAAAAATCGTCGGGATGAAAGACAGCTCTCCGGGGAATCTCAGCGCCTATATCCTAAACGCCAAACCCAGGTTCTCCCTTCTCGCCGGGTCTGCGAATTTCTTTTTTACAGGATTGCTCATGGGCGCAGTGGGAGGGGTCCTTTCCCTGGCTGATGCTTTTCCAGAGCCCTGTTGCAAGCTCTATGACTTAGGGGTCAACGGCCAGCTCAAAGAGGGTCGCGAGCTACAATTTCAGCTCATGGAGCTGAATCAAAAGGTCTCCGGAAAATTCGGCGTCGCAGGGGTGAAGGCAGCCATGGACTTTGCAGGCTTTTATGGCGGTCCCCCTCGATCTCCTTTGGCTCCCCTGACAGCGGAGGAGACGAAGAAACTCCTGGAGGACCTCAAGGCTTCTGGATTTTTGAAATAAGCACAGAGGAAATAGCTTACCGGCCATCGTTTCTACCGGGACGGAGATGGGAAAGGAAACAGTGAAAAAGACAGTTCTTCTTATCGCAACCTTCGATACCAAGGAAGACGAGGCCCTTTTCCTCAAGAAGAAAATCGAAGCCCGGGGGGTTTCGGTCTTGACCATGGATGCCGGAATCCTCGCCCCTCCCCGCGCTCAGGTGGATATCGATCAGCAACAGATTGCTCTCCGTGGCGGAACCCCGCTTCGAGAAATCGTGGCCACAGGCGACAAGGGAAAATGCATCTTGAACATGATTCGGGGTGCGGAAATCATTTGCAAAGAGCTTTACACCCAGGGCCGGTTCCAGGGGGTCATCGGCATGGGAGGAGCCCAGGGAACGGATATCGGCTGTTCGGCGATGCGGTCCCTTCCTGTAGGCGTCCCCCGATTCATGGTCTCGACCGTGGCTTCGGGCCGGGCTACATTTGGTCCGTATGTCGGAACGAAAGACATTGCCATGATGCATTCGGTGGCGGACATTCAGGGGCTAAACTTCGTCACCAAACGCATCCTGGAGAATGCCGCAGGGGCGATTTGTGGAATGCTTGAGGGATTCGAAGGAAGTTCCTTGAACCCGCAGGGAATCCCCGTCGCCTTGTCCATGCTAGGCACGACCACCCCAGGGGCTCTGCGCTGCAAGAAGATTCTGGAGGACCGGGGCTTTGAGGTGGTGACCTTCCACCAGAACGGGACAGGGGGAATTGCCATGGAGGATATGATCCGGGAAGGCGCCTTCCGCGGGGTGGTGGATCTGAACCTCCATGAGATCGGAGATCGTTTTGCCGGGGGGTTGCACGGTGCCATCCGGGATGACCGATTAGAAGCCGCGGGTGCCCTTGGCCTTCCTCAGGTCGTCGCTCCGGGAAGCATCAATTATGCGGTCTGGGGCCCGTTGGGCAGCCTTTCCAAGGAGCTCAAATCCAGAAAATACATCGTTCACAATCCAAACTTGACCCTTGTTCGACTGAGTTCGGACGAACTCGTCAGCGTCGGGAAAGTGACGGCTCAGAAGCTCAATCGCGGGAAAGGACTCATCCGGGTATTTATTCCCATGAAGGGATTCTCTTACCCTGACAGAAAAGGTTTGCCTCACTGGGAGCCGGAGGGAAATCGAGCGTTCATCGATTCATTCAAGGCGAGCCTGAACCCTTCGATTCCCGTCGTCGAATTGGATGCCCATATCAACGATCCCGAATTCATCGATCCCGTGACAGAAGCTTTTCTTTCGGTGATGGAGAAACAAAAATGAAGCTCCCCGCCCATAGGGCGGGGCTTCGCGGGCACGGAGCGGCGAGCCGGATGCGAGCAAAGGAAATTTCATTCTGATGATGCCCCTTGACCCCGCCTACGAGGCGGGGCTTGCGGGGCACTTGCCGGTCATAGCTCCCTGAGCAGGAGAAAAGTATGGGTCAACGCCTTCAGAACAAAAATGCCATCGTAACGGGCGGCGCCCGTGGGATGGGGTTTGCCATCGCCAAAGCCCTGCATCAGGAGGGATCACGGGTCGCCATCCTCGACGTCGACGAAAAAGGAGCGGCTGAGGCCGCGAAACAATTGGATGAGAGACAGGATCGCACGATGGGAAGAAAAATCGATGTGACCCAAAGATCCGATGTCCGTTCGTTTGTCCAGGAGATGAAGAAGCGATGGGGAAGTGTGGACATCCTGGTGAATAACGCGGGAGGAGCTCTCAATACCCCTTATGTTCTCGAAGAGATCGAAGAAAAGGATTGGAACCTCGTTCTGGATGTGAATCTGAAGGGAGCGTTCTTATGCTGTCAAGCGGTTATTCCGGAGATGGTGAAGCAGAGAGGTGGAGTTATTGTGAACATCTCGGCTCTGGCGGGCCACTGGAGAGCCTCCCTGGCAGGCGTCCAATATACGGCAGCCAAGGCCGGAGTGGAAGGACTCACCCGGCAACTTGCCTATGATTGGGGAAAGGCAGGTATCCGGGTCAATGCGGTGGCTCCCACTGTGACCATGACCGGGGATCGGATCCAATCGCTTTGGGATAACAGAAGCGAGGAGGAAAAGAAAAAGGTCCTTTCGAACATCCCCCTGGGTCGATTGGGAACCCCGGGAGAAGTGGCCTCTGTGGTTGTCTTTCTTGCCTCCGATGAATCCAGTTACGTGACAGGGATCACAATCGATGTGAGCGGAGGGAGGTATCTCCGGTAGCAGACTGCTGAAAAGTCATCTTTCCCAGATTGCTCAAAAAGGGCTAGATGCAAGGCCCCCGCGGTGCTTTTCACCTGCCGTTCAGGCAGGCAATCCTTTGTAGGGAACGGTTTTAAGCCGTTCCCTACGGGTCCGTCGCAACAAGCCTGCTCCGTGCTTGACACGGGGAAGGATGAGGGGTGGCGTCGCGACGAATAAGGAGCGACTTTTTACCACGTCCCCGAAGGGGACCGGATAACGCAGCCGACGGCCATTTTTCAGCAACCTGAACAATCCATATTCAATAGAAGAAGGAGTGATCAATGGGATCAAAGAGTGTGATCGAAAAGTTATGGGAGGTCAATCCGGAAGCGGAGATTTGGTGGGATTCCTCCCCCATCATCTACGACAACTGGCGCGCCAAAATGATTCAGAGGGCCTCCGATAAGAATCAAATGAAGGAGTGGCTGGACCGTCTCTATCGTAAAGACAACCCCCCTGAGAAAAACATCTTCCGGGGTGTCACCACCAACCCCCCTTTGTCCTACAATGCCATCAAGGACGACCCTGAATATTGGAGCGGCTGGGTGGATCAGCTCATCGCCAAAGACCGGTGCACGGACACGGAGGTTGTTTTTTGGAATACGTATAAAGAGATCGTAAAAAGGGGGGCAGAGATGTATCTCCCCACCTTTAAGGCTTCTCACTTCAAGCACGGATACATCTCAGGGCAGGTCGACCCTCGTATCCGGCACGATGTGGACAGAATGGTCGCTCAAGGCGTCGAACTTCATACTCTTTCACCCAATGTGATGATCAAGGCCCCCGGAACCAAAGAAGGCTATGAGGTAATCCGACAGTTGACCGCCAAAGGGATTCCGACCAATAACACCCTTGCTTTCGTCATTCCCCAGTTCATCGCTTGCATGCAAGCGGTGGTCGCAGGCTTGAAAGAGGCCCGGGCCAAAGGAGTTGACCTCTCCGAATGGCGTTCAGTCATCACGGCGATGAGCGCCCGGTATGGAACCCTGGGTGACTTGCAGAAAGAGGCAACGGAAAGAAATATTGACTTGAGCGAAGCCGAGATTCGCTGGGCCGAAATTGCAATTTTTAAGAAGGCCTGCCGCCTGGTGAAAGAGAATTCCGATTATCCGGGCAAGATGCTCCTTTGTTCCATGAGGATGAGTCCTAAAGTCGATGGCGTAATTCGGTCCTGGCATGTCGAGAAAGCGGCCGGGGCGGACATCGTCTACACCTGCCCACCCGGTTATCTGGAGGGTCTCCTCGAAACCGGTCGTCACCTCGAATTTCGAAACCAGATCGATGAACCCGTCCCGCAAGGAGTCATGGAAAAACTGCTCAAGATCCCTTATTTCAAAAGAGGCTATGCGGAGGACGGTTACACCATCGACGAGTTCAATACCCATCCGGCCCTGGTGGCTACGGCCAAGGAATTTTCCGGAGCGACCCAGTCGATGGTTGACTTTGTTTCCCAGCGCGTCGCCCAATATTGCGGATGATTCTGAAACATTGATGTTTCAATGAATCGATAAATTATTAATCGGTCCATAATTGAATAGCCATCTGATTAACCCCACCCCCACCCTTCCCTCCCCCTGAAGGGGAGGGAAATCGTTATGTTCCTCCCCCTTCAAGGGGGAGGTCAGGAGGGGGATGGGGATTTGTCGGAGCAGTGTCAATATGTCTTCTCAATTATGGCCTCATTAGTAAGTTAAGACTAGGGGGGCAGGATGAAGAAAGAGGGAAAGAAAAAGGAGATCGGATTGGCCATCGTCGGGTGCGGAACCATCGGCCGTCTCCGCGCGCTCTATGCTCGAAATTACCCTGGAGTGGCATGGCTCGGGGTATGTGATGTCAAAGAGAATCTTGTGAGACAACTCGCTGAGGATACAAAAGCTGATTTTTTCACCACCGACTACAAAGAACTTCTCAGGCGGCCTGAAATCACCGCGACCATCATCTCGACGGATGAGAATAACCATGTCGCCCCTACGTTGGCCGCCGTGGAGCGGGGACATGACTTGCTGATCGAAAAGCCATTGGCCACGGACGCGAAGGATTCGTTGAAGGTGTTGAATGCGATCAGGGCAAGCGGTGTGGATGCCGTGATCGGCTACACCAATCGGTTCCGACGCCGCTTTCTGACAGTCAAGGAGAAAATCAGAACGGGCCAGATCGGTGAAGTCACCTCTGTCGTCACTCGAGCCTTCATGAACCGGATGGTTCCCATGGCGACCGTCCGCCGGACCGAGGATCGGAAGCATTTGACACCGATGGTCGTGTCCGGCACACACAGCCTCGATCTGATGATGTGGATGCTGGAAGGGAAGGAACCGGTCGAAGTCTACGCACGCGCCGTCGATAAAGCGCTCGGGAAATGGGGAACCAAGGATTCCACCTTCGCCATATTCACCTTCAAAGACGGTACGCTTTGGAGCATGAATATCAGCTGGGCTTTGCCCATTGTTTGGCCGGGAGCTGTTTACGGAATCGAGGTCGGAATCGTAGGGACGAAAGGGGTGATCGACATTGAGGATACCCATCGTGACGTAGTAATCGCTTCCGAACTCCCTCAATGGGCGGGGTATAGACCCGAGGGCTACAAACCCGATTTTGAGCGTCATGTCGACTTTCTCACCAGCTACCCGCCCGGAGACGTCGCCTTCAACCAGACCTGGGGACCGATCCGGGAAGAAACCAATGCCTGGTTTTCGCGCCTCTATACAGGACTTGAAACCCCTCACGCCACTGCAGAAGACGGACACCGGAATCTTGTTTTGACCATGGCCATGGATCTGTCGGCAGAACGGGGTTTGGCCCTAAAGCTCCCTATTGACTTGGAGGAGTTTTATCGATAAATAAAATAGGGATTTCAGGAGATCATTCAGGGACACCGGAAAAAGAACAACCCCGTTTGTATGACGTAGACACTCCTACAGTAGAGACGAAGCTTAAGCATCATGCTGAAAAGGCAGGATGGGAAGGGAGAGGATTTATGAAAAAGCAATGCGGAAAGGGAGGATTGTTTTTCTTGGTTCTGCTAGCGGTTCCCCTCGTCTGGTTTCAAGTCACCCATGCCCAGGAGTTTCCAACCAAATCAATTACCTTGATCATCCCATTTGGCCCTGGAGGAGCAAGTGATCTGACGGCACGGGCCTTTGTCGGTGCCGCGCCGGAAGCTCTCGGACAACCCGTCATCATCCAGCTCAAGCCCGGAGGAGGAGGAGCTATTGCTTCGGATATCGTCGCAAAGGCGGCTCCCGACGGCTATACGCTGTTGATGGGTGGACCCGGCCCCAACACGACCCTGCCGGCTATTGAGGGGCGATCGAGAGGGCCGGATGATCTCGCGGCGGTGTGTCGGATCAACTACTCGGCCATGTTAACACTCGTCCCGGCGAATGCCCCTTACAAAACACTTAAAGAGTTAATCCAGTATGCCAAGGCCCATCCCGGCCAGTTAAAATTTGGTCATGCGGGCATCTGGGGAGGGCCTGACCTTTTGTGGAAACAGATTCAACTGAAGGCCGGGATTACAGCAAAAATCATACCCTATGACGGTGGTGCGGAAGCGATGGTTGGGCTCCTGGGAGGCCACATTGATGTCAGTTGCTTGGCTCCCACCCAGAGCACACCCCACATTAAGGCAGGAAAGCTCCGGGCTTTATCCATTTCAGACACGAAGCGAGATCCCGATCTGCCCGATGTCCCGACGCTCCGAGAAGAGGGGGTCGACGTCGTAAATCTTCTGTGGAAGGGAATCATGGCTCCGAAAACCACGCCCCGCCCGGTCATCGACAAGCTGGCTTCCGCCTTTAAGAAGATGTTGGAGGACCCCTCGTCCATCGCAATGATCAAGAAGCTGGGGGATAATTTCCATTACCTGGGCCCGGACGAACTCGCGAAATTCTGGCGAGAAGAGTACGAAGCTCATAAGGAGCTCGGGAAAGTTTTCAAGAAAACCAATTGACCCCTTCCGGAGTCCCTATGAAAAATCGAAGCGACGCGGCGGGAAGCCTCTTCCTCTTCTTGCTGGGTGTGGGAGCCGTCATCGGAGCGATTCGCCTCAAAGTGGGTTCACCGACGGAGCCTCAGCCTGGCTTCTTCCCTTTCCTGGGGGGTCTCTCCCTCATCGTTTTTTCGGCCATTATTTTTCTCAAGGGACGGACCGGACAGGGTCAGAAGAAAGTGGTCTTTGGGGATGTCGGACGCCCCGCTCTCTTGCTTGTCGTAATGATTGTATTGGTGGGGGTCTTAGACCGCCTCGGGTATGTTATCGGTACCTTCATCGCATCTGGTCTCATCCTGCGCATCTTGAATGTGAAGTCGTGGCGGGTACTTCTCCTCACAAGCCTTTGCCTATCCATCGGGACCTACATCCTCTTCGACAAACTTCTGGGGATTGAGCTCCCTGTGGGCATCTTAGTCCGGCTGGGTCTGTGAAATAGGAGACAAGGGATGGATTTTCTCGTCAGTCTGATTCAAGGCTTCTCCGTGGCATTGAGCCCGTGGAACCTCTTTTTTGCAGCCATAGGCGCAGTCATCGGAACAGCGATCGGTGTATTGCCGGGCTTAGGCCCTCCAGCCACGGTGGCTCTACTCCTTCCTGTAACTTACAAAATGGACCCTGCTTCTGCGACCATCATGCTCGCAGGGATTTTTTATGGGGCCATGTATGGCGGGTCAACCACGTCCATCCTCCTGAACATCCCTGGCGAAGCAGCTTCTGTCGTAACGTGTCTCGATGGCTATAAGATGGCAAGGCAAGGACGGGCTGGCCCTGCGTTAGGCATATCGGCGATAGGTTCCTTTGTTGCCGGGACCATCAGTGTTTTCGGCATGTCACTGGTAGCGCCTTCCCTCGCTTCCTTCGCACTCAAGTTTGGACCGCCGGAGTATTTCTCATTGGTCCTCCTCGGCTTGATGATGGCCGTCTATCTCTCTGAAGAGTCCATTGTGAAGGGGCTTGCCATGGCAGCCCTTGGGCTTTTGCTTGGCACCGTGGGGATTGATCCAGTCCATGGTGCGACCCGGTTTACCTTCGGCGTCTCTCGTTTGCTGGACGGGTTTGATTTTGTCGTCGTGGCCATGGGGCTTTTTGGAATCTCAGAAGTACTCATCAACCTTGAGGCTCCCGAGATCAGAGATGTTTTCAAGACTTCTTTTAAAGGACTCCTTCCCACAAGGGAGGATTGGCGAAGGTGTTGGGCGTCGGTGCTCAGGGGGTCTTTCCTTGGTTTTTTCATTGGAGTCCTTCCGGGCGGCGGCGCCATCATCAGTTCCTTCGTATCCTATGCCGTCGAAAAAAGAATTTCCAAACACCCAGAACAATTTGGCAAAGGAGCGATCGAGGGAGTCGCCGCACCGGAGGCAGCCAACAACGCAGCCTCCACATCCTCCTTCATCCCCCTTCTTACGTTAGGGATACCAGGAAATGCGACGATCGCGATGATTTTTGTCGCCCTCATGATCCATGGAATACGACCAGGCCCCCTGCTCCTTCAGGAGTATCCGAATCTGTTCTGGGGGGTGATCGCTTCCATGTATATCGGCAATATCATGCTTTTAGCACTGAATCTGCCTCTGATCGGCCTGTGGGTTCGTCTCCTGAGAGTTCCCTACCACTTCCTGGCGGTCGTCGTAGTCATCGTCTGTGTCATCGGCGCCTACAGTGTAAAGAGTGCCGTCTTTGATGTTGGGACCATGGTGGCTTTCGGAGTCATGGGATATCTGATGCGCAAAGGAGGCTTTCCGCCTGCTCCATTAATCCTGGCAATGATTCTGGGTCCCATCCTTGAAAGGTCCCTGCAACAGTCGTTGATCTCCTCCGGAGGAGATCCTTCCCTATTTATCCAGAAGCCCATCTCAGCGGCCCTGTTGTGCGTTGCAGCATTTTTAATGCTGACTCCAATCTTAAAACGACTTTGGAGACGGAAAGGTATCATTCAATCGAGCTGACAGAATTTCATTGTTCTTCAATTTCTAATACCCTGAAGAGGAGGAATACACGATGGCGAAGCTTGAACCGAGAATCATCAATACCGATCAGGTGGACAAGGACGTAAAATATGAGCCTCCCCTGATGATTGCATGGGGAATCGATGAATCCACCACCGGAACAAAGACAATCACCATGGGGAGGACCATCATTCCCCCGGGCGGAAGGAATCAGCGCCATTACCATGCCAACTGTGATGCCGCTTTTTTTGTGAGAAAAGGAACCATCAAAGTCTTCATCGGTGAGGAGAAGAAAGAATACATCGTCCCCGAGAACCACATCGTCTTTTCTCCGGCAGGAGGAATTCACGGCTTACTCAACATGAGCAACACCGAAACCGCAGAGCTCATCTTCACTTACGGAAACTGCTCGAGCAAGAAGGCTGCCGGGACGGTTTACATGGAGGACCCCTGGGTGAAATAACACCCACAGCTCTAAATAATCCTCATTGCGAGGAGTGAAACAGCACTTTTGGCTCGCAGTGGCAATTTGATTATTCTACTTATCAAGAAGGGAGAAAGAGATGAAAGCAAGCGAGATCTTCAAGAGGGTCATCGGATTAGCGATTCTCAGTGTTCTGTTTATTTCAACGTCGTCCTTTGCAGCGGAGGAGAAATGGCCCACCCGGCCTATCACAATCTATATCGGATACGCACCGGGCGGCGGGATGGACATGATGGGACGGATCCTTTCGGAAGAGATGAGGAAAACACTCGGCGTCGCCATGCCGGTGGTCAATATGACTGGAGCGAACTCAGCGATTGCGATGGATCATGTCTACAAGCAGCCCAAAGACGGCTATACCCTCTTCGGGATCAGCAGCGCGGTTTCGACCTTCCCTGCAACAGGCCTATCAAAACTGACCTATAAAGAATTTGGGATGATTGGCCTTGTCTTTGACACCCTCCCCACCTTTTCCGTACCCTGGGATTCTCCTATCAAAACCCCAAAGGATTTGATCGAGGGGTTCAAAAAGGGAGATCTCACAGGGTCGAACAGTGGTATCGGTGGGATGTGGCATGTCCCCCAGCTCATCGTCATGAATACCCTTGGCGGAAAATTTAAGGCCGTCCCGTATGAAGGCGGGGCTCCTTCAGCCATGGCGGTTGCCAAGAAAGAGGTCGACTTTGGAACCAGCGATCTATCCGAGGCCCTCACGGTCATCAACTCGAAGATGGTGCGTCCCATCTTCGTCTTCGATGATAAACCCTTTAACCTGGAAGGGTTCGGTGTGATCCCACCGATCACTCAATTTGTCCCTCAAATGAAGGACAAACTGTCCGCCGGAAAGGGATTTCGGGCTTTAGGTTATGCAAAAGGGATTCCCGAAGACCGAATCAAGAAATTGATCGATGCGTTTAAGATCGCCATGGCGAGCGATGCCGTAAAGAATTTTGGTAAAAAGACCTTGTTGCCTCTGAATGGCACAGTGGGCGCAGATGCGGATAAAGTCTGGGAAAATCAGACACAGGTTCAGGCCTGGCTCCTTTATGATATTAAGGAAGCAAAAAAGAACCCTCAAGAGCTTGGAATCCCGAGGCCAGGGAAATAGAACCCGCATCTTGTCTCGAGAAGGTCGAAAGACCGAGGACTCAAGGGGTAAGGGCTCGAGGCTTGAAGTCATTTTCCCAGGCTGATCAAAAATGCCCAGATGCAAGGCGCCCGAAATCCTGAAGAGTGAGGCGTACTTTTGTGTACGCTGCAACGATGAAGGACCTGCCTGTCAACCAATAGGCAGAGGGAACGCTGCAGATGGGCGTTTTTCAGCAGCCTGAAATGGAGTAGAAGATGTCCAAGCATGATCGAGATTTTCTCATCGCCTGTTTTGTCGTAGCATTGGCTATTTTCATCTTCTCGGCTTCCATGAGGATGCCTATGCGTGGAGACCTCATTGAGAGTCCCGCGGTCTTCCCGGGACTCATGAGCGTTATTCTCTTTTTCTTCGGGGTTGCCTATGCGATCAGATCGTTGAGTCGGGGTGGGAGAATCAAGCTTGACGAGCTCTTCCGTTCCTTCGTACCCTTATTTGCCTCGAAGGAAAACAGACCGCTTATTCTGGGTATTCTCTTCCCGGCCATCTATGCTTTCGTTGCCATTCCACTGATTGGTTTCTACATATCGAGTGCTCTGTTTATGACTATTATGTTTTATGCCTACGTGAAGAGGTGGCGGCGATGGTTTTTCCTGCCTGTATCAATCGGCATCACGGTTTGCCTGTATCTCATTTTCAATAAATTATTTATGTTACAGATTTGGTAAGCCCCGTTAGAAAAGACGGAGCTTTGCCGGTGCATTGAAGCTCTACGGATATACCCCCATTGTAAGCAGCGGGGCTTTCTAACGGGGTAAACGGATTAGAGAGAGATCGAGTGATGGATTGGACACAGATGCTGACGGGTTTGGCTAAGGCCTTTTGGGACCTGTCGACCCCTTACGGGTTATTTCTGATCACGATGGGTGTGGCCGTCGGCATTCTGGGTGGGGCCTTGCCCGGGGTTTCCACCACGATGACCGTAGCATTGCTGGCTGTCGTAACGTATAAAATGGACCCTCTTTGGGCCATCATCATGCTATCCGCAACCCAATTAGGTGGAACGTACGGAGGAAGCATCTCTGCCACCGTACTCAATATTCCGGGCACGCCAGCCTCAGCACCCACCGCGATCGAAGGTTATCAGCTCACCAAGAAAGGAGAAGCGGAGGTCGCTCTCGGCATTAATGTTTTTGCGAGTTTCATGGGCAACAATTTGGGTCTGGTTCTGCTTCTCCTTACCATGCCATTCTTCGTAAAGCTATCCATGATGTTCGGTCCCTGGGAGATGTTCTGGTTTGGGGTATTTGGGGTCTTCATCGCCGCCAACCTATCCGAAGGGGACACCATCAAGGGATTGATCGCAGCCACAGTGGGTCTTATTTTAGGATGCGTTGGCCTTGATCCCATTGATGGTTCTCCACGCTTTGCCTTCGGCACGACTTATCTCGTAGGAGGCATCCCGCTCATTCCAGCCATGATCGGTTTATATGGTTTTACCGAAGTCTTTTCGGGTCTGACGGATATCAGCGTAAAAAGCTTTCCCTTAAAGAAAACTTCTCTGATCGGAGCCGCCAAACTGTGGTGGAAATATCGCTGGCTCAGTGTAAGGACTTCGATCTTAGGATATATCATTGGTGTGGCCCCTGGAATCGGAGCCAACGTCTCCTGTTGGGTGGGTTATGATCATGCCAGGAGCACAAGCAAAGAACCTGAGAAGTTTGGGAAGGGAAGCATCGAGGGTTTGATAGGAAGCGAAACCTGTAACATGGCGAACGTCCCTGGAGCTTACGCCCCCGTTTTATCGTTGTCTGTTCCAGGAGATGCTCCAACCGCCATCATGTTAGGTATTCTGATGATTCATGGGGTTCGGCCCGGGCCGACCTTCCTGCTGACGAATGCCCATTGGCTTTATGAGATTGCAGTCGCTCTTTTTCTGGCAGGGATATTGTTTGTGATCATCGGCACCTATGCCGGGAAAGGCCTGGTTCGCATGTTTGTGAATACACCCAGAACCGCCATGGCTGCCATTGTTGCTGTCCTTTGTGTTTTGGGCTCTTATGCCGCAAACATCAACATCAACGACATCTTCCTTGCATTCTTTTTTGGAGTGCTTGGGACTATCATGAGTGCTCTTGGTTTCCCCGTGTCTCCTTTGGTATTGGGTTTGATTCTTGGAGGGGACCTGTTAGATGTTCAATTTCGGCGGGCTTTAATGGCTGGCAAGGGTTCGCTTGCTCCATTCTTTACTCGCGGGGTCAGCATTGCCCTTATCCTTTTTATTGTCGTGATCGTCTTCTACCAGTATATCCTGCCGAAGATAAGGGGCAAAAAAGAAAAAGACAGGACAGTCATATTAGAATAGATTGCCTCGTTTTGCCTGAACGGGCATTAAAATTTTAGGAGGAGCCACCGGGCCTAAATGTCACCCTGAACTTGTTTCAGGGTCTACTCATCGGAGATTCTGAACCAAGTTCAGAATGACAAATAAGCAACTAACGGCTCAACTCAAATATTGTGTGAGGAGTTGATATGGCAAAGACATTGAAATATCAAAAGGACAAAATCAACGCGTATAGAAAAGACCTGGCTCAATTCTCACGCCTTTCTTACGACCGGGGATTGGTCGCAGCGAGAGGCGGGAATCTCAGCATCCGGATCCCCGGGACCGAACACGTGTTGATCACTCCCAGCGGGATCTCCCTGAGGGATATCACGCCGGACATTATTATCGAAGTCGACATCCAAGGCAATCTCTTAAAAGGCAAAAAGAATTTGAAGCCATCCAAAGAGACCCCTTTCCACACCTCCATCTACCGTATAAGAAATGATGTGATGGCGATTGCCCATGTTCACCCACCCTTTTCCACTGCCTTATCCCTGAAGGATAAACCCTTTCCCCTTCTGACCGCTCCTGGAATGGTCAATCTGGTAAAGGTTCCGATTGTCGAATTTGCCTTGATGGGTACGAAGGAATTGTGTGATTACGTCTCAGAGGCGGCCAGGCAAAATATGGAGGTGAAGGCTTTACTCTTGAAGGGCCACGGCACTATTGGCATGGGACCTGATCTTGCCAGCGCCTACTACATCGCGGATTTAGTGGAGGATTGCGCAAAGGTTGCCCTTCTGTCGTCCATATGATTTGATTATTGGGCGTTATCTCGATTCTTTGTTTCCCCCTTCCATCTCGGATTTGCCAGAACGACGGAGGTGACCACCTGTCTCTCCGGGATCTTCCAGTACTTCTTCAGCAGTCGCTCTATCTCCGGACGAGCGAGAAGGCGATACCCGTTCTTCTCGTAAAATCGAACGGCCCAGGCTGCATCCGCCCACGTGCCGATCAGGATCGGCTTGTCGGTCATCTGTTCGAGATGGCGGAGCAGTTTCGTTCCAATGCCATGGTATTGACTGTTTCTGAACACATAGGCATGTCTTATGAGATAAACATCGCCTTTGTCTTGAAGTCCCATGACGCCCATCAGGTGTCCTGCTTCCTCGTACCCCCAGAATTCGACGCCGTCGTCTATCTCATGCTTCAATTCTTCGATCGGCATGTATGGCTCATGCCACCGGTCCTCAGGGATCACCCCTTTGTACGCGTGTGCCGCGTCATTGATGATTTCGTACATCTCAGAAAGGTCTCGTTCAGTGCATCTGCGTATCATGTTCATGGCTCCTTGACTGCAACGGAGCAGCCGAAAGTCCCTTGTAGGGAACGGCATTATGCGTTCCCTACCGGCTTATCTTATATTCTCACCACCACCTCATCGGATACTTCTTCCCGGGGCGAACATGACTCCACACATGGCAACGATAAACAGCGTCAGCACACCCGCCCCGACGGGGTTCAGCAACGACAGAAACCCGGCATGATGATGCACCATGATCAGCGGATTCGCGCCCGCCGGTGGATGGATCGTCCGGGTCATGACCATAAACATCATTGTGATTACGACGGCAGTCACAGAAACCCAAAGCGCATCACCGAGTATCTGGTAACAGAGAATCCCAATCAAAGCCCCGCCGATGTGCCCTCCGAGCAAGGCCCGAGGCTGGGCTGCTTCCGTCTCGGTCAAGACAAAAAGAAACACGGTGGAGCCCCCGAGAGAAAAGAGCACAAAAGGAGAATTTCGACCAGCCACAAGCAAAAGGGCAAGAGTAATGGCTATCGCTCCCGCCAATGGCCGACCAAATCAAATCTACGTATTTTCTGCCATGTCTGGCAGGTATTTCATTCTGGTTATTATAGTTCATTCCGACGCTCCGATTTGGTCATCCCACCTGTGCCTCCACGACTTCAAAAGACCGAACGCTGCGTCTGAGATTATTTGTGGCCGATCCATGCCAAAGCTTCTTCCATTGTTCGAAAGACACCAACCTCTTTCGTGCTCCTATCATTCATAGTCCGGTGGGCCTCGTACATCCGCCCTAACCCAAACGCATAGTCGTTTGGGGCGACAATGGCGAACTTCGTTCGAGTGGACCGAGAGTCCATAGAAGCGGCGAGAGCAGCCAAGTCCTTAATCCGGTTGCTTCGAGCCGCCACGATTTTTTCGACCTCACTCATGTCTATCACTTCGTCATAACCGACAACTTCTTCGCGGGACCAGACCTCGCGCTGATAGCCGAAGATTTCTTCATCGGTCAGAACTCCGTATGCCTTGGCCAGAACCAGTCGTTTTCCGTGGTCACAGTGAAACTCGATAGGCATTGTCCACCTCCGCATCTCGTTTCAATCTGCCTGAACGGCGAACTGCGGTGAGCGGCGCCGGTTGCCGGAGTCAGACGGCGAGGCGACGCGAGGCTCGAGCGACTAGTTGGGCTATGCCTTATTACTCCCGTCACATGTCAACATTTCAGGAGCATCCGCTTCGCCCATCCGGGCTGTTCCATTCTCCGAGCGAGTCTTAGGCTAATGCGAGGACCCGTTTCAGATACAGGCTCGCATAATTTCACAAGTCTTTTCCTGAATCCAGAACAGGTAGAGTTAATTACAGCTACACTGGGACCGACTAAAAGACAATCATCGATCCCTCGGCCCTCCAGGACAAACTCCACGAGCTATTCAATCACCTTTCCTTTGCCGGTCTTCTGATACTCAAGCTCGACATGGTTGACGAACGCGATCCTCCCCTGGGAATTGGCTTGATATCCACGGGAGGCGCACCAAGCGGTAAATGTTTCCGGATCGATATCTGCGCGAATAGCAACATTGCCGCTACCCTTAATTAATTCGCATTCCCTTCCCACAAGAGCTTTCCAGTCTTCAAAACTGGCGGGCAAGTTTTCGGGATCGGTAAAGATAGCGAGCGCCCTACGGTAAGTAGCCTCGTCCTTGAACCAAGCAATTCCTATGACATCGTTCATCCTGATACTTCCTTTCGTTCTCTCTTCCAGAATCTCGGTAATGTAATCACCTTTCTTACTCATAAGTTAAAATGCACATCACATCCAGCATCACATCCAGTGTCAGGTCTTGACATGAGACAATTTGAGTATCTTTCGGGAAAACCCCGTCTAAGAAAGTTCTTTCTCAATCTTGCTCAATTCCCGATCAAATCCTCGGTCTCGCTGCCGCTTCCCCTCTACCCTCCTGAAGGCTACGCTCACTGCCGTATAGTGCCTTTTGCCAAAGATGGCCCCAATCTCATTGAGCGTAAGATCCGTCTTCTTCCTCACCAGATACATCGCAACCTGAGTCCCGCGGTGGAGAGGATGCGCTAGCCGTGTGATCCTATCGGCTGGAACTCCATAGAATGATGCTACCTTCTCCACAATCACTCCAGCCTCCGTCTTGCGATGAATTTCCTTGAGCACAGGAACCTCATTCCGTCCCTGAAGTCCTTCCACCCGATTCTTTACTTCCACCCAAAATGTCTCGCCCCCCAGAGCGATCCCCCCCATTACTGCCTCCAAAGGATCCCTGACCTCCCCCTTTAGTCCCTCCTCCACAAACTCTCGATATTTACGCCGCCCCTTACCCAGGCTCTTGTCCATCTGTCCCAAAATGTCCTCTCTCCGAAGCCACCCCGGACAAGACCCCGAAGACAGATAACTAGCATAACTGCTCCATCGATAGGCCTCCGGCCTCTTCACCATTCCCGCCCTCACTGGATTTAGGTGGATGTAACGGGACAGCTCTAACAAATATGGATCCTTTTCCACAACAATGCTTCGATAGCGACCCTGGAAAAGATGCCCCACCCGATCATGCCTCCGGTTAAAGTAATTTGTATAAGCGGTATTCAAATCGTGCAAAGCGGCAGATAAGTTTGCCCGGGGGGTTTCAACAAGAACGTGATAATGATTGGTCATGAGGACATAAGAATGAATCACAACGCCGTAGCGCCCGTAAATCGGCTCAAAACGACTAACAAAGCGAAGATAGTCCTGCTCTATCAGAAAAATCGGCCGCTTCTCGTTTCCCCTTGCCGTAATGTGATAAAAGCCACCTTCCCACTCGACTCGCAGCGGTCTCGACATAATACCACACTATCTACCATAAATTAATGTCTCATGTCAAGACCTGACACCGTTTTTCATCGCGCAGGTTCTCCGGACATCCAGCCTAGGTGTTTCTGGAATACGACTTTATCAAAAAAGGGGAGAGGGGTCAAGATATCTAAATCAATCTAAACAGCGCAAAGGGCATGGGGCATAGGGTATAGGGTATAGAATAATTGTAAGACCAGAAGGCGCCAGGCGTGAGGAGTCGGTAATGATATTGAATTCATGTTTTTTGAGGGAGTAATTGTAAATCGCCTTTTCTGTTTGAATCGGTAAACAGAAAAATCTCTGTGGTCGAGGGTGAATATTTTGGGGGCCTTCAGGATATCTTAGAAGATTCAACCGACGGGGTCTTCGTCGCGGTGGCAGCGAAGTCCTTCTTTGCCGATGCCGGCCCGGCAGCGGTCATCTCTTGTGCAGGAGACCGGCTCCCAGCGGCCGGCGCGGATCTTGTTGACGAGATCGGGTTCGCAGAGAAAGGGCCTCGCAAGAGAGACAAAATCGGTCCATCCTTCCTTGATGATCTCCTCCATGAGATCCGGGGAACGGAGTCCGCCCACCAAACTGAGAGGCAGCTTTCCCACCTTTGGACGAACGGCTTTCGCGTAAGGGAGAAAATAGGCTTCCTGTTCTCTTGAAAGGATGTTGCTGCGGCTTGGGACTGGTTTTGTCGCGACGCCGGCGCTTATCTCGATTGCGTCGATCCCTAACCTCGCAAGGCGGCCAGCTGTTTCCGCGCCCTCTCCCACGGTTAACCCTTCTTCCGTATCATCTTTGATTCCTAATTTGATGGCCACCGGATAATCGTTTCCGACTGCTTTGCGGATCGAACGGTAGACTTCTTCAAGAAACCGGAACCGTCTCAAGGCATCTCCGCCCCATTCATCGGTCCGATGATTCGTAAAAGGAGAAGTGAAGAGACTTGCCAGATATCCATGGGCACCGTGGATGAGAATTCCGTCCAGTCCCGCCTCTCGAACCCGGCAAGCCGCCTGGCCAAAGGCATCGATGATCTCCCGGATCTCTGAAGATTTAAGCTCGCGGGCGAGAAGTCCTGCGGAGGGATCGACGACAGGAGAGGGCCCTACGGGCTCCGCACATCCCCCTTGAATCCGACTTCCCCCGTGATTGATCTGAGCAAAAACAAAACAATCATGTTGATGAATCACGTCGGCTAAGGAGCGGAGCCCCGGAATCAGGCGGTCATCGTATAGGCCTATCATCTTCGGAGATGCTTTCCCAAGCGGATGAACATAGGCATGCCCCAAGAAGATGCAAGCTGCGCCACCACGAGCAACAGCCTCGTAGAACTCCAGCATGTCCGGCGTCACCTCGCCATCGGGTCCTGCCATGCTTTCCAACGTCGAAGATTTGATGAAACGGTTTTTGAGAGTTAATCGACCAATTTTATAGGGTTCAAAAAGAATAGACATGAGTCTGACACCTCTTATTCGATTGCTGGTAACATCTTAAGTGGACTATTTAACAAATCCGATGCCAATTGATCTTACCCAAAGACAACTATTCAACCCCACCCCCACCCTACCCCTCCCCCTGAATGGGAGGGAGAACACTTTGTTCCTCCGCCTGAAGGGGAAGGAAGAACTCTTTGTTCCTCCCCCTTCAAGGGGGAGGTGAGGAAGGGGATGGGATAGCTGTGGAAGTAGTATTAAGCTGGCGCCTGAAATCCCTCCCCGCCTCCCTTTGCGAAAGGGAGGTGAAATATCACCCTCCATTTTGGTCACAAAGAGACCTCAGCCGTCGCATTTGCGCAGTTTTTCGGAGATCGCCTCCGCTACCTGACTGGTTGATGAGCTCCCACCGAGATCGTAGGTCCTCACTTTTCCTTCGACCAAAACATCGGTGATGGCCTTCTCGATCCGGAATCCCATCGCTTTCTCTCCGAGATAATCAAACATCATTCTCGCCGCCATGATGGCGGCAATGGGATTGACCACGTTCTTGTCCGCATATTTCGGAGCTGTCCCGTGGATTGGCTCAAACACTCCCAACGCATCACCGATATTTCCACTATACGCGAAGCCCATTCCTCCGACGACACCCGCTCCCACGTCGCTCAGAACATCGCCATTCGCATTTTCTGCAAAAACGATGTCAAACCTCTCCGGCCTCATGACGATCTGCATAGCGCACGCGTCGATCGTCATGTCCTCTGCTTCGACGGATGGATACTTCTTGGCAATTTCATAGAACATCTGGCGCATGGGCTCGTCGGTATAGATGAGGACGTGGGCTTTGTGCGTAAAGGTTACCTTCTTCCGTCCTTCTTTGAGGGCCAGCTCAAAACAGAATTTCAGAATCCGCTCCATGCCCTGTTTTGTAAAGACCCTGAGATTGACATAGGTGTCTCCATCGATATAGCCGTCTCCCCTGTAAAGGCCTTCGGTGTTTTCCCTTACGATGATGAGGTCCGCCTTCGGCCTCAACGCACCGGACCCCGGCAATGCCTTGATGGGCCTCACGCCGGCATAGAGGTTAAATCCCAGTCGAAACCC
Source organism: uncultured delta proteobacterium (assembly GCA_963708295.1). Taxonomy (GTDB): domain Bacteria; phylum Desulfobacterota; class BSN033; order BSN033; family UBA1163; genus UBA1163. Next base: position 100,735 of record CAVPSJ010000016.1, on the reverse strand, counting down.
CATGAGCACCTTCGTAGTGTTGGGGTTCCCCGCCGCTCCGAAAAGGACGGCATGGGTCTGTTTGACTCCCTCCACCGTCTCTTTTGGAAAGGGGTCTCCATATTTTGCAATGGCTGCATCCCCTGTATCCATTTTATGAAACTCCAGGGAAAATTCTTTCGATACCTCGTTCACCGTATCCAATACAATCTGCGCTGCCTTGATCACGTCTCTCCCGATCCCGTCTCCTGGAATCACTCCAATTTTATACTTCTTTTTCATAAAAAAACCTCACTACCTTGAGTTGAGGAAATTCGAAATCCGAATATCGAAACTCGAAACAAATCTGAAATTTTAAAATTCAAATTTCTCAAACTCTCATTCCTGTAAAGTTACCTCCTCTCTCCTGGCGGGAGCATCATTCACCCCCACCCTCACCCTCCCCCGTCGAGGGGGAGGGGCTTTTATTCTTTTCTCCAAGTTAATCCGCCCCCAGTAAATGGGGGCGCTACGTATCTAAATACTCAGCAGACTACTGAAAAAGTCGTCTTTTCCAGGTTGCTCAAAAAGGGCCAGATGCAAGGCCCCCGAAGTCCTTGGTAAGGAACGCATATATGCGTTCCCTACGAAATGCCCCCCACAATGAGCCCGCCCCGTGCTTGACATAGGGAAAGATGAGGGGTGCCGTTGCGACGAATAAGGAGCAACTCCTGGCACGCCCCCGAAGGGGGGCCGGATAACGAAGCAGATGCCTGCCTGCCGGTAGGCAGGGGCGTTTTTCAGCAGCCTGCTATACAACAAAAATCTCTTTGGGCGTCTTATGCAGGCACTCGCTCACACCTGTCTTGGTCACCATATAATTATCGCACAGAATCGCCGTTGCCTTCGGCGTGGCCACCACAGGATGAACCGCAATGTTCATCCCTTCCCTGATCTTCATCGTTTCACCGATCTGGAAAGAGGGCCTTTCCACCAGATCGTATCCCTGCCCGTGGGCATAGAGCCTGGTCTCTTCCGGGTATCCGTGGCTCCTCAAAAATTCATTATTCGCATTCCACATCTCCATCGGATCGACCCCCGGTTTGAGCATCTTCAGATTGAGGGCCTGAAGCTCTTTCTCATCCTCAAACTGCCTCTGAAGGTCTTCCGGGATTTTGCCGATGCAGGCAATCCGGTGTAAATGAGTGTAATACCCGGCGGGGTCTGTTGCCTCTACAAGGATCCCGACCTGGTCCCCTTCCTGTAATGCACGATTCATCGCATGGATGTGATTGTAGCCGAACGCATTGCCTGCCGGTGCGGAGCCGATGAGGATAAACTGCTGTTCGCTGCCGAGCATCCTGCATTTCAATCTCCCCATGGCAGCGACCTCGAACTCCCTCGCTCCCGGCTTGATCGCCTCAAAACAAGCCTTCATGGCTTGATCATGGAGATAGGCACTGTATTTTATGCATTCGACCTCTTCGGGGCTTTTGATCGCCTTGATCTCATCGATCTCATCCGTCATGTCAGTAAACGTCGCCCCTGTCAAATGCTCCCGAATATATCTGGAGAACCCGGCGACCATCGCGCCCTCATTCACGAAAGAGACGCGGATCTTCTTGTGGCCTTTGAGTTCCTCCACCACCTTTTCACCCTCGAACATGCAGGTGTAGTTCAACGAGGGCAGGCCTGGTGTGCAGATCCGCTTCTTCACGCCCCTCAAAAGCCACGGGGCAGGACCAACATGCTTGGGATCATTCGGCCCGTGGGAAAAGAAAGTCATCTCGTCGGCCACGGGGAAGATCACCGCACTGGAATAGGCGTGGACCGCCGGCATGTCCGTAAACCATTTGACATAGCCTCCCAGATAATCGTTATTGTTTTGAATGAGTAAGAAGTCGACCTTCTTTGCCTTCATCACCTCCCGAACCGCCTTCCATCTCCTCTCAAGCTCCTGCGTCGAAATAGGACGAATCACTCTCTCCTTCAACAGATCCGGCATCGGTTATCTCCTTTCCCGTTTTGGGACTTTTGGAATGTGCTCAGCATGTCCTATAAAAAAACGAAACCCGTTCTTGGACGTCACTCTTTGACCTGAATCTCCTCAAGCTTCCGGCGGCGCTTTTTCATGAAAGGAATCAGATTCGTCAAAAGCAGGATCGCTGCAATCCCCAGGCAGATGGCTGAAATCGGCCGGGTGAAAAAGACGGAAAAGTCTCCCTGCGACAGGAGCAATGCCTGACGCATCGAAACCTCCATGAGAGGTCCCAGGATAAACGCCAGACAAAGCGGAGCGGGATCGAAATCAAACTTTCGCATCAAATAGCCCAGGATTCCGAAGCCAAACATCAATTTCAAATCGAGCGTCGACAGGCTGATCGCATAGGCGCCGATGATGCAAAAAAGAAGAATTAATGGAAAAATAATTCGGTAAGGAATCTTGAGCACCTTGACCCAGACCCCTATCAGGGGAAGGTTTAAGACAAGAAGCATGACATTTCCGATGTACATGGAAGCCACGATCCCCCAGAAAATCTCAGGATGCTCTGAAATGAGGAGAGGTCCCGGCCTGACTCCGTGGATCAAGAGGGCTGCAAATAAGAGGGCAACGGTTGCGTTCATGGGAATTCCAAGGGAAAGAAGGGGAATGAAGGCTCCTCCCGCCGCAGCATTGTTCGCCGATTCCGGGCCTGCCACACCCGCAATTTCCCCCTTCCCGAAGCGCTCCGGGTGTTTGGAGAGGCGTTTTTCCATGATATAGGACATGAAGTTTGCGATGATGCCTCCGCCTCCCGGGAATGATTCCCAAAAAGAACCCAAGCACGGATCCCCGGAGAATCGGCCATTTGCTCTGCTGCCAATCCTCGCGGGTGGGCAGGAGATTCTTGATCTTCGCCTTGACGAGGTCGACCCTCTCATTTTTTTCGAGTTCCATGAAAACCTCTGAAATCCCGAAAAGTCCCATGACGAGAGGGATGACGCCAATTCCGTCATTGAGCTCGATCATTCCGAAGGTAAACCGCGTTGTTCCATTGATCATGTCCAATCCCACCCACGAAAGAAGCATTCCGATCAGGGCAGACATGAACGCCTTCGCGGCAGACTTCTGGGAAAGGTAGGTCACCAAGGTCAGTCCCATCAGGACGAGTGAAAAGAATTCCGGCGGCCCGAATTTCAGCGCCGCTTTGGCGAGGGGACCTGCAAGAATCATCAGGGCAATCACACTGAACGTCCCGGCGATAAAGGAACCAAAGGCGGAGATCCCCAATGCCGGCCCCGCTCTCCCCTGGAGGGCCATCTGGTAACCGTCCACACACGTCATGACGCTTGCCGGTTCTCCGGGGATGGAGACCAGGATCGAGGTGGTCGATCCGCCATACATCGAACCATAATAAATCCCCGCAAGCATAATGATCGTGCCCAGGGGCGTAATCTTTAAGCTGATCGGGAGGAGAAGTGCCATCGCGCCGGCCGGTCCGATCCCCGGGAGGACGCCGACCAGTGTTCCGAGTAGGACCCCCAAGAAGCAGAAAACGAGGTTCATCGGAAGGGTCGCAACCTGGAAACCGCTAAAGATATCTGACCAAGTCATCCATCTTTCCTAAAAACCACTGTCGGTGAAAAAGAGAAAGCCCGTCTCAAAGAGAGGAAGTGAGCGTTCGTGTGGGCGGTGCCCTTTCCCTTCAAAAGAAAGGGAACAACCCCCTGGGAAGATGTAGTTGCAACATCCGGGAGAAGACGAGATACGACAAAAAGGAGGTCAAGGCTGCTCCTCCCACAGCCGAGACCCATCTTCCCTTTTCGTGAGCCTGGAACAGAAAGCATAAGAGGAGAAACGTACAGAGAAGGTAGCCCAAAGGCTGTAAAAGAAAAATATAGATAATATTCGCCAATATCACCAAAACGACCCGTCTCCAACGCATCGCTCCCGAAGCCTGTCTTGCTTCTCGTCCCTGGAAATGGAGCGATTTAATAAATTGACGGAGCGCCAGGAGTCCGAGAACTCCCGCCGCTCCGAAAATCATAAACCCTGACCCTGGACTTTTGGGTGTTCCTATCTCGAGCTGGATCGCTTCACTGATGACCGCACCGGAAAAGATCATCAGAAAAAGACCCGTCCAGAAATCCGCATTTTGTTTTGCAATCCATCCTTTTCCACTTTGCAAAGCGATGTTTCCTTTCCAAAGCCCCCGTGGAAAACCTGCAGGGAACGGTTTCAAACCGTTCCCTACTTCTTCTGGATTCCGAGTTTCTGGACCAGGTCGCCGGTCTCTTTATATCCACGATTCAGTTGGTTCCGGAGGGCCTCTCCGGTCACGGGCATCTTATCCTGGAAGATATAAGTTTCCTTCGCATACTTCTGGAACGCGGCTGACTTTCGGGCGGTGTCGAAAGCCGTGACAAGCTTCTTCACGATGGGCTCGGGCAGACCTTTTGGTCCGGACACCATCAAACCGGGGTAACTTACGGCCGTCTTCATCCCGAACTCTTTGGCGGCCTCTTTCAGAGTAGGTATGTCAGGGAATGCCGAGACGCGTTCTTCCCCTTGAAGAATTCCGAGGGCCCTGAGCTTTCCCGCCTTCACCTGCGAGATGGAGGATTCAATCGCAATCCCTGCGGCCATCAGGTGGCCTCCGAGCAGGGCCGCGATCTCCTTTGCCTCACCCGCGAAAGGAACATGGGAAACCTTCAGGCCTGTTTCGATTTCCATCCCTGCCATGGCCATGTGGGGAACCATGCCGAAACCCGGATTGCCGAAGGTCAGCTTGCCGGGGTTTTCCTTGGCAAACGTCAGCAGATCCTTGAGGGTTTTGAACGGGCTCTCTGCCGGGACAAGGATGAAATGGGTAAAGACCCCGTAAAAGATGATCGGAGTCGTTTCCGCGATGGGATCGAATTTCAGTTTCATCATGTGGGGCATCCGGACAAAGGGTGCATCCGTGGAACTCCAGAGAGTATATCCGTCCGGTTTGGAGGAAATGACATAACTTCCTGCAACCATGTGGCTCGCACCGGGTTTGTTTTCCACGAGGATATCCTGGCCGATCACCTTTTTTGCGTCATCCACGAGGACACGGGTGGCGACGTCCACGATACCTCCGGGCTCCATTCCCACCACTGCGGTGATTGCTTTGGTGGGATAATCCTGCGAAAAGGCAGTGGCGGCTGAAAGCAACCATGACGAACATACCCAGAAGACACAAGACCACTTTTCTGATGAGCTGAAAAAGCATTTCGTCATTTTCTTATCCTCCTTTGATCTTCTTTCAAGAATCGCACTTTAACGACACGCCCTGAACAACTCCATCGAGGAGTTGTCTTGGGAGCCATCAACCCAAACGGCACTCTAGCCCAAGCCATTCTGAGATTTTATCGTTGGCCTTGACCTTGAATCAATTAAAACAAATTAAAACGATTTGTCAATGACAAAGTGGTGCTTACTCCCCAAGCTTTTCCTCGCCGGAACGTACGAATGAGAAGGTCAAATCCTTACTCTTCAACACCCCCATCGAGGTGAAGTGCAAATTTCGTAATTGCACGAAGAGTGGCCCCATGCTATTCTCTTTTCCATACTGAGCAGAAAAAAGTAGAAACCTATTTGCCCGTGTTATGCCCCGTTTAGAGACAAGTCTACTAACGCCCGAGATGTGCTGGAAAAGCTACGGACGTAGCTGTCAAGCTCCCCGCTGCAGGGCAGTGGGGCCCATTACTCGTCTAATCTGAGAGGTGAAGGACCGTTGGGACAAGAAACCTTCCTTTATCAATTGAATGAAAGGCCGCCTTTCCATAAGAATCTAATTTATGGCCTTCAATGGGTCATGACGTCCATTCCAACGGTGGTCTTTTTCTCTACCCTCTGCGGGGTGGCCCTGGGGCTTGATCCCGCAGGCCAGATCAGCTTCTCGCAACGTCTGCTGATCGCTGCAGGTCTGATGACCATGCTTCAGAGCTTGATCGGTCACCGGTACCCTGTGCTGGAAGGACCCTCCTCGGCCATTTTGGTAACGTTTTTGGTTTTGGCTCCTCAAGGCGGGCTTCCTGTGATCGAGGGCGGGATGATTTTCGGAGGCCTTTTTCTGATACTCATCGGAGTATTTAAATGGCTTAAATGGCTTTCGTCTCTCTTTACGCCTCATGTGGTGGGGGTGATCTTAATCCTGGTGGCGCTCACCCTGCTCTCTTTCATCTCCCCCTTGCTCATCGGCATCAACAAGGCTTCTCCCAATGGAGAGCTGAGTGTTTTTGGAATTTCTCTTCTCATCATCCTCCTCGTTGCCTTCATGTCCCACCGGTTACGAGGATTCCTGCAAACCACCTCCATGCTGGCCGGGATCTTATTCGGCCTGGTCCTTTTTCTTCTTCAGGGAAGAATTTCATTTAGTCTGATCGGCCAGTCAAGCTGGTTCGCCCTGCCGTCGCCTTTCTTAGGAGTATGGCCAAGCTTCTCCTTACCGGCAATCCTGGCCATCGTCTGCACCTATTTGGCGGTTACGGCAAACTCGTTGGGAAGTATCCAGGGAATCTCCGAAGTGGTCGGAACAGAAGGTCTGGAAGATCGGATCCATCGAGGCATCGGCATGAACGGTGTCGGGGGGGTGATCGCAGGAATTTTGGGAGTCGCAGGCCTCGTGAGCCTTTCCATCAGTCCGGGAATCGTCCTGGTGACGCGAGTGGCCAGTCGTTATGTGCTCACCATGAGCGGAGCAATCATGATCGTCTGTGCTTTTATTCCCAAGCTATGGGCCGTTCTTACCGCAATTCCACCTTCCGTGATCGGTTCCGTCCTTTTCGTTGCTCTCTCCTCTCAGCTCCTGGTGGGTATTAATGTGATGCTCTCGGGGAAAGGGAGCGATCGAACGGAGGGACTATTTCACCGTAGGGATTCCAATCCTCATGGGGGCGATGATTTCCATCATCCCCAAGCCATTCTTTCAGCTCTTTCCGAACGTCATCGCGTCCCTGGTCGGAAATAGCCTGGTGATGGGCATCCTCTTTTCCCTGCTCCTCGAACACGTACTCTTTCGCCAGCGAAAAGAGAACCGCTGAAGAAGTTAACCTTGCCAGTTCAATAAACCACACCCTTGGATAAAAGACTATACAGGAGGCAGGTGGGTGTACTGGGCCGGCTAAAACACAAAGATAATGGCAGCGCCGGGCGATCTATCGCCAAAACTCTATGACGGTTCCTTTGAAGATTCTGCTATCCAGTTCTCAATAATATTGCAAAGGTGACTATGGGTAAGAGCGTGTGTCACCCACGAAATTTGTGAAAGAACCGTACGGATGATGACTGCCCTCATGGTATTGATGAATCAGATTGCGAACCGCAGGGGTATTTGGACGGATCGGTTCTGCTTTGGACCATTTGGTGGTAGCAGATCCCATTAGACTCCTTGGACGCCCAGATCATCATAGGGGTAGAATGATCTCGGCTATTGCGGCGCAGTTGTGGCTTTCCATGAAGCCGTGATGGTAGTCCCTTTCCCTTTGACCGACTCAACGGCAAAAACTCCACCCGAAATCTCAGTCCTCTCTCTCATGCTGGTAAGGCCGAATCCCCTTTTGGGACTTTCGGCAGAAAGGACTTCCTCGACATTGAAGCCCTGACCGTTATCCTTAATAATCAATTGGACCTTATCGCCGATATTGCTCAATGAAAGATGGACAAGATCTGCCTTGCTGTGCTCTGCAACGTTTTTCAATGCTTCCTGCATGACTCTGTAGATTGTTGTTTTTAGAAGAGGATGGACTTTTTCTTCTTCTATCTCGATTTCTGTTTCGAGGCGAATGCCGGGATAAGTGCTCTGGAACTCCCGGCAGAACCACGTAATGGTCGGCAGAATACCCAGATCATCGAGGGTGGCGGGTCGCAGTCCCATGTAGAGCCTTCGGATTTCGGCGATGTTTTCTTGAAGAATTGCGTCGATGGTTTCAGAGATCCTGGATCCTGGTTCGGAGTTGGATCCGAAGGCCTGTTGCAGAGCATCGTGTACCTTCATTTTGGCAGTTAGCAAAGATTGCCCGATGCCGTCGTGGATGTCATGGGCCACCCGTTTTCTTTCTCTTTCATGTACTTCCAGAGCCCGGGAGGAGACATGCCGGGAATCCTCTAAAGAATCCCTCAATATTTTCTCCATCTGCTTACGCTCTGTGACATCCTCCATGGCAAGAAGGATCATCTGCGTCCCGTTGCCCCTTTGAGCGATGCGTCTGGCATTAAGCAGCATGATCCTGCGCCCGATCGCAGGAAAATCATGTTCAACCTCAAAGTCCTTGAATGAAGTGTTCTTGGGGAGAATCTCCTCCAGCAGTTTTCTGAGTTCCGGCATTTCCCACTGCCGGTTGCCGAGTTCGTAAATCAGACGGCCTTCTGTCTCCTCGGGCGAGGTCTGGAATATCTGGTAAAAAGAGCGGTTCGCCGTCTTCACACGCAGGTCCCCGTCCAGGACGATGAGAGGTTCCCGAACCGTCTCCACGATCGCTTCAGCGTAATCACGCGACTCTTTTATCTGCTCCAGGCTCCGTTTGAGCGCATTGATATCAACCCATGTCAGAACGGCACCGTCAATCCTGTTTTCCAGAGTCCTGTAGGGCCTTATCCGCATGGAATACCAGACACCCTCCCGGTCCTGAACCTCTTCTTCTTTGGTGGCGCCTGTGTTAACGACCTCCAGAATCGATGTCTCCAAGTCGGGGACGTTCATACCGAGCCGGATGTGAAGGATGGAACGCCCTACATCGGTAGCCGCTATGTTGAGCAATTTCTCTGCAACCGGGGTGAAACGTCGGATGCGAAGATCGCTTCCTAACATGATGACAGGGAGATTGACGCTCGTAAGCAGATTGATCATGTCGTTATTGAGCTGGTCCAGTGCCATATTCCGGTTTTGCAGCTCATCGTTGAGCGTCGTCAGCTCCTCATTGGCCGACTCAAGTTCTTCTTTGGATGTTTCCAGTTCCTCGTTGAGGCTTTGGAGCTCCTCGTTGCTCGACAGAACCTCCTCATTGGCAGCCCTCATCTCCTCGTTCAGGGTATCGGACTCCTCAATAATCGACTGGAGATGTTTCTTCGTTGCCTCAAGCTCCTCTTCCAATCGGGCGACTTCGGCATTTTCTTCTCCTCCTCTTTGCCTGTCCCGGCCTTACCTTGCCTCTCGCATGAGGGAGTGCTCTTGTCCCGGGCTCACGCGTAGGGCGGGCGGTGCGATCCTCAAACAGGATCAGATAGTAGCCTTCACCCGGGTGAGGGGCCTTGAGCGGGATGACCTCCAGATTTACCTCTCTGAATTGACCGTTGAATTTGACCTGTAAACCCTCATTCCTCACAGGGGCAGCCTGCTTCTTCGCCTCGTGGATCGCCGTGCGCAGCGGCAGCCGTATACCCTCTCGGGCCATCTTTAGAAGGTTAAAGCTCGCGTCTCCCGGTGAATGCTCAAGATAAAGGCCGGTCTGTCCCTGGAAGTGAAGGATTTCCAGGCGGTCATTGACGACGACACCGGCAGGGGCTTTCGACAGGAGGATGCGCTCAGCCTCTTTCTTGAAATCGAATCCTGCCTCACCCGTTTCGCGGCTGATATCGGTCTTCTTGAAGCCGGACATCGCACTGGGAAGGTCGAGGTCAAGCCGGGTTGAGCTCGGCTTCTTGGAATAGATCCTATATTTTCTGTCCACAGAGGCAAAGAGATCCGGGAACCTGCCGATCGCCTCCGACTTCCCAAGCAGGAGAAATCCGGTCGGTTTGAGGGCGTAGTGAAAAACCCTCATGGCCCGTTTCTGCAGAACCGGCCCCATATAGATCAGCACATTACGGCAACTGATGAGATCGAGATTCGAGAAAGGGGGGTCCCGGGTCAGGTCATGCTTGGCAAAGACGCACATCTCCCGGATGGATTTGCTGACCTGATAGCTGCCATCCACCTTGACAAAGAAGCGCTCCAGACGTTCCGGAGAGAGATCCTGTGCAATGTTCTCCGGGTATCTGCCGGAGCGGGCTTTATTGATGACCTCGTCACTGAGATCCGTGGCAAAGATCTGGATGGGGATATTCGTGGCTTTTTTCCCCAGGAACTCAACCAGGGAGATGGCGAGCGAGTAGGCCTCCTCGCCGGTGGAACATCCAGGCACCCATACCCGGATCGGCGTCTGCGGTCCTCGATTTTTTGTGATCTCGGGAAAGACCTTTGCCTTCAGGGCTTCAAATGTTTCAGGATCCCGGAAAAAGCCGGTCACATTGATCAGAACGTCATGGTACAGGGCTTCCAATTCAGCAGGGTTTTCCTGAAGATGCTTGCTGTAATCTTTCATGTCTTTCATTTTGCAAATAGCCATGCGCCGCAGGATCCGCCGTTTGAGCGTCGAAGGCTTGTAATATGTAAAATTCACGCCGCTGGAGGACTCAAGGAGGGTGAGAATCTTGCCAAGATCATTCCCATTTTTGGGAAAGGAGTCTTCTGCCTCTATAGTCTTCGCCAGTGTCACGGCTCTGCCCGGAAGATAGGCCCGGGGATAAGGATGACGGCTGATTCTGACCAGCTCCTTTGCAATCCCCTCCGGGGGCAGAACTAAATCGACAGCACCGGCCACAACGGCGCTATGCGGCATGCCGCCGTATTTGGCCGATTTTTCGTCCTGGGCAAAGGTAATGCCTCCTTCTGCCTTGATTGCCCTGAGTCCCAGCGCGCCATCCGAAGCCGTTCCCGACAGGATCACCCCGATTGCATTCTCCTTTTGATCTTCCGCCAGGGAGTGGAAAAAATGGTCGATCGGCATATGATGCCCGCGCACCTCGGTGCGGGGCCTCAGGCCCAGGACCCCGTCTGAAATGGTCATATCCGTGTTGGGCGGCATGACGTAGACACGGTCGGGTTCCACTGCCATCCCGTCCTTTACCTCGTTGACCGGGATATTCGTTCTCCGGGAGAGAAGTTCGGTCAACACGCTCTCATGCTTCGGATCGAGATGTTGGACCAGCACAAAGGCCATACCGGTATTGGCAGGGAGGTTTCGGAGAAGTTGAGCAAATGCCTCTAATCCACCGGCAGACGCGCCAATGCCAACGATCATGAACGATTTGGATTTCGGGAGCTCTTTCTCAGGTGATTTTGAAGAGGTGTTTGTCTTCGATTTGGGTTTGGCAGGAGACGTTCTGGAGCTAATCTTCGCAGTCCCGGGAGTCCTTCTCACAGGTGAATTTGGCTGTGAACCTCTGGCAAGGGCCGCAGAGGATGAGGACCGGTCCTTTTTCTCTTTCATTTTTTTCTTCTCTCTTTCTCCATAAGAACGCCCCCATCCAGCTCCAGCGGTTTTGCCCTTTTGAAAATAGCCTCGGTTCACAGTTCACGCCTTTTAGAGCCTATTTTCAAGCTACCACCTCTACGAAACGAATCAATACGGTGATGCATGTATTTTTCTTTAAAAAATCCCGTACCTTGGGTAAGAACGATTCACTACGATCAGAGGTTTGTATTGCCTTATTTTCCCCCGGCAATTTGTATTGGTAAGATACTCACCGCTTAGAATTCTTCATTGCTGCCTTTTTTGTTTCTTCTTATAAATACCCATGTGAATAAAGGAATCACAGAGTGAAAGCAGAAGTTCTCCTTTGACATCTCCATGCTGCCGATAGCTCACTTTAAATAAGTACCTTTTTTTCTTTATCGCTGGATTCAGGTTATAATGACCCGAATGGTTAAAAATGAAGGGTCATGGATTGAAAACCCACGGCCCGAATCGATATCTCAAGATATAGAAAGGGCAAATGGCAACCTACGAAGATCTGACAAAGGAACAGCTCATTAACGATTTAATAAAATTGCGTCAGCGTATTAATGAGCTGGAAAAAATCAAGGATCAGCACGAGAAGACCTACGAGGAACTCGTTAGAACCAAGGCGATGTACCATGGTCTCTTCGAATTTGCTCCCGATGCTATAGTGGTCGTTAACCGTGACGGACACCTCGTTCAAGTTAACGCACAGGCGGAAAGACTTTTCGGTTACGGGCGAGATGAAATGCTCGACAAGCCGGTTGAGATTTTAATGCCGGAACGCTTCAGGCAAAGGCATATAGAACATCGGCAGAGTTATTTTGATAAACCTCATGTCCGTCCTATGGGTATGGGGTTGGAACTATATGGCAGAAGGAAGGACGGAAGCGAGTTTCCCTTAGATATATCCCTTGGACCGTTGGAAATTGAGAAAGACATCTTCGTGGTGAGTGTCGTGCGCGACATCAGCAGGCATAAGCAAATGGAGGAGGAACTCAGAAAATGCCGTGACGAGTTGGAGACTCGTGTTCATCAACGAACTCAGGAATTGGAGGTAATTAACGAAGAATTGAAGACCGAGATTGATAAGCGTCAAAAGATAGAAAATAAGTTGCGGGAGTCAGAAAGTTACCTTCGGCATCTCTCTACGGAACTCCTCACTGCCCAGGAAAAAGAAAGAAGACGGGTTGCCCAGGAAATCCACGACAGTATCGGATCATCCCTGGCTGCCACTAAATTCAAGGTGGAAGATATACTGGGGCAAGTAGGAGACAGCAATCCCCAACAAGAGCCTCCGTGGAGAGTATGATCCCCATCCTTCAGGAAACAATTCAAGAAACCCGAAGAATCCAGATGGCTCTAAGACCTTCCATGCTGGACGATCTTGGGATCTTGGCAACCATCGAGTGGTTCTGCCGACAATTTGAATCAACGTATGCGCATATCCGTATCAGACAGGAGATCGATATCCAAGAAGATGAAGTGGTTGATCCCTTGAAGATAGCAATCTTCAGAGTCTTGCAGGAAGCGACGAACAACATCGCCAAGCACAGCAAAGCAGATGTTGTCCATTTGTCTTTGCGAAAGATGGACGGGAGAATTGAACTTGTTCTCGAAGACAATGGTCGGGGTTTCGATCTGAAAAAAGTGCTCGATTCGGATAGCACGAAGCGGGGATTAGGTCTTACGAGCATGAGGGAACGAATCGAGCTTTCGGGGGGTTCTTTTGCCATCGAATCGACCAAGGGAAAAGGAACGATCATTCGTGCATCGTGGTTCCTCAAGTAAACATTTGCCAGAGATCTACCAAACTTTAAAACACCCGTGGAGGATCTAAAGGGTTCACTATCTGCTGAGACTGTCGAAAAACCCTTCAGTAGAGTTAACGGGTGTTTTGGGGGGGGTCTCATGATCCTTCATCATCGTGAGATCGTTGATTGTGGCGCATTCTGTGTGGTCATGTTTTTCTGCATCTCCCCGAGAATCTGCTCAGGGACTTTTCCTACAGTCTCGCTATAAATCCGCACCCTTCGATACCTCAAAAAAGCTATGATACGATAACCATATATTCACCCTAATGGAGGCGGAGGTCAGAAACTAATACAAACGCAGTTATTTTTTTGACATGAAGCCCCCTCACCCTCCCCTCTCCCCGCTGTGGAGAGGGATGGGGTGAGGGGCGATTTCGCTGATTGTCATAAGATTTATTGCGTTTGTATTAGTTTGACAATGTCTGCCAAGGTAAGTCTCTAGTTTGAGAGTCTTATAGTTTAGAGCCGCATGGTTGCCGATTGAATGCGACGATAAGGGAAAGAACTTAGAACTGACGGAGGCTACGAAGCCTTCAACCCAAAGAGCGCGATCGCATTCTCCCGCATGATCTTTCGCCGGTCTGCTGCCTTGATCCCTGAAAGTTTGGAAACGGTTTGGACAGGATTCGGATCTCCCATATCGTAAGGATAATCACTCCCCAAGAGGACATGATCGCTTCCGGCGAAGGCGATGAGATACCGGAGAGCGTCGGGATTGTGGGTGATCGTGTCAAAATAGAGATTTTTCAAAAATGCCCGCGGAGGCTGATGAACCTTCTCCTTTGGCTCCGGCCGGACCTTGTATCCATGCTCGATCCTTCCGAAGATGAAAGGAAATTGACCGCCGCCGTGGGCCAGGACAACCTTGAGTTTAGGAAATTTCTCGAGCGTCCCGCTGAAGATCAGCCGGGTTGCGGCAATGGTCGTATCCAGAGGATTTCCGATAAGATTGTTGAGATAAAAATCCATCAGCCGGTCCAGCCCGGCGACATGGTGGGGATGGATGAACATGGGCACACCCAGGTCCTCCAGCGCCTTATAGATGGGCCAAAAGGTTTCATCTCCCAACTCCCGCTTGGCTACATTCGAACCGATTTCAACACCCCGAAGGCCCAGCTTTTTGACCGCCCTCTCCAGCTCCTTCACGGCTTCGTCCGGGACCTGCAGCGGAAGGGTGGCCACGGCTGCAAAGCGATCAGGATGTTTCTTGACCATCTCCGAAAGCTGGTCATTGTGGTATCGGGCCAGCTCCACGGCCAGGTCGTTCTCCACTTCATAAAAGAAAGAGAAAGGGGTCGAAGAGAGAATGTAGACTTCCATCCCTTTCTCATCCATGTCGCGAATCTTCTTCTGAGGATCCCGCAACGCATCCCGGATACCCGCAACGATGCTCTTTGTTGAGTTCTGCCGAATGACGACCCGAAACGGAAGAAGTGAAACGGTCGAAGATCTCCTCTTCCGTATATCGTCTTCTTCAAAATGTCCATGGTACCGGCAAACTCAACATGGGTATGAATGTCGATGGCATCATGCTTCATGAAATACTCCTCTCACAAGAAATTCGCGATTTGAAAAAGAACCTGCCTTCGGCGGCCCTTACGAGTCAAATTCCAATAACCAAATTTCAAATAATATCCAAGCATCAAACTCCAATAACCAAGAAACCCTATTTTTCTTGAATTTTGGTGATTGGGATTTACATTATTTGATTATTGGTGTTTGGGATTTGGTGCTTATACCTCCTCTCATTTCTTGAACATCTTACCGAGTTCTTTTTGAGTCTCAAACTCCTCCCGCCAGAACTTGGCAAATTCATCGGGCCCCAGATAGTTGATCTCATCACCCAGTTTCTTGATCATGGGAACGACCGACTTGTCTTCGGTCATATTCTTGAAAGCTGCGGCCAGTTTGTCCACCACCGCACGAGGCGTCCCCTTTGGAGCAACCACACCTCTCCACATAAGATACACCATATTTGCCCCCGCCTCCCTACATGTCGGCACATCCTTCATGGCAGGATCCCGCTGAGTATCCGTGACCGCCAGTGCCCTCAGCTTTCCTGCCTGGATATGGGGGAGCGTCTGGGCTGAGAAGAGACCGGAGACATCCACGTGGCCGCCCAGAAGCGCCATCAAGGCCGGGCCGCCTCCATCATAGGGAACGTTCTTTGTCTCGATGCCGGTCTCTTTGATAATCATCTTCCAGGAAAGATCGCCTGCTCCCCAGGGTCCTGTATTTCCGAAGACGAGTTTGCCGGGATTGGCCTTGGCCCATGCCAGCATTTCCTTAAACGTCTTATAGGGTGCATCCGCTCGAGCGATGATAACCGCAGGGCTGTAATTCACGCGACACACTGCCACAAAATCGTCAGGACCTTTCGACCTGCCCTCAATCGCCGGCAGAGTGGTATTCGGCCCTGACCCGCCAAAAAGCAACGTATAACCATCCGGCGCCGCCTTGACTACAAAATCCGATGCGATGGCTCCCCCGCCACCGGGCTTGAGTTGAACGAGTACGGGCTGCCCCAGATGATCTGCGCCGACACTGGTCACGGCACGAGCCGTCAGGTCATGAGATCCTCCCGCACCAAAAGGGATGATCAGCGCCACTGGTTTCGTAGGGTATTCTTGAGCCTGCACGAACTGAGACCCAAGAGCCAACATCATGAGGCCTAAGAAAATAGCTAAAGATCCTATCCCTGTCCGATTTCTCATCATTGCTCTCCTTTCTTATCGTAAAATTAAAGCTCTCCGCCCTTTAGGGCGGAGCTTTCCGGCATGGTAGTTTCTTTTATATTGTACCCCTTGCCCCACCCTGAAGGGGGGGGATTGCGGGGTACTCTCCGGTCAGCCGTGCTTCTCCTTGACGGAAGTCTCCAGCCGCAAGAAGATCTTTTCTTCTATCATCCTTGTCCGCCAAGGTCAACACCTATTTCATTCTCTTTCATTCTTGCGGATGCCTGTCACCAATCCGGAAAATTCTTTCGGAACAGCTCGGGACGGCGCCAGTCACGCAAAACGCCCGGTTTCGTCCTCCACGGCATGGGCGGTCCGTACAGATCTCGTTCGTCTCTCAGCCAGCGAATTCGGTCGATGTCACACTCAGCCATAAAGATGCCGGGCTTCTTCGATTCGACCACGATCTCTTCGGGGCTACAGATCATGGCAAGCCCATGCTCCGCCCCCAGAATATTCTGGCATGTCACCGTGTAGGCGAGGTTTTCGATCGCTCTTGACCAGATGAGGTTCCGCCAGGTCTCGTGAAGCTCGTATTTGCAGACCCCTGCCGGCAAAAAGATGATCTCCGCCCCTTTTAAAGCAAGAAGGCGCGATAACTCGGGGACATAGACTTCACTGCAGATGAGAAGGCCAACCTTGCAGAAAGGGGTGTCGAAGACGGGCAATTCACTGTCTTCGAGATAATCGAAATCCCAAAATCGGCCCCCCTTGTATATCCATGGGCCTTTGGGAATGGTCCGATTATACCGACCGATCAATCCGCCCGGACCTATAAGGATTTCAGAACAATACCCTCTGTCCGGTTTTCCCGGAACGGGCCAGTTGGCGCCCGCGACGATGTAGACGCCGAACTTGGAGGCCATCTCTTCCAACGGCGCGACAGGAGAATAGCTCAGTGGGGCTTTCCAAGGTCCCGGATAGGTCTCAGGAAAGCAGATGAATTTTGCACCCTGCCTCGCCGCTTCCGCTACGTAATCTCTTGCCTTTTCAATATTCTTTTTCTGTTCGTCGGCTTCCAAAAAAGTTTGCGTTTGGATCGCAGCAATCTTTACCTTCATCGCCATCGTCCCCGATTTCTTTCGAAGAAATGAGCAAAATCAACAGCGGGCTATTTTTCCCACCGCGCGTCATAGACACTCCATCCCGCAACGGCATCCTTACAGTTAATGACCTCCATATCCTCCAGAATCTCCACCTCGTGCTCGGTGTTTGCAGGGATGAGGACCGCTTCTCCCGGCCCCAGAACCTTCTCATCTTTCCCCACCCGATATTTCGCCTTCCCTTTCATCACGACCTGGACCTGCTCGTTCGGGTGAGTGTGAGGCTTCGCCACCGTTCCGGCCGGGTAGTGGATCAAGGCCACCTCGATCTTCTCACCTTTGATTGCCGGTCCGTGGGCGCGGGAATAACTGGGGGTGATATAATCCGCTTTCATCTCGCTCCACTTAAAAAATGGCATGTTCAAGACCTCCTCGGAAATTTTGACTCCCTTTGATCAACTCGCTTACTCTCTTCTCTGAAACCGTCATCGAGGCGGGTTGACAGGAAGGATTGATCATCGTTTCGGAATCACGAGCATTATAAGCCGATATCCAATCATTTTTCAACCGTGGCGGTACCCGCGTTTCCCGGTTCAAGGAAGTAAGAAATCTAAGTGCCTCTGCGGTTCGGGTGAATGGGAGTTTCTTGGACCTGAAGCAAAATGGGTTTGACAAGAAAAATCCTAAATGGTTAAAATCTTGCTGGACCCGGGGAAATTCGAATAGCAAAGGAGGAAGTTTCCATGGCGAAACAGGACAAGGTAGGGATGGCTCTCATCGGTATTGGAGGTTGGGGCGGCATCATCGGCAGCACCGTCCTGAGAAGCAAGAAGGCGAGACTGGTCACCTGCTATGCAAGAACGCCCGAAAAGCGGCTGGCCTTCAGCCAGAAGCACGGATGCGATCAGGAGAAGAGTTTTGAAGACGTCCTGAAGCGGGATGACGTGGAAGGCGTTCTCCTTGTCACGCCGAATGCCGTCCATGCCGAGCATGCCGTGCTGGCGGCTCAACATGGGAAACACGTCTTTGTCGACAAGCCCATTGCCAACACGTTGGCCGACGGAAAAAAGATGATCGAAGCCTGCCAGAAGGCGGGGGTGGTTTTGCTGGCCGGCCACGATATACGACGGGTATCCGGATTTCGAAAAGCCAAGGAGTTAATCGATCAGGGGGCCATCGGGAAGCCTGTCATGGTGGAATCCAATTTCTCCGGAAGGATGGGGTTTGAATTGACACCCGATAAATGGCGATGGCGCGGAGACGACTCGGGCTGTCCTGCAGGAGCCCTGATGACCATGGGGGTCCATCATGCCGACACACTGAACTACTATTTCGGGCCTATTCAGAAGGTCTTCGCCTTCTTCAATAAGCTCTATACCCGTGCGGATGTGGAGGACGTGACCATGACGACTTTCCAATTCGAGTCAGGCGCTCTGGGCTATATCGGGTCCAGTTATGTGACGCCCAGGACGAACTGGATCTATGTTTATGGAACCGATGCCCAGCTCTTCTGCAACCTCGCTCTCCCCAACGCGCCTCTTGAAGAGTACCTCCGGATCTGGCCGGTCGTTGACAAATATACCGTCCTGCAGCTCATCGGCAAGACCAAGGATAAACCCGAAAACATTTCCTTCCCGATCGGCGATCCGATCCTCGAAGAGATCGATGAATTCGCCGACTGTATCCGCACCGGGAAAAAACCCGAAACGGACGGACAGGGGGCCCTGGTCGCCCTGGCATTGATTCGGGCGGCCATTGATTCAGCTCGCACCGGGAAACCGGTGGATCTAAAAGTCTGACAGGCAGGCGACAAACGCCCACGTTGAGAAGGAGGAAGTGAATTTCATGGAAATCAGGAAAATCTCGGTCATCGGCCTCGGCCTGATGGGGACACCGATTGCCACATTGCTGATGAAGGCAGGCTATCCGGTAAAGGGTTTTGATATCGTGAAGAAGCAAGTTGCCAATCTGGTTCCCCTCGGGCTGAAGACAGCGCATTCTCCAAAAGAAGCGGCAAGAGGAGCCGACCTCGTAATACTCTCCCTCCCTAACTGGAACGCGGTTCTTGAGGCGCTTGAGGGGAAAGACGGTATAACTGCGGGCGCGCAAAAGGGTCTGATCGTGTTGGACACCAGTACCTCCCCCCCCCTGGGAGAGCAGGGCGATGGGGGAGAGGCTCGCCCAAAAGGGGATCGAATGGATGGACGTTCCCATCTCCGGATCTTCTGCTCAAGCCCGGATGGGAAATATGGTCTTCATGGCAGGGGGCAAGCGATCCGTCTTCGAGAGGATCAAGCCCGTTCTGGATCAAATCGGCAAAAAGTCGGTGTATGCCGGAAGGATGGGGGACGGGGCGACATTAAAGCTTGTCATCAATCATACTTTGTACCTCAATCAGGCCGCTGCGATTGAGGGGTTGGTGCTGGGCATGAAGGCGGGCCTCAGGCCTGATGTGTTGTTCGATGTAATCACCTCAGGGGCTGCCTCAAGCGATCTCCTTATCTCGCGTGGAAGGGATATGCTCAGCGGCATTTTTTCCCCGAAAGGCCCTGTGATCATCGCCAACAAGGATCTGGCCCTCTCAATGGAAACAGCGAAGCGACTGGGCGTTATGCTTCCAGTGGGAGCGCTCTATCAGCAGCTCCTGTTGAAGGCCCATTACAATGGCTGGGACCGGGAGGATGCCACGGCCGTCATGAAGATCTATGAAGAAATGGCCGGATTATCGAGAAAAGGAAAACGGACTTCTCCCGGGATGAGAAAGAGATAAATGGAGACAGTGCCGTAACCGGACGAAGGAAGGGAAAAACGGGACAAACAACCGGGCTCCAAAGCTTACGAAGGTGCGCCTATATTGGCGCAGCGATAGATGATATCTTATAGTTAAACATTGAGTAATTTTCTTCAAAGAGGCAATGATGAAAGGAATTTGCGGGAGACTTTTAGAGATAGATCTGACTTCAGGGAAGTCCAAAACACTCCCCGTCAAGAAGGAATTGTATGAGAAATACCTGGGCGGGAGAGGGTTAGGAATCAAGCTTCTCTATGATATGCTGCCACCGAAGACAGACCCCCTCTCTCCGGAGAACCTGCTCTTCTTTTTGACCGGACCGCTCACAGGAACCTATGTTACCGGTTCCTCCAAATTCGTCGTGGTCACCAAATCACCGCTGACTCAGGGTTGGTGCGATAGCTATTCCAGCGGAAGGATATCGGTGGAATTAAAGAAGGCAGGCTACGATGGCCTGGTGATCCGCGGGAAATCCAATCATCCCTGCTATCTCAGGATGGACGGCAAGGGTATCGAAATCCGAGACGCACGTTTCCTCTGGGGAAAAGACAGCTTCGAAACGGAGCGGATGCTGAAAGAGATGGAGAAAAATCCGTCCGCAGGGGTCTCATCGATCGGTCCGGCGGGCGAGAAGCTGGTCAAGTTCGCCTGCATCAACAGCGACCTTTACCGCCAGGCCGGGAGGGGTGGCGTGGGAGCGGTCATGGGCTCAAAGAACCTCAAGGCCATTGTGGTCAAGGGAGACAAAAGCGTTGAGACCTTTGATCGCCAGGCGATCGTCGATCTGAACCGCAAAAACTACCGGATCGCACTGAAAAGCCCCGTGGCTCAGGCCAGAATGAAGTTCGGGACCCCTCTGACCCTGAACGTAACCCACGTAGGTGGAATTCTGCCTACGATGAATTTTCGCTTCGGTACTTGGGAGAAGGCCTTGGAGAAAATCGATTCCGTCGGCGTCTATAAGAGCCTCAAGAGCCATAAGGCCTGTCTCTCCTGTTTCATACATTGCAGCTTGGTCACCGAAGTCTCTGAGGGCAAATACAAAGGCATCACCCTCGAAGGGCCGGAATATGAGACCCTGGGCATGTTTGGATCGAATCAGCTCATTGACTGTCTTCCCGTCGTCATGCAGGCCAATATTCTCTGCGACAAACTGGGAATCGATACGATTTCGGCGGGCAACATCATTGCCTTTGTCATGGAATGTTTCGAAAGGGAATTGATCTCCTCAAGCCAGACAGAGGGTTTGGAAATCCGTTTTGGAGATGCCGATGCCAGCCTCGCGGCCGTTGAAATGAATAGCCATGCGACAGGGTTTTGGGGACATCCTAGCGGAAGGAGTGAGGAGCTGTCGCCGCGCTACGTGGGCAACGACTCCGAACGATTTGCGATGCACGTCAAGGGGATTGGAGTTTCCTGCTTATGAACCCAGAGGTGCTTTCGGATCGGGACTCTCCTATGCCGTGAGCCCGAGAGGGGCCTGCCATCGAAGGGCCTGGCCTCCTGCAAAAGAGATTCTCGGGGGTTATCCTCCTTACACCATCGAAGGCAAGGCGGCCATGATCAAAGAATTGTACGATGAAAACTGCGTCCTTCATTCCTTGCTGGTTTGCGATATGCCCGCCAAGTTCGTTCCCATGTCGCTGGATGTCTATTCTGAGTATTACCATGCTGCCAGCGGAGAGTCCGTTTCAAAAGAAGACTTCCTGAAGATCGCCGACCGCATTGAAACGCTCATCCGGATGTTCAACAACAGGGAGGGATTCACGCGGGAAGACGATACGCTTCCCTACCGGACGCTCAACGAACCCCTTCCCGACGGACCGGCCAAAGGACAGTTTATCGGCGAAGAAAACCTCAACCAGATGATCGACGAATACTATGCCTTGAGGGGATGGGATGTCTCGGGAATCCCGACCGAAGAGACCCTCAAGAAGCATCAACTCTGAAATTGAAGCTCGCCGCCCACAGGGCGGGGCCGTTCGACGAAAGCTCCCGGCTCTGAGCATGTCGAAGAGCTTCCCGGGCACGCCAGTGGCGAACAGAATGTGAGCAAAGGAAATTTCATTCATATTGCGCCCCTTAACCCCGCCTATCCCGCTTTGGCGGGACGGGGCACGCTCCGGTCAAGAAGAGAAACGTTCTCCATTCATGACAATCATCACTAACGTATTCGGAACGGAATTTTCTTTAAAACGGCCGATCACTTTGGACCTTGAATCCGCCACGCTGCGAGACGTGCTCGCCTCCCTCCAAAGACATCATGAAGGACCCTGGAGACGATTTCTCAAGGACGATCTCTCCCTGCAGGAGGGCTGCGTCGTTCTCGTGAACGGGAGAAACGTCGCTTCCCTTGAGAGAGCTCGAAACAAATTACGTTTCCGTCGATGGGGATGAGATCACCTTTACGGTTCGCTCGGCTTGAGCAGGAGGTTGATGAAGAAAGGGTGGAGGGAAACCAATGAGAGCGATGCTTCTTCATGAGTTGGGAGGTCCGGTCACATTCAACGAGGTGGACGAACCCCGTGTAGGTCCTTGCGAGGCAAAGATCCGGGTCAGGGCCGCAGGAGTGGGATTGACGATCATCATCATGAAAAACACTCCGGGACTCGTCACCCGATATCCGAGAATCCTAGGGCATGAAGTCGCGGGAGAGATTGTCGAGATCGGCAGTGAAGTGAGCAATGTTAAAATTGGGGATCGGGTGGTCTGCCATTTCTACCTGACCTGCAAAGTTTGCAAATTCTGCCGAAGCGGGCGGGAAACCCTCTGCGAGAATTGGAGAGGGTACGTCGGCATGGCCTGCGACGGAGGTTATGCCGAGTATATGTGCGCCCCGGCCCTCAATCTCTGTCCTCTGCCCGAATCGATTCCTTTTACAGAAGCCTCCATCATCTCAGACGCGATCGCCACACCGCTCCATGCTTGCCGGGAGGAAGCAAACGTGGGACCCGGAGATACGGTCCTTGTCATTGGCGCCGGAGGGGGTGTGGGGATTCATGCCGTGCAGATGGCAAGACTCTGCGGAGGCAGGGTCCTTGCCGCTGATATCTCAAGAGAGAAGCTTGAGAGGGCGAAGACACTAGGGGCCGATGAGATCATCGATACCAAGGAAAACAATCTGGCGCAAGAAGTCTTGCGGCTGACAGACGGTAAAGGCGCCGAAGCTGTCCTCGATTTTGTTGCTTCTTCTCAAACATTGCAGGCGGGATTTGAAAGCCTGGCTAGGGCTGGAAAGCTCGTCATCCTCGGATATCGGCCGTCAAGTGTCTTCAAGGTGGATCCAAGCTTTCGGCTCGATCCCCTGGTCGTGTTGCAGAAAGGGCTTGAGGTCCACGGATCTCGATACGTCTCCATGGCAGAACTGATTGACGCCGTGAAGCTTGTTCAACAAGGCAAAATCAAACCCGTTGTGACGAGGACGTTCCCTTTAGAGGAGGCCGAGACGGCCCACCAGATGATCTTAGCGAATAAAATCACCGGAAGAGCCGCTCTCATAATTTGAATTTTGCTATCGACGCAGCCTCTTGAAAGAGACATGAATTCACCGCAGAGGCACAGAGAACGCTGAGAAAGGAACTTTTGATTTGCGGGGAGACGGCCGCAAATCAAAATGGCTTGTCCCTCACGAAAAGGGCGTCCTGCGACAACCTGACTCTCGAAGAAAACGGTCTTTGGTCCAATCGCCATCTCCCGATTGGATCAAAAGCAGATTCTCTCTGCGATCTTCGCGTCTCCGCGGTGAGATAAAAGTTTCTTTTATTTCACTTCGACGAAATCGGCGCCGATGGGCGGATGGGTGAAGAATTCCAGATATCGAAAATCCTGCTTGGACCTGTTAATGGTCGTATGTTTCTCACCCGAGGGAATAAATAAAACATCGCCAGCCTTGATCGGAAACTCCTTGCCTTCGACGACTTCCGTCGCTTCCCCGCTGATGACAATGATGATTGACTCCCGGTAGTTGTGGTAATGATAAGGCACCTGGCTACCCGCCACCAGGAGACCGAACATCCCTCCCAGATTCTTCGCCTGATGCTCCTGGGTAAGAATCTCCGGCCGGTAAGGCTGCCCGGGGGTTGGGTTCTTCATCTTAATATACTCTTCCGACTTGAAGACCTTCATGGTGTACTCCTTTCTCGAAGAGAGATCATCGCCTTTCTGATGCGAGTGCCTCACCGAATTTCTAAACAATCCCATGAATCTTTGTCAAGCAAAAAAACCTTCTCACTTCTCGGTCACTGGGGTTGACCAAGGGAGGGTTTTGCCAGCGGGAGGTTTGTCGACTTTCGTTTCCAGAAAAAGGTTGACATGCCATCCGGGAAAAAGTAGACTCCTCTCCGAAAGACAGACGTTCCTTGGCCACTCTGAAGCAAATCCAATGGCTATCGAAAACCGGTTTCTTTTGGCTCTTGCCACGTTACGGAAGTGGCAGCTCTTGAATGCTGATCCGCTCGTTTCCCAGAAGAAGCTTTTGCTTCGACTGGTGAAGAGGAGCGCAGAAACAGCCTTCGGCAAGGAGCACGATTTTGCCTCGATTCAAAAAAACCAGGATTTTCTGGAGCGGGTGCCGCCAAAATCTTACGATGATTTCCGAACGAGTATCGAGGCAATCATCGCAGGTGAAGACGATGTGCTCTTTGCGGGCAGACCCGAGTGCTTCGAAATGACATCAGGAACGGAGGCTATGCCGAAACTGATTCCCTTGAGTCGTGCGATCCTCAGAAGCACACGGAGTACGGCGGTCGACGCGGCGCTCCTTGGCGGCTTGCAGCATGGCTCTCTGTCCTGGCAGCATGGCAAGACATTGTATATTGGCCCCAGAAAGGGACGGCCCTTGGGTCGATGGACAGTCTATGCCGAAGGTACACCCTTTGCCTATTTACAAACCTTCAGGAGCAGGTTTCTTCCCACTTACAAGGATCTTCCTGAGCAGGAAGAACCTCCCAATTTCACTCGGCTTGCAGACCTTGCACTCCGTCACCGGGTCACGGTAATTGCCGGCAATCCGATAGAAATCGTTGCCTTTACCCTCGCCACAGACATCGTGCTACCTGACGTGCAAATTGTCTTCAATTGTGGTTACTGGGCGGTAGACCAAGCCCACCTTTATAAGTCAGCCTTCCCGAATGCTACTGTGGTGGATGTCTATGGCTCGAATGAAGGGACGTATGGTCTGCCCCAATCTGCAGGAGTATTTCTGCTAAATTATCGACGAGTGTTCTTTACGTTTCTTCCCATGGACAGAAAAGGCCAAATCGCAGGCCTTGGAACCGTGGCTCTCAACCAGAAGTATAAGCTCTGTGTTACAACTCCGGGCGGACTGTGGAACTATCAAACCGGTGACGTGGTTTCTCTCATCAGCCTCAGACCGCCCGTCATAAAAATTCACGGACGCGATTGCCGGAGCTTTGACCTGGGAGGCGATTGGCTTACTGAAGACGAGGTTGTGAGAGCAGTCCGTAAAAGCGGCATCCTGAGTTTGAAATACTTCTTGACGTCTGAGAGTCATTCTGGACAGAATCGTAGAGGGTATACCCTCTACCTTGACGGCGAAACAGCGGATTCGGAAGCGGTGGACCTTCATTTGTGTGAGTCGAATTCGACTTACGCGCAACTGAGAACCTCATCTCAGTTAGAACCGTTGAGGGTGTGCCAGACATCTATCACGACGCCGGTACGCGCAAAACCGGCTCGAATCAAAAAACCGGGAGTGTGAGATAACCGCCAGTCGCAAAAACGGACATGGATAAACTCTTATGAAAGATCCGGGATAACATACCCTGAAAAGTTAAGAAACTCTTGGAGGGGCGAAAATGAAACGCATTTTTCATCAGTCGCGTGCAAGTATTTGCCCGGTCTGCCACCGCTTACTGACGGCCGACCTGGTTGAGGATGAACAAGGGGTACATCATGAGAAGTTTTGTCCAGATCACGGTTCTTTTAAAACGCGCATCGCCTGCTGATTACGATTGGTTACGGAGCTTACAGTCCTTCTCCGCTCAGACGGTTACGCCGGCGAGCCGGCAGACCGTCATGGCCAAAGGATGTCCTCTGGACTGCGGAGAATGTGCTGGACACCGGCAGAAATCAGCCTTCTTCCTCTTTGAGATTACCAATGCCTGTGATCTCAATTGTCCAATCTGTCTTGGAAGTCCTGACAAACACGGCCATTTCGTATCCATTGCCGAGATGGAATCCATGGTAAAAGCCATTCTGGCCTATGCCGGACCAGGGCAAATCGTGACGTTGGGTGGCGGAGAACCAACCGTGCACCCTCATTTCTTCGATCTTGTGAGACTGCTCAAACAGTTTGGATTCGAAGACATCTGGGTGTACACCAATGGCCAGCGGATTGCCGGCGATCCTAACTTTGCCAGCCGAATGGCGAAAGAAAACCTCTATGTCGTGTTGCAATGGGATGGCTTCTCGGACGGCATCTACTCGACGCTCAGAGGAAAAGCTCTTTTGGACGAGAAGAGACGGGCGCTGACGGTCCTCAAAACCGCCGGCTCGAAAGTCGGACTTTGCCCAACCATCGTTGGCGGAATCAACGACCACGAACTTGGCAAACTCTACGAAATGTTTCTAACGGATCCCTCCATTGGCACGCTGGATATTGCGACCATGGCTTATATAGGCAAAGGCAGCCGTTTCGACCATGGCAGAGAACACCGCATCACCGCCCAGGATGTCCTGATCCGCCTGGAGGCGCAAACCGGTGGAACGATTTTGGCTTCGGATTTTTCTCCCGTGTCCTTCTCGCATCCTGAATGTCTGCAGATTGCTTACCATCTGCCTCTGCCTGACGGCGGGTTCATTCCGCTGAAACGGTTCTTAGACCCTCTAGACTATCAAGCCCTCATCTCGAATAAAGCGCTTTTGGTGTTGAACGCCGAACTTGAGAGTCTCTTCCGCGATGTGGTCAATAGACTTTGGGCCAGCGGGAAGAAGGATCCGGATACGGTAAAGGGACTGGCGGCGATTCGCCATCTCATTGATATGTTATTTCCGGTTGCGGGCGCACTCTCTCTCGAGGAATTCAAAGCCCGCAGTCAAAACCTGGTCAAGGTGGTGCTCGTCCATTCCTACATGGATGGATTGAACTTCGATATCGGGCGCGCCAAAATGTGCATCAGCCGCACGATGCTCGCGGATGGAAGACTGATGCCCACATGCGCGTATAATGTCGTCCATCGCGGCGGAGAACGCATCACGCACTGATCCCATGGGATTATTGAGACTCATCAAATCGCACGCTTTTCTGGCGCGGTTAGCATGGAGGGGAAACCAGCGCCCTCCAGATCCCTCGGTTGTAGAACATCAGGAATGCTCTTCATCGGGGACGCGCATGGTCGGTCTACCAGCATCAACATAGAACATTGGCTGCCTGCGTTGCTGTCCACGGGGTGACCCTCAAAGGCGGACAGGACCCACGACTGATCCACTTTGCCCGCACCGCGGCGCACTTTGGGACCACCTGTGTGGTCCCGACCCTCGGGGGACTGGCATCCTGTCGATGGGAGACATCCGACCTGGACGAACTCGCAAACGTCGTGGCCCTCACCGCCGACACGATTCACCAGCCGGTGGGGTTGATTGGGTTTAGTTTTGGCGGAAGTTACGCGCTCATCGTGGCGGGTCACCTCGAAGTATCAAAGCACATTCCGTGGGTCATCACGCTCGGCGCGTATCATAACTTATCAGATGTTCTGGAAGGATATGCCCTGAACCTGGAACGCGAGCCACAGAGCGACACGGAATGGGACGAGGCCATCCATCAACGGCTTGTCTTTCTTTATGGGCGACGGGATGCTGTTGCTTTTTCTCAGGAGGTCTGGCAGGAAATCGAAATGCTGCTCGACCGATATTGTTCCGAAGCGTCTTTGGAAGAAAAACGACGTTTTTATGATTCGCTATCTCCATGACCTCGATACGGAAGTATTCAAGCGTTTTCCAGGAGCCGGAGGTGCTCAAGAAACTTTCCCCCGCTGGCAATCTGGAGCATCTCGACTGTCCGGTGACGCTCATTCACGACCGGCACGATCAAGTTGTTCCGGCGGCGCAGGCAGAACGCCTTTTCTCTGAACTTGAGACGTGCCATCGCAACAAAGACCACCGGTTGGTGTTGACATCGCTGCTATCGCATGTATCCGCGTCAAGTTGGTTGAATGGCCCTGAAATAATCCGGCTTGCCCATGCGCTGTCGCCACTGATCCCGTAATTCAACCCTGAGGTTGAAATGAAAATGCGGTTTCTAGATTTTTATTGATGCAACGGGTGGTTAAGCAGTCAGGCGTGACTCAGGACGTTGTATTGTGATATTCTCTTTGTAGCTGCAAGCTTTAGCCTGCGGTATCCTATCGGAACGAAAATCGATTGGAAGCGTTTTTCAAAAAACACTGGCAATCCCTTCTTAATATCTACCTATTTCTCAATTTCGCCGGGTGGGGGATCTGGCAGACTTACCAATACCATCTTAAGGGGACGCTCGGGTATGTGGAAATCAGTTTTACCATTCAAAGTCTGCTGCTCGCCGTTATCTTTCTCATTCGTAAACCCCATCAGTTGATTCAGACAAACCTCTTGCATCAAGCGATTGCGATCATTGCGTTCTGTTCCGGAGCAGCGTTTATGGGACAACCGGCAACGGGGCCCCAGGTGGCAAAGCAGATCTCGCAGGTGGTCATTTTTTGCGCGAATGTGCTCGGCGTCGCTACGCTGTTAAACCTCGGACGCAGTTTCGGCATCCTGATCGCGTTCCGCAGACTGAAATCGCGTGGTCTTTACGGGATCGTCAGGCATCCCATGTATGCGACCGATATCCTCCTGCGTGTGGGCTTCCTGATGAGTCACTTCAACCTTTTTACCGTGCTTGTTTTCATTATCTCGACAGCATGTTACGTCTACCGGGCGATCCTTGAAGAGCGATTTCTCATTCAGCAGCCGGAGTATCGGGAATACATGAAGCGGGTGCGATACAGGTTTATTCCATTCCTGGTATAGGAAAAAAGCGGCCCGCCGGATATCGTTTCGTCTGACCAGCGGATACGATGCGGTTGCCCTAACCCGAAGGCGGTCCCCCTCTTAAGCGGTGAATGAGTTCAGGGTAAAGGCCGTGCCACGCCGCATACCCGCCGTAAACGACCCGAACAGCCGGATGACCCGCTCTGGCAAGTCGGTATCCCGCCGAGAAGGAAAAGATTCCGGTGCCACACATCATGATCACCTCTTTGTCCCAGGGTATCCGCTTCAGATATCTCTCAAAATAGATATGCGACCACTCCTGCTGCGCCAGGAATGGTGGGAGACAGCATCCGCTCGTAGGGAAACCGAAGATCGATCAGAAAGGTCTTCTCGGAACGGATTCGCTCTTCGGTAAGGTGCTGGGGATCAAGGTACGAAAAGCCTGCAGGGTCACCTTTCAGGACTTCTTCGAAGGACTGCCAGCAAGTAGCGGACATCTGCAGGTCTTGTCGTTGTCCCCATGCTGATGCGAATCGACGAAAGGGCCTCCTTCTCACTCAGTCCCATTCCCAGGAGCACGTGGGAAGGCTCAACCCGGTCGGCGGTGCAAGCTGACCCGATCGATACGCTGATCTCATAACAGTCGAGGCCGGCCAGAATTCGAACGCCCTCCTTTCCCGGAAAAGTAAGATTGATGGTCCCAGGAAGCTGCCGGTCCGGAGGCGCTTCATTGACCCGGATATCGGGGACGATCTTTCTCAGCCCCTGAAGAAGTTGTCTCCGAAGTTCCCAGAGCCTGGGCAGTTCCTGTTCCATTCGACCTCGTGCCAAATCCGCTGCCGCACCCAGACCCACGATCTGGTGAACGCCTTCCGTGCCCGCCCGTAGCTTTTGTTCCTGGTCGCCCCCATAGACCAGAGGGTTCCATTTCGTCTTACCGCGCCAGTAGAGGGCCCCTGCTCCCTTGGGACCGTTGATTTTGTGCGCTGTCAGCGTGAGGAATTCGCAACCCAGTTCATCCACATTCGTCCGGATCTTTCCATACGTCTGAACGGCATCGGTATGAAATGGAATTCCGGTACTTTGGCAGATCCGTCCGATCTCCTCGACTGGCTGAATCGCGCCGGTCTCGTTATTGCCGTGCATGATCGAGACCAGGATCGTGTCCGGGCGAATGGCGGCCTTCACATCTTCGAGGCGGACGAGCCCGTCTCTGCCGGCGGAGAGGTAGGTGACCTCTCCACCCATCTTCTCCACCTGTTCGCACGCTCCGAGAACGGATTCGTGCTCGATCTTTGATGTAATGATATGGCCCTTCCCGGATTCGGCAAACACGCCTTTGATCACTGCATTATTTCCCTCGGTTCCACCGGAAGTAAAGATCACCTGTTCGGGTGGGCATCCGAGAAGCGCAGCAACCGATCTCCGGGCCTGGTCCACCAGCCCGCGTGCGGTCCGTCCATGGGTGTGAAGGGACGATGCATTTCCGGGGATCTTCTTGAGTACACGTTCCATCGCTCTTCGCACTTCCTTCGCAACGGGCGTTGTCGCGTTATGATCGAGATAGGTATTCCGCGTATAGAAAATCATCGCTCTCCTCTTCAGAAGATGCCCGGCGTAGCAGCTCGGGCAAATGACCCAAAGGATCTTCACCGCCTTTCCCTCCCCAGGACGTTGTGGACACAAGCAGGAATAAGTTTCCCATCGGGCTGCGGATAGGCCTGGCAGCACCGCCGGACCCGAGTCAGATCAAAGGTTTCCGCATCCTGGAACGCATGGATGAAGATCGACTTTACCTTTCGCTCTGCAAGCGTGAAGGCCTGTCGTGGATTAAAAGGACCGCAGCAGGTCTGGGACATCTTTTTGAGGATATTGCGAAGCGTCTCGAGGACCGCCTTGTTCTCCGGAACCGCTCCTGACGGCCCGCTCCAGA
This sequence comes from uncultured delta proteobacterium, assembly GCA_963708295.1. Lineage (GTDB taxonomy): Bacteria > Desulfobacterota > BSN033 > BSN033 > UBA1163 > UBA1163. The sequence goes on along the minus strand of CAVPSJ010000016.1, from coordinate 70,229 downwards.
GGTCGTAGATCATTTGCTTCAGCCTTTCGTGTTCATCCAGATCGAGTCCAAAAACAACACGGTTCGAGAGAGAATCCATCAGCGTTGCGGCATCTGTAAGCCTGCTTACGGAGACGACGCCTCCGCTGTCGAGCATGAGATAGAAGGCCAGGCTGAAGCAGAGGGGATGGCTGCAGGGCAGAGGCACAAAGTCATCTGCCTTGACGGCTGGATGGCCTGCTTTCTCGAGGAGGCGGACGACATCGGGAACCGTGAGGCGTTTGACCTTATTGTGGCATGGCGCCTCCGCGGCCCACAAAAGCTACAGGTTGCACCATCAGACTGACCACATGGTCATGTCCGAAGAGATAATCGAGCATTGGGGGGAACTGGTCGTCATTCACCTCTCCGCCAGCGGTCATAGTCAGCGACGTCGTTATCCCACAATCTTTCAGCATGTCAAGGATCTCAAGTTTCTTCCGAAGCATTGGTTTTCCGCGAAGGGTCTCGTAGATCGTTTCATTGAAGCCATCAAATTGCAGTGAGATGACCACGTGACGCCTGTGGAGTTCCTGAAGGAGGCGGGGTTCGTCTCGGAATCGAAGACCATTGGTGGAGAGGCTGACCCGAACGATTTCCTTTCTTGACAGGGCTTCGTCGATCATATCAAGGAGCCGCGGATGAAGAAGCGGCTCACCGCCTGATAGATTGAGGACATCGACCTGGCGCTCTGCTTCAAGGATCACATCGAGAAGGTGCGGAACTCATGAAGCGAGAGATCCCATGGAGTTGAAGTTCCCGTCGAATTCTCTGCCTGACGCATTGATGCAGACAGGGCAGACCAGGTCACACCGATTCGTAATCTCAATGATTGGCATGCAGAGGTGCTGTTCATGCCGCTCGCAGAACCCGCACCCCTCCGGACACCTGGCCCTGGCGTCGCCCACGAACGTCTTGGGTTCCCACGCCGGTTTCACATATCTGAGCGTTCGGAGGTAATTGAGGAAGATCACCGAAGATTAAGATGCGGGATTCGCCATGGTCGTGGCAGAACTTATGGAAGTAAACACTCCTGTCCGTCCGTGACGATCTTAGCGGGAATGACGGCGCGGCAGACGCTGCAGGTCGATTGAGTCATCCCCAGAGTTTCCATCAATGCCTCTTCACCGAGACACAGAACTCCCGGAACTGGCGGACTCGTGGCGGCTTGTATAAAGACTCGACAGAGCCCCGGCATGAGGTCCAACAATGCGCGCAGCTTCCCTTTTCCTGCGCCGTTTGAAGTCGGTCGCGGAGGTCTGTGATCTCGTCCGTCAAAATGTTCCCAACCGGCTCGTCGATCGTATCGATACACCGTGAGACCTCGCCCCGGCTTCCGATATTAAACGTGAGAGTTCCCGCGTGGCAGTTGCCGATACCGCCTTCAGCGATCGCTTGATCGAACTGCCCCACGTAGGATGTCAACGAGATGAACTCAGGGTACCTGGTTTTGAGCTCCAGGAGTTTATCGCTAACGTTTCCGTCTGGCGCACGGCATGGTTTTGTTCCACGGCCGGAGGAATAGAGGTTGATGAAGTAAGTCACCCCGAGATCTCGACAGAGCTGGAGGAGGGGTTCGATTTCCTCAAGGTTGTCGTCCATCAGCACCGTGATCATGTGGACTCGATGACGGCGGTCAGGACGATAACGGTTGAGCAGCTCAAGCGCTTTGATGGCACGATCCCAAGCACCGACGCGCCCGCGTTGGGCATCGTGTTTGGCCGGATCCGCGTAGTCGACGGAAACCGAGATCTCTTGCAGACCCGCCCGCAAGATGTCTTTGGCTATGGTTTCATTCACGAACCAACCGTTCGTGATGAGGATTGGGAAATGGTTGGTTTTATTGAGCACGGCGATCACCTGATAGAGATCCTGGCGGATGAGTGGCTCACCTCCGCCAAGGGAGATGACCAGGGTGCCCAAACGGTTGAGGTTTTTGCCAATCCTCTGGATCTGCTCCACCGTCAGTTCATCGGAGGGATCGTGAGGTTCCTTCCAGAAGTCGCAGATCTGACAGTGAAAATTACAACGGTAAGTCACCTGTAGATTGCAATGGAGCAAGCGGCGGCGGAAGAAAGCGAGACCCAACCTCAAGGATCGGTGCTGGTAATGGAGTTCCTGTGAAATCTGCCTCAGCATTTTATCCTCCACTGTTTGATTTCCCCCAGCGCAGAAAAAGGATGTCGCTGATAGAGGGAGATCGCCATATGGCAGAAGAGATGGCAGCTATCCTTGCAGTCCGGGAGATCTCCAGCACGTTCACGGGCTGCCTTCAAGGCCGTGGGATAACTTCCCGCCTCGAGGAGGCTGACCTCAGCTCGTTTGCTTTCAAGGCAAGGATAATACATCCTCCCGTCCGGTCTGATCGTCGGCATCAGAAGGGGGTAGCAACGGAAGGGGCCAAAATCCCGGATCCTCTGAAGATAACGCGGGACCCCAAGGATCCCCGACCCTTCTCTCTTCGCCATGATCACCTCTGCAATCAGATGATCGTAATCGGAATTATCGCGAAGCTTCGAATGGACGGTGGTGCCAACGATCTCCGGAGAAACATTAAAGGCAACGGAATGTTTTGAAGCAAAGCGGAGTACTTCCCATACTCCGGTCAGGTTGGCGGGGGTGGCGACAGCAGTGAAGACAAGCTTTGTTCCGGTCTCCTTTCTCTTGGAGAGGGCGAAATGAACGGCCTCGATGATCTTCTCAGCCGTCGCCTTTGGCCGTCCGATCACTTCTGAGAGAGCTTCCGGGTCCATGGCATCGAGGCTGAGAACAAGGACATCGGTAAGTCGCATGACGTCGGGTCGATCGTTCAACCCGATCCCTTTTGTGTTGAGAACCGTTCTGAATCCCATCTGGCGGGCACAGGCAAGTATTTCTTCCAGGTCTTCCCGCACCATCGGCTCCCCACCCGTGATATCCAATGTGTCACAAGCCCTTCTAACGACAGAGAAGAGCCTGGCCGCTTCATCCACCGAGAGTTCGGGGACGGGATCCTCTTTGAACCGTTTTCCATCCCCATCGCAGCAATAGCGACAGTTCAGCTCACAGCGATGGGTGACATAGTACGAGAAGAGGAGAGGGCGGGCGGGCTCTCTTCGGAATCCAAGGGACACGACGTTTTCCAGATAATTTACAAGAAACCCCATTATCCTCTTCCCGGACTCCGTCTTAAAGGGTTGGCTGGAACGCCGCCCACGGTCTCGCCATCGCCAATATCTTTATTGACGTAACTGTTGAACCCCACGGTCACTCTTTCTCCAATCGTCACTCCGGAGCGTATGATCGAGTAGGCTCCGATGACCGAACCTCTTCCGATCCGCACACGACCTATCCTGAAGTAGGTCGCGGTGTACTCATGGGTGAAGATCTTGCATCCCATTCCGAGAAAACAGTCATCTTCGAGTTCGATCAGCCACGGGTAGAGCGGATCCATCAATACCTCAGGAGCGATATAGACTCCCTTCCCGATCTTCATTCCAAGCACGCGGTAGAAGAAGAGCTTTAAGAGCCGAAATGGGTACTGCATTCACGATGCCCACCATCAGACACCGAATGGGGATTCGGATGTGGTCAAGGATGGACGGAAAGAGGACCTCGCAGACATAATAGGCATCGTTGCGTTCCAGAACAAAGGGACGATTCTGGCTGCCTTTGCAGTAGGTTTGGAGCGCATCCCTCTCTGCTTTCCGCTTCGCTTTATCTTTATCGGTTAACATAAAACCTCTCATCCTTCATCCGGTAGAAAAGGTTATACGTGCAGGCCGGGATCAGCCTGCCCGGTTCTGCCGGCACGAGGTCCGGACAGAGCATGGCACGGGAGCAGTCGAAGGTGTCCTCATCCATATGGGCATGAATGTAAATGGTACGAACCGACGACTCCGCAAGCCGCTGACGCTCAAAGATGCTGATGTCCCGGTTGCGAGGATAGAGCGCTTCGATCAATTCCCGAAATAGTTTCAAGGGCTCTGTTTTCCCCTCCGAATAGAGCCGGTTGATGGCCTCCCTGAAAAAATCCTCCTCGTCGCCAAGGCGGATCAGATAGGAGTCTTTCATGAGGGAAAGGATCTTCTCGGCGGGAGCGAACCTTGCAAAGGGCAGAAAGGTCCGCCCTGACTTGAGCACATAACATGTCAGATAGCACAACGGATGGCTCGACGGTCGCGGGAGGAAATCCGAGAAGACAAATGCACCACCGGACTGCTGGCACACCATGCGTGCCGCCTCATCGACGGGGATAGGTTGACGAAGGGGCCAATAGCCACCCCCCTGGCCCGTATAGGTCATGGTCTGAACCGTGAGGCTCAAGATCTGATCGTTGGTCCTTATCAAATCAAGGATCCCCGCAAGGGCATTCTCATTCGTATCGCGCATCATCACGTAAAGAAGGGTTATCTTGACCCCTGCCCGGGTGAGGTTTTCAATGGCCTGAAGCTTCTCTTCCACAACATCCTTTCCATGAAGAAGGAGGGCTGTCTTGGGATCGAAGGTATTGAAGGAGAGGATGACATAGGCACCTAACGCGGCCAGTTGTTCGCAAAGGTCGGGATCTTCTGCGAGGCGGAGACCATTGGAGTTCATCGTGATCCGGCCGATCTCAGGCCGCTTGCAGCAGCGCAGGAGGTCGAGGATTCGAGGGTGGAGGGTCGGTTCCCCCCCCGTGATATTGATCAAATCGACTCGATCGGAGGATGCAATGATCCAATCAACGGTTCGTTCCATTTCCTCCACGGACATAAAATAGGTCCGGTCGGGACGATTGTAGGTAAAACAGATGGGGCAGCCCAGGTTGCAGGCGTTCGTCACCGAAATTACAGGAAGCTGGCAGGGTGTGGCATGCCATGCGCACGGTCCGCAATCATGAGGGCATCCATTCTTCAGCGGGTGTGATAACTTGAGCGGAGAGCGATCGGAGATGGGCCTCAGGATATTTTCCAGATACCAATCCTTGTCCGCTGCGATCAATGCCGGCTGGCTGTTGCCGCAAGGGCAGAGGTTCTGCTGCCAGACCTTTCCTTCCTGGAAAAAGACCCGGGCAGGAACGACCGCCCGGCAAGAGCGGCACATGGATCGAACCGTCGAAAAATAGGTGTACGCCCGCTCGTCAAGTCTTGACATAAAGTTCCTGCCACGTGGCTCTCATCGTTTCAGGATCGACGAGTTCCCCAAGCTCCCTAAAGGCGAGAATCAGGACTCCCCGGCAGATGGGTCTCCCTTCCGCCGTTGCCTCACATGCTGCTTCGATGGAACCCTCTTCTTTTTTCTGCACACGCACTGTCATCTCCAGAGATTGTCCCATGCCACACTCATTCGCAAAAGAAAACTCACGAACCTCGGAAAGAAGGCCGATCTTAAGGAAATCGGAACTTTTCATGACGAGCCATCGTCCGAGGTGAGTGCAGCTTTCAAGAGCCAGGGTCTCGGGAAACACACCTTTTCGACCCAAGGCGTCGAGCAGACAATACTCTTCAAGAGAAATCGACTTTCGACCCCTCAAGAAGGTCCAGGGCTCAAAGGCCTCCATTCTATCCACGAATCTCCAGCGCATTTCAGATTCCCCCGTCGACAAACACGGGCTGCGCGTTGATATATCGTGCTTTTTCGCTTGCGAGGAAAGCCACTAAATCTGCAACCTCCTCCGGCTCACCCGGACGCCCTGCCGCACAATACCTCAAGTATTCGGCTCTTTCTTTCTCGGGGACCAATTCCCCAATGCCTTTTGAAAGGAGACCCGGCACCACCTCGTTCACCCGAATATTGTAACGAGAAAGCTCTTTGGCCAGCGACAAGGTAAAGCCACTGACCCCCGCCTTGGCTGTGGCATAATGAACGGGAACATCGAGAAGCCGGTGCCCTGCTAGGGAACCGATATTGATCACCACTCCTCTCCTGCGTTTGATCATTGACCGGACGACCTCCTTGGTGACCAGGAACATGGTCTTCAGATTGGCCGTGAGGATCTGATCCCAATCCTCCTCTTCGATCAAAGCAAAGGGCATCACCTGTGTCAGGCCCGCATTGTTGACGAGGACGTCGATGTGCCCGAAGGTCTCAAGAACTTTTTCCACAATCTCCCTGACCTGTTCCCGATCTAGCAGATCTCCCTGGAACCCGAAGGCACCGGTTTCTTTCTGAAGCTGCTCCGCCCGTTCCTGGCGATGATGGAAGGTGAAGGCCACTTTAAATCCGTCCTGCGAAAAGCGCCGGACGATGGCCCCTCCCACTGCGCCGCTGCCTCCAGTCACCAGTGCCACACTATCCATACTGTTCCTCCATGAGACGGGCGACCAGACGAACGAAGGTCGCCACGCGAAAGCTTCTTGGAAGATCTGCCGAGCGGAGTCCTTCCGAAAGTTCTTCCCGCGGCACCTCGGGCATGGCCCTTCTCAACTGCTCGATGGCTTCGGGAGTATATACTCCGTCCACTTCGAGCGGGATTCTCCCGAGCTCCTTCTGGGCCCGGCGCTCAATATCGCGCGGTGAGATTTTAATTTTGAATCTCTGCTCAAGATGAAAGACGAGATCAAGCAGGTCCAGTGAATCGGCTCCAAGATCTTCAAGAATGCGGTGGCCTTCGTGAACGTTGGACGGATCCGCATCCACGACAGCAGCGACACACTCACAAACGCCTCGAACGACCTCATCCCGGTTCATTCGATGTATCTCGCAATCTTCTCCACAGCCTTGCGGAGAGGGGCTTCTGGCTCCTCGGCTGGATAGCCCAGGGCAACGAGGCAGACAATTTTCCTCCGCTGGCTGAACCCGAGAAGCTCCTTCAGAGCCTCTTGTGCTGCTAAAGGTCCCGTAATGCAACAGCTTCCGATCCCCATGGCATGGGCCGCCAGCATCAGATTCTGAGCGGCCATGGCCGCAGAGATCACTGTCCCTGCCACATCCTCAGCTGCTTCACCCAATAGGCTGGAAAGAAAGGCCTCTGGCCTCTTGGCGGAAACGACCATAAGCACGGGGGCATGGGAAAACCAGTCGAAATTCTTCGCATACTTCTCCAACTCCTCCTGGATTGCTCCTGTTTGGCTCTTGTCGAGGATCAACTTCCAGCGGCTCCGAACGATATCTTCCATTCTCTTCTTCATGGTGGGGGAAGTGATGGTGGTAAACTCCCAGTCCTGTCGATTGCTGGCTGAGGGAGCCCAGCTAGCTGCCTCGATCATGTGGTGAAGAGCTTCCCTCGGGAGAGGACCCTTTCGGAATTTCCTGATACTTCGACGGCTTCGGACGAATTGGAGAAAGTCGTTGGTCAGATTCACAAGCCCATTCCTCCATCCACGCGAATGATCTGTCCCGTGACATAGGCTGAGGCATCAGAGGCAATAAAAGCCACAACCTTTGCAACTTCCTCAGGTTGGCCGAAACGTCGAACCGCGATCGCTTCAACCAGTGCCCCTTTATGGGCCTGGCGGATCCGCTCTGACATCTTCGTCTCGATCACCCCCGGTGCCACGCAGTTGGCCAGGATCCCTTTTCGGCCCAGTTCCAAGGCCAGGACGCGTGTCATGCTTTCAAGACCTGCCTTGCTGGCGGCATAGTTCATCTGGCCGCGGCCACCGAACCCGCTTGAAACGGAAGAGACGTTGATGATCCGGCCCCAGCGATTGAGCATCATATATTTCGCGGCTGCCCGGCAGAGACGGAATGCTCCTGTCAAGTTGACCTCCATCACGCCATTCCATGCTTCGTCCTCGATTCCCAATGCAGGTGCCTCCATATTAATGGCAGCACAGTTGACGAGAATATCCAGTCTTCCGCAACCGCTGAAGATGTGCTGACACACCTCCTCGGACTCAGAAGAGGAGGTGATATCGAGATGAATTGCCTCTCCATTGCCGCCGGCGGCAGCAATTTTGGAAACTCCAGTCTCAGCCGCTTCGCGATTCTTGTAGAAGCCCACAAAGACCCTAACGCCATCCGAAGCCAGCCTCTTGGCGACTGCAGAGCCGATGGCACCACTTCCTCCTGCAATGAGAGCGATACGTCTTATTTGCTCAGCCACCGTACCCCCTCAATACCAGCGAAGCGTTCTGACCACCAAATCCAAACGAATTGGTAAGAACGTATTCCCCCTCGAATGGAATTCCAGGCTCCGCCACATGATGGAGTTCGCAACCTTGCGCCACACGCTCCAACGAAACATTAGGCGGTACAACTCTCCGTAAGAGAGTGAAAAGGCATGCTCCCAATTCAATAGGACCGGCTGCTGCAATGAGATGGCCTGTCATCGACTTGGTGGCAGTCACAGGAATCTTCTCCCAGGTTTTAGCAAACACCCTTCGGATGGCCTTGGCCTCTACCTCATCGTTCAGTTGGGTTCCTGTGCCGTGGGTGTTAATATGGTGCACCTCTGAAGGAGGGATTCCCGCGTCCTTTAAAGCCATGAACATCGTTCTTGTCGCACCGTCTCCCTCCGGATCAGGAGCGCTCAGGCTGTAAGCATCGAGCGTTGAACCATAACCCACCATTTCTCCAAGAATCTCCTTCCCTTCAGCCCTGGCTTTTTCCAAAGGCTCGAGGACAAACATGGCCGCCCCTTCGCCGAGGACGGTGCCCTTGCGTGATGAATCGAAAGGACGACACGCACGCGCTCCTTGCCGATTGTCAGTGGTTAAAGCCCCCAAGAGTTGGAACCCGCCGATCCCCAAGGGATTGATCATCGAATCGAAGCCACCGCAAACAGCCCGTTCGAAATAGCCTGAGCGAATCGCATGGAAGCCATGTCCAATCGCCTGAGCGCCAGCAGCACACGCAGAACAGTTTGTCAAGGACTGCCCAGGGCGTCCGAACTCCCGCATCAGCAAGCCAGAGGCCTGATCGAGGGGCGTCTGCAAAGGAGGGCTTATTCCTTTTAGAATGTTTGTTGCAACTGTTTTAAAGTCGGGCTTTCCATCATAGATGACTTTGCTCAGATCGAAGATCTCAAGGCTCGTACCGACATGAAGAAGCGTTCTCTCCATCGAACCTGGCGATCCCTGCCTGAGAGAGGGCCTCGACGCAGGCCCAATAGGCAAACCCGACCTTTGGGTCTTCTTTCGATACCTCTTCAACGGGTTCAGGCACGACCAATGCTTCCTTCACCTCCCCCGCCAGTTGGACCTCAAAAGTCGTAGCATCGAAATGCGTGATCGGAGAAATTCCGCTCACCCCTCGAGCCAGAGAATCCCAGAAGCTTTCCCTACCCACACCGATGGGTGAAACCACGCCAAACCCGGTGATGGCAACTCTCCTCATACGAAAAACTCCAACCTCACCTCGAACCTCTGCTGGTCGACCCCGCAGATGGAGAGTTCGCTTTTCCTTTGCGCGCAATTAAAGCCCAGGAGGATGGCCGGAGCAGCAGCGAAGGTCCGGCCAAGACGTTCCGAAAGTGGGTCGACCACTCCTGCCATCAGAAGGGGTCAGTGAAATATGTTCGATCTTCACCGTGGATCCTTTTGCCGTCCCTCTCAGCAGTCTCCCGTCTCTCGAAGACGAAATAAGCGGCACCCGAAGCAGGATATTCCTCACCTCTAAGAAGGCCGGCATGGTAGAGATAGACGAAAGTTGCCGGATGAGCCGCGTTGTCTGCAGCACCAGCAAGGGCACAGTCGACCTCTCCGCTGGCCACAGCCTTCCATGCTTCGACAAGGGCTGCACCCGTCTGTCCTTCCCAGGGAGTGAAGACAAGGTTCGGCCCCTTAATACATTCGATGATCGAAATCAGGCAGGGAGGCATGTTGGCCAATATCTTGAAGGAGAGAAGCGGGTTTGTCGCTGCCAGACCATGTTCACCCAGGAGCCGACAAGAAAACTGCCCTCCTTCATCAATGGAAGCTTCGACCATCGCCTTGACTTCATCGATATCGGCAGTCGCCAGCCCAGTTCCAGCGTAGAGTCCTACCCGTTCTGGGGAAAACCGGGCTTTTACAGAGGCATTTTCAAGAGCCTCTCGGCCTGCCAGACAGCCAAGAACCGCGGCATGGGACATGTATTTGAGCATCCGACGACTGCCTAAGCGCTCAGCTGCTTTAATGTCCGGAAGAGGTGGGACGCCGACACCCTCGAGAGGGGTGCCATTCAACTCCGGCAGGGGTTGGCGGACTGCCGATCGTCCTTCGCGCCATGCCCGAGCACATTCAGCGAACGTCGCGCCAAGGGGGGTAATCATTCCCATACCGGTGATGACGACTTCATTCGGTCCCATGGGAATGGTGCCCCTTCAGCCAGAGGGAGAGAATTTCAGACCGTCGGGATTCGAGCTGGGGATGATGGAATTCGTGAAATGTAAAGACAAAGCCGCACTCCGTGACCAATTCTCCGTCGACACGAGCCTTCACGTTCGCTCTGCCTCCGAGTTCGTTAACCGAACCGATCTCCGCATCATAGACAAGCTTGTCTCCAGGATAAACCGGTCGCCGAAACTTTGCCTTTTCAATGATGCTCATCAGGGCCTTCACATTCCGCCTCGACTCCTTGCGTACCCCTTCCTCAATAAGCAAGCCAGAAAGTTGCGCCATCCCCTCGATGATCAGAACCGCTGGCATGATCGGCTTCAGTGGGAAAGTGGTCGTCGAAGAAATCTTCACTGAGAGCAACATTTTTCACGGCACAGGCACGTTTCCCGGGTTCCCATTCAGTGATCCGATCGATGAGAAGAAATCTCACCTTTGACTCTCCTCCGTGGCAACGGAGGCATGATCGAGATACTTTCGGCCAATCCAAGCCAGCATACCTCCAATCAGACCTCCAAAAACAATTCCTGCCGACCATGATAGAATGATCAAAAGCTTCGCCTCCTCTGGATGATGGGTAGCTATCAATGATGTGAGCGGTGGCAAAAAGGTTGTCCCCATTCCAACACCTGCTCCAATGAGAATACCGTCAACGACGGTTCCCGGGCCTTCTTGGGATCGGTGTTTGATCAACCAGAGGCGAACACCATAATCATTGATCCGGGCCGCAATCCAACCACCCAAGAGGAGAGAAAGGGCCAGCCGGAGGAAGTAGACTTCCCGGAACGAGACAAAGAACATCGTCGCTCCGAACCAGGCGAGCGTGGGAATCCAGCAGTAAAATGCACCGATTAGCTTTGCGTGGCGAATATACCAGTCACAAAGACGCTCCAACTTCATTCCTCCCGAAAGACCGTTCCTTCATCAAAGCACATCCTTCTTAGGCTCACGGTTACAGGTAACATTATCACCGAGGACCTGCGTTTGCAAGAGCAAAGATAATCTCCCTCTCACTTAATTGCATCGGCTTCTTTCACTGCACGACTTAAGCCCTTCACAGTTGCCATTCATTAAAATCTTACCATCCCCAGTGTCCTCCTCGTAGGTAAAAAAACGGCCGACCGTTCGTCCTCCTCTCCCTCATTTCCCGTTATTGCCGGAAGGCTCGAAGTTGGAAATCGGCAATTTCGAAGCCCTCTTCTCGAGTCTTTCGAAACACTGTAAACGGTCTTTACCATCTCATTCCCAGATCTCCCCCGGTCTCATCTCTCGGGCTACGAGTGTTTGATTATTGACGCACAGACTCTCCTTTGCTATATTGGCGTCACCTAACGAATCTTGAATGGACTTTTCCCCGAGGAGGTATCTATGCGTTCGAAAGTTTTCATACCCCAACCGATTCCTGAAGTGGCGCTAAACCGTCTGAAGCAAGTGGCAGACGTTGAAGTTTTTCCTCATATCGATCGGGTGATCAGCCGGGAAGAGCTTCTGAAATCGGTCAAAGGCAAGAATTACCTTTATGCGCTTGCGGAAATTCCGTTTCCTGCGGAAGTGATCGACACCGCGCTCCCGGATTTGAAAGGGATCGCGGCCATGTACATTTTTCCGAAGTTCGTCGATATCAAAACCGCAACGGCGCGGGGAATTCCGGTAACGGGCATACCGAATATGCTGGTTGAGACCACGGCGGAATTGACGTTCGCCCTGCTGATCGGGACGGCCTGGCGTTTGCCCGAGGGGGACCGCGTCATGAGGGAAAAGCAGTGGAAACAGTATCAGTCCATGGCCTTCCTCACGACACGGATCTTCGACAAAACCCTGGGGATTGTCGGCCTGGGCAAAATCGGCAAAGCGCTGGCAAAAAAAGCGCAAGGCTGCGGAATGCGGGTGATCTATACTAAGCGGACCCGACTTTCGCCACAGGAAGAAACACAGCTGAACGTCGAGTGGCGGGAGATGGAAGCTCTATTCCGCGAGGCAGATTTCGTGGCTCTGACCCCAACCCTGACTCCGAGCAGCAAAGGGCTCGTGGGAGAGCATCTGCTCTCCTTGATGAAGCCAACTGCGATCCTCATCAATACGTCACGCGGAGCGGTCCTCGATGAGAAAGCACTTGCCAAGGCACTGAAAGAAGGAAGAATTAAAGGCGCGGGGCTGGATGTTTTTGAACGGGAATTTCCAAATCCTGATCCTGGTCCGTTTTCCGGCCTCCTGGATTTTCCTAATGTCGTCGTCACTCCCCACATTGGAAGCGCGGCCCGCGAGACAAGAGAGGCCATGGCGTTGAGAACGGTGGAGAATCTCGAAGCCATGATCCAGGGCAGGCGACCGCCGGATCTGCTCAACCCTGAAGTCTTCGGTGAGCCGCCGCGAGATGCCGGAGACCGAATTGGGTAGACCCGGCCTCCAGACATTAGATAACGTTCTTACGGGATAGGGAGATGGGGAGATGGGGAGACAAACCGATTTCTGAAGATCTACTGTCTACTGTTGGATGACTGATGGTGTTTGCAGTCGAAGAATTATGTTGACATGTTAGAACCGGACATGGTAGTTATTCTCTCGGTTTTTCTCAGTTCGAAGAATCCTATTTGCTGAATTCATCTTATAAGAAGGAGGTAAGCCATGAAAAGACCGCATTCCTTTTCAGTTGTATCAGTCTTATCTTTGCTGCTGTCTTCCTGTTTTCCCTTTCAACGGAAGCTCTTGCCGCGGAGCCGATAAAAATGAAAATCGGTTTGAGCAACGATCCAGGGTCTCCGAGAGTGAGAGGCGCTGAGCTCTTTGCCAAACTCATCACCGAGCGAACCGGAGGACAGGTGGAGGTAAAGATATTTCCCTCTTCCCAGCTTGGCGCCACGCGGGCGATGTTCGAGCAGATCCAGATGGGCTCTCTGGAATGTACGCTGACACCAGCGTCCTATTTCGGCGCCTTCAGCAAGATGATCACTCTTTTGGACCTCCCCTTCATGTTTCCAGACATTAAGACTTATTACAAGGTGATGACAGGGCCTTTCGGGGATGAAATAGGCCAGGAAACACAGAAGGCCAAAATGGAGGCCCTTGCTTTCTGGACCGCCGGTTGGAAACAATTTACATCAAATTTTCCGGTGCGAACGCCGGGTGATTTCAATGGTCATAAGGTCCGCGTCATGCCCTCGCCGGTGCTGATGGAGCAGTACAAGTCTTACGGGTCGACGCCGGTTCCCATCGATCTCTCTGAGCTTTACAACGCTCTCCAGCTTGGCACGGTCGATGCACAAGAAAACATGCTCTACCGGATCCAGGAGATGAAGTATTATGAGGTACAAAAATACATTACCATAAGCAATCACGCCCTCATGCCGGAGATCATCGTCGTCGGAAAGGCATGGTGGGATAAAATCCCGCCGGACATTCAGAAAAAGATGATCACCACATTCCGGGAGGTCGCTCCTGAAGAATCCAAATGGATCGATGAGGACGATGCCAAAGCTCTTAAAGTGTTCGAGAAACACGGAAATGTCGTCTACAAGCTGACCCCGGCAGAGTGGAAGGAATTTCAGAAGCTCGCTCCCCCCGTGTGGGATAAGGTGGCTACCCAGTTCGGAGGCAAGGCGGGATATTATCTGGACAAGCTGAAGGCAGCCATCGCCGCAGCGCAGTAATAACAAGAGGACAGGAACAGAGATCAATCTTTTCCCGCCCCGAGGAGCTTTTCTTCGCGAACGGGGCGGGCATCTTTATGTAAGAGAATTCAATGACCTGCTTTCAAGGGGCGCCCGGTAGGGGAGGCCCCCTCAACAAGGAGAGATTTTGGAGAAGTTCTTCAGGTTCAACCAGCGTTTGATGCTCGGAGGCAAGATCCTGGTGGGCGCCATCATGACCTTTTCGGCGTTCCTGCTTTTCATCAACGTGGTGCTGAGGTATGTGTTCCACTACGGCATGTCTTGGGCCGAGGAGGTAACGCGCTACATCTTGCTTTGGACGGTCTTTGTCGGGGCCGGTGTGATCTCTCGCGAAGGTGCACACGTCAGCATGGAAGCCCTTTACAACATATGGCCTGAAAAGCTCCGGAGGATCGCTTTTCTGGCCATCAACATCTTCTGCATCCTTACCGTCATCGCAATATTCTTTTTCGGTAACGGACTCGTCAAAATGGTGATTGAGACCGGACAGACCAGCGAAGCAGCTTTTATCCCCATGTGGCTTATTTACGGCGCCTTTCCGGTTGGAAGTATTTTGATGATGCTCGGATATGCGGAGACGGCTTTGCGCCACCAAATGAGAAAACCAATCAAACCATCCGATATCTCCTTCGATCAGGGGAGGCACGATTCGTAATGCTGACGGCACTTTGTATCCTTGGTGGTTTACTGCTTTTGCTTAACGTCCCCATGTTCGTTCTGATGGTAGCCACAGCCGTCATCGTCATCTGGGCGTTTAAGATCGCGCCTATCACCCTCATCGCGACCCAGATGTTTGGAAGCATCGACAAGTTCGCCTTGATGGCCATCCCGTTCTTTATATTCGGCGCAAGCGTTATGGGCGCAGGAGGGCTGACCACACGGCTCGTTGCATGGGTAGAGTCTATTGTGGGATGGATACGTGGGGGCCTTGCGATGACGACCATCGCCACCTGCGAAATTTTTGGAACGGTGTCGGGGTCGAGTGCAGCCACCACGGCAGCGGTGGGCTCGATTCTCTATCGTCCCCTCGTCAAAGGGAAATACGGGGAGACCTTTTCTTTGGGTCTCGTTACGTGCACGGGAGCAATCGCGAGCGTGATCCCACCCAGCATCGGAATGATCGTCTATTCGGCCATCACAGGAGCTTCCGTCGGGGCTGTCTTTATGGGAGGGGTCGGCCCAGGCATCCTTTTGGGGTTGTGCTTCGCCGGCTGGGTGGTTGCGCACGTCTATCGGGAGAAAGTGCCTTCCACGGGTGCCTTCGATATCCGCGTGGTTCTCCAAAGAACGAAATCCGCAGGCTGGGCACTGGGAATGCCCGTTCTCATCCTCGGCGGCATTTATTCGGGAATCTTTACGCCGACCGAGGCGTCTGCTGTCTCTACGATTTATGCGATGTTCGTCGCTCTTTTCATTTACCGGGAAATGACGCTGAAGAAGCTTTTTCAGATTGCCATCGAATCGGGACTGGTCACCGCAAAGATTATGATCATCATCGCTTCTTCAGGGGTCTTTGTGTGGATCCTCACGGTCGGCGGAGTTCCCGCTATGGTCAACAGCTGGGTAAAGAGCGCGGGCGCATCGCAGTTCATGATCTTGATGCTGATCAACATTGTTTTTCTTATTGCAGGAATGTTTCTGGAGCCCAATTCGACGCTTGTGGTCCTGACACCTCTCTTTTACCCGATTGCAACGGCTCTCGGAGTGAATCCGGTCCACCTTGGAGTCATACTGGTTTTGAACATCTCCATAGGCATGTATACCCCGCCCTTCGGATTTAATATTTTCGTCACCATGAGTATATTCCGGGCGCCGATGAGGAAGATTGTGGCCGGGCTTATGCCCTTTATCATCGTGAGTCTGATCGCTCTCTTTATCACAACCTACGTACCGGAAATCACCCTCTGGCTTCCAAAACAACTCTATCCCAAGAGCTTTCCATAATAGCCACCATGTTACCAAGCCTTACCAAGGAGTCCATAATTGAGAAGACATATTATTCATAAAATCTCCCCCGTGAGGGCTGTCGAACGGCCCCTCTTTGCCAAATCCCGCGGAAGGCGGGACCTTTTGCAAAGGGAGGGAAGGAGGGATTCAGTTTCTGATGTCCAGACAATTATGGCCTGATTAGTAATGGAGATCCAGCTATGAGCAAGGTCCTTGTCATGGAGAGCACCTACGACACCTGCCACGAAGCCGTCGAGCAGGCGTTTTCCCATTTTCCCATCGACATGGCCGGGAAAACGGTGGCGATCAAGACGAATGCACTGAAAGCCTCCGATCCGGATCTTCAAGCGATGGCCACTCACTACAAGCTGGTGAAGGCCGTGGTCCAGAAGATAGAAACCTTCAGGCCCTCCCGGATTGTCGTCGGTGATTCCGTGGGGACGGAATCTTACGGAAATTCGGAATATGTATTTCGAATTTCGCGCCAGAAGGAGGCGGCGGGTTCTTATTACCGGAACCTGAACAGGCGGATGACCGTCGTGGAGATGAAAGAACCTTTTAAACGGAAGATCGCCCTCCTTCGGGATGTCATGGAGGCGGATATCTACATCTCCGTTCCAAAGATGAAAACCCACGGACTGACGATGATCAGCGGGGCGATGAAGAATAACTACGGGTTGCTGGCAGGAGCCCAAAAATCGTGGTTTCACTACTATTCGGGAGATCCGAAAAGATTTGCGAGGGTTGTCGTCGAACTTTATCGCATGCGGCCCCCGGACCTTGTGATCATGGACGGGATCCTTGCGATGGAAGGTTATGGACCGGCCTCTCCGGAGACACGCTGGGTCAACAAGATCCTGGCAGCCACAGATGCCGTGGCCCTGGACACAGTGGAGGCGAAGATCGTTGGCTTCACCGTAGGCGATGTCCCGTACCTGACTATTGCCAGAGAGCTTGGGCTGGGGGAAACCGATCTGAATGCAATTGAGGTGGTAGGGGAGATATCAACTATTGAGGATTATCACCGGCCGGTCCCGCCTGAGTCAAGCTATAGATATAAGGCCGGAGTGGGAAGCGGATGGACGAACCGGGAATTTTTCCGGACACGAGTGGCTTACCGTCCGGTTTTCTCTTCTGAGAAATGCGATCAGGAATGCAAGGCGTGCGTCGATGTCTGTCCCTCCGGTGCTCTAACCACGGGACCCGATTCGCCGGTCCTTGACTCCGAGAAGTGCATGCTTTGCACCGCATGCAAGGAATCCTGCGATCATGAAGCAATTCGGTTGGAACCCGACGAGAAGATCATGTCCCTGCTGAATGATTAGCAGTTACTAATCGGTCCAAAATTGAATAGACAACTGATGAACCCCACCCCCACCCCCTGAACCATGTGAGGTTCAGGGCATTGTCCTGCACCCTACGTGGTGCAGGGCTTGCCCTCTCCCCTGAAGAGGAGGGAAACCGTTGTGTTCCTCTATGTTCCTCCCCTTCAAGAGGGAGGTTAGGAAGGGGATGGGGATTTGCCGGACCAGTATAATTATGTTTTCTCAATTATAGAACATGCAAAAAGCGATGGTGCGCCTACATGGATTCGTAGGGAACGGTTTGAAACCGTTCCCTACCCTTCCCGACCCGACCTACTCTTTATCGCCTGTATCCGGGGTAAGGCCCGCAGATTTGATTCCATAAACCGCACACGTTTCGTCGTTATCGGAGGTGTCGCCGCTGATCCCGACGGATCCGATGATATCCCCGGAGGCAGAGCGAATCAGGACGCCTCCCGGCACGGGAACCATCTTGCCGCCTGATAGGTCGGAAAGGGCATTGAAGAACGTAGGCATTTTGGCTGCCCGTCGGGCAAGCTCCCGGCCGCCAAATCCCATTCCGAGGACACCCCAAGCTTTCCCCATGGCGATGTCCGATCGAAGCAAGCTCGAACCATCTTCTCGCTTGATGACTTTGATCTGTCCTCCTGCGTCGAGGATCACAACCGTCAGCGGAGCAAAACCTAAAGCTCTTCCTTTTTCCAGGGATTTGTTGGCAATGAGGTCGGCAGCCTCAAGAGTAAGTGATTGCATTCCAGTTTCCTCCTTTCAAAAGTTCCTCTACTTTCTTTTCTATTATATCAAAGGCCTTGAGTCAACCCTCTCGGTTTCGATGAATTAGTTTAGGTTGCAACAGTGTCCGCAAGGTCGTAATTGTGTAGACACTGGAAGCTAAATCCCTCCTGGCCTCCCTTTGCAAAAAGGAGGAATCTTCCCCTCTTATTGTTCTGCATAAGAGAGCTTACATAGCCTGCAAGAAGCCGCTTCGGCGAGGCAGGGGTGAAGATTTTACTCATATCCGATTATGAGGGTCTGGTATTCTATTTCGGATTCTTTCGCAGTTTCCGGAGATCGAAGTTTCATAAATCTTCCAAAATCTGTTTGACAAAACCAATGGGTAAGCATAGAGATCTGAGGAAAGTACAGACTTGCAGTCCAACTATTGTCGGATGTATGAAAACGATGCAGCTTCATCCTATTCACGCTGGTAGCAATACTTGTCGGAATGGTAGTCATATTTGTCGGAGCGGTTGGCTATTTGGATACTTAGAAACTTGCTGAATCTCACTTTGAGACATATCGAACAACTCGAAGAATCGGAACTCATTGGTAAAGGCTGGGTGCCAAGCTTCATTCCTAGGTCCGCCTACGATATACACGAAAGACATAAAGTTGACGTAGGGCGCGTAAATGTAAAGTTTCGGTTTCGTCCTGGCGACACAAAGGAGATAGAAAAAAGTTGTACTAAGGTGAAAACTGACGATACCAATGCACAGTATTACCGTTGCAAACATGGTGACGACATGGTTGTTGTGAGGCTCGGCGCCGACGGGACGAGCGAAATACTAAGTGAATAGGATACATCTAACAACCACCGCAGGAGGAAGAATGAATTACGATCAGGATAAAATAGATGAATATACGCTGGCGCTTCTCTATTTGGTGACCCATGAGAGACAAGAGGGTTTGGGTGCAAGGGTATGGAAAGGATTTGACTGGGACACCATGAATAGGCTTCACGAAAAAGGATATATCTCCAACCCTATCGGTAAGGCAAAATCGCTTGGGATGACCGAGGAAGGTTTTCAGAAGGCCAAGGAACTGTTTGAACGACACTTTCGAAAAAAGTGAAATCGCATAAGACACTTTGCAATTCGTCAAGGAGATATCCAGGGAGGTAAAAGATGAAAAAGAGATTGCTCCTAGCCGCTCTATCAATTCTTTTCATGGTTGCGGGCTGCACGATGTTTGGGAAGTCTGGAGATGCCCCTCGGATGACAAAGGACGAACTCAAGGCGAGACTGGGCAACCTTGATTTGCTTATCATAGATGTCCGCTACGGCAAGGACTGGACAGATAGTGACTTGAAAATTAAAGGGGCTATTCGAGAAGATCCCAAAGCCTTTGATTCCTGGGCAAGCAAGTATCCCAAGGACAAAACCCTCGTTTTTTACTGTGCCTGACCTCAGGAAGCAACCAGTGCCAGTGTGGCACAAAAACTGGTAAAAATGGGATACACAAAGGTTTATGCCCTCAAAGGCGGTTGGGGAGAATGGCTTAAGGAAAATTACCCAACAGAAAAAAAGTAACCTTTTATCACGCACTTATTTCCGGTTATCGTTAGAGTTAGAAATGATATATTGCGGGGCGAGATTCCCGAACCCCGCTTCCCCATACCCGTTACATTTGACAATGCCTGTATAATCAAACCCTGACTTTTACGCTTTCAATTTTCAACCCATGCCGATATTCATACTCCGTAGGTCAAGGTCTTATTCCAGACTTCAATTTGAATATTGCTCAAACGAATGAATTAACAGCTTGCTGGAAAAGTGTCTATTCCTCAGGCTGCTCAAAAATGCCCAGATGCAAGGCTCCCGAAGTCCTGAGGAATGAGGCGTACTTGAGGGTACGCTGCAATGACGAAGGATGAGGGAAACGAAGCAGATGGGCGTTTTTCAACAGCCTCTTCTACTAGTGAAAAGCTGAAATGCCGGTAATATCCTGGCCGACGATCAGCGTATGAACACTCTCCGTCCCCTCCAGCGTGCTCATGGCCTCGAGATCGCAGAGATGCCGAATGACGTGGTGATCGGCCAGAATTCCCCGAGCCCCGAGAATATCCCTGGCCGTCCGCGCTATCTTCATCGCCTCTCTCACATTGTTCAGCTTAGCCATTGAGATCTGAGAAGGTCTCGCTTGATGCTGATCCAACAATCTGCCCAGATGGTGGGTGAGCAACTGCGCCTTGGTAATTTCCAAAACCATCTGCACCAGCTTTTCCTGGACAAGCTGATAGGAGGCAATCGGCTTTTCAAAGACCTCTCTCTTGCGGGCAAAACTCTCGGCAACTTCATAGCAGGCGATAGCAGAACCCAACGCGCTGGAAGCCACTCCGTAACGGGCAAAGTTCAAGCAGCTTAAAACTGACTTCAAACCCTTTGTCCCAGGGAGGAGATTTTCTTCGGGAATGATGCAGTCTTTGAGAACAAGAAGTGAAGTGGGAGAAGTTCGATAAGAAAACTTTCTCTGGATGAGCGTTTCCTGAAACCCCGGAGTGCCCTCCTCTACCAGGAACCCACGGATTCCATCATCCATTTTCGCCCAGACCACTGCTACGCGAGCAATGGATCCATTGGTAATCCACATTTTGGTTCCATTCAATAGGAAATGATTTCCTTGCTTCACGGCTCTCGTTTGCATTCCAGAAGGATCCGATCCAAAATCGGGTTCGGAGAGGCCGAAACAGCCTATTACCTCACCTCGTGCCATCTTGGGAAGCCATCTTCCTTTCTGTTCTTCAGATCCGAAGGCATAGATCGGGTACATCACCAAGGAATTCTGGACTGAAAACATGGCCCTGAGACCGCTATCACAACGCCCCAGCTCCTGACAGATCAACCCATAAATCATATGACTTGCTTTGGTGCAACCGTATCCATCCATATGGATGCCGAAGAGACCCATCTCCGCCATTCTGGGGATGACATCCATGGGAAAAGCTCCGCTATCGAAATGCGTAGCGATGAGGGGCATGCATTCTTCATCTACAAATTTTCGGACTTTATCTCTGAAGTTTTTCTCTCCTTCACTCAAAGATCCTTCTAATTGAAAATAATCCACCGTCTCCCTCCCCATTTACAGACTTCTATGCCGCTTCATCAAAAAGTTGTGCGTTGATAAAAACATTTTATCCGATAAGAATAGCAAAAAGGAAGGAGAAAACAAAGGGCTGGTCTGAGAGGCGATATCCTCGAAGGGAATAAAGATTGGATGACCTAATCTTTTCCTTTTTTCTTGAGCAAGTCAAGAAGGTCGGATTCTTTCAAGGCTTTTGTATTCGCCTTTTCCTTTTCGATCCCCGGCTTCGATTCTTCTTTCTTCCATTCCTTATCCCCGATCATATGCCTCTCAATCCAGTGATCGAGGGCTTTGACGTCGAAAAGAACCCGATCCCCGATCTTGAGGTAGGGAAGTTTCTTCAACGCGGCCATTCGGTAGACGGTATCTGTGGAAAGGCTTAAATACTGGCTTGCTTCTTTCGCCGTGATCAATCTCCGGAGTTCGGGGATCTTTTTGATTCGCTCTTCCACCCGTTCGAAATACTTTTCGGTCAGAAGATCCGCGAGCATATCCAGGAATTCTTTCATCGGGGGTCGTTCTTCTTGTGCCATGTCTCCCTCCAAAGAGAAAAGTGACCTCTCACCGTTCCTTCTCTCTTGCCGCTTCCTGAATCTTCTTCATCAGGGCGATGTTTTCCGTGTGGCCGGTTAAATGGGCGGTCACCTTCCCCCGAATCGGGCGATTGAGGAGATAGAAATCACCGATCAAATCGAGAATTTTATGCCTTACAAATTCATCCGGAAATCGAAGCTCAGTGTTGACGATCTTCTCATCATCTACCAGGATAATATTATGAAGCCGTCCTCCTCCTGCTAATCCCATCCGATTGAGCATCTCTATATCTTTGACAAAACCAAAGGTTCTCGCCGGAGCGATTTGATCCTTAAAGACCTCCTCGCTCTCCAGGACAAAGTCCAGGGTCTGCTGCCCAATAGGCGGCGGGTAGTCCAGAAAGAAGTGAATCGAGAAGTTCTCCGCTGGCTCGATAATGAGGGACTTCTGTTTGTGAATAATTTCCATTTTTCGATCAATGATCAATTCATTAACCTTCTCTTCCTGTTCCTCTATCCCTGCCTCTTCTATCATTTTGCAGAACTCCGAGGCAGACCCGTCCATGATCGGAATCTCTTCGATCATCTTCACCATCAGGTTGCTGACATGATAGGCGTGCAACACCGCCATAAGATGCTCGACCGTCTTGGCAATGGCACTTCCCCTCTTCAGCGAGGTGGCAAAATCGGTCGTCTGAACAAAATCCAGATGGGCAGGAACCACCTCATCCGACGAGATGCTTCCAAAGAGAATTCCACTATGCGGGGGAAGGGGTTGGAGAAGAAGTCCTGTCTTCTTTCCAGAATGGAGTCCGGTTCCATAAAGCACCATACTCTGTCTCAGGGTACGCTGAGGCAACGAAGAGGTTCCTTTTCTTCTGGCAGCCTCCTTCGCCACGGGAATGGCCTGGCGCAGCAACTCAGATGGAGGAACAGGAGGCTCGCCAACGATCTCCTCCGGAGAAATCTTCCGGTCTTGAAGAGGCTCCTGGCCGACCCTTGTTTCCGATCCCTCGACGGATGATAAGTTCTCCTGACGATCGAGGGCTCGACGAATGGTGAGCAGAAGCACATCGAGGGAAAGAGGCTTTTCAATGAAGTCAAAGGCCCCTAATTTCACGGAGGTCATGGCAGTAGAGATCGTTGCATGACCGGAGATCATGATGACCTGGCACTCCGGGGCAATCCCTTTGAGTCGTTTCAATATCTCGATGCCATCCATCCCGGGCATCCAGATGTCGAGAAGGGTGACATCCGGCTTTTCCTGCTCGAAGGCTCGAATCGCGTCTTCTCCGCTCCTCGCCGTAGCGACCCGGAAGCCTTCGTCCTCCAGGACGCCTGCGATCGATTCCACAACTCTCTCCTCATCATCCACGATGAGGACTTTCTTATCCATGAGACCTCCCCTTAAGAACACAAGCCTTGGATTTTCATTATCATACCACTGACAAAGATTCAACCCTTTGTTGGCATAAGGGTGTATTGGAATAATGGAGTATCGGAGTATTGGATTAAAAAGTTCTTATTCTTTATTAAGAGATCTCCAAGATTCGGACAGGTATTAGGCATTACGTTTGGGACCCATTGTTCCATCATTCCAACACTCCATTACTCCATTTACTTATCAATCTGCGCCTTCTGAAGACGACCGCTGAAATCCCGGTAGATCACCTTCCATCGACTGTAGGTGTCCAAGGCGCCTCCTCGACCTCCTGCCTCCTTCCTTCCATAGCCCGAATGCTTGATCCCTCCAAAAGGAAGCTGGATTTCCGCGCCGATGGTGGAGGCATTGATGTACACGATTCCTGTGTCCAGATCTCTCTCTGCGATGGCCGATGCATTGACGTTCTGAGTGTAGATCGAGGAGGAAAGTCCGTAGGACGTGCGATTGACGATCTGAACGGCGTCCTCAAGGTTTTCTGCCTTGATCACTGAAACAACCGGTCCAAAAATTTCCTCCCGGGCAATCCGCATCTCAGGGGTGACATCGATAAAAATCGTGGGTTCGATGAAATACCCTTTGGAGCAATTGCCCTTCCGGCAGGCCTTCCCTCCTAAGATGAGCTTCGCGCCTTCGCTCCTCCCGATCTCGATGTATCTAAGAATCTTGTTGAACTGAGATTCGTTGATCACCGGACCCATGTCCGTCTCTTTTTGAAGACCGTCTCCCAGTTTGAGGCGGGAGGCGGCAGTCTTAAACCTTTCGATGAATTTCCGGTAGACCTTCCTGTGCGCAACGATTCGACTGGCAGCCGTGCACCGCTGGCCGGTCGTTCCGAAACCGCCCCAGACAGCCCCCTCCACGGCCAAATCGAGATTCGCATCGTCCATGACAATGATTGCGTTCTTTCCACCCATCTCCGTCGCGATCGTCCGATGGATGGCTCCACAGATTGCTTCGAGCCGCTTCCCGGTATCAAAAGAACCGGTGAAGGAAACGGCATCCACTCCCGGATGGCTCACCAGATATTCCCCTGCTTCTCCTCCTGGCCCATGAAAGAGGTTAAGAACCCCTTTGGGCAAACCCGCTTCCACCAACGCTTCCACGAACTTCGCGGCGCATACAGGCGTGTCACTGGAAGGTTTGAAGACGACCGTATTCCCGCAGATCAGAGCCGGAAAAACCTTCCAGGCTGGGATGGCCATAGGAAAATTCCACGGAGTAATCAAACCGAACACCCCGACGGGAACGCGAACGGATTTCATATCCTTATGGGACAGTTCGGAGGGAACCGTCTCCCCGGAAAGTCTCCTTCCCTCTCCGGCCATGTAGTAACCCATGTCAATGGCCTCCTGGACATCGCCCAGGCCTTCCGAAAGAATTTTCCCCATTTCCCGCGTTTCCATCTTTCCCAGAGACTCCTTATTTCGCAACAGAATCTCCGCAGCCCTGAACAGGATCTCACCTCGACGCGGGGCCGGGGTGAGCCGCCACGCGTCATAGGCCCCTTGCGCGGCCCGGACGGCTTGATCCACATCTTCCCGGCCTGATCTCGAAACGACTCCGACCACGTCGTCTATATTGGCTGGGTTGATCGATCGAAAAGTCTCCCCAGACTTGGAACCAACCCATTTCCCGTTGATATAATTCTTAATCCGCTCCATTCCCGCCCTTTCTTTCAATTTTCAACTCAGCACACCTAGTAGTCCCCCGCCGCCACCTTTCTTTTCAAAAGAACATAGTCCTGCTCCGACGACGCGAAAACTCCAGTGTTTCCCAGTCTCACGTTCCTGAGTCCGACGGCCCTCACTCCCATGTAGGCCTCTATCATCTCGGAGACCTTTGGGCTTTTGTACCGCTTCATCTGATATTCAGGGAAAAAAGCCGACAGGGTATAGGGAATCTCGGGATCGACGTCAAAAATGAGTTGGGCCATCTTTTTCAACTGGGGCGTCTCCACGAGGTTTGGAATGTAGAGGGAGAGAACTTCTAGAACAAAACCCCTTTTCACGATCTCTCCCGGAAGTTTGAGAATATTCCGGTTGAAGCAGCCGGTCAGCCATTTGTGGTCGGTCCCGTCGTAGGCCTTGAGGTCAAGCCAGAACGAGTCCACCCCTGCCTCCTTGAAGGCATCGAGGTTTTGAGGAGTAAGTCCATAACCGTTCGTTTCGATCAGTACCCAGAGCTTGGTTTCTTGTTTGATGAGGCGAGTGCACGCGATATAGTACTCCGGGCAACAGGTCAGATCTCCTCCCGTGAAGGCAACGATATTGCGCGCAGGACCCCATCCCTGAGGACTCAAGACGATTTCATTCTTCTCGATGACTCTGGGACAAAGGGAAGACCGCTTTCCATGCATGACACAAGCCCCGCAACCGCGGCAGGAATCGTGGGCATGAAAGGCGGTGGCCCTGTTTCGAGGCTCCCGAACCGTGACTTCCTTTTCATATTCCCTACAGGCCTTCAAAACGTCAGCGGGAGACCACCAATCGCCCTTGGCAATTTTTGTGAAATTCCAGGAGTGACATTTTCGACAGGAGAACATACAACCGGATTGGTAGATGGAGAGGTAATTTTCCGGACGGGAGAGATGAGCGGCGGAGATCAGCCTGAGGAGGCCGTTGTCGGTCTTTTTGAGAGTAGCGTCGCAGGCGAGAAACTTCCCCTGTTCAGTCTCAACAAAACAGTTTCCCTGGGGATATCCTTGCTTGATTAAATTACATTTCATTATGAAATTTTATCACATGCCCTCTTCACCTTGCAAGTCATGATCGGCGTGTGGTATAGACGTTTATAAATTCGAAGCACAAGATACGAAATGTTCGAAACGGATAAACTTTTTGGAGATTTGAATTTTGAAAATTCGAATTTGTTTCGCCTGTTTGCGTGAAGTCCCGCACGGCGGAGCAAGGGCAGAGATTTCGATATTCGGATTTCGGAGTCAGGGAATACCAGGCAAGGGGGTGTCCAATGGAAGATAAACTAAGAAAAGTGGCCCAGTGGATTGAGTCCGCTCAAAGACTGATCGTTTTTTCGGGAGCCGGTCTCAGCACGGAATCCGGGATTCCGGATTTCCGCAGCCCGGGGGGAGTGTGGGACCGATACAATCCGGAGGATTTCTATTTTCAGAATTTCCTTGAAAGTGAAGCCTCCCGGGAAAAATATTGGCAGATGGCGACGGAAATGTACGAACCGATAAAAATTGCCCGGCCGAATGAGGCCCATCTCGCCATAGCCGAATTGGAGAGACTCGGTAAGCTCGACTGTGTGATTACTCAGAACATCGATGGTCTTCATTTTAAGGCTGGAAACTCCGAAGAAAAAGTGATTCAACTTCACGGGACGGCCATATTCGTCTCGTGTTTGAGCTGTAAGAAGAGATATGATCGAAATGAAATCCAAGAACGAATAAAAGCCGGACAGAAGGCACCCCGCTGCGACGACTGCGGCGGCCTTCTCAAACCCGCCACCATCTCATTTGGCCAATCGATGCCGGAAAGAGAAACAGAGGAAGCTTATCATCGATCCTCGCTCTGCGACCTCTTCATTGTGATCGGTTCCTCACTGGTTGTCCAGCCCGCCGCGTCCATGCCTTTGGTGGCCAAGAGAAGTGGAGCAAAATTGGTGATCATCAACCGTGACCCAACTCCTTACGATGACATGGCAGATCTCGTCGTTCATGGTCAGGCCGGCTCCGCCATGAGAGGTATTCTGGACCATGTGAAACAGGGTACAAGGACCGGAAATTAACATGATGACTGGATCTGCCCGATAATTGTGAAACATGGACATTTTATGACCATCGATCAAAAATTTGACACCTTCTTGCGGAAAACAAGAAACAAAATATTTCTAAAAATAAATAATTTCAACCAATTAAGCCCAAAACAAAACTGGCATTTATTTTGCTTACTTAAGGAAAATTGTGTACTGGACTTCAGTCTGAACTACGGCTTGGGTTTGCCGAAAATCAGGTTCTGGATTTTTCATGAAGGAATTATTCACCAATTTGACACCTAAGTTACTGGCTTCCGTCACATCTGTATTCATTCTCATAAGTTGTTCGGCCATCGATCAGACCATTCATCCTGATGAAAAACCCACCTCCGCTTCTCGGCCGACCTTCGAGCAGATATTAAAGGAAAATTACAAAGGGCCTAAAGCAAGAACTGCAGTCATTAAGTTCACTGACCGATCAAGCGGAAAAGAGATGAGCCAGGTGGGAGATGGGGTGGCTGAGATGTTATGCAATGCCTTGTTGGCCACCAAGCGGTATATTGTTCAATTGCGGAAATCCTCGGATGAGGTGATCAAGAACCAAGAGGCTAGAGAAGGCCGTCGTCCCAGTAAAGAGGAAGAGATCGACCTCCTTGTTGAAGGGGTGGTTAGAGAGTTCAAGCCCGGAATTCCGGGAGCAGGAGAGGGCACAGGCGGGACATCTTACGTGACGATTACGGTAACGGTGACCGACCCAAGAACCCACCAAGCGATCGCCACCGAGAAAGTGAAAGGGAAGGCGGCGGATGTTGGGGGAACATCGGGAAGGCGCGGCCCCCTGCCGGCAGTGTTTAAGGATTTCTCAAAAACACCGATGGAGAAGGCGATACGCACCGCAGTTGAGGATTCGGCCAGTTTTATCGTTGCTAAGACTCCGCCCGAGTCTTATCGGGTTTTACCCGTTCTACTGAAGGAAGAGCCGAAGCCGACCCCCATCGCCCTGAAAGTCACCACGCCCCCACCTCCTCCTCTTCCCACCACTCAGGTGGTATGGGACACCGTGAATCTGCGTCAGGGGCCGGGAACAGGCTATAAAATCGTCGGCAATGCAAAGAAGGGGGCTTCTCTGAAAATTCTTGAAGTAAGTGGAGGCTGGTTGCGTGTCCGCCTTGAGGACGGAAGTACTGCCTGGGTGAGTAAATTAGCCACTTCCGAAGCACCCAAGGCTTCTTCTGCACCTCCTCCTTCTCTTCCTCCTCCAACGGCTTCTATTCAACCGGCACCCATGTAACCCCGAAGGGTTAAATTAAAAGAGGCATCCATGCAGGTCTGCACCAGTTGCAATATCGAATACGAAGAAGACAAAAAGTTTTGTAATTATTGCGGAAGTCCCCTCACCCAGAAAACAGAATCTGCACCGGCCCCCAAGAAAGTAAATCATGCCGACGAGGAAAACTCAGGGGGAAAATTGTTCTGCCCCCATTGTAAAATTACTTATGAATTTGGAAGCTCTTGCATACAATGCGGATCCCCTCTCGGACGTCAAACCCCTTCTCAGGAAAAGAGTGAGCCTCCAATTGCTCGCGGAGCTCAATTTGAAGAAAAACTTCCACCAGTGGAAACCTCTGAGAAACAGAAGAACGGGACATCTCCTGGAAAACTCATCTGCCCAACCTGTAAAATTATCTACGAGCACGGGACCTCGTGTATCAAATGTGAGTCCGCCCTGGTTCCCCAAACTTCCGTCCAGGCCAACGGGGCGCCTGAAATATCGAATGGATCCAAAGACGACGAAAACCGCTTACAGACACAGACCCTCGAAGAACAATTAGCCCCGGAGATAGTCGTAGAAGCACCTCGGAAGAAACTTGTTTGCCCTTCCTGCAAAATTATCTACGAGCGTGGAACTACCTGCGTGAGATGCGGAGCGGCCCTTGTATCACAGACTTCGCCCAAGGAAAAGGAAAATTCGAAATCATCCGATGCCGAATCCAATCTTTCCCCTTCCGAATCCGAGGTCCTGGACGCTGCTTTCGGCGTGACCTTTCGAAAGGGGACCGAGGAATCTAAATCGTCCGAAATCGAACCCAATCCCCCGCCTTCCGAATCCGACGGCCTGGGAGATCTCTTCCTTCGGAGAGTAGCCCCTGACCTTTCGGAGGCCTCGAATCGAAAGCCAGGAGTCGCTTCCAAGCCGCCTTCTCCCTCCGGCCCTAAAGGACAGGATGTGGGAGCACCTGAACGAGGTAAGAAGAAGGGGCCTCGAGCCACGCCTACTCCGGAGCTTAGCCTGGAAGAGCAATTCCTTCAAGCCCAAACCCCTGAACAGCCCGTTGCCAAGAGGTCGGCGAATGACTTGCTTAAGGGGGTGACCTTCTTGAGTAAGTTTAAGTTTGGGAAGGATTATCGCCGCCTGGGTTTCGAAGCGGGTAGCATCCTGATCATGGTTGTGGCAGGGGGATGGTTGCTCTGGCAAGTTTATTCCTATTTTGCGAAGCCGAAGCCAGCTGAACCACGAATACCCATATCTCGAGAGGTGTCCGTTCAGATTCCCGCCAGACCCGCTGCCCAGACGCCTCCTGTCACCCATGCCGTGGAGCCGGGAGAATCCAAGAATACACAGGGACCAGCTGTTCTTTCAAAAGAAGTCACTCCCGTTCCCTCTTCTCTTCCCGAACCTTCTAATACACCTCCCGCGGAGGCTCAGGAGGCAGGGAAAATCAAGACCCTCCTCGAGAATGTTCGGCAGTCAAATTTAAAGAAAGACATTGACCTTTTCGTCTCCTGTTACGCTTCTGATTTCGAAAACATGGAAGGGAGAAAGAGGTCAACGGTCGCTTACTGGGAGAAGTACAACTATCTCGACCTGTCCTATGATATCAGGAACCTTTCAATCTCGGTCGAGACGGCAAAGGCGAGGGTCGAATGGTTGATCAAAACCTCTTTAAAAGGCGGGGGTCAATACCAGGAGAACAAGTCCGTTTTGGATGTTGCCTTCAAGAAGGAAGACGGTAAGTGGAGAATAAAAGAAGTGAAGTCGACAAAATGATTTACCAAGAATAGCCTGTCCATTCCAAAATTTCTTCGTTGCTCCTTTTCGGTCCTCTAAAACCTGCAGATTGATCCTCCCTGGGGTTAAAACGCAAGCAGGCTGCTGAGAAAGTTATCTTTTCCAGGTTGCTCAAAAAGGGCCACATGCAACTTGAGGTCTGCGAGATCCCGTTTCTCGGGGGCCTCAACGTTCTTTGTAGGGAACGGTTTGAAACCGTTCTGCTGTAAGCTACAACAAGCCTGCCCCTTGCTTGACACGGGGAAGGATGAGGGGGGGAGTTGTAACGAATAAGTCACAACTGTTTGTCACGCCACCGAGTTTGTGAGAAAGCCGGACGGCGTCACGACGAATGAGGAGCAAGTCTTGGCGACCCCGCGAGAGGGTGAGCAGGGCGGAAAACGCCGCAGATGGGCTTTTTTTCAGCAGCCTAGAGATACCTTTTGAACCAATCCACACTGAGATCGATCGCGCGCTGGCGATGGGAAGGGTTTGTCAAGCGGTGGTCGGCGCCCTCGATCACGCGAATCTCCTTGGGCGCACCGAGGGTATGAAAAACCTCCCAGGCCTGGTCTACCGGAACAAGTTCGTCTTTTTCCCCATGAATGACGAAGCAGTTTGAGACCTTGGGCAAAAGAGGCAAAAGCCGGTGTTTCGGGAGATCATCAAAGAAGGCCTCTTCAGGAAGAGGGTTCTGCTCCGTTCCCTTGGACCCAAGATCGTCCAAATGGAAGGGAGTCGCCCAAATGACAACCGCTTTGATTTCCTTCTCTCTCGAAGCCCCGATTAACGAAACATAGCCTCCGAGGCTTGATCCAAGTAACCCGATCCGATTTCCTATCGCCGGATAGGATTTTACAAAAGCGATAGCTGAACTCAGATCCGCAATCCTCCTGCTCACGGTATCGTCCTCGAGCCGTCCTTCACTCTCTCCGATCCCCCTGAAATCGAACCGAAGCATAGCGATGCTCTCTTTCGAAATCCGTTCCCCGAGGGCGATATACTTTTCGCTGTTCTTGCTGGAGAGGAGGCCATGGGAGGCGATCACGCAGGGCGGGTTCTTTTCGTCGGGGAGGTGAAGAATCCCTGAAATCCGGTAGCCCTCACTCTTGAAAGAAACTTTTTCTACCTTCATCATACACCTTTTCTGTTAAATCCTCTTGTACTCGCCATTCCTAAAAATGGGAGGAGAGGGATTAGAAGGAGTCATCCTCCTTTGACGATCTCCATGAACTCACTTGCCACTCTGTCAGCAAACTCCTCATCGTTGATGTGCGCGTCAATTTCCTTCACTTCAATCGCTTTTTTCAACGAACTTTTTAGAGAATCAATAAACGCCCTGTCCGTAATAGGGTCATAGAAGATGTTCCCTTGGCAGTCGAGGGAAGAAAAACCACGAATAGGAATGAGAACTCTCACAGGGCCCACTGCCCGGTTTAGCTTTTTGCCCACGGTCTCACCCAGCAATCTAAATTCCTCATCATTTAATCTGGGCAGGGTTGCCTGCGGGTTATGGAAACAGAGAGGGCGATCCTTATACCGGTCGGGCAATGTTTCCGGACCAAGGAAGTTTATAATATCAATACAACCCGGGGTGATGATTTGAGGAATCCCTCTCTCACCCGCAGCTTCGAGCCGATTCGGGCCAGCGGAAGCCAATCCGCCAAAAAGCTCATTTCCGATCTCGTTCAATCCTAATTCTATCACCCCGCTGACCCGATAGGTTTTAACCAGTTCTTCAAGGGTCTCCCCCCCGACACCAATGGTGTGAAATACGGCTACTTCGAATCCTTTCTCCTCAAGGAACGACTTCACCCTAAGTCCGCAGCCGGTGGACAGACCCGTCATCGTCATGAAGACAAGGGGTTTTTCGGACACCTCCCCCTCTGCTGTTTCCATCATGCCTATGATTGCGCCAACGGACTTTCGCAGAGCATCCTTTGTTAGCCTGTTAAATCCGGCGATATCAGCGACCGAGGGCATAATGACGATATCCTTCGTCCCTACATATTTCCGGATGCCTGCTTGCACAATCTTCTGGGAGGAAAGCATAAACTTGGGCATCCCGATAGGAAGTTCTCTCATCACAGCCGATGCGACCCCTGACCCCATTCCGCCCCCGATGGAAATAGCCCCGTGAAATTTTCCTGAACGGTGCAAGTCCTTCACTATCCTGATGGCTCCAACGGCCATAATCTTCGCTGCCGGACCCGCCTCCTTAAGACTCCTCACCTCGTGTATTGTTTTTCCCGCTGCCTTAGCGACCTGTTCGGCCGTAATGTCGGCGGCAAAGTGAGCTATGCCCAAGCTACCAATGTCCATGATCAAAGCCTCGTACCCGCCTCTTTGCTCTATCAGTTGCTTTATGTACAGAAGTTCGGGCCCTTTCGTATCCAGTGTTCCTATACATAGAATAATTTTCTTCAAGATCACGTCCCCCTTTCAGAACCCTCTGGTTGTCGCTCTCAAAGTGCCCGAGCAGGGAGTCGTCTGCTTACCATACTTCATCGTTACACCCCTTGCGCCCCTCATTCACCTTTTTGCATATCCACCCCGCCAATATCGTTTCATTTAAAGTAGGTCATTCCCTCAGTAATGTCAATAATCATAAGAAACTTCCAGGGACCCGTAGGGAACGCATCACTGCGTTCCCTATGAGGAATTTCCAACATGCTCTTCGTTCTTGATACTGGAAAGGGCAATCTACGAGCGGGCCTTCATAGAGTAGATCCGGCAGGTCTTACTCCTTTTACCACGACATTGTCATTGTGCTGCCAATGGTATAATATGTTTAACGCAATAAAGATAAGTGATGAGTCATTTTATGCCAAGACCAACTCCGTTCGAAAAGACGGGCCTTCTAAAGGGATGAAGGATGGCCGGAGGAGAGAGTGAAAAAAACGATCGTTTTGTTGGGACGCTTAGATAGTAAAGGAAAAGAGTATGCATACGTTAAGGACCTGATTCTCCGCGGGAGATTCGATGTCATCGTCGTAGACGTCGGAACGCGTGGGGCCCCACCATTCGAGCCTCAAATCTCCCGTGACGAAGTGGCGAGAGCGGCAGGGGTGAAACTTCAGGATGTGGTTGACCCCGCAGACGAGAATAAAGAGATCCGGGTAATGATGGAAGGGGCGTCTAAAATCGTTCAGAGGCTTCTCGATTCCGGCAGATTGGATGGAATCCTGTGCATGGGCGGATCGCGGGGTACCGCCATAGGCACCGCAGCGATGAGGGCACTACCGTTCGGCATACCCAAGGTCATGGTCAGCACCATCGCTTCAGGGGATATGCGACCCTACATCGGCACGAAAGACATCACGGTCGTTCATTCGGTAACCGATATCGTCGGTTTGAATCGGATGACGAAAAGACTATTGACTTGCGCAGCGGGAGCCGTCATGGGGGCAGTGTCTGCAGATCCGGGACTGGAGGCCTCAGGCAAGGCTTTCATTGCCATGAGTAGCATGGGCGGGATTAACCGCGCTGTTTTCTCAGCTCAGAAAACTCTGGAAAATAAAGGCTTCGAGGTAGTGGCTTTCCATACCGTGGGGACGGGCGGGCAGGCGATGGAAGAAGCCATTGAACAAGGCTTGATCGATGGGGTGCTTGACCTCGTGACCCACGAGCTCACAGACCACTTGTTTGGCGGGTTTTGCGATGCTGGCCCAGCAAGGTTAGAAGCGGCTGGAAAGAAAGGGATTCCCCAAGTCGTTGTTCCGGGTTGCCTGGATTTCATCGTTTTCAGCCCGCCCGAAAAGATTCCCGAGGGCTTAAGGAACCGGAAGGTATACAGGCACACTCCCGAGGTTGCCCTCGTCCGGGCAAACAAAGACGAGATGGCATCTATCGGCAAAGCCATGGCCGACAAGCTGAACAAGGCTCTGGGCCCAACCATAGTGGTCGTCCCCAATCAGGGGTTCTCACCCGCAAATAGGCGGGGGAAGGCTCTTTACGATCCGGAGGCAGATCGGGCTTTCGTCGAGGTATTAAGGCAAAGCCTGAAGCCCTCTTTCAGAATCGTCGAGGTCGATGCTCATATCAATGACGAGGTTTTCGCGAAGCAAGCGGTAGGTTTCCTCTGCGAGATCATGCAGAAGAGGCCGTGACCTTATTCAAAGACGCCCTGGTCGAGATATTCGACAAATTCCTGGTCGGAGAGTCCCAGGACTTGGGTGTACACATATTCGTTGTGCTCGCCCAGGCAGGGCGCTGGACGGATATTGAGCGGGCTGATGGACAGCTTGATCGGCCATGCCTGTTGATAACAGGGTCCAATCTCGGGATGCTCCACACGCTGGAAGAAGCCCCGGTCTGTCAGCTGAGGATCTTCAAACAATTCTTTGTTTGTTTTCACCACTCCGGCCGGTACACCCGCCTGTTGCATGAGAGACATCACTTCTTCAGGCGTGAAGTTGACCGTCCACTGCTCGACCAACCTGTCAAGCTCGTCCTCGTTTTCCTTCCTCCCATGGAGCGAGGCAAGCCTTTCATTCCCCGCCCAAGCGGGTGATCCTAAAACCCGGCAAAAAGCTTCCCATTCCTTTTCAGCAAAGACGCTGATGGCACACCATCGGTCCTCGCCTCGGCAACGATACACTCCATG
Source organism: uncultured delta proteobacterium (assembly GCA_963708295.1). GTDB lineage: Bacteria > Desulfobacterota > BSN033 > BSN033 > UBA1163 > UBA1163. The sequence continues at coordinate 35,844 of CAVPSJ010000016.1, read as the reverse complement.
TGGCGCAGCATAGGGGCATCGGTTTCCGGCCCGCATAGCCACCCGATGATGCGCGGCATAATCTAGAAGAAGGGGCGCAAGGAATTGGCAGGTGGTTTCATACTGGCTCACATCAATGTATTGCCCTCTGCCCGTCCTACGGCGATATTCCAAAGCGGCCAAGACAGCCACCACCCCGAACCAGGGAACCACGCTATCCGGATAGGCTTGAAGCGTGCCCACCGGAGACCGGTCTGGCCAGCCCGTAAGATTGCCGATTCCCGTGAGGGCAACGGTGTTCCAGCCGTACCCGGCAAAGGTTGACCGTGGCCCGGTCTGGCCTTGAATCGTTGCGCTCAACATAATCATCTCTGGTTTTATCCTCTTGAGCTCATCATAGCCCAACCCCAGACGCTCCATCACTCCTGCCCCAAAGTTTTCAACAACAACGTCGGCCCAGGCAATAAGCTTCCCGATGATCTCGGATGCACGGGGATGCCTTAAGTTTAGGGTGATTCCGTATTTGCTATTATTAACGACAAGGAAGCACCCTGAACGGTTGACGCCCGTGATTCCATCTTTGTAGGGTGCGGTGACCCGGGTAATATCCAGGCGAGAATGGCTCTCCACTTTGATGACCTGCGCCCCATAATCGCCCAGATAGGCCCCGATAAAGGGCCCGGCAAATGCCCAGCTGAAATCAACAACCTTTATTCCCTCGAGTGCGGTCTTTTCCATTTGAAGCTCCTCGCCCACAGGGCGGGGCTTCCCGGGCACGCAGTGGCGAACAGAATGTGAGCACAGGAAGCTTCGTTCATAGGGTGCCCCCCGTGGTCGGGTCTTGTCGACTTGACCCCACGGGGCACGTTCCGGTCAAACTACTATACAATGCCTTCCCTTCGTAAGGAATTCAATTCCGCTTCACTGAGACCTAATTCATCCAAATAAATTTCTGAATTGTGTTCGCCGACAAAAGGTGCACGGCGCCTTACTTTGGGCAGGCAATTCTCTTCGCTGGTCAGGAAAAGAAATCCCGGGTAACGGAGGTTGATCTTTAACTCAGCGTGGTCAACACCTACCCAGAAGTCTCTGGCGGCGAGCTGCTCATCGTTAACAACCTCTGACATGTCATTCAGCGGCGCGAGGGGAATGCGTTTTTCCAGAGCCTCTTGATAAAGCTCCTCTTTGGTATGAGAAAGGAAGAAATCGCCAATCACTTCTTCCCAGGACTTTATTTTTTCCGGGTCTACTTTCGTCAAGTCCAGGGTCGCCCAATTCTGCACCTCAGCGCTTAGGCCTCCCGCCATCCCTTTACCTTCCATCCACTCCACCATGCCCCGCATCTGTTGCGTCCCGACGGCGCCCCCGAAGAACATCCAGGACACGAAACCGTCTTTACAGGGCCAGATTTCTCGCGTCGAGACTCCTCCTCGGAACCGCCTAATCCCGGACCTCTTCACAATGCGGTTACCATATTCCCAATACGGCAACTGAGTGTGGAGTGTTCGAACGATGCTGGCTTGCATCGAGACATCCACCCGCTGTCCTTGTCCCGTAGCTGCACGGTGAGAAAGGGCAATTAAAAGTCCGATCGCGGCGTGGACGCCCGCCTGACAATAAGCCAGGTCGGCACTGATTCGTACCGGAGCGCGATCCGGTTCCCCGGTACAGCAGACCATCCCACCCATGGCCGAAGCGACGAGATCGCCGGCCTTGTAGTCTTTAAACGGACCCGACTGGCCGAAGGGTGTAATGGATGCCAGGATGAGACGGGGATTTGTTTTGGTCAACTCCTCATAACCCAGGCCTGCCCTTTCAAGGCATCCGGAGGGGGCTGACTCGATGATAAAATCGGCTGTCTTGGCGATCCGCTTAAAAAGATCCTTTCCAGCCCCGGAATCCCAATCAAGGGTAATGCTTCTCTTGCCGGCGCTGAAGGCAAACCAGGTGAGGCTTCTTTCCGGGCCGGCGACATCTTCAAAAAAGGGGGGAACACTCCGGGCAGGATTTCCTCCCGGTTTTTCAACCTGTATCACGTCCGCCCCAAGATCAGCCAGAATCTTCCCACACAAAAGACCTTTCTCGTCGGTCAAATCCAAGGCTCGATAGGGACTCAACATCTCTCGCTTCTTTCCTTGCCTCACGGGCTTGTCCCGCCGGTTCGCCTAAAGGCTATTTCGACGAACCATCCCCAGGCTCACATCCGCGGGGTTCCGGTGAGGATCGGTTCTTTTCAAGATGAACCGGTAAGCAGTATATACGATCAAAGCTGCCTCCGCAACCCGCCGGTTCATCTCCCCGCCTGCAATTCAGAGACTGAACTTTCGGTCCTTTCGTCCCATCGGGCATCAGACTTCAAACGCGAGACTTCGAATGATGTGCCCGCCCTCCGTTCTTTGCCTTCTGCCTACGGCTTACTGCGTACTGCTTCTGTCTCTTTACGTCTCCCCATCACCCCATCTCCCCATTATGTCTTTTCCCTGGGCATCTCCCTGTCTGGCTCACTGACCCCTGCCTCCTTCATTGCCTTCACATACTCCTCTCTCAATCGTTCCTTCGGGATGCCGTGGTCGATGAAATCCCAGGGAAAGATTTCATCCAAATCCCTTTTTCGATAAACATAGAAGTCAGGGTTGATATCCGTCTCTCGAAAGGCCTGTCTCCAATCTCCATGATGCCGGTGAGACGCCATCAATATTTTCGCCACCCTTCGATCTCCTCTTGAGAGCAAGGCCTGAACGTAAGCCCATTTTGGAAGGTCATGAATCATCTCCGTTCCCCCCTCACGTTGAATTCCTCTTTGAATCATCTTCAACTTCTTCTTCAACTCGCCCACCTCTTCCAGCGGTGCCCACTGAAAGGGGGTGGCGGGTTTGGGAATGAAGGGGTTGACGCTTAGTACTAACCGCCATCTTTTCCTTCCGTCCTTCTGGCCTGAAAGGATGTGATGGCGAATCCGCTTGGCGAGCTGGAGAATTTCCTTCACATCCTCCTCGGTCTCCGTGGGAAGGCCAATCAAAAAATAGCATTTGATTTGGGAAACGCCATTCTCCACCAGAGTATCGACGGATTTCAAGATCGCCTCTTCCTTGTAGCCTTTTTTCACCATCCTTCGAAGTCTTTCCGAACCTGCCTCAGGAGCAATGGCTACCGTCCGTTCTTCACCCGCCTTAAGGCACTGAATCAGGGATGGGGTAACGGCATCCACTCTTAACGAAGACAAAGAGATTTCTCCCTGATGAGAGAGGATGCTCTGACAGAGGGGGAAGAGTTGGGGATGGTCGGAAACTGCCGTCCCGGTCAATCCAACCCGATGTTCTTCCAAAAGGGCTTCCTTCGAAATCGATTCAAGAAGGGCAAGGCTTCGATTTCGAAAAGGATAATAGACGAAGCAAGCCGCGCAGAAGCGGCACCCTCTCGGGCAACCCCGATTCATCTCGACTAAAGCCATTTCGCTAAACTCTGTATCCGGAGTGAAAAGAGCGGACTGGGTTGGAAATTGATCGAGCTTGGGGATCCATCTCCTTTTCACCTTTTTGGGAAATCCTGAATCGGGATCCATCGCCGCTATTTTTCCGTCCTCCCCGTAGATCACCCGGTAAAACTTCGGGACGTACACCCCTTCGACTCGACTGAGATTGATCAATAAATGATCCTTCTCCTTCCTCTCTTTATCCAATAGGGCCTGGCGGCATACTTCCAAGAATTCCCCGATGACCTCTTCTGCCTCACCGAGGATGAAAAGGTCAAAAAAGTCGCTGATGGGTTCAGGGTTTAGAAAAACGGCTACGCCTCCACCGATCACCCAGGGATATCCCCCCTCACGAAGACGGCTCTCTAACGGAAGACGGGCCAGCTCCAAGAGGGTCAGGACATTCAGAAAATCATTCTCGAAAGAGATCGAGAAGGCTAGGATATCGAAGCTGGAGAGCGGTTTCTGGGATTCTAAAGAGAAAAGAGGAGTCCGAGTATCGCGGTATAACTGGAGAGCTTCCGGGTCGGGAAGAAAAGCTCTTTCACAGACGACATCGTCCTGGGCGTTTAAAATACGGTAAAGGGTTTGAAACCCGAGATTGGACATTCCTATATGGTAAGAGTTCGGATAGAGAAGACAGACGGTAATCTTTCCGCCCCATTTTTTTTGTATGGTTCCCCTTTCTTTTTCGAGAATTTCCTTCGCTTTTTGAACGAGCTTCCAGGAACTCATAGCTTACCAGTTATCAGTCGTCAGGAATCGGTTCTCAAAAAGCAGTCTACGTCATCAAGTATAACAAATTTCAAGTCTTCGTAAATAATTTTTCCCTTTACAACTGATGACTGACCACTGTCCACTGGTAACTTGTTTGTTCAGTCGGCCTGTTTCCGCAAAAAGGTAGGGATATCAAAACGATCCTCATCCTCCATGGAAAAATCCTGCGCGGAGAAATCCTGCAACGGCTCCGATTTGAGCTCATCGTACCGCTCGTTCGTCTTCACCTTTCTCATAAACGCGGGGATGTCCCGGTGATTCTGCTTGTGAGCAAGAGAGAAATCCGAAATGTCCTTGCTGGGCTCTCTCAGGCCAAAGGAGATCGGAGCCCCCTTCTTAAACTGAAAAGTCTTCTTCTCCTCTTTTCTTCCAAAACCGGTAGCGATCACGGTCACCCGAATCTCTTCCTTCATCGTCTTGTCGACCACCATTCCCCAGATCACGTTGGCATCTTCATGGGCTTCCTTCTGGATGAGCGTGGTCGCCTCATTGATTTCGTTGAGGGTCATATTTTCGCCCCCGGTGATGTTGATGAGAAGCCCCATGGCACCTTCGATCGTGATGTCTTCCAGGAGAGGGCTGGAAATCGCCTTTTGAGCGGCTTCCACGGATCGATTCTCACCCGAAGCTATTCCTGTTCCCATCAATGCCAATCCTGTTTCGGCCATGACCGTTCGGACATCGGCAAAGTCCAAATTGATAATGCCGTGGCCAACAATGATGTCTGAAATTCCTTTGGCAGCGTGATAGAGAACGTCATCCGCCTTTTTAAAAGCCTCGATCAGGGTCATGCTCTTTCCGCTGATGCCAAGGAGCCGCTGGTTCGGGATGGTGATGAGGGCATCCGCCGTCATCTTCAGATTGGCCAATCCCTCCTCAGCCTGTTTCATCCGTTTCTTTCCTTCGAAGAGAAAGGGTTTGGTCACGATGCCCACGGTGAGGGCGCCCATTTCACGGGCCACCTCTGCAATCACCGGCGCCCCGCCCGTGCCCGTCCCGCCGCCCAACCCGGCTGTGATGAAGACCATGTCTGCCCCTTTGAGCACTTCTCGGATCCGCTCCACATCCTCGAGCGCGGCCTTTCTTCCCACCTCCGGATTGGCTCCGGCTCCTAAGCCTTTCGTCAAATTTTCACCCAATTGCAGTTTGAATGGAGCCATATTCTCCGCCAATGCCTGAGCATCGGTATTGGCCGCGATAAAATCGACCCCGGAGAGCTGATAAGAAATCATGGTGTTCAGGGCATTGTTTCCTCCCCCTCCGATTCCGATGATCTTGACCTTGGCAGCCAGATTTTTATTTTCGTCGAATTCAATCATGTCTCCCCTCCTTTTTTTTAAGTAAAAATCTGAAGCACGAAACAAATCCCAATGTTCAAAGTTCAAAATTAGAAGTGATTTAAAACTCTATCAAATTTGAAATTTGAATTTTGTGTTTGTTTCGAATTGGTCCGAGACGGACCCTTCATCCGATATTCGAGTTTCGAGTTTACGCTTTTAAAAGAATTCTCCAATCCATTCCCTCATCCGGTGGGTCACCTTATTGAAGATACTTCCCTCGCCCACCTTGAACCGACTCTGCCCTTTATTTCGACTTCCGTAGAGAACGAGGCCCACCCCGGTCGCATAGATGGGGCTCGCCACCAGGTCTGTCAACCCACCGATCCCTACAGGACTTCCCCTGCGAACGGGCAGATTAAAAATCTGTTCAGCCAACTCGGGAACACCCTCCAGAAGGGCACTTCCTCCGCTGAGGACGATGCCAGAGGCAAGCAGGCTCGAAAATCCCGTTTTGACCACTTCATGCTGGACCAAGGTGAGAATCTCCTCAACCCTGGGTTCGACGATCTCGGCCAGGGTCTGTCTGGAAAGGACACGAGGTTTCCTTCCTCCCACACTTGGAACTTCAATGGTTTCATCCTTCCGGACCAACGAAGTCAGGGCACAACCATATCTTATTTTTATCTTCTCCGCCTCTTCTGCAGGTGTCCGAAGTCCCATCGAGATGTCATTCGTGATATGGCTTCCGGCTAAAGAAAACACCGAAGTATGCTTAATCGCGCCATTTGAGAAGATCACCAGGTCCGTGGTCCCACCCCCGATATCGATGATGGCCACTCCCAGATCTTTCTCTTCAGGTGTCAGGACCGCTTCGCTCGAACCCAACTGTTCTAAGACGATGTCATCCACGTCCAACCCTGCTTTGTTCGCGCATTTAATGATATTCTGGGCAGAAGTAATGGCGCCGGTGACAATATGAACCCTTCCCTCCAGTCTCACCCCCGACATCCCAACAGGGTCTTTGATGCCGTCCTGATCATCCACGATGAATTCCTGGGGAATGATGTGAATCACCTCTCGATCCATGGGCATGGCCACCGCACTGGCAGCATCGATCACTCGCTTCACATCATTCGGACTGATCTCCCTGTTCTTTACCGCAATCACTCCGTGACTGTTGATGCCTCGAATATGCCCGCCTGCAATCCCCGCATAGACAGAAGTGAGGTGGTAGCCTGCCATCAACTCCGCTTCCTCGACCGCCTTTTTGATCGAATGGACAGTGCTATCGATGTTGACGACCACCCCTTTTCGTAATCCTTTCGACGGAAAAGTTCCAAGACCGATGATGTTGACCTGGCCCTCAGAAATCTCGCCGACCACGGTACAAATTTTTGTCGTCCCGATATCCAGTCCTACGACCAGTGATTCCTTTTTTCCCACCTTTTTATCACCTCCTCCCCATTTTCCCTCAGGGGGCTATTCTCACCACCATTTGAGTTAAGTCACTGCAATCAATCGAGACCGCTGACAATCCCCTTTTCCGAAGGTCTGACCAGATGAGAGGCAATCTCCTCATCTTCTCCTCAAAGTCCTCCCATCCCATTTTGACCTCCACACCTTCTGCTTTGGTAAAACAATGGATTCCAAAAGCCTTCTCCATATGGATCTCAGATATTTCCCCCAGAGGAAGTGTCTTCCCCTGATTCACTACCCTCAAAAGCTCAAGCGCCTTGCCGATGAGGCGCCTTGCTTCCACCGGATCTTTTTCAAAAGCCCGCCGAGTCAAGCCGGTAACATATGGGTAATTATATTCATCTCTGTCTCCGACCGGAGTAAAAATCTCTCCTCGGGTATCGATATAGTAAAGCTCCTCCAATTGGATGATGGCCATCGGCTTTCTCTCTTCCACCTGAATTACGATCTTATTCGGAAAAACCTTCCTGACCCGAACCTGCTCAATCCAGGGATGGGACTCCAATCGTTTCACGAGTTCCTTCAACTTGACCGAGAAGAGATTGGGCATCCCTTCCATCACCGCGAGGGAAAGAAGGGTTTCCTTTGGAACCTTCCGGCTTCCCTCCACCTCCACCTCTCTGACTCGAAAATAAGAATCGCTCAAGAGATGGACATAAACCCGATGGCCGATGAAGAGAAAAAAGGAGAGGAGAAGAAGTTGAAAAGCCGTTCGAATTGCTTTTCTCACGATTTTTTGAAATCTCTCCCCGCCCTTTTCTGTTCTTCGCATCCTCGGTCGAAGAAATTTTCCATCTCGTACGGTAAGGGGCTCTCCCATCTCTTTATCTCTATGGTTTATTGAGTTTATTGAGTTCGTTAAGTTTATTGGGTTAACTCAAAGAACTCAAGCAACTCAAGTAACCAAAAACTATTTTTTACTTTCCACTCTCTATCTTCAAAGATGCCCCCAACAAGATACGCTCCACCAAGTCTTCAAACGGAATGCCTGCATACTGGGCTGCCTTGGGCAGGAGGCTCGTCTCCGTCATGCCCGGCATGGTATTGACGTCAATCACATACGGATTTTCATTCTCATCCGTCATCAAGTCGACTCTCGCCACCCCTGAGCAGCCCAGCCGCTGGAAGGCCCTGAGGCTGATCTCCTGCGCAGAGAGATACTTCTCTCTTTGAATTCGAGCAGGGAGGATGTATTGAGTCTCACCCTTGGTATATTTAGAGTAGTAATCGTAAAAACCGCTCTTGGGGACGATCTCAATGACAGGCAACGGAATATTTTCAAGAATGCCAACGGTGATTTCCTTGCCTTTCACAAATTCCTCTACCAATATCTCCTCATCGTATTCTCCCGCCTTCTTTAAAGCGGGAATCAGTTCCTCTTCCTTCCGGACAATGGAAACGCCGATCGTAGAGCCTTCACCGGCAGGCTTGACGATGACGGGCAGGGGGAGGGAAGTCCGTCTGGCAGGATCTTTCTTGATTTCGTCCCGTCGAAAGGCCTCGAACCGAGGGGTCGGAATTTTCTCACAGAGAAAGAGCTTCTTGGACATGATTTTATGCATGGCCAGGGCGCTCGCCAGCACTCCTGACCCGGTATACGGAATCCTCATCAACTCCAACATCCCCTGGATCGTTCCATCTTCCCCAAATCTTCCGTGGAGGGCCAGAAAAGCACACTCCACCTTTTCCCTGACCAATTTTTCTGCAATGTCGTTCCCGACATCGAGAGGAATGACAAGATATCCCTTTTCGCCGAGAGCCTTCAGGATGGCTTTTCCGGTCTTCACCGAGATCTCTCTCTCTCGAGACAGCCCACCCATCATCACAGCGATTTTCCTCTTCTTGAGCGATGGCTCTTTCATTGAGTTACCGCCAAAACTCCACCGTCTTTATTCCGCCATGCACCACGTGGGGTGCATGGCAGCCCTGAACCTCACATGGTTCAGGGCGCAACCCCCGTTAGGGTTCACCCACTACCTTGACCTCCCTTTCGAGGGAGATCCCCTTCTCCTCGTAAACCTTATTTTCCACGAACTCCATGAGACGAATCACTTCTTCGGCTCTGGCTTTTCCCAGATTGATGATGAAATTAGCATGGCGCTCTGAAACCATGGCTTGGCCGATCCGAAATCCTTTTAATCCAGCTTCTTCGATCCACTTTCCTGCCGGGCCTTCTTTGGGATTCTTGAATACGGACCCCGCGCTGGGATAATCCAGGGGTTGCCTCTTCTTTCTCATCTCCGAATAAGACCTCACCCGGTCACGAATTTCTTCTTTGATTCCTTTCTTCAAATGAAACTTGCCTTTGAGGATAATCCAAGAAGGGGGAAGGACCAAGCCTCGATAGGGGAACCGAAGTCTCGAACGGGATCTCTCCGTGATTTCTCCATCTTCCTTCATGAAGGTCACGGAAAGAAGGACATCCTTCAATTCGGCACCCCAGGCTCCGGCATTCATCGCCACCCCACCCCCTACGGTCCCAGGGATGCCAAAAAAGGGTTCGAGTCCCTGGAGCCCCTTCTGAAGGGTGAACTGAACCAGTCGTTGCAGGGAAGAACCCGCTTCGGCCTCGACGACCTCTCCGTTCATCTCGATTTTTTTCATTCCTTGCGTCAAGTTGATGATCCATCCACGAACCCCCTTATCCGTGACCACTAAGTTTGTTCCATTCCCTAAAATCAAGAAAGGGATTTTTCTTCTCCTGGCATATCGGACGACCTTTTTCAATTCATCTTTATTCTTCGGAAACAAAAGGCTGTCCGCGGGCCCTCCCACTTTCATCGATGTGAAACGCCTCATCGGTGCATCGAAAAGAACCCTCCCTTCGATCAGACCCGACGCCCATTTCTTGTAGTCCCTCTGCATCCGCTTCGCGTCTGAGTTCGGAGTTTAGAGTTTTGAGTTCGGAGTTTCTCTATATTCCTCCGAACTCCGAACTAATCACTCCGAACGGCTTATAACCGTTTCACCAACTCCTCTGAAACCTGCCAGATATCCCCAGCTCCCAGGGTGATCACCAGATCCCCCGGGGAGAGGATACGGAGGAGATGGTCAACGATCTCCCCTTTCTCGGCGAAATACGTGACATCCTTATGGCCATATTCACGGAGCCCCTCAAACAAGGCTTTCGATTCAACCCCTTCTATCCGATCCTCTCCTGCCGGGTAGATATCGGTAAGGATGAGGACGTCGGCGTCATAAAAGGCGGTGAGAAAATCTTTAAACAGGGTTTGCGTCCTCGTATAACGATGCGGTTGAAATACCGCGATGATCCTTTTCGCCCAACCTGTCCGTGCCGCCTTGAGCGTGGCCATAATTTCTACAGGGTGATGGCCGTAATCATCTACGATGAGGACCCCCTTCTTCTCTCCTTTGATCTGAAACCGCCTCTGAATCCCGCTAAAGTCGCGCAGGGTTTCCTGGACGACGCGAAAAGGAATATTCAGCTCAAAAGCCGTGGCCAGAGTGGCCAGGGCGTTGTAGACGTTATGAACTCCGGGCATCCGGAGGCTTAACCTGCCTATTTCCTGGCGATGGTGGAACACGTCAAAGGAGGTGGAGAGCCCTTCGAAAGCTACCTCCCTCGCTTGAAAGTCAGCCTGTGTCGTCAATCCGTACGTGGCAAAGCGCTTCTTCAACTTCGGAAGAAGACTTTGAATATTCGGATGATCGAGACAAAGCACGGCCAATCCAAAAAACGGGATCTTTTCCAGAAAGCTGAGGAAGGTCTCTTTGATCTCTTCGATCCCTTTGTAGAAATCAAGATGCTCCGGGTCGATGTTGGTCACGACGGCTATGGTGGGCATTAGTTTCAGAAAGGAGCCGTCGCTCTCATCCGCTTCGGCCACCAAAAATTCACCCTGTCCCAGCCTCGCATTGCTTCCGATACTGTTCAGCCTTCCCCCGATCACCACGGTGGGATCGAGTCCGCCCGCCGCCAAGACGGTGGAGATGAGAGAGGTGGTGGTCGTCTTCCCATGAGTCCCCGCAATGGCAATCCCAATCTTCATTCGCATCAACTCTGCCAACATCTCTGCCCTTGGAATGACGGGGATCAGCCTCTGTTCGGCGGCTTCGACCTCGGGGTTGTTTTTCCGAACGGCTGAGGAGATGACGACCACGTCGGCTTCTCTCAGATTTTCCCTTCGGTGGCCGTAAGAGATGTCACATCCCAACGTCCGGAGTCTTCGAGTCACCTCGGTCTCCTTGAGGTCAGAACCGCTGATATGGTAACCGAGGTTCAGCAACACCTCGGCGATCCCGCTCATGCCGATTCCACCGATCCCCACAAAATGGATATTCTTAATTCTTCCTCTTCGGTACATCTCTCTCTGTGTCCTTTGGGTTCTTCGGGTTTATTGGGTTTATTGGGTTTCTTGAGTTAACCCGATCAACGCAACAAACCCAATCGACTCAAAGAACTCTTCATCCCTTTTCCAACCAGGGCATAGCAGTGATCGACAATCTCCTCTGCTGCCCTCGGCCTCGCCAATCGTTGAATCGCCTCCTCCATCTTTGCACGCTCCTCCGGATGGTCATGAAGGTGGAGGACGGCCTGTGCCAAGATTTTCCCGTTGAGCTCTTGGTCTAAAATAATCCTTGCCGCACCGACATCGGCTAATTTCCTTGCATTGATCAATTGATGCTGGTGAGCTGCATAGGGATACGGGATGAAGAGCGCGACCTTTCCGGAGACCGCCAACTCGGCGACGGTGCCTGCGCCCGACCTGCAGACGACCAGATCGGCAATCCGGTAGTAGACGGGGAGGTCATCAAAAAAAGGCCTGACCAGCGCCTCAACTCCTCTTGCCCGATATTCCCCCGATACAAAATCGAAATCCTCTTTCCCTGTTTGATGAATGATCTTCATGGATGATTTCATTCTTTGGAGGTCGTCTAGGGCTTCGATCATTGCCAGATTGATCCGGTGTGCCCCCGCGCTTCCTCCGAAAACGAGGAGGGTAAATCGATTCCTATTCTCCTCTCTCGCCTTATCTTCTCGCAGCGCTGCTAAGAATTCCTTCCGGATCGGGTTGCCTGTGAGCAGGGTTTTCTTCCTGGGAAAGTATTTCTCGGCCTCTTCAAAGGAGACAAAGATTCGGTGGCTGAACCACTTTAGAATTCGATTCGTCATTCCGGGCATCACATTCTGTTCCTGGATGGCCCGCTTCATCCCGAGAAGGGAGGCAGCCAGAAGGGTTGGGCCGGAGGCATATCCCCCCACGCCCAGTACCAGTTGCGGTTGAAACTCTTTGAGGATCGTCAAAGCTTCGGAGACGGCCATCGGTAAGCCCCAAATCGCTTTCATCTTTTCCAGGGGAGACTTCCCCTGAATGGGTTTCGCTCGAATCGTCTTCAACGGAAATTTTCCTCCGGGCAAGACCCTGGCTTCGATCCCTTTCTCGGTCCCAATAAATAACACTTCGTTCCCTTTTTCTCTCTCGACGAATGCCTCAGCAATCGCCATTCCCGGGAAAAGATGACCTCCCGTACCCCCTCCAGCAATCACACACCTCATCTTCGTTCCGCATGAGTCGAAAGGTGAAGAAGTATCCCCACCCCGATCAAATTGGCGACCAACGATGTCCCGCCATAACTGACGAACGGAAGGGTCAACCCTTTGGTGGGAAGGAGTCCCAGGACTACTCCCATATTGATCACCGCCTGAAGGGAGATCATCAACGTGATCCCCAGCGCCAGATAAGCGCCAAACCGGTCCTCGATGGAAAGTCCAATCTGGATTCCTCGGAGGGTCAGAATGAAGAAAAGGAGCACCACCCCCATCGCTCCTACCAGACCCATCTCTTCTCCGATGATCGAAAAGATGAAGTCCGTGTGGGGAGCGGGAAGGAAGAAAAGCTTCTGTCTCCCCTCTCCCAACCCTAGTCCGAAGAGGCCTCCCGAACCAAAGGAGAGAAAGGACTGAATAATTTGGAAACTCGTGCCGGTGGGGTCATCCCAGGGCCGGATGAATCCCATCAACCTTTTATAACGGTATCCTACGTTCATCAAAAGCGTGTAGGCCACCGGCAGGGCGATCAAAACAGCGCCCAAGATATAGATCACCCTCGCGCCGCTGACAAAGAGAAGAAGAAAAACCATCACCGTGAGGAAGAAGGCTGCCCCGAAATCGGGTTCCTTCATCACCAGGGCGATGACGAGACCGGAGAGGAGGACCGGGGGAAGAAATCCGAAAGAAAAACTTCGTATCTTCTCCTCCTTCTTATCCAAAAGGTAGGCAAGAAAAATGACCAAGCCCAGCTTGGCAAACTCGGAGGGCTGAAAGGAGAAGAACTGAATCTTCAGCCAGCGCATGGCTCCCCCCGCACGGTGCCCGATCCCCGGGATGAGCACGGCAATCAGGGAAAGGACGGAGACGATGAGAACGGGATAGGCGAACCTCTTCAGGGTCTCATAAGGAAAGAGCATCATGACGATCATCAAAACAAGGCCGATGGCAGCGAAGAGGGCCTGGCGCTTTAGAAAGTAGTACGGATCTCCAAAACGATCCCCGGCGATGATCGCGCTGGTGCTGTAGACCATCACAATCCCGATCCCCACAAGGGCAAGGGCTGAAAATAATAGAATGACGTCTAGTCTCTTTTTCCCCTTCATACCTTAAGTTCGGAGTTCGGAGGTTGGAGTTCGGAATTTATGACAGGCTCCGAACGCATTCCTCCAAACCATTCGCTCCGCCTTTCAAAGGCGGTGAACGGCTTCCTTAAATACCCTTCCTCTCTCCTTATAGTCTTTGAACATATCAAAACTGGAACAGGCCGGTGACAGGAGAACCACTTCTCCTCCCTTGGCCTTCTCACGGGCCAAGGACACCGCTTCCTCCATGGTCCCGGCGATCACGGTATCTGTCATGCCACCGAGTTCACGGTTCATCCTCTCTTTTGCCTCGCCAAGGAGGACCAGGCGTTTCACCCGTTTTTGGACCAATTCTTTCAGGGGGCTTAAATCTCCGTTTTTATCCTTCCCTCCTGCAATCAGGACCACGGGCTCCGAAAAGCTTAGGAGGGATTTGACGACGGACCCGACATTGGTTCCCTTGGAGTCGTTGTAGAAACGAACCCCTCCGATCTCTCGAACAAATTCAAGACGATGTTCAAGCCCCCTAAAGCGATCGAGTACGTTCTGCACCGCCTTTTTCGAACAACCAAAGATCCGGGCGGCGGTGAGGGCGGCCATCATATTCTCCACATTGTGGACCCCCTTCAACGGAGCTTTGTCTAAGGGATACTCCTCTCCGTTCCCCTCGTATCTCAGGGAGATCGTTTGACCATCGGAAAAAGTGCCCTCCCTAAGCCTCTCGCGCATGCTGAACAGAACCTTTTTCGCCTTCGCCTTTCCTCCATACTGCATCACGATCGGATCATCTCCGTTGAGAACGGCCAAGTCTCCTGAATTCTGATTCGCGAAAATTCTCATCTTCGCCTGAATATAGTCGCTGTAACTGGAATACCGATCCAGATGATCCTCCGTGATGTTGAGCAGGACAGAGATTCGGGGCCGAAAATCCTCAATCGCCTCCAGCTGAAAACTGGAGATCTCGACCACCAACACTTCCCATCGGTCGCCCCCGTCTGCGAATAGGATCAATGGCTCTCCGACATTCCCTCCCACTCCGACTCTTCTCCCGTCCTCTTTCAACATCTCGCCCAGAAGCAGGGTGGTGGTCGTCTTTCCATTGGTTCCCGTGATGGCAAGGATGGGGACGTGGATGAAATGGGAAGCCAGTTCGATCTCACTGATCACCCGCACTCCATGCCGGATGGCTTCTTGGACGGGGTCCAGGTTCAGGTCAATTCCGGGACTGACCACTATCAGATCCTGTTTGAGGAAGGTCCCGGTCTGATGGCCTCCCCATTCCGTCGAGAGATCCATGCTTTTCAATTCCTGAGCTGCCCCCCGCATCTCCTCTTCCGGCTTCATCTCCGTAGTCGTCACAAGAGAACCTTTTGCCTTAAGGAATTTCGCTGTGGCGATTCCCGTTCGCGCCATGCCCACCACGAGTACATTTTTACCACGAAGATCCATCATCAGTTTTGAGTTATGAATTATAAGTTATGAGGTATTAAAATATTTTCAAATCTTAAATCTAAATTCTCAACTCATAACTCAAAATTCATAATTTGCTATCTTATCTTCAGCGTGCTGATCGCGACCAGGCCGAGAATAATGCCGATGATCCAGAATCGGACGATGATCTTCGGTTCCGCCCAGCCTTTCAATTCAAAATGGTGGTGAATGGGCGCCATTCTAAAAACCCGTTTTCTGCGAAGCTTGTAAGAGACGACCTGGATGATGACGGAAAGGGCTTCAATCACAAAGATCCCTCCGACGATCACTAACAGAAACTCTTGCTTGATGATCACAGAGATGGTCCCCAGGGCCGCTCCCAAGGAGAGAGAACCCACATCCCCCATGAAAACCTGAGCCGGATAGGTGTTGAACCAGAGAAACCCCAGTCCCGAACCGACCAGCGCCCCGCACAGGATGGTCAGTTCTCCACTTCCTCTGACAAAGGGAATCTGAAGATAGCTTGCGAATCTGAAGTTCCCTGCGAGATAGCAGAAGAGCATAAACGTCGCGCTGGCGATGAGCACGGGGCCGATCGCCAACCCATCCAGTCCGTCGGTCAAGTTCACCGCATTCGCCGAGCCCACGATGACGAGCATGGTAAAGAGGATGTACCATCCCCCGAGATCCGGCATCACCTTCTTAAAGAATGGAAAAATCAACCTGGAATCATGGTCAATGGTGTTGAACAAGACGAAGCTGGCCACCAGTCCCATGGCCACCTGAATGGGAAACTTGTATCGAGCCCGGATCCCCATGCCATTCTTGTCCCTCATCTTTCTATAATCATCCCAGAACCCCAGGAGTCCGAACCCCAGGGTGGTCAACAAAACGATCCAGGTATACGAATTCGACAGGTCGGACCAGAAAAGGGTTGGGATGAGAATCCCGCCAGGATAAGGCCTCCTCCCATGGTGGGAGTCCCGTTCTTAACCATATGTCGGGAGGGGACATCCTCTCGGATCACCTGTTGAATCTGGAAAGCCTTCAATTTCTTGATCAGCCAAGGCCCGATGATAAAACAGATGAGAAGGGCGGTCAGAATCGCGTAGATCGTCCTGAACGTGATATACCGGAAGACATTGAAAATGGAAAAAAGGGTCATGAAGAGGATAAAGAAGATGATATAACATTTCTCAGGCCCTCCCCTCTGTCAAACCCTCTACAATCTTCTCCATGGCCATCCGCCTTGAGCCTTTAACCAAGATCCAGTCTCCGTTCTTGAATCCTCTCCCGGATGAAGGAAACGGCTTCCGAATGACTCGCTGCCACCCTTGTCTTCTTCATCGGAAACCCATGACGAATGGCTGACTCAACGACCGTGGGCGCTTCCTCGCCCATGGCGATGAGAAAGTCGATCGAAAGGTCACTGACCTTCTTCCCTAGCTGCTCGTGAGCGTCTTTCGGTAAAACTCCCGAGTTCCAGCATATCGCCCAGGACGGCGATCGCCCTTCCCTTCTCCTTTCGCCTTCGGCAAGCGTTTCCAAGGCCACTTCCATCGATCTCGGATTGGCGTTGTAGGCATCGTTGATCAGGGTCGCTCCCCCTTCGAGAGGACAACCTCCATCCTCATGGGGGATGGATGAAAATGCTCCAGCGCCTCCTTGATCTGCGGTACTTCCACTCCAAAGAGGCACGCGGTCGGCAACAGCAGAGAGGGCATTCGGGACGAACTGTCTTCCTACCAAAGGAAGATGAATCTCCATCGCCTCTCCTTCCAGAGACACGGTGAAGGAGGTCCCTTCGGTTCCCCTGAGTCGAATCTCCTTCGCCATGACGTCGGCGGGATGTTCCGATCCCAAAGGTGATCCTTCTGACCCGGGAAATCCTTGGCCAGGTCGACCACCCGTGGATCATCCTGATTGACGACAATCGTTCCATCCTTCCTCATTCTCCGGAAGAGTTCTCCCTTCTCTTCCTTCAACCGTTCCAGGCTTCCCAGACCCTCGAGATGAACCATCTGGATGTTGGTGATCAATCCCACGTCGGGCTCTGCAATCTCGGTGAGCCTCCGGATCTCACCCGGCACATTCATCCCCATCTCGAGAACAACCACCTTTTCTTCTTCCGTCAGGTTGAGGAGAGTCATGGGAAGCCCGATGAGGTTGTTCAAGTTCCCCTTCGTTTTGAGAACGGGAAAAGTCGTTTCCAGGCACGCCGAGATCATCTCCTTGGTCGTCGTCTTTCCATTGCTTCCGGTCAAGGCGACTAACGGAATCCCATTTCCGTCTCCAATCGTGGGCGATATCGCCTAGGGCCCGACAGGGTGTCCTTTACCGCGATCACCGGCCTGGACCGATAGCCATTCCATTGAATGTCCCCGACCTTGTCCTCTTCGATCAGCACCCCCCTTGCTTTCTTCTTCAGGGCCTCCATAGCAAATTGATGACCGTCGAAGCGAGGTCCCTTCAGGGCAATGAAGAGTTCGCCTTCGGCAACGGTTCTCGAATCCGTGGAAACCCCCTGGAAGAAGGTGCTTTCCCCTCCCTTGGATGAGTCTTCCCCGGGTGGTCTTCAGGATGTCTTCAAGGCTAAGGATCACTTTTCCTCCAGGGCCTTTTGGGCTTCAACGCGATCATCGAAAGGAAACTTCTTCTTCCCGATGATCTGATAATCCTCGTGCCCTTTTCCAGCGATCAGAACCGTGTCTGAAGGTTGGGCCAATCGGATCGCCGTCCGGATGGCCTCTCTCCGGTCGGGAACCTTGAGATACCCCTTCTTCGACCTCCACAATCCGATTTCCTCCGGACGCCATTCACTGAGCGGAATCGTTCTGAACCCTTTTTCCACCTCCTCCAGGATGGCCAGAGGATCTTCCGTCCTCGGATTGTCGGAAGTGAGAATGGCGAGGTCGCTGTACCTTCCCACCACTTCTCCCATCAGAGGCCGCTTGGTCCGGTCCCGATCTCCGCCGCAGCCGAAAACGGTGATCATCTTTCCGTGGTCCCCGGATTGGTTTCCCACAATACGCTTCAATCCCGACAGGACCCTCTCCAGGGCATCGTGGGTGTGCGCATAGTCCACGATGACGTGAATTCCTTTTGGATTCTCCACTCTCTCAAATCTTCCTGAAACCCCTTCCAGTGCCTCCACCCCTTCCTTTACGGTTTCCAAGGGGACCTCCATCGCAATTGCGGCGGCTACGGCAGCCAGGATATTGTGGAGATTAAATCACCGATCAGTTTTGAACGGATGGAAAAATCTCCTCTCGGAGTTTTGATCCGGCAGGAGAGACCTTCGAAGGTGAAGCCACCTGATCTGCAAAGACGTCACACGAAGGGTTCAGTCCGTAACGGATCACCGGAAGGTCAATCCCTTCAACGATCGCTCCCCTCTGGGATCATCATGATTCGTCACGGCAAACCGCCCTTCTTTTGAGCTCTTCGTCAGAGTGTCCGAGAAGAGCTTCTTCTTGCTCGCAAAGTAGTGGTCCAGGGTGTTGTGATAATCAAGATGATCGGGGGTGAGATTCGTAAAGACCGCGCCGTCGAACTGGCATCCGAAGACCCGATCCAGATCGAGCCCGTGGGAAGAGACCTCCATGATGACATGGGAAGTCCCTCCCTCTGCCATCTCCCAGAGCATTCTTTGAAGATCCAGAGACTCCGGCGTCGTGTTTGGAGCGGGAGTGACGCTTCGGCCGAACCGATAATTGATCGTTCCGATCACGCCAACCGTGCCCCCGGCCTTCTTCAGAATCGATTCCAAAAGATAGGTGGTCGTCGTCTTTCCATTGGTCCCGGTGACCCCGATGAGCTTGAGCCGGGACGAAGGATCGCCATAAAAGTTTGATTGAAATCTTTGCCAGAGCCTGGCGGCTGTTGGGAACCAGGATCATCGTCCCGTCGGAGACTTCCCGTTCTTCTTCCGAAACAACAACCTCCGCACCCCTTTGGATCGCCTCTTCGATAAATCGGTGTCCGTCCACTTCCACCCCTCGAATGGCTGCAAAGAGAAATCCTTTGTCGATCTGCTTCGAATGGTAAGCGATTCCCTCGACTCTTTTCAGAGGATCGCCGACGATCTTTCTGACTTCGACGCCTTCAAGTAATCTCTTTAATTCCATTTTCAATAAGCTTTGCTCTATGCTCTTTGCGGTTCTCTCATGATGATGGGGATTGAAACTTCAAAAAACAGAAATCCCCTTTCTCAATCACGGACCCTGCTCTCGGGACTCTGATCCACAACCTTCCCATTCCCTGAAACCTTGACAACCAGCCCCTTCCCTTCGATGCGGCTTAAGGCATTCCGCATGGATAACCCGGTGAGGTCCGGCATGACCACCATCTCCATCCTTTTCCCTACTTTGATCCCGTCGATCAAAGGTTGACTCTCTGACGTTTCTTTGGGTGGAGCGGAACCGAGTTCGCTCTTCACCACCATCGTCCCCTTTGGAATGACATTGAGCATGGGAAGCACCTTCTCCATAATCGTCTTGAATATCGGAGCCGCAACCACTCCTCCGTAACTGTCTCCCTGCGGTTCATCAATGACCACGATGAGGACGAGCTTAGGAGCGTCAGCCGGGGCAAAGCCCATAAAGCCGCTGACATAGCGGTCTTCAGAGTACCCGCCCAATAAGGAATCCACCTTCTGCGCCGTTCCGGTCTTTCCCGCCACCTCATACCCTGCGGGAACCGCTCCTTCTCCTGTCCCCCCCTTCTCCGTCGCCGCCTTCAGCAGCACCGTCATCCTCTTCGCTGTCTCTTCTGAAATAACCTTCCTGACCGCCTCGGGTTTAAAGGATTGGACGACCTCCCCTTTTTCATTCGTGATCTTCTCGATGACATAAGGCTTCATCAGGGTTCCACCATTGGCAATGGCGGACAGGGCGGTCACCAGTTGAATCGCCGTCACAGAAATCCCTTGGCCGAAGGAGATCGTGTCCAGCGCAACCGGGGACCAATATCTGGGGTGGTGGACCATCCCATTCCCTTCCCCCGGGAGACCGACCCGGGTCTTTTCCCCGAACCCGAAGGCAGAAATGTATCGGTATAAACGCTCCTTTCCCATCTTCTCGCCCACCTTCGACGCCCCGATGTTACTCGAGAATTTGATAATCTGCTGAAAGGTGAGGTACCCATGTTTGGAGTGGTCATGGATCGTTCGGTCATAAACCTTATAGGAACCGTTTTCGCAAAAGAAAGAATCGGACGGTCGAACCACCCGTTCCTCCAGGGCCGCCGCGGCAAGAAAGGCTTTAAACATAGAACCCGGTTCAAAGATGTCGGAGAGAGCCCGATTTCTCCAACTCTTGGAGCGGTATTGGATGAATTGATTTGGGTTGAACGTCGGAAAGGATGCCATGGCCAGAATTTTTCCGCTCGCGGGATCCATCGCAATGGCCATCCCTCCTTTGGCTCCCCATCTCTCGACCCCTCGGCCGAGCTCTGTTTCGGTGATGTGTTGAATCGGTTTGTCGATCGTCAGGACCATATTCCTGTAATGGTCCTCTTTCTCAAAGGGACCCTTGCCCATGGCAATTTCCCGACCCAAGGCATCCCGGGCGGCGGTCCATACCTGGTTCTCTCCGTTGAGCGAGGCATCGTATTGAAACTCGATTCCTTCCAGACCTTTCGAATCAAGGCCTACGAAACCGACCAAATGAGCCGCGAGCTGGGAATTGGGATAAAAACGTCGATTCTCCTTTAAGAAAGCGATGCCGGGGAGTCGAAGCTCTTTGATCTGCTCGACCTCTTTCGGGGAAATCTTTCGTTGAACCCACTCAAAGGGTCGACGGCTCTTCAATTTCTGTTGCAATTCTTCGCGATCGATCTGAAGAATCGAGGCAAGCTCTCTGGCCGTCTTCCCCACCTCGACGACTTTTCGAGCATCGGCATAAACCGAATCGACCTCGATGCTCACCGCCAGCTCATTCCCCCGGCTGTCGTAAATCGTCCCACGCTTTGGAACGAGGGGAATGTGAGTATGTTGTTGCTGAGCGGCCAGCTTGTAGAGCTGCTCTTTTTTCAGCACCTGCAGCTGAAACATCCTTCCCAGGATGAGGACAAAACAGAAGCACAGGAGACACGAGAGAAAGATGATCCGGACCTTGAACCAATTGATAGATTTCCCTTTCATCGGATCACGATCACCTGTTCTGGTTTCGGCTTGACCATTCTCAGTTCCTCCACGGCAAATTTCTCAATCCGCGCATAAGATTTGAGTGTGGCGATTTCCAACCGCAACCTCTTGTTGACTTCGGTCAGGGCCTTCTCTTCTTTCAGGGCACTCGATATTTCGTATCCGAGGCGGATCACCTGAATTCTTGACCAGACATAGAACAACGAGCCCCCGATAAAAAAGAGCATGAGGAGCGCGAGCAGAAGGAGGCGGCGTAATTTTATTCTTTTCGGCCCGGCCTTCGAATCTTCGCCGGTCCAGAGAATTCGGTCTCCATTTTTTTTCATCGTCTTACCCATGAGGTGCTCCTCCGGATTCCTTCACACCCTCTCCGCACATCTCAGCTTGGCACTCCGGGATCGCGGATTTTTCCTCTGCTCTTCCTCAGAAGGCACGACGGGCTTTTTGGTCAGGATGCGCAGATCCCCTTGTTTCTCCTGCCCTCGAAAAGCCTCCTTGACCATCCGATCTTCGAGGGAGTGAAAGGAGATGATGCATATCCGTCCCCCCCTTTTTAGGACCTTCCATCCGGATTCCAGGATTTTCCCCAGATTATCCAATTCCTCATTCAACCGGATTCGGAAAGCCTGAAAGGTTCGGGTGGCAGGGTCGATTCTTCGGGAATGATACCGTCTTGGGATCGCGGCGTGGACAATCTTTCTTAGCGTCTGGGTCGTCCGGATGGGATCTCGCTCCCTTTCCTGAACGATGGCCCTGGCAATCCTCTTCGTCCATCTCTCCTCTCCAAAGCGAGAAAGAGTATATTCCAGCTCCTCCGATGAAAGGTGGTTGATCAGATCGGCTGCTGTGCGATTTATCCGTTGATCCATTCTCATATCCAGGGGACCCTCTTCCCTGAAACTGAATCCCCTCTCCGCTTTTTCTACTTGGATCGAAGAAAGCCCCAGATCGAACAGCACCCCATCAACGGATTCTGCCCTGACGAAGTCGGAAAGATGAACAAAGTTTTCTCGAAATATCTTGACCCGATCCCCAAAGGGCATCAGGGTTTTTCTTGCTTCGGAGAGGGCCTCTTCATCCCATTCCAATCCGATGACCACTCCATCCGGCGCGGTCCGTTTCAAAATCTCTGAAGCGTGCCCTCCTCCTCCGAGGGTAGCGTCGACATAAGTGCGGCCGGGCTCACATCTCAGAAATGTCATCACCTCTTCAACCAAAACAGGAACGTGTCCAAATCCCCCCAGTCCCATCGACCTCTATCTTCTTCTCCTAAAGACCGAGTTTCGTCAGAGTATCGTTGACCTGATCAAAGCTCTCCTGAGACTTACGAAACTCCTCCCCCCATCGTTCCTTGTTCCATATCTCGATGTTCTTTCCGCCTCCCACGAATACAACGTCTTTTTGAAGATTGGCATAATCTCTCAGGGATTGGGGAATGAGAACCCTTCCCTGTCGATCGAGCTCGCAATCGATCCCGCTCGAATAGAAAAACCTTAAGAATGCCCTGAATTCCTTTTGGACCAGCGGAGGGAGGTTCTTTACTTTTTCCTCGATCACAGCCCATTCTTGGTGAGGGTAGGCGACCAGGCAAAGGTCGTAGTTGGTAATGATTAAACGATCGTCATATTGCTGAATGAGGATCTCTTTGAACCTGGAAGGAATGCTAACCCGGCCTTTGGAGTCTATGGTATACTCATACCTACCCCTGAACATCGTTTTATTCCCCTCCTACGAGCCTCCGTACCACCTTTCCCCACTTTTTGCCACTTAGGGATTAGAGATATAACGAATATTCTGCTTTGTCAAGTAAAATTTTATACTTATTCCAATTCTTTCGTTTAGTTGAGAAAACCCCAATATATGCTAAAACCCGACGTTCTACGCCCCACATTTAGCCCTCTGGTTTCCACCACATTGAGTTGCCACCTTCAAGAAATAAAAATTTCAAGGTTTTGGCTTAGATTAAGGTTACGACCTCTTTTCCCACCGCCTCTCTCCTCAGAAGCTCCATTGCGACACAGTCCCCCGAGAGGGGATACTCCCCCCCTTCGTAAAGGAAGGTGGGGAGGGATTTAAGAAACCAATTTTCTACGTAATTTGACAAGCCCTATTCATCCTGTCTAAAATGATTTCGATGACGACAGAAGCGATCAGAAAGCGTGTAGACAGGCTTCGCGAAGAGATCGAGTATCATAATTATCGCTACTACATCCTCGATCAGCCGGAAATCTCCGATGCCGAGTACGACCGCCTGATGAGGGAGTTGGAGAAACTCGAAGAACAGTCCCCGGAGTTTCATTCTCCGAACTCACCCACGCAACGGGTCGGCGCATCTCCCTTGGAAGAATTCGAGATCGTCAGGCACACCCTTCCCATGCTCAGCCTGGCGAATGCCTTTGATGAATCGGAGGCAAGGGAGTTTGACAAACGGGTCAAAAAATTCCTTGGGACCTCTGATCCGATTGAATATGTGGCAGAACCTAAGTTCGACGGCCTGGCCATCGAACTCGTTTACGAAGCCGGCCAATTCGTCGTAGGCTCCACCCGCGGCGACGGGATCAACGGCGAGAACATCACCCAGAACCTCCGCACCATCAAGACCATCCCGCTTCAACTCATTCGAAAGGAAATTCCGGTCCCGGATCGACTGGAGGTTCGCGGTGAAGTGATCATGCAACTCAAGAAATTCAAGGAGCTTAATCGAAAACGGGAAGAGAGGGGGGAATCCCCTTTCGCCAACCCGAGAAATGCAGCCGCCGGCTCCGTGCGACAGCTCGATCCAAAGATCACCGTAGAACGGCCTCTCGAAATCTATTTCTATGCCCTGGGCGAAGTCAGGGGACGGACGTTTAAAACCCAGTGGGATGTTCTCAAGACTCTCCCGAAATGGGGACTCAGGACCAACCCTCATGTTCGTAAATGTAGAGACATGGATGAGGTTCTCGACTATTACCATGAGATGAATGAGAAGCGAGAAACGCTTCCTTACGAAATTGACGGGACTGTAGTTAAGGTGAACAGTCTTGATCTACAAACAAGACTCGGAGAGATCGCCCGCAGCCCGCGCTGGGCACTCGCCTTTAAGTTTCAACCCAAGCAGGAGACGACAAAGATACTGGATATCCGAGTCCAGGTCGGAAGAACCGGAGCCCTCACGCCCGTAGCGGTCATGGAGCCGGTGAAAGTAGGAGGCGTCGAGGTCAGCCGGGCCACGCTTCACAATCAGGATGAGATCGACAGACTCGATGTGAGGATCGGGGATACGGTGGTCATCCAGCGGGCAGGAGATGTGATTCCGGAGGTGGTCCAGGTGGTCACATCGAAGCGAATCGGGAAAGAAAAACAATTTGAGATGCCGTCCAAGTGCCCTGTGTGCGGGGCAGAGGTCGTCAAAGAAGAGGCCATTCATCGATGCATCGGCCTAGACTGTCCCGCTCAATTGAAAGGCCGGATCAGACATTTTGCCTCTAAAAGGGCAATGGACATCGACGGTCTGGGCGTTAAGCTGATCGATCAATTGGTGGACAAAGATTTGATCAGAGACGTCGCGGACATTTATTATATTAAGAAAGAACAGTTGATTGAATTGGAGCGGATGGCAGACAAATCCGCTCAGAATATTATTGATGCCATTGAAAAGAGTAAAACCAAGCCCCTATCAAAGTTTCTCTACGCCCTCGGCATCCGTAACGTCGGTGAGACTACCGCAGAAGACCTGGCTAGACATTTTACACGGCTCGACGATTTCTTCCACCTCTCAGAAGAGGAATTGATGGAGGTAGAAGGAGTAGGACCAGAGGTCGCAGCCAGTGTCCATCGATTCTTCGGGGACAAGAAGAATAGGGAATCCATCGACCTGTTAAAGAAGGCCGGGGTAAAAGTCATCGAGCCCAAAGCAAGGGAGAAGGGCAAACTGGCGGGCAAGACCTTTGTTTTCACAGGAGCCCTGAAGAACTTTGCAAGAGATGAGGCCCGAACCCTCGTGGAATCAATGGGCGCAACGACCGCCTCCACCGTTTCGAAGAAAGTGGACTTTGTGGTGGTCGGCGAAGACCCCGGCTCCAAATTCGACAAAGCTAAAGAATTAGGGATCAAAACTATAACCGAGGAAGAGTTTAAGAAGATGGTTAGTTAAGAGGGGGCATGAGAGTGTACAAGTATTTTCACTATGAACAAGAGATTTTGAGCCTCCAAGCCTGCGGCGAGAAAGAGATCGAGGCAGGCAAGGGGTATGAGCTTGACGAGGTTCTCGCCGAAGCTGATTCCTTGTTAAAAGTCCGAATGGTTGATAAATCCGGCTCCCGGTGAGCCGCAGCATTAACTTCAAGAAAAATGACAAAGAAGAAAAGTAATTGTACTTTTTGCAAAGAAGAGTTCCCTGATAGTTATCAGGTGGTTTCAAGAAAACCAAAAGATTGGCTTTTCATGCTAAATAGAGAGCCACAATCTGATTTTCATTGTATGCTTGTATTCAAACGCCATGTTTATGGCCTAACTGACAATCGTTTGTCCTATAGAGCAATGGAAGAATTCGGTGTTCTTCTAAAGAAAGCTTGTATGTCTATTAGGAAAGCTGATTCTAGCATCCAAAAGATTTTGGTTGTTTCTCTGAATATTGGAAAAGGGTCAAAACATTTGCATTTCCATCTTATCCCGAAAAGACTAGGGGAACCTGTCAAAATGGTCAATAAACCAACAGAGGATGGAAACGGCATGTTTTTTTTAGGCAGGAAAGAAATTGCAGCTAGTCTTTTTGTTGATTTTCTCAATTCAACTACAGGAACTAAGAGTAAAGAACTTAGGAATAAAATTAGGAAGGCTACAAAAATTAAGGTGACAAGAAACGCTCAAAGACTCAGGAAAATCTTCAACAAAATCTGGATAGCGGATAACCACACTTTCCAACGGATGGCCTTGACGCGCCGCCGCCGAGCTTGACCTTGCGGCAGTAAAAAAGTCCTCAAGCAGATTTCCTGGGCGAGATGAAGAAAAAAGTGACTCCATAGTATGCGCCAGAATCCATAATCTCATGCATGGGAGGGGTCAAAGTTTCCCCTTAGACGTCGCTCTCACTCGTCGAAAGGGCCTTTTCAACAGGTTGTTAAGTGTGAAATGAGAATTATGAATACTAAAATTATGGTGATGATGCTAGCCGTTATCCTCCTGAGTGCGACGACTCACGCTGCTGATTCTCAAGGCGTCTACCGGCTTCATTTCTCGAATATTGATTTGTCCAAGAAAGATGGCGAGCGAATAGAGCAAGTTCAAATTATTGTTGCTTGCGGGCACATCGAAGCGATTACGATGATTCCGGATGATTGGAATATCGAAATCGGAAGGGCAATTTCAGCGGTTGAAGAATTTCATGCTTCGGCCGGTCACGGTGCATCCATGCTAACAGATATCAACAAGCTCAATGGGGTTATTCGCATTAGGGTTGGTGAGAACGATTGTTTCGACGTATCAGCAGCAATCATGATTTCCGGAAAAGAAAAGGCGCGGCGGATCGATCTGCCTCAATCAAAGCTTAGACTGCTCCCTAAGCCATAGGAAGAGTACAGAGGCACCGATTTGAAAAATGAGATTAGATATTTCTAGGCTAAGAAAATAAAGAGTTCGATTGATAATACGATTAAGAGGATATTGTATAAAAGGGATTTTGGAGCAGGAATTGCCGCTAGGATCGGTCGATATAAGGGGAACATTCAATGAAAGATAAACTCATGCTTGGGTTGTGGCGGTACATATTTAAGGTCCCGCCGTTTTTATGGGAAAAACAGATTTCCAAGGCGAAAAAGAAATTTGAAGCCGAGAACAGTTTCACTTCTAAGGAACATGGCTTAGTGCATCATTTCGTGGTTAGAGAACTCCCATACGCCGGGAAACCGTTATCGCCGGAATTCGTTGCTAACAGTCTAAAGCTATCCATCAGCCGGGTGAAAGTGATTCTGGATGATTTAGAAAAGCGTATGACCTTCCTGTTCAGAAATAAGAAAGGAGAGGTCTTTGGGCATATCCTGTGACGGTTGATAAAACCCCGCATCACCTGACATTTAGCACGGGTGAGCAGTTATATGCAGCCTGAGCGGCCGACGCGTTTGCGGCGCCCTTCGTGCAAGGGCAATTAAGGCAGGAAACCTTGTCGGTTATCGTCAACACGCAATGTGCCCACTGCTCCCGACCGATGGAAATTGAGATTGACAGCGATCTGAACTATACCGTGAGAGAGGAAGGCTGCAAGCCAATTGTCTTTGTGCCGGATGTCAATCTCTTCAAGCTCGAAGATGAGAGCATTATCAATGCGTTTTGAAACGAGAGTCTATTCTTCTGGTCAGAAGAACACGCGAAAGAGTACCGGAGGAAGGTGCACAGGATGCGGGGTGCATACCTTACAGCAAAGCAGATGGTTGAAGGGACGAAAATCATCCAAAGCGCAATTTTTGGATTTAAGCCAGAACCTGGAAGGAAGAGAGAATAAAGTGTTAATTTTCAACTACGTTTTCTATATAAGACCAAAGTCCAATAGACACTGACTCCATTTCTTATTATCCTATTAATATCTCATCCTTTTCATCCTCTTTACAAAGGCAGGTTCAGAAATGGCCCTGCCTTCTTTGTTTCCGAAGAATATTTCCTGAAGTCTTCAGACCCGCATAGATCTTATCCGTGGAATGTTTCAGATGGAAATCCTCGATTATAAATGGTCAGTATAATAGACCTAAGGAAGCATCTCCATGCAATATAAGATCTCATTTTTAGCAAGTTATTCGCACGCCGATGGAGGATAGGGGGAAAAGTGTTGTCTTCAAACATGTCCCTCCGTCTTCTGTTTTTTGAAGAGTATGTCCTCAAAACATCTGTTCAAATTCCTGTTGACTCCGCCGGAGAATTTCGCTAAAGTCAAAGGCAATCCGGTCTGATAGGAGGTGGGGAGATGAAGAGGATTCTCGCGCCTATTCTAATGAGTGTCGCTATTTTGTTGGCGAGTTCTTCTTGTACGCTAAAGAAGGGAGAACTTAGACTATTGGACATGGAGATCCGCGACCCCGCAAGAATCCTGACGAATTCGCAATTCTGGATCCGTGTCAATTTCGAAGCAGACGGTCATCCTGAGATTCGCAGAGCTTGTTTCTATTGGTATGGGGATGGGCCGTACTGCGTTGACGTAAAGGACGTAGAATATGGATCGTTTGCGTACTTCGACGTACCGCTTGTCGCTCGTTATGGTCCATCTGTTTTGCAGTGTTATGTTGAATATCTTCGAGACGAAAAGATAGAACGGAGCAACGCCGTGGCTCATCGTGTGAATGTTGTCAAGCCCTTCGAATGATAGACGACCCCATACAAGCGATTCACCATTGAAACTACAATATCTACGGCAAATTGAAGAAATCTATCGGTCCTCGTTTACAAATTTTCGACCAGATGGACTTTTGTTTCCAGTGCTCTGGCACTTTGATCCAGGCCTTTTTTCTCATCCTGAGACAGATCCAATTCTATGATCCTGCTTATTAAGGACCCTCATCGTGGTACCCTTAAAAACTACGATCCCGCAGGTGGCTTTGTGGAATGAGAGGGGGACGGGAATGAGAGGGGGACGTCCATAAAATTATAAGTTGGGTGTCGGGTAGGGACAGAGAGAAAATACGGCGTAAGGAGGAGTGATTCGGAGTTAAGTGAATGGCAAAGGAAGAGAGAGGGATTAATTGGGTGCGAGGGTGACGACTCCCTCCTTTGAGTCGATCGTCACGTTGAAATGGGCTAAAAAATCGCGGCCCAATAGACCGTCAGCCGTTTTCAAGTCGCCATCATAGACGACGATCAGAAGAGGCCCCACCCTGGCCTCACCTACCTCCACGGAGTTCACCCACACCGCATCTACATAGCTTGTTCCGGTGACTCCTTTCAAGATGCCCCGTGGTCCATTCTCAGTAGAAATGCCAAGACTCTGCAGCGCGGCTGGCGCAACCAACGTACGGTCAGAACCTGTGTCAAGAATCAGTGTGATGGGCCCGGCGCCATTAATCTTGGCACTGACGTGGACAGGGAGACCCTGGATGAATGGAATTTTCGTCAGTCCCTTCGGCGACGGGCTTCGTTCCAGTTCCGGAGGCGCAGGAGGAGATGGGGGAAGAGAAAGGTGTTGTGCCTTGGAACGATAAGGCTCGGGAATGCTCTCGAGCCTCGTCGTGTAGTGCTGAGTGCCCCGGTCATCCACCCAGTAGTAGATATCTGCCAGAGCCAGCCCCGGAAAAAGGGCGCAGATTAGAATCAACGCTGCTGTCCACCGACGCATCACACCTTCATTCTACAACCGTCATGCTTCAAAAATCCAATCATTCATACATAAAAGCGCATTTTATCAGCCGACGCTCGCGCTTAACCCTTTCCTGGGCGGCTGGCGGGCTGCAAGTCTTTCAAAAGGTCGCATCTGAAACAAGAACGATTAGTTATAATTCTATCTAGCTTTTAACACTTTAAAAAATACTTCGATTCCTTCGCCCGAAGATTTATCGGCTGGATAGACATGAAAACGATCTTTATTGGGGGAAAAATCCTGGCTGAACCCCTTAATGATACTCCCGTCGAGATATCGTGCAACCACTTTTAAGGGCTCCACGAATCCCCCGTGATCTTTCCGGTTCTGTCAAAAGATCTCTTGTCTCTTCCCTGTTTGACTCACCTGCCCTTCCCGCCAGTCGCCTGCCACTTTACTTTCCAATTCGGCATTCTAGTGCTGAAAGAATAAGGGGTCAAGGGAAATTTTCGGGAAAGTTTTCTGATAATTTTCCTAACAAAACTTACACGCGCCAGGGATCAATTAGAGTATAATGATGTTTTGAACTGAGTCTTATTCTCTTATAAGACACAGCGCGGAGAGAGATGCTTAGGGCGATTCTCCTTGATTTCGGTGGGGTATTGGCAGAAGAAGGTTTCAGGGAGGGACTGAAGGCGATCGCAAAGAGAAAAGGCCTCGACCCGGAAGCTTTCCACACAACTTCCGCTGAGCTCGTATACCAGACGGGTTATATCACCGGAGGGTGCGATGAACATTCTTACTGGAACGCCGTTCGAGAAAAGACCGGCGCTAAAGGAGATGATCAGGAGTTCAGGGAAGAGATTCTAAAAAGATTTAAGTTAAGGCCGGAAATGACGGCCGTGGTGAAAAAGATAAAATCCTCCGGCTTCATCGTGGCCATCCTGAGTGATCAAACCAACTGGCTCGACGAGTTAAACCAAAGGATCCCTTTTCATCACCGTTTCGATTATGTCTTCAATTCTTTCCACCTCGGAAAAACGAAGAGGGATCCTTCCATTTTCAGGGACGTCTGCAACCTCTTGGGCGCTCGACCGGAAGAAGTGCTCTTTGTGGATGACAACCTGGAGAATGTAAAAAGAGCCACGAGTCAGGGCTTAAAGGCGATCCATTTTATTGGCAGCCGTGAATTTCAAATAGAAATCGAAAAATCTGTCGAGATAGCGTGAGGAGATGAGGCCATGAAGAAGATCATGATCGATTGCGACGTGGGGGTGGATGATGCTCTGGCTTTAATCCTGGCGTTTCATTCTCCTGAGCTGGAGGTGAAAGCAGTGACCGGAGTCAATGGAAATGTCCCATTAGAACAGGTCTTTGAAAATATCCAAAAAGTGCTTTCCCTGATACAACCCAAAAACAAGCCGCTGATTGCCAGAGGAGCCGAACAGCCTTTAAAAGGAAAAACCGTTTACTCCCACTCTGTCCACGGGCATGACGGATTGGGAGGAGCAAAAATAGATCAGAGAGAAGAGAAAGAATGGTGGCAATTTTATGATGGGCCTGCGGACGAACTCATTTTAAAAATGGCTCGCCAGTATCCGGATGAAATGACGCTCATTGCTGTAGGCCCCCTGACCAACCTCGCTTTAGCCATCCAGAAAGACCCGGAAGGGATGAACAAGGTGAAAGAAACAGTCATCATGGGAGGAGCGGTTCGAACAGCGGGAAATATTACACCCTATGCTGAGTTTAACGTCTTTTCTGATCCCTCAGCCGCCAGCATCGTCTTCGGATCAAAGCTACCCATCACATTGGTCCCCCTCGATGTGACCCACCAGGTTTCTCTCACACCCCTACGGATGGAAGAACGGGTGAAGCCTATCAATAATGACTTTTCCAAATTCGCCATCGAGGCAACAGGATATGATCCCGAAAGACATCAATTTAGAAATAAGGGACTCATCCACCTCCATGACCCTCTGGCGGTCGGAGTGGTCGTTGATCCTGATTTGGTGAGGAAGGTAAGGCTTCCGATGAGTGTTGAAACCCGCGAAGGTCAATATTACGGCAGAACTTCCGAAATGGGAGAGGGGCCGAAGATAGAAGTCTGCCTGGAAGTCAATGCAAAGGGATTCCTGGATCTCTTCCTATCAAGATTGGGGTGAATTCATGGGAAAGAAAATTCTGATCCTCGGCAGTTGCAATGTAGATTTGGTCTTCACTATTCCAAGATTTCATCATCCCGGGGAGACGATATCGGCAGAAAGCCAGGCTACTTTTTTGGGGGGGAAGGGGGCGAATCAGGCCATGAGCTCGAAGCGCCTTGGAGGAAATGTCTGCTTCATTACCAAGGTAGGGAGTGACCTCTATGGAAAATCCTACCGTCAACACTTGGTCAAAAACGGTCTCGATCGGAAACCGATCCTTGAGGACAAGAGACTTCCGACAGGAATGGCAGTGATCGAATTGACTCCCAAGGGAGAGAACCGAATCGTCGTCTTTCCAGGAGCGAACGCCTCTCTTTCTGCAAGGGATCTGAAAAGGGTGCAACCCTGCTGGAGAGGAGTCAGGGTCTTTGCCACTCAATTGGAAATCCCTTTGCCAACCGTTGAGAAGGGGATGAGGCTGGCGAAAGATGAGGGAGCCCTCACTCTCCTCAATCCTTCCCCTCCGGCTAGACTTCCGCGTTCTCTCCTGGCTTTGGTCGATTTTATTGTGCCCAATGAGACAGAGGCTCAATCCTTGACGGGAATAAAATGGAGAGGGGATCGGGATATTCGAAAGATGGCCGCAAGGTTATTTGAAATGGGTGTAAAGAATGTCGTGATCACCCTAGGTCCGAAGGGGCTCTTTTTCAAAAACAGAAGCGAGGAATTTTGGATGGATGCTTTCCAAGTGAAAGTGATCGATACCACGGCCGCAGGGGACGCCTTCCTGGGAGCTCTGGCCACTGGCCTCGCTGAGAACAAACCGATTCGAGAAGCTTTAAGATATGCGAATGGGGCCGGAGCCCTCGCGACGACGAAATTGGGCGCCCAGCCCTCCCTCCCCTCGCGAAAAGATCTTGAAGTCTTTCTCTCTAAAATCAGGCATGAATGGGGGGAACCTTTTTCTTAGGAATCCGGCCAATTTTCACCCGCGATCTGGATGGGTCCCTGAAGAGGCTCCATCGGCCCAACCGCTTCAGAGTTTGGCTGCCTGAGTTGAAGTAAGAGAGTGGGTTTCAATATCTTACGGCCTTGATCTGGGTTTCCTTAACGCGGGCTTTAAGAAGCCTCGAGAGGGATTTACGGTCGCTGCCAACGAAAAACTTCGGTGGGCAAGACCATTTTCTGAGTTGACTTCTCCCGACGATTTCACTATGCTACCTCTTAATCTTCCCTCAAGAAGGAGTAGGGCATGAATGAGGTATTGAAAGCCATCAGAACGCGAAGAACGATTCGAAAATTCAAACCCGATCCGATCAAGGATGAGAATCTCCGGATCATTCTTGATGCGGGAAGATGGGCCCCTTCGTTCAGCAATCTCCAGCCCTGGAGATTCATCGTCACCAAAGATCCGGGATTAAAAGACGCCCTGGACAAAGCAGCCAGGGAGAGTGTGCTCCACCTGGGGATCAATGAAGCCCCTGTGGTCATTCTGGTCTGCGTGGATCGTCGGATCGACCCGCTTCATGCAATTGAAGCCGGGGCAGCAGCCACACAGAATATGGCCCTTGCAGCCTGCAGCCTCGGGCTGGGGGCCGGTTGGATCGGGATCTGGGGAACGGAGGCTGAAGCCTCTATTCGGAAGCTCTTTGAGCTCCCGGAGACGGTTCGGGTAGTCTCCTTGCTTCCCATCGGCATCCCGGATGAATCTCCAGAGGGAATACGAAAACCCCTCAAGGGATTCATCCATTTCGGTAAGACCCGTGATTGATTGAAACCTCTTAAGCTGAAATCGAACGGAGGGAGAACCCATCGAAAAGTGGGATCGGATCACAGGATACATTCTCTTGGTGATCGGCGTGGTGGGGGCGTGGAGTTCGGCGCACCTTAAGATGGGGAGCTTCAGACATCCCGGGGTGGGATTTCTCCCCTTTGGACTTTGCATCATCCTCATCATCTTCTCCCTGGCCTTAATCATCAGCCGTTTGAAAAAGGGAACCCCTTCCAAACCCTTCTGGCCCAGTCGCACCTGGTTGAGACCACTTCTCGGTGTCGTGATCCTTGGACTTTATGCCCTGGGGATTGAGACGCTGGGATTCCCTCTCACGACGTTCATCTTCCTCCTCATCTGGATGGGAGTGATCGAACGAGTTCATTGGTTGAAAATGGCGTTTATTTCCATTGGCGTGACCGTTGGGCTTTACCTGATCTTCGGCTTTTTTCTCGAAGTTCCACTGCCAATGGGGTTCTTCAAATAGGAAGGATAGAGGCATGAGTGAAATCTTCGCCTTGTTTCAGGGCTTGGCCAACGGGTTTGGCATCGCCTTTAGTCTGACCAACCTGACCTTCGCCTTGATCGGAGCCCTTCTCGGAACCGCGGTCGGTGTCCTTCCCGGGCTGGGCCCGGCAGCCACGATCGCGCTGCTTCTTCCTCTCAGCTTCAAGATCGGGTCCCCTGTCACCTCCATCATCATGATGGCAGGGATCTTTTATGGGGCCATGTACGGTGGATCGACCACGTCGATCCTCGTCAACATCCCGGGCGAGGCCGCTTCCGTCGTCACCTGCATCGACGGCTATCAGATGGCCCTGAAGGGCCGGGCCGGCCCTGCCCTGGCCATCGCAGCCATCGGATCATTCATTGCGGGAACGATCGGAATCATCGGCCTGACCTTCGTCGCTCCTCCCCTGGCAGAATTTGCCTTGAAATTTGGCCCTCCGGAATATTTCTCGTTGACGCTTTTAGGTCTCCTCATGGCGACCCTTCTTGGCGGAACCTCCATTGTGAAAGGCCTGATCATGGTCGTCCTGGGGCTTCTTCTGGATCGGTCGGACTCGATCCCATTTCCGGAGCGATCCGCTTCACCTGGGGATTCTTCATGCTTCAGGAAGGGGTCGATTTCGTCACATTGGCAATGGGCATGTTCGGTATCGGAGAGATTCTTATCAATCTCGAAAAGGAATTGACGACCGAACTGGTGACAAGGAAGATCACCCATCTCTGGCCCACATTAAAGGATTGGGCCGAATCAAAGTGGGCCATCGTTCGAGGGTCCTTCATCGGTTTTTTCATCGGGATCTTGCCCGGCGGAGGGGCCGTCATCTCCTCCCTCGTCTCTTACGCCGTCGAAAAGAAGCTTTCAAAACACCCCGAGGAGTTCGGAAAGGGGGCCATCCAAGGGGTGGCCGGCCCCGAGGCCGCCAATAACTCCGCGGCTACCGCATCCTTCATCCCGCTCCTGACACTGGGTATTCCCGGAAATGCCACCATCGCCATGATCTTCGCAGCGCTGCTGATTCAGGGGGTGCAGCCGGGTCCCTTTCTCATCACGGAACATCCCGATGTCTTCTGGGGAGTCGTGGCCTCCATGTATATCGGCAACGTGATGCTCCTGATCCTCAACCTCCCTCTGGTGGGGATGTGGGTCCAGGTGCTGCGGGTTCCTTATGCTATTCTTGCTCCCATCATCGTCCTTTTCTGCTGCATCGGTGTCTACAGCATTCGAAACACGGTCTTCGACATTTGGGTGATGGGGATTTTTGGAGTGATCGGTTATCTCTTCAGAAAGGTGGATATGGAACCAGGCCCTCTCATTCTCGCTTTTGTCTTGGGCCCGATCCTGGAAAGATCATTACGGCAGGCCCTTCTCATTTCTGCAGGAAGCCCGTTCATTTTTTTCAACCGTCCCATCTCAGGGGCAATGATGGGTTTTCTCATTCTCTTCATATTCATTCAGATCGTTAGAGCGGTAAGGGGTAAATGGACAAGAGTCTCATGAATGGAGAGGGGAGGAAAGAAGGAAACA
Source organism: uncultured delta proteobacterium (assembly GCA_963708295.1). Lineage (GTDB taxonomy): Bacteria > Desulfobacterota > BSN033 > BSN033 > UBA1163 > UBA1163. The sequence goes on along the minus strand of CAVPSJ010000016.1, from coordinate 480 downwards.
AATTTCGAAATCAGACAATCTAAAACTTTTAGTCAAAAGGAGGAAAGATATGAGAAAGAACAAGAAGTTTTCTTTGCGTATGGACGCTTTGTCTGTTTTTGCTCATTCCAGTTACGGTCGGAGCCGCTGAAAAATTTCCGACCAAACCGATTGAAATAGTCGTCCCCTTTGCGGCCGGAGGTTCGACCGATGTGCTGGCGCGTTTGGCAGCAAAATATGCTCCCAAATATTTTGATAAACCCCTCGTCATCATAAACAAACCGGGAGGAGGTGGGTGTGACTGGAACAGAGGGGGTGGTGCGGTCCAAGGCTGATGGTTATAGCCTCTACTTAGGATATGGATCCGGCCATGACCTGGTGACACCCCATTTCCAGAAGCTGCCCTATGAACCTTTATAGATCTGATCCCCGTTTGCCGTCTATCCGTCCATTCTATTGTGATGATCATCCGGGCTGATGCCCCTTACAAAACATTGAAAG
>CAVPSJ010000015.1:0-335528 GCA_963708295.1 uncultured delta proteobacterium | reverse complement strand
AATCTGTTGCAACCACCCTCACCCCCTTCGGGCTTACCTGACCTAGAGCGGGACAATTATCGGTCATCAGTAGAGCGCCTGAATTTCGAATGATCTCGGTATATCCGCTTCGATCGGCGATATCCTTGATCGCCCTCGGTGTAAAAATCCAGAGGTTTGTACTGGCATGGATTCGTTTTCCCTCCAACAACCGACACACACGCCAAATCTCTTCTATTCCATAGTGAGGGCAGCCAAGGACCACAAAATCCACATTTGAATCTTTGGCAGAGGAGTTCAATTTTTCATAGGCCTCCCGCCTTTCAACCGAGCCGAACCTTAAGCTGGTCGCCGGCCTCTTCTTGCCAAAAGCCTGATCCAGTGAATGTGCCTCTGGGGTGACTCCCACGATGTGAAACATCTCGACGCCGCCGGATGACGCTATGGCAGCGGCAAAATGTTGAAGGCGAGTAAGATTGGGTATCTGTTTGATTCCGTTGAGAACAGGAACCTTCTCCTGGACGACTTCGCCGGCGTAATACCCCAAAAGCCCCCAATCCATGACGGTTTCCAGATCGAACCCAACATCAACCAGATGGGTACCCAGACGATTTTCGTCGAGATGGTATCCCCAGTAGGGAATCTTTCCGGTGAGCATTGCTGCACCAGTGCTTTCGCATCCCTCTGTATTCGTACGGCCTCCGAAGACTGAATTGCAGAGCGGTACCGCGGAGGATTCCATCCAGGCGCAGTGCTGGCCCTTGATTGGGATGTTTCCCACGAGATAGGGTGCACACGTATTTAATAACTGAACACCTATTCTCGCAAAAAACCACTCGTGCCTCATGCATAATTCGTACATTTCGGGAGGGACCCGCTGAATCCTCCAATTGGCCGGATCGATGGCCTGGTTTATGTGACAGCTAAAGGCTTTTACGTCAGGGATCTCGACGGACTCCGCACTGTCCAGGTGAAACTCAGAAAAAACCGCGTCCATATTGCCGGATTTAACCGCAAACTCCCTGGCTGCTGGTGCCGACCCCGCCACACCAGCACAAATGTTATTCGTATCGACCAGACGCTCTGCCCCGAGGGCTTCCCCGTACTTTACGAGCAGTTCCATCGCCTTCTGCCTAGCAGGTCCTTGTTTGCCATCCAGCATGGACAACTCATCACTGTTTAGTCGCATTTGTCACCCCCTAACCAGGTGGAAATTTATTTTGCCGCAATACGGAATGCCTGTAATTCCAAAATAGCTTATCCTTCACCCTTCTCTTGGCCATCCGGTTTTCTTCCTCTTTCAGTACAATTTCCTCCCCGATCTCTATAGGTTAGCTCCATTCCGCTGAAGTTGTCTTCTCAACTCCACTGGATCCAGATCGCGCAATCGCATTTTTCCTTTAACTACCATTGCAGCTGCTGTTCCTGCCGCTTCTCCTTCCGCAAAACACGGCCCCGCCACTCGCACCGATGCCTGTGCCTGATGTTCTGCCGAAATGCATCTACCAACAACGAGGAGATTTTCCACCTTCTGGGGCAAAAGGCAACGAAAAGGTATTTCGTAATAATCTCCTTCTTCTAACCATACCAATTTAACTTCGTGCAACGTGTGCCGTTCAATCGGCCATGAGCTTCTCGCGATGGCGTCCTCAAACTTCCTACCTTCCCTTACGTCTTCGTTTCTTAAGATATATTCCCCATTTATGATTCTTGTTTCTCGTATTCCAATTTCTCCGGTATCATCGATAAAGGATTCTTCGAACCCTGGAATTTTCTCCCTGAAAAATCGCTCATACTCTCTGGCTTGCCGCTTCCCTTCAATCTCCGCAAAGGTCAAATCTACAGGGTCTGTGCCATTGATTACTTTTCCTCCCCTGCTGACGGTCGTCACATTGCAAACAACCTCACCCTTTCGCGGGGTGAAAAAGAAAAGCCCATCTTCCCGGGGGAGTCTAAATCTCGCTGTTTCCTTTGCTGCTCTTATTTGTTGCCGTAGCTCCGCGAATGTGACAGGTTTCGCCTTCTCTTGATTAACATTTTCCATCCGGAACATCGTCGAAGGGAACTGCATGAATCCTTTCTCGCCCAATCTAAAAGGAACGCCCGCCCGAGCCGCAATATCGCCATCTCCGGTTGCATCGATGACCACTTTCCCCAAGATTGCCTGTCTCCCGGCCTTGCTTTCAATGATCAAACCCTTGATTTGGTTACCCTTCCATGATGACATCCGCAATCCAAGCGTGCATAAGGATTTCGGCCCCTGACTTCAGAACCAACTCCTCGGCGAGCTGCTTGAACAAGAATGGATCGTACACCACGATGGCCGCATTGCCGTCTCGGATAGGCTCGCTTAACCCGTTGTGCAATTTGAGGTTATCCAGGAGTTCGGCTCGTAAGTCCTTTGATCAGCTGATTTGGTCTTCCGTCCGACCAAATTGAATATTCCGCAAAACGTCCCGATGATTGCCGAGGCATGGGCCCCCGTCAAATACCCATACCGTTCCACCAGAAGAACGTCCGCTCCCGCCCTGGCTGCAGAGACCGCAGCGGACAGACCTGCCGGACCTCCTCCCCCTACCAAAACGTCCTTCCTCGCGATGATTGGAATCTCGCGCGCTTTTTCAAAGTATACATTCCGTTTCATTGAACGTGTCTTCTTTCATTCTTGCCTGCTATGGCTCTCACGATGTTTTCTCAAGCTTTCTGCTATCTTTTTTGGCATTCAGGACTACTTGCACCAGAAGAAACGTTCTCCGCGGATTTCTCAACTTCTGGTAATTCAAGGACTGCCCGGCAAGCAGCCCTGCCATCAGAGAATCTCCACGAGAAGATCTATTCTCAGCACCTCGCCTCTACTTCATAAGATCAGGCAAGAACAAGGCAATTTGTGGAAAGACTATCAAAAGAAATGTATGGCATATATCAGAAATTATGAACGGGACTACTCCACGGAAAATTACAGGCAAGGGAACATCTTTGGCCATTCCATAGGTCACATATATAGTCATACCGACCGGAGGACTAATAGCCCCTAACTCAAACACTTTTATGATTATTATCCCAAACCATATAGGGTTAAACCCAAGAGACTCCACTAATGGAAAGAAAATTGGAATCGTAAGCAATATCATTGCCAATTCATCCATTACGGTGCCAATAATCAGGTAAACTACAACAATTAGAGCAAAAATAATGTGGCGGCTAACGTGTAAATCGGCAACGATATTGGCAACCTCGGCGGGAAGTCTGGTCACTGCCAGGAAGTAATTGAATATCGCTGCACCAATTATTATGAGCAAAACCATCGCGGTGGTTTTGCAAGTGTCAAGGAGAACTTCTCTAAACTTCTGGCGGAGTCCTCTTGCTGCGAGGGCGAAGATGATGAAAGCGAAAAAAGCACCGATTCCGGCCGCTTCAATAGGGGTAAAAACACCTAGATATATGCCCCCGATCACAAAAATAAACAAAAACAGAACTTTCCATATGTCCTTTAAAGATGAAACCTTTTCCCTGAAGGTTGTCTTGGGACCTCGTGGCCCTAGAAGAGGATTGCGCTTACAGAGAATGTAAATCGTAACAATATAAAAGATAGCCTGTAGTACTCCAGGAATGAAACCGGCAAGGAAAAGCTTACCAATCGACTGCTGCGTGAGGATCCCGTAAATCATCAGAGGGACGCTGGGGGGAATCAAAACACCAATTGTCCCCCCTGCGGCGATACAGGCAGTAGCTAAACCAGAATCGTATTTATATCTTTCTCATCTCGGGAAGAGCTGCTGAACAGATCGTTGCCGTTGTTGCGACGGCGGAACCACTGACAGAAGCAAAAATAGCACACCCGCCTACGGTAGCCATTGCGAGACCGCCAGGCAGACGCCCTAACCATTTGTTTGTAGTCCGAAAGAGACTTTCACTCAATCCTGAATGGAAGCATAACCCACCCATGAGTAAGAACAGGGGGATTACACTATAGTCGTAGTTGGAAGCGGCTGCGAGAGGGACCGTCTTAAGAATTCCCAAGCCCGCGCTTAACCCGGATACCCATACCATACCGGCGAAGCCCACCACCCCCATAGTGATACCAACTGGTACCCCCATGAATAAGAGGAGGCAAAGGATTCCCAGGCAAACGAAGCCGATTTCGAGTGGACTCATTTCTTTACCCCTTTGGATATAGAACCGGATAAAGAATCAAGAACCCTTACCAATATGACCAGAGAAAAAACCGCGCTACCTAACATCAGGACCAAGGGGAAAAGGAAAAGGGGCAATTTTAACATGATTGAAGCGGAGCCGCGGTCCCACAAAACTGCAGCCTGCTGTACAGAACATATGGCTATCATAACAACAAAGCCCAGGTTCACCAGGCTCAAAAAAACGTTAATTATTGCTTGTGCCCGGTATGGTACCCACTCAAGCACGAAGGTTACAGCCACATGGCCTTTTTCTACGGCACAGTAAGCCAAGCTGAAAGAGACCAGCCCAACCATCATGAATTCAACAATCTCTATGTCACCTAACATTGGGCTGTTAAAGACGTATCGCATAAAAACAGCCGCGGCCACTAACAGCATCATCGCAGTGAGGATTACTGCAGCGACAAAAACTAACTTGTGGCTCAGTGAATTAGCCACTTTTTCTAGAATTCGCGACTGTCTGATCAAGGATTCCGGTAACTGTTTTCACACAATTAATTACAGTTTGTTCCATATCATTATCATTTACCATATTTCGCTACATTCTTCTTAAATTCATCAAGAACCTGCTGCGCAGGTAGACCCTTCTTCTCGAGCTCCCTTCACCCAATCTTGTTGGACTGGCTCCGCAGCAGTCTTTCTCCACCGTTGCACTTCCTCAGGTGAAAGGTTAATTATCTCAAACTTAGCTCCTTCTCGGCTAATGCGCTGTGGGAAATTCTTGGGTGGCAGCGTCAAACACGTTACGGCCGATTTTGGCACTTAGAACTCCACCGCTGACGCTCATGATCTGGCTCTGAACGTCGGGGGGCATTGAATTCCAGACATTAAGGTTCATGATCAGGAAATGTGAGTCGGAAGCAGGCCAGGCTTCATATAGTACTTGATGACCTCATAAAATCTATAGCCGAGGATAGCCTCTCCTATGGCTGTTGTACCATCCAGAGTGCCCTTATCTAAGGCCATGTAAACGTCAGGCATTCGCAGCATTGCCGGGCGCTGCTCCCAAGCGCTTCATGAAATCTATCGACAGCGCATTGGCTCCCCTTATCTTCATTCCCTTAAAATCTTCCATCGTTCGAATCGGTTTTTTGGTCGTCATGAAGAAATAGGCATCAGTAGTCCAGAGTGACACGAGCTTATAACCCTTATATTCTGCCTGGACCGCCGGGATTTTTTCAAGGTATCCCAGATTGCCTTGCTGCCGGTTTCGGCCTTCTCGAACATCATGGGCAGGGTGCCTGCCATGGATAATGGGGCAACACCTTCATGGAGGCCTGGCCATGCAAATCCGAGATCGGCAATGCCGGTTCCGATAGCATCGAGCATCTCGCCGACCTTACACAGAGTCCCGCCAGGGTAGATAACTACCTTCACCCTACCGCTGGTTGCCTTTTCCACTTCCTGTGCCCAGGGCTTGAATCCATGAACACAGAGCGGAGCTGTATCCGGCACCTCGATAGAGAGCTTTAGGGTCCACACCTTCGCCGGGGCCGCATTCGCCGAGCTAATGATCAATGAGGTAACAGCAATGATTACTGCCACTGTGAGAATAACGGATCTACATCTCATTTTATCCTCCTTTCGGTAATAGGTTGTAATCGCCTAAAATGAAATTAACTAATTTTCTATTTTTTGCATATTTCCAAATGGGATTCGATCGTTATGCCCAAGCGGCTGGGTGATTTTCTACAGATTCATCAGTTTCAAAGCATCAATGCCACCCTATAACCATCTGCTATCGCGTCCCGTATTGATCTTGCTTCCACACAATCGCCTGCAAGCTTGATTTCCGGTACCTTTTCCTTGATTTCTTCATAAAGCTGCCGGCATGGGGTAAAACCCGCAGCCAGAACAATGGTATCCGCCTGGATAGTTCGCCGGGTTCCTTCTTTGGTCGAAAGAAAAACTCCCTCACGCCCGAAGTGATCGTACGTTACACTCGTTAAGAAGCTCGACCCCCTTTTCAACCAGCCTATCAAGGAGATAACCTCTGAGTCCAGGACTGACTCCTTCTGCCATTTCGGGAAGGATATTGGTCACCGTGACGTTTTTCCCTTTTTCTGCAAGGTATTCGGCTAATTCGCAGCCCACCAGCCCACCGCCTATTATAACTGCACGCTCTCCCACCCTCTGCCGCCCCGCTTAAAACATCCACAGACTGTAAAACGGGAATATCCCCCCTATTTGGAATCGAGGGGGGTGAAAGGAAGTCCTCCGGCCGCAAAGACGACGATGTCCGGTTTAAATGCTTGTATTTTCTCTGCTGTTGCCTCCAAACCCAATTCTACCTTAACTCCAGCTTTTATTATCTGCCTCTCCAGGTAACCCCTCAACACCTCGATTCTCGTCCTTATGTGGAGGTATGCATCCATATAGCAGCTGCCCTCCTAGCTTTGTCTTTTTTTCCCATAAAGTTACCGAGTGTCCTTTCAGAGCGCGGCCACTCCGCAGCTTCCATTCCCGCCGGGCCTCCACCTATTATGAGTAACCGCCGCCGAATTGGGAGCCGGAGTGATCCTATAATCAGCCTCTTTTCCTAATGCAGCGTTAACCGAACACCTGATGCCTCCGATGGGAACGGGCACGTCGTCTCGACACTTCATGCAGTAAATGCAGGGGGTCAAATCCTCCAATTTGTTGGAAGCCACCTTTCTGGCAAACTCAGGTCGGTAAGGTGCTTGCCTGCCGAAAGTCGACAAGGTCGGCCTTACCTTCTTGCAGAACTTGCTCACAGTTTCTGCGAGTCATCTCCCCTACTACTATGACCGGAACGGTGACCACCCGCTCGATGTCTCCCGCCAGGTCGGCTATTACCGCCGGGACAAAAACGGGAGTCGTCATGTTGATCGGACTGGTGGGCCCGCAGGATGTAACATGGATTGCATCTGCACCCGCAGCCTGAGCCAGGCGTGCAGTATTTTGAGCATCGGATTTCGATATCCCGCCTTCCACTCCGAATTCCTGTCCATTTATTCGGCACCAGACAGGATAGTTTCTCCCCATTTTCCCCTTGATTTCCTTTATGATCTCCAGAAGGAATCTAGCCCGATTCTCAACGCTTCCCCCAAATCGATCCTGCCTGATGTTCGAAGTGGGCGAAAGAAATTGATCAATCAAGTATCCATGAGCCGCATGCCACTTCCACGCTGTCAAAGCCTGCTTTTTTGGCTCTTGCTGCAGCTTCGGCATAGCAGGAGATCAGCTCTTCAATTTCTTTTAAGGTGAGCTCTTTGGGCACTTCACTGCCCGCGGCTGTCTTGAACGCGATTGGAGAGGGAGCAATTGCCGGTGTATGGCTTTCTCGATAATTCGCCAGTCTCCCGCCATGGTGGAGTTGTAGGGTTATTTTGGTTCCATGCCGGTGAACTGCATCAGTGAGTGTTTGCATCGCCGGAACAAATTTATCCTCACTAACTCCCAGCTGGCCGGGTGAAGTCTTGCCGTCCCTACGAACATAGGTGAATTCAACAATTATGAGTCCGGTCCCCGCTCTGGCGCGAGCCTCCAGATAGTCTATATGGCGAGGTGTAACAAACCCATCTTTATCGCCAAAGTTCGTTGCCATGGCCGATTGAACTATTCGATTCTTCAGAACCACTTCGCCTATTGCGAATGGCTCTAACAGCGGACTTTTCATTTTTCCCTTCTTTAAACTGTTTTAGAAAACAGGCTTCAAATCTCCCTGCATTGCACGAATTATTAATTCACGAAAATGATGAACTCCTATACTGATCTGTATATAATTATTTCCAAAAAGCTATTATTTGTTCCATACCCTGGTCTTCCTCTCCAATAAGGTTACTTAGCAGTATCTCACCGATTCTATTTACTATATACCTCATTTTCTTTGGCATGCGATCCACGAAGAAGTCGATCGATATGTGACTGTTGGCTTTAGCTGCAAGGGCAGCCCCGGGCTTGTAATTTTTCCAAAATCCTTAAGTCCCTTATCATAACGGATCCCCCCACACCGATCCTCTGCCCTAGGGTGATGTGTTTCCAAAGTTCTTCAACCGCCCTCTTTTTTGTCTTGACATAAGACATAAACTGTCCGTAATTTTATGAGCCACCAGTTTTCCAACTGTCTTCTTTGCCTTTTCTTCAACCCAGCACTGCCTGATTGAATCCAAAGTTTCTTCCTTTCTATTCAACAAATTGAAAAGTACCGATCTAAATCAAAATCAGTTACCTGGACACCACTCTCGGTCAATCAGTTTTTTATAGATCCTGCGCAGCATTTCTTCCGTCAAAAAAACCACCATGAATATACTCCATAAAGGAGCTTGGATATTTCAATTTAGAATAGGCCAACCAGATCTGCCCTTCTTCTTGTCTCTCGCTCTCTTCTTTTTCTCAGCCTCCGGTATACATAGGAATAATTGTAATTTTATCCCCATCATTCAAGACCTGCTCAAGGACAGTATGGGGACTGATGACTCGGTCATTGTAAGTAACCACAAAATTTGGATACACCCTTTTCCCCCGTTTGTCGAAGATTTTTTGCGCAATCGGATGGTAACGGTCTGCCAAACGGGCCAATAGGTCTCCAATGCTTATTCCCTCTTCTATGACTTCTTCTCTCGCAGAACACATCTCCGATCGCGATTCAAAATCCCCTTTCAATTCTTCGCCTAACCACAACCATAATTCAATCGTAACACGATTCATCCGTCTTACAGATCCTTGATCAGTTCCTCGAGACCGAGTTCCTTCAATGTCTTGGGAAGAGGCTTGCCGGTCTTTGCATCCCATCCCATCAGAATGTAGTAATTCTCCACCATGCTCTCCCATTTGTTCATAATGTTTTTGCCTATTGCAGGACCGTCGGTCGGAATAGAGCCATAACGCTTTGAAGGCCTTTCGTCTTCTTTTTTCATCCCGTGACGGAAATTGAATACCCGGAGTTGGTTAATCACCCGGCGACCAATGGAAAAGGCATCTTCAAGGCTCAACGACCAGCCTGTTACGGCATTCACCCATTCCAGTGTAAGTTTAGGGTCGGGAGAGGTAAATCGGCATATTCCCAAGCAGTCTTCGAATTGTCCTATTCCGTTGAACCTCGCATTAATTGTTGAGACCTCTTCAGGGGAAAAAGGATCAGTTACGGGAGGAAGACCGACCAACTCAGGCTGAACCGGGCCCCTCATCGACTCAATGGTACTTGTATTGGTAAGGCAGGTATCAAGAAGCTCTGCCCATCTCCCCCCTCGATGATCGTGACTTCTCGGGGTACACCCCTTCAACGCGTAGATAGCACAGTCTGCTGCCTCGCCCCCGACTTTTTGAGAGGCCCGCATGACCCCCTCCGACAAGAGATCACCAATCCCTTCCCTTTTCGCAATCTTGTTGAGCATGGCCTTGACTGCTTCGACATTGCCCCACTTCATATCGAGCCCGTCAAGGTCATTCCGGGAGAATACTTCCCTTTTCGTGGCACTCCATGGTCCATCCGATGGTCCAAGAGGCCTCATTGGCGTCCATGCCTAGACGATCCACCTCATTGGAGAGCATGACTACGGCACCGAGCTCTGTGTTCCCAATCTGCGGACCCCAGGCCGCGAGCTGCTCATACTCCGGCTCCTCGGCCTTAAACCCCTTATATGGACCTTCCGTGACTGTAACTTCTTTGCAATGAACCACCGGGCACATATAACAGGGTTTGGGTCGAATCTCGAAGTTGTTTCGCATATACTGCCCGTTCATCCGCTCATGCCCAGGATAGATGTTGGTGGTGTAGTTTTTGACCGGGAGACACCCTATTCCGTACAATGCGGAAAATGCCCCACCCGTCCCCCATCGGTATATGGGGCCAGCTACCTTTGCGACTTCGAACTGCGCAGCGTTCTTCTCCTTCAGACGCTCCGGGTCCTTGACTTCGAAGTTTCTCTCGCCGCGGTACGCCACTATTGCCTTCAGGTTCTTTGATCCCATCACGGCCCCTAAACCATTATGGGCGGCCACATGGCCTCCATCCCCAACAATAGAAGAATAGAATACCCCCTGCTCACCGGCCGGCCCGATTGCGAAGACGCTGACATCACCTTTTTTTACAGCGATCTCCTTTCTAAGACCATCCTCCGTTTCCCATATATCTTTTCCGGCCCAAGGACGTCCATCCTTGATCTCGGCCCTCCCATTCTTGATCACAAGATAGACTAGACTGGGCGCTTTTCCCTCCAATACGATTGCGTCGTACCCGGAAAATTTCAGATAGGCCCCAAAAAAACCATTTGCCTGAGAAGAACCTGCAAGATTGGTCATCGGACCTTTCGAAACAACATTGAAGGTTCCGGCTCCATACACACCGCTTCCTGCAAGCGGACCAGAGGCCCAGATCACCCGGTTCTTCGGGTCTGACCAGCCGACACCCGGAAGAACCTCATCATACAGATATTTCGCCCCAAAGCCGACTCCGCCCACCCATTTCTCAATAAATGAGGATTCCAATTCTTCGATAGAAACCCTTTCACTGGATAGATCTATTCTCAGGACCTTCCTCACGTATCCTCCGATATCCATTTTACCTCCTAATTTTTCCGTTCTTCCTTCTCCAAAGAAGTCCTAGCCTACGATGATACTGGATTGCATCTCACTCTACACTCGATTGGCTGGACATCCTTGGACGAATATCATGCCATTCAACGAGCCGCAAATACGGACGGGAGCCATAGTGCGATTTGAGGAAACAAGAACAATAAAATGGCAACACCAATTAGACCAATCAAAAAAGGATAGACTCCTCGATAGATTAAACCAAACGGAAGTCCAGTAAGATTTTTTACTACAAAAACATTAAGCGCCACCGGAGGGATGACGATCCCGATCATCACGAAGATATGAAGGATTATACCGAACCATATCGGATCAAACCCAAGCCTCAGAACAGCCGGATACAGAATGGGGGTAGCGAGGACCATAAAGGCCAAATCGTCGATAAAAGACCCCCCAATCAGATAAAGGATAAGAATTAGGAACATGACAACTGAAGGGTGCAAGGGGAGCTGCACAAGCCAGCCTGTTACGTATAACGGTATCTTCGTAACCATGAGAAAATGGCCAAAGATTGTGGAGCCCACAATGAGCATAAGGGTCATGCATGCCAATGTCATTGCTTCAATTATCGATTGAGCAAATGCTTTGAAGGTGATGTCTCTTTGTGCCATGGACAAAAGGAGCACGAGAGCACATCCAACACTCCCCGCCTCTGTGGGCGTAAACACCCCCATGATCATTCCTCCGATCATGACGATGAAAACCAAGAGGACCCAGCCTACACCCGAGAGAGATCTTATTCGTTCCTTCCATGTAGATACCTGACCCGCGGGACCCAGTTTGGGATCGATTTTACACATTGTATAGATGATCGTCGTAAATAAGAAGGCAATCATCAATCCTGGAATGATGCTTGCTGTAAATAGCTTCCCAATGGATTGTTCCGTGATCATCCCATAGACGATGAGCACCACACTTGGCGGAATGAGGCTGCCGAGTGTGCCTCCTACAGCACAGATCCCCGCAGAAAGTTTGCTGTCGTACTTATATTGATTCATTTCGGGAATCGCTATGCTCGCAAAGGTTGCTGCAGTAGCGCTGGAGGAGCCAGTAATCGCACCGAAGGCAGTTGCTCCTCCCACGGTGGCCATGGCCAGGCCTCCGGGGACGTGGCCAATAAATTTATAAGCGGCACTGTATAGTCTCCTAGCGATTCCCGCATGGTAGGCCGTCTGCCCCATAAGAATAAATAAGGGAACAACAGTAAACCCATATGAACTGAAGACATTGAATAAGTCTTTGGCCAAGAGATTCCAATCCCGCTTCTACAGAAACAAGACTGCTGAAACCCCAAAACCCAACTAATGCCATGGCAAAAGCTAATTCAATGCCTGTGAGGAAGAAAGCCAGCACCGCTACCAGGCCTACGATCCCTACCATTACCTCATTCATGCTTCTCTCCTATAATCTGGCAGAGAAACACCAGACATTGAATGAATGCGGAGATCCCTAATCCATAAGCAATAGGATAGAATGGCATTGCTAAAGTAGAGGAAACTTCAGCTGCTTCCCGATAATTCGTACCGAACTTTATGAGGTTCCAGCCAAACATCAAGAATAATCCTATTGCCAAACATCTCGTAGCAATTCGGATGGCTTTCTTCGTCCTGAGCGGAAACTTTAAAATCAAAAAATCGGTACAGACATGAATTTTTTTCTGGGAGGTCAAAGGATTTACAAGTCCCATTACAATCGCTCCCGAAAAAGCTATGATTTCATAAGTTCCCATGATGGGTCTATTAAAGAAGAATCTCAAGATCACGTCAGCTACTGTGAGACACATCATGAATACAAGGAAGACTCCCGCGCCAATGCTCAGATGGTGTGTGAGTCTTTCGACTTCCTTTAAAAGCCTCACCATGGGTTTTCTCTCCTTTGCTTATTATCGCCGCTCTAAAATGGGGGAAAGTTTTCTCAACTTCCCCCCATTTCTTCCTCACTAAAGCTTTTTCAGCTCCTCGAGACAGAATTTCAGTGCCTCGTCCCCAGGCAAATTCTTCCCCTGGGCATATTTCACATATTCATCCAGGACAGGTCTAACTGCTTTTGCCCACCTCGCATTCTCATTATCCGAGAGAGATATGATCTTATTCCCCAATTTTATTGCGAAGTTTTTCCCTTCTTTGTCCATTTGATCCCAGGCGTTTCCGGTTTTGTCGATAAATTCTTCACTGACTTGTTCAATGATCTTCTGAATGTCAGGGGACAAGGCATTCCACTTATTCTTATTCATGGCCACGATAAAACCGGAACTGTAACCAGCTCCCCAGCATTCGACTGAATACTTGACGAGTTCCCCATACTTCCACCCAAACAGCGCTTCGTATGGTGCAATCGAGCCATCGACAATACCTCTGCTTAACGCATCATAGGCCTCGCTCTGAGGCATAGATACCGGCACTCCCCCAAGGGCCTTTACCGTCTTTGTAATCAGGCCTCCGCAGCGAATCTTCATCCCCGCCAGGTCTTCGAGTTTATACACGGGCTTCTTCGTGTGGATAAGACCAGGCCCATGAGCATGAAAGTACAATGGCTTTACGCCATCAAATTCTATTGGTTTGAATTTATCATAAAATCTATTTATTAATCTTGTCGCACCTAAACCGCTCTTGTAACCGAGCGGGAGGTCAATGACCTCTGACAAAGGAAATCTTCCCCTAGAATATCCAAAGGTTGCCATGCCAAAATCTGATAATCCTCTTAGCAGACCATCGTAACATTGATCAGGAGGAGTCAATGTTCCACTGGGGAAAACAGTGATTTGAACCTTTCCATTTGTCCTCTTTTGGATTTCGTTGATCCACTCATTGGTCACCAGCGTGTGTGCATGATTGGCCGGGAACTGAGTTGAGTAAGTGAACTTGGCTTGGGAGCAAGCAGGGTTGATAGAAAAAGAAAGTCCAACTAGGAAGAAACATAAACAACAAAGAAATACTGTCCATATGTACCTCATCGTCTGGCTCATCTTTCATCCTCCTTTTTTAGAATTGGTTTTTGTCTTGAGCAAAATACAGGAGCATCTTCATTACAATTTCAATTTCACATTAAGCAGATCCTCAAACACCTTAATGATGATCGAAAAGTCCTTTTTCCCCAGTCCCGAGGCCATTAGTTGCGAAAACATCTGGTAGGTGAGGCCTCCCATCAGTAGCGGTACCCCGGTCTCTTTACCGAGGCTCATGGCCAATCCTAGGTCCTTATGCATGAGCTCTGCCATAAAACCAGGATCAAAATTATTTTTGAAGGCTTTCATCGCACAATAATTTTTCATAAAATTTGTCGCCCCTGTACCTTCGCTGATAACGTTGTACAAAACCTTGAAATCGACCCCTGCCTTGACGCCCAGGGAAAGAGCCTCGGCCGTGGATATTGCGTGAACCCCCCCAAAGAAATTATTGACAATCTTGACAATTTCCCCATTTCCATTGGGACCGCAGTAAAAAATATTCTTGCCCATGGCTTTGAAGATATCCATACACTGGCTATAAATATCTTCGTTCCCGCCAACCATTATGGTTAGAGTGCCAGCCTGTGCGCCCGTATCCCCACCGGTCACCGGAGCATCTAACATGTTGACGCCCTTTGTTAACAGGACCTGGGCTATCGTTTTCGAAACACTTGGGTCAATAGTACTCATGTCAATGACCGTGGACCCGCTCTTGACTCCTTCGAGCACTCCATTTACCCCTAGGATCGCCTCCTCAACATGTTCGGACTTCGGAAGCATTGTGATGATGATTTCTGATCGGCTGGCGACATCTTTTCCCGATTGGGCGATAGCAACCCCTTTTCCCTTTACTTCTTCTAAAGGCTTTGGGTTAATGTCATAGACAACCAGTGAATATCCGGCCTTTACAAGATTTAATGCCATTGGCTTACCCATTGTACCAATACCAATGAACCCAATATTCTTTTTCATAATAATCGCCCCCTTTAAGCTGATCTATGAGGTACAAAAGTTTAATGGACTTACCCGTCTAATTTGATCATCTTCGAGTTTGTCGGTCGAGGAATAATCCCCTCGGATTCAAAAATGGTTTTCTGTCAAACTAAGAACCTCGGCTAACTTCTGTTAGGATTTGACTTCAATAAACTTCATCTTCTTCGTCTCCCGCGGTATCGAACCTTCAGGAACCCAAATGAACTTCGGCGAAACCCTCAAATTCTCTTTGAAATATTCGACCATCCGCCGATCCAGAGAGAGAATAGCTTTTTCATCTATTCCGGAGCTATATTCGATCCTAATTTTCAGAGGGGAAGCCACGAGTGGCCCCGGTTTATCGAGAACGATCTTGAAGTAACCTGTTACATCAGGAGCGAACCGCAGGATTGACTTCCTCACGGCTTCAGGATAGACGTTCACCCCTTTTACGATGAGCATATCATCTGCACGGCCGATGATCTTTAATTTCATCCCCGTTCTTCCGCAAGGACAGGGGTCTGTAAAAACCTGGATGATGTCTCCATAGGCATATCTCATGAATGGACCGCCTTCCCAATCCAGGGATGTCAAGACCATTTCACCGATGGCCTCGTTTTCGATCTCGATATTCTTCTTCGTTTTGGGATCGACCAATTCAACGAGACAGTAGTCGCCTGACATCAGATGCATCCCGCCATAGGTTTCCGGAGGCTCCTCACAGCTTGCGGCATGGAACGCATGCCCTCCTCCCGTATGGTCAAAAATCTTCGCCCCACCAAAGCCTTCGGAAAGCAACTTTCTCAGTTCTGGATTTCCTCCGCCCGGTTCAGCAGCAGTAAAGAAGCATTTGATTCCGAGTTCGTTGGCCTCTTTCCCAATCAACTGAGGAGATTGCTCAATCAAATATTGCCCGAAGGATGGGGTTGCAAAGATGGCCATGGGAGAAGTAAGTCGAATAAAATCGAGAACCCTTTTCGTCCCCCCTTCCACGCCAATGGGGACAATGCATGCTCCCATATGCATAACCATCTGGGAGAGGGGAAGTCCTCCAACGAACATGCTCAGGGACATGGCCTGGAGGATGACATGGCCCGGCCTGATTCCCGCCATCCAGAAGCTTCTGGCATGAACTTCGTTGACGATATCCACATCGTGCAGCGTCAGGGTATATAACGTGGGCGTGCCCGTCGTACCGGAGGTAGAATTGATCCTCACGACTTTCTCAATGGGCGCACAGGTGATCGCTGTCGGCCCATAGGGGTGACCGAAGGTTTCGATTGATTCTTCCTGCATTCTCCTGAAGATCTTCCTTGGTCGTCAGAGGTAAGTTTCTGAGATCTTCGGGTGTCTGAACTTTTCTTGGGTCTAAACCCGCTTCTTTGAATTTGTGGCGGTAGAAAGTTGAATTCTCATAATTATAGACCAATTGCTTCTGCAGTTTGCTTATCTGGAGGCTTCTTATTTCATCCCTTCCCATCGTTCCGATTCTTTCTTTAAATTCCAGAATGTCTGCTCTTTTGACATCTTTGTACCTTTTACCACCTCTTCTTATCGCATTAAATTTTCATCAAGAATTCCGTTTCCCGGCCCAACCTCAACAGAGTATGTTCTCCTATTCTTTCTTAGTAGCGCGCTGCTCATAGGAGGATTTCAAGGTTCTTTCGTTTTTTGCCGTCTCCTCGATCACAATCTGTTGTGCCGTCAGAATATGTTCTTTCAGAATTTGCTTCAGTTCCTTGACAATTCCGTTCTTGATTGATTCGACGATCTTCCTATGCTGGATAATGGCGGTTTTGCAGCTTTGCCTGACGCCCAGAGAGCTGTTGATCTGTTGATCCAAATCTTATCACTGATCCTTTGCAGTAAATCTTGAAGTATTTCGTTCTTCGGGATGCCTGTCAGGAAGTTGTGAAACTCGGTATTGAGTAAACTCACAGCACTGATGAGGCCTTGTCCAAGAGCAATTTCGGATTCTTTTATATTTTCCTCCAGATAAATGATATCGTTTTCTGTCACATACCCCATGGCTTCGGTTGCGCCATAGGTCTCCAGGAGAATTCTCAGCTGGAAGATTTGCCCCACCTCTTTTTCTGAAAACCGGCGCACAAAAAATTGTCCGCTCGAAGCACGAGTTACAACACCGTCTTGCTCGAGTTTAAGAAGAGCTTCTCGAATGGGCGTGGGACTAAAATCACTTAGTGCGCTGAGCTTTCTAATCGTGAGCTTCTCGCCTTGAGCAATTTTGCCAGTGAGTATAGCTTTTTTCAGAGATGCGTATGTTTCATCCCTCAATATAGTCTTGGAAATGTTTTTTAGGGCAACTACCGCCCCGGTGTCATCAAAATTCTGTAGTACTTTCTTAGCGTTTTTCATATATTCGCTTCAGATCTTAAGAGCGCCGTCTTTAAGAATGGATCACCCATTCAATAGAAGGGTTGCCTAGGCGATGGGTAAGTCTAAATGAACGTCTGTTGCGGATTTTCTATCGATATGATCATTCCGACCGGGGCCAACACCAACAAGTCCTCCAATCCATCGTCCATTAGGGTACCCGGCAATCTTTTTGGAATCTTGTGGTTACTATTCACACCCAACTCGGCAAAAGTGTGGGCTTGGTCTTACAACGTATCTAAGAGGTTTTTCAGTTTTTCTGCTGGTTAACAAGTCAAAATATCAGATGTGATATGCGATATATCAAGATTAGTTTTTCTTGTCAAGGATTTTTTTGCGAATTTAAGCATCGTCTTACTGAAATAGATATAAAGCAGCCTTTCTTTTCGGCTCTTCGACCTTCGGCCTGAAATCTGGTTAGAAATTTGATTCAAACTATAAACCAAATTTCGCTTGACAAGGACAATATTTACTAATGCTTGGAGTCAACGAACCTTGGGAATTGAAGATTATCGAGTTGAGAGTATTGCCTTAAAGATTAAACTCTGGGACGAACAACCGTTACAGAATTGGTCTCTAAAGAACTCACACAGACGCGATCTCAACGGAGGTTTACGAAACGAACCTCGCCTGAATGGCTTCACAAACATTGGTGAACCCGTCCACTTCGTCGTAGCTTACCAGTCTTTTCAAGAAAATAAGTGAGTTTATGGACAGACTCTGCTTAGAATCTCAAGTGCGATAGTTTTTAACCAAGTTTAAATTAAAAACTTTCCAGCTTTCAGAACCACCTTGGAATCAAATTCCACAGTTGCCTGATTCATCAGCATATCCCAGTGAATTTCGCTAAGTGTGTTACCACCGATATCATTATTTCTGCCCAGGGCAAAATGGGCGGTGCCGATTCTGGCGGCGTCTCTTCGGATTCCGTAAATGGGCAGGGGAATGGTATGGCTGGTGCCTATGCCCAGTTCACCGATGTTGTCGGCATTTTCATAGGTATCCAACACCTTGGAGACTTTTTCCACTTCCGGCTGGTAACCTTTTATGTCTACTACCTTGCCTTTCTTGACCGTTAGATGCATCGGCTCTCGGAGGAGACAGCACCAGTCGATAAAGGCGATGTCCACCACGATTCTCCCCTCGGCAGTGCCTTCAATAGGGGCAACGGCCGCTTCGGCATAGGCAGGAATACCAGCTACCAGAGGGCTTAAGGGGTGGAGGGGAATAGGAGGGCGACCGGCAATACTTACGGTGAGGTCTGTTCCTTCCGGAGTAGTGATCCTGGCGGTCTTAGATTTACCCAGAATTTCCGCCAATTTTTCGGTCCGCTGCTTAATAAGTTTGACTTTTTTAGCTGAAGCCCCCATTTTAATTTCTTCCACAGGTATCTCGATCGGACAGTATCTTACACCAAGGGCACTTGCTTCTTTACGGGCGGTAGTATGAACGAGGGGGGCTTTATCGGACACCCGAACACAGACGTTAACTGTTTTCATAGCGGCGGACACTGTGATTGGCGGTTCAGCAGCTCTCTGCTCCGGTGGATCCATCACGATAAGATTAGCTTCAGCACCCATTGCTTTGATGGTTCCCAGACACAGGTATCCCAGCCACATTGATTTGCCATCATCGTCTGCTATCACCAGTACCTTATCTTTCGGATGGACAACATCACAGGCGATGAAGATAGATTTGAGACCATTAACCACTTCCTGCATATACACCTCCAGAATGGTTTCCCTGATTTGGAGTTCTTGTTAAGTGCTATGGAAACCTTTCAGCCCTGGCGAATTAAACGGGAGAATAGTAAGAAAATTGGATCTACATTGTCAAGTACAAAAATTACTTGAAGCGAAAATCCTTCAAAATTTTCTCTAATCTCTCGAAGTTTTGCTTGATTTGTTTGGTCCTCCCCTTCTCCCAATTAACTATCGTCATCTTACTCACCCCGATCCTCTTGGCCAAGTCCACCTGAAATAGCCCTTGTTCCAACCTCCATTTTCTGATACGATCTCCCAAGGTTCGTTCAGGGTAAAGGGAAAGTCGGAGGGTAATTACTAAAGGATGGGAGTTTTGGTAGTTTGGAGCAGCATGGTTGAGCATGCGGTTTCCAGATACAAATAATGTTAGGGAGAAATGGGGAGCTTCAAATGTTAAGGAAGTTGCCACCATTTCGAAAGAAAAGTGGATTGACAAGCCCGGACATCCTGCAGTAATATTGCAGTAATCCTGATGCAAAAATGGGGTATTTTGAGGTAAAAAACGGTAATAAAAAGTAAGCGAGAAAATTTTATAACTTATTGATTAGAAAAGAATTTTCTTTAATATTATTCCCATCTTGCCGATTCTCTGGGTTCAAACTCATATCCGCAGTGTCCGGGGTTCAAATCCCTGCACCGCCACCAATTACCCCCTCAAAAGTCAATAAATTATAAAATTGAGCCACCGTCACCAGACCATCACTGCGAAAGCCTATCCCTCATTCCAATATACCCCTCGATGGAAGGAGAATTAAAATGAGAAAGAAACTGACCAGGCTTGATCTTCAGAAAATGAAGGATTCCGGCCAAACGGCTGTTTGGGTCACATCGTACGATTACTGGACGGCCCAATTTGCAGAGCAGGCAGGCATGGACATGATTCTTGTGGGAGACTCCCTCGGCATGTGTATCTATGGTTACGAAGGAACCATTCCTGTCACCATGGATCAATGTATCTGGCACTCCGAGGCCGTTCGCCGGGGCGCCCCCAATACCTTTATCATCGGCGACATGCCTTTTCTTTCCTATCAGGTCAACTGTGACGAGGCTGTCCGTAATGCAGGCCGCTTTTTCAAGGAGGCCCGGGTCGACGCGATCAAGCTCGAAGGGGGGCGGCGGGTTTGCCCTCAGATCAAATCGATTGCAGAAGGCGGGATGCTGGTCATGGGACACATCGGTCTCACACCCCAGAGTTCGGGCCAACTGGGCGGGTTCAAAGCCCAGGGACGAACGGCCGAGACCGCCCTGGAGTTGATCGAGGATGCCAAAGCGATCCAGACGGCAGGAGCTTACTCTCTCCTGGTAGAGGCCGTTCCGCCGGAGGTCTGTAAAATCATTCGAGATGAGTTGACCATTCCCGTGTATAGCATCGGGGCCGGGATAGATGCAGACGGTCAATTGATGATTGTGAGCGACATCCTCGGCATCTTCCAGGCGTTCACTCCAAAATTCGTCAAGAAATATGCAAGCCTTGGAGAAGAAACGCTAAAGGCCCTTTCGGCCTATGCAAACGACGTGCGGGCCCGCCGGTTCCCGGAAACTCAACATACCTATAATATGGTTGACGGAGAGCTTCCCAAGCTGAAGGAGACTCTAAAAAAACGGGGCCGTTGACCGTTTCTTCAAAAAGCTTCGATCCTTAATCA
This sequence comes from uncultured delta proteobacterium, assembly GCA_963708295.1. Taxonomy (GTDB): domain Bacteria; phylum Desulfobacterota; class BSN033; order BSN033; family UBA1163; genus UBA1163. The sequence goes on along the minus strand of CAVPSJ010000015.1, from coordinate 315,076 downwards.
ATTTAGCCCTCTGGACAAGATCTTTAATCAGATCGACATGAATTCACCGCAGAGCCGCAGAGAACGCGGAGGAAGTCTCTTTTGATTTGCGGGGAGACAGCCGCAAATCAAAAATGCCCATCCCTTCGTGGAACCAGCATGCTGAGAAAATGTGTTTTCAAAGAGGGGGCTTTGATCCAATCGCCATCTCCCGATTGGATCAAAAGCAAATCCCCTCTGCGCTCTTTGCGTCTCCGCGGTGAAACAACGAATTTTTTCAAAGACTTTAAGGGGAGGTTCTTACGATGACTTATTAAAAGGCCTTCTCATAGATCTTCTGGATATCCTCTACGGAAAGGATCCGGGGGGAACGGGAGAGAAGTCTCTGTTCTTTATGCGCCTCCACCGCCCATCTTGGGATCCTGCCTGTATCGGTGATCTTCAGGTCTTTCAGCGAGGCCGGAAGTCCCACACTCTGGATCAAATGGCGGATTGCATCCAGGGCACGGGCTGAAGCTTCTCTCGGCGGAAGCCCGTCCACTGGCTCGCCCATGGCCCGGCCGAGACGAACCATCTTTTCCTGCTTTGCCACCCGGATATAATCAAAACACGCAACGACAAGGGCGCTGAGGGTGACTCCATGAGGCGTGTGGTATTCCCCGCCCACGGGGTAAGCCATGGCATGGACAAGACTCGTCCCGGAATTGTTAAGAACAATGCCGGACATCAGGCTACCCAGAGACATATAGTAGCGGGCATCCAGATCCTGTCCGTCAGCGAAGGCCGGCCCCAGCCATCGGCTGGTAATGGAGATCGCCTCCAGAGACATGGCATCGGTCATAGGGTTTGCCATCTTCGAAAGGAACGGCTCTGCCGCGTGGAGGAAGGCATCGATCCCTGCGCTGGCCGTGACAGGAGGCGGGCAACTGACCGTCAGCATAGGGTCAACGATGGCCACGTCAGGCAAAAGGTTCGAGGAGGCGACAGCCTTTTTCACGTTCGACTCCCGGTCGAGAAAGATGGCGTGCTTGGTCACCTCGGCCCCTGTCCCTGCAGTCGTTGGAATGATGATGGTGGGTTTCCCGCGTTTAGGAACCTTCTCCTTTCCAAAATAGTCTTTTGTCTTCCCGGGATTGGTCAATAAAGCGGAGGCCATTTTGGCAACATCGAGAATACTCCCTCCCCCCAGTCCCACGATCACGTCGAAATTTCCTTTCCTGGCAATCTCAGCCACTTCTTCCACCACCGTGGTGGCGGGTTCCGGGGTATCCCGGTCCTCGACCGCGACTTCCACAGAAATGGATTCACCTTTCAAAAAAGAGACCGCCTTCTCAAGAATCCCCGCCGCCTTTACCCTGGGCCCCGTCACCAGGAGAACTCTTCCGGCCCCGAGCTTCTTTGCCTCCTGGCCGATCTGGTTGATGGTATCCATCCCAAAGAGGATGGATGGTGTCTTAAATTGAATCAATTGGTACATGGTCTATTCTCCTCTTCTCCTTAGATTTTCCGGTTGAAGTCGGTATCATACTTCTTTCAATCTGCGTGAGTAATGCCTCACTGAAACGTGCGGAAATCCTGAGACCAGGCAGAAATGCCTCACTCTCCCATGGCTCGCTGAGATCCGACAGGAATGTCGGAGAAAATCTTATGGCGGCAACCTCAGCTTGTCCCTAAAGCTGAACGGCTCAGTAACGCAGCGACAACCGGGCTACCGATAGTGAGTGTTACCCAACCTGAAAAAATATGATCCATCCGTTTTATAATATTTTCGGAGGCCCCGCGTGGCGCGGGGTCGGGTCGCCGGGGTTCCGCACGCTTCAGTGAGACATTCCCTATGTGATCATATTTTACGTGATATTCGCCAGACCCTCCAGCACCGTCATGACGACGCACGAATCAAGGTCTCCTTTTTCCTGGGACTTCGCCGCCCTGAGCATCTCCGTTGAGATACTGGCTGCCGGAAGGGAAACGCCGGCTTCCTCAGCCAGCTTCATGACGCTTGATAGATCCTTGTACATGTTGTTGGTCGAGAAATGGGGCGAAAAATCGTGCCTGGCCATCCTCGGACCCCGTGTCTCCATGGCCCCTGTTCGAGCGCCCCCAACGGAGGTAATCTCGATCACCTTTTGCGGATCGATTCCAACCTTTTTTGCCAGGACAAAGGCCTCGGCAACAGCCTCGATCGCTATTCCGAGGATCAGGTTATTGATTAGTTTGAGTGTCGTTCCAGTACCATTGTCGCCCACATATACGATCTTGATCCCCATCTTTTCGAAGATCGGAAGGCACGCATCAAAAGTCTCCCTGGGGCCACCGACCATGATCCCCAATTTCCCTTCCGAAGCCACTTTCGGATTCCCCGTCACCGGCGCATCGAGCATGGGAATCCCCTTGGCCTTCGCCCGAATCGAAATGGATCTGGAGACTTCGGGTCCGATACTCCCCATGTCGATTAGAATCAGGCCCGGGTGGACCCCTTCGAGCACCCCGTTTTTTCCGCAAATGACTTCTTCGGATGCCTTTGAATCGGTAACCATCGTAATCACAACGTCGGAGGCTTGAGCTACGGTCTTCGGAGAATCCGCCCAGACCGCCCCTGCCTCCAACAGAAGTTTAGCCCTTTGTGTCGTGCGATTCCAGACCGTTAAGGGATATCCACCCTCCAGGAGGCGCCTCGCCATGGGTTGCCCCATGAGGCCCGTTCCTATAAAACCGATTCGCTTCATAAAATTCTCCTGAAAAAATAGCACAGCGCATAGCGCATCCTCCTACCGAGGACAGATAGCGCGTAGCGTGGCTATGAAAACAAAACATGAATTCGTAGGGGAAGCCCCACTGCCACAGCTGGATCCCTAAGAAACTCATGCTGTCTGACACCGATCGCTGACGTTGATGCGATCCGGTGGTTGGGTTACTGCACCTTCCCTATGTTTCTCACTCCCTGGATTAATCGCTTCGCATCCTTGTCCCAGAACTTCTGAAAATCGTCTGCGTCAAGGTAGGCGATGGGTGTTTCCATCTTCTCCAGGGCTGTTTTAAACTCCGGCGAATTGACGGCCTTTTGAGTGGCTTCTCTCAGTACTTTGATGGCAGCAGGAGGCGTTGCCCTGGGGGCGAAAAAGCCGGACCAGATGTAAAATTCGACGTCTTTATATCCAAGTTCCATGAGCGTGGGGACATCGGGCAGGGCAGCGAGTCGCTTGTCTCCCCAGGAAGCGAGCACCCGGAGGGCTCCGGCCTTCACTTGCGGGATCGCAACGTTCGGTCCGATGGAGGAGCAATCGACATGTCCTCCCAGGAGCGCAGTCAGAGCCGGTCCCCCGCCTGCGGTCGGGATATGACGCAACTGGATTCCGGCAGCATGCGTAAAGAGTTCCATCGCCACGTGCATCGTTCCGTAAACACCCGAAGAGCTGTATTTGATCTCGTTAGGCCTTCGCTTAGCATCGGCAACAAATTCAGAAACCGTCTTCCAGGGAGTCTCTTTCCTGACGGCAAGGATCGTTGGATCCGATGTAAGAAGGGCAATCGGGGCAAAATCTTCGAGTTTATAGGTTGGAGGCCGGTTAAACAGGGCGTCTACCTCCGGCATGACTGAAATGCTGGAGAGGGCGACCATCAAGGTGTAGCCATCCGGCTTTGCCACGGCCGCAGTCTGCATCCCGACCGCACCGCCGGCGCCGGTCTTGTTGACGACAACCACCGGTTGCTTCAGAAGCTTTTCAAGAGCGGTGGCAAAAGGGCGTGCCACAAGGTCTGCCACACCGCCGGGGGGAAAAGGAACGATGATCTGAATGGGTCGAGACGGGTACACTTCCTGAGCCGCCGAAAGTCCGGCGGCAAGCCCCAAACAACCAATGCAAATTGCCATCATACCCCAAAAAATTCTGTGACGTTTCATGTTGTTTCCTCCTTTTGTATTTCACGCTATTGTGAAAGATGATCTCCCCTCACCCCTAGGAGACTGTGTCTTATCCGCCCTTCTCCGCCTCCGTCAAGCGGTCCCGGAAGCCGCTCTTCTTCCAAATCAGAGGCCTAACGGCAAGGAGAATCATTGCAACAGCGGACATCAGAAAGATAACGGATACCGGGCGCTGAACAAAGATGGAATATCGCCCATCCGACATGGCAAGGGATTGCCTGAAACTCACCTCAATGATCGGCGCCAGGACAACCCCGAGGACGACGGGCGCGGTCTCAAAGTCAAACTTGCGTAAAATGTACCCCAGGACTCCCATGACGCTCATGATGCCCACGTCAACAAAGCTCGAATTAACCGCATAGACCCCGACCACGCAAAACATCAGGATCGTCGGATAGAGGATTCTATAGGGGATTCTCAGGAAGTTGACAAAGAGGCCAACCAGGGGAAGATTGAGAAGCAGGAGGATCACGTTCCCGACATACATGCTTGCAACGAGCCCCCAGAAAACAATAGGCTGCTCCTTGATGAAGAGAGGCCCCGGATTGATTCCATGGACCATGAGGGACGCAAGCAGGACCGCGGGGATTCCACCTGTGGGAACGCCAAGGGCCAGCATGGGCACCAAGGCTCCGCAGCTTGCTGCGTTGTTGGCCGACTCCGGCCCGGCAACCCCTTCCACCGCCCCTTTGCCGAACTTTTCGGGATGCTTCGATATCCTTCTCTCCACGGCATAGGAGACGAAGGTTGAAATGATATGGGCGGAGCCCGGGATGATACCGATCAGAAAACCGAGTACCGTCCCCCGGCCCATGGGCCACCACGATTCTTTGAACTCCTGACGCGACGGGATGAGGTCTTTGAACCGAGGCTTCATCACTTCCGGCCTACCCGACTGTCCGGCCGTGGCAAGGATCTCAGCAATTCCAAAGAGACCCACAGCGACCGGAACAATCCCGATGCCATCTCCCAGGGCCACAATCCCGTATGAAAACCGGAAATACCCGGTCATCTGATCGATCCCGATCATACCGAAGAGGAGGCCCAGAATGATCATCGATAGGTTTTTGATGACCGATCCTCCGGTCATGTATCCAAGGACGATGAGCCCTAAGACAAGAAGGCTGACATATTCCGGGGGACCGAATCGGAGAGCGAACCTGGCCAGGGGAGGCGCAAGAAACATCAACCCGACGATACTCAGCGTCCCGGCGACATACGAGCCGATGGCGGCAATCGCAAGGGCCGGGCCGGCCCGGCCCTTCTGCGCCATGGCATATCCGTCGATGCAGGTGACAACAGAGGCCGCCTCCCCGGGGATTCTCATGAGGATGGACGTCGTCGATCCCCCGTACATCGCCCCATAATAGATCCCGGCCAGAAGGATGATGGCGGAGGTCGTGTTGAGCCCGAAGGTCGTAGGGAGGAGCATGCTGATCCCTGCGAGGGGGCCGACTCCCGGAAGAACACCGACGATCGTTCCTATGAAACAGCCCAGAAAGCCATAAAAGAGATTGGTTGCCGTGAGGGCCGTTGAAAAACCCAAAAGCAGATGATGGAAGGTATCTCCCATTAGAATCCAAAACCTCCTCTCGGAAGAATGACCCGAAGAAGGGAATCGAAAACCCAGAAGGAGCCGAGAGAGAGACCGATCGTCAGAACAAAGACCTGCCAGAGTTTCAGACGTTCCACAACGCCGAAAAGAAATCCCAGGATGAGGATCATGGTGATGCGGTAGCCGAGCCTTTCAATTCCGAATGTGGCCAGGAAGCTACACGCCAGAATCGCCGCGGCATGCCCCGCTTCTTCCCAGCGGATGGAACGCAAAGGAGCGGATGACCGACCCCGGAGGAACAGCAGAAGCCCCAGGATTCCGAGGAGGGCGGAAAGCAACAGAGGGAAATATCCAGGGCCTGGACGACCATGGGTGCCCAGGGGAAGCACGCGGTCCTCCCAGGCGACAAAGAGTCCGAGGAGAAAGAGAAAGACCCCGCTGATTCGGTCTATGGTCATGTTGGATCTTTCTGGCAGTGAGAGCTGGCGATCTTGTGAAATGGTCAAACCAAGGAGTGAGTTATATATAAGAAAAAGAGAGTTGTATGTCAAGAAAAATACTCCTCCTGAGCAGCCCTTCACCCGTAGAGATGGGAAAGAAAGCTGATGCAGGGTGAACCTCGACTCCTCGGCCTGAGATTTCGGCGAGTCGCTCGACCTGGAGGCGCTCGACAGGCTCAGTCGAATCAATCGGGTCGAAGGCAAGCCCCGGTCTTTGGTTCGACAGGCTCACCCTCCCGAGGGAAGTCGAAGAATAGACCGGGAATCGAAAGGCTCACGGCAGGAATAATTCTTATTGACCTTTCCGTTCAAAACGAGTAAAGTCTTGTGAAGATACCCGCCCACAGGCGGGGCTTCCCGGGCACGCAACATCAGCCTGTTGGAGTGATGGATGCGAAAGGGTTTCAGGAAAATGCCTGTATGAAGTCTCCAGGGGGATGATGATATCCTCTGGAGGCCTTCCTTATGTTTCAACCATAAATCGAAAACCCTCTTCATTCGAGACCGATCCATGAGTTATCCATCAAAGGGGAACTGAAAATTCCTTTCTTGCAGGGAGAGGAAATGGAAAGGAAGATCAATTGAAATACGGGAGACATTCCAGCGTATCTCAAAAGTGCTTCCAACACAAGTACAAAGAATAACCTGAAAGATGAAAAATGGCTTTTTCGGAAAGGGGACAAACGTCGTCGAAACGATATGAAGCGCACTGCCCTTCACGAACTTGCACCGGGGGACATAAAACCAAATTGAATCGAATAAGGGGAAACCCTAATTGGCTCAGCCGAGAAGTGTGGGCCGAGAAAAAGGAAGGGGAAAGCCTGTACCGGTGTACTCACTGCGGATTCGTCTGGCTCCAGGAAAGTTCCAAGAGGCTCGGCTTGGATGCAAGACCGGTGGGTTATTATGACGATGCTGAGCATCCCTGGGAATTTGTTTCCCTGAAACATCGGTATCGAATTCGAGAGCAGAATACAAGTGATTATTGGGACAACATGCGGAGGAAGGCGATACGCCCCCCGAGGCTGGGAGGAGTAGATTGATATTGACGCGAAGGATCAGTATCACGCTGGATCACCGCGAGGCCCTTGGCCAGGCTTCCGTGGAAGATTCGTTTCCTCCTCGTCTCCTGAAGATACCACCACCGGTGGGGTAGGACGAGTGTTGACATAAAGGCGAAAAATATCCGGCCGGGAATAATGGCCGACGACGTCGAAGTCATATTTGCCTCTTGGAATCTCATCCAAATCCAGATCCGCAATCAGGATACACGGCCCTTCAAAATTTGGGCCAGCCAAAATCTGGCCCAGGGGGCCAATGATGCAGCTTCCCCCCCGCATCAGAACCGTGGCCGGGTCGTTTCCCCGGCCGGCGGCATAGTCCTCCGGACAATCGGCCCGGGTGAGGTACTGGCAGCAGCTGAGGACGAAGCAGCGTCCCTCCAGGGCGATGTGGCGCATCGAAGGAAGCCAGGTGTCCCGGGAGTCGGCCGTTGGGGCACAGTAGATCTGGATTCCTTGGGCGAACATGTGCATGCGGAGCATGGGCATGTAGTTTTCCCAACAAATGACGCTTCCAATTTTTCCGAGAGGGGTATCAAATACGGGCAGCGTCGAACCATCCCCAAATCCCCAGACCAGGCGCTCCATGGCGGTGGGCATTAACTTTCGATGTTTTCCCATGAATCCTCCATCCGGGGAAAAGAAAAGGACCGTACAATAAAGCGTTCCGCCGTCACGCTCGATGACGCCGACGACCAGAAAAACCCGGGCATCCCGCGCAGCCTTCCCGAGGGCCTCACAGGCCGGACCGGGCACATCCACAGCACTTTCGTGATATCGCCTGAAATCCTCACGCCCTTCTGGCGTCCGGGAGCCAATCCGGGCTCCAAAGTCCAGTCCTGCGGGGTATGCTGAGACGAACGCCTCAGGAAGGACGACCAGTCTTGCCCCTTCTCTGCCCGCTTGGTTCACTAAGGAGTAGACCTTTTCAACGGTGGCTTTCCGATTAAAAACAACTGGACTATCCTGGACCACCGCAGCACGGACAATATTCATCTTCCGCCCCTCATTCATCTTCCGTCCTCTCCGCTTTCCTATGGATTTAATATTCTATCAGAATATCCCTGGCGGCCAACCTCCGTCAAGGGGTTTGAGATCTAATGAGATAGCAAAGTAATCATGTCCCCATGGAGACATCGTGTGGTCCTCGGTCCCATTGACACTCGGTCTTTGATCTAGTACACTTTTGCTAAGAAAATGGCCGTTGACCCATAAACGCCTCAAGGAGCACAGATGAAACAAACGGTTCGCCGCTCTTGGCTGCGGTGGGGACAGCGGACAATTCTCGCTCTCACAAAAAGCTGATTGCTTTTACGGGGACAGCTCCTTCAGTTTGTCAATCCGGACAGTTCGTTGGGGTGGGTAAAATATCACAGCAATGGATTGGCATGTGCAGAGGGCCATCTCCCCGAGAACGGCTGCGTCGCGAGTAAACCCGTATCTTTTATCCTTGCGGAAGAGATAGGAAAGAACAAGAAACGTGTCGAAGGAGGGTTCGAATGCCTGAAAATATCGATATGAGAGGCATTGTCCGTCACGTGGCCGAAGTCCTCATCGGAGAACTTAAGCTGGAAGATGTGACTGCCGATACATTCAATCCGGATATGGACCTGGTGGATGAACTGGGCATTGATAGTATGGATTTGGCCACCCTTGCCTTGGTCCTGCAGGATGAATATAAAATTGTGATTGATGAAGACGACTATCCAAAATTGAAAACAATTCGTCTGATCGCCGATTATATCGAAGAAAAACTTGCCACGAAAAATTAGTCGACAGAGATGACCGGTCTATGACGATTAACCCTAAAGATTTTTTGGAACCTGCCAAACCGAAATTTTCCGAGCTCTTGGCCCGGCCGGAGGTAAAGGCGCGGTGGGAAAAAGTCAGGAAATATTTTTTTCTGCGGGAGTCAACGTATGACATGAGTAACCGCTGTAATATCCGTTGTGACGGCTGTTATTATTTTGAAGGGGATAAACAATTTGCCCGGGAAATGGGCGACGTGCAGGCATGGCGAAGGCTGATGCAAGGCGAAAAAGCTCGCGGCATTACCTATGTCGTTCTGGCAGGAGCAGAGCCGTCTTTGGTGCCGGAGTTGCTCGAGGTGTGCTATCAGGAGATGCCGCTGGGCAGTATCGCGACGAATGGTTTTAGAAAAATCCCGGAATCGGTCCGTTATAAGGTTCACATCTCCGTCTGGGGCAATGACGAAACCAGCCTGCGCATCCGAAAAGCGAAAAATCTTTTGAAAGCGCAGATCGAAAATTATAAAAATGATCCGCGGGCGGTGTTTGTTTACACTTTTACGCGGGGAAATATCGATGAAGTCCATGAGGTCGTCGAAGCGCTTGTGACCCACGGTTGTAAATTAACCTTTAATGTGTTTTCTTCTCCGGTCGGTTATACCGGCCCCCTGCGCCATGATGATGAATCTCTTCAACGAACAAAACAAAAGATGATAGCGCTTTTGAATAAATATCCGCAAAATATTCTTTTTTCCGTTTACAATGCCGTGGCACACACCCATCAAAAAGGTTTGCACGATCTTTACCGTTGTTCCTATCCCCGCCAGAATCCTTCCCAGGATATCGGTCTGGGCAGATCTTTCCGGCAATACAGAACGGACTTGAACTGGGACAGGTCGGTTGCCTGCTGCGTGCCGGATACGGATTGCGACGATTGCCGTCATTACGCCGCCGGGTCCGCTGTCGTCACGGCGCGCCTTTACCGCCATGCCCATAACCTGGCCTCATTTAAATCCTGGCTTGATTATGTCGACACTTATCTGTCGGTCTGGGTCATGGACTATGAAAAAGGGGAAAACCTTTGTGCCGAGCCGATCGAGCCGACACAGATCGCTCCACATTAACAAGGATGCCGGCATAGATACTATCATAGATCCTAATCGTCCATCATCGTACAGGCACTGAGGATGAAGCCGTTCGTGCTGAGTTTGCCCTTCGACAGGCTCAGGGTGAACGGGGATGGCCAGGGGAAGAACACCACGGACATGGAAGGGCCGAGTGGATGAAGACAGTGAGTTCCCTGCTGGATAACGATTGGCAAGCCCGCTACAAGCGAATTGCCAATCTTAACATCCGCAGTTCCATCTATGATGTAACGAACCGCTGTAATTTACGCTGTAAGGGGTGCTTCTTCTTTTCTTCGGGGGAGCATCAAGTAGCGGAGGAAATGGATATACGGAAATGGGAAAATTTTATCGATAAAGAAAAAGAGCGCGGTGTGAATCTGGCGATCCTGATCGGCGGAGAGCCGACGCTTTGCCTGGACCGCGTTGAGGCTTTTTACAAACGCCTGCCGACGTATTGCGCCACCAACGGACAGATTAAAGTTTCCCGTGATCAGTTTCCCGATATGATGGTGGGGATTTCACTGTGGGGCGGCCCCGGGGATGAAAAGATTCTTCGCGGGCGCGATACCTTTGCCGTTTCCAGTAGAAATTATGCCGGCGACCCTTACACCTACTATCTGTACACCATCACGCCGCGGCAGGTGGGAAAGATCGAACCGGTCATCAAACGAATTGCGGATGTCGGCTTGAAAGTGCATCTCCAGCTTCTGTCGAATGACGAGGGGGTGGACGGGTTTTCCTGGCGCGAAGGCGAGCTAGAAGATTTACGCTGCGAAATGGACGGCATGCTGGACCGATACTCTCAAACGGTCATCTCGAGCAAATACTACCATGAAGTGATCACGACCGGGAAGATGATGGGTCGCCGTTTTGGCTGGGAGGAATGTCCGTCCGTGACGGAGTCCCGGGATCACAGAAAACCGCAACCCCGCCGTCTGATCCATTTTATCCGCTGGGCTTCCGATTTGCAAACCGTTCACCGATGCTGCACGTCGGCAACGCGCGATTGTCTCACGTGCAAGGATGGAGCGGCGCACATGAGCTGGATTATGGTCAACAAGCGGGAGCATATGAATTCGACCAAAGATTTGCAAAACTGGATCGAAGTTTACGAGATGTTCGCCAAGCTGTACCGGTTTATTCCGTGGTAAGTCCCAACCATCGTTGATAGAGGCGCATGGACGATCATCCTCCGGGGTTTCCTTTTCCCCGGGAAGGAATTTTTCGTATCTTTCAGGAAGGATGTGATGGGTTCAAAGAAGGCCGTGATATTGGGCTACGATGCCGTTTCTCCTTTAGGAACGGATCTGGGTCATCAATGGCAGCGCGCGGTCGCCGGGGAGAGCGGAATCGGAAAGTTGACCCGATTCCCGCTTAGCGCCGACTTTCCCGTGCGCGTTGCCGGAGAAGTCGCCGAGGTCGATGTGGGGCCCTATCCTTTTTTGCGGCCGCGGGAAATGGGGTATTGGACCTCGCCGATCTTTAAATACGCTCTTCTGGTCGCGCATCGTGCTCTGGAAAAAAGTGGAATTTCAATAACACCCGATATCGCGCCACGGGTTGCGGTAACTTTCAGCACTGCCGTTGGCGGTCTCGACGCTGTTCTAAAGGCGGATCGCCTGATGGTTGCGGAAGGCAAGATGCCTCACCCCTTTACCAACCCCAATTCCTGCATTAATATGGTGGGCGGTAAGGTTTCCATCCTTACCGGAGCAACGGGTCCCATCTGTTCAACCGTTACGGCGTGCGCTACCGGGGTCGCCTCGCTCATCATCGGCGGGATGATGCTGCAGGGAAACAGGGCGGATGTGGTGATCGGCGGCGCTGTGGATTTCCCCCTCGTTGAACCGATTGTCGCCGGATTCGCCACCATGAACGGGGCGTACCGTCCGAAAGAAGGGCAGCCGGAAGAACCACCGGAAAAAACGAGCAGGCCTTTTTCCATCCATCGAAGAGGTTTTGTCGTTTCCGAAGGCGCGGGTTGCATTATTTTGGCGACTGAAGAATTTGCCAAGGCGCATGGACTCACGCCCAGAATAGAAATGGCCGGCTGGTCCATGACATCCGACGCCGGCCATTTTGTTTCGCCCAGGCTGGAGACGGTCCAAAGATGTATTGAAGAAACCCTCACCCATGCCGGATTGCGGCCCGACGATATCGACGCGATTAACGCCCATGCCACGTCGACGAAGGTGGGCGATAAAGTGGAAGCGGATGCCCTCTCGAACATTTTCGGAAAAAACGTTCCGCCCGTATCGGCAAATAAATCCCAGTTGGGACACGCCATGGGAGCGTCGAGCGCTATTGAAACGATTCTGGCCATGGAAGGGATGACCGAAGAAACGTTGCTTCCGACGATCAATTATGCCCCCGATCCGGGAATGGTGATGGACTGCGTCGCCGAAGGCGCCAGAAAGTTGAGCCAAGAATTCGTATTGAAGAACGCCTTTGGTTTCGGCGGATGCAATTCCTGTTTAGTGTTGCGCAGGCTTGCATAAATCGTGATAGCGGCGTATGAAAGCTCCTAAGAACAGAAGAGTTTTTGTGATCGGTTACGGCGCGGCCACCCCGCTTGGAAGCACCTTTGAGAAAACATGGAAAAGGGCCATCCAGGGTGAAACGGGCTTCAGGAAGGTGACGCGGTGCAACGTGGAATCGGCCTGCGACATCGTTGGAGAAATTCCGGACTGGGATCCGCTCAAGCTTGACTTCACCAGTGCGAAAGAAGTTTATAACTGGAATGCCGCCTTCGTGATTTTAACGATGGCTGTCTGCAAGGAGGCGCTGGAAAACTCGGGAGTTCCCATCGATGAAGAGACTGCTCCCCGGATGGCTTGCCTGATCGGTTCGGCCCTGAACGGATCGGATGCTTTTCGCGTTGCCATGCACAATTTGGAACAACGTGGGCCCCTGAGGGTCAGCCCCTATTTGGTGCCTAATCTATGCGCGAACCTCCCCTCCGGTAAAGCCGGAATGCTGTTAAAATTTGCCGGTCCTATTTTTTCGCCCCAGGGCGCTTGCGCCTCGGGGAATCATGCCATCGGCATCGGAGCAAGGATGATTCGGGATGGCGATTGCGATTTTGCCCTGGCTGGCGGCGCCGACGCGCCCCTTTTACCGGAATTGATTCACGGCTTCGCCAACATGAACGCCACGATCAAAGTTCGTCCGGGCGATCGCGCTTATCACGATCCCGGACAGGCCTCCCGTCCTTTCAGCGTCGATCGCAAAGGGTTCGTCCTATCGGAGGGGGCAGGCGTGGTTGTTCTCGCGGCGGAAGAATCGCTTAACGTTCATGGCTTGAAACCCAAAGCCGAGGTGTTGGGTGTCGGCTGGACATCGGATGCCCATCATTACACCAGCCCGAATGCGACGACCATTATACGGGCCATCAGGGAAACCATCGAAGATGCAGGGTTAAAGCCGGAAGATATTCAATATATCAACGCCCACGGCACTTCCACGCCTACAGGAGATCAAACGGAGATAAAGTGCCTGCGGGATGTTTTCGGCAAGAGAATAGAAAAGATTCCCGTTTCTTCCAATAAATCTCAATTAGGACATACCCTGGGAGCGACGGCTGCCATCGAAGCCGCACTGACCATCGAAGGAATGAGGAACGGAATCATCCTGCCCACGATGAATCATCTTCCCGATCCCGGTCTTTCCGACATTGATGTTGTGCCGAATGCCGCTCGCAGACAAGGATATGAAATTGCTCTTTCCAATGCCTTCGGATTCGGCGGAACCAATTGCTGTGTCATTCTCAGGGGAGTGTAGAATGAAGCCCAAGCCGTTTAAACCGGAAATTTATCATAACGATGAAAGATATGTCCGCGACCGCACCAGCGGCTTTATCTGGCATCGTTCTCAACAGAGGACGCTCTACGCCGATACCGATCGCTCGGAAGTGGTTTATCATTCCAATTACCTGCGTTATTTTGAATTCGGCCGTACCTCGTTGATGCGGGACCTGGCTTACCCCTACAAAGAGATCGAGGCCAGCGGCTACGTTTATCCGATCTTCGATTTGGGCATCAGTTTTAATCAGCCTTTGTACTACGATGATTTGATGTATATTCACACGCGTCCGGTAAATCTGGAGCGGGTCCGTTTGCAGTTCGACTACGTCATCACACACGCGGAGAAGGGACATCTGATCTGTACCGGCTTTACCAAACACTGCGCCTTGAATTTGGCGGGCACACCCGTGGCCGTGGATCCTAAGACGGTTCAGCTATGGACATCGTTCCCCAAATAAACAGGAAAACCCGCTATCCTTCGGTCATTGAGGTATCTCCCTATTTGCGCGATCACCGGTTCGAAGGAAAAGTGATTCTGCCCGCGGTGGAAGCTTTAATCGCTCTGGCTCGTGTGGTTAACCTTCATTTCCCGCAGATGAGGATGAACCGTCTGTCAAAGGCCAGCTTCCACCACTTTTTGTTTGTTCCGCCGGAAACACAGCATTTGGCCGTATCCGTGGAGATAGAGTATGCCGGTGGGCATCGTATGACCGCCGCGCTCTTGACGTCGCTAAAATCAAAAACAAGCGCCATCTGCCGCGTCCTCGAGCATGCCTGTGTGGAATTCGCAACTGACGATTCCGCTTTCCGCCCTGTAGCTCCTTTCCGGGTTTTGGAGAAGCTGGAGGGAAAATGCATCCGCGTGCCTGCGGCAACCATTTATCGTGAGCTGGTACCTTTCGGAGCAGCTTATCAAAACATCATCGACGATTTGGCAGTTTCACCCGAGGGCGCTCTGGCTTATCTTTCCGGCGGGAATGATGAAGCCGATGAAAATTTGCTTGGTTCGCCATTTCCTCTGGACGCGGCCATGCACGCAGCTTGCGTCTGGGGACAACGCTTCAGCGACAGGGTCGCCTTTCCCACAGGTTTTGAAAAGAGATTTATTTATCAAAAGACAAAGAAAGGAGGCAGGTATCTTGGCCGGGTCGTGCCGGTGAAGGTCGATCAGGAATCGCTCACGTTTGACGTCTGGATTTATGGCTTAAATGGCATGATTTACGAAGCCATCAGCGGCGTTAAAATGCGGGATGTCACTCAAGGCCGCCTGCATCCGCCGCAATGGATTAAGGCATGATGTCAAAGGGTTACAAAGCGCTTGCCGGATACCCGGGAGGGGATTCACCCGGTCGCGGGCGAGGGAAAAACTGGGGATGAGCAAACCCTAAATAGTTCTTGACACAAATGTGGGTTCGGAGTAGTGTAAGAATCGTGGCGGGAAGGGGAAGGGAGAAGCCGCCGTGGAAGCAAAGGAGGGAGACATATTTAAAAGTACTTTGGACGGGGCTAAGTATACGGTCAAGAAGGTCGTGAACAACATGGTTGTACTCGAATCGCAGGATGGAAAGAAAAAGATTATGACGGGCGTGGGTAGTCTGGGCATCAAGTCATTCTACGAGAAAAAGGAGGATACTGACGAATGAACCAGGACTTTGTTAGTTTCTTTCCCGCCACATTGTTTCCCCTGTAGTATCCCTCCCGCAACTGCAACTCCCCTGGGCATTTTCCCTTCGACACTTCCGCCAGGGGTTTTTTGTTTCCTCACCGAAACGGGGCGCATCGCCTCGGAAGAAAAGCGCGCCATTATGATTTCTATCACTAACGGAACCCCATCCCCTCCCTGACCTCCCCCTTGAAGGTGGAGGAAGAATATAATCCCCCCCCCCAGGGAGACGAAGATCATTCTTTCCCTCCCCTCCAGAGGCTGTGTCGCAATATGAAAAAACGCTTTTCAAAAAAGGGGAGAGGCGGTCGGGTGGAGAAGATTTAGAGCGGCAACCTTTATAACCGTTTGGATTCAGGGTCGCCAACCCTATGAACACATTCCGATTTTTAGCCAACGACGGTTCCCCATTCCTAAAAGACCCGCGTTCTAAAGCTTTGGAAGCCGACTGCCTCTCCCCTCAGACGTTCCATTGTGACACAGTCTCCCAGGGGGAGGGAAAGCCCTGCACCACGCGGGGTGCAGGACAATGCCCTGAACCTTACATGGTTCAGGGGGTGGGGGTGGGTTAATCAACCGTCTACTCAATTACGGACCAGCTCGTCATCCTCGTCCTAAAGCAACTCTCTTCAAAAATCTTATTGAAACTCAATCTTGATCGTGTGAGAATAAAACTATTTGAGAGGGAAGGGTGATTCCGAGGAGGGTCTGCTCATGGAAACGACCGGAGAGAGTAAGAAACAACCGAAAGAAGACATCGAACGACCGTTGATGTTGATCGATGGCGAGTGGACGGCGAGTTCAGGCGGACGGTTTCTTCCCGTGGAGACCCCGGCCAGGAGAGGAACCGTCATCGCGGAGGTTCCCAGGTCAACGGAAGTCGATGTCGATCGCGCGGTGAAGGCAGCGGCCAAGGCCTTTGAGAGCTGGAAGCGAATGGCCCCCAGGGATCGTGGAAAAGGGATGTTGAAAATCGCAGCGGACATCGAGGCACGATCCGAAGATATCGCCAAGACCCTTTCCCTTGAGACCGGCAATGCCCTTCGCACTCAATCCCGGGGCGAGGTCGCCCTTGCCGCGGACCTGTTTCGATTCTATGGTGGCGTGGCGAGCGAGCAAAAGGGTGAAACCGTTCCGCTGGGTGAGCAGGTTTTGTGTTACAGCAGGCGAGAGCCGATCGGCGTGGTGGCAGGGATCATCCCCTGGAACTCACCGGTCCTTCTGGGAGCACTGAAAATTACGATGGCCCTGACCGTGGGGAATGCGCTGGTCCTGAAGCCGGCTTCCGATGCGCCCTTGGCTGTTTTGAAAATGGCAGCCCTCTGCAATGCCCACCTTCCGAAGGGTGTCCTGAATGTAATCACCGGGACCGGAAGTGAATGTGGAGCGATCCTGGCCCGACACCCGGGCGTAGGAAAATTGTCGTTGACAGGCTCCTCGGAAGTGGGAAAGAGCATCATGGCCGCGGCGGCAGAACGGATTGTGCCCGTCACTTTGGAATTGGGCGGGAAAAGCCCGCAGATTGTCTTTCCTGACGCCAGCGACGAGCACGTGGTGCAGAGTGTCATCAACGGAATGCGCTTTACACGGCAGGGACAATCCTGTACCGCCGGTTCGCGCCTCTTCCTCCATGCGTCTATCTTCGATTCTTTTGTGGATCAATTGGTGAAGAAACTCGGATCGCTCAAGATCGGAGATCCTCTCGATGAGGCAACCGATATCGGAGCGATCATCAACCGGATTCAATTCGAAAAGGTGTGTGCCTATGTCCAAGACGGACTCGAACAGAAAGGAAGCCGATTGGTGACCGGTGGCCTCCCCCCGAAAGAAGGTCCTCTCGCGCAAGGCTATTTCATGAAACCTACGATATTTAGCCACATTAAGAATGAATGGCGAATCGCAAGGGAGGAAGTTTTCGGTCCGGTGCTTGTGGCCATTCCCTGGGAGAAAGAAGAGGAAGCGATCCGGATGGCCAACGATAGCCACTATGGATTGGCCGCTTTTGTTTATTCTCACGATATTGGAAAGGCCCTCCGGACAGCCCACGCCATCGAGTCGGGATGGGTCCAGGTGAACCAGGGCTTAGGAATCCTACCCGGAACTTCCTACGGGGGCTTCAAACAGAGCGGAATCGGTCGAGAATACTCCCTGGAAGGGATGCTCGACAGCTATACGCAGCGCAAGTGCATCACGGTGAACCTTCAGTATTGATGACAGTATTGATGAGAATCGTCCTGCCGTGCGGTTCGGGAGGTTGACAATGAAAGAATACATGGATCGAGCCAAGAAAGTGTTGAAAGACTGGAAGGGTAAATCCTATGCATTCGGAGAGAATGTCCTCGAGGCGACCGGAGACTACGCCAGGGAACAGGGGAAAAAAGCCCTCCTTGTCGTCACGGAGCTAGGGCAGCCGTGGATCGAGAGGCCTTTTGAGAGGGTAAAAACAAGCCTGAAGGCTAACCGCATCGTTTTTGAAACGGCCAAGGGGGCAGGACCCAATGCACCCCGGGAGGATGTGTACCGGATCGGCCTTCAGTTTGCCCGGTCCAGGTCGGACATGATCGTAGCCCTGGGGGGAGGGAGTACGATCGATGCCGCAAAGTCTGCAGCTGTTCTCAATACCTATTCCCCGTCTGAAGTGATCGAGATTCTCGGAACCTCCCCGGGGGAGGCTGATTCCATCGAGCCCTACTTTGGAACAGGGCTGGTTACGAAGATGAGGGAGAGGACAGGGAGACCGGTCTTGCCCGTCATTCCGGTGCAAACCGCTGCGAGTTCCGGAGCCCATCTTACGAAATATTCTAATATTACCGATCCGGCCACAAATCAGAAGAAACTGATCGTCGATGAGGCGATCCTTCCTCCTGCTTCTGTCTTTGATTACACCGTAACGCTCGACGCGCCGATGAGCCTCACGCTGGATGGAGGTTTGGACGGAATCGCCCACGCCTGGGAGGTTTTGATCGGAACGAAAGGTGCGGCCTATGAGAAAATGAAAGAGGTCGCTGCATTGTGCACCCGGCTGGTCGTCTATGGACTTCAGAGAGTCAAGAAAGACAGAAGAGATCTGGAGGGAAGAATTTGCCTCGGACTCGGGACGGATCTGGGTGGATATGCGATCATGCTTGGGGGGACAGGAGGACCGCATCTGGGCAGCTTCTCGCTGATCGATATCCTCAGCCATGGGAGGGCGTGCGCTCTGCTCAATCCCTACTACACCGTCCTCTTCGCCCCGGTCATTCAGGACCCTCTCCATCTGATTGGAGCGATCTTCAAGGAGGCGGGCTACATCAAAGAGGAAATCTGGAATTTGAGCGGGAGACCCCTTGGATTGGCTGTGGCCAATGGGATGATTTCCTTTGCCAGGGATTTGAATTTTCCAACGACCTTGAGAGAGGCGGGAGCAACCCGGGAGCATCTCGATCGAATGCTTGCTGCGGCGAGGAATCCGCAGCTAAAGATGAAATTACAGAATATGCCAACCCCCATGGATGCTGAAAAGGGAGATCTGGATCGGCTGATGAAGCCGGTGCTGGAAGCTGCCTTCACCGGGGATCTGAGTCTGATTCCCTGAAAAGGGAAGATGGCTACCCTTCCCCGTAAAACCTTTCCTGGAGAAGCCGATAAAGTTTCCCGCTGATCCCAGGGCCCGACTCGATGAGCTCCGAACCATCGATCTTCCCCGTCTCCGTGCGAGAGGTTTCCTCTTCAGCGGGATTCTTTTTTGACCTCCTCTTCGATCATCCTGTCCTTGAGCTCTTTGAATTTCTTTCCGGTGAAAAAGAAGGTGGACATCCCGTGGAAGAAAACTCCAATCCCCCAGCCCATCAGAGGCCATTTAAACCAGAGATATTGAGGAGCGGTGAGGAGGTTAATGACGATCAGCAAAATGTTGACTCCGACATAGACAGCCAGATGGATGTAAAATCCGATTTTGGCCTCCACGCGCCTTCTCGCTCTTTGGTAAGTCTCTTCGTTTTCCATAAGCCCCTCCCCTTTGAATCCATGGTTAATGCCCTGAGGTGCGGCAACAGGACCGTTGTGAAACCCACTTGCTCCATCGCTAACGTACATTCATACGTGCCCACTGTCAAGAGGTTCCTGAACCTTGTCCTTCCCCATTTATTTATAAGCCCCCGCCTGGAGATTCCTGGGAGAGGCTTTAGCAAGAGAAGATAGGGCGGTTGAAAAATTCATCACAAAATAGAATACTGTATGTTGGTCATACGGAAAAAATAAGAGATGAGAACAGAAGCGATCCGGAAGATACTCACTCGCGATTTCATCCTTGCATTCTTTGCCCAGTTCACCTTCACCTTGGCAAACCATATCCTCATTCCCACCCTCCCGATCTACCTTTCAAGATTGGGATCCAGGGAAACGGAGATCGGGGTTCTGATCGGAGTCTTCACCGTTTCTTCACTCGTCCTCAGACCTTTGACGGGTAAAATTCTCTTGCGAACCCCCGAGAAAAAAATGATGATCACCGGTGCCCTCCTCTTCGGGTTGGGTTCCATCGGCTACTTCGTCGCCCTCCCCTTTTGGCCTTTCTTCTTGGTCAGGGTCTTTCAAGGAGTTGGATACGCCTTCTTCTACACCGCCTCCTTTACATTGATTGCGAATATCAGCCCCGAAGCTCACCGCGGACAGAGCCTCAGCTACTTTCTCCTGGCCCTGAATATCTCCCTGGCGCTGGGTCCGTCCCTCGGAATGTTTCTGATCAACCGCTTCGACTTCACCATGCTCTTCCTGGTCTGCCTGGGTCTATCCTTGGGCTCTTTCTTTATTCTTATCAAATTGAAAAGTAGGCAAGTCGCCCCGATGGAGGACTCTTCCATCGCAAGCAGGTTCTTGATCAGCCGGGAAGCGCTCCCGGCGTCTACGATGGGTTTCTTCTTCTTTTTTATCTGGGGAGCAATAACCACCTTCTTCCCTCTCTATGCCATCCGACAGGGCGGGATCAATCCCGGACTGTTTTTCACCATGATCGCCATCATGATTATTTTGAGCCGCGTCTTGGGCGCCAGGGTTTCGGATCTCTACAGCAGCGAAAAAATCATCCTTCCTTGCCTTATCATTCTCATTGTTTCCACGATCATCATCGCTTTTTCTAAAACGCTTTCCATGTTTGTTCTCGCCGGGTTGATTTGGGGAATTGGGCACGCCTTTTTCTACCCTGCGTTGGTGGTTTATATTCTTGATCGTGTGGGTTCCTCCCGAAGTTTAGCGATGGGGACGCTGACCGGAATGACGGACCTGGGGATATTCATGGGACCGGCGGTCATGGGCATGGTCATCCAAGTCACCAGCTATCCGATGATGTTCGTTTGCTTATCTCTCGTCGGCACCTTCAGTCTCATCTATTTTCAGTTTCTTGTGAGAGACAAGAAAGTGGCTTCTTCACTTTCAAAACCCGCGCCTTCCTGATCCTCTTGCGTTCTCCGCATCGCCCATCTTTTTATCCTTCCCTCTTATTCAAACCCATCGCTGACAGGCATTGGAGAAGCGCGTGGATAACTTCCTCTAAGGGTACTTCGCCGATTTTGCCTCGAATCGATGAATTTCAATTCAAAATCGACCTGAAAAAGAGGTGAGCGAAGTTTTTCACCGCCTTTCACCCTTTTTCATCCTTTTGACGAAATGATTCGGGATCTTTAGGAAAAAATCTTCCATTTTCGCATTTTCTCTAAATATCCAGTTGTTAAGAATTGTCTCAAGTTATCAGCCATTTACAGCAACTTTTAGCATTTGGCATTAATATTGCTGATTAATGCTAAGGAATGAAGTATCCAGATGCTTCCCGCAGAACCAAGCCTTTCCTGAGTGGGGGGACGGAAAGTGATGTTTTTTCCAAGAAAATGGCCGAACTGCCGAAGGCTAAATCCTTAGTAGATCGGCATTTTCATTTTGGCTTAAGTTCAGGGAAAAAGGAGTCGATAAACAGAAAATCTGAATCATTCTTGTTTCTCAACATTTCAAGATTTGCCGGCTAAGACAAGAAACAACTTTGAGGGAGGGATAGAAAATGAAGAAAGTTTTAATCGTAGCAGCAGGATTGATTCTGGCATTGGGGTTAAGCTTCACTCCATCACCGGTCATGGCCGACGGCATAATTGATTTTGGCGTCATTGCTCCGACAGGGGGATCTGTGTACTACACGGGTGGGATTACCCCGCTTTATGGGACCGGCATTGACGTCGATAACGTGACCGGCATTGGAACCCCACTTAACAGTGGTGTGCCAAAGCCTCTTGTTGGTTACTTCTTAAACTTTCATACAGGCAATTTAGTAACGACTGATTCATCCCATTGGTATTTTGGTCCTGGTGGATCGATTACTATTTCAGACGGATCTACAACTCTGCTTACCGGGAGTTTCACGAGTATGCAAGTCGCTGCTGTCGGTCCTACTTATAAAGTTGCAATCCCAGGTTTCTTCGATACCAAGGATCCGGAATTGCTTGCCTATTTTGGACTACCCAATATGACTTATTCGGGAAACTTTAATATAAGCTTTCTTGCATCAGGTTCGCCACCTGGAGCTTTCAGAAGTAGCGAACTTCTGAGTGGTGATATCAGCAATATGCCGGTTCCCGAACCCGCCACTCTGTTCCTTCTTGGCTCCGGGTTAATCGGCCTTGCAGGGTACGGGAGGAAGAGGTTCTTCAAAATGTGAATCAATCCCAGATTCGAGGAGGAAAAGGCAGGATCGAAGATGGTCCTGCCTTTTTTGTTTATTGGTAATCGATAGGTGGTCATTATCCTCTGATTCAAAGTTTTGATAGGTCTTTCAAACCCAAACCTTTCGGAAGGTACAGATCGTTGAAAGATATCTGGCTGTCGGGGAGGAGGAACTTTCAAACGGAAATCAACACGATAAAGGCTGATGAAGTATGGAAAATAATATGCCGCATGGGATGCCTCCTGCCCTTATCATCCTCATCGACTTGTCTCATTTGATTTTTAGGCTCTTTTCAAGAAAAAGACATATCGTTTCCAGGAGCCAACCATCTCAATCCAACCTCAACCGTTTGGAGCGGGTTGTCACATTGGATTTTCAGAAGGTTCCAGTAGGAAGCCTCCAAGAGGTTTTTTTTAGTTCCCGATAAACCCAAACCTATGGTAAAAAGGATAAAGACGTCGATGTTCCATCGTTTATCAAAATCAATTGGAATGGAATCAATGAGGGTTGAGATTACAAAAAGCAGACACGACCTCCTCGATTTGATTCAAGTGGCCTTTATCATCACCGATGCCCACTTAAAGGTTGTGTACAGCAACCTGTTCACTGAGCGTGTTTTCGGTTATGCGAGGAGCGAGATTGAGGGGCAGCGGATGAGCGTCCTCTTCCTGGAAGACGATCTGACCTATTTTCTTCCGAATATTGTTTATTTTACCGTTTACAAAAACGGCTTTGAAGGGGAAGCCCTTTTAAGACAGAAGAACGGGACAAAAATCTTTGTCTACATCTCCACCGCTTCTTTCGAGGAAGAGGGAGAGGTTTTTTTAACTTTTTCCTTACAGGAAATTCAGCGGTTGAAAAAAATGGAGAGGGAGAGATTGGAAGCGGAGCATTGGGTAAGCCTCGGAAAAATTGTGGAAGAAATTGCCCATCAGGTTCGAAACCCGATTGTCTCTATCGGAGGATTTACGCAGCGTCTTCTCAAGCCAAACTTAGTCTCTGAAAAGCGCGAGTTCTATCTTGATCAAGTCGTTCGAGAGACGAGGAGACTGGAGACGATGATTCAGCGGGTGGAGGAGTACATTCTGATTCCGAGGCCTACTCTTCAAAGGGAGAAGATTCAGGAGGTAGTTGACGCAGCGCTCCAGACCATTTCCAAAATGGCAACTGAGAAGGGGGTCTGCGTCAACTTAGACACAGAAGCTTTAAAGGGTGAAGGGAGTTTCTTCATCGATAAGAGTTTGGCGATCAAGGCTCTGTCGCATATTTTTGAAAACAGCCTGGAAGCAATAACACGGATACCTGTGGGGAAGGAGCGGGCGAGATTGAATGTGACCATTTTGGGGAATGAGGAAACTGTGGGGATCTCTATCTCTGATAATGGGGAAGGGATTGCAAAAGAGAACATCGGTCGAATTTTTGATCCTTTTTTTTCTACACGACCCGATCGAGTGGGATTTGGACTGACCTTTGCAAAAAGAGTGGTGGAGGAGCAGGGAGGAAAGATCTGGGTCGAAAGCGAAGCGGGGAAATGGACGGCAATCACGATTTCTTTTCCAAGGGAGCGACGTCGGCAAGTGCGCCGAGAATTGATCTCGTCGGAGGCCCTAAGATGGAGAGATGGATGAAGAGAATCATTCCACTACCTTGCCTACCGGCATCCCTTTCTCTGTGACTAACTGCACTGCATCTCGCTTGAACTCCCGGCTGAAGTGACGATTCTTCCCCCCCCCATAGGCACCTCCTACCCTATTATGCAAATTATTAGCTGTGTCCATCAAATCGGGGGAAGGTCAAGTCGTAATAACCGGAAGAAAATCCACAGAAGACCAAGCAATGCATCTTATATGGGGGAAGTGGCCTGATGCAAATTTATGCGTCACATTCGCTGGCTTAAAGGAAGTGGAATGACCATTGAAAAGATACACGCTGAGTTTGAGGTCTCAGATAAAGGGGCAGGGTCTAATAGGGTCTGGTACAAACTGACGAAGTATGTTAAGCCTCAGAAGGAGGCAAAGACAAATGGCAATTAAGACAAACAGTAAATCTAAGCCAAGACGGATTAAGGAATGGCATCCTGAGAGTGGCAAAGGTGACAGACCCCTTGATGATTGGGAGCGGCTCATGTCTGAACCTTATGAACAAACAGTAATCAAGACAGAGAAAGACACTAAGAAGCCATAAGTAAGTAAAATACACCAGATGCTTTCATCGTAATCTTCGATTCCTGATTATGTTTGTCCCTAAGGACTTGGTGGAAGCGTTAAATCGATATCCGGACCAACAGGGTTTTGGAAAAAAGAAAAGCTCTTCCCGAAATCAACAACCCGGTATTTTGTCTAAGCATGCACGATATGTATTGGGTAATCATCAGTGTTCTTATTTCTTGACAGACTACTCCCTTTTTCGTACATTCAACCCATCCAAATCACTTTCTTTTCACTCACTTCACTTACACAGGAGGAGATCATGGCCAAATCACAACGTTTCATTAGGATCGGAATAGTGGGGCTTGTCTGCGCGTTGCTTACTGCCTGCGCGGGAATGCGGCAGACGCCGACCGGATTTGTTGCACCGGGCGCCACGTGGAAAGAGGTATCACGGGAAGGCATGGTTTTCGGCGAAGGCGTGGTGGCCGCCGCCAACGGCATCGTCTATTTTAGCAGCATGACGCGTGCACTTCCTCCGGGACCGGATAATCCCGGTGGTACCATCTTTCGCTTCGACCCCGCCACCGGCCAGACGACCAAGTACCTGGAGCCGAGCGGGATGTCAAACGGGCTGCACTTTGACCGCAATGGCGATCTGCTGATTGCCCAGGACTCGGGCGGCGAGGGAAAGGGAGGCGGGCGCGCGATAATGCGACGCAAGCTCGCCACCGGAGCCATGTCCGTGGTCGCCGACCGCTACCAGGGGAAGCACTTCAACGGTCCGAACGACCTCACCAGCGACGCAAAGGGACGGGTCTATTTCACCGACGCACGTTACGGTGGCCAGGAGCCGATGGAACTGCCGAACGCGGTGTACCGGGCCGATCCCGACGGGAAGGTCACGCAGCTCTCGACCGACATCTTCAGGCCAAACGGCATCGAAGTCTCGCCTGATGGTAAGCGGCTGTACGTCTCGGCCGCTAATGCCAAGCCCTTGCCAACCAACCCGAACGGCCCTGCCGTCGATAAATTCGGCATCACGCTGGGCGGCGTTGTGGTCTACGACCTCGACTCAGGCGGCAACATTTCTCACGGCCGGCTGTTCTTCCGCAATGACGAACTGATGGTCGACGGGATGACCATGGATCGTCAGGGCAACCTGTATCTGGCGATGCATAACGGCAATGCCAAGGCTCCGGGCAGGGGCATTGTGGTGCTGAACCCGGAAGGACAAATCGTGGAGCGCCTTCCGGTACCGAGTGAAGGATTGACGACGAATCTCGGTTTCGGCCGGGACGCCGACACCGGTTCGCTGTACGTCGTAACCGCATTCCCGATGCGGCTGTATCGAATCAAAACAGTGCGCGAAGGACACTACTTCTAACAGCAAGTTTTCGGCGCGGAAGCAGGGATCGGGCGCGATACCCGATCCCTAATCTGCGTTGGCTGCCCTGGATCCAAGGAATCCAAGAATGAAGCGCGAGAGCAGCAGAATTCTTAGCACTCAAGAAGACACCTCTATAACGATTCCCATCGATTATTCAGATTCCCAGATTCCATTCTCTGCCCCTTCCTTCCATCCGAACCCGGGATACCCGATGGATTCATGAGATGATTGGAGAGTGGATCTTTAGGGGCGAAGGAGTTGGCCCCTCCACAAGAGGGGCTGATCGCTTGCTCCTGTGTGTTTCAATCCGACATCTTTAACTTCAAGAGGCGTCTTCGAGTGTGGGGTAGTAGGTTATCTTCAGCCAACATCCTTAGCTGACGTTATGTCGGCAAATCTTGCCAGTACAATCGAGGGCAGTTGGGCCTAACAAAAAGAGCGGCGCCGGTGGTTACGATTTCTGCTGCTGAAAAAGATAATTTTCACAATCTTATTTTTGCTATTGACAAAAAAAGTATTCCTGATATTTGTGAGTTGTATTCCTAAGACGAAAATACGATTCATCCGACAAAGCCAAACTCTTCACGGTGATGAGACCAGTCATGAAACTAAAAAGAGAAGTCATCCTAAGGATCAGGAACTTAGCCAGAGATTTACATGATGTTTATACTGATAAACCCCAATCTTCGGACCTTGCAAAAGATGAACGGAACAGTGAAAGGATGAAAGAATATTTCAGCGATCCGATACGAATTCAATTAGAAACAATGGTCAGTGATTTACCTAAAGATGAACGTGCTGAACTCGCAGCATTGGTCGGTTTGGGGGAACCGGGTAAAAGCGTCAAAGATTGGGACTCGTTACTCGATCATGCAAAACAAACAGATGGAGAGGGGACCGCACGCAATTTGGTTGGGAGAGGTACTTTTGCCTATCTTATCGACCAAGGCTTAGCAAAACTCCAAGCGAAAAAGGATTGAGTCACGTTTTAATTTCAAAATATTCTCGGTCACAAATAGATTAGACCCGTTTTACAAAAAAACCAAAAAGGAGGATTGTCAAATGCGTACTATTTTAATTATTGGGTCCATATTGGCGGCTTTTGTAATTGGACAAGTATTAGCGGCTCCTACGGCAAAATACCTCATCGACGCAAGCCCAGGGGAAGGTGTCCTGATTCATCTTGACGAGTGGTTTGCGAAGAACCCTATAAAAGAAGGCGAAGTGGGGCGTTCGGACAATGTTTTTTCATCCCCCCGCTCCGCGGTATTTATCGGGTCCAATAAAGATCCCAAAGGTATCGGGAGGCATATTCACGTCACGGTGGATGAAATTGTGTTTGTGTATAAGGGGGAAGGAGAAATGTATGTCAACGGCAAATGGGTCCCAATTAAAGCCGGCGACCTGCATGTCTGTCCCCGAGGTGTGGCCCATGCGACCCGTGCGCTTCCTGGCAAAGAATTATTGATCTTTAATATTTTTACCCCGCCACAACCCAAGGGTGCTCACGACCGCATGATGATCGACGAATAAGGAAACTTTCCTTGTGAACCCAATTAAGGCGCGGGTGGGCGTGCGGCTATCGATAGCCGTCAAACCCATGTCGCCAGACGCAAGGCAAAGATAGACGGAGACACCAGAACATTTGAATTGCCGAAGTAGGCTTCCGAAGTGGGCCTCCAAAGACCAACTCTCTGATGAGAATTGGACTAAAGGGAGTGGGTTGTTGACCGTAGCCCACTCTCGCCTGCTTCTTTTACTTATACACATTTCTCGCGGGAATCGTTGATTCACATACCTACCTTGGACGGAAGAGAAGTGGGTGGAGCATTCAACTCGTCCGATACACGTTCAATTTCTTAATCAGGCCAGTTTCAATAACTGCTTTGCGTTTTTAGAAAAAATGTTGGCTTTCTCTTGCCCCGTGATATTCATTCGCCCAATGGCTTCAATGATGGCTTCGTGCGCGGCGTCCCCCGGATAGGGGTAGTCTGTCCCGAAAAGCATATGATCGGCGCCGAAGAAGGCGTAGCCGCACATCATGGACGCCGTATTCCCGCCCAAAACAGTATCGGCATAAATCCTCTTAAAGTACTCGATCGGGGGCTTGGCGAGTTTCATGATTTCTCCATCCTGCAGTGGCTGAGGAGCGATCCGCGCGGTCAGGAATGGAATCATTGCGCCGCAGTGATGGGCGATCCATCTCAGATTGGAATATTTTTCCATCACACCGCTGAAAACGAGACGCCCTAATGCCAGGGTGGTCTCGTAAGGCCACCCAAAAAAAAGAAACAGGCCGTACTTTGCCGCCTTTTCGCCAGGATAGTCCGGAACGTCCTGATCTCTGCAGGGGTGGAGCCAGATCGGAAGATCATACTGGGCCATCTTCTCATAAATCGCAAAGAACTCGGGACGATCCAGCGCTTTTCCGTTGATAGAGGTGAAGATTTGGACCCCCTTGAATTTGAGATCATGAACAGCCCGGTCTATTTCACGGAGCGAGGCATCCAGGTCATTCATAGGAAGCGAAGCCACGGCAGCAGGAAAACGGTCCGGGTACTTGTCGACTAACTCCGCCATCTCATCGTTCGCCATTCGAACCAGGTCGACGGCATCCCTCGGAGAAAGCGCATATTCCGGGGGTGGCGAGCCAAGGGTTAATACTTCACGAAGCCCCTCGACCTTGTCCATAAACTTAAATCTCTCCTCAAGATTGGCCAGTGCCGGCCGGACCCGGTTTGCTTCGAGGTAATAACAGGGCTTGGCCTTCTTTAGTAAAGCCTTATTATATTTCGCGGGCAGAATGTGGGGGAACATATCGATCATTTCCCCGGTGCTCTTGCCGGCCACCGGCGAGCCCGGCGGTGCTGAAATGTCCCCGCCGGGGCCAAAAGTTGCCACCGTTCCTAAGCCGATCGCACCGCTGGCCTTGAGAAATGTCCGGCGATCCATCCCCTGAGGCGGACTCTTTTTCATTTTCTCTCTCCTCTCACGAAATAGGACAGTTTGTTTTGACGCCATTCCAATCCTTTCTTATTCCATGTCCATCAGCCTGCAAATGAGTTGAATATAAAAAGAAGTCAGTCGCATGTCAAACAAAAAGACCGGATGCGGCAAAGGGGGTCCCGAAGGAACGGCCACCACTCCAAACCCCTGCGCCGCGCGCCCATCCTCCCGGCTGTTCAGGCCGCCATCTTACCCATGAACTACTCCTCCGTTGATTCCTCCATTGAACCCTCTTCTTGAAATTAGAACGCTGCTACAGCTATACTATATTAAATACGTCAAAATGAGTGGTTAGATGTTTTAGACAAAAACGGAGGAGAAGGGATCATGAGGAGGACGGCATGAGAGAGGCAGGTAACGAATGATTCACGGAGAATCCCAAGAGTTTTTTAATGCGGCGAGACTACTTTGTAGACAGAAATATCCGGCAGGGAAGAGGCCACAAAGTAGCGGTCTATTCGGAATACCGCAATTACACCTACAACGACATACAGAAGATGGTGAACAAAACAGCCAACGGCCTGCGCGAACTCGGCGTACAGGTGGACGACCGGGTCATTATGCTGATGCTCGACGTCCCCCAGTTTTACGCGATCTTCTGGGGGGCCGTAAAAATCGGCGCCGTGCCGATTCCGTTGAATACGATGCTGACCCCGGAGGATTATGAGTACTACCTCAACGACAGCCGAGCACGGGTGCTCGTTGTCTCGGAACAGCTCATGCCGGTGGTCTCACAAATCAAGGGAGATCTGCTCTACCTCAGGGACCTGATCGTCATCTCGGAAAAAGAGGGGGCGCGGATCCCATTCCGGCAGAAGTACCGGCATGCTCCGGCGACGATCAAGACGGAGTTTACGACCAAGGATGACGCCTGCTTCTGGCTTTACAGCTCAGGGTCTACCGGTTCCCCGAAGGGGGCGATTCACTCCCAGTATGACATGGTGGTGACCTCCGAGGCCTTTGGACGAGGCATTCTTCGTCTCACGGAGGACGACATCTGTTTTTCGGCGGCAAGGCTCTTCTTTGCTTACGGTCTCGGCAACGGCATGTATCTGCCCATGTCGGTAGGCGCATCGGCCGTGCTCAATCCCGACGCGCCGACCCCTGAGAATGTTTTCCGACATCTGGAACGATTTCGTCCGACGGTTTTCTTCGGCATACCGACCCTCTACGGGCAGATGCTCGAAGTCAAGGCGAAGCAGGACAGACAGACGGGCACGAAGCCGGACCCGAACACGAACCACGAGTTTTCCTCCGTACGAATCTGCGTTTCCGCCGGAGAGGCGCTGCCCACCGACATCTACTACCGATGGAAGCAGCGTTTCGGGGTAGACATCATCGACGGTATCGGCTCGACGGAAATGCTCCATATCTTCTTGTCGAACAGAATGGATGATATCCGGCCGGGCTCAACCGGCAAGCCTGTCCCGGGATATCAACTGAAGCTCGTAGACGACGAGGGAATGGAAGTGCCAGAGGGGGAGATTGGTACCCTGCACGTCAAAGGGGACAGTGCAGCCCAGCAGTACTGGCGCAGGAGGGAAAAAACACGGCTCACCATGCAGGGGGAATGGATTAACGCGGGTGACAAGTATTACGTCGATCAAGACGGTTATTATTGGTGTACAGGCCGGAGCGACGACATGTTGAAGGTGGGTGGAATCTGGGTCTCACCCCTGGAGGTAGAAAACTGTCTGGACCTCCATCCCGCCGTCCGGGAAGTCGCGGTCGTAGGACACAAAGATGAAAAGGACCTCGTCAAACCGAAGGCCTTTGTGGTCCTGCGCGACGGCTATGCACCTTCTGAAGAAATGGCCCAGGAACTAAAAAACTGGGTTCTCGAGCGAATGGCAAAGTACAAGTATCCCCGGTGGATCGAGTTCCTCCCGGAGCTGCCGAAGAGCACGACGGGAAAGATTCAGAGGTTCAAGCTGCGTCAGACGCGTGGCGGTAAAGTGAAAACAAAGCTAAAGCCTTTTTCTAAAAAGGGCAAAGAAGTGTTCCTTGACCTTTTCCAAAAACGGCCTCCGGCGCCAGGCCTCTTCATTGATTTTGGCAGATTTTTTTAGATCCTCCTCAAAGACCTCTGCCATCTGCGAACCAAACGGTCGATCCAGAATTCCAACGTTTCCCTCGTCGTTATACCGAAGAGACTGGTAATCGAGGTTCGTAGACCCGATGATGCTCCAGCCCTGGTCAAACAGATAGGTTTTCGCGTGAAGCATCTCTCCCAGGTAGGTATAGATTTCGACCCCGGCCTTTAAGAGTCTCGAAAAAAAGGCTCTTCCCGCATAGGAGGCGGCGGGAACATCGCTCTTGCCCGGCACGAGGAGTCTCACCTTAACCCCGCGCCTCACCGATCGCTCAAGTCGTTCAATCAGCCTGCGGCTCGGAATGAAATAAGCTGTGGTCAAGAGAATACTGGTCTGTGCATGGTCGATGCTGTAGCGGAAAAGGTTCCTCATTCTTCTTCTGCCCTTCCCGGAATAGACGAAAATGGGAAGCGCAGGAATCCCTTCCTCCGGGAGGTTGCCCCGCATCTCCTCTCGTTCGCCCTCAAAAAGAATCTCTTCTCCTCCCCAGGTGGTCCAGCTTTTTTTGAACGTATCCAAAAGTTCGCTCACGATGGGACCTCCCACGAGTATCCCCGTGTCGCGCCACCCCCTGCTTCGCTTCCGGATGTGAAACCCGCTATATTCATTTGCAATATTGAGCCCGCCGGTAAAGGCCTTCTTCGAATCGATGACGATGAGCTTTCTGTGATCCCGATGAACATAACGAAAAGGGGCAGTCCACCGAAAGGGATGGGAGGCCCTGATCTGAATACCCGCCGCCCTCATTTCCTTCCAAAAGCTTCGCGGCGTTCCGAAGGATCCAAAATGGTCATGCAAAACATAAACCTTCACGCCCTCCCGGCTTTTCTTTTTCAGCAAATCTGGATAAGGCGATTCCGGTTTCATCATTCTTGAATATATAAAATTGAAGACAGATCAATTTCTCTGCACGCCCGACCGCATCGAATATGATCTGAAAAGAATCTCTCCCCTTCCATAATAAATGGGCATGAGTGGCAATAGAAAATGGCTGCTTAAAGATTCTTTCGATCGATCGAACGGTAAATCTTTTTTTCATAACCCTGCAGTTTTAGCTCAAATTTTGCACGAAGTCCAGAGACCCCTCAGCCTCCCTCTTCCTTTGCTCTTCCTTTGGAAGGCGGTGTCATAAAGACGAGGAGCCCGTTTCCGTTCCGCCGGAATCTTCCACCCATCACGGTTACGACACCGTTCTTGGAAGAGGGATAGGGGTGAGGGAGCGTTTGTCATGGGCTTGGAAACAGGCCCGGCAGGGAGAGCGGTCAGATGGACAATTTTTGTCCATACCCTTCGATTTTGATCCATTCCTTTTTTCAGTGGTGCCAAAAGATATTGAAATCTGAGGAAAAAAATTTGTTTTCTTTGTGGCACATAAAATGCATTATAACTCCCCTTAATGGTTCAGGAAATCAACCCATTCGACGC
Organism: uncultured delta proteobacterium; assembly: GCA_963708295.1. Lineage (GTDB taxonomy): Bacteria > Desulfobacterota > BSN033 > BSN033 > UBA1163 > UBA1163. The sequence goes on along the minus strand of CAVPSJ010000015.1, from coordinate 282,975 downwards.
CCCCGGCCTATCTCTTTACTTCACTCGGGATGGTGAGCCCTTCGGAGCCGTCGAATGGGTCCAAGATTTCAGGAGACTGAAAATGGTTATTTGCCCTCAATGTAACATCGAACATGGTCCCTCGGAGGAATTTTGTAAGAAATGCGGGAAGTTCCTTCTAGCCGTAGATGACCCTGCGGCCGCAAAAGAGAAAGCAGCGGTCAGTCTCACTTGCCCAAGATGTCAAGCCTCCCACAAAAGCGGAAAGTATTGCAGGAAATGCGGCTCCCTGTTGATGCGAGCTCCATCCGAAAAAGCGGATGTCCCTCCTTTAGAAAAAAAATCGGTCAAGAGATGGGTGAAGGAGTGGCTGAACCTGTTGGAAGAAGAAAGAGAGTTAGAATCCTGCATGAGCAAGCTGGAGACACAGGGAAACAACATCTCCACGGATGTAATCCATCCGTTAATCGCTCGCTATAGGAATCGGCTGGAGTCTTTGTCACCCCTGCATCAGGAAATCGAAAAAGAGCTTGAATCGATTCGAAAAAGGGCAACGGGAGAAATCGATCTGCTGGAGGATCAGTTGAAACCCGTTCAGAAACGGCTCGAGGAATTTCAATCGCTTTATAAGGAAAGCGCCGTGACAAAGTCCGACTTCCTGAGAGAGAGGAAAGAACTAAAAAAGGAAATGAAATCCATCCAGGGAAACTTAAGAAAATTTCGTCACCTCCTTTCTCTCTTGCCGGGTCCGGCCGGGGGAAATGTCGATTCCTCCGAGTTCGCAGGGGGCCTTCTCCGGCCGCTCACCTTGACGACAGGAGGGGTCATCCTTTTTTTGATCATTGCAGGTGGGTATTTGTTCTGGACGCAGTATCCCCCTTCCGCCAAACCCGTTTCAATAGAAGTCACGTCTTCTCCTTCCCCACTGTCTTCTCCGCCCGATCCACAGGCCGGAACGGAGAACATAGAAGTCGAGAAAATAGAGTCTGTCTTTGAAAATATCAGACGCGCAAACCTTCAGAAGAACATCGATCTCTTCATGTCCTGCTACTCTCGCGATTTTAAAGGGGCAGAAGGAAAACGGAAGGATACTCTCAAAATGTGGGAAACTTTTAACTACCATGACCTTTCTTATGCTTTGAAGAAACAGACGATATCAGGGGATACGGCCGACGTCAGATTGGAGTGGGTGATCACGACCTCCGAGAAAGTGGGCGGGAAACCCCATAACGGAAGAACCGTTCTGGACGTTACCCTGAAGAGAGAAGACGGCCACTGGAAGATCAAAGGGATTAAGCCCGTAAGTTAAGCTTACGGAATACTCAAGGAGACACCTATGTTTTGCACAAACTGCGGCGCTTCGAACAAGAACGGAGCAAATCTCTGCGCCAACTGTGGGGAATCGTTGGCGAACAACCCGATAGAAGACAGGCTCTCCCGCCTGAGGGGCTTGGAGGATGTGTCCCCCTCGCATCAGTTTGATTTTCTCCATCCCCTTTTTGATTTTTCATTCCGTCGGTCTGTTCCCGTAAAAATGATAAAGTTTCTTTACATCCTGTCGATTCTTTGCGCGGGTCTGGTGGCCCTTTTCTTCATCCTCGCGCGGGTTTGAAACCTCCCTCCGGCTTGGACTTTCTGCGCTTCTGATTGGGGTCCTGTGGTGTTTCTGTCTAACAGCGGTTTTCAGCAGGGTCTTCTTGGAAATGATTCTCGTGGTCTTCCGCATGGCGGATCAGACGGCCGGCAGGGGAGTGGCGGATAGAGGGTTGGCCAGCGTCAAAGAAAAAGCCGAGCCCAGAGAGGGCATCCAGTGGAATGTCTGAAAGGTCGGCAGAATATCGGTACTGTAACCGCGGGTGAAATGGAGGGAAATGGTCGGGGCGAGAGGATTTGAACCTCCGACACCTGACACCCCATGCCAGTGCGCTACCAGGCTGCGCTACGCCCCGATAAAAACCGTGGAATGATGGAGTATTGGAGGGCTGGGGTTTTGATTCCCACAAGAAGAATTATGCTTTATAAGTCTTACCTGTCATTTTTATTCCATTACTCCATACTCCATTACTCCAACCTTTAATTACTATATTCAATTTCCTTCCAAAAGTCCAGTCCCTTCTCGGGCAAAGGAGCTATTCCAGCATGTCTCTGATCCCCTTCAGTTCCTCCTGAACAGCGACCAGAAACTCATGAGCGTTTTCGTCAGATCCTTTCTCAATGGGTTTCAATTTCATCTGCTTATTTTCAAATCGCTCGAGGTCTCGGATCTTCTTTTTTGCTCCGGCGATGGTGAACCCGTCCTCATACAGGAGTTTCTTGATCTTCAGGATGAGGTCCAGGTCTTTCCTCCGGTAGAGCCGTTGTGAGGACCCGCCCTTGTGGGGCCTGATCACTCTGAACTCCGACTCCCAATAACGAAGCACATGGGGTTTGAGACCCGTCAGGCGGCTCACCTCTCCTATCCGATAATAAAGCCTTTCATGGGAAATGGAGTCCTCCACCTCATGTTTTTTGAGTAGCCCGGCCATCTTTCTTCTTTCACCGCCCCTGTCGTTCATCAAACGGAAAAACAGGCTTCAAGAAGAACTGAAAAAATCAGGACTCCTTACGGTTGAGGCCTCCCTTTAAGACCTGACTGGGTTTAAACGTCAAGATCCTTCTTGCGGTGATCTCGATGTCGCTCCCGGTCTGTGGGTTTCGGCCCCGTCTCGACCTCTTTTTCCGGACGACAAAATTTCCAAACCCGGAAATCTTGATCTTATCTTCCTTGATCAAGGTATCTTTGATGATATCAAAAATATACTCGACGATTTTAGCCACCTCTTTCTTCGAAAACCCCACCTTCTCATAAATCCCCTCAACGATATCCACCTTCGTCATCGCCGACATCCTCCTTTCTTTTCGGGAATCTTCCATGACGGACACTTCCCCCTCAAAAGGTTAAATTTTGAATTATGAATTTTGAATTTAACTCAAAACTTAAAACTCAAAACTTCTTTTTATTATTGCCTCAAATCGAGCTGAAAGACCTCCTTTAATCTGGAGAGGATCTTCTCGTGGTATTGATTCACTTCTTCATCCGTCAACGTCCGATCTTTGGCCTGGTACCGGATTCGATAAGAAATTCCCTTTTTCCCCTCCGGGATCGGCGGTTCTTCATACACGTCGAAAAGGGTGACCTCTTCGACGTGAGGTTGCCGGAACGTCCGGATGGCTTCCATCACTCTTTCTGCTTCCATGGCTTGATCGACGACCACGGAAAGATCCCTTTCAACCGCCGGGAATTTGGGCAGAGCCTGAAACCGCCTTTCTTCCCCTGCTTCTTTCACCATTTTACTGAAGTCCATTTCAAAGAGATAACCCTTTCCCCGAACTTCATAACGGCCCGACACCTCCGGATGAATTTCTCCTAAAACCCCCAAGACCTCCTGATCCAGGACCACCTTCGATGCTTTTCCCGGATGGAGATAGGGGACATCCTCTGCTTTAACAAACTTCGCGTCCTTGATCTGCAGGGTGTCCAAAAGGTCTTCCACGCAGCCTTTGATATCGTAAAAATCCACCGGCCTCTGCGGAGAAGCCCAATGGGGACCTCTGTCAAACCCCAACGCCACGCCCGCCAAAAGCTTGACTTCCCTGGGCAGTCTCCCTCCTTCCTGAGGAAGGAAGACTTTTTTCAATTCAAAGAGCTTGAGGTTCGAATTCTTACGGGAGAGGTTGTATTGGACGGTCTCCATCAGGCCGGGAATGAGTGTGGTTCTCATGACGGAGACATCCTCCGCCAAAGGGTTGAGGATCCGGAGAGGCTGTCGCCTCGGATCATCCGGAGGGAGTCCAATCCGGTCTGCGAAGGCTGGAGAAGTAAAGCTGTAATTGATCACCTCATTGTATCCATGGGCGTTGAGAAGATCGATCGCCCTCCTCTCCGTAAGAAACTCTTTGCTTCTCTTCTCCGACGAGGGAGACCCGGTCGGAAGGGTGATCGGAATTCGATCGTATCCGTTCAGGCGTGCCACTTCTTCGATCAGATCGATCTCTCTCTCCAAATCCCCCCGGAAGGAAGCCGGCACGACGAGGAGGACGCCTTCTTTCTCCTCCTGGACTTCCAATTCCAGATTTTCCAGGTAATTCCTTGCTTCTTTGGCGGAGACCTCCGTTCCCAAAACCTGGCGAATTCTTTCTCCCCGTAAACGGATCGGCTTGGGCCGGATCGGCGCCGGGTAGACATCCACGGCTCCCTCCACGACCCTTCCTCCCGCCCATTCTTGAATCAATTGGGCGGCCCGGTCCGCCGCGGAGAGGCATCCCCCGTAGTCGATCCCTCTTCCGAACCGATAGGCCGCTTCCGTCTCCAGACCGAGCTTTTTTGAGGTCCTCCGATTCCCCGTGGGGTCGAAATAGGCGCTTTCCAGCAGGACCGTCGTGGTATCATCCTTGATCTCTGAATTGAGGCCGCCCATGACGCCGGCGATGGCTACCGGTTTGACGCCGTCGCAGATCATGAGCATTTCCCCATCCAGGGTCCTCTTCACTCCATCCAGGGTGACGAATTCCTCGCCGCCCTTTGCCCTCCGAACGACGATCCGACCTTCTTCCAGGAATTCAAAATCGAACGCATGGAGCGGTTGCCCGTATTCCATCATGATATAATTGGTCACGTCGACCACGTTATTGATGGACCGGATGCCTACTTTTTCCAATCGATTGCTCATCCAACGGGGAGAAGGACCGATCTTCACTCCTTCGATCATCCTCGCGACATAACGGGGGCATAGGTCCTGGTCCAGAATCGTGACAGAGGTTTTCCGATGGATCTCTTCTCCCCGGTCGGCAAGAGAAAGGGAGGGATACTTCATTTTTTGCCCGGTGAGCGCAGCAATCTCTCGCGCCACCCCGATCACACAGAGCCAGTCCGGACGGTTGGGTGTGATGCTGATGTCGAGAATGGTATCCTTCAAACCCAGGGCCTCTCCCACCCCCGATCCCAGAGGAAGCTCGGGGGCCAGGATCATGATTCCGGAGGCTTCCTGGCCCAGACCAAGCTCAATCTCCGAGCAAAGCATCCCTTCGGAGAGGACCCCCCGGATCTTTGATCTCTTGATTTCAATCCCGTTCGGGAGCCGGGCTCCCACCAGGGCCAGGGGAACTTTCTGGCCTTCCTTGATGTTCGTTGCCCCGCAAGCGATCGAAAACGACTCCTGATGGGTCTTCGCCTCGACCAGGGAAAGTCGGTCTGCATTGGGATGTCTCCGAACCGACAGGATCTCCGCCACGACCACTTTCTCCAGCCCTTCCCCTGTGGAAATAGCTCCTTCGACCTCCAGACCTGCCATGGTGAGGAGGTGGGTGAGATCTTTGGAGTCCATCCGGATCTCAACGTAATCCTTGAGCCAATTCAGACTGACCTTCATCTTTTCAAGTCCTAAAACCGAATATCGGGCGAAGCGTCCGCCTCGGACCAACTCGAAACAATTTCAAAATTCAAATTCTCAAAATTCTAAACCTCGGTTTCGGTCATCTGTATTTTGAAAATTCGTGCTTGTTTCGTACTTCGGATTTCGTGCTTCGAATTTAAAAAATCCCGTGTGGCTCCCTCTCATCTAGAACTGCCTCAGGAACCTCAGATCATTCGTGAAGAAGAGCCGGATATCGTTGATCCCGTACTTGAGCATGGCGATTCTTTCGACGCCCATCCCGAATGCGAAACCCGTCACCTCTTCAGGGTCATAGTTCACAAATCCGAATACTGCCGGGTCTGTCATTCCAGAACCCAAAATTTCCAACCAGCCGGTGTTCGAGCAAACCCCGCATCCCTTTCCGCCGCACATGATACATTCGATGTCAATCTCCGCGCTCGGCTCGGTGAAGGGGAAAAAGCTGGGCCGAAATCGAAGCCTCGTTCCCTTGCCGAACATCTGGTGAACAAAGACGGTCAGGACGCCTTTCAGGTCGGCAAAGGTAATCCCTTTATCGACCAAAAGTCCCTCTACCTGGTGAAACATCGGGGAATGGGTTGGATCCGAATCCCGCCGGTAAGCGGGGCCGGGAGAGATGATTCGCACGGGAGGAGGATGCTTTTCCATCGTCCTCACCTCCATCGGTGAGGTATGCGTTCGGAGCACCACCTCATCCGAGATGAAGAAGGTGGCTTGCATTTCTCTGGCAGGATGCCCCTTCGGAATATTCAGGGCTTCGAAGTTGTAGTAGTCCAGCTCCACCTCGGGTCCTTCCGCAACCTCGAACCCCAGGCGGGAAAAGATGTCGATGATCTCATCCAGGGTCTGGGTGAGAGGATGCCTCTTTCCAAAAGGAACCCGCCTGCCGGGGAGGGTCACATCGACTTTCTCTTTCTCCAGGACCTCCCTTCGCTCCCGTTCTTGAATCTGCAGAAGGGTGTCTTCGATCCTTTCCTCGAGGTCACCTTTGACCTGATTTGCCCTTCTCCCTATTTCTCTGCGCTCCTCCTCGGGAAGGGACCCCAGACGTTTGAGAAGCTGAGTGAGGCTCCCCTTCCTTCCTAAAACCCCCACCCGGATTTCAGAAAGCTCTTTTTCCGTCGAGGTCTGAGAGATTGAGATCAAGACTTCGTTTCGGAGCTTTTCCAACTCCTCTTTCACGAGGTTCTTCTCCTGCGGGCAGGCTTCAAGATTTTCCAGCAGCGCTCGTCTTTGCCATCGCGACAATCTTGGAAAAGGCGCCCGGATCCTTCACCGCTAAATCGGCTAATATCTTTCGATCCATCTCGATATGGGCTTTCTTCAAAGCGTCCATCAAACGGCTGTAAGAGACCCCTTGAAGCCTCGCCGCCGCATTGATGCGAGCAATCCAAAGCCTTCTGAAATCTCTTTTCCTGGCCTTTCGATCGCGATAGGCATAAGCCAGAGCCCGATGGACCGCGTCGACGGCCGTTCGGTAGAGCCGGCTTCGCCCTCCCCGATAACCTTTTGCCATTTTAAGGACCCTTTTCCGTCTCTGTCTTGTCTTTGGTCCTCCTTTTACCCTCGGCATGATTGATCATCCTCCTGATAGTCGCCATGCGCTATGCGCTAAGCGTTTTTTTATTTTTAAATGTACGGGACCAGCTTCTTGATCCCCTTGGAGTCCGTCTTCTCGATGCACCTTCGGCCTCCGGAGGCCTCGCTTTCGACTGGTCGACTTTTTCGTCAGAATATGACGTGCAAAGGCCCTCTTGGCTTTTATCTTCCCCGTCCCGGTCTTCTTAAACCGTTTTGCTGCTCCTCGATTGGTCTTCAATTTTGGCACGTGTTTCTCCTTTGATTCATCGTGACAGTGACAGTGTCTGTGTGTGCAAGGCAAAGCTGACACCGACACTCACACCGACACAAGTCTCTTTAAGATGGTTTTTGACTCTGGAGAGGAGCTAAGACCATGATGAAATTTCTTCCTTCAAATTTGGGAGCCAGCTCGACCTTCGCCCACTCCTTGGCCTCCTCCGTAATCCTGCCCAGCATGTTTCTCCCCAGGTCAGGATGGGCGAGCTCCCTTCCCCGAAAAACAATGGTCACCTTGGTCTTATTTCCCTCTTTCAGAAATCGTTCGATATGCTTAAGCTTAAATTGAAAATCGTGCTCCTCGGTCTTCGGCCTCATCTTCACTTCTTTAAGATGGACAACGACCTGCTTCTTTTTCGCATCATGCGCCTTCTTGCTCTGCTGATACTTGAACTTCCCGTAATCCATGATGCGGCAGACGGGCGGCTCCGATTTCGGTGAAACCTCCACCAGGTCTAACTCAAAACCCGTTGCCAGCCGAAGCGCCTCGTAGGCTGGTAAGACCCCCAACTGCTTCCCCTCCGGGTCAATGACCCTTACCTCTTTCGCTCGAATCTCTCGATTAATTCGAACATCCCTTGCGATAAGCATCACCTCCTTCTTTCGATTTCAAATTTCAGATTTTGGATTTCAGACTTTTCAATCTGCAATTTGCGATCTGCAATCTATTCTTATCTTATTTAGGCGTCGCCCCGGTAAAAACCGGGGTCCAGTTAGTTCGGAATACCTTCAAAACACTGGATTCCGGATTTCTCCGGAATGACATTCTTGGTTTGCTTTGGATCTCAGATTTTTCAATCTGCAATTCAATTATATTATTGGGTATTCGGATTCGATTTGTTTGACGATATCCTCTACCGTCATCGACTTCAATGTTTCGCCGCTTCGTTTTCGTGGAGCCAGGGTTCCCTCTTTCACTTCCCGATCCCCGGCCACAAGCATGTAGGGGATCTTCTGAAGCTGGGCTTCCCGAATCTTGAACCCCAGCTTCTCATTCCGGAAGTCCTTTTCCATGCGCACTCCTTTTTGAACGAGCTGGCGGTAAACCCCCTCGGCGTACTCGATCTGCCGATCGGTCACGGTCATCAGAATCGCCTGGGTCGGAGCGAGCCAGACCGGAAATGCCCCGGCATAGTGTTCAATCAACACTCCGATGAACCTCTCCATCGCGCCGAGGATCACCCGGTGAAGCATGACGGGCCGGTGCCGTTCTCCATCGCTTCCCACGTAGGTCAGGTCAAACCGTTCGGGCAGGGCAAAGTCCACCTGAATCGTCGCACACTGCCACCTTCGGTGAAGGGCATCTTTGAGCTTGATGTCAATCTTCGGACCGTAAAAAGCCCCCTCCCCTTCATTGCACATCGTAGGGAAGGTTTTTTGTCTTGAGGGCATGAATCAGGGCTTGCGTCGCCCTCTCCCAATCCTCCTGCGAGCCGATCGACTTTTCCGGCCGGGTGCTGAGTTCGATCTCATACTCGAAACCAAAGATCTTCATCACATCATCCACGAATTCGATGATGGAGCAGATCTCCTCGTTCAATTGATCCGGCCGGCAGAGGATATGGGCATCATCCTGAGTAAACCCTCTGACCCGAAGAAGACCATGGAGCTCGCCGGATTTCTCATGCCGGTAGACCGTTCCCAACTCGAAATATCGGATCGGAAGATCTCGATAGCTTCGAATCTGGGATTTATAGATGAGCATGTGGGCAAGGCAGTTCATCGGCTTGATTCCATACTCCACGTCCTCGACTTTGGTGAAGTACATCTTATCCCGATAGTTTTCGAAATGGCCCGACTGCTGCCAAAGCTCCATCCGGAGGAGATGGGGGCCGATGACGATCTGATATCCCCGTTTCAAATGTTCCTTCTTCTCAAAATCTTCCAGGATCGTCCGGAGCATGGCGCCTTTGGGGTGATAGATCACCAGACCCGGGCCTGCCTCTTCGCTCAGGCTGAAGAGATCCAGCTCCTTCCCCAGTTTTCGGTGGTCCCGTTTGCGGGCCTCCTCAAGCATGTGGAGAAATTCCTCCAAGGCCTGCTGGGTCGGAAACGCCGTTCCGTAAATCCTCTGGAGGACCTGATTCCGGGCGTCCCCTCTCCAATAAGTCCCCGATACATTCAAGAGCCGAAAGGCCTTAATCCTCCCCGTCGAAGGGAGATGGGGGCCTTCACAGAGATCCACGAAACTCCCTTGCCGGTAGAGAGAAACACGATCGGGAAGCTCCTCCAGGTGTTCCACTTTATAGGTTTGCCCCATTTCTTCAAAGGTCTTGACGGCTTCCTCTTTTGACACCTCTTTACGAAGAAAGGGCTCGTCCTTCGCAATGATCTCGGACATCCTTTTTTCTATCGTCTCAAGATCTTGAGGTGTAAAGGTTCGATCAAAGTCGAAATCATAATAGAAGCCATTTTCGGTAGAGGGACCAAAGGTCATCTTAACGCTCGGAAACAGTTCCCTCACTGCCTCGGCCATGACATGCGCGGCAGAATGGCGCAATATCTCTAACCCTTTTTTCGAATGAATGGCGATGAATGAAACGGCTGCATCTTTCTCCACCGTCCTACTGAGATCAAGGACCGCTCCATTGACCTGCGCTGCAACAGCGTCCTTGTCCCGCGGACCGGCCAATGCTTCGAGCTTCATTCCCTTCGGGACCGATCGCTTCTCGCCATCGATGGTGAGGGTCACCTGTTCATTCATTCTTCGGTCATCCTGCTTGAACTGAAGCGGAAGAGGCATCACTCAAAATAAATCTGAATGATGCCTCTTCGTGTTGTTTTCATCAAATTGTATGTTTCTTCAATAAGTTATGTTTCACTTTTTAAAGAATTGGTTTGAAGCTCCCCGCCCACAGGTCGGGGCTTCCCGAAGAGGAAGTTTCGTATATGTTGTGCCCCTTGACCCGCCTGCAAGCGGGCCTTCCGGGGCAGGTTTCGGCCAATGGTAGGCACGTGGGGATTTGAACCCCAGACTTCTACCGCGTCAAGGTAGCGCTCTCCCCCTGAGCTACGTGCCTTCAGAACTCCTTTGCCTTCCGCCGCACAGAGCAGGCAGACTTTGGCAAAACGTTGTATTCATAACAGTTTTTTAAAATATTGTCAAGAACATTGTTAAGTTATAACTCTATGCCTTGAATACCAGTTCCCCTTTTCTTTCATCCACGTCCGCAGTGACTGCACTGCCTTCTTTAAATTTGCCTTCTAAAATCCGCAAGGCTAACTTATCCTGAATCTCCTTTTGAATCACTCGTTTAAGTGGTCGCGCTCCATAGGCAGGATCAAACCCCTCGTTGGCTAACCATTCTTTCGCTCTTTCCGTTATTTTAAGTTGTATTCGTCTTTCCAGCAGGCGCTTCTCAAGTTTCTTCACTTGAATTTCAACAATCGCCTTAATCTGCTCCAGCCCCAGACTGCGGAAGATGACCAACTCGTCAACACGGTTCAAAAACTCGGGCTTGAAATGCGCCCTGACCGCGTCCAGCACCCGACGCCGCATCTCCTCGTAGTCCTTCTCTCCCAGGTCGGTAATCCACTGGCTTCCGATGTTGGAGGTCATGATGACGACCGTATTCTTGAAATCAACCGTTCGACCGTGGCCATCGGTCAGCCTCCCATCGTCCAAAATCTGCAGGAGGATGTTGAACACTTCAGGATGTGCCTTCTCAATCTCGTCCATGAGGACAATGGAATAAGGTCTTCTTCGAACCGCCTCGGTGAGAAAACCCCCTTCCTCGTATCCCACATACCCGGGCGGCGCGCCGATCAGCCGGGCGACAGAATGTTTCTCCATGTATTCGGACATATCGATTCTGACCATCGCCTGCTCATCATCGAACAAAAACTCAGCCAGGGCCCGCGCAAGCTCTGTCTTTCCGACACCCGTGGGTCCCATGAAAATGAAGGAACCGATGGGCCGATTGGGGTCCTGCAATCCCGCCCTGGCCCTTCTCACGGCGTTCGAAACGGCGACGACCGCGTCATCCTGACCGATGACCCGCTGCTTCAGCCTCTCCTCCATATGGACCAGCTTCTCCATCTCTCCTTCCAGCATCCTCGAAACCGGAATGCCGGTCCACTTGGAAACCACTTCAGCCACATCCTCTTCATCCACTTCTTCCTTGAGCATCTTCCCGCTCTTTTGGACGGCTGCGAGTCTCTCCTCTTCTTTCTTCAACTCGCCCTCGAGTCTTGCCATTTCTCCGTATTGCAGCTCGGCCAGCCTGGAATAGTTTACTTCCCGCTCGGCCTCTTTCATCATCTGCTTCGTCTTCTCGATCTGTTCTTTGATCTGGTGGATTCTCGAAATGGCCTTCTTCTCATTCTCCCACCTGAGCGACTTTTCTTTCACCTCTTCTTTTAAATCGGCCAACTCTTTTTCGATTTTTTTCAGCCTTTCCACGGAGGCCTTGTCCTTCTCCTTTTTCAACGCCTGACGCTCGATCTCCAGTTGCATGACCTTCCGCTGAACTTCATCGATCTCCACCGGGACGCTGTCGATCTCGATTCGAAGCCTCGACGCCGCCTCGTCGATCAGATCCACGGCTTTGTCGGGAAGGAAGCGATCCGCAATGTAGCGATGGGAAAGCATGGCCGCAGCGATGATCGCCGAGTCCAGGATCTTCACGCCATGGTGGACCTCGTACCGCTCCTTCAATCCCCTGAGAATGGCAATGGTATCCTCGACGGTGGGCTGGCTGACGTAGATCGGCTGGAACCGCCGCTCCAACGCCGCGTCCTTCTCGACATACTTCCGGTATTCATTGAGCGTCGTCGCCCCGACACAGCGGAGTTCCCCGCGAGCCAGGGCCGGCTTCAGCATGTTGGAGGCGTCGATGGCGCCTTCGGCTGCGCCCGCCCCCACCAGGGTATGGAGTTCATCGATGAAAAGGATGATGTTGCCCGCCGCATTCGAAATCTCTTTCAAAACAGCCTTCAGCCGGTCTTCGAATTCACCTCTGAATTTGGCCCCTGCGATCATGGCGCCCAGGTCGAGGGCCACCAGCTTCTTATTCTTCAATGTCTCGGGGACATCGCCTTTCACGATTCGCTGGGCCAGCCCTTCGACGATCGCGGTTTTTCCAACGCCAGGCTCCCCGATCAGAACCGGGTTATTCTTGGTCCTTCTCGAAAGGACCTGAATCACCCTCCGGATTTCTTCGTCCCGGCCGATGACCGGATCGAGCTTTCCCTTCCTCGCCTCCTCCGTGAGGTCCCGGCTGTAGCGCTTGAGGGCCTGGTATTTGTCCTCCGGATTCTGGTCGGTCACCCGCTGGGCCCCCCGGATCTCCTGGAGCACCCTGAAGATCGCATCCTTGGTCACCCCGTTCCTCTGAAGAATTTGATAGGAGGCTCCCTGCTTCTCATCCGCAATGGCGATCAGAAGATGCTCCGTGGAGAGGTACTCATCCGTCAAAGCCTCGGCTTCTTTCCAGCCCGCGTTCAGAACTTCATTGGCCCGGCTGGAGAGATAAACCTGCCCCGCCCCCCTGCCCGTCACCTGGGAAATCCGGCTCAATTCGTTCTCCAACTGGGAATGAATCAAATCCGGGTTTGCCCCTAACTTCTGGAGAATCGGAATGACGATCCCGTCTTTCTGGGCGAGGAGGGCCGACAAGAGGTGCTCCACCTCGATTTGCTGGTGATGTTTCTTCTCGGCAATGGATTTTGCTTCCTGCAAAGCCTCCTGGGCTTTCAACGTCAATTTATTCGGATCCATCTCTTCACCCCCACAGATGACACTCTAACTAAAATAATCATCTCTCTGAGGTTTTGCAAATAGAATTGCAACAAAATAAATTTATACAATCTAATCACAGGAGGGAAAAGGCAGGGTCAAATGGCTCTGCCTTTTTTGTTTGTTTCCTTCGGTAATCATTAGTGTGCTTCTTCTTGCCGGGCTGACGCTCGAATGGAAAAGAGAGACATTCCCATGTTTTTCGGTTATTCTTGACAGACTATTTCCTTTATTGTAGATTCAACTCGTTCCAAAGCAAGTTCTTATCCTTTTCTTATCCTTAAGGCTGCCCCAATGGCATTCTCGTTGTCCTCCCCAAGGAGCGCCACAAATGTCTCGACTGCCCGCTCGACACCGCCTGCTGCCTATCATGTCGCTGATCCCCGTGGCGCTGATGCTTTGGATGACCATTGCCAGCGCTGCGGATCCCGCGCGACCAGACAAAGCCCCGACGTGGCTCTACGAGGCCGAGACGTACGGCTTGTGGTACTCGGATCTGGCTTCCGAGGAGGAAATCCGCACTTACCAGGCGTTCTCGTTCATTGACTGGGGGCAGCCGTGCTCCAATCAGAAATGGGTCCATGAGTTCCATAATTCCGGTATCCGCTCGATTGCCTACGTTTCCTTCTACAAGGCGCCAGCGATCCCCGACGTGGAGGACCGGCGCCGATGGGAGGGCGGTTCACCGGGTGTCGAGGAATGCAAGCGGAATCCGTTCTGGCAAGCGGTAGATTTATCGAACCACCCCGATTGGAGGCTGATCGGCGAGAACGGCGAGGTCAAGCGTCCCTTTAACGACCCGAACTATGTGGCCGGCTGGAGTCAGGTTTGTACGAATGTTGAAGGCTATTCCGAGGCGGTTCTGCGAGGCGTGCGCGGAATTATGAACCTGGGCTTTGATGGGTTGTTCATCGACAATGTCCATCCTGAGGTCTGTTTTGGGCCGGAACGCGGCAAGCACAAACACGTTCATGCTGATAAGAACAACCCGGAGACCTACAAGATGCTTCTCGCCGAAGTGCGCCGCTTGGTGAAGAGCTACGGTGACGACAAAGTATGTGTGTTGAACTCTGGGGATTTACGCGAGGAATATGCCGAATGCTCGGACGGATTAATGTGGGAGTCGTACATCTTTGGGAACGCCCAGCGCAGACAGGATTGGGAGCAGGTGAGGAAGGCGGCGGACGACTGGCGGCACTACGTGGATCGCGGCAAGGCGGTTCTTGCTTTGAGCTATGTTGGGGGCGAGAACGAAGAGCAACGCAAGGAAAATGCCTTCTATGCGTATGCCTGCGCGAAGCTGTCGGGTTTTCTCTGGTCGCACTACGACGACTTGAACCAGGTGCGGATCGGCAGGCCCATCGATGACATCCGATCGGGCAACGGAGTCCACTACAGGGTCTACGAAAAGGGCGTCGTGGCGGTGAACCCGGACCGGGAGGCGCAAACGGTGGAGATTCCACTGAACACGAAGGACGCCGCATTCGTCGACGTCTTCACTGGGAAAACGCTGAACGCTGAGGACGGTCGCCTAAAGATTGCCGTTCCGCCCAACGCCGGCCGCCTGTATCATTCCGGGTGTTCCGCACAGGGTCAACACACTCCCCCGGACTGAACATTGTAAGAGCCAGCTGTACACATTTAATAAGACAAAAGGCTATGAGCTCATCGGGGTTCTCCCAGAGAGAAGAAAGAACCCAACGAGAATAACCAACGACTCTGTCATGACTTGGGGGAAAATGCTTTTAGGTGATAATGTGGATAGCAAGAACATATTTTTCAAGCCGATGAGAGTAGATGGTCTTTCAGGAGGAGTTCTTTGGCACGATCTGTCTTTCAATAACCATCCAATAGACATTAAAAGTTAAGCCAATATTCGGCATATCTAGTGTGCAGTTATCTTTTCCAGGTGATCTAAGATAGGGAAGGCACGGCGATGGAAATTGAGAAAGAAAGAAACAGAGTTTCACTGGAACGGATTTCCTTCCATCTCGATGAGCTATGCGGTTTTTTAGTCAACTGGACCTCTCTGGACTTGGCCCCCTAGAGCAAAGGGAATGGGATGACAGAATGAAGACCTGTAAAGATGCTATTATGCTTACCAGGCAATCGGTCCAGAAGCTGTTCCAGATCCTTGAGTAGATCGAGTGATTTCTATTTCATTCAGACCCACATTGCCTTCGGGCCTCGTCAGTTAATGGTTCCTCCATTACCTCCTGGAGTCGTCGGGTCTAGAATCCATGTCGTTATACCAGCAAGTGATAATCCTTAAAAGATAATCTTCACAAGCCTATTTTGGCATTGACAAAGGATTCGTTTTGTGTCGTACTAAATCTAAGACCTTAACAAACTTTCTCTTTCCGAAGGGGGTGATGGATGGAGAAAGACCTTTAAAAGTTCGACTATACAAATTAGACTCTTCCTCCAGAAAGTCAGATCCATCAGCATATTCAAATCTTCCCTCTGACTTAAGTGTTTTAAAGGGTCTTCCAAATAAGAAAAACCTAAAGGATAAGGAATTTAATGCTCAATAAAACCAAACCTTCCGTGAGGATGGGGCTGAAAACGGTAGGCCTTTTAAAGTTGAAGGTGGCTGAGCCGCTGAAGGAAGAGGCTTAGGTAAGTTTGGCCTTTTTAAGAGGTGGAGGCTTTATTTTTGAGTTCATCTATAAACAAAATTAGTTGGAGGTACTTTAGATGGACCATAAAGCAAAAGTGGGAATAGACACGAGGAACGACTCACTGAAATGGGAGGTTCCATTTTTGCGTGCAAAGCAAAAAATGAGGGAGGAAATGGATCTGGCGTGGAAGGACTTCTTTGAAAAGAATCCGGGCAAGAAAGAGGAAGACGTCTGGCGACGGGTTGAGGAGCGGTTGAGAAGCAATCAAAATTGGAAGGATCAGGACAGAGGAGAGATCACGGTGAAATAAATCCATCGCATTTAAAATACAGTGATGTTAACTCTGGAAGACAGAAATATTGTGTTTAGAACGATGCTCGTCGAAGATAACTATTCCTTCAGACAAGTAGTTAGACTTTACCTAAAGTCTGAGTTCCCTTCCATGTCTATTGTTGAAGCAGCGGACGGGGTAGAGGCGTTAAAGGAAATCGATTCTTGTCCGCCAAATCTAATCTTCATGGATTTCATATTACCCGGGGAAAACGGCCTTGAACTAACGAGAAAGATAAAAGCCAGTCACCCAAATATCCTGATTATCCTTCTTACAAGCTGTGACCCACAAGAAATTCGAAAGTTAGCCACCCAAGGGAAGCCTGATTATTTCTTTAATAAGGGTTCGATCACAATTGGGGAGATCGCTACGTTGTTGAAGTCAATTTTATCAGAAAAAGGGTTTAGAGCAGACGGTTCAATGGAGGCAGTTGAGTCAAGGAGGAGAGAGAAAATTACGCCATGGGTTCGTAAACGAAGAATTTGGTGGGAATCCGTTTCCGAAGCAAGCGGCTACGAAGTGTATGTGAGCAGAGACAGAACACCTCTTGAACCTGATCACTTTTCGTGGGAGACAACGCCGGGAATCATTTCAAAAATAGTGATTGGGAAGACGGAGTTGATCATCCCGGATGATTGGCTGGAGTTCCCAACAGAACCTGGAACGTATCATATCGGAATTACTTCCAGAGATGATTTAGGGAATCAAAGTGACCCCTTGTTATTATCGGGGCTGTTCAAATTCTTTGCCCCTTCGGCTCCGTTGAAAGGTGGGATCGAATATCTTTAATTGAAAGGAATGCATTAAGTGATGTGATTCCCTGTGTAAAAAGTATTTTGAGAAATGGGACGGAATCAGAAATGGCTTTGTCTTTCTCCCTGCGTATTTCATTCAGTAATCGCTAAATCTAAGAATAATCCAGGACTGTAGGTGTGTGCAGTTCCCAAGCAGGGTTATCTTGACATTGTCCGCCAACTCGAATCATGGCCAGGACATCTGTTAATAGTTCATTGTTTATCGTCCATCGTTCGTTTCAACTTACACTCTTAAGGCTTCGGCCAGGCGGATGAATTCTTCAATGGCGAGGGTCTCCGGTCTTCTTTGGGGATCTATTCCGGCCTTGTCCATTCTTGATTCGAGGGACTCGGGCGGGGAAACCTTGGAATGTTTCAGCGCGTTTAGCAGTGTTTTTCTGCGATAGCCGAAACAGGCCTTCACGACTCTCCTGAACCATTCTTCATCTTTCTTTTCGATCATCGGTTTTTCTTTCCAGACCATATGGACGACAGCCGACTCCACTTTCGGGGAGGGGGAGAAGGCAGACGGCTTGATGAAAAAACGGATGGAGACGTCCAAAAACAACTGCACGAAGACGGACAGAGGGCCGTAGTCTTTTCCACCTGCCGGGGCCACCATTCTCTCTGCAACCTCTCTCTGAAGCATTAACGTAAAAGTGGAAAAAACCTCTTTCGCTTCGATAAAACGAAAGAGAAGGGGGGTGGAGATCTGGTAGGGAAGATTCGCAACCACTTTGACCGGCTGTCCTTCCTTTCTAAGGAAATCTTCGAAGTCCACTTTCAAAATATCGCTTTTGACGACGTTCACATTCGGAACGTCTGCCAATTTGTTTTTTAGGACCTCCACCAATCTTGCGTCGATCTCGACAGCGATCACTCGTTTGACCGAGCGGGCGAGGGCGATGGTCATCTCTCCGAGACCGGGCCCTACTTCAACAATCACATCCTCTTTTCCGACCCCGGCGGTTTGGATGACCTTATGGAGGATATTTCGATCGACCAGGAAATGCTGGCCCAGCCTTTTCTTGGGGAAGAGGCCGTAGTCTCTCAGCTCTTGTTTGATGGAAACCATACCGTAGCCACCAAATTCAAAGGTCACTATGTCATTAGGTCATTAAGTCATTCAATGACTCACTTACCTAATTACTTAATGACTTAGTGATTTAATGAGCGAGAAGAGTTTGGGGTTTGTCATCCCCCAACCCCCAATTTGTCACTAGAGGGGCATGCTTGAAAAAGCATTTAAGGATAACGGCGACCGGATTCCTCGCTTCAGATATTCATATCCGACCACCCCCACCATGGCCGCATTGTCCGTGCAGAGAGCGGGGGAAGGAAGATAGATTTTCAATTTCTGATCGAGGGATTCTTCCTGAATCCTCTGCCGGAGACGCCGATTGGCGGCCACCCCTCCTGCAAGAACGATTTTTTTCAACCCTTGTTGTCGAGCGGCCTGAATCGTTTTTTTCACAAGGACCTCGACCACGGCCTCCTGAAAGCTGGAGACGATATCCTTGATGAAATCTTTTGAATAGCCTCCCGGAGGCTCCGGATGCTTCTTGATATAGTTGACGACGGCCGTTTTGACTCCGCTGAAACTGAAGTCTAGTGAATCTTTAGAGAGAGCGGCCCTCGGGAATCGGATCGCCCTGGGATTCCCCGTCTTCGAGAGTTCGTCGATGATCGGCCCTCCCGGATATCCGAGACCTAAGAGTTTGGCCACTTTGTCAAACGCCTCCCCGGCTGCGTCATCCCGGGTTTGCCCTAATCGCACAACTTTCCCGAACCCGTCCATGCGAAAGAGAGACGTGTGGCCTCCCGAGACCACCAATCCGATGAAAGGAAACCCCGGGGGTTTTTCTTCGAGAAAAATAGCCGACAGATGCGCTTCAATATGATTGACTCCGACGAAGGGTATCCCTGAAGCAAAGGCCATGGATTTAGCAAACGATAGACCCACCAGGAGGGAGCCGACGAGGCCCGGCCCCTGGGTGACAGCAATGCCGTCGATTTCTTTCAGCGTGACCCGTGCCGCTTCCAGGGCCTCTGTCACGATGGGCACGACGGATTCAATATGTTTTCTCGAGGCGAGTTCGGGGACAACCCCTCCATATTTTTGATGCACTGCCGTTTGAGAAGAAACCACATTCGAGAGAATCTCCCTCCCATCCAGAAGGACAGCTGCTCCCGTATCATCACAGGATGTCTCAACGGCCAAAACCAGCATCGGTATCCCCTTAGAAATAAAAAATCAAAGTTGTCAGTAATCAGTGATCAGTGATGAATGATGAGTTAATGAATTTTGAATTTATAAATCAGTCTATAACCCTGTGGACACTGAAGACTAAATCCCTCCTCACCTCCCTTTACAAATGGTCCCGCTTTTCGCGGGATTTGGCAAAGAGGGGCGACCTGCCTGCGCGAAGCCGCTTCGGCGAAGGCAGGGGGGAGATTTCACGAAACCTATGTCTTCCTTGTCATGGACTCCTTACTAAATTCAAAACTTAAAATCCAACACTCAAAACTGAATTCCGTTCCGAGTTAGAGTAAAAAGATACCTCAAAATGTGGAGGGATGCAAAAGAAAAGAAAGTGGACGTAAGGGCGGGATGGGAAGGAAGAAGGGTTAACCCCCTTTCTTCATCTCTTCAAGGGATGAGAGTTTCTCGAAGGTACTTTTAAATTCGTGCACATTGAAACCACTTTCCCCCATCTGCTGATAATAGACTACCTTTCTTCTTTCCACAGGGAACCTCAGGGAGATCATGGCCTTCGCTTTCTTTTCGTCCTCCTCGAATTTCATGATTCCACGGTTTCTTTGGACAATCTCTTCAACCAACCTTAACGCAAGATCCAAAATCTTCTCTTTTTGATGCCCGGGAATTCCCAGGGGCGACCTGATTTGTTCTGCAGGCTTCTTATAACCCGTGTAGGCAATCAAAATTTCAATAAACCTTGATTCCCGACCCTCGCCCATTTCCCTCTGGAGAACGACATTCTTGGTAAACACACCTAAGTTTCCGCTGACAGGAATCAAAGCCATAATATACTGCAGCATGCAGCTCACGATATACCTGAGCTGGTCGTCGGGGACGGCGGTTTCAGAGAGGTTATTTTCAAGCGTTTTAAACAATCTAATCTTTCTTTCTTCCAGCTCAACCTCATACTTTTTTATCTCTTCTTCGAGGAGGGTATTGACGGTATTTGTTTTCGCCACCGGATTGTTAATCCGGATATAATTGAGAAGGCTATTCTGAACCAACTCGATTTTCTTGATATCCTCGGTAATGACTCGATTGAGATAAGCGCTGTACTCTCTATCCCCGTACTTCTCCTGAAAAATCTTTGTTAGGTTTTTTAGATTTTTCAGGGTGTCCTTGAATTGATCGATCAGCTCGATAAAAAACGGAAACAAGAGGAAGGCTATCCGTTCGTTCGGAATGATGTTCTCTTTAGGATCGGGCACGTTCGGTTTCTCCCTGCTGATAGGGCTTGCAGGGGGTTTCGGGGGCGGGCTCATTTCGTTCAAAAAATCAAGAAAAACATCCTTTTCCATATGTTTACAACCTCTTGGACCCGGTTATCACCCTAGTATTGAGCAATTTTAATGCCAATAATCGAAATATTTATAATCATTTGATTTAATTAGATTTTTTATCAGGATCAATCGCTTCGAATAGGTCCGAAGAGGAAAGAATTTTCTCAAATGTGCTAAAAAAATGCACCCCTTGATCCCCCGGGCCCATGGCGGGGTGCTCCCGGACACACCGTGCGACCCGGGTTTCACCGCTGAAACGCAGAGATCTCACAGGGGAATTTTTCTTCCGGTTTCTCTGCGTCCTTTGCGCTTCTGCGTTGAGAATCCTAATCTTGGACGAGAATGCCCTCTACTGTAATTTCGCCAGGGTGTCTTTGGCATCCTCGGCGGCCGAAAACTTCGGATCCAATTCGAGGGCCTTTCTCAGTTCCTTTTTCGCCAGTTCCTTATCTCCGTTTTTATAGTAGGCCATTCCTAAGTGGTACCTGATCATCGACCCATCTGGAGTCTTCTCGCTTGCCTCCTTCAAATAGGTAATGGCAAGGGTGAAGACGTTCTTCTTGTAATAGACCCATCCCAGGGTATCCGCGATGTGCGGGTCGTCCGGAAATTGCTCTTTGGCGCTCTGGGCTAAATTGAGGGCTTCGTCGATACTCTCCCCCTTCTCGGCATAGAGATAGGCAAGGTTATTGGCAGCCGGAGCAAATTTGGAATTAATCTTTAAAGCTTTCTGATACTGTTCTTTCGCCTTATCGTATTTTTTTTGAGTGTCATAAATGATTCCTAAGCCCATCAGCGCCGGAAGAGAATTCGGATCCTTTTGAAGCGCTGCATTGTATTCTCCGATGGCCTTCTCCGCCCTGTTCTGGCGGATGTAGAAAACGGCCAAAGAGCTATGAAAACCCGCAATGTTGGGGTTCATCTCAATCGCTTTCTTATAATTGGCCTCTGCCTGGGTCAACTCCTTATTGAATTCATAAACCCGGCCCAGCAAATTGTAGAAAAAGGGATTTTGGGGCGAAGCTTTAATCTGTGTTTCTATCCGATCGATCGCTTTCTTATTCTCTTTTTGATCCATGTAAATGGCCACTACAAAATTGAGGGCCTCTAAGAAATTGGGCTGAAGGGACAGGGCTTTCTCAAACTGGGGTAATGCCTCCTTCGTCTTTTTTTGCGCCAAAAGGACTCGACCCGCTTGAAAATATCCAACGGGGTTGCTCGGCGCAATTTGAATCACTTCTTCATAGGCTCTTCCCGCATTCCGGATATCGTTTTTAAGGAAGTAAGCATTCCCAAGAATGAGATGGGCCGGAACCGATTTGGGATCTCTCTTCAAAACCGCCCGGGCCTCTTCCATCCCGAGATCCACTGCTCCCGTTCCGAGGTAGAGGTCGGCCAGAGTGAGCCTCGCCTCAATCCAGTTCGGATTGAGCTTGACTGCTTCCGCCAATTCGACTTTCGCCTGCTGGATGTCCCTATTCCCGAGATGTGCAAGGCCGAGATAATAGTGCCCAGTGGACGACTTGGGATTATCTTTAAGGTAGGGTTGGAAAAGGGTGATCGCCTCATTGAATTCCCGCTTGGCTAAATGCACCCTCCCCTTCAGAAATGTCCCCTCGTTGCTTTTGGGGTTGATCTCAAGGATCTTTCCGATCTCTCTGGATGCGTCTTCATATTTCCTATTGTTGATGTAAACGTCGGCCAGCTTCGATAACGCCGGGATACTTTTTGAATCGGTATCGATCGCTTTTTTGTAAGTCTCTACAGCCTTTTCCTTCTTCCCCGAGGCCAAGTAAAAGTCTCCCAGATGGAGGTAGGACGGAATTCTTTTGGGATCGATTTCAATCGCTTTCAGGAATTGTTTTTCCGCATCCTCCTTCCGGTTCACAGAGGCATAAAAGTTTCCAAGGGTCATGTAGGCTCCGGCTTCTTTGGGAGCAATCTTGGTGACCTCCACGAATTCAGCCTCTGCCAATTCGGTTTTCCCGGTTCTCCGATAAAACTCGGCAAGGGCGTAACGGGCCTTCACTGATTTCTCATCGACTTGAGTTGCCTCTTTGAAGGTCTGCTCTGCCCGGACCAAATCTTTTTTGATGAGGTAAAGGTTCGCTAACTGGAGGTAGGCGTCGACATTCTTCGGATCTTTTTCGATGGCCTTCTTTGCCTCAGAAACGGCCTTGTCCGGATCTTTTTCGGTCATATAGACCGAACTCATTAAGAGATGACCGGAGGAGTTATTCGGATCTTTTTCAAGAACCCGCTCCGCCTGCTCCCTGGCCTTCCGGTTGTCTCTTGACATGAGGTAGAAGTTTCCTAACTGGAGGCGTGCGTCGACCAGATCCTGGTTCAATTCGACGCTTTTCGAAAATTCTGTAAAAGCCTCCCGAAACTGCCCTGTCCTTAAATGAGAAAGCCCCAGTTTGTAGCGGCAGGTCGGGTCCTTCGGGTCCAGTTGAAGCACGTTCTTATATTCGATGATCGCTTCCTTGAATTTGTTCTCCGAAAAATATTTTTCCCCGCGCTTCCAGTGCTTCGCCTTTTTGGCTTCCTTGCTACAACCCGATAAGCCGGAAAAAACAAAAATGGAAGCGATGATGACCGTAAAAACCAATCTTCTCTTGCTGGAAAGGTTCATTGTTGCTCCTCCTGAGGATACAAACTTCTGAAGTCTCATTATATCATGATTGTCCAAAATAACGCTCTCACCGCAGAGCCGTCCAGAACGCAAGAAATTAGCTCATTGTATATTAATGGTAAAAAACGCTCGTCCTCCAAGAGTTGCTGATAGTCTCATTTCTCAGGCTGCTCAAAAATGCCCAGATGCAAGGCCCCCGAAATCCTGAGAGTGAGGCGTACTTTGATGTACGCTGCAACGACGAAGGGTGAGGGCAACGCCGCAGATGGGTGTTTTTCAGCAGCCTGTCAAATTATTCCTTGAACTGCCCCGTATCCACCCACTCCTTCTTAACGACGGACCAGAAATCCTCTGCAAGCCCTCGTAAGACATATTCATACGGCAACCATCCGTAGCCCTTTTCCCCCCAGGCCTTTCCCCAGGAATTCCTGATCAGGAGCGCTCCGGTCGTCTCAACCTTTCCGAATTGATTTTTAATCTTCATCTTATCGTCATAACCGACCGCGACCACCGCATGGCCGCCTTCAATCTTTTCTTTGCTGGACGGGAAAGGAATCCTCCCGCTGCTTTCTGCCTGATCGATAGAGCTATAAACCGTGAACCCGAACATCGCGGGATGGCCTTTTGAAAGATACGCTTTGACCTGCTTCAGGACCTCTTCGGCTTTCGTCCCGGCAGGATCGTGTCTGAAGTATTTGATCGCCTGATAGTTCTGGGCGAAGGCATAACAGAAGGCAGGAGGCTCCTGATCAAACCCTTTTTCGTCGTCGGTATAAGGCCAGTAATCCTCCGGGGGCACCCCGAAGAGCACCATGGCGCCCATCGTCGTTCGAAGATAGGCTCCCGTATCCCCTTTCATCTTCATCAGGTTGCGAGTGACCTTATAGAGAAAAAGTCTCGAAGCATCGATGTGCCTTCCAAACGACTTTCTCTCATAATACTCGATGACCCCGGCGCCTGCCTGGGCTGTGCACGAACCCAGGCTTCCCTGGTCCTCGACGGGTGAACACCACTCCCGGAGATCCATGAAAATCGGGGTCCCTTTCGCTTTCAGTCCTCCCTTCAGGCCCCCTTTCAATCCTAAGACCAGATGGATCTCTTCTGTCTTCTCGGTGTAATCCCTGAAATCAGGATAATCCGGAATCCATCCCATCCCGCGTTTCTTCGTCGAATCCATGAATCTCTCCTCCCGAACAAAAAATGGCTGGAATTTCTTTCGGACGGTTGTACACAAGGAACCTATCACGTACATGATATCCTGTCAACCCGTTCCTTGAGCTTTGAGCCTTGAGCTTCGGAACTTTAGCTTTAGGCGGGAGCCTTCAGCTTTCAGCCTTGAGCCTTCAGCTTTCCTGCCTTCTGCCTTTAGCTTTGAGCCTTGAGCTGTTCAGCCTTCTGCTTTCAGCTTTGAGCTTTAGCCTTTGGCATTGAGCCTTGAGCCTTTGGCATTGAGCCTTCAGCCCCCAGCTTTCAGCTTCCTGCCTTCTGCTTTCTGCTTTCTCGCAGCACATTCAACCGCTAAAAAATCTTTTGTACTAAGCGGAAGTTAGAGAGAAATAAAGAGAAAATCACTTCATTTTTTCTTGGCAATCAAGAATGGGTCAAATTAACAATCGTTAACAAAAACAACACCTTATTAATTAATAATATTCAGGCATAGGAATTGCATTTAAGTAACTATCGAGAGATAGATTCTTTTCTGTCTTGTTTGAGAACAAGACCCAACCTACTACCAGATAGGAGTCAGCTGATGAAAAAGCTAGTTTTTATATCGCTCATGTTATCTCTTACGACATTCGTTGGGACAAGTTTCGCAACCATGATTCCAGATACCTATCTTCATCCCCTGGACTCTAATCACGGCCAACGAACTAGCGACGTTATCGGTAGCAATCCACCCTTCGAAGTTTATGGTCATGAGTGGCTTTCAACAAAGAGTCTTGTAATTTATGTGGCGTGGGATTCAAAAAAGTTGGGGGCTAACCCCCCAGGTTGGGCTGACTCGAATATAAAGGTCGGGGACGTATTTCTCTCATATTCTGGTTCAACAGGCTACTCCCCACTAACTTTCCATAGTGAGTCTTGGAACCTTGCTGTAGCACTTAGGAACCACACCTTAACTCCTGAACTCGGCGACGGAATCACAAAGGGTGAAATATTCTTCCCGACAAGTGGAAGACTTTCAAATAGTTATTTTAGCCATTGGTCAAACTCTTCATACGGAGACAATGAACTTGTCACAGCTTCGGGGATTGATAGCTATAAGGATGTAGGAATAACTTATGTCAAGGCAGAAGGAGATGATATGGACGATGCTGGATACATTCTTATTGATTTTACTGCTACCGGTTACACTTTCCCTGATGGAACCCCAATCAGATATACCATGACCTGTGGTAATGACGTTGACGCATCCGTTGCCGCTCCTGAACCAGCCACAATGGTGCTTCTGGGCTCGGGGCTGCTTGGATTGGCAGCTTATGGAAGGAGAAAGTTCTCTAAAAGATAATGGTGCGGTGCTGGGGTGTACGGTTTGGTTCATTGTGTACCCTTGCCAAGGAAACGGCGGTGACCCAAAGAGAGTTATCCAGGCTCTTACGCAGCCAATCGAAAATTGATTCACTCTATTCACATTCCCTTTCCTTCATGTAAGGATATTTTTAAATCCTTTTTTTGACGAGTAACAGGCGGTGCTCATGATCTTGGTTGCGGATACCTTCCATAAAGAGAAATGTACGGTGATT
The DNA here is from genome assembly GCA_963708295.1 of uncultured delta proteobacterium. Lineage (GTDB taxonomy): Bacteria > Desulfobacterota > BSN033 > BSN033 > UBA1163 > UBA1163. The sequence goes on along the minus strand of CAVPSJ010000015.1, from coordinate 257,305 downwards.
CAATCCTTTCATGGGAAGGTCAAATTAATCAAGAGATCCTCTGAATCCCGGCATTCCCTCGTAACTCTCTCCTTTTCCAACCTCAAAGACTGCTTGGAATATGTCGACAAGAACCAATTCCAAATCAATATTATGCATTCCGCTCACCCGCCTGCCGGTAGGCAGGGACACGAGAAAAGAGGAAGCGATTTACATATAAAAAAAGAAACGAATCAGTAAAAAAGAGCAAACCGATTCCCATTTTTAAAGGAGATTAAAAAAGTAATAATGCAAATTATTTATTGATATTAATTAGTTGTATAGATTTATAGTTTTGGGCATGGAAATTGCTCTCTTTACAAGTTGTATGAATTGACACCATTTGGCAGCATTTTCGTTTGAATAACCTATGATTAGATATGAAATCAATTAAAAAAGGAAGGAGGTGAAGTATTTATGAGACATGATTTGAGTTGGAAAGCTGCTACAAAGTGTTTTGCTGTTGGACTGCTCGTTTTTGGTCTGACCGTCGGGTTGGCGCCAGTTGTCGGGGCGATCCCCATCAGTGCGATAGACGGGACCTGGCAGAACGCGTTGCCACCCTTTGTTGCCACCATCGACAATAGCGTAAACCCCAGAACGGCCCGGTGGGGAACCTCCACGGGCTTCGGCCAGAGCGGGTATAACTGGACTCCGGCAGTCGCATTCGACGCACCAATCGGCACGCCGTTCAGCCTCGGCACGTTTAACCATCTTAACTTCCCGATTACTGGAACGTCAATTACGAGCATCGATATGAATTTCAGCATGACCATCGACGCGCTCGCTCCCAACACGGGGTTGTTTCATTTTACCCACAATGAGACACCCAACCCCGCACCGGATGTGGTCACCATCACGTCGCCGTTCCTGGACTCAACGTTCAACTACTTAGGCACAGAGTACATTTTCAGCATGCTGGGCTTCTCGCCTGAGGGTAGCGACACGATCGTTACTAATGTTCATCACCGCAGAGGGTCAGCAGAATAGGGCGGACCTCTACGGCCAGATCTCGGTCGTCCCGGAGCCCGCCACCATGTTACTTCTTGGCTCTGGATTGATTGGATTGGCTGGGTTTGCGAGGAGAAAATTTAGGAAATAGTTTTTGAGTTATAAGTGTTGAGTTGCGAGTTGAATTAACATTCAAAACTTAGAACTTAAAATTTAAGAAATGAAGTGAAAGAGGAGAGCCCATCGGCCGAAAGGCTGGTGGGCTTTTTCAATTAACCCCATCGGCCGAAACGCTGGCGGTTTTTTTTGTTCAGCTACCCTTTCTGCGCTGACCAGTATCTAATTTGACAGACCATGTCAGATTGACTCTCGGTTAATTAGTACACCTTCTTTCTTGCAGTCCTGCCCGTGAAAGTAGAAGAGAATTACAACTTTTCGAGGAAGTCATTTCGGTTTTTTGTGAAAAGCTCTTCCACGGATTCCAGTCCCGTCAGGAGTCTCCAACCAAAAAAGTTAAACCTTTCCGTGGCTTTACAGCATTTTACATATTTGGTACGTAAATTGCTTTAAAATACATCGAAGTTTCTGTATCCAAGTGGCGACAAATGGTTCGGAAACCGAGAGAAAATTGGTTCCCATTCCCAAGGGGGCTGACAGTGGATATAAGGAGAAGATCCAAAATATAGAGACTAACAGAGATAACAAAAATATTATAGAGAAAGGGGAGCTAAAGATGAAGATAGCAAAAAGTATTCTATTTATCTTCACGGCAACTCTAATTTTTGGTATGGGAGGAATGGCAGGTGCGGATACGTTCACACTTAACAGCTACAACGTCTCACTGAGAACGATTGACCCGGGTCTTGTCCTCTACTCGACTCCGATCCTGCCCCCGACGACGTGGAATTTGAATGTGGGTCAATCTACTCCCGAGTTCAATCTTTTCAGAGTCGGTACAACAGAAAACTCTGTGGATTTCAATACTCCGGGTGACAGGACTCACTACCCGATCACCGTGAGTTTCAATTGGACAGCTCCGTCCGGCACAGTGCCCGATACTGTGAACGGTGAGACATATGGCATATGGCTTATCCAAGTTGGCATAGTTCACTGGACTGACAATCCTGCCGTCTTCAATTTCGGTAACGGTGGCCAGTTCAACCTTGCCCTAGAGGACGGCGCATTCCGCATGCAGGGCTGTGACGTAATCGAAGCAAAACTCACTTACGTGAGCGCACCCGCTGCCGTCCCGGAGCCCGCCACCATGTTACTTCTTGGGTCTGGACTAATTGGATTGGCTGGGTTTGCGAGGAGAAAATTTAGGAAATAACTTAAGTTATTAAGTAATTAAGTAATTGAGTTAATAAGTTAATCAGTTATTAAATTAAGGTGTTGCAGTTAAGAGTTTAGGTTAGGAAGTTAATTAAGTTATTGGAATGAGGAGGGCCCATCGGCCGAAAGGCTGGTGGGCTTTTTGTTTATGGACAAGAATGAAAAACAGTGGTATTTTAGTTAAGAAATTACCCGGCATAACTAATTAACACGTCACCATTAAGATTATGAAAAGCTTTCATCAGGGTTTAAAGCAGATTTGTGAACAGTATAGAGTGCTTACACTTTATGCCTTTGGAAGCCAGGCAAAGAGATAAGGAATTTTGTGGCGGGTCATTGCAAGAAGCTGAGCGACTAAGCATCCAACGTAAAATGGGATTGCCGGTCCTCTCGGGCTCGCAATACACTCGTGCGACGTTAAAATATTTAATGCGTTTGTTTTAGGCTATGAGAAGAGCCTCAGTTGGTTGTAAAAGACATTGACCTAGTATCCCGTCAGAGGCAGACTCCATTTCTGGCTGTTGAGGTCATCCGCTGGAACGTGCTCTTCACGGCATAATTCGAACAGCAAATGAATATCAACTCCACGTGCTAAGGCCGGTGACTTAGCACCTCTGAACGGGAACGGATGCCCCTTGATTAGGAGAACCCTCATGACTCCTGATTCACATTTCCACACGAATTGTGATGGACCGCCATCAGATTTGATATGCAAACTCATTTTCCAGAGATTCAGAGTACCACTTGTTCTTCTTCCTCGGAGCCCTATCAGTCTTTTCTTCGAACTAGATCCGGATTTGAAACAATTCCTTTCGTGGTCGGCGTCCTCGCTTGAAACGCTTCAGAGCCTCGAAGCACTCCCTTTCAGCCATCTCTGAGCTTCCCGCCAATTCTCGGTATGATATGGGCTTTTGCACAAGCGTCAGTTCAGCAACACTCCTCTATCGGAGTGAAAATATACCACTTGGTCTCGTCAACAATCTTCAAGAGGATATGCTCCTGGATTGATTAATACCGAGCTGCAAAATAGAATTTTCACTGCAGAGTCGCAGGTAACGCGACAGGTTTTTATTCGGCGAGAGATCCCGCCTTAAAACTCTGTCATCCTAAATCTGATAATCCACAGCCATCAAAGGTTCAGTCTCCCGAAGAATGTAGTTTCTGCTCCATCGCCATCTCCTCTCCTAGCCATATGCTCACTGAGCGGTGGCCGTTTGAAGCAGTGAAATCTCCTCACGCCTCGCTCTGGGTCCTGGTGTAAAGGGAATCATACCACTGAATGAAATTACGATTACTTCCCGATTATTCATGAATTGGACAGCTGTGATTTAATATACTAGCCATTGTCCAGACCTTCTAGGGTCTGAGTCCATCGTTTCCAATCGTGTGAAGGTTGCCTCTGAAAAACAATATATAATAAAACCAAGAGCCCGTCAGCTTTTCGGCCAACGGGCTCTTTTTGTTTACTTCCTAAAGAATTTTGAATTCTCAGCCTTGAATTAACTCAAAACTCAAGACTCATAACTCATAATTATCTTTTAGAGAACTTTCTCCTCCCATATCCTACCAATCCGATCAGCCCAGACCCTAAAAGAAGCATGGTAGCGGGTTCGGGAATGGGCGCAGCTCCTAAAAGGTAGCCTACTTCATTTTCATAAAGCCTAACGCCCTGAGCGCCGTCCGAAAATGTGTCCGTAAGGAAACCGTTTGTGATACTGCGTCCGGAAATGCCGAATGCAATCGCTCCATTGCCATCTCCAAATGTAGCTCCAATGGAATCTCCGTTTACATCCATCGAGTAGACACCCCATCCCGGATTGATAAGAGAGATGGGATTGGTGATGCCGGCAGCCAGAGCGGGGTCTAACACGGTCATGGTATTTTGATTAATGCCGCCTGTCCATTGTGCGCCAAATAGGGGAGCATAATTGCTATCCCTGCTCCAATCGGTATAGATTGAGCGTCCACCCGCTGCCACGAAGGTCCCTAATGCATTGATTCCATCAGCATAAGTACCTGCCGAATGAATTCTGCACCATTAAAATTCCCAGTTGGTAACTGCCTGAAGCAATTTGAGTAGCAAAAGCTGACGAGCTAAGCACTGTTGTCACGGAATGTGTGCCACTTAATGCTGCGAGGGCTCCCCCCATTCTATCAGTACCAACGACAAGATCGTTGAAATAAAGAATGTTACTAGCGCTTGCAATGCCAATCATCCCGAAAAGCACTAAGACAACTAAGAGTACACCTAATTTTCCCCTCATACCTTCTTACCTCCTTCAGTTTTTGGCTGCGGGATCCGATGAAATCAGAAATAAATGTATAACAAACCGAAATAAAAATTAAGCAATTTTGATGCCAGAAAGTCTCAAATGCTGTTAATTCATTCTAAGTTGCTGTAAAGTAGACATAATTCAAAATGTTTCTCAAATACTCATTATTTCATTGAAATTGAAAAGTGGAAATGATTTTCACAAAATTCTCGAATCGGTTCCCTCATGTATGTAAAGCTCTTCCGCACATTTCTTTATTCAATTGATGAGATTTTGAAATCAGAAGCGAGTGGTCTGAACCACTCTTCCGGCGGGTGGAAACTATCGTACGGCTTGATAACGTGCGTAAAGTCAAATTCTGATCTTTACGATTTGATGAAGAGAGCCCGTCAGCTTTTCAGCCAGCGGGCTCTTCTCATTTACTTAATAACTTTTGAAGGAATCTTGACCGGAACGCGCCCCGCCCCGCCAAAGCAGGGATAGGCGTTGTGAAGGGGCACAATATGAATGATAATACCTTGCCGGGAAGCCCTGCCCCCGTGGGCGGGGGGCTTCGCTTTTGAATTCCTAGTGTTGAACTGACTCAAAACTCAGATTTAAAACGTCCATCCTTAAACCTTACGCCGGCTTAAAACCGCAGCACCGCAGCACTTATTCACTTAATAACTTATTACCTCATTAACTCTTCAAAGAACGTTAAATTAACTTAAAACTCAACATTCACAATTCAACATTAAAGAAAGCACTAATCCACTTAATAACTCTTTAACTTGACTTTTGACGGTCAGGCACGCTCCGGGAGTTAAAAGCAAAGCGCTCCACAACGAACGGACGAAATAGGCGATAAGTCTTACGTAAGAATGAACCCAACACGGCGCGGTCGAGATTGCTAATGGCTTCGCGCATCTCGTAGCGGCGGATGAGGCTCTTCAACTCCTTCTGAATCTCGCGATCTCCCCGGGCTACAGCCATCTCGAGATTTTCCTTAGCAAAAGCAAGATCCGAGGGCCTGTCTATTTGGATTCTTCTGAGCTGTTTTGCCGAAGTCAGCGGAGGGAAGGCCGGTGAGGACACTCCCAGGAGCCGTAAGGTGGTCATGGTGCGCAGGCATTTCCCGCAGTTGCCGCAGTTTTGGTTCGGCTTGATCCAGCAAACCACCAGATTTTCCAGTATTGCGGGAAAGCCGGCGATTTCCTCGAGCTTTTCGCTGCGATGCCAACCCGAACCGTAATGAATGATCTGTGTTGTTCCATTCGAGAACAACCTGTCGGTTAACGGATGCGACCCATGTGGATCCAGTAAATCGTATGTGTGGCTGGAAGGCACATAGAATGTGTCGAAACCTAACGCCAGCGCGATGCTTGCCAGACAACTTCCGTGCGACAAGGTACGCTGGAGCCGGCTTGCCTGCTCAAACAGGAAAAAATTGGTTTTCACCGGCAACAGGTTCTTATTCAGCTGGTTTGCCACCTTCGCATTTCTAGCCGTGATCCCGTCGAACACTTCAGGTTCGATCATGAAATCGAAGCCATTGATCAAAACCATGTCGGTGATGCTCTGCAGGTTGCGGATCAGGGTGTGGTTTGAATCGACCCCCCCGGAATAGAAGCAGCCGACACGACCATTTCCGGGCTGGGCCGGGGCCGTCTCACATTGAACCTCCACAATCCTTAGTAGCCTGTTCCAGCAATGAAAAATCCTTTGTAGTTCGGTAATATTTTCCAAAAACTCGGTCGAGATGGGAAATCCTGGAGCGACTTGAACTGGCTCGCCTTTGAGCATCGCAGGCAACAGGCTTGCGGCGACGAACGGTTCCGAACTCAGCCGGACATGGCAGGAGAGCGGGAATCGATACCAGAGTGCGAAGTCGTCGATTCGACCTGCAAGACACAAGTGACTATCTTCCGGAATTAGCGACAAGTTATCGATTCTCATTGTCCCCTCCTGCGGTTTTCGGTATCGGGCAACTCCACCTGACCTTATTCACTGAATCTTCAAACTTTTCGGAAACAAAAAGAAGAAACTCCATCTATTGAGTTCATATCGTCTCGAAATCGGAGTGATGTGAAAGAATCGTTCTAAAGTTGGCCTGAAATGAGCCATCCGGTCCCGTAGAGCCTCCGCTTCAGTGCGAGTCATGCGCTTAAAATCTCGAGCCAATTCAATGTCCTGTTTGGCCATTTTCAAGCTCGGCATCCCAAGAATAACGGAAACTACTGGCAGATTCCAAACGTAACGCAGCAACTCTTCAATCCTTCCCTTCCCAGGGACCTTTTCCAAAAGTCTATCTTGGCCAGTGGCTTTTATCGCTACCACTCCCATATTTTTTCTTAAAGCAGCAGGAAGGGCGATGTCTTCAAATCCGCCAATCTTAGCTGCATTGAGTTGAAGCGTGCAACAATCAAAGTCATACTGCTCTATAGCTGCCTTTGCCACTTGGCCATTACTGTGGCAACTGAACCCAATGAACTTGGTCCCTTTCTGTTCCCTTAATTTGACCAAACTTTCGTATATTCCTCCTTTGCTTCCTATCTGAGCAACGTCCTCCATGGTACTCAAACCGTGAATGTTCAACAAATCCACATAATCTGTCTGCAACCGCTTCAAGCTTATCTCAAACTGGCTCAAAAATTTGTTCCTAATACGCGACCCCAGTTTAGTAGCAACAAACAGTTTCTTTCGTTGACCTTTGAGGAACAAGCCCAATCGGCGTTCACTTTCCCCATTTCCATAGTCGTGAGCCGTATCAAAATAATTAATTCCCTTGCTGAATACCCAGTTCAGCACTTCCAAGGCCTTCTCCTCCGTAGGGTATCCTTTTATAAATCTGCCTCCACACCCAAATGCCAATATGGATAAACTTAATCCGGCTTTTCCTAAAATCCTCGACGGGATCCCAGCTTCTGAAACAGTACGTTCAAGCCGCGGATCATGATGAGAGGTGTAACCTACCCCCATGGTTGCCATTGCAGCGGCCTCAATAAAAGCTCTCTTCGAGTGATCTTCTTTTTGATCATGGCATTCTTTCTGCTACAATCAGCCGAATTTTGAACCTTCGGATTTACTCAAACCTTCTTAACACCTATTCTTCCCCCAGAAAAACGGACACCTTGGTTAAGGGTCAATCATGGTTTTTTCATATGCCATTGGACTTTGATAGCCAATAGCAGAATGTCGACGCTTTCGGTTGTAAAACAATTCTATATAACTGAAAATGCTGGCTCTGGCTTCAGAGCGTGTTTTGTAATCTTCAAAACCAACGCACTCTGTTTTGAGTGAATGGAAAAAGCTCTCCATCGGAGCATTATCCCAACAATTGCCTTTCCTGCTCATGCTGCACATGATACCTAACTCGTTTAATGCCCGCTGATAGGACCCTGAAGCGTATTGCACGCTCTGATCAGAGTGCAAAAGCACGCCTTTGATATCTCTCCGATGAGTGGCGGCCATCCTCAGAGCATCTTCTATGAGTTCTGCGCTGTTTCTCTCTCCCATGGACCAGCCAACAATCATCCGGGAGTGAAGATCCATGATCACTGCCAGATACAGCCATCCTCTCCTGGTCGGTATAAAAGTAACATCCGAAACCCATTTTTCATTAGCTCTGGCTGCCCTAAAATCGCCACTGAGAACGTTTGCAGCCGGCTTCCTGGTATGGTTTGAGGCCGTGGTTACAACAAATCGCTTATGCACCCTGGATTGGATCTGCGCTCTGCGCATCAAATGGGCTACCGTGTTCTTTCCAACCCGCTCTCCCTGATCCACCAACTCAGCGTGGATCCGCGGTGCTCCATATATCTCCCGGCTCTCAATATGCGCTTGCCGGATCTTTGTAAGCAAATATCTGTGTCGTCTGGCCCGCTCGCTCTCCGGTCTATCCACCCAATCGTAGTAACCACTTCGGGAAACCTCCAACACCCGACACATCACTGCCACCTTAAAATGCGTTCTCTGCGACCTTATAAACTGATATTTCACTTCAGCTCCCGCGCAAAGAACGCTGCGGCTTTTTTTAAAATCTCGTTCTCCTCTTTGACCTTCGCCAGCTCGCTTCTCAGTCGGCCGATCTCTTCTGAATCAGAACCCTTGTTTGAACGTTTCCCCGTCCCGGGAAATACCGCTACGCCTTGTTTATCTCTTTGCTCTTTCCACTTATAAAGCTGGTTCCTTCTAATCCCCAACTCACGGGCTATATCCGCTCCAGGTTTCTTTCCTTCTTCCAGTAGTCGGATCGCTTCTAGCTTAAACTCCCGTGAAAATACCTGCCTCCTTCTCATTGGACACTCCTTTCAGGTTTATTGTATATTCCTTTTTAAAGTGTCCGTCAAACTGGGGTCAACTCACTAACACTGTCGTAAAAGCTCCTCTGGTGGGTATAAATAAATCCTACGATAATTAATTTACCAAATTAACCATGGGCTAAAAACAAGAGCCCGTCAGCCTTCGGCCAATGGGCTCTCCTCACTTACTTATTAACTTAGTAGCTCTAAATCTTCACTCATGAGGTTATTAACGACAGCGCGCAGTATCTGGAAATATCCTGAAAATGGCGATCCAGTGAAAAGAGTGAGAGACCACTATCGTGAGCTAATACGGCAAGGATCATATCGATCGCGCTGAAAACCCTTCCTTCTCGGGCTGCCCTCTGGCCGATCATCCCCGCATGATGATAGTGTTCCCGTGTAATGTCGATGTAGACAGTCGTATCGAAGAGCTGATCGATGATCTCAATTTCGCGCTGGGTCTTCGCACCCTGATAAAGTTCGACCAGTATGGGCCCTGCATAGTACACCTGGTTCAATTTTAGATATTCTCGGACCTTTACGGAAACAAGGGATTCCTTTTTTCTAAAAAAATCAACCCAAACGGATGTGTCGATAAGAACTTTATCGGGCATGGCGACTTTTCTCCCACGTGTCGTTAAACTCAAGCTTTCCTTCGTGCCCCAGGATCTTCTCTACCTTCTTAAGGCGTATGTACTCATGGAGGGCAATAATAACAGTCTCCGTTTTTGTACGGTGCTTTGATAATGACATAGCTTCTTTAATGATCTCGTCAGGTATGTTTAAAGTCGTCTTCATGATACCTCCAAATATTACCTAATTATACATCCAAATTATCACAAATAATATGTATTGTCAACCTGTTTTTATCCGCACAAAAATCGGGCAGTGGAAGACCACTGCATAAATTGAGTCATTTGGGTTCATTAGGTTAACTGGGTTTGTCGAGTTGCTGGGCTAATGGAGACAGTATAAAGGGGGCTAGCAATCTAGCATAGCATCAACAAGTCTTCATTTTTTTCGAATATCGGGAACCAAGAATTACCACTAAAAAGCGAGCATAACGCTCACGGCTCAAAGAATTGCAGGAGCATTTGGATGTCAATCTTTTAGCCATTGTTAGGTGTCTGCTGTGGACACACTTTTTCGTAGGACTTTAGTTTCCAATGCCAATGAAATCTTTTCCCCAGTTTGATATAAATTAAGAGTTTAACTACCCGAGCGCCGAGCTTATTCTTAAACCGAATCGCCGAGGTGTTGAAGTAACCCGAAGTGCTGTACAAAACGCTGCGCCCCATTTTGTCAAGCTCCTGATAGAGACTGTACCTCATGAAAGGAGCTATATTAAGGCCCCGATAAGCCTTAAGGACATAAGCGTCAAATAAATACGCTTCATTTTCTTTAAGTTTGATTTCATTAGGCGGGTGGTCAAATAAGTCAAGATTACACCAGGTGAAGCCTACAATCTTACCGTCGATCTTGATTGCAAAGCATTTATTCCCCTTCTTTAACCGCTCACAAAGGGTCGTCTCAGAAATGTCTCGACCGTCGATGCAATCAATCTCCCTCATGTCTTCTGGCCCGAGATAAGTGGCTTCGCACTTTTCAAATTCAAGTCTAAATTCCTTGTGTTTCTCGCCGAAAAAACCCTCCTGGAAGACGTAGTAAGGATTGATAAACAGCCCCCACTCTGCGATGTTGCTAAGGATGACTTCCATAACCAGACCGTACTGGTATTTTTGCCTTATTTTTTGGAAAATGCTAATCAGTCCTTCCATGATTTAACCTTTCCACCCTATCTCTAATTGCGGAGCTTTAAAGGTTCGGGCGTCGAACAAATAAGCTTCATCCTCTTTCAGCGTAAAACTTCCTGCTGGAGATAGTAAGGTCTTATTAGCACGATCGACGATAACTTTCCGTAAATATATCGCACAATGGGATTTTGCCTAATGATCTCCCCGATAATCATTGGTACCTCCACAATATTCAAAGTCTCAAAAGCCCTCTGACTTCATGAGGCGTATACGGCTTGCATCCAAGATTCTCAGCGATAGACACTATTCTCTCAACCAATTCACGGTTAGTAGCAAGTCTTGTTCTCTCTGCATCATACCAAATATTGTCTTCCAATCCGACTCTCACGCCACCGCCAGAGACGATACCCATCACATTCAATTTAAGCTGAAAATTGCCAACGCCCCCAACTGACCAGATCGATCCATCTGGCAATTCTCTGATCATCATCCCTAGATGCAACATATCTGCCTGGGCGCAAGCAATGTTGCCTAATATCAGGTTGAAGTAATAGGGCGGATTAATCAACCCCTTCTTGATGAGATACTTGGCATAATTGATCATGCCAATATCAAACGCCTCCAGTTCGGGTCTGATTTCCCTCTCTAACATCTTTCCGGCAAGGTCCTGGATCATTTGCGGTGTACTGATACTAGCCTGTTCGTTAAAATTGAGGGAACTCAACGTCAGGCTCCCTAAATCTGGTTTTAATTCGTTATCAAGATTGAGGCAATCAGAACGTTGTTCAAATTCACTAAATGTCCGGCCACTAGTCGAAACACACAAGATCAAATCGCTGTGCCTATTTCTAATTCCATGAATGATTTCTGCATAAATCTCCCTTTTGTATGTTGGCTCACCAGTGAAAGGATCTCGAGCATGTAGATGAACCATACTGATCCCTAAAGTCGCTACTTCAGACACCTGATTTACAATTTCTTCAGGGGTTATAGGTACATGGGGAGTCATTTGTTTGGTTGGGATCATACCAGTTGGCGTGAAATTGAGAATGAACTTTTTGTTCTGCACAGGGCACCTCTTAAGCCAAGCTTATCCTGTCCTCAAACCCTTCTCATCTGGCTTTTCTCAAACATCCAAACCCTTCCGATGAGTCCAATCAAAACAAAAATAGACTCAGCGTCTTTTGTTGAAGGGAAAATCATAGATAGAATTCAAACAGATAATAGGCGGTTTATAGAAATCGGCTTTCACAAATGCCTCATAATCAGCCCTTATTTAAGAAGAGTATATTAGCATTGAATGGAAACTTCAACAACAATTGATTACCATTTGGAAGAGCGTATCGAAGGACAAAACTCAAAAATCACTCTTTTCAGGAAGAGGTCACCATCACATTTGACAATGTCTGCAAAGTCAAATCCCGACCTCAACAAATTAACTCAGAACTCAACACTCATGCTCCGCAAATTCTAAGTTCTAAATTTTGAATGTTGAATTGACTTAAAACTTAACACCCAAACCTTATAATTTAAATTTCACAATTTAACATCAACAGCAGCACCGCAACACGGCAGCACTTATTCACTCAGTAACCTAATAACTTCTTAACTTGAATTTTTGACGGCAGCACTGCATTACCGCAGCACTTTCACTTAGCTTATTCACTCATTATCCGCGTTCTTGAAGATGAGTTATTTTGGAGAGAGCCATATAACAACACCCATTGATGTCACCGCTGGTTCATATCCGATCTGCTGAGCCCCCTTGATTAAGGGTATCTCTAACTGCTCCTCTTCTTTGCCTGTCAAAATGGCACGGGGATGCTTCTCTTTTAAGAACGAATTGATTCGTGAACGTACCGGCAGGCCCCTGTTTACAGCCTCATCATCAGAGAGCAGGTAACCCACACGCCAAGCAAACGGCCCCGTAACAAATTCTTTGTAAATCGGCAATCCGGACTCGATGGCGTAAAGTGGAGAAAGCGTTAGAACTTCACCCTCCCCACCCCGTGATTCGATGTAGGCTCTAATTCTTTCCGCCTCCTTTTGAAGACTAATAGGAGTCCATGACTCTGGCCTCATGAGTCCACGGATGGGAGAATCGATTCTGAGGGGAGAACTATAGACGAATGAAATGAGAACCGCAACCACAAGAAACAGACTTGCCGCTTCTGAGAATGCCGAACATCGAAGGGTCGAGACAGCATAAAGGCTGAGCAAGATGAGAAAGGGGACTGGGGCAAAATAGTACCAGTACCATGTGGGCGTGGGCACCATAGACCCAACGTAGGCAAAGGGTAACAATATCAGAAGAAACACAATCTCGAACCTTGGTCGCGCGGCGTTCCTTAATGTATCGATTCCGAAGAGGACAAGACTGTATAAGGTGACCACCAAGATAAGCAATTCACCTGGTTTTGCGAAAACAGACTTGATCAGGTCTGTCACTTTTCCCGTGAACGTCATCGGTCCTGGAAACGACGTCACTTGTCTGTAAATTGTGTTCAGATTGGCGTATCCGAGATTCCCAAATAAGAAGTTATGGTAACTAGTGAAAAAGAAGTAGATTGCGGGTAGATTGGAGAGCAATCCCCCAACCGCGAACGCAAGTCGTATACAGTCCCTTGTCTCTAACTGTACCCGCACGAAAAACCACAACCGCAAGAAGGAAAGGAACAACCAAAGGAACAAATGACAGACGGATCCCAATAGCCATTCCAAGGCTCACGCCGCTCATAAAGAAGGACAGAAATGGCTTGTTGCCCCGGATAGCTTGGCAGTGAAAAAGGAACGCTAGGACAGCGCAAAGGGTGGACGGTGTATGATTCCACACGTGGGATGATGCATACTGAAACAGTGGAGAATGAATGAGTAAGGCGGCACTGCATACTGGAATAATCAGGCTGTTAAGTTTTCCGTGTCCTGCAAAGAGGGAGCGTGCAGTTAGAAAAATCGTCAAGCAGATTCCAAGTGCGCAGATAACGCCGAATAATCTTGCCGCCATGAATGGGTAAGGAATGAAGAAGAACGGCGCATACAAGTAAACAAGATTCGGCATATGGAAATACGCGAAATCCTGATACGGATGGAGGCCGTATTGCGCTACCATGAAAGCGCTTGCCATAAATTGATGTTCGTCGTGGATCAGGGGACTAGAGAGACACTGCCATACACTGACCGTCACTGAATATCCCAGAATGACTAGGATTAAGGACATGACTATTTTTTTCATATCTCTTGGTGCAAACTCACCAAAACTTCCATCCCCCCGCCACAGACCCATGCCGCCAGCGCCGCATTGCTGGTGGATCGCTCGCTTAAGGCAACGCACGGAAACCGTAGCGTCCTTGCGCCTGCCGCTATCAACCAGCTCTAGTTAGATGAGCACTCAGTCAAAATCGGTTTCATCCCAGCGCAAAGCCGTGGTAGCAAAGCACTCAAGCTCGCGCGTTCCAAGCCGAATCGAACACCACCGTGCATTCCGCAATGACTTCCACGAACAGTTTGATGTCCCGCACTGGAATCCCTTTGAATGGGCAAGCATGACTTCCTTTCCTCTCAAGCCACCGAATCAAAAAACCGCGCCAGATCAAATCATCCTCCATCAACGCCACCACCACAACCGCGCACCGAAATCACGCGATGAACCCGATGAAGATGTACCGCCATGCCACCAGCTTAATCGAGGTGGGATCAAACGGCACGGACGGCTTGCCCCCCATCAACCTGGTCGTCCCCGGGTAAAAAGGATCCGCCCCGATCCAAACGATAATCGCTACCAGCCCAACCGTCACTGCCAACGTATAACTCATGAGCACATTCCGCCCGGTGCCCACCGCAGAAGCGCTGGACCATGGTACCCTCAACTCCTCGTACTTCTTCCTAAATCCGAACAACGCAGCGGCCACGGCGATGGTCTTCAGTGGATATACCCACACCAGACCCTCCGGCCACTCTGACTGTGCCAGCAAAAAGGCCATGTAGATTGCCATCGGTACAACATACGGCACCCACGCTCCGGACTTTGGTGCGACGCTCTGGTTTCTACAACTTCTCACGCAAAACCTCTCTGCATACCAAGCATCTTCACGCTGACTGACAATATTAGGATACATCGTTCAAGAGGATCCAAATGATATAACCCATTACTACTCGTCTGCCATCATGGGCGGATGTTTTTCCGTTTCCATTCTTAAATGGGCGATAAAGCGGATTTCCGATTAAGACCATTTGCCATGCCAGAATGGATTGGAAAGAGCATAACATTCGGCGAGGCTCAGGCGGCCATCGATCAAGAGGCCGAAGAAAACATCTGGTATTGGAAATCCCTGAACATATGGTTCAGCAACAGGACCCAACGTGGCAGCTGCTCCTTTTTCGAGCATCATCTTGCACCAGACCTGACTCCCTTTATCCCTTAGCGTTTGACATTCTTGACTGGCGATATGCCAAGTCTCCTAAATTCTTTCCCGCTGCGGCTTGGCATGAACGCATATCCCTTTGTCCCGGGCTGCGGCGCGATGAACCACCCCTAGCAGCCGACCACCGGTTGTGGCAAACAAAAAAGCAACTGGCTTCCAACCGCAACGCCTGAAGGTACTGGAGGATTTCTTGCACATTGGTTGCCTGCACGTGACATATGCAACGCAACCATCCCTCCTGGCTTAGCTGAGAGCAAACTTGCGAGATCAGTCGAAATGCCCATTGACCCCGTCGCGAAGCCGGATTGGTGTACCCGAAAGCTCAGGAATGCGTCCTTTTCCCCGAACTCAAGCGTCATTCTAAGCGGCCTGTCCGCCCGACCGCGCTGGAAGTTGATATTGAGCTGGCAAATGACTTCCGTATCACAAACGATGGCGTATACCCGGCCGCCATCGGCCACGATGCTTGACACACCCCTTCCGGATTTGTTACCGATTTTCTCTAAAATGGTCGGATCACACCCCGCAATCCCCTCTGCGTTCTCAAACCTAAGAAACCGATAACCCTCGGGCAGGTTGGCCTCACCATCAAGGGCGTAGTCCGCCAGATCAATCGCATAGAAACGGTAGGTATCAATGCGCAGGATTGCGCGCAGGACCCAGTAAGCAGCTGCTATCTTGCCGCCTCTTGCACGTAATAGACTGAGTCGCTCGGCCATCTGAGAATCAAGCATCGTTACACCCCTTTGCCGACGGGAAACCGTTGGCTGGCAAGACAGGCTAAGAATTTACTGAGCAATTCGGGCCGGAAGCATCACTTTTTAGAAGCCTTTGGCGCCGCATGACGCGCCCCAGCGTGATTTATGGGCGAAAATCCCGTAGAGGCACATCGCTGGTTACTTCTCCGTACGGCGACGCAGCCATTGCTTGACTTGCTCAGATTTATTTATTGCTCTAAAAAGACCACCCACCCCCCCTGAAATACTGTTGACAACCCGAAGGGATCCATAAGAAAGAGTGCCCCTGGTATGGCGTGGGAACAGGTAGAAATGACGTTCCTCACGTGATTGATTGCTGAGACGCCGTTTTAGCAGACTATCGCCATAGAGAAAGTCAAATGTCCGAACATGCCGACAATGGCTCAGGAGGTCTTCTATTGCAGCCATATGCGTTAGAATTCCAGGTTGCCAATGTCGCCAGTCGGGATCGTAGCCAACATGATGGGAATAGTATGTCGCTCCGTAAACATAGCCAAGCCTCCAGGACACGGGTGAAGAATCTACTCTTAATAGATAACAGCGGGCATATCCTCGTCGGGCACCCTCCGCCAGTTGATTAACAACATAGCCTCCCTTTTTGATTCCAAGACCGATCAACCTCGATTGGTAAGTGCGTCTTGAAACTGGTTCAATTGCCTCTACTAAGTTTAGAATATCCTCGGAGCTGGTGTAAACCTCATACGAAAAACGTCCTCGGTAAGCCTCTTCGAATTTTCGGCGTGTTTGTCGCAAGGACTTGCGATTCTTCGCGCCAATACTCTTGAGATAGGTCTCCAAACAATCTTCGAGATGGATGAGGCGACGGGAATAGGTCGGGCCATGGGGTAGGACAAGAAAGTGCTTTTTCAGAACAGGATCACAAAGAAATCGCCAAAGTGGCTCTCCGGAAACCAAACCCTGAAGGAATATCACACCGTCTGGTTTGATATACCCTGCAAGCAGATTGAACATTCTGTTGAGCGATTGCTCGCTCACATAACTGAGTCCCCCGGCAATTACGTATCGCGTGACATAAAATCCACCGATGGACCATTCCCCGAGATTGTAATCCAGGCGCACCCGATGAACGAATATCGGAATATCCCCCTCCTCAGTATCCGAGAAAAGCAGTACCGATTTATCGGGTTGGTCGCATTGCGATAGCAGCCAGTCTGGATCATGCTCCATCAAGCCTGTCCGAGACCCGGGCTTACATTGCTTGTCCGGTCGCAGCAATTGTATCTGCCATCGCTGTTCGAAAGCGTCTTGCTTGGTCACTTCAGGTTCCCGCCCCTTTGTTCCCCTCGAAAGTCGAACATAATAATATCATCCTAATATCATCGGTGCAAAGGCGGAAGTCATATGCAACCTGATAGTCTCCCGCACCGGTGATACAATTCCATCTTTCATCTATCTTGTGGTCAATTTCTTTGTAGTTGATTTTTCTTGACAGAATACCCTCTTTTTCGTATATTCAACCCACCCCAAGCAAGTTCTGATCACTTACATCACTCACCCTATGACCAGCTTAGTCAGAAGACTGCACTATGCCGCTCCGCTGTTTAAGTCCGCACTGCGCGCCCGGCGTGAGTACGGCAAATCCTTGCTATCTCAACTGATCGAAATCATGCAGCTCCGTTTCGGGCCAGGTCTGCTGGGGCCAACCGAGTATTACGAGTTCGCGCTTTTCAACGATCAGCTTACCAATCTCAAGCAGAAGAAGGAATTCGCAGGCTGGCGAATGTGGATACATCTTGAAGAGACCGTCAACGACGCATCGTGGCGTTCCGTCGCCAATGACAAGTTCGTCTTCTACAGCGTCATGCGCGGTCTGAACCTGGCGACCCCTGAGACCTACGCGGTGTTCGACCGTGGCGGGCGCGGGGTTCAGGGACTTCCGCAATTCAACACGATTGAGCGCTTTGTCGATTACCTCAAGAACGAGGCGCCGTTCCCCTTTTTCGCCAAACCGTGCCGCGGCCACTACGGCATTGGCACGTATGCGATCAAAGGTTATGACCGCGACCTGGATGCCTTCATGCTGGGCGGTGACGACACGGTCAAGGTAAGCGAGTTCATCCGCGTGGTGGAGGAAGAAGGCAGCGCCGGCTACCTGGTGCAGGCGTGGCTACGGTCCGATTCATTGATCGACGAAATGTTAGGTGGCCGGCTGTCGAGCGCCCGCGTCAACATCTTGATCACGCCAGACGGCCCCAAGATCCATTGGGTAACCTGGAAGCTGCCGACCGGCAGTAACGTGGTCGACAACTTTCACCTTGGGACCACCGGCAATCTGGCCGGTTTCGTCGATCCAGAGACGGGGCGCGTACTGCGCGTGTGCGGCGGAGTCGGCTTCGATCTGAAAGAAATCGAAGCTCCACCCTAACACCGGCAAACCGGTTATTGGTATCACTTTACCCAACTGGCCGCGAACAATCGAGTATTGCCTGGCTGCGGCACGCTGCTTTCCGGGGCTGCAAGGTCCAGCACTGGGATATCGCCTTCACTGAGACCGGCCCGGTTGCGCTCGAACTCAACACTTATGGCGGTCTCGACATCCAGCAGTACGCGTCCTCGCGCGGCTTCATGAATGAGAATTTGCAAGCCTTCGTGCAACAGCTGAAGAAGAAAAAGTAAGAGCGTGAAGCCCCACTGATGACAGGATCTTCTTAATCACTTCATCCTTCCAAAACGCACCAGGTTCTTTATCTTAGATTTGAGGCCGGATGCATCCAGCATCACCTTGATCCCCCAAAGGATTCTTTCCCAAATCATGTGTAGCAAAACCACAACAACGCATTTGAGACTCAACTTCAACACAAACATGTTGCCACAATAAACACTGCCTGTAGAAAAGAACTCCTTATGGGTTCCCTCCCCTTCAGTAAAATCGAAATATTTAAAGGCCCTATCCCTTTGCAGCAAGTCCTCCATCACTAACCATTGCAGTATTGTGCCGACGGACCATTCTCGATACTCCGGGTCGTAGCCCAGATACGAGTAAAGCAGAACTCCATCGATGCTGTCGCAATAAAGATAGGCAACAGGACGTTCCGCATGAAGGAGCAAGTATGCTCGCACTCGACCGGACAGGCTATCCTCCACCATCTTCGAATAGAACGCCTCGTCGCCGGGCAAGCCTGCATCCAGGAGCTTTTCCTGATAGCTGCTCTTTGAAACCTCTTCGGGCAAGGTCGTAGAATTCCTTCATTTCGTCAACCCGGCTGAATCGCCGAAAAAACATCTGTCCGTGACAATGTTCCTGAAACCTCCTGACCTTTCTCTTAACGGTCGCCCTGGATTTTGATGAAAAGTTTTCCAGATACTTCGTGTAGCCTATGGATAGGTCAGTGTAATACCTTCGATACGTCTGAGAGATATAGTAAATGCCGTTCTTTTGCAGCCTAACCCTCTTAGCGGAACGCGAGATCGGAAAACTTCTGAGCAATATTCCGTCGCCATTTTTCGGCGACGGCACCCGCAATCTATCCGGGTCCTCTGATAAAAGCTCCTGCAGACCCATCAGAAACACATCCACCGTGAACCATATCTGAGCGAGCGGCAACTCCCCGAGGTAAAACTTCATCGGAACTCGCCTCATTCCGGAGGTCATCATCCGTAGATACTCCTGAAAGATTGAACCATCATACGTGAAATGGTACGCCATATTGGCGAACGCAATGGCACTGGCTGTTGAGGACATGCCTGAAACTCGCCTCCCACAAAGCCAGACGAAAGGAACCTCTCGCGATTTCTGGACAGAAATCGACAAAACGATATGAAACGCTTTTCGACGATTGGATCGCGGCGCGTCTGGGTGCGATTCATTAATTCAAAATTGTGGGATACTATTACAAATGAATTCCAGCCGGACTTCTCAGCCTGGTCGAGCGCACCTGCGAGTTCGCCAAAGGTGCATGCGCCGATTTGGGTATTTCGCAAATGCCCTGGCCAATCTTCAAAACAGCTGACAGGGTATTCGTATACACCTTCAATGAGAACCGGTTGAAACAACCTCGAACCGGAGCCGAGACCAAACTCATTCCAGCCCATGGTGGGATTATAGCTTGTGTCAACACTTAAGCCATGGAATGATGCGGCTCGCAAAGTATCCAAATTGGCTCCGTAGTTGCCAGCCCGGAGCGCTATTACCCCATTGGCTCCAGCAGCGTAAAGCTGCTGTAAGCCAATGCCAACCAGGGCAATCTGTTCATCGGCCGAAAACTGTCGAAGATACCGTCGCTTTGGTGTCCCTTGTGGAAAGATACTGGGTCTCGCCTCATCGGCCCACTCCGGATGTAAATGCAGCTGAATCTCTTGCCCAGCTTCCTTTATAAGACCGACTATCTCAACAAGAGGTTGCAAACCAAGCCGCAACGAAAACAACGGTTCTACAAAAAAGGAAGCCTTTATACCAAAGTCCCTAAGAATGGCAATGTTCCTTACGAGCCCGGAGTAAATGTAGCGCCGAAATGCTTCAGGAAAGCTATGGTCTATATTGGACCAGCTGTCGCACCAGACTTCTACATCGATGGTAACATATATGTTCACAATTTATTCCCTTAACTTTTCTGGAGCAACCCCCATCATTTCTTCACTGAAAACTTGCCATGGGTGTTTTGAATTCCTAATTTTGTTAAGCGTATGTCCAAGAATTATTCAGGATCAATGATTGCGCTTCTTTTCAGATTCTGATAAATTGGGTCTTAAATGATGGTCTAATTCAAAAGTCATCCGGGCAATCAGGTCCGAGATTAATAAATCGTTGTTTTGTAGGGTTACCGCTGAGCCTGAGCTTTAAAACGGAATCCGAGGCATAAACAAGCAAGCCCTCAACCTAAAAAATCATGTTAAACAAGTTACTGGCCGAGAAAATGGGAAAGCTGGAGAACCAAAATGAAAAAATCCATACTAATTGTTTGCGCTCTTTTAATGTTATGTGGGAATTCGTTTGCAGCCAAATGGTTGCCTCTGCCCGCCACAGACATTAAATCGAAGTGCCCACCGAATAATTTCAAAGGGAGTAGCTACTCTTATGCAAGCAATTGCGGTAATGTTGTAAAGGCATGGAGCGGAGCTGTCTGGGATGATGCCAACAGGACAATGTATCTCTGGGGTGGTGGACATGGAGACTATATAGGAAATGAGGTTTATAAACTAGACATTTCCTTAACTACCGGTGTCACGATGACTCGAATCACCGACCCAGACATATGGCCCCCTAGTACTTTTGGACCATGTGTTGATGAAGTGCCTGGAACGAATAATCCTGTTTCACGACATACTTATGGAAATATGGCTTTTCTTCCTGCTACATCTTCTGGATTAGACCACGATAAAATATGGATTCATGGTGGTTCAATGAGCTTGTGGAAGTGGTGGGATTCGGAACTGACGATTGGATGTTCGATCTTAACGACAAAGACTTGGACAAAGATGACTCCCACCGGTACCAAACCTGGGGGGATCATTCTGTTTGCAGCCTATCATCCTGGTAATAATAAGATTTATATGACGGGTTCGGAAATAAGTGCCTCAAATGCGTATTTTTACTCTTACGATCCCAGCTACAAATAATTGGAGTAGACTTTACGCTTTCAAACCTTGGCTCATCAAAGGTCAGACAGGCCATAGGAATGCGACGATTGCTGGAGATTATTATTACTTCATAGGTGGTGGAGGGTTATGGAAGATCAACGTAAATGGAGTTCCGAGTTATCAATATCAAGTAGTTTCAACAACTGGCGCTACAGAGATAGAAAGTGCAAATGCCCCAGGTATAACCTACGACTCCAAACGTAATTTACTCGTCGCTTGGTATGGATCAAGTAGAACTCCTTCTGACCTACAATCAATTTATACCCTGAATCTTTCAACTCTTGTCTGGACAAAAACTACCGTCACTGCAAATGCTCCAACCTATAGTGGTCCTGACAACGGAACTTGGGGAAGGTTCGCCTATTCATCCAAAATGGATTGCTATGTGGCGGTTTCTGACTACAACGTAGATGCAGTCCTTTACTGTCCTGATGACTACCCTACAGATCTATGGTTTAGTAGAAGCCTTGCAGGTCCAAGAGGGTCCAATGCTTGTGAAAACGGCCAGTGTAAGCATATCCGGATGGGCATGGGGCCAAGCGATAATCTCATCTACTTTTTTGGTGGTGATCACGGAGCTGGTTCGGCTAATTCTGATGTCCATACCTATAATGTGGACACAAATACGTGGACAACGAAAATTCCTAACTGTGCGACCCAGGGAACTGTTCAGCTAGATGGTATGGATGAAGGAGGGCTTTTTTACAATTCCAATGATGGACGATTCTATTATTTCTTTTCTGGTAATTATTGTCAGGAGTGCAGACTCTTGACCACTCCTCAGAACGGATGCCAGTATCCAAATACTGTTTATGATCCTAATTGCACCCACGGAAGCTGCCGCAACTCCGCTATGATGAGTATGGTAAATTTGAGGTACGATCCTATTAGCAATACGTGGGATGGAACGCACTTGATGGCTAATTCACCTCAAGCTGGCTACGACCATTGGGCTATACATGATCAGACTCTAAATAAGGCGTTTGAATTTGGAGTTGGAAATTCGGATTCAATAAGAGTTTATACCTATGATATAAGTAATAATGTTTGGAGTAAATCGGATAAGATACCAGGAGCTATAAGAGCCAATCGTAATAATCTAAGTAGAGGGCATTGGGCATATGATAAATCAGCTAGAGTGGTTTATCTCTGGGATTCTTATTTTGGAAAGATATTTAGCTATAATATAGCGACTGACAGGATGAGTTTGATTAGTTCCGATGCGCCTTTTCCTGA
Organism: uncultured delta proteobacterium; assembly: GCA_963708295.1. Classification (GTDB taxonomy): domain Bacteria; phylum Desulfobacterota; class BSN033; order BSN033; family UBA1163; genus UBA1163. Next base: position 234,681 of record CAVPSJ010000015.1, on the reverse strand, counting down.
ACGCGATAGATATTTTGTTGGTCAGTGGCCTTATGAGTGGGATAGCACAAATAATATTATCTTTATGAATGAATGTTTCGAAAACCAAACATTCCCGATGGTTTTTCATACATATAAGCCAAGTACAAATACTTGGCAGAAAAATTTACCATATAATAGTTGGAATGGAAAGTATCCTTGGGGAAGAGAATCTTTTTATGATGCTGTTCATAATTTATATATTTTACTGGGATATGTAGGAAGTACTTACGGAACAAATCAAATATGGTTTTACAGATACGGTGGGGGGGCAAGAACGAAACCGAGTACCGATACAACTCCTCCTTCAACTCTAAAAGAACCCCGGAAAACTCCATAAGGTTGGTGGGTGCCAAGGTTTTAGCGGTCCAAATATGACACGTTTACAGAGATTTGGTATTAGCTTTCTTTTTTGTTGTTTCCTTGCTGCTTGCACCTTCACGAAGGCTATTCCAGCGGCATCCCTTTCAGTTAACCCATCTAATCCCTGGTGTGATATAATTAACAATGCCGCTCCTGGAGACGAAATCGTATTTACTCCAGGCTTCTATTCTACACCCTGCTGGATAACTGCAAAAGGCCTTCCCGGCTCTCCGATCATGGTGCGCTCTCAAAGCGAAGAACCCGATCGGCGCGCAACTTTTGCGTATCCGGGCTCGACCTCCAATGTCCTTGAACTTCGAGATGCTGCTTATCTTACAATACGAGGGTTCTCGTTTGCCCCAACTCAAGACGGGGTTGACGCAATAAGGATTCGGAAAGCCAATGACATTATCATTGAGAAAAATCTTTTCAAAGGCATTGGAGGTGTCTCGATTTCCGCCAACGATGGCGACACCCATCGCATTACCGTTCGCCAAAACACTTTCAAGGATCTCAAATACACCGGCCTCTATTTTGGTTGTCATGATGGAAACACCTGTCGCGCAACTGATCTCTTAATCGATGGAAACCTTATCGATGGCATCACAACACCTTTTGCCCCCTCTGCCATCGGCTACGGTATTGAGATCAAACTCAATTCCCATGGAACTGTACGAGACAATACTATTTACCGTACCAAAGGTCCTGGCATAATGGTCTACGGGTCGAATCGAAAGGATCCACCCAGCATCTTAGAGGGAAACTATGTCGAAGGTTCTAAGACGGAAGGAGGTATTGTGATCGGCGGCGGTCCGGCTATTGTGCGTAACAATGCGCTCATTGGCAATGCCTATGGCGGGATCAGCGTCCAGAATTACGGTGAACGTAACCTGCAGAAAAATGTCTGGATCGTCCATAATACCCTTATCAACAATGATGATTCGGGGATCAATGTCTCCGCCTGGCAAGCAGGAAGTGGCAATGTTATCGCTTTCAATGCATTTCTTCCCAAGACTGGAACTCCTGCGCTGCGCCCTTCCCTACCCCCAGGAACTATGGTTCGCAATATTACCTGCAGCACCGGTGCATCCTGCTTCGTAAATGCGGTAACTCCTCCTTATGATCTCTGGCCCTCGTCCGATAGTCTCTTGCTCAATGCTTCGGGTTACGGTATCGAGCCATGGCGTCCCCCGGATGATTTTATGGGGGTACAAAGAGACAGCCCGGCAGACGTAGGGGCGTTTGAAAGAACTTTGCAAACCCTTGACCATTTGGTCGGTGGCGGGTATGCAAGACCTCCAAGGATTTCAATTGATACGGCTCCATCCGCCGCACCACGAAATCTCCCAATTCAATAAGGCACGAAAATGAACTGTTTTACGAACAACTTGCAGCCCGACGTGCGGTCACTCACCTTCTTTCTTTCCGATAAACAAAAAAGCATGAGCACTCACAAGGGAGACGCCCGGAATACCCTCCAATAAACGAACAAGACCTTTCACGTTGAATATCCAACCTAACCATGGAATCCTCCGCGGGGGAAGATAGATTCCTGTTCGTTGAATGAATCTTACGCCCCGCTTAAGGAGCCAACGCTGAACATCGAAAGACGAATAAGTGTGGATTCTGGGTAACCTATCACTCAGCTTTTCAACCGCAGATCTCACCAATGCAGCGAACTTCAAAAGCATTGAGAAACTCGATCACAAGAAGCCCCTTCGGGCGGAGGACTCGAACCATCTCATCCAAGGCTCGCTCAGGGCTCCCTAAAGCCTGAAGAACACCGATTGAGATCACTAAATCAAAATATTCACTGCAAAACGGTAAGCGATAGGCATCTCCTCCGACATAATGCCCAGATCTGTTCTCGAGTCCGCAGCCAGACGCCCGACGCAGGCTCGGGAGCGAGTAGTCAAGGCCAACGACCCTGTGTCCAATATCAGCGAGGAAGCGGACATAGTTTCCGGCTCCACAGCCGAGGTCTAAAATTTGTGCTGGAACAGGGAGTTTTTGCCCTCTCATTAGCTGTTTAAACATAGGCAAGCCGTTGCTTAAGTCCATTGTCTGACCATCCGGAGATGAGGTGGTCAACCTCGTAGTCTCGGGCAAAGCTCTCGAACCTTCTTTTCCACTCTTCTTCAAAAGTTTTCATTCTTCTCCAAGCCAAAGATCAACTTGTAGCATTCTGTGCCAAACTCTCGGAAACACGGGTAGCCCGGTTTTTTAATAACCCGAGATTGAGCTTTTGTTCCTCAGCCCGGGTAAGTTGTTTGAGGATAATCACAATTGCGATGAGGTGAAAAAAGAGGTCAAAGTACGACAGACTAAGAAACATTCCACTTACCACGAATCCTATTAGACTCGCCTCCAGCATCTGTGCATAGCTGGAAATCCATTGAAGTGACGGTTTCCTGCGAGACTTTCGAATCAACTGTCTCAAGCTCAGAAAGGTGGACAATATGAGCATGATGTAGAGTATGATTCCTGTAAACCCATGTTCAGCTAAAACCTGAAAGAAGATACTGTGCGCATCTCTGCTCGATTCTGGAAATTCCGGAAGGTACTGTTTATACATTTCCGGTTGGAACGCTCGGAACCCTGCGCCCAGGAGAGGCCGGTCTAAGGCCAGATTCCATGCCATCTCCCATGCTCTCAAGCGTCCCATCGCTGATCGATCTTGTTCGTAAGTCTTTATAGTCTCCATCCTTCCAAACCATTTTTCCGGAAGAGACTGATTGTGGCAAGAAGAAAACCCATACATAGAATCAGCAAGACAATCACTTTACCTCTGCTCTTTAAAAAAAGAACAGAAAGAACAGCAGCTAACCCGAGAAGTGCTCCCCGGGAATAAGTAATCAGGATAGCAATGATGGAAAACACAAACATCGCCAACAAGACATGTCTCAGCCATCGTCGGCTTGTTTCACGTCTAAGGAAAAGAAGGATAGGCAACACCATATTCAGAGCAAGACCAATCTCTGTATTGCCTGCAATAAACGAATCCGGTGGACCGAGGACCATATTTTGACCACCGGTAAGTACACCCCAAATCCCTCCCTTCAGGCCAAAGAATCCGATAGAGAGAGCGATGACCCAGAGAAGCATTGTGACTTTCTTCTGGTCTTGGAACAACAGAAGCGTCATAAATGTCATGAGCAAGATTTTCGAAACTTTGTTCAGTTGCTCCCAAGCATCTTCAGGATAGACAGCAAATAGCGTTGAGAGAAAGAACGTTGCCCAGAGGAGTAAGAGGAGGAATACTTCCCTTGTTCGAGGTAACGAGTACCGGTCTTTCGTAAAGAGAAAACCAAACATTACTGCAATCGCCACCATAAAGGCGAAGGGGATATTACGGGCAAAACCCCAGGCCAAGCGGTGTGGGTTCATATAGCCAATCCACGACCATACCAGTACGCCGATCCATGGCCTTAATAAACAGATAGGAAGCAAGCCGAAAACAACAACTGTGAGGAGAATGTCTCGTATGGGCATAAGTCTACGTGGTTAAGATTTTGTGGTATTGGGTAAACAAATCCCTTTGTAAGAAAATTGTGTAATCAGACTCATTCTTGTCCAAAATAGAATTTTCACCGCAAAGGCGCAGAGGACGCAGAGTAGATATTTTTTGTTTGGCGGTGAGAGGCCGCCAAACAAAAAGGTTTCTGTCCCTTCAGTACAAGGCTTATATCATGTGCCATAGCCGCAAACAGAGTCCCATCTTATTCCCCGCGGGATGGAGTTTCTGCTCCAATCGCCGTCTCCTCTCCGAGCCATAGGCTCTCTGAGCCGGTGGCCGATTGGAGCAGAAGAAATCTTCCTCAGCGGTCTCTGCGGCTCTGCGGTGAAACCTGGCCTTGAAAAGGGGCTCATATCAATCCCAAAGCCCAATGAAATCAACCCAGCCTTCAAGAAATTCCGCCTAATTTGGACAGCAGTGAATCAGACTACAACCTCCTCCAAGAGTTGAGCCAGTTCTGCAGTAAGAAGGCTACGCTCATATCGTTGAATCGAAGGAGACACTTGAATCCTATCGGGTGATTCACACCACGACTTGTACAATGACATTATAGCATTTCGTAAGCGCGACTCGTCGATCGGATTTACAACGTAGCAGTAGTCCATTCCCTTGAAGAGATCTGCCGTAGCACCTTCGAGCGTCAAAGCGAGGATCGGCCTCCCAATACGGAGGTACTCAAAAGCCTTGGCAGGGATTAGGAACCTGGTATCCTCAGATGCCTGGAGGAGAAGAAGAACAGCAGCCTTTCTCAGGCGCTGAAGTGCTTGACGATGAGAAACTCGGTCAGCCACCTCAACGGCCCCGTTAAGCCTGAGATCTTTTATGGTATCAGTAAACCTCTTAGAGACTAAATAAGGTCCCCCACCCAGGAAAGTTATCCTGATTTTTTCAGGCTGTAAATTTCCTTCGGCCACCAGGGTGGCAATCGCCTTGAGCAGAGGGAATGGAGAACGGAACTCCGGAGTTACGAGGCCAGCGTGGATTATCTCGAATCGGTCATTTTGAACCTGGCCATCCAAATGCTGAAAATCAGCTTCGTCGTAGCCATTATAGATGACCGCTGCCTTATCTGGTGAAAGATTTGGATACCGAGACAGAAAATCTTTCCGGAGGTATGGAGTCGTAAAAATCAAGCGATCAGCACGGTGGACGACATGGCGTTCCAAAAAGGACTCAACTCGATAACGAAGCGTTCCCCGGATTGGAAAGAAACCCTCTTCAATCCAGGGATCCCTGAAATCAACCACCCATGGAAGGCCGGTGAGTCTTTTCAGCGCACCGCCGATAAGGTGGGCGGTCGCCGGTGGGCTTGTAGAGTAAAGAACATCAATACCTGCGTTCCTGATCAACCGCATCCCTCGCAGGACACCGAAGGGAAGCCAGCTAACGAATCTATCAGGAACGGAAAAAAGACTCAGGTAGCGCCCTCTTATGGCCAGATGCCGAGAGCTATCCAGGGCAAAAGTCCTGTGAACAACAGCCTCCGGTGGAACATCACTCAGAAGTCCATTGTCCTTGTCAACGTAAAAAGACTGCTTGAGGGTAAGAACGTGGGGTATCCAGCCGTGGCGAGGCAGGTATTTGGTGAATTTGAGCGTTCGTAAGACCCCGCTGCCACCTCCCTCAGGAGGAAAGTGGTATGCGACCATGAGCACTCGCTTCACAGTTCCATTATCCACTTGAAACCTTCAACTCCAGCAAGAGAGCGTCGGCAAAGAATTTAGAAGCCCAATTCAGGGAACTCATAGGGGGCATACTCGCCCCAGATGGGGTGAGATCCTTTTATCCCCCCGCGTATACCCGAATCCATTGCGGCAAGGTTTTGGGTACCCATCAGATATCTATTCATGCGGCGAGCTGCGTTCAGGTATTTACTATCCCCGGTCAATTGAAAAAGCCGAAACCACACCAAAGCTGTTTGAGCATCTCCTGTGAGGCAACTCCAATATCCGATCGGCGCCCACTGGGCATTGAATCTCCCAGCTAAGCTCCCGTCCGATTTCTGATTGCCAAGCAAAGCATCAGCAGCCCGACGGGCAGCCTCTATGTATCGGGATTCCTCTAGAATCACTCCGGCTTCTAATAAGCCTTCCATGGTATAGGCAATGGTGTGAAGCAGCGGGTTATTGTTGTCGTCAAGGCAACAGTCCGGGAACCAACCATTCGCGTTACTGTCGTGAAAGTACGAACTCAAGGTTATGGCTTGCAGAATCCCTATAACGTGCGTCACATGTAATCTTAAAAGCTTCGAGCAATCCCCAGGCTGTTCGAGCGTCATATAAGTTTACTCCCTTCCGAGCGTACTCGGAGCCATGATTGCGCCAGGCACCATCGGAATCCTGGGCCTTCAGCAGGAAGTCCGCCGCTTTTTGTATCGCGGTGATAAACTTCTCATCTTTAGTCTCCTGGTAAGCACTGCACCAACCAAAGAGCACTTGTCCCGTGTTAAATACGGCAGGGGTGGGCGGAAATTCAATCGTCCCTCCTTGCACTGCACCGTTTGACATCTGTACCTCGACCTCCCATTCTGCCATTCGAATCGCCCGGTCCCGGTATATTTCCTCACCACCAAAATTCGCATAAAGTGAAGAAGGTCGGAATAATGTATCCGGTTGTTTCCGGGTATGCGCCGAGCCAACCTCTCCGGTTGTGCATCTTTCTGCCATCGCAGCGAGTAACTCCGCGCAACACCGCGCCCGCCAGTAGCGTCCTGAGCCTGACACAGCCAGGTCATTGCTCCTTCAAGGTGAGTTTTCAGTGCCTAAACAACAGGCCATAGGAAAGATTCAGCGCATCATGTAAAGCCAATCGAAGTTTTCGCATATAATTTTAGGGATGCGACAGACGACCCTGGATATAAATTCCTGCGCCCGGATCTTTACGATAGTGATAAAACAATCGAATTCGCCAACTCCTGCCAACCTTTACAAACTTAACTTTCGAAATTGCCCTTTGTGCTGCCAAGTTTTTCCACTTCGATGTATCCATAGCAATAGCGGTAACCTCTCGTTTCGAACCTTTTCGAGAAGCGCCCGCATCACTCGAGGGTACACACCCTTCCCTCTAAACTGCGGGAGAGTTATACCATTGGCGATAGCCACCTCATCTCATTACGCAGTCGACAAAACCGTGTTGGAGTTCGATCCCTTTCATGTGGGTAGTAGATCCAGACCACAAACGCAATCTCACCTCCCCACAATCCCCACGTAACACTGATCAAGTCCGAACTTGTTCACGAACCTCTGCCTGGCGCGGGAAAGGAGGCGGCATCACCGGAACCGCTTAAATTCATCCTCCGTTACTTGGCGGACCAGAAAGAGGAGATTCCTCCATGAGATCTGGCAGAGGATTACGGAGATCGAATCGATAAGCCACATAGGTCTCCACAACTATGACCTTCCACATCACCTCTCTCAGGACAGCAGAGAGGCCCTCTTTTCGGAACACTTCACGGGCGGTGTGAAGCAGCTCTTCATTAGCTATCATACTCTTTCCTACCGTAATGCATTCACGAAGCTATCGAAGAAATGTTGGCCACCTCATCCAAAGAAACCGATGGCTCGCATGGAACTTCGAACAAATTGCTGATTCCAAGTCCGCTCAGCATTCCTTCAAGGGAGAGCGAGCAACTTTACGATACTCCGGTAACAGATTGAAGCGGCGTATAGCTATCACTAACCTCATAACCCCTGCCCCGTAAAGTCTTAATGACATCTCTCTGCGCTATGAATGGTCACGACGAATCACTTGTCTCAAACATGCGGATCCAACGCTATGCGGGATGCTAATGCCAATCGAGGGTTCTCCTTCAAAAACTCTCGGTATCCGGAAACACCCTCGCGTCTGGCGTGTATGTTATTCTCCAGAGTATCCAGAAGTGTTAGGGCAATAGCAGCATCCAGATTTCTCATTGTCTCCTTGAGATATGGTTGGCTCTCCTTACTTCTGGGCCGTGTTACCCCGCGAGATAACAGCCTGCAATGGGAGTGACCATTGACGCCACCTCCTCCAGATAAGTGTCGACCAAACCGTCGAGTGCCCCTCGTAAGAAGGAGTACCCCGGGACTGAGCTTCACCTGCCTAGCCCGCTCCAGGATATCGGGTCTTCCGGACAGCCAGTACTCCGCCTCCGGTTCCGAAACAGACTTTACCATTGCCGAAGCTCACCACGCCCGCATCTCCGAAAGTGCCGAGCGGCCGTCGCATCGAGCGTCGCGCCAAAGGCTCCGTGCCGCGTCGTTTCCTATGACGATGTCCCTCGATCGTGAGCGACACCTCTCCACAATTTCGTAATTTCTTAATTTCTATGGAGGTTTCCAAATAGATGAGGGACAATCACTGCCTTGGTCTTAGAAGAAAGAGCAGCAGTCAACGTCTCAGGACGTCAGACTTAATTCCTCGCCCACGATCAGTCAGAATCGGGTATGGCTCCGACAGATCGTAAAATAGGAGGAATTACGCTCGTACAGCAGAATGTCGGAACAGCAACCTCGTCCCCTTTGGAAACGCCAGAAGCACGAAGTGCTAATTCGATTGCAACTCTACCACTTCTACAGGGTATCACGGCCGGCACAGAGAAAAATCTGCCTAAGGCGCTCCATTAAGTGGTCTACATCCGGGCCATCAATAACCTCCATCCTCAGAAAACACCTGATCATTGCCCGGTAAGTGGACGCGGTTCCAGTACGGCACGCAATAAGGGCACACGGTATGAGTATGAGCGAATTTTCCGTAGGGGTCATTTCGATCTGAAGATTGAAACCCATTTCGAAAATATATTACTCTGCGAGCGCCTACCGAGATTTCATTAAAACAACTGTCTATGTGGTTTTTCTCAAAGTTCGCAACTTGTTCCGAAGCCTGGTCAACCGGTCCGCAAATGGGCTCAGAACCTTTTCTCCAGATCGACACAGTAGAGCTGTGGTTCCAAGACGTAGCTTAAAGAGATAAATGCCATGAAGGGGATCGGATTCACTTACAGCTGAAGCTGGAACCCCGCCACGATTCAATTCCTCAAATCCTTGAGATTTAAATGTTTCCACTGCTGTCCAGAAAAGTCCACTCTGGGCGCCGAATTTATAACCAAGATCCGTGCTGCCACTGAAGACAGAACATGCCTTTTTATTGAAAGTCATGAAAAAGAGTGCTGCAATTATCTCGCTTTTATGTCTCGCTACAAAAAGGGTAGCAACTCCTCTTTTAATAAGATATTCATGAATTGATTCATAGAATTTATCATCCCCGGAAAGTTGATATCCCTGTCCGTGAAGGAACCTCTTAGCTTGAGTAGCTTCTCGAGCAGACCGAAGCCCCTGAAGATCCTCCAATGTATTTCCAATCTCAATTGCAACACCCTCTCGTTTAAGGCGTTTGATCTTCTCACGCTGGTCCTTGCCGAGATTCCCCCAAAGGCTATCTATATCTTCCGAGAGATTTACAGAAAACTCCAATCGCCCAGTTTCCAAATACCCACACTCGGATGGAACAAAAGAGCTTCTGCCACTCATGAACGATTCAATGGTCATACGGGAACATCTAAGTGCCCTGCGCCAACCCTTCGCACCTTTGCATAAATTCGATAGCTGTGTCCCCTGCTTGATCCCGAACGCAGGGATGGGCAGTCAGTGAAATATCTCGGAGAATCCACGAAACAACTTTTCTCCGGGATTGCCTGAAAAGAGCCACCGCTGCCGCACACTCTTCACCCTTTTCATCACGCGACAGGATAAATATCGGTTGAACATTTTGGATCTTTCTCTGATATTCCGCCCAAAACGTACTGTGGAAAACGGATCCCCCTAATCGATGTACTATTTCGTCCCAATTATTCGGGGGCGATCCATGGTAGGTTTCAAAATCACAGATCATCTAAATTCCTCTGAATAGTCACTTCCGCCTCAGGGCTAATGTAGATCTCTTCGTAGTGGCCAGCAAACTTTACCTTGCTATGGGTAATCCACAACAATGTTCTTGTGTGGCCATTATTATTCCTGCGCCCATCCACGCGAGCGTTATGACAACCATCTTCCCTTTAAACCGGCTCGCAGTGTCATTGAAATGAATATCCTATCGAGCATCAGCAGCAACATGTGCTCGAAATCCTGCTACGACCGAGAAACTGAAAGCAGCTCCCGAGTAATATACTTTACGTCAGAACCGAATTCCCTGTCGATCAAAAAGAGAACCATGAAGTATGATGCAGCCCCCGCACTCACGTCAAGAATCAACCGGCCTAGAGCTCCGGTATGCGCAGGAGTGACAATTCCCAATAGGAGGACGATAACGGTCATTGCTACAGTCGCCATTAATGGGGAGGATATGTTCTCTACATATTCCCGCATTGTGAGACCTAATTCCCTCAGGCTCAGTGACAGCAAATAGAGTCTGAAGTATTGGGTAAAGCGATAATCCAACTAACGGCTACTCCGTTCAGCCCGAATTGACTTCCTATGAAAAAGGCAATAATTATCACAAAAGCTGATATACCTGAAAATCTTTAACAGAGTATCCGACTTACCCCTTGCGGTTAACACCGGAGCTGAAGGAAGAGGGAGAATATAAAGAACGCCGCCAAGGGAGAAGATTTGAAGGATTCCCGCCATTGGAAGCCATTTCTCTGAAAGCAGCACATGGATCAGGTCTTTGGCGACAAGTGCCATTCCAATCTGCAAAGGAAGGGAAATAACTGCAAGGTATTTCGTTATTCTCAGGAAGTATTTCCTGCAACTGCTCGGCTATCGTGTTGAAGCCTGGAGAAGATGGGGAGAGATAGCTGGTTGATCACGGCTGTTGAAAGCCTATGGAGTGGATTGCTCTTTCCCAGACTTTCAGCCATTGAATAAAAGCCCAGGTTAGATCCTCCTAAGAATCGCCCGATGATCGATGTATTCGCCACTTCAGAAAGCGTTGAGATCCCACTTGCTCCTGCAATTTGGAGGCCGAATTTCATAATTCCCTTCATCCCTGAAAGGGAAATCTCAAAGCCGGGAAACCATCCGCAAAAGATGGTCATTGAGATGTTCCGGACAACCGCTTTGGCGAGCTGGCCCAATACCAGAGCCCAAACACCGTAGCTTAGATAAGCAAGAATAATGGCGACACCCGCTGATGTGACGACGCCAAAGCCCTCTGCAAGAGAACGGTGCTTGAAATCAATCTCCTTCGTAAGGAGATTATAAGGAACCATTCCAAGGGAATTCAGCAGAAAAGTCAAACTGAGGATCCGGACCATCCAAACGAGGCGAGGCTCCCGGTAAAACGTAGCAACAAGTCCGGCACCAAGGAATGCCACTACTACGATTGCGAGGCTTGCAGTAGAAACAATCCAGAACATGGTGTTAAGCTGTTGTTTGGTCATGCTTGGACGCTGGATAATTGCAACACCCAATCCAAACTCCTGAAAAAGCTCTAAAAATGCGACAACTGCCAATGACATGGCAAACAGACCATAATCCTTTGGAGTGAGAAGTCGTGCCAGAACGAGAGTTACCGCCCACGAGAGCAACTGTGTCCAGAGCCGTGTCGCGACGTACCATACGGTAGATTTGATGACTTGAGTATTAAGGTCCATACCAGTTAATTCGGATCGTTTACCCTATGTATTTGGCAGTGTAACAATAGCAGGCCTACGAAACGAACTTATACCATCCCAGCTTTAAGGCGTATCTGTTCGTATCCGTATCCCAAATCCCTATCCGTCGCAATTCGAAAGGATCCGTATCGATACTGTTGGTTCCCCAAAGGATGGTCGTGGCGCACAGAAAACCAGCCTCCTTAAGGACTTGTTTTATCGACTCATTAAAATCATCCTGCCTCCCGTTCGGATATGCAAAAACCCTGACCGGAGATTTCAGTTTCTCTTCGATTGCCTCCTTGGAAGCCTTAATCTCCTCCGCTGCCTCCGCCAACGACATTCGGGTTAAAATAGGGTGGGTCACCGTATGGGCACCGAAGGTTATGTCGTTCTTCGACATCTCCTTTATTTCATCCCAACTCAATTTCTGCGCCCGGTTGCTCATCGAAGCTGGAAGTACTCCTAACCTGGCTATCAATTGTTCAATAAGGTTTCCCCAGCTCCGGTAATCATACATCCGAAGATATTCCCGAAAAGCGAACAAGGCAGTACCCTTTTGGACAGCCGTTCTTAAGGGATAGTTCCTTCCATCAACAGAAACAAATTCAGCATTGGTAATTCGGAAGGCTTCAAAGACCAAATCATGCCAAAGCGGACACGCCGGATTCCAAAGGTCCTGTGGCAAGAAAGATTGTGGCTGGCAAGCCAAGCCGTTTGAGGATGGGAAAGGAATTCTCATAATTATCCCGGTAGCCATCGTCAAATGTAATTGCAATTGCCGCAGGCGGGATATCACGATGGAGGGTTCGCTCCACTAATTCTTCCAATGGCAGCACATTGAAATGCTCAGCTAAGATCTCCATTTGCTTTTGAAACATCTTCACGGGAACAGCACCGAAGATAGGATCGTTCTCATCATTCACCCGATGGTATCGTAGAATTTCGAATTTGCGGTTCCTCTGTCTTTTTACAAAGGGAAAGATTGGCCGCCGATTTGCCCCTGTTTTCAGCTCCCATCTTTCAACAACGGATAGAAGAGCCCGCAGAAAACCTACACCGACCAGAAATCTGAGAATGAATTTTAGCAATCTTTGTTTCAAAAAGTGCCAGCCAGGTTCCGGACTTGATTTATTTCAGCTGGTTCGCATACTTAGGTTTCTTATCCGCCGCAAGAAAGGGATCAATTTATTTTGCAACCCCCAAATGATCCACCCCTTGAGGTTGTCATTGCATATATGCAACGCCTTATTTTCCCGAAACTGATCGGTCCACTGAAGTTTATAGGCGTTGAGGCCAGGGCCACTATTATATTCCTGATATCCCTCCTCAAACAGGCTTTTTACAATTTGGTATTCTAGATAAGCACCCGGGGAGTATTCTTTGTAAGCCTCGTCAAAGTCTGCCCTCAGGGCGTACACCTTTCCATCGGCCTCCAGATCATACTCCATGGCGATCGGAGTTCCGTCCACTTTCAAGATCCAGATCAGCAGTAAACCATTAGGGCCTGCAGCGTCGGTCAACGCCGCAAAAAACCGGTTTGTTTCTTCTCGGCTCGTGATTGCAATGCCCTCTTCCTGCTTCCAGCTTTTTCCGGACACAGCAACGACATCCTTAAAGACTGATCCGGTCGGATCCTCACGGGAGCATTGAATCTCAACTTTGTTCAGTTTCGCGATGCGGTTGGTGATATTCCGGCGAGTCTTTCTGAAGCGAACAGAAAGACTCTGCAAAAAAGGCTCCCACTCTCCCTTTATCCGGATGTACGGGGTCACAGACCAAATGCCCGTAAAGAATTTTCTTCTTTGTCCCTGAAGGATTGCCTGTAAGGTCTTAAAGTTGATTGATTCGACTGGCCATTGTTCAAGAGTCAACATATCCCACGCGCCTTTTCTCTTTTGAAACATGTAGTCGAGAAAAGCCATCAGAACCTCTGAACGTCTGCTGTCTTCAACAATGAAGTCTGACGACCTGAGTGTCAGGACAGGTCATAAATCCGATTTTTCTTATCGGGATCCTACGGAAAACATCCTGCTGTCGCCACAATGGAACAATCCCAATTAAATTCGAACCCATCTCTTACGGCAAGGATGAATATGTCTTTTCCACGAGAATAGGCCGCAAAGCAGCAACGAAACCATTCATGTGTCAAAAATGGGGAATGCTCCCCGCTCTGCTTTAGCAAGGTATCCCAACCGGCTTGAAGGGCCATTAGTTGTGCTCCAGACGTGATCTCCTCAATGGCTAACATTTCTCTGATATCGTATCTTATTGCCGATACTTGCGCTGCCACAGCTCCAAGACCATCAGATTCCAAAGGATCGTCCCGTAAAAAGAAGTTTCCTCAACGCTGTGTTCTTTTACAAGGTTTTCGAGGGCTTTTCTTTTAAAATAACCTCGTTGAATACTCCCGGGACTTAGCACAAGGTCATGCATCATCTCGTTAAGCCTTTTATCTGTTCTCAACCAGACCGGTATGGGCAATCCGAATCCATGCTTTTTCTTTCTTCGAATTTCTAAAGGAAGCAAATCGGCGTAAGCTTTCTTTTGGAAAGTCCGAAGTTTCGTACCTCGCATTTTAATATGAGCTGGCACCCTGACGGAAAACTCCACTAATGGGGTGTCGAGAAAGGGATAACGTGCTGTGATACCGGCTGTTTCTGTCATCCGAGTAACCTTAATTAAATCATTGTCGGAGAGTGTCAGCCTCCAGTCGATGTAAAGATGTCTGTCCAGATTGTTTTTTGCGGGCGCCTCAAAATAATAATCAGTGAATATTCCGTAAGGATTGAACTCCTTTCCCACGACATCAAGCATGCGGTCATCAAGAAACTCTGCCATCGGCACGATGTTAAAAAAGTCGTAGGAGCAAATACGCTCAGGGTAGGGAATGCATGCCCTCTGAATATATTTTTTGCCTTTTATGAACAATTTCCACTTCAATCCATCAGCCAGTGTAAAGACCATCGGCTCCACAAGCGGCTCCCGAACCCATCGAGGAATCTTATGGTAGTATTCAAAGAGATGCTGCGTGCCATACCGTTCATTCCCTGCAAAAAGCTCATCTCCTCCATCTCCCGCATAAAGAATATTCACCCCGTGGTCTTTCGCCATTTTTGCGCAATAGTAAGCTGGAACCGCCGAAGCATTGGCAAATGGCTCGTCAAAGGCATCGATTAATATGGGAATCGCATCTAAGGTGTCCTTGGGCGTAACAAAATACTCATAATGCTCCGATTCGAAGGATCGAGCTGCCACCCTGGCATAATTGATTTCATTAAACCTCTGCTCATCAAAACCGATGGAGAATGCCTTTATGGGGTGTTTCAGTACCTGAGTGAGTATTCCCGTCACTGTACTGCTATCCACTCCGCCACTTAAGAATGTTCCGATATGGTTTGAGGTTTTATCCACTGGTAAGCAAATGGAGATTGCTTCGGTCAAGTGTTTTCTGAATTCTTGGGCAAGCGTTGATTCGCTTTCCTTGCTGGGATCAAGAAAGCTGATCTCCCAATAAGGCTCCGTTCTGACCTCTCCTCTTCCGTAAGTCAGAAGATGTCCTGCTGGAATTTTTTTTACTTCTTCAAATATCGTCTTGGGCGTGGGGATGATCGAAGAAGCCACGAGATGCACAATAGCCTCGGGATTGATCGTCCTTCTTACCGGAAAGGGGCAGGCCAAGATCCCTTTCATTCTGGAAGAAAAGACCAGCTTTCTCCTGGGTCGTGATAATAGAAGAGCGGGTGCACACGAAACCGGTCGGTTGCCAAGTAAAGAATCTCTCTTTGCCCATCCCAGAGCGCCAAGGACAAATTCTCCCCGAAGCCGCTGTAAGAACGCAGTGCCCTCCTTCACATAGAGTTCAAGAAGTCCTGATAAGGGGATTGAGATCTTGTTCCTTTAAAGGGAACAATTCCTCCAGATTATAGAGATTCCCGTGAAAGGCGAGGGCTAAAGATTTCTCATCTGAAAGCCATCTCAGCGGCCCCAGCCAGTCGCCCCGGGAATCTCTGCGCCCCAATAGCTGCCGATCCCAGGATTACTGAAAAACCCTCGCCCTGCCCTGAGAAGTCCAATGCTCGAACCATTGGCGACAGATCGCCTGGGTTCAACCGTTTGTTCCGATCACTAAGAACGATACCGCAAATGCCACTCATTTATTCACCCGTTCGACCCCGCGGAGCCTCACCTTTCGCTACTTTGGCCTCTCCTGGACGTTGATGCCAAGTTCTTTTGCTTTTTCAGCAATCTGTCGCGCCATTTCCACATTGCCATTTTTAGTGTACGCATCCCAAAGCCAATAGTAAGCTACTGGCAACTTTGGATCTATTTCATTGCCCTCTGCAGTCTTTCTATTCCTTTCTCAGCCTGACCGGTGTCCACTAAGTAATTCCCGTATTGGGCGTGGGTGAAAGCATACTGAGGAAATAATCTGACTGCTTTTTCATAATAGGGAATGGCCAGATGCGGCTGCTTCCTCATTTTTGCAACTAATTCCATTAACTGCAGCGCTTTTGGATGGTTTGGAAAATGACGCAAAACAAACTCTAACTCGAGAAGGGCGTAATGGTACCGTTTTGATTCAAATTCCGCCCAAAAAGTCTCTTTGGTAAGGTGATACTTCTCTACTGTAGCGAGTGCTGCCTTATATCTTGGATCAAAATAATCCCTGGGGGTCACTTCCTGAGCATCAGATTTTCCTGAACTAAGTGATAGCACAATCATTGCCAATATTATTATGCTCTTTCCTATCAACCTTCTCATATTGATTTAATCTCCTATTGGTTAAAAGTGCTCTTTTTTTGTTCTCCCTAACTTGCTCATAAAACTTCACCTAGCCAGTCACGTCCCGGTAGAAGTTTCCTGCCATTCCATCAAATTTTTCATGGTCACCTTACAGACCTTTGCTTGACCAAGTGATTTGTAGATTCCGTATCCGTTTTTAGTTCCTCTAAAAGTATGTTGAAAAAGTCATACTCCCCAGTTTGCTCAAAAAGGGCCAGATGCAAGGCTCCCGAAATCCTGAGAAGTGAGGCGTACTTATCGGTACGCCGCAACGACGAAGGATGAGGCAAACGCAGCAGATGGCCATTTTTCAGCAAACTGTTAAGACATGAAGCGTGTATTCCAGCGTCAGCATCCTGGTCCACTGGTCATTAAATTTAAAATCTTGCTTCTTCGAATCCGACAAGAAATTGTCCAATGCCTTTTTGTCCCCCAGGCAACCCAACCTCATTTTCCCAGGATCCAAGAGATCTCGAACTTCTTCCTCTTTCCAAAGATCTAAATCTCGGAGGTAATTGGCTCTGGCAGCGGGCAGCGATGATGCTCGTCTCCATCCAGCCTTCTGGAAGGCTTTAGCCATTATTCTCTTCCTGTAGTATCCGACGATAGGCCAAAAACGATAAAAATTTTTCCACGTTAATGGCAACGCTGGAAACCCATGTTCAAGCGGAAATTCCGCTAATCTCGGTTCGAACTCCGCCAACATCCGCCGGATCAGAAGGCTGCGCCGCCGGAGGTTTGCTTTAACCATCAATATTGTTTCTAACACGGATCGGAAAATAAACAATGAGAAACATGGCCAAATCTGATTCGTGCTGCTGGCGATTCTCCCTTGCCACCGTTGCATTCGCATCATGAGGTAAGCATGATCCATTTGCATAGTATTAGGAAGGTTAGCGAGTCCCGCATTGGTCTGTTCAATGACACTGGCAAAATGTGGAATAAGGTCTAACCTCGTATCCGGCGGAAATATCGAGGGCTCGAAACTTTGGGCAGCATAACGTAGTCTCGCAAGCTTCTCTGCATCCAGTCTGCGACGCTTTCCAATCTGTGGGAAGAGCAGTTCCCACCAGTAGCCACGCGCAACCTCACCAAACGAGCCGTTAACGCTTATGTCAAAGTGTTCAGAAAGAGCTTGGTGGGTTTCTGAGACGCGGGAATATTCGACGATATCGTATTCTCCATCAGTTAATGATAAAGCCTTCTTTGCCTTTTCAAATGTCACGTCCCCTTGCGACGTTAGATGCAAATTTGGTAAGCCCAGAAGACTCAGCCAGTTTGCGTGAAACGATTACATCGAGGCTTTCCACAGGGCCGGACACAGTCGTCGAAAACGGCACCTCTGCCATTTTGAAGGCAGCAACGACTGCCCTGGAATCGTAGCCGCCGGTCAAGTCGCAAACGGGACGCTCGAAGACGTGTCCCACTCTCTTTGCGGCGTGAACGAGTGTCTCAGCCAATGCTTTTACCGCAGGTTTACCATCCAGTGATTCCGGGGCAATATCCGTTATTTGCCAGTAACGCTGCCGAGATTTCAGAACACCTTCTGAAAATCGTGAAAATACTGGCTGGCCCCAGCTTGCGGACCTCACGGTAAATGGTCCGATCTTCGTAGATGACCCCAGTGTAAAGGAATTCCTGGCAGCCAACCGGATCCAAGTTGAAGTCCCCAAGGCCTGCCAGAAGCAGCGAAGAACCGGACAAAGCAACCATATTTTTCCACAACCTGACAAAACAGTGACAACTGCCTATGAGATCTGTAAGGACAATTGTTTCGCGGGTCCTTGCATCTCCAATGACGAAGACAAAAAAACCCTCCAGTTCCCGAGCGAGTCGATTCGCGCCCACTTCAAGGTATCGGTTCAGGGCCTGAGATTCCTCACCAGCTCCGTAGCCTTCGGTGTGAAACCAGGTTCCAATTGCGACTAGCCAGCTTCCTGTTGTTTGGTCGGTGACAATGGGTGTGCCAGAACCATTCTGGCGGGGGAATGATGCGGCATGCGCCCAATCTATCTCTATCATCCTGCTTGGCACCTGAGATTTGATATATTTAGCAAACTCCAACCCGGAACGAAAGAGCCCGGTGGCCTCATCGTTAACTTTTTTCTCCGAACTGATGACCAGAAAGTTTCCCAATTTAGTGCACCAATTCAGGAAAAGTTTTTCTCCCTAGGGCTTGGGTATAAAACTCCTCATAAACAGCCGTGGTTTTATCCCAATGATGCTCTTGTTGAACCCAAGCTAATCCTTGCCTCTCAAGATCCTGTCGCAATCGCCCATCCTCTATAAGACATTTTAGTGTATCGGTTAAGGATGAAACATTTCCTGCGGGAAAGAGAAGCCCCGTATGCCCATGCCGAATGAGTTCACGGTGTCCTCCGACGTCGCTTGCTACCAAAGCTTTTCCCATAGCCATAGCCTCAAGAGGTTTGAGTGGGGTTACAAGCTCGGTAAGGCGCATGGAGTAACGAGGGTAAGCCAGGACATCAAGCAGGGCGTAAACTCCGGGTATACGCTCGTGGGGAATACGACCGGGCATTAATACTCTGCCTTCCAAGCGTAATTCCCTCACTTTGACCCGTAATTCTTTATCCGTCTCTCCTCCACCTACCAACAAAAGTACTAAATCAGATCCGTATTCGGCAAGTTTGGCGAACGCATCAAGAAGCAGGTCCAGTCCCTCATAGCGATAGAAAGACCCAACAAACCCAATAACTTTTTTCCCTGAAAGCCCCCAGGCCTTTCTATACTCTTGGTCAGGTTCACAAGAATTAAAATCCTCCACATTGACTCCATTGAAAACCACTGTGAGTTTTTCGGAGGGGATTCCTCTTCTTATCAGATCTTCTTTCAATCCTTCACAAAGTACTGCAACACTTTTAGCTTTAAGACAGACCCATTTTTCCAAAGTTTTCACAAGTTTGTATTTCCACGAATTTTGACTGTAAGTGCCGTGATCCACGGCTGCGTCTTCCCAAAAGGCCCTTATCTCGTAGACCACAGGAATACCCAATTTATGTCCTGCCCAAAGAGCGGGAATTCCGTTCAGGATGGGCGAGTGCGCATGCAAAACATCCGGTTTTTCTATTTTGATGACTTCCTCAATACGTTTCGTTAAAGTCCTCATTAAATGAACTTCATTGGCAATAGGAAAACTACCATGGGAAACGGTTCCAGTCCGGTAATAACGAAATCCGTCTATCATTTCCTCTCGTTCAGAATGACCTTGCCAGCTTTCTTCATGTTTTGGAGAAGTGACGATAACCGGCTCCCATCCTCTCTTGCGTTGGGCTTTAAAAATATTCTGGCTTCGAAATGAATATCCACTCTGGAGAGGTAAACTATGATCAAGAATATGAAGGATTTTCATTTTTTGGTTGCTGGTTGCTGGATGCTAGTTACTGGTTGCCAGTTTCTGGATGCTGGCGGCCCGTCGCTAGTTGCTGGTTGTTAGTTGCTTGACTAAGAATCTAATAGACTATCGACTAAAATACTAACAATTCGTTGACCTGCTTTTCCATCCCATAGAGGAGGACACAATGAGTGTTGAGTGCCGAGTGTTGAGTGCTGAGTGTTAAACACGGTATTGGATGATATAGAATCATATTTCCTTAATGCCGAGAGAGCTGCGCTGATAATTTGGTCTTTTTGAATTCCGGCAAGGGTATTCGTGCCGAAAGCGATGGTCACCGGGCGCTCCGTATTCTCCCTTAAGGTAATACAAGGAATGCCTAATACCGTGGTTTCCTCTTGCATCCCACCGGAATCAGTTAAAACAAGCTTTGAATTTGACATCAGGCAGAGAAAATCGAGATAACCAAGCGGCTCCACGCAGTGGAGACCGCAGGCTAGAGGTTGAAGGTTGGAGGCAAGTGAGCCAACACCCTTGGAGCTCTGAGGCTGAAGCTTGGTGGAATTAGGTCGCACAGCTTTGGACTGTGAACTGAGGGTTAAAGGCTGAGACGGAAAATGAAAATAGTTTTCAAGGCCGAATTCCCTGATGCGGTTTAATGTTCGAGGATGGGCCGGGAAGATAACAGGAAGATCTTTGGCTACTTCCTTCAAAGCTTCCAATATATTCCGGAACGTCTCCTTATTGTCAACATTTGATGGACGGTGGAGGGTGAGGACAGCGTAAGGAAGTATCCGGTTGCCGGTCGCTGGTTGCTGGTTCCTGGTTGAAAGGCCAAGCTTATTAAGAATAGTCGATTTCTGTGCCATTTCCTTGTGTTTAAGGAGCGTATCGATCATGGTATTTCCGACAAAGAAAACCCTATCTTTAGGAACACCTTCACGCCTTAAATTCTCATTGGCACTTTCTTCAGTCGTAAAAAGGAAATCTGAGACGGCATCCGTTAGAAGTCGATTGATTTCCTCGGGCATGGTGCGATCAAAAGATCGAAGTCCGGCTTCAACGTGGGCGACCAAAGGTCGATTCCGGTTGCTTGTTGCTCGTTTCCGGCTGCCGGATGTTGGATAGGTAATTTTAGAGGCGACGAGGGCGCAACCGACGGTTGAGTTGACATCACCCACGACGATAACAACATCGGGTTGATGCTCCAACAGCACTGGCTCAAAACGCTTCATAATTTCGGCAGTCTGGGCAGCATGGGTCCCGGACCCTACTTCTAAGTAAATATCCGGCTTAGGCAAATTTAAGTCTCTGAAAAAAGCTTCTGACATTGAATCATCGTAATGCTGACCGGTATGCACTAATAAATGTTGAATTTTGAGTTTTGAGTTTTCAATTGAATCGTTGCGCTCTCTTATCGCATCGATGATGGAGGCGATTTTCATAAAGTTGGGGCGAGCACCGGCAACGAGCATTAGTTTCATGGGTGAATGGACCTATAAATGTGAATGAGTTAATGCGTGGATGAGCTGGAATATTTCTTATTCAATACCGATTTGAAAACATCGTAAACGCGCAGGGCAACTTGATTCCAAGTATATTTTTCGGCGAATTTCACAATTTCTTCCCGATTCCATGATTGTTTCAACGCAATAGAAATCTTTCCGGCAATATCCTGTTCCGTCCTTTCAGCTAAGATTCCGACCCCGTTAGAGCTAATAATCTCAGGAATGCCTCCGGCAGAAGTTGCGACCACTGGTGTTCCACAGGCTAAGGATTCAAGAATTACATTCGGCCAGCCTTCTTGACCACTTGCGAGGCAGAAGAGATCCGCCGCGCTATACCAATCACCCATTTCCTTATGAGGGATGATACCTGCTAATCTTACGTGTTCCCCAAGATTAAGCATAGAAATAATTTTTTCGAGCTCTTTCCGAAACTTTCCTTCCCCCACGATTACCAGATAGATACTTTTCTCGTCAAAGTCTGTTCGGAGGATTTTGAGTGCCTTGATTAGATAATCAAATCCTTTATTGGGTGTCAGATGCCCAGCTGAAAGAATAATCTTCTTGTCCGGGAGTTTTAACCTTCTTCGAACTTCTTCTCTCGGAGTCGGGAAAAATTTGTAACTATCCACTCCATTCGGAATAACTGACACTTTTTCTTCTGGCACTCCTAACTGGATGATTCCTCTTTTCAGAGCCTCGCATACAGCTACTACCCTATTTGCCTTTAAAAGAGTGTGCCTAAGGAATCTTCGGATGATCGGAAATTCTCCATAGAGATTAATATCGCTGCCCCTTGCTGACACCACCACAGGCTTCTTGAAAAACTTGCCCAATAAAGTCGCCGCAAATCCGTCCGGATAGACATAATGCGCGTCTATTAAATCAAAATCCATCTGGATCTTTTTCAAAACAGGAAGCGCCGACAGAAACATCATCAAACCGTAAAAAACCATTCCCACCTTAGGCGTCATAAAGTACCGAGGATGATACACTTCAAGCCCTTCTATAATTTCTTGTTGCGTTACCTGAGAGAATAGCCATCTGTGACTGAGGTTAATCGGCGGAAAATAAGGAACAGGCGCAACCACTATGACTTTGCATCCGTTCAACCTGGCGAAATGAGTCATTCGTTCCTGAATGAAAACACCGTTATTTGGCCAGATATTGTTAGGATATAACGTAGTAAAGGTAAGTACTTTCATGACCCTGAGCATCGCGCAAAGCGTTATAAGAATAAATATCTAAACAACATTCAAAATATTCCCTCATTCCATCGTCTCGTACTTACGAAAAAATCCTTTGCCATAGTCGAAACATAAAAAGAGTCCACAAGGGTGTTGAACGGTCACGGAGCCCACTTTGATGTTGCTTCCAAATCTGTTCGATCGTAGATTTTTGAAAAAAGTCATCACGGGTATTATTGAAAATAGTCTCGTAGGCCAAGTCTTTTAATTCTTTACGGAACCACCGTGCCAATGGCACGCCGAATCCCATCTTGTTTCGATATAAAATTTCCTTCGGAAGAACTCCTTCAAGGGTTTTTTTGAAAATGTACTTGCCATTTCTTCCCTGAAGTTTAAGCGAAGACGGAATCGTAGCAGCGAGCTCCATGAATTTGTGATCGAGAATAGGTGCACGAACTTCCAATGAGTTAGCCATGCTTGCCCGATCCACTTTTGCAAGGATATCATCCGTAAGATAGGTCTTGATATCCAGGTACTGAATGCGAGATAGCGGATCATCGGTATCAGCCTTGTCATAGTAAAATTTAAATACATCCGAAGAATTATACCCGGCTAATGCTTTATGAACATCCGGATGCAGTAATTTCTGCTTTTGTTCGGGACGAAAGACCGAAACCGATCGAAAATATCCCTCAAGGGGTGAACACGAAAGAGACTCGAAGGTTGATTTCGCGCGAAAGATCCTTGGCGCCCAATCTGCCTTTGGATAAAGGGATGCTAATGTGCCGAAAATTGGTCGCCGAATACCCAATGGTAAGAAGGACCGCAATTTATTTTCTTGACGATCAAAATAATAACGCCGGTAGCCTGCGAAATTCTCATCGCCTCCGTCTCCAGACAGTGCGACGGTGACCTTTTCGCGGGCAACCTTCGAGACATAGTAGGTGGGGACCGCTGAAGAATCCGCAAAAGGTTCATCATAATGCCAGGCAAGTTTCTCGACAATTCCTACTGCATCAGGTCGCACAATCCTTTCGTGATGATCGGTGTTAAATAGAGACGATACCTCCCTTGCGTAAATAAGCTCATTGAACTCTTGTTCATCAAAACCAATGGAGGAGGTCTGAACAGGTTCCTTCTTTATCTGGCTCATTAATGCAACCACCGATGAGGAATCCACGCCTCCGGAGAGAAAAGTTCCGAGAGGCACGTCACTCACTCAAACGAATTCGAACCGCCTCCTGATAAACCTCAAGGAGCTTTTCACACCATTTCTCTTCGGAAAGTTCAACGGGATGAGCGAAGCTAATATCCCAGTATTCCGATTCTCGAATTCCATTATCATCAATAAGAGCATAATGGCCAGGACGAATCTTACGGATCTTTTTGTAGATGGATTTTGGCACTGGAATGTAAAAGAAAGAAAAGTAATCCGAAAGGGCTTCAAGATCAATCTCTCTTGGAATATCCGGTGCTTTTAGAATCGCCTTTAATTCTGAGGCAAAGACAATGCGATCTCCATCATAGAAGTAGAAAAGCGGCTTCTTACCAACCCTATCGCGAGCGAGAAGAAGCTTTTTATGCTTCTCATCCCAGATGGCCATCGCAAACATTCCACGAAAATATTGAAAACACTCTTCACCCTTTTCTTCGTACAGATGAATAATGACTTCCGTATCAGACCGGGTTTTAAAGATGTGCCCTTTTCCTACCAGGACATCATACAACTCTGTAAAATTATAAATTTCCCCATTAAAAACGACCCATACGGTCCCATCCTCATTGGACATGGGTTGATGCCCGCCTCCAAGATCAATGATAGAGAGCCTCCGATGTCCGAGACCCGTTTCTCCCGAAATATAGAAGCCTTCGTCATCCGGTCCGCGGTGGACCATCGTATCTGCCATGTCTTTGAGCTGAGTGGAACGAACCGGCTCTTTAGTCTTGAAATTGTAGATTCCGCAGATGCCGCACATATCAACGCTCTTCCTTCCATGGTAACTGAATGGGTAAGTAGTGAACCAGCAAATATTTGTTCACCCATTCGGCTCCTTCACCCATTTATCTATCCGCCCTTTTCCTTCGCTCCAGCAATTTATCATAAACAGCCGTATATCCACTTACCATTTTCTCTAAACTAAAGCACTCTTCTGCTCGTTTTCGGCCCGCTTGGCCATGGATAGACAGTAATTCCGGATGTAGAAGATAGGATCGAATAGCTTCAGCCAAAGGTATCGAATTTGCAGGGGGATTCAGTAATCCAGTTTTCCGCTCTTCGACTAATTCAGGGTTTCCTCCTACCCGGGTAGCCACGACGGGTAGGCCACTAGCCATCGCCTCAAGAATCGTATTAGAAATTCCCTCTCTAAGAGAGGGCAGGACAAATAGATCCAAAGATCGCATGATCGCAGGGACATCATCTCGCTCTCCAGGTAGCCATGCAAGACGGTCCGCTTTCGCATCCTTCAATAGCTTTTCAGCCTCCAACCGCAATGGACCATTACCTATGATAACTAACCTTAACCTTTCTCGGGCTTTCGGTTCTTGATCAAGAAGCTGCAGGAAGGCCTGGACCAATGTAAGCTGGTTCTTGACCGTTTCCATTCTACCCACCGTCCCTATAACCAGGTTTTCTGCGGATGCAAAGTCCGGTGGTCCCAACGAAGGTCGCGCGCCATCACGGGGATGAAACCGTTTGAGGTCAACTCCATTATAAATTTGCGTCACCCGATCAGGACGGATGCCCACACTCCGAATCAGCCAATTCGCAAGCTCCCCGCTTACCGCAATGTATTGATGAGTAAAAGGGTTTACAAGCTTACGAAGCAGGATATATCTTTTATTCAAACCATCCAGGTCGTAGATATCACGTCCGTGTTCGCCATGAATCCGTGCTGGTACGCCGGCGAATGTAGAGGGAACCAGATATTCCAATCCCGGGAGATTACGCGTATGGACAATGGCAGGTTGCAATTTTCGAAGAACTCTCCACAACCGGATATGGACACTTAAATCCTGTCCCTCTCGTTTGTTCAGAGCGATGACATCTACGTCCTCTCGTATAATCCGCTCAGAAAACTCGTTGTAATCCTTCAGGCATAAGATAGCGTGACGATAGCGCGCCGGATCCATATGGTTGATTAAATTGACCAATCCATTTTCCAAACCACCCATGCTAAGCCGACGAATGATATGCACTATTAACGGTCGCCCATTCTCTATCATCTGGAGAACCTAAAAGGAGGAGGTGCAAGTCTTGCAAATAGAGGAAACCTAAGGTGACATGACTTCGTCTAACTTGCCCAAGTTCTTCACCCAGCTGTAGTTGTCTTCGACAGCTTTTCTTGCATTATCACCAAGGCATTTCCTCAGATAGATGTTCCTTATGAGTTGAACTACACTCTCCCCAAACTTCTCTGTATTTTCTTCCAAGATCAGATCTCTCTTGGGCCGGGCATCAATTCCTTCAAATGCCTGCGGAGTGGCGACCACAGGCAAACCCATAGCCATGGCTTCAAGGATCTTGTTCTGAATGCCTCTGGCTATTCTTAATGGGACAACGACAACCGTCGCCTTACTTAAATATTCCCTGGTATCGGGGACATACCCTGTTACCGTAACACCATTGTTTGAAGACAAAGAGAGAACTTCTTTCGTTGGGTTGCTGCCAACAATGAAAAACTGTATTTCAGGGATTTCTTTCTTAATCAAAGGCAAAATTTCTTTTGCAAACCAGACCACTCCGTCTATGTTGGCATAGTAGTCCATGGCGCCGGTGAAAACGATAACTGGTTGCTGGTTGCTTGATTCTGGAGGCTGGGTGCTGGGTGCTTGTTGCTTGTTGCTCGTTTCCGGAGGCTGGTTGATGGTTGCTGGATGTTGGTTGATAGTCGAAGAACCTCGTTCATTTGCCGATGGTCGTTGGTCGATAGTTGATTCCTGGTGAAGATAATTGGGGGAAAAGTAGTCAAGATCAACGCCGTTGGAGATAACGGAAACGTTTTGGATATGGGGATTTTTACCCTTAAATATTTTCACCTCTGCTTCCGTTACAAAAATCGAATGATCAAAGGTCTCCGCAACGTTCCTTTCATAATCAGCCAACCTTCGGCCTTCCAATGCATAGATCCAGGACATTGGAAACCGTGCATATTTCGAGTATTGTGCCCACTTGTCTGAATCGACGTCGACAAAGTCCATGATTAATCTTGGTTGCTGGTTGCTGGATGCTGGTTTCCGGTTGCTGGTTTCCGGTTGCTGGTCACTTGTTTCCAGTCGCTCGTTTCTAGTTACTGATTTTTGGTTGCTGGCCGCTGGTCGCTGGTTGCCGGTATTCATCAAGCTGCAAGAAACTAGAAACAAGCAACCTGGATCTAAAGACATACTCAGCCATGGGAGATGAAAAGCAAAATATTGCATCGTAGTCATTGGTCGATAGCAATTGGTCAACAGTCTGTTGGAGCTTTGATGAATAGAAATAAGGGATGGTCAATGGTTGCTTGGTCAATAGATAAAAGATACTTTTCAACTTCGCCAATTGGGGATTGATAAGAACAACCCTGACCGCTTTACAATATTTTTTTAATTCCTCTTCATATTTTAGGTCCTTGGGATCGTCTGCTAAACAGGTAAGATGAATTTCATGCTTTTGGGAAAGGTACTTTATTTCATTAAAAGACCGAATCTTATCCCCCTTGTTCGGAGGATAAGGAATACGGTGGGCGATGTATAAAATCTTCATTCTGGTTGCTGGTTGCTGGTTCTGGTTGCTGGTTTCTGGCTGTCTGGTTGCTGGATGCTGGTTGCTTGCTGCTCGTTTCTAGTTGCTAGTTTCTAGTTGCTCGTTACTGGTTAGAATCGGAGATCAAGAAACCAGAAACCAGAAGCAAGAAACTGGATACTCGATTCTGGTTGCCGGGTGCTGGTTGCTTGCTGCCACACCGTTGTAGGTGTGAGGACCACTTCATTTGAGGCCGAAGGCAACTATACCCGTCTGAGGCATAATTCGAAACGTATCAGGCGAATCCTACAGGCTTTTTGCGCTTATTACCACGAAGAGAGTTAATTAAACCGTTTAACTTACGATCAATCTGCTCGCAGCGAAATCTGACCTCATTCGTATCCTCAGCTGCAAAGATTGCCCTTCTCCGAAAGATCTCATTCAATGTTACTACCTCAAAGATGGACCCTTGGGCTATATGTAAGAATTGGATAAACTCCTTCTTGTATTGTCTGCCTCTACCCTCAGCTATGTTCTGCGCTGAAGAAGTTACTGCCGACTCAATTTGACCAACTAAACGAATGTGCTTATTTTGAGGTACTCCTTCAAGAAGATCGAGAACCTTCTCCGCTAAATCAACTGACATCTGCCACACCTCAAGTTTCTCAAATGGGAATACAAATTTATCGCTTATTCTCATGGAACCTGCAGCAACCTTATGATTATTATCTTTTGCCTCCAACCTCACACCTCCTCCCTTAAGTATTGTTACGGAATATATTTGACAATATGAGGTCCAATGATTCTAGTAGCCAGAAACGGCAGTTTCCGCCAGATCTCGATCTTTTTCTGATATTTCGGGTTTGCCGGGCTGAGGTTTGGGATTTCATTCATCCGGTTCAAGAAATATTGATAAGGTAAAGGCTCTGGCTCAAAGCCCCAATGCCTCTTGAAGTCGTACGATCCTGTATCCACTTTGCTTCTTCCAAAGTCAAATAACTTGCAGCCATTTTCATATCCATATCGCATCAATTGCCAGTACATATAGTCATTTGGAGCCAGATCTCTGTATTCAAGGAGGGAGCCGGCATAATAAGGAAGGACTTGATCTTTGTAAAAAAAAGTCAACACGCTGGATATGGACTTGCCTTCTCGATTCTTGACAAGCAAAATGTTGGCTTGCTCCTTCAATTGTTCCAATAAGTTTTCGAATAGTTCAATTGAAAAGACCGGGCTGCCGAGTCGATGGTAACTTCTGGCAAGGATATCATAAAATTCAGGAAGTAATTCTTCACGGCCGAACGTATAACTCAACCCCGCTTTCTCTCCGACTCGTATCATCCTTCGAGACTTTCTCGGAATCGCATTCATATTGGATTCAAGGTCTTCAAATATTTCTCTTCGGAAGAGTACATAGAGCTCTTTCTGGGGTAGAAGATCAATCCCTCCGACCTTACTCCTGAGTTCAAGATAATCTAACCCTTCGGAGCGGGTTATTTCCTTGGCTTTATCGAAGAGTTGACCCGCAGCTTGTGGGTTATCAGCCAGGATCCCTCCATAGGCAGCGAAAGGAACGGAAACGAGAGATTTGCAGAAAAGAAAGCTCTTGACGGAAAAAAGTGGAAGGATCCCGACAATCGGGTTGCTTGGGTTATTTGAGTTACTTGGGTTGCTTGGGTTACTTGGGTTACTTGGGTTGTTTGAGCTGCCGCTGCTTTCAGCAATGAGATAATAGGATCTGTGACGAAACGTCTTTTCAATGACTGCTTTCCAGCCGATGAGGTGGAAAAAGGTTCCGTCGGGATGGTTCAAAACGTAAGAATCCCATCGCTCTTTATCAAGATCTTGATAGAATCTGATTGTGGCCATAATCCTAAGTTAATAAGTACTGCGGTGATGCTGTCATTTGAGTTTATTGGGTTACTTGGGTGATTGGTGTTGCAATGCGTGAGGTCGGCCTACAATAGATTTACAAATGCAAATTCTTTTTGGGCGGATTGGAATAGTTTCTTATCCGTTGTCCAAAGAGGTATCCTTAGCAGTTTCGGCAGGGCAAGATAGAAACAGTCGTATAGATTCGGGCTATTAAGGATGGTCCCGATTTCCCATGCTATGTCCAAGAGCTCCTCATCATAGACTAATGAAATGTCAAGTTGTCTCAGCATACTTATCAATTCTCTACCCTCTCTCTCGGTCAACATACCCCTAAAAACCTTGTTCCTTATGACAGAAGACACTTCAAATATAATAAGGGTAGGGGCAACGATTTCTACATGATCTCCAACCCAAGCCCTCCAGAGTTCTTCTGCTTGATCACTCTTGTTCTCGGGAAGAAACATTTTCAAAAGAAAACTGGCATCAACCGCCACTTGATCGTTCTTCAACCCTTTCCTCTCTGATCTTTCCCAATGCCTCCAGTGAATCGTCCGTTAATCTCTTTCGAGCCAGTTTCTGTCTCATCTTCCTGATTTTTTCCAGCTGATGGAGCCTTTTTGCCTTCCTCATGGACTTGTCTCCTATGGCCGCTGCATCTTTGAGACTCACGATGGCTGCCTTGGGCTTATCTCTTGAGGTCAGGATAACTCTCTCCCCTTTTGCGGTGACTCGGTTGATGATCTCCGAGAAGTTCTCTCTGGCTTTTCTGATATTCACCTTCATTGTAGTCACAGTGTACACCACTCAAGGCAGATTGTCAAGGGAATGTTCAGATCGTTCATAAGGAGATGAGGGAATGAGTTACTATGTGCTGCGGTACTTATAAGAATAAGTTATTGAGTTTTTAAGTTACCAGGTTTGAATTTTGAATGAGATAATGAGTTATGAGGTCATTGAGTTAATGAGTCCTGCTGTGTTGCTGTGTTTTTGAGTTTATCGGGTTATTGGGTTCGTTGGGTAACTTGGGTTCCTTGAGCTATTGAGTGAATGAGCTAACAATTTATCAATTTTGAGTTATGAATTTTGAATTGTGGATGCGGCCAGAATCTATTCCAGCAGGATGGCGTCCTGCGCCAGGGCGCTCGCTGATTTGAAGAGTCCCTTATCCGATGTTAGGAGAGTCAGTCCTTCTGACGAGGCCACTGCCAGATGAATTGCATCGAGAGTTCGGAGCTCCATTTTAAACATTCCAATCCAATCCCTTGCCAGACGATAATGGTGTCCCTCAACTGGAATATACGTATAGTGATCAGCATCCCTATGGGCCAAAAACCTCGCTGTCACCCGACCGGCATCTTTTAGATTGATTTCCTTCCTTCGGACTTTTCCTGAGACAGCCGAGAATAATTCAACCTCTGTTAGAGAACTGATCGCAGGCCTAAGATAACTTGTAAGCAGCTCCTCAGCTTTCTCGCTCAGGCGTTCGGGGCAATAATAGGCGACTAACACGCTTGTATCGACATAAACCATTAGAAACGCTCCCTCTGTCTGCCCCTTATGACACCCGTGCTCAACGGTTCCCCTTTGATCCGGATCGAGGCCCGGAATTCCTTCAAGGTGGGTAGCCTTGCCTGTTTCTTCCCGGCGGGTACCAGGCGAGCAATTCTTTTACCGCGGCGAAGAACTACCACCTCACCGCCCTCTTCCACCCTTTTGAGAAGGGAGCTCAGTTTCGCTCTTGCCTGCTTTGCATTTATTTCCATGGCCAGCCCTCACATGACGCTTTTCAAATAAGTGTACACTTCCTAAAACGAAATGTCAACCTATGCTTAAAAGAAGTTATGAAGTGTGAATTTTGAGTTGCCAGCTTTGAATGACCGATGAAGCAGTGATGCGGTGCTGCGGTTTCTTAATAACAAAATAAACCACCAATTTTGAGTTTTGAGTTAATTCAACATTCAACACTTAAAATTCAAATTTTATTAAGGAGGTTATGCATTTTGAGTTAAGAGCTGCCGAATATTTGAGAATTGGAAATCGGATAGGAGTCTCTTGAGCCTAAATCCAGTTTTATTGAGGTTGACGTAGTGACGGAATTTTGATCTCGGAGAAACACCCTTGATTCTTGGTTGCTCAAAATCAATCTCCCAGGGATGCATGTAAAATATAAATGGCTTCCCTTCCTTCTCGTTAATGCTTTTGAGACCCTTTCTTATCAGTGAATAGGGGAACAGCCTGAAGTAGCCGCCTCCGGAGACGGGGAAATTGCCGCCGAAGAGTTTCACGGTGGAAAGGGGAAATTCAATAATTGAATAATGTGCTGCGGTGCTGCGGTGCTGCGGTGCTGAAATGTCAGATGATGGGTTAATAAGTGAATGAGTTAATGAGTTATTAAGTGATGCAGTATTAAATTCAAAATTCAAAACTGAAAACTCAACATTGTCGTTTCCGTTCAAGGAAACGACGAAAGGAAACCTTGGGGCTTCAGGCATACCGTAGAAATCGTGCCGAATCGGGAAGATGCTGGAGTCATATTTGAATCCTTCTTCGACCAGAACGTCAAAAGCCCACTTTGACTTATTTGTTATGGAGTAAGTCGGTGCACGATAACCGATGACCTCTTTGCCTGTGATATCTTCAAGAATAGATTTGGCTCTCCTGACGTCCTGTCTGAATTCGTCTCTGGATTGAGTGTAGACAAGCTGGTGTGCGTAACCATGGCAGGCGATCTCATGACCTTCTTTTTGAATCCTTCGAACCAGATCAGGATATCGTTCGGCGATCCAGCCCAAAACAAAGAAAGTCGCCTTGCCCCTTTGAGTTAATGAGGTATTGAGTGAATGAGTTATTGAGTTATTGGGTGATGAAGTGCTGCAGCGCTGCGGTTCTGAAACCTCACGTGATGGGTTATTGAGTGAATGAGTTAATGGGTTATGAAGTGCTGCTGTGCTGCGGTCATTTATTGGCGAACCGTTAAGAATTTCGAGGAGGCGGTCGGTGTTGCGTTCGATGCGGCATTCGAATTTGTCCCAGTCTTCATATCTGATGACCCTTGAAAAAGCGTGAACCTGGAAGTAATCTTCGAGGTCGATGGTTAATATATTTAACATGGAATTTTGAATGGTGAGTTATGAGTTTTGAGTTGTTTAAAAGTGCTGCGGTGCTGCTGTTGGAATGAGGCAAAAGAAAATAAGCAAGTGAGTTAATGAGTTACTAACTTCAAGTCTTGACTTATGAGTTTTGAACCCGATAAACTCAATGAACTCAACAAACCCAAGTAACCCATTAATAGTGCTGCGGTGCTGCTGTTATTTGGAACTCAATAAACCCAGTTCATGTTATTCTGTCAATTTTTGATACTATTTTTTGGAGATCATCCTCGTTCACGTAAGGATGCGTCGGCAGCGTGAGGATTCTATCCGCGACAAACTTTGCTCCGGGATAATCCTCCTCAACGCAAAGATATCTTCTAAAAGCGGGAATCTCGTTTAGCGGGGCCGGGTAGCTACGGCTTGCTCCAAGCCGCCTCCGCCTTAGTATCCAGAACACACGGCGACGCACCTCTTTTTCCGGAAATACAATCGGAAACCTCAGGTAAACAGGCTGTCCGCCAACAAGGGGCTTCGGAATTCTCAGCGACTCATTCTGGCAAAGGTTATGGTCGAGGAGGCGGGCATTCCGTATGCGAATTTCATTGTATGGATCAAGGGATAAAAAGGCACGTCGTCCTACTTCCGCATTCACGTTCGAAAGTCCGGCAATTCTAAAATCCGGGTCGAAAACGTTGGCGCCAAGGTTCAAAAAAGACAGATGAGCAGGAACAGCATACCTTTCCGGATCAAGAAAAAGACTCAGCCCCATGCCCGTCAACATACTTGAACATTCCGGGAAGGAACGTTCTCGCGGGTAGAGGTCCAGCAATTCGTCGATCAGGAACGCCAGTGGTTCTCGGTCAGTAAGAATAACCCCTCCTCCCAGGGCACAGATATTCTTACCCCGTCCCAGGCTGAGGATGCCGATATCTCCGATCGTACCGGCCTTGCGCTTTCCGAGCTGGGCGCCTGCTGCCTGGGCTGCATCCTCAAGCACATAAGCGCCTTTTCCCAGGGCGATCTCCTGAATCTCCTTCATATTGCAGACCAGACCATAGTTGTGGACCGGAATAACGGCCAAGGTTTCTTCAGTGATCATCGATTTCAGCTTAGCCAAATCAAAATCAAGCGTTTCCGGATCAATATCACATAACTTAACCGGCAGACCTGTGCGGGCGACTGCAGAGGCCAGGCAAAAGCTCGAGTAAGCCGGGATGATTACCTCCTTCCTTTTAGAGGATTGCTGCATTGCTCTTAATGAGAGATAGAGCGCTGCCTTCCCGGAAGAAATGAGAAATACATGCTTCACCTTGAAATATTCCTGGATTTGCCCCTTCAATCCGGACTCGGCTCCGTGGTCGACCAAAGTCGAAAATACCCCGGATAAAAGATCCTGGAATTGGAGAGGGGCCGCTGTCGGGGGTAGGGTTCTGAACATCCTTTTTGCTTAGGACTGTGGACCGAGTACTGAGGACTGAGCGATGAGGACTGAGGTTAATAGCTATTTTGTTTTCATCTTTTGCCTATAAACTGCGGCACGCAATCCACCAACAAGTCGACTTGTTTCTCTTGCCAAGCCATCTAAACTTTGGAAGGTTCCTATGTCTATGAATTCAGCATCCAACGCTACATATAGTTGAGATTTTAATTCTGCACAGGAGCCCTTGGCGATCACTAAGAACTGATGAAATTCGGAGCGTCCCCCTCGTTCGAATCCTTCCGCGATATTTGACATAATCGAAACAGATGCTCTTCTAATCTGGTCTCTAAGTCCAAAATCCTTCAAGAATTCACCAATTTTAGTAACTCTGTAAACATTTTTGGTCAGTTCTCTGGCTTTTTGCCAAGCAATTAAATCCTCAAATTTCTCTATTCTCCCTGTCGGCATAATTTACCCCTCCCATTAATTAGTCATATAATTTTTAACTCAGTCCTCAGTCCGCGGCCCTCAGTCCTCTATACCCAATCGTTTGATTTATTAATCGGGAATATACTCTTTAAGCAGCGGCAAAAACAACTGGATGAAGTCGGATTGGGTTTTGAGGGCTTCTTCGGTATTTCCTATGACGGGATTATTGACTCTGACCAGAGCGCCGTCGGTCCTTTTCTTGGTCAGTCCATCCCAGATGAGGTAAATCTTGTTCCAGTATTCGCTCGCATAGACGCGACCTCTGCCTTGATACCAGAAGAGATAAAGCTGACGGTCCAGGCCTTTTCCCATGACGAACTTGTTTACCGGCACTGTCCTCAGATTACGACCGGGGGCGCTCATCTGATAGACTTCAGTATTGACTGGAACCCAACCTGCACCCGGCAGGCACTGCCTTGGGGAGTGGATTCCTTTCCCCTCCTTCTGGGATTTGAAATAACCGACATAGAGACCGATGGTCTTCCCTTCAGAATTGCTGTAATATCTCATGAAGTAGTCGTCAACCTGAAGGACCTCCATGGATCGGCCTTCTATTTTCTGCTCACTTAGAGTGGTCCAATCGCCCAACTCCATGGGAAATTCAGCCAGACTCTTTCGAGGCAGCGAGATGTCGGGTTTGGAAAAATAGTGATTCAGGGCCGCAGCAGCTAAAAGGATAATCACGACTGCGGCAAATTTTAAGTTTCTATTCATGTTAGGTTTAAGTGTGCTGCCGTGCTGCGGTGCTGCTGTTTCTTAAAGTACTGCGGTGTTACAGCGCTGCTGTCACTTCTTCTTACCTTTTAAGTACAAAATAAAGCCGTTGATCAGACTCTTCGTCTTCCTTGCCTGGTTGTAAGTCTCCTGAAAATCCACGTCTGAGATATACTTTTGATCCAAAGCTACATAGAGATGACTTTGAGTTTCCGAGGCTGACCCCGACGCATAATATAAGAATCTACTGAATTCCTTCTTGGATTGCCGATCAAAACCCTCCCTCCGGCGCGTAGCCTACAAACTTTTTTCTTTAATCCATCTTATCCTTTTCCCTCTTGACCTTTTTAGGTCTCTTTCTATCCACCTAGCTGCACTTATGCTTTCAACTTTTTGAAAAGCGATTAATTCCCAAGGCTTATCTTTACACGTTGATTTTACAGCCCCATTATTGTGATACTGCAAACGTTTATTCAGGTCTTTTGTTTGCCCTATATAGATTCGCTTCTTAAAAACGCTTTGCAATGCGTAAACGTAATACATTTCAGAGCCACTCCCTACGGGGCGGAGCCAGCAATATTGGCCATGATGGAAACCGACGCTTGTTGGATCTGGCTGCAAAGCCCCCTATCTCTCTTGAAGGGGAGCTTATTTGCAAGTTCATAAATCTTCTTTGTGAGCAATCGTGCTTCTTGCCATCCTTGGATATCCTCGAACCTCTCTATTTTCATTCGCACCTCCTGACAGCAGCACTGCAGAACTGCAGCACTGGCTCACTTTTTCATTTTCGATAGCAACCCTCCCACAATAAACAAACAAATAAACGCAACCACAAATAAAATCCAGCCCGAGAAGCCATGGAAGAAGCCCTGGGCGACCTTATCGCCATAGTGGTGGGCAAGAATTCCGGTCCCAGTGACACGTGCGGCATTGGCAATGATCGCGATGGGGAACGTTGAAAGAACGAGTAAAATCCTCTTCCACGTTGAATTCTGGCTGAAATAAGCAAACACCACGGAGAGCGCTAGCAAAGAGATCAAAGACCGGATACCCGAACATGCCTCTGCCACCTCTAACGAAGTGTTTGCCAGTAAAATAACGTTGCCCTCTCTCAGTGCCGGGATGCCGATCAGGTAAAGAGATTTCGCTGCCACCTTGGAAGCGAAAAGTTGCATTGGAAAAGTGACCCGGTCCAGGAGGACGGAAGGGATGGGGATCATAAAAATCAAAAAGGCGATAGGGAAAAGAAGGTTTCCAAAACATTCCTTTCCTAAAAGAAAGAGAACCATGCCCCCGAGGACTACTAAGATCGAAAATCTCATTGTGAAGTATTCGCTTGCAAGATTTCCAAATAGGAGGAGCACGATCCCGAGGAGTAAGAGCCCGAAGCCCGTCCAGCTACCGGAACGGCTGAGGGCTGAGAGTTGTTTCCGCCTCTCATAAACAAAATATAGGGAAACAATCGGAATCAAAAAGCCATGGGAGAAATCCGGCAGATGGAGCCAATCAGAGACCAATCCCTGCAAAACACGGAAATAGAGAAGGAGGAGACAGGCAACAAGAATAGCCGATTTCAAAAACCCCCTTCGAATTGCGTTACTTGAGTTACTTGGGTTCGTTGGGTTACTTGGGTTTGTTGGGTTACTTGGGTTACTTGAGTTCATTGAGTTACTTGGGTTACTTAACACGAGAAACCTACCAGGCTCAACGAACCCAATGAACCCCTTTTACTTGAGTCGCTCGTGTTATCTAGGTTGCGAGTTCAGATATTTGATGAAACCGGAATCCAGTTTAGAAACGATTTCAGCTTGATTATAAATCCTTTCAAAATCATCCTCGTTGACGTATTCTTGATCTAACGCCACATAGAATTGACTCTGAACTTCGGCAGCTGAACTTTTCGATATAAATAGAAACTGGACAAACTCTCTATTACTCCGCCTTGCAAATCCCTCAGCAA
Organism: uncultured delta proteobacterium; assembly: GCA_963708295.1. Lineage (GTDB taxonomy): Bacteria > Desulfobacterota > BSN033 > BSN033 > UBA1163 > UBA1163. Next base: position 198,114 of record CAVPSJ010000015.1, on the reverse strand, counting down.
TATTGGACATAGCCGATACCGCAGCGTCTTGAACCTGATTTACCAATCGGAAATCTTTCCTGAATTTAGGACTCGTTTTAATCACGTCATAAACCATCTTTACCAGCTTTCGAGCCTCCTGCCAGGCATCGATATCTTCAAACCGAGTTATTTTCATAAGTTGCTGGGTTAGTTGGGCTTATTGGGTTACTGGGTTACCTGGGTTTATTGGGTTGCTTGGGTTAGTTGAGTTACTTGGGTTTAAGACTCTGCTAACCCAACGAGCTCAATGAACTCAATGAACTCCTTAAACCTGCTCCTTGAACCCAACGAACACAATGAACACAACAAACTCAATGAACTCCTGACTTACCTTGCCCCTTTCCCAGATAACACGACTTTTATCGTTTCGAAGACGATGACTAGATCAAATAGCGATGATAAGTTTTTGATATAGTAGAGATCATACATGAGTTTCTCCAACGCATCTTCTTTAGATGCACCATACTGGTATCTGACCTGTGCCAATCCCGTGATCCCCGGCTTTACATAAAAGCGCTGATCGTAAAAAGGAATCTCTTCTCGAAGTTTTTCAATGAAATAGGCTCTCTCGGGCCTCGGGCCGACAAAAGACATATCCCCTTTGAGCACATTAAACATCTGGGGGATTTCGTCAAGTCGCCATTTCCTGATCCATCGGCCGACACGGGTAACTCGAGCATCGTTCTTTCCTGCCCAGACCGGCCCATTGGCTTCGGCTCCTTCAATCATAGACCTGAATTTTAGAAGTTTGAATATCTTCCCCCTCTCCCCTACCCTTTCTTGTTTATAAAAAACTGGGCCACGGGAGTCGATCTTGATCAAGATGGAGATGACCAAAATGAAGGGGGAAAGGAGGGTTAGTCCGATCATGGAGAGAGTGAATTCAGTGACTCTTTTTGTCAACATCGTTAATTTCCATTTCTTAAACCCATCGGAGAAGATGAGAAAACTCGGACGAAGGCTTTCCACCTGTAGCCTTCCCGTGAGATGCTCATAAAATCCGATTCCTTCCTCTATCGCAATCCCTCTCATCTTACATTCTAAAAGTTGGCCATCCGGGAACTTTCCCCTTCTTTCCTCCAGGGCCACAATAATACGGTCCACTCCCTCCTTCGTGGCTATGTCAAGGATCCGGGATGGATCACCGATAATAGCTGGGTTTACCAATCTCTCCCCCACCGTCTCAGCCCCTGCTGCATCAGGATGATCGGTGATAAATCCAATGATTTTGAAACCCGTATCCACCCTTTCAAGGATCTCCTTTGAGATGCTCTTCGCCAAAGCCCCTGAACCAATGATCAGAATCCTCTGGTCAAATTGCCTTGTTTTCAGAATATGGTTGTAGATCATTCTCCACGAGACAATCACCACACCCATGAAGCCCAGGCTTATGAAAAAGATCCCCCGGCCGATGATCAAAAGGGGGAACAGATAATAAAGAAAAGCTAACAGAATGGAAGAGAGCCCGAGCGATTGGAGAAGACGGATGCCCAGTTCGATATTGCTTCGAAACGCTTTCAGGTCATAGAGGTCAAAGTAATAGAGAGAAAACTGAACGCAGGCTACAATCAAAAAGGCTTTCAGGATCAGATATTCATACTGATGGAAGCTTGCGGGGTTGCCAATAAAACGGAGGTAGGCCCCAAGGATCACCATCCCCCCGATGAAAAGACTTTCCATGAAGAAGAAGGCAATTTTGCGCGCGGGTATATATTGGTTAAAAATTCTAAGGATCATGGCGAGGTGAACTCTCTGTGAACGGGTAAGCTTGACGCCAATGGAAAGGGATATCCGGGATAGGAATTTGGTTTAGGGACTTGTGGTTTAACCCGATTTTTTCTTAGACGAGGATATGTCTTTCAGCGGGCTCCGGGGCTCAGCCTCTCTGATCCCATAGCCATATCTGGTGTAGTATCCACTCGACCCAAAATAACGTGCGGAAAGACCGGAAGATTTAAATTCCACTTCGTTCAGCACGAACCCCATGATCTTCTTTGGATCTAACGAAGCGACGGCCTGTTTTACGGTTTCTCGGGGAGTGACGCCGGCCCGGACAACGATCAGGATCCCATCGACCAGCCTTGCCAAGACTTCAGGCTCGGTTGTCGCAAGGAGGGGCGTGGCATCCAGGATGATATACCGGTCGGTGTACCGCGATTTTAATTCATGGACAAGGGCTTCCATTTTTTTCGATCCAATGAGCTCAGCAGGTTTTGCTTGAACGCTTCCCCCTGTGAGAATGCTGAGCTTTTCCATCTCGGTCTTTAATATCAGCTCGGACAACTGTCCCTTCCCCACCAGATAATCGGAGAGACCGTGTCCATTCTGGACGCCAAACCAGTGTGAAAGGGCGGGGCTGCGGAGGTCACAGTCGACCAGAAGGGCATGGAAATGGAGGTCATGAGCAATGCCAGCCGCAAGATTCGCAGCCACAAACGTTTTCCCCTCACCCTCGGTGGCGCTGGTGACCATGATTGTCTTCGGAGGGTCCGAGACGTTCAGTTTGAGAACGTGGGTCCTCAGTCTCCGAAACTGTTCGGCGCCGAGGGACCCCGGCTCAGAGATTGACACCAGGGGACGGTAAGACTCCGGTCTCTCCGGAAGGACCGCCTTGCGGACCACGTTCGTCTTTTCTACCCTCTCCTTCCTGGGAGGTTCCGGGGCAAATGAGGGAGCGGGCCTTTCCACACGCACTTCCTTTGGTCCCGGAACGGGAGCGGTCTTCTTCTCTACCGTAGGTTCCTTCTTCTCTTCCCTGAGGTCCGGAGCAAATGAGGGAGCAGGCCTTTCCATCTTTTCGATCTTAGGTTCCAGGGCAGGCGAGATTTTCTTCTCTTCTCTAGGTGCCAAGGCAGGGGTCGGTTTAGGGCCCACGACAGGGGCGGTTCTCTTCTCTTCCCTGGGTTCAGGGGCAAATGAGGCGGCGGGCCTTTCTATCACCCACCCACTCTTAGGTTCCAGTACGGGTAAGGTTTTCTTTTCTTCCCTAGGTACCGGGGGAGGAATAAATGCAGGGCCCACGACAGGGGCGGACTTCTTCTCTACCTTTGGCTCCGGGGCAGGAGGGGCGGTTTTCTTCTCTTCCCTGGGTTCAGGAGCAAATGAGGGAGCGGGCCTTTCTATCCGCACTTCCTTAGGCCCCGGGATGGGAGCGGTCTTCTTCTCTATCTCTACCCTAGGTCTAGGCTCCGGGACAGGAGTCGGCCGAGAGCCCATGATAGGGGCGGTTTTCTTCTCTTCCCTGGGTTCCGGAGCAAGTGAGGGAGCGGGCCTTTCCATCCGCACTTCCTTAGGCCCCGGGATGGGAGCGGTCTTCTTCTCTACTGTAGGCTCCGGGACAGGAGGGGCGGTTTTCTTCTCTTCTCTTGCTTTCACGAAAGGAGAAGATCCATTCCTTAACCTCTGTTTCTCCGCGTTTTCCAAAGCTTCGAAAATCTTACTCATGGCCTTTCCTTTCACCTCCCCGCACCCTTCCCCTCTCCCCAGCTGGGAGAGGGCAGGGTGCGTGGGAATCGATTACGCTGCTTTCTTCTCAATTTTTGGAATATTGGCCAATCACTTTGAACCCCATCGTCGCCTCCAGATCCTCGGCATCCCTGAAAGAAAGATCCATCTGCTCTCTGAAGAAGGCCAATCCAAAACCGGAACCCATTCCCACCATGAGGCCAAAAAGGAGGATTTTGGGAATCATCGCTTGCAACGGCATTCCAGGAGTCCTGGCAGGATCGATCACTTTAAATTGCTCACCTTTTTGACGCCGTTCCAGATTTTCTGCCTGTTGAGCCTCGTGACTCTTTTTCAGGAGAGATTGGTAAGCCTCCTTGGTGTTCTGGTAGTCTCGCGTCAGATTCGCCATGGCCAATTCTCGCATCGGTGTATTTTCAACCCTCGCCTGAAACCCGGCGATCCTGGTTTTGATCCTTGAATCCTCCTCTCGCAGCCTCTTCATTTCCAACTCCGTGGCAACTAACTGACTTTCCATCTCTTGAACAGATTCAGCAATGGGAGAATACGAAATTGCCGTTTCTCTCACTCTCGTGTTTGACATCGCAATATAATAGGCTTTCGCTTCTTGAACCTTTTCTTCTAAATCGGCGACATACTTTTCGGCCCTCACGATATCAGGATATTTCTCGGTATATTTCGATTTAAGCTCATTCAAGAGGGTCCTCCCTTGGTTGAGTTGTGCTTCAAGGCTTTGCAACTTCTGTTTTGGGGTGGGCGGTTGGGGCAAATTGGGTTGGATTGTTGTTGCCGTCCCTTCCTCTTTTGGATTTTCTGAAACAGGTCCGAGAGCCATCTGGATTTTCATATCGGAGAGCTGTTTTTGAACGATCACTTTTCGATCTTGGGCTGCCTTCAGGTTGTCATTGACCTTCTGGGATTGAAGTTGCAGTTGTTCTAAGATCTTCAGGTTGGCATCGCGCTGTTCGGGGAGCTCAGACATATGCTTTTTCTTGAAATCGCTGATCGTCCCTTCCTGCTCCTCAAGTTTTGTCCTCATGGCATTCAATTCAACCGAGAGGAAATCAGACGTCCCCTGGGCTTGTTGCTCGCGCAATTTTAGATTTTCTTCGATAAAAAGGGAGGCCAGCTTATTGGTCACCATGGTCACAATTTTTGGATCTTTGCCGATGTAAGAAATCGTAAAGTAACCTTCTCTCCCTCTGATCTCCACCCGGATATTCTTCCGCATGCTTTCGACGATTTCTTCTGGGCTCAGAGATTTGGATTCCCCCGGATAAAGCTTGAACTCCGCGATGACCTGCTCCAACCGTGTGCGACTCATAATCTCCTGGCCGATCGATTGGAGCCGGTCCTCGATTCTCGAAGTCACCGTGGGTCTGACGTACGTATCCGGAACTTTTTGTGGGGTGACCAGGATCAGTGTCGTGGCACGATACATTTTGGGAAGGGAAAATGCATAGAGGATCGCTCCTGTCATGATGAGAACGAACGGGATGACGAAGTACCAGATCCGCCTGAGGAAGATTTCAGTGTAATCATGAATATCAAATGACTTTTCGGTGTTGATCATAAGCTTCTTCCTCCCGGAACTCTTCTATCCTTGGTTGGTCTTCAGCAATTCATCAAAATAGGCGATGGTCTTCGACAGTCCTTCTTCGAGGGGAATCCTCGGGGCCCATCCCAATTTCTCTTTGGCCAGAGTGATGACCGGTTGCCGCTGCCTGGGGTCGTCCGCAGGAAGGGGTTTAAAGACGATCTTCGAACTTGAGCCCGTCATTTCAGTGATTTTCTTTGCCAGTTCCAGAATACTGACCTCATCAGGATTGCCCAGATTGACCGGACCGGTGAAATCATCCGGAGAATTCATCAGTCTGATCAGGCCGTCCACCATGTCATCCACATAACAGAAAGACCTTGTTTGAGATCCGTCACCATAGAGCGTGATGGGGTCTCCCCGGAGAGCCTGGAGAATGAAGTTGGAGACCACGCGGCCGTCGTTGGGATGCATGCGGGGGCCGTAGGTATTGAAGATACGGGCCACTTTGATCTGAATCCCGTTCTGGCGGTGGTAATCGAAGAAAAGGGTTTCCGCGCACCGTTTCCCCTCATCGTAACACGCCCTGGGACCGATGGGGTTGACACTTCCCCAGTAGGTCTCCGGCTGGGGATGGACCGTGGGATCCCCGTACACCTCCGAAGTCGAGGCCTGAAGGATCCTGGCCTTCAGCCGTTTCGCCAGCCCCAGCATGTTGATGGAGCCATGAACGTTCACCTTGGTGGTCTGAACCGGGATCGTTCTGATAGTGAACCGGCGCAGCAGGACAGGCCAGGTTGTAGATCTCATCGACCTCCACATAAAGAGGAAAGGTAATGTCGTGGCGAACGAGTTCAAAATAAGGATTCCCTATCAAAGGAGCGATATTTCGCTTGGTCCCCGTATAGAAATTGTCGACACAGAGGACATCGTTTCCATCCTTGAGGAGACGCTCGCAGAGATGGGAGCCCAGGAACCCGGCCCCTCCGGTCACTAACACATGGGTTTGGTTCGATTCTTTCAATGCTTCAGCTCTGTCCTTCCTCTCCCTACTTGTCACTATTCTCTGTGGACCCGGCCTGGGAACTTTGCTCGGTTTGAGAAACCTTGGATGGATCCAATGATGACTTCATCGGGTCCTGGATCGGATCTCCGACAGCGGACCGGGAAGGATCCGGATTTTCCACTTGTGAAATGGATGCGCCCTTAGATCGAGAAAAGATGTTTTCGATCTTGGATAAAATCAGGTCTTTATTCGCAATGTAGAAAAGAACAAGAATGAGCAAAAACAGAAAGGCTGCGGGAGGAATGATCCATTTCAGAAGAGAGGTTTGTTTTTCCCCTCCGTTAAAGTCGGTGATGACCTCATCGACGATTTTGGCGTTCACCGGCCTTGTCTTATACCCGAACCCCGTGATCAGCGCATTGTCACAAAGGATGTTGAGGAGCTCGTGGAATCCCCTTCGCTTCCTTGACGATTCTTTTCATGGCCCCTTTGGTGAACACGGGGCTCCCGTTCAGCGCCGCCTTTTCCAATCGATGCTTGATGTAGGACATGCTCTCTTTCTCGTTCAAAGGAACGATGGTGGAACGCAGGACGATGCGTTGCTTGAGTTGCCGCAGTTCGTGCAGATTGAGTATCTCTTCGAATTCGTACTGGCCGATGAGCACAATCTGGAGAAGTTTATCGCTGGACGTTTCCAGATTCGACAGCATGCGCAGGTTTTCCAGGGTCTCAATCGGCATGTTCTGGGCCTCGTCGGCGATCAGCAACACCGTGTTGCCCTGCTTGTATTCGTCCATCAATATCTGGTAGAGGTCGTTTAACATCTCGACGATATCACCCGACTTGGGGTCGAGTCCCAGCTCCTTGTAGATCGTCTTCAGGAGGTTTTTAAACGAGACATTGGTGTTAAAAATATAGATGATCTTTGTTTTCTGTTTGGCAACCCCTTCGAGATAGGAACGGAGGATCGTGGTCTTCCCCACCCCCACCTCCCCTGTGATCACTATAAAACCCTTTCGATTTCTCACGCCGTAAACGATCGAACCCAATGCCTGTTTATGGCTGGGACTCAGGAAGAGGAACTCCGGGTTCGGCGTGATATGGAACGGTTCTCTTTCTTAGACGGTAAAAATCCTGATACATCGCTACTCCTTTTCTCGTCTTCTAATGACTCGAATGCTCTTGATAAAAGTTTTCCCTCTTTCGGTACTTTGAAAAATCAGCCCATAAACAGGCTACCGCCATTCGATTCATCCAAAGCGTTCCAGAGGCGATGTCGGGTCAACGAATCTCAGAAATTGACCTTCTCGGTGATTGAAAAAAATACAGTTAAAGTTCGACTCGATGGTTATTGTCTTCACTTACCGCTGAGCTGAGGTTTGGCCTCATCACGCTTTGAAGACGCTTAAGCATAATAGGAAAGCATCAATTCCTATGCCAAACCTCATTATTGATATAACCTTCCGTAATTACGGTGTTTTTATAGAATCTAAATTGCCAAAAGAGAAGCTAAGAATATAAGTTACTTCCGCAATAACCCAAAATACTTCTCAAATAAGTGAAAAACTTTTCCACTTTTCGGAGAATGATCACTTACTCTCAGTTAGAACGTACCGCATACGAAACCTGCACCCCGCCCTCCTGTGTCGATTCCTGAGTGCAAGGGCTTAACGGTTTCCATTAATCCCTTCAGCCGGTTCCACCTATCACAAAGATTTAATGATGTCAATTTGAGAAAATTGGGGGAAAGACAATTAAAAGGCCTCTTATCAAATCGGTCCCTTCATCTGATCGTCTTCGCTCAAACCCTCCGTTCTCCACGATGGCAAAAAAGTCTTGACGGAAGTGAGCGACACCTTAATCTATTCTTTAGCGGGTGCACGCAGGGAACGGTTTGAAACCGTTCCCTACCGCTTGGAGAAAACGATCTGTGAATCCAATTCAATTCTCAATTATTGTGCCCGCATTTCACGAAGGAGAAAATATCATGACCTGATCGAATGCCTGAATCGACTGGATTCCGATAAAAACAGTGAGATCATCGTCGTGGATGGGGCCCGGGAAAAAGATACCCTGGAGGCGATTCATCGCAACCATGTCATTAAGATCTCGTGCGAAAAAGGACGAGCCAGACAGATGAACGCCGGGGCTTCTACGCCAGAGGAGAGATTCTCATCTTTCTCCATGCGGACACCGAACTGCCTGTCCAGGCCCTTAGAAAGATCCGATCCTTAATGGAGCAAAGCGCGGTATGTCGGAGGGGCTTTTGATCTGGGCATAAAATCGACTAAGTTTATCTTCAGGGTCATTGAAAACCTGGCTTCGTGGCGCTCTCGCTTGAACAGGATCCCCTTCGGAGATCAAGCCATATTCATCCGAAGGGAATATTTCACAGGATCGGCGGTTACAAAGAGATTCCCATCATGGAAGATGCCGAATTGATGAGACGCATCAAGAAATCCGGGAATAGAGATATGGATTTTCCATGAGCGGGTGATGACCTCTCCAAGAAGGTGGGAAGAAGAGGGAGTGATTTACTGCACTCTCAGAAATTGGACTCTTCAAGTCCTTTATTTTCTCGGCGTTTCACCCCATAAACTGGCGACTCTTTTACAAGACTGGCGACCGCAGAGAAAGAGTTGAAGCCTAAAGGATGAACCTTATGACCAATAAATACGAACTGGTGATCAGATTTGGATCTTTTATTGGGATTCTTGTGATCATGTTTCTCTGGGAACTCGTCGCACCCCGCCGACCCTTAACCACATCCAAAAGAGCGCGATGGTTTAGCAATCTTGGCCTGGTCTTCATCGACTCTGTGATCGTACGTCTAGCCTTTCCGGCAGGACTCGCGGGCGTCGCCTTCCTGGCCCAGCAACGGGGCTGGGGTTTACTCAATCAATTTGATCTGTCCACCCTGTTAAAAATCGTCTTCAGTGTGTTGATCCTTGATCTCGCCATCTATCTTCAGCATGTCATGTTTCATTCCGCGCCCCTGCTCTGGCGGCTCCACATGGTCCACCATTCCGACATGGATATCGATGTCACCACGGGGATTCGCTTCCATCCGATAGAGATCCTCCTTTCGACTGGGCATCAAGATGGTTGTCGTCGTCTTGATCGGCGCTCCTCCCGCGTCTGTTTTGATCTTTGAAATCATCCTGAACGGAACCTCCATGTTCAATCATGGAAATGTTCGGTATTCTCAACCAATCGATTCCTTTCTTCGCCTGATCGTGGTGACGCCGGAGATGCATCGTGTTCATCACTCAACCATACGGTGGGAAACAAACAGCAACCTCGGTTTCAGCTTTCCCTGGTGGGACCGGCTTGTTTGGGACCTATCGGAATCAACCTGCAAAAGGACACCTGGAAATGATCATTGGCCTTGACCAATATAAGGAACCCCAAAAACTGACATTTTTATGGTTGATCGCCCTGCCCTTTATCGGCAAGCTGGGAAAGTATCCCATGACCAGAAGCCCGGGGACAGAATGATGCTGGAACAAGTTCAGCATGACATGACGGTTCGGTTCTGATCTTTTTGTCATCCCGAACCAGGTCCTGAACTTGATTCAGGATCTATCGATTTCTCGATCTCGCTTTTGGGCTTTAGAATTTAGGTTTTAAAGCCCCGCCCCGTGGCGGGGTTCTTTACTTAGTGAAAGAGAATTTAGGTGACAGCCGGCTGCGTACCGCGGGGGCTGAGGAGAATTCCATTGGACGATCGGTGTTTGCTTTTCTTTATAAAGAATCCGGAAAAGGGCAACGTGAAAACAAGGCTGGCTTCCGCGATCGGGGATAAGACGGCCGTGAAGCTTTACAAGCGCTTTCTGCTTGAAATGCTGTTCACGCTAAATCGAGGAACCTTCATTTTCTATCTGTGCTACTCCCCGGAGAGCCCTCTGAGCGAGCCTCAAGGATTGGTTGGGAGACCATTACCTCTTCATGCCTCAGAGCCGGCGAAGATCTTGGGGAGAGGATGAAGAACGGTTTCGCGGAAGCTATTTCCATGAACTTCAAAAGAGTGGTCCTGATTGGAAGTGATATTCCTGATTTGTCACTCGAGTTCATCGAGGAGGCCTTTACCTCCCTCCAGGAGAAAGACGCCGTGATCGGCCCCTCCTTGGACGGCGGATATTACCTGATCGGGTTTAAGAAGGAGACTTTCTCGCCACGGGTTTTTGAGGGGATTCGCTGGAGCACGGAGAGTGTCTTCGAAAAAACCCTCGAAGTCCTGGAGCGGGAAGGGCTGACCGTCCACACCCTGCAACCTCTGAGAGACATCGATACGGTCGGGGATCTGAGGATCAGAGACCTCCGGGAAAAGGGGAGATGACCCTCGCTACTCGCATTCACCGCGGAGTCGCAGAGAACGGGAGAAACGATCTTTTGTTTGGCGGAGAGATACCGCCAAACAAAGACCTTCCTGCTCCGCCGGAAAGATTTTTCGCCGAAGGCCAGAGGCTAATAGAGAATCGGTATCCTCCCGATTCTCTATTAAAGAATATCTTGCTCAGCGACCTCTGCGTCTCTAATGAGTCCTGCTTTTGCAGGACGAACGGGCGGTGAAAATCCAATTCTATAATTTAAACTATTTCATGCTCCCGTTAATAGCGGCCATACCAGGCTCAACACCAGATACAGGGCCAACAGCCAGACCAAGACGATGATGACTCCAGCGACCCAGTTTTTAGATCTTCTATTCACCGAGGTCAGATTGTGCCTTCGATCGGCACTCCTCCAGGACATCTCCCGGAATGATTTTGACCAGAAGGGCGATCCCTGCGGGAATGACGATGAGATCATCAAGATATCCCACCCCAGGGATAAAATCCGGAATGAGATCGATCGGGCTCAACGCATAACCGATGATCAGGGCCGCCAGGACCTTGGCATACCAGGGTGTCCTCGGATGTTTGGAGGCTAAATAAAGGGCCACGATCTCCGTTCTTAACTGCTTCGATTTTGTCTTCCACGATTTTATATCCATTTCACAGTTCAACTATAGGAAAATCTGATGAGACAAAGAAGGCCTGTCCAGAATGGGGCAGGCCTTCCGCTATGACCTCACGGTGGCTTCAAGAACGTTTAGAAGATCTTTGGTATAATCACCTTCACAACAAAGACTAAAAAGAAGAACCCAAAGAAGATTAAGTTGAGGATAAGGATGATCTCCCTCCACAATGCGGGTCGATATTCCTTGGGAAGGAACTTCCTATTCAGACGCATGGTGGCGACCGCTGAGAGGGCCATGGTAAAGTTGGCGATATTAGCGCTGACAGCGAAGATGATCAGGGGGAGTGTGATATTCATGAAGAGAGCACCCCAGATGACAAACACGATCAGCAAGAAATAATAGATCTTCCGAATATCTTCCTTTGAAATCTTCCTCAACCTATCCGATGCAAACCAAAGCATATCCGTGGACTGACGAACAACCAGGTCCACGTTGCTCATGGCCGTCGAATAGAGAATCCAGAACCCGAAAAAGAGGGCGAGGAACCAGCCAAAATTGCCAAGCTTTAAAATGAGACCGCTGGCAGAAGAAGCAGCAATCCCCCAGCTCGGAAGCGTTGATCCTCTTGGAAGCACGCCGACATAAAGGATACCAGGGAGGAACATCCCGATCATCGCTCCAAAGTAAAAAACACCCCACTGATCAATGTTCAGGAGTTTCCACCAACCCCTCCAGCTGGAAAGGTTCTTTTCAGTAGGCATCGGAACTTTCCCATGAGGCGAGACGTGAATCACCTTCCCGCCAATGGCAGCGGGGATGTAGCCAATCTTTGCCCCCATTCCATAGCCCTTGTCACGATACCAGTTGGTGATCGCGTTATTTCCGAATCCTCCATAGGCGGAATAACCCACGAGAGCACCCAAAAGAAGTACGTCCACTCCCTCTGGAATGTAACCGAAACTGAAAAATCCCCTAATACCTTCCCACCAGATCGATGCCGGGACGATGAAGAGATCGAGTATGAAAAGCCCTCCAAGAACGACGATCATCATAATCCAATTGGCCCATTCAAGGGTCCTCTCGATCGTCTTTCCCAATGAGATAACAACAGCACAGGAGACAAAGAGAATAAAACCCCATATCACGACTGTTCCCTTATCCGCAGCTCCGGGAATTCTACCTATCCCGAAAGCCACGACAGCGGTTGCGCAGGCGAGAATCCAACCGGGCAGGCCCCGCTCGCAGAATCCAACGATTGTGAAAAGCCAGCCCCAGAATGCCTTCCCGGGCTTCAGTCTCATAAAACCGACGGTGATCGGCTCTCCGGTGTAGAGGGTATAACGGGTCATCTCGAGATTGAGAAAAACCTGAAGTAAAGCAGAAATGGTTGTAATCCAAAGGAGTGCAAGGCCCCATTTTACGAAAAGAGAAGGACCGACCAGCCACTCACCTCCCCCGATCGTGCCACCGAGAGCGATCACGGCTGGCCCCAGGATCGCAAAAAGTTTCTTGAAATTAAGATCCCGGGGGGGCTCCGGCAGATCGGTAATCTCAAAGCTCGGTCCACAACCTCCATCTACGGCTTTTACTTGTTTTTCGTCACTCATAACTTCCCTCCCCCCTTTTCCTCCGTTAAATCTCCACGGAGAATATGGCATGTTTCTTCCTGCTTCTGAATACGTTGCCCTTAAGTCGTAACCCGTGACTGATTAAGAAAACCAACCACCTCCTCTCCATGTATGCCATTTGTCGAAACATTATTTCACTATTGCACTAAAAGTCAACAAAATAAATGTATCGAAATGATCTTGTGAGGGACCTTTTGATGTACTTGATGTACGTGACAGGGATGGCAGATCTGCGATCTGGAGGTGGGTTTATTTCAAGAAAAGAAATGGGTTCAAAGGCCTATTATTCTTTCGGATTTCGAAGTGGAGATGAGGCCCGGAGGCTCTCCCCGTCTGGCCCACTTTTCCGATGATTTGCCCCTTCTCTGCCCACGTCCCCTCTTCTGCCAGATTCACCTGATTGTGAGCATAAACCGTGACGTACTCTTCGGAGTGGCGAAGGATGATCAGGTTACCATATCCCTTGATGCCGTTATTGGAGTAGATAACCTTCCCGGCGCTTGAGGCTTTGATCGGCGTCCCAGCGGGGCAGGAGATATCGATCCCTTGATGGTTTTTCCTCTCGACATCCGCAAAAGCATCGGTGATCTTTCCTTCGACAGGCCAGATGAAATCAAGTTGCTTGTAAGCAATTCTTGACTTCTCCCCCTGCTCTGCGGCCACATCATCGATATAAATCTCAACTTTTAGAACTTTCTTCGCCCCCGGGATAAAAATCCGCTGGCCGGTCTCAATTTTGCTCGGATCTGCGATGCCGTTGAGAGAGGCCACTCCTTTGAGATCGACCCCGTAGGTTTTACAGATGCGGTAAAGGGTTTGGTGTCTCTCCACCACATGATAAACCCCTTCCCTCTCCGGAGGCGGAGAGCGTCTTCCAGGGGAAGCTCCATGTCTTGCGCATCCGCCGGCGACGAGACTAAGAGAAAGAAATGAAACCCAGAGGAGGAGGAGGATGAACGATTGGCGATTGATGATGGATGATTGCTTATTGATCATTGGTCATTGCCCATTGTTCATTCGGCTTTCCACCCATATTCCCCTATCAGCTTGACAAATCGGCACCCTCCCAGGTCCTCTTTCTTCACCCCCGCCTCTGTCTTGGTCAGCCGATACAACTCCTGGATAAGAGCATCTCCCACAGGGATAACCAGTCTTCCTCCGGTCGCCAGCTGGTCGATCAGAGGCTGAGGAATATCAGGAGACCCCGCCGTGACGAGAATGGCATCGAACGGACTCTCTCCCCCATCCCAAGGTCCCGTCAAAAATTTTGATCTCGACGTTGAAATACCCCAATTCATACAGTAACTTTCTTGCCCGGATAGCCAGGGGACGAATCCTTTCAATGGAAAAGACCTTTTCGGACAATTCCGCTAGAATCGCCGTCTGATATCCTGATCCCGTCCCGATTTCCAACACCCTTTCCTTTCCCGTCAATAACAGGGCCTCTGTCATCAAGGCGACCATGTAGGGCTGAGAGATGGTCTGCTTTTCTCCGATGGGCAGAGGATGGTCGGTGTAGACCTGGCTTTGAAGGGCTTCTTCCACGAAGAGATGGCGGGGAATTTTCTTCATGGCGGCAATCAACCTGGCATCTTTGATCCCCCTGGAGGTAATCTGCTCTTCTACCATCTTCAGTCTTGCCTTCGGGAAATCAATCATTCGCTCATATCCAAAATGTCAAATGTCAAAGATTCAAATGTCAAAGGAATGTCAAAGTTCAAAAATGGATTCCGCAAAGAGTTCAGAATGACATTGTGGTTAAGCCGAACCAGGCCCTGAACTTGATTCAGGATCTTCGATTTTGGCATTTCATTTGACCTTTGGATTTGATTTGACATTTGAACTTTGACATTTGAAATTGCTATTTTCTACTCTTCTTTTTCGGCTTTTTTCTTCAAGCGATCCAGAACAGTCAAAGCCTCAAGAGGCGTTAATTGATCGGTCTGGATCTTCTGCAACTCGGATCGGATGGAATCAGGCTGAAAAAAAAGGGAAGGTTGCAAAGGAGGCTTGGGCTTCGAAGCAGGGAACTTGGCCGTGGCGATCTTTGGCATCCCCATGGCGTCCAATTCGCCCTTTTCCAGATTGGAAAGGATCTCCTTGGCCCGGTCGATCACCTTTGCGGGCAGACCTGCCAGCCGTGCCACTTGAATCCCATAGCTCCGGTTCGTCCCTCCTTCGACGATCTTCCTGAGGAAGATGATCTCCCCGTTCCACTCCTTTACGGCGACATTGTAATTCTTGACCCTCTCCTTGGTAAGAGCCAATTCCGTCAATTCATGGTAGTGGGTCGCAAAGAGGGTCTTCGGCCTGAGCGAGGCATGGTCGTGGAGATATTCGGCCACCGACCAGGCAATGCTCAACCCATCAAAGGTACTGGTTCCTCTCCCGATCTCATCCAGAACGACAAAACTCCTCGAGGTGGCCTGATTCAGGATGCGAGCCGTCTCCATCATCTCCACCATGAAGGTGCTTTGTCCCCGCATGATATTGTCCAGAGCGCCGATTCGGGAGAAGACCCGATCCACGACTCCGATCTTCGCTTCACCCGCGGGGACAAAACACCCCATCTGAGCCATGAGTACGATCAGGGCGACCTGCCGTAAATAAGTCGATTTCCCCGCCATGTTTGGCCCGGTGAGGATGAGAAGCTGATGCTCCCGGGTATCCATTTGAGTATCGTTGGGAACAAACCTTTCCGAGAGCCCCATCCTCTCCACGACAGGATGCCTCCCATCGCGGATGATGATCTCATCCCCCTCATCGACAACGGGTTGAATATAATTATACCGATCGGCAATCTCGGCCATGGCGCCGAGAATATCTACGATCGCAATGGCGGAAGCCGTTTTTTGAAGCCGCGGGGTTTCTTCCGAGACTCTTTTTCGAATTTCTTCGAAAAGCCGGTATTCCAGCTGGCAGATCGCTTCTTCGGCTCCTAACACTTTGGTTTCAAATTCCTTCAGCTCCGGAGTGATAAACCGCTCGGCATTCACCAAGGTCTGCTTTCGGATGTAATGGCCCGGAACGAGGTGAAGATTGCTTTTGGTCACTTCGATATAATACCCGAAGACTTGATTGTACCGAACCTTCAACGAGGGGATTCCCGTCTTCTTTCTTTCCTCGGCTTCCAGCTGAAGGATCCACCCCTTCCCCTCCCGGCCGATCTCCCTGAGAGCATCCAATTCCTTGTCATACTTCGGTTTGATGATCCCTCCCTCTTTGATCGTCAGGGGTGGGTTATCCACGATGGAGGATTCGAGGAGTCGATGCAGGTCGTCAAAATCCTCGATTTCCGCCGCCGACTCTTTGATGATCGGGACATCCAGGGGCTGAAGATTCGCCTTGAGAATAGGCAAGCTTTGGAGTGATTTTTTTAAACCGATGAGATCTCGAGCATTGGCGTGTCCGAGGAAGATCCGCGAACTCAGTCTTTCGATGTCCTGGATTCCTTCTAAAGATTCGCGGAACCGCTTCCTTTCGATCTTTTTCTCTTTCAACTCGGAGACCCCTTCCAGCCGGCTTCCGATCTCCCGGACGTCGATCAGCGGATAGTTTAACCACTGTTTCAATGTCCGGCTTCCCATCAGGGTGATGGTTTCATCCAAAAGCCAGAAGAGAGATCCTCGCTTGCTCTGATCAAAAAGGGATTGAGTCAGCTCGAGATTCCGCTTCGTCACCTCGTCGATGACCATAAAATCCTGGACGCGATAAAAAGAGAGGGGGCGGATATGGGAAAGCGGTCTTTTCTGGTTCGCCTCTGCGTAGTGAAGAACCATGGCGACGGCCCGGGCGGCGAGAGGCGCTCTCTGCATGATCGAATCCCGTTCTTCCGCGGAGAACGAAGAGAGGGCGTCGAATCCCGGGTCGTCTAAATAGGTCACCGAGTTATTCTCAAAATTCTTTTTGAATCCGTCAAAGCAGGGATGCTCCTGAAATCGCTTGAGGGATAGAATTTCTTTCGGTTCGTTTCGAAGAGCTTCGCTCAGAAAAGGCTCCAGCCCCGAGATTTGACAGGCCTTGAGTTCCCCGGTGGAAATGTCCAGAAAGGCCAGCCCGAAAACCTCTCCCTCGACATCGAACCCCATCAGGTAATTATTCTCCCCCGTCCCCAATTGAATCGAGTCCGTGACCAGACCCGGAGTGAAGACTCTGACCACTTCTCTCTTGACGATTCCTTTCGCAAATCTTGGGTCTTCGACCTGGTCACAAAGGGCAACCTTATAGCCCTTCTGTAAGAGCTTGGAAATGTAGGTTTCGGCGGCAAAATAAGGGATCCCGCACAGGGGGACGCTGTCTTTGTGGCCTTTATCCCTCGAGGTCAATGCGATATCCAGTTCCCGGGAGCCCAACCGGGCATCCTCGAAAAACATCTCGTAGAAGTCTCCCATCCGGAAAAAAAGAATGGAATCCGGATATTGACTCTTAATCTGGAGATACTGCTTGATCATGGGAGTCAAGGGTTTTGTCGTCATTTCACTGCTGTCCAAGAACGATTGAATTTGGCATAACGGTAGCTGATTCCATTTGTCACTTCAGCTATTATTCCTACTCGTTCAAAATCAAGTTTACCGCAGAGCCGCAGAGATCGCTGAGGAAGATTTTTCTTCTGATCCAATCGGCCACCGGCTCAGAGAGCCTATGGCTCGGAGAGGAGACGGCGATTGGATCAGAAACTGTTCCCTTTCGACCATAAAACCGGGACTCTATCAAGGTTATGCAAGCTATTGAGAACCCTATGCCTGAGTAACAGAGGCCTTTTCTTTGGCGGCCTCTCACCGCCAAAGAAAAAATCAATTTCTCTGCGTCCTTTGCGCCTCTGCGTTGAGAATCTTATTTTGGACAAGGGTGTCATCATTTCGAAAATAATTTAACAGAATCCGGCGGGGTTGTAAAATGGAATTGCGAAATTGCGGAATGCGGGGTGCGGAATAGCAGCTCGCGGTGAAACAGATGAGAAGGTCAGAAAGAAGTTTTAAGTTTTAAGTTTTGAATTTTGAATTGACTCAAACCTCACAACTCATAATTCAACATTAATTGTCTAGCTTTGAGCTTCCGCGTAGCGGCCCCATGGTTTTGAGGGGTGAGCTTTCTACGGAAACAGAGGCATGACATCGAGACCCATGGTCTCGGGATACCCCAGCATAATGTTCATGTTTTGGACGGCTTCCCCCGAGGCCCCCTTCACCAAATTGTCAATCGCCGTCACGATCACGGCCCGACCGTCTGAATCGTTCACCGTCATACCGATATCGCACAAATTGGAACCCCTGACATTCTTTGTGCTCGGGAGTTTCCCTTTGGGGTGAACTCGAATGAAAGGCTCCTCCCGGTAAGCCTCCTGATAGACGTTGAGCAGCTCTTCTGTCTTCATCTTTTTTGTCAGACGGACATAGAGCGTGGACAAGATTCCCCGGTCCACCGGGATGAGGTGGGGGACGAAGGTGACGCTGATCTCTTTTTGGGCCAGCTGGCTCAGCTCCTGATCGATCTCCGGGGTGTGCCGGTGAGCGAAGATCTTGTAAGCCTTCACGCCTTCATTCACTTCGCAGAAAAGGGACTCCAGGACCACATCCCGGCCTGCGCCGCTCACGCCGGATTTGGAATCAATCACGATGTTCTCCAGCGAGATCATCCCCTTTTTCACCAGCGGGATGAGCCCGATCAAAGCTCCCGTGGGATAGCACCCCGGGTTTCCGACGATCTTTGCCTTCCGAATTTTCTCTCGATGGAGCTCCGGCAAACCATAAACCGATTCCGGGAGTAAGTCCGCGCTCGTATGCTTCTGATACCACTTTTCATACAGAGCCGCATTCTTAAACCGAAAGTCTGCACTCAGATCAACGATTCTTTTCTCCTGCCGGTGGAAGAGGGGAACGACCTCCATGGCGGTCTTATGGGGGACTGCCGTGAAAATAAAATCCGCCTTTTCTGAAATCGTCTCGACGTTTAGCTCTTCGCACTTCAACTGGAGATGTTTCATCAGAGTGGGAAAGACCTGGTCAATCGGAATTCCGGCATATTTTTGAGAGGTAAGCGCGGTCACCTCCACCTGAGGGTGACGAAGGAGAAGGCGGAGGAGTTCCGCCCCCGTGTATCCCGTTGCCCCGATGATCCCTACTTTTGTCTTCATAGGTCACTCCCTTGGGTTTATTGAGTTGATTGAGTTTGCTCGGTTACTAATGAGGCCCATCCCCTTCCCAACCTCCCCCTTGAAGGGGGAGGAACATAACAATTTCCCTCCCCTTCAGAGGCTGTGTCGCAATATGAAAACATGCTTTTCAAAAAAGGGGAGAGGCGGTCGGGTGGAGAAGATTTAGAGCGGCAACCTTTATAACCGTTTGGATTCAGGGTCACCAACCCTATGAACACATTCGATTTTTAGCCAACGACGGTTCCCCATTCCTAAAAGACCCGCGTTCTAAAGCTTTGGAACCCGACTGCCTCTCCCCGGAGGATGTTCCATTGTGACACAGTCTCTCAGGGGGAGGGGAAGCCCTGAACCATGTAAGGTTCAGGGCCAGCCATGCATCCCACGTGGTACATGGGGTGGGGGTGGGGTGACCCAAAAAAACCAATACCCCAAATAAAAAAATGGGAGGTCCCACGACCTCCCATTTTAAGCCGAATCGATAGGGCCATGGATTTACCTCTTAGAGAACTGGGGTCTCCGCCTGGCTCCCCTCCTCCCGTACTTCTTCCGTTCCTTGACCCTTGAATCACGTGTGAGAAATCCAGCCTTTTTCAAAACATCTTTGAAATCGGCATTGTACTGGAGCAGGGCCTTTGAGATCCCGTGGCGGATGGCAACGGATTGCCCGCAGATGCCTCCTCCCTGAACGTTCACCTTTATATCGAATTGGTTTCGGGTTCCGGTGAGTTCTAAGGCTTGAAGGGTGATCATTTCACAGGTCTCTCTCCCAAAGTATTCTTTCAACGCCCTCTCGTTGACGACAAACTTTCCCTCCCCGGGTTCAAGCCAAACCCTGGCGATGGAGGTCTTTCTCTTGCCTGTTGCATAAATGGGTTCTGCCACTTTCTTCTCCTCATGATACCCCCACTCCTCGTGTCGGGAGGGGGGATCTCTTTGTGTTTCTACAATTCAAGGGGGGCCGGTTTCTGTGCCTCGTGGGGATGATTCGGGCCTGCGTAGATCTTCAGTTTTCGAAGCATCTGACGACCCAAACTGTTCTTAGGAAGCATCCCCTTCACCGCGATCCGGATGATCTCGGTGGGTTTCTTAGCCAAAAGCTTTTCAGCACTCGTTTGCTTAATCCCCCCCGGATAACCCGTATGGTGATAATAGATCTTGTCCGTCAGCTTCTTTCCGGTTAAAGTCACCTTCTCTGCATTGACCACGACCACAAAATCCCCTGTGTCCACATGAGGGGTATAGATGGGTTTATTCTTCCCTTTCAGTATCTTTGCCAACTCGGTAGACAGTCTTCCCAAGACTTTACCTTCGGCATTGACTACATACCATTTAGGGTCCAATTCTTCTTTTGTCGCTTGATACGTTTTCATGGGTCACCTTTAAGCTATTTAATTTAAGACAGTCCCCCGACCGGTGTCAATAGGAGAGAGGCTGCTCCGTCGGCCCGCCTATCGATTTCTTCCCTTCCCTTTTGAGATAAACTTCTCCCAATAAAGGACGACGGGGCTGGCGATATAAACGGTCGAATAGGTTCCTGTGATGAGCCCCACGATGAGAGCAAAGGCGAAATCATGGATGACCGGCCCGCCGAAGAAAAACAGGATCAGATCGACCATCATCACCGTTCCTGATGTCAGGACGGTCCTGCCGAGGGTCTCGTTGATGGCGGTGTTAAAAATCGTTCCAAGATCTTCTTTCCTATATTTCTTGACATCCTCCCGGACCCGGTCAAAAATGACGATGGTGTCGTTGATCGAGAAACCGATGATCGTCAGAATGACTGCCATGACGTTCAACGAATATTCGATCCCGGCGATGGAGATGGCGCCGTAGGTGATGATGACATCATGAACCAAGGCGACGATTCCGCCCAGGCCGTAGGAAACCTGTTTGAACCTCCATCCCACATAGATCAATATGGCTATGAAAGAGAGTCCCACGGCCCACAAGGCCTTTTCCTTCAAATCGCTCCCAACTTTGGGCCCGACCACCTCTACTCTCCGAATCTCCGCAGACTTGTCTTTGAATTGCTCCTGAAGGGAAGCCTGAATCTTCTTCGACAGGGCTTCCAGATCCTCGGAGGCCTTTTCAACCCGGATCAGATATTCATTCTCCCCTCCGAAGGCCTGGACCATAGCCTCTTTCGAACCCATCGCATCCATGGCATTTCGGACTTCGGAGATATTCACCGGTTTTGAAAACTTGACCTGGATCAGAATCCCTCCGGCAAAATCAACTCCGTACTTCAGCCCTCCGAACAAAAAGACCGAGCCCAAACAGATCAGGAGGGCGATCGCCGAAATCCAGAGTGTGTATTTTTTCTTTCCGATAAAATCGATATGGGTACCCGGTCGAATCAGTTCCATAGAGTCCTTGCCCTGAATCTCCCCCACCCTCGTTGGGAAGCGGAGAAGAGATGATTAAATACTGAGTCGCTTCACTCCCGGCCGGAGGGTGATAAAGTCGAATATCAGCCTTGTAATGTAAACCGCCGTGAAGATATTTGCCAAAATTCCGATGCAGAGCGTCACCGCAAAACCTTTCACCGGACCTGTCCCAAACTGATACAGAAATATTCCGGCGATCAGAGTGGTTACGTTCGAATCGATGATCGTGACGAAGGCGCGATGATAGCCTTGATCGATGGCAGCCCGGACCGTCTTCCCCCACCTCAACTCTTCCTTGATACGCTCATGGACCAGAATGTTGGCATCAACAGCCATTCCGATCGACAGGACAAGACCCGCGATGCCCGGGAGAGTGAGGGTCGCCCTGAAAATAGCGAGGGTAGCTAACGTCAGAATAATGTTCAGGATGAGGGCCACATCGGCAACAATCCCTGAAGCCTTGTAATAAAAAACCATGAACAGAACGACGATGATGGCGCTGATGATGATCGAAATCATCCCTTTCCGGATGGAATCCTCCCCGAGAGAGGGTCCCACGGTCCGCTGCTCGAGGATTTGAACGGGCGCGGGAAGCGACCCTGATCTGAGAACGAGGGCCAGATCGTTGGCCTCATCCGTCGTAAAACGGCCGGTGATCTGGGCCCTTCCGCCGGCGATTCTTTCCCGGATTTCGGGTGCCGAGTAGACATTCTTGTCAAGGATGATGGCCAGCCTTTTCTTCACGTTCGCACCGGTGATTTGCTCAAAAAGCTTTGCCCCGACATCCGTGAACTCCATCGAGACATAGGGCTCGTGAAACTGGGAATCGAGGGAGACCCGGGCATCCTTTATAAATTCGCCGGTCATCAGGGTTTTCTCTCTTAACAAAAAAGGAATCTTTCGCACGGCCCCTGTCTGGGGGTCCACGGATCTCTGGTATAGGATGACATCTCCAGGTGGAATATTCCCTTTCAACGCCTCGTCGATATTTCCCTCTTCATCCACCAGCTTGAATTCCAGGAAGGCTGTCTTCTTAATCAGATCAATGGCCCTCTGGGGATCCTTAATCCCAGGAAGCTGGACCAGAATCCGATCCATTCCTTGGAGGGTGATCTCGGGTTCTGAAACGCCGAACTGGTCGATTCGATTCCGGATGATCTCCAGGGCCTGATCAATGGCTTTCTTCTTCACATAATCCGTTTCTCTGCTGTCGAGGACCAACTGGACCTTCCATATCCCCCCTTCGGATGAAGGGGAGAGTTCACGCAGCATCGTAAACCGCTGGGTCAGAAGATTATCGACCTTTTCTTTGGCCCCGGAAAATTCCAGAACGATTCGGTCCGGCTTCTCCGTCTCCAATTTTCCGACTGGAATTCCTCGTTCCTTGAGCTCATCCCTCAGATTATTCTTGATCTGCTCCACATAGCTCTCTACGGCTTTCTCTCCCTCGACCGTCAGAAGGAGATGCATCCCCCCCTGGAGGTCGAGCCCCTGGTGGATCTTGTCCGCGGGAATGATCTTCATAAGCCATGGGGGCAAGTGAGAGGTGAGCGTCGGCAAGAGAAGAAGAATGGCGAAAACCGTGATGGCTGCATAGAGAGTAAATTTCCACCTAAGAGTCTTTAGCATCGAAAAGCGCTCCTATTCTTCCAGCTTAACAAAATGAAACCAAGGGTGGCTTGAACCCTTGGTAATAACATAACATATCCTATGCCTTATCATTTTGCAAGAAAAAATTTAAGAAAAAGGCCCAGGGAGGACTCCCCCGGGCCTTCGTCGGATGATCCACGAGTGTAGAGGATTATTTCACGTCACTCCATTTTCCGTATTTCTCCCTCAAGATCCGATGAAGGATTTTGCCCGTCGGGGTCATGGGCATCTCTTCGTCCTTGATGAAATCGACCGATTTGGGAATCTTATATCCCGCGATCTTCCCTCTGCAATGCTCGATCAGTTCCTTTTCGGTTACCGTTTTTCCTGCATGGAGAGTGACAACGGCCTTCACTGATTCTCCCCATTTCTCGTGGGGAATTCCAATCACTGCCACATATTTAACGGCAGGATGAGATCCCAACATATTTTCAATCTCTGAGGGGAAGACATTTTCACCTCCCGTGATGATCATATTTGCCTTTCTGTCCACCAGCACATAATATCCATCCGGGTCCCGTAAGGCCATGTCGCCCGCGGAGAACCATTCCCCCTGGAAGACCGACTTTGTCTTTTCGGGATCTTTCCAATATTCTTTGAAAATGCCCGCTGTGCGTGAATACAGTTCTCCTACCTGCCCGTCCGGAACCTCCTTACCCTCTTCATCCAGGATTCTTATCCGATCGGACCCCCAGATCTCCCTTCCGATGGAACCTAACTTTTTGAATTGTTCTTCCGGCCTGAGAAGCGTCACGAGACCTGCCTCGGTGGAGCCATAGGCCTCCCAGAGTTCCGCATTCTTAAAATATTCCATGATGGCCGCTTTGGTGTCTTTCCGGGCGGGCGCCGAAGAGATCAAGAGCTGTCGTATCGAACTCACATCGATTTTTCTTTTGATCTCGTCAGGGAGGGCCAGCATCATGATGTAATGCGTGGGGACGAGCGACGTAAACGTAATCTTCTCCTTTTCAATCGTCTTCAGAAGGTCGAGCGGGTCAAAGCTGACCATATTGTAGACAAAGACTCTTCCGCTTGCATAGGTATAAGCAAAGGAATAAAAGATCGAGTTGATATGGCACATGGGCATGACGAGCATCACGCAATCGTTCGGTCGAATTCCCATACAGAGATCGCTCAACAGGTACTGGCCGAGGTTGCCGTCGTGAGTTCGAACGACCCCCTTGGGCTTGCCGGTCGTTCCCGAGGTGTACATAAGGTTCCAGGGATCAGCCGAATCGACCACCACGTCCGGTTCCGCAGGGGAAGCCTTGGCAATGATCGATTCATAGTGTTCATAGCCTTCCGGTGCTTTTTCGTCTCCCCAAAATACGAAATTTGCCTTCGGGACAGTGGAAAGATTACTACGAATCGAATTGACCACCGGAACAAAATCCTTTGCGACAAAAAAGGCCTTGCACTCGGAATGATTGATCACATATTCCATCTCGGGAGGCGCCAGCCGGAACATAATGGGGACGGTGATCTGTCCTCCTTTGGCTGCCGCCGCGTAAATTTCCATCCACTCGACGCAATTGTAGGCCAGGATCGCAAAGCGATCTCCTTTCTTCACCCCCATCTTCGTCAGAGCATTGGACAGCCGGCAGCTCCTGTCGTTCCACTCCTTGAAGGTCATGTGACGAAATTTATCTCCCGCCCCCGGCTTGTCAGGATATTGCATCGCCATCATTTTAAGAACTGTCCCAGCAGTCATCCATTTACTAATCGTCATAAAATCACTCCTTTCCTAATCCCAACCATGGCCATCGATGGGGGATTACATGCTTATTCTATTTTCAGCGCTTGTGATTTTTTTCCTTTCCATTATCATTCTGCCAGAATTTTGTCAAGAAAAAGTCTAAAAAATAAACTTGTCATTATTTTCTATTTGGTGTATATAGCGATAAAAATCAAAAGGGGGTTTTGCAATGGAAATTGAAGGGTATGTTTTTCCGGACGATTTGTATTACCACAAAGAGCATTTTTGGGCGAAAGTTGTTGATAATACAGTGATCATGGGCACAAGTGATTTTGCTCAAAAGCTGGCCGGCCAAATCGTTTATGTTGAACTACCCTCTCAAGGAAAGGTGCTTGAACAAGGCAAACCCTGTGGCTCTATGGAATCAGGAAAGTGGGTGGGAAGAATTTACGCCCCCATCTCTGGAAAGGTGGAAACCACGAATGAGGCACTTGAAGATACCCCTGAACTGATCAATGAAAGCCCGTATGAAAAGGGATGGATATGCAAAATTGCCCCTTCCAATCTTCAGGAAGAGCTTAAGAACCTGTTAAACGGAAACAGCCTCGTCGAATTTGTAAAGTCTGAAATCAATCGCGTTAAGAAAATGGAAAAATAAAGAAACTTGTTGTAAAATTTGTCATAGGCTTTTCGGATTAGTGAAATAAAGCGCAAACCTTTTTTGAGTGGGATGCGAGTTGGTTTTTGGAACAAATCGGGGTAGAGGCGATGAAAAAGAGCGGTCGGTTGGGAGCGGGACAGAAGGAGCAGGAGAAGTTGACCATCGATAGAAGGACATTTCTGAAGATATCGGCTTTGGGCGGTGCAGCCGTGGGAGCGGGGAAGGTCCTGGGTCCATTGGAGACCCATTCCGCCGAGCCCCTGGTCTCAAAGAGCCCGGGTGTTGTCAAAGAAAAATGGGTTGTTTCTTCTTGTTTAAACTGCCAGGCCCGTTGCGGGATCCGGGTCAGGGTGGTCAATGGGAAGGCGGTCCGGATCAGCGGGAATCGGCTTTCCAAAGTCTCTGACGGGAAGATCTGTCCTCGGGGGCACATTGGGCTTCAGGTGCTTTACGATCCGGGGCGGATCGGGACACCCTTAAAAAGGACCAACCCGGAGAAAGGAAAGGGGGTTGATCCGAAGTGGGTATCCATGAGCTGGGAGGAGGCCTTGGGTGAGATCACGGGTCGGTTAAAGAAACTTCGAGAGGGGGGGGAGCCGAACAAACTTCTTCTCTTTTACGGGCTCAACAGCATCAGCAGCCAGGACATGATGATTCGGTTTGGGGAAGCATTCGGGACGCCCAATTTGATCTCGGGGGAAGGGCTCGAGGGTGAGGCGGAGAAATCGGGCAACTGGATGGCGGATGGTCACTACAGCGCTACGGCCTATGATCTGGATCAGACCAACTACATCTTGGCCTTTGGGGCTGACCTTCTGGAGTCGTCCAGGCCCTTGTCTCGATTCTTGAGGAAATGGGGAAAAATCAGGCGGGAAAAGCCCAATCGCACGAAGATCGTCGTCATCAATCCGAGGTACTCCCTGACGGCAGCCAGAGGGGATGAGTGGCTGCCCATCAACCCGGGTACGGACGGGGCATTGGCGATGGGGATGGCTCATGTGATCCTGAGCGAAGAGCTTATTGACAAAACCTTCGTGAGAGACTGGACCGTGGGGTTTGAAGCCTATAAGAAACTGGCGCTGGGTCAATACAGCCCGGAGGATGTGTCGAAGGTCACGGGGATCTCAGCTGAGAGCATCCGCCGGATTGCGAGAGAATTTGCCCGGACGCGGCCGGCCCTTGCCATCCGGGGCCAGGAATCGATCAACCGGCCTGAAGGGTCTTTTGCGAGCTACGCGATATACTGTTTGAACGCTTTGGTGGGGAGCATCGATGTTCCGGGAGGGGTCCTTTATCAGGAAAATGTCAACTACAATGACCTGCCGCGACTCACAGAAGATGAGATCGCGAAAAAAGGCAAGGCCAAGCCTATCATCGATCTTCGGGGGACGGACAAATTCCCTGGGGCAAAAGTTGTGACCAATCAGATTCCGGAATCCATCCTACAAAATACTCCCTATCCTATTGAGATGGCCATCGGGTTCAACAGCAACTTCAATCTGTCAGCCCCCGGGACGGACCGGTGGGACAAGGCGTTAAAAAAACTTCCTTACTATGTTCATATCTCTCCCTTTGTCAGCGAGATGGCGCTCTATGCTGACCTGATCTTGCCTTGCACGACCTACCTGGAAGAATGGGGTTACGATCACTCGCCTTCAGGGTCGGGTTTTGCAGAGGTGAAGATAAAACAGCCCGTGGTTAAGCCTCATGGCAGCGCAAGGTCTGTCGTGGACATCCTCTTTCAGGTAGCAAAGAGAACTGAACGGAAGTAGTGGCCCAATCCTTTACCAGCATGGGGGATACTGCGGAAGGATTCGTTAAGTTTCGGACGGAGGCGCTGATTCCCTGGAAAGAATTTCTTGAGAGGGGAGTCTGGGTAGGAAAAGACTACGAATACCATAAATATCCTCGGATCTTTCAGACGCCTTCGAGGAAATTTGAATTCTCCTCGGGAAACCTGAAGCAACTGCTTGCCCGGACAAAGATGGGCAAAGAGGGGGAGTTGGACTATCTGCCTCACTCCGGGGAGCCGAAATTCTTAGGGGAAAAAGACAAATACCCTCTGGTCCTTCTCCCCTACCAACCCTTGATGGTCGTGGAGAATGGGAGTCAGAACTATCCCTGGGCGCAGGAGATCTTCTTGCCCATGGATGGGGTGGGCTGGGAGACCCTGGTCAAGATCAACAGCGAGACCGCAGCCTCCCTGAAACTTCGGGATGGCCAGTGGGTATGGGTGGAGTCGCCGTTTCAGAAAATCAAGGCGAAAGTCAAACTCTCGGAAGGGGTTCATCCGGAGGTGGTTGCGATTCCCTCGGGGCAGGGACATAGCTCCTATGGGAAGTGGCAAAAAGGGATCGGGGTCAATCCCAATGACATTCTCGGGGTGGACTACGACACCCTGAGCGGGCAGGCCGCTTTCTTTAACACACGGGTGAAGGTGTATAAAGCGTAAGTTGAGGTTAAGGTTAAGTTTAAGGTTGAGAAATTAAAAATCTGAACATCGACCTAAACCTAAACCTGACTGTAGAGGGATAACATGGCAAGATGGGGAATGGTGATCGATCTGGACAAATGCACGGGCTGCCAGGCCTGTTCGACGGCCTGTAAGGTGGAGAACAACGTTCCGTATGGGTCGCCGGAAGAGCAGAAGATGAGAAGAGACATCTTTTGGAACAAGGTGATCGCGGCGACCACGGGGAAATACCCCCGGGTCAATACCGAGCTGATCTCGATGCCGTGTATGCAGTGTGAGCATGCGCCGTGCGTCACCGTTTGTCCGGCGAGGGCGACGTATCGTCGGGAAGACGGGATCGTGGTACAGGACTTCAGGCGTTGTATCGGGTGCAAATACTGTATCGTTGCCTGTCCTTATGGAGCGCGAAGCTTCAACAGCATCGAGCAGGAGGACAAGGAATATCATCGTCCTGATCTGCCTCCGGATCGGAGTGTTTGGGGTCAGTGGCCGTTTCCGACCCGGACCCACGGGGTGGTGGAGAAATGCACGTTCTGTTTTCATCGGATCGATCAAGCGCTCAAGGAGGGCAAAAAGATCGGGACCGAGGTGGTTCCGGCCTGTGTGGAAGAATGCCCTGCGGAGGCCAGAAAATTTGGGGACTTGGACGACACGGGCTCTGAGGTATCCCGGCTGCTCTCCTCACGGGGATGGATCAGGCTTCGAGAGGAGCTGGATACGAAACCCAAAGTCTACTACCTCCTGAAATGAGACTTACTCATGAGGCGATCATTGAAAAGGCATAATGATATTGCTCCCGGAAATCCCCATCCCCTCCCTCACCTCCCCCTTGAGAGACTGTGTCGCAACGGAACGTCTGAGGGAGAGAGGCAGTCGGGTTCCAAAGCCTTAGAACGCGGGTTTTTTAAGTATGGGGAACCATCGTTGGTGCAAAATCGAATGTCTTCATATGATTGGCAACCCGTGCATCTTAAACGGTTAAAGGTTGCCGCTCTAAATCTTTTTCACCCGACCGTCTCTCTCCCTTTCCCGAAAGCCGCATTTTCATATTGCGACACAGCCTCTGCCTTATCCTCCCCTTCAGGGGGAGGGTAAGGGTGGGGGTGGGGGTGGGGGTGGGGTTGATCGGATGTCTATTGAATGATGGACCGATTAATAAGATTTGAATTGAGGGAGTTCACATGGGATTAACATTCTCGAAAATAGAGGGTAAATCGAAAGAATTTTATACTCTATTTGTTCTGCTGGCGGTTTTTTCTGCGATTGGGTTTATCTGTTTTATGGTGAGCTACATCTCGGGCCACCATGTCCTTGGGTCGAGCAGCATCATTCCCTGGGGCATGCCGATTACGATCACCATCTACTTTATCGGGCTCAGTGCGGGCTCTCTCATCCTTTCTTCCCTGACCTATGTCTTCGGGAAAGAACAATATCGACCCATCGCCAGGCTTGCGGTCTTTCTGGCCATCGTGCTTATCTTTGGCGCCATGATCGGGATTGCGTTAGATCTCGGAAGGCCTGAGAAATCCTGGCGTCTCTTTATGTTCTTCGTCTTAAACAACATGCGCTCCATGTTTGCGGTCAACGGGATTCTCTACGGAGGGTACTTTCTGATCGGGGTGATTTACCTTGGGGCGATCTTTGCTGAGAAGCATAAATTCATCAAGCTGATGGGGAAGATTGCCATTGGCTGGGCGGCTCTGGTTCATATGGGCACAGGGGCCATCTTCGGTTTCATTGCCACCCGGCCGATCTTCTTTTCGCCCATCAAGCCCTTTGAATTTCTGACGGCGGCCATGGTCTCGGGGCTGGCCCTGCTGATGATCGCGGTGGTGGCGGTCTTTAAATTTACCAGAAGGAATCTCAACCAGGAGCTCATCTTCTCCTTGAGTCGATTGCTCCGGATCTTGATTGTGATTCTGGCGGTGATGGTCCTGGTGGATAAACTGACCCATCTTTACTCCCCCCACCGGGACGCTACGGTTTGGCTTTTGACGGGGCCCTACTCCTGGATCTTCTGGGTCCTGCAGGTGGGGTTCGCCTATCTCTTACCCCTGATCATCCTCCTTCATCCGAAATACTCTAAGAACCTGAAGGGAGTGCTGGGGGCTGCGTTCTTGGTAGTGATCGGCATCTTTGGAGAGAGGTTTTCATTGGTAGTCCCCGGGACGGCCTATCCCCTGCCTCTGTATCCCGGGAAGATTGAGGGGATCTGGGGAATGGCAGGATCCTTTCCGATCACTCCGATCGAGACGTTCATGTCCCTCGGGATCTTTACCCTGATGGGACTGTTATTTCTTGTGGGTCTAAAGAATCTGGAGCTGCTGCCAGTCACGGAAGGTGCGCAGCAAGCACCCGAGGCCCCTTCCTCCCCCCTCTCCCCAGCGGGGAGAGGGCAAGGGTGAGGGGAAACGTCATATTAGAGGGAAAATAACCAGACTTGAACATGTTGCAAGCTAAAGACAGGATGAGCCGGCGAGAATTCTTAAAGGGGTTCCTGCCCAAGAATTCCGGGAAATTGTTCATCGACAGAGAAAAATGCACGGGTTGTGCTCTCTGTGCGATCGACTGTCCGACAAAGGCTTTAGTGATCCACCCAAGCGACGAAAAGGATTCCTATCAGATCCTCTTTCAGCAGGAGGCTTGTAACGCCTGCGGCTTGTGCGAAAAATCCTGCCCGGAGCATTGTCTTCAATTTATAGACAGAGAATTAGAAGAGGATGAACCAGGAAAGGAGACCAAAGTCATTTTTGAGGATACCCTTTCCACGTGTGTTCGATGCGGGATCCCCCTATTTCCTCGGTCCATGGTAAGAAAATTGGAAGCTAAAATCTTTACCCACAAAGAATCCACCTGGGAGTTAAATCTATGCCCTTCCTGCAGGACTGAACTCCAATTTTTCCCCTTTCCCCAGGGGGCAGAGGGCAAGGGTGAGGGGGGACAGGACGCTGGAAAGAAGTAGTCAGACTTGAACATGTTACTAGTCGGTCCATACTTGAATAGACATCCGATTAACCCCACCCCCACCCTTCCCTCCCCCTGAAGGGGAGGGAAATCGTCATGTTCCTCCCCCTTCAAGGGGGAGGTTAGGAGGGGGATGGGGATTTGCCGGAGCTATAATTATAATTGTGGTCTCATTAGCATAAATGGATTCATTTTGAGGAACCGACGATGGGAAGCGTATTAAGGCCAGTGGTGATGATTGTAGAAATCATAGTATTGATGGGGGTGATCGGGTCGCTCTTCCTTGGGGTGAAACTGACCGCCTTCGACTTTGGGGTGGAAGAGAAATACAAGACATTTCTCTGCTGGGTCTTTATGATCATGGGCTGTTTGGCATTGGTCTTTTTTGTTGCCCATTTGGTGACCTTCTATCCTCGTTTGTTAACTTAATCATGAGGCCGTCATTGAGAAGACATAATGATACTGCTGCGGCAAATCCCCATCCCCTTCCTCACCTCCCCCTTGAAGGGGGAGGAGAAGAAGCATTTCCCTCCTCTTCGGGGAAGGAGCACAACGGTTTCCCTCCCCTTCAGGGGGAGGGGAAGCCCTGCACCACGTAAGGTTCAGGACCAGCCATGCATCCCACGTGGTGCATGGGGTGGGGGTGGGCCTCATCGGATGTCTATTCATCTGAAGAACGACTGGGAAAGGTAAAATGAATTCTCTAACCCGTTTCTGGACAAGTCAAGAAGTGTACATTTTGAAAATCTTTTTGCCCATCATCCTCGGTTTTCTCGTTCTCTTCATCGGGCTTCTGGCGCTCTCGGCCCTGGCCTTCTGGTGGCGGCACTACCGGCTCTGGCATCTGGGGAAAGCGCAGAACCGCTCCGATCAGCGGGGCCACCCGGATCAAGACCCTTGTGGCCGTGACCTTCGGCCACGTCCGGTTCTGGAAGGAGCTCTACCCGGGTTCCATGCACTTCTTGATCTTCTGGGGGGCCATTCTGATCTTTCTGGGTAAATTCGTGAGGCTCTTTTCATACCCCGTGGGTCTGACCCTTCCTCCGCAGGTCCTCTTCGAGTACGCCTCCTTCGTTTCAGAAATCGGGGGGATTCTGGTGATTGTTGGCGGGCTTCTGGCCGTTTACCGGAGGTATATCCTCAAACCCTCGCGCCTGGAGACAAAACCCACCAACACGTTGATCTATCTTTGGGGGGTGGTGCTTCTGATCACCGGCTTCTTCATCAAGGGTTACCGGATTGCCGTGATCGGCGGAGCGGTTCCCGACTGGAGCTGTTGGGCTCCCTTGAGCTACCCTCTGTCCCGATTCTTTCTGATCCTTCCGACCGATGCGCTGAACGAGCTCCTGGTCTGGCACCGGGTCCTGATCCATGCCCTTCCCGCCTTCTTATTCTTTGCCTATGTCTTTATCACCCGCACCCCGCTTCAGCACTTCTTCCTATCGCCCATCAACGTCTACTTCCGTAACCTCAAGCCCAAGGGGGTGTTGCTACCCATTCCTGACTTTGAAGAGGCAGAAACCTTTGGGGTCCGGGAGATCCCGGAGCTGACGTGGAAACAGCTCTTAGACCTTGAGGGGTGTACCAACTGCGGGAGATGCCAGGATGTCTGCCCGGCTCATCTCACGGGCAAGCCCCTTTCTCCGAGACGGATGACTCAGAACCTGAAAGACCATCTGAGGCGGGAGGGGCCGAAACTACTGGCCACGGCTCCGGATCAGCGCAAGCCGGAGGCGATCATGGAAGCCACGGTGGGAGAGGACGAGCTCTGGGCCTGCACGGCCTGTATGGCCTGCGAAGAGGCCTGTCCGGTCTACGTGGAGCAGGTGATCCGCAACATCGATCTTCGGCGTTACCTGGTCCTGGTCGAGACCAAATACTCCTCCGAGGTTCGATTGACGTTAAAGAACCTGGAGAAGAGCAACAACCCCTGGGGGGCGGCCCGGGGGACACGTGCGGAGTGGGCCCAGGGGTTGGGAGTGAAAACCATTACCGAAGTGGAAAACCCGGAGGTCCTGTTCTGGGTGGGCTGTGTGGGGAGCTTCGATGCCCGGAATCAGAAGGTTGCCACGGCGATGGTCAAGATCCTTCAGGCGAGCGGCATCCGGTTTGGAATCCTGGGCAATGAGGAAGGGTGCTGCGGGGACCCGGCCCGGAGAATCGGGAACGAATACCTGTTTCAGACCACGGCGGAGGCAAACATCGGAATCCTGAAAGGACACGGTGTGAAGAAGATCCTGACGATTTGTCCCCACTGCTTCCATACGTTGAAAAACGAGTATCCCTCCTTTGGCGGCGAGTTTGAAGTCATTCACCACGTCCCATTCATAGAAGCGCTGATCTCCAGTGGAAAGCTGAAGCTGACCAAACCGATCGACAAGGTGATCACCTACCACGATTCGTGTTACCTGGGGAGGGCGAATCAGATCTTTGAGGCTCCCCGCAGGATACTCCATGCCATCCCGGGGCTCAAGCTGGTGGAGATGGAGCGGCATCACAAGAAGAGCTTCTGCTGCGGGGCGGGCGGGGGAAGGATGTGGATGGAGGAGCATATCGGGACGAGGATCAATCAGATGCGGACCGATCAGGCCATTGCGACCCAGGCCGAGTTCATCGGGACGGCCTGCCCTTATTGTCTGACCATGCTCTTTGACGGGATCAAAGAGAAGGGGAAGACAGAAACGATGGCCGCCTATGACCTGTGCGAGCTGGTCGTTCAGTCCATGTGACCCGGCAAGTGCCCCGTCGTGACTGCCCCGTCCCGGGGGCGGAGTGGCTGGGAGCTTCCTCTTTCTTCCGTCAAGAAAATGAGGCCAATTCACTTCTTCTGTCAGGAAATTCTATCTCATCTCAGCAAACGAAAAGAACACATCCATGTGTAGATTCTGGACGTTTGTTTTACAATAAGATGTTGTCAAATTTATCCCAGCATCATGGAGGACGGCTCATGAACTATGTCAACGAATTGATTGGAATCGTTGGTGAGAAGAATGTGAAAACCGATGAAATCGAACGACTCTGTTACTCCAGGGATCTATCGGTCCATGAGGCCGTTCCGGATGCCGTTGTCTTCGTCAAGGACACAGAAGAAGTTTCAAAAATAATGTCTCTGGCCAACAAGCAGAAAATCCCTGTCACCCCAAGAGGATCGGGAACAAGCGCGGTCGGGAGCGCGTTGGCTGCCAAGGGGGGCATTCTGCTCGACCTGAGCAGGATGAATCATATTTTAGAGATAGACAAAGAGAACGGATACGTTGTAGTTGAACCCGGCGTCATCTGCAACCAGCTCAATGCTGCCATTGCCCCCACCCATTTCTTCCCTCCGGACCCCGGGAGCGCCAATCTTGCCTCCCTGGGAGGAATGGTCTCGACCAATGCCAGCGGAAATCGGGCGCTCAAGTACGGGACAACGAAGAATTATGTCCTGGGGTTGGAAGTCGTGCTGGCCGACGGTCGAACGATCAACACGGGCTCGATCTTAGGCAAGACGTCCGCCGGATACGACCTGACCCAGCTCTTCACCCAGGCCGAAGGGACGCTGGGGATTATCACGAGGGTCATTCTTAAAATCCTCCCTGTTCCCGAATATGTTGCCTTCGCAGAGGCGCGGTTTCCCTCCACCCTTGAGGCTGGAAAGGCCGTTCGGGAGATCCTGACCTCAGGCATTGCCCTCTCCTCCTGCGAGATTCTGGATAAAGTGACGATCGACGTGGTCAACAAAGCCATGACCCTCAACATCCCCGATCAAGTGGGATGCCTCCTCTTCATCGAAATCGATGGAAATAAAAAGGCCGTCCAGGAAAACATTGCAAAAATCAATAAGATTTGTGAGGCCAATAACGGTATTGAAAATAAGTGGGAGGATGATCCCGCGAAACGTCTTAAGATGTGGGCCGCCCGGCAAGGGGTTGTTGCTTCACTCTCAAAAGTCCAGAGAGGGTCGAGGATGCAGTCGATTATGGACGATCCCGGAATCCCCATCACCAAGATCCCCGAGGCGATCACGGAAATCAAAAAAATCTCGGAGAAACACCACATCGGCATCAATACCTTCGGTCATATCGGCGATGGGAATATCCATCCCATCATCATCTGCGACCCCAGAAAGAAAGAACAATGGGATAAAATCCAGGAAGTGTGCAAAGATCTGATTGACCTGACCCTGCGCCTCAGGGGAACGCTCACCGCAGAGCATGGAACGGGAATGGCCAAATCGCCTTATATTAGACGGGAGCTGGGCAAAACCCTCGAAGTGATGCAAGAGATCAAGAAAGCCCTCGACCCCAACAACGTCCTCAATCCGGGAAAGATGGGGTTCGATGACTCGATCAAAGGCATCTATGAGAACTTTGCCTTTCTGCCACTCCTTGAAAGGCCCAAAGAGATTCAAACCTTTGGGGAGCCACTGGACAACGAGATCATGGCCTGCATCATGTGCGGGTTCTGTCGGGCCGGCTGTCCGACCTACGGGGAGACTTCCCTCGAATCCATCAATGCGCGGGGAAGGGTGATCCTGGCCTATCACCTCCTGACCGGGAGACTGAAACCTTCGAAAGAACTTGCGGAAAGATTTTATAAGTGTACCACGTGTCTGAACTGCAATGCCGTCTGCCCCGCGGGCGTCAAGGTTTCCGACATTGTCCAGGCCGCTCGCGTACGACTGGTGGAGGCAGGCTATCTTCCCGCAATTCACCGGACGCTCTCAGAATCGATCGAAGAAAAAGGAAACCCTTTCGGGGAGGCCATCGAAAAAAGGCGGGATATCTATCCCACACAGTTTAAGCCGAAAGAAAAAGCGCCCACCCTTCTCTTTTTCGGATGCGTGGCTTCCTATCAGGACATCCATGTCATTCCGAGCACCTTGAAAATCATGGATCAAGCGAAGATCGACTATACCGCACTGGGCAATGAGGAGCATTGCTGCGGATATCTCTCTTATCTGGTCGGGGATCAAAAAGAATTTGAGAGAAGCATCCAGAAGAACACCGGTCAATTTAAGCGGATGGGCCTCAGGGAGATCGTGACCACCTGCGCCGGGTGTTACCGAACCTTTAAGGATCTTTACCCAAAACATAATGGGTCGTCTCATATTCAGGTGTATCATACGGTGCAATATCTGGAGAAGCTCATCACGAACGGTCAGCTCACTTTTAAGGATGGGGCCAAAATGAAAGTGGCCTATCACGACCCCTGCGACATCGGGCGGCACATGAATATTTATGATCCGCCTCGAAATGTGCTCCTGGCGATTCCGTCGGTGGAATTGATTGAATTTCCTCAGAACAGAAACCTTGCCAAATGTTGCGGCGGCGGCGGCGGGCTGAAAGCCTTCGACACGGAGATGAGCCTGGAAATATCGTATAAGCGTGCCCAGCAGGCCTCCGGCATGGGAGCGGACATCATTGTTTCCGCCTGTCCGTCCTGCAAATCAAACTTACAGGTCGCTGCAGCGAGACTCCGGAAAGAGAAAAAGGGCAAAATGAAGGTGATGGATATCACGGAACTGGTGGCGGAAGCCCTCGCCTGAAACGCAAAGCGCATAGAGCATAGCGCATAGGGTAATTGATAAGAAGACCCAATCTCAAAAGCTCTCTTTCCAAAGGGAAGAGGGCTTTTTTATTGTGAAAATTTGAGTACTGGATTTGATTGAGGATATGTTCTTTAGGACTTCAGGGGCGATGCGCTAAGCGCTTTGCGCTCTGCGTTATTTAGTAAAGTAGTCTTTCCAAACCTCTTCGATCTGGTCGATACCCTCTCTGAATTCATACAGAAGGGTCATCTCGTTGAGGTAATGATCCAGCGAGGCAGCCGTCGATATCTCCACAAATCTCCTGCAGCTTTTCTTGAGACTTGGCCGAAGCTTATCGCACCCCACGATCTCTGCCTTCGTTTTGACGGGTAAGCTCGCGTGCGCCGTCCCTGCCTCATCATAAAATCTCCCGTGGAGGCAGCGTACGCACCGGGTCTTCCTAAATTCGACGGCCTGGTCAATTTCCTCGTCAACGGCTTGACGGATCATTGTTCTCAAAAGGGATGCCCTCTCCTTCTGAGCCATCGTTTTTGCCAGCTTAACGATTTCTCTCTTGGTCTCCCGGATCGAATGGGACATTTCATCGACGATGAAGGCGGGCGTGAAAGCGTGTTCCAATCGTAAAAGTCTGACCTCCTGGAGGATCAGAGTTTTGATCCCTATTCTAATTGCTTTCTTCAAATCCTTCTGTTGCACCGGCATAGATTTCTTTTATCAAAAGAATAGGTTTTTGGCAAGAGAAAACGGTGAGCCCTCACCCTACGTCCCTGGCGTTGGCAAAGTAGCTGCTACAAGCGCGTCAGGATTGACCGGGTTATCGCGGCCAACTTCAGAACTTCCAGATCAGGTTGGAGAAATCGTTTTCAACAGACAATTGGTCAAGAAGGACTGCCACCTGGCCACGATGATGGGTTTGGTGGTTAAAGAAATGGAGAAAGGCGTACCAGACAGTTTTATGTTGTTCTTGACCCTTATAATCCTGGTACCTCATTTTAAGGTTGTACTTGCCCTCGGGTACCGATCGAAAGACTCGGCCGATGACTTCATCGACGCTGGTTCTTACCGGCTTAAAGGTGCTTAGGCTATTCCAAACAATATCCTTCCACGTCTTCAGCTCAAACGTGGGTAGTTGCGGTGTCACTGCATTTAGCTCTGGCAGATTGTCTGCAAACCGCCGGATCCACGTCGCATCGGTAACCAGGATATGATTCATAATGCCGAGTATCGAACGGTAATAAGAACCAAGATCCTTAGAGAGCTGTTCTTGAGGTAGACCTTCAAGGATGCCCAGGACTTCCTGGTTTGTCTGCTTGTTATACTCCGCCAGCAATTGAAATAGTTCTCTCATCGGTAGCTCCTTTCGAAACAGTTCCTTTCATCATACCACAATCAGCGTGCTGGGGAAATCAGCGCCTCAGAAAATTGAACGGCGATTCGTGGAGGTGCGCAGAAGAACTCGACCGATGGGAACCTTTAGTGATCGAACCAGTATAGAAAGAATTCTCTATTCGGTCTTTACTTACGAGAATATGAAACAAAAAACAGCTACCCCATTTCTTTTGCTGACACAAAACTCTTGACAGGACCCTCAGAAATTTTCGTTATATTGGAGGCATGTCTGCGATGGGTCGGTCCATTCTGAAATACTGAAGCAGTTTTTGAAAACCTTCGGATCGAATCGGATCGCTCGCCATCCCGAAAAGGTGCGTTTTGCACGAACAGTCCGTCGAACCGAATCGGGGGACGGACCATCCGGCAATTCCGGACACGGCGTCTGCCAGCTCGCACTCGAGTCGATCTGAAGAACGGATGGCCAGCACCGAATGGAATTCGGCGACGGCTCTCAATTCATCAATGTGCCAATGGTGATGTTTCCTCAAACGACGGTGTCTCGCCATCCTTTGAGAAAGATTGGCCATGGCTGATCCCACGTAGATATAGAAACCTTTTCTAAAATGGACCCTGCCCAATTTTCCAACGTCGATCTTCCGATTCCTCTTCAGATTCAAAATCAGAAGATAGCTCCCCCGGTCCTTGGCCTCCTTTTCAATGGCATCCCACGGTATGTCGAGAACCTTGATCCTGGAAGAGAGTGAAAGATCCTGTCGCCAGCGGACAGAGACAGCGATTACTTCGACTCTGTCCCGAACCCGAAGAAGCGTCTGGGAGAAACGGAGGTCTGTGTGAAAATCAGGCATAAAGATTTTGGCGAAGGGCCAATGGACAACGAAGAGAATGACCGTTCGGATGCCCTCCTTTGAAATCTCGGCCAGCTCTCTGAGATGACGAGCCCCTCTCTCGGTCACGGCATCGGGAAACATGGCGACTTTTTCTCCGACCAGGGTGCAAGACTTCACCTCGAGGAGGATATCTTGGCTCCTCTCTTCTAAGAGAAAGTCAAACCGGCTCCTCCCCACCCGAATCTCAGACCTCACCCTTCTTACATTCTCCAACCCCGGTATCTTCCTTTCCTGGAGAAGGAATCGGGCTACTTCATTCGTACGATGGGTGTGGAGCATGACGGGATGACGGTCCCGGTCGACCGCCACGGCTGTGTAGCGGGTCTTTCGGCTTGATGATTTTTCTTCTCTCACCAAATAAATGTTTCGGCCTGGCAAGAGCAATTCTTGAAGCCTCCCCGGGTTTGGCAGAAAAGCGGACAGGATTCGTCCCCTCCGTAGGCATCGAACCAAGAACCGGTTGGGCCGGCGAAGGAATCGCGCTTGCAGTCGATTCTTGAAAAGTCTTAAGGCATCCATTGTGTTTTTTGACTCCGTTTTCTTAACCTAATCTTGTTATTTTCACACCATGAACGCGTCCTCCTTTTTTTTGATTTGAGAAGATAGACAAAAAATAATAGAATGAAAAGATGATGCCGTTGCCCATCACCCTTTTGGAGGGGAGAAAGGTACCCCGGGTCATTTTCTCCGTCCATGCCTCAACACCGGACCCCCAGAAGGTTCTTTCTCTGATGAGAATAGCCTATGGAATCGGAGCTTGGTCCTTCGATCTCTCCTCTCCGAAGCAACTTGAATCTTTCCGAAAGTTAAGAGACTTAACGGATGACGGCGATCTCATGGGTTTCTGCCATCTGGACGCGGAGAAAGGAGCTTCTCTTTTGGGGAAACCCCTCCATCGATTTGAATCCAAAATCACCTCAACGATCAGAAGGGACCTCCTCCCTTCCAATCTTCCCCGTAATATTCTCCCCGCCTCTTCTTCTTCCGAGGTCTTCACACAAAAAGAGATTGACCGGATCGCCTTCGACCCTCTTCGTTTTGAGGAGGCCCTTTCTCTCTTCGATCCGGAAGAGTCTCCATTCCTCTTCATCGGAGAGCAATACGGGGACTGGCTCCTGGCGCTGGGCCGGATCGACCTCCTCCACGAAATGGTCGCAAGGATCAGGAGAAAAGGATTCATTCCCCTCTTTTCGGGTCAATGGGCGACCTTTGTCCTTCCAAAGGCCAAACCCCTCGACGTGGCGGCCTACGCCGTTCCCATCAATAATAAATGGAGCCTCTTCGATCTGCAGCGTGCCGCCCAGCTGATCAAGAAGTTTGACAAACCCGTGATCAGCCTCAACCCTCTTGCTGACGGAACGCTCTTAAAAGAATCCGAGGGGGCCTTTTCTTTTCTCTTTGATGAACTGAAGGTTTATGCGGCGATTCCCAGGATTGCTTCGGAAGAAGAAGCCAGAACAATCGTCGAGATCCTGACGAAATTTTCTTCCTTCATCCCGCCACGAAAAACATGATCGCCCCTGCCACCAGGGGAATGCTGAGATTGTCGTTCACTCTTATGGGAAGAATCTCGATCCCTGTGGCCCCCAACGCTGCAAGACTTCCTGAGAATCGGTCCAGATGAGGATAGATCCACACAATCGCCAGGGATGTGATCAAAAAGGCCATGCTCCCTTCAAGGGTTTTCCCAAAGATTTTGATCCTTCCTATCCCCTTCCCGATCAAGGCGGCCGCGGTATCGGAAACGATCAGGATGAGAATGCTTGCAATGGCAATGGATTTAGGAAAGAGGAGAATGGTCAGGATGGTTGAGAAAATGAAATAGGTTGCTCCCATAAAAGAAGGCTTCTCTTCCTCTCTGAGAACCCTTCCAAAGAAATACTTATGAAAAAGGGAAGCCATCCCGGGGTGGAAGTGACGAAGGAGATCCACCAGGAGAAGGGCTAAAAAGAAAGGAACGAGGAAGAGGATAACCGTTTTTTCAGAAGTCAGCCCGTATCCGACAGGAACGATGAGGGTGGCAAAATGGACAATCTTTCTCTTGATCTCAACGCCGGTCAGCATCGTTTCGTTCGGGGTTCGGAGTTCAGCGTTCGGAGTAACAACCTAAATCCAACTTATTTCAGCGTTCGCAGCTCCGAATACAGAATAACATCTTAAGCACAATTCGGCTGGGTGTAAAGCAACGAGGGGGTAGAATAGCTAAGAGTTTTTGACTCCACCCTCCGAACTCCGACCTCGACGCTCCGAACTTATTTGTTCGAGCTTTTGCACCTCTCCAACGGTCAGAGTGCGGGATCGTCCGAAAGGAAGGTCCCCTAATGGAATGGGTCCGTATTCGATTCGTTTCAGCTTGAGAACGGTATGGCCAATGGCTGAAAACATTCGCTTCACCAGATGGTTTCTCCCTTCTGTCACCACGACCCGTACCCAGCTATTTTTCTCCCTCTGGCGGATCAGGCTACATGAGACCGCTCTGGCTTTCCCGTCTTCGAGCATCACGCCCCTCCTGAGCCGCTCCAGTTTCTTCTCCTCCGGAACGCCTGCCACCTTCACCAGATAGGTCTTTGGAATGGAGAATCTGGGATGGGAGAGGAGATGAGCCAGGTCACCATCATTCGTGAGAAGAAGCAGTCCCTCCGCATCGAAATCCAGACGGCCTACCGGATAGATTCTCCATTTGACGTTTCTGAGAAGGTCCATGATGGTCGGCCTTCCCCCGGGGTCTTTGACCGTGGAAAGATAGCCTCTGGGTTTATTCAAGAGCAGGATGACTTTCGGTTCAAAAGAGGCGAGTCTCTTCCCGTCGACTTTGATGTAATCTCTGGAAGGATCGGCTTTAAAACCCAGGGTCTCAACGATCTTTCCGTTGACCGAAACCCTTCCTTCGACCACCATCCTCTCGGCTTCCCTTCTCGAAGCAATCCCGGCTTTGGCTATTATCTTTTGAATTCGCTCCAGTGCCAATGGAAGTCTCTATTCCTCTCCTTGATCCAAGGGGAGGTCTTGAGGAGAGGGACCCTCCTCCGTCTCGGGTTTTATCATCTCTCCCTCGCACGCTTCTTGGGATGACGTTTCTTGGGGTGACGCTTCTTGTGTAGGCGTCTCTTGGGGGAATGTTTCCCGGGGTGATACCTCCTGAGGCGCTGGAGGCAGTTCAATTTCCTGGAGCTTGGGGAGATCGGAAACCGAATTAAGACTGAAGAGTTCGAGAAAGGCTTTGGTGGTTCCATAGACAATGGGCCGCCCGGGTAGCTCTTTTCGGCCCATGATCTTGACCAGCCCCTTCTCTAATAGAGTGTGAAGAACCGATCCCGTATCGACTCCTCGAATCTCTTCGATCGCAGGTCGTATGACAGGCTGGCGATAGGCCACGATGGCGAGTGTCTCCAGAGCGGCTTGGCTCAGCTTCACCGGCTTCGTCTTTTTCAGCCGATGAACCCATTCGGCCCAGCCTGGTTTCGTTCGGAATTGATATCCACCGGCTATTTCTACCAGCTCAATGCCCTTGGACCGATCTCCGTATTCTGCCTGAATCTGACGAATCCCTTCTAAAATACCTTCTTTGTTCGATTCGGGCAGCATCTCGACCAGGGCTTCAAGCCGGATGGGGGAATCCGAAATGAAGAAGAGACTTTCTAATATCGGCTTGACATCGAAATCATCCATCATTCTGTCCTCTAACTTACATTTTAATCAACCCAATCCAGTGTTTCCAACGCTTCTTGATATTCGTTTGAAAATAACCTGTTTAAACCCCTCCCCACCTCCCCTTACAAAAGGGAGGAGCAATCCCCCCCTTTGTAATCTTTTTCCTGTCAAAGACAGGCGAAAGGGGGATGAAGGGCGATTTTTCCTCGAACCGGTCATGGCTGATCATTTGGAGCTTGGAATCGGGTCATTGGAATTTGTCCTATCTTGTCTCAAGAAACTCTATTCTTTCACCAGGAGAAATAGAGCAGATGGCGTGTTTATACAGCAGATGATCTGCTTCTCCCCGAAGGATGATGCAGAAGTTATCAAAGCTGAGAATCACCCCTTCGATCTTACGGCCTGCGGTCAGCTCAATCACGACCTGTTTCCGATCCCGCCGGACACGATTGAGAAATTGGTCCTGGATATTCATCTGAGTCTTCATCATGTCATGGCCCCCCCTCTTCCCCAAAAGGATTGGATGTTGAGAAATAATTTTTGGCGATCCGTTGACTCGTCCCACCAACGAACCTCCGGGTCAGCCTTAAACCATGTCCATTGCCGCTTCGCATAATGCCGGGTCTCTCTTTTCATCTGTCTGACGGCTTCGTCCCATCCGATCTCTTTCAACAGAAATTGAACCATTTGTTTATAACCTAAACTCTGCATCGGCTTCAATTCAGGCCCATAACCCATCTCCATCAGCCTCTCGACCTCCTGAAGGAGCCCCTTTTCTACCATTTGATCCACCCTCTCGTCGATACGGCGAAAGAGCTTGTCCCGGTTCGTCTCCAGACCAATTTTCAGGGTGAGATACGGCCTTTCGCCAAAGCAATGCTGTTCCCGATAGGAAGAGATCGGGACCCCTGTCGAATCAAAGACCTCCAGGGCTCGTATGATTCGAAAAAGGTCATTGGGATGAAGACGAGAGGCCGTTTGGAAATCGACTTTTTTCAAACGTTCATAAAGGGCGCCCGCCCCTTTTTCCTCGGCTTCCTGCCTGAGACTCTCCCTGGCCTGAGGGTCTATTTGAGGACTGTGAAAGAGTCCCTGGGTGAGGGTTTTAATGTAGAGTCCGGTCCCTCCCACGACCCAAATGAGTTTCCCTTCATGGAACAAT
The DNA here is from genome assembly GCA_963708295.1 of uncultured delta proteobacterium. Lineage (GTDB taxonomy): Bacteria > Desulfobacterota > BSN033 > BSN033 > UBA1163 > UBA1163. Next base: position 154,929 of record CAVPSJ010000015.1, on the reverse strand, counting down.
TGGTCGATCGTCTTCCGGCCGAGCGTCCGATAAAGAGCGGCATGAAAAGGTTGATCCGGGGGGATTAAGTCAATCAGGTGGTGCCGAACCCTTCCTTGGTCGTCGCGCGAGGGCTTGCCTGTCCCGATGTCCATAAACCGGTAAACCTGCACCGAGTCGGCGCTGACGATTTCTCCCCCTATCGCCTCCGCCCAATCGATGGCCAATTTGGATTTTCCTATTCCCGTCGGACCGAGGAGAATCACGATCCGAGGCCTGTCATGCTCAACCGCCGCGCCCATATGGAGTGGATTTTAATGAATTCATCGTGAGACTTCAAGGGTAAAGGTGACGCGAGGGGGTGACGGAGCCCAACGGGCAAAGCCCGTGCCTGCACGCCGAAGTGCCCCTCAAAGCATCTGGCAAACAAGGGTTTCGGCACGCAGGCGTAGTCTTCAGCGTAGGCGGTAGAATTCCCTTGAAATTCTAATCTATTTTTTGTAGGATTAACGCTGTCGTTGATTCCCCGCTTTCCTGAAATCATCGCGCATTTAAATTTTAACCGATAGGAGATGGACATGCCTTCCACATTCTTCATCAATCCCCGGTCAAATCCTGAATTGAGGAGCCTTCACGAGATTATCCTCCTTCCTCAGCCAAGCCATCTTCAGGATTATTTTATCGGAGCGATGGCTATCCTGTCCGAGTATTTTTCGATTCGATATTCAGCCCTCTTTCTCCAGGACCCCCAAGAGGATTCTCTCCATGTGGAGGCCCTCTACGGAATCGAAAAAGAAATCCATCCTTTTACCTGCCCCAGCCAAAAAGGGACGATCGGGAAGGTTCTCGAATCGCGACAGCCCATGGTTATTCAGAATCTAAATCAAGAACCGCTCTACGAGGAGATGATGAAGGGCCAGAAACGCACCGAGAAGATCGAAGCCCCTCTCCTCTGCATCCCTCTGATGGCGGGGGATGAGCCGATGGGTGTGATCAATATGAATTCTCTCTACGGACCCAGACACGAATTTATGGAGGACTTCCAGTTCCTCTCCGTCCTCTCGGCGATCCTCTCTCCGGCGATCAAGAATTACCACTTTAAGAAGAGCGAATCCCTTGCGAAGGAAACCAAGCTCAAATCAAGGTCTCACCTGCTGGATGAGATCCTGGAACAGAAGCTGGTCGAGGTTCTGAACAAGATTGACCTTTATGTGGAGACGAAGACCAAATTGGGAATCTTCGACGATATTATTAGAGTGGTCGAGAAGATCTTGATTAAGTCTGCTTTAGAGCGAGTGGGTCATGTTCAAATTGCCGCCGCCCAGTTCTTAGGGATCAATCGGAACACCCTTCGCAAAAAGATGAAAGAGTTGAAGGTTAAAGTTCGGAATGATTAATCCGATGGCGGGGTGCGGAATGTAAACTTCAGATGCTTTTCCCGAGGGGATGAGGTTCAGATCTTTAGGCTAGACGATTCTGGCTACTTACCGAGTTCCCTGCCTGCGCGAAGGCAGGCAAAATCCGCATTCGGGGCTCTTGCAATAAATTCATCCAGAAGTCACAATTTAACCTGTGACGAATTCTCAGGAAAACGCCGAAAAGCTCAAGACCCTTTGCCGCCGTTGGGGAGGTTCCTTGTTTGGAGTGGCGGACCTTCGTTCCTTCAAGAAAGAGGACTTCCTGCTGCCTTCGTCCCTCATCGACCAACTTCCCTACGCCATCTCGGTAGGATTTCACCTTTCGGATGCCGTTCTGGAAGAGGTTGAGAACCAACCTACCCCCCTTTATTTCCATCACTATCAGAGAACCAATATTCTTCTGGACACCCTCGGCCTGATCGTGACATCAACCATTCAAGATCTGGGATACCAGGCCATGCCCATCGCTGCCTCTCAACTTGTCGATTGGAAAACGCAAAGAGCCCACCTTTCGCATAAACATGTGGCTCGCGCCGCAGGGCTGGGATGGATCGGCCGGAACAACCTCCTCGTGAACGAGCAATTTGGATCCCGGATTCGCCTCGTGACCATCCTCACCGGGATCCCCCTGATCGTCAGCCCTCCTTCCGTAAGGGATTGTGGCTCCTGTCTGGATTGCGTGCCGGTCTGCCCCGCGGGAGCCATCAAGGAACGGCAAAAAGATTTCGACCATCTTCGATGCTATGAGCAGCTGAGAACTTTTGCCAAAACCCTCCATTTCAGCCATAATATCTGTGGTGTTTGCGTAAAGGCCTGCCGGGGAAATCAAAACCGCACAGGGCAGAACGATTTATCAAATCCAAAATTCCAGGCACCCATAACCAAATAATCACCCATTCTGAATGACCAAAATTCAAAAGTAAGCGTTATATGAATTCTGACGGTTTGAGCATTGAGAAATTGTGATTTATTAAGATCGCACCTGAAAACCCCTTCCTGTGGACGGGGATGATAAGGTGCGTCTGCTGAAAGCAGAAAAAATAAATCAGATGCTGAAACAAGTTCAGCATGACATGACGGTTCAGTTCTGATCTTTTTGTCATCCCGAACTTGTTTCGGGATCTCGGTTTTGGGCTTTGGAATTTGAGTTCGGCTTACTTGGAATTCTGTGATGGTCGGAGGGTTGATTTAATTCCTACGACTTAGAGGTGATATAACCTTCATGGCTGATTACGAGGTAGTGGTGGTGGGTGGGGGACATGCCGGGATTGAAGCCTCCTTGGCCTGCGCCCGCATGGGACACCCGACCCTCCTGATCACCCAAAAAGTCGAACAGATCGGTTATCTGTCCTGCAATCCGGCCGTGGGTGGGCTGGCCAAGGGACATCTGGTGAAGGAAATCGATGCTCTGGGTGGAGAGATGGCAAAGGCCACGGACGAAACAGGAATACAGTTCCGCCGGCTTAACGATACGAGAGGTCCTGCGGTTCGCTCCTCACGAGCTCAAGTGGACCGCCAGGGTTATCGGCTTCGAATGAAGAAGGACGGTGCAGCATCAGAAAGATCTCTCGATCAAAGAAGCCACGATTGAGGAAATTCTCATCGACGGAAATCAGGTGGTCGGTGTGAAGACGGATTCGAGTGAAACCCTTCGGGCAAAAGCCGTGGTCCTGTCCCCGGGGACTTTCCTGAATGGTCTGATTCATATCGGTCTCGAACACTTTCCCTCGGGCAGGATGGGGGATCCCCCCTCCATGGGTCTATCAGAGTCATTGAGACAGCTGGGATTTCGGATGGGGAGGCTCAAGACCGGTACCACCCCGAGGCTTGACGGGAGGACCATTGATTTTTCTCAGCTCACACCTCAGCACGGAGACACCCCGCCTCTTCCCTTCTCTCTCTCAACGGAGAAGATCGACATTGAGCAGGTCCCCTGCTACATGACTTATACAAACCCCGCGACCCACGAAATCATCAAAAGCGGCCTCGATCGATCGCCTCTGTACTGCGGAATCATCAAAGGCGTCGGACCCCGTTATTGTCCTTCGATCGAGGATAAAGTGGTCCGTTTTGCAGACAAGAAAAGACATCAGATCTTCCTGGAACCTGACGGCCGCCATACGAATGAGATCTACCCGAACGGGATTTCCACCAGCCTTCCTCTGGATATTCAGATCCGCATGCTGAGGTCGATCCAGGGGCTGGAGCATGCGGAGATCCTCCGGCCCGGTTATGCCATCGAATACGACTTTGTCGATCCCACGGAACTGAAGCCTTCCCTTGAGACAAAAAAGATCAGAGGACTCTTCCACGCCGGGCAGATCAACGGAACGTCCGGCTATGAAGAGGCAGCCGCACAGGGACTCATGGCCGGGATCAATGTCTCGCTTTATCTTCGAGGGAAGGAACCCCTTCTCTTGAAACGTTCCGACGCTTATATCGGCGTCTTGATCGATGACCTGGTCACCAAAGGGACGGCCGAACCCTATCGCATGTTTACCTCCAGGGCGGAATACCGTCTCCATTTGAGAGAAGACAATGCCGATTTGAGATTGAGAGAAAAGGGATATGAAGCGGGATTGGTGAAAGAGGAAGATCATCAAACCTTCCTGAAGAAAAAAACGGCGATTGAAGAAACGCTTTTCAGAATCTCAAAGGTGAGAGTCAACCCGACGAAGGAAAATAACGATATTCTCCATCGATGGGGAACCGCGACGCTGAAGAAGGATTCCTCCCTCCAGGAAATATTGCGAAGGCCTGAAATTCGCTTCACCCATCTTTTCGATTTTGACCGAAGCCTTGAAGGCCTTTCGCAGTCCGTACAAGCGCAGGCCGAGATTCAGGTGAAGTACGAGGGTTATATCCAGAGGCAGATGGACCAGATCGAAAGGTTTAAGAGATTGGAGGAAGTGAGCTTTCCAGGGGGATTTGACTTCAGCTCTGTGATCGGACTCACGACGGAGGTCATGGAGAAATTGAAGAAGATCAAGCCCCACTCTCTCGGCCAGGCTTCAAGAATCTCGGGTGTCACCCCTGCCGCCATCTCGATCCTGATGGTCAACCTGAAGCGACAGGGATGCCTCTGAGGATGGCGCCCCCCCGAGAAGGAACGGGTCGACCGTCAAATTGCCGAGAAAGGTGAAGCTCCCCGCCCATAGGGCGGGGCCATTCGACAGAACTCACGGCTCTGAGCTTGTCGAAGAGCTTCCCGGGCACGCAGTGGCGAGCAGAATGCGAGCAAAGAAAGTTTCATTCATATTGTGCCCCCTTGCGGGGCACATTCCGGTCAACGATGAGATACCCCGGGGCAATCCCAACCTGTAAAATCCATCAGCCGCCGATATTACGACCCTGCGATCCCACATGACACTTAGAAAGATACTTTCCCGCGAATTCATTCTCTGTTTCTTTTCCCAATTTGCTTTCACGTCTGTCTTCCACATCCTGGTCCCCACCATTCCGATCTATCTTTCGAAATCAGGCTCGACCGAGGTTGAGATTGGCATTCTGATCGGAGCTCTCGGCATCTCTTCTCTGGTCCTCAGGCCCATCGTTGGCAAGAAACTTTCTCAAATCCGCGAAAAAAAATTTATGCTCGCCGGCGCCATTCTCTTCGCCGTTACCTCCATCGCCTATATTTTAACCCCTCCCTTTTGGCCTTTTCTCCTGGTGAGAGTTTTTCAGGGAATCGGAACGGCTTTCTTTTTTACGGCCTCCATTGCACTGATCACCCACATCACCCCGGAGGCCTATCGGGGGCAAAGCCTCGGTTATTTCTTTCTCTCCTTCAATATTTCGATGGCGTTGGCCCCGATCATCGGCATGTTTTTGATCAACCGATTCAGCTTTAATGTTCTCTTCTCAGTTTGCACGGCTCTTTCGCTTTGCTCCTTATGGATTGCCAGCAAGTTAAGCCAGAAACAACCCGAATCCATTGCCCCTTTACCCACGGAGGTCCGTTCCTCTTTCGGTTTCAAAGCCCTTTCCCCGATCCTCTTATATTTCATGGTTCACATGATCTTTGGAGCTTTAATGGCCTTTTTCCCCCTGCATGCCATCAATCAGGGCGTGGCCAATCCCGGTCTCTTCTTTACGGCCTATGCCTTTGTCATGATTTCCGGCCGTGTTTTTGGAGGAAGGGTCTTCGATATTCAAAAGAGAGAAAAAGTCATCCTGCCGTGTATCATCGCCTTTATTCTCGCGATGACCCTTCTCGCCTTCTCGAAGTCTCTTGGGATGTTCATTCTTGTGGCTGTCATCGCAGCCGCGGGGCACGCTTTTCTCGTGCCCTCTTTATTCGCCTACGTCCTTGACCTCGTAGGCACTTCGCATGGAACGGCGATCGGATGGCTGACAGCAATGGGGGATTTAGGGCTAGGACTTGGACCGATGATCATGGGCGTCGTTCTTCGCTTGACCGACTTTCCGACCATGTTCCTCTCCCTGGCCCTCACGGGCCTGATCGGTTTTGCCTACTTCTTTTTTTTTGTAAGAGGAAACATTTAGTGGCCCTCTCTTGGTTCGAAGGGCTCCGTTGCTATGCAGGCGAAGCTCCCTGCCCGCATCAAAGGCGGGGCCGTTCGATCCCGCGTTTCGCGGGACTCACGGCTCTGAGCTTGTCGAAGAGCTTTCGGGGCGCACCCGTGTCGGGCAGAATGGGAGGAAAGGAAATTTCATTCATCGGGTGCCCCGAAACCCCGCCTCTCTCCCGTTGGCGGACGGGACACGTTCCGGTCAACTTCGCAAAAATCGGAAGGAAGCCGCGAACCCCCGGCTCACGGCTCTGACCAGCGCTGCCAGCTCGAGCAGGGGCTCCCCAACCCTGCCTAGGACTGCGTCCTCAAAGTCCCGCAAGCGTTCGGCAGCACCCTGAACCGTGGCAATTCCTTCTTCGACCCGATCCACTTGCCGATGGACGGATTGCAGGATATTACTGGCTTCCCTGGAAATGACCGTCAGGTCATGACTTAGGGGGACAAGCTGCATGCGGGCTGTCTCGAAAAGTTTCTCAGCCTCACGAGCCGTCTTACGAATCTGAAGAATAACAGGGATGAGAACAATCGCAACAACAACGATAGCGGCCGCAATGACAGTGATACTGATAGTCTGTAACATAAGTGGCGATCTCCCTTCCGCTTAAGCCTTGGTCTCGTCTTTTCTCGACCCCTTCGATAACTCCTGCTTTGCCGCTTCCAGACCTACTTCCACCGCCCCTTTCACTTTTTTCGCCCCTGCTTTTGCCTCCTCGATAACTTCCTTTGCCTTCAGGCGTGCTTCGGCAAGCTGAAGATTGGCTTCTTTCTTAAGCTCTTCAGCCCGACGATGAGCCTCTTCGACGATAATCTTCGCCCGGGCCCGTGCTTCTGAATAAAATTCACTTGCCTCGTCGATAACTTCGCCTCCCTTCCGCTTAAGCTCAGATCTCAACTCCTTTCCGGATTTAGGAGCAAATAAAAGTCCAACCAGTGCTCCAAGGAAGCTCCCAATAAGGAGTCCTCCAAGGAACCCTCCACGATCATTATCATTTTCTGCCATAGAATTAGCCCTCCTTTTCATTTTGTCGGTTATCATTCAGCTTTTCCGGAATCCCCTCGCCCTGCCCTTAGCCGAAAGAATACCCGCGAATGCGCACAAAACCCTCTGTTCCAAAATTATCAAAAACAGCAAGTGAAGTAAATAAGGTAAACTTAGTACTTTAATATGGAAAGAACAGTATTCTATTTGAGATTTCCACCCCGGAACCTCTGGAATGCACATAAACGCCACCCCTGAAGCTCCGGCTTCGATAACGCATTCTGTGTCACTCCTGGTTCTTGTCCCCCCTCGCTTCTGAATTCTTATGCATCCGCCATTATCTCTTCGGGGGACTCAATGTGGCCTGCCGAAGCCCTTTCTTTCCTTCCGGCAATGTAGGCCATCGTGTCATTAAGCTTTGTGCGACCATCTGACCAAAACCGCTTTGTCTCGTCCAGGGCCTTATCTGTTCTCTCTTTGATTTCTGACCTTACTTCTTTCCCGGATTTCGGGGCCAATAGAATGCCCGCTGCCGCACCCAAAAAGCTGCCAACCATGAGACCTTTCCACAGACCGAAATAATTTCTTTTTGTTTCCATTATCTTATCCTCCTTCCGTATCCTGCCTTTTTCATCCTCCGGACTCAACTGCGCGAAACCAGAAACCATTCAATTTTAAATTAGTTATCGGAGGCCACATTTGTCAAGCGTGAAATGACGAAAAGGGGTGAGAGATTATCAGACAGCGCCCAGAAGAATGAGTTATCAGTTTCCGGATGGCGGACTGAATTTTTGATATATTCTTTCTGTAGCGAAAACCGGCACAAACAGAGTGGGATAGGTCAGAGGAAGGGATTCATTCATTCCGATAATGAGATACCCGTTTTCTTTCAAACTGGGGGTTATCTTTTTCAGCACCCTCATCTGGCATTCCTTCGAAAAGTAGGTAAAAGCCAAATTTCGACAAAGAATAACGTCGATTCCGGAAAACGGCTCTTCATGGGCGATGTCATGCTTCTTAAACTCCACGCCTTCCCGAACGGATCGGTCAAGAATATAGAATCCATTGTCTATCTCAAAGAATCTTCGGAGGATTTCCTCCGGGACTTCCTTTAAACTGCTTTTCTTATATCTCCCCCCCTTTGCCCTCTCAAGAAGGCCCTGAATAATATCTGTAGCTAAGACGGTAAGACGAATCCGGGGGAATCTTTTTTCGAGTCTCTCTTTCCACAACATTGAAAGGCTGTAAGGTTCTTCACCATTGGCGCAGCCTATCGACCATATTTTGAAATCGCCCGCGACTTTGTCGTCAATCATCGAAGGGAGGATAGAATTCTCGAGGATGTCGAAAACCCTCCTGTCCCTGAAGAATCTCGTAATGGTAATCGTAAGAATATGGGACAGGTGGCTTTTCTCTTCAGGATCTTGCTTGATTTTTGCCAGGTACGTTTCAAGATGAGAGAGGCCGAGCTCAGCAATCCGACGTTCAACTTTTCGTTTGATCCCTCCTCTTTCAAACCGCCGCCATTGAAGGTCAAGAAGGGAAGCTGCTTCTTTAATGAATGCCTCAAATTTCATGGGTCTTTTCGAAATCCAGTAACTGTCTTTTTACCTTGATCCCATGACCAAATCCACCCATCCCTCCATCGCTCGCGATCACCCTGTGGCAGGGGATGATCAACGGAATGGAGTTTCGGCCATTGGCACTTCCGACGGCTCGGAAGGCCCTGGGGTGGCCAATCGCCCGTGCAATGTCTGCGTAGGATCGGGTTCGGCCGTAGGGAATCTTTGCCAGCGCCGACCAGACCTTTTTCTGAAATGGGGTCCCTCTGAAATCCAGCTTACAATCAAAACGCCGGAGCTCACCTCTTAAGTATCTCTTGAGTTGATTCAGGACATTCCTATTCTTTCGATCATCCCTCACAATCCTTCCGGGAAACCTCTCCCTCAGTCTTTTCATAAAGGCCTTCTCCGTTCTGACAAAATCCACAAAACAGAGCCCCCTCTCCGTAGAGGCCACAAAGACCTTTTTTAAGAGGCGCGAATTAAAACAAGAATAGTAAATCGTTTCCATCCTGTCCCCTCCCTCTCCCTCTACCTCACCCTCCCCCGTCCAGAGGCTGTGTCGCAATATGAAAACACGCTTTTCAAAAAAGGGGGGGCGGTCGGGTGGAGAAGCCGCGTTCTAAAGCTTTGGAACCCGACTGCCTCTCCCCTCAGACGTCCCATCGTGACACAGTCTCCCAGAGGGGGAGGAATGGTTTAAAACTCGAAACCATTTCACCCGAATCGGTATTGCGCCGCCCTGACCAAACCCATCGGTCCTGTCATCATCGTATTTCCGCCCGGAGCCGCATAGGTGAATGGGAAAGACGTCTTTCTGAAAAGATCGCGGTTGGGACCGGTGACGATCACTGGAAATACTCCAGGGAGTGGCTTCAGGGTGACAGCCCCGTGGCCGTTTTCCTTGAAAACCTTTTCCCCCTCCAGCTCTCCCCGGGCGAAGAGCCGCAGATCGTCCTCCATTTTTTCAGGAGTCAGTTCATGGGTATGGTGCTCATAGAGGCCTTCGATTTTTCTCTCCATGATCAACGCGGCAATCGTATGACTGTTCCCCACATTGACGATCAGGGAAGGGCCGCTGGTCTCTTCGAGGCAGCCTAAAATGGCCGAGAACGCTGTATCCATGACCAGCACTGGAACCGAGAAAGATCTCTTCACCGCGGCTGCGGCTGATTTCATCCTAAGATGATGGTCCGGGATCGAGTCCTCTAAGAAATGAAACGTCTCGGGTCGGTTATCTCTTCGGAGCATCCTCTCCATATTCTCAAAACGGAAGGCTCGGTCCGGAACTTCTTTAGGGGAAACGCCATGGTCCTGAACAGCAATCGCAATCACGTCCACCTGAAGGTTCTGTCCGAAATGGATCAGGAACCTTTCAAACAGAACGAGATCGATTTCTCGTATCTCCAACTCCTGGATGCGATCGATCTCAGGCTTCTTTCCCACCCCAATCCCCATGGATTTGACTTCATCCAGGTCATTGCGAATGGAATAAGCCGCAGACTCTTCCATCACCACGCCATATCCCTTTTGAAGGTGGTCAAGGATAGCCCCGCCCAGGGAACCTCCTCCGATCGTATCGCCATGGATATAGACAGGACTCTCGATCGTCTTCAATTTTTCTGCAAGAAACTTGGACGGCGTAGGAAGAACGAGGCTGGTACAATTTTCGATCTTTTGTCCCGAATCGAAAAGGAGAATATCCTGAGTCCCCGCACCGATATCTATCGCAAGAATTCTCATAGTGGCTTACTCCTTTCGGATATAGCTTATGGCATTTATGTTGACTACCGCTACTACGTTCCACCTTCCATTTTCTTGCTATTGACTATCCTTTGATCACCCCCAGGGGGACGAGCTTTGCCACTTTTCGACTGATGCCGGCCCGGTGGACTACATTCACGACATCATTCACATCCTTATAGGCGTCGGGGATCTCCTCCACAAGGGTCCCTTGACTCGCACCCTTGACGATGATCCCTTTATCTTCCAGTTCCCTGACGATCGCTCTCCCCCTTGCTGCCTTCACGGCCTGATGCCGGCTCATCACCCGGCCCGCTCCATGACAGGTGCTCCCAAAGGTCTCTTCCATCGCTTTTTCCGTCCCCACCAAAACATACGAACATCTCCCCATATCCCCCGGGATGAGGACGGGCTGGCCGGTCGATTGGTAATCCGAGGGAAGGTCGGGATGGTTTGGAGGAAAGGCTCTCGTCGCACCTTTCCTGTGGATGCAGAGCTTTTTCTTTGTTCCATTCACCGTATGGGTTTCAATCTTTGCAATATTGTGGCAGACATCATAGATCAAATCTAATTTAAGATCCCGGGGGCCCTTTCGGAATACTTGCTCAAATGTTTCCCTCACCCAATGGGTGATCATCTGCCGATTGGTGAAAGCAAAATTGGCCGCACAGGCCATGGCCTCGAGATACCGCTTCCCTTCCGGCGAAGACAAAGGGGCACAGCAGAGCTGGGGGTCTGGAAGTTCAATCTGGTATTTCCTGGCTGCATCGAGCATGACCCGGATGTAATCATCGCAAACCTGGTGACCCAAACCCCTTGAACCGGTATGGACGATCACCGTGACCTGATCCTTCCAGAGCCCTAACGATCGAGCGACGGACTCATCAAGAACCTCCGCCACGTACCCCACCTCAACGAAATGATTCCCCGAGCCCAGCGTCCCCAATTGGGCTCTGCCTCTTTCCATCGCTTTTTCAGAGACCCGGTCCGGATCGCCTCCCTCGATGCGGCCGTGTTCCTCGATGTGGTCAAGATCTTCCGCTGAGCCGAACCCTTTTTCTACGGCCCACCGGGCTCCTTTTTTTAAAACTCGCCGTTCCTCCTCCCGGTTCAGCTTGAGGTCCTTCCGGTGAGAACCTACGCCTGAAGGGATGTTGACGAAGAGGGCCTCCACTAATTCCTTCATTCTTCCCTGAACGTCCGTGCGGCTCAGACCTGAGCGCATCAAACGGACACCTCAATTGATGTCGTAACCCACCCCTCCGGGGGAAACGATTCCTTCATCCATGTCGAAGCCCGCCACGCCCCCGATAGGAAAGCCATAACCCCAATGGATATCCGGCATCGCCAGGGAATGGCCCACGATACCCGGAAGCCATGCGACATTCGCGACCTGGGTCAGACTCTGGTCCTTCCGGATGTCGTTGAACAACCGCTCGTCGGCATAGATCACCCCATCGGTCCTCATCTTTCCTTCCCGGGGAATTCTCCACCGGTAATCATCTATCTTCTGTATCTTGATTTTCTCTTGATCAGACATGGGTACTCCTATCTATTCCTTTCCCCCCTGAGGCTGTGTCGCAATATGAAAACACGCTTTTCAAAAAAGGGGAAAGGCGGTCGGGTGGAGAAGATTTAGAGCGGCAACCTTTATAACCGTTTGGATTCAGGGTCGCCAACCATATGAACACATTCGATTTTTAGCCAACGACGGTTCCCCATTCCTAAAAGACCCGCGTTCTAAAGCTTTGGAACCCGACTGCCTCTCCCCTCAGACGTTCCATTGTGACACAGTCTCCCTTCCGAAGGGAAGGAGTGAGCACATTGTCCCGGTGCAAAGGACGGGCAACGATGTCGGATAAGTTTTGCATTTGCAAAACTTTGGAGATATTCTTGACCGTCCTAACTAAAGATCCAAGATGACCTGAGCTCTCCAGCCCCGTTTCTCCTGTCGAACTTCTATCTGGTGGTAGGTCACGGCTTTCACTTCCGTCTTGATCACATGGACCCCCTCCTGAAACGGCTCCCCCTTCACAGCAGCCTTCAAGCCGTCCTCCCCGACGGAGTCGACGTTGAACCCTTTAAAGAGAAGATTCTCGACGTCGTGAAGGTAGAGAAGTTCGCTCAGCCAATCTACCATCAACCGATCCAAACTCTCTGCTCCGATATTCACCCGCCTCTCGATCCGACCTTTGACCTTTCTTAAATCGGTGATGAGACGGAAAAAAGCCTCCCCCGCATTCTCAAAAAGCCTCTTGAGGTTCTCGCCATGGACGATAATACCGATATCCGCCGTATGATCCAAGATCTCAAAGCGCCTCATGGCTCCCCAGGTTTGTTCAACGTGTCATGCCCGTCCGTGAAATCGGAATCATCCCGCGCTCTTGTTCTTCACCTTCTCAAGAAAACGCTCCTTGGACACGAGAACTCTTTCGTGCTCTCCCTCTGCCACTTTTTCCTTCTCATCGTAGGCGTTTACCAGGAAGTGTAGCCGGTTTTTTTCCACTCCTTTTAGAAGGGCGTTGGCAGTGACCTTCATGCCAAGGGGCGTCGCCGACAGGTGCCTGACCTTGATCTCTGCGCCAAGGCTCACTTGATCCCCGGGCATATGATCACGGATCGCCTCAATCGCAGCGTTCTCCAAAAGTTGAATCAGCCTTGGCGTGGAGAGGACATTTAGAGGGATATCCCCCAGTTGGCTGACCAGATCTTCTTCTTTGACGACCATCTCACATTTTCCGGTCAATCCGGGTATCATGGACCCTCCCAACGCAATGTCAAATGACAAATTCTAAATCTGAAGCTTCCCGCCCACAGGGCGAGGCTTCCCGGAAGTGAAGTTTCGTTTATATTGTGCCCCTTGACCCCGCCTATCCCGCTCTTGGTGGGACGGGGCACGTTCCGGTCAAATGAAGCTTACCCCTCGAATCGAAAAATCACAGAGGGCATGGCCCATCGTGGATGAAAAACCAGGGTAAAATACTTCCGGGTCTGCTTTCTCTCCCCGGGTCGCATCTTTTCCCATTCTCCGTCCCGCCCGGAGATTCATCTTGGATTTTGACATTCCTTGGGTCCCGCCTTAGCGGATGATTTTGACATCTGGATTTAAGGCTTTTTTCAGAACTCTTTCAGAATGTCTTCATCGTAAATCTTCTCCAGTTTCTCTTTATGGGTCGATTCTTCCTGGGCGAGGATTAAAAGCAATTTTCTTAAATTCGGCTCCGTCACCATTTTTTCTGTGTTCAGATAAAGACGCTGGGATTTCTCTTCATTTTTGATCGCCATACGAAGAAGGTCCGCATAGCTCATGTCCGAGCTAAAAGGCACATCCTCCAGCATCTCGCTCATCCCCAGCCCCTCCGTTTCCTTCAATTTCATCCGACCGATCTCTTTCGGATCAAATTTTTCGAGTTTCTTCTTGTGCCCTTCCTCCATGGCAGCCAATTCTTCAAACGTCTTTTTGACGCCAGGGGCCGAGCGGTCCGCTGCCATTTTGTAGAAAGCGGCCGCATCCGCCTCTTTCCGGATAGCAAACCTCAGAATTTCATCCAAGCTGTCCAGTTTCATCCTCTTCCTCCTTCACGAACGTTTTCTTGACTTCGGAAATTAGTTTTTCTGCCTCTCCCTTATCTTTTTTAGAAACCATCACGATCCCCCACCCTTTCTGAGGGATGTAAAGCCCGTCATAGGCCGTATCGAGAAACGATTTGATGAAAAATGGAATCCCGGCTTCCTGAAGAACCTGAGAGATCCGATCGCCCTCAAATCGATTCTCGACCGTTCCCACCTTTACCCATTGCTCCATCGCTTCCATTAACTTTATTATATAATGAAATGGCTACAACCCAAAGAATAAATTTCAGTGAGAAAAAACCTCATCGGGAACGACCCGTTCTGTGGCGAATCCCCCGAGGCGGGATCGGGAGACGAAGCTTCACGCCTGCGCAAAGGCAGGGCGGAAACCTCTTGACGATCCGCTGCTGAGCTGAAAGCCCGTGAAGAAATTGCATTTGCGAAAGGCCCAGGACCCTTGCGCTACCAGACCGCATTCTGAAGCTGAGCCCCTGGGTCCCTGTCCCTGCCGTATCTCCCATTCGCTACGATGGTATCAAAGGAAAGGGAAGATCGCTTCGACTCGCATCGAAGTGACATATCAGGGTTGTCCTAGAGAAAGAGATCCGGCGAGGTCTAAACATTACGCTGAAAAATTAGGTTGAAAAATTGAAAATTGGGAATATAATAAGCCCTACAGAAGCTTTTGCGAGAGGAGGAGTCATGGCAACCAAAAAGGTTGATGAAAAATCTTTCGGAGCCAAGATGAAGCAACTTCGGGAATTGAGAAAGATATCCTTCGAACAATTGGCCGACAAAACAGCACTCTCCCACCGCTATCTGAAAGAAATTGAGGAAGGAATCGCCATCCCTCCGGTCTCTGCGGTGATCCAGATCGCAAAGGCTCTTGCCATTGACTCGGGCTCTTTCCTTTCCGCCGAAGAAAAGGAGGCTTCAGAGAAAAAGAGGAGGGAAAGTTTTTACAAGAGGACTCAGGCCTATTCCTATAAAACCCTCACTCCGGAGGCAGAGACAAAACATATGAAGGCCTTTCTCGTCACCATCGATCCCAAACAGGATCACAAGATGGTGGAATACAAGCATGAGGGGGAGGAATTTCTCTATGTCTTGAAAGGTCATGTCGAGGTGAGGGTAGGAGAAGCTCAAAATCTTCTTAAGAAGGGGGAAACGCTTCACTTCAATTCAGGCACCACGCACAAACTTCGTAACGTCAGCGAAGAAGAAGCCAAACTCCTGGTCGTGATCTATACACCCTAACTGCATGGAGTGATGGAGGGATAAATTATTGGAGTAATGGAGCAATGGAGTGGTGGAGTTCTAGGTTTTCCATTACTCCCGTACTCCAATACCCCAGTACTCCAATACTCCAATATTTTTTACTGTCTCCAGTTCCTGGGGACTCCCGCCAGGGAGGCCCTTCGGTCAAGCTCATTCAGCTGGTTTTCAAAATGTCGGATGGCATTGTTGATCCGAACCAATTCAGAACTTGCCCCTCCCTTCCCTTCGTACCTCCGTTTCATCCTGTTCAACTCATCCAAAGCCCCGGTATAGAGACGAAACTGACTTGACCAAAAATCCCTTCCGTACCCGCCCGGACGATCGGGGGACGGAGTTCCTTGCAAGGAATAAAGAGTCATTTTCCCCTGGATGGAATCCAGCACCACTTTAAATTTACTGAGGAAGGAATTACCCAATAGCCCCGCGGAACGACCCGGCAGGTTATGGACCAGGGCATCTACATTTTCAACCTCTGCTTGCCCCACCCGTAAGGACCTCAGTGTCACCAGAGGATTAAAGATGACGGAACTGGCGGTAGTGATCGGGATAAAAGGGGTGTTTTCATCAATCGTAATTCCCAACTCGTTTGCCGCTTCTCGACTGATGACTGTAAAACTCGCTCCTGTATCCACAATAAAATGCTGCGTTATCTTCTCATTCAGAACCACCTCTACGAATGACACTTCCCCGCTTCTCACGAGGTCAACGCTCATCCCTTCGGGTTCAGAGACCTTTTCAGGGAGAAGGGGCTGGGGCTTTTCTTGAGGTTTCGGGGTCGAGGTCTCTTTAGGAGGCTTTCGGGTCTCTGCCTCTTCGCGATATTTCTCCGGGATGTTTAAAAGATCGTCGGTAAAGTGAACCGTTCCTCTTTCGTCTACCCATTTATACATCTCTCCGTAACTGGAGGGCGCGAAGACAGCCAACACAACGATAAAGGAAATTAAAAATCTCATCCCTTCCTTCCTTCCTTCTTCCTAAAGACACACGCATTTTACTCACTCTACCGAACGATGTCAACCCTTCAGCCCGCCATCGGGGGCTCCACGCCAGAGCCTGCGCAGCCTGGACCCTGTCCCACATTCAATGAACTTGCAAGAGATGAGGCTGAACGCCGTTGAAGGGTAGTGGGTCAGTTTGGGTCGCGAATGCCCATACCGAGCCGAGGGGGGTCTGGTCCCCCGGAGCGGTTCAGGGGCGCTTCCTTTCTTTTGGCTGACCGGCTGCTCACATCCTAAGTCATGAGACCGTCATTGGAACGCACGACGGACGATCCCGCAGACCTATAGATACGATCGCCCTTCTGAAACGCGAGGAGGAACAGGCCACCCTCGACACCCCTCTCGCGGGCGGGAAACTAACCCACTACCCGTTCGAATGGGTCAATTGCTGTTTCCTATCCACTCTGCTATAATTTCTAGTATTAAAAAATTGAAAGGAGGGCACTATGGGAGCCAAATCAGAAGCAAATCTCAAAGAGGCGTTTGCAGGAGAATCTCAGGCTAATCGAAAATACCTCGCTTTTGCTAAGAAGGCAGATCAGGAAGGATTCTCGCAAGTGGCAAAACTGTTCAGAGCGGCCGCTGAAGCCGAAACCGTCCATGCCCACAACCACCTTCGTGTTTTGAAAGGGGTCAAATCGACGAAGGAAAACCTTCAGGAAGCCATCAATGGCGAAACCCATGAGTTCAAAAAGATGTACCCCGAAATGAAGGAAGCTGCAAAAGCGGAGAAGGATGACGCAGCCTTCCAGACATTTAATTTCGCCAATGAGGTAGAGAAGATTCACGCCGCTCTTTACTCAACCGCCTTAGAGAAAATTGGGAAAAATGAGGGGGTGGATTATTATGTGTGTCCTGTCTGCGGTAATACCGTTGAAAAGGCACCGCCGGAAAGCTGCCCGATCTGCGGAGCTCCTGGCAAGAACTTCATGAAAATTGCCTAATCTTCGTTCTCCTTTTGAGAAATCAGAGATGAAAACTTACTTTCTTCATCCCGAATCGATTCGAAACCTCTTCGACAATATTGCTCCCACCTACGATCTGCTCAATCATCTTCTCAGCCTGGGAAGAGATTTTTATTGGAGGAGAAGGGCGGTCCAGGAGTTGGAAGGGCTCGAAGGTCGGATATTAGATATGGCTACGGGAACGGGGGATGTCGCCATTGAGATCATCCGCCAGAATGGTCATCGAAGGAAAGTCTTCGGATTGGACTTCTCCCAACCCATGATTAAAAGAGCCCGGCATAAGATTTTGAAAAAAAGTCTGTCACAAACGATCACGTTGAGCCTCGGAGACGCCCTCTCCCTCCCTTTCCGGAACGATACGTTTGACGCATCGATGATCGCCTTTGGTTTGAGGAATATTGTGAACAAAGAACAGGCCCTTTCCGAGATGGTGAGGGTCATCAAAAAGGGTGGGAAGGTGATCGTTTTAGAATTCACCTTTCCCCAAAGGGGATGGATGCGAAGATTCTATCCGATCTACTTTCAAAGAGTCCTCCCGCGGGTGGGAGGCTTCATCTCCGGAGATCGGGGAGCTTACGCCTATCTCCCGGAATCGGTTTTCCATTTTGCATCCTCGGAAAATTATGAGCGGATCATGAGGAAGGTTGGTTTCGTCAATGTCGGCTCCCGGCCGTTGACGGGCGGAGTGGCTTCTGTTATCTCAGGAATAAAAGGGAGCCCATGATCCGCCCGTTCTCCCTCGCCGATTTGGAATTCATTCTTCAAATTGAAAACCATTCTTTTCCCAAATCGCCCTATGATGGGGCAACCCTCCTCAACCTTCACAGCCTCTACCCGGAGACATTTTTGGTTTATGTCGGCACAAGCCATGGACAGACGGGAGAGAAGATTTTAGGATATATCGTGTTCACTCAGGACGGGCATATCCTCTCCATCGCTGTCCGGCCTCCATACCGCAGGAACGGCATCGGGAGGGAACTCCTTCAGAGGGCGATGAAGGCTTGCCCCCCCAAAAAAGTGTGGGCAGAGGTGAGACGAAGCAATCGAGGAGCTCACGCCTTTTATTCTAAGATGGGATTCCAAACGATCGGTACGGTTCCGAACTATTATGGGAACGAAGATGCCCTGATCATCCAATGGACTCCTGCGGCCTGCCAACCTGACTAGACCGGTCTTTTATGCCACGGCCTCGAATTTCTTGAGACGTCATCCCGTCTGAGAATTTCAGACAAAAAAGCGGACGCAGATTCACTTCCTGGCTGTGGATAAAACGCCGATAGGAAAAGGGAGGTTCTATGAGCGGAATTTTCGGGATTGTGTCGAGTAAAACAAATTGTGCGGACGACCTGCTCTACGGCACCGATTATCATTCCCACATGGGGACGGAATACGGCGGCATGGCGGTCTTCGGAAAGCAATTGCACCGTTCCATTCATGATATCAGCAAATCCCAATTCAAATCGAAGTTTTTTGGCGAATATAAAGAGATGAAAGGTCCGCTGGGCATTGGGGCCATCAGCGATCGGGATCCTCAACCTCTATTGATCGGAACCAAGTTCGGAAATTTCGCTATTGTTGTCGCAGGGTTGATAGAGAACGTGAATGAATTGGGTTCAGAGCTTCTCAAGGAGGGGGAAACCTTCGGGGAACCATTGAGCCCTGAGCTTTGAACTTTGAGCGCAATGGACTCTGAATTCAAGGCTTAACCTCAGACCTATTTCGAGAATCGCACCTCATCCCCCACTTTCACCCCGTGAGAAGAAAACCAGCCTTTGTTCATTTCCAGAGCATAAAGGATGGGTCGGGGAGGATCGTGGGAATCCAAGGTCAAGGGTTTCATATCGGTCATCCAAACAATTCGGCCATCCTTGCCGATGAAGGCAATACTCAGAGGGAGGAGGGTATCTTTCATCCAAAACCCGTGGGTGTCCTCTGTTTCAAAGATAAAAAGCATCCCCTCGTCTTTCCCTAAATGTTTTCTGCCCATCAACCCATGGCTCCGCTCTTCTGGAGTCCTGGCGACCTCCACCCGGATTTCTTTTTCATGAATATAAAGAGGGATTCTCAGGAGACTCTGGGATTGCGCGATGGGGATCCAAAGCAAAAACAGGATGAAAAAGGCCCCTTCAATCTTTCGGCTCAGCCGTCTCTTCCCTTTTTTCATCCCAATCCCCTTTTTCAAGTTCGATGAGGTTCCGAAGTTCATCCTTGATCTTTGCTGTGTTCCACTGAATAAATAAAACCCAGAGGGGAAGAAGAAGCCAAAGAATCAAGAGGATGCCAAAAAAGACTACGATTGCAACGGCAATCCCAAAAGGAAGCTCTTGAAAGATCTGCTGGATGTACCCTTCCATTCCTGTCCGCACCTCCCTCCCATTAATCCCAAAACCGTGAAGGTTTTATTCCTGGTCGAACGACTCGGATTTCAAATCCCAATTTTCAAATTACAAATTCCAAACAAGCTCAAAATCCCCAATGACAAATGACCAAAAGGTTTCTGTTTGGAATTTTGGATTTCGGCCATCGGGATTTATTTGGTATTTGACATTTGGAATTTGATGCTTACCCGGGAATCACCGGGGTTGCCCTCCCCCCAATTGCTTCTTCAGTCTTTCATTCACCTTTAAGACCTGGTCCACATCGGAGCCGGTGAGCTCCCAGGAATACCCATCCTTGCCGTCTTTTTTCAGCTTGATCTTTACCTCCGGTGGCAGCGGTGGTTCCTTTCCCGTCTTTTCTTTTTCCACAGTGACCTTCGGAACCGGCACATTTTCTGATTTGCCTTGTGGAGGGAGGGATTCCTTACCGCAAGCAATGAGGACAAATATCCACGCCATCAAGATGACGAATATTTTCTTCATACTTTTTAGGTCTCTTCCTCGAAGGGATCAATCCTCTTTTAGGAACAGCCGGCATCCTTTCAGAAATTCTTCCTTGGAACGGGCCTCTTTGGGGTAAGAGTAAGTTTTGAACTGAACGTTTATCCCTTTGGGAGTATAGTTTCCCTGGGTCAATTTCACTTGAATCCTCTCTCCAATCTCCTTGGCCAGCTTCTTGTCGTTAAAAGAAAGAATGTAAACCGCGCTGTTTTGGAAAGGGATGACCGTGTCAACCGTACGAACCATCTTCTGAAGGGCGTACATCACCCCTTCCCAGGACTCCTGGCTGAGGACAGATTCCCGTTTGGTCCTTTGCTCCCAGAAGTCCAGTCGAATCATGGAAAAAGGGACCTTATCTCTTTCCGCTTCTTCGAGCATGGGATTGAGGAGGAGCGTGTAAATGGTCTCGATCCTAAAAAGGGGAAGGGTCAAGACAAAGGAGGCGCCGCTTTCGGACCTGTCCTCCGCGTGAATCGAACCCTGATGCGCTTCGATGATCTCTTTAACAATGGCGAGCCCCAGTCCCGTCCCCATGATGAGTCCTGTCTGGGTTCTCCCCCCTTGATAAAAACGGTCGAATATTTTGGGCAAATCCTCCGGGGAGATACCCACCCCGGTATCCGCCACCACAACCTTGAGATAATCCCTCTTTTCGGTCAGCCCCTTCGAATCGATCGTAATCTTTCCCCCCGGAGGGGTGAACTTAATTCCGTTGCCGATGAGATTGATGAAGACCTCCACCCATCGATTACGATCGACCAAAACGGTGGGGATATCTGGATCGAGCCGATTTTCAAAGGTAATTCTCTTTTCCTCCAACTGTTGGGAAAAAGTCATCGCCGCATCTTCCACGACCTCCATCAGACGAACCGGCTCAAACCTCAGTTTCAAACCCTTCCCGGATTCGATTCTGGAGAAATCAAGGAGGGTCTCGATCAGGTTCGTCAAGCGTATAATATTCCTCTTGGCAATACCCAGGTATTCTTGCTGATCTTCGGTCAGCGCTCCCACATGTCCCTCCAGCATCAGGGAGATGAACTCCTTAATGACTGTCAGAGGGGTTCGAAGTTCATGGGAGACGCTGGAAATGAAGGTGGACTTCATCTGGTCGAGCCGCTTCAATTCTTGATTGGCCTTCTCCAGCTCCGTCGATTTCTGAGTCAGGTCGGTGATGAGATCCTTCTCGCGAATCACCCGATTCAATTTTGCCATCATCTCGTCGATGGTGAAGGGCTTGGTAATGTAGTCTGTCCCCCCCATGCCGACCACATCCGTGTAAGAATAGGAGGCGCCATGGGCGGTCATACAGATGATATAGGTCCCTGGAAACTGGTCCCGCACCGCCTTCATCAGTTCGAACCCATCCATCTCCGGCATCTTGACATCCGTAATCATGATGCTGAAAGGCCTATTCCTTAGAATCTGTAGGGCTTCTTTCCCATTGAGAGCGGTGGCCGCCTCGTGGCCCATCAGATTGATGATCTTGGAGACCATCTCTCCCACGTCCGCCTCATCATCCACGACCAAGATTGTTTCCTGACTCACAAGAATGACCCTTCCGGGGCTAGACGGCCCCCTGTTCTCCCTGAGCTCCTGCCTGCGGTTTGGACCGGAGAGACATTGAGAAAAAGAATATTCTTTTTCCCTCACAATTTCAAGGGCATTGTAGGGCACCGCGGGCAAGGCCTGTGGCTCTTAAGAAAAGCTCCCAAGCGCCCTCCCCGTTTGCGCCAGGACGGAAGCTCGGGCGTTTTACAACGATCACCTCCCCGTCTCCTTTTTCCACGCAGAGAAGAAGAGCAAAAACCTCTCCGAGGTTCCCGGGGGAAGATTCAGAAAATGAATTCCAGGGGGAATCGTGTCCTCAAAGAGGTGCGGGTTCATCTCTTTAATCTCTTTGTAAAAAAGACCTGTGGCCCTGGCGACCTCCATCACGGGGAGAGGCTGGGTTAATTCGATTTGGATTCTCTCCATCTGAAGAGGATGATAAAAATCCTTTTCCCCGAGGGCGTATCCATATTTCTCGGGGTTGGAAAGAATGATTTTAGCCACAGCGATCTTATACACATACCGTTCCGTCTCCAAGGGAAGATCAAGATAGAAGTAATTCCTCGTCTTTTGGAGATCGATCTCTTTTCGAACCTTGTTCTCCCCGGCGTTATAGGCGGCCATTGAAAGTGGCCAACTCCTGAATTCTTCGTAGAGGCTTCTCAGATACGAGAGGGCCCCTTCCGTCGCCTTGAAAAAATCAAACCGTTCATCAACGCTTCGATTCTTTCTCATCCCGTATCTCTCGCCGGTGGAGGGAATGAACTGCCAGATCCCGGCCGCACCGGAGGAGGAGACGGCCTCGGGTCGAAGACTGCTTTCCGTAATGGTCACATACTTCAAATCGTCGGGCAATCCCATCTCTTTCAACCTTTTCTCAATAAAAGGGAAATATCGTCTTGCTCGCTTCATCCATAAAAGGACCTGGACTTCGTTGGATAAAGCCACGAGAAATTCCCGATCCAGATTCTCCCAGACATTTCTGTCTTCTGACGGAAAGCGCTCTTCGCAGAGAGAGACCTCCTTAGGAAGTTTAAAGCTGGCAAGAGAACGACGGCTTTGATTGCTGCCGAGTTGGTTTCCCATGCCCGCCATCTCTGAGCGCAGGACGGAAACAGATTCCTCCAACGTCTTCACTCTCTCCAGGAGGGCATTCAATCTGGCCTCATCTTTCGCATCATCTTTCTCCGAGGATTTACTCGGGGCCGTGATCTTCTCGGGTTCCTTTTGTACGGATTGACCCGGGGCGCAGCTGAGAAAAAAGCCAGCCCACAAAATGGAAACGATGATATTTGCCGTTTTCATTCCTCTCCCCTAAAAAGGCGATTTCTCCTATGTTCATTACCATAATCTTCCCTCCAGATGCAAGCGGGCTTCTCATGGATCAACGTTTGCCCGCGATCGCAAAGGTGCTTCCGGAAAGCCCTCCTGAAAAGGCGGGCCGCTTTCCGGACGATCCGTTCGTTGCAATCGGAGGGAAAGAAGTGTCAAAGGGAAGAGACATGCATCATGCCCTCGAACAAAAGGGCTGGGGGAATAACATCACCTTTACCGTCACCCGCTCACCTGCCGATCACGCAGGCAATCCTGAAAGTGGCGTCACGACGGATAAGGAGTGACTTCTTGCCACGCCTGCGTGCCGAAACATCCCTGTCTATGACGGAGCCAAGCTCTCCACGCAAAACATTGACCCACATGCAGATGGAGACGGAGACTACGGCGTGCAGGCACGCCGACGAGTGGGTGAGCCGGCCGGAGGCGTACCTCGGGGTACGCCGCAATCAGCCTGCCCTGTGCTTTGACTCAGGGAAGGATGAGGGAAATCCCGCCAAGTGCGGGACGGATGGGCGTTTTTCAGCAGCCTGAATATTATCCTCGACCCATCCACTCTGACTTTACGCCGATTTTCGCCCTCACCTCATCCATCACCTCTTCCGCGATGGCTTTACATCGAGTGGCGCCCGATCTTAATACGTCGGCCATATATTGGGGATTTTGATTGATCTCTTTGACACGGGTCTGGATCGGGACGATCTCCTCCGCCATGTTCTCAAAAAGGATCTTTTTGCAATCGATGCATCCAAACCCCGCCGTCCGACATTGATGATCCACAAAAGCAATCTGGTCCGGTTTTGAAAAGGCCTGGTGCATGGTAAAAATATTGCAATGCTCCGGATGTCCCGGATCGCTTCGCCGCTGTCTGTGCTCACACGTTGCTGCGGTTCTCAATTTCTCCCAGATGACCTCGGGAGAATCCAGTAGACCAATGGCATTGTTCAACGATTTGGACATCTTTGCGTTTCCGTCTGTGCCCAGAATTCTCGGCGCACTGGAAAGGATCACTTTGGGCTCCGGGAAGGTGTCTCCGAATCGAGCGTTGAACTTTCGGCCAATCTCTCTTGAAAATTCCACATGCTGTATTTGATCTTCTCCCACCGGCACATACCCGGCCTTATAGATCAAGATATCCGCAGCCTGGAGCACCGGATAATCCAGGAGCCCCACGTTGACGTTGTGCCGGTGCTGCTTTCCCTTCTCCTTGAACTGAGTCATCCTTTCCAATTCGCCCACAGGGGTCACACAGTTGAAGATCCACGCCAGTTCCGTATGCTCCGGCACGTGGGATTGGACAAAAACCTTACACCGGTCGGGAGTTAAACCGCAAGCCACAAGGACGGTCGCCGTTTCTAAAATCCTCTGTGGCATCGAAGCCACATCGTATTCGATCGTGATGGCATGATAGTCCACCACAGAGTAGATACAGTCATAACGATTGACGAGTTGGACCCAATTGCGAATAGCCCCTACGTAGTTGCCGATATGAATTTCACCCGACGGCTGAATCCCGCTAAAAATTCGGTCCATCTTGTCATCGCCTCCAATTTCGCTAGGTTCCTTTATGAAGCTCCCTGCCCACAAGGCGGGACGGGGCACGTTCCGGTCAACGAGGTGACAATATCGAAATCCAAAATCCTAAACTCGAAACAAATCCGAATGAGAATTTTAAGTAAAGAACCCCGCTCACAGGGCGGGCTTTTAAAACCCAAATTCTAAAGCCAAAAACCGAGATCGAGAAATCGATAGATCCTGAATCAAGTTCAGGACCTGGTTCGGGATGACAAAAAGATCAGAACCGAACCGTCCTGTCATGCTGAACTTGTTTCAGCATCTGATTTATTTTTTCTGCTTTCAGCAGACGCACCTTTCATCCCCGTCCACAGGACGGGGTTTTCAGGTGCGATCTTAATAAAAAAGCCATGGTATTACCCATGGCCTCTCGTCCGTTTAACCTTGTTGAATCATAAACACCGAGGTCCCGAGCAATATCCCCTTCTCGTGCTTTCGCGCCATCTCCAGACGGATTTCATTCCCTTCATGCCTGAATCATGAAACAGCAACTTATCCCAATTTCACTAAAAAATCAACATGTTCACTTGATTTCGTCGAGGAAATCGCAGAGCATCCCTGCCGTTTTCTCAACGACACGCTCGCACTTCTTCACGCCGCCTGAAGTCAGCCATTTCTGCCGCTCTTCCTCATTGTCCAAATGAATCCCGATGATGTTGTAACAGACATTGCTTCCAAATTCTTTCTCAAATCGGTCCCAGTATTCCCGACACTTTTCGTAGACCTTAACCACGGCCTCCTTATCTTTGGGATCGGTTCTTCCCGTTTTCATCCCAATCATCATGATCGAACCCGTGAAGGCTCCGCAAAGCGAGCCTTTTCGGCCGATCCCTCCGCCAAATCCTGTGGCCAATCGCGGAATGAGGGAATCTTTTATCCCAAAATAGTCCTTGAAACTCAAGGAGATGGATTCCGCTCAGTTAAAACCATGGTTGAAATAGCCCTTTGCTTTCTCCGATATCCGTTCCGCGTCCTCTTTCTTTCCCATGGGTCACTCCGTCACGTCTCGCCGTTGCTTCAATCATCGTTTTCCCGAGAACACGACGGAAGCAACTCTACGCTCCCTCCGGATTCTGTTTCCCCGTCTATCCTCGGGAGGATAAATTCAAACTTAGCACGTTAACGTTGAAATATCAAACTCCCCCCTTTCAGGTCAATAAGCACCCCTTTTTCCCTGCCTCGGTTGCGGATAGCAGCGTCTTTTCCTCTCCCTCAGGCAATCGTCATGAACGGAAGATACAGCGGGGGCAGGCGCTCAGCGACGAAGGCCTAGGGCCGAAACCTTTTAAGGTCCGCTACCGGGCTGCAAGCCCATGGAGAGATTGGCCCCGCAAGAAGCCGGAGGGTGGAGTGTTGCGCCTGAAGGGTCAAAAAACCAATCAAAATTGCCTGATTTGGAAAGATGTGTTAAATTTTTTGTGGCTTACCCTTTCCCGAGGCGGGAGATAAATTTTTTCACCAGCGGTTCTGTCCGTCCTTTATTGATCATCATCGAAGTGTTTTAGCTCCTCAGCGGTTCTGCATCGCGCCGAATGGAGTCAGGTGGCACATGAGATTAACCATACTTGCCAGATTGATGATTGGTTACTTTGTCGTACTCTCTCTCGTCATTTTGGTGAGCGTCTATGCTATCTTTAGGCTACATCAGCTAAACAGCGGGGCTCGTCACGTGCTTAATGTCGACTACGCCGTTCTCGATTATAAGGAAAAACTGACCGACTCCTACCTCTCGCAACTGCGATACGAAAAGAAATATACCATCACAAAAGATATCGTCCTTTACAACCAGTATGTATCGGCGAAAAAGGGATTTGCCCAGCTTCTTTCCGAAGCCCTCACCCTTGCGGATACCCCCGAGAAAAAGGATTCGCTGAACAACGTAAAGGCCCACCATCAGCACTTACAGTCTTTGATTGACAAAGAGATTGAATACGTCCGGGGAAATCAAAACCCCAAAGAAGGGCTTAAACGGGAGATGGAAAAGACCTCGGATGAAATCTTGGAAGCGCTGAAAAAACTCGAGGTCTATTCCCGGCATGACATTCAAAAAAGAATGAAAATGCTGGGGGAATCGGCGGCCTCTGCCCGGATCCTGGGGATCGTCATGTCGGCCATTGCCATTCTCTTAGTCATGGCCACTTCCTTTTGGATCACGCGAAGCATCTCCAGACCCCTGACCATTCTCATGGACAAAACGAAAGAGATTTCCAAAGGTGTCTTCATCGATAACTTGGATATCCCCTCTCCTCCGGAGATATCGGAGTTGACGGCGGCTTTCAATTCGATGTGCGGTAAGCTGAAGATGGTGGATAAAATGAAGTCCGACTTCTACTCCTCGATGTCCCACGAATTGCGCACGCCGCTCACTTCCATCAAGGAAGGAATAAACCTCTTACGGGAAGGGGCCGGGGGAGCCGTCCCGGAAAAGCAAAAGCGGCTTTTAGCCATTCTCTCCGAGGAAAGCAAACGTTTGATCGACCTGGTCAACTCGTTGTTAGATCTATCCAAAATGGAAGCGGGGATGATGACCTACAGCTACGAACCCGGGAGCCTCGCCCCGTTGATTGAAAGGGCAGCCACGGAGATGATCCCCCTGGTCGAGGCCAGGAAGATCGCCTTCAGGAAAGAGGTTGAAGCGAAGCTGCCCATGATCAAGGTCGATCGCGAGAGAATCCTGCAGGTGCTAAGAAATCTGATCGGAAACGCCGTGAAATTCACGCCGGAGGGGGGGCAGGTGAGGGTCGTCGCCCGGCTCATGAATCGAGAGATAGAAATCTCGGTGTCGGATACCGGTCCAGGCATAAAAAAAGAAAATCTGACCACCATCTTTGAGAAGTTTCGTCAGGCGCCCTTCAGACATTCGAATCGCATCCAGGGGACCGGTTTGGGGCTGGCTATTGTCAAGCATGTGATTGATGCTCACGGAGGCAGAGTATGGGCAGAGAGCGAACCGGGGCAAGGAGCCTCATTTATTTTTGTGTTGCCGGTCTGATTGTCCTGGCCCTCCAGGGGTGTGCTCCTCTGGAGAAGATGAGGGTTGAAATAAAGGAAGGGGTGGAGGCCAGACGATATCTCCGCAGCGGCAAAGCACTTCTTGCTCAGGGAAACTACGAAGGCGCCATTCACGAACACCTGAAAATCCTGTCCCTTTCCATTCACAGACCTCCGGAGGATGAGGCCCTTTTCAACATGGCGTGGATCTATGCCCATCCTGGATATCCGAAGAAGGATTATAAGAAGTCCATCTTCTTTTTCGACAAACTCTTGAAGGATTTTCCTCAAAGCTCCTGGAGCGAAGGAGCCAAGATCTGGGTAAAAATCCTTCAGGAGAACGAGAAGTTAAACCAGACCGTTGAAACACTCGACCGAATGAACGCAGAATCAAGACAATTAGGCAGGAGGGTTGAAGAATGGGAACAAACACGCGAACCTTTCCTCCTTTCTGAAGAGCTTCTGTCTGAGGGAAATTACGAAGGGGCTTTGAAGGAAAACCAAAGGATCCTGTCCGTCTCCGGCCAGAATCCTCCGGGGGATGGGGCCCTTTTTAACATGGGACTGATCCTTGCTCACCCGGGGAATACAAAGAAGGATTACGGAAAGTCTCTCGCTTTTTTTAAAAGGCTGATCAAGGATCACCCGGGAAGCCCCTGGGCCGAGCAAGCCAAAACTTGGGTCGGGGTGCTTCAAGAAAATGAGAAACTGAGTCGCTCGATTGAGGAGCTCAGCCTGGTGATTGAAAAATCGAAGCAGGTGGACATTGAGATCGAGGAAAAGAAGAGAGAGAAAACAAAATGAAAGTGTGCTCCGGCACTTCGCAAGAAAGAAAGCGAGAGAAGAGGAACGATGTCTAAAGGAAAAATCTTGGTGGTCGACGATGATAGAAATCTCCTGGAGCTTGTAAAGATGCGGCTGGAGTCGGCAGATTATGAGGTAACCACCGCACTCAAGGAAGAGGATGCCGTCGAAGCTGTCAAAAGCCATATCTTTGACCTGTCGGTGGTTGACCTGCAGCTTGTCCGTCAGGACGGGATCTCTCTGATGGAAGAGCTTCACCTGATCCTCCCGGAGATGCCTGTGGTCATCCTCACAGCCTACGGAAGCATCGAAAGTGCTGTGGAGGCCATGAAAAGGGGAGCCTACGGCTATCTGACCAAACCCTTTGAGCCCCAGCATCTCCTTCTCCAAATCGACAGGGCCCTCGAGAATCAAAGGCTCAACGTTGAGATTAACAGGCTGAAAGGGCTGTTGGAGGAAAGATACGATTTTGTAAACATTGTCACCCGAAGCGAGAAGATGAAGAGGGTTCTGGAGATGGTCTCCCAGATTGCCAAAACGGAATCAACGGTTTATATCCACGGGGAAAGCGGAACCGGGAAAGAACTCATTGCCAAAGCCATTCATCTCGCCAGCGAGAGGAAGGACAGACCCTTTATCGCCATCAACTGCGCCGCCCTCCCCGAAGCCCTGCTGGAGAGCGAACTGTTCGGTCATGAGAAGGGAGCCTTTACGGGAGCGGTTCGAAGTACAAAAGGTTTGTTCACCCAGGCCCACGGCGGAACCCTCTTCTTGGATGAAATCGGAGACATGCCGCTTTCCATTCAGGCCAAACTTTTGAGGGCCCTCCAGGAGCGACAATTCTATCCCATCGGCGGCGAAAAACCCGTGGACGTCGATGTGAGGGTGATCGTCGCCACCCAAAAGGACCTCGAAAGTCTCGTCAAGCAAGGTCTCTTCCGCGAAGACCTTTTCTACAGGATTCACGTGATTCCTATACAACTTCCCCCCCTGAGAGAAAGAAAGGAAGACATTCCCCCGTTGGTAGAACATTTCCTTCAGAAATTCAGCCAGCAGATGAAGAAAGAGGTCACGGGTCTTATGCCTCAGGCGATGCAAAAACTGATGCTCTATGACTGGCCGGGGAATGTCCGAGAATTAGAAAACACGGTGGAGTACGCAGTCGTCATGACCCAGCAGAATTTAATTACAGAAGCCTTTATCCTCCAAACCAAAGGAGCCATGCCTGGAGAACCGTTAAAGCCGCTAAAAGAGGCCAGAGATGCTTACGAGAAAGGGTACCTGATCCACCTTCTCGATATCTGCGAAGGAAATGTCACCAAGGCCGCGAAGCTTGCAGGAAAGTATCGCGCCGATTTCTATGATCTCCTCAAAAAACATCGCCTGAAAAGCGAAGATTTCAAGAAACCCTCGTGAAGTGAACTTCCCGACTCCAGAAACGTAGGGAATTACCTACTACGTAGAGGCCTTCCTGTAGGAATATCCCTTCAAACAAGACAATCACAAAAGAACCTGCAATCGACAAAAACCATTTAAATTCAATAGGATAATCCCTATCTTTAGACTTGGCACCCCCTTTGCTTTTAATCCCTACCAGATGCTTGATCTTAACTCACAAAGAAAGGGGGAAGGAAGATGAAAATATTGATAGTAGACGATAATCAGGATTTGCTTTTCCTCATCAAGTGGATGCTGGAGGATGAAGGGTATGAGGTAAAATCAGCCAAGAATGGGAACGATGGATATTCCACGTATCTTTTGTTTAACCCCGACCTCGTCCTCACGGATATTCAAATGCCTGAGAAGAACGGTTTGGAGCTGATAAAGGAAATAAGGTGTCATAACCCGGGTGTCCGGACAATCTATATGAGCGGCGATGTTGGCCAGTACGTGTCACCCCTGGAAGAGGAAAAGAAAAAGTATCATGCAGGGGTTCTGGAAAAGCCCTTTTCCAAGAATGAATTGATCAGCCTTGTTTCTCGATCCTAAACAAGAGACAGAGTGAACATGAAAATAAAGGCAAAGAGATTCGTAAAATCGGTCGCGGCAGGGCTTGTCCTCGCTCAAAGTCTCATCTTTCTCCCCACGGCAACCCTTGCCAAAACCGCAAAACCCGATTCCGATCCCGGGATCCCTTATCGGCTGAGCTTTTCGGCCGACATATCTCAGATCCTTTCAGCTTTGGAAAGCAGGATGGAAGACCGACAATTACTCGAAAGAACAAAGGATAAACTATTGACCCTGGATCATAGACAGATCCGATTGATCGCTTCCCTTTCTGATCGGGTCACGAAGGAGGGAAACACCACGGGTTCCGAAATTGCTTTCTTGTTGATGACGGCATTAATTACTCTGATTTAAACATTTTCCGGATGTGTCACTGAGAATACGGTACGAAAGGGTGCGCCCTTTGCCACAAGAGGTCATTTTGATCAAAAAGAGATTCTTCGATGATTTTATAAAGGGCTCTTCCTATGTGCTCCATCACATGGTGATGGTGGGCTTCAGCGCTGCCCTTGCCCTCTCCTTACCCTTCGTGATCAGATTTGTGGCGAGAGAGTTTCTCCTCTACTGGTCCCGGATAGGGAACGATAAGATATTCTTCTTATCCGTGGAAATCATTTTAACCGTATGCATTATCCTATTCTTCGCTCACCTCCGCAAAAGCTGGAAGGATCGAAAACTTTCCAATATGGCAAGGGTTGCCGGCATGGTGTTTGTCACCCCTGCCAAGGGATTCTTTGCAAAGAGAAGAATCAAGAAATTGAAGGAAAGCCAAGGGATCGCAAGGGACGTCATGGTCATCAGCTCGACGGGTTTTCGTACCTTTGTCGACCCAAATGGAGAACTTCACCAGGTCATCCGGAATTGCCGGAAGGCAAAAATTATGCTGCTCGACCCGAGCAGCGAAGGAGCGATTCTGCGGGCGAAAGGGATCCCGAACCCGGATGTGACTCCGGAGACTTTTGGAGAGCAGATCAGAAGGAGCATTGACTTTCTCAAGATCCTTAAGGGTGCCCAGAAGAATGTCAGACTCAAACTCTATCCCGATCCCCCTTTCCTGAAAATGACGATCCTGGGCGACTTCATCTGGCTCCAGCATTATCAACCGGGTTTGGATGTTCAAAGGATGCCAAGATACGTGTTTAAGCACGACCCGAATATCGGCAGTCTTTACTTCCCTTTTTATCAATATTTCCTAGGAAAGTGGAACAATCCTTCTATTCCAGAATATGACCTCGAGACGGATGAACTCGTTTACAAAGATATCGCTGGTCATGAGCTTAGGAGGGAAAAGATGAATGAGGCGAATCCGGAAGGCGTCATTCACCAAAACGCAGGAATCTCTGAAATGTTCCCCTCTCCCCGCCTATCTTGCCTCGACGGGATGGGGCACGTTCCGGTCACTGCAAGGAGGTGAACTCATGAAAAAGGTTGAGATATTGCTTGCGCTTGCAGAAGAAGGTTCACACGGACGGAGGGTGATCCAATCAGCCCTCGAGGAAAAGGGCTATCGAGTCACCGCAGAAACAAAGGATGAATCCGCCATGGAGAGGATACGGACCCGTAATTTCGACTTGGTGGTCACCGATCTTTTGACTGTTTTGGAGACGGCCAAAGAGTCGAACCCGGGAATCCTGGCCATTCTCATACTGGCCACCAGCAGCAGATCAATCCCCACGATCCACGCCATTCGGTCTTCTGCGGATGACTACCTGTTTACACCCTTCGGATTGGCGGAGATGGAAATGCGGGTCTCCCATTGCATTGAAAAGATGGAGACTCGAGAGGACCCGCCACCCGGATCATTCGACTTTACCCTTAACGAGAAGATCCTGAACATGGTGAAGGCCCTGTCTCACGATGTGCGAGGATCCCTCCTCTCCATGTCCGCCACCCTGAAATTGTTGAGCCGCGGCTATTATGGAAAAATGGATGAGGCGGTGGTCGGTAGAATAAAAGAACTCTTTTCAAAAACTTCGGGGTTAATCGGGGTCACGGAAGAATATCTGGGCAGGAGCTTTTCGGTAAACGATGATTTAAACACAGAACTCGAGTCTTTGGATTTGATGAAAGAGGTCTTGATTCCGGTCCTGAAGGAACTCTCCTCCGAGCTGAAGGGCCGCCGCCTGATGATAGACCATCGTCTCCATGCCATGTCGAACAGACCTATCTCCATCAAAACGAATGGAATCTGGCTGAAGATGGTCCTCAGGAATCTTCTCAGGAATGCCGTCAAGTACGGCGACAAGGAGGGAATGATCGCCATCGGTTTCGAAGATCAGGGGTCTTATTACCGGTTGAACGTCTATAACAGCGGAAAACCCATCCCTGAGGAATACCGGGAGAGACTTTTCACAAAATCGATGAGTCACGTGAATAGCCGGGACGGAGAAGGGGGAGCGGGCGGCACGGGCCTGGGTCTCTATCTTGTCAACAATGTTATTCGGAAATTGGGAGGAGAGATCTGGTATGAGGCAAAAGACCACGGGTCAAACTTTGTCTTTACCCTTCCTCCCAAGCCGGCACCATCCTTGGAGCCATCACCGATTGGAACACAGCTGCAGATGGCACCCGTCAATCCGTAGCCAAAAAGAGGGTAACTATGGATTTCTCACTCAAATTCAGAATCGTGATCGATTTCTATACCGCCGTCTTATGTCTTTGGTGGTTGAAAAGGAGGGTTTATCTAAAATGGAAAGCAGAAAAAAAATTCTTGTCGTCGGATTTCTTGTAAACTTAATCCTCGCCTCTCTCTTTATCAACTCCGTTGGAGCGTCGACCAGGGTCTATTATGGCCAGGTGATCGGGATAGAATTTTCCCTGCTCCAGGTGAGGGATGAGGACGGGAGAGTATCCGTATTCTGGTGCGGGTATAAGACTTTCTTGGATTCGAGACCCCCGCTGATCGGTGACAGAGTCAAGATCGAGTATATCAAGGATTCGATCATGAGGAACGCCGTCACCCGGATCGCCGTTTTGAGATAGAATGATTAGCCAGTCCTCCCCCCTCCCGCCCAACCCCTGCTCACCGGCCCCTGCTTGCCGGTGAGCAGCTGGGCCGGCGGGCAAGCTTATCGCCTGCTTCTCGCCAGAAAGAAAAGAACGGCTCCATGAGCATCATCGCGTTCTCCCTTCTCCTTTTTTGTCATTAAAACGCCACAAGGTTTCACTCGACAATCATGAATAAGGAGCGTAAAAATACAGTGTTTTTCCTCTCAAAATACAGCGCTTTACTTATTCACATTTTCGGCATCCTTGGTATAATCGAAGTCGCCAACTGTCAACGTTGTCATGTTGGCGAGTCATGAATGACCTCAAGCTTACCCAAAAGATAAAAACTGACTTTCCAGACATTCATATTGCCGTTCTGACAGGTTATGCTTCACTGGAGTACCGGCAAGCTGCCTTTCAATATGGAGCTTGACGGCTTTTTTGTTAAAGAATCGCTGGAATGGGATGAGTTGGAAGCCCTTGTTAAATTGGTTGAACAGATTTCGTGATGAATGCCATCCGGGTCGCATGGCCCCTCTGAATGCGGAATTCGGATTGCGGATTGCGAAGGAGCCGGTGAAACGGAGAAAAAGATCTTTCTCCGTTTCACCGATTCGTTTTTTGGAAGCTGGACTGGAGGAGTCGAATGTTTCACATATTGCTTGTAGAAGATAATGGACACTTTCGGAAGATTCTGAAACAGGAGTTAAGCCTCTGGTTCCCCTCGGTTTTGATCGAGGAGGCCTCCGACAGTCAAGAAGCGATGGAGAAAATGGAATCCTTCCACCCTCAGCTCATCTTTATGGACATCAGCCTGCCGGGTGAATCGGGCTTCGAATTGACCAAGAAAATAAGGGGGAAGCATCCGACCTCTGACGTCGTCATGCTGACGAGCCATGACCTTCCTGAGTACCGGCAAGCGGCCATGGAATGTGGCGCGAGTCATTTCTTTGTCAAGGGTACGTCGGATGGCATGGAGATCAGATCATTGATTGAATCGCTTTTAAAAGAGTGAAATGATCCAGCCGGTTCGGCTACGCTAATTTCTCAGACACTCAGGTAAGTAAATCATCAACCCTCTCCCGTTACAATATCAAAGACTTTCATCTTCCGAAGAAGAACGACCTCCTTCCCTCGATTTCACTTCGTTCTCTTTTCTGCTCATCGGCCTTCGTGCAGGACCTGGTAGTTTCGGCCTATGCTATTTTCAAATTGAAGACTGTAGAGAAATTAGTTATAAAAGGATCGCAATGGAAACATGGAGACTCATAGATACAGGTCCCCGCTCGGGCGCTGAAAACATGGCCACGGACGAGGCTCTTCTCGAATGGAAAGCCGCGGAGAAAATCCCCCACACCCTCCGGTTTCTCCAGTTCTCCACCCCTACGGTGTTGGTCGGACATCATCAATCGGTGGAGGAAGAAGTGAGGCTCGACTACTGTCGAGATCACGGGATCGCCATTAACCGGAGGCTCACAGGAGGAGGCGCTCTCTACTGGGGGAGAAATGAACTGGGCTGGGAGATTTACATCTCCAGGAAAGACCCACGGATTCCCTCAAGAATTGAAGATCTTTATAGAAAGATGGGGGAGGCGGCCGCCCTTGGGCTTCGTCATCTCGGGGTCCGCGCCTATTTTCGACCAAGAAACGATATCGAAATTCAGGGCCGCAAGATTTCAGGAACAGGGGGAACCGAGCTCTCCGGCGCAATCCTCTTCCAGGGGACCCTCCTGGTTGATTTCAACGTTGATGAGATGCTCCGAAGCCTCAGAATTCCCACCGAAAAGCTCCAGGATAAAGAAATCGAATCCGTCAAAGAAAGGGTGACCTGTTTAAAGTGGGAATTGGGCCGAACCCCGTCGATTCGGGCCATCAAGGCCTCCTTGGCCAAAGGGTTTGAAGAGGCCTTTGGAGTCCGGTTCGAAAACAAACCCCTCACGGCAGACGAAGAGAATTCGCTCAGTACCAAACTGCCATACTTCTCCTCTCAGGAGTATATCTTCAAGACAAGAAACTCCTTGCCCAGAAGGAAGACCGTAAGCTCCCTGCTGAAGGCTCCGGGCGGGTTGATCAGAATCTCGATTGCGATGGACAGCAAAGCCCGTCTGATCAACCAAATTCTGATCACGGGTGATTTCTTCGCCTATCCCAAAAGGGCGATCTTCGACCTCGAAAGTCTTCTTAAGAACTCAAAGGCCACTCCTTCAAATACCGAGGAAATCATTCGTTCCTTTTTCTCAACAGAAAAACCGAAGATCCCCGGAATCAGCGAAACCCATCTCATTCGGGCCGTCGAAGAGGCCCTTCAAAAGATAGACCTTCTCCCCGAGGGATTCAGTGAAGAAGAGACCCACCACCTCTTCCCGGTTTTGAAGCCCTTTAAGGAAGTGAGAAAGCCTGAAGTCCTTCTCCTCCCCTATTGTGCGAAGGAAGTGGAATGTGTCTACCGAAACTCGCAGGGTTGCGAAGAGTGTGGTCGGTGCTCGGTGGGAGACGCCGCTCAGATGGCAAGGTTCTTTGGGATGGACCCTATCACCATCCAGAATTATGAAGAGCTTGAATCAACCCTTCGCGACCTCAAACATTCCGGAGTGAAGGAATTCGTCGGTTCCTGTTGCGAGCCTTTTTATGGTAAACATCGGCCGGACTTTGAACGAATCGGATTATCCGGAATCCTGATCGACGTCGAGAGGAGCACCTGTTACGATCTCGGACAGGAAAAAGAGGCCTTAACAGGCCGTTTTGAGAATCAGACGCATCTCAACCTTTCTCTCCTTCAAAGAGTTCTTGAGTATTGCCATGGGTGAAGCTTCTTTGGCAGAACCTTATGACATAGTCATCATTGGGGCCGGTCCAGCGGGCTCAAGCGCAGCGAAGACCGCGGCGGAAAGGGGAGCGAAGGTCCTATTCATTGACCGGAGGCAGCGTGTGGGGGTTCCGGTTCAGTGTGCTGAATTTGTCCCCCAATGGATCTCTCGCCATGCTCATTTCTCGCCAACCTGCATTCATCAGACCATTGATTCGATGGTCACTCATCTCCCTGACGGGGCATCCTATGAGATGAAAAGCCCCGGGTATATGCTCGACCGGTCCCTCTTCGATAAGGAGTTGGTCGCTTCAGCCGTTTTAGCCGGAGCAAAGATTTCTATAGAAACGAGGGCAGTGAGTCTTCTTGCCGAGGGCCTTGCTGTAGAGCGAGGCCCTGAGAAAGCGATCATTCGATCGAAGATCTTTATCGGTGCGGATGGGGTCCACTCAGCCATCGCGCGTTTCGTTGGCCAACCTTCTTTGAAGACCCTTGTGGCCCTTCAATATGAAGTCGTGATGCCGAAGCCTCAGAATCATGTGGAGGTTTTTTTCCATAAAGACTTTGAGGGAGGATATGCCTGGTTTTTCCCGAAAGGGAGTACGGCCAATGTGGGAGTGGGAGTGGTGGCTTCCAAAACCGCTCAATTGCCAAGTCTGCTCGGTGATTTCTTAAATCTATTGAGAAAATCCAAGAAATGGGTAAGCGCTGAAATCGTTTCAAAAACAGGAGGGTCAATCCCCTGTGAGCCCTACCGGAGGACTTTCTTCGACAACATCCTTCTCCTAGGGGATGCGGCAGGGCACGCCCATCCCATTACAGGGGCAGGGATCTTTAACGCTGCCATGGACGGGGAGATCGCAGGAAAGATTGCTGCAGAGGCAGTTGTAAGAGGAGATCTTCACTATTTGAAGAACTATGAAATTGAATGGCAAGAGGCATTTGGAAAAATCCTCTCCTACGCCGCTCTGAAAAGAGAATTTCTTGAGGCGCACTGGAACCAACCCGGCGTTGATTTCGAAGGGCTGATCCGCAAAACCTGGGTTGGCTTCAAAGAGTACTACGCGGACCGAAGAAAGATCGCCCTTCGTCCGCCTTTACCCACAGGGGGAAATGTACCTCTTCGATAACCCCTCCCTACCTCCCCTTAAATTAAGGGGAGGCGAGCTGGAGTTAAGAGGCGGGAAAGGATTATGAAATTCTTGCGGAATGATCCGACGTTAAAGCCAAGGCGACGAGACCTGAGGCGCAATCAGACTGAGGCAGAGAAGGCCCTCTGGACGCACCTACGGAACAAGCGGTCCTATGGAATGAAATTTTTTCGTCAGTACAGCATAGGTCCTTATATTTTAGACTTCTACTCTCCGGCCTTGAAGCTCGCAATAGAATTGGACGGTGGACAGCACAACCAGCCCGAGAATAAGGAATATGATTCAGCCCGTTCCGAATATCTGAAAGCTCATGGTGTTGAAGTGACCCGGTTCTGGGATAATGAAGTACTGCATGATCTAGAGAGCGTCCTGGCCGGACTGACGTTGAAGGCAACCCCTCATAACCCTTAACCCCTCCCTACCTCCCCTTAGATTAAGGGGAGGCGAGGTGGGGTTAAGAGGGGGGATGAAGGCAAGAAACCCTTGCCTAAGGGGGATAAAGGTAAGGGGATAAAGACACGATCCACACAAATGCCATAAGAGCCTAATAGATGCCAATCGATGGTGTCTAAACAATAATGGCCTTATCAGTAGCTCTTTACACTACGAGATTTTAAGAAAAGAAGGAAAACCCATGGAACAAAAAGTTAGTCCTCAATTTATTCAGACCAGTTTGGCTGCCTCTCTGACCTTAGGGTTTCAATCGGGATCTTTTCACCGCAATGCGAAATTGAAGGGGTTGAACCTTCTCCTTCATTATGACGAGGGTTGTCTGGGAAGATGCCATTTCTGTGGGCTTTCGAAATCAAGGCAAGAAGGCCCAAAGGGGAAAACTTTTATCAGGGTGGACTGGCCTCTCTACCCGCTGGAGGAAATCATCGAAAGGACAAAGGGCAAAGATCAAATCCATCGCGTTTGCATCTCGATGATCACCCATCCGAAGGCGATGGAGGATACCCTTTATGTGATTGAAAGATTGAGAGAAGAGACCGATCTGTTTATAAGCGTCCTCCTCTCTCCGACATTGATCCGCACCGAAGGTTCTCTCGTGGCCATGAAGAAGGCAGGAGCGGACCGGGTTGGAATTGCCATTGACGCCGCAACACCTCAACTTTTCGATCAATTGCGGGGAACAGGGGTAGGAGGCCCTCATCAGTGGAATCATTACTGGGAGGTGACCCGCATGGCCGTTTCTGTCTTCGGAAGATCTTATGTTGGAATCCATCTCATCGTCGGCCTGGGGGAAACAGAAAAGGAGATGGTCGAGGCGATTCAGCGAGGACAAGACATGGGGACCCATACCCATCTCTTCTCGTTCTTTCCTGAGAAAGGAAGTCCCATGGAAAAGCATTCCTCCCCTCCCCTTGACCAGTACCGGAGAATCCAGCTTGCCCGCTGGATCATCAATGAATCCCTCGGTTCAGCCACCCAGATGAAGTTTGACGAAAGCGGAAGATTGATCGATTTCGGGACGGACGTCGAGCCCCTTGTTCGGATCGGAGAACCCTTTATGACCTCCGGGTGTCCTGGCAGGGACGGGAAAGTGGCCTGCAACCGGCCCTATGGGAATGAGCGACCTTCGGGCCCGATTCGAAACTTTCCCTTTATGCCCGAAGCGGAAGATATTGAAGAAATAAGAACCCAGTTGGGATTTAATAAGAACTCCATAATTGACTAGACACAATTTTCGGAAAATCTCCCCCTCCCCCTCTTTGCCAAAGAGGGGGGTATTCCTCCCTTTGGTGTGTTTTCCCTGCCAGGGAGCAGGCAAAGGGAGGTGGGGAGGGATTTTATAAGAAATTCTTTTGGGTTCATTAATATACCTGCTGTATTTCGGATTTATACTAACATTGTAAATAATCAAATGATTCGGGAATTAATCCAAACTCCATTAACTGTTCTTCAATCCGAAGCTTTCCGGCTTCGAAAGGCCCATTTCGGCAATGAACTTGCCTTTTCTATCCCCGGGACTGTTCATTACCATGACGATACACTTTCTCTTCAAAAAGACCGTTTTGCAGCAATCAGTGTGACGGGAGACCATTGTGATCTTCGATGTGCACACTGCAAAGGAAAACTTCTTGAGTCGATGATCCCTGCGGCAGACCCTGAAACCTTTTCCGAGGCGGTTGACCAGCTTCGGCTCAAGGGGGCTCAGGGTATTTTGGTGAGCGGGGGAGCAAACCTTAATGGGGAAGTCCCCCTGGAACGATTCATCCCATCGTTGAAGTCCCTGAAAAAGAAGAACCCACAATTTAAGGTCATCGTT
This sequence comes from uncultured delta proteobacterium, assembly GCA_963708295.1. Classification (GTDB taxonomy): domain Bacteria; phylum Desulfobacterota; class BSN033; order BSN033; family UBA1163; genus UBA1163. Next base: position 115,549 of record CAVPSJ010000015.1, on the reverse strand, counting down.
CACACCGGTCTTATTCGAAGGGAAATCGCTGAAAAACTCAAAGACGCGGCGGTTGATCAGATTCTGATCGATGTCATCGGCGACGAGAACACGATTCGCGAAGTCTACCATCTCAACAAAAGAGTGGAAGATTACGAAGAAACACTCTGGATGTTAAAAGAGATGGGGCATCGCCTCGCTCCGCACATCATCATCGGACATCACTTTGGAGAGATCCGGGGAGAATGGCGGGCTTTAGAGATGGTGACTCGCGTCGCCGTTGAAACCATTGTTTTGGTCATCCTCAAAAACCTGCAACCCGACGGAGAAAATCGTTTCAGAGTCCCCAATCCGGAGGAAATATCCAAGATTGCAGCGATCGCCCGTATTCTTAATCCTGGCACTCCCATCCGAATGGGGTGTATCCGGCCAGCCCATCCATGGAAAGCAGCAATGGAGAAAGGGGCGATCGACTCCGGAATCAACACCATCGCGTACCCCTTGCAGGGAACCATCGATTATGCAAAAGAAATCGGTCTCGATACGAAATTCGTTGAGATGTGCTGCAGCCTGATCTAACCAATTATTAGCCCCTTGAACAAGAATCGTAGCGCCCCCATTTATTGGGGGCGAATTAAAACGAGAATTCCGTCGGCAGTAAATGCCGACGCTACATCTGACATCCCCCGAAGAAGAAAAATTCAGGCAAAACTTCTCCAATGGTATAAGGAAAACGGAAGAGACCTTCCCTGGAGAAAAACCAGGGATCCTTATGCCATCTGGGTTTCGGAGATCATGCTCCAGCAAACCCAGGTAGCCACGGTGATTCCCTATTACCTAAGATTTCTAAAAGCTTTTCCCACCGTCCGCCATTTGGCGAAGGCCGATCTCTCAAAGGTCTTAAAAGTCTGGGAAGGGCTGGGCTATTATTCAAGGGCCAGAAACCTCCACCGCGCCTCTCGGATCGTTTCAAACGATTTTAATGGGAAAATTCCGGATAACCTAACGGACCTTCGCACCTTCCCGGGTATCGGCCGTTACACAGCAGGAGCCATCCTCTCTATTGCCTTCAATAAAGAAGCACCTGTTCTGGATGGAAATGTGAAGAGGGTGCTGTCCAGGCTCTTTGCCATCGCAGAACCACCGGCCGGGGGCAAGAGCGAAGTCCGTCTCTGGCATCTCTCTGAATCTCTCATTCCGAAAGGCAAGGCGAGCTCCTTTAACCAGGGCCTGATGGATTTGGGCGCGATGATCTGCACCCCCAAAGAACCCCAATGCCCTGAATGCCCCCTCCTTGATCTTTGTAACGGAAGGGCCTCCGGAGATCCGGAGAGATTCCCGACAAAAATCCTTAAGAAGAAGATTCCCCATATCGAGGCGATCTCCGCCGTGATTCAGCGAGAATGGAAAAGTTCTTCTGCGGCAAAGGCCGCCGCGGGGACTTTTGGGAGGACTCTGGGAATTTCCAAACTGGACTATTGAGGTGAAAAGAAGTTCGAGGTTTAGGTTAAGACATAACATCAAGAGTGAGATGGGAATGACCGCCGAAGTCAAAGAGTCTATCGGAACTTTCCAGACAGACTTTCTCCCACTTCAAGCTCACGCTCCACGTTTTTCACTGTCGGTCATCGACGGAAAAGGAAGAGGAAAATGGGTCTTCCTGAAGGACCTTTCCCTTTTCCCAATGTCCCGCATTCACCGAAGAATCGCTAATACATTGGAACCCAACGGACTGTCATTGCGAGCTAAGCGAAGCAATCTCAACAGATTGCCGCGTCGCTCTCGTTCCTCGCAATGACAGCTTCCTGTCTCGATCTCCCCATCACCGTGTCTCCGTATCTTCCTATCCATCTTTTCCCCATGTCACGAATCCACCGTAAGGTAGCTGATGCAATCTCATCTGACGTAAATCCCTAATTACGTATAGCACCTACAAGTCATTGAGCCTACATAATATCAAGGGGTGATGATTTCCATTGGAGAGAGATGGGTTGATGAGATTGTTAGGCACTTACAATGTCCCTATGTACTCTACAACAATTCCATCAATTTGCTTTTCCGCCATGAAAACACGAGCCATTATTTGGTGCTCAATAACTAATTTGCGAGAAGTTTCCCAGTAGACTTTAGCTTCTGGGCCACCCCAAGCTGCACTTCGTGCTCTGCCATGATTGGTATCTGCTACAAAAATGTTACCGTCATCATCTGGAAGAGACCTTGATATTTGGAGCACAGAAATCTGGGTGTTGAAACCAGTAGTTGCCCCGCAACTCCTTTGGAAAATGACCGCCTTTAGTGTTTTGTCAGGGTTGGGAATCTCCGACACTATTTCGTTTTCACACCCTCCTACGGAGAATCTATAGAACCCATAAAAAAGATACCCGACAAGAAGAACGACTATGATGACAGTGCCGAGTAAAATCTTGGCCCAGAGTCTCATTTGTAATTGACCCCCAAATCATTTATGCGAGGCATAGTTGCATTGCTCATTTGCATTTGTAAGATACACTTTTTTTAAGAATTAGGGAAAAGAATATTACAGGAAGAAAGCTTTAACATCTCGGAGGTTAACTGCCAGGCGAGAAGCAAGAATTGAACTGGCAAAGAAAAACTAGCCAAGAAATGAAGCCAGCTTGTGTCTCTTTAATCCAATTACTAGCCCTGTCCTAATGTCCGCGGCACCAGTTCTTGGTCGGGCAATTTGATTTCGCCCAGGGGATTAAGGGAGACCTCATGAAGTGCTTCCTCGTGCCCCATGACCGTCCTTCGTTTCGCCCGCTCATAGGGAATCATTATAATTCTACTCTTTCTTCAACCAGATCGACCATAGAAGAAATGATCTCGAAATCACTGTCTGCATGTAAAAGACGGGCTTTCTCGTAGGCTGCGGCGGCGATGAGCAAATCGGTAGTGGAAATGGACTTACCTTTTCTATCCAATAGAAATCCCCATTTCGAAGCTCTTTCGATCACTCCGTCATCTATAGGGATTTGAGGAAGAGATATGAGAGAATCATGCAAGGCTTGAAAGTCTTTCTCACTTTTGGCGCCCCTTAATATCTCCACGAGAACCACTCCACAGGAAAGCGCTTCTTCTTTCTGGAGGATTTCTCTAAGCCTATCTTTAACCTTCATGGACCCTTTTGGACGAAGGTATTCAACCCAGACGAAGCTATCGATGAGGAACATCTTTTCTCCTTTTTCGTCAACCGGCTCAGGGTGTAGGAAAGCTCCATTTTCCCTTCGTAATCAAGCAACTTCTTTGCTTTTCTTCTTCGAATAAACTCCTCAAGAGCCCTCTCTACGGCTTCCTTCTTTGTTTTTACGCCTGACAAGGCTTTTACCTCCTCAAGTAAATCTTCTTTTATTGCCAGTGTTGTTCTCATAATATGCCTCCAGAAACATCTTTCTGTAGCATATTAGAATATGCCTTCAGAAATGTCAAGTTTAAACACACCTATGATGTCGAAGAGTCGCCAAGGCGTTAAATAAAGAGGTAAGGAAATTCGGTTCCGATAAAGAACCTTTCCTTTTTTACTATGGCAAGAACATATCGAAGGATCGGAAATGATGGATGGGGAGACACGGGGATCACACGAGTCGTTTGCATTTCATCATAAGCATGATCGACCTCTTCTCCTCACCCTTGAAATTGGGATGCCTCTCCATCAGTTCTTTAGGAGGTAAGGGTTCTCGAAGATCCTCTACCACAAATCCACCTTTTCGCAGGGCACGAAAATAATCCTCCAAGGTACGGCAAAAATAATAAGTTTCCTTTGTATCACATACCGCCATGACACCATGATAAACAAGCCCGAGATGATAATTGTCCGTCTTCCACCCGATTCGCTTCCCCTTCTTCCCGTCAGGAGAATCTTCTAAAATCCATCCCGAACCCGGGGTTAAAAAACAGGGATGGAGAAGAGAAAAAACGAAGAGCCCCTGTGGTTTTAAGACGCGGGCGACCTCTTGGATCGTTTCCTCATATCGCTTGATAAACATGAGGGCCATATTACAGACAACGACGTCAAAAGAATTCGACGATAACTGGTCCAGGCGGCTCGCATCGCCAACCAGAAACCTAATACAATGTGAAAAGGGTTCATTTTTCTTTTGAGCAATGTCAATCAGCTTTTTTGAAGCGTCAATACCGGTGATCTGAATGTCGCCCTTGGCTTGTTCAGCCAACTTCCGAGAAAAGTGCCCTTCCCCGCATGCGACATCGAGGACGGCCTTGCCTTTAACATCGCCAAGGAGATCGAGGAGGGTAGGATTAATGACATGCTTATGAAAAAATTCCTCATTTCTCTTGAAACGCCCGGCGAATTCCTCAGCGCCGTCATCCCAGCACTGCATTGCCTCTTCCTGACTAACGGCATCCGCCGATAATACTGTATCCATGGGTATCATTGTATCTTGCGCAGCCACGGTCCTTTTCATCCTCCTGAGTTAATTCTCGTAGTACAACTTTGTCGTATCAATCTTCTTCTGTGAGCGGAAGGCTTCAACTCGTAGGTTCTAATTCAAATAATTAATTTCGATTAACCTATTTATATTGAGTTGTCAACGGCAGAATAAGTATCATTGGGAGTCGAATGGTTGACTTATTTGAGAAAGCATTTTACGTTTATCGACAAAATTTGGATAAATAAGGATCGTTATGATCGTAAGAGATTATTTAGAAAAGCAGGCCAAGGAAAGGCCAACGAAACCTGCCATTCTGTTCAAGGAAGAGAAGATTACCTTCTCTGACCTTAACACCCTCTCTAACCGATTAGCTAATCGACTCCTCAAGGTTGGGGTCAAAAAGGGAGATCGCGTTGTCCTACTTTTTCAAAACTGTCCTGAGTTCTGTGTGGCTTACTTTGCCATCCTGAAAATTGGAGCGATCGCCGTGGTCCTCGATGTTCGTCTCAGCCCTGCCGAAATGGAGCCGATCTTTCAGGAGGCGGAGGTTTCCGCCATGATTACCAATGTCAGGCAGAAAGTTTTCATTGATCGCGTGCTAAAGAGTGTTCCTACCTTGCAGCATATTGTGGTGACGGGGGCCGAGGGCGAAGATATCAGGGATTGGCACTCCTATGAAGAGATCATCGAAAAGGAATCCTCTGAAAAAATTTCGATTCCCCTTCAAGAAGAAGATGAATCCCTCTACCTTTATACCTCTGGGACGACAGGAAGACCGAAGGGGGTCGTTCTCACCAACGATCATCTCACCTGCTTCCCTGAAACGGTACGTCATGCCATGCTCATCTCTGAACAAGACACCTATGGTCTTGTTCTCCCCATCTCTCACATCGTTGGTCCCTGCATCCTGAATTTGATGGTGGAATCCGGGATGTCGGTCTCTGTCATTGATGAGATGAAACCGAAGAAAATTCTCGATGCGATCCAAAACCATCGGATTACTTATTTACCTGGTACTCCCTCCATTTTCCAATTGATTTTGAATATTCCCCATTGGGAGCGGTATGATTGTTCCAGTTTAAGAGTAATCTCTATGATGGGGACGGTCGTTCCGGAACAGTTGATGAAGGACCTTGGAGAAAGATATCCACACCTCCAACCTGTTCAGGGCTACGGAGCAACCGAAACCTCTCCTCTTCTGACCCATACTCATTTGAAGGATGCTCAAACGGAAGATGGCGAGTGTTGGGAAAGCAGCTCCCAGGGCGGAGCTGAAGATCATCGGTCAAGATGGAAAAGAAGTCGAAGTAGGTCAGATAGGGGAGATTATTGCCCGTGGGCCTCAAATCATGAAAGGTTATTTCAAAGATCCTGAGGCCACGGCAAAAAAGATTAAGGACGGATGGTATCATTCCGGAGACTTAGGACGATTTGATGAAGAGGGTTATCTGTATGTCCTGGGTCGGGCTGACGATATGATCATCAGCGGAGGTCTCAATGTCTATCCATCAGAGGTAGAGACCGTATTGCTTAACCATCCCAAAGTCCAGGAAGCAGCTGCGGTCGGGATCCCGGATGCTAAACGGGGTCAAGTGATAAGGGCGGTTGTTGTCTTGAAGCATGGTGAAACAGCGACGCATCAGGAGATCCTATCCTTCTGTAAAGAAAGACTGGCCAGTTTTAAGATGCCTCGGCAACTCGAATTCAAAGATTCCTTGCCCAAGTTGAGCACAGGAAAGATTGCCAAAAGACAGTTATAGGAAACAGAGTACAACCTACGAGAGGTGCGCGTGATGAAACCATTCGCCATGTCCGACTGAGAAATCGGCTGCTTCCTCTTATTTAGTCCTGATAGTACAACTTCGTCGTATCAACCTTCTTCTTATAGGCCCCCTCTTTGTAAAGAAGATCAAAATATTGTTGTGTCGCCTCCTTGTCGAGTGTCTCGATCTTCATCCACTTTTGGATGGGTATATTCATGGCGATCGATTCAGAAAGGCCCGTGTATTTTGGCAGCAAAGGTCGAGCAGCCTTTTCGTCCTTCTCGATAAGATCGACGGCCTTGTAGTACAAGGCTTTAAGTTTCTTCGCAAGCATGGGGTTCTGTTTTAGGAATTGAGACGAAAAGCCAAAACCTGCGCCCGGCGAATCCTTTCTCCAGCCCAAGGAGACCGAAGGGTTCCTCTACCAGGTGCCTTCCTATCCCTTGAGAGATCGCGATCATCCCCATCGGCTCCGGTGCAAAGAAGGCATCAATCTGTCCGGCGGCTAAGTGCGGAAATGAGAATCGTAGGGGGCACTTCTTGAAAGATAACACCCGCTGGGTCCATCTGAGTGCGGATGATCGCCCTGGCCAATTCTACAGAGGAGGCACCGGGGTATGTCCCAACCCGCTTCCCCTTGAGATCCCTTAAATCCTTCAGCGGGGAGTCCTTCTTCACCACTGCCACAAAGCTCGGGTTCTTCCGAGAAGGGGTCCCGTACGTCAAAAAGATCTTGAATTGATCCGGCGTGCTCTGTTCGGCGAACCAGAACCCGGTAATGGCGCTGCAGGCGTTGGCATCGATCCTGCCCGCCATCAGGGCACTGACGATCAACGTGCCTGACTCAAAAGGGGTAAGCTCCACCTTCAGCCCCTCCTGCTCGAAAAGGCCTTTCTCCACCGCCACAAAGGTGGGCAGGCTAATCGACAATGCGAAGATAACCGATCTTTACCTTCTCTTCGACCAAATGCAGTCCCTGCCGTCATCAGAAGCAGAATGATCACGAATGACGCTACGATTCTCTTCATTTAAACCTCCTCACACACAAATTCTCTTCTCAAACGTGCCCCATAAAAATGTCTATGAAGTTTCCAGAAAAATCATTCATTTTTTTGACACGTAACCCACTTCAGGCAGAGTTGTCAACGGCCAGATGGCCCACTGATGAATCGATACAAAGGGGAATGGCGTTTCTCAGTTCAGAAATATTAAAATAGATGAATTTATGGAGGTTATGAAAGATGGCTGTTCGCCAAACTGTGATTGCATAAAACAAAAAACAAGTTCTTCACTGCGGCGAAAGAGCAGCCATTCCAGGAATCCACTTTATTCTGGTCGCCCATGGGTGCCGGCCAAGCCGAACCCGGAGAAAAATGGGTTTCCACTTACTGCTTATTATGTAACAGTGGTCCTGATCCTATCCGAGTTCACATAAATAAGGAGGGTGTTGCGGATAAGGTCGAAGGCAACCCCAATTTCATGGGCATGCATCCGAATGACGGGAAATGCTGTTTTAAAGCGATGAGTTTGATCGAAAAGCTCTATAACCCCCATCGGATCAAAGGACCGATGAAACGCACCAATCCGAGAAAAGGGGCCAGCGAAGATCCCGGTTGGAAGGAAATCAGCTGGGATGAGGCGCTCGATATCGTCGCTTCGAAGTTGAAAGAGATTAGAAAGAAAGGGATGCGTGACGAGAGCGGGCAATTGAGAGTCGCGGTCTCCACGGCTTCGGACGGGGTTGGGCCGGCCTTTAATGGCACGTGGACCCCGTTTTTCGGGGCGCTGGGTCCCGTGGATGGGTCGTTGCGTCAAGGGAGCGGCGTGAAATGCGCTCACTGCGAACACGTCTACGGTGAACTCTGGCATAGCTCCTTCGTCTGCTTCGATGATACCCCCTTTGTCAAGCTCGTGATAAATTTTGGAAGGGGTATAAACACAAGCACAGGAACGCAGGGGTATCGAAGGTACGCGGATGCTCGAGCCAGAGGGGCCAGATTCGTCCAGGTCGAACCCCATCTTTCGGTATCCGGAGCCAAGTCCGATGAATGGATCCCAATAAAGCCGAAGACCGATGCAGCGTTTATGTTTGCGATGATCCATTCCATTCTCTACGAGATCCGCAAGCTCGATATCCCTTTCCTCAAACAGAGGACCAACGCTCCTTACCTCATCAGGCTCGATAACGGTTATTACCTGGAAGACTCAGAAACTCATAAGCCGCTCGTATGGGACTCCGTCGCCAACGAAGCGAAGCCGTTCGACCGTCATGTCCAGGATTTTGCTCTCGAAGGCGAATATGAAGTGAACGGCATTAAGAGCTAAGCCAAGCTTCCAATTGTTTAAGGAGGAGATGGAAAAGTACAAACCCGAATGGGCAGCCGAGATATGTGACGTGCCCGCATCCACGATTAGACGCCTTGCAATGGAATGGGTAGAGACTGCTCAAATTGGGAGCACGATAGAGATAGACGGCGAAGTCCTGCCTTACAGACCGGTATGCATAAACCTCGGTAAAGATGTGAACAACGGTCTCGGCGCCTATCAGGCGGAATGGGGATCGCACATGCTCTCTGTCTTGGTGGGCGGGCTTGAGGTGCCCGGCGGGCACATGTCTCCAGGAGCCAGATTGCTGGAAGCGGTCGAAAGGGCTCCTGAGACCGGGCCACGTATCCCCGATTCATATGGCTTTGCTAAGAGAGCATTCGCTCCGACTGACAAAGAACACTGGCAGTGGCCGCCATCACTGAGAACCGGGGTCCATAGCCTCAGTCCTCTATCAAGCTGGATGGGGGCCTACCATCTCGCTTGGAAGACGATTCTTGACCCGCCCGAGGGCTGGCCGAAGGCAAGCGTTCCAGAAGTCTATATCACTCATCGAGCCAACCCGGCGCTTTCCCAGTTTAATCTCGAAACAGTGCGCAAAGTCCTTGAGAGGATCCCCTTTTCATGTGGCGTTTGCCTACACTTTCGACGAGACCTCTCACTACGCCGATATCCTTCTGCCGGAAGCAACAGATTTGGAAGGTTTGCAGCTTTTCCGGATGGGCGGCCCCAACTTTGTCAAAAGAGGCAACGAACCTTATCAGGGGTTCCATATCCGGCAACCCGTGGCGACTCCAGTAAACACGATGGACATCACAGACATATTTACAGAACTAGCGGCCAGGATTGGAATCCTTGAAGCGTACAATAAGGGAATCAACCGAACGATGTTGGCGGACCCTGTGACCAAGGAACCGGGTCCGTACTCGCTAAAATCTGAAAGAGAAGTACACGGTCGAGGAGATCGTTGACGCTCAATGCAAGACGGTTACCGGAGGAAAGCATGGATTAGACTGGTTCAAAGAAAATGGGGGCTACTTTATGCCTTATCCCAGGCTTGAGACTTATCATTACAGGGAGATGGTAAAGAATGAGCTTCGCTATGAGCTCCCGTATCAGGGCCGCCTCAAGCAAATAGGTGATGAGCTTAAGGAGAGGCTCAAAGAGCACAACCTTAAATTCTGGGATAAGCAGATGGAGGAATATAAAGGAATACCAGATTGCTATGATTTCTCCAAAGATTTTGGGACGGGCGATGAATACGACATGTGGTTGATTTGTAGCCGGGCCGGTCAGTTTGCATGGGCGACCAACGCCATGCTTCCAATGGCTCTGGATGTTTCCGAGCATGTGATGGGTCTCCCTCAGGTTCAAATCAATGCCGATATGGCTGCCGGGAAGGGCATCCGTACTGGAGATAAGCTCCTCATCCGATCCCCATGGGGAGAGATAGAGGCGGAAGCATTCTGCCGTCAAGGGGTAAGGCCCGATTGCCTGGTCGTCACTCAATATTTCGGCCACTGGATGACTCCTTTCGCCAAAGACAGACGCTGGCCTAACATGAATGAAATTGAGCCAAATGAAATCCGGATGACAGATGCGACAGGCTCAAGCTCGGATCACGTTAAAGTTAAGATCTCCAAAAAGAGGTAACGTGACGTGTCAAGATGGGGAATGGTAATCGATCTGTTCCGCTGCATTGGGTGTCATGCTTGCACGTACGCCTGCAAGGCGGAAAATAAGACAGGAAAGGGGGTATTTTGGACTTTCGTTTATGATTACGAGCGAGGAAAATACCCAAATGTCATCAGGACCTTCTTGCCAATACTCTGCATGCACTGCGAGAATGCCTCTTGCGAGCAAGTCTGCCCCTCAGGGGCAACGCATAAGCGAGTTGATGGTATCGTCGCTATCGACCAGAATAAATGCATAGGATGCAAGGCCTGCATGGTGGCCTGTCCGTATCATGTTCGGTTTGAAAATCCCGAGGACACTTATTTAACAACGGAAGGCTGCCGGAAAGAAGAATGCTCTATTTCAAGGCAACCCGGCACTGTCGAGAAATGCAACTTCTGTAAAGATCGAATCGAACGGGGAATCGCACATGGTTTGACGCCGGGGGTGGAGTGGGATGCAAATCCGGCATGTGTAAACGCCTGTCCCGTGAACGCCAGGACGTTCGGCGATCTGAACGATCCAAAGAGTGAAATATCGAGACTCATCGGCAGTCATAGAGGGGAGGTACTACACGGAGAATTTAACACGGGTCCGTCGGTATTTTACGTCTCTGTTGGCAGACCCTTGCCGGCAAGGGTCAGGACGAAGCAGAGAAGCGATGGGGGTGAGGAAGGATTGGAAAATGGCGTATAAATCGCAAAGGGAATGGGGTTGGCCTATCGCCATTGAGGTATTTTGTGGAGGAACGGCTGGCGGCGTTTATATGATATCGGTGCTCCCCTATCTGTTTTTCGGCGGCAGGATTTTCTTAACCGGCGTATTCGCATCTTTGGTTTTGGTCTTAATATGCGTATTCGGGCTTGTAAAAGATTCGACTTCTGTAGCGGCGGGTCCCGAGAGCATTTTTTAATATCAAATCGCCGTTGACTGTAGGTGCCATCAGCCTTTCCCTCCTCATCATTTTTTCGATAGCAACGATCGGGATACTGTCCACCGGTTTAGCAACGGGTGCATTGTATTCAGTCGTGTGGCTTGGTGTGATGGTATCATTCCTCACAATAATATATCCCGGAGCGCTGATGGGCCTCATGAAGGCGATACCCTTTTGGAGTGGGTCCGGCCTCTCGTTACTTTTACTGAGTGCTGCCTTGGTCTCTGGGAGCGCTGTGGTTACCTTAGTGGGAGGATTGGGCCATGTAAATTTCAATTTGAGCCGAGTCACGCTCTGGCTACTCGTGATTTATGGGTCATTCCTTCTGATTTATATGATCATCGCAGGGCAAGGTTCAAAAGCAGCTCAGTTCTCGGTCCGTCAGTTGATCAAAGGCAATCTCTTTTTTATGTTCGTGATGGGTGTCGTAGCCATAGGGTTGGTCGTACCGCTCGTGTTGTATATCATCGATAATATTTCATCCTCGGCACCGCTGCTTCAGGTCGGCTCAGGTCTCATTCTCATCGGTGGAATATTGATGCGTTATAGCCTGATTGCCAGCGGAGTGAAGATGCCCATGCTCGGCGAAGATTCGATTAGCGCTACGTATTGGCTTTATCACTGATCCACCGCCCTCTCATCGTCACATCCCTTTATTTGTGAAAGTCGGAATTTGACTTTGCAGACATTGTCAAGCGTGATGGTGACTTCTTCCTCGCTATTTTCCAAAATCTCGCCTCAATACAACATTTCAAATGTTAATCGTTTATTTCTGGTTGACATTTTTATCCAAAAAGAGTAGTTTTTTATCAATATTGGAGTAAGAACCCTTCTAAATAACCTTATTTTTTCCCTTCCTTTTATGGAGTTTTTGGGGGACTCCATGACCACGCAAGAAGTTAAACGCAGACTCACTACCATCCTAAGTGCGGATGTGAAGGCCTGCCACCGCCTCAAGGCCAAGGATGAGGCTGGAACCCTCGAAACCCTGAACACTAACAAAGAGGTGATGGCCAACCTCATTCAGCATCATCATGGCCGGGTGGTGGATGCACCAGGAGACAACTTTCTGGCTGAATTTGCCAGTGTAGTAGATGCAGTGGAGTGTGGGGTGGAGATCCGTCAGATATTCCTATCACGCTATAAATCTTTTTTCGATTAACTAAAGTGATCGCCTGAATGCGAGGGACTTTTTTAATCCAAAAGGGAGCCATCAAAAATGTCTAAGAGGCCATATATAGTCAGAAAGGAGAACATTTCTATGAAAAAGCCTAAGATATTCTTGATCGTCTTATCTTTTGTTTTATTTCTTCCCGCATTATCTTTCTCACTTGTTCCCTATGATGATTTTTCAGGGACCTATATCGACAGAACTAAATGGAGACAAGGCGAAATGGTAAGAGAGATCGACTCGGCAAATCAGAGGCTATTGGTGAAACAAGCCAGTACAAGACCTTCTGCTTATCCCTATTGGGATGCGAATCGCTTGGCGTTTGTAGACCCGAACTCCGTTAATTCAATTCAAGCGGATGTTACCATTCATCAAGCGGATATCAGCAATCAGGCCGAGACGTGGGCAAGGGTCTCAGGTACATGGTACTATGATGGCACTGCAGGTGGAGGGATTATAGGGAGCATCGTTGGAGAGGTGTTCCTTCGGAAAGATTCTACGGGACTTTATGCTGCGTGGGAGGTTGTAAGGCTCACGAGTGCTGATGGTAGTACGGGTCCTGTCTTGGGGTATGGGGAATTTGCGACACCTATTAGTGCTGGGACGACCTATACCTTATACGTCAGCTATGATCCGGGAGTTAACCAATTTACATTCAAAGTTGGGGCGGAAGAAAAAACCTTTGGCCCTGTTGGACTTCCAACACGAGTCGGATATGCTAACGTCCCCCGGAAAGTCATTGGAACCCGGGTTGATGTAACTAACTCCGTCTCATCAGGGTACATCTCTGCTACTTTTGATAATATTTACAAGAACGGGGTTCTATATGATGATTTCTCTCCTCCAACCATCGATGAAACAAAATGGATCGACTATGAATATGTGAAGGAGATATCAGACGGAAAGCTTCGGTCAAAGGTCAGAAGCAGTACGGCATCTACCTCTGGTATTTATAATCGTCATGAATTTCTAAATCCTTCTTCGATCAATGTAATCCAAGCCAAGGTAACGCCAACGATATACGAAAATGCGCAAGGAGCGGTTGTGAGCGCTCGCATCGGGGGAATTTTCTATAATGATGGGACCCCAGGAGGAGGATTCTTGGGTGACGTAGGGGCTGAAGTTTATATTGGGGGGACAGGAGAAAATCCAATCGTGGGTTGGACTGTTTGGACATTTTCGGATTCTGCGGGAAGTAATTCGGTGGTCATAACATCGGGGACATTTGCTACGCCGATTACATTAGGGAATACCTATACGCTATTGCTTGGCTGGGATGGAAGTCAGATCACCTTTAAAATTGATAATGAAAGTGCCAGCTATACACCGGTAACGAGTACTCATCCACCCAATATTCAGTCGAAAGAAATAACGACCCGGATTCGGGATCTTGCCGGCAAGGAGGCGACCATCGAAGCTTTATTTGATGACGTGATGGTTAATCCCCGCCCGGAGATCTTTGATTTTGATGGTGATCGAAAGACCGATATTGCCTTCTACCGTTCCAGCACCGGTGTCTGGTGGATCACTCCCTCCTCAGGTGCTCCTGCCTATGGCTATGGCTGGGGTGGACTCTGGATTCAAACCTGTCCCCGGAGACTATGATGGAGATGGAAAGACCGATATTGCCATCTACGATACCACAGGAGGTGCCTGGTGGATCATCCCCTCTTCTGGATAGTCCCAGCCTATGGAGTCGGTTGGGGTGGACTCTGGCATTCAAACCCGTTCCCTGGAGATTACGACGGAGATGGAAAGACCGATATTGCCATCTACGATACCACCGGAGGTGCCTGGTGGATCATCCCCTCTTCCGGTATTCCAGCCTATGGAGTCGGCTGGGGTGGATCTGGATTCAAACCCGTTCCCAGGAGATTACGATGGAGATGGAAGAACGGATATTGCCATCTACGATACCACTGGAGGTGCCTGGTGGATCATCCCCTCTTCCGGTACCCCCGCTTACGGAGTCGGTTGGGGAGGCTCTGGATTCAGCCCTGTTCTTGGGGATTATGATGGAGATGGGAAGACAGACATTGCCATCTACAATACCACCACCGGTGCCTGGTGGATCATTCCTTCTTCTGGTGTGGGACCACAAGGACAGGTGGGGGCCTACGGAGTGGGATGGGGCGGATCTGGATTCACCCCTGTGCCTGGGGATTACGATGGTGATGGAAAGACCGACGTGGCCGTTTACCAGAATAGCAATGGCGGCTGGTGGATTATCCACTCTTCCGATGGAAGTACCTATGGCATGGGCTGGGGAGGAGAAGCGTCCGATGTGCCTTTGACCACAAACCCTGATTAGTTTAACTAAAGGTTTTCGGGTATTGAACCTTGAGAAGAAGGGATGCAGTTCTGATGATTATTTAGGCTGCATCCCTTTTCGTTTTCCCAACAAACGAAATTTATAAACTGTGCGTGTTTCTACCCGTAATCATCAACTCTCTGATCATCCTTTCACTGAAGATAGGTAGGTGGAACCCGTAAGAAGGGTTATCTTGACATTGTCCGGCAACTCAAACAATGGCCGGGACACTTTATTTCCCATCTCTCACTCTTTCCGTCTTTTTAATCATTCCAAAATCAATATGTCTTCTTTCCACATCCACCCGCTCCAGACTGACCCTGACTTCGTCTCCAATTCTGAAAGCTTTGTGGGTCCTCTCGCCAACGAGAGCATACCGTTTTTCGTGGTACTGATAGTAGTCATCATGAAGGCTGGTCACCCTCACCAGCCCTTCTACAAAAATATCCTTCAGCTCTACAAAGAAGCCAAAAGCGGTCACTCCGCTGATCACTCCTTCAAATTCCTCGCCGATCTTATCCTTCATGAAGCGGACCCTGTATCGGTTCAGAATTTCCCTCTCCGCCTCCATGGCCACCCTTTCCCTATTGGAGAGATGGGCAGCCTTGTTGGCTAAAACCTCCTCCTGGATTCTCATCGCTTCCCCGGAGAGCACTTTTTTCAAGAACCGGTGAACCATCAGATCAGGATACCTTCGGATGGGAGAAGTAAAATGGGTGTAGCCGTCGGAGGCCAGGCCGAAGTGTCCCAAGTTCTTGGCTGAATACTTGGCCCACTTCATCGACCGAAGAAGAATTTCGTTCACAACCCTTTCTTCAGGCCTTCCCTTGACATCCGAAAGGACTCTCTGGATTTCTTTTGGAGAATGGCCTGGCTCCTTTTTCATTTTGTATCCGAAATGGGAAATAAACCTTCGGAACTCATCCATCGCTTCTTCCTTCGGAGGTTCATGGATGCGATAGATGAACGGAACCCCTTTTTCCTCCATAAACCGAGCGACGGCCTCATTGGCGGCGATCATGAACTCTTCAATAATCTGGTGAGCGAGGCTTCTCTCTGCCCGAATGATGTCCTCTGCCTCCCCTTGGAGATTGAGGATGACCTCGGGTTCCGGAAGATCGAAATCTATGGTTCCTCTTTCGATTCGTTTCCGGCGAAGTTTTCGACAGAGATCCGCCATAAGGTCCAGGGAAGGGAGGAGAGGGCTGAATCTCTCTCTGAGTTCCATCTCCCCATCCACCAGGATTTTTCTAACCCCTGTGTAGGTCAGCCTCTCGTTGCTTCGGATCACACTGGGATAGAATCGAACTTCCCTTCCCTCCCCGTTTCCGTCATAGGTCAACTCGGCTGTAAGAGTCAGCCGGTCGACTTTGGGGTGGAGACAACAGATCTCATTCGAGAGCTCGGGCGGGAACATAGGAATCGCGCGGTCTGGAAAATAGACGCTGGTCCCCCGGAGATACGCTTCGTCATCCAAGGCACTCCCTTCCTCGACATAGTGACTGACATCGGAGATCGACACATAGAGTTTGACGCCTCCTTCTCTTTCTCTCTCAATGGAAACGGCGTCATCGAAATCTCTTGCGTTTTCTCCATCGATGGTGAAGGTCGGAATCCCTCTCAAGTCAACTCGGCCCCGGCATTCATGGGGCGACGGAATCGGAGGGAGGTCGAGCGCCTCTTTCAACGCGGCGGATGTAAACCGATCAGGAAGGTCGTATTTGTGAATCATGATTTGGGGTTCAATCTCCGGATCATCAGGGTATCCCAAAATGTGAGTCACTTTCCCTACCGGTCTCGTCCTTTCCATCGGATACTGGGTGATCTCCGCCACCACAATCTGACTCGGCCTCGCTCTCTTTGTCTCTCCTTCCGGGATGTAGACTTCCTGGAGGATCCGTTCATCCTCCGGAAGGACGTAGGCATAATTCTTGGCCCTCATAAACTTACCCACGACCTTCCGCGTCTTTCGTTCCAGGATCCGGATGACGCTGCCTTCTTTGCCCTTCCTCCGGATGGACTCGATTCTTGCGACGACACGATCTCCGTGCATCGCCTCTTTGAGATTTCTGGGGCCGATGAAGACATCTTCCTCTCCCTCTGCTTCGGGAATGACAAATCCATATCCATCCGGGTGCGTCTTGACCCTGCCCACGACCAGGTTCATCTTCGACGAAAGGCCGTAACGGTTTCCTCGAATCCGAACAACTTTTCCCCCATCCGCCAGATCCTTCAGGGTTTCTCTCGCTTGATGTCTTTGCTCCTTTTCAAGGCCCAACCGCCGGAGAATTTCTTTCAAAAGAAGAGGCCGGTCTTCTTCCCTCATCAGGTCAAGGATTTGTTCGCCAGAAAAATCCCGGCGGACCTCCCCGGGATCCCGTTCTTTCTCTCTTTTTGCTCTTTTTCTCTTCATCGTCCTCAGAACTTGATGGCTAAGGATGGATGGCCCGTGTTGAAAAGCTCTCCGTCATTCATCCCTTTCTTTAACTCGCCACGTTGAACTCTTCGCTCCTGACGTTTTTATCTCAACTCCTTCTTCAGTCATTAAAAAAAAAGGGCCGTACGCCCCTTGGATGAAAACGAAAGCTCTTGACTCAGGCTTACGTTCGCACCCCGCTAAAGAACCCCATTGACCCGACGAACATGATCGCGAGAACCACGGCAATAATAATGAGTGCGAGGATTATAATCACCGGGAGGAGGACGGCTAGAACTGCCTTCCCAGTTCGAATGCCGTGCCCCTCTCTTACCCCAAGGATAAAGAGGATGATCATATAAATAAATCCGATAATACTCCCAATGAAAGGGACAATATTAAAAAGTTGAGCGCTGTTGGAATAACAAATGGCGCGGAAGGTTGTCTTGTACCCCTTGTGGTTCCCTCCTACAACCATGAGACAGAGGTGAATGACAGCACTGGCGATAAAAAGGATGATGGCTTGCTGGAAGGGTAAAGGAATAATAAACTGGAGGATGGAAAAACTATACTGAAAAGGCAACTTATCTAATGGAATGAATTGTGCCATGAAAAGCCAAACCCAAAAGAACGCGGCACCTTGTCCAATGATCCCTGTGATCAACCCATAGATCAGCGGAGTCCAGTATCCCTCACCGACCGAAATCCTCCTAAAGAACCCGACGGGTGAAAAGAGGCAATCCCGTGTCGTTCTGTAAAAGGCGTTTATGAATCCTTCTCCACTCTCCCATGGGGTGTACTCTTCCGCGGAAATCTCTCGAACCTGACCCTCAACCGATCGAGCCGTCTCCTGAAATTGGACATATTTGGAAATGATGATCCCGCATTTAACGCACTCATCGGTTTGAGGCTGCTCGAACCCACATTGGGGACAAGCTCACCATTCCCACTTTGTAAGCCTTCTTTTTAGGCTCAGGGCTCAAAGGAGTGGGCTTCGGCTCAGGCCCGGGGCCGGGTTTAGGTCCCGGTCCTGCTGCGGTCTCATGATCCAGAGTAATTTCCGGAGCGGGAATCTCCTCCTCTACCTCGACTCTCCCCCCGATCTCCTCAAAAGCCCTCACAAACCTTTCCGCCTCCAGTTTTGAAAGGCCTTTTTTTACGACGACGGGGACTTTTTGGAGCAAGCCTTCAGCCTTTCCGGGGGTCAGATTAAATCTCTTCTGGAGGCCGCTGAGCAAACGACCCTCCTCTTCCGGTCCGACCACGGAGATGCCTAGAAAGATAACCTTATAGGAAGCCACTTCCCCGTCTCCTTTCTGAAACCATTAAGGATTTGGGAATATTTATCATATCCACTATCAAACTACAAGAATTATTTGCAAAGATGAACCGGGTGAAGTCGATCCCCGTCAAATGGATAGGCGATAACTGTGTCATCATGGAGGAAAAAACGTGAAGTCCGTTGAGGTTGAAAAATTGGGTCAAATCTGAGATAATCGCCTCGTTCACCTTTTGCGTTTCCTTTTGAATCGAAAAAAAATGGCATCAGAGGAGAAGAAAATGAAAACAAGAATGACTGAGCTCCTGGGAATCAAGCACCCGATTATGCTCGCAGGAATGGCCTTCGTGAGTTTGCCAAGACTGGTTGCGGCAGTTTCGAATGCGGGGGGAATGGGGATGCTGAACTGCGTCGCCTATACTCCCGATCAAATAAAGGATGTGATCCGGCAGGTAAAATCTCTTACGGATAAACCCTTCGGCGTAAATGCCACCCTGGTCTTCCCCAACGCGAGAGAAAATTTGGAGGTCGCTCTTGAGGAAAAGGTTCCGATTATAAATTTTGCTCTGGGAAAAGGCGATTGGATTATTAAGGCCGCCCATGCCTATGGGGGTAAGGTTTTGGCGACGGTGGCCATCGAGAAGCATGCTCGTCGAGCCGAAATGGATGGAGTAGATGCTCTCGTGGTGACGGGTCACGAGGCAGCAGCCCATGGAGCAGAAGTAGGCACGTTGGTATTGATCCCTTCGATCGCTCGCCAATCAAAACTTCCGATTATCGCCGCAGGTGGTTTCTCCGGCGGTCGCGGATTAGCGGCCGCTCTGGTTTTGGGGGCGGAAGGAATTTCCATGGGCACCCGGTTCATGTTGACTCAGGAATGCAGTATGCACCAGAAGGCAAAAGAACTTTCCCTTAAAGCCACCATGGAAGATACGATCTGTTCCGAGAAGATCGATGGCTTGCCGGGAAGATGGCTCAAAAACCCGGCCGCCCTCAAGATGGCAGAACGGAGGCCGTCTCTCTTTCAGGCCCTGTCCAGTGCTCTTCGCATCAAACGTATGATCCATGTTCCCTTTTCCAAGCTTCTCTTAGGAGGCCTTCAACAGCGAGGTGTTCGGGACCTTGCCCGTCAGGCACTCAGTCTTAAAGGACTCCAGGCTGCCATTGATAACGGTGACTTAGAAACGGGAGTGCTGCCCATGAGCCAGGCCATCGGGTTGATGGAAGATATCCCCACCTGCAAAGAGGTGATTGAACGAACTGTCGCAGAAGCTCAGGAATTGCTGGAGGCGGCAAGGGCAAAGACCGCTTCCTAAGTGAACCAACGTTTTATCCGCGGAACAAAAAGCATGAAAATAGCCATCAGTGATGTTATCCAAGGTACCCACTCAGTCCTTTAAGAAATGGAAGTATAGTACATATAATTGCTCGTTATCATTTAGTATTCCTACATGACATAACTTCCTTCTTATCTTCTTTCACTTGTCTTTGGTTTGTAAGAATTCATTTGACAAATAAAATAACAGATGTTATATAACACTTGTTATTAGATGAAGGGAATGGGTAAATGCCTTTGAAAAGCTCGTTTACTAAAGATGCCTTTATCGATGCGGCTTTTGAGATCGTTCGGACAAAGGGATGGGATAATCTTACGGCGCGCTCCCTCGCCAAAGAATTGAGTTGCTCCACCATGCCCATCTATTCTTACCTTAAATCAATGAATAGCCTGTATGAGGAATTGAGGAAGAAGGCGGTTGACCTGCTCATTGCCTATCAAACGACTCCAAGAACCGGACAGGTATTTCTTGACATGGGCGTTGGGTATATCTTGTTCGCTAAGGAAGAGAAAAACCTTTTTCGTTTCCTCCATCAAAGGAAGGAAGGGAAAGATCGATACCAAGAGATTGAGAAAAGGATCAGAGAAGCTGCTTTAAGAAATCTCACTCGAAATATGAAAGCCGATCCGATTCTTGAAGGCCTGGATGAGCAGACATTAAGAGATGTGCTGATGAAGATGTGGATTTTTGCCCATGGCCTTGCCTTCTTAGTGAATAACAATGCATTTGCGGATGACGACCATGATATCATGGAAACCATCAAAGAAACGGGAAAGCTTCTGATCCTGGGGAAAAAAAGTAGCAGGGGAGTGTAATCTGGATCTGTCAAAAATGTTTATAAAGAAAATAAACCCGTAAGAACGGAGGGAAGGATGTTTGGAGCTCTTATTCAAAGACAGCGGGACTTTTTTAATAGCGGCAAAACGGTGCCTCTAGAATTTAGAATTGGCCAGCTCAAAAAACTAAAAGACAGCATCGAGCGTAATGAAAAGTCAGTCCTTGAGGCGTTGTACAAAGACCTCAGAAAATCAGAGATCGAGGCGTACAATTCGGAAGTCCTCATGACCGTAGCGGACATCGACTATGCCCTAAAAAGAATTAGGCAATGGGTGAGACCGAAGAGAGTGAGAACGCCCCTCATCCACTTTCCCGCCAAAAGCCTGGTCTATTCCGAGCCGGCAGGAGTGGTATTGATTCTTTCTCCCTGGAATTACCCATTTCAATTGACCCTTGTGCCTTTGATCGGAGCCATCGCTGCTGGGAACTGCGCCGTTCTCAAGCCATCGGAATACGCCCCGCACACATCCGCAGTCCTGGTGGATATCATCCGTGACACCTTTAACCCAGACTACCTCACGGTGGTGGAGGGAGGGGTTGAGGCCTCTCGGGCCTTGCTGGAAGAAAAATTTGACCACATCTTTTTTACCGGTAGCACAAACGTCGGGAAAATGGTGATGCGTGCAGCGTCCCAGCATTTAACCCCTGTCACCTTAGAGCTCGGCGGGAAAAGCCCCTGCGTCGTATGGAAAGATGCAAATATCGAGGTGGCCTCCAGAAGGATCCTGTGGGGGAAATTCATGAATGCAGGACAGACCTGTGTAGCTCCGGATTATCTCTTGGTTCATCGCGATATCAGTAAGAGATTCGTAGAAGCCTTGGTCAGTGGCATCCGTAAGTTCTACGGCCCGTCACCGCAACAAAGCAAGGATTATGCGCGGATTATCAATGGAAACCATTTTGAAAGACTGACGAAATACTTGGAAGATGGGACGGTGCTCTTCGGGGGAGAGCACGATAAGAAAGATCTGTTTATCTCCCCGACGCTGCTCTCAAACGTCAAACCGGCCGCTCCGGTGATGGAGGATGAAATATTTGGCCCGATCTTACCCATCCTTGAATTTGAGACCATGGAAGACGTGATCGGTCGGATTAACTCCAAACCTAAACCCCTCGCGCTTTATTTGTTTACGGATAATCAAAGTATCCAGGAGGCCATTTTAAGAAAAACTTCCTCCGGAGGAGTATGTATTAACGACACCGTGAGCCACATCGTTGGGAGCGACTTGCCATTCGGGGGAGTCGGGGATAGCGGTTTTGGAAGTTATCATGGAAAAGCGGGCTTTGACTCCTTTACCCACTACAAGAGCGTCCTGAGAAGGAGCTTCTCATTCGATGCAAGAATGAAATATCCACCCTATCAAACGGAATTGAAAAAGATTAAGAGGATCATGAGATTTCTTCTGCGGTAACGGAATCAAGTCACCAGAAAGAAGTGACCCTTTTGAACCTTCGTTGGCGCCTAACCCGCCTTCAAAACGAGGTGAAAAGGGCCGCTCGGCATCACCCCCTGTCTACCGGCAGGCAGGCTAAGGAAACACCCGGCTCTAGACCGACGAAGGTCAAAAGGTTGATTTGAAAAACCAGGGAGGCCACACGTATGAAGCTGAAAATAAAGACTATCCTCTTTATCACCTCCTTTGTCCCGGTCCTTGCTTTCAAGGTCGTGGCCCGGGTCGGCGACGCCACTTTGGCACAGGCGAAAGTGGCTACCGTGATCGGTCTCATCCTTGCGGGGACTCAATTCATCCTCTCAAAAAAGGTGATCAAGCATACCAGTTACTTAGAAAGAACCTTTCTCGGGTTCCTTGGATTTGGGACGGTATGGATCTATTCAACGCCTGGTCCTATCTCTTCCTTATTTGTCGACCATTCTACGACACTTCTCTACTTCGCTCTTTTCTTGACAACATTCGTCCCTCAATTATTCGGCTACGATCCTTTCACCTACGCCATCGCCAAGCAAATGACGCCGGAAAGGGTTTGGAATACTCCTCATTTTCGAACGATCAACCTTCATCTCACCTATTTTTGGAGTATCCTCTTCTTCGTCAATTTCCTTTCAAGCGGGCTCGGGCATGGAAAGCCTCTTTTCTCCATCCTGATTCCATTGATCATTATTTTGGGGGTGGGTCTTCCTGTGGTTAAGATCTATCCGAAATATTATCTGAAGCGGCAGTTCTCCTCTCAACCCATTGATCCATCCCTTCTTCCGGACACCGCCAAAGAACTCATCTCGCGGATGCCCATGGGCTTTCGTCCCGAAGCTGCCGGAGATCTCAAGGCGGAGATCCAGTTTGACCTTTTCGGGGAGGGAGGAGTAAAAGGGGTGCTATCCATTTCACAGGGAAAGTGCTCATTCCGCGAAGGAGATGCTCCCTCTCCTACGCCTGACGATCCGCTCTCCGGCCGATGTCTGGATGAAGATCGCCCGCCAGGAGATCAATCGGGCACAGGCTCTGATGGATGGGCTTTATGAAGTTAAGGGAGATATGAATTTACTAGTGAAAATGGGAGATCTTTTTCGTCCTCCTGAAAGAGCGAGGAGGAAGACTTGACCCAGAAAGGAGAGAAAAAAATGAAGATATTGGCCATCCAGGGAAGCCCGCGGCCCAAAAACAGTAATACGGAGATTCTTCTTCAGGAATTTCTGAAGGGAGCACGGAGTCAGGGGGCTGAAACCGAAACGATCTACCTGAAAGAAAAGGAGATTCATTCCTGCGTGGGATGTTACACCTGCTGGGCAAAGACCCCGGGAGTCTGTGTATTCAAGGATGATATGCCGGACCTCTTGGAGAAGGTTAAGGCGTGCGACATCCTTGTCTATGCAACCCCTCTGTACAACTATAATATGACCGCTCTCCTAAAAGCCTTTCAGGAAAGGCTTCTCCCTCTTCTTGACCCTCATCTGACCAAAGCGGGTGAAACTTATCGACATCCCCAGAGATATGCCGCGAACCGGAAGATGGTCCTTCTTTCAACCTGCGGTTTTCCCGAGGTTTCTCATTTCGACGGGCTTAGGCACAGTCTTCCGCCATATGGAGCGGAATGGGGGCGCACCTATCATCGGAGAACTGTTGATGCCCGGAGGGGAGCTTTTGAAACAAAAGGGAATGCAGGAGAGTGTTCAAGGTGTTCTCCAGGCAGCCTATCGAGCAGGGGTTGAGGTGATCCGGACGGAAGGGTTTCGAAAGAAACCGAGGCTCAAATCCAGAAACCTCTTGTCCCGCCCGATGCGTTGGCCGAAATGGCCAATCTCTGGTGGGATAGCCACCTCGAAGGAATCACCCAGGGAAAGCCTGTGCAAGGGAAGATCGAAGATATGAGACTTCTGCTCAGAGGAATGGCGGCCTCTTTCAATTCTCAAGCCGCCGGGGATCTCAAGGCAACCATCCAATTTGAGGTGACCGGAAGACAAACCGGCGACTGGCTTCTCTCTATCGATACCGGAAAATGCACCTATCACGAAGGGAAAGCGAATTCTCCGGACCTTACCATTAAAACCCCCTCGGAAGTCTGGATCGCCATCGCGAATAAAGAGATGGACGGACAGCAGGCTTTTATGGAGGGCAAATACACAGCGACGGGGGACATGAGTCTTTTGATGCGTTTGAGGAGTTTATTCGGCGAGAAGAGATCATAAGATTCATGTTCCCGAAAGAACCTCATTGCAGTGAAAAAGCGATTATTCCTGAGGCTGCTCAAGAATGCTCAGAGGCAAGGTCCGGCCTTTCACCTGCCTTTGGCTGTCCCGATGCTGATAAGGAGTGACTTCTTGCCCCCGGTTGGTTCGGGAGGCTCTTGGATTCGCCGCAATGACTTGCCCTGTAGATACCCAGCTTCATTTCTCGTCTTCTAGCCCAGAACCAGTGTACCTCCTTCTAAGAGGTAGCCTTCCTCATCTAACAGGGCGAGAATGAGGTAATCGCGAAGCGCGGGACAGATGGGCGTTTTTCAGCGCCTGTCAGATAGGATTCCCACTGTTTGGCCGTCTTGAGGATATAGCCCTTCGGAAGGCCTTTGACAATCTGGTTGTGACCGGGGAGAAGAATGTCCACTTCTAAATTAGCCAAACCCATCAGAGATTCTTTGAGCCTGCCCGGGTCAGCCCCGAAGAGGTCAAAACGACCAATCGCATAATCGGCATAGACGACATCCCCCGGAATCAGGACTTTCATGGGGCGATGATAAAGGCCAATGCTGCCCATGGAGTGGCCCGGGATGTGGATGACCTCCCAGGTCATGTCGCCAATATCCAGGGTCTCGCCCCCTTGCAGTTTCCGATTCACCTGACACTTGAAGGCACCCGGCTTGAGGTGAAGCTGTCCCTGGCAATACTCTCGAAACATGTCCATCCCGTAAACAGCCCTCTCATCTCCCTTCTCCAGGAGATCGGCTTCTGACCCGTGCACCCACAGTTCCGCCCAGGGAAGCTGCTTCAGGATCTCGGCGAAGCACCCGATGTGATCCAGATGCGTGTGAGTCATGATCACCCTTTTGATCGATGACAATTCAATCCCTGCTTTTTGGACAGCCTTGATCTTGTAACTCCCCTTCCCCGTCAAGCCGGCATCGACAAGGGAGAGGTTTTGAGAGGAAGGTTTACCCAAAACATACGCGTGGGAATCCGGCATGAATTCATCCTGTCCTGGAATGTGATAGACCCCTTCGGTTACTTCCGGCATAGGTCGCTCCCCCAGAATGTTTTAGGCCTCTTCATAACCCAATGGGTTCCTGTGTTCAAGTCCCCTTTCTGGGTTGAGTCATTTTGTTTTGATTTCCACTCTTCTATTAATTAGCAAGGCTGCTGAAGAAGTCATCTTTCCCAGGTTGCTCAAAAAGGGCCCTGCCTTCGTCCCGCAAGGCGGGACTTCGCGCAGGCAGGCAGATGCAAGTGGAGCTTGCGAAATCCCGTTTACGGGGGCCCAAAAAATCCATTGTAGGGGACGCATATATGCGTCCCTACTGCGCTGATGGCTATTTTTCACCAACCTGTTAAAATATCGTGAATGAAAAGACGAGTGTAAGAAAGGACAACCGATGATACGACGCAACTTAGAACACCCTGAGGTGAAAGCGACCCGCTACCAGGCTCATGGAGGCGGCATCGCACACATGATTCTCGACACGCGGCATCTTCAGACCCTGATGTTTCTTGCCCACGCCTATGTCCCACCCGGCGAAACACTCATCGGCCATGTGGACCCCATGGAGGAGATCTACTATATTCATACCGGTCAAGGCCGCATGCAGGTCGGTGAGGAAATCTGCGAAGTGAAACCCGGAGATGCGGTTCATATCCCCATCGGTCAATTTCACGAGCTGACCAATAGGGGGAAGGAAGTGATGACCGTGTTGGTCGTCGCTGGACTTATCCCCGCGAGAAAGATCTGAAATACTATAGATTTCACCGCAGAGGCTCAGAGAACGCTGAGATAAGAGAGTTTTTTGTTTGTCGGGAGATACCGACAAATAAAAAGATCACGTATCTTTTGTGTAATTTTTTGGCCAAAAGCCAGAGGCCTTAGGGAGAATCGGTATCTCCCGATTCTCCCTAAGATTATCTTCCTCTGCGCCCTCCGCGTCTCTAATGAGCCCTGCTCTTCCAGGGCGAATGGGCGGTGAAAAGCCAATTTTAAGATGTATAAAATGTAAACTACTTCATGCTCTTGGTAATATTTTCGATTGAGATTCCGAAATCCGAGTTCCGAATTTGGAATCAATCCTTTTGATATTTCCACAGCCAGAGGAGCCCGATCACGATGAGCAGGATGGGCAGGAAATAAGTCCGGATGACCCCGGGGATCGAAAAGTGGAGAGAGTAATATTTTGCTCCAAGGATGAGGATTCCGACGATCATCGTCACCCAGGCAGCCGGACTTTTTCGATCGCTGAAAATACCGCCTATCCCAAGGGCGACGACAATCCATGGCCACCCTTCCCTGATCCCGTATCCCGCACCCATTCGGTCCAGGAGGATCAACACCCCCACTGCAACCAGAGCCAACCCCATCCTCATCTCCTTACTCCTTTCTCATTGATTCGATATCAGATATTCCAGATCCCGTTATCGAACCTATCAGAACCTATCCCCCAGAAGGATTGATCCAAGCCAGTGCAAATGCCAAAGCCAGAATGTCAATTTCAGGACAAATGACTAAATGCCAAGAAATATACTTGGACATTTAGATCTTGGATTTCCCTTGATCTTCGGACATTGACATTTGACATTGTTTCGCCCTGCCGGCCCTATTCGATCGTGAATCGGTCTCGAACCCGGCCTTCCAGATCCACCACTTCCCCTTCGATCCTCTCCTGCTGAACAGAAACACAGACAAAATGAAAAAAACGCCCTCTTACTTTGAAGGACGTGAGCGGGGCCCCCCCGCCTCCGGTGATAAGGTAGAGAATACGATCTTTCTCCATTCGGTTGTACCGATGATCATCGCCTTCGAAGACAGCAGTCACTCCTGTCTGCACAAAGAGCCGGTGGAGAACATCTCGATCGAGGGGATGCCGATCCATGCCCCTCCCTTTTTTCAAACTATCGATCGGAAGAAAAAGGGGACGATGAATAAATGCCAGCTTGAATCTCTCTTTGGAAGATGACAAAATATCCTCCAACCATGATAACTGTTCATGGATGATCCTTCCCCTCCCTATTTCCGAATCCAGGATAACAAAAAGGACTCCCCCCGCTCGAAAGGCATAATAGGTTTTTCCATCAGGAAGATGGAATTGCTCGCGGTAAAGCTTTTCTCCTCGGCCGCCAGGGAATACCTCATGATTTCCTACCACGGGAAAGAAAGGAACATGGATGGGCTTCGAAATCTCAATAAAATTCTGCCATTCTTTCTCTTCGGGATGGGAAATCATGTCTCCTAAGTGGATGAGGAAATGAGGGTTTCGTTCAAGGGCACTCCCCAGCAACCGAACATAAACCTTTTCTCCGTCCCTGCTGTCTCCGATGAGGGTAAAGCGGAAGGGAGGTTCGATCGACTTGACCCTCTCCACATTCTGGCTGACGTCTCTGATCGATCCTGCAAAAGAAGGGAAGGAGGCGAGAAGAAGTATCCCGACCCAGAGCAGGGCTTTCGCCCCGTTAGAAATGATGCTCCGTTGCCCTGCGGCGGGGTTGGGTCCAAGAATAAATCTGACGGGGTTCGATGTCCCGCAGGAATTTCTAAAGGGGTTCGCCCATTCTTGCCTCTTGAAATAACTTTCAATTTTTTTCATAATGGTTTCTGGTGGGATGACGGGCAAAGCCCCTGGCACTCCGCCCTACCCCCGCGGGTAGCATCTCCGCCAAACCTGATGCTGCGTCGGCCGCGATCTTGTGCCGCCGGGGCCAAAAGCTTACTTTTGATATATAACACGACCGAAGTTAAATACAAAATGTCTTCAGCCTCTGAGTAATAAGGAGGGATTCATGGACCCAAAGCTGGTCAAACAATTCATCATCTTCCTGGTCATCCTTTTTGGATGGACCGTCGTCGTGCTCCTCGCCGGTACCAAATAATTTTTCTTTGATTTAAGCCGTCCCTGCAATAAAATAACGGTGAGATCCAAATACGGGAAAAGTCTCCCTGCTCCGAAGGAGGTCTCTCTATGCCAAGAAAACTTTTCTTCATTTCAACCCTTTGCTTTCTGTCTCTGATTTTTTATTTCTCCTATGCCTCTTCTGCAAAGGAAACCATCCCAAAGCAGGAGGCAGCATGCTATGAGTGTCACGAGGAGATCAAATCCCTCAAGGTGGGAAATAAACATACCGCCCTACCCTGTTCCATGTGTCATGGCCAACTCACCGAGCACCTGAAAGATCCCGAGAAACCCCCGGGAACGAACCTGGAGCTCAGTCTCTGCGGCAAATGCCATCCTTCCCAGTATGAGACCTTGATGTCGGTCAATCTGAAGTCAAAAGCCAGAGTTGAGAAAGCCACCACGACAAGCCGATCTCCTACCTCCGATAAGCTTTTGATGCCTCACGGCTTTACAAAGGAACACGATGAGCCCAGATCCCACGTCTTTATGGTCACGGATCATCTCCTGGTGGACCGAGCCTATGGAGGAAGGTTCCAGTTGAAGAACTGGAAGGATATCACGAAGACCGGAAAGGCATGGGATATCGTTGCGGATACGGGAAAAGAATTACCTCAGACAGCCAAAGCGGCAAATACGGTCTGCTTCGCCTGCAAGACGACAGACACCATCTTGAAGTGGCCTTATCGGGGTGACTCCCATCCTGCCACCGATTTGAAGAGAGGGGGGAACCCGGCAGCCATGGAAATGGCGAAGAAGTATATTCAGAATCCTATGGGTTGTATTCATTGCCACGACCCTCATGCGGCCCAGGCAAGGGTGGTCCGCGATGCGTTGATCGACGCGGTCGCGGACCGGGGAAACGGGACCTATCCGTATGATAAAGAAAAAAGCAAAAGTGTGACGATGAAGAAGATCGAATTCCAACGGGATGGGAAACCCTTTCGAGCAATTGGGCTCCTCAACAAATCTGACTCCAATCTTCTTTGTGCCCAGTGCCATGTCGAATACAATTGCAACCCAGGGTTCGACCCGAAGACCGGCGCATCCGTCACCATGGACGACCGGAGGGCCAACTATTTTCCCTGGGTGAATGTGTTCGACGTTCAGAAGCGATATGCCGACATAGGCTTCAAGGATTTTAGACACGCTGTCACCGGGGCCCCGCTGACGAAACTTCAACACCCGGAGGTTGAAACCTTTTGGGGAAGCAGGCACGAACGCAAAGGGGTGGAATGCAGAGATTGTCATATGCCAAGGATCAAAGATAAGAAGGGAAATGTTTTTACTTTCCATGGCCAGCGGAGCGCAAGGTACATGCTCAAAGACACCTGTGTCCACTGCCACCCTTACTGGTCCCAGGAAGAAGCCGAGTATCAGGTGGATGCCATCCAGAATTATATCCGCGGGAAAATGAGAAAGGCGGAATTCTGGCTGGGGCAACTGATCGATACGTATACCCTGGCGAAGGACGTCGGTGTCGGGGAGGATGTTTTGAGCCAGGTGCGGCCGTTCCACGATAAGGCCCATATCCTCTGGGAATGGTGGACAGCCGAAAACAGCGACGGATTCCACAACCCCGAGCAGGCAAGGGAATCTCTGGCCCAGTCCGTCAACGCCTCTCAAGAAGGAATCAAAATTTTAGAAAAAGCGATCGAAGCAAAAAAGAGGTAACACGCAGCGGATAGCTTATAGCTTATGGCTGATGGCTGATCGCCTGAGAAAATTCAATTTTGTCTTTGAGTCTTGAGCTTTCATCTTGAGCATCATTTACCGGTCCGTATATGTTCCTCCCCCTTCAAGGGGGAAGGTCGGGAGGGGGATGGGAATTTCCCGGAGCAGATTTAGCTATGTCTTCTCAATTATGGCCTTATGAGTAAGTTGACCGGTGAACAGTAATATGGTAATAAAAAAGGACGAAAGGGATTCGTCCTTTTTTATTCTAGCCCACGTAGCTCAGTGGTAGAGCTGCTGATTTGTAATCAGCGGGTCGGCGGTTCAAATCCGTCCGTGGGCTCCAAATTTCTATTCGCCCAGTGGGCACTGAAAATGAATAGAATCATCACCCCATGAGACCGCTTGACACGAGTTCTGACGCTGAAAAAGTCCAGATCGAAATCTTTCGACGTATGGAACCCCAAAAACGTCTCCAGGCCGCGGCCCTACTATCTGAAACCTGCCGCACCCTGCTGGCGGAAGGAATCCGGAAACGCCATCCAAACTACGATGAAGAGCAGATCAGGCTTGCCGTCATCCGGTGCCTGCTTCCCGAAGACCTTTTCCTTCGAGCCTATCCCAGTGCTCGCGACATCCTACCCTGACGTCTGAAGATGGCCTGAAACTCCTTTTGTCTAAACTGGATGAATGCGGGATCCCCTATATGATTACAGGATCCTTTTGATTTAAACCGTGATGAGCCTCTGCCTTAGAGAGCTTTTTCAGATCACGCTGAACTGACTTCTTGTAAACGATATTATAGGCCAAGGGTCTTCCTCAACTCTTTCCCTGAGATAACCGAATCTGTTTGATCATGGAATCGGTCCAAGGCAACCTGGAGATCCGCATACTCTTCCATGTAGGACTCTAAAGCTTTTTGGATAATGAAAGAGCGAGATCTTTCAGTTTCTTTGGCGATGCTGTCTAGCCGATCGGCAAGCGTTTTAGGGAGCCTAACGGATATTGCCGTAGTCATAAGACACCTCCTGATGAACCTGTATTACACTGTGCACATCAGCTTATATAAAGTCAAGAGTTTCTCTTTAACGCGACCTCCGGATCCATTTACAGCCGGAAGCTTTAATTACGATCGCTTGCTGCTTGACACCCCACTCCACCCTTGTTTTTTGAGCACTTGACCCGCCATTTGAAAGTGGGCTTTAATGAATCCTATGAAGAAGGTCCTGGAGGGGAAATCTTTCCCCATCGACGAAATCCTTCCGAGGATAAAGGAAACGGTGCTGGCCGGCTCTTCAGCGGTTCTGCAGGCTCCGCCCGGTTCGGGGAAGACGACGCGCACCCCCCTGGCGCTGCTCGACGTGATCCCCCCGGAAAAGGGACGGATCCTGATGCTCGAACCGCGCCGGATCGCGGCGGTCTCCGCGGCCCGGTGGATGGCCAAAACCCTCGGCGAGGAGATCGGGGGGACCATGGGCTATTCCATCCGGTTCGAAAGCCGGGCTTCGGAAAAGACCCGGATTGAAGTGGTCACCGAGGGAATCCTCACCCGGCGCATACAGACGGATCCCGGTCTGGAGGGTGTGGCCATGGTCATCTTCGACGAGTTCCATGAGCGGAGCCTCCAGGCCGACCTCGCGATGGCGCTCTGTCTCGACATCCGCCGCAGCCTCAGGAAAGACCTCAAGATTCTCGTCATGTCGGCGACACTGGACTGCGGGCCGGTAGCCTCGCTAATGGACGGGGCGCCGGTGATCTCCTCACCCGGCGAAGCCTTTCCGGTGGAAGAGCGCTACCTCCCGGACGGGCAGGATAGGCCCCTTTATGCGAGGATGACGGCGGTGGTCATCAGCGCCCTGCGGGAGACCTCCGGCGACATTCTCGTCTTCCTGCCCGGCGGGGGTGAGATCCGCGCCTGCTGCGAATCTTTGCGGGCCGCTCTGGAAGACAAAGCGGCCTCCATCTCCATTCATCCTCTTTACGGAGACCTCCCCTTTGAAGAGCAGGAGCGCGCGATTCTCCCTTCGGCAAAACGAAAGATCGTTCTGGCGACGAACATCGCCGAAACGAGCCTGACCATCGAAGGGGTGAAGGTGGTGATCGACAGCGGCCTGACCCGGAGGCTCCAGCATGACCCGGCCACCGGCATGAACCGTCTGGTTACGGTCGCGGTTTCCAAGGCGGCGGCGGACCAGCGGAAAGGCCGGGCCGGCCGTCTTGGTCCGGGCGTCTGCTACCGTCTTTACAGCCGCCATGCTTTTCAAGGAATGATTCCTTTTACCCCGCCGGAAATGCTCTTGGCCGACCTCTCCCCACTGATACTCGAACTGGCGGTGTGGAGAGTGAAGGACCCGAGCGAACTCTCCTGGCTGTCCCCCCCGCCGAAGGCCGCATGGGAATCGGGCCGGCGTCTTCTCATGGAATTAGGCGCCCTTGACCCTGAGGGCTCGGCAACTCCGGTCGGCCGGTCGATGGCCCGGCTGCCGCTCCATCCCCGGCTCGGGCGGCTGTCGCAGAGGGCTTCCGAACTCGGCTGCCCTCGACTCGGTGCTGACCTGGCGGCCCTTCTTTCGGAGCGGGACATCCTCCGCCGTGAGGCATCCGGCTTCATGGCGCATGGCGAAGGATCCGACCTCGGCGGAAGACTCGACCTTCTGCAGCAGTGGCGAAAGCGAAAAGAAGCCCCGGGTGGAACCGATCCCTGGGCGCTGAGAGCCGTGGACCGGGCATCGCAGCAGCTCCTGAGTCTTATGGCCGGCCCTGTGGCCGGGGATTCCAGAGCATGCAGAGAAAAGCAGGGCACGACCATCCCCCGTCTCCTTCTGCGCGCCTTTCCCGACCGGATCGCGAAGAGGCGAGAGGAAGGAACCGGGCGTTTCATCCTCTGCCAGGGAAGGGGCGTGCGGCTTCCTTCCATGAGCCCCCTTACGAAGAGCCCCTTTATCATCGCGGCGCATGTGGATGCAGGGGAGAAAGTCGAGGGCATGGTGCACCTGGCCGAGCCGGTAGCCGAAGATCTCCTCCGGGAGGAACTGAGCGAGGGCATCGAGAGCATCAGGCGGGTGGAATGGGACAAAAGGGAAGGGAGGATCATCGCTACCCTTGAGGAGAAGCTGGGGGCCCTGCAATTATCCGCCAGGCCTTTTGTACCCAAAGAGGAGGAAGTGGCCCCCCTCCTCTGCGAAGCCGTCCGGTCGGGCTCCGCCAGGATCGTCTTCAGCGAAGAGGCCCGGCAGCTCCAGGGCCGGGTGAATCTGATGAAAAGGACCTTCCCTGCGGAGAACTGGCCGGACCTGTCGGAAACACGTCTCCTCTCGGTCCCCGAAGAGTGGCTCATGACCTGGCTGAAGGGAATCCGTACCCGGGAACAACTGGCAGCCCTGGACCTCCAGGCGCCCCTGCGCGCCCGATTGTCATGGGAGCAGCGGCGGCTGCTGAACGAGAACGCACCCGCATCCCTCCCCGTACCCAGCGGCCACCGGGTAACGCTGGATTACGGCTCCGGAGGTATCCCGATCCTGGCCGTAAAGCTGCAGGAGATGTTCGGCCTGGCGGACACTCCGAAAATTGCCGGTGGACGGGTAAAGGTGCTCCTCCATCTCCTGTCTCCGGCCCGCAAGCCGGTTCAGGTGACCCAAGACCTGAAGGGCTTCTGGGACAGCGGATACCCGCAGGTGAAGAAGGAGCTGAAAGGCCGCTACCCGAAACATCCCTGGCCGGATGACCCGTGGAAAGCGGTCCCCACAAGACAGGCCAAGCCCCGCAAGCGCTGAATCGGAAACGCGGGGTCAGGCTGGCATGCCTGTTTTTCCTGATTCACTTTCGGGGGGTCATTGGGGGGTCTGCTGTCGCCTCCACCCTCCCCAAATGAAAAAACCCCAGAGTCCCCTGGAACTTTCTTCCTGAAATCCACGAGGGGCCATTTTGGCTAAGCATGCTCGATTGCAATTGGTAATCAAGAATTCCATCCCTCAGTTTCTTTGAATAGTCCTCCTCAATTTACCAAGATGTAATTGAAGGCAATGTGGTTTGAAAAATACTGTATTTCTTAACGTGAAATAAAGAATTCGCTTTATTGTATTTCAGAATGTCGAATTGTAGAGTTTGAAGTGGGAGGCGTGATTGTTCCGCTCGTGGGGAAGAGTTCAGTGAGCTAAAGCCTCCTTTTTCAGACAAGACCGTAACACACGCACTATGCACAAAACAGCTTCAATTCTCACTGAGAGAGATAAAGTCTGAAATGGAAAAGCTAAAAACTGATGGATAGACTGAAAGTTTTCAGGATATTAATCGTTGACGACAGTGCTCTTTTTAGGCAATCTCTCAAAGAGGTGTTGCATGTTCGATTTCCATCAATTGACATTGATGAAGCAACTGATGGGGAGAAGGCTAAACAAAAAATCAAAACGTCACCTCCTGATCTTATCTTTATGGACATCAACTTGCCTGGAGAAAACGGTCTGGTTCTGACCAAAAAAATAAAAGGTCGATATCCAAACATTATCATCACCCTTCTTTCGGGTTGGGACTTACCAGAATATCGAGAGGCTTCGATCCAATGCAAGGCGGATTATTTACTTTTTAAGGGTTCAGTAACACAGGAGGAAATTTTTGCACTGGTTGAATCTGTTTAACCAACACGGGGATAGTTCGTTGGTGCATAACTTGAGTCTTTTTAAGGGAGCCAAAGTCAGGAAAAGAAGCAGAAGTAGCATTCATGCCTGAACCTGTGGCAAAGAGGCTAAATGATTACATCAAAGATCAGGGGCTTCAAGCTAATGATCGTCTCTTCCCGATCTGTTATTCCACTGCCAGGTATTTGATTAAGAGGCTTGGTTCAAATCTCCATATCCGTTTAACCCCTCATGACCTTCGGAGATATTCTGCCACATATGCCAGCAGAAATGGGGTTCCTTTGGAGATTGTGTCTAAAGTGATTCTCAGGCATCAGGATCTGAAGACGACTCAGGCTTATTTGGGGAAGGTGAGTGAGTCAGAGGCCATTAGGTGGATGGATATTCTACATGGCAGATAAGCAATATGACCCCATGAATTTTTGATAGAAATCATCAGTCCTTGGGGTATGTCCCAATCATTCTTGGACTGGCTAACTCTCCATTTTGGGAACATTACGACGTGTCCGACCGAGGATAATATCCTGAAGTCCTCAAGGCGAGAACCCACACCGCTATACCTGATTCCAAGCGGTAATCCTCAAAAGATAGTTTTCACAAGACTTTTTCCGATTGACAAATCCAACATTTTTTGATAGCAAAGTAACTGGGTGAGAGTTTTCCTCGTATTCCTATCCGTAAAATAACCTAACAACACAACCCTAAACCCTTTGGGGAGGGTTATGAAAAGGAGTTCCCAGAAGATGCCCCTATGAAGCCTCCAGAGGGGCGTTTATCTTCCCTTTGGAGGTGCCTCACTTAGTCCTGCCTTCCACAAATTAAATTACATGCGAGAATAGGTTACGAAATAGTTCTCAAACCTTAAAACCAGAGAGGGGGGATTGTGATGCTGCGAAGAATAATTATTTCCTTGTTTATGGTGATGACAATCTTTTCTTTTACTTCAGCAGAAGCCCAAATCACAATTGTTGGCCAAAATAATCCAACGATTGACGTCCAAGCAGTTCAAAAAGCTGTCGATCAAGGGGGAACTATTAATCTGAAAGAAACCTTTGACTTTGGGGATAAAGGCAGGGTGAACATAACCAAAGATGTTAAGATTGTCGGTGAAACAGATATCGGAGGAAAGCCTGTCACAAAGATCAAAGGGGGATTTTTTAATTTCCATAGCCCTCTGCCGACTAAATTACCACCCGAAGTCCAAGGCCCCAAAATCACAATCCAGAGCATCCATTTTGATGGAGCCCTATGGACTCCAGTTTATTTAGCGTACAGCAGTGGTGCAACCATATCCAATAACAAGATGACGAATATCAGACCCCAATTTATGGACGAATCTATATTTGGTAAACCAGGATTGAATCGCCAACAAGGGATAGTATGCACCCCTGCTTATGCTCAACCGGTACAGACCAGGAAGTATATACCCAACCTTATCACAGGAAATCTAATCATCGAGGACAATGACATTGATTTGACTAATAATGTTCCTACGAAGACGATGGCTCAAGGAGTGATAGTCGATTGGACAACAGGGATTAGTGCACAAATTCAACGGAATACCGTTATTAATTGTGCGAGGAATTCTATAGAGGTCTTAGACAATTATCTTGGCAGCGATGGAAGTGGGATGATTATCATGAAAGATAATAAACTCATTCCAGCTACAGAGGGATTGCCTGTTCCTTCACCACAAACTCCCAATGGTATCATGGCTGGGTGGTTCCTTGACCTTTCAGGTTGCATTGATCCACAAAGAAACATTAAACATATTATCGTTAATAACAGCATCAGGACTCGTGGTAAAACTTCTTTTGGTATTGCCACCTTCTCAGATGGGGTTGTGGTTGTCAATAATGCCATTTTCACAGAGGGAACAGAAGCCCGTTCCTTGGGTATTCGCTCTTCCGATGGATACATCGCATTCAACAAAATAGAGGGTTCGAGCAGTCAACCAGGAATCGTAGTTGGATCATGGAAACCTTTGAAGGGAAGTAAAAATGTTTTTACAGATAATGATTTAAGCAAATTCAAAGCATTAACAGCTGATGTTGTTTTTGAAAAGGGTGCTTCCAATAATTTGTTTATTGGCCGTGCTTGTAAGGTGAACGACCTTGGTTCCAATAACTCGATCCAGGTGACTAAATAAAACAAATTCCAGGAGGAAGTGAGAACGAGAGACGTGAAGGCAGGGCTGATAGCACCCCTGCCTTTTCTCTATTCAACCTTCCAAGCAGTAATCCTCAACTCAAGATGTCATCGTTGAGCAACGACTTGTGGTGAAAGGGTGTGTTGCCCAAATCTTTCCACGATCCTCGCTCGATAAAAAAAGGGTTAAAGCGAAAAAATCCAGACCCTTAACCCGTTGCCCTGCTCTGCATATTCATTTGAACATTCTGGAACCTATCTCGGTCAACACATGTCTCCGGGTTATGATCCCCACTGGGATTGACTTTTCATCAACTACTGCCAGTATGTCTAGCTTTTTGTGCAGGATCAATTCGCAGGCTTTTTCAAAGCTATCACCAGATTTAATCGACAGACGTTTACCGCTCGTGATTTCATAGACTTTCTTTATTCCCATAATTTCGCACTCGCTGAATAAACTCGCCATCGATTCCTTTCCCCCGGTCTTGTCGCAAGCGTCACGATAAAGTTTACGAAGTTCATTCATAAAATCGGCAAGAGTCAATACGCCCGCATAATTTCCCTCATTTTCGATAACAATCAGCCCGGGCGAATGAGGAGACTTTTCCAGCATTTTCTTGATGCCTTCAAAGGCCTCCTTAAGGTTGTCATCCGCCTTTATTGTAGAAAAATCTGAGGTCATAACATCCTTGTTCGTTTTTTGAGGTTCCATTGGTATACCTCCCTATCTGCAATTTACGCCTTATGGTTTGCTATTATAGTAACCTTTCAGGTGGGACTTCGCCAAGAGGAACATAACGCAAGATTTTCTTTAGTGCTTCCTCTTCTAAGGAAGTCAATGACTCAGCATTTTGTCAAAATATACACGATTTGAATCGGTCATCATCGGCGCCCTTCCTTTCTTGACTCCCTACTCCCTTTGTCGAATAGTTAGCTAATTCCAAAGACACTTTGTCCCCCCGGCGCTTGCTACTTGCCGCTCATATAAGACCAAAGTCCAATAGACACCGGCTCCACTTCTTTTTATCCTATTAGAAGACCAAAGGAGGCTACGAGACTTCATATGGGAAAAAATCGAATCAATAAGGAGGCAAGTATGAGCACAAGAACTGTTAAAGCATTATGGGCACTACTCTCTGTAACCGCATTGATGGTAGTTATCGCCGCTTTCCCCATCTCTGCGCGGTCGCAGGGCAAGCTGGCTGGCGACATGCAAATCTTGCTCGAGAAGATCAAGGTGGACAAGAAGCTCCTTGTTGAGGCAAACATGGAACTGACGGAATCAGAGGCGAAGGGTTTCTGGCCGGTCTACGAGCAGTATCAGAAGGATCTGGCCGCGATCAACCGGCGCATCCTTAACCTTATCGAGAGCTATGCCGCAGACTATCGGGAAAGCACCCTCACCGACGAGAAGGCTAAGAAGCTTATTGATGAATTGGTCGCCATCGAGCAGGCTGAGGCAGGACTCAAGACTT
The DNA here is from genome assembly GCA_963708295.1 of uncultured delta proteobacterium. Lineage (GTDB taxonomy): Bacteria > Desulfobacterota > BSN033 > BSN033 > UBA1163 > UBA1163. The sequence goes on along the minus strand of CAVPSJ010000015.1, from coordinate 77,647 downwards.
CCTCTGTTCCTAAGCTGCGTAAGGTGCTGCCTGAAAAGAAGGTGGCCCGGTACCTGCAGATCGAGAACAAGATCCGGGCCGCCGTGAAGTACGAGCTTGCAGCTCAAGTGCCGCTCGTCCTGTAGTGCAGGCCAGGGAAAAACTTTCCATGATCAGACCAAAAGCTGGAAGCTGGAGGAAGCTCAGCGAAGGGCTTGCGGTGCACGGGACCTCACGAAGGCTTCCAAGTAGCGTTAGCAGTAGATGGAATGGATTTGCCCGTAAGGGCGAGGCTGCAGTTGATCTTAATACATAACGAAAAGCATAAAGGTAAGAAATAGACGAGCAAACTATTCTAAAGGAGGTAAAATATGGAGACGATGAAGCACTTCAGGGGAAAAATCTTTTGGATGGTTGCATGTTTGGCACTTATTCTCAGTCCTTTTCTATCCATATCTTCCTACGCGAAAACGGCGAAGGAGATCAATGGAGAGGTGAATGAAGCTCTGAAGCTTTTCTCCCAGCAGGTAAAAGGCGGAAAGGAATTTCTTAATGCCTCAAAAGGTGTGCTTGTTATGCCAAACATTGTGAAGGCAGGACTTGGCGTGGGAGGCCAATACGGTGAGGGTGCTCTGAGGATTGGCGGAAAGACTGTTGAATATTATAGCATTGCGGCTGGTTCGGTCGGACTTCAGGTCGGTGCCGAAAAGATGAACTTAATACTTGTATTTATGAAAGACGAAGCCCTTAAGAAATTTCGCACCAGTTCTGGCTGGAAGGCAGGGGTCGATGCGACAGTAGCCTTCGTAGACGTTGGGGCGGACAAATCCCTTGACACCGCAAGTATGAAGGAGCCCATTGTCGGTTTTGTCTTTGGTCAGAAGGGAGCGATGGCAGCAGCGACAGTCGAAGGGGCGAAGTTTACCAAATTGGTTAGATAGCTAAGAGGGCAACGTAAGGGAAGACAGTGGTTCATCCTCGCACATCGGGGGCAGTTAGCAGACTGCCCCCGATGTGCTATCCCTTCAACCTTCTGTTTCCTCAAAAAAGCGAGGATTGATTTCGATATCTTCACACGGGATACATGATTTCTGACAATAATCCTCAGTGCATGATGTCATCGTTGAGCAACGATTTGTACGTGAAGGCTCCCTCCCCACAAGAAGGAGCTTCCCGGAGACGAAATCTCATTTATATTGATTCACCTGTACCCGCCTGCAAGGCGGGCTTACGGGGAATTTGCCGGTCAAATCCGTCCGTGGGCTCCAACATTAGCCTTTCCCACCTTCATCACTTCACTGTCATTTCGCAGATAGATAAATGAGACTGATGGGAGCACATCTTCAAAGACTGGACCGTGCATTCTATGACCGGGATACGATCATCGTGGCCAGGGAGTTGCTCGGGAAATACCTGGTTCACCTATCGGACGGCCTGGAACGCATCGGCAGGATCGTGGAAGATGAGGCCTACCTCGGGCCGCATGATCTCGCCGCGCATTCTGCGAAAGGCCTGACCAAACGAACGAAAGTCATGTTCGGTCCGCCTGGGTATGCGTACGTCTATATGATCTACGGCATGTACTACTGCATGAATGTCGTGACGGAACAGGAAGGGCATGCATCCGCGGTGTTGTTGCGGGCCGTCGAGCCGGCGAAAAATATCGATGGCCGAACCCAGGGCCCTGGATTGCTCTGCAAGGCAATGCACATCGACAGGCGCCTCAACGGACACGACCTGGTCAGCGACGATTTCTATATCGCCGATCCGCCGGAAGAAGAGCCTTTGACCATCGTCAAGCGGCCGCGGGTCGGTGTCGCCTACGCCAAACACTGGCAAAAGAGGCTTTTGCGGTTCTACATCAAAGGAAATCCGTTTGTTTCGAAGAAATAAGCCTCCCCCATGATTTTTATTCCACTAAAACCAACCCAATAGGCGAAATATTCCCCGATCAAAACCTGTTCTTGTGTAACCAACTGAATTCGGGTCGCTTCGGAGGAGGAGAGGGCTTCTCCCCCGGCTCCCCGATCTTAAGAACGGCCGCTAACTCATAATCCTCTGGAATACCAAGGATTTTCTTAACCTCCTTCTCCTGCTCCCCCCAGAAGACCACGATCCCGCTTCCCAACCCATCGGCAACCGCAGCCAAAGACATATTTTCGATGCAAAGCCAGGCACTTGCCGACGACCCATCTTGATAGCAGACTGCGACAGCACTCGCATTCTCGAATGATTTCCTCTGACCGACTGCCCTCTCTTGAACTTTGTCCTGTCCTTGGCCAGGGGGAGGAGGCATCGTTAAGCTAAGCTGATACTTCCGTTCCGCAATCTGATCGATCGTCTTTTGATCATCGATGATAATAAACTCCCAGGGCTGAGAATTTCCGGCGGATGGCGCCTGGGTGCCGGCCAGAATAATTTTCTTGATCTGCTCTTCCGAAGCTTTCTTCTTAAAAACCCGAATGGTCCTCCTCTTTGCGATGACCTCATGCATTTCCATAGATCGTCTCCTTTCGTTAAAGGTTTGTGTCCAAAGCTCTTTCCTGCGAGTACTCGGACCATTATCTTCGAGTGGATCGTAAAAGTATATGGGGAAAACACTTTATTTCAAAATCAAAAACACCCCATTTCGACAGCACGTTCCGACCTCATCTACATTCAACTGGATTTATACTATTACAAACGCAATGAATTCGTTGTTATTCCCAAAGTCGAGATTCCGAAACAAGTTCGGAATGACATACCTTTTCTTGTCATGAAATCTTTTGAGCATCTCATTTTTAATGCGTTTGTATTAGAATCAAATCGAGGCGAGAAATGGCGAAACTAACCCCAAATATACTCGACACCGTAGGAAACACGCCTCTGGTCCGGCTGGTTCACGTCGCAAAGGATATCCGGCCTATTCTGTGGGCAAAACTGGAGTATTTCAATCCCACGGGCAGCGTGAAAGACCGCATGGCCCTTTACATGGTCGAGGATGCGGAAAGAAGCGGACTGTTGAAGCCCGGCGGCACGATCGTGGAGGGTTCCTCGGGCAATACCGGCGCTGCCCTGGCGATGATCGCCGCAGTGAAGGGATACCGATGCATCATTACCATGCCGGATAAAATGAGTGATGAAAAGAAAAACTTTATGATGGCCCTCGGGGCAGAGGTCATTGTTACTCCAACGGACGTTCCTCCCGATTCTCCTCAAAGTTATTACAGCGTCGCCAGAAGAATCGCTGCCCAAACGCCGAAGGCCTGGTACCCGGATCAATACAACAACCCTAAGAATATCGAGGCCCATTACCATACCACCGGACCGGAAATCTGGGAACAGACCGGAGGGCAGATCGATTATCTGGTGGCAGGCATCGGAACCGGCGGCACCCTGAGCGGAGCCGGAAAGTACCTGAAGGAGAAAAAAACGAATACCAAAGTCATTGCTGTCGACCCCAAAGGCTCGGTTTTCTACGAATATTTCAAAACCGGAAAATTGCCACGCCCCCACGTCTATCAGGTAGAAGGAATCGGCGAGGACTACTTAGTGAAAGCTGTTGATTTCAGCCTGATCGACGATATCATTCAGGTGAACGATAAGAATTCTTTCCTCATGGCCAGAAGACTGGCCAGAGAAGAGGGAATTTTTGCCGGAGGGTCGAGTGGAAGTGCCATATGGGCAGCGTTAAAGCTCGCTGCCTCTGTCGATCCTGACAAGCAAATCGTTGTCATTCTGCCCGACTCCGGCGATCGCTACCGCAGCAAGATATACAATGACGAATGGATGAGCAAGAACGGATTCCTAAAGGAGGGGGAGAACGATGGAATTTGAAACCAAGGCGATTCACGTGGGAGAAGAACCGGATCTGGAGAGGGGTTCCGGAGATGTGGTTGTTCCCATCCACCTTTCTTCGACCTTTGCAAGGAAAAAAATCAATGAACCGACGCGAGGCTATGAGTACAGCAGAACCGGAAATCCCACCCGGGAGGCCCTTGAAAAGAAATTAGCCGTTCTTGAAGATGCTGCCTTCGGATCTGGCTTTCGCTTCCGGCATGGCGGCAGAGAGCACCCTGGCCATCACTCTTCTTCGCACGGGCGACCATGTCCTGGCCTTTGATGATCTCTACGGAGGAACCCGGAGGCTGTTCAACCGGATCCTGGACCTCCATTTCAAGGTAGAAGTGACTTATGTGGATGCCCGGGATCCTCAGCGCATCAGAGAGGCAATCCGCAGCAGCACCCGATTGATTTGGCTGGAATCACCGACCAACCCCCTGATGAAAATCTGTGACATTGCCGCCATTGCCGAAATTGCCCGGGAGGCAAATATCCGGGTGGTGGTGGACAATACCTTTCTCTCCCCCTATTTTCAGAAACCCCTCCGCCTGGGGGCAACGGCGGTGGTTCATAGCTCCACCAAATATCTGAATGGACACAGCGATTCCGTGGGCGGGGCCGTCATGCTTTCGGATGAAGACCTCTATCGACAGCTAAAATTCAATCAAAACGCGATGGGGGCCATCTTGTCCCCTTTCGATAGTTTTTTAGTCTTGAGAGGGATAAAGACGCTCTCTGTAAGGATGAGGGAACATGAGCGGAACGCCCTGCGCCTTGCCAGCTATCTGGAGGAACATCCCAAAGTAAAAAAGGTCAATTACCCTGGATTGGAAAGTCACCCGCAGCATACGTTAGCCAATCGCCAGGCCACGGGATGCGGAGGCATGCTCTCGTTCGAGATCAAAGGAGGACTGGACGAAGCCGAACGGTTCTTGGAAAGTCTAAGAGTTTTTGCTTTGGCTGAGAGCCTGGGAGGTGTGGAATCTCTCATCGAACATCCTGCCCTGATGACCCATGCTTCGGTTCCTAAGGAGGTCCGGGAACAGGTCGGGTTAACCGATTCGTTGATTCGGGTCTCCGTAGGAATCGAGCATATCGACGACTTGATCGCCGATTTTGACCAAGCTTTCAAAATGATCGCCTGATCACAGGATCGCTGGAAACAACCTCCTCTTTAGAATGAGTCACTCACTCTGAAAAAGGCGAGGCAATCGCATTTCAGAGATTTTGGCGTATTGGGCACCGAAGATCATTTTGGAGGTATTTGAGAAGAAAGAACAAGAGACACTCGGGAAGTCATTGAGAGGAACCGGTTACGGGGCGATTTTGGCTTTCGTTTTCTGGTAAAAAACGTCATCCGCCGAAAAAAACGCACGAAAAACCTCTTATCTTTGCTCAAGCCTCATAAACCTATCACCGGCCCCGCACTGGGAATCCTGTTTTTGACAAGCCTGTTCAGAGGAGCACCAGAGTAATACGCTCCCTCCCCAGCCATTTTTCAGCAACCCGCTAATCGCCAACGTGGAGTTTGATATCGTAAGGGGAGGGACGACCTTCGTCCCTTTCTATCCAATCCTTCAAGCTTAAAAGAAATGTCGCCCACTTGGTACTGCAATGGTACATAAATTCGACGGGCTTTTTCCAGTTGGCGTGCGTGAATAGGACAATAGTTTGATCCTTTTCGGCTCTTAATTCAAAGGTCAGGTCTGTACCCACCCACGCCTTCGGTCCCCTCACGCATTTCCATTTCACCCGTTTATTAGGCTTTAACTCCATGACTCTCATGTCGGCGAACCCGAAGAGAATAATCCCCCCTTGTTTAGCTTTCCCTTTCGTGTCCACGATCCACCAATGAGAAAGCCCATCAATCGTCGAAAGCGCTTCGAAAACCTTTTTGGGTGTGGATTTGATTCCGACCCTGTGCAAAATATCGGGCATGGTCTCCCTCCTTTCTCAAACTAGGAACATCCGTCGAGCTAATTCCCGCCAGGCTCACTCTCTTATTATAGCTCGACCCATTGGATAAACTTCAAACTGAAAGCCTACGTTGGCTTTCATCGTCGGGTCGTTCATCCCGAGCGCGTTGACATCCACCTCTTCTTCAACTTCCAGGATGGCGACCCCATAGGTTCCTTTAGGATCGGCGACCGGACCGAAAACGATGACGAGCCCCTTATCCATCAAACCCGTCCAGTAGACGACATGTTCCTGCATCAGCGTCGCTTCCTTGTCTGTCATATCACGGGCGAAAGTGGGTCTCGGTGGAAACAGTTTGAGCAAAAAATATTTCATGGCGAAGCCCACCGGCTTCCTTCAGGAAGCAAGTTTCTCCGTGCCTGAAGGAGCGCTGCGACGTGAAACATGATGAACAACGGAACGAAAAACGCCGGTATGAGCACGAGCGGCATCTGCGCCATCGGGGCGGTCGTCACGTTTCCGGCGAGTCCTGCGATGAAGCCCGAGCTAAGCACCCCGGTGCTGACCGCAACAATGAGATCCAGGATCCCGAAGAGGTTCCAGGCTACGAATTGAGGGCTGGCCGCAAAGGTGGACCGGCGGACAAGGGCGAGCGCCACCCAAGGTGCGGTGACTCCGATCGCAATGTCGCCCATCCCTGCGGGCCAGGCAAATAGGCCCGGCAGGACACCCTGCGCATACAGAGCGAGAAAACCCAGCCCACCGGCTCTCCAACCCTGGGTCGCAGTCAAAAACCGGAGGTCGGCACCCAGAACCAGCGCCCGGAACGCCTCGGATCCCATATAGGCGACAGCGAACACGATCAGGGGAATGGCAAAGCCAAACAAGATTGGAAACGGCGGCGACTCCGGCGGCCGGGCGAACATCCCCTCCATGCCGAGGAGGAAAACGAGGACGAACCAAAAAGCAAGAAGTCCTCCTATGAATGACTTCACACTCGACCCTGCCTTCACGATGCCCGACCGAACCGCGCTTTTCAATTGCTCCTCGGTCATTGAGAGCACGTCCGGATGAACTTGTCTGCCATGGACCGCACCTTCCGCGACGATCTTAGCCAATGCCTCGTCATCATTGTTTGCATCAACCGTTATTTCGTAATTACACGTTGCCGGACATGAAAATGAGTATTTCATCGAAATCATCTCCCTTATTTCAACTTGAAAGCCAACTCCCATCTTGGAGGTAAAAAACGCTTCTCTATAAAAATATTGTTACCCTCTCCCTGAAAGTCAACCCCCTCGACTCCCCGACCTGAAGGCCTAGATTGCCTTCGGCCCGAGACTTCGGCGACGATCTAGAAACTGTCGTTGCGGGAAAACTGAAGCAATCTCCCCTTTTTCAACGAGGGGCCTATCGATCAGTGAATACCTTATTTAGCCTGAAACCTCCGTTCTTATCCTGCGGTTGCAGAATTGTCATTTACAGAGCATCCTTTTTCTATTAATATGTCGAGGGGATTTATGAACAGGCTCGTCGTTCCATTCTGCTTTCTGCTGATCCTTTTGCTCGCCCCAGGTTGTGAGCGGACCGAACCGGCATCCTCGAAAAAAACCGCGGCTGAGCCGGAGCACGAAAAAATTTTCCGGATCGGCCTCATCCCGGAACAGAATATTTTCAAACAGATAGAACGCTACGAACCGCTTGCCAATTACCTTTCAAGAAAGACTGGCACGACGATCCGCCTGACGGTTCTTCCCCGGTACGGGAAGATTATTGACAGCTTCACTTCCACTGGGATGGATGGCGCTTTCTTCGGAAGTTTTACTTACGCGCTGGCCCATTCGAGGGTTGGCGCCGAAATGCTCGCGAGGCCGGTGGACCTGAAGGGTAGCTCGATGTATCACGGCCTCATCTTCGTCAGAAAAGACAGCCGCATCAAATCCGTAGACCAGATGAAGGGGAAACGGTTCGCCTTTGTCGACAATGGGACGACGGCAGGATATCTCCTCCCCCTCGCCTATTTTAAGAAACACGGGAAAGATTACAGGACCTTTTTGAAGGAGAGCTATTTTGCAGGTACGCACGAGGATGCCATCCTGGATGTTCTCAACAGAAAAGCCGAAATCGGAGCGGCAAAAAACACCATCTATGAAAGACTGGCCGCATCTGATGACAGGGTGAATAAGGAACTGGTGATTCTGGAACGCTCTCCTGAAGTGCCCGAGAACGGACTGGCCGTGAGAAAAGGTCTCGACGGGTCTCTGAAGAAGAAACTGAGGGAAGCGCTCCTCACGATGCACGAAGACCCGGAGGGAGCCGGGATCTTAGCGGCTTTCGGCGTCCGAAAGTTTATCGAAACGAATGATGCGGATTACCAGCCGGTGTACCTCTACGCACGCGAGATAGGGTTGAACCTCGCCACCTACGATTACGCGAACGAGTGATGAAACGAAAGATCATCATCGCCTTGAGCGCCTTCTCCCTGCTTTTTCTTCTGGGCGGGATCTATATTGCCGTGACGATCGAGCAAGCCGCAAGCGAAGTCGATAATCTTCTCAGGCTCCACCGGATCGAGATCCTTCGCGAACACCTCCTGATAGAACTCAAGAGGGCGCAATCCGATCTCTACCTCAAAAACACCCGCCACGCGCAGAGTATTGATACGATCGTGTCTCACGTTCAGACCATGAATACCGCGCTGAACAACTGTTTTAGCTGTCACCATTCCGAAAGTGTTGTGATGAGACTCAATGACCTGAAAAATCAGGTCGAACAGTATAAGGGTGCTTTGGGCAGAGTGTTTACCCTTCGGGCAAACAAGAGCAGGCTGGAAGCGGAAGAGGACATCGCCTATCGATTGGGCATGGAGCTGATCTCGGAAGCGGATAGCCTCACCACGATGACAAACCGGAAACTCAATGAGCGGACACAGGCTGCCCTTAAGGACATCACCCATACAAAAAACCTTCTCTACCTGATCCTCGTGGTGGTACCCCTCGCGGTGCTCTCCCTGGCTGCCCTTTTTTTCAGGGGCTTTACAAGACCGGTCGATGTCCTCGTTACCGCAACGCAACAGCTGAAGGCCGGCGAGTTGAACTACCGGATCGAAGGATTGAAGGACGAGTATGGAGAAGTGGCGGCGGCGTTCAATGAGATGGCGTCTTCCCTCAAGGAGCACTATCTCAGGATGCAGTGGGCAGAACAGATCGTCGTGCTCGGAGAACTGTCGGGCGGACTGGCTCATGAAATGATGAATCCCATCGGCGGGATCAAGGGGGCAGCCCAGGTTCTTTCAACCAATCCGGCGATCTCCGAGGAACACAGGGATGTCCTGCTGAAAATGGTCGGGCAGACCGAGCGGATCGAATCCCTCCTCAGGAGCCTCCTCAATTTCGCGCAGCCGCCCAAACCGAATTTCCTGCTGATCGACGTCAATGAGGTTTTCGAGAAAACGATTTCTCTGGCGGAAAAGCATCCGCTGTTTCTATCGAAGAAACCAAGGGGCCTGTCGATCGTGAGAAACTTCGATCCCCATCTCCCGAAAACCTTGGCCGATCCTATCCAGTTGCAGCAGGTCTTCATGAATCTTCTTCTGAACGCAGCCGACGCGATGCCGAACGGCGGCACGCTCACGGTTGAGACCTCCCATGAAGAAGCCTCGATGTTTCTGCAGGTAGCGATCAGGGACACCGGCAGCGGAATCGACCAGAACATCACCGACAAAATCTTCCAGCCTTTTTTTACGACGAAGTCGAAAGGGACGGGATTGGGGCTCTCCATTACGAGACGCCTCGTCGAACAGCACGGGGGAAGCATTCGCGCTGCAAACAATCCGAGCGGAGGGGCATCATTCACCATTGATCTGCCCGTCACACCAGACAAGGTATCCGCAGCATAAAACGTCAGCCGGTACCGTAAAGACAAAATAGAATAAAGACAGAGTCGGGAAAAAAATAGAGTGTCTGTGCCAGAAGGATGACAAACAGAGGGTCGGCTTATGCCATCGGCTTGATTCTGGTTTCTTCCCTATACGGTACAATAGCAGCGTCTCAAGAAAATGTGATCATTTCGTTGAACGTGAGGGAATGCTCGCTTGCCGTTGAATCAAATGATAAAGGACACACCTTACGATTGCGTGCGCATCACCCCGAATACAAGGGTTGCCAAATCGACAGAGATGCAATGTTGTCGGCGCTCAGGGCGGCCTTTCTAAAGACCGAATTGCCAAAGCTCGAAGGCAATTATTCCTCGTTATCCATCGGCAGGCTGATCGACTATCCGTGGCTGTCTCAATATCTGGCAATAACCGCCTACCGTGATCGTGGATGGGATTCGAAGAAAGGGAAACCCGCAGCCGTGGACATCAATCAATATGCGTCTCAACTCTTATTCAGGAACGAGTTGACGGTACAACTCGAGACGGTTCTTAAGAAAAGTGGATACAGAGTCACTGGTGTGACGGTCGAGAAAGTCCTCGTCGGAGGTTTTCGTGAGGTGCCCTTTTATCAAGGAGAAATGTATCCGGGACGGGTGCCTTATGATGCGCAGGTCTGGTTCAGACTTCAGAGAAATTGATGCCACCTTCTGATTGACCGGGGGGGAACACGTCCTTCCTCTCCCTTATCCCACCCGCATCTGCTTTGATCCCGGTCGCGTCCTTGTAGTCATCCAAAGGCCTTTCCAAGGACATTCTTCGATTCGATTGATTCACCAGCCTGCCTGTCTTTCCCGTGCAGAAAAACCTACCAACTTTATTCTCATCATCCTGTGTCTTAGAAAAATACAATCTTTTTCACTGTAAAATACAGCATTTACCCTATTTAATCCCCGGATCACTTCTATCTATAATCACTCCATACATCACATCGAGGGAAAATTTCGTCATGAAGTGTTTTCGCTGTAATAGTGTCATGATTTATCATAAATTTTACGGCCCCCATGAGCATTTCTGGGGATGGAAATGTGTTATCTGCGGAGAGATTGTCGACCAGGTCATTCTGGAAAACCGGCAGTTAGTAAAAATGGGCCGGTTGCCAAACATAAGAAACACGAAAAAGTGAGGGCCCGCAACCCCACCTCCCTCTACCTCTTAAAAAGGTAGTTTGGCCATGAACCATCCTTTCTTACATTCGTTGCAGCCCGCGCTGACCCAAGAAACAAAAAAAGTGTGAAGCTCAAAACTCAAACCATTCTGAAAGGAGGTTATCCTCATGGCTGAGAGCCCTTTAAAGATAATCGAGAAGCTCGACCCGGAGTTATTTAGGAACGTTGAAGCCACCCACACGCTGGCCCTTGCCGATGGGGCTTTGTCCACGAAGGTTAAGCTCCTCATGGCGATGGCCCTCGATGCATCGCATGGAACCGTTGAGGGGACCAGATCTTTGACTCAGCAGGCAATAAAGGCCGGAGCTACAAGAGAAGAGATCATGGAGACGTTGAGGGTAGCCCAATACATTAGCGGGGCAGGATGCGTTTATACTGCCGCACACGCTTTGAAGGATCTCTTTTAGTTCCTTGCATCGCCGGTCCAACCAAAAAATGACACCGGGTCATGCCTCTTACCTTCCGGGAGGTACCCATAAGAATCTTCAAGATGGAGAGTTCGATTTCTGCTATGGATCTAGCCTCTCACCGAAGACTCGTAATTTTAGCAACCTTTCTCGCGATATGTCTGAGTGGCAGTCCGGCGTCTTCGCAGAATCTCCCCGAAAGTACTTCCAAGGTTCCCGGCATCATTGAGTATTTGACGGAAACAATCAGTTGGTACCGAGGAACAGCCGTCGAACAGCAGATTGCAAATGAACCGAGCGACATCACGTTCCTGAATGAAAACCGCCGGACTTCCAGCGAGATCGTGCAGCTTGCGTTCGACTTCGCGCGCCTCGTAGAAAAGAACGAATCGTCGCAGCCTAAAGGCGGCCGGGCGCAAGAACAGGCGAACGTGCCTTCCCAACATCAACGCTTGATCCAGGCGGTCGCCAAGGCGGATCAGCAAGTTGAACAGTCGCAGAACGAACTCCAGTCACTTCGACAAAGGATGGCGACCACTCCCGAGAGAAAACGCCCGGCCCTTGAGTCTCTGATCGGAGAGACGCAGAGCGAGCTGGTCTTTCGCCAGGCTCGTCGCGAAGCCCTTCGCGACATCCTCCAGTTTACTGCCGGGACCGGCAGGGGAGGCGCCGACCTGCGGGCTCAGATCGAGGAGTTGGCGCGTTCGGTACCTGCTGCCCTGAGCGGCGCGGATGAGACTTCGCCGGAGCGCCCCGTAACGGGCCAGACCTCTGCAAGAATACAACCTTCCCTGAACAGGCAACAGGCCCCGGGGATATGGGGGCTCGGAGCCGACCTGCTCCGGTTATCCCGCAAGGGACATACGCTGGGTCAGCAGATTCAGTCCACCGATCATCTCGTGCAAACTGCAAAGCAATTGCGCGGCCCTCAGGTGGCAACCCTCAGAAGTCTGATTCAGAGCGGAGATCAGCTTGCGGACCGCCCCCCCTCCAACGACCCCGCTATTCTCGCGCAACAGAAAAAGCAGATGGATGCTCTCACGGCCCAGTTTAAGCAGGCCTCATCCGGGCTGTTGCCGCTCCGTAAACAAACCATCCTGCTCAATCTTTATAAAACGACACTCACAAACTGGCGGGACGCGGTGCGGTACGAGTACCGTGATGTGTTGAGAAGTTTTCTGATACGGCTGGGTTTGCTCGTCATCATCATTGCCTCGATTTTAGCTGTGGGGGCGGCCTGGCGCAGAGCCATCTTCCGCTACATACACGAAACACGCCGCCGATATCAATTTTTGTTGTTTCGCAAAATCGTCATCTGGATCGCGGTCGGAGCAGTCATCGCCTTCACGCTCGCTACCGAGCTTGGATCCGTGGCTACCTTCGCGGGTCTCCTCACGGCCGGAGTGGCGGTTGCGTTGCAGAACGTGATCCTTTCCGTGGCAGGTTATTTCTTCCTGATCGGAAAATACGGAATTCGAGTCGGAGATCGGGTGCAAATCGCCGGCGTGACTGGAGAAGTGGTCGACATAGGAATCGTTAGGTTCCATCTGCTCGAACTTGGGAGTGGCGGAACGGATGCGCAACCCAGCGGCCGGGTGGTGGCCTTCTCGAACTCGGTTGTGTTCCAGCCCACGTCGAGCGTCTTCAAGCAAATTCCGGGCACAAGCTTCGTCTGGCATGAGATCAGCCTTACATTTTCGCCAGAGGGGAATTACCGGATGATCCAGGAACGGATCACATCCGCAGTGGACGCGGCTCTAAAGGATGACCGCGAAGAGATAGAACGACAGATGCGCCACATGGAGCAGACACTCCAATCAATCTCTGCGATTGAATTGAGGCCCAAGACACGTTTGCACATCACGGCGTCAGGGATTGAGGTAACGGTACGCTATCCGGTCGGGCTGCAGAACGCTGCGGACATCGACGATCGCGTGATGCGTGAGATCTATGCGGCCATCGATCAGGAACCCAAACTCAAGCTGGTGGAATCTGCCGTGGCTACGTTACGGACGGACATATCAACTCCCGCTTGAGTAATTGTCCCAACTACCGATCGCCGTAACCGATCATTCGAAAGAAAACAGATGGTTCCCCCAAAGGGATTTCAATAGCTGTTATAGATCTTCTGTTTTCAAACCGTTGAAAGTGTTTGGTATGATTTTGAACTGTTCAATCGGACCTCCTGGTTTCCTTTCGTAATACATAACCCCTCTTTCCGAGGAGTACCTTCTGAAAGCGTAATTCCTGAATATCTCCCTTCTTACACCGTTTCAAACCTAAATCAACAAGATAGAATCAATTGAAGTGTTCTCAAGAACTCTCCCAATGGAGCTTTGGCAGCTTTCACCCTGATTTCTATGAGTGGTTACTTGGTCGCAGCCGAAAATGAACGGGTGATTCAGATAACGGCAAAGAAGTTTGAATACTCGCCTGAAGAGATCACTTTAAAGAAGGGTGTACCCGTGGTATTGGAATTCACTTCACTGGACAGGTTGCACGGATTCAATTGTCCGGGCTTGGGAATTCACATAGACATCGCCCGGGAAAAGTAAACAGGCTGCAGTTTGTCCCTGATAAGGTGGGCACGTTTCCTTTTCACTGCGACAACTTTTGCGGAAGCGGCCACGAAGGGATGAGAGGAATGATTACGAGGAGATGCTGTCCGGTACCTCATCACTCCACTAGAACCAACGCGAAAATGTTTCTTTCCTCATCCCGGGTGCGAACGACTTCAACGGGAAACCCATTGTCTCTTGCCGTCTTGAAGACGTCAATGCCGCATGCCTCCATCGAAGGTCTGGCCTCAAGTCCGTGTCTGCACGAACCCGACAGGTTACATTCTTTGCAAAGATCACACGGACCGGACCCCATGCTCCAGGCTTTGTAATACCCTTCGAGAAAGACTTCGATTTCAAGGCGAACGACGGCTTTGCTGAAAGTCTTTCTCCCTCCCCCCCTCTTCTCCCCTTTCACTAATCTTTGATGGAGCAGGATGGCCTTCCGGTAGGAGTCGATCACCTTGCGAGTCATGTCTGGGGTAGGCGTGCGGGGAGGGCAGCAAAGGCTCATCCCGAACCCGGGGCATCCGTACTGGCATTTCATTCTTACCCACTCGGCCGTCACAATAGAACCAGGGTCAATGATCTTTGCTCCTCCAACCCCCATTTCCATTGCTCTCTTGCAGAAAGCCTCCGCTGGTTTCATTGAACCTCCTTCTTCTCGTAGCGAAATAATCCACTTCTGTCTTTTCCCGACAGGAAGAATTTCTGTTTCTGCCTTTCCAAGGCATCCTAAGCCCCCGAATCTGGAGACCTCCCTTTAGTCACTTTAGCTCCCTCTCGGCATGCCAGGCACTTTATTTCTTGTCCACTTCATTGAGCACCCTCATGGCGATGGTCGAATGAGCAAAAGCGCCCCCCGCCCTGAGAGCAGCAGCGACGAAAATGGCCTCTGCGATCTCCCGGTCGCTTGCCCCTGCTTTTTTGGCAGCCCTGACATGGCCCTCGATACAGTACGGGCATTGAGTCGTGTGTGCTACGCCAATAGCAATGAGCTCCTTTATCTTCCTGGGAAGGGCGCCTTCCTTCTCGAAGATTTCGTAATTAAAGTTTTTGAAAGCTTGGAACATATCCTTCTGGGCCTTCTCCAGGTCTTCGTAGTGCTTCCGGCCATCCAGGGGATAAAAATATTCACTCATGTGAGCCTCCTTTCTTGCAACGCGTGATGTCTAGAAATCTGTCACATTTCTTTCGGACATATCAAGGTCCTCGACTCGAAAAGGCAAGGGTTTATCCGGCCGTGGATATGGATTCCCATGCGATGTCCCCTGTACTCAGGCAGAGCAGATAGAATCCCGCTGGAGAGGCCTCACGATCGGAGACGGCTTCTTCGACCCAAAAGCTTACAGCCCAATGGACTCGGTCAAACTTTTTCGAGCTTGCCGTAGGCGGCCCAGCCGTCCTCGATATGGATGTCTTGGATGGTAACGCACGATCGGGAACTTCATGGGATGGTATTCCGGGGGACGGCCTTCTTTTCGACGAAAGGTCAGCCGCAGGCAGTCCCAATCCTCGAATAGGCAAACCTCCCGGCAAGAAGAGTTTAGTCCTCAGACTACTTCAGGACCAGCGTGACCCTGCAGAGGTCCTCTTCGAATGGCCTTGCCGTAAATCCTAATTTTCGGCACATCCGGACCATTTTTCTGATTATTCGCCAGCACGATTCCGTAAAACTCCTCGAGTCCCTTTTCCTGTGCAATACCGATCAACACATCAATCAGTTTATACCCGATTCCTTTCCCTTGATAGTGATCATGGACGATCACTCCAAATTCTCCGCTCTTGAAATCGGCGTCGATCATGAGACCCACGATACCGATAATTTTTCTCGGCGAATTTTCCCTGATCTCGGCCATTATTTCGGCGACGATGGTTATCTCGCGATCGTAATCGATATTACATAACTTGATCAGCATCTCATGCGTGATGCTCTTGATCACTTGAAAGAATCTCTCTTTGAGGGTTCTTTCCGAAAGGGAAGTAAGCATTTCTTTCACTATGGGTTCATCTTCTGGCTTCACGGGCCGCAAGAGAACCTCGGTCCCATCCGGGAGCATCCACGACGTCACATATCTTGTCGGATAAGGCGTAATGACGAGATGAGAATAGGGAGAGGTACAATCCAAGCTTTCTTTGTCGATGATAATCCGGGCAGATAAGGCAAGGGCTTTACCGTTTGAAATGGCGAGGGGATTGAATGTCCATCTCGCCAATTTCCGGGAAGTCCACAATAAGGTTGGAAAAACTGACAATGATTTGCTCCAATTGCCTCAGATCGGCCGGTGGTTTCCGGCCGTATCCCTGAATCATCTTGTAGACCCCTGTCTCCTCCATGAGTCTTCGGGCCAACGCTTGATTAAGCGGAGGCAGGCCGATAGAAAATTCTTTGAATATTTGAACTCCTAACCCGCCTATTCCGATCACAATGACAGAGCCAAAATCTTTGTCCTTTTTTGCCCCCAAGAAAATCTCATAATCGATCTTCTCGATCATCTTTTGAACCGCGACGCCTACGATCCTTGCCTTTGGGGCGTATCTCTTTGCCCTTTCCGTTAACTGTTCAAATTCTTTCCGGAGTTCGTCCTCAGAGTTGATCCCCGTGACAACTCCTCCAACATTCATCCGGTAGATGATGTCCGGGGATACGATCTTCAGGGCAACGGGGTATCCAATGTATTTTGCGATAGAAATTGCATCCTCCACATCTCGAGAAACTTCAGATTTCATCGTGGGAATTCCATAGGTCGTTAAGAAACGGTTGGACTCTTCCTCATTGAGAACGATCCTCCCCTCTTTGAAAGCCCTGCGGATAAAGGCTTTGAGATTATTCTTGCAGGGGCCTTGGTCAACGGGCAGCTCTGCAGGGGTTTCGTATTGGAATTCGAGACTCCGCCGATAATGATACAAGCAAAGATATGCCTTCACCGCATCCTCAGGCGTCTCATAAGTAGGGATGTGATTTTCAAACAGGATCTCCCTTCCTTCTTGAACATCTTTCCCACCTATCCAAGCGGTGATGATCGGTTTCAAGGACCTCTTCGCGAGATCTGTGATCGCAGTCGCCAACTCCTTCGGCTGAGGGGTTTTCTGTAGGGTATAAACGATCAAGATCCCGTCCACTTCAGGATCCTGGAGAAAAACCTGGATGACACGGAGATATCTCTCAACATCGGCGTCACTGAATACATCGACCGGGTTGGCTTTGTTCCAATAGGAGGGTAAGACCGTGTCGAGGTCCTTAAAACCCTCCTCTGAAATCGAGGCCAGTTGTCCCCCCAATTCGATCAGTGCATCCGTTGCCATCACACCTACCCCAATGGCATTCGTGACGATTCCGAGACTGAGGCCTCTAGGAAGATGCTTCGATTGGAGAACTCGAACCACATTAAACAGATCAGCGATCTCCTTCACCCGGACGATGCTCATTCTTCTGAACGCCGCGTCATAAACCTGGTCGCTACGGACCATTCCTCCTGTATGAGAAAGGCTGGGCTTAGGCGTCTCCGAAAATCTTCCTGGTTTCACAGCGATGATGGGCTTGTAACGTGCAAAACCTTTCACTGCACTGACAAATTTCTTCGCATCCCCGATGCCTTCTTCTATGTAGAAGACGATGCTTCGGGTATTGGGATCACTGCTGAGAAAATCGACGAGATCTCCGTAGTCAACATCCACCATCGATCCCAGAGAAGCAAAGATACTGAAACCGGCATGGGCAAGCATTGCCCAATCAAAAACAGCACCTCCCAATGCCCCGCTCTGGGAGATGAAGGCAATGTTCCCTCCTTTCGGCAAGACCTTCAAGATGGAAGCATTCAAAGCCACGTGGGGTCTGATGACACCCAGACAGTTGGGGCCAATGATTCTCATTCCATATTGATCCCTGATCGTCTTGATCTGAGCCTCTAGTCTTCTACCTTCCTCCCCGATTTCCCTAAAACCCGCAGAAATGATGATAATTCCTTCAGTGTCAACCTTCCCGCACTCTTCAACGATTTCTGGGACCGTCGGTGCAGGAGTAACAATAATTGAAAGATCGATGTGCTCTGGCAAGGCCGAAATCTCAGGGTAGCATTCATGACCCAATACCGTCTTCCTGTTAGGATTGACTATAAAGATCTTTCTTGAATCTTTCGACCAAGAGCAAAGGTTCTCTAAAAGTGTCCTGCCAGGAGTGTCTTCTTTTTCAGTGACTCCAATCAGAGCGACAGTTTGAGGATTGAGCATTCGTTTGAGGCCGCCTTTTATCATGGCAAGGGTCCTCCCTTCGCTTTATCCCCTCCTTTTGGGCAAAGCGGCTAAACTTAACCCGGAAAATATTCGGTGACACATGAATTCTTATTCAAAACCCCTGTGGGCTATTCTATTCAACGATAACCATTTGTCAAGGGCTTTTCTTTTCAGCAGTCGGTTTGGGAGGCGACAGTGTCAGATAAGGGTGGGGGTTGTAAAATTCCACAAGTCTTTTTAGGTCTTTAAAAGGCTATATTACTGATTTCTCTATTAAATTTAATTCTGAGACTATGCTCTGAGAACAACATCACAGGAGGAGCTCTCGAAAAGTGCCGCCCCATGTATTCTCTGGAAGAACCACCCCTATCCCTGATAGGACTTGCAATCCTAACTCCTTCATACTAAAAAGCAATAGTTTTTTTGTGCAGTATTTTTTTGTTGACATTGGGTGCAGAACTTGGTATTTTCCAGCACGTCGGGGTGAGCAGGTATCAAATTCAAAAGACACCATTGGAATTTGAAGTCCAACAAACAGTATAATCGTTCCCTGTTTCCAGGCTAAGTCCTGGCCCACGGATAGGGGATCACACAGAAAACAATCGTTTTACATTCGATTCTTGGAAAGATACGCTTGGCGGAGACCGGGAGTCCGGTAGGGGGTTCCAAATGGAGCGACGACCGGGGGGGGTTACCTTCAGGATTCAGGACGGGCGGCCCTTTTGTATCTCAAGCCATTAGTCGCTGACCATCGATTTCAGGATGAGGAGGCTATTATGGACGTAACTCGACGGAATTTTCTGAAGTTCTCAGGACTCACGGCGGGGTCGGTTCTCTTACCTTCCAGTATGGCGGCGTCCTCTGAAAAGATCAGGGGCTTCCCGCTGCACAAACCGATCAAAGAAGCGGCCACCATCTGCCCGTACTGCTCGTGTGGCTGCGGTTTGTTGATTTCCACAGGTCCGGACGGCCACATCATCAACGCCGAGGGCGACCCGGACAATCCCCAGAACCGGGGCGCCTTGGATCCAAAATCCATCTCCGTACGCGCAGCTCTCCCAGAGCCCGCTCAGGCTGAAGAAGCCCCTTTACCGGGCCCCGGGAAGCGATAAATTCGTGGAAAAGGACTGGAATTGGATGATCACGGAAGTGGCCAAGCGGATCAAAGCCACTCGGGACGCCACTTTTCAGAAAACCAACGCCAAGGGCGTAACCGTCAACCGCACTCCTGCCATCGCGTTTCTGGGCGGGGCCGCCCACAACAACGAAGAATGCTATCTGGCGAGCAAATTGAACCGCGCCTTGGGGGTCGTCTATCTCGAGCACCAGGCCCGGATATGACACTCCGCCACCGTGGCCGGTCTGGCCGCAGGATTAGGGCGTGGGGCGATGACCAATCACTGGGTGGACCTGAAAAATGCCGATGTCATCATGATGGACGGGTCCAATGCCGCCGAAAATCATCCCGCGGCCATGACATGGATCAATAAAGCCAAGGATGAGCGGGACGCCAAGCTGATCGTGGTGGATCCGCGCTTCACCCGTTCGGCTTCCCAGGCCGACCTTTACGTGCCCATCCGCAGCGGCACGGACATCGCCTTTTTCGGCGGAATGATGAAATACATCATCGACAAGGATCTGTACCACAAGGAGTATGTGCTTCACTATACCAACGCGGCAATCCTGCTCGTTCCCGAGTTTAAAGGGCCGGCGGATCTCGACGGCCTCTTTTCAGGTTTTGTGGATGAGGACGGAGACGGATTCGGCGTCTATGACCGGGGTACCTGGAAGTACCAGACCGATGCCGCGGGCAACCCGCTTCGGGACGAGACCCTGCAGAACCCTCAATTGCGTATTCCAGGTCATGAAACGACACTACGCCCGCTACACCCTGGAAAAAGTTTCCCGGATCACGGGCTGTCCCCAGGACAAGCTGGAAGCGGCCTACAAACTGTTCGGCTCCACCGGGGCTCCGGAAAAAACCGGCACCATTCTCTATGC
This sequence comes from uncultured delta proteobacterium, assembly GCA_963708295.1. GTDB lineage: Bacteria > Desulfobacterota > BSN033 > BSN033 > UBA1163 > UBA1163. The sequence continues at coordinate 57,627 of CAVPSJ010000015.1, read as the reverse complement.
CATGGGGCAGACCCAGCACACCGTTGGCTCGCAGAACGTGCGTGCCATCTCCATGGTCCAGCTGCTGCTGGGAAACCTCGGGAGGCCGGGCGGCGGCGTGAATGCCCTGCGCGGGGAATCGAACGTCCAGGGGTCAACGGACCAGGGAGTCCTGGCTCATCTTGTCACCGGATATGTGGGCATTCCGAGGGCCGCGCGAACAATCCCACCCTTGCCGCCTACATCGAAAAAGAGACCCCCAAGACGAGCTACTGGTCGAACAAGCCGAAATTTCTGGTCAGCATGCTCAAGGCCTGGTGGGGAGACCACGCCACCGCCGAGAATCAGTTTGCCTACGACTATCTGCCCAAAGTTGAAAACCCCGCCCATCATTACTGGATCAGCCTATTTCGAGGACATGTACGCGGGAAAAATCCAGGGCCTGTGGCTCATGGGACAGAACCCGGCGGTCAGCGGGCCCAATTCCCGGCTGGAACGGGAAGCCCTGAAGAAACTGAAATGGATGGTCATCCAGGAGATCGTCGACACGGAAACCTGTTCGTTCTGGCGGGCTCCCGGGGTGAAGCCGGCGGATATCCAGACCGAGGTGTTCATCCTCCCGGCGGCGGATGCCATGGAGAAGGCGGGAAGCATCGTCACCAGCGGGCGCCTGATCCAGTGGCGGCCCAAAGTGGCCGAAGCCCCCGGCGAGGCCCTGCCGGACGATCAAATCCTGAATTTAATCGCCCTCAAGCTGAAGGAGCTCTATGCTTCCGATCCCGGCCCGTTTCCCGATCCGATTCTGCATCTGAAATGGGATTATGGGAAAGAAATCGGATATCGAGAAGGTGGCTCGGGAGATGAACGGGTATGCCCTCGACGATATCAAGGATCCCAAGGGCGAGATCCTGGTGAAAAAGGGCGAAACTCCTGAAGACCTTCGCGGTCTTGCAGGATAACGGCACGACGGCGTGCGGGACCTGGATTTATGCCGGCTATTTTGCCCTTGCCGATGACGGCACCGGAACGATGATGCCGGCGACCAAGCGCCGGGGACAGAAGGACCCGGGCGGGCTGGGCATGTATCCCTACTGGGCCTTTTCCTGGCCGGCCAACCGGCGCATCATCTATAACCGGTGCTCCGCCGACCCGAACGGCAAACCCTGGGCGGAAGACAAGAAGCTGATCTGGTGGGACGAGGCCCAGAAGAAATGGGTGGGTTATGATGTTCCTGATTTCGTTGCCACCAAGGCTCCCACCGACCCCGGCGGCAAGGACCCCTTTATCATGCGCGTGGACGGAAAGGGAGGGCTTTTTGCCCCTCTGAACGAGGGCCCTTTCCCCGAGCATTACGAACCGGTGGAAACGCCGGTCGAGAAAAACCCGTTTTCTTCCCGGATGCATAATCCGGTCATCAAAATCTGGAAAACGGATGCGGGAAAGAGCATCGGGGACAACTGGGGAAAGCCGAAGGAGTTTCCCATTGTGGCCACAACCTATCGGGTGGTGGAGCACTGGCAGGCCGGCGGCATGTCCCGATGGCTGGAATGGCTCACGGAATGCCAGCCCGAGATGTTCATCGAGATGAGCAAAGAGCTGGCCAAGGAAAAAGGCATTCAAAACGGCGATCAGGTAAAAATTCGTTCGGCCCGCGGAGAGATCCAGGCGGTCGCGATCGTAACGGCCGCTTCAAGCCGTTTCAGGTGGAAGGGAAAACCGTTCATCAGATCGGGATGCCCTGGCATTTCGGCTGGGGAGGCCTGGCCACAGGAGACGATCGCCAACGACCTGACCCCGCACGTGGGGGACGGCAACACGACCATTCCTGAATACAAAGCATTTCTTGTCGATGTGAAGAAGGCATAGGAGGGGATGACCATGGTTATGCTACGGAAAGCGATGTTGATCGACGAATCCAAATGCACCGCCTGTCGCGGCTGCCAGGTCGCCTGCAAGCAGTGGAACGATCTGGAAGGCTGGGGATATTCGCACACGAAAAACACGGGAAGCTATGAGAACCCGCCCCGCCTGTCTCCGCAAACCTGGACGCGCATCAAATTCAACGAATATGAAGGGCCCGATGGATTCCGCTGGCTCTTCCTGAAAGAGGGATGCATGCACTGCGGGGATCCGGCCTGCGTCCACTCCTGTCCCACCGCCGCCCTGAAACAGCAACCCGACGGCCGGGTCACGGTGGAACCCGATCTCTGCAACGGCTGCGGCTACTGCACCCAGTTCTGTCCGTTTGATGTGCCCCAACTGGAAGTCTCCAATCTCCTCACCGGCCAGGCCAAGGTATCCAAGTGCAACTTCTGCCAGGACCGGACGGATAACGGCCTGATCCCGGCCTGTGTGAAAACCTGCCCGGCCGGCGCGCTCTTCTGGGGAGACCGGGATAAAATGATTGCCGCCGGCAAGAAGCGCGTCGAAGTCCTTCAGGCGCGGGGATTTAGGAATGCCAATCTGTACGGAGAAAACTTGGTCGGTGGGCTCGGCCGTTTGTATGTGCTCATCGAAAAGCCGCAGGCCTACGGGCTCCCCGCTTATCCCAAATATCCCTATTCTTGCCACCCTCTGGCAGGATATCGTTCATCCCCTGGGCAAGGTCGCGATGGGAGGAACCGATTCTGGGTGTGCTGGCGGCCTGGGTGATCATTCGCCGCAACATCAAAATGGAGGATGTGGAATGAACGAACAAGACACAAACACCGGGTCACGTCTTTCAGATTCGCTGGATCCCCAAATACACCTTTGTGGAGCGGCTCCTGCACTGGGTTCACACCGTGAGTTTTGTCCCCCTGGTGGTAACCGGCTTGGTGCTGTATCTCGACTTCTTAAAACCCCTCGCCCAGGGGGAGGCGGGAGAGTGGATGCGGCTCGTGCACCGGCTGACGGCGATCCTGTTTATCGGGGAGCCGGTCATTTACGGGATCCTGCAGCCGCGCCGGCTGTGGATGCATATCAAGGAGTTCGGCTTCGAGCGGGACGACATCGGCTGGATGAAAAACGCCTTTGGCTACTATGTGCTGGGCCGGCATACGGATCATGCCCCCCCAGGGCCGGTTCAACACCGGCGAGAAGATGAACGGGGTGGTCATGATTCTGACCTGGATTCTGTTTGTGGTCACCGGCCTGGTGCATGTGGTTCGGCAAAGGGCTCGTGCCCGCCGATATTTTCCGGTTGATGGTGATGGCTGCACGACCTGACCATGATCGCCGCCGTTTGCATGTTCATCGTGCACCTTTATCTCGCCCTGGCTCACCCGCTCATGTGGGCGGCCTTGGTCAGCATGCGTTTCGGGTACACCTCCGCCAGTTATGCGGCGGAACACCATGCCAAATGGTACTATGGGCCCAAGCGGGCGCAGGAACTCTACGAAGCCAAGAAGAAAGCGGCCTCGATCCAAACATTAATGATCTACGGGAAAGGGATCCAGTTCATGGCGAAAATTCTGGTGGTAGACGATGATCGCGATTTTATAAAGATTCCCCCGCATGATCCTGCAGTCCAATCATTACGACGTGATCACGGCGGCCAACGGAGAAGAAGGTCTCGAAGTCATGCGGCGGGAAAAACCGGATCTGGTGATTCTGGATGTGATGATGTCCTATATCCTGGAGGGGCTGGATACGCGGCGGCAGATGGCGGCCGACCCGAACCTCAAAAACATTCCGGTCATCATGTCCACGTCCCTGACCGGGGAGCGGGTGCAGCGGAATCTGCCGTCGGATGAATATGTTCCTGACTCGGCCTGGCTCCACAAACCCATTGACCCGGACAAATTGCTGGAGCAGGTAAAAAAAGCGCTCGGGTAAGGCGTCTTTCTTTCCCCAGCAAGGCGCTCATTGCCGGAAATTAAGGAGGGTCCCCTGCCCCCGTGTTCGGATCCTCAATCGAGGGAACGTCGGCTATCGGCAGGCGGAAGCGAAAAAGGCTTCCTTTCCCGACGGTCGATTTGACCTCCAGGCTGCCGCCATACCCTTCGACAATTCTCTTGACGAGAGGCAACCCCAGACCCGTTCCTCGAACCCCCATTTTCCTGGCCTCCGCGGTCCGGTAGAATTCATGGAAAATCAAAGGCAGCTCCTGGGGGCTGATTCCGATTCCCGGAATCCTCGACCGCTCCGATGGCCCACCCTTCCTCCTGCTCCAGAAATACCCGCACAGATCCGCCGGCTGGGGTGTATTTGATGGCATTGGAAATAAGATTCGTCCACAACTGCTTCAGGTGAAGCAGAGTCCACCACACGACCGGGTTTTGTTGGACGGTCCAAGTCAGGAGTAACCCTTGCTCGTTCGGCTTCGGTTTTAAGGGAAGGGAGCCAATTTTCTCCAATTCGTCCCCCAGCCGGACGAGGGAGCGATTCCCTAGGACATTTCCTGCGTGGCGGTGGCCAAATTCATCAGGTCATCGACGAGATTCAGACAGGTCCTGCGACCGATCAAAGGCATGCTGGATCATTTCCTTCCATTTTTCCGGGGCCACATATCCTTTGAGCAGGATGAGCAGAAAACTCTGCAGGGCCGTGAGCGGAGCCCGAAATTCATGGGCCATGGTGAGGCGAAAAGCGGCCGGCGCCAGGAAGTCCTTTTCAAAGAGATCTGAAGTCTCCATTTCGCCCTTCGCGACCGACCAAAGCGGGGCGACGTTCTGTTCAAAGGACTGGAGTCTTTTCAGTTCCAGAGAATTGTTTCGCTTCTCCAGGACCCATTCCACTGTCTTTTTCAGATTCTCCAACTGAACCCTTTTTAGTTCAAAGGAATCGGCTCGCTGTTCCATGGCTTCGGTGGCATCCGGAAGGAGATATTCAGGAACCACCGGAACGGAAACGATGTCGCAGACGTCGGCCTGAAATGGCTGAAGGGCTCGATTCAGCGATTCCCGTTTCGCTGATCAAAATACACGTCAGGTCAGCATCCTTCTCCCACAGCTCCTGCAGAAGAAGAACTTCCCGCCTGATTTTGAAAGATCTCCCCGTCCAGGAGAACAACATCGATATTCTCCTTCCTTGCCATCCCAATCCCAATCCTGAAGCGAGTCGGCGACTTGAACGGAAAAATCTCCCGGTGTCAAGAGCCTGCCTGCAGGCAGCCTGCAGATCTGGATTGGGGCTGACAATGAGAATCGTGCCCTTGGTTTTCATGGGAAATGGAACCTACTCCCATCCGATGGTTGAGGGCTCGGCTTTGGCGGTGATCTGTTCCTGTCCCGGCGAGCGTCACCGGGAGGGTCACCGTAAAGCAGTTGCCCCTGCCCGCCTCGACTCTTCACTGCGATCTGGCCGCGATGCATCTTGATGATCCCGTAAACAATGGAAAGCCCCAGACCCGTTCCTTTACCCACGGGTTTCGTCGTAAAAAAGGGGGTAAACAATTTCCCCAGGTTTTCCTCCGGTATGCCGCACCCCGTGTCGGTGACTACGATTTCCACCCCCGGCTGGTGATTCGTCCTCCGGGTTTCAAGGGTGATGGTGCCGCCCTGGGGCATCGCCTCCGCCGAATTGTTGAGCAGATTCACAAACACCTGGATGAGTCTGGGATGGATCGGCCTGGATGAGGGGTAGATCAGAGGCGAAATTCCGGACGATCTGGACCTGCCCGAAACTCTCCTGATTGCTCACGCTGCTGATCGCCTGCTCCAGGATCTCGTGCACATCACATCTCCTGGGCCAGCACGTCCTGCTGCCGGGCAAAACTCAGAAGATCGGAGACGATCTTTTTGCATCGGAGGGTCTCCTGGACGATCATCTTCAGATCTTCCCGCCGGTGTCGTTTTCACCGGCTTCTTGATACAAGGTATCCGCAAACAGCAGGATGCTTCCCAGGGGGTTGTTGATTTCATGGGCGACGCCGGCGGCAAGCTGTCCCATGGAAGCCAGCTTTTCCTTGTTGAGCAGTTCTTCCTGGGTCCGACGCAGGGTCTCGGCCATATGATTGAAGGATCGGCCCAGAACGTCCAGCTCTCCTTTGCCCGGGGCATGGACCCGCACCGCCATATCCCCCTCGGGCAAGGCGCTCGATTCGCCTGCACCAGGTCATCGATCGGTCGGAAAATAAACCGGGCGATCGGCAAGGCGATCACCCCGGCCAGCGAAATACAAACTAAGGCAATCACCACCATCCGTTTGTTGAAATTATGGACGAGCTGCAGAAAAGCGGATTCCCGGGCGCCCACATACAAGCTTCCCACCACGGTTTCGCGGCTGTCCCGCAAGGGGGCGTACCGGGTGATAAACCATTCATTCACCACATAGGCACGGCCCACATAATCTTTCCCCTCGGACAGCACCACGTTGTGAACTGCCTCCGATATCCGTGTGCCTACGGCCCGTCTTCCCCTGTTCGGTCATGACATTGGTGGCGACCCGCAGATCTCCGAAAAATATCGTTACGGTATCGATGCCCGCAACCTCTTTGATTCGATCCACGAGAGTGAAATCATTGTTGAAAAGGTAGACCGACAGGGCCACCCCCAGGATCTTTTGATCCGGATTTTGCAGGGGATAAACCCCGGTCAAAGCCAACCCGCGGTGCCCTCTCGGGGGTCAAACGGCTGCGGGGCGGCAAGAGGGGTTTCAATCAGGGGAACAAAAGCCTGCCGATCCAAACCCACCTGGGACAAATACTCCACCGGGATCACTTCGGTGGCGGCTTGCGGTATGCCTCTTTCCAGAACCTCTTTTACAATCGGCAGCTGGCCCCATTTCCCTTTTGAAATGATGGGCAAAAGGACCCCTTCCTTGTTGAGAACCCGGCCGACAACCAGGTCCCCCTGGGCATTCAGAATCGCGATTAAATGCGTTCCCCCCAAGGCGAGGAGCGTGATCTTGTTTATAATCTGCTGATCGATGATCCGGATGGCGTCCGGCATTCTTCTGCGAAGCCGCCGTTTAAATTCTGGATCACCCACGGATCTAAGGCCAGGCGGTGGCTGATGGCCGACACTTCCTCCAGCTTGAGCTGATAAAAGGCTTTGGCCAGATTCATGTCCCGGGCAACCAAATTTGACTCGGCGCTGGTGAGGTATTCCTGGATCACCCGGGATGTCACTAAGGCGTTCAACCCCACCGTGAGCCCGGCCACGAGGCAAAAAGACCCGATCAATACTTTGCGAAGCCGCCCTCCTAACAATGAGGTCATCCACTTGATCAAGGGCTACTCCGGCTTCGCGGGTGAACTCGGGAAGGGTGAAGCGAAAGGAGCTCCCTTTCCCTGGGGTTGAATCGATTTCGATCGTGCCCCCGTAGAGGGCAAGAAGCAGCTGAACGATCGGCAGCCCCATCCCTGTGCCGGTTTCCTTCATGGATTTCGCCGCCTCCGTGCGGTAGAACTACTTCAAAAATCCGCGGGATCTCCTCCGGGGCAATCCCAATCCCGGTATCGGAAACCGTTCCCTGGATCTGCCTTTCCTGGGAGTTTGTCTTGAGGGAAAGGGTGATTCGTCCCCCGTTGGGGGTGTAACGGATGGCATTGCTCAGCAATTGGCTCCAAAGCAACCGGAGGTGATCCGGATTTCCCAGAACGAAGGGGCGATCGGAAACCTCCGTCGAGATTGTCAATTGGCGTTCGGCCGCCTCCTTTTGAAAGGACGACGCACAGTCTCCAAGACCTCGGCCACGGAAACGGGCTCCGCCGGCTGGGCTCCCAGCCCCTCCTTGAGCCGCGACAGAAGGAGAAGGTCGTCCAGAATGGCGAGGAGCTCTCCGGCCCGCAGATCCAACCTTGACAGAACTTGGGGAAGTTCCTCCGCCGGAACATATCCCTTCTGGATAAGCTGGACGGAATTCTGCATGACCGCCACCGGGGCCCGCAAGACATGAACCATGGTCAGCATAAAGCGGCTCTCAATCGCCGCCAGCTTTTCCATTTCCGCCTTCACTCGCGTCAACCCGCTGAGTTCTTCCTCGAGGTCTCTGACCCGCTGCGCCTCGCGCTTCAGTCTGTGGCGGTCCAACTCCCGGTTCATGACTTGCAGGAGGAGCGCCGGGGGGAAGGGTTTGGCGATAAAGTCATGGGCCCCCTCGCGCATGGCCTGCACCGCCAGTTCAACGGTTGCATATCCGGTGATGATGATGCAAATGAGCTCAGGATACAATTGTCGGACATGATGCAGCATTTCCAGTCCGCTCATCCCCGGCATCATGGCGTCCACCAGGAGGATGTCAAAAGCCGCTTCCCGGAGTTTGTGCAGACCGGAAGGCCCGTTCTCGGCCACCTCCACTTCAAATCCTTGGGGGGCGAGGGCCCGCCTGCACCCCTCCCGGATCCCCAGCTCATCGTCCACGACAAGAACACGCATGGATTTCCTTCCCTGAGTGTAATTTTCTTGTATCGACAAGCGCTGTGCCTGACCCATTTCGGGTGGGACAGTGCGCTCTTAGCTAAGGGAAGACGGGGGATTTCGGATCAGGTTGAATGGGTGTTTTCCTCCTGCCTTTGCGGCAACCGTTGAAAGAGAAACTTTACGGGCCTAACTATATCAAAAGAGGATAAACATGTCAAATGTACAATCACGATCACAATCTGGAACTCGGGTCCCTACCGAGCATTCGGACCTTCCATTTTCCTCGTGACGCGAGGCCAGAGGAAACGCCCGCAGCCTACATCGGCATTCCTGAAGGCGCTCTGGTCCCAATGCCATAAGCCTGTGGATAGGAACATGTGAGCGAGGACGGCACCCTGATTCAGGGTCGGCAAGCCTTTGACTCCAGGGGCTACAAGTTCATTTGAAGAAGGGAAGAATGCGGCCGTTTTAACCTTTTAAAAAACAAGATATTCGGCTATAGTGATTTCTGACAGATTTTTTCACGAAGATTTTCTTCATTTCGATCCGGAGGGATGAGGTATGTCGTTCAGCCAGCGGGATCAAACGATCTTGTCCGACTTGGGGAAGGCTCATGTGATTCACCAGGATCTTAAGGAACTGCTAGACTTTTATGGAAGCCTTTTCCGGGCCCAATTTGCGTTTAAATCCCAGTTGGGAGTATCCGGGAAGGCTGGGGATTTGGCAAAAGAAGAAGTGAATCTCACGGGTCTGACCGACGGCCTCCCGCAAATGACCTTCAAAGAATTGAACATGGAAGCCACCCCTTTCATGGATCTTTATAAAAGCGTCGTCCAACTCCTCATCCCATATGCCGGTGAAAGTGATGGGCTCGAAACAGACCCGTCTCCGGAGAAGATTATCGAATGGGCGCGGGAGATCTTTCTCAGCAGAGGCCCGTTGGTTATTTCCGGAGCCACGGGAGATTGGGCTCGGGTAGCCAGCGGATTTGTTTTGGCTCCCTATCTACAGTTGGCATGTGATCTGATCCTGCCCCGTATTCCATTGAACCTTTGGTATCGAGAATACTGCCCCATCTGCGGTGGCAGGCCCGCTTTCGCTGCCCTGACCTCGGATTCAGGTCCACGAACTCTGCTGTGCCCGCGATGTTACGGAGAGTGGATTTATGGCCGGATCGGATGTCCCTTCTGCAAATCGACGGACTCTCAAACCTACTATTCCAGCGAGGAACGTACCTACCGGTTGTATGTGTGCGAGGTTTGCAATCGGTATCTGAAAACGGTTGACGTCCGGGAGCGGAAAATGGATTTGTGCTTGCCCGTGGAATGCCTCGTGACTGTATCCATGGACATCGCCGCCCGGGAAAGAGGTTTCATCTCTTAACCGCCATTCTGAAGAAACCCCGCCAGGGCCAGTTCCAGGCTGCGGAGTCTTGAAGAAATCATGCTTGCCACATTCTGCATGATCTTGAGTCCAAAGGAGGTATCCGTTTGCATCGCATGCAGCATGACCTCCCGATCGATGGCGATAACCTGCGTTCCCGAAAGGGTCACGATTGTTGCCGTGTACAGATGAGGGGGCACCAGGGCTGACCACCCAAATGCCTGCCCCCCGGAAACGATGCTGATGGGAAAGAGCATCCCCTTGCTCAATCGGGATTCAACCGCCACCTGCCCTTCCTCGATCAGATAAAACGTTCGCGCCTCTGCCCCTTCGTTGAAGATGACCAGCGTTCGACTCGTAATGTTCCGCACGTCCCAGGCGTTTGAGATACTGCTTTTTCCTGATCGTTGAGGCCTTTCAGAATTTCGACGCTGAGGATAATCTCCGTGGAAAGAGGGAGAGGTTTCGATTTGGCTTCGGGTCTTGGAACACCCTTGAGGTTTTTCAGCGTGCTGCCAACAAGCATAGGATCGATGTTGTGCTCTCCCCCGCAATCGGGATGATAGCAGGTGACATCGTTAAAAGGACCCTCTTGTCTGCAACTGGGACACCGTTCAGGCAGCATGTCACTCTGGAGATAATAGCCACACGATGTGCACATCCAGTGCGTCATCACTCCGCCTTTCAATGAATATGAATGAATAAGTGCATGCTTTGGGGTGAGTTAAGTATATGAATAAGGGAGTTGAATGTCAAGGAAATGTATGGCTGAACAAACCCTTTACACACTAAGCCCAAACTCTCTCCTTGAAAGCCTGACCCATGCGACACCTGTAGATTTGGCTGATATCAAAGTCTTTTTCTCTGGGAAAAACTCCCTTCAACCAAGTACCCCTTTGGGTGACTATAAAACGGCTCGCCGAACGATTGGGTCGAATGGCTTGCCGTTGTCCTCCCGCTTCAGGATTTCATATTCCCCGGTGAAAAATACTGCTTTTTTTTGGAAAATAGAGGTTCAATCTATGGTTTTTCCCCCCGATTTAAAATAGAATGGAATCTTCCGCAAAGCGCATAGACGGAACCGAGGAACCGCGGTCGAAGGAATCAGATTCACAGGAGGAAACATGCCAAAAAAAGAGTCAAGCCCTGAAATGATTTATCGAGTTCTCGGCAGCACGGGAGAAACGGTCTCCGCGATCGGAATGGGAGGTTGGCATCTCGGATCCGAAAAAGTCGACGAGCCGCTCAGTATCCGCATCGTTCGCACCGGTATAGACCGCGGCATTACCTTTCTGGACAATTGCTGGGATTACAACGAAGGCGCCAGCGAGATTCGCATGGGAAAAGCGCTGCGCGACGGCTACCGGGACAAAGTCTTCCTCATGACAAAAATAGACGGCCGGTCGAAAAAAGAAGCAGGAAGACAGCTTGACGAGTCGCTGCGGCGCCTCCAGGTGGACCATATTGATCTCGTCCAGCACCACGAGGTTCTGCGGTACGAAGATCCTCACCGGATTTTCGACGAAGACGGGGCAAATGCGGCGCTGGTGGAAGCGCGCAAGGCAGGGAAACTCCGTTACATTGGGTTCACGGGGCATAAGGATCCGAGGATTCATCTCTACATGCTCGAAGTCGCGGCGAAGCACGCGTTCAGGTTCGACGCGGTTCAAATGCCGCTCAACGTCATGGACGCTCACTACCGGAGCTTCGAGAAAGAGGTGTTGCCGGAACTGGTCAGGCAAAACATTGGCGTTCTCGGAATGAAGAGCATGGCCAATCGTATTCTTTTGAAATCGAACACGGTGACGCCTTTGGAGTGCCTCCACTATGCGCTGAGTCTGCCCACATCGGTCGTGATCACGGGGATCGACAGCATGAAAATACTCGATCAAGCCTTCGAAGCGGTCCGCACGTTCCGTCCGATGAGCCACAGGGAGGTAACCTCTTTGCTGGCCAAGACTCGGGAAGTGGCGATGAGCGGCGAATTTGAGCCCTTTAAGACAACTTCTCTCTTCGATGGCACAGCCCAGAACCCGGAGTGGTTAGGAGAAGAGCTGGAACGAATACAGGCCTTAAAGTCACCGTGATAATGGTTTCGTCACCGCGGAAGCGGACGATGCAGGTCGTGGGAGAGCAAAACGAACGATCGAGTCTTTATTTTTTTTAATTTCCCTGGTAACATAGGGAACAGGGTTCGACAAATCATCGCTTAGGTTTGGCTCCGAGAGGAGGGCGATCATCTCATGCAAGCCGGATCGACAAATCTATGAAAAGAATTCCAATCCCTTTTGGGGCCTGGCTGGTCTTCTGTCTATTCGTTTCGGTTTTCCCCCATTCGAACGCTATCGCCGCAGTGATCACCTCTGAGGCAGCCGTCATCATGGATGCATCCACAGGAGAGATCCTCTATGGAAAGAACTCGGACGACTTGCTTCTTCCCGCAAGCACTGTAAAGTTGATGACGGCCATCATCGTCATCGAAAAGGCGGATCTATCGGATACCGTCACGATCAGTCCGAAAGCCTCCCGCACGCCTTCTCTGAAATCGGGCTTTAAGAAAGGGGATAAGGTGACGATTGAGGTGCTCCTTTATGCAGCGCTCCTGAAGTCCGCGAATGACGCTGCCGTTGCTCTCTCAGAAGCCGTCGCCGGCTCGGAAGATTCTTTCGTTTCTATCATGAATCAAAAGTCGGCTTCCCTGGGTGCTACGAACACCAAATTCATCAATGCGACCGGCCTTCCGGGGAGCGGCCAGCATATCACTGCTTCGGATTTATCCAGGATTATGAGGGTTGCGTTGAATTATCCAAAATTGAGAGAGATCCTTGCAACTCCTGCGGCTGAAGTGTCGACAGAAAGGGGGAAGGTCATCGTCCTTAGAAACACCGACAAGCTTTTGTCGTCCGATGAGGAGGTGATCGGAGGGAAGACAGGCTATACCTACCAGGCAAAGCACTGTTTCGTTTTCGCTGCGGAACGTAAGAAGAAAACGATTATTGTCTCGCTTCTTGGAAGCCCGAGCCGGAAGAACCTGTGGAAAGAGGCCAAGGAACTTACGGACAAGGGTTTTCTGATGATAGCCAACGACGAATCGAAGCTCTCGGATCCATGAGGTGGTTCCGGAGGAAAATTCATGGCTGAAGAAAAGAAGAAGTACAGGTTTTTGTTCATCCAGCCCTTTCAGCTGCCCTCGGACAGCAGGTTTGCGGACAAGTATCATACTCCCGGCTTGTCCAAAGAACATCGCTTGCGGATGAATTATCTCAATATCGGCCATTTGCTGGAGGATGTGGAATGGGACTTTCACGGGGGGCCGCCCGCTCCGTACGGAGATTGGGCAGTGGAGACCCGTGAAGAGTTTTGCTACGTTGCGGCCGCCCGATTGCCGATTGTCCGTGAGGCCTGCGAGAGCGGAAAATACAACGCCATCGTCCTGCTCGGCGGCGGAGAGCCGGGTTTCCTGGAATCCAGGGAGATCGCACGAAAGTATGGCATCCCCGTGACCTCCTGCGCCTTCTCCCAGATGCACATCGCCTCCATGCTGGGCAACAAATTCAGCGTCATCGATTTTACCGAGACCCATAACATGTTCTATTACGACCTTGTGGTCCGCCACCGCTTCACCGACCGCTGCGCTTCCATCAGGAACATCAACTTACTACCACGCCAGGCCCGGCCATGAGAACGAGACCTCCATCGCGGAAGAACGGGAGAAGGCGCTGAAGGGCGAACCCTCCGAGGCCGTGGAGCGGGCCGTCAGGGAGGCAGTCGCCGCGATCGAAGAGGACGGCGCCGAGGTGATCACCTTCGGATGCTCGGACGTTTTCTGGCTGCAGTCGTTTCTCCAAGAAGCGCCTGAACGAAATCGGCTGGGAGATTCCGGTACTGGAAGGGTACAGCTGTGCCATCGTACTGGCCAAGCTGTCTGTCGATCTGGGGGTCGATGCCAGCGGGCTTACTTTCCCCAGCGACCGGCCGAAGCAGTGGCGAAGGAAAAAGATCTTCTGAGCAGGGGGCTTTTTAAAACCCGATATTTTTCGCTTTCCCGCCCTATTTTTCCTTTCGTTTTTCATAGGTTCTTCTCTCTTCGCTCACCCTCTTGGAGCTGATATTGAGGGTTCCCTGATGGCGGTCTCGGGAATAGGACAACGTCATCTCTGTATTTTGGCCCCACCAGGCATAAAATTCCTCCGCGTGTCTGATCGAAGAGGGTCCCTTCCCTGCCTCTTCATCCATTCTTCTCACCAGTTCCTCGGACTCAAGAACTTTTCCGAACCGGTCGAACAACTCTTTCTTAAGGGTGTCGAAGTTTTCGTCCCCCCTGAAACCAATCCACACGCCCTCAAAGTTTTCCATCCAAAAGGAGTAGAGTATGTTTTCAAGTCTTGCCTTACCGATGGCCAGGAGATCTCCTTTTCTCGTATACCAGACCAGGTCCTTATTCGATGATTGATCTTGCTCCATTCTCTCCATGTCTTTCAGCGTGGATATCTCGGTTCCCCACTTGATATCCCTGAACCCATCCGGGTCTGCTCGAAGTTTAGACCGGGTGGAGGCAAAACAACCAATCAAAAAGATGCTGCATACGATCGCGAATATCTTGACCTTCTCCATGGGCCTCGCTTTCCGGTCTGCCGTCTTGATCTCTTTCTCTTCCCCCGAACTTCCCTTGCCTTAAGCCGCTTCCTTCAAGGACCCTCAGAATCAGGTTTTTTCTCCTGGTATGAGCGAATGACTTGCAGCAATCGTTCCATGCCGACATTTCCGCATTGGGCACAGAGATAAAAGAGATGAAATGTCCTCCTCCCGATCGTCACAGCCACGCCCTGCAATCCTTCCTGTTTCCCGCACTTTAAACAACGCTCCTGATCTTCGATCATCTTGGGCCAAAGGAAAGATCCTTTGTTCACCTCCCCTCTGCTAAATGTGGGAACCCTCCTCCCTTTTCAGGAAGGGGCCACTCCTGGTCCTCAGACCAACCTGCCAATGAAAATCTGATCACGGAGGTTTCGTTCCAGTAGAAGTGTATTCAATTAGGGCCGGGGTGTCAACAAGAATTGGGAACCTGCCCCTCCGTAGTCCTCTCCCACGGGCAGAAGGGTGATCGGCACAAAGGGGCGGCCGCGGGCGGCCAAGAAGGAGGGAAACGGCGGAGGCCAGATTTTCGTTCAGCGCCTATCGCCCATTCAACCGACTTTGATCAGGCATCTTTTCCAATAACTCCCTGAGAACAGGCCGGATATAAATCTGATCATAGTCGAACTGTTTCACGGCTATTCCCAAAGTCCAAATTTTGTCCCTCGTCGCAGCGTGAGAGTCGATGATGAGAACATACTCTCCTCTGAGCAGGCACAACCCCCCGACGACGTGGATTGAATCCTCATCTTGTTTGATGGTTTCATGCCGAATTTGCACGCCAAACTTTTGAAGGAGCTCCTCAAGCTGCTCTAGGATGCTATTCTCGTCCATGCGGGAGTTTCCCTAAAGGATAAGCCTGCCGACGGGGATCTTCCGTCTCAGAGAAGCTTACCAGATTGGCAGGATTGAGGCAATCGGATTTTTCGGATGCCTTGGAGCAGGTCTTGCCCAAGCCCTTTCTCCCTTTTTCTTCCCCCCTCCCCGGGGATAGTGATCGTCAGGGGATTCGGATTCTGGCCCAGGATCGTCGTGGGTAGAGCGTCGGGGCATGCCTGGGGGCACTGGGATTGGCCCCACCATTCCGTTCAGGTAAACATCAACCATCGCACAAACGTCAACCCTGATTTGAGCGTTAATCGCGCAGCTATCCAGACGACCCGATGGCGCTCCATGGCTACGGTCGTCGCATGGCAAGGCTTGGCTAAAATCGGGGCCACAAAAAAACAGCGAGGAATCATTTCACTCGCTGTTCTCAAAGGGGGGCCTTCTTTTCTAGTAACCGGTCCTCTCTGGATTTACTCCATCATCCCCTCAGATTCTTCAGAGGCAGGGGCCATTTCCATCGGCTCCGTCCAGTATGGTTGCTGGCCAAAGTATCGGTAGACGTCTCCGGCCCATCGCGTACGGCTCAGGTCGTTGGACTCGTCAAAGCCGCGGGCCAATGCCAGCTGCTCCCTGGTGGTATCGAGCACAAAGATATCGCCACCCCGAGCGGATACAATACCGAACGGAACAGCAACCAAATCGGTAGATCTTCCGGAAACATCGGAAAGGACTAAGAAAGCGATCTGCCCACCCGATGGGTCAATGACAAAATCATTGATCCGACCTGCCGTGCCTCCATCTCGCAGCTCAACCGTCGCACCCATGAGTTTACTCGTTTCAAACAGCTCCATCGCTTCTGGGGCTTTTGCTCCTCTTTCGGTCCAATAAGGGGGCTGACCATAGTGCCTGTAGATTTCAGTCAGCCAGGCAGCATCCATCACCGACGGGAGGCCGTAGAACTTAGACCAGCTCGAATGATACGTCAGCGCATAAACGGTCGGGTCCTCATTCAGATAATAGGCACCCGGAGCTACCCCTATTTCCATACCGCCGGGATTGAAGTCACAAGTTCCTGCACCGATGTTTGTAATCGAGCTAAACGGGATGGGCAGTGCCTCACCCCCGATGTTCGGAACACCCGAAAGGACGACCAGAGCAACACGTCCGTTCGTCTTGTCGATCACGAGGCTGTCGACCTGCCCCAAAGCGCCATTGGTCGTCGTCCTCACACGGTGACCGATCAACCAACTGGCTTCGTAGAAACCCGACCCCGTCGGTTCATACGTCGGTCCGATGGTTCCCGCAGGGAACTCACTGCTGTAGCCCTGGGAAAAAGCGCTACTGCCGAGAAAGACTAAGCAAAAAATGGATCCAAGCACAAAAAGAACTTTTTCCATTTTGTTCATTTTTCGTTCCTCCTTTCCGTTTAAACTTCTTGAACCTCCGGCGCCAATGAGGCGCCCGTTTAACAATTTATATTTAGTCATCACTTCCTTCAATTTCAAGTCCTTGGTTCAATTGTTTTCCCCGGCGGTTCAAAGCCTCGCGGGGAAATTCGCCTGGCGAAGGACCGAGCGCCCTCCCCTTGGATACGCCATCCCTGTTAGATGATTGAAACTCGCCTTGTCGCAGCATCCCCGAGCCGGACAAAGACAGGAAAACTATTCCTCTTTTGGGGGAAAGGATTCGGGATTTTTGTGAAAATCACTTCTACTTCGCTCTCTCCTTGATCACCCTTCGAGTTTAGAGGAATTTTATATGAATTGTCGTGAATTGTCATCCGCCTGTAACAGTTGACATCAAAGGAAGTGTTGGCCCCATTTGGTACAGGTCTTGCTCTTCTTTAAGAAGAGAAACGAACATGACTTTTCGCCCAGAACTTAGTGTGAGACCAGGACACAAAAAATGTTTTTAACCCGACTGAGGGCCGGATGAGAAGCTTTCTCATTAACAAAAACATGTCCCTGTATTATCGGCTTAGAAAGAAAATCGGGAAGCCCGTTGCGTTTCGGGTAGCAAGGGCGATCGAGAAGGTCATTCTCATTTTTGGGAGGGAACAGATGCCAAACGGAAAAGTAGGTCTTTATAAGAAAGTCAAACAATTGCACTTAATATTCAGTATTAAGAAAACCATTCTCATATGGAAACTTATGAATTCAACTCATTTGACAAGATAGAATATTCATCTGGAGACTGACCGGGATTCGAATCGGCCTGTCAGCAGATCTTAATTCGAGCCAGAAATTCCATTCGTTTATTGATCAAGAAAAGGAGATATCCCAATGATTTTAATCGGATTGCCTGTTGGTCTCGAGAGAAGCGATCAAATTCCAGTAAGTGCGGCGGCCTGCCTCTGCGTTCAAGCTTTTAAACACCTCCCTCCTGGAAAGAGGATCCATATGAAAATCTCTTTTCCAATAGGCACGGAGTATGAGAGCTTTAGGGTGGAAACGGAGATCGTTTGGAAAATGGGTCACTTCTGGGAGTGTTGGGAAGAGTATCATTACGCGTCGAAATTTCTTAACATGCTGAACGGCTATTATATCAAATTTAAGCGGCACTTCTCCGGATTGTCCCGGATGGAAAAGGCGCGAACCCGGATCTATAGCCATAACGGGGGCACCTCCATTTGAGAAAATCGGATAGACGATTTCTAAAAGATCGTAGAAGGCACCCCACGCGCGGACTCAGCAGGTTTATCCTTGCAGGTCGAAGGAGGATCTTTCGGCGGAGTAAAGATCAAGAAACCGGGGGGTATGTAGACCGTTACGGTTCGGGATTACTTTTTCTTCTCGTTGTGATTTTAGGCTTGAATGTTCTCGACGCATTTCTGACCATGGTGATTCTAAGGGATGGCGGGCAGGAGATGAACCCCGTGGTTTGCTCTGCCATTCAACTCTTTGGGGACAAATTTTGGATCTGGAAATTTTTTACGGTCTCCATCCCCCTGATTTTACTATGTCTCCATAGCAAATTCCGGCCCGTGATGCCCGTTCTTTGGGGGATCAGTGCCGTCTACATGACCGTAGTCCTATATCAGGTTTTCCTAATCGTGTATTGAGACCGAGGAATTCTCAAGGTGGAATGGTTCCGGGTTAGGACTAAGGTTAGTCTCTGGAGAGAGCTGAATTCTCCTTTGAGCTTGATTTCTTGAGCTCAGTTGTTAAATTTAAAAAGGGAGAATTAAAATGAAAAAAAGTGAGAAAAAAACAAAGGTGAAGGGCGATCTGTATGATTGTTGCTGGTACGAGCCACCCTGCCATGATCTTTGCTGCGGTGGGGTTTGCTGTCGCTCATAGGATACCAGTCATCCGATACTTTGAATGTCAAAGCGTAAGGTGAATGCGCACCATGGCGTCTTTAACTATCTAAGAGTCAGGTTCTTCACCGCAATTTTGCAGGCTTCTTTCACTCCTTCTGCCCCGGCGTAATTTATCTCGACGAAGGAGCGTCCTGTAATCTGTCCGCTTTCGGCATCGATCACCTGAATCTGCAACAACCAACGGAGAATGCTTGGATAATAGACATTCCCTACGATGAGGGCTTGCACACCGAAGACCTGGCCAATCTTTCTTCTGGTGGCTTCGTCTATCCGATTCGAATACAATTCTTGCTCTTGAAAAGCCCCCAAAACCTCCTCCCGCCTAACCAGCCCGATCTGTGGAAACTTCTCGTGGAAGTCTTCCGCAAAGGCATGCGACGCCTCGCCTTTCGGGTCACCCTGAAAGGGCAGGACAGCAGCTCTCCTGTATTCCAGGAGTTCTTTTCTGATAAAGCCGCTTCCGCTCCATGGAGGCGTTCCGCCGGTGAAAAGACATCCCGCGGCACTCACAGATATGCACAGCAAGCCAAGCACAAAGAGACGAAAGAACCATGAACTTTTCATACTCATCGTTACCCCTCACAAAAAAGGTAACCATTGGATGGAAGTAAATCAATTCACAGACCGTGAAGATTGCAAGAGTCGAAAACTCGGCGAGTTACAATGCCGTATAGGAACCAAATGGTGGGAGACTGGAAAAGGCCATATGAAGAAGAAAGGGGGCATTTCTGCCCCCGTCATCATGATCGGATTGAATTGGATCCCGGCGTTCTGTCAATGAGTGAACGAGTGAACCATTCAAACCCCGACCTAAAGGCTCGGACTTGCCTTCGACCCGAGATTTCGGCGAGCTCAGTCGAGCCGAGAGCTTAAGGTTCACGCTGCACTTCGATAAACTCAGTGTCGCTTGAGCTTGTCGAAAGGTCTATCGCGCGAAGCCGCGCCTTTTTCTACACCTTAAAAGGTGAAGCCTCGCGCGGCCGAACGGTAAAGCTTACTTCCCTTTGGCCTTGGTAATAACCTTGGCCAAGGCCTCGCCGTTTCTATCCATGGCGTACTCTACGGTATCATTCGAACCTGTAGACGATGTCCGAAGGTCGGTCTCATAGATAACCTTTCCGCTTTCTTTATCGATGAACTTATAGTGGGCAGCAAAATAGGCCGAACCGACATGACCTCCAACGCCTGGTATGAAGGACCGCCCTATACGCCCCCCAACCGTTCCAGGCGTCCACTCCCTTACTTCTCCCGTTATGATGAGGACCTTTTTCCCGGAAGGGGTTTCTTGGCTTCCTTTTCCGACTTGTTTAACGACTGTGTCGAAGAGCTTGTTACTCTGGTTATACCTCTTAATCTGGTAAACTGCCTTCTCGGCCATCTGCATTCCTGCAGACTCAGGCGCCGGCGAGCCTGAGGGAACTTCAAGATCCTGAACAACCACCGCGTCATAATCTTTGAGACTCACCTCCGCAGTCATCCCCAGGCTGCTCGTTCCCAGAACCACGCCCACCGCGAAAAAGATCGCCAAGAAACGTTCCATTTTCATAAATTCTCCTCCTTTGTTTTACTAAATGATCTCTTGTCCTAACCGCCCTTTTTGGGGATCCCCAATAGAATGACCGGCAATCTATATAACACCTCAGTCATGCATTTTCAACCTACTGGTCTCCATCTGGATCATAAAGAAACGGAATAGAAACTTTCTTGTTTTTTCTCCAGAGATGGAGTAATTTTAGTGTAAGGCACAAAATCGAAAGCTCGGGTTTTTTTCGAATGGAAAAAGGGCCGGTGGCGATCCTGGGTGGGGGGAATGGCGGTCATGCCGTGGCAGCGAACCTTGCCCTCGCCGGAATCAAGGTTAATTTGTTCGAACTCCCGGGGTTTGCCGAACCTCTTGAAAAGGTCTTTCGGACAAAGGAGATCCGGATCGACGGGGTATCCGTGGATGGAGTCGCCAAATTAAACCTCGTGACGACCGATCTTCGACGGGCCCTCGAGGAGCCGGAGGTCATCTTTGTCATCGTCCCTGCGTTCGGCCATAAAGCCATGGCCGAAGTCTGTGCCCCTCTTGTCCGGAGCGGACAAATCATCGTGCTCATGCCCGGTTCAGGAGGGAGCCTTGAATTCATAAACATCTTCAGGCAAAAAAAAGTGAAGAAAGAAATTGCCTTCGCTGAAAGCTGCACCCTCCCCTATGGTGCGAGGCTCGAGGGCCCTGGCCATGTCTCGGTGCTCATCAATGCGGTCATGCTTCCCACAGGTGTCTTCCCATCGGAGAAAACCTCAGAAATCATTCCTAAACTGAGGCAATACTTTCCTATGATTCATCCTGCCAGGGATGTTTTGGAAGCGGCCATCAATAACCCCAACCCCATCGTGCATCCGGTCGCCACTCTTCTCAGCGCGACACGAATTGAACATTCGAGAGGCGAATTCTATCTTTATGCCGAGGGAATGACGCCCACCGTGGCAAGAACCTATGAATCTCTCAATGAGGAAAGGCTCTCTCTCTGCAAGGCCCTGGGCTATCAGCTTTATCATTGGGACAACCTCGAATTCAAAAACTACAACCTGGGCGAGACGGAAGAGGAATGCCGGCACCGGATCCTGAACACCAGCATGGATGCCGCTTTCGGAAAAGACGGGATTTATGCGGGAATCAAGATGAAAGGTCCCGAACATTTGAAAGACCGATATGTGACCGAAGATGTTCCTTACGGAATGGTTCTCATCGCGACGCTGGGAAACCTTCTTGGAGTTCCCACCCCGACTCACGACGCTGTCATTCAATTGGCCTCCGTTATCAATCGGACCGATTACTGGAAGACCGGCAGAGGGGTTAAACAACTCGGGCTCTCCAGGCTGGACAAAAAAGGATTAAAAAGGTTTCTCCAGCAGGGGAAAAGTTAAATCCGTCTCCCCCTATGTATGATGGAGAAAGAATCTCTGCTGAGGAAGGGCAAGTGTTTGATTATCCCAAAGAATTCATCTGGTTGTAAAAACTTAAGTCAAATTGTATTGGATTTTGCTTGACAAATTGACCCTATTAGTTTATATGGAAAAGATGCTGGGTGGAGTGTAACATAAAGAATCTAATAAGAAATTCAGCTGCCCGTAGCCACTAATCACCATCATCTTTTTTTACGACAATTTATGCAGTACGAGGGGGGATTCTCGAATCCAAACCCGGAATCATCGTTGAACTTTTGCGAGTCGGCGCAAATGAAAGACACGAAATCATAAAACCATTTGAAAAAGAAAGGGGGAGCAAAGCACATGGCCAAGATTTCAAAAAAGTATATGGATGCTGATCCGAGGAAATTGGCGGATTGGCAGATTGCAGAGATCGCGGAAGAAGAGATGCCTACGATTGACCAAGCCCAGGAGATGCTCGGACTTAAGAAAGAAGAAATCATTCCTATGGGGAAGCTCTGCAGAGTCGATTTTATGAAAATAATGGACCGGCTCAAGAATAAGCCCGATGGAAAGTATATCGAGGTAACGGCGATTACACCGACTCCTTTGGGAGAGGGAAAAACGACCACTTCGATGGGTTTGATCGAGGGGTTGGGTAAGAGAGGGAAGAACGTCGGTGGTTGCATCCGCCAACCTTCGGGGGGGCCAACCATGAACGTGAAAGGAACGGCGGCTGGAGGAGGAAAATCTCTCCTCATTCCGATGACGGAGTTCTCCCTCGGTCTGACAGGGGACATCAACGATATTATGAACGCCCACAACCTGGCCATGGTCGCTCTGACTTCCCGGATGCAGCACGAACGAAACTATGACGACGCGGAGCTGGCAAAGCGGAAGCTCAGACGCCTCGACATCGATCCCACCAATGTCGAGATGGGCTGGATCATGGATTTCTGTGCTCAAGCTTTGCGGAACATTGTAATTGGCCTCGGCGGCAAAATGGATGGCTTTGCGATGCAGTCCAAATTCGGTATCGCCGTGAGCTCAGAACTCATGGCCATCCTTGCCGTCGTCCGGGATTTGAAAGACCTTCGTGAGAGACTGGGAAAGATTGTCGTGGCTTACGATAAGTCCGGCAGGCCTGTCACGACGACAGACCTCGAGGTAGCAGGGGCGATGTGCGCATGGATGAGGAATACCATCAATCCCACGTTATTGTGGACCACGGAATACCAGCCTTGCTTTGTCCACGCCGGACCTTTTGCCAATATCGCCGTCGGGCAATCCTCCATCATCGGTGACCGCATCGGCCTGAAGATGTTCGATTACCATGTCACCGAGAGCGGTTTTGCCGCGGATATTGGTTTTGAGAAATTCTGGAATGTGAAATGCCGGCTAAGCGGCCTCACGCCACACGTTTCAATCCTGACGTCAACGATTCGAGCTCTGAAGATGCATGGCGGCGGGCCAAAAGTCGTGCCGGGACGTCCCCTTCCTGAGGAGTACTCCAAGGAAAACCTTGGACTCCTTGAGAAAGGAATTGAAAATATGACTCACCTCATTGGTGTGATCAGGAAATCAGGCATCAATCCGGTCGTCTGCATTAACGCTTTCCACACCGATACCAAAGATGAAATCGCAATGGTCCGAAAATATGCCGAGCAGGCAGGAGCCCGGTGTGCCCTTTCTGAACACTGGCTGAAGGGTGGAGATGGAGCTCTGGAGCTCGCCGACGTGGTTATGGAAGCCTGCAAAGAAAAACCCAATTTCAAATTTCTCTATCCTCTTGAAATGCCCCTCCGTCAAAGGGTTGAAAAGGTTGCCAAAGAAGTCTACGGGGCTGCCGGTGTCTCATGGACTCCCGACGCTGAGGCCAAAGCCAAACGATTTGAGGCCGATCCCAATTTGAAAGACTTTAATACCATGATGGTCAAGACCCATTTAAGCCTGACGCATGATCCGACCGTCAAGGGGGTGCCCAAAGGGTGGATTCTTCCCGTTCGTGACGTCCTGATCTTCGGGGGCGCCAAGTTCCTTTGTCCGATGGCCGGGATGATCAGTCTGATGCCAGGAACGGGTTCGGATCCTGCTTACAGAAGGGTCGATGTGGATGTGAATACCGGAAAAGTGAGCGGGCTCTTTTGACAAGAAGAGAGAGCGTTACCGATTCCGTGGTTTAACGTCATTTTCCGGCCCCGCCTCTATCGAAATCAAGGTGGGGCCGGGTTATAATAGATTTAAGTTCATGCCGAAACATACTGTAACTTTCCTGCCGAGTGAAAGAAAGATTCTCGTAAATGAGGAGGAGAATCTTCTCCAGGCCGCCATGGAGGCGGGGATCCATATCAATGCCTCATGCGGCGGGAGTGCAACCTGCGGGAAATGTAAAGTCAGAATCCTGAGCGGGACGGCCGATTCTCCAAGACACCCAAAATTACCCCAGTGGGAGTACGACCAGGGGTATCGTCTGGCCTGCCTGACTTCGATCCGGAGCGATATTGAGGTTGAAATTCCTCTCGAATCCCAGGTGGACAAATCGGTTCTCAAACTCAAAGATGACCGGGGGGTTCACAAATACCTTCTGTCTCCTCAGGATATCTACCAGCTCGTGAAGGGTTGGGATGTCGACCCCGCGGTATTCAAGAAATGTGTTCAGCTCGACCCTCCCACGCTTCAGGACAATGTGAGCGACCTCACCCGTCTGATCAATGCGCTGGATCGCCAGCATGGCATCGAAGGGATTTCTGCGGATTTCCGTGTGATCATGAAGTTGGGTCGCATCCTCCGCGAATCGGGCTGGAAGGTCACGGCCACACTGGTTCAGACGAAGAAAGGCTATAAACTGGTCAACGTGGAACCCGGGGACAATACCCATCAGAACTATTCAATTGTTATAGACATCGGAACGACGACCGTCTTTGGCCAACTCCTCGACCTCAATGGATGCGTGGTCTATGCGTGTCCGGGGGGACTCTGTGACGGGTCCACCCTCTTCGCTTTGGCTGAAGCTTCGGACTATAATGCCCAGATCAGTTACGGCGAAGATGTCATCACACGGATTGTCTATTCCCAGAAGCCTGGAGGATTGAAAAAGATGCAGGAGGTCGTTGTCTCCACGATCAACAAGATCATCCAGGAATTACTCCAGATGAGCAAGATCGATCAATCCCTGGTCTCCCATCTGGTCATTGCTGGCAATACGACAATGACTCAACTTCTTTTGGGGCTTGACCCAAAATACATTCGAGAATCCCCGTATGTTCCAACGGCCAATTTCATCCCCCCGGTGAGGGCCGTTCACCTGGGGATCAATATCGGCGACCACGTCCATGTCTATATCTTTCCGATGGTAGCCAGCTACGTAGGCGGGGACATTGTGGCCGGAATCCTGGGCTCCGGCGTTTTCCAAAGGGAAACCCTTACCCTCTATATGGACATTGGCACCAACGGAGAGATGGTCCTCGGAAATAAAGATTGGATGGCCAGCGTCTCCTGCTCTGCCGGCCCGGCCTTCGAAGGCGCGGGCATTAAATTCGGGATGAGGGCAACGCGCGGTGCCATTGAAGAGGTCAGCATCAATTCTCGAACTTTCGAACCGATGATCCTTACGATTGGACGGTCGAAACCCATCGGTATCTGCGGGTCGGGCCTGATTGATTCCGTGGCGGAGTTCTTGGAGACAGGGATGATTGACCAGAACGGGAAGTTCCGAAGGGACCTTCCCACAGATCGTGTCCGAAGCGGGCCGGATGGTTATGAATATATCCTTGCAAGAAAAGAAGAAACCGTCATCCACGAGGACATCGTTCTGACGGAGATCGACGTCGAAAACCTGATTCGCACCAAAGCCGCCATCTATGCAGGCTGTAAAGTCTTGCTGGAAAGCGTCGGATTGGGTTTTAGGGACCTTGAGCAGGTGATCATTGCGGGGGGCTTTGGCCGCCATCTTGATCTGGAAAAGGCGATTTTCATCGGTCTCCTCCCGGAGATGGAGATCGAGAAATTTATCTTTGTCGGAAATGGCTCCCTGTTAGGGGCAAGGCTTCTCTCCTTCTCTAAGAACCTGTTGAAGGAAACCGAACGAATCGCTTTGATGATGACGAACCTCGAACTGAGTAATCATTCCACGTTTATGAGTGAATTCATTGCAGCGATGTTCCTTCCCCACACGGATGTGTCCGCCTTCCCCCGGGTGACGGAAAGGCTGTATCAGATGAGAAGGGAAATTCGGCCGGAGAGGATGGTTGAAGGACGACTTTGAGTTTTACGATTGCGGTTTCAGGAAAGGGAGGAACGGGCAAAACCACCCTCGCCGGAATGGTGATTCGTTTTCTCCTCGACAAAGGAAAAGGGCCGATTCTGGCGGTGGACGCAGATTCCAATTCGAACCTCAATGAGGTCCTAGGCGTTGATATCCGATCCACCATCGGGGATGCCCGTGAGATGATGAAGAAGGATGTCCCCATCGGGATGACCAAGGACATCTGGTTCGAATTAAAGGTTCAAGAGTCACTCACCGAGGCAAAGGGATTTGACCTGGTCGCGATGGGACGTCCGGAGGGACCGGGTTGTTATTGCGCGGCGAATACGTTAGCAAGAAAGTGCCTGGATCTTCTCACCGGGAATTATCAATATATCGTCATCGATAACGAAGCGGGGATGGAACATTTCAGCCGGCTGACAACTCGAGATGTGGATCTTCTTTTCATCGTTTCGGATTCCACCCAAAGAGGAATCCTCACCGCATCTCGGATTCGAGATCTCATCCATGAACTGGATCTTCGCATCGTTCATGAGGTATTGGTCATCAATCGAGTTCAGGGGGAACCGGGCTCTGAAATCTTTGAAGAAGTGAAAAAACAAAATCTCGAATTGGGTGGGATCCTTCCTGCCGATGAACAAATTTACCGGTACGACTCCGAGGGCAAACCGACTTTTCAACTGCCATTGGAGTCAAAGGCGGTTCAAGCCGCCAGAAGTATCTTTGACAAATATATCCAGTGACGAGTGCCAGCTGCGACTTATGACTTTTTCGATCACTGACACGACGCACTGACACTGACACTAGACACTGACACTGACATTAACTGAAGGGGGGAGGAAAAAGATGACGGCAAAACTGATCAACGGCAACGAAATTGCTCAACAGATTCGAGGAGAACTCAAGCAGGAAACGGCTCGATTAAAAGAAAAATTTAATGTCGTCCCGGGCCTGGTGACCATTCTTGTGGGTGAAAATCCTGCCTCCGTGAGTTATGTCACCGCCAAACAGAAAACCTCCAAGGAACTGGGCTTTTACTCCATTCAGGATAGCCAGCCAGCGACCATTCAGGAAGAAGAGTTGCTTAAATTGATCGACCGATACAATAAGGATCCTAAGATCCACGGAATCCTGGTCCAACTCCCTCTGCCCAAACACATCAATGAAACAAAAATTCTCTATGCGATCGATCCCAAGAAGGATGTCGATGGATTCCACCCGGTCAACGTCGGAAAGTTGATGATCGGCGAAGCGGATTATCTTCCCTGTACCCCCGCCGGCATCCAGCAACTCCTGATCCGAACGGGAGTAAAAACGGATGGGGCGGAGGTCGTGGTTGTCGGAAGGTCCAACATCGTCGGAAAACCGATCGCCAACATCCTGCTGCAAAAGCAGAAAGGAGCCAATGCAACGGTGACGATCTGCCATACCGGCACAAAAGATATGGCCTTCCATACGAGGAGGGCAGACATTCTCATCGTTGCAGCCGGAAAGCCCAAGGCCGTCACTGCCGAAATGGTCAAGGAAGGAACAGTGGTCATCGATGTGGGTGTCAATCGGATCGGAATGACTCCCGAAGGGAAGGCCAAACTGTGCGGGGATGTCGATTTTGATGGAGTCAAGGAAAAAGCGAGCGCGATCACCCCTGTCCCGGGTGGAGTCGGGCCGATGACCATAACGATGTTGATGATGAACACGGTGAAGGCTGCCAAATTGGCAGCAAACATCAGTTAACAACAGTCGTAGGGAACGGTTTGAAACCGTTCCCCGCAGGAGAATTCACGAATTATTTAGAGAAAGGAGGAAATCGCGTGTCTGACCAAATGGAAGAGAAAGTGGCGTTTGATGGAAAAAAGGTAAAGGTATTAGGGGCCACGTATGACGAGGGAAAGCCCGAAACCCCCATCAACTGGAGACAGAAGATGAGGACCCGGGATGAAATGCTTGCCTACCTCAAAACCGGCGAGCGTTATTGGTTCAGCGACGAATGGTTCGGTAGCGAAAAGCGAAAGACCAAGGCCTAAATAAGATAACCGGAGGGAGGGTAGGATCATGGCATTTGAAATACCAAAAATTACCTACACAGGAAAGATCAAAGAAGTCACGCTGGGAAAAGGGCCCCGGGCGGTCACGATCGGTGGGGAGACGGCCTATCCCTTTCACCTCTTCGAAGGAGCGATGCCGAATCCGCCTCGGATTGCCATGGAGGTCTACGATGCTCCTCCGGAAGAATGGCCGGAAGCAGCTCTGGAGCCTTTCAAGGATGTGGTCAATGATCCTGTCGCGTGGGCAAAGAAATGTGTCCAGAGTTATGGGGCGGAGCTGATCACCCTGCAGCTTGCCAGCACGGACCCTAACGGTCTCAACCGTTCAAGCGATGAGGCCGCTCAAACCGTTAAAAAGGTCGCCAGCGCCGTGGATGTCCCGGTGATCGTATGGGGGAGTGGGAATGCCGAGAAAGATGCCGACGTCCTTCGAAAGGTCGCTGAAGTCTGCGATGGGATGAACCTCGTGATCGGGCCGCTGGCGGAAGGAAACTACAAACAAGTGGGCGCAGGGGCGATCGCTTACAAACATACCGCGATCGCTTCCAGTCCGATTGATATCAACCTGGCCAAGCAGCTCAATATCCTGCTGGGAAATCTGGGTGTTCCGGACGGACAGATCCTCGTCGATCCGACCACGGGTGGGCTGGGATATGGAATTGAATATACCTATTCGGTCATGGAACGAGACCGGATGGCTGCCCTCACCCAGCAGGATGAGAGACTTCAATTCCCCATCCTCTGCAATATGGCCAGGGAAGTCTGGAAGACGAAAGAGGCCAAGACAAAGACGGAGGATGCCCCGACTTTAGGCGAAATCAAAAAGAGGGGTATTCTCATGGAAGCGGTCACCGCGGTCGTCCTTCTTCTGGCAGGGGCTGATGTTTTGGTGATGAGACATCCCGAGGCCATCAAACTGGTCCGGGAGATGATTTCTGATTTTATGGCGAAATAATGATTTGAGGAGGGAGAGGACTATAAAGGAGGATAAAATGACAGAATTCGAAAAGAAGAGTATTGATCCGGCGACAATAAAAATGCTTAAGAAAGCTCAGGCCGATGGATGTGAGACAATTTTTGACCGGGCCGAAACCATGAAACCCTGCCCGATTGGGGCGGAAGGAAGCTGTTGTAAGAACTGCGCCATGGGGCCCTGCCGCGTTCCCGCTCCTAAAAAGAAGGGTGAGACCGGCACGGAAAAGGCCAAGCGTACGGGTCTCTGCGGCGCGACGGCAGAGACGATTTCAGCGCGCAATTTCGCTCGGATGGTGGCCGCCGGAACGGCAGCCCACTCCGACCATGCCCGCGGTATCTCCGAAGTCTTTCTGGCGACGGCGAAGGGGGATGTCCCCGGATTTCAGCTTAAAGACGAGCAGAAACTCTACCAGGTGGCCATGGATTTTGGTGTGGAAATCGGCGACCGGTCGGTGAAAGAGATCGCCATCGACGTAGGGAATAAGGCCGTTGCCGAGTTTGGACGGCAGGAAGGGGAACCCCTCTTCATCAAAAGGGCTCCTCTCAAAAGGCAGGAGATCTGGAAAAAACTGGGAATCACCCCCCGGGGGATCGACCGGGAGGTCGTCGAACTCATGCACCGGACGCACATGGGGGTGGACCAGGATTACAGAAGCCTCTTGATGGCCGCCGCCCGGTGTTCCTTGGCCGATGGGTGGGCAGGGTCGATGATCTCCACGGAGCTTCAGGACATCCTTTTCGGAAGCCCGGTCCCCGTTTTTGGCCAGATCAACCTCGGCGTGTTGAAAAAGGACGAGGTGAACGTCGTCGTTCACGGTCACGAGCCACTGCTTCCTGAGATCCTTGCCGACGTGGTGAATACGCCTGAAATTCAGGAGGCCGCCAAGGCTGTCGGGGCAAAGGGAGTCAATCTGGCCGGCATGTGCTGCTCCGCCAACGAGATCCTGATGCGGCACGGCATCCCGGTCGCCGGAAATTTTCTCCAGCAGGAGCTGGCGATCGTGACCGGCGCGGTCGACGCCATGGTGGTCGACGTCCAGTGCGAGATGCA
The DNA here is from genome assembly GCA_963708295.1 of uncultured delta proteobacterium. Taxonomy (GTDB): domain Bacteria; phylum Desulfobacterota; class BSN033; order BSN033; family UBA1163; genus UBA1163. The sequence continues at coordinate 27,947 of CAVPSJ010000015.1, read as the reverse complement.
GTCCCTGGCCCAGGTGGCCAAGTGCTACCATACCAAGCTGATCACGACCTCTGCCAAGGCCAAGATCGACGGGGCGACGCACATTGAATTTGATGAACATGATGCTCCCAATGTGGCAAAGAAGATTTTGATGGAGGCGCATCCAGAACTTCAAGAACCGAAAACCAAATGTCGAGATCCCCTCCGAGACCACGGACCAGGTCGTGGGGTTCAGCCACGAGACGATCAACTACCTGCTGGGCGGGGTCTTCCGTGCCTCCTACCGGCCTCTCAACGACAACATCATCAACGGCCGCATTCGAGGAATCGCCGGCGTGGTCGGGTGCAACAATGCACGAGTGACCCATGACGATCCCAATCTCACCTTGATCAAGGAATTGATCAAAAATGACGTGATCGTTCTGGTCACCGGTTGCAGCGCCATGACCTGCGGCAAAGCAGGGCTCCTCACCCCGGAGGCAGCCCGGCAGTATGCGGGCGCCGGTCTTGCCTCGGTCTGTGAGGCTGTCGGCATCCCACCCGTTCTTCACATGGGGGCCTGCGTGGACAACAGCCGAATCCTCATGGCTGCCACCGCCGTCGTCAAAGAGGGTGGCTTAGGCGACGACATCAGTGATCTTCCGGCAGCCGGAGCAGCCCTGGAGTGGATGAGCGAAAAGGCCGTTGCCATCGGCCACTACTTTGTCGCGTCAGGGGTCTACACCGTATTCGGCACGACGTGGCCGACCACAGGCAGTGAAGAGGTCACCAAGCTTCTCTTCGAAGAGTTCGAGAATACCGTGAAGGGCAAATGGGGTTTCGAACCCGATCCCCTCAAGGCTGCTAAATTGATGATTGAACATATCGACAAGAAACGGAAAGCCCTGGGCATCGACAAAACCAGAGAGCGCGTGCTCTTCGATATGGCCAAGCGCCGTGAACTGGATGCCGCCTAAAAAATAAAAACACGTGTCGCGTGTCATCGTGCCGCGTGTCTGCAAGAAACAAAAACGGACACGGATGCCGGACATGGACACGGATGAGAAAAGGAGGAATCAAACGTGTCAAAAATTATTTTATCTGCTGCCATCAGAGGTGCTCACAAGATCGTCGAAAGGGCCGAAAAGAAATATCGGGAGGCCCTCGAGAAATGGGGACCGAATCAGGAGGTGGGTTTTCCGAATACAGCCTACTATCTCCCCGTAATATATGCCATGCTTGGAATTCCCGTCCAGAAGATCGGGGATATGAAGCCGGTGTCTGGATCGCTGCCGGAACTTGCTGCCCCCTCTCGTCAAAGAAAAGGTCTCTCTCCCTTACCTGGCACCCGCTCTCGATGCGGGAATGGCCACTTTCTTTGCCGAGGAGATCATCGAATCCATCCGGTACCTGGAAGCCCCCAACTTTTACACGAAACAGGAAGACCCCCTGCCCGACAACATCTGGCTGGGAGCTGCCGACGACGTCATCTTCCGCAAGCGCGGCGTTGAATTCGTGGATGGAACCGCGCCCGGATTTGCTGCGATCGTGGGTGCCGCGCCCTCGCCGGAGATCGCAAAAAAGATTGCCATCGAACTTCAGGAGAAAAACCTCTATATCTTCATGTGTGCGGAGAACGAGGGTAAGCGCTTCTCCGAGCAGCTGGTCGAAGCAGGCGTTCAGATCGGATGGCCCACCCGTCTCGTCTCCTTTGGGCCGGATATCACTGCTGCCGTGTTTGCCATGGGGTTTGCCTGCCGTGTCGCCATGGCCTTTGGCGGAATCAAACCTGGAGATTTTCGAAAGAATCTTGATCTACAACAAGGACCGAACCTTCGCCTTTGTCATGCCCCTCGGATTCGTATCAGACGAATGGTATGCCAACGCCGCAGGCGCCATCAACTGGGGATTCCCGACGATCGCAGATACCCCTATTCCGGAGGTTCTCCCCACCGGCATCTGTACCTACGAGCACGTAGTCTCCAACATCCCTCACGATCAGATCGTTCAGAGGGCCGTCGAGGTCAGGGGCTTGAAGGTGCAGGTGGCCTCGGTGCCCATCCCCGTCTCTTACGGTCCTGCCTTTGAAGGGGAGCGGGTCAGGGGAGAGGATATCTATCTGGAGTGTGGCGGGGGTAGAACCCATGCGGTCGAATGGGTGACCTCGAAAAACATGGATGAAGTGGAGGACGGAAAGGTTGATGTCATCGGTCCTGACCTCGATAAGATAACGCCCCCCGGTCAACTCCCCCTTGCCATTGTCGCGGAAGTGGCTGGACGACAGATGCAAGAGGATTTTGAGCCGATTCTGGAACGCCAAATCCATCATCTCATCAACTATGCCCAGGGGATCATGCACATCGGTCAAAGAGATATCGCCTGGTTAAGAGTCGGCAAGGGAGCAGTGGAGAAAGGATTTCGTCTCTCCCATCTGGGCAAGATCCTCCATGCCAAGTTCCATCAGGACTTTGGAGCGATTTTCGACAAAGTTCAGGTCAAAGTTTATACGGAACCCAAGGCGGTAGAGGAAATGCTTGGCAAAGCAAGAGATGTTTATAAAAAAAGAGATGCCCGTATCGAAGGAATGACTGATGAGACCACGGACCTCTTCTATTCCTGTACTCTTTGCCAATCCTTTGCGCCCAACCATGTCTGTGTCATCAGCCCGGAAAGGACTGGACTCTGCGGTGCCTACAACTGGATGGATTGCAAAGCCGCTTTTGAAATCAATCCTACCGGACCCAACCAACCCGTTCAGAAGGGCGACATGATCGATACAAAACTGGGCCAGTGGAAGGGTGTGAATGATTTTGTGTTCAAGGCCTCCCGTCAGAAGATCGATCACTACAATTTTTATAGTCTTGTTTACGATCCGATGACCACTTGCGGTTGTTGTGAATGCATTGCCGCTGTTCTTCCGATGTGCAACGGGGTGATGACCGTCAACCGGGATTTCATGGGAATGACCCCCTGCGGAATGAAGTTCACGACGTTGGCAGGTTCAGTCGGCGGAGGTGCAGTGACGCCGGGTTTTGTGGGTCATAGCAAGTACAATATCACCCAGCGGAAGTGGCTCGTCGGAGACGGGGGTCTCAAAAGACTCGTCTGGATACCCAAGATCCTCAAGGAGGAGATTGGAGAGCGGTTGAAGAAAAGAGCCGCGGAAATAGGCATTCCGAACCTGCTCGATATGATTGCAGATGAAACCATTGGGGTGACGGAAGAGGAGATTCTTCCCTTCCTGACGGAGAAGAATCATCCGGCCCTCTCGATGGACCCGATTCTTGGATAACAAAAAACGTCAAGAGCAAAGGACTAGGGCATAGGGTTAAACCATTTTAGTTTTTCCCTATGCTCCATGCTCTTTGCCCCTTGCGAAGTTAAGCTCGAAAGGAGAAGAAATCATGGGACTGACGGGAATCCAAATCTTTAAGCTGTTACCCAAAACCAACTGTAAGGAGTGCGGTGTCCCGACCTGCCTTGCTTTTGCCATGAACCTGGCCGCTGGAAAAGCGGAATTGGCCTCCTGCCCCTACGTGTCGGAGGAGGCGAAGGCCCTGCTCTCCGAGGCAGCGGCCCCGCCCATTCGGCCTCTCGCCATCGGCTCGGGTGAAAATGTGGTCAAGGTGGGCGGAGAAACGGTTTTGTTCCGTCATGAGAAAACCTTTGTGAACAAACCCGGTATTGCCATTCTGATCAGCGATGCCATGCCCGACGCAGAGGTCAACGCGCGATTGAAGCGGTTCAAGGAATTAAAATATGAAAGGGTCGGCCTCACCCTGCGGCCCGAGTTGGTGGCGATCAAGAATGAATCCGGGGACCCCGGTAAGTTTGAGGCCCTGGCCAAAAAGGTGAAGGCTGAAACCGATGCGGCCCTCATCTTGATGAGCGACAAAGTGGATGCCTTGACCGCGGGGGTGAAGGCGTGCGCGGACCGTGTTCCGTTGATTTACGCGGCAACCAACGGAAACAGCGATGCCTTGGCCAACTTGGCAAAAGAAAACAAATGCCCTTTGGCGGTCAAAGCCGAAACGCTCGACGGATTAATCGCACTTTCCGACAAATTGATCGCTGCAGGCTTGAAAGACCTTGTTCTTGACTCTGGATCGAGGACGCTTCGCAAAACCTTTGAAGATCAAATCTACATCCGCCGGGCAGCCCTCAACCAAAAAAATCGCTCCCTCGGGTTTCCAACGATTGCCTTCCCTTGTGAGATGACGAAGGATCCGCTGAAGGAGGCCCTGATTGCAGCAACGCTGATCTCAAAGTATGCGGCCATTATCGTCCTTTCTGACTTCCAAGGAGAAAGCATGTTTCCCCTGCTGGTGGAACGATTGAATATTTATACGGATCCTCAGCGGCCGATGATGATGCAGCAAGGGATCTACCCCATCGGAAACCCGACCGAAGATTCTCCCGTTCTCATCACCACCAACTTCTCTCTGACCTATTTTATCGTCTCCGGGGAGGTTGAATCGAGCCGGGTGGCAAGCTGGCTTCTCGTGATGGATACCGAGGGCCTCTCTGTTCTGACGGCCTGGGCCGCAGGAAAATTCGTCGGCGATGCTATCGGTGCCTTTGTCAAGAAAAGCGGCATCACCGAGAAAGTCAAACATCGTCGCGTCGTCATCCCCGGAGCCGTTGCAGCCGTCAGCGGAGACCTCGAAGAAGAACTGGGCAAGGGTTGGGAGGTGAAAATAGGGCCAAGGGAGGCCGCTCACTTACCTGCCTTTTTGAAAATGGGAGCCTAAAGCAAAAAATAGTGACAGTGTTGGTGTCAGTGTCAGTAAAGCAGATTGTCTCAGCCGGAAATTCGAATTTTTAGACACTTTCTTTCACTTCAGGCATTTCATAAACTGACACTAACCACTGACACTGACACTCAAATGAAGGAGGGAGTTATGTTACGCATCGGAGAAAATCTCAATGTGATGGTCAAGAAGATTGGAACTGCCATGAAGGACAGAGATCCCAAGCCCATCCAGGAGCTGGCCGTTGCCGAGGCCAAAGCAGGGGTCGATTTCATTGACATCAATCTTGGTCCTGCCCGGAAGGGAGGCGGAGAATTGATGGAGTGGATCATCAAGATCGTCCAGGAGGTCGTGGATACGCCTCTTTACCTGGATACCATCAATACAGAAGCCATCGAAGCCGGGCTAAAAGTTTACAAGAATAAGAAAGGGAAGGCGGTGATCAATTCGATCATGGCCCGTCCCGAGAGCATGGACGCCAAATTTCCCCTCGCGGCCAAATATAATGCGGGGCTCGTCGCTCTTCTCTGGGGCCCCTCCGGTCTCCCCCGAGACGCTGATGAAAGGGGAGTTCTCGCTGCGGAATTGATGCAAAAATGCTTGGAATTCGGCATCCCGGGCGAGGATGTCTGGATGGACCCTATTGTCACTCCGGTGACCAGCCCACAGAGCCAGGTTCAGGTTCCCAGCTGTGTCGAGTTCATGAAGATGTTTAAGGACCTTCAGGAAGTGCTCCCCGGGATGAGATCGACCTGTGGCCTTTCGAACGTATCCAACGGGGCCCCCGAACACCTCCGGCCCATCCTCAACCAGACCTATCTGATGATGCTCGAAAGATACGGCATGGCTTCCGCCATTGTGGATGCCTTTGACCCCGACCTCAAGAAATTCGCATCGGGGGGACGGCCGGAACTCCGAAAGCTGGTTTACCGCGCCATGGACGGAGAAGAAATCGATCTCAAATCCTTGAGTAAAGAAGAAGCGGATTATGCGAAGACCACCCGAGTCTTGATTGCCAAGTCTCTTTACTCGGATTCATGGCTGGAACTCTAAAGGCCGGGATGTTGGAATGATGGAGTATTGGAATGTTGGATCAAAGAAATGAAAGCCTTCGACCCAATATTCCATCTCTCCAATACTCCAGCTTCGCGGGCTAAATCGAACAAGGAAAGATGAATTGACAGAAAAGGTCGACCTGTCATCGGGCGGGGACGTCCTGGTCATCGGCGGCGGAATTTCCGGAATCACGGTGGCTTTGGAATTAGCTCAGTCAGGAGTCCCTCTTACGCTCGTCGAAAAGGAGAGTTCCCTGGGGGACTCTCTGCCTCCCTTTGCTGCAAGGCTTCCGAGTCATGCAATAAGTGCTTTGCCTGCGTGGCGGACAAGAGAATTTCTGAAATTCATCAACGCCGGGACATTTCGATCCTGACCCAAACCGAGGTGGCCGGTGTGAAGAACAACGGCGCGAAACACCAGGTCGCCCTAAAGAGGGGAACCGAGAGGATCGACCTAGAGGTTTCGGCCGTTGTCATCGCTGCAGGAATCAATCCTTTTGATGCCTCTCGAAAAGCGGAGTACGGATACGGTCGATACAAGGATGTCATCACCGCAAAGGATCTTGATGAAATGCTTCGGTTTCAGGGGGCCCTCTCCCGTCCCTCTGATGGGAAACTTCCGAAAAGGACAGCCTTTTTTCAATGCGTCGGCAGCCGGGATGAATCGGTTGGAAACCTTTACTGTTCGCAGGTCTGTTGCGCCTACGCACTCCGTCTGATCAAAGCGATTCGTCACCAATATCCTGAGGTAGAAACCACCTTTCTCTATACGGATATCCAGCCTGCGGGAGCTTCCTTCCAGGAGTTCCTCGATTCCTGTCGTTTGGACAGGGGGATCCGCCTCATTCGAAGTCTCCCCTCCAAAGTCTACCACTCCCCTCTCCCGGATACACTGAGGGTCCGATTCATAGACCCGGAGAAGGGAGAAGTCGTAGAAAATCCTTTCGACCTCATCGTTCTTTCCGTTGGGATGGTGTTGAGCCAACAGGCCAGACCTCTCACCGCGCTTTTTGGGTTAGATTTGACGGAGGATGGCTTTATTGCCTCCCCTCCACTCCAGAGCGGCGTTTTCGTCGCGGGCGCCTGCAACGGCCCGAAAGACATCGATCGTTCGATTCTTCATGCGAAGTCTGTTGCCTTTCTCGTTCAGCAACATTTGAGAGGGTGGGCTTAAATGGTTCGAATCGGGATTTTGATCGACGCCGTCCAGGGATCCATCCCTGCTTCTTTCCGAGAAAAAATATCGGACTACGTAAAAAAACTTCCGGAAATCGCCTTTTGCCTCGAAGAGGAAAACCTCGCCTCGCCTGACGCTTTGAACAGAATAGGGAAGCGTCTCGAAACAGGAGGCTTCGAGGGGGTCGTTATTATTGGAGGAAGTCCAAAACTCTATGAGACTTCGTTCCAAAAAATCAAACTTCCCCTGCCCTTCAACCCCTACCTCTTTGCGGTGGCCAACATCCGTGAGCAGGCCCTCTGGACGATGCCGGATGAAGGAACAGCTCTGGAGAGCGCCAGGACCCTCATTTCCAAAACCATTCGCGCTCTCCTAAGTGCTAAACCCATCGAGACCCGATCCCTACCGTTGAAACCCGAGGTATTGATTCTTGGAGGTGGGATCACTGGGATTTCTATCGCTCAGGAACTATCCCATTCGGGGATTCATGTTTTTCTTGTCGAAAAGGGAAAATGTCTTGGTGGAAAAGCTGAAGAACTTCGATGGTTTTACAATCGCCGTGAAGAAGCTGAATCTTGGCTCGAAGAGAAAGTTATTCAAGTGAGTGGGACTTCCAACATTTCGATTCTCACACAGAGCGTGCTAAAGCGCCTCGATGGGCATCTGGGCAGGTTTCAGGCGAAACTCGTTGACTCTGATGGAAAAGAAACGATTCTTTCTCCATCAGCCATGGTCGTGGCTACTGGTTTTACATCCTTCAAAGAAACGAAAGGAATTTACTCTCATCGGAAGGTAATCACCCTCTCGCAAATGGAAAAATTACCATGGAAAACAAACAAAGGATTTATTGAATGGGATGGCAAGAAAGTCGAGACAGTGGTCTATCTTCTTGACCAAGTTAACGAGGATATCAAAATCGATTCGATCAATGCCATTAAACAATCTCTCGTCCTCCAGGAAAACTTCGGATGCCAGGTCGCTATCCTCTGTAAAGACGTTAAGGTGGCTGCAGACGGGATGGAGCGCCTGTATCGAAAAGCAAGAGAAAAGGGTGTGCTCTTTTTCAAATATGAAGATCCCCCCAAGCTCTCCATCGTCAATGGACAAATTCAGGTCGATGTCAAAGACACCGCGCCCATTCAAAAAAAGGACCCATGGCCCATTTCCATCCTCTGTGATCTCATGATCGTGAGCGAGGCTTTTGTCCCCACGCCGGAAACAAAATCTCTCTCAGGACTTCTTAAAATCCATCCGGGAAACCGGGGTTTTCTGATGGAGGACAATCCCCAGCTTCTCCGATCTCGATCGAACCGGAGAGGGATCTTTGTGGCAGGGGCATGCCGATTTCCTCAGGAAATTTCGGAATCGCTGATCGAGGCCAGAGCCGTGGCCCAGGAGGTGAAGACCTTCCTTTCGAAAGGAACCTACACCTACGACCTTGCCGTGGCGGAAGTGGATCCAAAAAAATGTGCGGTCTGCTATACTTGCCCGAGACTCTGCCCTCACTCTGCCATCAGCGTTGAAAAATATGGAGAAAGAAACATCTATATGACCTCTGGAACAGGGGGAGACACGAAGTGGGGGGCGGCCAAGGTGGACCCTGCCTCCTGTTACGGGTGCGGCATCTGCGTGGCGGAGTGCCCGGCGAAGGCCATCACCCTTCACCACCTCACCGACGGCCAGATCTATGCGCAGATGGGATTGATGGAATAATCAACTGGAACGATGGAATGTTGGAATGATGGAAACATTGTTTTTTTACACAGAGCAACTTTAATCGCAGGAAATGTCATTCCTGCCCCGTATTAAGTACGGGGTAAACTCCAGCAGGAATCCAGACTTGTCCCTGTGAAAACAGGAGACCGGTGTCTTAAGGATTATGGGTTCCCCCGTATCAAGTCCCGTATCAAGTACGGGGCAGGCTTAGTCATCCCGGAATGACAAACTGCACGAGGCTTGTGCTGTTGTATATGCCTTTGACTCAATACTCCACCATTCCAGTACTCCATTACTCCATGGAGAATTCTCATGGCTGATTTCGATCCTAGAATCGTTGCTTTTTGTTGCGATCAATCCGGATATCCCGCTGCGGACATGGCAGGAGCCTTGAAGCAAACTCTTCCAAGGAATATTGAAATCGTCCGCGTTCCTTGCGCAGGCCGCATCGAGACGATCTACCTTCTAAAAGCCCTGGAAAAGGGAGTGGATGGCGTTCTTGTTTTCGCCTGTCATGAAGAGAATTGTCAGTTCCTGAAGGGAAACAGGCGTGCGAAAGGCCGCCTGTCCTTCGCTCACCGGATGTTGGAGAAGATCGGCCTGGAAAAAGAAAGGATTGAGATTCTCCATCTCGCTACCAACAGCGGCGTTAAGGTGGCAGAGGCGCTTCGTCGAAAATCAGAGCAACTGAAGAAGATGGGACAGAATCCGTGTGCAGAAAAATTGTAAATTCGAATCGCGAAATCCGAAGCACGAAACAAAGACCAATGTTCAAAATATGAATGTCCCAAACAAAAGGTTTAGAATTTTTGAAATTTGAATTTCGGATTTGTTTCGAGTTGGTCCGAGGCGGACGCTTCGCCCGACATTCGAATTTCGAATTTATTTACGCTGGAGGCACGAATGATTAAGGCAGAACAGAAACCTCTGGAAGAGATTCTGAGATTCCTCGATCCTTATAATCGGATTTTGCTTTCGGGCTGCGGCGCCTGTGTCACGGTCTGTCATGCAGGAGGTGAAAAAGAGGTGGAACTGCTGGCCTCCGGTCTCAGACTGGCAAGGCGGAAGATGGGAAAAAGGATAGACGTTCTGGAAAACACACCCGCCCGTCAGTGTGAGCCGGAGTTCGCTTTAGAAATGTCTCAAACCATTGAGAAGGTCGAGGCCGTTGTCTCTATCGCCTGCGGCGTGGGCGTCCAGACATTGGTGCGCCATTACCCAAAGACTCCTGTCTTTCCGGGTGTCAATACCACCTTCTTGGGAGAAACGATCACACACGGGGTCTGGGAGGAGCGATGTCAGGCTTGTGGAAACTGTGTCCTCGAAAAGACGGGCGGGGTCTGTCCGATTTCACGCTGTGCCAAACAATTACTCAACGGACCCTGCGGAGGCCCGTCCAATGGGAAATGCGAAGTCAACCCGGAGACGGACTGTGCCTGGCAGCTTATCTATGACCGGCTCAGCGGTCTGGGCCAACTCTATAAGCTTGAAGAAATCATCCCGGCCAAACGATGGGGAGCAGAATCAAGGGATCGTGGCCCGAGAAGGATGGCGAGGGAGGATCTTAAGGCATGAAAGCGGAGAGTCATCTGGAAAGGGTTTTGGAGAAAGGGATGTTTGCGGTCACCGGGGAATTCGACCCTCCCAAGGGGAGCGACGTCAGCGCCGTCAAACGAAGAGCAGGCCTCCTCAAGGGGTGTGTCGATGCAGCCAATGTCACGGATAACCCGTCGGCCATTGTCCGAATGTCAAGCCTGGCCGCCTCTTCTCTTCTGATTCAAATGGGATTGGAACCGGTCATGCAGATGACGACCCGCGACCGGAATCGGATCGCCATTCAAAGCGAGATGATGGGGGCTGCGGCTCTGGGAATTAAAAACGTGCTTTGTCTCACCGGGGATCATCATTCCTTCGGAAACCAGGTCGATTCAAAGAATGTGCACGATCTCGACTCCATCCAACTGATCGACTGCGTCCGGACAATGCGGGATCAAGGCACCCTCCTGGGTGGCGCGGAAAAGATCGAGGGGGAGATCAGACTGTTCATCGGTGCGGTCGAAAATCCATTCGGAGATCCGTTCGAATTTCGAGCCATCCGATTAGGCAAGAAAGTCAGTGCGGGGGCAGACTTCATCCAGACCCAGTGCATCTACGATATGGAGCGGTTTAAGGAATGGATGAAGCGGGTGCAGGATCGAGGGCTCCACGAGAAATGCCACATCCTTGCAGGAATCAGTCCTTTAAATTCAGACCGAATCATTTTACAATGCAAAGACAAAACCTTGCGCAAGGTTCCCATTCCCGAAGGGTTAGCCGATCGCATCACAAAGTCCAAAGATCCCGATGAAGAAGGAATCAGGGTCGCCATCGAACAGATCAAAGAGCTCAAAGAAATGAAAGGGATCCACGGAATCCATCTGACGGGGATGGATCTTGAAGAACAGTTTGCTCGAATTGTGGAAGGGGCGGGGCTATCCCCCCGGCCCAAGGTCGAATAGAGAAGCATGGAGATCCGTGGGATCTCCATGAGATACCCGCCTGCGGCAAAATCCGCGGGGGCACTCCAACCTCGGCTCATGGCGGATTCTGCAACGATTGACACCTTGATCTCCGGCCAAAGGCCGTGATCTTTGGCGCAGGCGGATAAAGTCAGGCGCTGAAGGTTCCACAACCTTCCAAGAAAGGAAGTCCACGTCTATGAAATCGGGAAGTCGTCTCGAAAAAATACTGGAAGCAGGTCATTTTGCTTTTACGGGTGAGCTCGGCCCTCCCCAGGGAGCCAACGTAGAGGCAATCCGGAAAAAGGCAGGCTACCTGAAAGGCATCACGGATGCTGTGAACATCACGGATAACCAAACCGCCGTCGTGCGAATGTCAAGCTGGGGGGCCGCCTTGATCGCCATTCAGGAAGGGTTAGAACCCAACTATCAGATGGTCTGCCGAGATCGCAATCGGATCGCCATGCAGAGCGATATCCTGGGAGCTTATGCTCACGGCGTCCGGAATATGCTCTGTCTGTCGGGTGATCACCAGCAGTTTGGCAACCATCCCTTAACCAAGGGGGTCTTCGACATCGACTCCATTCAGCTCGTCAGTATGGTCAAGGGAATGCGCGATGACAAGAAGTTCCTGAACGGCGACGCGATCGATGGGGCACCCCAGATCTTCATCGGCGCGGCTGCGAACCCGTTTGCCGAACCGTTTGAATGGCGAGTTCATCGTTTGGCAAAAAAGGTCAGCGCGGGTGTGGATTTCATCCAAACCCAGTGTATTTACGATATGAAAAGGTTCCGGGAATGGATCAAACAGGCCAGCGATTTAGGGCTGACTGAAAAGGTCCACATCTTGGCGGGGGTCACTCCGCTGAAATCAGGAGGTATGGCCCGATATATGGCGAAGAACGTTTCAGGCATCATCATTCCTGACGAGATCATCGATCGGATTGTGCAGGCGAAAAAAGGGTCTGATGAGGGAATCAAGCTCTGCGTCGAGCAGATTGAGGAACTCAAAGAGATGAAGGGGGTGCACGGAATCCATCTCATGGCAATCGAATGGGAGCACCGGGTTCCGGAAATCGCCGAACGGGCGAAGCTCATCCCCAGACCCCAGGTTTAGATGAGGAGTAGATGAAGTAAGAAGGAGAGATTCATGTACGATTTTATTCGGGGACAACTGGTGCCGATCGCTTTTGCCATATTTATCCTGGGGCTGATATTCCAACTCATTCAGTTCTTCAAATTGACCAAGAAAAAGGAATGGATCTACCCCCCCGTGGAAGTGAAACGTGAAAAGAAAACGGCGGGACAATGGGCGGCTTTTTGCCTTGCCGCTCTTAACGGAACCCTGTGGAAAACCGATCCTCTCATGACGATTGTGACGTCGGTATTCCATGTCTTTCTCATCCTGGTGCCCGTATTTCTACTCGGGCACACTATCCTCCTGGATCAGTCCTGGGGCCTTCGTCTCTGGAGTCTGCCCGAATTCCTGACCGATGTGCTGACCCTGATCGTTTTGATCTGCGTGGCTTTCTTCCTTGGTCGCCGCCTGTTTCTGTCCCGGGTCCGAGTCATCACATCCCTGTACGATTATGTGGTTTTGCTCATTGCCCTGGCCCCCTTCCTGACAGGGTATGTCGCGTACCACCAGTGGTTCAATTATGACACGGTGATCACGGTCCACATCCTGGCGGGAGAAGTCCTGCTCATCACCATCCCTTTTACGAAACTCGGGCACATGCTCTTCTTCTTCCTCTATCGTTTCCTCGTCGGGAATGAATACAGTTTCGCACGTGGAGAGAGGACCTGGTAACGGAAAGGATTTTGCGACATGGAAGATCGTCTATCCCCTCAAGAAGTGAAACCGGTCGATACGAAACAGATAAAAGAAATGCTGGACCGGAAAAAGGGAAAAATGAAACGATATCTATCCCATTGCGCCCATTGCAGTCTATGTGCCGAAAGCTGTTTTCTGTACATGGCGCATCATAAAGATCCTCAGTATATGCCCTCTTATAAAGCCATCTCTTCTTTGGGAAAACTGTATAAGAAAAAGGGCAAGGTGGACCGAAAGCTGTTGACGGAGATGAAGGGCATCGTGTGGAGAAACTGCGTGCTTTGCGGCCGCTGCTACTGCCCCATCGGCATTCACATTCCCAGCATGATCGCCTTTGCTCGAAGCGTCTTAAGGTCTCAGGATGTTTATCCCCAGCTTGACGAGGTTTCGTCGGAGAGTTGGTTGTAATGCAGAAAAGGGTCGCCGAAGGAGAATGGGTATGAAGACGATAGGCTGCAAGGCCTTGATGATCACGGCTGCTGCTGTCCTGGCTTTCATCTGGACGCCACGCCTCTCCGCACAGCCGGACAAGATCGTATTGGACAATTCACAGGTCTCGGGAAAAAAAACACGACCGGCGGTGCCCTTTCCTCATAATCGTCATGCCGAAGCAGGAATCTCCTGCAAGGACTGCCATCATCTGTATAAAGACGGGAAAAACGTCCTGGACGAAGGCTCCCTGGAGGAAGGGAAAGAGGGCATCCGCTGCTCTGCGTGTCACCGACCGAATTCGCGATTCAACCTGGAGCAGGCTTTTCACGACCAGTGCATCGGTTGCCATAGGAAGGTTCTAAAAGAGAACAAGAAGACAGGCCCCTTTTTTTGCGGAGGATGCCATGTAAAAAAATGATTACGCAGATTACCCAAACAAGATTACACAGATTTTAAAAGAATCGGTGGAATCTCGTTTTCTGAATCGGTGTAATCAGCATCAACGGTGCCGGAGGAAGAAAATGATTGTTGCGGAAAAAAAGCCTTTTGACGAGATCAAAGAGATGATGAAGAGCTTCAAGAAGGTTCTGAATGTGGGCTGCGGCGGCTGTACCTCCATCTGCATGGCTGGCGGGCAACGGGAAGTCGGACTCTTAAATGAGGAACTCCAGAATACCCTGAAGCAGGATGGAGTCTCCTTTCAGGCGGATGGGATTTACCGTAGAACGACAGTGCAATGCTGATTTTTATTCGGAGCTGGATGACGATCGCCAAGGGCTATGAAGCCCTGCTGTCCATGGCTTGCGGAGCCGGAGTCCAGTTTCTTGCCGAACGATATCCCGAGAGGCCGGTCTTCCCGGCTTTGAACACCGTGTTCGTCGGGGTGGACCGGGATATCGGATGGTTCGAGGAAAATTGCCGCACCTGCCGGGAATGCGTTCTGGCGGACACGGGGGGGATCTGCCCGATCACAAGATGTGCCAAGAGCCTGTTTAACGGGCCCTGTGGGGGCACCTCTCGAGAAGGCAAGTGCGAGGTGAACAAAGAAACTCCGTGTGCCTGGTTCGAGATTCATAAGCGCCTGAAGGAGCAGAACAGGCTCGAAAACATTCTGAAGTTCAAACCCGCACGAGAATGGCGAAATCAGACCCAGGGGACATTGGTTCAGGAAGCCTATAAGAAAAGATACGCAAAGTGAGGAGATCGTACACTTCGGGAAGAGGTCGATCCCGTTAGAAAGTACAATATTTTCTAAACGGGGCAAAGGAGAATTCTATGTCGTTTAAGGAACGATTGGCATCCGGGAAATTCGTTGTCGTCGTAGAACTCCAGCCGCCCAAGGGCAACCATCTTGCTGACCTTTTCGGGCAGGCGGATCGACTGAACGGCCGCGTCGACGCCATCTATATCCCGGACCTTCAGAATGCAATCATGCGCTTGGGTTCCCTCTCGGTCTGTACCTTACTGAAGGCCCGGGGGAAGGAAACGATCTTCACCCTCTCCTGTAGCGATCGGAACCGATTGGCCCTCCAGTCGGACCTCCTCGGCGCCTCTGCCTTGGGGCTGGATAACGTCCTGGTCCTTCAGGGAGACCCCCCTTCCATCGGAGACCATTACGAAGCAAAGCCTGTTTTCGACCTTGACGTCCTTGGGCTTCTGGGTGCGGTGAAGCGTCTCCAGGAGGGTTACGACCTGGCAGGAAATGAGCTCCAGGGAAAGCCTCAATTTTGTGTGGGGTCGCAGATCCGTTTGAGAGCAACGAGTCAGGATATGGATCTTGAGGTCGTCGAGATGGAGAAGAAGATCGGATTCGGGGTTGATTTTTTTGTCGCTTCCCCGGTCTATGATTCAGGGCTTTTTGAAATCTTTATAAAGAAAGCAGCCCCTCTGAAAGTCCCGATCATTGCGGCCGTCACCCTGCTTAAATCGGTCGGCATGGCCAGGTATGTCAATAAACATGTCGAAGGCGCGTTCATTCCCGAGACCGACATTGACAGACTGATGAAAGCACCGGATAAGCGGGAGGCCAGTGTTGAGATCGCAAGCGCGACGATCCACCGGTTAAAACCCGTATGCCAGGGAGTTCAGATTATTCCAATCGGGTGGGAACAACTCATCCCTACAGTCCTTGAACGGGCGGGTTCGTAGAGCCCCATGGGTAAGGCCCGCAGCACCTGACGAACGCCCGGGGGCACATCCGGCCAAAGGCCGCGGCTTCGCTGCCGGGTAATCGGCCGCCGCTGAGCCATGAAAGACCGAGTCGCCAAAAAGGGGAAGAGGACTAGCAAAACGAGAGCGCCCATGAACAAAAGAAGGCCTTCTCGATCGGCCGCGGAGCCTCAGCAGGAAGCGAGCCGGCATTTCGAGAAGATTGTCGAAATGGGCAATGACGGGATTTTCGTGTTTGATGATCGCTGTAAAATCTTGTTTGCCAATCAGATGGCCTCGGAAATCACCGGAATTCCCAGGGAAGATCTCATCGGCAAGGATTTCTATCAGCATCATTGGAAAAGAGAACAAAGAATTTTGGACGGGATCCTTCACTCAGGGAGAAGGCTTCGGGCAGAAGTTCTGCATGGAAATGGTCATTACAACCCCCCAGGGCCAGGTCAAGAATGCAGAGGTCTGTATTGCCGCGGCAAGATCCGACGACGGGGATGTGAAGACCTATGCTTACATCCGCGACATCACGGAACGGTTGATATGTGAAAAGGAACTCAAAGACTCTGAGGAGAAACTGCGGACCCTCTTCGAAAGGGTCAGGCACGGCCTGTTCATCAGCTCAAAGCAAGGCAGATTCATCGAGTGCAATCAAGCCCTCCTCGATATGCTGGGCTATGCCAATAAGAAGGACCTCCTCAGGAAAGACCTCCCGCAGGATGTCTATGTCAACCTGGGAGATCGAGACATGTTTATGAAGAGGGTCGAAAGAGAAGGCTGTGTCAAAGACATGGAAGTCGAGTTTAAGAAAAAGAACGGGGAAAAGATCACCGTTTTGTTGACCGCCTATCCGATCCGAAACGAGTCGGGAGAGATTGTCGGCTACGAGGGAGTCAACCTCGATATTACCGACCGAAAACGCATCGAAGAGGAGCTCAGGGAAGCCAACGAATTTTTAAGAAACCTGATCGAAAGCTCGGTCGATGGAATCATTGTCACCGACATGAAAGGGAACATCCTGATCTTCAACAAGGGGGCCGAATCCATCACCGGCTATACGGCTGACGAGGTGATCGGGAAGATCCATATCACGAGGCTGTATCCGGAGGGAATGGCCAACCAAATCATGGAAGGACTTCGAAGCCTGGATCACGGCGGTGTCGGAAAACTTTCCCCCGTTCCCTTGACCGTCATGAATAAGGCCGGGGAAGAGATCCCGATCCAGCTCTCGGCGGCTTTGATTTTCGACCGAAAGGGAAAAGCAATCGCCAGTGTCGGCATTTTCACGGACCTGCGCCCCCGGCTCAATATGGAGAGAAAACTCCAGGAAACCCATCTCCAGCTGGTCAACTCCGAAAAGATGGCCTCTCTTGGAAAACTGGCCGCCGGTATTGCCCATGAAATCAACAACCCTCTGGGCGGGATCCTGATCTACTCCAGCTTGCTGATGGAAGACCTCCCCCAGCAGGATCCCAAGAGACAGGACCTGGCGCGGGTCGTTCAAGAAGCGGGACGCTGCAAGGAGATTGTCAGAAGCCTCCTGGAATTCGCCCGGCAGACAGAGCCGAAAATGGAGCCCGTCGATATCAACCGGGCCATTACGGACGACCTGTTTTTTCTGGAAAACCAGGCCCTCTTTCATAACATCCGGATCGTCAAGAACCTCGACCCCTCTCTGGCCTTGGCTGAAGGAAATGCCGGCCAATTGAAGCAGGTCTTCATGAACATCATCATCAATGCAGCGGAGGCCATGCACGGAAACCGGAGAACTCACCATCACAACCCATCCCGCTTCGGACCGAAACGCGATCCTGGTGGAGTTCACCGACACCGGGGAAGGCATCCGTCGAAGAGAACCTTTCTCGTATCTTCGAACCCTTCTTCACGACAAAAGATGTCGGAAAAGGGACAGGATTGGGCCTGGCGACGTCCTACGGCATCATCGAAGATCACGGAGGCAAGATTTTTGTCAAGAGCAAAGTGGGAGAAGGGACGACGTTTACGATTGAGCTCCCCGTCTCTCCGGTGAACAGGACCGGGGCGGAGGAAAAGCAGCCCGCCATCCACCCGACCGACGAAGGGGAGGAAAGAATAGGAAGCTGAGCGATCTGGTTCAATCAACCCATTCGACTCCCCGGTCTGAAGCCCGGGGTATGCTCAGGGTTGATACTGCACTTCGATGAACTCAGTGTCCTGAGCTTGTCGAAGGAAGCGGCGCTTTTTGGCGCCGTGGAACGTATCAATTCCTGGTCAAAAGGAGGGAAGAAATATGGCAAGAAAGATTTTGATTGTGGACGACGATTCGGATTTTGTCGAAGCGGTCACCATGATCCTGAAGTCCAAGAAGTTCGAAGTCGTTGCCGCTTATGACGGGAAGGAAGGGATTGAAAAGGTCAAGACGGAGCGCCCGAACCTGGTGGTCCTCGACGTGATGATGCCCGAGAAAGACGGCTATACCGTTTGTAGGGAGTTGAAATCCGATCCCAAATGGAGTCACATTCCGATCCTCCTTTTGACTGCGGTCGCATCGCATGTTCCCACGACCCGTTTCACCCAGCAGATGGGAATGGAGACGGAGGCGGACGACTACATTGACAAGCCTGTGGAACCTGACGTGCTGGTCAAGCGGATTGAAACCCTCCTGGCCAAATGAAAATGCGAAGACGAAATCGCCGAAGCGGTTCGCGCAAGCATTTACAATGCTCAAATGGCAAAAATTCGAAACTTTTTTGAGTTTTCAGAATTTGAATTGAGGAGCTTCGATATTCGAATTTCGAATTTTCTTAGAGTTTGAATGTCAGGTCAGACGAACATTCTGGTCGTCGACGATGATCAGACGATACGGGACGGCTGCTCACGGATCCTCTCCAAGAGTGGTTGGGCGGTCATCGCCGCTGAGAATGGGCAAAAAGGGCTGGATGAGATTCGGAGCCCGCCGGGGAGAGATTGATGTCGTCCTCCTCGATCTGATGATGCCCGGCCTGAGCGGGATGGAGGTCTTGGAGCAAAGCCTTCAAACGGACCCGGACCTTCTCGTCATCGTCATCACGGGCTACGCCACGGTGGAGTCGGCGGTCGAGGCGATGAAGAAGGGGGCTTATGATTTCATCGCCAAACCCTTCACTCCGGACCAACTCCGCATCGTCGTAAAAAGGGCATTGGAGAGGAGGGCCCTTCAAAAGGAAGCGGCGTTTCTTCGGCAGGAGCGTGAAAAATCACTCCGTGATATTGCCACCGAGAAGTCCAAGATCAAGACCATCATTCATTCCATGGGAGACGGGGTCCTGGTGTGTGACCAGGACGGTTCCCTCGTTTTGACCAACCCGGCCGCCAACCGTATGCTTCAGCTTTCCGAGGATCACCTTTTGGGAAAACTTCTGACAGAAGTTCATCTTCCTCCGGAATTGGCCTCCGCCATCGACAAAAGCCTCAAGACGGTGGAAAATACCTTCACCTCCATCTCCCAGGAGTTGAGCGTCGGAGACGGCGGAGGAAGTTCATCTTCGAGCCCATACCGCTCCCGTACGAAACGACATCGGAGAAATCATGGGCGCAGTGACGGTCCTCCAGGATATCAGCTATCTGAAAGAACTCGATAAGATGAAATCGGAATTCGTCGCCATGGTCACCCATGAGCTCCGGGCGCCCATCGCCGCCGTCGAACAGCAGTTGACCGTCATCTTGAACAAGATGGCCGGCGAAGTGACGGAAAAACAGGAACAGCTCCTTTCCCGGGCCAAAGAGAGAACCAAAGGGCTCCTCGACTTGATCAAAGACCTTCTCGATCTTTCCAAGATCGAGGCAGGAAAGATGGTCCAATACAAAGAGCCTCTTTCCCTCAAGAGGTCATCCAAAGAGTGGTGGACCTCATGAGGGCGGAGGCTGAACACAAGAAAATTGACCTTCAATTTTCTGCTTCCCCGAGATCCCCTTGATCCATGCAGACCGAAACAGCATGGAGGAGATTTTTACCAACCTCATCTCCAACGCGATTAAATACACCCCGGAAAACGGGAAGGTCTGGGTCGCCCTGAGTGAGGAGGGGGGATTTGTGAAGGCTTCTGTTTCCGACACGGGGATCGGCATTGAAGAGGAGAACCTTCCACGGATATTCGATAAATTCTATCGTGTGAAAACAAAGGAGACGCGCCAGATTGTCGGGACAGGCCTCGGACTTTCGATTGTGAAGAGTATTGTGGCCGCCCATTTGGGATCCATCTCCGTTGAAAGCAAAGCGGGGGCCGGAACCACCTTTACCATCCTCTTGCCGAAAGAGTCCGCCCCCCATTGAACGAATGCGGGAAAAGGAGAATTCATGAGTATCGCTTTTTCAAAGGAGAATCTGAAATTTGCCCGAGACCTCGAGGCCCTGACGGGCGAAAATGCCCTGCTCTGTACCCAATGCAAGAAATGCACGCTGGGCTGCCCCTCTGCTTATGCCATGAGGATGAAGCCTCATGAACTGATGCGAGCCGTTCAACTCGGCCTGTCCGAGGAAATTTATTGGTCGGGCACCATCTGGGTCTGCCTTTCCTGCGAGACCTGCAATACGCGTTGCCCTCAGGACATCAACATCCTTCGCCTCATCAATGGATTGAGGGAGTGTTCAAAGGAGGTCGATTACTATAACCCCTACCCTGCCGTTCCTGCCCTGCATCGCATCTTTATGGCCCTTGTGGAACGTTTTGGAAAGGTGTATCCCCTGGGCCTTGCCCTGCTCATCCATTTGGCAATGCTGACACCCTTTAAAGATATCGACATGGCCTCTCCCATGCTGCTGAGGGGAAAGCTTAAACTCCTTCCTCACAAAAGCCATGGGGTAAAAGAATTGCGTCAGGTGATGGCGAGAATAAAAAAGTTGGAGAAAGAGCAATCCGTGCCCGTACAAGAGCACGGGGGACACTAAGTTTATGCTCAGACCCTCAACGAACGAAATTCAGGTCCCCTCACTCCATCCCTCTCCCCTGAGGAAGCTGTATCGTAATTCGTTTCTTGTCACCCTGAACTCGTTTCAGGGTCTCGTAATTTATTGATTTTATTAGATGCTGAAACAAGTTCAGCATGACATTTTTCATCATTCCGCTATTGTGATACAGTCTCGAGGGGACAGGGGACGGGTGATTGGATTTGGAATTTGACTATTGAACTTTAAAAATTACTAATCAGTCCATATCCAATAATCCCCTCCCCCTTCGATGGGGGAGGGCGAGGGTGGGGGTGGACAAGATGAAGACCTTTTGGGTCCCCCCTCCCCTTCATCCCCTCCCACCGAGGGGAGGGGAGATTTTTGGAAGAATATGTCTAATCAATTATGGACTCCTTAGTAATATCTCATGTAAGGAGCTTTGTAATGAAATATGGCTATTTCCCGGGGTGCTCTCTCAGCTCTTTCGGATATGATTATCATCTCTCTCTCAAATATGTCACGAAGGCGTTAGGAATGGACCTCGTCGAAGTCAAGGATTGGGTTTGTTGCGGAGCTTCATCCGCCCATGCGACTTCCCATCTCTTATCGATCGCCCTTCCCGTCCTCAACCTTTCTCATGCTGAAAAAGACGGCCTGGATAAATTGATCGCTCCCTGTCCGGCCTGCCTTTCCAGATTCAAGGCCGCCAATTTCGGAACTGGAGCAAGATGCCGGTTTGAAGAAAAGATCTGGGAAGTTTTTGATTATAAGTACCGGGGTAAGGTGAAGGTTTACCACCCTTTAGAGGTTTTCGCTGAAATGGGCGTCGAGAAAATCCGCGAGAGGATTCGAAAGAAGCTGACGGGTTTGAAGGTGGCCTGTTATTACGGATGCCTCCTCACACGCCCGCCGAAAATAGCGCAGTTTGATCATGCGGAGGATCCCCAGAGCATGGATACCCTTGTCAGGGCCCTGGGCGCAGAAACGATGGACTGGTCTTTTAAAACAGAGTGCTGCGGTGCGTCGATGACCCTCACCCGGTCCGATATGGTCCTCAAACTTTCAAACGATATTCTTCGTGAGGCAAAGGAGGCCGGAGCCAATGCCATCGCGGTCGCGTGCCCTCTTTGCCAGGCAAACCTCGACGGCCGTCAAAGGCAGATTGAGGAGACCTATAAAACCCGCTATGGAATTCCCATCCTTTATTTTACCCAGTTGATGGGCCTCGCCTTTGGCGCCCTCCCGCAAGAGGTGGGCCTTCAGAAGCTCATCACCAGTCCCCAAGAAGTCTTGGGTCCGGTCGGCTTGTTGTAAGGTCACTTCTGTCCAAATGACTAACGAAGCCATAGTTAAGAAGACATAACGACTGCTCCGGCAATCCCCATCCCCTTCCCAACCTCCCCCTTGAAGGGGGAGGAGCAGAAGCATTTCTTCCCCTTCAGGGAAAGGAAACAACGATTCCTTTCCATCTGAGGGGGAGGGACACAATGGTCTCCCTCCCCTTCAGGAGAAGGAAAACAATTGTTTCCCTCCTCCTCAGCGGGAGGGACAGGGTGGGGGTGGGGTTAATCAGATGTCTATTCAAATACGGGCTAATTAATAAGTGGATTTCCTTCGAAGGTGATGTTGATTTTGTTTCACCGCAGAGGCGCGGAGATTGGTTCTCTGCGGCTCCGCGGTGACAATTCTATTCTGGACAGGCTTGTTGTAACTTATTCTTTTTTCCGGGAGGGGTCCTTAGGGGGTTTCTTTTCCTCTTTGGGTTTCTCTGTCTGAGCCTCATTCTGAGGGGGCCGAGGGGGTTTGATCCCCAGTCTCTTTGCCGTATGATCCCTGCCCATGTAGAAATTGAGCCAGGAAGAGGTCTGCCACAACTCCCAATTGCACGGAGGGACGATATAGTCCCCTAAACTATTTTCCTCTCCGTAGGCCTTGAGCCGATCGTACGCCTGGACCCAGACACACTTCTTCTCATTCGGGTAGACTTCACACCAGCCTTGATAACTTCCACCGCAGGCGCCGTTTCTCTGGCTCTTCGGGCACTGCGACATGGGACAGACAAAGCCGACATCAAACAGGGCGCAATCACCGCAATTCAGACAGTGAAAAAGAATTGTCTTTGCCAGATGCTCTGAAAATTCCAGGAAGGCTCTTGCTTTGGGCGAGACATCCGCCCACTTCGCTATGGGTCTCAGCATCTTAAAAACCCAGCTCTTCTGTTCGAACAGCGTCACATGGGCGATCCTCGAAAGCCTGTAAATAAAAGGAGGTGAACTCTTCGAAGGCCTCTTCGCCAACACGCTTGTGTTCAAGTCGGTCTTCGGATCTTTCTCAAAGAGATAGAACCCTTCGGGCTGGGGATAATCGAATTCGGGAATCAGCTTCTCCCAGTCTTTGGAGAGTTCCTCCCCCTTGGTGATGATATACTCCACCATCTCGGAGGTGATACCATGACCTCCGATGTGAGCTCCCGCATATCCCATCCCTTTGGAAATAGCATAGAGTTTTGCCGACCGCAGAAGCCGTGCCGCTTTCCCTTTGTCAGGAGCCTTTGACTCTCCTGCCAACTCCGCAACCAGCTTATCGGTCACGACACAGCCCGGGATTTTGTTGCTGTTCATGAGCTTTGCGGCTCCAAGAGGCAAAACGTAAATGTTGGCCAGGACCGGGACGTTATAGCGATTGACTCGAAGCCACTGTAAGACTTCGTGGAACTTACGGGCGTCGTAGCCCACTTGAATGATAATGAATTTCGCCCCCGCCTGGACCTTCTTCTTCAGCTTGTAATACTGAGCCGAAAGTTCCGATTCCAGTTTCTTAAAAGGCGAAACACAGACGCCCACAAACAGATCCGTCGGGGCAAGGATTACTTTCTTCCCCATGGCAAAGTGCTCCAACCCTCTGTTCATGGCTTCGGCCAGCCGAACCACATTCACCGAGTCCACGTCGAAGACGGG
Organism: uncultured delta proteobacterium; assembly: GCA_963708295.1. Taxonomy (GTDB): domain Bacteria; phylum Desulfobacterota; class BSN033; order BSN033; family UBA1163; genus UBA1163. The sequence continues at coordinate 4,503 of CAVPSJ010000015.1, read as the reverse complement.
TTTGGGCTTGCCTTCGAAACCCTCCGGAGAGGGATAATCCCCCGTCAGGGCGAGGATATTCCTCACTCCACTGGCAGCCAGCCCGTAGAGCATGCTCTCGATCTGGCTCCTGTTCTTGTCCCGGCAGGCCAGATGAACCAGAGGTTCCGACCCCACTTTCTTAATTTCGGCGCACAGCATCTCCGTAGAGATGGCAGGGTTTCCACCGGGGTTGTCTGTGACGCTGATTGCATGGATCCTTCCCATCTCGGCAGCCTTTGCCACGTTGTCAAACACCGTCTCCTGCTGCATTTCAAAGGCCCCCCTTCCGGGGATTTGCTCCCATGTCACACAGAAGGTTTTCGGGTCAACGATGGCCTGTCTGAAAGGATTTGCCTTCTCGCTCAGCTTGACTTCGATCTTTTCCGTAAGGTTCAAGGCTTCGAGGGCTTGGGCCACGGAGGTCGCATCTCCTTGCTCGACGGAGAGATAATCCTCCGCATCCATCTGCATTGCCTCTGCGGGGGTCCAGGCCTTCTCCGGCTGCCCCGGGAAATGCGCATCGACGATGAGCTGGGGGATATGTTTTGTGATCCAGCCTTCCCTTAGTTTTTTGTGGAGCCTGAAGGAACTTCCCCTGGGGTCAAGATATCCCAGAATGAGCGTTTCGGGCCGTTCCCCTCTTGCTTTGGACAGCCCCTCGCTTTCACTCGAGGCATGGACCACTTCGAATCGATCTCGAAGGCTTTCTTCCATCAACTGATGCAATTCGGGGATACTGCCAATCACAAGTACTTTACGCTTCTGATTCAACTTCTCCATTTAAGATCTCCCGGTCTCCAATATCGAAAGGCACCCTAGGGGTGCCGTCGTCTCTCCCTGATCCTTCCGCCGTGGTCTAAGGCATGGGTGCTTTAAATTTAGGTGAGTTTGAATGACATTTCAAGGTCGGAAACACTATTTATTTATACAATATTTACCCTTAAGTTTCCATGCAGTCAAGGGGAAAAGAGCCCCCAAAGATATCAGACCCCTCAAATTCGAATGAAGCAAGACTAAGGAAATCCCTGTCCTTTAACAAAGCGAGACTTCTAATTCCCCCTCTTTGGTATCTTTTTCCTGCCAGAGGCAAGCAAAGGGGGGTGGGGGGGGGATTTTACATAAGTTGACGAGTCCACCCTTTTTTGATAATGTTCTTTCAAGCCAACTGGATGACCCGGACCGGAGAGACCTCCTGACTCGACTGGGCTGTTCTCCGAGGGCCCAATTATTGTAATCGATACGGTCTGGAGTTTGTGTGAAGGAGCCGGATTGGGTAATCGGGTATTGTGGTAAGGAAAATATCATCAGAAGACAGACGTTGCCCCACGGATTGGAAAAACTTTTGATGACGGAAGATAATTTCCTACTTTTGACCTCAGTGGATGAAGCGTTCTTAAAAAACTGACTTTTCCTACAGGCTCGTTGGCTTCAATAATGACAAGATCTTCAAGAATATGATATAGTTACTATGTGAGGTGACACCATGAAGCTGAAAATAATTCTGGAACCTAGCGAAGAAGGCGGTTACACAGCCCTTGTCCCTTCTCTACCCGGCTGCATCAGCGAGGGGGACACAAAGGAAGAAGCCCTCGAGAATATTCGCGAAGCTATCGAACTATATCTTGAGCCTGTTGAAGATGACCAAGTCCTTGCCCAAAATGCCGAGATGATTGAGTTGGCATTATGACCAAGTCGTAAGAGCGCTTCAACGGCAGGGATGGGTTGTCGTCAGGCAAAAAGGAAGTCATGTTCGGCTCCAAAAACACACCCCAACGGGAACCTTCAAGTTAACCATCCCTGCCCACCGCCCGATCAAACGCTCAACCCTCGCTCATATTTTGAAACAAGCAAAATTGACAGTGGGAGAATTCGAGAAGTTTTTGTGAATAAGCCAACAAAACACTCCAGTGGAGGGCTTGCAGTCGGCGAATTCAGCTCGACTCGGGCCCTGAGCAAATAAAAATGAAATCAAAGCATAGACGAAAGCCCAGGATACAAGACCTGGACTTCTTAAATGATGACGGTGTGGTCGCATCCAATCCCCGTGACCGTGAAGCCGCCCATCGCGCCCAGGTTGAGGGCATTGCAACACAGAATCCGGAAGCCGTAACTTGTAAAAAGTGCTGGGCCGTTATCCGCAATACGGGGAAACTGAGACCTTCAAAACATTCGAGTGGTTAAAATTAAAGTGGACACCCCGACTAACGATGAGCCTTTGCGTTATGGGAGAGCAAATCGAATCGGAAAGAAAGAAAAGAAGTAAGATTAACGTCGTGAGGGGGAGGGGAACTACGATCTCCGCAATCATGAATTGGAGATGGGTCTTGGCAGAAGACCGGCGGCCTTCGCAATCTCCGCTACCTTCTCCTCCCACTCAATCGCCATGATGTGGATTCCCCGGACTCCAGGGATCTCTTTCAACTTCTGTATCGTTTCCACACAGATCTTGATTCCCTCTTCGGGCTGTTTCTCCTTTGGCACCCCTTTCATTCTTTCAATCATCTCATCCGGCACATCCATGCCGGGCACTGAATTTTTCATATACCGCGCCATCCCCACCGATTTAAAAGGCGTCACTCCCGCCAATATGCCAACCTTCTCGTGAAGCCCTCTCTCCCTGACCATCTCCATCCACTTCTCAAACCGCGCCATGTTGTAGATGCACTGGGTCTGCAAAAATTCCACCCCCGCCCTGGCCTTCTTGCCCAATCGCGCCGCTCTGATTTCAAAGGGGTCTGCAAAGGGATTCTCCGCCGCTCCGATAAAAAGGACCGGTTTCCCTTTGACTTCTTCTCCTCCCAAGAACCTTCCTTCCTCCCTCATCCCTCTTACCGTCTGAATAAGTTGGATTGAATCGATATCAAACACATTCTTTGCTTTCGGATGATCTCCGAATTTCTGATGGTCCCCGGATAAACAAAGGATGTTGTTAATCCCCAACGCTGCGGCTCCCAGGATATCACTCTGAATTGCGATCCGATTCCGATCCCGGCAGACCATCTGCAGGATCGGATCAAACCCCATCTCTTTGAGAATGATGCAAGCAGAAAGAGAGCTCATCCTTACCACGGAGGTTTGATTGTCCGTCACATTGACCGCATCCACCACCCCCTTGAGCAGGTTCCCTTTCTTCCGGATCACTTCAGGGTCTGCCCCCCTGGGCGGTCCGCATTCGGAGGTCAACACAAAACCACCGCTCTCCAATATCTTCTCAATGTTGGATTTTGTTTTCATCGCCACCCCTATAAATCATTAAGGTTAAGGCTGAGGTTAAGGTTGAGAGTTTTTTGTTAAGGAATTGATCAATGAGTTTAATTCCTTCCATATTTCGTCAATAAAGTTCAATAGATCTTCAAAGTCTTTCTTCTCAAAATACCCAACCTTTCTGCCATATATCAAATGACTTTTTGTCTCAGACAAAGATCCTCTAGAGTGATAATAGAAATTCAATTTGTCCTTCGTATGTTTTCTTCCAAATCCTTCCGCGATATTACCCGATACAGATAATGATGATCTTCTAATTTGAGAAGTAAGGCTATAGTCTTCCTTTTTCGGAAGAGTTTCGGTCAAATTAAAGATCTTAACAGCAAGTTCCATGGCTTTTTGCCATACGGGCATATCTTCGAATGAATTATATTTCATCTCCTCTACCGATGGCTTTAGTCGAGGATAAAATTAAGAAATTGCTCAACCTTAACCTTAACCTCAACCTTATAGTCTTAGATCTTCCCTAATTCTCTTTCGTGGCCCTCCGTCCCGGGAGGTCGTCCAGTCTTTCACCGGGATGATCTCCTCATAACGGTCCAACTGATTGAGCTCCTTCAACCTGTCAATGATCAACTGCCATCCACAGTCGATCTCCTTATCCACCTCACACTTGCCGTTCGAAGATCCTCCGCAAGGACCGTTGAGCAAGCTCTTCGCACATCTGGCAATGGGACAGACTCCTCCGGTCTGGTCCAAAATGCACGCGCCGCACCCCTGACATCGCTCACTCCACACTCCCTGTTCAACGGTGACCCCCAGAAACGTCGTATTCACCACCGGCAAAACCGGCTTGGTCCGGTATTTCTCAGCGACATACTGGATTCCGGCCCCGCAGGCCATCGATAGGATCGCCTCATAGTCTCCTACGAATTCTTTTACCTTATCGATATACTCATGGTCGCATTGTCTTTCTAACGTTTGCTCCTTGATCTCAATCTCCTGACCATCCTTGGAACGGCATAGCCTGAGCTCTGAGGCCAAAACCCCTACCTCTCTTTCTCCTCCGGTCGCACACACCGTCACACACTCATTGCAACCCAGAAGAAGTACTTTCTTATAGGGTTTGAGCATATTCAATATCTCTTCGATTGATTTACGATTTGCTACGATCATTGGCAACCTCCAATCAGTAATCAGTTATCGGTTACCAGTAATCAGTAACTGACAACTGATCACTGACCACTCACAACTTGCGACTCACTTTTTAAGCCTGCT
>CAVPSJ010000014.1:0-370490 GCA_963708295.1 uncultured delta proteobacterium | reverse complement strand
GCATTTGAGACAGGTCAGGGGATCAACCTCAACTCATTGTTTACCTCAAATCATAAGATTCGGTATTTAGCAGTAATCATGTACCGGTTGTCTCGTTATCCTGGCTCTTTCATTTTGAGTATATACAGGCCGTCATTAGAACAATCGATATAAATGAACCCTCTATCGTCAACGACGACATCTTCAGTGATTGCCATCAGCGGCCCGGGCATCGGTCTGCCCAGGTACTTAAGTGGATTCGGGGGTATAAAATAGGCAATCTCCTTGATGTAATAGGGATCTGAAACATCATACACCCGGAGGCCGGCGGCGAAGTAGCAGCAGTATACTCGATCGTTTCTGGACTCCAGCCAGGGCTTGCCGGGCATGGGTTCATGGAGATTATGCGGGCCAAACGGCCCCTGTACTCCCAGCCAGGCCTCGTTGAAGTTCCTGAACGGGAACCCCGGAGGGACTTCGGGATAAGGGAACTCGGCAACCAGGGTAGGATTCCTCGGATCACTCACATCCACCATATGCAGGTTATTCAGTGCCTGCGCCCGGTGGTTCTCCTTGATCCTCTCGGGTGTAAACCAGGTGTATCTCTCGCCTTCATTGGTGACCACGACATAGTCGCGTCCGGGAAGGGGCAGGGCAGTGTGCGTTCGGGAACCGGCGAGCTGGCTGCAGAAGGGTGGCATCAGCTTGAGCTGCCCGAGGCACCGCGGTCGAGTCATATCAGATACGTCGAGGATAACCAAGCCGGCTCCGGAATAACCCAAGTAGGCCTTATTTCCCACGACAAACGGAGGTCCGTGAAGATGGTTCTTCTCCATGAAGGTCGGGTTGTGGGGAGCGGACGGATCAAAGGTCCTTCCGGGATAGCCGTCAGCATACTGGTCAGGCATCCACCAGCGGCCGATTTCAACCGGATGCTCGGGGTCGATGATATCGAGTATCCGGTAAATCATTCCCTCAAACCCGACAGCATCGGATGAGAGATGAACATACCTGCCGCCGTCATACATGAAGCGGTGGACGCCGAAGGCATGGGGCACTCCATTGTCCCAGTAGCTGAGGAATTCAGGATTTTCAGGGTCATCCCGGATGCTGCAAATACGGACCCCGTTCATACATTTTATCTTCGACTTGTCTTCACTATTATATTTCCGGATTGCCGGCCCCCCGCCGCTGAGCATGGCTGCGATCATCAGTCCGTCCGCCGCCTGGATCTTGAGATACAGGGTGGTTGGATATATCGATTTATCGATCGTCTGGCAGCGCTTGACAAATCTGGGATGCTGAGCATCTGTTACATCGATGATACCGATAGAATCTCTCATGGTTCCGTAGATGTAGTATTGGCCTTTGGTGGTCTTGTGAAGGGCCATCTGGAAGAAAGTACCTCCGTCGAGATCATCAAAAGCCATTACATCCAGGTTTTTGATATAGCCTTCATTGCCGGGCCCTTTGGCGTAAAATTTGGCTGCCATGGTTGAGGTTTCCTCTTTATCCAAACCTATGACCAAACTGGTACTCATCCGTCCTTTTGAATACACGTCCTCAGGACATTATCTTCTCGAGGACATTGACTTCTCGAAATCAGGTATCCCTTTGTACCCTCTTGCCTCCAATGTCTTTTTGGAGAGAGTCCCCGTGCCATGGTAATATTCCCAATCCATTTGACAACTGGGAACATAGCTGCAAAAACCGCCCATTTGCGTTGCATACGGCATTTCCATGTTATGCTTCTGTCTCAACTCAAAGTATGCTTTTTGGGTTTCCATGTAGTACTCGAGAGGCGGTGGCGTCTGGTCGCCAAAAGCGGAGCCTTTCTCGATAAACCAGAAGCGATGTCTCGGGAGTATTCCATGGCCCATCAGGTAATCCCAACCATTTGCCAGTGACTTAACTGCTGTACTGACATCTGTAAATCCATATGGCTTTGCCATCTCAACCCCGAGGACGAAATTGGGATTGACCATCCGCGGACCAAAAATATCTACTGCTTTGATCATCCGCCTTATCCATTCATCATACCCGACAAATTTATTTTTCCCGGGGCAGATCCACTCAAACAATTTCCTGTCCCAGACTTCCATATTGGGTTCGACGGAGGTGACGATTCCGGTATCGCGAATCACCTTCCAGTTCTCATCCGTCTGGGCACCGATCTGCAGGGTGAGAGGAGGGGCCGCCCCCAGCTTTTTCTTCATGGCAGTCAGACGACTGCAGAAGAATTCCAGCTCAGTCTGCCCCTGGTATTTGTCCAGGATTGTCCCCCCCGATACGATAATGAATCTTTCGTAGAGAGGGTCTATGGAAAGGGCGGTCGCCAGTACCTCGGCGATCTGATCGGCGGTTTTTCGAGCGACGGAATACTCGCCCCCTGCCCTTTGGTCCTTCAACGTTACATTGATATTGCAGAAGAGACACTGGTCTTTCGTATTCCAAAACTCACAATAATTATTAAATATAATAAATACGACTTTATCCCCGAGGCCCTGACAGATAGCCTCCATGGGCGTCCCGTCTTCCAACTTCATACCATACCACCGGGGTTTGTGGGAAAAATAGACATTCTTGGCGATTGTTTCGCCATTTTCAGTTATGGTGAAATCATTGTCTACGAAGTCAAGCACGTATCGAGAACTTGCATCTGTCTCTAGTTGTACGGGACAACCATCCTCTAGCCGCAACTGCATAGGAACTTTATCTGAAAAGACTCGTGTGTCCTGCCGATCATAGGAGAAAAAGTGGTATCCCTTCCAAGCTAAGTCATCTAGTTCTTGAAATCGCTTTGAAGCCCCTTTGCCGATTTTTATACCCAACCGTACCAAATCTGTCTTTAAGATAATATTGGGGTGAACATCGGGGTAACGTTTGTATTCATCAAATATTGCCATTTCCTAACCTCCTTTATCCCTTTGTATTTGTATTTTTATAATTTCTGCTGGATTGATAAATTATTATGTCTTTGAATATTTATCCTATTTTCATTATTAGTAACTCTGCTGATTCAACATGGTGCACGTTGCTCTGATTTACCTCTTAAGTATAGTTCGAGAGGATTCTTGACTCTAAGATATTTTTGAGCTGATCGTAGAGTGGAGTCGGACCTTGATCAAGTGCCATCGCTGAGAGTTCTCCGTACCGATTGCAACAATCTAATAGAATAACCTTATAACAATGTCAAGTAATGCTTCTCATCTACAAAAATTCTGTAAATCGGTGACCTGCGGATGGTCAACCCGAGGGCAAGTAGTGCCCGGAAGGTTCAGCCTAGGAAAAGAATCTTCCTTCCTAATAAGTTCTCCTGCCCCTCACATTTAGAGTTTCCATCCCTCCCACAATAAGGGGACACTTGACTTGAATAGACAAGGAAAGAAGCAACGGTCCGAAATTAGTCAGGTACTGACCCGCAGAAGGCTAAAGATTTCTTGCCACTCCTGCACTTTCCCCAAACTGAAGATATCTGGTTGAAATCTGCATCGGAAGGAAAGAGTGGCGTTTCATTGACGAAGCAACATCGCATCATAGACCCCTTGATTGCCTAAGAAGTAGGCAAGCAGACCCGCAACGGATTAACAGGGGATATCCCAAAGGCTGAAGATTTTTTTTCAAAAGGTATAGGGTTATCGCCTTTTCTTTCCATGCAGATGCCCTACTCAGAAGATTCCCTCTGAAGACTTCACCCCATAATCAGCGGATGCTCCTCGGAAAATAGGAGGATCCCGATTTTAAGGGACAAGCCTGTTGAGCTAATTAAATAGACGAAGGCAGGATTGGGGAACTTACTTGTAAGCCCCTTACCTCAAAAGAAGAATTAGGAGGAGGGCTATTAGGGATTATCAGATTGGTGAGTACCAAAACTCTCCCTATTCGTTCAACGTTGCACTTACTTATTTTCAATCGAGGCGTGCTTTAAGAATCCAAGATTTCCGGTAGAAATCATGGATTCGGGTTCAATATTGGAATCAAATGGGCCAGGAGGCACGAACTGTTGTCCCTTTGCCCGTAACCGGTTCAACTCCGAAGTGTCCGCCTGAAAGTTCCGTTCGTGCCTTTATACTCAAAAGCCCCAATCCTACCAAGGGACTACTTCCAACAATCGCCTCCGCCAAGTCAAAACCAATGCCGTTATCCTCAACGGTAAATTCCATTCGGCTGTCTATCTTCTTGAGGCGCAGAGTGACACGGCTCGCCTGGCTGTGTTTCGCGACATTGCTCAGTGTTTCCTGCAAGATTCTATAGATCACGATCTTTGTCGATGAAGGGATTTCATTTTCGGAGAGGCCATCCTCTCTCTCAATGGTCAGACCTGCATGGTTCTTTTCAAATTCCCGGCAATACCAGTCTATCGTGGCCAAGATGCCGATGTCGTCGAGGACATAGGGCCATAGATCTCCCTGCATAGAACGAATTTTCCCAACCGTATCGAGAATGGTCGCCATCACTCTTTTCGATTTGCTTTGTAAAGTTGCCGAATCATCTTGACCAGAAAAAAGGTTTTCAATGTCAAACCGAATCGCCAGCAGATCTTGCTGGGCGTTATCGTGGAGATTATAAGATACCCGCTTTCTCTCGTTCTCCTGGGCAAAAACAAGTCGGGAAGAAAGATGGGCGAGCTCCGCAGTCCTTTCCTTCACGCGCTCTTCAAGCGTCTCAGTCAGATGTTGAAGCTCCAATGTCCGCTGTTTGAGGGCGTCCTCGGCCCGCTTGCGCTCGGTGATGTCCAGAACGAATGCTACCCCGTTGAAACGGGCCTCATCCAGCATGGCGCCAGCAACGATGATTGGAATGCGCGTACCATCCTTGCGTATATATTCCTTCTCGAAGGGCGCCTTGTTCACACCTGTGGCTTTCAGTTCTGCAACAGAGTTTTCATCCAGATGCCGATACTCCGGCGGGGTTATGTGCTCCCAATCGATTCGGCCAGCCGCCAGGTCCTCCCGATCGTAGCCAACCATTTCCAGGAACTTATCATTGGCATCCGTAATCTCGCCGTTCATGTTCCAGTAGATTACGCCGAACAGGCCGGATTCATAAAAACGGCGGAGTCGCCCCTCACTCTCCCGCAATACCCTCTCGGCCTGTTTGCGTTCGGTGATGTCGTGGAAGACGAGCACGACGCCCAAAGTCTTGCCCTCCCTGTCTCTTATCGGCGCTCCACTATCATCAATGGGAACTTCTGTCCCGTCCTTTCTCACCAGGATCGTGTGATTCGCAAGACCGACGACCGACCCTTCTCGGAGGACCTTGGTGATAGGGCTCTCAACTTGCGCGCGGGTCTGCTCGTTGATAATATTGAAGACCACGGTCGCCGGCTTCATAGCGGACTCGCTGATTGTCCAACCCGTCAATTCTTCCGCCGTAGCGTTCATGAACGTGATCTTTCCTTCAACGTCGGTGGCAATAACCGCATCACCGACACTCGCCAGGGTGGTGGCCCACCGTTGCTCGCTTTCGCGCAGAGCCGCCTCAACGACATTCTTGGCATTCTCTCTTTGAACCAAGAGCCTCTGACATTCCATCGAATGTACGAGCCAATTCTCCAAGTTCGCCGCCCTTCACGACTTGAGACACATGAACGGTTTCTGTACCCGCGGCCAATTGCTCGGATGCCCGCTTCAGCACCATAACAGGGTTCACAATGATGCGTTTCCCGATAAACCAGGCCAGGAACAGCCCGATAAGAAATAACGACACAAATACCGAGAGATTCTTGAACATTGCGGCGTTTGCCTTCGAAGTGGCTGAGGTCAGCGGTATACTTGAACGGATGTAAAGATAAGGCTTTGATTCATGCGGAAGACTTAGTTTTTTGTAGGCAACAAGACGAGGCTTGTCGTCATTTCCCATAGATTCAAAAGTCCCTTCATCTGGTCCTTCCTTCATCTTGGTGAAGTTCTCTTCCCTGATATCACGCCTTCCCACAAGCTTCCCCGAGAAGGGATCTTTAAGATTCCTGATGAGAATGACACCCTGATGATCAAGTAAGCTGAATGATGAACCGGGCGGGAGGTTAAGCTTCTCGAACATCTTCTGGGCATAATCCAAGTCGAAAGTGACCCCTATCACCGCGATCAGCTCATTAGAGATATTTTTTACCGGATAGCCAAACATTATCACGCTCTTTCCGGTTGCCCTGCCTATGCTGTACTCACCGGAAGAAAACATTCCGGTACGCATTGCATCCTGATAATGCTTTCTATCAGCCACGGACAACTTCCCTTCGAGAGGTATTCCTGATGCCCAGACAAGGCCGGATCTGTCGCCCAAAATGATGTTGGTATATTGGGGATTCTTTCTTAGAAGGTCAGCAAGAAGGGCATTGGTAGCAGCAGGATTTTGAGATTGTATTTGGGGAATAACAGAAAGGGCGGTCACTAATTGTTGCGCGCCTGCAACCATGGCCTGCTGTTGACTTTCAACGCTGTTGACAAACTTCAAACACTCAACCTTGGCACCGGATATTGCTTCGCGACGCCCGGCTATTCCTGAATAGACAATCAGGCTTACGGATGGGAGCGCCAACAGAGCGATCAAAATTGTCAAATGGACGCGTATAGGCCACGAGTAAAATCTATTCATCATTCTCTATATCCTCCACGATGTGGACAGGATCCTGATAGAAGGTCTCGAGTTTTTTGCGACCGTATGAGTTTGAGTACTCGCCATCTGGCCTTTGTTGTTTACCCATCTTCGCCTAGTGGCCACGACGATCGAAGGGTTGTTCCTTTTCCCTCCGCAGATTCAATAGCGAAAAAACCCCGTGAGAGTTCTACTCGCTCCCTCATGCTCGTTAGACCTAATCCCCGCTTTGTACTCTCCAAACTGAGCACCTTTGCCAGATCGAAACCCTGACCATTGTCTTCGAGAATAAGTTGGATTCTCCCGTCCATCTTCCGCAAAGACAAATGGACAAGATCCGCTTTGCTGTGCTTGGCAATGTTGTTCAGCCCTTCTTGTGTTACCCTAAAAATAACGATCTTCAAGGAATTGGGGATGTCCCCTTCTTCGAGAGTTTTTTCCAAGTCGATCTTAATCCCGGCATAAATCGTTTGGTACCTCCTACAGAACCAAGACAGGGTAGGCAAGAGGCCCAGGTCGTCCAGCATCGCTGGCCGCAGATCTTGCTGCATTCTCCGACACTCCTCTATGCCTTCTTGTATTACCGGGATGACATTGCGTAATGACCCCTCAATAGCGTTTGAGTCCTTTCCGACCTGCTCCAGGACATCTTCCACCTTGAATTTAATTCCGCTCAGGCAAGATCCAAAGGTATCATGAATCTCTCCGGAAATCCTCTTTCTCTCTTCTTCCTGCACTGACAGGAGTCGCGAGGAAAGTTCCCTCAGCGTCTTATTCGCCTTTTCCAGTTCTGCGGTCCTTTCCTGAACCCGCATCTCCAACTCGTCACGAGACCTGCGAAGCTCTTCCTCGGCCCGCTTGAGTTCGGTGATGTCTCGACCAATCACAACTGACCCGACGATGGCACCGTCTTTGTCGCGAATCGGACCGAAGCTGTAACTTCCGACCCAGGTTTCGCCCGTGTCTTTCCGGCGCAGGGTGTACTCAGCATTCGTGACCGTCTCGCCCCGCAGAGCCCGCGGAACCGCCCACATGTCGAGCGGCGCCAGTGTCCCGTCGGGCATGAACACATCCAGAATGTCAGGGTATTCGGCGAAGGTCTTGGCGCATTCGTCCTTGTCTCTGAACTTGTGGAAGGTTGCGAATGCATCGTTGAAGTCGATGAACCGCCCCTGGACATCGGAAATGAACACGGCGTCCGTCATGCTGGCCAAGGCAGCCTCCAGCTTCGCCCGCCCCTCCTGCAGCGCCTCCGCTGCTGCCGCGCGTTCGGCGGCAAGTACGGCCTGCGTCTCAGCCGCGGAGGCACGCGCGCGGGCGAGGTGCATGGCATCTGAGACTCCAGGCGATCATCGCGCCGCTCAGTAGGAAGATCATTATCGCCAACCAGTCGGAAGGTTGCCCTATGGCGAACTGGCCCGCCGGCTCAATCCAGAAGTAGTCAGCGAATATCGCAGACAGGACCGTTGCCAATAGGCCCGCGCGCAAGCCACCGTAAATTGAGGCGAACATCACGGCAGGGTAGAATGTCACGAAGGGGGCTTGCGTTCCCAGCGCCGAAAGGAAGGACAGGCGTATGGCGGCCGCGGCGAGCACCACCGCCACGGCAATGGCGTCCCGGTAATACGCCGGATGCGACTTTTTTCCCAGCGGAAGAAGCGGCAGCTGTGACTCGCGCAGCGAAGCGATGGCGGCAAAAAGCAGATAGAGCCCACCAAGCCACTGTGCAGTGCGGCTCAGCCAGTTCACGACGCTGCCAAGGGACAACTGGATCATTACGCCGAACAGCCCCACCGCCAGCAGCAGCAGGGCAAGGGCATACCAGGAGGTAAACGGGAGGCGCGCCGCGCGCTGGTTGGCATGCAACAGGCCGGCGGAAAGCACGAACATGGCGATGGCCGAAATGAGCACACAGTAGCGCACCAGCGTGCCCCCATGGCCGGGGATGAAGAAAACCGGCAGCCAGCCCGATAGCGCCGCCCACGAGACCAACCACCAGCGCACCCAGGGCGAACGCGCAGCCCGCCCCCAGCCACATGGGCTTCGCGCGGAGCACTCGCTGCGGCCTCAGCGCGAGGATGGCGCCCGCCAGATGGCACAACCCCGCCAGCAAGATGCCGGTATTGAAGATGGTAACGTTGATATTTGCGTCACCATGGGAGACGAAGTCTCCAACCGTGCCGGCCAGACTCCAAAGTACCACCCCGCACTCCAGTAGCAACAGTCCCGGCGAGCCTAACGCCAGGAAACTTCGTCCGATGAGATAGAGAGTGCCCAGCGAGACCAGCGTGTAGAAGGTGAAGCTCAAGACGAGTAGCAGCGTGGGGGATTCGTAAGTACCGCGAAGGCCAGCCAGCCTTGCCGCAATGATAGCCGCCAGCAGCAAGGGAATCGGTAACCAAGCCAGGCGGCCCCATTGACCGGGCTTCTGGGGATATGCCTCGGGCTGTATCGTTGGAATCGCAGCTCCTCCCTAAGATCCATTTGCAGCAGGCTATTGCCCGCTGAATCATTTTCTTCAGCAGCCTGAAAAAGAATCGTTTTCCGCTATCGTGTTAACCGAAACTGCTTAACCTTCCGTGCTCCTACGAGCCGTAGGCCGCGCAACCCTAGCCAGGAAGGTTCATAAAACAGGGAAGGCTTAACCAACAAGTAGAGTGCCGCTGCGATGACGGTGAGAGCAGGGATCGGTATGAAACTGAGGTTTTTCTTGGCCATGCTCTTCTCTTTAGTCTTCTCCTTTTATTTCAGTGGTTATCGGTCTTTATGCTTCTGAGAAAACAGGAACAGTATTCTTGATATTACAAATTGGCAAGAATGTCAAATGGTTGAGGCCTTTACGTCTTGAGGCTTCGTGTCGACGTCATGTTGAAACGTTCGGTTGCGAGAGGGAATTTAAAGAACATCAGGAAGTGGAAAAGGCAAGTATTCTGGTGTGAAGAATTGGAGCTGTAACCAGAGAATATCTTGCCAGAACCCTCTCCGGCTATCGAGTTGAAAAAGAGGAAGGCATGATCTTCAAATAATGACTTTTCGGAGGTTTAGAAACGCAACGTTTATAGCAGATATCCAGACCCTGCGATAGCGTAATTGAAAGTCCATGAAAGAGGCAGTTCCTTCGTCCTCTCCTTTATCGCTTCTACCATGAAATTGGCCCGGGTTACCAATAGACGTTAGACCCGATTGCTCTAATAGGGATTATTCAATTCCGATAGAAGAGATTTGACCAACTCTTCAACCTGCCCCGCGTTCAAAGAGTCCTTGGTAATAAAAGCGTTGGCCCCACATCGAGTCGCGGCTTCCCGGTATTCCGGAATATCGTGACCTGTCAAGATGATAACTTTAGTGCCGGGATGACTTGTTCTTATTTTTTTGGTAAGCTGAAGGCCGTTTTCTCCAGGCAGTTGGAGATCCATAAAGATCAGTTCTGGCTGTAAGGCTTGGACTCTTTGGAGTGCTTCCTTCCCTTCCTCCGCTTCTTGAATAACCATCGAAGGGAACCGGGCAAGAAGGTTTTCTTTAAGCATTCTTCTAAAGAAAGCATTGTTTTCAACGATTAACGCTTTTAACTTGACCTCTCCTTTGAAATCCATTTCTTAATTCTCCGAGAAAAAAAGTGACATATTTAAGGAAGCCTTTCGTTTGTTCTTACGATAAAGGCCACGATGCCCGGATTACGGTTCCTGTCCCTAGGCTGGACTCTATTGTAAACGATCCCCCCGAAAGCTCGACACGCTCCTGCATACCGACAAGTCCCAACCCCCGGGTCGTACCATTCCGGGAATGTATCTCCGACGGGTCGAATCCTTGACCATTGTCCCGGATAACAAGCTGTATCGCCTGTTCAATTTTAGATAGGTGGAGAAGCACCTCGCCTGCTTTGCTGTGCTTGGCGATATTGTTCAGGGCCTCCTGCAAGACTCTGAAGATGACTGTCTTCAGGGAATCGGCCACTTCTTCCTCTTTAATATCGATCTCCTGCCTGATGCGAATAGCTGAATAAGTTGATTCATACTGTCGGCAGAACCAGCTGATGGTCGCCAGGATCCCGAGATCGTCCAGGATAGAAGGCCTCAGATTCATCTGGATCCTCCGGGTTTCTTGAATTATTTCCTGAAGCATGGGGAGGATGCTCCCCAGGGCGCCTCTTGTTTGGGGACGGTTTTCACCTACTTTCGTGATTACATCTTCTACCTTGAATTTTGTGGCAGCCAGGGATGCTCCGATACTGTCGTGGATTTCCTGGGCAACCAGCCTTCTTTCTTTTTCCTGAGCGTTCAGAAGTTCCGTAGAGAGTTGCCGAAGACGAGTTTCCGATTCCCGCAGTTCAATTTCAACCTTGAGGCGTTCTTCATTTTCTGTTTTCAATTCTTCATTTATTGACTTCAGTTCGTGGGTTCTTTCCTGAACCCGTATTTCCAACTCGTCACGGGATCTGCGAAGTTCTTCCTCCGCACGCTTGCGCTCGGTGATATCACGCGAAAGGCTCACCACCCCGATAACAGTTCCCTCAGGATTGAGACATGGACTCTTGACGGTGGAGAAGGTTCGAGCCTCATCGCCGATAGTAAACGACTGGTCGTAGGATCTCATCTCCCCAGAAGCAATAACTTGGCGATCCTCCTCCATCACCCGGCGAGCGACTTCAGAGGGAAAAATGTCGTCATCCTTCTTACCGATGACTTCCGTCGCAGATTTACTCGTTGATAAGCTCAGGGAACCAGCCGCTGCAGAGTTTACCATGACATACCGTCCCTCTCGGTCTTTCAAGGAGATGTAATCAGGTGTGCTCTCGATGATGGTTTTCAGAAGAGCCTGATTTTCTTTCAGCGCCTCCTCGGTCCGCTTGCGCTCGGTGATGTCGTGGGCTACCACCGTCGCCCCGACGATCTTGTCGCCGTTCCAGCGGAACGTGACGTTCACGAGTGCCCATATGAGGCGGCCGTCCTTCGCCCGCACCAGGTACTCGGCAGCCTCGTCGGGCCGCCCTCCGGACCGTCCGAGGCGAATCCGCGACGCGAAACGGGCCCTTCCTTCATCGTCAAGGATGTCGAAGGCGATCATAGCAAGGAACTCATCGCGCGTGTAGCCGAGGATCTGGCACATAACCTCGTTGACTTCAATGAAATGCCCCGTGGTAAAATCGATCTCGTAGATGCCCGCAGGCGCATGCTGGACGAGGTGCCGGTACCGCTCCTCGCTCTGCCGCAAAGCTTGTTCGATTTTCTTCCGCTCTGTTATCTCGTGTCCGATAACCACAACCCGGATGGGTTTTTCATCTGTGTAAGTAATTGCCCCCACGTTGATAGCTGTATCTATCCATTCGCCATCCTTCCTCCTGATACGGTATTCGATCGTTTCGTCTATTTTTTCTCCTGCCAATTTTTTTCTAATCCTTTCTTTGAAAAGCGATCTGCTTTCCTGGTCCATAAGGTCAGTAGGCTTCGTTGAAAGCAGTTCCTCCCTTGAATACCTGAGGATGTCGCACATGACCTCGTTTACGCTTAAGAATTTCGAGCCCTGCAGATCCATTTCATAGATAGCGGCAGGAGCGAAATTTACAAGGTTCCTATACTTCTCCTCGCTCTCCCGCAGCGCCTCCTCCGTCCGCTTGCGCTCGGTAATGTCACTGATGCTCGATAATACAAACTCCTGGTCGTTGATCGGGATGATGTCGGCCGAGAAAAGTCCCGTGATCATCTCCCCCGACTTTTTCCGAAATTGGAACTCCCTACCTTCCACCTTGCCGCTCTTTGACAATCCATTGACAGCGACCACACGGTCTTCCTCTTTATCCCAGAGATGCAAATCGACCGTTGTTTTTCCGATAACCTCCGCGTAATGGTATCCAGTGATGTTCAAAAAGCCATCGTTGACTTCGGCAATCTGTCCGTCGGAGAGTCGGGTAAGCGTGATCGCATAAGGAGAGGAATGAAAGGCCTTGGCAAATTTCTCTTCGTGGGTCTTGACCTCCACGACCAGGCGCTTGTTTACCATTAGCACCAGACTGTAGGTGAGAAGAATGAACAGCATTTGATAAGAAATCAAGATAAGGGATTCAAAGGCGCCGGAATGGAAATAGTCGTTTGCTACGCGCGTACCGGTGAAAAATCCGAGGATCCGGACGACACTGACCAGACAGTAAGCCCCAAAAACCATACCTACACCAAGCGTCAACCGGCGCATACGGGGCTCGATGCTATGGACCAGGAACCACATGCACTGAAAACAGATAATCAGCAACCCCACCGACAGGTTGAGATTTCTCGCCGCCTGGCTGGGTTGGACAAGGGTGAAATAGGCGTGGATAGAGGCAAAAAACACCAGCAGGACACAATTGTGGACTTGCGAGATCTTCTTTCCGATAAAGCGTCCAAGGCCCATATAGCCCAGGATAGCTCCCCCAATCACCAAGGTATTAGCCAGAATCATGGACATCCAGTCCGGGATGCTGCCGCGCAAGATGATAAGAAACGCCGCAGCCGATTGAAAGGCAAAATCGAAGACCCAAAAGCCTGTACCTGCAAATCGTTTACGGCTCTGATGCCACAACAGCAAAATGACCAGCATGCAGACGATGTCGGTGACCACGTTGCTGAAGACGAGTGTTCGCATGTCAAGTAAGATCATGAATCCTCTGTAGGGATAGAAATAATACCGTAATGTGATTGCTTCCGGAAGACAAGTTTGACGGAGATAACAGTATTCTAAAACGGATTGATAGTCAAGCTGGAGAATTCCCTTCTTCGTACTACTGATTCCTGTTTAAAATGCTGCAGCTTTATGAAAAACTCCTGAAACAATAATACAGAAAGGAGTCTTCATTTTTGCAAATTCCGCCCATCAAAAAAAACCATGTTGAGGCTTTCATAAATGTTCAATTCAATATAGTTCAGAAAGCTGATGATTACCGTTTGAAAAAGTAGATGAAAGGCGAATCAAACTTTTGACATCGGATGATCAGTAGATTTGTTATGATGGCGGCAGACTTTACAGTATTTACAATCCTTAAGGATGCCGATCAGGATTTCACACTGAGTGTAAGCCATTTCCCAGCATGGTCTTTCGGGATTAAAATAAGCAGGGCATTTTCTGTAAACATATTCGGGACAGTCCATTAACTTCCGGCAATGGTCTTTGTCCTTCCAAAAATTTGCCACTTCTTTCTCTCAAAAGCAGCTCTGAATTTGTTATTTAGTCGATCAATTCATGTGTTCGAGTATCTCCGCAGCAGTATTGTTCTGTTTCCATTGAAAGGGGTTTACTTCGGAAAGTAGTCCTTCCTTCCTATTTCATTGGTTACCTTCTTCTCCTTTTCCCGATAAAATAATTTTCCTTTTAAGGTCTCAGCCTCGGTTAAGATTTGTCTATCTCCCTCTCTCGATTGAAGAACAACCATTTTGTTAACGATGTCCTTAACTACATACTCCGTCCCGTCTAAAAGACTCTCAAAGATATCCCCTTCCTTCATGGTGGATTACCTCCTTTCCCGCTTCCAATTATTGGCGAGGTATTCATATCTTCCTCCAGTTCTTTTTTGACAAACCCAAAGCCCCCGCATTTTGGACAACATTGACGTTCTGGATTTTGAATATATCCATGGCCGTTACAGCATGGACAGGTGACCATACTATATTTCTCAGGTTCGAAGGTCTTCTTGTTCATTTCATTCTTGTAAATTACCTTTTTTACGACCTCTCAAGATATCGGAATTGGTTTCTAATTTCATCTTGTCATTAATTTTCAGAGGTATAGCTTTGATAGACGGAATAGATGTTTCAAGGGTGGTTTTCACCTATCTTTTCACCCTAGGCGGAGTGCGACCAATTATGAAAACATCAACAATGTTGGTTTTCGATTGAACAGAATTAAGTCTTGTTTGAATCTTAAGGAGTCACTCCCCACCTTTAAACCCTGCGTTTAGGAGTGCAAGATTTATACCTCAAAAGCTTGAGGCCCATAAGTAATAAAATGCCTTGAAAAATCAACCAACAATTCCTGGCCTTTAGAAGCATCGATTACTTAGTGTGTAATTCTCCACAGAAGATTGAGTATATTTACGCACTTTATTTCGGCGATTGTGCAGAAGGCCTACAATCGCCCAAGGAATGACTAGGGGGTGTTAAGGCATCGTTTCTGGAAAATTTAATTGTTTATAGGGGATATTATTTGGACTTTACTGGGAATTACAGAGGATTTTTTGGACAATGAGATCACCTCCAATTCTGACGCAAATTTGGAAAATAACGATTACGGGTCTAAATCTGCTCTATAAGGACAAAATGACTTTCCAAAGAGGAAGTAACATACGCGCTAGGGTAAAAGGTTCCTCGCTCTCCGGGATGGCCAGATATTTGCCAGAATACTCGTCCCTTCTAAGAAGATCTGATTTGAGAAGGATATTGAAACCTGAAATCAGGTGAGGCTGGACATGAATTCTTTTTCCACCGAAGTAGATAGAAAAGGCAAGGGACCTTAATCGATTACCAACATCCAATGTCGAGGGGAAGAATCAGAGGATATCATTGCAGGAAGAAGTCACTATTGTACTTGACCGGTAGGTGCCCCGCAAGCCCCGCCTTGTAAGCGGGGTCGAGGGGCACAATCAAAAAAATAATTCTTTTCCGGGAAGCCCCCGGCATAGGCCGGGGGGAGCTTCACAATGTTTGTGCAAGCAATTCCTGGCTTTCGCAGTTTAACCCGAACCGGAGGGGAAGTTCATTTCAGAAATTTCGTAAAGTTCTTGATTTGACCGGCGGTTTTCTTAAGTTCCTTGACTTCCTTTAATCCCGGAATTTCTTCAACTTCCTTTTTCAGATCCGAAATCACATTTCCTTTTTGATTCCCCTTCTCTTTCTCTTTCTCTGCCTTCTTCCCATCCCGAATCTTTCCCAACTCCTTGATCGTCTTTCCCAGGCCTTCCCCAATTTGAGGAAGCCTCTTTGCCCCGAATAGGAAAAGGAAGATGACCAAGATGACGAGAATTTCCGGCAAACCCAAACCAAACATTGCGTAAACCTCCCTTCGACACCCTTATTTTCATACAACTAGGGATGATGATGCAAGTAAAAAATTCAAATTCCCCTACTCCCACCGATTTTTTCCCCCTGGAAGGAAGAGGACTTGATTTTTTCTTGAATTTCAAATAATAGAACTTCTATAAGACTTAATGGAGGCCCTCCATGCCCGCAGAATTGGAATGTCCTATCTGTGACGCCGATATCCCCCTTGAAGGAACCGAGAGGCCAGGGGATCTTGTCCTCTGTTCCTATTGCAAAGTAACCTTCAAAATAATAAGTACGAAAGACAAATGGATCCTTTCGGACGATTTTGAGGAATAGACCCGTCCCTGTGGGACGGAAAATCCAAATTCCAAATTTCAAAATCCAAATAAGCTCAAATTAGGGAAATTTCACCGCAGAGGCTCGGAGGGCGCAGAGAAATGACTTTCTTGTTTGGCGGGGAGAAGCCGCCAAACAAAAAGCCTTCGTTCATGTCAAAACAACTATTATTCGCAGTCCCTCGTGATGAAATGCCACCTTGAATCTATTCCCGAAGGGTAAGGGTTTATGATCCGATCGCCGTCTCCCGCCTGCGCGGACGAAGCCGCTACCCGCCGCGACGGAGCGCGAGCGAGGCGGGCGGCGCGGCGAAGGCCCGATCGGATCATAAAAAACTCCCTCAGCGTCTTTGCGTCTCTGCGATAAACCTGGATTTAATGTAAGCGCGCATTGATATGAAGTTTCTATATACCTCGGATCTCCATGGTGAAATTCATCTCTATCAGGAGCTCTTATCCCTGGCCATTTCTTCCTCCTCAGAAATCTTGGCGATCGGAGGTGATCTTCTTCCCTCCTTCGCTCCGACGAAGCGATACGAGGATATGGTCCCAAATCAAAAAACCTTCATCGACCAGTTTCTTTTCCCTTTTTTTAAAAAGATTTTAGAAGGCACGCCGATTGAAAAGATTTTTCTCATCCCGGGAAACTGGGACCTGGGTTATCCCTTTCTCTTTAGAGAAACGACAGAAAAAATCATCGACCTTAATCAGAAAAGTTGTCGACTCAAGAACGGGTATGAGATCATCGGATACCCTTTTGTTCCTCCGACCCCGTTTCGGCCGAAAGACTATGAGAAGATGGATGATCGGGAAGCCCCCTGGCCCCCTCAGAAGAATCCGTCTTATATCCGAGCCCCTGACCAGGGAGATCGATTGATTCCCATCGATCCCTATCTCTATCTCAGAGGACGGGAAACGATTCAGGAAGACTTAGATCGAGTTCCAGGACCTCTCCATCCGAAAAGAACGATCTATCTCATGCATTCGCCCCCTTTCGGGACTCGATTGGACCTCATTCAGGGAGGGAAACCAGTGGGAAGTCGATCCATCAAAGCCTTCATCCAAAAAAATCAGCCTCTTCTAACACTTCACGGGCACATTCATGAGTCGCCAGAACTGTCCGGCACCTATGTGGACCGGATTGGAGAAACTCTTTCCATCAATCCAGGGCAATGGACGATGACAACCAGAGACATTTCCAAGCTTCACGCGGTCACCTTTGAAATGGAACGGGCGGAACAAACACTTACCCACAATTGTTTCCAGACATGATGAAGTGATGGATGCACCACGCTAAGAGGGCAACTCCAAGTTAATTTTAATAGTATAATCAGGTACATATGTCTTTGTAAAAAACACTTGACATATAAGAAATTAAATGAAATAATGGTTTTTGTAGGTTGTAAGAAGTATTTGTTTGGATCACAAAAGGTCGTAAAAGTGCTTCTTAAAACTTTTGCGGCTTTTTTTTTAGGACCAAAGGCTATTACAACTTACTGAAGTTTAAAAGAAGAAAGGAGGTGAGTTGTAGTGGCCAAAGGTCGTGTAAAATGGTTTAATGAGAAGAAGGGCTATGGGTTCATTTCCAGAGACGACGGAAATGATGTCTTCGTTCACTTTTCTGCCATTAAGAGAGATGGGTTTAAATCCCTCTATGAAGGCGATGAGGTAGAGTTCGAGGTTTCCGATGGTCCGAAAGGTCCACAGGCAACCAACGTTGTCGTTGTGAGCTAAACAGAGTTTCATTAAGCTAAAAGAGAAAAAAGGCCCCGGGTTTTCCTACTGGGGTCTTTTTTATTGCCCTTTCCATTTTGTCTGTTCTCATTTGGGATTGATTCTTTCGGACTGATTGACAAAGAAATCGAGGTCCTCCTATAATAATCTTTCTGGAACAGCCATCTTTTCCGCGAATGAAGACGGATTGCAGTTCCAACGGTCGTTGTGAAGGAGGAGACAAGATGGGTAAGAAGAGCGAGCTGAGAGATGGAATGAGAATTGACTGGGATGTTCCGATCGCACTGGACGATGGCGTGGTGCTTCGGGCCGATATCTATCGCCCGCCTCAGGAAGGGAAGTATCCTGTCATTCTGACCTACGGACCCTATGCAAAAGGTCTTGCCTTTCAGGAGGGTTACCCTGATCAATGGCAGAGGATGGCTGAAGAGCACCCGGATGTGACCGAGGGCTCGACCAATAAATACCAGAACTGGGAGGTAGTCGACCCGGAAAAGTGGGTGCCGGACGGGTATGTCTGTGTGCGAGTCGACTCCCGTGGCACGGGCCGCTCACCAGGATATATCGACCATTTTTCACCCAGGGAGACGTGGGATTTTTTTATCTGTATTGAGTGGGCCGGAATCCAGTCGTGGAGCAACGGGAAGGTAGGGCTCCTCGGAATCTCTTACTACGCCATCAACCAGTGGCATGTGGCTTCTTTGCAGCCTCCACACCTGGCAGCGATGATTCCCTGGGAAGGGGCCGCGGACTGGTACCGCGACATGACCTACCACGGAGGGATTCTCTGTACCTTCTGGGCAAACTGGTATAACAAGCAGGTCATGACAGTCCAGTATGGCCTCGGAAAGCGGGGTTACGTCAATCCCAATACAGGAGAGCTGGCATCCGGCCCTGAAACTCTGTCGGATGAAGAATTGGCGAAGAACCGAACAGATCTGGGAGCAGCGATCAAAGCTCATCCCACGGATGACCAATACCATATAGACAGATCACCGATCTGGTCAAAGATCACGGTTCCTCTGTTTTCCTCAGCCAACTGGGGAGGTCAGGGGCTTCATCCCCGGGGAAATTTTGAGGGCTTCACACAGTCTGCCTCAAAGCAGAAGTGGCTGGAGGTCCATGGCATCGAGCACTGGACAGAATTCTACACCCGTTACGGCGTCACACTGCAGAAGCGGTTCTTCGACCGATTCCTAAAAGGTCTGGATAATGATTGGAAGAAACAGCCGAAGGTGCAGCTTCAGGTCCGAAAAATTGACGGTTTTGTCCAGCGTGCCGAAAAAGAATGGCCTCTGGCCCGGACCCGGTGGACCAAGCTCTACCTCAACCCTGCGGACTGTAGTCTCAGCAAGAAACCGGCGGAAGAAACGGGAAAGGTTGAGTTCGAAGCTCTCGGTGACGGCGTTACCTTCATGACACCTCCGCTAAAGGAGGAGACCGAAATCACCGGACCCATTGCCTCAAAATTGTTCGTCTCCTCCTCGACGACGGACGCCGACCTCTTTCTCATCCTCCGGGTCTTCGCCCCTGATCTCAAAGAGGTCGTTTTCCAGGGTGCTCTCGACCCGCACACCCCCATTGCACAGGGGTGGCTCCGGGCATCCCATCGTAAACTCGATCCTGTCCTCAGCACCAAATACCGTCCCTATCACCCGCACGTCGTGAGAGAGCCCCTTACGCCCGGAAAAGTGTATGAGCTCGATATCGAGATATGGCCAACCTGTATCGTTGTGCCGGCCGGGTACCGAATTGCCCTGACCGTTCGAGGGAAAGACTACGAACATCCCGGGGGAGGGAATACGTATCAAGTCTTTTGCAAACGAACTGAGGGGCTGCGGGCCGTTCCTCCATAACGATCCCGATGATCGGCCGGAGGCCATCTTCGGTGGCAAAAGCACGATCCATGCAGGCGGGAAGAAATCTTCCTTTGTTCTCGTCCCGATCATCCCGAGGAAATCCTGAGCTTCCTTGGCCGAGGCATAAACCCTAGCAGGCTGCTGAAAAACGCCTATCTGCTGCGTTTCCCTCATCCCTCGTCATTGCAGCGTACATCCAAGTACGCCTCATTCCTCGGGATCTTGGGAGCCTTGCATCTGGGCATTTTTGAGCAGCCTGAGAAATAATAACTCTTCTTCACAAACATCTTGTGAGGTTTATTGAGGGTGCGTTCAAGGTTAGCAAAACCTTGAGCGCACCCTCTTTTTTTCGCGGATGAGATTCCGGCGGATTTAGGTGAAAAAGTCAGTGCTTCGCCCGGCACACAATGCCAAATGTGATATTAACTTTTCTCTGAAAACCCAGATGCCAGTTTCTACCATAATAAGATGCAGATAACTTCCTGAAATCTTGTTTTCCGATTTCTATCCTTTTATGCAACATTTCGACTGGAAATCAATAAAATTGTTGGATGCACGGAGGGACCCACCGATCCCGAAAAAATACATAAAAGAGGATTGACTTTTTGAACTGTTTGCAATACTGTCCTCTCAACCGTGCAGATAATTCTGAAGTTCCAAATCTTTAGATTTTAGATGAGGGAGATTTCCTCGTTAATTTAAAGTTTCGGTTCAGATTTCTTGAACAAGAGGGAGATAATCATGGCCAAAGAAAAGACAAGATTGCTCAGAGGTGGTTTGCAGAAAGTTCCTACGGGAATAGCCGGCTTTGATGAAATCACGAATGGGGGGCTACCCAAGGGTCGCCCCACCCTGGTGTGCGGCGGTGCCGGGTCCGGGAAGACACTTTTCGGCATGGAGTTTCTTGTTCGGGGGGCGATCCAGTTTAATGAACCGGGGGTCTTCATGTCATTTGAGGAATCCGGTGAGGAATTGACAAAGAATGTGGCCTCCCTCGGCTTTGACCTGAATCGCCTGACCGCTTCCAAGAGACTTTTCATCGACTATGTTCATATTGAGCGGAGCGAGATCGAGGAAACCGGCGAATACGACCTTGAAGGTCTCTTCATTCGCCTTGGCAATGCGATTGATTCGATCGGTGCAAAAAGAGTCGTCCTGGATACGATTGAATCGCTCTTCGCGGGACTGCCCAATCCTTCCATCCTCCGGGCAGAACTTCGCCGCCTCTTTCGTTGGCTGAAAAAGAAAGGCATGACAGCCATCATCACAGGGGAGCGAGGGGAAAACGCCCTGACGCGGCACGGTCTTGAAGAATATGTTTCCGATTGCGTGATCCTCCTCGATCACAGAGTGGCGAATCAGATCTCCACCCGCCGTCTGCGCGTCGTCAAGTACCGGGGCTCGACCCACGGCACCAATGAGTTCCCGTTCCTGATTGACGAACGGGGCATAGACGTCATGCCCATTACATCCCTTGGATTGCAGCATATTGTCACAAGCCAACGAATTTCGACAGGCATCCCTCGCCTCGACACCATGCTGGGAGGAAAAGGATATTTCCGAGGCAGCGGTATTCTTGTATCTGGAACCGCTGGGACAGGTAAGACCAGCATCGCAGCGCACTTTGTCGATGCAGCGTGCCGCCGCGGGGAGCGATCTGCCTTTTTTGCCTTTGAAGAGTCCCCCTCTCAGATTATTCGCAATATGCGCTCGATTGGCATCGACCTTCAACCATGGGTGGAAAAGGGACTTCTAAAATTTCATGCAGAGCGACCGACTGTCTATGGGTTGGAAGCCCATCTGGCATCCATGCACAAGTTCATTGAGGAGTTCAAACCAAAAGTTGTTATTGTGGACCCCGTGACTAATCTCGGCAGCGTTGCCAGTGAAACTGATGTCAAGGCCATGCTGACTCGTTTGCTGGACGAGATGAAATCCAATCAGACAACCGCACTCTTTACGACCCTGACAGGCGCGGGTAGCCCTCTTGAACAGACGGAGGTGGGAATGTCTTCGTTATCCGATACCTGGCTCCTGCTTCGCGACATCGAAATTGGAGGGGAACGCAATCGTGGTCTGTACATCCTCAAATCCCGAGGCATGGCGCACTCCAACCAGATCCGGGAGTTCTTATTAACCGGTAAGGGAATCGATCTGATCGATGTCTATGTCGGCCCGTCAGGCGTGTTGACAGGCTCGGCGCGAATATCTCAAGAAACCCAGGAGAGGGATATTGAATTGTCGCATCAGAAGGAGATTGAGCGGAGAAAGCTGAATGTGGAGACCAAGCGCAAGGCATTGGAAGCCCAGATCGCTTCATTGCGTGCCCAGATCCAAGCAGAAGAGCAGGAGCTGAATAAACTGACCGAGCAGGAAAAAATGCGACGAAACGGTGTTTCGAAACTCCGGGAAAAGATAGCCGGCATGCGCAAGGAAGATGAAAACTCTGAGAGGAGGAATAGATGAAAAGAAAAGTGGCAGCCGGACCCGGAAAAAATGCGAAACCGAAGAAAGACACGTGGGAATTAAGACTTTATGTGGCAGGGCAGACACCGAAATCGTTAGCAGCCTTTGCCAATCTCAAGAAGATCTGCGAGGAGCATCTCGAGGGCAAATATCATATTGAGGTTATCGACCTTCTGAAGAATCCTCAACTCGCCAGCGGAGATCAAATCCTGGCCATTCCGACCCTGGTGAGGAAGCTTCCTCCCCCGATAAAGAAAATCATCGGTGATCTCTCAAACACCCTGCGTGTTCTGGTTGGACTTGACGTTCGTCCGAAAATGTAGAAGAAAGGGGCCATTGTAGGAGATAAGTTATGAAACAAAAAAAAGTTAAAGATTCAACTAAATCATTTGAGAGGGTTCTAAAAAAGTCATTAAAAGAGAAGTATGTGCTGCGTTTATACGTGACAGGCATGACACCCAAATCCACGCGAGCCATCCAGAACATCAAAAAAATCTGCGACGAGGAGCTCCATGGCCGGTGCGATCTTGAAGTCATCGATATCTACCAGAGACCTGTGCTTGCCGAAGGAGAACAAATCATTGCTACACCCACACTCATCAAGAAACTTCCTCTGCCCTTACGCAGATTCATCGGCGACATGTCGGATACGGGACGGATTGTCCTGGGATTAGATTTAACACCAAAAAAATAGGTGATGTTATGAAAAAAGATACAAAAAGAAAGGACAAGCATCTTCTTCAAATAGAAGATCTTCGGATGCGCCTCGAAGAAGCTGAGGAGACACTTAGTGCCATTCGGAAAGGCGAAGTTGACGCCTTGGTTATCTCAAGCCCTCAAGGAGATCAGGTCTACACCTTGAAGGGCGCGGAACAACCCTACCGTGTTTATGTCGAAACCATGAATGAGGGGGCTGTGACACTGGACCCGGGTGGAACGATCCTCTATTGTAACGGCCGCCTTGCAGAACTACTTTTAATACCCAGTGAACAGGTGATAGGCTCCTCGATATACCGATTCATCGGTCCGACAGACACGGTCAGCTTTGAATCTGCGTTCCAAAGAGGCAAACAGGAAGCCAGCAGGGTAGAGATTTCCCTCAAAAGAGGAGACGGACAGCTTGTTTCGGTATATCTTTCCTTCAATCCGCTCATGACAGATGAAGTGTCTGCAGTTTGTATGGTGGTAATGGATTTGACCGAGCGCAAGAGAGCGGAACAGCAGTTGAAGGAGTCAGAAGAGCGGCTGAGGTACCTCTCTTCCCAGCTCCTCATCGCACAAGAGAATGAGAGAAAACTACTTGCCAGCGAAATTCATGACAGCCTTGGGGGATCCTTAGGGGCTATCAAATTTAGGATGGAACAAGTTCTTCAGAAGGGTGCCAGTAGTGACGCGGAGAGCATCATCCCTATGATTCAAAAAACCATCGAAGAATCTCGGAGAATCCAGATGGCTTTACGGCCCTCCAGCCTCGACGATCTGGGTATCTTACCCACCCTTAACTGGTTCTTCAGGGAATTTCAAAAAACCTATTTAAGCATTCATATCAAAACCCAGATGAACATAGAAGAAAAAGATGTTCCTGATCATCTGAAAACAGTAATCTACAGAATCTGCCAGGAGGCTTTTAACAATGTTGCCAAACACAGCAAAGCAGAGGTTGCGACCCTCTCCCTGAAGAAAACTGATAAGATAGAAATGGTTATTGAGGATAATGGCCGGGGGTTCGACCTTGAAGAAAAGTTATATGCTGAGAATCCCGGGAGGGGGTTAGGACTTACCAGCATGAAGGAACGGGCCGAGCTTACAGGAGGTTCGTTTGCCATTGAGTCTATTCATGGATCAGGAACGACCATCCGGGTATCATGGCCCTTGGAGAGATAGGGGGAATCTTAAAGGCAACCACAAATGAAGGGGCGGAAGAGAAGACCACGGCAAAAGGCAAAAAGGGGAGGAAGGGTGACTGGAGTATTCGATTTCCGACTCTATGTTGCAGGGAAGACAGCAAAATCGATAGCGGCCTTTACCAATCTCACGAGGATCTGCCAGGAACATCTAAATGACAAATGCCGAATTACCGTAGTTGATATTTTAAGGAATCCCCAGCTTGCAAAAGCAGGTCAGATTGTTGCTATCCCAACTCTGGTAAAAACATTTCCTCTTCCGATGCAGAGAGTGATTGGGGATCTTTCCAGCACCGAACGCGTTCTCAGGGGGTTGCATATCGGTTTAACAGTGTCTGTTTGATTAAGTATCTTTCAGGACAAATCATTCCTTCACCATCCCACTCACTTTCAATCGGAAATCATCAATTCTCTAACAGCTTTGGCCAGAGTATTAGTAGGTGGAAGCGCGCTAAATCGGCATCGAGACCTGCGGGAGTTTGGAAAAAGAAAGAGTTCTTCCTTAAGTCCGCAACCAGATAATTTTACAGAGTATGCTTGATTTGAAACGGTCTTTTGTCGTTGACATACAACTTCGTTCTTAGTATATTCCATTCATCCTAAAGCGAGTTCTTATCACTTAAAGATGACTTACGTCGGGTCAATAATCTCCGACCTTTTGAAAAAGGCTAGGCTTTGCTGATCTTTTAATGATTGGCGATTTTAAAAATATTTGACTGGAGGTATTACCGATGGAAATCCTGGAAGGTATCAAGACGAGGCGGAGCATTCGCGGCTTTCAAGCCCAATCCCATCACCAGAGATGTGATGAAAAAGATATTACAGGCGGCGAGCAACAGCCCCTCCTATACCAACACCCAGCCCTGGGAGGTGGTCGTGGTAAGTGGTAAAAAGAAGAATGAACTGGGTCGGAAACTGCTGGAACTGGCGAAGGCAAAGGCGCCGACCAGTCCCGACCTGCCCATGCCCAAGGGCTGGCCGTCGGCGCTGGAGGAGCGCTCCCAGGGAGCATGGCGCCCGTAGGCTCAGCACGCTCGGGGTGGCGAGGGATGATGAGGAGGGAAGAGAAAAATTGCGCCTGATGAACTTTGAGTTCTACGGCGCGCCGTGCGCCGTCTTCCTCTTCATTGACGGGTCGCTGGGAGAGTGGTCGATCTTCGACATGGGGCTGTTTGCCCAGAACCTGATTCTGGCGGCGCACTCGCTTGGTGTGGAGAGCTGCCTGCAGGCCTCGGTGACCAACTACGCACTGGAGATAAAAAAATTCCTCGGTATAGCGGAGAGCAAAAAGCTGGTTATCTGCATATCACTGGGCTACCCGGACGAGAAGGCCAAATTAAATACCTACCGCAGCCTCAAGCAAAAGCCGGATGAGTTTACGAAGTGGTATGAGTAGGAAATAAAGAGAAGGGGCGAGAATCTCCACCTAACCTCCTACGCTGACACTGATTGCCCAATGGATTCCTATTCTATGTGAGTCCACGGGCCTACAGCCACTACTGATTTCAGTCGTTATCTGCATAAGCTGGAGTCCTCAACCGGTGGTCCGAGGACTTCTTCCTGTAACTTTCTATTCCCTAATTTTTGAAAAAGGTGTATATTTCAACTGCAAATCAATAAAGGGTCATGGTGAGTCACATCCAATCATGGAAACCAATAAAAGGCTTATCTTATTAATCCTTGCAGCCGTTATCGTTGTTTTGGGAGCGGCTTTTGTTCTGTGGCTTCGCGCGCCAAATAGCTGTTTCCGGAAGGTGGAACTCATTACCATTGGAACAGGGGCCAACGCGGGGGACACGCTCATATTTATTGCTGACGAGCAGAAATATTTCACGGATAATGGTCTCAATGTGACCCTCAAAACTTATGTTAATGGACTGGCTGCAACCGATGGTATGCTGGGTGGGGAAGCAGACCTGGCTTATTCAACGGAGTTTATTACCGTCGGGAAAGCATTACAAAAAACAGCCATCAGCATCGTTACAACTTATAGTAAGGCCGAGGCCGTGGCTGTTGTAGGACTAAAAGAACGGGGGATTGAGAATATTTCCGACCTTAAGGGGAAAAAAATAGGATTTGAACCGGGCACCATTATGGAATTCTATCTTGGTAGGCTGCTTATGTTGAACGGCCTGAATTTAAGGGACGTAACCCTCGTTGACATTCAACCGATGGACGCCGGGGACTCTCTGAGTAGCGGGAAGATTGACGCTGCCATAGCCAGTAGTAGATACCTCCACCTGGTAATCCAGCAACTGGGGAGTAAGTTGTTTGTCTGGCCGGCACACAGTCACCAACCGGCTTACGGCACTCTGGTGGGTAAACCAGATTGGGTGACCCATCATCCCGAACTGGTGAAGCGTTTGCTGAAATCTCTGTCCGAAGCCGAACAATATGTCAGTCGTAATCCTGAAAAAGCAAAGGCGGTGCTGCAGAAGAAACTGAATTTCGATGACAAGTATATGGCAGAAGTTTGGTCAGGGTATCAATTTTCTCTCTCGCTCGACCAGTCGTTAATTGTTGCAATGGAGGACGAGGCGCGGTGGATGATAAAGAACAAACTGACTACTGAAAGGAGAATACCTGATTTCTCGGACTATATTTATCTGGATGGACTCAAAGCAGTAAAACCCGAAGCGGTGAATATTATCCGTTAAAGAACGCTTGGATTTAATTTTAATATATCGACTTCACCCGATGATTTCTGCTGGAAATCCTCGATTCCTAAAACCTGCTTCGATTGCAGATAAGTAGGTGTTATTCGCACGCCCTATCTCCTTCCTACCTTCAGAAACACTCACTTCCACAAAGTCTTGAAAGGATGTATACTACAATAGATCGGTAACCCGAATGGAATCACGTTACCTTGTGGGACATGAAGAGGATTTGAACGAGAAGGAGGTTAGCCTATGAGATCTCATCTCGCTGTTTTGGCGATGGGGGGGAATTCTCTTATCAAGGATAAGAACCACATCGCTTTGTCTTTCCAATATGAAATGGTCCAGGAAACGGCAAAATACATTGGCGAACTGATTGCAGAAGGCGTCCGCCTGGTGATCACCCACGGCAATGGCCCGCAAGTGGGATTTATATACCGAAGAGGCGAGCTGTCCCGGAACGAACTGCCTCTGATCCCGCTGGATATATGCGGGGCAGACACCCAGGGAGCCATCGGGTATATGATCGAAAAGGCCCTGTTAAACGAGTTTCACAGAAGAGGAATTGATAAAAAAGTGACAGCCGTCGTGACCCAAACGATCGTCGACAGAAAAGACAAATCCTTTGAACGGCCCACGAAACCCATTGGGTCGTTTATGTCCGAAGAAGAAGCCCTCGCTAACAAAAAGGGCTTCGGCTGGGAGGTTGCAGAGGATGCGGGCCGGGGTTACAGGCGGGTTGTCCCTTCTCCGATACCGAAGAAAATCATCGAACTTGACGTCATCAAATTATTGGTGCAAAAGGGATACATTGTTATAGCCGCGGGCGGAGGCGGCGTCCCCGTGATCCTGAATGAACAGGGTGAAATAGAAGGCGTCGAGGCCGTCATCGACAAGGATTGGGGATCTGCTGTCATGGCGAATGGCCTCGGTGCGGACACGCTTATCATTTCTACCGCAATAGATGCCGTCTATCTCAACTTTGGCCAGAAGGACCAACGGCCTCTGAGTCGTGTCTTCCTCCCCGAGATAAAGCGATATCTGGAAGAAGGTCATTTCAAGCCCGGCTCCATGAAGCCAAAAATCGAGGCCATCATAAATTTCCTCGAAAACGGAGGTGAAAAGGCGATCATCACATCGCCTGAAAATCTTCTAAATGCGTTCAAAGGCGAGGCTGGAACGACGATCACAAAGTAAACCCCGTTCACCCTTGTCCAAAATAGGATTCTCATCGCAGAGACGCAAAGGCCGCAGCGGTGAGAGGCCGCCAAACAAAAAGGGTTCTGTGACTCTATTATGATCGGGCGCTCACTCGCTCGCGTGGCCTTCAACGAGTCCAGGTCGTTTGCTCGAAGGTTAGCAGTTTCTGATCCAATTGCCGTCTCCCAATTGGATCAGAAAAAAACTTTCTCAACGACTTCCGCGCCTCTGCGGTAAACCTGATATTGTAATCCCGCCATAGCGGGACTGCAGCGGCAGTGGGGCATCATTCTTAACGTGGTAATTCCCTTCCGAAATTTTTCCATTCACAAAAAAAGGAATTTGTGCTAAAAACTTTTTGTGCCTGCTAAAACTCCATCTTCCCCCCTCCTTGCCTTGCGAGGCATTACTAAATCTTTTCCGGGCGTGATCGCCAATGATCATGTCGATCTGGAGATTTACAGCGGTGAGGTTCATGCCCTGCTGGGGGAGAATGGAGCCGGTAAGAGCACCCTCATGAAGATCTTGTACGGCTTTTACCGGGCGGACTCGGGAGAGATCCGACTGAGAGACCAGCGTCTGCAGATTCGGTCGCCTCACGACGCCAAGCAATCGCGGATCGGCATGGTCTTCCAGGATTTTACCCTGATTCCCGCAATGACCGTCACTGAAAACATTTCGCTCTTTTTGCCCAACCTGCCCGTCGTTCTAAATAAGAGGGCGATGATCGGACGAATCGAAGAGATTTCGAAACGATTCGACCTTCAGGTGGATCCTCCCGCCCTGGTCTGGCGGCTCTCTGTGGGTGAGAAGCAGAAAGTGGAAGTTCTCAAGCTCCTGCTCGCAGATGCGCAGATTCTCATCCTCGATGAGCCGACCCGGAGCTTGGCCCCGCACGAAGTCGAAGGACTTTTCCGAGTCTTCGCCCAATTGCGGCGCGATGGATTTGCCGTGGTTTTTATCACCCACAAGCTGAAGGAGGTTCTTGCTTGCGCGGATCGGATCACGGTCATGCGCCGCGGCCAGGTCACGGGTACGCTTAAGGGTTCCGAGGCAACGGAGGACGGACTGGTCTCTTTGATGTTCGGCAAAGGAATCTCTGAATCACCGCGCAGCCCGCGTGAACCCTCCCAAGAGAATCTTCCGCCTCTCCTACAATTGAAGCAGGTCAGTACGCCCGTTGAGGACCAAGCGACAAGCCTCAAAGAAATCAATCTCACCGTCCTGCCGGGCGAAATCGTCGGTGTTGCCGGCGTTTCGGGGAACGGCCAGAAAGAGCTTGGGGACGTGATCCTGGGACTGCAAAGGTGTGAAACGGGGGCCAAATATCTGTGGGGTCAAAATGCGACCCACTGGTCCGTTGCTCGAATACGATCGAGCGGCGTGGCTTTCATCCCAGAAGATCCGCTGGGAATGGCTGCCGTTGCAGGTCTGACCGTGGAAGAGAACATGGCGCTCAGTAATATCCGCAGGTATGCCCGCCAGGGTGGCCTCTCGATGGACTGGAAATTGGCTCGGGATGACATCGAGCGGTCCTTGACGCTTCTGGGCTTTGAAATCCCTTCCATGAACAAACCCGTGGGAGCGCTCTCAGGAGGGAACCTCCAGCGTGTGATCCTGGCACAGGAGATGGCGCGGAACCCCAGATTGATTCTCGCCTTCTACCCGACACGGGGTCTGGATGTGCAGAGCGCGATCGCGGCGCGGGAATTGTTCAGGAGATCACGGAACGAGGGAGCTGGCGTGCTCCTGATTTCGGAAGATCTGGAAGAGCTTTTCGCCCTAAGCGATCGTCTGGTGGTTGTATTTCGCGGGCGGATTGCGGGCACGGGCACGCCGCACGATCTCACCCTCAACGACGTGGGTTATCTGATGACGGGTTCCAGGGGGGAATATGGGTCTCACCGCTGAACAGGCCAACAAAGTTCCCCGTTTTCGTAGCACAGGGTGGGCGAGCTCAATCCGGTTCTTCGGACTCTTTGCCCTTGCCTTCATAGTCTTTGCCATTTTGTTGTTGGCCTTCGGCAAAAACCCGATCAAAGCCTATGCGGATATTTTCTCGAGTACGCTCGGGAGCACCTACGGTCTCTCTGAAATCCTGGTGAAGATGATCCCTCTCACGCTCACAGCGGTCGCTGTGGCAGTACCGGCCAGAATCTGGCTCATCAATGTGGGGGGGGAAGGTCAACTCTATATCGGAGCTTTATTTGCCACCTGGGGAGCCCTCAACTTAAACACCCTACCCGCATGGATTCTTTTACCTTTCATTTCCCTTCTGGGAGTTCTCGGAGGGGGACTGTGGGCATCTATTTCGGGCATCCTGCGCGCCAAGGGTTGGGTGAGTGAGACCATCTCTACTCTGTTGCTGAACTACGTGGCCATCCTGCTCGTAAATTTCTTTGTCTTTGGCCCCTGGAAAGACCTGGAAAGCGCAAATTACCCGCAGACGGCCCAGTTTGTCGATGCCGCCACCCTGCCCTCTTTTGCCTCCACGCGAGTCCATGGGGGGTTCGTTTTTCCTCTTGCCGTGCTTATCCTGTTCTATTTTGCTCTCTCCAGGACGCGGTGGGGCCTCGAGATGCGAGCCATCGGCGGCAATCCAGAAGCGGCACGGCGCAATGGAATTCCGATCAGCCGCTATGTTATCCTGCTCATGTTTATCGGCGGCGGACTCGCCGGGCTGGCCGGAATGATCGAGGTCTCTGCAATCCAAGGCCGTCTTCGACCCAGTCTCTCACCGGGCTATGGATTCATCGGTTTCCTGATCAGCTGGATGGCCGGCGGAAACCCTTTGGGCATCGTGGCTGCGGCTTTTCTCCTTGCCATCGTCACGGCGGGCGGCGACATTCTGCAGATGGCCCATGGGCTCCCAGGCTCGGCGGTAAACATTCTGAACGCCCTCATCTTGTTCGTCGTCCTTGCCCGTCAGGGGGGAAAGGGTGGAGTCAAATGATAGGATCTTCGTTACAAGGTCTCCTCTCAGGGTCGATTGTCGCCGGAACACCACTCCTCTATGCCACCCTCGGGGAGGTCATCGGTGAGCGGGCGGGCATCATTAACCTGGGCCTGGAGGGTGTGATGCTCATGGGAGCGGTGGTGGGCTTCAACGTAACGGTCAAGACGGGCAACCCCGCGCTCGGTGTCTTCGCAGCCGCTCTGGCAGGGGCTCTCTTCAACCTGATCTTCGGATACCTGGTGATCGAGCGCAGGGCAAATCAGCTGGCGAGCGGACTGGCGTTGATGTTCTGCGGAGTGGGACTCAGCGCCCTCCTGGGCGCCCCCTGCATCGGCAGCCAAATCAAAGGTCTGAATGAGATCCGAATTCCAATCCTCTCAGACCTTCCCGTCGCTGGTGCAGCCCTCTTCCATTATGATATACTGGTTTACCTCGTCACCCCGATTGCCATTCTGGTATGGTGGGCACTCTTCTACACGCGATGGGGACTGAGCTTGCGGGCAGTCGGAGAAAAACCCACGGCCGCCTTTGCCGCGGGGATGCATCCGTACAGAGTGCAGTATGAGGCACTGTTCATCGCCGGCCTCCTCGGCGGCATCGCAGGAGCGCATCTCTCATTGGCAGTGGCAAAGACTTGGGCCGAATGGATGACAGCGGGCAGAGGGTTTGTTGCCGTTGCTTTGGTCATTTTCTCCAAGTGGCATCCGCTCCGGGCGATCGTCGGAGCATTACTTTTCGGCGGTGCGATTGCCCTGCAGCTTCAGATGCAGGCAAGGGGGGTGCCCATCTCACCCTTCTTGCTTGACATGCTTCCGTATCTTTTGAGCCTGGGAGTTCTTGCGGTCTGGGGCGGCGCACGACGGCATGCAGCGCCGGCCAGTTTAGGCCAGATCTTCCGAGGGACGGAATGACTCACTTGTTTCAGTCTGGAAATTTATATATAACATCTATAAAAAGGGAACTTGAATTCTAAACTCTAAACAACAAACCCTAAATAAACCCAAAATCCAAATTTGATGCAGTCGTAAAATGTCGCAAAAACCTAATTCGTCATTCCGGCCCCGTAATAAGTACGGGGTAAACTCCAGCCGGGCGACCGAAGGGAGGCGGAGTGAGCGAAGCGAGCGAGCACATCCAGTATTTTGGAGCTTCTAAGAACACTGGACACCGGTTTTCACCGGTGAGACGACTTTCTACAAGATCATCAAATATTTCGATTTGAAAGTTTTGGATTTTAGTCCGTTTTGGGTTTTGAGTTTATTTAGAGTTTAGAGTTTTGAATTTAGGATTTATCACAAAATTGTTTCCAACTGTGAATTTAGAACGAAGAATATTAACTAAGAATTTCAAAAAACGGGCTGGAACATCCAGCCATTAAGAAAGAGGAGGAAAAAATGAACAAGAAGAGATCAAACAATGGAGTTGCGTTTCTGGTTCTTTTAACCGGCCTTGTCGTGGCCATCGTACTGAGCCTTACAGGAACACCCTCTGCACAGCCAAAATTGAAGGTAGGCATCCTGCATATTGGCTCCATCGCAGACGCCGGTTACAACCAGGCCCATGCCGAGGGTGTGCAGGTCATGAAGAAAAATCTTCCGAACGTCGAGCTGATCGAAGTCGAGAATGTCCCGGAAGGCGCCGATGCTGAGCGCGTGATGGAGAACATGATCAGGCAAGGAGCCCAGCTCATCATCCCCGCAAGCTTTGGCTATCTGGATCCGGCCTTGAGAGTGGCTAAAAAATACCCGGACGTCAAGTTTGTGCACCCCGGGGGATACAAGCTCGCCCCGAACCTGGGCACTTACTGGGCAAGCACTCCGGAGGCCTTTTATCTGATGGGTATTGCGGCGGGCAAAACCACCAAGACAAATAAGCTGGGCTATGTGGTCGCCCTTCCCATCAGCTTTTTCCTGGCGAACGTGAACGCCTTTCACCTTGGAGTGCAGTCCGTCAATCCGAAAGCGGAAACACGCGTGGTCTTTACCGGAACCTTCCTGGATCCTGGAAAGGAAGCGACCGCTGCAAACGCCCTCTTGGATCAAGGCGTGGATGTCCTTGGTGTCATTGTAGACTCTCCGATTACGGTGGTGCAGGCTGCTGAAAAGCGCGGGGCCTTCTCCGTAGGCTACCATTACATCGGCGTACAAAAGTTCGCTCCCAAGGGCTGGATCAGCGGCGTTGCCTTTACCTGGGGTGAACTCTACACCCGGTTTGCCAAACAGGTCATGGAGGGGACTTGGAAAAGCGAGGCCCTCTTAGGCAACCTTGCGAGTGATTATCTCACCATCGCACCCTTCGGCCCCGCCGTCCCGTCTGATGCAATAAAGCTGGTCAACACAAAAAAACAAGAATTTATCAACGGCAAGCTGAATGTTTTCCAGGGTCCGATCAAGGATAACAAAGGCGTTGAGCGGGTGAAGGCCGGCGAGGCATTTCCCATCGCAGCCCTGGGGAAAATGGACTGGCTCGTTGAAGGCGTCATCGGTCAGACGAAGTAAGATGCAGCCTATTGCCGATTGTTTTGTTCTTAATGAAAACGAGAAGCCTTTTCTCTATCATGCAAAGCAGATCGGATCGAGGGCCAAGGGCCTGCTTGCTCAGCATGGTTTCTCAGGAAAAGTGCTTGCTGTTCTTTCTGCATCGGTCTACTTGGTCAGCGGAGACGGAGAAATTTTGTGGATGTCACAGCAAGGGCTGGCCATGCACAGGCGGTGCATTCTGGTTTCGTTTCGGCCGAGGTCTATTAGCGTAGGCCAAAACTTCTTCGTCGATGGTCCGTGGATACGATTTCCGGAGGGAACAACCGTTGATCTGGAGCCAGCAACGGAATGGAAGCCCTCCGGCGTCGGACCGGGGAACGCAGAGCCGCTCCCTACCGTTCAGGCGCACATCCGCCAGTGGGTTGAGGCCGTCACGAGGCTTGGGAACGCAAAAGGGCTCGGCCGGATGATTTCACTCATTTCGTCGGTCGTGGGCGGCAAGAAGCAGGCGATTTCGAACGCAGATCCCTTCCTCGCCAAAGCTCGCAATGCCATGCTTGATCTTACAACGGCCTGTTTGGACCTCGATATGACGGAGGTGGCGCGGAGAAGCAGGGAACTGGTCGGCCTCGGTCCGGGCCTGACGCCTTCAGGAGATGATTTTCTCGGAGGTCTGCTCTTCGCCGCTCACGCGCTCAAGACAGCGTACCCTCAGCACTTCCGCTGGGAAGACGAACCTGTCATGGATCTGATCGAATGGGCGTCCACACAGACCCATCCCATCAGCCATGCGATTCTCAGAGATCATGCCCTCGGCCACGGACCCAAACCGCTCCATGATGTGGTCGTGTCATTGTTGAATGGCCGAGACCTAAGTCGAACCCTGGGAGAAACCGAGCGCTTACTCGGGATCGGCGAAACATCCGGATGGGATATCCTGGCGGGAATGCTGACCGGCATGCTCTTTGTCGAAGGGGAATTGAGTGCGCTTCCTGCCTGATCTCTCCCTGAAGCTATGAAAGAATCGGGAGAGTCGGGCGAGCGAGAATATCTTCAAAGTTTTAGAATTGCGGTCTTTGATAGGCAAAGGGAATAGGACTCTGGAAGGAAGCGAGGTTGAGAAGAGAAGGTCAAAGATACGAATGGAGGAGAACGTTGACACCTGCAGAAGACATCAAACAGAAGATTGAAGCTGCCAACTTAGAGACCGTGAGACGGATCAATGCCGCTGATCCTGTCCTGGTCGATATTGCACCCGCAGGAGAAGTCATCCCGGGTCTTGAAGATCGAATGATCCTGCACTCCGGACCGCCTATTGATTGGCAGCACATGTGCGGTGCCCAGAGGGGTGCCATGATCGGTGTGGTTCTTTTCGAAGGTTGGGCCAAGAACGAAGAGGAGGCAGTGAAGCTCCTCGAGAGCGGAGCCATTAAGATTGAACCCAATCATCACCACCACGCGGTCGGCCCAATGGCTGGCACGATCTCTTGGTCGATGCCCGTGTGGGTCGTCGAGAATAAAGCCTTTGCGAATCGGGCTTTCTGTCGCCAGGTGGAGGGACGCCAGCAGTTCGGCGATTACAGCGACTCGGCTCTACAGGGCTTGCGCCTCTGGCGAGATGTCTGGGCACCGTCGCTCAGAAAAGGTCTCCTTCAAAAGGGAGGACTTCCTCTCAAGCCCATTATTGCTAAAGCACTGCAAATGGGGGATGAGTTGCATAATCGATCCATGGCTGCCTCAAGTCTATTTGCAAATGCAATGGTGGCGCCGATGATTGAAACGGGCGTCAAAACAGATCACCTGGTGGGTACGATCAATTATATTACGAACCATGAACTCATTTTCCTTGGTCTTTCCATGGCGTCGGGTAAAGCTTCGGCGGACCCTGCAATGGGCATTGAGCACAGCACCGTCGTTGTGACCATGGCACGGAATGGGACGGAGTTTGGAATCCGTGTCAGCGGCCTTGGAGATGAATGGTTCACCGCACCGTCGCCGAAAGTGGATGGACTGTACCTGCCCGGCTACAGCGAAAAAGACGCAGGCGCCGATATGGGAGATTCTGCGATTACGGAGACCGTAGGTTGGGGCGGGCTCGTTCTGTGTGGTGCCCCAGGAATCCTGAGTCTGGTCGGTGGCACGCCCGAGGAGGCGATGGCGTATA
Organism: uncultured delta proteobacterium; assembly: GCA_963708295.1. Classification (GTDB taxonomy): domain Bacteria; phylum Desulfobacterota; class BSN033; order BSN033; family UBA1163; genus UBA1163. Next base: position 335,157 of record CAVPSJ010000014.1, on the reverse strand, counting down.
ACCGGGAAATGCGTCAGATCACGGTGAGCACCAGTCCCAATTACCGCATGCCTGTGCTTGGTTTTCAGGGAGCTCCAGTAGGTATCGATATACGTAAAGTGGTCCAGACAGGAATTGCTCCCATCATCGACACCGCGATCGCCAATAAGAATCCCGGTCATTCCATTATCGGAGCCGGGCTGGTCCGCGCTCCAATGGAATGCTTCAAAAAGGCCCTGTTGAGCTTTGGCCGAAAATACGGGCTGGGCCGATCGTAACTGCAAATGCAGAATGCGGAATGGGGAATAGAAGAACCTGAAATGACCAAGGAGTTCATAATAAAGAAAACATAGGTTTCAGAGCATCTCCCCTTGCCTTCGTCCCGCAAGGCGGGACTTCGCGCAGGCAGGTTACCTCTCTTTGTCAAAGGGGGGGAATTCCTCCCTTTTGTAAAGGGAGGGAAGGAGGGATAAGGGGAGAGGGAAATCATTTATTTCCCCCTCCCTTGACGGGAGGGGATACAAGGGAGGGTCGGTCAGGATAGCCGGAGAAATAGAATGGTGACGGGATACGTTATCCGAAAGAACGAATATCATGATTCTGTTTTTCTGATGCGGGTGGCCAAGCGCCTGTCCCAGCAAAAGGGTATTCTGCAGGCGGCGGCTCTGATGGGAACGGAAAAGAACAAAGTCTTGCTCGAAGAAATTGAAGTAAGAGGTCAGGAGATTTCGGAAGCAACACCCAGCGACCTTATTGTAGCGGTCAAAGCGGACAGCCAAGAAGCTCTCGCCTCAATGCTTGAGGACATAGATCGCTGGTTAACGATCGACTTGGGTTCTGCTCCGAGGGACGATATCCGCACTCTTGATGAAGCTATGGCGATGCAACATTATTCCAACCTCGCGGTTATTTCTGTTCCAGGCTTCTATGCTGCCCGAGAAGCCCGGAAGGCGCTGGAGCACGGCCTGAACGTATTCCTGTTCAGTGATAATGTCCCTGTTGAGAGCGAGATCTCCCTCAAGGAGTATGCCCGTGAGCATGGCCTCATGGTCATGGGTCCTGATTGCGGCACAGCCATCATCGGCGGCAAGGGAATTGGCTTCGCCAACGCCGTTCGTCGCGGCCCCATTGGCGTCATCGGTGCTTCCGGCACAGGGATCCAGGAATTCACTTCCCTCGTCCATCAGGCGGGCTCGGGGATCTCTCAGGCCATAGGAATCGGCAGCCGGGACCTTTCGAATGCCGTGGGTGGCATCTCCTTCCTGACCGCCTTAGACGCCCTCGATTCCGATTCGCAGACCGAAGTCATCACGATCTTGTCCAAGCCCCCCGGAGAACGGGCGCTTGCCAGTCTCATTCCCAAAATGCGCCAGTGTCAAAAGCCCCTGGTCGCTTGTTTCCTGGGGCTCAAACAAGGGTCTCTCTCCGCAGATGCTCCTTATAAGACGGCCCGCACGTTGGATGATGCTGCTGCCATGGCCATTCAAAGGGTAACGGGTCACGCTCCGCCGCGTTTTGATGCCAATTCATCCAATTTGCAGAAGCTTGCTGGAAGAGAACAAGTGAATAAGAATCCAGCGCAACAATACCTCCGCGGAATCTTCGCCGGCGGCACCTTTTGCTTCCAGGCCCAGCAGATTCTCCAAGACGCAGGCATCGTCGTCCACTCGAACGCCCCGCTCCATGGAAATGTGAAATTGGCCGATCCCATGAGAAGTGAGGAGCACACCCTGGTGGACATGGGAACCGATGATTTTACGGTTGGAAAGCCCCATCCCATGATTGACTCCCGCCTGCGCTGTGATCGCATTCTGGCTGAAGGCCAGGACCCGCAAGTGGCAATTCTTCTTCTCGATTTTGTGCTTGGCTTCAATGCTTCCCCCGACCCGGCTGGCGAGCTGGTCTCGGCAATCCAGGAGGCCAAAGCCGCGGCCAAGAAGAGGGGCGGATCCCTCAGCGTCGTTGCTTCAATATGCGGAACAGAAGGAGACCCCCAGAACTTTCCGCAGCAGGTCAGGGTGCTCGAAGAAGCAGGGGTCGCCGTTTTCCCAAGCAGCGCTCAGGCGGCCCAGTTTTGTGCACTCCTCGCATCAAGTCTTTCGGAGGTTACTCGTGCCAAATAAACTGGAAGAGCTCCTTCACCAGGGCCCGATCGCGGTCAATATCGGAGTGGCAGATTTTGCTGAAGCCCTGCAAATTCAGGGGGTGGCGGTGATCCATGTGAACTGGTCTCCACCCGCAGGCGGCGATCCAGAACTCATGGAGTTACTGGACCAATTGCTGTAGAGGGTAACAAATAAGACCCGGAGGTTGACGTTGAAAAAGGTACTCTTGGCAGAACCCATTGATGAAGCCGGCATCAAGGTGCTCGAAGGAAAGGTGGACTTCCTGATCAGTCCGGACCCCTCAGGAGAATCGGTGGGGCAACGGTTGAAAGAAGTCCAGGGCCTCATCGTCCGGACGGCCACCAAAGTCACCCGATCGATGATCGAATCAGCACCCCATCTGGAGGTGATCTCCCGGACCGGAGGAGGACTCGATAATGTAGACATCGAAGCCGCCACGGAATCCAGCGTCGTGGTGTGCGGCGTCAAGGGCCCCCAGGACCGTTTTGTTGCAGAGCTTGCCGTGACGCTCATCCTGGCTCTGTCAAAACAGATCTTCTATCTCAACAGAGAAGTCCGAAAAGGAAACTTCAAATCACGGTACGAATATCGCCCCATGGGCCTTTTCGGAAAAAGGGTCGGCCTCATCGGTCTGGGCAGGATCGGCAGAATTGTGGCTGACATCTGCCACCCCTGGGGTTGGAAGTCTGGGGCTACGATCCCTATCTCAACCCCGAGGATCTCCATCTTCCCGGTCTTGTGTTTACCAAAGAGAGAGAAGAGATGTTCAAGACGTCCGACTTTCTCTCCGTCCACGTGCCGTTGAGCAGCGAGACGCAAAGACTCATCGGAAAGAAAGAATTGAGCTGGATGAAACCTACGGCGTTTCTCATCAACACCTCACGGGGGGAGATCATTGATGAACCGGCACTGATCGAAGCCCTTCAGCAGGGAATGATCGCCGGGGCAGGCCTCGATGTCTTCGCGAAGGAACCCCCAGAAACGTCCCATCCGTTCTTTCAAATGGAAAATGTGATTCTCACCCCGCACACGGGTGCATTAACCAGGGATGCAGTGGCACAGCTTGCTGAAGGGGCCGCTCAAAACGCCGTCGATGTGCTGGAGGGAAGAAAGCCCTCGTACAGCATCAACTGGGACGAAGTGGTCCGAAAGAAGACAAAGGGCTGAACCAAACACCCGATCCTCTCTGCTTATACCCTCCGGTCTCGTAAAATCACCCCGCCGTCATCTCGGAGGGAAAGCCTGATTTTCCCCTTGACAAAAGATTTCAGCCGTACTATGAATTGGTCTAACCACTTGACCGCCTCGTCTTCCGAAGGATCACCCTTCGGAACGCGCTTCTCCCCTCAGTGACTTCTTGGGAGGAAAAAAGAAAGGGTTCGATGTGAATCAAGTCATCGGCCGTCGATTCCCAACGCGTCCCCCATCGGCGCCCTCTAAAAAGCCGGAGCCGGAGAGCGAGATTCTGTTAAAGCCCATCCGGCGGGTTCGGCTCTACGAAAATGCAGCCGACCAGATTCAGACGTTGATTCTGAGGAAGAAATACACCCCCGGAGACCGCCTCCCTTCCGAACGGAGCCTGGCGCAGCAATTTCACATCAGCCGCCACTCCCTGAGGGAGGCCCTTCGAATCCTGGACGTCATGGGCCTGATCGAAATCAAAGTGGGCGACGGAATCTATGTCAAGGAGGTGAACTTCCTCCCCTATATCGAATCCCTGAATCATCTCCCTCAGAACCCGGCTCCAGATCGAGCGGGATACTCTGGTCAAACTCTGGCAAACTCGAAGGATGCTCGAGGTGGGGATGGTGGACATCGCCGCCAAACGGATAAACGATTCGTTTTTGAAAAGCCTCTGGTGGTGCATCGAGGAAATGAAGAAGAACATCGACCATCAGGATGCCTTCATCTCTTCGGGAATCCGGTTCCATCGCCTGATCGCAGAAATCGGACAGAACGAGGTTCTCATCCTGGTCTGGGACATGCTGGCCAATCTCATTCGGAAAGAGCCAGACCAAAATATACCGCATCCCCTGGTCGCCCAAAAAAGCCCTCGCCGCCCACAAGAAGATCTACGACGCCCTAGAGGCGAGAGACTCCCAGAAAGCAGTCGAGGCGATGAAACAGCATATGCTGGAAGAAGAGGAAGCCCTTATGGCTTCGATGCGAAAGGAAAGATAAACCTGAGAAGAGATTTCAAAATTTCAATAACCGAACAAGGGAAGGAGGACGAACATGGCAAAGGATATTTCGTTTATCGGAAAACCTCATGAGTACGATGCCCGGAGGGTCTATTCCCTGACGGGTGCGGATTGGCAGGAAAGGGTCAATTTTGAACGGCTCCGGAAAGACCGCCTGGCGAAAGCCAAGGAGCAGATGGAACTCCATGATCTGGGGGCTCTGGTCGTATATGACGGAGCGAACATTCGTTATCTGACCAGTTCTTTCCAGGGGAACTGGAAATATAACATCTTCATCCGCTACGCCGTCCTTCCGAGAGGGGGAGAGCCCATCCTCTTCGAAACGGCCGGCTCCGACCTTGTTTGCGCCAAGATGGACCTTCCCTGGATGGAAGGAAGGATCCGCCCGGCCATCACCTGGAGATGGTCCGAAGGGGCCGTGGAATACATGGTGGATCGCATGGTTGACAGTGTTCTCGAAGTCCTGCGGGAACACAAGGTGGAGAAGGAAAAGATCGGAATCGATTCTCTCGATATGGCTTCGCTTGCCGCCTTTCAGAAGAAGGGGATAAAAGTAGTGAACGCCATGCCGGCCATGTCCGCTGCCCGTGTCATCAAAACACCGGATGAAATCGAGCTTTTGAAACAGTCCGCAGCCATTGGAGATGCCTGTACGTATAAAGCGCGTTATGAGTGGGCCAAACCAGGCATCACCGAGCGGGAGCTTTCCGGGAAAATGATCGAGTACATGTACGAAAAGGGATGCGAAATCGTCTACGAGATTATCGTCGCCTCCGGCGGAAACACGAGCCCCTACCGGCGCTGGCCCACGGACAAGATCATCCGTCAAGGAGATCTGATCATTATCGACAATAATACCGTCGGACCCTCCGGATATTTCGTGGACTATGTGCGCTGCTGGAAGGTCGAAGGAAAGCCAACCCCGAAGGAAAAGGACCTGTATAAGGAATGCTATGACTCCCTTCAGGCGGCCATTGAAATGATGCAACCCGGCAAGACCAGCAAGGATGTGGCCGAAAAGTTCCCTCTCTACGACGATGACAAGTACGGAACCGTGACCCTTCAGCAGTTTGCCCATTCCATCGGGCTAACCCTTTATGAAGGGATGTGGATTTCGAGGGCCTATTCTCTGAAATATCCCGCTGAAATCAAACCCAATATGTATTTTGCCGTGGAGACCTTTGCCGGACATCCTTTGCTTCAGCAAACAGTCCGCCTGGAATCGGACCTGGTCATTACGGATAAGGGGCATGAGGTCTTCACGATCTTTCCGTATGAAGAGGAGATGCTGAAGTGAGGCAACCGATCAAAACAACGCCTGCGGCCAATCGCATCAAGGCCCGCCGAATCGCCGCCCTTGCCAAAAGGGCAGGCCAGCTGGCCAATTTGAACCGTAAGCAGGGATACCATTGAAGCGAATCCGTCTTCGCTGCGGTCGCAGAGATCCTCGAACTAAAAGTTAATCCTGCCCCTCCTAAGATGGTCTCCGGATTCCACGGAGGAGGTGGAGCCGTGAAGATTGACGAAGCAGGAATGGAAGGAACTCCGACGGGATGTATGTGCGGGGCTTTGGCCTCCGGAGTCCTGATCCTCGGTATCCTCTATGGTAGGACAGGACCTGTGGGACCCAGGTATGGATGCATCAGCCGTTTGTCGGCCCATCTCCACAACCGGTTTCAGGAAGAGCTGGGAGGGAAATGCTGCGCGATGCTTCGGCCCTTTTACAAGAAGATCGACAGGGAGAATTCGTGCAGGGAGATTTATAAGAAAGGGGCTGAGCTGGCCGTTGAGGTGGCTCTTTCCGCACCCGGGCTCGTCCCCGAATGCACGATGCCAAAGAGCCTTCGGAGGTTTGTGGAAAAAAACTCTTCCTCGCCATGACCAACTGGGGTTAATGCAAACTATAATAAATATGCTCTGCTTTATAATTTGCAGAAGAGTGGGTAGAATTCGGTCATTTAGAAACTAAGGAAGGAGGAACGGAAGGATGAAAAAAGCGTTATGGACGGTTTTTGCGGTGGTCATTGCAGTCAGCCTCATTATGGTAAGCCCTTCGGCCTCATTCGCTCAAGCCAAGGGCCCGATCAAAATTGGCTATATCTCACCTCTTTCTGGCGGCATGGCGGCAAATGGAAAGGACATGTTGACAGGTATCGAGCTCTACCTTGAGGAGATTGGGTATCAAGTTGCGGGACGTAAGATCGAACTCCTGGTGGAGGACGACGAGGCGAATCCCGCCACAGGTCTGACAAAGACGAGAAAACTGGTTGAAAAAGACGGAGTCCATCTGATGACAGGGGGTCTGATGGCCTCGACGGCATACGCGCTCGCGCCCTATATCGACTCCAAAGAAATCCCCATGACCTACCCGATCATGTCTGCCGATGACATCACTCAAAGAAAGATCCCCAAGTGGATTATCCGGACGGGGTGGGCGAGCTGCCAACCGCATCAGCCCTTTGGAGAATATGCTTATAATGTCCTCAAATTCAAGAAGATCGCTGTGATCGCATATGATTTCGCCTTCGGATGGGAGTGCGTCGGAGGCTTCCACAAGGCTTTTGAGGATTCGGGAGGAAAGATCCTTCAAAAAATATGGGTCCCTTTGACCGCCCAGGATTTCAGCCCCTACCTCTCTCAGTTTTCGAAGGACGCGGATGCCGTTTTCGCGGTCTTCTCCGGACGGCAGACGATGCAATTCTGCAAACAATACCAGGAATTCGGCCTCAAAGGAAAGGTCCCTTTGATCGGCGGAGGGACGGTCACAGATGAACATGCCCTCCCCCAAATGGGTGATGAGGCCATAGGAATCATCACTCCTCTTCATTACAGCGAAGTCCTGGACAACCCGGCCAACAAGAAATTCGTCAAGGCCTTCCGTGAAAAAGCGAAGAAGGCCGCTTCTTACTATTCCGAAGGGACTTATACGGGAGCCAGGTGGATTGTAGAAGCCATCAAGTCTATTAACGGAGACGTAGAGAACAGAGGGAAGCTGATGGCGGCCTTGAGAAAGGTTGAGCTCAAGGATGTTCCTCGCGGGCCAATGAAGCTGGACGACTACGGGAATCCGATTCAGAACATCTATATCCGGAAAGTTGAGAAATCGGGCGGAGAGCTTCAGAATACGGTGATTCAAACTTATCCCAATGTTTCGCAGTTCTGGAAGTCTAAACCCGAGGAGTTCCTAAAGCAGCCTGTCTACTCGCGTGAATATCCACCCGTTAAGCCCTGAAGCTCTTGCAACGAGGGCAGAATGGAAAAGACAGAGCAAGTAATGATTTTGAACATGGCGGGTGCAAAATAGGGACATTCCTATTTTGCACCCGCTCGCGGGAGAACTTATCTTGAGTCAATTTTTATTGGTTCAAACACTCAACGGGCTTTCCTTCGGAGCCCTTCTCTTTTTGCTGGCCAGCGGGCTCTCTCTCATCTATGGGGTGATGAAGATTGTCAATATCGCCCATGGATCGTATTTTATGCTGGGGGCTTATGTCGGTCTTTCCGTGATCTTGCGCACAAAGAGCTTCATTCTCGGGGCCTTTGCCGGAGGCCTGGTCGTCGGGGTGGTCGGTTTGATCATGGAGCGGGGGTTCTTGAGAAAGTTTCCTTTGAAGGCGCTCCCGCAAATGATGATCACCCTGGGATTTGCCCTGGTGTTTCGTGACCTGGCACTTTTGATCTGGGGAGGGGACCCCTACACGCTTCCTTCCCCTGAATTCTTGAGAGGATCCACGCAAATCTATCAAGTCGTATTTCCGGTCTATCGCCTCTTCGTTATCGTCGTGGCTGCTCTCGTCGCCATCGCCCTATGGCTCTTCAACGATAAAACGCTCGTTGGGGCCAAGTTGCGGGCGGCAGTGGATGATCACGAAATGGCGAGCGGAGTGGGTCTCAACGTTCCTCTGATCTCGGGATGCATGTTTGGTTTAGGGGCCTTTTTGGCTGCCTTCGGTGGGGTCATCGGTGGCCCCATCTTCGGAGTGTATCCGGGGTTGGATTTCGAGCTCCTTTCTTTGGGCTTCGTCGTCGTGATCGTAGGCGGGAGGGGAAGCCTAAAAGGTTCCGCAGTGGGGAGCATCCTGGTCGGCCTGATCGACAACTTCGGGAAGGCCCTTGTCCCCGAACTCTCCTATTTCACGTTGTTTGCTCCCATGGCTCTTATCGTGGCTTTCAAGCCCACCGGGCTATTCGGGAAAGAATAGAAAGATGAAAGATTCTCTGGCCTCAAAAACCAAAATCATCGGTCTCATCCTTGCTTTTTTCATCCTGGTGGTCATGCCGCCGTTTTATACCTCTTATTGGATCACACTCTTCACTCAGATGCTCATCTATGGCATCCTGGCCATGAGTCTGGACATCCTGATAGGATACACGGGGCTGTCCTCCTTCGGTCATGCAGGCTTTTTTGGATCTTCGGCGTATGTGGTTGCTGTTCTTGCAACCCGGTATAAGATGGGGTTTCTAACCTGCTTTGTCAGCGGGGTAGTCGTGGCAACAGTGATCAGTATGATCTTCGGATTCCTCGTGGCCCATGCGACGGGCGTCTATTTTTTGATTATCACGCTGGCGCTGGGGATGACCCTCTGGGGCCTTGCCTTCCGCTGGGTCAATATGACCGGCGGTGACAACGGCATCTCCGGAATTCCCAGGCCGGATCTGGGCTTGCCGATCTCCTTGAAGGACCCTCTCACATTCTATTATTTCATTCTCGTTTTCTTTCTGGTCTGCCTCTTCCTGATGGCGATTTACGTCCGGTCTCCTTTCGGTCACAGCCTCAAGGGGGTTCGGGAGAGTGAATCCCGCATGCGCGTTCTGGGTTATCATACCTGGCTCCATAAGTACTTGAGCTATGTTTCTGCATCGGCCTTCGGAGGCGTTGCAGGAGCCCTCTGGGCTTATTTCGATGGTTTCATCAGTCCCTACAACATGGATCTGACCGCATCGATCGAAATTATCCTGATGGTCATCCTGGGTGGCCCGGGAACCCTGATCGGGCCGGCCCTGGGTGCGGGTATCATTGTTTTCCTCAAGAACTTTATCAGTGCCTATACGCAGCGCTGGCTTCTCATCCTGGGAACGATCTATATCCTCACCATCCTCTATGCCCCTCAGGGACTCATGAACCTTCTCAAAGATTGGCTCAAAGGGGGCCGGAAGAGACCCCAGGCGGAAGAGACAGGCTGAGAAAGGAATGGATATGGTAAAGAAGTTTACGAGACAGGAGATCATCGACAGATTCAAGGCCGAGGTTGAGAAGGGCCACGCCCTTTTCGATGCCTTTGCCGGCACGGGAATCTCTGCCAAATTTGCCGAGGCAGGCGGTGCCGATATGATTACCACCCACATCCTGGCAAGGTTCCGGATGGCAGGTCTCTCTTCCATGGCAGGTTATTTGTCGATTGCAGATGCCAATGCCGTCACGCTCGAGCTGGGAAAAAGGGACATCATCCCCGTGATTAAGAATACCCCGGTCTTGGCGGGCCTTCTGGGGGCCGATCCCACGCGAAACATGGACGCCTTCTTGGATGAGATCATCGCCGCCGGCTTTTCAGGAATCCTGAATTGTCCGACCCTGGCGTTGATCGACGGGAATTTCCGAAGGACCCTGGAGGAAACAGGGGTGACGTATCATAAAGAGGTCGAAATGATCGGAATCGCCCATCGAAAAGGGCTCTATACAAAGGCCTTTTGCACCACGCCGGAAGAAGCGCAGAAAATGCTGGAAGCGGGATGCGATAACATCATTGCTCACGGGGGAAACACCAGCGGAGGCTCTATCGGATCCAAGACCGTGACCTCCCTGGATGACATGTCAAACCTCATCCAGGCGATCATCGACAGAGTGAAGAAGAAAAAACCCGAGACGATTGTAACCTGCCACGGAGGGGCAGCGGAGACCCCTCAGGACATAAACTATCTCTTATCTAAGGTGAAGGGGCTAGACGGGTACGTGGGAGGATCAACGGCCGAACGAATTCCTGTTGAGAAATCGATTACCGAAGCGGTCAGGGGCTTCAAAAACATTCAGCTTCCCGAAAAAAAACGGTAATCCCCCTTTACCCCCCTTTAGCAAAGGGGGGATGGGGGGATTTGGAAGCTACTTTTTACGTAATATCATCTGATCAAAAAGAAGGGAGGAATTTATGAAAAAGGTTTTCGTTTTGGTATTTTGTGTTGTGGCTATAGTTAGTTTAATCGCATTTAACCCCGTCACCTCGTGGGCACAGGCCAAAGGCCCGATCAAGATTGGCTTCATCTCGCCTCTTTCCGGCGGGATGGCAGCCAATGGAAAGGACATGCTGGCGGGGATCGAACTCGCCCTTGAAGAGATCGGATACCAGGCAGCGGGCCGCAAGATTGAGCTCATCGTTGAGGACGATGAGGCTGTTCCGGCGACGGGCCTCACGAAGACGAGAAAATTGGTTGAGAAGGATGGGGTCCATGTCATGTCTGGGGGGTTGATGGCTTCCACCGGTTATGCCCTCATGCCCTACATTGACTCCAAGGAGATTCCGATGACCTATCCGATCATGGCTCCGGATGATTTGACCCAGCGGCAGCGAGCCAAATGGATTGTCCGCACGGGATGGAACAGCAGCCAGCCAAACCACCCCTTCGGGGAGTATGTCTATAATACCCTCAAGTTCAGGAAGATCGCAGTGATAGCCCTTGACTATGCCTTCGGATGGGAGAATGTGGGGGGGTTCCAGAAGACCTTTGAAGAAGCAGGAGGGAAGATTGTTCAGAAGATCTGGACTCCTTTGACGGTTCAGGACTTCAGCCCCTACCTGTCGCAGATTTCAAAGGAGGCGGATGGGGTTTATGCTATGTTTACGGGTCGCACAACACTCCAGCTCGTTAAGCAATATCAGGAATTTGGCCTGAAGGGAAAAATCCCATTGATTGGAGGAGGGACGACCACCGACGAGCATGCCCTTCCTCAGATGGGGGATGAAGCGATCGGTGTTATCACCGCCCTGCATTACAGCGAGGCTTTGGATAATCCGGCCAACAAAAAATTCGTGAAGGCTTACCGCGAAAAGGCCAAGAAGGCTGCTTCCTACTATTCGGAGGGAACCTATACGGGAGCCAAATGGATTGTGGAAGCGATCAAGGCCGTTAATGGCGATGTCGAGAATAGGCCCAAGTTCATGGAGGCTCTGAGAAAGGTAGAGCTCAAGGATGTTCCTCGTGGGGCATTTAAATTGGACGCTTATGGGAATCCGATTCAAAGCGTGTACATCCGAAAGGTGGAAAGGGTAGGAGGAGAGCTTCAGAACAAGGTAATCTATACTTATCCCAACGTTTCGCAGTTCTGGAAGTACAAACCCGAGGAGTTTTTGAAGCAGCCTGTCTATTCGCGTGAATATCCTCCGCTGAAACCGTAACCAAAGATATTTGGAATTCACTCAATGCACCCTCCCCCTTGACGGGGGAGGGTTAGCAGGGTGAGGGCGGACATAAGAAATCTCAGCCCCCTCCCCTTCATCCCCTCCCGCCAAGGGAGGGGGAATGGTTAGGTAGAGTCATCACTCCCAAAGATAGGAGAAAGTAAAGCCCTCCATTCTCTCTGAGAAATGTCGGAGGAGTAGACAGGCCTTCAACGTGGAATAACCGAGAAATGGACGAAGAGTCAAAATTCATGGCAGTCGTTCAGACAGAAAACGGAAGGGAGTGTGTTCTATCTGCGAAGGACGGGACTCCCTGCCTGCTCGTTGAGGATCTCACAAAGGACTTCGGCGGCCTTCGAGCTGTGGACGGAGTCAATTTGAGGATTGAACCGGGAGAGAGGCGAGTCCTGATGGGGCCGAATGGCGCCGGGAAAACGACCCTCTTTAATCTTATCAGCGGTGTCTATCCTTCAAGTGGGGGACGGATCCTCTATTTTGAGAAGGATGTTACCAGGTTACCTTCCTACCGTCGTGCAGCTCTGGGAATCGCAAGAACCTATCAGGTCACCAATCTCTTTCCGAACCTAACCGTATTGGACAATATTCTCATGGCCTGCCAGGCTCTGGTTCGGACGAAATTTGTGATGTTCCGACCGCTTTCTTCCTATCATCGCCTCATGGATCGGTGCAACGACCTTTTGAAAGAGTTTGATTTATGGGAGAAGCGAAACGAATTGGTCAAGAACCTTTCTCACGGAGATCAAAGACAGATCGAAGTGTCTCTGGCTCTTGCCGAAAAGCCTCGCCTTCTCCTCCTGGACGAACCCGCGGCCGGGCTCTCCTCCGCTGAAACCCATGCCTTAACCCTCTTGCTCAAGAAACTCGATCCGTCCATTACGATCCTGCTGATCGAACACGATATGGACGTGGCCTTCGAGTTCGCCGAACGGATCACCGTCCTCTACCAGGGAAAATTTCTTGCCGAAGGCACAAAGGAAGCGATCAAGAATAATCCGACCGTGCAGGAGATCTATTTGGGCTCGGAGTAGTTTTATGCTCAAGATTGTGGATATTCATACTTATTACGGCGATAGTTATGTCCTCCAGGGGGTTAGTCTGGAGGTCGGGAAAGAAACGGTTGTCGCCCTACTGGGGCGAAATGGAGTGGGGAAGACAACCCTGATTCGATCCATCGTCGGATTCACCCCGCCCCGGCGAGGTCAAATCCTGTTCAATGGGAAGGACATCGCTCACGTGGCTGCTTACAAGATCGTCCGCATGCAGATAGGCCTCGTTCCTCAAGGCCGGCGGATCTTCCCGTCATTGACGGTGAAAGAAAACCTGGCGATTGCCTCACGGGGTGCTGGCAGCCAGGCATGGAATTTCGAGAAGGTCTTCGCTCTTTTTCCCCGTCTCAAGGAAAGGGGGCACCACCGGGGGAACGAACTGAGCGGCGGGGAACAACAGATGTTGGCCATCGCCAGGGCATTGATATCCAACCCCGTCTTTCTACTCATGGATGAACCTACAGAGGGATTGGCGCCGGTTCTGGTCCGAGAAGTCGGGGACGCCATCCGACGGCTCAAAGAGGAAGGGTTGTCCATCTTTCTTGTTGAACAGAACCTCTCCTTTGCCATCAAATTCGCAGACTATACCCACGTGATGAGCAAGGGGAAAATTGTCCACTCTTCAACGCCCAAAGAACTCTGGGAAGATCGTAAGACCAAAGAACATTATTTAGGAGTGTGAACCTACCCTACCTTCCATTTTATCGAATGCCGCGATGAAGACGGTACTTCTCATAGGAACCTTCGATACGAAGGGGAAAGAATATCAGTATCTCCGGGAGAAACTTGAGGAGGAGGGGGTCCACCCTCTTCTCATGGATGTAAGCTGTAAGCGGTCTCCCTCAGAATTTTCCTCGGATATCCCATGCCACGAAGTGGCTCAAGCCGCAAACGCGGATTTCGCCTCGGTCAGTCAACTGGAGCGGGTGCCTGCCCAGAAGGTGATGACCGATGGCGCGATCAAACTTTCTGAGGAGCTTTTCCGACAGGGCAAGTTTGACGGCATCATGGCCCTCGGAGGGTCGAACGGGAGTGCGATCGCCTGCGCCGTCATGCAGCAATTCCCGATTGGGATGCCCAAGATCATGGTGTCTACCATGGCTTCAGGAGATGTGCGGGGCTATGTCGGATACAAAGACATTGTGATGTTTAACCCCGTGGGGGATATCTCGATCAACCGGGTGACGAAGAGGATTTTTCTAAACGCCGTTCGAGCGATCGCGGGAATGTTGAAAGGGGAAAATCTTCATGAGGGGGAGAGAAGAATCCAGGTGGCGGTGACAGTCTTCGGAGTCGTCCAGCCTTGCGCGGAGCACGCGAAGGAACTCCTGGAGGAAAAGGGATTTGAGGTGATCCTCTTCCACACCTCAGGCACCGGCGGCATGGCCCTGGAGGATCTGGTAAAACAGGGAGAGATCGATGCCGTTCTCGACATCTCCACCACGGAACTCGCCGACGAAGTCGTCGGAGGCGTCCTGAGTGCAGGCCCCCATCGGATGGAGGCTGCCGGAAACGTGGGCATCCCTCAGGTGATCGTTCCGGGCGCGATCGACCTCATCAATTTCAAAACCCCTGAGACGGTTCCTCAAAAATGGAAGGATCGGGTCTTTTATCGCCATACACCTCATATCACCCTGATGCGGACCAATCCGGAAGAAAGCGCTTCTCTCGGACGGCTCTTCGCAAAAAAGATCAATCAGGCCAGGGGCCAGACCGTCGTTCTCATTCCTGCCCGGGGCTTTTCTGCCTATGACAGCCCCCGCGGGCCGAAGGCGATTAACCTTCAAGGAGGCCCGGCACCCAGGTCATGGTTCTGGCCGGAGTCTGACCAGGCATTCTATCAGGCCCTCAAAGAAAATATTGACTACTCAAGAATTCGCTATCATGAACTCTCCATGCACGTCAACGAGCCAGACTTTGCAGAGAGGGCCGTTCGCGAGCTGGAGGCAATGCTCAGCAAGAAGAAGGACCGAGAATGAGGATTACGGAAACGATCCATGCATTTAAACATCCTTTTCGATTGGCTCTTGGTGAAGGCCAATATGCGGACCGATCGGTTTATTCCTACCTCCTGATAGGAGATAAGATCTGCCTCATCGATACCGGGGTTTCTTCGACAAGCCTCCTTCTCCAGGGTTACTTGAAAGAAATAGGCCGATCTCCGGATGAAATTTCTCTGGTCCTCCTAACCCACGCTCACCCGGATCATATCGGTGGATGTCTGGCCATAAAAAAAATCTCCCCGGCCTCCTTCGGGGCTCACTCTGCCGAGAAGCCATGGATAGAGGATGTGGAGAGACAGTACCGTGAGAGGCCCATCCTCAACTTCTTTGAGCTCGTCGAAGGCTCGGTTCCTGTGGATCTGGATTTGAAGGATGGAGAGACCATCTCTTGGGAAAAGGGAAAGGACCTCAGGGTTCTTGAAACACCCGGACACGCCAAGGGCGCTCTGTCCTTCCTCTTCGAGAAGGAGGGGGTTCTTTTTTCAGGAGACGCAATCCCTTCTGTTGGAACTGTTCCGGTCTATATAGATCCCCAAACATCGATAAAATCCATTCAGAAATTGCAGAAGCTATCCGGGGTAAAGTATCTCTTATCGTCATGGCATGAGCCTATCACCGGAAGCCAAATTTCAACCACAATGGAAGAAGGGATTCGCTATATCGAGCGAATCGATCGGATCGTAGGCGAACTTTCGAGAATGATGGCTCCTGAGACATCCCCAGAGGAGTTGAGCCTGCTGGCTCTCGAAAGATTGGGGATCAAGGTCCCAAAGGTTCCTCCCATCGTGAGGACCTCTTTCGAGTCGCACGTAAGGAAGTAAATAACCCCGCCCACAGGGCGGGACGTTAACACCTGAATTTTTGAACCCAAAATAGAGATTCCCGAAACAAGTTCGGGATGACAAAAAGAACAGAGCCAAACCGTCATGTCATGCTGAACTTGTTTCAGCATCTGGTTTGTTTTTTTGCCTTCAGCAAACGCACCTTTCGTCCTCGCCCACAAGATGGGGTTTTTTAGGTGCAATTTTAATAAAATTTCACATTCCTCGCTTCTCCCGAGATGAGGGAAGATATTCTGGAGGTTGTTCTATGAATGCGGATCTTGCGATCACCAATGGTCTTCTGGTCGATTCTAAAATTATCCGGCCGGGTGTTCTCTATATCAAAGAAGGAAAGATCGTCGGGATCACCCGATCCCTGGAGAACCACCCTCGGGAACTGATCGATGCCAAGGGTCTCTATGTCCTTCCCGGAGCGATCGACGGACATGTCCACATGATGGACCCGGGCTACACCGACCGGGAGGATTTCATCAACAGGAACCAGCGCAGCCGCCAGAGGAGGAGTCACCACGGTCATCGATCACCACCGCACAAAGCCCCAGGTCTTCGGCGCAAAGGAGCTCTTGGAAAAGAGGGAATACCTGAAGACCCGTTCCGTCGTCGATTTTGGGTTGTTGGGCGGTTTGAGCCTGACCAATCTTGGAAATCTGAAGGGCCTGTGGGAGGAAGGGGCTTTAGGCTTCAAGGGATTCACGTGTGAGCTGCATGAGGCCGAAGCCCTCAGCATCGGCAACCTGATGGAGATTCTAACGGAGATCCGGAAATTCGACGGCATCGCTCTCTTCCATTGCGAAGATGATTCCCTCCTCAAGAAGGCAGAAGAGCGGCTGCGGAGAGAGGGCCGGAAGGATCCTTTGATCGTTTCGGAGTGGCGGTCGCCCGAAGCAGAGGAAATCTGCGGTCCGGACCCTGATCTATGCCGCAAAGAAGACAGGGGCCCGGGTTGCAGTGGCTCACACCAGCCTTCCTCTTCTCGTTCTTGCCCAGGCCGCAGCAAGGGCTCAAGGAGTCTCCGTCTATACGGAGACGTGCCCTCAGTACCTCTGCTTAACCGAGGAGGATCTGAAGTCAAAAGGACCGTTTGCCAAGTTCACTCCGCCGCCGCGCAAAAAGGACGAAGTGGAGAAGATGGAGCAATGCCTCGCCCAGGGCCTGATCGACATGGTCAACTCCGATCACTGTCCTTATCCCCGTTCAGAAAAGG
Organism: uncultured delta proteobacterium; assembly: GCA_963708295.1. Classification (GTDB taxonomy): domain Bacteria; phylum Desulfobacterota; class BSN033; order BSN033; family UBA1163; genus UBA1163. Next base: position 318,344 of record CAVPSJ010000014.1, on the reverse strand, counting down.
AAGCCGGGCTGAAAGATATCTGGCGTGCGCCGTTTGGCATCCCCGGAGTGGAGACAGCGATCGCCATTTTGTTGGATGGCGTTGCAGCCGGAAAGTGGACACTCTCTCGAGTGGCGGAGGTACGAAGTGAGAAACCTGCCATGATCTATGGCCTGGTCGAACAGAAGGGATTTTTGCGCGTGGGCAATGACGCAGATTTGATCTTCGTTGACATGAAGCGCAAACGGCGCCTGGAGGACAGCCAGATCCTTTCTAAATGCGGATGGACCCCCTATCATGGGAAGGAAACAGCAGGGGATGTCGTATTAACCATGGTCCGGGGTAAAGTGGTGATGAGCGACGGAAAGGTGATCGGAGAGCCGGGCTGGGGAAGATTCGTCACCCGAGAAAAGACGTCGTAAAACTATAGTGAAGGCCAAGAGAAAGCTGTCATTGCGAGGTGTCCCGCTCCGGCGGGGCGACGAAGCAATCCCAAAAAATGACCTATTGATTGATTAACGGGATCTTGAAAAAGTCATCTTTTTAAGGGTGCTCAAAAATGGTCAGATGCAAGTTGAGTCTTCGAAATCCCGTTTACCGGGGCCATCCAAAATCCTTTGTAGGGGACGCATATATGCGTCCCCTACGGTGCTGCAATAAGCCTGCCCCGTACTTGACACGGGGAAGGATGAGGGAAATCCCTTGAAGCCCGGGACTGATGGGCGTTTTTCAGCAACCTCATTATAGGTTGATTCGCGCTGTCCATCCGTGGCAGAGACGAGGCAAGCTATGTTATTATGAACATTCGACAAAAAACAAAAAAGGAGGATTTGAAGAATGAGTACACCCTGGAAGACTGACAATTGGTTTGTGAGCCCTTGGAACTACTTGACCGAAGTGACCAAGGATTTCACTCCCCCGAAGAAAGTGATCGTCCACGATGTTACGCTCCGTGACGGGGAACAACAGGCGGGAGTGATCTTCACCAAAGACGATAAAGTGCGGATCGCCGAAAAATTGGCTGAAGTAGGCGTGCATCGAATCGAGGCCGGCATGCCGGCTGTCTCCCCTCCGGATGAGGCGGCGATCAAGGAGATCGTGAAACGGAATCTCGGTCCGGAGATTTTCTGTTTCACCCGCTGCATGGTGGACGATGTGAAAAAGGCAGTGGACTGCGGTGTCAAAGGGATTGTGATCGAAATTCCTGCCAGTGCCCATCTGGTTGAACATGCTTACAAATGGCCGTTGGAGAAGGCTATCGACCTTTCCATCAAGGCCACCGCTTTCGCCAAGACGCAGGGACTGTATACCGTCTTCTTCACGATCGACGGCACCCGAACCGACATGGACTGGTTGCTCAAATTGGTGAATCGGGTAGCCACGGAAGGGCACATGGATGCCTTCACCCTCGTGGACACCTTCGGTGTGCTTTCCCCTCAAGCGGCAACTTATTTTACCCGAAAGATCAAAGAGAATGTGAAGAAGCCTCTCGAAATCCACTTCCACTCCGATTTCGGCCTCGGCGTCGCCAACACCCTCATGGCGGTCCTATCCGGGGCAGAAGTACTTCATACAACCATTGGCGGAATTGGCGAACGATGCGGCAATGCCCCTATGGAAGAAACGGTTTTGGCGCTATTAACGTTTTACGGAATCGACGTGGGAATCGACTACGGTAAACTGAATGAACTTTCAAGACTCGTGAGTGACCTGTCAGGGATCGAATCTCCTGAAAACCGGCCCTTTATCGGCAATAAGGCCTACGCGGTCGAGTCGGGAATCGTCACAAGCTGGTATAAAAATGCTTTCGAGAAAGATCCTACCATCGTTTTCCCGGTACACCCGAAATTCATCGGTCATGACATGCCCGAGATCCTGATGGGTAAGAAGAGCGGGGTCGACAACATCGCGCTCTGGTCAACTAAGCTGGGAATCAAACTCTCCGATGAAGACGGCATGGAAGTCCTTCGGCGGGTAAAACTGAAGGCCAATGACCTGAAGCGAACGGTGAAAGAGAGCGAGTTTAAGAAAATCGTGAAGGAAGTCAAATCGGCGAAGAAGTAGAATGGTATCATCACACTCCCACCATTTCCCTCCCCTTCAGGAGGAGGGAAATCGGTATTCCTCCCCCTTCAAGGGGGAGGCAAGGAGGGGGATGGGGTGTATATGGCGGAGTAGTATTCTTGGGAGTTTGGGATTTGGTGCTTGGAATTTGACACATTTCATGTGTGGCCGGGAGGTTGGAACCCATGCTGAGCAATGAACTTAAGGCGGAGTTGAAAGGCATTGTGGGGCCCGATAGGTACCTGGACGAGAAGGAAGATCTCCTGATCTATTCCTACGACGCCTTCATGGTGAAAAGCCAACCGGACGTCGTTCTTTTCCCGGTGACGACCGAAGAAGTCTCAAAGATTATGAAAGTTGCCACCAGGGAAAAAATCCCCGTGACGGCCCGGGGAGCTGCTACCAACCTCACCGGCGGATCCGTTCCGATCCGTGGAGGGATCGCCCTCACCTTTACCAAAATGAACAAAATTCTCGATATCGATAAAGAGAATCGGGTTGCCGTCGTTCAACCCGGTGTGGTCAATATGGATTTTCAGAAAGAGCTCGCCAAATACGGTCTCTACTATCCTCCTGACCCCGGAAGCATGGCGGTCACGACGATGGGAGGAAATGTGGCGGAAAATGCGGGCGGCCCCAGGGCCGTAAAATATGGCGTGACCAAGGATTACCTTCTCGGGATGGAGGTCGTCCTGGCCTCCGGTCAGGTTTTGCGGACAGGGGGAAAGACGATTAAGAATGTCACGGGATACAATCTGACCCAACTCTTCTGCGGCTCGGAGGGAACCCTGGGCCTTATCACCGAAATCATCTTGAAGTTGATTCCTTTACCGGAGGCCAAAAGAACGCTCCAGGCTGCGTATAAGAATTTAGCCGATGCCGGGAAGACAGTGCTCAAAGTCCTGGATATGGGAATTCTCCCCGTGGCGCTGGAGCTCCTGGACAAGACTTTTATCAACATTATTGAAGATTACACCCATATCGGTCTTCCCCGGGAAGCTGAAGCCCTGCTCTTGATTGAGGTCGACGGACCGGAGGCCGGCGTCATCGACCAGGCAGAACGGCTGACCAAACTCTTACAGGAGATGGGGGCTCATGAGGTGAAGCTCGCCAAGACTGCAGCCGAGAATGAAGAGATCTGGAGGGCCAGGCGCTCCGCCTATGGGGCCGAAGCCCGGTTAAGACCAACCGCCATCGCAGAGGATTGCACAGTCCCCGTGACAAAGCTGGTGACCATGTTTCAGGAGGTCGGCAAGATCGCCCAGAAATACAATTTGCTGATTCCGATCGTGGCTCATGCCGGTGACGGGAACTTACATCCCCAGATCCTGACGGATATCCGGAATAAGGAAGAGATGGAGAGGGTGGTCAAAGCGATCGATGAGATTTCGTTCAAAGCGGTCGAGCTGGGCGGCACCCTGACCGGGGAACACGGGATCGGAATCGCAAAAAGGGAGATCCTCTCCTTTGAAATTGGGGAAGCAGCAATGGAGATTACGCGAAATCTGAAAAGAGTTTTTGATCCCCTCAATATCTTGAACCCGGATAAAGTCGTCCGGCTAACATAAATTCTGATTTGGGGATTTGGGGAGCTTGGGGTTTGGGGAGAAAAAAGGATCTTTTCATTTTCTCCCTACCTCCGCATCTCCCTAATCCCCCATATGGGTAATTAGATGGAACTACAAGAGACACGGGAGATGGTTGATCGGTGCAATAAGTGCGGCCTCTGCATCCCTGCGTGTCCGGTCTACCAGCAGGTCCTCATGGAGGCCGCAAGCCCCCGGGGAAAAGTCCAGCTGGTAAAAAACTTCCTGGAAGGCGACGTCGAGCTTTCAAAGCGCTTCAAAGAAATCATCCTGACCTGCCTCCTCTGTGAAAACTGCGTCGTGAATTGCCCCAGCGGCGTCCGGCACGATCAGGTCTTCACGGATTTGCGGACGAAGCTGATCAAGAAATACGGACTGAACTGGAAAAAACAGTTCATCTTCCGTCTGCTGACAAACGAGAAACTTCTCCACGCTTCGCAGATCTTCGCCAGACTCGGACGCAATTGGCTGCTCCAAACCTTTGCCAAGAGCATGCGGGTTGGAAACATCCCCGTCGAAAAATTGCCTAAGGTCAATCCGAAACCCTTCCGGGACCGCTTCCATGGAACTATTCTTCCGGACGGTACGCCGAGTGGCCGGGTCTACTACTTCACTGGCTGTTTCACCAACTATTTTGCAGAGGATGTCGGTCAGGCAGTGGTAAGCATCCTGAAGAAGCTGCAATTGCAGATAGACATCCCATCCGGGCAGGACTGCTGCGGCATCGCCCCCATCTTATCAGGAGAAGCGGATATCCCTTTCAGCAATGTGGAGAAGAATATTGCGGCCATGGCGCGCGAGGAGGTCCAAACCGTCATTGTGGACTGCGCCACGTGCGGAGCGGCCTTTAAGAAAGAATATATCGCCTTGCTGAAAAGAAAAGGAATGGATACAACCCAGGCCGAAGCCTTGAGTAAGAAAACCGTTGATGTCATGGAATATGTCGCCGAGAGGATTCATCTTCTCCCGTTCCGAAAGGACGGAAGCGGGGAGAAGATTCGGGTGACCTACCACGACCCCTGCCACCTGGTAAGGGCACAAGGTATAAGCCAGCCACCTCGAAAGATATTGAAGGCTCTGCCCGGGGTGGAATTTGTCGAAATGAAAGATGCCAACATCTGCTGCGGGGGCGGAGGGTCTTTCCAGTTCGACTTTCCCCAGATTTCCAGAGGAATCACGGAAAATAAATTAAAGAACATCCGGGAGACAGGAGCTTCTATCGTCGTTACCGGATGCCCGGGCTGCCGGGTCACCATCGGCGGGAATCTGACCGAGAAAGACCGCATCCAAGTCCTTCATCCTCTTCAACTGGTCGACAAACTCCTTTCTGATGGTTCACCTGAAAATCTTCCATGAAGCATAATAACAACGATGAATAGTAATACCTGGCCAAAAAGGTTTTACGCCTTGAATGTATCGAGAGGTATCGCTACGTTGGCGGTGGTGATATGGCATTGGCAGCATTTCGGATCCATTAGCAATTCTCTTTCCGAGAACTTTAACAGAGCAGGCGAGCCTTTATATGCAATATTTAGGATTTTTTATGAAAAAGGTTTTACGGCCGTTGAATACTTCTTTATTCTTTCAGGTTTTACTTTCTTTTGGCTTTATAGGACGCCTATAGAAAATAAGCACTTAAGTTTTGGTGAGTTTTGGCTAAAGCGCTTTTCCCGATTATGGCCTTTACATTTTTTGACACTACTCATTGTTGCATTGCTTCAGCATGTGTACATCTTACATAATGGTAATTCGTTTGTTTACCCGTTTAATGATATTTATCATTTTATTCTAAATTTAGGCTTTGCTTCCAAATGGGGCTTGGAGCGTGGTTGGTCATTTAATGCCCCTGTGTGGGTAGTATCAATTGAGATTCTTCTATATTTTGTATTTTTTGCTGTCGCGTATTTCCGCCAAGGAGGAGTGTTCTTTTGCTTAGGCACTTCGATCCTGTCCTTTGCCGTTGCTCTATTTGCTCACCATGTTTTTTTTACAGGGTTGGCGTTATTTTTTTTAGGAGGAGCAGTATTTCACTTGACGTTTCTTATATCAGCAAAGTTGCATAAAGCAAAGTTGTTCGTTTATATTGTGGCGGCACTTTCTTGGGTGCTCATTATACTTGATTTCTATGTTTTTAAATTTAGTGATTTTATTTTTGAAATTGGAATTACAGGAAAAGTTCTTTTAACCGGATTTCGTTATTATATTTTCTATCCTTTCACAGTGTGCGGCCTCGCTCTAATCGAGATTGACAAGAACCACTTTTTAAAGGAACTTTCTTGGATTGGAGATATCACATACTCATTATATCTATTGCATTTCCCTCTTCAGCTAGTGTTTGGGCTATTGGTCAGCTATGGGATGTTGAACCCTGAATTTTATTTGAATCCTGTCTATTTTGTGCTTTACTTCTTAATACTTATTCCTCTATCGTATCTTACCTTTATTGGTTTCGAGCGTCCGATACAGAACATCATTAGGAATCAGTATAAACGGCGAAAAAATGCAGAACAAGGTTCTGCACCGGTGAAAGTTTAGGATACGTTCGGTTTAGGGAAAGTTCGTGCGGGACGTACCTGGCCAGGCCGATATCTTAGTCCAACCTATTCTGACAACAGTCTTTTCTCCCCAATCCTTGTCCTCCAGGAGCCAATCATCCTAATTTTCCTGTGAGGCACGTTCTGCATAGATATCCTTCTTTTTCCCGTGAACCAAGTCTAGATTGAAAAACCCGGAAGAAAAGCATATGATGAAGACCAGAGTTGCTTCCAGGAGGAGAAACATGGAAAAAGAGATCGTCAGGACGGTTTGCGAGGGTTGCATGTCCGGGTGTGGCGTCTTGGTTCATAAGGAAAACGGAAAGGTCACAAAGATCGCGGGCGACCCGGATCACCCTCAAAACAAAGGAAGGCTCTGCATCAAGGGCCTCACGTATGACGAGCTTCTCTATCATCCGGATAGAATCAGACATCCCATGAAGCGCGCGGGCGAACGGGGCGAAGGAAAATGGATGGAGATATCGTGGGACCAGGCGCTGGGTGAGATTGCGGCGAAATTGAATGACATCATCAAGAAACACGGCCCGGAATCGATTACCGCGGGCTTCGGAACTTATCCGAAAGGGGGAGCCATTCCCAGTCGTATGTTTTGCCAGGCTATCGGATCTCCGCAACATTTGACGATCGATGGCCCCTATTGCTTCACTCCCCATATTATGGCCGACGTCCTGACCTACGGGATCAACGTGAAATGCGAGCTGACCGGGTCCTATTTTTATGACAGCAAGGCGATTGTCCTGTGGGGACATAATATGGCCGTCTCCTTTCCGCCGAAGTGGTGGAGAATCCAGGAAGGACATAAGAAGGGCGCCAAGCTCATCGTCGTCGATCCCCGAAAAAATGAAGTGGCTAAAGAGGCGGATCAATGGCTGAGGGTCAAACCTGCAACCGATGATGCCCTGGCCCTGGGCTGGCTGAATGTCATCATCAAGGAGAAGCTATACGATGAGCCTTTTGTCCGGGATTGGACGAACGCGCCCTTTCTCGTACGGACCGATGAAAAGAGGCTTCTTCGTGAGAGCGATCTAAATGAGGGAGGGAAGTCTGACAACTATTTCGCCTGGGACCCGAAATCAAACCGTCCTGTCGTCTATGACACCCAAGAGGTGAAATATGAGAAGACGGATATGACGCCGGCCCTTTCCGGCACCTTCAGGGTCGCCTTAAAGGATGGAAAAGAGGTTGCCTGCGAGACGGTCTGGCAAAGGTTCGCAAAGGTCGTTGAACCGTTTACGCCGGAAAAAGTGGAAGAGATCACGTGGGTTCCCGCAAAGCAGATGATCGATGCGGCCAGGACCTACGCCACGAGCAAACCCGCTGCGCTCCTGTCCCATATGGGAACCACCATGCATAATAATGTCATCCAGACGACACGCCTTCTCAGTTTGCTGATCACGGTCACCGGGAACTTTGATGCCAGAGAAGGGAACGGGGTCGTCCAGTTTCCGATCAGCTCCTATCTCGATACGTCAAGGGATTTGCGAAACCTAAAGGCTGAGGAAAAACAGATCGGAGCGGCGGAGTATCCCCTCTTCGCCGGACCGAATTCGATCCGGTCGAAGGTCCATCCCGGGCTTTGGTACAAGGATCTGGAAAAAGGCGGCCTGATCAAGGCTCTCTGGACGAGCAGCAACCCCGTGGTCCATTCCGAGGACAGTATGAGGGTAATCGAGGCTCTGAAGAAACTGGATCTCCTGGTCGTGGTCGATTTCTTCAGAACACCGACGGCGGATATCGCCGATTATATCATTCCTCCTGCTTCCTGGCTGGAGCGGGACGAGATTGCCGACGCTCAGAACTACCCCAATTTCATCGCTGCCCGGCAGAAGGTGATCGAGCCTTTGGGGGAGTGTCGTGACGAGTACGAGGTGCTATTCGACGTCCTCAACAAGATGGGCGTGGCTCTCCCTTTTGGGGAGCAGGTCAAGACCCCTGAAGATCTTTTCAATCTCAGACTGAAGAAGGCAGGAATCACATTCGCCGAATTGAAGAAGCTTGGCATTCTCTCCGTCCCTCTCGTTGAGAAAAAATATGAAAAGGGGCTCCTTCGTCCTGACGGCAAACCGGGCGTCGATACCCCGACCGGGAAATGCGAAATCTGGTCGACCAAACTGGAGAAGTACGGATATCATCCCCTCCCCTACTATGAGGAGAAGTATCCCTCCTCAGATGTCTTGAACGCTTATCCCCTCATCCTCACGGACGGCAGGACACTGGAGATCTACCACGGGCTCGGCCTGAATCTGCCGACCCGCCGAAAAAGGGTGCCGGACCCGATTATTGAGGTTCATCCGGAGACAGCAAAAGAGATGGGAATAAAGGAAGGGGAGTGGGTGTGGATCGAGACCCATCAAAACAAGAACCGTTTCAGAAGGAAAGTCGTCTTCGCTCCTCAACTTCATCCGAAGGTCATCTGGGGCAATTCACATTTTCACCAGGCGGAGGAGAGGGAAATGGCAAAAAGGTTGCAGCCCAATATCAACCTTTCACACACGCTGGATGGCCCGCTTGATCCGATCGACGGCGCCGGACAGATCAGGGGCGTCCCCTGCAGAATGACCAAGGCGTAATATTTTTGGTCGCCGTTACCGATAAGAACGTGGAAGTGAATTTAGGACCCCATTTCTCAAAAGGAAATGGGGTTTCTTATTTTTTATTGATAATGATGAGTGTAATAGATATATTAAAAAAAGAAGAAGGAATCTGAATGAAGCCAATATTTGCTAAATGGGTGATTTTGTTATTATTCATTTTGAGTTTCGGATGTTCCGCAATCGACCAACTCCCGCGGGGCGAAATTGGCCAACCTATTTCCACGGTTAGAGAACACCTGGGTCCCCCTACACGAGTGACTCCTGATGGGAAAGGCGGAAGTGTCTATATCTGGGAGCAATGGGTTCCCACAGGATGGTATGGCGGCTATCTTTGGACGTATACGTTCTTCGTCGATTCAAACGGTATCATTTATAAATGGAGATAAAGAAACCCTTCGAGAACCAGCCACTTCAAATCTCCTTGTGAGATATGCCCGGGTGAATGCACCTTATTTCTTGACTTAACGAAAGTTCCTTTCCCGCCACCAGGGTAAATCCCCTCCGAGGCTTCACAAGGCCCGCGTTGAGGTAATCGAGATCAAGGCTCTTAATGACATTCAATCCCACTCTCCCTCGTTGATGCTCATGCAGCCAAACTAACCCCCCTCTATTCCCCCCTTAATTTAAGGGGGGATGAAGGGGGGTTATCGATAACCATCCTGTGACCAGAAGAATAACTGGGGTGGCAAGACGAAAGTTCTGATTGAACAAATTCCTTAAATTGTGTATATATCAATCAGTCATTTTGCACGTCACGGGAAGCACGGGGATCTTAAATCGGGAGTCCCCTGAGACTTATTTAAATCATCTAACGCTGAGAAGGAGGGTATCCTAATGAAGGAAGTCGTCATCACTGCAGGCGTACGAACACCCATCGGAGCTTACTGCGGAACAATGCGCGAAGTACCGGTAGAGAAACTCGCGGCCACGGTTCTGAATGAGGTCGTGAAGCTTTCAAACGTTAAGCCGATAGAGGTCGATGATGTCGTTTTATCGCAGGCCTACGCCGGAGGTGAATCGCCCAACCTTGCACGGCTGGCTCTGCTCAAGGCAGGCTGGCCGGTTGAGGTTCCGGGTATGACGGTTGACAGGCGTTGTTGCGGCGGAGTCGCCTCCCTGTGGACCGCGGCCATGGAAATACAGGCTGAATATGCGGAGGTCGTCGTTTCCGCCGGGGCAGACAGCATGAGCCGTGCAGAGTTCTATATTCCCGGCGAGTTCCTCAAGTGGGGGGTCGGGGGCAAAACAGATCCCAAGTGGGGATTTTTCCCGAGACAGCACGGAAGCCTGAATTTGTGGGGGATTCCCCTCTACGATAGGATACAGCGCGGCCGGCCCATGCATCAACCGATCGAGCGTTTTGGCGAGCTCAACTCTATGATGACCTGGGCAGAAACAGCTGCAAAGAACGAAAACATCAGTCGGTCCGAAGCGGATCAATGGTCGATCCGTTCCCATCAGAAAGCGATTGCCGCCATGGATTCGGGAAAATTCAAGGAGGAGATTGTTCCTGTGCCCGTTCCCGGGAAAGGCGGGGAAGATCTCTTCAGTATAGATGAGACCCCCCGTCGTGAGACAACACTGGAACAGCTGGCTAAACTAAAACCTGTTTATGCGGGTGGCGTATGTACCGCAGGCAACTCGTCGAGCGAGAACGACGGGGCGGCAGCGATCGTCCTGATGACACTGGAAAAAGCAAGTCAGCACGGTCTCAAGCCGTTGGCCTATATCAAATCGTTCGGCATCGGCGGGGCGGATCCCACTCTCACTTATCCGGCTGTACCGATTGCGGTAAGCAAAGCTCTCAAGAGGGCCGGCCTCACCATTGACCAGATGGACTTGATCGAGATTCAAGAGGCCTTCGCTGTCCAAACCCTGGCCGATGCGAAACTGATGGGCCTGAAGCCTCAAGACCTTGAGACGAAGGTGAATGTCAACGGCTCGGGCATCTCTCTCGGCCATCCGATCGGGGCGACGGGTGTCATGAGATTGGTCACCCTGGTGCATGAGATGGTGCGAAGGCGCGTGAGATACGGCCTGCTGACCATCTGTGGCGGCGGCGGGCTCGGCATATGCACCATTGTGGAACGAAGATAGCACAAAGGTTGAAGTTCAAACCCTTGCGGAGATTCGGCGGCCTGTGACCGATGACCAGATTCTGATCGTTGCTTCCAGGGCGATCAAAAGAGCCAGAGTTTAGCACTCAAGGCTTTGGAATCCGAAGGGTGCTAAGAAGACACGATCATGGCTTCTTATCCAGGCCTTTTTCACGATACCGAAAAAGGTGTGTTTGCGGAATAGGGGTAAATTTGTATTCTGAGGTCAAAAGCGCGCTATTTTAACGGGGAATGCCGTAAAAGGAACAGACAAGAAGAGTTCTTTTCCAATCGGTAGACGACTTCAAAAAAACGGACAGGCCTAGTGGATTGTTCCCGAATAAGATTGCGGGAAAGCGCAAGATTTACGTCGTGATCAGTGTGGACTATTTTTCCCTTTCTCTGAGTCCCAGCACATCCTGCATATCGTAAAGGCCGTTCGGTTGATTCACCACCCAGAACGCCGCCCTGACTGCACCGCGGGCGAAGTTGTCCCGGCTGTGAGCACGATGGATGATCTCCAGCCTCTCGCCGATTCCTCCGAAGAGGACCGTGTGTTCTCCCACGATGTCTCCAGCCCGGATCACCTGCATCCCGATCTCGTCTTTTGTCCTCTCGCCCACCATCCCTTTTCTGCCGTAGACGCCCACCTTGCCAAAATCCCGTCCGACGGCCTTGGCGATCAGCTCTCCCAGTTTGACTGCTGTTCCGCTGGGTGAATCTTTTTTCAGGCGGTGATGGGCCTCGACAATCTCGATGTCATAATCCGGACCGAGAACCCGGGCAACTTCCTGGACGATCCTGAACATCACATTCACTCCGACACTCATGTTGGGCGAGAAGACACACCGGACGCTTTTTGAAAGATCCTTGACTCTTTCAATCTGCTCGGGGCTCAAACCGGTCGTGCCGATGACCACCGCCAGGCCGGCCTCCTCCGCAAACTCCAAGCTCTCCAACGATGCCTGGGGGCTGGTGAAGTTGATGATGACGTCTCCCCCCTTCCCTTTCAATCCTCCTTCCAGACGGATGTCCATTCTCCCCAATCCGATGATTTCTCCAATATCCTTTCCGATCAACGGATGGTCAGGCCTTTCAATGGCCCGATGGACTCTCATCGACGGGGTTTCTTTAATGATGTGGATGATCCGGCTTCCCATCTTCCCGGCTGCGCCAATGACAATGGCCTTGATCTCTTTCATTGATACGCCTCCTCCCACATCTCAGCTTCGTAGATGATGTGGACATCTCCTTCAAAGAAAACCTTCTTCACCTCGTCCGTTCCCGATCTCGAAATGGACGGTCAGGATCTCACCTCCCCGGGTCCTGACCGAGACAGGGGATTTGACGAACCCCTTAAAGGCTGCCACCAGGGCCGCGGCCACCACGCCCGTGCCGCAGGCTAAGGTCTCGTCCTCGACCCCCCGCTCATAGGTCCGTATCGACAGCCGGGAAGGACCCTCCAGGCGGACAAAATTTGCATTGGTCCCCGCAGGCGTAAAATTGGCGTGGCGGCGGATCGCCCTTCCCATCCGGACGACGTCGGTTCCTTCGAGGTCTTCCACAAAAAGGACGGCATGGGGAACGCCCGTGTTGATGACAGAGACGATCCGCTCCTCTCCTTCGACCGGGATCTTCTGATCCAGTTTGAGGCCATGAGGCTTTGTCAGCTGGAGCTTCACTCTTTGACCGTTCACCTGGGCGGAGATCGTCCCGGCCAGCGTCTCAAAAGAGAGGGAAGGCCCTGCAATCCCCTTCAAATGGGCAAACCGGGCGACACACCGGCCTCCATTGCCGCACATCTCTGCTTCGCTTCCATCGGCATTATAAAAGCGCCACTTGAAATCGGCCTTCTGAGACCGCTCGATCAGGATAAGGCCATCCGCTCCCACGGAAATCCTTCTCTGACAGACTTTTCGAATAAAGTCCTTCAAACGATCTTCTTCGAGGAAGTGGTCCCGATGATCGATGAGAATGAAGTCGTTTCCGCTCCCGCTCATCTTCGTAAAAGGAATCTTCATGGATGCCTCCGGTTCTAAATCCGAAACAAGTTCAAAGTTGACAAATGCCAAATGTCAAATTCGCAATGATCTAAGCCTGATTCATTGTTGAAACACTTTAGTATTTGAAAGACATCTAATCCCCTTGCAAGAGTGTTTCACGTCCCTGTAAAGTGAGGTGGCGAGGGATTTAGAAGTCTGTTCAATCCGCTCATTTGTTACTTATTGTTATTTCCAAGTTCGGACATTGCATTCGAATATTTCGAACTTCGAATTTTGCGAATTGTTTCTAGCAAGAAACTCCGGTATCTCTTCCCCCCGGATGAGGTCCTCATAACCTTCTCTCTGACGGATCACAAACATCTGGTCATCCCGGACCAGAACCTCGGGAATCCTGGGTCTGGAATTATAGTTCGTGGACATGGAGAACCCGTAAGCACCCGCGCTCATGACGGCAATCAGTTCACCGGAACGAAGACTTTGGATCTTCCGGCCTTTTGCCAAAAAGTCGCTCGACTCACAGATGGGCCCCACCACGTCCGCCAAAACCTCCTCCCTGCTCTCCTCCCTCACGGGCAGAATCTGGTGATAGGAACCGTAATAGCTGGGCCGGACGAGATCGTTCATCCCGGCATCCACGATCACAAACCGCTTTTCCTCATTCTCTTTGACATAGAGAACCTTTGAGACCAGGACCCCTGCATTCCCAACAATGACGCGACCCGGCTCCAAGATGAGGGTACAGCCGAATCCCCGAACCTCATCGAGAATGCTGGAGGCGTATTCCACGGGATGGGGGGGCTCTTCATCCTCATACGTAATCCCCAGGCCGCCTCCCAGGTCCAAATACTGGATCTCAATTCCTTCTCTTCTCAGGGTTTCAACCAATTGCTTGAGTTTCTTCAGCGCCTCGATAATGGGCTCCACCTCGATCAATTGAGACCCGATATGACAATCAATCCCGATGATTTTCAGATGAGGCAATTGAGCGGCCGTACGGTAAGCCAACGGCGCGCGAAGGATGTCAATCCCGAATTTATTCTGTTTCAACCCGGTGGAAATATAAGGATGAGTCTTGGCGTCGATGTCAGGATTGACCCGGATGGCGATCGCCGCTTTCTTCCCGATTCGGCCCGCCACTTCGTTGATCGCCTGGAGTTCCTGTAAAGACTCCACGTTGAACATGAGGATGCCCGTTTTCAAGGCATATTCAATCTCATCCTCTCTTTTTCCGACCCCAGAATAGACAATTTTTTGCGGGACCGCCCCACCTTTGATCGCCCGGTAGAGCTCGCCTCCGGAGACCACATCCACTCCCCCCCCCAGGTTCGAGAAGAGGCGGAGAAGGGCCAGGTTGGAATTGGCCTTGGCCGAATAACAGACGAGATGAGGAATCCCTTTGAAGGCCTCGTCGAAGACGGTGAAGTGTCTCACCAGGGTGTGATAGCTGTAAAGGTAGAAAGGAGTCCCCACTTTTTCAGCCACCTGCTGAATGGGAATCTCCTCGCATTGAAGCTGGTGATCTTTGTATTCGAAAAAACGCATCGCTCCTCCAAATCCGGTCATCAAGTCATTGAGTCATTAGGTCATTAAAAAAATAATTACGTTTCTTCTCAGCTTTGAGCTTCGAACCTTGAGCTCTCGGCTATCTGCCATTAGCAATAAGCCATTAGTCACCCGCGATTAGTAGAGATATTTCACCCTCACCTCTTCGGAGCGGGGGCTTTCATTCCTTCTGGGAGAATTATCCGCCGCCGTGACCGCATACTCATATTCCTGGTCTAAAGCGACATCGGTATCAAGATACGCCGCTTTCGTCACGGGACTCTCATTCAATCTTTTAAACTCCTCCTCTCCGGATTTCCGTCGATAGACATAATACCCGAGGAGGTCGGGCTCCGCGTTTGCCTTCCAATTTAACTCCATTCCCTCTTTAACGGGAATGGCTGTCAACCCAACAGGAGCGCTGGGAGGAGTGAGCTTGGCGGGAGTTGCGGGGATATCCGGAGATCCCTTCCCTTCCACGTCGGTTTTGACAACCCTCTTCACCGACCTCACCGAATAAATATATTTGACATCATTCTGCACGCTCAGATCGGTATACTGGGTTACCGCCAGCGGCTCCCTGTTCAATGGACTGAGTGGAAACTCCTTGTCTTCCTCGGCTCTCCTATAAACATTGTAGCCTGTGGCGCCCTCCACGGCGTTCCACGAGAGTTCCACTCTCTTATCCCCGCGTTCCGTCGCTGCCATCCCGGGTGCCTGGGGGGGATGATCCCAATAGACCGTTACCGGATTGGAGGGAGCACTGGGGTCTCCCCTATGATTGACTGAAACGACCTCGTAAACATAGACCCTTGCGGGCTCCTGATCGTCGAAGAAGACCGCTACTTTCTTGCCCGGGGCCGTGCTTTCCTTGGTCAACTTCATCTCATGGACGACCTTCGGCTTTTCTCCGCATCCCGTGCATGCCTCTCCGACGAGGGCTCCCTCCGACCTTAAAATCTTGAATTCGACTAAATCGGTAAGAGGTGTTTTGTCCGTATTTTCCTTTGGGATGGTCCATTCCAAAAGGAGGCGACCTTCTCTGGGAGTCGCGACAAGGTCGACAATTCTCTTGGGAACAATCGAACCCCAGGGCACCGGGTCTCCTTTCTTGGCACAACCCACCACCAGGATAGGCATGATCCATAGAAGTATCCATAACCTATTTTTCAACAGCGGCTCCTATTCAAGCATGGTGACCAGAAAATCCGAAATCCGAATATCGGGCGAAGCGTCCGCCTCGGACCAATCCGAAGTTGTTTAAACTCTAAACACTAAATTCTAAACCCTAAACAAATCCAAAATATAAAATTCAAAAGGTAATTCTGACTTCTCAACCATCGAATCGAATTTCTCTAATTCACACGGGATTGAGTTTTTTACTTTGGACATTTGCGTTTGTTTAGAGTTTAGGATTTCGAGCTTAGGATTTAACACCTTTGTTTCGAATTGATCCCTTCGGGATGCTTCGCCCTGATTTCGTGTTTCGAATTTAACTCTTATTGACGTGGTCCAAAGATCGCTGTCCCGATACGAACGTAGGTGGCTCCTTCCTCGACGGCGATCTCAAAGTCATTGGACATCCCCATGGAGAGCTCTTTCATCGGAATCCCTTCTTTGATCATCTTTTCCTTTAGCTCTCGAAGCGCCGTATAATAGGGCCGACCCAATTCCGGCGGATCGAAATAAGGCGGCATGGTCATCAGACCTTCCAAAGAGAGATACTTAAGGTCTCGAATCCTTCGGGCGAGGTTCGACACCCTCTCCTCATCGGTTCCAAATTTCGTGGCCTCCCTGGAAAGATTCACTTCGACCATCACCTTGATCACTCGACCTTCTTGCTCCGCTCTCCGATTCAATTCTTCTGCCAGTGGAATGCTGTCGACGGAGTGTAACATCTCGAAAAGGCGAACGGCATATTTCGCCTTATTCGATTGAAGGTGGCCGATGAAATGCCAGGAGACAGGCTTCCCGATGTCGTCAATTTTCTTCTGTGCCTCCTGGACATAATTTTCGCCCAGGATAGAGACGCCTGCCTCGATCGCCTCCTTGATTCGGGCCACTTCGACCGTCTTCGAGACGGCAACCAGCCTGATCCCCTTCGGGTCCCTTCCTGCTTTTTGAGCCGCCCTCTCTATTCTTTCCCTTACCTTCAAAAGATTTTCTTTGATTGTTAACATATTAAGCCATTGAGTCATGAGGTCATTGGGTCATTGAATGACTAGATGACCTTCTCCTTATTCTGCAATCCGCCCTGCACCACGTCGGGTGCAGGGCCAGCCCGAACCCTCGCATGGTTCAGGGCGCAATCCGCAATCCGCGTTCCGAGATTGTAATCGCTCCCAGACGGGTGAGCATCTGGATCAACTCGCAAAGGGGAAGGCCAACGACGTTGGTATAGGATCCCTGGATCGATTCGACCATGAAGGAACCGATCCCCTGGATGGCGTACCCTCCGGCCTTGTCAAGGGGCTCCCCCGTCTGCACATACCACTCGATCTCTGCTGAAGTGAGGGGCTTCATTCTCACCGCTGTTTGGACGACCTCTTGGTCGCTTTCTCCCCTTTCGGAATGGCAAACAGAAAATCCAGTCCATACCCGATGCTCCCGGCCGCTGAGGCGGCGTAACATCTCCACGGCTTCTTCCCGACCCTTCGGTTTTCCTAAAATGGACCCGTTGATGCAAACGATGGTATCCGCAGCGACCACCCAGCCATCCGGATACTGATTCGCCACCTCTCTGGCTTTTGCTTCAGCCAATCGAATGACATGATCTCGCGGGGACTCCGCTTGAACAAAATCCTCAGAAACGTTGCTTGGAACCACCTCGAAATCAAGACCTACTTGTTTCAGCAATTCATATCGACGGGGAGACTCGGAGGCCAGGATCAGCCGGTTCTTCATTTTTTAAAAACTAAATGAATCCAATAGGTTTGTCAAGTTTGAATTGGGGGATTTTCTCTCTGTTGAAGTAGATTGGCACCTTTCAGGCATGCCGTTCAGCTTGAGGTTGACTCTAAAGTTCAAATCTGATACTTAAATAGAAAGGGACACGGAATGAAACAAAAAATCAAGGAAAGAAAGAAGCTCCTCGGAATCATCAAAGAACTGAAGGCAAAAGGAAAACGGATTGTCTTTACAAACGGTTGCTTTGATCTTCTCCACATCGGGCATGTCCGTTACCTTGAAAAAGCCAAAGTCCTGGGGGATGTTTTGATCGTGGGAGTCAACAGCGACACCTCCGTCCGGAAACTGAAAGGACCTCACCGGCCCATTCTGCCCGAAGAAGAAAGGGCGGAGATTCTTTCAGGCCTCGGGTGTGTGGATTATGTGACCCTCTTCAGCGAGATGGACCCTTTGAAACTCATCACTTCCCTCCATCCGGATGTTCTTGTCAAGGGAGGGGATTGGACAAAGGAACAGATCGTAGGAAGGGAGGTCGTCGAAAGGTCAGGAGGAGAAGTCGTCATCATTCCCTTTGTTGGAAAGGCTTCTACCTCAAATCTTATTGATACCATTTTGAAACGATATGAAAAAACTACCTGACAAAGATCTGATCCCCCTTCCGGAAACGCTGCCCCTGCTTCCGATCAGAGATGTCGTCGTTTTCCCCTATATGGTTCTTCCTCTTTTTGTCAGTCGGGAGAAATCGATCAAATCTTTGGAAGAAGCCCTCTCCAAGGACCGGCTGATCTTCCTGGTCGCTCAGAAAAAACTTTCTGAGGAAGATCCTTCCCCTAAAGACCTTTACAAGGTGGGCACGGTAGCCGCCGTCATGAAAATGCTCAAGCTGCCCGATGGGAAGGTCAAGATCCTTGTCCAGGGCCTTTCCAAGGCCTCGATCAAAGAAATCCTCCAGACCACGCCGTATCTCCTGGTCAGGGTGGAAAATATTAAAGATCCATTCATCACGGAGATTACTCTTGAGACAGAAGCCCTGATGAGAAACGTAAGGGAACAGTTGGAAAGGATTGTCTCCTACGGCAAACTCCTCTCCCCGGACATGATGTTTGTCTTAGAAAGCGTGGACGATCCGGGAAGGCTGGCTGACCTGGTCGCTTCCAACCTGGACCTGACGGTGGAGAAAGCTCAGGAGATCCTGGAAATCTTTGACCCCCTGGAGAGACTCAAGGCGCTGAATGAACTCCTTGAAAAAGAGGTCCAGGTCCTCACCATGCAGGCCAAGATTCAGTCTCAGGCCAAAGAAGAGATTACAAAAACACAGCGAGAGTATTTTCTCCGGGAGCAGATGAGGGCGATTCGGAGCGAACTGGGTGAGGCGGATGAGCGCTCGGACGAATTTAAAACCCTCCAGCAGAAAATTAAAAAGGCAAAGATGCCTAAAGAGGTAGAGAAGGAGGCCCGACGGGAACTGGAGCGCTTGGAACAGATGCATCCGGATGCGGCCGAGGCCTCCATGGTCCGCACCTATCTGGACTGGCTCATCGACATGCCCTGGTCAAAAACCACCACGGACAGCCTTGATCTTCTTCAGGCAAAAAAAGTCTTGGATGAAGACCATTATAATTTAGAAAAAGTGAAAGAACGCATCCTGGAATACCTGAGCGTGCGCAAACTGAAGAATAAGCTGAAGGGACCGATCCTCTGCTTCATCGGGCCCCCCGGCGTTGGAAAAACCTCCCTCGGCAGGTCCATCGCCAGAGCATTGGGAAGAAAATTTGTAAGGATTTCTTTGGGGGGGATAAGAGATGAGGCTGAGATTCGCGGCCACCGCCGGACCTACGTGGGTGCGTTGCCAGGCCGGGTCATCCAATCGATAAAGCAAGCCGGGAGCAACAATCCGGTATTCATGATGGATGAGGTGGATAAGATAGGCGTTGACTTCCGGGGAGATCCAGCCTCCGCGCTGCTGGAGGTTCTGGACCCGGAGCAGAACAACGCCTTCAGCGACCACTATCTGAACGTCCCCTTCGACCTCTCCCGCGTGATGTTTATCACCACAGGCAATCTGACCGATCCCATCCCCTCGGCCCTCAAAGATCGGATGGAGGTGATCAATCTCCCCGGGTACACCGACCTGGAGAAACTGAAGATTGCACGAACCTTCCTTCTCCCTCGGCAGATGGAAGAGAACGGAATCAGCCCGAAGTGGCTCGATATTTCTGACGGAGCCATCCTTCTGATCATCTCGCAATACACTCAGGAGGCAGGTCTCCGCAACCTCGAGAGGGAACTCGCTTCTGTTTGTAGAAAAGTGGCCAGGAAGGTGGCGGAAGGAAAGAAAGAGAAGACCAAGATTAACACCAAGAACATCCATTTCTTTCTCGGTCCCCCTCCCTATTTGCCCGATGAGGAACAGAAGCGCAATGAGGTCGGTCTGGCGACGGGTCTGGCTTGGACGGAGACAGGCGGTGAAATCCTCCATATCGAGGCCTCCACCACTCCCGGCAAAGGATCGCTGATCCTGACGGGTCATCTGGGAGACGTGATGAAAGAGTCGGCACAGGCCGCGCTCACTTATGCTCGATCGAAAGGGAAATCTTACCGGATTCATCCCAATACGCTCAACAATAAAGAAATCCATATCCACGTTCCTGCGGGCGCCATCCCGAAAGACGGACCCTCTGCCGGCATTACCATGGCGGTTGCCATCTTCTCCACGCTCACGGGCATCCCTGTGAGGAAAGATGTTGCCATGACGGGCGAGATCACGCTGAGAGGGAGAGTCCTTCCGGTCGGAGGCTTGAAAGAAAAAGCCCTTGCCGCCCTCCGAAACAAAGTCAAAGATGTGATCATCCCTTATCTGAACAAGAAGGACCTCGCCGATCTCCCCCTCTACGTCCGAAAGAAAATCAACTTTATTCCGGTCAAACACATGGACGAAGTCTTGAAGGTCGCCCTCGCTCAAAAACGCGCCTTTTCAAGGGGCCGAGCATAAAAAGGTTGTTGGTCTCATTTTTTCCCAGGCTGATCAAGAATGCCCCTGCCTTCGCCCGTAAGGCGGGGCTACGCGCCGACGATCAGATGCGAGTTGAGCTTTACGAAATTCCGTTTGCATGGGCGCCAGAAATCCCTTGTAGGGAACGCATAGATGCGTTCCCTACTGTGTTGGCGACGCTGCAACGTATAAGGAATAAGAGGAAGGGCGTTTTTCAACAGCCTGGTAAGACCTGGCATTGATGAGAATGCCAAAAGCGAGGGAGGAAGTCTATGAAGGTTTATATCAACGAGATCAAGGAAAATGATCACGTGGACTCCCTCTTTCTGGTCAAAGAGAAATCTTCGGCGGTCACCAAAACCGGAAACACCTACCTCAAATTGAAATTGGTGGACCGTTCGGGAGAAATCGAGGGCAGGATCTGGACCTCCGTCGAAAACGTTGCAGAATCCTTTGAGAAGGACGGCTTTGTTCATGTGATGGGAAAGGCAGTCTCTTTCCAGGAGCGTCTCCAGGTCAACATCACCTCTATCGAAAGCGTGAGGGAAGAAGAAATTCTTTTTTCAGACTTTTTCCCCATGACAGAAAAAGATATCGACGGGATGTTCCAATCCCTTTTGGAAATCGGCCGACAGATCAAGAATCCACACCTCTCACAACTTCTCCAACTCTTCTGGAATGACGAGTCCTTCGTCAACCGGTTTAAAATTGCCCCTGCGTCCAAGTGGCTCCATCACAATTATTTGGGGGGCCTCTTGGAACATACCCTTTCCGTGGCACAAGTCGTATTAAAAATCGCCAGCCATTACAATGGATTGAATATGGATCTTTTGCTCACAGCCGCAATCTTCCATGACCTGGGCAAAGTGGATGAGCTCTCTTACCATCGTTCTTTTGACTATTCAGATGAAGGCCGACTCCTCGGCCACATTATCCTCGGTATAGAACGGGTGGAAGATAAGATCAAACAACTCCCTGATTTTCCAAAGGATCTTTCCACGCTGCTAAAGCACTTCCTCTTGAGCCACCATGGTCAATATAATTGGGGTTCCCCGAAAAAACCGATGACCTTAGAAGCGGTTTTGCTCCATTTCCTTGATGATATGGATGCAAAAATCAATGGAATTCAACAATTTATAAAGAAAGAGGTGCCGGAGGGGGCCCGCTGGAGCACTTACCACCGTGCGTTTGAGCAATACTTTTATGCCCCCCCTCCTGGGAACAGACGGAACTACCCGAAAGAATTGGGAAAGACACATTGGAGGACGAATAAATAAACCTTCCAATTTCTTGACAAACTGAACCTCCATAATTATCTTAAGGGGACGAAAAGAATTACATTTTAATAGTATCAGGGACAGGTTTATCTGGCTTAAAGGAGGAGAAAATTCAAATGGATTTCTCCGTTTCCGAAAGAATGAGGCGGGTCCTCGAGATTATCATCGAAGACTACATTCTCAACGCGGAACCCGTGGGTTCGAGGACGATTTCAAAAAAATCGAGCCTCAACGTGAGCCCTGCCACGATACGGAATATTATGTCGGATTTGGAAGATCTGGGTTTACTTTCTCAACCCTATACGTCAGCAGGAAGAATACCCACGGAGAGGGGACTTCGATTTTACGTGGATTCGATCATCGATGTCCACGAACTCAGTGATCAGGAACAACACGAGATTCGGTCCAAATATCTGAGTCCTCTCATCGAGGGACCGGACCTCTTCAGGGAGACGTCTCGAATCCTTTCTTTATCTTCACACTATCTAGGAATTGTTTGGACACCCCGAATGAGTTCGGTCGTGCTTCAACATATTGAATTTGTGAAATTAAGAAAACATCTGGTTCTCGCTATTTTAGTGAGCACAACCGGGTTGGTTCACAACCGCATTATAGAAGTGGAAGAAGATTTCTCTCAGTTGGAGCTGGATCATCTCTCCGATTATTTGAACAGTTTCCTGGCGGGCTTGGCCCTTTATCAGGTGAGGGAGAAGCTGATAGAGCAAATGAAGGTGGCCAAGAATGATTATGATCATCTGCTCGAACAGGCATTCAAATTAGGAGAGCAGGCCTTTTCCTCCATCGATGCCACCGATGTCTTCATCGAAGGAAAAACGAATATACTGAATGAACCCGAATTCGGAAATGTTTCGAGGATGACCGACCTCTTTCGAACGTTTGAGGAAAAGGCCACCATGGTGAAACTCTTAGATAAGTTTATGGCACCGAAGGGAGTCAAAATTGCGATCGGCTCAGAGAGCCAGGTTCAGGAGATGGAGACCTGTAGCGTCGTCACCTCTACCTATAGTTGCAGCGGAGAGGTCCTGGGCGTTTTAGGGGTCATCGGGCCTCGGAGAATGAACTATTCAAAAGTGATCCCGCTGGTGGGGTATACCGCGAAACTTCTCACTGAGATTCTGGAGACGCAATAGTTCTCCTTCACCGTGAAGCCCCCTCTTTTGCTGAAAGAATCATTTCCTAAAGGAACCGGGATTCTGGATCGGGGAAAACGCGGGAGTAGAAGAAATGGAGAAAAAAGAGATCAAGAAAAAGAACCACAACCCAAAGGAATCGGAGAAAAAAGACGAAGAAGATCTTATTGAAACCCTGGGTGAAGAGGTGCAGTTGCATTTAGACGAAGAAAGACAAGAGAAAGACAAGGAGATCGGGGAGCTCAAAAAGAAGCTGGAGGAAAAGGAGAAAGAGATCAAAGAGCATCACGACCGTCTGCTCAGACTCGCAGCCGATTTTGAGAATTATAAGAAGAGGGCGGCTAGAGACAAGGAGGATTGGACCAAGTTCGCCAATGAAGATTTGCTCAGGACGATACTTCCATTCATCGACAATCTGGAGAGGGCAATCAATCACGCTCAAAAGACCTCAGATACGGGCGTCTTGATCGAGGGGGTTCGATTAACCATTCAACAAATTCTCCAGTCCCTGAACAAATTTGGACTTTCTTCTTTTCAATCGGTCGGAACACCCTTCGACCCAACCGTGCACGAGGCGATGTTGGTCGTCGAAACAGATAAGCATGAACCGAATCAGGTCGTGGAGGAGTTCCAGAAGGGTTACCTCTTGAATGATCGGCTCTTAAGGCCGGCAACGGTCTCGGTGTCAAAACCTCCGGAAAAAGAGGCCCGGACATCGGAATGACCCCGTTAGAAATTCCGACGGGGCAGGGTGACGGAATAATTCTAAAATCTAATGAACCCCACTGCGGAGCTGCAGGGCATACTTTCTAACGGGGTAAATTTTAAGGAGGGGAAATCAAAATGGCAAAGACAATAGGAATTGATTTAGGAACCACCAACTCCGTGGTCGCCATCATGGAGGGAGGAGATCCCGTCGTGATCGCCAACCAGGAAGGGAGCCGAACGACTCCTTCTGTGGTTGCTTTTACAGAAAAAGGGGAGCGGGTGGTTGGGCAGATTGCGAAACGTCAGGCAATTACCAACTCTGAAAATACCATCTTCTCGATCAAACGACTGATGGGAAGAAAATTTACGGACCCCGAGGTGCAGAGAGATCTGAAGATCCTTCCGTATAAGATCGTCGAAAACAAGAATGGGGACGCGTGGGTCAGGACGAGGGATAAGGAGTATAGCCCCCCTGAGATCTCTGCCTTCGTCCTCCAGAAGATGAAGGAGACGGCAGAGGCCTATCTCGGTGAGAAGGTCACGGATGCCGTGATTACCGTCCCGGCTTATTTCAACGATAGTCAGCGTCAGGCCACAAAGGATGCAGGACGGATTGCAGGTCTGAACGTCATTCGGATCATCAACGAACCCACGGCTGCTTCCCTCGCCTATGGTCTGGAAAAGAAGAAGGATGAGAAAATTGCCGTCTTCGACCTGGGGGGTGGAACGTTCGATATCTCCATTCTCGAGTTGGGCGAAGGCGTCTTCGAAGTCAAATCGACCAATGGGAATACCCATCTGGGCGGGGATGACTTTGATCAACGGGTCATCGATTATCTCGCGGATGAGTTCAGAAAAGATCAGGGGATTGACCTGAGGAAAGACCGGATGGCCCTTCAAAGGTTAAAAGAGGCCGCCGAAAAGGCGAAGATCGAGCTCTCCAACATGATGGAGACAGACATCAATCTTCCCTTTGTCACAGCCGACGCCTCAGGGCCGAAACACCTGAACATGAAGTTGACCCGGGCTAAACTGGAAAACCTGACAGGGGACCTTATTGAGATGGTTGAAGGACCCTGCCGCCAGGCCCTTGCCGACTCTGGAATCGCAGCCAAGGACATCGATGAGGTGATCCTCGTCGGTGGCATGACCCGGATGCCTAAGGTTCAGGAGAAAGTGAAGCAGCTCTTTGGGAAAGAGCCCAATAAGAGCGTGAACCCCGATGAGGCCGTGGGCATTGGCGCTGCCATTCAGGCGGGGGTCCTGAAGGGAGAGGTCAAGGATGTTCTTCTCCTGGACGTCACCCCGCTCTCTCTTGGAATCGAGACTCTCGGCGGTGTCTTTACCAAACTGATTGAAAGAAACACGACCATTCCATCGAAAAAGAGCCAGATCTTCTCCACCGCATCGGATAGCCAACCTGCGGTCACGATTCATGTCCTTCAGGGCGAACGGGAGATGGCCGCGGATAACAAAACCCTCGGCCAATTTGAGCTGGTGGGGATTCCGCCCGCTCCCCGAGGCATTCCTCAGATCGAGGTCGCCTTTGATATCGACGCCAACGGAATCGTTCATGTCTCGGCAAAGGACCTTGGAACGGGTAAAGAACAGTCCATAAAGATTACGGCCTCCAGCGGTCTCAACGAAGATGATATCAAAAAGATGGTCAGAGATGCCGAGGCCCATGCGTCAGACGATAAGAAGAGACGCGAGGTTGCTGAAGCGAGAAACCAGCTCGATACGCTTATCTATTCGACCGAAAAGTCCTTGAAGGAATACGGCGATAAGGTCGATGCCGCAGAGAAACAGAATATCGAAGACGCGGTCGCCAAAGCGAAAAAGGCGATGGAAACGAACGATCCGAGCACCATCAAGTCTGCCCAGGAAGAACTGACCCGCACCTCCCACAAACTGGCAGAGGCCATGTATGCGAAGGCTTCTCAAAAAGGAGCGGCCGGACCGGGCGGAGCCGAAGCCGGTCCCGGACCCCAGGAAGGACCCCGCCCCAAAGGCGGAGAGGACGTGGTCGACGCGGATTTTGAGGATGTGAGCAAGAAGTAATATTGATCCGGAATAGTCATCTTCAAGAAAAGGCGATGGATTTTCCATCGCCTTTTTTATTCATCTCCCTTTTAGTATGGGGAAACAAACGCATGAGAAATACTATAAATATGCCTTTAAGGTCTCGATATTCTTCCTCATTTTTTTTACTCTTTCCGTATCTTTTTTGTAGAACTCGATGCCCCATTCCAGCATCTTAATCGCTGTCTTAACAGATACATAAGGAGCATGGCCTGGAAAAGATATCTTCCAAAAACCCTTCTCTTTGACCAACGAATACTGTATCTCTTTAGTTTGCCTTTCTATTTTCATAAGGTCGAACGCAGCCCAACCGAGGTATTCATAAATCACTTTCACGGTTGCCTGTTTATCATCCTCCCTAACTTTTAATATTTTGTATCTAAGCGATATAAGGTCTCCGTCGGACCCTGGCCAGATTTCCCAGGTTGTATATTGCAACCTCTTCTGAGGATCGCCAATTTCTTCGACACCAGTACCGTCAAACCCGGCCTTAACAAAGGCTTCTACAACTCCCTCGGGCGTTGATGGGTAGTTATCCTGTTTCTCCACTTTCTGTTGTGAATAAGCTTTGTACACATGCAGTCCAGTGCCCTGTAGCCAAAACACAAGTGCGAGCAAAACGAATAGAATAAATCTGGCTGTCGCCTTATTTTCTCCCCTCATTCTGCTTTGGCCCCCTTCCCTCTTCCTCCTCTAAATTCTCCCAGGCACTCAATCCTCAGCGGCCTCGACACTCCTACTCCCTCCCTGTCGTTCACCGCCTTGTCTCATGTTGCGGACTAACCCCTATTTTCTTTCCTATCTGTACTAACCTTCCTTTTCCCTCTATCGGTTGTGCACCCGTATTGTTAAGAAGTCTCCGGGTCCAATATTCGGCAAGCCGAGTTTGCTCCAGAGGCCGTTAAATGCTTTCTGGTTTTGGGTTGTTTTTGGCAAGGTGGACGCGAGTCTCTTACCGGTTAAGTCCAGAATCTCCTGCCATTCGCATTCTTCGCAATTGCCTCCCGAATTGTACCAAATAATCAAATACGGTTGCGATTTCCCTTTTATACACCGCCAAGATGTAGCCAGCGCGTCTAAACTCCTGCCAATGGGTCTGTCATTTGCACCTTTCACTGTTACGAGTTGGCCGCTTGCGGGAACGGAAAATGTTCGCCCCGTAGTCAAATCTCGAAATAGAAATTTCTGTTCAACGCAATCAGGGACGATGGGATGCGAATCATCGGTGCATCGTGTAATAACTTGAACCTTTGTACTACCACAAACAAGTTCACTCTCCGTAGTATAGGGTTGTTCTGCATGGACGATGTATGCAACTACTGATAAAGCAACCATAAGAAACATGGTGGGAAGAAGGGAAACAGTCAACTTTTTTGATTTTCCCATGTTACCCTGACCTCCTTGGGGTTATGATTACTGCTTATTTGCCAACCCGTCGTATCCCGCTTTAATCAAACAATTAATTAGATCCTTTTCTTCTTCCTCTGACGGAAAATGGGGGACGGACGGAAAATGGGGGACGTCCATAAAAATATAAGATTCTACACTTCCTTCAGTTTGAGATGTCTCTCCTCGATGATCCTCGCCCCTCGCTTTAGTGCCTGACTCACCGCTGGCTGGGTCACGCCCAGTCTCCTTGCCACCTCCATCCCCGTAAGTCCCAGTTCTCTCACCGCCCAATAACTCACCACACTCCGAGCAGCCACTCCCTTCGGAGTCTTTCCCCCCGCCTTGATTTCGTCCTCTCTCATCCCAAAGATCTCCGACACCCTTTCGATAATCCGCTCGAGATCCAATCCTTCCGCCTTCAATCCGTATCGCCGCTCCATGGCCTCTTCCGATGCCTTAAGCACCTCTCCCACAAATTCGCTCTCCCCAAGTATCCGCTCATCTCCCTTAAATCGGCCTCTCCACTTCCCCAGTCCTTTAACTCCCTCCCATCCCCCCAGACTCCGAATAAGTCCTCCTCCCACCAGATCCGGTCTTCGCCCCTCACGTATTCCCTCCTCGACATACTCCCGATACTTCCTTCTGGCAACTTTCTTTCTGCGTGCAAAATAGCCTAAAATTGTGTCCGCGTCCTGCCATTCTCGCTTCCACGCTCCCATAATGACACTATGGCCGGTGTACGGGTAGCGACCCAAAGCGTCCAAACTGTCCACCGTTTTCCCCCGGAGGGCATTCAGATGGATATAACGCACCAACTCCAATAGATATCGATCTTCCTGGCACAAAATCGATTTGTAACGATTCTGGAATAACACCCCATGCCTGTGGTAACGCCGATTGTACGTCACAGCATATCCAGTCAGAAGTCGCCGCATCAATCCCGCCAGAGAAACCAAACCACTCCGTACAAGAAGATGGACATGGTTAGGTAACAAAGCCCAAGCAAAACATGATGTCTTGGATTCCAGAAGAAGAAGTCCCAGACGGTCAAGAAAGGCGTTACGATCCTGATTGTCCTGGAAGATCCGCTTCCGTTCAATCCCTCGGACGATGAGATGGTGAACTCCACCGGGATAATCGATCCTTGCTCTCCGGGGCATAAAAACAGCCTATCAAACCTCAGCGAAGGCGTCAACTTATAATTTTATGGACGTCCCCTATATTCCCTACATTATGTATTTCTCCTATTTTGTCCCCGCCAAAAAGTATTTTGTACTTCTTATTTTCAGTAAAAAACTCGTTTAATTTTGACACCCCGAACTTCTTCATTGCTTCTTGAGAACTATAAATAACGTTATTTTGCACGGCAAAATATTTTCCAAACCCAACCCTCTCACGGCCATCTGTAAGTCGCTCTATTGACGAATCATACATATATAACCCGTCAGGAAGTTTTATTTTTACGTTTTCCGCTGCTGCTAAGGGTGTTGTTGATAATGCCGCCAACACGCCGAGTAACAGGATTAACTTGGCGATTCTTTTGTAGTTTGGAAATATTTTGTACTTCATGCGGCCCTCCTTAGGTTTTCAAAATCCTCGGCCATCTGCCGTTATAAATAGTCTTCGCCAAAACAATTAATGGAACTAAGATTTCTCATCTTCCGCCGCAGCGGGCTCCTACGTCTCCTGTATGCATGAATAACGGCTCCGTATCGCTCATGAGTCGATTCGAGATAGAATAAATATCTTCCTTCTCTCTCGGTTGCCTTGAAATGGCATGTTTTGTGCCAGAAACAGTAAAGCCCCGGCAGTTCGAACCGTCCAGCCCACCGGCAGGCGGTCAAAACTACAAGGGCTTATCGTATTGGGCCGTCCAGGAACCATCTTCACCCTCCTTAACAAAAGGCCCCTTTTAACCGGTTACCCAAAATAAGTCGGAATGCTCCCGTTGTGCTTTTAAACCATACCAACAAAAAGAAGTCAAGCCTTTTTAGATAGGTCTTGACAGGTCAAATTCATATGACTTTTAATGGCGTATAGATCATAGGAGGATGAGCCATTGCCATGGAGACAGCGGGGATTTCAAAACTGAGAGCCTATCTGAGCGAATATTTATACCATGTCAAGGCGGGCAACGAGGTATTGATCACAGATCGGGGAAAGCCTGTGGCTCGACTAGTGCCCATTTCACGGACAAGAGCATTCGGAGAGTCACTGGCCAGAATGGAAAAACAGGGTTTGATCAGACTTGGGTCGGGCAAGCTCCCAAAAAGATTTTGGAGCCTACCTAGGCCACAGGCCCCAGAAGGGCTCGTTCGAAAAGCCCTCCTAGATGAAAGAAACAGCGAATTTGATTTGGGCTCAGGAGAACCCTCAAGGTCTCGAAAATTGTCTGCCTGAACCAGAGCCTACAAGAGGCAGGCCATAAAGAACGGTTTACACTGCTCCCGAAGAATAAACGCCTCTATTCATTTGAAGTCAGTCTTCCAGCCTCGATAGCCAGCTCCGGCAGTGACAACCGAGACCCTCCTGCTTCAGGTTCTGCACGAGTTGAAAAGCAGCATGGGGCATTCTGTAAAGATAACTCGGGTTGGGAGAAGTAAAACTCTCTTTTGATAGGTTGTATAGATATCGTTCATCATGACTTTTCATCAAGATATTGCACGAAAGTCAAGACAATAATTCAAAGTGATGCTCTTTTGGATGTAATCATCCATCTTGAATACCCATATTTGAATTCAAGTGCGTCTGTAAAGATTTCTTGATTTAGATACCTCTCCCCCCTCACCCCCGCCCTCTCCCACCTGGGATAAGGGAGGTGACGGGCTATTTTCCATGTAATTGATCTAAGACAAGAACCCGGATACCTTCGGCAACCAGGAACCTATCGTCATTTGTAAGAAAGGCATGACATCCGGAAACAAGCGCGGTGGCCAGTTGAACGGCATCCGGCGTTCTGAGATTGTGCTGGGCTCTGAGAAAGGCAGCCCTCTCGGCGATATCATCGGTCAAGGGTATGATCGAAAGGTTGGGAAAATTACGAAACAGGACCAGATATTGAGCGGATAAGGCAAAGTTCTTTTTTCGATAGGGTTGGACCAGGCATTCTGTAATGGTGAGAGTGCTCGTAACGGCGTTCATCTCGCCCTTTTCCAGAGCACGAAAGAAGCTCTTCAAGATTGCCTGATAGACGGGGTGGTCCTCGAAGGCGTAGATGAAGATCATGGTGTCCAGGGCCACCGACCGATTCCTCAGCTCCCTGAGAAGAGAGGTCATTTCCAGTGAGCCCTCTCTTTCTTAACGTAGGCCTTGGGATCAATGCCTTCCCATGCCTCTTTTCCCAACCCGAACATGAATTCCGTAAAGGACTTGGGCTGGGGAAGAATAATGATTGCCCCATTCACTTCTTCCACCATCACTTCTTTCTTGGGGGAGATGGCAACCTTCTTCCGGACCGTTTGCGGGATGACCACCTGATACTTCGGACCTACTTTCACTTTTGTTCCCATGCTGTAACCTCCAAAAATGGTTATACGTTATCTTAATATCGTTATACGACTTTGTCAAATCAAAAAAAGGTTGGCAACAGATTTGATTTTATCCTATGGGGGTGATAGATATTAAGAAACATAAGCAGGTTGGGAGAAAATTTAATGTGGAATTTTTTTGAGAAATTAAAAAAGGGCCTTTCGAAAACCCATCAGGGGTTTGTCGAGAAGATCGATCAGCTCTTCCTGGGAAAGAAGACCATTGACCAGGATGTCCTGGACGAATTGGAAGGTCTTCTTTTTGAGGCCGATTTGGGAGTGAAGACATCCAGCCAATTGATCGAAGGCGTCCGTCAGGGGCTCAAAAGAGGAGAGCTTCAGGAACCCCAGAAGGTAAAAGATTTTATTAAGCAAGAAATTCTTCAAATCCTGAAATCAGGCGAGAAACCTCTCTCCATCGACTTCTCTCAGGCGAAGCCCTTCGTCATGATGGTGGTCGGGGTCAATGGAGGCGGTAAAACGACCACCATTGGAAAGATTGCCAATCAGTTTTCATCGCAAGGGAAAAAAGTCTTGGTCGGCGCCGCGGATACCTTCAGGGCGGCTGCGGTGGAGCAGCTTGAGGTCTGGGCCAATCGGGTCGGCGCCGATCTGATCAAACAATCAAAAGGATCGGACCCTTCCGCTGTGGCTTTCGACGCCATCCACGCAGCCAAGGCCAGGGAGACGGATCTCGTCTTCATCGATACGGCGGGCAGGCTTCAAACCAAGGTTAATCTGATGGAAGAGCTCAAGAAGATAAAACGAATCGTCAGCCGGGAATGTCCGGGGGCCCCTCATGAGATCCTCCTCGTTCTTGACGCCACCACCGGCCAGAACGCCATCTCCCAGGCGAAACTTTTCAACGAGGCGATCGGTGTGACAGGCATCGCCCTCACCAAGCTCGACGGAACAGCCAAGGGAGGA
The DNA here is from genome assembly GCA_963708295.1 of uncultured delta proteobacterium. GTDB lineage: Bacteria > Desulfobacterota > BSN033 > BSN033 > UBA1163 > UBA1163. Next base: position 286,965 of record CAVPSJ010000014.1, on the reverse strand, counting down.
ATCATTATCGGAATCACAGAAGAGCTGAACATTCCAATTCGGTATATCGGCGTGGGCGAAGGAATCGACGATTTGAAGGAATTTAACGCCACGGATTTCGTAGAGGCGTTATTCTAAGGAAATATCGAATGGGCCACGATCTGCCCTTTTTTGTTCAAAATTCCTGCCAAACATGATAAACTTGCCTGAATTGAAGGAGAGGTAATGGCTTCAAAAAAGATCACATACCCGAGATCCCTCAAGGATATCCCCTTGTGGCGGCAGCGGCAGTTGGCCGAGGATCTTCTCTGGTTTTCCAAGTTTTCTCCCGTTGAAAGGTTAAATCATATCGATCGAGAGTGGGAAGAAATTCAGTTGTTCATCAAAAAGTTTGGTCTGAAAGAACATGGAACCGGAAAAAGAAGTTAGCTTTTTGAAGTTGATTCGAGAGCTGAATCGGGGAAAAATCCGTTATTTAATTATCGGACGTCGTGCCGTGATCCTTTACGGGGGGCCAGTTCTCACAGCCGACACGGATCTCTGGATTCATCCGGAAGACAAGAAAAGGGTTCTTTCTTTGCTTCTGGATAAACTCGGCTTAGAGATTTCTCATTCTCCCGACACGAAAAAACCCGTGGTAAGCGCTTTTTCCGGACTAAGAAAATTTGATCTATTCTTCCAAAGAAGTGTCAGAAACGTCGATCACGAGACGATTGAGTTTGAAGATTGCTACGACCATTCCATCCTGAAAAAGGACCCAAAAGAGGATTTCAGCTTTCGAATTCCATCCATTGACGATCTCATCCGCCTTAAGAAGATCAGGAAACCAAATGTAAAAGATGAACAGGACATCGAATACCTTCTGAAGGCAAAACGCCTCTTCAGAGAATCCAGCCGGAGATAAAGGCTTTCCTATGAATATCCTTCGCTCTCCTCATTCTGTCTTGGATGGGAAACGAAGAAAATTCGGGAAAACAATGTTGTCTTCCGAGTTTTCATCGATTATCCTCCTGATTCTCTTGTTTAGCCCCCTTGTCGGAACCCCTCGGTCCAGTGCCAATGAAAAAGCCAATCCCCTTTCGCCTTTGGAAAATGCCGTGGTTGATGAGATCAACAAGGCCCGAACGGCTCCTAAAGACTATGCTTCGCTTCTTGAAGGATATAAGAAGTATTATGATAAAAAACTCCTGAAACTTCCCGGAGAGACTCCCATCCTGACAAAAGAAGGAGCGAAGGCAGTGGTCGAGGCCGTTCGTTACCTGCGCTCTGTCAAACCTATCTTTCCCCTTAACGCATCGAAAGGGATGTCCCTGGGAGCCAGGGATCATGTCACGGATCAAGGATCATCAGGCTCCACTCAACACAAGGGGAGCGACGGAAGCCAGGTCTGGGACAGAGTCAATCGCTACGGGGCCTGGGAGAAAAGCATTGCCGAAAGTATCGCCTGCGGCAGTGGCAAAGCTCGAAATATCGTGGCGTTTTTAATCGTAGACGACGGGGTCTCGAATCGGGGGCACAGAAAAGATATCTTCAACCCGGATTTTCGCGTGATCGGAGTGGCCTTCGGCCGTCACCCCACTTACAGGACCATCTGTGTCATTACCTTCGCAGGAGGATATAAGGAGAAAAGCGGGAAGTGAAAAACCCCGTCTGCAGGGTGGGCCGTCTAAACCTACATTCATAAACCAGAATACGAGATCCCGAAACAAGTTCGGGATGACAAGAAGACCCGTACCAACCCGTTTTGTCATGCTGAACTGGTTTCAGCATCTGGCTTGCTTACTTTTTGTTTTCAGCAAACGCATCTTTCACCCCCGTCCACAGGGAGGGATCCTGAGATGCAAATTTAGTAACGTATCAGGGAAAAACCATTTTCTCCAGGGCCTTGATTCTGGCCTCCAAGGCGCTAAATTTCCTCTCCAGATCTGCATAAGAGAATCTTATCATCGAACCCAATTCCGTCTGGACTTCAACAAAACCGTCCTTCATCTTCTCTTTGATGTAGAGGATCTCCTCCGTGACTTCCTTGATCCCTTCTCTCAGACTCTCTATTCCATCCTTCAATCCACTCACATCGGTGCGGAACCCTTCGCTGGCACCGGCCGAAGGGGCTTCTCTTTCCTCCTTCAGGTCCTGAAGAAAAGTCTCTAATTTCTGGATGGGTTGATCAAGGGCAGACTGAGTCTCGGCCTTGAGTTCCTTGATTCCATCTCTGAATTCTTTCCGGATCGGATCGGGTTCCCCCGCACCACCCTTTCTCAATTGCTCAAGCTCGGCCTTTACTTCCTGTCTCCATTCAAGGGCCTGATTCTTATTCTCCTCCTTTAATTGACGGAAATTTGACTTCATTTCCTGCCTCAACTTCTCCATGTCCTCTTTGTTGACCACGCCCAGTAATATTCTTTCCAAATATTCCTTTGTCTCCAGGTCCATACTCATTCCCCGCCTTACTAAGGATGGAAACCTGAATACCACAGGCCCCTCTGGATGTCAATGTTTTTTTCCCAAGCTTTTTCCTAAGCTCTTTTCCCTAAGCTGTCTCCGATCCTCATTGATACCCCGTTCCTGATTTAGCACACTGCGATTGGGTGTCAAGCCTCCTGTACCCACTTCTGCACATTAGGAGATAAGTCATGGCGGGGAGAAAATATGGGTGAGACCTCTTCACAGGCAAGACATGGGAAGAATTCTTAAGCAATGGTGCAAAGGTTAGCGGGTCCAGGGAAGGAAGAAAGAAAGTGAAATCTGATCCATCAACGTTTCAGTTTGTTCAAACTATCATGCATTTTAATGGCAAACTTCATTATAGAGTCTTTCAATGATTGAGCCAGGTTCAATGCTTTGCCATTTCAGAGATGTGACACTATCGATCAAAATCCCCTCATTGTCATACTTCATCCCTGTAATCATTCGATACGTTTTGAGGGAGCATCTAATTTCATATAAACGTCTGGTTACCTGAAGCGCCAACCCATCTATCGTCCTTTTACGTAATTCGTCATTCATTTTGCCAGAACCCTCTTTTTCGATCTTTATAAGTGCTTGGGGATAATTATACTGTTTTGTCTCTCGGGCAACTGATTTTTCCGAGACTTTTAGAATACCCTTAGACTTGGTCATGCTTCTTGCATCATAGAGATACAAAATATCATCTGACGTGCAGTATAATTTCCAATTCGGTCCTTCTGCTTGTGGGGAAGTCAAAATAAAAAGCATAAAAAAACCAGCAAGAATAACTACAGATAATATCTTCACCCTTTTCCCCCCCATAAAGAGTCAGTTTCGTCGGAGAGAAGTTAAGAATATTATCGATGGATTAAACGCATATTACAGATGTATTTCTTACTGCTGAAGTCATCGTATCAACATTTTTAGGGATGACAATCTGAGTCCTTACGAAACTTCTCAATCTCGTCGATTTTGACCGGATCTGGACTGGAGGCGAAGGATGAGTAAACATTCCCGCTTACGTCTTGTACGAACTGGGCCCTAATTGCTTTACCTGTTCCGTGAATTCCTGAACCACCTGGGCGAACCTCGGGCCCTCGGCCGCGGAAACCCATTCCAATCTGAATCTTTCGTTCTCAATCCCGAAATCCTCCAACATCAGTCTTATGGCCTCGGCCCTCTTTTCCGCCTTCAAATTGCCTTCCTGGTAATGGCAGTCCCCGATGTGACATCCGCAGATCAAGACCCCGTCGGCCCCCTTGGTCAGGGCATCGATCACCAGGTTCGGGATGGACCATGCCCGAGCACATCACCCTGACGATTCTTAAGCTCGTCGGATACTGAATCCTGGAAACGCCTGCCAGATCCGCTCCAGCATAGGAACACCAATTGCAGCAAAAACCGATGATCAAAGGATCAAAATGTTTCGTTCATCATTCCACCCCCAAGGCAGCATTGACTTGAGCCGAGATCTGTTCCAATTTAAATCCCTTCACAAATATTCCCTTTCTTCGGACAGGTGGCCATGCAGCACCCGCAGCCCTTGCACACCGTCTCATTCACTTCAACCGTCTTCTTGACGGCATCCTCCTCTCATGTATTCCAACAACGTAATCGCTTTGTAAGGACAGGTATCCACGCAGTAGGCGCAGCCGTCGCAGTTCTCATCCACCACGAAGGAGATATTCCCTTCCAGCTCGATACGATCCTTTGAAAGGACGGTGGCCGCTCTTGCGGATGCGGCCTGGGCCTGGACGATGCTCTCTTCGATGGCTTTCGGGAAGTGAGCCATGCCGGCCAGGAAGACTCCGTCGGTGGCAAAATCGATGGGCCGTAATTTCATATGGGCCTCGAGGAAGAACCCATCTTTGTTCAACGGGATTTTCAAGAATTGGGCGATGGTCTTGCTGTCCTCGTTTGGAACGATCCCTGCCGACAGCACGACCAGATTGGCGGAGATCGTCGACCGGAATTCCCAGCGTCTGGTCATAGACATGAACCTTTAATGCCTTCCCATTTTTTGAAACCTCCGGTTTCTTATCCTTATCGTATCTGATGAACACGACCCCTTGCTGTCTTGCTTTCGTGTAATAGCTTTCTTTAAATCCATACGTTCTTACGTCCCGGTAGAGAACGTAGACATTGCTCGTCGGAGAGAGTTCTTTTATTTTCAGAGCATTCTTCACCGCTTCGGTGCAGCATAACCTCGAGCAGTAGGGCCTTTCGTCATCGCGGGAGCCCACGCATTGAATCATGACGACGGTTCCGGGGCCCTTTCCCGGGCGATGAAATAAAGTCATCAACCACGACCAGCCGTCGCTCCAGTTCCAGTTGTGTCATGACCCTTTCATCCTCTCCATACAGATATTCCTTGGGCTGATACTCCTTTGCACCCGTTGCGACAATGACCGTTCCGTGCTCGAATTCCTTGGATGTCCCGTTCATCGCGATCTTTGTCTTGAAATGGCCGATGGAGCCTTCGATCTTTTCGATTTTCGCCTGCGTAAATAGATGAATCCTGTTATTCTCCTTTCACCTGTTTCCTGAGCGATCTGAATTCCTCGTGAAGTTTTGTCCCGTCGATCAGGTAATGGATATTCCTGAGGTGGCCGCCCAATCTCTTTTTCCCTCTCCACCAGATAGACATCAAAACCCTGATTGGCCAGTCCCAGGGCAGAGGTCATTCCGGAAAGTCCAGCGCCGATGACAAGGGCCGATTTCGTGATGGGAACCGACCTTGTCTGAAGGGGTTCGAGAAGCCTTGCCTTTGCGACGGCCATTCTCACCAGGTCCTTTGATTTGAGGGTGGCCTTTTCGTGTTCGTGCATATGCACCCAGGAACACTGGTCTCTGATGTTCGCCATCTCAAAGAGGTAAGGGTTGAGCCCCGCCTCCCGGAGGGTGTTTCTGAAAAGAGGTTCATGGGTTCGAGGGGTGCATGAGGCAACGACCACGCGGTTTAAGCGATGCTCTTCTATTTTTTCTTTGATCTTTTCCTGCGTATCGTTTGAGCAGGTGTAGAGATTATTCTCTGCATAGACCACATTCGGAAGGGTCTTTGCGTATTCAACCACGTCCGGAACATTGACAAATCCGCCGATATTCGACCCGCAATGGCAGACAAAGACCCCGATTCTCGGATCCTCGCCCGTGACGTCTCTCTCCGGGGGAAATTCTTTCTGCACGATCAGACTGCCCCTGACGTCCTTCAGAAGCGATAGAACCTTTGATGCCGCGCCCGATGCCTCCATGACCGTTTCGGGGATATCCTTCGGTTCCGCGAAGGGTCCGGCGACATAGATCCCCTCCCGATTGGATTCGACCGGCCGAAACGTCGAGGTCTTGCAGAAATGATACTCATTCAAATCCATTCCGAAGGTTTTGGAAATTCTGTCCGCATCCTGCGGGGGCTGCACGCCGGTGGACAGAACCACCATATCGTATTCCCGGGAGACCTTCTTCTCGTCTTCAATCAGGTATTGAATGACGAGATTCCGGGTTTCAGGTCTCTCTTCAACTGGAGGCCGGACGACACCGGATGTAGTTTACCCCGAGTTGCTTTGCCCTTTCATAATATTCCTCGAATCCCTTGCTGAAGGCCCGCATGTCCATCAAGAATACGTCACACTGCAAATCCTCACCCGGCATGTTCCTTGGCGATGATGGCCTCCTTCGTCGCATACATGCAGCAGATGGAGGAACAGATAATCCCTTTCAGAATCTCGGGACCCGACACACTGAATGAAGGCGATCCGTTTGGGGACCTTCTTGTCGGAAGGTCTCAACACTTTTCCGGAATAGGGCCCTGAAGCGGAGAGGATTCTCTCAAATTCGATGGCGCTGACGACATTCGGAAAACGGCCGTAACCGAATTCCGGTTTGGCTTTTGCGTCAAAAAGCTCGTATCCGGGGGACAGAATGATCGCGCCCACGTTCAATTCAATGTTTTCTTCTTTCTGCCCATAATCGATGGCCTTGGCCTCGCAACGCCGTTCGCACTCGCCGCATTCGATGCATCCCTCAATCTGACCCGCCAGACACCGCATCGCTTCTGCAACGGCTTCCTGAGGCTTGAACCCCAGGGCCACCTCCTGGAAGTTGTTGATCCTCTTCGCTACAGGGACTTCTCCCATCTCCACCCGCTTTTGAGAAGGAAAACGCTGTTTCAAGGCAGCGACTTCCTTCTCGGTCAGTTTTTCAGGTTGTTTCTCCTCCTCCGCGATCTCGATCGGTTCACCCTTCAGATACCGGCTGATCGAACGTGCGGCTCTTTTCCCCGCTGCAATGGCATCGATGACATAAGCCGCTCCTGTGACAACGTCTCCACCCGCAAATATCCCTTCGATGTTCGTCGCCCCTGTCTTTGGATCAATTTCGACCGTGCCGTTTTTGGTCAGAGATACCCCCAGTTCTTTCAAGAACTCAACCTGTGTCACTTGTCCGAGGGCAGCGATCACGGTGTCCACCGACACGGTGGCTTCAGAACCAGGAACAGGAATCGGCCGACGCCGGCCGCTGGCATCCGGGTCGCCGAGCGTCATCCCGATGCACTCCATTCCTGAAAGTCTTCCGCCTTCGGAGAAGAATCGTTTGGGCAAGGTCAGATAATCGATCTTAATCCCTTCTTTCTCCACAGCCTCGATCTCTTCTTCCGAAGCGGGCATTTCGGCACGGGAGCGACGGTAGACAATCCTCACCTCCTCCCGCTCCCAGGCGTTTGGCTGTCCGGGCGCAGTCAATGGCCGTATTCCCTCCCCCGATGACGGCGACCTTCTTCCCGACCTGAACCTTCTCACCCAGGTTGACGGCCTGAAGGAACTTGATTCCATCCGTCACGCCCGGAAGGTCCGATCCTTCTGCTTCTAATTTCATGCCTCCCTGGGCGCCGACTCCGATGAAAACGGCCTGGTGATCCTTCTGGATATCGCCAAGGGAGATGTCTTTGCCCACCTCGAACGCCGGTCTTGATCTCCACCCCAAGTTTCTGGATGTAGTTGATCTCCTTGCCCAGTGTCTCTTTGGGCAGCCGGTATTCAGGAATGCCGTAACGCAGCATGCCTCCGGGTTCCGGCTGGGCTTCGAAGATGGTGACCTCATGTCCCTCCAACGCGAGATCGTTGGCCGCCGCCAGACCGGCCGGGTCCGGCGCCGATGACGGCCACCTTCTTGCCCGTTTTTGTGATCTGGGGAACGGGAAGTTCATCGATATTGACCTGATCGGCAACGAACATCTTCAGTTGGCGAATGGCGATCGGTTCTTCCAGTTGTCCCCGGTTGCAGGCCTCCTCGCACGGGGCGTAACAGACCCTGCCGCAGACAGAGGGAAGGGGATTGACATGCCGGTTCATCTGATAGGCTTCCTGGAACTTGCCTTCGGCAATGAGCTTGACATAACCGAGCACGTTGGTATGGACAGGGCAGCGATCCATGCAAGCGGCCTTGCAGGGGCGCTCCTCCCGCTTGTCGATCGCCGCCTTGTTCGGCACAGCCTGAGGAAAGAGGGTGTAGATCGCTTTCCGTTCCGATAATCCGAGATCGAACTCATTCTTCATGACGACCGGACAACTGGGGAAACAGAGACCACACCCGGTGCACTTGTTGATATCCACATAGCGGGGCCTTTTCCTGAGGGTGACCTGGAAATTTCCCGGCTCTCCCTTCACGCTTTCCACCTCACTCAGGGAAAGGATCTCAATATCCTTGTGCCTGCCGATCTCGACCAGCCTCGGGCGCCTGGGTACACATGGCACAATCATTGGTGGGAAAGGTCTTGTCCAGTTGAGACATGACGCCGCCGATCGAAGGCTTGTTCTCGGCGAGATAGACCTTGATGCCGCACGCCGCCAGGTCGAGGGCAGCCTGCATCCCGCCGATTCCGCCGCCGACGATGAATGCTGCGCCAACCTTTTTCGTCTTGAGTTTCATGAGGTGACATACTCAGGAACCCCCTCCGAGGACACCTGCTGCTCCAGGGTCCTCTCTCTTGAGTGATTGAAAGTAAAGGGCCAACGGACGGTAGATCATATGGGTCCATTTTCCGAAAGGCATTTCAATGACCAGCATGGGGACAGAGATCATTATGTGAATGGCGTAGCTGTAATGGGTGGCCAGCTCAAGTCCGGAAACCCTGAGGATGTGGACCACGATTCCGCTCACCGTCGTTGCCAGCAGCAAGATCGGAAACGTCCAATCCCTGAAATCGGAGGTCTTGTGGATCTCCTTCTCTTTCTTGAGGCGGCCGACCAGAATGTCAACCGTGCCAAAGATCAGAAAGGCCGCAGCGACATAGCCGATCCATCGCTGGGGGTGAGTAAACGGGATAGATCTTATCGGTTTGAAACCATCTCACCCAGAAGACAAGCAGAACGAGCATGCCCAGGCATCCGGAAGCGAGGAACATGTGCTTGAACCATCGACCCTTTTCGGTCGGACATTCCGCCATCTTTTTGTAAGTGAAGAAGTGGAGCATGAAATATCTTGGCTTCGATAAGCCACTGGGAAGGGGGTGTCTTGATGATCTCCTTCCGGTGGACGGTGAAGAGGTACATGCGAAAGGCGTTGGTCATCAGGATCAACAGAGGGAAGAGGATCACCACCAGGGTGAAGTAGGTCATCAAGGGAAACATGTGCTCCAACCCCATGGAGGTTGAAGCAAAATCCATAAAGAGGCATTTTCACAACGTAGACATGGTAAAGGCCGATGAGCACCAGCACCAGAATTGCCACGAACGCAAGGGTCCCGATGTGCCAAGCCTTGGAGCTGTTGATCTTGGCTGCAATCCCTGTCCAGTCGTAAACCGAAGCCAGATAGCGTCGCAGCGTCTTCATCGACTTCCGAGGCTCTGTCTGTCGGGGGCAGACAGTCGCACAGTCGCCACAGTCGTGACAGATCCATGGGTCCAGGCTCTCGTTAAGGAGTTTTCTCAGGCCCATCAATACGTGGCGGGTCGACCTCCTTGGAAAGGAGGCATGATCTCCTGCCAGATCGCAGCTCAGGACGCAGCTCCCACAGTTAAAACAACCTGCCACGTCAAACTTTCCCATATTTCCGAACTTCAGCCAGCAGTGTCGGGTCGCAATCATAACTCATTACTGCCACTCCTTTCTGATGGTCACTCCTCTGAATCCAGAAACTCTTGTATTCTCCCTCGTGGAACAATCCCCCTCCGAACTTGATCTCGCAGGGTTTCCGCACGGTTCGTGACACAATTTCAAGACTTCCTCTACGGCAACAGGCACGCTTCTGGCTAACGCCTCCGACAACCCCGGCCTGACCGCTTCCGGGATGGACTCGACCTGGCCGGCGATGATGACCACTTCAACATGACAGAAATCTCTCAACTCCCTCAGCAGATTTGAAGTGGGCATCTCATGAAGGGTGAAGTCATCGATCTTATTTTTCGGCAATCTCGTCGAGATCGATTCTGAATATCTCTCCCGGCCTCCTTTTTGCGTCGACGGCATCGATGACGATGACTCTTCTGGGCCTCTGCTCGCTGAGGATAAGATCAAAGAGAATTTCTCTCACGCTTGTTCCTGCATTGATGACCGAGACATTCTCCGGGAGAAGGCTACAGCTTTGGAGATGCTCCGCCACGGAAGATCCGAAGCCGTCATCACCGAAAAGGATATTTCCGCATCCCAGAACAAGGATGTCTTCGTTTATTTCATCCGTGGATTGCATAGCGTCTCTCTAACCCCCAAACGAGGACTCCCACGACGAAATCCAAATCCCTGATAGAGTCTTCCGATCTAGATTAGAAATCCTAAGCGTTGGAGACAACAACATGTTTGACAACTCTTCTCGTGTAAAGGTAAGTTTTTCCTTCCTCTTCGTATACCTCAACTTCGAACCCTTCCGCTTTGTACTTCTGCGTCTTCTCCGAAGCTTTTTCTCCATCCGGATAATCAACGCCATCCCACATAAACTTCTTTCCGTTCATTAGAATCGCATCACTGGGCATGTTGGATTACCCCTCCAGTTAAGTTTTTCTTTCTTTTCCCTGTCGAAGTCTCGTTGCGAAATTTAGAATCTTTTCAGGGGAAAGGAGGAACATAGATTCTTCCCCGCATAATCATTTCAATGGCCGGCAGGAGCTCCTTATCAACAGTCTCTTTGATTAAGTAGCCCTCGGCTCCTTCAAGAATAGCCTGGCTGAGGTATTCCTTATCTTTGTGCATGCTCAGGATGAGCACTTTTATTTCAGGGTGGATCGTCTTCACTTTACGGATCGTATCGATTCCGTGGAAATTCGGCATGGACGGGTCCAGAATGACCATCTGGGGAGCTAATTCGCTCAATTTCAAGAGGTTAAGGAGTTCGGAACCGCTTTCAGCTTCCCCGATGACCTCCAGATCGGATTTTTCCCTCAGAATCCTCTTCAAGCATTCCCGGAGGGGCATATGATCATTTGCCAGGACAATCCGGTAAGGGACCATGAACAGTCTCTCCTCTGTTAACGCTTTCTTTGTAGCAAACCGACACTTCTGGATCAATCCACAGAAATAATCATTTTTAGGTGATTAGAAATAGCTATGGAATAGAGCAAGCTAAGAATGCGGCCAGACCTCAAGTTTAGCAAGAAAACCTTTTGATCGAAGATCGAGAGGATTTAGGTTTGGTCGGTGACAGGGTAAAAAAGTGCCCGGCTGGGCATTCTTCCATCCAGCCGGGCAGGTCCCCTTTGGGCCGGGGGCCCGCTCTCCGTAACAACGCCTGCGGCCCCGGCCTCCATCCAAACCAACCATTCTTACTTACTGAGAGTATCGATCACCCGGCCCTGGAGATCCAGGATGGTGAGATCTATGGCCATACCGCCATCCAGGCGGTGAGTGGCGCAGCTCAGTCAGGGGTCGTAGGCGCGTATGGCCATCTCCACCCTGTTCAGGATTCCCTGGTCGTACTTGCCCTCTTTGATGAACTCTTTGGCCGCCTGATTCACCGAGAGATTGATCGCGGCGTTGTTGTGGGTCGTGCCCACAATCAGGTTCACCTTGGTGATCAGGCCGTCATTGTCGCACTCATAATCGTGGATCAGGGTGCCCCGGGGGGCCTCGACGCAACCCACGCCCCGGCCCGCTTTGGCCGTAACCGGTACCCGGATATTGGTGCTGGTGATCTCCGGGTCGTTCAGGAGTTCCACCACGGTTTCCGCCGCCTGCAGGAGTTCGATCAGGCGGGCGTAGTGGTAGAGCAAGGTGTAGTGGGCCGGCCGGCCAAAGGCAGCCCGGAACTCCTCGAGCTCGGCCTGGGCCAGGGGGGTTGCCATCTTGTCGGCCACGTTGATACGGGCCAGACAGTTGGTGCGGTACACCCCGACGGGGTTCTCCAATGACAGGTTGAGTTTGCCCCATTTTTTGGCGTAGGGGAACTTCTGATAGGACCAGGACTCCACCCATTCGCCGATGTAATCCAGGTACTGGTCGTATTTGAAATCTTCGTAGGAGCCGTCCGGCTTCATCATCCGGAGCTTGCCGTCATAGAAATCGAGCGCCCCATCCTCCCGCACGGTGCCCAGGTAGCCCACCTTGATGACGCCGATGGATTTGATGGCATCCAGGTACTTCGGGAAGACATTCTCCTTGGCGAACTTGATGGAGAACTTGGCGAACTCCAGCAGCTCCTGGGCCGGGGGAAGCATCTTCTGCGCGATCGGCTTCGGTGAGGGGTTTGCTCACCCCGCCCGGCACGGAGAAGGTGGGATGGATGGCCCGACCGGCAAACCCCTCCAGCATCTGGGCCCCCAAATGGCGCATATGCACCACCTTCTTGGCAATGTCCGGGGCGGCCTGGAGGATGCCCACCACATTGCGCACCGAATAGTCGGCGTCGGGACCGATGACAAAGTCGGGAGCCGCCAGAAAGTAAAAATTGAGGATTTTATCGCTCACGTAAGCGATGCTCTGCATCAGGCGGCGCAATTTCACCGCGGTCGGTGGCGGTGTAACGCCGAAACAGCCATCCGCCGCTTTGCTGGAGGCCAGGTGATGGGCCCAGGGGCAGATGCCGCAGATATGGCAGACCGTCCGGGGCATCTCCTCTACCGGCCGACCTTCGCAAAATTTCTCAAAGCCGCGCAAGGTCTGGACATGAACCTTGGTATCGACAACATTGCCTGCATCATCCAGGGTGATGGCTACCCTGCTGTGGCCTTCGATCCGGGTTACTGGCTGAATATTGATCACTTTGCTCATGCGTTTCACCTCCTCATTTCGCCGGTCGCGCCGGCAGCACCTTCAGGTTGCCATGGCCGCCGATATAACGGTTCATCATGGCCCGCCGATCCAGCATCGATTTGGGGTCCAGCCCCACTGAGCTCAGGGCGCCCATCATATCCACCATGGGCTGGGCTCCCTTGCGGATGGGTCCGAAACAGCCCCGGCAGGGAGTCCGGGCCTGAATACACCGGGGCACCCCGGTTTTGCCGGCGCAGCCTGCCAGCGTCACCGTGCCCATGCAGAGGTAACCCTGCTCGTTGATACAGCGCATCTTCTCCAGGCCCTCTTCCGGGTTAAATTCCATGTTCTGCAGCCAGCGTTTGACCGGGCCGCCGCCTGACTTCTGTTCCCGAATGACCGGGCAGGTGTCGCACACGCTCCGCTCAGGCAGGCTCCAGGAGGTCTTGCCCTGGAGCAGGGCGGTGACGGCCTCGGCAATCCAGTCGGGGTGGGGAGGACAACCGGGGATGCTGATGTCCACTTTGACGACTTCATCCACCGCGGCGCAGGTAGGAGTCCATTTCGGCACATTGGGGTCTTCCGGGTTAGGGGAGGGATTGGTGGAAGGGCTTTGGCGAAACACCTTTTCAAAGACATCGTCATTTTTCCACATGTTGGCCTGGGCCGGTACCCCGCCGAAGCAGGCGCAACTGCCCAGGGAGATGAGAAACTTGGTCTTTTTGCGGATCTCCTGTAATTCGTGTTTTTGCTCTTCGTTACGGACGCCGCCGGACACGATGCCCACCACAGCCTCGGGAACCTCCATGGCCGTCCCCTCGCCCAGCTGACCAAAAAACTTGTGATCGATCAGGGCCGTTATGTGGACAAAGTTCAATTGAGGCAACAGGTCCAGCAGGGGGTCTCCAATATTGAGAATGGAAATCTCGCAACCGGAGCAGGCGTTCAACCAATCTTCCACGACATTTACCGCCATAGCCTTACCTCCTTCCTAGATTTAATATGCAGCAGCCGACTCTTATCTTTTGTCCATCCTCATCTTCCGCCGCTGACATACATGGATCTTGGGATATTTCGACAGGATGCTCCCTTTGTACCAAGGTTGAGGAGTCGGGATCAATCCCCAGAAATAACTATTTTCGGATGATTAGAAATAACTATAGGGTGCCGAAACGAGGGAATGATGAAATGAATCGGGAAGGATGAATCAAACATAACCCTTTCGGATGGCGTATTTGACGAGATCGGTGGCTTTATTCAAGTTCAGTTTCTCCATGATACTCGCGCGATGGTTATTTACGGTGGAAACGCTGATGAAGAGAAGATTGGCAATTTCTTTGCTCGATTTTCCCTCGGCGATCAGCTTCAAGACCTCTCTTTCACGGGGTGTCAGTGGGTCCATCTCAAAAATCGTCTTCGTATCCCCCTTGCCGATCTGCACCAAATCATCGACGACCTCCTCTGAGAAGTAAGGGGAGATGTAAGTCTTTCCCTGGCGGACCTTCTCGATCGCAGAAAAGAGTTCCTTATCCGCATCTTCTTTAAGCAAGTATCCTTTTGCCCCGGCAGAGAGGGACAGGTAAAGATATTCCTTGTCTTTATGCATCGTCAAAATCAATACCTTCACGTCGGGATGGATTTTCTTGATCTCATGAATCGCCTCGATTCCTCGGAGATTTGGCATGAAGATGTCAAGGATCACCATGTGAGGCGTCACCTGGTTCAGGAGATTGAGCAGCTCGAGGCCATCATTTGCTTCTCCGATCACCTCCAGATCGGCCATTCCCTCGAGAATCCTTCTCAGACCCTGCCGGACCAAGACATGATCATCGGCCAATGCAATGCGATAAGGTGCCATTACCGGGTTTCTCCTCGCTTCATCGGGATGCTCAACGTGATGAGGTTCCTTTTCCTTCCTGGGTCCGTATGTTGAGGACTCCTCCTACCATCTGCGCCCGTCCCTTCATCGTTGCCAAACCCAACCCTCTTTCTTCAGGATTTTTCGCAGTTACCCTCTTCTCATCAAATCCTATTCCGTCATCCTGAATGGAAAATAGAACCGAAGCTGTCATCTCAGATTGACGGCGATCTGACACATTCTTCGCTCGGGAGTGCTTTCCGATATTCGTCAGGGCTTCTTGTACGGTTCTGTAAACGACGACATGAGAATCCCGGGGAAGCAAGGAATCGATATCGATCATATCCAGAATCACCCGGATATTGTAACTCTTGGCAAAATTGTTTATCAACCATCGAAGGGCTGCCGAGAGCCCAAAATCCTCGAGGATGGTGGGGCTTAAGTCCCTTGAAAGACGACGGATATTTTCAATGACCTGGTCGATGTACTGGATGCCATATTCACATTCCTGCTTGAGATCTGTCTGATGTTCCAACAGATTCTTTTCGATAAAATTGAGCCGGAGTTTCATGACCGTCAGGGATTGTCCTAATTCATCATGGAGTTCCCTCGAAATTCGCTTTCGTTCTGTTTCCTGAGCCGTCAAGAGCTGGGAGGAGAGATGCCGAAGCTGCTTCTCCGATTCCTTCAACGCCTCCTCCGCTCGTTTTCGCTCCGTGATGTCGGTGACCACGGCAAAGCTGCCTTTAAATTGACCGCGCTCGTCAAAAATGGCCTTCGGGGAGACCCGTGTAAAAATCATCTGCCCGTCTTTCTTTAACCATGAAAGCCCGTAAGATTCACGCTCCCCCCTTCTTCGCCTGGCCACCTGTTCCTTATAGATGATCCGATCATTCTCGCTAAGGAAATCCGTCACCGGCCGGCCGATCATTTCATCTCTGGAGTATCCCAACATTTCACAGAACCGATCATTCACGTAGATCCACTCTCCATGCTCATTCTGCACTCCCAGCCCTTCGTTCATCGTCTCGACCAACATGCGATAGCGTTTCTCGCTTTGCCGGAGCGCCTTTTCCGCCCTCTTCCGGTCGCTGATGTCGCGGCTGAACTGCAATTTGCATAGGGTTCCATCCGGACCCATCATCGGTGTATCAAAGAGATCGTAGGTCTTGCCGGTTTTTAGGGAATACCATTCCCATCGGACCGTCTTTCCCGGCAAAGACCTCTTTGCTCTTGCACCAGGAGCAGACGTTAGGAAGATCGTAGAAGTACTCATGACACTTGCGTCCCTTGACCGGACCAAATTCTTTCTCTATCACGGGATTCGTATAGAGGATCTCATACTGCTGGTTGACGATGTAAACGCCGTCGTTCATCGAATCCAGGATTCCTTTGAGTTTATTCCTTTCACCTTCCAGGGCCTCCTCCGCCTTTCTGCGATCCGCCATTTTTTCCTGCCAGCGCAACACCTCTTCCTCTGCCTTGATCTTCATTCGTTCCTTACGGACGACGAGTGCAGAACCGATCGCAAAGGCTAAGACAACGATCCCGAGAAGGAACAGGTGCTCTCGCAGACTTCTGTCCACAAAACCGGTCACCTTATCGTAGGGGGTATTCACAACGACCACCCAGGAGACATTCTCGAACTCCATGGAAGCAAAGGCAGCGATCTTCTTTGGATGGTTCTTTATCTTATAGTCGGCGGTCCCTTCCCTTTTCATCAAAATCTCTTCAATGTAGTTAAAAGAGAGGTGACACGAACGGCAGCTTCCCCCTTTCTGATAGATATTTCGGAACACCATCTCCGGATGATCGGGTTCAAACAGGAGCGTCCCGTCCTTATCCATGATCCAGACTTGATCAAGATTCATTTTAGGGTCTGCGGAGCCCAACTGATCGACGAGAAATTCTTTCATATCTAAAGTAAACGTAAGAACACCGCGAAATCTCCCATCCGGCTTAGGATGCCTGGAATCTGAGACCTCCTGATACAGGGGAATGGCAAGGATAAACGTGAGAGATTGCGGTTCAGAAAGAACGGGGGTCAGTGAAATTTTGTCCCTGTTTTCACTTTTTTGTGCCCAGGCAAAGAATTTATCTTCTCTCTTCTTCAAGCCGATGGATTCCCGATCTGTGGAATAGACGACGGTTCCCGATTCATCGTAGAGCGAAATCGATTTGACATAAACTTTCTCTATTTTATTGGCGTAAGCTTCGATATCCAGCCTCTGCCTGTTCCTGTCTCCGTGTTGGAGAGAGGCGAATGACGAGAGGGCCCTCAATCCTCGTGAACGGGCCTGGATATAGAATTGGATCTGGTTGGAAAGATGTTTGGCGTAAGAGAGTTGATCCTTCTCAAACTGAGAAAGAACTTCCCGGATGCCTTCATAGTGAAGGTGAAGCGTCAGGAGAGAAACAACCGCCAGCAAGACGGCCGTCAGTGTGACAAGAACCCGATTTCGTTTCATCTTTCTTCTAGGATTAGGGATAAATGAATCGCTCAGTTTTCGAACGATTCTTTGTTGCACGGAAGGAAAAGCACCTTTTAACAATCTAATCGAATTCCCACGAGATGTAAATAGGGCTGCAAAGCCGCGCGACACCGGCATTGAAGTGGTCTTAAAAGAGTGTTAAAAATAAGTGGTGAAGCGGGCGGAGATCAAGATTACCGGCATGGTTCAAGGAATCGGGTTCAGGCCCTTTATCTACGGTCTTGCCGAAGCCTATTCCATCCGCGGGTGGGTCCTCAACAACGAAAAGGGGGTTTTTATCGATGCCGAAAGCGAAGACGGAAACCTCGACGTCTTCATTCAGAATATTCCCAAGCTCGCGCCACCCCTCGCCCGGATTGAATCGTTTGATATCAAATACCTTGAACCTCTGGGCTACACCCTTTTTGAAATAAGAAAGAGCGAAGAGGCTCAAGAGAAATTCGTCCTCATCTCTCCCGACCTGGCCACCTGCGATCCGTGTCTTTCCGAGCTTTTCTCACCCGGGAATTTTCGATACCGATATCCTTTCATCAACTGCACCCTCTGTGGCCCGAGATTCACCATCATTCAGGACATCCCTTACGATCGCCATAAAACAACCATGGCCCCTTTCACCATGTGCCCCGTCTGCCGGAAGGAGTATGAAGACCCAAGGGACCGGCGGTTTCACGCCCAGCCGAACGCCTGCCCTGCCTGCGGTCCTTCGCTTCGACTGGAGGATCGCGCAGGTCAAGCCGTCCCCGGAGATCCGGTTGAGAAGACCCTGGATCTTCTCGCGGCAGGGAGGATTGTAGCGATCAAGGGCCTGGGAGGGTTTCATCTTGCCTGTGACGCAAGGAATCAGGACGCGGTCTCCTCCTTGAGATCCCGAAAATTTAGAGAGGATAAACCCTTCGCCGTGATGTGCCGAGATCTTGAGGAAGTGAAGGAACACTGTGAGGTCAGCGAAGAAGAGGAGAAGTTACTGCTGGGCGTCGAGAGACCCATCGTCATTCTGAGAAGGAGAGAAATCTCTCCGGTCGCCGGCGCGGTTGCTCCTTATCAGGATACCCTTGGAGTCATGCTTCCTTACTCGCCGCTTCACCACCTTCTTCTCAACGGTCCCCTCAAGACTTTGGTGATGACAAGCGGCAATGTGAGTGACGAGCCCATCTCCTATAACAATGAAGAGGCTTTTCACCGTCTCTCCAGGATCGCCGACTATTTCCTCTTTCACAACCGTGAGATCCACATGAGGTGTGACGATTCGGTGACAAGGATCTTTGAAGGGAAACCTTATATCCTTCGAAGGTCACGAGGTTATGTCCCTTTCCCTATCAAACTCTCCTTCCCCCTTGAAATGATCCTGGCCTGTGGGGGAGAATTGAAAAACACCTTTTGCCTCACTCGCGAGAATTACGCCTTTCTGAGTCATCACATCGGAGACCTCGAGAATCTCGAAACCCTCACCTCTTTTGAGGAAGGAATCGAACATTTTAAGAAACTCTTCTACATTGAACCCAAGGCCGTCGCCTATGACCTTCATCCGGACTACCTCTCCACCCAGTATGCCCTTTCGATTCCGAATATTCCGAAGATCGGCGTCCAGCATCATCACGCCCACATCGTGAGTGCGATGGTGGAGAACGGAATAGAGGGGGACGTCATCGGAGTCGCGCTGGATGGGACGGGGTTTGGATTGGACGGCACCCTCTGGGGGGGTGAATTTATTAAGGCAAATCTGAGAGACTTTGATCGATTGGCCCATCTGAAGAAAGTCCCCATGCCCGGGGGTTCCATGGCCATCAAAGAACCATGGAGAATGGCCATGGTCTATCTTTCAGAGGCCTTTGGAGAGGAAGCCACCCGATTGAGAATCGGTCTGATGAAAAGGATCGACCTGCAGAAATGGGACATCCTGACAAAGGCGATCGGAAAGAAGATCAACAGCCCGCTGACTTCGAGCATGGGCCGCCTCTTCGATGCGGTCTCATCCCTTTTATCCATCAGAGATGAAGTTCGCTATGAAGGACAGGCCGCCATCGAACTGGAGAAGATCGCCGACCCCGGGGTGAAAGAGGAATATCCTTTCCATACCGAGAAAGATCGAGAGCCCAATGACGATTGATCCGACCGAGATGATTAGAGGGATCGTTCGTGATATGATTGCGGGGGTGTCCTCATCCATCATCTCGGGGAAATTCCATCGTACGATCGCCAGCCTGATTATCGCGACCTGCGAGGCCATTCGATCCGAGGCATGGGTTGAACCGTGTCGTTCTGAGCGGAGGCGTCTTCCAGAATATCTTTCTCCTTTCCCTCGTCACGGAGGGCTTAAGAAGTTCAAGGTTTGATGTCTATACCCACCATCTTGTCCCCACCAATGATGGGGGCATTTCATTGGGACAGGCCGTGATTGCCCAGATGAGGTTATTTCAATGTGCTTAGCGATTCCCGGAAAAGTCATCGAGATTGAGAAGAATGTGGCGAAGGTGGACGTGGGCGGTCTTTTGAGAGAGGTTTCGCTCGACCTCTGTCCGGATGTTTCCGTAGGGGAATATGTTCTCATCCACACGGGATTTGCGATCCAGAAGGTGGATGAGGAAGAAGCAAAGGAGACGTTCGAGCTTTTGAGGCAACTGGCGGAAGCGACGTGAGACGCGACCACTCGAGGAGGGGATTTCACCCTGAGGGATCGATATGAAGTTCATGGATGAGTTTCGTGACAAAGAGATTGCCGCAGGACTGATCCGGAAGATCCAGGAGACTTCCTCCCGTCCCATTCAGTTGATGGAGGTCTGCGGAACTCACACGGTCTCTATCTTTCGGTACGGGATCAGAGGAATCCTTCCGGAGCAGATCCGGCTGATCTCCGGCCCGGGCTGCCCCGTCTGCGTCACTCCCAATCACGATATCGATTTCGCCATCGCCGTCTCCAGGCAGAAGGATGTGATCATCGCAACCTTCGGCGACATGATGAGAGTCCCCGGCTCGACGTCGAGCCTGCAGAAGGAGAAGGCCGAGGGAGGAGACATCCGAATCGTTTACTCTTCTCTCGATGCATTAAAGATAGCGAACGAGAATCCCGGGAAAGAGAGTGGTCTTCCTGGCCATCGGTTTCGAAACCACTTCCCCTACCATTGCCGTGGCGATCCTCCGGGCCAAAGAAGAAGAGTTACGGAATCTCTTTTTCTTGAACAGCCAGAAGCGGGTCCCTCCTGCCCTCATCGCGCTCCTGCAAGCAAAGCAGGTGAAGATCGATGGCTTGATCCTTCCCGGCCATGTGAGCACAATCCTTGGGACACATCCCTATCAATTCATCGCAAGAGAGTTCGGACGACCCGCGGTGATCACCGGCTTTGAACCGCTGGATATCCTTCAGGGAATCTGGATGCTCGTCAAACAGATCGAAGAGGACCGGGCGGCCGTCGAGATCCAGTATCGAAGGGTCGTCCACGAAGAAGGGAATCCAACGGCCCTGAGCAAGATCTACGAGGTCTTCGAAGAGGATGAGGGCCGCTGGAGAGGTCTCGGACTGATTCCGGACAGCGGGTACCGTTTCAGAGAGTCTTACAAAGAGATGGATGTCAGGAAGTTCGAGGTGGATGTGGAACCGGTGAAAGAGCATCCGGATTGCCTTTGCGGAGAGGTGCTTCAGGGGATCAAAACTCCTCTGGAATGCCGGTTGTTCAAAAAAGTCTGCCATCCCGAGAACCCGATCGGTCCCTGCATGGTCTCCATCGAAGGAACCTGCCATACGTACTTTAAATATCAATAATTCGAGGGGGCAAGGGCCCAGGGTGAAGCTCCCCGCCCACAGGGCGGGGCTTCCCGGAAGGAAATTTCGTTCATATGTGTCCCTTGACCCCGCCTACAAGGGGGCTTGCGGGACACGTTCCGGCGAGTGAAATCCTCATTTCAAGAATTCAAGCGGTCGAGTGACCTTGTTAGGGACCGTATCGAATAGTTGACCATGAAGTGTTTGAACCCTAGACCCCTCGAATCCTTGAACCCTTTAAGGAGAATACCCTATGAGCGACGAAAAGATCCTGTTCGCCCACGGGAGCGGAGGCAAACTCTCTCACGACTTGATAAAGCAGATCTTTCTCCCCCAATTTTCAAACCCTTTCCTTGAACCTTTGGATGACGGCGCGAAGATAACAAATCGACAGGGAATGATCGGTTTCACCACGGACTCCTACGTCGTCAACCCTATCTTTTTCCCGGGGGGCGATATCGGAAAGTTGGCCGTATGCGGAACCGTGAACGATCTGTCTATGATCGGAGCTACCCCGGCCTATTTGAGTCTCTCGCTGATTATCGAAGAAGGATTCCCCATCGATCTTCTTGAACGGATCGCCTCCTCTATTCACGATACGGCTGCCCAGGCAGGGGTGGCGATTGTCACGGGCGACACCAAAGTAGCGGAACACGGAGCCGTAGATCAATTGTTTATCAATACCGCTGGAATCGGATGGATCAGGCCGGGGGTCAACCTTTCAGGGGGCAATGCCAGGCCGGGAGATAAAATTCTTTTGAACGGCCCCCTGGGAGATCATGAGATGGCGGTCCTCTCCCGGAGAGAGGGATTCAAATTTCAAGGGGAATTAGAAAGTGACTTGCCCCGTTGAACGACCTGGCTGGAAAGATGCTGGATGTCTGCCCTTCCCTCCGATGCATGCGCGATCCGACCCGCGGCGGGTTGGCCACGACCCTCAATGAGATTGCCTCGACGTCAAATGTGGGAATGGTGATCGAAGAGGAAAGAGTTCCGGTACGAGAATCGGTCAAGGGAATCTCCGAACTGTTGGGGTTGGATCCGCTGTATCTTGCCAATGAGGGAAAATTGATCGCCATCTGTCCTTCCCAGGAGGCAGAACGGCTCCTGGAAGTGATGAAAAGCCACCCCCTCGGAAGAGATGCGGCGATCATCGGAAGCGTGACAGAGGAGAATCGGAAAAGAGTGATTCTCCATACAGTGATCGGCGGTCACAGGATCCTGGACATGTTGACGGGCGGGCAATATCCGAGAATCTGCTAACCCTCCGTTCATTGCATGGTTAACCCACCCATCCTCTCGACTTTGGTACGTGAGCCAATTTTTTCACACCTCCGGAGGAGTTACGGTTTCAAGGGGGTCTTTTCCTTGCCCGCCCCCGGGTAAATCCCTTCGGAGGCTTCATAAGGCTCGCGCTAAGGGTACCCCGGATCAAGGCCCTCATGACATTGATCCCCATTCTCCCCCCTTCAAACTCAGGCAGCCAAACCCTGCAGCGGTTGAGCCGATGAAGCCTCTTCAGGGCCCGCCCAAATCCTCACCCGGTTTTGTTTCTTGATACCGACGAGGACCTCCGTAACATCCGATCCTGGCCGCATTCTAAAGGTTCGGGCCGGAACGTGCTCCGCAAGCTTCCCCTTAGAGGCGGAGCCAAGGGGCACAATACGAATGACAGTGCATTACCGGGAAGTGCCGCCCCAGGGGGCGAGCTTCAAAGCTCGCCCCTCTGGTCGATAACTATTTGTCGATAGGAGAGAAAATTGGGGGTGGGAAGGGTCTTTTCGGTTGACACACGACTTCATTTTTCGTTATATTCAACTCACCTGAGAGTAAATTTCCATCGTTATCACTAGGATTTCTTATCCGGTATTTAGAATAGGGCCAGCCAGAATCACTGAAAATCACGGAATGAAACACCCGGACTCCCGCCAAGGCTCAACGTACTTTCGACACGTTTCATATGGGTCGATCCTGCATGGATCTTTACAGCAATGATGTGGGGGTCGATTTTGTCAATATCAAAAGCTTTGCTGCTTATGTCGGAGGATCCCCGACCAACATGAGCGTTGGGTGCCGAAGGCTGGGACTGAAATCGGCGTTACTGACCGCCTTCGGTGAAGATCTCGTCGGTGACTTCGTTGTCCATTTTCTGCAGAAAGAAGGGGTGAACATTCAATTCAGCCCGCGAAAACCGGGCCGACACACGAGCCTCGTTCTCCTGAGCATCGAGCCCCCTGACAAGTTTCCACTGGTTTTTTACCGAGATAACTGCGCTGATACCGCCCTGGAGATCGACGATGTATTGGCGGCTCCCGTCACGGACACCGGCATCTTTCAGTTTGCCGGCACGAATCTGAGCAAAGACCCGAGCCGGAGCGCGAGCCTGTTTGGAGCGGAGCTTGCCAAAAAGGCCGGCACAACGGTAGTCCTCGACCTGGACTTCCGGCCAGACCAGTGGAACGACCCTCGAGCTTACGGCGCAGCGGTTCGTTCCTCCCTTCCTTACGTAGATATCATCTTAGGCACCGAGGACGAAATCAATGCCGCCATGCTGACCGACCCCCAGGCTGTCCGGATGACCGATTCCCAGTTGACCGATGCCCGGGTGACCGGAAACACGGCTGAGCATGTTCGCGTCCTTTTGGAGAGGGGACCCCGGGTGGTGGTGGAGAAGCGCGGCAAGCACGGTTGTCGGATTCATCAGCGCGATAGGGCGACAGAGGACGTCCCGGGGTTTGCGGTAACGATTCAGAACATCCTGGGTGCCGGCGATGCGTTCGGTGCGGGGTTCCTTTACGGGCATGTGAAAGGATGGGACCTCCGGAAGGCCTGTCGTCTGGGGAACGCCTGCGGTGCAATGGTAGCCAGCCGCCACGGCTGCTCTATTTCCATGCCCTTCCTGGAAGAAGTGACGGCCTTTGTGCGCGAGCAAGGCGGATTTTGACTGTCAGGAATGGAGGTAACATGAAAAACGATTTCTTGAGTCATTTTGATCTTAACGGAAAAGTTGCCGCGATCACCGCCGGCGGCGGCGATTTGTGCGGCGCCATGGCCGAAGCCCTCGGCGCGATGGGCGTGAAGGTGGCTGTGCTGGATATCGACCTGAAGAAGGCCGAAGCCCGGTCGTCCGCCGTCACCGGATCCGGAGGAACCGCCAGGGCGCTTCGGTGCGACGTGCTCGACAGGGGGCAGGTCCGGGAGTGCTATGAGGAGGTTTGCAGTTTATGGGGCCCGCCCGATTTCTTGATCAACGGCGCTGGCGGCAATGCTCCCCGGGCCACCACTTCCGAAGAATTCCACAATCCCGCAGGATCCCCTGATCCGGCAACCCAGTCGTTTTTCGATCTAGATCCCACCGGATTCCGCCAGGTGTTTGACCTTAATTTCATGGGAACGTTTCTCGTGAGCCAGACCTTTTCACAGGGAATGGTCAAGAAGGTCAAAGGGTCGATCGTCAACATCTCTTCCATGAGTGCCTTGACGCCGCTCACGAAAGTGCCTGCCTATTCGGCGGCCAAGGGGGCGGTGAGCAACTTCACACAGTGGCTGGCGGTCCATCTCTCGCGCACAGGCGTTCGCGTCAACGCCCTGGCGCCGGGTTTTTTTATGACCGAACAGAATAAATTCTTGCTGACGAATCAGAAGACGGGCGGTCTCTTGCCGCGGGGTGAAAAGGCAATTGCCCACACGCCCATGGGCCGGTTCGGCCAGCCGGAGGATCTGATCGGTACCCTCGTCTGGCTGCTCTCGGATGCTTCCAGTTTCGTCACCGGCGTGGTTGTGCCCGTCGATGGAGGGTATTCATCCTATTCGATTTAGGCAATCCATTACTGTACCTTCGGGTTGCTAAATTCCGGATTCTCGATTTCATACAAACGGAAAAAGAGGCAGAGGACGTGGCAAGTGTGACCCTGAGAAACGTGACGAAACGATTCAAGTCGGTGACGGCGGTCGACAGCCTCAGCATTGAAGTCCGGGACCGGGAGTTTGCGGTGCTGGTGGGGCCTTCCGGATGCGGGAAGACCACTGCGCTCCGGATGATCGCCGGTCTCGAGCCCGTGACAACCGGCGAGATCTTTATCGGCGACCGCCTGGTGAATGACGTCGCGCCCAAGGATCGGGACATCGCGATGGTCTTTCAGAACTACGCTCTCTACCCTCACATGAACGTCGGGGAAAATCTGGGATTCGGGTTGAAAATGAGGAAGTTTCCCAAGGATGAAATCGACGAGCGTGTGCGGGAGGCGGCCGACATCCTTGGCATCCATGACCTTCTGGACCGAAAACCGAAACAGCTCTCGGGAGGACAGCGGCAGAGAGTGGCCGTGGGGAGAGCGATCGTGCGAAAGCCAAAGGTCTTCCTGTTCGACGAGCCGCTCTCCAACCTCGATGCCAAACTCCGAGTCGCGATGCGGGCCGAGATCAGTAAACTACACCAGCGATTGGGGGCCACCATCCTCTATGTCACCCACGATCAGGTGGAGGCTATGACCATGGCCGACCGGATCTTCATCATGTACAATGGCACGCTTCAGCAATTCGGGGCGCCCCTGGAGGTCTATAGGCAGCCGGCCAACCGGTTCGTCGCGGGGTTCATCGGTTCCCCGGCCATGAACTTTATCGAAGCCACACTGATCCAGGAAGGGACCGCCTATTTTATAGACGCCGCTGGTTTTAAGGTGAGGTTGCCTGAGGCCTTTTCTCCTAAAGTCAAACCCTATGTCGGCAGACAGGTTACATTCGGCGTTCGGCCCGAGGACGTGGCGGAACGCACCTCCCTATCCGTCGGCGTCCACGAAAACACCCTTCAGGCACGGGCCGATGTGGTGGAGCCCCTCGGGTCTGAAACTTTTGTCTATCTGACCTGCGGACCTCATGCCATCGTGGCCCGGATGGAGTCCCCGGAACGGCCGTTGACCGTGGGCCAAACATTAGAGGTAGGCCTCAAGATGTCAAAAACCCATCTCTTTGACAAGGAGACGACGCAAACCATTGTGTAAATCGAAGGATTCATCTCGGCAGACAATCGGTCTGACGAGGGAATCCAAAACTTTCAAAAGAGGAGGCAGAACATGAAAAGAAGAATGGTATGTTTATCGTTGATCGCTCTGGTTTGTGTGGGCGTATTTTCTTCAATCGCCCTCGGAGCAGTCAACTGGAAGCAGCTCCAGGGCACCGAGATCCGTTTTCTGATGAACAAGCATCCGTTTACCACGTTTATCGAACCCAAGGTGTCCGAGTTCGAAAAATTGACCGGCATCAAAGTGACGATCGAAGCTTTTCCGGAGGATCAATACCGGAACAAACGGACGATCGAACTCAATGCCGGAGGGAAGGTGGATGGCTACATGATTATGCCGGGCCAGGACGATCTTCACTACTGGAAAGCGGGATGGCTCCAGCCCATGGATGCGTACATCGCCGACCCCGGCCTCACCGAGGCCGACTGGAATTTTAAGGACTTCTTCCCAAGCTTTGCAAAGGCCTCGTCGGTGGATGGCAAGCTGATCGGCATCGTCATCAATGCCGAGACGTCCCTTTTGGCCTATCGCAAGGATCTGTTTACAAAGCTCAAGGTAAAGGTCCCTCAAACAATGAAGGAACTGGAGCAGACGGCGAAGTTTTTCCATGGGAAGGAGATCGAGGGCAAGAAGATGGTCGGTATTACCTTGAGAGGAAAGGGGTCCGCGGCGACGTCCCAGTGGGTCGACTTCCTGTACAGCTTTGGCGGTTCATGGACCACCGCCCAGGGAAACTCGAACTTCGCCTCGCCCCAGGACATCGCAGCCTTTAAGTTTTACGGGGACCTGTTGAGAAACTATGGCCCCCAGGGCGGCGCCATGCTTCACTGGGCCGAAAGCACGTCCATGTTTATGGAAGGCAAAGCTGCCATGATTTACGACGCCAACGTGTTTAAGGCCTTGTATGAAAACCCCAAGGAGTCCAAGGTTGCCGGGAAGGTGGGTTATGCGGTTATCCCGGCCGGCCCGGCGGGCAGGCTGCCCCATGTTTCCAACTGGAGTCTCTCCATCAGCAAAACCAGCACACCCGAGCGGCAAAAGGCAGCCTGGCTATTCATCCAATGGGCCACCAACAAAAATAATTGTCTGGGCGCACTCCTGGCTGGCGTGCCGGCAGGAAGGGCGTCGGCATGGAGCGCCAAGGAATATAAATCCAAAGACGACCATCCGGACTGGACGTCGAGCACGATGAAGTCATTCGAAATCGGTCAACCTCAGTGGAATCCACCCGTGATCAACGTCCCCGAGATCCGGGATATCACCGGCCAGGTGATCGTGGACGCCATCGAAGGCAAGGATGTGGCCGCTTCGGCTAAGAAAGCGGCCGAGTTAATGGATAAGAAGATGGAGCGATAGTCCGCCCGTAGAATATCACATCGGCTAGAAACCGGGCAAGGGACTCATGAGAGAGACCCTGCCCGGTGATGCGCGGGCAGTATCCGATATCACACTTTCAAACGGTGAGACTATGTTCGCCTTCGCTCCGCGGATGGATTCCGACCCCCCAGGATCAGGGAAAAAAATACGGTTATGAAGACAGCCCCCAGCACACTCAGCCGGTTCATGGACCGGCACCAGGCGCTTGTCTACCCGGCGCCGGCAGTGATCGCGATCTTTTTCATCGTCATCATTCCCATCGCGTATAACCTTTATCTTACTTTCACCAAATGGACCATCGGGCTGGGGCAGCCGCGATTTATCGGTCTCGGAAATTTCGTCGAACTTTTCTCCGATGAGCGCGTTTTAAACGGCGTGAAAGTGATGGTCTATTTCAGCGGCCTGAGCCTTTCCCTCGAGCTGGTGTTGGGACTTCTTATCGCGGTCTATTTCAATCGTGAATTTAAGGGCAGCGAGATCGTCCAAGCAATTTATATTTTTCCGTTTGCGGCCACGCCCGTGGCTGTCGCATTGATCTGGCGGATCATGCTGAACCCCGAAATCGGGGTCATGAATTACCTGCTGAGAAGCGTCGGCCTCCCCGGAAGCCTTTGGGTTAGCAGCCCGACGACCGTGATTCCCGCCCTGGTCATGGTGGACGTGTGGAAATGGACGCCCATGATCACCCTGATCGTGCTGGCAGGGCTCAAATCCCTGCCCCATGATCCCTATGAGGCCGCGCGAATCGACGGTGCCAACACGTTTCAGATTTTCTGGCACATCACCCTGCCCCTGATCTGGCCAGTGCTGATTGCAGCACTCATGCTAAGGTCTTTGGACAACTTGAAGGAGTTCGACATGATCTACACCATCACCCAAGGGGGACCGGGCATCGCTTCAGAGACGCTCTATCTCTATTCCTACAATGTCGGGTTCAGCTTCTTCAAGGCCGGGTACGGCTCGGCCCTCATGGTGGTCGTCTTTTTGATTGTCCTCGCGTTCAACGTGGTCATGAACCGGATGCGTCTCAGAGCGCAGGAGGTCTAAGCGGGGCAGGGCTCTGCAATCGAAGCGCTGATCCATGAGAGAGGGTCACTGGAACTCAAATGGTGAAGACCTTTAAATCAATTCTTTTCTATGCAGGGGCCGTCGCCTTGTGTTTGCCGCCCGTGTTCGTCTTCGTTTGGATGATCCTGACCGGGCTCAAGACCGGGGTGCAAAACATCTCCTATCCACCGGAGTTCATTTTTGTGCCCACACTGGAAAACTTCAGGGCGGTCTTTCAACAGTACAATTTTTTCAGATACCTGATGAACAGTCTCATCGTCGCCGGTCTGGCCACAGGTGTTTCACTGGTGTTGGGGCTGCCGGCAGCCTATTCTATCGCCAAATACCGGCAGGGAAAGATCGGTATCCTCATCCTGGTCGCCAGGATGACGCCGTTTGTGAGCTACCTCCTTCCCTGGTACATCATCTTCCGTCACCTGAAGCTCATCGACACGTACACGGCCCTGACCATCACCCATCTGATCATCACCCTGCCCATGGTGATCTGGCTGATGGTCTCCTTCTTTGAGGGGATGCCGGAGGAACTAGAAGATGCGGCCATGATCGACGGGTGTTCCCGCTTGCAAAGTTTCCTCATCATCGTGCTGCCCCTGGTGCGAAACGGCATTGCCACTTCGGCAATACTGTCGTTTATTTTTTCGTGGAACCAGTTTCTCTTTTCGCTCATCCTCTCCGGCCCGAAGACCAAAACCGTGCCGGTGGCGGTATACAATTTCATCTCCTACGGAAAGATCGACTGGGCCGGCATCGGTGCCGCGGCGACCCTGATCGTTCTGCCGGTTTCCTTATTTGCATTCTTCGTGCGGAGAACCATTGTTCAAGGACTGACCATGGGGGCTTTGAAAGACTGACCCTGAGAAAGGAGGGCTTCGCCGTGTCCTTTTCAGAAGAAAAGGTCAAGGAAATGATCGAATGCGGAACACCCGCCACCCTGTATGAAAACAAACGTGTCCTGGTATTAACGCCGGATGCGACCAGGAGTTGCCCGCTGCCGATGATGGTTCGTGCTATCCGGGAGGTGATCGGAGGGCGGGCTGCCGAATTGGATTTCATGGTAGCCGTGGGAACCCATCCGCCGTTGTCCGAAGAGAAGATTCTAGGCCTTTATGGGATCACCGCTCTATCCCGGAAGGAGAAGTTTGCGCGGTGCAATTTTTTTTGCCACCGCTGGGATTTGCCGGAAACCTTTCTCCAGATTGGACATCTGTCCGAGGAAGAGGTTGAACGAATTTCCGGCGGACTCCTGAAAGAAAAGGTTCCGATCGAAATCAACAGAAAGATCTATGCCTATGACCTGATCCTCATTCTGGGTCCGGTTTTCCCTCATGAAGTCGTTGGATTCTCCGGAGGCGCAAAATACCTGTTTCCGGGCATTTCTGGCGGCGAACTATTACATTTTTTCCACTGGCTGTCCGCGGTGATGACCTGCAAAGAGATCATCGGGAAGAAAGAAACCCCGGTCCGGCAGGTGATCCATAAGGCGATGGAAAAGATCAACTTGCCCATTCATTGTTTGGCCATGGTGGTGAAGCCAGGTGGCGGACTGTACGGTTTTTTTGCCGGGGATGTGAAAGAGGCATGGTCTGCGGCTGCGGAGGTGTCCTCGAAAGTTCACATCGTGGTCAAGCAGAGACCCTATCGGACGGTATTGGGCAAAGCGCCCGAAATGTATGATGAGATCTGGACAGGCGGGAAAGTGATGTACAAGCTCGAACAGGTGGTCGCCGACGGTGGCAAACTCATTATCTATGCGCCGCATATTGACAGGGTTTCCAGTACCTGGGGGGATTATATTGAAAAAATAGGATACCACGTGCGGGACTACTTTTTGTCTCAGATGGAAAATTTCGGAGATGTTCCGAGAGGCGTTCTCGCCCATTCCACCCATGTGTGCGGGACCGGCATCTACCAAAACGGCATTGAAAAACCCCGCATTCAAGTCGTACTGGCGACTGCGATTCCAAAAGAAAAATGCGAGCAGATCAACTTGGGCTATATGAACCCGGCTGAGATCAGGATTGCGGATTACATGGGAAAGGAGGATGAGGGCATCCTCTATGTCGACCACGCCGGTGAGATTCTTTACCGACTGGATAAGGAATGAATGGATAGGATCTACCTTCCAGTTCCCATAGACGGACATGGGCAAATCCCACCTTCGCGGTACTCCGGATGGCGATTGATTTGGGATTCACCCATATCCGTATCGTGTAGAGGAAGACGACATGGTACTCATCCTGATGGGGCCGATGGGGTGTGGCAAGACAACCATCGGGAAAATGCTGGCCGAGAAGCTCGACTGGTCTTTTTACGATGGGGATGATTTTCACCCTCAAAAAAATGTTGAAAAGATGCGGGCCGGGATTGCTTTAACCGATGAGGATCGCAAGGCCTGGCTGGAAAGATTGCATTCGAACATACAGCTCTGGCTGAAAGATAAAAAAAATTCGGTCCTGGCTTGTTCGGCTCTGAAGCAGGCCTACCGGGAACTCCTCGGCGTAAACCAGAATACGGTGAAAACGGTCTATTTAAAAGGCTCCTATGAATTGCTGCGCGCACGGATTGAAGAGCGCCAGCATCCTTATATGGATAAGAATTTGCTAAGAAGTCAATTAGATACTCTTGAAGAGCCAACGGAGGGTTTGACAGTGGACATCTCCGCAACTCCCAAAATCATCGTCCGTGTCATCATGGATCGCCTTAACCTGACTCCGTAAGGGGTATCGATGAAGGAGCCGGATGGCCTCTCAAGACTTATTCTTTCCGGAGAGGTATTTGAGGCCAGCCGCCTGCGGATCACCCGTCGCTGATCCGGAACGGACGGGCTCCCGTGCCAAAGCTTCCATCACGCGAGAGGAAAACCCCTCTCGATCCCTGAGGAGTGAAAAATCTATGGAGGACATGAAATGGGTTTTTCTCCAGCCTTATCGGAGTACCTGAATTTTTTTGAGATGACACTCCCGTCCCTTTTCGACGTCGATCTGGAACGACTGGCATTTCGGACAGGAATAAGGAATAGCGTGTCGGAAAGGGTCTCGTTGATCCAGATTCATTCCCCCCCGGTATCCGCAGGATTCACATTTGATGCGAGCCTTGATCGTTCTAACTTTGACTTTTGCTCCCTCGGCAACCGATCCCTTGAACATCTCTCGAATCCAGAACGTAACCTGCTCCACATTGAGAAGCGCCAACTCTCCGATCTCTAAGCTGGATGGAGAGAACCTTTTTGCCATTGTTCTCTTTTACGGCGCCCAGGACATTTTTTACGATTTCGTCGGAGATGGAGAATTCGTGCATGGCTAGGGGTGTACCGCAGAAATAACGCTATATCTCAAAAAGCACTTGGATAGCCTTTCTTGCTGGAAATAATCATTTTCAGACATCGTTCTATTTATGGGGTACACTCCTAGCGTTTCAGCCCGAGAGCTTCAATGACTTTAGGAATACCCCTTCCACTCAGCGCATTGGTCTTGATCAAAAAGGCCCGCGGGTTGATCTGCCGGGCATCCCTTTCCAGTTTGGAAAGACTTACTCTCATGGGTTTAGCCATGTCCATTTTATTGAGAACGATCACATCCGCCTCTCTGAAGATATAGGGATGTTTGACGACGGTGTAAGGCCCTTCGGTCACGGAGGTCACCACCAGCCTCTTATGGGCGCCCAGAGGAAATTCTCCCGGACAGATCAGATTTCCCACATTCTCAATGAAAAGGACGTCCACGCCATCCAATTTCATCCGATCGACGGCCTGGTGAATCAGGTGGGCATCGAGATGACATTCCTTCCCGGTATTGACCTGGATGACACGGGCGCCTTCCGCTTCGATTCTTTCAGCGTCGATGGTGGTCGTAAGGTCCCCTGCAATGACGGCCGCCCTCTTTCCCATTCCCAGCCTCTTCAAGACGACCTTGATCAACGAAGTCTTTCCCGATCCGATGGAGCCCATCACATCAACGGCCAATATCTTTGAACGATCAAACCTCTTCCGATTCTCTTTGGCGAGCCCTCTGTTTTTGGCCAGGAGATCTTTCTCCAATTCAATATCGAATATTTCAGGTCCCTTCGGTCTAACGATCTTCATCTCTCATCTCCTCGGTTTCATAATGGATACAGTCAAGAATTATAACGAAATCTATTTCTAAATGGAAGGGATGTGTGACCTTTCAGAGAATACGGCTGGATAGGGGACGAGGCGTTTCCCGCAGGGAGTTTCTCAAATTCTGCGGGACTGCCATCCTGCGCAGACCCGATCAATGTTCAGATGGATCAATTCATCCGCTTGGTAATTCCTAACCTGGAAAGGTGAGTGCCGATGGGTACCGACGAGATTCGCCACAACATGTGACCCTGGTCGCATTCAAAAGATTCAAGCTCGCTCCCACTGGATCGATCACGCTCTTCGATACAAAAGAAAAAAACCGGGGCGGGCAAGCGGTCAAGGGATACTTGTTTTCAGAGAGGGGATGGGCTATAAATATTTTTATGGAAAAACCCATGATGAACGGAAAATGGTTTGTGATCGGCCTTTTGGCCCTGGGATTCTCTTTGTTGTTCAATGCTTCTCCATCCCACGCCCAAAAATCAGCGAAGACTCTTACCCTGGTCTACAGCAACAATATCAATGGGGAGATTGACTCCTGCCCGTCCTGAGGGGAAAAGAATCGAGCTGGCGGTCTGGCCAGACGAGGAGCATGGGTAAAGGATTTACGGGTAAGTGAAAAGGGAATACTCGTCTCTGATGCGGGTGATCTTCTCTTTAAGAAATATCTGAATCCCGTTCCAGAAAACGAGTTGCCGGCAATGGCCGAAAAGGCCCGCCTCATTATCGAAAGCTTCAATCTCATGGGTTACGATGCGATGGGAATTGGGGATGATGATTTAACCTTAGGCAAGGAATTTCTGCTGGAAATTTCGAGGAAGGCCAATTTCCCGTTCCTCTGTTCCAACCTGGTCGACGAAGGATCGGGCAAAAATCTTTTTCAGACCTTTCTCATCAAAGAAGTCAACGGCCTTCGGATTGGTCTGTTTAGCCTTCTTTCACCCGATTGGTTTACAAATCCTGCCGATCCCCGGAAGAAGGGATTGAGTTTTCATCCACCCGTCGAAACAGCACAGGCCATGGTCAGGGAGCTTAGACCTAAAACCGATCTGATCATTCTCCTGAGCCATCTTGGCTATGCGAAAGATATGGAATTGGCCCAGAAGGTCCAAGGCATCCAGGTCATCTCGGGTGGCCATACCGGAATCAATCTCTCCTACCCCCCGGTCATCCAGAATGCCATTATCCTTCAGACCGCTTCTCGAGGAATGTTTGGAGGAAAACTGGATCTCATCCTTTATAACAATGATCCCGTTTTTTACAACACGGCAACAAAAGTTTCACTGGAGAACAACGTCAAGAGATACAACGAGCGATTAAACTCGAAGGGGATCACCGAGACGGAAAGCCTTCAGTTGCGGAAAGCCAAAGATGAGTCGGAGCACACCCTGAACCAGTTCCGGGGTAAAAACCAGTTTACGAAT
Source organism: uncultured delta proteobacterium (assembly GCA_963708295.1). Classification (GTDB taxonomy): domain Bacteria; phylum Desulfobacterota; class BSN033; order BSN033; family UBA1163; genus UBA1163. Next base: position 253,266 of record CAVPSJ010000014.1, on the reverse strand, counting down.
CGCATCCTTTCGCTTCAGGAACAGATGAAAGAAGATGCTGATATTAAGAAGATCATGGAAGCTTATAAGACAAAAACTCAGTCAACGGATCAACCAGCCCCTCCGAAGTGATGACGATGGCACCTATTGATCTCATCCTTTTCCATCCTCCTTCTCTTTACGACTTTCGAAAGCGGCCCGGAATCCATGGTCCCATCAGCGATGTCGTTCCCTCCACCCCCATCTTTGAAATGTATCCCATCGGATTTGCCAGCCTCTCAGAATATTTGGAGCGCCATGGCCTCAACGTCAGGATCATCAATGTGGCCATGAAGATGCTGAAGGACGAGACATTTGATGTGGAGCGGCTCATCCGGAAACACAAGCCCGCGGCCTTCGGGATCGATCTCCATTGGATGGCCCATGTTCAGGGAGCATTGGCCCTCGCAGAGATCATCAAACGGTTTCATCCCGACATCCCTGTCATCCTGGGCGGGCTCTCCGCCACTTATTTTCACCAAGAGATTCTCCGGCAATATCCATTCATCGATTTTGTGATGCGAGGAGATTCTACGGAGGTCCCCCTGGTCCAGCTCCTTCAAATCATCAAAAAAGGAGGGGACCCCAAAAACGTTCCGAACCTCACCTACCGGGACTCGAACCATGAGATTCAAATCAACCCCCTCACCCATGTTCCGGAAAATCTTGATGAGATAACGATCGACTACAGTCACATCATGAAGAAGGTGGTAAGGTATGTTGATCCCACAGGGTACCAGCCTTTTAAAGATTGGTATACCTATCCCGTGACGGCGGTCTTCACCTGCCGGGGATGCACTTACGCTTGCAGAACGTGCGGAGGCTCTGCCCAGACCTTTCGAAACATCGCTAACCGGAGAAAACCCGCCTACCGAAACCCCGAATCATTGGCGCAGGATATCTTCAACGTCTCGGATCACCTGCTTGCCCCCGTCATGATCATCGGCGACATCTTTCAGCCGGGGGAGGAATATGGGTTTACTTTTCTTCGGGAGATGAAACGGAAGCCCATCAAGAACCATATCGCTTTTGAATTTTTTGTTCCCCCGACGAGGGCTCAACTGGAAAGGATTGCTGACTCCATTCTCAACTTCAATATCGAAATCTCTCCCGAGTCTCACGACGAAGAAGTCCGGAAGGCCTTTGGAAGGCCTTACAACAATCGATCGCTGGAAAACATGCTCGAAGATGCCATCGACCTTGGCTCGAAACGGATTGACCTGTTCTTTATGACCGGCCTTCCAAAACAGACTTATTCATCCGTTCTCAAGACGGTGGATTATTGTCATTCTCTCTTGGAGCGATTTCGCTCCTATAACAAACTGATCCCCTTCATCTCCCCCCTCGCCCCTTTCTTGGATCCCGGGAGTGCCGTTTTTGAAACTCCGGAAAAATATGGGTACCGTCTGCTTTATCGGACAGTGGAAGAGCACCGACAGGCTTCCTTGTCTCCCAGTTGGAAATACATCCTCAACTATGAAACGGAGTGGATGACGCGGGATGAGATCGTTTACAGCACCTATGAGGCCGGGAAACGGCTCAACCGGCTCAAGGCCCAATTCGCTTTGATCGATCCGAGGACCGCAGCATCGGTTGAGGCCAGGCTGGAAGGGTCCGTTCGGATGATGAAGGAGATCGACCGGATCATGGCCGTTTCGGATCCCCGAGAGCGAGAGAGGCTCTTGGAGTCTGTCTCAAGCGGAAGTGACGCCCTCCGTCATTACAGTATGTCCACGATTTGCGAGAAAAAAGAGCTGGAGTGGCCGACTCGATTCATCCGAATGAACTTCCTTAAAATCTTTAAAACACTCCTGATGAGTAAGAAAAACCAGTTTAGACATTCTATCGATGGCTAAACTGCATTGCAAAACGCAAATTGCAAATTGAAAATTACAAAATCTATCTCACACAGCCTAACTTAAGAATTCATCTTTAACGCTTGAAACCCGGGGTTGCCTGGCTTCAAGCCTTAACCTGAACCTCAATCTTAGAATGGGTTGTTAGGATCTTCTTAAATTTTGCATTTTTCATTTTGCGCTTTGCAATTTTCAATGAGGTTTAAGTCATGTCCCCATCCCTTCGTCAACAGGTGCTCCGTGAGATCCCCAGTGTTGATGAACTCCTCTCAAAACAGCAGGTCGCTGATCTCTTACAGGTCTATCCTCGCAAGGTCGTGGTCGAAGCCATCCGAAGGGGATTAGGACGACTGCGTGATGAAATCCTCCGCGAAAAAGACCTCCCTCAACCCGGAGAGGCCGTTTTTGCCTTCGAAAACCTCTACCCTCTTTTTCAGAAGGAGATCGACCTTCAGATCCAACCCCGGCTCCGCAGGGTGATCAATGCGACCGGAGTCGTCATCCACACCAATCTCGGAAGAGCTCCCCTTCACCCTTCGGCGATCCATCATTTGATAGAGGTCTCTAAAACCTATTCCAATTTGGAATATGACCTCGAGCGGGGCGAGCGGGGAGATCGATCCTCTCCGGTGGAAGAGAGTCTCTGCCGTCTATCGGGAGCAGAATCGGCGCTGGTGGTGAACAATAATGCCGCGGCTGTCCTCCTCGTTCTGAATACTCTCGCAGAAGGTAAGGAGGTGATCGTCTCCAGAGGAGAACTCGTCGAAATCGGGGGGGCTTTTCGCATCCCCGATGTCATGAAACGAAGCGGGGCTTTGCTGAGGGAGGTCGGCACGACCAACCGTACGCACTTCAACGATTACCAGACGGCCATCGGCCCTCACACGGCTCTGCTTCTCAAAGTCCACACCAGTAATTTCAGGGTGATGGGGTTTACCTCCGAAGTCTCCCTTCAGGACCTGGTGCAGCTCGGTAGGGAGCATCACGTTCCTGTCGTGGATGATTTAGGAAGTGGCTGTCTCATCGACCTCACCCAGTACGGATTGGAGAAGGAGCCTACCGTCCAGGAGGCGATCAAAACGGGCGTGGACGCGGTCACCATCAGCGGGGACAAGCTCCTAGGAGGCCCTCAAGCGGGAATCATTCTGGGGAAGAAAACCATTTTGGACCTTTTCAAAGTCAATCCCTTGGCCCGGGCCCTCCGCATCGACAAGCTTACCCTGGCTGCTCTCGAGTCGACGCTCCTCGTTTACCTCGACGAGAAGAGGGCCATGGAAGAAATTCCCACGCTCAGGATGCTGAGTTTGGACACGAAGAAGCTGACGAGGAGAGGAAAACGGTTGCTGAAAAGGCTGGCGGGGAGGACGAATGAAAGGATGACGTTCTCATTGAGAGAAGATGTCTCTCAGGTGGGCGGTGGCGCCCTTCCCCTTCAGGAACTCCCAACCACGGTCGTCGCCGCCAAACCGCTTGACTTTTCCGTAAACAGCTTTGAAGAAACTTTGAGAAAGGGCGATCCTCCTGTCATTGCGAGAATCAGCAAAGAAGAATTGATCCTGGACATGAGAACCGTCTTCGATGAAGAGATCCCCCTTTTGGCTGCCGGGATTGATAACGCGCTCGCGCGTATCGCGAAGCGCAAAGAACAAAGGACATAACGTCTGAAATCCCAAACCACAAATTCCAAATCCCAAATAAACTCCAAATTCCCATTTCATCACCCAACCGGTTTTCTTTGAAATTTCGAATTTGAACCGTTGGAATTTGTTTGTTGTTTGGCGCTTGGAATTTGGTGCTTGCGTGGAATGACCCATTTGCTCAAAGACAACGACGGAGGTAAGTCCTTTTCGATTCTCGTTTCCGAGAAGTATCACGGAAGGCGCCTTGACCAATTCCTCTCGGGAGCCACCCTGAATCTCTCGCGTTCCCAGGCAAAGAACCTGATTGAGAAACATCTGATCTTTCTCAATCAGAAGCCGACAAAGCCCGGTGCTCACGTGAAGGCTGGCGACAGGGTCTCTGGATCTCTTCCCGAGCCCGAGCCCCTTTCCCTCAAGCCGGAACCCCTTCCCCTCACCATCCTTTATGAAGACCCCTCGATCATCGTCATTGACAAGCCTCCGGGAATGGTCGTTCATCCCGCTTACGGAAACCCTTCCGGCACATTGGTCAATGCCCTTCTCTATCACTGCGAAGACCTCTCCGGGATCAATGGGGTCTTAAGGCCGGGGATTGTGCATCGGTTGGACAAGGACACCTCCGGTGTGATGGTCGTCGCTAAAGAGGACGGGGCTTTTCATCATCTCGCGAAACAGTTTAAAAACCGGACTGTGGAAAAGGTCTATCTGGCCATTGTCTACGGCAAATTCGGCCAGGAGGAAGGCTTGATCGATTCGGCCATCGGAAGGCACCCCAGCCAGAGAAAACGGATGTCCACACGGGTCAGGAGAGGGAGGGCAGCCATCACCCGCTGGAAAAAGGCCGAAGAGTTTGAGAACTGCACGCTCCTTGAGATTTTTCCTAAGACCGGCCGAACCCACCAGATCCGAGTACACCTCTCCTCCGTCGGTCATCCTCTGCTGGGAGACCCTCTCTACGGAAGAAGAGGAAGACCCGGGACGATCCATGACCCGATTTTGAGAGAGTGTGTGAAGAGCATGGACCGTCAGGCGCTTCATGCCCATCGGTTGAAATTCGATCACCCTCGAACTGGGGAGCGAATGGAATTTGTTTCACCCATCCCTCATGACATGAACGAATTGCTGGAGTGGTTGCAGCTACGGGCTAAACATGGATAAGAAAAACGGGTCTTCCATGTCTCTTATCCAAGGTTTTGGCATCCTGCATTCCAGTATTCCGTCTGGAGAATAAATTGAATATTCTTCATCGGCCCTCGTTGAAAACTAAGAACAACTTCTCTTATTTCGAAATTCCTGATTTCGCAGGAATCGGATGGGTTCGCCATGCCTTTCTAACCCGCCAGGGAGGGACGAGCCTTCCCCCCTATGATTCCCTCAACCTGAGCGACAAGAACGGTGATCAAGAAGGATTTGTCCGTCGGAATGGAGATCTCATTGCCAAAACGTTTGGGTTTGATTTCGGCCGTTTGGTTCGACTCGATCAAATGCATCAGGACCAGATCCTTCTTCTGAAAAAACCGACCCCTCTCCTTCCCCCCGTTTTAGAATACGACGGGCTGATCACGGATTGCCCCGGCCTCTTCCTGGCCATTCTGACGGCAGATTGCCTTCCCATCTTTGTCGTTGATCAAAAAAAGAAGGTAATTGCGGCAATTCACGCTGGAAGGCAGGGAACCGCCCTTCACATCGCAACAAAGGCGTTGAGAAAGATGAAGGAAGAGTTCGGATGCCAATCGCGTAACCTATTCATTGCCATCGGCCCCTCGATCGGGCCTTTCTGTTATGAAATCGATGAAAAGGTTTTCCAGCAGGAATGGAAGCCCTTTTCCGTCTCAAAGGGGGCAGGAAAGTGGATGGTGGATCTCGCGAAAATCAATATTGATCAGATCACAAAGGAGGGGATTCAGGAGGAACAAATCTCCCGGGTCGATCTGTGCACCCATTGCCATAGCGATCTTTATTTCTCTTACCGCAAAGAAGGCCGAACCGGAAGGCAGCTTTCTTTTATTGGAATGGTCTAAGCCAAATGACAAATTCCAAACAAGCTCCAAGCGACAATTCTGAATGACCCAATTGATTTGTTTGGGATTTCGGATCTTGGAAATTGGGACCCATTGGGGATTGGGTGCTTGTAATTTTGAGGTTTTTTCCGTTTCACAAATGAGGTCCCACTTCGGCGATCGGGGTTGGTTGAAATGGAAGAGATTCTTTTAAAAGTCTACCTTCAGCCCAAGTCCTCCAAGAATGAGGTGGCGGGCCCCTACCGGGACGGGATAAAGGTGAAAGTGACTGCTCCCCCCGTTGAGGGAAAGGCGAACGAAGCTCTTATCCGTTTTCTGGCTAAGGAATATGGAATTCCCCCATCCTGTATTGAAATTATCAAGGGCCTTCATTCCCGAGAAAAAACACTGAAAATTTCGGGCGCCATTCCGAATAAACGGATTGGCTTCAACAAATAAACCTCCCGAAGGCAGAAGAGCTCAGCGCGTGCTCTCCCGGGCACTTTACACCTCTTTGAATCCCTGCCCCATGAGCGTCCGGGATCAATCCCCGCCTTTTCAACCTGAGGTCAAATGCTTTTCGGGCAAGACGTGGGTCACGGTGCCCGTGAAGAGTTCCGCTGTCTCCATCATCATTTCTGAAAGGGTCGGATGAGGATGAATGGTGAGTCCAAGATCCTGCGCGACAGCTCCCATTTCTATGGCGAGGGTGCCTTCTGAGATCAACCCCTCAACGTTTCGACCACAGATTCCTACTCCCAGGATTCGACCTGTCTCAGGATTGAGGATCATTTTGGTGACTCCGTCCGAGACACCCATGGTGGTCGCACGGCTCGAAAATTTCCATAGATATCGCTCTACCTTTATGTTTCGGTTCTCTTTTCGAGCCTGCTCCTCCGTGACACCGGTCCAGGCAACTTGAGGATCTGTAAAAACGACCGCCGGAATGGCCTGAACGTCAAAAGCCGACGGCTTCCCTTTGATCACTTCTGCTGCCACCTTCCCTTCCCGAAAGGCTTTGTGAGCGAGCAGAGGCTCTCCGGCAACATCCCCGATGGCAAAGATGTTGCCATCCGTGGTCCGGCGCTGTTCATCCACGACCACAAAACCCTGGTCGTCCACTTTCACTCTGGTTTTCTCCAGGCCGATCTTTCCCAGATTCGGCCTTCGGCCGACAGCAACGAGCACTCGATCAAAGGTTTGGTCAGTTTTACTCACCTCCCCCGCAAATTTGACGTCCACTCCTTCACTGTGTTCTTTGAGGGATAAGACCTGGGTATTGTAATGAATGGCTTCAAAAACCTCCTTCAGCCTGAATAGCAATACATTCGTCAGATCCGGATCCGCAGCTCTTAGGAGTCTATCGCCATGAACCACCACGGTGACCCGACTTCCCATGGCCGCGTAGAACGTTCCCATCTCCAGACCAATATAACCGCCGCCCAGGACGAGCAGTGACCGAGGGATCTCGGGTAATTCCAGTGCCCCCGCCGAATCCATGATGCGACTCCCTCTCACGAAGGGAATGTCGCCAAAAGGGGTTGTGTAAGACCCGGTAGCGATGATGGCATGACGGAACCGGATCTGGCCAATTTCCGAGTCCTCCAATCGCACCCGGTCAGACCCTTCAAAGATCGCTCTTCCCTGTACCAGTTGAACCTTGCGTCGCTTACTCAAGGTGAGCAGCCCGCTCGTCAGTTTGTCGACCACCTGATCTTTCCAGGCCCGTATTCGATCCAGGTCGATCTGGGGCTTATCAAACCTTACCCCCATCTCTCCCGAGCGTTGGGCATCGAACAAAAGCTCGGCCAAGTAAAGGAGCGCCTTGGAGGGAATACACCCCCGAAACAGGCATTCGCCCCCCGGCCGTTTCTCCAAATCTACCAGGGTTACTTCCATTCCCAGATCCGCTGCCCGGAACGCGGCCGAATAGCCTCCGGGCCCCGCCCCAATGACAAGAAGCTCGGTTTCGTGGTTTGACTCTCCCATCACTAAGATTCCCTCCCTTTGGCGCTCACAAAAATGGCCGATGCTCAACTTTCGAATGCACCCTCTTTGAACTTTCTCATGTTATCTTTTTCCTTCCCTCTAAGCAAGAGGGGGCTCTTCGTACCTCGCCCATGACGGAACGAGTTTTTCCCTGAAAGCATGGGAGAAGGCATCCATACTCTATTACAATAGATTCAAAACCCTTAAGAGAGGCATGGGATAAAGTATGTATTTTCTTGGAAGAAAAACGGTATTTCTGACTTCATTGCGGAATGTGGACCGGGAAAAGCAGGGTCTAAGACTCGAACCCTAAGCTGCGCTCTCAATTCTGGTAAGCACAAGAGGCTTGAAGAAAAAAGATGAGGTCAGACATTTCTAAAAGATTATTTCTTTTATCCTGCCAGACCTCATCTTTGTCAGGCGAAACCTTTCCTCTCCCATACCCATTGGGGGTGGTCTGGAAGCACACCTTGCCTTACGGCATCTGTTTTTCCATCGAGTGGGACCTGATATAGTAAGTGCCTTTCTTTAAATTCTCATCATATCGTAATGCCATCGTTACATCCTTACCAATCCACAGATATTCCTCTTTGTTACTAAATGGCTTTGCTCCCGCCCCAAATTTCTCAAAAACGGAATCCTTTAGGGCGTCCCAATCCGAAACCTGCTCCGTCATAACCATCCCAATATAGAATTTCCCCCTCCAAAAACCATATTGAATGGGGATCAGCTTACCACTTCTTAATTTGTATCCATCCCCCGCTCTCAAATAGAAATGAATCCCGCCGTGACTCGAGTCTTTTCTGTAAGATTTCATCTCCTTGAAAGTTGCCACGTCTGCTTCCCACCCGATCCCGTTCACTCCCCTCGGCTCTAAACCAGGCTTGAAACCGACGAGCTTGCAATTTTCATTCGGTGTGTAGACTGGGGTCGGAGTGTAACTGGCACAACCCATGGCCGTTACCAGAGCGAAAAAAATAAAAATACCAACAAGCCTTTTCATACTTACCTCCTTTTTTGTTTTTACAGCGATCCAGCTGTCTACGTGTAAATTCTAAAACAATTTAAAGATTCAAGAAAGATTTTCTGGATATGGTCTATTCAAGAAATATGCCGGGGTTCATTCAAATTCGAGGCGCGGTATCCATAGGGTTGATATTTAATCATGATAACTCCTGTAAAATGTGGCTTTATCTATTCTTCCGGTGGACGTCTCGGCGTCCATTTTTGTCTGTCGGGATGGCAAAATTCTATTCAGTCCGAGTTTGACACCATTGCCAGGAAGTTTTCCAACCCTCCCTTAGGTACGACGATCTTCTGCCCCTGGGAGAAAAAAACTAAGGAAAGGGCGAAGCATGCAAGAATCTTGACTTTGAAAAGAGAATCCATTAGGTTATAATTTGGAAGTGGACAGGTTCTGGTGGGCCTCCTGGACTTCAAATCCAGTGACGGGCAGAGATGTCCGTGGTGGGTTCGATTCCCATGCACTTCCGCCAAATTGTCACTGACAGGCCTGCCAGTGACAGGCTCTGATCAAGTTAAGATTGAAAAGGAGAGAAAAATGTTTGGGATAGGGATGCCTGAGTTGGTCGTTATTTTAGTCATTGTGCTGATTATTTTTGGTGCGGGAAAACTCCCTCAGATCGGTGAGGGACTCGGAAAAGGGATCAGAAATTTCAAAAAGTCGACTAAGGATGAAGAGATCGACGTCACTCCCAAGAAACCCGAAGAGATTTCAGAAAAAAAGTGAAAAGCAGAGGGTTTTTTTTGATCCGATCGGAATGGGACACATTGCCTCTATTGGAATCGGCTCGAACATCGGCGACAAGTTAGACAACTGTGAAAAAGCTGTTTCAGAAATCCTAAAAGCGGACCGCCACAAACTTTTAGCAAAATCTTCCTTCTTTAAAACGAAACCCGTTGGTTACACCTCCCAGGATTGGTTTGTGAACGGAGTCATAAAAATCGAGACCGATCTGGAAGCTCCTGAACTCCTCCGAACATTGAAGGCCATTGAATCCCAGTTGGGCCGCACACAGACTTTTCGATGGGGACCCCGAACCATTGATCTGGACATTCTTTTCTTCGACGACATTGAAATTCACACCGAGGAACTCCACATTCCACACCCCCTCATCCAAAATCGCAAATTTGTCCTCATCCCATTGGCTGAGATCGATCGAAGCCTTGTCCATCCCGTTTTGAAAAAGACCATTCAAGAGCTCTTGAACAACCTCAAGGAGGATCAGGGGGTGGAAAGGCTCTAAATCCAAAACCACCAAGACGATCCTATTTGGCCGGAACGTGCCTCTTGACCCCGCCTTGGAGGCGGGGTTAAGAGGTACCCTATGAACGAAACTTCCTTTGCTCGCATCCTGCTCGCCACTGCGTGCCCGGAAGCCCCGCCCTGTGGGCGGGGAGCTTCACATTTCGAATTTGGATGATGGGAAAGGGCTTGTTATTTGAGGCTGGGATGGGGTGCTTCTCGGATAGGGCTGAATCATGATCAGGCTTTTTCTATTCATTCTTCTTCTCCTCCTCCTCTCTAGGAGCCTTCACTTCCTCGTGAAAGAAATATTCACACGAAAGAAAAGGTTGAACAGCGAGTCTGAACCCGAAGAACTTCTTCAAGACCCTTGTTGCCAAGTCTATATCCCAGCGGGGACCGCCGTGAGGAAAAGGATAGCGGGGAGAGATTATTATTTCTGCGGTAAAGACTGTGCGAAGAGATTCCTCGCTGAAAAGAAGTCTCAAAATCCAAAGGGTCGAGCGTCCGGCCCCTAACACAGTTTTCCCCTCCCCAATACAGAATTGATCTTATTTATTCCTCAAGCCTCACGAGCGGCCATTTATTCGTGACGAGTGAAGATCAAGTAAAATCACAAAAGTCTTGACAAGTCTGAACAGGTTCGATATGTTAAAAGATATGAGTGGTTTTCCAAGAAATTCGAAAGGGGGTGACAATATGAAAAAAGGATATTTCACGCTATTTTTTATTTTGGTTTTCTTCGCCTTCTCTCTTTCTGGCTGCAATTATTTCAGCGCAAAAAAGGAGATCGGGAATGCTGGAAAGCTGATTTCCGAACTGAAGGGAGCAGGAGGAGAGAAAAAAGCTCCGTATGAATACTGTAGCGCCGAGAAGTTCTTAGAAGCTTCTAAAGTTGAATTCAGCCAGAATGATTTTGGGCCAGCCCTGGGACTTGCGCAACGGTCCACATCCGCCGCTCAAGCTGGATTGGCTGAAACCAGGAAAAAATAGTCGAGAGAGGGGGTGAATTATGAAGATGAACAGAAAATGGATGATCTTATTGCTCCTCATTCTAGGAGCAGTCATGGCCTCAGGATGTGCACCCAAAGCAACGGTCATGTCCTATAACGAGGCAAAGGATGCCTTCCAGCGGGCCACCATTGCTGGAGCTAAGAAATGTGCACCCTGTGAATATGCGACCGCGGAGGCCAACCTTGCATTGGCCGATCATGAGATGAAATACTATTGGAGAGAAATGGAGGATCTTGATACCCACTCCAGGATTGTCAAGGAGAAGTCATTAGAGGCTCTCAAGCGAACGCCTTGCGAAGAGGCGAAGCCGGCGCCACCTCCACCTCCACCTCCACCGCCACCGCCACCACCTGCACCGGCACCTGAACCACCGCCACCACCGCCGCCTGCACCGGCACCTGCGCCTCCACCACCGAAGCCAGTGCCGATATTCGAAAACGTCTACTTTAACGAGAACAAGACGAATATCGATCCTGTAGCTGCCAAGGTTTTAGACCGAGACGCGGCCATCCTGAAGGACAATCCGGACACCAAAGTTGAAATCGGAGGTCACACGGATTTTTCGGGATCGGAGGTAGCGAGACAAAAGATTTCAGAGAAGAGAGCACAAAGTGTGAAGAAGTATCTCATGGATAAATTCAACATTCAAGGCGACCGAATGACCATCAAGGGGTATGGAAGCCAAAAGCCCATTGCTGATAATAAGACCACAGAGGGTCGCGCCAAAAACAGGAGAGTGGAATTTAGAGTGATTCCGTAACCAGACGGATTAATCGGAAAGTATGGAGGTAAGGCATGGGTGGCAGGCATTTTGTCCTGCCACCCATTTTTTTGGCGATCAGGATCGGAATCATACCCTTGGTTGATAGCGCCGGAGGAAGGCCCACGAGACGGGAGTTAGCGACGGAGAGGGGTACGGCACGTTCTGACAGATATCGGTATTCGTATTGAAAAGCCCTTGGGCAGACTAAAAGTAGGGTATTGAGAAATAGAAAAAAGGGGGCCCTTTGGAAAAGGGCCCCCTTCGGCTCTCATCCATTACATGGGTTCGACGACAATCTGTTTCGGTTGGATTTCCTGCTTTCTGGGAAGAACCACTCGAAGCACTCCATCCTTGTAGGAAGCCTTGATTCCCTCCTGATCGATCGTTTTAGGGATGCTGAAGGTCCGGCGAAAGGTCCCATAAGGTCTTTCAATCTGAACATAGTTTTCTTCGGAGGACTCTTTGATAAACCTTCTCTCCCCCTGAATGATCAGAGTGCTTTCTTCTGCTCTAATATCGATCTCATTTTGATTCACTTCGGGCAGGTCCACTTTCAGGATCACTTCGTCGCCTTTCTCCAGAATATCCACAGGAGGGGACCAGGCTTCGTGATGAACTTCCTCTTTCCAGATTCGAGAAAGAGTTTCATCGATCAGCCGGGTCATTCGGTCTTGCATGGTCATGAGATCTCGGAAGGGTTCCCATTTGACAAGGGTCATACCCGTCACCTCCTGTTGAACATGCTTCTTGTTTCCAATATACTCGAATTGGGGAGAGATTTCAAGTCCGGCACGTATAACAGACATCAAAAAAATCTTTCTGGAGCTTGGCCTGCTCCTTGAACTTCTCTAGCTGAAACCAGGGGGCGAAATAATTTCCGCAGATCTTGCATTGCTTCATTTTCAACGTTCGCTTCCACCGAACGATCGTCCGCTCATCCTTTTCTTCCTTCATCCGAATGACATCGACCGGACAGGCGACCACACAGGCTCCGCACGCAATGCAACTCGTCGCCTCCGCCTGGAACGGAGGAATCATCTCCCGCCGATCTCCCCTGAAAGCAAAATGAATGGCGTTGGCCCCGACGACCTCCTCGCAGACTCTGGCGCAGAGACCGCAGAGAATGCAATCCTTATCCTCCTGTTTGAATCGGACCTCCTGGACCCCCATCTCCCTGGCCATATCCTGAATCAACTTGTCTCCCGGACACATGGCCAAAATCAGTTCGATCATCATCCGGCGGGCGCGCAATACTTTCTCCGTTTGCGTGAACACCTCGACCCCTTCTAAAACAGGGTAGGTGCAAGAGGTCGTCATGTTGGTCCTCCCTCGCCTCTTCACTTCTACCAGACAGAGGCGACAGGCACCATAAGGCTTCACGGACTCATTGTAACAGAGATGGGGAATATCAAACCCCGCGTCCAAAGCCACACTCAGAATATTTTCGCCTTCTTTTCCTTCAACGGATTGCCCGTCAATCACAAAGGGAATCGTCATAATGCTCCTCCAAGTTAATACAGGTTAATGAGGTAATAGAGTGAATAAGTGAATGAGCATGGACCGTTCACTTGCGATGATTCCTGATAATTTATTAACTTAATAACTCACTAACTTATTCCTTATATTTTACTGGACCTCGATCGCCTCAAATTTACAGGCCTCAAAACACATTCCACACCGGATGCATTTCTCCACATCGATCTTAAAAGGCTTTCCCTTCTCTTTTTTCGTCTTTGGCTTGCCGCTGATGGCCTCTGAAGGGCAGACTTTTGAACAGGCGCCGCACATCTTGCAGACTTCGGAGATCACTCGATATTCGAGAAGGGCCCGACAAACCTTTGCCGGACACCGTTTATTAATAATATGTTCCTTGTATTCGTCCCGGAAGTAGCGAACGGTGGAGAGGACGGGATTGGAAGCCGTGCCTCCCAACGCGCACAAAGAGGCTTCTGCCGTAACCCAACCGATCTCTTCAAGGAGATCGAGGTGGTCCGTTCTTCCCCTCCCCTCCGTAATCTCCGTCAGGACTTCGTGCATCCGTTTCGTCCCCTCCCGGCAAGAAGTACACTTTCCGCAGGATTCATCCTTGAGGAAGTTCATGAAGTACTTGGCCACATCCACCATGCAGGTCGACTCATCCATCACGATCATTCCGCCCGAACCCATCATCGAACCTACTTCTGTCAAACGATCAAAATCCACGGGCAGGTCAATGAGCGACTCGGGAATGCAGCCTCCGGAAGGCCCTCCGGTCTGGACCGCTTTCAGTTTCTTGCCTCCAGGGATTCCCCCCCCAATATCATAGACGATCTCCTTTAGCGAGATCCCCATGGGAACTTCCACCAGACCCGTATTGTTCACCTTCCCGACCAGTGAAAAGATCTTGGTCCCCTTGCTGCCCTCGGTGCCGATCCTCCCGTACCAATCGGCGCCTTGATTGATGATCACCGGTACGTTGGCCCATGTCTCCACGTTGTTGAGATTGCTCGGACGGTCCCAGAGGCCGCTGATGACGGTGTGAATATGTTTTGCCCTGGGTTCTCCCACATTCCCTTCGATGGATGCCATGAGTGCGGTCGATTCCCCACAAACAAAGGCACCTCCTCCCCGGCTCACCTTAACCTCGAAGTCAAACCCCGATCCGAGAATATTCTTGCCGATCAGGCCCAGTTCTTCCGCTCGTCTGACAGCGATCCCGATATTCTCGACGGCCAGAGGATATTCGTTACGGACGTAGACATAGCCCTCGTGAGACCCGATCGCGAAGGCCCCGATGATCATCCCTTCGAGAACGCTGTGCGGGTTCCCCTCCAGGAGACTCCGGTCCATGTAAGCGCCCGGATCTCCCTCGTCCGCGTTGCAGATCACGTATTTAATCCTTTCGGGCGCGTTCCGGCACTGCTCCCATTTCAGGCCAGCGGGAAACCCTCCGCCTCCACGGCCTCTCAAATTGGCCTTTTTCACCTCGCCGATAATCTGCTCGGGCGTCATGGATAACAACGCCTTGGGCAAGGCTCGGTAGCCACCGACTGCAATATAGTCTTCAATCCGGGTCGGATCGATGCTCCCGTTATTTCCGAAGATGATTCGCATCTGTTTCTTGTAAAACGGCACATCCTCCTCGGCGACAATCTTCTCCTGTGTCGTCGGATGTTCGTAAAGCAGGGGTTCGAGGATTTTTCCGTTGAGGACCGTCTCCTGAAAGATCGCCGGGACATCCTCGGGTTTCACCCGTTGATACATGACCTTCTTCGGATGAATGACGACCAGCGGCCCCCTTTCACAGAAGCCATGACACCCCGTCACCCGGAGGCCGACGCCATTCCCTTTCCCCTTCTCGTCGAGAACCTTCCTGAAGGCGTCTACCACCGCATGACATCCTGAGGCGTGACATCCTGTCCCGCCGCAAACCGTGATCAAGGGTTGGTTAGGATCCCTCGTGCTGAGGATTTCTTCCCTGTATTTTTCCAACTCTTGAGGAGAACCAAGCCTTCTCATTCGTCCCCTCCTTTTTTCTTATCAGAACGAAACTTCTTAAGGGTCCCGGCAACCTTGGCCGAGCTCATCTTTCCGAAGTACTGACCGTCGATGGCGACCACCGGTCCGGCCGCACAGACACCCAGACAGTTGACCGTCTCCAGCGTAAAATTCCGATCCTTGGTCGTCTCTCCCGGCCGGATGTCCAATGCCAGCTTGACCTGATCGATAATTCGCTGCGCTCCACGGACATGGCATGCGGTTCCCATGCAGACACAGACCTCATGCTTTCCCCGCGGCGAGAGACTGAAGGCCCGGTAAAATGTGGCGATCCGGTAGATCTTGTTCAACGGGATATGGAGCTTTTCCCCGATATACTCAAGGGCCTCTTTGGGAAGGTATTTCTCCTTGGCCTGAACATCCTGAAGAATGGATAGGATAGCGGATTCCTTGTCTCCGTTTTGATCGATGATGGTATCAATCTGTGAGTGAGTCATTTCAAAATCCCCTTTTCGCTCTTTCTCTTAACTGTTCGTATTCCTTTTCAACGCGTTTCTGAATCCCCTCGATCATCTCTTCCGTCAGATGCCGGAATCTCCCCTGGAGCTTGATATATTCCTTAATCGGTTTCAATTTCGGAAAATCGATGCTTAAATGATACTGTCCCCTCTCCACCTCATACAGGGGAAAGATCCCCGTCTCTACGGCCAACCGGCCCAGTTTGATAGAGAGCTCCGGCGCAGACCTCCATCCCGTCGGGCAGACAGAGAGGATATGGATATAAGCAGGGCCATCGACATCAGCCGCCTTTCTTCACCTTCTGCACCAGATCGATGGGATAACTCGGGCAGGCCGTGGCAACATAAGGGATATTATGAGCAGCTGCAATGGCCGCCATATTCTTCTTCCAGGTGACCTGTCCTGTCTGGACTTTTCCGGCCGGAGAAGTGGTGGTCGATGCACCGAAAGGCGTAGAGGAAGATCGCTGGATGCCGGTGTTCATATAGGCCTCATTGTCAGTGCACACGTAGAGAAAGTTGTGACCTCTCTCCAGAGCACCCGAAAGTGACTGAAGGCCGATGTCCGCCGTCCCTCCGTCCCCGCCCATGGCAAGGGTGACGATCTTCTTGTGGGGAATTCTCCCCTTTCTCATCAAGACCTTCAGGGCTGACTCAATGCCGGAGGCAACCGCGGACGTATTCTCAAACGCAACGTGGATCCAGGGCACCCTCCAGGAAGTGTAAGGCAGCGGAGAGGAAACGATTTCCATACAGCCCGTCGCATTGGCAATGATGACGTTCCTTCCCACGGCCTTGGCGACCAACCTTACCGCCAATGCCTCGGCGCAACCCTGGCAAGATCGATGGCCGGGCGCAAAATATTCCTTTTGTGTCAATGTCCTAACAGCAAAAACGTTCAGATTTTCAGTCATTCTCTCACCCCGTACAGTTCGTATCCTTCCTTATTTCCTTCCTCGATCTCAATTTCAGCCTTACCCACCATTTTGACGAAATCGGAGGGGGCCACATCTCTGCCGGAAATTCCCGCGACAAAATCATAGACGGCTGGATGGACCGGTTCTCCAAACAGAGCCGATCTCACTTCGGACCCCACAGGCCCTTTGGGACCTCCCGGGGAAACCGCTCGATCAATGACCACCAGGTTCTTTGCTCCCTGGACCGCCTTCTTGAAATCGTCGAAAGGAAAAGGCCGCCACAGCCGGATCTTGACCAAACCCACCGACCTTCCTTCAGCCCTCATCTGATCCACGGCCACCGAGGCCGTCTCACCAAAGCACCCCATGGTGACCAGGAGCGTCTCCGCATCCTCTGTCCGATAAGTTTCGATCGGGTGATAGTATCTCCCCGTCATGTCTCCGAACGTCTTCCATACCTCTAGGATTCTTGGAAGAGAGGACTGAAGCGCCACTTCCTGGGCCTTCTTGGTCTCTGCAAAGATGGCGGGCAATGCGAAGGCCCCCATCGTTATGGGCTGATCCGGATGGAGGCGGTGAAGGGGTTCATAAGGAGGCAGAAACTGATCGATCTTCTCCTGATCGATCATCTCGATGGGTTCAATCACATGGCTTAATATAAACCCATCCATGTTAATAATCACCGGGAAAAGAACCTGACGATCTTCTGCGACCCGGTAGGAAATAAAGACATGGTCATAGACTTCCTGACCATTCTCCGTAAAAAATTGAATCCAACCACAGTCCCGGACCATCATGGCATCACTGTGGTCATTCCAGATACTGAGAGGCGCCGAGAGGGTCCGATTCGCAAGAATCATGACAATGGGCAACCTCAAGCCCGAGGCAATAAACGTGATCTCACTCAGCAGGGCCAGCCCCTGAGCGCTGGTGCAGGTGAAGGACCTGGCTCCCGTCGCCTGGCTTCCCACGCAGACACTCAATGCGGAATGCTCCGATTCCACGCAGAAAAACTCCGCATCCATTTCTCCGTTGGCCACCAGCTCAGAAAGATGCTCAACGATATGTGTCTGCGGAGTAATGGGATAGGCCGAGATCACATCCACGTTGGCCTGTTTGACCGCCTCGGCCGCTGCGATGGAGACTTCCATTCCAATCCTTTTTCCCATTATTTCCCCTCCTCTTCCATCACCATGGTAATCGCCCCGGTGGGACACTCCTTTGCGCAGATACCGCAGCCCTTTGCAATAAAAAAGGTCGGCAATAAAATAGCTCTCCGAATCCAGGTTGTAGGCCATATCGGGGCAGAAGATGTAGCACAAACCACAATGGATACAGAGTTCTTTTTTGAGAACCGGCTTGAGACTCTTCCAGTCTCCTGTCCGATATTGACTGGCATTTCCGGGTTCCAGGATCACATTCCCGACGGGTATCTCTTTCCACGTCCATTCATTTTCTGGTTTGGTCATACCGAATACCTCTCTCTTGGAATAACTTTAATTCCCTCTTCCTCCCCTTGATCATTAGGGAAGAGAAGGGACCATCAAAAAATTATTGAAGGAGGATAGTGTCTTGGTAGGCTCGCTCAAAAGCAGAAATATTCTTTTCAGCAATCCGGCCAAACCGTTCCCGCAAAGGGGAGAGAAACGACTCTTTCTTGACCAATCCCTGGGCTCTGATCAAAGATCCCAGCATCGTAGTATTGGTAATGGGGACACCCAGAACCTCCCTTGCAATTTTGAGCGCGTCCACAACGGCCATTCGATTCTTGATTTTCAAATCCTGCCGCACGCTCTCTGCAGAATCAGGACTCGTCGTGACCAGGACGCCGTTGGACTTCAATCCAGCAGCAACATTGACGATTTTCAAAAGAGAAGAATCGAGGACAACGACAATATCCGGCTCGGAAACATTGGCCCTGATACGGATCCGTTCTTCGTCAATTCGACAGAAGGCCACGACCGGTGCTCCTCTTCGTTCTGGACCGAAACTTGGAAATGCCTGGGCATACTTTCCTTCCCCGATGGCTGCCAGAGCCAACAATTCCGCCGAAGTCACCGCCCCTTGACCGCCTCTTCCATGAAATCGAATCTCAATCATCTAACTCTCCTGTGTTGCTATAATCAAAAATATAATATATTTTGTAAAAGTTATCAACACGTCCTCTCCTGCATATCTACCCGAAACTATTGTATTTTATTTAAGGCCGCTTCGATCGCGTTAACGTTAAAACTTATTTGCTTATTTGTCAAGAATTTTTTATCAAATTTCCCTGCGGCCCTCAAGGGCTTTGGATAAGGTCATCCCGTCTGAGTATTCAATTTCGCTTCCCATCGGGATTCCGTAGGCGATTCTTGTTACTTTTATGCCTAAAGGCTTAATCAGATCAACCAGATAAAGAGCCGTGGCTCCCCCTTCGACCGTGGGATTGCTGGCCAGAATCACTTCCGAAATCTTTTCCTTTTGAAGCCTTTCCAGCAGTTCCTTCATTTTCAGGTGGTCTGGACCAATACCTTCCAGAGGAGAGATCGTACCGTGCAACACGTGGTATCTTCCATCAAAAACGCCCGTGTTCTCGATGGCGATCAGGTCATTCGGCCCCTCGACCACACAGAGAGTCTCGCCGGCTCGGCGTTCGTCTTGGCAGATTCGACACGGATCTTCATCTGTCAAGTTGAAGCAGGTTGAACAAAGCCGGATCTTTTCTTTGACGTCCAAAATCGCTCTCGCCAGCTCTTGAGCCTCGGATGAACTGCTCCGCAAGACGTGGAAGGCAAGTCTGGACGCCGTCTTTTTCCCTATCCCCGGAAGTCTTGCCAGGGCTTCTATCAGATGATCAATGGGTTTGGGATAAGCAGCCATCGTAAGACCTCAATACAAAATGGAAATTGCAAAGTTAGCAATGCAAAATAGTTGGAAAGATCCCAACGCTCTGTTCCATTCTATAGTGTGCCGTTGAGTTCCTCATTTTGCATTTTGCACTGGTAATTTTACAATTTACAATAATCTCTTTAGAACAATCCTGGAATATTGAGTCCGCCCGTAACCTTTTTCATTTCTTCGGTCATCATCTCCTGGGATTTCCGGATAGCCTCATTGACGGCGGCTACAATTAAATCTTGCAACATCTCAACGTCTTCTCGACTGACCACTTCCGGATCGATCCGGATGCTCACGACTTCCTGTCTCCCGTTCATCACGATGTTCACCATGCCCCCCCCGGAACTCGCTTCCACCGTTCTCCCTGCCATCTCCTCCTGGAGCTGGGCGATCTTAGCGTGCATCTCCTGAGCCTGCTTTAGTATGTTCCCGAAGCCTTTTACCATGCGCCTCTCCTTTATTCCGTTAGAATCCGGCCTCCTCGAATTTCTAACGAAGAGTTACCTTTCTACAATCTTTCCGTCAAAAAGACGGAGCGCCTCCTGAATCAGAGGGTTCTCCTCTGCCCGATGGCCCAACCGCCCATCCTCTTCATCGGGGGTTGCCTTTCCTTCGCTGAACATCCCCCGTCCTTTGGACCCTACCCCCTGGGCCAACGGCGAGATCACCACCTTCGCCTTCTTTTGAAAATATTCAAAACAGATGGATTCTAATTGGCTCCGATTCTCCTTTTCCAGCATTCGATCGTAGTGAAACGAATCTTTTTCAAACCCGATCTCAATCCTTTCGTCATCGAGATGAACGAGATTTCCCAGGACTAAGAATGCCCCCAAGATAGGATTCTTTGCCCGTGTAAATTCAACCAGGCCTTTCCATGCCTCTTCCGGACGTTGCGGGAGGACGCCACTGGACTCTTCCTCCTTTTTTAAATCCCCCAAACTCTCACTTTCCTCACAAACCTTTTCTTCCCTGGTTGGCTCTCGCCTCTCCGGCGACCCTTCTCCCTTTTTTCTATCTCTAACCGGATCCTCTGACCGGACCACTCTTCCTGAAGCAGGAGATGCTTTTCCCTCCCTGTCCCCTCCGGTCCGTCCCTTGCTTTCCATCGCCTCCAGTTTCTTCAGCATCTCATCGATAGGAAGGAGGGGACGCAATGTGGCCATTCGAACCAATGTCACCTCGAGCATGGTTCGAGGAAAAGTAGACTGCGCCGTTTCTTGCTCTCCTTTCAAAAGAAGGGTGAAAAGGTAATTCAATTGTTCGAATTCGAACCTCTCTGCCTGTTTCTTAACGAGCATGAATTCCTCTTCCGGCAATTCCATTAACCCTTCCGGATGCTGGCTGACTTTGATGAGGATTAAATTGCGAAGATATTGAAGAAGCTCTCGGCTGAAATGCTGGAGGTCGACTCCAAAGTGATAGACGCGTTCGATGACCTTCATACAACTTTCAACATCCCTGTCGGCAATCGCTTCGATGGTATCGCTGAGCATTTTTCGATCGATGAGCCCGAGGACTTCGGCAATATCTTCATCACGAATATTTTTCCCGGAATAAGCGATCACCTGGTCGAGGAGACTTTCAGCATCCCTCAGGCTCCCCTCTGATTCCTGGGCAATCGAAAGAAGCCCTCTCGGACTGATCTGGATCTCTTCTTCTCCCACGATCCGTTTCAGGCTTCCGATGACCTCCTTAAACGGAATCCTCTTGAAATCGTACCGCTGGCAACGCGAAAGAATCGTGGCAGGAATTTTATGGGGTTCGGTGGTGGCCAAGATAAAGATGATGTGTGGAGGTGGCTCTTCGAGGGTCTTCAACAAGGCATTGAAAGCCTCCTTGGTCAGCATGTGGACCTCATCGATGATATAGATCTTATACCGATTCTTGGCGGGAGTATAACGGACATTCTCCCTCAACTCCCGAATCTCATCGATCCCGCGGTTGGAGGCTCCATCAATCTCAATCACATCCATCGAGGTTCCGTGGGTCACCTCTTGACAGGTCGTACATTGATTACAGGGATTCGTCCCGGAACCCTTTTCGCAGTTTAAGGCCTTTGCCAAAATGCGAGCTGAAGAAGTCTTGCCCACCCCTCTGGCTCCGGTAAACAAAAAGGCGTGAGCTACCCGTTTCTGTGAAATGGCGTTTTGTAATGTTTGGGTGATGTGCCGCTGCCCAATCACCTCTTCGAAAAGCTGGGGTCTCCACTTTCTTGCCAGCACGAGATAGGATGTGTCTTCTTTTGCCATAGGATGCACCGTTATGAATGAAATATAGTCTCAGAACGGCCGACTGCCAGCCGACACCCATCAGCTCTCGTTCCGTATATCATTTGTTGATAGCCAGGCTCCCCTGCGGCACACAAAGGGGATTACTACCGCTGCTTCCTTCCGGACCTGACGGGGTTTGTAATCATTTGTTGCGCAGGACCCGGCTATCAACAAGATCTTCCTTGCGTCGCCTGTTCGTAGACCCTATCTTGCCGATGGGTTCAATGAATTTCGGAGCATTATGTTCAATGAAGATTTACCCTTAGTAGTCTTCAGATAACGTTCCCTACGTTTCGCATCTTCCATGCTCCTATACCCTTCATAGAAAATTAACTCTAACGGCCTACGTGGTTTTGTTGATGTCACTTCCCCGCTATTGTGTTCTTGAATTCTATTCCTAAGGTTCGCTGTGTAACCGATGTAGAGCCTTCCATCAAGCTGACTTCTCAGCACATAAACATAATACATATCAGTCTGTCATCTGGCGCCGTGTACCCTGTGAGGTGCGCGGCTGCCACGAACTACGCGGTTCATGGCCTATGGCGCCCTAAACCATGTCAGGTTCAGGGCAAGCTGCACCATACGCGGTGCTATAACTATGGCGACTATCCTGAACCTCATGGTCAGCGTTGCATACCGCGCCCTTAAGGTGCACGGCTGCCAGAACCCTACGTGGTGCATGGCGGAGAGAGTGGGAGTCGAACCCACGATCCCGTTATTAGCGGAATACACGATTTCCAATCGTGCCCCTTCGGCCTCTCGGGCATCTCTCCGTTTCAAAAATTAGTTCAGAGTTCTTAGCTCGGAGTTCGGAGTAATTCTTAATCAAATTTCTAAGGAGTATTTATTTTTCTGAACTCTGATTTTATAACTTACAGGGTGCATGGTTCGCCAGCCGAAGCTTTAGCGTAGGATGGCGGAGAGGGTGGGATTTGAACCCACGTCTCCTTTCGGGAGAACCGCTTTTCGAGAGCGGCGCCTTAAGCCACTCGGCAACCTCTCCTGGCTGAATTACGGTTATGAGTTTTGAGTTCCAAGTTTTGAGTTATTTTCATTCTTGTCTAATTCCCGTACCCGCTAACTCTGAACTCATAACTCTTAACTTGTTACTTTCTCTTCCTCTTCGTCCTCTAAAGAAAACCTTTAAGATTTCACCGCATTCTTTTTCGAGAATCCCCCGCTCAACCTTTACTTTGTGATTCATGCCCTGATCGCTCAACAATCTAAATTTTGATTCGACCGCCCCAAATTTCGGCTCCGATGCCCCAAAGACCAATCTCGATATCCTGCCGTGAACCATTGCGGAAACGCACATGGGGCAAGGCTCTGCCGTCACATACATCGCAGTTCCATTCAATCGGTAGTTTCTTAAAATCTCCCCCCCTTTTCGCAGGACGAGGATTTCTGCGTGGGCAGTCGGGTCGCTGAGCTCGATGCAACGATTGTGATCTCTTGCCAGCACCTGACCTCCCTTTAATAAAACGGCTCCCACCGGAACTTCCCCTCTCGCGCCAGCCTTCTCTGCCTCTTCCAGAGCCATCTTCATGTACGCCTCATCAAATTCTTTAGCCATCTTCTTTGATTTGCGGGTGTTCACTCTAGATAAACGGCATGCTGACGGACGTCACGGACCCTGTAAGCTTCCGCCCTATAATGGAGCGGGTAGAATCCATGAAACGGCTGGGGGATTCCCCTCTGATCAGCGGTTTGTAGTGGAATTCTAACAAGAAATATTGGATGAAGCAAGGAAAAGCTCGCCCAAAGGGATAAAAAAAGCAGAGTCATCTCCGACTCTGCTTTCGCTTTTGATAATCGAATATCGAATCACGATTGGGATGCTTCCCAATTCAGATCATCTCTGTCCCAGATTTAACCTATAATTCCACTTGAACGAAATAGATATTGTTACTTTCCAAATTATTTCCAATCACCATCGAAACCCAATTCAGAATAGACTCCTTGGTTATTCTCAATGAGTTTCTTCTTCTCTCCGGAAGTATTCCAACAAGATGTTCCTTCCCAATTTCATCGCGCCAGTAAAATTCATAGGCTATCATATCGGAAGACCGTCCTTAATAAGAAGTAAGATAGAAACAATAGAGAAATAAAGCAAGTTTAGTGCCAATTTTTGTCATTTGATGCAACTTATCGATAATTAAGATCTTCTCTCGAATCCAAACGATTTCAGCGAAAACCAAAAGTGGAAAGAATTTTCACATAAGTACTGAATTCCTCACCTGAAAGTGCTAAAAATCTTTCTTGAACCCGGGGAGGGCAGATCTTTGCCATGTTCAATCAATCCATACTGCTCGCGGCTTTTCAGGCGACCACCCCGAGGCAGTGAGGGGAAGTGAATCCTTTCCCCAAAAGACGGAGCTCTCGCCAGAAAAATGTTTTCCTTTTTGAGGGAACCGCTTATTTTCAAAGGGAATTTACAATGTATGATTAAGCGTGTCAACTTTTGCTGTCTTTAAGAGAGGTTTACTCGATGGATGGACCACCAGGACATTCTTCTAATTCTTCTAATTCTTTAATTGACACCCCGTCCCTAATTTAATAAACTCTCCCTCGAGAGGAAGGATATTCACTTAGACTTTAAACCAGGGGTGGGGAACTATGGAAAGGGCCAAGGAGGGTGACAGGTTTATTAAGCCCG
Organism: uncultured delta proteobacterium; assembly: GCA_963708295.1. Classification (GTDB taxonomy): domain Bacteria; phylum Desulfobacterota; class BSN033; order BSN033; family UBA1163; genus UBA1163. The sequence continues at coordinate 229,002 of CAVPSJ010000014.1, read as the reverse complement.
ATACTCGTAAAATCTACGGAGTAGCAAGAGTGGTTATGGACGGGGACTGGGTCGTTCTAAAAGAAGAAGAGGGCGACCGCCAAATTCTAACGTCCCAAGAAAGCTTGGAAACGTGGAAAAAAGTGAGTTAGGGAGTTCGCCTCAGGATGTCAATCAATCCCTGCCGGAGCAAACCTGTCCAAAATAGACTTTTCACCGCAGAGTCGCAGAGAACGCGGAGAAAAGGTTTTTTGTTTGGCGGAGAGATACCGCCAAATAAAAAGGTTTGTCATTCTAAAAAAAGACAAGGCTCATGATAGTACCACCGCCATCAAACGGATCGATCCTGATCCCGAAGGGACGAAGTTTCTGCTCCAATCGCCGTCTCCCGATTGGAGCAGAAGAAAAATCTCCCTCTGCGATCTCCGCGCCTCTGCGGTGAAACCTGGCGTTGAAAGAGGCGAATATCAATCCAAAAGCTGAATGAAATCAACGTTACTTCCCGAGAATTCCACTTAATTTGGACAGCAGTGCTGCCGGAGGATTGTCGAAAATGGATTTGGGTTCCCTCATCCAAACCGATACTGGACACCCAATCCGCTCTTGGGATATTTCCATTTCACGGAACCCTATACGCAGGCAATCCTGCAGGTGCCATCCGGCAAATTCGACGGTCCTCTCTCCTTTTTCGTTGAGGGAGTACAGGTTTGCGGGGCAGGCATAAACGCAGAATTGTTCTTGATCGTGTGACAGATTTGTTGCTCAAGAAGGATGCGGGACTCTTCGTCGTTTATAAAGGTATCGAGAGGTAGCTTTTCGGTGATCTTCATCGAAGGCAACCCTCGTTCATAACCCGTATCACCTCAGATGCCCTAGGCTCCCCATGACTCTGTGGTGGGAAAGCAATCCAGTTTTCTAAATCTCAATCCATTTTCCAAGAGCCTGCCTCCCGGCAGGCAGGGGCGCAAGGCGGTTAGGTTAATCTTTACAGTAAACCCTTCCCAGATAATCACACAGAACTTCATGGGTGCCACCCCCATAGAGCAGGAATTTCGCATCTCTCCAGAATCGCTGGACAGAAATGTCGGTGCAGAAGGCGTTTCCACCGTAAATCCTCATGGCCTCTTCCACCGCGTACATACACATCTCTGCAGAGTGATATTTGGCCATCATGCATTCGTTCGTACAAGGGATGTTGTTTTGAATCATCCATGCGCACCTGTAGAGGAAGGTTCGAGAAGCCTCATACCAGGCCCAGAATTTGGCAAATTTTTCGCGAATGAGTTGATACTTGCTGATGGCGTTTCCAAAAGCAATTCGGTTATTGGCATATTGCCTCGCATCTTCCATGGCTTCTTTTGCAATCGACAAAGCGCACATGCCTGTCATGACACGCACTTCGTTGAGAATGTTTCCGGCATACTGAACCCCTTTGCCGATTTCCTCTCCCAGGAAATTCTCATCAGGAACAAAGACATTGTCAAACACCAGCTCACCTGTTACCGAGCAGCGAGAGCCCAATTTATGGATCTTCTGGCCGGGGACGAACCCATCACGATTCTTCGTCTTCTTTTCTACGAGGTAAAAATTAAGACCCTTCAGACCCATTTTCCGATCCACCGTTGCCATCACCGTAGCGAATTCAGCAATGGGACCGTTGGTGATCCACTGTTTTTGACCGTTGATCCTCCAACCTCCATCCACCTTCGTTGCTAGCGTTTTTGTTCCGGCGAGATCCGAACCAGATTGGTCCTCAGTAAAACAGATCGTGCCAATCTTTTCGCCTTTGATGGCGGGAACAAGAATCCTCTGCTTAATATCCTCGTTTCCGAAACGGGCGATGAAATAAGTTCCCATCAGGATCTGCATAATCGCTGACATAGCAAAGCCGCAAGACCCCCTTGCGAGTTCTTCGTAGAAGATCATCTGACTGATGGTATCGGTTGACATGCCCCCGTATTTTTCTTCGTGTTTTAGGCCGAGATACCCCAGGGCAGCAAATTCCTTCCAGAGGTCCCAGGGGAATTCCTCTTTTTCGTCCAGTTCCTTGACCCGGGGTAAGATTAAACGCTTCACAGCACCCCGGACGGTCTGCCTGAAGAACTCGTGATCTTCTGTAAAACTGAAGTCGAGTGCCATGGAGGGTTCCTCCTTTCGTCGCTATGGGGAGATAACGCATGACTCCGAACCATTTCTTAAATGATATTTTTCTCCTTGTACTCCTTCAGCCGGGCACGACTGTATCCCAAGAGCCCACCGTAAATCTCCTCGTTGTGTTCACCGAATCGGGGAGGGAAGCTCATCATTCGGTCGATGGATTTGAGATTGAGGTTATTCGCGGGAGGAGGGGCAAGAGTAATTTCCATTCCCGTCTTGGGGTCTTTGCTTCGGATGAGATTCGGTTTGACCAGGGGATCTCGAACCACATCTTCAATGGTGTTGACTTTTGAAATGGCAAGCGTCGCCTTATTGAAGATGTCGATCAATGCATCGGTCGAAAATTTCTTGGTAACGGCTCTGATCGCACGATTCAGGTTGTCCACATCCGCAATGCGGCCGGCATTTCTTTCATACTCTTTTTTATAAAGGGATTCAAAACCCGGAATCTTTGTCATCGTCTCCCACTGCTTATCATTTCCGACAGCGATATAGGCATAGCCATCCTTCGTCTCATAGACAGAAACCGGGGCAAAGAATTCGTGAGTATTCCCCCTTCGAGAAACCTTCTTGTTGAACGAGACCGTGTGGGTAATGGCCTGAGTGAGCCAGGAGACCGTGCTTTCGAACATCGAGAGATCGATCCGGCTTCCTTGGCCTGTCACTGCCCTTTTGAAAAGGGCCTTCATCAGAAGGCCATAGCCATGCTCGCTGGCTCCCATATCGGGAAGGGGGACCCCCATCACTTGAGGCGTCCCTCCCTTTTCTCCGGTCAGCTCCATTAACCCCCCCCTCGCTTGAAGCACGGGATCATATGCTGCCTCATTGATCTGGGGGCCAAAACCGGTCATCCCCAGCCAGATGATGTCCTCCTTGATCTTCTTGAGCATCTCATACTCGATCCCGAGTTTTGCGTAATTTCTCGGAAGTTGATTCGTCGCAAAGATATCCACGCTTAGTTTGGTGATGAGATTTTTAAAAATTTCCTGCCCTTCAGGAGCCCCGATGTCAAGGGTGAGCGCTTTCTTCCCTGCATTGATGGAGAGATAATAGGAGAACATTCGATCTTCCTTCAACACATCGTCCCCCACTCTTCGATTGGGATCCCCGTAAATGGGATGTTCCAAGCGAATGATATTAGCTCCTTCTTCAGCCAAACGGAGGGTTAAGTAGGGGAGAACAGTTGCCTGTTCGAGACTCAAAACAGTAATATCTTTAAAGAGTTGGACTTCGTCCATAAAAACCACCTCCTGATTCCTATTGGGATACTGTATACAAAAAATTATATATACCCAAAATCCTGATGGTGTCAAGCCTTTTCCTTCCCCTTTCAAAAAAACCTTTCAAAAAACACCTTTCAAAAAATCCTTGACAAGCCAAGACCCTTGGCATATAAAAAGATGATATTCTGGATACAGTATACAGAATTTATACCGAAAAAGGAGGATTCCATGGAAACGACTTTAGGAGGCCTTCGGATCCGCAAAAAGAAATCTCTACGGGAAGAAGTCTATGAATCACTCAGAAAATCTATTCTTCACGGGAAATTGAAACCCGGCCAGCATCTTATCGAGGAGCAATTGGCCGATCACGTTGGAATCAGCCGCACCCCCGTCAGAGAGGCTTTTCACAAACTTGAAAAGGATGAATTGGTCACCCGGCTTCCCAAAGGAGGTTATGCGGTGACGGAATTCACAAAAGAGGATGTAGAGGAAATCTTCGGAATCCGGAGTGCCCTCGAAAGTTATGCCGCTTATTTGGCCACCCTTCATACGGCTCCTGATAAGATTTCCATTCTGGAGAATAAAGTGAAGGAATCGGAAGAGGCCCTGGAAAAGGGAGAACCGGATAAGGCTGTCCAGCTCAACACCGAATTCCATGACCTTCTCTACAAGTCTTGTAAAAGCAAGAAACTGGTCGACATGATCAATACCTTTCGCGACTATTTTTATCGGTACCGGTCCGCCCTGCTCCGGACCCAGGACGGCATCAGTTCCTCCAATAAAGACCATCGTCAGATGCTGGAGGCGATGAGGAAGAAGAACCCAAGGTTGGCAGAAAGGCTTGTCCGAAAGCATCTCGCGAAAGGCAAGGAGCTCGTTTTAAGGGAAATCGATGAGGGAAGAATGATCCCTTAAGGGGTAAACCTGTTAGAAAGCCTTCTACTTTCTAACGGGGCTCGCTGAAAAACAAATAGTATTCATCCCCGCTGTTAGCAGCGGGGCTTTCTAACGGGGTAAAGAGGTGGAGAAAAAAATTCGTATCCTGGTCGCAAAACCCGGGCTGGACGGCCACGATCGGGGGGCGAAAGTAGTGGCGCAAGCCCTCCGCGACGCGGGGATGGAGGTGATTTACACCGGCCTTCATCAGACCGTGGATCAAATCACCCATACGGCCATCCAGGAGGGGGTGGACATCATCGGCCTATCGATTATGTCCGGAGCCCACCTGCCGATCTGCGAAAAATTGATGAAGGAGATGAAAAAAAAGAAGATTGATGACATCCTGGTCATCATCGGCGGTGTCATTCCCAAACGGGATATTCCTCCTCTCCAAAAGATCGGGATCCAGGGCATCTTCCCCGGAGGAACTCCTTTCGACGAATCGATCCGATGGATCAAAGAACACGTTAACTCCCGACCTTGATCGGGAAAACTCCAAACTCGAAGCACGCGCGGAGCATTCCGTAGGAATCAATCCGAAACAAATACAAATGCCCAAGAAACCAATTTCTCTGGTGAAGGCCTTTTGAATTTTATATCTGGATGAAGATATAAAAGGTAGAATAAGCCTGAGGATCGTCATTCCGGCCCCGTATCAAGTACGGGGTAAACTCCAGCCGGAATCCAGTCATGTCAGATAACGATGAGAATACTGGGCACCGGTTTTCACCGGTGAGACGACTATGAGCAAAACCATCATCGGAGGATTTATTCAGAATTTCGATATTCGGATTTTGGGAGTCTATCATGGGTGTTGCAAAATATATAAAAAATGAAAAAGATGAGGTTCAGGATGTGATCCTCCAGTCCGGCATCCACGTCAAGCCTCTCTATACGAGGAAGGACTTAGAAGCGATCGGTTTTGACCCAGACAAGGACTTGGCTCTTCCAGGCGAGTATCCTTACACCCGGGGAATCCATTCTCTCGGGTACCGGAGTCGGGAGTGGACCACTCGGCAGTATACGGGTTTCGGAACACCCGAAGAGACCAACGAGCGTTTCAAACTGATGATCTCCCACGGCCAGACCGGTCTGAATGTCGCCTTCGATCTTCCCACACAAATGGGTCTCGATTCCGACGACCCGCTGGCGGAAGGGGAAGTGGGAAGAGTGGGGATGGCGGTGGATTCGCTGAGAGACTTTGAAGTCGCTTTCCAGGACATCCCTCTGGACCGAATTGGCGCCGGGCTGACGATCAATGCGGTAGCGAGCATCATGCTGGCCATGTTCCAGGCGACCGCCGAAAAATACGGATTCAAGAAAGACCGGGTGAGCGCGACTCCTCAGAATGATATTCTCAAAGAGATGATCGGACGGGGGGCGTGGATCTTTCCAGCAAAACCCGCCGTGCGGCTCATCGGCGATACGATCGAATATGCGATGAAGGAACTCCCCCGAACCAACCCTGTCAGTGTTTGTGGTTATCACATTCGCGAATCGGGTTGTTCTCCAGCTCAGGAAATTGCCTACGCCTTCCAGATAGCCAATGCCTATATCGAGGAAGTTTTGCGCCGGGGCCATCGCATTGACGATTTTGTCCGGGGCTTTACTTTTAACCTTAATGTCTTCGGAAACCTTTGGGAACAGGTGGCTAAGTTCCGCGCGGCAAGGAAACTCTGGGCAAGCAATCTGAAGGAGCGCTACGGGGCCAAGGACAATCGCTCCCTTCTCTTGCGGGGAATCTTCGGAGGCGGCGGATATGGGATGACCAAAGCGCAGCCCGAAAACAATATCATTCGAGGTGCTTGCTATGCCCTGGCGGCGGCTTTAGGGGGCGCTCAAACGACGGCCCTGTGCTCCTTTGACGAAGCTTATACGATTCCAACCCCCCGGGCAGCCCTCCTCTCCCTCAGGACATTCCAGATTCTGATGGAAGAGATCGGGTTAAGGGACACGGTCGATCCTCTGGCGGGTTCCTACTTTATCGAAACCTTGACGAAGCAGATGGAGGAAAAAATCGTTGAGGAAATGAAGCGGGTCGATGACCTGGGAGGGATGATCAAGGCCGTAGAGACCGGCTACGTTCAGAAAGAAGTTGCAAGGCAGGCCTACGAGTTTGAGAAAGGGGTCCAAAAGGGAGAGCTGATCAAAGTCGGAGTAAACAAATACACCGAAGGAGAGGAGATGGAGGTTGATCTCCATGAATACCGATTGGGATCTGCAGAAGAGCAAGTCCGGCGGCTCCGGGAGGTGAAGCGCGAAAGGGACAATCGAAAGGTTTCACAGTTGCTGAAAGACCTCGAGAGCGCTGCAAGAGCTGAAAAGAACGTCATGCCCTATCTCCTGGAATGCTGTAAGGCCTATGCAACGGTGGGCGAGATGACGAAGGTCTTTAAGGGTATCTACGGAGAATTTAAAGAACCCTCCATATTTTAAAACACGGAATATCGGAACGACGGATGATTGGACCATAAATGAGGAAATTCTTTAAACCCCTTATCCCATCTCCCCGGTATTCCAGCATTCCATACTTGAATGGTCCCGTGATCAACGTCGGTGATTGGATAAGAAAATGGAACTCTCTTCAACCTCGCAAGAGAACTCTAATCTTTGAAGATCGTCCATTCACCTACCGGCAGTTAACCCTCCGCGCCAATCGACTCTGCCCTCGCCTTCTTGACCGCGGGTATACTTCAGGAACAACAGGACTCCCCAAACGGGCTATCCTCTCTCGTCGAAAAACTTTTTCTAATGCCTTGAATGCAGGTCTGTTCTATAATCTCACCTCCAGGGATCCAAGAAGGAGGAACCCTGCGCGAAGGCAGGGGTGTCAATATTCGGATTTCGAATTTGAATTCAGGAGGCATCCATGGCTGGAAACCTCTATCGATTAGGCTGCGACATCGGCGGCACCTTCACCGACTTCGTCCTGCTGAACGATCAAACCGGAGAGCTGAAGATCTACAAGTGTCTGACCACTCCTAAAGATCCCTCCGATGCCGTGGAGCATGGCATCAGAGAAATGGAGAAAAACACACCGGCCTTTGTAGAAAAGATGGACGAAGTGATCCATGGGACAACCCTCGTCATCAACTCTATTATCGAGAGAAAGGGCGCCAAAACAGGTCTCATCACCACAAAGGGCTTCAAGGATGTTTTGGAAATCGGGAGGGGGATACGGTATGCGCCTTACGATGTTTTCGCTGAATTCCCCAAACCCTTGATCCCGAGACAATTCCGCGTCGAAGTGGACGAACGGATTCGGAGCGACGGGACGGTCCTAAAGCCCCTCGATCCCGGGGAGGCGAGTCAACGGGTCCGGTCTCTCCTCAACATGGGCGTAGAATCGATCGCCGTCTGTCTCATCAATTCCTTTGAAAACCCAACCCACGAACTCATGATCAAAGAGATCATCGAGAAGGAGGCTCCCGGAATATCGATCTCCATCTCCTATCAGGTTTTACCGCAGATCAGGGAGTATGAGAGGACCAGCACCACAGTGACCAACGCCTATGTCAAGCCTCTGACCGAAAGATACCTTTCCAAGTTGTCCGGTAGGCTGGAGTCCGTTGGTTGCAAAGGAAAGCTTTTCATCATGCTTTCAAGCGGCGGGGTGACGTCCGTTGATACGGCCGCCCAGTTTCCCGTTAGGATCATCGAATCCGGTCCGACCGCGGCAGTGATCGCGGGCCAGTACTATGGCAAACTCTTCAGCCTTTCAGAAATGTTCTGTTTTGACATGGGAGGGACAACCGCCAAGTCCTGCCTGATTCAACGAGGGGTGGCCGGTGTCGTGCCCGACCTTCGAGGTCGGCCGGGTCCAACGGTTCATGAAGGGGAGCGGCCTGACCATTCAGGTGCCCGTGGTTGACTTGATGGAGATCGGAGCGGGAGGCGGGAGCATTGCCAAAGTGAGCAGAACTGGGAACACTTCAGGTGGGGCCGGAAAGCTCGGGCGCAGACCCCGGGCCCATCTGTTACGCGAGATGGAGGGACAAGACCCATGCGTCACCGATGCCGACCTCTTATTGGGCTATCTCGACGAGAACTACTTCCTGGGCGGCGAAATGAAGCTCGACAAGGAGGCTGCCAGACGTGGCGTCGACGGAAAAGATCGCCAAGCCTCTGGGGGTCTCCTTTATTCAGGCCATCTGGGGAATCCATGATCTCATCAACGAGACCATGGCCGCTGCAGCGAAAACGCACATTGCCGAAAAGGGCGGAAACCCCAAGATCGTCACGGTCGTGGCTTTCGGCGGAGCAGGGCCGGTGCATGCTTATGGCCTTGCGCAAGAAACTGGGAGCGCCGAGCTTGCTCGTTCCGCCGAATGCAGGAGTCGGATTCGGCCCTCGGCTTCTTCACTGCTCCTCGAGCCTTTGACCTTGTGAGGAGCCATAAGGTGTCCCTGGCGGCTGCCCATTTTAATGAAGTTGAAAAGATCTTCCGGGGCTGGAAGCGGAGGCGACAAGAATCTCTCAAGAAAGCAGGCAGCGAAAAAGAGATTCAGATTCGAGAGATCCCTGGATATGCGGTTTGTCGGGCAGGGATCGGAAACCAACGTCCCGGTCGCCGGAGGAGACTTCGCCAGGATGAAGAAAGAAGGAGTCCGGCCGGCGCTTTGATCAAGTCTATGAAAAGCTCTACGGAAGAACCTATCCTGACTCGGAAGTGGAATTCATCAACTTCAAGGTGAGAGCGAGTCTTCCTGAACGGCTTGATTCAAGTTCCCGAAACTTGAAAGCAAGGGGAAGTCTCCTGATCGGGCGATCAAAGGAAAGCGCAAGGCTTACTCTCCTGTGGCCAGGGATTTCATCCCCTACACGGTCTACGATCGATACAAACTTTTTCCGAAAGCAAAGTTTAAAGGCCCTGCGATCATTGAAGAGAAAGAATCGACCGTCATCGTCGGCGAGAACGCCTCGGTTTCAGTGGATGACTTTGGATTTCTGTGGATTGATATTTCGAGAACACCAGAGCCCGCTCCCATGGGGCAAGGTCAAAAAAGTCGGCCCCCATCCACGAGGGAAAAACCCAAGACTTCGGCCCGGGGAAAATCGAAGCGTTAACCCAGTGACTGCAGTGGAAAGGCGGTTGAGGGCACTTCCAGACCTTTACGAAGCGCATCTTGAAGTGTTTTATTCTGGGAACGATTTTTGTTCACCGAGTGTGCTGGTTTGGATGCGGTGTTGAGAAAACAATTTCTTCAGGTTGCTAAGAAATGCCCAGATGCAAGGCTCTCGAAATCCTGAGAGTGGCGTCGCAACGAATAAGGAGCGACTTCTTGCCACGCCGGTGAGTGGGTGAGCCGGCTTGAGGTGTACTAAGCAGTACTCCGCAACGACGAAGGATGAGAGATACGCCGCAGATGGGCGTTTCTTAACAACCTGACAGGAGGAATGAGATGGGACGGAGGGGACGCGTATTCGATCCAATCACATTGGAAATACTCTGGCGAAGATTGATCTCCATCGTGGATGAGTCCGATAGCTCCGTTGCCCGAACGGCCTTTTCAAGCCTGTTGAGGGACGCCCACGACTACACCTGCATGTTCACGGATCAGAAAGGTCGGGAACTTGCACAAGGGTCATTTGCAACTCCCGGCCAATCCGGAGCCATGGCCCTCGGAATCAAGAATCTCGTCGCCAAACTCCCTTTGGAAGCTTACAAACCCGGCGATATCTTCATCACCAACGACCCCTGGGCCCTGGCCGGCCATCTGAACGATGTCTGCGTGATGAGCCCGATCTTCTACAAAAATAAGGTAGTGGCCTTCACGGCCTGCGTGTTTCATCATTCGGATATCGGCGGTCGCGTCTCCTCGGACAACCATGATGTCTTCGAGGAAGGACTCTTCATTCCCCTCGTGAAGCTCTATGACGGAGGGGTGCTCAATCATTCAGTGCTGGACATGATTCGCTGGAATGTGCGCACGCCCGATGAGGTGATCGGAGATATCCGCTCCCAGATCGCAGCCAATCATGTGTGCTCGGAGAAGATTGGCCAGATGCTCAGGAAAACGATTTGGAGAACCTGGATGACCTCGCAGATGAGGTCATCGGCAGAACAGAGAAGAGCATGAGAGAGGAGATCGAGAAGATTCCCGACGGCATTTACCGCGCGGAAGGCATCATCGAACAGATGAAGGGGCAAGCAGGATGTGCTGATTAAAGCCGCCGTTGAAGTAAAAGGAAGCGATATCATCGGTGGACCTCGACGGGTCTTCTCCTCAGGTCCACTGGGGCGGCAACGTGGTCTACAACTTCACCTATGCGTATGTGTTCATGGCGTCAAGAGCATGTTTGGGCCGGATATCCCCAACAATGACGGCTGCGCAAGACCCGTCACATTGAAGGCCCCGGAGGGGACGGTGGTCCACTGCAAATTTCCTGCGGCCGTGGCGGCCCGGCTCGTGATCGGGCATTACATCACGGAGATCATTTACAGAGCCCTCTCCAACGTCGCACCGAACAAGGTGATTGCTGCAAGCGGGGGCACGCCTGCCCAGATGAACGTCTTCTACGGGAGAAGGAATGACGGAAGGCCATGGCATTCCGTGGTCATCCGGGGCGGCGGAATGGGAGCGAGCTCCGTCAGCGATGGAAATTACGTCTACATCTTCCCTGCGAACGGTGCGAATACGCCGATCGAGATTTTCGAAAGCGACACGCCCCTCCTTGTGGAAAACAGGGAACTCCTTCCCGATTCGGGGGGCCCGGGCAGGATGAAAGGAGGAATTGGGCAAAGAGAAGTTTTTAGAGTGCCCGATGACCAGTATGCCCCTCTTCCGCCTGTAAACTTAGGGATACAGGCGGGAAGGCACATCCATCCTCCGGAGGGACTCTACGGCGGCAAACCCGGAGCGAGAGCACAGTTTCTGGTAAACGGGGCGCCCGGAAATCCTTTCGGGCTAACGCAGCTCAAACCCGGTGATGTCGTGACCATCGATGCCGCCGGTGGAGGAGGCTATGGAAATCCGCTGGACCGTGAACCTGAAGGGGTAAAGCGCGATGTGGTCGAAGGATATGTGACTCTTGAAAAGGCCATGGAGGATTATGGGGTCATCCTCCATCCCAAAACCCTGGCGCTTGACGAGGAGGCAACCCGAAAGCTCAGAGAGTCTTTGAGGAGGGTATAAACAGGTCATAGAGGATAAGAAGGGTTTCCTATAAAATATAAATCCACGAGAGCATTCACTCGTCACTCCGGCGAAAGCCGGAGTCCAGGAGACTTCATCTTTCATCACGTTCTGGATTCCGGTTTCCACCGGAATGACGGTATTATGGCCATCGTCAATAACCGATATTTTTTATAAGCACATTCATAAGCGTTCGAAGAATAAGACAGTCGGGGGATAACTCATGGGACGAACCTTCATGCCTAAAATCAGGACAGAGAGGGAGCTGAAGCGGGTTCAGACGGAAGGGCTTCAATGGACGATAAACCATGTTTATAAGAATTCCGAATTCTATCGAAAACGATTTGAGGAGGCGGGAGTGAAGCCCCGTCAAGTCAAATCTCTCAAGGATATCTCTAGACTTCCCTTCACCACCTCGAAAGACCTTCAGGAGGGATACCCTTTTCCGCTGAGATCCATCCCTTTTGAGAAGATTGTTCGAATCCATGCTTCCTCGGGAACGACCGGAAAACGAAAGGTCCTCTGCTACACACAGAAGGATATTCAGGACTGGGCCAACATGTTTGCCCGCTGTTATGAAATGGCTGGATTGACGACCAAGGACCGGGTCCAGATTGCAGTAGGATACGGCGTATGGACGGCGGGAGTTGGTTTTCAGCTAGGGGTAGAACGTTTGGGGGCGATGGCCATTCCCGTGGGTCCGGGCAATATCGACATGCAATGTCAGTTCCTGGAAGACTTCCAATCGACCGTCTTATGCTGCACCGCCTCGATGGGCATCCTCATGGCAGAGGAAATCGAAAAGAGGAGCCTGAGGAATAAGATCGCTCTCAAAAAAGTGATCATGGGCTCTGAGCGTTCGAGCGATTCCCAGAGAAAGAAGATGAAGGAGCTTCTGGGCGTGGAGCACGTCTTCGATATTCCCGGATTGACCGAACTCTACGGCCCCGGCACCGGCCTTGATTGCATCTATCATGAGGGCATCCATTACTGGGCAGACTACTACATTCTTGAACTTCTCGACCCTGAAACGCTTCTTCCCGTTCCACCCGGAGAGACGGGAGAAATGGTGATCACGACCCTTCGGAAAGAAGCTGCCCCTCTTGTCCGCTACCGGACCCGGGACCTCACCAGACTCATTCCGAAGCGGTGCTCTTGTGGCTCCGTACTTCCGATGCATGACCGATTGTTGGGCCGTTCGGACGATATGTTTATTATCCGGGCCGTCAACATCTACCCCGGCCAGATTGATCATATCCTATCCAACACCAAGGGCGTGGGGAGTGAATACCAGATTCACCTTGACCAGAAAGAAGACGGTAAGGACTACATGACGATCAAGGTCGAAAGGACGGAAGGGGGTCTTTCGGCGGAAGATCCCGTCCTGGTCAGATCGATTGAAGAGGAAATTAAGAAACAGATTCTGGTCAGCGGCAAAGTGGAGATCGTGAACTACGGAAGCCTTCCGAGATCGGAGCGGAAGAGCAAACGAGTTTTTGACAACCGGGGCATCTGAATCGAATGCGGAATGCAGAATGTGGAATGCGGAACAGAAGAGATTTGGCCCGTAACCCTTGAACCCTTAGCCATTTTCTTTGGAGTGACAGATGGTCCCACAAATAACGAAAATCCTCTATGCGACCGACCTGAGTAAGAACTCTGTCTATGCATTTCGATATGCCACAAAGATGGCGGAAAAATATGATGCAGCGATTGTCATTTTACATGTTATTGAGCCCATTCCCTCCATGGCAAAACATTATATGAAAATTTATGTGGATGAGTCTAAATGGGAAGAAAAGATCAAATATGAGCAAGATATAGCCATTGAACGGATTAAAAAACGGTTACAGGAATTTTGTAAGCAAGAAACCCAAGAGGCTCCTCAATGCCTTGCCCAGGTTTCGAGCATCCTGGTCCGTCCGGGATATCCTGTTGAGGAGATATTGAAGGCAGCGGACGATGAGGACTGCAGCATGATCGTTCTCGGAACCCATGGAAAGGGGTTCTTGAAACAGACCTTTCTGGGGAGTGTAGCCCGCTCGGTATTGGATCGAGCCAGAAGACCGGTGTTTATCGTTCCGCTTCCTTACGGGGAAACCGAACGAACCATCGGAGAAATATGATGCGATTTAAATCAAAAAAAGGAGGTGGGAGCACTCAAGAAAAAGCTTGACAAATCGGGTTTATTGTATACAGTATACGGCGAATGGCTCATCAGACTTAGAAAGGAGGTCTAGAGAAAATGAAACAAAAGAGCATGTCCATGATGGTATTAGCGGCCTTCTTGTTGGGGATCAGTGTATTATCCGTCCCTGTCCAGGCCCAGATTAAATTGACTTATGCAAACTTCCCCCCAGCTCCAACTTTCCCATGTGTCCAAATGGAGGAATGGAAAAAAGAGGTTGAGAAGAGGACCGGCGGAAAGGTGGCCATCCAAACCTTCCCCGGCAGCACGCTGCTCAATCCGAAAAACATGTTCGAAGGGGTCATCTCCGGAACAGCGGACATCGGTTGTTTGGCGATGAGCTACCAACCCGGCCGTTTCCCTGTCTCGGAGGCGATTGATCAACCTGTCGGATTCTCAAGTGCAAAAGCCGCAAGCCTCGCCCTTTATGATCTTATCGAAAAATATAAGCCCAAAGAGTTTGAACAGGTGAAGATCATCACCTTGTTCACATGCCCCCCGGCGAATATCATGACCATCAAGCCGGTGAAATCCCTTAAGGACCTAAAGGGACTCGAATTGAGGGTGGGGGGAACTCAAGCAGACATCATAAAGAATCTGGGTGGGATACCGGTCGCCATGCCGCAGTCCGACACACCCGAGGCGCTCCAGAAGGGGACAGTAAAGGGCCATGTCTCTTCCATGGAAGTCCTCAAAGACTTTAACTACGCTTCCTACACAGCGAATGCAACCATCGCAAACCTGTGGGTGGTCACCTTCAGCGTGGTGATGAATAAGGGGAAGTGGGACGCACTGCCTGCCGACGTAAAGAAAGTGATCGATGACATGAAAAAGGAATGGGCGCTCTGGACAGGGAACTATGTCGACAACCATGTCCAGGAGTCCCTCAAGTGGTCAAAAGAAAAATATAACCTTCAGATCTTTGAACTTCCTGCCGGCGAAAACGCAGAGGTATCCAAACTCATTAAACCCCTGATCGACACCTACGTCGAGAGAGTGACGAAAGCGGGGCTGCCAGGCAGTCAGATCATGAAGGATGTCTACGCGTTGAAAGAAAAGTACGAAAAGCAGTACAAGTAAAGAACCATAGGGTGCCCGGGGATTCTCCGTGCACCCTATTTATCCAGATATTGTTATGAAAAAGGCGGTTGAGTATGCTTTCCAATCTTTACCAAGCGGTTTTTTACGATGTTTTATGGGTAACACGCGATGTCAGCTGGAGGGGGCCTAGGATGTGTCTGAAAATGAGGAGGGCCAAACGTTTAAAGGTACCGCTGTAAAGGTATGAGCGATAAATCGCCCGGCAATGGTAATTGTCTATTTTATTTTGGGCCGCCTAAGCACACCCAACCGCCTTACCGATGAGTCTGTGGAGATTGGGGCGAGGGAAAAGAATGCATACTCTCGAAAGGATAAATGATTTCCTCAACAAAATCCTGATGGTCTTAGGCAGTGTCGCCGTACTCCTCCTTATGGCCATCGCCACAACGAATGCCTTCTTGAGAGTCCCCTTTATTAAATCGACCTGGCGAGGAGCTTATGAAACCGTTGGGTTCTTAGGAGCCATCGTCATCGCCTTTGCACTCGGCTACACCCAGAAAAGAAAAGATCATATCGTTGTCGACATCTTGACAGAAAAGTTTCCGAAGCGGGTCAATCGCGTTCTCGACGGGATCAATTATTTCATTACGATGATTTTCTTTGCCATCATCTCCTGGCAGGTATTCGTCTGGGGCATGAAGATATCGAAATCAGGAGAGGTTTCGGAAACATTGAAAATCATTTTCCATCCTTTTATCTACAGCGTTTCCTTCGGATTCGCAGTCTTCTCCCTCACACTGATTATCGATTTTGTCAAGAACTTGAAAAGCAAGGAGGACTGACTGAAGGATGGAAGTCAATTGCGGAATGCGGATTGCGAATTGCGGATTAACTTCAAGAGCAAGGAGGACTGAATAGGAGATGGAAGGTCCGATCGTTGGAGTCTACGGAATTCTACTCATGTTCGTCGTTCTTTTCCTGCTCAGGATCCCCGTCGGGTTTACGATGGCATTGGTTGGGTTCTTAGGGTTTAGTTATGTGGCCGGTTTCAAAGCAGCCTTTGGAATGATCGGCACCGATATGTGGAATATCTTCTCGAATTATGGCCTGACGGTCATTCCGATGTTCATCCTGGTGGGAGAATTTGCCCACTACGGAGGCTATAATAATACGCTCTATTTTACGACCTACAAATGGTTCGGCCATTATAAAGGCGGTTTAGCGATCACCACGATTATGGCCTGTGCTGCTTTTTCGGCCATCAGCGGCTCAAATACGGCAACGGCGGCAACCATGAGTACCGTGGCCATCCCGGAAATGAAAAAGTATAACTACCATCCGATGCTCAGTGCAGGGTCGGTCGTGGCTGGCTCCACCCTCGGCGTCATGATCCCTCCGAGTATTGTACTGGTTGTTTATGCAATCTACACCGGACAGTCCATTGGTAAACTATTTTTCGGAAATGTGATCCCCAGTGCCATCCTGACCATTTTAATTGCAGCCACCGTCGTCTACATCTGTTATCGACATCCGGACTGGGGTCCAAAAGGGCCTAAAAGTACCTGGAAAGAAAGATGGAGGTCCCTTCCCGATGCGATCGATATCGTCATCCTATTTCTTATCATCATGGTTGCTCTCTTTACGGGGATGGTAACCGCGACAGAGGCTGCGGCCGCAAGCAGCGCTGTGGGCCTGATTATCTGTATTATAAGAAAAAAACTGACATGGAAGGGATTTGTTGCTTCCTGTGTTGACACGCTTCGTATTTCATGCCTGGTTTTTATGATTGTTGCTGGCGCTACGATTTTTGGCCGTTTTCTTGCCGTGACCCGGCTCCCCTTCGAAGCCGCATCGTGGATCAGTACGCTCGCGTTGCCAAATTGGATGCTCCTCTGGATCATCCTCTTCTGCTATATGATCGGCGGTTGCGTCATGGATGCGTTGGCTTTTCTCTTAATCTCCCTCCCCATCTTCTACCCGATCGTCCAGGGAATGGGTTATGACCCGATCTGGTATGGGCAGATCATTACGATCACCACCACCATGGGAGCCCTTATGCCACCGATCGGGATCTGTTGTTATGTCGTCGCCGGGATGGCCAAGGATATTCCCATCGGAACTGTCTTCAGAGGCGCCGTATACTACATACCGACTTACATCATTGCAAATATTCTCCTATGTCTCTCCCCCTACTGGACCGTTTTGGTTTTGTCAGATCTTGTGAGATAGAACTCGGCCAATATTCATCCTCCCCGATGGGGAATTTGTCGAAAGGGGATATCGGAGGCTTCTATGAAAACGTTTGATTATTTTAAACCAAAGACCTTCGACGAAGCTCTCAGCCTTTTTGATCAATATGGCGAGAAAGCAAAATGGATTGCGGGGGGGACGGATGTCATCGTCATGATCAAACAGAAAACGATCGTTCCAGATATCCTTATCTCTCTGCAGGGAATCCCGGGTCTGGACCGGATTCAATACAATGGATCTTTGAGTATCGGACCGATGGTCACTCACCGGGCGATTGAGAAATCCGAAATCATCAAAAAAGATTTCTCCGCCTTAGCCGATGCGGTGGATTATCTCGGCTCTATCCAGATCCGTAATGTGGCAACCATTGGCGGGAACATCTGTACCGCTGCCCCCTCGGCGGATACGGCCACTCCCCTTCTGGTTCTCGGAACGCAGGTCAGGATCAAAAGCGTTAAGGAAGAAAGAATCGTTCCCATTGAGGAGTTCTTCACGGGGCCGGGGGAAACCGTTTTGAAAACAGGGGAAATGGTTAAAGAGCTATGGGTCCCTAAGCTTTTGCCGAATACCGGTTCCGCTTACCATAAACTTCAGAGGCGACTTGCGTTGGACCTTCCTATCTTAGGGGTCTCCGTTCTCCTATCACTCGATAAGAACAAAGTCACCTGTTCAGACCTGCTCTGTACGGCTTCCCCTATTTCTACCATCCTCCATCAGATGGAGGAAGATGAAATCCTCTGCAAGGACGTGAGGATCGCTTTGGGAGTGGCAGCGCCGACGCCGATGAGGGCATTGAAGGCCGAAGCCCTTCTCAAGGGTAGAAAACTGAGTGACGAACTCCTGGAGGAGGCGGCCGATACCGCCTCCCGGGAAGCCCAACCGAGGGACACTCTTCGGGGAGAGGCGTGGTACCGCAAAGATATGGTTCGAGTCCTGGTCAAGCGAATGGCGATGAAATCCATCGAGAGAGTGGTTCAGCCTGAAGAGACCCTCTTCCCGGAAAGGCTGTGGTAACCATGGTTTAAAGACAAAATTCGAAGCACGAAATCCGAAGTTCGAAACAAGCACGAATTTTCGAAATACAAATGACCCAAACGAACAAGTTTTGAATTTTGAAAATTGGAAATTTGGATTTGTTTCGAATTGGTCCGAGGCGGACGCTTCGCCCGATATTCGGATTTCGGATTTTTAGCAATAAAGGAGCTTAAACAATGAAGAAGTCGTTGCGTTTCACGTTAAATGGTGAGTCTGCGGAGGTGGAGATCGAACCTCATCTCACTCTTCTGCAATTATTGAGAAACCAATTGGAACTGACAGGAACGAAAGAAGGATGTGGCATGGGAGAATGCGGCGCCTGCACCGTCCTTTTGGATGGAAAGTCCGTCAACTCCTGCATCTTCCCTGCCATGGAGGTGGATGGGAAGAGTGTGGTCACCATTGAAGGCCTCACCGATGCCCAGGGAAAACTCCACCCCATCCAGAAGGCTTTCATCGAATACGGAGCCATCCAATGCGGTTTCTGCACCCCGGGCATGGTTCTCTCTGCTAAAGCGCTCCTGGACGAGAATCCAAAACCAACCGAGGCGGAGATTCGAACAGGAATTGCCGGGAATCTGTGCCGCTGCACGGGTTATCTGCAAATCGTCCAGGCCATCAAAGCAGCCAGTGGTCAGTGAAAAAATATAAATTCGAAGCACGAAATCCGGGCGAAGCATCCCAGCAGGGATCAACTCGAAACCCAATTTCAAATGACCAAAACTCAAAATTCAAAAACATATGACTTAGAAGATCGTACACTTAATTTCGCAAGAAAGGTTAGAACTTTCATAAAAAAATTATCCAAAACAACAGGGAATATTGAAGATGGCAAGCAGCTTATCAGGGCCTCTGGCTCTGTCGGTTCGAATTATATTGAAGCTAATGAAGCGCTAAGCAAGATTTTATTATGAGGATAAAGATCTGCTGTAAAGAAGCCAAGGAAAGCCGATATTGGTTAAGGTTAATCGACCCTTGTGATGAACTGGAGCAGGAAAGTGATCGAAAAGATTTAGAGAACGAAGCTTCAGAACTTACGAATATTTTTGGATCTATTTTAAGAAAAAGCGAATAAAGTTTTGGAAATTTGATCATTTGAATTTAGGATTTGTTTCCTGGATTCGATATTCGAATTTCGGATTTAGAAGCATGGAGGCCATAATGGAAGAGTTTATCAACGTTGGAAAACGAATCCCCAAGATGGATGCGGAGGAAAAGGTCACGGGCAAGGCGGTTTATATTCACGACCTGAAGATTCCGGGGATGCTTTATGGAAAAATTCTTTACAGTTCCCATGCCCATGCAAAGATAAAAAGCATCGATACCTCTAAAGCGGAAAAGCTTCCCGGGGTGAAGGCCGTCTTAACGGGTTACAACATCCCTCCCATTAAGTTTGGTGTTTATAAAGACAATGTTCCTCTCAAGGCAAATAAGGTCTGCTCGTTTAGGGATGAGATCGCTGCGGTCGCTGCCGCAGATCCCGAGATCGCCGAGGAGGCGCTCCATCTGATCAAGGTCGAATATGAAATTCTTCCTGCCATCTTCGACCCTGAGGAAGCCATGAAAGAAGGGGCCGTCCTGATCCACGAAGAACATGTGGGCGGCAAAGAGAAAAAGCCGACCAACGTCCTCAACCTCCCCTGGAGGCTAATGGCGGGAGATGTGGATGAAGCAAGAAAAAACTCTGCTCACATCGCTGAGGATCGTTTTAGAGTGACCTGGGTGGCTCACTGTTGCCTGGGAACGAGTGGCTGTGTGGCTCAGTTCGACCAGAAGAATAATCTCACGATGTACAGCATCACTCAGATTCCGTCTCTCGCTCAGCGGGATTACATGGACGCCCTCGCTACGATGGGATTGAAGGACAGGAAGGTTCGCGTGATCAAAACGATGATCGGCGGCGGATTTGGAAGCAAACTCGATACCTATGCCTTCGAGTATGTCGCTATCTTATTAGCTCACAAGACCCGGAAACCTGTCAAGATCCTCTTTAATCGGGAAGAGGAGTTTTTTGCCACCTCTCCCAGACAGCCTGCGATTATCGATATTGCTCAGGGTTGTACCAAGGATGGAAGACTGACCTTTCGCGATATCCGAATGATCCTCGACAATGGGGCCTATACTTCCTGGGGCGCCACCACGCCTTCGGTGATGATGATGCCCATCTCCTCCCTCTATAAAGTGCCCAATATCCGGTATGTCGCCAAATGTGTTTATACCAACAATACCTATTCTCAGGCCATGCGGGGGTATGGAAACCCTCAAGCGACCTTTGCGATCGATTCCCAGATTGATATCTTAGCGGAGATGGCCGGGATCGACCCTCTTGACTTCAGAATGAGAAATGCCAACACCCCCGGTGAAGTGACGCCCCAGAGTTTCAAGATCAATACCTGCGGCCTGAGGGAGTGCATCGATGTCGTGGCAGAAAAGTTGGATTGGCGCCAGAACCGGGGAAGAGGAGACGGGAGAGGAATCGGGATGGCTTCGATGATCCATGTGGGCGGAGGCGCCCGGGTCTATAAATCGGACGGGTGCGGGACCATCATCAAAATCGACGATTTCGGAACGGTCAACGTGATCACCGGTGCGACCGATATGGGACAGGGCTCGGATACGGTGATCGCTCAAATCACCGCTGAAGAACTCGGAGTTAGAGTGGAAGATATCGTCGTCACCCATACGGATACGGATATCTGTCCCTGGGATGTCGGGGCCCACGCGAGTCGAACCACCTTTGTGGCTGGAAATTCTGCCCGGGGGGCAGCGAAGAAAGTAAAGAACCAACTCCTCGAAGTGGCCGCCAAGTCATTGGGTGAAAACCCTGAGGATTTAGATATCCGGGATAGAACGGTCTTTTCAAAGAAGGACCTCGAAAAGAAGTCTCCCCTGGGAAAGGTCCTGAGAGCGGCCCACTATACCGCCGGTGGAAGCATGATCATGGCAGACTACTTTTACGATCCCCCCAACGAGAATTTGGACAGAGAATTTAAAGGGAATCTCTCGGTCACCTATGCCTATGGGACACACGGCGTAGAGGTCGAGGTGGATAAGGAAACCGGTCAGGTGAAGATCCTCAAATATATTGCTGCCCACGACGTAGGGAAAGCGATCAATCCCATGCTCCTGGAAGGTCAGGTTTATGGCGGGGCGACCATGGGAATCGGTTATGCTCTGACTGAAAGACTCATCCTGAAGGATGGCAAGGTAATGAATTCAAACTTCCTCGACTATAAGATGCTCACCGCAAAGGATGTTCCGAATATTGAGCCGATTGTGATCGAAACGAATGATCCCTTCGGTCCCTTTGGGGCCAAGGGAATCGGTGAACCGGGATCAGTCCCGACCGCACCGGCCATCGCCAATGCCATTTATGATGCCGTAGGGGTGAGGATCAAAGATCTTCCTATCACCCCGGAAAAGGTATTGGCCGCACTGAAAGAAAAACAAGGTTGAGAGTTACCAGTATTCGGGTCATATCATTTTAGGGTCAGAACGTGAATCTTAACACCAATAATCATATTCAACGCCGACGGGTCTTTTCACGTGTGACGGGTTTGTGACACGCCTATCCAAAATTGACCTTGATGTGCCCTGACCGCCAATAAAATTTTATCTTCTGAGGCTGGCGTCATTTCATTTACGGAGAGATTCGCCCTTATGACGAAGCCATGTTCTGCTCCCGGGCTCAGCTATTGCGATATAGGAGAACTTGATTTATAGTTTTCACGTTTTACCAAATATCATCGGAGGAGGGAATGGGTTTATGAGAATGACCAAGTTATCCGTATTCGTATGGGTGGTTCTTGTACTGGGAATGATATTGGTGGGTTGTTCAAAACCGCCCGAAGCAGAGAAAGAAGCTGCCAAGAAAGCGATGAATGCCGCCTTTTCAGCCGGCGCAGATCAATACGCCTCTGCCGATCTGGACGCTGCCAATAAGCTATGGGATACCGCAGAATCCCAGATGAAAGAGGAAAAGTACAAGGAAGCGAAAGAGAGTTATATCGGAGCGAAGGCTGCTTTCGAAAAAGCGGCTGCATCCGTTGAAGCCGGGAAGAAAGCGGCTGCCGACCAGGCGAATGCGGAAAAAGAGGCTGCCAAGAAAGCGATGGATGCCGCGATGTCGGCCGGAGCGGATAAGTACGCCTCTGCCGATCTCGAAGCCGCCAGGAAGGCATGGGATGGAGCAGAATCCCAGATGAAGGAGGAGAAGTACAGAGGGGCGAAGGAAAGTTATATCGGGGCAAAAGCTGCTTTTGAAAAGGCCGCAGAAGGCGTGGAAGCCGGGAAAAAGGCCGTTGTCAATCACGCGAAGGCGGCCCTGAAAACCGTTGAGGCAGATTGGAAAAAATTGCGGGCCACGGCCAAAAAAATGGAGAAGAAACTCAAAGACAAGAAACAGGCCTGGACGACCGATGCCAAAGCGATTAACCAGGGTTTGGAGAAGTCAAAAAAGATGCTTGTCTCCGCGCCCGTTGAAGCGAAAGCTAAATTGGACGAGCTGAAAACCATGATCGATAAATGGGAGAATACTTTTAAGGAAATGGCTCAGTCTCCTTCAAAAGCTAAGGCCAGCAAGAAGAAGAAATCATAATTGACTTCGGCATTTTGACAAGGCTGCTGGAAAACGCCCATCTACGACGTTATCCGGTCCCCTTCGGGGACGTAGCGATGAGTCGCTCCTTATTCGTCGCAACGGCTTCCGGCCCGTTCACCGTCTCACGGGCGTGCCAAGAGTTGCTCCTTATTCGTCGCAACGGCACCCCTCGTCCTTCCCGTATCAAGCACGGGGCAGCTTTGTTGGAGCGTCGAGCGGTAGGGAGCGGGTCTAGACCGTTCCCTCAAAGAATTTTGTCTGCCTGCCTGCGCGGAGCCGTTTCGGCGGAGGCAGGTCCATTTTTGATCAGCCCTAAAAAAAGCGTCTCCGAACAGGTTCTTGAGCCGGGGACTCGCGTCGGACCAAAATAACCGCTTCATCGGTTTGATCATCTCTGAAAGATGAAGGCTGGTTTCAGGCTGGAAATCCCAATTTTGAGGTTAAAATTGAGAGAGTATTCTCCTGCGCGCACAGACCTAAGGCAAAGGATAGAATGCTCATTCGAAGATGGGGAGGTAATTCAGGCCTGCAAAAGAGACGGCTGAAAATAAGAATTACGGTTTTACAGATTTTCGGCCTTCAGCGAGCCCTTTCTCAAATACTTTGAGACTCGCTTCCCGAAACCTCTGGGGGGTCACCCGGTCGATGGCGTCTCTGAGTTTGTCATGGGGAAAGGGAAACCTGGGATGGGATGCGGCAAACCCGATGAGAGCGATATTGGCCGATTGAGGCGATCCCATACCCCTCGCAAGCTGGTCCGCTCCAACCACATAAGCTTCCATCCCTCTTTCTTTCAGGTACCCCATGATCTCCCGGTTCATATCGTTCGGATCTGAGGCATTGATAAAACAGAGACCGCCGTCTCGGAGATAGTGAAGGGTCTTGTAGGCTTCATTTTTTTCGAGGGATAAGAGAATGTCAGCGCTCCCCTTCTTCACAAGGGGGCTATCGAAATTTCCAATTTTCAAATGGGTCATCACCGATCCTCCCCGCTGGCTCATCCCGTGGTCTTCCGAACCAATGAGGGGGTACCCTTCTTGAAGGGAAAAGGCTGAAAAGATCCGTGTCACCAGGAGAACGCCCTGCCCGCCCACACCGGAGATGATCATCTGGATATTCATCGTACTGCCCTTTGGCCAAATCCGAAATCCGAATATCGGGACGCAGCGTCCGCCTCGGACCAATCCGAATTATTTAAACTCTCAAACACCAAACTCTAAACCCTAAACAAATCGAAAATATATGAAACTCAAAAGGTAATTTTTCAGTTCGAGACTTTGCAGTTTGGATCATTTGAGTTTTATCAGAGTTTACGATTTCGAGTTTAGGACTTCTAAGCACTGGCCTATGGCCAGTGAAGCTTCACATTTGTATCATCATCCAGCTGACCTGATAGATTCCTTCCTGACAGCACACCTCTGCGCACAGGCCGCAGTCCACGCAGGTTAATCGATCGATTTCCACGCGGCCGTCCTCTCCCTTGAGCAACGAGGGACATTCGAACCGCTTGAGACAGAACCCGCAGGCAATACAGGCGCCCACGGCCGGCATCTCGATCGCTGAGGTCGGGCACTCCTGGACACAAACCCGGCAGCCTGTGCACTTGCTATAATCGATGACATAGCCGCCTTCCGTCTTGGAAATCGCTCCCTCCGGGCACTGGATCGAACACGTGTCGCATTGAGTGCAAGCCCCGCAGTGGAGGCATCTCTTCGCCTCTGCGATCAACGCCTCTTCGGAAGGTAGAAGATGAACCTCCTTAAAATTCTTCTTGCGGGATTCAACGGGAAGAACAGATTCCTCCACTCTTGGCTGGGTTTCCACTCTGTCGATATTGACCGAGACCAGTTCTGTGGAAGCTCCTTCCACCTCGCGGTTTTTCCCCAGGGCTTCCCCTTTTAAATAACGATGGATAGAGAGGGCCGCCTTTCTTCCTGCTGCCAGACCTTCAATAAAATTCTTGGGGCCTGTGACTGCATCCCCTCCAGCAAAGACTCCCTTCACAGACGTAGCTAATGTCAGCGGGTCGACCTGGATTGTATTCCAGGCAGTTTGCGGAACGACTTCTCCAAAGTAAGAAAGATCCGGAACATAGGGTGGGTGAGGTAATGACCAGATCAACCTTCAATTTTTTCTCATGGCCTTGTAAAGATTGCACCCTTGTTCTCCCGAGGCTTGTGGGAGCGCTGAGAATGGCTTTTCTGAAGGAGATCCCGATCGCTTTACCCTGGGAAGCTGTAATCTTTGACGGAACCGAGAAAAACTGAAAGGACACTCCCTCTCTCTCTGCCTCAGCGATTTCCGAAGCCTCGGCAGGCATTTCCCTTTGCGAACGGCTGAATAGAACCGTCACCGATTTCGCTCCAAGTCTCAGCGCTGTCCGTGCTGCATCCAGGGCCCGGTCACTTCCACCCAGCACCACCACCCTCGAAAAAGCAGGAAGTTTTTGTTTCAGGGTAACTTTCTTAAGAAACGTCAGGGTATCCACGACACCTTTGGCCTCGTGTCCTGGAAGATTCAACTTTTTGGCTTTGTGAGCTCCTGTGGCCAGAAGGATGGCCTTGAACCCTTGAGCCCTGAGGCTGTTGAGAGAGGTCTCGCCACCAATCCGCGTATTGAATTTGAAATTCGCTCCAAGTTTCTTGACGATATCGATCTCTCGATTGAGTACCTCCTCCGGCAGTCGAAATCGCCCTGTCCCCACGGCCATGGTCCCGCCGGGTAGAGGAAGGGCCTCAAAGACGGTCACCGGATAGCCATGGCGTCGCAAATCATAAGCAGCCATCAGCCCTGTGGGGCCAGATCCCACAATGGCCACCTTTGCTGCCTTTTCAGGGCCTGGCGTGATATTAAATGACAGGGGCGTTTTCCCGTTCTGCAACGAACCGTTTCAAAAGGTCGATTGCAATCGGTTGATCCACATCCCCCCTTCGGCAGATCTTCTCGCACGGCCGGGCGCAGAGTCTGCCCGTGATGGCAGGGAATGGGTTCTGCTGACGAACAAGAGCGAGCGCTTCATCAAACTTTCCTTTTGATATGAGATCGATATAGCCCCTGGCATCGACCTGGATTGGACAGGCCCCGGTGCAGGGTGCGATTCTGTCTTGATACACAGGCAAAAGCGATTGCGGCATGGCCCCGCTTTTCACCTGGGAAAGATCTTTCTCCGGAGGAGGCATATGGCGGATATCAACCTTGTTAGGCTTAACCTTGAGGATCTCTTTTTGATAGGTGATGCAGGGATAACGGGAAATCAGTACGGCCATCCCCCCCTCGTGCTGTTTGGTATACTCGTAGGCCTTTCTCGCCTCGAGAATCATGCCCTTGATGTCGTAAGGATTGACGACGCGAATGTATTTGACGCCACATCCTTTCACCAGTTCTTCGAGAGAAAGGGTTTTGCCCGGATGGCCATCCGCCGTGGTTCCGGATTCCGGGGTCGGCTGCATACCCGTCATGGCTGTAATGGAGTTGTCGAGGATCACAAGAATGAAACGGGAGCCATTATAGACGGAATTCAGGAGTCCTGGAGCTCCGGAATGATAGAACGTTGAATCTCCGATCGTGGAGATGATGGGAATCTCTTTGCCATCCTGATGAAAAGTCTGGTAGAGACCGCTGGCGAAGGTGATGGCTGCTCCCATGTCGT
The DNA here is from genome assembly GCA_963708295.1 of uncultured delta proteobacterium. Classification (GTDB taxonomy): domain Bacteria; phylum Desulfobacterota; class BSN033; order BSN033; family UBA1163; genus UBA1163. Next base: position 202,805 of record CAVPSJ010000014.1, on the reverse strand, counting down.
GGCAGGTATCGACAGACTCCATATTCATCCCCAGGGTGTAACACCCGATGTCACTCGGGAAAATCCCATTCGGGAAAGCTTTCTTGATGGCAAAGAAAGAAGCCCGATGGGGACATCCCGAACAAAGCGTCGGTCGACGAATGGGCAAGCCCAGCCCGGCCACCAGCTTCTCAAGAGGTCCTGAAGAAGGAACCTCCCCTACGGGAATGGAGAACTTTTTACATAGGTCCGAGATCACCTGGGTAATGACTTCGGGAAGCATTTCTCCTTCGTTGGGAATCCTTCCGTCCAATCTCCCGGTGACTTTCGACTTGTCACGTATTTGAAGCTCGATCACCGGCTCCGTTTCTTCGAGAATCAGCACATGATCACATTTCTTAATAAAGGCCTCTACGATCTCTTTCGGAAAGGGGAAAGGAGTCCCGATCTTGAGAATCGGAATCGCTTCCCGGAGGCCCATTTCATTGACGATATCCCGGGCAATCGCATAACCGATCCCTCCGGCGATGATTCCGAGAGAAGCTCTTTCCCGATCATGCTCGACGAAATTGAGAGAGGTCATGGAACTGAACTCTTCGGCAATTTTTTGAAGCTTCACGTTGAGCTGCTTATGGAGCAAAAACCGAAATCTGGGTGTGGCGCTCCATCGCTGGGGATTGCGCTGAAAATCGGCTTTCCTTTCAACTCTGTGAATAGGGTTGAACGTGATGGTTTGCTGGGCATGGGAGACCCTCATGACGGGACGGAGGATAACGGGAATCTGATATTTTTCGGAAAGCTCAAAGGCAATGGGTAACATCTCTTGGGCCTCTTTCGGACTGGCAGGATCAAAAACCGGGACCTTCGCAAACATGGCCATAAACCGGGTGTCCTGTTCGGTCTGGGAAGAATAGGGCCCAGGATCGTCACAACTGATGATGACAAACCCTCCGATCGTTCCGATATAGGCGGAGCTCATCAGGGGATCCGTCGCGACATTCAACCCCACCTGCTTCATGGCCACGGCAGCTCGTTTCCCTGTATAAGAGGCCACCAACGCATTCTCAAAAGCGACTTTCTCATTCGTAGACCATTCAACATAGATCTCCAGATTGTTTTCCTTTTTGAAACGAACAATCGCGGGGAGGATCTCCGAGCTGGGAGTGCCGGGATAGGCCGCAAAAAATTGACACCCGCTCTCCACCACGCCTCTGGCAATCGCTTCGTTTCCAAGAACTACTCTTTGTTCTTTATCTGACATGACTAATCCCTTCTTAAGGGTCCCTCACACTGCAAATCCAGATCCCGAAACGAGTTCGGGATGACAACCAAGGTATGAATGATACTTCTCGCCCTACTTGTCAACCTGAACTTCTTTCAGCATCTCTTTTTTTCACGTTGGAATGCAGCAGGATCTCGGTCAGCTGATCCCAGCGATCACGGACGATCTTTCGAATCAACTGCCCATCCTGGGACTCTTTTTTAGAGGGCTTGGGAGCCCATTTTATAAAAAGCGTGGCCAAATTCGTGGCCTGTTTTGTAAACCAGGTCTTTGCGGGTTCACCCGAATAAAGCTGCAAAATCTGATCCGGAGGATCAGGATGCAAGATGAGCAGCCATCCCCGGCCATAGGGATCCCTCCAGGCCAGGTTCGGAGATTCTTCCACGTCGTGGTTGATGACAGAAATCGTTCCCGTAAAAGGAGAACGGACTCTTGCCTTTTTCCCCGTTGCCGTAATTTCCGCAAGGACCTGTCTCTTCTTCAGAACGGTGCCCGCTGGAGGAAGGCGGATGGAATCTGCTTCCATGGCAAAGGTGCAAACTAGGTCGTTGAGTCCTACCTTGATATTCCGGTCCATGGGTCTGGCCCAGAGATGTTCTTCGCTGTAAAAAAGTTCGGGGTAGAAGGTAAATCCATTCACCTGCAAAGGGTGCTTGTCTTTCGCTGGTTTTACGGCAAAGGCGGGGTGGGTTCCAAACCGGTCTTCCATCCCCTGGTCCACCTCGCAACGCCAGCATTCGAAGCCGTTCGAACAGACCATAAAATCGAGTAATCCGAGGCGCATATACCGGCAATACCGCAGCGTCCCGGTGTCGGATCGCTTGATTTTCCTGATCCGGTTCATCTCCATTTTAACGGCTCCGGTGGGGCAGATATATTCACAGGCCCCGCAGGCCAGACACTGTTCGGAATCGATCTCAAAAGGTGTCCCAATCTTTTTCTGAGTTCCTCTGTTGGAAAACCCGATGGCATTGGCCCCCACGATTTCATGGCAGGTGCGAACACAAAGACCGCAAAGGATGCAATCGTTTTCCGGATTTTCAGTCTTGAAGGGAGTTTTTTCAACACCCAGTTTCCGGGCGAAATTCTGAACGAAGGGAACCTGAGGACATCGTGCCAGGAGAAGCTCGACCAGAACTCGTCGTGCCTGAATGACCTTGTCAGAATGAGTTTCCACTTTGATCCCCTCCCGAGCTGGATAATTGCAGGAGGTCACCATTCGGGCCTTTCCATTTTCGAATACTTCCACGGTGCAAAACCGGCAGGAACCATGAGGTCCGAGATCCGGATGATAACAGAGCGTCGGAATCGAGATGGACATCTTCCGGCAGATTTCCAAAAGGGTCGTATCTTTTTTGGCTCTTACTTTTTTGCCGTTAATGGTTAAAGTGATCATAACGGAACCACAAATGATGTTCGAGGAGCGCTTCGCTTGAGGCTTGAGGCAAAACATTATTAACCTCTATCCTCAAATCCCGCGAAGCGGGATGCTCCTCCAACCTCTATCGTTATTGAATTAGTACTGCATCAAACATACAGGCCTCGTAGCAGGCCCGGCACTTTACGCATTTATCTCCATCGAGCTGATGAGGTTTCTTTTTCTCACCGGCAATCGCATCCACAGGACAAACCTTCAAACAAGCTCCGCAGCCGGTGCACTTTTCAGGGTCGATGGAAAGAGAGATAAGCCCTTTACAGTATTTGGCCGGGCACTTTCTATCTCTAATATGGGCTTCGTATTCCTCTCTGAAATATCGGACGGTTGACAAGACAGGGTTGGGTGCTGTTAGTCCGAGGCCGCAAAGCGATGTGTCAACCATCACCTGAGAGAGGTTTTGCAGAAGTTGAATGTCTCCCTCCCCCCGTTCCCTTCGCAGATCCGGTTAAGGATCTCGCCCATCTGTTGAAGTCCCTCCCGGCAGGGAACACATTTGCCGCACGATTCCTCCTGAAGAAACCCAACAAAATATCGAGCCATGTCCACCATACAATTGTCTTCATCCATGACGATCATGCCGCCCGAACCCATCATGGATCCGGCATCCTGAAGTCGATCGAAATCGATGGGAAGGTCAAGAAGCGTCTCCGGAATACAGCCGCCGGAGGGCCCCCCTGTCTGGATGGCCTTGAAGCGCTTGCTTCCCGGAATGCCACCGCCGATATCGTAAACGATCTGGCGCAACGTGATTCCCATCGGGACCTCGACAAGACCGGTATTGTTAATCTTTCCGACCAGCGAGAAAATCTTCGTTCCCTTTGACCCTTCTGTCCCGATGGAGGTATACCAATCAACACCCCGGTTGATGATGATGGGGACATTGGCCCATGTCTCAACATTATTCAGGTTGCTGGGTTGATCCCAGAGGCCGTGCTCGACGGTGTGAATATATTTGGCCCGAGGCTCTCCGACTTTTCCCTCCAGAGAAGCCATGAGGGCGGTTGACTCGCCGCACACGAAGGCCCCTCCCCCGCGGCTGATCTTGAGGACGAATGTAAATCCCGACCCCAGAATATTCTTTCCGAGCAGACCGTAATCCTTCGCCTGGTCGATAGCGCGGCTGAGATTTGCAACAGCGAGGGGATACTCATTGCGCACATAAACGTACCCTTCCCCGGAACCAATGGCATAAGCTCCGATGAGCATTCCTTCAATCACACGGTGCGGGTTCCCCTCCAGCAGGGACCGATCCATATAAGCGCCGGGGTCTCCTTCATCGGCGTTACAGATGACAAACTTTTCCTTCCCCCGTGCTTTTCGACAAGACTCCCATTTTGCGCCGGTTGGAAAACCTCCACCCCCCCGGCCTCTCAGACCGGATTGTTTGATGGTTTCAATAACCTCTTCCGGGGTTTTTTCGGATAAGACCTTTTCCAACCCCTGGTAACCGCCCAACGCAATATAGTCATCGATCCGAGTTGGATCGATCTCTCCGTTGCTCCCGAAAACGACCCTCTGCTGAAATTTGTAAAATGGGATTTCCTCTTCGTGAATGATCTTTTCCTTCGTCAAGGGGTCCTGGTAGAGAAGGCGGTCGATCACTTTCCCATCGAGAACCGTGTCCGCAAGAATCTGAGACGCGTCCGTCGCCTCTACATTCATGTAGCAGATCTTCTCAGGCCGGATGACCACCAGGGGCCCTCGCTCGCAAAAACCGTGGCATCCGCTGGCGCGAACATCAATTTTCTCCTCCAGATGCCGGCTTAAGATTTCTTGTTTGAATTTCTCCACCACTTCTAAAGCACCCGTTGCCTGACAGCCCGTTCCTGCGCAGATTGTGACGGACGGCCTATTCCTGTCTCTTAACTTTTTCAAGGACTGGCGGAGCTTCCGAAGATCGGAGATACTTTGGATGCGGTGATTCATTTCGAGACTGATATTTTTCCAGAATGGATTCAATCTTATTCGTGTTGATTTTTCCGTAATATTTCTTATCAATCACCATCATGGGTCCCAACGCGCAGGCCCCCAGACAGTTGACACTTTCCAAGGTAAAGGATAGGTCTTTTGTGGTTCCTCCCGGTTTTACCTTCAGTCGATTCTCAAGATAGTCGAGAACTCTGGACCCTCCTCGGACGTGGCAGGCTGTTCCCAGGCATACCTGGATGGTATGTTTTCCCCTGGGCTCGAGACTGAAGGCCTTATAGAAAGTCGCAACTTCGTAAATGTGAGTCAGGGGAATATCGAGGCTTTTCCCTACCTGAACCAATGCCTTTCGAGGAAGGTAGCTCATTTCCCCCTGAATATCCTGGAGGATTCCGATCAGGGAAGCCTTTTGATAGCCGTGCCTTTCAATGATTTCGCACACTGCCTGCAAATCGATTGGCATCTATCCCTCTATTCCGCTTTCTCAGAAATCTCACCGCAGAGCCGCCGAGAACGCGGAGGAGTGATTTTTCTATTTGACGGTGAGGAGCCGCCAAATAAAAAGTCTGCTCCTAAGTCAAACTACATTCTTGCAGCGCTATAGCCTTGAAACATAGATGAGGCCTGGTCCCGAAGGGGAAGCGTTGATGAACCAATACCGCATCTCGCGGGATTGGTTCATCAAAACATGCTTTGCGTTCTCTGCGCCTCCGCGGTAAACCTGAATTTTATCTATTGCCTTAATTTTAGCTGATTCGATTAAGGGTCTCAATGCCTTTTTGAAGGGTTTCATCCGATGCTGCAAATGAGATCCTGACGTGGGTATTTCTCTTGGAAAAAACGCTACCCGGCACAATAAAGAGATTCTGTTCGATGGCTTTTTCTACAAAGGCCTCTCCGTTTCCTCCCGGGACCTCCGGAAAGATATAAAAAGCGCCTTGTGGCTTTTCGACATTAAACTTTTCTTTGAGCCCATGGTAGATCAAATCTCTTTTCTTTTTATAGCCTTTAATGTAATCCTCCACATTGAAGTCCAGGGCCTTGATCGCTGCTTTCTGAGCAAAGGAGTTGACACTGGAGAATGTATATTGCTGAAGGGTGATCATCTGCTGGAGGATCTCCTTAGGGCCGGCCGCATAACCCAGTCTCCAACCGGTCATCCCCCAACCCTTTGAGAATCCGCCCAACGTTAACGTGTTCTCATAGAATTGTCCGATACAGGGGCACGAAGGGGCGTCGAAAACAAAGTTATCGTAGATGTCATCGGAGAGAATTAAAAGATTTCTTTCCCGGGCGGTCCGGACCACCCCCATCAGATCTTCCTTTGGAAAGATCGCCCCCGTGGGGTTATTCGGGCTGTTGATGATAATGAACTTCGTCTTCTTCGATAATTTCTTGATGAATTCTTCCTCCTTCAGTCGGAAATCAGGATAGGTATCGACGAAGACAGGGACCCCTCCCATAAGAAGAACCTGATACTCATACATCACAAAAAACGGATCGGGGATGATGACTTCATCCCCCGGGTTGATCAGGGCAAGGCTGGCCAGGAGAAGACCGCCGGTCACGCCCGCTGTCACCATGACCTCCTCGAAATGGATCCCCTTCTTCTTTAAATGGGAGGCGATTTTTTCCCTCAATTCAGGGATGCCCTGGGTGGGAGTATATTTGTTGAACCCCTTTTTGATCCATTTAATGCCTTCCTCTTTAAGAGGTTCCGGGATATCAAAATCGGGTTCGCCGATGCTCAGATTGATCGGATCTTTCATCCGGCGTGCCAAATCAAAGATTCGCCTCACCCCCGAGGGCTTAATATTTCTTAATCGATCAGAGATCAGCATCCTGTCACTCTCCTTCTTCTTTGATCTTCTTGGCCTTTTCGATGAGTTCGAGAATGGTATCAAGCCTTGTCTTGGTCGGAGGTGTCAAGGCGCATTGGACTTGATCAACGGAATAATGTTCCCCTATGAATTTTGATATCTCCATTCGAAACTCCCAGCAGACCATTATTCTCCGGCATGGCAGGTGTTCATTAACGGTTCGACAATATCGGAAGGGAATCTCGCCACCCAGCTGAGGGCAACGGATGATCAGGGCATCATGTTCTTCAATCATCGGTGTTCCGGCAGGCTTTAAGGAATTGGGTACAAGCTCGTTCAGTAGAGAACCCCCGTCCCTGTCTACCGGCAGGCAGGCACAGGGAGGGGTTTTCAGATGCGAATTTAATAAAAAATCCTACGGGCCCCGAAAGGCCCGTAGGATCCCATCACTCACTTATCCAACGACTTTACCCATTTTCATAATCTTGGGTTTCGGCCATCCTTCAATATCCTTCAGGGATTTCATCATCTCTTCCTGTGGTAGCGGGTAGTCAACGAGCCTTCCGCTGAAATAAGATTCATAACCACCGAGGTCCATGATGCCATGGCCGCTCCAGTTGAGAAGGATGACTTTTTCCTTTCCCTCTTGCTTCGCCTTCTTCGCTTCTTCAACTACGACAGAGATACCATGACTGGTCTCAGGTGCGGGGATGAACCCTTCGGTCCTCGCCCAGAGGACCGCATTGGCATAGCACTCGAGTTGATTATAAGCCCGAGGCTCCAAGAGTTCGTCAACGATCAATTGGCTGACGAGGGGAGCCATCCCATGATAGCGAAGTCCTCCCGCATGGATGGGTGCCGGGATAAAGGAATGTCCGAGACTGTGCATCGGAACCATGGGTGCCATTCCTACGTTATCCCCAAAGTCATAGACAAACGGCGCCCGGGTCATGGTGGGGCAAGAAGTGGGTTCCGCGGGAATAATGGTAATCTTGGCACCATTGATCTTATCCAGGACAAAAGGAAAGGCAAGGCCACCAAAGTTGCTTCCCCCGCCCGCACACCCGGTGACGATATCGACTTTCTTCTCCCCAAATTTCTCCAACTGCTTCTTCGCCTCAAGACCGATGATGGTTTGATGCATGAGGACATGGTTCAAAACGCTTCCCAGGGAGTATCGGGTGTCCTTTGACGTGACCGCGTCTTCAACAGCCTCGCTGATGGCAATTCCGAGACTTCCGGGAGAATCCGGGTTCGCCTCCAGAATCTTTCTCCCCACATTGGTGTCTTTGCTCGGACTGGGAACACAGTTGGCTCCCCAGGTATTCATCATCAAGCGGCGATAAGGTTTTTGGTCATAACTGATCCTGACCATATAGACCTTACACTCCAGGCCGAAGAGACCGCAAGCAAAACTAAGGGCGCTTCCCCATTGCCCTGCACCGGTTTCTGTCGCAATCCGTTTAATCCCAAAAACCTTGTTGTAATAAGCCTGTGCAACGGCTGTGTTCGGCTTATGGCTTCCTGGAGGGCTCACCCCTTCATCCTTGTAATAAATCCTGGCGGGTGTTCCCAGGGCTTTTTCTAATCCATGAGCCCGACGGAGAGGAGTAGGCCTCCAGATGAGGAGTTTTTCCATCACCTCTTGGGGGATATCAATCCACCGATCCTTGGTGTTGACCTCCTGCTCGATGAGATTCATGGGGAAAACGGGGGCAAGGTCTTGAGGACCGATCGGTTGTTTTGTTGCCGGGTGGAGGGGCGGCTGCAGGGGGCTGGGTAAGTCTGCCTGGATATTGTACCATTGCTTCGGAATCTCATCCTCTCTAAGAAAAACTTTGTACTCCTTCATAATCTCCTCCTTCTATCGGAAAAAGAGTTAAATGAAACTACAAAAAAACTCTGTTCCATGTCCCCCCGATCACCTCCTTTCATCTTTTTGCTTTTTGCCTTCAACGTTTACCCCGTTAGAAAGCCCGTCCTTTGCCTGCCCCGCCCTCGGTCGGGACCAGGGCCTGCGGTTGACGGGAATGGGGGAGGTAAAAGACGTGTTTGCCAATGGCAGAAAAGCCTTTGTCCAATCTATTGAATTCTCGATCTGGGTTTTGGGTTAGAGAAAATGGGTTTCAGAGCCCCACCCTGTGGGCCCGGTTCTTCGGTTCTTAACGCCTAAATTTCCAAATAACAATAATTGATCGGGTTGTCAAGGTTTTTTATCTATTGGAATGGATCATGAAATAAAACATCATATCTCCAGAGAAAGAATTTCCCGGTCTTTTAGCCTGACGTATCCATGATCGGTAATTCTTAAGCTTGGAATAGCGGGGGTTCCGAAAGTGTCAACCGTGAGGATAGGTTTTTCCCATTTGACTCCGTTCTTCTTCAGAGATTCTTCCAGTTTCTTAACCTCGCTTCCAACCGTCTCCATCGGTTTTAAAGAAATGACGCCACAGAGAGGAGCGGGTAATTCTGCAACGATCTCTTTCCCGATTGCATAAGCACATCCCCCTCCAATTTCTTCGAGTCTTCCGATCACTGTTTCCATCGATTGAGTATCACATCCCACGACAATCATATCAGGCATATCCCAGCTTGTCGTCGTCCCGTAAGCTCCTCGTTGAAGGCCGAATCCCTTGAGAAGACCCATAAAGGCCTTTCCAGTTCCCAGCCTGTTGATGACGAAGATCATGACCACATCTTTCGATTCCTCAGGATCTTCAAGATCGATGATTCTTTCCTGGGTAACCAGTCTCGTCACCAGTTCCATTGTCCTGACCTTCCCTTTTTTGGGGACAGGAGGAAAACAGTAGTCCTTGATTCTTACCGTGTTAAACATGGCTTCCGGAAAAAAGACCTTTTGTGGCCCCGCCAGGGATTTGCCATCCTTGAAAATAATCTTGCCGTCGCACATCACCAGCTGGGGCGAAAATTCATTCGGGCTGGGAATGATTAGAAGATCAGCCATTCTCCCGGGTGAAAGAGACCCGAGGAGAGGGTCAAGGCGGAAATGCTCTGCGACATTGATGGTTACCATCTGATAAGCCAGCTTCGGCGGAACCCCCAACTTCAGCAAACTCCTCAGAGAGGCGTCAAGATAGCCCTCGGTGAAAAATCCCTCGGGATCGACCCCATCCGTTGCCAAGGCCAATCTTCTAAAGTCAATCTTCTTCTTGAAAATTCCCTTGACTCCCTCCAGTTCCTTCCGGATCCCCCCTTCCCGAATCATGATCCAGTAACCCAACCGAAGTCTCTCCAATACCTCCTTTTCCGTAATGGGCTCATGGCACGAGGAGATACCAAAACTGGCATAGGTCTGAAGTTTCTGTCCTTTTGCACCTGCGGTATGGCCCTCCACCACTTTCTTCATCTCCAGAGCCGTCGAAATAAGCTCCTTCAATCGCTCTCCCTGTTTTCCCTCTAAGAAAAGGTTCCCCCAATAGATCTCGCCGATGCCGAGACATTTGGGGTCTTTCAGGATGGACTCAAATTCTTCAAGGGTCGGGGCAATGATTTCTTCTGTTGGGGTGAGACCGCAGAGAGGCGCGACCGTGTAATACAATCGGATCGGTTGTCCTTCCAACCCTTTTGCAAAATATTCTATGCCATCTTTCCCCGCGATGGTCGCAAGTTCGATGGTTTCTGTAATCACCGTTGTGACACCGGATGGAATCGCGTGCTTGATGAATTCCTCGACACTGTACCGGTGACTCAAGGTGTGGGTGTGGCCATCAATCAATCCGGGAAGAAGGACCATTCCATCTGCGTCGATCGTTACGGTCTTCTCACTCTTGGGAAATTCGGCCGCACGACCCACGTAGGCAATGATGCCGTCTTTGACCCAGAGGGATTGGCCTTTGATAAACTCTCTGGTGAAAGCGTTGAAAAGGGTGGCATTGCTGAAAACGGTATTCGGAGAAGCGTCGCCGGAAACTGCTTGATCACGCATCATTCTCTCATTCACCTTTCTCACATACAACGGATAACAAAATATAAAATGGGTGTCAAGGCGAGAAGAGGCGTCGGAGAAGTTCTGGAAGATTTTCTAAGCAGGATGGGGGTCAAAAGATTAATAAGAACCCTCTAGACGCCTCAAGAGAAAGGGGTGGCTAATTTGATGGCTAAGGGCTTCAGAAGTCTTCCCTCTGGGCAACTCTTGACGTCGACGATTACTGGTATCACGGATCCAGATTCAATAGAAGAATCGTATCGAAACATTTTACGGGGTCTAAAAACGAAGGATAGATAGCAGCTATTGAGCATTCGTAAAATGGAGTTTTTCCGAGTCCCCTTCGGTTATTTCTTTCGCAAGTCCCCGGAATCAATTGATGTAATACATTGATGATCACCATGAGAAAGTGAGTGTAGTAAGGAGAGCATTGATCTGGGTTTATTTCGCAGAAATTTCTTTCTCCTGCATTACACAAAAAGCAGTCAGGTTAACACAAATGGATAGATCACAACTGAGGGGATTAAGGTCTCGGAATCTTCTTGAGTGAGAATTTGAGAATAGACGATTTGGCAAAAAAATCAGATCGTCAGGTTGAAGAAAGTTTTTGCATTTTTGAAAACCATCTTCTGGATATCTTCAAGAGGCGCATTCGCGGCCTTCATATCGACAACTACCTTGGGGACAGATCGGTTACCCCCTCCAGAGAATCCCCATTCACTATTGACGATAAAGCGATCTGGCCCGTACTCCCTGTAAAAGGAGACGATCTCAGGGCCGCTCAGTTTGTCCAAACAGCAACTCAGGCCCAGCCAGGACTCATAGCCCCAGGCCATCTCAAGGGTTTCCTTGTTCATATGGTCGAGGATCACCTTTTTAGGATCGATTCCGGAATTGACAAGAATTTTGATAATCCGTTCCATCACCTTCCGTTTGTCATAATCCGTTTTCTCACGGCCAAGATAGGGGGAATGGCGCGGGGGCGGGGTGTGGATGATAATAGGCACCTTGTGTTCCTTCGCAAAAGCGACCATTGCCTTGAACACGACTTCCTCATGCTCAACGGTAACCGTATCCATTCCTGCCTCGCCGACCCCTACGACGCGAGGTTTCCCGATATACTGTTCCAAGAGCTCAATCCCTTTATCCAGCAGGGACAATGGGAGCCCCCACATGGGATATGTGACGGCCAAAAAGACATTGAAAATCCCAAAGTCATGGGCATTTTCAGTTTTTTCCGTGAGGATTCGGTCGTAATGATCCTTCACCATGTCTAGGGTAGAATAGTCGGGAATCATCTGATCCGAGGGAACGATCACCGTGTCCAATTCACAGAGCCCGAGGATATGCTGCCATTCGTGGGGGATAACGCCGATGTGGAAATGGGTATCGATCATTCTCATAGTAAACCCTCTTTCTACTTGGAGATCACAACCATTATTTTTATATGGTATTGAATTTAGCCTACTAAAACTTCATGTTTCAATTAAATCCTAATGATTCTGCTTGGGAAAGTCAACATGAATTATATGGATAGAGGCATCCCATACAATCCATTATTTTTCATGACGCATTATTCGCATGGGTAACTTTATTGTCAATGATTACTTAAGGCGTTATATTGTTTGGCAAGATTTGAAAATGACGATTATCGCAGGGAGTCTATCAAAGGGGGGGGAGGCACAACATCTACAAAGTCAGCCTATCGATCGGCACTAAGACTTATTGGTTTCCGAATGAAAGAGAGAATGAGCGAATTCCTAACTGAACTCATTGCTGACAAGAGGAAATCAGATCTACTATCCAATCAATGGGTTCAGCCATAGAGCAGCCAGAGTTGGAAATTGTGACATCACTGCCCTCTGAGGTGTATTCACCCAAGTCTCAGCATATGGGGGGACTCTTTTACTATGTCGATTAATCCGGACTCGGTCGTACCCAATCCTGTTTACTCAAACTGTGAGGACTTGCTTTTGCATATTCACTTCGTCCAAAGCAAGTTCTTATCTCAATAACAACATTCGAGTCGATGTCTCTTCGGCTCGCGGTCATTTTTCGATTTTTGCTTGACAGACCGCTCCGTTTTTTCGTATATTTGATCCGCCCAAAGGGAATTTTTTTCTTTCCCTTTTATCGTTCGGTTGGAAGAAACACGGGTCCCGCCTGTTAACTTATAATCAGAGGAGGATTCAAGCATGGAACCGGTTCCTAAATTCAAAGGAAGGTATTATGACCTCTCTAATCCAGTCTGGGAGAAGATGCCCTACTATCCGGCAAGTTTCCCAGTGCAACTCGAACAGGTCTCAAGCGTCGAGCAGGGAGGATTCAATGTTCACAAGATCACCATGGCCACGCACCACGGAACCCACGTGGATGCACCCCGTCATCTGTCGAATGAGGGTAAGCCTCTGGAAGAGTTGGACTTGAATCGGTTCATGGGTGAAGGCGTCGTTCTAGACCTCTCCTTCAAAGAGATCGGTTCCGGTATTGGCGCGGATGATCTGAAGAAATTTTCGGACTTGGTCCGGCTTGAAGACATCGTCATTCTTTACACGGGCTGTTCCAACCATCTTGGGGAGTCATGGATCAACTCGAAGTATACGTATCTGGAAAAGAGCGGAGCAGAATGGCTCGTGCAGAAAAAAGTCAAATCCGTAGGCATCGACTTCTTCAGCATCGATCAGTACGGAGACAAAACGAACCCTGCACATAACCTTTTGCTGGGCAATGGTATCCCACTGATAGAAGAAATCAGTAGCGAGGCCAAACACCTGCTGAACAAAAGAATCTACCTGATCTGCCTGCCGATAAGAATGAAGGCGGGAGACGGGGCGCCTGCAAGAGCCATCGCCTATCTGCTCGAATAGCTCCGATTCAAAGCGGAGTGGCCTGACAAACTTTTTAAAAAGATTTCCGCAGGGTGAGATATCGTTTTCCAAATTAACTTATCTTCAACCGAAGGAAAGGGGGATTCTATGCGCAAAAAAATGGGTTGCCTTTTTGCAGTTTTTGTTGCCACCGTTCTCGTCTGGGGGGTTGTTGGAAGCTCGGCCTCATTTGCAGCCAGTCCGATTGACATCACTTTTTCTCTGGATTTCATCGTCTTGGGCCGTCACGCCCCATGGTACGTAGCCCTTGATAAGGGCTACTACAAAGAAGAAGGCCTGAATGTAAAAATCATACCTGGCCAGGGGACGGCTCAGGTGATGCAGGCCGTAGAATCGGGGCTGGCTGAGATTGGGTTCGTCGACGTCGTCGGGATTGTTCTCGGTCGAGCGAGCGGTTCTACGATCAAAATGGTCGCCGTCAACTACCAGAAGCCCCCTTTTGCGATCTTCTCGCTCGATCCGGGCGCCAACGTCACAAAAGTAAAGGATCTAGAGGGACTGGAGTTGGGGAGCAGTTCGGGGAGTTTCGTCCCCAACGTGATCAAAGGCTTCATGAAGATGCATGGCCTGGATCCCAATACGCTAAAGGTAGTTAATGTTGCGCCGGCTGCGAAGGCCACGATGTTGCTGAGTGGTCAGCTCAAATCGATTGAGTTCTTTCTCATGTCGAAACCGTCGCTCGAGCGTGAAGTCAAAGGGGCAACACTGAGGACCTTCCTTTTGGGAGACCACGGACTGGTCCTCTATTCCAACGGCATCGGGGCCAAGGAGGAGTATCTGAAGAAGAATCCCAAGGTCGTGCAGGCTTTCGTGCGAGCATCTCTGCGGGGTTGGAAAGACGCCCTGTCGAATCCCGAAGACGCCGCCGATCGCCAGCTCAAGTATGCCAAGGGGCTCGACCGTAGCACCATTGTGGCTGAGCTTGGTGTCCTCAAGAATCTCGCCATCGTTCCCGATACCCAGAAGAACGGTCTGGGCTGGTTTGCTCCGGCCAAGATGAAGGCGAGCCTTGAGTTCGTACTCACAAATCTGAGTGTCACGGGTTCTCCGCCGAAACCAGAAGATCTCTATGCAACCGGCTTTCTGCCCGAGCCCCCAGTTTTTCCTTAGCAACCATCAGGACGGCAGGAAAGGCGACAAGTCGTGACCGAAGCCATGGGGGGGAGAGAAACACTAAAACGCCGTTCGGCCGCTTAGAAAATGTGCGAAAGGTCTTTGAGCGGCGGGACAAAGAGCCCCTGGTTGTTATTGACGGGATATCCTGCGAGTTCGAGGAAGGGGAACTTGTCTCTTTCCTTGGGCCGAGTGGATGCGGGAAGACAACCTTACTTCGAATATTTGCGGGTCTAACCAATGCATCGCAAGGAACGGTACAAATTCGGGGAGAGGATGTTACTGGTCCGCATCCCGATTTCGGCTTCGTATTTCAAACGCCTAACCTAATGCCCTGGCGGACCGTGCTGGATAATGTGCTGTTTCCCATGGAGATCCTCAAGCAGAAGAACTCGGACGCCCGGCGGCGGGCGCTGGAGCTGCTTGAGCTCGTCGGCCTGGGAGGCTTCGAAAAAGTGTGGCCGAACCAACTCTCAGGAGGCATGCAGCAACGGGCCGCGCTCTGCAGGGCCATCATCCACAAACCGTCTTTTTTGCTGATGGATGAGCCGTTTGGAGCGTTGGATGAGCTCACCAGGATGGAGATGAACGACATTCTGCTGGACATCCGGAAAGTAACCAATGCGACAGTCGTGTTCGTCACTCACAGCATCACGGAAGCCATTTATCTCTCGGATCAGGTGCTGGTTTTTACCACGCGACCGGCTCAAATTGCCACCCGGTTAAGGATCGATTTCCCTTATCCTCGCTCATCCGAAATCCGATACACAGAGCACTTCTGCGAGTTCCAGATGAACGCGAGTATTGCCTTAGGTGTGACAAAAACGGCATGCATGACCCCTGGCGTAACAACCAGCGTCACAAGATGACCACACAAACCCTCTCAAAGATTTTTTTCCCGGTTTTAGGCATCATGCTGGTGGTTGCCGTCTGGCAATTTTATGTAGTCCAATTCAACGTATCAACAGTGGTCCTGCCGAAGCCCACCCTAGTTCTCGGTGCCATTGTCGACAAGCACGCACTGCTATTGTCAGAAGGCTGGATTACCTTCAAGGAATGCCTCTACGGTTTTGCGCTGGCGATGGTGCTGGGCATCCCCATTGCCGTGGCCCTGACCAGTTCAAGGATCCTGAGCCTGACGTTCTACCCCCTCTTGGTTGGCACTCAGTCTATCCCCAAGGTGGCCGTGGCACCCATCATACTGGTGTGGCTTGGAATCGGATTGGAATCCAAGCTCGCGGTGGCTTTCTTGGTGGCCTTCTTCCCGGTTGTGGTGGATACAGCCGCAGGCCTGCAGTCGACTCCTCCCGAATTGCTCGATCTCGCCCGGTCCCTTCGTGCATCCAGGTTCCAGATTTTCAGGAAGATTCAGTTCCCGGCGGCGCTGCCCTTCGTGTTCTCAGGCGCCAAGGTGGCTGTAACGTTGGCGGTGATCGGCGGGGTCATCGGGGAATTCGTTGGATCGACGGAGGGGCTTGGTAACCTGTTGATGGTTGCAAACTCGCAGATCAACAGCCCCCTGGCATGGGCCTCATTGGTTGCACTGAGTGTACTTGGCATTCTTTTGTTCGCCGCCGTAGTTCTTGCTGAGCGAATCTTTATGCCGTGGGCAGGGGAACGTGGACACGGTTAGTGCGGGGCGGGCACATCTAACGAAGCAGGGTTAAGGGTAGTCTTTGGTGATCGTACTTTCCCGCCGAAGATGAACGAACCCAGCGGAGGCTCAGATTTGCTCAATCCGGGTAACTTCCTCTGCGGTCAACTTCCAGTGGGCCCCGGCTAAGTTCGCATCAAGTTGCTCCGGCGTGGTAGCGCCGGCAATGACCGAACACACCCACGGAAGCGAAAGCAGCCAGGCAATAGCCAGCTCGCTCACCTTGTGCCCCCGGGTTTTGGCAAAGGCGTCAAGCTTCCCGAGTCTCTCCCAGTTCACGTCTGTGATAACAGCATTATACAATTCGGTGAAGGCCTTAGCGGGATTTGCACCCGAAGCCGGGGGCGGGGGTTGTTCGCCACGGCGGTACTTACCGGTCAGGAATCCCCCTGCTAGGGGACCCCAAGGTATGACTCCAACTCCGTGTGCCTTACAGCAGGGCACCAGCTCCTGCTCAATCTGGCGCTCAAAGAGGTTGTACCTAGGCTGCACCGTTACAAAGGAATTCAAGTTGTTGACTCGGGATGTCCACATCGCCTCGGAAAGTTGCCACCCGTTGAAGTTGGAGCAACCGATGTAGCGCACCTTGCCGGCTTTCACAAGGTCATCAAGAGCGCGCAACGTTTCTTCAATGGGCGTCGTTGGGTCAGGATGGTGCATCTGGTACAGGTCAATATAGTCGGTGTTGAGCCGTTTCAAGCTGGCCTCCACCGCCCTCTTAATATACCAGCGCGAACCGCCGCGATCATTGGGACCTTCCCCCATGGGTTGGGAGAATTTGGTAGCGATAAGAACCCCTGTTCGTCTCCCTTTAAGCGTCGAACCGATATATTCCTCCGACCGACCATTGTCATACCAGTCCGCGGTGTCAATAAAATTGATGCCGAGTTCCAGGGCATGGTTGATGACTGTCGTTGAACGCTGCTCGTCTATCCACCAGCCAAAATTGTTCGCTCCCAGCCCCAGAACTGACACCTTGAGCCCTGAATTGCCAAGATTCCGGTATTCCATCAATCCCTCCTTAAATTCGAGCTAAGAGACCTTCACCCTCCTGAGTACAGTGATCATTATATAATATATGCCGACTCCAACGGATAAACAAAATGATGGGCTAACTATAAAACAAAAAAGGGATTATGGGTCATAGGTCAAGAAAAACCGTCCAAAAAGAATTCTCAAACATGGTAAAATCAATCCATACGGACTTCGGCCCGAACCAACGTAAATCAATTGCATCTTGCTTCAACCTAAAGAACGGCTGTTACGTCTATCTCAAACAGCGCCTCTGGATTTGTCATGCTGGATCAGTTGCATGAAGGTGCTGACCGGAGGGTTATCAACCAAGTGCGGCGCATGCTTCTGATAATATTCCACCTCTGCCTTGCGCATCTTGGGATAATCCTCCAGGTGCTTCAGGAGCATAAAGGTCTTCACCACCTTTTCCATTGAACTCCCGGCTCGTTCCAGGGCTGCTTTAACCTTATCCAGAGCGATGTTGATCTGCTGTTCAATGACTGCGGTTTCCATCTTACCGGTTTTGGGATTCGATCCATCACAACCGGAAAGGAAAAGCAGCTTGCCCGCTGAAGCGCTGCTGGAAGCTTCTTTGCTTCCTGGATAGTATTTCGTCGTCCAGCCGGGAGTCTTTTGATCAATCACTCCGAAAGCCTCAACCTCCACCAGAAACTCAGGAAGTGCCAGACTGCTGACATTAATGACGGTGCTGGCGGGCGGGTTCTTGGCTAAATCTGGGGGCATGTTTCTTGAAAAACTCCTGCTCCACCTCTCGGTATACGAGGGTAATCCTTTATATCTTTAAGCAGAACGTAAGTCTTGACCAGGTTATCGATAGAACCGCCCGTTTCTGCCATACCGACTTTAATCTTCTCTAAACAGATCCTTGTCTGTTCTTTGAAGTCGCTCGTTTCCACCTTCACCGTGTCATGATTTAGGGCCTCACAGCCTGAGACAATCACCAGGTTCCCAACCACCTCGGTTCGGGCAAACTTGGGGTGTTCTTTTGGCACATGCGGATAAGCCAGCTTCTTGCCGCCCCAGTATTCCGCATAATATTTGACGTTCCAGTCAGGTGCGTTTCTGTTGATGACGCCAATCACGTCAACCTCGATCAGGAACTCGGGCTTTGCCAGAGAGGCGGGAGCGATGAACGTGCTTGCCGGAGGGTTTTCTACCAGATAGGGTGCATGCTTCTGATAAAACTCCACCTCTGTCTTGCGCATCTTGGGGTAATCAGCCAGTCGTTTGACCAGCATAACGGTCTTGACGACGTTCTCCATGGAGCTTCCCGCCTCTTCCATGGCCATTTTGACCTTGGTCAGGGCCATGATCATCTGGTCCTCAAATTTTTCTGCTGTGGGTTTGCCGGTAATCGTATCCTGGCCGGTGCAGCCAGAAACGAAGATGAGGTTACCAACGGTCATACTCCTGGCGAACTTCGGCGATTCTTTTGGCACATGGGGATAAGCCAGCTTCTTCCCATCCCAGTATTCCGGATAATATTTCACTTCCCAGTCCATCTTCCTGCCTCCTTTTAGGAAATGATGTGCTTCTCGACCACCCCTCCTGATCACTATCTGCACACAAGATCGCATCGAAATTGTGGCGTCCGTCGGGCCTTGCATTAAAGCGAGTTGAGCATATAAAAAAGGGGGTTGTATGTCAAGAAAAAAAGGCCACCAAATAGACAAAGGTTTTAGACCAGTATTGTAGGTAACGATTAAAGTCATGCATTATGGTCAAAATCTGTTAGTCAACAGTTACAGGAAATACTCCACGGTCCCAGGTTTTGGCGGTATCGGAAGATGAATATATCTTGCCACTTCCTACACTTTGCTAAAACTGAAGATATCTGGTTGAAATCTGCATTGAAAACAAAGAGGGGCATTTTATTGAATTCGGGTAGAAGTCCTCTTTTCCCTCAAATCTTTCCGATAACTCTGAGGCTTCTCTATAATTGTCCGTCCCACGGAAGCGCTTTCTCTTTCTACCAAACCCATTCTCGTCTATAGGGATCTGTTTTGGCTTGCTCGTTTTTAGTTTTGAGAATTGTTTTCTGAGGCACTGAGGGAGTTTACGGGACATTCATAAAACCTGCTGTCACAAAATGTTTATCAAAGCAAAAAGCCTTTTTAATCTTTTGCCTCTTCATGATCACAAAACTGACAGCATCTACATAACTGAACTCCTGATCGATATACTTCACTAATATCCCTTCAGCCTCCGCTTCAATGTTCTCGTTTGAAAAGATTTTCAAAATCCTTGGGCTTGCCTTTATTCTCTCAAGAAATTCGATGGCTGCCTTATGCCCCAGTTCTTTTAGGAGGACGATATAGGTTTCGGCGACGACGAGATTGCTTGTGATTAAAGTTTTATGATCCTTAAAAATCGGGAGATAACTTGAAGCGGCCTGCTTGTGGTGTGAATCATCTTTATCGGCTAAGGCAATCCAAGCACTACTATCTACAAATATATCCTCGAGCATCATCACTTTTTCTTTGGTCTCGCATATTTGGCAAGATATTTATCATGATGATCAGAGAGATCCCTCTGACCAGATTTTCCAAGTCCAACCAAACCCATTCCAGGATCTTCTTCCAAGGGGATCTCTCTTAGAAACTTGTCAAGACTATTTCGGATGATCTCCGCTTTGGATATTCCTCTCTTTTTGGCAAGGTTCCCCAAAACATAATCCTGCTGGGGCTCAATATAGATCTGAATGGGTTTTTTCTTTAAGCTTTTCATGTATAAAAATATACATCACTTAGGTTGATGTGTCAATAGGTAATTTATATCTTCAGAAGGTCCTCCCGTCCCTCGTAGCGAAAATGATGGCTTTTTATTTCATTGAACAGGCTATTTTTGATGTTTATCTTTTACGTAGGCCAGGGCTTCATCGATGGCTTGAACAGTCATGCCCAGATCCTGTTCGGTATGTCTGTAGCTGATGTATCCGTGGTGGTGTGGGTGCAAAAAGATGCCCTTGCGGATAAGTTGAGTATAGAAATCATCCCGTCTCTTTCTGTGAGTCTCCGCTGCATCCTTTTTGAAAGTGATATAAAACATCGGTGCAACACCGGTCAGTTCCGCTCCCACAGGATACCTGCCGATGATATCCCGAACTTTCTCCAGAAAGCGGTTACCCTTTTCCCATATGTGGTCAATCACATTCTCACGTTCCAGGATTTCAATGGTCTTGAGGGCGGCAACATAACCATCACTGTTCGGGAAGAAGGTGGACGATATGAAAAGCTTCTTTTCTGCAGCCATCATGACCTCATTTTTTCCGCTGACGGCACTGATCGCATATCCGTTGGCCATACTCTTTCCAAGGACCGATAAGTCCGGCGTGACTCCATACAGCTTTTGGGCGCCCCCCATGCTGAGCCTGAAATTGGTGCGGACTTCATCAAAGATGAGCACTGCGCCGTACCGGGTAGCGATTTCTCTCACTCCTTCAAGAAAACCCGGTTGAGGTTCTTCCATTTTCTGATGGTTGGGATGCCCAAATGGGGTCATAATGATGGCAGCGGTCTGATCGCCATATCTCACCATCAAATCCTCGAGCTGATGGAGATTGTTGTAACGAAATTCATACACATCTTCGTAGAACTTTTCAGGAATGCCCCCTTTCATTTCGACGCACCAGTCATGCCATCCGTGATAGCCGCAGCGCACGACCTTGATGCGATTTGTGTATGCCCTTGCAATACGGATGCTTGCCGTGGTGGCATCGGAACCGGTCTTTAAAAAAATGCTCATTTCGGAGGAGGGGACGAGTTCGCTCAGCTTCTTCGCGAGCTGATTCTGATACCTCTGCGTGAGCGTGAAGCAGAAGCCCTTGTCTCTGATTTGCCTGATCACCGCTTCATCCACTTCCTCTTCTCGATAGCCCAGGATGATCGGCCCATAGCCACAGAGGAAGTCGATATATTCATTTCCATCAACATCGGTTAATCTGCAGCCCTTGCCACATTCAAGAAAGATGGGATATTCTCCTTCGATAAAATCACTGGGTTTTCTGGCACCCAGGACTCCTCCGGGAATAATCTTCGTGGCCTCTCCAAAAAGCTCCAGACTTTTCGCTATGTTTAGTTTCTTAATCTCTTTCATAGACATAAAGTTCCTCCTCCTCACATTCCAGGGCCATCAGGTTGTTGAATAAGCAACTCTTTCCAGGCTGCTCAAAAATGCCCAAATGCAAGGCCCCCGAAACCCTGAGAGTGGCGTCGCGACGAATAAAGAGCGACATCTTGCCACGCCGACGAGTTGGTGAGTCGGCCAGAGGCGTAGCGGGAAACGCAGCAGATGGGCGTTTTTCAGCAGCCTGATACTAAACTTCAAGCATGGACTTGATCGTTTCCGTTTGATGTATTCTGGCGCCCCTCTTGAGTAATTCGGCAAGGAACTTTTCCGGATCGATGCAGCCCTCCGGGGCAACCACTCCCTTGACCTTGACATCGCCGGCGTCCAGCATCAGAGCTGCGATCGAGGCGGGAAGTCCTGTTCCCGGCGCCATCCTGCCCACGATGTCGGCCGTGTAGGTCACCTGTTTTCCTTCCCTCTCTCCCTTGACGATCACTTTCAAGCCGGAAGCGAAAGGTCCTTTATCCCGGTTATTGGGAATGGCATTCCAGAGCCGCAAAGTCAGATCATAGGGGACGACTTTGGTCCCTTTGACCTCTATCGGCTCTTTACTGAGAAAACCTGTCTCCTTCTGTTCTTTGATGAGTTCGTCTACCCAAGGAGGAATGAGCGCCCCTTTGATCACCACTCTTTTCACCCCTTGAATATAGCGGGGGATGGTGAGTGGCTGAGGGTGACCCACATAGCGAACCTGACACGTACCAAGGGGTTCAAGGAATTGAGCCGTCTCTAGGCCGGTCCCTCCTTCAACATATTCCAGCTTACCGTCCAAGTACTGGGGGATTTTGCCTAAGGTCATATGGAGGCTATGATCCCAGGCTGCACCCGCGAGCTCGGCGATACTGACGACCCAGAATAAGGCGATCTCATCAACCCGATCCAGTCGATTGGCGTACCACTTGACGATGACGTTGTTTGTTCCCGGATCCGATCCCATTCCCGTCAGGACGGTGATCCCCGCTTCCCGAGCGGCCCTATCGATATCCGATGCAAAAAGAATCTCAGTCGCCTCATAGTCATCGCAAATATCGATATAATTCACCTTTGCTTCAACCGCTGCCCTGGCGACTGCCACTGCCGTCTTGTAGAATGGCCCTGCGCAGTTGACGACCACATCGGCATCCCTGATCGAGCTGACCAAGCCATTGTGGTCGTTCACATCGATTTTCCTGAGCGATACCTTTTCACTGGCCCGCAACTTCTCTTGCAACCTGCCGGGGTCTGTAAGGATATCACCCAGAATGACCTTCCTGATCTGCTCCTGCTTAATGAGGTCCCGGGCGACTCCCTGGCCCATTCCCCCCGTTCCGCCTAAAACTAACGCATTCATTCTCACTCCCTCCTTTTGCTCATCGGTCCACAATTGAATAGGTATCTAATGAACCCCACCCCCACGCGCAACGCAGGCGCTTCCGCCGCGTGCCCTTTCCCTCCCCCTGACGGGGAGGGGAATCGCTATCTTCCTCCCCCTTCAAGGGGGAGGCTGGGAGGGGGATCGGAATGGTGTTATTGCTTGTTTATATCGAAATCCCCTTCCAGAAGTTCGGTAAGCACGCCGTGAAGCTTATTGGGATGGTGTACGAAGGCATATCGGGTCCCGAAGAGCTCCCTGGGCTGACGATCGATGAGTTTGACATTTTTATCTTTGAGTTCCTCCATTGCCTTTGAAAGATCATCTACTTTATAGGCTATCAGGTAGGCACCTTCACCTCTGCTCTCGATGAATTTAGCAACTTCTCCATCCGGCGCAGTGGATTCCATAAACTCCACCGCAACCTCACCGATAGAATACCTGGCGACTTTGATCTTTTCTGATTCTGCAATATATTCATAGGTTGGGATTAACCCAAAATCTTCTTGGTATGCCTTTTTCGTTTTTTCAAGATCTTTCACAGCGAAACAGATATGATCGATCTTCTCTATTTTCATGGTTCACCCCGTTAGAAAGCCCGCTGCTTGCCCTGTACACCATGCGGTGCAGGGCTTGTAGCGGGGACGAAAATAAGCTTCCTTTCTGAGCCAACACGTGGTACAAAGCCCCATGTGAGTCGTCCCGTTGGAAAGTGAAGCTCCCCGCCCATATAAGGGCGGGGCTTGCGGGGCACGTTTCGGCCGAAGACTTTCTGATGGGGTTCACCCTTCTCATCCTCGCTTCTTTTTCTCTTCGATGGCCTTCAGTATTTTATCCGGCGTAATGGGATACTCGTGGAAGGAGACGCCCACCGCATTGGAGATTGCGCCGCAGTAGGCCTGCGCCGCGCTCATGGCGACGGACATGCCCGCCTCTTTCGCGCCGTAAGGGCCGTTGGGGTCGATGGTCTCAACGATGATATTATTGATCTTCGGCATATCGATGGCGAGGGGCACGAGATAGCCGAGCTGCGTAGGGGTCAACACCCTGCCCTCATGCCACTGGAGGTATTCCGTGAGCATTCCGCCTTGGCCTCCCATAGCGACGCCACCTTCAAACTGTCCTTCGATGACCTTCGGGTTGAGCGCGTAGCCCACGTCCTGTGACGCCGTCACCTCCAATACCTCCACCTGGCCCGTCTCGGGATCGACCTTCACCTCGCAGATGACGGTGCCGAAAGAGAAGGTCTCCGAGAGCTGGCCGTAGGGGTTCTTGACCCATTCGCGTTTCCCGTCCACGTTGGGCCAGTAGGAGCCTTCTCCGCTGATCGATTCGTTGCGAGAAAGCGCGATCCGGACCGCCTTTGTGATGCTCATCGTTTGTTGGGGGTTATTCGTTACAAAGATCTTCCGGTTCCTCGCGCTCAGCTCCTCCTCGCTGACACCAAACTCACCAGCGGCGATCCTGAAAAGTTTCTTCTTCACATCCTGCGCGGCAAGGCGCACCGCGTTCCCTCCGATGAAGGTCTCGCACATCGAGTACGAGCCGGGGTCGCTGGGGGTCACTTCCGTATCGGCAGTGATGAGCTGCACGTCATCGGGGGTAAGTCCCAGTTCTTCCGCGGCGATCTGGACGATCATGTGGTCATTGCCCTGGCCATTATCGACGATGCCGGTAATCACCGTCACGCCGCCGTCTTCGTTGAGTTTAATAAAGGCCTGCGACCCACCCCTGATCCCCATGGGGAAACCGGTCTGTACTGAATTGCAGCCAATACCAATGCCATGGTAGGGCGGCAGTTTCCCGAATTTCTCTGTCCACCGCGACATCTTACCCGTTTTCTCAATCGTTTCCGTCAGGCCACAGCTTGCCACATAGGACTTCGTCGGCGTGGTGTCCCCGGTCTGCCTGGCGTTGCGAAGCCGCATCGTCAGCGGGTCGATTCCCATCGCTTCGCCGATCATGTCGAGCTGGACGTCAACGCCGCAGGCAAAGGCCCTGCCGTGGGTGCGGAACATACCCCGGATAGGCTTGTTCGTGAGGATCCGGTAGCCGTTATACCGGACGTTCTCCATCCGGTAGGCCTGTTCCATGCAGAGGAACGGCACGGAGGTCGCGATGGGGCCCGTGGAGCTGTATGCGCCGCCGTCCATGTGACAGGTAATGTCACGGGCCACAACCCTGCCCTCTTTATCGACGCCGGTTTTTATCTTGGTGATCATCGAGTGCGCCTGTCGCGTGCAGACTGTGTTTTCTTCCCGGGTGTAGACGATCTTGACCGGCCGTTGGGCCTTCTTCGCGAGGAACGCACAGATCACGTCGGCAGGAGATATTTCAGAACGGCCTCCGAAGGCGCCACCGATGGTGATTTTGCGTACCCTGACCTTGTTGAGAGGGATCTTGAGCACATTCGAGAGGGGTTTTGCCTTCAGATGGGGCCCGGCGTTAGGCATCCATATTTCAAGGTTTCCCGCGTGGTCGAACTGCGCCGCCACCGCGTAGGGTTCCCCCTGGAAATAAGAATCTTCCGGGGCGGTAAAGGTATCTTCCCTGACGAGATAGGAGCCGGTGAAACCTTTTTCAACGTCTCCCACGTCAATGACGACGTGGACATTGATGTTATTGGGATAGACGTCATGGAGCTGAGGGGCGCCGGGCGCCAGCGCATCCTCGATGGTATAGACCGCCGGGAGTACTTCGTAGGTAACGTCAATGAGCGAGAGCGCCTCCAGCGCTGTGTCTTCGTCAACGGCGGCCACCGCGGCGACCTCTTCACCCACATAACGGACCTTCTCGGTGGGAAGAAACTGCTGGTCCTGGGTGTATTTAAAAACACCCCACTTGTCGCCGCAAGTATCCTTCGCGGTGATGGCGGCTTTGACGCCGGGGAGTTTTTCCGCCTTTGCGGTATCGATCGCCACGATCCGCGCGTGGGCATGGGGGGATCTGAGCACCTTTCCGACGAGCATCCGGGGTAGTGCAAGGTCTGCCGCGAAGAGGGCTTCACCCGTTGCCTTGGAGGCCGTGTCGATCCGTTTCGTATCTTTTCCGATATAGGAGAACTTTTCCATGGCCTATTTCCCCTCCTCAGCGAGTGATTTTACGGCTTCGACGATTTTCGCATAGCCCGTGCAGCGGCACACGTTCCCGGAAATCGCGCGGCGTATCTCGGTCTCCGTGGGCCTTGGGTTTTCTTTGAGG
This sequence comes from uncultured delta proteobacterium, assembly GCA_963708295.1. Lineage (GTDB taxonomy): Bacteria > Desulfobacterota > BSN033 > BSN033 > UBA1163 > UBA1163. Next base: position 177,044 of record CAVPSJ010000014.1, on the reverse strand, counting down.
AGCGCGTAAGAGGTCAGTATCATGCCGGGGCTGCAGAATCCGCACTGGATCGCATGGTGGTTCACAAAGGCCTCCTGGACGGGATGGAGTTTTTCACCTGCACTGAGGCCTTCAATGGTCGTGATTTCTTTGCCTTGTACGGCGACGGCGAGGGTAAGGCAGGAGCGAACCGGCGTGCCGTCAACAAGTACCGTGCAGGAGCCGCATACTCCTTCGCCACAACTCTCTTTCGTTCCGGTGAGGTGGAGATCGTCGCGGAGTACCTCGAGGAGTGTCCGGTTGGGATAGGCCACCATATCGTAGGTTTCGTTATTTACAGTCAGGGTTATGGCTGTTTTCTTCATCTCGTTCATGTCACATCCCCTCCGTATATCACACAAGTTTATTGAGTTTGTTGAGTTCGTCGTGTTTGTTGTGTTAACCAAAAAAAACCCAACGGACACAATAAACCCAAAACAGATTCTGAGTTTGTTGGGTTTGTCATCTTTATTGTGTTTCTTGCGTTAACCCAAAGAACTCAATGAACACAATAAACCCTATAACTTATTTTCCCTGAACATCGTCGATGGCCGCCTTGATGGCCCGTTTCGCCAGGACGCTTGCCATCTTCCTCCGGTAGGCACCGGGCATTTTGAGATTATCAACCCCTTCAGCATAATCGTATGCCTTCTGAGCAATACCCTCCAAATCGGCTTCGCAAGACGCCCCGTCAATCACCTTCGGAGCAGCTCCAGCGGCGCCAATAACCACGCGGCATGTGGTGACCTTCCTGTTGCTCGCGACAGAGACAAAAGCCGCCGCGGACGCCAGCGGGTAGTCAACGCTTCCCCGGAGTCGCAACTTCCGGTACGCAGAACTGTAAATGCCCTTGGGCTGAGGGATGATGACCCTTGTCAGTAATTCATCGGCGCCCATGGCAAAGGGGGTTGCTCCGTTCCCGGTAAATAGCTCGGTTATAGAGACCGTGCGTGCTGAACCTTTTTTTTCAACGACACACCGCGCATCGAACGCGATGAGCGCCGGCGCCACGTCACCCTGGTAGACACTGAAGCAGCGTTTACTGCCTTTGACGGCCAGACATACGCTTCCGCCCCTTTTGTGACAGCGTTCGAGCCCGTTGAGCACCATTCCGGACTGGTCATAGTACATGCATCGTGTGTTTTGGAGGAGATTGCCGCCTATGGTCGCCATGTTGGTGATCGTCGGTGACGCCACCTGGAAGGCGGCTTCCGCGAGCGCCCTGAATCTTCTATTGACGAGCGGCGCACCGGCAATGTCTTTCAGCCGCGTGTTAGCGCCAATGACAGTTTCGGTGTCGCCGATGACTATCCCGTCCATTTCCCTGAGCTTGCCGATATTCATGACGAAGGCGGGCTCAATCAGCCTCAACTTCATTCGATTCAAGAGATCCGTTCCACCTGCCATGATCTTTACCGTCTCTTTGTGGATACTGATCATGGACAGCGCTTCTTCCACATTCGCAGGTTCAAGATACTGAAACGGCGGTAGCCTCATGTGTTCCTCCAGGTTATGGTTCTATTTCTCTTCCAATGTGTTGAACACTTTCTCGGATGTAAACTGAGGGTTTGCAATATATACAGTGATTTAAAGGGATTATGCAAGAGATCTAAGATCAAAGGGACCTTTAAAATGTATACTGTATACAATTTCTTGTCAAGATAATTCTCTTTTTCAAGCCGAGAAGGGGGGTGAGCAAACTTGGTTCACCAGCAACAATTGTACAAGACAAGGGGCAAACGAAGCAAGCAATGGATGGAGGAACCGTGGCCGGTCAGGTTCATCCAGGGGGAGGGTTACGCGATGCCTTGGCTAATCTTTCCTGACGAAGATAACCCATCTGTGATAAAGGAATGGCGCCCAATATCAAGCTGAAGGGAGAAAGAGGTGTCCTGGCATTTCCAGAGGAGTTCGATGCTAATTGAAGAGAAGTAGTTTCTTATTCGAAATGGCGGGATTAAGCCTATCAGGCAGGTTTAATAGTACCAATTCTTTCCAGCCTTCTCTTTCCAATCCGGCTTTTCAGTCTTCTCTTCTTTGTCCATTCCCGATGTTTTTCCAAAAAACAGCCCCCAGACAGAGGCTAAATCCCGCTTTAAAACAAGCTCTAAATATTGAACCATGGTATCCCCCTTTGATTGATTTTCTTTAATTGGGAGATAGTGCACGTTTAATGCCAAATCTAAAAGATGAGCATAAGCTGTTGATATTGTGTGATTTTTAATAATTTAGAGATGCTGAAGGAAGGGCCGGGAAGTCAATTTGTGTCACCCATTCGCAATTCCAAGCCTCACAAAGAGTGTCCGCAAGAGTCATCCGCAAATGATCGGCACTCATTTCTATGACTGCTGGTGGGCAGAATGGAAATGGAAGGGGAGGAACGTTGTTCGAAGATTCAGATCATCCGTATTTCTCCCAGAAAACGATTTCGTCAAGCTCCTTTCTCGGTCTAGGCTTGGGATCCTCGTCAGGATATCCCAAAAGAAAAAAATCATGGACAAATAAGTCTTTCGGCAAGTTCATGACTTGGTGAGCATTTTTGGGTGATATCGCTCCCATCCAACAACACCCCAGACCCTGATTGGCAGCCTCTAGGGTCATATAGGCCAGAGAAATCATAATCTGTTCACCCGCTTTGATGGTCATCACCTGTTCTCCAAGACGGTAGGGCGCAAATAAATCGCTTCCCAGGACGACATGATCCAGAACTTCGTCTGGCCAGTCCATCACACCCGCTTCTATAAGCTGCTTCAAAGACTCTCGATGCATCTTCTGAGAGAAGGCTTCCGTTAAGCCACAACAAACAATAACAACCGGAGCAGTACTAATGTGCGGCTGTCCACCTGCAACCTTTGCCAGTTCGCCTATTTTAACCTTATCCTGGACTACAATATATCGCCATGGCTGAACGTTTCCCCAGGACGGCGCCCGCCTGCCCGCCTCCAACACCCTTACAATTTTCTCTTTTTCCACCGGCGTCGGTTTCCACCTTCTGATCGTTACCCTTCTTTGAATCGCCTCGGATAGATCCATCTTAATTCCTCCTTTCGTTTAACAAAGAACTCGGTCCACAGGACGGGGCTTTAAAACCCAACGTGTTTAACCCTGAGACCGAAATCCCGGAATCATCAGATCCCGAATTAAGTTCAGGACACGCCCGTTTTTCTTCCCATCCTGTCATCACACAACAGCCTTCAGCTCTCCTACGACCCCGGGCTAAGCCCTAATCTCTGTCGGTGTGGCCGGAACGTGCCCCGCAAACCCCGCCTTGTAGGCAGGGTCAAGGGGCACAATATCAACGAAACTTCCTCTCCGGGAAGCCCCGCCCTGCGGGCGGGCAGCTTCATTCTCCTCGGTGGACTCCCTCCTGGTCAGATGCACCTCGAAAAACCAAAGATATCGCAAAAATGCGACTTTAGAGGGTTTGCCACCTCTACCGTCGATATTTTTCGCCCGATCACTTCGGACATGGATGTCGCTCGCTTATCGGAAAACCCGCAGGGATTGATAAAGGCAAAATGGTCTAAGTCGGTGTTGACGTTCAGCGCAAATCCATGCATGCTTACCCATTTCTTTACGCCCAGTCCGATGGCACCAATCTCTTCTCCCTTGACCCAAACCCCGGGGTGACGCTCATCCAAATCCGCTTCAATCGAAAAATCTCGCAAGGTTCGTATCATGACCTCTTCAAGCTTCTGAACATAGAGGTGAAGGTCTCCCCCTTGCTCTCTCAGGTCAAGAATAGGGTAGCCCACGAGCTGGCCAAGACCATGATAGGTGACATCGCCTCCTCTATCAATGAAGAAAAGAGGGATACCGGCCTGGACCATTTGCTTGCTGGAAATGAGAACGTTATCCAGGCTGCCGGACCTGCCAATGGTGATGGTCGGAGGATGTTCCAAGAGCAGCAGGAGGTCGGGGATCCTCCCCTCGACTCTCTGCTGATGAAGCTCTCTCTGCAGCTTCCAAGCCTCCCGATATTCCACTATCCCAAGATCCCAAATCTCGCACATCTTCCAAACACCATTTCAATGCCGCGGCTCTTGTTGAGAAATGGTTATTCACATCTCGATCAAGTCCCTCTGGCCGCTTCCCACAGGACCTCGGAAAGAGAAGGATGGACATGGAATGTCTTGGCAATCTCTCCTGAAGTCCCCTCCATCCTCATCGCAAGGGCTGCTTCGGCTATAAGATCCCCTGTCCGTGGCCCAATCATATGAACCCCTAAGACCTCCCCATAGCGCTCCTCTTTAATCACCTTGACCATCCCCCTCCTCTGGCCCAAAATGGCTGCCATCCCATTCCCGGCGAAGGGAAACCTCCCAACCCTTACTGGATATCCCTTCGCTACCGCCTCCTCTTCGGTCATCCCCACACATGAGATTTCAGGAATAGAATGCGTCCATAAGGGAATCGCTCTGTAATCAATCTTTGAATGTTGGCCCATCGCATTCTCCGCCGCCGCAATTCCTTCGAAATAGGCTACCGTGGTCCACATGTGTTCCATCGTGACATCGCCCACAGCCAATATCCCTGGGATGCTCGTCTCCATTCGCTCGTTAACTAAAATCCCCCCCTTCTTGTTCAGCTCCACTCCTACTTCCCTTAGGCCAAGCCCATCGATATTGGCCTCTCTCGGTTCGGTCATCAATACATACTGGGCTCCTGCTGTTATTTCTTCTCCTTTAACATTGATCAGAATATTCAGACCATCTTCTTTCTCTGACGCTACATTCATGACCCGGGATTTCAAGTATATTTGGATATCGTTATCTTTAAACTCCTTTTCAAGAATAAAGACAATCTCCTTATCCACTTGAGGGAGCATCCGGGACGACTCTTCCACGATACTCACGTTAACCCCTAATTTCGAAAATATCGTCACGAATCCTGCCCCGATGAACCCTCCCCCCACAATCAATATAGATTTTGGGATTTCCTTCAGTCTGAGGGCCTCTATTGGATTGATGACCTTCTCCGCTCCTCCAGAAAAATAGGCTTTCGGGTATCGAGAACCTGTCGAGAGGATGATCTTTCGAGCCTTCAGTTCTTTCTTTGTTCCGTCCTTAAGATGTACCTCTATCAACGATGATGAAATGAGCCGTCCTGTCCCCTCTACGACTTCAACCCCGTAAGCCTCCAACATCTGCTTCACACCGGATACAAGAGTCTTTACAACCGCTTCCTTCTTGCTCATCATCCTCCGAAAATCAATTTTCACGTCTTGGTAAGTGATTCCGTAGTCCTTCGCACTCTTCCCCATCTCAAGCAATTCAACAGCTCTTGCTAAGGCCACTGTTGGAATACATCCATGATTTACACAGATCCCCCCAATCGTTTCCTTCTCAACAATCGTTGCCTTTGCTCCAAGCTGCGCCACTCGGATCGCTGCCGTATACCCAGCCGGTCCACCGCCTATGATCACAACATCCCGATCCTCCACGTCTTTCCTCCTTCTTTTCCTAGCACACCCGATGGCTTTTTCACTGCAATTTCCCGGCCTATTTGAGTAAAAGCAAGCCCGTGGTTTCCACCAGTTCCTTTAAGCTTGCAAGGAACTGCTCTGCTCCAAAACCATTGATCACCCTGTGATCAATGGTCAGACTGTATGGCATCATAGAGGCGATCACGATCTGACCATTCTTCACGACAGCTTCATCCCTGATCGGTCCGGTTCCTAAGATCGCTGACTCCGGTTGATTAATGACTGGTGTCTGATAATCACTCACCCCAATCGCTCCTATGCTGGTTAGCGTAAACGTTCCACCGGTTACCTCTTCGGGTAAGATCTTTCCGCCTCGCGCCTTCTCCACCAACCTTTTTACTTCCTGAGAAATCTCAATCAGCGATTTCTTGTCCGCCTGTTTTACCACTGGCACAAGCAAACCCTGTTTCCCCAAGGCGACCGCAACCCCTATGTTAATATCCTCCCAAACCTTGATCTCATTCTCAATCAAACTGACATTGATATCGGGATGATCTTTCAGCGCCCGTGCAATCGTATAGACCAGGATTTCTGTGTAAGTGATATTAACTCCAATGGCCTTCTCGCGATTCAATAAAGCTTTTCGAAACTGGATGAGTTCAGTGGCGTCGAATTTACCCAGGAAGCTCAACTGAGCGGAACCGGATAGGCTGCCATGCATCCTCTCAGCGATGACTCTCCTCATTCCTTTAAGGGGAATCGTCTCTTTCAACTTCCTGCCCTGGTAAAGAGCACGGGTTACTTCTTCCGGAAGAACTGACACCTTCTTCTGCTCTTCTAAAGCCTTTTCAATATCCTCTTTTACAATTCTCCCATCAGGGCCGGTCCCTTTGACGCGCGTGATGTCGATCATCTGCTCTTCTGCCATCTTCCGAGCGATAGGGGAGATGCGGATGCGCTCTCCTTCACCTGTTGTAACCCCATCCGCTTCGGGCTTCCCTCCAACGGCTTCAGCGGGGGAGACCGCTTTGACCTCCGCCGCCAATGCTTGAGGCGGAGGCTCTTTCTGGAGTTTTTCAAACTCCTCCTTGGTTTCTGCAATCAGACCGACCACTTGTCCGATCTTAGCCTTCTCCCCTTCCTCGACCAAAATATGAAGAAAGCCCGAGGCTCCGGCTTCAACATTCCACTCGGTCTTCTCTGTCTCGATGACGAGTACGGCAGTCCCTTTCTCAACCTTTTCTCCCTCTTTCACCCTCCATTCAACGATCGTCACATCGCTCATGCTCATGCCCAGTTTGGGCGCCACAATCTGAGAGACCATTCTTCTCACCTCCAAAAAATCCACTTCAGTTGCAATACGCTATACCGGTCTATGAAACCAAGGTCCTTACTGAGGAGATGATCTTCTCCACGCTGGGGATATAATAGTCCTCGAGGGATGGACTGAAGGGTACCGGGGTGTGAGGCGCTGTCACCATTCGAGGCGGGGCATCCAACTCGTCAAATGCCCGGGTGCTCACAAGAGCTACGATGTCGCATGCCATGCTGCATCTAGGATTATCTTCATCGATGACGAGGAGTCGGTGCGTCTTTTTGACTGACTGCAAGATTGTTCTATTGTCCATCGGCGACAGGCACCGAAGATCGATGACTTCCAACTCTATCCCGTCCTTCGAAAGCTTCTCCGCTGCTTCCATGGCTGTGTGCACCATGCGCCCGATGGTCACCACGGTCACATGCTTTCCGCTGCGTTTGATTTCAGCGACGCCCAGTGGAATCACATACTCACCTTCCGGCACCTCTCCGCTGATGTCATAGAGAAGCTTATGCTCAAAGAAAAGGACAGGATCGGGATCACGAATCGCTGTGATTAAGAGCCCTTTGGCATCGTGAGGAGTAGAGGGAACCACTGTTTTGAGGCCCGGCATGTGCGTAAAAACAGAATAATGGCAGCCGGAATGCTGGGCTGCCGCGCGAAAGCCCGCTCCAATCGTGGTCCGTATGACAAGGGGCACCTGGACCTTGCCTCCAAACATGTACCGGAATTTGCCTCCCTGGTTATAAATCTGGTCCATGCACACCCCAAAAAAATCGACAAACATCAGCTCGGCGATTGGCCGAAGCCCGGTGACGGCTGCCCCGACGGCTGCGCCGATAAAGCCTGATTCACTGATCGGCGTATCCAACACTCGCCCCCGGCCAAATTCCTTTGCCAGCCCAACGGTGACTCCCAGGGCGCCCCCCCACTCACTCCCCCCGGTCGCTTCAAGATGGGGAAGCGTGGCCCCACCCGCCACATCCTCACCCAACAAGATCACAGTCGGGTCCCTGCGCATTTCCAGACGGATGGCTTCATTGATCGCTTCACGAAAAGTCAATGTCCGTATCGTCATAAATCCCCTCCCTCCGCTGGATAACTCACGTAGACATCCTTCAAGCACTCCTCCGGAACCGGAAAAGGACTCTCTTCGGCAAAACGGACCGCTTCCTCTACCGCCTCCACCGCCCGGATATCTATCTTTGCCAATTCAGCTTCCGAAATCAAACCCGCTTCGCCGACCCGTTTTTTGAAGACTTCAAGCGGGTCACGGGCTTTATAGCCCTCCATCTCTTCCTTCGTTTTGTACTTTTGCGGGTCCCCTACAAAGTGTCCATAGTACCGGAAGGCACGAGCTTCAATCAGACTCGGGCCCTGGCCTCGTCTCGCACGGGCAATCGCCTCGCCAGATGCCTCGTAGACTGCCATCACATCGGTTCCATCCAATGCTAAGCCAGGAATGTTGTAAGCCGCTGCCCGCGCGCAGATCTCTCCGGCGGCACAATGGTAGCTGCTCGGGGTGGATACGGCATACAGGTTGTTCTCACAGACAAAGACGACAGGGAGCTTCCAGATGCTCGCCAAGTTCATCGACTCATGGATCGTCCCCTGCGCGGCTGCTCCGTCTCCAAAAAAACATACCGTCACCTGATCCGTCCCCAGGACTTTGGCAGTTAAAGCAGAACCGCAGGCCAGCGGACCCCCAGCCCCAACAATCCCGTTGGCCCCCAGCATTCCTTTTCCTATGTCAGCAATGTGCATGGAGCTCCCCCTGCCTTTGCATAATCCAGTCGCTTTGGCATAGAGCTCTGCCATCATCCCTTTGATGTCAACCCCTTTCGCGATACAGTGACCGTGCCCTCGATGGGTGGATGTGATCCAGTCGCGATCCGTAAGATGGGCGATGACCCCCGCAGCGATGGCTTCCTGTCCCGCGTAGAGGTGGACAAATCCTGGCATCTTTCCGCGAACGAAAAGGTCTGCTACCCGATCTTCGAAAGTCCGAATCAGGCGCATCCGATCATACATCGCCAGAAGCGTCTCCTTCTTAATCTCAGCCATATCTCCCTCCTTTTTCCACCCTCTCCGTCTTTATGCTGTAACACTTCAGCGCCTTGAAACCTCGCCCACCCAAGGCGCTGGTCGTTGATGCTGGGCGTTTACGGGAAGCGAAAGCTTCCAAAAGTTTTAGAGCGGATACCTCTTATCGGATCGTTCAGATGGCTTCAACATCACTCCAGCGTCTTGCTCATTCACTCCATTTCAATTCCGAAACCTGTAAACGACCGCATTCTAAAACTTTGGAAGCATCATTGACCAGGAGTCTAATCCCATTGGATCTCAAAACACTAAATTGATCCTATACCCCTAGCTCATCGGCAACGTAGCCCAGCCCAAGTTCAATAAGCTTTGCCCTGGTCGGAGTGCCCTTTTTGAGATCCCAACCTCTCACGGTATAGTATTCATCCAACATGAGGTTGAGATCCTCTTTGCTGATCAGCTGTCCCTTGGAGGCACCGGCCTTCAAAGGCTCTGTCATCAGCCTTTCCGGGAATGTGTCATCTGCCCGCGTGAAGCCCTCCCTGACGTTGAAAGCCTTGGCCAGATTATTGACTCTTTCACCGACCTTCTCGACTTCTTCTGGGGTAAACGGAAGTCCTGTCACAGCCTCCATGAGAGTAGCTGTGTTCTGGGTAGCGGTACCGGGAAGTGCAGTATCCAGGATAAAGGCGCACATGGTCGGGCAGTCGCAGGTCGCCGCCCTCACATCCTGATTCCACTTGGTCAGTTTCCCTTTCCCTTCTACGGCAAATCGATCCACTGCCCAGGGAACTGGAATTCCGAATATCTCCTGGAAGGCATAACCCCGGTTGTGGTCTGCGCCGGTATAGGATGTCGCATAGTTTAAGCCATGAGCCTTGGCGCCCCGCACATCATAGGCGGGCAGCTCGAGGCCCTTGATATGCATCGCATACTTTTCCGCTCCTTTGCCGATCTTTTGAGCCGCTGCCCTCGTGCCATCGGCAAGGAGGTCGCCGATCCCCTCGCGATACGCCATTTGACGCAGCACCGTCATCATGGCCTGGTCATTGCCGAACTTCAATTCCAGCCCGCCTGTCTCCTTGAGCGTGAGAATCCCTCTTTCAAAGAGTTCCATTGCAAAGGCAACCGTCACGCCTGCCGACATCGTGTCAAATCCCAACTCATCAGAGAGCCGATCGGCTGCGATCACAGCGTCCAGGTTCGCCACCCCGGTCCCGCTGCCAAAGGAGTAAAGGGTCTCAAACTCAGGACCCTCGGTCAGGATGCCGGAGTAGGGCCCGCTCTTGGCGAGCTTCATCTGACTGCACCCCACCGGGCAGTCGTAGCAATGTTCCTTGCCGATTTTTCGGGTGTTCTGGGCTTCGAGCCCCAGTCCTTCCACCGGGGCAAACTCGCCGGTAGCCGACCAGTTCTTGGCCGAGAGGATTCCCATGGCAGCCGTCAGGTCAAGAACCATGGGCGTTCCTGCGTCTGCGAAGTGGGAATAGAGCACGGGGCTTTCTTTCATCGCCTTCAACATCGAGGACCTGCCGGCCTTATACTTCTCTTGGGAAGCGATGACGACAGACCCGCTTCCCCGGACGGCGATGGCCTTCAAATTCTTCGATCCCATGACGGCTCCGAGTCCCTTCCGCCCCGGGGCTCTCCTCTCATTGATGATACATGCAATCTTGTTCAAATGTTCACCCGCAGGCCCGATACAGATCACCCGCGTATTCTGATCCCGGAGAGCGTCCTTGATGATCTGCTGACAGTCGCTGGTCATGGTCCCCCACACACTCTGCGCGTCATGAAATCGGACGGCGCTGTCTTTGATGGAGACATACGTTGGCTTTTCAGCCTTCCCTTCGATAATGACCACATCCCAGCCGGCAAACTTCAGCTCCGCGGGGAACTGTCCTCCTGTAAGGGCCATGCCCACCGCACCCGTCAAGGGAGATTTCCCGACAACGGCCATCCGGCTCGCACAGGGAATGGTCGTCCCCGTAAATGGACCGGGAACAAAGATCAGCTTGTTATCAGGCCCGAGAGGGTCCGTGCCAGACCTCACTTCGTCAAATAGGTACTTGATTCCAAATCCAGCGCCTCCGATAAAATCCTTGGCCACCTCTGGAGGCAGTTTCTCTTCTTTCGAGGTCTTCCGTGTCAGGTTGATCCGAAGTACCTTCCCCATATACCCGCCTGAATACATAGTCGACTCCTTTCTTTAATTGTTTTGTGGAATGACGTCAGTCTCGTTTCCTTAGCCTTCCGTCATCATCTGCGGCCTTTTGATCGCTCCGTGACCCTGAATAGAGCGACCCGGAAAGATTGTTGTGGTAATCATTTCTTGCTCCTTCCCTCCATTTCCAGTTCATACTCCACAAGGGATCTCCTTTGATTCTCCCCTTTCACCCTGCAAAGCCTATTTACGTTCATGTGTCCATCTGATCCTGGGGCTGACCTCAGTGCGCTGTCCAGCCACCGTCGATGACCAGCTCAGCCCCGGTAACGAATTTGGATTCGTCAGAGGCCAAGTAAAGGACGCCGTAGGCAACGTCTTCCGGCTCACCAAACCGTCCGACGAGGTGCCAGCTCAATGCGGTTCTCATCTTCTCTTCATCTTTGAACAGCTCCTCCACCATGGGTGTTTTAATGACCCCCGGATGGACGGAGTTAACCCGGATGTTATAGTCATAACCCGCCTTCGAGCACTCGAAGGCAGCGGCCTTGGTAAAGATTCTCACACCCCCCTTGCTGGCGTGGTAGGCCGAGGTATCGAGAGTGCCGACCAAACCTGCGACTGAAGATATATTGATGATTGACCCTCCTCCACTCTTCTTCATGGCTCCTATGGCATATTTCGTACCCAAAAACACTCCCTCCAAATTGACCCCCATCAGCCAGCGCCATTCCTCCAGCGACGTATTCTCAATGTTCTTCCATAACATCACACCCGCATTATTGACGAGGATATCCAGCTTGCCGAACCGGTCCACGGTTGTCCGCATGACCTCTCCCCAGTCGGCTTCACGAGTGACATCATGTTTCACAAAGATTGCCTCACCCCCTCCCCTCTTTATCTCCTCTGCCACTTTCCTTCCATTCACCTCATGGGTGTCGCTTATCGTGACTTTTGCCCCTTCTCTTGCCATTGAAAGGGCTATGGCTCTCCCAATGGCGCCTCCGGCACCCGTCACAATTCCTACTTTGCCCAGAACCCGGTTCATCACGTCCTCCTACAGAAGGTTTGAAAAAATTGAATTCGAGTCATTTGGTCCCAAGAGGGCAGGCAGACTTCAAAAAACCTAGAATCGCGGCATATCGCCGCATCCCTCTGGAAGGGCCCTTGGCCGGCTCATTTAGTGGAAAGACAGCCCGCCGTCGTGCAAGATTAATTGTCCTGTAATAAAACGACTATCATCGCTGGCCAGGAAGACTGCGGTCCCAACGAGATCTTCCGGGTATGCGGGTTTTTTCAGGCATTTGAGCGGGAGTTGGATCTCGTCAAGGGGAACGGGTGGAAAGGTCTTCCTTCTGTCGAATTCATCCCCGCCGGCAGAATGGGTAAACCCCGGAGCGATCGTGTTGACATTGATGTTGTAAGCACCCAACTCCCGGGCCATGGAACGCGTAAAGGCCACTATAGCCCCCTTTGAGGAGGCGTAATGGGGCATCCCCGGGACGCCTTCGAATATGACAGCAGAAGACATATTGATGATCTTCCCCCCCTTCTCTTTCATATAGGGGAAAACAGCCTTGGTGCAGTGGAAGGGACCTGCAGTGTTGACTTCCATCACATGCATCCATTCTTCCGTCGTGACTTCCGTGAAGGGCTTGAGCGTAACCAAAACCGCCGCGTTATTAACCAGGATGTCGATAGACCCAAAGCGATCCATGGCTGCCCGAGCCAGAGCGTCACATTGATCCTGTTTGCGAACGTCCGTCTTCACAAAGATCGCCTGACTCCCCGCTTTCTTGACGGCTTCCACCGTCTCTTTTCCGTCCAGGATGTCACTACAGATGACGATCTTCGCCCCTTCTTTTGCAAACCCAACGGCAAATGCCGCTCCAATGCCTCGTGCTGCGCCTGTGATGATTGCGACCTTATCCTTCAGCCTCATTTCAACCCTCCTTCTTCTTCGATCAAGAGATCGCACACCCTTTCGTATGTGCAACCGTCTTAATGGAATGATCAAATATGACTTGGAAAGAGCTACAGCTCAATTTCCTTTAAATCCTCGCCTACGATGAGCTTTGCTTCGGTAAGGGCTTGTACCTCTTCTGCAGTCCAGGCGGGGGCAACCTCCCGAAGAACGAGTCCCTGTTTTGTGACATCGATAACAGCAATGTCGGTAAATATCTTTTTGACACAATTTTTTGCCGTGAGAGGAAACGTACATTGTCGGACGATCCGTGGGCCTCCCTCCTTGGTGGTATGCAGCATCATCACCATCAGTTTTTTGCCTCCCACAGCCAGGTCCATGCCGCCTCCCATCCCCGTTGCAGGTCGACCCGGCCGACCCCAGTTCGCCAGGTCGCCCTTTTCAGATACCTGATAAGCCCCCAGGATGACCACGTCAATGTGCCCGCCTCGAATCATGTCAAACGATATGGCACTGTCAAAGAAACACATGCCTGGCATGCGGGTAACGGGTTGATCTGAGGCATTGATCAATTCATAATCCTTCTCTTCATCGGTCAGCAGAGGTCCGTATCCCAGGATGCCGTTTTCGGCCTGGAAGAAGACCGTTCTTCCTTCGGGGATGAAATTTGCACAGAGTCCAGGCATTCCATACCCTAAATTCACCACCATCCCGTCTTCAAACTCCTTTGCCGCCCTCAGGGCGATCGTTTCCTCGTCCAATCGCATCTTCATCTTGGCACCTCCACAATGCGGCCCACAAAGAGATGGGGTGTGACGACCGCTTCCGGATCCAGTTCTCCCACTTGAACAAGCTGATCAACCTCAACAATCGTCATCTTGGCAGCCATCGCCATTGGAGGGTTGAAGCATCTTGCCGTTCCCCGATAGACCAGGTTGCCCAAGGTGTCGGCTTTATGCGCCTTGATCAGGGCGAAATCTGCGGTGAGCGGAAATTCCAACAGATACTCCCTACCATTGATCACTCTCCTCTCTTTCCCCAATTCAACAGGAGTCCCTACCCCGGTCGGGGTGTAGAACCCTCCGAGCCCCCCGGCCCCTGCCCGTATTCTTTCCGCCAAAGTCCCCTGAGGAACCAGCTCTATTTCAATTTTTCCTTCACGATGGTAATGTCTCGATGGGAGAAGTGGGAGGCATCCCTCCTAAGGCGGGCACGGATCCGATAAATTTCTTCACCTGTCCGTTCTGGACCAGAACGCCGATGTCCGGATATCCGCCGGGTTTTATTCTCTTGCTTAACTCAAAACCCACGCCACCCTGATTGGCGATAACGGTTAGATTCTTTGCTCCTTGTTTTGCCAGGGCAACAAGCAGGTGAATGGGTAATCCACCAAAAGAACCGAACCCACCGATCATGATCGTTGCCCCGTCAAAAATGTCGGCGACCGCTCGATCACAGGACTCATAGATCTTATGGACAGGCATCTTTTCCTCCTCTGTCTGATTTCTTTCTTCTTTTTAACAGGCTCATAACAGACTGGACACACCATGCAAGGAATTCAGACTTGCACCCAATAGAAGTAACTCCCCAGCCCCCTCTTAACCCCCCTCTGTCCCCCCTTAAGTTAAGGGGGGATGAAGAGGGGTTACCCCTCCCCTTGAGGTAAGGGAAGGTTAGGTGGGGTTATGATTCTCTCTGCCGACAGCGCCAATGTACGGACTGTTATGAGACCCTCGGTAAGAGGAACTCAGTCTCCACCATTACTGCTTGGGCTGTACGTGACCACCCATCTGGGTGAGGGCAGTCACAGCAGCAATAGCGGCGATTCTCTTTTTTTCCTCCGAAGGATGGGGTAACCTTTCCTCTAACGGTTTCTCCCGCTCCATCATTCGCTTCATATCTTCTATCAGGGTGGTTTCGCTATCGATAAAATGAGTCCCCAGTTCACCCTTGATAAAGCGCGGGTTTTCCATGACCGCTTTGTGGAATGGAATATTGCTCTTAATCCCGACAATGATATATTCGAAGAGGGCCCGCCGCATTCTCGCGATCGCCTCATCCCGGTCCCTGCCCCAGACGATGAGCTTTGATATCATCGGGTCGTAGAAGGGAGGTATGGTGTACGAGGTATAGACGCCGCTATCCACTCGAATGTCCAGTTCCTCCCGGGGAATGATAGCTCTTGATCTTGCCCGGTGTGGGGACAAAGTCGTTCAAAGGATCTTCGGCATTGATGCGGCATTCGATCGCGCTGCCATTCATCCGGACCTCTTCTTGTTTGATGCTGAGGGGGAGTCCCGAGGCGATCCGTATCTGCTCCTTGACAATATCCACCCCTGTCACCATCTCGGTCACCGGGTGCTCCACCTGGACCCGGGCGTTCACCTCCAGGAAGTAGAACTTTCCGTCGGAGAAAAGGAACTCCATCGTTCCTGCTCCTTCATAGCCCACAAATCTGGCGGCCTTCGCGGCCAACTTCCCCATCTTGGCGCGCATGGCTGGAGTCACCGCCGCCGAAGGAGATTCCTCGATCAGCTTTTGATGTCTCCGCTGGATAGAGCATTCCCGTTCCCCCAGGTGAATGGCATTCCCCTTTGAATCTCCCAATATCTGAAACTCGATGTGGCGGGGATTGGATAAGTATTTTTCAATGTAAACATCACAAAGACCGAAGGTGGTCGTCGCAATCGCCTGCGTGGATTCGAGCGCCTTCGCCAGTTCCCCTTCGTTCGCGACAATGGTCATGCCGATCCCTCCTCCGCCACCGGAGGGCTTGATGATCACCGGATATCCGATCTCATTGGCGATATCCCTTGCTTGATCAAACTCCGCCACGCACTCATCCGTGCCCGGCACCACAGGGACGCCCGCCTTGACCATCTCACGCCGAGCCGCTACTTTATCGCCCATGAGTTCGAGCACTCGGCTCGATGGTCCGATGAATTTGATGCCTTCTTCTTCACAGGCACGGGCAAATTTTGGATTCTCAGCAAGGAATCCGTAACCGGGATGGATTGCGTCAGCCCCGCTTTCCTTTGCCGCCTCAATCACTTTTTGGATGTTGAGATAGCTCACCGTGGCCGGTGGAGGCCCGATGCAATAGGCCTCATCAGCATACTTGGCAAATAATGCCTCTCTGTCCGCTTCGGAATAGACGGCGACGGAGGCAATGTCCATTTCCCGGCACGCTCGCATGACGCGAATAGCTATTTCACCGCGATTGGCGATGAGAATCTTCTTAATCATCACTCTTGTCCAAAATGTTTTTCACCGCAAAGGCGCAGAGAACGCGGAGAAACAGTTTTTATTTGGCGGTGAGAGGCCGCCAAATAAAAAGGCTTCTGTCTTTTCACAATAAGCCTTGGATAGATACCAGCTATCATCCTCTTTTTATCTTATCCTCAGCGATCTCGGCGACTCTGCGGTGAACTTCATTCCACCACCATCAAGACATCCTCAGGACTGACTATCTCACCTTCACGGGCCCAAATCTCTTTTACCACCCCGCTACGGGGTGAATTGACATGTCTCCTCATCTTCATTGCTTCGATCAATGCCACCAGATCGCCCGCATTGACACTGTCGCCCACCTTCACTTCGAACGAAAGTACCAACCCCGCCATCCCGCAAAGCACCGCCCCCGAGGGGAGTTCCTTCGGCCTCTTTGTTGCCTCCGGTCTCTCTCCCACCATAGTTCTTTCGGTTTTTCCGGCCCCGTCCCACACCGGCGAGATTTTAACGTTAAATACGTCACCATCTACATCAACGGTAAATTCCGTCGGGAAGTC
This sequence comes from uncultured delta proteobacterium, assembly GCA_963708295.1. Lineage (GTDB taxonomy): Bacteria > Desulfobacterota > BSN033 > BSN033 > UBA1163 > UBA1163. The sequence goes on along the minus strand of CAVPSJ010000014.1, from coordinate 160,364 downwards.
CGTGGATGGGCTAACAGGCGCCATAGGTTTGACCACAGGCGCTTTGACCTGTCCCTTGGGCTCACCGCGCTTGAGAGGTTTTCCCGGTATCAGGATCCTCAGCAGAAGATCGTCATCGGAAAGTTCCGGGCCGATTTCTTGACGCAGCTCTTCGACGCACTTCAGGTACCCTTCAGGTTTCCAATTGAGAAATTCTTTGGTCCTCGGTAAGCCCATGATCCGGTCCATGACATTTTGGTCCACCGGGACAACTGGCTCTCCGTAATACCCGAGAACGTACTTGATGGCCTCATCCGTTATCTGTTTATAGCGCTCACCCGAAACGACATTCTCTACGGCCTGGGCTCCCACAATCTGCGAATAGGGTGTTGCCATCACAGGGTACCCAAACTCCTTTCGGACCACCACGACCTCCTCCAGGATCTCGTCCAGACGGTGCTCCATCCCCACCTCCCTGAGCTGTCGTGTGAGATTGGTCATCATTCCTCCGGGCACTTGGTGCTCAAAATGAAAGAGGTCGTATTCCCTGGGAACACCGATGGGCAGGCCTTCTTTTTCAGCAATATTCCTGAAATGGGCGGACACAGCGGCGAGCGCATCCTCATCCAGGTCCGAGGAATAGCCCAGACGGCGAGCATTTCTTAAGATCGTCTCCGTAGCAGGCAGGGAAGTACCGTTGGCAAGAGGTGCGACCGCGGTATGGACGGTCGTGACACCGGATTGAACCGCCTCCAGATAACACAGAGGAGCCAGTCCCGAATTACAGTGGGAGTGGAACTCGACGGGCAGTCCGTCGCAGTTTTTTAGAACGGTGGACACCAGCTCCCGGGTGCCTTCCGGCGTAATCACCCCTGATGCATCCTCGATCATGATCCGATCGACATAATCCTTTGCCTCCAATATCCGCCTGGTCTTTCGCGCCCAATGTTCCTTCGTATGGACAGGGCTGGAGGTATACATCAGGGCCGGTACGACTTCAGCTCCCTCAGCCTTGGCGATGCGTGCGAAGTGGCAAAACTTCTCCATTTCATACTGATAATCGCAAATCCAAAAGCTTTTTATCCCGTTGGCAACCGACCGCTTTATCCAGAGGGTGATGATATCACGGGGCGTACTCAAATCGAAAGAGGAGAGACTCCCGATCTGGTAGGACCCGCGAAGAGGGGTTTTTGTGATCAGCCTGGAAAGAATCCTGATCCTCTCCCAGGGATCCTCGTTGAGATTGCGTACCTGCACCGTAAATGCCTGACTTCCTACGGTCGCGATGGCTCTGTAACCAACTCTATCCATCATTTCCGCAATCGGGGTCATGTGATCGGTTCTCATCGTGAAACCCCACAGACTCTGTTGAGCATCTCTTAAGGTCTGATCGACAAATTCGATCTTATGACTCACGTGATGATGATCCTCCTTTCAAACCCTATTTTTTTATTCTCCCTTGCCAATCAATGATGCTCGGCTCCGTTAAAGACGTTCAGTCCATTTAATGAAAGGACATCCCACCATCGTGTACGATCAACTGTCCCGTGATGAAGTTACTATCATCGCTAGCCAGAAAAATCGCGGTTCCGACAATGTCTTCCGGATAAGCTGCTCTTTTGAGGCATCTCAGGGGGAGTTGTATTTCGTCGAGAGGACCGATGGGCAGAGCTTTGTTCTTGTCGAACCGATCCCCGCCAGGAGAATGTGTAAAACCGGGAGCGATCGAATTTACATTAATGTTGTAAGGGCCCAACTCCCGAGCCATGGAGCGGGTAAAGGCCATAATCGCTCCCTTTGAAGCGACATAATGAGGCATCCCTGGAACACCTTCAAAAATAGATGCAGAGGAGAGGTTGATGATCTTACCTCCCTTTTCTTTCATGTAAGGAAAAACAGCCTTGGTGCAGTGGAAAGGACCCGCAGTGTTTACCTCCATCACATGCATCCACTCTTCCGTCGATATTTCGGTAAAAGGCCTTAGAATGATATTGGCAAACAACCCTGCATTATTAACTAAAATGTCGATAGAACCGAAGTGATCCAAGGCTGTCTTTGCTAACAAATCGCATTGATCCTGTTTGCTGACGTCGGTCTTCACAAAGATAGCCTTACTGCCTGATTTCTCAACAGCATCGAGAGTCTCTTTCCCGTCTAAGATGTCACCGACGACGATTTTCGCCCCTTCTTTTGCAAAACCCACAGCAAAGGCTGCCCCAATGCCCCGGCCAGCTCCTGTAATAATGGCAACTTTGTTTTTTAACTTCATTATAATCCCTCCTTACGGATCTGCCGTTGAACGTCATCTTTAGGTCCGCAGCGGGGAGATCGGTTTGCCTTATCTCCCCGCTGAGCGAATCATTAAAAAAGTTACCTCTTGTCCCACGGCGGTGCCATTCTAACCTTCCAGGCGCCTTTGACAAAGGGGTACACTAACATCTGTTTCCCGTCCCACCACTGATTACCTGTGCTTTCGCAAAGAGCTAACCCAGTCCTTATCGTATTTCACATTGCCCATGACCGTTCCCTTAAACTCCCTTCCGGCAATCGCCTGTCTGACCTTGGCTGAATCGAGTGAGCCAGCCTTCTCGATGGCCTGCCAAAGGATCTGTGCAAGCGCATAATAGAGTCCGGTACTGACAGACCGCTTATTAAACTTCTTGGTATATCTTTCTCCAAGTTCCTTGGCGCCGGGGTAGGGATAGGATTCCGACCAGAATCCATCCAGCATGACATATTGCGCATCCTTGCCCAGGGCGCTCCAGAACTCCGAGGTCCAGGTCCCTTTCCATCCATGGATATATTTCACATTCAGCCCATTTTCTTTTATCTGCCTCACCAACGTAATACTGTCCTGAGGAGACCCAAAAATGAACATGGCATCGACTTTCTTGGCCTTTGCTTTCAGGATCTGGGATGAATAGTCCTTTGCGCCCACGGCCCAGGGCTCATCTAGGGCATACGTGTACCCGTATTTTTTTGCATTCTCCCTGAAGGTTCCACCAAAAGCCTGTCCGTCAATGGAGTCCTCCATCAAGAGGGCCAGGTTCTTCGGTCTCTCAGATTCAGGCAAGGATTTAAATATTAGAAATGGAACCTCGCTCCCCTGCATCGGTGTAAAGAAAAACGCGGTGGACCATTTGAATTTTTGTTCTGCCCATAAGGGGGGCCATATGGTGGTGGCATGATAAAGTTTTTTATATTTCTCGGCCGTCACACAGGTCGGGAGAACCAAAGGAGTAGAATGTGTTGAGAGAAGCAAGTCAACATTGTTAATCTTGATGAGCTTTTCCACTGCAGCCGCTGCTTTACCCGGAGTCACTCTCATCGTCTGCCACCACAAGCTTTATCGGGAGCTTTTTGTTGAATTCCTTGACGAAAATGCCGCCGGTCTTGTTGATATCATTGACCGACTGCTCATAAGCCCATTGCTGTTCAATCCCATCCATGGCCAGGATCCCACTCAGTGAAAGGGGAGCACCAATGAGGATCTCTTTCCTCTCTTGGGCAGAAGCACCATTAAATGAGACAAGACATGCAGTAAGAATAAAAACACATAACCCTAAATGTCTCAATGTCCTCTTTTTACTCATCTCAAAACCTCCTTCCTTTCTTAATATTGATCACTCTGTTTAAAACCTCAAACACCGACCTTCTATCATCATCTCTTGAAACCTGTCACCCCCTTTCCTCCTGAATGGTGTAGCACAAAAATGCATCTATATTGCAAGATGATTTTGATTTAAGGGTCATGTATTAAGCTGCACGCGCACTAAGATTTATCTGCAACACCCTTAGCCAAGGTGTTTCTTTCGGATTCTGAGCCGAACCACCCCGTTGGGCAAAAACAGCATCACGACAATGATCAGAGCACCCGAGAAAATGGGGTGAATTTCAGGCAAATAGATGTTTGCCAGAGAGAATACGCCTGTTAAGAACACAGCTCCTATGATAGGGCCTACGATCGTTCCAATCCCTCCTAATACACACATGAGGATAGGATAAAGTGTCCAGTTCAGGTTTAAAAATCCTTCAGGGTGAATATGAAAAAGGTAATATCCTTGGAGACTGCCGCAGAGTCCCGCTAAAAAAGCACCGACGGCAAAGGCCAAAACCTTATACTTCAGGATATGGATGCCGTTGGCTGCAGCAGCAATTTCATCTTGATGAATTGCCCTCAGAGCGAGACCTATCCGTGATCTGACCATGGAATACGTAATTCCCGTCGCTAATAAAGCCAAAAACAGGCCGGTAAAATAATAAGGCATCATAGATGTGTATATGCCTGAGGGGAGCATGAGTCCCACCGCTCCACCTGTGAAACTTCCACCCTTGATAAAGAGGACTCTGAGGATTTCGCCCAGTCCCAGGGTTCCAAGAGCGAAGTAATCTCCTCGAAGTTTTGAAAGAAGCGGAATGCCGATGAGCACCGCAAAAATCGCTGATCCAAGTCCGCTGAGAAACATGGTCACCGGATCAAAATAATATCCTGTTCCCGTCAATTTATGGACCCATATCATCCCTGTCACATAGGCACCAATTGCGAAGAAGGCATGATGCCCGAGGGAGACCTGTCCCGTATACCCGGCAATTAAGTTCCATGCCTGGCTAAGGGCAATGTAGATAAATGCAAGGAATAGGAAATAGATGACGTATGACTTCTCCGTATCAAAGATAAAAGGAACAACACAAAAGGCCAGAAGTCGTCAAAATAGAAGGGCCCCGCGGACTTTTGGTGATATGTTCCAATATCCGGTCATGATTTGAGACGGTGTAACATCAGGCGCCAAGGATGTTGCACTCTCTCCCGCTTTATCGGATGATCGCCCAAAGAGACCCTCGGGTCTGAACATCAAAATCCCTAAAAACACAGCATAGGATATTGCATCGGCCCAGCCACCACTTATAAAAAAGGATCCCCAGCTCTCCAAGACACCTAAGATCACGCCCCCTAAAAAGGCTCCCCAAACACTGCCAAGACCTCCCAGGGCGAGTGCGACCATGGCCTTCAGGCTGAAGATGAATCCGGAATAGGGATCGAAAGGGTAAGTGGTTGCCGTAGCGATTCCCGCAATTGCCGCGAGGCCAATGCCGATCGCAAAGGTAATCCCGTTTACCTGATGAGGAATGATGCCTACGAGTCTACAGGACACAAGATTCTCCGAAGCCGCCCTGACGGCTTTTCCTATGAGCGTCTTTTTTAGGAAGAGAGTCACCCCCAAAGCAGAAAGCAGAGCGATAAAAAATGCAATAAGCCGCGTAAAGGAGATCTTAAGGCCAAATGCTGTGATACTATAAGCCGTGTAGTTCGTCCTAATCGCCCTGGTATTGGCTGTCCACAACACCGTCATGAGATGCTCTAAGAGGGCCATCAACCCAAAGGCAATCAAGAGAGAAGTAATTTTAGACCCTGCTACTTTTCTAAAAACAACTTCATAAAATCCCCGGCCGAAGACGAGAGAGGCAGGAATGATGATCAGGAGAGAGAGATAGGGATCTATGGAGTAGATTGAAAACATCCAAAAACAAAAAAAGGCAGCCAAAATGATCATCGTCCCCTGGGCGAGAAATATAATCTGCATCGTCCCAAAGATGAGGCTAAGTCCAATGGCTGCTATACCATACATTGTCCCGAAAAGGATGCCGTTTATAGAAAGCTGCGCGAGGAGGTTAAAAGAAAGGTAATCTAACATGAATTTTGCCCCTGTGTCCCCCTGTAAGTCTTCTGGGCGTCTGGCGAGTTGGTCAAAAGGTCATTTTACCTGTAAGTCGGCTTTACCAGTCTACTATTTTGCCAAAATACCGCCATCGGTTACAATGGTTTGACCACACATATAATCAGAAGCCTCAGAGGCCAGATAAATTGCAGTCCCTTTTAAATCCTCCGGTTCTGCCATTTTCCCCATGGGAACAAATTCCTTAACCACCTTAACGAAACTTGGATCGTCTGAGCCGCCTCCCAAGTTCGTCCGGTAGAAACCCGGACAGATTGCATTGACATTGATACCTAAGGCCGCATATTCAAGTCCGAGTTCACGGGTCAGATTGACCACCGCTCCTTTAGCCGCATTATAAGCCGGTATGGGCATAATGCTGGAGGATCCTGCCAATCCCCAAATCGATGCGATATTAATAATCTTTCCACTCTTTTGCTTCAACATGATCTTAAGGGCTTCTCTCGCACAGAAAAAGACCCCTTGGAGATCGACCGATAGGATGCGGTTCCATTCCTCCGTCGTGTATTCATGCAATGGTTTGGGCACTTCTTCGGCGATCCCGGCGTTATTAAAAAGGATGTCTAACCGGCCGAAAGTGTTTATCGTGATTTCCATCATTCTTTTAACATCTTCTTCTTTCGATACATCACAAATGACGGCGACACCCTTCTTCCCGATTTTCTCAATTTTCTTCACTGTTTTTTGGAGGCCTTTCGCATTGATGTCAGCACAAACCACATCGGCTCCTGCTTCGGCCATTGCCTCGGCAAAGCTCACTCCTAAGCCGCCTGCTGCTCCTGTCACAAGGGCTACCTTTCCACCCAGGTTGAACGGTTTTGGATAGGACATGTTGTACCTCCTTTGGGTTGGTGTTGCTGAAATTATCTTTTCAATCACACCGAACACACGGCCTTACTTCAGCGTACCCATATAGGCCTTCTGAATCTCAGGGTCCGTCAAGAGTTCCTCTCCTTTGCCCGTCATCGTCACCCTCCCTGTCTTGAGGACAAGGCACGATGGGCGATTTTTAAGGCCTGATGAATATTTTGCTCCACAAGCAAAATGGTGACCTTCTGGTCATTGAGTGTTTGGATGAGTTCGAAGATCAACTTTACAACAAGAGGAGCCAGCCCGAGAGAAGGTTCATCCAACATGAGAAGTCTTGGTCTGGACATCAAGGCCCTTCCAATGGCGATCATCTGTTGCTCTCCTCCACTCATCCTTCCAGCAAGCTGGCCCTTTCGTTCTTTGAGAATTGGAAACATCTCCATCACCCATTTCAGAGATTCTTTCATAAAAGGCCGTGCTCGTTTGGTAAATGCACCTAACTCAAGGTTCTCCAAGACGGTAAGTTTTGAGAAAAGACCTCTTCCCTCTTGGCACAAGAGATATGCCGAGATCCACAATGGCATCGGGTTCGGCCCCATCAATGCGTGATCCAAGGAACTCTCCTTGACCGGAAGAAGGAGGAATCAATCCGGAAATGGATCTTCAGAATAGTTGATTTTCCTGCACTGTTTGCTCCTATAATGGAAAAGATTTCTTCCTGATTCACATAGAAACTGATATCCCATAGGGCCTGGGCATCTCCGTAGAAGACCTCCAGGTTGGTTACTTTAAGCAAGATGTCTTTCATTGAGGGGGTTCGCCAAGATATGCCTCCACCACCTTTTCGTTGGTTGCAATTTCTCCAGGGGCGCCTTCAGCAATTTTCTTGCCATAGTCAAGAACCACAATCCGATCACAGATGCTGAAGATGGCATCCATTTTATGTTCGATCCATAAGACGGAAATTCCCCTGGATGCCCGTATCTCCTGAATCAAAGACGCCATTTTAGAGGTTTCTGTCGGATTGAGTCCTGCCAAGGGTTCATCGAGAAGGGCCAGCTTTGGCTTGGCAGCCAAGGCCCTTGCAATTTCCACTAATCTTCGGTCAGAGTAGGTCAGGTGTGCTGAGATGATATCCTTTTTCTCCAGAAGGTCCAATATCTTCAAACATTCGATGGCCTCTTCCATCGGCCTCTTCTTTATGCCACCCTTGCCATAGATGGCTCCCACAAGGACGTTTTCAATGGCGGTCATATCGGGAAAGACCCTTACCAGTTGGAAGGTTCTGGCAATGCCTCTTCGACAAATTTGGTGGGGCTTTAGGCCCACCAAATTTTTCCCATTGAACCGAATCATGCCTTCATTCGGACGGAAAATGCCGGTGATGACATTGAAAAGGGTAGTTTTCCCTGCTCCGTTTGGCCCGATGAGCCCAACAATTTCCCCTTGATCGATGTTTAGGGTGACATCCTGAAGGACAGATAATCCCCCAAAATGTTTTGTTATCCCTTCTGCCTCAAGAAGCCTATAAATCTCCAATTGTCCTCACCGAACATCATTGGATGCAATTTCTTCAATGATAGGACAGCTGAAAGCTCCTTTTCAACAAGAATAGAGCCTTCTCGAATTTCTTCTGGTTGGCCAGATTGGAGAAGAAACACCCGTTGCCTATGATGGTCCCCCCAGGGGAATTCTTAACCGGCCTGCCATTATAAACCTAGATAGGCCTTCTTGATGTGATCGTCTTGCAGAAGCTCTCCACTTTTCCCTTCTGAGACGATCCGGCCATTTTCGAGCACGTAAGCCCTGTCCGCTATCTCCAGGGTCTGGCGGACATTCTGCTCAATCAGCAAGATGGCAATCCCCCGTTCGTGAAGCCCCTGTACGATACGAAAGATTTCTTTTACCAAGAGGGGTGCCAAGCCATAGGAGGGTTCATCAAAAACGCACAGCTTTGGTCTTGACATTAACCCTCGCCCGATGGCTACCATTTGAAGTTCGCCACCACTCAGTGTCCCGACTAACTGTCTCTGTCTTTCTTTCAACCTTGGAAACATATTATAAACCTGGCTGAGCGTCTCTTCCTTCTGTTTCCAGGCTTCATAAACATAAGCACCCATTTCCAGATTCTCACGTACGGTCATTTCCCTAAAGGGCCTGCCGCCTTCCGGAACATAAGAGATACCCAGCTCCCCAATGTGGTGAGGTGCCAGGCCATCTATCCGCCTCCCCAGAAACTCCACCGTTCCTGAAGCCGGGCGATGGAGCCTGAATATGATATTGAGTAATGTCGTTTTGCCGGCTCCATTGGCGCCCACCAAGGCAACGATTTCTCCTTCATTGATTCTTAAGGTAACATCCCATAGGGCCTGAACCCTTCCATAGAAAGCATCGATATGGTTGACTGCCAGCATGGGTTTACCCCGTTAGAAAGTTGCACTCATACAAGGATAATATCGCCAACACTTCAATGATTCATCGAAAGGGCAGAGTCAATGTCCCGTCTTTTCTAACGGGGCTTATTCCCCTAAATATACTTCAATAACTGTCCGGCTGGTAGCAATCTCCCCAGGCGTTCCTTCCGCAATCTTACTGCCATGATGGAGCACGATGATTCGATCGCAAACGTTCATAATGGCCTTCATCACATGTTCGATCATGAAAATGGTTATCCCCTTTTTCCGAATCTCTGTGATCAGCTCCATCGCCTGAGCGATCTCGGTAGGGTTCAACCCCGCCATCACCTCGTCGAACATCAGTAGATCTGGCTTCGTAGCCAATGCTCGAGCAACTTCAAGACGCTTTCGATCAGCGATCGGCAGGTCTTTGGCGAGCATCTCTCTCACCGTTGACAGCTCGACAAACTCCAGTAATTCCGCCGCTTCCCTCCTGGCATCGGGGACAGAGATGGCCCTTTTCGTCCCGAACAAGGAGGCTCCGAGTGCATTTTCAAAAACGCTCATTCCGGAGAAGAGTTTAGCGGATTGAAAAGTTCTGGCTACTCCCTTTTTGCAGATTTGATGGGGTTTCAGCCCGGTTATTTTCTTACCTTTATATCTTATTTCTCCTCCTGTTGTCGGGAGAGAGCCGGAGATCAAATTGAAAAGGGTTGTTTTACCTGCCCCGTTCGGACCGATCAGTCCTACGACCTCCCCTTGCTGGATGTCGAAGTCAACCTGATGCACAGCGGCCAGCCCGCCAAAGTGTTTCGTGACATTTTTCCCTTCAAGGATTTGCATTCTGCCGCTTCAAACCCCCTTTCCGCCACTTTTGCACCAACCCTACCATACCATGAGGCAGGAACAAGATAACGACGATCAAGATACTGCCGAAAAGGAGCATATAATAGTAGGGGAACTTCGTTGTCAGTACTTCTTCTAAGTAGGCAAAAACGGCGGCTCCGAAGACAGGACCAAAAAGTTGCCCCGTACCTCCGAAGATTGCCATAAGAACAGGCATAAAAGAAAGAAGGGGATCAAAGGCAATTCTTGGGTCAATGTACTTCCATTTTGTCGCCATGATCGCCCCCGTCGCTCCCATGAAGAAGGCGCTGATGGCAAAGGTGATCGTCTTCACTAAAGTTGCATTGATACCGATGTGAGTTGCCGCCTCCTCTTGTTCCCCGATACTTCTCAAGGCTAACCCGAATCTGGAGCGTCTAATGAGGTGAGCAGCAAGCAGCACCAAGACGAAAATGACGAGCATGACGTAATAGACAACCGTGTGGTCCACGATGACAACCCACCTGCCAACCGTACCCGTCATGGTCGTCTCCCACCATAGGAGGAAGTGTCTCATGAGCTCAGTGATCGAGAAAGTGAATATGATGAAATACATGCCTCTTAGCCTCAAGGTTAGAAGGCCAATACAAAGGGCAAGTATGAAACTGAATAGACTGCCTGCAACAATAACAACAGGCAGGGGGAATGCTTTCCCTAGTAAAGCCGAGGTATATACGCCGACCCCGAAGAAGGCGGCGGATGCGAGAGAAATGTAGCGGGTAGGTCCGGAGAAGATTGTCCAGCTTACCGTAATGATGACATACATGAGGATGGTGGTCAGTAATATCACAAGATAAGGCTGGACATAAAGAGGGAGAGTTGCTAATAGGATGAGGATTAAGAAAATTGTTCCAAAGGGAAAGAGTCTTTGAGTGGTCACTCGGATACGGTCCATTTCTCTATTTTCCCAAAATACCTGTTGGCCTGATCAGGAGCAGCAGTATAAAGATAACATAGTAGGCAACCAACGATAAACCTGCGTCGAAATAGGTCACGATGCTGCCGATAAGTCCCAGAATAAAACCGCCGATTAAACTGCCGGTGATACTTCCTAATCCGCCCAGGACGACAACGATAATGGCAATGATGGTATACTCGAGGCCCATCGTTGGTTGAATCTCGTAGATCATGCTGATCAGAGGACCTGCAAAACCAGCCATCAACGCCCCCAGACCAAAGCAGATCGCCAACACTCGATGAATGTTTACCCCCATCACCTGGGCTGTCACGGGGTCTTCCGCGGCGGCCCTAATCGCTTTTCCCAGGCGTGTACGTGTTAGAAAGATATAGAAGACCGAGCTGATGACGACAGCAAACAAAAGGGCGACTAAGCGATTGACCGCAAATATGGCATCAAAAATACTTATTGAGGAATCCAAATAGGAGTACCCTCTTATGTCAGCCTTCCATATTAATAATGCCACATTCTGAATAATGAAGAGGAGACCAAAGGAGGCTAAGAGGGAGCTATCCGCAAAAGCGCCTATCGATTCCGATTGATCTCTCAAATATTGAAAGAGAGTTCTGTGAATTAAAAAACCGATAATGAACAGAACAGGACCGCAAATGACAAGAGAGAGCAAAGGGCTAATCCCCAATAATGTGTATAACGACCAAGTGGCAAAGGCACCGATCATAATGAACTCGCCATGAGAGACGTTCAGTACTCGTCCAACACCATACTGAAGGCCGAGCCCCACGGCGATCAGGGCGTAGATGCCCCCCATGATTAGGCCGCCAATGACTACATCTAAGATGGTTGAAAACACAGGAATACCTTTCTCACTTCAGGAACTAAACTTTGCAGGCTGCCCGGAGAGACACAATCTCATAAATCCCCCCTCGCCCCTTTTAGCAAAGGGGGTCGGGGGGATTGGGGAATGTCTACTTTGGCCATGGGGGTTTAGGATAGATAGGTTTTGCGGTCCGCTTTTCTTTAGCCGCTACGATTTCGAATGCCCCATTCTGCCACTGTCCTACCTCGCCGGGTGATTGAACGTTAATCTGATTCTCGTATCTTACCGGGCCGATGACTGTCTGAAATGTGCTGGTGGCAATGACATCCCTTATCTTCTTTCTGTCAAGTGTCCCGGCCTTCTCTATCGCCTGCTCCAGGACCTGCATCGAGGAGTAACAGAAGGCGTTCCCGTACCAGTCAACCTTTCCTGCGCCGGCAAACTGGACCATCCTGTCCCAGAATTCCTTCGCTCCGGGATAAGGCACTTTCGGGTTCCAGGCGCCCGTGCCCATTACACCCTCCACCGTTTTGGCACCAAAGGCATCCCGATAGGCTGCGAAGGCCGTGCCAATACTGGTGTAAAAGAGCTTTGGATTAAATCCAATCGCCTTGGACTGTCCGGCAAGAAGGAAGGTTTCATCAGGGTAGGAGAATGCAAAAAACGCATCGGGTTTTGCGGCCTTAATCTTTTTCAGCAGCGGGGAAAGATCCTTGGCACCCATTGGATAGGTCTTGTACATGACGACGTCGATTCCATTGACGCTTAACTGGGGTGCCACATAGCCGGCAAACTCTATGCCGTGCAAATCCGAGTGATGGATCACCACGGCGGTCTTGACTCCCAATTCCTTGCACAGCGGCACGATGGCTTCCGCCTTTACCGGAGGCTGGTTCAGGTGTACAAAAAAGTAGGGGATGGTGGGCGCTATTTCCTTAATCTTCATGGAGTCAACCGTGACCCCGAGTACAGGGTATTCGTATTTGGTGATAATGGGGGCGATGGCAAAGTTCATCCCCGTACTCCAAGGGGGCAGCAGAAGGTCAACCTTGTCATCCAAGATCAGCTTTTCGACCAGCTTCACGGCGGTTCCGACGTCACTTTTATCGTCGTACCTGATCATCTCCACGGGCAATTTTTTGTTATACTCCTTAACAAAGATTCCACCTTTCGCATTGACCTCCTTGACCCACATGTCATAGGGGTTTACCTGCGTCATTACCGCCCCGGCCACATAAGGACCTGAGAGAGCGATGGCATTACCGATACGGATTTTGTCCTTTGCCTGAGGATAACCAACACACGGGAGAATGAACACCATCAGTAAAGCTAAACAAGCTATAAATCTAAAATATTTCAAAGTGCGATTCATTTTTTCCCTCCTTTCGAGAGGATAAAACCTTTTAAGAACTCCTGTTTGGCAATCCTTTCTTTTCAAACGAACGATGCCGATGATGTATTCGGCACCTCCCCCACCCGAGCGTATAGATCACCTCCTTTCTTTCTCGATAGAGCGTATTGCACGTAATAGATCTTCAGCATTCGCCACCCATCCAAAGGTCGACTGAACATTGAGAATGGTCGCATCTTGGGTGATGTTTGACCCCATTGGGCTCACGGCGTCGGATACAAGAACGGGAAAATAGTCCAGCGAAAAAGCATGCCTAAGTGTCGATTCAACACATATGTTCGTGGCTGCTCCGACAAAGAACAGGTATTTGGCCCCGAGGGTTCTTAGAATGATGTCCAGGTTTGTTCCAATGAACCCATCGTGCTTTTGCTTTCTAACGACGATATCCCCTTCAAGAGGCTTCAGCTCTTCGATGATCTCCGCCCCCCAGGTGCCATAGATGTAAAACTTGTCTTTCCATTCAGGGTGCTCCTTCATCATAGACAACACCCGGGATTTGATCGAACTCGGTGAATCAGGCGATCCCTTGTCGGAGAGATCTAAACTGCATCCCATCTGGAGATAAATGATCCTGATGCCTTGGGTATGGGCAGCGTCGATGATCTTTCTGCAAGGTTCAATAATTCGTCGTATGGGGGTTATGTCTAAGCCCACCAGATCGAAATAACCTCCTGGGTGTGCAAAAGCATTCTGCATATCCACGACGAGCAAAGCTGTTCTTGCAAGATCTACAAGGATCGGCTGTGGCTCGGCCTGAACTGTTATCATGTGGCTTTGCTGATCAATCATTGAAACGCCCGATCTGGGGTATCTAGCCTGTCAAGGCATCCGTTTCTTCCCTGCCAAGAACCGGTAGGAAAGGTACCTCAAGAGATAAAGACGATCCCCACAGATAAAGCCCTTGGCACTGCTTTTGGGTCAACACTCCTGTAAATCGGATATATCTCCCATCCGACCTTCGTCACGAGCCGAAAGACATCGATTCCCGAACCTTCCATCGAGGGACGGGACTGGAGCGGGTAAGGGCACTTACCCCCCCCAAGAACAAGGCACCGTTCCTGACCACAAAGTATTTTCAAGCAACTCGCTTGCCCCAATCCCATTGCAAGATAGTAGCCCCTGCCGAATGCGAGCGTCTCAACCCTGCTTGTGATTTCAAGGCATTTTTTCCCCCATTTGATGACGGCTTCGCGTTCTATGGAGTGATCAGCAAATTCCTCGGGAGGGATGACGTCGAGTGCGAATAGAAGGGCCCAAGTGTATCGACGAATGGCTTCTCGCATCAAGTCCGAGGAAGGCCCCCGAGGCGGGCAGTAAGGGTTTTTGTCGTAATACGGGCACAGAGGAACGGAACATTTGAGCCTCACTCTCTCGTCTATCTCCACCCACTCGGCGGGAATAATTTCGGCCATGGAAGCACCCAGTTCGAAAGCCTCTTGCTTGAGAGTTTCTAGGTCGCGCTTCAGGATGTCGTCAGGGGTCTGAAGAGAGATCTTTCGTGAAGGCCCACGTTTATCTTTTGGCATTCAATCTCCTTTGCCCCTTCCCAGCAGGTGGCAAAAGCCCGTTAAGGGAACGACCTTCACTCTCTACCTTTTCTATCTTGTTTCGAACTCATGACTTCCTCAAAAGCATTTACGATTGCTTTTGCAAAAATCGGGTCATCAATATTGGCGTCCACCTCTCTGACTTCAATCTCTGCCTTCAGCTTCTCCTTAAGCTTATCAACAAAGACCTGAATGTTTTGCGGGTCATAGAAATCGCCCCCTTCTTTTTCAATAGAGATCCACCCTCGTTTGGGGATGAGGAATTTCGTCGGCCCCACAGCCTTATTGAGCTTCTCAGCGTAGATCGAGGCCATATTCTCTAATTCCTTCGCATTCAACCACACGGTTACCCGTAGTTCTTCCATAAAATAATGTTTACGTACCTTGAGCTCAGGAGCTAATTCGTCAGCGGTAAATCCGACCCGGGAAATGGTATTCACTCCGGCTGGGGCGATGACCTGAGGAATCCCCTTTTCCCCGGCCACCTCCAACCTTCTTTTCCAGGAGATTCGTGCGCCATTAAATTTCTCATTCGTGATACTCGAGGGCACTAAGTCGATGACGCCGCTGAAGACGCCTTCCTCGATGAGTTTCTCCATGGTGATCTCAGGCATACCCGTGGCGTGGAAGCGGATAAGCTCGTATTTCCCTGTCAACGCTTCGTTGATGTACCGCGCACAATTTTCCACATATCCATAGACAGACATGGCGACCATTGGCTTGTGTTCTTCAAGACCGGACTGAGAAATCTCATCATTCACCATGCCGCAGATGGCGCCGGCTGCCCTATTTAGCTGAGCTCTAAGCAAGCTATTCAGGCCACCGACATCAACCAGGGAATGCATCATAGTTATCCCCGTAGGACCAAAATAGCGATTGGAGCCTGGCATGGAGGCAGCGCTGGAGACAATGAGTTTGGGAATGTTATAGGGGATCTCTCGCATGATACTGGAGGCCATCACCGTGCTGGTCATGCCACCGATGGAAATCACCCCTTCTACTTCTCCCGTCCGGCAAAGAGCAGCCAGTTTGCTTACTGCTCCCTTAATCATCACCTCGGTAACGTTCTGTCTTTCACGGGAATCCCATAGCTGTTCTATCTCTGTGCCTGCTGCCCGGGCCACTTCGGTAGCAGGTATGTCTGCCTCCAGTCTTGCCTTTCCTCCAGCGCCGATGTCAACGATAAAAGGTCGGTGCCCTCGCTTAAGGATGAGTTCCTTTAAATAGCCGATCTCTTCGCCCTTGGTGTCCAAGGTGCCGATAACGACGATGCATTTTTTGTGCACCCTTCTCTCCTCGTTTTTCGTCATTTGCTGTAACAGAAATTAAGTTTTCTCCAAAGTCTTGAGAACACCCCAGTCCGCCCCGGCCCCCCTTTTCCTATTTCAGGATATAGACAACTCCCAGGTTCCCATCCACCCTTATTCTCTGGCCGGTCTTGATCTTCGCAGTGCCTTCGAAACAACCGGCAACACAGGGGATCCCATACTCACGAGCCATGATCACAGGGTGAGAGAGGGCTCCCCCGCCATCTGTGACGAGGCCCTTGATAATGCTAAAGGCCACCGTCCAGGCAGCAGAGGTTCCGGGGGCTACTAAAATCTCACCCGCTTTGATTTCCGATAACTGGTCTGCGCTCATAATCACGCGCGCAACACCTTCTACAAGCCCGGGGGCAGCAGCGGCCCCATAGAGATCTGCCTTCAGCTCTTCTCTCACGATGGGAAGTTGGGTGGATACCGCCAGGGTAGGATCGCTCCTTAACACGGCCTGGGCTTGGCTGATGTCTCCGTAAAAAGGCGGTGGATCTATGGTAAGATTCTCTTCCCAGGCCTTCTTTCTTGGCTCCACATAAGGACGAAGGTTGATTCTTCCCATGGGGATGGCAGCCTTTCTTATCTCGTTCGGATGCAAAAAATGGATATCTTCCGGATGATCAATACATCCTGCCTCAGCAAATCGGCGTCCAAATTCAGTGACAATCCACCTCCCCATGGAACCGATGTAGAAGTCGCAATAATACGTATGGTCTTCGCTCCAATAGCCAGATTTCTGGGCTGCTCCCATCAAGATTCTAAAAGCTTCTCTTTGCGCTTCCGGCACCTTCGTCAAGACTTCCTTCTCCGTCTTATTTCTCTCTGCGACGACCCGATCATGCTCTGCATCGAGAGGGAAGGCTTCCTTCGTCATCAGTATTTTGACTCTTCGAACACCCAGACTGGGCTTTTCAATCCAGGCTGGAGTATCATAGGCATGCATCCGTTCACATCTCCAGCCATGTTCCACTAAGAATCCATTGTATTCACCCAGCCATTGGGCTCCTGCTTTGCTCTTTTCTAATTCTTTAATCACTTTCTCTTCCTCATTGTTCTCGAATACATCTCTTAAACCCAGTTCCACAGCGCGTCTTCCAAGTCGCCACAACTCCCTGACGACCCTGTGGTCCTGACTTTCATATCCTGCCATCAATTTGCTGAAATTCGGATCAATGGGAGCTTCTGTTCCGAATAGGTCACGCCACATCTGTTGAAACAAACCACTGATGTAATAAGAAGCCATGAACATGACGAAGTGGGTTTCGGCCTCTTTTCGATTAATGACATAGACAAAATCCAAAAAGAAAGAGAGGAGATCTTGGTTATTCAGTTTTTTTATGTCTCCCCATTCCTTAAGGCCCCTTGAATTCTTGGCTCTTTTATATATTTCCAGCAATTCGGTCTTGAGTGGATTCCATACGCCATCAAAGTTCTCGATAAAGGGCTTGATCTTCTCCCTGAAGAGCGGTTCACGCGCCTTGGCCTCTGTTTCCGTGGTTCTGATTGCGGTGATATAAGGATAGCCCTTGATAAACCTGGAATCCCAGCCATGAGTCGTGGTTAAAAAGAGTGTTTCCGCCCCATAGCGGACGCCATGGTAATACCAATACCAACCGACTCCGATGTAGAGGGGTTTCATCGGAGGTTTGCCGTGGACCAGGTCGCACAAAAGGACGCCATAGTTCTTGGGGTCGTTTTCCTCGTCAAATTCATAAAAACTTAAGTCATAAGCTGGCCTCAACATATTGGCCCTCCTTTCTAATATTAGAGATGGGTTGAGTATGGATTCACGACCTAAAATCGCCTTTACCTTCTCGATGGTATCCGGATCCTCGGTGATCACCCCTTTGAATACAGGTTCAGCATTAAATCAACCACTTGGTCCACGGGACTCTTTTTCTGCGCGATGACTGCCGGACGAGTCTGCAGCAGTATAATGCTCTTGGGTAATTCTAAATCCCGCTCTATCGCCCACTCTACATCCTGCGGGACACCGAAGTGATTCTCCAACAAAATGCCCAATTTCCCTATCTCTTTTGTTTCCTCGTCTCTTAAACAAAAGGACGCACTCAAATCGGCAGGGACACTCTTCCTCTGCTACTCCTAATTCTTTACAGGTCACATATTTCGACTTCTTTCCCAGTTTTTTTTCGAGTATCTCTAAAGTGTCTTTGTTCAAAACATAGACATCCGGCATCAACTCACCACTGACCACACTCTCCCCGAACCCCCAGTTTGCCTCGATGATCATCCGAGAAGTATCGCCCGTATTGGGATCCGCTGTGAAGAGAACTCCGGCAGCACGAGCATTGACCATCTTCAGGACGGCCACACCGATCGGATCGTTCTCCAGGGGCAGTGCTTTTCGTTTCCGAAAGGCTAAAGAACGGGGATTAAATGAGCTTGCCCAAACCTTCTTAATCTTTTCCAATAAGTCTGCTTTACCCTTAACATTGAGATAAGTCTCATATTGTCCAGGATGGCTGACGGGCCCAGCAGACCTCGTCGAAACCGCAACGATACAATCGCATCTACGGCATAAACCATCATAAAAGGATAGAATCGTATCCTTCATCGCCTCAGGCATCTCTTTCGATTCTACAATCTGACGGATATCCCTGCTGGCTTGATTGAATTGTTCTATGGTTTCGATCTCCCCAC
Source organism: uncultured delta proteobacterium (assembly GCA_963708295.1). GTDB lineage: Bacteria > Desulfobacterota > BSN033 > BSN033 > UBA1163 > UBA1163. The sequence continues at coordinate 141,888 of CAVPSJ010000014.1, read as the reverse complement.
TCAACTGGGACAGATAGTTCTGTATTTCCCTCCTGGCATTCGTTTGAATCATAAAATCCTTATAGGCCTCCACAGAGAGTGCAAACCCCGGGGGCACCAGTAATCCGATCTTCGCCATCTCACCTAAGTTGCCGCACTTTTTCCCAACAATCTCACAATGCTCTTGCCCCAACTCCTCAATCCAAAATATATATCTCTCTGGCATGATGCACCTCCGAGAACAATCCCTTTGAGAGTTGAGTAAAACTCCTCTGGAAAGACGTTAGGTGTGTTGGCAAGCCCTCATCGCGATATCTTTGAACGTTTTGCTGCCTCTTTCGAAGTGGATCATGGATGCCACCGAGGTGATTCTCCCGGTAACCGATGCTTGTGCAGTTTCAACAGAGGAAATTTCCACCCACCAAAGAAATTAGAGACGTTCATTCGATTCATTAAGCAAGGATCTTGGCTTTTTTCTTTCAGATACTTCTGCTGCTAGCTGCAATAAGGAGGGATTAAATCGAAACAAAGAACCCCGCCGCACTAATCTTTGCTCACTCCTGGACCGGGATTCAATAGTCTTTTCTTTGATTTTCGAGTTTAGTATCATACTAAGACACCCTTGTCAAGGCTGCAATCCCGAAGGGTAAAGACATCTCTGCCTCTTATTCAGCAGATCACGGATGGGCATTAAGCACGCTGTGCTCCGACCCAAATAGCTCTCATGACTCTTTGGATATAGAAAGGGAAGAGGGTATTCGTAGCGTTTGTTGAAAAGGGCTAAATGGATAAACGACTTTTGGGTTTTGAATTTTTTCTTCTTGACAATCGCGCTAATTTTTGGTTGAGTCAGTTAACCATCTATGGACGATCTAAGACTCGAAATGTTCCCCTCAGGGCATGATAGCTGCCTGTACGAAGTTGATTGAAAAGGAATAAGTTCATCACTGGACGGTTCGACATCGCAAGAACCTGTCCCGAATAAAAAATAGTTTCTAAAGGAGGTATTAAAGATGGCAGACGGAACAAAATTCGCTAGTGAAAAATCTAAAGGAATTGATGATTTTTTAAGACCCGAACATCTCATCTCAGAAGAAACCAAGATGTATTGCAAGACCCTGAGGAAATTCATCGACAATGAGGTCCTGCCCCACGCGGAGGAGTTCGACGACTATTGGGATTGGACGGAACGAAAGGAGCATACTTTCGTTGACAATATCTGGAAAAGGCTGCTGATTGATCTCGGACTACAAAAATCTTTTATACCGCCAGAGTTTGGTGGGTCGGGGGGAGCCTCAACCGTTGAGATGGGTGTTACGATTGAAGAAGTTGCCCGCGGTGATTACGCCCTTGCCAGTACAGGCTTCATAAGCTCCTGGGCCGTTGCAGGAATAACCATTCCGAAACTTAATGAGACCCTCCTCAAGAAGATCGCGCCCCTCCTCTGCGGCAACAAAGTCTACATCATTGCGAGTGCCATCACTGAACCGCATGCGGGAGGATCGGTGGAAGACGTAAGACTGAAAGGCACCCAAATCAAAACGAGGGCCCGGTTAGAAGGTAACGAATGGGTGATCAACGGCCATAAGCTGTGGCCGTCTGGCTACAGGGAAGCGAAGATGTTCCGAGTCCTTTGTGCTGTGGAGGGGCAAGATTTTCCAAGAAACATCGCTCAAATATTTGTGCCGGCCGATGCCCCCGGGGTGTCGACGAGCAAGCCATACCGGAAAATGGGGGCTGCCATCGATACAAACGGGGACGTATGGTTTGAAAACGTGAGGGTTCCGAAAGAGAACCGTGCTCAGCCAAACCCTGAAGACGAGGTGAAATCCGTCATCGCAAGCATCACCATAGGCCGCCTTATTTCCGCCGCTTTTCCCCTTGGTATCATGAAAAGGGCCTATGAAGTTCTCAAGGACTATGTAGACAACAGGGAGATAGCGGGGAAGCCGATGAAAGAGCACGGAGCGATCGTCCATGAATTGGGGCAGATTGCCAAAAATATTCTGGCTGCTGAGGGATTCTTCTATTACGCTGCTGCACGCATGGATCACCCCGATGTTTACGGTTTCCCATGGGACGAGAAAAATCTCGCGGCAGCGAGTGCCGTCCAGAATATGGTCGGTGAGTTGGGGTGGGATGTCGTAAGCCGTTGCGTCGAGCTCATGGGTTCCTATGGTTATTCACGGGAAGGAAAAATAGAAAAGCTTCTCAGAGACCTTAAGATTGGTCAAATCGTCGTGGGCGGACCGATTCTCCGCTTAACCGAGCTTGCAAGGTACTATTTTGGGACGGAGACCATCTGATGGAAGGAGCGACTCCCTGACCGCGAATGGGTACAGAATTATTTTGAGGAGGTAAGACGATGAAACTGAACGGAAAGGTAGCACTGATCACTGGAGGAGGTACAGGCATAGGCACTGCGATCGTTAAGCGATTTGTCACCGAGGGAGCAAAGGTTTGTCTCACCGGCCGCCGCAAAGAAATGCTTGACGAGGTGGCCCGATCACTCCCCTCGGGGACCGTTACCACTTGTCCGGGAGATGTCTCAAAGGACGACGATGTGGCGCGCATGGTGAAGACGACAGTCTCCTTTGGAGGCAGGCTCGACGTGCTCGTCAATAACGCCGGGATCGCCTCGCAGGTGCCCGTCGCAGATCTCTCCCGCGAGGAGTGGCAGAGGGTGTTCGACGTGAACCTGACCGGCCCCTTTCTCCTCATGAAAGCATCCATACCGCATATGATCAAAGGGGGCGGGGGATCCATCATCAATATTGCTTCTGTGGGTGGACTCCGCTGTCTGTCTGGTTTTCCGGCCTACTGCAGCTCTAAGGCAGGCCTCATCATGCTCACCCAGCAGGCCGCACTCGATTACGGCCGTCACAATATCCGTTGCAATGCCATCTGCCCTGGCGGCATCAAAACGGAAATGACGGAGAAGGAGTTTGGTCAGCTCGGGAAAATGCTCGGCATGGAAACCGACAGTTTCTTTGCCATGATATCAAAGGTTTTGCCACTTCAACGGTTCGGACAACCGCCCGAGATTGGCGGAATTTGCACTTTCCTGGCAAGCGATGATTCCTCATTCATGACAGGAGCTGCCCTCGTGATCGACGCTGGAACTGCAGTGGTTGACGCGCTGGGAGCAACGATGGTAGACGCCCTCAGAAGAGGGGGGATCCTAAAATGAAGAAATACTGAAGATATCTTATCAAGCCAAAGTTCCTCTCAAAAACTTGGGAAGCCTGCTTTTCTTGGGCAGGCTTCCTAAGTTTTGGCGGAGCGACGGGGTTGGGATCCCGAAACAAACGATGTCCCTTTTTATACTCATTTTACTTCGTCTGCTCTGTTTGTCCTAAGAGTGCTACGAACAAGGCTGATCATTACTTGAGGTTCACCGAGAAAAGGTGACCGATCACATATGCTTCTTGTAAATGGAAAACAGATCCAGGGGGTGATATTTGATATTGACGGCACCCTGGTCGACACTTTCCCTGTATTTACCTTCGCCTTTAACAGGGGAATAAGCCAATTCGACCTCCAACCTGTCTCGCAACAATTTCTCATTCAATCTCTCAGGAAAGGTGCAAATTTGGAGGATTTGCTCCGGAAGCTCTTCCCTCTTCCAACCGATGAATCGCTGATCGAAAGGTGTAAAAGAGAGATATTGCAGCATTTCCTGAAGATTGAAGCGAGCGAGGTAAAGCCTTTTCCAGGAATCAACGAACTTTTTGGCAATCTCAAAGAGAGAGGCATAAAAATCGGAATTGCCACCGGAAGGACATCCATGCCGGAGAAGGAGTGGGATAGGTTCAAAGGGTTTGGTCTTGAAAGGTTTATCGATTCCATCGTAACATCGAGGGAGGTTGCGAGCCGGAAACCGGCCCCGGACGCCATTGTTGAGTGTGCCAAAAGGATGAACGTACCGATTGAAAAGTGCCTCATCGTGGGTGACACCGAGGATGATGTGATTGCCGCCAGGAAAGCAGGAGGAATTCCTGTGGCGATATTAGTGAGAGAAGATCATTTAGACATTTCCGAGAGCGAGCAGCCAGAACTAATTTTTAGGAACCTTGTTCAATTAACCCTGTTCTTGGAAGAGCAAGAAAGGATGGGGAGAGATTCGGTTTGAAAGGGCTGGGGAGGTAAGGACATGGGTTTGAATAGAGACCTTTTTAACTTTTCAGCGAAAGTGGGTTGTCTCGAGGGATATCTCCATGAAAGAAAAGATGCCGATATCTCTACTCTGCCCAATTGGGTAGGAAATATAGAGAAAATGTATCGGAATCTTCCTGCAGAGGTAAAAAGAGACTTTCTCGAAGATTACAATAATGTTCTGGAAAAGATCCTTCAATCTTCAGAAAAAATCTTGAAGAAGGAGGATGGGGTGCTAACAAAGCTAAAAAGCATGATCGCTGATCTTTCGTGTAATCCTCGCTGAACGGGGCGCTTCATGGGACAGGGTCTTTAGAAAGAAAGGATTGAGAAATTAGGATTCGTGGAAGAATAGTCGAAGGACTTCGGGTCGGATCAACCTTTACTCGGGTTCCCTGGGTCAGGAAGCAGTTTATCCAAAAACTAAACGTCGACCCCTGTCCTGGGACGTTGAATTTGGAAATCGTCGATTCGAAAGACTCCCAGAACTTTCGAGAATTAAAATCAACTCTTGGGGTAGAGATTTCCCCGGAGGACCCCTCCTTTTGCAGTGCCCAATGCTATCCGGTTCTCATCGATGGCCGATTAAAAGGGGCGATTGTCTTTCCAAGGGTCAAAGATTACCCCGAGAATAAGATGGAGCTGATTGCCTCCCAGAATATCAAAGAAGCCCTCTCCGTGAAGGAAGGGGATTTTTTGGAAGTGGAGACTCTTTAGGACGGCGGCATGCATCCTTTTTACTCTCCCAGTGTGGTGGTGAGCCTCCTGGGTTTTAAAAAGAGATCTAATGCATTCTGAATGTCCTTTACCAGGATGTCCGCACTCTTGATTGCTGAAACCGACACCCCTTCCTCCCCTAAAACTGCTATCCCCAAGGCGGCTTCTTTCAGGATGAGTTGATCATTGCTCCCATTTCCTATGGCGACCGTCATTTCAGGGTTGAGGGTTCTTAAAAAATCAAGTTTCCCTTGTTTGCTGTCCTCCCCCAGTACCTTTATCAACTCTGCTTTCATACCCAAGATTTCTTCATTGGCAGGCCTCTGAGGATCGGCTGTTAAAATATAAATTTTGGCTAGATCAGAGAGAGCGCCGATCTTTTCTCTTAGTTCGAGGGGAATCTTTCCATCGGTAGCAAGGGTTCCGTTAAGGTCAATGACAATATTTTCGATATCAGCGCTCCCCCAACCGGGAATATCTATTTTCAACTTGGACAATTGAGCCTCCAGGATATTCAAGTTGCCGATTTGTAAAATTTAATGACTTTTTTGTCAACTTTTTCATTAAGGAACTTATCAATCCTGTTCCTAATTCTCGATTAAAACCCTGTTTCCAATAAGCTCTATTGAAACGGAAGCCATCCGCTGTTAACTCTGAAGGCCGGAAGAATACTCCTCCCCATGACAGCTAGCGGGAAAGAGGGACTATGTTTAAGGGCGCGCTAACCGCTCTATATCCTAACCCTGGTTCTCCCCATGGAAAATTTATGCGTCAGCTTTAGGAGATGACTGCGACTCGAAGAAATTAAGTGAAGTAGACGGGTCGTGGGCAATCAGCAAAGAGTTGGGCAAAGACACCGGATCCAGGGCAAGATGATAATGCCGTCTCATGTTTATTGCCAGCCATCCGAGCAGGGATAAATTGTAGAAATGGGTATAAATAGGGTATAAACAACAAAAAAATGGGTTAGGCTACATTGCCTAACCCATTGTCTTAATTGGCGCGCCCAGCCCGACTCGAACGGGCGACCTGCGGATTCGTAGTCCGACGCTCTATCCATCTGAGCTATGGGCGCTTCCCTTACTGTCATCTACTTTTTTGGAGGGGGAGCTGCAGGCGTAGCAAGGATTTCAACCGTATAAGCTGCGTTTTGACCCCTCTCAAGGGAATAAGTGATTTTCACCCTTTCACCGACACCGGGATAACGCGAAGGAACATAGACAGTCCGAATGCCAACGGCAAAATTTACAATCTCTCCCTTATTCCCTTTGACGCTGATAATCCCTTTTTTAAATTTAGTAGTTATGCCGGCAACGCTTCCCTCAAATGTAGACATCTGTTGAGCGAAAGCAGTCTCTAAGCTGACAACGAACAAAAACGCAAAAAGCGAAAAAAACACAATTCCATATTTTAGCCTTTTCATAAATTTCTTCCTTGTTGTCACGTCAAGTCCAAAATATTTTAGACGACACGACAAGTTGACAAAGGTCGCGGAAGGTTCTCATCCCCTCTTCCAAAAATATTGCTGTATTTAGCAATGGCGCCCTGAACTACGTGGAGTTCAGGGCTGCCATGCACCCCACGTGGTGCATGGCGGAGAGAGAGGGATGTGCTCATCCGCTCCGCTCCTTCCGCCTCCCCTCCGGGTCGCCGAACCAATTCCCCTCCCGAGGTCGGGGAAGGGTTCTCATCCCTTATTCCAATTATTCACATTGCAAAGTCCATGGCGGAGAGAGAGGGATTCGAACCCTCGATCCCCTTTTAAGGGGGATACTCGCTTAGCAGGCGAGCCCCTTCGGCCTCTCGGGCATCTCTCCACACCGACTTGCCTGATCTGTCCACTCTCTATATCTATATCACTCTCTGATCGGCTTCCGCCGAGAGAGAGGGATGTGCTCGGTCGAAAGTACATGGCGGAGGGAGTAGGATTCGAACCCACGTCCCTTTCAGAGAAGCGGTTTTCAAGACCGCCGCCTTAAACCACTCGGCCATCCCTCCGTTTCGACTCAACGCAAAGCGCATAGCGCTCGGAGCAGAGCGCTTTAAAAATCATTTCTTTTTTTCTATCTTTTCCACTCCGTATAAATAAGGCCGTAAAGCTTCAGGGATGATGACGCTCCCATCCGCCTGCTGATAGTTTTCTAGAATTGCCACCAGGGTCCTCCCAACGGCCAGTCCGGAGCCGTTGAGGGTATGGACGAACTCTGTTTTATTCTTTCCAGCAATACGGTATCGAATCTTTGCCCTTCTGGCTTGAAAATCCTCAAAGTTGCTGCAGGAGGAAATCTCCTTATATGTATTCTGGCCAGGGAGCCACACTTCAATGTCATAAGTCTTCGCGGCCGAAAACCCTAAATCCCCGGTACAAAGATTAACAACCCTGTAGGCAAGTTTCAACCTTTTCAAAACCTCTTCGGCATTGGAGAGCAATTTCTCCAGTTCCCCGTATGAGCTTTCGGGCGTTGTGAACTTTACCAGCTCTACCTTGTTGAACTGGTGCTGCCGAATCAGCCCCCGCGTGTCTTTTCCGTAAGATCCGGCCTCTTTCCTGAAGCAAGGGGTATAGGCGGTATAGCAAAGAGGAAGCATCTTCTCTTCAAGAACGTCATCCTGATGGATGTTCGTCACCGGTACTTCCGCAGTCGGGATTAGAAAGTAATCCGTCCCCTCCACCTTAAAAAGCTCTTCTTCAAACTTCGGGAGCTGCCCGGTGCCTGTCATCGTTGTCCGGTTGACCATAAACGGAGGAAGCACTTCACGATACCCATGCTCCCGCGTGTGGAGATCGAGCATAAAATTGATCAGCGCTCTTTCCAGTTTTGCACCGAGATCCCAGTAGAGAGTGAAACGTGCTCCGGTAATCTTCGCTCCGTTCTTGAAATCAAGGATCCCCAGCTCCTCTCCTAAATCCCAGTGCGGTTTGGGTTCAAAGTCGAATTTTGGGATCTCCCCCCATCGTTTGACCTCCACATTGTCCGACGAATCCTTTCCTTCGGGAACAGATGAATGGGGAAGGTTCGGAACAACGAGGAGAAAATCCTGCAGAGCTTTCTCCTTCTCTTCGACAATTGAGTCCAACCCTTTCAATTCTTGGGAGACCTTCTTCATTTCCTCAATTAACCCAGAGGCGGCCTGGCCTTCCTTTTTCTTCCTGCTCACCTCATCAGAGACTTTCTTCTGGAGGGCCCTCAATCTTTCCCACTCCTGGATTGTTTTTCTCCGCTCCCCGTCAATCAGCACAAACCGGTCCAGATCGATCGTTTGGCCTCTTAAGGCCAGTCTTCCCCGGACCTCGTCGAGATGTTCACGAATATATTTAGCTTCAAGCATAGGATCCCTAGCGCATGGAATGCTAAGAAGAATGAAAACCTTCGACATTCCAGCGTCTTAAGAATATCATCAATCTCTTATTAAATCAACCCATTCGACACACCGGTCTGTCCCTCGACTCCGCTCGGGATGGTGAGCCACTCGATACACTCATGGCCTCGAGCTTGACGAGAGGCCTGCCGAAAGGCTTGTCGATGGAAGCGGCGCCAAACCCGGATTCTAAAATCGGGGTTGGCGCCGTCGAACGTATCCATTCCTATTCCTTTTGCTATTTCTTAATCAGGTCGGCCTTCGAAGAGATGGGACGATCCAAAACAAGGTGGCCAGTGATACCCTCAACTCTCCCCTCGATGAGGATTTGAACCTCTTTGATCTGTGGAAAATTGAAGGCGAGGGAATTGACAATCGAATAAACCGTCATGATCTCCGCCGAACTTCCCCCGGGATGATCTCTGGAAAGAGCCTTGTCGAAATTAACCTTGGCCAACCCCTTCTCATCGATTCGAAGGCCCAGCAACTTTGTTCGGGGGGGAAGGGTTCGGATCAGTTTCCCCTTCGGTCCTTTGATCAGCTCGTGGATGACCTCCTTCGCTTCCTCCTGGGCATCCTCTTTGTTTAAAATCTCCCTTCTTTCACCCGTCAGATATTCCTCTTCCTCTCCGGAAAAATAAAGGGTGACGATCTTTCTCTCCTGCCGGGCGGTTTTTTTCTTCGGTTCCTTCTCCGCCCTCCTCTCCAGTCTTTTCTCCGGTGTTTTTTCCAGGAAAGGTTCCAACGATTTTAATATTTCCCTGCGAAACTGGTACGCCAGAAATAAAGCGAGGCCGATGACGATGAGAAAAAACAGAGCCTTTCCTGCACCGCCTTTCTTCCGACTTTTTTTCTGTCCTTTTTTCTGAGACTTTCGCTTCATGCGGGAATCCTTGTTTGACTTCTGCTGCCCTTACCTACCAATGACTCCACAATTGAATGAACATCTGATTGCCCCACCCCCACCCTATCCCTCCCCCTGAGAGGGAGGGAAATCGTCATGTTCCTCTCCCCTGAAGGGGGAAGTTCTATTCCCCTCCTCCTTCAAGGGGGAGGTTGGGAGGGGGATGGGCTGGGCGCGTTAATTGGTAAAGGTCTGAAAGCACACCTAACCGCCCTTTCCAATGCAACATGCAGGTTTACTGCCCTGTCTTTTCCTCGACCAACTTCCCAACGACGGGCAACATGTATTTCTCTCCCCGCAGGGCTTTGACCATAAGGATAAGCCACAGGATTAGGGTGAAAATAAAGACCAGGATGCTCAGGACAGGAATCCATCCGAAGATGAGCATCACGACGAAAAGACCGAGGAATGTGATGGTCGATTGCTTCGCATGAAACTTTACGAAACGGCTCTCCTTCTCCACCACCAAAAAGACAATCCCCGTGATGAATCCGAGGAGATAACAGAAGAACCCGGCGACGTTCTCGTCGAGTCCTGTGCTTGATCTTCCTTTCTCTTCCATGGCGTCCTCCCCCCTTATGTAAAATCTCTGGCCATTTTCTTTTTCAAATATTGTCCCGTAAAAGAGAGCGGATTTCGAATCAATTCCTCCGGCGTTCCGCTTCCGATAACCTCTCCCCCATTTTCGCCACCTTCCGGGCCCAGGTCAATAATATAATCGGCGGACTTGATCACTTCCATATTGTGTTCGATCACAATGACCGTGTTCCCCCGGTCTGTAAGCCGGTTGAGGACGTCGAGCAATCTCTGAATATCCGCAAAATGGAGGCCCGTCGTGGGTTCATCTAGAATGTAGACGCTCCTCCCCGTCTCCCTTTTGCTCAATTCCCTTGCCAGCTTAATCCTCTGGGCCTCTCCGCCCGAGAGTGTTGTGGCGGGCTGGCCTAACTTGAGGTATCCGAGGCCGACATCGCAGAGGGTCCGGAGTTTTTGGCGGATCGCAGGGATTGCCTGGAAAAAATCATCCGCCTCTTCTGCCGTCATCTCCAGTACTTCAGAAATGGTTTTTCCTTTATACCGGATCTCCAGCGTCTCCCGGTTGTACCGTTTTCCATGACATTCCTCACAGGTCACGTATACATCCGGAAGGAATTGCATCTCTACCTTCAAGACGCCGTCCCCGCGGCACGTTTCGCACCGTCCTCCGGACACGTTAAAGCTGAAGCGACCCGGCATAAACCCTCTCATCCTCGATTCGGGAAGCTGGGCGAAGAGCTCCCGAATGGGCTGGAACACACCGGTATAGGTTGCCGGGTTGGATCGGGGGGTTCTCCCGATCGGCATTTGATCCACGTGGATCACCTTATCCACGTGCTCCAGCCCTTCCATCCCCTGAACGGAGACACAACGCTGGGAAAGGCGATAAAGCTGCTGTGCCAGCAGGCAATAGAGCGTATCGATAATCAAGGTGGATTTACCCGACCCTGAAACGCCCGTGACGCAGGTGAACACCCCCACGGGAATCTTCACATCAATGTTCTTCAGATTATTCGCGTTGGCCCCATGGAGGACGAGATACTTCCCCGCCACAGGTCTTCTCTGTGTCGGGAGAGGGATGAATCTTTTCCCGGAAAGATATTGACCGGTCAACGAATGCTCTGCCTTCACCAGGGTCTCGGGAGATCCCGTGAAGACCACTTCACCCCCCTCTCCCCGGGTCCGGGTCCCATATCAATGATATAATCGGCGGATCGAATCGTCTCCTCGTCATGTTCGACAACGATAACGGTATTCCCCAGATCTCTTAATCGTTTCAACGTCCCCAGAAGGCGCAGGTGGTCCCTTTGATGAAGCCCGATGCTGGGCTCATCCAGAATGTAGAGCACCCCCACCAGACTCGACCCGATCTGGGTCGCCAGACGGATGCGTTGAGACTCGCCCCCGGAGAGGGTGGCAGCCGTCCGGTCAAGGGTAAGATAATCCAGGCCGACCTCCATCATAAACCTCAACCGCTCTTCGATCTCTTTCAGGATTCCTTGGGCAATTCTTTGAGACCTCGGGGATAACTCCAAACGCTTTAAGAAATCCAACGCCTCCTTAACATAGAGATGGGTGACTTCGGCAATCGACTTTCCACCCACCTTGACGGAAAGCACTTCCTTTTTCAGTCGCGCCCCCCCGCAATCGGGACAGGGGGCCACATTCCTATATTCCTCGGAATCCTCATCGTCCTCTTCCTGCTCTTTCGATCTCCTTTCCATTTCCGGAATCACTCCCTCAAACTCCTGCCGGAAGAGTTGGGCCTTCTTCTTTCCCTTCACCTTGAAGGAAATTTTTTCTCCTCCGGACCCATAGAGGAGAAGATGCTGAACGGATTTGGACAACCGATTAAACGGAGCATCGGGGTCGAAACGATACTGTTTCGCCAATCCTTCCAGGATCGGTCTTAGAAAAGCCTCTTCTCTCTCCTTCCACGGAAGAATCGCACCTTCGTTCAACGAGAGAGAGGGATTCGGAACGATGAGCCCGGGGTCAAAATAGCGCTTTGTTCCCAATCCGCCGCAGCCGGAACAGGCGCCCTGGGGACTGTTGAAAGAGAACATCCGCGGTGTGATCTCGGGAAAACTGAATCCGCAATGGATGCAGGAGAATTTCTGGCTGAAGACGATGGGAGCGGATCCCTCCCGCTCCACTTTTACAATTCCTTCTGAAAGGTGCGAAGCGATCTCCAGGGAATCGTTGATTCTCTTTTCGGCCCCTTCCTTGACCGCCAGACGATCCACCACGACGTCGATCTCGTGGCGCTTATTCTTATCCAAACGGATTTCTTCGCTGAGGTCTCTCATCTGCCCGTCAATTCTCACCCTTACAAAACCGTCCCCGCGGAGATTCTCCAGCTCCTTCCGGTATTCCCCTTTCTTATCCCTGACGATGGGGGAAAGGATGGTAAGGGATGTCCCTTTGGGAAGGCGGAGAAGGGTCTCCGTCATCTGCTGAAGGGTTTGTGACGAAATGGGAGAGCCGCAATGGGGGCAGAAAGGCTCTCCGACCCTCGCAAAGAGGAGCCGGAGATAATCATAGATCTCCGTCACCGTACCCACCGTCGAGCGCGGGTTTCTTGACATCCCCCTTTGATCGATAGCGATCGCAGGAGAAAGACCTTCAATGGACTCAACGTTGGCCCTCTCCATCTGCTCCAGAAACTGCCGCGCATAGGCGGAGAGGGACTCCACATACCTTCTTTGTCCTTCGGCATACAGGGTATCAAACGCGAGGGTGGACTTGCCGGACCCGCTCAGCCCGGTGATCACCACCAAACAGTTCCGGGGAATCTCCACGTCGATATTCTTTAAGTTATGGACCTTCGCGCCCCGAATGATGATCTTTTCCATAAATCCCTCTCAGAAAAATTAACTCAAAAGCAACCCCCTGTAAAGACGTAAGATCCGGAGCCTGCATCTCCTCATTCCCTTCCCTTGCTTGCGCCCGCAGCCGTCCTCCCTCCGCCCGGGAAACTGTGTCCCAATTATTGCTCTGTCACACCCCACCCCCACCCTTTCCCTCCCCCTGAAGGGGAGGGTGAGGTAGAAAAACTCCCTTCCCGTGAAATGAACGGAAATCGCTATTCTCTTCCCACTACAAGGAAGGCGAAACACTTTCTCCTCCCCCTTCAAGGGGGAGGTTAGGAGGGGGATGGGAATTTGCAACGACAGAGAGTGAGGGGAACACCCTCGAAACATTGCTTCACAAAAAGTGCTTGACAAAGCAAAAAAGGGCGTTATAATTTTTTCGTTTATTTTATTAAACTAAATTCTTCTTATACTGTTCTCTCGGAGAAGTGGAGCAGGCGGTGATCGACCATGGCTAAAGTATTGATGATCGGGGCAGGAGGTGTGGGGACCGTCGTGGCCCATAAAGTGGCGAAGGTCCCGCAGGTGTTTACGGACATTCTGCTGGCAAGCCGCACAAAATCAAAGTGTGATGCCATTGCCAAGGCCATTGGCGCCGGTAAGATTAAGACCGCTCAGGTGGATGCGGATAACGTCGGCCAGCTCGTTACATTGTTTAAGAATTTCAAACCGGAACTGGTTATCAACGTTGCGCTCCCTTATCAAGACTTAACGATCATGGATGCCTGCCTGGAAACGGGAGTGAGTTATCTGGATACCGCAAATTATGAGCCACCCGATGTCGCCAAATTCGAATATAAATGGCAATGGGCCTACCACGACAGGTTCAAAAAGGCAGGACTCACGGCGATTTTAGGCTGCGGTTTCGATCCGGGGGTGACAGGAGTTTTCACCGCCTATGCCTCTAAACATCATTTTGACGAAATTCATTGTCTGGATATCGTTGACTGTAATGCAGGCGACCACGGAAAACCCTTTGCAACCAACTTCAACCCGGAAATCAATATTCGTGAAGTCACCCAAAAAGGGAAATACTGGGAGAATGGAAAATGGATTGAGACGGAACCCCACGAAATCCACAAGCCGTTGAATTATCCGAATATCGGGCCCCGGGAGTCTTATCTGATTTACCACGAAGAATTAGAATCACTGGTCAAACATTTTTCGACCCTGAAACGAGCTCGATTCTGGATGACGTTCGGACAGGAATATTTAACCCATTTGCGTGTGATTCAAAATATCGGAATGGCCAGTATTAAACCTGTCCTGTATGAAGGCAAAGAAATTGTGCCTCTTCAATTCCTCAAAGCGGTACTGCCTAATCCGGGCGCACTCGGCGAACATTACTCAGGTGAGACTTCCATCGGCTGCCGGATCAAAGGGATGAAGAATCGTAAGGAGAAAACCTATTACATCTATAATAATTGTAAACACCAGGATGCCTATAAGGAAACCGGCGCTCAAGGCGTGAGTTATACGACTGGCGTGCCCGCCATGATTGGCGCCATGATGTTTGTGACCGGTAAATGGAAAAAGGCCGGCGTCTTTAATGTTGAAGAATTTGACCCCGACCCCTTCATGGAGCAATTGAACATCCATGGACTGCCGTGGCATGAATTGCATGATGTCGATCTGGAACTGTAAGAGTTTGGAGTAACGGAGTGCTGGAGTATTAGAGGACTGGAGGAATGGAATATTGGGTTTAAAGATTAACAGGATTGGGTTTAGAGAAAATTGTTTTCTCCAAGTATTCCAGCATTCCGACACTCCAATGCTCCAACACTCCAATTTTCTCAGATAACCATGTCCATTGACTTCAACAAAATCCCGTCCCCGTGTTATGTGATCGATGAGCTTCTGCTCCGAAATAACCTCGGTTTAATAAAACAGGTTAGAGACGCCGCTGCGGTTGATATTCTCGTTGCCTTTAAAGCCTTCTGCGAACTGGGGAGTTTTCCCGATCTTTAAAGAATACGGATTTGGCGCTTCGGCAAGTTCACTCAACGAAGCGCGATTGGCATTTGAGGAACTCGGAGTCAAGGCGCACACCTATTCGCCCGCTTATGAAGAAAAGACGATCTCAGACATTTTGAAATACAGCAGTCATATCTCCTTTAATTCCATAAACCAACTGCGAAAGTATTCCAAGGTCGCCAGGCAAAAAGGTGTTTCGATTGGCTTGCGTGTGAACCCAGAGTTTTCAGATTCACCCCATGACATCTATAATCCCTGCAAACCCGGCTCCCGATTTGGCATCACTGCCGAGCAGCTTGGCGATGCCCTACCCCGGGAGGTTGAAGGGCTTCATTTTCATACATTGTTTGAGGCCGATTCCTTTGCGCTCGAAAAGGTGTTGGCTGTTTTCATAAAGAAATTTGGCAAGTTCTTACCTAAGCTAAAATGGGTGAACATGGGCGGTGGTCATCTGATCACAAAGAAAGGCTACGATACAAACCATCTGATTAAACTCTTAACTGATTTCAAAAATAATTACGGTGTTCAAGTCATCTTGGAACCCGGCAGCGCTTTTACTTATCAAACCGGTTACCTGGTTTCTACGATATTGGATATTGTTGAAAATAACGGCATCAAAACAGCGATTCTCGACGTCTCATTTACCTGCCATATGCCCGATTGCCTTGAGATGCCTTATAAACCTTTTATTCTGGGCGCTACCGATGAACTGGCAGGAAAACCCACTTACCGAATGGGAGGGATCAGCTGTCTGGCAGGCGACTACATGGGGAATTGGTCGTTTGATAAAGAATTAAAACCCGGCGACAAAATCATATTTGATGACATGATTCATTACACGACCGTCAAAACCACGATGTTCAACGGCGTCAACCATCCCTCCATCGGAATATGGAATCGAAGAGTCAGGATTTAGATTAATCAGAGAATTCAATTATCAGGATTATAAAAATAGATTATCCTGATGCATCTGCTTCTGAGTGAAGTCATTAAATGAGGCATTGGCGGGAAGATATTAGTTCTCTTGGCAGAAATATTGTGAGTCGGGGGTTCTAAGAACATAACCATAATTCCATTCTGATCTTTGGCCGTGGATGCATTGGTTGAATTGCAAATGCTTGTCTTTGTGTATTATTAAATTGGAATTTTATCTTAGAAGCGTATCAAGGTGGAGACAATGAGAGAAAAAAATAAGCTTGAGATCCCCAAGGAAAAAATCGAAGCTTTTTGCAGAAAACATCATATCCGTAAGACTTTCTCTTTTTGGCTCTGTTCTGCGGGAAGATTTTGGTCCTGACAGCGATGTGGATGTCCTTGTGGAATTCGAATCAGGTCAGACTGTTGGCCTGCTGCGTTTGGCAGGAATGGAGATTGAGCTTTCAGGCATTCTTAAGAGGAAAGTGGATTTGAGGACGCCAGCAGAATTGAGTCGCTATTTCAGACAGCAGGTGCTCGATTCTGCAGAGGTTCAATATGCGCAGGGATGATCTGATTCGGATCCGGCATATGTTGGATGCTGCAAAGGAAGCTCTGTCCTTTGCCAAGAATAAAAGTCGGCGTGACTTTGATTCAGATCGAATGTTTAAAGAAAATGCCAAAAGATCCAGACATGCTTGAAGAATATGATTTCAGCAAAGGCATCCGGGGGAAATATGCAAGAAGATATGCTGAGGGGACAAATGTTGTAGTCATTGAGCCCGATGTTGCCAAAATTTTCCCGGATCACGACTCTGTAAATCAGGCATTGAGATCGCTGGCAGAAATCATTAAAAGACAAAAAAAGCTTGCATAACCCCTGCATCAATCCGGGCATTTTTGAGCAGCCTGAGAAATAGTCATTTTTCCAGCAACCTATGAGTGGAGGTGAGTCTATGGAAGTTAGAATCAACAACCACGGATCGAATTCGCTGTCTACCAAGGTTTTCTTTAGCGATGAAAAAGGTTTTGAAGTTGCTTCCGTCATCGTGATGGGGAAAACCAATGCCGTTCTGATTGATGCCCAGTGGACACTATCGAATGCCCATCGAGTCATCGCGGAAATAGCGGAAACCGGCAAACATCTCGAAACGATTTATGTGACTCATGCTCATCCTGACCATTACTTCGGGCTGGGGGTCATTGCGGAGGCTTTCCCGTCCGCCCGGGTCACCGCGCTCGCTTCGGTAGCCCGCACCATCAATCGTCAGTTTTTTGGAAAACTCGATCATTGGGAAAAAGTTATCGGAGCCGACCAATGTATGCCGAAAAACCGTCAATATTGAGTCTCTAAGCCAGAACTCCATCGAGCTGGAAGGACAGCGGATTGAGATTATTCCGGAAGTCGTGGGCGACATGAAATACAATTCGGTGGTCTGGATACCTTCCATAAAAACCCTCTACGGCAGCGACGTCCTGTTTAACCAGGCGCACCCCTTTACCTGCGAGCTTACGGCGGAAGAACGTCAGCAATGGATACGGGATATTGAGCGGTTAGAAAAGATCGGTGCGGAGGTTATCATTCCCGGCCATCAGAAACCGGGCATGCCTTTCGATTCCTCTTCGTACAGCTTTACGAAAGATTACCTGATCGCCACGGAAGAGGAGATGGCCAAAACCAAAGACGAGGGCTGCTTCTATTACGCCATGGTCCAACGCTTCCCGGACGCCAACCTCTTTATCAGCAACGAAATGAACGCAGGCGTCTTCAAAGGCGGCAGGAATTGGAACTGGAAAGACGAGTAAGATAAGTCTTTCGGAAACAGCTTGAGGCTCGCTAGATATCGGATTTCACCTTCTGTTCCTAACTCTTACTGATTTCGCCGGTAACTGACATTCATTGGACGCTGGGGGATATTTTTTCTTGAATTTGTAACTATATTCAGTTATTCTGTTTTCGAGATGGGAATAGAAAAAGACCTTTCCAGGATGAAGCAAAACCCAAAAGGGGTGAGATTTAAAGAGCTGGAGAGAGTCATTTTCGGGGCAGGGTTTAAACGGGTAAATATCAGGGGAAGCCACCCTGTCTATAAGAAGGGAAATAGGATTTTAACAGTCGTCAAACCTCATGGAGCGCGTAAGCATTGCCATTGGTTGGATGTTAAAGATGTGATCAGAATCCTGGAGGAGGATTGACCTATGAGAAAGAATAAAAAAGAGGAACGGTTAGGTTATGAGATAAAAATTATTCCAGATAGGGAGTCTGGATACTTGGCTGTGAGGTTTCCTGATTTTCCTGGCATTATCACCGGAGGATATAGCCTTGAAGAAGCGGTAAAAAATAGTCAAGAAGCTTTGGGATTGACAATGGACACAATGAAGAAACATAGAATACTTCTTCCCAAGCCTAAGACCCGGTTCAGCGGCCAGTTTAATGTCAGGGTTCCAAAAGGCCTCCACAGAGAATTGGTCAGAAAAGCGGAGGAGGAAGGTGTGAGTCTAAACGCCTCATAACCTATCTCTTATCCCAATCTATCAAAATGGAAAAAGCTGCCTGATCTTACCTTTGATGAAGAGCTGGACGTCGGCACTCGCCTCATTGGGTTTTCTGATAAATCACCTTATATTCCTGGCGCAGAAACATCACGAACATCACCCAAAGGCCGCAGATGACGATGGTAAACCAGCTGAGCTCATTGACGCTCATGGTCACGGGCAGCCATTGGGTCATTAAGAGAATGAGAACCGACCCGACGATTTTGAACGTGCGGTAACCGAACATGTCGATCCAGGCCTTGGCCTGGTAAATGAGAACCGGATCCACAGGAACATAAAGCAATTCCTTGGAGGCGCGGTTGATGGAGTAAGAGAGGGCGCGATCGCTGATCTTGGTGGCGCCGCTGAAAAAAAGCGTGGGGTGGAGCAGAAAACCCCATGAGCAAAGACCCATCATGACGGGCTGCACGAGCAAACCCGCGATGGTCCCCAAGAAACGGGTCACGAGTGGCGTGATCACCACGTTGATCCCGATCGAAATCAATCCCATGGTGCCGAAGAACATCGACAAGAAGGCCGTGCGAGCATCCACCTCGGTATAAACTTTCTCCACAGTATTCAAGAACTGGTATTCCACAAGGGGCGAGGCAATTTGGGCCAGTAGTAAAAGGGCAGCAATCAGGAGAAGGTAGCGGCTCTGGCTCAAGATCTGCCAGCCATGAGTCGGCGGAAGCCTGTGATTTGCCCGCTCAACCTCGCAATAGAGACCGATCCGGCCCATGGCCCATGTCAAAACAGAAATGAGCAGGATGATCCCGGCTGCAATCACGAGAAGATCAGGGGTCTTCATGGGGGTGTGCTCAATCAGCAAGGCTGCTGCCCAGCCACCCGCAACTCCGCCCACGAGCCCCCCCGACCCTACGATGCCAAACCAGGTTTTCCCCTCTGAGGTCGTATAGATGGAGTTGGTCAGGCTCCAGAATTGCTCGACAAGAACCACCCCCATGATATCCACAAAGACGTAGAACAGGACAGATTGCACTGGGCCGGGCTGATTGGAAGCAAGGCGAAACGCCAGAAGGATAACGGAAACCGACAGACAGGTACCCAGGACGACATGCATCCGGCTGTGACGCTCCACCAGACGGTGATACCAGGTAATAAAGAAACCCATGGCGAGAGCGCTCGCAATCCACACGTAAGGCATTCGGCTGGAGCTTAAGGATTCGATGAAGAGCGAGCGACTGGCAGGCTTCACCTGGTAATAGGCCATGATCATGAGAAAAAAATTGAAAAACAAAAAACCCGACCGGATCCCGGGCGAACGGAGAGCCGGGTATTTCTCCTGACAGCTGCTCACCAAACTCTCGAATTGTCTTTTCCACTTGAAAGTCGCTCACATTACCCCTTATATATACCCATTATGCTACGGGTGATTAAGATTTTCATGTGCGGCCTGGCCCTTTCCCTGGTTTTCCTCTCGGCCTACTCCGTCCAGGGATCTTCCGCTGAGGAGGTCTGCGATCCCGGGCTCCAGAAGGGTCTTGAAGACTGTCTCACCTCACTCCGCTTGCAGAAGGCCGTAGCCGAAAAGAGCCTTTCCGTCGCCCTGATGGATATCACGGACCTTTCCTCTCCGCGGATGGCCTATGCCAATCCGAACGAAATGATGTACGCTGCGAGTCTTCCCAAGATCGCCATCCTCCTCGGAGCCTTTGAACGGATCTTCCGGGGAGAGATGGAGCTCAACGACAAGACGTGGAATGAACTCCAGCAAATGATCCGTTACTCTTCGAACGAGGCAGCGACCCATCTTCTCCAGCGGGTCGGGAAAGACTTTCTCGCGAACCTGCTCCAATCACCCCGCTACCGTCTCTACGATCCGGCCAAGAATGGCGGACTGTGGGTTGGTAAAGACTATAGCGCGTCGCCTGCCTGGAAACGGGATCCCCTCCGCAACCTTTCTCATGGCGCCACCGCTTTGCAAGTTGCCCGTTTCTACTACTTGCTTGAGACGGGAGGACTGGTCTCCCCGGGATTCAGCCGCTTGATGAAGGCGATTCTCGGCAACCCGGCCATCAATCATAAGTTCGTCAAGGGCCTCCAAGCAACTCACCCGGATGCGCGTATCTTCAGAAAATCAGGCACATGGAAAGAGTTTCACTCCGACAGCGGCATCATTGAACATGAAGGCTACCGTTACATTGCCGCGGCCTTAGCCAGGAGCCCGGACGGCGGAACGTGGCTGAGCGACCTGATCGTGCAGTTAGACGTCCTCGTGCGCCGCTCGGGAAAACCCGCCGAGCCCAACATCCCGTCAGTTCGGCTTCCTTACCCGATCCCCTACGGCGTTCCCATCGCTTTCCCGATGAAATGATGAAATCAGACGGTGAAGACGCGTCGCAAAGGTCTGATGCGCCACCGCGGAGTTCTTCCTGGGCACATTGGACATCAAAGCCACCAGATAGTGCAGCGTGAATCTTGCCTGCCGGCGATTCGACGATCGCCACGGAGTTCATCATGTTCTCCACATTGCCTTCGTACTTGCGACACGTAAACCCGGGCTCGGGTCGACAGCGGTAAAGAGACCCTGATTTGAAATAGACGGCGGCATCATTGAGCGCAGGGGATGACGCGAAACGGATGCGGCGCTGGGTCATATACATCAAGCGCTTCATCTCCCGGCTGGAGAACGCGTCCACGATTCTCCCCTGCTCCAGTTTGAGAAGCAGTCGCAGCAGGTCGCGGGGCGTCGCACGGCTCGTGACCCCCGGGACGATCTGATTGGCCTTCGAAGTGAAGAAGGATCCCTGCCGGAGTCCCTCCGGGTCCAGTCCGTTCCGCGCCACCGGCTCCACCAGAGAACGCGTGAGCAGCTCGGCCAGCTTGTGCCTGGGAGTTGCCCTGAAAAAATCATTCCCTTCTTTCGCTCCCACGGGATACTCTTTTCCGAAGTTCGCCATCAGCATGAGTTCTCGGATGACCATGCTGGCCGCGGCATTGGAGCTGGCTGACATCATCCAGTCCAGATAGGTCCATACGTTTGCCCGGTCACCGACCCGGAGCGGCCGGTAATTTATCCCGGGGCTCGAGGGTTCCCAGAATGGCACCGGATGATCATCGGTATAAATAAAATCACTGGCCTCCACCATGGTGTTGCGCAAAATAGAGATCCTCGCCTCAATGTCCTTCGGGTAAATGTCGGCAAGAACCTGAAACAGAGCAAGGGCCACCATCAGCTTTCCCACGCTGCCTGGATTAGCACGGTAATCACCGTGGAGCTCGCCGTATCGCGGGCGTTCCATGTCCGAAAGGTCCAGCACGGCGACCCCGTAGCGGTCGGCTTCTTCTCCCAGGTATGATTTCAATTGGGCGACAAAGGCCGGGTCGGAAGCCGGAAGGATGAGATCCTGCCGTTGGGAAAGACGCAGATCGACGTCACCCAGGGTGAGCATAGCCCCTCTGGGTTGTTGCGGCCCACGAACCGTTCCTCCCTGAGCAAGCCTGTATCCCTCGAGCCTCCGGATACCGGTCACCGCGTATCCGTCCAACGGATAGGCCCATGCGCCTGCAGCGCTGCAGGAAAGACTAAACAGGAGGATTCCCATTGCAAGGACTCTCATCCTCTACCTCTCCCTTGGAACTTGGCCAAGGTCCACATCCTTCTGATCACTCCGTAGAAAAACCTCATCCATATGCCAGAGGTATCGATTCCGTTTGGCCTTGCTGCTTTCCAGGTAGGGCCGGATCTGAAATAAATAGAGCTGGCCGCGAGCGAACCCGAACTCCACATCCGCTGGAACCGGACGGCCATCCTTATCCTTCAGCCAGGGGAAGCGCTGGGGGATCTCCCCAGCCAGCGCCATCAGCTGAGTGATATCGGACCTGCTCAACACCGCCTCGGTGCCGGATGCCGGCAGCGAAACCACTCCTCCCTTGGGCGATAAGATCCGTTTGAAGGGTTCCGTCGCATGGGCAAGCAAATGAACCTGGCCATTTCTTGGGTTGATCCGAAGCTCCTCGGCCCTTTGTCCGGAAACAGCCCCTCCGAACCCCTCGCTGACAGCAACGGAAAGCCATCCGGGGGTCCCATTCTCCACGTCCGCGGTGACCATCACTCCGGACTTTTCGACCGGAACACTCTTGAGGAGCAAAATGGACACATAAACGTGCTCCGGTCGATCCATGGAGGCCTGCCGCCAGTGGTAGGCCCGGTCTTCAAATGGGGACGCCCATACCTGGAGGATTGCCTCCATCACGCCATCAAACCCGACCACATTCGGAAC
The DNA here is from genome assembly GCA_963708295.1 of uncultured delta proteobacterium. Lineage (GTDB taxonomy): Bacteria > Desulfobacterota > BSN033 > BSN033 > UBA1163 > UBA1163. The sequence continues at coordinate 119,692 of CAVPSJ010000014.1, read as the reverse complement.
GGTGAGATTGAGGCCTGCACCGGTGAAACCCGGCAGGTCCTCCACGTTTGTATCGCTGCGCACGAAAACCCCGTAGCTCCCGTCAGGCCCGAAGGTTTTCTCCATGGCCGCGCGGAGCTTGGCGCGAAACTCAATCCCCGGGTCGGCGGACGTGATCCAGCGCCGCATGCGATCCAGGTAGCGCTCGACCTCCTGTTGTTGTTTTGCGGGCTCCGGAGCCAGGCGTTTGATCAATGCATCCTGTCGCTGCATCCACTGGAACATGGGTAAGCCGCCCGGCTCGACGGGTAGGTCCAGCAACGAACGGAAAATTCCGAAGGGGATCACAAGCCCCTCGGCGACGGCTTCCGGGAAATGTCGCTTAAGCTCCCCGAGGTTCGCGGCCTTCGGGCCGCAGATGCGCCCCGAATCCGAGACGCGCAGATCACGCAGCGGAACGAGGTTCCGATTGCTTAGATCCAGCTTTTCCAGGGTTGGCCGGATGACGGCTGACGCACCTTGGGATTGCAGGGGGGATTCCAGGGCGAAAACCGCGTCCCATTCGGGACCGTCCGGAGCGATCTGTACGATTCCTCCAGGGCTTACAGCCAGCACCACGGAGCGCCCCTCCAAGGCGGAAACCTGCGGCAGGAGGCTCTGATCGACGGCGACGTTGGGAATACCCAGATGGCGCGCCAGAAGTTGGACGTGGGAAAGCATGTTCCCCTTTCCTGCCGTGAGGATGCCCCTCACGGAAGGGAGATCTTCCATCGTTGCAGGCAGAACATAGATCCCGTCGCGAGAGAATGTTTTCGGATCGTCACCGGCCTTGGCCACTTTGAGCACTCCACGGGCAATCCCGGGATTCAAAGCGGTGAGCCCTGCATCCACTGCTCCGATCCATCATACGGTTGGCGATCCCAAACTGGCGGTTCGCATCGGCCAGCAGGCCTTCCAGGACCGAGGAATAGACGATCAACAGGCTGCCGCGCACCCGGTCGCTAAGGTAGGTGCTGGTGAGCGGCTCCAGCACCAACAAGGTGTCAACGGCCGATGTGAAGTGGAAACGCAGGTTCTGGTCCGCCCAGCCTGGAACTCGGGCGGCATAGTTCAACCCCGCCCTGTAATCGTCCCATCGGACGGATGGACCGGAGATGCCCTGAAAGGTGTCGAGCAAACTTTCGCGCTGACGCCCGGAAATAAGGCCCATGCCGTAGAGGCCGTTCGCGCAGGCTTTCAACCATTCAAGTCTTTCCTTGCGGGAGGCCCGTGGGAGCCGATCCATCAGGATCGTTCCGGTTAGGAACAGGTCCTGTTCCAGGGTCAGGCTCGCGTCGAGCAATGCCAGCCTCACGCGCCTGTCCCCGACCGATCCCAGCTGTCCGCGTATAGAAGCCAGCATCCGGCAGCTCGCCTCGAAGCGTGTCGCAGGATCGCGATCGGTGCCCAGTCGACCGCCTGTTTCCCGAATTTCCTGGGAAAGGACTTTGGATGAAACGATTCTGTTCAAGGCCAGGATTTCTGTGCGGGCATCCGATGGTTGAAAAACCTTCTGGATTAACACGGCCAGCTTCTCATAATCGCCGGCCAGATCCTTTTTGCCCTGCCGTCGTCCCATAGCGCCGCACTCGCTCGGCATCGCCGAGTTCGGGTTTGACATGGATTTTAGTGCGCAGCGGTTGGAATTCGGGATCGGCTTCCCCAAGCGCCCGGGAAAGCTGGCGCATTTCGCTGACAGGAGCTCCGGAGCGACCGTGCGGGATAAACCTGACCGCTTCCCGAAGGACGGGAAAACGCGCCTCCTGCCAAGCGGGGTTGGACACCATCGCGAGCAGAAGTCCCTGGCCGCCTCTGCTCTCGTCCTCGTCCTGGAGGGCACCGCGGTAGTAACGGGCGTGCCGCAATATCCACCCGTCGTCCGCACGGATCAAGTATTGCTCAAGAATCATCTGTTTGATGACGTTCTCCGCGTCCGGCTGTGCCAGCAATATCTCCGGGCGAACATCGGCAAACACATTGGCGATGAAATAGGCATTGGATCGGAGCAGAACCACGCGCTCGGTCCACTCCCCATGCTGCACCCCGCCGCCCCTGTCGCGGCAGGCATATTCCGTGGGCGGATGAAGGGTTCCATCTTTACAAAACCAACGGATGCGTTGGAAGGGACCCCGTGGCGAGATCTTCATCTCGGTCACCCAACGGCGAAGTGTCTCTTGGCCGGGGAGAGGCTCTCGTTCGCCAGCCCCCACATCCCAAACCGTTAACAGGAAAATCAGCGAAAACGGAATATAAAGGTAGACAGACAGCTTGCTCCGCCGTTTCATGGTTTCCTATCCCGCAGGCACGACATGATTCCAAAAAGACCTGATGGCATCCTAAAAAATGATAACATGGCTCTTTGACTGACACAATCCTGATCGGTGCCATCAGAGATCTCCGGGCTCCCTCCGATCGGTCAAAAAAAATACTTGACAAACCGGAAGAGGGCGTTATAATTCCTTCAAGTTTATTTTACTAAACTAATTTCTTCTTATAATGTCTGACAGATTACTAAACAAATTTCTTCTTTTACTATTCTCACAGGATGTATGAAGATCGGAGAACGCATTCGGAATTTGAGACAATCGAGCAACCTGACCCAGGAGGAGTTGGCCGACCGGGCCAATCTGACCAAGGGGTTTATCTCCCAGATTGAGCGCGATTTGACGTCCATCTCCCTGGACAGCCTGACCCAGATCCTGGAGGCCTTGGACGAAAACATCTCGGATTTCTTCCGGGAGACCTCAGAGGAAAAGATTGTCTACCGGGAGAAAGATCGGGTGGCCATCGAGAAAGAAAAGATCCAGAAGTTCGAGCTTCTGGTCCCGGGTTCGACGAATCGGCGGCTGGAGCCCATTCTCCTGACCCTCCGGAAAGGGGAGTCGACGCCGAAAGAGAAGCCCCATGAAGGGGAGGAATTCGGTTTTGTCCTCCGGGGAAGGTTCAACCTTCGTTTTGGGAGAGAAACTCTGAGGCTGAGGAAGGGGGAATGCTTTTACCTTTCAGCAGAGAAGGAGCACTGGCTCCATAACAGCAGCTCGAAGGAGGCGGTGATACTATGGATCGGCTCACCCCCGTCCTTCTAAAGATGGCATAGCGCACCCAATCACGTGTGATTTGAGACTATCAAGAGAGATGATGGAGACGAGCCGTGATCATTAAAACCCCAACACATTATTTTCTGGTTTCTGGAGCGTCGGAGGGGTTCACCTCCCTCAATGCCTTTGACGGAGCCCTCCTCCGCGCTGGGATCGGGGATACCAACATCGTGAAGATGAGCAGCATTGTGCCGCCCCGGTGCCAGCTGATCTCTCCTGTTCCCCTTCCCCCGGGTTCCCTGGTCCCGACGGCCTATGCATCCATCACCAGCGACGTTCCCGGCCAGATGATCTCGTCTGCCGTGGCCGTTGCCCTTCCAAAAGAACCGCAATATGCGGGATTGATCATGGAATATTCCGGTCGGGGGTCGAAAGCGGAGATTGAGGAAATGGTTCGACAAATGGCCCTGGAGGGGATGAAGCTGCGGAAACGGGAGATCAAAGATCTTAAATCCATGGCGGTCGAGCACAAGGTCCAGAAGGTCGGTGCCACTCTGGCGGCTGTCGTGTTGTGGGACAGGGAGGAAACCGGGTGAGATGGGCCTTCGGCTCGCCGAGCAAATCGACGAAAAGACTGGCCTTCCCTTAAGAATTAAAAACGCATTCCGCTCTCAAGCGACTCCTTATCATTGGAATCCAACACTCAAGACTGCACAAGAGATTCATCCCGGGACTATCCCGCTGCCGAGTTCGAACAAGGAATGGATCAATGAAACTCCCTTTTGTAGAAACCCGTTACATCTCCGCGAACGCCTCTTTTGAAGAAAGCCGCGGAGTTATCCTCGGATGCCCTTATGATGGGTCGGCCTCCTTCCGCCCGGGCGCCCGTTTCGGGCCCTCTGCGATCCGGAGGGCATCCTGGGGAATCGAAACGTTCAGTCCCTATTTCCAGAGAGACTTGACCCGGTCTTCAATCCACGACATGGGAGACCTCGAACTCCCCTTGGGAGAGAAAAAGCTGTCTTTGGGCCTGATCCGGAAAGCCCTTGACCGGATCCTCTCCCGAGAGAAATTCCCCATTCTGCTCGGGGGGGACCATCTGATCACTCTTCCGATCGTGGAGCAACTTTCCGTGAGGTATCCCGATCTCCATCTCGTTCACATCGACGCCCATACGGATCTAAGAGAAGATTATCTCGGCGAAGCCCTTTCCCACAGTACGGTGATGAGAAAGGTCGTCGATCATCTGGGCGAGGGAAGATTATTTCAGATTGGGATTCGGTCCGGGACTGAGGATGAATTCAAATTGGCAGGAAAGTGGAAGTCGATCGTGCCAAACGACCCGCGCTCCCTGAAAGGAATGGTCAAGCGCCTCAAAAACATCCCTATCTACGTCACCCTTGATCTCGACGTGATCGATCCTGGCCTTCTCCCGGGCGTTGGAACCCCGGAGCCTGGAGGCTTTACCTTTCAAGCATTTCTCTCCATCCTCAAAGAGCTTCAGTCCCTTCGCGTCGTCGGGTTTGACGTGGTGGAACTGACTCCGGATTATGACCCCACCGGAATCTCATCTGTGACCGCGGCCGTCGTCCTGAGGGAGATGATCCTGACCCTCCTGTAGCATGTCTTTCGGTTCAAATCCTTTCCAATCTATGATAGAATTCAATTCCAATCCTATTTAAGCTCGGGGGAAACCATGACAAACAAATATGATCTCTTGATCAGTGGGGGCCTTGTCGTCGGAGGTTCCGGAATCCGAAAGGCGGATGTGGGGGTTATAGGAGAACAGATCCATGCCGTTGAGCCCCAAATTCCCCCGCAGGAAGCGGGCCGGGTAATTGATGCTACGGGAAAATATGTGATGCCCGGGGTGATCGACGCACATGTCCATCCGGTCTACGAGGACAATATGAAAGACCTGTCGTTCGCCGCCGCCTATGGGGGAACGACCACCCTCATCCATTTTGCCTATGCCAAGCCCGGGATGAAACTGATGGACACGGTTAAAAAGTACCTGGAAGAGGGTTCTCACAGCTCCTTTCTCGACTTTGGAATCCATGGAGCCATGTTCGATCCATCTTCTCAGACTGAGGAAATTCCCAGGGTGGTTGATCTGGGAGTCGCTTCCTTCAAGATGTTTATGACCTACGCTAAGCTCAAATGGATGACGGATGACTACCACCTGACGGCTGCGATGGACCGGATTGCCGGGTGCGGCGGGCTGGCGATGGTCCATGCAGAAAACGGCCTGGCCACGGATTATCTTGAAGACCGATCCCTGAAGAAAGGGGAAGACCAAAAAGAAGTTTTTCTGAAAACGAGGCCGGATCTTCTCGAAGCAGAGGCCATCTTTCGGGCCTTGTCGATTTCAGCCATCACCCGTTGTCCACTCTACATCGTTCACCTGAGCACAGCTAAGGGCGTGGCTCCCCTTGAACGGGCGAAAGAAGAAGGACGAACGGTCTACGTCGAAACCTGTCCCCAATACCTCACTTTGACCAATGAAGCCCTTTTACGGTTAGGCCCCCTGGCGAAGATTGGTCCTCCTCTGCGAACGGAAGCAGACCGTCTCACCCTTTGGAAGGCGATCCAAAAAGGGACGGTCGATACGATTGCGAGTGACCATGCTCCGAAGGTCAAGAAAATAGACGATCCTTTCTTTGAGGCTGCTTATGGATCTCCCCAGGCAGAAACGATGTTGACCATCACCTACGATGAAGGAGTCAATACCGGGAGGATTGAAGTGTGCAAATTGGCCCGGCTCTTTTCTGAGAATCCGGCCAAAATCTTCGGCTTCTACCCAAAAAAGGGAGTGATTCAAAAAGGATCGGATGCGGATCTGATTCTTTTCGATCCGAATCGGGTTCACACGATTCAACATCAGACCCAGCATTCCAGGGCTCCCTATACGCTCTATGAAGGCAGGAGGTGTTTGGGAATGCCTATTCTCACCATGCAGAGAGGCAGGATCCTCATCGAAGATGGAGAGATGAAGGCGAAGCCCGGGGGGGGAAAGTTCTTGCCGACGAAGATCAAACCTGTCGAAGGTTGATGCCCCGGATGCACTTCAATTTGACATAGGAAATTCACCTGATGCCAACGCGTTTCTTTTTCCCAGGCTAAAACCTTCGTGATCTTCTATTCTTAGAGTGACAACCTACGGGGAAAAAAGAAGAATTGACAAGAATTCAATAACAATATATAAACGCCTGTAGTGTCTGACATGTGAAAGTAAACACATGACGCCCCTCGGAGCGAAAGTGTGATGGGAATATAAGTCGTCGAACGATAAGACAACCCCGTTGCAGCTTTTCTCCGACACGACACATAAGAGTTTAAGAAGATGATCCTCCAAGCGATCCTCAACGGCATTCTTTTCGGCGCTGTCTATGTCTGCATCGGCATGGGATTCTCGCTTGTCTGGGGGGTGATGAATATTATTAACCTGGCCCACGGATCCTTCATTATGCTGGGCGCCTACATCACTTACACGCTCTTTACTTATTTGAAGATCGACCCTTTCTTGACCCTTCCTGTTTCCATGATCGCCCTCTATTTTATCGGGTATGCCTCGCAGAAGTATCTTTTGAACTACATCATTCGAGCCAGCATCTTCATCACACTCACTTTTACCTTCGGACTCCAGATATTAATTGCCAACGTGGCCCTTCTGATCTGGACCGCCGATTTCAAATCGGTGGCGCCGAGTTACTCGGGCGAGGGAATCGAATTAGGAGGCCTGGTTCTTCCTTACATCCGGTGTGCCATATTCATCGTCGCCTTAATTCTTACCTCTCTTTTTTATCTTCTGATGGTGAAAACAAAGACGGGTAAAGCAATCAGCGCAACAGCTCTCAATCTGGAGGGAGCGAAAACCGTAGGGGTCGATGTCGCTGAAATCTATGCCCGGACGATGGGAATCAGCGCCGCCCTGGGAGGAGCAGCAGGCGCCTTGATTTCGCCCATTATGACCATTAACCCATTTATCGGAGGTCCTCTGGTCGGTAAGGCCTTCGTGGTAGCCATCCTCGGCGGTCTTGGAGGCACCATGGGCTCTCTGGCCGGAGGAATGGCCCTGGGATTGGCTGAGCAGGTCGGTAGTTTCTTCTTCTCTGCCGCATACCAGGAGGCGTTCGGATTTATCGTGCTCGTCATCGTTCTGATCTTCAGGCCCCAGGGAATCATCGGGAAGCGGTTCTATTAGGAGAAGGATTAGAGTCAGTAATCAGTTATCAGCACAGTGATCCGTAAGTAGTAAACAGTGGACAGTAGGCGGTAAACAGAACGCAGAAAATATCGAGATAGAGAGGCGTCCCGCAGTGTTGCAGTCCTGGCGGTGCCGCAGAACAGCCGTACCGCAGCACGGCAGCACTTTATTGTTTCTTCTGAATTCTGGTTACAACAGATGATCAAATTACCGGGTAAGGCATATAAAATCATCCTCCTGATCGCCCTGCTGGCGTGCGCCCTCTTTCCTTATATTGCCTCGGGGTTCTGGATCCGGCTGCTGACGGGTATCTTCCTGTATGCCATCCTGGCCCAGGGGTTGAATATCATCGCAGGATTTACAGGATATGCCTCCTTCGGGAATATGATCTTTTTCGGCCTGGGGGGATATACGGTTGGAATTCTGATGGTCAAGGCCGGGATTCCCTTTTTCCCTTCCATGATGGCCGCCGGCGTAGTAGGGATCCTCGTGGCGATCCTGATCGGCATGCCCCTTCTTCGACTCAAGGGACACTACTTTGCTCTTGCTTCCCTGGGAGCAGCGGAAGCGGTGCGCCAAATCATGGACAACCTCACAGACCTATGTGGGGGAGCCATGGGGCTGACACTTCCACAGATGGCAGGAAAACCTGCGCAGGTCAACGTATCCTTCTATTATCTCATGTTTGTCCTTCTCCTGATCTTCTTTGCCGCCACCTACACCATTTCCAAGAACCGGCTGGGCTACGCGCTCAAGGCGATCAAGGCCAACGAAGAGGCCGCGGACACCATGGGCATCAACACCACCCTGTATAAGATCATTGCCTGGGCGATCAGTGGGCTTTTCACGGCGATCGCCGGCGGGATCTATGCCTACTGGTTTACGTTTATCGAGCCCGCTACGGTGTTCGACGTCATGATTGTTGTCAAGCTCTTTGTCATCTTACTTCTGGGAGGGGCGGGAACGGTCATGGGCCCCCTCTACGGGGCCTTCATCTTCGAAGGAATCTCCGAGATCGTCTGGAGCAGGTTTTTGAACTTGCACATGGGAATTCTCGGAATCATCGTCATCCTGATCGTCTTCTTCATCCCCAACGGCCTGATCGACATGGCCCGCAGGGGATTCCGTCTCAAAACGATCCTCGATACCATCCGTGAGGAGAAGGTATGACCCCGGAATCGATCCTGACAGGAGCGAACGTCTCAAAGTATTTCGGTGCCCTGAGGGCTTTGGATGACGTCAATTTTGAGCTCCACCGCGGCGAGATCCTGGGCATCATTGGTCCCAACGGCGCCGGCAAGACGACGCTTCTTTCCGTAATCAACGGGACTCTTCCGATCACCCACGGAAAGATTTTTTTCAAAGAGAAAGAGATTACCGGTCTCAAGCCCTTTCGGATCGCCGAGCTCGGGATATCGAGAACCTTCCAGATCGTCAAGCCCTTTCCCGGGATGACGGCCCTGGAAAATGTCGCGATCGGTGCCCTCTTCGGCAAGAAGCCTGAGAAGAAGATGTCGAGGGCCATGGAAAAGGCCGGAGAGACGATCCGGAAGGTGGCCCTGAAGGGCAAAGAGAATGTCCTCGTAGAGAAGCTGAACGTCTCTGAAAGGAAAAGGCTCGAGCTGGCCCGCGCTTTGACCCAGGATCCGGAGATCCTCCTCCTGGATGAAGTGATGGCCGGATTGACTCCCCGTGAGATAGAGGATATCATGGCGGTGATCCAGGAGGTGAACCGGGGAGGAACAACGATCATGGTCATCGAACACGTGATGAAGGCCATCATGGGAATCTCGAACAGGATCATTGTCCTTCATCACGGCCAGAAAATAGCCGAGGGCACTCCCGAGGAGATCACGGAAAACCGGCAGGTGATCGCTGCCTACCTGGGGGAGAGGTACTCGAAGAGGTTTGAGGAGGTCTCCCATGCTGGAGATTAGCAACCTGAACGGAGGCTACGGAGTCGTTCAGGTCATCTGGGAGATAAATCTGACGGCGAAAACAGGGGAGATCACTGCTCTCATCGGGTCGAACGGCGTCGGCAAGACCACCCTCATGCGTACGATCGCAGGAAACATCCTCCCCATGGGAGGCCGGATTCTTTATAAGGGAGAGGATATTACCCATCAGCCGCAGACCAGAAGGGTGAGAAACGGAATCAGTATGATCCCTGAAGGAAGACAGCTCTATGCGGGAATGACGGTGGAAGATAACCTGATGATGGGCGCTTACACCCGTAGCAACAAGGAGGCTATCCAAAAAGATAAGGAGTGGGTCTACAGCATCTTTTCCATTCTAGAGGAGCGACGCGATCAGCTTGCAGGAACCCTGAGCGGGGGTGAGAGCCAGATGTGCGCCATCGGCAGGGCCCTGATGGCGGACCCCCAGCTCCTGCTCGTCGATGAGCTCTCCCTGGGACTCGCTCCCGTGGTCGTCGATCTCCTCATTCAAACCCTGACAAAGATTCATCAGGAGAAGAGGCTGACCGTCCTCCTTGTCGATCAGGATGTGCAGACAGCCCTGCAAATTTCAAAACGAGGATATGTGATTGATAACGGAAGGATTGTTCTGGAAAATGAATCTGAACTGCTGAAAAACGATCCGGAGATCAAAAAGGCTTACTTAGGCCTGTGAAAGGAGAAGAACATGAAAAGGAAATGGGCAATGTTACTGGTGTTGGGTCTGGTTCTGATCAGCTCGGCTGCGATGGCCCAGGATGTCATTAAGTTCGGCGCAGCAGTCTCTTTGACGGGGGCCCAGTCGCGCTTCGGAAACATGGTTAAGAACGGCTACGAGTTGTGGAAGGACTATGTCAACGACAAGGGAGGGATCGACGTCGCCGGGAAGAAATTCAAAGTGGATGTCATCTACTACGACGACCAATCCGACCCCCAGGTCAGCGCGAAGCTGACCGAGAAGCTGATCACACAGGACAAGGTCCAGTTTCTCCTCGGGCCCTATTCGAGCGGGATCACGCTGGCCACCTCGGCGATCGCCGAGAAGTACGACATCATCAATATGGCCTGTACGGCCAATGCGGATTCGGTTTACACCCGGGGATACAAGAATGTCTTTTCCATCCTCCCGCCAGCCAGCGCCATCCTGCGCAGTTTTCTCGATATGCTCAGCACCTTTAACCCCGCTCCGAAGAAGCTGGCCATGATCTCCCCCACAGATCTCTTCCCGCTCAATGTCGCGGAAGGGGCGCAGAATTACGCCAAAGAGTTGAAGCTCGACATGGTTTTTTTCGAGAAGTACCCCAAGGGGGCCAAGGATCTTTCTTCGCTCCTCCTGAAGATCAAGTCCCTCAAGCCAGATGTCCTTATGGGCACGGGCTACCTGGACGATGCGATCTTGGCCGTCCGGCAGTCGAAAGATCAGAAGGTGGACTTTAAGGCCGTGGTCTTCACCACGGGCCCGGAGCTGGAGGACTTCACCAAGAACCTTGGGAAGGATGCGGAATATGTCTATGGCGTCTCGTGGTGGATGCCCGAGGCAAATTTCAAGTGCCCGGTCTTTGGCTCGACCCAAAATTATGCGTCCCTCTACGCCAAGAAATTCGGGTCCGGCCTCACCTATCAGGCTGCCGCTGCAAGCCAGGCGGGTCTTTTGCTGCAGCTCGCGATCGAAAAAGCAAAGAGCCTCCAGATGGATAAAGTCAGGGAAGCCATGCGATCCTATAACGGAACCACCTTCTGGGGAGCGACCCAATTTGATGCGAACGGAAGAAATGTGACGGGAAAGAGCGTCACCTTCCAGATCCAAAAGGGGGCGATCAAGACGGTTTTCCCAAAAGAGGCCGCCCAAACTTCACCCATGTTCCCTCAACCTGCATGGTCCGCCCGATAGCGAGATCTCCCAGGCCCCGCCCGCAAGGCGGGGCCTGCATCCGCCGTCTATCCCTAGTGGCCAACTTCGCAAGTCAGTCTTGAGTGAAAAACTTGTGTTCTTTGCTGAAGCATTCCCTCATCCATCATCGATCCAACCTTCATCATGAACTTGAAATCGGCGTGGCTTTCTGACTCTCTCATTCGGGCCTTACATTTTCTGCATTAAATGCCATCGTAGGTTTTACTAAGGAGCCCATCATAGAGAAGACATATGTTTCAGGAAATCTCCCCTCACTCCTCTTTGCCTGTCTAACGACAGGAAAAAGCTACCCAAGAGGGGTAGTTCCTCCCTCTTGTAAGGGGAGGGAGGAGGGATTTAATCTTCAGTGTCCAACGGACTCTTCGGGAAATGAGGATAACTTCTTAAAGTTCGCAACCAGATATTTTTGCAGAGCATGCCCAACCCCGCAGTCTCTTTGCTCACCCGTATACACCACCTCCAATGCATTTAGAGTTTGAATCTCGAAATGATGATTTCCCATGTCGTGATAAGACTGATGAGACCTCCGGGAATGATATTCCTGAAGTTCCTCGTTGAAATCCTCCTGGAGTTCTTCCTGCCCAGGTGTTGCAAATCGTTCTCGGACCGGCCAATACCATTCAGCATAGAGAAGGTCAAAAATATAGCTAATAATTCATTTCAATCATCGGTGACAAAACCCGTTAGTTCTCATATCTTCAGGGATCCACGCTGAGAGGGTATCTGAAGATAACCTGTTAAAATCTTTATACAACATATCAAGCATTGAACAATAGTCGTGTTTGGCATATTTATTGCTTCTAAACCATTCCTAGACGGAATAAGATGGAACAGACAGAGTAATCTTCCAGCCATAGGCACGAAAGGAGCATAGTATCATGGACCTAATCAATTTAAACGAGATCCAATACGAAGAAGAATGGATGTCCAAAGGCCAAGAATTCCATAAATGGTGGAAAGCTTTTGCAAAAGCCATAGCTAAACTTACGGGAGTCGTTGGGTCCCTATTGGGTTGATTGCGGCCGTTCATTCCCTTGGAATTTGACCGACTGCTCTGATCCAAGGTGATCACCAAACTCAATCCATTCCTCCCAACCTGTCGCACCAAGGCGACCTGGGTTACCCGATATTTCATCAATGAACCCATCGCCGTCAAGCACTTCTTCTCACTTTTTCCCTTTCAGTTGAATGCGATGTCGTGTTGGACGGGGCACGTTCATGAAATCATAATTCCGAGATGAAGATGAATGGATACCCTGCATCCTGGGACCCGAAGGCTCATCCTAAGAATACACGAAAAACTGGGCTCAGCTGATTCAGAAGATCTATGAGGTGGGCCCCCTGACCTCCCCGAAATGCCAGGGCACCTCTCAAAAATCTCCAAATTATCAGTGGCACTACCCGTGGAATCATTCTCCAACCCCCTCTCCGTCCCACTGCTACATGCACTGCAAATACAGGCCAGATATAAGAGAATATCGGCTATATTGGACTGATGGTAAGAGAATCTTATTAAAAAAATATTCCTCGAAGCATGCACATTTCTATTCGCAATCGTCAACTTCCAGACTAAGTGGTTATTGAAGATAAGTAGGGGAAAGCCGATCAGGAGGAGTGCGGCATAGACGTCCTTGAAGCGAAGTGCACCAATGAAGAAAAGGAGTTAAAATGTAAAGCATCAGCGAACATTAGTGCGGTACCGAATTTTTGTGATGTGAGTAAGAATGGCTGACTCTTCGTATCTCCGCCTCCAATTCACCGTTTTTGCCCTGGTCACGGCCTCCTTCACAAACATCTACATCACCCAACCCGTCTTGCCGGTGCTCCGGCAGGAGTTCTCCGTTGACATGGTGCTCGTTTCTTTCACCGTCTCTGCGGTCATCCTCGGGATGGCTTTGTCCAATCTGCCCTTTGGCTTCCTGGCAGACCGGTTGCCGATCCACCCCATCATTCTTGCCGGAGGTGTCTTTGTGGCTCTGGGTGGCCTCGTCTGTGCGGTGACAAAGGATTTCTGGCTTTTCATCGGGGCCCGTTTCGTCCAGGGTCTTTTCATTCCTGCTTTGACGACATGCCTCGCGGCCTATCTGGCAAAGACACTCCCGGCGGAGAGGCTGAGCGTGGTGATGGGTTCTTACATATCTGCAACCGTACTGGGTGGAATGGGAGGCCGGTTCCTTGGCGGATGGATTCACCCGCCGCTGCACTGGCGCTATGCTCTTGTATCGGCCTCCGTCCTCATCCTCGTTACAACATTCTTTGCTTTGCGGGGACTGCCCCGCACTCCAGCCGCCGTCGGACAGCGAGAAAAATCCATCCGCTTTATTGAACTGCTGAGGCACTGGGAAACCCTGCGCCTTTATTTCTGTGCGGCGGGCAGCTTTGCAATTTTTTCATCCATTTTCAACTACCTGCCCTTCAGACTGACCGCTCCGCCCTTCCGTCTCTCCACAGAGCTTACGACTCTTGTCTACCTCGTCTATGTCGTCGGTATCTTCATGGGACCCACCTCCGGCCGAATCAGCAATCGCTTCGGAACCGGTAACACGCTATTGGGGGGCGCTGTTATTTTGGCGGGTTCTCTGGCCCTCATCCTCATCCCTTCCATGGTTGCAGTCCTGTTGGGCCTCTTCGGGATCTGCACAGGCTTCTTCACGATTCACGCATCCGCCGTGGGCGCTCTCAACCGGAAGCTCTCCAGGGGACAAGGCCGTGCCAACGCCCTCTACGTGCTGTTCTACTATACGGGAGGCTGGCTTGGAATCACAGGGACAGGATTTGCTTATCGGCTAGGCGGCTGGAGCGCTGTGGTATGTTGTGCTCTATTGCTGTTGATCATTCCGTTGAGCGCAGGGATGGGCGAGCGTCAGACCGGCAACCGCCGAAATCTGGCCTCAAATGGATGACCCACCGCTCTCGGCGCCTTTCGGTCCCCCGAAATCCCTTGGATTCCAATGACGGATCGGATCACAGGGTTAGAATTCTGTTCAGAGGATCATACGGGGATGCTTCGGACTCAAACTTTTTTAAACTTTTTTCTTGACAAAACGTTCCCGAGGTTTTAATATGAGCGTAGACTCATATAAGAGAGCGCTCATATTGTCATGGATGAGAAAGTTTTAGAGTCGCTGTCCAGACTCTTCAGACTCTTAAATGACCCTAACCGGCTCAAAATTCTCTTTGCCATAGGAAAAGAGATGAAGTCCGTTTCCGAGATCATGGATGAAACTTCCCTTCCGCAAACTCTTGTGTCTTTCCATCTCAGGCCGTTGCGAGAGAGCGGCATTGTGTCGACGGAGAGAAGAGGAGCTTTCATCTATTACGGCCTTGCAGACCCTTTCTTAATTGATTTGCTGAATTCGCTTTGCGGCGTCTCTCCAAAGAGGACGAAAGATGTAGTTCAATTTACTTGCCCACCGATGCAATTTATGCGTAAGTGGATGAAAGGAGGAGACTAAGATGTGTTGGACATGGGGACCTTATATGTGGAGTTGGTGGTGGATCTTCCCGGTCGTAGGTTTTATGCTCATGATGATCATGATTTTCGCCTGCTCAGGATTCTTTCGTAGAAGAGGCAGCTTTTGTGGCATGGGGAGATACGATCATACGGAAGATCTCAAGAGAGAGATTGGGGAGCTCAGAGAGCAGATTACCCAGCTCAAGAGAACGGGAGGATGAAATGAAAGCAAAAGCAGGATTCATGGCCACCCTGATGGAAAAGTGAATGAAGATGTCCCAACGGATGGCGGGCGCCATCGATGAAACTCAGGTCAGGTCGTCTTCTGTTACCCCTGATGCTACTGCAGAGATAAACGGTCTCTTTGAGGAATGGTTAAGGACCGTTGAAGATGAAATCCTTGAGCTATTGGCCAAGGAGAAGTCTCTCAAGGCCTTCGGGGATTGCGGCCAAACTCAAGATTTCTGAAAAAACTGTCAATTTTTTCATGGATAAAATGAAAAAAGAGGGCAAACTCAAAACGGCTTAGTCCTTGAGCGGAGAGACGGGTACCAGCGGCATTGGCGGGCATCAGTATTTATCCTGCTCAGGCGGCTGAGGTCTATGTGATGCATTTGACTAGGGATACTCTATCCGATTGAAGCCCGCACTGAACATGGGGAGAGGCTAACTCTTGGGACCGATCGAACATTGTGAAAGGAGATGTTCTTTCTATCATAGAACGATAGCTATCCAATCTATCCGTAAGTCTTTGATTTCAATTCTATAGGAGGCTAGCATGGAGAAAGAAGGGAATAAAGAAAAGAAGCTTTCAAGAAGAGAGGTTGTTTTGGGAGGGGGTATTTTGGCGGCAAGCGCTGCTGCTATTAGTGCCTTGTCAGGCTCCGACATCGGCTTATTATCACGGGCGGAGGCGAGGGAAACCCCTTTGCCGTGGCCCTATGAAAAGATTGATCCACAGGAAGCGGCAAAGATAGCCTACGAGGGCTTCTATGAAGCTCTATGTTGCTATGGCGTTGCTCGCGGAGTTATGGCCCCCCTTCAGAAAAAGATCGGAGAACCGTATATCTCCCAACCCCTATATGAGGGGCTGAAACTTGGGTCAGCCGGAATAGCCGGGTGGGGAACAGTATGCGGCGCTCTCCTGGGATCCACCGTTGTAACAGGCTTCATCGTTCCACCAACCGGCGTTGGAGAGCAAGTCCTCAATCCAACCGGCGTTGGAATGCAAATCCTCAATGAATTATTCCACTGGTATGGTAATTCCCCATTGCCTGTTTTCGAACCGGACAAACCCAGGGCGGAAGTACGGATACAGAGTATCAGCAAATCTCCTTTATGCCATATCTCCGTTGGAAAATGGTTAAAAAGCGCTGGCAAAGCATTACGAAGTCCCGAACAAAAAGAAAGATGCGCCCGACTGAGTGCGGATGTAGCAATGCGGACTGTGATGCTGCTCAATGAGTGGAAGGACGGCAGGTTTAATCCAGCCAGTAAGCTGCCTCTCGAGTTGTATGAAACACCGGCGCAGCACAACTGTAATGAATGCCATACCGGTAAGGCACCGAATGTTTTTAAGTGATTCCTTTTGGGCGGCCCGTGCATGGGAGTAAAAATGAATAGAGCAGCTGACCGTTTGCCCTTAGTCAGGATTGGTCGGGTTTACAAATATACAACTAGCTTGATATGATAAATATAAAACGGCACGGAAACTGAGCGTAGAGATAAAGGAACATTTTTGATCATGTCATTGTCCATGGCCCCAGCAACAAAAAAACAGAATGGGGGATGACTGTCTTTGCGCTGCTTGCGGGGCTCAGTTCTGTTTCTTATCTAAGGAGACAGGAAAGAGCAGGCAGTTAGAACATCATTTCACCTGAAACCTGGGTGATAACCGTAAATCACGCCTAACGAATGCCATTTTGTTGTGTCCGTATTTGAGCGGTTTCAGACGTGTTCATCCTATTCAAAAAGGGTCTTTTAATCGGCTGAACGGTTCGGTTTGGGGGAGAGATATCGTAGCAGCATAAAAACTAACGTCCGGCATAGATGTACCTGAAGCGAGGCGTGTCAATGAGGAGAGGAGTTAGATACACAGCAACCCTGGGAGCATTGATATCGTGCTGAATTTTTGTTATGCCTGTCACAATGGCTGACTCTTCCTATCTCCGCCTCCAGATGATTGTCTTCGCCCTGGTATCGGCCTCCTTTACAAACATCTACATCACCCAACCGGTGTTGCCGGTACTCCGACAGGACTTCGCCGCCGACATGGTGCTGGTTTCTTTTACCGTCTCTGCGGTCATCCTCGGGATGGCTTTGTCCAATCTGCCCTTTGGCTTCCTGGCGGACAGGCTGCCGATTCACCCGATCATCCCTACCGGAGGCCTGTTTGTGGCTCTCGGCGGTTTCGCCTGTGCGCTGACAAAAGACCTCTGGCTTTTGATCGGGGCCCGCTTTGTTCAGGGCCTCTTCATCCCTGCCTTGACAACCTGCCTCGCAGCCTTTTTGGCAAAGACACTCCCTGCGGAAAGGCTGAACGTGCTGATGGGTTCCTATGTATCTGCAACGGTGCTGGGCGGAATGGGCGGCCGGCTGCTCGGCGGGTGGATTCACCCGCCGCTTCACTGGCGCTATGCTTTCGTATCCGCATCTATACTTATCCTCATTGCAACCCTCTCTGCCTTGCGGGGCTGCCCCGCACTCCGGTCTCCGTCGGACAACAAGAAAAACCTACCCGTCTTTTTGAACTGCTGAAGCGCTGGGAAACCCTGCGCCTCTATCTCTGTGCTGCCGGCAGTTTTGCAATATTCTCATCCATTTTCAATTACTTACCCTTCAGGCTGACTGCCCCTCCTTTTCGTTTCTCCACAGAACTGACGACTCTCGTCTACCTCGTCTATGTCGTGGGAATCTTTATGGGACCTACTGCCGGTCGAATCAGTAACCGCTTTGGAAGCGGTAACACCTTACTCGGGGGCTCCGTTATTTTAGGGGGATCCTTGGTTCTTGTCCTGGTGCCTTCAATTGCTGCGGTCGTGTTGGGGCTCTTTGGGATCTGCACCGGTTTTTTCACGATTCATGCGGCTGCCGTCGGATCTCTCAACCGCAAGCTGTCCAAAGGACAAGGCCGCGCAAACGCCCTCTATGTGCTCTTTTACTATACGGGAGGCTGGCTCGGAATCACAGGGTCGGGGTTTGCATACAGGCTGGGCGGCTGGAGTGCGGTCGTTTATTCCGCTCTGCTTCTTTTGATCATTCCATTGAGTGCTGGGATCGGCGAGCGCAAGATCGGCAATCGCCGGGCGATGGCGTCAACCTGACGGGCATCCGGAGGCGACGCTCGGTGCCCTAAAATCCTTTCCGGTGATGCGATTCGGTCACAACCTATTACCGGCTCCGGTTACATTCGCCCTTTTTCTTTCAAAAGGCGGACCATCAGATCTTTGTAAGTCTTCGGCGGGATGATCTTCTTTTCCCTCTCGACCAGCTTCATCGCGCCGCTCGGACAGAAGTGGGCACAGACCCCGCATCCCAGGCAGAATTCTTCATCCACGACGGGGGTGTCCCCTTCCATCTTGACCGCTTTGATCTGGCAATGATTCGCGCACGCTTCACATCCGTTGCATTCTTCGCGATCCAGTCTGGCAATATAATTCGTGGTGGTGACCGCATGCTTGAGATGGTGGTGAGTGATCCCTTCCAGGAACCCGCAGCAACAGCCGCAGCAGTTGCAAACGAAGGTGGTCTGTTCCTGGACATTGTCTCCGACGTGAACCAGCCCATATTCCTCCGCCTTTTTAAGCGTATCCAGTAGCTCACTCACCGAGGCTCTCCTTGCAAACCCCTGCTCCACCAGGAAGTCGGAGGCAACGCCCAGACTCATGCAGATATTCTCGATCGGGGCAGAGCAATTCTTACCCAGATGCCATGTCTCATGCCGGCAATAACATCTTCCTACGCTTCCCCGTCCTGCCGCTTTAATCTGTTCTTCTGCCTCATCGAATCGAAGGACCTCGCTTTTCACTTTTGGAAGGACGCCGCCATAGATGTAAGCTCGGCCCCTGGTCGTTCCGGGGGCAAAAAATTCCCGGACAAATTCCGGCGTATTCCTGTAACTGTGCATGAGCTCTGCCAGTCGTTTCATCGGCAGAGATTCGTCCGTTCGCATAAAGGTCATTTCAAAAAATCCGGTCAAACCGGGAGAGAGAAGGTATCGAACCTGACCGATCTTTGCCGAAGTGACAACCAGCCCCTTCCTCATCATCCCTTTTAAGATCGCTTCCAGTTCCTCCCTGTTGATTCCCGTCGCCTTCTGAACCTCTTCGATGGTCGCAAGGCCGAAGGGAAACTTGGCTCCCACCTCTGCCTCCTTCTGTGAAAAGAGGATGGACAAAATTTCGTAGACGGAGGTGTGTTCAGGAAGCCCGACCGGATTCTGGTGGAGTCTCTTTTGCAACTGCTTTAAGATTTCTTCTTTTCCTGTCAGATGGCCCATAGAACCTCCTTAGACGCAATTTCAAATATCAAAGTTCAAATGTGAAATGAATGACCTCCTTCCCTCCCTTTTCAAAAGGGAGGAATTTCCCCTCTTTGGCAAAGAGGGGTCAGAGGAGATTTTTGGAACAATATGTCTTTTTAATTATGGGCTCTTTAGTAATTAAAATGGACTGGCTTGCCTTCCTTTATATCCCAGAAGGACGGAAAAAATCAAACGTAAGGTTGCCAAGCCGAGAAGAGATGTCCTATGATTTTCTATCCCCGGGACCTTTTGGAGCGAACTATCTTATGAGGAGGAAGCAATGATCAAGCCGTGGCCATGCGTTCGATCTCGACCCGAAGGATTCTTCCGAGTCTTTTCCGTTCGAACGGATACGGCCATCTCTCCCCGGACAGGGAAGGAGCATGACTTTCATGTCATTGAATCGAGAGATTGGGTTAACATCATCCCTCTGACGCCTGATCATCGAGTGGTCATGGTGAGGCAATACCGTCATGGTTCGAGAACCGTGACCCTTGAGATACCTGGTGGACTGGCTGATCCCGGAGATACTCCTGAAAGAGCGGCCGCCCGGGAATTGTTGGAAGAGACAGGTTACCAGGCAGACCGGTTGACGAAAATCGGAGTCGTCAACCCTAACCCGGCCATCTTTAATAACCGCTGCTATACCTTTTTGGCGCAAGATATCCGGAAGGTCTCGGACCTTGTTCCCGACCAGACCGAAGACATCGAGGTCGAGCTCATCCCCCTTGGTGATATCCCGGAGTTCATCCGGACAGGAAAGATTGACCATGCCATCGTCATCGCTGCATTTCATTTTCTCCGGACGGATGACGGCGGATGGAGCCAAAGGAGTTTTTGATATTTATTTTTCTGTTATTTTTCTTGACAAATTATTTTCCGTTTGTTATTGGACAGCTGTCATACCAATTTATGATTCCCTTTCAGCCTGTTAAAACCGGAAAAATCTCTGAACGGATCGCCCGCCAGATCAAAGACACCATTCTGAGCGGCTCGATGAAGTCAGGGGACCGTCTTCCTCCCGAACGGGAACTGGTCGAACACTTCCAGGCCAGCCGGATCTCCATCCGAGAGGCCCTCAAGAGTCTTGAGACATCGGGGTTGCTGGCGATCAAACCGGGCTCCGGGGTCTTCGTGGCTGAAGTCAATTCGAAACCGATGAGCGAGTCCCTCTCTTCCATCCTCAGAATTCAAAAAACCTCCATCAATGAAATAACCGAGGCGAGAATCCTATTGGAACCGAACATCGCCAGGCTAGCGGCTGAACGGATCACCCCCGAAGAGTTTCTGAAATTAGAGCAGAATATTGAGGAAACCTTGGCGGTGCTGAAGGCCGATGCTCCAGCCCCGGAGCAGAACATCCGGTTTCATTCTCTCATTGCTGAGGCCACTCACAACCCGGTCATTGCCTCAACGATGAATCCCATTTTCGACGTCCTCAAAGAGATGAATTTAGAAATCAAGGGTAATTTGCCGATGAGAATGGAACTCTCCAGGGATGCACTGGCAGTATCACAAAAAGATTTTAAAGGCCTTTCGAGAAAAGAATTCTCAAAAGATTTACGAGCTGATGCTGAAACATATCTATCAGAATCAAGGAGGGTTGAAGAAAGTCACCTCTGCAACTCAAACCCTTCCCCTTTCCCCGCTGGAGAGAGGAAGGGGGCGAGGGGGAATTTCGAGTATTCTTGGATAGGGCTTGCGTGAGAGAGGACCCTCTCATAAAGGCCGGAACGACAGCACGGGCTGGGAGAAAATCTAAGCAAGGAGGAAGAAAAATGAAATGTGTTAAATTGATCATCTTTGTCGCTGGGCTTTGCAGCTTGACCACCCTCTTTTCTCTGACGCCGGTTCAGGCCGCGGACCTTGTCCCGTTCATTACGCCTCCGGCGGGCGGAGGCGCCTATGTCCTCGGAGCGGGCATGGTCAGTGTGACCAACCGGTTCCTGCCCGGCGTCACCCTGGTGCACGAGGCGGCATCAGGAACCATGGACATCGTCCGGCGCATGATGTATCGTGACAGCACGAAAAAGGACTGCTTCGGCATCTTTGGCACCGTGGATGCGTGGAATGCCTTGCAGGGGAAAGAATGAATATTCGGGAAAGCCATTCTCAAATTTACGCGCGGTCGTCTATGCCACCGGCACCGATCTCTATCTCGTGGTCCCCGGTAACTCTTCAATCAAGTCCTATGCGGATGTCAAGGGCAAGCGGATCGGCATGGGCGGCCCGGGGAGCACGGTTGCAAACACAGCCCATTTCCTGCTCGAACAGTATGGGGTGGCCAAGAAGGACTTTAAGCCTTACTACTTTACCTATAGTGAGACCGTCCAGGGAATCCAGGATGGAAGCCTTGATGGCGGGTTCGTCGCGGGAGGGTATCCTCTCCCTTCCTACACAGAACTTGCCAACACCCACAATGTTCGGATCGTGCCGATCGACGAACAGACCGTGAAAAAGGCGACCTCGGAGCACCCCTACTATTACCGGAATGTGGTCAAGGCCAAGTCATACAAGGGCGTGGAACAGGATGTCTTGATCATGGGATTCACAACGGCTGTTTTTACCCTGGCGTCCGTGGACGCTGATTTCATTTACAAATTTCTGAAGAACCTCTTTGACCACAGGACAGAATACTACAGCATCCACTCTTCGGCAAAAGACTTGACCCCCGAGGATGCAACGAAGGGAGTTCCTGTTCCTTTCCATCCAGGAGCAGAGAAGTACCTCAGAGAGATCGGGGTGATGAAAAAGTAACGAACCATCACCCGTTGCGGTGGGGTCAATAATTACCCCAGGATCACATGAGACAGACCCGCTGGGAACACTTCCAGAATCCCCGCTGAGCCTGTCCTCACATTTTTTTCAACGGTGAAGACAAATCTGAAAAAGGAGGCAGAGAAAATGAAACGGACAAGATTGATCGTGTTGGTTATCGGCATCGGTTGTCTGGCTTTATTATCTCTAACATCGGTAAGAGCGGCTGAGCTCATCCCCTTCTATACCCCTCCGGCGGGGGGAGGCGCCTATGTCCTCGGAGCGGGCATGGTCAGCGTAACCAATAAGTACATATCCGGAACGACTCTGGTACATGAAGCAACCACGGGAACGATGGACATTGTCCGGAGGATGATGCAGAGGGAAGGCACGAAGAAACCCTCCTTTGGCATCTTTGGCAATGTGGATGCCTGGAAAGCCTATAAAGGGAACAATGAATATGCAGGGAAACCCTTTGAGAGCGTCCGGGCCATCGTCTATTGTCTTGGCACGGACCAGTACTTTGTGGTTCCAGCCAATTCTCCGATCAAATCCTTTGCCGATGCAAAAGGCAAGCGAATCGGCGTCGGCGGGGCAGGGAGCACGGGTGCCAACACAGCCCTGTTCATGCTGGAACAGCACGGCATCACCAAGAATGATTTCAAACCCTACTTTTTTGTCTACAATGAAATCGTCCAGGGCCTTCAGGATGGAAGTCTGGACGGCGGTTTTGTTGTGGGAGGATACCCCATCGCGGCGTATACCGAGCTTTCTACGAATCAGAATGTCCGGATCGTGCCGGTGGATGATAAAGTCGCAGAGAAGATCGTTAAGGAATACCCTTACTACTATCGGAATGTGGTGAAAGCAAAATCTTATAAGGGTCTGGAGCAGGATACACCGATTATAGGCTTTTCAACCTCGGTGTGGACCTATGCAAGTGTGGATACGGATTTGGTCTACAAGTTCCTGAAAAACCTTTTTGAACACAAAGCCGATTACTACAGCATCCACTCAGCGGCAAAGGATATGACCCTCCAGGATGCAAAGAAGGGCAATCCCCTTCCCTTCCATCCCGGCGCAGAAAAGTATTTAAAAGAGATGGGTGCCTGGAAATAGGAATGCATCTTCTGCCCCTTTGATGGGGAAGGAACGTTTCCCCGCTCCTGCCCGCGGTGGGCAGGAGCGGGGATGGACAAGAAGTGAGTTGTCCCGCTTTTGTCATTCCTGCGAAAGCAGGAGTCCAAGTCGAATGACTCCGACATCCCCGCTAGACCCGGGAATGACAACGGATCCTTCCTCTTCGGCCGTGTGAGTCTGGTTGGACGCCCGACCGAAGAGTGAAGACGGAGGCTGTTTTCTCTAAAAAAAGACCGAGGTGAACTCATGAAAGCTGGCCAGGAAG
This sequence comes from uncultured delta proteobacterium, assembly GCA_963708295.1. GTDB lineage: Bacteria > Desulfobacterota > BSN033 > BSN033 > UBA1163 > UBA1163. The sequence goes on along the minus strand of CAVPSJ010000014.1, from coordinate 96,424 downwards.
CGAATTCCACATCAAAAAAAGGGATCCCCTTGGACCCTTCGCCGCATTCTCATCTTCATTTTTGCAGTAGCCATGGCTCTATTCCACATCTATGCAGCGGGTGTCCGACCGCTTCCTGGCGTTCAGCAGCGCACCACCCATCTCTGCTTTGCTCTGGTCCTTATCTTTCTGATGTTCCCTTTCAAGACGCAAAGTGATGAATCTCAAGAGATCAAGGTGGCCAACGAGTTTCGACCTCTTGCATTCCTGGATGTTTTTCTCGATCCTCCTTTCCCTGTTCCTGGGCGCCTACGTATTCGTGGAGTGGGAGGCACTGAGCTTTCGCACCGGCATGCCCAATTTCCTCGACACCTCCTGCGCAACCCTGGGTATTCTTCTGGTCATCGAGGCCACGCGGCGGGTGATCGGGGGGTCCATGGTCATCATTTGCATGGTTGGATTTGCCTACCTCGCCTTCGGGAGCTACCTTCCCTCCTACATGGCTCACACCGGGTTCACCTTTGAACAGATCGTCAATTTCATGTTCTTCAGCACCGAAGGAATCCTGGGGATGCCATTGGGCGTCTCTTCAACAGTGATCATCATCTTTGTTACCTTCGGGGCCTTTCTCCTGGTTTCCGGGGCGGGAGCGTTTTTCATTGATGTGGGGCTTGCCCTCTTTGGAAAATTCCGGGGCGGCCCGGCAAAAGCCGCTGTCATGGCCAGTTGTATGTTCGGCAGTATCACCGGGAACCAGGTGGCCAATGTGACGGCCGTGGGCGTCCTGACCATCCCTCTGATGAAAAGGGTTGGATACAGACCCATTGTGGCCGCATCTGTCGAAGCCCTCGCTTCCACCGGGGGTATGCTGATTCCTCCGGTGATGGGCTCAGTCGCCTTCATCATCCCGGAGATGATTGGCGGGTCCTACTGGGATGTCTGTAAGGCCGCCCTGATCCCGGGTCTTCTCTTTTATGTCTCTGTCTATATGATCGTCGAACTCCAGTCAGCGAAATATGGGCTCAAGGGCCTTCCAAAGGCAGAACTTCCAAGCCTCAAGAAGGCCTTTCTCGACCGCGGACACATGGTCTTTCCCATTCTCGTCCTGATCTACTGCGTTGCTATCCTGGGGACGTCAACGCCCAAGGCCGGCTTTTGGGCGATCGTCGCCTGTGTCATCGCAAGCCAGCTGCGTCCAAAGACGAGGATGAATGTCAAGAAGATAGCGACCGCACTCGAAAGAGGTGCAAAGGGGAGTCTCATCGTCGCTGCCTGCTGTGCGTCTGCCGGTCTGATTACGGGCGCCATCAGCATGACCGGCCTCGGTATGCGCTTCTCGGATATCATGATTACGTTCGCTGGCGGAAGCATGATCGTCCTTCTCATTCTGACGATGATCGCTTCGCTGATCCTTGGACTTCCGCTTCCACCGGTGACCTGCTATCTCATCCTGGCTGTCCTAGCTGCCCCTGCCCTTGTCAAGGCAGGCGCCCATCCCATGGCAGCGCACCTCTTCGTCTTCTTCTTCGGAGCCCTTGGGAACATCAGCCCTCCTGTTGCCCCGACCTCCTTTGCGGCAGCGGGTTTGGCAGAAACAGATCCCATGAAAACGACCAACCTCACCTTCTTCTACTCTTTACCGTCCTTCTTAGTTCCCTACCTCTACATCTACGCCAACGAACTCCTGCTCATGGGCTCTCCTGCCATGGTTGCCCTCCGGGTCATCTCTTCCTTTATCGGGCTCGGGTGTATGGCCGTTACCTTTCATGGATTTCTTGTTCCGCAATCTTGGCTGGATCAGGCGATTGTTGTTTCTGATCGGGGGATTCTTATTGGTTTATCCTCACACCCTTTCCAGTCTGGCGGGTTATGTGGTTGATCGGGCTCTTGGTCTTGCAGGAGGTGGCTGGTACTCCGGAGTCGAAGAGCGAAGGCCTTGGCCGGAGCAGAATAAATCTTTAGAAAAGAGGAGTATGGATATGGCAAAAGACGTTGAACAATTGGGTGAAAAGCTGGAGACCGATGTGCTGATCGTGGGAGGTGGTTTGGCAGGCAACAACGCAGCGATCGGGGCCCTCGAAAAAGGCGTCAGGGTCTTAATCGCTGACAAGAGCTCGATCGATCGGTGCGGAGCGATCGCCGGTGGGGTGGACCATTTCATGGCCTATCTTGGCACCGACACCTGGGATACAAGGGAGGCCTACCTTGAATGGGTGGGCAAGATCGCCCGGGGAACAGTCAACCTGAGCGTCCAGAATGCGGTCTTCTGCAGAGAACTGAAGGCAGCCATCGACAGGATGGAAAGAATAGGATGCACCCTTAAGCAGACCGACGGGACTTATTATCGAACCACCTCCATGGGCCAGCCCGGTCCGTACTTCATCAATTTTAACGGTAAACAACTGAAGCCCCTTGCTCGCCCGGGAGGCCAGACGCCTCGGCGCTCAGACCCTGGAGAAATGTGCCATCTCCGGACTATTGACCCATAACGGAAGAGTGACCGGTGCGGTCGGGTTCAATATCAGGACGGGAACGTTTTACACCATCACGGCCAAAGCCGTCATCCTTGCGACGGGAAACACCAACCGCATCTTCGAAAATCCCACAGGGCTTCCCTTCAATACCTGGCAGTGCCCCGCCAACACAGGCGCTGCCCAGGCCATGGCCTACGAGGCAGGGGCAAAACTCGCCAACATGGAGATCGTGCGGATCACCCTTGTCCCGAGAGGATTCAGCGCCGCCGGGCTCAATGCCCTGACGGGGATGGGGGGAAGAATTGTGAATGCGGCGGGCGAGGAATTCATGCCGAAGTATCATCCTGCAGGAGTGAGGGCGCCCCGGTTTAAGCTCGTCGAGAGTGTGATGAAGGAGATCTCTGAAGGGAGGGGCCCGGTCTATGTCGACTGCCGTCACCTCTCTGCCAGCGAGATGACCCATCTCAAGAAGACCCTGGGATATGACAAAGACACCCTGCCCGATTTCATCGAGCAGAAGGGAATCGATCTGGCAAAAGAACCTCTCGAAATCATGCCTTCCGAAGGGATGCAGGGAGGATCATCGGAAGTCAACAGCAGCGGAATCATGATCGACGAAAACGACGGCCTCCACGGTTCCCGGGCTCTTTGCGGCGGGTGACTGTTCCGACCAGATGCGCTGCGTTCATATCTGCACGACAGGGGGTTATCTGGCCGGCAAGATGGCTGCTGAATATGCCAAGGCCTTCCGCAAAGAGCCCTAAGGTGAAAATGTCCCAGGTGAAGCAGCTCAAGAAAAGGACCTTTGCCCCTCTTCAGGCCTCCGGAACGATCGCCGCATCGCCAGTTTGAAGACACGATGCGAAAGATGCTCTGGCAGAATGCCGGACCCGCCCGGAACGAAAAGAGCCTGACAGGTGGCCCTGGAAAAACTGGAGGAATTGGAAACGTATTTGAAGAGCATTGGCGCCCAGAACTACCATGAACTGACCCGGGTCCTCGAGAGCGGAACAGATCCTGGCTGGTCGCAAAGATGATGTGCACCGCTTCGCTGGCCCGAAAGGAAACCCGGTTTGGCGTCTATCATCATCGTACCGATTACCCGGAAACAAGGCCGGAATATGATGGACAGATCGTGTTGTGGAAAACGGAGCAAGGGATCAAGACGGAGTTTAAGAAACTGAATTACGATGCGATTCCACCCCTGTGATGGGAAAAGAGGCGAAGAGAGGAGCAAACCATGCCCCCTGTGATCGATCTGAAGAAGTGCAAGAAATGCGGAACCTGCGACTTGCATTGCCCGCTGGATGTGATCCATTTTGACAAGAAGAAAGAAGCTTCCGACGGTCAAGTATCCGGACGAGTGCTGGCACTGCGGCTCCTGCCGTCTTGATTGCCCGGTGGAAGCCATCACGATACGGTTCGGTCCCGAGATGCTCTGCCTGTAAGGTGAGACACCTTCCCGATTCTGATCGTAACCCATAAAGGAGGTATGATCGATGAAGATCGACGTCTTTAATCACATCTTTCCCAAGAAATACTTTGACAAGATGCTTGAACTCTTGCCCAATGGAGCAGACATGCACAAACGGGTCCGCAATGTTCCAAGCATCGTGGACCTCGATGTCCGGTTCAAGATGATGGACCTCTTCGATGACTACGCCCAGATCATCTGTATCGGATCGCCCCCGATCGAGGCCTTTGGTCCTCCTCCGATCTCCACCGACCTGGCCAAGTTGGCCAACGACGGGATGGCGGAACTGGTCCAAAAATATCCGAAGCGCTTTCCCGGTTTTATCGCCTCCCTGCCGATGAACGATCCGAAAGGGCTTCTCGAAGAGGCCAGGCGGGCGATCAAGGACCTCGGGGCCGTCGGCGTTCAGATATTTTCCAATGTCAACGGCCGGCCTCTGGACAAACCCGAGACCATGCCTCTCTTCGACCTCATGGCTGAACTCGACCGGCCCATCTGGCTTCATCCCGGCCCGGGGGGCCGATTTCCCGGACTACAAGGGCGAACGCAAGAGCCACTATGAGATCTGGTGGACCTTCGGCTGGCCTTATGAGACCAGCGTGGCCATGGCCCATCTGGTCTTTGCCGGCCTCTTTGACAAACACCCCAACCTTAAAATCATCACCCACCACCTGGGCGGCATGATCCCCTACTTTGAAGGTCGTGTCGGTCCCGGCTGGGACCAGCTTGGGCACACGGACTTCTGATGAAGACTACTTCCACTTGTCTGAAAAAACTGAAAAAGAGGCCGCTCGATTACTTCCATCTCTTCTATGCAGACACAGCCGTCTTCGGGTCCAAGGAGGCAACGATCTGCGGCATGAAATTCTTTGGGACAGATAGAGTCCTCTTTGCTTCGGACATGCCTTTCGATCCGGAGAAGGGAACTGCCTATATCCGTTGGACCATCGAGATCATCGACAGCTTGGATATTAAGCCGTCAGAGCGCCAGGCCATCTATGAGGGCAACGTCCGACGGCTTATGGGACTGAAGTCGTAAATCCACTCCAGCCAAGGAGTCGCCTATGATCATACAACGCTTCATAGCGCGATGTCTCGGAGGCATCAGTCGGCTTGGAGAAGATCTGCCTCATGGACGAGAATGAGGTATCAAAGATAAAGGTGGAGGCTCATGAAAATCCACGTGAAGTCTAACTTCGTTGTTCCCGGGCTGGACAACGGAGAATTTGCGGATTTAGATCAATCCCAATTGACCATCAGAGAATTTCTGGAAGAGCTCTCGGAGAGGTCACCCACTCGGGTTGAGTATGTACGACCTGGGAGCCAGACCATCAACCCCGATGAATGGGAAATCAGGATCAATGATGTTCCTTATCCCACAGTGGAGCGGCGGATTGGAGACCCCTTTGAAGGACGGAGATACAGTGACCATCATCATCATTCCCTTGGGAGGAGGGTAGAAGAACTTTGACACCCTCACCCTCCATGGAGGGGAGGTGACCATAGCCCATATCTTGGGGGCTGGGCACAAAGGATTCCTTTGTTGTCTGGGTGGCAAAGGGGTGAAAATCCGAATATCGAAATACGAAATTCGAAACAAGTTCGAATATCAGAATCCGAAATGCTCCAAACTTGAAACACCCGACCTCGAATAACAGGTTTTGGTCATTTGAGATTCGAATTTTGGTCATTGTTTCGGAATTCGAATTTCGGATTTAATGTAATTGTGGCTGGCTGATTTGAATTGCAGGAATCCAAATGAAAGAAGGAGAGTAACGGCATGGAAGAATATTCGGTTGTGGGCAAATCGGTGGAAAGAACGGACGGAAGGGTGAAGGTCACTGGTAAGGCGAAATATGCCGGAGATCTGGTGGCAGCCGGAATGTTGCACGGCAAACTTTTGAGAAGTCCCCTGGCCCATGCCAAAATCCTCAACATCGATACGAGCAGAGCCAGGGCACTTCCAGGCGTCATGGGAGTCATCACAGGAAAAGATTTTCCGGGAATCCCCTTCGGCACCCGACCCGATACCAGAGATCAAATTCCTATGCCCATCACCAAGGTCCACCATTTTGGAGAAGGGGTGGCGGCCGTGGCTGCCATGGATGAGGATACAGCCGAGGAGGCACTCGATTTAATCAAAGTAGACTATGAGGAATTGCCCGTCGTTCTGACGGCCGAGGACGCTCTAAAACCTGGAGCCTCGCTGGTCAACGAATTCTCAAAAAGCAACCTCGCCTATTTCTCAGATTTCAACTTCGGGGATGTTGAAAAAGGGTTCAAAGAGGCGGATTACATCAGAGAGGAGACATTCACCTCCCAGCGCGTGACCGTAGGTTTCATCGAACCTCATGCCTGCCTGGCCGAAGTGGACCCGACCGGCAGAATTCTCTTGCAAGGTTCCAAACAAAGTCCCTACATCACCTGGCGTCACATGTGCAGGGCTCTAGACATTCCCCTCTCCGGGATGAGAATTGTCAACCCCTTCGTGGGGGGCGCCTTTTCGGGAAAACATGATCCCTTTGATGTCGATTTTGCAGCGGCCAAGCTGGCGCAGATCACCCGACGGCCTGTCAAGATCGTTTTGAACTACGACGAAGTCCTCGCAGCCTACAGGCAGCGAAATGCCATGGATGCCCGGCTGAAAATCGGCGTAAGAAAAAATGGCGCCATCACTGCCCTGAAAGCGGAATGCATTCTTGAAGGGGGCCCCATCTGCGGGATCGGACCTTTCAACATCTATTATTTCGGCGCATTCTTAAATATCCCGTACAAGATTCCTGCCATCGAGTACCACGGCAAGCTGGTCTATTCGAACAGGGCTCCCTGCGGTACGGTGAGAGGACAGGAGATCACCCTGGCCCAGTTTGCCCTGGACTCCCTGCTCCATATGGTCGCCGAAGACCTTGGCATTGACCAGGTAGAGATCAGGAAAATCAATGCGGTCACCAGTCAATGGAGGACGGCCAACGGGATGATGGTGGATGTATCGGGCCTTCCGGAATGCATTGAGAAGTCAGCCGAAAAGATTAAATGGAAGGAGAGCAGGAAACGAAGACCCGAAGGAAGGGGAATCGGCTTTAGCTGTGCCTCCCATCCCTCCGGCCCAAGACTGGGCGGCCATTTCGGCTCCTCCGTGATGCTGAAGCTTGTGGAAGATGGAAAGGTCATCGTCACCCACGGCGGCACGGAGATCGGGCAAGGGGCGAACACCGTTTTCTGCCAGATGGCGGCAGAGGTGCTGGGTCTTCCTTTCGAAGATATGATCCAGGGGGTCAGCGATTCAGACACGGCCATTCTTGATTCGGGAATGTTCGGAGATCGATGCACGTACTGGGATGGCAACGCGACGATCTTGGCCGCAAAGGATCTGAAAAGACAGCTTGCAGAAATTGCCGCAAAGGAATTGAAGGCCGACCCGGAAGAACTTGAATTCAAGAACAGACGGATTTTTCCCAAAGGAAACCCGGAAAAGGGGATCGACTTTCTCCTGGCCGTCCGGAGGGCCTATTATGACCGGGGGACCCCTCTCTACGGAAGGGGCTACTGGGCAGCGACGGACATCGATATCGTGGACTGGAAGACAGGAAAGGGGAATCTGGTCCACGGTCTCGACTTTATCGCCACGGCCATGGAGTTAGAGGTGGATAAGGAGACGGGAAAAGTGACACTGATCAAAGCGGCCCACGGGGACGATGCCGGTCAACCCATCAACCCCCTCATGCTGGAAGGACAGGTCAATGGCGGCAGCACCCATATGACGGGTCACGCCCTCCTTGAAGAATCACTCTATGATGAAAAAGGGCGTGCCCTCAATTTCACCTGGCAGAACTACAAACAACCGACGAGTATGGATGTGCCGGAATATGTCGTCGAGCATGTTCATACCCATGACCCTTATGGTCCCTTTGGCGCCAAAGGCGCAGGAGAAGCAAGCTCCTGCTCAACCATGGCAGCGATTGCCAACGGGGTCTATGATGCGGTTGGAGTGAGGATCAAAGATCTTCCCATCACCCCTGAAAAGATTCTAAAAGCCTTGAAAGAAAAGGAGGCGAAGTGATGTTTATCAAGAGATTGCCTAAATTTGAATACCATGCCCCGACATCCCTTCCCGAGGCCCTGGACTTCTTGGCCAAATATGATGGAAAGGGCAGAGTTTTGGCAGGGGGAACGGATCTCCTGGTGTCGATGAAAAAAAGAGAGATTGTCCCCGAGCATCTCATCAACCTCAAAGGGATAGCGGAGCTGAAGGGCATCCACGATGAGAAGGAAGGGATGAGAATTGGAGCCTTGGTCACCTTAGGCGAAATCGAACATTCGAAAATGATTCAGGATAAGTTTCGCGTCCTCTGGGATGCCGCTCAGGTGATGGCGTCTCCTCAAATAAGAAATCTGGGAACGATTGGAGGGAATCTCTGCAGCGCGGCGCCGTCTGCCGATACAGCCCCCCCGTTGATCGTTTTGGATGCGTCGGTCGAAATCATAGGTCCCAAGGGAAAGAGAAAAGTGCTCGTTGAGAAGTTTTTTAAGGGGCCGGGGGAGTCCGTTCTCAAACCCGGTGAGATCCTGACTCAGATCATGATTCCCAATCCGCTCGAGAAAAGCAGCGGGGCCTACTTCAAGCTGATGCGGCGCGCTGCCATGGACTTGGCGCAGGTTGGCGTCGCTGCCTGCTTGAGCTTCGATTCAGAAAGAAAGACTTGCACGGGGAGCCAGGATCGCTCTCGGCGCTGTTGGCTTAACCCCGATCCGGGCCTTAAAAGCTGAACAAATTCTCCTGAACAGAGAGATGAATGAGACGGTGGGAAAGGAAGCAGGAAAGATAGCTGCTCAGGAAGCGAACCCGCGAAGCAGTATGCGTGCATCGAAGGAATATCGAAGAGAGATGATCGAGGTTCTGACGAAACGGGCGGTCATGGCTGCGTATAACAGGATCAATTGAGATCAGCGATTTGAAGGAGTCGGGTGTATGAAACAAGAAGAGATTACATTGAAAGTGAACGGAACAAATTATCGACTGAGCATTGAAACGAGGAGGACCCTCCTGGAAGTCTTAAGAGAAAACCTGGGCCTGACAGGAACAAAGAAATCGTGCAATGAGGGGAATTGCGGTGCCTGCACCGTGCTGATCGATGGAAGGCCGGTCGCCTCCTGCCTGGTGCTCGCCATGGATGCTCAGGGGAAGGAGATCACTGACGATCGAGGGACTTTCAGAGGGCGAAAAACTCCACCCGATACAGGAAGCCTTTTTGAAACACGGAGCCATTCAATGCGGTTTCTGTACCCCGGGAATGGTGATGTCTGCAAAGGCCTTTCTGGATGAGAATCCGGAGCCGACAACGACTGAGATCAGAAAGGCGATTTCCGGAAACCTGTGTCGTTGCACCGGATATCAGCATATTGTCGATTCCATTATGGCTGCGTCAAAAATGATGCAGAAGAAATCATAGAGACTAGACATTGTCGTCCAAAATAACAGATTGCTTCGATTCGCCGCTGAACACGCATGACGGTGCAGGGCTTCGCTCGCAATGACTGCATTAATTACTGACGGGGCCATCCCCATCCCCTTCCTAACCTCCCCCTTGAAGGAGGAGGAGAATAAGAATTTCCTCTTCGAAGGGGCAGAACATTACGATTTTCCTCCCCTTCAGGGGGAGGGGAAGGGTGGGGGTGGGGTTAATCAGATGTCTGTTCAATTATGGACCGGGTAGTAAATCTAATCTGGACAAAACTGAGAATTAGAAAAATCGTTCAAAAATCGGAGATGAAGCCATGTTGGAAGGTTTTGTTCCATATCCCGAATCCTTTGTAAAGAAATACAAGGAAAAGGGCTACTGGATCGACAAGACACTCGGAGAAGAATTTGACGATTGGGTGAATCGACACCCTCATCGAGTCGCGCTTGCCTACACGGGAGACTACGTTTCCTACGCTGAGATGGCTGAAAAGGTAAATCGGCTTTCTCTCCATTTGATCAATCTGGGTTTGAGACCCTATGATCGGATCATCCTTCAACTCCCCAATGAACCGGAATTTGTCTACTGTTACTTCGCCGCAGTCAAAATAGGCGTTATTCCGATCCTCGCCCTCCCCGCTCACCGGGACGCGGAGATCTCCTTCTTTGCCCAGTTCACTCAAGCCAGGGCCCACGTCGATTCCGTCCCGCTTCAGGGATTTTTCACATCAAGCGATGTCTCGTGAAATTCGAAAGAAAATCCCCACCCTTGAATTCACATTGGTGTCGGGGAAGGGGTCGAGGATGACTTTATTTCCCTCACCACCCTTCTGAACGACAGAATCGAAGAGCGAGTTCCAGTTGAATCCCTGAAGAAATATCGACCCGATCCGATGGAACCGGCCGTCTTCCAGCTGTCCGGAGGAACGACCGGGGTTCCTAAGATCATCCCGAGGACTCACAATGACTACAGCCTCAACTTCAAACGGGTGGCTGAAATAACAAGACTAAGCGAGGATTCGGTGATGGGAATCGCCATCCCGGTCAATCACAATTTTGCTCTGAGCTCTCCGGGGTTGATGGGGATGTTATACAAGGGCGGGAAGGTAGTTCTCATCCCTTCAACGAAAACAGAAGCCGGTCTTTGAAGCGTATTCAGAAGGAGAAAATAACGATCATGCCGACCCCTCCTGCCCTGCTCATTCGTTGGATGGAGGCGCCTGAGCTATCCAAATATGATTTGAGCTCTTTGGAAGTCGTCCTTGCCGGTGGAGCAAGACTGAACGCTGAAGTGGCAAAGAAAATCAAGATCGACCCTGGGATGCGACTACCACCAGAACCTCGGGATGGCCGAAGGCATGCTTTTCTGGACGGAAAGGGATGACCCCGAAGACCTGCTCCTCAATACACAAGGCGCTCCCATGTTTAAGGACGACGAGATCAGGGTGGTGGATGAGAATGATCAGGAAGTTCCTTATGGCGAACTGGGAGAATTGTTAGTTCGAGGACCCACCACCATCACGGGGCTACTATCATTCACCCGAATACAATAAGAAGGCATTCACCGAAGACGGCTTCTATCGCACCGGGGACGTGGTGAGGATGGTTCAGGGGACGATACGTGGCGTGGAGGGCAGGATCAAGGACACGATTAACCGGGGAGCCGAAAAGATAAGCGCAGAGGAAGTGGAAAACCATATTCTGGCTCACCCGAAGGTGGAGAATTGTGCTTATGTGGCGATGCCCGACCCTGTGCTCGGAGAAAAAGGATGTGCCTTCGTCCTGACCAAAGGAAAACCAGGGGCTGACCCTTGACGAACTGTGTGCCTTTCTTCAAAGAAGAAAGACACATTTCAACCTTCAAACTGCCTGAACGATTGGAGCTGGTCAAAGAGTTTCCCATGACCCAGGTTGGAAAGATCGACAAGAAGGAACTGCGGTCGATCATTAACGAAAAGCTTCAGAAGGAATCAAAGGGTTGCTGAAAAAGTGTTTATTTGGAAGTACGCCGCAACAAGCCTGCCCCGTGCTTTGACACGGGAAAGGATGAGGGGTGGCGTCGCGACGAATAAGGAGCGACTTATTGCCACGCCGCCGAGACGGTGAGGCGGCCGGATAACGAAGCAGATGGGCGTTTTTCAGCAACCTGCTAAAAACATAATGAGGATGAACTTATGAGCGGCTATCACAAACGGGATGTTGAGCCCTTTCCTGTCCATAAACTGAAAAGAGTAGATCGCCCTACGACAAAAATCCTTGATGATCAGGTCCGGAGGGTGGATGAGCGGGAGAGCGGCTTCAACAAAGCAGCGCGAGGGGATTATGGAGTCTCCCTCAAGGTAGAAAGGATGCGGTTTGTTCAGAAACACCCGCTCTCCGCGGCTTTGATGCAAATGCAGGGCCACTTGAAGGGGATCGTCGATGGGATCGTCGCCAAGCAGAAGGCCCCCGTTCCCGAAGATCCCGCCGTGCTTTCCCGTCATGTTAAGGAATTGGCCTACTTCCTCAGGGCGGACGCCGTCGGGATTTGTAAGTTACCCCGGTATGCGGTCTATACGCACAGTTTTGGGAATGGTGAGACAATCGAGCTAAATCACAAATACGCCATCGGTATCTTGATTGACCAAGATTGGAGAACATCGAGCGCGAATACCACTCACGGGTGGATCAGTAATTCGATGAGCTTCATGGCCTACTCGGCCTCGGGATTTATTGCCTGTATTCTGGCCGACTACATTCGCAGGCTCGGGTATCCGGCCAGAGCCCACCACGCAAGAAATTATCAGGTCGTCGTTCCTCCCATCCTCCTCTGGGCAGGCCTGGGAGAGATGTGTCGAATCGGGGACTGTGTGCTTCATCCTTTCCTCGGACCGCGTTTTAAGGCCGCCGTCGTCACCACGGACCTGCCCCTCCTGCCCGACAAACCCATTGATTTCGGCCTTCAGGACCTTTGTTCAAAATGTAAGAAGTGCGCCCGGGAGTGCCCCTCAGGAGCCCTGAGCTTCGGTGACAAAGTCATGTATAATGGATATGAACATTGGCCGACGGACGTTCAGAAATGCACCTCCATGCGAGTGGGGAACAAAAAAGGTTCTGGATGCGGAACCTGCATCACGGTCTGCCCGGCGAACAAACCTTACACTCTTTTTCACCGCGCCGTCGGCTGGGCGACGAGACACTCCTCCCTTGCAAGAAGCGTCGCGGTCCGGGCAGATGACTTCTTTGGATACGGAAAACCTAACCCCCAAAATAAATGGTGGTTCGACTTCGAGGAAGTGGACGGGGTGCTCCGAATCCCGAAGAAATCGGCTGACGAATAAGTTCATAATCAACGAAGATTATCTTCGCAGGTTCCTCTTGTAAGTCAGAATCTCAAGCGACAGACATTACCAAGTGCAATGGTGAGTTCTTCCTGAAGTCTTGATTTTAAAATTTTGCGTGACAATGCAACAAGTGAAAATCAATAACGCAATGCCATAAGAACTTGACATTTAGTCAGGGACCTCTTTTTAATAAGAGGCGTTGCTAAACTTTTCACACTACTTGCCTTTTTAAAGAAAGATAGGCATTTTTAGATTAAAAGAGGGAATAGGTAATGAAGAAGAATGACAGAAAATCGAAACCGAGGAAAGCGGACATTATGTCTTCATCCATGGATGATTGCTGCTGGTATGATCCATCCTGCTTCCGTTTTTCTTGCGACGATGCTTGCTGCTGTTAGGCTGAGCAAATGGTTCTCCGAGATTAGCAATCTTTACGGCGTGAGGGGCCTTATTTTTGTCAACCGAGCTAAATTACTCCCTCACCTTCTTTAACGAGTATGTAAAGAGGAAAAGAGGGAAATGATTACATACCAATGTCATCAGCGATTGTCGAGTGCTTTTTTTAGGGTTGCATAAATTGAGCTCAGTTACTAAATTTACATTGAGAAGATAGGTCTGTGGCCTGGCTGCCAAATTTAACGGAAGAGGTGGCTAGAATGGCAATGGCGTACTGTTACTGTCCAAAATGTAGGAAAATGCTTACACAGGTGTTAAGTAGTTTTGAATGCTTATCAACTTGGGATAAGGTCGAAGATTACTATGTGGAGGGGGATGATTGCACGTTCGTGAATAGGTGCCCTGACTGTGGGACTTTGACAAAACAGAAGGAGAGAAAAATACATAGAGAATTGAAAAAGAAAACGGGAAAGAAAGAAGGTCGGGCCTCCTCATTTTAATAAGAAGCAGGCTGAAGTGGCGATGGCACTCATCCTCTCTTTCAAAGCGTAACCTTCGATCCCTGAATATGGTTGCCCGTAATGACTTGTAGGTATACTCGCCAAATTTTACTATCGCCCCGCTCCAAAAATCTCGAAAAGGAAATGTCATTTAGTTCTTCCTGTACTCCTCAAATCCGTATGGACCTTATCCATTCAATGTTTCAGGTGGAAATCCTCAATTATGAATGGTCACAATAATAGACCTGAGGAATTATCTACACCCAATATAACATCTCAGCAAGTTAATATTATTTTCCAATCTTGCAAGTTGACGATTGCGAATAGAAAGCGAGGATAGGGAAACCTTTAGAGAAAAAAGGTAGAGCGGTCTCTGACCCTGCCTTTGCTCTTCGACGATTTAATATTAGTTTACATCCTTCTCTGTCACATTACCCATAAATAAATAGCAACCACAGAGGTCACGAGGTTAAAGAAGATATCAAATATCATACATTACCTCATAGAACTACGGCAAATTCACTTCTTAAACTTCTTCCTCAACACCATTTTATCCGCATTTTTGATGCCGAGTCTCGACTATTATCATAAGCTCTCAAAACCACTCTAGATCGTTGAAAAGGGTCCGGAGGTCTATTTCGTTTTGTAGTAGGTGTCGATAAACGTGACCAGATCGAAGAAATAGTCCTTGAATTTGTCTCCTCGTTCTTGGTCGATCTGGTTGACGAAAAAGTGTCCCTTTTGCCATTTTGATTCTTATAATTTAACCCGTCCGGGATGACAATAATCATCTTCTGCATCTCACCGGTTAGGATTAAACCATCGAGAACTGCTTTTATCCAAGAATTGGTCATGCCATCCACGGACATATTGTAGCCTAAGAGGAAGTAGAGGACAGGATAATAATTCGTTCTGCTTCTTGAATATCCAGGAGGAAGATAGATCCCAAATTTCATCGTTCTATTTAATGAAGAGCTTGTAAAGTAGGCAACTTCCATCTTGCTGGGATACAGAAGCAATTCGAGCGGGTTGGTTCCAAAGTCTCCTCCAGTAAAATGGTCTGAGATAAAACTAAAGAGAGTTGTGAAACGGTTGGCGACCACGATCGCCTCTTCAATCCCCTGTTTCGCCTGTTCGAAACTTAATCCGATATTTTCCTTATTAAACCCAACATGTCCTCCTGGGTACCTGACATAAACTCTTTTTTCGTTGAAGTGAGAGACACTGGGAAAGTCCTCAGGAAAGCCATTTTCAACCCTGAAGACGAGACTCCGGTCGAACAGTGTCTCAACGAAATTTTCAGCATTTATGTTAAACTGAAATTCATCTTGTGTACCTGCATCGAGATAGAGGTTAAGATTCTGAAGGGTCGCCAAAGGAGAGTGTATTGGCACGGGTCAATGGATCTTCAGCCAAGAAATTGTCATGATTGGGATTATAAGTGAACTCCCCATCACCTTCTCCATAGTCTCCCGTTCCCCGAACGCCATCTAGACCGGTATCGGAAAAGGGCTCCCCTGGATCGAACATCCCATTTCCATTCGTATCTATGAAGGGCTCCTGAAATTGTCTTAAGATTGGTTCTCCTAAGTCCCTCTTTCCATTTCCGTTGGAATCCAGAGCTAACAAAACTTCTACCCAGTCGCCTGGGGCAGGGTCTTCATAGGTGATGACCGGCCGACTTCCGTTGGGATTAAGATCTCCATCCTTAAAATTGAAAAGGGTTGTAGGCACTCTCGCATTCTGGGCAGTAATTCCTGGAGGATAGTAGGTTGAGAGCGGATTGTAATAGACAGGGTTCCCAAAACTAATAGTAAGGTCCTTGAGCATATCGATCAGAGTATCCCGATTGGGGTAGGCTGACGGATTGTCGTAATTTCCAAGCATATCTACTTCAATAAATTTTAGCATGTAAGCCATGTCGAGGGGACCCCCAAGAGAGGCGATGGTGTTAAAAAAGTCTGGGCGACCTAAACCAATATTCATGGCTCCATATGCGCCCATGGAAACGCCTCCAATCGCCCTGAATTGGGGACTCCCTTTGCCTACTCCATCAGGGGCAGCACCCGAAGAGGGTTTTACATACCAGGCACCTGTGCTGGTACGATAGACAGCGATGTCAGTCTTCCCATCTCCATCGTAATCACCAGGAACAGGTTTATCACTTGGGTCTCCTCCCCAACCCACGCCATAGGCCGCCGCACCCGAAGAGGGTTTTACATACCAGGCACCTGTGCTGGTACGATAGACAGCGATGTCAGTCTTCCCATCTCCATCGTAATCACCAGGAACAGGTTTATCACTTGGGTCTCCTCCCCAACCCACGCCATAGGCCGCCGCACCCGAAGAAGGAGTGATCCACCAGGCCCCCCCTGTGGTGTCGTAGATTGCTATATCGGTCTTCCCATCCCCATCATAATCCCCAGGAACAGGTTTGAATCCAGGGCCACCCCAACCGACTCCATAGGCTGGAATACCCGAAGAAGGAGTGATCCACCAGGCACCGCTGGTGGTATCGTAAATCGCAATGTCGGTCTTCCTGTCTCCATCATAGTCTCCGGGAACGGGTTTGAATCCAGGTCCACCCCAGCCATAGCCATAGGCAGGGGCACCTGAAGAGGGAGTGACCCACCAGGCGCCAGTGCTGGTTCGGTAGACTGCGATATCGGTTTTGGCATCTCCGTCATAGTCGCCGGGGATAGGGATGTCTGTAGAATCACCCCCCCAGCCGACGCCGTAAGCAACACCGGTGGAAGAGGGAATGATGTACCAGGCGCCGATGCTGGCCCGGTAGACTGCGATATCGGTTTTGGCATCTCCGTCATAGTCGCCGGGGATGGGGATGTCTGTAGGATCACCCCCCCAGCCTAGTGAGGCAGATTGTGCCTCCGCAGCAAAATAGATTAAACTAAAAATAATTAATAAGAGGGTAGCTGATTTTTATCATCTTCGGGTCTCCTTTTTTAAATAGATTGTAACTGCTCCCTCATCTTCCCCTCCCGTAATGGCCGCCACCATGGCCACCGTCATGATACCACCAGGGGCACCCTACCAACCCCGAAGCCAAAACCAGCAATAAAATCAGCTAAAAATTAATCATTATCAGTGTGTTGATTTTTTCTTGGTCACATTTTATTTAACTTCGCCCTTTGCTACGCTTTTTGTATGTTTTTAAAATATTATCGATCAAACCTTGTCTAAGTTCTTTCAAGATCTTTTCCCCTTCGGAAAGCGTGGATTTATTAACGCCTTTTTTAGGGAGTCTTGGTTCCAAGACCTCCTTCAGCATATCGACGATTTTTGTTATAAAATATCTCGAAACTAGATCAGAAGTTTTTCCCCCTTTGGCCGTTAAGGAGAGATAAATCCGTCCCTTCTTTTCTCCTTTGTCTCTGGCATAAATCTTCTTGATATATCCTTTGGATTCTAACGAGCCGATTGTTCGGCTGACGCTCGCCTCGAGAGCTGGTAAAACTCTAAAAACCAAAGACATTGGAATCCTATCACGCCCTAGCTCCCTCGATAGTATTGCAATGACCCTACAGATCTCTATCTCCGACCGGTTTAGTCCAAAATTGCTATCTTTTATCCTGAACCCTACCTTTGCAGCGATTCTACCAAGCAAAACAATCTCATCCCCCAAAACAGCGACCTCTTTAAAATCCATCACTACCCCTCCGCAGAGTAAATAAATTGAGACCATTATATTACATTTTTATCAAATGTCAAGTATATTTTTGCATTAAATAACATTGAAATGTTTTAACATCTGTTAAGTAATTCAAAGGACAAGAGAGTATTACTTCAATCCGAATCGTAATACATATCCTTCTTGGGGTGCGTGGGATGTTCACAGAATAAATTCCATTTTCCTACGTCTAATCTTTTGAGCGGACTTGATGTCAAGCGTATCGACAAGGTGAAAAACTGAGAGTAATCCTCCTTATGGGTTCTGGAGTAATCGGTCTTGCACGATTGTGGAGGAAGTTTAAAAAATAAATCTATCTTAAAAATCCAGGTGGTGAAAAAGAATGAGGAGTTTCCTGATTAATAAAAACTTATCTCTCTATTACTGGCTCAAAAAGAGAATCGGTAAGAGACGGGCTTTCCGGCTGGTAAACTCCATTGAGAGGGTTATCCTCATTTTGGGGAGAGAACAGGTGGAGGACAGAAAATGGTAGCTTATGAATTTTACTTTCATGACGAGACTGGGGAAGAGCATCTTATTGGAATACTCCCAGAAAGAATAACAAAGGAATCCATCCTTAATTGGGTACGGGAGGTTATAGGCTATAACTCAGATCTCAATAGTTTGTATTTGGTTCAGGTAGAAACGTAGGGACTTAAAAAGTAAACCAATATTGAATGTCAAAAACCAAAGGGCAGGATCAGAAATGGTCCTGCCTTTCTTGTTTGTTTCCTTCGGTAATCGTCAACTTCAAAATTACTTGCTACTGAGTGTTTGTAGGTGTAACCCGCAAGAAGGGTTATCCTGAAATTGTCCGTCAACTCAAAATACTTGTCAGAAGAAGTTACTGGCTGATAGACTCGTCCGTTTGTCCCGTCATCTAGACGTAATATATTTCCTACTCCCTCATAGATCACTCTTTCCATGCGGTTTATAGGTCTTTAAGAACTCCTGGGGGGTTAATATCTTAATCCCCATGTACTCACTCATTGCTATTAATGCCTTATCCCCAGTAATGATGATTTCTGCTTTTAAGGCCACAGCACACTCTATGAATTTGTCATCATCAGGATCATCTTTAACCACCTTTATCTTTGGTGTCTTTGTAGTGAAGAGGATATTGAATCCTTTGGCAAAAAGAGAGAGAAGTTCTTCAATTTCATCTTTCGTCCTTTAATCCAACTCTCTGTAGAACATCTACATACTCATCAAGGATATCTTTAGATAGGCAAAGGCTTATATTCCCCTTTTTCCAGAGGTCAATGATCTTCCGGGGGTTGCCTCCGAAAAAGGATGAAACAAAGATATTGGTATCGATAACAACCTTCATCCTCGGCTTCTTCTTACCTCTTTGATGGCCTTATCGATATCTCTTTGTCTTACCCCTTTGGATCTCAATTTCCCTCCAATTCTATCCCAAAGGTCATCAATATAGGTACCAATATCCCTTTCTCTGGTATAGTCTTCTATCAGTTCCCTCACCATCTGGCTCGTTGTCTTCCCTTCCATCCTGGCAAGCTTACTGAGCTTGACCTTAACTTCAGGGTCTATTCTGATAATCATCTGAGTTGTCATCGACTCACCTCCAACATTGTATATTTTGTATATATCGTATATCAATCTGAAAGATATTGTCAACAATGAGAGGAGTATGATAATATGACCGGATTGAAGGAGGAAAACCAATGAAGGTCATCTTTCATCCACGATTCTACGAAGTCTACACCTCCGATCCGGCGGCGGCTCCGGGGAGAATGGAGCCGATGGTGAAGCATGCTGGAGAAGGAATTTGAATTCGTTGAACCGGAACCAGCTTCAGAGAGAGATCTGGAGAGAGTCCATGGAAGGAGTCACATCCAATCCGTTAAGAAGGAGCCTCGGTCTTATGAGATTGGACTCCTCGCTGCCGGAGGGGCGATTCTGGCAGCGGAAATGGCTTTTGAAGGCCAGCCCGCTTTCGGCCTGATCCGGCCTCCAGGACACCATGCCAGTCCTCATTCCTGCTGGGGATTTCTGCTACTTCAACAATATTGCCATTGCCATCAAGAAACTCCTCAGTGAGGGGAAGATCAAGGGTGCCCTCATCCTCGACTTCGATCTTCATTATGGGGACGGCACATCCAATACCTTCGATGGCTTCTCCTCCGTCAGTTATTTCCATCCCGAAGGAACGCGCCGTGAGGAATTCTTACGAACAGGTACAGAGATGTCTTCCAAACCGAGAGGCCTTACGATCATTGTTGCCATCTCGGCAGGATTTGACCGCCACGAAGAGGACTGGGGAGGACTTCTTAAGACCGAAGACTACTTCACCATTGGAAAATCGGCAAAAGAGGCCTCGCTCGAACACTGCCAGGGAAGACGATTCGGCGTTCTCGAAGGAGGCTACAACCATTCTGTGCTCGGTAGAAATGTGAAGAGTTTCCTTCAGGGATTGAGCGATTGATATCCTTCCCGGGTGATCATACCAAAAGAGAAGGGACCGCTCACCTCGCCCTTATTCTTCAGATGCTCCATTCCATCAGTCATCTTTTTCAAGATTTCTTTCAGCGGGGCATTCTCTTTGCACATCTTATTCAGCTGAAACTCCAGACCCATCCTTCTTGGTAGGGAGAAAGCGCGCGAGATTTCGTCCCCGTCGATCTGGGGGAGTTTCTTTTTGGTCCAAAGGTAGTAGAGACGAAACGGCATCCCCTGATCTTTCTCGGTCTTTCCAGCCAGGATAAAGGACACCTGATGGATGGGATCGATGGGCAAGAGTTCACACTTCTTTCGCATAAACCGCTCGTACTCCGTCGAAAGATAGGCGATGGCGGTTCCGTAAACCTCCTGCACATCGTTCAGCTTCTCGCCCAGAACAAAATTCTTCAAGGCGCTCCCCATATCCCTCCCCTCCGCCGACCCTGAAATCATAAGGGCGCAATGGGGGGTCAAGGGGAGTAGACGATTGATCTGCAGTGAGATTTCATTTCCTTTTTCGTCCAGCTGGATCGCCCGATTTTCGCATGCCATTACAATTCCATCCACATTCTGCGCAACGATGACCTGTGACATGTTTTTTCAGCCCTCCTTTAAAAAGAATATCTCCCCTCCGAAGAAAATTCAATAGAAAACATTTGAAAAAGTTTCCCACTCCTGCTAAATGTCTTAGGAATGGACAAAATCCTTCTCAAAGATGTAGAGGCCGTTCTCTTCGATTTTGAAGGAACACTGGTCGATCTCCAATGGGATCTCCAGGGGGCCGTGAAAGAGGCCCTTGAGATGCTGAACACTCTTCGTTTTCCAGTCCAACGATTTCAAGGGATGAAGTATTCCACGTTAATGCTGGAAGCGATACGGATGGCTCAAGAAATCGGACAATCCGCTGAGACGGTGAGAGAAAAGATTGGGGCCGTCTATGATCGGTTCGATGAGGATGCCTTCAGGCGCTGGAACCTCCGGAGCGGATCCGAGGAATTTCTTGTCCGCCTTGAAAACGAAGGGAATTAAAATCGGCCTGGTCAGCAATGTCGGAAGAAAGGCATTGGAGAAGGCCCTTCTGAAACTGGATCTCCATCCGTTTTTTAATGTCGTGGTCAGTCGAAATGATGTCCAATTCATGAAGCCAAGCGGAGAAGGCCTACGTCTGGCCTTGAGCCGACTTCAGGTGATTAAAGACAAGGCCCTTTACGTGGGGGATAGCTTGGATGACATTCGGGCTGCAAAGGCCACAGGTGTAAAAGTGATCATCATCATGGGTGAAGAGAATTTAAAAGCAGAGCTTCTCTCTGCAGGACCCGATCGACTGATCTACCATTTTAATGAACTTCTCGCCTCTCTCACGGGAGAAGCCACAATGTCTACGAAGACGTGAGATCTCATAACTTTTTCTGATACTTCATAAAAAGAAATGAATTGACTTGTTCGGGCATTAATTTAAATTACACCTTACGGCTTCGAACAGAACGAATATTCAGAGGCTGAGTGAGCATCCGAAGTTAAGGCCTTCGAAACCCTGAGAAATGATTTGTAGAGCTCGATGGGCTAAGGCCCACGGCTCCTCTCCCCTTCCTTTGGAGAGTCGTCTACGCTCCAGACTTGCCCGTCACATCATGTCTTGGGAGGCGGGGTTCCAGGGCGGAGACCAGCGCACTCCGAAGAATTCTTTCTACGCTACTCATGAACTTCGAGGGGTAACCCTCCTCGCACGCAGTCACGGTCTGTAAACCGTGGCCCCATATCCGAATCGCCGAACGAGTCCTCTCGCAAGGAGACCGATTCGTGAGGGATGTGTGCCCGCGACGGTGAGGAACATTTAAGGAAAGAGACGTGTTTCCTCCCTTGAGCAATACGAGTGGAGTACGAAAGCCAAGAAATGATTTGAAGAGAGGCGATGATGATTTAAGACTGGAAGTTGAAGACTCTAACCGCTCAGTTTGAAAAAATACTTGAAGAGAAAGGGGGTTCTTATGGCAACGGAAAGGAGATTTCCATTCGCATCGGAAGTAAAATTGCCGCGGGAATTAGAGGGTTGGGAAGAGATGTATGCGCCCCAGCGTCTATTCAGCAAGGACAGAGAGGAGTGGGACAACAATCACATCTGGTTTGCGGATAAGATCCATGCCCCTGAACCTCTGTATCCGTTAGATGATATCTTCCAGGAGGCCTGGCAGATAGCGCTTTCACAGAATAATACGAGGGTATTCTGTATCCCCCCTGCACAGGGAATCGCACAGAGAGTGTTGGGCTGCTATATGTATATCACGCCTGTTGAGCCGCCATCACAGGCGACGATTGGAGAGAAGGCCGCACTGTTTGGGAAAAGGGTACCCTATGTTTTTCAAAACTATGATATGCTGTGGGGAAAATGGTTGCAAAAGTTCCAGGCACTTGGGAAGGAGATGGAATCGCTTGAGGTTGTGAAAGAATTAGTAAAGTACGTACCCGATGATGAAGTGATTCCATTGGTGAAAGGATATACTCAATCATACGATGTGATAGCATCGTTTAATATTTTAATCAACATGATATTTAAATCATGGCAATGGCACTTTGAGTATCTGAATTTGGCTTACGCTGCCTATCTTATGTTTGCGGATGCTGCGAGAAAGCTGTTTCCAGGTATAAAAGAGAGTACCATTGGTAAGATGGTTGCAGGCGCAGATGTGGCCATGTTCCGTCCTGAAGAAGAGCTTTGCAGGTTAAGTAGATTGGCTATAGCAGAGCGGCCTGTTGCCAATACCCTTAAAAAGGATATACCTGCTGAGGAGAAGATCAAGGAGTTGAAGAGCACAGAAGGGGGCAGGAAATGGCTTGAGGAGTTAGAGAGAGTGAAAGACCCATGGTTTTCTGTATCCTGCGGAAGTGGATGGTTCCATTATGAAGGAAGCTGGGTAAACAAGATGAATGTGCCTTTCACCTATATGCAGAGTTATGTTCAAAGACTTGAAAAGGGGGAAACGATAGAGAGGTCCCTTACAGCAATTTCTGAAGAGAGAGAAAGGATTGTTGAGGAGTATCGGAAGCTGATCAAGTCGGAAGACGATAGAAAATCCTTTGACGATGCGTTTGGTATTGTAAGGACAATATACCGGTATGCGGAAGACCACATTTTCTGGGTTGAGCACTGGCTGCATACGATATGGTTTAAAAAGGTAAGAGAGTTTGGAAAGCTGCTCGCCGATAACAAAATATTGAAAAAGGTAGACGATATCTTTCTTTTCAATAGATTTGAAGTCCCGATGCTGCTTGAAGATTTAGTCACCACATGGGCATTGGGAGAAGGGGTACCGTCAAGAAGCAAATTCTGGATGGAGAAAGCGGAGAAGAGAGAAAAGATACTTGACGCAGCGAGAAAATGGATGGCTCCGCCCGCGCTCGGGATCCCTCCGGAAGAGATCGTCGAACCCTTTACCATCATGCTCTGGGGTGTCACCAGTGCTCAAATTGATGAATGGATAAAAGGCACGGGAGCTGAAAAAGATGTGACAGAAATCAAAGGGTTTGCTTCATCCGCGGGAGTGGCTGAAGGTCCTGCAAGGGTCCTCAAACTCCTTGAAGATATTGTTACACTAAAGGAGGGCGAGATTATGGTTGCCCCCACGACAAACCCATCCTGGGCGCCGGTCTTTACAAAGATCAAGGCAGCCGTAACGGATATAGGAGGACTGACATCCCATGCGGCCATTGTTTCGAGGGAGTATGGCTTGCCTTCTGTAACTGGGACTGGAGTTGCGACCTCTGTGATAAAGACAGGCGATATCATTAAAGTGGATGGAACAACAGGGATCGTGTTGATCGTCAAGAGGGCAAAGGGTAAATAAGTCTGATCACCTGGGGGTACGATTCCTGTACCCCCAATAGGTGATAAATGACGAAAGGGACGAATATGCCGGAGAAATGGATATACTGGCTGAAAGAGCTCGGACAAGAGAACAGCACCATCGTTGGGAAGAAATGCGCAAACCTCGGAGAGATGATGAAGGGAGGGTTTAATGTACCGTCTGGCTATGCTCTCAGTGTGGAAGCATACAAGAGATTTATGAATGAAACTGAAGCCACGGAACGCTTGTTAAAGTATTTAGAGAACTTCAAGGCAGATCCAAATAATGTCTCTGATACGTTAAAGTATGACAAGGCGTCTCAAGACATAAGGGAAATGGTTGAATCGATAAAGATGCCCTCCGATATGGAGAAGACGGTAAAGGAGTATTATTTGGAGCTGTGCAGGATCGCGGGACGTGAAAACATCTATGTGGCTACTCGTTCGGCTGGCCCTGTAAGCCATCCCGGTCAATATGAGACATATCTTAATGTGAGCGGATCAGAGGATGTCGTTAAAAATGTAACAAGAGTCTGGTCAAGTACTTTTAATACCCGCTCTATGATTGCAAGGGGAAAATTGGGCCTCCCTTTGCATTATGACCCGATTGGCGTGGCGGTATTAACCATGGTGGATGCAAAGGCTGCCGGCGTGATGTTTACAGTGAATCCAGTGAATGGGGATGAGTCAAAAGTGGTCATTGAGGGGAGTTTCGGCCTTGGCGAAGCGGTTGTTTCGGGGAACGTAACCCCCGATCGATATTTGGTTGATAAGGTGACACTCGAAATAGAGGAAAGGGTGATCTCTGATAAGGGGAGTGAATATGCCTATAACCCTAAGACCAAGGAAATGGAGTATAAGGAACTGCCGGCCGACAAGAGGAAAGCCCCATGCCTTGAAGACAGGGAGATCCTAGAACTTACAAAGATTTCAAAAAAAGTGGAGACCCACTTTGGGTGCACACAAGATATAGAATATAGTATCTCAAGAAGCCTTCCGTTCCCTGAAAACATCTTTCTCGTTCAGGCTCGTCCTGAGAGTGTTTGGGGTAAAAAGAAGAAGGAATCGGTGCTTGGGAAAAAGACTGGTTTGGAATTATTGTTTGAAAAAGCTTTTACCCCTACAAAAGTGAAGATTTGAACGAAGCCCCGCCCGATGAGGTGGGCTTCTTCTATGATATTCTATTTTCTTTAAATCGTTTCTCCCATCCCCTCCACGAGGAGGATCATCAATACCATCTTCATAGAAAGAGACCCCAAACCAAGAACGGAACAAGTAATGAAAAAACATCTTCTCATCATCGCCACGTTAGATACCAAAGGGAGAGAAGCGGCTTATATCAAGGGCTGCGTCCAAAAACTCGGTATACAGCCTATCTTGATGGATGTTGGAATCCTGGGAGAGCCGTTGACCCCTCCGGATATCCATCGAACCGAGGTGCTGGAGGCTGCGGGTTATCATCTCGAGGATCTAATCAGAGAGAAGGATCGCTCCATGGCTATCAAAGCCATTCAGGAGGGCGGAACAATCTTAACGAAGCGCCTCTTAGAAGACGAAAAACTGGACGGGGTCTTGGGGATTGGAGGGGGTACGGGAACAGCGGTTGCTACCCATATGATGCGATCCCTTCCTTTAGGTCTACCCAAGGTCATGCTCTCCACGGTGGCCTCCCGAGATATGCGAGAATATATTGGAACAAAAGATATTGTCATGTTCCACTCCGTAGCAGATATCCTGGGGTTGAATGAATTCATGCGCCTCATCCTCGGACAGGTCGCCTCTGCCATCTCCGGAATGATCGAGAAAGGCAGAAAAATGAATAAAGAAAAACCCATGGTCGCGGTGACCGCGTACGGCATTAATTCATACTGCGCCACCTATGCAGAGCCACTGCTTCAGGAAAAGGGATACGAGATGATCGGTTTCCACGCCAACGGAGTCGGTGGGATGGCCATGGAGGAGTTTATTGCTGAAGGATTGGTTGCGGGTATCCTCGATTTCACGACCCACGAGATAGCCGATGAGATGTTCGGGGGATACTGCAAGGGCATCGGCCCGATGCGCTTAGAAACCGCAGGCCGCTTTGGAATTCCGCTCGTGGTGGCACCCGGAGGGCTGGACAATGCCGTCTTCAGTCCCTCTTATCCGATGCCCCACCAGCTTCAAGGGAGAAGGATACATTCCCATGATACCCGATTCTGTGTCCGTATGGAACCTGAAGAAATGAAGGCCTTTGCCCAAATCATCGGTGAAAAGTTAAACCGTTCAAAAGGCCCCATTCACATCCTCATTCCTAAGAAGGGTTGGTCCGAAGCGGATAAGGAGGGAATGGCGCTCTTTGATCCGAAGATAGACCGTGTGTTTGTTGAAGAACTAAAAAATCTCCTCCAGCCACACATCCCTCTTGAGGAGATGGATGTTCATATCAGTGACCCTGCCTTTGCCCGGAGAGCGGTCGATGTCCTGGATGCAATGATCAGATCGAATAGGATCAACCGCAAGTAATTCTCAAAATCTAACAGGCTGCTGAAAAACGTCCATCTGGTTCGTTTCCCTCATCCTTCGTTATTACGGCGTACGTTCAGGTACGCCTCTAGCCGACTCACCAACTCGTCGGCGTGGCAAGAAGTCACTCCTTATTCGTCGTGACGACACTCTCAGGATCTCGGGAGCCTTGCATCTAGGCATTTTTGAGCAGCCTGAGAAATAATCACTTTTTCAGCAACCCCCTAATACCCCAAACAAATTTATTAAGATTGCGCCTGAAAACCACTTCCTATAGACGGAGATGAAAGGTGCGTCTGCTGAAGGCAGAAAAAAAACAAACCAGATGCTGAAACAAGTTCAGCATGACATGACGATTGGGTTCCCCTCTTGTTGTCATCCCGAACTTGTTTCGGGATCTCATTTTTGGTCAAGAATTTAGGTTTTAAAGCCCCGCCCTGTGGGCGGGGTTCTCAACTTTTTGCAATCTACTAAAATCTCTTTACGATTCGCCTGAGGGGGTTAACGATTCATTCAGCGTTGGAGAAAAGGGTTATAAGCAGGGTTTCTCAGATGGTCAATAAATTTTTGAATCCATATATTGTATTTCATCGATTTCAGAAACAGAATAGAAATCTCAAGGAGAAGGGGGGGAACCAAGGAAATGATCTTTAGATCTCGTTTCTCATCTTCAAGGATAGATCGTTTGATCAGCACGGAGATGCCCTTCCCTTTAGAAACCCATTCTTTAATAAAGTCTGTGCTTTTGACCTCAATGAGGACAGAAGGGGTTATCCTCATTGATTTCAATGCCGAAAGGACAATCTTTCTCGTCGCAGACCCTTCCTCCCGTAAGATAAGAGGATAATCCTTAATCTCGCGAAGCGAGATAGACTCCTTCTTTGAGAGGATATGATCTTTCGGGGTGATCAGGACAAGCTCCTCCTTGAGAAAAGGAATGGCATGTAGTTTCTTGGATAGGGTCGGGTTTGCGACGATGACAATATCATTATGGCCAGAGAGCAAGGTCTTTTCCATCTCTTCCGAGCTTCCCGTATCCAGTTTAATCATCACTTGAGGGAACGCTTTCTGAAAGCTCCCAAGAAGCTCTGGCATGATGGCCTTTGAATAGGTTGGGGTCGTACCCACGTTGAGATGGGGCTTCACCTCTTCGTGCATCATCTTGATTCTTTTCTCCAATTCCTCCGTGACGTTGACGATCCTCTCTGCATATTTGAAAATCACCTTTCCTTCCGGGGTCAGCTCAATGGCCCCCTTCTCTCTTTTCAGAAGAGGGCGCCCTGCTTGAACCTCTAACTGTGCAATATGATTGGAAACGCCGGGCTGGGTCAGGCAGAGCACCTCTGCTGCTTTGGAGAAACTCTTCAGTTGCACGACTTCATAAAAGACAATGAGAGAATTTAAGGAATAGGAATACATATCAGTTTTTCTTATAAACTATTATTAGAAATAAATTGACATGTCAAGTCAATGTTTATACTTTAGAACCAAAATAAAAATCCAAAGGAGGCCGCTTATGGATTTAAGAAGTTTTATATCACTTTGCGAGAAGGAAGGGGAGCTCAAAAGGATAAAACCGGAGGTAGATTGGGATCTTGAGATGTCGCACATTGCGAAACTAAATGAAGAACAGGGGGGACCCGCTCTCCTGTTCGAAAAAGTCAAGGGCTATCCCAGTCAAGTGATCTCCAGTGTCTGTACAACGACATCCAGGTTGTCCCTGATCATGAGCATGCCCAAGAATACGAGTCTGGTTGAACTCATGAGGGAGTGGGTAAAAAGGACGGCCAATAAAAAACCCCCCAAGTTCGTGGCAAGTGGACCCTGTAAGGAGAACGTGCTGAAAGGCGATCAGATCAATCTTCTCAAATTCCCGGTTCCCAAAGTTTTTCCGAAGGATGGGGGACGTTTTTTCGGCACCACGGCCTACACCATTTCGAAGGATCCCGAGTCCGGATGGTTGAATGTGGGTGTCTACAGACTTCAGGTGTTGGACGAGAAGACACTCGGTTGCCAATTTATCAAAGGAAAGCATGCTGATATCATGCTTCAGAAATATAAATCGCTTAAGAAACCGATGCCTGTGATTGTGGCCATCGGAGGGGATCCCCTGATGTTTTTGATGGGCGCCGCGAGGTTGCCTGCTTTTGAGTCAGAATATGACTTCGGCGGTGCGATTCGGGGTGAACCGATAGAGGTCGTCAAAGGAGAGACAGTCGACCTTCCTGTCCCGGCAAGTGCTGAAATCGTGGTGGAGGGAGAAGTAGACGCTGAAACCACGAAGCCTGAGGGCCCATTCGGAGAATACACGGGCTATTATTCGGGAGTTGGGGCGACGCCAAGAAATTTTATCAAAATTAACTGCATCACTCATCGGAATAATCCCATATTCTGGTTTACGACCGTAGGAAGGGCTGTGACCGACACGCATATGACCATGGCTTTGACCTACGGTGCGACACTTTGGCAGGAACTTGTAGCCATGAGGATCCCGGGAATAAAAGCCGTGTACTGCCCACCGGAAGGGGCGGGAAGGTTCGTCGCGATCATCTCTGTCAAGCAGATGTATCCTGGCCATGCCAACCAGGTAGGCACAGCGGCCATCTCCACTGAGATGGGCGCTTATGGTTTAAAGACCGTGATTGTCGTGGATGAGGATATTGATCCCTGGGATTTGCCCCGTGTCCTATGGGCGCTCAGTTTCAGGTTCCAACCGAGTCGGTCTCAGATCATCAATCGCGGAAGATCTACCCCCTTGGATCCTTCTCTTCCCATCGAGCAAAGGGATATCACCTCCCGGATCATCATGGATGCCACGATACCCTTTGAATGGAAGGAAAAACCTGTTCCGATTGAACTCGATGCAGACATGGTCAAAAAGATAAAGGCAAAGTGGTCAGACCTCGGTCTGTGAAATATCGCATAGGGCATAGAGCAAAGGGCAAGGTATTAGGAAAGCGGAACGGAGGATAAAGCATGTCCATCGTGATTGTGGGGATGTTGGATGAAAGAGAGGAAGCTCTCAAGATCATCAAGGAGAAGATAGAGAAACGGGGGCATAAAACACTCCTGATTGACATCAGCATCGGCACAGGGGCGATTGTTTCCTCGTTGAAAGCAGATGTGACCTGTGCGGAGATCGCCAAGCTGGGCGGAGGGAGCATCGAGCAAATTAAGGGAATGCTGGCCAAGGAGAGGGAAAAAGCAACTTCCATGGTGGCAGAGGGACTGTCTAAGAAAGTGACTCAGCTTTATCAAGCGGATGAGCTGAAGGGGATGATTGCCATTGCGGGCATGACCGGAACTTTCCTTACCCTGACAGCGATGAGAGCTTTACCTTTCGGGGTCCCCAAGCTTCTCATTTCAAGTGTCACCGCCATGCCGGCCTATGCCAACAGACTCGCAGATTATTTTGGGGTCAGGGACATCACAGTCATGCACAGTGTGGTCGATACG
Organism: uncultured delta proteobacterium; assembly: GCA_963708295.1. Lineage (GTDB taxonomy): Bacteria > Desulfobacterota > BSN033 > BSN033 > UBA1163 > UBA1163. The sequence goes on along the minus strand of CAVPSJ010000014.1, from coordinate 66,870 downwards.
GTAGGCTTAAACCCATTGGTAAGAACGCTGGCTGTGAACGGTGCCAATGCGATCGCTGGAATGGTTGAAAGGCTGGAACCTGTTATGAAAGAGAAGAAGCCTTCGATCGCCCTCACCGAATTTGGTTTCTGCGATAAAGGGGCTCATTACGTCAGGGAACTTCTGGAAAAAGACTATGACCTCATCTCGTTTCATGCGACCGGTATCGGGGACCGTGCCGCCGTGGACCTCGTCAGTCAAGGGTTCTTCGAAGCCTTTATCGACCTGGTCCCGGCAAGTTTCAGCGAATATCTTTTCGGAGGCAATCGAGCCTCCGGACCCAACCGGCTGGATGCAGCTCTCCGGACGCCCATTCCTTATATCCTCTCTCCCTGTGGCTTTGACATGATCAGCTGCGGTCCCATTGAGAGAAGGGACAAAGGAGATCCGCTCTGGGTCTCCAGGAAATTGGCGGAGAGAAAGCTCCTCATCCAGGATGCCATGAGAGTTCAGGCAAGAACAAGCGTTGAAGAGATGGAAACCATTGCCAAAACCGTGGCTGAAAAGCTAAATCAGTATCCAAACAAGAATTTACTGAAGTTTGTCATCCCCCAAAAAGGATTCTCTTCTCTGAGTGTAGAAGGAGGGGCTCTTTACGATCCCATCGCAGATAAAGCCTTTGTCGATGCCTTAAGAAAGTATTTAGACCCTGGGATCAAGGTCGTAGAAGTGAACACAGATATCAACAAGTCTCAGTTTGCCGTGGCCGTAGTTGAGGCCCTCAAAGAAAGTTTGAAGAGGAAAGAATCTTAGATGAACAGTATCGTCGTAGGGATTACGGGTGCCTCCGGTGCAATTTACGGCGTTAAACTCCTCAAAGTCCTTTCTAACCTGGGGGTTGAGATCCATCTCATCATCACTCAGGCCGGCTTAAAGAACTTGGAGATTGAGACGAGCGTGAAAATCAACGAACTCAAATCAATGGCTTCCCATGTTTATGAGGAAGGGGATCTCACTGCCCCTTTGGCGAGTGGTTCCTTCAAGGTGGATGGGATGGTGGTCGCTCCGTGTTCTATCAAGACCCTTTCTGCGATTGCCAATTCGTACAGTCATAACCTGCTTGTAAGAACTGCCGACGTGATGTTGAAAGAGAGGAGGAGGCTTGTCCTCCTGGTCAGGGAAACACCCCTTCACGAGGGACATCTTGAACTGATGCTCAAGGTCACAAGAATGGGAGGGATTATCATGCCCCCCCTGCCTGCTTTTTATCATCATCCGAAGACCATTGAGGATTTAATTCATCAAACCATCGGGAAGGTCCTCGACCTCTTCTCGATGGATGCAAAGCTTTTTAAAAGATGGGGGACCGAGTCTAAATAGCCCGCTCCATTCTCTTCCCATACTCTATTCATTCCGTCTATGCCTACAGAGCAAAGGTGTTCTCTGATTGCCCGGACTAGGCCCAACCTTTTTAGGGTTTGGCTGCAAGCGTTTCAACGGAAAACCCTGTTTCAAACCTCGGACGGATTCATCCCGTTTTCCCTCAACGCAGGCCTTATGAAGCCTCGGAGGGGATTTACCCCGGTCGCGGGCAAGGAAAAACTGGACGTTGGCAAGAGATAAATCAAGGTTGACAAAAAGGCTTCGACTTTTTAAAATGGAAACCGCCCCCATGAAAAGATTTCTTGTTGAAACTTCGAGAGGCCGATTCAAGACTTATGGTTTTGTTCAAGAGGTGGGCCAAGACATCCTGGTCTCCGTATGGGGGGGGACTCGACCCCACATCGGCGCCGTCGGAATAGCGGCTCCAAGGCAAAGCCTAAAGAACCCTCATCAATGGAGCGCAACCTCTTCCAACTTTACTTTCCCGGGGCATAAAGAGGATAGGCTGGTCAAAAAAATTTCCGAAAAGCTGGCTGCACAGCTGAGAAAAACCGTGGTGGTGACCGCCGGCATTCACTGGGACAACATCACCCCGAAGGAGATCAAAATCATAGAGAACCTTACCGGAAAACTGTCAGACCGGATTCTTGAGAAACTTCTGCCTGCCGGTACTGGGAAGAAAGGATGAAATGAAAACAACTCCAAGAAAAACCGATGTCTACTGGAACCCGATTACGGAAACCCTTCCTCTTGAGCAACTACAGGAGCTTCAGATCAAAAAGTTCAAAAAGATTCTGAAATGGGCCTACGACAAGTCGAAGTTTCATCGAAAGCTCTATCACGAGGCGGGACTGAGGCCCGGCGACGTCAAAACTCTTGAAGATATCGCCAAGGTCCCGAAGGTGGAAAAGGCAATGATGAGGGATATCCAGAGGAAGGATCCTTTTCCGTATGGAGATGCCCTCTGTGTTCCTTTAGAAGAAGTCACTGAATTTCGGCAGACGAGCGGGACGACCGGGTTACCCGTGTATCAGCCCGATACCTGGCAGGATTGGGAGTGGTGGTCCGAATGCTGGGCCTATATCCTCTATGCACAGGGTTACCGAAAAACAGACCGGGTCTTTCTGCCTTTCGGGTACAACATCTTCGTTGCCTTCTGGGCAGGCCATTACGCCGCCGAAAAAGTCGGGTGTGAAGTCATCCCGGGCGGAGTGCTCGATACCGAGGCCCGCATTCTCAAAATCCAGGAACTTCGGGCAACCGCCATGATGGCAACTCCCACCTATGTGTTGGGAATGGCCGACACCGCAAGAAAGAAACTGGGGATCGATCCGGCTCGAGATCTGACCATCCGTAAGATCACCTGCGCCGGGGAGCCTGGTGCCAGCATCCCGGCAACGAAGAAGAGAATGGAAGAAGCCTGGGGCGCCAAGGTTTACGATCATGTGGGCGCCACGGAGATCGGGGCCTGGGGATTTGAATGCACGGAGCAACCGGGAGGACTTCACATCAACGAAACCATGTTTCTCGTCCAATTGGAGGACCTTGAAACAGGAGAGATCATTCAGGAACCGGGTCGAAAGGGAAAAATCGTCATCACGGCCCTTGACCGAATCGCCCAGCCCTGTATCTGTTTCGACTCCAAGGACGTGGCAGAATGGGCCAAAGACCCCTGCCCCTGCGGAAGGACATTTCGCCTGATTCAGGGTGGTGTGGCAGGAAGGGCGGACGACATTACGAAAATCAAAGGCGTCTTAGTAGCTCCCTCCGCCATTGAAGAGGTGGTCCGTTCCATTAAAGGCTTGAGCAACGAATTTGAGGTGATCGTCACGAAGAAAGGGGATCTCGACGACATCACGCTCAAGATCGAGCTTTTACCCGAAGAAGAAAAAAGCCGTGAAACCATCCTCATCCAACTGAAAGATCAACTTCGATTGAAAACCAACCTGGGCTATAATATCGAGGTCCACCCCTTCAACTCCCTGCCCCGTTACGAGGTCAAGGCCAAACGATTTAAAGATCTAAGGAAACACAATTGATGAGAAAATCCGAAGCACGAAATCCGAAGCTCGAAACAAATCCCAATGACCAAAATACAAAATTCCAAACTAAAGCACCTGAGTTTGGAGCATTTAGAAATTCGAATTTCGAATTTGTTTCGTATTGGTCCGAGACGGACGCTTCGCCCGATATTCGGATTTCGGATTTATTTTAAAGCAATCGAAATGACAAGGAGAACACGATGACTCGAAGGGAGATGAATAAGCTCGATACTCGAATTAAGACAATCAAGAAAGCGGCTCAAGAATTGAAAGCGCTCTCGAGCAGAATTCCGGCAGTCGACCGAAACACGGTTCGAATCCTTGCCTCGGTGAAGATGCTGGAGATCAACATCAGTGATGTGAAAGATCTGCTGTAAGCGTAAGATTCCGTCTCAGGTCAGAGACGGATTTGGGGGCAGGCCCTTCGCGTAATATATTCCCCGGAAAAATCATTCTTATCACAGAAGGGGTTGCATGGGGAATGCGTCTTTGATTCTACTCTACCAAGTCACAAATGTTCTTTTTGAGAAGATAGACAAAGGCCAGGATTGAATCCGTATTTCGTTCAATCGTCATAAATCCACTGCCTAATTCCCTCAGCTTCTTTGTTCTCTCCTCGATCGCCTTGATCTCCAGATCCATTGCTTTCAAATCGTATTCCATGCCTTCTCTCCCTTTTACCTTTTACCCGTTAGACAGGACAGCCCGCTACTTTGCGGCAAGGCATCCTCTCAAATAATTTTGGCTGGGTTTAATATCCGCTCGGTTTCGGGTCGTCCGATCCCGCGCTTCGCGCGACCCACGACCCTGAGTATGTCGAAGGGTCGCAACCATTGGAATTCTAAACCGGGTCTACTTCTTCGTCAGATCCTTAAATCTTGCCGACTTTAAGGTATAACGAGGCAAGCCTCCGGGTTTGACAGATTCGATTTCAAAAGTAAGATTCGTCCTGATTTTCAGCTTCTCCCGGATGACTTTCCGAAGCTCTTTTTGCCCGGATTCGGCCAGCGATGGATCCATCTCCACCCTGAGTGTCAGAACGGGCATGATGCCTTCCTGCGTTAGGATCGTTTCAAACTCCACCACTTCCGGGAATTTTCCGCGGATCACCTCTTCCACGACGCTCGGACTGAAGAAAACCCCTCGGATCTTTCTGAGATCATCCACTCGTCCCCCGACCTGATCAATACGAATGGAAGTTCTTCCGCATGCACAGGGGTCGGTCCTGACCATCATGATATCTTTCAAGTTGAATCGAATGAGGGGAATGGATCTCCGGCAAAGAGAGGTAATCACCGCCACCCCTTTCGTCCCCGCGGGAATGGGCTTCGACATCGTCTCTAAATCTATCATTTCTAACAGAAAGTGGGGCTCGATCACATGCATCCCTTTCTTTTCGGTGCACATCCCCGCCCATCCTCCTGGCTCCGTACCTCCAAGATGGTCAAAAACATCCGCCCCCCACCCTTCTTCCAAGCGAAGTCGAGTCGGCTCGGGCATAGGTTCGCCGGCACAGATCATCTTCTTAATCGTTAGATCTCGCTTCGGATCAATCCCCATCTCTTTGGCCACTTCTAGCATGTGAAGGCCGTAGGTCGGAGTGTTCATCAGACCCGTCGCTTTCACCTCCATCATCTTCTGAATACGCGCCTTTGTCTCAAGACCTCCTCCTGGAACTACTTCACATCCCAACTTTTCCGCGGCGTAGTGCCCCTGCCAGAAGGCAATATAGACATTGTAGACAAAGGGGAGAAAAACCCGGTCTGTCGGTCGAAAGCCTGCCCCGTAAAGGATGTAACACCACACCTCCACAACCCATTGCCAGCTTTCGTAGGTATCCGGAATATACACGGGCTTTCCGGTTGTCCCCGAGGTTTGATGGTATATGGAGAGTCGTTCGGTAGGGACGGCCAAAAGGTCGCCATAAAGATAGGGTTCCTTTCCCACCTGGGCCTCTCTCAGTTCATCTTTCTCCGTGAGGGGAACCTTTGCAAGGTCTTCAAGCGTTCGAATGTCCTCCGGCTCGATTCCATGGAATTTCTTTTTGTAAAAAGGAGAGTTCTCCTGACTCCATCGGAGAAGCTCTCTAAAACGCTTCAACTCAATCGCGACAAGCTTCTCCCTCGGCATCGTCTCTATGGCCGGATTCCAGTATTTTATTTCCTCTTTCATCAGTTTCACCTCATTCTCCATTTTGTCGGCATCGAATCATCAAACCCCCGGCCGCAATCTCGGTTCCAACGATGTCGCTCGTTCACGCGACGGATCGTTCAGTCAAAAATCTATAACACGCCATCACCTCCCCTTCAACCAGGATAAGAGAGAGATTCCAGAAGGAGATCTATGAAATCTTGCGTAGGGAGGATACGAGAAAAATCAACTCTTTCCGGGGTGGTCCCTTTGCAGGCCGGCGTAGTCCCTCACTTTAAAGATCTAACTCCTATCCAGCGAGGAGGCCACACTCCAGCCCGAACAGGCTGAAGTGTACCTCCTCTTTCTCGGCAAAGACTGACAGTCGTTAGTACTGATACGATGTGGGTATTTTCTTCGCTTTTTCCTCGCCTTTCCAGTACTGAATGCGTTTGTTCACGAAGCCGATCCATTCCTCGATGTCCGCAGCCTTAAAGCCCTTTCCGGTCAGGTCTTTCTTGTAGTCGCCGAGCACGGGCTGTACCGCCTTGATCCACTGGGGGCTATCCGCATCGGGAACGGTCACGATCTGGCCGCCCTGTTTCATGAAGAACTCCTTACCTTCGATATCGATTCTGTTCCACTCCAGTGTCCATCTTTCAATAAATTCCTTGGAGAAGTCGGACATGGTTTTCTGGACATCGGCAGGAAGACCGTTCCATTTTTGCTTATTCATCAGCACATAGAAGCAATAGGCGCTTCCAACCCGCCAGGAAGCTGTGACGTATTTAATCAATTCGCCCGTCTTAAAACCTTTCATCGTTTCGAGGGGGAGCAATGCGCCCTCAATCACACCCCTTTTCAACCCATCGTACAGGTCGGGCGTCTCAATAGGAATGGGGCTGGCCCCAAGCGCTTTGACGATATCGCCGAGCCTCCCCGTGCCTCTCAGTTTCAGCCCCTTCACGTCCTCCAGCGTCTTGACAGGTTTATTAAGCGTCTGAATGACGTTAATCGGAGACGTGCTGAGCATCAGCACCTGATACGTGTCGAAATCCTTCGGCTGATATTTGCTATAAAAGTCATTCGCCACGTGCCCTGCGATCCAGGCGCTCGGGAAACCATGGGGTAGTTCCATGATCTCCATGACCGGAAACCGTCCTCTTGTGTAAGAGAGGTTGGAGAGGCCGATATCCGCGATACCGGCGGCTACCCCGGCAGCCATCTTGGGTGCCGAAAGAAGGGTGCTGCCCGTATACTGGGTGACTTCCGCCTTGCCGGCCAGTTTTTTGTTCAACTCCTCGCAGTATTTGCCCATCATCACTGAATTCATGTGTGTGGGCGGAAAATAATTCGCCAGCTTGAGCTTGATCGCCTCCGCTGCGTAGGGAGAAGAAACCATTAAAAACAAAAACGATACCACAAACGCTACCCATGCGACCTTTCTTCCCATTTTAATGCCTCCTTTCTTTTTGTTGCGTTAAATTGTGATCTATTTTCTTCCCTTTTTCAAACCCATCTGCAAACAGGCTTAAACAAATATATCCTTCCCTTCTCTATCTCCCTTCTCATTTATAAAACAATGAGGGGAGCCAGAGGGCGAGCTGGGGAAAGGCGAACAGAAGACCCCAGACAATAACGAGAGAGATCAAGAACGGAGCGACGCCTTTGTAGATCCGGCCGATAGGTTCCTTGGTGATGTTCTTAACCACAAAAACACACACAGCCACCGGAGGAATCACCACACCGATCATTACGACCACGCCGATGACGATCCCGAACCAGATAGGATTGAAACCGAGCTTTTGTACCGCCGGGTAGAAGATAGGCGTCGCAAGAATCATGAACGCAAGGTCATCGATGAACGACCCTCCTATCTCATAAACGAGACAGATCAGAAGCATGATGACGTAGCGGTTCAAAGGGAGAGCCACTAACCACTCCGCCGTATTCTCGGGAATATTGGTCACCACGATGAAATGGCCAAGGATCACAGAGCCCGTAATGAGCATGAGAATCATCCCCGCCGTGCGAAGGGCTTCCGAAAGGGATTTCAAATATCCGCTGAAATTCAAAGTTCGTTTAACTACCGCCAGCAGCAGAACTGCAAAGGTACCAACCGCCCCTGCCTCCGTCGGCGTAAAGAAACCCTGCATGATCCCTCCGATGACCAGGAGAAAGACAAGGATGATCCAGACCACCTCCGGAAGCGAGCGAATCCTAGCTTTCCAGGTAGACCGCTCCGACATGGGCGCAATCTTTGGATTGATCTTCACCCATCCATAAATGATCCCGATGAAAAAGAGAGCGATGATCAATCCGGGGATGATCCCCGCAAGGAAAAGCTGCCCGATGGACTGCTCGGTGATAATACCGAATACGATCAGCACCACACTGGGGGGAATGATACAACCGAGCGTTCCCACGGTCGCAACGATCCCTGTAGACAGTTTCCTGTCATACCCATACCGGTCCATTTCGGGGATCGCGACGCTGGCGAACGTCGCCGACGTAGCTGCTGAGGAGCCGCAGATGGCCTTAAACCCGGTGGCTCCCATTACCGTGGCCATGGCCAAGCCACCGGGAATATGGCCGATGAATTTGTGTGCTGCACCATACAGTCTGACCGCAATCCCCGAGTTGAAGCCGATTTGACCCATCAGAATAAAAAGAGGAAAAACCGTGTACCCGTAATTCGTGATGACATCGTATATGTCTCGCCCTACGAGTTGCATGGCCGGCTGAATGCCGTTCAGGTAAGCAAAACCCACAAACCCCACCAATGCCATCGCGATGCCCAATTCAATGCCCGTAGCGAAAAGCAGCAGCAGCACAACGAGGGCCATAATGCCCACGGTGATCTCATTCATATTGACCCCTCCAGATTTTTACGATATCCAACATGAAAACGAAGCACTCGATGAAGCAGCAGACGCCGACGAAGAAAGAAATGGGGAAGAAGGGCAACTTGAGTGTGGAGGAGACTTCACCCGATGCATGGAACTCTTTGCTGATTAACATGAGGTTATACGCTATGATCGCGAATAAAACGATGCCCAGAATCCGCGTAAAGGTGTTCATGATGGCCTTATCTCTCTTCGAAAGCTTTTCCAGCAGGATTTCCATATACACGTGCCCGCGGTCCAAGGAGACCTTAGGAATCGTGAAACCGATGACAATCGCCAGAGTTAATGATACCAATTCGTAAGTGCCCAGGATAGGGTGGCCCGCGGCTCGCAAGAGCACATCCGCCACAGTCAAAAACATCATGAAAGTGAGCGCTGCGCCGCCGATATAATTAAGGATTTTACTCACCCTCTGAAGAATGCGAAATATTGTTTCCATTCCCACTCCTTTTATTATTTAAAGGAATTGACCGAAATATGCCAATAGAATTACGGGAATGCACGGAACAGTTTTCAGTGACAGGATTTCAGTGGATTGATGTTTGTAAGGTTTTATAAAAAGCCCCCGGAACTCTGCCTAAGTTCTCAAATCGGCGCTCGATCTTATCTAAGTTTAACTATGTATAGAGGGCTTATACAAAATGTCGGTTTTTTTGTCAAGCAAATTCTTGGCTCCGTGGAGAAGGAAGCCGAATCCGTCCAGGAAGATTTTATTTTCTGTTCAGCCCGGAGAACATTCACTGTCTCCCCAGAGATCATTTGATTTCGTATACCCATACGCCATAATGGGGCAACGGCCGAAAGGCGGGAGCCGTTCCTCTAGCAACCCGTTCGAACATTTGAACGAATCAACACATCGACTCCCCGGCCCGAAGCCGGTCGGATGTCCTTCGGTTTGAGTTCGGGCCGAACGCTCAATCTGCGGGCATTGCCCTCGGCCGGACCCTGAACGCCAAGGATTGGTATTGAATTGTTCAAAAAGCTGTTCTCAGCAGGCTGCTCAAAAATGCTTAGATGCAAGGCGCCTGAAATCCTGAGAAGTGAGGCGTACTGGGCTGTACGCCGCAACGACGAAGGATGAGGACAACGACGCAGATGAGCGTTTTTCAGCAGCTTGCTAAAGCCGAATCCCTTTTGGAACGACCACAATCCCTGAAGGAGTCACCGTGAATCGTTTTGCATCTTCCTCCAGATGGTACCCGATCTCCATCGATGGAGGAATTTCAACCCCCTTATCGATGATCGTCCTCTTGATCTTGGCATTCCTTCCAACATCCACCCCTTCCAGGAGGATGGAATCTTCAATCTCAGCAAAGCTATGAATCGTTACTCTGGGCGAGAGGATCGATCGCCTGACATTTCCGCCACTGATAATGCAGCCATTTGAGATGATCGAGTTGAGAGCCATGCCGACCCTTCCCTCCTCGATCCACACGGTTTTTGCGGGGGGGGAAGGCGGTTGGTAGGTCAGGATGGGCCACTGAGCATCATAAAGATTGAGCTCGGGCGTGATGGAGATCAAATCCATATTCGCTTCGTAAAAGGCATCGATCGTCCCCACATCTCTCCAATATCCCTTCCCTCCGCAATCTCCTCGTCTGAAATCAAAAGAGAAGACGCGATCTCTTCCAATCATCATGGGAATGATATCCTTGCCAAAATCGTGGCTTGAGTCCGACCGAGTATCCTCAATCAATCGCCGGACCAATACTTCGGTATTGAAAATATAAATTCCCATGGAGGCCAGAATCCCTCCCGGGTCTCCGGGAATCGCTTTGGGCTCTTCGGGTTTCTCCTGAAAGCCAACGATTCGCCAATTCTCATCTATTTCCATGACACCAAATTCTCTGGAAAGCTTTCGGTCCATCCGGATGGCCGCAACCGTCAGATCTGCTTCCTTCTCCAGGTGGAAGGCGATCATCTTTCGATAGTCCATCTTGTAAATGTGATCACCGGAGAGGATGAGTACAAGGTCGGGTCTCTCCTCCTGTAAGATGTTGATGTTTTGAAAAATCGCATCGGCGGTTCCCTGGTACCAATGCTCATCAATTCTCTGTTGCGCGGGAATCGCTTCAACGAACTCTCCCAGAGGAGCCGAGAGGATGTCCCAGCTTAATTGGATGTGGCGATTGAGAGAGGTCGATTTATATTGGGTGAGGGCATAGATGCGACGTACGCCGGAATTAATGCAGTTGGAAAGCGTGAAGTCAATAATCCGATAAATGGCGCCGAAAGGAACAGCAGGTTTGGCCCGATCCCGAGTGAGCGGATAGAGTCTTTCTCCCCGGCCGCCTGCTAAAACCATGGCCAAGACTTTCTTCACCGGCCTTTACCCTTCTCTAAAGAGAGCTCTGAAACACCGCTTTTCGCTCTCTTGATTACAGAGATTCTAAAGAATGATTCCACAGATTTTCCCTTATTTCCAACGGATTCCCAATCGGTGTAATCGTTTCATAATCCGTGTAATCAGAGATTTCTGGACTTTTCAGAAACCTCTAAAAGTTCTCGGATCTTCTTTTTCAATTCGGTGAGGTCGTGAGACTTTGCGACATAGGCATCAGCGGCCCAACTCATAAAATCCTGCCGATACCCCGAATAGGAGGTGTTGAGGATGACGGGGATCTTCCTTTCTTTGCTGACAATCCGGCCCAATGTCTCCATCCCATCCATCACAGGCATTACAATATCGAGAATGATCAAATCGGGCTTCCCCGTCTCCAATTGTCGAATGGCTTCTCTGCCGTTTTTGGCGGTCAGGATGTCGTACCCCTCCCCCTTCAGTTCTTCTTCGTAGAAAAGCCTGAGGCTCTCTTCATCTTCAACAACCAAAATCGTCTTCTTCATAGGATTATTATTGATAATCTCCTGTGAAAACACAACCTTTTTTTCAATTTCTCGATCGAGAAGCAGGGACCTCGTTCCAGCGGAGACTTGTCATTTCTAATTCCCTCAATTCTTGACTCCAAACTTCGACCTTTATCATCTTCTTTCCGGCTTTGTCCTCTGTTCGATGGCCAGCTTGCATTCTGCGCAGATGAACCGAGGCAGCGTATGAGGATAGGTGATCTTCTCCTCCCCGAACCCCCAATCAATGATATCCCTGACCAGGAGTTCTTCCTTAAAGGCATGCCCCGTGCAGAGCCCCATCCCGCAGACGATACAAATCGCTACGGCATCCTTATCCACTCCCAATTTCGCACAAACGTAACACTTCATCGGACCTTCCTCCTATTGTTTGTAGTCAATAAACCTATATTCAATTTTTACCACGGAAAGGGTCAAAAATCAAAAAAAGATAATTAGATAGATTTCGTGGCAACAATTTAAGAGGATTCAAAATGAGAGGTTTTTGGTAGAATAAGGGCAATCAAGTATAAGAAGGTGTTCGCTTCGTGGCGGCCCCCCGCTCGAAGAAAATTCTTGACATTCTTCTTAAGGTGTGACTTAGATAGAGAAGGTCGCGAGGTAGAACGTGTCTTCCGTTTACCTAGACGTATATCCTTATACTTCTTGCCGTCTTAGCTCTGGGGGAGAAACCAGCCTACGAGCCACGTTTCTCGCGACCACCCTGGGGTTAAGGCGGCTTTTTATTTTCATATGTGGAAGCAATTTCTGTTCCATACCCCTTGCCATTTCTTCTTTAGTAAAATTATTCCTGATATTCCAAATTATCTTTAAAAATCAAAAAATTACAGGAAGAAAGAGAAAAGACCGATTTCAGGGGGATGGAATGTTTATGAGAAATTCAGCATATGCCAGGGGGAAAATTCTCATCTGCTGAGGATTTTTACACAGTTGGCAGGCCAAACGATAAAGAAAAATAGGGGAAAAAGGGTTTGATGAAGGGCCGGGACTACGGAATAAGAGTAAGAAAGAAGGAGGGAAAAATGAAAGCACCAAAGTTAAGTCTGGGGATCGTTGTTGCATTTCTATTAATCACGAGTGTCAACGGATTAGCGCAACAGATCTTCCATTCGGGCGGCGCTGCGGAGTGTGCCGGGTGTCATAGCATGCATAGCCCAATGTCGGGTTCCCATCTCTTAATTTCCTCAGAAGCCAGTTCAACATGTTTGGCCTGCCATGAGCACGCAGGGGATACGGGTCCGACTTCGTACCACGTGAGCACTGCAGACGCCAATTTGACCGTTGGAACCGCTCCCTTACAGAGAGGTCCGGCCGGAGATTTTGCCTGGTTAAAGAAAAACTATGCCCTGACGGCGCAGGGGGCCGATTTCGAAGACGGATCTGTCCACGGTCACAGCATTATCGCTGCGGACAACAACTATACGACTGTTGATCCTGTGCATCCCACATCTCCGGGTGGCAGTTTCCTGTCAAGCAACCTTGGCTGTGCCAGTTGCCATGACCCTCACGGAAAGGGCAGGAGACTCAGCGACGGCTCATATGCGAGTACCGGCACCCCGATTATAGCATCCGGCTCCACAGGCATTGTTCCAGCAGCTGGTCAGGCGGTCGGTCTCTACAGGATTCTGGCCTGGCCAGGTTATGCCGGGGCTCCAGGTGCGACTTATACCTCATGGCCGATCGCAGTTTCTCCGTCTACTTACAACCAGACCGAAGCGACGAATATGGTTCGAATTGCTTATGGCGGCGGCGGTAGCGCTAATGGTTGGGGGAAATGGTGCGGAACTTGCCATGCGGCCATAGCCAACATGACAGGACTTAAAGGCCATCCTTCCCACCCGGTCGACACCGCTTTAAACTCTACGTATGCAACTATTTATAATAATTACGTGAAATCGGGCGATATGTCTGGGACCTTTGGTGGCACAACGCCTGGTCCCTACACCTCACTCGTCCCGTTCCAGGAAGCCACGAGTGTTATTACGACCCTTGCAAGTCATGCGAGAAACGACAATAGCGTCCTTGGTGGCCCCTCCACGAGCGATGAGGTAACGTGTCACTCGTGCCACAGGTCGCACGCATCCGGTTGGGCGCATGCCTTGAGGTGGAATAATGAGGCATCGTTCATCGTTAGCAACGGCGTGTATCCTGCCGAGATGGGCCGTACGGCTATAGAGACACAGGGGGCCTATTACGACCGGCCGCCTACTGTCTTTGCAGCCTTCCAGAGGTCGCTCTGTAACAAATGCCATGCGATGGACTGACCTTGTCGGGGGGATAGAATTCAAGCCGTTCGGCAAAAAAACAAAGAGGGCTGGCAGATTACCCGCTGGCCCTCTTTTTATTTTCATTTATTAAACAGAAAATATTATAATTTGTATCGCGGTTCTAGTAGGTCATGCGAGGAGTGTAGCGAGGAAGCAATCTCAGAGCGAGATTGCCACGGCCTCTTCCGAAGAATCCCGGAACGGGGCGGGCTCGCAATGACAGCTTCTTGTAATCCCAAATGCAAACTATTCCCTGCTCTCAATAATAATACCCGAAGGTTTCTATTTAACGAGCGTAAATATCTGAACCCGGCTATTGCCCCGGTCGGCGATGAAAACCTCTCCCTTTTCGTTGATACACATCTGAGAAGGATAGTATAGAAGACCCTCATTCCATCCCATGTTCAACTGCCGCCCCTGAAAAGACCCATCCTGTCCGAGAATAACGATGCCGCTCCCATTTTGGTCGACGATAAAAATGGTCCCCCGGTTATCCGTTGTGATGCTGGTTGGAAAATCTAGATATTCTCTCAGATTCTTTGTTAACGGAGAAAAGCTGTTTGAATCCTTAGCGGCCGAAAAAACCATGGCCTTGACACAGTCGATTAAGAACAGCGTACCTTTCGAATCGACGGATAGGTCGGAGAAAAATCCATAATCTTTCGGGAATGGAATCTGTTTTTGGTATTTGCCTTCCGGAGTTGAGGACCAGCACACGGCCTGAAAATATATCGAGGATGTAGATATTATTATTCCTGTCTATCTTAAAGCTCCTCGGAACGAAGGTTGAAGGGGAAGGGATACCCTCTGCATCCACATAGCCTTTGAACGTTCCGTCAGGATTCAGCCGGATGATGCGCCGTTTCTTACCATCCAGAGCAAAAATTTCTCCCTTGGAATTGATTTGAAGTCGGATCGGATTGGATAGCTGCGGGATTTTAATCTCGGTTCCAGCCTTTAAACTTCTTTTCCTGGAAGGTATACCGGAGAAGACGATCGTTTTCCGGTATCGCCAACGATCAGAGAGATCCTTTTCGCCGCAGGCAACTCCTTCCGGTTGCTTCATGCCTCCACCCTTTCTCATCGAAATAGACAGATTGAAGGTACCTAAACTTCACCGTTTCAGCGCTAAAAGACTTCATCGGCAAAAGCAGAATGCCAATAATCATTATGATTTTAATCGAAGTTCCTACCATTGATTCACCTCTTTCAAGACCAGACTCACCCGAGTAACAAGGGGCATTCGGAGTAATGGAGTATTGGAGTGCTGGATGAAACGAAAACCACCGAAAGCTTTCTATCTTTGATCCTCTCCCAATATTTCCACCACCCACTATTCATTTTTTCTTCCAATACTCCACTACTCCAACACTCCAATTATCGCAGTTTCTTGCTGATCACCTCTTGTATTGTTTGTGGCACTGGACGCAAAGATCCGTGACCGTCGGGAAAGGCATCAGATATCCGATATCCGGTTCCGTGAGACCTGATGACAACTCAGGCACTGCATGGTAATGTTCTTATTTCGCGAGTCAATGATCTTCTCCCCCATGGGGTGGCTCGTATGTTTCGTCCAATCGTGGCAGGTTCCGCAGACTTTCAATAATGGAAGGGCCGCTTCAAAAGGAAAACACTATCAGAGCGCATGAGACGAATGGCAGGCGTCGCAATTTCCTTCTTGTATGGGATTGTGCGTGATGGCACCCTTGATCGCGGCCACCTTTCCGACAGCAGCATTTTCCTGCTTCTCTTTTTTGACAAGCTTTTCCTGTGACTCCATGGTGTCCATATGACACTTTCCACACAAGGTTTTCATGTCCCCCATCAGAAGCTTTTTCTGTTGCGAGGCATGGGGCTCATGGCAGTTCAAACAACCCACCTTATCCACCAGAGGCCAGTGGATCCGGTTCTTATTAAATGCCTCATTCATCATGCTGCTGTGACAACCACGACACAGATCAAACCCGGCCTTCTTGGTCTTGAGCGCATCGGGAGAAGTGGAGGCTTCATGGCACTGGTTGCACATTTTATTCGCAACCGGATGCATGCACATTATCGAATAATATTCCTGCCTTATTCGAGCCATGGGCGTCATGACAAGACGAACAGTCTGACTTCGCCACGGGATAATTCATATGCTGCTTTGAAAAGGAAGCCTGGTCCGTCTTGTGACAGCTCACACAGAGAGCCACCAGATCATTTTTCAGAAGATGTTTTCCTTTGGTCGAAGCATGCGGCTCGTGGCAACCGACGCATCCTTTCTCCACAGGACTGTGCTTGAACTTTGCTTTGGTGACGGCATTGCCGATATTTTTGTGACAATCAAAACAGAGTTCGTTTCCCGCTTTCAGAAGGACGAATTTGTTTTTTGAGGCATGGGGGTCATGGCATTTTACGCAATTGCCTTCCATCACAACTTTATGAATGCTCTTTGGATCCTTGGGCACAATCCCTTCATGGCACTTATTGCAGATTTTGTTTGGATCTTCGTCCAGCAACTTTCCATGAGAGGAAGAATGCGGATTATGACATTCCGTGCATTCTCCCGTCTTCACGGGGGTATGGACAAATGGATTCTTGAGCTTTTCCTTGAAGGCATCATGACATTCCAGACAGAGTTTCCCCTGGGCGCCAGGTTTCAGCTTGAATTTATTCTGCTGCCCATAAGCCGCCGAAAAAACCAGAATCAAAATCAAACCTGTGAATAAGAAGAACCATTTCAATCGCAATTTCATTGGATACCCTTTCATAACTCTTTCAATCCGTCAGTCCGTAATATCTTTTCTCTCTTTCCCTATGCCCCGTGCCCTCATGCTCTATGCGCTTTGCATCTTTACTTACTGACGACGTGGCAGTCCTCACACGACCTTCCCGCAAACGGAGGATGAATAACAGTCTTGAAGAACTTCGGGTCTTTTGAAGCATGGGGATCATGGCAAGTTCTGCAATCCATGACACGCCGCCTCGATATCGAGGTGAGCCTTGCCAAAGGCTGGCTTCTTAAAATCGTGGCATTCCCCGCATAAGGGCTGAATGGCCTGATTCATCAGGAGGCGACTCCGCTGAAAAATGGGGCTTATGGCATCTCTCGCAATCCCGAGCAGCCGGTTGATGCGCCTTTTCCTTTTCCATCTTGGTCTTCAGGTCTTTATGACAGGTCAGACAAAGATCAGGACTCTTTGCCAAAAGAAGTTTGTCTAATTTTGTCTTGTGAGGGCTGTGGCACTTCGTACATTCATCCGTTAACAGGGGCTTGTGCTGGCTCTTTGCAGCTTTTAGCCCTTTGCTCACATCTCCGTGGCAAGAGAAACAGAGAGCACCTTCTTTATTCACGGTCATCCCTTTAATATTGCTCCCATGGGCATCATGGCATGTGAGACATTCCCCTTCTGCAAAAGGGTTATGGTTCGTGCCGCTCGTCTCCGCTTTCATGAGATCGCCATGACACTGAGCGCACATCTTGGAACCGCTAAATTTCAGGAGATTCTTCTCATTCGATCCGTGGGACTGATGGCAGGCATCACAGTTCGCATCCACGACGGGTTTATGGGTATAGGTCTTCAAAAACTTTGCTTCGGCATCGGAATGGCACGTATAACAAACCCTGTCCATCCTGTCCTTAATAATATTTTTGATATTCGAACCATGAGGATTATGGCATGAATTACATTCCCCTTCGACAAAAGGGAGCATGAGATACTTTAGACTTCGGCGCGTCCCTTGTCTTCGTATGGCATGAAAAACATAGAGCTGCGTCTTTTGTGTTTAGAAGATTCTTGTATTTGGCGGCGTGAGGCGGATGGCAGGAAAGGCATCCCTTTTCACTGGTGACAGGAGCATGATTGACGGCCACGCTTCTCACTTTTTTCCTTATGACAATCAAAACAGAGAAGATTCCCTCTCTTAGCAAGAAGCTGCGGGTATTCCGAAGTATGGGCGGTATGACAAGTAAGACATTCTCCTTCTTTAAAAGGACCATGTTCTACACTTCCACCGGCTTTCAATTTTGAGGCGTCATGACAATTATAGCAGAGCTTGCTCCCTGCCTCCGTGGTCGCAAAAGGCTTTGGGTCTGACGGGGGCTTATGGCATGCATCGCATTCTTTTGAAGCCACAGGACTATGGGCGCTCGTTTTCAGAAGCTTTACTTGAGATGAAGAGTGAGGATTATGGCAACCTGAGCATAAGGCTTGATTCACCGGATAATTCCCGTGGGCCTTCTTAAAAGGTTCCTTGCCGCTGTCATGGCAGCTGAGGCAGAGAGGAGTCTCCGCTTTCACCAAAAGGTCTTTCTGGTCAGAACTATGGGAAGAGTGGCACGTCGTACAACCTTTTGCCCCTACTTTATGGACGACTTTCTTCTCGTAATTCTCCTTTTTATGACATTGATAGCAGGCTTCATTCCCTTCTGCTTTTAACAGGTGACTGAACTGGGAGGCATGGGGATTATGGCATTGAATGCATTTCCCTCTCTTCAGGGCCGTATGAACATTCGGTTTGTTTAGCCCTATCTTTTCCCGGCTGTGGCAGGGATAGCAAATTTCGTTACCTTCTTTTTTCAGAATCAATTTTGGAACAAGACCATGACGCAAATGGCAATCTTCACATTTTTTCTCTTTAACCATCCCATGGACATATTTCATCCCAAGATATTTGTCCGCAAACTTCTTGTGACAATCGAGGCAATCTTTCTGTGCAAATCGCTTCCCCGTACCTGCAGCCCCTCCCAGGGTCCTTTGCCGCGGCGCTTCGGCACAGGCATACAGCAGAACTCCACAGAGTAAAAGGACTATCCCTAAGAGGAGCACTTTAACTTTCGATCGTAAGAATGACATGGCAACTCCCTTTTAATTCAAGCATAGAGCAGAGGGCAGAGGGCATAGCGTATACAGTTCAAATCCCAAATGACAAATTTCAAATCCCAAACTTCAGATAAACTCCAAATTCCAATCTCCAAATCCCAAATAAACTCCAATGACCAAAATTCAAATAGTTTTCAATTGGGTCGTTCAGGAAACTGAAGCTTTGATATCCTTATGAAATTTGGTATTTGGTATTTGGCGCTTCTCCTTTAGGCTATGCTCTTTGCATTTAGTTGTCCTTTAGAAAAATTTTTACCTCCGAAACGGCTCTCAATTTGTCCGCATAGTCCTCCACGGCTTTGATAAGTTTTTCATTATAGATCTTCTTCGCAATCTCTTCTTTCGCCTCTGCATAGGGCTGGGGTCTCGAGGGATTAACCTCCTGAACGTACAAAACATAATAATGTTTCTCCGGGCTTTCATAAAGTCTGAAATCGCCCGCTTTGGCCCCGGTGACGGCCTTGCTCACTCCTTCGGGCAGATCTTTTGTCGTGAGGAGCCTTCCATCAAAAACCAACACACCCTTTTCGTTTTGATTGATTTGCCCTTCAGCATTCTCTTTCACCCACCGGAAATCTGTCCCCTTTCGCAAGTTGGTGATGGCCTTCTCTGCGTCATCCCTTTTTGAAAAGACGAGACCGCTTATTTTCATCATCTCAGGATGGGTGTAATCGTTAATATGTTGATCATAGTAGGCCCTAAGTTCCTCTTCTTTCAATTTGATGTCCGGGGCGACAGCCTTTTGAATGAAAGCAGCGAAGATTAACGAGTTTTCGTGTTCTTTGACCTGGTTCTTATAGCTTTCCTTCTTGTCCAGACCCAACCGGAGCGCTTCTACCCTGAGGGTTCTTTTTTGAAGCATTTCATCCAGTATTTTTGCTTTTCTCTTGTTCAATCTTTTTGATTCAACGGCCATCTCTACGCCATGATAAAGCTGCTGCCGCATATAATCCGTGAGCTCACCCACCGTGATGGGTCTCTCCCCCTTTATCTCTGCCACCACACGCTTATCCTTGATAAGGTTCTCGAACCCTGGTTCTTTCGACTCAAAATCCAGGCTCTTGAGAAGCTCCTGATTTACTTTTGCGTACTTTTTGTTTAGGTCCTCACAGTATTTGGATATGGCTTCCTGCTGCTTTTTTGTAAGCAGGTCCAGTTCCACTTCTTTCTTTATTTCAGGGTCTTCAGGATAACGGATGTCTTCGATTTTGAAAACGACATAGCCTGATTTAATTCGAACAACTGGGCTAATCGATCCAACATTCATTTTTGAAACGGCCTCTGCGATCTCCGGCAACAATGCCTTATTCTTCAAAAAGACTCCTTCCTGACTCCCCTTCCCCTTTTTTTCCGAGAGAAATTTCTCCAACACCTTATCGAAGTCCTTCCCGTCCTTAAGCAAGCCCTCCATCTGGTTGGCGTCTTCTTCTTTATCAAAAACGATCGATTTGATTTTGAACTCTTTGACGGCTTCCCGGTAGACCTTCTCTACTTCTTTTCTCATCGGGTTTAATATTTCTAATATGTGTTTCCAGCAACTTTTCCCGGAGTGTCACCTTCGCAAATACGTCAACCCTCTCTTTTAATTCCTTTAACTGATCAATCCCCATTCTTCTCGCTTCCTGAATCATCAGCCGTGAGTTAATCAACCGCCGGAGTAAATCCAGCCTCTTCTCTTCGCTTTCTACTCCCGCGCCGTTCCTGATTGAATTCGCTTAAGGTAATGGGCTCCCCGTTTACGATGGCAACAGTCTTCTTCCCTTTAATCATTGGCAGATCTTGTCCTAACCCGATGCTTGAAATTCCAAGAAGAAAACCAAGCACCAGTATGATTCTTGACGCCCCAGTAAAATGTCTCATATCACCTCTCTTCGATTCCCAAATCTCTCCGTATTTTAATCTTTACTGGAAGAGGCTTGAACCTTTTTCTCCTGGCCCAGCACCATTTTACCAATCCACTGTGCCATCTGAGAAGCCATAACATGTGCCGTATTCACTCTCCCCAGATCGAAAAAGAAGACCCCATCCTCTCCTTCGTTGTATCCATCTGAACTCCAAACGACCTCCCGATTCTTTTTTGCGATGAGCTGAGTGGTAAACCCAACTTTGGGTATTCCCCATATTCCATGGTAATCGTCATAATCGGTAACATCTCCTGACAGAATCAGGTCTGCGTTCAATAAGGCAAAGATAGGATCAGCTTGGGGCAGTGAGATTCCCTGGTCCATAATAATCCTCAATTCAAGGAAAGTCTGTCTCACCATGCCAAATTCAATCACATTGAAATTGTCATATTTTTTTAGTTCCTTGGCAAGATGAAGGACGAGAATATCTCCCGCATATTTTCTCCCGCTCAAATTCACGAAGGGAACAATGGCCACCGTATATTTTCTTTCCTGATCCAGGGCTGGAGAACGGTAAAACATTTTGGGTCGAAACTTCCTCTTGGCAACATGCCCTTCTCTCTGCATCTGCTTTCGTCGAAAGATACCGATACAGCGAATCGAACATCACGTTCATCGCCTTGTCCAAAAGAACTTTGGGGTCCTCGATCAGCCCCAGGTCCAGAAGACCTCTTGAATCGTCTCCGGCTAATCCAACTCCGTCCATCCACAAAATAGAAGGACTTTCCCCTGTTGAAACCAATCTGGAGATCAAAGAAATCTTTGGGGGGTTGGCATCGCTGTAGAACTCTAATGAGGCAATGAAGACACCGTCGACGTTTACTTCTTGTTTAAACGCTTGAGCTGTATTCTTGTCGATCCCGCCCGTGTACCGGATACGGTGCTTTGCCATAAACTTCTCTAAAGCCTCTTCATTGAGAACGTCAACCCCCGCCTTTCTCAACTTTTCAATGAAGATCTGCCTGATCTCTTTGATAGGCGCCATTGTCCCACTGAGGTTTTCAAGTGGCAAGACGGCAACCCGGATTCCTTCCTTCGTCGCGGCAACATTTTCTTTTCCAAGCTCTTCGCTAACTGCGAAGTTTGGAAAGAGGAATAGAGCTCAGAATCAGAATCAAGATGAATTTATTTGAATAGTTTTCGGATAAGATCATCGACTGCTTTCTCGGTCACTTTATTCATCGGCTTGCCACCTCCGCCGAAAAGACGGTCCCATATATTAACTCCACCTTCCGTAGAGGAAGCCGACCACACGACTTTGCCGGTCTGTGTCTCGATCATCTGAACGCTAACAGATGCAACATTTGCGGCAGCTGTTCCGGATCTCACCTCACCGTATTCCCTTACCGTCCCTGTAATGATTGCCTGGACCTTGATAATTCCCCCTAACTTCACCGCCTCTTCAGGAGAGGGCGCAGAGGGATTCTGAATTTCCGCCCTTGCGGTTCCCCGGGCGACTTCTCCAACCGGCAGGACATAGACAGCGCCTGTTGCCAAGAGCTTGTTAATAAAGACATCTCTTACCCTGTCGGCCACAACCGGATCTCTTGCAAGACTCAAAAAAGGCATTACGGCTATACTTTTAACTGCCCCGAAGTCCATATTCGGGTCGATATAGACATCCCTTAATGAAGTCGCACATGAGGTTAAGAAGAAGACAGAAAAAATGAGGAAAATTTTTAGATGCCTAATTCTCATTTTACCAATCACAATATCCCCCCCCGTTAAAAATTATTTTGTGAAGAATTGTGCATTTTATATATTACTGAAAAAAAAGCAGAAATCAATGGGAGCCGTCTCTTCCCTCTCCCAGTGGGGAGAGAAGGGTTAGCCGCCGGTATAGTAAGATTCAACCATTTCCATCAGAAATATATCTTTAGACTTGTACTAAACAGGTTCGAATCTATCTTCTCGATATCGCTACTGCTTCGAATTAATTGATATGAAACTTGTAAGTATGACCGTTTTGAAAGGTAATATCGGACGCTTGGCACGAAAATTCTTTCCGTTAAGTGGTCCTCGGACCTATAATTTTCATTATAAGCAATATTAAACTGAAGTGCTCCATCGGGAAAAGGCATCCAGTTGATAGCGTAATTCTGAAGGATCCTATCCTTCTGTCCCGATTCCCTAACATACTGGAGATAAGCAAAAAGATTTAAAGTCGTGAAGGGATTGTAATTCAAATTAATATCAAGGATTTGTGTAGTGGTTGACGTGGAACCCAGATTTCCCCCTGATTTCTGGGCTACCGTATTATTGTAATTGAGTCCCAGAGTCAGCGTTCTGTGAGGTACGATATTCGTCTGAAAAGTAATAATAAAATCTCTTCCGCTTTCACCCGTTTCCTGCTTTGTAAAATTTACACCGCCATTAAGACTCACATCTATCCCTTTATACAATTGCGCGGTGTTATATAGAAATACCGAATTCACATCATTAGGTCTCCCGCCTATTTCTTCGTTCCTGCCGTTGACGACGAGGCTATTGTGGAGCGTTCTCAAGGGGTCGGCTATAAGCGCAGCATCATAAATATAAGCAACCCTCTTATCTTCCAGTTCCTTTCCATTTTCCACTGCCACCCTTGCCCTGCCTGAAAAGACTTCGTTAAATCTATGGAAAGTGTAAAATGCATTCGAGATGGTATACCTCGTCTCGTCAACAGCGTTCTGCCTGTTATTGTAGTAACCATAGAATTCATAGAACAAAGACGGATCGTCCAGAATCCTCATTTTCAAGTCTATATCATAGTTGTTGGTAATTGTGTTGGTCTTATTTTGCCTATTATTTTGGAAAGTACTTGTTGATGTATCAAGGAATGCCTGTAATTCTGTGATGAAAATGTTCGGAAAGCCAAAGGCCCCTGGAACAGCCGGACTCAAGGGAGGGGTCACCACCTTTATAAAGCGTCTGGGAGGAACGACGTTTGCAAATTTAATTTCAAAACGATTTTCGAAAGGTCCAAAAGTGATTGGAGGAGTGATTGGCCAGGCGACCCAGTTCAAATTATCGGAACTGACGTAGACCTTCAAGTTTAAAGAAAAGAAATTTACAATATCGGACGCCGTAGAAAGATCCCTGTCAACCCACAGGAGGAGCCGGTTCACCTCCGTGGGGGTCGTGAAGTCGAGACCAATATTCCTCAGACTGGTATCTACTCCCGGAGGCAGGCCGATATTGATTCCCGCACTGGCTGTCAGATCACCATCAATGAGGGCAGGATTCGGATTTAACGCACCATCGAGAGGTGTATCATCTATGGCGAAGAGGCCTCCGGTGGGAAAGGCCTGAGAGGTTACAACTCCCTGGTCTATGACTCCTTGTTTTGTTGATTTGGTCGTCGTTCCCTGGTACAATACGTTATAATTGGTATTGACCGCTAATCGTTTATCAAGAAACGAATCTGAATAGGAAGCTCTCCCCGTATGGGTCTGCTGGACAACGTCAAGATTGCGTACTTCATCTTTCGTATGCAGATAAGTACCGTAATAATCAAGCAGAAGACCTTTATATTGATATCTTGAATTGAGGCTGATCAACTCCTCCGTAGTATTCAGGATTGACTTGGCATCGTCATAAGAATCTCTCTTTCTAAGTTGCAACTCCATGAATGGTAACCCCTCGGGTCGCAATCCAAGAATTCCGTAATACTCATCTCTGATAAGATTGATAGAAGACGAATTCGTGGCATCTGTTATCTGCTGTCTTCTCACGTAGCCCATACTCGCCCAATAAAAGGGCGTCCTCAGAGTAAGATCGATGTATGGTCTGAAATTAAGCTGCGTCGTCGTGACGTCAGACCCATCTGATTTAAGGTCTGTTATAAACCCTTCCGCAATCCCGCCAGCCATTAGTCTCAGATTGGGAAAGATATCCGTGTTGATATCAAATTGAAATCGAGGGAAATAGGTCTGTGCTCTTGTTTTCACCGTATTTCCGGTCGCATCGGTTGTCTTGGAAGTCAAATAATTGTAATTGAATTCCAAAGAGCCGGTAATTCCCTGAAATAGACCCTGGGCATTTGCCCCAATAGGCAACAGCAACAATAAAATCAGCAGAGAGCAGAGGGCAGAGAGCAGAGGGATAAATTTGACAAGGATAGAACAATTGGCAAGGGACATATCAACTTTTTTTAAAACTCCAAATCCCAAATTCCAAGCTCCAAATAATCCCCCCTGGCATCCATCGGACCTTTTCCTTTTCCCCTCTTTGGCAAATTTCTCTCTTTCTTTCCCCCTCTTTGGTAAAGAGGGGCAAGGGGAGATTTTATAGGTCATAAACGACTCCATATCATTTCCGTCACTCCGCCGATATTCTCAAAAACATCCCTGTCCGAAAACCTGAGGACCTTTAATCCCATTTCCTCAAGAACATCGTCTCTTACCCTATCTCTTACTTGCCCTATCTCAGAATAGTGTTGTCCACCATCAAGCTCTACAACAAGATTTGCCTTCGGACAGTAAAAATCAACGATATACTTCCCGATAATCTTTTGACGATAAAACGGATGCCCTTTCAGTTGCTTTCGCCTCAATTTTGACCACAATAGGTTTTCAGCATCCGTCATATTTTTTCTGAGATGCTGCGATAACGATTTCAACTGCTTATCATAAGAAAGCATATGTTCTAAAAATCCCCCCCCACCCCCCTTTTCCAAAGGGGGGAGTGTTTGGATTTACCCTTTTCCAAAGGGGGGAATGTTCGGATCTACCCTTTTGCCAAAGAGGGAATGGTTGGAGGAGAGCGAAGAACCTTTCTTCTAAATCAAAGAGTTTGGATTTTTGAATTTGGGTCATTGGAGCTTATTTGGAATTTGTGGTTTGGAATTTGGTGCTCATTATGTTGCCATGCTCTATGCTTCTTATTGTCGAAAAACGGGTGTTCTAATAATCTGCAGAAGACGTTCCCCCATGACGCTCACCCAGTAGGGGGTTTCCCCCACATCGACCTCATACAGAATCTTTTTTCTCACGAGGTTACTCACAATGATTCTCTTCATCTCAGAGCTAACCATGTAGAGGTTATTTTCCTCATCGTCAATCGTCATATAATTGACTGTCCCTCCGGTTCTTATAAGATCGACGGCAACAAAAGAGAAGGGATTGTATACTCCCACAAAAATATCATTCCTTCGGCTAATATAAACCAGACCTGTCCGGCTGTCGACCTTGATCGAGATCATTCCAGGCCCAATCGAAAATCTCTTCAAGACTCTGAATGAGACAGGGTCAATGACTGCCAGATAAGAAGAGAGCTCGTGAATGACATAAAGGTTATCACCCTTTGGGCTGAAGTCCCCTCTTAACGGACCGGGGTCCGTGGAAAACGTGGTGATGATGGCCCGGTTTGGTATGTCGAGCACAGTGATCGTCCCAGAGACGGTATTGAACACATAAGCCCTTCTGCCGGCAGGATCGATCACAATGGAGCGAGGGCCATTGCCGACATTTACCCTGTTCAACTCAAACAGAGAAGTAGGGTCTATGAAACTTACGGTATTCGAACCATGATTGACCGAAAGGAGCGTCCTCCCGTCAGGGGTAAGGGCCAGCTCCAGTGGGCGATCTCCACTGGTCAGTCTAATTTTGTTTGTCACCTGATCTGCCAGAATGTCTACGACTAAGATTTCATTATCTCCTGAGTCCGCCACGTAAAGTCTTCTTGATCTCTGGTCGAGTGCCATTCCCGACGGTTCCCGTCCGACAGGTATTAAGCCTGTAACCTGCGTCGCTTTCTTATCAAATACCGTGAGATTGCTGGAAACCGCGTTGCTTATATACCCGGCAAGGCTTAAGATGGGTTTAGCTGGAACAGATACGGAAAATACAGGACTGAAGCTGAAACCGGCTTCGATCGACTCCTTATACTTGAAGGAAAGAAAGAAAACATATCCGGTCTTTCTATTCACCCTGAAATTGAATTCACTTCGCACGGACTTCTCGGGTACCAAAAGGTCGGCTTCACCCTCTTCGCCCCTTAAAGTAGCTTTTTTGGTCTTGAACGAGAAACCGACATAGGAACCAGGTGGAATTCTGCCGGAACCCAGAAGCCGCTGCCTTCTCAAGTCACTCGATTTTATTTCGTGCAAATAAGTATCCAACGGGAATTCTCTTCCATCAGCGCTGACTGCAAATGCTTCGTCAACCGTAAACCGGAGTCGCTCGGCCTCCTGAGGATAAGCCTGGATATAAAGATAGACTTCCCCCTCCTCTTCAAGGGGAGGCCTAATCCTTGTCACGGCTGCCTGGCAACCCAGCATTGCAAGAATCAGCATAGCGCAGCCCACTACGCCCCAGAATCGGAGGCTTCGTAGGCCAGGTAGAGCATAGTGCCCTCCTGCAGCGAGCTTTCGGAGGGCAGGCATACGACCCCTCCCCCCGGTATTAAGAACGCGGCAGGCTTTTCCCCTCTCCCCTGAGGGGCGAGAGCGCAAAGGGCATAGGGCAGAGAGCAAGGGGCATGGAGCTTTTTTCGGAATCATGATGGAAATTCACCTCCTTATTTCCGGCCCATCCAAACTAATTGTTTAACGTCTATTAAAACTCATAAAAGACCGGAATTCAACCAAAAAAAAGGGGGCCGGTAGATACCGGCCCCCTCCTTCTTTCCTTTACTCCCAGCCACCTTCCTTTCAGATGGAGAGAGAGAAAAGGGTTGAATTAGTCCATCGCATGGCACTTGTTACAGAGCGACCTCTGGTAGGCTGCAAAGACAGTAGCCGGCCGGTCGTAATAGGCCCCCTGTGTCTCTATAGCAGTACGGCCCTGCTCAGCAGGATACACACCGTTGCTCACGATAAACGTTGTGTCATTATTCCACCTCAACGCATGCGTCCATCCGGATGCATGCGACCTGTGGCAGGAATGACACGTTACCTCATCGCTCGTGGAGGGACCGCCAAGGACGCAATTGTCGGTTTTCGCATGACTATAAAGAGTCGGAATAGCACTCGTAGCTTCCTGGTACGGGACGAGTGAGGTGTAGGGACCAGGCGTTGTGCCACCAAAGGTCCCGGACATATCGCCCGTTTTCACGTAATTATTGTAAATAGTTCCATACGTAGAGCCTAACGCGGTGTCGACCTTGTGGGAAGGATGGCCTTGAAGTCCTGAATTGTTGGCTATAGCCGCATGGCAAGTTCCACACCATTTTCCCCAACCATTCGCGCTAGCTCCGCCGCCATACGCAATTCGAGTCATGGTGGCCGCTTCGGTCCTGTTGTAACTAGATGGGGATATCGCAATCGGCCATGTGGTGTATGTCGCGCCTGGAGCTCCGGCATAGCCTGGCCAAGCCAGTATTCTGTAGAGGCCAAACGCCTGACCAGCGGCGGGAAGAGCACTGGCCGTTGAACCGGATGCTATGATCGGGGCGCCAGTAGACGCGTATGTGCCGCTGCTGAGTATTCTGCCTTTTCCGTGAGGGTCATGGCAACTGTCGCAGCCAAGGTTGCTTGACATGAAACTGCCACCAGGTGATGTGGCATGCACAGGATCAACAACCGTATATCCGTTATCCGCAGCAATAATGCTGTGGCCGTGGATAGAGGCGTCTTCATAACTCGCCGTTCCATGGGACGTATAGGCATAGTTTTTCTTCAGCCAGGCAAAATCTCCTCCCGGACCTCTCTGGAGGGGAGCGGTTCCCACCGTCAAATTGGCCTGGGCAGTGCTCACGTGATACGAACTCGGACCCGTATCTCCCGCGTGCTCATGGCAGGTCAAACATGTCGAACTGGCATCTGAGGCAAGTAATAGATGTACGCCCATTGGGCTATGCATGCTGTGACATCCGGCACATTCCGCAACGCCGCCGGCATGGAAGGCATAGGCCACTCCGCCTAAACCGATGGTTAACAAGGCTGCAGCCATGATAACCAAACTCAATTTCAATCCTTTCATTTTGTCCTCCTAATAAATTTTTTTTCCTGCTTCCTGCTTAGTGTTTACTGTTTACTGCCTACTGATTACCGATCACTGATCACTTGCTTATTATCGATTGCCTTCGACCACCTCCTTCTTTATTTTTTATTTCCCCCCGAATTACCCCCTGTGAAATCGAAAAAACGTGACCGTGCTTTGTGTCACGTGTCTGCCAACTAAAGCCTAATCGTAAGTCAGCTTGAAAACACTTACCCCCCTTTTTCTTTGCTGGGTCACATAGATCCTGTCATTGCTATCAATGGCGATGTCATCCGGGTTAAAGAGGTTTTCCGGCTTGAAACCGCGATAGCCAAACTGGGTCACGAAACTAAGCTTCTTGTCAAAAATCATCACGGCGGACTTCAATCGGTCAACCACCAGAAAATTCCCTCTACTATCCCTTACAATTCCTGAAACGATATTGAATTTGCCCGGGGCGCCGCCCGGCCTCCCGAAATACGAAATTTTCCCATCATCTGAAAGCATGAAGGCCTTAAACAGGACAGGAATCGTAAATAGAATATTTCCGTTCCCGTCTACGCTAAAACCGAATATCTCCATGTTTCCCCTGTCCTCTTCTTTGAGCTCAAGAAGGGAGATCAGGTCGTATCCTTTCTTAAAGTTGCCCTCCAGGTCGGTAATGACAATTTTCATCCCTCCGGCAGATCCGAAATAGAGGCTTTCGCCATGGCATACCAGGCGATTCGCCACAACTCCGGAAAACTCAGGGGGAAGGTTTCTTAGCCCTATTTCGGATGTCGGATCTCCCCTGTAATTGCATTGGACCAACATCTGTTTCGAATCCTTGACCGTAAGAAGCAGCAGGTCACCATTCGGATCGACAGCCAGATCGAGGATTTGTCCAACATCTAAATCTTCACCGAAACGGTAAATTTCCATTCCGGCTTGATTAAATACTTTCAGCAGGTTTTCATAGATGACGTAAATCTCTCCCGATTGTTTATCGACGCTGATCCTTGTGGCGCTATAAGGTATCTTGCCTGTGAAGTTAGAAAGGCTGTATAGAAACGCAGCCTTGACATTCGCCTTGACGGAAGTCGAAATCCCCATCACGAAAAGAACAATTAACAAAAATCCTACGAATAACCTCGTCAGTTTAATCTTCATGGCGCGTTTCACTTGGGCTTAACTTCAACTAGACTGTATAACGCAATTCCCATACCAAGTTTCTTATTCGGCGGGCAGAAAGACCTGTTTTCTGATATCAAAAAATTTCATTTTAATTCAGTAACTTAAGAAGGTTACTCCCGCCTGAGTATAGACTGACTTTGTGAATTTGTGAAATTTGGAATTTCATTAGCGGAGAAACCCTCACCTCTTGCGGAATCTCACCCAGTCAAGGTAAATGAGATTGGGAGAAGCGGGGACACGGCGGTGGGGGGAATAAGCAAAATAATGAGACGGGGGACGCGGTGAAACGGCGATGGGGAGACGGGGAGAAACATTGAAGACGAGATCGGGAATGAGGAGGCAGGGAGATAAGGAAAAATAAATAGATAATTAGACACGGGGACACGGCGAAACGGTGATAAAGAGACATGGAAACTTGAGATGAGGTGAGCTATTTTCAAAGGCCATTATTCCCTTGACCGGAAGGGGGCAGGGGGGTATTTTATAAGAAAAAGAACATCTTTAACATCCGGGAAGGGAAAGACATGAAAAGAGGATTTGCTTTCAAGGTTTGGGTGTTTTTCCTTTGCGTGTCCTTTTTGCTTCTGGCAAGTGGATTTCATACAATGATTGTTGAGGCTAAGGAAATAGGTCGGCCTCTGGGTGAGATGGTTTCAAGGGGAGAAGTGAAGTTTGAATCAAGGAAGGCGGTATGGAAGAATGTGGAGCTTTCCCAGTTTCCAATTTTTTCGGGAATGAGAATAAAGATTGAAAAAGGGGCCTCCCTGATCACGTTAGAAGGCAATCGTCTGATTGAGGTAAAGGAAAACAGCCTCCTTTCATTCGATCGAAGCGATCAGATTCAACTGACTGAGGGAACCATTGACTTCAGACTTCCCTCCACGACTGAGTTGAGTTTCAAAGTGGGGGATTTGACGGTTATCCAATCGAAATCCCTTGAGGCTTCCAAAAACCTTTCGGCTGCTTCATCAAAGAGCGAAGCGACGATCGGATCCATCTCGGTCCATTCCAACGGGGCAGTCACGGTCAGGAGTTTCCAGGGTTCCCTCTCCGTCTTAAATCAGAAGCGTGTCCTGGCTTCACTTTCCTCCAAAGACGCGGTCACCCTCCCTTCCGTCACTGTGAAAACCCCTCCAAAAGTGATGGTGGCGCAGGCGAGCGAGAAAACCACAAACCCTGCCGAATCTTCCAAGTTCTTAGGGATTCCGACGTGGGGATGGATAGCGATTATTAGTGGAGTGGGGATAGCAGCCATCGCCATCATCGGTGCAACGACTGGTGGAGGAGGGGGTGGAGGAGCGGCGGTACCGGTCTGCCCTTAATTAGCAGAGTTCCTTAAGAATAATTAAAATCCGGCCGTCAGGACATGAAGTGCTGATTTGGCCTTTGTTCCTGACGCTATTGGTTAACCCATTTGGGTAGTTTACAGGATTTCATTGCCTTGTTTGTTTCCTCCGGTAACCATCGACTCTCGGATCATTTTCCCATTGAAACCCCCTCGCCACTCCTTCCCCAACCAGGGAGGCATCACGTGCAATTTCCGGATAGTTCAGCAGTCTTGCGGATCTCAATGCTGACAGTTTCTGAAACGTCCTGAATGGCACAAGATCATCAAGCCTTGCGGTCACGAGATGGGGAAATAAGAAATGGACAGACGGGGATACGGAAGGTGTTGACAAGTTAATGAAGTTTCGCCAGTTACTATTGTTGCCGCCATTTCCTCTGCAATCAAGGCATATCCTATCAATGTGGAGATTAAGCCATCTGAAAGCGGTTTGGAAAGGGATTCTGTCGTAAAGCTAAATCAAATCCGGACCATTGATAAGAAGAGGTTAATCAGGAAACTTGGAAGAGTGAGCTCTTCCAAGACGAAAACCGTGGATTCTTCACTCATATTAAGTCTAGGGCTGGAGACTTAAATATAGTATTTGGTGAAGATACTTTTTATTCTTTCATATTTGAAATGTCCCCGGTGAAGTTCAGGTTACACCGGATCTAACCCTTAACAAATTGCTTCAGTATTTCCCAATCCACCATATGCTCGACCGGCGCCTTGTCGTCAGTGAGCGGCTTATACCTTTCGTCGTATGGGCTCTCTGTAAAAAACCGCCGGCTGTACTGCGCTATGCTCTGCATCCCTTTTTCGACCGCACTACCGGGAATCGCAAAATCAATCTTCATATCCGAGGCGAGCACGAGGTTATCAACGGAGTTCGGGATTCTGAGGTGGTATACATGACCGAACACAAGTCGGAGCGTATTCGTGATGCTCCTGATAAGGGGTGAGTCGTTTTTTGCCGAGGAAACGTTCATGGCGACAACTCCATTGTTCGAGAGTCCCCTTTTCACTTGGCTGAAGAACTCTTTCGTCGTAAGATGAAAAGGGATATAGACCTGCTGCGTATAGGCGTCGATAATGACAATGTCATATTTCTTTTTTCCCAGGTTTACAAAGATACGTCCGTCCTGATTGAACACCCTCACCGTGTCGACAAGGGCGAAGTAGGTCCGGGCAATCTCTATTACCTTTGGGTCTATCTCAACGCCGTCAACGCCAATCTCCGGATAAAAATAACGAATTTGATTCGCGATGATCCCGCCTCCCAGGCCGATAATGAGGGCGCTTTTCGGAGGAGTCTCAAGCAAGAGAGGAAGAAGCGAATAATAGTCGTAATAAAGGCCGGTGAAGACGCTTGTCTTGTTGGCAACCGTTTGGAACCCCAAAGCATCGTTGTAGGCAAGGTAGCGGTTAGAACCTCTGTCAAATACCTCTATATACTGGTAGGCTGACTCCGTCGAATAGACTTTTCCAGGGATCTCCCGCATGGTCGGTACCGGAATAAAAAACGGCACAGCCACGGCGACACAAAGGAGTGCAGCCTTTCTATTGGCAAAGCCCAACACGGTGACAACGAAAAGTGCAGCCCCAAAAAAGAGTATCGTCTTCGCCGTGCCGAAGATCGGAATGAAAACGAGTATGGGTAAAAATGTGCCCAAAACGCTCCCGATGGTTGAGATTCCGAAGATATGCCCGGCAGAGTCGCCCACGCGACCGTTTTGGGCGATGATCCTGATGAGAAACGGGCTTGTCATGCCCATCACCACGATAGGCGGGGAAAAAAGGAGCGTTATGGCAGAAAGGGATCCGAAAAATATGAACGAGAAGGATGAATTGAAGCTCCCCATGAGCGACGCGAGCCACCTGACAAGCGGTGGAGCCAGGAAGGGGAGCACGAGGAGAAAGGCAGAGGCTGCCATCAGAAGCTTCAGAAGGATGGGAAGCCGAGGCTTTCGATCGGCGAGCTTTCCTCCGACAAAGTAGCCGATCGACAGGGCAATCATGATAATGCCGATGATATTTGTCCAGACAAAGGTGGACGTTCCGAAAAATGGGGCCATGAGCCGAGACGCGCAAAGCTCAACGGCCATGATGCACATCCCGGAGAAAAAGGCGAGCACATAAATATAAAGGGGCGATATGTTCATTTTCACGCTGAGCGGGGTGTCCTGCTCGGCCACATCTTTTCGCTCGTTATCGCTAGCGAAGCTTTTGGCTGTTTTTCTGGTCATCTTTTAAAAGCTAACAGACCGTATTGATATTTTCAAGTTTTGTAAACGGTCGTTGTCTAAATCCGGATTAAAGACAAAATCTGCGAGGCACTACTAAAAGATTATAGAAATAATCGACATAATACCACTGCTGTCCGAATTAAGGGGAATCTCTCGTGGGGAACCTTGATTTCATTGGACTTTTGAATTAACATGCATTGCTTTCGAATCCAGGTTTCACCGCTGAGACGCCGAGATCGCTGAGGAAGATTTTTCTTCTGCTCCAATCCCGCCTCTGGCGGGACAATTGGAGCAGAAACTCCGCCCCTTCGGGAACAAGATCGAACTCTCATAGTGGCTCTGGCACCTATACTGAGCCTTGCATTGAAAGGACGGAAAGCTTTTTGTTTGGCGGTATTTCTCCGCCAAACAAAAAACCCTTTCTCCGCGTTCTCTGCGGCTCTGCGATGAAAATGTTATTTTGGACAAGCATGACATAATACAAAACCTTGACTAGGCTAGCGATCACCGTTTTCTTTTAAACGGCTTACCTGTTCATTGGAATAAAACTCGTGAATGTATTATTGTCTAAAATATTGTTGTTTGATCATCCTTCTTGAAAGCCCCGGTACGTTTGATTGGAAAGTGAATGTTATGACTTATAACGAACGGATAATGAAATTTCTCGTTGTTGGATGTAGCGCTGCCCTCGTGAACTTCTTGCTTATAACCATCTTCATAGAACTTCTTGGATTTAAGGGCTATTTTTTGAAAAACCTCGCTAACATATTGGCCATTGAAATGAGCGCCGTCTATAATTTTTCGATTAGCAGGTTGTGGACTTGGAAAGATTCACCCAGGAAGCAGGGGAAAAGCCTGGTAGCCCAGTTTATATCTTTCAACCTTGCATTGTTAGCAGGCATAGTTTTAAGAATTATTCTTTTCGCAGTTCTTGAAAAATGGGGAGTCTTCTACCTCCTCAACGTAGCCGTTGGCATAGGAATCGCCGCTTGCATAGACTTTATTCTTTATGATAAGTTTGTTTTCAAAAGAGGAAGAACGGTAAACATTTTTTGACAGAAAGACCAGCCGGGATCCCGCACGAATATCCGGAATAATCACCATTAAGCCAACCTACTAAGGGTCACCTGCAATTGCGGATAACGAGAGCTCAGGTTAAAATTGCGTGTTCAACGTCCGCTAACGATAACAGATCGGCACCAAGAGCCAATTTAATAATCAGTCCATAATAGACAGAACATATTTAATGATCCAAGAGTCAAGAAATTTCTTATAAAATCCCTCCTCACCTCCCTTTTCCAAAGGGAGGAATAGCCCCTCTTTAGCAAAGAGGGGAGGGGGAGATTTTCCGAAAAATTGTGTCTAATCAATTATGGAGTTCTTAGTAACAGGAGTCGTTTATGGCTACATCGAATAGTCATCCCCGACAGATGACTTTTAGCTTCCGCTCATTCTTGTTCTTGATCTGCATCTATGTTGCCTTTTTTGCGTCAGGCGCGGCCAGTCTGATCGCGGAGGTCACATGGAATCGGATGCTCATCGTGGTCGTGGGCAATTCACTAAGCGCCACCGCCATGATTATTGTCGTCTTTATGGGAGGGCTTGGACTTGGGAGCTATATGGGGGGAAAGATCTTTCGTAAACGAGCGGCTTCTTTCGTACCCTATTTATTGCTGGAGATCGCCATCGGCATTTACGTCCTCCTCTCGCCATCGCTATTCGAGCTGCTGTCCCATCTCTTTACATCATTGGCAGAAAGCGTTCACCATCGAGCCACCTTGACAATTGTGCGAATGGTCGTCAGCCTGGCTGCGCTTGTCCTGCCCGCTTTTTTGATGGGTGCGACATTTCCTGCGATGATCTCTGGAGCAGCGCCCGATTCACCATCACAACGGACAGCACGTACAGGTTACCTGTACAGCCTGAATACCCTTGGCGCTGCCCTGGGCTGCTTTGTGGCAGGGTACCATCTCTTGTTCGAGTTCGGCGTTCAAACCACCTTAATCTGTGCCTTTGGTCTCTACCTTCTTGCGGCTCTTTGCGGACTCGGGGCTAACACGATTGCGAAGTCCAAACTCGGTGAGGCCGTCCGGGAATCCGGCCCTTCTCCGGAAAAGGACCTGCGAAGGAAAGTCAAAAAGTCTAAACCCAAGAAGGCCGCCGCAGAACTGATTCCCCTCGGGAACAACTCAACTGTAAATAACCGCTTACGATTTTTTCTCAATTGCGCAACCTTCGGCATTGGATTCGTCGCACTCGCTTATGAAGTTCTGCTAACGAGACTGGGGATTTTGTACCTGGGAAACACAATATCGGTTTTCCCTCTCGTGCTGACTGGCTTTCTTTTGGGAACAGGAATCAGTGCCGTACTGGGGACGTGGCTTTACGGGGTGTTGTGCCGTAAGACAAACAGCG
Organism: uncultured delta proteobacterium; assembly: GCA_963708295.1. Lineage (GTDB taxonomy): Bacteria > Desulfobacterota > BSN033 > BSN033 > UBA1163 > UBA1163. The sequence goes on along the minus strand of CAVPSJ010000014.1, from coordinate 31,473 downwards.
GCAACCGTCTGTTTGGTTTCATCGCCCTTGCGGCAGGAGCCTTTATCTTACTGACCCCGTATCTTCTCCTGACCGATTGGGTGGTAAGCAATGACCAGTTTGCCCGGGTTGCTGACGCCAGCGCCAGAAATCCATTACCAATTTTGGCGCTGATCATCGGTCCTACAATTTTAATCGGCGCCCTGTTGCCCATTGCGATCAGGATGCTTCAACCGGAGAAGCGCGGCGAGGCGACGCAGGAGGCGGCCACGCTCTATGCTCTCAATACTGCAGGCGGCCTGCTGGGTTCGGGTCTGGTAAACCACTATCTTGTTCCCGCGATTGGAATGCAGGGTGCCCTGACGGGTCTTGTTCTGATTTGCGCCGCCGTGGGATTCATCAGCCTGCTCTCCCCCGGCAGAAATTTTAATCGCTGGTCGATCGTCGCTTTGAGCATCATTGCGCTTGGCCTCGTTTTTACGCTGACACTGCCCAAAATGGCGAACCTGTATGCACAAAAGATTGCGGAATCAACACGCGCGCGTTCCGCGGAGGTCAGACTCATCCACGAGGGACGCGCGGCAATGGTCACCGTTCTTGACCAGAGCGATCCCAAAAAGGGGACTTACCGTGACATGTACCTCAACGGCGTTGAGGAAGCGTCAACGCGCTATTGGCATGCCCAGCTGTTCAAGCTCCTCGGGATCTTTCCGGTACTGGTGCATGAGGCCGAGAGATCCAAGCAGGTGTTGGTGATCGCCTTTGGAGCTGGAATTACAGCAGGCTCTGTACTGGCCTCTGATCAGGTCGCCTCCCTCGATACGGTCGATCTCAATCCCGACGTGGAAGGCATCAACAACTTGTTTACAGATGTGAACGGGGATATTTTTCATAAATCCCGATTCCATTTCCACAACGACGACGGCCGAAACTACCTGGTCACGAGCAACAAACGTTATGACGTGATTATTTGCGATTCGACCCATCCACGCGCCTATGATAGCTGGATTCTCTACACAGAAGAATTTTACAAAGCCGTCCAAAAACGTCTGCTTCCTGGCGGGGTCTTTGCGCAATGGGTGCCGGTGCTGGGTTCCATGAGAGGAGATTTGTTCAGGATACATCTGAACACGTTCCGCCGCGTCTTCCCCAATGCCACACTGTGGTATGTCTACGGCTCGGACCAGGCTTTTCTCCTGGCAACCCCTAAACCTTTCTCTCTCAACGCTGAACGCTTGCAGCAACAACTTGACAGACTACCCAAATGGTTCCGTGCGGAAGAATACCAAATCGACACCGTAGCCCATATCGCCGGCTTTTTCTGGCTGGATGAACTAATGATGGCTAAAATGGTAGGCGCCGAAACAAGAATGAATACTGATAATCTCCACTACTTCGACAAACAATCTGCCGTATGGCCGTTACCCCCGCGATGGCAACTCCCACAATTCCAGGCAAGCATTCTCCCCTACCTGGAACAGAGAAAAGATACGCTTGGCGCCGCCATCCGTAACGAGCAGACGGTGGCTCAATTGCTAGCCAGACATGGCTTTTTTCTCAATAAGAAAGACCTGTTTCGGGCTTACTGCTTTATGCCCAAGAATGGAAATGTGCGGTATTGGATGTCTCGAGAATTTTCGGATAACCTGCCCGATTACGACACCTTCTGTTCCACCCCTCGTTAGTACGATTGACAAGTCACAGCTCAGCAGTTTCTCATCCGTTACAGGCAGACCAACAAATTACTAATGAGGCCATAATTGAGACGACGTAGTTATATTGCTGCGGCGAATCCCCATCCCCTTCCTGACCTCCCCCTTCCCCGCCCCGGTCTATTAATAGGGCGGGACCGGGGGAAGGGGGAGGAACATAAGGATTTCCGTCCGCTTCAGGGGATGAATATAACAATTTCCTTCCCTCTCAGGGGGAGGGGAAGGGTGGGGGTGGGGTTAATCGGATGTCAATTCAATTATGGCCTGATTAATAAGTATACGTCTGGATAGGCCAAGCTCTCCAAACGGGTGCTACCCGACTACCCGACCTTGCGGGACGGCGGTGCCACAAGTTAAAATTTTAATATAGATTACATGCTGACCTAAGAAATCTAACTAAAATAAGAAGGGTAATCCTTGACAGAGACCAACCACCGCAACGTAAGTATTTTGTTGCTCTTTTCGATTGTTGTCTTCGCCATTTACGCGCCGGCTCTTTTCAACGGGTTCATTATAAATCTCGACGACCATGCCTATGTAACCGGAAATCCCCCGGTGATGGCAGGTCTCACCTGGGAGGGGGTCACTTGGGCCTTTACGGCCGTCCATTCCTATAACTGGCATCCTTTAACATGGGTCTCTCACATGCTCGATGTGCAAATTTTTGGATTAGGCCCAACGGGACATCATCTTGTTAACATTTTATTCCACATAGCGAATTCTTTGCTCCTTTTCGGAATATTCAGAAAATTGACCGGAGCCTTCTGGAGGAGTTTATTGGTTGCGGCCCTTTTTGCTTTCCACCCCTTGCATGTCGAATCTGTGGCATGGATTTCTGAACGGAAAGATGTGCTCAGTACTTTGTTCGGCTTCCTGGCTATATTGGCCTACGTGGATTTTTCAAAAAATTCAAAGAATTCCAGGTATCTTCTTCTTTTGTTATTTTTTGTTTTGAGTCTCATGGCCAAGCAGATGTTTGTAACCTTGCCATTTCTCCTATTACTCTTGGACTATTGGCCGCTGCAAAGGTGGAATTTTAATGCATCATGTTCTGATGTTCCCACGGGAAGACCCGACGCCAAACCTTTGACTTCTCTTGTTTTAGAAAAACTCCCATTATTCATTTTGGCCATCGGGTCGAGTACTATCACTTATTTTGTCCAGAAAAAATCAGGAGCGCTCAATATCGATACCCCTCTAATCCTTAATATGGGTAATGGTCTTATATCCTACGTAAGGTACATCGCCAAGATGTTCTGGCCCCATCCTCTCGCTGCAATCTATCCTTTTAATCCCGACCAAATTAATTATGTGAATGTCATCGCAGCAGGAGTTTTTATATTGACTGTGTCATACTTTGCCCTCCGGCAAACGAAAAAACGCCCCTATTTTTTGATGGGATGGTTATGGTATCTCGGAACCCTCATTCCTGTCATCGGTTTTGTCAGAATCGGCGATCACGCCTACGCCGATCGTTATACCTATCTCCCGCTGATTGGTTTATTCGTCACGCTTGTCTGGGGCGCTGATGAGCTGCGCAACAAACTCCATATAAAGAACTGGTTGACCGTTGGTTTCTCTGTCTTAATATTGTCTATTCTGTCATTAGTCACGTTGAAGCAAGAACAATATTGGAAAAATGATATTGTTTTATTCCAGCACGCGATCGAAGTGACGGACAATAATGCGCCGGCTCATAAGAGACTCGGGCAGGCCTATGGTTCCTTGATGGATGTTGAGAAAGCGACATCGGAGCGCAAAATCGCGAAGTTCCTTCATTATCAATACCTGAGAAAAGTTAAACCAAACGATTTTGAAGTTCGCTACATGCTTGGCAACTCTTACTTAGAACTTCAGAGATACAACGAAGCCATCAGCGAGTACCTATTTTCTCTAAGTTTGAATGACAAAAATGCAAAGCTTTATAATAACCTTGGGATTGCATATTACAGTACGGGGAATATCCTTGAGGCGAAGCGGGCATTTATTCGAGCGAGCATGATCGATCCCGGCAATAAGGAAGCGTTACATAATCTGGAAATCATAGAAAGGAAGCCTTAAGGAAGCAATCATTACCTATACAATATGGCGGAATCTCATTTAGAAATTAATAACAGGATTAAAACCCATTCTGCCCATCAGAAAGCCGTGCTGGTCGTCCTTCTTCTTGTGGTGACCTTTGCTGTCTTCTGGCAGTCAACAGGCCACGAATTTATCGTTTATGACGATAATGCATACGTCAGAGAAAATCTCCATGTCAATACTGGACTGACTTATGGAAACATGCTTTGGGCCTTGACAACAATCGAAGCCTCGAATTGGCACCCCTTAACATGGTTATCACATATGCTGGATTGTCAAATTTATGGATTGAACCCAAAAGGCCATCATCTGACTAATGTCCTTTTTCATATCGCAAACACCCTTTTGCTCTGGTATCTGTTATTTTCTGCAACCCGGAAATACTGGCAAAGCTTGTTCGTCGCGGCCTTATTTGCCCTGCACCCTTTACATGTTGAGTCAGTAGCGTGGATTGCCGAACGGAAGGACGTGCTCAGCACATTCTTCATGCTCGCGACATTGATTCTCTACACCAGGTACGCCAAAAATTCACGTCCGCTGCTCTACATACTCAGCTTACTCTTGTACGTCTTTGGCCTAATGTCCAAACCGATGCTGGTAACGCTTCCATTTGTAATGCTCTTATGGGACTTCTGGCCACTTGGCAGGTTACGGTTAGGAACGTTGCTCAAGAGAGACGGTGCATGCAGCATGCCCGACGAGGCCTCAACTTCAACTCTACCGCATTTGATTTTTGAAAAACTTCCCTTCTTCTGCTTCTCCCTATTATCAAGCGTGGTCACCTATTATGCGCAGGCTCACGGAGGATCTGTTGCCGGAGCACATGCAGTGCCTCTTACATTCCGTCTTATCAATGCGCTGGTTAGCTACATTAAGTACATTGAAAATATGTTATGGCCGCATAATCTTGCCGTCATCTATCCACTCCCCACAACCTTGATGTTGGTGCAGGCAGCGATTTCCGGTCTCATTTTGCTCGGAATAACTCTCGCGGTTTTCTATCGCGCACGGTTGAATCCTTTTCTGGTTATCGGGTGGCTCTGGTATCTCGGAACCCTCGTGCCGGTCATCGGGTTTGTGCAGGTTGGCCGACAGGTCATAGCTGACCGGTATACTTACATACCTCTGATTGGGCTTTTCATCATCATATCGTGGGGAATCCCGGCTTTGGCAGACCGGTTGCCCTATCGGCGATCGATTGTCACTGCCATGGCACTCCTCGTCCTTGCTGCGTCCTCAATAGGAACCTGGATACAGCTCAGATATTGGAAGAATGACGTTACCTTGTTTACACACGCGATTCAGGCGGTCAAGAACAACTATATTGCACATATGAACCTGGGGCTGGCGTTTTTTCAAAGAGGCAACATCGAGGAGGCGATTTTGCATTACTACGACGCTTTCTCCCTGCGGCCGAATACGGATGACCTCTGCTACTACCTCGGGTTGGCATACGGGGAGCAAGGAAATCTCGATGAAAGTATCTTCTATCTTACCAGGGCTGTTACAATTAATCCGAAATTTGCTGTTGCCCGTTACAACCTGGGTGTTGCCTTTGCAAAGCAGGGCAATCTCGATGAGGGCATTCGCCATTTTACCAAGGCCCTTCACCTCGACCCGGATTTGGCGGAAGCCCGAAAAGCCCTGGAAACAGCGATGAGACTGAAATCCAGACAGTCGCCCCGCTCATCAGAAGAATGAGGAGAACCCATGTTAAACGGCAAAAAGATCGTTGTCGTCATGCCTGCCTACAACGCGGAAAAGACACTGGAGAAGACCTACAAGGAGATTCCGTTCGAGTTTGTTGACGATGTGATTCTGGTTGACGACGCAAGTCGCGACCGGACAACAGAACTCGCCCGTGCAATAGGCATCAGAACTGTCATTCACGAGACAAATCTTGGGTACGGGGCCAATCAGAAGACGTGCTACCGGACGGCGCTGGCAATCGGGGCGGATATCGTCATCATGGTGCATCCCGATTATCAGTACACCCCGAAGCTAATTCCGGCAATGGCTTCGATGATCGCCTACGGTGAATTTGATGCAGTTCTCGGCTCCCGGATTTTGGGCATTGGCGCATTACAGGGCGGGATGCCTCTCTACAAGTACATTTCTAACCGCTTTCTCACGCTCTTCGAAAACCTGCTATTGAATCACAAGCTCTCAGAATATCACACCGGTTACCGGGCGTTCTCCCGGGAGGTCTTAGAGCGGTTGCCACTGGAGCACAACTCCAATGACTTCCTCTTTGACAATCAAATGCTTGCTCAAATCATCTGGTTCGGCTATCGAATTGGCGAAGTCAGTTGCCCGACGAAGTACTTCCCGGAGGCGTCATCCATCACTCTCCGGCGCAGCCTCATGTACGGTTTGGGTGTGCTAAAGACTTCGCTGCAGTTCCGCCTTCAGAAGTGGGGAATTCTTTCGTCAGCAATTTTCAAAAGATGACAGGAGTTCCGGTTAATTATTATCCTGCTCTTCTCTCCAGCACATATACATTGAATTGCGATCTGGGCCCATTTTTCATGGACTCATCATTCCAGTAAACCTTCGAGATCCCATTCGGGTTAATATCTGCAAGCCCTACAATACGATAATCCAAATCAAGGTACCTCTGTGCCCATTTAAGAAGAGTCATGTCGGAATTCTGTCTTACAAGCCAAGAATAAGGGACATTGACGAACACGATATACTTGGGACGGGCTTTCTCAATCTCGTGGATCATCTCGCGCTGCATTCTGGAAGCGTAATCCTGAGGCTCCATCAGGCCGTAAATGTAGATATACCCTGTCGCGGATTTTCTATTGGCATAAAAATAGATCTGAGGTTCGGAGCCAATGACCGCGATTTTGTCATCTTCCGTTGAATGGTTCTTTATATACTCTCCGATTTCTATAGATTCAGGGAAAGGGTTCTCGCCATACATCATGCGACATGCTTCTGCCGGAGTTGCCGTAAAGAAAAAACGGGTCCATATGGACATGGGACCAATGATAGCCCCTGCTACGACCAGCAGCGGAAGTATTTGTATCGCGAGGGGCATCTTTTTATCAAGTAGAAATTGTCTCGCGGCACTCGCGGCGACGCCGGCCAGCAACGCTACTGCCGGAAGTAGAGTCACAAAATAGTGATTTCGAAAAAAGAATCCTGGACAGACCGACAGGAATGAAAACAGAGAAAATCCGATTAGAAAAAACCAATTTGCCCGAGTCTTTTCATTCCAGAAAATGGCCGTCAGACCCGCTCCAGAGGTCGCCCAGAGCCATGGGCTGATCGCCCAGTGTGCAGAGATCAGGAAATGTCGAATCCCGATCGATAAAGTAACCTCTGAAACATATTGGCTCGCGTAAGTGAAGGTCCAGAACCAAAATCTTGGGAAGACGCCGACTTCATAGAGGATTAGACAGCTAACGATGAAAGGAGTCGCCGAAGCGAGTATAAACAAACTGATTCCTTTTACGAGCTTCTTCAAATCAAACGGTTGCTTCCTAGAGATGCTCCATAGTAGATAGATCACCCCAAAACCGATAAAGAGGACCGCATGCTGCTTCATCATCAATGCTAAACCGAACAGCAATCCGCTCACAAAGAGTGTCAAATATTTTCCGGAATCAAGCGCCTGAACCAGGAAAAAGGTTCCACCCAGAGCAAGAGGCACAATGAATTGCGTCGCATGGGCCGAAGTCCCCAGAACAGACGGGCTTAAGGAGGTTAGGGCATAGCATGCGGCGGCGACAACACCGCCAACGTCGTCGAAAAGGCGACGGGTGAGGAGAAATAAAAGGAGTATGGCAATCGCATTGGCAACCATTAGGCCGATATGGATACCGGCGATCGTTTGTCCAAAAATCGCCATTACCAGGGCGTATGCGGCATAAATTCCCGGGAGTTTCATATTATAAGCCAAAAGGTACGGGGGAATTCCCTGGAGCATCAGTTGCCCCATATACGCAAATTCTCCCTCATCGCGTTCCAAGGGGGTTTGCAGCAACCGTATGCGAATCACTGCGACAAATAAGATGATGATGGCAACACCGACCCACGGCCAGGGCTTTGAAAAATTCGCTCGCATACCCTTGGAGCGGGGTGCAAATGGCTTAGAAGGAGAAATCTCCTTGACGAATTCAAACATCTTTCGTGCTTTCGAAGGCCTCCAAAATCATTTTCGATCTTTGAAGGTTATCCTAATGAGGTTTTCCAGGATTTTGCGTCACGTAAAGCTTTAGTAGCGCCTCTTTAAAATCTGGCTTAATCCGCAGCGCTTCCCGAAAACAAGAAACGGCCTGGTCGAGCTGTCCATATTGAATATAGGCTAATCCGAGGTTATACCACCCCTCCGCGTAATCCGGTTTGGTCTGCAAAGCTTTCCAGTAATACGTAATTGCCTGTTCCGGCTGACCGAGCTCATAATAAGCCGCAGCAAGGTTATTCAATGCTTTGGTATGGTATGGGTTGGCCTTCAAGGCCTCCCTAAAATAAACCATTGCCTGTTCGGTCTGACCCGATTTAATGTAGATGGCGCCGATGTTGTTCCACGGATCAGCGTAATCCGGCTTGATTCGTATCGCCTCGCGGTAACACGTAATGGCCCGTTGAGTATGGTTGAGTTTGTCATAGGCGAATCCAAGGTTATTCCACGCCAACCAGTTATTCTTGGTGACTGCCAATGATCTTGAGAATAGCGTGACATTGTCACGCCAGTAGGCTGTTTGTTGCCAGGCAAGCGCGGAAAGTCCCATGATCACCATGCCTCCCAATATCCCAACCAGGAGTTGGCGGAATCGTCCGCTCAAAACCAGGGAAGGGACGGCCCAGGCCACGGCAATAAAGATGCCGACCAGTGTCATATAGGTATATCGGTCGGCCATCCCTTGATTACCCACCTGCACAATTCCGATCACTGGAATAAGCGTTCCCAAATACCACAGCCACCCCATCGTAAGAAAAGGCCGGCGATGCCTCTGCCATACTGCTAATAAGGAGAATGCCCCGATCAGTAAAGCCGCTCCTACAATCTCTCGAGCAGGTAAACCGAATTGGGCAACTGATGGATGAGGGTAGAATACCGTAAGCGAAGAGGGCCAAACCATTTTCCAGAGGTAGCTCACGTAAGACACCAAAGCATTGGAAATTCTGATTCCCAAAGGAATGTAGTCGAGGGGTTGAACTGCCCCCTCCCAGGATTGCGCCACAAACGTCACGAAACAAGAAATGGCCGAAAGCCCAAGTAGAGGAATCTTCTCCAATACTAACCCGAAGACAGTTGACAACGAATAAGGTGGGGATCCAGAATTTTGGGAATCCTGTGAAGTCATTCGCCGCAAGGGCCACCAGTCCATCAGGAGAAGTACAAATGGTAATGTTACCACCATCGGTTTGCACATCAGCCCGAGGGCAAAAAGTATCGCGACAGGCAAGTATCGTCCCAAACTCGGGCGACGGGCGTACCTCAAATACACTCCCATCGTCAGTATCCAAAAGAGGGTGCTTAAAAGATCCTTACGTTCTGCTATCCATGCCACTGACTCCACGTGCAGCGGGTGAACCCCGAAAAGGGCTGCTACAAAAGCACTGCGCCAAATTCCTCCAGTCATCTGCCACATAACAAAGTACAAAAGAACCGTGTTCAAAAGGTGGAACAATACGCTCACCCAGTGGTGCCACCCGGCATTCATACCGAACAGCTCAACATCCGCCATATGCGATATCCATGTCAGGGGATGCCAGTTCGAGCCATGGAAAGTCGTAAAGCTCCATCCAATTCCCTCCAGAGTGAGGCCTCGTCGGACATGAGGATTCTCGTAAACATACACATCGTCGTCGAATGCGATAAACGAATATTTCCCTACCTGCCAATAGATGGATAAAATCAGGATAGTTAAAATCGCAACGATTAGATAGTTGGATTTACGGCGAAGCATGTCGGGCATTGATGTCATACTACTATCTATAAAGATAGAGATTGATTGTGCAAATCATTAAAGTCTTTCTTTCCACCTGAGCAAATACACGTTGATATTTTTTCTACATTGAGATGAATGACATCTCGAGGAACGGCACTCATGCCTCATTTCGGTATGTTTCGCAACCCAACAAATATGAAATTCCCAAGCGAAAGAAGGCCCGTAATTAAATAACCCGAGTAGAAGAACTTCTTGGGCAATCTTTCCCATTTGTAAGCCAGGAGAATAAGAAAGATACAGAACACCGGGAAGAGGTACCTCCCTTGGGCCTGAAAAGCGACCGTCCAGGAGTTAAGCAACGAAGCGACCGCTGTGGTGGCCATCCCGAGTATCCCAATAATAATCAAAGCCAGTTCAGCCCACTTGAAAGGCCTCGATGGCACACAAGCTCGCGTCAATAAGAGGGCGTAAAGAAGAAACATCGCCCCATAATACCAGTTCGGGCTAAAAACATTCATCCAGCCATAGACTCCAACCATGCTCTCAAAGGATATGGAGTGCCATTGATGGACCGATAGGAGTTCCAGGAGGGACCGGCCTTTTACTTGCATATTCACATGCCACGGAGAATATGAAGCAGTCACCTGAGAGGGCTTGAATCCGCGAGCCGCTGTCTTCTCCATTTGTGCAACTCGCTTCCCACCAAGGTTGAATTCGTTCACCCATTGCTGATAACCGATTTTCGGCAACGCAATCACCGCGGCAATCAGGACAACCTTTAACCATCTTTTTAATAGAACCTGCCTCTGCCCAGCCTTAGAAAAGAAAATCCAATGCCATACGGCGACTCCTCCAAGGACTGGAATGAGTACGTAGTAGTTCCTCTTTGCCAGCAGGAGCATTCCGAGCCAGAACCCGATTCCCATTCGCGGCATGGCTTTTTCTGGATCCTTTATAAACTTCGATAGCTCCAGTACCAGACAACTGCCGACAAAAAAACCGAAGGCATCGGCATTAAAGTAGCTGAAGACATACCAAATCTGAGGACTCAAAAGCAGGATCCCGTAAAACGGCACCCCGGTTTCAAGGGATATTTTCAGCAACAACAGGGAAAGGGCGACAAACAGGGCAAAGTTGAACGCTCGAGTCAGAAGAAACGGGGATAATCCTGTGAAGTTGAAAGCTTCGGTAAATTTCCCTGCAAAGAGGTAAACGATGTCAGGTTCATCCAAGTAGGAAATTCCGAAGTAGCTGTATGTATCCTTGCTCCTCGCATCACCCACCGCCGGCGGATCCCAATAGGACATGTAGTATTGGGCGGCCTTGAAATGAAGGTGTTCATCAGGGTGACTGTTGAACCGGCTCGTCCCGGCCATTATGAAAATCAATCCGGCTGCAACCGCAACCAGAACGATGCACGGTATTGAGAGATCAAAGGCCTTGACTCTTGGGGTAACCATCTCAGTCGTACATCTTTCAGCTTATTTTTTCAAAAAAATATCTACTTTCATTCTTTCATCTTCTGTATTCAACGTTCGAAATTGATGCTGATATTCAGGCGAAAAATTCAATTCGGGTATGTTATTCATCTTGTAATCAACGACAGGAAAAGATACCCGCTGATATGGGTGCCTCATAAAAAAGTCAATAAATATTCTTGGACTAAGATTCCTCCATCCTTTTCTAAAGATGATAATATCCGGTGCCATTTTCATATCTTCTTCCAAATTGTTTCCCACATAGCCGATGATTACCTTCGATTTCAGGTAGTACATGAATGAAGTCTCTTCGTAGTTGGTGGCGATAACAAGTTTCTCGGTGTCTCCGTATGTATCCTTTATAAACGGTATGACATAGTCGAGCGGGCCTTTATACTGATGGGACAATTCGTAGACATGGCCCTTTATGTACTCAATATTGTTCCCGATATGGTTCGAAATGAAGCCTACGAATACCGTCAGCAATATGACTTTAAAATATTTACCCACCTGGGGCAGCCGTATTGAGATAAGATTAAATATTAAAACCATGTCCAAAATAACCATTACCGCCAGTACCGGTTGCAGTGGGATTAAATACCTGGTAAAAGGGAAATTCGGAATTCGAGCCATAGCAAAGAGATAGACTATGAGAATGACAGTCAAGAAATTGGAAAACATCAGTTTGCGTATATCTGAGGGTGAAACGTCTCTGAGGGAAAACCTAACACAAGAAAGGAAAAGGCAGAGTTTGAGGAAGATCACTAAATAAATGAGATCAAAGGATGCAAAATATCTCCAAATGACTGAAAGGTTATAAAGATACATATTCCATTTGGAGATACCGAATAATAAAAAATTAAACTTCGCCATCTCCTCGGCGATATAAAAGGTCTTAAAAAAGGATACCAGCGGAGAAACTGCGATCAAGGACAGAATGAGGGGGAGTAAGTCTCGAAGATAATGTTTGAATGACTGGCCAAGAGAGGGCATGCCAGCTGCAGTCCGGTCATTTGAGTTAGTGTATCTTGATAGGAAAGCTTTCAGGAATCCAATGGATTCATAAAAAGATATGGCAATTAGGAAAATAAAATAACCGGGCGAGAAAGTGACAAACAGTAGAAATAAGGAAACGGTTAACAACACAGCATAGGTCAAGTAATTAGCCTTCTTCAGGATTTTATATCGAGTATATGAAAAGATGATGAAAGCGGTCAAAAAAACGGCTAAAGAATAATATCTTGCCTCACGCAAGTGCAGCACCAAGGGTATTGAAATGAGTTCAAGAAAAGTAAACAAGGTCAAGAAAACATACTTGGAAAGCCTGTTTTCGAAGAATTGGGCGCCGAGAAATGCGAGGATCGCCAGCCCTATTAATCCGGCTAGCGCAAAAGGGATTCTGAGGATCGCTGTCTTTATAAAAATGTCATCACTCAATTCAGCCAGCTTTACCCCTATGGCCGCAACATAGTACATCCCCCAGTTTGCACCACCAATGTAAGCATCTGTTTCTTCATCAATCCCTAAATTTGGATTTGAATGACGGAGGTCATATACCACGTTCTTGCCGTCATGCACCTTTGGATATCCATATTCTAATACCCTTTTCCCGTGCATGACAGTCATGCTTTCATCGGCCCAAAGGAGAGGATAGGAGATGTTCTTGAACAGGCTCACCGCAAAAAGCAAAGACAAAAGGTAAAAGATAAGCGTCAAGCAACGTTCACGCAAATTCTTTGTGGAATGAATATCCTTGACTCTCTTAAACATATCTACCTTTTTTTGAAGTGAACATTATTGCATGGTCTCAGTACTCATTGACTTCTTTTTACTATCTCATAGGCAAACCCAAGGTTATCTTGCGTCTCCTTAAAATCGGGGCTCAATACGTCGTGCTTCCTGAAAATAGGGAATGAATTGCCGGAGCTGGTCATTCTGGCCTAGACCAGTCCAAGGTAGTACCACGCATCTGCGTTATCTGGATTCCTCCAATCTTCTGGAGCTAATCAGCTCAGGATTCAAGGAGTCTCAATTTCTGCATTCGGTATCGGAGGGCGTCTCGACTGATATCCAAGAGCTTGGCTGCTTTGGTTTGATTGTCATTGGTCATCTTAAGGGCCTGCCTCACCAGGGCTTCTTCGACCTTTTCCAGAGAAATCCCACCCGGTGGAATTCGAACTCCTTCAATTGCTGCTCCCTGTTTCGAAGCCTGACCGAGAATCTCTATGGGCAGATGCTCCATGAGGAGCGTATCTTCTTCGACAAGGATCATGGCCCTTTCGATCACATTTTTTAATTCGCGAACATTACCAGGCCAGCCATATTCTCTGAGAAAAGTCTCCACTCCTTTTGATATCGTCTGGACGTTTTTATGAAACTCTTCATTGTACTTATGTACAAAATATTTTGTCAGGGGAAGAATATCCTCCGGTCTCTCACGAAGGGTAGGAAGTTTGATCGAAGCAACATTGATTCTGTAGAAAAGATCCTCCCTAAATTTGCCTTCCTCCTTCAGCTTGAGAAGGTCCTTGTTCGTCGCTGTGATGATTCTGACATCCACATGAATATCTTTAAGGCCCCCTATTCTTCGAAAAGTTTTCTGCTCAACCAACCTCAAAATTTTCCCTTGAAGGTTAACGCTCATGTCCCCGATCTCATCCAAGAACAACGTCCCTTGATAGGCCACCTCAAGAAGTCCCTTCTTCACCTCCCTGGCGTCGGTGAAGGCTCCTTTCTCGTGACCGCAAAGTTCATTCTCCAACATCTGTTCCGGGAAGTTGGCACAATTGACGGTAACAAAAGGCATATTCTGCCTTTTACTCCGTTCATGGATGAGATGGGCGATCACCTCTTTTCCTGTGCCACTTTCCCCTTGAATCAACACGGTTGCCGCGTCGCTTTGCGCAATCTTCTCAGAGATCTGGAGAACCCTCCCCATCTCCGGACTGACGGCCACGATGTTACCAGAACCATACCAGTTTCTTTTCTCCCTCCTGAGATGCCTGACCTCCCTCTTGAGTTGCGAGGCTTCCAACGCCTTCTGAATAGATAAGTAGACCTTACTAAAATCAAAAGGTTTGGTAATATAATCAAAGGCTCCCAACTTCATCGCCTTGACAACCTTGTCTACGTCATCAAACGCGGTAATCATGATGGGAATAATCCCCTCATCGATCTTGAGCGTTTTCTCGAGGACTTGATAGCCGTCCATCCCGGGCAGTTTGATATCGAGAAGAGCCAAATCCGGTGCTTCATCCCTTACTTTTTCCAGTGCCTCTTCGCCCGTCTCCGCAAGGATGACCTCGTAACCCTGCTTCTCCAGGTTTTGTTGGAGGGTCCACCGGATGAGATACTCATCGTCAACGACTAAGATTCGAGTTTCGGACAAGGTTTTTACCCCGCAAAGCGCAAAGCGTTTCTATTTAAGAGAATTTTGAAAATTCGTAATCTGGCGACAAAGATGATCAAGCTCATCCAAGAATTGGTCCAAAGATTCCTTAGTTACATGACTTCTCATCTGCAATAAGATTAAAATATTGGCATTCTCAAAAGTGGATCTTCTGGCCGTATTTAAGAATTGTTTAAACTCCCTCTTGGACGATGAGCCCGACCCTTCGGCTATATTGTTTGACATCGACATCGCCGCCCCTCTAAGTTGTTCGGCGAAACGATATAATCTTTTCTCTTCTAGTCAATCAGCTATATCGAAAAGTTTATCGGCAATCTGAATTGCTAATTGCCAAATCCTTAGATCCTGAAATCTGAATTTGATCACTTAAAATTCCTCCCTTCTTATTTTTCGCTCTGCGCTATGCGCTCTGCGCTTTGCGTAATGGCGGGCAGGGTAATGATAAATTTCGTTCCCACATTGACCTGGCTCTCCACCTCTATCTTTCCCCCGTTTTCCTCGACGATATTTTTCGTGATGGATAACCCCAGTCCGGTCCCGTCCGGACGGGTTGAAAAGAAGGGGTTGAAAATCTTGTCCAAGTTCTCACCAGGAATTCCTATGCCCGTATCCTCAAATATGATCTGGACTGCACGGGCAGCCTTCCCATCGTCTTTCCTCTGAGGAAACGCCTGGGTTGAGACGGTAAATGTTCCACCCCTGGGCATGGCTTTTTGAGCATTGAGGATGATATTCAACAACGCCTGCTCCATGGAACTTGGGTCAACCATCGTCTTCGGCAAAGAGGGGAAAAGTTTTTTTTCGATTTTCATCTCCTCTGTTTTTCCCCGTTGTGTGGCGAAGAAAGAGAGCACTCTATCGACCAGTTCGTTCATATCGATCGGCAAATAATTCTTGGGAACGGGTTTGACAAAGTTAAGAAGATCCTTCACCAGTCGTTCTAATCTGTAGATCTGTTTCTGAATCTCATCCGTCACCTGGGTTCGGGGATCTTCTTTCGGGAACCCTTCTGCCAGGATCTGAATCGCTCCCTGGATCCCTGCCAACGGATTTCTGATCTCATGGGCAATCCCCGAGGCCAACTCTCCGATGGAGGCCATTCGATCAGCCCTCTGGACCAGTTCCTGATGATATTGCTCTGCCTCTTGCTTTGCGAATTGGAGCTTCTCGATCATGATGTTGAGATTTTGAGCCAGACTTCCCATTTCATCTCTGCCCTTTACACTCGCTCTTGCTGTAAGGTCGCCCTCCTCTGCTTTTTTCATCGTCTCAGTCAACTTCTTGATCGGGACGTTGATGAATTTCAAAAACAGAAAGCCTAACACAAAAGACAAAAATCCAATAATAAGGATCGCAAGGATAATCGAGTGGGTTTCAATCTTCGAAATCATCGTGTCCATCTCTCTCAAGGAATTGGACACCGTCAGGACTCCGATGACTTTCTTTCCCTTATCATGGCACTGAAAACACTCCGGCCTGTTCAAGATGGGGGTGTTGTAGTAATAGACCCTTTCTCTTTCTTTCACTCCGTTCTTACCCTGAACCATCTCCTCCCGGATAAAATGCTGGTCTTTGAGATAGAAATCAACATCCCCGACCCTCTTATTCAATTCGTCACCCTGTGTGGATGCCTTGATGATTCCATCCATACTGAAGAGAAGAATCTTCCGAATATCCTTATAGACGAGGTAATTTCTTAGAATACCGTGCATATCAAAATGCCTTCCCTTCTCCATTGCCCGGATGACATTTTCTTCGATGAATTCCGAAATAATCTTTGTTTTTTCGTGAGTCAATTTTTCTATGCTAGCCTCGTGAAGACCCGTATTCCACAAGACATTGAAGGAAATGGCAAGAATTAAGATGAGGCTGGTGACAAAGACAACCTTAAAAAATAAAGAAGTCTGTCGAAGGATGAAACGCATCGAATACCTCAAGCATCCTTAATGATTTTTCAAAATATGCGAACATTTAGGGAGGGAAGGAAATGATTAGTTTATACCTTCTTGCTCTCCAAAAATCAACCCCTCGACTTCCCCCGGACCTAGAGATTGGGGTCTGACGCCGTCGGCGTATCAATAATAGTTTTCAGTTAAGTCATCGTGCGAGATAATGCTCTAACGTGTTGAAACTTGGGAAAGGAGGCGGGCACTTTATTCAATGTCTTTCGTCGAGGGAATTTCTGAAAGAAGGCCAGTTTTAGAATCAGAATGAAGTCTAAAAATCTTGCAGCTTTTGCAGTCTCTTTTGATGCCGAGCAGGACCTCATTTTGTGTATAAGCACATTCCCAGCAGGGACTTTCCGGATTAAGATAGGCCGGACAACGGGGATAGACATATTTCGAACAATTAAAGAAACTCCAGCACGGTATCTTCCCGTCCCAGAAATCTGACATTTTATCCCCCGAATACAGCCTAATGTTATCCTATATCAATCTCTAAAAAAAGCAATAAAAAAGTTATTCCTGGTCATGGAGGGCTTTTTTAATGGAAGAGGGTCCACGAGGGATGGTAAGAACGGTTGTCATTGCTACGAAGCTTGGAATCTATGTTTCTAACTCGATTCCGGATACCTCTTTTGAGGGAATGACAGGCTGTGGCGAATTCGATTTACCCCAGCAATGTTGTCCACCTGTTGCTGAAATGCGCTTCGCCCGGGGGCGGTGAGCTCCAGTGGTGACACTGACATTCTAAGGATAGGTTCTTTTGTCTTCTTCGATGATGGCGGTGACTTCACGGACAGCTCCGTATTTCCCTGGAGAGCCCTCCTTCGTTCGCTCCCTGCTCAAATAAGGCCGTTGAATCTTAATCCAGTGCTTCGAGGTCATGATGTCTGCTGCGTTGTCGAAAATAAAATAGGCCTCCTTAAGCTCCTGTCCTGAAGAGAGTTTCGTGGGCTTTCCGCCTGTGCCGGGCATCCTGTATTCTCTCCCTGTCCCACGATAAAAAGCGACAACATTCTCAAAGAAGTCATTTGTCGTAAAAATGATTACCTTTGGACCCTTCGGCACTTTAGCTCCGACCTCTGGTTGTTTTGTCTCATAAATGTCTTCCACTCTGGCTCCCGGATAAACCTTAAACGATGCGGCAAACACAGCTGTTGAGAAGGTAAAAAACATGAGGAATGTTAGAATAAAGGCTCCTGTTTTCATTTCTTTTCTCCTTTGATACTATTTCGATTACCTATGAATTTGACACGGGATCTGGCAAAATATTCATTACCCTCAAACCACGGCTATTACCATCAAAGGAAACCTCTCATAATTGCTAATTCGTCACTCCCGCATGCGGAGTCCAGTATTGCTAGGGACGTCTGGATTCCTGCTTTCGCAGGAATGACATTTTTAGATAACTTAAAGTCTTTTCGACAAGGATCTTCCCTACCATACTTATAAATATATCCCGATCACGTGCCCTCCTTCAAGTTTTTCGCATCTTACTGCGAGGCAAGAATTCTAACAGGTTGAAACAACCTGCTTAAGAAGCGTTCAAGAGTGCGTAAATTTACTCACTGGGCTGTGGGAAATGACATAATTTGGATAGATTAAATCTTTCCTCTGATTTAAGATAAAATATGAAGAAATAAAATAATAATCAATTCAACCGGTTAGACTATTTTTGAAAATCTACAGAGAGGTGCTTATTAAGGGTATACATCTTGCTTGTAAGAAGGGGCACCTGCTCTCGGTTAGAAAGTGTCTTGAGATAGCGGGGAAGTTCAAAGGAGGGTAGCCATTCAATCCGGTAAGATCTTGATTGCGGATGATGAATTCCTGATCCGATGGTCTCTTAGCCAGGCCCTTTCCCAGGAAGGGTATGAGGTCGTTTCCGTTGAGGATGGGAGGAAAGCCATCGAGACAGCGAAGACGCAGAAATTTGACTTCATTATCACCGACTTGATCATGCCGGAGTCGGATGGATGGGAAGTATTGAAAACGGCGATACAAATTCAGCCCGCCCCTCGGGTTATCATCATCACTGCGAGAGGGAGTGAAGATACCGGAAGGATCGCTAAAGAGAAGGGCGCCTGGGCTTACGTAGAGAAACCTTATATTATAGATAAAATCAAAGAGATACTCAGAGAGGTTATCAACGGTGATTTTGGACCAAATCTGAACTTCTCCCCTGTTTAATAACCTAAGACTCCAGATCCTGCTGACTTCAACCAAGAATATCTAAGCAACAGCGCACAAGCCTTCGAACCCGCGGCCTCAGAGGTGCTTTTCACAATCTGCTGAAGGACCTCTTGAAGTTCCAGAGAGGAGCTCATTGCTCTAGCAAGATTAACGAAAGTTGAACGATAAGCCCGTCCTTGGTCTTCTTCACCCTCTCTCGCCTCCCTACCCCTCTTGCGAATAGAATAAAACTCCTTATCTCATTGACTCTCCGTTTCTCCTCGTCCCTTCCGAATTTACTCCTTAAGCATAATAGAAGGAGGGGTTCTTTTTGAAGGGGTTACGTAAAGGGACAGAAGAATTAAACCCGTTAACGGAATAATCCAGAGAGTGGCCGCGAAGAAGAAGGTTGTCATGATCGCGATCAACCCTTGCAGCAAAATCCCATACTTTAGAATGACAAACCAGGTTCCTATGAAGCAGATGATTGTCCAAGAAAGAATGGAATAAGAAATGATGGGGGAAAACCAACGTCTGCTAAACACCCTCGTTTCCATATCACCCTCCTCTCCGCTTTGCCCTGCTTGGATCGAAGCATAACGATTGGATCAGCCTGTGGTTCGCTATTCCACCCCTTTTGAAACGGACTTCTGGGTCGCCCAAAGCTTTTTCTCCGCCTCCGACATCAGTTTCTTGGCATAGGTGAAGTTATGGACCCCTTTGCTCTTATCTTGATCAATCGCGCTCAGAGCTTCTTCCACCTTTCCGGTGAGAGCCTCTATTTTTTGTTTTTCCGGGTCGGGAACTCCCTTCTTCTGTCCCCTTCGCGCCTCGAGGGAGTGCTTCAGCTTTTTTATTTGGTCAGAGATTTCTTTTTGCCATCCGTCTGTCATCTCATCGTATCGAGTCTCGTGGCATTGCACGCAAGCTTTCTTCACTTCCGCCAGGGAGTGGCCGCGAGAGACGGACCTATGGCATTCCACACACTTCACGCTTTCCGCCATCACATCGGGCAAACTCTCTTTTTCTCCGAGGGATTCCCCTTGAATGAACCTGACCTGGGTTTCGTGGCATTTCGTACAATTCGATGCTGTTTGATGATGACACCTCAAGCACTCCACCCGGGTCTTGCGAATCTTTCCGTGCTCCTCTCCTGAAGCATGACAGACATCACAGTTCAATATTCTTGCAATATGCTTCTTGTGAGGAAAAGGAAGGCCATAAATACTAATCTTTACATCTTCAAATCCCTTGTGGCACTTTGCACACTCCGAATGGGACACCTCCAATGCCTTGGGCAGGGGAATCGCCTTTTTGGGATGGCAGGTGGAGCACGAGGTTTTCTCCCGACGATGACATTCGAAACACGCCTCTTTCGGCGGCCGAAACGTAGGAGGGTCATGGGGATCATGATAAATATTGTAGTGACAGGAGGTGCAAGAGTTCTTCAGTTGTTGAACATGGAAGCGGTGAGGAATCGAGATATTATAGGGATTGATCTTGGGGGAGGCACGTTCTATATCAAAGACGCGGGAATGGCAACGAATACAGTTCGGATTGATCTGGTCCAATTTGGCGGAAAACCCGGCATGCTCCCCTTCGCTGTTAAGCGGAAAGATATTGATGCTCGGCATCAGGGCATGGCCGGTGGCATGACATTCTGAGCAATTGATCTGGGGATGAACGGTCGACTGCTCCCAGAAAGAGGGGTCACGCTGCTGGCGGTGACAGGTGACGCAGAATTCCTTCTTGGTCGTGGTATAGGTCGGGAGTGTAATCGCAGCATTGACACCCAGGACGACCAGAACGCCCCCTAAACTCCAAGCCCAAAAAGGGAGGTGCGGAATCTTGGGAATTTTGAAATTCAAAGCCTGTTCCTCCTGACCGTCATAGCCGGAACTAGACGGATCTTCCGATCCGAAACAAAGACGTTAACCTCAAAACTCGAAACCCTAAACTCTAAACAAACTCAAATGCAGAAAACACAAAACTCAAAACCGTTGTGTCCTTTAACTTTTGGATTTGTTTCGGATTTAGAGTTTAGTGTTTAGAGTTTAAACCATTTCGCACCTTGTGCTTCGAATTTGAAATCTGCCCGATCAAAAAATAGATTTATCGTATATTGCGTGTAATCCCATCAATAAGAGACTACTCATTCGTAAGCATTCCCGGAGCACCCACCTTTTTTCCGATGGCGGAGATGCCGTTGGCAATGTCTAACGAAATGGGAATGATGGTGCTATTCTTTTCGCCGGCGATTTCAGTCAGTGTTTGAAGATATCGTAACTGAAGGGCAGCAGGTTCCATGGAAATGATCCGGGCTGCCTGCCGAAGAGTTTCTGCAGCCTGGTATTCACCCTGAGCATGGATGACCTTGGCCCGTTTTTCCCGTTCCGCCTCTGCTTGTTTCGCCATCGCCCGCTGCATGGGATCGGGCAATTGAACATCCTTCACCTCTACGACGCTTACCATGACCCCCCAGGGTTCTGTATGCTGATCGATGATCTCACTCAAGCGTTTGTTGATCTTCTCCCGCTCGAAAAGAAGCTCGTCGAGGTCCGATTGCCCGAGGACGCTTCGGAGCGTGGTAAGGGCAATCTGGGTGGTTGCCTTGATGTAGTCGGCTACCTGCAGAACGGCCTTAACGGGATCCACCACCATAAAGTAGACCACAGCGTCCACTTTGATGGTGACGTTATCTTTGGTGATGACCACCTGGGGTTCCACCACCATCGTGACCACTCGAAGTTCCACCTTGATCATGCGATCCACAAGGGGAATGATCAGGTTAAAACCAGGCTCTCTTGTTCGGATGAGTCGGCCGAACCGGAGAACCACGCCTCGTTCATACTGCCTGACGATCTTGATGGCAAGACCGAGAAAGCTCAATCCCAGAAACCCCAGGATGACGATTAACGATATCCATCGAACTGTTTCCATGAATGATTTTCCTCCTCGAGTTAGAAATAATACCGAAATACGAAGTGCCGGCTTATCGCCCCTGGTCTTGACCGAGAGCGCGGCAGGCAGGCGAAATTCGAAATTCATCACTGAATCAGGTTACCCTTCTCTGCGCCTGATGTCGTGATCGCCGAAATATTCGCATCTCGAAATTTCCATTGAATGTCTGTTTGCCTAAATTCCCCCTACCTCCCCTTCAAGTGGGGGGGAAGAAAGGGAGAAGGGGGACTTAGGCCTTTTCCACCTTGATCACTGTGTCCATCCATCCCTGTCCTTCTCCCAAGGGGTCCTGCAGGGCTGGGATGATGGGATTTGGATGAACGCCCGTTCCGTGTTTTCCCCACCAGAGTAGGTGGGTTTCCGGATCCTGGCTTTGAAACGGTTTTCCTTGGGGAGTCCGGCCATAGTTCCAGCGCCCCAAGCTGTCGGAGAGGGCGACTACCCGCGGATGAATCCCTTGTGTCACAAGCACTGGAGTGATAATGGATCCCAGCGAAGAGGTCACCCTGACCCGATCGCCATTGCTCAATCTCATTTTCTTAGCGGTCTCTTCATTGATCCAGAGCGGGTTTCGATAGACAATTTCCGCAAGCCATTTGCAGTTCGCAGTCTGGGCATGAGAATGAACGTTCCACTGGAAGGTGGTGAGATGAAATTCGTTCGCTCTCAACTGCTGGTGATGAAGAATTGGAGAATAGGGGAGGAAAGGCTCAAATTCAAATTTGCCGGAGCTCGTCCTTAATTTTTTTGGCCCCGGTTTCGTCCCCGGATCGACCCAAATCCCCTTATCCATCAAGAAATCGATGCCCCCTGCGTCCACCAGCTTTGGAATCTTGCGAATCATGGCTTCGACATAGTGCTCCATCCTTCCAAATCTGAAATATCGCTCCATCCCGTTCCCGACGCGATGGGCCAATTCGATGAGAATCTCTGGAAAGGGGAGAGACTGTCCCAAGGGTTTGACAAGAGGTTGCCTCAAAGCAATATAAGGAATGCCTTCCATCGGAGGAGGCGAGAGGAGATCCCACCGTTCCAAATAAGTTGCCTCGGGCAGGATGAGATCTGCAAAAAGGTTGCTTTCATTGAGAAATGGATCGATCGAAACATGGAAAGGAACTTTCCCCTCGTCCTGAAGGACGTGTGAAATCATCTTTGAATTCGGTCCCGTATAAACGGGATTATCCATGTGGGTCATCAACACCCCGAGGGACTGAGCCCCTTGCGAGACCCGGACAAAAAGGTTCTGGGACTCCGGTTTCATTCTTCGCGATTTTGGAGGTTTTGGATCAGGGGGATCAAGAAGATGGCCCTGGGGAAAGACAAACCCTCCCTTCGCATCGAGGCTCCCCACCACAGCATTGAGAAGGAGAATAGCCTTTTGGTTTGACGTTCCGTTGACATGTTTCAGAGCCCCCCCTCCCCCGATGGCCACACTTGGCCTTGCCGAAGCAAATTCCAGCGCAATGCGTCTGATGTCCGACGCCCGCACGCCGCTCAGGACCTCCGCCTTCTTAGGCGTATAGGCACTGAGGTGTCGCAAGAGTTTCGCAGGAGAAGTATTGGTCTGCTGTTCTATGAATCCGCGGTCCCAAAGATTTTCGCTCGCAATGACATAAGCCATCGCCAAGGCTACTGCACCGTCGGTCCCGGGAATGATCGGAAACCATTCATCGCTTTTCCCCGCCGTCTGGGAGATCCTGACGTCAAAGGTGACGAGTTTTGCACCCAGGTTGATCCTGGCATCCATCAGCCGCTGGATGAAGGGGACGTACAAATAATGGGACTCGTAGGGATTCGCTCCGAAATTGAGGATATATCGGGTGCGGGCCACGTCCCCCACCCCCATGGCGTGGCCCGCGACATCATGAATCGCGAAAGCTCCGTTGGGAGATTCCAGAACAGCCTGATGAAAAGTCGTTGAACTATCGAAGGCAGAGGCAAATCTCCAGGCCAGATCATTACTTGACAAATCCCAGGTATTCCGGAGGACGAAATCGTGGTGTTGTCTTTCCGCCTGAAGTGCCTTCAGCCGCAGGGTGATTTCATGGAAAGCCTCGTCCCATGAAATTTGCTTCCATCGTCCCTCGCCCCGCTTTCCTGCCCGCCGCAGCGGAAATGGAATGCGATCGGGATTGTAAAGATGGTTCAGTCCTGCAATCCCTTTGGCGCAGAGTCTGCCTCGGCTATTCGGATCAAGTGGATTTCCCCCGATATTGACCACCTTTCCATATTCTAAATATCCCAAGATCCCACAGCTGGCGGGACACATCATGCAAGCACTGGGGATCGACTTCCGCATTCTTCCCGTCGTCCGTGAGATGCTTTTTCCTTTTTCTACTGGGGCCGCTTCCTTCGGAAGTCCGCTGGCCAAGACGGCCATTCCTCCAACGCCCCATTTGATAAAGTCTCTTCGGCTGATTTCGGACATCTTTATTCCTTCAGCTTAAGGGAAGAGTCAATCCCCCGATGACCATGATGCATCGCATGGCAAAAATCCCGATCATGACTAAAACAGCGGCGATTGCGTACGCGGGAATCCAGCGTTTTGTGAAAGGGGAAAGAAAAAGTAAAAGCGGAATGATCGCGCCGGCCGTGAGTTCCACTCCCAGGAAATTTAAACATAGGTTCTGGTTCCACAGCAAGCAAAATCTGGTACTGGTTCAGATTCCTGATAAAATAAAAATCGATACCCTTAATCTGAAATCCATAAACGGAAAGATTGAGACAAATTCTGTAAAGATCGCAAATGCTAATATAAGTGTTCAAAATGGTATTATTAAATTAATTGATAGTCAAATTGATCAAATCAGTGCATCAAGTACTAACGGAAGATGTTATTCAATAGGAAACACCATTAAAGTTCTGGATTTCCGTACCATTAACGGTTTAGTGTCGGTAGATAGCGGAGATGTAACTAATATAAAACTTCACGCAGTAAATGGAAAAGTAAAGGCAACAGGACTACCTGGGAAAATAACGGATTATAATATTAATTGCAGAACTGTTAACGGCAACGTGTATCTAAATGGTAATAAAGTATCATCAAGAGGATCATATAAATCTTTATCAACAGGCAACAGAAGCATTGATATTGACACCGTCAATGGTAAAATAAAAATAGATACAAAAATAAAATAATTTTAAAATAAATTAAAAATTATTTAAAAATAGTAAACTGAAATTTATTTGAATTAAATTTTTAAAGATACCCGGATTTATACAAGAGTAATTATTTTTTCTTCTTCTCTTGCGCATTTAATGCAATATCTCTTGCCTTCTTTTCTTTTTGAAGGTACAAAGTAATAATTTAACCTGTTCACATCCGAATTGCATTTATAACATTTCATTTTTTTGCTCCAAAAGTTTTTTAAAAATTTAAAATCTGCGACCCCGAGGCCGTGTTGGCGCTGGCGGCGAACCTCAACCTCTTCTGGTGGTCCCAGGGCAGGCTACACGAGGGTCGCGTCTGGCTCGAGCGAGGCCACGAGGCGGCACCGGACCCACCGGCCGAGCTGCGGGCGACGGGCCTGTTCTGCGAGGCCTTCCTCCTCGCCCAGGACACCGACGACTGGTCCGCCGCGGCCGAGCTCGTCGATGCCGGGATCGAGGTCGTCGCCGCCGTCGACACGGACGAACCGCCGCTCATCCTCGCCATGCTGCACGGCATCCGTGCGGAGTGCGACGCCATCAACGGAGATCCGGCGTCCGCCCCTCGCGCGCCACGACCGCCTGCGAGCTCGCGTCGGGGTACCCGGGCTCGTGGGGCCAGGCCTACTGCGTGTGGCAGCTGGGGAACGCCCGGCCGCACGCGGCCGGCGACGAGGCCGGCGCCATCGAGACGTTGAGGGAGTGCAACGAGCTCTGTACCGCGCACGGGACCGGGATCGGGGAGATGATCTGCTGCAACGACCTGGGCGAGCTGTTCGAGGCACGAGGGGAGCTCGTCACGGCGCGAAGGTTCTTGGATCGGGCACTGCAGGTCCGCCAGGAGCTGGGCACGGTCCGCATGGGCTACGTACACGGATCGATGGCCTCGTCGCTCCTCGCGGTCGCTGCGGTCGCCGAGAAGCAGGGCGACATAGCGACCGCATCGCAGCTCCTCCACGACACGATCCCGTTCGCCGAGGAGTCACGCGAGGTCGACATCGCTGGTCGATCGACACGCTCCTCCGGAGGCTGTTGCAGGCCGAGGCGACGAACCGAGCGACGCTTCGGCCAGACGGCGGTACCTGGCACATCCAGTACAACGGCACCGACGTTCACATGCCCGACCTGAAGGGCCTCTGGCACCTCCCGCGAGCTGCTCGTGGCCCCACCAACCCGTGACCGCGCTCTCGCTCATCGGAGCATCGAGCGACAGCCGCTCCCCACCGCCGACACCGGCCCGGTGCTCGATCGGGAGGCGCTCCGCAAGTATCGACAACGCCTCGCCGAGCTGGATCGAGCGCTCGAATCACGCGGCGGCGCTCCGCGGCGATCGCAAGCGGCAGGCTGAGCAGACTGCCGAGCGTGAGGCGTTGATCGAGGAGCTCAAGCGAGCGACGGGACTCGGGGGCCGGCCCGGCGGTCGGGTTCACCAGCCGAGAAGGCCCGCGTCAACGTGACCAGGACGATCCGCCACGCCATCGGGGAGCTGGCGTCCAAGAGCGCCGGATGTCGCCGCGCACCCTCGAGGAGTCGATCGTCACGGGCGTCGAGTGCTGCTACGAACCGAAGGTCGACATCGTCTGGACCACCTGACGAGGATGAGGTGGTTCGTTCCGAAAGAACCGCGTGGACGTCAGGAACGAACGCCTTCCCTGTAGGCGACAGCCGTCGCCACGCCGAGAGGGGTTTCCAGATGACCACCACGAACAAGGAGCTCATCGAGCAGGCCTACGCGAGCTTCGCGGCCGGCGACGTCCCCGCCGCGCTTGCCGCCTTCGCTGACGACATCCAGTGGGTCGAGCCCGACGGCTACCCGATCGCCGGCACCTTCGTCGGCCCCCAGGCCGTGCTCGAAGGCGTCTTCATGCGTCTCGGAGAGATCGGCGACCACTTCGCCGTGTCGCCCGAGCAGTTCGTCGCCGATGGTGACACCGTCAACCATCACGCTCGGCCACCTCTCCTGGAAGCACAAGGACACCGGAGCGCCGGCCTCGGTGAAGATGGCCCAGGTCTGGACCTTCCGCGACGGCAAGGCCACCACCTTCCAGCAGCACACCGACACCGCCAGGGTCCGAGAGCTCAGCTCAGCCACCTGACCGTCGGACCGCGATCGTGCCCACATCGGCAAGGCAGCGCTGCGTAAACGTCCAGCGCCGCGCCTTCGAGGAGCAACCTTGCGGAGTCGCAGGCATTCCGAGCTTCCGTCGCCGCCGGGAACCCGGTCCCCAGCCACGCGCTGGCCATCGACGTGATCTACGGGCCAGAGCTGGGCCAGCCTGCCGACTCGGCCCCGACAAACACTGAACGCCCACCGTGATGGCGTGCGACTCGGCCGAGACCATGGCCCGATCCGGCGTTTGATGACACGGACGGCTTCGGGATCATTCCCGTTGTTCTCGGACACCGAACAGAAGACGCGTTCTGTGCACGGTCAGGCTGGCGCCGCCGCGCCCATCACGGACATTGGGCGCACGGCCATCGAGCACTCGAGTGGCTGGGAGGCAACGACCGATTGGTCGTTCGGTGTGGCGTCCCGAGCACGACGTTTCGAGACCGCTTGCTGACGCAAGCATCGGGCCTATCGGCATCACATGAGGATCGTTGGCGTCGTGGTTATGGGACACTCGGCGCACCGCGCGATCGCCGGGTATGCGCGACCGCCACGAGCGCCGCGCCCGTCGTTATGTGGCGGCCCCGAGCGTCGCACGATCGCAGACTCTGAGCGGAACCCTTCCGAGGCCGGTTCGCTAGCTCGCGGAGCCCGACCTCGCGCTGGAGTCGGCCCGGGCCGATAGCCCGCCTGGGAAGGCGCTCAGGGAGATGGCGGTCAAGTCACGATTGCGCGTCGTGCACGAGAATCGCGATGTGCACCCGGTTCGTGACTGCGAGCTTGGTGAGAAGACGCGAGACGTGCGCTTTGACGGTGGCCTCGCTCATGAACAGAGATGCGGCAACCTCGGCGTTGGATGCGCCGGACCCCACCGCAGTCGCGACCTCCCGCTCCCGGTCTGTGAGCGACGTCAGGCGCTGGGCAGCGAAGCGACGGCGATCTGTCATTTCGTCGTTGCCGAGGTGAGAGAGAAGTGTGCGGGTGACCGACGGTGAGAGCATCGCTTCTCCTGCAGCCACGAGGCGCACTGCGTTGACGATCTCCGTGGGCGCGGTGTCCTTCAACAGGAACCCGTCGGCGCCGGCCCGAAGCGCGCTCATGACATGCTCGTCGGCCTGGAATGTGGTCAGGACGATCACGTGCGGCGGAGTCGCAAGACGGCGTAGGGCCGACGTGGCGGCAATGCCGTCCATCCCGGGCATCCGGATGTCCATCAGGACGACATCGGGTCGATGCGCCTGCGCGGCCGCGACGGCGTCGGCGCCGTCGGCAGCCTCGCCCACCACCTCCAGCTCCTCTGACGACGACAGGATCATCCGGAGACCGGCACGCACCAACGCGTCGTCGTCGACCAGAAGCACCCGGACCTTCACCACGGCAGGTCGGCCTCGACGACGAAGTCACCGGAAGCGTCCGGTCCGTGCACCAGGACGCCATTGGCCAGGGTCACCCGCTCCTGCAGACCAAGGAGGCCGGTGCCGGAACCCGGCAGAGCCGGACGGTCGTGGGCGCCCACTGCGGGTGGGTTCCGAACGCTGACGTGCAGGCCGCGGTTCGGCGCTCCCGCCACGCGAACCTGGGCGAGGGTGCCGCGAGCGTGCTTGCTGATGTTGGTCAGCGCTTCCTGCACGATGCGGTATGCGTCACGACCCAAGGGGCCAGGTGCGGCAGCTGCACCGTCCACCTGCATCTCGAAGTCGATCTTTGCGCCGGAACGGCGAGTCTCCTCCACCAAGCGTGGAATGTCAGCCAACGTCGGTTGTGGCACCGTCGACGGCCGCTCCTGCCCCGGCTCCTCCCGCAGCACGCCGATCACGTCCCGCAGCTCTTCCAGCGCTTGGTGGGCCGTCAACCGCAACAGCGCTGCGCTCTCCCGCACCTGGGCGGGAGGCAGGTCGAGTGCGACCTCGAGCGCACCGGCGTGCAGCGCCACCAGGGAGATGCGGTGGGCGAGCACGTCGTGCATCTCCCGTGCGATGCGGGTTCGCTCGGCCAGGCGGGCACTTTCGGCGCGGACGAGCTGATCGGCCTCGGCCCGTTGGGCACGGTCGCGCAGGGTGGAGAGGAGCTGACGCCGGGCGCGGACGAACATGCCCCATGCGGTTGCGGCGGCGGCAAGCGCCGTCGTCGGCAGCATCACCGACCAGGTATTGGTCCGCCCGAGCCAGATCGAGCACACCACTGCGGACGGAACGAACAGCGCGGCGACGAGCAGGGCGGGCCGGACATGGCGGTGCACAGCCAGCGAGGACAGTGCGAGCAGACCGGCGACCGTGCCAAACGTCGAGAACGCGCCCAACAGGACGCAAACCAGCGCCACCCCGAACGGCCAGCGCCGCCGCCACCACAGTGAGAGACAGCAGAGGGCTCCGAACACGGCGTCGGTGGCCACCTGCCCCGAGGTCATCCGATTGGCGGCGTCGTCCACGGTGACGCTCAGGATGAGGGCGCCGAGAGCGGCGGCGATGACGAACGCACCGGCGTCGACGGACCAGTCACGCGCAGTCCTGGGCGCCACCGTGTCGGGATGAGCCGAGTCGCTCGGTGCCAGCATCGCCGTGGGGGCGGTCTGGGCCCACCATCTGCGCAGCCAGGACATGACCCGAGCGTACGGCCCGGGCGCCCCGTGCAACATCGACGAAAGTCGACACTGCAACCAACGAAAGGCGAGACGTCGGTAGCGGCCAGCCGTCCCTTCGGACATCGGATCGTGGCCGTCCGCCCGATGCGCCGGCGCACCGGGCGGTTCAGGCTGGCCACATGATCACGACAACCGCTCTCACCAAGAGCTACAACGAAGGTTCCGGTCGTCCGCGACGTCTCGTTGCGCTGCGAACCCGGGACCATCACCGGTTTCCTCGGGGCCAACGGCGCCGGCAAGTCCACCACGCTGAAGATGATCGTCGGGCTGGTGCGACCCGATCGCGGCACGGCGACCATCGACGGCCGACCGTTCGTCGAGCTGCCCAACCCGACGCGCGTGGTCGGGACGCTGCTCGACGCGTCTGCGATGCATCCCGGGCGCAGTGGCCGGGCGACGCTCACGATCGCAGCGCGGCTGGCAGGCGTTCACACGAGGCGGGTCGAGCACCTGTTGGACCTCGTCGGGATCGCCGATGCCGCGGAGAAGCGGGTCGGGACCTACTCACTCGGCATGCGCCAGCGCCTCGGCATCGCCCAGGCCCTCATCGGTGAACCGGCGGCGCTGATCCTCGATGAACCGGCGAACGGGCTCGATCCCGAGGGCATCGCCTGGATGCGAACGCTCCTGCGCGACTTCGCCGACCATGGCGGCACGGTGCTGCTGTCGAGTCACCTGCTCCACGAGGTGCAGGCCACCGCCGATCATCTCGTCGTCATCTCCGACGGTGCCGTGGTGGCCGCCGGTCGGCTGGACGATCTGCTTGCCAGCTCCACGATCCTCGTGCGCAGCCCCGACCCCGTTGCACTGGCCGCGGCGCTCCAAGCTGCGCGGATCGACTACGTCGCCGGGCCGGATGATGTGCTCACCGTGGACGTCTCCGGTGGTCGGGTCACGACCGAGGTGCTGGCGGGCGTCGCCCGCGACCACCAGGTGCTGCTCACCGAGTTGCGTCAGTCCGAGACCAACGGGCTGGAGCAGCTGTTCTTCTCTCTCACCGCCGCCAAGGCGGCTCCGCCCCAGGAGGCTGCAGCATGACCACGTCCACTCTCCCCTCGAACCCTCGGCATCGAGGCGGCACCGTCGTCGGCCCTCGGACCGATCCCGTTCCCACGGCTTGTCCGGGTCGAGTGGGCCAAGGCCACCGATACCCGCGCCGCCCGCTGGCTCCTCGCTCTCGTCGGCGCTGTCGACCGCAGGGATGATGCTGGCGCCGATCCTCGCCCCAACGAGCTTCGATCAGACCTACACGAGCTACCTCGAGCGTTGCCGCCCTCGCGCAGGTGATCCTCCTGCCCGTGGTGGCGATCCTGATGCTCACCGGTGAATGGAGCCAACGCAGCGTCATCACCACGTTCACCCAGGAACCGCGACGCATCCGAGTCGTCAACGCCAAGCTGGCGGCGTCGCTGATACTGGGTGGTGGTGCTGCGGTCTTCGGCGGGGTGGTCACCGCCGCCGGCCTCGGGCTGGCGTCGGCCTCGGGCCGCGCCCTGGAGGCGAACCTGACCGTCGGCGCCATCACCGGCTATCTGCTCTTCGTGCTCCTCAATGTCCTCGCCGGCGTCGCGCTCGGGGCGCTGCTGCAGAGCTCGGCGACGGCCATCGCCGCCTCCTTCGCCCTCCCCGTCGCCGTTCGCGCTGCTCGGCACCGCATCGACGCTGGTCGCTGACTGGATCGACATGTCCACAACCTGGAACTGGGTGCTCGAGAACGAATGGGGCGGTCACGTGCCGCAGATCTCGGTCTCGGTCCTCTTCTGGGTGGCGGTCCCGCTCGCCGCCGGCGTCGTCCGGACGATACGTCGCGACGTCACGTAGTCGGCTCGACCGGGGCCTGGTCGATCGAGATGCGTCGGTCGCCGCCGGAACCCGGTTCGTCCTTCAACGGGACGTCACGTGAACCCGCTCCCTCACGGAGCTCAACGAAAGG
>CAVPSJ010000013.1:0-327316 GCA_963708295.1 uncultured delta proteobacterium | reverse complement strand
TGCCGCTGAGACCCGAAGAGGCGGTTTTGGGATTTTGTAAGAGCACCACAGGTCGCCGGGCCACTGTCATCCGCTTGTTCCACCCTTTCTTGCCTTAGTAATGGTTCTTAAATCCACGAGGACGAGGATTGCACAATGAGCACTCACTCCTCATTCTTTATCAGAGTCGCAGACATTACCCTTCACATCGCTGCTGATAGCCCTCATATGAAAGTCCAGCCTGAGGGGCCGTGAAGACAGTTTATCGTTTCCCCAAGGAAACCTGATGTGAACATTCAAGCCCTTTGGGGAAACCTATCTCAAAGAACATGGGGTAAAAAGATCTTTGACTCCGGTGCCCTTTGGCAATTGTATCAGCAGAATGGATCTTACCTTTTCCGTTTCACCTCTCCCGCCCTTGGGCCTCATCCCTATAAGATAGCCTCCTTTAATAACAAATTCACCCAGTGCGAAATCCTTCTTAATTGCTCTTCTTTTAAACTTGATCAACCTGTTTACCCGCTCGAATACCCCTTGGACGAACTCACCGTCACTCATTTTTTAGCAATGAGAGAGGGCGTGGAGGTCCATGCCTGTGGAGTTCTCATTCCGTCGGGCGAAGCCCATCTCTTTGTGGGCCAGTCAGGAGCGGGCAAGACAACCATGGCGAGGCTCTATCAGAAGTTAAACCAGGTGAAGATTTTAAGTGATGATCGGATTGTCCTCCGAAGAAAGAGTCAAAGGATATGGATGTACGGAACACCCTGGCACGGAGAGGCAGAGATAGCCTCTCCTGAAAAGGGACACCTCACGAAGATCTTCTTCCTGCGGCATGGAGAAAAAAATAGGCTTGTCCCTCTCGGGAAAGCAGAAGCTGTCTCGCGCCTTTTTACCTCCTGCTTCCCTCCCTTCTATCATCAACAGGCGATCGAATTCATATTGGCCTTTCTTGAGGAAGTCGTGAAAACGATCCCTTGCTACGAATTGACGTTCTTCCCTGATGAGCGAATAGCAGAGTTCATTGATGGATTGACCTGACAGACTCACCCCCCCAACTCCCTTTCCAATGCAACACTTATGTTGAGGCTACTCCTAAGAATGTCATTCCTGCGAAAGCAGGAATCCAGAAGCTCCTAATAATACCGGCCTCCCGCGGGAGTTTACCCCGTACTGGATACGGGGCGGAAGTGACAAATTGGTAATTCTTAGAGGCGTCCTTGAGCCATCAATTATGAGGAATTCAAAAGATAGAGTCATCTCACCATCCTCTTCCCCCAGCCCTCTTTGCCTATTCACGGATGTTGCCACAGGGCTTTTGCGCCAGGGCTATGGTGTTCGGTTTTATGCGAAGGGATGGAGCATGTATCCCACCATCAAAGACGGAGAGAGGATCACCGTTGAACCTGTGGTCCCATCTCAGGTCAAGCGAAGAGACATTCTTCTCCATCATAATGGCAGGGGTGTGATTGCGCACCGTGTGGTGCGGATAGGAAGAAAAAAGACTTTACTCAACCCCCAGAACTCAGTCCTCGGTACCTTTTTTATTTTACGTGGTGACGCTTCGTCCACTTGTGATGAACCTGTGGAGGCGGATCAAGCTTTAGGTAAAGTGGTTTCTGTTGAGCGAAACGGCGATCTCATTGACCTCGATGGCTGGAAATCAAGAATATTGTATACTGCTCATCTTTGTGGATCTCGTTTCAAAAGGTCGATCATCCAAAGCATCCTTTGGGTGAGGGCTCATTTATCTAATCCAGAACATACCAAGGGAATGTCATCAATAAACTAAACCGTCCTCGCCTCGAAGGCGACGGGTTCTTAACCATATTATCGACCTGAAGTCCGCTTTAAACATTCTTGTTCTTTTGCTCATCATTTCTGTCAAAGCAAAAAATCCAGTTTTTCTTTCAGCCTTCTGATTCCCGTTTTCATCGGAATGGCAAATGTCAATCCCAAAGGATTCAGATGCTCATGACTAGCTTAACTCTAATCTCATGAAGGATATATCGCTGGGCAAGTACCCTATTTTAATTAGAAGGAGGCGGGAATAAATGCTGAAAAAAACCTTCTTTTTTCTCATGCTGGTTAGTTTTTTGGCCTGTTTTGTTTCGCTTGCACAGGTCCAGGCACAAGGGATCAACCTTGATTCGGTCTCAAGTGCAGATACGGGCGGTGCTGCATCGAATAGCCTCACCTTTTCGCACACAATTGGTGCAGCAGGTACGAACCGCCTCCTGGTCGTTGGGGTGTCAATCTGTACCACGGGCTTCAATAATTATACTGTTACAAGTGTAACTTATGGTGGAAATGCTCTCACCTCTGTCGGCGGCATTAGCGGATTTTGGTTTGAGAGTTTATTTCCGCTTCGGCTTGGATTTGTTCGCTCCGAGACATGGGCCTTAGCAGGTCCGGCTACGGGACCAAACAACGTCGTCGTCACGCTTTCGGGGACAACAAACTTCGTCGCCGGAGCTATCTCATTTACAGGTGCGAGCCAAACTATTCCGCCTGGCACTTTCTTTTCTGCAACGGGTACGAGTACTACACCAAGCGTAAACGTCACGACCGTCAATGAAGGTGACGTTGTGATAGACACGGTAGCGAGACGCAATGCAAGCCCCGCAATCTCGCCAGGATCCGGCCAAACCCAGCGCTGGAACAGGGCCACAAGTAGTGGTAGTTACTATGACGTTATAGGTGGTGATAGTACCGAACCGGGCCCGGATGGAGGCGGCACCGTCACCATGAACTGGTCTAGCACAAGCAGCCTCGGGTGGGCCATCGGCGCCGTAGCGATCAAGCCAGCGAATCCGACTGCAGTGAAGCTGGTCTCTTTTACGGCCGCCAAGCATGATGCAGCGTTTTTACTTGAAATGGAAAACCGGCTTCGAGGTGAATAACCTCGGGTTTCATGTTTATCGGGAGGAGAATGGCGAGCTTGTTCGTTTGACTCCGGATCTTATTGCAGGTTCGGCATTGCTTGCGGGGTCAGGCACATCCCTTGGGGCAGGCCGTTCTTATCACTGGTGGGACACCTCTTCACTCAGTCCTCAGTCTTCGGGAGTTGGTACGGTGCGGTATTGGCTTGAGGATACGGATCTTAGTGGAAAGAGGACGTGGCATGGGCCCGTTGTCCCGTTCGTACTTGGAAAGCCTTTACCCAAAACCGTCAAGCCGGAGTTTTTGAGCGAGCTTGGGACGAGGTTGGAGGAGAAATATGACCAGTACTGGAGGGTTCATGACCTGAAAGAGAGGCTCAAAAGGAATCCGTTTTTGATGGAGGGTAAAGGAGCACTGGGGTCGAGGATCACTCCCGCCTACGCAAAGCCCGCTTCGGCGGGGAAGTCACTTAAGGCAGGAACCTCAGTTGAGACTCAGCCCTCATCACTCCTTTCTCAATCCTTGCCTAGTTCTCAGTCCTCATCCCTCGTTGCTACGATGCAGCAGCTTTTAGCTGGCAGGCCTTCGGTGAAACTCACCATTAAGGAGCAAGGATGGTATCGAGTGACGCAGCCTGAGTTAGTGGCAGCAGGAGTAAATCCGATGGTCAATCCTCGCTACTTGCAACTCTACGTGGACGGAGTGGAACAACCGATGTGTGTGAGAGGCGAGGCGGATAGTCGGTTTGATCCTCAGGACACCATCGAGTTTTATGGAGTTGGATTGGATACCCTTTCAACGGACGCAAGGGTCTACTGGCTGATTGAGGGAACGAAGCCAGGGAAGCGGATACAGGTCTATCAGGGGAAAGGAGCGTCGTTAGGAATCTCGGGTTTTCCTTATCTGGTGGAGAAGAGAGACCGGACGATCTATTTTGCGGCTCTCAAGAATGGGGAGGCCTCTAACTTCTTCGGGTCGATTATTGCCGGGGCCCCTGTAAATCAGCTCTTGAACATTCCTCATCCAGATCCGGCATCTTCTGGGAAGGCCTCCCTCGAGGTGGTCCTTCAGGGAGTAACCCATGCTTCTCATCGGGTGAAGGTGTTTCTCAACGAGGTGGAAGTTGGGGAGGTGGTCTTTGAGGAGCAATCCCTAGGAATCGGGCGATGGTCCGTTCCCCAGTCGCTGCTTTTGGAGGGGGAGAATCTGGTAACCCTGGTGCCAGAGGGTGGGGACTTGGATGTAAGTTTAGTGGACGTCATCCGATTGACCTACTGGCACACCTATGGGGCAGACGATGATGCGCTGCGTTTTACCGTTGATAAACCCGGGCAGCTTTTGATTGAAGGGTTCAGCGATTCTCGGATTCGTGTGGTCGATATCACCGACCCTCAGAAGATTCAGGAGATCACAGGAAAGGTGAATACAGGCGCTTCAGGATTCACCCTTTCCTTGACCGTGAATGGGTCTGGAAGTCATGCCCTTTATGCGTTTACTGAGGGGAGAATTAAAAGCCCGGCCAAGGTGGAGGCGAATGGGCCTTCGTCCTGGTATCTAGGGTCCAATGGTGCGGATCTGGTCATCATTTCTCATCGGGATTTTCTCAAGAGCATGGAGCCCCTGAGAAGGGATCGGGAGGCTCAGGGTTTATCGGTGGAGTTGATGGATGTAGGGGATCTTTATGACGAGTTTAATTTTGGTCAGAAGAGTCCCAGAGCAATCAAGGACCTTTTGGCCTGGGCAAGAACGCATTGGAAAAAAGCGCCTCAATATGTGCTCTTGGTGGGAGATGGAAGTTTTGATCCTCGAAACTTCCTGGGATTGGGTGATGTCGACTTTGTGCCGACGAAGTTGATTGACACGGCTTATCTTGAGACAGCTTCGGATGATTGGTTTGTGGACTTTAATGATGATGGACTTCCGGAGATGGCGATTGGGCGGTTGCCTGTTCGGACGGTGGAGGAATTGGATGTCCTGGTTTCGAAGATCGTGGGTTATAGGCAGGCGGCTCCGATGCAAGAGGCGGTGTTCGTAGCAGATATCAATGACACGTTTAATTATGAAACGGTTATTGAGGAGCTCAGGGGACTTCTTCCATCCTCTATCGTGGTTCGAAAGATCTTCCGGGGCGACTTTGGCACGGATGGGGAGGCGAGGAATGCGCTGATCGCCAGCATTAACCAGGGGCCTTCACTGGTTAACTACTTTGGTCATGGTTCAGTGGAGGTTTGGAATGGGGGCATCCTGAACTCGGGGGATGCAGTCACATTGACCAATGGTTGGCGTTTACCCTTTTTTATCAA
Source organism: uncultured delta proteobacterium (assembly GCA_963708295.1). Classification (GTDB taxonomy): domain Bacteria; phylum Desulfobacterota; class BSN033; order BSN033; family UBA1163; genus UBA1163. The sequence goes on along the minus strand of CAVPSJ010000013.1, from coordinate 322,154 downwards.
CATGACCTGTTTCAACGGAATGTTTCAAGATGTGTATACGGAGAGTCTTTCCGAAGCATTGTTGAAGGCCGAAGGTGGGGGAGCCGTCGCAGTTTGGGCTTCTTCAGGATTGACGGAGCCAGAGGCGCAGGCCATGATGAACCGGGAATTAATAAGGGTTCTCTTCAATGGGGAACCCATCACTCTCGGCGAGGCCGTCAAAAAGGCCAAGGCTGCCACCCCTGACCCCGATGTCCGCCGAACCTGGATCCTCTTCGGCGACCCAACTACCCAGCTCAAAAACTGAGGGAGAACGAAGGTCGATCATTCGAAGCATCCCTTGAATGAAGATCCATCTCACAGACCTCTATCAGGCAGATCTATCTACAAATTGAATATAAACGGACAAAAATTGGCCATTTTACTGATTTTTCAGAACTATCCCCTATAGAAAATATAGCAATTACAACGGGTTAAGGATGACAAGGAGACATGGTATTACTCTTGCTCTGAATCGTTAAACAGACTTTGGACAGCTACCTTATTTGATTAAAAGGAGGAGGGGCTGAATGCTAAAAAGAACCTTCTTTTTTCTGATTCTGCTTAGTTTTTTGCTCTGTTTTGTTTCGCTTGCACAAGTCCGAGCACAGGGTATCAACCTTGATGCGGTCTCGAGTGCGGATACGGGGGCCAGCCTCCTGAATAGCCTCACCTTTTCGCACACAATTGGTGCAGCAGGCACGAACCGCCTCTTAATCGTTGGTGTGTCAATCCGCAATACAGGTGCTGGTGATACAGTTAACACCGTTACTTACGGCGGTGTCGGCCTTACACGGGCTGGTTTTAGGGCCAACGGAAACCGCAGCCGAGTTGAGATATGGAGATTAGTGGCGCCGGCCACTGGAACCAACAATGTCGTTGTCACGCTGACAGGGGCAAATACGGCTGCTTTTGTCGTAGGGGCAGTTTCATTCACGGGTGTGAGTCAGACGGCTCCCTTGGGCACTTTTTTTTCGGCTACAGGAAACAGTAATGCGCCTAATGTAACTGTCACGGGCGTCAATGAAGGTGAGGTCGTCATTGATGTGGTCGGTAAACAGAATAATTCTGAGACGTTGGTCGTAAATCCCAGTCAATCACAACGATGGAACCGAATGACGACAAACCCGGGTGGCAACGCTGCGAAAGAGAATGGTGCAGGCAGCACCGAACCGGGGCCGAATGGTGGAGGGAACGTGCTCATGTCCTGGAGCCTGGCTAACGGTCGTCAGTGGTCTATAGGCGCCGTAGCGATCAAGCCAGCGAATCCGACTGCAGTGAAGCTGGTTTCTTTTACGGCCGCCAAGCATGATGCAGCGTTTTTACTGAAATGGAAAACCGGCTTCGAGGTGAATAACCTCGGGTTTCATGTTTATCGGGAGGAGAATGGCGAGCTTGTTCGTTTGACTCCGGATCTTATTGCAGGTTCGGCATTGCTTGCGGGGTCAGGCACATCCCTTGGGGCAGGCCGTTCTTATCACTGGTGGGACACCTCTTCACTCAGTCCTCAGTCTTCGGGAGTTGGTACGGTGCGGTATTGGCTTGAGGATACGGATCTTAGTGGAAAGAGGACGTGGCATGGGCCCGTTGTCCCGTTCGTACTTGGAAAGCCTTTACCCAAAACCGTCAAGCCGGAGTTTTTGAGCGAGCTTGGGACGAGGTTGGAGGAGAAATATGACCAGTACTGGAGGGTTCATGACCTGAAAGAGAGGCTCAAAAGGAATCCGTTTTTGATGGAGGGTAAAGGAGCACTGGGGTCGAGGATCACTCCCGCCTACGCAAAGCCCGCTTCGGCGGGGAAGTCACTTAAGGCAGGAACCTCAGTTGAGACTCAGCCCTCATCACTCCTTTCTCAATCCTTGCCTAGTTCTCAGTCCTCATCCCTCGTTGCTACGATGCAGCAGCTTTTAGCTGGCAGGCCTTCGGTGAAACTCACCATTAAGGAGCAAGGATGGTATCGAGTGACGCAGCCTGAGTTAGTGGCAGCAGGAGTAAATCCGATGGTCAATCCTCGCTACTTGCAACTCTACGTGGACGGAGTGGAACAACCGATGTGTGTGAGAGGCGAGGCGGATAGTCGGTTTGATCCTCAGGACACCATCGAGTTTTATGGAGTTGGATTGGATACCCTTTCAACGGACGCAAGGGTCTACTGGCTGATTGAGGGAACGAAGCCAGGGAAGCGGATACAGGTCTATCAGGGGAAAGGAGCGTCGTTAGGAATCTCGGGTTTTCCTTATCTGGTGGAGAAGAGAGACCGGACGATCTATTTTGCGGCTCTCAAGAATGGGGAGGCCTCTAACTTCTTCGGGTCGATTATTGCCGGGGCCCCTGTAAATCAGCTCTTGAACATTCCTCATCCAGATCCGGCATCTTCTGGGAAGGCCTCCCTCGAGGTGGTCCTTCAGGGAGTAACCCATGCTTCTCATCGGGTGAAGGTGTTTCTCAACGAGGTGGAAGTTGGGGAGGTGGTCTTTGAGGAGCAATCCCTAGGAATCGGGCGATGGTCCGTTCCCCAGTCGCTGCTTTTGGAGGGGGAGAATCTGGTAACCCTGGTGCCAGAGGGTGGGGACTTGGATGTAAGTTTAGTGGACGTCATCCGATTGACCTACTGGCACACCTATGGGGCAGACGATGATGCGCTGCGTTTTACCGTTGATAAACCCGGGCAGCTTTTGATTGAAGGGTTCAGCGATTCTCGGATTCGTGTGGTCGATATCACCGACCCTCAGAAGATTCAGGAGATCACAGGAAAGGTGAATACAGGCGCTTCAGGATTCACCCTTTCCTTGACCGTGAATGGGTCTGGAAGTCATGCCCTTTATGCGTTTACTGAGGGGAGAATCAAAAGTCCGGCCAAGGTGGAGGCGAATGGGCCTTCGTCCTGGTATCTAGGGTCCAATGGTGCGGATCTGGTCATCATTTCTCATCGGGATTTTCTCAAGAGCATGGAGCCCCTGAGAAGGGATCGGGAGTCTCAGGGTTTATCGGTGGAGTTGATGGATGTAGGGGATCTTTATGACGAGTTTAATTTTGGTCAGAAGAGTCCCAGAGCAATCAAGGACCTTTTGGCCTGGGCAAGAACGCATTGGAAAAAAGCGCCTCAATATGTGCTCTTGGTGGGGGATGGAAGTTTTGATCCTCGAAACTTCCTGGGATTGGGTGATGTCGACTTTGTGCCGACGAAGTTGATTGACACGGCTTATCTTGAGACAGCTTCGGATGATTGGTTTGTGGACTTTAATGATGATGGACTTCCGGAGATGGCGATTGGGCGGTTGCCTGTTCGGACGGTGGAGGAATTGGATGTCCTGGTTTCGAAGATCGTGGGTTATAGGCAGGCGGCTCCGATGCAAGAGGCGGTGTTCGTAGCAGATATCAATGACACGTTCAATTATGAAACGGTCAGTGAGGAGCTCAGGGGACTTCTTCCATCCTCTATCGTGGTTCGAAAGATCTTCCGGGGCGACTTTGGCACGGATGGGGAGGCGAGGAATGCGCTGATCGCCAGCATTAACCAGGGGCCTTCACTGGTTAACTACTTTGGTCATGGTTCAGTGGAGCTCTGGAATGGGGGCATCCTGAACTCGGGGGATGCGAGTCACATTGACCAATGGTTGGCGTTTACCCTTTTTTATCAACATGACCTGTTTCAACGGAATGTTTCAAGATGTGTATACGGAGAGTCTTTCCGAAGCATTGTTGAAGGCCGAAGGTGGGGGAGCCGTCGCAGTTTGGGCTTCTTCGGGATTGACGGAGCCAGAGGCGCAGGCCATGATGAACCGGGAATTAATAAGGGTTCTCTTCAATGGGGAACCCATCACTCTCGGCGAGGCCGTCAAAAAGGGCCAAGGCTGCCACCCCTGACCCCGATGTCCGCCGAACCTGGATCCTCTTCGGCGACCCAACTACCCAGCTCAAAAACTGAGGAATCAACGAGAATGGGGATAAATCGATTCTATGTTTAGAGGGCTCTTCCTCGAACCGGGCTGGTTGATGAAATGGATTCTCCTCTCACTTTAATCAATTCTGCCACGATACTGACCGCGATCTCTTCGGGAGTTTCGGAGTTGATTTCAATTCCAATGGGCGCATGGACTCGACCCAGGGCCTCTTTAGCGATCCCCTTCGCGGTTAAACTTTGATAGAGGGTCCCAATTTTCTTTCTTGAACCGATCATACCGATATAACGGGCTTTGGATTTGAGTGCCTGTTCCAGTACAATACCATCATAAAGATGTCCCCGGGTGACGATGACCAAATAGGAGGACTCATCAATGCTGAGTCGGTCAAAACACTTCTCAAATTCTGACACGATGACTTCATCCGCCTCTGGAAAACGCTCTCGATTGGCAAATATCTCGCGGTCATCAATGACCACCACCTTAAAATGAACATTCTTGGCAAGAGGTGCTACTTGTTCAGAAACATGACCTCCTCCAAAGATGTAAACCGTCGGCTCACAAAAGACAGGCTCCAGAAGTATTTCCATACTCGCGTCTTCATGACTCAAAGCCAATATTCTTGGCTTTCTATTTCTTAACACTTCCTCCCCTTCGCTCAAAACCTTCTTTTCTAATTCCGCTCCACCCAATAAAGAACCCACCTTTTCTCCAGAGTTTTTTATCAATACCTTTAAACCTTCGCCCTTTAGGGAAATTACCATTCACCAGGACCGGCGTAGCGAGGATCGCCGATCCTCCTCCCATTCTCACCCTCCTTGCCTCCTGATAGACATCCAAGAAATCTTCTCGCAGGGGTTCCAAAAAGATGTCGATATTCCCTCCGCAGACCAGGCCGCCTTCCGCCAGCTGCTCGGATGTCAGGTCAAAATGGAGAACCCTTCCTTCGCGCTTCTCCATGACTTTTTGAGCTTCCTGCCACACCTCTGCCTCGACGCACCCCCCCCCGATGGAGCCAAAGGAAGTGCCATCTTGCCTAATCAAATATTTCGCGCCCACAGCTCTTGGGGCAGAGCCCACCCGATTAATCAATGTGGCTAATGCTACCTTCTCCTTCTTCTCAAGGGCTTTTATGATTTCAGAATAAATGTCTTGCATGATCGTTATCCTTTACCATGAGAGTATTTAGAAGAACCTGCGCGGAATTTTCCCGGGTTGCCTTCACCTGCCTATGGTTTTTTCCCCTTTGGGATTGGTTTCTGCGCTGGCGCTTTTTCTATATCCTTTGAACGAGCAAGAGGCAAGAGGCACAGTTCATAAAAAACCGGATTAGCCCACAGCTCCATTTCAGGAGCAAAATCTCCAACGAAGGCAGAGAAGGAGGGCAAATTATTATAGGCATTAAAATTCGACGAGAGGTCTTTCAAAGATTTATAAAGTCTAATTGAGGCAATGAGGCCGGTTGGTTTCTCCCTCAACAGTTTAATCTGTTGAAATCCCGTTTCGATCGATCCCTGATCCTCCTCCAGCTTGGCCATCCAAAATTTCCCTTCCTGATATCGAACATCCGTTTCCCCTACCTGAAGGGTCTCAATGAGTTTTGTTCGAATCCCTTGAGCTTGTTTTACCATTTCATCCAATTGATTGAACAATTCCGTTTTCTCTTTCTTGGAAAGTTCGATAGACTTGGATGAGGCTTTTGACAAGAAATACTGCAGACCGTAGTCTTCCGCCGTGCCAAAAGAGGCCAGGCCAAGAAATAGAAGAAGTCCTCCTAAAAAAATCTTCGGATACCTCATTCCATGCCTCCCGGATCGCTCAGCATCTCCCTCAGAAGAAGGGGGTCATCCCTATCCTTCCCATTGTCATAGGACCGATTATCTTTCAGTAACAGATTCCTATGAAAAAATCACCTCTGCTACCGGCGGATCACTTTTCAACCGTCCCAGGACGACTCTTTCGATCTGTTTGTGCTTTTTGTCAAGAATTTTGTGTGCAATGCGCTTTGCCTTTTCTAAGCCGTTTGGAATATCCACTTTGTTGAGAAAAGCAATCACTCTCGATGATGATGGAGTTCCTCTCAAGATGCCTTCGGGATGAGTCACCAGGATTGCCATCGCTTCGTCGGTCAGCCTTTGCCCTATAGGAATTCCGGTGATCTTTGAGACCCTTTCTGGCTGAAAAACGTTCTCCTCGCTCAATTTCATCTCCAGCCCGTCTACTCCTAAAATCCCCACGGTTAACGATGTACTTTGGGCAATGACAGGCTCACCCTCCCTCGGTGCTTTTACGGGTCGACGGGCGGCGCCATCGGCTTCTATGATGACCGCATCAACCCCCGGGAAACGGCATAGCTCATCGACCAGACTCGGAGTCACTCCTTTCAATTTCCCGGATTCAAGTCTCTCGCGGGCAATGGTAACATGATCATATTGACCGAGGTGACCCCTTACAAAATCCTTGATTCTCTCCTCGTCCGAAGCAACAAAAAGAAAACCCGTTTCCCCCAGAGTAGGTTCTAATATCTTCGTCGTTGTCGTTGTGACCACTTTCTTTCCTCTGAGGGACAACTCCCCGGCAAGGCGAAACATCAGTGTCGTTTTTCCGCCCGCTCCGACGATACTGATCACTTCTTTTGCCTCGATGCCCAAAGCTTCGACCAGCGAACCCACCCGTCTTTCCTCTTTTTGATTTTTTTTCACGAACTCCTTAACGGTGGAATAGATGATCTTTTGACCCTGCTCCGTATGAATTCAGATGATGCTGCATCAGAGATTGAGCGTGAGGCCATGGTGAAACAATAAATTGAAATGAAAGAAACCCGTTGCTGTTTGGTCCATCCTGATTCACTCGTTGAATTTGTATAAAATAGCCTCGAGGACTCCTCCCCCAATGGCCCTCGCCTTATCTGAGACGGTAAAACAGGATTCCTTTTTACCCCTCGGATCGATATCGCCTACCTTCATTCCCTTCTTTACCTCTACCCCTTCTCGAAGAAGCCCTCTAATGATGCCGCTGATTTTAGCGATAATCGGGTAATCGTCTGCTACAGCCGCTACCGTCCCTTCGGTGACCCGGTCTCCAATCGACTTCTGCGGATGGAAAATCCCCTTCTTCATCGTCCGAAGAACCCTCTCCATCGCATACCCACCGATCTCACCGGGAATACCCGTATCCGGCTCCGCCGTCCCGCTCAAGAGCATCTTGCCCAGCCCATGCCCCCGGTTCGTTTCGACCACAATATGGACGTTTTTTCCTGCCGTAAAGCCCGGGCCGAGGCCAATGACCAAAGGCGCATCATGGATCTGAGTCCCCAGATTCCTTTTGGCTATGATGGCATCCACCAGGATGTCGGGCTTCAAAAAAGTCCTCGTCTTCTTCCCGTCGGGATCCACAAGCATTGGGATTTCGCCTTTCTTCCACAAGGATTCTATTTCCTCTGGCTTGGAGATCAATTTTGCCCGAACTCCCTCCACCTCTTTCTCACCCTCATAGATCGCTTCGCTGAAAGCCACTTCCCTTCTCACGGCAAGGGGATGCGAAATCTCGGTCATGCATATTTTGAAATGGGCCTGGTGAAGTCGGTAAGCAACCCCACTGGCTACCTCCCCGCCCCCTCGGATCAAAATAGTCAATTCGTCGATTCCTTTTTTTGGCTTCATCTGTATTCTCTTTCTCCTCCGCCCCCTCTCAGACCTTCTCCCTTCCCAGATCGGGCGCAGCCAGGTTTGGCGACTTATAAGCCGGCCAGGTATCGATATCCTTTATGACCCCCGCCGACTTCACAGTGACCACTCGTACATCCTCGGGGTGGCTTTCGATAATCGATCTACCGCCAACATCCCCTTTCAGATTCGACAACTCCCTTTTAAATCTTCTATGAAAAATGACCGGGTGTCCCCGAGTGCCTCGAAAAGAAGGAACGATAATTCCTCCCTCTCCCTGGTTGAAAGCCTGAATCAAGGCGTTGATCGTGCGTGTTTTGAGAAGAGGTTGATCCCCGAGGGCGATGAGAATTCCGTGGCAACGAGAATCGATCTCCCGGAGACCTCTCCGGATAGAGGCACTCATTCCCTTTTTGAATAGGGGATTGATTACAATTCTTACCTTTCCTCCCAGGAACAAATTCCGTGCCCCCTTATTTCGGGTGCTCAGGACGACGATCAGCTCATGCACCTCGGATCTCAATAGAGTTTCGAAACACCGCTCCAACATGGTCTTTCCTCCCCAGGGAAGCGATAATTTGTCAACCCCCATTCTTTTTGATTCGCCTGCCCCGAGGAGGATGGCAGAAATTCTTTGCATTTTTCCTTCGACGTCACTTCGACCGACAAGCGTCCCCTCCCTTCAACTCGTCGCCGAAGGGTCCCATTCAATTTAATCGGTCTTCTCAATTTCTGTCAAGGTTTTCTACCGGTATGCCTTCTCTTGACGGGTTGTTGCCCAAACCAACCCTTTCCCCTTCGACAAGCTCAGGGCGAACGGTGGTATCTTGAATTCGTATGACTTTTCCGTTCATGTCTCGCGAAACGGAGGATCGAAGCATAAAATCGATTTGAGCAACGGCCCCTTGATCCATACCAAAGCAAAACCGAAAGAACGCACTGCCTGAATTCGGCATCCAAGAAGAAAAGGAGGTCTTCCAGCTCATGGTCAACTCAGGGGACTCCTCTTCAATGCCTTTGCCATGTGGACGGCTTCCTCAATGGAATGGGCGACAGGTATCTGGTTGAGCTGAAACCCTTCGACAAACATCAGAAATTTCTCCACGTGGGGAACATAAGCAATCATGGGCTTACCTGTCTGCCGGTAAATCTGACTTAAGCGGGCGCCCAAATCCGACGTGATCCCCGGGACATAGGGGAGAAGAAGAATCAAGAGACAGTCCACAACTTCTTTTCTGCTCAAAACGCTCGCCGCAGCAACAAAATCGTCATCCACGGCACTGCCGGTAAGATCAATCGGATTATTCAGGGAAGCAATCGTCTGAATGCGCGGAGAAAATCCTTTTTTGATTTCGGTTTGATCCTCATCTTTCAGGGTGGGCACTGAAAGTCCGTGAGAGAGACACGCGTCCACGGCCAACGCCCCATGCCCGCCACTCCCGGTGATGATCCCAATTTTCCCTGCGATTGAACCCTGATAGCAACAGAGTGCTTCACAAAAAGGAATCAATTCGAATTCATCTTTGGCTTCGATCACTCCATATTGGGCGAGGGCTGAAGAAAACACCTCATAGTCACCCGCCATGGATGCCGTGTGGCTTGACACCGCCCGGCTCCCTCCGGAGGTCTTCCCGGCTTTTAAAACCACGATTGGCTTTTGGCATTGCCCGGCCTTCAGAACAAACTTTCTTCCTTCTCTTTCTCCGAATCCTTCGATATAAAAGGCAATCACACTGGTTTCAGGATCATCCGAAAAATAATCCAGCAGTTCAATTTCTCCGATCAATGCCTTGTTCCCGATGCTCACCGCCTTGGAGAGTCCTACCCCCTCCCCCGCCAATTTGACGATATGATCCACCAGGATCCCCCCGCTTTGACTCACTAAAGTAACCTTCCCGCTTTCCGGCCTTACGATTCGCTCACTGGGGATGAAAAAGGTATCGACATAAGGCGGAGAGTAAATTCCTAGGCAATTCGGCCCGATAAACGGAAAATCCGCTTCTTTTGCAATCGACACAATCTCGTCCTGTAAGTCTCGATTCCCTATTTCGGCAAATCCGCCGGAGATCAACACCGCGCCGCCTACTCCGGCCTGGATACAATCGTTCAGGATCTTTGGAACTCCCTCCGCCCGAGTGGCGATCACGGCCAAGTCAACCTTTTCGGGAACGTCCAATACACCGGCATAGACCTTCTCTCCCTGGTAGATACCCCCTCGATCATTGACCGGAAAGACTTTGGCTTGTAATCGAAGGTTGTTCTTATTATAGATGACATTGGCAGGATGTTTTTCATTGCTCAGCGAAACCCCAACGACGGCAAGGGTTTTTGGATGAAATAGAGATTTCAGATTCACCGTCTCCTCCCCCCAGAAGATATAAGAGAATCCTTGACTTGCGTATGAAGCGATGTGGTCTTCAGGTTAGGGTCAGGATGAAAGCCGAAGTGATTTACAGTCTCGGTATGGGCAAATAGAGAACCCCCGCGCCCCTTTTCAGAAAGGGGGGCGGGGATGAATTGTCTTACACCTCTTCGAGCATCGTCGTAAAGAGATCGTGATGCTCTTCTTCGTCTTCGAGGATTTCTTTGAATATAAAGGCCGTCGTCACATCTCCTTCTTTCTGGGCCAGTTCGATGATCCCCCTGTACATCTCGATCGCTTCCACCTCTGCCTTTGTGTCGAGCTCGAGGAACTCCTTCATATTCTCACCCACCTTGATCGGTGAAGGTTTGGTGGTCGGAGTGCCTCCAAGGTACCAGAGCCTTTCAGCAATCTTCTCAGCATGCTTCATCTCCGCAATCGCCGTCTGCTGGAATTTGTCCTGGACAGCAACCCCTTTCACCCCCACCACCTGCACATGCTGCCACATGTACTGGATGCTCACCTGAATCTCCCTGGCGATGGCGTCATTCAACATTCCTTTTAATTTATCACTCACTTTGACAACCGGTTTCAACGAAACTGCCATATGCTTCACCTCCTTGAGGAATTTTAACCTTATAGATTTTTTATACCATCAGAAGATGTAGAAAACAAGCAAATTTTTCTTTATTGAAAGGACACTCAAAAGCTCGTCTTGTAAAAGAAATTTCAAAATGTTAAAAAAAACTAAGCTCCGAAAGGACGTCCGTGATGATTGTCAAGACCTATTGCGCCAGGATGGATCATGGGGGATGCGGGATTCTCGTCCATGTCGAGAATGGCAAGATTACCAGGATCGAGGGAGACCCTGACTCACCCCTCAACCGCGGAACGATCTGCGCCAAAGGGTTGGCTCAAATCGAGAGGCTGAACCATCCTGACCGCCTCCTTTATCCGATGAAAAGAACAGGCGAAAAGGGAGAAGGAAAATGGAAGCGCATCTCCTGGGACGAGGCTCTGGATACCGTTGCAGGAAGGATGCGAGAAACGATTCAAACAGAGGGTGAGAAAGCCGTCTCTTTTGCCCAGGGAACCCCAAAAGGTCTTGAACTCTTCTTGATGCTCCGACTGGCGAATCTTCTGAACATACCGAATATCGCCACGCCCGGGAATATCTGCCACATGCCAAGGGAGACCGCTTCCACCCTCACCTGCGGTTTTTTCCCGATCCCGGATTACAGTGGCTCTCCTGCTTGTGTCATCGTTTGGGGGAGCAACCTCTTCCAGACCAACGAAGAGGGAATCATCGGCTCCCAGCTCAGAAGAGCCCTGGATCATGGGGCAAAACTGATTGTCATCGATCCTAGAAAGACAGGAATTGCATCCAGGGCAGATCTTTGGCTCCAGCCCAGGCCTGGAACTGATCTGGCACTCGCCTTGGGAATGCTCAAGGTGATCGTCGATGAAGTCCTCTATGAAAAGGCCTTCGTCGAAAATTGGACCAAGGGTTTCACCGAATTGGTAGATCATCTTCATTCCTATCCTCTCGATCGAGTCTCAGAAATCACCTGGGTCGCAAAAGAACAAATTGTCAAGGCATCTCGCCTCTTCGCTCAGACAAAGCCCTCCTGCATTCAGTGGGGAAATGCGCTGGAACATAACCTCAACAGCGTCCAGTGTGCGAGGGCTCTCTTGATTTTGATGGCTCTTACCGGAAGCTTAGAGGTGGCGGGAGGGAATGTGAACCGGCCGGGTCCAGCCATCATGAGGACAGGGGAATTGGTCCAGAGCAAGAAGTTCCCTGACAGGAAAGAAAATATCCTGAGCCCTGAATTTCGCCTTGCCGCGATGATGGGTTTTGTGCCTTCTCAGATGATTGTCAAAGCCATCCTTACGGGAAAACCTCATCCAATTCGAATGATGTACCTCCAGGGCGGAAACCCTCTCCTCAGTTATGCCAATGCGAAGGAGACGTTCGAGGCGATGAGGCGCCTTGACTTCCTTGCCGTTTCCGAGATATTTTTGACCCCGACGGCTCAATTAGCGGATATCCTTCTCCCGGCGGCCTCCAACTTCGAGTTTGACGACATCGGACATTTGGGGCTTCCCCATGGATTCATTCTCGCCCGGCCGAAAATCGTCGACCCCAGGGGTGAATGTTGGCCCGACTCCAAGATCCTGAACGAATTGGGCAAACGCCTGGGTTTTGCGCAATCTTTCTGGAAGGACATGGGAGAGTGCCTGGATGAAATCCTCAACCCGGCTGGAATGACGTATGATGACTTCAGAAAAGTGGGGATTTTGAAGGGGGAATGGAAATACAGGAGTTACGAGGAGAAAGGCTTCAACACACCTTCCGGAAAGGTGGAGATCTTTTCTCAACGGCTAAAGGACTGGGGATACGATCCTCTCCCCCTCTATCGAGAACTCCCTGAATCTCCCTACAGCACCCCCCAGCTCTTTAAGGAATATCCGCTGATCTTTACCTCAGCCAAAGATCCCTATTACTTCCATTCTTCTGGCCGAAATATTCCCTCTCTTCGAAAGCTCTCTTCGGATCCGATTGTCCTCATTCATCCTGAGACTGCTTCTCATCTGGGAATTGCCGAGGGGGATTGGATCTCGATCGAGACAAAACGGGGAGCCATTCAACAGAAGGCAAGACTGACCTCAGAGATCGATTCGCGGGTCATCGTCCTCAGTTTCGGATGGTGGTTTCCCGAACGGAAAGACCTTGAACTCTTCGGGTGGGAAGAATCAAACCTCAATATTCTGACGGATAATGGTCCCCCTTATGATCCTGCAATGGGTTCCACTTCACTTCGAGCCGTGCTCTGTCGGGTCCGTAAGGCTCAGGGTTTTTAATAAATAACCTGAAGCTCGGACAAGACCAAACCGGTGGCCGGGCCGGACGCGAAATAGCAGTTGACGCTTGGAACCGGTTATGATATCGCTAACCTAAAAATGGGAACCAAATTCTTGAAAATTGTTTCTCTCTTCTTCTTTGGTATCTTCGTCTTTCTCGTACAGCCCTGCATCGTTCGGGGAGCCCTGGTGACCGATGTCAGGTTCTGGTCTGCTCCGGACCACTCCCGGGTGGTCATTGATGTCACAGAACCCGTTCAGTATGAGAGCTTTTCAAAGGAAGACCCTCCTCAATTCCATCTGGAATTAAGAGGAGCCTTTCTTTATACGCCCAAGAGAGAGTTGGAAGTCAAGGATCCATTCCTTGCCAAAATCAGCCTGATAGGGATCGAGAAGGGAAAAGTAAAATTGGTCCTTCATCAGAAAAGGCCTTTGAATGCAACCGTCTTCACTTTGAAACCTTACGAAGAAAAGGCCTATCGTCTCGTGATCGACCTGGTTGACATCGCGCAGGAAAGAAAGGAAATAGCCGAGAGACAAAAACAAAAGGAAATCAAGCCAAAGGGGACCAAAATCGTCGTCATTGACCCCGGCCACGGCGGGGAAGATCCAGGAGCAGTGGGCCCGAAAAAGACAATAGAGAAGGACATTGTATTGAAGGTAGGAGAAAAAGTAGTTCATCTCCTTAATCAAAATAAGGAAATCCAGGCTTTTCTCACCCGGAAAGGGGATTATTTTATTCCTTTGGAGCAACGAACGAAGATAGCGAGGGAGTACGGGGCCGATCTCTTTGTCAGCCTCCACACCGATGGGAGTTTCAACCCACAGGCCAGAGGTTCTTCCGTCTATTGTCTCTCCCTCTCAGGAGCTACGGATCAGGCAGCTAGAACTCTTGCGGACAAAGAGAACCTGTCAAACATCTTAGGGGGGGCCTTTTCAAAGCCCACGGATCTCTCGAAGGATCGCAATCTCAACCAGATCCTGTTGGACCTCAGGCAGAACGACACCATGAGAGATAGCTTTCAATTCGCTGAGACCCTTCTCAAAGATATCAGGGCCTTCAATATACTCAAGTATTCTTCCTATCGACAGGCCAATTTCATAGTATTGAAAGCCCCGGATATCCCCTCTGTCCTGGTGGAGATGGCCTATATCACCAATAAGGAAGACGAATACCTGCTCAATCACGAAGAATTCCAGGAAAAAATGGCCAGAGCCATCACTACCTCGATTAAGAAGTCTTATAACCCCTGACGGGTTGAATGGATGTTGACAAATGGGGCCGTTGTTGTTTAAACTAAAAGGAGCCACGAAGGCAAAGCTCCTATGAAAGGAGCGACCCAACGTGGCTTTTTTATTGAACGGAAGGAGAATGGAAAAGAGAAAAAAGTCCATCGCTGTCATCGACGGCCAGGGAGGAGGTATCGGAAGCGCCATTATTAAGCGTCTACGGGAAACCTTCACCGAGGAGGTGGAAATCATCGGTTTGGGAACAAACGCGATGGCGACGGGAGCAATGCTAAAAGGAGGGGCCAATAAAGGAGCCTCCGGGGAGAATGCCATTATCCAAACCGTAAAGGCCGTCGATATCATCATCGGGACCACGGGCATTGTACTGGCCAATTCAATGATGGGGGAATTCACTCCTAAGATGGCAGAGGCCGTTGCTTCGTCGTCTGGCACAAAATGTCTTCTCCCTCTAAAGATACCCGAAGTGGAGATTATCGGAGCCCCTAAAGAACCCCTTCCCCACTTGATCGATCAGTTAGTAAAACGGATTCGAGAAATCCTTGTAACGTGAAAATGAATCTTCCCTCCCCTCTTTTGAAAAAGGGGCGGTGGGAACTTGAGACAGGAGGAAAAAATGTGCGAGGCCAATGCATATCTTATTAAGGAAGGAAAGGAAGAATTGGTTTTGGAGGACATCTCCGTTCTCCGACCGGAAAAGGACGAACTATACCTCCAGAATATCTTCGGAGAGCAAAAACGGATCAAAGCTCGCATTAAAGAGATGAACCTTATTGACCACCGAATTATTCTGGAAGAATCCAGATAGAATCGCGCTTTAATTCCGAACTCAAGACCCCTCACTCATCATTTAGATAGGCCACGAAGGTCTTTATTCCCGGAGAAGCTGGGAAATCTTCGTGGCTTTTTTTAAGGGCCCATTGGAGAAAGAAAACGCTCCGATGTTGATGGGTCAATATCTTTGCGGTAGAATCATCCTGGGAGGAGCTTATGCATATACCCGACGGTTATCTCAGCCCCCAGACCTATCTCCCGTTGTACGGAGCTTCTATCGGCTTCTGGGCGATTGCACAGAAGAAATTGAAGAAACAGCTTTCTCTCAAGCATGTCCCTTACCTCGCCATGGCAGCGGCCTTTTCTTTCCTTCTCATGATGTTCAACATCCCGATCCCGGGGGGAACCGCAGGCCACGCCGTGGGAGCTGGGATCATCGCCATTCTCCTGGGACCCTGGACAGCCGTTCTGGCTGTTTCGGTCGTGTTGATCATCCAGGCTTTGCTGTTTGGCGACGGAGGGATCACCGCAGTTGGAGCGAACTGCTTCAACATGGCGGTGGTTATGCCTTTTGTTTCTTATTGGATATTTAAACTCATGAAGGGGAAGGCAGAGGGGGGAGCCAGACTCGCCGTTGCCGCCTTCTTTTCCGGATACCTGGGTCTGGTGGTTGCAGCCCTGATGACGGCCGTGGAGTTCGGGATTCAGCCCATGATCGCCACCGGGGCAAATGGTAGGCCCCTCTACGCCCCCTACCCTCTGTCCGTAGCCCTGCCTGCGATGGTCCTGGAGCATTTGTTTCCGTTCGGTATCGTCGAAGGATTAGTAACGATGCTCCTGCTTAAGTACTTTCTAAAACACGAGCCCGATCTTGTTTACGGGCTGTGGGGCCCATCCACAAACAGCTCCTCTCAAAGGAGGCTGGGATGACAAAATTTCAGAAAAAACTCTGGATAGGTCTTTTCATCATGGCGCTGCTGACCCCCCTCGGTGTCCTCCTTCCGGAAACATTTAAGGCAGAGGAGGCATGGGGTGAGTGGGGAATAGAAAAACTTGAGAAACTATTAGGATACGTTCCAGAAGGATTGAGGAAATGGGCTGATCTCTGGAAGGCCCCTTTCCCGGATTACCACTTGGGTGGGGAAGGCGCATCGACGACGCTCCAAACGATCTCCTATGTTGCGTCGGGACTCTTGGGCATAGGGATATGTGCCTTCGTTGTGTATGTGATTTCGAGGTTCATCGCAAAACATGGAAAATAGAATACCCGCATTTCTATTAACCCGATCGACTCCCGGTCCTTTGAAACAGGATCAGGGAAAGGTGAAGGTGCCATTTCTCGAGAGGGGGATGGATCATCTAGCAGGCGTGATTAAAGGCGGTTACGCCCAGTGGAACTTCTCGTCCCAACATGGGTTTTTCCAGAAGGTCGACGCCAGAGTGAAAGTCCTCTTCCTTCTCGGTTTCATCCTTATCGTGAGTCTGAAAAAAGAGGTGCTACCGGAAATGGGTATCTCGGTTTTTGTTTTTGTGCTTGCCCTGTTTGCTCGGTTAAGCATTCTAAAGTTTTACAGGAGGGTTCTTCTTCTGGGGTTTGTCTTTGGCTTTCTGGTCGCTTTGCCCTCCGCCTTCAACGTGATCACTACGGGAGAAATCATAGTCCCCATCGTCAGACTCGAAAAATCCTACACCTTCTGGATCTATCATCTCCCCGCAGCTATCGGATTGACCCGGGAGGGAATGAATGGGGTTGCTATGCTCACCCTGAGAGTGGTCAATTCCTTATCGTTGTCGTTCCTGGTATTGTATACAACTCCGTTCCATGACGTTATCCGAGGACTCAAGCTTCTGAAAGTTCCTGATAGCTTTCTGATGATCATCACTCTTTCCTACAAATACATCTTCCTCTTCTCGAAGACCGTTGAAGATATGCACCTTGCCAAGAAAAGCAGAGTCGTCCGGGAATTAAACCATGCTGAGGCGAGAGAATGGATTGCGGGCCGAATGGCGCTCGTCTTTAGAAAATCTAGGGTAAAGTGTGAAGACGTATTTGAGGCCATGATCGGGAGAGGCTTTTCCGATTCAATCCATTTTTATGGTTTCGGGAAGATGCGGATGGCGGACTGGTGTGCTGCCGTCCTCCTTTCTTTTGCGGCGATCCTATTTTTGTTGATGTGAGGTGTCTTCTGTGGAAAATCTGATGAGACTCGAAAAGGTAAGTTTCAGCTATTTTGATAACATTCCAGCCCTTTCCGATGTAAATCTTGAGGTTAAAGAAGGAGATCAGCTTGCCATTGTTGGCGCGAATGGCAGCGGGAAATCGACGCTTCTGCAAATCCTGGGAGGGTTGAAATATCCGGTCACCGGAAGATTTCTCTTTGGAGACACCGAGGTGACGGAGAGGTCTTTGCGGAACAAAGGATTCCTCAGACTATTCCGGGGGAGCGTCGGATACGTGTTCCAGGATTCTGATGTTCAGCTCTTCTGCCCGACGGTGCTGGATGAGCTCCTTTACGGTCCCCTTCAGCTGGAGATCACCGAGGAGGAAGGAATGCAGAGGGCCTTTGAGGTGATGCAGATGCTGAGAATAGAACACCTGAAGGACAGACCTTCCTATATGCTTTCGGAGGGAGAGAAGAAGAAGGTGGCAATCGGATCCGTGCTGACCATGAACCCGCAGAATCTTCTATTTGACGAGCCGACAAACGGCTTGGACCCCAGAACGCAGGTCTTCCTCGTGGAACTCATGTTTGCCCTGAGTGAATCCGGAAAGACGATTGTCCTTGCCACCCATGATCTTGGGCTGGTCGCCGAGCTCGGGGCTCGTGTTGTTGTCCTCTCGGAGGATCACCGAATTGAGAAGATCGGAAGTACCGACGAGGTTCTCGGAGATCAGGAGCTCCTGCTCAGAGTGAACCTCATCCACGTACATGCCCATCTCCACGGAAAAACCAAGCACACGCATCTCCATTCCCACTATCTCTTCCACCGGCACTAATGGCTCGTCTCCCCTTCCTTGTTGCCTCCACTCCATCGGGAGGACACCCCGTCTTGTTAAGAAATGGGATTTGGGAGAACCCATGGAGATGGGTAGTTCCAACGGATGACCGTGCTCCCTTCAGACCTCATCGGGATTTATTACTGGGTTGCTGACAAGATCATCTGGGATGCAGGGTTGGAAATCGGATTGAACAAGGCGGCTCCGGATTTTCGATTGAAAGCAGGATTGACCTGGCTTTTTAAGTCCTGATGGACGACCGACTTAAAAGTTTTTTCACCCGCCCGAATTTCGACATCCAGCATATTTTCTCTGGGGGGCAACACACAGATGAATTTCTCGTTATAGGCACACGAGGGGTTATAGGCCATATTGAAGTCCAAGACCATCTTGTAATCTGATAGAATCTCCGCATCAATATACCTTCCCCCTTCGTAGGTCTCTTTTTCGTTCGTGGCCTCTTTAAAAGGAATGAAGAGAGCGTCGCTCAAAATGGATTTGTAGATCTCGATGGCATGCTTCCTACCGTCCAGGCTGAAATGGAATCTCCCGTAACGAAGATACCGTTTGTTCGTCCCTTTGTTCGTTAAGAAGGTGGCATAGTATTGCGGGTTATTGATGTGAAAAATGAACCGTTCAATCTGACCGGAAAAGACGCATTTTGGATCGAAAGGATAGTATTTTAATCCTTTAAAGGCTTTCTTGTCTTGAGGAAGGAGGGGAGAACGCTGATGGCTCTTAAAAAAGACATCCCTTTCTTTTCTCCAGTTCAAGACCTGCTGTTCTTGGGCTGCGATTTCCTTTCGGTCCTCTCCCCATGCCGTTCCGGAAATTCCTTGAACCAGCACGAGCATCCCGGTGATCAATAGGATAAAAATGATTTCTCCTTCTGTCCTTAAGCACCCAACCCTCTCGTATCTTAACCAATAGGATATTCCGACGCAACTCATGAAAGTCACACCTCCTTAAAGTCCAAGCCCTTGACAGATTCAATGCCATTGATTATAGTGGCGTTATTCTGAATAGAGAATAACGGTCCTTTAAAACCAGATGAAGATTGGTTATAAAGTTTGGTTGGACAATCATGGGAAGGCTTTCGGAGACGGTCCCTACGAACTCTTGAAGAGGGTTGAGGAGACTTATTCGCTCCATCGGGCGGCCAAAGAGATGGGGATGGCCTATAGCAAGGCCTGGCGGTTGATCGGAACCATGGAAAAAAGGTTGGGATTCCTACTGATTGAACGCAAAGTGGGGGGACTCTCTGGAGGAGGATCACGGGTGACAACTCGGGGGAAGGTGTTGATGAAGCGTTATAACCACTTCCAAAAGGATGTGAACACCTCTTTGGGAAAGATATACCGAACCCATTTCAAATCCGAGAAGGAAGGATTTTTGAAATGAAAAAACTTTTGCTGTGTACACTCCTGCTTTTTTTCTCTCTTGTCATCCCCGACATCAACTTATCTTCCGCAGAGCCGGCTATGGAGATAACCATCTCGGCAGCGATCAGTCTCAAGAACGGCTTTGAGGAGATCGGAAAGATTCTTGAAGAGAAGCATCCAGGGACAAAGGTCAGATTCAATTTCGGCGCTACAGGGGACCTTGCAAGACAGATTGAAGCAGGTGCTCCTGTTGATGTTTTTGCTTCAGCAGCGCAGAAAGATATGGATCAGATTGACCAAAAGGGGCTTATCGCATCGGGTACCAGAATGAATTTTGCTGGGAATAGTGTGGTTTTGGTGCAGTCTAGCCTGTCCAAGGTTCGAATAGAACGGTTTGAAGATTTGCAAAAACCAGAAATGAAGAAGATTGTGATCGGTAACCCTAAATCGGTCCCCGCAGGTCGATATGCTGAAGAGGTTCTAAAATATCTCAACCTTTGGGAAGTGGTCAAAGACAAGCTCATTTTTGCCGAACATGTCAGGCAAGCACTGGACTATGTCGCACGGAACGAGGTGGACGCGGCACTGGTCTACTCAACGGACGCCATGATCAGGCCAGGAGAGGTCAGAATCGTCATGAAAGCCCCGGACAGAAGCCATCAGCCCATCGTCTATCCCATCGGCATAGTGAAAGAGTCTAAAAATCAACCCCTGGCAAAAGAGTTTATCACCCTCGTTCTCTCTACCGAGGGGAGAAATCTCCTTAAGAAATATGGATTTGAAACGGTGAAATAGATGGACTCCTCAATCTTGTTTTCTCTCAGACTTTCTATCCAGGTGGCCTTTGTTGCCACGGTTTGAATCGTCATCGTCGGGGTGGGGGTCGCCTACCTGCTGGCCATGAAAAATTTCAGGGGAAAGGAGGTTCTGGACATCCTCTTCACACTCCCTCTGGTCCTTCCTCCTACTGTCACGGGATACTATCTCATCATCCTCTTCGGAAGAAATGGCCTCATCGGCAGAATCCTCTATGATTGGGCGGGCTGGAGCATCATGTTCACCTGGTATGCCGCTGTCCTGGCATCCTTTGTGGTAGCCCTACCCTTGATGATCAAGGCCACGCGGGCATCCATCGAATCGGTGGACAGGAACCTGATCAACGCCTCCTACACCCTGGGCCATTCCGAATTTGAAACAGCCATGAGGGTCACCCTGCCCCTCGCGAAACGGGGGATTGCTGCTGGAGCCGTCCTCTCTTTCGCCAGGGCAATGGGCGAGTTTGGGGCGACATTGATGGTCGCCGGTAATATCCCGGGAAAAACGGATACCATGCCCATCTCCATCTACTCCCACGCCAGCAGCGGAGATTGGTCCAAAGCAAATCTGATGGTGATCTTCTTTTCTCTCATGTCAGGGCTCTTTCTATATATCGCCAATCGATTCAGCAAGAGGCTCTTCTGATGGGACTATCGGTTAAACTGCTGAAAAAAGTCAAGGGGTTCACCCTCGACGTAGAATGGGAAATCGGAAATGAAGTAGCGGTCCTCTTTGGAAGCTCCGGGGCCGGAAAATCAATGACCCTCCAGCTCATCGCCGGCCTGATGGAACCGGACGCAGGCTTCATTCGTTCTAATGGAAATATATTTTTCGACAAACGATCGGGAATCAATATTTCTCCACAGCAGCGTTCTCTCGGATATGTCTTCCAGGACCGTATTCTCTTCCCCCATATGACAGTGAGAGAGAACATCGCCTATGGGTTAAGAGCGAAATCAAGAGAACAACGAGACACCCGGGTGAGCGACATGATCAGATTGTTCCGCCTCGAGGGATTGGAGAATATGCCTCCTTCGGAAATCTCCGGAGGGCAGAAGCAGCGTGTTGCCCTTGCCAGGGCACTGATCGAAAGACCCAAGGCGCTCCTTTTGGACGAGCCTTTCACGGCTCTCGACAGCTCCCTCCGTTTTGAAATGAGGAAACTCCTGAAGGAGGTTCGAAATGAGTTTGATATTCCTGTTGTCCTGGTCACCCATGATTTCGAAGATGCCTATCTCCTCGGGAACCACATCATGATTTATATCGACGGAAGGGTGCAGCAGGCGGGGGAAAGAGATGATATCTTCCAAAGACCCAGATCGAAAAGAGTCGCGCAGATCCTGGGTTTGAAAAACCTATTTCGTGCAAAATCAATCAAAAGGGATGAATACCTTCACCGGGTCATTCTCGAGGTGGACGGCCTTCAATTTTCCATGTCCGCTGATTCGAGACGGGATCTTGCTGAAGTTGGCATGGAAGTGGACCTTTATGTCCGGCCCGATGAAATCATGATCATCCGAGAGGGGAAACCCGTAAAGGAATCTCTAAGACACAATATTTTTGTTGGCGAAATCGTTGACATTATCGATCGAGGCAACTACCGTTTTGTCTACTTCCAGACCTTGGAAGGAAAAGTTCTTTTTGAGATCTCCATCCCCAACTATGCCTTTCGGAATCTTGATCTCTCGACCGGGAAAATGGTCAGAATCGCCCTCAGAGAAGAATCCCTCTGGGTCATGGTCTGATTTCACCCGCGCCTTCCGTCTCATCCTACCGGCTTAGATTTGGAGTGTGCGCAGGTTTGGTTCATCCTGTGCACAAATGAACCCTCGGGGAGACCCATCGGTTACCCTCCCGAATTAAAATGAAGACAAATCCAGCCAAAACCAAATAAGCTGGAGCCATGTTCACAGTACCTGGCACCAGTATTGCCTGCCATGGGAATGCCATAGCATAGGAGAATGATCATGGACATCCCGATGGAGCCAAAAAGACTGGGCCTGCTGGTTGCGGTCCTGTTTTTCCTTATCTCTCTTCTCGTCAATCTGCTTCAGCGGCGTTACGCGAAAACCCGCCTGGGTCGTATGCTCAGAAAAGAAGAGTCCGTTGTCAATTTCCTTGAGGGAATACATAAAAATCTCGGGAAAATAGAGGTTACCTGCACCCTTGAGGTGCAAGGGGCAAGTTCGCCCCAGGAAGTCGGAAAAACAATCCACGTGGTGAGGAATGAGATTCAGTCGACCATTGCCAACATGCAGGAACATCTTGGCTCTTTTCGTCAGCACCGACGAAAAGAAAAAGCAAAGGATAAACAGAGAAAAAGAGCGGAGAGATCATCCAAAAGATCATCCAGATGATAAGCCGAGAAATGGGGTAGCGGAGACGCTGGCGGCCGTTCTCAGACCGATCCGAAAAGGCAAATAAACCTGACCCGTTGTATCAATCTATTCCAAAAAGGAGAATGGGACGTGCTATGGGTATCTCTATTTCTCTTCACCTTCAATACGGATCTCAATGCGTCCTGCCGGATCGCAGCCCTTCAAAGCGGAGAGCATTCCCTTGATCGTCTTGGCGATGAAATCCGTGACGAACGGGCTCAGGGGAATCGGTTTTCCACCGACATCGAGGGAAACCCCTCTTCCTCCCCTTTCCTCCAAGAATTCCTTTTCGATAAAACTGGACAGTCCCTTCATATCCTCAAGGTCAAAACAGGGAACACCCACGTCGAAGGTTTTGTCCGAGACGATGGCGACCAGGTTATCCTCTTTGGCGCAGAGGAGCTCTTGGTGTTTTTCCTTCCGGAAGATCTCAATCTTAGGGTGGACGTCCTTTTTATATCCTTCTGAGACAATCAAGTCCACGTCACGAATCAATTTGTCCCGAATTTCCGCAAGACTCAAATCTCTCTCCACGTCCCGGATCAGAGCGGCCTTCTGGGGGGAGGAAATGACTACGGTGTGAGCTCCCGCCTTTTTATGTCGCCAGCTATCTTTCCCCTCCCGGTCCACTTCAAATCCGTGAACATCGTGTTTGACCGTAGCAATCCGATGGCCTCGTCGTCTCAACTCAGGGACCAATTTTTCGATCAACGTCGTCTTCCCGCTATCCGACTTTCCAACAATAGAAATGATTGGGATCATTCAATACGCTCCCTGTGAATTTTAACTTCGGAGTTAGGAGTCCGGTGTCTTCATTCCTGCACCGAGTTCATGACCCCGAGCTTCCAAAAGGTGTGTCCAGCAACTGGATTTTTACTTTATCTCCGACCCTGGCAATCTCTTGATCTTCAGGAATCATGATCAGGCCATTGGCCTTCAGCATCGACATCAAGATTCCAGATCCCTGGTCTCCGGTGGTCGTTGCAGAATAGGAACCATCCTTGAAAGAGATAAAAGCTCTGATGAAATGGCGCCTTCCGGTTGTTTTCCTGATCTCCTCTTGGAGAACGGCTTCGATCACGGGGCGAAAAACCTGTCGATGACCCATCATCTTCAAAAGGGAAGGCCTTACGAATTCCTCAAAAGAAATCATGGATGAAACCGGATTTCCGGGTAGGCCAAAAACAGGCTTGCCTTGGATCGTTCCAAAGGCCAAGGGTTTCCCCGGTTTCATGGAGACTTGCCAGAAGGCCATTTCCATGCCCAGATCGCTGAGGGCATCTTTGGAAAAATCATAATCTCCCACCGATACCCCCGCCGAAGAGATGATCACATCCGCCCGGATTCCCTGGCGCAGTTTTTCCCTGATCTCCTCTTTTCGGTCTCTCGCAATGCCTAATTGAACGGGGACCGCGCCACAATCTTTCACTTGAGCCGCCAGCGTGTAAGAATTGCTTGAAATGATTTTGCTCTCGCTCAGATTCTCATCCACGTCAACTAATTCATCCCCGGTGCAGAGGATGGCGACCAGAGCCTTCTGGTAAACTAATACGGAAGAACGACCCACGGAAGCAAGCATTCCCACCTCTGCGGGTCGGATCACGTCCCCCTTGGAGATCACACGATCCCCTTTTTTGACATCCTCCCCTGCCCTTCGGATGTTTTCACCCTGCGAGATCGCTTTGAGAATGAACGCAAACCCATCTTCCTTCCTTGTCTCTTCAACGGGAACAACCGTGTCCACTCCTTTGGGAATGGGCGCGCCCGTCATGATTCGGATGGCCTGCCCTTTCCCAACCGTCTTTTTCGAAACGCAGCCTGCCGGGAGGTCTTCGATCACCTTTAACCTGGCCGGATGATCTTTCGAACTCTCCCGGATATCTTCAAATCTAAGGGCATAGCCATCCATGGCCGAGTTGTCCAAAGGAGGAATATCCCGCCAAGCATAAATATCCTCTCCAATGATTTTCCCGAGGCTTTCGAGCAGGAAAACCTTCTCAAGCCCTAAGGGTTGAACACGGGAAAGAATATTATTTAATGCTTCTTCGAATGAGATCATAAGAAATTTCACCTTTCTCTCCGGTTGCCTCACCGTCTATAGTGTTTCAATATAACACATAAACAGCGTCATGAAAAACGTTAATTGAAACCCGGCAACAATGCATTTTGGGATGAACGATAGATATGTTATACAACAAAGGTGGCGAGTTTCATGCTGATGAGAGAACAGTTTTTCCACGATACAGGAGGGAGTCATGAAAGTAACGATCCTTTGCGAAAACACGGTGGGCCATCGGATAGGTTTGGGGGAGCATGGATTTTCTGCTCTCATCGAAACGGATCATGGGAATTACCTCTTCGATACCGGGAGAGGTGAATCGGTTGTAAGAAACTCCCTCGAATTGAACAAAGATCTCCGGGCCGTCAAGAAAATCTTCTTGAGCCACGGGCATTATGACCATACCGGCGGATTACCCGAAGTTCTCAAACTGAGGGGGAAGGTAGACGTTCACGCCCATCCGCATGCTTTTCTAGATCGTATCCACGTGGTTGAAGAAAATGGAAAAGAAACAAAACGATTTGTTGGCATTCCATTCAAAAGGAGTTACTTGGAGTCCTTGGGAGCAAATTTCATCCTGAATAAAGATTTTATTGAGGTAGAGGAGGGAATTTTTTTGACAGGGGAGGTACCTAGAAAAACATCTTTCGAGAAACTGGACCCGAAACTCTTCACCGAGACGGAAGGGAAAACTGTTCCGGACGTCTTCCCGGACGACCAATCCCTCATCCTGAACACCGAGCGGGGATTAGTCGTTATTCTTGGCTGCGCACACTCAGGGGTCATTAACATCCTCAACCACGTCATCAGCAAGACAGGGAAGGATCACATATATGCCATCGTCGGCGGAACCCACCTGGATTTCCTAGCCCCGGAACAGTTGGAGGAAAGCATTAAGGCTTTGAGAAAACTACATATCGAAAGGATCGGTGCCTCCCATTGCACGGGAATGAGGGGAGCTTTCAGGCTTCAACAAGAATTCGGAGACCGATACTTTTACGGGCATGTTGGAAGTATCCTGAACATATGAATTCATAATCGAAACACCAGACTTAAGAGGTCGCCTGAAGATAAGAGAAAGGAGGATTCTGATGATCGTCGCGGGGATAGATGTCGGCGGAAAAAACCTTCATATTGTCGTTAAGAAAGACGGTCAAATCCTCGGAAAAGCCGCGGGTCCGACAGGAATCCAAAAGGCCGTAGCCGTGGAACAACTCTATGACGAAGCTCTAAAGAAAGCGGGCTTTACCCGAAAGGACGTGGGGCGAGTCGTGGCCACAGGAAGTTCGGCGAAACGAGTGGCCTTTGCAAATGATTTCATCCCCGATGCTGCGGCCGACGCCTGTGGAGTCAATAAACGGGTTCCCTCAGCCAGAACAGTCATTGACGTGGGGGCAGAAGAAGGTCGGGCCATCAAAGTCAGCCCGGAAGGAAAGGTGCTGGACTTTGCCGTCAACGAGAAATGCGCTGCCGGGACTGGCACCTTTGTTGAGGCCATGTCCAGGGCGCTTGAGGTTTCTATGGATGAAATGTCCAAGATCACTCTTCAGTCCACCCAAGCCCTTTCGGTCAATGCCCAATGCGCCGTCTTCGGAGAATCCGAAGTGGTCTCACTGATTCATCAGAAGACGCCCAAACCGGATATTGCTCGCGCCGTGATGAATGCCATTGCAGGAAGGGTGGCTTCCGTCGCTCGGATCGTGGGATTGGAAAAGGATGTGGTGATGATCGGCGGAATGGCGAGAAACGCCGGGTTCGTGGATTCTCTGAAGAAGAGTATCGACATGAATGTGGTTGTTCCCGAGGACCCGGATTACATGGGGGCTCTGGGAGCAGCCGAAGTGGCACTCGCCGGAGCCACGGCAGAAGGAGTCAAGGGGAAGACTTCGAAAGAGAAACCGTCACCGCAGTGAAAGAGGAATCGTTCTAAATAACTCAATCGCCCGGCATCAGGAAGGGGAAAGATGGCAGAGGAAGTAACAAAAACCCGAGAATTTTGGAGATGGCCTGAAACCAATTGGGTCAATCCGGATATGGATTGGAAGAAAGGCAAGGTGATCACGGCTGGAGTCGATGTTGGGTCGGTAAGCACTCAGGCTGTCATTCTGATCGATGGAGAGTTTTTCGCTTATGGCAATACGAGGACCGGTTCGGACAGTCCCGAAAGCGCCCAAAAGGGCATGGGGTTCGCATTAGAGAAAACCGACATGAAGGTTGAGAATATCGATTACTGCATCGGAACAGGCTACGGTCGGGTCAATGTCCCAATGGCTCAGCAGTCTATCACGGAAATCTCCTGCCACGCTCGTGGAGCGAATTTCATGTATGGCCCGGAAGTGAGGACGGTCATGGATATGGGAGGTCAGGACTGTAAAGCCATTCATGTGGATGATCGGGGAAAGGTTCTCAATTTCATGATGAACGACAAATGTGCCGCCGGAACCGGGCGGGGCATGGAAGTTTTTGCTGACCTGATCAGAGTCCCGGTCTGGGAAATCGGCACCCGCTCCTTTAAGATCCGGAAAGAACCCCCCATGATTAGCAGCACCTGCGTCGTGTTTGCCAAGAGCGAGGTCGTCGGCTTACTGGAGTCAGGAATGCCTGAAAACGAGATCATGGCGGCTTACTGCTCCGCGATGGCGCATCGAATCATGGAGCTCCTGAACCGCCTTGGCGTGAGAGAGAAGTTCGTCATCACTGGCGGGATTGCCAAAAACGAAGGGGTGGTAAAGAGGCTCGAAAAGGAACTGGGAATCAAGACAACTGAGCCCGTGTGGAACAATAAAAAGTGTAAGGACCGCGGTTATCCGTTTGACACACAGCTTGCGGGAGCCATCGGAGCAGCTCTCTTCGGAACCACCCTGCTGAAAATGGGTAAAGCCAAGAGTGCAAGAAAGGTCTAACCCGATTGCGGAATGCGGAAGGTGGGTTGCGGAGTCAATAGAACAAAAGAAAACGAGATAACACATGATATCCAATTATGGTTTTAAGGACGGGTCCGGCGACTGGTACGTCACCATCGACACGGATGAGTGCAATGGTTGCGGCAAATGTACCGAAGCCTGCCCGGCCAAGATCCTAGAAGTGGGGCCCGATGAGATTGATCTCTTTCGTGAAAAACCCGTGGCCTCTGTAAAACATGGGGACCGTCAGAGGGTCAAGTATGGCTGCGCTCCTTGCCGACCCGGCTACGGCGCGGAGCCAGCACCTTGTGTGGCAATTTGTGAGCTGAAGGCCATCACTCATTCTGAAGGATGGAAACTTCAATTCGGGCCTAAATAATCTGACCCAATGGCCAATCGCAATGAACAGTCAACCGTTCGCCTTGTGTCGTTGCCGGCCTGAGCCTGCGTTTGATCTGTGAACGTCAAAGGAATTCGGGAGATGACCCGGGAAGAAGAACTGAAAAAAGAAGGTTGGGAAAAACGGTTCACCATCGATGAGCCCCGCCTATCCGAGATGATAGAACAATACAAGGAATTGGGATTTGAAGTCCTTCTCGAACCCGTGGACACCTCTTCTGATGAATGTACAACCTGTATCACTGCCTTCCACGATCGGGTTAAGACCATCTACACCCGTCAGAAAAGCGATGGCGAACTCACGTGAGAAAATAGTTGCTTTTTCGGGCAGCCTTTCACCCCCTCTCATCCTTAAAAGATCTCTCCGATTCTTTCCTTGATAAAATCATGAACTTTCGAGAATAATTTAAATCCGATCTGATCGTTCGTTTCAACGACTTCTCCCCGATGACAAAACCTCCCCCTGACGCATCTTGAATGCAGTACTTGATCTTTCCGACAAACAGGATTTCTTTTGAAAAAGACTTGGGCGCAGCGATCACACACTCAATGCGCGAATCAACCGATAACCCATGTGGACTCTTCATCCTAATGCCATGATCGCTGAAATCGAGGAGTTTCATCGGCACAAATTCCCCCGAGTCCGCCCTGGCTTTGAAGGTGACATACTTCCTGTATATTTTAGGCACCGCGTGCCGTTCCTCATTACGCCTTTCCGTCATCGACCCTTCTCCTGTTCTAACCGTTTCAAATGTTTCTGATCCGCCTTCTCCCTACGGGGCAAAACAACCCTGACTAGAAAAATAGCTTGATTTCCCGAGGACTCAAGCCATTGAGCATGGTCAGCCATGATATTCCCTTAGAAAACAATTGTCAAAAAAGTGACGGTCCCCGGACGCAGGCAGAGGCCTGGAGAAAGAAAACTCACCCCTCTGTGTCGATAACGATTCCGTCCATCATTCTTTCCCATTGACATGTCCTTGGGAATATTCTACTCAAAGAAGACGGGCGCGGTGCGGATCTCAATGATTTGTGACGCTTTAATAGATCAGGTCTAAGGAGGAATGAGAATGAAGAAGGTCGCATGGTTCTTAATCGTAATAGTCTTCTTTTCTTGCTTTGTCCTTTCGCATCGGCCACTCCTGGCTCAAACCTATCCCAGCCAACCCATTCAGATGGTCATTCCTTTGTCGCCCGGGGATACGGTGGATCTCGCGGGAAGGGCAATCGCTGCAGAAATGTCCAAGATCCTGAAGACCGCTATCGTTACCGTCAATAAGCCGGGCGGAGGCGGAACCATAGGAGCTGATTCCGTAGTCAGGAGCAAGAAGGATGGCTACACGCTCCTGTTCGCCATTTCGGGCATTTATTACGCCCATGCGGTGAACCCAGAAAGCGTTCCATATAATCCTCTGACAGATCTTGACCCATTATGTTCGGCTGTCTCCGTCCCGATGATGCTGCCGGTGAGGGTGGACTCTCCCTGGAAGAACTTCGGGGAATTGATGACCTATATGAAGCAGAATCCGGGAAAGGTTCGGGGGAGCTCGACGGGAGTAGGCTCCGTAGGCTACTTCAATTACGAGGTGATCCGGCTCGAAACGGGAAATGCCTTCAATATGATTCCCTTCAAAGGGGCGTCGCCTGCCCTGACGGCTCTTCTGGGCGGCCATGTGGAGACATCCGCCCTGACGCTCGGCATGATCTCTCCTCATGTCAACGCCGGAAAGCTGCGAGTCTTGTTAACCTCTCAGAAGATCCATGAGTTTCCTGATGTCCCCACCCTCAAGCAGCTGGGCTATAAGCGGGATATTATGTCCATCCGCTTCACCTTCTATCTCCCTGTGGGTGTTTCCGACTCGGTGAAAAAGGTGTTAGTTCCAGCCATCGAAAAAGCCGTTAAAGCACCCGAGGTGGTCAATGCCATTCAGCAAACCGGAGCCATCGAGGACTTTGTCCCGGGTGAGGAGTTTAAGAAGATGATGACGGAGGAGTACGGGATGGTCCGGCAGCTCATGAAAACGTCACCCGCCGAAGGGAAATAGCTTACGAAGGGAGACCGGGATGAAGATGAAAAGGATTTGTGTTGAGGAACACTGGGGGACCCCTGAGGTTGCAGAGATCAAGGCCAAGTGGTCGGCCAGGACGGGATTGTCTGCATCAGTCAACTTTGCCGAGACTCCCCTGGTCGGCCCAAGAATAGGCGATTTTGAAAAATTCCGCTTGCCTCTTATGGATGAATCGGGGATCACGATGCAGGTCCTTTCAAGTGGTTCACCAGGGGTTCAAGGGATCCTAGATAAAGAGACCGCTGTGGTGATGGCGAAGAAGATCAATGATGCCGAAGCGAAAATCATTCGCAAGTACCCCGGCCGGTTTGCCGGCTTTGCTTGCCTTCCCACGCAGGACCCCAAAGCGGCCGCCGATGAACTGGAGCGAACGGTCACTCGGCTCGGGTTCAAAGGGGCCATGATCCAGGGACATACAAATTTTGAGTATCTTGACGAACAGAAGTTCTGGGTGCTTTGGGAGCGCGCGGAAGCCCTTGGGGTGCCCATTTACTTGCACATCATGGAGCCATCGCATGAAGCCAGGAAGATTTATGAGGGACATCGTGAGCTCGAGGGGCCCATCTGGAGTTGGGGCGTGGAAGCCGCTACGCACGCCCTCCGAATCGTCGGCGCTGGCGTTTTCGATGCTTTCCCCAACGCCCTCCTCATCCTGGGCCATCTGGGAGAATCCCTTCCTTATCTTCTGGGTCGTTTGGACGAAGGATATGTCATGGCTTTTAAATCTCGAAAACTAAAGAGATTGTTTTCTCAATATATTAAAGAAAACGTCCTCATCACGACGAGCGGCAAGTATCAGCCGGAAGCTCTGGTGTGTGCCGTCAGCGCAATGGGAGCGGATCGGATTCTCTTTGCAGCCGACTATCCCTATGTCAGCCTGAAGGATGCGGTGGAGCTTGTCGAAAGAACGCCCATCAGCGATTCGGATAAGGAGAAGATCTACCATCTTAACGCGGAGCGATGGCTAAAAGTGTAAGGGTTTGAAACGAATGGGAGCACCTTCAAACGATGTTTCTTTCTGCGTTTTCGGTCTCTTGGGTCAACCGGGCAAGCTTATTGCGAACATGGTCCACGTGTTCTTCAAGCGTATAAACTTCTTTAAATAGGGCTAAGGGCACATGAACTCCACTGACAAAGGCTTCGATTCGGTCTAACGTTTTCTTATAATCCGTCACCCTTCCGGGCGTGAAATCCTCCACCATTTCCATTTCAAGACTCTTAAGGTCTTCATAAGACTTGTAGAGTTTCCGCCGGTTCCACCAGAAATAGAGCGAGGGGATGATTCGAAGCAGAGGAATCAGGACGACCACCGCTGGCACTAGAATCAAAATCATCCGGTCAATATAAGCAGCCATTCCGAAAGGAAGGTAATCCAGCAAGAAAGGGCGACCGGATTTATAAAATCGTTCCGCGATATCACTCAACGGAAAATCCTGTGATTTGGGCGAGGGGAATTCGCCTGCTTTCTGGACCCAGCCCGCGTCGCCATGAATATCCACAGCGGCATCCAAGAGTAAATACATCATCGCTGGATGCAGGTTTTTGCGGACGACGAGACTCGTCGTCGTCGCCAGGAGATGAATGTCTGTGGCCGGCTTGTTTTTGGAGAGATCCAGTATGCCTTTCGGCAGGATGACCTGAGATAAGGCTGGATAGAGCCTCGTATAGGCTTCCGCTTGACTGAAATCCATCAGTTTGATACCCTCGGCACGCAAGAGTTTTTGGACGAGAGCGTTGTCCACGGTGGAAGAAATCATGATAACATCCACCCTTCCCTCCAAAATCGCCTGACCGGCAGCCGCGCTGGAAAGGTCAAATAATCTTGTGGGTGGCTCCAAAATGTTGCTTGCCCTGAGCAATTCCGTCGAGAATTTGCGCGCGCCGCTGCCCTCTGGACCAATCGCAATTCTCTTTCCTTTCAGAAGGGAAAGGTCGTCAAACGTATCTTGGCCTCGATAAAAAACCCATAAGGGTGAATAACAGATCCCCCCTAAAGAAACGAGATGGGGGGCCTCTTTGGCTGAGATCGTACCGCCCTGCACAAAACCGACGTCGACCGGGAAGGACTTATCCTTGAGGCGATTGAAATTTTCCACCGAACCTGAAGAGGGGAGTAACCGAAGCCGGACCTTTTCTCCGGCCATGGCTTCCTGATACCGCTTGCCAAAGACCGTATAGGTTCCGCCTTCTGTCCCCGTCGTCATGACTAGAGTTTCGGGTGGAGCAGGCAACACAAAATGAAAGAGAATGAAGCCGCAAATGATGACAATCAGGAGCACCAGAACAAGGATCGATAGATGTCCACGAAATAAATGGCCTGTAGGTCTTCTGCGGTCGAGTATCTTTCTCATCACCATCTCGCGCCTTACCTATAATCAACAGGGCGAGCTTTCTGCGATTTGCTCCTGATCTCTGTCGATCGGAAAATGGGAAGCGTCCCTTTCACATCTTTAATCTTCTCTCCAGTTCCTCTATAAGCCTTTCGATTTCTCGGCGTTCATCCGCGTTCAGCTTATTCTGAGCCAGGCGTTTCTTTAAGGCAAGGAGTTGCTGCTGATATCGGTACTCCTCACACGATAAGGCCATTGGATGTCTCTTCCCTGCATAATTCCATGTCAGTGCCTATGGGACATTCTTTCCTTGGATCGTTAGAATAATCTCATGCGTCTTTACCAAGCTTGACCTTGACTGTCTTATCTCGATTCAACTCTTTTGACAAGTTCCTTGTCCCTGCCTATCCCGTATTCGCGGGACCGGCCACCTGCCGGCCAAAGGTAAGAATTAGGTCTCTTATTCCCTCTCAATTCTTAGACCTGGAAATCTTTGCCGATACTCCACGCACTCCCGATGATCTCTCCAACCTCCCGATACCCGGCGTCGGGCATCGTCAGCATAAATGGTTTAATCTTATTAATGTCAGGTTTGCCGTTGGCTAAAAAGCGTTCCTCGGTATAAACGCCGACAATCTCCCCGATGAAGAATTCGTTAGATGGAAGATCTACCTTGGTAACCACTTTACATTCTAAGCTTACCGGAGAATGACGTATCATCGGAGCATACTTTAACTGTCCCTGAAAGGATTCGAAAATCTTGGACTTGTCCGTTTTGACGCCAGAGACGAGACCTACATAGTCTACTGCCTTGATAAGATCAACGCCGGGAATGCTGATACCGAATTCCTGGTGCTCACGAATTCCCTTGTTTGTGTGGTGCCCTTTCCCTAGAGCCACCCCTATCATCGGAGGGTTTGAATTCACCCAGGAAACCCACGCGACTGCCAAATAGTTATTTTTGCCTTCAACCACCGCACCGACAACCACCATCGGCATAGAAAAAACACGAGTACTGTTGTCAAGCTTGATTTTTTCCATGTCACCGCCCTTCTGGTTTCCGTCAATCATTTCAACCCGCACTCGGCCCTTTGGGTTATAGGAGTTCCACCTATCTCACGCGACTCACGTTTGTGCTTTGGTCCTCGCCGGGTCCTGGGGAATAACTGGACTGTTCAGGATTGAAAAGGTTACGAAGATACTTGTTAACTCTTTCACGTGCACAACTTCACTAAGTAACCATCACGCAACTTATTTAAATTATAAAGCTTTTCTTATTCCCTTGCCTAGGAAAGAAAAAAGTTCTTGACAAAACTTGTATCGTTGGTATAATTTGCGTTAACGTTAAACTGAAAGGCCCTATATATCCTAAATCCTACCTCAAACCCCACCCACCCAAGACAGGATATATAGGGCCCTTTTTTATGGGTAGCCCTGGCACACAGATGCTCTAGGCATCGAAAAGGACCTAAAATTCTTAATTTCCTTAGCAAGAAATCTCAGTGTTGTCAATCAAATAATTTGATCCTAATTTGATCCCAAGCTTTCGCAGCCGCGCGACAGACCACCTCTCTATCAGAGATCATGTCCCACAAAATCGGTTACATCTTTTTCTCTCAGAACCCTCCTCCTCCATGTTCTAAGGGATGGAATAATGTGTGGCAGGAGCCGCAAGGAATAATAGGGTGGAAGCAGAGGAAGGCCGATCATATCTCCGAAGATAACTAGCATAAAGAGGTTGTCCAGATGCCCTCTTTCTTTCTTCATGACGAGGACCGGTTCATAGAGTAACAGACCATACATAACCTCCCCGATAACTCTGGGAGAGCCTTTCAGCTTTGCCGCGAGGGACGAAAATATTTTCTTGATCAAATAGATTCCCTCCTTCCTTTGTGGATGACACCTTCCTATATTTGAGATCCCTCAGGGGAAGTTCCCTCCCCACGGGACGGGGTTTCCCGGTTGGGTATGATCACTCATCTTGTGCCCCTTTACCCTGCCATACCCATAGGCCGTCATGGGGCCACGCTCCGGTCAGAACAGAGCCCGCCGAACATGGTTGCGTTATCTGAAGTAGGCGTCGACGATGTGGCCTAGCCCGGTGACGAGAGGGGCGATGGATGCGGTGCCGGACAGGTTGCCCAGCAATTCGACGATGATTTGCCTGTTTTTCACGTTTCGTCCCATTTGAATCTTGAATGTGGCGACATCGGAAAGCAAATCTCTCTTGGCCTCCTCTGCCACGGTATCATCCTTTTCAAGCATCTCCTCGATATCTTCCAGTAGAGCCTCCACCGCACGGCGGGCGAAGATAAGGTTCCCTGCCTCTTCACTCACTGTCTCAGTTTCTTCCCGATCCGTCGGCCGGGGGGAAGGTGTGGAAAGGGTTTTTCTCAATGTCTGGGGGTTCGTTCGGACCTGTTTGACCACACCTGTCTCTCCCCCTTTTTCCACGAAGACGCTCCCTTCGATCGTAAGGCCTGCGCTTATTCCGCCAGCCCTATCAAGACTGGCGAGGTAGATGAATCCCCTGTCTCCAAGGTAGTTAAGGGCCTTCTGAACCTCTTCCCTGTCAGTTATACCAAACTTAGGCAGAAAATCATTGACAGAGAAAAGAAAATTGGGATGTGGGGCTTCCTCTGCAAGCTCGTACAGTTGCGCCAGAATAACCTCCGCAAGTTCCTCGGTTGTCATCTCAACCCCTCGCAGTTCTCCACAGTCCATCAGTCTTCTATTGAGGAAATTATTATATCACTTTAGGTCAGAAAAACAATGCCCCTCCCTTTCCCCCTTCCCTTTTGGGCGGCCAGGAGCGCGGCAGAGTGTCTATGGCGGCGGGGTGCCACCGTGGAAAACAGAAAAGAAGGACTTCTGGTTTAGGAGTGGTGTTCTAGTCAATTATAGGTTATAAGATATCCTGTTCGGATAAATTAACACTGACCCGTCTAAGTTCTTAAGGAGGCATTCGTGATCCATGTGATGGGTAAGTTCAGGCGATTTTATCTGGTTTACTTCAGAAAGCACTACGTGAAGAGACAGCAAGCATTACGAAAGGGAGAATGCCTTCAATGTGCCCAATGTTGCTCATTCGTTTTTGCTTGCCCCCTGTTGACGGCACAACGGGCCTGCCGTACCTATAATAGATTCCGCCTCGAGATGTGCAAGAGTTTTCCAATAGACCAGAGAGACATCGATGAAGTGGCTCGTTGCGGAGCCGCCTGCGGTTACCGCTTCGAGAAACAGTCTTTTCATTATCCCCCATCTCACTCGACCCAAAAAGATTTTTCGAAGCAGCTAGAAGAACATCCGGATGCAACCTCTGGTTGCCTCTCGTAATGACTTGACGCCTCCCTCAACCGATAGCCTTGACCCTTCCTTCTATCCAATCGGACATCCTTGTTTTCCAATTCAAAATGCAGGATCTTCTAAGACCTGTCCTATTGTTTGGGGTTTGTTTTTAAATTATTTTCTTTCCCCAGCATCCGCCGCCCTGCGCTCTTTCCTTTCTCGGCCAGCCGCTCTGCATGCTCTGCATTTGACAACACACGTACTCATCTTTCAGTGTCGAGGAGTGAGAACGATTCTTCAGCTTGAGACTTTTCAACCCATCGTCTCCAATGTACGATCGTTGTGGTCGCTTGTCTCAAGCGTTGAGTCATCCAAAAAGATCGGCCTCCGCCCACAAGGAACTTTGTTATTTAGTCACCCTTGGGAATTTCCTTCTCGTCGCCTGGCAGCATGTCCTTGACGTGGTTAACGAGCCCGATATGTCTGAAGTCACTTCTGAGAAGTCCCGGGTGACAGAAAAGGTCACCCAAGGGCTCTGGAGATGCAGCTAAGAATTCAATAAATTAAATAAAAACAATTGATTAGATGACATTTTACGTTCTGGCATTATACTTGCTCAACCAGAAGTTGCAGACCGAGTCGCGTGACGCCCATGGTTCTCCAAGCGCCCTACGTGGCTTCTGAGGACACTATGATTGAAGAGAAAAGTAGAGAAAGATCTTCACTTTCCAGCAAGGTTGAGGTCTTCGCTTTGAACCTGTTGCACCTCATCCATAGCGTTCGCGTTTACCCCGCCAAACATCCAACCCTTCTGGAAGTCGCTAAGAACGTCCTTAACTCTGCCCCCCTCGGTCCCCAGGGGTCTCTTACAATCGGAATCACCTCCAGGGAACTGGTTGTATCGGGAGAATTCGTTGCCGGAAAGGTGAGCAGTCTCGCGTCGATGCTTCACGCGCGAAAAGTGCTCCGACTCCTCTGGACAAAAGATGTGACTCTCGATGATGTTTACACTTTTGCCAAGGTGATCTCTATTCCCAAGCTGGAAGGCGATGCCCTGCGGCAAAGGCTTCGTTCCGAAGTCTTCGCCATCGACATTGAACCCCTCAAGCTCGACCAGATACATAGTGAGATCACGGATGTGGTTAAAGACTCGGAAGATAACCAGGAAGAAAGGCGACGCCGCGCCTGGCTCGCTCTGATGATTCAGGAAGCGCCCCCTGAACAGCTTGCCGCAGCCCTTGACTCCGATGAATTCTGGAAGGCAGCAAGGGCCGAGTGGGCGGAATCGGGACGGGGTGATTCAGAAGGATTTACGAAATTGCTGCTCAAGTTGGGAGAGCGCCTGGAGAATGCCCTGGCCCTTCTTCCCGGCAGGCGGCGTGAAGAGATCCTTGGTTACCTTGCTCAAATGGGCAAGTGCCTCTCTGCCAGAGACCTCGTGCGTATCGTGGGACATGAAGGCCAGGAGTCCGGGCGATTGGGGCCTGCAAAGAGCTCTCTTCTGAGGGAGATCGACGGGGAGCGATTTGTTGATCTATTGGCAGGTCTCGCTGCGATGGGTAACCAAGGGACGCGAAGGTTTGTGGAGGTATACCGCCGTTTTGCCCCGGTCACCAAAACCGATGACCTTCTTTCATTGGTCAGGTCTAGACTTGCTCCCGGGAAAGACGGGGGCTTTGCAGCGGAGGTCTGGAAGACGATAGAGGACTTTATTATCAATCTGACGGAAAACCCTTTTATGGACACGGAGTACTCCGAGTCGCTCGAATTCCTGATGAATCCTTCTGCCTCGACAGGCTCCGAGGAGGACTCGCTGATTTTGCACGAGGACCCTGATGAATACCTGGACCAGTTGATCCTAGCATTGGCTGGTGAGGAGGAAGAGGATTTCAAGAGAAGGCTCCTCGACCGCATCAGGCTCCGGGCGGACCAACTTGGCCCGTTCCATGTCCTCGGATTCGTCAAGCTGGTGGATCGAACATTCCCGGGCCTGCTCGATACGGTTCCTTTTTTCATCAAGGAATTGTTTTACAAGGGCCTCTCGGCCCTCACCAAGACCTCGTTCGCGGAACAGCAGGCCCTGGTCGCCTTTTCCGTAAATCACGAAAGGTGTCTCCTCGACACGGCGCTTAAGGCTCTCGCGGAAGAGAAAAAGATCTCCACACGCCGTTTTCTCGTCAGCCTCCTCTCCTGTTTCTCTTCAGCCGCGACGCCGACGTTTGTGACGAAGTCCCGCACCAGCCCCTGGTATGTGACCCGTAATCTCACCATTGTCCTCGGACAGCAAGGGTTTCCCCAGGGTCTTCCGACCCTTCAGGCCCTTTCAAACCATCCACACCCAAAGGTCGTGCGGGAAGCCCTCAAGGCTCTAAAGAGAGTGAGGACCTCAATTTCCCATCCACAGAAGGAACGGCAAAAAAGACCGCTAATCGAGCAAAGTCTCCACGATCTTGGAAATAAGGAAAAAAGCTGTGGCGCAGAAGGCACTTGATTATTTTCTCCATGCCCTCGGGGCTCTCTTTCGGATGCGACGAATCTATGCCCCAGGAACCAAGCAGGTTCTCCAGTCGGCCCGGCAAGCTTCGCAGAAGCTTATCGAATGGGGACAACCTGTTAGGATCACCTTCCTTGGGAGCGATACGATTGTCGAGGACCGGCGGATAGAAAATCTTCCTGTGTCCTTTCGAGCCCTTTTCCAATCACTCCAGCAGCTCGGGTTCGAGAGTGTCCAGATCGAGGCCGATGCGGGTGAGGAGGATCTGACGGCCTGGATCGAAAATGTTGTTTCCAGGGGCCGCCCCCCCTACCGAGGCTCCAAAATTATCGCAGGCTCCCTTAAACTGGGGGGATCGGTGGCCCCTGATTCGGTCCTAACACAAGCAGTTACAGGATATATGGGATTTCTTGCCGAAGCTCAGGAGGTCCTTTCCGATCTCGAATCCAAAAAACCTGAGGGTCTCGTTCGGGCCCGCGAGGTCGTGTGCTCGATTGTGGCCCGTCTGGCCGTTGGCAGGGACCTTTTTGAGCCCATCCGTGAGATGAAGAATTTCGATGACTACACTTTTACTCACGCTCTCAATGTTTGCGTTCTTTCGTCGGCCCTGGCGCAGGCGCTCCAGGTTTCAGACGAGATGGTCAGCGCGATCGCCATGGCCGCATTGTGCCACGATCTCGGGAAGAAAGAGGTTCCCAAAGAGGTCCTGAACCAGAATGGCTCCCTCACACCGGAACAGTGGCTCCTCATGCAGAGGCACCCCTCCTGCGGTGCGCGGCTCCTCCTCGATATCCCGGGCGTGGAATCGGCAAACCCTCTCCTTCCGATAGTGGCCTACCAGCATCATATGGGGGCCAACCAATCTGGATATCCGAAAGTCAAGAGGAACCTACCGCAACACACGCTCCATTTTGCGAGCCTTCTTGTAGCCATTGCCGACGTCTACGATGCCCTTCGAACCGTTCGCCCCTATCGGCCGGCTTTGAGCGTTGCCAAAACTGCAACGATTTTAATCAAGGACACAATGGCTGGAAAGCTTCACAGAGAGTATGTCTCTAAGTTTCTATCATTGCTGAATGTACTGGCTCCAGGGCGGCGAGTTGTCCTTTCGGACGGAAGTTCTGGAATGATCGTTGAGACGAATGACGGGTATCCACTATGTCCGATCGTGAGTGACGAGCATGGAAGGGTTCGGGATCTTTCCGAGCCTTCAGCCCCCACGATTTCGGAGATTAAAGAAGAATCAACGGGAGGTCTTCAATAGACGCCAGTCACCAACATCCAGCCCGAGGCCTCGAACATTCATCCTATTGACGAGCAGTCTTGGACCTCCTGCCATTTACCCGAGACTCATTTTTATCGTCATGACGGCTGAGGAAGTCAACGATGAATATCAGGAATGTGCAGATTAAGGGTTCAAGGAATTGGGGCATTTTCGCGAGATGATTCGCGCGGGCCCGGGTTGGGGGGCGGCCAGAGTTTTCCGGAACAGATCAGGCGAGTGCAGCGGCGAAATCCGATGTTGACCGGCAGAAAGAAGAAAGGTCGGACACGAGGCTTTGTCAAAATCCTGCGCCAGATGTTCCTCCACGAATAGATCCTTCTCCACGTTGATCTCATCCCCCAGTGGAGTTGCCCCGGAGTCATATTCTTGGGGAAAAAAGTCACCGAGCCGTGGTCGTAATCGCCCCAGTTGCGGCTAAAAATCCGACCCTCGGAGTCCAACTGCGCGTGGAGCGCGGTATCGGGGAGTGGCGTAAGGATAAGCGTAAAGGCGGTCTCCAGGCGATTTTCAATAGCAAACTCTGCGACCTGGTTGAAAACCGCTACCGAGTCATCATCAAAGCCGACGATAAACGTGCCCATGACGCCAATCTCACGCTCATGAAGGCGACGAATGCAATCGGCATACTCGGCTGTTCGGTTCGGGAATTTGTGCATAGAATCGATAACGGCTTGCGAGAGCGACTCAAAACCGATATTCACGCCCATACAGCCAGACTCGGCCAGCAGGTCTAGCATCGACTCGTCTCGCATGAGGTTGAAGCTCGCATGGCCATACCACCTGATATCGCAGTCTTTGAAGACCTGCAACACGGCCCTTGCATGACCAGGGTCCGAAACGAAATTGGAATCCATCACATAGAGGAGGCGCCTTTCGATAAAATAAGGAATGTCAGGATGCCAGTGTTGAGCCAGCCAGGTCTTCCATCGTGCCTGTGGAGGCCTCGGACCAAAAAGGGCCATCAGTTCCTCTCGGATCGCTTCAGGCGGCCGCCCTCTGTACTTTCTGCCAAAAAAGTTCTGAACCCCGCAAAACTTGCATCCGACTGCACAGCCCCGGGTGGTCTCAATGACTTCTCCGGGATAGTAGAATTTTTTGTTAAAAAGGTCACGCCTGATGCTTGGAAGCCGGGCGAGGTCTGTCTCCCGGCCAATGTATTTCTTCTTCAGGTTTCCACCCGTAAAATCATCAAGAATCTCTTCCCATACGGCCTCGGCCTCTCCAAGGATTACAGAATCAGCGTGCTCCAGAGATTCGTCGGGCCGAGCCGTTACATGGAATCCTCCCAGTATCACTTTCGTCCCTTCAGACCGGAGCCGGTCGGCGATACGATAAACATTCGGCATGTGATGGGTCAATCCGACGATCAGGGCCAACCCACAGTTCTGCCCATATGGAACGGGTTCATTCACCTCATCCACGAGGCGTATGTTGAATCGGTCCGGAGTCAGAGACGCCATCGCCGCAAGGCTGATGGCGGGATACCCGAGCAATGGCAAGCGGATGCCAAAAGCCTTGTTGCGTGCTTTTGAGCCCGTTCCAGCGGCGATGAGGAGTAAGGTGGGATGGTTCACGTTGCCTGAAGCCAAAAAAGGAAATCCTCCCTGATCGCTGCCATATTTTCCTCTGCTATCGCGATTCTTGAGACGGTCCTGAAGGGGGTCATAAATTGACAATACCGATATCCACTGATTCGTACAAGCGTGATATATCGAGCAAAGATTGTCAAGCAAAGATCGTCGGAAATCTTACCCTTCGCCCTTTCAACAGCCAGCTCTGAGAGCCTTCTCCCTTTTTCTACGGCGAAGGTCGTTCATTTGACCAAAATGGACAAACGTTGCATGATTAAAGGATTTCGACTTGCCACGCATCCTGCTCATGAGCGACGTTTGGGAAAAGGGAGTCCTTGAATGGAAAAACATAAGATGAACCCGCCGGTAGTGGTCACGAAAGATTGCATTGGATGCGAGCGATGCGTCGCAGTCTGTCCGAGCTTTGTCCTTGATATGACCATGGGAAAATCCGAGGTGGCCAGGAAAGACTGGTGTATCGGTTGTGGACACTGCGGAGCGGTGTGCCCGACGGGCGCCATCCTTCATGAGGGAATCTGTCTCGATATGCACCCCAAAAAAGGGGAAGCGCCTGCCATCTCTCCTGAATTATTGGAACTCCTCCTACGGGAGAGAAGGTCGGTTCGAAACTACTCCTCTAACTCCGTTCCCGAAGAGGCTTTGAAGAAAATCCTCGATACGGGAAGCTATGCGCCCACGGGGACCAACAGCCAGAATGTCCACTACGTGGTACTGACATCGCCAGACCGGATTGAAGAGCTACGTAAGATGACGATACGCTTTTACAGTAAAATCTTTTCGCGTGCTCGGGGGCGGCTGGGTATGCTCTTTTTCTCATTAATCGCCGGCAGGAAAACTGCAAAATCCCTGCAGGACTCCCTCCCCAAGGTTGAGTATGCAAATGAACTGATGAAGCAGGGGAAAGACCGCCTTTTCTATCATGCACCGGTCGTCATCCTCGCCCATGCCGAATCCTGGGACCCTTGCTCTTCGTTCAACTGCTCGGTAGCCCTCTATCATTGTTCTCTGATGGCTCACACTCTGGGACTTGGATGCTGCTTCAACGGTTTCTTGTCGAACGCGGTAAACCATGCCTCTAAGATCAAGCGATGGTTGGACATTCCTCCCGATCACAAATGCTACTCTGCGATGACCCTCGGCTATCCGAACTTCAAGTACCTACGCCTAGTTCATCGCGATCCTCCCAATGTGTACAGAATCCGTGGGTAACACCGGGGCTAAACACGACAATCTCTTGTTGTGTCTCGACTTGCCATGTTTCGTCTCCAGGCCATCCATGTCAAGGGCTGAAGTTGGAAAGGATGGATTCATCTATTGGTGTTGAAAAAGAGGTCAGCACATGCTGGGCTGGGGGTTGTAGGAATTGAGGATGTGATTACATCATTTCTGTGGTTTACCGTTTCGAGCCTTCCCGAGCCGTTTCTGGACCACCGCGAGAGGCTTGATTTCCTCGTCCTTTGAGATAGGGATGAGAAGGTCCATCCCTTTGGAAAGCGGACTCTTCTTGTTCAGGCCATTGATCTCCAGCAAAGGTTC
The DNA here is from genome assembly GCA_963708295.1 of uncultured delta proteobacterium. Lineage (GTDB taxonomy): Bacteria > Desulfobacterota > BSN033 > BSN033 > UBA1163 > UBA1163. The sequence continues at coordinate 279,791 of CAVPSJ010000013.1, read as the reverse complement.
AAGATCCACGCGGTATAATCCGGCAATTCCCCTTAGGGTCTCTCCTTTCTTTACGACATGGGTCTTGAATTGAAACTTCTCAAGAGGCTGCAGGGCTTCGAAGTTGTCCTTGAAGAGGTCCTTCTTGGCAAAGGGGATCTTGATTTCATACTCGGCCTCATGGGGAGGCGTTACCCCTCTTTGAAGTTCGGGGTTCAGATCTTTGATTTCTTCAAGGGAGATTTCGCAAGCTTTGGCAATGTGAGAAAGATCTGTCAACTCAGGGACCTTTACCTTTTCATACCGGAGAGGTTCCTGGTATTCGATGTCGGTGAATCCATACTTCTCAGGGTCTTTGGCCACGAGCGCGGCCGCAATCATCAGTGGAACATAGTTTTTTGTCTCCCGTTTCAGGTACCGATGTTTCGTCAGCGCCCAGAAGTCCTCGGTCCGGAAGCGTTTCATCGCCCTGATGATCTTGTATTCCCCTGCGTTATAGCCTGCGGCGGCAAGATACCAACAGGCGAACATCTCATGGAGGTCCTTCAAGTATTTAGCCGCGGCAATGGTGGACTTCTCCGGGTCTCTTCGTTCGTCAACCCACCAATTCACCTTTAAGCCGTACCTTTTCCCCGTAAGGTAGATGAATTGCCACGGACCTACGGCCTTGCTCCTGGAGTAAGCATACGGGTCGAACCCGCTCTCAATGAGCGCCATATAGACCAGGTCCTCAGGAAGGCCCTGTTCCTTCAAGAGATTCCTCATAAAAGGGGTATATTTCCCGGACCGGGCGAGCCAGGTGATGAACTTGTCTCTGATCGTCGTCTGAAAAAGTTGTATGCAGTGTTCCACATTGTCATTGATGACGATGGGAATGTCAAAATGGGGTTCCTTCTTAGGCAAATCCCCGAGAAGGAGTTCCAGGTTGAAATCATAAATGAATTCGCCGGATACGGGAGGCTCTAAGGCTGCAACGCGCGATTCTGCCCCACCGGGGAAGACGAAAGGGGATGACCCTTCTGTCGAAGGAACCGACATTTCTTGAAGATTGAAACCCTTCGATTGTTGCCCACTGAAAAGCTCCTCTTCCTGGGCGGCAACATGGGAAAGAGATGTGGAAAAGAACAGGAAGACAATGGCTATGAGATAGACCCATCGAATCAAAAGAAACCCCCTTATGAGCTTTTAACAATCTTCAATGAACGTTCCCACCCTGTAGGAATAAATCAGAGCTTTGACTCTTGCTGCCAGGGCAACGGGTAATAAGCATTTTCCATGCCATCTCATAATTTTATAACATACCAATTTCAAAGGTATTTCCCCACATGGCATTGGTTGACGCGGTGGCCAATTGACCCAAATTGGCAGGAATTGACAATTTATGCTACTTATAAGGCTTGATTAATCTTCTTAGACATAGCACATCCCCTGTTTTTACATCGAAACGGGGCCGGGCCTTCCGAGAGAAATGGGCAGGGGCGAGGAACCTCGCACTGGCATCCCTCCGAAATCTCCGGAGGCAGCTACTCTGATCAGATTCCGTAAGAGTCAACCTCTCGACTTTCCCCAGTCTGAAGCCGGGGATTTGGCCCTGGGTTGATATCGAGCAGCGTCTTTCGGCACCGTCGAAGTATTAAAATTTTTCCTGAAGGAGGTACGCATGAAAGGCATCGAACGACCCATATACTATTTTAAAGAGGCAGGTTATGAGAATACTTCGGATGTGGTGGAGATCGCTTACAGGCGATTGCAAGAGGGGGACATCAAAAGTGTTGTCGTAGCAAGTTCAAGTGGGGAGACTGGCCTTAAGTTCGCAAAAAGGATGGCTCGTGATACGAATTTAGTGGTTGTGAGTTCTCATCCCGGATTCTCTACTCCTGGCGTTTGGGATTTCAACCTCGACATTCTTGGCGAGTTAGAATCTATGGGCTGCAAAGTAGTGAAGCAGAGCCATATCCTTTCCGGCCTGGAACGTTCCATCAGTAATAAATTCTCAGGAGCTTCTCACACCGAGGTTGTGGCAGAGATGCTCAGATCCCTTCTGGGCGTTGGGATGAAGGTAGCGATCGAATGTGCAATTATGGCTGCCGACAGTGGGGCCATCCCTATCCAGAAGACCATTGCAGTAGGAGGAACCCACTCAAGAAAGGGCGGCGGGGTGGATTGTGCTATTGTGGTTTGGCCTTCCCACTCCAACAATTTCTTCGACTTTCGGGTTCTCGAAATTCTGGCAAAACCTTACAAGAGGGATATGCCGAGTAGAAAACGAAACAAGACTTAAGCAAAGGGATGCACGAGGATCAAGAGCCTCCAAAGGGCTCAAGAGCATATTGATCGGGGGAGATCCCTGGTAAACCACAGTGCTATCCATTATAATTCCTTAGTGATGGAACAGAAGGATTACTATCAGATTCTCAATGTAGAGAAAGAAGCTCCCCCCCACAAAATTAAAGAAGCTTATCGGAGGCTGGCCTTTCAATACCATCCCGATAAAAATAGGGAAACTCCTTCCGCAGTCGAAAAGATGAAGGAGATCAACGAGTCCTATGCCGTTCTTTCCGATCCAAAAAAGCGAAGAGATTATGACGCATTCCACGATCAGTATGGGCCTTCAGGATACAATCGGTTTAAACAGAGGTATTCGGAACAGGATATTTTCAGGGGATCTGACATCAATCAGATTTTTGAGGAGATGGCGAGGTCCTTCGGATTCAGAAGCTTTGAGGAGGTGTTCAGGGAGTCGTATGGCCAGGGATATCGCACTTTCGAATTTCGAAAGCCGGGCGCTTCCGGAAGAGGATTTGTCTTTTTTGGCCCCCGCTTTGGAAGAAGCAACTTCCAAGGAAATCCAATCTCCCCTGACGTGTTATCGGGACACCTCGGTAAATTCACTAAATACTTACTAAAGAAAATCCTCAGCATCAACGAACCCGAAAGAGGGAAAGACTTAAGCGACGTCCTCTATCTCGATCCCCGACAGGCCCTTGAAGGAGCGAGAGGGAAATACCTTCACCGGAAGAGATCGAAAGAGTTGATCGTTACCGTCCCACCGGGAATGAAGCACGGTCAGCAGATAAGATTGAAGGGGATGGGGGCTCCCGGCAAAGAGGGTGGAGAAGCCGGTGACCTCTACCTGAGAGTAAAAATCAGAAAACCGCTGTTCGAAAGAATCAAAAACCTTCTAAACATTCAACCTTTACCGTAGTATCTCGTTCTGATCCTTCCCCAGTCTCTCCACTGAACTGCAAGGAACTCTGCGTCTCTGTGATGATCGTTTACCGCAAATAGGTAATGGCCTGAACGTTCTTGAGGGTCGGATGATTCTTTTCGAAGAAGAGTCGATAATCCTCAAGAGAGTTGAACGGGCCATGGACCCCAACCATTGCTCTGTAAGGTGTCCCGTAATCCATAATGAAAATCCTTCCATCCTTCTTCAAAGAACAGACGTAATGATTGACTCCACGCCCAATAAAGAGAACCACAATCTGAGCTTTATAGGATGGATCGATCCGGTTGAGAACCTCCTTGGCAAAGACCGCAGCATCAATGTAGATGCCAGATTTGAGTTTAAAAGTTTCTTCCGGGGTCCTCGGGGGTGGCAATGTCCCCTCGAATCTCTTAAACCTCTCTGTATCGAACGAAAAATCCTTTTCCATCCATCTTTCCAAGTCTTTGTAGGACTTCCACCGGGAGACTGTTTCATCATAGGATTTTACGAAAACAATCCCACAGGCAATGGGTAATAGAAGAAGAATGGAGAGGCATTTCGTTTTGAATCCTGTTGTTTTTGTTTGCTTTGGTTGAGAATCCATTCTACCCCCCGACCGGACAAATTTGGTTTCCTCAAAACTCAGCCTTCGAGATTCCCCCAAAAAAATAAAAGCCCTCTATCTACTAACCGACCGTCGGCAAAAGATCAATGGGAGGGGCTTTTTCTCGTCCTCCAGGAATAGATCACCGAGAAAAAGATTGATTTTTCAATTCGAGATGATTAAACTAAAAATTATTTTCCATTGAACTTTCAGGATGAAGATATGTCGTCCCACAATCAGGGTGTTGAGAAGTTGTGGAGGGAAACCTTCACTCTCTCGATCGGGGGAGCGCGACCGTGGAGGGAATGATCTCAGATGATTCGTAGATTGTCGCCGGACGGTAATTTCCTTTTCATCACCCGCATCGCCCGTATGTTTGGCTATGGGTTCCTCTCCGTAGTGCTGGTGCTCTACCTCGAACAGGCAGGCCTGAACCAGGTCCAAATCGGACTCCTCCTGAGCCTGACCTTGATTGGCGATACAATCATCTCCTTATGGATTACGACGAACGCAGATCGGATTGGCCGACGAAAAATGCTTATCGCCGGGGCCTTTCTCATGGTCTTTGCCGGCATCTTATTTTCCATGACGCGCAGCTTTGTGTTTCTGCTGACCGCAGCTACCATTGGAGTCATCAGCCCGAGCGGTTACGAAGTCGGTCCGTTTTTGTCTATCGAGCAAGCAGCCCTCTCTCAAATCGTTTCAAACGAGAGACGCACCCAGATTTTCGCGTGGTATAACCTGGTCGGTTCATTTGCCACAGCGCTTGGAGCCCTCGCGGGAGGAAGCTTGGTTCAGGCTCTTCTGAACGTCGGCATATCGCCGCTTGGAAGCTATCGCTCGATTGTGATCGGGTATGCGATCATCGGAGTGATACTGGGGGGATTATTTACCCGTCTTTCCCCAGCAGTGGAGGTCTCGACCCTACGTGGCCCCTCTCCATCCACCTCCGCCTTCAAGGATCGTTTTGGTCTCCATCGTTCCCGGAGGGTGGTGCTCAAGCTATCGGCTTTGTTCTCCATCGATGCCTTCGCAGGGGGTTTCGTGCTTCAAAGCATTTTGGCCTATTGGTTTCATGTCCGTTTTAATGTGCAGCCGGCCATTCTGGGGAGCATTTTTTTTGGGGCGAATATTCTTGCTGGCATCTCGGCTCTGACCGCCGCTTGGGTGGCTTCTAAGATCGGTTTAATCCGAACCATGGTATTCACGCACATTCCTTCGAACATTTTATTGATTTTGGTGCCGCTCATGCCGAATTTGCCTTTAGCCATAGCGGCTCTGTTATTGCGTTTCAGTATCTCTCAGATGGATGTACCCACCCGCCAATCCTACACCATGGCTGTTGTCGCACCGGACGAACGTTCCGCCGCCGCTGGCATTACAGGGATTGCCCGGACCACGGGCGCCTCCTTATCGCCTGTCGTTACCGGGCCTTTACTCGCCAATGCAGCCCTGCTGAATCTTCCTTTCTTTTTGTCCGGTGGCCTTAAAATTGTCTACGACCTGATGCTCTATCGTAGTTTTAAGACGATCAAGCCCCCGGAAGAAGAATAGATTCCGGCTCTGAATTTCCTGCCAGGAATGCCTTTGCTCTCAAAATGCTTCTGCCTGAAGTTTTCGACGGTTTCTCCCGAGGCTTAACGAAAACCCAGGAGAGGTGTGGAATCGAATCTCTCTAACGGAGGAAAAGAGCTTGAAAAGAGCAGAAAAGACGGCGGCAACTCTTATTATTATTTGGCTTTCTGAAGATTACTATGCTGAAGGGTCGCCATATCCACTGCCTTTTTAATCTCTTGATTCTCAGGATCAAAGGCGAGGATGCTTTTCCATAGCAAGATGGCTTGATTCAGGTTCCCAGACCGATACTGCTCGAGTCCGAATTCAAAAAGAATCTTCCTACAATTTCTAATCTTAGCAGTCAAACCGTCCGTGCTGAAAGAAAGGGAACCATTCAAACGGTTCACGGGAGAAATGTTTCTCAACACGATTTCGTAGACACATCCAGCCAGGGCGAAGTTGCGCTCTGTGAAGGCTCGGTCCCCGCTGGTTTTAACCAACTCCAGTGTTCTGACGTAGCCACTTCGGACGTTGGAATCCTGGGGATATTTTTTATACATCTCCTTACAGAGATCAATGGCCTTCCGGAATTCGCCCGCTTTCAGGTGTAAGGAGACTTGTTCTTCGGTGAAGAGGCATCGGCTTGTTTTTATCTTTTTCTCCAAAAAGTCTTTCCTGAATGAAAGGAATGGACTGAGTTCTGAAAAATGCATCCAGTTCCTCATCAAGACCTCATAAATTTTATCCGCTAGTCTGAAATCATTTGTTTCAAAAGCTAAGTCTCCCCTGCTCCTGATCGACTCCAGTGTTTTGACGTAACCGCTCTGGAGGTTGAGGTCCTGAGGAGATTCTCGATAGATTTCTTTCCAAAAGTCGATGGCCCTTTGGAAGTTCCCCGCCTGGACTTCCATTCGAGCCTGCTTATCAACATAGTTATAGTTCGTCTGTTTTCGTACCTGTTCTTTCCGTGCCTGCTCCCTCTCCACTTGCTCTTACTTTCTCCTGCTCTTTCGGTACCTGTTCTCTCTGCTCTTTCCTAAACCAGCCGCAGGAAGAAAGGTACAGAAGCGAAAAAATCCCCAGGAAGAGTATGACTCTTTTTTGCGAATCTCTTGTCATATCACTTTTGTGAGATAAGGATGAAGCGACGGTTGTCCCCCATGCTTTAACGCCCTTAGAAAAGCCTTGACCAATTCGGGGTGAAACTGTTTTCCGGCTCCCCTTTCCAATTCCATGCAGGCTTCTTCTTTTGAGAGGGCCTTTCTGTAAGGTCTCGTTGAAGTCATGGCATCGTAGGTGTCTGCGATGGAGATAATTGCTGCGTGAAGTGGAATTCCGTCTCCATCCAATCCATCGGGGTATCCTTCCCCGTTGTAATACTCATGATGATGCTTTACCGGCTCAACATATTTCTGGAGCGATTTTACTTTCTTCAGGATTTCCGCACCATCCTCCGGATGGTGCCTGATCTCATCATATTCTGTCGAGTTCAGAGACTTGCTTTTAAATAGGATAGCATCAGGGGTTTTGAGCTTTCCCACATCATGAAAAAGAGAAGCGATTTCAAGCTCTTCAAGTTCGTTTTTTGTAAGACCAATTTCTTCACCGATCATCAACGAATGCAAAGCGACTCGCGCGGAATGACCCAGTGTATAAGAATCCCGGGCGTCGATGGCCATGGCCAGGACCCTCAGGATCGAGACATAGGCTTCCTCCAGCTCTTGAGTATATCTAAACAGTTCCTTTTTTTGATCCGTAATCAGGGCGCTCATTTTGTTAAAGCTTTGTGTCAATTTTCCAAGCTCATCCCTTGAGTAAACCCTGAGAGGTCTTGCTCCTTTCCCTCCCTTGAGTCCTTCCATCCCCTCGGAGAGTTCTTTGATCGGTTTCGTAATAAAGGAGGATAACCCTAGAATACCGATGAGACCCATGAATAGGACGACCGTGAACATCAAGAAAATCCGCCGACGGGCTACCCGCTGGGCCTCTAAAAGGACGGATTGGTTCACTCCGACCACAACCATTCCCAATACTCTACCCTTAAAAACAATCGGGGTAGAGATCTCAAAGGATCTTCCGGAGGAAAGCGAAATTTCTTTTACAATCGTCTCGTCCCCATCCTTCCTTGAAAACGTTCCTTCCCCCCCCTTTAGAATCTCTCCCCTTCTTTTGATGTCGCTATGGGCTATGACATTCATTCGGGTGTCAATGACAGCGATATACTCCACATCTGTGTTCGATTTCTTTCCTTTAAAGACAAGATGATCCATACCCAATACATCCCCTGAGATCAGGTTGTAGGCTGCCGACGCGGCAGAGCTTTTGCTTAGAGATTCCGCCCTTTTGATAATCTCGTTGCGAATAACCTGATCCAGGGTCTTAATCGTGGCAATAAAGAATACAGCTGTGGCAAATATGAGGAGGATGAAGACAAAAAGGGATAGCTTGAACCTAATGGTTCGAAACATATTAAGAATTCCCCGTATTGTTAATTATAAAGGAAAAAATTCCATCTATGACAGTGAGCAAAACGAATGCCAAAGTGTCAAATACAGCAAACATTTGATGTCGCTTGAGCCAGATCTTCTTGAAATCTAAGGGAAAAAATAGAGGAAAACTCAGAAGACTGGGGCGAATAGAGGTGGCTCGATTTCTCCGATAGAATCAAAATTTTGTCAATTTACCGACAATTCTACACTGCCCAGAACGGGTGAATCTCTTCTCACCGCGTCAAGATAGGACAGGAACCAGGCACTACAACCCTTATTTCGATTGGCAGGGCCCAACGATCGCCGGCCAAATGTTGGGCGAACCGGCAGTAACCCTAGGTGGGGCTGGATGTTTTGAGGAGGTTTGATGAATTTTTCATCAGGTTTGAAAAAGCTGAATAGCTGATTTGAAATGGATCTAATGCTCCGAGTGAACTTTGCCTCGGGCTAGCGATGCAAAAATACCGCCCGTACAAAAAATCCCAAACAAAATAAATGCCGATCTCGTGCTTCTCAAAAGAAGGGGAAAATATTCAGGCGTAATCTGTATGTGTCCGATGTGGACAGCAAAGATCAACATCGCTATTCCCATGCTGAGCATTTGTCCAGTCAACCGCATCGTTCCGAGGGTTCCCGAAGCCACTCCGTAAAATTTCTTCTCAACAGAACTCATCACGGCATTGGTATTCGGAGAGGAAAAAAGGGCAAAGCCGAGACCAAGAAGGATCAAATCTGCAACGACAAACCCCAACGGGGTGTTTCCCTGCAAGACGGCAAGGAGGAAAAGTCCTGCCGCAGTCAATGCCATCCCCATGGACGCTACGATTCGCGGTTCAATTCTGTCCGAAAGCCTCCCTGCAAAAGGCGAACAAACAGCCATCACCACGGGTTGAAATACAAGGATCGTCCCCGCACTCTGGGGGTCGAGGTTCTTAATATACTGCAAGTAAAGGCTTAGAAAAAAGGCGACCGCAAAGGTGGCGCTATAATGAATGAACGCGGCCAGATTTGACAAAACGAAGACTCTGTTCCCTCTGAATAGATCTATATTTAGAATAGGGTTTTTCACCTTCGTCTCCCATGCAATGAATGCGAAAATGCCTGAGGCGCCCAAGAGAATGAGACCTGAGCTTGCCACCGCCCCCCAACGCGAGAAACTTGAAAAGCCGTAGATGATTGCGATCAAGCCAAGGCAGTAAATGATGGAACCGGACAGGTCAAACTTCTCACCTTTGGCTTCAGCCCATTCTTCTTTTAACTTGAGGGAAACCAAAGCCGCCGCCAGCAACCCTAAAGGGATGTTGACCAAGAAAATGCTTCTCCAGCCGAAGTGCGATGTCAGAAGTCCCCCCAAGAAAGGGCCGCCGGATAAACCCAGATAAACGGCAGCGACGTTTATCCCCAGGGCTTTGCCCCTCTCCTGGGCAGGAAAGACCGAGATTAAAAGAGCGACCCCGGTGCCAAAGATCATTGCAGATCCGAAGCCTTGAAAGATCCGAAGGCAAATGAGCATTGCGCTCGACCCGCAAAGTCCCATGGAAAACGACGCCGCGGTAAATATCAGTAATCCAAGTATAAAGATTTTTTTTCTGCCATAGATATCCGCAATCCTCCCAAAGGGGACAAGAAACATCGCGGAGGCTAGAAGGTACGCCGTCGCAACCCAGCCCAGAGAGACGGCATCCATCGAGAATTCCTTGCCGATCGAAGGGAGCGCGATATTGACCGCCGATCCATCAAAAGGCGTGAGAAAAGCCGCCAAGGTGACAACAAATAACGTAATTCTTTTGGCCGATCGATCTCCCATTTTTGTCTCTCGGGGCTCGTAAGTGAACGCTTAAAACAGATTTCAATTTGCCATCGCCCCCCGAAGAACGTGCCTGTCCGCGGAAGCGCTCCAGGGGGCAATGTCAGCCAATCCACGACCGGTGTTATCGTTTACGTCTGTCGCGATGATGTGTTGCTGCCGCCGTAAACTCCAACGTCCTTCGAGTGATGACCCTCTTTACAGAGATCTTCCTACCAGCCGCTCGTAGGCTTCGAGGTATTTTTCTCGTGTCTTTTGAACAATTTCTTCCGGTAATTGAGGAGCTGGCGGGTTCTTGTCCCAACGGATGGAAAGAAGATAATCTCTCAAAAACTGTTTATCAAAACTCTTCTGCGGGCCGTCGGGTCGATAGTCGTCCTTGGGCCAGAATCGGGAGGAATCTGGAGTGAGGAGCTCATCGATCAAAATGAGTTTTCCCCCTTTCACCCCGAACTCCATTTTCGTATCTGCGATCAGGATTCCCTTAGCCTCGGCAAAATCTCTTGCTTTTTTATAGACGGCCAGTGTAATGGATCTCACATTTCGGGCCAGATCCTTTCCGACCTCTTTCTCAACTTTCTCGAACGTAATATTCTCGTCATGGAGTCCCATCTCAGCTTTGGTCGCCGGGGTAAAGATCGGTTCCTCCAGCTTTGAAGACTCCTGCAATCCCTTGGGCAACCGGACACCGCAGACCTCCCCTGTCTTCCGATATTCCTCCCAGCCCGAACCCGAAAGGTAACCCCTGACCACACACTCGATTGGAAGGACTTCCGTTTTCACCACGAGCATGGAGCGACTCATCAATAATTCCCGATAAGGTTCACACTCTCTTGGATAGTCTTCCACCTCTGTGGAAAGGATATGATTGGGAACAATCTGCTTTGTCAGGTCGAACCAGAATTTGGATAATTGGGTCAGTATCTTTCCTTTATCCGGAATCGGGTTGGGCATGACTACATCGAAGGCCGATATTCGATCGGTGGCGACGATGAGAAGCTGATCCCCTAGATCATAAATGTCCCTCACCTTCCCCCTCCCCTTCAAGGTCAGAGATTTGAACTCAGTCATGGACACTACAGGGGTTGTCATAAGAATCCTCCTTAACCTATTGGAATGACAGGTTCGTTTTACCCTCGTGGTTGACTTTTCTTTCAGAAATGTTATCTTGTCGTTTAAAAAATCGCATCAGGATAATCTATATCGGAAGATGATCGGCAACAAAATTGGACATCGGCTCGACCCTTACCTCTACTCTATCCTTAAAAATATTTCAGGAAAACATACAAATCCCAATTTCTTCACTTTCTTGGGTTTTTTCGCAACCCTTGCTGCCTCTTTTCTTATCCTGAAGGGGTTTTGGTTGCTTGCAGGGCTGGCGATCATCCTTTCAGGTCTGTTTGACCTTTTTGATGGCGTGGCCGCCAGAAAACTGGGGAAGGTGACGGCCTTCGGAGGGTTCTTAGATTCCGTCCTAGATCGATATTCGGACCTCCTTCTGCTTCTTGCCCTCCTGATCGATGGCTTAAGGAAAGAAAATTCCGGTCTCGTCCTCCTTACTTCTTTTGCCAGTATGGGGACGGTGCTCATCCCCTACGTCAGAGCCAAGGCGGAGGCTTTGCAAGTCCCATGCCCCGTCGGGCTCATGGAAAGGGCCGAACGGATTATCCTTCTCTCTATCGGGGCCCTCTTCCAATGCATGGAGCCTGTTCTCTGGATCCTAGCCATCTTCACCCATTTCACTGTACTCCAGCGAATCTTTTACGTATGGAAGAAGCTTCACTCGCCTTAAGAACCAAATGAAATCCAAATTCTAAATGCCAAATATTCTTGGGGTTTGAACGTTGATATTCATTTGATATTTTGGTTTTGAGATTTGGTTTTCTGTCTTCATCTGGTCATTTCTTCGATTTCTTTCAACAACACTGAAACAAAATCCTTTTCTTTCAGATTTCTGACCACTACTCCTTTCCTAAAAAGGACTCCCACTCCCTTCCCCCCTGCAATGCCAATGTCGGCCTCTTTGGCCTCGCCCGGTCCATTCACGACACAGCCCATCATTGCCACTGTAAGCGGTTTGGAGATCTTTTTAACCCCTCGTTCCACTTTTGCCACAAGCGGTCCCAGATCGACATTGCAGCGCCCACAGGTGGGACAGGAGATGATCTCAACACCTCGTTTGCGAATATCCAAAGCCCTCAGTATTTCGTAGCCAACGCGAACCTCTTCCACGGGGTCCCCGGTCAATGAAACCCGTAGCGTATCTCCGATGCCCTCGCTGAGCAAAAGCCCGATCCCGATGGAGGATTTAACAACAGCGGCAGATCCTTTTCCCGCTTCCGTCACGCCCAGATGGAGTGGATAATCTGAGTTTTTTGAAAACAGCCGGTAGGCTTCCACCGTTCGCAAAACATCCGAAGCCTTCAAAGAAACTTTCATCAGATGAAATCCGAGATCCTCTATCCATTCGATCGTGCGCAAAGCGCTTGAAACCATCGCTTCGGGGGTGGCTCCCCCAAATCGTTTCAAAAGGTCTTTCTCCAAAGACCCGGAATTCACTCCTATTCGGATTGCAACGGAACGATTTTTTGCTGCGGTGACAACGGATCGCAGACGGTCCTTTCCTCCAATATTCCCGGGATTGATACGAAGGGCATCCGCTCCTGACTCGATGGCCCTCAGAGCCAACTGTGAATGGAAGTGGATGTCTGCAATGAGGGGAATCCGAATTTTTTTCTTTATCTCGGCGATCGCCCGGGCCGCTTCTTCATCCACAACGGCGACCCGGATGATTTCGCAGCCTGACTCTTCGAGAAGCCGAATTTGACGCACGGTCTTCCCGATGTCTCTTGTATCGGTCTTGGTCATCGATTGGACAGAGATCGGTGCATCCCCTCCAATTCTTACAGGGCCAATCGAAATTTGACGGGTTTTCCTACGTTGAATCACAGAACTCGATTTCAAATTTGAGATTTTGGGCTCCATATTTTTCAATCTGAAGTCTGCAAACCGCCGCCCGAATTCTTTCTTCGGGAGACTCTCCAGCTCTCAGCGATGAAATAGAGTGTGGGGACGAAGACCAGCGTGAGGACCGTGGAAACCGACAGTCCTCCGATCACCGCGATGGCCAACGAAGCGTTGGCTTCTGCACCTTCTCCCAATCCCAGGGCCATCGGAATCAGTCCGCAAATGGTTGTGAGGGTAGTCATTAGAATTGGCCGGAGACGAATTCTTCCCGCCTGAACCACGGCTTCTTTCAGCTCGAATCCTTGTTCTTTTCGGAGACGATTGATGTAATCGACCAGGATGATGGCATTGCTCACAACGATCCCAACCATCATGATGATCCCGATGAAGGAGACCACGCTCAGCGTATTCCCCGTAACGAAGAGGGCCCAGATGACCCCAATAAAACCTAAGGGGACCGAGAACATAATCAGGAATGGGTGCAGCAGTGAAGCAAACTGGGAGGCAAGGACCATATAAACCAGGAGGATGGCAAGGGCCAAAGCAAAGACAAGATTCCGGAAGGCATCTTGCTGCTCGAGTCGAGCCCCCTTGAGGCTTACGGTAAACCCTTCAGGAATCTTCATCTGAGAAATCTTTTTCTCGATCTCAGCCGCAATGGAGCCGAGGTCTCTTCCGCTCGTATTTGCCGTCACATGGATGACTCGCTGCTGATATTTCCGCTCCAGCTGGATCGGAGAAAGGATATGCTTCACTTCAACCACGTTTTCAAGAGCGGCGATCCTGTTTCCTGAAACAGGCAGGGGAAGCCGCGCTAGATCTTCTGGACGTTTTCTGTCCTCTTCTCTGAGACGGACCCTGACATAGTGCTCCCGGCCAGTCTTTGGATCGACGAAGATGGCCGACTCGTCCCCCTCAATGGCATGCCTGACCACTGCTGCGACCCGTGAGGTTGTCAACCCGAGCGCTGCTGCACGGTCCTGGCGGACTCGAACCTGGTACTCCGGAAGGCCATCCTCCCGGCCGACCTGGATGTCGGTAACCCCCCGGACCTCTTTAAGGTATCCTTCGACCTCTTTGGCTAACCGGCTTCCCGTTGTCAACTCGTATCCGAGAACCTCCACATCAATTGGGTCATCATTCCCGAAAGTAATAATTCGGGTCACAAGACCACCCGGATAGATGGAGAACGTCGCCCCTGGAATCTCTCTTATCCTTTCCCTCAGCGAGCGGGCAACCATATCCGACGATCGGCCCCTCTCCGACTGGTCGACCAGCATCAGTTGATGCGTTGGCGGTATGGGGGCCTGCAAATCGGCCGCTGAAGATGACATTCGCCCCCATGCCTGACCCTGACCTGGACCAGAGGGACTTCAGTTCTGGGACGTCCTCAAAGATGATGTTCTCTACCTGATTCACCACCTTTACCGTTTCATTAAGCGACACGCCCACGGGAAGACGTATCGCCATCCTGAGCTGCCCCTCATCGGTCGACGGGAAGAATTCCGTCCCGATGAAGGAGATGAGAGGAAGGGTTCCGAAGAAAATCCACAACGACCCCTACGATGACGACTATTCGATGGGATAGGGATAAATCCAGAAGGGACTGGTAATGCTGATCTACCCAGAGGAAAAAGGGTCGCGTTTTCTGGAAGACCTTCTGGGTCCACGGAACTTTCTTCGAATCTTTTCTGGGCCGGAGGAACTTAGCCGTCAAAACGGGCACAAGCGTCAGCGAATCGAAAAGGGAAGCAAGAAGCGAAAAGGCAACCGTGTAGGCCATCTGGAGAAACAGTAACGCGGCAACTCCTTTCACAAAAGCCAGCGGGATAAAGACGATGATGCTGGTGATGGTTGCTGCAATCACCGGGGTGCTCACTTCCTTTGCCCCTTTGTAAGAAGCCTCTTCAGGAGGATCCCCCATCTCAATATGGCGGTTGATATTCTCAAGGACGACGATGGCATCGTCCACCAGGCGGCCGACACCGAGCGCCAGGCCTCCAAGGGTCATGATGTTTAATGAAAAGTTCCCAAAATAGAGGAGCACAAAAGTGGACACGATGGAGATGGGAATCGAGTGGGCGATGATCAAGGTGCTCGTCCCGCTCCCGAGAAAGATCAGGATAATTGCGACAGCCAGGATGGCGCCCATGATCGCCTCGTGCTGGAGATTCTTAATCGATTTTCGAATAAAAGTGGATTGGTCCGAGATGACCTCAATGGTGATCCCTTTGGGGAGCTCCTTCTGAATCTGGGGCAGTGCCTTTAAGACATTGTCGACCGTGGAAACCGTGTTACCACCGATCTGTTTCAGGATGTTGATGATGACCCCTCTCGTGCCGTTGACATGGACCTCGGTCTGGGCATCCTCAAATCCATCGACCACTTTTCCGACATCCCTGATACGGACAGGAACCCCATTATGCTGCTGAACAACAATCTCCTCGATGTCCTTAAATTCCCCGGTTCGACCGAGGGTCCGGACCATGTAATCCATCTTCTCTCCCTTGAGGCTTCCCCCTGGAAGATCCTTATGGCCCAGCCTTTACAGCCTCCGAAACTTTGTCGATGGAAAGGTTTAACCCCTCCAGTTTTCTGCGATCGAGATCTACCTGTATTTCACGGATCTTCCCGCCCCCGACATTGGCAGAAGCCACTCCCTTCAGGCTCTCCAGCCTTGGGGCAATGAAGTCCTCGGCCAACTCCCTTAGTCGGAATTCATCCATCGGGCCCTTGACAGAAAGAGTAAGGACGGAGATGGAGGAGGGATCAAATTTGTAGATGACGGACTCCTTGGCCTCTTCAGGAAAGTGATGCTTGATTTGGCTCAGGGCCTGTTGGATATCCGTAGCGGCGACATCGAGGTTTGCCCCCCAATAGAATTCAACAATGACGTTAGAAATCCCTTCCCTGGACCGGGATGAGATGTAACGGACATTTTGGATTCGGCTTAACCGTTTCTCGATAGGTCTCGTAAGGGTAATCTCAATGTCCTCAGGACTGGCCCCTTCATATTCGGTTGAGACGGAAATAATAGGGTAGGAAATGTCAGGAAAGAGATCAATGGCAAGATGCTGAAAGGCAATCATTCCAAGGAGGATAATCCCGATGGCCATCATAAACCGGGCGACGGGATTCTTCAGGGAACCTCTGATGAGATCCATAGACTCTAACTCTCCTTCAACGACCCGGACGGCGAACCCCTCTTTGATCAATCTGCTGCCCCTTGATCACCACCTGGTCTCCTTCATTCAAACCCTTAAGGACTTCCACCATTCGTTCCTGTTCATAACCAATCGTGATGGGCCTCCGAACGGCCTTGTTTCCCTTCAACCACAAAAACGGACATCTCATTTCCTGCTTCCAGGATCGCTTCTCTCGGGATGACCAGCGTCTGAGGCTTTTCCAAGAGGACCACTTCCACATTTGCAGAACATCCCCGGCTTTAGAGAGATCGGTCTCGGGTTGGGAATATAGATCTCCGCCTGAAGCGTGCGGGTCGAAAGATCCAACGCCGAATTGATCTTTTCCACCCTCCCCTCAAAGACCTTCTCCGGATAAGATTCGATTCGAATCTTCGCCTTCATTCCAGCTCTTAAAAGAGGGATATCTTTTTCCAGAACATTGGCCACGATCTTCAAGGTCTCCGTGTGGACAAGGCTCACCAGAGGAGTGGAGGAGACGGAGACAAGGCTCCGGCATCCACATACTTTCGGCTGATCTCTCCTCGGAAAGGAGCGACAATCTTTGCATTTTGAAGGCGAGTCCTCTCCTGTTCTAAGATCGCCTCCATCTCCTTCAGCTTCGCCTGGCTTGCCTCTCTGACTTCCTGACGGGCTCCCTCCCGAAGCAGCTTGAGCTGTTGCTGGCTCGAGGCCAATTGGGCTTCGGCAACGGTGTATTCCATCTCGGCGACGTCCGTCTCTTTTTTCGAAATGACCTGCCTCTTAAAGAGGGCTTCGATCCTTTCGTGCTGAAGTCTGGCATTTTCAAAACGGGATTGGGCCTGCTTGACCGCTTCCTCTGCCTGGCGCAATTCTTCTGTCCTTGTCCCGGTTTCGATCTCAGCCAGTTGGGCCTTTGCCTGAGCCACCTTGGCCTCGATTTCCCTCACCTTTTGTAAAAAATCGGTCTGGTCGATCTGGGCAATCACCTGTCCCTGCTTCACGATATCACCGATATGCACATCGATCCGTTCCAGATATCCGGACACCTTTGGAAAGAGATCAACCTGCATGAGGGGCAGAATGTCGCCGGTAACCTTGATGGAATAGGTAAGAGGTTTACTAACGACAGGGGTGACTTGAACAGGAGCCTCCATCCGGGCGGCTCGCTGGGCTCCCGATCGCTTCTGTGTGAAACCCCATCCCCGATAAAGCGCCAATCCAGCCAATACAACGACGATTGCCAGAAGAAGCCATTTCCAGCTTTCTTCTCGTTTTTTCAATGGGGACCGGGGAGGCGCTTCGTTTCTTCATGTCCCCTTCTCCCAGGAGGCCAAATAGTGTTCCTGTTCCTTGGTCAGTTGATCGATCTGGATGCCCATCGAGATGAAGCTTCATCCGGGCGATCTCCTGATCAATCTCGAGAGGAACCGGATAGACTTTCTTCTCCAGGGTTCGATGATGCTTGACCAAATATTCGGCGGCAAGCGCCTGGTTGGCAAAACTCATATCCATGACACTGGAGGGATGACCTTCTGCAGAGGCCAGATTGATCAATCTCCCCTCTCCCAAAGATAGACTCCTTCGTCCTTGCTTGAGCTGAAACTCCTCTACAAAATCACGAACTTTTCGTCGAGAGAGCGTCACTTCACGGAGCCCCTCCAAATCGAGTTCCACATTGAAGTGGCCTGAATTGGCGACAATGGCTCCATCTTTCATCTTTAAGAAATGTTCCTTCCGGATCACATTCACATTTCCGGAGACCGTGCAGAAGATATCTCCCGCTTCAGCCGCCTCGGCAATGGGCATGACCCGATACCCATCCATCACCGCCTCCAGGGCCCTGAGGGGATTCACCTCTGTGACGATCACATTGGCCCCCATCCCTTTTGCCCTCATGGCCAAGCCCCTTCCCGCACCATCCCATATCCTGAGACGACAAAGGTCGCCCCTGCCATCAAACGGTTCGTGGCCCGGATGATCCCATCGATCGTGGACTGTCCTGTCCCATACCGATTATCGAAAAAGTGTTTGGTCTCTGCATCATTCACGGCGATGATTGGGAAACTGCAATACTCCGGTACTTTCCATGGATCGGAGTCGGATCACACCGGTCGTCGTCTCCTCGGTCCCGCCGATCACCCCCTTGATCATCTCCTCCCTTTTGGAGGAAGAGAGCCCTTCCGCCCATTTTCGAACAGAAGGAGAAAGTTCCCCCCACTTCTTTAGAGCGATGAAGTGGAGAGAAGAGACCAGATCTGCCCCATCATCCATCGTCAGATTGGGAAAGAAGGCTAAGGCCTTCTGGATATGCGTATAATAGGTTTCACTGTCCTCTCCTTTGATGGCAAAGACAGGAAGATTTAACTCCTTGACCAGATAGGCGGCCACATCATCCTGAGTGCTCAGAGGGATTGGAAGCACAAAGGGTCACCTGGGCCCCTCCCGCCAAGAGGGTCCTCATCAATACCGCTGTCTCAGTCGTCACGTGAAGGCAGGCTGAAAGACGGATCCCCTTCAGAGGTTTCTCCTTCTCAAAACGACTCCGGATCAATTTCGAAACAGGCATGGCCATCTCTGCCCACTCCATCCGAAGTCGCCCCTTCTTCGGCTAGCGAAATATCCTTAATATCGTAATCCATCTTTTCTCCCTTAATCCTCAGAAGTTCGGAGTTTATAGTTCGGTGATTTAATACAGATACTCCGAACTCCGAACTCATTACTCAAAACCGGTAAATTAAAGGCCCGCGGCCTTCCTCAACTCCTCGGCCCGATGGGTCTTCTCCCATGTGAATCCTGGTTCATTCCGGACCGAAATGGCCATAGCAGGCCGTCCTTTTGTAAATCGGTTTGAGAAGATCGAGATACTTGATGATTGCCTTAGGTCTCATGTCAAAGTGTTCCCGAATGATCTTTGCAATCTGTCCGGAGAAATCTTTGAGGTCCTTGAGGTATCGATCATCACGGAGACAGGCTCGGCTCTGCCGATGGTGTAAGCGATCTGAACTTCACATTTCTCGGCCAGGCCCCGCTGCAACGACGTTCTTGGCGATATGCCTGGCCATGTAGGAGGCGCTCCGGTCCATTTTTGAAGGGTCCTTTCCGGAAAAACAGCCTCCTCCATGACTCCCCACTCCTCCATAAGTATCCACAATAATCTTTCTTCCCGTCAGGCCACAGTCGGCCTTTGGCCCTCCGACCACAAAGCGTCCTGTCGTATTGACATAGTACTTGGTGTTCTTATCGCGAAGGCTCTCAGGAATGACTTTGAAGATGACCTCTTCAATAATTCCTTCTCTTAAGCGTTTCATAGGTAACGCTTTCCGAGTGCTGGGCAGCAATAACGATCGAATCCACACGAATTGGCTTTCCCTTGATGTACTGAATCGTCACCTGAGATTTTCCGTCGGGCCTCAGAAAGTCGAGGATCTTTTTCTTCCGCACCTCGGCTAAACGGTCGGGTCAGACGATGGGCAAAGATGATGGGCATGGGCATGAACTCCGGGGTCTCGTCGCAGGCGTAGCCGAACATCAACCCCTGATCCCCGGCTCCCTGCTCATGACCTTCGGACTCATCCACTCCCTGCTTGATGTCGCTGGATTGCTCATCGATGGAAGTGATCACCGCACAGGTCTCCCAATCAAACCCCATCCCTGAGTCGTTGTATCCGATCTCTTTGATTGTCTCACGGACAATGGACGGTATATGGACATAGCAGGAAGTGGTAATCTCTCCCGCAATGATGGCCATTCCTGTGGTGACCATCGTCTCGCAGGCAACCCGTGCCCGAGTATCCTGAGCGATGATCGCATCCAGGATGGAATCCGAAATCTGATCGGCCACCTTATCGGGATGGCCCTCGGTAACCGATTCTGAGGTGAACAAAAAGTCTGTCATTGCCATTGAATATTTCCTCCTTTTTGAACGGTTTTAGGCTTTACTCTCCTCTGGATAGCCTCCGATGAAATCCTCAGGAAATCTCGTGGCCATCCAGTCTCGTACGAAACATTCAATCTCTGAGGCCGTCGGGAATTGGAACAATTGGTCAACCAAGGACCGGCTCTCCTCAAAATTCAACATTCGGAGCACCTTCTTCACTTTGGGGATGGAGAGCGGGTTCATACTGAATTCATCCAGGCCCAATCCTAAAAGGACGACGGCATAGATGGGCTCTGCCGCCATCTCTCCGCAAATGGCTACCGGGATTCCCGCTTCATGACCCGACCGGACGACCCATCGGATGATTCTCAGAACGGCCGGATGGAGAGGCTCGTAGAGGTACGACACATGCTCGTTGATCCGATCGACAGCCAACGCGTACTGGATCAGGTCGTTCGTTCCGATGCTGAAGAAATCGACCTCTTTCGCCAAGATATCGGCGATGTCCGAGGCAGAAGGAATCTCGATCATGGCCCCGATCTTAATCTCTTTATCGAAGGGTATTTTGGCCTCGGCCAGGCTCTTCATCAACTCTTCCACGATGGCCTTGGTCTGTCGGATTTCTTCAACTCTCGAGATCATGGGAAGAAGGATTCTCAGTCTCCCGTAGACACTCGCTCGCAAGATCCCCCTCAGCTGCGTCTTAAAGATTTCCGTCTCCTTGAGACTAAACCGGATCGCCCTCAAGCCCAAGGCCGGATTAAGCTCATTGTTCTTTGAGTAGTTCGCTAGAAACTTGTCGCCCCCGATGTCTAGCGTGCGGATCGTCGCCGTAGCAGGCGTAACACTCTCCACCAGCCCCCGGTAGGTCTGGAAATGTTCTTCCTCTGTAGGAAGGTCTTTCCGGTTCAGATAGAGGATTTCCGTCCGATAAAGCCCGACCCCTTCCGCGCCGTGCATCTTGGCAGAGGGGATCTCTTCTGGCATTTCAATATTGGCCTGGAGACAGATCCGAACTCCGTCGCGAGTTTCCGCCGGCAAAGACGCATTCTTAAGAACCTGACGCCCAGCCGGTCTGGCCCGGCGTTTCCGATCCAGAAAGGACTGGGAGACCTCCTCCGTGGGATTGATGACCACCTCTCCCGTCTCTCCGTTGATGATCAAAAGGTCCCCTCCGTTGATGAGAGAGGTCGCGACCTCGAGCCCCACGACAGCAGGGATACCCAGAGATCTGGAGAGGATGGCGGTGTGGGAGACCTTGCCGCCGATATCCGTGATGAACCCCGCCACATGTTCCAGGTTCATCTGGAGCGTATCCGCCGGGGAAAGGTCATGGGCGACGACAACGACTTTCCCCTTGATCTTCGTGATGTCGTCATGTTTCTTTCCCAAAAGGTTTCGGAAAATCCTTGCGGCCACATAATGAAGGTCGCTCCGCCGTTCCCTCAAATATTCGTCCTCGATGGCCTTAAAGGCTGAGTCGAGCTTCTCCAGGGTGAGATCCAGAGCCCATTCCGCGTTCACCGCTCTCTTTTGGATCGTATCCACCGTATCCTGAAGAAGCATTTCATCCTTCAGAATCATCGAATGGACGTCCAGGATAAA
Source organism: uncultured delta proteobacterium (assembly GCA_963708295.1). Taxonomy (GTDB): domain Bacteria; phylum Desulfobacterota; class BSN033; order BSN033; family UBA1163; genus UBA1163. The sequence goes on along the minus strand of CAVPSJ010000013.1, from coordinate 258,531 downwards.
AGAGTGTTTGCGCACTTCAGGGTCCAAAATCTTTTCTTTAATCTCTCTTAACTGATCCTCGGATTCCTGGATCGCACGAAGAAACCGTTTCACTTCTTCATCGATTTGCCCTCGACCGATTTGCTTCTGCGGAAGGCGAACTTTGATTCGTTCGACCAAATGGGCCTTTCCGATGATGATTCCAGGAGAAGCCCCGATCCCATGGATGAACTTATTGATTTGTTGTTGAACAGCCATTCCTATTCTTCGCCGAACTTATTTTGGATCAATTCACCCAGGGTCTGGATCGCCTGGACCGCATCTTTTCCTTCCGCCTTCAGCGTGATCTTCGACCCCTTCGAAGCGGCCAACATCAGAATTCCCATGATCGACTTCCCGTTGACCTCCAGGCTATCCTTCTCGATGGTAATCTCGGAGGCAAATCGATTCGCCGTTTTAACCAATAGAGCCGCCGCCCTTGCGTGAAGCCCCAAACGATTTCGAATCGTAAAGGTCTGAATTTCCATCCCCTTTTTCTGAGAAAACTTGCTGCGGCGACGGGGAACCGAAAAGATGAGGAGAATTGAACCTTGCCTCCTCACCCCTTGATCCCCGCATCCGTGATACCTAAGACCTTAAACTCATGACGCTACACACTCAGATCTCAACTCTTCTTCTTATCCACTCGTTTTTTTAGCACCTCACTGGCCCGGTTGATATTTTTTTGGCCATAGTCGGTAATAAAAGCGGCCAGGCTTTCAAGATCCATATCGTCCTGATAGGTCGCTAATTTCAGGAGCATGGGCAGGTTGACCCCGGTGATCACTTCTATCTTCTTCTCTTCCAGGAAGGAAAGGCTGATATTGGAAGGGGTCCCCCCATACATATCCGTCAAGATGAGTATCCCTTTTCCAATGTCCGCTTTTCGGATGGCCGCGATGATCTTTTCCCGGATCTCCTCGGATCCTTCTTTCGGATCGATCGAAACAGGCTGAAACTGTTTTAACTCTTCCCCCACCACCAGCTGAGCCGCGCAGATCATCTCTTCAGCCAGGTGGCAATGTGTCACCACAACCACTCCCACCATCTCTTTTCATCCCTTCTCCGCATCGCGGTGTTGTACAGACAGAAACACTCCCCTCTTGATGACCTCGTCCCTGAATATCTCTGCTAAGTGGTTGACGATGACGATGGACCGATGCCTCCCACCGGTACACCCCACGGCAATCGTTAAATGGGTCCTTCTCTCCCTTTCGTACAAAGGGAGAAGGAATCGAATCAGTTCTTGAATATGTCTCAAAAATTCCTTGGTCTCCTCCCACTGAAGGACATACTCGGCTACCTTGGGATGATCCCCTTTCAACCGTTTTAGTTCTTCCACAAAATAAGGATTGGGTAGGAAGCGAACGTCCATCAACAGGTCCGCTTCGAAAGGAACCCCAAAGCTATATCCGAACGAGAGGAGGGTAACCGTCATCTGGCCCAGAGGGTTTTCTTCCTGGGCATACTGTTGGATTTTCTCTTTCAGTTGATGGACGTTGAGTTGGGACGTATCAATCACCTGAAGAGCCATGTCTCTCATCGCTTGAAGTCGCTCTCGTTCCAGACGAAGCCCTTCTCGTATGGACCCGCCAACGGCCAAAGGGTGCTGACGGCGGGTTTCGCTAAAACGCCTGATCAGCACCGGATTGGAAGACTCGAGGAAGAGGATTTCAATCGGATATCCCTCTCTTCTTCAGATTTTGGATGATCCTCCTCGAATCCCTAAAAAAGTCCTTCTCCTCCCCGGGACTCCTCGTCTGCCCCGAATCGACAGGTCCTGAGGTTTGTCCAGAATCAGTCCCGCCGGCCGCGGGATCGGTGATCCGGGTGGAGTCAGGATAGGAGGCTTCTCCCCGAATATCCTCCACCACCGCCACCTTGGAGATCTTTCCACCCGACTGTTCACAGAGTTCTATGAATTTAGGCAATAGAAGAATGGGAAGGTTATCGACGCAATAAAAACCAATATCTTCTAAGGCTTTGATGGCCGTCGTTTTGCCAGATCCGGAAAGACCACTGATCAGAATCACCCGTATGTTCTTCACTCCACTTCGTCCTCGGTCTCAAATCTGTCTCCTCCTCTTTCTTCGATCTTGCGGAGGAGTTTCTTCTCAAACTCCAACGCCGAATCGTATCCCATCACCTTCAAGAGGTGATTGCGCACAGCGACTTCGATGATGGTCGTCAAATTCCGAGCGGGCGTGACGGGAATTCTCATCTTAGGGAGCTCCACGTCCAGAATCGAGAATTTTTCATCTTCGAATCCCAAGCGGTCGTACTCCTGGTGGGGATCCCATTCCCCCAGTTCCAAGACGAGCTCGATTTTCTTCTTCTCGCGGATGGCCTCCACGCCAAAAAGGCTTCGAATGTTGATGATTCCCAACCCACGGATTTCCATATGGTGCTGGATGACCTCGAAACCGCTTCCGATCACAGAAGAGGGAGGACGCTTCTGGATATGAACCATGTCGTCCGCCACCAACCGGTGCCCACGGAGAATCAAATCTAACGCGCATTCGCTTTTCCCGATACCGCTTTTCCCCAGGATCAAGACGCCGACTCCGTAAATATCCATGAGCACACCATGGAGGCTGCTGGTGGAGGCGAGTTTTTCCTCCAGAAACTTGGTGATCCGCTCGATGAAATCGACAGAACGGAGATTGGTCCGGAAAACCGGGATCCCTCTCTCCTCCGCCTCCTGGAGGAGCAGTTCTGGAATTTCCAACCCTCGAGTGACGACCAAACAGGACAGTGGCAGGCTACAGATCTGATGGATCACCTTCTCTTTCACCTCAGGAGCGAGCGTCTTAAAATAAGTTGCTTCCGTATTACCGATAATCTGAACGCGCTCGGGGTTGATGAATTGGATAAACCCCGACATGGCGAGCCCCATCTTTTGGACCTGAGAATGGGTGATCTTCTTCCGGAGCCCTTTCCGGCCGGCCATCAGGGTGAGTTCCAAATGGTGCTCGCGATTTTGCTCCAATTCTTGCGCGAGGAGACCGTCCAAAACAAGCTCCAATACAATGTCAAAAGTCAATTGTCAAAAAACATCGAAAAGATAATTTCGTATACTAGACTTTGTCATGGGTTCAAATTTTGACTTTTGGCATTTGAACTTTGACATTTGGATTTGAGTCATCAGTACCTCTCATCTTCTGCGGAGAGGATCTGGAAAAGCTCCCTTTGGGATTGAGCGCCTATCAATCTTTTCTTAAAAGAAGGCTCTTTCAGCAGGGCGACAATACGGCTCAGTAGCTTCAGATTCTCTACGGCCGAATTCTCTGGGGCCATGACTAAGAAAAAAAGCTGAGTCGGTTTTCCATCAATCGAATCAAAATCCACGCCCTTAAGAGAACGGCCAAAACAGACAAGAAACTCTTTCAACTTTTTTAATCTGCCATGGGGGATGGCAATTCCTTCTCCAATTCCCGTAGATCCGAGCCTTTCTCGTTCCAAGAGGACCTGGAGCAATTCTTCGACGGAGACGACTTGACAGGGCTTCACAAGGACGCTTGATAATTCTTTCAGAATGGATGCTTTATCCGTCCCCTGCAGGTCGGGAATCACCCATTCCTCGTTTAGATAGTCCATGATCTTCATCATTTCCCCTCAAGCGCCTTCTATTTGGGATAGGGTTCGACCCACTCGTAGCCCCCATTTTTAGACCGACAGACGACGTTCATTTGCCCGGAGTCCGAGTTGACAAATACCAAGATATCCTTTTTCGAAACCGCCAATTGAGACAGCGCCTCTTCAAGAGACATCGGTTTGGCCACCGTCCGTCTCCGCTGGACAAGAGAGGACAGGTCTTCCTCTTCACTTTCCTCTCCGGCCTTGCCGCGCCCTGGAAGGGGAGTCTTCGGTGAAGCGGCACTCGCCCTCTTTTGTCTAACCTTCTTCCTCCCCTCGCGAACCTGCCGCTCCAGCTTGTCCACCATCTGATCGATGGCCGCATGGAGGTCGTTGTCCCTCCCCTGGCTATTGAAAACCCCTCCATTCCCGACAACGGTGATTTCCGCAATATGCCGGAATTTTTCAACCGCCAGAACGACATGGACTTCCCTCGGGTTCTCAATATATTTTTGAAGCTTCTCCACCTTCTCTTTCACATAAGCCTTGACCCCTTCGTGGGTCTTCATGTGTCGAAATGTCACTGCGACCTGCATCTGTCAGCTCCTTGTTGTCACGATAGCTCGTGGGACGGATGGGCACGCGGCACTCTATAAGACATCTTCGCGTGTTAAACGATCTTCCTCCGTTCGTTGGAAGAAAGGATCTTCATCATTTCTCGATACTTTGAAACGGTTCTTCGAGCGATATGGATGTTCATTCCTTGGAGAATCTGAACCAATTTCTCATCGCTATAGGGTTTCTTAGGATCTTCCTTAGCGATGATCTCTCGGACCAGATTCTTGACACTCTCCGAAGCCATCGTCTCGCCTTGTGTGGAGGTAATCCCTGCGTTGAAGAAAAACTTTAATTCATAGATTCCCTGAGGGGTATGAATGTACTTGTTGTGGGTCACCCGGCTAATCGTGGATTCGTGCATCTGGATATCTTCTGCCACATCCCGCAGCACCAGGGGTTTGAGAGCCTGAATCCCGCTATCCAAAAATCCCCTTTGAAACTTTACGATGCTTTTGGCCACCTTATAAATCGTCCTCTGCCGTTGGTGAATGCTGCGGATCAGCCAAAGGGCGGACCGGAGCTTGTCTTGAATATACTTTCGATCTCCTTCCGGAGCCAGGCGGCTCCCGTTGAGGACGTTTCTGTAGAGAGAATTGATTTTGAGTCTTGGGACCCCCTCATCGTTCAAGTAGATGACATAATCTCCCTCGACCTTATAGACGTAGACATCGGGGACGATCTCTTGAACCGCCTCCCCCCCGAAGGCTTTTCCAGGTTTCGGATCCAATCTAGAAATGAGAGCGGCAGCGCGATTTACCCGGTCCAGAGACACTCCTAACCGTTTGGCAATCGCCGGATAATTTCGATTTTTCAAGAGAGAGAGCTGTTCGGAAACGATTCTTTCGGCAAGCAGTTCTCGTGGGCTCAGCTGCTCAAGCTGAATGAGAAGGCATTCTTTCAAATCTCTCGCCGCCACCCCTACGGGGTCGAACTGTTGAACCTTCCGCAGGACTTTTTCCACTACCTCCATCGAGAGATGGGTTTCTGAACAGATATCTTCCAGGGAGATTTTCAGATACCCCTCTTCATCCAGGTTCCCGATGATCCATGTCCCGGCCTCGTGCTCTTCTTCCGTGAAACGTGAGAGCTGGAGTTGCCAATGAAGATGATCCGTGAGGGTCGTTCTCTTCGTCAGGAAATTCTCGAAGGAGGGCCTTTCTTCTCCGTCGGAGGAACCCTTCTGGAATGACGTTAGGTTCGAATTCTCCAAATAGTTCTCCCAATCGAACTCGTCCGCTCCCTCTCCAGCTCCTTTTACTTCCGGGGTGACCTCGGGCTCTGGAGCCGTTTCGGCTTCCGCCTGCTCGGTCACCGGAGCTTCGCCTTCTGCAATCTCCCTTCCCTCTTCCGTTTCCTCCAGGAGCGGGTTCTCCTTCATCTCCTGGCTGATCATGTCTACCAGCTCAAGGCGCGTTAATTGGAGAAGGCGAATCGCCTGCTGAAGCTGAGGAGTAATCACCAGCTGCTGAACGAGTTTGGGCGACTGTTTGAGTTCTAAAGCCATCTCACTCCTATATCTCCCTGATGCCGGGAGACCTATCTCCTTTTTCTTATCTTCCTCGCTGCGGCGCCTTCCCCCCAACTCGAACCCATCCCCCAAATAGATCTTTCTTGCCTTCTCGCTCTGAGCAATCTTTTCGGGAATTCCTTCTTCCAAGATTCGTCCTTCGTTGAGGATATACGCTCGATCACAAACGCCCAATGTTTCTCGAACGTTGTGATCTGTTATTATAATCCCAATTCCTTTTGATTTCAATTGGCGGATGATGGCCTGAATATCTAACACGGCGATCGGATCAATCCCGGAAAAAGGTTCATCTAATAGGATGAAAGAAGGCGAGAGCACCAGGGCTCGCGTAATCTCCACGCGCCTGCGCTCTCCTCCTGAAAGAACATAAGCCTTTTGTTTACGCAGGGAGGTAAGCCCCAATTCCTCCAAGAATTTCTCCAACCGTTTTTTTCGCTCCCCGTGGGAGAGAGGGAGTGTCTCCAAAATCGCCATCAGATTCTCTTCGGTCGTCAGTTTTCTGAAAACCGACGGCTCCTGAGGAAGGTATCCAATCCCCTTTCGCGCCCGCAAATACATTGGAAGGGAAGTAATCTCTTCGTCGTTGAGATAGATCTTCCCGCCATTAGGTTGATACAGCCCGACGATCATGTAAAACGTGGTGGTCTTTCCTGCCCCATTCGGTCCCAGTAATCCCACGACTTCTCCGCCCTGGATCTTGATATTCACGCAATCCACCACTTTCTTACGACGAAAAGACTTCGTTAAATTCTCACATAAAATATGCGGCATCTTTCTCCCTGCTGACCGTTCGGGGTTCGGAGTGTTCATTTTTTACATCTTTGTTCTAACTCTTGACTTCGAACGCATCACTCAAAACTATTTTTTCTTCCCCTCTTTCGGTTTTTTCTCTTCCCCTTCCTCTTTGGCCGGGGGAGTAATGCTCGTGCTGACACGCCCCCCTTTTGTCGGCTCCACCACGCTTCTTTCCTCCTCGACGTAGAAGGTGATTCGCTCTCCCCGAATGACATTCATTCCTTCACGAACCACTGCATCTCCGTCCAGAACCACTTTGTTCTTATCCTGATCAAAGGTCATTTTTTGGCCGGTTGCCCGGCGGTCCAGTTGGACGACCTTGACGTTGCCCGTCGCCACAATCTCCTTCAGCTTTTTCGTGTCAGGATCATAGATGATGAGGAGTGTATGGGCATAAAGCGTCACGTCTTCCTGTTTGGCTACCACATTTCCCTTGAATGTCGCCGTGTTCTGTTTCCCGTCTGCCTCCACCGTGTCTGAGGTGATATCGATGGGGGAACGGCTGGCAGTAAATCCAAACCCCTTGCCGACATTCAGCGCCCTCTCTCCACCCTTTACTGATTTTTCCTGCGCCTCCGAAATGAAAATGAGAAAAAGGGAGAGCAGAATGACGAGTAAACCGACTCTCCCGCTCCGGTTCATATCTTTTTTCTCCCTCTCAGGTGGGTCTTCACCTGACTGAGAATCTTAAACGTCTTGGCTTCCACATTGACGAGCATCCCCTTACCCGTTAATTGAATCTGCTCCCCGTCGATCTCCACAGGATCGGAGGTAGTCACCACCTTCTCCGAATGGCGATAGGAAGCGGAATGGGTCTTGAGCTGATATCCGTCACTCGAGGTGAGCACTACATCCCCCGTCAAGTCCACATTTTTCGAGTCCTGGTATACCTTCCCTTGTTTCCCGGTAAGATAGATGATTCGTCCCTCTTTCGCATAAAAGGTGAGCTTCACGTCCTCCAGGACCAGGATGTTCTGTTCCTGGTACTGGTTGACAGATTCTGCCTCCAATTCCCAAGTCTTCTGACCCTGTTTATCCTCCACAAACCGAATCTTTTTCAGTTGCATGTCCGCCCCTTGGGTGGACACCTTCTCCACGGCTTCCGAAGCCTTTCTCGACCGAAGGTTTGCTCGAAGACTGACCAGAACCACGCCTCCGATCAACACGATCAATAATAAGATGACGATCTTCGTTTTTCTCATCATTAACTATCCTGCTCAAGGCTCAATGTTGAAAGTTTTAACGGAATATCGTCGCCCTCGAGCTTTGAGCTTGTCACACGACGCCCGCTTTTAGAAGATCATGAAGATGAATAATCCCCCTGGGTATTTTGTCCCCTGCTTTTTCGAAGACAAAAAGGGAAGTAATCGAATACTCCTCCATCCGCTGCACGGCCCTCGCCGCCAGCTCGTCTTTTTCAATCCATTTTGGGTTTTTCGTCATCACTTCAGAAGTTTCTCGCTCAAAGAGATCGCTGAATTTTTCTAAAGCTCGCCTCAGATCCCCGTCCGTAATCACCCCCACCAAATACCCTTCCGCGTTGCAGACTCCCGTCACCCCTAATCTTTTTGAAGTAATCTCAAAGATGGCCTCTTTCATCAGCGTTCTTTCGGATACCATCGGAAAGGCCTTTCCCGCGTGCATCAGGTCTTCCACCTTGAGAAGGAGCCTCTTCCCCAATGCCCCGCCCGGGTGGAGCATGGCAAAATCTTCTTTCTTGAAATCCCGCTTCCCCATGAGAGCGATGGCTAAAGCATCTCCCAGAGCAAGGGTGGCTGTGGTACTGGTCGTGGGAGCCAAATTCAAAGGACAGGCTTCCTCTTTCACACGAATATCAAGCGTAACATCTCCCGCCCTTGCCAGGCGAGAGTCGATGTTTCCAGTGAACGTGATCAATCGATTTCCGTATCGCTTGATCAGAGGCAGAACCTCTAAAAGCTCTCGAGTTTCCCCGCTTTTGGAGATGGCGATGATCACATCCTCCTTCGCCAACATCCCAAAGTCGCCATTCACTCCTTCTGCGGGATGAAGGAAAAAGGATGGGGTTCCTGTGCTGGCGAATGTGGAGGAGATCTTCCGGCCTACGAGCCCCGATTTTCCCATGCCCATGACCACTACTTTCCCCTTACAGTGATAGAGCAACTCGACCGCGCGTGAAAAATTGTCGTCAATCCGTTCTGCCAAATCGAGAAGGGATTGGGCCTCGACCTTTAAGACTCGCCTGGCCTCCTTCAGAATATCCAATCCTTTGTCCTCTCTTCTTTGTTTAACTGGCCTTCATCTCTTTCGGCTTTGAGCCTCTTATCTTTCCCTGGGTCTTTGCTCTCTTCCCTCGCCGAAGGGAGGCCTTGATGAATTCCCTGAAAAGGGGATGAGGGTCCATGGGTTTCGATTTGAACTCTGGATGGAACTGACATCCAAGAAACCAAGGGTGGTTCTTCAGCTCGACGATCTCGACCAGCCCTTTATCGGGAGAAACGCCACTAAACGTCATCCCTGCTTTTCCCAGAGTATCCATATACGAATTATTGAATTCATAACGATGCCGGTGCCGCTCATTGATCAGTTTCTTATTATACGCTTCCAGGGCCAGACTCCCCTCTTCCAGACGGCAAGGATAAGACCCCAATCTCATCGTTCCGCCCTTCGGAGCGTCTGAGGACCTCCTCTGGGCGATCTGGTCGCGATCGACCCACTCCTCCAGCAAATAGATCACCGGATGGGGCGTGTGGATATCGAACTCAGAACTGTTGGCTCCTTTCAAACCGGCGCAGTGCCTGGCAATCTCAATCACAGCGCACTGCATTCCCAGACAGATCCCGAAGTATGGAATTCGTTTCTCTCTCGCATATTGAATCGCTTTGATCTTCCCTTCGATCCCCCTGGTCCCAAATCCGCCGGGGACGAGAATGCCGTTCGCTTCCTTGAGAAAACGCTCCGGCCCCTCCTTCTCGACCTGTTCCGAATCAATATATTTGAGATTCACCCTGGCATCGTTCGCAATCCCTCCGTGAATCAAGGCCTCCGTCAGGCTTTTATACGATTCGACCAGGCTGACATATTTCCCCACCACCCCGATGGTGGTCTCGAAGCGGGGATGTTTGACCCTCTTGACGACGCGCTCCCAAACCCTTAAATTCGGCCGTCCCGTCCAGATATTCAGTTTTTCAACAATTTTTTCATCCAGCCCCTCTTGATGAAAGGCAACGGGAACCTCATAAACTGTCTCCACATTTTTCGCCGTGATGACCGCGTCTTTGTCCACGTTGCAAAAGAGGGCAATCTTCGCCTTGATGTCAGAAGAGAGCATTCGATCTGTCCGGCAGAGAAGAATATCAGGCTGGATACCGATTTCTCGAAGTTCCTTCACACTATGCTGAGTGGGTTTGGTCTTTAGCTCCCCCGCTGTCTGGATGTACGGAACCAGGGTGAGGTGAATATAGAGCGTATTCACCCTGCCCACGTCACCCCGAATCTGCCGAATGGCCTCCAAAAAGGGAAGACTTTCGATGTCACCGACCGTCCCGCCCACTTCGACAATGACAATGTCCACATCCTGGCCGATGTCGAAAACCTTCGATTTGATCTCATCGGTGATATGGGGAATCACCTGGACGGTGCTTCCCAGGTAGTCCCCCTTTCTTTCCTTGGAAATGACCGAATCATAAATCTGTCCGGTCGTGAAATTATTTTTCCTTGATGTCTTGACCTCGGTGTAGCGTTCGTAGTGCCCCAAGTCAAGATCCGCTTCTGCTCCGTCATCGGTGACGTAGACCTCTCCATGCTGGAAAGGATTCATGGTGCCCGGGTCGACGTTGATATAGGGATCAAACTTGAGAAAATTGACTTTCAGCCCCCTCAGCTCCAAAAGGGAGCCCATGGATGAAGATGCCAATCCCTTTCCCAACGAGGAAACTACCCCTCCTGTAACAAAAATATATTTTGTCCTTGGATTCGCCAAAAAAGCCTACCTTCCTTCAACACAAAGCACGGGGCTCAAAAAATCTTTCGATCAATTGATGACCCTTCTCAATGAAGATTCCGGACTGCCCCGCCGAAAGTTCATCAAACCTCTTTCCCTTTCCGTGTGCGGAATGGACCCCGTCTTCGCTGGAATAAATAACGTACGGAACCGGATCGACGGTGTGCGACCTGACGGAAAGGGGCGTCGGATGGTCGGGCAGGACCAGGACCTTATACTGTTCGAAATGCTTCATCCCTTCCAAGATCGCCCCGACGATCTTCTCGTCAAAGGCCTCGATGGCATCCATCTTCACTTGAAGATCCCCCATGTGGCCTGCTTCGTCCGGGGCTTCGACGTGGACATAAACAAAATCCTTTTCCCTTAAACCTCTCAGAGCATATTGAGCCTTCCCATCATAATTGGTATCAAAGAATCCTGTGGCCCCGGGGACCTCCAGCACTTCCAGGCCTGCTAACATGCCAATCCCCTTGATCAGGTGGACTGCCGAGATCACATAGCCATCCATCCCGAACCGTTCCTTAAGAGTCACCATGCGGGGTGAACATCCCTGCCCCCAGAGCCAAATGGAATTGGCAGGAGGGAGCCCTTTGGCTTTACGGGCCTCATTGACAGGGTGACTCTTGAGAAGCCTGTGAGACTCCTTCGTCAGCCTCAGGACGGGTTCCTCCGTTTTGGGTAAGAAGGGGGATATTTCCTTGCCGATGATGTCGTGAGGGGGTGTAAGTTCCAGTTTCTCCAGGTTTGTGAATTTGGCCACTCCATTCTTTAGGACCATCAAATGCCGATAGCTCACTCCTGCATGGAATTGAATCTCATTCGTTCCCATCTCTTTGTTTAAGTCGGCGATGATTTTCCTTGCCTCCTCATTGGAAATGTGCCCGGCAGAGAAATCTTCCATCACGATTTCATTTCCCTGGAACTTCAGGGTAATCAGATTGCATCGAAAGGCTATATCGACAGCTGTAAGATTGACATGGAGGCTAGCAGCTTCAAGAGGCCCTCTCCCGGTATAATAGCGGGCAGGATCATACCCAAAAATAGAAAGGTTAGCAATCTCGCTACCCGGGTTAAACCCGAAAGGAACGGTCCTGACAAGGCCGATCTCCCCTTGATTCGCCATCCAATCCATGTTCGGGGTTCGGGCTGCCATCAGTGGAGTCCTCCCTCCCAATCTCTCCACCGGATAATCCGCCATGCCGTCCCCGACAAGAATAACATATTTCACCATTTCAGACATTTCCTGCCATCCCCGAAATTTCTAAATATACTAAAAACTTACAAATGTCAAATGGAAATGGCCCATAGAAAGCAAAAGGCGTGCCAAATTTCAGGGAGGGAGTTCCAAGATTAGTGTTTAACCTTCGGAAAAACCTTCTCTTTTATATGATGGACGACTCTTTCCATCTCCCGCCTGTTCTCCTCATTCAGACTAGGCGGAGAATTTTCCGGGCTTCCCCTTAACTCTCTCTCTCTTACTCCCGTTTTTTCTGCTTCTTTGGAAAAAGACTCTGGAAGGTCCTCTCTCAACTCGACCCCATTCATCACCGCCCAGGCCAATGTCCAGGCACGTGCGACATTAGAGATATTGTACCCCCCTCCCCCTAACGCAACCCATCGTGGTGCCAGCTCCTTGATCTTCTTAAGAACCCTTTCATACCCAAAAATGGATAAATGAAGGTTTGTCAGAGGATCATTATAAAACGTATCGACCCCCAATTGAGTCACCACGACATCCGGATTGAAGGCGTGGATGAGTTCGGGAACGACTTCCTCAAAGGCCCAAACATAGACGTCATCGTCCGTTTCATGAGGGAAAGGAAGATTGACAGCATACCCCTCTCCCTCCCCTTCTCCGATCTCATGCTCAAAGCCCGTTCCTGGAAACAGCGTGTGTCCGGTCTCATGGAGCGAGATGGTGAGAACCTGATTGGTCTCGTAAAACGCCCTTTGCACCCCATCTCCGTGATGAGCATCGATATCAATATAAGCCACCCTCTTCCCCCGGCTCAACAGTCTCATGATTCCGATCACAGGATCATTGATATAACAGAATCCGGAAGCCCGTGACTTCATCGCATGGTGAAGACCTCCGGCGATATTAAAAGCGACATCCCCTTTTCCATCAGCTACAAAATCAACTGCCTGAAGAGTCGCTCCAGTCACCAGAAGTGAAAAATCATAGACTCCCGGGAAAATGGGGTTATCCCCTGGTCCCAGCCCAAGGAAACAAGCATTCCCCGTTAGACGTCCGCCGTTTGCATGCTTCAATATACTCAGGTATTCCTCCCCGTGGAAAGCGGCCAAATCTTTCTCTTCAGCTTGAATCGCCGAAATGGATTGAACGGAGGGGAGGGCTAGGAGGCCATAAGCTTTGATCAGATCGTGAGTCAATTTGAGCCGGATGATCCGAAAGGGATGGGTAGGCCCGTAATCATAATTGAGATAAGCATCTGTGTAGACGAAGGCGGTCTTCAGAATAATCCTCCGAACCTTCTCAGGAATTTTTCCTGCCCAAGCCTTAATAACGACCACTCAACTTTATCTTGACATCAACTATTTTTCAAGGTTCCTTAGAAACTTTTTAATTCTTCCGGGGCCGACGCCCCGAATAGAAATTGTGAAATCTTCATACTTACATTTGCCTCCTACAGACAAAACCGAGAGAGGTAAGATTTTCTGGCCTAATTCTTTCTTCATGCGAATCACCCTAAACATTATTTCTAATAATATCATAGCCTTCGACCGAAGACGCTTAAAATTCCATTTGTCGATGATTAACAATTTTATTAAGGCTGAAATTGAAGCCGGCAGGTTGATAAAGTGTTTCCGAAAGGAGATGATCGTATGAGCAATCGATTTTCTAATATATTGACGATCATTTCAGTTTTATTTTTCTTATCCGGCTGCGCCGTTTTTGTTAGGGACGGAGGTTATCACCATCGTGGGCATTGGCACAGACACTCTTCGCTCCAGCAATCCAATCTTCCCGCGAATCATCAACCCTGGACTTGAATTTTTTTCTACCTTTTCCGTCTAACCCAATAAAGAAGAAGAAAAAGGAAGAAGTGTTACGGGAAAGGAGGTGCTTTATTGATGAGAAAATTAGTCAGACTGAGTGGATTGATCTTTTTGTCCTGGGTGTTTATCTCATTTGTACCGGTCCGATTCGCCGTGGCGCTGCCTTCGTCCCCATCCGAGCGAGCTCAAGCCCTTGGCGATGCAAGATTGAGCCTGATGCAGGGTGACGTTGCCATTCAAACGGAAGATACCGGAAGCGAATGGGGAGCGGCAGCTATCAATACTCCTCTGATATCGGGAACAAAGATCTGGGATCCGGAAAATGGGCGCTCAGAGATCCAGTTTTTTGGCGGCTCTTCTTTGCGAGCGAGTGAAAATACTGAAGTGGATATTACGAATCTTAGCATGGGAAGCAACGGCGACGTGATCCAAGTTGGAGTTCCTCAGGGAAGATCATACATAAACTATGCAGGTTCGGACGTTCGAGACTCGGTATTTCAAGTCGATACCCCAGTCACCTCGATCATGGCGTATGAACCTTCTAAGTTTCAGGTGGACACCTATAGCGACGGAACGACCGAAGTCTCTGTTCATCGTGGCAGTGTTTATGTCCAGGGTCAAAATGGGGAAACTCAGGTTGGAGCAGGCACCATGCTCTCGATAGATTCGAATCAGAATGCCGAGCTCTCCGCTATGAGGCCGGAGGATTCCTGGGTAAGCTGGAACCTGTCAAGAGATTCTGCCCTGGCACGAGCGGGGGAAAGCAGACGGTATCTGCCAGCACCCCTCGGCTTCAACAGCAATGATTTGGATGTCCATGGTCGCTGGATAAATACGGCTGATTACGGCTATGTGTGGACCCCGGTCGGAGTGGTCGCTGATTGGGCTCCATACCGCGTAGGAAGATGGTGCTGGATTGGAGGCGACTATGTCTGGGTGTCCTATGAACCGTGGGGCTGGGTTCCTTATCATTACGGACGATGGGCATTCATCCGGGAGACCGGCTGGTGTTGGGTACCACCCCCATCGACGGCTGTCTATTGGGGTCCTGGATTTGTCGCGTGGATCAATACTCCGACCTACGTCTCATGGGTTCCACTTGCTCCGAGGGAAATCTACTACGGACACGGCTATTACGGACCTCATAGCGTGAATATTACAAATGTGAATATCAACAGGATCAATATCACCAATGTCCATGTGAATGCTAAGGTTGTGAATGCGGTGACCGTGGTGAATCGTCGAACTTTCATCACCGGTAGAGCTGAAAGAGTGATGGATGCTCCCAAAAATCCATTTACGGCCGGGGTGAAACCATCCATTGGGAGGCCTGATATTAAACCTGACAGAGCAACCGCTTTTCCAAATCCTACCAGGGTCGTTGCGGAAAAGAAATTACCCTCAAGGGAGATCGTAACAAGGGCAGAGAAGATTAGAAATAGACCGGTTGCTGTTCATAACGATATTTCTGTATTCAAGCCGGGTGAGCGGGCGACGTCGATGCGTGTGAATAGAATCGAACGGCCAAAGCCGATCACCTCAGTTCAGAAGCCAGAACCAGGGAAATCTCCAGTTCAAAGAGGAGATGCGGGTAAAGCTCCTGCGGAAAGAAAAGAGGTCAGTCCACCCCTTGCACGGAGCGAACAACCTGGTGGGCCGTCGACGCAAAGGGAATTCGGAGTTGCTCCGCAACACCAGGGCCCATCGAGTCCCTCTCCCGCACAGAGAAAGGAGTTGGGTCCTTCCGGACAAATGAGCAAACCCACACCTCCGATGCAGACGAAAGAGACTGTAACGCCCTCTCCGCAGAAGGGACAAACCGCCGGGACCTCTGCGCCTTCCACTCACCGGGAATTCGGTGTCGCCCCTCAACACCCGGGGCCATCGAGTACACCTCCCGCGCAGAGAAAGGAGTTGGGTCCTTCCGGACAAATGAGCAAACCCGCACCTCCGGTGCAGACGAAAGAGACTGTAACGCCCTCTCCGCAGAAGGGACAAACCGCCGGGACCTCTGCGCCTTCCACTCACCGGGAATTCGGTGTCGCCCCTCAACACCCGGGGCCATCGAGTACACCTCCTGCGCAGCGGAAGGAGCTTAATCCTCCTGGACAGGTGAGGATGCTCACACCCTCTGCAAGTAGACCGCAGCCCACTCCCCCTGCTCAGATGACCAGACCGGTGCCTCCCACACCCAAAGCACCCGCTGGACCATCTTTACAGAGGAATATGGGTGTCGCTCCGCCGCATGTGGGGCAGCCAACCGCTCCTCCTCCGCAGGGCCGACCTCAGGGAGATCCCTCAAACGCTCCTCACACGGGTGCAAAAGAAAAAGATAAGCGCTGATTGGAAAGGCACACTCCGTCCCGGGTTCTTCCGAAAAGGGCCCGGGATTTATTATTTTTTATGCGCCCAGAATTTTATTCACCTGACGAACTCCTATTTTGTCCCAGACAGGCAGACCGTGAAGGCTCTTCGGGGTGCCGCCAGGCGCGGAGTGGATGTGAAAATTGTCCTTCCGGGCATCACTGATGAATTGTCCGTTTTCTATGCGGGCCGTTCTCATTATAGGCACCTCTTGAAATCAGGGGTGAAGTTGTACGAGCGTAGGAATGCTATGCTCCACGCAAAGACTGCTGTCATCGATGCGGTCTGGTCCACTGTGGGATCGACCAATATGGATCTATGGAGTTTCTTAAGAAATGACGAGGTGAATGCGGTCATCCTGGGTCGCGATTTTGCGGCGGAGATGGAAACAATGTTTGAAAAAGATGTTGAGAACTCTCATCAAATCTGTTTAGAAGAGTGGAAAGAAAGACCCTTTAGCGAACGGGCGAAAGAATGGTTAGCGCGATTATTGCAGTATTGGTTGTGAAGAGCCCGTTTCGCACGCTCCAGAAGATGAAATAATCCGTATTTGCTGCGTTGGGGAAAACTTCAGGAGGTTATCGAAGGTCGAGAGGTTTCAAACCTATCTCTTTATTAGGGTGTGAAACGGGTTCTAAGGGACTCTAATAGCGGTGTCCGGGTCCTTGAGGCTAGGTCCCGTGAATCCCAAGATCTTATTCCAGTTCGTTTACGACCCGAATAAACACCGTCTTTCCCAGAATCACACCCAGGCGGTTAATCTCCTGCAGGGCACGATGAACATTCTTTTCTCTGGCCTCATGGGTCATCATCACAACGGAAACTGCACCACGAATCTGCCTTCCTTCTTGATTCACCGCAGAGATGCTAATATCATTCTTGCCTAAGATTCCTGAAATTCTTGAAAGCACCCTGGGTCGATCCAATGCCGAAAATCGGATATAAAAAGGCATCACGACATCATCCATCTTTTTAAGGGGAATTTCCTCTAAAGCCCATTCTTGAAAAGAGAGCAGAGGCACCCGCCGCCCGGAGGCTTGCGTCAGGACATTCCTCCCCAGTTCGACCAGATCGCTCACTACGGCACTCCCCGTGGGCATTTGCCCTGCCCCCTGACCGTAGAACAGAACGGGTCCAACGGCGTCCCCTTTAACATAAATCGCATTGAAAACCCCTTCCACCGTTGAAAGCAAATGTCCCTCGGGAATCATCGTAGGGTGAACATGAGCCTCTATCCTCCCCTTCTCCATTTTGGCAATGGCCAGGAGCTTAATCCGATAACCAAACTCTCGACTGAATTGAATATCTAAGGGAGTGATCTCCGAGATGCCTCCAATGAATATCTCTTTAAATCGGAGAGGGCTCCCAAAGGCGAGACGCACCAGGATCGCAAGCTTGTGAGCCGTGTCGATCCCTTCAATGTCAAAGGTAGGGTCTGTCTCTGCATATCCCTTCTCTTGGGCTTCTTTCAAAACCTCCCTAAAATTTCTTCCCTCATCCGTCATCTTGGAGAGGATGTAGTTGGAAGTCCCGTTTAGAATTCCGAAGATCGAATGAATCCGGTTGGCAACCAAACCTTCTTTGATCGACCGGATGAGCGGAATACCCCCACCGACCGAGGCTTCAAAGTTAACATCCACTCCATAGCGGTGAGCCTCCCCGAAGATCTCATCGCCATGAAGGGCGAGGAGGGCCTTGTTCGCCGTGACGATGTGCTTTTTATTCCGAATGGCCTTCAGAATAAGCGTTTTTGCCGGCTCAACGCCTCCGATCAACTCCATGACAATATCGATTTCAGGATCGTTGATCACATCCTCTGCCCTTGGAGTGAGGACCCCCGGTTTCACCTTCACCCCGCGATCGGTTTTCAAATCGATGTCGGCAATTCGTTTCAAGACGAGCCTGGCACCCATATGCTTTTCGATCAGCCTGGAGTTTTTCTGCAAGATTCTTGCAACACCGGAACCCACTGTCCCAAAACCGATCAGACCCACCTTAATCTCTTTCATCGTCCCCTTCCCTTAATCAACCCTAGAATCAATGGAAGCCCTTTGCCCGGAATGGGTTGTGACAAGCACCCATTTCCAAGCAAACTCCAATCACCAGGATTCAAAATTCAAAACCCCCTCACTCTTCCCCTCTCCCCCAAGGGAGAGGGACGAGGTGAGGGCGGTTATTTGGTCATTCGGTATTAGAATTTGAAATTTGTCTGGCCTGCCTGCGCGAAGCCGCTTCGGCGAAGGCAGGGATTTGACCTTTGGGATATGGGATTTATCCTTAGATCCCTTTTTTCAGAACCCGCTGAATCCCCTTGACCGCCTGTTTGATGCGGGCTTCATTCTCCACCAAGGCAAACCTGACGAAGCCCTCTCCGTATTCACCAAACCCGATCCCCGGAGAGACAGCCACTCCCCCTTCCCTCAAGAGGTGCTTCGAAAACTCAATCGACCCCATCTTCTCGAAGACCTTCGGAATCTCTGCCCACACGAACATCGTCCCTTTCGGTTTTTCAATCTCCCAACCCACCCGTTTTAGTCCGTTGACGAGGACATCCCTTCTCTTCCGATACTCCTCTACGGTCTGACGGACGCAATCCTGATCTTCGTTGAGGGCAATGATCCCCGCTATTTGGATGGGTTGAAAGACCCCGTAATCCAGGTAACTCTTCAGCCTTGCCAGAGCCGCCAGCATCCCGGCATTTCCAACCGCAAACCCCACTCGCCAACCGGGCATGTTATAGCTCTTCGAAAGAGAGTAAAACTCCACTCCGACATCCTTCGCCCCTTTGACCTGAAGGAGACTGGGAGCCTTATATCCATCAAAGACGATATCCCCGTAGGCCAGATCGTGAACGATCATCAGGTGATGCTCTTTTGCAAAGGCGACCAGATTTTCAAAGAAACCGACGTCCACCACAACGGTGGTTGGATTATGGGGGAAACTCACGATAATCATCTTCGGGTGAGGCCAAGTCTCTTTTGTTGCCGTCAACAACTTTTTAAAGAAGTCCCCTCCTCCCGCCAGAGGAACCGAACGGATATCTCCTCCCGCGATCACAACCGAATAGGCATGGATGGGATAGGTCGGATTCGGAACGAGCACAACATCGCCAGGCCCCAGGGTCGCTAATGCCAGATGACCGAGTCCTTCCTTGGCACCGATGGTCACCACACTCTCCGTCTCCGGGTCGAGATCGACATCGTAACGTTTTCGGTACCAATCGGTGATCGCGCACCTCAACTTATAAATCCCTTTCGACGCAGAATAGCGGTGATTCCTCGGGTTTTTTACGGCGTCAATCAACTTGTTAACGATATGATTGGGCGTGGGCAGATCAGGGTTTCCCATGCCTAAATCAATGATATCCTCCCCTCTTCGTCTTGCCTCCATCTTCAGTTGATTGACAATTCCAAAGATATAAGGGGGGAGCCTCTCCATTCGATGAAATCCGGAGCCTTCAGGATGAAACATCTCCATAGCACGAGTTCCTTCCGCCGAATTAGAATAAAAGAACGATGTCCCTGTAAGAAGGCCTACAAGGCAGGGAGGTCGGGCAGGGGTATCAAAGGGTCGCTTGGTGAAGCTTTGGAGATATCCCCGCCTGATCTCCCCATCCAATTCTTATTTCACGCCTTCATGGCCAAAGGGGATATTTTAAAAGGGTTAACATAATTTTCTTATCTTTTCAATTCCCTACGCCCCCGAACCGCACTGGGATAGGGGTTCTTACCCAACGGTTGCCAGCTCCATCCTACTTTTCCACCGCTTGATGAATACGTCTCTCAGCCCTCGATGGGAAGGATGAGCCAGCTCAGGGTCTTCTTGAACGATTCGAAAGGCTTCTTTTCTCGCCTCAATCAAAATAGGGGTATCCCGGACGACGTGAGCCACCCTGAAATCCGGCAATCCGGACTGGCGGATGCCGAAAAATTCTCCGGGTCCCCTGATGGCCAAATCTTCCTCGGCAATCTTAAATCCGTCGGTCGTTCTCTCCATGGCTCGAAGCCGAACCCTTGCCTCCTCAGAAGACCGGTACTGGGCCAGTAAAATACATTTGGACGGGTAATGCCCCCGGCCGATCCTGCCCCTGAGCTGATGGAGCTGAGAGAGGCCGAATCGTTCTGCATGCTCTACCACCATCACCGAGGCGTTTGGAATGTCGATTCCCACTTCAATCACGGTCGTTGCGACCAGGATTTGAACCCTTCCCCTTTGAACCTCCGTCATCATGGCCTCTTTCTCGTCACTTTTCATCCTGCCGTGGAGCAAACCCAGGCGAAACTCAGGAAAGATCTCTTTCTGCAAGTGATCCGCCATCCGGGTGGCATCCTTGAGGTCCAATTTTTCAGACTCCTCCACCAAGGGATAGACAACAAAGGCTTGGCGACCCTTCTTGATTTCCTCCTCGAGGATTCGATAGACTTTGGCCCTTGCGGATTCAGGAAAGACCCTGGTCTCTACCGGTACTCTTCCGGGCGGCATCTCATCAATGAGCGAAACATCAAGATCCCCATAAACGGTCATCGCAAGGGTCCTCGGGATGGGAGTGGCTGTCATCACCAGGACGTCAGGGCTTTCTCCCTTCTTCTTCAAAAGTCCTCTTTGGACCACACCGAACTTGTGCTGCTCATCAATGACGGCGAGTCCCAAGCGGTTGAATTCAACCGCTTCCTGAATCACGGCATGGGTCCCGATCACCAGCTGGACACCGCCATTCCGGATCCTCGGATAAAGATCTTCCCTCTCGGAACTCTTGGTGCTGCTCGTCAGCAGAGCCACCTTCACCCCCAAAGGCTCCAGCCACCGACGGAGACTGAGAAAGTGTTGTTCCGCCAACACCTCCGTCGGCGCCATGATCGCTGCCTGATGGCCACATTCTACGACAGACAAACAAGCCAAAAGGGCAACGACGGTCTTCCCGCTCCCCACATCCCCTTGAATCAATCGGTTCATGGGATGCGGTTTTTGGAGATCTGCCTTGATCTCGGCGAAAACCCTCTCCTGCGCAGGGGTCAGTTTGAAAGAAAGAAGACTCAACAATCTCTGGGCCAGGGCGCCATCCGTTTTGAAAGCAACCCCCGTCTCCAGAGCCACCCCCCTCTTTTTCAATGCCATTCCCAGTTCCAGGAAAAAAAACTCATCGAAAATGATTCGCCGGTGGCCGTCCGAACGCTGGAGGTTCAAGGCATCCAGCGATTCTCCTTCAGGAGGGAAATGAACCCTCCGGAAGGCCTCCGAGAAATCAATCAGGTTTTGTCGTCTCACAACCTCTGGCGGGATGGGGCTCGAGAGTTCATCGGCATACCCCTCCAGGATGGTGTTCATCAGCCTTCTCATCGTCCTCTGATAAAGTCCTTCGGTTTCGGAATAGACGGGAACGATCCGTTTGAAGTTAAGGTAATCTTTTTCCACATCCCCGTCGACCATTTCTACATCGGGGTGATGAATCTCTCTCTGATGGTTGAACCACCTCACGTCTCCGGAGAAGATCAGCTGGCGTCCTTTCTTAAATCGTTCCCTGAGGTATCTCTCATTACCGTGAAACCACTTCAATGTGATCGTGCCGCTCCCGTCCCCGACCACGGTCTCAAACACCCTTCTCCTTTTGTTCTGATAAAATGCAACTCCTGAGAGCAGAATCTCACCGAACCCTGTCTCCTTTCCCCCGGCTTTGAGTTCTGAGATCTTCTTCAAGCTCCTGCGGTCTTCATAGCGCCGCGGCAGAGAGTAAAGTGCGTCCTCCACAGTGAGAATCCCTTTTTTCTCGAAGAGCTTAGACAGCTTGGGTCCCACGCCCTTCACATACTGCATCGGGGTGAGCAGACGATCTCGAAAATGCGGGGGATGGGGTCGGTCCATATCGATTACCGCAGCGTTCCGACATCGACGGGACGCTCGCCTTCCCTCTTGATGATGGAGGGGATCGAGTCAACCTCTTTTTTCATAAGAATTTGAAACGACTTTGATATAAGTCCTTTTGCAAGAGAAGCACTGGATGACGTTTTCTCCCACCTTCAAATCGAACGGATCATAAGAAATGGGCTGATCGCAATAAGGACAACGATGAGGAAACTTTTGAACCACTTGTTCTTCAAATTCCTTTTTCTTAGACCGTTTCGCTCTTCGAATCATTCAAAACTCTATTCCCGGCGCCTCTCGCCTAACATTACAAAAACTATAATAAAACTGCCCTGAAGAATCAAGGAGCCCCCTCCGCCCTAAAGCATCCCTTTTTCTGTGACAACCATAAAATCGTCTTTGCGCGAGAGGGGAAAGGGAAAACCATTTATCCCGGATTTGCGGATGCTTCCTTCTGGGCTTCATGAATCAAATGACATCGGTGAAAGTGGCTCCTTCAGGTCAACGTCTGCTGATCTGAGGGTTTGCTAAGGGGAAAATGCCTTCGCTCGCGGATGAAAACACAACAGACCATCGCAATGAATGCCAGGGCCGCGGAACAGACGAAGGCCAACCGATAACTCCCTGTCTGATCGAAGATGAAACCTCCCAGATATGCCCAAAAACCTCCGGCAATATGGTGAACCGTTGTTGCGAAACCCGAAAGAAGCCCAATATGAGAAAATCCATAAAGTCTCCCCAGCAGAGTCGTGGCGAGGGGTCCCGTGACGAGATAGGTCAATCCAAAGAGAATGCTGAAAAGGTAGAACGACGCTGCATCCCGATGGGCCAAGATCAGAAGAAATGCACCGAATCGAATCAGAAAGGCGATCGCCATCGGGATCCTATTCCCGATTAAGTCCGAGGCCGGCCCCGCAGCGAGAACTCCCACCAGGCTCATCAACCCAAGCCAGGCCAGCATGTTTCCCGCTTGAGCCGGGAGGATCCCATGATCCGTCGCGAAGGGGATGAGGTGGGTAGTTACCAAGAAATCCCCGCTCCCGCAGACGAACATCACAACGAGAAAGAACCAGAACGGAGAGGTTTTCATCGCCTCTCTTAAACTCAGATCCTGATGCCTATCGCTCGAAACCGATTCGCCGGGCTTCCCTTTTTTCCCAGCCTCCTTTTCTCGGGCGGGGCTTAGACCGAGGTGATCCGGACTTTCTTTCATGACGAACAGCGCCAACGTCATGATGACCAACCCCATCATGAGCCCAATCGAAAGATAGGAAACTCTCCAGCCGTACCTGAGCGTACAGAAGCTAAAAGCCGGAATGAGCACGAATTGGCCCATGCAATTCCCAGCCAGGGCCAGACTGATGGCGAGGCCGCGCCATTTTGTGAACCACTTGCTGATCAGCGCAGCGAGGAGGGGAATGGACGTTCCACCCAACCCAATGGCTGCGAAAACTCCATAAACGATATAAAATT
Source organism: uncultured delta proteobacterium (assembly GCA_963708295.1). Lineage (GTDB taxonomy): Bacteria > Desulfobacterota > BSN033 > BSN033 > UBA1163 > UBA1163. Next base: position 235,297 of record CAVPSJ010000013.1, on the reverse strand, counting down.
GCCAAAGGGAATTGACCACGGAGATGAGTGCAAAGCCTGCCGAGAGAAAAACCGTTGAAACAACGATCACCCACTTGGGACCGTGACGGTCGTAAAGCCTCCCGGCGGCGATGAGAGAGAGGGCAAAGAGGGTCATATTGAGAAAAAAGGCGAACGAAATAGAACCCCGGCTCCAGTCGAGTTCTTTAATCATCGGCTTAAATGCCACCCCGAAAGAATATCGGGCCCCAGAGGTGAAAAAGAGGATGATAAAGGAAGAGGCCAGGATATACCACCCGTAAAAGAGCCCAACCTTTAGGCGTGTTCGCTTTGAGACGTTCATGCTTTTCCCTTAGAGGAAAGAGGAAACCGATTTTCTGAAAGTGAGCACAAGGTTTAAGAAACTGCCATCGGACCAATCGCTTTGCGCCTCATGCGGGCGAGGATCAAGGTTAACGCTAGGCCCAGGAAACAGGCTCCACAGATGGCGAGAAAGCCGGGTTTAAACACGCCGGACCGATCCTTCAGCGCTCCCAGAAGGTAAGCCGCGCTGAATCCACCGACGTTTGCAAAGAGATTACTGAAACCAATCGAGATTCCTGCTTTAGGCACCCCCAATATCTCGACCGGGATCGAGAAGAGGGGTCCAAAATACATTTGCAAAAAAATCGCATTGATGAAAATCAGGGCAACGAGGAAAATCATGTTATTCGCAGTGATCAATAGTCCCGTCGTGATTCCTAAGACGGTCAGCGAGACAGCGATCACGAGGATGGGATTCTTCAGCCGATCGGAAATGTAACCTCCTATGATGTTTGATGGCGACATGAGGACGACCTGAATGGCAATGATGATACCGGCTGACCGCAAAGATAATCCCTTCTCGTCAATTAAAAGACTGGGGAGCCAGTAGGTGATCCCCTGCACCACGCCGAACCGGATGTACTGAATGCCGCCGCAAACCCACATCACCTTGTACCGGAACAGATGAAATGCCTCAAGCAGATTCCCCTTCCGTCGTTCACCTGTTGGAGGCGAGTCTTTAGCAAACCGGATGAGGAACATGATTGCAATGATTCCCACGGAGGCGATACTGATAAAGGAAAAACGCCAATCGAACCTGGCCACCAGCAGTGGCCCGACAAGATTGAAGATGACGCTGCCCGAATATCCGCCGACTAAGTACAACCCGATCGCCGTGGCTCGTCGGTTTGGAGGAAACCATCCTGTCAATAAGGCCATCCCAGGTGTAAAGAGAAGGGAGCGGAAGAATCCGGACAACATCTGGTTGACCAGAGCCTGCCAGTAATTGGCGACAAGCCCAAAGGTCAAAGCCAGGAGGGTTGACCCGAGAATGCCGATGGAAAACAATTTTTTTGGGCTGAAGCGATCGGACAGATAGCCCGCGGGCATCTGCATCAGGGCATAAACTAAGGTCGTTGCCGCCGCCAGACTCCCCCCTTGCGTAAAGGATAAACCCAGGTCCTTCCGGATGATGGGCAGAAGTAGGGCGATTCCTCCCATGGAGAGGGCCTGAAAACTCTGACACACCACCGTCAGCACGATGGTAACGATTCTGTCTCTTTCGACCGCTCTGCCGTTTCGTGTCTCTACATTCATCGAGTTAAGCATCTGCTAGTGCAACACCCATTCGAGTTTATAAAGACTCGCGTGAAGGGGGGATTCAAAAGGACAGCAAGAGATCAGGAAGGGCATGGGGCGACTCATGCTGAAAGGGGCCAAAGACACCGGACTGTGGAGTCATCAAGACTGGGGATGTCTGCCGCGTTCAATGACAACTCGATCGACGCCTGCCAATTCCTTCAGCTCCACATGAACCATATCCTGCCTAGAGATCTCCAAGGTCTTCCCGATATAATCGGCACAAATCGGCAATTCTCTATGGCCACGATCAATCAAGACGGCCAATTCAACCCAGCGAGGTCTCCCCAGGTCCAGCAGGACGTCGATGGCAGCCCGGACCGTCCTTCCGGTGAAAAGGACATCGTCTACCAATAAGACATTTTTGTCCTCGATCGGAAAATGGATCTCCGTTTTCTTTACCTCCGGTGTCTGGCTCAACCTGGTCCAATCATCACGGTAGAGGGTGATGTCAATAATTCCTGTGGGAAGATCGATCCCTTCCTTTTGAAGAATCTTCTGTTTTAATCGTTCTGCCAGAAAGACGCCTCCGGTTCTTATCCCGACCAATACCATCTCGTCTAACTGGGGATGTCTGCTGAGCAGTTGTTCGCATATTTGATCCAGAGCAATCTCAATATCCTTTTCTCCCTGCGCAATCTGTTTTGAACCCATCCATGCACCCAAAACTGTCAAGATTCAAATGTCAAATGAAGACCAAAATGACTTAATCCCAACATTTTTCGGTTTTGCTAAACTTTGGCCCTCCCCCCGTCCCTCTCCCCGCTGGGGAGAGGGGAAGGTGAGGGGAGTTTTGTTCGAGCATCCATTTCGCGCTTCACATTCAGAGTCTATTAGTTTTTGGCCGGCGAAACCACCAAAACGCGAAACCCACGATGACGACCACCCCCAAAAGGACTCCAGCTAGGATCGGCCACGGAGGAATTAAGCTTTTCTCCACATCCGAGGCGGCGAGGAGATTGACTTCTTTCACCACCTTGCCCTCATTCTGGACAAGCACTTTTGCCAATATCTGATCTTTATGAACGGGCGCAAGGATAAACTGAGGCAATTGAGGAATGGCAGAAACCGAATTCTCCTTTCCCTTTGCCACAGTCACCCTCGCCTCCTCTGCAGCTGTCAGGCCGACCTGATTCAACTTCCCTCTCTTCACTTTCACAGGCCCGAAGGTTCCCCCTTTTTTCACGGCTTCAACGGTAGAGAAATTCTTAAAACCATGCTCCAATAATTTTTGGGCTTCCGGGCCCCGCTTATTCATTTTGTTGCAACCCATGACCACCGCAATCATCCTCTGTCCATCTCTCTTTGCCGTGGCAGCCAGATGATACCCCACTTCCTCCACATGGCCTGTCTTCAATCCGTCCACTCCAATATTTTTCTGCAAAAGGGTATTTCGATTTCCCTGCCGAATGCCGTTGTATTCAAATTCGACCGTGGAATGGAAGGCGAGTGATTCCGGATGGCTTTCGACATACCGCTTCGACAGGATGGCCATCTCCATCGCCGTTGTGTACTGACCCTCCGCGGGCATCCCGTGAGAATTCCTGAACTGGGTGTCCTTTAATCCCAGCAGTTTGGCCTTATCGTTCATCTTCGTGACAAAGGCTTCCTCGGAGCCGGACAGATGTTCAGCCAAAGCAATGCAGGCGTCGTTTCCAGAAGCAATGGCAACCCCCTTGATCAGGTCTTCCACCTTCACCCTCTCCCCAACCTTAATGAACATTTTCGAACCCTGTATCCTCCATGCTTTCTCACTGACTGTCACCATGTCGTCCATCTTGAGCTGGCCTGCTCGAATCGCATCATAGACCAGATAGAGCGTCATGATTTTAACGAAACTGGCGGGGGCCATTTTCGAGTTTGCGTCTTGTTCGAAAAGAACCTGTCCGGTAGCCCCATCCATCAAAACTGCAGATCGAGCGTCACATTGAAGGCCTCCCGAAGGTGCCTGCCGGTCTTGCGCCGCCTTAACCTTCTCAGGGGCTTTCGCTTTTTGATGGGTGGGTGTCTTTGAAATGCGATCTGTCTTGCAAAGGACCGGACCCGGGTAAATCATCATCATAACAATCATCACAAACAAGACGGTTACCCAAACATTTTTTCGAAAACAATTCATTTTCTTTCTCCCTGAACGAATTCATGAATATGGATAGGAGGTTCTTAACAGATTCACCTCCCATTTTCAACGTGAAAACGGAAATGGCCGACAGTCACGTTCCCCTGTATGGGTATAGCGATGCGGGCGCTCGTGAAGGAAACTATTCTGCGGCGAGATCAGCCTCTAACTCGATGTGGATTTGAACATTTTTCCCTACGACCAACCCTCCCCCTTCCATAGGAGGATGGCTCAAGGTCATCCCATAAGCCTCGCGATCGACCTTTCCGGTCGCAGAGAAACCGATACATGATTTCCCGCTAAACGGGCTTTTGACTGGACCGGAATACTCGAAGTCCAACGTCATGAGCCGCAGAATTCCCCGGAGAGTGAGATCACCGGTTACTTTGCCGCGATTTCCTCCTGTCGGCTCGACTTTTGCGCCCTTAAAAATAATCTTCGGATATCTTTCCACATCAAAATAATCAGCGCTCAGGAGATGCTCGTCCCGCTCTGAGTTCCCGGTCGTCAGGCTCTTGACTTCAATCTCGGCATCCACCGATAACCGACCGAGATCGGGTGGATCGAATTCAATCAGCCCGGTCATCCTGCTAAAAATGCCTTCCACATTGGCAATCATGAAATGTCTCACAGAGAATCTGGCTACCGCATGATCCGGGTCAATCACCCATTTTGCCATCGTTCCCTCCTTTCAACGTTCGAGCATCTCGAGGACATCCTCCCCAATACGTTTCTATCATCTCTCTCGTCTCATTTTGCGAACTCACGAAAGGCATTCCAGGAAGGCCGGGGGTTGCCTTTTGAATCTTCTAAACCCATCGAACCAAAATAAGTTTCCTTGCGGTCACGAAGAAGCGACCAGTACACTCTCTCAACACCAAATTCAAACGCCTGGTGATACGCCTCCCTGAGCCACGCGGCTTGTTTTTCATGGGAGCCATTGTCCATCCGGCCACTGGCTTCTGAAGGAAGACTCACAAATCCGGTTTCCGTCATCCAGATGGGATAGTCTCCCAACCCTGATTCCTTCATTAAATCGTGAATATGTTGCAAATAACTTCGAAAAGTGAGCCCGTTGGCAGTGATCTCGCTCGGGAAATAATAATCATGAATATTCACCACGTCAAACTTCTTGGTCGAGAGGATCGGTTTCAACCAGCCGTCATGCCACTTCCATGCTTTCTCGCCCACCCACCCGGATGGAGAATTTTGAAGAATACCGCACCTCATCGCTGACGGAAGCACTTTGGCATTCGGATCCGTCTTCTTAATCACATCATAACCAGCTTTTAATAACTCCAGATATTGATCCAGAGTCCCCTTCCACATTGCCCCTTCGTTCACTTCGTTTTCAATTTCGTAGCTCACTCTCTGCCCCCGATAGCGATGAACGAGGGCCTCCACAAAACGAACCCACTCCTTTTTATCCACCGGCTCACGGCTAATTTCGATCGCTCCTCTTCTTTGCTTCCGTCTTTTCCCCTCTTCTCTAAAGAGCGTGCGGATAGTAAATAGAACCTCGGTCTGTTTTGTTTGAGCCAACTTCAGGAAAAGATCAACCGTACTCCAGTCATACTCGCCCGGCTGGACCATAACCAGCTGCCACTGCAAGGGCACACGGATTGTCCGCAAACCTAATTCGTCTATCGATTTTATTTCCTCTCGAGAGGTACGAAAAGACGTATTGATTCCCAGACGCCTTGCCTCTTCCGCGCGGACATTGACGGTTACGATAGAAGATAGTAAGACCACACCGATGAGAAACGTCCTCATTCTCATCAACCAGGCTCCTCCTTTATATCGAGAAATCGCGTCGCCAAAAGGTGAAATCATCTACCGCTTCTTCGACCCCGTCTCAATCCCCCCGCTCCAGCATTTCCTTCATGGGCTTCCAGTAATAATCACGCCAGCCTTGGCTGATGCCACGATAGTGTTGGACCGGAACCCCGCTCTGGGTGAAGGTCAGTCGCGCGCCATTCTTGGTTTTTTCCAGCGAAAAGGTGGCCTTAGAGAAGTGATCTTCAGGCCAGTCACTGCCGCGCCATGATTGGACAATCTTCTTCCCTGGCACAAGATCCAGGTGAACTCCCTCGATATATCCGTCATAGGCAGTAAATTTTCCATTCACGTTGCGACTGATCTTTGCCTTCGCGCCAGTGAACCTGGCGTGCTTGCGTGAATCCATCAGCGCTTCATAAACCGCGTGTGGGCTGGCTTTAAAAGCGACGGATTGCCGGATTGTTTTCATCTTCATTTTCCATCTCCTCAACCGATCACGGGATCAGCGAACAAATTCCAATACCTGGTCCACCGGTTTTCTATCCTTCTGAGGCGACTCGTCAGGATACCCGACTGCCACGAGGCAGACAAGAGCCATCGTGGGCGGCACTTTCAGTATCGTTTCGATCTCCTTTTTCGCTTGAATGGGCGAGACAAGCCAAACTGCGCCCAGACCCATCTGATGAAAGACGAGCAGCATCGTTGTCACGGCAGCCGCCACACTCTGGACCACGGTAGGTGCCGATCTTCGGAATCCCATCACCTTTTTTGCTTCAGGGTCAATGGATTCCCGGGCCGCCAGTACTTTTTCCATCGGACTCTGATACTCGCCGGTAAAGAATCCTATACAAGCCGGCGCATTCTTGAAGAAGGCAGCATTCTTCTGGTACCGTTTGATATCCTCTTCCCAGGATTTCGCTTCCGGCCAGGAGGCCATCTTATCCGCGACGGACTGAACAGCATCCGCCATTTTCCCGATCACCCCCTTGTTCTTTACGACCACGAAGCGCCATCCCTGATAATTCCCTCCGTTGGGAGCCCACGTCGCCAGTTCCACTGCCTTCTTCAACAGCTCCTCCGGAACTTCCTGCTTCTTCCATTGTCGGATCGAACGCCTTCCCTTGATCAACTGTTCTAGGTCCTGGATATTCATCTCAATCTCCTTTCTTAGGAAAAGAATATGATGCGTTAAGCCTGATTTCGATCCTCATACTCACCGCTCCAGAAAATGGCACCGCCACACTCGGTGGGACACCGGATGTGAATCATTTGCCCTGATGACTAAAACCTCTGTGCATAGCGGTGGGCGAGGCCAAAATATTTCTGGGCCCTTTTGAGGGCTTCTTTTTTTTCTCTCTCTGGGATATGAGGATCATCCAACCTAAAACTCTCTACCTTCCCGCGGACGTAGGCCCGGTAGCACTTATAGAAGTCGAGCACTCCCATTAACTCACGGTCTCCCGATTCTCCGACATAGGCACCGATCAGATGTTCGCTCAGGTCTTCTCTGCCGTGGTAATCGAGATCCATGGCCAGAAAAGCGATGTCCGCTGCTACGTCCGTATATCGGAACCGCTGATTAAATTCGATGCAGTCGATGATGGAAATCTCATCTCCCCAGACGATATGCTCCAGACGAAGATCCCCGTGGCAGTCCCGAATTCGATCAGAAGCGATCCGTTGCACGAAAAGTTTTTTATTTCTTCTGAAAAAATCGTTCGTCTTATTCTTTACCTCTTCGTAAATTTCCCCGGGGAGGGTTACTCCGATATATTTTTCAGTCTGGGCGAAGTTCTCATCGGTATCCTGTTTGACTCGTTCCGGTTTGCCGAAACTTTTGATATGGTCATTGGTCTCCGCAGCAAAATAGAATTGAACCAACTTTTCTGAAACCGCCTCGATCATTTTGGGAGTCACCTGTCTTTTCTCGATCAATCTATCCATCAACTCTTCCTCGGGAATTTGTTTCATTTTAACGGCATACTCCATCGGCTCCCCCTTGCCCCCCAGGTGGATCCGCTCGCCTGCTTTCGTAATTCGGACGACCCCCAGATAGATGGCAGGCGACAGCCGCCGATTCAACTTGACTTCCTGTTCACAAAAGAACTTTCTTTTTTCCAGGGAGGTGAAATCCAGGAAACCGAAATCCACGGGTTTTTTCAGCTTGTAAACGTACCTTCCCGTCAGAAACAAAAGGGAGATGTGGGTCTCCATAAATTTTATGACGGGCGGATGATCGGGGTAGATCTCCGGATTGAGGAGTGCCTTCTGGAGAGAGAAAACATCCATGGTCAATTCTTTTCAATCCTCTTGATCTTCCAGTCCGGAAGGCGGTCATATTCGGTGTCAATCGTGAGGTGAATCATCGGAACCGCTTTGAATCTTTTCTTCAAATCCTTAATACTAACGGGCTGAAACAAAGCCTTATTATTGAGATAGGCCTCCCGGGTCAAGGCATTCGACTCGTAATTATCTTTCGTCCTTTTCAGGATTCTCTCGATGGACCTCTCCTCGGTGCAGACGCATTCCGCAATGACAAGGGCCCGATTTGCCCCTTGAGCCAGCTCTGCGGCACTTGATCGCAACTCCTGGGTAAAAAAAGTCGCGTCGAGGATCAATCCCTTCGTCGAAGTTTTCAATACCTCGGCCGCCTGTCGGAACATCTCATCATAGACTTTTTTCCGGTTTTCCGGATGAGAGGCCACTTTATGATCGAAGACGTCAAGCCCTTTCAGGACCTCGAGCCGGATAATGTCGGATCTTAGCATTTGAAACCCCTTCATCTTCGCGATCTCCTCCATCACCGGGCTTTTCCAGCTTCCCGGAAGTCCCACCGAGATCAGGACACAGTCCTTTGGGATCTCAGACTCGATCACTTTTATGAAATCCTTCTCCGTTGCGAATCCTTTCTTTAACCGTGAAATGTCAAAGCTCAAAATCCAGATGGGAAAAGTGTGACGTTCGAAAGAGAGAATCTTCTTTTCTTAGCCCAATGTTCCATCATTCCGAATGATCTTTACTGGATCTTGGCATCTGTAACCAGGGTTCATCTTATCACATCTCCAGTGCCTTTAGAACCACCTCATGCAAAAATCCATTACTCGCCAAGATGCCCTGATTTTTTTCAATTTTTATTCCGGACGAAAAATCTAACGGACGACCGACGATATCCGTCACCTTTCCCCCTGCCTCTTCCGCGATGATCGATCCTGCGGCATGGTCCCAAATGTTTTCTTTATACCCCGGCTCACCGGAGGACGGGACTCTCAGATAGAGGGTAACCTCTCCTCTTGCCAAAATCCCATACTTTGCCTGGCTATCCATTCTGAGGGAGGGCTTCGAAATATTCAACTTCTGTGCGAGACGTTGATGGGCAAGATGATCGGCATGGTCGGGTTCCACGCTCTCGGTGATGATCGCATTGGAGGGAATCTTGATATGGGAAACAAAAATAGGCCGCTTGTTTATACCCGTTCTGTCCATCTGGAATGAACCTTTTCCCTCCATGGCGAGGAAAAAGCACCCCTTTTCCCCGGAAAGATAGCGGATATCCGTATAGAGATTGGGACAGGCTAAAACGCCTAATTTCACCCTGCCCTTTTCGATGAGCGCCAAAGCAATCGCATATTGATCTCCCCTGAGAAATCCCTTTGTGCCATCAATGGGGTCTAGAGCCCAAAAGCGGTCCGTGACGGAATTGGAACCAAAATCAATCCAGGAACACACTTCTTCCGATGAGGAGCCGGGAATGAAAGCGCTGACATAGTCTGTGACCCGGTCGAGGATTTTCGAACGATCCGGTTTTCTCAATTCCTTTGAATCCTCCTCTGCGACAATCGCATCCTGGGGAAATTTTTCTCTGATCATTTTGCAGATCATCGCCTGGGATCCGAAATCTGCAATGGTCACAGGGCTTCTGTCGCTTTTGAAGAGGGACTCCCCACCTGCGAGATCCGTCCTAATCTTTTCGCACAGTGCCGACGCTTTGATGGCTGCTTGAATGGCAGTCATCACCTCAGGAGAGTTTTGATCCAGATTCATCATCGCTTCGCAAATCTAAATCTACCAGGTTGCCGAAAAGGAGATTTTCATCAGGCTGCTCAAAAATGCCCAGATGCAAGGCCCCCGAAATCCTGAGAGTGGCGTCGCGACGAATAAGGAGCGACTCTTGCCACGCCGACGAGTCAGTGAGTCGGCCAGAGGCGTACTTGGATGTACGCCGCAATGACGAAGGATGAGGGAAACGCAGCAGATGGGCGTTTTTCAGCAGCCTGCTAGGGCTTAAAATGACAGGAGGAGGGGTATCCTATACCTCTCCTCCTGCTCGTCCTATAATGGTGCCGAAGGGGGGATTTGAACCCCCACGGGGGTTACCCACCACCCCCTCAAGATGGCGTGTCTACCAATTCCACCACTTCGGCAATCGATTCGCTATCAAAAACAAGCCAGTTCAGTGCTGCGGTTATCCAAGTCCCGCAGTGTTGCAGTCCAGACGTCAGCACAGCAGCACTGCCTTACGCCAGGGTTTTCTTACTTCTCGGGAACAGGCGCCGGAGGCTGAACCGGAACCTGAGAAGGGGCCGCCGGAGCCGTAGGAGCCGGCCTCTCCTTCATAATTGTGGAACCCTTCCTCGCCGATGAGAACGTTAGAAGAAGCGAGGTAATCATAAAAATAACCGCAGCGAAGGTGGTCAGTTTGGATAAAAATCCCATGGCGCCGGCGCTCCCGAAAATGGTCTGACTCGCTCCTCCGAATGCAGCTCCCATTTCTGCCCCTTTTCCTGCCTGAAGCAGAACGATCAAAATAAGCGCAACGCACACTAAAACATGAACAACAACGATGATTGTCATAGATTCAATCCCCTTTTCATTCCCTTAATAAATCCGAAATTCGAATATCGGGCGAAGCGTCCGTCCGGACCAATCCTAATCACAGACGCTAAATCCTAAACTCGAAACCCTAAACTCTAAGCAAACTCAAATGTCCGAAACACAAAACTTAAAACCCCATGACCTTTTGACTTTTAGATTTTGGATTTGTTTAGAATTTAGAGTTTAGTGTTTAGAGTTTGACCCATTTCGGATTTCGTGCCTCGGATTTAAGTTTTTATTTATATCACATTTCTTTAAATCTGACAATCTTCGAGAAGGACTCCGCTTTCAGGCTCGCCCCTCCCACCAACGCGCCATCGACATCCGGCTGGTTCATCAAGCTCCTGATATTCTCCGGGGTCACGCTTCCGCCATATTGGATTCGGATTTTTTCCGAGACCTCTTGCGAATAAAGCTTCTGGATTTTACTCCTGATGAATCGATGCACCTCTTCAGCCTGCTCCGGAGTGGCCGTCTTCCCTGTACCGATCGCCCAAACGGGTTCGTAGGCAATCACCATCTCTCCCATTCCCTGACCATCCAATCCTTTCAGCCCGCCTTCCATCTGTTTCTCAATCAGCGGAAAGGTCTTTCCCTCTTCCCTGTCTCTTAATGTCTCACCGACGCAGAAGATCACCCTCAAACCCTGGGCCAGTGCCGCCTTGATCCTTCGATTCACCGTCTCATCCGACTCTCCGAAAAACTGTCGCCTTTCAGAGTGACCGACGATGACATACTGACAGCCCACTTCCTTGAGCATGAGTGGAGAAATTTCGCCGGTGAAAGCACCCTTTTCTTCCCAGTAAAGGTTCTGAGCAGCGAGACGAATCGAAGTATCTTCAAGCTCCTTATGGACGGCATGGAGTGACGTGAATGGGGGGGCCACAGCTACTTCCACTTCTTTTACTCCTGAAATGGCCTTTTTCAATTCTCTGACGAGATCGAGGGCTTCCCCGACCGTTTTATTCATCTTCCAATTTCCCGCGATGAAAGGTAACCTTGCCATCATTTCCACCCCTTTAGACCCATGTATAATTCTGAGGATTTGTTTCTAACACTTATTACAAAAAGGACGTTCAGCTCTCAAACTCTAAACCCTAAACACGAAATCCTAAACAAACTCAAAACCCAAATGTTCAAAACCATCAAATCTTAAATAAAAAGTGTCGGAATTTGTTTTGTTTAGAGTTTGGGGTTTCTTCTATTTTGAGGTTACCGTTACGAGTTCGGCCTAGGCGTTTTGGATTTAGGATTCATCATGAAAAGTCTCTCCCTATCTCCCCATCACCTCGTCTCCCCACTTTTCTTCTCAGGGCTTCAATCCCCGGCAACTTCTTCCCCTCGAGAAACTCCAGAGAAGCTCCGCCGCCTGTCGAGATATGGCTGATCCTGTCCGCCACCCCTGCTTTGTTCACCGCCGAGACCGAATCTCCTCCTCCCACGATACTGAAAGCGGAGGAGTTCGCGATCGCCTTCGCAATGGCAAAGGTCCCCTGGCTGAATGGCTCCATTTCAAAGACACCCATGGGACCGTTCCAAACAATGGTCTTAGCCGATTTGATCTCCTCCGAAAACGTCTTCGCTGTTTCCGGACCGATATCCAGGCAGACCCAGCCCGCAGGAATTTTATCGTTCTTTACGATTTCTCTCTTCGCCTGGATGTCCATTCGCTCAGCAGCGATGTGATCCGAAGGGAGAAGAAACTTGATCTTCCCCTTCGCTTTTTCCAGGAGCTTGAGCGAAAAACCAATCTGATCCTCTTCGACAAGGGATTTTCCTACCTGAAACCCCTCACCTTTAAGAAACGTATAGGCCATGCCTCCACCGATCAGGAGAGTAGTCACTTTATCCAGAAGATTTTGAATCACCCCTATCTTGTCGGATACTTTTGCTCCGCCGAGGATCGCTACGTAGGGCTTCTGAGGAGTCACCAGGGCTTTCTCCAGGCTGTCAATTTCCTTCATCATCAAAAAACCTGCCGCCACGGTCTTCACAAACCGGGTCATCCCTTCCGTAGAAGCATGAGCCCGGTGGGCAGCGCCAAAAGCATCATCGACGTAGACATCACAGAGAGAGGCCAGGGCTCTTGAAAAAGCTTCTTCATTCTTCTCCTCCTCCGGATGAAACCTGAGGTTTTCGAGGAGAACGATCTCTCCTTCTTTCATCTTTCCGATCTGCTTCTGAACTTCATCTCCAATGCAATCCGGGGCTAAAGCCACTTTCTTCCCTATGAGTTCGGATAACCTTTCAGCAACCGGAGCCAAACTGAATTTAGGATCCCTCTTCCCTTTGGGTCTTCCCAGATGAGAGGCAAGGATGACTTTTCCGCCCGCCTCACTGGCAAAACGAATGGTTGGAAGGGAGAGGACGATCCGGGTATCGTCGGTAATGTTGCCCTTTTCGTCCTGTGGAACATTAAAATCGACTCGAATAAAAACCCGTTTCCCTTTCAGTTCAATGTGATCTATGGTGCGAATGGCCATGACTCACTCCACACTTAGATTATTCCGTGTCACTCTCCTTGAGAAACTGTGCCGTAATATCATTGCGAGGGAGTAAAACGACCGAGCCAATCTCATAAGGCATTGAACACCCGGAGATTGGCGCGCTCTCCCGCTAAGGCGGATCGCTCGCAATGACCAAGAAGAACTGCGATACAGTCCCCCTGAAAAGGTGGGACGTAAGGAATCCCTTCACTTTTTTCCAAAAAGATACAGAAGCAAATCCACCATCCGATTGGAGAAACCCCATTCGTTGTCGTACCAGGAAATAATCTTCGCCATTTTCCCGCCGATCACCTTCGTGGACGGACCATCCACAATCGAAGAATGGGGATTGCCATTGAAGTCGATGGAGACCAGGGGCTCCTCACTGAAACTCAGGATTCCTTTTAGTTTTCCTTCTGCATACGACTTTAAAACCTTATTCAGCCCTTCTGCCGTCGTCTCTTTTTTCAAATTGACGACCAGATCAACCACAGAGACATTCGGCGTGGGAACCCGGATCGCCATGCCATCCAGCTTTCCTTTCAATTCCGGGATGACCAGGGAGAGGGCCGTAGCCGCCCCGGTGGTCGTTGGAATCATCGACATCCCGGCTGCCCTCGCCCGGCGAAGATCCCGGTGCGGAAAGTCGAGAATCACCTGGTCATTCGTATAGGAATGGATCGTCGTCATCAATCCATATTCCACCCCGAACTCATCCACCAGTATTTTGGCAATGGGAGCCAGACAGTTCGTTGTGCAGGATCCCATGGAGAGAATATGATGTTTCGAGGGATTATATTCCTTTTCATTGACGCCCAAGACCAAAGAGATATCCGGATCCTTTGCCGGTGCAGAAACCACCACTTTTTTTGCACCCGCTTCAATATGTTTTGATCCGCCTGCTCGATCTGTAAACCTTCCCGTGCTTTCGAGAACCACATCCACTCCCAAATCTTTCCAGGGAAGCTGACCCGGGTCTTTCTGCGCGAACACCTTAATTTCTTTCCCATCGACCAGGATGGCATCTTTTTTCGCTTCTACCCGTGCCCCAAGTTTTCCGTGGACGGAATCGTATTTCAAGAGATGGGCCAATGTCTGTGCATCGGTGAGGTCATTGACCGCCACAAATTCCAACTCTTTCTTATTCAGACCTGCCCGCAGGACATTTCGGCCGATTCTCCCAAAACCATTAATCCCTACCCTGACTGCCATAAGAAATCCCTCCTTTCAAAAATTAAGAATATTATATACCTTTTTTTCACCAATGGCGTCAATATTTTTCAGGAGATTTAAGGACTTCACAGAACAGGTATGATTCGGCCTATTGGGCAATCCACACCACCCCAAAATCCCGATTTAGATAAGTGGAACCCTTCTCGATCTGTCATTGCGAGCACCTGGAAGGTGCGTGGCAATCCGACGAAGTCGTTGCGAGGGCTAAGCCCGTGGCAATCTCAAGAGTTCCCTCGCTTCGCTCGAGACAAGGCTTCGCTTCGCTCGCAAAGACAGTATCCTAAATCGGGATTCTGGCCAAGTAGTCTCTTGCCGAATGAATCAGAAAATGTTATTTTATTTTTTAAAGGAGTCTACTCAGATGCCTATCTTTGAATATCAATGTGGCCAGTGCGAAAATGAGTTTGAAAAATTGGTGTTAAACAGCTCAGAAAAGATTGCTTGTCCAAAATGTAAGAGCAAAAAGGTTCATCGGATAATGTCCGCGTTCGCCTTTTCCGTCGGTGGAAAATTTAAGAGCACTGCCAGCTCCTCCTGCGGAAGCTGCTCTTCCCCCAGTAGCTGCTCCACCTGCGGCTCCAAATAAAGAACCCCGCCCACAGGGCGGGGCTTTAAAACCTAAATTCTAAAACCCAAAACCGAGATCCCGAAACAAGTTCGGGATGACAAAAAGATCAGAACCGAACCGTCATGTCATGCTGAACTTGTTTCAGCATCTGATTTATTTTTTCTGCTTTCAGCAGACGCACCTTTCATCCCCGTCCACAGGACGGGGTTTTCAGGTGCGATCTTAATAAAGCAACAAGGGGATTTAAGAATAACCCCTCTTGCTCTTATCTCCTGCTGCTTTCTCTATTGGACGTCGCGGCATAATTGTATGGTTTCGTACCCCAATAGGGCATTCCGACACTATCGACAAACGCAAACAAATTAATTCCACCCTTCAACTCAATAGGATCAGGGTCATCGATCTTCCGGTTTGGGAATACAGCGACAGAAATTATTTGTCAACCTTTTTTTGAAATGATTATTTTCGAAACAGCGTAAACAACAGGGTCAGGAGGATACTGATCAGGATCGAGGTAACAATGGGAAAGTAAAATGTGAAGTTCTTCTTTCTGATGATGATATCTCCGGGAAGTCTCCCGATCCACGGAATTTTCTCCCCGACCACCAGGAGGACCCCGATGAGGATGATAAAAACCCCCAGCAGGATGAGCATCTTACCTAATGGACCCAGTCCGGTCATTAAAACCCTCAATACAAGTTCAAATGTCAAAAACCAAAGTTCAAAGGAATGCCAAACAACTAACGAAGTTCACAATCAGTTTCAAATGTCAACGTTCGAATACCAAATCAGTGTCAAATCTTGAATGACAATATATGAGGAATCTAATTCTTCTTCCCCAGAAAGATCGAAGAAAAGATAAGTGTCAGTTCGTGAGCCTCTTGCCAGAGTTTATGGCATTCTACTGCCTTGCCGGGATTGCCCTTTCGAATCATCCTCAGCCAGTGTTTCGTTTCTTTTGCCTCTTTCTTACAAATCGCGATCTTATGTTTGAAGTCTTTCTTGGACTCCGCGCCATCCGCCTCCATGTAATTCGCGCCGATACTTGTAGACGCATCTATTAATTGGCCAATAAGTGGACGGTTGATTTCATTCCTCTCAAGAGTTTTCAGAAACTCAATGATCATTTCTCCAAACCTGCCAGTCCTCTCCTCTAAGTCATATATTTTCCTAATTGGATTTTGGATTTCATTTGACCTTTGAGCTTCATTTGACCTTTGAACTTTGTCATTTGAAATTTTGTTTGCTTTGGAAAACCTTTCCTTTTCGCTGTAGATGCAGCCGCAGTACTGCTGGCGGTACAACCCCATCGATTTGGATACCTCCACTCCTCTTTTCCACCCCGGCCGAAAATCTTCATAATAAAATGGAATCCCTACCTCTTGCGCGATGCGCTCCCCGGTTTCCTTGATGCGAGCATGATTCTGGTGGGTGCTCTGGAGAAGGGTGGTTGAAAAAGCATCGAAAGCCCTTCCCTTCGCCTCGCGAGCAGTGGCTTCGAGACGGAATGAATAGCAAAACTGACACCTTTCCTTTACTCGATGGGAGACATTTCTCAAAAACTCTTCAAGAAGATATTCATCCCGGTAGATCACCTCCAGCCCGACTTTTTCGGAGTATTGTCTCAAGGCGTCGAGTCTTTTCTGGTATTCCTGGTAGGGATGGATGTTGGGGTTGAAGAAGTATCCGACGACTTCTTCCCCTTTTTCTCTCATTTGCTCAAGAGGGATAGATCGCACAGTTGGCACAACAGATATGGAGAAGGATTTTCACTTGCTGGAAAGTGTAAGTCCAAATGTCAAAGCCCAAATATCAAAGGAATGCCAAAACCCAAACTCAAACCTTTGGCATTGAGACTTTGAATTTGATATTGGGCATCTTCCGAAATTTGTCATTTGGAATTTAGGATTCAAAACCTAACTTATCTATCAGGCCTACTTCTAAGAATCTTTCCTTCGGGGAATCCCCAGTTCTTTCTCAACCTGCAAGATCCTATCGGTCGCCTTGATCACCGTATCCGGATTGAGAGAGATGCTATCGATGCCACAGCGGACGAGAAACTCGGCGAATTCCGGATAGTCGCTGGGAGCCTGACCGCAGATGCCAATCTTCCTTCCATTCTTCTTGGCCCTTTCAATCAATAATTGAACCATTTTTTTCACGGCCGGATCCCGCTCATCGAAGATATGAGAAACTTTCTCTGAATCACGGTCCAATCCCAACACCAGCTGGGTCAAATCGTTCGATCCGATGGAGAAACCATCAAAAATCTCAGCGAATTCATCGGCCATGATCACATTGCTGGGAACCTCGCACATCATATAGAGTTCGAGACCGTTTTTCCCCTGGACGAGGCCATGCTTCCTCATCTCGGCCACGACCAATCTCCCCTCTTCCACCGTTCGGCAGAAGGGAATCATCAACTTCACATTGGCCAAACCCATCTCGTCACGAACCTTCATCATCGCCTTGCATTCAAGGGCAAATCCTTCCTGATAAGACTCGTCATAATAGCGGGAGGCTCCCCGGAAGCCAATCATGGGGTTGTCTTCAACAGGTTCGAACTCGCTTCCTCCGATGAGGTTGGCATACTCATTGCTTTTAAAATCACTCATTCTTACAATGACATCCTTGGGATAAAAGGCAGCCGCAATCTTGGCCACCCCTTGGGCCAACCGATCGACAAAGAAGACCTTCTTATCGTCGTACCCGATGGTTAGCTGTTCAATCTCCTTTCGAGCATGGTGATCGATCAAGGAATCAAATCGGACAAGCGCCATGGGGTGGATTCGTATAGAATTATTGATGATGAATTCAAGTCTAGCCAGACCTACCCCGTCACTGGGGATGAAGGAGAGCTGGAAGGCGTTGTCCGGGTTTCCCACATTCATCATGATCTTTGTTTGGGGCTTCTCCAGATGCGCCATGTCGAAGTGTCTTACCTCATAATCGAGGATCCCTTCGAAAACCAACCCCGTCTCCCCTTCTGCACAACACACGGTGGCACTTTGATAGTCCTTCAGGATTTCACTTCCATTCCCTGTCCCCACCACGCAGGGAACGCCCAGCTCCCGGCTGATGATGGCCGCATGACAAGTCCTTCCTCCCCGGTCGGTCACAATGCCCGCGGCAATTTTCATGATGGGTTCCCAATCCGGGTCGGTCATCTGGGTGACCAATACCTCGCCCCTCTTAAACCTCTCTATCTCTTTCGCACTCGTGATGACATTGATGGGGCCGGCGCCAATCTTTTCGCCCACGCTCTTCCCCTGGGCCAAAATACTCCCCTTCTCTTTTAACGAATAGGTCTCCAGAATATTCATGGCTCGCTGGGATTTTACCGTCTCGGGCCGTGCTTGAAGGATAAAGAGCCCCTGGGTAATGCCATCCTTTGCCCACTCAATATCCATCGGCCTGTAAACTCCCGCTTGTTTTGAATAGTGTTCTTCAATCTTTATACCCCATTGTGCAAGCTGAATGACCTCTTCGTCGTTCAGGATAAAATTCGCCCTCTCTTGTGCGGAGACGGGAACATTTTTGGTTGAACCCTCTCCCTCCAGCGTGTAGATCATCTTGATCTCTTTGCTTCCGAGGGTTTTCTGGATGATGGGCTTATAATTCCCTTGAATGCAGGGTTTAAATACATAGAATTCGTCGGGATTGATCACTCCCTGAACGATATTCTCCCCTAATCCATAGGCCCCTGTGATATAGACCACGTCCGGAAACCCGGATTCCGTATCGATCGTGAACATGACACCAGAACAGGCCTTGTCCGACCTCACCATCTTCTGAACCCCGATGGAAAGAGCGACCTGAAGGTGATCAAACCCCCGGTGGGTCCTGTAAGAAATGGCACGGTTGGTAAAAAGGGAAGCAAAACATCGTTTGCAGGCCTGAACCAGGGCGTACTCCCCGCGGATATTCAGATAGGTCTCCTGCTGGCCGGCAAAGCTCGCGCCAGGAAGGTCTTCGGCTGTTGCGCTGCTCCGGACCGCAACATCCGTGTCCTCTCCATACTCCTTACATAATTTCCGGTAGGCCTTTACAATCTCTTCGACGATCTCCCGGGGAAACTCCAGGCTATAGATGAGTCTCCGAACCCGGCTTCCCCTCTCTGAAAGGTCTTCCACATTTTCGACATCGAGACCGGAGAGTATGTCTCGAATACTTTCCTTGATCTTTGGTTTGCCCTTGCCTTCCTGCCAGTCCTGAACAATCCCTTCTTCGAGGAGCGCATGGTAGGCGTTGACGGTAACAGCAAATCCATTCGGGACGTTCACCCCTTGTTTGGCCAGTTCTCTTCGCATCTCCCCCAAAGAAGCATTCTTTCCTCCGACAAGGGGAAGATCGTCCAGTCCAATTTCATCAAACCAACGGATGTAAGGTTTTTCCCCCATAATTCCCTCCCTGGGAGCCTCTATTTTCTAGTGTTATTTGTTGGTGCGGCTTTTGGATATATTACATTTAAATTTATCCGAACCGAACTCCCTTGTCAAGCATGGTAGCAGCTTGCTCCCTCAGTTTTTACTTCTCTCCGCCGAGGCCTGAGCAAGTGGTAGCAGACCTGTCCCCTTCCGATTTTTACTTGGCTCATTAGTTTGCTTGCAGAAGAGGAATTGATTTTTGTTCAAATTACCAGTAGTATAGATACTATCTTAGAGAAGGAAGTGAAATTCATGAGCAATCCGAAATATGTCTACCTTTTTGAGGAAGCCGAAGGAACCCATAAGAAGCTCTTAGGAGGAAAAGGGGCAGGTCTGGCCGAGATGACCCGTATGGGTCTCCCTGTCCCGCCCGGATTTGTCGTCACCACCGAGGCCTGTCTTGAGTATTACCGTAATAAGAAGAAACTTCCTAAAGGACTCATGGAAGAGGTCGAGGTAAACCTGAAAACGGTGGAGGAAAAAACGGGCGAGAAATTTGGAAGCGCCCAAAATCCCCTCTTTTTCTCCGTCCGGTCTGGCGCCGCGATCTCCATGCCCGGGATGATGGACACCATTCTCAATCTCGGCTTAAATGATAAGACCCTTGAGGGGCTGATCAAAATCACCTCGGATGGAAGATTCGCCTACGATGCTTATCGAAGGTTTATCCAACTCTTCGGAAAGATCGCCCTGGGGGTGGGAGAAACAGAGTTTGACCAGATCCTTAACCAAACGAAAGAAAAGGTAGGGGCGAAGGAGGACACGGATTTAGACGGGGATCACCTCAAGGATATTTGCCGACAATATCTGAGATTGATCAAAAAAAGGACAGGATCTCCTTTTCCTCAGGACCCGATGGTTCAACTCAGACTCGCCATTGAGGCGGTTTTCAGATCCTGGATGGGGAAGAGGGCCGTCGATTATCGAAAGGAATTCAACATCACCCCTGAAATGGCGGACGGAACCGCCGTCAATGTGTGCACCATGGTGTTTGGAAATATGGGTTTCGACTCGGCGACCGGGGTTGCCTTTACGCGAGACCCGGGAACAGGAGAGAATATACTCTACGGTGAGTATCTTGTGAATGCTCAGGGGGAAGATGTCGTTGCCGGGATCCGCACGCCCAAATCCATTCAGGCAATGAAGAAGGAAATGCCAAAAACCTACCGAGAACTGGAGCAGGTGAGAAAGAACCTCGAAGAACATTTCCATGAGGTTCAAGACTTCGAATTCACCGTGGAGAAGGGAACGCTCTACATCCTTCAGACCCGGAATGGGAAGATGAATGCGCAGGCAATCGTTCGAACTTCTAAAGAGATGGTCTCTGAAAAACTGATTAACAGGGAAAAGGCTGTTTTGAGGTTGAAGCCTCAGGAACTGGAGCAGCTCCTCCACAAGCGGATCGACCCCAACTTTAAGGGAAAACCAATTGCCGTCGGCCTTGCCGCCTCCCCGGGAGCCGCCTCCGGAAAGGCGATCTTCGATGCCGATGAGGCCGAACGGGTAGGAAAGCTCGGCCAAAAGGTGATTTTGGTTCGAGAGGAGACCAAACCCGAAGATATTCATGGTTTCTTTGCCTCTCAAGGAATTTTGACCACCCGTGGAGGAAAGACCTCCCATGCAGCCGTTGTGGCAAGAGGGATGGGGAAGGCCTGTGTCTCAGGATGCGAGGAACTCCGAATCGATCCAAAAGGGAGGGAGGCGACTATCAAAAATGTCACCATCAAAGAAGGAGACTCCATTACGATCGATGGCTCCAGGGGTGAAATTTATCTTGGCGAGATTCCTACCGTAGACCCTGAAATCAGCAAAGACCTCCTCACGCTCCTCAACTGGGCCGATGAGATAAGAACTCTGGGCGTTCGCGCCAATGCCGATACCTCTGAGTCGGCGATCAGAGCAAGGCAGTTGGGGGCAGAAGGGATCGGCCTTTGCAGAACAGAGAGAATGTTCAACGCGGCGGATCGGCTCCCCGTTGTCCGGGAGATGATCCTGGCGGGCTCGAAGGAGAAAAGGGCAGCGGCGATTGCGGAACTCCTTCCCATGCAGCGCAGCGACTTCAAGGAGATCTTCAGGGCCATGGCAGGACGACCGGTAACCATCCGTCTCCTCGACCCCCCGCTTCACGAATTTCTCCCGTCCGCTGAAGAACTGAGCGACGAGTTGCGAAAGCTGAAGGAGGTCGAAGGCGCCTTCTCCACCATGGAAAACATCTCGGATTCGATGAAGTTTCTGGAGCCCGCTTTCCGAGAATCCCTCGGACTCCTCGACCATGTGGTCACGGATATAATCGAGATTAAAGAGAAGAGGCTTGATCGAAAACTCATCCGGAAGCAGCACGACACTCTCAGGAAAGTAAAAGAAATGATGGAGGTCAACCCCATGCTGGGTCATCGGGGAGTGAGGCTGGGAATCACCTATCCCGAAATCTATCGGATGCAAATCCAGGCCATCCTTGAGGCAGCCGCCGAGTTGATCAAAGAGGGGCTCGACATTCAACCTGAAATCATGGTCCCCCAAGTCTGCACCGCACAGGAATTAAAATGGGTTTGGCAACTCGTTTTGAAGGTTCAGAAGGAGGTGGAGAAACGATATCGAATCCGGATCCCCTTCAAATTCGGGACGATGATCGAAGTGGTGAGAGCCTGCATGAGGGCTGGAAGATTGGCTGAGGTGGCGGATTTCTTCTCGTTCGGAACCAACGATCTCACTCAAGCGACCTTCTCCTTCTCCAGAGAGGATGCGGAGAACAAATTCCTGCCCCTTTACAATCAACGGAAGATTCTTCAGGACAATCCCTTTGAGGTATTAGATGTGAAAGGCGTGGGAAGATTAATGATGATCGCTATTGAGTGGGGAAGGAGGACGAAGCCAGATCTGAAAATTGGGATTTGTGGAGAACACGGCGGCCATCCGGAATCGGTCGAATTCAGTCACAGCATCGGACTTTCCTATGTCAGCTGTTCTGTCCCACGCCTCCCGATTGCGCGCCTGGCGGCCGCCCACGCCAAATTGAAAGAGAAGGAGAAAATACCCTTCGAAAAATACGACCCCGACGTTTTTGGGATCCCATCCGTTTAGGCTCCAGGAGTAAGGGGCTCGGAACGGCGTCAATCTCCCCGCCCACAGGTACGGCTTGCGGGGCACGTTTCTGTTAAACTCAGCAGTCTGAAAGTGACGATTGGTCCGATGAAACCGTCTGAATGCGTATCGATTCTATTGCCGACGGCGGAGTCTCTCTATGGCAAGGCGCAAGCTATCTTGCATACGCAATATTGCTTCGGCTAAGTTCCCTATTTCATCCCTGGATCTAATCTTTATTTCGGCACCCATGTCTCCAACGCTAATCCTTTCAGCAACTTCGGTCAATTTTCTGATCGGACTGCCGATCGCCCTACCCAAGAACCATGCAATAATGACCACCGCTAAAGCAGTTACCCCTAGAAGAGCGTAGGTGAAGCCTTTGGTCACCCTTAAGACTCTAAACGTCTCTCTCATGTCTTGTTGCATGCCAAGAGTCCAGCCGTATTTTGTATCTTTCGCATAACCTACTTTCATCGTGCCACGATCATCAAAGTAGATCATTCCCTTTTGCCCCTTTTTAAAGGCGGTGATCAATGGATATCCACTCAGGTTTGCTTGTTGGACGACATAATCCTCCACCTGGTGTGAGACTACTTTGCCTTTGTCATCCACCAGAAAAGCAAACCCTGTCTCTCCTTGTTTCCACGTGGCCACCAGTTTTGAAAGATCTTCTATGGTTGCAGCCATGGCCATGACACCGACGGCGCTATCCGCTCTCTTAATAGGCACGGCTAGGATCAGGGCAGGTTTCTTCGAGGTTTTCCCAATCAGCGTCTGCCAAGCTAGATCTTTTCCCCCGATCGCCTCCTTGTAATACTCTCTGTCAGAGTAATCTAAAAGAGGGTTGTCGTCATTTCGTGCGACATTCATCCCATCCGGCCCGACAGTAAAGACAAGATACATCCAGGGATACTCTTTTGCGACCGCCTTGAGCAATGGCTCTTGCCTTTCCCTGATCATGGAAATCATATCAGGCATCTGGGCAAGAGCTCTCAGAATCCTGACATTCTTATCGGTCCATTCGTCGACGTTGGCCACGATATCTGAGGCGGTGAGGGCCATTAGTTTCTCCGTATCATTTCGTATACGTTGATCAGTTTGTCTCAAGGTGATCGCTGCAAAAATGCCCAGCGGTACTAAACTGACAACGAGCATAAGGGTAATCACTTTTGCCGTCAGCCCAAACTTGACCTTTGTGGGTGAAGGTGGTTTAGAAGTCGCCTTCTTCTGTACAACTTTATCCCTTGCAGAAGGAGGAGCTTGTCTCTTATCAACCATCTTGTTTTCCTTCGATTCGGAGAAACTCATGACTAAACCTCCCTACTTAAAATTTTCTTAATCAAGTTCTCTTTAAAGACAGCTCTCTTTTCTTCTCTGAAAATCTTAGGGGCGAGAAGGTCAATAAGCTCTTGCACTCGATTTCTAGGGAAATTGGATACGCTGCAATCTAGACTTGCGACTGCTTCGTCGATTAAAACTTCGGCCATGGGACCAGTCGCCATAGACAGTTGTTCTGCGAGATAGACAAAAAAATCCTCTTTCATCATCGGCATTGACCGGGGAACCAGTGCGATAATTCCGTGTGTCAACAGCTTTGCTAAGATGTCTCTAACTTTGTCCAATTCTAAACCTATAGTTTTGGCAATCGTACCGATCGTCTTCTTACCGTCTAGCTCTCGGATAACGGATAGCATGTCTTTGTCGAGACTAAGTTCGCCCGGCTCGTTCATAACCGAAAGCTGAAAAACTAGAGGAGAAATGTCTCCGGCCAAAATGTTCATGTTCATCCTCTTGACCGTCGCCTTTGGTTGCGATTTAACCTGACTTTACTAGTATTTACATATGCAATTTATGTACCACCAGAGTTCAAGGATGCAACTTACTGAAAAAACAGATTTATTGGCCAATCAAGAATTGCCACTAGATATCCACTGTGCCCAAAATTGTCACTTATGCTGCGCTGTTGACTCATTTTTGATGATCATGATTCTCGTTGGGTCCATCTCTGCCCGCCAACGCACCGTAGTCTGCCTCACTCCTGAAGGCCGGGGGCCCTATAGGCAATCCGCTTAGGGCGCGGTGCAGTGATGGAAAAATTCCGGCTATCTTGGGTTAGACTTTAAGAGGAAGGATTTTTCTATCTTTTACACTGAGGTAGCTTGGGTGGGTAATTCTCTCGTTATGGGAGACTCAGTGCTCCGAGCGTATCGACGGTAAGGACTGGTTCTTCCCACTTTACCCCATTTTTGACAAGCCGGGGCCCAACAAAGACGAATAGGACCGGAAAGGCGACTTTACTGGGGATGCTTCTCTTCTCCGTCTCGCTCATGGCGGTTCACCTTTTTCCATCCTGTTCTCGCACGGCATAACTCCTTGTCCCCCCTTCCCTGGAAACGCAGTGAAGAAGAACAGGGGGAGATTCCCGAAGGATCTCCGTCTGGATCGATAGGACATCCTCGCAGGAAGATTCGGCAAGAAAGTTGATCTCGAACGTATGAACCTGATGGGTTCGGTTCATCTCAAGGGGAACACTGTCCAGAACCCATTCAATGTAATTGATGTTGTTGACGTGATGGTGAATATCGATATCGCTGTAACGGACTTCATAAGATTTCTCCGATGTTGGCCGGACAGGGGCTGGAAGCTTTTCAGGCTCCTCGGCGGGAGGAAGATGATCGAACAGATGCCGGAGATGTTTGAAAAAAGGCTCAATCTTCTGAGGCTTCCGGCTCTTCAGATCGAGGACCAACCAGGCGCTCCGGGCGGTCCCCAGAATCTTGCCCGATAAATCAGCGATCGAGAATTGACGAAGGGCAAAGAGACGGCCTGTCCCCGCCAACCAGGTCTTTACCCGGATCCGGTCTCCCCAGCGGGGATATTCCTCCATCTGAACCGACAAACGGGACAGTACCCAGATATACTGTTTCTCCATCAGATCGGAATATCCCAAACGCAGGTGATCGGCATGATGCCAGGCGGTTTCCTGCATGAAACTCCAAAGGACCGGCAGGAACACCTCGTTCTTCGTATCCACCTGGTGAAAGGAGATCGAATATTCATCTTCCCAACTTGCTTTCATCGAAGCACTCCCAGACAATCTCTCGCTCCTGCGGCTATCTCTGGTGACGGCTTGATTTCGTAAACTGTCTGACGACGTCCTCTTTCAAGATTTTTCCCATCCTGTTTCTCGGAAGCTCTTTTAAGAATATGAACTCTTTGGGGCATTTCCAGTCTAAGAGGCGTTCCTTACAGAATTTTCTTATTTCATCAACGGCGGGTGTCACTCCGGGCCTTAAAACGATTCCAGCCACCACTTTTTCCCCCCACTTTTCATCCGGGATCCCTACCACACAGGACTCGGATATTTCCGGGTGCCGGTCAAGAACGGATTCCACCTCCTTGGGTGAGATATTTTCTCCTCCGCAAATGATGATGTGTTTCAAACGATCCGTGATCGTGTAGTAACCCTCCTCGTCTTTTCTGCCGAGATCGCCCGTACGAAACCATCCGTTCACGAAGGCGGCTTCCGTCTCCCGGGGCTTCCGCCAATAGCCCGGGGTGACGTTAGGCCCCTTTAACCAGATCTCTCCCACCTCGCCCGCGCCTAAGTCTTTGAAGCTTTCGGGGTCCACAATTCTGACTTCGACGCCAGGGAGCGGAAGGCCGATGGAACCGGGCTTCTTCTTATCCCTGAGCGGATTAGAAAAATTCATTCCTGTCTCGGACATGCCCTCCCTCTCCACGGGCTCCTTCCCAAAAATCTTCCTGATCCTCTCAAATTCTCTCGGTGGCAGCGGGGCAGAACCCGAAGCCAGCAGTCGAATGTGGTTAAAATCCCGGTTTTCCTTTTCTAATCCGCCCATCATCTTTACATACATGGTCGGCACACCCATGAATATCGTGCAGGCCAGTTCTCCTCCCTGACGGGAGAGAACGTCATTGACCTGCTCGCCGGAGAACTCATTCAGCATCACGATCTTGGCGCCTGCGATGAATGACGTGTGGAGAGCAAAACATAAGCCGTGAATGTGGAAAAGCGGAAGAGCGTGGCAGAGAGTGTCTCTCTCGGAAATCTCCCAGATCTGAATGATATTCCTGGCATCCTGGATCAAGTTCCGCTGGGTGAGGATCGCTCCTTTGGGTTGGCCGGTTGTTCCCGAAGTATAGATGAGGATGGCAGGATCGTCGAGGCTTCCCCGGGGAAGGGATGTCCATTGGGGAGAGGACGGAAATAATTTCCCTTCCGAAAAAGGCGACTCTGTATCGACCGACAGGATTAGCCTTTCAGCACCCAGAGATCGGATCAAGGTTTCTTCCGCCTTACCCACAACGACGATCCTTGCATCGGAATCCTTCAAAAAATAAGCCATTTCGTCCTTCTTAAATCCAGGGTTAAGGATCACGGAGACTCCTCCGGCCTTTTGGATCCCCAGATGCATCATCACTGCCTCGGCGCTCTTGGGCATATAGAGGATGACTCGATCCCCCCTCTCCAGCCCCATTTCCTTCAATCCGGATGCGACCCGGTCAGAAATCCTTTTAAGGGACAAGTAGGTCACCCGGCTTTCGAGCTTCCCCTTTCTTAAGAAAAGGATGGCTTCTTCTTGACCTTCCCGGATTGCCGTCTGATCAATAAGAGCGCTCAGTGTTTCAGTCACTTTTTTCTCTCCGCCGCCATTGTAGATTTTCTTAACAAAATTCGAAGCTTGGTGTCAATTGTAGTACATAGTTAATAATATATTACTAATTTATTATTGACTTATAAAATATGGCATACATACCAGGTGAAGTAATATTGGAGAGTTATATGGAAACGGCTGTAACAGTCAAAGGGCAGATTGTGATCCCGGCGAAGATTCGACATCGTCTGCGAATCAAGAAGGGAACCAAACTCTATGTCGAAGAGCGAAAAGGGGAAATCATCCTTCGCCCGCTAAATAAGGAATACTTTCAGAAGATGAGTGGCATTCTAAAAAGAGGTGGACTCGTCAAAGCATTGGAGGAAACCAGGGCCGAGGAGCTCTCGCGAGAGGAGGCAAAAATTGGCCGTCGCAAAGGTTCTCGATAGCTGGGCTCTTCTCTGCTATTTAGAGCAAGACCCCGGGTATGAAAAGGTCATTGACCTCTTCGATAAAGCTGTTGAGTCCTCTAATCCTCTCCTAATGTGCATCGTGAACTGGGGAGAGGTTTAATTATCAGGTGATGAGGCGGTTTGGCGACCAAAAAGCACAAGAAATCGAGCAGATCATTCAAACCCTACCGATCACCCTCGTCGAGGCAAACAAGGAGCTGACCCGTGAAGTTGCACGCGTGAAGGCGACAAGACGGATGGCCTACGCGGATTGTTTTGCCGTCGCTCTCGCACGCCTGAAGAAAGCGGAGCTTTACACCGGAGACCCTGAGTTTAAGGTCATGGAGAAAGAAATCAAGATTGTCCGGCTTTAGCCGTTAAAGTCAGTGGTCAAGCTTACAGGCACTGTAACATTTGTCATTGCCTCCTTCCTGAAGTCGTGATTTTTAACTTTCGTCCTTCGGTACTACCTTTCAAATACTAATTGTTAAAAGCCAATCTTTCTCAATTGAGGTATTGATATAGGCTTACTTTTGCGATACGGCGCCAGACGGGTCTCGGGGACGTTCTGCTTTCGTGTGACGAGGCCCTGAAAGTAGTTAAGTAACACATTCTCATTTTTATGCGGTGGCTACATAACCTGGCTGTCGGGAATATAACACAGCTTCTTTAGCCCGAAACGCCACCTCTTAAGGAAAGATCATTTTGTTCTGGAATTTATGTTATGATATCCATAGGAAAAGTTTTGCGGAGGGTAAGTATGAGAAAGAGAACAATTCTGCTGATGTCTCTGGTTCTTTTTTTCCTTGCCGGATGTGCGGTAGCACCTCCTGTTCGTCAGGCAATGCAGGAAAACCTGAAAGTTCCGGCCGGTCAAGTTGAAGGAAATCAATTTACGGGGATCCGTTATCCTTTCAAGATTTTAGCGGCTGCTCCATGGAAGATGACGACAGAGTTTCCGGACTTCTTGACGGAATTCGGCTATTACAAGCCGAGTCCCTCCGATAAGGAGCAAACCGAGTTGTATACTTTTAATCCGGTGACCGAGTCAAGCGTCCAGGTTGACTTTAGTCCTGCGAATCCCGGCTATGTCGCCAGCCAGAAGGGAATGGAAACCCTGGTCGGTCTGGGGGCAAACACCATTGAGGAGGATTGGCGTAAGGAAGGTGTCCGGGTGGAGACCGCTCCCACAGAAGCCATATCCCTGAAGGGTGTTCAATATGCGGCAAAAAAATACGTCACTTACACGTTGAAGGGTGTGAAGCGGGAGCAGGGATGGATCTATGGCTTTTCGGAGCCATACCAGATTTTCATACTCTACATGATCGTGGAAAAACCTGGATCAAACGACCGGCAGGATCTAAAAACAATCCTTGACTCCTTTGAGGTTCTGCCCAGAAGCAAATAGGGAAGTGGAAATTGCCGTCTCGACTCCGTGGGGGGGAGAAGATTTTAACTGGCCAAGAGCGAATTTTCTCGAAACCTGGGGTCAGGACGGCTTTTTTATTCAGGGAATTGAGTATGGTAGGGGTATTTTGGTTTTGTGTAACAGAATGCCCTGAAGTTATTTGAACTTCTTTATAATTTCTTCTTTAATTTTATTAGGGGGAATATATTCATCGTGTAATCGTTTTGTTAAGAGGGCCTCCTCTTGACATATCATTCACCCAGCTCCATGCCTATCAATAAAACAATCTAAAAGATTTTCATGGCCATAAGGCTCACATTCGCAGAAACAAGGCATCTGTGAGAGAATTTCAGGAATTTTCTTTGCTATCGGGTAAGCTACGTTGGCCTTTCCTTTAAAGAGGTTGGGATCAAGAGTTTTCGGTAATCCAGTTTTTGGATTGATCGCCTTTTCCTTCATAATCTTAAAAGCGTCTGGATTTGTTTCCTGTGCGATGGCTTTAGAACTTTCTATGTTAATCATCGTTAGGCAAAAGGCAAACAGGAGAAGTATAAAAACTGAATGATGTTTTTATTTTCAACCATCACCTATACCTTTTTTCTCAATTGAGAATTTACTCCAACCTACGATATTTGATATTGTCAAATTTCCTGAAGGCAATTTTTTGTTGGACAGAGGTTTTTTTTGAATCTATTCACTGTAACGACAGTGATCAGGCATTCTGCTTGCAGGTTCTCCGGAGAGATGGTATTTTAGCTGATAGACTCGGGTTCCCAATTCTAAGAGTCTCGGCGGCAAGCATTTTATCTTCTACACTTACAAAGAGGGAATATAATAAGGAAGGAGGTGGTCAACGATGCCGTAGTCAATCCAACTCGATTCACACCAAACTTTGCTGCGGAGGAAGAAGATGAAAAGATTAATGATTGTCTTAACGGTTTTGTTTGGTTTTAGTATTTCAGCATTTGCCCAGATGAGCAGCGGTCAAGGTGGTGGCATGATGGGTGGTGGTTGGGGATGGGGAATGGGCTATGGATGGGTTTTCGGGATCGTTATCGTAATTCTCGTTGTTTTGGTTGTCGCTTATATGATGAAACGAAAGTAAGAACCTGAAAGGGCATGAAACAATTCTTGGTACATTTTAGATGGACTTACTAAATAACAAAAGGAGGACTTGCCGTGAAAAAGATATTTGTATCAGCCACGGTAGTTATTTCCACGATAGTCCTGATGCTTTCCATCGGGGTCAACTTCTCACAAGCCGCAGAAAAAATGATGGATAAGGATATGATGATGAAACAGGGCGACATGATGACGGATAAGGGGCAGATGATGATGGATAAGGGTAAAATGATGAAGGAAGGCATGATGGATAAGAACACGATGATGAAAGAGGGCGAGATGATGATGAAAGAAGGCCAGATGATGGAGAAAGAAGGGAAAAAGATGAAAGACGAAATGATGATGAAAAATGGAAAGATGATGACAAAGGACGGAAAGATGATGAAGGAAGGTAAAATGGATAAAAACATGATGATGAAGCAAGGCGACACGATGATGAAAGAAGGCCAGATGATGATGGATGAGGGCATGAAAATGAAAGGGGGCATGATGAAATAGAGTGCGGAAGCGAACGAATATATTCGCAAGTCCGAAAAAACCTGGCTACAGATCCGTTCGAAGGCTCCGTCAGAGTTATGATCGTTGGGAGATAAAACGATTGGTCAGTTGGGTCGTGTAAAAGGAGGCAGTTTGAAATGAGTTGCCTCCTCGGATAACGAGACGATGTGTCGAATGACAGTGGGGCCGCCGGGGGGAAGATCGTGTTCACTTTTTCGCACTGATCCGAACAGTTGATCTCAGTTTCAATGCGTTTGGGTGCAGAGATAAAAAAGGAGTGGAGCTGAGAAAGGAGGCACGGAATGCGGTCATTACAGTTTTTTCTAACTCTAGTCATTACAGTTGCGTTTGCAGGGACTGGCCTTGCTGTTTCCCCCGGGAAGACGGTAGATTTCGCAGGAGGGTCCTCCGGCAAGGTTATATTTGACGGAAAAATCCATGCGGACAAGGGATTGAAATGCGCAGACTGCCATCCAAAGATCTTCCCGATGAAGAAAGACACAAAGTTCACCATGAGTGAGATAAATGAGGGAAAGTACTGCGGGGTCTGCCACAATGGTCAGGGGGCATTCAAATCGAGCGAACAGGCTAACTGCCAAAAATGCCATAAGAAATAGAATGCCAAGAAAAAAGCGGGACACATAGGACAGCTTTTGCTTTCATAACATACAATCAGGTAGACTCCAGCCAATGCCCACGAAACTCATAAAGGAAGGAGACCACTATGGTGAAAAAGAAAACACCTTATTTAATTTTGCTATTCCCTATTCTCGCCATTAGCTTTTTATTGATTAACGGAGGATGGTCGAAAAGTTTCGCACAAAAGACGGATGATGCAAAAGCCTTTAAGGTTTTAAAAGCAAAGATGACCGATCCAAAGACTGGATTACCCAAAACCCTTGATCCAAACATTATTAAGGGCGAGGATCGAAAGGGTTATCAGGTAGCAAAGGAAATTCCTGAAATTCTGGCCCAGCTACCCTGTTTCTGCGGTTGCGAGGCTGTTGGCCATGAAAATCTTTTAGACTGTTTTGTCGATGACCATGGTGTTGGGTGAAGGATATGCCAAGAGGAGGCCCTCTTGTCAAAGAAACTCCACGATCAGAAAATTCCCATCGAAAAGATAAAAGAGGAAATTATTAAGAAGTTTAAATGAAAGCCTATGGTTAGTGCATTGAGATGAAGGGCGGCTGGTTAAACGGAATCTTGAATTGATAAATTGATACATTCAGATATTTAGTTTTAACTGTTTCCATTTCTTCTCCGTGAAATCATGGCTTTTCCTTAGTAATCGATAACCCCTATGGCCACTTCGGTGTAAGGATTAGTAGGTGGAAGTTGCCTCAAAAAAGCTTTCCCAAATCCCCCCCACCTCCCTTTACTAAAGGGAGGGAGGAGTACCTTCCTATTTGCGTCATTTCCCTGCCGGGGGCAGCCAAAAGGGAGAATTGAGGGAGAAAAACTGGTAATCAGGTGAGCTTCGAGAAGTCGGCGATTCGGAGGAAGAGTTTTCCGATCTCGTCGAGCAGGGCAAGCCGATTATTCCGGATTTTCTCATCTTCCACCATCACCATGACTCCCTCGAAGAATTCATCGATCGGCTTCTTCATTTGGGTCATTTCGAGGAGCGCAGAGGGATAGTCTCTTTTATTCAGGAGGGAACCGATCTTTTCCCTCGCGTTGAGAAAAGACTGGTAGAGGTTCTGCTCCGCGGCTTCGGCAAGAAGGGATGGGACGATTTGTCCTTTTGGAGGAGCCCCCTTCAAGATATTCATCGCCCTTTTAAAGGCAATGACAATCGATTCAAAATCCTTCCATTCTCTTGCCTTCTTCAAAGCGTCGATTCTGCCCTGAACGTCCACCAGGTCATCAAACGAAATCGAGAGCACCGCTTCCGTCACATCAAAGGGGATTCCCCTGTCCAGCAAGACATTTTGATAACGGACTCGAAAGAAATCAAGAACCTCTTCTCTTACCCGTTCAACGGGACGCTCCATCTTCCCTTTCAACTGTTCTTCACTTTCTCCGATCAACTCTTTCAGGGAAAGAGAATATTTTTTGTCAACGATAATCCGGAGGATTCCCAACGCCTGTCGTCTTAACCCAAAAGGATCGGCCGTTCCCGTGGGCACGAGACCCACTCCGAAGCAGCCCACCACGGTATCCATTTTGTCCGCGATGCTGACGATATCTCCAATGGGGCCGGAGGGCAGCCGGTCTCCCGCGAAAGCGGGGAGGTAGTGCTCATAGATCGCTTCCGAAACCTCCGGCCTTTCATTGGACAAGCGGGCATACTCCTTTCCCACAATCCCCTGAAGTTTTGGAAACTCCCCGACCATGCCGGTCACCAAATCGGCCTTGCATAAGTGAGAGGTTCTTTCAACCGCTTCCCGCAGCTTGGGGTCAATTCTTTCTGTCAGCCATAACGCCAATTGTTTAAACCGCGTCATCTTCTCGTAGGAAGTCCCCAGCTTTGCCTGAAAAACCACCTTCTTCATCTGCTCTACCCTGTTGTCGAGAGGAGTCTTCAGATCATCTTCGAAGAAGAAAGCCGCATCCGAGAGCCTCGCCCTGAGGACTCTCTCGTTTCCCTTCACCACGACCTCTCGACTTTTTGGATCAATATTGCTGACGCAGACGAAATGGGAAAGCAATTTCCCATGGTCATCCGATACGGGAAAATACCTCTGATGTTCCTTCATCGAATGGACGAGAATCTCCTGGGGAAGGGAAAGAAATTTGCGGTCAAACGTTCCGCATAAGGCTACCGGATACTCCACTAGGAAATTGACCTCGTTGAGGAGATCTTCATCTTTGATGATCCTTCCTGACACTCTGGCCCCCTCTCGAATCATCTCATCCTCAATCTTTTTCTTCCGCTCCGCAGGATCGACAATCACAAAGGCTTCTCTTGTCTTTTGAAGATAGGATTGAAAATCCTTCACGGGAACAGGCCCGGAGTGCATGAATCGATGGCCATAAGTGCTATCCCCGCTTCGGATATTCCCCACCTCGAAAGGGACCACTTCTCCGCCGAAGAGGGCTAATATCCAGTGAATGGGCCTCGCAAATCGAATGGGAATGTCCGCCCAGCGCATCGATTTCTGGAAAGGAATGGAGAGTATCCACTTGGGGAGAAATGCAGAGAGGAGCTCGACCGTCGGTCTCCCTTGTTCCTTCTTCACAGCGCAGACATACTCGCCCTTCTCGGTTTGAACCACGGTCAGGGATTCAATAGGAACGGACTGACCTTTGGCGAAACCGATGGCTGCTTTCGTGGGGTTTCCCTTCGCGTCAAAGGCAGCTTGTTTCGAAGGGCCTATCTTCTTCGTCTCTTCGTCTCTCTGCTTTTCCGCCACGGAGGTGATCACCAGGACGAGCCGTCTGGGAGTCCCCAGAGTCCTTATCCCGTTGAAATCGATTCGGCTTGCTTCGAGTTCTTTTTGGACGATCTTCTCCAGATCGATCAAGGCCTGCGGAACAAACCCTGCTGGAATCTCCTCTGCCCCGATTTCCAAAAGAAGTTCTTTCATCATTTAGTCCTTAGTCATTGGTCAATAGTCATTAGCAGTCAATCGGCAGTTATCAGTTCAGGCTACCTCTAAAGATGTCATTCCCGCGAAAGCAGGAATCCAGTCCAGAAACCCTGGATTCCGGGTCAAGCCCGGAATGACAATCAAACTAAAAAGACTTTTGACGCACTCCACTCGCTACTGCTTACTGCCTACTGCTTTCCGCCTTCTGTCTCATCAGCGGAAACCCCATCTCTTCTCTCTGCTTGAGATACCCTTCCGCGCAGAGTCTCGCCAACGTCCTCACCCGCAGGATGTACCCCACCCGTTCGGTCACGCTGATCGCACCCCGGGCATCGAGAAGGTTGAAAACATGGGATGTCTTCAAGCAGTAATCGTATGCCGGAAGGACCAACCCTTTTTCAGCCATCCTCTTCGATTCTTTTTCAAACATCTCAAAGAGCCGGAAGAGCATCTCTACATCGGCCTCTTCGAAATTATATCGCGAGAATTCGACTTCCCCCTGGTGGTGGACATCCCCGTATGTTACTCCCTTTACCCACTCCAGGTCATAAACATTATCCACCGCCTGAAGATACATCGCGATTCTTTCAGTCCCGTAGGTGATCTCCACCGGGATGGGGCTCAGTTCGATGCCGCCTGTCTGTTGAAAATACGTGAACTGGGTGATCTCCATACCATCCAGCCAGACCTCCCACCCCAGCCCCCACGCGCCCAGCGTCGGGGATTCCCAGTCATCTTCAACGAACCGGATGTCATGGTCAAGGGGATCGATTCCGAAGGCCTTTAAGCTATTGAGATAGATGTCTTGAATATCAAGGGGAGACGGCTTCATGATCACCTGGTATTGATAATAATGTTGGAGCCGGTTCGGGTTCTCGCCGTATCGGCCGTCGGTGGGGCGGCGGGAAGGTTCAACATAGGCCACTCTCCACGGCTCAGGACCGAGAGACCTGAGAAAGGTCGCCGGATGAAAAGTTCCGGCTCCCACTTCGGTATCATAGGGCTGCTGAATCACACACCCCTGATTCGCCCAGAATCGCTCTAACGCAAAAATCAATTCCTGATAATTCATCATGCCCCCCGTTATCGGCCCCTCACCCTTCCCCTCTCCCCGGCGGGGAGAGGGAGGGGGAGACGGAGTAGGGTGTAGCACTTTTGCATCTCGGATGTCAACCCAGAGTAAACCGCAAACTCGAAATTCGAACATCGAAGCCCGAAACTAATCCAAATATCAAATTTCGAAATTCCAAACTATTCATATTTGTTTGGGTCATTTGTATTTTGAGAATTCGTGCTTGTTTCGAATTTCGGATTTCGTGCTTCGAATTTAGATCGCCCTTCTATATCCCCTAGGGTTCTCAGCGATTTCAATTCTTTTCCTAATTGATAACTGATAAACCTGGGGAGAATCTCCCGACTCTCGGATAAGGACTGCTGGGTGAATTTCAACCGTTCAATCTTATTCAATTCCATCTGGGAGATCTTTTCTATCAATCTGGCCGTTCCTAAGGAAAAAGGGATGAGATGATTCCATGCCTTCGAGCACGCTTCGCAAACCAGAGCCCCTTTCTCAAGGGAGAAATAAACTCCCGGGATCTCTTTCAAATCCTCCCAATCTTTCTTACATAAGTTACATCTTGCCATATTGGGCCGGTAGCCGAAGAGAGAGAGCATCCGGATCTCAAAAAGTCTCAAATGTTCCTCCTGCGGTTCCGTCTCTTCAAGATCCAACAAAAAGGACAAAAGAAGCTCGAAGACTTCTCGATTCCCTTCCCGCTCACCGGCCATCTCGTTTGCTAATTCAAGATAATAGTTTCCATAAAGAATTTTCTTGAGGTTCTCCCTGATTTTTGGAAAAGAGTGGAGGATATCACAACCCTCCGCCCTCACCAACCCCATGCCTTCCTTATCGAAGAAGCGGAGGCGAAGATGGGAAAAAAGGCCCAGGGCATTCTGAAACCGTTTCCTGCTCCTCCTCGCCCCTTTGGCAATTCCCTTCAGCTTTCCGAAATCCCTCGTGAAGAAGGTGACGATCTTGTCGGACTCACCGTAGTTTGTGGATCGAATAACGATGGCGTTTGTCTTGAAGAGAGGCATAGAAACAATTCAAATCCCCCTCACCCCCTCCCTCTCCCCGCTGGGGAGAGGGGAAGGTGAGAGGAAATTTCTGACCCAAACTATTTTTTACCCGGCCCTTTTCCGCCGGATGCAGGGGTTGAGGGTCCCTGCATCTTGATAACTTCTGCCCCGGGCGGAGCGACAAATTGAAACAAGGATGGAGAGACGCCCACGTTCGTCTTGATGTTGATGAAACGGGTTCGTGTTAAATTTCCCAATCCGTCAAAGACATCGGTCTGAAGGACGGTGTAGGTCTTCTTATCGGCCGTCAGAACCAACTTTGACAGAGTCCCCATGGGCTCTTTCGGGGTCAACTCGATGACGTAGTTATCCTCTTTTTCAGAGACGGATTCATTCAGGTTGAGGAAGTTAAAGTCCCGGCTGAGATTTCCCTCCCCGGCTAAGAAGGCCAGGGGGGTCTTCTCTTTGAGGAGGCTTGAGACATCGGAGACAAGAACTTGCTTTTCGTCGGGCTGATAGTACCAAAGGGTGTGGCCATCCGATATGAGCTTCTGATTCGGAACCGTATAGTCCCACCGCATCATCCCCTTCTTCTTGAAATAGACCTTTCCTTCACCCCGGCTCGACTGTCTCATCCCCTTGCCGATATACTCCTGAATGAAGCTGGCTTCGAAGTCGTTCGTTTTTTCATACCGGTTTTGGATCTCGTTCAATACCTCCTGGCCAGTTGTGCAAAAAGCCACCGGATGGAGAACCAGAGGATACAGCATTAACACAGAAAAGCTCACCAAGAATATTTTTCCCATTGTCGTCAACCTCTTATTTCATTAATCAGTCCATAATTATACAGACACCCAGGAACAAACCCCTCCTTCCCTCCCCTGCCTACCGGCAGGCAGGCTTTACAAAAGGTCCCGCCTTTCGCGGGATTTCGCAAATGGTTCGACGAGGCTCACCTCCTGAGCTTGTCGAAGGAGAGGGGCGAGGGGAGATTTTCTGAACCCTATGTCTTCTTTATTATGGATTCCTTGGTAACTGGTAAACTTTGGAATTTTACGGATCCGGAGATCCTTTGATCCCCCCATTGTCTTATTCAATTTTTTTGACCAGCACCTCTCTGGCCTTGACCCCGTCGGAAGGTCCGACTACTCCTTCCTGCTCCATCTTCTCGACGATGCGGGCCGCTCGATTATAACCGATTCGAAATCTCCTTTGAATAAGCGAGATGGAGGCCTGTCCGATCTCAGCGACAAAGGCCACTGCCTCATCATACTTCTCGTCGTATTCCGCCTCCTCTTCTCCTGCGGCCTCCTTTTCCTTTTTCACCTCGGCAAGAACCGAGGGATCCAAATAAGAAGGCTTCCCTTGTTGTTTCCAGAATTCAACAACCCGTTTGATCTCCGGGCTTGAGACATAAGCCCCGTGAAGACGCGTCAGCTTCGAGCTGCCGGGCGGAAGGAAGAGCATATCCCCGGCTCCCAGAAGGTGTTCCGCTCCGATGGTGTCGAGAATCGTTCGAGAGTCCACCTTCGAGGTCACCTGAAACGAAATCCGTGCGGGAAAGTTTGCCTTGATAATTCCGGTGAGCACATCCACAGAAGGCCGCTGCGTGGCAAGCAAAAGATGAATGCCCACCGCCCGTGCCATCTGCGCGATCCGCGTGATCGATTCCTCCACGTCCTTCGAAGAGGTCATCATCAGGTCTGCCAATTCATCGATCACCACCACGATATAAGCAAGCCTTTCCATCGGCTCAGCGACCTTCTCCTCGTTTCCCTCTAAAGCATCCCCTTTTCGCCTATAAACCTTCCCTCTCTCTTTCAGTTCCTTCCCCATCCGTTGATGATAATGATCGATATTTCTTACTCCTTTTTCGGCTAAAACCGTGTATCGCCGTTCCATCTCTACCACCAGCCACCGGAGGGCGGCAGCCGCTTTTTTCGGATGGGTTACCACGGGCAGAAGCAAATGTGGGATCCCTTCATAATCGGAGAGCTCCAGCATCTTAGGGTCGATCATGAGGAAACGAACCTCGTCGGGGGTGGCCTTGAAGAGGATACTGCAGATCATGGCATTGATGGAAACACTCTTCCCGGAGCCTGTCGATCCGGCGACCAGGAGATGGGGCATTCTGGCAAGATCGACGACAAAAGACTCTCCTGAAATATCCTTTCCCAGCCCAAAAGAGAGTTTCGATTTAAAAGCTCGGAACGGATCGGAATCGATGATTTCTTTGAGGAAGACGGTTTCCCTGTTTTTGTTTGGAACTTCAATGCCCACGACCGCCTTGCCAGGAATGGGAGCGACGATACGAATCGACAGGGCACTCAACGCCAGAGCCAGGTCATCCGCCAGGTTGACAATCCGGCTGACCTTCACGCCGGGGGCCGGCTCGAATTCATACACCGTAATCACGGGCCCGGGCCTCACCTCGACTACCTTTCCTTCCACCCCGTAATCCAGGAGTTTCTTCTCCAGGATACGGGAATTCATGATCAGACTCTCCCGGTCAATCTTCTGCCTTTTCTCTGTCTCGGCTTCGAGCAAAGAAATGGGAGGGAGCTGAAAGGTTTTCGAGGACTGTAAGAATTCAAACGCCTCCTGTTTCATCTCCTCCTCTCTTTTCGAAGGAAGAGAGGGTTTCTCTACGACGACGGTGGGGGGAGTCTCCCTCGTTTCTTTTTTCTCTTGCTTCTGCTTCACCAATTTCTTTTCTCTCTCCGCCCCTTCCCTTCTCACCATTTTGAACGTCACCAACTTTTCAATCAGTCGTTGAAACATCTCCCCTGAATGCTTCAGGAGAGAGATGAAGGAGATCCCTGTCCCCAGAACAAATGAAAGGATCAAAATCATCAACAAAAGGACGGTCGCTCCCGGACGATTGAAGTATCGAACAAAGTTTCTTGAAAAAATCTCTCCGACGAACCCTCCCATTAAGACGTCCTGACTATAGATGCGGATGGGGCTCAACCATAAACCAAAGAAGGAAGACGTGCTGATGAGCATCACCGCCCAACCCGCGACTTTTAAAGACAAGTATTTCCACTCCCACCTGAAAATAAAACTGATGGCGAAGAAAACCAGAACGAAAGAAATCAAAAAAGAAGGAAAACCGAAGCTTTGAAAGAGGAGGCCGGAGAGATAGGCTCCAACGACCCCCATCCAGTTATGAATCCCCTTGACCTTTGAGGAGGAATAGGAGA
Organism: uncultured delta proteobacterium; assembly: GCA_963708295.1. Lineage (GTDB taxonomy): Bacteria > Desulfobacterota > BSN033 > BSN033 > UBA1163 > UBA1163. The sequence goes on along the minus strand of CAVPSJ010000013.1, from coordinate 196,174 downwards.
AGAAAGAGGGATCCATGGGATGGTAAGAAATCAAACTCAGGAAGAGAAAGACCCCTACGGCAATCAGCAGGATTCCTACAATCTCATATTTCAGCTTTTCTTTGACAGTATCCTCTACCACTGTTTTTCCTCGTTCTAAAAATCTCCCTCTCCCTTGACGCCTGCCTGGGCGAAGTCCGCCTTGCGGGACGAAGGCAGGGAAGAGAGTTGGGTGAGGGTGGCCCCTCTCCATGAGGGGAGGTACGATGAAGTACCTACTCTTTTTGAGAGATCAGCCTAAAATTCTCGGAAATCGTTTCTCTCACTTTCCTCATCAAGGACTCCCTGTCCTTCAGGGAATAATGCTGGATCTCGATGGGGGGACCCACGAACATTCGAATCTCTCCGGCAGTGACGGTCAATCTATCCTTTGGTATAATGTCCCGGCTTCCGCTGATCGCAATGGGAACGATCGGGACCTTCGACTTAATCGCCAGGGTGAATCCCCCTTTTTTGAAAGGCTGGATCGAACCATCCGGACTTCTTGAACCTTCGGGAAAGATGACCACGGACATCCCGTCTCGAATCTTCTGAGCCGCCTCGTTCATGGCCTCCACCGTGTCCCGAGTTCCTCCCCGGTCAATACTGATATAGCCTACGGCGGCCATCGTCCAGCCTAAGAAAGGAACGGAAAAGAGTTCTTTTTTGGCTAACCATTTAAACTGATAAGGAAGATGGCTCAACAAAGTAAAGATGTCATAATAGCCCTGGTGGTTGGACATGAAGATATAGGGACCTTTTCCATCCAGGTGCTCCGTCCCTTCTACCCTGACCTTCACCCGGTTGGCCAGGAGAGCCGCTTTTCCCCAGAGTCTTGCAAAATAATGACCCACTCTTCCCTTTCGGTCAAAGAGATAGCTGACAAAAGTAAACATCCCGAGGACCAATGTGGCGACGACAATACAAGACCAAACAAAGATTGTACGAATCATATGAGTACTTATGCTCTAGTTGTCATTGCGAGCCGAAGGCGAAGCAATCTCAATATAAGCCATCATACAGATCATCCCACGTCGGATTCATATTATTAATTAGTCTAATCTTCCTAGACCTGGAACCACCCTTAATTTGTTTTTCTCTCAAGATTGCACTTTCAACGTTTTGCGAAACTTCATAATACACAAGTTTGTCAATATTGTATTTTTTTGTAAAACCTTTAATCATTTTTGTCTTGTGCTCAGCCACTCTTCTTCTTAAATCGTTGGTAACGCCTGTATATAGCACGGTATTGTTTTTGTTCGTCATTATGTAGACACAGTATTGTTTCTCCTCCACGTGTAGATCAACGTAATTAAATTGAGATTGCTTCGCTATGCTCGCAATGACATCTTCGCTCTCATTGATTAAATCCTTTTTTCCAACTCCGTCAGGATGGCACCCACTTCTTCCTTAATTTTTTCATCGATGTCGAAGGGAGATTTCCCTTCTCTGTCCGCCTGAAGAACCTTGGGATTAAAACTCATGTGGCCCAGCACCGGAAAATCGGAAAGGTTTTCCTCAATAATCCTCCTATCTTCTTCCGAAGTCACTTTGTTTCCCACGATCATGATTCTCTTGATATGGAGATCCTCTCCCAGCTTCTTGATCTGCTTGGCCGTATTGATGGCCCTCTGCCCCGGTTCCACAACAATGACGAGAGCATCCACATATCCCGTGCTCCCTCTTCCGAGGTGTTCCAGACCTGCCTCCATATCGATGATCAGGACTTCCTCCCTCTGAACGAGAAGATGACGAACCAGATTCTTCAAAAGCACGTTTTCCGGACAGAAGCAGCCTCCTCCTCCCTGGGGAATACAGCCCAGGAGAAGGAGCTTGACCCCTTGATAATTCACTCCCATATCATCCGGAAGGTCGTCTACTTTGGGATTGAGTTTGAACATCGTCCCGTAGCTTCCCTTTTTCGCACCGGTCCTTTCCTCAATCATGGAAGTCATTGAAGCAATGGGTGACAGTTTGGCAAGAATTTCTTTCGGAAGGCCGATAGCTGAAGCCAGGTTCGAATCGGGGTCAGCATCAATGGCAAGGACCTTTCGGCCCCGATGTGCCAGGATTCTCGCCAGGACTCCTGCGAGGGTCGTCTTCCCTACTCCACCCTTTCCTGAAATGGCGATTTTCATATTCTCCTCCGCCACTTATCATAATCAAAAAAAAATCAAATGTCTAATCAAGCGGGGTTTGTTCCTCTTTGCCACTTACCACCTGGAGCTTATTATTGTTTGCATTGGCCCCCTGTGGGTCATTGCGAGGAGCCTCCAGCGACGAAGCAATCTCAACCAGAACAATGAGATTGCCGCGCCCCCCGGGCTCGCAATGACATTTTCTGGGCGTCGGAGTGTAAGCTATTTCATGTTTCCCGCAATAAATTCGATTTGACAAAGGGAGGGTGATTATCAATAATGATCCTTTATAAAAGGGAAAAAGATGCCACTCAACAAGAAGGCGTTGGCCATTCTCAGCGCTGCCCATCTCGTCACGGATATCAATCAAGGGGCTCTGCCTGCTCTTCTCCCATTCTTCAAAGAGGCTTTTGGCCTTTCCTATACGATGTCAGGGGTTATCCTCCTGACCGCAAATCTCACCTCTTCGATTATTCAGCCCGTATTTGGGCATCTTTCAGACAGACATCCTTTCGGATGGCTTCTCCCTCTGGCCCCTCTCGTCGCCTGTCTCGGATTGGCGCTGACGGGTCTCGTTTCCGATTACCCTCTCCTCCTGGTTTGTGTCATTGTCACCGGTATCGGGATTGCCAGTTTTCATCCGGAAGGATTCAAGACAGCCCACTATTTTACGGGTGAGAAAAAGGCAACGGGCATGTCATTCTTTGCAGTGGGCGGGAACTTTGGGATTGCCATCGGTCCGATGATGGCACTTACCCTCGTGACTTCCTACGGCCCAAAGGGAATGTTGAGCTTGATCCTGCCGGGAATTTTCATGGCCGCCATCTTGTTCTTCAACATGTCCACTCTCAACGCCCCTGCCCAGGCTGCTCACAGAGAGGCCAGGAAGGTGATCAAAGCGCCCCTCTCCAGAAATCAATTGACCTCGTTCTCCCTTCTCGTCACCATCGCCACGATTCGAGCGTGGATCTCAGCCGGATTGGTAGCCTACATCCCTTTCTATTACATCAATTATCTTAAAGGGAACCCTCTCTACGCCGGGAAACTCGTCACCACCTTCCTCATGGCAGGTGTTTTCGGCGCACTCCTGGGGGCTCCGATAGCCGATCGATGGGGTCATAAACAATTCCTGTTGACCACCTTGATCCTGTCCTTCCCTCTCCTTCTCCTCTTTTACTACAGCAGGGGTCTAACGGCTTTTATCTTTCTGGGAATGTCCGGGCTCGTGTTGATCTCTTCATTCGCCCTCACGGCCGTCATGGGGCAGGCCCTCCTTCCTCAACATCTTGGAATGGCCTCCGGTATGATGGTCGGGTTTACCATCAGCGCAGGGGGCATCGGGGTAACGCTCCTCGGAGTCATCGCAGATACCTGGGGTGTGCCGATGGCAATCAAAGCAGTGTTTGTGCTGCCTCTCATTGCAGGCGCTCTGACTTTATTGGTAAAATATCCTCTACCCCTCACCCTCCCCTCTCCCCGGCGGGGAGAGGGGTAGGGTGAGGGGTGATGCTCTTGGTGTAATAATACTTAATGCGTTTGTATTAAATTTGGGCTGGAAAAATTATGAATCATATTTTAGTGACGGGCGGAGCAGGATTCATTGGCTCTCATCTTTGTGAACGTCTCTTAAGTGACGGAGCCAGAGTGATTTGCCTCGACAACTTTGACAGCTTTTATGATCCGAGTATAAAGATCAAGAACGTGGAGGGCGTGAAAAAGAAGTTTCCGAAACGGTTTGAGCTTGTCACGGGAGATATTCGAAACCCTGATCACCTGAAGGGAGTTTTCCAAAAGAACCAAATTGACTTTGTCGTCCATCTGGCTGCCAGGGCGGGGGTCAGGCCTTCCATCTCCGACCCCCTTCTTTACCAGGATGTCAACATCCGTGGAACCGTCGTCCTTCTGGAATCCTGCAAAGCGCATGGAATCAAGGACTTCCTCTTTGCCTCTTCTTCCTCGGTTTACGGAGAAAACCAGCGGGTCCCCTTTACGGAAGAAGATCTCGATATCCAGCCCATCTCCCCTTACGGAGCAACCAAACGGGCTGGAGAACTCCTTTCTTATTCTTATCACTATCTTTACCGAATGAATATCGCCTGCCTGAGATTCTTCACAGCCTATGGACCGAGGCAGAGGCCTGAGATGGCGATTCATAAATTTGCGCGCTTGATAGATCAACGCGAAAAAATCCCGATTTATGGCGACGGCTCTTCCAGGAGGGATTACACCTATATCGATGATCTCATTGACGGGATCCTTGGCGTGATCCGTTATCATAAAGGCTTTGAGATTTACAATCTCGGAGAATCCCAGACCACTTCCTTGAAGGAATTGATCCAATTGATTGAGAAAGCATTCGGCAAGAAAGCAAATATCGAAATGTTAGAGCCACAGCCCGGCGATGTCTCTGTCACCTATGCGGATATCACCAAAGCAAAACGGATGCTGAAATATCAACCTAGAGTAAAGATGGAGGAGGGTATTAAACGATTTGTAGAATGGTATAAGAAGAACACATAGATTCCCCTTCCCCCACCCCCTCTCCTTGCGAGAGAGGGATAAGGTCGCTTCGGCTCGCAACCGAGGTGAGGGGACCCTTCATGGTCGTCTGGCTCTTGACATACGGTTAATTACCTGGTACGTTTCCGACCATGAATTTTCAGGGGATAAAACCCCTTTAATCTAATTCTGGAGGAGGACATGAAACTCAGTCAGGATGACATCATCGACAAGATGGAAGAACTCAAAGAGGGGGAGTCATTGAAATTCAACATCCCCGAGATTTTCGGCGGCGGCGTGGCTATCATCGGATTTAACCCGCAGAAAGGCGGGAAAAAATATCTGCTGCAATTAGAAAACGGAGGCAATGCAAGTCCTTACTGGGACACAAACAAAGCCAAGGACCTCGCCAAATGGGTCGCCGATCGCTTAGGCGATCTGATTTAGGGTTTTCTCCTTGGGGAGGAGGGGTCGATCTTCGGAACGGAGTAGCCTTATTCGTTGGGGAAAAACTTTTCGAAGCCTTTTACGAACCCGTAGATGACGAATCCTACGATTGCGAAAACGATTGCGGCGCAGATAAGCAGTATAGTATTCGGAGGAAGAACGAACATAGCATTTTCCCTTTCGGATTTGATGTGACTTGCTCGGTTTCCCTACGAAAAGAGGACACCGACAGTCAAAATGTACCAGCAAAGGTGCCCGGTGTCAAGAAGTTTTTGGGAAAAAAGCTGGGGGAAAAAAGCTTGACATCTTGAAGATAATTTATTATAAAAGTTCCAAAAGTGTAATGAATAAATCAGTTTAGTCTGGGTCCAGGGATATTTTGATATCTCTGGAGGTTAAGAATCTGGATAGTCGGGCCGCTATCCGAAGCCAAAAACTTCGGACAGCGGCTTTTTTTGTTGAACCCCTCACCCTTCCCTCTCCCCCGGAGGGGAGAGGGCGGGGTGAGGGGACAGGTGCGAGGGAGGGAAGAATGATTTGACGGAATAGATTATGACCTAATTTCGTCCAATTGGAAGAATCCGGGTCCAGGGATATTTGGATATCTCTGGAGGTTAATAATGTGGATAGTCGGGCCGCTATCCGAAGCCAAAAACTTCGGAAAGCGGCCTTTTTGTTGTAGAGAAAGGACGAAAGAGATGCCAGGAATTCTTTGGAGGCGACTGCAGCGAGTTAAGCGTGCCGACACACCAATCTTATTTGAAGGGAGGTGAATTATTGGCAGGTCACTGTGTTTGATCCTGGTTTCGAAACGGCGAAAAAACCCGGTAAATACAAATTGCAAACATGGCGGAAAGGAGAGACAAATGGAAGAAACGAAAAACGATCAAAAGACAAGTGACACTAAGGTTAAAAGAAAAAAAAGGAAATGGCTCAACGCCTTCGGTAGGTTTTTGATGTACGGAGGCTTCATGTTGATTATAATATTAGGTTTTATCATTTATGTTGTTATAAGCGTTCTAATTAAGTAACTGTGATTCAGGAAACGCCGCTTGTGGTGAAGACTTACAAGGTTTGACGGTCTCTGACTCCGGGGGATAGTTGTCTTTAATTTGGGAAGACCTGTTTTTTTGACTTGACAGCCCTGTTCGCCCCTGAATAAGATTGAGTGAGGTCAAAAAAAGTCTGCAAAGGAGACTCAACATGCACTTTATTACGTTCTCAAGAAAAATGGGGGCCAACGGAACCGCGGTCGCGAAACAGGTTGCGGAAAAAATGGGGTACAGATTCTACGACACGGAGGCCATTGAGAATACGGCGCGGGAAATGGGTTTTCTGAAAAATGTCAAAGATATAGATGAAAAGGCTCCCTCCCTATTCCAGCGGCTTTTTTCCCATAAACCCGCCATTGAGCTTGATCGTCTCAATTCTGTGGTTTACGAATTGGCCGGCCGTGGAGATGCCGTTTTTTTGGGCCGAGGGGGCCAAATCCTCTTGAGGGATTTCAACTGCGCTCTGCATGTCCGAGTCACGGCTTCGCCCGAAAAGCGTATTCAAAATTTGATTGAGAGGGGGATGCATCGGGAGGCCGCTTCGAAGGCAATAGAGGCAAGTGATCATGAAAGGAGCAGTTTCATCCGATTTGCTTTCAAGGCAGATTGGGAGAACGACGAGCTTTATGACATCGTGCTTAATATGGACAAGGTTACCGTGAAATTAGCTGTGGATGCCATTTTGACAATGGCTCGGTCCAATGAAATCAACGCCTGTTCCGTCGATGCGATGAAGTCATTGGAGATGATGGGCCTTCAGACCCGGGCAGAGGCGGCTCTTATCGAAGCGGGACTGACCTACGGGCCTGCCGGCACCTACATTCAGGTTCAAGTGGAAGAACCGGGAAAGGTCCTTCTGACCGGAAGAGTAGACGGCGATGTGACCAAAAAACGGGCGCAAGAGATCGTTCAGAAGATGAAGGGAGCGGGTTCTGTTGACAACCGGATCATGATTGCTCCAGCTGACCGCCATGCCTAACCTAATGATGGAAGGGTTCCAGGGAGCAAGGGATCAAGGGGTCAAGTGAAGATTCTTGAATTTAATGTCCGGATTTGTTTTGAGGATGATTGATAGGACCTGTTTTAGGTCCTTGTTTCTCGGGACGCCGAAGAGATAAGCCTTTTCCCGTTCCAGCCGGAAGCGGACGAATCCGAGAGGTAGGTAAGGGCCCTCCACCATGGCCATCTTTGTCGAATGGATCCTGATGACCCTCCTGAAGCTCGTCAACTCTAATTTTCCTTCATCGTTTATTTCCACCTTGTAAGAAATCCCCAGAGAAAAGTACCAGGTCATGACGAAGATAAAAGCAACCATAAAGAGTTGAAGCCAATTGACCCATCCCTTTGCTCCCATGATAGAGACGCAGAAGACTGTCCATGCGAGCAGGATTAAATAGAAAAGACCCGCATAAATCAAGGGTGCCCGGTAGATGTAGGTTTTGGTCGGATCAGGAGAATTCTTTATCATTGCCTAGCGAATAGCTTTCTCAAATCCCTCCCCACCTCCCTTGAGATAAGGAAGGAGTTATTAGATGCTGAAACGAGTTCAGCATGACAAACCTGGCAGTTCTTCCATTATGACACAGCTTCCTTGTCAGGGAGAGAAGGATTATAAACAGAAACGCCCCTTTGAAAGGGGCGTTTCCAGCGATATGAACCCAATTTCCAAATATTACCCTCTGTAAAACAATTTTGGAACGATCAGGATGATATCCGGAAAGATCATGCAGAGAACCAACCCGACGAACTGGAGCGCGAGAAATGGGGCTGCTCCCCTCCAGACATCTGTTGTTGAAATCTCAGGCGGAGCCACCCCCTTGAGATAGAAAAGAGCATACCCAAAAGGCGGCGACAAGAAGGACATCTGCAGGTTAACAGCGTACAGCACTCCGAACCAGACCGGATCGAACCCCAATTGGCGGACAATAGGGCCAAAAATCGGGACGGTGAGCATGATAATACCCACCCAATCGATAAAACAACCGAGAAAGATCAGGATGAACTGCATGATCCACATGATGATCCATCGGTCCCCAACTCCAAGAAGCAAGTCCGTGACGAACTTCCCGCCGCCCACCATGACGTAAAGAGCGACGAAGACGTTAGCCCCGAACATGGTCCAGAGGACCATGGCCGAGGACTTCAAGGTATTCTCGCATGCCTGGACCACCCCTTTCCACTTCAGTCTGCGCTGGAAGGCGAGGATGACGAAAGCCCCGGCGCACCCCACACCTGCCGCCTCGGTGGGCGCGGCGATGCCGATCAGGATGGTGCCAAGAACAAGAAAGATCAGGATGGCCACGGGGATAATTGGCATGGAGACCTTCATCTTTCCGGAGAAAGACAGGCGCTCCTCCTTGGGAATCGGGGGTCCCATCCTTGGGTTGATATAACATCGTATGGAGATATAGGCGATATACAGGGCGGCAAGGAGAAAACCTGGCAAAAAGGCCCCTCCGTAGAGCTGGCCGATTGAAACGTTATCGACCATACCGTATACGATGAGCATGGCACTCGGCGGGATGAGGATTCCGAGGGTTCCGCCCGCAAGGATGGAACCGGCGGCCATGTATTTGTCGTATCTTCTTCTTAGCATTTCCGGGAAGGCGATAACCCCCATGGTCACTTCGCTCGCTCCGATGACGCCTACCATGGCGGCCATCATGGTACAGGCCGCGACAGAGGCCGTGGCCACCCCGCCTTTAAGCCATCCCAGCCACTGATGGACCATCTCGTAGATATCTCCGATCAATCCGCCGCGTTCGAGGATGCAGGCCATGAAGATGAAGAGGGGGATCGCGTCCAGGAGATAGTTTACCATGAGGCCGAAAATTCGCGTTGGGACAATATTTATGGCAGAAGGTCCTTGCAGAATTGCAGTGAAAACGATGCCCACCGTCCCGCAGGAGAAGGCCACGGGTAGCCCAAGCATCATAAGCACCAGCATGGATCCAAACATCAGAATGGTGATCAGCTCAATACCCATCTCAACATTCATTTCATTTCCCTCCCGGTCGTAGCCATGTGGATATCGCGGATGAGCCAGACAATGCCCTGAAGGAACAATAGAAAACCTCCAAGGGGCATCATAAATTTAACGGGGTAATAGGGGGGCGCCCAGTCTGTGAAGGAGAGCTCTCCAGGAATACCAACACCGAATATCTTAGCCCCGGCATCCATCGTCTGGGAACTCCAGTAAAAGTTCCAGCTCGTGTAAATGAATACAATCGCGAAGAGAAAGAAAAACACAGAGGTGATCAAATCCATGTAGGCTCTTGTTCTCGGAGAGCGGGTGGAGTAAATAACATCCACTCGCACATGTGCGCGATAGTAGTGGGCATAACCGGCGGCAGCGCAGTAGAAAATTGCAAACATGAGGATCATGGTCTCATGCCCCCAGTTTGTCGGCCGGTTAAACAGATAGCGTAACACCACCTCAAAGGTGATCACAAAGACAGCAAAAAGGGTCACTCCAACCATCAATTTCCCGACAAAGATATTGGTTTTGTTCACAGCCATCATAAATTTATTCAACCCATTCATACCCTTCTCCTCAGATAATTCTTAGCCCTATAATCCGATTCTTTAGTTGGAAAATAACTTTCAAATCCCCCCTCACCCCCCTTTGCTAAAGGGGGGTAACATGGGGCGAATGATTCTCATGGTTTGTCAATGGCCTAATGGCCATGGGCAATTACACATAAAATGGGGAGAGGGATTTAAAATGAATCTCATCTTCCTCTCCCCGATAGTCTTTAGAGGGTGATTTTCTTCCCCTGCGCATCAACCATATCCGCCTCTGTATAATAGCCAACCTTCACAGATTTTAAAAACTCCCATTGAGATTTGAAGGCCTTCAAGGCAAGAGGATTTTTCTTCGCCCATGTTGCCCAGAGAGGTGGCGCAAACTTTTTGAACTTTTCAATATCGGAGTCTTTGAGCCGGATCACAGTGACCCCCTGCTTCTTCTGGAAATCGTCAAAGGCCTTGAGATCGGCTTTCTGGAAAGCAGAGTACTGCATATAGGAGTGCATCGCCACAGCTGCTTCCAGCATCAGTTGCAGATGTTTCGGGATCTTCTTCCATGTATTCATATTCACTTCCACGCTCATCAAATCAACGGGTTGGTGGAGGCACGGGGTGGAAGGAGGCCCCATAATGATATATTTAGCAATTTCGCCAAACCCAAGATTGTAATTGACTGCTGCACCCACGAAGTCCGAAGCATCGATGACCCCTTTCTCGAGGGCTGGATACACTTCACCACCTGGAAGCAGAACCGTTGAGACCCCTGCCGCCCGGTAGATATCAGCAATGATCCCTCCAGGGTAACGGATCTTTTTCCCCTTGAAATCCTCAAACGAGCGAATTGGCACCTTGGAATGAATCAGATTGTCATCGTGCTGGATGGGGCCAAGGTAATACATGTTGTGCTGACCATAGGCCTCTCTTGCCACTTCCATTCCACCCAGTTCCCTGAACCACGTCTCCCACTGGTCCGGTCGGTCCATTGAGAACGGATAGGAAGAAAGGAACGTGCATGCAGGCTGTTTTCCCACCCAGTAAACGTCAAAGCTGTGATAAGCATCAAATACTCCAGACTTCACCGCATCAAACATTTCGAACGTGCCTACGATTGCCCCAGCAGGAAATCCTTCAACGGTCAGCTGACCTTCGGACATATCTCCCACGAGCTTGCAGAATTTCTGAAATTCGGTAAAGCCCACGGTACCTGCGTCCCATGCCGTCTGCATCTTAATTTTGATGGGTGCAGCGGACGCAAGACGTAAAAAGCTCGGGACCCCGACTGTCGCTGCGGTCACACCGGCTGTGGCTGCCGCCGTCTTCAGGAACCTACGTCGAGAAACTTTCTCCTCACTTGTCTTGTCTTCCTTGATTTTCTTACTCATGCCATCCTCCTTTTGTAAAAGAGTTAAGGGAAAAAATGCCCTTTCATCTGTTAGAGTGCCCACCTCCTTCCGCCATGAGATTTCATTAAATTTGGCCCCCTCTAAAAAGTTTTTCTCCTGTGAAAGAACTCAAAAATGGTCTGACCATCCACTAACGAAGCGTTATACTATGTAATCGGAATGTTTTTGTCAAGCCAAATCTTCCCTCGCCTCTTCTCTCCCCCCGAGGAGAGAGACAGGGTTTACTGCTTCGTTATTTCATCATACAGGCTTCTTTTGTCGATCACTCTTTTGGCCTTGAATTCCGTCCTCTCCAATCGATCCGGTTCCACCATCTGAACCACTGCCCGGAGACCGCGTGCCTTTAGCTCTGCTTCGAGTTTCTTCTTTAATTCAGGGATGGTCCTGGAATCCACTCCCTTCGCATACTCCGCCTGGACAATCAGCTCGTCCATCGTCTTTTCCCTGGTAATCACGATCCGATACTCATCCCCGAATCCTTCGATGCTTCTGATCACATCTTCGATCGCGCTCGGATAAACATTTTCCCCTCTCACGACAAACATATCATCTGCCCTTCCGTAGATCCCTCTGGGGAGGCGCGGATAGGTTCGCCCGCAGGGGCACGGATCATCCACCCACTGAGATATATCTCCCGCCCAGAAACGGATCATCGGCTGCGACGACCGCTCCAGGTGGGTGTAAACCGTAACCCCTTCTTTGCCGTAAGGCACCCTTTTCTTCGTAACCGGGTCTATCAGTTCGGCGTAAACAATATCCTGCCATAGGTGCATCCCCTTCCGGTTTTCGCATTCACAATTAGCCATCCAGGGGGTCATTTCGGCAGTCGAACCCGCATCGATACAAATTCCGCCATAGGTTTCCTCGATTCTTTTCTTGGTAGATGGAACACCCGCCCCCGGTTCTCCCGAGAAGAAAAGAATGCGGAAATTGAAATCTTTCGCAGGGTCCACTCCTCTCTCTTTCGCCCTTTCGGCCAGATAGAGGCTGAAGGAAGGCGTTCCATAAAAGACGGTGGGCTTCACCTCCTTCATCCATTCGATCGCTCGATCCGTCTGGCCCGGAACCCCGGCGCCAAAAGGAAAGGCAACAGCGCCCAGACGTTCGGCCCCCGCCAACGCTCCCCAGCTTCCCCAGTAGAGGCTGAAAAAGGAGCCGATGAAGACAACATCCTCTTGCCGCATGCCAAAACCCCACATCGTCCGGGCATGAGCTTCGGCGATGCGCTCCATGTCTCCTTTACTGATCCCGAAAGCGGTCGGTTTGCCCGTCGTTCCCGACGTCCCCTGGACCCTCGCCAGATCCTTCAGAGAAGTGCATAAATTGCTGCCAAAGGGAGGATGCTCTCTCTGATCCTGTCGAATCTCCTCCTTGGTCAAAAAGGGAATCTGTTCAAAATCAGCGAGAGATCGAACGTCTTCCGGTTTTATTCCTGCGCGATCCCATTTTTTCTTGTAAAGACCGGATTTCTGGTAGGCATACTTGAGCTGTGCCCGAAGCTTCGGCAGGATGACTTTCTGCTCCCTTTCTTCGGGGTCCATGGTTTCCAAATCCTTAAACCAGAATTTGGATTTCGGGGAAGGCTTATAAGAACAATCATACTGGGGCGGCCATTTTTTCATTACCAAAGAGGACCTCCTTCTCCCTTAGTGTCTGGTAAGGCCACGGTTACGAACCCCGCTTCACCTGACAACGTGAAACATAACCCCCCTTGCTCCTCCTTAGCTTAAGGGGGGAATGGGGGGTTACGACCAGCATCTCTTACCTTACGCTTTAGCTTAGAAAGCTTCGTTTTCGAGCACTCCTCCCTTTCGTAAAGAGAGGCCGGAGGGATTTACAAAGACTTTCACAGTGTTTTGCCGGTCTTGCTAGAAACAAATTTCCGTATCGATGATACGATTTCCTCCCGGGTTGCTCCGGGCACGAATGTGCCGTCAAAACCGATTTCTCGCAGTTTCTCGGCATCCGGCGTCGAAAAAACTCCTCCGATCACGAATGCCATAGAACCTTCGAGCTTTTCTTTCTTAGCTTCCTCCATCAACTCGCCCCCCAGCGTCAAATGGGCACCTCCGAGAGAGCTAACACCGATCACATCAACACCTTCTTGAATCGCCGTACGAACGATCTCCTTCGGGAGCGAATTGCCAATGTAAATAACCTCCATCCCCGCGTCTCTCAATTCCCTAGCCACGGTGATCACTCCCCGATTATGCACATCCAAACCAAGCTTCGACAATAAAACCTTGATCTGTCCAGCCATCGCGTCTCAATACCTCATCAGCCCCCGCCCTTCCCTCCCCCTCAAGAAGCTCTGTCGCAAAATGAGAATATGGCTTTTAGGAAAAGGGGAGAGGCGGTCGGGTGGAAAAGATTTAGAGCGGCAACCTTTAATCGTTTGGATTCAGGGTTGCCAACCCTATGAAGACACTCGATTTTGAACAATCGATACTTTCCCATACCTAAACGACCCGCGTTCTAAAGCTTTGGAACCTGATTGCCTCTCCCCTCGGGTGTTCCATTGCGACACAGCCTCCAAGGGGAGAGGGCTCAGGGCAGAGAGTGCATCGTCACCAGAATACAGGCGGCTTCCACAGGTCCAAAAGCCTTCTTGAATACTTTGAACATCTCTCCTTCCGAGCAACCGACCCGCGCGCACTGAACGGTATAAGGAACCACGTTCATTCCCCTCTTGCAGGCGTCTTCAAGCGCCGCCAGAGCGCTGCTGACTTTCTCGTTATCTCTCTGCTCTCTCAATCTTGCTAATCTCGCCTTCTGCCTTTCCTCCACACCCTCGGGATATTCGAAGACATGAATGGGAGGAAGCCCGACCGGGGGATTGATAGATATTATAGCCAACCAATTTGATCATGCCCCTTCTCCACCATGCTTCTTTCATTGTAGAAATAATCGGCAATCTTCTTGTGTATCCAGCCCCTGTCTATCGCCGTCACATAACCCCCCACCTTCTCGATCTCATCTACCTCATCGAGAATTTTCGATTCGATCTCGTTCGTCAGGGCTTCGACATAGAAGGAGCCTCCCAGGGGGTCTACCACATCCGTAATCCCGGTCTCCGCCTGAATAATCTGTTGTGTTCGTAACGATAGCAATGCGGCTTCCTCGGTGGGGACGGAGTAGGCCTCGTCATAAGAATCCACGTGTAACGATTGGACCCCCCCAAAGACAGCAGACAGGGCCTGGTAAGCGGCCCGGATGACGTTGTTTAACGGTTCTTCCCGCATCAACGAAACACCGGAGGTCTGCACATGACATCGCATCCACATCGATCTCTGGCTCTTTGCCTCAAATCGATATTTCATTATTTTATACCAGAGTCTTCTGACCGCCCTTAATCTCGCCACCTCTTCAAAGAAATCGCTTGCTGGAGACCAAAAAAATGCTAATCTCTCAGCGATCCAATCCACATCGTGCCCTCTTCGGAGCATCTCTTCTATGGTCGAGATAGCATTCGCCAAAGCCACTGCCATCTCGGTGACGCCTGACGTTCCAAACTCCCGCAGATTGTAACCGTTATAAGTGACGAAATTCCAAAGAGGCACGTTCTGCCTGATAAACTCGATGTTGTCACATTGGATTCTGAAGCAATCTACAGGCGGGATGTATTCCGGTCCGCTGCGGACCACTTCCTCCAGGGTGATGTCATTCTGAACACTGCCGCGCAGTTTATCCCAGGGGATGCCTCTTCGCTCCGCCAGGGCCAGGTACATGGGAAATAAGATCGCCGTGTTCGACGGGTAATGGGTCACCAATGAAACTGTGATCTTGTCGAGAGGAATGTCTTTAAACACCAGATCCATATCCTCCACTGAATCAATGGCTACCCCGGACATGCCGACCTGGCCTTTGGACAGCGGATCGTCAGAGTCATACATTTGAATGGTGGGAAGGTCGAAAAGAACATTGGCCCCTGTCCCCCGTGAGCGAGCATGAATTTGATTCTCTGGTTTGTTTCCTCGGGTCCCCCAAAACCCGTCAGCTGCCGCATGGTGAAGTCTTTGCCCCGGTACATGTTGGCATGGACACCCCGGGTAAAGGGTTCCTCACCTGAATGGCCTAAATCCTCCGTATAATCAAAATCCGGATTGCTGAGTGGTGTGTAGAGCATTTCTCTGGGGATCTCGGAACCTAAAAGGGTGTGAGGGGTGGCATGCCAATTCCGTTGATCTTCTTCGCGGACGACGCTATTCTTCCACTTTTGAAACCCCTGGCGCAATTTTTCAAGAGTGCCACGATCATACAGAGGGGTCCGCTTTCTCCCTGCCAGCTTCGCCTGTAGGATTTCCCTGGTCGTTTTATTTTGTTCCGCCATGCGTGGACTACTTTTTTCTCGTTGAGTAATTTGGCAAGTGAAAACTCTCTAAAAACAATTTTCTTCGGAAGTCTTGGGGTAAGTTAAGACCCCATTGCCTCCAGGACGACCTCGGTGATATCCATCACCTTGAGATCAATCTCATGTTTTCTGGCATATCCTGAAATGGTCCGGATGCATTGCTGACAGGATGTCACCACCACTTCAGCTCCCGTATCCTTAATCTCCTGAATCTTCCTTTCAGCGATGGCGGCAGAAAGTTCCGGAGTCGATCATCTCGAGGTCTCCTCCGCCTCCGCAGCAGTTGCACAACTGCCGGTTGTTTGCCATCTCCACCAGCTTAAGGCCAGGGATTGCTTTCAGGATATTTCTCGGCGGATCGAAGACCTTGCTATTTCTTCCCAGGTCGCAGGGATCATGATAAGTCACCGTTTTATTGAAACCCTTATTGAACTTGATCTTTCCCTCGGTGATCAGCCTCTCCATAAACTGGGTCGAATGGAGCATCTCTGCGTCGATCTTGTATTTCTCCTTCCATGTGTGGTAGCACGAAGGGCAAGCGAACACGACCGTCTCAGCGCCCAGCTGTCGGACCTTCTCCTGGTTGTGGTCGATCAGTTTCTGCATCTTATCGGGCATTCCCATCTGGATCAGAGGAAAACCACAGCACCACTCCTCTCCTCCAAGGGTAGCGAAATCCACTTGGCCTTTATCCAGGATTTGAACGAAAGCCTGAGGAATTTTCTGGACGAGTGGAAAGAAGGAGGCCACACATCCGACAAAGTAGAGCACCTTTGCCTTTTCCTTCTGATACATGTGATCCGGAGCGTTCTTGATGAACTCCACCCATGCGATGCGCTCCTCATTCGGCTCGTCTGAAATATTGAAATTGTTCTCCACGGCCTCCGACACCCGATCTACAATTTTTGGATACTGCTTCATATCCGCCAGGCATGCCCTTCCTGCAAGAACCCCCTGATTGGTCTCCACCGCAGGAAAACAGGTCTGCGTGCAAAGCCTGCAGCCCGTGCATCGGAAAAGGGTCTCCTCGATTTCGGGTGTCCAACCGATTTTGCCCTCGATGATCGCCCTGACAAGGGCATTCTTCCCCCGGGGCGTCGCCCATTCCCTCCCCTTGACCGTGTAAACCGGGCAGTGGGCCAGACAGAAACCGCATCGATTGCATTTTGCGATCTCGTCATACAATAAGGTCTTCAGTTCCTCTTGTCTTCATGTTCAACTCCTTATCCATCGTGATCAGAATTAAACGATATCTAAAATGCCAAATGTCAAAGTTCAAATTTCAATTCAAATCCAAAGTTCAAATGTCAACAATTCCGATGTTTAGAATTTGACATTCATTTGATCATTTGAATTTTGACATTTGAAATTAATGTTCTTAACTTAAATTCCTCCCACAAATCTCCCTACGTTCAGAATCCCTGCCGGATCTATCTGTTCCTTCAACCGGCGGACCACCGAATATTCACTTCGGGACGGTCCCCACACGTCTACCTTTTTCTTGATCGCTAGAGGAGAAGATTCCACCACAAGACTGCCTCCGTATTTCACCGCCTCAGCCGTCAGCTTTTCGATCAATTCTACAAAGGAATCAACCTTTGATCGAAAATTCTTCCCTGCGAGCACATAGGAATACATAATCCCATTCCCGGCATGAGAGATGAAGGCACAATCGATTCCCAACCCCTGGGCAATCTTTTCATAATTATCCAGCACTTCTCCGGATTTAGAGATCAAGAAGTTGGACTTGAGCGAGATGACACTCGGGTATCTCTCGGTCAACCCATCGATGAAGTCGCGGACCGCAACCCAGAAAGCCAGATGCCTCTCCGCATCCAAAGTCAATGCTTCAAGGGTCCCCTGTTTCTTTGCCATCTCGCTCATCTCGGAAACCTGCCTGTCGATGCTTTCTGCGACACCCTCCAGTCCGATGGCGACGAGATAATTCCCATTCTGGGGCATGGACACCGGATATTTCATGCTTTGAACAGCCTTGGCATTAAGCATCTCGAGGGACGATGGGATCAATTGAGAACCTCTAATCTCGCGAACGAAGCCATCTGCTTCCTCTAATTTCCCGAAGGAAAGCAGTAAGGTTGCTTCTTTTTCAGGAAGAGGAAGGAGTTTAAAGGTCAATTCACAGAGTATGCCCAGCGTTCCATGAGACCCGATCAGGAGTTTACACATGTCATATCCGGAAACATTCTTAACCGTTTTCCCCCCGGAAACGACGAGATCTCCATTTGGAAAGACCGCCTTGGCCCCGATCATCATATCCCTGGCCGTGCCGTAAAGCAGCCGCTTCGGCCCGCTGGAGTTGGTCGCCACAATGCCGCCCAAAGTGGCCTTATCGGTAAAGGAAGGATCGAGTGGAAGAAAATATCCCTTTCCGACTTTCGCTAAACCCTTCTGAACTTCGCCGAGAGTCAACCCGCTTTCGGCGGAAAGTGTAAGATTCTCGCAGTCCCTATCGGTGATGCGATTGAGCCGGCCGGTGGAAAGAACGACATCCAACTTCTTCGGAATCCCGCCCATTTCCATCTTGGTTCCATTCCCTCTCGGAACGATGGCGAGATGCTCCTGACTCGCATAGGCAACCACCTTTGAAACCTCATCGATCGTCCCCGGAGTGACGACGGCCTTCGGTTTCTTCCCATCAATGACATAGGCCTTGAGCTTTTCCGGGTCCCGAATCACATAGGCTTCGCCAATCATCTCTCTTAATCTGATAAAAAGTTTATCGGTCTTGAGCATAAAAAGTCTCCTTACGCGTAATTCCTCCAGACCTCTCTTAACAAAAGGGAGGGAAAAGATAATTTCTCCCTTTCGTAAATGTGGATTTAGGGGGATCTTGTTCCTAGACCTCCGGTAAAACCTTTCCCGGATTGTAAACGTCCTCAGGATCGAAGGCCATCTTCACCTTTTTCATGGCGCTGATGTCACGAGGCGTAAAGACGAAAAGCATCTCCTTCTTCTTCTCTGTACCAATACCATGCTCGCCGCTGATCGTCCCGCCCGCGTCGGCACACAGCTTCATGATTTCCGAGCCCGCTGAATGAACCTTCTTCAACTCCTCTTCATCTCTTTCATCAAAGAGGATAAGAGGATGAAGGTTTCCGTCTCCTGCATGGAATACGTTTGCGATGGAAAGGTTGTACTTCTTGCCGACCTCCATCACTTTGGTCAAAACTTCGGGAAGTTTTGTTCTGGGAACGGTTCCGTCACAGACGAGATAGTTCGGCCGAAGCCTGGCAACCGCCCCAAAGGCTCCTTTCCTGCCTGCCCAGAGCTGGGTTCTCTCGGCCTCATTCTTTGCGGCCTTGACCTCCCGGACATGATATTTCCTGCAGATCTCCATGATCCTTTCAGCCAGCCTCTCCATCCCATCCTTCAGCCCGTCGAGCTCGATGATCAGGACCGCCTCGGCATCCAGTGGAAACCCCGCATGGATGGACTCCTCGACCGCTTTGATGGTTAATCTGTCCAGCATCTCCAGAGTGGCAGGGACGATGCCATCGCCGATAATGGCCGAGACTGTTCTTCCTGCGTCCTCAAGAGAATTGTAGATGGCCAGCATGGTCTTTACGGCTTCTGGTTTCGGCATGATCCGGAGGATCAACTTCGTAGCGATTCCGAGGGTGCCTTCCGAACCTACCAGGATTCCCGTCAAATCGTATCCCGGATTGTCCAATGCCTTACCTCCCACCTGGATCACTTCACCGTTATACAAGACCACTTCAGCCCCCAGAATATGATTGGTCGTCACTCCATATTTGAGACAGTGAGGCCCACCTGAATTTTCTCCAAAATTTCCGCCGAAAGTGGACACCTTTTCACTGGCCGGGTCCGGTTGATAGACATATCCGTAACGGACCAGGGCGTTTTTCAAAGCGAGTGTAAAGACGGCGGGTTGCACGACGGCCCTCTGATTTTCAATGTCGATCTCTAAGATTCTGTTCATCCTGGAAAAATGAATGACGATTCCGCCCTTCGTCAAAATCGTCCCTCCACTCAAGTTCGTTCCGGACCCTCTGCCCACCACATGAACCCCTGCTTCGTGGGCGAACCTGACGATCTTGGAAACTTCTTCTGTCGAACCGGGAAGGACGATGCAATCGGGTTTTCCTCGAAAGAGAGAGGCATCGTAACCATAGAGCAACAGGTCCGTCTCTGACGATAGGACATTCTCTTTCCCCACAACCTTCGCCATTTCTTCAATCAACTTTTCTCGTTCCATGGGTCCTCCCCTCCATAAAAAATGGAGCAATGGAGTACTGGAGTAATGGAATAATGAGAAAAATCTTAGACCCAATACTCCATCACTCCAATACTCCAGTTGTTACCTATTTCCAAATCGATCTCCGACCTTCATACCGATTGATTTGGCAAATTCAGCGGGTCCTGTCTTTTCCCCCTTGTCCACTCTGAGTTTGCCAACCTGTATCATTCCGTCTTTTACAGCGATTTGAACGCTTCCTTCCTCGACTGAGATGATCTCGCCGGGTTGCTTGTGAATGGCCGAGGGCGACATCTTTGCCTCATAAAATCTCACTCTTTTCCCTTGATAAGTCGTATAAGCCCCGGGTTGAGGGTCGCAGCCCCTGATTAAATTGTAAACGTCGTTGACTGATTTTTCAAAGTTCACGGAGGCTACTCGATCATCACACGGAGGCTCGTAAGTCGCTTTGGAATCATCCTGCGGGATCCTCGGAGCCTTTCCTTTTTCGATCAATTCGACAGCCTCCACCATCGCATCCACTCCCATAGGGAAGAGCTTGTTGAAATACACTGAGCCTGTCGTATCCTCGGGCTTAATTTCAACTTCTTTTTGAAGCAGGATGGGACCGGTGTCAATTCCTTTGTCAACCCAGAAAATGGTCAATCCCGTCCGGGTATCGCCCTGAATAAGAGCCCAATTAATCGCGCTGGCCCCACGGTGTCTGGGTAGAATAGAAGGATGATAACAAATCGTTCCAAGAGATGGGACCGCGAGCAACTTTTCAGGAATGATATCAGTCACAAATGCCAGGATGGCAAGATCTGGCTTCAATGTTGAGTAAGCCTCATAAACCTGAGGCTCCTTCATTAAACCCGGGCGAAAGGAGGGAATGCTTGATTTTTCAGCCAAGACCTTCATTCCTTCACCCCTTTTATCCGGAGGACAAAAGGTCCCGACGATGTTCTGTCCTTTTTGGATCAAGGCCTGCAACACTTTCTCCCCAAAAGGACCTTGTCCAACGATGGCAATCCTCATGGCACAAATTCCTCAAAAAAAAATCCCCCCAACCCCCCTTTTTAATGAAGGGGGGCGAGGGGGGATTGTCAAGCCCTCCATTATGTCATTGTACTTTTTGGAAGCAAGCTGACTCTATCCCTTCTTTCGCTTTGCATCAAAGGCAGAGATTTCTTGCGATGGTTGCAAGGATCGTCCTGGCATTATCATAAACCGGTGTATCTACCATCTTCCCCATATAGGAAACGGCTGCAGCGCCCTTCGCGATCCCCTCTTCCTCAAAAACCTTTACCACACCCTTTGCCCATTCGACATCTTCCGGGGATGGCGTATAGATTTTATGAGAGGGCTCGATTTGGCTTGGGTGAATAAGCATTCTTCCTTCATAACCCAGCTGACGCCCAAAGCGCGTGTTCTTCTCAAAGGCTTCTGCATCCTTAAAGGCCACAAAGGGGCAGTCAATGGCAATGCAGCCCGCAGCCCTGGCAGCGACCGCATTATGCGCCCGGGCATACAATTGCTCATCTCCCTCGGTCGTCAGTTTCACTCTCATATCTTTCGTGTAATCCACTGCGCCAAAGATGAGAGAATTGACCCGCTTGCTGGCGATGGCTGAAGGATAGGCGTTGATAACCCCTTTGGCTGTCTCGATAAGAAGCTGAATGGCAACACTCCCCACCTTCAATCCTCTTCTTCGCTCCAGTTCCTCCAATTTCCAGTCGAGACGCTGGACATGATCCGCGCCACCGCACTTAGCCAGGCAAACTCCTGAGAGGCCTGGGTGGACAATCGCTTCGAGATCGTCATTGGTCATCAAAGTCTCCCAGTTGTTGATCCGGACATAAATCGTTGATCCGCCGGATCCTGCAAATTTCAAGTTTTCCTTGACCATATCGCGGGCCTTTGCTTTCTCAGCCGGGGGGACAGAATCCTCCAGGTCCAAGGTGATAATGTCGGCCGGAGTTTCAGGAGCCTTGGAAATCATCTTCTCATTATTTCCCGGAATGTAAAAAACGGATCTCATGACAGTCATAATGCACCTCCTATATTGAGTTAATGAGTTATTGAGTTATTGGGTCAATTAAACGCGTAGCAGCCGTTTCAGGGTGGGCGCGATTTCATCGGGTCGGTCCACCACATGGATCCCTGCATCCTTCAGGTTCTTCACCTTATCCTTCGCGGACCCTTTGCCTCGCTCGACGATACTGCTGGCATGGGAAAACCGCATTCCTTCCGGAGCCCATGCTCCGGCAACATAAATCACCAGAGGCTTGGTGAACTCTTTACGCCTCACCGCCTCCGCTGCCTCTTCCTCATTCGTTCCACCAATCTCACCGAAGATGGCAACGGCATGGGTTTCCTCGTCAGCCTGGAAGAGGGGTAAGATGTCTGCGAAAGACTGCCCCACCACGGGCTCTGTTCCAACATGAACGACGGTGGTCATCCCAAGGCCCGCTTCCTTAATCGTGTACGGAACCGTTGCAGACTGTCCCCCGCTCCTGGAAATCACCCCGACGTGTCCGGGGACAAAGACCCTTTTTGCAAAGTCCGGAGATCCTCCCAGCCAGCCTGCTGCCGCAATTCCGGGGCTGATGATCCCGATGGATCCCGGACCCAGCAAGCGCGCCCCCTTCTGTTTTCCGTGGGCCATCATCTCCAGGATGTCGTAGAGAGGAACCCTTTCCACCGGCATAACAAGAAACTTGATATCTGCATCCAGGGCTTCGAGAACCGCGTCCTTGAGGCTTGGCCCGGGGATGAAGGTGACGCTCAAATCGAAGTTACCATGGGCCTTCACAGCTTCTTGTATGGTATTGTAAACAGGAGTCCCGCCTACCTCTTCTCCACCGCGCCCCGGTGTGACGCCGGCCACCACGTTGGTCCCATAACCTTTCATGAATGCAGCCCGCGCCGAGCCTTCCCTCCCTGTGATCCCCTGAACTAAGACCTTCGTATCTTTCTTCAGCAAAATAGCCATTTCGTCCCCTCCAAATCTGATTTCAGATCTGAGAATTATCTTTTGAGATCCTGAAACGAGTTCAGGATGACAGGTTCATCGAATTTCAATTTCTTTAGGTAAGGTTTCAGATTTTTTCAATCCGCAATCTGCCATTTACAATCCGAAATCAGACCACGCCATGTTTTTTTCGATATTCATCCAACCCGGGAACCGGCGCTTCGATCGTAATCGCCTTGTTTCCCCTGAACCAGCATTCATACTCGCATGCGAGGCACTCCGTCCCTACCCGACGGGCGAAGGCCGCGTCTCCTGCAAGGGCCGGTTTACCGTCTTTGATGACCAGGATTCCCCGGTCGAAGAGCTTGCACCCCGCCGCACAGGCGTGGGTTTTACAGCCGACGCATTTGCTCTCATCGATATTCACTTTGATCGTTTGTTCTTCAAAATGCATAATTTTACGCCTCCCTGACCCTGGACAATATCAATCGCTTGCGTATCAAATTGTACATGAAGCGGTAAAGCTTCTAAAATTCGAATATCGGGCGGAGCGTCCGTCTCGGACCAATCCGAAACAAATTCAAAATCCGAATGACCTAATCTCCGCAACTTTTTTCATTCATTTGTTTTGAATTTTGATCATTCGAAATTGCTTCGAATTTCGGATTTCGTGCTTCGGATTTAGGAATTCTCTTCGGTTATCCCTCTTTCCTTCCGGTATTCTAAAATGAGAGCCTTCATCCTCTCGGCCAAAAACTGGGTCTCATATACCTTGTCCCCTCCGTAGATCTCGATCCGTCCGGGCAGATCTTTCGTCCCCTCTCGTAAAATCTCAAGGGCCTCCTTCTCCTTGTTGCCACAGATCAGGAGCACGCAGGGAAATCCAGGTCTCTTGGGGAGTTCCTCCCGGAGGGCCTTCACGACGCCATGGGCATGGTGCCACTGTTCCTGGTTTGCGTACATGAATCCGCCGAGCATATAGCCCTCGATGCCGGGTTGCGAAAAGATGACCTTCGCTGCCCGATAGACCTTGGCCGCCGTCGGGTTCCCGCTCGTGTCGGCGTAGTTGGGAATCTTAAGCCCCACGCGGTTCAAGCCATCCACCCCCAGAATGGCCCCACCACCACCCATCCCGTGGTAACCTACGTAGTTGAGCCCCTTTATCTCTGTCACCATCTGAGCGATGTAGCAGGTCCCCCGGAGGTCTCCTTCTTCGATCTGCCAGGCGATCTTATCGAGCTCCGTGGGCGGAGTCGCAGCCTCCCGGGCAACTTCGATGCCGAGCTCGGGATGACGAAAGACGGAAGAGTCGTCAATCGCTATCCGGCAATCTCCGGCAAGGACTTTCCCGTCCTTGGTGACGATCAGGGGATTGATCTCGGCGGTCCTGCAGTTATATTCCTTGAACGTTTTGAACAGGCCTGAGATCGCCTGGGCCACACCCGGAAGATGTGCCGTCGGGACCTTCAGTTTGAGGGCAAGGTTAAGGGCATCATAGAGCCGAACCCCCCGGAGGACGTCTACCGTCATCGTAGCGATCTTTTCCGAAGGGACCGATTCGATATCCATTCCCCCTTCCGTGCTGAACATAATGATGGGGGCGCGGACTTCCCTCGAAGAATCAACGATGACACCGATATAATATTCCTTGTCGATGTCCAGTTTCTCCTCGACGAGTACCTTTTCTACCTTCAGTTTTTTAATCTCCGATCCCAGGATCTGGTTCGCGACAATCTCGGCATCGATGGCGTGTTCAGCGAATTTAATACCCCCTGCCTTTCCTCTTCCTCCTGCCCAGACCTGTGATTTGATGGCAACGGGCTTGCCAATCTTCTCGGCGATCTTCTTGGCTTCCTGGGGAGTCGTTGCTACCTCACCCTGGGGAATGGGGACTTTGAATGCTTTAAGCAACTGTTTTCCCTGGTATTCGAATAGTCGAGCCATACAGACCTCCTGCGGTGCTTTTCTCCTGCTATAACCGAACTCCGTTTCACAAGGGCGATTCTATCTCTTGCTCCATGCCCGATCGAACTTTCCTAAAATAACAAACAGACCGGCGGTTGTCAATAAGAATAAATGGTAAGACAATAATACCAAACTGCAAATCGTTTGGTCCTGGAAAAGATGCGGGAATTCGTACCGTGACGCGGACCTAAGGTTACGGCAGAACGCATGAAGCCCGGGAAAACTCAATGACAATCCGTCTTTTGTCACCGCGGTTCAGGACGACATGGGGTCCCTGGGACCAAGTTTCAATGACACACTCTGTTTTTTTCTTGACAAAAATTGACTACAATGCTATGAATTTCGGCTATCATTCTTTGGTTGACAAAAAGAAAGCGGTCAGTCTAATTTTAAATCTGCATAAATACAAAAAACCCCATCGAAGGCAGCTTATCCGGTCGAGCTACGTAACAAAATATCATCAGAAAAACTGTGATTGAAATGACCGATCGGGAAAACGGCTTCGGTTTCTAGATCTGGATTTGTGTGTGAGAGGATAATAGTTAGACCCCTTGAAACAGGATAAAGTATATCCTATATATCGGATTCATTGGGGTAGGTAAGATAAGATCTAACCGGAGAGGGAGGGAGGTGAGTTCTTAGGTAAGAGGGAAGCGGAAAGAAGCTTGGTATTTATTAAAGGTTTATTGAATTTTCTAACATGCTTTTGTTGACGGTAGGCTTTTTTGAAAGAGAGAGGCGAACTTTGACTTTACTTTTTCCAAAATAAAGTTAGAAGGAGGAGAAAATGAAACAAGAGAAGACGAAAGAGAAACAGGTTTCACGACGCAAGTTCCTCGCAGGCGCTGCCGCAGTGACCGCCGGGGCCGCGGCGCTGGGCTTCCCGATGATCGCCAAGGCGCAGGGGCCGATTTCGATGCGCTGGCAGTCCACCTGGCCGACCAAGGACATTTTCCACGAGTTCGCCCTTGACTTCGCCAAGAAGATCAATGACATGACCGGCGGCGATCTGAAGATCGAAGTGCTTCCGGCGGGTGCCGTGGTGCCGGCCTTCGGCGTGCTGGACGCGGTCTCCAAGGGAACGCTCGACGGCGCCCACGGCGTCATCGTCTACCACTACGGCAAGCAGAACGCGCTGGCGCTGTGGGGGTCGGGTCCCGGCTACGGCATGGACGCCAACATGCTGCTCTCCTGGCACAAGTACGGCGGCGGCAAGGAGCTGCTGGCGAAGCTCTACGCGTCCATCGGCGCCAACGTCGTCTCTTTCCCCTACGGGCCGATGTTTACGCAGCCGTTCGGCTGGTTCAAAAAGCCGATCACAAAGCTGGAGGACATGAAGGGTATGAAGTTCCGTACCGTGGGGCTCTCCGTTGACGTCTACACCGCCTTGGGCGCGGCGGTAAATGCGCTGCCCGGCGGCGAGATCGTCCCGGCCATGGACCGCGGCCTCCTCGACGGGGCGGAGTTCAACAACGCCTCCTCCGACCGGCTGCTCGGCTTCGCCGACGTCTCCAAGGTGTGCATGCTGCAGAGCTTCCACCAGAACGCCGAGCAGTTCGAGATTCTGTTCAACAAGCCCAAGTACGACGCCCTGCCCGCCAAGCTGAAGGCGATCATCGAAAACGGTGTAGAGGCCGCCTCTGCCGACATGTCCTGGAAGTCGATTGACCGCTACTCGAAGGACTACATCTGAGCTGCAGACCGAAGGACAAGGTCAAGTTCTACAAGACCCCGGACGCGATCCTGAAAAGGGAGCTCGAAGTCTATGACCAGGTCGTGGCGAAGAAGTCGGCGGATAACCCACTGTTCAAGGAGATCATCGAATCGCAAATCGCGTTCGCCAAGCGCACGGTGGCCTGGGACATGGATACCAACGTCAACCGGCGAATGGCCTATAACCATTATTTCGGCGCCAAGAAGGCTCCGGCCCGCGAAGAAAGGCTGAGAGGTTTCACACCATGATCGATCAGCCATCCGGGCGCTGTCCGCGTCCGGGTGGCTGTTTTCTAAAAAGGATCGAATATGCAGAAACTACTGCTCACCATTGACAAGATCAGCACGTTTGCCGGCCAGGCGTTTTCCTGGCTCATCGTGGGGCTCACCTTTCTGATCACCTACGAGGTGTACGCCCGCTACGCCGTCGATGCACCGCACTCCTGGGCCTTCGATATCATGCTCCAGATGTACGGGATCCTGTTCATGATGGCGGGCGCCTACACCCTCTCGAAGAACGGCATGGTCCGCGGCGACGTCCTCTACGGTTTCTTCCCGCCGCGTGTGCAGGCCGCCCTCGACCTGACGCTCTACATCCTCTTCTTCCTCCCCGGGGTGACCGCCCTCTGCTGGGCCGGCTACTACTATGCCGGCGACTCCTGGAGGATCTTCGAGCATTCGAGCATCACCGCCGACGGTCCCCCGCTCTACCACTTCAAGACGATCATCCCCATTGCCGGGGCGTTCATCCTCGTGCAGGGCTTCGTCGAGATCGTCCGCTGTGTCCTGTGCCTCAAGGCCGGCAAGTGGCCCTCGCGCATCCAGGACGTCGAGGAGGTCGACGTCGAGAAGCTGAAGGCGACGGTGCACGTCACCGACGAGGATATCGCGAAGCTCGATGAGATTGTGACGCACGGAAAAGGGGGCGACAAATGAGAAAAGAAGCCTGGTTTGGAATATCGATCATGGCGCTGGTGGTGATCGGTGTGTTCTGGGCGATGCCCCCGCTGTCACAGTGGACGACCGGTCACCTGGGCCTCCTGATGCTCGCGATGATCGTCATCGCGATCATGCTCGGCTTTCCCACCGCCTTCACCCTCATGGGGATGGGAACGATGTTCGCCTTTTTCTCCTATTACAGCCAAAACCCGAATACGGCGGTGGCCCACACGTTCGATCTGGTGTCGCAGCGGGCCTATGCCGTCATGAACAACGACGTACTGATCTCGATACCGCTGTTCGTCTTCATGGGGTACCTCGTCGAACGGGCCAACCTGATCGGCAGGCTCTTCAAGAGTCTCCACCTGGCGACCTCCCGGATCCCCGGGTCGCTCGCCGTCGCGACGGTCATCACCTGCGCGATCTTCGCCACCGCCACCGGCATCATCGGGGCGTGCGTGACGCTCATGGGCCTTCTCGCCTTTCCGGCGATGCTCAAGGCCGGATACAGCACCCGCCTCTCGGCGGGGGTCGTGACCGCGGGGGGAACCCTCGGCATCCTGATCCCGCCTTCGGTCCTTTTGATCCTCTACGGCGCGACCGCGGGCGTCTCGGTCGTCCAGCTTTACGCCGGGGCGTTTTTACCCGGCTTCATGCTGACCGGCCTCTATCTCGGCTACATCATCATCTCCGCAAAGCTCAATCCGAAAACCGCCCCGCCGCTCTCCGAGGAGGAGCAGCGCGTCGAGCTGCCCAAGTTCGCGGAGGTGATCTCGAAGAAATCCAACAACGTCATGGTCGGGCTGATCGGTGCGATCAAGGGGAAGCGGAACGCCGACGTCCCGATGAAGACGCTCCTCACCCACCTGGTGATCGCCATACTTCCCCTGGTGGCGGCCTCTCTCCTCGTTCTGATTGTCTACCTCTGGACGACGGCACCTTCGCTTGTGGATACGTCGGGCGCTCAGACGATGGGTATGGAGTCGACGGAGACCCACGGAAGTCTCGACCGACACGGGGAGTCTCCAGGAACCGCAAGCCGAGGGTGGCTTGCAGGAACCCCCGGCAGAACCCGGTCAGACGGCGCAGGTCGCCCCGGCCGCACCGGCCGAGGCCCCAAAGCCGCCCGCCGAGGTAAAGCCGGCGACACCCGTGGTACCAGCCGCACCCGGACGCCATCCCGCCCCGCTGGTCTTCTGGATCACCTTCGGCGTCTTCGCGGCGGGGATCGTCATCTTCTATGCGATCTTCACCTTTGCACGTCTCGAGATCTTCAAGATGCTCCTCGGATCGTTCTTCCCGCTGGCCCTGATCATCCTCGGGGTCCTCGGGACGATCGTCGTGGGGCTCGCGACCCCGACCGAGGCGGCGGCGATGGGGTCCTTCGGGGGGTTTGTCCTGGCGGCCGCGTACAAACAGCTCAATTTCACCGTCGTCAAGGAATCGGTCTTCCTTACCGCCAAGACCTCGGCGATGGTATGCTGGCTCTTCGTCGGCTCGAGCATCTTCGCGGCGGCCTTCGCCCTCCTCGGCGGTCAGGAGATTATCAACGAGTGGGTGAAATCGATGGACATGACGCCGACCCAGTTCATGCTCCTGGCGCAGGTGATCATCTTCCTTCTGGGCTGGCCGCTGGAATGGACCGAGATCATCGTCATCTTCATGCCGATCTTCATCCCGCTCCTGGCGCACTTCAAGATCGATCCGCTCTTCTTCGGTTTGCTGGTGGCCCTGAACCTCCAGACGGCGTTCCTCTCGCCGCCGGTGGCGATGGCCGCCTTCTACCTGAAGGGCGTGGCGCCGCCCCATGTGACGCTCAACCAGATCTTCATCGGGATGTTGCCGTTCATGGTGATCCAGTGTTTGGCGATACTGTTGCTCTACCTCTTCCCGCAGATCGGTCTGTGGGTGCCGGGCTTGGTGTACAAGTGATGACAGCAGGCTTCTGCGCCGGGATCTCAGCGTCCAGCGGGGGTGTAATTGCCTGATTCACGAAAACCTACATCAGGAGGAGAAAGATGCGACATTTTTTGTTAGTGACCGGCGTCGTCGTTGGTAATTTCATTCTGTGGTCGTTGATCACCAAACTGCCCGTGCATGCCATGGTCATTTTTTGTCTTGTGATAGCCGTGGGCTGTCTCATGCTTTACGGCATCGTGCGCTTCGGGAAAGCAGCGGATAATAATCCGTCCGCTAAGGGTTGATCCGAGCAAACTGAAGATGTTGAAACAAATGCTCCGCGCCCGTCGTCGGAGCAGATTAGCTCAATTTTCTGAATCACGTATGCAGGGAGGTTAAATATGTGGGAAAAGCTGGGTGGAGCTCGCTACCATAATTGTTGCAGTTACGGTGTTATGTCTTATAAGTATTTATGAACCACCGACATTCGTCCAAATTATCCTTGCGTTAGCCGGCAGCTTTGTCTGTCTTATCGGCGTCGTGTTTCTCTTCGCTGAAGGGCAGATTCTTACAAAAGACCGCCGGGTCAAAAAGGCTCCCAAGGTTGATTAGACCACTGAAGTGACGGCATCATGACCGGATACTTGTTCGCTTTTTGCGTGCGGCTTCCGGGGAGTTTTTTTATCGTCGCCGCTCTCTTCTTGGTGAGAAGAGAGCAGTCCAGGGAATCGTGATCGGGGCAGCGAATGCCTGTATCATAGACATGGGGGAATAAGACCATGAAACCGAAAGTACTGGTGACCCGGGAAGTTTTTGATGAGGTTCTGGAATATCTGTCTCAATATTTTGAGGTGACATCGAATCAGTCAGATATACCGATGGATCCGGAAACCCTGGCGACGAAGCTCTCTGACAAGCAGGGCGCCATGATCACCCTGACGGATAGAATTGACACCGCCTTATTAGCGCGGTGTCCGAACTTAAAAGCAGTGTGCAATATCGCCGTCGGTTATAATAACATTGACCTTGAAGCATGCACCAAAGCAAAGGTCATGGCCACCAACACCCCTGGGGTGCTGGACGATACCACCGGAGATTTCACCTGGGCGCTGATTCTTGCCACAGCGCGGCGATTGACTGAAGCAGAGGCCTACGTACGCAAAGGCGAGTGGGACGGCTGGAAGCTGAAGCAGTTTCTCGGCCTTGATGTCCACCACGCGACGCTGGGCATCTTCGGCCTGGGGCGCATCGGCCAGGTGGTGGCGCGGCGTGCCATCGGCTTTGAGATGAAGGTGATCTATCACGATGTCAGGCGAGCTGCCTCAGAGATTGAACAGGCATGCCGGGCAAGTTTCGTGAACAAGGATGAGTTGCTGGCGCGGGCTGACATTGTGACCATCCATGTCCCCTATTCCTCTGCCACCCACCACCTCATCGGGGAAACCGGAACTTAAACGGATGAAGCCCACGGCGATTCTGATCAACGCCTCCCGTGGCGGCGTGGTAGACGACGGCAGCGTTGATCGCTGCGCTCCATTCGGGAACCATTGCCGGTGCAGGTCTTGATGTGTTCGAGAATGAGCCGAAACTGAACCCGGGGTTTCTTGAATTGAAGAATGTCGTTCTGGCGCCCCACATTGCCAGTTCGTCCCGGGCGACACGTCTCAGGATGGCGATGTTAGCGGCCCAAAACCTGGTCGCTGCCTTTACCAGCGGCAATCCTCCAAACCTCCTTAATCCGCTTTAAGATTGGTTTCGAGACTTTCCTTGCATGACGGTAAGCGGTTTAAAATCATCTCCGTAAAATCCTTCCCAACCTCCCTTTGTAAAAGGGAGGAGATATTCTTCCCCCTTTCGTAAGGGGAAGTGAGGAGGATTTAGGGTTTTTGTTATGGGCCTTTCTTATACTGCTAAAGTTTTACAGCACAGGAAGCTTGACCAAAAGACGATAATTTAGTATCTATAAAAGTATCCCCAAATGAGGACGGAGGACAAAAATGATCCCGAAAATCAAAAAGATTCTTTATGCTACGGATCTCAGTAAAAACTCTGCTTATGCCTTTTACTACGCGGTCGATATGGCGAAGAAGCATGACGCAGAGATCCTCATTTTGCACACGATCGAACCTTTGCGCGCAAGTGCATTTGGAACCGCCACGGACAAAGCGGAGCACAGCCAGCATGAGATATCCATGGAGGTGATCAAAAACCGTATCCGAAAGTTCTGTGAAAAAGTCGACGAACTAAGCAATTTAGCTTGCCTCAATCTCGTAACCAAGATCCTTGTACAGATAGGATATCCTCCCGAAGAAATCCTGAAAGCCGCAGATGAAGAGAGATGTGATTTGATTGTTCTCGGAAGTCACGGGAAAGGCTTCCTTCGGCAAACATTTCTTGGAAGTGTGTCGGGTTCCGTACTGGCTCGGGCGCGAAAACCGGTTTTTATTGTCCCTCTGATCTCTGAAAAAATATCCATCTGGGATGAAATGTGACGGATTGGAGAGGCAGACCCCTCATGACCTTGGTTCTTGACTTCCTTCTTTCTTGCATCATTTCACTGCCCCCTCAAAATCCTTCACCTCAGCTGCAAACCTTCTGGAAATAACTACCTTGAAATGCGGTAAAGTCCTTTTGAAGGGCACCGTTTTTTTCATCTTGACAATAAAGAGGGTTTAATTTAAAAAGGTAAGACCATTTGACAATGAGTCCGGCCATGTTCAAATCCATCAAACATACTCGGGTCTCTGACGAAATTGCGAATCAGATCAAAACGCTCATCAGTGAAGGGAGACTGAAGCCGGGGGACAGGTTGCCCCCGGAACGGGAACTGATCAAAGAATTTGGCGTCAGCCGCCCTTCTCTCAGAGAAGCTCTCAATTCCCTGGTCGCCATGGGCTTTTTGGAGGTAAAAGGCAGAAGGACCGTCATCAAATCTGTTGCTTCAGACAGTGTCCAGAATCCTCTCTTTTTGCTCATCAAGGCGGATACCCAGAAGATCTTCGACCTGATCGAGGTCAGAAAAGCTTTAGAGGCCTGGGGTGCTTTTCTTGCTGCTCAGAGGGCCACCGAAGAAGACATCAACCGATTGGAGAACATCCTTGAGGCGATGAAAAAAGCCTTTGAGCAGGGACGATCCTGGGAGAAGCAAGATGCCGACTTTCATCTAGGGATTGCCCAGGCAACTCATAACACCATCCAAACCCATGTGATGTCCACCATCTATGATCTCCTCAGGGAATCTGTGGCAAGGGTTTTCAAGGGCCGATCGAAAGTGAAGAAACTGCTCGGCCACCATCATCGAATATTCATGGCGATCAAGAACCATTCTCCTGAAAAAGCCAGAGAAAGGATTCTCGAACACCTGAATTTCGTCGAGCTGGAGGTAAAGGCCTCTAAGCATCCAAAAGAATAAAAATGAGGAAATCATTGAAGGGATCTTTACCAGGGAGTTATACTAAAATGTGAAGCATGAAAAAGGAGTCCGTAAGGAATGTCAACAAAAGAAAAACTGATTGAGATCGTTGGGGCTGATCATTTCACCGATCAACTGGAGGAGTTGGTTCCCTATAGTTATGACGCATCGATGAATGTCCATCGGCCCGATGCGGCAGTCTGGCCTGAGTCAACCGAACAGATCGCTGAAATTGTCAAGTTTGCCAATCAATATAAAATTCCCGTTGTTCCTCGAGGAGCAGGGACAAGTCTCAGCGGAGGAGCCGTTTCCGTCCAGGGTGGAATCATCGTCGACCTCTCAAGGATGAACCGAATTCTTGAAATAAGCATTGAGAATCGTTACGCCCGTGTTCAAGCCGGTGTGGTCTGCGACGATCTCAATCGACAATTGGCAAAACATGGTTTTACTTTCCCTCCAGACCCGGCGAGCAGCACCGTTGCCACCATTGGAGGAAACGTGGCCACCAACGCCGGTGGAATCAAGGGAGCCAAATACGGCACCACCCGGGACTATGTCCTCGGCCTTCAAGTCGTTTTACCAACGGGAGAGGTAATGCACACGGGCTCCTACACCATGAAATGCGTTTCCGGTTATGATCTGGCCAAGCTCTTTATCGGGGCGGAGGGGACGCTGGGGGTGATCACGGAGGTCACGTTAAAAATCAATCCCCTCCCCCGTCATGCCATGACTGCGATGGCCACTTATGCCAAATTGGAGGACGCGGGAAAAGCGATCTTCCAAACCATGACCAGTGGTGTTTTGCCAAGCGTGATGGAAATATTGGATAAAGTAACCCTCAAATCCATCAAAGAGAATACGGATCTCGATCTCCCTGAGGCCGAAGCTATGATTTTGACGGAGACGGATGGCTATACTTGGGAGGAAGTAGAGGCCCAGATGGAAGTGGTTCTCCGCATACTCAATCAGAATCACCCCAGCCTGGTCAAGACAGCAAAAGACGAAAAAGAACGCCTGGGCCTCTGGAAAGCCCGTAAATCCGCCTATGCAACCCTTGCCCGGGTCAGCAAGAGCTTTGTCCTGGACGATGTCACCGTTCCGATCTCCAGAATACCCGATCTCCTCGTGGGAATCCAAGCGATTGCTCAAAGACACGGTCTGGTGGTAGCGACCTATGGCCATGCCGGTGACGGAAACCTTCATCCACAAATCCTTTACGATGAATCCGACCCGGAGCAAGTGGAGAGGACGGAAAAAGTCGAGGAAGAAATCTTTCGTCTCGCCATCTCTCTCAAAGGAACCCTGTCGGGTGAGCACGGCATCGGCCTCTCAAAGGCAAACTATATGACATTGGAACATGATTCAGTAGAGATGGCAGTAATGAGGCAGATCAAAAGAACATTAGACCCGAATAACATCATGAATCCAGGGAAAAGAGCTCTGGATGGCTAATGGCCAATAGCTGATAGCTGATGGCAGAAAGCCCCTTTCCCTCTCCCCCAGGGGAGAGAGTGAGGTGAGGGGGTCCGATCAGGTGATATAATGACCAGCCAACTTCAGTTCGATGAAAAACGGCGCAAGGCAATAACCCAGTGTTCCCGCTGCGGCTTTTGCCGGGCAGTCTGCCCTATCTTCGACTTAACCAAAAGGCCCATTACGAATGCCCGCGGGAAAATGATCCTCATGAAAGAGGTCATGGAGGGAAAACTCCCCGTGACCGAGGGGGTGGCTCAGGCCCTCCTTCGCTGCACCACCTGCATGAACTGCACGGTAAGCTGCCCCTCCGGCGCAGATCCCCAGGAGGTCATCAAGGCAGCACGAAAAGATATGGTGGAGATGGGTTTTGACAACCTCTTCAAGAAAATGGGCGAGGTTGTTGAGAAATATGGAAATATCTACGGGGAAGAAGAACGGCATGACTGGGGACACAAAAAGGCAAGTGCCCGTTACGTCCTTTTTGTGGGCTGTGTGGGAGCTTACCGGGAAGAAGAAAGCGTTCAGGAATCCATCCGGCTTCTTGATCTTTTAAAGGTTGACTTTACCATGATTGATGAGGTCTGCTGCAGTGGTGTGATGGAGGATGTGGGTTACAAAATCAAGGAGGATTTGGCCCGGCAAAATCTTCGAGAGCTTCAGACAACCGGCGCCAAAACACTGATCACGACCTGCCCCTACTGTTACCGGGTGTTCAAAGAACATCCTTCCTACAAAAACTTAGGGCTGGAGGTCAAACATATCACTCAATTCCTGAAAGACTTGGACTTCGGAGTAAAAACGAAGAAAAAGGTGACTTACCACGATCCTTGCGATCTCGGCCGCCATGCCGGGATCTATGATGAGCCGAGGGAGATCATCCGAAAGATTGCGCCCAATTTTGTGGAGCCGAGACGGACCAGGGAGAATGCCATGTGCTGTGGCTCGGGGGGTGGACTCCGCGGGTCTTTTCCTGAGGACTCCATTGAAATTTCAAGAAATCGGCTAAGCCAAATCATCGAAGAGACAGGAGCTGAGATTTTGCTCACGGAATGTCCCTCCTGCCTGCACAATTTCAGAAATGCCAAACTTCGGAAACAGAAGATTGAAATCTACAACATTACGGAGTTCATCGCCCAGCTTTACCAGGAGCGAAGCAAAAAGGAAGCAGCATAGCCAAATAGCATGGAGTGATGGAGTAATGGAGTGTTGGGTCAGGAAAAAAACAAGAAATACTTGTCAGATAGTCAAAGGTTCTTGGTGTTTTGAGATGGGTTATTATTCCATTTAAGGCCATTACTCCACTACTCCAATTCTCCAGTATTCCAATTCTTATTGAGGAGGGGATGCGAGAATGAATATCGAGGGATATGAATTTCCGGAAGGACTTTATTATGACAAGAATCATTTTTGGGCTCGCGTGGAAGGGGATCAGGTGGTCATGGGAATGACTGATTATGCCCAGAAGATGGCGGGCAGCATTGTCTACGTCGGTCTTCCTCCCGAGGGGAAAAAGCTCATCCAGGGAAAGAATTTTACTAAGGTTGAGTCAGGAAAGTGGCTCGGAAAAGTGTTTGCAGTCGTAAGCGGTGAGTTGGTGGCAGTGAACGAAGAATTAGAAAAGAAAGCGAAGTTGATCAACGAGGAATGCTACGGCAAAGGGTGGATGTTTAAAATCAAACCCGATAACCTGGATGAGCTCAAGAACCTTATGACCGATCCCGCTACCCTCCAGGAATGGCTCAAAGCGGAAATAGCCGAGCACGGTAAGAAATAGATAAATCGATTCCACCACGTCATTCCTGCCCCGTTCTTCAACGGGGTAAACTCCAGCAGGAATCCAGGAAAAGACTGGATTCCCCCGTGTCAAGCACGGGGCAGGCTTAGTCAAGCCCGGAATGACAGACCCTCTAAGGTTCGTGTTGTCAGGTGCGGGTCAATCGGTGTAATCTCGAATTCAAAATCGCTGTAATCAGGATCATTTTTCCATGAAACTTTCAGCCCTCTCTCCGAAACAATTGGTCGAGATTGATGCTTGCACCCGGTGCGGCGAATGCCTCAAGTACTGCCCGGTGTATGCTCAAAGGGGTGAAGAGGAGATCGATCCTCGAGGGAAAATTCAGGCCTTCAAGGCTTTTATCCGAAGCCAGTACGGACTCTGGGCCAAGATTTTCGGCCCGAAGAAGCTGGATGAGGAAAAACTGAAGAAATTCTCAGAGATGGTCTATCGATGCACCCTCTGCGGGGAGTGCAGCGTAAGCTGTCCGGTTTCCATCGATGCCAAACATCTCTGGACCGCACTTCGGGAGACCTTGGTAGAGATGGGCCATTTTCCAGAAGCAGCGAAACGACTGAAGGCAAATGTCCTGAAGGCCCATAATGTCTCCGGAGATGAAAACGAAGAAAGGGTAGAGTGGCTGGAGTTCCTGGAGGAACTCCCTGCCCACCAATATCAGAAAGAGAAGGCCGAGACTGCTTTTTTTGTGGGGTGCGTGGCCTCCTTCTTCCCCTTGGTACAGAAGATTCCCTTAGCCTTCGTTGAAATCCTCAATAAAACAAAAGTGGATTTCACGCTCCTGGGTGGAGAGGAGTGGTGCTGCGGGTTCCCCCTGATCGGCGCGGGGATGAAAAAGGAAGCAGAGGTATTAATCGAGCATAATCTGGAGATGGTGAAGGAAAAGGGCGTGAAAAGAGTGGTCTTCGCTTGTCCCTCCTGCTACCATACCTGGATGGAGGAATACAAGACCGACGTCGATATCTTCCACTCCACCCAATTTATCAAGAGACTGATTGACGAAGGAAAAATCCTTTTCAAGGAAAAGAAGATAAAAGTGACTTACCATGATCCGTGCGATTTGGGAAGGGCAAGCGGGGTTTATGAAGCCCCGAGAGAGATTCTCCGCTCCATTCCCGGTGTGGAATTAACTGAGATGGAAAACAACAGGGAACAGTGCAAATGCTGTGGTGGAGGGGGCAATCTGGAAATGGTGGACCCGGAACTTTCAGCTGCCTTAGCCCAAGAGAAGATCAACCAGATCCAGGCGACGGGGGCGGATACGGTCATTACAGCCTGTCAGCAATGCGTCCGGACCATCTTAACCACGGCACGAAGAAAAGAGATTCCCATCAGCGCCATGGACATCACGGAGTTCGTGCTGAGGAATATGAAATGAATTCGGGTCTCACCACAGAGATACAGAGGGCACAGCGCAGCATAGCCGCAACCAAACAAAACTTTCTAAAGTTTTTTCCCCTCCCCTTCGTGGGAGGGGATGATGGGGAGGGGGGACCAAAGGTTTCTATTTTGTCCACCCCCACCCTCACCCTCCCCCGTCGAAGGGGGAGGGGAAAGTGTTAGGAAAAAGTTTTTGCTTAATAAAATTTCAAAATTCTTCACGTCAGTAATACAGAGGAATGGTGTTTTTTCCATTTGCCGGGAGACGACGGCAAATGGAAAAGCCTCAGCCGCCTTGTGGCGGATTAGAGCCTGAGAAATGGGCTTTTTATCCAATCGGTATGTCCCGATTGGATAAAAAACTAAATCCTCCGTGATCTCTGTGCCTCTGTGGCGGAAAAACCTTTATGGACAAACACCTGATCTTCTACGTCATGTTCTTCCCAACGATGATTTTCTTCGTCTGGGGGATGGGTCTCCATGTCAGCATCTGGCTGGAAGGAGGCCTCGAAGGGGCAGAGAAGGCCACCAAATGGGAGAAACTCAAGATTTATATCCGGAGAGGCTGGAAGGAATTTTGGATGAGGCCGGGATGGTACGTAAAAATCTTTATCACAGAGGTCATCTTCCATCGAAAACTTTTCGGCCAATCCTTCTATCGCTGGCTCGCTCATACGCTACTGGTGTTTGGATTCATCGCCACCTTCGTCGTCGATATGATCAAGGGGTTTACCACAGGGTATCTCGTGGAACTGAGTCACCGCATACCATTCCTTTCTTTCGCCCATGTCTTTGAGACCGGTGCAATCCGTCCTTTTCTCGATTTCTTCCTCGAATTCTTCAGCTTCCTTATTTTGGTGGGCTGCCTCATGGCCATTGTTCGCCGCTTTGCGATTCGCCCGGATCAGCTCCGGACAGAAGAAGAGGATGTGACCACATTGCTCTTCCTCCTTTTCTTGGAACTTTCCGGTTTCTTTATTGAGGGTTACCGCATCGCACATCATGAAGTCGTCGAGGCACATAATTACCTGGCTAACTTCACACCTGCCAGCGCCAATAACTGGATTTCCTTTGGGGGTTACTTTATATCCCAATTCCTCAGAGATGTGAAAATCAATGCCGACTTCCTCTGGTACTTCCATGTCGTTCCCAGCCTCATATGGATTATCTATATTCCCCATAGCAAACTTCTCCATATCTTCACCTCTTCCATGACTGTCATCTCCGACCGCAAAAAGCTTAAATAAGAGGAACACTTCCCTTTTCTTTCTTCTTTTCTTTTCTTCTTTTCTTTTTTCGTTTTGAAAAATTCTCGGGAACATGTTAACACATTGACGGCGGTCGCTATACCGGAGAAAGCGAGGAAGATATGTACCTATTCGATCTGGGGAAGCTCCCTGGCCAGCAATCCATGCTCATCTTTCATGCCCTCGCCCGGATGGGCATCGAGGCCCTCGTCCTTGTCTCCCCTAAAATTCCTCTGGTGAGCATCGGATATTTCCAGGACGCCCCACAGGAGGTGGATGTCAAATATTGTAGGGAAGCCGGAATTCCCTTTATGAGAAGAGAGGTGGGAGGAGGAACCACCTACCTGGACGAAAATCAAATTTTCTATCAGCTCATCTGGAAAAAAGATAACCTAAGATTTCCCAGGGCGATCGACGAGATTTACCCCTGGTTCTCACAGGCCCCGGTGGAAACTTATGGAGCCTTCGGAATTGAGGCCGAATTTCGAGTGGTCAATGACATTCTTACCAAAGGAGGTAGAAAGATCGCCGGGGAAGGCGGGGGGAATATTGGTGATTGCATGGTCTTTGTCGGAGGGATCCTCCTCGATTTTAATTATGAGGCGATGAGCAGAATCCTGAGAGCCCCTGATGAAAAATTCAGAGAGAAGGTCTATCGAACAATGGAGGAAAATTTGACCACGATGAAGAGAGAATTAGGAAGGATCCCCTCTCGGGAGGAAGTGGTCGCCGTCCTAAAAGAAAAATTTGAAAAAAGGGTGGGAAAGACCACCCCCGCTTCCTTGAACCCGGAGATTCGTGAGAAGATGAGGCAGCTCGAAGTCTGGATGACTTCCGAGGAATTTCTCCTGAAAAAAACTCCTAGAATCCCAACCGGCGTAAAAATCAGGCAAGGGGTTGAGGTGGTTTATGAGCATCTCGGCATATTGGAGTTATCATTGGAAAACGTTAAAACGACCCTGGGCCCGATCAAACCCTCTGAAACAGAATGAACCCTGAAAGCTCGTGTGCCTCGCCCACTCCGCTCTCATCCATGGATTCCAATTGCATATTTACGGGAAGTTGAAGTTGACCTGATGTCTTAAAGGCTCCCGATAAAGGATGGGACCGACGCTATCGTCAGATCAGTGGACTCCATTTTTCGTCTCAACACCGGCTAGCCAGAGTTTTTTGATCACTCTGAAGCGGAGGAGAGGGGTTTCTTCGTCCAAACCATCTCGCTTTGATTCTTGAATCTTATCGTCCCCTGATTTCCCGGATCATAATAGAAGGAAAACTTGTATTCTTGCCCTGCCGCGTTTTTATAGCAGATGATGTATAGGGTCTTTTGTTCTTTACGATCTTCTTCTATTTTCATCTTTGATATCGGATAGGTGTCGAACTTTTCCTCCCCGGTGGAAAAGATGACCTCATCGGTCTTGATCTCAAAAAAGCGATCCGCATAGGTTGGCGCGGTGGTCTCCCATACCCCGATCAAACCTTCCGGAACCGTTGTCTTCTTCCCGCATTGACATAAAAATAACACCATGAGACAGATGATGATGATCCATACTCTCGCCACTTTCATTATTCCTCTCCTTGCCCTTCCTGCGCTATGACCTGCAGAAACGCCTGCACGATATCCGGGTCGTACCGGCTCCCGCTCCCCTGCTTGATCATCTCAGTAGCGTACTCGCGGTCCAGTGCTTGCCTGTACGGCCGGTTGGAGGTCAGAGCATCAAAAGAATCCGCAACAGCAAAAATGCGTCCGCCCAAACTGATGTCCTTTCCGACGAGGCCGTCGGGGTAACCCTCACCGTTAAAATTCTCGTGATGGTGCGATATGACGGACATGACTTCGTGATACGCCGCAATGGGTTCCAGAATACGGAGCCCCAGACGAACGTGTTCCCGCATGAGCTGTTCTTCCTTCTTGCTTAACTTCCCCTCCTTGTCAAGAATATCGATGGGTATCCCAAGCTTTCCAATGTCGTGTAACAGCCCTGCCCGGTGAAGCACATCGATCTCTTCCTGGGGCAGTCCCAAAATCCGGCCGATTTTCAATGCCAGTTTCGTGACTCGTTCGGAGTGGCCTGCCGTCCAATGAGATTTTGCATCAATAGCACGGGCTAAGGCTTCAAGCGTGCCCCAGTTGAATTCATTCAATTCCCTGATGAGGCTGGCGTTTGAAAGGGCCACTCCCATCTGATCGGCCAATTGCCGGGCTCGACCAAAATCTTCCTGGGTATGGATCTTCGATTCGAAGGACCATCCCAGTGTCATCAATCCTGACAGTCTCTTCTTGAGAATGATCGGCAAGACCAAAAACGTCTTGATGCCATTCTGGGCGATGGGAACGAGATAGCTGGGAATCGTCTCTCCGGCTTCGATGATTACGCTTTCAGGATGCTTCAGGAGTTCTTGAATCTCGTTAGCCGGGAACTCGATCGTCTCCACCGCCGTTTCTTTGTCTGCCGTGCCATTTTCAGTGTACCTTCGGCCAGTCACCCTGCCGTCGTCATCCAACAAAGTCACGCTGACGTGGTTGCAAGGGAAAACGTCGGGGATATGGGTGAGCACCACCCCGATGATTTTTTCAGTTTCCAGCGCCGACAGAATGGCCCGATCGATCTTACCCATCGTCGTCAGGGTGCTAAACTGCTTGCCCAAACGACTCGCCATCGTATTAAAAGATGCTCCGAGCTCCTCAAATTCATCGCCGCTCCTGATCGTCACCGGGCTGTTGAAATCCTGTGCGGCAATCCGCCTTGTTCCTTCCCGAAGCTTTTCCAGTGGGATCAGGCTCCTTCGTATCTGCACCATGCTGAGGAGCAACACCACCCACACAGACAGAAGGATGACGAGAGGGAAGATCTTTTTGAAATGGGCTGCAGGAGCGAGCAGATCTGATTTCGATTCGCTCAGCACCACTGCCCATTTCGGCATCGAAATATCAGCGGGAAGAGAGAGCGTCCGATAACTGGCCATGTATTCTTTCTCTTCATGCTCCCACTCGAATTGACCCTGCATGGACCGACTCATTTGGACCGTTACCTGTTCGGGAAACGCCGCCGGTGCCGGGAGGGATGAAAAGATGACACGATTCCACCGGTCCAGAATACAGAGTTCTGTCAATGCCGGTATTGGAAGCTCGCCGGTCGGACCCCACAGGTATGCCGGGGAAATCTCTCCCAAAAGGATCCCTCGTCCGGGGCTTCTGGGATCGACAGCAACGCCCATAAATATATGTGTCTTGAAATCTGTAAAGTGCTTACTCCACACGCAGATGCCGCCGGATCGAATATACTGTTTTTGGTCCGGCGTTAAGTTGGGTATATGTTGAATATCCCCGAAAAGGAGAACATTTTCGTGCTGATCAACTACCATGACGAGGCCTTTGAACCCCTCTTTCAGTAACCCACTCCCTCTTTGGGCAGGGGTGGGATGGGACTCCATACTCAATTTAGAGGCAGTCTCTTTCATCTGGCTTCCAAGGAAATAGAGTCTCTCAGAAATGCCCCCCCCTACGTCCTTGGCCGCCTGTTTCAGTCTCTTCTGTGTTTGTTCGTTGAGCTGTCTGGTTACCTGGCTGTAAGACAGAACTGCAAGGGTTGCGATGGGAAGGAGCGCACAGCAGACAAACAACCCAAAAATCCGGATTGCGACCTTGCTCCGGAAAAATGTCGTTTCAATTTTCATCCTTTCGCCTACGCTAATATTCTGAAGCCAAGCCTACGTATCTCCCGCCATGCGCGCGGATGATGTCATCATGGCTGTCTTTGTCCGTAATCTTTGCCTTCGTCTGCCCGTCCTTCCCCACGCTGTAGAGGTCGAAATCGTGATTGAGCGGCTTATCATACTTATCCCACCGACACTTCGCATCCATCTCGTGCTTTGTCAACCCTGCGATTCTCATATACTGGTACGGACGCCCCCAGGGGTCGCGTTGTATTGAAAGTCCGGCTTCGGCAAGGGTGTCCGGTGGTCTTCCACGCTCGGCTTGAAACCTCACGATTCCCAGTTCCATCTCCCGGATATCGGTCATGGCAGTTGCAATTCTCGCCTTTTCGGTGTTGTTATTGACCATAGGCACTGCAATCACGCTTAACGTCCCAATGATCGCTAGCGTAACAAGTAGCTCCAAAAGCGTAAAAGCCCTAACACGTTCCTGCGGTTGCTCCCCTATGAGAAGAATGTCCAAGAAGCTGGGATAGCACATATTCTTACCCAAATTCCACGTAGACTCCTAAGACTCGTTGTTGTCTTTCTGTCATTCCTTAGAAGGAAAGCAGCAAGATATATGCCATCGCTCAATTTTCTCGTATATCTCGTCACTTGCAGCAAGACGAATGCCGAGGGAGACGCGCGAACACGACCACTTTAGGAGAGAAGAAAAGCATGAAAAAACAAGGTATTACGAACTGGAGAATAACGGTTGAATGTATAAATAGAGAAGCCGCACGATGACGCCATTATGGTTTGAGTTCACACTCTTTAACAATAAGCTTCTCTAACCCGGAGTGCCGTTTTTCGTCGCCTTTTTTGGCAAGCCGTGAAGGGTTCTGCGACCTTGACACCCCGGCGCACGAGAAGGAAAATTCTACGGCACAAAGAACTCATCTTTCAGATGGGCGTTGAGGACATAATTTCTAATGTCAGTGACCTCGAGGCGTCTGTCTGTTGAATCGTACCTCTCAATACGGATGGGAAGCCAGTGCTCTTTTGAAATAGAAATCCGATATTTTTCCGGAGACTTCTCTTCGATATAGTCCATGGCCCGGAACAGGAACTCCACCCGGTCGCTATCTTCCCGAAATTCGTTCTCTTTCTGGTCAACGCTCCTGAGATTCCTGAACATGAACTTAATAAAGTACCCCATGTCGGTCTGGGTTATCCGCTGTCCTGCTAGTGTTTTCATCAGAGGGTTATCGACGGAAAGCCGGAATTTCAGGCCAGGTAGGGAACGAAGCGGTATCACGGTCGCTTCTTTGTCCTCTTTACTATAAAAGATAGTCAATCCGGAGTGGGGCTGGAAGAAATCAACCCGAATTTTTTTCTCTTTCTTAAAGTAAAACTTGAAAAGATATCGCTGATTCTCCGCTCCGTCACGATAAAATATCTGCTCTACTTCACAGGTGTAATCTTCTAATTTATTGAATGCAGCTTCCATATTTTGGGCAACGGCGAGGATCTGTTTTTCATTTCCGGCCATTGCTTCGAGGTTCTCAAGGTAGAGAAGCAGGAAGGCGAGTGAAAGCACTATCAAGACGGCTTTTCGCATCATTTGAAAATGAAACTTTCGTCAAAAAGAGTCGGGTCATCGAACTGGGCTCGTCCGATTAACTCTATGGCGTGGTGGCCCCTTTGGCGCATGCTACCGATCCTGGGGATTCCCATGGAAAAGAGGATGAATCGCTCAATCCTTTCGGAGCACTTCGCAATCCCTTTGGAGTTAAAGATGCTTTCTGTCCGGCCATCTCCGCGAGGAAGCACCTCCAGGACATCATAGGGCACCAGCTCATAAGGAATCGGGGCAGGAAAGCCCTCTCCTGCAATCAGACGCTGGACCTGGTGCCATCCCGAATTCAGACGCACCCCGAGGCGCTGGTCCGGGAGAAGGTCGGGCAACCACTGGGGGACGAAGGGATCAAACTTCAACGGTTTTGAAATGATTTGATCCACACGGGTCTTCTCGGGGGCAAATAAATGATAGCATCCGCAATCATTCACGATATCCACCATGAAAGGCTTTCCCTGCTCGTCCAGCGAGACCCGCAACGTCAACCCGTCCAGATGACCCCGCTCAATTCCGGGTGCCTTCTTTCCGGCGCGCTCCGAAAACCAGATCACATAATTAATCTGCAGGATGGGCCTGCCCTTCAGGAAAGCATTGGAAAAATAATAATACACCGTCGGCTTTTCTTGATCCACATCCGGACACTCTCCATTCCATACCAACCGGCCTATCCGATCGTATGGAGCTGCAACGTCCTGGATGAATACTGGCGCAAAGTGCTCAACGATCTTCTTACCCTGGCTCTCGTCCGGGAGTGGAACGTCCAGTGGATTTTCCTTTGATGATTCAATGATTGCCTGAAGCTCTTCCCGGCTTAGAGAGAAGGTTTTCGCAGGAGTGAAGCTTTTCAGCCGCCCCTCGACAGGAAGATTTTCCAGATTCGTTTCGAACCATGACCGGGTCCTTTTTCGTG
The DNA here is from genome assembly GCA_963708295.1 of uncultured delta proteobacterium. Classification (GTDB taxonomy): domain Bacteria; phylum Desulfobacterota; class BSN033; order BSN033; family UBA1163; genus UBA1163. The sequence goes on along the minus strand of CAVPSJ010000013.1, from coordinate 151,537 downwards.
AACGATCCGTAAGTACGGCGACGGGGATGGCAACAAGAGGATAGAGACCGATGGCCCTCATCGTAAACGAATACTCCTCTGGCACCTCGACGACGGAATTCAGCATTTCATAAACACCCGGCCGGGTCTTGTCATGCTGGAAGAGCCTGTCAGAGCAGGATTTCACACGATCGTATAACTCGGATCGGGTTGGCTCTGCCCCTTGCTTCGCCGGAAAGGAAGAAACAATACCATCCGACAGGTTGTTGATTTCCTTTTGCCTGGCTTCAAGATCCAGTTTCTGCATCCACAGGGTCCATAGTTCCCTTCCTCCTTGGGTATCGGTCCTGTCTTTCATAAAGGAAAGAAAACGATTGGCCCGGAGGTAAGAAAACCCCGGGATGGGATAACTTGCAGCATCCCTTACACCGGACCGGTCGACTCTCTTATCCAGGACGCTCAGGAAAGACTGGCACTCCTCCGGCCTGTCTAAGGACCGGGAAATTCGTTGGGCCGTCATTGAGGTACAGCCGGCAAAAAAGAACAAAAGGAAGATCAGAAAGACGGAACGGTGTTTCTTCATTTTGTGCGGCTCCTTTTTCCTTTTTATAACGGAGTGTCCGGCGGTGTCAATAAAAGAGTTCGTTAGCTGAAAGTTTTATGCCTTAGATTTTCATAATACCCCTCTTCAGTCGTCTTATCTCCTCTCTTAGACGGGTGGGAACTTTTTTCCACATATGTTCAGGCTCTTGAGTTGAGAACGGCTGATGTGTTTGCTTGACAGTTGGATTTCCGATGAGCATCTTTGAACCAAAAGAAAAAGACGAACTGAAGGCAGAGGAGGTGATTAGGATGGTAGGAATGGAAGGAAAAAGCCTTAATAACCCGGATGAGGTGAGGACGTTTGATAAGGGAAAATTGGAACTTGTAACGATCGGCGGAAAGACGGTGGGGCGGGCCACCCTCCAACCGGGATGGAGATGGTCTCAATCCCTCAAGCCTTTGATGAACACTAAAAGCTGCGAGGCTCCTCATTTTCAATATCACGTATCCGGAACGTTAAGAGTTAGAATGGACGATGGGTCGGAAAGGGATTTCAAGGCCGGGGATGTTTCTCTGCTCGAGGCGGGACATGACGGTTGGGTTGTCGGGGATGAGCCCGTGGTGGTCGTTGACTTTCAAGGAATGTCGGACTACGCGAAGGGATCTGGAAATGAGAAAAGCTAAGAACTCATGGAAATCTCGTCGAAATCAGGAGTAATCGGAGGTTGCCATGCCCTTTGGGCTCGCAGAAGGGGTGACGGAAGGGTATAAGGTAGGGGCTTACATCAACAATCCGTCATCACGCCGGGATCTCTGCAAGCGCTCCCAGCAGACAATGGATATATCTGAGTTTGCAGGTCTCTCCCATGAGTCCGACTCTCCATATTTTCCCCTTCAGCCAGCCTAAACCTGCTCCGACTTCGATGTTGTACTCGTTCAGTAGTCTCGACCGTGTCTTGGCGTCATCCATCCCGGCAGGAAGACCCACCGAGGTCAACATGGGCAAGCGGTATCCTTCCTGTGCAAAAAGTTTGAATCCCAGGCCCTCCAGCTCCATCTTCAAGCGATCGCCCAGCATTTCATGGCGCCGGAATCTATTCTCAAGGCCCTCTTCATAAACGATTTTCAACCCTTCTCTCAAGGCATAGAACATGGAAACGGGCGCCGTATGGTGATAAACCCTTTCTTCCCCCCAATACTTTTCAAGCAATGATAGATCGAGATAAAAACTTTGCACCATTGTCTTGCGCGCTCGGAGGGTATCCATGGCCTTAGGACTCACCGTAATGGGAGAAAGTCCTGGCGGAACGCTGAGACACTTCTGGGAACTACCGTAGCAAACATCGACTCCCCAACCATCAACCTTTACATCATATCCTCCTAACGTGGTGACAGCATCCACCACCAGGAGCGTAGTCCCTTTTTTGCAATAGGCTCCTATTTCCTCAAGGGGCTGCCTCACCCCGGTGGAGGTCTCTCCATGGACGACGCCACAGATCTTGGCCTCAGGATGTTGCTTTAAGACTTTGATCAATTTTTCTGGTTCAATGATCTTTCCCCACTCCTCTTCAACCCGAATGACCCTCGCACCACAGCGGGAAGCCACCTCGGTCATCCGGTCTGCAAAGAACCCGTTCACGCCAATGACAACCACATCTCCGGGTTCAACGAAATTGACATACGAAGTCTCCATCCCCGAACTTCCTGTAGCGGAAATAGCCAGGGTAACCTTGTTTTTCGTCTGGAAAACGCCTCTTAACATTTCACTGATCTCGTCCATACAGGCCAGAATTTGGGGATCGAGATATCCGATCACCGGATTGGACATCGCTTGGTAAACCCGGTAGTGGACGTTGCTCGGCCCGGGGCCCATCAGTATCCGGTAACTCGGATGCATGTCTCCTCCCATCCACTTCTCCATCATCAAACCTCCACCAAATTTATTTGCATACCATCGCTCGCAGCAACGCCCTTCAACCCCAATTCTTTCTCCAATTCAGCAGCCACCCACCTGGGTTTCGCTTTGATCATCGTCATTCCGAAATGGGTCAAGAGAGTCAATCTTGGCTTCGCTTTCTTGAGGATTGTCCTCACCTCCTCAACCGAGAGGTGCTCGATCGGTTCCTTCCCCGCGGGTTTTAGCGGGACCACGTGAATCACCCGGATTTCCCCCTGATAAAGACTCGGAAGCTCAGGGAAAAACCTTGTATCCGTGATAAATGAAATGGTCCGGGGTGACGTCTTAAAGTTGAGTCCGTACGTTTCCACTCGAAGAGGGTGTTTACGGGCGGTTGAATCGAATGCCCCCAATTCGTTATTCGGAATCCTCCTTCAGCACCTCTACTTTATCAACATAACCCATCGCATTTCTTAAAACAACCGGGGCTTCCTCCAAGGCATCCCTTGGGGCGAACAGGGGATGGGTTATTCGCCTCGCTCCAGTTCCCTTAACCTCTGGTCGTCCAATCCGAAGTAATGCCCAACTTCGTGGATTACAACCTCTTTGACTTTTTCTTCGATCTCCTCCTTGGTTTGACACATCGACTCGATCGGGCTCTGGAAGAGTGTGATCTTGTCCGGAAGGACATTCCCATAATAAAACCCTCTTCGGTCTAAGGGCACCCCCTGATAAAGGCCTAATAATTCAAATGGGGATCGGAGTCCCATCTCTGAAAGAAGATCTCGTGAGGCCCGGTCCTCCACCACGACATCCATATTCTTCATCTTCTTTTTAAAGAACTTGGGAAGTCTCCTCAGCGCTAAAACCACCAACTCCTCAAACTCTTTTCGGGTCAATGTCATGATGAGAAAGTTCGGAGTTCGGAGTATTTTTATGTCTCCGAACACCGAACGAATTGCTCCGAACTGTTCATTTTTGAAGGTCCGGAACGATCTTCTCGAAGTAATCCAGGACCTGCGGATTGCTCAAAGCATCCCTGTTCAGAACCGGTCTTCCATGGATAATATTGGTGACAGCACTTTCCACCTTTTTCATATTCAAGGTATAGGGAGCATCGGGCATCTCCAGGATGATTGCCGGAACATGGCGGGGAGAGGCTTTTTCCTTCAGTGCTTTCTTCACGCTATCCTTCAATGCATCCGTCAACTGGGCACCCGCTGCCAACTTTACGAAGAGGATGATGCGCTGTTCGCCCTCCCAATTCTGTCCAATGGCCAAGCTGTCGGCGATTCCTTCGATCCTCTCCACCACGTTATAGATTTCAGCCGTGCCGATCCGGACTCCCGAAGGTTTTAAAACGGCGTCGGAACGGCCGTAAAAGGTGATCCCCTGGGTGTCACTGTGAAAGACGACATAGTCACCGTGGCGCCAGACATTGGGATAATATTCGAAGTAAGCGCTCTTATATTTTTCCCCGTTGGGATCATTCCAGAAATAGAGCGGCATGCATGGAGCAGGAGCTTCACATACCAACTCTCCCTCCTTATCCCAGACCGGCTTCCCGTTTTCGTCATATGCCTTCACCTTCATGCCCAGGCCCGGCCCTTGAAGCTCCCCGGCGTAAACACGTTGAATCGGGCTGCCGATGGCAAAACAACCGTTGATGTCCGTGCCCCCTGCGATGGAATTGAAATGGAGGTCCTTTTTCACTTCCTCGTAGATCCACTCGAACCCTTCCTTTGACAGTGGAGAACCTGTTTGAGAAATCTCTCGAAGAGAGGAAAGATCGTACGTCTTTCCGGGTTGAATCCCTTCGCCCCGGAGATAGTTGATATACGATGCGCTGAGACCGAAAAAGCTTATCTTTTCGTCCTGTACCATCTTCCACATCGCCCCGGCATCGGGGTAGTTCGGGTTGCCATCATACAAGACGATTGTGGAGCCTACGCCTAGGGTACTGATCAACCAGTTCCACATCATCCAGCTGCATGTGGTAATGTAGAAAACTTTGTCCTCGCGCTTGAGATCGCTGTGGAGTATAAGCTCTTTCATATGGTGGAGTAAGATACCGCCCGCTCCCTGCACCATGCATTTAGGCTTCCCGGTCGTTCCGGAGGAGAACATGATGAAGATGGGATGATCAAAAGGCAATTGTTCAAACTCCAAGCCAGGTTCCTTTTCCGCAGACAGGAAGTCTTCGTAGTAGACCGCATTGGGAATGTTCCCGATATCCGGTTTCGTCCCCGTATAGGAAACAATAATAACCTTCCTGAGGGAAGGGATCGCTTTGGCCACCTCTGCCACATTCCCCAGGGTGTTGAAGGGTTTTGCCTTATAAAAATATCCATCTACGGAGATTAAGACCTTAGGTTCTATTTGCCCGAGTCGATCCAGCGCAGCCTGCGACCCGATGTCTGTGGCGCAAGAAGACCAGACAGCTCCGATGCTGGTCGCTGCGAGCATGCCGATAGCCGTTTCCATCATGTTCGGCATATAGCCAGCGATCCGGTCTCCTGGCTGAATGCCTATTTCCCGCAAAGATTTGGCCAGCCGGGCCACCGTGTTATAAAGTTCTTTATACGTCATTTTGGCAGATTTCTGTGTCTCTCCCTTGAACAGAAAGGCCAGCCGGTCGTCCCGATACCGCAATAGATTCTCCGCGAAATTGAGCCTTGCCCCGACAAACCACTTTGCCCCCGGGAACTTTTTCAAGTCATCCACCACCTGATCCCACTTTCTTGAGGCTTTGACCCCTACAAAATCCCACACGCCAGCCCAGAAATCAGGAATGGAGTCAACGGACCACTGATACAAGTCATCGTAACTATTAAATTTCTTGCCAAACCTGCCATTCACAAACTCAATAAATCGAGTCACGTTGGCATTTTTGATATTGGCCTCGGAGGGTATCCATAAAGGCTTCTTTAATGGTTTGAGAGGTTTTACCGATGGTTTTACCGATGGTTTTATAGATCGTTTCTTCGGAGGCTTCTTCGAAGGCTTTCTTGCAATCTTCACGGTAAGCTTCTTCGCCGGTTTCTTTAAGAGTTTTCTCGAAGTTTTTTTCAAGGGCTTCTTGGAAGGTTTCTTCAAAGCCTTTTTCCCAGCCTTTCTCAAAGGCTTTTTTAAAGGCTTCTTGGAAGGTTTTTTCAAAGATTTTTTTGAAGATTTTTTCATAAGTGACTCCTCCTTAAGGATTCATTTCGCAAATGAACTTTTATTGAATAGCATTCTTAATATTTCCCGTCAAGCTATATTTGTTCGTCGAGAATGGTGGTGGGGCTCCCCGTTCTTCCCGAGAACCCTTTGCCTGCTCAGCCCTCGGTCGGGACCGAATCCAACCGTCAGGGCTTGGGTACAAGACTTTTATTTTTTGACATGATATGTTATTAATTTTCCTATAAATTGTCACCCGGGCAAATAAGCGGGACTTGTCTGAATTCCAATTTTTATTACTGGTGAGTCATGGCCAAGATTGAAATCGACCGAGAGCGATGCAAAGGATGTGGACTCTGTACGATTGCTTGTCCGAAGACCCTTATTAAGATTGGGGAGGAAATCAATCGTCAGGGGTACTTTTATGTCGTTTGGAGCACGGATGGACAGTGTACAGGGTGCGCTATTTGTGGAGAGATCTGCCCTGATGTCGCCATCCGGGTATGGAAGGGATGAAGATAGATTGGGAGATGGTGAGACCGGGAGATAGGGAGTTAAGGTCTCAGAGAAAGTAAGAGCGCAAAAGGAAACGGTAAATTGTAAGGAAAGGCTTGAAGCTTGATGGAACAACATTCTGAAAAAATATTGGCCAAAGGAAATGAAGCCATCGCCATGGCTGCCATTGACTCGGGATGTCTCCTCTATTTCGGATATCCCATCACCCCTCAGAACGACATCCCCGAATATCTTTCCAAACATCTTCCTGCTTTGGGTGGAGAGTTCATTCAAGCGGAAAGCGAGATTGCCTCCATCAATCTCCTCTTAGGGGCATCAGCCACCGGAGCAAGGGCCATGACTTCATCTTCGAGTCCTGGGATCTCTCTGATGCAGGAGGGAATCTCCTATATGGCGGGAAGTGAGCTCCCGGGGCTTATCGTCAATATTTCCAGGAGTGGACCGGGACTGGGGGGAATCTCTCCTTCCCAAGGAGACTATTTTCAGGCCACCCGCGGCGGAGGACACGGAGATTATCGAATGATCGTCCTTGCCCCTTCCTCGGTTCAGGAAATGTATGACTTGACCTGCCTTGCCTTCGATCTTTCCGACAAATACCGAAATCCTGCCATGATTCTGGGTGATGCCCTGATCGGACAGATGAAAGAACCTCTCGTGAGGAGAAAACCTGCAGGGACGGACCTCCCTCCAAAAGACTGGGCCCTGACCGGAGCAACGGGGAGAAAACCTAATCGCTTGAAGTCCCTTTATCTCCAGGATGGTGAGCTTTCTGAGCACAACTGGAAGCTCCATCATAAATATGAACAGATGAAAAAAGAGGAGGTCTCCTTCGAAAATTTTCTTACTGAGGATGCAAAACTGATTGTCGCAGCATTTGGCAGTATGGCCAGGGTATCGAGAACTTCTGTTGAGTTGGCGAGGGAGGAAGGGATGAACGTGGGACTTCTCAGACCCGTCACGCTCTTTCCTTTTCCAGAAAAAGCCTTTGATGAACTTTCCCGGCGAGTTAAACGGTTTTTAACGGTTGAATTGAATACAGGACAGATGGTGGAAGACGTGAAGCTTTCGGTGGAGCGGGATGCCCACGTCAGTTTCTACGGGAGGCCACCCGGCTCTCTCCCCTCCCCTGAAGAGATATTGGAGGAGATTAAAAAATACTACTGAACGGACTCTCATTTCGAAGCACGAAATCCGGGCGAAGCATCCCGGAGGGATCAATTCGAAACAATTTCAAATGACCGGAATTCAAGATTGAAATGAGAAGAAGAAACAAGCTTAGATCATTTGGTCATTCGCATTTTGATATTGTTTCGGATTTCGATATTCGGATTTAGAATTTGGAGGGTTTAAGAAATGGAACTTGTTTTTAAGCGCCCAGATTGTTTGATTGATATTCCGTTCCATTTTTGCCCTGGATGTCACCATGGTATCGCTCACCGGTTGGTGGCAGAGGCCATTGACTATTTCAAGCTGAGGGAAAAAACGATCGGGGTGGCCTCCGTGGGGTGCTCTGTTTTTATGTACGATTATTTCAATATCGACGTCTTAGAGGCACCCCATGGAAGAGCTTCGGCGGTGGCCTCCGGGGTGAAACGGGCCCGAAAAGACCGAATCGTCTTCACTTACCAGGGGGATGGAGACCTCGCGGCCATCGGGATTGCAGAAGGGATTCATACGGCCAATCGCGGTGAAAACATCACCCTCATCTTTGCCAACAACGGAATTTATGGAATGACGGGTGGTCAAATGGCGCCCACAACGCTTCTTGGACAAAAGACAAGCACGAGCCCTTACGGAAGAGACTTTACTTGCAACGGCTATCCCATCCGAATGGCGGAGATGTTAGCGACCCTGGAAGGAAGCGCCTTCGTGGCCAGGGTGGCTGTCAACAATCCCGCCAATTTGATGAAGGCAAAAAGAGCCATCCGTAAGGCCTTTCAGATGCAGATTGAAGAGATGGGTTTTTCTTTTGTCGAGATGTTACTGGCCTGTCCCACCAATTGGGGAATGACGGCTCTGGAGGCCAATCGTAGGGTTGAAGAGGAAATGATTCCTTACTTCCCCTTGGGCATCCTGAAAGAGCGGAAAATGGCGGATTCCCTGTGATGAGTGACGATTCCCCTCACCGTTCCTCTTTCTTCGGAGCGTGGACGGGACAGACAGTCAGGCTCCTCATCTTAAGCATGCGGTCATTTTAGTGTGATGGGTGATCAAGTTTGTCGGAAATACGATCTTTTCAAGGGCTTGTAGCCCAGTAGCTGGCCGATAAAAGGGTTCCGCCCTGCCTTCGCCGAAGCGGCTTCGCGCAGGCAGGCCTAAAGCTTCGTCCCCTGACCGTTTGTCCCATCTTGCAAGGGAAGTCGTTTTTCGTTAATGATGACATGGTTTTCGGGGGGGGGAAAGCGGGGTGAGAGGATATTGAGGAACGAATGAATACAGAAAGTAATCATTTCTACTACGATGTTATTGTTGCGGGATTTGGAGGACAGGGGGTCCTGGTCATCGGAAACCTTCTTGCCCATGCTGCGATGACTGAAGGCAGATATGTCACTTATCTACCCGTTTACGGAGTCGAGATGAGAGGTGGAACGGCCAATTGCACGATCGTGATCTCTTCTCGCCCGATCGGATCTCCTGTCGTGGGAAGACCCCGTGCCGCCATTGTAATGAATCTGCCTTCTTTGACGAAATACGAACCGTCCATTCAGCCCAATGGCCTTTTGTTCATCAACTCCTCTCTCATTGAGCCCAAGGAGACCTATCGAAAGGACATTCAAATTCTTTCCGTTCCCGTCAATGAGATTGCGATTGATCATGGAAACCCCAAATTGGCGAACATGATCGCCTTAGGCGCTTTCAACCAAAAAACCAAACTGGTTCAGATGAGCTCTCTGTTTCAGTCTTTGGAAAAGGTGCTTGATGAGCGATATCATCATCTCATTCCATCCAATACCAAGGGCATCGAAATCGGAGCCAAGTTTGCTGAATCGATTTAAAGGGCCTTGAATCGCGCAGGGTTCAGGAAGGGAAAAAACATGGAAGAAGAGAAGGGTGTTGAAGAAATCCACGTTGGGGAAAAGGTGAAAACGTTGAGGGAGCAGAAGGGCCTTTCGCTGAAGGATTTGGCCGACTTAACTGGATTTTCTACTGCCTTACTCTCCCAGATGGAAAACCATCTCGTTTCCCCTTCCCTTGGAACGATGATCAAGCTGGCGAAAGCATTGGGAGTCAAGGTGGGTGACTTTTTGGGTGAAACAGAAGGAGAACCTTTCGCGATCGTGAGGAAGGATGAACGAAAGACGGTTTCTCGATTTGCCTCAAAAGAGGGAGTCAAGTACGGTTATTCTTACGAGTCTTTGGGATTTGAGAAGAAAAACCGCCATATGGAGCCGTTCATTGTGATGCTGGAACCCGCCACCGTTAAGACCTCCAAAACCTCTGTTCACGACGGTGAGGAATTTATCTTCGTTCTGGAAGGGGCCATGGAGGTCATCCTGGGAAACCATACCGATGTCCTTTACCCAGGGGATTCGATATATTATGATTCTAACATTCCTCATCGCGTCCAATGTTATCAGGATCGGGTGACGACCATTTTGGCTGTGCTCTATGCGACCAGCACTTAAGAGCCGGATCGTAGCGAGTGGATACTCGTCAGCAGATATAGAAACTGAAAATCAATTTCCAAACGAATCATGAAAACACTTTCTTCTTTTCTCTTGGCGCTTGTCCTTATCCTCATCCTCATCCTTCCTGAAATCGGCCTCAGCCAGCCTGCTTTCAAGGTGGGAGCTTTAATCCCCTACTCAGGCCGATGGGGAGATTCAGGAAGGGAATGTGCCAGGGGGATGTTGGACGGAGCGAAATGGATCAATCAACACGAGGGAGTCTCCGGAAGAAAACTGGAGATCCTTCTCGTCGACGATACCTCCCAACCGGCTGAGTTTATGGCGGCCTACCGAAAACTGAATGAAGCAGATCGTATTCCGATTCTTTTCATTTATTCCACGGAGACAGCTTTTGCCCTAGCTCCCCATTTCCAATATGACCAAATCCCTACGTTTGTCAGCCCCTTCCCTTCCCAATTTGCCGACGTGTCCAAATATCCCTATGTTTTCTCAATCCTTCCGACCCAACTCGATCTGGCAAAAATCGCAATGAATTTCGTATCGGATAAATCCGGAATTAAAGTGAGAAAACCTAAAGTCATCTTTATCGGGTCCTCTGACCATCTGGGTGGTCATTTTTTAGATGAAGCGAAGGAATATGCCAGAGCCTTGGGTATCGACATCGGACCGGATGTCTGGATCTCCGATTTGTCGCAGCTCGGAGGGAAAGCGGAAAAATACCTCCCCTCTCTCCTCGCGACGATCAATTCCTACAACCCGGACTTCGCCTACGTGAGCCTCACCTCTAAGGAAGCCTCCTCTCTTTTGCTGGAGGTCAGGAAAGCGGATATTAAAAAGACCCAGTGGATTTGCACCATGAGGGCCTTCGACGAAAATCTCTTGCCTTTCGATGGTGTTCTCGGCGTGCAGCCCATCTCTCCTTTCGGAGAGGGCATTCCCGGCATGGCCGCGATCAAAGAAGGCCATCAGAAATGGCACCCCTTCGATTCTCATACCCTCTCTTATGTGGAAGGTTGGGCGACGGCCCAGGTCATCTCAGAGGCTTTAAGAAAGTCTTTCACAAAGCAAGGAGTTTCTCGCGCGAGCGTTAAATCTGCATTAGAAGGTATGAGGAGTTTCGTCACAGGAGGCCTCACCCCCCCCCTTACCATTACTCCAAAAGATCATCGCCCCAGCATGGAATCCAGGATCTTTATCGTCAAAGATGGAAAGCTTTCACGACATACGAGTTTTATTTCTCTGCCGAGATAGACACCCGTTCGACTTGATATTTGACGGCGCCACCCCCATTCTTGGGGACGGCCGAAGAAGCGTCTCTCGGTATCAACCCCTGCCTACCGGCAAACAGGCTGAACCTTCGACCCGCTCAGGCCGAGGGGCAAACCACGGGGGCATGAGATCGCGGAACGTCGAAGGGTTGGTTGACACCTGGGACCTGTGCAAGGATGCCCATCCATGAAGAAAACTGAGGGAACCGGGTATATCTATATTTTGATCGGAACGACACTCTGGGGTGTCTCGAGCGTGGTGGCTAAATCCCTTTTCATCATCGGACTCCCTCCCGCCGAATTGGTTCAAATCCGGCTGACCCTCGCCACGGTTACGCTTCTATTGATCCTCCTCATTTTCGACCGAAAGAGGATTATTATTTCATACCATGACCTCCCCTATTTTTTTGTGCTAGGCTTTGTGGGCGTCGCCGGCGTCCAGTTTACTTATTACTACACGATCAGTAAGATCCACGTCGGCCCCGCTGTTTTGATTCAGTATCTCTCCCCTGTCTGGATTGCACTCTATGCTTTTCTTTTCCAGAAAGAACCCCTCTCAAGGAGAAAAATTGCAGCCCTGCTTTTGGCCCTCCTGGGATGCTATCTTACCGTGGGCGGATATCGATTGGACCTGTTGAGATTAAACCGGATCGGGATTGTGAGCGGCCTGATTTCTTCGCTCTTTTTCTCCTTTTATGCCCTTTATGGAGAGAAGGGACTCAAAAAGTACGACTCCTGGACCCTCATTCTTTATGGTTTTGGGTTCGGCGCGATCTTTTACTGGATTCTTATCTCACCGGTCAAGGTGATCAGGGAAGATTATCCGTTCAAAATCTGGATGGCTTTTCTTTATATTGCTATCTTTTCGACCTTGATTCCCTTCGGCCTCTACTTCAAGGGGATCGAGCGGGTTCGTGCAACCCGGGCAAGCATCACAGCCACCTGGGAACCCGTGGTGGCGGGCATCACCGCCTATTTTGTTTTGGGAGAAGTATTGTCCCCACTCCAGGTGCTGGGCGGCATCGGGGTCATTGCCGCGATTGTGCTTCTCCAGGTGGCCAAAGAAAAAACTTCCCCTTGTACCCCGATAGAGATGCGTCAAAAAGAGTAAATGAGAATGGTGAGGGGCTACTCCTTTCCCAAAGCTTTCTCTTCCCTGACTCTTAAAAATAGTGTATATTGGAATCGCAAATTGATCATGGGGTATACTCTCACCTCTTCTGAATAATTCATTTCAGGATAGTAGTTGATTTAGGATGTTGTTTAAAACTTCTTTTCGGAAAAGGTGCTGTGCGATTCGCCCCTTTTTGACAAGAAAAGAGCCTTCCGTGGTCTTAGATCTAGGGAAATATCGTAGCTGGGACATAAGGCCTGGCAGTTCTGTATGTGTCCGGGGAACGGTTCACCAGGTCACCTCAAGGGGAACCAGGGTAAAAGAGTTTCTTTTATCAGGTGACCTGTCTCGGGATTGGGACAGTTCGCCTCTAAACCGAAAGGAGGGAAAAAACCATGGATAGAAAGTATCGTCTACACCGTTTGGGCTATTTGATGGGGGTATTGGTCGTATGTATGTTATTCATGCAGGTCGCGCAAGCTGCCCCACTTGCAGAATTCGTGAGCTACACGACCGAGGACAAGGTTCTCCTCAATGCACTCCTATGGCTACCGCCGGGTGGGACCAAGACAGTGGTGATCTATATTCCGGGCATGACCGGAGGCTTCATCGGTGTCCACGAAATAAACCCGGCTGCGGAAGGCCTCACCAGCAAGGGCTATGCTTTATTGGCGGTGAACATGCGAACAGCAGGCCTGCATGGGATGCTTTTCGCACGCTTCGAGGACTACGTGAAGGACATTGATGCCGCCATTCGCTTTGCGAAATCCCGTGGGTTCACGGAAGTCGTCCTTTGGGGCGTTAGTCTCGGGGGCCCACGCATCATGTATTATTGGGCCCAGACAAAAGATCCTTCTGTCCGTGCCCTTGTCTTCATGGGATGCATCAAGTCTCCGTACCTTGAAGCACAGCTTCGCTGGAACGAAAGCGAACGGGCCAGGTACGATGCTTTCCTGCAGGGGGCTCGTGATCGAGTGGCCCAGGGAAAGGGGAATGAAGTCTTGTCTTATACGGGATGGTTCCCGAACCTCACAGTCACTCTTTCGGCGCAGACCTTCGTAAATATCTTTGGCGCACTCGCCGAGTCAAACGCGAGCACAGTGAAGTTCGGGCCCCAAATTACCATTCCGGCGCTTATTATCCATGGCTTGAAGGACGAAATAGCAGTGCCTCCGAACGGGCAGGCCATTTACGACAGCCTGACTGCATCTCCGCATCGCGAAATCGTTTGGGTAGAGGGCGCTGGGCATTATCTCATTAAAGGGGCAGTGGCCGACAAGTACGCCGAGACTCTGGTAACCTGGCTGCCAAAATTCATTCAGCCGACACGATAGAATGATTCTAAGGTTCGAATTGCCAGGCGGAAAATCTTGACTTCAACAATCGAGGAACAAGGATCAATATCCTCGAGACTGCACACACAAACTGCCACTGGCGATCGTTCCTTCTCTGCCGCGGGCAACGGAAAGGCGGAGTTGAAAAACTCAACTCCGCCTTTCCACTATCTCATTCGGTTATCGCCTTTTCGATCTATGTCGGTGAACACTGGCACGTAAATGCGTCGGGCAGAAGTAAATCAAGTAAGCTTCAGGAAAAATTTGAAGAACCCCTTCCCTCTTAATCTTCACCTTCCTTGATCTTCTTCAAACTCCCAACCCTCACCCCAATGAGTCGGACCTTCTTCTTGATCTCGACCCTGCCAAGGCAGTCGAAGGCAGCCCTCCTGATTTCTTCTTCCGAACCCGTATGCCGGCTTAGGGTCTTTGCCCTCGTGTAGGTCTTAAAATCGTTGAATCTTATTTTTAAGGTCACGGTCCTACCCTGATAGCCCCCCTCTTTCATGTTGAGGGCTACTTCCTTTGTGAGTTCGGCAAGAGTTTTTGCGATGACCTGCCAGTTGTCTACATCTCTTTCAAAGGTGGTCTCTCTGCTAATCGACTTTGGCTCCCAGTGGGTGATGAGGGAACTCTCATCAGTCCCTCTTGATGCCTCGTAGAGGTAATTTCCGTAGGATTGGCCGAATTCTTCGGTCAATCTATCCAGGGATAATGAGGCAAGGTCTCCAATCGTCTGGATGCCCATCTCTTTGAGATAGGCTTCTGTCTTTGGTCCCACCCCCCGGAGCTTTCTTACCGGTAAAGGCCAGATACGGCCCCGGATATCATCTTCCGTAATGAGGGTAAACCCATCGGGTTTCTGCATGTCCGAAGCCATCTTGGCGAGAAGCTTGTTCGGCGCAATACCAATAGAACAGGTAAGGCCTGTGTTAAGTTTGATTCTTTTTTTAATCTCCCCGGCGATCTCCTCTAGGGGTCCGGCGACGAATGAGATATCCAGGAATGCTTCATCGATTCCTGCGTCTTCCATGATCGGACTGAATTCTCTGAGGATGGCCTTGACCTCTTCCGAAACTCTTGAGTATTCCTCGTAATCAACGGGGAGAAAAACAGCCTCAGGACAAAGCTTATGGGCTATCCTCAAAGGCATGGCGGAATAAATTCCGAACTTCCTCGCCTCGTAAGAGGCTGTTGATACTACCCCTCTCTTTGTGGGGTCTCCCCCACCCCCAACGACCACTGGCTTTCCAACCAGCTCAGGATGCCTCTTCTGTTCCACGGCAGAGAAGAAGGCGTCCATATCGATGTGAAGAATCCGCCTCATATCGTCCATTCTAACATGCCGTAATCGTCATTCGCATGCCACCCAGGAAGATCAGTCCTGCGATCATATTCATTGAAATAATCTGGAATAAATTATAAAATTCATTCTGATCCCTGCTGGATGAGACGGCGGTCTCCCAGCCAATCCCAAACCGATTCACGGAGAGAATATGCTCAAAAATTTTGAAAAGCTTGCTCAAATCCCCGGAGGAAGTGGTTTTGAAGAAGAGGTGATCGAGTTTATCGCCACGGAATTGAAGGGAAGACTCCCGGATGTCTCCGTAGATCCGATGGGAAATGTCATCGGAAAACTCGGGAAGGGCAAAAAATCAGTCATGGTTTGCGTCCATTCCGACGAAGTGGGACTGCTGGTCAAATATATCGATCCGAAAGGGTTTATCTATTTTGAGCTCAACGGCATAATCGACGAAAGGGCCCTTCTCAGCACCAAGGTGGACCTCTGCACAGACAGAGGAATTCTGACGGGTGTGGTGGGAGTGAAAAATCGACACCTTTTGACGCCGGAAGACCTCAAACGTCCAATCAGCGTTTCGGATCTGTGGATCGACGTGGGCGCCGGGAGTGAGGATGATGTTAGGCGGTGGGGTATCGAAATCGGAGATCCTATCGTCTTTCATCCCAATTTCCAAAAAATTGGCAAAGAGTCCATCATCAGCAAAGCGATTGATAACCGCGCGGGCTGCACCATTCTCATCGATTTGGCGGAGAAAATGAAATCAAAGAAGATAGACTATCAGCTCTATTTGGTTGCCGCCGTCCAGGAAGAGATTGGATCAAGAGGAGCCAAGGTGGCCGCCCAAGCACTCGAACCGGATATGGCCATCGTGGTCGACACGGTTCCGGCCTCCGATCCGATCACCCCGCCTCAACAAGCCACCGCTGAATGCGGCAAGGGACCGATCATCCGGTCCGTAGACGTCAATGCCTTGGGGTGGGGGACGATCTATTCAAAGAAGATTCGGAAGAGACTGCTGACCACTGCGGAAAAGAGCGGGATACCCCACCAGAAGGATGTGGCCAAGACGTGGACGGATGCCGCCACCATTCACACCTCGGGTAAGGGCATCCCGTGCGGCGGACTCTATATCCCCCGCCGGTATAGCCATTCGCCCGCAGAATTGGTAAAATGGCCCGATGTGGAGAAAACGGCCGAGTTGCTTTTCCTCTTTCTCAAGGGCCTCAACTCAGCCGCTATCGAAGATCTGATTCGAAAAATCTAAACGGCATAATGAATCATACCGTCCCATCGTCTTGTAATCCAACCGCTTATAGACTACGGGACCACAAGACCCTATGACGATTATCTCAGCCCGTCCTCTTTTTTCGCTTCTTCCTTCTTCAAGCCGCCGATTCGAGGATGAGGTCTGCCTGAATCCGTGACGACGACCACAACCAGGATTTCATCGGATCTGGGTGCATCCGGGACTCTCACAGCCATGGCATCAAAGTGAGAGCGGACAAATGCTGCATCCTTGTAATGGACAGGGACGTCAATTTCTGTTCCGGGACCTCCCATCTTTTTCGCGGAAGGGATAATCGCTTTTCCTCCACCGACGGCTTCCCTCAAGGGAGTTCCTAATTTGGGATGTAAGATGGCTGCCGCATGCTCCAGCTCACCCTCCGCTCCTACGATGGCTGCCTTCCCATAACTCTCAGCATCTTTAGGCGGTATCTTCAACGCCTCGACAGCCTTCTTCCCAAGGATTCCCCCTAACACTTCGCCGACATCGACAAGTTCATCCAGTTTCTCCACATATTTCCCCGCGAAGGGATTCTTTATCACTGCGATGGCAGCAGCTTTGCGAGTTGGCGGATCGACCTTCTTTCCTCCTTCGATCGCGGTCTCTTCAACAATGATGACGTATTTTCTGACTTCCATGTTTTCACCTCCGGTCCCTCACTCTATCCCTCCCCCCGAGGAGAGGGGATGGTAAGGGAAATTTCATTTTGTGTTTTATAATTTCGTCAACCAAGAATTCAAAGAATCCGTCCAGGCCACTTTGCCTTGTATGGCAATCAAGGCTCCGGTGATCCATCCCTTCTCGCAAATCGAGACCGCCTTCGACAGACCGTTCTTCAACGCCTCCTCAATCTTATCCTGAGATAAGCTTCCAACTTCGACGGTGACCCACTCCCCTGCAATATCGGTATCAGGCTGGATTTTTTCTGCCAGAGACTTCACGATATTCGCATCTTCGACATGGGTAAAGTTTCCAATCACCGTAGCCGCCGAATCCGACACCGCGGCCGTCGGAGAGAGGACGGTTGCGGCTGAAGCAATTCCTTTGGTAAGACTCCTTCCTCCAAGACCGCTTGTCGCCACTCCCCCTATTCCCATAGTAGAATCGATCGAAATGAGGTAAGTCGGTTGGTCTGCATCAATCTCTGTTTTCACCCCTACCTTTGCCACCTCCCCTTCTCTCAAACGGATCGCAATGTCCCCTCCGTTATCCACAATGATCTTGGTCCCACCTTTGCGGAAGATGAAATCGGCAACCACGTCAGAGGCCGTTCCAGCAACAGCAGCGAGGGGAGTTAGATCCGGCTCCTCCATTCTTCTCGTCGCTTCGATCATCCTTCGAACAACATCCGGGTATGTCTCCCCAACCCCAAGCTTCCACGCTTTTTTCTTGATCACCGGAAGAAATCTTGCCAAATCTGCGAGAACCTCCATGGCGAAATGGGCCCCCTCTTTCGCCAATTCCACAAGAGGTCTTGCATTTTCAGAGGCACTGATAAACATATGCATGGGACCATAGTCGACCAGGACAACTCCGTTCGACAGGGTCTGAATACAATTCGTGCGATGAATCCTTTGTGCCGCCTGCATCGTCATCGATAAATTCCACTAACAAAACTCCAAACCCCACCTTAGCTCCAATCAGCAAAAACCAATTTCCAAACTCAATAAGTGAAACGACTAATTTGAATTTGGTTATGGGTTACTTGGAATTATTTCATCAACGGCGCCCGGGATCTGGAGCTTTCTCCTATCTCCTTCAGGACATCCTTTAGCCTTCGGATCTTCTCCTTATGGCCACCTATTTCCAGATATTCTTTCAATCTCATTGTATATTCGAGGGGAACAACCATTGCCGGGGTGGGGACATAAGTAAACGCCCTCACCATCACCTTCTCCACATCGACCAAAAAAGTAATCCCGCCTCCTGGGAGGATATAGGTTGGCGCCCCGCCCACCGTTAACTTTGCCCGGTTTTGATGAATGGCCTGGTTGAGTCTAACGGGCACCTTGGTCACCCCTGCCCTTGCGCTCCCGCCACCCCCGCCGATGAAAACAGCGGAAACTCTTGATGGCTGGCAGTTTGAGGCGATCATGGCCACAGCCGTCTTGGCCATTGGAGTTAATTCGATCTGCTCAAATTTCCCGTCCTTTTCCAGTCGATACATCGCTGCTCTTTCCGCTGTGGTTTCAGTGATCAAAAATGTCATCCCGGGTATAGCAATCTTCGGGTCAAATCCTTTGATGATCTCAAGGGGATCTCCTATCGGCGTCCCCCCCCAGCCCCTGCCATGCTCTCCAAAATATCTTCCCGGAGTGGATCGTCTCGCTTTCAAATGGATTCCGCTATATTTCGCACCCAGTTCTCTGCCCGCGGCATGCTCGGTAAATTGTCCGATCAGGTGAGCATCGAGGACAATCACTTCATCCGCCGCACCTAGAAAATATCTACCGAAAAGACCCATCGAGGCGCTGCCGCAGCCCACCCTCATTCTTCTTCCTGTTTCACCATCGATGACAGGAGGCCTGCCTACTTGAAGAATCAATTCAGCTCCGTCGTCCACCTTGAGACGGACTTCTCTTCGATTGGCGATATCGACGATGAGCTTTGCCACAGCGATGCCATCTTTTCCAGTGAGGAGGTTGACTCCCCCCAAGGAGAGAATCTTGGACCCGTATTCCTCCGTGCAGAGGTGTCCTACTTTCTTCTTTCCTATCAGGACAGGTGCCCCCTCCTTGCCCATGTGCAGATCCGTATCCACCTTGACCTTGATGCCGCTGTAACTCAAGGGTGCTTCCGTGACGACGGTGACCACATCAATCCCTTTCAACTTGGACTGAACAATATAGGGGGCAGGTTTGGTATCGGGATAAGTGGTCCCCGCTCCGATGCCGGTGATCAACGGTCTCCGGATGGCCTCCTCATGATCATCGCCAACCATCTCTGCGACGTTTTCATAAGTCTGAAGGGGAATCTTACGGACGAGTTCTCCTTCGAGATTGACAAATCGTTGACAGGCTCCTGTCCTTCCGGCTTTGATATAACAGGTGATCGGACAGGAGATACACTTCACGCCTCCTTCTTTTGGTTCCGGGGGAGGTCCGATAGCCTCCTTCGGGCAGGCTTTGGCGCAGGCTTGACAGTCGACGCAGAGATCAGAGATGGAGGCTTTTTTCTTGCCTTCTTCGACGAGAGAAATAGCTCCCAAAGGACAAACTTCGACGCACAAGCCACACCCGATACAAGTCTCCCAGTCAACGATCATCATTTAATCCCCGTTGCCCAAATTGGGTTAAAAAGCTTAAGTGACTGAAGTGAACTAAAGTGAGCTAAAGTGTCTAAAGGAAGTCTTAAGAACTTCGGTCATTTTCAACTTTAGTCACTTTAGGCATTTTCAACTTTATCACTTATTTACCGGTGACTATCTTTCGCTGGGGTGGGGGCGTGTTTCTGCTCACACCGATTTTCATCATCCCATCGATCAGCACACCTGCAATCCCTGGAATGTCGCCTGCTTCGATGGCTGAAAGGGCATCTTTTCCGACAGATCCCATGGGTGCGTCCATGATCACCAGGTCAGCTTCCTTACCAACTTCTATCCGCCCTCTATTGAGCTTATATACTTTTGCTGTATTGCCGGTAGCCATGGCAATCGCCTCTTCGGCTTTGACGTCACAGAGGGACGCCAAAAAGTTGATCACCCTGAGAATTCCAAGAGGAATGACGCCCGTTCCGGAGGGCGCATCATTTCCAATGATGACCCTTGGATAGGCTTTTACCTCTTTGACAATCTTCATCACATCAAGGATCATCTTTGAATTTCCGCAGTGAACAATCTCCAGAGCAAGCGGGGTTTTCCGAATTAATTTCTCTGCCTCAGCAACGGAGATGGCCGTGGGGCCTCCATTAATATGGGAGACGACATCCGGATCAGCGGCGATCACATCATCGGCGGGAACGGTGGTACTTCCGGGAATGGAGGTTCCTCCGGTGTGCATCATCACAACCATCCCGCATTTCTTCGCCCATTTGACCATGGGGGCGGCATCCTTCGGGCTCTTCACCCCTCCTAAACCAATCTCCCCAACCACCTTCACGCCTTCTCTGGCCAGCTCCTCAAAATCCTTCTCCTGCAAGCCAGGCTCAAGGATAAGAGCTCCTCCCAACACCTTCACACCGCCGGGCCTTGCGTTGGAAAAAGACTTGGCAGCTAAAATGGCCAGAGCCTTCGTTCCCGCAACATCTTTCGGTCTGCCCGGCAGATGGACCTCCCCAGCCGAAATAACCGTCGTCACCCCCCCGTGGAGTGAAGACTCGATAAAGTCCAACATCTTCTGCCTCGGTGTAAAATCTCCGAGAACGGGATGACAGTGGGAATCAATCAACCCGGGGGTCACCGTCATTCCCTGCACGTCAATGACCTGATCGACTCCCTTGCTATCCAAATTTTTCTCTTTCCCCACACCTTGAATCAAACTTCCTTCGATGATTAGGGCGTCGGCGTTCAACAGCGGATTTGAAATATCCCCTGAAACCATCGCACCGATATTCTTGATCATCAGTTTGGCCATATCTTTCCTCCATTTACCTAAAATCGCATGGCGCTACCGTATTCACACAATGCAGCGGTCACTAAGCTGAAGCTGGGCCAAATCTTTAACAAAAGGGAGGCCTCCGCGGGCTCCCGGCTCTAGCCGGCCACAGAGGATGACCCGGACTTTCTGCTCTCCTGTTTTCATTTTCTTTTCTTCATGCTATGCGCTATGTGCTTTGCGTTTCTCACTCTTCTCCGCTGCCTCCCTCACCCGTTCCAGGTTGGCCGGAAGATGGTAGATCCTTTCCCCGATGGCGTCTGCAATCGCATTCAAGATCGCTGGTGCTGTCGGTATGAGTGCGGGTTCTCCCACTCCCTTTGCCCCAAAGGGGCCTGTCGGTTCCGCATCCTCCACAAGGATGGGAACAACCTCGGGAATATCCTTCGATGTGGGAATGAGGTAATTGACGAAAGAAGTGGTCTCCCCCGGGACGAATTCCTCCATCAGAGCAAACCCCAACCCCATGGCTACCCCGCCCGTAATCTGGCCCCTTACATTTCCAGGGTTGATCGCTTTTCCCACGTCGTGGCTCGCCACAACACGATGAACCTTGACCCTCCCCGTCTCTGTGTCCACTTCTACCTCTGCAAGATGGGTTGCAAAAGCAAAGGTCGCATAGGGTACTCCCTGCCCTGTTTTTGGATCAAGCTTGGTCGTTTCCGGATCGAAATGCCCTTCCCCCCGGAGTCCCCTACCGCTTCTTCGAACCACCTCCCGTATAGGGATCGAGGTGGTTAGACAGGTCCTCGCTTTGACCTTACCCTCTTCAAAAAACAGGTCCTTTTCATCCATCTTTAAAAGCTGACTTGCTTCTTTGATGGCCTCCTGTTTCAAATTTTTAACGGCACTGAGAATGGCATTTCCAGAGATATAAGTCTGGCGACTCGCTGAGGTCGCCCCCGCGTCGGTGGTCAAAGCAGTATCGGCCCGGATGAGATGAATCTCATGGATGGGCAGCCCTAAAGATTCCGAAGCGATCTGAAGCAGGACCGTGTCCGATCCCTGGCCTATATCTGCCGCTCCCGTGAAGAGTCGAAGGGCGCCGCTTGAATCGATTTCCACCTGAGCGGTCGAAGGATTGGCCACCCCTGTGTTCCCGATTCCGTACCACATCGAGCCCACTCCAACTCCTCTCCTGATGTAAGGTCTCTCCAGGTCGGAACGAGCGATGGGGTGATGCTCTCTCCATTCCCGGATCCTTTTCAAGGTCTCGCCGATCCCAACGCTCGCCATGAGCGTCTGCCCGGTGGCTGTCTCAGCTCCGGTGGTCAGAGCGTTTCGAAGGCGAATCTCGATGGGGTCGATCTTCAGAGTCTGAGCAAGCAGGTCCATTTGTGATTCGTGGGCAAAGGCGATCTGAGGGACTCCGAAACCTCTCATCGCACCGGACCATGGGTTATTCGTATAGACCATCTGACTTTTGACCTTCACGTGAGGAACGACATAAGGCCCTGTCGCATGCACGGCAGAGCGGATGGCGACCGCAACCCCATACGACGCGTAGGCCCCTCCGTCGCATAGAATGTTAACCTCAACGGCGGTCAGTTTTCCATCTTCTTTGGCGCCACTCCTGTAAGAGATGGTCAGGGGGTGACGCTTGGCAGTGGCTTGAAAGACCTCTTCACGCGGGTAGGCGATCCTGACGGGCTTCCTGAGTTGAAAGGCCGCCAGGGCCAGCAGGCATTGAACGGTAATGTCCAGCCTTCCTCCAAAACCTCCTCCCGTGGCACACTGGATGATCCTTACCTTCTCCAAGGGAACACCCAGGACAGTGGCTACGTCTCTTTGATCGTAGTGGACATTCTGGGTGGGACAAGTGACCACCACTCGCCCCTCTTCATCCACGTCTGCCAGCCCTGCATCCGGCTCAAGGTAAGCGTGTTCGATCCATGTGGTGCTGTAGGTTTCCTCGACAATGACGTCGGCCTCCTTGAACCCGGCCTGAACGTCACCCTTCACCACGTTGAATTCGAGCAAAAGATTCCCCTTTTCATGGATCAACGGGGCACCGAGCCTGAGAGCCTCCTCCGGCCGGGAGATGACCGGGAGATCCACGTAGGTCACGATCACCTTAGAGGCTGCTTCTTCGGCTGCCTCCTCTGTCCTGGCCACGACCAAGGCAACGGCGTCTCCGACGAACCTGACACGGTCCGAGGCGAGAACGGGGTGATCCTTGGTAATAATTCCAATCAGGTTCTTCCCTGGAATGTCCTTCGCCGTGAAGACTCGCTCCACTCCTTGTACGCGGAGCGCCTCATCCGTTACGACCTTTACGACCCGGGCATGGGCCTTCGGGCTTCGGACGACTTTCAGGTGGAGGGGCTTACTCGAAGGCAAATCTGCTCCGTACTTTGCCTCACCCAAAGCCTTCTCCAGAACATCAACCTTGGGAATCTCAATCCCTACCTGTTTCATGCTTACCCTTCCAGGGCCTTTCTCATCACTCTGAGGAACAAAGCCTCTACCACTGGCTTTTTATAGGAGGTGGAAGGCCGAATCCCGCTTTGTCGGATCATTGCCTCGGAAATCTTGAGAGAGGCCTTTTGCAGGACCTCTTCATCAGGCGATTCTCCTTTTAAAAAGACCTCTGCCTCGGGCACCCTTTGAGGGGTGGGGGTCACTGACCCGACAGCGATGCGGATATCTTCGATACGTCTTTCCTTGCTTTCCATCTTAAGAACAACGGCCACGCTCATCCTTGCAATCGCCATTGCCCCCCTTCTGGCTAACCTGATAAAACCGCTTCTCATGGCGGGGGAAAGCTTTTGAAATGCAATTTGAGCCAGGAGTTCGTAAGGTTTCAAGTTTGACTCATAGGGACCTTTAAAAAGCTCCGAAAGCGGCACTTCCTTTTCACCCTCCCTGGATACCACCCTGCCCATGGCATTCAAGACCATCAGCGGAGGAAGGGTATCCGCCGCAGGAGAGGCATTGACGATATTCCCTCCGATCGTCCCGAGGTTCCTGATCTGTGGAGAACCGATCTCGGATGCCGCATCGGATAGTATTCCCCCGTATTTTTTCACCAGGGAAGAAGAAGCAATTTCAGAGTGGGTGACTGCAGCTCCGAGAAAAACCGTTCCATTTTTTTCGTCAACTCCCCGAAGCTCAGGTATCTTTGTGATATCGATCAGGCACTGCGCCTTCTGATCCCCATTCCGAAGCCCGATTACGAGGTCCGTTCCTCCCGCAATAATTTTAGCCTTCCCGCCAGCCTTCGATAGAAGCTCGATCGCTTCTTGAATGGTAGTTGGAGTTTTGTAGTCAAGGGGAGGAATCACCATAAAGAATGCCACGTGACAAAACTTCAAAGTTCAAATCAATTCCAAAGTTCAAATCATGCGATTTGAGATTTCAGCCTCGACGACGATTAACCCTGATAGGGTTGACTTACAAGATTTTGAACTTTGACATTCCTTTGACATTTGAATATTGAGCTTTGACATTTCTACTTATTCTTTTAGTGCTTCTATGGCTTCAATGATCTGATGGTAACCCGTACATCGGCAGAGATGGCCCGAGATCGCCTCGTTGATGTCCTCTCTCGTAGGGCTTGGATTTTTCTCCAACAGGGCCTTTGCCGATATCAATACCCCGGGGGTGCAGAAACCGCATTGGATCGCCCCATGGTCGATAAACGATTTCTGTAGTGGATGAAGTGATTCTCGATTTCCAAGACCTTCTATGGTTTCAACCTCTCTTCCCTCTACCTTGGGAGCCAAGACCAGACAGGCATTTACGGGAGTTCCATCCAATAATACGGTGCACGCTCCACACTCGCCGATCCCGCACCCCTCTTTGGTGCCGGTGAGACCGATCTTCTCCCGAAGGAGCCGCAGAAGCGTCCAGTGCGGGGGAACCTCCACCGCAATCACTTTCCCATTGAGCGTAAATTTGATCTCCATCAATCCCACTGTAGTTGTCGCACCGCCAAATCCGAAATCCGAATATCGAAATCCGAAACAAACACTAATTTTCAAATGACCAAACGCTCTAAAACGACTTCTTAGAAATTCGACTAAGCAGATAAAACTGTTCTGAGTTTTGAATTTTTGTCATTTGATATTGTTTCGAATTTCGGATTTTGTACTTCGAATTAACTATTTCTTGGCATACTTCATTGCAAACCCATCATCCAGGCTTTTGGCGACTCCATGAAAGGACGAATGCCACCTGCTGATGACGACCTTCTTGTCCGTATAGAAATCAATGGCCTCATTGGCCCGCCCCCGGATGTCTCCAAACATCGATATCTTCTTCCCTCCCACGGGAAAGTAGGCGATCGGAGCAGGGGTCCCAATATTGATCCCCACCTGGCCCACATGAACCAGACGGGCAAACTCTCGGGCCCAACCGCCGTTCTCTGTATAAAGATTTGCGGTGTGACCGTAAGGACTCCGGTTGATGACCTCGACACCTTCAGCAAGGTCCTTCACTTTCTTAAGGCACCGAACAGGACCAAAGACCTCTTCCTGAAAGATCCGCATCTCGGGCTCTGCTTCCAAAACTGTTGGCCCGATAAAGTAACCCTTGGGATACTTTTCGACTTTTGGATTTCTTCCGTCGAGAATCAGTTTTGCTCCATCCTTGATCCCCCGATCCACTTCTTTCAGAATCTTATCCAGAGCATCCCTTGAGACCACGGGGCCCAAGGTCACACCCTTATCCATGCCATAACCCAGTACCAGTCTCTTCGACAGCTCAATGAATTTCTCTTTCACTTTGTCATAAATTCTTTCCACCGCCAATACGTTCGAAACGGCAAAACAACGCTCCCCTACATGACCGAAGCAGGAGTCGACGACGTTCTGCATCACTTCATCAATCACTGCGTCCTCAGCAATCAGGACGTGGTTTTTTGCACCTCCCTGACACTGGGCCCTCTTGTCATGATTGATCGCCTCCTTATAAACATGCTCTCCCACCTTAGAAGAGCCCACAAAAGTGACCCCCACTGTTCCAGGATGCGTAATCAAGGCATCTCCCACCCCGCTCCCAGACCCGTGCAGAAGGTTGATCACCCCTTTCGGAAAACCACATTCCTCTGCAATCTCGATGATCCGGGTGATGGTCATCGGACAGAGACGACTTGATTTGACGATGGCTGTATTTCCTGCAGCAGTGGCCCATACGAAATAGAGAGCGATCATGGCGGGAAAATTAAATGGAGGAAGGAAGACAAAAGGTCCGAGGGGTTCGCGGATATACAGGGTATCCACCCCCGTTCCAACGTCCTCAGCGTGACTTCCCTTCATCAGCTCCGGCCCGGCACAGGCGTGTTCCACGTACTCCAAGGCCCGCGTCATTTCGCCCTTCCCATCGGCAAAGGTTTTCCCATTTTCATTCACGATCAGCTCAGCGATTTCGTCGATATGTTTATCGAGTTTTTCATGAAAATCGAAAAGAAGTTTAGCACGCCGTGGAGGCGGAGTTGTTCTCCAACGCCAGAACGCATCTTCCGCCGCTTTGACCGTCTGGTCGATTTCCTCCTTGGGCGTATCCGGGATAAGAGCGATGACCTCGTCCTTAGCCGGATTTTTGCACTTCCAACCACTTCTTCGTTTTCGATTCCACCCACTGTCCATTGATGTAATTCTTCAGTTTCTTCACTTCCATCTCAGATCCTTTCCAATCCATATGATTTGATCCCACTCAAGTCATAAATTCGAATTACGAAGCATGAAATTCGAACCCACGTTCGAATGTTCAAAATACAAATGACCCAACCACAAATGTTTTGAAATTGTGAATCTGGATTTTGATGCTGCTTCAAAATACGAACTTAGGATTTCGGATTTTCATAAACTACCTTCCCATCATGGAGGGAAGGAAAAGGGCAATTTCTGGGAAAATCGTGATGATCAAAACGAACGACCACCATGGCAATCAGAAAAGGCATCGCTCCGCGGAAGATCGTTTGCATGGGGACGTCTTTGACGACTCCGGCAAGGGTGTACACATTGAGTCCCACCGGCGGCGTAATGAGCCCTGCCTCCATCATGATCACGCAGATGACCCCGAACCAGATTGGATCAAAACCCAATGCCTTAACGACAGGAAAGATGACGGGCATGGTCAGACACCATCATGGAAATCGCATCCAGGAAACAGCCCAGGATCAAATAAATAATGATAATGATAGAGAGGATGACATATCGGGAGACCGCAAGCCCTGCCATCCAGGAAGATACTGCCATCGGGATGGTCGAGAGGGCAAGAAAATAGCTGAAAACGTTTGCCCCTGCCACAAGAAAAAGAACTAATACTGAAATCCGAACCGCTTCCAGTAACGAGGCAGAAAGATTGCGAAAACTTAATTTCCTTTTCAAAAGAGCGATGAGAAAGAGGGCGGTCGCGCCGATCGCCCCGGCCTCCGTCGGATTGATAAAACCGAGGTAGATTCCGCCCATGACGATGAAAAATACGAGCAATGTCTCCCACACTCCTGAAAAGGCCAGGAGCTTCTCCTTCCAGACTCACCTCACCAGGAGTCGCTGGGGCCAAACTCGGATCCATTTTTACCTCAACGACGATGATGCCATGAAGGCCAAGGATAGAAGGAGGCCGGGAAAGATGCCGGAAATCAGAAGTTTTCCGATCGATTGTTCGGTGAGCATCCCATAGACGACGAAACCCAAGACTCGGCGGAATGAGAAAGCTGAGGGTGCCGCCCGCAGCCACCATTCCCGACAGCCAATTTCGGCGCATAATTGAAGCGTCTCATCTCCGGAATAGCAACTGTCCCCATGGCCGCTGCAGCGGCCACCGAAGACCCGCTTAAAGCGGCAAAACAGGCACAGGCAGCAATGGTTGCAATACCCAATCCCCCCGGTAGTCTTCCTAAACCATTTATCAAAAGATTGGTAAAGTTCCCTGGTAATCCCTGCGTTTCCAGCAAATCCTCCCATCAGGATAAAGAGAGGGATGATGGTGTAGGGGTAATGGGCAGCAGTCTCATAGACCGTTTTAGCCACAACGGGCAATGCCGCGTTGGCGGAAGCCAAATAACTAATGCCCAGAAATCCTACAAACATCATAACAAAAGCGATGGGCATACCAAGAAATAAAAGGAAAACGAGCAGGACACTGCCCAATATCCCAACGGTGACGGGATTCACACTTTCCCTCCCTTTGAGTTTTCCTATTGAGATCAAGAGGTCAATCAGAAGCTCCAGCCATAGAAGAAAACCTCCGACTGCAACGAGGAGTCGGAATGGATATTGGGGAATTCTCAGCATGTCTGAAACAGCTCTTTCTCCGATCCCCTCTACCCAGCCCTGCCATACCACAATACCGATAATGAATAAACTGAGCAAGGTGGTAATAATCTCGCAGGCAGATTTGAACACGGGGAGATAGCCGGGAGGTAAGAAAGTCAACTCCCACATGTCCCTTCACCTGCTGGGTGTAGGCGGCACCCAGCAGGATGAAGACTGCCAAGATATATTCGGATATCTCGAAGGTCCCGGGGATGGTTTTAGCTAAAAAATTTTCTGCCGATGATATCCCCTGTGGTGAGCAACATCAGCGGAATGAGTAAAGGACATCCCAACAACTGCAACGGAAAAGTTTAAACGATGTATTATCTTCTGGGCTTTGATCCACCCCATGGCCTTCACTCCTCAATCTATGATCCTCACCATTGCTCATCCCTCCCGACCTCACTTTGCTAAAAGGAGCTGGAGGAGATGAAGTCTATTTCCACTCTGTCGGGAAGGCAACCACTTTTACGCCTCTCTTCTCGCATTCCTCGTTATACATGCTGACGACTTCTTTGGCCTTAAGCCCTTTCCCTTCCAAGTCCGCCACCCATTTTCTTGTCACATCTCTAAACCGATCATACCATCGTTCCGCTTCCTTGGCAGGCAGGTTATAGAGTTCCACCTTCTTGTCCGTAACCTCCTTCATCATCTTTTTGTAGACGTCTCGGGTCAATCCTCCTGTGGTGTGGAAAGGATTGTGACACACCTCGTCGACCACCGGTTTGAGATCATCAGGGGTCTTCTTCCAGCTCTCCTGGTTCATGATGACCCCTTCGGAAACACAACCGAAGGTCGTCACCACTGCGTGTTTGGCCACTTCATGAAGTTTAAAAGACAGGATCAAGGGTGGACAGGTAACGATCCCATCGATCGTCCCCGTCTCCATCGCCATATAGACGTCGCCAAGAGGCATGAAGATTGGCTCCGCCCCAAGGGCCTTGATGTAATTGGTCTGATGACCTCCCGGCGTCCTAATCTTCAGTCCCTTCACATCCTCAAGGGTCTTTACAGGTTTCTTGGTCCACATAAAAGCCTGGATACATCCGTTTAACTCCACCATTTTCACACCTGGAAATTCCTGATTGAGGACCCGTTTGTACATCGCATTCCCGATTTCGGTGGCAACGTCCTTGCCATCCACCCAGGCCGCAAGAGAAAGAACATCGGTGAGAGGAAAGCGGCCGGGCGTCCAGGTGGCCGTAAAGTAACCCATATCCGAGAGACCTTTCGCCACAATGTCATAATGTTCCGGGCCTTTGCCCAGAGCCCCTCCGGCAAACATGCGTGGATGTGATCTTTCCATTGCTCTTCTTCTTCAGTTGCTCAAGCATGGGCTCCCAGACCGTTTTGACCTCATAACCCACGGGAACGTGCCAGGTGCTAAATCTCAAATTGGTGGTCTGTCCATAAGCCACCTGGGGCGTACTCAAGCCTGTCCCTAATACGAGAAACAAGACAACACAAATAATCGAAACTCCCAGGAATTCCTTTTTTGTGATTCTCTTAGACATTTTACTCCTCCTTTCTGAGTTGAATCGCTCACCGCTCAGCAGTAAACGGTGCAGCCATGAATATGAATTTAGAAATCTCACTCTCCTCCGCTTCTTATGGTTTTTCCGAGCGACTACCGTCACCCTTACCCATTGAGAGTCGGGAAGCCTCCAAAAGCTGGATCCACCTCCCTGTTCCTTAATCTTCCATCAAAAGGTGGGAGGACTGACGACCCATATCACGACGGTCTTTCTTTTACCCGGGTTGGACCAGCTGTGAGATTCTTGCGACGAAAAATAAAAACTTTCGTTCTTCTTCACTCGATAGGGTTTCCCATTCAGATTGACCTTAAGTTCCCCCTGGAGAACAATCCCAAATTCCTCCCCGATATGGGAGTAAGGCCCTTTTGAGCCACCCCCGGCCTCAATGGTCGTATAAAAAGGTTGCATCCGTTTATTTTGGATATTCCGGACAAGCATCTGAATCTTTGCATCCCCTTGTTTGAACCGAATATTGACCCTCTCCCCTTCTTGACAGACCACATCGTTCTCATCGATCTCTGACTCAAGGAAGAAATCAACGACCTTCACTTGAAGGGCGGAAGCAATCTTCTTCAAGATCATGATGGAAGGGTTGGCGCGGCCTCTTTCCAGTTGGGAGAGATAAGCGTCCGTACATCCCGCCTTAGACGCCAACTGCTTGAGCGTCATGCGATTTGCCAATCGGAACGCCTTCAGTTTTTCGGCGATCTCTATCATTGCTTTTGCTAGAGGGCTTTTATTTTTTCTAGATTGAGGTCATCGAAGACAACGACACCCTTGGCTTTCATCTCCTCAATCGACTTTTGGGATGTATCGGGTGCAACCCCTCTGCTCAGGTTCTTGATGAAAATGACCTTGTATCCTGCGGCAGCTGCATCGAGTGCGGTCGCCTTTACACAATAGTCCGTAGCTATGCCGTAGACGACGACTGTCTTGATCTTCTTGCCCTTGAGGAGTTTATCCATATCTGTCTTCTTCCCACCGTCGTCCTGGAAACCGGAATAGCTATCAAATTGAGGGTCCATCCCCTTTTTCACGGTGGCTGTGAATAGTTTCTTATCCAGCAAGATCTCCGCTCCGGGAGTGTTTTGAACGCAGTGGGGTGGCCACAGCACCTGATCCTTTCCGTGAAGTTTGACGACGTCAAAGGCCTTTTTCCCTGGATGATTGCTGAAAAAAGAGAGGTGTTTGGCAGGATGCCAATCTTGAGTTGCGAAGATGGGAAAACCTGCCGCCTTCAGTTTCTTCGTCTGGTCCCCTACCTCCTTCACGTAGGCCTCATCGGTTCCCTCTACCGCCAAGGATCCATTCTTAAATTTTGTAAAATCTCCCTGGACATCGACCACGATGACACCCATTGTCGTCTCCTTTGCGACCGCCATTCCCCCCCATACCAGCATGAAAAACAAGGCCCCTGCCACTGTTTTCACTCCCCTATGATTCATGTTGACCCTCCCTTCATACTTAGAATCTATTTAATTCAGTTAACAAATACTTAATCTCATGAAAACTGTCAAGCAAAAACCTTTGGGGTTAACCGATGCCTACCTTTTCATTTTTTCCCCAACAAATAATCCAGCTTAATATTGGAAAGGGATCGGAAAATGTTTCCCTTGACCCGGGGATTCTCCTTCTCCAGGGCACCGATCAATTCCTTTACCTTTCTTCTCTTTGATCTTCGAGAGGCGGGACATCCACACGGAAAGTAAGGAAGTCCCATCTCCTTCGCAAACCGCTCGATTTTCCTTTCTTCCAACAAGGCCAAGGGTCGTATGAGGGTGATCTTTCCATTGAACAGGGATTGAACGGGCAGCATTGTGCTGATTTCCGCGCTGTAGAAGATATTGAGAAGGAGAGTCTCAATGATATCGTCTTTGTGATGCCCAAAGGCCACCTTGTTGCATCCGAACCGTTGCGCCAGAGAAAAGATCCTCTTTCTTCTCTCCCACGAGCAGAGAAAACACGGATTTTCCCGGTTTTCAGGACCATTGGCCAGTTCTGCAATCCGGGTGGGCTCAATGTGATAGGCTATCCTCTTCGCTTCAAAGAACTCTTTGAGCATGTCCGCCCCGCCCGACTCGAATCCAAGATCGACATGGACCGCTAGCAGCTCATAGCGAATCGGAACCCGTTTGGCACGCTCAGACAGAAGTGTCATAAGGGTTAAGCTATCTTTCCCTCCGGAGACCCCGACCAAAATGCGGTCCCCCTCCTGGATCAAACCGTAACGGTGAATCGCCTTCCCCATCAAACTCCGAATTTCTTTTTCCCAGTAAGCCATCTTTTAAGCCGTATAGCGCCAAGCGCATAGAGCATAGCGTATAAATTTATGGTTCCTATTTCAGTCTCTTCTGGAATCTCAACGAACTGAGAAGAATCATGAAGGCGCCTAAGATACCCAGTGCTAACATCTGGGGCCAAAGAATATCCAAACCAATCGCCTTCAAAAAGACACCTCGGATGATGACCAGGAAGTAACGGAGCGGGTTGGCATAAGTCAAGTATTGGATCCACTCCGGCATATTCTCTATCGGAAAGGCAAAACCGGATAGAATAAAGGCTGGCATCCCAAAAAAGAAAGTTGAAATCTGGGCCTGTTGTTGAGTGGCGCAGATGGTGGAAATAAAGAGCCCGATCGCCACTGAACTCATCAGAAAAAGCACGGCCCCTAACAGAAGAACGAGGGGATTCCCCTGAAGGGGGACTTCAAACCAGTAGACGCCAATCAGTGCAATCATGATGACATCAAAAAGCCCCAGCAAGGCAAACGGAAGGGTTTTCCCTATGATCAATTCCCAGGAACGGATCGGAGTCACCATGATTTGTTCAAGCGTCCCGATCTCCCTCTCCCTGACAATGGCTTGAGCGGTCAAAATGATTGGGATAAGAAAGGCGATGGAGGCGATCACGCCCGGGATGTAATAGAGTCTGCTCTCCAGATTAGGGTTGAACCAAATCCGGTGTTGCAGCTCGACCCCCGCTTCCTCAAACCCGATCATGCCGGCTCGATTCAACTTTTTTACGAGAACTTGCGTCGAGAATTCGGAAAGGATCTGGTTCGCATAGCCCAGGGCGATCAACGCCGTATTGGATTCGGTTCCGTCGAGGACGATCTGAACCGTGGCCGTATCCCCCTTTTTCAGCTTTCTCGAAAAATCGGTTGGAATCTCGATGCTGATCGCAACCTCCCCCCGGTTGACGAGGTCTCTGACCTCCTTCGGGGTATTGGGGAAAGACACCATGTCAAAATATTTTGAACTTCCGAATCTTCCGATAAGATCCCTTGACTCCACACTCTGATCCAGATCCCGAATGGCCGTACGGATATGTTTCACATCCAGGTTGGCGGCATACCCGAAGATAATCAATTGGAGGATGGGCGGGACGATCAAGGTCATCCGCATCCGCTTATCCCTCAGGGTTTGGATCAATTCCTTGACAAAGAGATATCGAATCTTGTTGAACATAGGAAAGATCATTGCCTTTTCTCTCTTCTTACCTTAACTCCTTCTTAAAACTCCGGGTGGCCACCCAGAGCCCCGCCAGCGCCATCCCCATCAACACCAGGGTTTCACGCCAGAGAGAAGAGAAACCCGCCCCTTTTAGGAAGATCTCCTTCACGATCGTCACATAATACCGAGGCGCAATCCCGTAAGTAATGATCTGAAGCCATGGGGGCATGTTGGAGATCACGAAGGTAAACCCGGAGAGAAGGAATGTGGGCAGAAATCCGATGACCATCGCCATTTGATTGGCCAGGAGCTGTGTCCTGGCGAAGGTGGAGATGGTCAGTCCGAGGGCCAAGGCCACGAGGATATAGATACAGGACAGGGCAAAAAGCAGTACAACACTTCCTCTTAACGGCACCTGAAAAACCCATTTGCCCATCAGAACGGAAAGCGACAGATCCAGGAGGCCGATGAAAAAATAAGGGAATAACTTCCCCACCATCAACTCACCTTTTCGGACGGGAGTCGAGATGAGGAGTTCCATCGTCCCCTTCTCCCATTCACGAACAATGACCTGCCCGGTCAGGAGGACGCCGATGATCGATATGATCACTGCAACCAGTCCCGGGACGAAATAGTTCTTCGATTCCAGATCTTCGTTGAACCAGACCCTCGGCCGCGCATCGACGGGGAAACTCAGATTCTGCATCCCCAGCCGTGTGACCTTGAGAATGGTCTTCTCCTGCGTGTATTGTCGGGCGATCGCCTGGGCATAACTGAGAATAAGACTGGCTGTGTTGGCATCGGCGCCATCGATCAAAGCCTGGACAGAAGCCATCTTCTCTGCCTTGATCGTTTTTGAAAAATCCCAGGGAAGGATCAACCCCATCTTCACCTCTCCCTGGTCGATGAGTCGCAGCATCGTCTTTTCATCCTGAACCCAAAGGCGGAGACGGAAATAGGGTGAGGCGCTGAACCGCTGGATGAAATTGAGACTCTCTTGGCTCCGGTCGCGGTCGAGGACGGCCATTGAGACTTTCTTAACGTCGAGGGTGACGGCGTATCCAAAGAGGAGCATCAAGAGGGCTGGCATCAGAATCACCAGCGCCAGGCTTCTCGGATCCCGGTAGATATGAACAAACTCTTTTTTCGCAATGGCCCAGGTACGAGAGACCTTCATCGCTTATCCTCTTTTTCGATCAGAGAGACAAAAACATCTTCCAGAGAAGGTCTGATTCTCCCCATCCTTTTAAGAAGAATTCCATGCTTCTGGAATAGGACATGGATCTCTCGCTCCAAATCGGCTCCTTCCCTCCCGATCACATGCAGACCGTCTCCGAAAACGGCGGATTCTGAAACCCAAGGTTCTTTCTTCAAGAGGTCCAAAGCTGGAACGAGAGGATCGCACTCTACTTCCAGCACCCCTTGTGAGAGCGTCTTCAATTTCAATTCAGAAGGAGTCCCCAGGGCAACGATCCTTCCTTGATAGATGAGGGCCAACCGGCCGCAATACTCCGCCTCATCCATATAGTGGGTTGTGACGAATGTCGTCACGCCCTTTTCTCCCATCTCCTGAATAAGACTCCAGAAATTTCTTCGTGAGATTGGATCCACCCCTGACGTGGGCTCATCCAGAAAAAGGACTGAAGGTGCATGGAGGATGGCACAGCCCAGGGCAAGACGCTGTTTCCATCCGACAGGCAGTGTTCGAGTGGATCGCTCTTGGAAACCCTGGAGGCCAATCATCTCTAAAACCTCACTTTCCCTCTTCCTCTGGAATGGACCGGAGAGGCCGTAAATTCCCCCGAAAAAATGGAGATTTTCAGCAGCCGTCAGGTCATCGTAGAGCGAAAACCTCTGCGACACATACCCGATCGCCTGCTTTATCTTCTCCGGCTCCTTCATGATATCGAGTCCCGCCACCTTCCCCTTTCCGGAGGTAGGCAGCAAGAGTCCGCACAGCATTCGAATGGTCGTGGATTTACCGGCGCCGTTCGGGCCCAGAAATCCGAAGATTTCTCCCTTTTCAACCCGAAAATGGATATGATCCACGGCGACAAAGCTACCAAATGTTCTAACGAGGTCTTCCACCTCGACGACGAAAGTCGACATGGTACTGAGTTCTCAGTTCAGAGCGATGAGTTAAGTAAGAATGATGAGTTATAAAATAATTCATCATTCTTAACTCACAACTCAGCATTATTCCTTTGCCTTTTTTGGACAATGGAGACAAAAGCGTCTTCCAGCGAAGGACGGACCACCACGAGATCGAGGATCTCCATCCTTTGCTCTTTAAGCACCTCTCGGACCACGTTTTCGGCTTTTTCCGAATCATCGACAAGGATATGGATCTTGTCCCCGGATAAGACCAGACTCCGAATGAACTCGATCCCTTCAAGGACTTTCATCCCTCTCTGGTGGTTCTCGACCCGCAGTTCAAGGATCGTCCCTCCGATTCGGGCCTTTATCGAAGAAGGTGTATCCGCGATCAACAGGTCTCCCTGATAAATCAGGCCGACACGACTGCAACGCTCGGCTTCATCCAGATAGGAAGTTGAGAAAAGGATCGTCACCCCTTCTTTCAGTAGATCGTAAAGGAAGATCCAGAAATCCCTCCGGGACAGAGGATCGACTCCCGTGGTGGGTTCATCGAGGAAAAGGATTTCAGGCGTATGGATCAACGCACAGATCAGTCCCAGTTTCTGTTTCATCCCACCCGAAAGATCCTGGGCCTTCCGTTTCCCGAAGGGTTTCAGGTTGGCAAATTGAAGGAGCCTTTCGATACGTTCCTTTCTTCTCTCCTTCGGGACTTGATAGAGGTCTCCGTAGAAATGGATGTTTTCAAGAACGGTGAGATCCCCGTAGAGTCCAAAGCGCTGGGGAAGATAACCGACCTTTTCTTTCAGAGACTCTGTCTCTTTCCGAATGTCACATCCTGCTACCGTTGCCTCTCCTCCGTCCGGAGGAAGAATCCCGCATAACATCCGGAGTGTCGTCGTTTTCCCGGAGGCGTCCGGACCGACCAGGCCAAAAATCTCGCCTGTTTTAACTTCCAGGCTCAAATCTTTGACAGCGGTCAATGATTCGAAAGACTTGGTCAGATGGGTGGTTTGAATGGAGAGCATAGGAGCAAGCACCAAATTCCAAGCACCTGCCTCCGCCCCGCAGGGCGGGGGCTTCGCGCAGGCAGGCCAAATACCAAATAAATTCCAGTGTCCAAAATTCAAAATTTCAAAACCCCTCCCCCTTCCCTCTCCCCTGAGGGGAGAGGGTGGGGTGAGGAGGCCATTCGAGATTCGGACTCAGGAATTTGTGATTTGGAATTTAAGGATACAATTATTATTTTCATGAAACCATTGGCATTATGGTTTTCTCAGAGAAGACGATTCCAGGAGAATCCGTCCATCGGCTGGCATGCCGGGCTTGAGCTCATGGTCCTTATTGGAGATATCCACCTTAATCCGATAGACCAGCGTCACTCTCTCCTTTTCCGTCTGAATCTGTTTGGGTGTAAATTCGGCCTGAGAAGAGATGAAGGAAATTCTTCCCCTGTACTCTTTCCTGGGGCCGAAGGTCAGTGGTCACGATGACGTCCTGACCCCACTTCACTTTGCCGAGATCGGTCTCGGGGATGTAGGCCTTCAACCAAACATTTTCAACGTCAGCGATGGTAAGGATGGAAGTCCCCGGGTTGACCACCTCGCCGATTTCCCCCGATTTGACCAGCACCACTCCGGAGATGGGAGAATAGAGGGTGGCATAACTGAGCTGTGTCTCGTTCAGTTTCACAGAGGCCCGGGCCTGTTCCACTTGAGCTCTTGCATCTTCGATATCCTCTTTTCTCGGTCCTTCCTTCACGAGTTGGTAATTCTCCGCGCCCACTTGCACGGCAGCCTGGGCGATCTGATAGCTCGTCTCCGCATTGTCAAAGGCCTCCTTAGCAATCACCCCCCTCTCATAGAGACCCTTCATCCGTTCGTACTGAACCTGCTTATTCTTAAGATCAGACTGAGTCTGGTGGAGACTGGCTTCAGCTTGCTTTATTTCCTCCGGCCTTGACCCCGCAAGCAGCTTCCTTAGTCGAGCCTGCGCCGACATCAGGGTGGCCCGTGCCACTTCAAGCCGGTTGCGAAGATCCTCGTCGTCCAGCTTGGCCAGAACCTTCCCTTGTTCGACCCAATCCCCCTCTTCGTAGAAACGGCTGACAATCCTCCCTGAGACCTTGAACCCTACATCCACCTCCGTGGCCTCGATATTTCCTGAAACCTTGATAAAAGCCGCTTCTTCCTCCTTACTTCTCGTCAGAAGATAATAGATAAAGCCGGCGACAGCCATGGCTGCGATGACGATCAGTAAAATCCGCTTCATTCTGCCCTCTTAATCTCACACATAAAGGAAATTATTATAGATTCTATTTTAGTCACTGTCAAAGGTTTTTCTGAGACCGAGGGAACAACCCCCTTGAATTTTCTAATAGTTACGAGTAAGATGGGTTTATCCAATGTTAAGATTCAACGACATCCTGGAAAGATTAATCTCCTATAATCCCAATGCGGACATTGAACTCCTCAGAAAGGCTTATGTCTTTTCTGCCAAAGTTCATTTAGGGCAGGTCCGCCTCTCCGGAGAACCGTACCTCAATCATCCCTTGGAGGTTGCCGGAATCCTGACCCAATTGAGACTGGACGTGGCCAGTGTGGCTACCGGATTGCTTCACGATACCGTGGAAGACACGCTGACCACGCTCAAAGAAATTCAAGAGAACTTCGGGGAAGAGATCGCACAGATGGTGAACGGACTGACCAAGATCAGCATGATCTCTCTGCGATCTTCCGAAGAACACCAGGCGGAGAACTTCCGCAAGATGATCCTGGCCATGGTAAAGGATATTCGGGTCATCCTGATTAAACTGGCCGACCGCCTCCACAACATGCGGACACTTAAATATCACCACCCTCAGAAACAGGTCGAAATCGCTCAGGAAACCCTCGACATCTACGCTCCCCTGGCCCATCGGCTCGGGATTGACTGGATCAAATCGGAACTCGAAGACCTGGCTTTTCAGTACCTTCATCCCGAAATCTATGATGAGATCCAGCGCAAGATCGCGAAGAAAGAAAAGGAGAGAACCCGTTACATCGAAGAGGTCAAACGCACCTTGGTGAAGAAACTCTATGAAAATCACATTGACTCCGAGGTCACCGGTCGATTAAAACAGATTTATAGCATTTACTTGAAGATGAAGGAACAGAACCTCGACTTTGCTCAGGTTTATGATATCACCGCTTTCCGGGTCATCGTCAGTTCCATTAAAGAATGCTACGATGTCTTAGGAATCATTCATTCCCTTTGGAAACCCATTCCCGGGAAATTCAAAGACTACGTCGGCCTTCCGAAAGAGAATATGTATCAATCCCTTCATACCACAGTGATCGGACCTTACGGGGAGCGGATCGAGATCCAAATTCGAACCCATGAAATGCATAAAATTGCCGAGGAAGGCATTGCCGCCCATTGGAAATACAAAGAGGGGAAAGTCGTCGAAGAAGCCGAGGATAAACGCTTCACCTGGCTGAGGCAACTGCTGGAATGGCAACGGGATCTGAAAGATGACGCAGAATTTATCGAGAGCGTCAAGGTGGACCTCTTTCCTCACGAGGTCTATGTCTTTACTCCCAAAGGGGCGGTGAAGCAGTTCCCCTTCGGGGCGACTCCTGTCGATTTCGCCTATAGCATCCATTCCGATGTCGGGGACCACTGTTCCGGAGCAAAAGTGAACGGCAAGATCGTCCCCCTGAGATATGAACTCCGGAGCGGGGATACGATCGAGATCATGACCTCGCCCAACCAGAAGCCCAGCAAAGACTGGCTTAAGTTTGTCAAGACGGCACGGGCAAAAACGAAGATTCGCCAATGGTTTACGAATGAGGAAAGGGAAAAATCAATCAATCTTGGAAAAGAAATCCTGGAGAAGGAACTCCGGAAATACGACCTCCAGCAGGCAAAATTGATCAAGAGTGGAGATCTCGCAAAGGTCGCCAATGAATTCAGCTACCAAGGCGTCGATGATCTCATCGCTGCCGTAGGTTACGGGAAGATAACCGCCAACCAGATCATTGGGAAGATCCTCCCTCAGGAGCGGTTGGAGCAGCAAAGGGAGGAGCAAGAAGAAGGACGTTTAAGGACCCTTTTTAGAAAGATTACTCGTGGCCCCCAGGATGCTCTCTTGATCAAAGGGATCGATAACGTGATGGTCCGCTACGCGGGATGCTGCAACCCCCTGCCGGGGGACAGGGTGATCGGGTTCATCACCCGGGGGCGAGGGGTGACGATTCATGCTGCCGACTGTCAAAATGCAAAGGATGATGATCCAAATCGGAAGGTCGAAGTCGAATGGGATTCTACGAAGGAATACAGCTATCCCGTACGCGTCCGAATCCACTCTGACGACAAGAAAGGCCTGCTGGGCGAGATCAGTAATTCCATCTCCTCGAATGGAGCCAACATCAAGAATGCCAGGGTAGATACGACGGAGGATAAAAAGGCTATCAGCACCTTTGAGGTAGAGATACGGGATCTAAACCACCTGAATAAGGTCATTCGTGGCATCGGGAAAATTAAGGGGGTCTATGGGGTTGAAAGAGTGAAGGTGGATGTGCAGGCAGAATCCTAACTCGAATAGTCACGTCGTCCCGTAGTCGTCGGGACTTGTAGTCATCTGCTCCAAGAACTGTCGGACGATAAGACGACGCGACGATGAGACACCATGACTTACATCTTTGCTAGGCGGCCTTGGTGACCAATCCCGTTCGAAGGCATCTCGAACAAATTCTCATTCGAGTGGTCTTTCCCTTTACCGAAGCCTTTATCTTATGCAAGTTGGGGTACCAGACTCTTCGCGTCTTGTTGTTGGCATGACTTACGTTATGCCCAAAAACCGGTCCTTTTCCGCAGATCTCGCAAACCCTGGCCATAATCGAACCTCAAAAATTTGATTTTATTAGATTAACCCAATTTGTTGGAAACTGCAAGGAGTTTTTCAAAACCTTTTTTTCATCTGGTTCAAAGACTGATCGTAGACCACTTTTCGTTGTTCAACGGGGAATCGTAAGGAGATAAGAGTTCTTGTTCCTTTGGTCACCATCTTCATTATCCCGCGATTGCGCAGCACTACCTCCTTGACAAAACGAAGGAGGATATCCGGGCCCTCTTCTTTTTGGATGGTGTCCGTTCCCGATGCCAGCTCGCTTCGCCTCCGATGAACCTCAAAAATCACTGAGATCTCGATATATTTTCCATCCTTCTTAAACAAACCCTCAGCCTCCCCGGTAACCTTCTCAATCAAGAGAGATTTCGTCGAAACGGCAACATTCCAATTGGGAGGCGTCGCGATCATCGCATATAGAAGAACGGAACTTAAAACGTACCTGAGCTGCTCATCAGGAACGATGGTTTCGGGAAGATCCTTTTCAAATCTTTTTAACAACTTGATTCCCTTCTCTTCCAGTTTGACCTGATGTTTCTTCAGGACTTCCCCAATGATTTTGTGAACCGTGTCCATTTTCCTGATCGGTGTGCGAAGCTTCGTATAATCGATCAGGCCATTCAATACGATCTCCATCTTCTCAATGCCCTCTGTTATCACCCGATAATAATATTCACCGAATTCCTTATCGCTAAACTTCCCCCTGGAGATTTGAGTGTAATTTTTGATGGAGTCGAGTTTACTCTCAATCTGTTGAATCAATTCAATAAAAAATGGATTTGAGAAAGAAGCATCCCGCTCATGTGCGAGAAAATCCATTTTACGTTCGATAGATTCCATTTCGTTCTAATCACCATGCCTTTCCAATGGAATTCAATCCCTGAATCTCTAATCATTATAGACAGAATTTGCTAGAAACTCAATTTCGAAAATATCGTTGAGGTGATAAGCTCTCAATATTTCTGTTCTTTTCATGAAGCGTCTTGATATCTTTTGACACCATTTTGCGTTAATTGTTGCTACTTAACATTTGAAAAATATGAGGGAATATTTACCGCAGACTTACTCCTTAAAGGCAGTCATGGACTCTCGTACTAACTCTCCCTTTTCAAAACGCTCGATCGAAAGGGAGGAAATGTCGATGGTGTCGGCGTCTCCGTCTACGATCAATTCGGAGATTACTTTTCCCACTGCAGGACTGTGCTGAAACCCATGTCCACTCAAGCCGTTGGCCAGAATAAACCCTTCCACTCCGGGAACCCTTCCCAGGATAGCATGGTGATCCGGAGAAATTTCATAGAGCCCTGCCCATCCCCGGGCAATACGGGCCTTTTCCAAAACCGGAATGCGGTATGTCGCATTCTCCGAAGCTTCGGCCATGGCCTCATAGTCCGTATTTAGATTAAAACTCGGCTCCAGGTCCATGGGGCCCGAGAGAAGCAACCCGTCCCCTTCCTGGCGGAAATACCACCCTCTGTGAAAGTCGATGGTCAGTGGAATCGAATGGTCGGTTAGATGGAAAGGAGTCGTGATAAAAATCTGCCTTCTCAGGGGCTTGACAGGAATAGGAACACCTATCATTCCTCCTACAGATGCGGCATAAGGTCCTCCAGCGTTGA
The DNA here is from genome assembly GCA_963708295.1 of uncultured delta proteobacterium. Classification (GTDB taxonomy): domain Bacteria; phylum Desulfobacterota; class BSN033; order BSN033; family UBA1163; genus UBA1163. Next base: position 110,068 of record CAVPSJ010000013.1, on the reverse strand, counting down.
CAACCACAGGGGCGGAAATATCTCCGCTTTTTGTCTCCACACCCTGGACCTTTCCTCTCTCCAGTGAGATTCCTACAACTTCCACTCCTTCGTGGATTCTCACCCCTTCCCTCCTCGCACCACTGGCAAAGCCTGCGAGGATTTCATTGGGGCCTGCATACCCGTCCCAGGAACAAAATGTCCCTCCAAGAACATCATCCACTCTCAAATAGGGCCACCTCGACCCGATTTCGCTAGAATCTAAGAATTCAACAGGAATGCCGAAACTCCTCTGGAGTTTGATATTCTCCCTGAAGACTCCCATCTCCTGCTCCGAAGTCCCCAGAAAGAGATACCCGATTCTCTTAAATTCCGGGTCAACCCCGAATTCCTCTTTGAAATGCTCAAAAGTCTTCAATGATTCGAGGGAGAAACGGATGTTAATCGCTGTCGAAAATTGGGTTCGGATCCCTCCCACACAACGACTCGTCGAGCCTTCTCCCAGCTGCCCCCTCTCGAAAAGGACAACCTTTCCTGTCTTCTTCAGGGCAAGAGAGTAGGCAACACTCAGGCCCACAACACCTCCTCCAATGATGACCACATCTGCCGTTTTTTCCATTGCAGTCTTACGCGATGATAGAAAAAAGGGAATCGGCTTGAACTGATTCGGTATTCCTTCTTAGCGTTTCATCTTTCTTTTAACAATATTCACCAAGAAGAGCATTTCCTCATTCTTCACCCAATAGGAACAAGCCAAATAGATTCCGAGGCCAATCGCAATTCCTGAAAAAAGAATCAAAATCTTTTCCCCAACGTTACCTGTTGTGGACCAATGTCCGATTGAACAGATCGAATAGGCGGCCAAACCCATTGGGAGACTACACAACAACATTCGTAAGAGTGATTGAATATTCTTTCTTATATCCATTCCTCCCAACCTTGGGCCCAACTTTCTAAAGAGGAGGATAAGGTTGAGTGTGGAAGAAAGACTGGTGGCCAAAGCCAAACCTCCATGCATTAAAGGAAAAATCAGAACCGCTCGAAAAAGAATATTAGCTCCCAAACAAATTAAGGCAATTTTCATCGGCGTCCAGGTGTCCTGGAGGGAATAGAAAGCGGGAGCAATGATCCTTGACCCTGCAATGGCCCACAGGCCCACGGAATAGAACAGAAGAGCGAAAGCTGTTTTCTCCGTCGCAGAATAGTCAAACTGTCCTCTTTGAAAGAGGAGGTTAACGATAGGGGTTTTGAGTGCGATCAGTCCCACCATTGCGGGAACACTGATGAAGGAAACCAGACGAAAGGTAAAAGAAAGCGTCTCTTTCAATTCCTTAATCTTTCCCTGAGAAGCCAGTCCTGAAAAGCTTGGAAGCGATGCCATTCCAATGGCAATAGCGAAAATCCCCAAAGGAAATTCCATGAGTCGATCTGCAAAGAAAAGGTAGGAAACGCTTCCACCCGGGAGAAAGGAGGCGAAAATCATGTCGATGAAGGTATTCATCTGATAAAGACCGGTCCCGATGAGGCCCGGAACCATCAAAAGGCCGATCCGCTTGATCGCCGGGTTTCGGAAATCAAAATTGAATCGGAAAGTAATTCCCCTCTTCCATAGGAAAGGAATCTGAAAGAGAAATTGGATCACCCCTCCGGCCAGAACCCCCAGGGCAAGGGTCATCACCGGTACTTTAAAAGAATGATAAAAGAGAAAGACGGATACGATGATGGCGATATTGAGAAAAATCGGAGCAACGGCGGAAGCAAAGAAATGTCTGTAGGAATTCAGGATTCCCATGCAGAGGGCAAAGAGCCCCATGAAAAAAAGATAGGGGAAAATGATCTTATTGAGTGTAACCGTTAGCTCAAATTTCTCCGGTATTTGAATAAATCCCGGCGCAACGATCCTGATCAAAATCGGCGAGAAGATAATTCCAAGGACTGTCAGAATCAATAAAATGACTCCACCCAGGGTGAATGCGACATGAGTGACCTTTCGAGTCTCTTCTTCCGATTGCCGGGTAAGATATTCCGTATACACAGGGATGAATGAAATGGTTAAGGAACCCTCTCCGACCAACCGCCGCCATAGATTGGGAATCCGAAAAGCCACGAAAAAGGCATCCGCTGCCATTCCAGCTCCGAAGAAATTGGCGATCACCATGTCCCGGAAAAAGCCCAGGATACGGCTGAGGAAAGTTGCCATTCCGATGGTGGTAGCTGCCCTGGCGATCTGATGGTTTTCAGACATACTTCGAATAAGGCGAAGTGCAGCGAATGCAGCGAATAAACCCAAATTCGGCAAATTCGTTATCATTCGTGTAATTTGTTATTTCAAAAGGCCTTGACACACGCTATCCTAGAATGTTAAAAAAATCAATAAGATCAATGGCAGGTCGAATGACTTGGGAATTTAGGATTTTTGAGATTCACAATCCCTCGATGTTACTGATTTCCTTGATTTATTAAGAGAAGGAGGCTTAATTTTGGCGACTCATTTATCGGCCATTAAACGGGCAAGGCAGAATGAAAAAAGGAGACTTCGGAATCTCCAAATCAGATCTACAGTGAAGTCCTCGGTAAAAAAAGTAAGAGTAGCCATTGAGGGGAAGGATGTGGAAGGGGCCAAAAAGGCCTTGCTCACCGCAATCCCCCTCATCCAGAAGGCTCGATCGAAGAGTGTTCTTCATAAGAATGCCTCTGCCAGAAAAATCTCTCGGCTGACCCGGGAGGTGAATGCTCTCACGGTCGTTTCCAAGTAACTTCTTGTCGAGAGTATACGTCCCCCTGTCATCGGTCACCTTTGCCCGAGTGGCAGCGGATTTTTAGGGGCTTCCGGCCGGCAAAGGTCGATCACCAATTTCTCCATCAGAAGGTCCTTGGGGCCCTGGCTCCTCTTGACGGCTAAATCGGTTTGATGACACTTTAAAATTCCTTCCCGGAGTGAAGCCTCAGAAAAATTCTTCCCCTGATCCATCAATTTCTTTATAGTCCACGGTGGCGTTCCCAGTTCTTTAGCTATCTCCCCCGTATCCTTATGGTGAGAACTCATCTCTTTGACGGTCAACATACTCCAGTATTGCTTCGCCATCATGCTCAAGAGGACAGGGGTCGGGTCACCAGACTTCGACCCTTGTTCTTCTTTCCTGAACACGACGGCCTTTGACTCCATGGTTCTTCCCAAGATTTCGAGGGCTTTGTCCAGATTTTGGCGACCGATCGCATCTGTTAAATCGAAGACTGTGCTGACTTTGACCTCTGAAGTCATCTCTTCTAAATCGGAAAGCCCGACCGTTCCTTTCTCCCCAACACTCAAAAAAACTTTTTCCAGAACATTGTCGAGATCGTAGAGATGGTCCCCCACGACCTCGGCCAAATAGTCCGCAGGCTCATCCGAAAGGGCCTTTCCCTTTTCCTTCATCCGATTCTTCATCCAGGAAACTAATGCTCTACCTTTCAACCGGGAGTATTCCTCCACTTTCCCTACCTTTTCGATCTCTTTCCTGTGTTTCTTCCAGGAGCCCATTGTTTGACCATAAAGGACGAGACAGGTACTCGGGGAGGGGTTGGTGATATATTCCGTCAACCCTTCCACTTTCTCCTCTTCCATACGATCCGCTTCCCGGACGAGAACAAACCGGTGTTGAGAAAACATCGGCAGCGTTTGAGCGGCCTGGACGATCTCCTGGTCGCTGTGTTCTTCTCCGCCGAAGAGGTGGAAGTTTAATCCTCTCTCCTTTAGGGAAAGAGTCTGGTTCAACAGCTTCTGGATCTCCTCTTCAATGAGGTAATCTTCAGGCCCGTAAAGAAAATAGACAGGATAGATATCCGACCGAACCTTCATCTTCCCTCAAAAACCACTGCAAATTGGAGAATTAGCATTTAGCACTTTAAATTGAAATCATTCATTTCTTACGGTGTCATTCCTGAGAAGGCAGGAAACCAGAAACTCCCAGACAGTGTTCGGGTTCAGGCACAATGCTAACTTTGCAATGCTAAGTTTGCAATACTCCTTTTCGACTCCCTTCATACAAATCGTACTCCAACAGTCGACACTCAATGGGGCCGTTGTAAAAAAGAATTCTTCTTTTTGTCCTCAACCCCACTTTTTTGGCCAGGTCGAGATTACCGGTAAATACATACCCCCGATAGTCATGACATTTCTTTTTGAGAAAATCCCCAATCCCCCGGTAGGTCCCTGCCAGCCCTCCGATTTCACCCATCCGGTCTCCGTATTCGGGATTCAGGACGACCACTCCTCCTTGATCCGGGACGGGGGTTTCCGAAAAATCACAAACACCAAACTCGACGAATCGTTCGACCCCTGCTGTCATGGCATTCTTCTTGGCCGCCTCAACCGCCTGCTGGCTGATATCCGTAGCAATCATTCTTCCGTCTAGCCTATCCTTGGCCTCTGCCCTTGCCTTCCTTCGAAGGGCTTTCCAGGAGGATTCGTCAAAACCTTTCAGATGCATGAAACCAAAATTGCTTCTTAATAAACCCGGAGCCCTGCCGAGACCGATCAATGCTGCCTCTATGGCAAGCGTCCCGCTCCCGCACATCGGATTGATAAAATTCCCGCTTCCCGTCCAGCCGGTTGCCAAAACCACTGCCGCTGCAAGGGTCTCCTGCATCGGTGCCTTCAGAGGAATCATTCGATATCCGCGCTTCGAAAGGGGTTCCCCGGAGGTATCCAGATATACCTGGCCGAGATTTCCCCTCCAGTAAAGATGAATTACGGCCCTGTCTCTTTCCGGACCGGTATCCGGCCTGCGTCCCCGCTTATCTTTAATCCTGTCCACCACCGCATCCTTGCATTTCACATTCGGATATCTTGAATCTTTGATGGTCGGATTATGGACGGAAGATGTCACAGAGAAATAGCTCTCCTCTGGAATATAATCTTCCCATTTGATTCGCGAGATCCTTCGGTATAGTTCGTCCGGAGTCTTCACATTGAAAGAATCAACTAGGAAAAGAACCCGCTGCCCCGTTCGAATCGACAGGTTGAGCCTCAGCGTGTCCGTCATCGTCCCCTCTGTCTCAACCTCCGCCCTTCCCTCCGAGAGGACTGAGAATCCTAAGGAAAGGACCTCCTGTTTTAAGAAAGGCGTCACGCCTTTCGCGCAGGTAACGACAATTTTACTTTTTTCTGTCCAAAAAGACATAAACCCTCTTGCTCTCCCTAACAGTGAGGGTGCAGTTTCCTGTGGTTTGCTGAAAAAATCATCTTACGCGGGCTGCTAAAAAATGCCCAGATGCAAGGCGCCCGAGATCCTGAGAGTGGCGTCGCGACGAATAAGGAGCGACTTCTTGCCACGCCGACGAGTTGGTGAGTCGGCCTGAGGCGTACTTGTACGTACGCCGCAATGACGAAGGACCTGCCTGTCAACCAATAGGCAGGGGCCACACCGCAGATGGGGTTTTTCAGCAGCCCACTAAAGTTCCTCAGGCGTAAACGCCACTACCTCATCAATGGTCCTGGCATCCGAAAAAACCATCACCAGCCGGTCCACGCCTAACGCGATGCCGGCCGCCGGAGGCATACCCTGCAATTCGGCCAAAAATCGATCGGGCATGGAATAGATGGGTTTGCCGCGGGCTTGACGGTTTTCGTTTTCTACGGTGAAGCGTCTTCGCTGCTCTTCAGAATCAACCAATTCCGAGAAGCCGTTGGCCAATTCCACCCCCCCCATATAGAGCTCAAAACGTTCAGCAACCGCCGGATCTTCATTCTTCAACCGGGCCAGCGCTCCGCGTTCCGCGGGGTAATCATACAGAAACGTCGGTTTTCTCAGACCCAATTTCGGCTCAATCTCCTGAACCATGATTTCATCAAAAAGATCTTTCTCCAGTGCCTCGGCTAACGTCGCGCGAGCATCATGCTGAAACGCTTCAAAGACAGAAATCCGATCCCATGGAGGTGATAGGTCGATCTCACCGTCCCGGAAATGAAGGGTCCTCCCCATGCCGGTAACCTGAGCCATAAAGCAGATCATCTCTTCACATTCATCCATCAACGAGCGGTAATCCCCCCCTGCCCTGTACCATTCTACAAGGGTAAACTCCGGAAGGTGCAGACTCCCTCGCTCCCGTTCTCTCCAGCACCGGCAGATTTGAAAAATCTTGTCATATCCCGCCGCCATCATTCGCTTCATGCAAAGTTCTGGAGAGGTATGAAGGAACCACGTCAGGGAGGGAACCGCATCAATATGAGATTCGGGTGCGGGGGTCGGTATTCGGTGCGGAGTCTCTACTTCCAGGTAACCTCTTTTAACAAAGAACTGCCTGATCCCCTGCAGGATGTGTGCCCTTTGTTCAAGAGCCTTTTTACGTCTTGCCAGGATCGGAGGACTATCGTGTCTGTGTCCCTGCCCCAGGTTCGACCCGCCCATTCCGCGAAATATGCTCCCAACCGCCGTTTACCCGCCAGAAATAACTTCTTGGAATCCCGCTACAGCGGGATTCCATTTTGAACAATTCGAACAGGGTTTAATTATTCCTTGACTCTTTTCGAAAATTCACCGGTTCGGGTATCAATAGTGATCAGTTCACCTTCTTCGATAAACGGAGGGACGCGAAGTTCATAGCCGGTTTCCAACGTAGCCGGCTTAAAATCCGCCTTCGAGGTATCCCCTCTCATCCAGGGATCCGTCTTCACCACCCTGAGATTGACGAAGTTCGGCAGCTCGACGCCGATCGCTCTGTCTCCGAATAACAGGACTTTCACATTTAAATTGTCAATAAGAAAATTCTTGGCATCCTCCAGTGATTCCTCGCTGACGATGATCTGTTCGTAGGTTTCGTTATCCATGAAGTGAAAGTGCTCGCCCTCCCTGTAAAGAAACTGCATGGCTCGTTCTTCAAGAGAAGCGGGTTCGAAGGTTTCTCCCTCACGATACGTTCGATCAATGCTCAGGCCCGTGATCATATTCTTCAGTTTCGTCCGATAGAGGGCTTGACCCTTTCCGGGCTTCGAAAAATCAAATACCGTCACCACGTAGGGTTCCCCATCAATGATGACTTTCAATCCCTTTCTTAAATCTGAAGCGGAGTACATAGATGATTTTCCCTTCCTCCTCCTTTGCTTCCCTCCAAGGGAAGGCGGGCCTGCCTGCTGCAGGCAGGGGCGGAGGAAAACGTTTTATTTTGTGAAGCTCCACGGTCACCCCATCAGCACGGGGCAGGCACGCCGGGGTCTCATGGAGAGGAAATACCCTCTTAACGGTGCCCCTTACCCTATGGTATACTGTTTTGACCGGGGGGCACTCTCCGGTCAAAAATTATAAAAGAAACGATTTCGAAGCCGTCCTGCTACAAGCTTTCCGATCCGTTGAACCGCAGCGGCCTTGTTCGCTTCGTTGGTCAGAACGCCCGAAGAAGCCCGAAACCATTGGGTTTCTGAAAAATTTCTCTGCTCCCAGAGAACCTTCCCTTCCCGGTCCTTCAGAGTCACGTCGAGCACGACAATGGTTTGATATTCCAAGACGAAGCCAGATTGGTCGTAGGAAACCGAGTAGAACCTAAAATCCTTTATGACCCCTTCCAACAGGGAGTCCGCCTGCGCCCGGTCCACGACGTTGACTCTTCGATCCAGGATGAACTCCCTCAAAAAGGCCTGGGTAAAAGGAACCTCGATTCCAGGTTCATAGGTGCGATTCTTGAAGGTGGGGATGGCGACGGAACTCAGCCCAGGGGGGACATGTGTCTCCTTCCCCACCATCTGGTAGCCACAGGCTGTGAGGAGCAGCATGCATAGGATGAATAGTACGTTAGCGTAATTTCGGAATGCGGAGCGCGGAATACGGGGTCTTTTTACAATGAGATTCGCTGGCCACTGGAAATCCCCCCTCGGACTCCGGGATGTCATTTCTACGCCCTTCTTCAACGGGATAAACTTCGCCAGGTACACTCCGCACTTGATGTGGAGAACCTCGTCCCTTGAACTTCTGGACTCCCGCTTTCGCAGGAGTGACATTGAAGGGACATTTCTTTTCAATCTATCAGTGCTGGATGATTGCGAATTTAAATTCCGAATTCCGAATTCCACATTCCGCATTTTGTTTTCCGATCAACACACGATATTGACGAGTTTCTTGGGTACGAGGATCACCCGTTTGATCTCCTTGCCTTCAACCAATTTCCGAATTCTCTCACTCTTCAATGCCCAGGCTTTTACTTCCTCCTCTCCGTACGACACAGGGATGGTCATCCGATCCCTCAATTTCCCGTTGACCTGAATGACGATCAATATTTCCTCTTCCAAGACCCCTTCCGGGTCGTATTCGGGCCATCGGGTTTTGATGATCGATTCCCGGTTCCCTAAAGCCTCCCAGAGTTCTTCTGCAAAGTGAGGAACAAAGGGAGACAGTAAAACGACCACTGCCTCAAGCGACTCGCGTATCACCCTCTCCGAAATCTCGTCCGTCCGGTCTTTCACCTCTGAGACATAGACCTCGTTCACCAATTCCATGACGGCACTGATGGCGGTGTTGAAATGGAATCGCTCTATATCTTCGGTCACCTTTTTGATCGTCTTGTGGATCCTTTGTCGCAAAGACTTATGCTCTCCTTCAAGGGCTGCTCCGAAAGGAAAGGGTCTTACCTTTTGAAGGCGAAGATGTTGCTCGTCGAAGAGCCTCCACACCCGATTGAGGAAACGGGCGGATCCCTCCACCCCTTGGTCGCTCCAATCCAGATCCTTCTCCGGCGGGGAGGCGAAGAGGCAAAACATTCTGGCCGTATCCGCGCCGTATTTCTCGATCAAGTATTCGGGGTCCACCACGTTCTTCTTCGACTTGGACATCTTCTCGATCCTTCCGATAGAAACCGGACTGCCGCACTTCCGGCAGCGAATCGTCTCGCCCGGCTCTTCCACCTCTTCCGGATAGAGGTAGCCGTCCTTCGGGCATTCGTAGACCTCCTTGCAAACCATCCCTTGGGTCAGAAGGTTTGTGAAGGGTTCATCCACGCCGACCCATCCCATCTCCCTTAAAACTCGAGTAAAAAATCGGGAATAGAGGAGATGAAGGATCGCATGCTCAATCCCCCCGATGTATTGATCCACAGGCATCCAGTAATCCACCCGCTTCTTGTCCAAAGGACCTTTGTCGTAGTCGGGGCATGCAAACCGATCAAAATACCATGAGGATTCGACGAAGGTGTCCATGGTGTCTGTCTCTCTTTTCCCGGGTTCACCACATTGAGGACATCGGGCCTCCACAAACTCTTTTAACCCGGAAAGAGGCGACTTGCCCAACCCCGTGATCTCCACATTGAAAGGGAGGACGACCGGAAGGTCTTTTTCAGGAACGGGCACGGTTCCGCATCGGTTGCAGTAAATAATGGGAATGGGTGCTCCCCAATATCGCTGTCTCGATATCCCCCAATCCCTCAACCGGTAAGTGATTCTTTTCCCGCCCAGCCCCTTTTCGTCAAGATACTGGGCGATCATCTCCCTTGCTTTGACACTGTACACGCCATTGAATTGGCCGGAGTTGACCAGCGAACCCTCTCCTTCATAGGCTTCCGTCATCTTATCCGCATCTAATTTCCGATCCTCCGGTTGAACCACAACGATCAAGGACAGTCCAAATTTTTTTGCAAACTCAAAGTCCCTCTGGTCGTGGGTTGGCACCGCCATCACCGCCCCTGTCCCATATTCCATCAAGACAAAATTGGCAACGAAGATGGGCATTCTGGCTTTGGTCATAGGATTCAGGCAATAAGCCCCCGTAAAAACACCCTCTTTCTCCGTCGTCTCAGCCGTTCTCTTTATTTTATCCTGCCGTCGCATCCGCTCGACGAATTCTCCCACGGCCTGCTCCTGTGGAGTCCCCTTTGACAGGCTCAGCGCGAGGGGATGTTCGGGTGCCAGGCTCATGAAGGTTGCGCCAAAAACAGTATCCTGCCGCGTGGTGAAAATCTTGATGAATTCTTTCGAATTCATCAAAGGAAAATGAATCTCAGCGCCGATCGACTTTCCAATCCAGTTGCGCTGCATGGTCAGAACCCGTTCGGGCCATCCGCTCAGTTGATCGCACCCCGCCAGAAGTTCTTCTGCGTATCCTGTGATTTTGAAGAACCATTGATCCAATTCTTTCTGTGTGACACCCGGATCATCGGCATGGCCGCGCCAGCAGGTCCCGTCGCTCATCACCTGCTCATTGGCTAAAACGGTCTGGCAGATCTCGCACCAATTGACAAAGGACCTCCTCTTGTAAGCCAAACCTTTTTCGAACATCTTTAGGAAAAAGAGTTGTTCCCACTTGTAGTAGGAAACATCGCAAGTGGCAAATTCCCGTTCCCAATCATAGCTGAAGCCCATCCGCTTCAACTGTTTCCGCATGGTATCGATATTTTCATACGTCCATTTTGCAGGATGAACGCCGCGTTCAATGGCCGCGTTTTCAGCGGGCATGCCAAAGGCATCCCATCCCATCGGGTGAAGGACATTAAAACCCTTCATCTTCTTATACCGGGCGACCACATCGCCGATGGAATAATTACGAACATGGCCCATGTGGATTTTGCCAGAGGGATAGGGAAACATCTCAAGTAGGTAGTACTTTTCTTTTTTCGGATCTTCCGTCACTTTGAAGAGATTCTGGCTCTCCCAGATCTTTTGCCACTTTTCTTCAATCTCTTTGGGTTGATAACGTTCCTTCATACCTTTCCTCTTTCTTAAATTTGAAGCTCAAAACTCGGCGGTCTTAGCTCGGAGAAACTCTACCTTCCCAGTTCTCATCTCCTAATGATCATTTCTTATTCTTTACTCCCAACTCCGAACTTACTTATCTCTCATCATCCTTCGGATTCGAAGTCTTAAGGCATTAAGCCGGATAAATCCCTCGGCATCCTTCTGATTATAAACGGTATCTTTTTCAAAGGTGGCAAAGGCCCCATGATAGAGCGATTTTTCAGACTTCCTCCCGACCACCGTACAGTTCCCTTTGTAGAGCTTCAGGCGAACCGTCCCGGTCACGTCCCTCTGCGTTTCATCGATTGCATTCTTCAAAATCTCCATCTCGGGTGAAAACCAGTACCCATAATAGATCATCTCCGCTATCTTCGGAATCCAGCTATCTCGGAGATGCATGACCTCTCTGTCCATCGTGATCGATTCGATCGCTCGGTGGGCGACGTGAAGGATAGTCCCCCCCGGAGTCTCATAGACTCCTCTTGATTTCATTCCAACATAGCGGTTCTCCACCATATCCACCCGGCCGATTCCGTTTCGACCTCCCAGTTCATTCAAACGGGACAGGAGGGCCGCCGGAGAAAGGGCCTTGCCGTCAATCCGTTCCGGAACCCCGTTCTTGAAATCAATTTCAATATAGGTGGGACGGTCCGGGGCCTTTTCCGGAGAAACGGAGAGGATAAACATATCCTCTGAGGGTTCGGACCAGGGGTCCTCCAGAATCCCTCCTTCAAAGCTGATGTGCAGGAGATTTCGGTCGGACGAATAGGGTTTCTCCTTTGTCACAGGAACGGGGATCCCGTTCTCTCGGGCATAGGCGATTAAATCCTCTCTCGACTTATATTGCCACTCCCTCCAGGGAGAGATCACCCGGATGTAAGGATTCAGGGCATAGTATGTCAATTCAAACCGGACTTGGTCATTCCCCTTCCCCGTGGACCCATGGGACACCGCATCGGCCCCCTCTAACTGGGCGATCTCCACTTGCCTTTTGGCAATCAAAGGCCGGGCGATCGACGTGCCGAGGAGATAAGTTCCTTCATACACGGCGTTCGCCTTGATCGCTGTAAAAACGTAATCCCGGACGAACTCCTCTCTCAGATCTTCGATGTAGACTTTACTGGCACCCGTGGCAATCGCCTTTTCTTCTAAATGATCAATCTCTTCCGCCTGTCCGACGTCGGCAGTAAAAGCAATGACCTCACACCCGAACTCATTTTTCAACCATTTCAAAATGATCGAGGTGTCCAAACCCCCGGAGTAAGCCAGGACGACCTTCTTAACCCCGCCTTTCATGTTGCCTCCTTTGTTGAAAGGTAATTCAGTTCGGAGTCATTAGCTCGGGGTTCGGAGTCAATTCTCTTCTCCGAACTCTCAACTCCGAACTCATAACTTCAACCCTTCTAAGACTTCTTCCAATGCTGTGACGACCCGGTCGACTTCTTCCTGGGTGACAATCAGAGGGGGGAGGAACCGGAGAACATTTCCCATTGTGCAGTTGATGAGAATTCTTTTCTTCAACATCTCCTTAACGATAGCCCCCCCCTCTATCTTCAGTTCCATGCCCAAGATCAAACCTTTCCCCCGAACCTCTTTTATGAAAGGAAACTTATTCTTCGTCTTGTCAAGCTCAGCGAAGAAGTAGTCTCCCATCTTTTGGCAATTTTCCAACATCCCCTCTTCCAATATCGCCGTCAAGGCGGCCACACCTGCTGCGCTGGCCAGGGGGTTTCCCCCAAAGGTGGAGGCATGATCCCCAGGCTTGAAACTATCTGCAACTCCCTTTTTGATCAACAAAGCTCCGATAGGAACTCCTCCTGCCAATGATTTTGCAAGCGTAAGGACATCCGGTTCAACCCTTTCGTGCTCATAAGCGAAAAGCTTCCCGGTCCGGCCCATTCCCACCTGGACTTCATCAAAGATGAGGAGGAGCTTCTTTTCGTCACAGATCTCCCGAAGGGCTTTCAGGTAACCTTCGGATGGGCAATTCACCCCTCCCTCTCCCTGGATGGGTTCCACCATGACAGCGCACGTTCCGGGTCCGATGGCATGTTTCACTGCCCCGATGTCGTTGAAGGGAACATACCTAAACCCGGGCATCAGAGGGTCATAACCTTTGTGGAACTTCTCTTGGCCCGTTGCCGTCAGGGTCGCCAGAGTTCTTCCGTGAAAGGAACGCTCCATGGTGATGATTTCATACCGGTCTTTCCCGACCTTCTCTTTTGCATATTTCCGGGCCAATTTGATCGCTCCCTCGTTGGCTTCGGCCCCGCTATTGCAGAAGAAGACTTTATCCGCAAAGGAATGCTTACATAGAAGCGAAGCGAGTTGGATCTGCGGTTCGATATAATAGAAGTTTGAAACATGAATCAACTTCTCTGCTTGTTCTTGAATGGTCTTGACCACTCTTGGATGGCAGTGCCCTAAATTGCAGACCGCCAGGCCTGACAAAAAATCAAGGTATTCTTCTCCTTCCAAATCCCAGACCCGAGTTCCCTTCCCTCTGACAAGAACAACGGGATAGCGGGCATAGGTATTGGCCACAACCTGTTCAGATAACATCATCAAGGTTTGAGAATCCATGGTCACTCCCTTACAGAAAAATCCGAAATCCGAATATCGAATCCCGAAACAAATTCAACTGTTCAAATCTTTAAACTCTCCGTTTTGGAAATTTTTATTTCAAAAATTCGTGCTTGTTTCGAATTTCGCCTGCCTGCGCGATGGCAGGGATTTCGTGCTTCGACTTTGTTATTCTATTGTTTCGTGATCTGCGTTCCAATCCCTACGTCGGTAAAAATTTCTAACAGGATGGCATGTTCCAGTCTTCCGTCGATAATATGCGTTTTCGCCACCCCCCCTTCTAACGCGCCCAGACAGCAATTTACCTTTGGGATCATCCCGGAGGAGATGATTTTTTGGGAGATGAGCCTTTTGACTTGTTTAACATCAAGCGTAGGAATCAGCCGATGTTTCCCATCCATCACGCCTTCCACATCGGTAAGCAAAATCAGCTTCTCTGCTTTCAAGGCAGCGGCAATCTTTCCAGCCACCAGGTCGGCGTTGATATTATACGTCTCCCCCTCCTCCCCGACACCCACGGGCGCAATGACAGGGATGAAATTCTCTTTCTCCAGGGCTTCGACCACCCCCGGGTTGATTGTCTTTACTTCCCCCACCATCCCAATATCGATGACTTCTGGCCTTTTACCCTTACCGCCGCTCTTCGTTAATTTCAACTTCTTGGCGGTGATAAGACGTCCGTCTTTTCCGCTCAGTCCGACGGCCTTCCCTCCCTGCTGGTTAATCAGCGAAACAATCTCCTTATTCACCTTTCCGACCAGAACCATTTCTACGACGTCCATCGTTTCTCGATCCGTAACCCTCATCCCCTCCACAAATTGGGATTTCTTTCCTATTTTGGTCAGCATTTGACCGATCTGAGGCCCTCCGCCGTGGACGACCACGGGGTTGAGGCCGATATATTTCAAGAGGACGACGTCGAGCGCAAAGCTCCGCTTCATCCTCTCTTCCTCCATCGTGCTTCCCCCGTATTTGATCACGATGGTCTTGCCGTAGAATCGCCGAATATAAGGCAGGGCTTCCACCAGCACCTTGGCCTTGTCAATGGGATTTTCCATAGCGATGATTCCTCGCCTTAGTTCAGCGTTCGGGGTCATTTCTGCTGAAGGCTGAAAGTTCAAGGCTCAAGGCAAGATCCGGCCTTCAACATTAAGCTTTGAGCTACCCACGACTCCGAACTCATTATAAGATATACCGGCTCAGGTCTTCGTCCTGTACGAAATCCCTTAGCTTCGTTTGAACATACTGGACATCGATCACTATGTCTTTTCCCGACATCTCAGGGGCGTCGAATGAAATCTCATCCAGTAATTTCTCCATCATCGTGTAAAGCCGCCTGGCTCCAATGTTCTCCGTCCTTTCATTAATCAAAGCCGCCATTTCGGCGATCTCTGCGATACCATTTTCCGTAAACTTCACCTTGACCGACTCGGTGTCCAACAGAGCGCTGTACTGTTTGATCAAGGCGTTTTCCGGTTCGGTGAGGATTCGTACGAGATCCGTCTTCCCCAAAGAATCCAATTCCACCCGGATCGGGAAACGGCCTTGGAGTTCAGGAATGAGATCCGAGGGCTTGGAAACATGGAAGGCTCCGGCAGCGATAAATAGAATATGGTCTGTCTTGACCATCCCATATTTCGTCGTCACGGTGGTCCCTTCCACGATGGGGAGGATGTCTCTTTGGACGCCCTCCCGGGACACGTCCGGACCCAACGTGCTTTCTCTCCCGGCGATCTTGTCGATTTCATCGAGAAAAATAATCCCTGATTGTTCGACCCGCTCAACGGCTTGTTTGATCACCGAATCCATATCGATCAGCTTATACGCCTCTTCCTGGGAGAGAATCGTGAGGGCCTCCGGGACCTTGACCTTTCTCTGCTTTTTCTTCTTCGGAAAGAGGCTTCCAAACATGTCTTTAATGTTGATATCCATTTCTTCCAATCCAGAAGCAGAAAAGATCTCCACGACGGGAAGGTTTCGGTCGACAATCTCCACTTCCACAAACTTATCATTCAATTTTCCGGCCTTCAGCAACTTTCGAAGCTTTTCACGGGTGGGCCGCTGATCTTCGCCTTCCTTCGGCGCCCCTTTCCCCGGGGAGGGAAGGAGCAAATCCAGGAGCCTCTCTTCAGCCACCTCGTCCGCTCTCTGTTGGACTTTACGTGACTCCTCAGATTTCATCATATTGACCGCCAGCTCTGTGAGGTCGCGGATCATCGACTCCACATCCCTGCCGACGTAGCCGACCTCCGTAAATTTGGAGGCCTCAATCTTCAGGAAAGGAGCTTGGGCCAATTTCGCCAGCCTTCGAGCGATTTCCGTCTTGCCCACCCCTGTGGGACCAATCATGATGATGTTCTTGGGGGCAATTTCATCCCGAAGAGGTTCGGGAACCTGTTGACGTCTCCAACGGTTTCTCAATGCAATCGCAACCGCCCGCTTCGCATCCCTTTGGCCGACAATGTACTTATCCAGTTCAGAAACAATCTCGCGGGGAGTGAAGGTCTTCATCACAATTCCTCTACGATAATTTGATCGTTGGTATAAATGCAGATGGAGGCGGCAATCTTCATCGCCTCTACCGCAATGGCCTTGGCGTCAAGGTTTGAAAATTCCGTCAGTGCCTTGGCAGCCGCATGGGCATAAGGCCCACCACTTCCAATGGCGGTCACCCCATCGTCGGGTTCAATGACATCTCCATTTCCAGAGATCACGAGCGTGTGCTCAAAGTCAGCGACGATGAGCAAAGCTTCCAGCCTCCGGAGGATCCGGTCGGTCCTCCAATCCTTGGCCAACTCGACGGCTGCCCTGAGTAGATTCCCGCTGAATTGATCCAATTTTTCTTCAAACTTTGCAAAAAGAGTGAAGGCATCCGCCGTGGCCCCCGCAAAACCGGCCAGAACCTTATCATGGTAAATCCTTCGAACCTTCCGGGCGGTATGTTTCATGATGGTATGTTCAAGAGACACCTGGCCATCTCCCGCCATGACCACCTTCCCCTTGTGCCGAACTCCCAAAACCGTAGTGGCATGCATCTGATGCATCATACTCTCTCCGTGAACCATGAAAATCATCTGTTCTTTAGGTTAAGGTTACGGCGACGAAGCCTGTTTGGTCTAATGTTGAAAGGTTACGTGAAATTCTTAAGACCAAAGACGTAACCGAGTGACGAAACGGGCATCTTAACCCTTGCCGTAAGATGAAGTTCTTGTTTTCTGGACTACCCCAATTCCAGAAGGTGCTCATCCACCCTCTCCCCCCTTACCTTGCCGGTGTTGGTTTTTGAAACTGCGGGGATGAGCTTTGTCGTAGACCTCCATCAATCTTCCCACGCTTACGTGGGTGTATCTTTGGGTCGTCGAGAGACTCGAGTGCCCTAACATCTCTTGAATCTCTCGAATATCCGCTCCCGCATCCAAGAGATGCGTTGCAAACGTGTGCCGGAGACTATGGGGGCTGACTCTCCGGGAAATGCCAGAATGCCTCGTGTACTTCTTAATCAACCTTCCCACGGAACGTGTCGTTAACCTTCCACCCAAGGAGTTCCTAAAAATGGGGTCTTCTCCCCTCGATCCACCTCTTTCTTCCAAATAAACCTTCAGTGCCTCCAGCGCCTTCCCCCCAACAGGAACAATGCGCTCCTTCCTCCCCTTTCCCATCACTCTCACAATGCCCAAATCTGGGTTCAACTGGTCCAAATTCAGCCCGACCAATTCACTCACCCGTAATCCGCTTGAATAAAGAAGTTCCAGAATGGCTCGATCTCTTGAGCGACCCTCCTTTGACACTTCTGAAGACTTCTCGGGAATATTCTTGGGTGATTCCATCAGCCGGAAGGCCTCATCGACCGTCAGAGCGGTGGGAAGGGCCTTTTCCACCTTCGGAGATGAAACACTCTTGGCCGGGTTAGAAGGAATCACCTGCTCTCGGATCAAATATCTAAAAAAAGACCGCAGCGTTGAAATCTTCCTGGCAATAGAACTCTTCTTATTCTTCCGGTGAAGGAAGCTCATGTATTTTCGAATCGCCATCCGATCCACTTTTTCTATCTCAACATCTCCCGCAGGGTTGAGATACATCCCTGAACTCCTTAAGAAATCCTCAAACCCCTCCAAATCCTTCCTATAGCACCGGCAGGTATGAGGAGAAGCATTCTTCTCTAAAGAAAGATAACGGATAAACTGCTGAATGAGGCCGAGCTTCTCAAAAGACCGAGAAACCATTCATTCCCTCATCTATCATTCTTCAGACAACGTGTAAGTTATTAAATATTATTGAAATTTCATTTTATAACACAATCTTAAAATTTATCAATATCTTTCTCAACAATTTTCTCTTACACACCTCCAGTTTTTCCTTATCCACGACCAGGGTAAACCCTTAGGGATTGAGTCCCGGACCCTTATCAAGCTTTGGTCTTTGATACCGATGAGGTTCTCCGCAACATCCGATCTCGCTCGCACCTTAAAAGCTCGGGTCGGAGCCAAGGGGCACCCTACAAATCATAGTACGTTGCCCCCGGGTAGGAGCGCCATCCTGCGGCGGGGAGCTTCATAACTCGCCTCCTGGTGTCGACAACTATTCGTAGAAAAATAAACTCAAGGTGGGCAATTTTTCTCATTGACATCCTTCAGGTTTTCTGTATAGACTTCGGTATTGACACCCATTTTAACAAAAGGAGGTGATCGGCATGGGAGAACCAAGGATCGCGAGGGTGACTGAAATCATCGCAGGGTCCTCAAAGAATTTTGAGGATGCCATCAAGGTTGGCTTCGCAAGAGCGACAAAAACCTTAAGAGGTATCACCGGAATGCGTGTTGCTGAAATGCGGGTGGCAGTGGAAAACTCAAAGATCATTGAATACAGGGTGAGGTTGGAAATCATTTTCGTTCTCGAAACATAATGAAGCTCCTCGGCCACAGGCCGGGGCTTCCCGGAAAAGAAATATCTTTTTGATTGTGCCCCTTAACCCCGCCTACAAGGCAGGGCCTGCGGGGCACTTGCCGGTCACTTTTATTGACAAACCAGCCTGTCGGCAGGCAGGCTCGGCCGCGACCAAAAGGGACAAAAATGAAAGACCCTATCCTCGGTGCTGAGGCAGGGTCTTTCTGTTTTCAGTCGCTTTTCTCCGGCGGATGGTAAGAAAAACCCGGAGCCACCAAGGCTCAGTTTTTCTCCTGGATCACGTTCAACAATTCTTCTTTGTTTACAATCGCGGTTCCCACCTTTCCGACCACAATCCCCGCTGCATAGTTCGCTAAGCTTGCTGCATCTTTATAGCTTACTGCGGGTCCTGTTCCTAGGGCAAGGGCCATCGTTCCGATCACTGTGTCTCCCGCACCCGTCACATCGTAAACCTCTTTCGCGACCGTGGGGACACGATAGGGTTTCTGATTGGGCTCAAAAATGGTCATCCCCTTTTCTCCCTGGGTGATGACCAAGGCACTGCATTTCAACCTCCTCAACAGAGTCCTTCCCATTTTATCGACGGAGAATTGATCGGTGACAGGGATTCTGGATGCTTCGCTGGCTTCATTGGTATTTGGCGTAATGACGGTAATTCCCTTATAAGCGAAGAAATTCTTCAATTTGGGGTCAACCATGATCAACTTCTTCGACTTCTTCGCTTTCTTAATCACGGTTTGAATGAGTTTTCTCGTCAATAAACCTTTCCCGTAATCGGAAATAACGATCCCGTCGAATTCCTCCATTTTTTCCGTCAGAAACCTTGATAGATTTCTGAAAGTCGCCCCCTTGGGACGGTCGGTCGTCTCCCGATCGACCCGAACCAACTGCTGATAATGAGGGTGGTGAGCAATAATTCTTGTCTTGACCGTCGTCTGTCTCCCTTGCTCGAAAAATATCCCCTGCCCTTGGATTCCCCTTTCAACGATCCTTCGATATAGCTTTCGCCCGTTTTCGTCATCCCCGATAATTCCGCAGAGCGACACGGTTCCCCCGAGGGAGCGAATATTATGAGCGACATTGGCAGCCCCTCCGAGATTGAAATCCTCTGTCTCTGCAATGATGACCGGAACAGGGGCTTCCGGCGATATCCGAGACACCTTGCCCAGGATGGAACGATCCATCATAATGTCGCCGACCACCAAGAGTTTGACTCTAGGAAAACTTTTCAATATCGATTCCAGTTTTTTTCGTTCTTTCATCCTGATCATTTGTTCTATTCCTTCAAGATTTCTTCTGGCCCTTGAAAAAATCGACCGTCTTTCTCAATCCGGCCTCAATCCCCACGGTTGGTTCATAATTTATAATTTCCTTCCCCCTGCGGATATCTGCCAGAGAGTGCTTTACGTCTCCTTTCCGCATCTCTTGATAACGCGGGGATTGCTTCGATCCAAGGATCTCTTTCAGGACACTCAATAATTGGTTCAGCGAGATTCTTTTTCCACAGGCAATATTAATGGCTTCTCCGTGGAGGCGGGCCGCAGACATGGCGAGAAGATTGGCCTGGACCACATTTTCAATAAATGTAAAATCTCGAGACTGCTCTCCGTCTCCGTAAATGGTCGGGGGACTCCCCTGAAGCAGGGCATCGATGAATTTGGGGATGACGGCAGAGTAAAGCGAGTTCGGATCCTGTTTTGGGCCAAAGATATTGAAATACCTGAGAGAAACGGTTTCGAGGCCGTAGAGTTGGTAAAAAAGCCGGCAATATTGCTCGCCAATATATTTTTGTAGGGCATAGGGTGAGAGAGGATTGGGGGGCATTTCTTCATGCTTCGGCAACGTGGGGGTATCTCCGTAGACGGAGGAAGAGGCGGCATACATGACTCTTTTCACCCCTTTTTCCCTGGCGGCAAGGAGGATATTCAAGGTCCCTCCCACATTGACTGCATGGGAGGTTTCCGGATCCTCGACGGAACGTTGAACCGACGGCAGGGCACCTTGATGGAATACATATTCCATTCCTTGGACCGCCTTCCGGCAGGAGCTGAGGTCCCGGAGGTCTCCTTCGATGATCTCGAGAGAAGGATAGGCTTTCTCAAAAATCAGGTTCTCTCTTTTGCCCGTCGAAAAATCGTCTAGAACTCGAACGGAATGGCCTCTCTGGAGCACGGCCTCCGTCAGGTTTGACCCGATAAACCCCGCACCTCCGGTGACTAATACCTTTGACATCTTCTTTCTCTCCATCCCTTCTTTTTTAACTCTTTTTTTAACAAAACCATTTCCCTTTATCAAGGGAAAACATCTTTTGGAGGAGGCAGGCCGTCCATCAGAAGGGAGACCCGCTTCTTTTCAAATGCGTGACGTAGGAGATCCCTTGCTGAATTGAAAAGATTTATGAGAAATTTGACCCTACCTCTATCAAATTAACGGAGGAAGATGCTTTATCCATCCAGAACGCAGAGGTGGCAGACGTCCTGATTCAGCTTGATGGAAAGACGGTGGTAGATCTTCTTAATGAAATCCCTGAGATGGGAAGGTTTGTATTAGGAAAGGATGGAAGACCCGTGGCCGGCGGAATCATTCCGCAGCGGAATAACGGTTATTCCCTCTCCTCAATGGCCTTCACAATCAAATCCGCCATCCATCGGACGCCATCTCCGTCCCAATGGGTGTCTCGGCCTCCATCTACGAGTCTTTTTAAGAATGGGGGACAGCTTCATCTTTGTTCTGAATCACTTTTGTAAGCCAATCTACAGCAATTCTAACCGCAGTTGCATTCCAATGGGTGTCATCTTTTTGATAAAGCAGGATGGATTTTTTTTCAAAGGCCTTATCAAAGGCCGCCTGGGTGCACACGACCTCAACGCCTAACTGTTCTCTCGGTTAAAATTGAAAAGAAATAAATCGTTCTGAATTAAATTGCCTCAATAGGAGAATCCCCAAGATCATTCCATCACAGACCATCTATCTCACAAAAGTGGGCTCGGCTGAAAGCCTTTCCACGCGGTGTCCCCTCTTCTGAAATGGTGTGGGATGGCGAAGTAACCAACACACACGACCGTAGAAAAATCAGCCCTTCGACTTTCCCCGGTCTAAAGCCAGGCGTTTGGGTTGATACTGAGCGGCGCTTTTGACCCCGTCCCAAAGGATGGGGTTTGGCGCCGTCGAAGTATCAAAAAGGCCATAGAGCTAAACGGAATGAGATCTTTCTTCCTGTTTTTGATTGTTGTAAAGACTCCATCCTTTCATGAAGAAGGCTTATCCAGTGGGAGGTAATGCCTTCTGAGCTCTTTGAACTCCAATTCAAGAAGGGCATGGCGTTGGGCCAGTTCTTTATTTTGATTAGTTAACCTAGAAATCACCACTGAGAAATGGAGGACGATGAGGAGAAGGAAGAGAAAGGCGATAACTACGACTGCAGACAAATAGAAAATGCCAGTAATTCTTGCAAAAAACTGCGAGAGAAGAAACTCAGGCCATAGACTCAAGACTAAAACCACGATCCCCGTAAAAAGCCAGAGGATCGCATACTCCTCCCGTAACCGATTCTTCCGGACCAGTTCAAAGGTAGTCCAGAGCAGAAAAATACTGAGCAATCCGACAACGATCTGAACCTTGATCAACATCGCTCCTCCTCCCTCTAAAAAAGGCGGCTTTTTAAAACAATCTACAATAATCGCCAGCAGAACCTTTACCACATAATAGACAGACCTGATCTTCGTGATCGAAGACTCCCCGGAATATCTCTGACTCATCCCAACCGGGACTTCTCCCATCTTAAGACGACATTGATGGAGTAAGACCACGGCTTCCGGCTCCGGATAATCCTGCGGATAATTCGAGGCAAATAATTGAATCGCCTTTCGATTCGCCGCTCTAAATCCGGAGGTGGGGTCTGTAATCTTCTGCTTGGCAATCGTTGAAATCACCCGGGAGAAGATGGAAATTCCTATCCTCCTCATCAGGGATGACTTAAATTCCGAATCGCCGAGGAAACGTGAACCAATCACCATATCCACCTTTTTCTCACTTAATGCGTGAAGAAGCTTTGGTATTTCTCTTGGATCGTGCTGTCCATCTGCATCCACCTGAATCGCGATGTCGTAACCTTTCTCATTGGCATATTTATATCCGGCTTGCATGGCTCCACCGATTCCGAGGTTGAAGGGGAGATCCAGAACAGTTGCCTCATAGCCTCTGGCCTTTTTTGATGTGAGATCCTTGGACCCATCATTCACGACAAGGATCGTCGATTGTGGAAGAGTGCTCCTCACCCCCTCGATCACCCTCTTTATAGAAGCTTCTTCATTAAACGCGGGAATGACCACCAATGTTTTTTTCTCAGATTCCATACGGGTCGGCCTGGCCTATCTTTATCACGGTTACTTCCACCGATCAAGCCACTCACTGAAAATTAGCAGGGACGGGACGAGAAACGGTCTCCGATCATCTTGATAAACTGTACCAACGGTTTCAAGAACCGATGGGACTCTGAAAACCTCACAAAGAGCTGATAAAAATAGTACGGCGAATAAAAGGGGGTGGCTTTCAGTTTCACCCCCTTCTGCGTGAGACAATACTGGGCATCCAGAAGACTGTACGCATGTCCAACTTGACCGGCAAGCTTAATATTCTGTTTTGACTCCTCCCCTTTCATTGCCCCGGCCCATCCACTCGGATGATGAGAGTAATCGTGGCTCTGATGAACCACCGTGACCGCTCTGGTCAATTCAACAACAGGAATATTCTCACTGCAAGCCCGATAAAGTACCCAGTTATCCCAAGCAGGACGACCTACGGCGAAAGGAGGAATTTCACCCAACATTCCCTTAGGGAACACAAAGTAATCGATTGCGAAATGGTAATAAAGTTTCCCCCGATGTGCGACTTGGGTGAGAAGCCATTCTTCCCAATTCGCGTTGAAATCTACAGGTTCCTTTAAATCCAAATTCCATCTTCGACCCACCATGAGAGATCGGGGCATCTCCGCAGCTACTCGTTTTATTGCTTGTAAGAAATCACTCATCAATATAATATCCGCGTTTACATAACACATTCTTTCGCACGTCGCTTCTTCCTGGGCTTTCTCAAAGAGTGAGCTAATCAATGGCGTGCCGGAGGCATTCCGTGCCACATCGGAAATGTGGTGAACGCCGAATTCCTTTGCCACTTGTGACGTGCCTTCGTCGTCACCCATAAGAATAACTTCTACCTCTGGCCGAAGCCTTCGCCAACTTTGGACAGCATTCCTTTGTATGATATTAAAGAGCCCCAGAAAAGGCTTCGGACAAGAAAAGATGGTGAGCATCAACCGTTCCTTATTCTCAACTTATAACAATGACTGATAGAGTGCAAGGGTCTGACGAGCTGTCCGATCCCAACTGAACGCGGATGACCTTTGAAAGCCCCGTTTGACCATCTCTTCCAATAAGGCGTCATCAAATAGCTTTTTTTCAAGAATATACTGCATATGATTCACATCATCCGGATCAAAATAGATTCCCGCATCTGCTACGATCTCCGGGAAGGGCCCTCGGTTTGAACAGAGGACAGGACATCCCAAGCCCATGGCCTCAAGCAGGGGAATACCAAACCCTTCATACAGCGACGGGAACACAAAAGCCCGTGCATGTTTGTAATAGCTCGCCAGAAGGGAATCGCTTCCGCTGATCTGATGGACCCGATGGTCAAGTCCTAAGTCTTTCAACCTTTCCTGCTCAGCCCGACTGAATCGATCTCCGAAACAGATCAAGGCGAAATTTTTGCGGAGCAACGATGACTGAGCAAATGTCTGGAGAAGACGATCGAAGTTCTTATAGCCTCCTCTTGCTCCTACGTAGAAGACGTAGGGGGCCTGAATGGCCTCCTTCCATTCTCCCGGCACAACTTTTTCGAGAGGATTTCCGAGATGAATCACGGCGATCTTTTCATCGGTCACGCCGAACAAGTCCGTCAAATCTTTCTTGGTACAGTTCGAAATTGCGATAATCTTGTCGGCCTGCTCACAGCAGAGCCTCTTGAGATGGGTGGTTCGATCATGACGGGGGAAGTATTGGCCAAAGAGTTCCGGGATCATATCGTAAACAGTCACAACGAGTTTCAGCTTCCTTTTAGCAGGTGGGCGAGTGTAGTAACTGAGATGCAAAATCGTCTGAGGATCCGACCTGATAAGGGCTCGCTGCACCAAATTATTAATGCTCTTGCGCACAATGTACATCGAGGCATTGATGATTCTCGCGGCCACTCCTCTATTCTTAAGGGCAGGGAGCTTAAAACCAATCAGTCCCGGAACCCCCTTCAAATATTCGTTAATGTGAAGTCCCGCAAAGACCTGGACCTGGGCCTCGTTGGTCGGGATCCGTTTAGCAATTTCAACGAAGTATCTCGATATCCCGCCATAGGACTGAAACGAAAAGATATCATGACTGTAAACGATTCTCACGCCGTCGCCCTCTGATGGCCTTAGACTCGCTGGTGGCCCCTCTCCTCCACTGCATCGGACCTCACAGTCAACGACTTAATCGCTTCCTCATAATCTCGTTTGAGCAAGCTTTTCCTCCACTGGAAGCAGTTGAGAAACCGTGCCATCGGATAGAGCGCGAGGAGTCTGAAGAAAAGTGAGGAGAGCTTCTTCTCCGTAAAGAGATGAAGCGACCTTCCGTTCGAGTACAGATTGACATCCAATCTCTTTGCCAGAGCCGATAGAGAAGAAACCGTGTAAAAAGAAACGTGCTGCCCATGTTCGAGGCAATAGTAGGGCCACTGCCCCAGTGGCGGAGCATGCACTGGAAGCAATTCCGTACTGAAGAGAATGTTCTTCGAGAATCGTAACATCTCCGTCAGCTCATCCAAGGGATCACTCAGGTGCTCGAACACTTCAAATGCGGTGAGTAATTCAAAGGTCTCCGCGCCAGCCTCGGAGGCTTCAAAGGCCTTTGCGAAAAGGTTGTCGCACCATTTGTCATGCCAATAAAAATCAAACCCCTGATCTCTCATCATTCGAACGAGTAGACCATATCCTCCCCCGTAATCCAGAAACTTCCCGTCCGAATCAAAGAAGACAGAGATAAGGGTCTGGGTAACCTGTGAAAAGGCGAGGTTTCTCGAAACTAAGCCCACATCGGTACGTGCGATCACCTCGCAATATGCCTCTTGAAACCAGTAAGGTTCTTCCGTCTGAAGGAATCCACACGCGTCGCACCGAAAGTACTGCACCCTGTGTTTATTCAACAAGACCGCAGATCCGAAAAGCGATGTCTTGGACGAACAGATCTTACATTCCATGAAAGGATCTCATCAGTCGATGCAATAGTTGATACGCGGAAAACCTGATAAAGTAGTGATGTTTTTCCGTGTACTCATCTGCTGCGGGATCTCGCATAATGACCAGAGGATGGGATAGAGGAAACTCCATAGCCTCTGTCTCCATGCTGTTAAACTTACTCTGGCCCATCGTATGAGTGGCATTCGTATCAAAACCTATGTTTGATATCAAATTGACATTAGGGATAATGGCTAACCGGTTCTGAGTCCAACAGTGAAACGTCCACTGATAATCCCACGTATCGATGCCGCGCTGATAGACCCTATCAAAGATGTTCGTCCAATAGCCGACGAGAGAGAGATGGCCCAGAAAGTGTCGCAGCCACTTCTCTTTCTTAAGTTTCGGCCATAACGCCAGGTTCGGGTCATATCCCTTCCAGGCGCGCCGCCAGGAGGCCCACCCCCAGATGTGGGTATATCGAGAAAAATAATAACTGTAAGGCCCCCTCTTTCTTCCAAACTGGAAATCGACTCCACCGATATGCCCGATCCGGTCGTTGTCTCTATATTTTTCCAACAACTCCTCGCAGAATTGGAAAAAAGTGGGATGGGGCAGGCAGTCGTCTTCGAGAATAATGGCTTCCTCCACCTCGCTGAAAACCCAGTCGAGACCGCTCGACACCCTCTTTCCTCAACCGAGATTGACGTCTGAGTAATTCTTCCGAATTTCACAGTCCCAGTCTACCTGATCGACAATGGCCCTTGTTTCGTGCACACTTGCTCTACATCACTCGAATGGCCAGGCCGTGGGCCATCGGCAACCAACAAAAGCAGAGGAGGTCGGGCCTTCCGGATTTCCTCGAATACGCGCTGCGTTGTCTCCGGCCGGTTAAAAATAATGAAGGCTACCGGAGTTTTCAACTATTGACCCCAACTGTCCTAAACACTCACCGTATTCTGTCGCCATCCTCTAATGGATTCAATGGGTGTAACCCACAGGTTTTCCCTCCGCATCTGTTTTGCAATGCGAGGAGGGTAAGAACACACCGATCCTTCTGTACCATGAAATACAAGTGACTCATTAACCCCTCTTCTGATCCTCGCATCATTCCCCGAGAGCATTTCTCGATTTATACAATCCCAATCGACGCCAGAGCGGAAATGTTTTCGCCAACACCCAATGCAAGAATCGAGCCTTTCCGCGCGTCCATATTATCCGGATCATGCGTTCAGCACTTAGATTTGGCTTCAAACCGACCGGCGTCAGCCTATGGGTGGCATCGGCCAAAGTGAAGCAATGGTGCCCTCCCCCCATCAGCTCACGATTGCGCTCCGCTTCTAGTCCTAACCACACGCCTTTCTTCCCTTGGGGGTGATGTGAGTAATCGTGATTCTGATGAATAACCGTAACAACTTCAGAAGCATCTATGATCGGAGCGCCCAGGGAACGGGCTTTCCAGAGAAGCCAATTATCAAAGGCAGCCCTCCCTAAAGCAAACGGAAGAAGACCACGATAGAAACCCCGGGGAAATACGAAGTAATCAATCCACTCCGGCGGAGTTGGGTTTCCCGATCGGAGCACATGAGACGGAGCTGTTCCTCCCAGTCAGACCCCGAAAAATCCAATTGCTGTTCCAAGTCAATGTTCCATCGTCTGCCGACCATTAAGAAAGCTTTTCTCTTTCTTTCAACAAACTCCACTGCTTTGATGATGTCAGACAACAAAATAATGTCGGCGTTGATATAGCCCATGATATCATAGCTCGCAGCTGTTTCCGCCTTTGAAAATACGTCGTCCAACAGTGGGGTTCCATATTCATTTCGTGCCACTTGCGGAATATGACGCACACCAAAAAAAGAAGCCGCCTCCCGAATTCCTTCATCATCGCCCATAAGGATGATCTCTATATTTTGATCCAGATTTATCCAGCTTTGAATAGCATTCCTCTGGATAAGAGCTACTATCCCCTGAAAGCGTTTCGGACAAGAAAAAAGAGTAAGCATAATCTACCTATTCTTCCAAACCACTTCTACTTAAGTCCTTTGTCGAAATAGTTTTGGTTACAAATTAGCCACTCCTTTTTATCCATTGGCCCCGATCGGAATAGATGATTTTACTGTCCAATCTTCTTTTGTATCCATTCGGAAAAAAGAAAGTCGGTACAACGTACAGGAAGGCCACAATGACATCTCTCAATTTTCTTTTTTCGGCAATGCTGTAAAATTCTTTGTAATATTCATTCTTCTGTTTTGAAGCTTGATCAACACGGTTCCTAAATCCTCCTAAACCACCTTGGACGATATATAGTTCTGCCTGTTTCGAAAACATGCACCACATATAAAAGTCACCGGCCAATTTATATTCCTTAAGCAAGCCAAAATCCAGTCCATTGAACAGCTTTCTTCTCCATACGGTTGATTCCTGTTGGATAAACGGTAGAATTGAGCCGTACAGGCCTTTGCTAATGAGTTTCCTATTATATTTAAAAGGTAATATGCATTCTACGATTTGGCCCATCTCATTATACTCAATCTGCATCCCGGTAACCCAATCTACTTCTGGATACTTCTCGAAAATATCGACTAACATTGAAAAAGCATTCGGCAGGTAAACGTCATCGGAGTTGATAAAGGCAACAATATCTCCCGTTGCTAATTTGAATCCCTTCGTTAGAGCATCGTACATACCATTGTCACTTTCCGAAAGACACATAACACTCATTTTATTACATCTAACGGGCAATTTCCCAAATTCCACCGATTCTTTGTATTTCTTTATGATAGATATCGTGCTGTCCGTGGATCCTCCATCGACAATGATGTACTCGATTTCGAAACTTCCACGCTGACTCAAAACGCTTTCGATAGTTTCTTCTATATACATTTCAGAATTAAAACATGGTGTGATTACGGATATTCTCACTCAGGATCTCCTCATATGGGTAAAAGACACAGGAATGTTAGAGAAAGTCACACCACATCGTCCTTAGCGACTTTCCATTTACCCTCGGTCCAAATGATGACTTTAACCGGATAAAGGTTGTGCAAATGCGTAAGTACAGAGCCAAGGGAGCGAGTGCCATGCAAAGCGACGATCTCCAATTCCGTAATGTAGAATTCGACGCATTAGGCTTTCAGGCTTTCCGTAGGGGCGCTCCGCCATCTACGCAAAAAAACATATTCTGCCTCTTCCAGATACTCTTTCAAATAGTTCTTCTGTCTTCTGATTTCCGTGTCGTCGGAACCTCCCTCGCGGAACCCCTACTGCATACAGGTCCGCGTGCTGGAAAAATCGCGTCCATAGCTCAAAGTCACCTGCAAATCCTAGGGAACTATCCACGTAGCCTCCAGCCCGTTCCCAGAGGATCTTCTCCAGAACGTTGCTTCCTGCATGATAAACGTCCCGGCGAACCACCCCAGTGTTCAACGTCGTTCGACTGTCCTAAATACTCACCGTATTTTCCCGTCGCTTTTTACCCTTTGCTAACTTCGCTGACAACTGACATGAACGATTCAGCACACGCATGAATCCTTCCTACAAGGCTCTGACGTGCTTCAAGTTCGAGTTCGATATCCGGACCGGGTTCAGCATCACGCCAGATCATTCTTAACTTTTCCGCAAGATCCTCGGAGTTATAAGGATCGAAATAGTTCGCCTTCGGTGGATCCTGCTCTCGATGGGCCGGAATATCCGAAAGAAGAGCCCGCTTTCCCAGAGATCGTGCTTCGTCCACCGTCAAGCCGAACCCCTCAAACAGAGAAGGGTTCAAAACACAGATGGCCTGTCGCATCAGCAGCGAATACATGATCTCGAGGAATCATGCCCGAGTAACGCTACCTGATCTCGAATACCCCAGCTGGCTCATCTTCCGTAACAAATCGGCGAAATAACCGGGATGACGATAATCCCCGGGATAACCGCTGCAGACAACGAAGACTTTCACGCCACTTTCTTTCAGGATCTTGACGAGCCCGAAAGACCATCTCATGGTTCTTATGCTTCCAGAACCGATTAGGAATGTAGACAAATTTCTCGGGCAAATGGTAAAGATTCAAGACCGACTTCGAATCAGCTTCATAGATTGATTCAGGAATCTCGTTTACACGCTCGAAGCACTCTTGCTTTGCCGGCATACTGCGGGAGCAAAAGTTTCGAAGTCTTTCTTAACGGATTGGCTCATCAAGATAACTCGGCGAGATATCTTAGTCGTGCGGAGAAATATCCGATCTCGCTGGCGTCGCTCCGAAGCGCTAAACATCTCTGGCAGGTGGATATGCTGAAAATCAGGTATCCAAGATAAGATGGGTATCCGCCCATATCGGTCCAAGAGGAGAAAACCAAATAGAACGTCTATTTTGTGACGTTTCAGGACCCGAGTTTTTCCCAGGTCGCAAGTGAACAAACATTTCATCGCCTGCTCTACCACCCAGAGGGCGGTCCATTTGCGATAGTCGGCCATTTCGAGAACTTCCTGCTGCCTCACCTATGTCTTCAGGGTATACCAGTGCCTGGCAACATGAAATAGAGGGCCACGTCTTCACCATAAGTCTGTTTCAGGGCGTGGACAAAGGTCTTAAAATAGGAAATGCCGGCCTGCCATGTATCTCCCCCTGCTATCTCAAATGCTATTCTCATCGTTCAGCCGGATTAACCTCTGCCCCGTGTTTCAACTCCTCCTCGACCAGCCACTTGATCAAATTCTCAAAAGGAAGGTTATATTCCCATCCGATTTTTGCTTTCGCCTTAGCGGGGTTGCCGTATATGACATCAATTTCGGATGGCCTGTAGAGGGCCTCATCGATGGCCACATGTTCCTTCCAGTCCAACCCCGCGTAGGAGAAAGCGAGTTCGACGAACTCCCGGAGACTGTGAGCTTCGCCTGTAGCAATGACATAGTCATCCGGCTCATCTTGCTGCAACATCAGCCACATGGCCTTGACGTATTCGGGTGCAAAGCCCCAATCCCTCTTGATCTCTATATTGCCTAACTTGAGCTTCTCTTTTGATCCTCTACTTATCCTCACTGCCGTGGAGATGATCTTTTTGGTGACAAATTGTTCTCCTCTCAGAACAGACTCATGGTTGAAGAGAATTCCGCAACAGCAAAAAACGCCGTAGGCTTCGCGATAGTTGACGGTCATCCAGTGAGACGCGGCCTTAGAGACGGCGTAAGGACTGACAGGGTGCAGCGCTGTTTTTTCTGTGATAGGTAACTCGTTCGCCTTCCCGTACATCTCGCTCGAAGACGCCTGGTAAAACTTCGCTTTAATAGGTAGGATCCTAATCGCCTCGAGCAAATTCATCGTGCTCATGATGTTGAATTCAACCGTTCCAATAGGTTGTTCGAATGAAAGGCCTACAGAGCTTTGAGAGGCCAAGTTATAAATCTCGTCGGGTTTGATTCTCTCGAGAAGCCTGATCACATTTGATAAATCCAGGAGGTCACGCAGGGATCAACTCGATGCTCTTCTCAATTCCGAGGATCATTAAATTTCTTGAGTGAGGAGCGATGGAATCTCTTATCGTGCCATAAACCTTATACCCCTTCTCCAAAAGGACCCTCGAAAGATAGCCGCCGTCCTGACCGGTAACTCCTGTTATCAATGCTTTCTTCATTGCTCCCCGGTATTCCTTCTCGCAAACCTAAGAGGTGCACTGCTGCTTCGCCTGGTCAGCCGAAGCAATATACGCCTAATCGAAAAGAAATGTATGACTGCGCAACCTTCCAGCCACATTAAACCACTGAATGATTCTGGCATACCGCCTGGCACCAATAATCTTGAAAATAGCCTTGATGGCAAGTTTTGCTATTCCGTTCGATAAGAATCTGATTGCGCACGCAATTCGCTACCGTTCCTGACCGTCTTTTCTTTCTTCAGTTCTGCATAAAATTCATTACTTGGAGTACTGAACGGATCGGGATAATTATCCGAGACAGCAGAATACAATCGCCTTTCAAGCGAGTCGATCCTTCGGCCATCGCTAAAATAATCATACGTATAGGGTAGCCCATGGAAATGATCGTAGCCGTTGTGTTTAAGCTTTTCACGATAGGACCGTACTAAATCGATGAGATCGGGGCGATCCGTCAATTTCAATGTTT
Organism: uncultured delta proteobacterium; assembly: GCA_963708295.1. GTDB lineage: Bacteria > Desulfobacterota > BSN033 > BSN033 > UBA1163 > UBA1163. The sequence goes on along the minus strand of CAVPSJ010000013.1, from coordinate 78,538 downwards.
TATCATGCTTGGAAATGATCTCGGGATCATTCATATCGATTGCGCTGAAATGATAAAAAACGAGCGGCTCCGCTCCATTCACTCGATCCTTAATCAGCACCCGGTCATGAAGGTTCCATACACACATATTGTAGCCCTTGTGTCTCAAAATATACGTTGATGGATAAAAGCACATTGCCAGATTGACCCATTTCTGATCTACAAAAAGTCCTGCTCCCGGATCAACAAAACACATATATTTACACCGGTTGCTCCACCAGTCCACGAACGCTCTGCCTTCTTCGGAATTCGCAACACCAATGAAGCCAAGGTTGAATATCCCGGTCAGAAGAGCGGATTGTTCCCATTGTAGATAAGGAATAAAGTGGTCTACATTGGTGACCGGCGACAGTTGATGGGGGGTCACGACAATGGAGTGGTCCTCCAATTTATCCAGCGCCCCATCCAGGCGATCACATACGAGAATGTCCGGATCTAGATAAATTACTTTCTTGTATCCCTGCCTAAAAAGATAATTGATAAAAAAAGGCTTTACCGCCGTATTAAATTCAACAATATCATAGGCAAACGCCATTTTTTTGTAATCCCCTATCCCTATATCCCTAACAAAGCATAGATGAAACAAATCCTTTTGATCTAGTATCTGTTCATCGGCTGTTTCGTCTACGAGAAGAAAATACAGGTCGATGTCATCGTGAAAATCTCTAACAGACCGCAACATCGTTTTGGCAAAAGCAAAATAATTATTAGAGGACGTGGTAAAAAGTGCGGTACTATGCATGAAACCACCTTGTGAGTACATTTGTCATCAGCCCTATACTGACGTTATGAGTATCCGTTCTAAACAACGCCTTAATGAGCTTAAAGAAGCTCATCATGTTCTTTCCAAAAAGGATGACACCCTCAGGCCGCTTGTAACTAAAAAGATTAACTAACTGTTCACGTTCATCTTTTGAAAGATCTGCCCAGGCTAATTCAGCATAGGGGAAAACAAGATTATCCAAAAAATAGGCCAATTGTGGGTGATTGCCAAATCTCTCCCTGGTTACCGACAGTGCCCCCATTGCTTTACCCAATTCGTTTTTCCGTAACAGTTCCCAATAGAGTTGTCCAAAGTAAAACCCTAAATCAAGGGGGACGTCTCGATGATACTTTTCCCTTGCCGCTGCAAACCCATTGTCAAATACCGTTTGGATACAGGATGCAACAAGATCAGGTGTGCAGTCCTGCGTTTCCAGTATCTGGTCAGTTGGCAATCCAAAATACATGGCATCATAAATCATCGATGCATACATAACCGTATCAGAGCTTAATAGCTGAATTTTAGGTAACGGCTTCGCCCAGTCTGATGTCGCAAGCCACGATATGCCACTTGAACATCCTACCAATAAACAACAATATTTTGTTAATTCTGCATTTTCCTTAAACGACAATACGCTTCCATCTATGATATGGCGATCAGCACATTGAATTGGAATATCCGACGATAGAACAAAATAAACGTCCGTCATAGTCTTGAGCACATTTTGCGCGACCTTAACGGCGAAATCAGGAGTTACAAACGATTGACCGCTCGAAGAAGCACATTCGAACAAAATAACTTTCCCCTGATCAGCAAGTTGATGGTCATCAGCAAACCGGCGAACATTCTCTACTTCCTGGTCGGATAATCGCACGATGGGTTGAACAGGTACCGTGATTGGCTTTGAATAACCACGGAATATTGAGGATCTGCTCGTGCCGTCGTAATTTTGAAGATTACCGGGATGAACCTGTGTCAGGTAAATTTCATCGTATTCCCCCAGGCTTTTCTTTCTTATGGCATCACTTTCGAACCCATTCCAGGCCCCGACGATTTCCTCATTCGTTCTTAATGGAAGTTCCCAAATCCCGTCAACGTAAGGATTTCCTTCAATCACCGAACGACACATCGAACTGATTGCCCACGTCAAATGGCATTCAGGAAAATCTTCCTTGATTTGCCGAGCAATGGCAGTCGCAAACAGACAATCACCTCTTCTGCCAAGATGCCCTAATAGAATTCTCTTATGCTCTTTTTTGTTATTATCACGCACTTTCGATTTAGTCTTCGTTCCAAGGAAAATGGTATCACTCGTCTTGCTCATATTGCAGCGATCATCATTCTTGTCAATTCTTGGAACCCTACAGCCGGGAACCAACCGAGGGAATTTATGGTTCCAGGATTTGAAACAAGGCATTTGTACTCAGGTGTAAATCCTTCTCGGATTCGTACGTGATCATGCCAATCTTTCCCTATCATACCAAAACATTGTTCAAGCCAATTTTCAATCGTATATGCAACACCAGAGCCGATAACGGCTTCAAACACATCATCCTGATCAATGAGCGTAAAAATGCCCCCGGCTACATCACCCGCAAATGTCCATTCCTTTTTAACGGAAATATCACCGAGTTCGATGATTTCCTTGCCGCCATCAGCAATTCGACGGGCGGCAAGCGCAACTATTTTACTGACGTGATGGGCTTTACGAAGCGGACTTTCATGATGAAATAAATAACCGACGTACACCCTTAATCCGAGCGAACGATAATATCGAGCTGCATATACCGACTGAATACGTGCGACAGCGTATGGGCTATTCGCATCAAATTTATCGACTTCTGAAATCGGGGCCCCTTTATTTTCAAACTGAACGCCGCTCCCTGTAATAAATATTTTCGCTGTTGGGCTATGAAGTCTAACGGCCTCGAGGATGTTAAGCGTGCCTGTGGAAATTGTTTCGTGATTTTCAAAAAGTGCGTCATGACGTGTTGTTGACTTTGCAGCGACATGAAAAATATAGGTCGGTTTATGCTCTTTGATTAATTGTTCAACCTGCTTATAATTCGATACATCACCTCGCACCCAATTGCCACAGCGCGAAACCCCTATCGGCTCTATTGTTTTGAGCTTGCATAGTTCACTCAAATAATGTCCGTCCTGGCCGTTTGCACCGAAAATTATCGCTTTCATGCCATATTTTTTCTAAAAACAAGCGTCGCAAAAGTATACCGACACCCAGCATAGGTAAAATCAGGGTTCGGACAATCCCACTGGGGCGCGTCGACAAGCGAACAATCTTTCAAAAGGGGCAGCAGTCTTTCCTTGAAATCTTTCTGAGTATACAGACGAAAATCTTCGTGAGGAATGGGGGCTCCTGGTTTGTATTGGTCGTTGAAGTCAACGGTAAGGATTGCAACTCCACCTGGAGCGAGCAGCGAGGCAATCTGGGTAATAAACAATTCATCCTTTTCCACATGCTCAATGACGGAGGTTGAAAAGATGATATCATAACTCCCTTTGATCGTAGACGGTTTGTGCATAAACGTCCCTAGGTCATAATTAAGCACTGGATCAACCTCGTCCATCTTGTGACCAAGTCTTTTTAAGGCCGCGGCGGCAGTGTCCCCATAGCTGCCGACACATAGTATTTTGGGAGATGCAGAGCCGAGGGCAAACTTAAGCACTGAATCAAGGACAAATGCCTGCTGGATATTTGCTTCGGGTATCTTGTGCGCCATCATCTCAGGAAGAACGTCAAACAAGTCGTCGATGACGGGTTTGTACTGCTCCCGTGCAGCCTTGTCTAGTATACGGTTAAATGAAATGACATCAGGAATGGAAGAGACTGAATATCGACCGCTCTCAACTGTCCTTATTCCAGCATCTACCTCGTTTATCGCCGGGATCCAAAACTCCCTCATTCTCTCTGTTTCAAAACCTCGAAGGGCTTTCTTCACCCTATTCATAAATTGGACAGGAGCGGATATCCGCTTTGTAAGGAGCACTTTGCCGACAATTCTCTCGTAATCCCAAATAAGGTTTTCCTCATTCCAATCCCGACAATATTTCAGCAGCGGCTCAATCCCGTGATTCATTATTTCTTTCAAACTTGCGTCTTCAATACATATTGAAGGAAACGTTGAATAGATATGACGGAACATATTGCTCTTTGTGATTGCGATAGGCCTTTGCACGGCGAGCGCATAATCTATCACGCTGGAAATCCCACGTCCCTTGTTTTTTTCGTAGAAAAACGCATTCATCGAATTCTTCGCGAGAAAATCTAACAATTGCTCCTGACTAAGAAAATCGTGGCTCAGCAATAATTCAATACCGGGCTTGAGAATGAGTTCTTTACATCGCTTCGCAATCGCGCGCGCTTCACTCCCATCCGAATCTCCGAAGGCAGCAAAAGGAATATGCAATCTGATGATGGCTTTATCAAATTCTTTTTGTACAGTTGAGATCAGCGTCTCAAACCCTTTGCCTGCAGTTCCAAACCCAAAACTGCCAATCGTGGGTATTCCGGGCAAATCATAAATATTTGAATATTTCGGTATAAGTCTACCTGTTTTATAAACCACGGGGTTCTTTAGCAATAAGGTCGGGTCTGCCGCTATATGATACTGAAAAAAAGACCCATCTGCCGAATCCGCTGCTTGTTGCGTCACTTCATGAATAATACCAATGTGCGGAACCTTAATCTTTCGGATATTTTTCCTTTTTAACCACGGGAGCGTCGATGGGTAATAATTGTAAATGATCGCCGCGGGCCCGACACTGTCTACTATTGATGAAAACTCATTTACCCCTGAACACTCAGCATATCTAAAAGAATATTTCTTTGATTTTCTAAGCGCGTCAGCAATGTTCCGCCCATATTGGTACACACCACAGCGTTGTTCCTTGTGCGATATGATCAGGATACTCTTAGTGGCTGAATTTCTGGTGTTTAATGCTGATTGCATAGGTAGAGCACTTTGTTATTTATATTCAGTTTTTTGGGGTGAGAAAGCGGTTTAGAATAAAATACCGGTATCTCCCTGACTTTTCAAAATGCTAGAAGCTGGTAAACCATGTCAGTCCACCAGAACACCGCCGTGACTCATTTCTTTTCTTTGGTACAATTAAATAGTTAATGTTATAGATTGTTTTTTCTATTCTGTACGATATGGATTCGATAAAGCCCTTATAATCTGGCCATTTTGCGTTGAACTCATCGCCAAACTGCTCCTCATATTCAAATAAAATTGGCATCTTATGCCTTTTGATGGTTTCAACAGCACCTTCTAAGACGAATAAGTCGCTCCCTTGGACATCAACCTTCATAAAACTGATGGGTTCCTGTATATCGAGACTGTCAATTGTAATGGTTCTGACTTCCCTGCCTTCTTTAGCCTTAGGATCCAAACCGTACGACCCATATGAATCGAACCTCTTGAAATCTTGAACTGGATATAACATCACAGCGTCATTTTTATTATAGACGGCCTTGCAGATTGGCTTGATGTTTGTACATTTGTTGGCAGCGATATTTTTTTTAAGGACCTCACAGATGAAATCATCAGCTTCAAAAGCATAAACAATCCCTCCAGGGCCGACTCGCCGCGAAAACAAAAGAGACATCTGCCCAAAGTTTGCGCCTACGTCCAGAACGGCTGTCCCGCTTTTGATGAAATGACTCGCTAAATCCACGACTTCAGGCTCAAAAATTTCGCCAAATTTCATGCTGTTGATGACGATGTCTCGGGGAGCATTATTTGGCAAGTAGTAGTTTCCGAGAGGCGTTTCAAAATATTCAAGCACCGGATCATCATACTTCCTCTTGTAAGGAGAAACGCCGCGGTCCCGATCAACTTTCTTGTTAGAAGTCAAGAGACTATGAAAAAAAGTGCTAATCTTATTTGTTAATTTGTTATTCGAAGCGCACCCCATGTTAAGTTCCGCCCTCTATTTCTTTATTATTTCGATGGTCGGCAACGGGAAAATCAGAGCAATCCCTCTTTCCAGTGTCCCTTTTTCTCGCTCAATGAATTCTTCTTTGAAGTGCCAGGGTAAAACCAGATAATAATCGGGATTCATAGCCCGTGATTCAGCCTCACTGACGATGGGAATATCCGTACCCAGGGTTCGAGCTCCATATTTGTCGGGATTTCTTTCTGCGGCGACGTCAATCATTCTCTTGTCAATACCACACCATTGTAGAATAGTGTTGCCCTTCGTCGACGCGCCATAAATATGGATCCGTTTGCCATTCTTCTTCAGCTTTTTAAGCAGGGAGATGAGTTCCACCTTGTGCTTGTTGACACGCCTCTGGAAATTCTTGTAGGGTTTGTCCGTATCCAATTCCAGGTCGAATTCCTCCTGGTGCAGCGCCTTGATGTGCTGCGTAAACGCATCCCTTTTGTAGGCGAAGTTGTCTGCATGGGTAGCGAAGCAGCGGATACTACCACCGTTGATGGCATTAAGCGAAACGTCAAAGATCTTCATGCCCGCCTGTTTCAGGATATATTCAATGACCGCCAGACTGTAATATTCCAAATGTTCATGACAAATAGTATCATACGACGTCATCTTGAGCATGGTCGGCATGTAGGACATCTCAAAGATCCAGATCCCTTCAGGCGCAAGACTGTCTTTGATTCGCTTTCGTGAACTCAATCGGATGTTCAAGGTCGTAGAACATGGCAATGGAAGTGATGATATCAAGCTTCTTGCCCTGCAAACAACTCGTTCAATTCATCAGAAGGAAAAATGTCCTGCACGACCGTAACATCGTTCTTTATCTCCTGGGCAACGTCTGAAGGGTCCACGCCGTATTTCTCAAACTTATTCGGATAATAACTAAGGAGCGTCCCGTCATTGCAGCCGATGTCGAGAACACGAGCAGTGGGCTTGTTTAAAATGACGACCGCCTCCTCCACGATGCCGCGCAGATGCTGCCGCATGGTATTGTTAGTGCCAGAACGGTACCAATACGCCGAATAAAGAACCTCTGGCGGGACTGTCTGCTCCATTTGCAGCAGTCCACAGGCCTCCTCATCTTTCATCGGATCGCACCGTACTAATGAAGTAGGAATTTTACGCATGGGTGGCAGTTCCTTACCAGGCTTTACAAACGAACCCTGCAAATATTGTTCGCCAAGATCAATGACCCGGGTAAGTGCCGACGAGCCACAAACACGACATGTTTTTCTATGGATTAAATGCATTTTTTCTGTCCCCTACTCATTTTCGTCACCTCTTCGTATCTTTTCAATATATGAATGAAACTGCCTATTAATCCGATCGATACATTTGTTACGTTGGAGATTAAGAAGGGCAAGCTTCTTGACAACCTCGTCTTTCTCATCCAAGGGCACCTTTTCAAATTCGTAAACTTTTTCCTGTTCGTGCCATAACGCACAATTGACATCGGCAAGCTTCGAAAAAACCGTTCCGATGTTTCCCGTGACATCGGGAACAATATGTTTTTCTTCCTCGTATACTTTATTAGCAGCAAAGGTCAGGCGATCGAGACAAATTTTTCCAGAAATGGCGTCAGCAACGAATTCACTAATCTCAGTCTGGAGTTGTATTTCCTGGGCAGCCAGGCTCTCAAGACGAACTGGATCTTCGGAGTGCCATTGTTTAAGTTTTACTATTATCAGCTTATCGCACAGGGAACCAAGCGTTTCAGCCATCGGTTTGTCCCAGGTATAACATTTTATGTTTGCCACAATAAAATAACATAGGCCATAGACTACCTTTGAATCTTCATACAACCTTCAGGGGAGTATGAGATCAACCTTCATAACCTTATTTCGTTTTTCCCTAAAATCGATTCGAAACAACGATTTCGTTTACAGCTTTAGAGGAACTGACGGTTGGTGAAATTACGTCGACCGTCCAAAGGGTTGAGCGATCAGGTCAAGATGTTGTTTATCGTTGCCCAATTTTCCCCAGAAGTCCATCACAAAATCAGTATCAGAAGCCAATGTGGAACATCCCGATGGTTCAATAATATAAAGGTCATAACCATACCGGGTTAGTTGTTTCAGATACTCTTGTGGTTCGATTTGAGTTCGGTGTTTAATGTGCCACGGACTGAATTCCGTAAGAATAATAGGTTTGTGCTTCTTTATGATTTTATCCATGCCCTTCAGTGCAAGAGGTTCATAGCCCTCGATGTCCATTTTTACTACGTTAAACCTTCCTTCATTCCGAAGCAATTCATCAACTGTAACCGATTGTAAATACTGGGCATTTGCCACACCAGACTGCGGTATCTCTAGAAACCCATTCGATCCGAAAGACGTAAGTTTCATAATTCGAGCATTGTCCGAGGCTGCCAAAGGATAAACGATAATATTCTTCAACTTATTTTCAAGAATACTTGCATAGAACAGTTGCAGGTTTTGTGTGTTTGGTTCAAATGAAATTACTTTTCCAGAGGCCTGCACAATGCTTGCTGCCAGTAGCGAGAAATAGCCTATATTCGCTCCCAAATCCAGAAAAACGTCCCCTGGATTTAAGATTTCAGCTAAAATATTTGTGACATGAGGCTCATAAACCTGTGACTGAATAATGCCCCGCCCAACTTCGGAGTCACTTTTCATCGCGTAGATTTTGAATTTTTTAATATCAACCAGAACCCTTTGTTGATTGACTCTCTTCTGCTCATATTCGTAGCTTAATAAAAGCGCATTCGTAATATCATCAATCTTGGCCCCCGTAGTCTTCCAATGAAGCAACTCATCCGGATCAGGTTGCCGCTCGAGTAACCGTTGGTAAAGAGAGTAAATGTCTTTGTCATTTGAACGACGACGTCGCCTGCCGCGAAAGTATATTCATGAATATTGTTCTAACCCTTTTGTAAAATAATCCCAATAAATTTAAGCCCTGGCCATTTTCCATTCTATGAGCCATTAACTCATCCGCCCTAAAACGTTCTTCCGGTACTCGGTTGCTATGTTTCAATCATCAGCTTTCAGACAAGCGTTTTCCAATCCCAACATTCCACTTACAATCAGCAAAAACACAACCGTAGTCACCGCCTTCATACATTAAAAACCTTGAGCCGGTATCAACGATAGTAATCGATAGGACATCTTCTACCCAATCAACAAATCTTATCCTAGGAACACTTACAAAAAATGTGAACAAATACTGTCCCGGAACTAAAAAGTTAGAGGGTATTGTAACGGTTACGTATAATTCCTGTTCTTCCACCTTCACATTATCCCATTCCCTATTTTCAGTCGTAAATACTCTTCTGCCTCTTGTGTCCCTTACAAAAAAACCAATATTCACATCAGATATCCATTTATTTATTTTATAAGAGATGGCAATAGTTATTTTTTCTTGATGAGAAAAATGGGACGTTACTCCTCCTCCGGAATTTAACGCTTGCACCTTAGCAACAAACATATCTTTCTCACAGTTTGCACCCGCAGTAAATTCATTCTTGCTTGCCGATAATGTATCGCTTAGATAATAGTCAATGACCCGCTGTGCATCTCCTGCCTTCGCAACATTCCCTTTGCTTAAGAGAAGGGCCTTGCTACACAATTGAGCGATAGCCCCCATTTGATGACTCACAAACAAGACCGTTCGACCCCCTTTGGCTACATCCCCCATTTTTCCCAAACACTTTTTCTGAAATTGGGTATCACCCACTGCCAGGACCTCGTCCACTATCAATATCTCTGGCTCCAGATGGGCTGCTACGGCAAAAGCAAGGCGGACGTACATGCCACTTGAGTAATGCTTCACCGGTGTGTCTAAGAATTTCTCTACCTCCGCAAAGTCCACAATTTCATCGAACTTCCGGTCGATTTCCCGCCTCTTCATTCCCAAGATGGCTGCATTCAAGTAAATGTTTTCCCTGCCGGTGAGTTCGGGATGGAAACCAGTACCTACTTCCAGAAGAGAACCTACCCGACCGTTGATCTCGGCGTAGCCTTCGGTCGGCTCAGTCGTACGAGAAAGGATTTTAAGCAGAGTGGTTTTGCCTGCTCCGTTTCGGCCGATCACGCCTACTACCTCACCTTGCTCGATCTCAAAGGAAACATCCTTTAATGCCCAGATGTAATCTGATTTTGGATCTCGGAAATCAGATTGCTGGATTGGAAGATTTTTTTTTCTCCCCTTTCGGAAACGCACGGTAAATAGCATCTGTCACGGCATCGCGCAGAGTCTTGTAGGGTTCCCGCTGTCCGATGCGATAGCGCTTGCCTAGATTCTCAACGCGAATTGTAATATCACTCATGAAGGATACCTCTGACAGAGGATCGAGGACCGCGGACGGAAGCCTCCCTCGTGCGTCTTCCGCTTATTGCACCTCGTCTGACGACTCCCATCTTCCGTCTCTTCTTAAACGATATCCGCGAACGTCTTTTCCATTCGTTTAAAGTATATTAGCCCTGTAAAAACGAGTAGGAGGGCGACCCCCATCGACGTGTAGATCATGGCTCCGGGAGCCGCTCCAATTCCCAAAAGCGCCCAACGAAACCCCTCCACCACTCCGGTCATCGGATTCAATCCAAGAACGATCCGCCAGGGACCATGTACCCCGCTGCTCGGGTAAATCACCGGCGTAGCAAAAAGCCATAATTGAGTTAGAAAGGGTACGGTGTAACGCACATCTCGATATTGCACATTCAGTGCCGAAAGCCATAGCCCAACGCCAAGAGATGTGGCAAAGGCAAGCAATAAAAAGACCGGCAGCCAGATTAAAGTGCCTGTCGGAAATATCTGGTAATAGAACATCATCCCGATCAGCACAACAAAAGCAATGCAAAAATCTACCAAAGGAGCAAGACCCGCGGAAAGAGGAATGACCAAGCGAGGGAAATAGACCTTGGTAATTAAATTAGCGTTCCCAACCAAACTATCGGACGATTGATTCATCGCCTGGGCAAAGAATGTCCAGGGCAGAAGTCCGGCGTAACTGAAGATAGGATAAGGCACCCCTTCCGAAGGGATCTTTGCCAACTTCCCAAAGAACAGGGTAAATACCACCATGGTGAAAAAGGGCTGGATAATCGCCCAGGCTGCTCCCAGGACAGTCTGCTTATACCGGACCTTGATATCCCGCCAGGTCAGGAAGTACAATAGCTCACGATACTGCCATAGGTCATTCAAGCGAAGGGTAAACCAGCCTCGTGAAGGTTTGATGATCACCTTAGGAAGAGCTTCAACTTTGAATCGAATGGCTTCATTTTCCGCCATCTTCGCTCCCAACGACTTCTTCGCATTTTCCCTTCATTTGTTCGCCAGATACCAATCGATCGTCTTCTTGAGGCCTTCTTCAAAATTTGTCTTTGCTTTAAAGCCAAATTCTTCTTCAGCCCTTGAGATATCGAGCATTCTTCTCGGTTGTCCATCGGGCATTGCCTTATCCCAGATGATCCTGCCTTTAAAACCCGTCAGTTTCACAATCAAGCTCCACTAAGTCTTTTATGGATATTTCAAAACCCGCCCCCAGATTGACAGGGTCCGGTTTATTGTACTTTTCAGACGCAAGAAGAATCCCTTCTGCAGCATCCTCCACATAGAGGAATTCTCTCGTCGGTTTTCCAGTTCCCCAAACCGTTATCTCCGTATGGTTATTTGCTATGGCATCAACGCATTTCTTGATTAAGGCCGGTATCACGTGGGAAGATTGGGGATCAAAGTTGTCTCCAGGACCGTAAAGATTGACGGGCAAGAGATAGATCGCATTGAAACCATATTGCTGCCTGTAGGCCTGCGCCTGGACCAAAAGCATCTTCTTTGCAAGTCCGTATGGGGCATTCGTCTCCTCGGGATAGCCGTTCCAGAGATCTTCCTCCTTAAAGGGGACCGGGGTGAACTTGGGATAGGCGCAAATGGTGCCGATGGCCACAAACTTTTCTATGCCCGCCTGTCTTCCAAGATCCATCATCTGAACGCCCATCATGAGGTTTTCGTAAAAGAATTTTCCCGGATTTGCGCGATTCGCTCCTATTCCTCCGACTCTGGCAGCGAGATGGATAACGATGTCAGGCCTGGAATCTTCATAAACTTTCTTACAGGCTTCGTAATTGACGAGGTCATACTCCTTGCTTCTCGGAACGAAGATACTCCTGCAACCCCTCTCCTTCAGTTTCTTGACCACATAGGAGCCTAAAAAACCCGCTCCGCCCGTAACGGTAACCCTTTTTGTTCTCCCAAAAACCCACGAAGCTACTCCGCGACTTTCTTGAGCGTATTTCTCATCATTTCTCGATGATCCTGAACATCGATCGAGGGCCTGGAGATCCGCATCGACCATCAACTTGACCAATTCTTTGAAATGGACTTTGGGCTGCCACCCTAATTTCTTCCTTGCCTTCGAGGCATCTCCCTGAAGATATCCCACCTCCGTTGGCCTAAAATATCTCGAATCGATCTCTACATAATCCTTCCAGTTCAAACCTTGATAAGAAAAAGCCTCTTCCAGGAATTCCTTCACTGAACGGGACTCTCCTGTGGCGATCACATAATCATCAGGTTCATCCTGTTGGAGCATGAGCCACATGGCCTCGACATAGTCTCCGGCAAATCCCCAATCCCTTTTTGCATCCAGATTACCGAGATAGAGTTTTCTCTCAAAACCTAATTTGATCCTTGCCAACGCCCGGGTGATCTTCCTTGTAACAAATGTCTCGCCTCTCCTCGGGGATTCGTGATTGAACAGTATTCCATTGCAAGCAAAGATCTTATAGGCCTCTCGGTAGTTGGCGACGATCCAAAAGGCATACACTTTTGCAGCCGCATAAGGACTCCGGGGCCTAAAAGGTGTATTTTCATTTTGCGGAGGGGGTGAATCACCAAACATCTCACTACTCGATGCCTGATAAAATTTTGTCTTGATCCCGCTCCTTCGGATGGCCTCGAGCACCCTTGTTGTTCCGATGCCCGTGATATCCCCGGTGTACTCGGGCATATCAAAGCTCACACGCACATGACTTTGGGCGCCTAAATGATAGATCTCCTCAGGCTGGATGTTGTAAATCAAATTTGTTAATTGACCGGAATCCGAAAGATCACCATAGTGAAGGTAAATCTTGGTTTTAGGATCGTGAGGATCGGTATAGAGATGATCGATCCTCTCCGTATTAAACGTGCTGGCCCTACGGATCAACCCGTGAACCTCGTAACCTTTCTTCAAAAGAAATTCTGCCAGATAACTGCCATCCTGGCCGGTAATGCCTGTGATCAAAGCACGTTTCATTTCTACCTCACTTTTTCCTATCTATCGACATTGTGTAACACAATAAGCGCGATAAAAACCACTTTCTCAGTATATTCTTTCGAAAAACTGAGAAGGATTTTAGCAAATGAGAGGCTTAAATTCGATAATTCGGAGAAAAATCAAATTCTGATTTGCGGAAAACCGTCTTTCCAAATCTGTTGTGCTAGCACCTGAATGGGCCGGCAATCTCACTGCGAGATCGCTTCATTTCATTCGCAATGCTACCGTCTATCGCGAATTCGGAATTGCAGAGACACGTTTTTTTCATTCCCGGCAGGTTTCAATGAACTCTTTAATCGTTCTGATGAGATTTTCTCTTCCTCTGTTCTCCACCTGAACCATTTCTTTCTTGCCCACGACCTCCATGATTTTTTCTTCCAACTGATTTTCTTCATAGACAATATAGATATTTTTGTCCCCCCGCTCTTCTAAAACCTGTGCGATCTCCATTTGATGGTCAGTCCCATGCTCTCCATACTTTTTCCTCCTGGGAAAGATGATCAGGGGTATCCCATTCTCTTTGCAAAGAATAATCGTTCCAATCCCTGCGTGAGAAATGACTAAATCAGATTTCTGAATATATTCCATGGCCGCTCCATAGGTACAAAATCAAAATACTTCGTATTTCTGTGGAACATACTTTGAATAACCCTTTCTGGATCACAATTTCATGGGGGATCCTGGGCGCAATTTCATCCACTTTCTTTAAAAGACGATCAAATTCCTGAAAATGATTTCCTACCGTCACAAAGATCATATCAGCCCACCTACATATTTTGCCTTCGGACCATACTTCTTGGAGTAAAGGTTCCCACTGGACAAGAAATAGATCGGTAATCGGGATACAACCCTTTCCTGTCATCGAAGGACGGTACACCTGGGCACTGCATTCGAGATAGATAAGTTTGGTGCCAAAAAGGAATTTTCCGAAATAGAAGGGAGGGATGGCAATTTCCGATCCTGTCGAAAAGAGGATCGTCGGCCTCTCTTTCAAGAAGATGAGAAATATTTTGAAGAGTCCGAAAATGAAACCCACAGGACTTTTACCAATGTTCGCAATGTAATATGTATTTTTTTGATTCGATGTAGACACTTCCCTATAAGTCAACAAAAAAGTAGGATAGCCCCTGAAGGCTTCCTGCACTTGAAGGAGCTCCGTGAAATGGCCTCCATGCGAACAAATGATTCCAATTTTCTGACCCTTTTTCGTACGCATAACAAATTCTCCGGCCAGCTGCGCGTCGTCCTGCATTAGCGAGAAGACGCGACAACCTCATGAGATTGTTTCGTTCGCAATGACCCCACGCGGACGTCAACCGATCTATGCTATTCGAGAGTTATACTTTTCTTCCTGAGATATAACAGTACCCCAAAAAAGGCTCAGAATGGCCTTGTGGGTTGGAAACTGGCGCTTGAGTTGTCCGATGTGAACCCTTGTAGCCACTTGGATAATATCCCGCCCCCTGGCTGGGGGTGGGTTGTCATACCATTCTTTTTCGTGATTTTTTGTTTCTGCATTCTTTCTTGGACTTCCTCCGTCCTGAAAATTCGATTTATTCCTTATGAAGCGATATCTTGTTTACACCTGTTTCTTCGAATCTTTTGTTAATTTCGAAGGGAGATTTTTTGAGCGGTAATCCCGAATCGTCGGAACCAACTAAAGATCTCACCATAGGAGACTTTTCTTAGTGATCTTAACATCCTCCTCTTCTTCCACATCCGAGGGAGAAGACGAATCCCTGAGCCGTAGGCTTTTAATAGAATGAGGATTAATTTTAACGGAGAATAGATTTCTGTAAACCTTCCGGCAGCTCCTCGATGAGTGAGGGCTCCATAAGCCTGGAAAGCAAACCGATAGAATGTAAAAAAGATACTGAGAAGGAGCAGCGGAAAAGGGAAGTATTTGATGGTAATCCAGAAACGGTTTCTCTCGACATAAAAGGCTTTCAGAGGAGAATATTGCCCGGCTGTTCCAGAGTTTTTATGATAGACGATGGCCGAGGGAACAAAGAGACATTTCCAGCCTGCCAGTCGTGCCCGAATCCCGATTTCGCTATCATCGGCATAGGCAAAGAAATCTTCGTCAAAAAGACCGATCCCATCGAACAGGCTTTTCCGGTACATGGCTCCGCATCCCGGCGGAAAAAGGATTTCTTCCATCACGTCGTACTGGCCGTGATCCTGCTCATACTGTCCCCGGGCCCGGACACAATCCATCCCAGTAGATGAGCTCTCCCACCCCCTCGATTCGATCTCTTCGAGAGTAGGAACAAACTTTAGAAGCCCACATCCCGATCGGTGGATCGGACCGGGTCGCCTTGGCCAGCTCCTCAAGCCAGCGAGGGTCGGCCCAGGTATCATTATTTAAAAGGACGATATACTCCCCTCTCGCCGCTTGGATTCCGATATTATTCCCTCCCGGCGAAACCGAGATTCTTCTTATTCCGAAGGACCCGAATGAACTCCCCGTATTGCGCTTCAGCAAAGTCAGCCGAACCATCCGTCGATCCGTTATCCACCAGGAGGGTCTCGAAATCTTGGAAAGTCTGTCCCTTGAGAGAATCGATACACTCTTCAAGAAATCTTCGTCCATTCCAGTTGGGGATGATCACGGATAGTAAGGGTTGAGGTCTCATCTTCGCTCTATCCTCAGGCCGAGCACTTGATCCACTCTGGCAAATTTGAAATGTTTTAAAAGAAATTCGAATTTTTTCAATGCGGAAGAGATGCCGTAGTATGAAATCACGCGATTGAAAAGAGGGAGTTTAAATCTGGGCGTCTTTTCGTAACCTTCCCAGGGATGAAAATAGACCAGGAAAGGTTGTGATCGATTGATTCTCCTCAATCCCCAGTGAAGGAATAACCGTGGCAAAACCCTCAGGTAGAATCCTCCCGAGATGGGAATCTTCAGTCTTCCGATCTTCAATGGGCACAAAGGAAACTCCATGAGGGGACTTTGGGGATCCTCCTTTCTTACATCTTCAAAAGAGATACGGTAAGGTCGAGTGGGCGCTCCACTTATTCCGTAAAGAGGGTTTATTTTCAAAGGAAAGATGCTCGCATCATATTGGTACCCAAAATCCAAAAGAACCTTGAGGGCCCATTTGTTACGGTTATCAATAGAAAAACAAGGGGCACGAAACCCTTTGATCTTAACCTTTCCCAGAATTCTTTCCATGACGGAATGAAAACGTTCCAGCTCCTGCCGGAAGAGGCTCTCATCCAAATTCCATACAAGTTTGTGAGAAAATGTATGACACCCGATTTCATGTCCTTTCCGGAAGATGGATCGGATGAGATCGGGATTCTGCTCCGCTACCTCCCCGACGACAAAGAACGAGGCCTTCGTTTGATACCGATCCAACAGGTCAAGAATGGGTTTCGTCGCCTCTTCGGCCTGAGAGAAAGGAGATCTTCTTCCCTCCACCAGTTCGGAGTGATACCATTCCTCTAAATCAATCGACAAGGCATTGATCGACCACCATTCATGTTCCTCCCTGACCGCTTCAGTGCTTTGCCTCGAAGATGATGATTCTCGAAGGATTCATCCACCTCGGAATCTTGAGCCTGGGAAAACCAATGGAAATACGAACCCACTTCCATGGACTTTCTCCTCGATAGACTTTCCAAACCGTAATTTCTCTGTAGCCGCATTCCGTTAGAATTCGAGTGAGCGTCTCAGCGGAGAAGAGAAAGACCTCTGATTGCCTCGTAAAAAACAAGAGGATTCTAAGAATGGAAAAGAAAGCTCTCTCCACCTTTTCGAGAAAAGAGGGCAGGCAGGTCTCGGTAATAATGACGTTGCCCCCCGTCTTCAGACAGTTCCCGCCTCCTCTTAAGGCCTTCTTCACGGATTCAAGGGTTGTCCCAATACTTTCTTTGGCCAAATGGTGCAACAAGTAGGAATATAGAATGGTATTAAAGCTTTTCTCCTTGAACGGGAGGTTCAATGCCTCCCCGCAAACCTTATCGTAAGTTCCGTTCTTTCCTCCCCTCAACATTTGTAAACTGAAATCAACACCAACATAAAAGGAAGTTTGTGGCGGATACAATCCTCTCACGCCGCCGTTCCCTACGTCCAACACTCTCTCGCCTATTCGAGCCTCGATAATATTCTTGCTATCATCCTTATTATTGATCCGATTCTGACCTTTGCTCTTTTCGATGAAATCATGGTACTCCAAGGACGCGTTGTCAAAAAATCTTTGATTTCTTATCCTTAATTTGTCGGCATCCTTCATTTTGTTTGATCCCTTTATCCATTTATCCATGTTCCCCATCACACACCCACGATCGGGATAGGCCAATCCTCAGATGACGTCCGTGTCCCCCCAATTTACATACCATTTCTCCGAAGAAAGGATACCTTCTCCTTTCAGAATGGGGATAGACCATAAATAAAAATGTCTTAAAACTCGGAAGAAATCCCATCTTCCTCAGCCTCTTATAATAAGAATGGCCCTTGGGAGACCATAAAGCCCAAAAGGTCAGCCCCCTCTTGCCGGCTGTGCTGAATCCCTCTTTTCACTAACGCTGAAATGGATTCCTCGTCGAGTGCCAATAAATCCACGATCACAGCACTGTTGAAGTTAAGAAGCTCTACCTTTCTTAAGACAATATACCCCATCATTTCTCCACTTCTTCGGGCTCGATAAATGGTATAGTGACGCGTGGGGTGTTGAAGATAGCGCCAGGTTAAATATTGCCGATTACGGCTCCCGATCAGGGGATGAAGGGATAATGCCTTTTGCCAGAAACGATCAAATAGCTCATCAAAAGAATCAACCTTTTCGATTGCGACTCCTCTCCCCTTTTCGCCCCCACCTTAAACCATAGAGAAGAAAATAGAAGACCCTTATGAAACCTCCCATGAGAAGACTCAGAGGTAAAAAATGAAGGTAACGGTTCAAAATGCCTCTAAACCTTATGGGGTAGGCCAAGACCGGAAGTTTTGCCACCTCTTTCCAGCCAATTTTTTTGAATCCGAGAATGGTTTCTGAACGAATGGGGAAGGACGTCATGAAAAGTCCTTTCTCCTGTTGAACTCGTTGAGCTCCATATCTCCCCATGGCTGCAAAGATGCCCCTTCTCCGGTAATCTGGATGAACCATCAAGTCGATTGAAACAGTTCCGAGAGCCACTTCCTTATCGACAGAAAAGTGCCTTGGAAGATCCGCAAAGTGACCAACGATTTTATTCTCATGGTCCACGATATAGACCAACCCTCTTCCATCCGGCCCCTTCATAAACTCCCACTGCCAGAATCGAGGGTCTAAGTTTGTCTTTTTCTTCTTCTCCAAACACCAATTTTCGAAGGGATAAAATCTCCTCCATATCCTTTTCACTTCCATCTCGAACTTTCCAATGATTCATTTTATCAGTCGGTCTCCCTACTCTATTATGGACAAACGATTTTCCATGTCCGAATATTCCTTAATCCATCCCAAACAAACTGTTCTTCCCCCCATTCGCATAAAGACGGCACGACAAATACATGGAAGATGAGATTGAACAGGCTGAAGAGGCTGCTGCCGGCAAACATCAAGTCTGTACGAATTAGAACTCACCTTCAACTCTCGAGAATTTCAATAGACTACCTCATAGATGATCAATCCTTGATCCGCTTTTCTAAAAATCTCTTTTAAATCCTTTGATTCAATGGACTCAAAAAAATCTGGGTTTGTTTCATGCGTATTCTTATCGACGAGAATATATCGAATGCCTCTTGTTTTGGCATAATGGACAATCTCCTTATAAGAACTGCCCGGAATCCCCCGACGAGAAATTTCTGGCCGTAACATGATGAATTCCCGATCGGCATAGAATGCTTCCTGAGGGCTATTACTCATGATGATTGCATCCGGAGGGGTATTCTGCTGCAACCACTGGCCAACCTTTTTCTGATCTGCGCGATGCGCTCCTCTCTGGTTTCAAACTCCTGTGGCAGCTGGATCAAAATGATAACGAGGATCAAGAAGAAAGCTGCTTTCTCTGGATTGGATATTTCTACTTTTTCCAAATATCTTTTGATCTCCAAAATACCGGCCCCCGCCCAAAAAAGAGAAAGGGGAACCACTGGAATTGAAAAGCGGATTGCGGACGGAACAAAAGTGGACAACGACAATAGATGGAAGAGAACCAGAGAAGCGACGAACACTTCATAGCCGATGACCTTTTGCCTCACCCGGATTAATCCAAAAAACAGCAATAGCCACAGCGAGAAGTGGTAAGCCCTCAAATAGCGGTAGAGGACAAAGGGGAAAAATTGAACGATGTTTCGGACGATCGTTAGAATTTTAGAATTCTTTCCAGTGGGCTTATCTTGTTCAAGGGCTTTTGAAAAATCGACCTTCTCTTCCCCTTTTTTCAAAAATTGAGCCTGTGCCTCCAACGCCTTTTTACTGATCAACCATTGGCCGGTTTCTTGATGGATATAAATGACGTAAGGAATAACAAAAATGAAAAGGCTCAGGATGAGGACCCCGAGGAGAATCAATTTCTTAAACCATTTCTTTCTAAGAACCCCCTCCAGGACCACCCAACCCAGATAAATCAAAACGTAACCAATCCCCTCCGGTCTTGTGAGATAGGACAGCTCAAGAAGAATCCCTGAAAAAGACATCTTCCAAACTTTCTCTTCTTTCAACCCCGTCCAGAAAAAATAGACCGATGAAACCAACAACCCCCAATACGTGGCTTCGGTGAGCAACATTCCTGAATAAGTAACGAGATAGGGATGGAAAACATAGAGAAGCCCTGAAAGAATTGCTTCTTTTTGACCGATGGCTTCCTTGACTAAATAGAATAGTGGAACGAGGGTAAGGGTCCCGAAGAAGAGGGAGATCAATCTCCCCGCCATTTCAACGTGTGTGGTATCCGGAGAAAACAAGAAAATCAAGAAAGGGTAAAAAGGAGGAGCAGGCGAAGATAACCCTTTTATAAAATCGCCCTTCAAAAAATCCCTTGCTATGAAACCGTAGACGGCACTATCATTGGCAATCCCCTGGGCCATCAGCACAGCATAGAGCCTCAATGCAAAGGCCACTCCGATGAGAAGCAGAAGGATCTGTTTTTCATTAAGGCTTTTTAGGGTGTCGATGAACTTACTGATCATTGATTTATAGATTTATTTTCCTCTTTCCCATTTTTCACATCAACCCAGATCAACCAAACGTCTTGTTAATAGTTGAAGAATTTTCTGACTGGCTCTCCCATCGCCAAATGCCCCATTCCCTTTTAAAACTCTCCCTCGCTTTCCCCATTGACCTACTTCTTTTACAATCCTTTTTAGCTCGGTCCCCACCAGTACGTTCCATCCGCTTTTGACTGTTTCGACCCATTCCGTTTCATCCCTTAAGGTAAAACAGGGAATCCTGAACCAGTAAGCCTCCTTCTGGACTCCGCCCGAATCGGTCAGGATGGCTTTCGCATGCTTCTCCAAATAAAGCATGTCGAGATAGGATACCGGCTCAATCCATTTGATCCATCGGCTCTTCGGAAAGAGATGATAAGCTTTCATGATCTTCTTCGTCCTCGGATGAAGCGGAAGGATGACAGAAACCTTTCTCCCGATTTCATTCAAAGCCTTTAAAATAGACCTGAGCCTTTTGGGATCATCCGTATTTTCAGCGCGATGGAGAGTGGCAAGATAATAATCCCGCGTTCGGTGTACGGACGATTTATGAATCGCCCGTACGGAGTTCGGAGTTTTAGTGGATAAAAGATTCAGATCTCTCAGAATAGTTGATTTCTTTTCAGCTATTTTAGAATAATAGAGGATCGAATCGTACATGACATCGCCGACTTTTCTAACGGCTTTTCTGGGACTATCCCTTATGCCCTCTCTTGCCAAGTTTTTAATCGCTTGATTCGTTGGACAAAAAAGAAGGGTCGAAAGATGATCTGTCAGAAGGCGGTTGATCTCTTCGGGCATTCTGCGGTTATAACTCCTCAATCCCGCTTCTACATGGGCAATCGGAATATTCAGTTTGGCGGCGGCCAAAGCTCCGGCGAGGGTTGAATTGGTATCCCCATAAAGGAGAACCCATTTCGGTTTTTCCTTTTTTAAAACAGCCTCAATTCTCTCAAGCATTATTCCAGTCTGTCCGCCATGAGAACCAGAACCCACGCCGAGATGGTAATCCGGCTTTGGAAGATCGAGCTCTTCAAAAAAGACTTTATCCATCAAGTAGTCGTAATGTTGTCCCGTATGAACCAAAACTTCCTGAATTCGATTCCTTCTTCTATTCAATCCTCGAATGGCTCGACTGACCGCTGCAGCCTTTATGAATTGGGGCCTTGCGCCCACAACCGTCACAATCTTCATTCCTTTGCCTCTGTCAACGAAACCCCTTGAAATTCTTGGCATCCATAAAGTAGCCTGTCCCCTTTTCCCTTTTCAGGTTGGCTGAACCCCTGAGGAATCTTTTCTATATTTTTTCCCGCAGGCCTTACAGACGGCTCTCCCGGATCGAAAACGGATCTCTTCAGCACATTGACACACCCATCCCTTCAGTTTTCCTGGATTACCGTAAACCAAGGCATAATCCGGGATATCCTTGGTCACTACAGAACCGGCTCCGATGAAGGCATATTGACCAATGGTATTCCCGCACACGATCGTCACGTTGGCGCCAATGGTGGCTCCTTTTCTCACCAAGGTCTTCCGAAACTCTTTCTTTCTCGATATGAAACTCCTTGGGTTAAAAACGTTGGTAAAGACCATGGAGGGCCCACAGAAGACACCATCTTCTAAGATCACTCCGTCAAAGATAGAAACATTGTTTTGAACTTTGATACTATTCCCTAAAACAGCTCCGGACCCGATAAAAACATTTTGGCCGATGATGCAATTCTCCCCAATCCTGGCACCTGACATGATGTGGGTGAAATGCCAGATCTTCGTCCCTTCCCCAATCTCCACGGGCTCATCCACAACAGCCGTGGCGTGGATAAAGTATTCTCTTCCCATCTCTTTATTCTCCTTCGAGGTCAACTGGAAACCCTTTTTTCTTTAAAGACTCCTGAGCCGCCATCAGAATCTTTACCACTTTGAGTCCATCCCGGCCGCTCGTTTTAGGTTCTTTTCTCGACTCGACGCTTCGAATAAAATGTTCCGCTTCCGCCCGGAGCGGCTCAGACATCTTAATGCTCGGGATCGTAATGTCTCCAAACCTTAGGCTGAGATATTCTCCATACGTATCATAGGAAAGATTCTTTACGCCTTTATCATAAACCTTCAATTTCTCAGAGGCTTCCATGTCATCAAAAACCACCATCTTCTTTGATCCCACAATTGTAATCCTTCTCAACTTATGCGGATCCAGCCAACTGAGATGGATATTGGCCATCTTTCCATCAGAGAATCGAAGACTGAGAAACGCGATATCTTCAATCCCTTCTTGAATGTAACCTTCTCCATGAGCCGTCACCGCAACCGGTTCTTCTTCAAGGAGGTATAGGATGACGGAGAGATCGTGGGGAGCAAATGAAAGCAGAGCATTTTCATCCTGACGGATGACCCCGAGGTTAACCCGTTGAGTATAAATATAGTAGAGCTTCCCCAATTCTCCGGAAGTAACCATTTCCTTCAGCCGGTCCACGACAGGATGATAGATCAGAAGATGACCCACCATGAGGATTCTTTTACTCATCTCCGCTATCTTTAACATCTCCTCGGCATCTCGGGTGCTTAAGGACATTGGCTTCTCTACCAACACATCCTTATCCGCCAGCATGATTTCTTTTGACAAGGAGTAATGAGAGATCGCGGAAGAGGCCACGACGACCCCTTTCACCTCCGGGTCTTGCAGTATAGGTTTCAAATCCTCAGTCATTCTCGTTTGGGGGTAGGTCTTCTGTATTGAGCGCAACTTGGAAGGATCCTGATCACAGACATATTTCAATCGGACATTGGGAAGTCTCGGAGAATACCCTGATGTGATTCTTCCCCCATGCCCCAGCTCCCACGACGGCAATCGTAATCATAGAACCTCCCCTTTAAATCGTGTTTCGTTACCGTTTCCCGTGACCGTTAAAACCCTGCAATTCCCTTTTGAAATTTGAGCTCTATCACTGGACATTGGTTTGTTTCCTCAGGCCCATGTCCTCCGGACATAATTTCAGATGCCACCAAAAGAGGTAGGTATAAATTGCAAGTTTTTTCCTCCAGCCCTTGATGGCAAAGAAGGTAACCGAAGAAGCCACCGCCATAGAGAGTAATTCGAATCCCAATCTTATCAGCAATCCAATGAGGAGGATGACCCATTGTAAATTCCCCTTGTTCTTTTTAAAAAAATGGTAGCGTGAGCGATAATACTCAACCTTGGCTCTTTTTCTTTCCGCCTCAGCGCTTTTCCCTTGAAAGTGATAAACCTTGACTTGAGGAATATGGTAAATCTTCCACTCTGCCTTCTTCATTCGATAACACCAATCCGTCTCCTCGAGAAAAAGAAAGTAATCCTCATCTAAGAAGCCCACCTGATCCAAAGCCTCCCGCCTCACCATCATACAGGCACCGATCACCGAATCTACCTCAATCGGTTCAGAATAATATTTCTCCTTCCCCGGAAACCGTTTTGGAAACAGCCATCTTAATACCCTCTTGTTGAGAAGCTCCGTGGCCAGGGAGGGAAAATTGGCGATGGAGTTCTGCTTCGTTCCATCTGAATTCAAAAGTTGTGCCCCCGCCACCCCCGCCTCTAAGTGGGAGTCCATGAATGAAAGAAGTTGCACGATCGCTCCATGCTTCACCCGAGTGTCCGGATTCAGAAGAAGGACATATTTCCCGGATGCCTTTTGAAGCCCTTGATCGACCGCCTTTGCAAACCCCAGGTTTTTCTCATTTTCGACGAGGTGGATGAAAGGAAATGTTTTCTTCACTTCATCTCTACTTCCATCCCAGGAACCGTTATCGACGACAATCAACTCACTGGAAATCCCCTGTCCGATTTCTAAAACCGATTTCACACAGGGAAGCAGAAATTCTTTCGTATTCCAATTGACGATGATGATGGATAAATCCACCCTATTTTGATATCCTTCCCAATCCATTAAAATGCCCGATGGAGATGATCTCTTCCCGCCGCGTGAGTCAGTGAAAGAGGTCACCCAACTTTTTCTATCAATACATGAATGGAATCATTGCAGATCAAATGGACATTCTCCTTAACCTTCTCATCGGGCCAATCCTCACCCCAGCGCACGGGCGTCGACGCTCCAGTCATAAGTCTCTCCTCGAGCCAGTATCCCTCCCATGGTCACCGTTGAAGCGCCTCATTGAAGATTGCAATCACACGATCAAAATTTGCCTTTTCTGAATAGATCTCTGCTTTCTCTCTCGCCTGGGAGGATGCCTGACGTCTCCTCTTCTCGTCAAAAAAATACACAATCCCTCTTTTGAGTTCCTCCCCATCCTTTAGATCACCCACCACCCAACCCTCTTCTCCATGGCAAAGAACCTCACTTGCGCCAGTTGAAGCCGTGGTAACGACCGGAAGGCCACTGGCCAGGGCCTCTAACACCGTTAGGGAATAGGCATCGTAAAACGCCGGGTGAACGAGAAGGTCCGATGCCCCATAATATCTTTCGGGTTCTTGCGTAGACCCCGCGAAGATCACTTCTTCGAAAATCCCCATATCCTTGGCCAAGCCTAAATAAGATTCTTGACGATCCCTCCCAAGAACGAGGAGTCTCAAAGGGGGAGAATTCTCTTTCTTCATTTCAGCCAATGCCTTGATCAAGAAAGCCAGCCCTTTCATCCGAAAGTTATTTGAAACGAAGAGTACAACGAATTCATCTCCAATACCATGCTTTCTCCTGATCTCCTCCCGAAATCGGCGATTCCGAGGGTGAAACCGCTCAATGTCAACCCCATTATGGACGACATGGATTCGTTCCTCAGGGATCCGATACCAGCGCATCATATCCTGCTTCACCATCTCAGAGATGGCAATGATCGCTCGGAGGCGCTTCGCTTGATAAGGCGCGCCCTCAACCCAACCGCTCACCCATTGCTTCGGGCTCAAGACCCTTCCTAATAATTTTATCATCCACAGAATGGGATTCTCATAAGCCCTCAGGCTCCGCCAAAACCACGCCCAATGCACCCCCCCGTGAGGTTGAAGAATATCCGCCTTGAGCGTATTTCCCACCCCGAAGATGATGTCGTAATTTCCATTTTCCATCTCTCTCGTCGCTCTGGTCGCGAAAGAGAAAAGTTGCATGCTTCTTGGGAACGGGATCGTTTTGACCGGATGGAAATGGAAACCGGGACCTCCTTCGTCGTGATGCTCCGTATAGATGTGGACCTCATGACCCTCCGCGGTCATTCGGGTGCACAAGTCAACTAAATAACTTTCGGCTCCTCCTTTTTTTTTAGAGAAGTCGCGAAGACCTAATGCTACCCTTATTTTTCTCATAACCCAATTACGCGAATGATGGCGAATCTAACGAATATTACTACCTGATTATTCGAATGGCACCAAATTTAGCGAATAAGAACACGCCTATATTCAACCTTTGCTTTTGAGAAATTGACCAGAATCCCAAGCTTGTAGCCACTTGCCTTTAAGTAGATGTTAGTTGTGCCTTATGATGAATAGAGAAACCTTCTACTGTCTTTAACTCTACAACAACTTTATTTCCGACGACCAAATCAAGACGATGAATTCCAATCCTCTTTTCCTTGCATGTTAAATCAACAACCTTTTCGGTTTCAACGTTCATTCCTCTTTCTGAAAGTTCTTCGATTAACGCTTTTTGATAAACGGATTCAAGAAATCCAGGCCCTAGTTTCTTGTGGACTTCAAAGATTGCCCCCATGATTTGATAAGATAAATCCGGGTATACAATATTCGTGTCATTCGTTCTCATATTCGTGCCATTTGCTGTCATTCGTCACATTTGTTCTTCATAAAGGAACGAATCCCTTCGATCACTTCTTCCATCTCATGTTTCTTTATCTCTGGGAAAAAAGGGAGGGAGAGAGTCTTTCGAGACCACTGGCTTGTTAACGGAAGGTCCTTTATCCCATACTCCAATTCCTGATAAGCCTTCTGAAAAGGTATCGGGATGGGATAATGAATGAGCGTTTCGATCCCCTTCTTCTTCAAAAACGCTTGGAGAAGGTCCCTCTTTTCTGCCTTGATCGCGTAGAGGTGATAGACATGCCGAACTCCGGCCTTTTCCGAAGAACAGACCACCCCTAAAGGAGACAGCCTCTCAGTATAAATGCTGGCCTTCCTTCTCCTCTCCTCATTCCATTGATCCAAATATTTCAATTTGACCCGAAGGAGTGCCGCCTGGATCTCATCCAACCGGCTGTTATGCCCCTTCAGGATATGTTGATATTTTTTTCTCTCTCCATAACATCGAAGAAGTCTCAGGTTCTGGTCATATTTCTTGTGATCCGTCACCACCATCCCACCATCCCCGTATCCTCCCAAATTCTTTGTCGGATAGAAACTGAAACATCCCATGATCCCAAAGGAACCGACTTTCTTATTTCCGTATTCTGCCCCGTGGGCCTGGCAGGCATCTTCGATCACCGCCAGATCAAAACGGTTTGCAATTTCCATGATCGAATCCATCTCCGCCGGGTGGCCATACAGGTGAACAGGAAGAATGGCCCTAATTTTTCGACTGCTGCCTTTTGCCCTTTCACGTTTTAAGAGAAGTTCCAGGTGATCGGGGTCCATGTTGTAAGTTTTTGGATCGATTTCGACGAAAAGGGGTTTTGCCCCCGTAAAGGAGATGGCGAGGGCCGTGGCCACGAAAGAATTCGCCACCGTGACAACCTCATCTCCCTCTCCGATGCCGGCTGCTTTCAAGGCCAGATAAAGGGCATCGGTCCCGGAACCCACTCCGACCCCATACCGAACCCCACAATAATCGGAAAATTCCTCCTCAAAACCAGAAACTTCCTCTCCGAGAATGAAGTGGCCTTTTTCATAGACCCTTTGGGTCGCCGAAAGGATTTCGCCTTTGATCTTTTTATACTGCCTGGTTAGGTCTAAGAAAGGAACCATCGTCATCCCATTTCAAATTTCAAATTTTAGATTTCAGTTTGAAAAACCCAAAATAGAGACTCTAATTTTTGCATCTTATTCAATTTGCGATCTGAAATCTGCAATCTGCAATGTCCTTACGTCCAGTATTCCTTCTTATATTTTCTGTAAAATTCGATCGTCCTTCGGAGCCCTTCCTCCAGATCGGTCTTCGGCTCCCATCTCACCATGTGCTTGATTTTGGAGATATTGGTATAATAATCCCCCGGCTCGACTTCCTTTCGCTCCTGTGTGAATTGGGTAAAAGCCGTCCTGCCGGTCCCTGCAATCGCTACGATCTTTTTCGCCAGGTCGATGAAGTTGACGGGGATACCGGTTCCCACATTGAACACCTCTCCATAAGCCTGAGGACAGGCGGATACCTGCAAAAAGCAATCGACCAAATCATCCACGTAAAGAAAATCTCTTAAGATCCGGCCGTCACCAAAAACAGGAAGGACTTCATCATCGACGGCTTTGCGGATGAACCAATTGACGACCCCATATTCATCGTGGGCCATCTGATGCCGGGGGCCGTATGTGTTCGTAATCCGGAGGCAGGCCCCCTGAATTTTGTGAACATCGTGATAGACAAGAACCATCTTCTCGGCCGATAAATTGGTGACAGCATAAATTCCCTTGGGGTTCGTCGGGTGATCCTCCCCTACCGGCAGAGTCACACTGGCTCCATATTCTCCCCGTGTCCCGGCAAAAACGATCTTAACCTCCCGATTGTATTTCCGGCAGGATTCGAGGAGGACCAATGTTCCTCGGCAGTTGACGTCCAGGTCTTGAATCGGATTTCGGATACTGTCGACATGATTCACCTGTCCCGCGAGGTGAAAAATGACCTCCTGTCCTTTCACCAGGTAATCCATCGAGTGGCCATCCCTCACATCACTGAAGTTGACCTGGATGCGGTCGACAATATCTCTGACGTTGAAAAGATTTCCTCCCAGACGGGGCATCATATTGTCCACAACGGTCACTTTTGCCCCTAACCCAACCAGCTTGGCCGACAGGTTGGACCCAATAAAACCCAATCCCCCTGTCACCAGGACCTTCCTTCCCCTAAACACCTCTGTATCAGGAGCCATTCTCTTTCTCCTTCTTAGAAATGGTCAACCCTTCGGCCCCCTTGCCTAAAGGCTGGGACTTGTCCCTCGGCTTGGGATCGGGTTGAAGGCTCGGGGTCGACCCTGCGTGGCGCGTCTCTCCTCTTCCTTCAGAAGATGGGCTGGGCGCTGTCGAACGGGTCAACTCCCACAATTTGGCATATTTGACAAAAACGTAATACATGGTCGAGACGCCGATGATGAACCCCGGCAGCCCATCCCGGAATCCTGACTTAAGAAGGTATTCTTTGATGAACCGAAAAGGAGGGTGAAAGAGAAGGTTGAAAAGGCTAAACTTTTCCCCGCTTCCAAAAAGATCTTCTGCCGCGATTTTAGAATACCGGTCGATCGTCTGAATCTGGTCTGAAATGTTTCCATAGGTATAATGATGATACTGGTTTTTCAAAACGCCGACCCTCCCCTTCACCACCAATTTAGCGTGAAGGCCCCCTTCCCATCTCCCCTTCTCCTTTCGATAGAGACGAATCTCACCATCGGGATACCATCCTCCGTATCGAATCCATCTTCCCAGATAATAGGTACGCCGATAAGCAAAATATCCGTCCAAATCCTTTCCCTTTCCATTCAGCTCCTTCCGAATCTCCTCCGCTAATTCTGGAGGAATTTCTTCATCGGCATCCACAAACATGATCCAGTCCTGCGTGGTGAGATCGGCGGCATACTGGTACTGATCGCGATGTCCTGTCCATGTCCTCTGAAATAATTTATCCGCATATCGTTTGCAGATATCGAAGGTCCCGTCCTGGCTGAAGGAGTCGATCACCACCAGCTCCTGAGCCCAGGAGAGGCTCCTCAGGCACCGCTCAATCGTCCGATGATTGTTTGTCGTGAGCACATAGACAGAAACTGGAATCTTTTCCATCATTCATCGTCCATGGGTTACTGTTCTTGTTCACGATTTATGAATCAGTTCTCCCAATTTTCTATCGACCATCTCCTCGACTTCATCCACCGTAATCTGCTCCATGCACTGATGATCTGTCGGACAAATCCTCTTCCAACAAGGACTGCAAGGAATATCCTTTTTTGCAACCACATGGCCCTCCCCCCAAGGACCCGTCGTGAGAGGAAGTGTTGATCCAAAGAGAGCGACGACAGGGGTACCGACAGCAGCGGCGACATGCATGGTTCCGGTATCATTGGTCACCAGGAGGGTACAACGTTCCAGGAGCGCAGCCAGTTGGAGCAAACCGGTTTTCCCGGTCAAGTCGATTCCTTTTGTACCTAAATGGCGCAGGATCTCGTAGACGATCGGGCGCTCTCCCTCCCTCCCAAAAAGAAGGATCTTCGTTTCCCAACGACTGGCAAGCCTCTTTCCCAATTCTCCGAATCGACCCGGGTCCCAGCATTTGGCTAAACCATAGGCGGCCCCAGGATTCATACCGATCAAAGGTTTCCCCTCCGGAATCCCTAAGTCCTGCAACATTCGATCTCCCCACTTTCGATCTTCTTCCCTGAGAAATATTCGAGGGGAGGGAGGATTTTCTATCGTTCCAAACGGCTCAATCAGTTTCTGGTAATAATAGACCCGGTGGCCCTGAAGGACCTCCCTTGTCCGACGAATTCCATGGGTCAGAAAGAGCGAGCGCCATTCACCTCGATAACCGATTCGGATTGGAATTCGAGCGAGAAAAATATGGAGAGCCGAACGGAAAGAACGGGGAAGAATGACGGCCAGATCAAAATTCCTCTCCTTCAAAGACTGGCTGAGGTTTAAATCTTCCCAAATCGATCCGATGCCTCCCTTCTTCTGGAAGGGGATGATCTCGTCCACGTAGGGGAATGTTTTCCATAGATCAACGAGATAGCTTGGGACGAGGACCGCTAAATGGGAATTCGGGAAGAAAACCTTCAGTTGTTGGACCGTCGGATAACTGAGTACCGTATCCCCTACCCAGTTTACTCCTCTTACTAAGATGCGCTGGATTCCGCCCCCGGTGGGACTCAGATCACGTTTCAAAACATCATTCCTTGATTAAGTTCGAAAGAGTATCGCATCAAGCCCTTGCCCACGCCTTAACCTTTTTAACGAATGAGACCCAGCATCTCTTGGGTCGCCGTAAAAACCTCATCGGCTGAGATCGCTTTTATACAGAAAAGTTCTTTGCACGAATATGCGTGACACGGATTACACCCCACTTCTTTTCTCACTTTGATGTGACTCCCAACCGGCTCGTTTTCAACGGGATCTGTCGGTCCATAAATGACGACTGCAGGAATTCCCATCAGGGAAGCAACGTGCATCGGCCCCGTATCCCCTCCGATGTAAAGGTCGCAGTGTCGATACACCTCTCCAAGTTGTGTTAACGATTCTGTTCTTGGCCCCAAAAGAGACGGGTTCTTCATCTCTTTTCGAATGCCTTCTACCCAATCGAGTTCTCTATCTCCCCACGTAAAAAGAACGGCCGCATGGAGTTCCTCGACCAATCGATCCGCCACCCGGGCATATTGATCCGGCATCCATCGCTTGAACAGTGCTTTTTCGCTCGTTCCTGGATGGATTGCAATCAACGGTCTCCCCAAGGACGCCGATGAAGCCTTGAAAAAGGACGCCACGTACTCCCGATCTTCCAGAGGGACGTGGAGACCACATTTGAGCTCTTTCGCCTCCAACGCCAATCCTCTTAACAGGGCGAGGTTCCTTCTAAATCGACTGATCCTTTCTTTTGGAAGCTCTACTTTCACGTTCGAAAATAAGAAATTTCCTTCCTTCGTCGACCTCCGGTCATATCCAATCCGCCTGGGAGTACCGGATAGAAAAGAAAGGATCCCGCTTTTAAGAATCCCATGAAAATCGAGCACCGCATCGAATTTTCGCCCCCGAAGCCCCCCGATGAACCTCCACATCTCCCAGACCGTTCCCCATATTTGCGTCAGCGATTTCATCCCTCGTGCCCATTTCTTCCTGGGAAACAGGATGACCTCATCAATTTCGTGCTGACTTTCCAGGAAAGATCGCGAGGGTTCTTCAACCACCCAGGTGATCGTCGAGGAAGGGAAATATTCTTTCAGAGTCTTGACCGCGGGCAGCGTTCGGATCACATCCCCCACCGCGCTTAACCTCAGAATGAGAAATTTCTGACCATCCATGCTTGGAACATTAGCCTATTACCCCTCAATTTTCAATAGAAAACAGGAACTTCACGAAATAGTAACTAAAATTAGAATTGAGCACAAAAGTAAATGATCAGAATTCTGATGGAGTTTAAATCTCCGCGTCATCCAAGCTTTCTCGATCTTCCCCGTCCCACGCCATCGCCTGACGGGTTTGCGAGCTAACATGCCTAATCCCCCTGCCCCTTTCGTGTTGATTACCAGTATTGACCACAGCTACCCTTATGACTTTCGTCCCTCAGCGTGGCTTCCTTCTTGACACATAAGCTGCCATCTCTTATATTGAGCGTGCCTAGAGTGATTCCTTGCATAGATGTGATCGAGCGCTGGGGTTGCTTGCTACGGCTTCCAAATGAATATTGAAGGCATCGGTCGCTAAGATTCCGACCGATGCCATAACGTTTTTTATAAACTCAAGCGACCAGCCAAACTTACGTATCACCCTAGTCCGAAGAGATTAACACCTCTATCTGGAGTTAGTTAGGTCCACGTGCCCCATGGTTTTCAGTTCTGTAATTTTCCTGTTTTTGTTCTTGCCAATCGTCCTCGGATTGTATTTTCTCACCAGCAAAAGACATCGGAACTTATTTCTACTACTTGCGAGCCTGTTATTTTATGCCTGGGGAGAAGGACTTCATCTCTTCATATTGGTTGCATCCATTCTCATCAACTTTTCCTGCGGGCTGCTGATCGAGAATCATAGGAGGTCAAATACATCCAGAGTTTATCTCATCCTTGCTATTGTGTTAAATCTCGGCTTGTTAGCTTTTTTTAAGTATGCCAATTTTGTTGTCACCAACCTGAACTCGCTCCTTGCAATCTTTGGCATCGGACCATACTATCTGGTCCGAGTTCATCTTCCAATAGGAATATCTTTTTTTACATTCCAGGCGTTGTCGTACGTCATCGACGTTTATAACCAAAAGATAATCGCCCAAAGGAATATTATAAACCTCGGTGCCTACGTATCGCTCTTTCCCCAGCTGATGGCCGGTCCCATCGTTCGCTTCGCTCATATCGCAAAAGAAATCGAGAGCCAGGACCATATCAAGGACAGATTTTGCAGAAGGCGTGAGACAATTTCTATTCGGACTGGGCAAAAAAATGCTGATCGCTAATTCTGTGGCCAAAGTCGCAGATCAGGTTTTTTCCCTCCCCGCAGGGGATCTGACAGCCGGATTGGCATGGCTGGGTGCGGTTTGTTACACGCTCCAGATATACTTTGACTTTTCGGGATACTCGGATATGGCGATCGGTCTTGCCCGAATGCTTCGGGTTCCATTATCTGGAGAATTTCAACTATCCTTACATCTCCCGATCAATACGGGAATTCTGGAGAAGATGGCACATTTCATTGTCCACCTGGTTCAGGGACTATCTCTATATCCCATTGGGTGGAAACCAACAGAGCTCCATAAGAACCTATACGAATTTACTCATTGTATTTCTTTTGTGCGGTCTGTGGCATGGGGCAAGCTGGAATTTTGTAATCTGGGGGTTGTTCCATGGCCTATTTTTGGCGACCGAGCGGACATTTCTGGGACGCGGGCTCGACGCGTTGCCGCGGCCATTCAGGCACATTTACACTCTGTTAGTCGTTGTGGTGGGTTGGGTCATTTTCCGAACCGAGTCCATGACTCACACCGTTTCCTACCTATCGGCCATGGCCGGGTTTGCCCATGGAGCAGGAGTGAAACATAATGTAGCGATGTTTCTGACGCGATAAACTGAAGCTGGAAATAGGTATGGGTATCATCATTATCGGCCCCTCTTTACCCCTTAAGTCAAGCGGATAGGATCATCCATGCTTGAAACAGGGCCGGTCACGTGCAGGGCCGCTTTAAATGTTGCCTTCCATGTTGCTGGTCTTGTATTGCTTTCGTTCGTTGTTTACGCCTCTGTGATCAGTCTGGCTGCAAGCGCTTATAACCCATTCATCTATTCCAAGTTTTAGGCGTTTTCATGAACAAAACTTTTGTTCAAACGATTTTCGAAACAATCGTGATCGTACTTTTCCTTACCATCATCTGTGCCCCGCCCGTCTGCTGTATTTTATCTTCTCACAAAAAGTGGTGGTCAAATACCGAGAAAAGAGCATTAGCGTCTTTCCCTGAAATCCCATTCAATTCTAAAACCCTACTCCAATTTCCAAAAGGATTTGAAGACTATTACAATGACCATTTTGGCTTCCGGGATGTACTCACCCGCCGATATCATAGAGAGATGAAAAAAAGATTTGGACAGTCCGGCATCCCTGAGGTGATCACTGGCAAAGAGGGTTGGTATTTTTATGCCGCCGATCAACTGCTTGATGATTTCCGCGGGCTTCTGCCTTTAACTGAAAAACAGCTCAATTCCTGGAGAGAAGATCACGTGCGCAAGCGCAACTGGCTGGCAAAACAGGGTATCCACTATCTACTCGTATTAGTTCCGGATAAGCAGACCATTTATCCGGAGTATTTGCCAGATTATTTTCGAAAAGCCAAAGGCACAACGCGCATCGAACAGTTAATGGAATACCTGAAACAGGACCGCGATGTAACAGTACTGGACCTGAGACCTAGCCTCTTGAATGCCAAATCAGAAAAACGACTTTATCAAAAAACGGACTCCCACTGGAACGATTACGGAGCGTTTGTTGGGTACAAAGAGATGATGAATAGGATCTCTCAATGGTTCCCAAAAGAACAGTTTAAATTTGATTTCTATTTTCACCCGGATCGGGTGACAGAACGTCCCGGGGGTGATCTTGTAAGGATGTTAGGCCTGCACGAAACAATCAAGGAGGTGTGGCCTCTATTGAAAGAGAGACATTTTTGTTCCCAACCCTTGAAGCTAAACATAGAGATGGAGAACTCAGGAGATGATAGGAGAACCTCTTATGGAGGGATGCAAAGGCGCCAACCTGCGGGTCCTGGTTTTTAGGGACTCGTTTTTCGAGCTAGTACGTCCGTTTCTCTCAGAAAATTTTCAACAGGTGGTATACCTATGGCAGATTTACAATCAGAAAAATGCTGAGATTATGATTGATTACTTTCACCCAAATCTGGTCATTGAAGAGAGAATAGAACGGTTGGGCTTCAGAGGTCTCAAAGAGTGACAGGGATGGTTTCCCTGAGCACGAAACCCGGGTTGACTTTGCCGGTCCTTTTCTTCAATTCCAAAAAACTCGATTGTTTTTCAGCGGGCATAGCCATTCCTACGAACGGCTTCAGAAAAAGGATAAAGTCTTCATCGTCTCCGGGGGAGGAGGCGGGCCAAGACACAAGGTTTATATCAATCCCCGAAAGCAACGTTATCAAGACCTCTTTTCTGGCCCCGAACTTCGCTTTTTCCACTTCTGCGAACTAGAATACCGTAATGACGCCTTTGCCTTCAGGGTCCTACGCCTCGAGCCGGATGAGAGATTTTCGGTTGCCGACTCATTCATCTTCCCGAAAATGAGAAGATAAGGAAACTACCCGGTGAGGCAAACCAAGAATTTTCCCGGCAGGCACTTCGTTTTACCGTTTGAGTCGACGCAGATGTGCTGGGTCTCTCCCTCGGCAATCACTTCTTCCTCGTGATCTTTACGAAGGATCTGATAGCCGAAGGTGATCATTCGTTTATTGACATCCTTCAACCGAGTTCGTACGATAACGGTTTCGTCATATCGCGCCGAACTCCGATACCGGCAATGAACGTCGGTAACCACAAGCTTGTATCCGAATGCCTCCAAATCAACATAGCGGAATCCTCTTTCTCGACAAAACTCAGACCGCCCTACTTCAAACCATACAAGGTAATTGGCATAATAAGCCACACCCATCTGATCTGTTTCCGCGTACCTCACCCGAATATCCACATCCACGATGTCCTTCATCAATCGATTCTCCAGTTCTTTCAAGTTTCAATCACGATACATTATAGACTTCCCGATCGACCTTAAATGCGGAATTCGGATTGCGGACTTCGGAATCGAAGTCTCAAATCTATGTGAACCTACGTCTCCCCATCTCCCTCTCTCCCCCTCCTCGTTTCTCATAACGCTCTTAAGTATTCGAACGGTATCATATCGAAAAATGTACCTATCCAAAATTGTTGATGTTTCAAGATTCCTTCGGCGATCTCTTACTCCCATACCTATCTGAGAGTTTTTCGGATAGCCTTTACGTATGGTACACACCCTCGGACGTTAATTTATCCATCATCGAAAAAGAGAGGCCCCAAGTTGTCATTCTGGAACTGGTGGAACGACATCTTCAATATCTCTTGAAACCTCTCCCTTAAACTTTCAAGAAGAACCGAGGAAAGTCTTAACCCGAAGTCCAATTCGGATCTTCTCTCTCCTCTTCCCCATATTTCATTCGCTTTTGTTACAGAGCTCTCAAGTATTCCGGTCGAAGCAAATCCGGGTCTTTCCTTCTGAGAACTTCCCGAATTCGCATCAGGGCTTCTTCCTTCTCTTCCGGCATTTGAATCCGAAGAGGAAGGTAGTTTGAGGCGTGATTGGAGGCAAAAAAACAATGGGTAAATTGGCAATTTGCAATCATTGTCTCCAGTTCTTGGATCAGAGCGAAAGGCGTTGGTAAAACCAGCGTTCCCGTTTCAATCTCTTTCGCGATGGGTGTCCCGGGGACGATCATGAGAGAAAGAGCGCCCACATAGTCCGGGTCCATCTCGGAGAGAACCTTTCCAGTCTCCACAGCATGCGCTTGACTGCCGTTGACCCCCCCGATGCCCAGAATCACAGTGACTGAAAGAGCCATCCCGGATTCCTTCACCCTTTTCCCGGCACGGATCAATTGGTCCACGGTGGCATTTTTCTTAATTCGTTTCAATATCTCCGGGTCACCTGATTCCAGACCCAGATAGAGAATTCCCAAACCCAGGTCTTTCAGGGCCTTGAGCTCCTCCACATCCTTTCGAAGGATATCCTTTGCATTCGCGTAGATCCCTACCCTTTCGAGCCCTTTCAATTTCGCGTGGAGATAGGATAGGATTTGGATCAGTCCTTTTTGGGGAATGCTCAGGGCATCCCCATCCGCCAGAAACACTCTTCGAATCTTGTAAGAACTCACTTCATCGACGTCCTCTTTGATCTCTTCGAGACTCTTGATCCGAAAACGCTTCCCTTGATAAGCCGCGCAAAAAGTACACCGATTATAAGAGCATCCTACCGTGACTTGGAGAATCAGGCTGTCTGCCTCGCTAGGAGGCCGGAAGATCATTCCCTCATATTTCATTTTGGATTCTCCTTTCCCTTGGAAGGAGTATCGAACCGATAAATGATCTCTCGTTCCTTGACCATCCCCAATTCCTTCCGGGCGATCTCTTCGATATACCGTTTGTCACTTTGCAACCGTTTGACCTCTTCCCTCAATTTTTGATTCTCTTCCTCCAGTCTTGAATTGATCCCCTTGATCCGGATGACCTCCTTCCGGAGGCGAAGGAGATTAAGGATTCCTTTCTCCCCAAAAAAGGTGAGACTCCCAAGAATGAACAAGAAGATCATCGTTAAAATAAGAATGCGTCTTTTTCTCATTCAAACATCGAACCTTCAGTGACCCTTTCTACCGACCGTTTCCAATGAGCTTGTTCTATCTCAACATTTCAAATTTCAAACCACCTATCCCAAACAAATCCCAATCATCGGCACCCAATGGCCAAAACGGTTTTTGAGGAGTTCTGAACCTTGGGTATTCCTGCCCGCCCAGCGGAGGCGGGCGCTTGTCAATTGATGCTCCTAGACACGGAAGACATGAGGTTGGATTCTAAGCCTATTGTAGCCTAAATTTAATCGGAATGGTCCCCCATTGCACCGCCTGGGGTTGATCTTTGGGCAACGCGGCAAATCGCCACTGTCTCAAGTATTGGACGGCGATCCTCTCCAACTCCGTATCCCCCTTGACTGAGGGAACAACCCGATCCACCGTCCCATTGGGCAATACCCAGAGCGTCAACTCGATTTCCACCTCAACTTTCGATTTGACTTGAGGGAGATCCGGTCTTTCGAGAATCTTCCGACTGGCAAGTGCCCCCTTTATTCCCAGTCGAAGGTTTTCCTCCAGGGGTTTTTCCAGAGCATTTCCTTCCTTGGCGTTCAGGAGTCTCCGGACAACCTTCGCCGCTCCTTTATCGTTGGATGAGATTGAATCCATTGCCTCTCTGAGAGAAGGAACGGGAGCTTCTGGATATAAAAGATCTTCCTTCTTTTTCAAATATTGCTTCAACTCCTCATCCATTTCCTTAAACTCTGATGAATTCTTCAGGGCCTTCGCTTTCTCATCGGCGCTTGCAGTTTCCAACTTTCTCGGTCGAGGATATTCCGGCGCAAGAGCCCTCCAATCTTCACGAGCACTGGCCTCCTCCATCTTCTTAAGAATCACCTCCTCCCGGATCTCGTTTCTCCTCCGGAGGAAATGTGCCCTTTTCCCATCCCAGAATTCTCTTGCTTTCATGAGTCAGAGCTCTCCACCCGTCCTTTAAGCGAATCGGGAAGGTGGGGACGAAAATGAAAATCCAGGAGAGAAACCCGATGAGGATAACCAAAAGGGCGAAGAGAAAGAAAATACGCTTCCGGCTCCTCGCTGATCGTTTTTCCATCAGGGAATCCCCCCCTGATCCATCTGGTCGAGCATTTTTCTGGCGGTCTCCCTTCGATCTCCCCTCTTGCTCTTCTCTAACAACTTGTTGTAGATCTGCCTGGCCTCAGAAAGTTTCTTCTCTTGTATATAGAGGGCCCCCAGCTTCAGAAGAGCTTCTTCCATCAAGTCGGGGTATTGAGGATAGAGGTAAACGACTCTTGAAAATTGAGCCAAAGCCGACTCCCTGTTCCCGGCCTCTAAATAGGCCTCTCCCAGTTTAAACTGGGCCTGGCTGGCTACTCTCTCTTCCGGACTTCGGACTGCCGCAGAAAAGGCGGCAACGGCGTCCCCAAATTTCTTCTGGGCGAAGTAGAGGGTTCCCAGCCTCAACTGTCCTTCAAATTGGATGTCATCTTGAGGAAAACTACCTAACAACTCCTTCAAAATCTTCTCGGCCTGGTCTGTCTTCCCTAAACTCCGATACCCCTCCTCCATCCCCAGGTAGGCCCTCTTGACCGATGGATGCTGGGGGTGATTCTTCGTCACCCATTCATACTGTTCAAGGGCTTTGGAGTAATTCTTGAGAAGGAGATAGAGACCCCCCAGTTCAATGCGCGCATCAACCGCAAGATGACCCCTGGGGGAATGAATGACCTGATTCATTTCCTCAATGGCTTCGGCCCATTTTCCATCCTTCATATACAAGACGGCAATACGGAACCTGGCCTCCACGGCCAAGTCGTTGTCCGGATAAAGACTGATGAGCTCTTGATAGGTCTTCACCGCCTTTTCTTTCATCCGCTCCTGCTGGTAGGTATCCCCCAGTTGCATCAGGGCCTGGCCGGCAAGAGAATGGTGCGGATATCGTTTCAAAAAAGTTTCTACCTGCGAAATGAAAGAATCATATTTCCTCTCTTGAAGGAGGCAAAGGAGGATTCCAAAATCGGCCTCGGGTGCTTCCTTGGATTTAGGATAAGCTCTCACGGCATGGGAATAGGAATGGACGGCTTGCGCATATCGTTTCAGGTTATAGTACCCATCTCCTATCTTCAGAAGTGCGGGAGGCACATAGGGGCTCTTCGGGTACCTTTGGGTAAGACGTTGAAATTCTTCGATGGCCTCCGCGAATTCCTTTTTCCGGAAATGAGACCATCCGATCCAGTACCGGGATTCATCTCCGTAGGGGCTAAGGGGATTCGATTCCAAGAGGGCTCGAAATTGGCTCATGGCCTCATCGAACCGTTCTTCCCGGTAGGCTACCCATCCAAGGAGATAGTAAACCTTGTCTTGATCCTTGATCTCCTCCGTCGAAGAGATCAATCGCATCAAATAGTTCTTGGCCCTCTGATAGTCATTCTGATTCAAATAGCACTCCCCCACCATCAGGAAGAGAGAAGGGGTGGTCCGATATTCAGGAAAGTCGACGAGGATCTTCAAGAAATAATGGTTGGCCTCCTTCCATTCTCGCTTTTGGAAATGATACCATCCCAGGCTGTTCAATGCCTTTGGATACAAGGTTGGATCTCCCCGCAACTGATCGACATATCCCAGCCCCTTCCGATAATCCTGTTTCGAAAGCGAAGCCTCCGCGAGCCAGTAACGCACTTCGTTCTTCTCCACTAAATCAGGAAAATCCGCGAGGAGCCGTTCCCAGTATTGGATGGCCACCCCATAGTCTTTCAGGTAAAAATGGGCGTAACCCAATTTTGAGATGACGAAGGGTTCCAGCCCCGCCCTTCCCCTTTCCTCCAGGGCTTGATGATAGGAGACGATAGCCCCCTTGTAGTCCTTCTGATGAAACAGGCTTTCTCCCAGCATAAAATGAACCCACTCGTGGAGTTCACTCTCAGGATAGGTCCTGAGGAATTGACGAAAGATATTTACGGTATTGGAATATTCTCTTTTCCCAAAATAATATTGCCCGATATCAAACAGGCATTGTTCCCCCCAGGGGGAAGAAAGGAACTGTGAAAGAAACCGCTGATAGAGAAGGATGGCCTTTTCCGCCTCATCGGCCCCCAAATAGGTCCTTATAATGCCCCAGAAGATCGGGTCGGAAAGCTTTGTTCCGGGATGGGCGAGAAGGATGTCCTCGAAGGTTTTCCTTCCCTCGAGATACTGTCCCAGAGAGACCAGGCTCCAAGACAGCGCATAATGGGAGCTTTCTTCGAGCGGATGTCTTGGATAACGTCTCCAGAAATTCTTGAATTGGTCTGCGGCCTCCTTAAATCTTTTGAGCCGAAAGTAGCTGGCGCCGGCCAAATATTCAGCTTCGGGTCTCCACTTCCCCGCAGGGTACTTTTGAAGAAGGGTCTCCAGTTCCTGAAGGGTCTCGGCATATCGACCAGCCTGATAGAGGCAGTATCCGGACCAAAACAGGGAAGATTCCGCAACGGGATGGGCCGGAGCTTTTTCATAGGCCCGGTGAAAGAATGGATGTCCTTCCTCATAGACACCGTGTTTCAGCCGGATCCATCCGCAGGAATATAAGGCATAGATATAGAACTCACTCTCAGGATAGATCTCAACCACCTTACGGAAATATGAAAACGCCCCTTCATCCTTCCCTTGATGATATCTCGTTTCTCCCATCCAATAGTGGGAGGACCCCGCCCATTCACTCTTCGGGTAATCTTGGATCAGTTTCTCGAAAGAAGCGACGGCATCTTCATAAGCCCCCTTGAGATATCGATATCTTCCCTTTTCATAAAGGGCTTTATCTCCCGTGAAGGCTTTTGCCAGACCCGAGGTGAATCGACTTGAATAGGCACAACCGGGCTGTGTCGTGGAAGCGCTCATCTTCTTCGTCGGACCGAGGGATTCTTCCCTCAGATCAAAGGAGTCCACACGAGGCTCTTCCTTGGTCCCTTGAACCAGGTTGGCAGGGAGAGCCACTTCCCTTTTTTCGACCCATTTTGTCTCCTCTTTTCCGAAGAAGGTGATCTCAGCGGGGCCGCCAGGATCCGGGTATTGTCCCTCGCTTTGGAGAACGGGAAAAGTGAAAGTAATCGAAGTCAGGAGACAAAGGCTCCAATGATTTTACCGAATGAAGTTAAACATATAGTCGAAACCTTTTGTTAGAAAAGTATCAAACATATGTGAAAATTGTCAAGGATTGACATGATTTTAATAACTGTGGTAGGTTGATGACGGTGATGAAAAAGGCGATCGTCGCGATATCAACCATTCTTATTCTTCTGGTGCTGACACCATGCACCGATGCAAAGAGAGGGTTCGATTCAAACCCGAAAGGGGATTTCAAGGCCATGCGTGAAAAGATGGTGGAGAGCCAGATTAAAGCCAGAGGAGTGAAAGACCCTCGCGTGCTTTCTGCGCTCCTCAAAGTGGAGCGACACCGATTTGTCCCTGAAAAATACCTGGACTCGGCATACTCCGACCAACCGCTGCCCATCGGAGAGGGCCAAACCATCTCCCAGCCCTATATCGTCGCCTTGATGACAGAACTCTTAGAACTCAAAGGGAACGAGAAGGTTTTAGAGATCGGAACGGGTTCTGGCTATCAGGCCGCCATCTTGGCGGAATTGGCCAAAGAGGTTTATACGGTCGAAATCATCGAGCCCCTGGCCTTTATGGCAAAAGAAAGACTTTCAGAGCTGGGATACCAAAACGTCAAGGTGAAGGCAGGGGACGGATATTTGGGATGGCCTGAGGCAGCACCCTTCGACGCGATTATCGTCACCGCTGCCCCCGACCATGTCCCGAAACCCCTCATCGACCAATTGAAGGAGGGCGGCCGGATGGTTGTGCCAGTCGGGACCTACACCCAGGAGTTAAAAAAAATTGTCAAAAGGTCTGGAAAAATGGAGACCCTCGACGGTCATCCCTGTCCTCTTCGTCCCCATGACCGGCGAAGGAGTGAAACGGAAACAATAATTGGCGTATGGAAAGATCATGCCGAATCCTTCCTGAAGAATTCTCTGTCCCTTATTTCGCAGAAAAGTGTATCGTAGAGCCGCAACTGAAAAATGCAGACATGCGTCGACCTCTGTGGATAATTTATCCTCAAATTACTCGAATCTGTATCCTATCTGTTTAAAACGAACCTTTCTCGAAAAATAGATGAAGTCTGAACCTTTTTGAACGAAGAGAGCCCTCATGGGTTTAGGATTTTAAAAAAACATAGAAGCAGCTCGAAAAATAAGTTGAGTATCGCTGAAAACAGAAGGACGAACTATTGCATTAAATCAAATTCTAAGTAATATGATCCCAGACGGTAATTTATTGAGGCGGAAAATTCATGGTGTTGCCAGAGATAATATCCTTTATGACTGCAGCCTGGAAGATATCAAATAGAAGCCATCCCATAAATCTGAAAGATAGATAAGGAAGATAGTCGTGAGTCCATTTGCCTACCATGATAAGTTTTCACAAACAATGGGCATTGTCTTTTCGGAGGTTGTAAATCGCCTTCGTATCAAGAAGGGAGTTGCAAGCATATTAAGATACACCCGCTGGCGCGGGGTCGGTTAGGTGACAAACTTCGGGGGAAGGGCTCAAAGTTATTTCTGCTGACATCAATGAAGCCAGGAGTGATTACGTTCTTGCTGATATGAATAAATTATTGCCTTTTGATGATGAACAGTTTGACGCAGTTGTATCAATGGAAGGCATAGAGCATATTATCAACTATCAAGGATTCATAAGTGAACTATCTAGGATTACGAAGAAAGGTGGTTTCATCATCCTCACAACACCCAACATCTCCTGCTTCTATTCAAGATTCATGTTCATGTGCACAGGAAATCTTTTTCAATTTTGGCCATCGCAGGCGTACGTGAATATTGAAGGGAGAAGAGATCTT
Source organism: uncultured delta proteobacterium (assembly GCA_963708295.1). Lineage (GTDB taxonomy): Bacteria > Desulfobacterota > BSN033 > BSN033 > UBA1163 > UBA1163. Next base: position 35,812 of record CAVPSJ010000013.1, on the reverse strand, counting down.
TGATTACGGACATATTACTCCCCTCACATGGCAAACGATCTATTTCCATTTTACGCATTATGGTTTTGCTCTTACCGCTTTACGCGGCAATAAGATTAAAAGAAAAATATTGTTACCCTTATATATTCCTTTGATGATGATTGGATTACCCTGGATTGCATATCGTTTGCGTTATACAAGAGAGGGCATCAAACACCTTTTGAGTCAAACGGATTATTATCAGACAGTGGAAAAGTTTTCCTATTCATTACCAGAATGTTTTCACGAAATATTATAATGATTTTGGAAAAGGGTAAGTAACCCCTGTACCTTTCTCTTATCTTACTACCGAAGTATGAGGCGAAATTGATCAGCGATTCTCTTTACAAACCCTCCCAGTTCCTCATCCTGGCCTTTTTTAAACCCTTCAACCATTTCCTCCAGAGCCTCCCCAGTCATCTCCTCTCACCCTTAGCAGTCATACGAAGGTGAATCACTTCTTCTCGTTCTTCTTTCTCCTCCAGCACTCCAGCCTTCTTTTGATTTCCTTCTCAAGCCCCCAGTTCAGCCGGGTGGTAGTAGGTTTTTCCTCTCAGGTTCTCAGGAAGATATTCCTCCTCGATGAAATGGTCTGGATAATCGTGCGGGTATTTGTATTCTTTTCCATAACCTAAGTCTTTCATCAATGCAGTCGGAGCATTTCGAATATGAAGGGGGACCGGCATATTCTCGATTTCCCGAACATCCCTCTGAACTCCCTGAAATGCCGTATAGAGAGCATTTGATTTGGGTGCTGTCGCCAGATAGACGGCTGCCTGGGCAAGAGCCAAGTTCCCTTCCGGAAGGCCGATAAAGTGAAAGGCTTGCATGGCTGCGACCGCGACCTGCAAGGCCTGGGGATCTGCCATTCCAATATCTTCCGAGGCAAATCGGATCATCCGGCGAGCAATATAGAGCGGATCTTCACCGGCCTCCAGCATCCTGCCCAGCCAGTAGAGTGCGGCATCGGGATCGCTCCCTCTGAGACTCTTATGCAAAGCTGAAATGAGATTATAATGCTCCTCCCCGGACTTGTCGTAAAGATAGGCCTTCCTTTGAAGAATCTCTGTCAAATCCTCTTTCTTGATCTGACGAATACCTTCCTTATCCGGGGAAGTTGTCAACACGAGCATTTCTAATGTATTCAGGGCCGCTCTTGCATCTCCGTTCGCCAGCTGGCAAATGCTTTTGATGACCTCCGGCTCGATCATCGTGCCATACTGGCCTAATCCCCTTTCTTTATCCGTGAGCCCGCGTTTCAAGATCAATTCAATCTCCTCTTCTGTTAAAGAACGAAGGGTGAAGACTTTTGTGCGGGAGAGTAAGGGGGAAATCACCTCAAAGGATGGATTCTCTGTGGTGGCTCCAATGAGGATGACCGTTCCTTTTTCCACATGGGGAAGGAAAGCGTCCTGCTGAGCTTTATTGAACCGATGGATCTCATCCACAAAGAGAACCGTTCGCCTTTGATTATATTTCCGTTCCTCCTCGGCTTCCTGGATCGACTTCCTTGATCTCTTTCACCCCGGAGAGAACGGCACTGAAGGCGAGAAATCGAGCCCCTGTGGTCGTGGCGATGATCATGGCTAAGGTCGTCTTGCCAGATCCAGGGGGTCCCCATAGAATCATGGAAGGAAGGTGATCGGATTCGATCGCCTGGCGCAGAACTTTTCCTCGACCCAGGAGGTGATCCTGGCCCACAAATTCGTCCAGTGTCTGAGGCCTCATCCGACCAGCGAGAGGGGCCTCTCTCTTGCCCGACTCTCTCCCTTTCTCTTCAAAAAGTTCTGCCTGCTTTTTCATGGCGCTTTGTTCGCGTCCGTTACCTATACGGCGTTCTCTGTTTATTCCCCCTGTCCTGCATCCATCTCTCGAATCGTCTGAATCATCTCCTCATGGACCAACCCATTGGAAGCCAGGATGACTTCAGAATAGATATTGAAAGGATCGGCCTTGAAGGTCGGTCACTTTCCCCCCTGCTTCAGTGATCAACAAGCTGGCCGCCGCCACATCCCACGCATGAAGTTTAAACTCCCAGAATCCGTCGAAACGCCCTGCTGCCAAGTATGAAAGATCGACGGCAGCTGAGCCGGGTCTTCGAATCGCAAAACTCCGGGTGATAAACTGACGAAAATAACGAAGGTAGAAATCGGCGTGTTCATGAACATCGTAAGGAAAGCCGGTGCAAAGCAGACTTCGGTGCAGTCGATCAACCCGGGAGACTCGTCATCCGCTCCCCGTTAAGAAAGGCCCCTTTCCCCTTCTCCGCATGAAAGAGCTCGTCGAGGGGCGGGACATAAACCACTCCCATCTCAACTTCGCCTTCCACTTCAAGCCCGACGGAGACACAGAAGCAGGGAAATCCGTGAAGATAATTGGTCGTCCCATCCAAGGGATCGACAATCCACTTCCATCGAGATCCCCTTCCTTCGAAAGGGCTCTCTTCCGTCAAAATATCATGGTCCGGGAAAGCATCGGAAATCATTTTCACGATGGCCCGCTCACAGAGTTTGTCCACTTCCGTCACCGGGTTGAATTCTTCTTTGTACTGCACCGGATGGGAATGGCCAAAATGGAGCATCTGAATCCTGCCCGCCTCTTTGGCCGCAGCGATCGCTATCCGGAGATAGGGGGCATCCTCTTTCATATCTCTCCTGTGCTTCAAATCTCTCTCCGTCCCCCTTTTCTAAAGGAGGATTTTTGTTCCCTTTTTTCCAGGAAGATACCGGAGAGGTTCTAATGGTCAGTGAAATTCTCTAACAGTTGACAGTGCAATCACCAAAACTATATGATACCCATGAAATCAAGTCAATCCTTCGGCTCCCAGGCATAACTACCGGGGTTGCTCTGGATTGACCCTGAGCGGCACTTTCCGTCCCCCCCTTGCAAGACGAGGCTGAGTGCCGTCGAACGGGTCAACGAGGAAAGAGATGAAATTCGAAACTTACGGAAACTGTTTTGTTTGTGGGGAGAACAATCCGAACGGATTGCAGTTGCGATTCGAGATCGACAAAGAGAGACAAACCCTCAAAACAACGTTCAGCGCTAGTCCGACTTTTCAAGGCTGGGACGGAATCGTCCATGGGGGGATTCTCAGCACGTTATTGGATGAAGCAATGGCAAAACTGGTTTACGAATTGGGTTATGAAGCGGTTACGGCCTCCCTGGAGATTAAGTTCAAGAGGCCGGCGCCGATCCTCGAACCGTTACATGTCTATGGAGAGATTACGGAAGTAAGTAAGAGATTGATCAGGGCAAAGGCTTTCGTGGCCAAGGAAGATGGGACGATTCTTGCCACAGGGAACTCCACTCTCCTGAAACACTCCCTCACCTAGCCTTCCTATTCAGGAATTGTGGCTACTCTTAACGAAAAACTTAATTGCATGCTACGGCGGGACAGGCGGTCAGGTAACGAAGCTTTAGGCCTGCTTGCGCGAAAGTCCCCCCTTGCGGGACGAAGGCAGGGCGGAAACCTCTTATCCATCAGCGACCAGGCTGCAAGCCCTTGAAAAAACTGCATTCGCAACAAGCTCAATTACCGGCCATCATAAACGACCGCATTCTAAAGCTGAGGAGTGGATCCCGCCCATGTCCACCCTTTATCATGCTGCGACATAATCTCTCAAGGCCGTTTCTCAATCAGTCTTGAAAAGTTGAGCCCCAATATCTTTTCGCGGTCCTGTTTTGAGAGACCGGATTCTTCCAATTCCCTATAGTATCGTCGTGGTGAAATCAGTGGGAAGTCCGTCCCAAACAGAATCTTCTCTACCCCAACAATCTCGCTGACCATAGCGTAAATCTTCCTTGAATAGAGAAAAGGCGAAGCAGCCGTGTCATAGTAGACATTGGCCATCGCCTTTGCTACCTCGGGCATCAGCTCATAGAAGGGAAACCCACCTCCCCAGTGCGCTAAGATGACCGACAGGCTCGGAAAAGAAAGGATCAGTTCATAAAAACGCTCAAGAGGCGTCTTGCCCTTCCCGGGGTAGAAATGGCCTATGGTCTCGTTGGTATGGAGGAGCAAAGGGATCGCCTCCCTCTCCATCCGGGTGAGTATCGGTTTCATAGACTGGATGTCCTGAGAAGTCATTTCATCACGGTAAAAGGCGATTTCTCCTACCCCCCGGGCGCCGCCCTTCACGGCCCGGTCCAATTCTCTCTCTGACCAATCCGGATTTGAAAAGAGAAGGGAAACGAAAACAATCAATCGATTCGGATACCGTGAGGCAGATTCCAACAGATATCGGTTCTGGAAGGAACAGAGGTCAGGGTGGCTCCAAGGAAACCCGCAAATGACGGAGCGGTCTACTCCGGATTCGTCCATCGAGGCAATCAGATCTTCCACACCGATGACTTTTGCCTTTAGCTGTTCATAAATAGATGCAAATCCCTCATCCTTCTTACAGAAGGCATCCCGGTCTTTTCTCACTTCCTCAGGGAAAATATGCGTATGGCAGTCGATAATCACGGCGGGTCCGTTACCTCTTTCTCTTGTGGATAAGACGGCGTGGAAAAAGTTAACAGAGTTAATCTCGATCAAACCGGTCTAAATCCGAAGCGCGAAATCCGAAACTCGAAACAATTTCAAATAACCAAATTTCATTCGAATTTGCCCGCCCTGTTAAATACGTGTCGGGTCACTTTCCGGTTTGATGGTTAACGAAGGTCTCGAAAAGCATAGATCGCCAGTTTCGAGCAGAATTATTTAACAGGGTAAAGACTCCGATATTCGGATTTCTTAAGTTCAGAACGCTTGGAGGGTTCCGGCAAAGCCGAATCAGGGTTTGCCTTTTGTGAAACCATAGTGGCCGATGCACTTTCCCAGGCTCCAATATTCATCGGCTCCCGGACAGAAAACCAGGGGAAGAGCCCTCGCTATATCGATGCGACCCTTTTCTTTTTGGATTTCTTCCTTCACGTGGAGGGCAACGATCTCCCCCAAAAAAAGATCATGACTCCCTAAGGAGATCGTCTCACTGACCCTACATTCCATCTGGACAGGACACTCATCGATCAACGGAGGCCTCACCTTTTGGGCAGGCACCTGTTTCCATCCCATCGAGGCAAACTTATCTACCTCTCTTCCCGAAAGAACACCGCAGGCATCCACTTTTCTGACCATCTCTTCGGAAGGAAGATTGACCACAAACTCTTTGGATCGCTTGACACAGCCGTGCGAAAATCGTCCCGGCCGAACGGAGATGCTGATCATGGGAGGCTCTGAATTGACCACTCCGACCCAGGCCAGGGTAATGATATTGGGTTTTCCTGCTTCATCCACGGAGGTCACCAAAACGACCGGCGTAGGGAAAAGCAGGGTCGTGGGTGGAAGATTTTTTCGCCCCATTCTATTCTCCTCTCTTGCGCCACTCGCGGTTATAGGAAAAGGCCGACATCCCCTTTTCCTTTTCGAATCACTCTGGGGGAATCATCGGTAAGGTCAATGATGCTGGAATGCTCGGCAACGATCACCCCTCCATCAATGACAAGGTCCAACTGTTTTCCAAAGCGCTCTTCAATCTCGGTGGGATCGTTGTACAGCCCCTCATCGGGTTTATAAACGCTGGTGCTGATAATCGGGTGTCCCAGCTCCTTGACGAGGGTCAGACAGATCCTATTGTCGGGGATTCTTATCCCCACCGTATTCTGCCTGGTCATCGCCACCTTGGGAACCAGCTTCGTTGCTTTCAGGATAAAGGTATAGGACCCCGGGAGCAGACGTTTCATCATTTTATAAGCATAATTCGAAACATACGCGTACTGACTGATATCCTTCAAATCGGAGCAGATGAAACTTAAAGGTTTCTTCGCTTCCAATTTCTTCAGTCGATGGATTTTCCGGATTGCCTCGGGTTTGAAGAGGTCGCACCCCACTCCATAAATCGTATCGGTAGGATATCCGATCACACCTCCTCCCTCAAGGACCTCCACGACCCTTCGAATCAATCTTGATTGCGGATTCTTAGGATTGATAGTGATGATCATGACTCACTCTCCTTCTATCGAGATAAGGGATTAGACCGGGTCTTAGAATCCCCTTGAATCTCAACCCGGCCTGAGGCGAACGTCGGCCGTTGGCCGTTGACACCTCTTCAGCTTTCTCTCTCTAATTCCTTTACCCGGACTCCTCTGAGAAAGCGCTTGCTGTAATAAGGGGTGTTCAAATAATCTATTTTCACTTCTCTGCTGTAGGAAGAGGCGTGGACGAATTGATTCTCTCCGACGTAAATTCCCACGTGAGCACGATTCCCCCCCTCTCTGAAAAAGACAAGATCTCCCTCCTCCAATTGGTGCTTCTGGACCTTTTTCCCCACAGAGAACTGTTCCCGGGTAGTCCTGGGAAGTTGAATATTGAAGACTTCATAGATTTTTCTCACAAAAGCAGAACAATCGATCCCTTTTAATGTGGACCCTCCTAGTTTATAGGGCACCCCCAAAAAGGTTTTTACAACCCTCACCAGCAGGCTTCTTTCCGCCGGGTTGTTCCATTTTCCAAGTGGGATCGAGGAGACAGACTCCTCTCCCTCTCTCCCGGATAATTCGGAAATCTCATCCTCATCTCCTGACGCTTCTGCTTTTTCATCCAGCCGGGGCTCCCCCTTTCGAAGATAAAGGACTTGCCCAATCTTCAAGGCGGAGGTATGGAGGCCGTTGACCCTCCTAATTTCTTCCATCGGAAGACCCACCTTCGCAGAAATACTGGAAAGGCTGTCCCCCCTCCGGACGACATAAGAATCCATCCCTTCCGAGGTTCTTCTCAACGTCTCCGCTGATAATCCCGTGGGGGGGGAGTCCGAAGGCGATCTTGAAGCCTCATCCGCCTTCTTTTCCGTCGGAGATGGGATGCCGAGAACCTGTTTAGGGCGGATTGAACTTCCTTCTAATCCATTCGCATTTTTCAGCGCCTCCAGACTAACGCCAAACGATTTCGAAATCCCATAAAGCGTATCCCCTGATCTGACCGTATATCTCTCTTCTGTCCATCCATTCTGCCAAACGCCAGCCAAAAGGTATAAGAAGATCAATCCCATTCCTAGACTGTTCGTTGGCCTGATCATGAAATTTCCCCTCCCTTAACGAAGGACAGTTTTTCCCTTTTTTAAAACACCGATGAATGGTAAGAAAAATAAAATCGGATCAATGATTAAAATACAAAACTTAAGTTCAGAAGTCAACTCTTCGACTCCCCGGCCTGAAGGCCCGGGCTTGCCTTCGACCCGAGCCCTCCATTGAATTCAGGGCCTTGAGCCTGCCGAAAGGCTCAGGCCGAGGGGCTCAGGTTGACCCTGAGCAGCACTTCTTTACCCCGCCTCAAAAGGCGGGAGTTAGCGCGGCCGGATGGATCAATCTGAAAGGCCGCTCCTTTTCCCTTGCCCTCGGCCAGGGTCCATCCCCGGGCTTCGTCAGGCCGGTCAAACCCGTAATGAATCGACGGGCTCCCGCAAAAAGGAGTTGCCAACCAAGATTACTCCTCAACGAGGAGGATGCGAACAATCGTTCGACTTCCCTTATCGGCCCCAAGTCCTGTTGACCCTTTGCTTCTCTCGTCACCCTCTTTCCTCTTCCCCCCTTCTTCGAGTCTCAAACTTCCCGCAGTATCTTTCTTCGCAATCAACCCATCTGCCTTGGCACGAGAACTCAACCCTGCCAATTCTTTTTCAAACTCCGGAAATGAGCCCGCTGGCAAGGAAGCAAGGAACATATCCCCTTCTGCCGCGACCACCTCTCCTCCGAATTCCTTCACCAGTTCGTGAAGTCGGGGGATCATTTTCTTCCGATCGGAGACTTTCAAGATGATTTCTTGAGGTGGCTTGGAAGCAACAGGGGATTTCTCCCGGGCAGCCAATTCTTTCTTAGTCTTTCCAGGCGCTGGAGGTGGGGTTTTCTCTCTCGCCGCTCCCTTTGATTCCATTTGTTGATACGCCATGACCTCGGCCTTTGGGGGAGGAGTTTCTGAAGCGTCGGTCCCTTCTCTTTTTTTCTCTCCTGGGACAGCGGGTTTCGCCTGTTCAGAATCCATTGCGTGAGGTGTCTCCGGAGGTGTTCCCAAGATCCTCCGCTCCTCCTCTTTGGGAGTCAACCCTTCGACACCCCGGCCTGCCCCTCGGCTTTGCTCGGGGCGGTAAGCCTGCCGAACCGAAGAAGAGTCCTTACTCAGGGTTGAGTCTGAGCGGCGTTCCTCTACCCCTCCTCCAGAGACGGGGCTCGGCGCCGCCGAACGGGTCAATCCCTGTTCCTGCTTTTCCTGCAAGGAAAGCGGCGAAGAGGGTTGTTTTGTTTCGTTCAAGCGGCCCCCTTCCATCGGTATCATCTTGGTGAGGTAGAGGACCAGGAAAACGACGGCCACCATAGCCGCCGCCTGGGCGGGAAGTTTGAAGGAGAGCGGGAGGTGGAGCCATCTTCCTCTTGGCTTCTCGAAGGGGATGGCTCCTTTCTTCCCTTCTCTCTTTTTGTAAAGTTCGGAGAGAAACCCTTCGGGCACCTCTGCTTCTTCGGCAGAGTGAAGCCATCCCATCGTCTTCTCAAATTGTTCAAATTCCCTCCGGCACTCAGGGCATGAAGAAAGATGTTCCCCTAACATCTTCTCCTCAAAGGGTGCCAACTCCTTTTCCCACAAGGAGGAAAACCGATCTCGTGCTTTTTCACAATCCATAGACCCTCCTCCTTTCTCTCACGGTTGCCGAAAAAGTGGTTGTTCCTCAGGCTGCTCAAAAATGCCCAGATGCAAGCCTCCCGAAATCCTGAGGAATGAGGCGTACTTGAACGTACGCCGCAATGACGAAGGATGAGGGAAACGAAGCAGATGGGTTTTTTTCAGCGGCCTGCTAATGGCTGAACCTCTCTAAGACGTCTTTCAGATCCATTCTTGCACGGTGGAGTCTTGATTTGACCGTCCCCTCCGGGAGACCGAGGGCCTCACCCATCTCTTCATAAGAATATCCCTGAAGGTCTCTCAGCACAAGCAGTTCCCTCTGGTCCTCTTTCAATTTCAGAAGCCCCCTCTGAATCAATTGCTGAACCATCTTCTTTTCGAAGAGGATTTCAGGGTTATCAGAAGGATCACAAATGGCTCTCGGCACACTTCCGTCTTCTGTTTCGACGGGATCGTCCAGTGAATCGGAGCTGAAATACTGCCGCCGCTTTAGATATTTCCAACGGTTTCGACAGTGGTTTAACGTAATCTGGGTAAGCCACGCATCGAATTTAATCTCCTCCTTCAGATCTCTAATCGACTCAAAGACGGAGATAAAGACTTCTTGGGCCAAATCCTTCGCCTCTTCCGAATTGCCCAACATCCGGTAAGCGATGTTAAACACTTTTTTCTGGCGGCAGAGAACAATCTCTGAAAAGGCCTTTTCGTCCCCTGCCTTGCAGCTTTCGATGACCTCTTTTTGAATCTTGGGAGAAGTTTTCATCAGAAACCTATTCTTCCCCTAGTTCTATAGACAACGGCAGACCGTTTTTGTTCCAATTTGCCCCCTCCTCTCTTTACGACGACGCAGGGGATGGAATGAAAAGCAGGTTTTCCCCTTGAGTGATTTTTCTAAAATATCACTAGAAATGGAAAGGGTTGTCAAGTTCAAAAAATTATTTGATTTTTTCAGCACAGGTTTCTATAATTCGAGGGAAAGAGCTGACCCATTTTTTAGGAAAGGAGGTGAGGGGAAGATGAAGAGGGCTGTTGCTGTCATTCTATCCTTGCTCTTAATTGGAATGTTTTTGACCGTTTTCACCGGATGTGGAGCCGATATCAAGGCTGAAAATGAGAAATTGAAAGCCGAAAATACCACCCTCAAGTCGGAAAACGACAAACTGAAGCTGGATGCGCAGAAGTTGAAGGAGGATGTTCAGAAGGCGGCGGCTGAGAAGGAGACAACCATCAGTAATTTGAATGCAGAGATTGAAACGTTAAAAAAACAGGTAGAGGATCTGACGGCCAAGATTCCAAAGAAGAAAAAATAGCCGCACGATGGTGAAATCATAAAAAGGGAGGACCCTGCAAAAAGGGTTTTCCCTTTTTTGGTTCATTCTTGCTCCTCATGGAAGAACAAAATCATCTTCAAAAGAGAGGGAAAAAACGATGGGCGTTTTATGTCGTTTATTCCTTTATCCTCTCCGTCCTTTTACTCCTCATCTTGGGAGGCTTGTTCTTTTTCTATCACTCCCATCGCCTGCCTGATTTCGCACCCCTGAAGGAACGAAACCTCAACGCTTTCTCGATCGTCTACTCCGAAGAAGATGAGGTGGTCGGAAAATACCTGATGGAGAATAGAATCCCCATTTCCTATGAACGGATTCCTAAACAGCTGGTCAACGCTTTCATCGCGGCGGAGGACGCAGACTTTTTCAAGCACAAGGGAGTCGACTACAAGGGAATACTCCGTGCCATGTTCAAGAACTTCCTTGCTGGAAGGATTGTACAGGGAGGGAGCACCATCACTCAGCAGGTGACCAAGACTTTCTTCCTCACCCCAAAGAGAAGTTTAACCCGCAAATTGAAAGAGGTCGCCTACGCCTTTGGCTTGGAGCAGAATTTAACCAAAGAGGAAATCCTCGGTCTTTACCTCAATAACATTTACTTGGGAAATGGAGCTTATGGCGTGGAGGCCGCCGCAGATAGCTATTTCAATAAGCGAGTAGAACACCTCACTTTACCAGAGATGGCGATGCTGGCAGGTTTGGTCAAGGCCCCCAGCCGCTATTCACCCGTCAATAATCTAAAAAGAGCCAAAGATCGACAAACCTATGTCCTCGCCCGTATGGCTGAATTAGGCTTCATCTCGCAAGAGCAGAAGGAAAAGGCCTTTCGGATTCCCCTTAAAATTCAGTCGAGGGAAAGTGCGTATTTCAGCAAGGCCCCTTACTTCACCGAGTTCATTCGACACCAGGTGGAGAGGAAGTACGGGAAGGAAAAACTGTACCAGGAGGGATTGAGGATTTACACCACCCTTGATCTCTCCCTTCAGAGAAATGCTCAAAGGTCTGTGGAGACGGGATTGAGAGAACTGGATAAGCGCGAGGGATTCCGGGGACCGATCCAGACTCTCCCTCCCAACGAGGCAAAGGAACTTCCGAATAAAAAGAAAGGGGCCGTCCCTCCCCTCCCCCAAAAAGAGATCTTCGAAGGGGTGATCCTCTCTAAAGAGGATTCAAAAAAGTCGTACACCGTCTGGGTCGAAGATCGAAAAGGAATTCTCCCGTACTCCGAGATGTCTTGGGCCCTCAACGTCAAACGCACTTCGACCTACAAACCGCAGAAGGCGAAAACCCCGGGGATCTTCTCAACCCAGGGGATGTCATCTATGTTCGTGTGAAAGAATCCCCCAAAAAAGACCAGACCCTTCTTCTCAGCCTGGAGCAAGAACCTCTCGTTCAGGGCGCCTTGCTCTGTCTCGACCCCAAAACCGGGTATGTCCGGGCTATGGTGGGAGGCCGTGATTTCAGCGAAAGCCAGTTTAACCGTGCCATCTCTTCCCGAAGGCAACCCGGTTCCGCCTTCAAGCCCGTGATCTATGGAGCCGCTCTGGAGAAGGGCTATACCCCCTCCACCATCCTCATGGATTCTCCGGTAGAGTATTCAGATCCCGATGGAGGAACCTATTGGGCTCCAAAGAATTATGATGAAGATTTCATGGGGCCCATCACTTTCCGGAACGCCTTGGCCCACTCCAGAAATGTCGTCACCGTCAAAATCCTCGAAGATATCGGCGTCGGTTATGCCCTCCAATTCATCAAAAGGCTGGGGATTGAATCCCCGATCAAGAGGGACCTCTCGATTGCCCTGGGCACGTCGGGGGTCTCCATGATGGAATTGACCTCTGCCTTTGCTGCCTTTGCAAATGGGGGGGAACGAATCAAGCCTATCTTCATCAAGAAAATCGTCACCATGAAAGGTGAGGTTCTGGAGGAAAACACTCCCTATCTTGAGGTGGAGGAAAAGGAAGAAGAGGAGGAAACGCCAAAAAATCCTTCGCCTGCCCCCAAGGAACAGGTGATCTCTCCACAAAATGCTTTTATCATGACCCATCTTCTTCAGGGGGTGATCCAACACGGGACAGGCCAGAGGGCAAAGGTTCTCGGAAGACCGGTCGCCGGGAAAACGGGAACATCGAGCGATTATTCCGATGCCTGGTTCATCGGTTACTCTCCCTCCCTCCTCGCGGGAGTCTGGGTCGGTTTTGATGATAAGACTTCCCTGGGGAAAAACGAGACCGGGGCACGGGCGGCTCTTCCCATCTGGATTTCTTTTATGAGCCAGGCTTTGAAAAATACTCCTGTCGAAACCCCCAAACCCCCTCCTGGAATTACGTTCATCAGAGTGAATATCGACACAGGGCTACCCGCCGGCGCGGATTCCCCCGAAACGATCACCGAGGCATTTATCGATAGCTCCATTCCCCGTGAAGACGAGAGATCATGAAAAGGAACCCGCTCCATCAGGTCCCCAGGGGCCTGAAAGGTCTCCCGGCGGTCCTCCTACCCCGTCGGGTTACTACGATTAATAGCAACTGTTGATGACGACACAGTCTCGATGGGGAGAGGAGAGGAGAAAGCGATGATAGATGACGATGTCAAAAAGATATTGTCCAATTTCAAGACCGTCGCCGTGGTAGGAATTTCTCCAAACGAGGACCGCCCCAGCTATATCGTGGCATCTTATCTTAAATCAAACGGGTATCGGATCATCCCGGTTCGACCCGATGGAGAAGAGATTCTGGGAGAAAAGGTCTACCATCGCCTGGCAGACATTCCCGAAGAGATCGGAGTGGAGGTGGTCGATATCTTTCGAAAATCAGAAGATGTCCCGCCCGTTGTGGACGAGGCCATCCAGCGGAAAGCCAAGGCGGTCTGGATGCAGGAGGGGGTCATTCACGAAGAAGCAGGCGCAAAAGCTGCGAAAGCAGGCTTAAAAGTGGTGATGGACCGTTGCATGAAGAAAGAACACCAGCGGCTCCTGTAAAAAAGGAATCTCGACATCCGAATATCGAAGTCCGAATCAATTTCAAATTTCCAATTTTCAAAAATTAAAAGTTTTCTGTTTGGGTCACTTAGATTTTGAGCGTTCGTGTTTGTTTCGAATTTCGGATTTCGTGCTTCGAATTTCCTATTTATGTCCCTAAGATCGTTCTTCTTCCATTGTATCGTTCCGTATCATACTGGGTTTGAACATCCACCAAATTCAATTTGTTAACGGCCTCTTTCAACGGAACAGCGCTAATTCGCCCATTCCGATAGCTTACCATCTTTCCAAAATCTTCGTTTACGATCAGGTCCACGGCTGCAATTCCGAAATACCTTCCCATTCGACGATCGTAGGCGCAAGGAACCCCTCCCCGCTGCAAGTGGCTCAAGGTCAGGCTTCGCGTCTCGATTTTCGTCCACTCGGAAATCCGCTTCGCAAGGAATTCTCCGATCCCTCCTAACGTTTTATGCCCGAAGCTGTCGATGCTCTCTTCCTTTACGATCTCAGAATATCCGACGGGGGTTGCCCCCTCCGACACGACAATAATTTCGTACCGAAGGCCTTTTCTTCTTCCCTCCATGACCAATTCATTGACCTTATCCATCTCAAAATTGTACTCTGGAATCAAAATGATATAGGCTCCGCTCGACTCTCCTCCCTCCAGAGCCAGCCAGCCCGCATGTCTTCCCATCGTCTCCACGATAAAGATTCTTCGATGGGATCCCGCAGTCGTCCTGAGACGATCAATTTCCTCCGTGATCACATTCACGGCGGTCTCGAATCCCAGGGTGTAATCCGTACCCGAAAGGTCCTTGTCGATCGTCTTTGGGATGCCCACCACCTTCACTCCTTCCAGACAAAGCCTGTGAGCCACCCCAAGAGTGTCCTCCCCCCCAATCGCCACGAGATGATCCAGGTGATACTTATCCAAATTCTCGGCGACGATCCTGGATCGATCGTTCTTTGGATCGTAGGGATTGGTTCGCGAAGTCCCAAGCATGGTTCCTCCGTATCGGTCCCAGGTCCTGACCATCTCTTCTGTCAAGTGGCTCACCCTGGGTGTCGGATCATCCTCGTCTCCATCCGGCTGCACGAGACCTTTCCACCCATCCCGAATCCCGACAACTTCATAATCGATCTTCCGGGTCTTCCGGAGCCGGTCGTCCAATGCCGTTTTCACTACCCATTTAATCGCCGAATTTAGTCCAGCGCAATCCCCGCCACCCGTCAGAACCCCAATCCTTCTCTTTTCCATCTTCGTCTCCAAGCCTTTAAGTCAGCCTTCTGCAAAAAGTAATCCGGTCATTACCGGGATGATAATAATCCGGGATTTTCGCAACTTCCCGAAACCCATTCTTCAGATAAAATTTTTGAGTCTTTTCATACTGTGGGACGGTTGAAGTTTCCGCAAGAATCATTCGCCCACCCCTCGCCTTCACCCCTTCTTCCAGAAAACCCAAGAGTTTTGAACCGACCCCCTGCTCCTGGGAATCAGGATCCACGGCGATCCAGTAGAGGTCGAACGTCCCAGGGGCCATGGGAGTGGGACCATGGCAGAGATAACCGATGATCAGATCCCCGTCATCTACCATACAATCAATCTGATAATCCTTTTGAAGTGGATCCTTCAGCACAATGTCAACCAGCTCCATCGCAACGGCAATCTCGGCAGAATTGAACGCACGAGTCCGTATCAGCAGCGAAAGCAGTCTGGCTCTGTCTTTTTCAAATAATGGACGAATTCTCATCGAGCGATTCTAGGAAAACCTTCAATTTCCCTTCTCTACCACATGGATATTTTAAAATAGCCCCTTATCATCACAGTCTTCGCGTCCATATGAAGCCTTTTCATCTTTCGTTATCACTCCATTTTCGTCAATTCCTTCGCTTAAGTCAACCCTTCGACCCCACGACCTGTCCCTCGGCTTTGCTCGAGACGGCGAGCTCATAGAACCCAAGACCCGGGCTTGCCTTCGACCCGAGGCTCCGCAGGCAAAGCCCGTGGCACCTGACTAACGCCAGGGCGGGGCGACATCCCGTGGCTTTCTGCTCCCGGGGTAAAATATCGGGAATTTCATGATGTACTATTAATTTGATATAATCTACTATCTGTCTTAGGATGACGTTGCGGATAATTTTCAAAAGCTGTTGAATTACCTACAGATTTGAAGCATCATAGCAAAGAAAGAACGATTAGGACGAAAGGGAGGGTTCCATTCTATGGGCAAAAGAAAGATCATTTTCTGCACACTGGCTGTTTTTGTCATCATTTCCTTATGTTGCTTTGGGTGCTCATGGACCACTGGGGAGACATCGAAAGGCCTGGTCATCCGGTGCGCCAAATGCGGCGCCTATTATTCATCGCAGGAAGGGGCTGAGACCTTTGAATGGATGCGGGCGGAGCCAAGGGAAACAAGAAGGTAGTCTCTTTCCTCATCCCCTGGCACCTGACTCTGATTGTTAGTTCTCGAAGTCAAATCCCAAAGGAGGCTTAGGACGGATCATTTGCCCCGTTCCTTTATCAATTTCTACCCGAATGAAAAGGATATTGCCATTATCCATCTTATCACCCCAGAACTTCTTCCCAAACCCGAGGATGGATTCTTGAGTAACCCTATCCGTCTCTTTCCTTCTTTCCGGTAACACACCGATTAATTCAAATCTAGATTCGTCATGCAAATAATATTCATAGGCTACCATTGTAATCCTCCGATCAATTTTCCTTTGTAAGAGAGCAATTTCAGTGCCAGGCCTCTCCGTGACAATAGGCTACGGAAATTAAATAGCTTTTTCTAATTTAGCAACCCTGGTCAAAAACAAAAGTGGAAGCATTTTTCACAAAAATCCCCAATTGTCGCCACCCCCCCACCCCCAACAAGGGCACCCCTCTTCAGGAGACCGTTCGTAATACGAAAATACAGCTTTCCAGAAAAAAGGAGGAGTAGTTAGGTGAAAAAGATTCAGAGTGGCAACCTTACCCCGTTTGGATTCAGGGTCGCCAACCATATGAAGACATTCAATTTTGAGCCAACGACGGTTCCCCATACTCAAAAGACCCGCGTTCTGAAGCTTTGCAACCCGACTGCCCCTCCCCTCACACAGGATATTGCGACACAGTCTCCGAGAGGGTGAGGGCGAGGGGGGAATTTTCCTGATTATGTGTTGAAGTGCGTTTCTTATACTCGAATTTCTTCAAGAGGGGAGTGAGGAGAGAAATGGCGTAAAGTTATTTCGGGACCCGACAGCTGAAATGTGATATATTCCATACCAAGTTCGTCTGAATTCAGTCGCCGGGGGGAAATGGGAGAGATACTGATATGGATCGGAAAGCATTTCAAGACTACTACCCGGATGAACTAAGCCATTGCTACGGTTGCGGTCGGCTCAATGAACAGGGACTGAGCCTCAAGAGCTACTGGGACGGGGAAGAAACGGTCGCCATTCTTAACCCTCGCCCTTATCATATCGCGATCCCAGGCTACGTCTACGGCGGCCTCATTGCTTCGATCATCGACTGTCACAGCACAGGGACAGCGGCGGCAGCGACATACCGTGCCGAAGGGCGCGAGATGGGTACGGAGCCACCTCTGCGTTTTGTTACGGCGTCGCTTCATGTAGAATATAGGCGCCCTACACCACTGGGAATACCTCTGGAAGTCCGGGGGAGGATCAAAGAGATCAAGGAGCGTAAAGTTGTAATCAGCACTACCGTTTCAGCCGCCGGGGAGATATGTGCGACTGGTGAGGTCGTCGCCGTGAAGATGCCCGAACAGATGATGTCAGGAGCAAGGGTTAAGAATAGCCAAAAATTGTGAAACTTTTTTGTGACGGAAAACCGTTTAAGTTATTTGATTTGATGGAGCCGGCGAAGGGATTTGAACCTCCGACCTAGTGATTACGAATAGGTATTAGGAGGCAAATGATTTCAATAAGTTAATGAATAAATTTACAAAATCTATAATGACTTTTAACTCTTTTTATCCTATTTTGTCAGTTAAGAGTGGGAAAATAGTGGGAGGGTCGTTCGTGCCTCCTCACTATTTTTCCAAATGTGCCTAAGAGGCATGTTACCTATCCCACGCTGGTTTAGGCAAGGGTTGCTTTCATTGGACAAGCCCGGGGACGTAGGCGCCCGGCTCAGTTGCTACAAAGAGTGGGAATCCATTTGTTGGGCCATATCGGACATTGGTACAGAAATGCAATCTCTTGATGGAGATCATCCTTTTTCTGCCCAAACTTTTAATCTATGGCCCCATAATGTACGCCTAACAAAAACATCCAAAACTTTTTCAATGATTTCTATCTGATTATGGAGTAATTTCCCCCGATATGAAGAACGCTTCTTTACATGATACTTGGGGGTAATATGAATTCCTTTAGTTCTTATGTTCACAACTTTGAACCCGTTTGCACCTAGCATTTGTGAGATTGTTTTAGGAGCGAATAAATAAATATGATCATCTCCTCCTATATACTGCCATTTTTCTCGGCATAGAGTCACTGATAATGAGCCGAAATTTGGTGTAGATATTACTAAAAGGCCACCAGAACGTAAATTATTATATGCTGACAATATTAGGGACTTAGGACTCGGTAAATGTTCAATTACGTTATTCAGGCGTATAACGTCGAAAGAATAATCGTTATATTGTATTTCTTCAAAGGGTTTCATTTTTACTGGAAAGAATTTAGATGTATATTCCGCGGCCACAGGAGCGATCTCAATGCCCTCGGGATGCTTCCATCCTTGCTCTGCTGCCCCCTTCAAAAAACCTCCGAATCCACACCCTATATCAAGAATTCTCCCGTTTAGATTATAGGGGAGATACATAGCTGCTTCTTTCAGCAACCTTTTTCTTCGGGAACCGGTATAGTCATGGTGAGCTTGCTTATCGAGGTCGCCAAAAGAAGCAATTAAATCGTTATAGAAGGCTTCCTGATGTCCTGGAGGATCTTTTAACCGTGGGTTCACATATACAAGATCGCAGTTGCGGCATTTTACATATTTGAATCCATTCTTCTCAAACAAAACCTCAGTTGTATCTGATCCACAGTGATCGCAAGGAACATAGTTCAGATCTCGTTCCGAATAAATAAAGTCCTTATCATACATTTATGGAGCCCCTTTTTTTAGAACTTATATAGTATAAAACCAATGGACATCGACTTGCAATGATTTATTGACCTCCTTTCCATTGGGATCCAATTTTGACCAAAAATCTCCCAAGAGGATAACACCCCTCTTTCTTTCTACACAGAGAATCTTATGATTCCAATGAGCTGTTGGGTCTTCGGTGGGAATGGATTGACCTCAAAGACGGAGTGATCTACCTTCCCTCTACAAGGACCTTGAAAGACCTTACAGGCAGAGGCCAAAAAATAAGGGGTGGGTATAAATGCAGAGGGAGTTGATTGACCTCTTTGAGGGCCTTCCTAAGCGCTCCGAGTGGGTATTTTATCAAGCCAACGGGGAACCCTTCAGACAATGGCATATTCACAAGCCCTTCAAGGGGGTTTTGAAGGCTGTTGGAACCGACACAAAGCATTTCAGTTGGAAGGAATTGAGGCATACGACAGCGAGCCTCAGGCACCGTAAAGGGGTCCCTACCCTGGCGATCAAAGACCAATTGCGACACACAAACATGAAGACCACGGTTGATTTTTACATGGGGTCAGATATGAGTTATCGGAGAGAGCAAATTGAAAAATTGATACTCAATAGTGGGAAAAGATGAAATCTCAATTTCTAACCAACTGCCTAACGCTTAAAACCTCCAGCATCTTCAACAAGTTAATGGAGCCGGCGAAGGGATTTGAACCCCCGACCTAGTGATTACGAATCACTCGCTCTACCAACTGAGCCACGCCGGCCCCGATATTATTTTACTGAAATTATTAATTTATTTCAACCACCTACTTATTGAGATTTTACTGTAACTATTTCTCAACGATATTGCAACTACTTTCGTAAATCTTACGAAGCATGCAAACCTGTTGCAGAAAGGGTAATCATCCAGACTTACGCATTCCTCCACAGCCAAGGCCGTGCTTGCACGCCGAAGTGCCTGCCTTCGCCGAAACGCTTCGTGCAGGCAGGCGTTACAGCACGCAGGCATGGTCTCCTGCGTAGGCGGATGAAATAAGGCGACCTCTTAAGTTAATTACGGAATAGAGGAACTTCTTCATGTCATTCATAAAAATGCTTTTAGGATTGGCAAGCTTGAAATATTTTCCTCTCGTTTTGAGCCTAATACTCATCATCCCATTTACCCCGTTAGAAATTCCCACCATTTATGGCGGGGATTATATAAATAGAATTTCAATTCCTTATAGAAAAGGCGGCGTTAAAACCCTCTCTTTTCTAACGGGGTTTACACTGCTTCCGATAATCTCATCCTCCCATTTTCCCATTATCTCAGATGCCTGGTGAGCCACCTACTACGTAGACGCCGCAAATGGCAATAACAGTAATAATGGACTTTCCATGTCAAGCGCTTGGAAAACCATCGCCAAAGTCAATGCCTCAAGATTTTACCCTGGGAATCAGATTTTGATTAAAAGAGGAGAAGAGGGGTAAAGTTAAATCCTTATTCTTTAATTAAATCACAAAAGGAATTCATCCGTTAAAGAAAGAATGGTAGCCGAATTTTGAAGGTTTGACCCCCTGGCCTTCCAATTGCGTTTATCTTTTAGGGGGTCGATTTTTTTGGTACAATAACAGGAATCGACCTCCTATTCCTTCCGGCACATGTCATTCTTGCCTTTATCAGAAAAGGCTATTATAATAGCTATGTAAACTTTTAGCAAAGGAGGAAACGATGCGAGTCACAAACACCGTCGAGTTAAAAAATAAAACCAACGCGATCCTAAGAGAGGTCATGAAAGGAAGCCCGGTGATCATTACCTTTAGGGGAAAACCCGCTGCTTCAATCACACCTCTCAAAGAAGATGACCTTGAGGATTTTGTCCTGGAAAATAGTCGGGCGATCCAAAAAATGATCGCCGAAGCCGAAAAAGACATTCAGGCTGGAAAAGTCGTATCCTTGAAAGAGTATCTCGCAAAACTCAATGAATAAATTCCAGGTCAATTTGACCGAACACGCCACCGATGATCTTAAAGACATTTCAAAAGAGTTTCGGGATAAAATTCATCAAGACCTGAAAGCCCTAGAATCTGCTCCATTCCCTTCTGGAACCCATATCAAGCGCCTTAGGGGTTTTAGACCGCCTGTTTACCGATTGCGTTCAGGGGGTTTCAGGGTTTTGTATCATATCCAGGGAAACACCGTAATGATTCTGCGAGTCATCGATCGAAAGCTCCTGGAAAGAGTCCTAAGAAGTTTAAAGCTCTCTTTAAGACCATAATGAGGAAGAATTTGAAAAAGAACAGATCCGGTTGGTCTATCAACTACAAATTCAAACACCTTATTTCTATTGCCCAAAGTATTAAAAGCTCTACAAAGCGTATTGTTTAGATTTGCCCCTCTTTGTTTTACGGCTTACGATCGAGAGGGAAACGAGAGCCCTCAGTGGAATGTAACTGTCAGTTGCAGTGATAGCAAGACATTCGCGATCAAATTAAATGCAAACTAAAAGGTTGACGATATGAAGGGAGATGTTGCAGAAAGGGTCATCATCCAGAGTTACGCATTCCTCCACAGCCAAGCCCGTGCTTGCACGCCGAAGTGCCTGCCTTCGCCGAAACGCTTCGTGCAGGCAGGCGTTACAGCACGCAGGCATGGTCTCCTGCGTAGGCGGATGAAATAAGGCGACCTCTTAAGTTAATTACGGAACAGAGGAACTTCTTCATGTCATTTATAAAAATGCTTTTAGGATTGGCAAGCTTGAAATATTTTCCTCTCGTTTTGAGCCTAATACTCATCATCCCATTTACCCCGTTAGAAATTCCCACCATTTATGGCGGGGATTATATAAATAGAATTTCAATTCCTTATAGAAAAGGCGGCGTTAAAACCCTCTCTTTTCTAACGGGGTTTACACTGCTTCCGATAATCTCATCCTCCCATTTTCCCATTATCTCTGATGCCTGGTCAGCCACCTATTACGTCGACGCCACAAATGGCAATGATGGTAATACTGGCCTTTCTGAATCAAGTGCCTGGAAAACCATCGTTAAAGTTAATGCTTCAAGATTTAACCCCGGAATCAGGAGGCAAAAAAACAGAGCCGTCGCCTTTTCTTTTACGTCCCCCAATTCAAAACTTTGGACGATACATCCGGAAACTACGCACGTTCTGCATGAACGTCCCCTTTTTTAATGACAGCAAGTCCCCCCGAATTTGCAAAGTTGTTTTAGAACCTACGCCCCCCCCTTTACGTCACACATCCCCTGACTCTTGGTTGCTGAATGACCCGCTTTTTTATTGACATCGCTTGCTGGCTCTGTTATCATGTTGGCAGATATGTAATCATTGGAGGCATTATGGTAAGAACCCAGATTCAGTTGAACGAAGAACAAGTAAAGGCTGTCAAAAAAATAGCAAATGCTCAGGGGGTGTCAGTTGCCGAAGTCATACGCCGCGCCGTTGATGGGATCATCAGTGTGAACCCGACCGCCGGTACGGAGGAAAGACACAAGCGCGCTCTTGAAATCGTCGGGAAATTCAGATCAGGGAGGCAGGATGTTTCGAGAAAGCATGACGCGTACCTCGTAGAGGCTTATGGCAAATGAGAATATTTATAGACACCTCAGCATTCTATGCCCTGCTCGACAGGGATGATAAAAACCACCAAAGGGGCAAGAGATTATGGACCGAGATACTTGATGCCGGATACGCTTTGGTAACAAGCAATTATGTTCTTCTGGAAAGCTTTGCGCTTCTACAAAGTCGGCTGGGGTTCGACGCAGCAAGAGGATTCCAGGAAGATTTGGTTCCCATTCTCCATGTGGAATTCGTTACCTCTGACCTGCATCGATTAGGCGTCGCTGCTTTGCTCTCTGCGTCCAGGCGAGGACTCAGTCTCGTTGACTGTGTCAGTTTCGAGCTAATGCGCAATTCTGGAATCAAGACCGCTTTCACCTTTGACTCGCATTTCAAAGAACAAGGATTTAGTATTCTCCCTTAGGTGTCTTCACCCAGGAACTGCTGCCAGACAAGAAGGTAGGCATCGTTCTTATACAAAACCTGGGATTCCTATGCCCATCGTGACTCCTATCTATAGCGTTTTTTTCTCATTATTCATAGAGGCCATCTGCTACGAGCTACACTGTAACTTGTAACTTGCGACCTGGACCCTGAAACTTGCGGTGTTTGCCCACTAAAAATTGAAATTCTCTCGGTCTTGAATTATGATGGGTACATATTTCGCCAGCATCAATTGCTAAGAAATCATGAGTAAACCCCTTTCTCATCTTCCCATTTTCTCTAATCTTTCTTTTCCTCATTACTTTTCTCCATTTTCCTTCTCTTCCCATCATCTCATATGACTTGGTCAGCGACTTATTATCGTGGACGCCACAAATGGCTAATCATTCTAATAACGGCCTCTTCCAAGCTATCCGCCTGGAAAACCATCGCCAAAGTGAATGCTTCAAGATTTTACCCTGGAGTCAGGAGGTAAAAAAAACAGAACCGTTTTCGAATGAAAGAAAAAACAAAACCTGACCCGGACTTCGTGAGAGATAACCCCTCTGAAGGTATTTTTTGACTTTTCTGCCAGATTTGCTACAATAATCTTGCAGTAAGAATACGAACAGCAGCCGACGAACACGAATATTTTTTCGACAGAACCTGAGTAAAGTGTCCCTGGAAGGATCCAGAAGTAATACCCTGCAAGGAGGCAACCCTATGACTGCAAAGAAGTCAACCCTTCGTTTTGAGGATTTTGTCAGAGGAATTGAACACCTGAGACCAGATGAGCAATTGAGTCTAATTGAAATCATGTCTGCTAGCTTGAAAAAAAAGCTTAAACAAAAAAAGGCAAAACATAGCGTTATGGAACTCGAAGGATTAGGCGCACATATATGGAAGCAGATGGATGCTCAGCAATACGTCCGTAAGGAGAGGGAATCTTGGGATTAGTAGATGAACTACAAGGGCACAAGATTTGCATCGACACGGCTCCTATTATTTACTTTATTGAAGAGCACGCAAAATATCGGGAAATGATACGTCCTGTATTCGTTGAAATTGCTTCCCGGAATATCGAGGCGATTACCTCTACCATCACACTTCTGGAGGTATTGGTTCATCCTCTCAGGACCGGAAATGGAGCCCTGGCAGAAAAATACCGTGAAATCCTCCTGTCCTCTGAGGGCCTAACCACTTTCGAGATCTTCCACGAAGTATCCGAGATGGCATCGAGGCTTCGGGCAAAGTATTCCATGAGGACTCCTGATGCACTACAGATTGCCGTGGGTGTCCTGTATGGGGCAACCAAGTTTCTGACAAATGATCCAGATTTAAAGAGAGTGTCTGAGATCAAAATATTAGTCCTCGATGATTATTTGCTGAAGTAAGGTCTATCTTTTTTCCTCTAACAAACCAGTTCTCTAAATTACTGTTTTTATAAAAGATAAAATTTTTTCGTTTTCTCTCTTGACAGGGGCAATATAGGATGTCCCGATAGCCTTGACATAAACTTTTTTCGATAGAGACTAAAAATAATTTAGTGAAGAGTGTAGACCTGACACCCTTTCCCCACTTTTTTTTCATGTGGCATTCCCTTTTGTATGAGAGGGGCTAGAAAAAATTGAGTGAAGAGTGTAGACCTGACACCTATTCCTCTTTTTTTGACAAAAACAATATAGGATGTCCCCTTTAACATTGCGGGTCTCACCGAATGATTTCTAAACCAAACATTTTAGTTGTCGGCGGCGCGGGTTACATTGGCTCATACATGTGTAAATACCTGGCAAAGCATGGATATATGCCGATTGTCCTGGACAACCTTGTATACGGCCATCAGGAGAGTGTGAGATGGGGTCCTTTTTACAAAGGTTCTATGGGTGATTATGGGTTACTCAAGAAGATATTCTCAGTTCATCATATAGAAGCAGTCATGCATTTTGCCGCCTTCTGTTATGTGGGCGAGTCCGTAACAAAGCCGGCCCAATATTACGAAAATAACGTATCCGCAACTCTTACCCTACTCCAGACTATGATTGCTGAAAAAGTAAAGAATTTCATTTTCTCTTCCTCCTGTGCCATTTATGGCGAACCCATAGAAACCCCGATTAACGAAGAGCACCCCAAGAACCCCATTAACCCTTATGGTCGCACAAAATTGATGGTAGAGACCATTCTTTCCGATTTTCATACAGCGTATGATTTAAGGTTTGCATCCCTGCGATATTTCAATGCAGCCGGTGCTGACCCTGAAGGGGAATTGGGTGAGGATCACAATCCGGAGACACATTTGATTCCTTTAGTTGCTTCAAGCAGCTCTGACCAATAAACGGGTCGTTAATATTTACGGGGAAGATTATCCGACAAAGGATGGGACTTGCATTAGGGACTACATCCATATCGACGATTTGGCCCAGGCCCATTTTCTGGTACTCGAAAGGCTGCTCAATGGGAAAGCCGGAGGACAATATAACTTGGGGAACGGGAACGGCCATTCTGTAAAGGAAGTGATCAATGTGGCTTCAATGATCACGGGGAAACCTATTCCAGTCGTTTATACCACAAGAAGAGCCGGAGACCCTTCTATACTCATCAGTTCAAGTAGAAAAGCTATCACTGAACTGGGTTGGCAGCCTCGTTACCCGAACCTTGAAAAGATTATCGAAACAGCATGGTTTTGGCATAAGGCCCACCCAGATGGATACGTATAATGAGCTTTTGATGAGTACGACGCAGAAAACATTCCCGTATACAATAATAACCCCGGCGAAGGCCGTGCCCGCACGCCGAAGTGCCTGCCTTCGCCGAAACGCTTCGTGCAGGCAGGCGTTACAGCACGCAGGCATGGTCTCCTGCGTAGGCGGATGAAATAAGGCGACCTGCTAAGTTGATTACGGAATAGAGGAAGCTTCTTTATGTCATTTCTAAAAATGCTTTCAAGATTGGCAAACTTGAAGTATTTTCCTCTCGTTTTGAGCTTAATACTCATCATCCCACTTACACTGCTTCCGATAATCTCTGAGGCTTGGGCCGCCACCTACTACGTAGACGCCGCAAATGGCAAAGACACAAACAGTGGACTGACCATGTCAATCGCCTGGAAAACGATAGCCAAAGTCAACTGCTTCCCTTTCAATCCGGGAGATCAAATATTGTTTTAAGCGAGGGAGATTCCTGGCGAGAAACCCTTATTGTTCCTTCCTCTGGATTGCCAAACACCCCCATTACCTTTGGGGCTTACGGAAGCGGTGATAATCCAATTATAAAAAGTTCAAATCTTTATACAAACTGGAAACTTGAAGACAGCTACTATTTTGCACAAATTTCGAACACACCCAATCAAGTATTTAAAGATGGAACAAGATTAAAAAAGGTCGCTACAAAATCTTCACTCGTCACTGGTAAATGGTATTGGGATGCTGGTGACACTAGAATATATTTGTATGATAACCCTACGGGGCACACCATTGAGGCAAGCCAGAGGAATACCTGTATTACGATTGACGGCAAAAGCTATATAACCGTGCAGGACCTAGATTTGCGTTATGCGAATGCTGATGGTATCAGAATCACCAATGCAGTCATTGGTGCCACCGTGTCAAATTCTAACATAAGTTATGCATGGTCAAATGGCATATATTCTTATACTACCGGAACTGATTATAGGGACAGTCTATTAATAACGAATAACACAATCTCTTATTGCGGAGCTAGTGGAGTACTTCTTAGCGATTATACAAGAAACTCTACGGTCTCTCACAATAATCTTAATCATAATAGCTTAATTCACGGCACTGACGGCATCCATGAATTTTCCGCAGGTATTTATATTGGTCTTCAGAACACAAGCTATATTACAACAGAATATAATGTGACGGAATATAACGGAGTCACTCAGGGATCGGACGAAGGTTATGGAATCTGGTACGACACGGTGAACACTCCAGGCTCTATCATGAGATACAATATAGCTCGTAATAATACTGAGGCTGGGCTTCGATTTGAAAATACAACTGGTGGTCAAATGTATTACAACCTCTCCTATAATAACTATATCGGGATAATGTTAAATGGTTCAGACGTCACCGCCACCTATCCTAATTCGGGAAACTACGTATTCAATAACACCGTTTATGGCAACACTCAATATGGAATCATGAATCGAGGCTATACCGCGATAGCGGATACCTGCATAAATAACATTTTTAAGAACAATATTTCTGTTGGGAATGGAGTCCGTCAATTATACGCTATAAGGGGCGGAGAGAATGACGGAACAGTAGGATACGGAAATGTTTATGCTTATAATTCTTTTGGTCCAGAGGCAACCGGTTTTATTGAATGGCAAGTTGGGGCCACGAAGAATACTTATGCGGACTGGGAAATGGCTTACGGCGGAACAACTCATTCGGTTCAATCCGACCCCCTCCTGACTGCTCCGACTGCGACGCCCCCTGACTTCACCCTCCAATCTACCTCTCCCGCCATCAACGCCGGTACCAATGTCGGATTAACCAAAGACTTCGCCGGTAACGCCATTGTAGGGAATCCAGACATTGGAGCCTATGAATTTCTTGCTCCCTCTCCTGCTCCCACTCAGTGTACAGCCACCTCGGCAATTTACGTGTGATTTATTGAACGGAATGGTTTTCTTGGGGCCTACCTGCTTCTCCTAAAAGTTCTAGGAGCCTGTCGGAAAATTCCCCTTCCCAAGGCCCTCAATTCCCTGTAGAATCGCTTCCCCCTTCGCCCCCCGTACATCCTAAATTACTAAAAACACTCATTTGTCCTTTTTCTCCGAAGAACATGTTTCGAAATTTTTTTTAAAAGCCTATTACAATCATCCAGGTCCGAAATATCTGCTAAATCGTAATAGAAATGTGTTAAATTGTATAACAGCGGGTTATAGAATTTGGCAAATCTACTTACACCATATGACCGTAAGCACCGTCTGCATAAAATGTCTATCGAAATATCCTTCAGACCATTTCTGATTTTTAAGAACTCTTCGCTATGAAATAAAGAACTATAATCCGACATCAATAGGTTCCCCAAAACGTGCTTGACCCCGTAATCTTGGCAACATAATACGACATCGCCATTGGGGAGTAATACATTCGCTGTTAGTCTTGAACATCCAATAGTCCTCTTTTTCTTTGAATGAAAGTGGGATGTTTTAACATTACATTTCCAGACCTGTCGTTTATGTCACTCTGGGTTACTACGGGATCGATACGATAATTCTTAAAAAATGACTTTACTTTAGGTTGCACATCTGCGCCATGGCAGTGAAAATGGAGGTTGGTAGGTTTGCCATTTTTAAGTATTTCGTGCAGAACAATCAAATAGTTATCATCTATTTCTATTTTTTCATACCCTTCAATGGACGGCAGATGAATAAAAATATTCCTGTTTTGATTACGGCCCGGGTCACCGTGCATCGATGCTGGTAAAGCAATGGGAGTCGACAGCCACGCACAGGGAGCACGGGTACGTTCTGGTTCGGGCACTGATATCGGCGCTTATGAGTACGACCTCGCTCGTGACTCCGCCAAGAAGCCCGCGTATACTACCCTTTTGAGAAGAGAGACTCGGTGCGACGATGGTCAAACAGAAAGAATATCGAAATATACTTTTTCCATCTCACTGACTACCATTGACCAACGGTACTTTTCCCGTACTGCCTCTTCAGCCATCTTGCCTCCCTCTTCGCGCGCCCCAACGTTGCCCAGGAGATATCTCAACATTCTCTCCAGTTCGTCCCGATCACCATTCCGAAAGCTGAAGCCAGCGCCTCCCTTTATCAGCTCCAGATTTTCGGGAATGTCGCTGACCAGCACACAGTTGCCATAGCTCATAGCCTCAAGAAGGGCTATTGATATCCCTTCTATTGTTGAAGGCAACACGAATATAAGGGCATTCGAGAGCAGTTCCTCAAGCGGTCTCCCACTCACGTAACCCAAAAACCTGATCCTATCATTTTTGTTTTGCATGAGCTTTTTCACATACGTATCTGTATGACTGCTTCCACCTGCAAAAACAAGTTTTGCGCTTGTGTCGAGCTTCTTATAGGCCTCAATTAGAAGATGGCAGTTTTTTTCTGGCGAAAGTCTCCCCACATACAGAATATATTGTTGAGGCAGCAAATCATACTTCAGAATCTCTTCCATAGCCCGTTTTTTCGGCATGTTGACTCCGTTTGGTACGCGATATGGAAGCTTTCCATACTTCTGCCTGTAATAGTTTTGCAGGAACTGAGAGACAACTACTGCACCATTCGGAAACTCTATAGACATCTTCTCGCATTTCTTCAGGAACCAGCGGGCAAATCCCCCCCATTTTTGCCTTTGCCAATCCAGACCTTGGACCGTCACCACGGTTCTTTTGCCAAACAGTCTAGGAATGAATGCGAATAATGAGGGACCGAGGGCTTGATAGTGAACAATGTCATAGTCACGAAACATTGCGTGAAAGGTGCTCAAGGCTGTGTGAATCAAGGTCTCAAAATGTTTAGTGCGAAAGGTGGGAATTCTGATAATTCTCATTCCATTGTGATCTGATTTTGGGGGTGAAATATGACCTACAGTAAACAGTGACTTCATGTCCGGCTTCACACAGGCCCTTACCTACCTCTTCGTAGTACGTTTCAATTCCGCTGTATTTTGAGATGACACCCCTTCCGCCAATGAAGGCTATCTTTAACCCTTTTGCGAATCGTTTTTTTGCGGTGCTATCCATGCTTTAGAAAACCTCCGATTAGTTCATAAATTCCTATCAGCCTCTCGTAGCAATTCTCAGGTGAATACTTTTCCACGACCAACTTCCGCCCTTCCTCTTTTTTCAACCTACCACATCTCAGATTCTTTCTCATAGCTGTGCACTTCGCTTCATATATTCCACGACTGGTCAAGGTGCAATCCTATTCCTTCGCAGTCTGAGTTTTGATAAGTATGGTTTCCAGAACTCTTTGTTCAAAATGACGCTCCTTGATTTGCTCGTTTCGCATGTAGCGCTGAAAGTCAGGATCGACTACCTTTGGAACACGCTTCAACAGGGCACGAAAATAGCCCCAAAACAGAGCTGCCCCGCCTATGATATAGGGCGGATAAATTAAGCGATAGATACAACGCATAACAAAGTACAAAGGATGATCGCCTACCAAATAGGAAATGTGGCCATGTCTGACATTCCCCCTAAGTATGCCGTCCTTTGACCCAATAGGTCTGAGGTGTATGATTCTATATTCCGGAAAGCTTCTTGTTTCCCAACCAAGCATTCGTGCTTTAACCTCGTCTATATGATCCCAACCAAGGGTAGCAACCAGGCCTCCTATGTCTTGAAAACACTCCTTTCTGTATACCTTAGACGCGCCACTGGTATGCGTCACCGGTGCATCTTCCCAAACAAGTCTTCCGTGCCGGGCTACGTATGTGTGGCCGCTGGCTATCCCGAGCCTGGAGTTTAACTTAAATTGGCCCATCAGGTTGTCGAAGTAGCTTTCATCGAACTCCAAATCGCCATCCAGCTTTACAAGACAGTCATAAGCTACATCGACCCACTTGAGCCCTTCGTAGAAAGCCTCGACCACGCCAGCGCCCATCTTGTTGAAACCGCGATCCGGTTTGTTTACCAAGAGTATCCATGGGTGATGCCTCGCGTAGGATTGCACTATTTGCTCGGTATCATCTGTTGAGCCATCGTTTACAATAATCCAGCGAACTGGTCTTGAGCGTTGAGCAGTTACAGACCGCAACGTTCTATCTATGAATCGTCCCTCATTTCGGACCGGTGAGATAATGACGTATCGCAACATTGAACACCTATTCGTCAAGTTTAAGACAGAAACGTATTACATCCGTTTGATACCTAATCTTTCCTGCCAAGGCTGGACGCCGTTTCCCTACGATATAAAGGAACGACCACACGCGGTATTTTCGCGAGCGCAGCAACAAAAGCAAATCCCCAAAACCATGAGGCAAAGGCTTTCCCGCGATGTTTCATGAGAAAATAGTGGACCCCCAGCATTATTAGCCTGTTTCTTTTCAGACAATCAACCGAAGAGATGCTGCCTTGGCCTACGTGGACAATTTCCGCTCCCGGATAATAGACTATCTTCCAACCCTTTTCTTTTGCCCGAAAGCACCATTCTATTTCCTCACCGTACAAAAAAATATTTTCGTCAAACCCGCCAGTATCCGCAAAAACTTCCTTTCTCAAAAGCATGAATGCACCGGAAACCCAGTCCACCGAGAGTGCATCTATTTGAGGCTTCGCTGAGAGAAAACGCATAGCCGAACGAAGCCGATCAGAATTCCGCGCAACCCTCAGCCTTAAGCGCTGTGGCCAAAATCCGCCTATAAAGGCGTGACGGAGGGAGAAGAAATCCCCCCAAGAACACTGGGTATCGCCTGTGGGCCGAGACAGTCGACAACCCAAGATACCAACTTCAGGATGTGAAAGGACATAGCGGGCACATCGCTCTATTGTTTCCGGAGATGCAAGCGTATCGCTATTTAAGAGTACGATGAAGCGCCCATGGGCGATTCGCATTCCCTGGTTATTGGCTGCACCGAACCCGAGATTACTGCTGTTGAAAATAGTTCGGACCTCTGGAAACTGCACGGATAACATTTCTCTTGTACCATCGACCGAACCGTTGTCCACTACTATGATTTCATTAGTTTGGGTCGGTAAGGACTCCACGTATCGAAGAGAGACAAGCGCGTAGCAGCTCCTTGGTATTAAAGCTAACGATTATTATAGAAACGCTCGTCTCGGATCCACAAGGCCATCGACCCATGAACGAACCTACTCTTTTTAACAGCACAATTTATGAACACGGAAGCGTTCGTTTGATTACCCATGAAATAACTTGCGCAACCTTATATGTGCGAAAGCACGGATCTCACAACGACATGGGAAAACGCATAGAAAATCTCGGGCCGATTGCCGCGCCCACCAGGATCGATAATTACCTCCTGATCCAATAAAGTGCCGAAAAACTGCCCTCATTTTTGGCGCTCCAGCAAGGCGTAAAATATCGATTGTGATTCTTGCGCAACGACTCCACGAAAAGCTTTCCGCTTGCGCTAGCCCTTTCTCAATCATATTTGCTCTCACGGACGAATCAGCCAACAGATAGCAAACTTTGTCTGCAATATTAACCGGGTCCCACGGATCAATAAAAATGCCAGCATCACCTGCAACCTCAGGAAGCGACGCGAAACGCGAGACCAAGACTGGGGTTCCGCATCTCATCGCTTCCAGCACCGGCAACCCGAAGCCCTCATAGATCGATGGGTACACAAGCATGGCAGCCGCATTGTAAAAAAGATTTAAATCTTCATCGCTTACGAACTCGAAATGCAAAACGTGATCTTTTATCGCTGGGTTCTGCATCAATGCCTTAATTCTTTCATTTTCCCCGGGAGGAAAGGTGCCTATCAGAACGAGCTGCGCGGTCATCCTGCGCAGAACAAGCTCCAAGGCAGGAAGCAAAACATCTACATGTCGCCTCTTAAACATCGTCCCAACGAATAGCAAGTATGTTCTGAGCCAATCCAAATCTAGACCTAAATTCGTTCAACAGTTGCTGAGATTCGATTGGCCGAAAGCACGGGTCGCAATCCTCATATGTAACGACAATTTTGCCTTCTTTGACACCGTAATACTTCAAAATTTCTTTCTTTGAGAACTCGGATACCGTGAGAATAAAGTTAGCCTGCTCGGCAGAACGACGGGAAAAAAGGTTGAATCTAACCTTTTCCTTCCAGCGGTATTCGTCGGGAAGTGCTTCATAGCTAAGATCATGTTGAACCACAACGGTTCTAAATGGCGACACGAACGGTACGACGTAAGAGGGTGAAAAAAGCACATCAATTTTATCTGCTCGAGCTTTCAGAGGCAGGTATATGTGCTCCCAGAAGGGCCTCAACCGATGTTTAAACGGCGAATCAACAACGACTTGCTTAAATGTAGAATTATTTAAGAACGGATCACCTTGGCGTTCGCCTCGCAAATAAAGGATAATTTCATCGCTAACCCCTTGCGCCTTCCACTCCCGCAAAATATTTGCTAAGTATCGGCCAACGCCTTTTCTGCGGCCTTCTAAACAGGTTCCGTTTATTCCAATCCTCATACAGCCTTTAACAGCCCCCAACAGCCATTGTGCAGTAATATGCCCTCGCTGCTAATCCTATTGGGGACGTTGGGCAATAATTATGTCCTGATAGCTCAGAAAGCTATCTCGACCACACCAAGAACCATAGTGGATTGGCTCCAGGACATTGAGTCCATGGTCGTTATATAGTTTGATAATGTAAGTTTCGTCGTAAGCGATCGCTGCTTCTGGGTCACTTTTACTTACCGTTGCATAGCCGAGCAACTGGTGGCGAAAATCCAGTGAGCTCTTTCCAAGCTGGACTAACTTCAAAGATTCATCATTGATTAAGAAAAATGTTATCAAACATCTACCACCCATTCGCAGTACACGGGACATCTCTTTAATATAATTTTCCATCGCCCCTGGCAGCATGTGGGTGAAGACCGACGTCGCTACAACGAAGTCGAATGACTGATCGTCGTAGGGAAATTTAAACCCTTCCGCAGCATAGATGCCACGGGGGTTATAGTGCCTGTTGAATATATCTATATGTTGAAAGCGGAAATTTGGATAATTCGCCTGTATTTTCTTTTTGCACCAGTCGACATGGACTCTTACTACATCAAACCCTTCGTACCCACCCGTCTCGTTCAAATACCTAACAAGCGGAATGGTCTTGCGACCCACTCCGCTACCGATGTCAAGCATTCGTTCACTGCCCTGAAGATTACAGAGTTCCGTGTAATAACGAAAGAATTCCTCACCATTTGCCTTAAAAACTTTATGGTCGCGGACCCCGTCGAACATGAACCTTCGAGGTGGCACCAATGGGTCTCGCCTCTGCAGAACAACATCCAAGGCATCCTCCAAAAACCATAATAGAGCTCTAAGGGCATGCCCTAAAGCGCGGGGATTAAACCTTCCGAAGCGCACACTCATCTTTCCACCTTATTATATCCAAATATTCAGGTAAATGCGGCTCTTGCCGGCTGGTTCCATTCTCGCCTCACCGCCTCAACGAGGTGTAGGCTTAGTACAAAGATATATGTCGTCGTCCCGTTGTAGCCCGCATCTTTCGGTAAGGCATCGATCTAATCCCTTTGCGTTACCATCAACTCTAACTAAAAAACCAGCCCGCCTGAGGCGCTCCGGATAATCCCGCCCATATAGGCCTACATGCTCCGGGTGCCCAAATACTCGCTTCCGTTCGCGGGCTGAAGACACCCCTGGATCCTCGATGGTTGTGCTAAATTTTCGATCTATGGGTGCTTGCAGTATTGCCGAATCGCCGGGTTTCAGGTTCGACGGCTCCGCAGCTTGGGCGCAATATAATGTTCATGAATCCCCCACCCCTGGGAGGCTTTACGTGGAAGCAACAAATAAGTTCCCTCTTAGGGGTGTTGCTCGTATTCAGACATGGTAATAATCACTCCCTAATGTACACCTTTCTGCCGATGATACGTCTGAATAGGATTTGGCTGTATCGAATCACCATGAGGCAGTTCCAAAGACAGTTTTGGAGAGAAACAAGGAATGGATGCGCACTAAACTCGTACCATTTCCAACGCGGCAATCGTTGATCTCTTACCGTCTCGTAGGCTATTCGGTTTTCCGGGTCTATGCTGATGTATAAATCTGTCTTATTTTTCAAATGCCCATAGTCAAGCGCAGCGAAATGCTTAATTCGAAAATTTGTCAACCAAGTGAGGCCCTTTATGCCCTGGATCGCGCCAACATGTATTTTGTGTTTTGAAAAATAACCGGAATCCTGATCTTTCCATATAAGGCGACAGTGTTTAGACTGATATAAAAGGTTTTTAAACCGACCCTCAAAATGCTCCTCGTCTCCATGCAAGTTAATTATCCGGAATGCAAATTTCGTAAAGAACCTTGAATTAATCATCTTTTCGATCTTACTCCGTGTCAATCTCTCCTCGAAAATCTCGTCCACATCCAGCCAGACCATCCAATCACCTTTCCGCTTCTTAGCGAGCTGGTATACTAGGTTCTTATCACGGCCCTCATCGAACCCCGCTGTTCTTTCAATGAACGTCACCTTGGGATGAGCCGTAACAATTTCAAGAGTTCCATCCGTAGAACCATTGTCGACGACCACTATTTCATCTACGAGCCGACTCATGACAGCCAACCACTGTTCGATAAAAAGAATGCCATCCTTAACCCGCAACATCGCCACCAGCTTTGGCATGCTTGTAACCTCCATAACCCTTTCTGAGGAACGATGCTATGAGACCAGATTTCTCCCATCTTTGTTTTTCAAGGTCAACAGCCAAAGGGCACAGCGAGCCCAGCAGGAACCTTTCTGCGAATATCTGTCCACAAGTTTAACAACAACGTTCCGTATTCCGCCGAACGGACCAAGCACAAGTAATAGCACAAGAACGGATGCAGCAGTAAGGATTTGAACGACAAGCAGAAGATAAAGCGGCAGGGGGCTAAGCGCCTTGGTGATCAAGAAGACTGAAGCGAAAACAACGAAAGCGAGTGCGCCTTGCGGGACAAGTACCCCCAGCATTTCCGACAAAGTGACAGAGAGTATGCGTTTCACGACCGCAAGGTATGCAAAAAAGCGAAGATAATAGCAGATAAGCTACCGAGCATACATCATCGCAAGACTCAGTTTTTCGCGAAAACTAAGATACTGCTGCCAAGCACAAGAATGAAGAGCAACTCGATCAAGATCTGCGTCCTGAGTCTTGCCGTGGCGCTAAGAAGTGTGGCTGCTATGCTGGTTAGGAAGTCAATAGGTACAAAGAGGCAGCAAACTTGCATTACGGGGACGCTTTCAATCCATTGGTTGCCCAATAAAATGCGCACGATTGTCTCAGAGGCCGGCAGCATGCCTCCAGCGAGAGGAAGCAATATGGCACTAAGCATGAGGAGGCTGTTCAAAAAAAGAGCTTTTGAGCTTACCTCTGTCATTCTGATAATACGCATAAGCCGGGAACAGCACTGAAGAAAGCGCTGACAGAACTTGGTACGTCGGTAGCTGAACAAGCGTCTTGCCCCTGTTGTAAATACCCAGTGAAACCTGGCTAAAGTACCGCCCTATCAGGAACTGATCTAGAGTCGACCCCACAAAACAAAGAAAGGTATGCACGGAATAGCTTCCCTCCGTAGCTCAGAAGATCAGTATAACACTCCTTTCGCCTTACAATCCGTGCGGAATGTTTGGTTTTTGCGATGACAGTAATCATCATGACAAGAGTCTGAACAAGGAAAGCGATCACGAGACTATAGACCCCCATCCCATTCAAGGCAAATACCACTCCCACAATGCCGTATCCCACGAAATACGACAGTGTCTCTCTGAGAGCCAGTCCCCTAAAATCCAACGAGCGCCTCATCAGCGCTATGGCAGTCATCGACATTCCGGATAACAGAAACCCAACAGAGTAAAGCTGAATGACGGGAACGACTTCGGTGGTTCTGAAAAACCATGAAATTGGCTTAGCCAATACGAATGCAAATCCACCGAATATGGCACCGAGAATCGTGCAGCTCCAGAATGAGGCTGCAACATAATCCTCATCTATATCCTTCTTCTGAACTAAAGCGCCACCAACCCCCGTTTCAGAAAAGTATTTGCCGAGCCGAAGAATCAAAAATCCCATAGCC
>CAVPSJ010000012.1:0-272354 GCA_963708295.1 uncultured delta proteobacterium | reverse complement strand
GATTCCACATGGTCTGGGCCATCAGGATAGGAGAGATCTGCCCTTTCAGGGCAGTCAGGTTTGCCATAGGGGTGCCCTTGGCATGGCAGAGGTTGCACTGTTTCTTAACAAAAACCTTTTTCCCCTCTTCAGGGTTGCCGGGTTCATCAAAATATTGTGTTGAAAAAAGATAGGCAACAAGATCGGCCATCTCTTGAGGAGAAACGGTTGGACGTCCTATGCCTTTTTCCTCCATCCCCTTCCACATTTGATACGAATGGTTCCACATCATTCCGGCCAGCTGAGCCAATGTCCTCGGAAAATCTTTTTTCTTTGATAAGTCAACCTCGCTTCGAGGGGAATGACATCGAGCACATCCCTTTTGAGAGAATAACTTTTTTCCGGACTGGAGATCTCCAGGAGAGAGGTAAGCCTTTTCCATCTTTGAACTGAGGCTTCGAATATAGGCAATCAGGTCGACCATTTCATTCCCTTTGAACTCGACCCAGGGGAGTCCCTTCTTTCTCATTTCCTGTTCCATTTGAGGGGAATGATTCCACATCATCTGAGCCCATAAAATGGGATTCGTATACATGCCCCAACGGCTGAGATCGCCCTTGCCCCCCTCTTTTCCGACCGCATGGCATTCGCCGCAATGCTTGGTCTCCATCAACCTCTTTCCATTCTGAGGATTTCCTGGTTCATCCATGTACCGGATGAAATAGAGAAATGCAAAAAGGTCTGCCATCTCTTGCTTGTCCATTTTCTGGAGAGGAATCTTTCTGGCCATCATCTTCCCCCACATTTCCGGCCAATGGTTCCACATCAAGGCTGCTAACTGGGATTGGCTGACATAAGATCCTGGAAGGGATCCGAGGTCCGGACCTTCCTTTCCGCCTTCTCCCCAGATGGCATGACAGGTGCTACATTTCTTCTTCGTGAAAACCTTCCATCCCTCTTTCATATCCCCCGGGAGGAGATAGTCCCCCTTTTTATCGGCTCCCGTCGTTTGCCCAAAAGCAAGGATGCTTCCAGAGAAAAAGAACAAGCTGACTAAAAACCCAATGATCCACCGCTTCATCTCTCAATCCCTTTCTATTTCTGTTTGGAGGTGCGGATGAATTCGAGCAGATCCGCTAACTCTCCTTTCTTAAACCGAGGCCAGGGGACCCCCTTCTCAACCATGGCCTTCTCAATCCCTGCGCTGTGGTTCCAGGCCCCCGCGACGATCTCCATGGAACTATCCGCTTTTTGGTACTTGGAGAGACTGAGGGTCATCATTCCGCCTGGTTTCCCGTCGAGCCCATGGCATTTGGAACACCCGAACTCTGAAAAGACCCTTTTCCCATTGACCGGATTTCCTGGCTCATCAATGAAATGGAGGAAATAGAGATAGGCTATGAGATCCGCCATTTCCTTCGGAGTGAATTTCGGAATTCCCAATTGGGTCTGGCCCATCTTGGCTAAAACAGTAGGCCCCTTATTCCACATGCTGGAAGCAATCTGGGTAAGGCTTTTATAAAAAGTTTTCGCTCTTTTCCCTAAGTCCACAGCTTCCTTTCCGCCTTCGCCCCGGATGGCATGGCATTTGATACAACCCTTCGCTGAAAAAACTCGTTTGCCTTCTCTCGGGCTTCCCGGTGTAATAAAGGCGGTCTCTTTTCCCCCTTTCGCATTCAATTTGATATATTCCAGAAGATCCATCATCTCCGTTCCCTCAAAGGTCGGCCACTTCACCCCGAGGGAGACCATGCGGGCAATCATGACCGGGCCGTGATTCCAGATCGACTGGGCCAAGAAGACCGGACTAATATTTTGTGGAAACTGATCCAGACCCGGTTCGCCTTCCTTCCCTTTACCGGAGAGAAGATGACAGGTGCCGCACCCTTTTTCATGAAAGATAGATCTTCCTCGCGTCGCATCGCCAGGTTCATCAAAAAATTTGAGAAAGTAAAGATAGGCAGAGATTTCGGTGAATTCCTGTCCGGTCAGATTGGGTTTGATCATTTTGACCCTCTCCATTCCTACATTCATGGAGGGGATATGGTTCCAAAGTTTGGCGACCATCTCTAATGGGGTATTCCCAAGGTCTACTCTGCCGAAGTCGGGTCCGATCTTCCCTCCTTCCCCCTTGAGGGCATGGCATCGAGCGCACCCTTTATTCGCAAACAGACGGCTTCCTTTTGCTGGATCCTCAGGAAGAGACTGGGCAATGAGAGACGTAGCGATGAGGAGGGAAATGGCTCCAGCGATCATAGTGGCTTTCTTGGTCATAAGGATCTCCGATGAAAAGATTATTGCAAAATGTTCAATGGTCAATTAGCAATGAGCAATGAAAACCCTCTTCGGCATCGCTCATATAGCCAATCGTTTTCTTTTTCCATTGGTTAT
Source organism: uncultured delta proteobacterium (assembly GCA_963708295.1). Classification (GTDB taxonomy): domain Bacteria; phylum Desulfobacterota; class BSN033; order BSN033; family UBA1163; genus UBA1163. The sequence goes on along the minus strand of CAVPSJ010000012.1, from coordinate 269,984 downwards.
TGATCGTTGTTCATTGATCATCGGCCATTTTGCGCTGATGTCTACCCCGTTAGAACGCCTTGCTGTTTGCAGCGGGGATGAAAACTATTCCTTTTTCAGCGAACACGGTGTTTAATGCCCCTGTGTGAGCCTTCCCGCTAGAAAGCAGAAGACTTTCTAACGGGGTTTATTCGATCCCAATTCCAGGGAGGTAGGTTTTGATTCGTTCTTGAACTTCGGCCATCGATTTTTCCCTGCCTTCTCTTATTTCCCAGATCGAGACAATGGGAAAGAATTTCGTGAAGATCATGTAAAGGAGAATGAAAAAAGAAATGCAGCTTGCAAAGATGGACCATTCGATCCAGGTGGGAGAGTAAATGACCGCTTCATTGGGAACCCTTGGATTGGTTAAGGTAGGAACCACGATGACAAACCTCTCTAACCACATCCCGATGACCACAGAAATCGAAGCGATTAAAGTGCCCTTCGGAGTTCGTGTTTTCTTGAAGCTGAGAAGAGGCAAGGGGATGACAAAGCAGAAGAGGAACATTCCCCAGAAGTAAGGGGCAAAATTTCCCGTAAATTTCGACCAGAAAATGGTCATGTGAAGGGGCTCCCCTCCATAGAAAGTAGTGAGATACTCGGTGAAGGTAAAGTAAAACCATAAGAGGGTCATCACCAGGAGAAGAATCCCGAGATTGTTGAAATGGATAGGTCTCAAATAGTCTTCCAAATGGTAGACCTTGCGGATCACATTCATTGCCACAATAAGGGCAGCAATTCCAGAGAAGATGGCTCCTGCGACGAAATAGGGGCCAAAGATAGCGCTATGCCACATGGGCTGGATGGTCATGGCAAAGACAAAGGAAACCACGGTATGAACAGAGATGGCCACCGGAATCACAAGAATGGCCATAAAAGAGATTCCTTTTTCCAGTAAGTGATGCTGTTTTTCTGTTCCCCTCCAACCCAGAGCCAAGATCCGGTAAAACCAATTCCATTTTCCACTGTAATCCCTGAGGAGAGCAATGTCTGGGATCAAGGGAAGGTAAAGGTAGATGGTACTCGCAGTGAGATAAACAGTGATGCTCGAGACATCCCAGAGAAGAGGCGATTGAAATTGAGCAAATTGGATGATGTTCAACATTCTGTCTGGTCTTCCCAAATCCATCAATATGTTTCCTACACCAAAGAAGAGGACGAGGACGGTAATGACCTCTGCGGAACGGGTGATCGACCTTCGCCATTCTGCTTTAGCAAGACGAAGGATCGCTGAGATGAGTGTCCCTGCATGGCTAATGCCGATAAAGAAGACGAAATTGGTGATGTAAACCCCCCAGAAGATCGGCCTCGCCAAGCCCGTGACCCCCAGTCCGTTACGGTATTGGTAAAGGTAGGCCCATACCCCCCAGAGGATGACGACCCCGAGGATAGAGAGGGTGATATAAAAGGGCTTTCCCGTTTTCCTAATGGGATCGAATAGAATCGCGTCTTCCTTCACATTCAAGTGATTTTCGTTCATCACATTCCTTCTGAAAGATAATAAACCTTCGGCTCTGTTCCTAAATCCTCCATTAACCGGAAGGCTCTTCTCTCCCTGGAGAGGCTGGATACGGCACTGAAGGGATCATTCAGGTCGCCGAAATACATCGCCCCGCTTGGGCAGGCTTGGACGCAGGCCGGAATGTAGTCCTCCGGTAGAAGATCTCTCCCCTCTGCTTTCACTTTCTCTCTTGCTTTGAGAAGACGATGACTGCAGAAACTGCATTTTTCAACGACCCCTTTTGTCCGAATCGAGACGTCTCGATTGAGAGATCCCTTCATCTCTTTTGGCCATTGAGGGGCGTACCAATTGAAATACTTAACGGTATAAGGACATGCCGTTGTACAGTATCGGCAACCAATGCATCGATGATTGATCTGTGCCACTAACCCTTCTTCGTTTTTGTAAGTGGCGTTGACGGGGCACACCTTGGTACAAGGAGGGTGATCGCAATGCATACAAGGCCTGGGAAGCAGTCTGGCCTTGATATGAGGATATTCCCCCTCGAAATAAGGGATCAATTCTATCCAGCTGATCGTGCGACCTTTCGCTGATTCTTCGGGTCCGATGATCCCCACATTGTTTTCTGCATGGCAGGCAACGACACAGGCCTGACATCCAGAACATTTATCTAAATCGATGACCATCCCCCAACGATGCATTGAGTCACCTCCTCAATTTCGAAGCACGAAATCCCTGCCTGCCGACGTTTGCGCAGGCAGGCAAATTCAAAGAAATCTCAATGCCCAAATGTAAAATCCAAAACATTACTGGTATTTGAACATTTGAATTTTGGATTTGTTTCGGATTTTGAGATTCGGATTTGAAATTTCATTGTTTAATCTATGCTTTATAAATCTTGACTCGGACAGATCGGCCAATCGGATTGCCGGTTAATGGATCCAAATCATCCCCCAGAAGTTGATAAGGGTTTGCCCCCAACCCTTGGGTCCAGCGACCTCCGGAAGTGTGACCCATCCCAAAAGGGATGTTCACAACATGGGGGGCTGCCCCTTGATACAATCTCGCCTTCACTTTAATTTTCCCATAATCCGATTCTACCCAGACCCAATCCTTGTCTGAGATCCCGAGTTCCTTTGCGGTATGGGGGTTCATCTCCACCCATGTTTCCCATCTTTCGAAGAGATGGGGACCCATGCTCTCTGAGAGCCAGGGTTGATTCGCATTTCTGCTTCCTGTTAAGGTCATCGTTTTAAAAATATGAAGTTGAAAAGGATAGGCTTTTTCATCACTCCCCTTCTTCGGCTCTTCCCAATGAGGAAGAAGGTTCGAATCCCCACCCGTTTTTGAGAGGAGAGAAAAGGGCATGCGTTTTAATTCCTGAGCATAGAATTGAAATTTCTTGGAAGGGGTTTGAAAGACACGGTCCCACTCTCCAAAATCATAAAGAGGATCCCACCATCCCCCCTTCTCCTGAACTAATTTCCAGAACTCTTCAAAGGTTTTGAAGGAGGGGGCCGACCATCCCCCTTTTTGAAGGAGACGGATCCAAGCCTCATCAAATTGGGGGCCGAAGACATCTCCTCGTTTGGCCTCAAAGATGCCTTTCAGACCGTAGATCATCACCTCTTTAAAATCGTTCCAGGGAAGGGCATTTCTGAATTCTCCTCCCAAAGATTTCGCAAGGGTGAGAAGGACGTCTCCCGTGGCCTTGGTCTGATAGAGAGGTCCAATGACGGGTTGACGAATTCCAAGAACGGGAAAACCGTTGTTTAAGAAAAGAGGATCGTCCTGCCACCGCTCCAAGGGGGTATGGTCTGGAAGAATAAGGTCTGCAAATTGAGTACTGTCGTCCATATATGGAGAAAAACTGACAATGAAAGGAATCTCTGCAAATGCCTTTGCAAACAGATCCGGTTTGGGATTGGAAAAGAGAGGGTTGCTATAGTAAAGAAAAAGAACCTTTGGTTTATAGGGTTTTCCCGAGAGCACATTTTTGGCGAAAAGGTAAGGCTGATGCATTGCCTTCTGAAGTCCCTTTCCTCCGTCAATCCTTTCTTGATCCATGCCTTTTTGTGCAAGGGCGTCCGTTTTAAAAGGAGGAAGGGTTTGATAAGGAATGCTTCGAGGAATCAAAACTCCCCCGATCGAATCGATACTTCCCGCCAACCCATTCAATACAGAGACGGCCATCTGGTGGAAGGGGCGATCTCGATAACCCATCGCAAGGGAAGGTTGATTTGTTGAAAATTCCCGGGCCAAACGAATAATGGTATCAACGGGGACCCCCGTCTTTTGGGAGACCACATTCGGTTCATACTCAGAGAGCACGAGTTCTTTAAAGCCGAGGTGTTCCTTTCCCTTTTCGTCGGTCCAGCTTTCAAATCCAAAGGTATGACTGGAAACAAAGTCTTTTTTGTACAGGCCTTCTTTAATGATCATGTGCGCAATGCCGAGAGCAAGGATTCCCTCTGCGCCAGGTTGGATGGGAATCCACTCATCCGCTTTGATCCCGGTGACAGAAAGGCGCGGATCGATTTGAACCAGCTTTCCTCGCTGTCCGGGCTTTCCTCTCCTGAAATGGCCATAAGCCCTCAGAGCTTGGACAGGGGACCAATAGGATTCGAGAAGTTCCGAACCAAAAGAGAGGAGATATTGCACATTTTCTAAATCGTAAGCCGGCGTCGAGTAAATTCCCTGGGTGAGGAGGAGTCCTTCATTCGGTGTCCCTTCCCACTCGAACTGATGATCAATATAGTTGGGTGAACCAAAAGCCTCCAGAAAACGCTCCCAGAGGGATCTCATCAACCCTCTGTATTTGCCTCCCAAAACAGCAAGCCGGTGAGGCTCTCCATTTCGTCGAAGTTCCTTTAAAGAGTCGGTGACCGCTTGGAGGGCTTCATCCCAGGAGATGGGTTTCCAACGACCTTCCCCTCTTTTGCCGACCCTTTTCAGAGGAGATCGGATGCGGTCTGGATCGTAAAGACCTTGAAGGCCTGCAATTCCTTTGGGACAAAGAGTTCCCCGATTCACCGGGTGAAGAGGGTTTCCAGCGATATTGACCGCCCATCCGTCAATCACCCTCACTAAGATTCCACACCCGCCTGTGCATTGGCCGCAGATCGTGGGAACCCACTTTTCAATCCCCGGGAAATTGGTTTCCTCACCCGCAGGGAATTGAGACCACTTCCAAAAACCACCTCCCAGGGCAATGGCAACGCCTGCCCCTCCACCCATCTTCAAAAAATCTCTTCGGTTAATTTTCATCGTATGATCCCAATTGGAGTAATGGAGTGATATAGCTGGAGTACTGGAGTGATCGGAGTTATAGAAGAATCCGTCATCGATTGATTCAGTTTGTAACCCGTTACTCCGAACTCTTCTGCATTATTTCAGTATTCCATTTTTAGACATGGCACGCCAAACAGTCATTCGTCACTTTGTTCTTCGTATGGCAATCCATACACCAATTCATGGTCATCTTCACCCATGGCTTCGTAGGGGGTCTTTCGCTCTGTCCAATATCTCCATGGCAAGTCGCACAGGGTATCTTCCCTAAGACGGCATGACGGCGATGAGAAAAGAAGACATGGTCCGGTTGTCCATAAATCCGTCTCCAAGGAATTTCTTGTCCCTTTTTTTGAAATTGTCTGATCTTTTCTTCTTCGGAGGATTGGGTAACGGGTTCTTTATGGCATTCAAGGCAGGTGGCTAGGTCGGGTATTCCGGAGAAGGTTTGGGTTTTGAAGAACCGGTGACAGGCAGTCACACTCCGAACCCTTGTTCGAGATGCTTCTTATGGTTGAATGAGATCGGTTGCTCGGTCTTGGAGCCAAAACCAAAACTGACGATAAGGAAGAGCAAAAGAAACCCGGCCGCCAATCCAAGGAGGAAAAATTTCATGCTATGAACCCTTCGGTGAACATCGGTCTATCCGGAGAATCACCCGATTCCTGTAGATTCCACATGGATGATAAACGTCACTCTTTGTCAGATGTAATTATCTTACGGGAATGGGTCTTGCAGAGTAAATACAATGAAATAAGTATTTTTCGGAAGAAAATACTGTATTTTTGGAGATGAATCTAAAACTTTCTGAAAGAACCTTGTTTCCAGGCCTGATTTTCTTCTTCTCTCCTGAAGCTTCGTTCAACATAACTGACGTGGCTGAATTCTCCTGTCTCAATAGGAATGGCCACCTTCATCAAAAGGGTGAAGATGAGGAGCCCCGTTGCCCAGATGCCGAAGGAGACCATGAGCTCTAAGAAATTAGGAATATATTCGAAGATCTCGCCCAGAGGATCCGGGACGAATCCGGGGATGACAAAACCAGGCCCTTTTTCAATCCAGACTCCTATGATCACGAGCAAACAGCCTAAGTTGAGGGTGGTTAACCGTTTCCGGGTTTGAGGGATCAGAAAGATGAAGAATGCGATGACATTCATCGTCATCGCCGCCCATATCCAGGGCACAAGCTGCTTGTGGCCATGGAGACCTTCAAACAGGTATTTAAAGGATGCAATATGGACCGTTTGAGAATAATACTCCTTAAATATCTCAGCAGAGAGAAGGAAAAGGTTGAGAAACATGGCATAGGCGATCAGCTCCGAAATCTTGAAAAGGGCCTCATCCTCGATCTCTATTCTGGAGGTGGATACCTTTCGGATGATCTGAAAAATGATGATGATGATGGCAGGCCCTGAACAGAAGGCGCTGGCCAGAAACCTCGGAGCAAGGATCGAGGCATTCCAGAAGGGACGGGCAGGAAGGCCATTATACAGGAAGGCGGTGACGGTGTGAATAGCGACCGCCATTGGGATAGAGAGTAAGATGAATGGAAGGATGAATTTCCAGTTGGGTTCTTTCCGGTAGTAGAATTTGACTAAAAGATAGATCGGGATAAGAAGATTCAGGAATAAATAACCATTGAGAGCAAGGACATCCCAGGCCAAAAGCGATTGGGGAAAGTTCATCAATCCAATAAAGGGAATCATGTGCCAGAACCGGTCGAGCCTCCCGAGGTCCACCATCACAAAGAGGATGGCCATCACGATGGAGGACGCGGCGAAGAGTTCCCCGAGGACGACGATCTCTTTGATCGGTTTGAAATGGTAGACATAGGAAGGAATGACCAGCAGAACCGCAGCTGCCGCAGCCCCGACCAGATAAGTGAAATTGGCAATGTAGAGACCCCAGGAAACCTGGTCATTCATGTTTGTTGCGATTAACCCGACATCGTGCTGCTTCAAATAGAATACGAAGCCCACGACGATAATTGCCATGAGGGAGAAACACCAGGCATAGTACAACTTGTTCCCCTTGGCCACAAGGGTCAGGGTCCTCCTGTAAAAATGCCATGTCTCATGCAACGTTTCCCGAAACTTTTCCATATGCCTTTCTATGATTCAAAGAAGTAATAAAACTTCGGTTCTGTACCTAAATCTTCCTTGAGCCGGAAGACCCGCTTTCGGTCGATGATATAACGCATTTCGCTGTTTGGATCGAGAAGATTGCCAAATTTCCTCGTTCCTGTGGGACAGGCTTCCACACAGGCAGGATATCTTCCATTTCTCACCCGCTGGATACAAAAGGTGCATTTTTCCACGGCGCACTTCATTCTGGGTCGGTTTCCAAGATAGTGAACAGAGGGATTGATCTCCTCTTTTGGAATGTTTGGCTCGGCCCAGTTGAAGACTCTCCCCTTATAGGGGCAGGCTGCAATGCAGTACCTGCAACCGATGCACCAGTTGTAATCGACCACGACGATACCATCCGGTTCTTGCCAGGTGGCATGGACAGGACATACCTTCACACAGGGAGGTTCCTGACACTGCTGGCACTGAACGGGAAGATAGATGAATCCTTTTTCCGGAACCAGGTCAGGGTTATAGTAATGTTCAGAGTTTTCAAGGTTGATCAGGTTTCCTCTCTTGAGTCTGAGAACCCTGATCCACTGAAGTTGAGGATCATGGCGGGACTGGTTATTCTCTTTCACACAGGCGTAGACGCATCTTCGGCACCCAATGCATCGGGAAAGCTCCAGGCCGTATGCCCAAAAAGTATCAGGAACGGCCGCTTGGGTGCTGATCTGGAATTTTCTTCCATATTTCTGCGAGTATCTCTCTTCCAGCTTCGCGATGACCCGTTTCTTATCTTCAGGTGTCATTTCCCGAAAATGTTTCTGCAGGAAATCCTCGGTTTCTTCCTTGGAGCAAGAGGAGAGCAGGGGGAGAGAAGCACCTGCCGCAGCGGTCAGGGAAAGATTGCGGAGAAACTCTCTTCGCGTATAATGTCTATTCTTACGATCTTGCATCGTGATCTTCTTTCGGATGATGCGGTGGAGGCTCGGGCTTTAATGGTTTAAATTTTGGCTCATGGGGGTCATGGCAATGGGCACAGAGGAAGTAGGTTCTTTTCCCGGAGCCCGTAAAGTATCCCGTTCTTTTCCCATGAATACCCGCTCTCCAATCTCTGTATTGAGGCCCATGACATTCGCCGCAGAGCCGATAACTCTCGGTGAATTTTATCAGCTCGCCGTTGAACAACCTCAGCTTATCTCTATTTCCTGCGTCATGGCAGTCGAGGCACCACCGCATCGTTTCGGCGTGATGGAGTTTGATATCGGTATGCTCTTCCTTCAACTCCCGCTTCTTCCGATTGACCTCCATCGAGGCATGACAGTTGCTGCAGGGGTACAGGCCCTCGGTCATCGGAGGAGGGGTATATTCGTCGACCACTGCCCAGAGAGAGGAAGCGAAAAAAAACAGCAGAAACAACGAAGTAACTGCTGCGCAAAATACCCTCATTCGATCGCCTTCCTGTCTGAATAAAGAATTTCAGGACATCCGAATTCTGTTTTACCCGACCCAAATTCCAAAATAACATCTCCCATTCCAAATTGCAACCTCTCCCGCCAAAAAGTTGATGATCCATCCGGGGTAGCGGGCAGTCCTTGAATTAGGCTCAGAGGTGTGATAATTTTTATTGATGCGCATCGATATTCAATTCTTGCCATCTCCTCCCAATCCGAATCTTCTTTCTGATCGAGTGGTTGTCGTCATTGACGTCCTCAGAGCAACTTCTGTCACGGTCCAGGCCATGTCTCAAGGAGCCTCAGAGATCATTCCTCTGGCCACCGTAGAGGAGGCTTTTCGAATGGCGAAAGCCTTTCCGCGGGGGTTTGTCCTGTTAGGAGGAGAAAGGGAGAGCAAGGAGATTCCGGGGTTTGATTTGGGGAACTCTCCGAGGGAATACGTTGCAGAGAGAGTGGAAGGGAAAAAAATCATCCTGACAACCACCAACGGGACAAAGGCTTTCCATGCGGTTTCTTCCGGAAGAGAAATTTTGGCAGGAAGTTTTCTCAATATCGGGGCCGTTGCCCGGAGATGTGTTGAATCGGAGAGAGACCTCTTCATCTTCCCTTCGGGAGATCAGGGAAATTTTTCTCTCGAGGATACCCTCTGCGGAGGAATGTTGATTGACCTGATCTTAAGAAGAGAGAAAGAAGAGGTTGTTTTGACCGATGCCTCCTATTGTGCTCAGATCCTGTTTCAGAGGTTCAAAGACAATCTGGTAGAGGCTTTTCACCTTTCCCATCACGGAAAAGAGTTGATTCATCGCAGCTTTGAGGAGGACCTTGCTTATTGCGCTCAAATTGACATGACCCCTCTTGTGCCGATATTCCGGCAAGGGGTAATCAGGGGCATGTGATTGCAGAAGGCGGATTTCGGAATAAAGAAGAGAATATGGTGAAAATGAATTGCGGAAAAGAACAGGACGTGATGGATTTCAACGCCATGCGCTCTGCGCTATGCCCTATGCGAGTTTGGGAGGATGAACGATGCGGCACCCGGAGAGAGAACTAAAGAACAGAGAGACGATGATTGCCATGTTGGAACGTTCCCCCGTAGGAAGGATCGCCACGGTTAATCAGAAGGGTTTTCCCGTCATCAAGCCTGTCAATTTTCTCTACCTGGATGGAAGAATCTATCTTCACTCTTCGGCCAAGGGAGAAAAAATGGAAGATATACAAAGGGGAAGCCCCGTCTGTTTTGAGGTAGACGAGCCTGTTGCCTATGCGGTCGCGAGCGCCTCCGCCTGTCAAGCCAGCTATTATTATCGAAGTATCCTCATCAAAGGGAAAGCTGCTTTCGTGGAGGGTCGGGATAAAAAGGTCAGGGTTCTCGACAGGATGGCGGAGAAGTACCAGCCGGAAGGAAACCTTGGAGAGAAGTCCGAAGAGATCCTTGAAAAAACAGCGGTGATTGAGATTTTAGTCAAGGAAATCACCGGCAAAGAGAATCTGGGATAGATGAAATCTTCTGTTTCCATTGTGAAGTGTGGAAATTATGATGAAGGCAATGTTTTAAGCGCACTTCGGCAGAGTATCGACCTGATCGGAGGGATTCAGACTTTTGTAAAGAAGGGCAGTCGTGTCCTTCTCAAACCCAACCTCCTCTTCGGAAAGAGTCCTGAAAAGGCGGTAACCACCCATCCCTCGATCCTGAGGGGGATGATCCAGATCGTTCGCGAAGCGGGTGGGGTTCCCTCCGTTGGAGATAGCCCTGCGGTCGGAAGTTTGACCTGGACCGCCGAGAAAGCCGGCATCAAAGCGGTGACCGATGCGATGAAGTGCCCTCTTGTGGAATTTAACAAACCTGTCCTCCCTCCGGGGGGAGGAGGAAAAACATTTAAACAGTTGGAAATTGACCGGGTCGTTTTAGAAGCGGATGTCATCATCAACCTTCCGAAATTAAAAACCCACAGCCTGACGCTTCTCACCCTGGGGGTGAAGAACCTCTTCGGGTGCATCCCCGGACCTAAAAAACCCCTCTGGCATCTCAAGGCAGGCAAAGACCAGGAGACTTTTGCAAGAATACTGGTGGATATCTATGATGTCATCCGACCTTCCCTTACCCTGCTGGATGGGGTTGTGGGAATGGAAGGGAACGGACCGAACAGCGGCCGCCCGATTCCCATCGGGTTGATTTTGACCAGTGACGATTCCTTGAGCTTGGATCAGATCGTATGTGACCTCCTGGGGATTTCAAGAGACTCTTTGTTGACGAATCGAGTGGCGCTTGAACAGGGAATGGGAAAAGATCCGATCGATGTCTTGGGGGAAAAGGTAGAAGATCTTAGGATTTCCAGCTTCCAATTTCCGGCCCTCTCTCAGCCAAATTGGAACCTTCCGGGATTTTTGAGCAGGGCCTTGAAGAACGCTTTGACTTCCAAACCGGTGATGGATGAGAACGCATGCAAGAGTTGTGATCGATGCACGGAGATCTGTCCTCCCAAGGCATTGGCCAGGAAGGGAGAGAACCTGGTTTTCGATTACGGACAATGTATCCGCTGTTTGTGTTGCCTCGAAGTTTGCCCGGAAGGAGCCATTTCGAACAAACCCGGATGGGCGTTGAAGTTAGTAGGCAGAAGGCAGTAGGCGGCTAGCAGTAGTCACAAAGCAGCTGACTGAAGAGAGTGATCAGTGACCAGTAATCAGTGATCAGCTATCAGCCATTACAGTTCGGTGTCGGTTTACCGATTACTGATGACTGATTACCGGTAACTGATCACTGGTTACTTAGGTTTCAGGACGGTGCGTAACATAAAGCTTCTCATCGAGTACGACGGAACAAATTATCAGGGGTGGCAGGTTCAGCCCAAGGGTCCGACTATCCAGGGGATCCTCGAAGAAAAATTGGGGGTTCTCACAGGGAAACCCGTCCGATTGTTCGGGTCCGGAAGAACGGATTCAGGAGTTCATGCCTTAGGCCAGGTGGCTCACTTCAAGACCCAGAGTCCGATGGATATCCCTACGATCCAGAGGGCACTGAACAGTCTCCTCCCACATGATATTGTGATCCAAAGGGTGGAAGAGGTAGATGAAGATTTTCATGCCCGAAAGCATTCAAAAGGCAAAATCTACGAGTATCGAATTCTCAACCGAAATCTTCGCTCCGCCTTTCACCGCGGGTATGTATGGCATATCCCCCAAAAACTAAACTTGACAGAGATGAAGAAAGCGACCCAGAGTCTGATTGGAGAACATGACTTTTCGGCATTTCGTACGGTGGGCTCCCCCACCCGTACAACCGTTCGAAAGGTAACCCGGGCGGAGTGGAAGAGGGGGCGAGACGGCCTCATCCGTTTTGAGATCGAAGCCAATGGTTTTTTGAAACAGATGGTGAGGTCCATCATCGGAACATTGGTCGAGGTCGGAAAAGGCAAGAGGAAAGCGGCGGATATTCGAAAGATCTTAAATTCCAAAGACAGAAAAGAGGCGGGCCCCACGGCCCCCGCCCAGGGACTATTTCTAAAAGAAGTGAAATATTAGGTCTCCTCAAAACCTCCCCTTGAGGTTTCTGGACTGGTTCTCTCAAATAGCAAGAGGAATCATGATGGCGGAACTTAATCCCAAACATGTCCAAATGGTGATTGATACGATCAACCGGGGTCCGTATTTTCGGCACCTCTCCATGCCGGTTAAAGAATTAGGCAAGGGTTATTCTCTGGTTGAGCTCGACATCGGAAATGAGCACCTGAACCCATTTGGCGGACTTCACGGCGGGGTCTATGCCTCAGCGATCGACACGGCTGCCTATTGGGCGGTCTATTGTGAGCTGGATGAAAATGTCGGACTCATCTCTCTCGATCTCAAGGTCGATTACCTTGCCCCGGCGAATGCGGGTAAGTTGATCATCAAAGGTCGCAGCATCAAGATCGGGAAAACGATTTGTTTAGCGGAAGCTACCGCTTTTGACCAAAATGATAAATGGCTCGCTCATGGGATATCAAAAATGATGGTAACCCAGGGTCTTCAGACAATAAAAGATGCTCTTGATTTCGTAGGCGCTGAGCATCTTCCTCCAAAATTTATTTGATTGGCTAACCCTTATAAGGTCTTTATGAATACGCTTATTTCTTCACTGATCGCCTTGTTTGTCATCTCGGCCGCATTCTCAACCATTTTGTCGTGCGCTTCAAGCCCGCCGAGGGCGCAGTTGGTTGATGGAAGACTGAGACCATGTCCAAGTAGCCCAAACTGTGTGTCCAGTGAAAGCGATAGCCCACCCTCGCGGGTTGAACCCTTGACCTTCAAAGGCCCGCCGGAAAAGGCGTGGGGAGATCTCAAAGAAACGATTCGAGAGATGGGAGGGGAGGTTCAAGAAGAACACGAGGGTTATCTCTGGGCTACCTTCACCAGCAAGGTGTTTCGATTCGTCGATGACGTGGAGTTCAGAATGGTCTCCACGGCTGGCATGGTTCATGTGCGCTCGGGATCAAGGGTAGGGTATTCGGACCTGGGTGTAAACAGGAAAAGGGTGGAGAAACTGCGAACTCTATTTAATCAGAAGAAGGATCAAGGGGCTGGCTAGAAAACAAATTCAACGGACCCTCAACAACGCCCATGATTTACTAAGGAGTCCAGAAGAAGAGATATACTTCAGAAAATCTCCCCTCGCCCCTCTTTGCCAAAGAGGGGTAATTCTCCTTAGTAAAAGGAGGCAACGAGGGATTTAATCTTTGGTGTCCGCATAATTATGGGCTGATTAATAAGCGGGAGGACTGCAACAGGCGAGAAAATGGCAATCGGAGAAAGACACAAAAGCCAAACTCTATTCAAGATATCCATGGTCGAGTGTGTTGATCTACAACGGCAGCACCATCCTCCATTTTCTGTTGGGCGGAATCGGGATAGCCCTTGGGTATAATTTCTCGACATGGGTTGGCTACACCTTCGGAGGACTGTATGTCATTTTCTCCTTCGTTGAGATGTACGTGGTGATGCCTCTGGTTGTTTGCCCAAACTGCGTTTACTACCGGGCCAAGGACTGGCTTTGTGTATCGGGCTTGAATATCCTTTCAAAGAAGATTGCGAAGGAAGGGGACCTGAAAGATTTTCCAAGGAGGGCTCAAGGTCTATTCTGTTCGAATAACTTGTATCTGGCCTCGCTCATCATTCCCGTCGTGGCGATCATTCCTGCATTGATTGTGAATTTCTCTGTTGTCCTGTTAATTATCTTTCTTGCCGAGGTCGTTCTGCTTCTCTTCCGTTTTTTCATCATCTTCCCCAGAATCGCGTGCCTTCATTGTAACGCAAAGTACATGTGCCCGCAGGCTGAGGCCATGGGCGTTCGCAATCGCTAGCGTGTACCTAGTACAAACGCATTAGATGAGATGCTGAAACGAGTTCAGCATGACAAGAGAAAGTGTGTCATTCCGAACTTGTTTCGGAATCTCGGAGTTGGGAATGACAATAAATTAATTGCGTTTGTATTAAATCTTAATCAACTCATACTTCCTAGTTCCCATCCCGATCTCTTCCGCATAGGTCAGTTGAATGCTCCAATCCACCTCCGGGTAAACAGCCCTGAACTTGTCCTCTCCGGGATTCCAGTTCCTCTGCAGCTTGGAGGATCGGTTTCCGGCTTCTCCATTGACCAGATCGACGGATGCCTGATCGATCGCCACCGGGTCCTCAGAAGAAAGAAATCCCACGTCGCCGACAAGAGGGGCATCGGAATATCCGTAACAATCACAGGCAGGGGAGACCTGTGTGAGAAAGTTGAGATAGAGGACCTTTCCCTTTTTCTTCTGGACGACTCCGTAGGCATGCTCCACCATCTTCTTTTGAAAGATAGGAATGCTCTCATTCCATTGAACTTCAATCGCTCCCGAGCGACAGCTGAGGATGCACTCTCCACAACCGACGCATTTCTTGGGATTAATAAAGGCATGGCCCCGTTTCGCTTCGACTCCCGATTTCAGTGAAAGCATAGAAATCGCTTCCTGTGCGCACCAACGGAGACAGGTTTCGCAGCCCTTGCAGGCCTTCCCCTTGACCTTGGGCGAGATCGCTGAATGCTGGCTCAACTTTCCTTCACGGCTGGCGCATCCCATTCCAAGATTCTTCAAGGCTCCTCCAAACCCGGACAGTTCATGGCCCTTGAAATGGGTGACGGTGATGAGGGCGTCTGACATGTAGATTCCATGGGCGACGGAAACTGTTTTGAAAATGGGTTTGTCAATGCGGACCTTTACCGCACTATTGCCTCTCAGGCCATCGGCGATCAGGAGTGGAGCATTGACGACAGATTCTGCAAACCCGTTTTCGACGGCTGTGTTTAAATGGGAAACCGCCTCGCTTCGAGCTCCCGTATAGAGGGTGTTGGTGTCCGTCAGGAAAGGCTTCCCCTTCAATTGCTTGACTCGATCGACCACCCTCCTCAAAAAGATGGGACGAACGTAGGCCGTATTTCCTTTCTCCCCAAAATGGAGCTTGATCGCGACCAGATCCTTTTCCTTGATCTTTCCCTTCAGATCAGCACGATCCAAAAGGATGTCCAATTTGTCAAGCAGCGTTTTCCCAGAATCAACCTTCAGATCCGAGAAAAAGACAGGACGGATCATGGCGGACCCCCCTTCCCCCGATGGAAATAACGGACCACTTTTGCGACCCCGCTGTAGCGGGATAACATTCTAAATATTAGTCGGCCCATAATTGAATAGACATCTGAATAAGCCCACCGCCACCCTTCCCCTCCCCCTGAAGGGGAGGGAAATTGTTGTATTCCTCCCCCTTCAAGGGGGAGGTTAGGAGGGGGATGGGGATTTTCCGGAGCAGTATAATTATGTCTCCTTAATTATGCCTCATTAATAACTTCGGCGGGGTTTAACACCTCGATGGAATTTCTAACGGGTTCAATCGCCGACACAAGCCAGCGTCACCCTCGCATTCATTCTTTTCTCTCATTGAACCGGCGCTACGGCGAAGATCACAGCGCTCCAGAAAGAATGTGAAGTGATTTGAACCAGCAGGTTTCTTTTCCAGAGATACAAAAAGCCCCAAAAGGCGCCGGCGACAAGAGCAGCCAGAATGAGCATCAGGTTCCAGGAGAAGACATGGACTCCCGCGTAGAGAGCAGTGGTCATCAGAGACCCTCTGAGGTTCCCCCATCTCTCCATCAGACGATCCTGGAGAAATCCGCGCCAGAAAATCTCTTCTCCCGGGCCCGTGATGAAGAACAGAAGTAGAAAGATGAGAACCCTATTGGATCCCGCTCCCAAAGAATAAATTCCTCCCACCTGGGTTTTTGCTCCGGGAAGGATGGCGGGGGCAATTTTGTTTCCCAGGAGAAAAATGAAGTAAAGGACCCCTGCAGAAAAAAGCCCCCAAAGGAAGGAGCGGAGGTGAAAGGATAGGTTTGGCTTCTTCCAGAATAGAGAATAAAGAGAGACGGCTGCCACCGAAAGGCCGATCTTTACCCAAAAATTTCCGCCCGACCACCCAAAGGTGATCGCCCAGCACATAGACGCTAAGACGACGGCTCCCCAGATCACAAAGGCACCATTCTATTCAGGACCAGGGCAAGAATCAGGAGTAGGCCGAAAACGGTATTCAGTTGAGCGGTGATGGCGTCAGCGGCTTCCGGCATCCTTTCCATAAAACTCTTCAAAAGATAAATGGCTTTGGGAAGGGAGAGAAGGACCAACAGTCCCCAGAGACCCAGGATCCCGGCGGCTATTATTCCGACCACATAAAGATAGGCAGATAGGATAAGGCCGGCATAGAGGAAGAGGCCCCTCCGGGTGCCCAGGAGGATTCCGATCGTTTGAATGCCCTGGCGGGAGTCATAAGCAATGTCCCGGATGTTATTTGCCAGAAGAACCAGCCCGACGAGAATTCCGAAAGGGATAGAGATGCAGACAGCCTTCATGGAAAAAACTTGCCGTTGAACCGCATAGGCCCCTGCGAACATCAGAGGTCCCCACATGAGGAAGACAAAAAGTTCGCCGCAGGCCTTATACTTCAATTTGACCGGTCCGGCCGTATAAAATACGCAGGCCAAAAAGCCAATCAATCCAATCCAAAAAACAAGGAGAGAACGCCCGAAGGAAAGGATCAAACCGATCAGAATGGTTATTCCGGCGAGAAGGATCGCTTCGGTCAGGAGTTGGGAGGGAGTGAACATGCCCGTCAGAATCGGCTGTGGACGGTAGCGGGCCGTAGGGGAATCGGGCTGGTCCACCCGGTAACGGGTATCAAAGTAATCGTTGCAAATATTTGCAGTCGCATGAAAACAGACGATTCCGATACAGACCAGGAAAAACCATCCCCAAAGAATGGGACCGTCTTCTGCGGCGATGAGGGTTCCTGTCGAGACTGAGATCAGAGACATGATGAAAGACCAGGGGCGGGTGGCGATGAAATAATCCTTGATTCTCTTTTTGAATTCTTTTCCTTTTTCTTTCATAACCTCATAAATATAAAAGAAAGTCAGCCTCCCTCGCAAGACCATAAAAGACGCCGAATCTTGTCCTCCCCCAGCTTTTTCTTCTCTGGACCGAAGAGGCGGCACAATACGGCCCGAACCTTTAAGATGCGGCTATCTTCAGATGTTGCGGAGAACCTCGCCGGTACCAAGAATCAGGGCTTTATTAGGGGCTGGGACTCTTTCCCGAAATTGCTTAAAAGGTGGCCGCCCTAAAGCTTCTCCAAGCCGCCCCTCTGTGTCCTGCCCCTCGATGTCT
This sequence comes from uncultured delta proteobacterium, assembly GCA_963708295.1. Classification (GTDB taxonomy): domain Bacteria; phylum Desulfobacterota; class BSN033; order BSN033; family UBA1163; genus UBA1163. The sequence goes on along the minus strand of CAVPSJ010000012.1, from coordinate 252,970 downwards.
TGATCGACAGGAGAGCCCTTCTTCAGGAGTCGGTTCATTTTCGCCCGGGATCGGGGTGGGTCCCTGAAGAGGCTTCATCGGTCAGCCGCTTCAGAGTTTGGCTGCCTCAGTTTGAAGTGGGAGAGAGGGCATCCATGTCACGACGGCCTTGATCCGGTTACCCTTAACGAGGGCCTTATGAAGCCTCGGAGGGGATCTACCCCGGTCCCGGACAAAGGAAAACCGGGGGCGGGCAAAGACGCCGGAAGGGTTGACTTTTGACGGGGAAAAAAGGTAATTTATACCATTAGTCTTATAGATAGGATGAATCGTCGAAAGGAGAAAAGATGAAACGAGCTGAGCCCACCGCCATTCGCAACATAGGAACTTTTGGCCACGGGGGGGAAGGAAAAACTTCCCTGGTCGAGGCCATTCTCTTTGATACGGGAGAGAATACCCGCCTGGGTCGAGTCGACGATGGCTCTTCTTTAATGGATTTTGAACCGGAGGAAGTTAATCGGAAAATTAGCATTAGCGCCTCTCTCTCTCATTTTGAGTGGAATAAATATTCTTTTCACGTCATCGATACGCCTGGGTACGCGAATTTCATCGCGGAGGCAAGAGCCTCCATGAGGGTGGTGGATGGAGCGGTCATCGTGGTGAGTGGAAATTCAGGCGTCAAGGTCCAGACGGAAACCGTATGGGGATACGCCAATGACTTTCAGGTACCCCGGATTCTCTATGTCAGTAAAATGGACACGGAACGGGCGAACTTCCTCAAGGTGGTTGAAGAGGCGAAGAAGGCGTTCCCTTCTCAGCCAGCCGTTGCTATTCAGCTTCCTATCGGAGGAGACGGAAGTTTCAAGGGGATTGTGGACTTGATTCAAAGGAAAGCCTATTTTTACAGGGAAGATGGAAGCGGTCAGTTCGAGCTCAAAGATGTTCCACAGGACATGAAGGAGGAGGTAGAGCGAGCCCGGGAAAAACTGGTCGAAACTGCCGTGGAGATGGATGATCAGTTGATGGAAAAATATCTGGAATCCGGTGAAGTTTCCGTTGAGGAGGTCGTTCGCTGTCTTCGTAAAGGGACGATGGAAAGAAGGTTGGTTCCTGCTGTCTGCGGATCCTCCGTCCGAAATATGGGGATTCAACCGCTCCTGGATCTGGCAATTTCGTGTTTTCCCTCTCCTCTGGAGAGGGGTCCGGTTCAAGGAAAGAATCCCAGGACGGGAGAACCCGAAACTCGTGAACCGAAAGAAGAAGCGCCTTTCTCTGCGTTTGTGTTTAAAACGATCGCCGACCCCTTCGCGGGGAAACTGAACCTCTTCAGGGTCTATTCCGGGGCCGCGAATGCGGATTCCAACCTCTACAATTCCAAAAAGGATGTGAGGGAGAGAATCGCCCAGATTTTCCTGCTGGAAGGAAAAAAGCAGAAACCGGTAGGCTTCGCCGGCGTGGGGGATATCGTGGCGGTCGCCAAGTTAAAGGAGACGACCACAGGGGACACTTTCTCCGATGAGAAAAAGCCCATTATCTTCGAAGAGACCAAGTTGCCCCTTCCGGTGGTTTCCTACGCGCTGACTCCGAAGAGCAAGGGAGATGAGGATAAGATCACTGCCTCTTTGGCACGTATTCACGAAGAGGATCCGACGATGATGCTGGGCCGGGATGAACAGACGGGCGAGATCATCCTCTCCGGTGTCGGGCAGACCCATGTCGAGGTCATCGTTGAAAAATTGAAGAGAAAGTTCGGAGTAGAGGTCAACCTCAGTGTTCCGAAGGTTCCCTACAAGGAGACGATCCGGGGGGCAAAGAATGGCGTGATCTATCGTCATAAGAAACAGACCGGAGGCCGGGGGCAGTTTGCTGAAGTGCATTTCGATGTTTCGGCTCTTCCGCGGGGTTCGGGTTTCGAATTTGAAAATGCCCTTACCGGGATGAATGTCCCAAGAAATTTTGTTCCGGCAGTTGAAAAGGGAATCGTTGAAGCCATGCAAAGTGGCGTGCTGGCGGGCTTTCCTGTGGTGGACGTGAAGGTCCGATTTTACGATGGAAAATCTCACGAGGTCGATTCCTCGGAAATGGCTTTCAAGCTTGCGGCCATCATGGCCTTTAAAAAAGGGGTCCAGGATGCCAATCCGGTGCTTCTCGAACCGATCATGAAGGTCGTGGTGACGGCGCCGGATGAGACGATCGGCGATGTGATCGGCGATCTCAACAGCCGCCGGGGGAGGGTTTTGAGAGTCGATGCCAAAGGAAATTATCAGATGATCGAAGCCAATGTTCCCATGTCAGAAATGCTGAAATATGCGCCCGATCTTAATTCCAAAACAGGGGGGCGGGGGACCTTCACTATGGAATTTTCCCATTACGAAGAAGTTCCGGCCCAAATGGCCGAGAAAGTGATTGCCCAGGCCAAGAAGGATAAAGAGAAGGAAGACTGATTTGAAAAGAAACCCGAAGCACGAAATCCGAAATTCGAAACAATTTCAAATTGCTAAATTGCAAGTATAAGATAATGGATTCATATTTAGTCATATGAAACTTTGGATTTATTTCAGATTAGTCCGAGACTGACGCTTCGCCCGATATTCGGATTTCGAATTTTAGGTTTTTATGAGGGCTGTCATTCAGAGGGTTAAGTCTGCCCAGGTCAGCGTGGATGGCCAGGTCTCTGGGAAGATTGGAAAGGGCCTTCTGGTGTTCCTCGGTGTAGGGAAGGGAGACGGTGAGAGCGATCTCTCTTTTTTAACCTCAAAGATACCTGGACTGAGAATCTTCGAAGATGCCTCCGGAAAATTCAATCTATCGTTGAAAGAAATAGGCGGACAGATTTTGGTTGTATCCCAGTTCACCCTCTACGGCGATTGCCGGAGAGGGAGAAGGCCTTCTTTCACGGAAGCAGAAGAACCGACCGCTGCGAAGCCTCTCTATGAACAATTCATTTTCAAATTAAGAGGACAGGACGTTTCTGTTGAGACCGGTGAATTTCAAGCCAAGATGGAGGTTCATCTCGTCAACGACGGACCGGTCACGCTTTTATTGGATAGCAGACAAGGATAGGGTGAGGAATCGTGAGAAGGTGTATTTCCCTCATTTTCTTCATTAGTTTTTTTCTCCTCGGTGGGGCAATAGCCATGGCCCAGATCACGAAGGGAGGGAAGGAGATGGGAATAAAAGAGATCAGGGAGCCTGCTTTGGCAGGATCTTGGTATCCCGGAAACCCGGAGATTCTTTCTCGGGATGTGAAGCGTTATCTTGAGAATGCGAAGAAAGAGAGGGTGGAGGGCCGGGTCATCGCTCTGGTCTCACCCCACGCAGGATATGTGTACTCAGGCCAAGTGGCAGCTTATGCCTATAAACTGGTGGAGGGAATGGCCTTCGACGCTGTTGTCGTGGTCGGGCCCAGCCATCGGTTTGCTTTTAAGGGTGCATCCCTCTGGGCGCAGGGAGGATTCCGAACACCTTTAGGGGTCGTCCCCGTGGATGCTGAGCTTTCGAAAAAAATGATGGAAAAGCGGAAAGAGATTCGTTTCATTCCGGAGGCACATGCCCAGGAAAACTCTCTCGAACTCCAAATCCCATTCCTCCAAACCGCTCTCAAGTCATTCAAACTTGTTCCTATCGCCATGGAGCCCGACTGGGGGTGGGAAACCTGTCAGTATTTGGCTTCCGCGATTGCGGAGACTGTAAGAGGGAAGAAGGTTTTGCTGGTTGCAAGCACCGATCTGTCACATTTTTACACTTATAAGATAGCGGTTGAACTGGATCGCAATTTCTTAAAATATGTCGAGCGGTTTGACGTTGAAGGGTTGAATCGTGACCTGAAGAGTAACCGTGTTGAGGCATGCGGAGGAGGCCCGGTGGTCACGATTATGTTGGCGGCCAAGGCTTTAGGAGCTAACAAAGGCCAGGTACTCAAGTACCTCAATTCCGGGGACGTGACCGGGGATCGAAGTCGCGTGGTGGGATATGGGGCTGCCGTTTTTTATAAGGCAGCTGGGGAGAATGAAAAGATGAAAGAAGACAAGAAAGTAGGCGTGGATTTAGGTTTGAACGAGGGGGAGAAGAAAACCCTCCATCATATTGCCAAAACGGTGATTGAGAATAAGGCGAAAGGAAAGCCCGTCCCTGAATTTAAGATCGAATCCCCGATTCTTAAGGAGAATCGGGGGGCCTTTGTGACTCTTCAAAAAAGAGGGCAACTGAGGGGTTGCATTGGATATATCGAAGGGCACGGGCCGCTGCACAATACCATTCAGGAGATGGCCGAAGCAGCCGCTTTTCGTGACCCTCGGTTCAGTCCCGTAAAAGAAAAGGAATTGCCGGAGCTGGATATCGAAATATCCGTTTTAACCCCCCTTCAAAGGATTAAGGATGTCAATGAGATTCAGGTGGGGACACACGGAATCTACATCAAGAAAGGATGGCTTTCGGGTCTTCTTTTACCTCAAGTGGCAACGGAATATGGATGGGATCGCCAGACATTTCTCGAGCATACCTGCCAAAAGGCCGGTCTTCCTTCGGCTGCATGGAAGGAAAAAGATACAGAGATTTACATCTTCTCCGCGGATATCTTTTGACCGGAACGTGCCCCGCAAGTCCCGCCTTGTAGGCGGGGTCAAGGGGCACAATATGAACGAAACTTCCTTTCCGGGAAGCCCCGCCCTGTGGGCGGGGAGCTTCATAGACTCAGGATTTGCGTTCTCTTTTTTTATTGACAGGAGGAGAGGTTTTTTATTTAATATAAGAAAAGGCCGAATTGAGACAAGCGGGGGAACCGTTTTTTCGGGGTGAATTCCAGAAAGCCTGGAAAGGATATCCCTTAATCCTAACCCGTCAGCTAACTCCGCAGGCGACTAAGGGAAGAGATCTAAGCTAGGGGATCTCCTCCTGGCTTTTTTTTTGAAAAGACATGGAGAAAGAATCAGCGATACCAGCATCCTGTCCCGTTGAGAAAATCGAACTCCGCAGAGACGTGACCGTCTGGGGCTCCTACATGTGGGGGTATGCGGATGTCGGGGCGGACATCTATGCTGCCCTGGGTCTGGTCATGGGGGCTGCCCATGGCGGGGCGAGTCTTGCCTTCTTCGTGGCCGGTCTCATCTATATCATGATCGGACTTTCGTATACGGAGATGGCTTCGACGTACCCAGTTGCGGGAGGAGGACATTACTATGCCCTCAGGGGGCTAGGAGATTTCTGGGGCTATGCCGCAGGAGTGGCTCTTCTGTTAGACTATACCATTGACATCGCCCTTTTTGCCACGGCCTCGGCGGGTTATATGAACTTTTTTATGCCCTATGTTCTTGGGCGTCCCTCCAGAATATTTTGCGATAGATCTTTGGATCTTCAAGAAAGTGAATCCTGTCTGGGCGGCCGAGACCATCATCCTCATTGGCTTTCTGATCTGGCTCAACATCCGGGGAGTCCGGGAGTCCTCCCTCTTCAATGAAATCATCGGTGCGATCGATATCATCACCGAATCATCGATCATCATCCTCGGTTTTCTCCTGGCATGGAAACCCGAGCTTTTCGTCTTCCAATGGAAGACCCAATTTCCAAGCTTGAAGGAATTCATGTATGGGTCCTCCTTGGCCATCATCTCGTTTGTCGGGCTGGAATCGATATCCCAGGCGGCCCAGGAGACCAGAAGGCCGGCGACGATCATCCCTCGAACTTCAATCACCTTGATCTTTACCGTCTTCATCTTTGCCATGGCCTTTTCTACGATGGGCCTCGGCATCCTGCCATGGCAGGAATTTCCGCAGGGAGATCCGGTAGCCAAGCTCGCTCATGCGATTCCTATTTTTGGTGTATTGGCCGGCCCCTTTGCAGCCATTCTGGGGCGACGATCCTGCTGATCTCCTCTAACACCGGCGTTATGGGTGCGTCCCGTCTTACTTATTCGATGAGCGAACTCCATCTGATCACTCCCTGGTTTGACAAAGTCCATCCGAAATATCGAACTCCAGTTCGCACCATTGTATTTTTCTCCCTGATCGGAATGCTTGAAGCGATTCTTGCCTTTCTCACACCCAGCGCCATGGACACGCTGGGGAATATGTATGCCTTTGGGGCAGCGAGTGGGTATCTTCTCGTCTTCATCTCAATGATCAAGCTTCGCTTTTCTGATCCCTACTCCCCGAGGCCCTACAAGATGCCTCTCAATATCAAGTGGAACCATAAGGGAAAGACAGTGGATCTTCCCATTCTTGGTTTTATCGGGATGATCGGAGTCAGTTTTATTCTTTTTGAGGTGATTCTGACCCATGAGATCGGGCGGATTGCAGGCCCGGGATGGGTTCTGGCCTGTTTGATTTACTATTTCTGGTTCCGTAAGAAGAAGGGCTTGCCGTTGTTGGGAAGCGTGAAACATAACTGGGAACAAGAACAGAAAATGATATTGACCTCGGCAGAGGAATTTGACCTGCTCGAACAGTATAACATCGCTCTGGCGGAGAGAGATAAACGGGAGAAGGGGAAGGCAGTTGAGAAAAACACCGGAACTACCTGAGCGAGCAGGGTGGCGGGACTATTTTCAAATTGTCACAACCGGCCTCATGGTCGTTTTAGGTTCTTATATCTTATGGCAAACCATTTTCGTGAGGTGGGCCATTCCATCCTTGATTTTCGGCATTGCCCTTTTGCTTTACAGTCTATTTCGAGTCAGGATGATCTGGAGTTACTTTCAGCAGAGAGGCAGGGGAGATGGGATCTGAAATCCAGATCAGCTTTTTAGGCGCTTTACTGGCTTTTGTCTTTGCAGCCTCCATGGGGATTTTGCTCTGGTGGATGTTCCATGTTCCCAGAGCCATCCCCCAAGCGGCAGCCAAGGCCAGAAGGGCCGTAGGGGCGATCAAGAAGATTTTGGTTCCCACTTCAGGGACTCTTTATTCCGAGCGGGGAATTGAACTGGCATGTCGACTGGGGGAAGAACAGAAGGCAGAGATCTATCTTGTGACTGTGATCGAAGTTCCCAGGACACTCCCCTTGGAAGCACCCATGCCTGAGGCAGAGGCTAAGGCAGAGGATGTCATCAAGCGGGGCGAGGAGATTGTCAGCCTGAGAGGACTTCAGGGAAAAGGGGAGGTCAGACGAGGCACGGGTTGCAGGGGAAGAGATCATCCGGGCGGCCAAAGACTGGGAGGCTGATTTGATCGTGATGGGAATTCGATCGCAGGTCACGATGGCCCAGGATATCTTGGGTCGTAATTCTGATCTGGTTCTGCGTCGAGCTCCCTGTGAAGTGATTGTGGACAAACTCTCTGGGTAGACAGAATGGGAGGAGTTGGATGAAGGTGATGATTATCGGTTGTGGCAGAGTAGGATCGGTTCTGGCGAACCGTTTAGATGAGGCAGGACATCAGGTGGTGGTTCTCGACAGAAATCAGCAGGCCTTTCGGAGGCTCTCCGAAAAATTTTCTGGTAGGCGGATCGTGGGCAATGGTTTGGTGGAAGAGTATGTGCGTCCAACGCTGCAAGAAGAGGCCGATATCCTTTTCGCTATGACGGATAAGGATAATGTTAATCTGATGATTGTCCAGAGAGTGAAACGAAATTTCAAGTTAGAAAGGGTAGTTGCCGTGGTTCACGACTCCATTCTGGCAGGACTCTACAAGGAGCTGGGCGTGGAGACGGTCTGTCCCACCGACCTGGTTATCAAAGATTTATTACAAACGATCCAAGAAAGATAATGGGGGAAGTCATGTACATCATTATTGTGGGCGCTGGAAAGGTCGGATATCATCTCGGAAGTTTGTTGATGGCCGGAGGGCATGAGGTGATGCTGATCGAGGAAGACCGTTCCAAGGTAGAACTCCTTTCTTTGGAGTTTCACGATGCGATCATGCAAGGAAATGGTTCAACGGTCGAAGTTTTAAAAGAGGCAGGGGCCAACCGGGCGGATGTGGTTGTAGCAACGACGGGCAATGACGAAGACAACCTTGTGATCTGTCAGATTGCCAAAGTAATGTTTCTCCGTCCTCGAACCATCGCCCGAGTTAACAATCCCCGGAACGAAGAGCTTTTTGCTGGCCTTGGAGTGGATGCCTCTGTGAGCGCAACGAAGATCATCAATGCCGTTATTCAGGAACAGGTCAACGCCGGAGATATGATGATTCCCTTGCTCACATTGAAAGAAGGAGATGTGGAAATAGTTGAAGTGGAACTCTCCCGTTCTTCCCATATTGTGAAGAAAAAAATTAAGGATCTATCTATGCCCCCCGCATCAATTTTCATCGCCGTCATCCGGGGAGAAGAGATCATCATTCCCCACGGGGAGACGGAATTTCAGCCGGAAGACAAGGTCCTCGCCCTCGTCAAGCGAACGAGTGAACAAGCCCTCCGGAAGCTGCTGTGATCGGCTTCCTTCCACCTTTCTGGTCTTGAGGAGGTCCCAAAACGCTTAAGAGGAGACATACTCCTTCCCAACCCCTTCCGGGTGTCGCTCCATTCTCCTGGCGGACCTGTCCGCATTGAACTCTCTTGAACGATCTGGTACTCTCAAGATGAGGATACCGATGATAGACATGACGGGCAATCCGTTAAACATTCTCGTCGTTGACGATGAGCTCAACATACGGAAAACGCTTACCGTCTGTCTGGAGACAGAAGGTCATCACGCAGTTGCCGTCAGCAATTTCGAGGACGCGGTGCATGAGGCTTCCAGGAGGTCTTTCGACCTGGCTTTTGTGGATCTTCGGCTTGGAACCGCCGACGGACTTGACCTCATCCCATCCCTGCTGGCCCAAACCCCTTGGCTCAAAATTATCATCATAACCGCCTACGCTTCCATCGACACAGCCGTGGAGGCCATGCGGCGCGGGGCAACTGACTATATTCCGAAACCTTTTACACCTGCTCAAGTGAGACTCGCCGTCCACAAGGTGTTTGAGATGCGGACATTGGAACAGAGAGTTGCTTCCCTGCAGGAGGACTTGGGTCGGTTAAACCCCGAGGCGGATTTTTCGACCACAAGCGCTGCCATGCAGCGAGTGATTAACCTTTCACGCCAGGTCGCTTCCACGGACGCCACCCTTCTTTTGCGTGGAGAAAGCGGAACCGGTAAAACGGTTCTGGCCCGCGCCATCCATCACTGGAGCCATCGAGCCAACAAACCGATTTGTATCGTTTCGTGTCCTGCTTTTTCCGCCGAACTTTTGGAGAGTGAATTGTTTGGCCATGTAAAAGGGGCGTTCACAGGTGCTGTGCGGGATAATCCCGGACGCATCGCAACCTGTGAAGGCGGGACCCTTTTGCTGGATGAGATCGGCGATTTACCGGCAAATCTGCAGCCAAAACTTCTGCGCTTTCTTCAGGACAGAGAGTATGAAAGGGTGGGAGATTACACGACACGAAAAGCGGACGTCCGCATCATCGCCGGCACCAACAGAGACCTCGATAAAGCAGTCAAGGAAGGTCAGTTTCGTGAAGACCTCTTTTATCGGCTCAATGTAATCCAGATCGAAATTCCCCCTTTGCGTGAGCGCGCGGAGGATGTGACGATCCTTGCTGAGAGAGTTATTGACTTTTTTTGGCCAGGCCAGGCATCATCTCTTTCTCGGTTTTACTCCGGAGGCGCTTCAAGCCCTCAAACAATACCACTGGCCGGGAAACCTCAGAGAACTGCGAAACGTTGTTGAACGGGCGGCCATTCTCTGCCAGACCGATCGTGTTGGCATGGAGTGCCTTCCGGAAAGCCTCCTGCCAAGTGATTTCGGCGCAAGACTCGGAGATCGGGTGTCCTTGGAGAAAATCGAAGAGGAACATATAAGGCGAGTGTTGGCTACGACAAAATCGCTTCAAGAGACCGCAGATATACTCGGCATAGATCAGGCGACCCTATGGCGCCGCAGGAAGAAATACGGGATTTGATGAAAGCTCATTCCTTTTTCGGCGATCTGCCGGCCGCCTCGCAGTGCTTACAAGCGGACCAGCGTAATCATAATCACCACAGCGCCTAATATAAATCGATACCAGACGAATGGTAAGAAATCCTTAGTCTGAACATATCGAAGCAAGAAGCCAATACTGGCTATGCCAGTCATACACGAGACCGCCATCCCTATCGTAAAGTCTACAGTGATCGCAGATGAATTTGAAATAACGCCCGGCAGTTTAACCATGGCGGCCCCGAAGATGATCGGAGTTGACAGTAAGAATGAAAACCGGGCTGCTCCATCTCTGTTGAGCCCCATCAGAAGTCCTGTGGTCATCGTGATACCCGAACGGGAAACTCCCGGAATGATTGCCAGCGCTTGTGAAATCCCAATGAATAGACTGGTTCCAAAAGTGATATGGTTTATCTCAGTCTTCTTAGAGCTTCGACGATCTGCCCAGTAAAGAAGGATGCCCATCACTATCAACATGATGGCGATTAGAATAGGGGATCTGAATATGGTTTCGGCTTTTTTTTCTAACAGGAATCCAACCATCGCTCCTGGCACACTCGCGGCAACCAAATACCAAAACAATCGACCTTTTACGCTTCGGATATCTGTGAAACCTTTTATGATGAGTTGGCACCAGTCTCTCCAGAAATAGAGGACCACCGCAACAAGCGTACCGACATGCAGGGCGACATCGAAGGTAAGTCCCGGATCCGTCCACCTGAGAAGCCAGGGAATCAAGACCAGATGTGCTGAACTCGATATGGGCAAGAACTCTCCCAGGCCCTGAGCCAACCCAAGTATGACTGCCTGTAAAATCGTCAAAGGTCTCCTCCCTCTTCTTGGTTCCTCCCTCTTAGTAATAGTTTAGGGGAATATGGATATTGAGTCAAGGAGCCAGAGAATAAGTGTGATTTGAGAATTAAAGGTGTACCGTTTTTGATTGATCTGAGCTTTGTGAGTGCACTCCTAATCATCCTAAGAATCAATTTCCCTCTCCCTTGTCCTCTCCCGCGAGAGACTACGTCATAATATGAATATACGCCTTTTCGGAAAAGGGGAGAGGTGGTCGGGTGAAAAAGATTTAGGGCGGAACCTTTAACCGTTTGGATTCAGGGTCGCAAACCCTATGAAGACATTCGGTTTTGAGCCAACGATGGTTCCCCATACCTAAAAGACCCGCGTTCTAAAGCTTTGAAACCCGACTGCCTCTCCCCTCAGAAGTTCCATTGCGACACAGTCTCCGAGGGGAGAGGAGATTTTGGGGTACTTCTGAATTCTAACGAATGGGATCAAGAGGACATGGGTTTGGGCTCCAAATGTCTTTTTCTCCTTCATTGTGATTGGACAATTGGTAGTTGGATCGAAGACGGGTGATTCCTGTCTCTCAGCAAATGGAGCTTCGGCGTCGGGTTCAGAACCGGCGTCTCGAAGTTGTCGGCATCGGCGAAGGTAATCGTGATACGGATACGATTGCCCTCGCGAAAAAGGTAAGCGGTCGGCAGGAGGTCAAACACCAGTTCGACAGGCTGGCCTGCCGGGATCGGCTCCAACTCGCTTTTGAAATGATGGTGGTAAGGCAGTCCGAGATTATCGTAGGGGGCTTGGTCCAGGGATCGATGGGAAGCCCTGAGATTCCCTTCTGTGATGTACGTCGAATTTCCGCTACCATCAACCTCTTCCAGGTAAGCGAACATATCCAGATCTGAGGCATCGCTCCTTAACCAGACATGCATGACCGGATGTCCGATGACCTGGACGGCTTTCTCCAACGGCGGAGTGGTGTAGGTCAGGGCTTTGGCGTCGTTGGAACGCATATTGGGATAATCGTGGGTCCAATTGACGGCCGTCCAGCGGGAGTGATTGCTGCTGGTCGTGGTATAGTCTACCGTGTAAGTATCGGATGCCCTCGATGGGCTGTGGGCGGCGAAGGACTAAGGGTGCCATTATTGATGGAGGTGGTTCCGCCGGTTACTCCCGGCCCGAAGTAATAGCGTATCAGTTTCCTGGTTTTTCGGGGGCCATGCATCCGTGACCTTCCATGCATTTTTCTTGTCCGCGCCCATCAGATAGTAGTGGATGGGCGGTTCGTCCATGATGCCGTTCTTGATCCCCTTGAGCCAGTAATCGAACCAGCGATGGGCTTCCGCCGCATAGTCGAGGTCAAACTGGTTTTCATCAACCTGTTCGTGATCCAAGGGGCGGACGACCAGACGTTTGGGCACGGTAAGGTTGGCATACAAAAGGAAATTATCCCGCGTGCAGAGGTCATACCAGCCGGTCGTCATATAAATAGGGATGCCGGACCGGTTGATCCGGTCGATAAAGGGATAAAGCGCCATCGTCTCTATCCAGACTTTATTCCCATCCGGACTGAGGCTGTCTCGGAACGGGAATCTTCCTGGAAGACTTCTGCAATTTTTTCCGCAACTGTCCGCTGCTCGCGCTCTGCACGCGCCTGGGCCAGTAGGGTCCCATCCTTATCGTGATCTACGGGTGTTATGACATTGGAGCTCAAAAATTTCTGTGACCAGGTGAAGAAGTTCGCCAAAGGCTTTATTGTAGATACCGCCCGGAGTACATAATCGCACTGTAGTTATCCATCCAGGTAGCAGCCGGGAAGATCGCTTTCAGGTGCGGGTTGCCGGTGCTGGCAGCGGCGAACTGGATTTGCCCCTGCCATGATTCGCCATACATCCCGATGTTGCCGTCACACCATTTCTGGGCTGCGATCCAATTCAGGATCTCATCGGTCTCTCTCGCCACGACCTCAAAGGAGGGGTTCAGCTTCCCAAACGATGCGCCCGTTCCGGGTCGTTCCACGACAACCACGGCATAGCCATACTTCACCATATTTCCAAGCCATTTCTTCCTGAACAGAGGATCCATTAGATTTCCTCTGTCGTAAACCCAGTATCGAACCCGGAGATAAGCCTTTTCATACCATTTCAGTCGATACAGGCCGGAAATGATGTTCTTTCCGTTTTCGTCGAAAATAATGAACGTACGAAGATAGGGGGTGTATAAAAAGAGGACGGGTAATGCGCTTCTGGCCGGAACGTCTTTTTGAGTCGGGAGAATGAGGTCGTAGGCCAATTTCGTTCCGTCTGAGAGCGTCAAGTAGTCGGAAACGCGCTTGGAGCCGTCGTAAATCTTTGCGGAATAACCCTGATATTTGCCAAACTCGGAAACTCTTGCCTGCCCGGCTTGTTTTTTATAGACCAAGAAGATTGCGACCACCAGGACAACTGCGATAAGAGCATAAATTACTTTCGTGTTCATTAGCGTGATCACTTCTTCTGTCCTTTTCTTGCTCCCAGGAGTTCAGACACTGGACTTTAGATATCAGACGTCGGACTACGGACGTCAGACACCAGACAAGCACTGCATGCAGGCTTAGGCTTAAGTTCAGATTTAGAATTTCTCAGCCTTAAGCCTAGGTTTCATTCTGCAATCTAATGTCTGAGGTCTCAATTCTTATTGTTTGAGTCGATCGAAATTACGTCATGGGTCTAATTATTTGCGTAGCCCTAACTTCTCAGCTATCACCAGGGCCCTCTCGTAGTCTTCCTCCGCGAGCTTCCTCGATTCGGCCGGAGACTTGTAATCCACAATGAAACCTAATTTCTCGGTTTTAGCCTTTAATTCAGGATGATTGATGGCTTTCTCAATGGCTGACACGAGTGTGTTCTTAACTTCCTCTGGGATTCCAGCCGGGGCATAGAATCCAAACCATGCTGAGATCATCCCCTGCTTGTAGCCTAATTCAGTCAGGGTAGGGATGTTGGGAAACTCAGCTCTCTTTTTGGAGATCACAAGAATTCTCAGCTTTCCAGCCTCGACGTGAGGGAGGACCTTGCTCAGGGTATCAAAGGTGATTTCCACATGCCCCCCCAGCAAGGCTGCGACAACGGATTCGCCTCCTTTGAATGGGACGTGAGTGAATTGGGCACCCGTCACGGACTGAATGATTCCTACGTTGAAATGGTCTGTACTGCCGACACCCGTCGTACTCACACGGAGTTTTCCGGGATTCTTCTTGGCATAGTCAACCAGCTCCGGCAAGGTCTTCCAGGGGGAACTCTCCTGAACGGTTACGGTCAAAGGATAGAATAAGTGCACCCCAAGAGGCTCCAGGTCTTTGCTAGGATTGTAGGGAACCGTCTCGGGATTGATCACCCGGGCATAAACAAGGGCTCCGGAACTCGTATAGACGATCGTATAGCCATCCTTTTTGCTTCGAACAACGGCATCCGTTCCCAGGGTCAATGCTGCGCCTGGTTTGTTCACCACAATGATCTGCGTGCCAAGAATCTTTGCCATTTCATCGGACAGGATCCTTGCGCTTACATCTCCTTGCGCGCCCGGAGGCAGAGGGACGACCAGTTGAATGGGACGATTGGGATAAGGCTGGGCCAGGGTGGTTGTCGCCCCCAAGCCAATACCGTACACGAATAACAACAAACCCAGAGCAAACATTGAACGCTTCATGATATCCTCCTTTTTCCAGACCCCGCGCGATCACGCGATGCAAAACTCGTGGCACATCTAAACGAGCTACACGAGGCACAAAAACGACCCTGCGTCCGCCTGCTTAAATCGCATGAACCTTGAGCCATTCAGTTATGACGTGAGTGAAATCCACGAACGTTAGTTCTTCGATCTGGATATTTAATACTCTGCATATATCCGGAAGGTCTTTCTCAAATCGAGTGTAACGTTCATAGATCTTGGCGCCGCCAGGTATGTTGTTACGTCTGGAAGCGATCCGGAGCCAATTTCTAACTTTTTCAATAGCTTTCTTGGGATCATGGCCATGGGCAAATATGTCCTGACCGGCTATATCAGAGATAAACTTTTGATACCTGTATGGTTCTTTATCCAGGATCATGCACATTTTCATGCGATCCTTCGCACCACCAAATTTATTGCATCCAAGGAAAATCCCGAGCTCAAGGGGCATGTTAAATCGAGGAAGGGAATTTACAGGGTCAAGTTCGGTTCGCGAGATGTCATGGATACCATATTTACATTCGGAAATGGTATCGACGATCTTCTCAAATCGATTTTGAGCTGCGTCACTGATTTCAAGAGCACATCTTGCTATAAAACCGGCATCGTGGACCGCGAAGATCACAGCGTCAAATATGGGTTTGTATTCATCATCAAAGGGGCAATTTATGAAAACATTGTCTTCATAACGTGCAGGCATAATCTTGCCTAACTTCTATGCTGCTTTTTTTAGTACGATCCTCACTGCCCTTCTGATTCGCGCTTTTCCAATAGTACTCCGTTTCGCGAGGGCCTTAACTATTCTTTTCGTTTTTGCTGGTCTCTTTTGCATCCATCCTCCTTCATGCCTAACCAACCTTCTTAATCAAATGATCCCTCGTCTGAGTTCTATAAAGCCTAAGGCATTGCAGCCTGCTTGCAACAAAAGCTTGTTGTTTGTTTAGATTTCATTATACCAAAGAATTTCGGTGTCGTCTACAGTCTTGCCATGATGGTCGAAGGTCTGGGTGATGTTTATTTTAGCCCTTTCATTTGAAAGAAGGGCTCGTATTTCTTGTCCATACCGAGTATGTGCTCGCTTAACCATTTTTTGAGAAATTCCATGATTTGGCTGGATAGGATGGCTTGCCCGCCATCGAAATCACTTTTCAATGTTCGGACTTTGTTACTGAAGTATTCGTGTTCCTTCTTATGTTTTTCATAATCAGGATACACGTACTGGCGCATGTACTTCTCCTCAGTGGAAAAGTGATACGATGAGTATTCAACCATTTCGTTGATCACGGTCGCCTGGGCATTCAATTCTTGTATCGCAGTTTCCAACGCATCCCGGTCGCCGGCCTGTCGCATGGATTCATGCAGGCGATTGATCAGACCAATCAATTTTTTGTGTTGTTGATCAATTTCAGCGATCCTTACGCTGAACCTCGGATCCCATTCCAAAAATGCCATATCCATACCTCCGTTTTAAGTTTCGTTCCACTTACCCCGTTGGAAAACCCCGCGGTTTTGGACGAGGATGAAAACCATTCCATTTTCAGCGGACCTCGTTAGAGACTTATCTCTAAACGGGGCGGACATCAGGATTAAGACCCCGTGTGAGCTTCCCGTTAGAAATCAGAAGGCTTTCTAACGGAGTTCACTCAATATACACCTTTTTCCAAAATTTTGGAATGCGGTCAGGAAGGGGTCCACATTTTTTCAAACTTCTGCTCGGTCCTCATTTTGACTTAAAGAAAAGAGTATTCTTCACCGCATTCTTTCCGTCAAAATAAATCGGAAGACCTTCTGCTGCCCAAAACGAACCTGGCGATAGCTTCATGGCCTGAATGTGCGTATGCGGTTGGAGTGTCCATCCGGAATTGCCGGCTTTGGCGATGGGTTGTCCCTGCTTGACCCGGTCCCCCACTTTGACCGTTATGCTCCCCTTCTGCAAATGGCCCATCAATACATAGAAGTTACTTGTCTTGATGACGACATGGTTCCCATCGTTGTAGGGAGCCTTGTCGCCAAACGGCACATTGTCGTCCCATTTGTCGACCACATCAAAGATCTCGCCATCACAGGGGCTGTAGAGGACCTCATTGAAAATGGCATATTTCGCGTTATCCCTCGGGAGTATTCCATTCGCATCGTTTCCCCACATGCTGAGCTTCGTCACATCGACGGCGTATTTCATCGAACGGTTTACACTGGCACCCTTGTGCATGGATGAGCCGTAATGATAGTTCATGAGGGAACTTGCCCTGCCATTCCCCCCCTCGAATACCGCATAGACACCGTTCCTAAAGGGAAATGAGAGGCTCACCGGTTCTTCATCGTAGAAATGGGACCGAACGGCGCCCACCATGAGATAGGCCAGTATGATTGAAACGAGTAGCTTCGCTCCGTAGCCGATCCAAGTCCAAAAACGGGGTTGAACGGGGGACTGCAAACGTCTTATCTTTAATAACGATCGGATTGCCGCGGCTATCGAAAAGGCCACGATCATATACCGGACATAGAAACTGGCGAACATCCAGGTCCCCATGAGAAAGACAAACGCTGTGTAAGAAGCGAGAAGCACTACCTGCATGATCCAGCTCATCCAACCGGTGTAATTCTTCCGCCATGTCCACACGATGAGGATAAGGGGGATAACCCAATGGATTGTGGAGACAAGAATCCAAACTTCTGAATAGCTGTAACGCATTCCATTCCTCCAGGCGATCGATCTTTGGGAACAAAACTTCTTTTGAATCGTAACACACACTTTTCAGGTAGACCAAAAGGTTAAGTGGCTATCTCTATCTTTGAGGTAAAACATCCTGGAAGATGGGGTCAGGGGTTGACTAATTTGGTGTCTTGGTATATTTGATCTTCACCTTTGGCCATTCTGCATTGCGCCGAAGGTTCGCTCATGAGTATCAATAGTGTAGACGTGAAACCAAGAATTCATTAGGATCCTTTGCCGTGGAGTATAACTGATCCTCTATAATCCCCGTGGTTCTGCTCATCTCTTGATATCAATACCTAATTACCGGTGATAGAACCTTCATTACGTTTGAAAATATCTGGGTACGTTCTGCATGAGCAATCCCCTTTTCATTCTCCTTTGAAGGCCTGTAATCGCTAATCCCCTTTCTCATGACTTGCAACTTTCAAGCTTCTTTTTTTGCTTTCTTGCAACTTGCAACCCCACTGTCGAAAAATAGTTTCAAACAGCACCAATAACACCGAACGAAGAGAATAAGGAAACCGTCCGTTATTATTCGGGTAATGGGTTCGGACGCGCTTCAAATAGATGGAATGTCATGTGGAGATCTTTAAGGCATGGAGTTTGCTATATAGATTGGACGAAAGGAGTGAAACATATGCTGGGGCTTCGGCAGAAATTGTCTCTTGGGTTCGGTGGATTGTTGCTCATCATCTTAATCATAGGCATCCAAAGCATCGTCCATCTGACCAAACTGGGAGAATCGATCGATGTGATTCTCCGTGAGAACTACCGGAGTGTCATTGCATGTCAACAAATGAAAGAAGCCCTGGAGCGGATGGACAGCGGAATACTTTTTGAACTTCTGGGATATACCCAGAAAGGGGACGAACTCATCCGCAAGAACGAACTGGCTTTTGAGATGGCACTTGGAGTTGAGTTGAATAACATCACGCTTCCCGGAGAAGGGGAAAGGGCATCTCATCTTCAGGATCTTTTTAGCCAATACAAAACAATACTTAAGAGGGTAGAGGATTCGAAGACACCGATTACCCTCAGGCGCAACGCCTATTTTACGGACCTTTTCCCGTTATTCCTACAGATCAAGGACACGGCAAGCGAAATCCTCCGGATGAATCAACAGAATATGAGTGATGCAAACGATCTGGCCCGAAATAGCGCAGCCGCAGCTCGAAATCAGATGTATATTCTTCTTATTGTTCGGTATCGATTGTCGCCGTCGGATTTATTTTCTTCACCGGCAGGTGGATTCTTCGTCCGATCAATCACCTTATTCAATCAGCAGATGAGATCAAGCGGGGAAATCTTGACCTTGTCGTGCAGAGCGAATCCCGGGATGAAGTGGGACACCTTTCCGAAGCCTTCAATGCAATGACGGCAAGCCTTCGGGAATTTCGCCGGTCCGATCAGGCCAAACTCGTTCGGATTCAACGCGCAACCCAGCGGGCATTCGACAGCCTCCTCGATGCCGTTGCGGTGATCGACCTTGAAGGGAAGGTGGAAGTGGCAACGGAGATGGCCAGAGACATCTTTGGGCTAAGGCCCAACGCCTCCGTTTTTGCTTCGCCTTTTGGATGGATGGTTGATCTGTACAACGACGCTCTCAGCAAGGGCCGTGGCGTGCAGCAAAAGGAGCAGCAAAGAGTGATTCAACAGTTTGTGAGAGGAGAGGAGCGATATTATCGCCCTGAGGCAATCCCTATCTTAGACGATGACAGGCAGCCCACCGGGGTCATCCTTGTGCTTCAGGATGTCACACAGCTCCGACAGCAGGACGAGATGAAAAGGGGAGTCATCTCAACCGTCTCCCATCAACTGAAAACTCCCCTTACCTCCATTCGCATGGCGATCCACCTGCTGCTGGAAGAGAAGGTAGGAACGCTCACTGAGAAACAGGCAGAGCTTCTGGTAGCAGCCAGAGAGGACAGCGACCGGCTGCACGGCATCCTCAATAACCTCCTGGATATCAGTCGGATCGAATCCGGGAGGGTTCCGATGGAATTTCGGTCTGTCTCTCCTCATTCAATGGTTTCAGAAGCCTTGGAGCCCTTTCAGAGGGCTGCCCAGGACCAGGGAGTGACTTTGAGCGTTGAGCTGCCGGGTGATTTGCCTGAAGTTTGGGCCGACCTGGCCCGGATGAACCATGTCATCTCCAACCTGCTCTCGAATGCGCTCAAGTACACGCCTCCTGGAGGCAAAATCGCCTTTTCTGCGAAGGCTGATGAAGAACGGGTTCAGTTCTTCATCTCAGATACCGGTCGGGGTATTCCCGGTAAGTATCTCCCAAGGATCTTTGAGCAATTCTTCCGTGTCCCTGAACAGGGAACAGAAACAGGAGCAGGGCTTGGCCTTGCCATCGTTAAGGAGATTGTGGAGGCTCATGGCGGAACGGTCGGCGTCGAAAGCAGTGAGGGAAAAGGGATCCACCTTCACCTTTACTCTCAGAAGAGCTGACCGGATTTCGAAGGAGGAGAGAATCTTTCAATGATGATTTGAGATATACACAGCGACATCAATGGCGACAATCAGCGTCATTTCCTCCCGGTGCCAAAGTACGGGGTATAGCCCCCTTAGAAACAGGGGGATCCAAGGGAAATTTACTGGATTTGCGGGTCACGACCCGGAATGACAAACTGGTCAGTAAATAATTTAATGCCCCTCCTGTCTGAAGGAGGGGGATTACAATTGAGATCATTGGGTAGCCATGGCTGAAGATCAAGGCTAATACTTTTCTCAGGATGATCCGCCGCAGTCAGCGCGGAAGGCTGAAAGTTTACCTCGGCTACTGCGCAGGGGTAGGGAAAACTTATCAGATGCTTCAGGAAGGTCATCGAATTAAGGACGAAGGGATAGACGTGGTGATCGGGCTACTCGAAACGCATGGCCGTGCCGATATCGCAAAACTTGCCGAGGGACTGAAAGCTATCCCAAGACGCCAGCAGGAGTATCACGGTGTGACTGTGGAAGAAATGGACATGGATGCAATCTTAGCCCCCAAACCCCAGGTCGCTCTCATTGACGAACTTGCCCATACGAATGTTCCGGGGAGTCGGAACCCGAAAAGATACCAGGATGTCCAGGACATTCTTGCAGCAGGCATACATGTCATCACTACGATGAACGTTCAGCATCTCGAGAGCCTTTACAACACTGTTGAGAACGCGGTCGGGGTGAAGGTGCGAGAGCGTCTTCCTGATTCCGTTCTTGCTGAGGCGGACCAGATCGTTGATGTGGACGTGAGCACGGAAGATCTACAGAAACGTCTGACAGAAGGCAAAATTTATCCAAAGGAACGGATCGAGACGGCTTTAATCAATTTCTTTAAGATCTCGAATTTGGAGAAGCTTCGTGAGCTCACTCTCCGTGAACTTGCTTCACAGATCGATTTAAGAAGGCGTGAAGATTCTGAGGAAGAGAATAGGACCACTCCGGACCAGGTGATGGTCTGCCTGAGTTCGCGGGGCCCAAACAGTGAGAACCTGTTACGCTATGCTTCGCGCCTGGCAGGGAAGCTCAACCGGAACTGGTATGCTGTCTATGTTCAAACTCCTTCCGAGGAAGCTACAGTCATCGATGCCCAAACCCAACGTTTCATCTCTAATACGTTGACTCTGGCCAAACAACTGGGCGCAATGGTTTTCACTTACAAAGGAGAGGATGTTGCGGATACTCTCCTCAGGTTTGCGAAGGAATATCGTGTGGGTCATATCGTCATTGGAAGATCAACCCCGAAACCATTCTATAAGAGGTTTGGAAAGAATAAAGATATTGTTAGGAATCTTGTTGAGAATGCCGAGGGGGTTACCGTCATCGTACTCGACACCCGTGAAGAAAAACCCCTCACCTGGAGGCCTTCTTTGGAGGTTTCAGAGGAAAGAGCCCCCACCATCACGCCTTCTCAAACTGCGGCTCAGGCCCCGGATCGGCTGAGGCTGAGTCGACTGTTGACGCCTCGACGTGTTGTCATCTGGGATCAACCTGTCCGAAAAGAAATTGTTCTTCGAACATTGGCGGAGGCGATCGGGAAAGGTGACGGGATAGAAGATGTTGAGGCATTATTCAAGTCCATCATGAAGAGGGAGGAACAGGGCTCGACCTTTTTCAACGAAGGGGTGGCTTTTCCTCATGTTCGGTCCGATGGCCTGACCACTCCAGTCATTGCCATTGGTTTAACAAAACAAGGGGTCTCCGATATATCCACGGAAAAACCTATTGAACTTGTCTTTCTGATTCTTTCCCCGGCCCGGACTCCTGATACTCAAATTCAGATTTTAGGTCTTGCCAGCCGGGCAGGTCAAAACAGGCATCTTCTTCAGAGTCTTAGGTCCGTCCGGACTCCTCAAGAAGCGATGAAGGTGATTTTTGATTGGGAGGCGGCCAATGAATTCAGCCCTTCAAAATTGTCCTGATGTGTTTAAGCTTAAGAAACCGCTGGCTAGCGCACTGCGTCAAAAGTCCCGTTACTTTAAATGTCGTTCCGGGCTTGACGCGGAATCCAGTATTCTTGGGCTGGATCCCCGCTTTCTCGGGGATGACGACTTCGGAACTAATGTAAAGAAGCGCTGGACCCGCTACACCGGCTTTCCGGCACGTGGGCGAGCTGTGACCCTTCTTACTGCAGTCATTGCCCTAATATTGGCTATGAGCCTTGTATACGGATGTGCCAAAGAGAATAAAGACCTTGCTAAGCTTCAAGAAGAAAACAGGGTCTTGAAGGAGAAGATAGCATCGTTTGAAAGTCAGACGAAACCCGCAGTAACCTCAAAGCCTGAAATGAAGGGGGAGCTTCTTGTCCTGGCGAGGAAATTGAAGGCATCACCCAATGATTTTGTGGGGCAGCAAATAAAATTACATTGCAGGTTTGGCGGTTTTGAAAATAAATTCCTGAATGACACGAATGGTCCCAAATTTCTTTCCACCTACTACGTTGGATTCATCGCCCAGAGTGGGAAAGAAATAGAGGAGCCTCTGTTTGATCATTTATTCATAAGTAAAAAGGAAGCTAAGGAGCAAGGTGCTTATCACTTAGGTGTAAATGATCTTGATTACCGTTTATGGAATCGTAAACAGTGCATACAATAAAGAACCCTGGATTGAGGTGTATGTGGTAAAAAGGGGATGGGAATGATTCGGGACTACACGAGAAAAATAGGGTGATGGGGGAAAACAAGAATTCAGAGTCTGAAGTATTGATGGTGAGTCGAAAAGTTGACCCGACTGAGAACGGAAGCATATAATGTATTTAAGACGGCTATATTTCATTGACAGGAAGGTAAAGGTGAAAGGACCTGATGCTCCCGAGATAAGCACGACAGGTACAGCGGAGTGCGACCGGACGAGGCTTCATAAATAGCCCTATCCAGGTATCTGCGAATCTTATGGTCGGATCAAACGAAACATTTTTCAAGAGAGAAGAATGAAAAGAGAAGAATGGATTTACTCAATAATGATTTTTTTGGTCTTTTGCTTTGTGTTTCCGGTTCAGGCGACCGTACTCGACTTTCAGGACAACGTGGCGAATCCTCCCGGGTTCTACGGGTACCTGTATTACAACAATTATACTGCAGGCCGATTGACCGATCACACCGGCAAAAAGGTCTCAGATCTGGATCTTTCCTACAACGTAGGAACATTAAAACCAGCCTATTACTTCAAACTCTGGGATAGAACATTCTCTGTCAATGCCTCCATCCCTTTTGGAACAGTCAGTTCAAGGAATAGCCTGGGCGAAAAAGAGAGAAGCAGCGGGCTTGGTGATATCACCGTCAGTCCAGGGATTTATCTTATACGAGAACAATCAGACGGGAACCTTCCTCTCTTTCTGGGAAGTCGTCAGTATGCCAACAGGAAATTGGTCTGAAGGCCGTGCCCTTCAAGGAGGACCTAACTTAGGACTTCATTATTGGTATCTTCGAACACCAATTGTCCTTTGCCCAACTTCTCTGGAAAGGTAAGGTTAGTTACGACATGAACATCAACTATTTTCAGCGATTCAAAGAACCTCGTCTGGATATTCGGGCGGGGGACTCCCTTGAGATAGAAGGAATTCTTGGGTATGGAATCACCGATAAATGGAGGGCTGGGGTCTACGCGGACTATTGGGAGGATGTCAGAGATACAAAAGTCGACGGAACAAGGGTCGATGATAGCAAAAGAAAATTCTTTTCGATTGGCCCCAGCATCACCTATGGCACTGAAAAATGGGCCGTCCATTTTCGATTTGTTCCAGATATCATGTCGGAAAACGGACCCAAGGGCTTTCAAACTTGGTTGAGGTTTCTTTACAGTTTTTAGATTTCAGGAGACCAATCAATCGAGTTTCAATAATTGAGAGGGTATTGAAATGTTTGACCTCATTTTTTTCGTATTGGTTTTGGTTTTTTTTGGATTGTCATTCTGGTATGTCCGCGTCTGTGATCGATTGTGACAGGGGGTAGAACGTGAATTGGGAATATATCATCAGCGGGATCATTGGTCTTGGGCTGCTTGTCTATCTGACATATGCCCTGCTCAGACCTGAGAAGTTTTGAATCAGTCCCCTGGAGGGAACACAAGATGACCCTTAACGGATTTTTGCAGCTCGGGATTTACTTTCTGGTTTTGCTTGCCCTGACCAAGCCGCTTGGGATCTACATGACCAGGATATTTTCTGGAGAAAAGACGTTCCTGGGTAGGGTGCTCGGTCCTTTAGAGCGATTGATTTATCGCATATGCCGCATCGATGAGCACGAGGAGCAACACTGGACAACTTATACTGCGGCCATGCTGATGTTCAGCCTGGTAGGCTTGCTTGTCCTTTATGGGCTTCAACGGCTTCAATACTATCTGCCGCTCAATCCCCAAGGGTTCTCTGGCGTGGCGCCGGATCTGGCGTTCAACACGGCCTCGAGTTTCACTACCAATACGAATTGGCAGGCCTACTCGGGTGAATCCACGATGAGCTACCTGGTTCAAATGGCAGGGCTGGCCTTCCATAATTTCGTTTCCGCAGCCACCGGAATTGTGCTTGCAATCGCTTTCATTCGGGGCATTGCACGGCGTGAAGCAAAGACCCTTGGTAATTTCTGGGTTGATCTCACCCGCACAACGCTTTATGTGTTGCTTCCGTTTTGTATTATCGGGGCACTTCTGCTGGTCTCTCAAGGAGTGGTCCAGAACTTCAGCCCGTACACACAAAGCCACACTCGTCGAGCCGCAGCAAGTGGAAAAGACAGATGATCGTGGCCAAAAGACTGTTGAAACCGTGACGGTTCAGACCATCGCTCAAGGCCCTGTTGCATCACAAGAGATCATCAAGGAATTAGGGACGAATGGTGGCGGTTTCTTCAATGCCAACTCAGCCCACCCCTTTGAGAACCCGACACCGTTTTCGAATTTCTTGGAGCTGATCGCCATCTTCGCCATTTCATCGGGTTTAACGTATACGCTTGGCCGGATGACCGGCAATCAGAAGCATGGCTGGGCAGTCTTTTCTGCCATGGCGATCCTTTTCCTGGCGGGTTTTTTCACCGCCTATTACTTCGAAGCCCGCGGCAATCCGATTTTTAACCAACACGGAGTGACGCAAGCGGCAAGCGAAGCGGATGGCGGACAGCAGGCCGGTGGCAACATGGAAGGGAAAGAGGTTCGCTTCGGCATCGTGAATTCAGCGCTTTTTGCAACCATCACGACCGACGCCTCGTGCGGTGCGGTAAACTCGATGCACGATTCATTTACCCCGTTGGGTGGGATGATACCGCTCCTGAACATCATGCTTGGCGAGATTATTTTTGGCGGTGTGGGCGCGGGAATGTACGGAATGTTGGTGATGATTGTGCTAACGGTCTTTATTGCGGGGTTGATGGTCGGACGGACTCCAGAGTACCTGGGCAAAAAGATCGAAGCGAAAGATGTCAAGATGGCCATGCTCTACGTGCTTGTCTTTGCATTTTCGATTCTCGGTTTTTCTGCCTGGTCAAGCGTTGCGGGCTACGGGGCATCGAAAGTGAACAACGCTGGACCTCATGGGCTCTCGGAAATCGTTTACGCCTTCGTCTCGGGCACAGGCAATAATGGGTCGGCTTTTGCAGGGCTCAATGCAAACACCCTCTGGTATAACATCACGATAGGACTCGCAATGCTGGTCGGGCGATTTCTGATGATCATTCCGATGATGGCCATTGCGGGCAATCTGGCGACCAAAAAGATCGTTCCCCCTTCAGCGGGCACGTTCCCAGTTCATACACCCCTGTTTGTGGTGTTGCTGATCGGTGTCATACTGATCGTTGGCGCGCTCACTTTTTTCCCGATGCTTTCCCTTGGCCCGATCGTAGAACATTTTTTGATGGAGCTGGGAATGATGTTTTGAACCCTAATTCAGAACTAGATCTATAGCTCCGTGATGACTTACACGCCTTGTATTCCGCACTGAGTTTGGGGTTAATTTTTTCATCTGGATTTAGGTTGGAGTGTTCCTCTGAATGGGGAGATGAATTGCAGATTGAAGGAGACGCCTAAAGATACGAGAACGATATGGCAAGAAAAACACAGAAGAGACCTCTTTTCGACCCGCCCATCGTGAAGCGGGCCATTAAGGATGCGATCAGGAAGTTGGACCCGCGGCAGGTTGCGCGCAATCCGGTGATGTTCGTCGTTGAGATAGGCAGCGTGCTCACGACGTTACTCATTTTTCGGGATATTGCTATCGGCAATACTGGCCACCTTGCTTTTCACGATACAGGTAACGCTTGTGGCTCTGGTTCACCGTGCTTTTTGCCAATTTTGCGGAAGCTATGGCCGAAGGTCGTGGAAAGGCGCAGGCTGATACGCTTCGCAAAGCGAAGACTGAAACCCTGGCCAACCTCATTATTGGGAATATTGGGGGGGATATCGGTAAGGGGGTAGAACAGGTTAAGACCGAACGCGTCCCTGCGACGAACCTACGAAAGGGCGATGTTGTGCTGGTCCGAGCTGGAGAAGTAATCCCGGGGGATGGAGACGTCATTGAGGGTGTTGCATCGGTAGATGAATCGGCCATCACCGGCGAAAGTGCGCCTGTCATTCGCGAAGCAGGGGGAGACCGCTCGGCAGTCACGGGCGGAACAACAGTGATTTCAGATTGGATCAAGGTGCGGATCCGATCGAATCCCGGGGACACCTTCCTGGATCGTATGATCGCACTGGTGGAGGGTGCAGAACGGCAAAAGACGCCGAACGAGATCGCACTCAATATATTGCTGGCCGGGCTCACGATCATTTTTGTCCTGGCAGTCGCAACACTGCTGCCGTATGCCATTTACAGCGTTCGAGCCTCAAATGCGGCGGGTAGTTTTGTACGGGCTTTGCCGCCTTCGATTACGGTGCTGGTGGCATTGCTCGTTTGCTTGATCCCGACCACGATTGGAGGGCTGCTTTCGGCCATCGGCATCGCAGGGATGGATCGACTGATTCAACACAATGTGCTCGCCATGTCAGGCCGGTCAGTTGAGGCCGCGGGCGATGTAAACACCTTGCTTCTGGATAAGACGGGCACGATTACCCTTGGCAACCGGCAGGCCACTGAATTCATTCCGCTTCCTGGAGTGACAGAGAAGGAAATGGCAGACGCAACCCAGCTGTCGAGTTTGTCGGACGAAACCCCGGAAGGCCGCTCGATCGTGGTTCTGGCAAAGACAAAGTATGGACTGCGAGGACGGGAGCTGTCGTCCACAGAGGCGCAGTTCATCCCCTTCAGCGCGCACACCCGGATGTCGGGAGTTGACATCGGGGGGCGCTCGATCCGGAAGGGTGCCCCTGATGCGATAATCTCATTCGTTAGTTCTCAAGGAGGAACTGAGCCGCCTGAGCTGAGAGAAATTATTGGACGCATCTCGAAGTCCGGTGGGACACCCCTGGTTGTTGGCGATCGGAATCGCATGCTCGGCGTGATCCACCTGAAGGACATTGTAAAGGGAGGGATGCGAGAGCGGTTCGTGCAACTGAGAAAAATGGGGATTAAAACCGTCATGATTACAGGGGATAATCCTTTGACCGCAGCAGCCATTGCCGGTGAAGCGGGAGTAGATGATTTTCTCGCAGAGGCGAAAGCCGCAAGACAAAATGGATCTCATCCGTCGCGAACAGGCTCAGGGGAAGCTTGTGGCGATGACCGGCGATGGTACGAATGATGCTCCGGCTCTTGCTCAGGCGGATGTTGGCGTGGCGATGAACACCGGGACGATGGCGGCTAAAGAGGCTGGGAACATGGTCGATCTCGATTCGAATCCCACAAAGCTCATCGAGATCGTTGAGATTGGCAAGCAACTTCTGATGACACGTGGTGCGCTTACGACGTTTTCCATTGCCAATGATGTGTCTAAATACTTTGCCATCATCCCGGCCATGTTTTCAACATTATACATGGCGATTGGCGCAAAGAGCGGGCCTCTTTCTGCGCTTAACATCATGCAGTTAGCCACACCGGAGTCGGCCATTTTGTCAGCGGTGATTTTCAACGCGCTGATCATTGTTGCACTGATTCCTCTGGCTTTACGGGGGATCAAATATCGCCCCTTGGGGGCGGCGGTGGTGCTCAGGCGCAACCTGCTCCTCTACGGATTTGGCGGCATTGTGATTCCCTTCGTAGGAATTAAGATGATCGATGTCATTGTTACCTTGTTGGGTTGGTGTGATGGGGGAAATCAAATGAATTTGTCGAAGCAAATCTACCCGGCTGTTGCATTAACAATAGTACTCACAGTGCTTGTGGGAATCATTTACCCGTTCGTTATGACCGGGTTATCAGACGTTACTCTTTAAGGAAAAAGCTCGTGGGAGTCTTATTGAGAGAGAAGGGAAGGTGATCGGATCTCGTTTGATTGGGCAACCTTTCAAAGGTCCAGGGTATTTCCACTCGCGGCCTTCTGCAGCCGGTTCCGGTTACGATGCGACCGCTTCGGGCGGCACGAATCTCGGGCCGACAAGTAAGCAGCTTTTTGAGGAGCAGGTGAGAGAGCGTTCAAAACAATTGCGCACTGAAAATCCCAACGTAGAGATCCCGATCGACCTCATCACTTCTTCCGGATCCGGACTTGACCCGCACATCAGCCCGGCAGCGGCTGATTTTCAGATTCCACGGGTTGCCCGCGAACGCCGAATGAGCGAAGACAAAGTGAAACAACTTGTACAAGAACACACCGAGGGAAGACAATTCGGCGTCTTGGGTGAGCCACGGGTCAACGTTCTCGAATTGAACCTGGCACTGGATGAGGCATCAAGGAAGAGCAAATAGACTTAAAAGCACAATTTCTGTAAAATGAGCTCCAATGGTCCTCTTTTCCCCTCGACGGGCATAAGCGCTAACTTAATGTTCCCTCTCCTTCAAGGAGAGGGGTGGGGAGGGGATGGGGTAGATTGTGATTGGCCAGACAAACAAAAAGATACGGTTGGCCAAACTGCAACGGGCGTTGCGTAACAATATGTCTGACGCGGAACAGGCTTTGTCGCAACTTCTGCGAGGTCGTCAAGTTTGTGGTTTGACCGGAGCGTGTCCCGAAGGCCCGCCGAGCAGGCGGAATGAAGGAGCACAATATGAATGATAATACCTTACCGGAAGCCCCCGCCTTGTGTGCGGGGAGCTTCAATTTCGCCGTCAACATGCATTTGGTGACTACATCCTCGATTTTGTGTGCCTGGAAAACAAGCTGGTAATTGAGGTAGATGGGGGACAACATGGAGAGCAGGTATCATATGACGAAAATCGCACACAAAAACTGCAGGCGGCTGGTTTTCGCGTTCTCAGATTATGGAACAATGAGGTTCTTCATGAGATGGAGTCGGTAAAAGAGAAGATTTGGATATTAGTTCAGGAGCTGCAACCCCATCCCCCTCCCAACCTCCCCCTTGAAGGGAGAGGAATTAAGAAAACTCCTCTCTGAAAGGCAGAGAGAGTGAAGTTCGTGCTTATGACCCCCGCGGGAGAGCGGTGGGGTGGTTGGAGAGTAACCCGGCAGCTATGGTGGAATCGTTTGAAATGCGCAATCGAAACCCATGGGGGCAGTCCTAAGAGATGAAAGTTAATACAGCTTAAAGATCCATTCACGACCGGATCCGGACGCCCTCTTAAAGGAAGTTCAGCGCGAGGAAGAAAAAAGGGGAAGGTTAAAGATATTTCTGGGCTATGCGCCCGGCGTCGGAAAGACCTATACCATGCTCAATGAAGCTCATGTCTTGAAGAAGCGCGGCGAAGACGTGGTGGTGGGCATTGTAGAGACGCATGGCCGCTCTGAAACGGAGGCATTACTCAAAGATCTGGAAATGATTCCACGACGGCGTGTGGAATATCAAGGGATCGTCCTTGAAGAATTGGACCTCGACGCCATTCTATCGCGGCGGCCTGCCGTGGTCCTGGTCGATGAACTTGCACACACCAATGCCCCGGGAGCCGCCATCCCAAACGATATCGGGATGTTGAAGAATTGCTCGACAGCGGCATTGATGTTTATACAACGATGAACGTCCAGCACTTTGAAAGCCTCAACGACGTCGTCGAAAAGATCACGGGGATACGTATGCAAGAGACATTGCCCGATACTTTTCTGGATCGGGCAGACGAAGTTCAGGTCATCGATATCCCCCTGGAAGAACTCTTTGAGCGGCTGAAAGAAGGAAAAGTATACATTCCCAGGCAGGCGGAACGGGCGATGCAGAACTTTTTCCAGCGAGGCAATCTCGTCGCCCTCCGCGAGCTGACGCTCACCCACGCCGCTCGCAAAATGGACACTGAACTTTTGAACTATATGAGGGCGAAGGCGATTTCCGGCCCCTGGCCGGCGGGCGAAAGATTGATGGTATGTATTGCGCCAAGTCCGTATGCAAAACAGCTTCTCCGCAAAGGATACAGCATCGCCAAAGATGCCCATGCGGAATGGTATGCTGCCTATGTCTCTACACCCGCCCTGAAAGAGATGTCGGATAAAGATAAGGCTTATATCGCTGAGGCATTGAATCTTGCCGAGGAATTGGGGGCAAAAATTGTGACTCTTTCCGGAACAGACGTAGCGAGTGAGATCCTTCGTTTTGCCCGTGAGTATAATATTAACCATATCGTGATCGGTAAGCCCCTCCATTCCATGCTATTGGGATTCTGGAAAGGCTCGCCCGCGTCACGCCTTCTGCACACCCCGAGCGAATTTGAGCTCCATCTCATCACGCCAACCGTTGAAAAAAGAGAGATAGAGGCAAGACCCACTCCCAGACAACTTGTGCTCGATCCCAAGGATTACTTGCTCACTGTTCTTATGGTCGTCGGTGTTACCTTGTTGAACTTTTTCCTTCAGAATTTTATCAATCCCATATCCCTGGTTTATATCTATCTGATCGCAACGATTGCCAGTGCCCTCCTTTTCGGCACCGGGCCTTCCTTGTTTTCCTCCATCATCAGCCTGCTTACCTTCGATTTTTTCTTTACCGAACCAAGATATAGCTTCAGCATGCATCATCCCCATGACATCATCAATGTCATGGTCTTTTTCCTCACCTCGATCATCATCGGACAACTTGTCAAAATAACGAAACGGCAAAACCTTCTTCTGCAACTTCGTATCAGGCGGATTACCCTCATCGAAGAGATGAGCAAAGAATTTTTGATGCTTCCCCCCGTTGAACAATTCGTCGGGGGGCTTGTTCAGAATTCAAGCGAATGGAAAAATGTTTTAACACTTTTTCGTACGACGGTTCTTGATCACATCAGCCATATTGCGATCAAGTATCTCTCGAAGATCGTGGATGCACCGCTCTTTTGTCCTTTTCAGCGGCCAAGACGGGAGGCTGCAGGTTTGGGCTCGAAGTCAACCCTGAAATTGATCTCACGACTAACGAGATGGCGGTTGCGGAGTGGACGTACGCCCACGGCGAACCTGCGGGTGCGGGTACCCAAACGCTGCCAGACATTAGAGTCTTTTTCATACCCATGAAATCGCTTGAGGAGATTATCGGAGTGATCGGCATTGAGTACGATTTTAAGAATCTTCTGCTTGATCAACGCCGTCTTTTGGGAGTGGTATCCAATCTCTCGGCCCTTGCTGCGGCAAGATGGGTCAAAATATGGTCTGTCAAATAAACCATCTATTTTTCTTCCTTTTTAGGCTCCTCGAGAAGAATTCCTCCTGCCTGTCTCCATTTTCCGGTGGTTGATCGATGGAGGTTCTGGATGGCGGGTTCATAGGAGGGATCAAGCGAAAGGGCCGCCCGGTAGTTCTTCTGGGCTTCGGCTCTGTCCCCTTGGATCTCCATCAGAGCACCCAGAAGATTAAAGGCTTCCGGTCGTCCGGGATCGATAAAGACAGCCTTGCGCACATGTTCGAGGGCTGCATCGAAATGACGATCTCCGATGCATTTCTTTGCAAGTTCGAGGTGAGATGCATAATCTGCGAGTTTATGCTCATCGAGCTTTTCTCTGTCCATCACCCGTGATACTAATTCCCGAATCTCTTCAGGATCGAATGGTTTCTGGAGGAAGTCTACCGCACCCAGTTTCATCGCTTCGACTGCCGATTCAACCGTCCCGTAGGCCGTGATCATGATGACACGGATATCGGGCCGGATCTCGCGAACTCGACGAAGAACTTCCATCCCATCCATTCCCGGCATTCGGATATCCAAAAGGATCAAACCAAACTTCCTTCTCTTTGAGCTTTGTTAAGGCCTCTTCTCCATTTGCTGCCGTATCGATCTCTGCACCCAAGGTCTCCAGGGCTTGTGAAAGAGTCAGGCGAATATTTTTTTCATCATCTACGATCAAAATGGATTTGTTTATCATGGAGCACCTCTTTTAGGATTTTTCTACGATCGGGAGCGTGAAGGTAAAGGTACTTCCTTCTCCCGGGGTTGAATCTACCCATATCGTACCGCCATGAGCACGAATAATCTCTTTGCAGATGGTTAATCCGAGACCACTTCCTCCAAGGGCCTTGTCGCTTTTGATCTGAACAAATTTGTCAAAGATCTTGGATTGAACTTCAAACGGAATCCCTGGCCCGTTGTCGACTGACTGAGACATGAATGTAGGGGCCGATCCGCTCGGCAGAAAGGCGAATCTGTCCTCCGCTGTCAGTGTAACGCAGGGCGTTGGAGATCAGGTTGGTCAACACCCAGATGATCTTATTGGCATCTGCTTTGACGTTGGGGAGATGGGGGTGTAAATCCAAAGTCACGTTGACTCCTTTTGCATCGATTTGGTTCTTTAAAACACCCATTGCGTTCTGGCAGAGGCTATCAACAGAAATGTTTTCAAACTCCATCGCCATCTTTCCTGCTTCAATTTTCGAAAGATCCAATAAGTTGTTCACAAGGTTTTTAAGCCTTTGCAGGTCCTCATGAGCGGCCAAAAGAAGCTGCTGCTCTTTCCCGTCGAGTTTCTCCATGGTTTTTTCGAGAAGGAGCTTGATGCTCATGCCGATGCTCGTTAAAGGGGTTCGCAATTCATGCGAAGCCATCATGACAAATTCGCTTTTGAGACGGTCCAATTCCGTCAGGCGGGTCACATCACGCAAAAGCAAGACAACCCCCAACAAAGACCCGGGCTTCCCATGCACCGGTGTAATCGAAAATTGGTAGTGCCGTTGTTTCTCTCCCTCTTCGATCGTGAAAATCGTCTTCCTCTCTTCGATGGAAGGAGGCTGGCCCGTTTCAACGGACTGCTTCACATAATTGAACAACATTTCATTCTTGACCACCTCAAGAAAATGCTTGTTCTGTACCTGATCCGGTTCAATGCTAAGTGCTCTTGCCGCTGTTGGATTGATCCCGGTCACCTTGAGTTCCTTGTCGACAACGACAATTCCGTCATCGATACTTCGAATAATCGCATCGCTCTTTCGTTTCTCTGCCAAGATTTGATCGATATTCAGGTCGTGATAGGCTTTCAACTTTTTGGCCATCTTGATTAAAGTCGGATGTCAAATCGCCCAATTCGTCAGAGGATGCGACTGAAATTTCCACGTCATAATTTCCCTCGGAAATCTTTTGCGTCGCTTCCATCATGCGCCGAACCGGTTTGACGAGAAGATTTGAAAGCAGAAGGCTGAATCCCAGTCCGATCCCCACGGCCGCGCTGCCGATAATGACCATCGACCAGATCGCTCTCTTTGCGACGTGGCGAGCCCGTTCGCTGGCCTTAAACATCGTTTCCTGGTTGATCTCACGGAGACGAATACATGCATCCCGGACAGAAATAAACGAGGGGAGTATGGTTTCGTGATAAAAGGCTGCACTTTTCTGCAGATTGGACTTGGAGACAGGTGGAAGTCCGGAGATATGCTGCAGATAGGTCGAGTATTCTTTTTCAATGGTGCTGACAATTCTTTCCTCCCCTTCGACGGTAATATTATCCTTTGCCCGGGCCAACCATTGGAAAAAGAGGCTCTCATTCTCGCGGAACTGTCTCCTGCCTTGCTCCTCGTACCCTAGAAAGAGAAGCAGGGTTGCACTGTCCTGTCGCTCGATGGCATAGACCATATTTTCAGCGGCAAGAATGCTTTTATAGTTTTCTCTCAAAATAGCATCGCTCGCTTCACCGAGGTCGAGCAGATGGACCAGGGCCCAAACAAAGACCACAACCATCAAAGCCAGGGCGATGCCGTATCCAATGAAGATTTTTTTGCGAAGCGATCGAATCATACCGATTGATTTTTTATTCCCTCGACGAGGTTTGTTGATAGAAATCATCATATAATTTTCTCAGAAAAAGACAAGCCTTTCTTTGGAGGATCATTTCTTCGATCGAGGCGATCGGGTAAGAAAAAATCCTTGACATTCATGGAATAGTTTGATAACTACATCGTATCCATCATATCGAACGTAGGGTTCTTTTTGGGTCCAGAAGTATATCAAATATTTCTGGAGGTTAAGAGGCTGGATAGTCGGGCCGCTATCCGAAGATAAAACTTCGGGTAGCGGCTTTTTTATTGGAGGTGGTTGTAGCATAAGAAAAAAAGATAAGACATCTTTGAGTAAGTCATTTTGTTAAAGGATATGACAGGGGTCCAGAAATACGTTTTGTTATTTCTGGAGGTTAAAGCACTGGATAGTCGGGCCGCTATCCGAAGATAGAACTTCGGGTAGCGGCTTTTTTATTGGAGTGCAAGACGGCCGCGAAATCTTTCTTTTTTTTGAATCAACTGATGGAAGGGGGAAACGATGAGACAATTCTTAAGTGTCGCTGTGCCAGTCGTAGGCAATTTTGTTGCATGGGCGTTGATCACTCTGTTGCCTGTGCACTCTCTCATCATCTTTGCGCTGGTAATCACATGAGGATTGTTAATGATTTGGGCATTGTCACATTTTGCAAGAACGAATAAGAACCCGTCAAACTTAGAGCCAATTTTGCCAAAATCCTTTACTAGACAGAAGCTCAACAGAGGGAGTATCGCTGTAACAGGACAGGAAGCCTTTGACCAGAATCCTGAATTCATTCTTTTTGAAGGATACTTAACAAGAGCCAATTAAACTCATCCAGGAAGGAGGAAATAATGGCAGCAGCGGAGCCGAAAGAAATGAAGCGGGGATTTTGGAGCAAATTCTATACTTTTTTGACGATGGGGGGATTCATGCTGGTCTTGATTGCTATCGTTGCAATCATTTTCGTGGTCAGCATTCTAACCGCTAAGCCAGATAAAGGGGTCATGATTCTGAGTCCAAAGGCAAATGATGTCGTCAAAGCAGAAGATTCGTATGAGGTCCTCTGGAAATCGGAACCGGCGGAATCCGAATTTGGGGCGATGGTGACCGTTGAGTTCTCAAAAGATGGGGGGAAGTCGTGGCAGAACGTTGGGGAAAATGTGCCCAATTCTGGGAAGTATATTTGGAATGTTCCTAAGGTGGATTCGAAACATTGTAAGGTACGGGTTTTTTCCCAGTTGAGATCTAAATACCGCGGGACTTCGAAGGTGTTCTCCGTGAAGTAAACGAGTGAATGCGAAAAGGATATAGGGTGTGGCATATTTTTGACACCATGAAATCTAGTGCACGAAACAGGGAGGTCTTATGTTTACGCTAGGGATTATAGTGGCAGCACTCATCATGATAGGGGTTATTTTCTTCATGGGGCGTGCGGTGAAGAAGTTGTAGGATCTGAAAAAGGCAAGAAAACCCTTGATGCAATTATCTGGAGCGGAAATTCTCTATTCCTTACCTTTATGCTTTACCAGAAGGTGACGCACTCTGGATAGGGGTGCCTGCATCTATCGGAGTGATCACGACACCGCTGGAAGGGTGTTTCATCTATGGCAATGGAATCTTGTTTTTTTAAGAACCAAGACTTTGTGAGTCAACTTATGGAAGGAGGGAAAGATGAAACAAGTGTTAGCTGTGGCTGGGCCGATCATTGGCAATTTCGTAGCATGGACGGTGATTAGGCACCTGCCCGTGCACCCCACCATTATATTTGCGCTTGTGATTATGTCGGGTGTGGGGATGATTTGGGCATTGGCACACTTCGGAAAAACAATGGATAAGGGCCCGTCAACTCAGAGTCAATCTTAATAGAGAGAACAGTATGAAACAAGATGAGTAGGGTCGATTCCTTTGTAATGACTCCTGAACAATCTTCGGTTTTGCCAATTACTTACGACCGCCTATGTCATTCATGAACCAATACTAGCCCGGGGCGATTGTTTCGGTCATAACCTTGGGCATAGCCACCTTGATCCGCTATCTTCGGTTTTATAACTGAAAGGAAAGAAAAAAAGATTCATATGGAGTTATAGGCAGGGAGGACAATGGAGTTGCAAAAGAGGAGGCGTTAATATGGACGAGGGTGAAAAGATAAGAGAGGCTCAAGAAATATTGGATTGGGCAATCATGCATTTAAATGGATGTATTAAGTGTAAAGTGATTGATTACAAATATAGAAACTATAAGGTTCAATTTCTTACAAAGGATAATAAATTAATCATGCCGGTTCAAATTACTGAAGGGGAGATTGGAGAGACTAACCCCAAGGAGAACTCTATCCCCGATAAGCTGAAAACCTTATTAAGAAACCTGGAGAATTATTAATCGATGGTCTTGAGGTGCCCCAGATCGTTCATCCGTTGTAAGAATGGAAGGTCAGCCTACTCCTGACATGGCACGATCCTCATTTTTTGAAGGAGGTGACGGAGATGGAAGAAAAGAAAGAAGCTGGTGCTTCAATTTGGGTCTGGGTGGTAGTCATTGCGATAGCGGTCGCATTGGTGATAGGGTTTGTATTTTTTTTGAGACCCTAAGACCCAATGTCGACCCCGTTCCCCTTTCGACGCAGGGGCGAAGCTGTATCCGGCAATTCCAAGAAGTTGGCAGTTTTCAATAAGAGAAACCAACAATCCGCTGTTGAAGAACGAGGCAGGAGGAAGGATGTTCCTGCCTTTTTTATGTGAAATGTGAGGTGCGACACCCGCAAGAGCGTGGAGTTCGATACGTTCGACGGTACCAAACCCCTGCTTCCATCGACAAGCCTTTCGACAGGCTCATGGCCTTGAGTCTATTGAACGGCTCATCCCCCTTAGGCCGTTTCCCGAACGAAGTCGAGGGACAGACCCGCGAGTCGAGCGGGTGAGCCGAACGGGTTGATTTTTGTAAAATTTCATGTAATATGGGGTGGTCAATTTGTTTAAAATTGGAAGGTTCCTAATAATATCCATGCCGATAGAGATTCGCATCCGAGTTAAAAACTTCTTTTCGAGATACCTTTCCCCGACCAGGATCTTTGTCCTCAGTTTTGCCGCGGTGATCCTGACAGGAG
The DNA here is from genome assembly GCA_963708295.1 of uncultured delta proteobacterium. Taxonomy (GTDB): domain Bacteria; phylum Desulfobacterota; class BSN033; order BSN033; family UBA1163; genus UBA1163. The sequence goes on along the minus strand of CAVPSJ010000012.1, from coordinate 216,135 downwards.
GAATTCTCCTTTGTTTTCCTTTTTCAGCCTCAAAGGAGCCTCTCCGTTTTGTGGATGCTCTCTTCTCGTCTACCTCTGCCGTCTGCGTAACGGGCCTCGTCGTCATCGACATCGGAAAAGACCTAAGCCTATGGGGTCAGGTGATCACGATCTTCCTTTTTCAAATCGGTGGGCTGGGTATCATCACCTTCTCCACGGTTTTCTTCGTCTTAATGGGTCGAGGAATTTCTTTCAAGGGAAGAGAGATTGTTCAATCAACCTTTCTCCACACCCCTCGAACGGATTTCATCGTGATTGCCAAGATGGTCCTCTGGTTTACGTTCGTCACGGAAGCCCTCGGAACCCTCTTTCTCTTCATCCGGTTTTCCATGGATTTTCCCACCGGGATAGCCCTTTATCATGCCGTCTATAATGCGATTTCCGCTTTCAATAACTGCGGGTACTCTCTCTTTTCCGACAACCTGATGGGGTATCAGGGAGATCTCATCGTCAATCTGACCGTCATGGGCTTGATCGTTCACGGAGGGATCGGTTTTATCGTCCAGTACGAAGTGCTTTCCTGGTTCAAAGGGACACAAAAAAAGCTTTCTGTCCATTCAAAAATCGTGCTTATCAGTACCACCCTCCTCATTCTCTCTGGTGCCCTCTTATTTTATCTGTTTGAAAGAAACCATATCATTAAAGACGCTCCGGTCCTGACCAAAATCCTAACTTCCTTCTTCCAGTCGGTCACGCCCCGGACAGCAGGATTCAATACCGTAGATATAGGACTACTGACCAATGCGACCATCCTCCTGATGATGGTCCTCATGTTCATCGGAGCCTCTCCAGGTTCAACGGGTGGGGGTGTTAAGACGACCAGCGCCGCTCTTCTGGTCATGCTCATGTGGAACCGGCTGAAGGGAAATCTCGATTTGAATATCTTCAACCGGACCATTCCCAGGGAGATCGTCAGCCGATCCATTTCGATCATTTTCGCGTCCGCTTTTTCGATCGCTATCATTACCTCTGTTCTCCTGATCGCCGGAGGAGGAAAACTTCCGCCGCTGGAGAGCCGTCACCATTTCGTGGAATACCTTTTTGATACGGTTTCGGCCTTCGGGACGGTGGGGCTTTCGATGGGGGTCACTCCGAAGCTGAATGATCTTCAGAAATATGCGCTCATTTTAATGATGTTTGTGGGAAGGGTAGGGCCCCTGACGCTCGCTTTCTCGCTCTCCCGAGACACCGGACGAAGAACGTTGACTTACGCCGAGGAAGGGGTCATGGTGGGATAAAAGTAGCAGTAGGCAGTGGGCGAGGAGTAGGCAAAAGGCAAAAAACATAAGGCAGAAGGCAATAGGCAGAAGATAACAACTGCTTCGGGTGAAGATGGAGGGAGTTTGATGAAACGAGTGGTGGTGATCGGGTTGGGGATCTTCGGATTTAATATCGCAAAAGATCTTTACGAAAATGGGTTTGAAGTGATTGCCATTGACAAGAATAAAGAGGTCATTCAGAAAATCAGAGATTTCTCCACGAAGGCCATTCTTGCCGACGGCACAGACAAAGAGGTGATCGAATCGATCGGCATCCAGCCGGACGATGTGGTCATCATTTCTTTTGGCGAGGACCTGGCTGCCAGTACGCTCATTACCCTCCATCTTAAAGAGATGAAAGTGAAGACATATCATTGTGAAGGCGCCCAATGAAGACCACAAGCATGTCTTGGAAAAGGTGGGAGCGACAGAGGTGATCATTCCTGAGAGGGAGATGGCAGACAAAGTGGCCAGAAGCCTGATCTCCCCCAATGTCCTTGATTATATTCCTCTTTCGGATGATTACACCATTTGTGAGATAGCGCCTCCCCCAAGTTTTATGGGAAAGACGATCGGAGAGCTCCACCTGAGAAGCAAATACCATATTGAGGTCATTGCCGTGAGGGAGATGCTGCCGGAACGATTGACCATGGTTCCCCGTGCGGACTTTACGATCAAGGACAGCGATGTCTTAGTCGTGATTGGAAAAGAAAAAGACATCCAGAAAATTAAATAGGAAAAGGATTTGATTTTTAAGTCATTTTATGTAATATGAGCGCCTTAGTTTGTGTGCGAAAGCCTCTTGCCGAATAAAGAATTGGCAGACTGCACGGAGTGGTTCAAGTATCGTTCTGAAATCCACTGGAAGATGCTGAAGGATGGGTTGTGCTGACGGTTTAGGAAGGGTGACCGGATGGCTACTCTGGTTGAAGATATTGTGTCTTTGGAAAAGGAAGCCGATGCGATTGTGGCACAGGCCCGTGCCGAGGCAAAAGAGTTGGAGAAATCCGCCATCGCAGAGGCTGAGGCATACCGCCGGAAACTGGCTGAAGAAACGGAACAGAAAATCTTCAGCCTTTCAGAAAGAGATGGAGGAGAAGCATCAGCGCTCCGTTGCCGAAGCGGAGAAGGATCTTGCCCAGGCTTTGAATGCCATCGATCAGATTGCAGGCAGCACGTTAAAAGAGCAGATTGACCAAGATTGTCACGAAATTCAGCGAGCTATAACCTATGGCGATTGAACCCATTAAAAAGGTGACCCTGATCAGTCCGAGAAATTCCAACAGACAGGCTGATGAAGACAATCAATCGTCTTGGGGTCATGGAGGTGACCGACCTCAAGGACATCCAGGAGTCAGGGGAGCCCTCTCTCCGAACGCTGCGATACGAGCACGGAAGAGGTGGATGAAAAACTTCACCAGATCGACTTCATCCTGAACCTCATGAACCTCCTTTCTCCTGAGAAGCAGAGTTTCGTCCAAGGATTGGCGCCCGTCCCGCTCGTCACCTCGCCGCAGGAGATCCAGTCCGTCATAGACAAGTTCGACCTTGAACAGACGTTCAGGGATGCGGGTGAACTGGATGAGAGGTACCGGTCAGCCGAACGGGTGATCGAGCGAAATCGAAAACGAGCTGAAGGAACTCGATCCCTTGAGCGATCTACCCTTTAACATGGCTGACTTCCACTCGCCCCGTGAAGACACGCCTTGTGTTTGGGAACCTGCCCCGAAAGAATCTCACCCTTCTCAACGAGGGCACGGAGCCATGGAACCGAGCCGCATGGGAGGAAATCAAACCCGGAGTGAGCCGGAAACGAGTCACCAGGCCCTCCCAGAGCGGAAGCCCCTCATCGAAAGGGGAGGAAGAGCGGGTGCGCATGGTGATTGCCTTTCTTGCGGAAGACAGTGAGGGCGTCCGCAAGGACCTGGCATCGATCGGATTCGATGAAATTCAGCTCCCCAAGCTTTCCGAGAAAGATCTCCGAACGGATCGATGAACTGCGGTCTGATTTAGCCGAGTACAAACAGAAAGTGGATGACGTGGCCGAGAAAGTGAAATCTCTCGCCCAAGGTCATCGAGCCGGCGAAGGCCGGCGCTCTCTACTCATTCTGAGGGCCTACTGGCAGAACATGAAGAACACCCAGCTCGCTTCCACCAAGGGGGTCCAGGGCAAGTGGGTCCACGTGATCGGCGGGTACATCCGCAAAAAGGATGCGGAGAGATTTCTCGCCACCATGAGGCAGGAATTCCCGGACTCCGAGGTCACGATCCAGGATCCCGGTCCGGATGATGATGTGCCGGTGAGTATCACCGTGCCGAACCTCTTCAGGCCCATCCAACTCCTCGTGGAGATGTTTGGTCTTCCGCCGTACAAGTCGTTCGATCCCACCCCCTTCCTGCAGGTCAACTTTTACCTGTTCTTCGGTATCTGCTTCAGCGACGTGTGCTACGGGATCATGCTCACAGCCTTGGGGGCCTATCTTGCGGCAAAGACAAAACCGTACCAAGGATTGAATAACTTCTCACGTATCCTCCTCTACGGAGGGATCAGCAGCATCCTCTTCGGCGCCCTCACGGGTTCGTGGTTCGGTGATCTTTACAAGCCTGACTACCTCGGGAAGGACAACTTTCTCCTGCGTCTGCAGGAGATGTTCGTGGTGATCGATCCCATCGACAAGACCATCGTTGCCCTTCTCTGTGCACTCGGTATCGGAATCTGCAACCAGTTCTACGGGATTATCCTCAAGATGTACGGCGCCCTCAGAAATAGAGACTTTCTGGGGGCATTCTCTGACGGGGTCTGCTGGATTGTCACCCTGACCGGTCTCTTGATGATGGTCGGGAAAATATTCACCGATATCCCTGCCGCCCTTTTCAATACGGGATTTTGGCTTTTTATCGTCGGCGCCATTGGCCTCGTGCTGACTCAGGGCAGGGACTTCAAAAGCCCATTCGGGAAGTTGGCAGGTGGCCTGGTGAGTCTCTACGGCATCATGGGCAGCTACGGCATCACGGCTTTCATCGGCGATACGCTTTCCTATTGCCGTCTGCTGGCACTCGGTCTGACGACTTCCATCGTGGCCATGACCTTCAACCTCATGGCAGGCATGCTCAGGGAGGTACCCTACGTCGGGTTCATCCTCTTTCTGATCGTGCTCGTGGTCGGTCATCTGTTTAATTTCTGCATCAGTGTCCTTGGGGCATTTGTGCACTCCATGAGGCTCATCTTCGTTGAATTCTTTGGCCGGTTTTATGAGGGGGGTTCCCGTCCTTTCCAGCCGCTTGGCTTTGATTCACCTGCGTGCATCGTGAAAAGGTCCGGAGAGCCGAGTTTGTTCAAGGGGAAATAGGGGCACCGGATCGGGATGGGAGACGACAGGTCCGGTCCCTATTCCAAGAAACTACGGAGGAGGAGAAATGATACCTGAATCGATCGAGATAGGACGCGGTCTTTGCTTTGCTGGTGCGGGCCTGGCCTTTGGTTTGGCCGGTTCCGGCTCTGCCTGGGGTATTGCCATCGCCGCTCACCAGGCTGCCGGCGTGATGCGGGAGAAGCCGGAACTCTTCGGCCGAATGCTGGTGATGATTGCGCTCCCCGGCACACAGGGGTTCTACGGATTTATCGCAGCGATTCTCATGATGACCCAGACAGGGCTCATCGGCGGCGGCCCGCTGAAGATATCCCTCGGCACAGGCATTGCGCTCTTCTTTATCGGGCTTGGAGATGGTCTTGCCCAGTTTATCTCTGCGATCTATCAGGGAGAGGCCTCTGCTGCGGGTATTTCGCTCCTGGCCCGCAGACCGGAGGCTGCCGGTAAGGCGGTCCTTTTCCCGGCATTCGTTGAAACGTATGCGGTCGTGGCACTGCTTGCGACCATCCTCTTCATCGTTTTCCTGACCCAGCCGGTTATGCTTCAATTCCTGCCTAAATAAGGGAGGGGGAGAAGATCATGGGATTAGAAAAGATCCGTCAGGCGGTCCTGTCGGAGGCCAAAGCGGAAGCGACGCGCATCATCGATAGTGCAAAAAAGAAGAATGGCGATTTCCTGAAGTCACAAAAAGAGGTGGCGGAACAGGAGTTTGAACGGCTCTGGAAATTCAGAATACAGGCCATCGAAGATGAGTACAGCCGAAAGCTGATCCAGCTCCAAGGGAGCAGCCGGCAAGCAGATCCTCGACAAGAGAAACATCCTCCTGAAGTCCCTCTTTGAAAGGGCCAAGCATGAGATCCTGGCCTGGCCTCCGGAGAAGTACGCCAAGGTCATGGGGCGGCTGATTGAGAAGGCAGCGGGAAGCTACGAGGGCAAGATCCGGGTCCACCCGGATGAGAAGGACCTTTTCGAGAAGATCCTTTCTGAACTGAACGAAGGTCGTGGCGATGCAAAAATCACCCTTGATCGGAATGACTCCGCTACCGGAACGTGGCGGTTTCATCTTCGTGAGCGCCGACTTCGAAGTGGATCAGACACTGGATACGATGCTTCAGGACATCGAGCATGACATGCTCCCTGCCATTGCATCAGAGCTGTTTCCGGGATAATAGGGTATGGTTCCGAGGATAAAAAACAACATGCGCTGGGGGTTCGTCTCCGGAAGGATCAGCGTCCTGGAAGGGAAACTCCTGCCTCGGGAGTTCTTTCTGAATCTCATTGCCCAGGAACATCTGGGCGACCTGATCCAGCATTTGCAGGACACCTTCCTGAGGGATTACCTTACGCCGGGAACGGTGTGGGACGATTTCAGCGACATTTGTGACCGATGTTTCTACGAGATGGCGCTCTCTCTGAAGGGAGATTCCCCATCCAGCCTTCCCGCTGACCTTTTTCTTCTGCAGGGCGATTACCTGAATCTGAAGAGTGCGCTGACGGGATCTTCGGATTTTCCTTTCCATTTCGGATTGCTCTCCCAGGAAAAGCTCATCACGATCCGTCAAGGCGATCAAGCGGACCTCCCCGCCTCTTTGCGAGAATCGGAGACAGGGATTACCGGGGAGTCCGGCGAGATCGATCCGGCGATCCTGGAGATCCTTCTCGACGGCGCGTATTTAAGAAATCTGCTTTCGATCGCGCATCAACTGAAGTCGGAGCTCGTCAGCGCGTATATTCACGACCGGGTGCTTTCATACATCGTCATCATCCTCTGGCGGGCGCTGAGGCAGCAGCAGTCGCTCCGTCGTTACCAGCAATACCTGCTTCCGCTTGGTGATTTTACCCCTGTCGTCACCGAACTCTCCGGCATGCCCAATACCGAGAACTGGCCGTCTGTGGTGGGAGGAGAAGTCGGGGATATCCTCTCGGAATCGCTTGAGACTGCCCGAGGATGAACAGATCTCAGGCTTCGAGCTCAAAGTGACCAACCATCTCACCAAAATCGCCCGCGATGGAAAAATGCAAACCGCCGGACCGGAACGTGTCTTTGCGTTTCTCGTCGGGCTTCAGGCGGAGATCCAAAACATGAAGCTCGTTGTGAACGGCAGGCTCAATCGCATCGATCAGACCCTGCTCAGGCAGAGATTGAGGGAGGGCTATGTCTAAGGCCGTGGCGGTCGGTGAAAAACATCTTATCCTCGGGTTCAAGGGGGTGGGGTTCGAGATCGTTCCCATCGATGACAGCGAAAAGCTGATGCATGAGTTGAACACCCTGTCCCGTGATCCGGAGATCGGTTTGGTGCTCGTCACGGAAAGCATGGCCAAGGATGCTCCGAAAGCCATTGAGGAGTTTCGGGGGAGGTCCTCCGCAGTACTGACCATCATCCCGACCCATGAGGGAAGCAAACATGTAAGCTTCCAGGAGATGCGAAAATCCGTTGAACGCTCCCTGGGGATAGATCTTCTGGGTAAAGACTAGCAGGCTGCTGAAAGACGCCCATCTGCGGCGTTCCCGGCCGCCTCACCGTCTCGGCGGCGTGCCAGGAGTTGCTCCTTATTCGTCGCAACGGACCCCTCATCCTTCTCGTGTCAAGCACGGGGAAGGCTTGTTGCAGCGTATGTGTAGGGGCAATTCATGAATTGCCCCTACGAAGGATTTTGGGGCCTGGCATCCGGGCATTTTTGAGCAGCCTGCGAAAAATGACTCTTTCAGCAAACTGCTAGAGAAGGGGATAAGGATAATGATATGAACGGAAATCAAGGTGAAGTCGTAAAGGTTTCGGGGCCTCTCGTCGTGGCGCGTGGCCTTACCGGCGCGCGCATGTACGAAATGGTCCGTGTCGGCGAGGCGAATCTCTTCGGTGAGATCATCGAAATCAAGGGGAATGATTATTCCATCCAGGTCTACGAAGAGACCGAGGGCATCGGACCCGGTCAGCCCGTGGCGCGAACCGGAGAACCGCTGAGCGTCGAACTCGGCCCCGGGCTGATCCGGTCGATTTATGACGGTGTTCAGAGGCCGCTGGATGCGCTCGCAAGGGACTTCGGCGACTACATCGTCCGCGGTGCGGAGAGGCCGGCCCTGGACCGTTCGAAGAAGTGGGATTTCAAGCCTGTGGCGAGGGTGGGGGACAAGGTGTCAGCCGGTGACGTGCTCGGGACAGTGCAGGAGAGCACGCTCGTCATCCACAAGATCATGGTTCCTCCGGGAAAGTCGGGGGTCGTGAAACGAATCAGTCCGGTGACCGGAAATGTGGATACCGAGGTGGTCGTCATCGAGGGTCCTCAGGGACCCTTCAGCGTGACCATGGTTCAGAGGTGGCCCGTGCGCGAACCCCGTCCTGTTGACGAGGAAAGTCCTCCCCGACCAACCCATGACCACAGGGCAGCGCGTCATCGACATGTTCTTCCCCATCACCAAAGGCGGGACGGCCTGCGTGCCCGGTCCTTTCGGCAGCGGAAAGACCGTTGTCCAGCATCAACTCGCCAAGTGGGCCGACGCCCAGATCGTGGTCTACGTCGGCTGCGGGGAGCGGGGGAACGAAATGACGGACGTTCTCCTGGAGTTCCCGCACCTGAAGGACCCGGCCTCGGGAGAACCGCTCATGGAAAGGACGGTGCTCGTGGCCAATACCTCGAACATGCCCGTTGCCGCCCGCGAAGCGAGCGTCTTCACGGGAATCGCGATTGCGGAATACTTCAGAGATATGGGTTATTCGGTGGCGCTCATGGCCGACTCCACCAGCCGCTGGGCCGAGGCCATGCGCGAGATCTCCGGCCGGCTCGAGGAGATGCCGGGCGAGGAAGGCTACCCGGCCTACCTCGGCTCACGGATCGCGAGCTTCTATGAACGGTCCGGCAACGTCATCTGCCTTGGAACAGAGGGCAGAAAAGGGGCGGTCTCCATCATCGGAGCTGTGTCGCCTCCCGGCGGCGACCTTTCAGAGCCGGTGGTCCAGGCGACGCTCCGCGTGGTCAAAGTCTTCTGGGGCCTCGATGACAAGCTGGCCTTTTCCCGCCATTTCCCGGCGATCAACTGGCTGACCTCCTACTCCCTCTATCAGGAGATGGTAGACCACAGTCTCGATAGCAAGATCGAGGGGAAATGGTCGGCCAACCGGAAGCGGGCCATGGCTATCCTCCAGCGTGAGGCGGAACTCGAAGAACTCGTCCGCCTCGTCGGCATCGATTCCCTCGCGCACGAAGACAGGCTTCTCATGCAGGCGGCAAAAATGATTCGTGAAGACTTTCTTCACCAGAACGCCTTCGACGATCGTGACACGTACACGTCTCTTCCGAAACAGCACCGGCTCTTGAACACGATCCTCCTCTACTACGAAGAGGCGAAGAAAGCCCTGAAAGAGGGAGTGCCCCTCGACACGCTGCTCAAGATTGAGGCACTGGACGATGTCGCCCATGCGAAGCTCATTCCAGAAAATAACCCGGAGCAGTTTGCTGCCCTGGAGAAAAAAATATCCGATACCCTCGGCGCGTTGCCGCGGTGATGAGGTCAACCCGCAATGCCAAGTGTAACGAAAGAATATCGAACGGTGAAGCAGATTGCAGGCCCTTTGATGCTCGTGGAGGGCGTCGAAGGGATTACCTACGGCGAACTCACCGAGATCAAGCTCTCCGACGGCTCCATGCGGAGGGGCCGTGTCCTTGAAGTGAACGGGACCAAGGCCATGGTACAGGTCTTTGAGGGAACGAGCGGTCTTTCACCCCAGGACGTCAAGGTGAAGTTCCTCGGCAAAGGCATGGAGCTCGGTGTCTCCATCGATATGCTGGGGAGGGTCTTTGACGGGTTCGGCCGCCCGATCGACGATGGGCCTGCCATCATCCCGGAGAAGTACCTGAACGTGAACGGCAACCCCATGAACCCCTTCTCCCGGGACTACCCGAACGAATTCATCCAGACGGGGATCTCCACGATCGACCTCCTCAATACGCTGGTCCGGGGACAGAAACTCCCGCTCTTCTCGGGCTCGGGTCTTCCCCACTCCCGGATCGCGGCCCAGATCGCCCGTCAGGCCAAAGTGCTCAAGACCGGCGAGAAGTTCGCGGTGGTCTTTGCCGCCATGGGAATCACCTTCGAGGAATCCGAGTTCTTCGTCGCGGACTTTCGGCGGACCGGCGCCATCGAGCGCTCCGTCCTGTTCATGAACCTTGCGGATGACCCGCCGATCGAGCGGATTGCGCTGCCCCGTATGGCGCTCACGGCGGCCGAGTACCTGGCCTACGAGAAGGACATGCACGTGCTGGTCATCCTGATCGACCTCACGAACTACTGCGAGGCGCTTCGCGAGATCTCCGCTGCCCGCAGAGAGGTCCCCGGCAGGCGGGGTTACCCCGGCTATCTCTACACCGACCTCTCCACGATCTACGAGCGTGCAGGCCGGATCAAAGGCAAGAAGGGGTCGATCACGCAGATTCCGGTTCTCACGATGCCCGAGGACGACAAAACGCACCCGATCCCTGACCTCACCGGGTACATCACCGAAGGACAGATCATCATCCACCGCGGTCTCCATGCCCAGGGCATCTATCCGCCCGTCGATGTGTTGCCGTCCCTTTCCCGCTTGAAGGACAAGGGAATCGGCGCCGGCAAGACCCGCGAGGATCATGCGGACCTCATGAACCAGCTCTACGCGGCCTATGCGAGAGGGAAGAACGCGAAGGAGCTGGCGGTCGTTCTCGGCGAGTCGGCGCTCAGCGAGGCGGACGTCCTGTTCGTGAAGTTCTCCGACGCCTTCGAGGACCAGTTCGTCCGCCAGGGTGAGGACGAGAACCGCTCCATCGAAGAGAGTCTTCGCATTGGCTGGAATCTGCTCGCTCATGCTCCCCAAGAGCGAACTCAAACGTGTGCGCGACGAGTACCTTGAGAAATACTATCCGAAGAAGTAGGACGGCATGGCAAGATTAGCGGTTAACCCGACCCGGATGGAACTCCTGAGGCTGCGCAAGCGCCTCGTGGTTGCCCAGCGGGGCCACAAGCTCCTCAAGGACAAGCTGGACGGCCTCATGCAGGAGTTCCTGGAGATTGCGAAGGAGTATAAGCGGTTCCGCCTCGCCGTGGATGACGAGCTTCCTTACGTGCTCAAGCTCTTCGTCCTGGCCGAGATCACCTCCTCCCGCAAGATCACGGAGAACGCGCTCGAGAGCACCAAGCAGGAGCTTCAGCTCACGGTAAAGCCCCGCCGGCTCATGAGCGTGGTCATCCCGAAGATCGAGGTGACCTTCGGCACCGTCGGCGGCATGTATTCCTTCATTCACACCTCCCCCGAGCTGGACCAGGCGATCGATTCTCTGAAGAAGTTTTTGCCGAAGCTCATTCGCATGGCCGAACTGGAGGAAGCCGTCAGGCGCTTGAGCATCGAGATCGAGAAAACGAGACGCCGGGTGAACGCCCTTGAGCATACCTTCATCCCCCGAATGAAGGAGACGATCAAGTACATCATGAGCAAGCTCGACGAGATGGAGCGCTCCAACACGAGCCGCCTCATGAAGATCAAGGCCCAGCGCATAGCCCAGGAAGAATCCGCTCTTTCCAACGATTAAGCCTCTCTCCTATTGTTCAGACACCAGCCTAAGGTTTCTCGGCATTGTCCTCCAGTTTTCCCGTGTCCGCGGCAAGGGTGAGTCCCTCTGAGGCTTCATAAGGCCCGCGTGGAAGGTACCCCGGATCAAGGCCCGTAATGATATTGATACCAACTCTCCCCCTTCAAACTCATGCAGCCAAACTCTGAAACGGTTGGGCTGATGAAGCGATAACCCCCCTCTATTCCCCCCTTAATTTAAGGGGGGATGAAGGGGGGTTATGTTTTGAAATGGGTTGGTCAAGGTTACCTGATCCTGAAAAAAGGTTCTTCTGTCGATCAGGGCATCGAGGGGCAGGATGTAGAGGGGAACACACGAAAATAAAGAAGACATCCGGAAAAGAGGACAGCGACGAAGCGGCGGGGGAGCTAGGGACCTTTTTTCAGCTTGGAAGCCTCCGTCTCCTTGAAGATCTGATCACTGAGCCCCACGTTGACTTTGTAGTTCGAATAGGTGATTTCGACCCGCCCGGTGACTCGCTTTGCAGGCTGGGAAGGCGGACCGAAATCTTTGAACTCCCGCGATTCATTAAATTGCATGTCGAGGTGGAGCTCGATGCGTGTCGGGAGGTCGAAACCACTGAAAGGACCGTATTCCATCAAGGCCTTCACTTCCCTTCCGTCGGGCGAGGATATATTCATCTCTTTGATCAGGTTCCGGTCCGTGTCGATGGTCAACATGAAATCCTGAGGAGCATTGGGTTTCCTTTTTTTGGGCGTCAGCTTCAGTTTTACTTCATTTCGGCCTGCGTGCGTTAAACGTTCCAGAAATTTGACCTCAAAATCTTCCTTGTTGAACATCAAAGGGTTGAAGGTTCCGCCCTCTTTCGGGAGGAAAAAGATTCTCTTCGATTCAATTTTCATCTTGTCGGGAGGCTTGCAATAGAGCTTCGCTTGCATGTCGGGCGCCTTGAAGCCTTCGACGTCAAAATGGACGTTGACATCGACGGTGTAATCCTTCAGGCCGGAGTATTTTTTTTGCAGGGCGTCCAGGGTGCGGACGCCTTCCTCCTGAGCCTGGAGGAGACCGGGGAAAAGGAAAAGTGGAACCCAGAGGAGGCATAGCAAAATGTTCTTCAACTCTTGATATCCTTTCTTGCATAGGTCCCGAGAGCGATGGCGAATAGGGCGAGGCTATGGAGGCCGAGGATCGCTGCTGACTTGGCGATCTCCTGCCAGGGGATCGGGTCATCGAGGAATCGCTGCCAGAAGACCATATAGGTTGTAAAGAGGTACGGCTTGAGGGTCCCGAAGAAATCAAATGGGAAATTTCCGATCACCAGAAAGACGATGACGACGGCCATGGTGCCGATGATCGGGCCGATGGAATTTTCGACGAGGGTCGAGAGAAGAAAAGCAATCGAAGCCACCGTCATCATCGACCAGATGGCGGCCATGAAGGCGAGAAGCATCCGAACGGGAATTTGAGCTTCGGGGATAAAGACAATTCCGAACTTTCCGAAATGATGCATGATCAAGTCGCCGCTGCCGAACAGAGCGAGCCCCGGCAGGATGCACACGATTCCAAGGAAGATGACCAGGCCGGCCGTGTAAAAGAGCGTCGTGACGTATTTGGCCGCAATGATCCTGTGCCTCGACGGAGGCCGTATCAAGAGGAACCTCACGGTCCCGGAGGTGGCCTCGCCCGAGACGATGTCCCCGGCGACGAGAGCGATGAGGAAAGGGATGTGGATGTGAAGGGTGTTCATGATAAAGGCCGAGACAAACCACCCGTTCAAAACATTTCCGAAGACGAGGAAATCTTTCTGCGTCGATCTCATCATGCGATTCATGATCTCGACGGCGCTCAGTTTCATCACGACTTCTGTCAAAATGACCACCAGGGCGATAAAGGCGAAACCGATGTACGTTCGCCACCGGCTGAAGGTCTTGTAGATTTCAAGCCAGAAGAGCCTCATATCTCGGATGTCCCTTCGGTAATCCTCAAAAAGAAATCCTCCAGGGTTCGATGCGGGTAAAAAGAAGAGACATCGATCCCATGGGTCACCAGAACGCTGTTCAACTCGGATGCGCGTCCGGAGGTCAGATGCACCTCGATCTTGCCGTTCTCGGTGGAGGCGACGTTCGCCCAGGGGAGATCCCCGATGAGTTTGACCGCTGCGTCAAAGGGGGAGGCTTGGACGGAGTATTCCGTTGCTTCTCTCTCAAGCAGTTTCGAAACGTCTCCCTGGACGATCAGCTTCCCGTGGTTGACGACGGCCATCCGCGTGGCCACCAGTTCGACCTCGGAAAGAAGGTGCGAAGAAAGGAAGATGGTCATTTCCCTTTCCGTCGAGAGCTTCTTAATCAATTCTCTGACTTCTTTCATCCCCTGTGGGTCAAGCCCCGATGTCGGTTCGTCCAGGATGATCAGTTCCGGGTTGGTCAAAAGGGCCTGAGCGATTCCAAGGCGTTGTTTCATTCCGTGTGAAAAAGTCTTGACCTTCTCGAAAGCGCGTGACGTCAGCCCGACCGCATCCAGGGCTTCCATGATCTCATCCTTTCGAATGCTGCGGGTCATTGAGCCGAGGATCTCGAGATTTTTGTAGGCCGAAAGGTACAGATAGAAATCGGGTTTCTCCACGATTCCGCACACCCGGGAAAGAACGGAGCGGCGTTTTTGTTGAAGATCCTTCCCAAAAATTTCGATCGAGCCCGCCGTCGGTCTGAGAAGGGTCAGAATCATCCGAATGGTCGTACTTTTCCCCGCTCCATTGGGACCGAGAAAGCCAAAGACGTCCCCCCGGTGAACCTCAAGATTGAGATCCTTGACGGCCCAGCGCCTTGCGAACCTCTTACTCAAACCACTCGTTCTTAGGACGATTTCTTTGCGAAAAGATGCTTCCATAGGAACCCCTCAGCCTCGGGTATTCTTATCCCCCTTTAGCAAAGGGGGATAAAGGGGGATTTTTAAATCACGCTGAGAAAATCTCCCCTTGCCCCTCTTTGCCTGTCTATGACAGGAAAAGGATACTAAAGAGGGGTAAAAGGGTACGTTTGCATTACTTGAACTCATAACTGAGGGATTACCTCCCATGATAGGAGACCCAGAAAACTTCCTGCCCCAAGGCTCTCGGGATCGATTCTTCATCTGCCGAGTTCATCTTGTAGCATATTCATTCAGCGGTGACAATGGGTTCCACCCGGCGGGCTCCCTTGCGGGTCTTTCCAGAGATGACCAAGGTAATTTCTCCCTTGATCGTTCTCCCTGTGATCCGGCTCTGGATTTCACTCACCCTGCCGCGAAGTACCTCCTCGTAAATCTTGGTTAGTTCCCGGGCAAGAACGATCTCCCGGTCGCCCAAAATATCAAAAATGTCCTTTAACGTCTCGACGATACGATGAGGGGATTCATAAAGAATGAGGGTTTCTCTCTTATTCTCCAATTGCTCGAGCAGCCCTCTCCTCTTGGTTGATTTGTGGGGTAAGAAACCCTTAAAGAGAAAGGCGTCCGTCGGAAGGCCCGAGACGCTGAGAGCGGTGATCACGGCGGAAGCGCCGGGGATCGGGACGACAGGAATTTGGTTCTCAATGGCCAGTTGGATCAGACGAAACCCGGGATCCGAGATGCCGGGGGTTCCCGCGTCTGAGACAAGGGCTACCCGGTCGCCCTGCTTCAATCTGGAGAGGATGAGATCCCTTTTCCTGAGTTCGTTTCCTTCAAAATAGCTGCTGAGCGGGGTCTGGATTCCAAAGTGTTTCAGGAGGAGGCCGGTGTGCCGGGTGTCTTCCGCGGCGATTAAGTCAACTTCCTTCAGGATTCGGAGGGCTCTTAAGGTAATATCCTCCCGGTTCCCGATAGGAGTGGAGACGATATAAAGCATGCCCTTCGGTGGATTGGGGGAAGGAGGCGTCATCATTCCAAAATCATTCACTCACCGACAAAATACCATCTCTTGAGGGATTGTTCAAGGGGGAGGGCGTCATCCGGGGGCCCGGATCAGCTTTGTTTTTTTCTAAACCTCAAAAAAATTATTGACAAATCGCCCAAAATTCTTAAAGATAGAACCATCTCAAGAGATAGCCTGCCGACGTTGAACACCGGGGGCCCCGATGTCCAGCGCGGGAGGTTTTCCGGCGGCTTGACCTGAGGAAACGATCGGAACGGCAGGCTTAACGACGGGGCTGCACGAAAAGGGAATGTATGCCTGAAGAGGTTTCGGCGGACAAAAAATTTCTCGATCTGAGCGGAGAAATGCCGCCGATCGAGGAAACAGAGACGGATGAAGAGATCCTCCTCTCAAGGGATCTCACCAGCGCTTTCGTCAAGGCGATCAAGGCCTTTCGATTCCATCCCCCCGACAATCCCACCCTCAAAGGGCTGAAGGACCAGCTGCTCAGAAAATTCCGGCATTTCTTAAATAAATATCCGTCCTTCGTGATTCAGGTCGGGCAATACGATCTTTCCTATAAAGGCAAGATCTTATACGAGAATCGGGACGTGAAGACAAGCCTCGCCTTTTCCCTGTATAAAGACGGATTAAGAGAAATCCGGTTTTTGAAGAATCTGGAAGAGTGGGAGGTTCAGGGCATCATCGATATCCTCAAGCAGAGTGAACAGGTCAACCCATCCGAGGGGGATATGATCACGATGATGTGGGAGAGAGATTTTGTGCACATCCGCTATCTGGCGGTGGATGAATATTCGGAGGAGTCAATGCTCCTCCTCCCGGATACGGTCGAGCAATTCAGAAAAAATTTGGTCCTCAAACCCGTTGCCCATCTCGTGGAGGCAGGGGGTTCAGAGGAGGGAGCGGATTTGAATGCAATCCTATCCAAAGGAACCGAGGAGCTTTCTCCCTTTGTTTCGGACCCGAGCATTTATTCCTTTACTGCAGAGGAAGCGGAGGGATTGAGAGAAGACGTCGAAGCCGAAGTTAACCGCAGTTTTGCATTCAATATCACGGACATACTTTTTGAGATTTTGTTTTTGGAAAAAGAGCAGGAGCCTTACCAGGGCGTGGTCCAGTCGGTGGTCAACGTATTGGACGACTTCCTGATGCATGGCCGGTTCGTCCAGGCAGGGGATCTCTTGAAACGAGTTCGTCTCCTTCTCGAAACCGACGGTCTCCAGGATTGGCAGGTTGAAAAAATCAGGGGAATCTTTTTGGAAGCCGGCGAGGAAGCGCGGGTCGCAAGGATCGGGAAGATTCTGGAGAGGGAGGAGGTTCGTCTGGAAGAGGTGAACGCCTATCTTTTGCTCCTTCAAAAGAACTCCATCCAGCCTTTGGTCAACCTGTTAGGGGAGCTGAAAAACTCAAAGGCGAGAAGGGTATTCTGCGACGCCCTCGCAGAAATCGGAAAGGATGCGATCGAACTGTTCACCCCTTTCATGGAGGATCGGCGGTGGTTCCTGATTCGGAATATCGTCTACATCCTGGGCCGAATCGGAAAAGAAGAATCCCTTCCTTATATCCAGAGGGCATTCAACCATGAAGAGAATCGGGTGCGGAGAGAAGCCATCCAGTCCCTGGGACTCATCGGCGGCCAGAAAACCGTCGGATTATTGGTGAGGGCCCTCACGGACAATGATGTCCGAATCCGCTGCATGGCCGCCATTAATCTGGGGAAAATGGGCAAGAAAGCGGGCTTGATCCCCCTCATAGAAATAGTGCAATCGAAGGATTTTTCTAAAAGGGAACCGGTAGAGATCAGAGCCTTCTTCAACGGGATCGGTATGGCGGGTTCCAATGAAGTGGTTTCTGCGCTGCAAGACTTGTTGGAACGAAAGAGTTGGTTCGGTCGAGGAAAGATCGATGAAACCCGTATCGGGGCTGCCCATGCCCTTGCCATGATCGGGACGCCGGATGCCATCGCCGTTTTGGAGGAGGGGAAAGACTCAAAGGACGAGGTCCTCCGGGATGCCTGCACCCGCGCCCTGAGGAGCCCATCTCCCTAAGGAGTCGATATTCCGATGCCAGATGAAAAGCCCATCCTTGTCCAGGAGCCTCTTCCGATGAAATCGGGGACGGAATTCGTGACAGCCTTCTACCGACTCTTCAGGGGGGCGGCCCTTTATGCCCGGGAGAGTGTCGTCATGAATCGCCTCACCCGGGAATGCCTTCAGGTGATCAACGGCATCCTCCAGGGGGAGGGGAATCTTTTGCTGAGAATCGGTGGGGATCATTTCTTCTTCAATCAAACCCGGGTCATCGCGACCGCCGACAACTATCTCCTCTTTAAAGCGTTAAGGCGGGAGATGAGAAAGCGGAGGATCGGGGGAATAGAGTTTTCAGGGGCAGTAGACGTAGAACATCTCAAAGATCTGATCTATTTCCTATCCGGTCTGGAGGAGAATAACGAGGACAATTACCTTTCGCTCGAAAGGCAATTAGAAGAGCGAAAGATTGAAACCATCGAAGTGGGAAAATTGGAGTTGTTGGAAGATGAGGATGGCAATTCTGAAGGTGAGAAGAAGTATTCGAAAGAAGTCTATTTCAGGTGCGTGGGCTTCGTCAGGGAGGTAGCGAAGAGTATTCATCAAGGAACATCCGTTCCTTTCCGAAAAGCCAGGCGTCTCATGCAGAACGCGGTGAACGCCGTTCTGAAGGACGACGCCACGTTGTTAGGGCTGGCCAATATAAAAAATTACGATGAATACACCTTCAACCATTCTGTGAATGTGGCGATTTACGCCGTTGCCTTGGGCCAGAGGATCGGGATTTCCAAAAAATACCTTTCCTATCTGGGCATGGCCGGTTTATTCCACGATGTGGGCAAGACGAAGATCCCGGAGGAGATCCTTAACAAAACGGAAAAGTTGTCCCCCGGAGAATCTTTCATTCTGCGAGCCCACCCCGTCCTCGGGACGGAGATCCTGATGAGGATGAACGAATGGGGGGAACCTTCCGCGCGGATGATGGAAGGGGCTTTTGAGCACCATCTTGGGTACGATTTGACCGGATACCCGAGGCTCACCCAAAAGAAAAAGATTTCTCTTTTTGGCAGGATCATTGCCGTAGCCGATTTCTACGATGCCCTGGTGAGGCCGAGAGCCGATCATCGATTTCCTTATGTCTCCGAGAAAGTCGTGGGTCGGATGCTGGAACGAAGCGGAAAAGACATCGACCCTGCAATCACCAAAGTCTTCATTCACATGATCGGGATCTTTCCGCTGGGGACGTTGGTGCTACTCAATACCAACGAGATGGGGATCGTTACCCAAGCCCAGGAGGATCCGGAACTGATCGGCCGTCCCAGGGTCTGCGTGATTTATTATAGCGACGGAGAATATCGGAAAGAGAAGGGGGTGGACTTGGCAGAGAGGGATGAGGTGTCCGGAGAATTCAAGAGGACCATCGTCAAAACCCTCGATCCGAATGACTATAATATCAACACTTCCGAATTTTTCATCTGACGGGACGCTGAAAAAAGCCCATCTACTTCGTTCCCCTCATCCTTCGTCGTTGCGGCGTACATCTGAGTACGCCTCCGGCCGACTCACCAACTCGTCGGCGTGGCAAGATGTCGCTCCTTATTCGTCGCGACGCCACTCTCAGGATTGCCTGCCTGACCGGCAGGTGAAAGGCTCGCGGGCGCCTCGCATCCGGGCATTTTTGAGCGTCCCGCAAAGAATGATTTTTTCAACACCTTACTAAAATCAATTATGCAATTCAGGAATTTAGAAGCTCTGTAGTGAATTGGGTTTAATCTCCTTTCAATTCCTTAATTCCTGATTCCTTCAATCCCATTTGATTTTCTTCTTTTTTGATTCCTCCCATAATTGTTCCATTTCGGCCAGGTCGGACTGACGGAGAGATTTTCCTTTCCGGTGAAGCGATGCCTCGATGTAATGGAATCGAGATACAAATTTGTTCAACGTTTTTTTCAAGGCCTCCTCCGGATGGAGGCGGAGAAGCCGCGAAACGTTCGCCAATACAAAAAAGAGGTCCCCGATTTCTTCACGAATCTTTTCCCTGTCTTGAAGAGCAAGGGCTTCCCTGAACTCCCCCATCTCTTCATCCAATTTTTTCAACACCCCTTCGATATTCGGCCAGTCGAAACCCGCTCGAGAGGCTATTCGGGTCAGCCGGTACGCCCGGGACAGCGACGAGGAATCTTTGCGTACCCCTTCAAGAATGGATCTCCGGGCATTCTCGGAACCCCTTCTCCTCCCCCGGCGGGTGACTTCCCCTTTCTTGGACTTCTGCTTCATCTGCCCTCCGTGTCATCAAAGGATTGATAACTCAGTGTTTTTATGTTATTTTAATAACTTTAAAAATAATGGATTTCCAATCTTTATTCAATGAAGGGACATTTTTGAATAAAAAGTGCCCCCTTCACCATCACTCGAAGCTTCGGCTTTTGAGGCTGACGAGAAAGTGGCTCGGCTCAGGTGAGATTTTGAGCAGGAAGGAAAGGTAATGGATTACCGTAAGACATTGAATCTTCCGAAGACCGACTTTCCCATGAAGGCCAATTTGGCTAAGAGGGAGCCGGATATGCTGAAAGCATGGGAGGCGAAGGGGACTTACCCCCGATTGAGCCAGCAGGTGAAAGGAAGGCCGAAATATATCCTTCACGACGGTCCTCCCTACGCCAACGGAAACATTCACATCGGCACGGCCTTGAATAAAATCCTGAAAGACTTCATCTTGAAATCGAAGTCTATGGCAGGGTTGGATAGCCATTATGTTCCAGGATGGGACTGTCATGGCTTGCCTGTTGAACACGAGGTGGAAAAGAGTCTCGGTTCGAAGAAAAAAGAACTGTCCGTCGTTGACATTCGGAAGCGGTGCCGGGAGTACGCGGCCAGATTTGTGGGGATTCAGAGGGAGGAGTTTAAACGCCTGGGAATCTTTGGCGAATGGGAAAATCCCTATTTGACCATGAATTTTGAATACCAGGCGACGATCGTCAGAGAGTTCGGAAAGTTTCTTCTAAACGGCTCCGTTTACAAGGGAAAGAAGCCGGTCCACTGGTGCCCTACCTGCAAGACCGCATTGGCCGAGGCGGAGGTAAAATACGAGGACCATCGTTCCCCCTCCATCTATGTGAAATTCAAAATGATCTCCACCCCCTCCCGCCCCTCCCCCCTTGAGGGGGAGGGAAAGGGTGGGGGGGACATCGGGGATTTGTTCCCAAGCCTCGGGGGAAAGCCTGTTTACGTCATCATCTGGACGACCACGCCCTGGACGATCCCGGCCAACCTGGCGATTGCGCTGCATCCCGATTTTACTTACGTAGCCGTGGATGTGGGCGGAGAGATCTATATCCTGGCAGAGGGCCTTTTAGAAGAGGACATGAGGAAATTCGGAATCAAGAAATATGAAGTGGTGGAGAAATTTGCAGGAAAAAAACTGGAAGGACTCAAAGCCCGGCATCCCTTCCTCGACCGGGATTCGCTGATCATCCTCGCCCCCTATGTGACCTTGGATGCGGGGACGGGGTGTGTGCACACGGCGCCCGGCCACGGTCAAGAGGATTATGAAAGCGGGGTGCAATATGGCTTGGAGATCTACAGTCCGGTCGATGATGATGGCCGGTTTACCCAGGATGTTCCTTTCTTCGCCGGGCAGTTTGTTTTTGACGCCAACGGTGCCGTCAACAAAAAGCTGGCGGAGGTGGGAGCGCTCCTCAAAGAGGAGATGATGGTCCACTCTTATCCGCATTGCTGGCGTACCAACGACCCGATCATCTTTCGGGCGACGGAGCAATGGTTCATCTCGATGGAAAAGAATGGGGTTGAGACGGGATGCCTTGAAGGCCATCAATGAAGTGAGCTGGATCCCTCCCTGGGGAAAGGATCGAATCTACGGGATGGTTGAAAACCGGCCGGATTGGTGCGTCTCCAGACAGAGGGCCTGGGGGATTCCGATCACCGTCTTTTACTGTGCGGGCTGCAAACAACCTCTGGTCAACCAGGAAACCATCGAACATGTCGCCCGTCTTTTTGAGGAGAAGGGAGCGGACATCTGGTTTGAAGAAGGGACGGATCACCTGCTGCCCAAGGGGACCCGCTGCCCTCAGTGCGGCGGAAAGGAATTTACGAAGGAGACGGATATTCTGGATGTCTGGTTTGACTCGGGGGTCTCCTATGCAGCCGTCCTGGAGAAACGGAGCGAGCTTGAGTTTCCGGCGAGTCTCTACCTGGAAGGAAGCGATCAGCACCGGGGATGGTTCCACAGTTCCCTTTTGACTTCCGTCGGGACAAGAGGGTGTGCCCCTTATCGTACCGTCCTGACCCACGGATTTGTCGTGGATGGAGAGGGCAAGAAGATGTCCAAGTCGGCGGGAAATGTGGTTGCTCCCGACGAAATCATCGATCGATTGGGGGCCGATGTATTGAGGCTCTGGGTCGCGGCAGAGGATTACAGAGATGACATCAAGATCTCCAACGAGATCCTGAAACGTTTAGCCGACAGCTACTTCCGAATCCGAAACACCTTTCGGTTTCTTTTAGGAAATCTGTACGACTTCCATCCCGAAAAAGACCGGGTTCCCTATGGCGAACTCCATGAGTTGGACCGATGGGCGCTCCACCAGCTCCAGAAGCTCACGGGCAGGGTCCGAGAGGCTTATGAGCGTTTCGAATTCCACACGGTCTACCACGCCGTTCAGAATTTCTGCGCGGCGGAGATGAGCGCCCTTTATTTTGATATTTTGAAGGACCGGCTTTATACCTCTTCGTCCGGTTCTCAAGCCCGGAAGTCGGCTCAGACCGCGCTCTACGAGATTTTAAAAGCGTTGACGTGCCTCATGGCTCCTATTCTCTCTTTCACGTCAGAGGAGGTCTGGCAACTCCTTCCGGAAGAGCGCGGAAAGTCAGAAAGTGTTCATCTGGCGCTGTTCCCTGAAGTGAAAAGCGAGTATCTGGACGACGCCCTGAACGAACGCTGGGAGAGGCTGTGGGAGATCCGAACCCTGGTGACCAAAGTCCTGGAAGAAGCACGTAAAGAGAAGATCATCGGACTGTCCTTGGATGCGCAGGTTCATCTCTATGTTCCCGAGAAGATCTATCCTTTTCTTGAATGTTACGAGAAGGACCTGAAGTTCGTCTTTATTGTTTCCTCCGTCATCCTTCATCTCGCCAAAGATGAAAAAGAGGTGCGGGTGGAAGTATCTCCGGCAGAGGGGAAGAAGTGTGAGAGATGCTGGAACTATGAAGTCACCGTCGGGACTCATCAGGAGCATGGAACCATCTGCCACAGGTGCATCGAGGCGATCCAGGGGTGAAATCGCAGAGAGCAAGGCGCAGAGCGCATAGCGAAAATTAAAAAGTTCCCACCCCCACCCTTTCCCTCCCCTGAAAGGGAGGGAAATTACTATGTTGCTCCTCGCAGAAAGGAAGTTGCTGTTCTCCTCCCCCTTCAAGGGGGAGGTTAGGAAGGGGATGGGGATCTGCCGGAGCAGTATAATTCTGTCTTCTCAATTATGGCCCTATTAGTAACAGGTCACGTATGAAACGAAAATACTGGGTCCTTTTGGTTTTCTGTATCGGGGTTCTCTTGCTGGACCAGTGGACCAAGTCCCTGGTGGTACAGAAACTACCTCTCTACCAGAGGGTGGAAGTGATCCAGGGGTTTTTCAATCTCACCCATGTCCGGAACACAGGAGGCGCTTTTGGGATTTTCGGGGGGAAAAGGGGGGACTCGGCTCGATCCTCTTTGTGGTTGTGTCCCTGGTTGCCATCGGAGCCATTATCTTTCTCTTTCTTAGAGTCAAAGAGAATGAGAAGACCCTCGGCCTCTCATTTTCTCTCATTCTGAGCGGAGCCGCGGGAAACCTCATCGACCGCCTTCGATACGGAGAAGTGGTCGATTTCCTCGACTTCCATCTCTCTACCTACCATTGGCCCGCTTTCAATGTTGCAGATTCGGCCATCTGCATCGGGATCGGATTGATGGCCCTGGAATTGTTGAAAGGAGATCGGAAGAAAAGCGCCAAATGAAAGTTCAAATTCAAATTGCAAATCGCAAATTGAAGACTTCAATTCAATCTGAAATCTGAAATTCGAGATTTGAAATAAGTATGTCTCCCATCCTGTTTCAATTCGGCCGGTTCCGCATTTATGCTTACGGGTTCTTCATCGCTGTGGGCCTTGTCATGGCGGCCCTTCTCGCCGTCTCAAAAGTTCGAAAATCAGACATCAAGCTTTCTTTTGAAAACGCAGCCGATCTCTTGTTCTACACGGTCCTGTCCGGCTTCCTCGGGTCAAGAATCCTGTATGTCTTACTCCATTTGGACGTCTTTCGCCGGGATCCTTTGCAGGTCTTCAAGCTATGGGAAGGCGGGTTGGTCTTTTATGGCGGGCTGATCGCGGCGGCCGGAGTTGCCTTCGGGGTTATGAAGCGGCACCGGTTGCCTGTTTGGAGATTGGCTGATCTGATTTCCCCTCTGATTGCCCTGGGCCTCTCTTCCGGCAGGATTGGCTGCTTTCTGGCCGGATGCTGCTACGGGAAAGAGACTTCCCTGCCGTGGGCGGTCGTCTTCAGGAATCCGGACTCATTGGCCCGGTTGAATGTCCCCCTTCATCCCACCCAGCTCTACGAGGCGGTGAACGGATTCGTCCTCTTTTTCTTTTTGAGCTGGATGGAAAAGAGAAAGTCTTTCGACGGGCAGATCTTCTGGCTCTTTCTCTTTCTCTACTCGATCCTGCGCTTTTTCGTTGAAATCTTTAGAGGCGACCCGAGGGGGTTTCTCTTCACAGATCTCCTTTCCACCTCTCAAGCGATCGGCATCCTGTTGGCCATTTTCTCCCTATTTATGTTATCTTGTATGAAGGAGAGGAGCCCGAGATAGAAAGATGGCTATTCTGGAAATCGTCAAATATCCTCATCCGGTATTGAAGAAAAAGTGCGAGCCGGTCGGTGAGATCGACGAAGAAGTGAGAAAATTGATCGATGACATGAGAGAGACCATGTACGGGGCCAGCGGTGTGGGCTTGGCTGCCTGTCAGGTCGGGGTCTCCCGGAAAGTGATCGTTCTCGACGTCAGCCCGTTGGATCCCCAGCACACCTTCCTCGCCTTGATCAACCCCGAGATCATCTCCGAAGAAGGCGAGGTGGACCATGAAGAAGGATGTCTGAGCGTCCCGGATTATCTGGAAAAAATAAAGAGGAAAGAAAAAGTCTGTGTGAAGGGGCTGTCTCCGGAAGGGATGGAAGTGGAAATCAACGGAGACGGGATATTCGCCATTGCCCTCCAGCACGAAATTGACCATATCAATGGGATTCTTATCCTGGACAGAGTGAGCCAGCTGAAAAGAGAAATTTATCGGAATAAGTTAAAGAAAGAGAAGCGTAAGGAAGAAAAACCTTGAGCGCACCGCCCTGGCGGATCGTTTTCTTTGGGACCCCATCCTTTGCACTCGCCACCCTGAGGGGCCTTTTGGAGGGACCTGATGAAGTGGTGGGTGTCGTCACTCAGCCGGACAGGGAAAAGGGAAGGGGGAGAAAAATGGTTATTTCTCCCATAAAAGAGCTTGCCCTCCAGCACGGCCTTCCCGTTCTTCAGCCAGAGAAAGTGAAAGAAGAAGCTTTTCAGGAGACGGTGAAGGGTGTTCAACCCGACCTCTTCGTGGTCGTCGCCTACGGTCAGATTTTACCAAAGTCCGTTTTGAACATTCCAAAATACGGAGCCGTCAATGTCCACGCCTCCTTACTTCCGGGGTATCGGGGAGCCGCACCCATTGCCCGGGCCATCCTGGAAGGAGAAAAAGTGACGGGCGTGACGACGATGGCCATGGACGAAGGGATGGACACGGGGAGCATCCTCTTGCAAGCGGAGGTTCCCATCGGCAACGAAGTGACCTGCGAGACACTGCACGATCGGTTAGCCGCTCTGGGAGCTCAACTGTTAGCAAGAACCGTTGAGAAAATGAAGGCAGGAGAGATACGACCCGTTCCGCAGGATCACTCGAAAGCGACCTATGCTCCTCCTCTGAAAAAAGAAGACGGACGCATCCATTGGGAGAAGGGGGCCGCAGAGATCGACCGGCAGATCCGTGCGCTCCATCCATGGCCGGGAGCCTTTACGAAATGGGGGGACCGGCTTCTGAAAGTTCTTGGAGGAAGGATAAGGGAAAGGGTGCCTTCGGGAAAACCGGGAGAAGTGGTCTGGATCGGGTCGGATTTCATCCAGGTGGAGACCGGGAAGGATTCCTACCTGATCGAGGAAATTCAACTGGAGGGGAAGAGGAAAATGACCATCCGGGAATTTCTTTCCGGACATTCTATTTCTGTCGGGACGGTCTTCGTATAAAAGAGAAATGGCAAATATCAAAGTTCAAAGTTCAAATAAATGTCAAATTTCAAAAGGTAAGAGAGGGCGCGGTGCAGGCGCAATGCACTGCTCGGGACTGAGTCTGAGCAAGCCCCACTTTTGCGCCGGGGATGTCCAGGAATTGACAAAAAAAGGATGAATGATTATACTGGCTTTTGTAAAAGGAGGGTAAATTCTAAATGAATCAATTTAAGACGTTCATTTTGATGCTGGTTTTAACGGGTATTTTTATTCTGGTGGGGACGGCCATCGGGGGAAAAAACGGGGCGATCTATGCCTTTGTCTTTGCAGGCCTGATGAATTTCGTCATGTACTGGTTTAGTGACAAAATGGTCCTCCGTATGTACGGCGCAAAGGAAGTCACGCAAGGCGAGGCCCCCGAGCTTTACGGGATCGTCGCGGAACTGACGAGCAAGGCCAGCCTTCCGATGCCGAAGGTCTATATCATGGAAAATGAGACACCGAATGCTTTTGCAACGGGAAGAAATCCGGAACATGCGGCCGTCGCCGTCACATCGGGGATTATGAGAATTCTGTCAAAAGAAGAACTGATGGGAGTCATCGGTCATGAGCTTTCCCATATTCAGCACCGCGATATCCTCATCAGCACGATTGCCGCCACGATGGCTGGCGCGATCGGCATGCTTGCGTCGATGGCCCGCTGGGGAGCGATCTTCGGAGGAGGCCGCTCCGATGATGAAGAGGGCGGCGGGGGAGGAAATATTCTCGTCGTGCTCCTCGTTTCGATCGTTGCTTCCGTTGCGGCGATGCTCATTCAGATGGCGATTTCCCGCTCCCGGGAGTACATGGCGGATGAGGGTGGAGCCCATCTCGCTCATCCCCTTTCATTAGCGAAAGCCTTGGGAAAGCTGGAAATAGCCTCCCAGAAGATTCCCATGCAGGCCAATCCTTCCACCGCTCACATGTTCATCGTCAATCCGTTAAGGGGGGGAGGGGTCCTTTCCCTCTTCAGCACCCACCCGCCGATGGAAGAACGTATCGCCAGGCTCGAAGAGATGGCGAGGACAGGAAAGTTTTGACCGGCAAGCGCCCCGCAGCCCAATCTTTCCGACGGGCTAAGGGCATACTCTGAATGGCATTTCATTCCCGGGAAGCCCCGACATGAGGGGAGCTTCGAAAAAATCTCCGAGGGCAATCTGCCTCGACATCCTAAATCGGGTGGGGGGGGCCAATGCCCATACCGATCGTCTTCTGACGGATTCCTTCAAACGTTACCGATATTTTACCTCCCTCGATCGAGCCTTTCTCACAGAGTTGACTTACGGAGTCATCCGCTGGAGAGGAAAACTTGATTGGGTGATCCGCCATTTTTCGAAAATCCCATTTGAAAAAATCGAGCCCGGAACTCTCAATATCCTGCGCCTTGGACTCTACCAAATCCTTTTTTTGACCAGGACCCCCTCCTCGGCCGCGGTCAACGAGTCGGTCGAGCTGGAGAAACGGTTCCGGGGAAAAGGCGGAGCGGGTTTTGTCAACGCCGTGCTTCGCTCATCCATCCGGGAAAAAGATGAAATCCTCTATCCGGAAAGGGACCAGGATCCGGCACTCCATATCTCCGTCGTCCAATCCCATCCTCTCTGGCTGGTTCAGAGATGGGTAAAAGAGCTGGGGGCGGAAGAAACCCTCCGGATCTGCAAGGTTAATAATCAGATTTCCCCCTTGGCGCTTCGGACCAACACCCTGAAGATAAACCGGGGAGACCTTATGGATAAGCTCCGGGAAAAGGCGTTGAAACCCCTTCCATCCAATTTTTCAGAAGAGGGGATTTTGCTCCAGGATCCCCCACCCACCTCAGAGCTTCCATTCCTTAAAGAAGGTTTCTATATCATTCAGGATGAGGCCTCTCAATTGATCACTTCCGTTGTGGACCCGAAGCCGGGAGAACGAATCCTCGATGCCTGTGCGGCTCCAGGCGGGAAGACCACCCATATGGCTCAGGCCATGGAGAATCGGGGAGAAGTCTATGCTGTGGATGTCGGCAGGGAGAAATTGGATTTGATTGAAGAGATGTGTCAACGGCTGGGAGTCAAGATCGTTAAAACGATCAAGGGAAGTGCGGCGGCCTCTCTCCCTATCCCGGGGCGGTTATTCTTCGATCGCGTCCTGGTGGATGTTCCCTGTTCGGGGTTTGGGACGATTCGCAAGAATCCTGATTTGAAGTGGAGAAGAGGGGAAAAAGATTTCAAGCGGCTAAGTGAGCTTCAACTTTCCATATTGGGGAATGTTGCACCCTATGTGAAAGAGGGAGGCGTCCTGGTCTACAGCACCTGTACGGTTTTCCACGAGGAAAATGAGGATGTGGTGGAGAAGTTTTTAAACGAGCATTCGGAATTTCAACTGGATCGAATGGATCAGGTCCTTCCGGAGAAATTCCACGTTTTTATCCGGAATGGATATTTCAAGACCTTTCCTCCCGGTCATGAGATGGACGGATTTTTTGCAGCCAGATTGGTTAAACGCGGCACCCGATAGGCAGAATCCGCCGGCTTCCGCCTCATCTCCTCCGTCCTTGTTCCGGTTCTTTTCCGGGCCGGAGTAAATAAAGAATTCGTTAGTATCTATGGTGTCCGTCGTCTCGATCAGGGTGGTGGTGATCATCCCTATCGTGAGAGTACCCATGATCCCGATAGTGATCATCCCGGTCGTGATAAAAAAAACACCCGGTCAGCGCTGATATCGAGAACAACACGATCATAAACCATTTTAATAGTCTACTGTTCATTGGCTTGCCTCCTCACTTCAAATATAAGTATGTGAACTCAAGCTGTCAAAGGAGTGCTGCCGGTAGATTTGGGACCCATGAACAAAACGCCGGTGGATTAATTGGTCTGACTCAAGTTGGGGAGGGATTCACTGCCCCCCTTATCTATTTAGAGGCTAGCAACCGGTCCAGCTTCGACCTGACCTTCATCCCTATCCTCTTGCCGACACCCAGCTTGCCTCGAGCCTTCCCGAGCTTGATATGGGTTTCCACGATATCCCCGGGAACATAGGGCTGTTTCGCTCTGGGCTTGCGTATGAGAGAAAGCGAGCCGGTAGGGCACGTGCTGACACACAAACCGCAACCGATGCATCGATTCGAATCCAGGGCCGCTTTCTTATGGTCTACAGAAAGGGCTTCCATCTGGCAGCGCTTGACACAGGCTCCACAGCCTTTGCACGTATCGGTCGCGAGGCTCGCCACAAAAGGGGTAGACACGAGACTGGCCGGATTCGGATAGCGTTTAATGCTGCGGAGCACGCCACAGCAGCAGCCGCAGCACGTTCAGATAAAAGGGGCCTTCTTAGAGTTGGAGGGTTGCAGGACGAGCCCGACTTCCTCGGCACGCCGAAGGATCGCCAGGGCCTCCTCCCTGTCGATGGGCCTGCCCCTGCCCGTGCGCACCACGAGTTTGGCGGCCATTCCCATACTCAGGCAGCTCTCTTCGGGCTTCTTACAGCCTTTGCCCATGATGCGCATCTCCTGCCGGCAAATACAATTGGCCACGGCAAATGTCTTGTGGGTCCGCACCAGCTCCTCTGCCCGCTCATAGAGCATGACCTCGGTTTGCGTGCTGATGCTCTTCCCCACGGGGATCGTTCTCAACTGGGGGACTCCCGGCCCGATGTTTTGTTCGGTGAAAAACGGCAGGTACTCTTCGAACTCTTCGATCAGCTCTCGACTCAGTCGATTCACCTGGCTTTCCCAGAAGCCGACGAGGAACTGCTCGGCCATGTACAGAGGTGATTTGTTCTTCGGATAGACCCCGATGATCAGGCCGGCCTTGACCATCCCCTCCAATCGTTGGGAAGCCTCCCCGACCGGGATCCTGGCCCGCCGAGCAACCACTCTTGGTTCCTCAGGGATCAGTGTCAGGTGGACCGCAAGCTTGGCGTCTTCAGGGGTAAAGAGCCGCCGTAGAATTCGCATTTCCACGCCACTTTCAGTCCGTGGGAAACCTCCGGGCAGATTATCGAGATGTTCAGCCAATCTTTCATAAATGTCCGTCGCCATCATGCCCCCCTTTCGAGCCCTTCTCTTTCCCCGCTCTATAAGCCAGAAGATTTGGTTCAAATGTACCACGAGCACAAGGTTTGTCAATCCCAAAAACTAATTGTGAAAATTATCTTTTTAGGATTGCCAATTTGTTCCATTGGTTGTTCCTCGACAAAGAGAGAGATTCCGCGCGCATTCCGCAATTTTATTATTGACTTCCCGCCCAATAAGATCTAAAAGTAATCCAAACTGTCGACCTGTTGTTTTTCTGAGAGGGTTTACCCCGTTAGAAAGTCTTCTACTTTCTAACAGCAAGCCTCACGCGGGGCTTTCTGACGGGGTAAACCCGGGTGGGGGATTCAAACATTGAAAAGTTCTGGGACTGGTTTTAAGCCCGTTCTCAAAAGGCATGGGCCTTTTCGTCTTCTGATTTTTAACACCTTACCCATCACGCCTCCAGAACGGTTATGACAAAACTCCTTCAAATATCAGACAGCCTGTTCCAGGATTTAAGGTCCCTGATCATTGAGGCACGACAGGATGTAGCCCGGCAGGTGAATTCTGCCTTGGTAATGCTCTACTGGCGCGTGGGCCAACGCATCCGCAAAGACATCCTGAAGGAAGAGCGGGCTGACTATGGGGAGAAAATTGTGTCGACACTGTCGACGCAATTGGTCTCTGAATTTGGTTTGAGTTTTTCCTCTCGAAACCTGTGGCACATGTTACGGTTTGCGGAGGTATTCCCGGACGAGAAGATTGTGAACGCACTGAGTACACAATTGGGCTGGACCCATTTTCGGCACATCATCCCTTTGGATGATCCGCTGAAGAGGGACTTCTATGCGGAAATGTGCCGCATCGAACGGTGGAGCACGCGGACTCTCGAAAAGAAAATCTCCGGCATGCTCTTTGAGCGAACCGCCCTTTCTAAGAAACCGGCGGAGTTGGCCAAACAAGAGCTCATTAAATTACGGGAAGAGGATAAACTCACACCTGATCTTGTTTTTCGTGATCCCTATTTTCTCGATTTCCTTGGGTTGAAGGATACCTACAGCGAGAAGGACCTTGAGACAGCCATCCTGAGAGAATTGGAATCCTTCATCTTAGAACTCGGGGCGGGCTTTAGCTTTGTAGCCAGACAGAAGAGGATGGCGGTAGACGATGAGGATTATTACCTCGACCTGCTCTTTTACCATCGGAAGCTGCGGCGTTTGGTAGCCATTGATTTGAAGTTAGGAAAATTTCAGGCTGCGGATAAAGGCCAGATGGAGCTTTATCTTAGGTGGCTGGAAAAGTATGAGCAACAACGCGGAGAGGATTCTCCAATCGGATTAATCTTGTGTGCCGACAAATCCGAGGAACAGATCAAGTTACTTCAGCTAGACAAGAGTGGGATTCGTGTGGCGGCTTATTTGACAGAGCTTCCCCCTCGGAAGCTTTTACAGAGGAAGCTTCACGAGGCGATACTTCTGGCGCGGGTTCGTTTGGAAGAAAAAAGCGAAGAACCAGGAAATGCCTGACTCCTAACGCCTGACGCTTTACGGCAGTAATTTTACCCTATGCTCTATGCCCTATGCGGTTTTTCTTTTACGTTAGTTGGAGGTGCCCATGCCAGCGATTGCATCTCTTGAAGATTTGAAGGCGGCTCAAAAAGATCTTCTGGAAGCGAAAGATTTGGGGGATTTGAAGGCAGTATTCAAAAGATGGCGGCGTATTGGTTGGAAAAATGTCTGTAAGCTTTGGCTGGAAGAAAGGACTCCGGAACAATTGAAAGGGGAAGGCGGGTAGTGTAGAGTGTAGACCTATACGCTGGCATGAGGAAGAAACCCGAAGAGCTGGCTGGTCAGTCAGGCAGCTTGATCGACAGATTAACGCGATGCTCTATGAACGGGTTGCCCTTTCAAAGAAAAAGGAGCTCAAGGAGTGTAAGATCCGTGAAAAAGAAATCATCTTTTTATTTGAGTTATTTAAAGTAACGGTTTAGAATACTCAAGATGAAATACATCCCCCGAAAGATTGAATCAGAACTCCTTTTAGCTTCGAAACATTTTTCGGGGCTCATTCTCACGGGTCCCCGACGAGCAGGGAAAACTACCCTTCTCGGAAAGCTCTTCCCGAAAGCCCAGTATTATTTGCTGGAAGATCCAGACATCATCGCACGCCTCCGTGCAGATCCCCATTCCTTTATTGAGGAAATTCGCCCCCCTGCCATTCTTGATGAAATTCAGAATGTTCCAGAAATCCTTAGCTATGTAAGAACTCAGATTGACCGATTCCCAAATAAGAAGGGCCAATGGTTGCTCACAGGGTCCCAGGAGTCTCCCCTCATGAAAGGGGCCACCGAGTCGATGGCAGGTCGAGCCGCTGTGTTTCATCTGTTGACACTCTCTCTTCTGGAGACCCCCAAGGTATCTCTCTTGAATGGAGGATTCCCAGAAGTCCTCGCTCATCCTTCGGTCTCTCAGACGTGGTTTCGGTCATATATCCAGACCTATTTGGAGAGAGATGTTCGGGCCATCAGCTCCATACGGGATCTGGCAACATTTCGCCGTTTTCTATCGCTCTTAGCGAGCCGCTGTGGACAAATCCTGAATCGCACGGATTTAGCTGCTCCTCTCGGGGTGACGGTACCAACGATTTCCGAATGGTTGAACATTCTTGAAATTACCTCTCAAATCATTCTTGTACCGCCCTTCTACGAGAATTTTGGGAAACGGCTTATCAAATCGCCAAAACTCTATTTTTTCGATTCAGGTCTTGTTTGCCACTTACTGGGAATCGAGTCTGAAAAGATGTTGAACGGCTCTACGTTTCTGGGAGCTATTTTTGAAGGATTCGTTGCGTCGGAAATCATCAAACGACAAATGAATTCGGGAAGAGCAAGAGAGCTCTATTATTTTAGGGATCAGCAAGGCCTTGAGGTGGATTTTTTGGTTCCCGGGGGGGACCATAAACTTATCCTCCTTGAGGCCAAAGCCTCCCGGACCGTTTGGCCTGAGACAGCGGAGTCTCTCAGTCGTCTGTCAAAGGTGGTATCCAATTATAAGGTCGATCGATTTCTCATCTATCGGCCTTCGAAGGGAAAGGAGTCCATCTCGGCGCTTCGCCCCGGCATAAAGGCATTGTCGATAGAAAAGCTGTTATCTGCCCTTTCATAAAAGACTCAATTGAAAGGTGGGCGGTAGTGAATCGTGTAGACCTGATACCCAGTTGCGGCTGGCGCTCCATGGCGAAGAAAGGGTATTACCTCTAAAACAGGGTAAAAAAGGGGGCAATAATATTTTTGGTTCGACAGGATTATCTATTTACCACGGACACTCACACGGTGTTTAGATGTTCTATGCTGACACAGACACTAACACTGACACGATTGATGCAGGCGGGTAGTGAATAGTGTAGACCTGACACCCAAGATGAAGGTTTGTTTGAGCTACCCTTAAGGGGTCAAGAGATGACTAAAATATATATATTGGCCGGGATCATAGCTGTTCTTGCTATTATCCTCAAAAACCCTTGGTTCAAAGGCTGGATAGGTGAACTTCAGGTTAATCTCCTAACGAAGTTTTCCTTGGACAAAAACGTCTACCACCTTATTAAGAATGTTACTATTCCGGCAGACGGGGGAACGACACAAATCGACCATGTCATCGTTTCGCGCTTTGGTGTTTTTGTAGTCGAGACGAAAAACCTGAGAGGCTGGATATTCGGCAAGGAAGGAGACGCCTATTGGACGCAGAAGATATTTCGCCATTCCGAGAAATTCCAGAACCCGCTTCGGCAGAACTACAAACATACGAAGACATTGTCTGAAATTCTGGGAATACCGGATGATAAGATGCGATCGGTTGTTGTTTCCATTGGGGACAGCACTTTCAAAACGGAGATGCCAAAGAACGTAACGGGGCCGCGCGGGTACATTCAGTACATCCGTTCACAGGTCCGAACTGTGCTGGCAGACAATGAAGTTAATGAAATCATAGAATCGATTGCTGAAAAACGATTGGCCCCAGGGCTGGAAACCCATTTTCAACACATTAACCACATTAAGGATATTGAAGCCGCAAAAAACCGTAGAATTTCAGAAAGTGGGCGGTATCAATAAACGAGCTGGTTCTGTTTAGCTGAATCACTCTCTGATCTGGGAGTGGGGTGATTAAACTTAATTGGTTACATAATTTATCATTTCTTCTTTACTCATTCTACCTAATCCAAGTGTTTCTAATGTCCGTCCCTCTTTCCAAAAATCTTTCTTTAACAGTGACGAAGCCATATTAATTAATGAATCTGAAATAGGGGTTGGTATGCCACATTTCTTTCCCAGCGAACTTAACAGGCATAGACCCATTGGAATATCTTCATAAAGAAATCTTGTATTCAAACTACTCGGTCCCTTTGGACCACCTTTTTGCGCATATTGCTTAAAAACTTCCAATGAATCGGCCTTTAAATCTTCTCCATTCCTAAACTTACACGCATCTAAATAGTTTAATCTTTCACAACCCAATGCCTCCAAAATATCATTTTTTTCCTTATCCAGGTCATTTACTACGTTCCAAATTGAATCTGTAAAACCTTCACGATACATCCAAAAATCCCCTTTACTGTATTCAATCCTGCTAGACGAGAGGATCGTCCCTATAATATGGACTACAATATTAGGATTATGTAACGCAGATTCGAAAATATGTCTCCGGAAATATCTATATGTATCAAATAATTTAGATGCAACTTTCATCCCGTCCTCTTTTCTTGAAGCCGGTAAAAAAGACAATGCATTTCTAACATTTTTAAACGATATCCTTACTTTTCCATTTTCTATAATCCTTGCATCATATGGCATTGATTCTCCTTCCGAGAGAATAACATTTTTCTTGTTCGTATTGTTTTTAAAGAGAATACTTCCCGAATTACCGGGTATAATAATAACTAATTGGTTCTCTTTGATATATTTGGCAATCTTCTTAGCAATAGATTCATGATAGAGAGTCTGCGTCACCACCATGATCACATCAGCGCCCAACATTGCTTCCTTAACGTTTCTAGTTATCTTGCCAAGTTTAGCAAAAAAGGTATTTTCGTTGTTGGTAGTATCAATAGCATAAATGCCCCCATTTCTCTGAACCTCTTCAAAACTTTCCTCATGTATTGCATGCGAAGTTTTTAATAACCTTACGGTATGCCCACTTTCCGTCAGCTTGCAGGCTTGTGCATAACCAGCGTTTCCAGCTCCTATTATTGTTACTATCATATGTTTCCACCCTTTGAAAAAGTTTTTTAAAATTAAACACTCTCGTACTAAACAAAAAACATGCTGTATGAAAGAGAGCCCTTTGATTTCCACCTCACTTTGGTCTTGTTCCAACCGATTCCTGCTCCGAGTGTTCAAGTTTGGAATTTACCAATAGTACCTTGCCGCTGGGTGTCCGTTCGAGAAGCTCTACCACCTTGACATCAATCTGGACCTTACCTACCGTTTGAGTTAGATTCTCGTGTAATTTAGCCCTGTCTGCGTCATTGAAGCCGGGGCGAGGAACGATATTAATCGTATAGCGCTCATAATCCTCCTGCACGACCTGGCACTCGGCCACGTGGGGTACGTCCTCCGTTACGGTACCAGTGCGTGTAATCCGCCGGCCGTCGCGGGTGATAAAGTGTTCCTCGCTTGTACGACCGTCAATTGAGGCCAATGTAGGGAGCGGTCGTCCACAAGAGCAGGAATTAGTGCTCATGCTGCCGCGGTCGCCCAACTGGTAGCGGATCAGCACTTGGGCGTAATTTAACAAGCCAGTGCATAACAATTGTCCCTTTTGAATGGGTGGGATCTGGTTACCGCGATCGTCTACGATTTCCACCACACTGTAGTCAGGGCTGAGGTGCATGGCGCCTGCAGGGCACTGAGCACCAAAGACCACATTTTCAGAACATCCATACTGATCGAAGACCTCGCACCCGAAGGCGGCAGAGATTTCGCGGCGCTGTTGTGGGTGCAATATTTCCCCGCTGGTTATCGCACAACACATTTGAAATGTCGGTTCACCCTTTTTGAGTATATACTGGGCGACGGTGTATAAACTGGAAGGATAACCCATGATGGCGTGAAAAGGTCGGCTGCGCATTTCCCGGCAATACCATGGCAGATATTGGGGGGATAGGTGGAAGACTGACATATAGAGTTGCCTTGCAATGTAGTTGTAACACCAGAATGGAGGCTTAGTGCGCCAGGCAGGGACGACCGTCTGAGCACCAAACATCACATAAGGTAAACGACCATATTGCAAGCCTGCGATACGGCGACAGCGCACCTCGAAGAAGGCATAGTGACGCTGAATGGACTCATTAGATTTGTATAAAGTAACCGGGATACCTGTGGTACCCGAGGTTCGATCCATGTGAAGTCGTCGTATATCGAGCCGCTCATCCACAAATCTCAGAGGGTTATCACGAACCTGGCTCTTTTCAAGGATGGGAAGTTTTTGTAGGTCAGAAACATTCTTAATGTCATCCGGCGACAAACCTCGCTGCCTAAATACCTCTCGGTAGTACGGCACATGCGTGGCTGCATGTTTGATAAGGCGCTGCAGATTTTCTTCTTGGTATCTTAAAATCTGTTCTGAGTTCCATGTATCCCTTCGGAGAATCTCTTCGATGCATCGATGATATTCATTTCCGTAACGCTGTTGATTGAGCCTCCAGCCATGTAAGGTCGCAGCTAAGTTACTCAGTGCCGGGACTGCCCATGGAAGGTGTTCCCCTAACTTTTTCATATCGGTTTACTCAACCACAAAAATAAGAAAGTCAAAATGATCTTTCGGGACATTGAGCAGCTAATGACTTCGCATAAACCGGACAAAAGTGATTTTCTATTTTAGACTATCACTCTTTCAGGAAGAGCAGGGAAGGAAGGTTTTTAGTTCACCCACCAATACGTCCGATCCGTGTCTATGGATTGAGGATTATGAATCGAAATGTGCATAAAAAAGGATGAGCCATTGCTAACCCTGCCCCTTTTAAGTAATTGGCGGGGGGTTTGCCTAATCCACCCCCCGAAGGTGCTTTGAAAGGGAAGTTACAGGATGATGAGCCGTATCAACCGCTCGCCCTGGGAAAAGCATACGATATGCCAAATCAAATCAAATAGTTCGAAACTACAGAAAATCAAATGTCCTGAGGGATTGCCTCCCCATCTATTTCTACTTCGATAAAGTACAGGTCATCGGGGTGCAACTGCATAGCAAAAAAGTTTTGCCCCCAATTCAAAACCGATTCCTGGGTTATTCTCAGAGGGTCGTTTCTCCTTTCCGGCAGCACCCCGATCAACTCATAACCTTTTGGGTCACGCCAGCAGTAAAGGTTATAACCTACCATACCTTAATCCCCTGCTCACTTTTTAAACTTCTTCCTCGACTTGTTAATGCATTTTCGATGCCAGGTCTCGGCTATCATGATAAGCTCCCATAACCACTCTTTTTTTTCTCAACCTTCAATATTTTAATAAAAGTCAAAAATGAGAGAGTTTTTCACAAAAGTCCCGAATTATTCCACAAAGAAGTGTTGAAAAGGTCAGGGAACCCAGGAAGGGGTGGTTGCGGAGATTGCTTTGGGCGGAGAGAGATTTTGTATTAAAAAAGAGGGTCACCCATTAAAAGGCACCTGTCAAGAGAAAAAAATATTGCTAGCGTAAGAGGAGTATCTTCTTCCCCTTGCGTCGTTCGTATCGGAGTGGGCGAAACAAATCAATAGAGTCATCCCCATCTTTTCCTTTGCCGTAGTTTCTTTGGAGTTTGCAGTGTCCGTCTCGGGACGAGTCGTACCGACTTGACGGCACCAGTCACCCATCAGGCTCTAGATCTGCAGAAAAACGAGAGTTCCTCCTCTGCGACCCCTTCCGTTTCAAACGGACCAGAAAATCTTCGGTTCCAGACTGTGTCCAATTCGTTTGTGGACAAACCTCATGGTTATTATCCAACCTCTCGTGGCTCACAGCGTGGGCGGTCAAGACGTTGATGACCTTATGAAAGTCGGGGTGGAACGGATGACCAATCAAATCTCGTGGTTATCAACCAACCCCAGTTAAGGTTCCCCGTTCCAACCCTCTCCTCATCGGAATAACTTCTCTGGCCGAAAGGGCACTTGATCTGCTCCGCTGGGTTTCGGGTCGTAACGACTAGAATTTCTAACGGAGTGAACCTCTCCGGGAAGCACCATTTTAAGTGCTTCCATTTTTAATCTCATGTTCTATTTGCATTCGAGGAAACATCCATATTTATTCCCTTTTGGAGGCAAGAGATTTAATGTATAATAATTTGAAGAAGTGCTATAGGTAGCGGCTCAATTGGATTGAGATTTCGGGAGGTAAGAAAGTGAAATTCAATCGAATCACGGTCAATCCCAACCAGATGGGAGGCGTGCCATGCGTCCGCGGACTACGCATTCCGGTGGCCACTGTTGTAGGAATGATAGCAGATGGTATGACAGAGGAAGAGATTCTGAGGGCATATCCAGATCTTGAGCGGCAGGATCTCCAGGAAGCTCTTCGGTATGCTGCTGAAGCGGTGCGGGAACGGGAGCTCCCACTGGTGACTGGATCATGAAGTTCCTCGTGGACAATGCCCTGTTCCCATGGGTGGCCGAAAGCTTAAGGCAGGCGGGCCACGATGCATTGCATATCCGAGATTATGGATTGCAAAAGGCTCAAGACGAAGAGATCTTCTCACTTGCTGAAACTGAAAAGCCTATACTCATATCGGCGGACACCGACTTTGGAGCAATCCTGGCGTTATGGAAAAAGAGTAAACCCTCCGTTATTTTATTCAGAAGGGGATCGGATCGCCGGCCCGCTAAACAGGTTACTCTCTTGTTGTCAAATCTCCCGAAGATCCAGGAGGCACTGGAGCAGGGGAGTATTGTCGTTCTTGAACAAACCCGTCTACGAATCCATAGCCTGCCAATCAATGATTAGTTCAAAACGTCTACCCGTCATCCATGAATTAGGTCTGCCCAATTAGGATGCATATGACGTCGGGTTTTGACGTGAGACAGTTAAGGAACAAACATTTCCGATTACATTGCATAGCAACAGGGAAATAAAGCAGAGAGAGATTGGGGAGACGTAGGAGCAGGTGAGGAGATAGGGTGATGGGGAGATGGGGCGACGATAAAAAGAACGACACGGATACACGGATACACGGGAAACGGAGACATGGTGATAAAGAGATAGGGAGACAGAAAACCAGATTAGGAGATGAGGAGATAAGGAAATAGAGCGAGAATGAGGGGAAAACACGGAGGCGCGGTGAGTGTGATGAGAAAGAGGCTCTCCGCATTTCAGAAGGAAGACCGAAAGCTGTCGGTACGAATTCAGGTGACTCTGCCTTGCGGCGGCGATCGCAGGAATGCACTGGCCCAGGACGATGAGCTGATCTTCTCGGTGCCTGCGCATCTCATGGAAGACTTAATGGCAGGGCTGAGACATTTTGATGAGGCAGGTCACGGTTATACTCAGCTTGCCCCTGCAATGAGAGTTGAGCCTCCTCTGCCGCCGGGGTATGTGAAAGTGGGCAAGATGATCGGAATGGACGTGCACGATTAGCCGGCGGAAAGAAGCTAAGGGGTCAGCCGTAGCTAGGATTCAATTGGGGACGGCTCTCACAATCTTTTGAATAACCGATAGATGCAAATTAATTATTCAAAGCCCTCGGTTTCATCCAAATCTCGGTACACCACCCCGTTAACCCAGGGAAAAATCTTGCGATCAGCCTTGAGAAATTGAACTTAACGGTGGTGCCCCCAATGTCCCCCGTGCCAGACTCTTCCCCACCTGTGGTTCGTCCATCCCCAACCCCAGTAACCTGGAACCCACGCCCGGTGACCATAATATCCATAATAACCGGGACCATAATAATAAGGATAACCGTAAGGATAGGGGTAATAAGCAGGGGGCGGCGCTGCAACTACCGGAGGACCGACAACCACCGGAGGTACAGGTATCCCAAAGTGAAAAGAGACCCATGCTGAAGATATTCCTGTTGACAGGAAGAAAACCAGCAGTAAGGTGCTCAATAACAGAATCTTTTTCATTTCTCTCCACCTCCTAATTATAATTTTAATTCAAAAAATACAAAGCTTCAAAGGGTTCTTAACTTATTCGACGTGCTTCTCGGGCTTTTTATTCAATAGGGCCAAGTGGAACGTACGAATCAAAGCTGGTGGGGTCGGACCAATGAAACTACTTGAGTCTACGGAGAAATTTCTGGGAAAAGAGGCGGTTTTTAGCCTTAGAGTGGCAATTTTTGGGACTAAAATGCTCTGACTAGGAATTTTAAAGATAGTCCCAGTTTACGCAAAGAATCCTGAATTTGGTTATATAGTCAATTTAATCCGCCGTTGCTCCGTCATTATCTTGAAAAACGTTTGATGGGGGTTTAAATTTTAGGGGGATGGCTGAATGAAGGTGAAAAAAGAGATTCTTCCTGTCATATTCGGAGTGTTAGCGACAACCCTTTTCTTTTACACTTTTGGATCGACTCAACCGAAAGCAGACTCGGAGGGACCCATCATTACCCACTCCTTTGCTGCCGAGACTGGAAAATATTCATATATTTGGAAAATCTATCTTGAAGCTGAGGATCCAACCGGGGATATGTCTAGAATCGTTTCAACGGTAAATCAACTGGGATGGGGTGAGTATATTGCCGATACCATACCGATCAAGCCGGAGAACAGACATCATCTGAAAGGGTATATTCAGTGGAATACCTTTACTTCGGAAAGACCCACTTTGGATGTGTGGACGCAGATTACCGTGAAGATTTCTATCGTTGACGAGGCAGGGAACGAGAGTAACGCAGTGGTCTTCCCGCTTACGTTCGCGCCGGGACGGAGGGGCGAACATAAGTATAAACTTCCTCCTCCCTTTGATGGGGGGGACCTCCCAATGTTAGGTCGAATTAATATTAATATCTTTAGTCCATTCATGGGACCCTTCGACTCTCCGGTCCCCTGAGCACGGACTGTCGAACCGGAAGAGAATCGGGTGTCGGGTCTTATGGGACGGATTCCGTGTCTACCCGGCCATGGGTGACATTATTTGAAAGATCTTGAAGCTCTTATCCTTCGCATCGTCAAACGAACCAGGAACCATGCGACACAGTCATCCCAAGGGATTGTACTTTCTTTTCTTCACAGAAATGTGGGAGCGGTTCTCTTATTACGGCATGAGGGCGCTTCTCGTATACTACATGATCCAACATCTTCTGTTCACCCAGGAGCAAGCGTCTCAAATCTACGGCCTGTATACGGGGTTTGTCTATTTCACGCCCTTCTTCGGTGGGCTGCTCGCCGACCGGGTTCTGGGGCAGCGGCGGACCGTGATCGTGGGAGCGGTGCTCATGGCCATCGGGCACTTTCTGATGGCTCTCGAGAGCATGTTTTTCCCGGCCCTGCTGTTCCTGATTCTTGGAAACGGTGCCTTCAAGCCGAACATTTCTACGCAGGTCGGCGCTCTTTACCCTCCGGCCGATCACCGTCGTGACCGTGCGTTCACCATTTTTTACCTTGGCATCAACCTCGGGGCGTTCTTTTCACCTCTTGTCTGCGGCACCCTTGGCGAGGTCTACGGCTGGCATTATGGCTTTAGTGCTGCGGGGGTGGGTATGGTGGCCGGCCTTGTCATCTATCTTGTCGGTCAGAAGCATCTCGCGCCGGACGACATCACGAGGCGAACTTCAGGCCGCGTTCCGGAACGTGAGGCTCTGAGCCGGGATGACCGCAACAAGATACTTGGACTCGTGGTGCTGATGATGTTCACGATCATTTTTTGGGGGGTGTACGAGCAGCAGGGGAACACGCTTGCGCTCTGGGCTGCCGTGAATACGAACCGTCACGTTTTGGGATGGGAGATGCCGGCCTCCTGGTTCCAGGCTTTCAACCCTGCCATGATTATTCTTCTCACGCCGGCCATCAACAGCTTCTGGTCCTGGCAGGCAAAGCGGGGCAGCGAGCCTTCCAGCGTCGCCAAGATGGCGATCGGATGTATGCTGCTGGGTGGTTCCTTCGTCGTCATGATTTTTGCCGCACACGTCTCAGGAGAGCAGCAAAGCGTGAGCATGTGGTGGCTCACTGCGTGTGTGGGTATCCTCACCATCGGTGAACTCTTTCTGTCTCCTGTCGGCCTTTCGCTCGTGACAAAGCTTGCACCAGCCCGCATGGTCTCGATGCTCATGGGCATGTGGTTTCTGTCAAGTTTTGCCGGCAACTATCTATCAGGCTATCTGGGTACGTTCTGGGAGAAGATGTCAAAGCAGGACTTTTTTGTCATACTCTCCCTGCTTGCATTCGGGGCGGGGTTCGGCATGCTTGCGGTGCTGGGACCCCTCAAAAGGGCTATAGGACACGGACGGCAGAAAGAAGCCGATGTCTAAGATCTTGGGGTGAGACCTAAAGATTGAGATTCGTATCCACCAAAGTTGGCTCGATTGTTTTGTCATTGAGTTACCGGGATCAGGAGGTTACTGAATCACCCATTCCAATGAGGATTTCGCCCGCCTGCCGGTAGGCAGGGATTGCGGAATTAACAAAAAGAGGACGAATAAGTTAATGGGTGAGTGGTCCTAAGACATCCGTCAGCTTCCCTAAACTGAGCTCTTAATCATTTTAAATGATTCGTTCTTTATTGACCCATGAACATTTCTGTGATTATTCCTGCGTTGAATGAGGACAGAGGTATTCTCGCTTGCCTGGACAGTGTCAATAAGCAGTCAGGCGAGTTTGAACTTCTTGTCGTTGACGGAGGCAGTGTGGATGGGACGGTTGAGGCTGTCCGGCCACATGCCAGGGTGGTCCACAGCGGACGGGGTCGCGCGGTTCAGATGAATTCCGGGGCACGCGCCTCGACCGGTGAGGTCCTGCTCTTCTTACACGCTGATTCGCACCTCCCCGCACGAGCGTTTCCCCTCCTGGAACAGGTTTTGGCTGATTCCCGGATTGTCGGCGGCACGTTTCGGTTGAGATTTAACAGTGAGAAATTTCTTCTTCGTTTAATCGCCTTCTTTAGCCGTTTTAAATTCCGATATTTCCACTATGGGGATCAGGGAATTTTCGTTAGGCGACAGGTTTTTGAACAACTCAATGGATTTGCGGAAATACCTTTCATGGAAGACGTCGATTTCTTGCAGCGATTACACCGGGTCGGCCGGGTGACGTTGGTCAACCAGCCGATTACAACCTCAGCCCGGCGGTTCCTGGAGCGTGGGATTATACGCCAGCAAGTGATGAATATTATTTTGGTGATATTTTATCTTCTGGGAGCGAGGCCCGAAAACCTCAAAAAATGGTATGAAAAGAAAAGGCATTCAGTGACATGAGACAGTGAAAGACCAACCCTTGCTGTTTAGGTTGTATCGCGATGGGGGATAAATCAGAGGGAGACGGGTGAGACATAGGAGCAGGTGAGGAAATGCGGTGATGGGGAGACGGGGGGATGAAAAGATAAAATAGAAAGACAAAGGGACGTGGTGAAGCGGCGATGAGGAGACGTGTCAAAGAGAGCTAATCTATCCTTATGCTTGATTTGCTTTTGAGCCTCCCGCTACCGGCCAAAATCATGGGTGGAATTACTCCGTGTTTTAGTGTATGATCAGAGAAAATTAGCCGGGATGATAGGTAAAGATGAAACCAGCAAGAAAGATAGTTGATCACGAAGATTACATTCTTTCTGTCCTTTCTCCTGAAGACAGGTTAGATGCTGCCCTTAAGATTGCCAGAGAAGCATTTAAGGGAACAAAACTAACAATGAGAGATATTGAAGGTGCTGTAAAATCGGTAAGGAGAAAGGCTTACGAAGGAAAGAAACAAGGTAGTCATTGATATAGGAGTTCTTGTCTCTGCTTTTGTCTTTGGAGGAATCCCCGGCTCTCCCCTTTCATCTTAAGATATTGACTCTCAGGAAATTCTTAGAACTTAGAAGAAAATAGGGTAGTATTAAGCAGATCATCGGGACCGAAATCTGCCAGTACATTGAAAGGTTGAAGAAGCGAATGGAGTCAAGTTAAGAATAAGGATTTGATAATCATCTAAAAGGCACCCAGATTCCTGACCAAATTCGTGACGAGAACTTGAGTCGTTGGTGTCTTGAAAGAACTTCAGCTTTTTGCTCACAGGTGATGATGGAAATGTAAATAGTTTCAAAGCCTTCCTGTAAGACTGGAAGAATCGAGGTGTTTCGATGGATATCCGGATCGAAGAGGTTCTGTCCTCTCTGCGTCAGAGACACATCCATGCTTCATTTGCCGAAAATTCTGAGGATGCGCGTCAGAAGGTCACGAGTTTGATTTCTCAGGATGCGGTCGTGGGAATAGGCGATTCAACGACCATGAGACAACTCGGAATACCGCAAACTTTAAAGGAAAAAGGTATCCAGGTCCTGGATCCCTTCGAGCAAGACAGGCTCCAGAAAGATCCGGAGGAGGGCCTGCGCCAGATGAGAAAGATTCTTAAAGAGGCAACGGTTGGCGACGTTTTTCTCACGGGGACGAATGCCATTACTGAAGATGGGAGACTTGTCAACGTGGATGCGGTTGGGAATAGGGTAGCGGGGATATTCTGGGGCCATCCTGTTTCCATTGTTGTCGTCGGAAGGAACAAAATTGTCAAGGATTTGGACGAAGCTTTTTACAGGATTAGAAATATCATTGCTCCGAACCATGTTCGAATAAGGTCGGTTGAATTAGGGGGAAGAAATTCCAAGACGCCCTGTGCCGTCACTGGAGAATGCAGTGACTGTAGGGCGATAGACAGGATATGTAACATTTTCGCGGTGATTGAAGGTAAGCCGTTCTTCACCGACCTCAACGTCATCATTGTCAATAAAGATCTGGGGTTGGGATGGGATCCCTCCTGGCCAAAAAATCGAATCGAACAAATATTGGTAAATTACAAAAGATTTGTTTGGGTTCCGCCTGGAAATCGAACCTGAAACGCTATGGGCAAGGGTGAAAGAAATGGGGTCGAGATAGGGAGATAGGGAGATAGGGAGATAGGGAGATAGAATCATCTATAAAGAAGCTCAGCATTAAGAATCGAAGAGAGCATCGCGCAAAGGGCATCGCGTGGAGCATAAACCTTGAAAGCTTCCAAGCACGCAGAGCGCCCGCCTAAAAAACCCCCTTACACCTATCTCTACTCTACCACAGGTTGGTGTGGACCCTTGCGGGATGATATCGGTTTTCCCTAGAAACTTCTTCCGCTGGGTAGCCTATTGAAATCAGGGAAAGAGGAAGGATCCGTTCAGGAAGACGAAGCAGTTTAAGCATCCCTGCTATTCGCTCTTTTAAAGGATAGATCCCCAGCCAGACGGCTCCCAGCCCTTTTGCATGGGCTGCGATCAGAAGGTTTTCCGTCG
Source organism: uncultured delta proteobacterium (assembly GCA_963708295.1). Lineage (GTDB taxonomy): Bacteria > Desulfobacterota > BSN033 > BSN033 > UBA1163 > UBA1163. The sequence goes on along the minus strand of CAVPSJ010000012.1, from coordinate 171,256 downwards.
CTGCTGAACCGTCCTGAACTAGAAATCCTTCATTTCCTGAATCGAGGTCCACACAAACCAGGATGGCTACCTGAGCTTTTCTCAACATTCCTGAATATGGATGAAACCCTGTGATTTCTCCCAGGATGTTGCGATCATGGATGACAACAAAATGCCAGGGTTGTTCATTCCCTGCAGAAGGAGCGTTCATGGCAGCCTCCAAAAGTTCCTTGATCAGCTGATCCGACACCTTCTGAGAAGTGTAACTCCGAATACTTCTCCGTGAAAGAATTGCCTCCATGGCATCCATGTCTTTTACCTCCTCAGACCTCTCTTTAAGAGATTATCTTTTTTCTCCGGTCAAGTCAAAGTCGGAGCAATTGGGGTCAAATCGTTATCCTTTGCGTTGTCATGCCGTTTTGAGCGAATTCTCTTGCCTGAGGAATGCTTTATCCTTGCATAATTTCCTTTTTTTGGTATATTGAAGCCGGCTTCGTCCACCCCCATACGTACGTTTGATACGATGAAGGAGGAAATCAGATGAGATTCCAATTCATACCACCTTTTAAGATTGAGTATTCTTCCGGTAAGGAGCCCACCGCTGTTCGGTGCTTACGTGAAATTGAGGCGGAAGGCTTACTGAAGGGGATCCAATGGGATCTCGCCCCGGGTAATCCTGGCGCCGCGCCTGATACGCGTGAAGATATGGCTGCGGGACTCTCTCATGTTCTGAAGCTTGTCCGTGAGGCTTGTGAGAGTCGGAAGTACGATGCCTTGATTCTATTGGGTGGATTAGAGCCAGGACTTTACGCCGCGAAGCAGCTGGCCACCCAATACGGCATACCGCTCGTTGGCGGCACAAGTTCCCAGATTGCCTTCGCTTCTCTCTTAGGGAACAGGTATTCGATCATCGATACTCTTGAATGGATGGCCATCGCGCTACGGCAGAATATCATTTCCTACGGGATGAATGAGAAGTGCGCCTCCGTAAGATCGATCGAGTGGCTGCCAGGGAGCCTGAACGGCGATCCCCCGGAAGCGGCAGAGGCATTTGTCAGGGAATGTATCGAAGCCATCGAGAAGGACGGCGCGGATGTAATCGTGGTGGGTTGCAATCAACTGTTGTGGATACAACCCTTAGCTCAGAAACGACTGATGGAGTCAGGTTACGAGGTCCCCGTTTTACACCCGTACAAGTGTGCGATTGAAATTGCAAAAGCTCTTGTCAACATGAAGGTCAGCCAGAGCAAATTGGCCTTCCCGAGTGCAATTCCGAAGAAGAAGGCTATCCCACGATAAGTTTCCAGGAGACAGGGGAACAGGATCAACAGAGAGGGCCCATTCGTGTTTCATGAAAGGAGGAAGAGAGATGTTCAGGCAATTACGAAAAGGGGGATGGGTGAGTGTTATTTCACTGATGTTTTTATTTCTTGGCGCTTCGATGATCCAGGCCCAGGATTATCCGACGAAACCGGTGGCCCTGGTCGTCCCCATGGGTGCTGGAGGTTCTCATGACTTGACAGCGCGCGCGGTCACGAGCGTCGCAGCAGATTATCTGGGGCAACCGATGATCGTTCAGCTTAGACCGGGTGGAGGCGGAGCGATCGCCTCCGAATTCGTTGCCAAGGCTGCGCCGGACGGCTATACGTTATTGTTCGGTGGCCCAGGACCGAACTCGACCCTTCCGGCGGTTGAAGGTCGGTCAAAAGGTCCAGACGATTTCGCGGCGGTGTGCCGCATCAACTACAGTCCGATCATTATCGTTACCCGACCCGATGCGCCCTATAAGACCTTCAAGGAGATGGTCGAGTGGGCAAGGGCCAACCCGGGCAAGGTGGTCTTCGGAAACGGAGGCCCTTGGGGACCTTCCGACCTGCCATGGAAAATGGTTATAAAGGAAACCGGCATCACAACCAAGGTCGTCCCCCATGATGGGGGCGGCCCGGCTCTGGTTGCCCAATTGGGCGGCCACATCGATATCTCCGGCCAATTCGCTATTGCCATTCTGCCTCACATCAAATCAGGAAAGGTTCGGGCACTGGCTGTTCTGGACAACAAGCGTGATCCTGACCTCCCCAACGTTCCTACGGCAAAGGAGGAGGGGGTCAATGTCGTCTACGTCATGTGGCGGGGAGTCTTGGCACCCAAGGGGACTCCCCGACCCATCGTCGAGAAGCTGGCTGCCGCCTTCAAGAAAATGACAGAAGACAAATCTGTCATAGGAATGATCAAACAATTTGGCGACGACATCCATTATCTCGGACCCGATGAGTTTACCAAGGTGTGGCGGGAAGAGTATGAAGCTCACAAAGAACTTGGTAAACAATTTAAGAAATAGAGAGACGAAGAGCGGTGAGAGGAGGACGGAAGAGGGATTCCGTGTCAGGGCTTGACATAAGACGGTGAAAGAGCAGACACTTCTGATACCGTTGCATCGCAACGGGGATGAGACGAGAGAAAGAGAAGAACAAAGGACTCATGGGAAAAAGAACGGAGACTCCATCAAGCTGTTCCTTTAGCTGGGAAAAATTGAAGGAAATGAAGGATAATAAAATTGAATTCTGGGCAGCGGATGGCCTTAACAAATTGCGAATATTTGAAATTGATGAAATAGAAAAAAGTGTTTACATGGTTAATCAACTGGGAAAAAGAACATGGCCCTTTAAGTATTATAAGTTAGAGGAATTGCACGAAAAATTTCACAACGGAGAAATAACCCTCCTTTCGCATGAGATTGATAAATTGGCTCCAACCTGGGGAAACTATGTCGCTGGTTTACTCAAATATCTTGGCTGCGACAAAGGTTAGATCCCGGCATGCGGTCGTAAAAGACAGGGACCCGGTCTCAACGGGCGGATGCCCGAGTCGGAAAAAGGGGTATCGATGAGAAGGCGAACCACGCGCTGCGGATCCTGGGCAGGCGCCGGAAGTCTTTTGATCGGTTTGTGGCTCGTTCTCGCGTTGTTAGACGCGGCATCCGCGGAAACGCTTTCGGAAACGCCCCAGGACATGGCGGAATGCGCAAAAATCGAGGAGGATGCCGAAAGGCTGAAGTGCTACGACAACCTTGCCGGCCGGAAATCAAGAACGATTGAGCCCGGGAAGGAATCAGCGGAAAAGGCCCCGGAAAGAGGAGAGGAGGAGGCTTCCTACTTTTCACGGCTCTGGGACATGGACGAGAAGGGCCGTCGCAGGAGATTCGCCATTAAATTCCATCGATCCAACTATTTTCTCCCTTATACCTACAACTCATCGCCGAATGTCGATGTCCTCCGGGAAGACGATCCCGATAAGGATCTCAAGAAGGCCGAGGTCGCTTTTCAGTTGAGTTTCAAGGCAAAGCTCTGGAGAGACGTTCTCGGCCAAAAAATGGATCTGTGGTTCGGCTACACGCAGCGGTCTTTCTGGCAACTTTACAACTCCGAGGACTCCGCTCCATTCCGGGAGACGGATTACGAGCCGGAACTTCTACTCAACTTTAAAACCGATTACCGCATCCTGGGATTGACGGGCCGCTTCATCAATCTGGGTTTTAACCACCAGTCCAACGGGGAATCCAACCCTTTATCGAGAAGCTGGAACCGCGTGGTGGCAAACTTCGGTTTTGAAAGAGGTCGGTTTTCCCTTCTCCTGAAGACATGGTACCGCATCCCTGAATCTGCCAAGGATGACGATAATCCCAATATCGAAAAATACCTCGGATACGGAGAACTCTGGGCATACTATTTCTTGAAAAAGCACCGGTTCGGGCTGATGCTCCGGAACAATTTTAGTTTCCACACCAATCGCGGCGCCTTGCAAGCGGAATGGAGCTTTCCCATTTACGAGTGGGTGAACGGCTATGTCCAATACTTTGTCGGATATGGCGAGAGCCTTCTCGATTACAACCGTGCTGTGAACCGGATTGGCATCGGCTTCATCGTGGCGGATTGGAATTGAAAAAGAGCTAAAGGCTCAAAGGTGGAGGCTCAAGGCTGAAGGCTGAAAGCTGAAGACTGAAGGCTGAAAGATCAAAGGTCAAAGCTGAAAGGTGACGCTGAAATCGGTTGCTTGTATGAAATCGCTGTCCCCGCAACGGGAGTCCTAATTTTGGAAAGGTTGGTGGCAAACACGTATCGGTACGAGCCATTCTTGTTATCGGTTAAAGTACCTTTGCTCTCGCGATCGGCCTGGTCAGCAGCCGTTCCATCGGGATTCGGCCAGTGGCCGGTGGCGGACCCACGGACCACCTCCGACCGCCAGATATACGGAACCCATTTGTTGAAACTCTCACCCCTCACAGCCGGAATGAGCTTGGCCAAGCTGAAGCTGACGCCCTTGATGCCGACGACCCCATTCCCGGCGCGATCTCTGACACTGAAATTGACGGTGACTCTGCCTGCGGCATCCGCCGTCGCAGAAGTGATGGTGGCATTGGCAAAATACTTGCCGTGCTTCTCGAATGCCTCCGCCAACAGCTTGTCTGTGCCGTGGAAATTGGTGATTTTTACTTTGTCGCCGGCAACGGCGGATACGACAAGGGCAAAAGATAGCAACACCCCCGCGAAAGAATACACCCCTGGTTTCATCGTTGATCCTCCTTTTTTCCTATATGTTGGATCTGTCGCTTTGACTTGGAGCAAAAGGGTTCGAAGCAAAGGATATTCTGAAATGTCTTTCCTGTATGTGAATAGGATCGTTTCCTTCTCGGTTCCCCAAAAAGGCGGATGGGTCGAATTTTCATCCCTGGGCAACTCGGTCGCCAGTTGAAAATGACCGCATTCCATCCCCCGCTCGAAAGAGTTGATGCTTTTGGAAGGAGTGTAAGTTCAAGCATACTACAATGTGGTACATATCTTTTTTAACCCGATCCCATCGGATTGTCAATAACGTGACCCGGATAGGAGAAGCCAGAGCCAGTATCAGGTCTTGACGTGAGACAGGGAAAGAACCGGCAGTGTCGATTACGTTGTATCGCGACGGGGGGGTGGATCAAAGGGACATCGGAGAGTTAATGGGCATTGACTATAGCGCGGTGAGTGTGATGCGGAAGAGACTTTCGGCACTTCAGAAGGAAGACCGTAATCTGTCGGCACGAATTGAAAGGTTGAAGAGGCGAATGGAGCCAGGTCAAGGATAAGCAGGCTGTTGAAAAACGCCCATCTGCGGCGTTGTCCTCATCCAAAAAGAGAGTGATTTCTTTTGTCAGGGGCCCCCTTGACTGCCTCCTTCCATCTGATATCATTAAAGGCGGATTTCATTGTCTCCGGCGACCACCCTCTTAAAGACCTGAAAGTCTTTGAGGGGATTAGGATCATGAAAGCTTCAGCCTTCTTGGCATTGGTGAAAGAGAGCGTATAGGCTTGAGCGGGGCTCGGGTCGGACCAAGAGGACGATCGTCGGCCAGAAGGTTGAGTCTCACCTCTATCATTCGTTATGAAATTATTACGGTCATCATTCATTGTGCTGGTCCTTCTGACTGGAAGCTGTGCCTCCGGCCCGAAAGCCAATATCAAGAACATCGATTGGGGGAGCCGCCTCGGAACGTACACCTACGAGGAAGCTCTGGCCGAGTTGGGGGAACCCAACGTGATAGGCGAAATGAGCGAGGGCGTGATCGCAGAGTGGGTGCTTCGACGAAGCCCAATGATCTCCTTCGGTTTTGGCTTAGGCGGCGCGGGTTATGGCCATCATTCGTCCTCGGGGGTCGGGGTGGGAACTTCCGTGTCACCTCCGCCCCGCGGAGAATACCTGCGCCTGAGATTTAACAGGGATGGCAAGCTCACCGAGTCGACCCGGGTGAGGTACTGACAGACTTCAAACCTCGAAGAGCAATAGGTATCGGGTCTGCGCTCTTCGCAGGTAGCATCCATCAAAAATCTTGACCAAATAATCGTTGATTGAGTTATTGGGTTCGTTAGGTTATTGACTCCCAGACCTCCATGAAGACCAAGATGGGGAGAAACGGAGATGAAGTGATCGGGGGGCGTAAGGGTTGCAACACAGAATACGCGAAGGCTCGAAGAGAGATTAAAAGAGGTTCCGAAGCTATCAGAAAAAGGTAATAACCTCAAGAGAATATTGAGTGAATCGTGTAGACCTGATACCTACTCCATTTCACTAAAAAAGCTTACGTTCTATGGCGGCCATGTTTTTAGCAGCTTGACATTTTTTCTTGTCTGTGATACGTCGCTCTACTGTCCGGTCAGGTGATCAAAGCGGAATATAGGAATCCAAATTTTAAATCTTCCGAAGGAGGCAATTCGCGATGAAACAGGTAAGTTTAGGTTTGATATGCATGGTAGTATTGGTCGGCGTCGTGTTCACGGGTCTTGGATCATCAACCCCTCCGACATCGCTATCTTCTGCTGTAACCACATTCCTGTCCCCTGCCTCGGCATCAGCCCAAGCCTCGGTGCAACCCGTCAAATTGAAATTTGCGACCCATCTTCCTACCCTTCATCACAACTACAAGAACGTGATCGCACCTCTTGCGGCGGAGATCACGAAACGAACGGAAGGGCGAGTTCAGGTGACGGTTTACGCCGATGGTCAGCTGGGCAAGGTAGGCGAGCTGTATGACGCACTTGTAAAGGGAACCACCGATTTGGCATGGATTATCCCTGGATTTCAGACCGGGCGCTTTCCCCTTGAGAGCGTCTTTCACCTTCCAGCCCTTGTCCCGGGAGATGTCGGCGATCCGACCTGCACTGCTATTCGTACGATGGTCTACGAGAAATATCTCATCCCCCGATACTTTAAGGATGTAAAGATACTGTACACGGGCCGCTTCGGACTCAATAATCTGTTGATGGCGGCAAAACCGGTGAGGAAACTGGAAGATATGAAAGGTAAGATCATCGGATTTGGTGGAGGAAAAACGCCACCCCTCGTGCTACGAGCCTTAGGAAGCTCCGGTGAGACGATCCAGTCTCATGACCTCTACACCTCCCTGGAAAAAAAGGTGGTTGACGGTATGCTTTACCCTTTTGATTCTCTTGCAGGGTTCCGGCTGTCGGAGGTCGTCAGATATGGGACAAAAATTGATTTCGGCTCAGCAACAAACTTTACGGCGATGAGACAAGCGGCCTGGGACAAGCTTCCCCCTGCGGATCAGAAGATCATTGCGGATTTGGTCCCTTGGGCGCTGGAGAGACAAGCGAATAGCTATCGAAGCAACGTCGATGTGGGGATCGAAGCAGGGAAAAAGGCCGGGATGGAGTTGATCGAACTGTCGCCCGCCGAGAAACAGCGATGGATTGACGCAGTAAAGCCGGTGGAAATGGAATGGGTGAAAGAGATGGACGGCGCTGGGCTTCCGGGGTCACAGATGTACAATGACATCCTTCAGTTAAAATCAAAGAAATAGAGCTCCTTACTTCCTTTCGAGTGAAGCCCCCTGTTGTAGGAAGGGGGCTTCACTCTCGATTAATTTTTTTAATTTGCTCCGATCCATTGGCTCCATGAGAACTATTGCTGAGTAGAGAAGACTCCCGTCTTTATCAAGGCGATCGGTGATAGGGAGGTGAATACTGTGCCATCCAGAGTCTTGTGGACCGTCAGGAAAGGGTTACACGCCCTGATTCAGGGTGTTCTCTGGATTGCAGAGCTTGCCCTCGGCCTGGCGGCCCTGGCGGTGATCGTGAATGTCCTGGGCCGCTATGTCTTCAGGATGCCCTTAAGGGGCTCGGTGGAGATTGTCCAGCTGTTGCTCGTGGTCATTGTCTATTTTTCGCTCGCCTACACCGAGGTCAGGAAAGGGCATGTCACCATGAACGAGGTCGTTGATCATTTTCCCCGACGCATCCGGGGGATTTTGATGAGTGTGATGTATTTTGCCGCGGCTGCGTTCATGTTCCTCATGGGCTGGCGGTCGTGGGTACTGGCCGTAGAACATACCCAGCCGATATTCCGAGTGACGGACGTTCTTCATCTGCCGATTGCGCCCGTTGTCTTCGTTATGGCCATCGGGATGGTCATGTTTGGCCTCGAGCTCTTGTTGAATGCTTTCTCACCCCTTGACTCTGGAAATGGCGAGAAGAAGGAATTGGAGTAAATAGATGGAAGAGTGGCAGATTGGAATGATCTGTGTCATTGCCATGTTTGTCCTCATGGTGTTGCGCATGCACATCGGCATCACAATGGGTCTCACGGCATTTGTGGGTGTCGCTATTCTGAACGGCATCGAGTCGGCATTTAGCATTCTGGCTCAAACGGCGTTGACGCAAGCGTCTACCTACATGATGTCTGTCATCCCGCTTTATATGCTCATGGGCGAGTTTGCGTTTCTTTCAGAGTTGAGCCTGGACGCTTATCGGACGGTGAATAAGTGGCTGGGGCATCTGCCCGGAGGCCTGGCCATGGCGACCATAGGGGCTTGCGCTGCCTTCGCCGCGGTTCAGGGATCGAGTATCGCGGGCGCAGTGATTATGGTCTCCATCGCCTATCCGGAGATGAAAGCGCGCGGTTACGCCAACAGCATGTCCTTAGGGTGCATTGCGGCCGGCGGGACGATGGGCATTCTGATTCCGCCCAGCAATGCCTTTGTCCTTTATGGGATCATGACGGAACAATCCATCGGTAAGCTTTTTACAGCAGGGATTATACCCGGACTTCTTCTGACGGTTTTCTTCTGGTCTCTCACCTATATCTGGTGCAGACGCAATCCAAAGCTGGGTCCTCCGGGTCTTCCTGTGAGCTGGCGCGAACGGATTGTTTCACTCAAGGATCTCTGGTCGGTGGTGATCCTATTCGGATTGGTGATGGGGGGGATATATTCTGGAATATTCAATGCCACGGAGGCGGCCGGCGTAGGCGTTCTCGCAGCCTTCCTCATCGCCTTAATCCGGAAACGGTTGACGATCGGGGGAGTCAAGCGCTGTGTGCAAAACACGCTCCGAACCACCGGCATGATCTTTATCATGGTCATTGGAGCCATGCTGTTTAATTACTTGTTGACATTGAGCGGTCTGACTGCCGCACTGGCAGATTTCTGCACAGGTCTCCCTGTTCCCGCTGTCGGTATTATCATTGCCATCGTCATCCTGTACGCTATTTTGGGTGCCCTGATGGATGATTGGGCCATGATGCTGATTATCGTGCCTGCTGTTTACCCGACAGTGATCGCTCTGGGGTTTCACCCGCTCTGGTTTGGGGTGATCACCGTGATTATGATGCAGATGGGCATGATCATGCCTCCGGTTGGAATGAACGTCTTTGTCATGGCGGGAATGGTGAAGGAGGTGCCCATGTTTGAGATCTACTCGGGGATATGGCCCTACGCGATCGCGATGGCAATATTGGTAGGCCTGATTATTGCCTTTCCGGAAATTGCCTTGTTTCTGCCCCGTGTCATGGGATAAACAACCTGAGTCGAGAAATCTCTCTGTGTTTGTTTTGAAAGAGATCGCCACGAAGGAGGACGAGGATGCACGACGAAGCAGAAGCAAGGATCATCAAAAGAATATCAACGAACGAGCTTGAAAGAAGATGGAAGGCGGTACGTCTCGCCATGACCGAAAGGAAGATCGACTTTTTGTTGATCCAGAACAGCACGGACTATTTTGGCGGGTATGTCAAATGGTTCACGGATATGCCTGCGGTTCACCAGTATCCGGTCTCCGTCATTTTTCCGCGGAACGATGAGATGACGACCGTCTGGCACGGGACCCGGGCGCCCGCTGAGCCCACTCCGCCAGCGTGGGTTCTGCGAGGCGTCAAGAAGCGGATCAGCATCCCTCTCCTGCCCATACTGGAATATACCAGCCACTGGGATGCGGAAAAGGTGGTTGAGGAGTTGTCCCCTTTTGGGAAATGCCGGATTGGCTTGGTGAACCTGGGCTCCATGTCGGCCTCTTTTTATAAATACGTCACAGAACACCTTACTTTCGCAGAATTTGAAAATGCAACCGACTGGGTGGATGAAATCAAAGCGATCAAGAGTGAGGAGGAAATCCGGCTGATCAGGGAGACCTGCCAGATCCAGGACGCCGCCTTCAAAGACATCCTGCCCAGAATCCAGCCCGGGAGAAGGGATTTCGAAATATTTGGGCAGGTGAAGGCCAAGTGCATGGAAATGGGAAGTACGCAACAGCTGGTGATCGGGGGTTCCTTCCCCTACGGCACCCGGGGCCGCTTGTTCGATAGTTTCCTGGGGAACCGAATGATCGAGGAGGGTGATCAATTCAATTTGCTCATCGAGTCAAATGGTCCGAGCGGTTTTTATGCCCATCTCTTTTGCGTGTTCGGCCTCGGGAGGGTCTCTCCGGAATTGCAAGAGCAATTTGAGGTTGCTCAGGAGGCCCAACGGCTCATTCTGAAGCTTCTGAAGCCGGGGGCAGATCCGATTGACCTTTGGAATGCGAATAATGACTTTTTAAGCAGCAGAGGTTTTGAGAAAGAAGGACGGCTATTCGCCCATGGGCAAGGATACGATTTGGTCGAAAGGCCTTCGCTTAATCCAGGGGAAACGATCAAGATTCAAGCGGCTATGAATATGGCAGTTCACCCCTGTGTCATCTCTCAGAAGGCCTATGTCCAGGTTTGTGAAAACTATCTGGTGCCCAAAAGCGGTCCGCCCGAGTGCTTGCACGAGACGCCTCAGAAGATTCATGTCGTTTAATGGCATCGGTGGCAGCAAGATTATTTTGAGCGATCGAAGGGTGCGGAATAGGATTGACCTGACAGGGACAACCCCAAACCGTGAATGGCCTTCCGGTGTTCCTATGAAGGTTTTGGACCCTGATGGGAGATGCCCGGTCACTTGAAAAGAATTCTCAGGAGGAGAGGTTATGAAGATCGCGATCATGGGGACCGGGGGAGTGGGAGGTTATTTCGGGGGCTTGCTCGCTCATTCCGGCCAAGATGTTACATTCATTGCGCGCGGCCCGCATTTGGAGGCGATTCGTAGAAAAGGGTTGCAGGTTAAGAGCGTACACGGTGACTTTCTTGTTTCAGGCGCCCGAGCGACTGACAATCCTGAAAGCATCGGTCCAGTAGAACTCATTCTTTTCACGACAAAGACCTATCAAACGGACGACGCAGCACAGGCGATCAAGCCGTTGGTTGCTTCGAATACGGTGATTCTTCCGCTTCAGAACGGCGTGGATGCTGCTGATCGTATCGGGGCGGCGGTAGGCAAGGAACACCTGTTGGGCGGTGTCACGTGGCTTTCCGCTGCGATCGAAGCACCGGGTGTGATCGGCCAGTACAGCCCATTCCGTCGAATCATTTTGGGTGAATTTGATGGACGCCAGACGCCGCGCGTTCAGGCGATCCATCAGATTCTCAAACAGACCGGTGCTGCCGTAGAGGTCGTTGAAAACATTTCCACAATCCTTTGGACAAAATTTGTCTTCATTGCATCCATAAGTGCCATGGGCACGTTGACGAGAGTCATGATTGGGGAGTACCGATCTGTGCAAGAAACGCACGCCGTCCTGGCAGACGCGATGGGGGAGGTAGCTGCGGTGGCCCGCGCCAAGGGCGTGAACCTCGCACCCGATATTGTTGCAAGGACTTTATCCTCCATCGACGAGAGCCCGCCGAACCTCAAGCCGTCCATGCAGCGTGATGTTGAAGCGGGGCGAAGATGCGAGCTGGAATCGATGGTCGGCATCCTTGTGCAATTAGGAATGGAGTTGGGCGTATCCACACCTGTCATGAGGCTTGCTTATGCGATCCTGAAACCCGGACAATTGAAGGCGCAGGGACGGGGTGTGGCCTAATTTAATAAGAGGAGTCCGTGTCAGGTCTTGACGGGCTGTTGCTCCTGAAGAGAGTTCTTATCATTTCAACCACGAAGGGAGGAGAAAATGGCTGCATTAAACCGACGAGATTTCTTGAAGAAGTCCTTGAAGACCGGGACCACGGTGGTGGGGGCGGCGGTCCTCCTAGAGGCGGCCTCGAAAGGGTTGAACAGGCGCCAGCCCTTCGCCGAGGCGGCCGGGCCGGAGCCGGAGTACGAGATCTACGCCGCGAAGTACGGCGGTCCGCTCGTCCGCAAGGTGGCCATCGTCTTGTGGAACGTCGGCTGGGACGAGGACGGCCCGATTAATTACTATGTCTGGGCCATCAAGGCGAAGGGCGGCGAGATCACCCTGGTGGATACCGGCCCCAGCCCCGCTCAGGGGGCCGCGCGGAAAGTCCCCGGGTTCGTGGATCCGATCGACGTGGTGGCGCGCATCGGGGCCACCGCGGACAGCGTGAGCAAGGTGGTCATCACGCACATGCACTGGGATCACGTGGGCAACATCGAGGGATACCTTCGGGCCTTCCCGAAGGCCAAGTTCTACGTCCAGAAGCGGGAGTTCGACTTCTGCGTGAAGAACCCCGTGTGCCCAGCGGAAACCCGTCGTGGTCATCTTTGATCCGACGGCGAACAAGATCGTAGGCGATCTGGAGCGGTCCGATCGCCTGGTGATCGTGGACGGTGACGTCAACCTGGCGCCCGGGATAGACCTCCTCCTCGCCCCCGGCCACACCCTGGGCCTGCAGGTGGTCCGGGTGAACACCGCCAAGGGGCCGGCGGTCGTGGGTTCGGACTGCGCCCACGTCTTTCGGGGCTATCGGGAAGACAATCCGAGCGTTTTCATCATGGACATGCCCGCTTGGATACAGAGCTTTGATAAGGTGAAGTCGAAAGCCGCCATCGATCTGATCTTTCCTGGGCACGATGTTCTCATGCACCAGGGCTATCCCAAAGTTGCCGAGGACGTCACTCGGCTCGTGTAGAGACGATGCAAACATGCCGGGTTTTCACGCTCATTCCCGAGGGGGCCCGATTTCGTCGGCCCCCCTTGGGATGGCGTTCTCTTCCATGAGCCGTATGGGCGGGATAGGGTGGGGCGGTCGAGAAGGTCACCGGTGTCAGTGCTACACTCTTCACAAGGCATCCTAAAGGGCCGGGAATGAGGAGAGCTTTTCCGAGTAGGTGACAAAACGGTGAACCAGGAGTGAAGGAGATTGAGGATTCGGCGAAGTAATGATTGGAATGCTCAGAAACCTCCTCTCCATCATTCATCGAAACTCACACGTTCAGATATTTTTGAATTGGGTTTTTGAGCAACAGCCCGCGCAGTCGGAGTCTTTTGAACAGTCAGAATCTCCCGGCCGAAATGATTTTGCCGCCATTTTTTCAAGCCCGGAATCGATTCCATCTCTTTCATCGACCGGGGGTTTTTCAAAGCCAGGTCATTGATCAGGGCGTTATTCAAAAGGATTCCAGGCTCCATCCCCAACGTTTTTGCCCGCATATCCCGCCATGTTTTTAGCGCTTTGACCCTTTGGCGTACCGGCCATGACAACTCCGGCCTTGCTTCACGGGGGTACACCGGGAGATTTTCATCGGGAAGGGCCATGGCCCGGTGAATTTCCTGCAGCAGGTTTGTCCCATATCTGTCGATTTGCTTCCGGCTCAGGACTTTCTCTGTTTCCAATTCTTCCAGGCTCAAAGGTTTTTTCATAGCTAATTCCAGGAGGGGTTCGTTGCCGAGCACCTTGAAGGGGGGAAGATCCGCCTTTTGGGCCTGGGCCTCTCGAAATTCCAGCAAAGCCTCCAGAACCGCAAGACTCCTGGGATCCAGGAGAAAAGCCCCTTTCACTCTCAGGTAAAGCGGGGCATGACTGGGGCGCATGAATCGAACCTTCCTCAGAAATAGGCATTCTTCCTCCACCCAGGATAACCGGCCCTTCTCTTCCAGTTCCTTTTCCAGCATACGGGCCAGGGGAATCAGGTACCTGCCGTCCATCGCCGCGTAATCCACCATCTCCGGGGAAAGGGGTCTTTGGGACCAATCGGCCCGCTGATATTTCTTATTCAGCTCGACATGGAACCGGCTTCGCAGCAACGCTTCCAGACCGGTCTCCCGGAGACCCAGAAATTTGCAGGCCAACTGCGTATCGAAGAGGTTCTCGACCTCGATCCGAAAGTCCCGGTACAGGGAACGGATATCATAATCCGCCCCGTGGAATACCTTGCGAATGCGGGGATTGGAGAAAACCGGGTGTAAAGCGGAAAGATCCCTTAGCGCCAAAGGATCCATGACATAAGAGGCGGATTCCGTAGCGATCTGCAGGAGGCACACCTTTTCGAAGTAGTGGTACATGGAGTCCGCTTCCAGGTCAACCCCAATGATTTTGGCCTGACCCAGAATCCGGGCAGCCTCTTCCAGACGCGGAAGAGTCTCGATCCATTCATGGGGAAATGTATCTCCATCCATCCTCTTTACCCCGTTAGAAAGCCCCGCTCCTTGCAGCGGGGATGAAAACTATTCCTTTTAGACCGAACACGGGGTTTAAAGCCCCGTGCGAGCCTTCCCGTTAGAAAGTAGAAGACTTTCTAACGGGGTTTACCGATTCCTTCCCGGTCGTCCAGATTCTCAGCATACCCTACTTTACGAGTGAATCCAAGGATTTATTGAAAACCGGGTCAATGGGGTCAATCCTCATCGTTGACAAGCGATATAAGAATATGCGGAAGCCCTGAAATGGCAAGGCCGGTTCAGGGGGGGAAGGGTGAGGATTCTGCGTCTCTGGTCAATCTCATCTGGATACTGCTGGAAGAAGAAGGAAAGAAAAAGTGCTTGCTCCCATGATGGGATCATATTATAATGTTTCATGCGTATCATCTCCCGGAAGACCCTTAAAGAATTTTGGGACCAACATCCGGATGCGCAACAACCTTTGCAGGCCTGGTATCATGATACCAAGCACGCCTTATGGAAGTCTCCGACGGATATTAAGGAAGTCTATCGCAATGCCAGTTTTATCGCAAAGAACCGAGTTGTTTTCAATATCAAGGGAAACAAGTATAGGCTGATCGTGGCCATACGGTATGAGTACGGCATCGTGTATATCCGTTTTGTGGGTACACATCGGGAATATGAACGCATAGATGCATCTACAATTTAATCGGAGGGATTCACCATGAGAATCAAACCCATAAAAACAGAGGCAGATTATCATGCGGCTCTTAAAGAAATCGAGCGCATCTTTGATGCCGCTCCCGGAACACGGGAAGGAGACCGACTCGAGGTATTGACAACCCTTGTCGAAGCCTATGAAGAAAAACACGTTCCGTATTCCATTGCCCGATCCGATTGAGGCGATCTTATATTACATCGAGACCAGGGGACTTACCCGCCGCGATCTTGAACGTTACATCGGCAGCCGTGCCAGGGTGTCGGAGGTTTTGAACAGGAAAAGACCCCTTACCATGGAGATGATCCGCAATCTCCATAAAGGACTCGGTATTCCCGCAGAGGTTTTAATACAGCCGTATCGTACTTTCAAAGACGCTGCCTGATTCAAAAACAGCTTCCGGGGCAGGGTTGCGATACTGCAAGTAAGAGATGCCAACAGAAACGATACGAAAGATATTGATCCGTGATTTCATTCTTTGTTTCTTCGCACAATTCACCTTCACCTTCGTTATTTTTAGCCTCCTTCCTACTCTCCCGATCTATCTTTCCAGATTGGGTTCTAAAGAAGTAGAGATTGGCGTCCTGATCGGAAGCTCGGCTGTCGCTTCGTTGGTCCTCAGACTCTTTGTCGGAAGAGCCCTTCTCAAAATTCCGGAAAAACGCTTTATGATCATCGGGGCCCTCTTTTTTGCCTCCGCTTCCATCGCTTATATTTTCGCTCCCCCTTTTTGGCCTTTTTTGATCGTGAGCGTCTTACAAGGAATTGGATTCGCACTCTTCACGACCGCCTCGTTTACCTTGATCGCGAAAATCAGCGCCGGGGCGCATATGGGACAAAGTCTCAGCTATTTTATCCTGGCCTTCACGACCTCCGGCGCATTAGCTCCTCCCATGGCCATGTTCCTCATCAACCGCTTTGGTTTCATCTTCCTCTTCCTGGTCTGCCTGGGTTTATCGTTATGCTCACTGGTCATTACTCATCAATTGGGAAGGGGACCCGTCGTTCCAGTGCAGGAATCCTCCGTCGAGGACGGTTTCTTTCTCAGCCGGAGATCTCTTCCACCGTCCATCATTGCTTTCTCCCCTTTCTTCGTCTGGGGAGCGTTAACCACCTTTTTCCCCCTTTATGCAATCCGTCATGGGGTGACCAATCCCGGGCTGTTCTTCAGCACGGTTGCCGCGACGCTAATTTTGAGTCGTGTTTTCGGCGGGAGGATATTGGATCTTTATCGCAGAGAAAGAATCATCCTGGTTTGCATTACTCCTTATATCCTCGGAATGATACTGCTCGCTTTTTCCAAAACGTTATTCATGTTTATTCTCGTTGCAGTGATCTACGGGATAGGGCCTGCTTTTCTCATTCCCGCCTTAATGGCCTGTGCGCTTGATCGTGGGGGGGCTCCAGGTCCGACGATGGGAACCTTCCAAGCGCTCACGGATCTCGGAATGAGCCTGGGGCCGGTGATGATGGGCATCGTCATCCAATCGACAAGCTATTCAATCATGTTTCTCTGTTTAGCTTTTATGGGCATCCTCAATCTCATTTATTTCTATTTTCTCGTGGGAAAAACAAGATGATATTTTAAGGATCCTTTGAACCAGCGAAAAGGATGAGGAGGAAAGATCAATGCATTGGATGGCCGAACCCCATGCATGGGTGGCGTTAGCGACCCTGACCGGCCTTGAGATCGTCCTCGGTATCGATAACATCATCTTCATCTCGATCCTGGCAGGGAAACTCCCGCCCGATAAACAGCCGAAGGCCCGGATCATCGGTCTCGGGTTGGCCATGATCTCCCGGGTCCTGCTTCTCTTTTCTCTGACCTGGATCATGAGGCTGACCCAGCCCTTCTTCACCGTCTTAGGCCATGGCATTTCGGGAAGGGATATCATACTCATTGTCGGGGGTCTCTTTCTATTAACCAAAAGCACCCTTGAGATCCACGACAAGCTCGAAGGAAAAGAGGGCCACATCTCTGAACGCACGGCTTCTTCTTTTGCAGGAGTTCTCATCCAGATCATGCTCCTCGATATCATCTTTTCCCTCGATTCGGTTATCACGGCCATTGGCATGGCCAATCAATTGATCATTATGGTCTTGGCTGTGGTCATCGCGGTGATCTTCATGATGTTCGCATCCGGCAGTATCAGCGGATTTGTTGAAAAACACCCCACCATTAAGGTGCTTGCCCTGAGCTTTCTCTTATTGATTGGGATGACGCTGGTTGCAGATGGCCTCGGACTCCATATCCCCAAAGGGTATATCTACTTTGCCATGGCCTTTTCCGTCTTTGTAGAGATGATCAATCTCCGAATTCGGAAGAAGGAGACACAGCCGATCAAACTCCGGAGCCCTTATGTAAGGGAAAGATCAGGGGGGAGTTAGGTTCGACTAAATTGGTTCAGTTTCCTCATCCATTGATTGACAGATGCGGCATTTCTTGATAGGGAGGTTACCGATAACGGCTCAGCCGAGAAAACGAGCCCCTTCGTGGAAGGGCGACGTTGCAGAGGAGCAGAAGATTGAAAAATGAAAGAAGGAGAGGGGAGACATGGAAAAAAGCGGAATACAGACAATCACGTTAGTTGATCTGGCGGACTATCAAGAAGGTTCTGTTGTAAGTCGAACGATCCTTGACAAGAAGACAGGGACGGTCACCTTTTTCGCTTTTGATAAAGGACAAGGGCTGAGCGAACATACGGCACCCTTTGACGCCTTGGTCTATCTTCTTGAGGGTGAAGCAGAAATTGTCATTTCGGGTAAACCCTTTCGCTTAAAAGGGGGCGAGATGGTGATCATGCCTGCCAACGATCCACACGCATTGAAGG
This sequence comes from uncultured delta proteobacterium, assembly GCA_963708295.1. Classification (GTDB taxonomy): domain Bacteria; phylum Desulfobacterota; class BSN033; order BSN033; family UBA1163; genus UBA1163. The sequence goes on along the minus strand of CAVPSJ010000012.1, from coordinate 153,548 downwards.
CAATCACGCGATTCAAAATGATTCTTACCATGATACGATCTTGATAGACGGGCGGATTTGAGCCGCCAACATTCGGCAAATCCGTTTGCAGGGAAAGACAGGGGGGGCACCTGTACGCGATTAACGCTTATCCCGCCAGGCCATTTTCACTTGCCCATTCTCCTGCCAGAGGGTGAGAAATTTATCCTGCAACAGAGGATTCGTGAAAGGGAAATCCGAGCGTCGATGCATCCCGCGGGTCTCTTTTCTTTCGAGGGCCGCCAGGAAAACGATCTCTCCGCATTGAATCAGGTCGAGGACTTCCAGACATCTCATCAGCGTATGGGAATGGTCTGCGGTGATACGGGTCTGCGCCTTGTCTTTCAGGTCTGTCAGATATTTTAAACCTGCTCTGAGAAGCGTTTCGGACCTGACGTCAACCCCGGCGTAATCCTGCATGATCTGCTGCAGGGCCAGATTCGCTTCTTTCCAGTCAGGACCGGTTTGCCTCCCCATGATTTGGGAGTAAAAATCGACTCGTTCTTCACTAGCGACAAGGCGATCCTTTTCAGCCTTCTTAAAACCTGAGATCCTTTTGGCTCTCTCCGCGGCACTTCCTCCTGCAATCCAGCCGAAGGTCGCGGCCCCGGCAATATCGGCGCGGAAATTTCCCACCGGGTCTCCGGCCGCAAAGAGTCCCGGGACGCTGGTTCCGGCATTTAAATCGATCTCAATTCCACGGCCCACGAGAAAAGGCTCGTACTGCATAAACTCGACCTGATGATTCCTGACATCGATGCCTTCTTCCGCCATATAGTTGAGGAGCGCCGTATTCCCTTCCTCGACCAGGCCCCACATCATGTAATCGAAGTCTTCCTGAGAAGTGCCGCTGCAGTCCATGTAGACGGGCCCTTCTCCGGACCTGAATTTATCCGTGAACACAGAGTTCCAGACATCGCCCGTAATGTCGCCCAGCTCCCGGGTTGCCTTTTTGACAAAGGGACCCACCCGTTTGCCATGGGGGTCTTTGTAAAGTCCGATCCATGTGGCCTTGCCGCATCGGGCAAAATATTTGGGCCCTGCATGCCGCTGAGGGAACTCCATGTTCGTCAGCTTCGCCCCTGAATGATAGGCCATGGCCTGCCCGCTTCCCGTACAAACCGGACAATTGGCCGTGTTGAACATCAGCCCGGGCGATACCGCAGGATAGAGCCTGCTTCCGCATCCGGTCGTTAGAATAACAGACTTTGCCCGGATGACTTTGATCACAGGGGTCTCTTCCTTTATGCCGAGAGCGATGGCGCCGATGACTTCACCCTCCTCCGTGATGACCTCCGTGATCATCAGATGGTTCTCGATGCGAACCCCTTGTTTCTTTGCTTGCCGGGTCAAGACCGATTTTTGATTGTGACCGGCATATTTGAGCCAGATGCGCGGGCGTCCCGGAAAGGCGTGGCCGGAAAAGTCCCAGTGCCCTTTGGGTCTCATGGAGATGCCCCAGCTGTCCCAGGCCTTTACCCGGTCGAAGGACTGTTCGAGGAATCGGACAGCCAAGGAAGTATCCGAGAAGCCGCCGACCTGGCTGTTCTTGATACTCCCGGAGTATGGGCGCCATGTCCTTGCCGTGTACTTCCGGGAGATAGCACAGGAAGTGGTCATTTCCGGTCGCGCCGCAGCCGCTCCTTTTTGTATTGGCCTTTTCAGCAACGATCACGCTTGCCCCGGACACGGCTGCACGGATGGCCGCCATCAGTCCTGCGATGCCACCCCCCGCAATCAAGACGTCTGTCTCCATTGGCTCTTCGTCTCTTCTCAGCATGATCCGATCCTTTCCTCCGGATTTTCTTCTGATAACACATTGACCGGTTAGCCGCTACAAAGTTCAAGTGCCATTTTGACGGGGACACCAAGAGGGGCGGGCCTGGCATGGATAAACCTGTTAGGTATTCTGGATGTTACTGGGCGCGGGGAGGAAGAGGCCGGGAGATAGGAGAGCTTTTCCGAGTGGGTGACAGATCGGTGAACCAGGAGCGAAGGAGATTGAGGGATCGGCCGGGAGATGATCGAAATGCTCAAGATTTATCTAAACGGGTCTTCTCACAATGTAACGATTGAAGAATTGCCCCCGTGATCCAACGACAGGAAAGGACTAACGATAAAGATTCCGGATCACATCCTCCATTCCCCCCAGCTTTTCCAGTGATTCCCGGGTGGGAATCGCAGTCTCTTCATCCCAGCCCATACTTTCAAAGAAAGCGCAGGCCATCTTATTGAGATCCAGAGTGACGCCTTTCAGCGGGCCCTCTTTCTGGGGCGGCTCTCCGACACATCTCTTCGGAAGCTGATTGTCATCGTCATTGGGTTTTTGGCCCTCCCGCAGATTGAAAGCGTATCGCATATTCAGTAATCCGCTTCCCGGTCTGAATCACATCATTCTCTTTAAAATCCCAGCCCGTCACGGCTTCAATATATCTGACTGCGGCGTCCGGGGGCATGCAAAATCCCCCAAAAATACAGAGGCCGGCAGTATTGAATATTTCGGTACCACAGGTGGCCCCCACATCCTTTTCCCCTCTTCCCTCGTAATTATATTTTACTTCATCAGGGGATCGGAAATCGGGTATCCCCAACCCCCCTTTCACGTGGCGGGCGGGGGTGGGGTCATACTGATAAGTCCTCGCAAATCGGGGTGAAAAGCGGGGATCATGCATGGGAACCTCAATCCCCCGCACCGTTTGGAGGTATTTCGCCCCCCTTCCCAGTTTCTTGGCTGCCCCTGCCGAGCCCAGGGCTAAGATCTTTCCGAAACCCGTTTGATCCGCAATCGCCTGTGTGATCGCCACCATGGCTTCAGGATTTCCCCAGGTCAGCTTAATTCCTTCGGTCTCTTTTTGGGTGAATACCCCGTTCTCATAGCATTCGATCGCCCAGGCAACCGTGCAACCCACGGAGATGGTGTCCAGACCATATCGATTACAAATATCATTACATTTGATGATTGCTTCGACATCGTCGTTCAGAGTCATGGTTCCAAAGGCTGCCAACGTCTCATATTCCGGACGATCCGTGTCTCCCACGGGCCACTTTCCATCATCCACCTTGTAATGGGCTCCGCAGCCAAGAGGGCAGTTGGCACAGGCATATTTTTTTGTGTTGTACTTGGCATCGAAAGTAAACGTTCCAAGCTTTGTCGCAGATTCCTCCCCCATGTCTACAACGCCCACACCGTTCCAGTTCTTCACAGGGGCATCCCCGCTCAGGGCGTTTCCCGCCGTCATTCCGCCCGTACCATAGGTGCCAAAGAGCTTGATCTGTTCGAGGGTAGGTCCATTCTTCATGAACGCTAAGACTTCCGTGTTGATTGCTTTAACCTTTTCAGGATCGGCCACGGGAATTTTTCCCGTACCCCTCACGGCAATGGCCTTGAGGTTCTTCGAACCCATCACGGCGCCAAGGCCGCCCCGGCCTGCTGCACGATGTTTATCGTTGATGACACAGGCCATCAGGGACTTCTTTTCACCTGCAGGACCGATGACTGCAACCCGAAGCTTGCCTTCACCCGTTTCTCGAACCAAGGCCTCCTCCGTTTCCGTGCAGTCTTTTCCCCAAAGCGCTTTCGCATCTCTTATCTCAGCCTTCCCGTCTTTGATAAAAAGATAGACAGGTTTATCCGAAGCACCGGAAATGAATAGGCCGTCATAGCCAGCTCTTTTTAACTCTGGCCCAAGAAACCCGCCCGAGTTTGCATCGTTCCACCCGCCTGTGACCGGTGACTTGCAGACCACCATGTACCGGCCGCCAAACATGGCCCCTGTCCCGTTCAAGGGTCCGGCAATAAAACCTAAAATGTTGTCTGGGCCCAGTGGGTCAACCCCCGGTTTCATCCTATCGTAGAGAACACGGGCCCCAATGCCATATCCCCCGAGGAAGTTTCTGGCTAATTTCTCTGAGAGTGCCTCTTCTTTGAGAGTCTTTTTCGTCAAATCTACATAGAGTAATTTGCCCGCGTATCCGCCTTTCATAGACTTCCTCCTTCCGGGGTTATTGAATGACGACCATCAAGAGATTCCATTTATAGTTTTTTCCCTGGCGTTTCACGATTACCTTCCGGCTTTTGGGTTAGTACTCATTATAACATATCTAATAATTCTTGAAACAACCTCCAAAGTCGACCCTCCAGGGCAACGCCACAGCAAAGGTATCGTTCATCGTGGGCAAGAAGAAATCGGGTAACAGGGGGACATCGTTGAAAATTCACACTTTCTGGGTGCGGAGTCGGACCGGTATTCCGGCAGAGCATACTTGTTTTGAATCGGTCATTGATGAAGGTTCCAGAAATATTGTTGAAATTCTTAACCTTTTTATGGTATGGTTTTGAAAAGCTGTAGAGGTCGAACAAGAAAAAAGTGAGCCGGGCCCTAACGCGATACGCCTTTCCAAGGATAAGCCTTTCTATTTTCGCTCGCCACGAACACAAGAGAGTCACTCCTCCGGTAAGGGCAAAGGTGTTTTCATCATGAGCCGGCAAGGTGAATGCAATCGGTTGAACGTGACTCGTGGGCAAGACTCAATCCCATGGCTGAGGGCTTTCGACAGAGCCGGATGGGATAAGAGGAATTACCGGTGTCTATCCTCCTAAACGGGTCTGGCATTGTACAAGACAAATTTAGTTTAGACGAGTGGAGCAGCCGCTGAACAGTGGGTGCTACCCATCAAACGGCGTTGGAAAAACCAACGCAGAAAAGGAGAGGTTGAACCTATGGCTAAGAAACTATTTGTTGGGGGACTGAGCTGGAACATGAAGGATGAAGATCTACGCCAGGCGTTCGCGTCTTGCGGGGAAATCACCGAAGCCAAGGTCGTTACAGACCGGGACACGGGGCGCTGCCGGGGTTTTGGATTCGTAACCTTCGCTCAGAATGAGGATGCTAAATCAGCGATTACCAAGATGGATGGAGCAACCCTTGACGGCAAGACCATTAAGGTGAACGAGGCGCAGGAAAAGAGTCCTCGCCAAGGCGGCCGATCCGGGGGCGGTTTCGGGGGAGGTCGTGGTGGTGGCGGCGGCGGCGGCCGCAATCGCTGGTAGCCTATCTCTGAGAAACTCCGGTATCAGGCGTACACTCTTGACCGGGCATCTTAAAGCATTGTCGTCCTTGACTATGGGACGGCCCCTGAGGATAGAATATCCGGGAGCCTTGTATCTCAGTCATTAAAGAGAGGTCCGGAAAGTAAATTACGGAAACTCTCCAGTTTTAATTGCTGGGAGTGAATGACCGGTGCAAGCTGAAGTGAGGAGTGAATCGCTCGAAACGGTTTGTGCGTGGGAGTCACGAACAAGGTAGGATGTACGTTTATCACTGACCGGCTGCCTGACGGACAGGCGGCGCCAGGCGCTCCTTCGCTATGGTGAATAGATTCACGAGAAGGGATTTCCTGAGATTCGTATCTGCAGGAAGTTTGTCTGCCTTGGGGGATTGGGGAAGGCCCATGTGTGCCAATTCGACTGAAATTACGGGGAGGAATTTGTTGGAGGCCGTTGAAGCTTCGGATGTGGATAGAGCGTTGGAGATATGCGTAAAAATGGTGAGCCAGGGGATTGATCCCTGGAAGATTCACCTTTCTCTCTTTCCTACGGTTCAGCGAGTTCAGAATCCCCCTTTCATCAACCCGCATCTGCCCAAGGTGTACGGTATTTATCGGGAGCTTGTGCCCTACCTGAGTGAGGGAAAGACCGGGGCCTTCCTTTCCCTCGAAATCAGGGAGTACGCGAGGAGGCCCAAGATGGGAAAAATCCCGAGGGGGGATCGTTTACCCACTCCTGCGGGATTCAAAAACATTGAAACTGCAATTCAAGCAAATGATCCGGAGAAGACCGCGGCACTCATGGCCGCCTTTTTGAAGCAGGAGTCGGGAGTGGAATTTGCCCGTCGTCTTTTGCTCCTCGGAAGCGGTTACTTAAACAGCTCATTAGGTCACTCGGTTTCCTGCACCGCCTTTATTCTGTCAGAAATGCTTGAGCGGACGGACCTGGATCCCTGGCCTGCGCTGTCGGCATTGGCTCTCTATTTCTGCAAGGGGAGGTTCAGCGCTACGCCGGCCCTGAAAAAATCAAACCCCGATACGGAAAAACAGGCTTCCAACCATCACATGCTTCGGGCGACAAGCGGCAAAGGCTTTGTGCCTTTACACCAGACGATCACCCGCTATTCCATCGAACGGGCCCGAAAGTTTCTCGGCCAAGAGGACTACCATCACATGGTGAATGAATGGATTGACTTTTTGGGAGATACGGGAGAAGAGAAGGTTTCACCGGTGGCGGCGGCGTCCGAACCCGCGAAGGAATATGATCAATTCTACGAAAGATTTTCGACCCTGAAGACGAAGCCTGTTGTGGCATCGCTCAGCGGCCTGATCGGCTCTCAAGAGGGTCGGCAGAAGATAAAACGCTTCCTCGTTCAAGGGGTGTGTGACAAGTATCAGGGCGCCTATGACCCCCATTATCTAACCGGCCTTGGATCTGCCCTATGGGTGCTCGACCAGTATTGGCAGGATGCTCGACTTGTGACCAACGCTCTCGTGCAATACCTTGATTTCTTCTTCAGCGGCATCCAATCTTGAGGTGGAGGGTGCTGGGGGGCTCGGGATGCGGAGTCGCAGGGTTATCTTTCCGACTTCTTGCCTCTTCTGTCCCACTCCCCTCCGTGGCTCTGATGATCCCGATTGTCTTTGATCGTCTGATCGACAACCTCTCCACAAATTAAGCACCGCCAGCTGAGGAAGGAACCATTCGGACCGAAAAACTCCTCATGAATCATTGTCCCGCTGCATCGATCGCATTTCATCTTAACCTCCACAAAATTGTCGCTGTGACACGATGGGGATTTGAATAAGATAACCGCCTTCTTTTACTGAAACAAATTCTTATATCTCAGGGCGAAGTTGCAGTTGAAACATCTTTACCCGCCCAAATCCGTTATGAAGGCGGGATAGATCTTTCCAGTTTCTAATTATAACCTCCTTTCCTTTTTAGGGCCATCCGAGATAGGGAGATAAGCCCCTGATAAGAACCTTTTGAATTATCCCCACATTTGTGGTAACACTATTTTTGAAGGTGAGTAAGATTAAATTTGTTGGTGTGAGAGAGTTCAAGCAAGATGTGGTCAAGTATTTCCAGGGATGCCAAGGATGACCCATCTCTCTCTGCAAAGAGGCGAGGGCCGATTTAAGATTTCTGAGAAATAGAATGAAGAGATTCTTTCATGAACAATGGGGAGGGTATCCGTGAAAAAGATAGCGCCTTCGATTTTGTCTGCTGATTTCAGCCGCCTCGCCGACGAGGTAAGGGCGGTTGAAAAGGCGGGAGCCGATGTGATCCATGTCGACGTGATGGACGGGCATTTTGTCCCCAACATCACCATCGGGCCTCTGGTGGTGCAGGGATTGAAAAAGCTGACCTCGTTGCCGCTGGATGTCCATCTCATGATCGAGAACCCTGAGCGTTATATCGAGGCGTTTGCCCAGGCGGGGGGCGACTGGATGACGGTTCATGCCGAAACGTGTCCTCACCTCAAGCGGGTGATCAAGAAGGTTCGCCAGTTGAGGGCGAGACCGGGCATTGTGCTCAAACCGGCGACTCCGTTAAAAGCACTTTTTCCGGTTCTGGATGAAATCGACTTAGTTCTGATCATGTCGGTGAACCCCGGGTTTGGCGGACAATCCTTTATTCCCTCGACCCTGAAAAAGATCGAACGATTGAGGAAAATCGTCGATCAAAACCGTCACCCCCTGGAGATAGAAGTCGACGGGGGAGTGAAGGCTGAGAATATCAGGGAGGTTTCAAGGGCCGGTGCGGATATCTTCGTCGTGGGCACGGGTATCTTCAAGACGGAAAACTACGAGGAAACGATAAGGAAATTGAGAGAAGAGATTGGATGACGGAAGCACCAAATGCCAAGCGCTAAATCCCAAATAAATTCCGATCACCAAAATTTCAATACGGACGTGTTTGGTCATTTGAAATTGGGATTTGGAGCTTATTTGGGATTTGGAATTTGTGATTTTAATCGCTGTGCGCCTTGCGATAAGGGGTTTTAGAGTGAGTGATGGAACTCTCCAAGCAAAAAAATTATCAGCAGACGCTTGACCTTGCCTGTTCTTCCATCCGGGGGATGAATCCCGAAGAGAGGGCGATGAAGGCCGGGGCAGATTACGAAAAAGGAAAAGAGGGAGAAAAAATCACCGTTCCTTTTTTTTGGGAGCGCTATACGATTCAGTTTCCTCAAATAGAATTTCATTCTCCGTCGAAAAAGGTGGTTTCCCTGGTGACCCGGATTCTCCTCCTTCATTATCTGATGCGTGCCGACGGTTATCCCCTCACGGGAAAATGGGCGGCGTACAAAGATATTCCGGGAGGCCTCCTCTACGCGGGTGTTTTTGCCAGGCGGGTGACAGAACCGTTGCAGAGGAAATTTGGGAAGTCGGCCCACTCGTTTAAAGAGACGGGCATCCGATCCGGGGGCGAGTCCGTTGAGATCGGGGATGCTTCTTTCATTCTTCATGCTTTCCCCCGTGTGCCCCTTCAGTACGTCCTCTGGGAAGGGGACGAAGAATTTCCGCCGTCCGTCCAGCTTCTCTTCGATGCCTCTATAGACCATTATCTTACCCTGGAAGATATGGTGGTGCTGGGTCAGGTGACAGCGGGAAGACTGATCAACCGCTCTAAATCGGAGTGATGTGTCGTATTTTTTCCCGTTTTGGGCTATACTGAACGGGGGATGAGCCTTGATGGAAGAAGTGATTTATACCGAGAAACCAAACCTTGATAAACCCTCCATGATCATCGGCTTTGAAGGGTGGCCGAACGCAGGAGAGGTTTCTTCTTATGCTCTTCAGCATTTGATCGACAGCTTAAAAGCCAAGAAATTCGCTTCCATTCAGACGGAGATGTTTTATCAAATCTCTTCCCTGCGGCCGATGGCGGTTATTAAAGAGGGAAGGCTGCTTGAATTGAAGCCGCCCGCCAACGATTTTTACTATGTCAAGGCTCCGCTTTTCAACGACCTCATCCTCTTTCACGGGGTCGAGCCTCATCTTCGATGGGATCGGTTTGCTCACCTTCTTCTCGACCTGGCGGAACATTTCAATGTCGCCCAGATCTTCACCCTCGGCGGCACTTACGATTACATCCCTCACACCTATCCTCCCATGGTCAGCGCCCTGTTCAATCATGAGGAGTTGAGGGAGAAACTGATCCGGGCGGGGCTGGGGCTGACGGAATATTCCGGCCCCATCAGCATTCATACGTTTATTCTCGAGGCCGCGAGAAAGAGGGGTTTGAAGGGCGTCAGCCTTTGGGGCCATGTCCCGCAATATCTTCAGACCAAGAATATAAAAACGGCCTGCTCGGTCCTGAAAAGATTGATGGACTTGACCCGCATGGAAGTTGACCTCTCCGAACTCGAAAAGGCCGGTGAGTATTTTGATCAGCAGATCAACCATCTGGTGGAAGAGGATCCCAAGCTCCAGGAGGTCATCCATCAGTTGGAAGAAGTTTATAAGCAGTCCGGGAGGATTCCCGGGCAGTCAGAAGGGGACGACAGGCTGAAAGAAGACAAGGTGGTTTACATTCAGGCCTTCCTGAAAAAATTGGAGGATGAAGAGAAGAAAGAAGGGTAGCTCTTCGTCCGCGACTATTTATTTCCCCTTCCTCCCTGACGGTACGGAAAATTCCATCACTCTGTAGACCAACCCCCACCTTTCCTTGTCCGATAACTGGGGAAACCCTACCATGGCCGAATCCGGAATGCCTTTTGTAATCACCCCTAAGATTTTCTCCGGGTCTCCTTTTGTATGGGGCCAGTCTTTCAGGGGCAGGGCAAAGTCTGACGGGTGAGGCGTGAGCGCAGCCGCAAGCGGTCCCTTTCCTTCTCCTTTTGCCCCATGGCAGGGGAGGCAATTCTGGTCGTAGAGTTTTTTGCCCACGTTTACCAGATCGGGCGTCTTCTGGGGAGGCTTAGGATCTGCTCCAAGAACGATGCCGGATGAGGCAAAAAGAGAAAGAGATCCGACGATCACCGTCCATGTCCATTTTTTCATTTTTCTTCCTCCTTGGCCCGGTGGATTTTTTATTAATCGGTCCATAGTTGGATAGACATCTGATTAAGCCCACCCCCACCCTTTCCCTCCCCCTGAAGGGGAGGGAAACAGTTGCGCTCCTTCCCTGACGGGGAGAGAAAGCGTCACGTTCCTCCCCCTTCAAGGGGGAGGTTAGGAAGGGGATGGGGATTTGCCGGAGCAGTATAATTATGTCTTCTCAATTATGGCCCCATTAGTAAATTAGTAAGTTTCAATTCATGCTCTCTCGCCGGAAGACGGTAGAGAAAGGCGCAAGGAGAAGGCGAAGGGTTCCCTCTTCAAAGAGGAGCCAGGGTCAGGAGCTTTGCTCCTGCATCAACGGTTTCTCCTTCCTTCACCAAAAGCTCCTTGACTCTTCCCCTCATGGGAGAGGGGATGGCCATTTCCATCTTCATGGCCTCTGTGATGAGGAGCCCCTGGCCAATCTGCGCGACCTCTCCAACCTTGATCAGAATCCTGGCAATCTTACAGGTCATCGGAGAGGTTACCACCTCTTTACGAGAGAGAGGGGGTTTTCCCTCTTTGACGGGAGAAGGAGGCCTTCTTCCCGGTCCAAGGATTTCAGACGTGTAACTCCTTCCTCCCACGAAGACCTGATAGAGATTCCCTTTTTCCATCATATCCACTTCGTAGGAATGACCATCCGAGATCATGGAGTAAAGATTCTCCGAGACTTCGAAAAAATCAACGTGATGGTCGTGACTGAGAAGAAAAACACGATAGACACGACCGCGGATGGATTCCACCCTCACGTCATAAAGGGCATCCCCAAGTTTGATCTTGTATTCATGTCCGGGGCCCTTCCGGTCTTTCTGATAGGCCCGGATGGCAGTGGCGATGCAGGCAGTCTCCCAGAAGGAATCTTTCTGCTCCTGCTTTTTCTGTAAGTATTCCCGATCCACGAAGGTGGTGTCGAAATCCCCCTTGATGAAGGAGGGATGGTTGATGAGCCAGCGGTGGAACGGAATGGTCGTCTTGACCCCTTGGATGACGAGTTCCCGGAGTGCCCGGTCCATTCGCAAAAGGGCCTCCTGCCGATTCCGGCCCCAGGCGATGACCTTGGCGATGATCGGATCGTAGTCGATCGGAACCGTATAACCCTGGTAGATTCCGAGGTCCACGCGAATCCCGGGTCCGCTCGGAATCTGGAGCCTCTCAATTCTTCCTGCGGAAGGGAAGAAATGAGTCTCGGGATCTTCCGCATAGATTCGGCAGACCAGGGATGCCCCGACCGGTTGAACGTCCTTTTGAGTCAGAGAAAGCTTTTCACCTTCAGCGATGCGGATTTGTGCCTTCACGATATCCACCCCGGTCACCATTTCCGTGACCGGGTGTTCCACCTGGAGGCGGGCGTTGAGTTCGAGGTAAAAGAAATTTTTCTCCGGGTCCACGAGAAATTCCACCGTCCCCGCCCCGGTATAGTTGACGGCGATGGCAGCGGAGAGGGCCACCCCGGCCATTCGAAGGCGGGTAGTGTCGTCTAAGAAAGGAGAAGGGCACTCCTCAAGGATCTTTTGGTACCTCCTCTGGATGGAGCACTCCCGGTCGAAAAGATGGATGATGTTCCCGTAATGATCGGCCAGAATCTGAAACTCGATGTGCCGCGCGCGGGAGATGTATTTCTCAAGATAGAGGGCGTCATTTCCGAAGGCGGCCCTGGCCTCCGTCCTTGCGACGCGCACCGCTTCAAAAAATTGTTCCTTCCGGTCCACGCGCCGGATCCCTTTCCCTCCGCCCCCCGCAACGGCTTTGATGAGCACCGGATATCGCAGATCACGGGCGGCCTTCAGGGCGCCCTCTTTGTCATCCGGAGGAAATTCGCCCCCCGGAATCACGGGAATCGAAGCCCGGGTCATGTTCGATCTTGCCGTCAGCTTTCGACCCATGATTTCCAGAGATTCCCCGGAGGGTCCAATGAAGACAACCCCCTTTTCCTGGCACGATCGAGCGAAGTCCGGGTTTTCGGCCAAGAATCCGTATCCGGGATGGATCGCATCTGCCCCCGCTTTTTCAGCGATCGTCAGAATCTTATCTCCGGAGAGGTAAGTGTTTTCGGAGGTTCCGCTGCCTAACGAGTAAGCCTCGTCAGCGTAGCGGACATGCAAGGCCCCCCGATCCTGCTCGGAGTAAACAGCCGCGACCGAGATCCCCAGCTCATGGCAGGCGCGGAGGATACGAACCGCGATTTCTCCCCGATTGGCAATGAGAACTTTCTTAAACATGGATTCTTCCCGTTAAAAAGAGCCTGGATCCATCGCCTCGCCCTGTATCCGATGAGCGGTTTCACCCCTTTCCTTTTCTTCCTTCTCCGTTTCCCAGATGGAAATCACCGGGAAGAGTTTTGAGAAGAGAACGAAAGCCAGAGTGAACCCTGCACAGAGACCCGCCGTCATCGACCACTCCACCCAGGAAGGCGTATAAAGGCCACGGGCATAGGGAAGGCGAGGTTGAGTGAAAGAGGGGATGATGATGAGGAACCGTTCCAGCCACATCCCAATAATGATCGAAACCGATGAGATCAGAAGTCCTGGAATGGTGCGCTTGAATACAAGAATGGGAAAAGGAATCACGAAGCAAAGAGTCACCATGGTCCAGAAAAGGGGAGCATACTTCCCGGCCACCTTCGCCCAGAAGACGGTGACTTCAAAAGAATCCCCTCCATAAACCGCAGTCAGATGTTCAGCAAAGGTAAAGTAAAACCAGAGGAGAGTGAAGACGAGAAGCAGCAAACCCATATTGTTGAAGTGGTGAGGCTTCAGATAATGTTCAAAATGGTAGGCCTTCCTTAGGGCAATGATGACGACAATGATCGTGGCGATTCCCGAAAAGATGGCTCCGGTCACGAAATAAGGAGCGAAGATCGAGCTGTGCCACATCGGTTGAGTCTGCATCCCGAAGACCCAGGACACCACCGTATGGACGCTGACGGCAATCGGGATGACTGCGACGCACAGGATGGCGATCGCCTTTCCCAAATTCCGTTGCTGTCTTTCTGTTCCCGTCCACCCGAAAGAGAGCGGCTTGTAAAGCCATCTCCGGCCCGGGAACCGATCCCTGAGGAAAGCAACGTCAGGGACCATGAGTACTAAAAGGAAAATATTGCTGACGGTGAAGTAAGTCATGATGCAGGTGAAATCCCACAGGAGTGGCGATTTGAACTGGGCGTGGAGAGCCACCCAGTAGAAGAGGTAAGATCGACCGAGATCGAAGAGGATGTTGGTCGGACCTGCCGCCAGGGCGAAAACAGTCACAGCCTCTGCGGCACGGCCGAATGGAGTCCCCCATCTGGCATGAGTGATTCTGAGGACTGCCGAGACCAGAGCACCCGCATGGCTGATCCCGATGAAGAAGACGAAATTGACAAGGTAGAGAGCCCATGACACGGGGTGGCCCATCCCGGTCTCCCCCAACCCCTCTATGAATTGCCAGACAAATGCGAAGACGGACCAGAGGACGACCGCTGAGAGGAGACTGATCAGGATCAAAGAGCCTCTCCCCCATCGGGTCAGTGGTTCGATGAGACGCCTATGTTTTTCGGCGACAGCCTCACTCTCCATCATACCAGTCCCCTTCTTTTAGATAAAAGACTTTTGGTTCCGTTCCAAGGTCCTCCATGAGCCGGAAGGCGCGTCTGCTCTTAGAGAGCTTGGAAACCCTACTCTGTGGGTCATTCAGGTCTCCAAAAGAGAGGGCTTCGCTCGGACAGGTCTCGACACAAGCAGGAGTCACCTCACCCTCTCTTATTCTTCGATTCTCTTTCCTGGCGGTCATCTTCGCTCTTCGAATCCTATGGATGCAAAAATTGCATTTCTCCGTAATCCCTTTTCTACGCGGGTATACATCCGGATTTAACCCCTTTTTGTACTCTTCCGGCCAGGAAGGTGGATACCAATTGAAATAGCGGACGGTGTAGGGGCAGTTGGAAATGCACATCCGGACTCCGATGCAGCGGGGATAGACCTGTGCGACAATCCCTTCCGGGTTCTTGTAGGTCGCTTCGACGGGACAGACTTTGGTACAAGGCGGTTTGTCACAGTGCATGCAGGGCATGGGAATGAAGCGCATCTCCACATCGGGATAGGTTCCCTTGATCTCATGGATGAGATTCATCCAGAATTTCGCCCGTCCCAGCCTGGCATACTTCTCGCCCATAATCGGGATGTTGTTCTCCTGCCGGCAGGCCACGACGCAAGCCTGACATCCCGTGCATTTATCCAGATCGATTACCATCCCCCAGCGGTACATCTCTTTGCCCCATTGCCATCACTGTGATTTTTATCAACATCCTTCTTTCACCGCTCTCAGGGAGTCAAATAATCGCTTTATCTCCCCATCTCCCTACGCCTTATCATCTCTAGGCCTTGTACACCTTCACCCTCGCTGAAGAGAAAGAGACAAACCCGCCCAGATGATCGTATTCTCTCGGAAGAAGGTCATTTGGATTGATCCCCCTCCCTCTTGCCCAGCGGCCATAAGCCTTGTGGCCCTGTCCATAGGGAATATGAATGCACTTCGGGTGGGTTCCCGGAAAAAGCCTTGCTTTCGATTTCAGTTTCCCTGCGGGAGATTCCACCCAAACAGGATCTCCATCCTTGATCCCGAGGCTCTTAGCGGTTTCCGGATTGATCTCGACCCAGGAATCCCATTTTTCATAGAGATGAGGTCCGATGATTTCTTGAAGATAGGGTTGATTCGCTCCTCTCCCCTCCGCCATGGTCATCAGTTTGTAGTTGATGAGATGGAAAGGGTATTCCTTTTCTTCCCCGACCCATCGGGGTTCTTCAAAATGAGGGAGAAAGACCTTGTCTCCTCTCGCCTCAATTTTGAGTTCTCCTAAGACATGACCCAGATCCCTTTGGCTCCTTTTCGAAATCTCCTTCAGACCATGTTCCATCGCCAGGGAAAAGAACTCAAACTTTCCTGACGGAGTGTTAAAGTTTCTCTTCCATTCTCCGAAGGGATAATGAGGATCCCACCAACCCCCTCGCTCGACTAAGGTATCCCAGAACTGATCAAAATCTTTAGCCTGGATCGACCCCCGTTTTGATGCAAAAACTCCTTTGATGGCATCCTTTAAGGCGTCCTGAAAATTCTTCCATGGAAATGATTTGCCAACATTTCCGCCGACTCCTTGTGCTATCTGAATAATGACATCCCCTGTATTGCGGGTGTCGTAGAGAGGCTGATCCATCGTGGGACTCCGCAGCCCGAACATCGGGAAACCCGATCCGGGCTCCACACCGTCATCCTGCCAGCGCTCAAAGAAGGTCCCATCCGGAAGGACCAGATCAGAAACCATTGTTGCTCTCGTCCATGAAAGGTGAGAAGCTGACGATGAAAGGGACCTTTTCTAAAGCAGGCCGAAGTTTTTCGGTTTTCAGGAAGGCTGAATAGAGGATTGGTATAGTACAGGAAAAGGGTGTCTACGGGGTAAGGTTCGGCCTTTCTCGATCCTTTCCGGAAGTGCGGAAGGGAGCTCTTCTGCAAAGGGGAAGGGAATCGTTCCCGCGCCGTCGATCCTGGGTTGAGAAAGGCCCTTTTGAGCGATGTCGTCTTTCTGAAGAGCAGGCCAGTTTTGGAAGGGAGGCTTTCTTTGCACCAGGAGCCCCCCCGGGGAATCGATCGAACCGACCAGGGCATTGAGGCTGTCGATCGCCATCTGACTGTAGGTTCCATTGGTTTGCATGCCCACCCCCCTTCCGGAAATGGCGATCCCGGGGAGGTGAGATGAGAATTCTTTTGCCATCTGAACGATCATCTCTTCGGATACCCCTGTTAATGAAGAGACCTGCTTGGGTGAGTATTCTTTGAGCACTAGGGTGCTGAAACCCATATGGGGATTCCCGTCACGATCTTTCCAGTCCTCGAATCCAAAGGTATGGCGGTCCACGAACGGGCGATCGTATTTTTTCTCCTTGATCATCCAGTGAGCAATCCCCAAAGCCAGCGCTCCATCGGTCCCGGGCTGAATGGGAACCCATTGGTCTGCCTTTGATGCGGTCACAGAGAATCTCGGCTCGATCTGGACAATTTTTCCCCTGATGCCGGGCCTTCCTCTTCTTAGAAATCCATAGCCCCAGAGATTTCTTATTGAAGGTCTCGATGCTTCCAGAAGGCTGGCCCCAAAGGAGAGGACATAATTCACCTCTTCCCAGTGGATCGCCAGAAAGTCTCTTACACCCATGGTGAAAAGATGACCCTTTAAAATGCCCTCGGAGCCCCTCGCAGAATTTCCAAGGTGGTTGGGAGAGCCATAGGCTTCCATAAATCGCGCCATTAGTTCTCCCATGTGACCGCGGTACCGTCCTCCCCAGGCCATCAGACCTTGAGGTCTTTCCTCTCGCCGCAGGTCCTTCAATCTGTCGACAACGAGCCGGAGACCTTCCTCCCATGAAATCTTTTCCCAGCTCCCTTCTCCTCTTTTGCCTTTTCTCCTCAAGGGATGGCGGATTCGATCCGGATCGTAGAGGACCTGAAGGCCCGATTGACCCTTTGGACAGAGCCGGCCTTTGTTGATGGGATAATCCTTTATTCCTTCCAACTTGACCGGCCAATGGTTGACGGAGCGAATGCGGAGGCCGCATCCGCTGGGACATTGAAGACAGATACCCGTGGACCAATACTCCTCATACGGAATCCATTCCCCCTCTTTGGGCAAGGCATGGAGGAGTTCATCCGGCAGCGCCGCCCCCAGGGTTGCCGCCCCCATCAACTTTAGCAATTCTCTTCTATTAATCTTCATCGCCCTAATCTAAATCTGCACAGAGTATTGGGTCTAAAATCCCTAATCACAAATTCCAAATCCCAAATAAGCTCCAATTTCGAATTTCAAATGACCAAAACAGATTTTGTTTCGAATTTGGGTGATTGGAATTTATTTGAAATTTGGTGCTTGGGATTTGGTGCTTCCATATCTCTCTGCGCTTAACTCGAGTGGCATGTATAACAATCCGTATCCGCTTCTCTCCTCTTGTGGCAATCCACGCACCACTCCATATATATTCGGTCAACCATCCTGACAGGGACATCACTGATGCCGGTAACCCCGTGACAGGTGGAACAGTCAATTTGACTTTGGATATGGACCCAGTGAGGAAAGACGACAAATTTAGGAAGCTCGTACATTCGGTTCCACGGAATCCTTCTCCCCGCCTTGACATATTCAACCACTTTTAATGCCTCGGGTCTCTTACTGATTGCATCGCTAGAATGACAGATTCGGCAGAGTTCTATGTTCGGGATCCCTGCGGCACGATATTCGCCAACATATCGATGGCAAAAAATGCAGTCCAACTTGGCGACTTCCTTATGGTGAATATGACTGAAGCGGATAGGTTGATCGACAGGCTCACTTCTCAAAATTGGGAAAACGGAGAAAAGAAGGGATTTCGTCGGAACCCGGAAGCGAAACCATGCAACCGTGGCAAGAAGAAGCACGAGGACCACCGCCACGAGAAAAGCGACTTTCTTCTTCATAGTTTCAGTCTATTCGCAAGCTTCCAAATCTGTCAAGTCAAAATCGGCCACCGATGCCGCATCACTTCAAAATCATCAACTCAACAATCTGTCAACGGAAAGGAGTGAGATGGCGAAGACGGCAAAAATATTCAATTTGATGAAGGTGGCCCTCACCGAGTCTTTATCATCATGAGACCTTAAAAAAATGGTGGCACTCCAAAAGAGCCAAAACACTGCGGCCGTTAATAACATATAGAAAATGAAGGAATTCAAAAAGCCGAATAAAGGAAAGATAAGAGATGAAACTCCTGTAGACAAAAGCCAGATAAAAATGATTCCTTTGATCTGTTCCGTCGAAAAGATTCTTGTGATGGAAGGAAGCCCGGCGTTCTCGTAATCTTTTGAAGCAACTAGCAGGAGAATCCAGAAATGAGGGATCTGCCAGATGAAGAAGAAGAGCGCGACCCCTCCTATCCTGGGATCGAATATCTCTCCCCCTCCTGCGACCCATCCCAGGGCAGGCGGTATCGCTCCGACCAGAGCGCCCGGAACGGCCGCAAAGGCCGTTTTCTGCTTGAGAGGCGTATAGATTATATTGTACCAGAGAACAGCAAAAAGACCTAAAGCCAATGCCAGGTCCCCGGCTCCGAAAAAGAGGGTGAGAGCCCCTGAAAGAATCAAGCTTAGTGAGATCCAGAGGGCCGTCTCAGGATCCAGCCTTCCGGAAGGGATGGGCCTCGATTTTGTCCTTTCCATCCGTTGGTCTATTTCGCTTTCCTGATATTGATTGAGGGCACAGGAGCCGCAGGCGAGAAGGAAAACGGCTGCCGTTGGCACAAGCATGTGAATCGTGATCCTTCCCGTTGCGAGAAGATACCCTGTGGCCGTCGAGAGGGTGGCAAGGAGAGAGATTTTTATCTTTGTGAGCTGAAGAAATAGACTGGCACACTCTCTCGTTAGGTAGATTGGGTGACCGAAGATGCCTCTCACATGGATGGCGGTTGTCCTCACGTTCTCCCTCACTTCAAGCTTTTTATATAGTCGACCAGTGCCGCGAGCTCCTGGTCGGTCATGCTTATTTTGGGCATGATGGGAGGATATCCTTCAATGTGGACCATGTTGGGCTCTAATATGAATTTCCGGATGAAAGCCTCATCCACCACCAGGATCTCCTTCTTCCCTCCGCTGGTGACCGCCTCCTTCTTTCCAAGAAGTCCCTTGAAAGTCGGGCCGACCCGGGGACTTCCATCGGTGCTGTGGCAGGCGACACACCCTTTAACCTGGTAGAGTTGCGATCCCGGGGGAGGGCCCTTTACCGCCATTTCTGCCCCCTTTCCCTGGTACCACTTTGTGAACTCTTCCTGGGGAAGAACCATAATTTTTGAAAGCATGTGGGAATGCTCGAGCCCGCAATACTGTGAACACATCACATCATACGTTCCTACTTCGGTCGGCTGAAACCATAAGGTGTTCGTCATTCCCGGGACGCTATCCTGTTTGATCCGGAAAGCGGGCGCATAAAAGCCGTGGATGACGTCCTGCGACCTCAGGAGGAGTTTGACAGGTTTTCCTACCGGAACCGTCAACTTCGTGTCCTGGATCCCATTCTCGTACTGAAAGAGCCAGGACCACTGGCGGGCCATCACGTTGACCACCATTGCCCCCTCGGGGACCTTCTTTAAGAATTCGAAGCCGGTCAGTCCATAATAGAACATGGTGAGAACGATCAGCGTCGGTATGACCGTCCAGGTAATTTCCAGCCAGGTGCTCCCTTCGATATCCGCCGGCGTAGGGTGTCTTTCCCGCCGGTAGCGGATCACGAAGTAAATCATCAAGAAGGTGATGAGCCCCAGGAGGAAAACGCAGATGATGAGAATATAGAGAAAGACGTTGTCTACTACCCTGCCTGATAAACCTGTCGATCCCAGGAAATTCATTTTACGTCACCTCGAAAGGCCAGGTCTGCAAAGGTCAGGAGGATGAATATGAGGAAAACGGCCATGACCAGGGGGATGAGCACTCTGAAGATGAGGAGTCTTTCGGAACGGAGGTGCATGAAATAGTTTAGGACCAGTCCGGACTTCGTCCCTGCGATCGCCAAAGCGACGAGAACGGTCCAGCCGCCGAGTTCCCTCCCTGCAACGCTAAATGTCAATCCTGTCAGGATGACCAGACCCACCCAGACCAGGAGATAGGTTCGATACTTCACCATCTTCGCTCCGTTCCCTCTCAAGATTCCACTATTCTCTCTTTTGCTCAGAGATTATGCCGCAATCGAGCAGAGGAGGGGAAAAACGGAACAGACAGCCGGATTCCAAAGCTTTAGAATGCGCGCGTTTAATGTGAGGGGTCATTGTCTCTGTTGCGAGAAAGTGAATTTTTGCATGGCTTGCTTCCGTGAGTGTCATATTTAATAAGGTTGCGCTCTAAAGCTTTTTCACCCGTCTGCCTGCCCCGTTTCTTGGAATTCTCCCACTCTATCTTCATTACACTTTCGTTGCAAGATGGGACAGGTGGTCAGCTGACAAAGTTGACCACCTGTCCCATCCATATTTACCCTCCATCCCCATGATGCCCCGTCTCTCAAGGAGGGTGGGGTATTACGTAATCAAATAGAACAGGGGGTACAGAAAGATCCAGATGATATCGACCAGGTGCCAGTACAATCCGGCGTTTTCCAGGGAGGCGAAACGCGTCTGGTTTATCCTGTCTTTTGCAATGAGCATCAGCATCCCAAAAAGAACGCAGACTCCCACGAGGACATGGAGCCCATGGAGTCCTGTCATCACGTAATAAAGGCCGTAGAAGAGAATCTCGCCATTCGCGCGGGCCAAAAGGGTCGGAGAATTCGGATAAATACCATGTTCAATCTTCGTCCCCCATTCAAAGCCCTTGTCGACGAGAAACAGAAGGCCAAGGGCCATCGTGACCACCAACAAGACCATGGATAATTGACGCTGTCCTCTCTGAAGGGCCGAAATGGAAGCGGCCATGCTTAAACTGCTCGTCAGGAGGATGATGGTGTTGAGGGTTCCGAGAAGAACCTCAAGCTCCCGCGAGGCATGATGAAAATCGACCGGGTTTTTATACCGGTACGCAGAATAGAGAATGAACATCCCCCCGAAGAGAAGAAGCTCGGACAGGATGAAAAGCCACATGCCCAATTTTGCGCTGGTATGCTCCCTGGTCTCTTCAAGAACGAGTGTTTTCGCCTCATCCATTTCTAGAAAACTCCTTAAAATCATAGGGGCCGTGTTGGATGACCGGAATTTTTTCAAAGTTCTCTGTTGGGGGCGGGGAGGGAATTTGCCATTCGAGCGTCGCTGCGCCCCAGGGGTTGTCTTCTGCCTTTTCACCCTTAAAGAGTCCACGGAAAAGATTGGCAAACATGACAATCAGCCCAGCGATGAGAATCCAGGAACCGAAGGTCGCTGTCAGATGGAGGGTCCGGAATTGAGGGAGATAGTCGTAATATCTCCGCGGCATCCCCTGCCAGCCCAGAAGGAGCATGGAGAAATAGAAGATGTTAAATCCGACGAACATGATGACCCATGCCATTCTTGCTGTTTTTCGGTTATACATCCGGCCGAACATCTTGGGGAACCAGTAGTGAAAAGCTGCAAAGAGACCGAATCCCATCCCGCCGAAGATGATGTAATGAAAATGGGCCGGGATCCAATAAGTATCGTGGAGGTGGACATTCGGAGCCAGGGCCCCCTGGATCAAGCCTGTCAGTCCACCAATCGAAAAGAGAAAGATGAAGGAGAGACAATACAGGAGAGGGGGTTCAAGGACGATGGAGCCTTTATGGAGAGTAGCGACCCAATTGAAGACTTTGATCGCACTGGGAACGGCCACCAAGAAAGTGAGAAGGGAGAAGAGGAGGTTGGCAAAATCACTCTGCCCGCTGACAAACATATGATGGCCCCAGACGAGCGATCCCACGGCGGCGATCGCTATCCCCGAGAGAGCGATTGCCATATATCCAAAAATCTTTTTCCTGGCAAACACCGGGACCACATCCGAGACGATTCCCATGGCCGGAAGGATCATAATGTAAGTGGCTGGATGGGAGTAGATCCAGAACATATGCTGGTAAAGGATGGGATCGCCTCCCTTGGCCGGGTCAAATACCCCCACTCCAAAGAATCGCTCGAGGAAAATCAGTACCATGGTAATCCCGATCACCGGAGTGGCAAGAATTTGAACCCATGACGTCGCGTAAATCGCCCACACAAAGAGAGGGAGACGCTTCCAGGTCATTCCGGGAGCCCTCAGTCTGTGGGTGGTTGTTACGAGGTTGATACCCGTCAAAATCGAGGACATGCCCAAAACAAAGACACCAGAAACCGCAAGGGGGACATTGACCGTGGTCCTTAGGCTGTACGGCGCATAGAATGTCCACCCTGTATCAGGAGGTCCGTCGCCGGTGAAGACGGAGAGGGCGACAATCGCTGCCCCGGAAATATAGAGCCACCAGGATAAAAGATTGATTCTCGGGAAGGCAACATCTCTGGCCCCGATTTGAATCGGAAGAAAAAAATTCCCAAAAATGGTCGGAATCGCAGGGATGACGACCAGAAAGATCATGATGATCCCGTGCAACGTAAAAAGAGAATTGTATGTCCGGGGTTTCATGATGGCCCCTCCGGGGGCAATCATCTCCAGGCGCATGAAGAATCCCAGGACCACTCCACTAAAAAAGAAGGCGATGACAAAAATAAAGTAAAGAAGGCCGATTCTTTTGTGGTCTGAGGTGAGAACCCATGAAAGGATTCCGCGATATCGGCCGTGGTCTTGATAAAAACTGGTCCTTGGACGAATGCTCTCCGCCGCTCCGGTTGATGTCATTCCTGTTGCTCCTGTTGAGTCTGCTGTTTCTTGCCTTTGAAAAGAAGAAACACGATAAAGGATAACGCAAAAATCAGGGTGACGGTTCCGGTCACTTTCAACGTATTAAACACGAGTTTATTGGCCTTAGGATCGTAACGGAAGCAGAATCGAACAACCTTGCTGATGGCAGGGCCGATCTTCCCCTGGGAAGCTTCAGCGACGGCCATCTTCAGGTCAAAGGGGAGGGGATCCGCCCCGTACATGTAGCGGATGATCTTTCCATCAGGGGCAAGAATGATTAAAGCCACGGGGTGTTCAAAATCTTGCCCCACTCTCTTGAAATGGAATCCAATGGCATCCGTCAGCTCGTGAATAGTCTCTTTGTCTCCAGTCAAAAACCTCCAGGCGTCTTCAGAGAAGGGTTTTCGGATCATTTTCAAATAAGTTCTCTTCTTCTCAAGGGCGAGTTCCGGCTTTTCTGTTTCATCAAAACTGACTGAAATCACGCTGTATTCTTTGTCCGGTTCAGCCGGTAATTTGTCCAAAACGTCCGCCAGGTTCTGCAGTAGAAGACTGCAGACATTGGGGCAGTGCAAATAGACAGGGGCAAGAATGATGGGTGTGTGAATCAATTGCTTGAGGATAACCGGGTTGCCGAATTCGTCATTAAAGGTCAGGTCAAGAGGGACAAATTGACCCAGCTTCTCGTCGATTCCGATTCCGGAAAGATCTTTTGATTGCTCCACATGAGCATAGAGAGGGCCGTAGGAAAAAATAACTCCCATGAGTAAAATCGAGATTTTTATGGCGAGTGGTGTTTTCATTCTTATCAGGAACAGCCCAGGTATTCGACGACCCGAAAGGTTTTTGTTTGTACTCCTTGTACACTACGAGAAAAAGGCTGATATCGTAAATGGGGGATTTACTGTATTTCATTGAAAATCTAAGGGTATTTTTAGGAATTCTTCTAGCCCGTTCCCTTCCCTCAAGTCCATGTCTGAATCGCCTCTGCCCGTCACAGACAGGGGACGACGCCCGTGGTGAAAACATAGTTTGTCCGTCTATCTCCAAAACGCCTTCGATGATTGACGATATTAGTACTCTATCTATATGATTTCTTTGCTATTACACATTTTTGGACATTCTTTGGCGAGAATGGCAAAAAATTTTCCACTTTTGGCTTTCTTGTACATTCAACTAAACACAATTATTTGAAATTGTTAAATAAAATCCTGTTGGCATCGGAATTGCTTTGTTCAGTGAGTCGATTTGGTCAGCGGTGGAGATCAAGAATCCGTTGACCCGGTTAAAAAAATTCGCTGCTTTCCGCGCGAGGAGAAAGAATAAAGTCGACTAACGGGAACCAGACAATTCAATGAGAGAGAGGTGTTGAAACATGCTATACGGTGCAAAATGCTCTAAGTGTGGGTTGACGCAATTGCCTAGTGCCACCTGCAAGGCCTGTGGCGCCGTTCTCGAAGCTCCCTCGGAGGCTCCTCGAAGAGCTTCTCCGAGACCTCCTTCAAGTCCTCCCTCCTCAAGGACTCTTCCGAAGCCCCCCCTCCGAGGGCTTTTTCAAATGCGCTTTCACAAGTCTCCCCAAGGGCCGCATTAGAATTGAATTTAGACATTCCATCAGAAGACCTCTTTCAGATTCCCTCCAATGGTCCTTCAGAAGGTCGAACGTCGAGGACGGCGAAAAACTGCAGCCAATGCGGAATGGTGTATTTTGACGATGAACTCATCCAATTCGGTGATGCTTTGGTGTGCGGTAAGTGCAAACCGCTGTTTGTGCAGAAGCTGAAGGAGGGTGTGACCGTTGCGGGAGAAATGGTGTATGCCGGATTCTGGATCCGCGTTGGAGCCAGAATTCATCGACGGAATCATCCTCGGTGTCGTCGGATTTGTTCTCGGATTTTTGGAAATTTCAGTGATAAGGCACAGGCATCGGAGTCGCCATCATCCAGAACGTCTCTTCCCTTGCCCTTAGCGTTGCCTACGTCACCTATTTCCTCGGCAAATACAGCGCCACCCCTGGGAAAATGGCATGCGGTCTCAAGGTCGTGAGACCGGACGGTGAGAAGATCACCTATGGCCGGGCCTGCGGCAGGTTCTTTGCAGAACTTGCTCAGCTCTATCATTCTTTGCATTGGCTACATCATGGTGGCTTTCGATGAGGAAAAACGGGCGCTCCATGATCGCATCTGCGATACGAGGGTCGTGAAAGCCTAGGATCAATGGAAGAAATCTCCTGCACACACTGTCATACGCTCGATTCCTCCGGGGTACTATAACACTCCGGATCTTATCCCATGTCCATCCTGTCATGCGCCGATTACAATCGATGTGTTTCCGGCCCTTTTTCGAGGTCTTCAGCCGGGAAAGGAAGGAGAGGCGCTGATCGATGACCAGGCGAGCTGCTATTACCATCCCAAAAAAAAGGCCGTCCTCCCTTGCGACCATTGCGGGCGATTCCTGTGCGCCCTCTGCGACGTGGAATTGGGCGGGAAGCACCTCTGTCCGGCCTGTCTGGAAACAGGGAAGAAAAAAGGCAGGATCATCAACCTTGACCGTCATCGGGTGCTCTATGACGGCGTTGCGCTCAGGCTCGCCTTGTTCCCAATAATCACAGTCTGGTTTACAATAGTCACAGCCCCTGTCGCCATCTATCTTTCCATCCGGCATTGGAATTCACCCATGAGTGTTGTCAAGCGGACCAAGGTCCGCTTCATTCTGGCAATAGTCATTTCCGGCCTCCAGATCCTCGCGTGGACCACTGGCATCGTCTATTTCGTCTCGAGGCGGTGAATACAAGCATGGATGGCACAAACCCAATACAAGCGACTTCCGGGAAGAGGCCCCCGCAGAAGAGGTTTCATTACCGTCTCACTCTCCAGATGTTCGCTCTACCTGGGAAATGACCATATCCTTGCGGTGGATAGCAATGGCTTCTCCGAGGATTACAAACGCTTCTACTTCTCCGATATCCAGGCCATCATCACCCGGAGAACAAGACGTGGGGCCGCCTGGAGTATCGTCCTGGCGTTGATGATCGCCTGTTCCTTCATGGGAGCGCTCTTTCTCGAAGTAGAATCCTTCCGTATTTTCTTCTGGATTCTCTCCGGAACGTTTCTTGTCTTCCTGCTGATCAATATCCTTGAGAGGTCCAACCTGCATCTGTCATATCATGACTGCCGTGCAAGAGGACCAACTTCCCTCGCTCAATCGCCTGCGGGTAGCACGCAAAGTGATTGAAACGCTTCGGCCGGCTATCGAAAGGGCCCAGGGGAGACTCGGCCCTGAAGAAGTCAGCATCGACCAAAATCAAGGAATTTCGCATCCGTACCGTACGCGCTCATTGCGACAGCCCCATGCCAGAGGACACCAGATCCGTCATGACGACGGTACCGTACACTTGATGGCCTTTGGCCTCATTCTGACTGGATGGCATTCTGACCGGCATCCTTCTTCTCTATCACACCGCAACCATGACTGGTGTTTCCTCTGTGTTGACGCTAACATACTCCATTCTTGTCATTGTCGCCCTTGTAAAACAGCATGAAAGCGATATCCCAAGCACCGTTCGAAAGATGACCTGGGCATCGCTGGGCTTTGTCTGTGTTTCCTTTCTTCTGAGCTACGTACTCATGATGACGACGTTGATGACCAGCAAGACCTGATAGGATGATTACGCAATGGGACATGTACCGGGTCATGCTTGATCTGTCGCCTCAAGACTCGCCCCTGGTCATGGGTGTCTATGCCTTCGCAGCCGCCTGTTCCCTTGTCCTGGGCGCACTTGGCCTCGTCAGGGTGAAAAGGCACCGTGATGATTCGGCAAGCGCTTCTCGCCCCGGTCAGAACTCAGGGGGTGAAGTCAAGGAATGAGTATCGCCCAGGAGCGATGTTTCAATCATGCCTCTCGTGAAGCCGTCGCACGCTGCCCGGAATGCGGACGCACCTTCTGCCGGGAATGCATCAGCGAGCACGACGATCGGGTCATCTGCGCTTCTTGTCTGAAACGTCTCAGCCCAAAGACGGTCAGACGATACCGGCTGGTTTGGCTCGCGCGGCTCGCCCAGGTCCTCGTGGGCGTGCTGCTGCTCTGGTCGTCCTTCTACCTGCTCGGCAAGGCTTTACTCACCATCCCATCCTCCTTCCATGAGGTGGCGATCGGGCAGGAGGAATCGGCGGATCCATGAAGCACAAGAGCAGAGATCGCGGCGGAAAGTCGGCGGTTGACATCCTGGAAGAAGCCACGCACCTGCTGCGTGCGAATCCGGTCCTCCTCGCACCTTACTATTTCGGCAGCCTTCCCTTTATTTTGGGACTCCTCTACTTCTGGACCGACATGAGCACCGGCGCCGATGCCTGGAGGCACTGTCCTGAAGCCTCCTGGGGCTTGACTCTCTTGTTCATCTGGATGAAAACCTGGCAGAGCCTGTATGCACGCCGTCTCTTCGAGAGGATCAGGGGGGAATCGTCCCCCGGATGGGGTTTACGCCGCATGGCTGCGCGCTGCCGCTATTCAAACCGCCACTCCAACCGTGGAGTATTCTTATTCTGCCCGTCGCCTTCATCATCATGCTTCCTTTCCCTCAGGCATTCGCCTTTTTTCAGAATGTCAGTCTGATGGGGAGCGGGGACGAGGGCAACCTGAGGGCCGTCGTGCGGAAATCCTGGCGTCAGGCCTCGCTCTGGCCCATGCAGAATACCTTGATCCTCTGGCTGACGAGCCCTTTTCTCCTCGTGCTTGCCGCATTCTTTATCTTTGTCATCGTTCCCGTATCGTCTTCGCTCAATCCCGAGGCATCCGTCCCCCTCCTCATGATCCTTGCGGCGCTGGTGGTCGTTCCCCTCTGTCCCCTGGGGATGATCACCGCCTTGAATATCGGCATCGCCTTGCTCTTGCTTCCCTGGCTCCTGAAGACCCTCTTTGACGTCGAAACCGTCTTCTCCATCAGCGGAGTCCACATGAACATGCACTTTTTATGCTGTTGTCTGCAGTTTAAGCTATCTCTGCCTCGACCCGCTCATGAAGGCCTCCTACTGTCTGCGCTGTTTTTACGGGGAATCTCTGCGGACCGGTGAAGACCTCAAGGTAGAGCTTCGCTCATGTGCCCGGCCGGAGTCTATGGCCGCCGTCGTCATTGCTGTTTTTCTTGTTTTCGGCTCCTGCGGCAAGGCTTTCGCACAACCGGGACCAACCGCGATGAGCGATGCTGGCGCCTCTGTCTCGGCCCAACAGCTCGATTCCGCCATTGAGAGCGTCATGCACAACCCTGAATACAGCTGGCGCATGCCGCGCGAAAAACCTCCGCACGTTGTACGCAGCCACACTGCAGTCGACGATTTTCTCGATTCAATCATGAGCACCCTTGAGGACGGGGTGGAGCTATGTCAAAAAGGGGTGGGTGAAGGCTCTGGGACTTTATCAGGGACATTCTCTCCCGTCATCATTCCGTCCTTGCCCCAGCTGGAGAAGCCGGACTCCCGTTGGACCTCCTTTTCGCGGGCATTCATCATCATCCCATTGGCATGCATCGCAGCCGTGCTGGCCTTTCTTGCGTGGCGGGCATGGAGACATAGAAGGCCCGAAAGGGTCACGGCAGACGTTTCTGTCAAAATCGTTCCTGACATCACCCGGGAAGACGTGGATGCTACGGCACTTCCCGAAGAGGACTGGCTCCATCTGGCCGGAGGAGTTGATGGAAAAGGGAGAACTCAGGCTGGCGCTGCGCGCCCTCTATCTGGCAACCCTGGCCTGCCTGGCGCGCCAGGAGTTGATCACGATCGCTAAATACAAGTCCGATCGGGAGTATGAGCTGGAGCTTCGGCGCCGTTCTCATACCCAACCGCAGCTGGCGGGAGTCTTTGCAGAAAACAGAGCCGTCTTTGAAGGTGCCTGGTACGGCTTGCACGAAGTCACTCCGGGAATCATGGACCGCTTTCTGACGAAATCAGGAGAGGATCAAGAGCCATGCACAAGGGTAAGCTCTTACGGGCTTTTTTCCTGTTGATCGTCACCGTCCTCTTCATCTATGGGATGATCCATCTTCTGACGCTGCGCTTCGAGAAGGGCGACGCCTATCCGCGTTATTCCTCGTATCGTCCGGATCCACTGGGGACCCAAGCCTTTTATGAAGCCCTCTGTCTCCTGCCGGGAGTCGAAACGACGCGCAATGTTGAACCTCTGCAGAAGGCATCCGGATTATCCGAGGCGACCCTCTTTCTCTTTGGCTTTCGAACATCCCGCTTCTTCGCAATGCGACAGGCATCGGCGAAGGCGATCGAGGAGGCTGCCCTGGGTGGAGGACGCGTTGTCATCTCCTTTTTTCCTACCCAAGCCCAGCCCGCCATAGGTTCAGAGAATAAGGGGAAGAAAGATTCCAAGTTAGAAGAGAATCCGGATAAACAGAAAGGCGAAGAAAAAGGCGAAGAAAAAGACGAAGAAAAAGACCAGGAAGAAGAGCAGGGACTCAACCGCAAAGGATATGTCGATCTTTCCAGGCGCTGGTCCGTGTTGACCGAGTTTTCAAAGGAAAAGAACGCAGAGGCAAACTTGAGCAGGCCGGAGAAAGACCTGCCCGCCTCGCTTGCCTGGCACAGCACCCTGTTTTTTGAACCCCAGGATGATGCCTGGCGGACTCTTTATGCCAGAGCGGGCAAGCCGGTGCTCATCGAACGATCCTACGGCAAGGGCAGCATTGTTTTGTCTTCCGACTCCTTTTTCCTCAGCAACGAGGCGATGAAGAATAGACGATATCCGAAGCTTCTCTCCTGGTTATGCGGCACTCGTCGAAAGATCGTTTTTGACGAAACCCATCTCGGCGTGTCCAAGAGCCCTGGAATCGCCACGCTCCTTCGAAAATATGGGCTGGCTCCTTTCTTCATTTCGCTCATTGGGCTGGCCCTGCTCACGGTCTGGAAACAAGCCGCCAGGCTCGTTCCCGCCGATGTAGAAGAGGAAAGGGCCTCTGTCGATCCGGAAAAGGATGCGGTCACCGGGTTTACGAATCTGCTGCGTCGCAATATTTCTCCTGAACGTATCCTTACCGCCTGCCTGGAGGAATGGAAGCACTCCTTTACACACGGCAGACAGAACCTTTCAGCCCTGCTGCCTCGCATTCAAGAGATCATTGCCGAAGATCGTACTAAGCCGAAGAAGAAGCGCAACGCCGTGCAGGCCTATCGGGAGATCAGTGGCCTGGGAGGGCGGCGATAAATACCCAGTGTCAGTTTAAGTTTTAAGGCGGTTTTTTCTGACACTGATACTATTCACTGACACGATGTTTCCGTTACAAAGGAGGTTTTATGGATGGCATGTTGGATCGACTGCATGAAGTGCTCCTTCGGGCAAGACAGGAAGTCGCGAAGGTCATCATCGGCCAGGAGGACGTGGTGGATAAGGCACTGATCGTCATTTTTACCAATCATCATGCGCTGGTCGAGGGAGTCCCCGGTATCGCGAAAACGCTCTTGGTGCGGACCCTGGCCCATGTGCTGGGCTGCGAGTTTAACCGAATCCAGTTCACCCCGGACCTTATGCCGGCCGATATCGTCGGGACGAATGTGTTCAACCTTAAAAGTGAAGAATTCACCCTGGCCAAGGGACCGGTCTTTACGACCTTCCTCCTTGCCGACGAAGATCAACCGGGCGCCGGCCAAGACCCAGTCCGCCCTACTGCAGGCCATGCAGGAACGCATGGTGACCATTGACCGGGTGACCTACCCGTTGCCAAAGAATTTCACCGTCTTTGCCACCCAGAACCCGGTTGAATACGAAGGGACCTATCCCCTTCCCGAGGCGCAGAAAGACCGGTTCATGTTGAAGATCACGATGGATTACCCGGCCCGCGAGGAAGAATTGACTTTGGCGCGGCGTATGCTCGGCCAGGATTCTCCGGAAGCCGTGCTGGCTCTCGGGCATGTCAATCCGGTCATCAGGCGACCAGGAACTCGACACCTTACGTCAATGCCTGCAAAGGATCACCCTTCGCTCCGAGCTGATGGATTATCTGGTGGACATCGTCCGCACGACGCGTACTCACGGGAGCGTGCATGTCGGTGCCGGGCCGCGTGCCACCCAGGCCCTGCTCCTCTCCGGGCGCGCCCATGCGGCCATGGCCGGAAGGGATTTTGTGATTCCCGATGATATCAAAGCGATGGCAGGTCCTGTTCTAGAACACCGCATCATCCTCCGACCCGAGTTTGAGATCGAAGGGTATACGGTGCCGGAGGTCATTCAACAGATTCTCAAGGAGGTCGCTGTCCCGCGATGATTGTTCCTACGCACCGCCTCCTCGTTTTCTACGGCCTGACCGTGCCCTTTCTGACCGCTCCTGCCAGTTTTGACAGACGGGGCGGCCATCCCTGCTTTTGCCGCAGGCGTGACCCTCATCTTGATCGCTCTCCTGGACGCCGCGGCCGGCTCCTTCTGTTTACGAAACATCGGTGTGGACCTGCCGACGATCGTCCGGATGACCAGGGACCGCGAAAGCGCAATTGAACTCGGCGTGACCCATTCAGACATGCGGGCACGAGCGCTGCGCCTGGGGCTTCCCTTCCCTCGCGAAATTTCGAGCCCTCAGGAAGACCTTCTCGCCTTCCTCCCAAAGGATGCTGAACACGTGTGTGTCCAGTGGCCCTGTACCCCATTGAGGCGCGGTCAGTTTCTTATCCAAAGGTGTTATCTCGAAACGAAATCTTTCTTGGGCCTCTGGTCCTTCCGGGGAGTCAGGGAGGTCGCGTGCGAGATCAGGGTTTATCCGAACCTGGCGCGAGGAAAGAAACAACCTGGCCGCGCTCTTCCTCAACCGGGGCGGCTACGGCATTCATGTTCGGCGTCAGCACGGCAAGGGAAGGGAGTTCGAGAAACTGCGCGAATATATCCCCGGCGACGGTTTCGATGAAATCCACTGGAAGGCCACCGCCAAGCGCCGTCATCCCATCACCAAAGTCTTCCAGATCGAAAGGACCCAGGAGGTCTATGTCGTGATCGACGCCTCTCGACTCAGTGCCCGCTCCTGCAGCGGTAAAGCAGGGTTCCGTGAGCGATGCCCCCTGGCGATCTCAACGGCAGCGACTCGTGCCTGGAGCGATTTATTGCGGCCGCCCTGGTGGTGGGCCTGGCCGCACAGAAACAGGGCGATCTCTTCGGGTTGCTCACCTTCAGTGATTCCGTCCATGAATTCCTGCGGGCTCGCGGGGGCAAGTCTCACTATGGCGCCTGCCGCGAACATACTCTTCAACCTCCATCCCCGGATGGTCAATCCGGATTATGAAGAGCTCTCCACGTTTATCCGGCTCAAATTACGGCGCCGGGCTCTGATCATCGTGTTGACAAGCTTGGATGATCCTGTCCTGTCAGAGTCCTTTCATGCGCACGGTGGATCTGATGGGTCGTCATCACCTGGTGATGGTCAACATGCTCAGGCCTGACGGCGCCCGGCCTGTCTTTTCAAACCCGAGCATCGGATCACCGGAAGAGATCTACCATGAATTGAGCGGACATATTCTCTGGCATCACCTCCGGGAGATCGAGAGTACCCTGGCCCGTCATGGAGTACACTTTGCGCTCCTTGATCGTGAACGGCTGTGCGTTGATCTGGTCTCCCAGTATATGAATGTGAAACAGAGGCAGCTCTTATGATCATCGATCTCGAGCGCTTCATCGATGAGGAAAAGAGATATTGGACAGAGCTGGAGTCGATCCTCGACAAACTGGACCGGGACCCGCTCAGGAAAATGAACCTTTCGGAGATCAAGCGCTTCCACTATCTCTACCAGCGGACTTCGTCGGGCCTGGCAAGAGTCATGGGCTTCTCCACGGAGACGGAGATCCGCCGTTATCTCGAATCCCTGGTGGGGCGCGCCTATGCC
Organism: uncultured delta proteobacterium; assembly: GCA_963708295.1. Taxonomy (GTDB): domain Bacteria; phylum Desulfobacterota; class BSN033; order BSN033; family UBA1163; genus UBA1163. The sequence goes on along the minus strand of CAVPSJ010000012.1, from coordinate 121,259 downwards.
GAGGTCCATGAGATCAGGGAAAAATCACGTCGCTTTTCCCCACTTCATTGGTTTTTCCAGGTTTTTCCTCAAACGTTCCGTCGTCATATGCATGCGTTCGTGCTCGCCCTTGGCATCACGACTTTTGGGTTCTCGATCGGGGGCATTGCGATCAGCATCGACAGGGAGGCCAAGAGCGTCATTCTGCCTTTTTCTCACCTTCAGATGGACCCGTCCGAAAGGGTGGCTTACGAAGAAAAGACCGGGGCGATGAAGGACCGCTTGAAAGGGAAAAAGGCTACCTTCTCTGCCTTCCTCATGACCCATAATACGAGGGTATCCCTGTTCACCTTCGCCATGGGCTTCACCTGGGGGATCGGCACCGTCGTCCTCCTCTTCTACAACGGGATCATCCTGGGTGCCACCGCCCTGGATTTCGTCCAGGGAGGTCAGTCGACGTTTCTCCTCGGATGGCTGCTGCCGCACGGCGCCATCGAGATACCCGCCGTTGTCCTGGCAGGTCAGGCAGGCTTCATCCTGGCCGGGGCGCTGATTGGCCGGGGACGGCGCATCTCATTCAAAAAGCGATTACGCGCGATCGCTCCCGAACTGGTCACACTCCTGTGCGGCCTGGCGATCATGCTGGTCTGGGCAGGGATCGTCGAGGCCTTTTTCTCCCAGTACCACGAGCCTGTGATTCCCTATCATGCAAAAATCGTTTTTGGAACCCTAGAGCTTACCGCCCTGATCCTGTTCTTAGGATTGTCGGGCAGATCGAAGGAAAAGCCTGATGGAAAGAACGAACACCCTTCACATCAAGACACCGGAGGGGATCACCTTTGCTCTTCCGCTGGCCGGCCCTGTGGCTCGCTTTCTGGCATGGGTCATCGACTTTGGTTGTGTCTTTGCGATCATGATGGTCATCCAATACCGGGATACAGATGACCCAGATCGTCAGCAGCGGATTTCGCACAGGCGGCAGCGATCCTCTCCTATTTTTTTGTTTCCATCGGGTACGGCATCTTCTGCGAATGGACCTACAAAGGCCAGACCGTTGGAAAACGGCTGATGTCCCTCCGGGTGATGGATGTCCAGGGATTGCGGTTGCAGTTCAGCCAGATCGTGATTCGTAATCTGTTGCGGTTCATCGACAGCCTTCCGGCATGCTACCTGGTCGGGGGCCTCTCCTGCCTTCTCAGCCCGAAGTCCCAGCGCCTGGGCGATCTCGCCGCCAATACGATCGTCACCCGGGAACCCAAGATCCCCAGGCCGGATCTGGAACAGATCCTGACCCACAAGTACAACTCACTCCGGGATTATCCCCACCTGGTAGCGCGTCTGAGGCAGCGCACTTCCCCTCGGGAAGCGAACATCGCCCTCCAGGCCCTGCTTCGAAGGAATGAACTGGACCCCATATCCCGGGTCGAGCTTTTCTGCGCAGATTGCGGCGCATTTCAGGAAGATCGTCTCTTTTCCCCAGGAAGCCATCGACGGAATCACGGAGGAACAGTTCGTCCGCAATGTGGTGGACGTACTTGTACGGACTTCAGGGACGTCAAGAAAACAGACAGGAGCGCCCGTGCGGACGATGTCCGGGAGTGAAGAGGCCCAGAATCAACCGTACCCATCGCGCGTGGGTCAGTTAACCGAAAAATAAGGGATAGACCCACAAAGAGTGAAGACGGCTTTCTATAGGATTTGAAGATTTACGATTGAAATCGAGTATAACGAAAAAGCTCGGCGGGCGCTATGAGCGATCGGCTGAAGTGCCTGGTTGGGCAATTACATTATTATCATTGCCAAATTCAGAGCATATATGCCAAACGGCAAAGCTATAAAGCCGACCCACCTTGGACGCCAAAAAAAAGCTCACAACGAGAAAAAAGAGAGTACTAACCGTGCCATGAGGGTCACTGGGAAACGTAATCTCATGCTTTTTATTACCAGTTGAAATGTCGTATTGAGGGGAGAGATTTAGAATCACGACTTCAGAAAGAAAAGGGTGAAGAAAATGTTGTCGTCCTCATCTCCTATTCTGTAATGAGAAGACGATCTGAGAGTTGATGGCTACCGAAAGAAATAAACAAAAAAGGCGGGGCCATTTCTGGCCCTACCCACCTTCGAGTGCTGACACTTCCTCTTTACTGAAGCACACGATATCCCTTACTTTCTAACCATCTCAACCTCAACGGAGATATTCACTTCGTCGCCCACGACCAGACCTCCGCTGTCAAGAACCTTATTCCAGGCAATACCAAAGTCCTTTCGGTTAATCTTTGAGGTCCCGGTTGCCCCCCTTCTGATATTTCCGCCGGGGTCTTTTACTTCAGGGGTTAGTCCTTCTACATCCACTGCTATCTCCTTGGTAACCCCTCGGATGGAAAGATCTCCGATCACCTTCAACCGGTTTTCATCCACTTTGGTCACCTTCTTGGAAACGAAGGTGATGGTTGGATATTTGGCCGCATAGAAAAAGTCTTCACTTCTCAGATGGTCATCTCGCTTGGCATGGTCCGTATTGATAGAGGCGGCATCGAGGGTAAGCTCGACCTTCAGGTTCGTGATATCGTTGTCATCGATGGTGACAACGCCTCTTGCTTTGTTGAATTCGCCTCTGACGTTGGAGACAGTCATGTGACGGACCTTGAATTGGAAATTAGAATGGTCCGGATCGATCTGCCAGGTGGCTGCATGGGTATAAACTGGGATCATAAGGGCGAAAACTACTAAAATTAAACACATCAAACCTTTCATGGCCTGTTTCCTCCTGAAATGTTGAAGTTCTTTCCGTATCTTATAGAGTCTCATCTGGCTACATCCTATCGCAAGTTTCCTGCCTCTATTCCTATTCATTTTCCTTGTTTGGGTTTTCCTCTTTTTTTCTTTGTTATATAAGTCTCGCTCAATTCTGCTGCAAACTCTTCATACCAGCTCCACACGGAGCCTACCTTCTTTTCCCGGACAGGTTCATGGTGAACAACGACTTCCTGTTCCTTATCCCTTTCCTCTTGAATTGTGATCTTTCCTATATCACCTTGTTTTTGGCCGCTCTGCCTTCTATTCCTTTTTCTCCTGTCGCCTCGCTTTGTAACCGCCATCTTAGTCTCCAAAAGGGGCTTTGGTTTCGCCATAAAAAAGCGGTAAAGAAGCCGTCTGTAATTCTGTGATTAGATCGGTTGAATAAAGAATCTTCTTGATTTGTAAATAATCATTTCCCTCTTTTATCCTTCACAAACTCGTTTAGTAAGATCGGGAAATGATTTAGTTCAGTTCACAAAAATAAGGCCCCTGGCACCGTGAAGATTGCCAACCCCGGAGAACCATTTGCTCCGCTTAACAGCAGCAAGCATCGCCGCGCAAAAAAACTGAAATAATATGCGCTTCCCTCTTAATTTAAAAATGCTTATCCTTCTTTAAAAAGGCAAGTCCTGTGAAAAGTTTAACAACACCTCTTATTAAAAAGAGGTCCCTGACTAAGAGCTTATCCGTTTAACCCAGCTCAAAATACGGGTCTATCTGAAAGGCTTACTTGCAACCACCACCATTATATACCCGGATTCTGGGAACAGCGGGGATACCCCGACGATGCCCTGATTACGGCAGGAAAAGTCCGATCCCGTAAAGGGGGTTATTGACAGAAAGGGTGATCATTCGAGTCGATCGTCTTAACTTTTGGGAAGAGCAGCACCCGAAGGTTGAACATATCAGAAAGGAATCCTCGGGAAAGAAGTAAGAAGATTGGGGCAGGCAGTCGATAAAACATCTATTCTCCCGCTCTCAGGGGACTATTTTTCGAGGAACTCACCCACGGGTGCGAGGGGCTGGATATGGTCGCAAAATATCTTGAAGATCATGAGCATTGGAAATGCCAGCATGGCGCCAACGATACCCCACATCCACCCCCAAAAAATGAGCCATACGAAGATCGCGACAGGGTTCAGGGTGAAACGCAAACCAAGGACCAACGGCGTGACAATTTGGCCCTGAATGGTTTCCAGAGCGATATAGATTGCGGGCGCCAGCAGGATGCGGCCAAGGCTGTCAAAAGTGAGGAAGGCGACGATGGTGACAATGGAGATTCCGATCAGAGGGCCAATGTAGGGAAGGAAAACGAGAAATCCGGCCATCACGCCCCAGAGCAGAGGGTTCGGCATACCGATGAGATACATGCTGGCACCGAGGAAAGTCCCCATCACAATATTAATCCCTGTGACCGTATAAAGGTAGCGGGAGGTGTGGTGTTCGACTTCTCGGGTGATTCTCACGATCTCCTTTTTTTTGTGAAGGGTGGGGATCCGCTTGACCAGCTTGCGCAGGAATAAATCTCCGGAGGCAAGAAGGAAGTAGAGGAGGATAAACATCACCGAACTTTTCACGAGGACTTCCCTCGTGCCGGATAGAACAACGTCGGTAATCCCCGGTGGCTTTATTTCAACCTCAGGTTTTTTCTCCGCGCCCATTCGCGCGATCCCCTTCAGCTCTTCAACCGCGTTATTCACCCCTTCGATCGGCTTCCGGAAAAAAACGACCTTTGACTCCATTTGGTGCAAACTTTCCGGTACCTTGTTGATCCACTCGGCGGCAGGGCCAGAAAGCCTGATGACTCCGTAGCCCGCACTTCCCAGCAGGGCGATGATGACTAAAGCAGCCCCTGCCAGCTCCGGTATTTTGACCTTCTTAAGGATACGAACGACGGGTCTCAGTAGAAAATTGAGGAGCAACGCTAAAATGAACGGTAGGATCAACGCGCGAGCGAAATAGAGGGTGTAGAAAAAGGCCATAACAAAAAGGCCTTTGAGCGCGATCGATTTAAACTCCGGCTGGATCTTGTCTTCGCCTCCAGGCCTTGTGAGATTCACCGCGCCTCCTGACCACCTTTATTCATCCTGGAGTGGCCCCCCTTATCATTTTTCTTCCCCTCTTAAACCCTGTCAATAAGAATGTAAGCCTTCTTCGCAAAAAATCAAGCCCCTTGATGAGGAGGAGTTTTCATCCGGACAGCGATGAATGGGTGGGAACAATTGGACGGGTTCGAAGCATGGAATGGCGGGGGGTGGGAGGGTGAATGCTGAGGTGGCCAAACATCCCTGGGAGATCAGAGAATTCCTATCCCCATGTATCCCTCATCATATTAAAATCCCCTCACCGAGAAGATGCTGCAGCTTCTGACGGTCTTCCTCCAGTATGTGAACGAATCTCAGTCCAAATTCGTATCCTTCCCGACCTTCATTCGGACGGGGGTTTGCCCAAACCACCTCGGCGACCACTTCAAAATTGGCCAATTCGAACCCTTTCGAGAATAAGACAGCAATATTTAATTTGGTCCCGACAGGCAGATTTCTTGGAGATTGAACAAGAAGGCCAGTTTCACTGGCGTTAACGATCATTGCTCCATGGACATTTTTATCACTCGTCACCTTAAATTCAATGGGCAAACTCAACTGAAACCGTGCAGACTTCCTTTTTTCTCTTGATGAACTTGAGTCCACCATCGAGCCCCCCTCAGACCTCAATAACTCGTCCGGCCAAATTCAGTTTGGATTTTCATCTCTCCGATGCGAACTATTTTACCAAGTTGCCTTCTTCTTATCAAGTGTTTCTTGCACTCGCGGATTCCAAAAAATTTTCATTGACTTTCCTGTGAGAAGTTTAATACATTTTAACGAAAATGGAAGTCCAATGAGTCCGGGGAAAAACTCGACGACGGAGAGAAGAAAAAGAGGCCAGACCCAGCCGGGGTCTGAAAAGGGGATTTTTATCTCCGAGAGGAGAAAACACCGTCGGTTCAGCGTTGAACTTCCTCTGGACTATTCCATTGAAAATGAGGAGCACTACGGGGGAGTTGCAGCCAATGCAAGCAGAGGAGGCCTGGTTGCCTATTTACCCGTAGCCATCACCGTAGGGACCTTATTGAATATAGAGATTATTTTTGCAAATGGATTTGAATTGAGTTCGGTCAGGGCGAGGGCGAGAGTGATCTGGTCTCATTTGGCCCCCAAGGTCATCTGGGGGGAGTACAGGTATGGGTTGGAATTTGAAAGGCTCCAAGAAAGAGATGTCCGGAAGTTGAAAACCCTGTTGAGAGAGACGGGTGAAGTTCGATAGAAAGAAATTCCACTCCCCCCTGTCGTTTAAGGTTTCCCTTCTCTTAGCACCTTCTTTGCGGATGGCAAGAATCCTTTGCCTGGTGGCACGCCCTTTTCGGACAAAGTCTCGAGAATTCCTTTCAGATAACCAATGCTTCGGCTGGCAATCGTTTGAGGGTCCGGAGTGAAATCAAAAACCTCTACAGAGAGATAGCCTTGATAACCGCTATTGACCAGGGTTCTTAGAATAGGGACGAACTCGATTTCTCCGAATCCGGGCCCTTTTCCGTTTGAATCATTGACATGAACATGGCGGAGGTATCCAGACTCCAGGGCCCAGACAAGCGCCTCAGGCAGCGATTTCTCCTGGGCCGAAGCGCTTCGGCAGTCGAAAATCAATTTGAAATGGGGATGTCTTATCTCCTTGACGAGTTGAATGGCTTCGGCCACCGTGTTGATGAAGTTGGTGGCCGGATGGGCAAGCGGTTCGATGCAGTAGAAAACATTTCTTTTCTGGGCTGTCTTAAGACATACCTCGAAGGTTTCCTTGGCAAAATTCCACGACTCTTGATCGTCCCACCCCTCCTGGATCGTCCTCTGATGTGGAGAACCATGAACCAGAATCTTCCCTCCGATATCGGCGCAGAAGTGGATGAGAGCCTCGATGTACTCCTGGGTTTTGATGCGGATGATCTCATCGGGATGGTTGATGTAGAGCCCTTCCGGTTTTGCCAGCAGCCAATGGAGGCCGACGATTTCGATCCCCCTCTCTTCCGCTGCCTGCCGAATCGCTATTCGCCTCCGTGGAGAGATTTCAGTGACGGAGTCCGCCAGAGTATAAGGGGCAATCTCAACCCCGTCGTAGCCCAATTGAGCGGCATATTCAAAGACTTTTTCGATCGGCCACCCCTGAAAAAGCTCATTACAAATCGAAACCTTTATCGGGCTCTTTTTACCCATGGCTCCTGTCCTCCTTCTGGCCTTCTCATTTCCCTGCTGATGTTTTTCTTTACTGGCTTCACTGGGCATCCACACCCTTTTTATTTCCCATGCTTTCTCCTGCATGAGAGACAAAGCATAGGACGCCTCGCATCAAGTCATTATATTCCTGAAGCCTTTTCACTGTCAATTTTCGGTTGCCTTGACCCGTTCGGCGGCGCCAGACTCCACCGATGAGGATGGGTTGACGAAGCGCCACTTGCATCGACCCGTCGAAGCGCCTCTTGACAAGCTCAAGGCCCTGAGTCCATCGCAGGGCAGGGTCAACCCCTGCCTTCGCCCCGCAAAGCGGGGCTTCGCGCAGGCAGGCAAAACCCCTCGGCCTTGGCTCGGGTCGAATGAAAGCCGTGGAATTCACCCTGGGGGAGTCGAAGGGTTGACTTTTCGGCTTTATCCTCATCATAATTGAACGGAGTAAGGGGGAAGAGAGAAGATGATCAGAGAAGGACTGGCCAGAGTATTAAGAGAGCTCTTAGACATTGAAGACATTCCGCTCAATGTGCCTCCTCGGCGGGAGCTGGGGGACCTGTCGAGCGCCATCTGCCTGTCCATGGCAAAGCGCCGGAGGGAATCTCCTATGAAGATCGCCCTGGAGGTGGCCGAGCGGCTGGGATCAAACCTCCCTCCCTATATTCAAGAGATAGGCATTTCTCCTCCCGGATACCTTAATTTCAAGGTGGATTGGCCTGGATTGGCCCGAGACCTCGTTCCCCGAGTCCTTCAAGAAGGCAAGAAGTTTGGAAAGCCTGCCCTGCCGCCCAATAAAAAGGTTTTCATCGAGCATACGAGTGTCAACCCCAATAAGGCGATGCATATCGGCCACCTCAGGAACTCGGTTTTAGGAGACACCGTGGCCCGGGTTCTCGAATGGCTCGGGTTTTCAACAGAGGTGTGCAATTACATTGATGATACAGGCCTTCAGGTCGTGGATGTGGTGACGGCCCTGCTTTATCTCACCCCTCCTTTTTACGAGGAGGGCGCTGACTTTCGGGCCATCTGGGAGAAGGTCCCCGCAAGTCAGCCCTTTGATTATTTCTGTTGGGATCTCTATGCCCGTTTCGAAAATGAGCTTGAGAAGAATCCCTCGCTTCTTGAGAAAAGAGAAGAAATTCTGCACAAGATCGAAAAGGGAACCTCTCCTGTGGCCGGTTTTTCGAAAGAGCTCGCCACAAGAGTTGTCCACTCCCATTTGGAAACGGTAGCTCAACTCTCTATCTTCTACGACCTTCTCAACTGGGAATCGGACATCATTGGCCGGGGTTTCTGGGGAACGACGTTCGAGCTCCTCAAAGAAAAGGGAGCTCTTCGATTAGAGACAGAAGGCCCGAATGAAGGGTGTTGGACGGTTCCTTTTGGCGGGATCGTTGAAACGGCTGAAGGGTTGAAGAGTCTGGACAAGATCCTGGTTCGGTCAAATGGGAGTGTGACCTATACGGGGAAAGATGTGGCCTATCAGCTGTGGAAGTTTGGCCTGATCGAGAAAGATTTTTTGTACAAACCCTGGGGCCTCCAGGCCAATGGAGAGACGCTCTGGACAACGTCCCAGGAGGGCGAGCCGGCAGAAAAGTTCTCTCAGCGGTTTGGCCATGCGGAAACGGTCATCAATGTAATTGACACCCGGCAGAGTTATCCTCAGCAAGTGGTCGTCGAGTGCCTCCGGCAGATGGGCTTTGAGAGGGAAGCGAAGGAATCCGTACATCTGGCCTATGAAGTCGTCAACCTTTCCCCACAGGCTGCGCGGCTGCTGGGGATGGAGGAGGCAGAGCAAAAAAAGGCCTACGCCATGTCGGGGCGCTCCGGAACAGGGGTGAAGGCGAAGGATTTTATAGGGATGGTGAAGCGGAGGGTGATCGAGAGGTCCGACCATCCAGTAGAAGAAAACGTTGCGGCCGCTCTCGCCTCGGCGGCGATCCGTTATTATTTAATTAAATTCACATTAGAAAGCCAGATCGTTTTCGATTTTGATGAAGCCCTGAAAACGACGGGGGACACAGGGGTCTATCTAGAATATGCCCACGCCCGGGCATGCAGCATCCTGAGAAAAGCCGAGGCGCAGAAGGTCGAATTCCAATGGGAGAGGGATTGCATTCCCGAGCGATTAACCGAGACAGAAAGAGGGCTTCTGGACGCCCTGTCGAGGTTTTCGTCTTCTGTGGCTAAAACGGGTAAGACGCTGAGAGTTTCTCAGTTGGCAGAGTATGCCTTTGATCTGGCGACCTCTTTTACGAATTTCTACGAGCATCCGGATCCGGGGGCCGATGTCCAGACGCCGTTTATTCACCTTCGAGATCCGGAACTCAGAACCTTTCGGCTCTGTTTGGTGAGGGGATTTCAAACCGTGATGGAAAATCTGCTGAACCTGATGGGGATGCCGGCGCTTGAAAGAATATAAACAAGTGATGAGTTCGGAGCCCGAAGTTCGGAGTTTCAAGAAGAGTGCTCCGAACACCGAACTCAATACTCCGAACGAAGTGGAGGATGAACGCTGTGAACCGAAGGAAAAGAACCCTGCCCAGAGGTTGGTATCCGTATGACGGGAAAGATTGTAAACAGGAGATCGAGTCTTATTTGGAGCGATGGTCCCCTTCGGAGCTCTCTTCGAGTATAGGCCGGGGCGGTATGATTCCTCATGCGGGCTGGTATTTTTCCGGAAAGCTTGCGGCCCGGGTATTTTCTTCTTTGGCATCAAAAGGGAACGTGGAAGTCGTCGTCCTTTACGGGGGCCACCTTTCCACCCAGGATGTTCCCCGGATCGTGACAGAAGAAGCCTGGGAGACTCCTCTGGGGGACGTCGAGATTCCTGCAGACTTTGTGAGAACCCTGATGAAGCGTATCGATATGAGTAAAGAGAGTTCGAACAGCGGGGACAATACGATCGAGATCCACCTGGCGATGGTAAAATATTTTTTCCCGGAAGCGAAGGTGGTTGGGATCCGATCCCCCCTTTCCCTGAAAGCGGAGGTCCTGGGGAAGGAGGTTGCTGATGTTGCAAAGAAGGAGGGAATCTCTCTCCTCGCCATTGGGTCGACGGATTTGACTCACTACGGGCCCAACTACGGTTTCTTGGGAAAGGGGGTTGGAGGGCCCTCTGTGGAGTGGGTGAAGAAAGAAAACGACAAGGGATTTATTGACCGAGCCTTGAAGATGGATGCAGAAGGCCTTCTGAAGCATGCCCTGGAAAATGGTAGCGCCTGCAGCGCGGGGGCAGCCATTTCTGCCATAGCCACCTGCAAGGCCCTTGGGTCGGATCAGGGAGTCCTTCTCGACTACTACACGAGTTACGATATTATGCCGGATGACAGTTTTGTGGGATATGCGGGGATTTTGTATTAATCGATGGGGCCGGGAGACTGCAGTCGCTGCACGTCGGTGTGGACTGCTTCCTTCTGAAAGCTGCTGAAAATTTCCGGTGACCCGTTCGGAGGCACCTGGCACCGCTCAGCGCCTACCCTGAGCAACCCGAGCCTTCAGGCCGGGAAGTCAAAGAGTTGACTATTTTTTCTAAATGATCTATATTCCAAGCCGTGATCCACAGGATGGGGGTGCGGATACTTCTTTATGGGGATGATCCTGGTCGCCTTTCTATTTGGGGAGAAAGAGCCGGCCGGTTCCCGTGCGGGATTCACTTCCGATTCGCACGGACAGCGTGTATCCGTAAGTTCACAATCGTAATATCCTTGTTTGTCGCAATCCTGGCAACGCCGATATCTTCAAATGCTGAACAGACAAAGGGTCTCGGGATGTGGGTATGGTCAAATTCATCTTACTTAACACAGGAGGCGAGGCAACAACTCGTTGATTTTTGCGTAAAGCATCGTATCACGTCATCTCGATGTCCACATGAAAATGTCCCACGACAGCAGCGAGCCGATCCTGAAAGATGCAGAAGCTCTTCAAGGACCTCATTCTCGTTGGCCGGGCAACACAACATCACGACAGCCGCCCTTCGTGGCAATCCGAAGATGTTCTTCTCCGAGAACCATGAGCGGACGCTGCGAGAATTGCGGGCCATCGTCGCTTTTAGCGAAACACTGCCCCGAGACACTTTGTTCAAAGGAATAAAGTACGATGTTGAACCCTATTGCACAAAGAATGGAAGGCTGGAGGGACGCCTCTTTACCCGATGATGCATGACTACCTTACTCTTCCTCCGCAAGGCACGATCCGTTTTGGAGAAAGAAGCACCCCGATCTCTGGCTCGCGGCGGACTACGCCATTTTGGTGGGACAAAGACAGAGTTTGCTCTGGAGTTCGAGGGAAAGAGAAAACGGTTCAACGAGCACGTACAGGATCTGACGGACTTCATCACCATTATGTCATATCGGCGTTCATCGCACGAAGGTCTTAGACTGCGTGGAAGATGAACGGAAGTATGCACAGCGGATAAAGCAAGGTCATTTTCCCGTCCCTTGAGACGGTTAAACTGAAGCAGGATCCGCACGTCAGCTTTTGGGGATTACCTAATGAAGAGTTTTGGAAGGTTGTTCCTCGAGTTGATGGAGGCAGCAAGAACGAGACCCGGCCATTGGCGGAGTCATGATTCATTGTTATCGTAGCCTGTTCGAGAAACTCAACAAGGTAGCACCCTAGTAAACCGGTGAAGGCGACGCCCGAATAAGTCTCCCCCGGAAGCATCTTTTGCAGGCGTAAAACGCCCCCCAGTCCCAAGAGAATGGCCTCACTCCGTCTATGTTTTTGCGATTCACATGACTCAGAAGAGCTTCCTATGCGTTTCTTATCGGGTCATCCACGATTTCGACCGCACCGTGAGGACGGCGTAAGGAAATATCCAGAGTAAGGTAAAGAAAGAAAAATAGGAATAGAAAATGCCATAGAGAAAGTCCCAGGACTTTTCTCGCAGGAGATAGTAAAACATATTCAGGAATGACATCATTCCCATCGCAAAGAGAAACCGCACGATCGTCATCGGATCATGAAACGACAGGATCACGAGCAGACCTAAGGCTCACGTACCCAATGGGGTATCGAAGATTCGTTACGAATTTATCCAGGAGTGCGATCGCGAGAGCCTTGGGCGGTCTCTTCCAAATGATCCGCGTTAATCGGATTTCCTCGCGGACGTAACTCCTGTCCCAACGGAGATACATTTTGCACAATTTCCTGTATGTCCACGGAACAATCGTACGCACGACAGCAGAACGCTGGTAAACGGTATTGTATCCCCGGTCCAGAATGATAGTTTGTCAATGCACGATCCTCGCCGTAGGTGCACTGGCCTGCCCAGAAATGTCTGTCCCATCCACTGGTCTAACACTTCACGCACCACCGATTGACGGTATCCCGCGAGAGCACCTGGGCAGCAGTAGACGGTTCCGTAGGATGACTGGACGGCACGCAGAAAGTCGAACGACAAGACATATCTCACCTGAAGCATCCTTGGAATGACGCCTTGGCTTCGTTATAGACAACGACCTTTCCCTGCGACCGCACCCACCTTGGGATCACGGAAAGGCCCGGTCATGGCCAGCAAGAGTATCCCGGTCGATCACGCTGTCAGAATCAATGGTCACGACGATTTCACCGCGTGCCCGTCGGAAATCCCGCCTCGAGTGCCGCACGCTTTCCCCGGTTCTCCGAAAATCTAAGAGGCGTCACGAGATCGAGGATGGTTCTTGGCTGCAGCCTGGATATGGAGCCACGTGTCGTCCTTGCTCCCATCATCCACAACAAAGATCTCCAAACGATCGTGTGGATAGAAGGGCTGCCGCCACCGAATCAATCGATTTTCTTACCATCGACCCTTCATTGTAAGCCGGGATAATGACCGTCAGTGAGGGCGAATCGGCCATCTCGACGGAAGGGAACGGGCCGGTAGAGAAACCAGGCGATGGTGCGGAAGAGTAAGAAGGACAATCCCCATCATCCCCCACAACAGGCTTGGGCGGACAACTGAACTTAGACCAATGAGCCGCCTTGGCCGCCTGGAATAAGGGCTGGAAGAGACGGCCTGCAAAGGTAAAGTAGACAACCGTTGCAAGGATGAAGATAATGATTCCCTTGAAGATCCAATCTGGAATTTTGGGAAGCGGTTCGGCGGCAGCCGGTGATTTTCCGACAATCAGCTTTGGCACAAAATCGCTTTCCGAGGCACTGTCCGGGTTATTTATAGGGAGCTTCTTTGGAAGTACCATGAATCAGCCTCACCTCGTTGAAGAAAATGTCATCCGGGATAACATTGGGTTCGAGTCGATCGAGACATTCTCCAAAGGTTGGGCAGCCTGGAATGCCCCCGATCGCAATCTTAAAACTTATTCTAACATAACGTCTTGGAAAACGTATGGGTGCGAGACTGTATTTTTAAATCCGGGGTGCTGTATTTGGTCGGGGAGGTTATCCGAATCGAGCAGGGTGCTAACAACAATCTCTGCCCTCAATCGATGAGCGGTATTTGAAAAAATTGCCTTTCGACTGAGAGAGAGCTTGGAGGTAGTAGGTTTAGAATAAGAGCCACATGATCCTATCTTTTGTTCTTGGGGGTATCGCCCGGACAAGTTGTGGAGACCCTCTCGGATCTGACCACCCGAGGTGGCGATGGCAATTACGCCGAGAGACTCTTCAAGAACTCCTGGAGCCTGTTCACATCCTCCTCGGAAATTTGAACGAACCTCACTCCCGTTCGATAATCTCCCCGTTCCTTATCGAGGTGGATATCTACCCAGACCACTTCAACGACCGTCTCAATCGTATTCAACTCAGAACCCATCGTGAAAAAGAGCTTCAATGTCAGGTGGTGCCCCATCCCCATCCGCTCCGGAAGATAGAGAAGCAATCCCCCTTGGCTGGCGTTCATGGCACGGCCCTGTTCGACGGCCAGGTCGGTTCGACTATACTCTACAGGCAGGTCAACACTGAATCTGGGATGCTTTCTCTTTTCAAAATTCACAGTTCCATAACGGGGTTTTACTTTTTTCTCTTCTGCTCCCATTGAATTTCTCCCGGTCTAAATTTTTTCAGGGGCCTAAAACCAAATCCACAAGAAAATGTTGAATTGTTGTGGAATCAACCCTTCTTCCTCTTGCAGGAAGCCCTCTTCACCATTTCGCCTAAAAAGGAGGCACACATCACTTATTGAAACAATGTATAAATGTAAACATTTTCCTCCATTTCCTCAGGAGCCTTTTCGGTGACGCAGGAATTCAATGATTCCGGGCAAAATCGAAAGGAAAATAATCGCAACGATAGCCAATGAAAAGTTATTCTTAATCAGAGGAATGGTGCCGAAGAAATAGCCTCCGAAAACGAGAATCACGACCCAAGCAATCCCACCTGTAATATTGTAAGTGATGAAGTGTCCATAGGTCATACTCCCGATACCGGCTACGAAGGGTGCGAAAGTACGGATGATCGGGATAAATCGAGCAATAATAATTGTTTTTCCACCATATTTTTCATAGAATTCGTGAGTGCGGCGAAGGTATTCCTTATTAAAAAAGCGTGATTTCTCTCCGTGAAAAACCCTCGGTCCCGCTGCGTGACCGATCCAGTAATTCACCGTATCCCCGGCAATGGCGGCAATCGTGAGAAGAATAATGAGCCACTTTACATCCAATGAGCCAAGGGCGGCGAAAGTTCCGCCGGCAAAAAGCAAAGAATCTCCCGGGAGGAAAGGGGTGACGACTAATCCCGTTTCCAAGAAAATGATCAAGAAAAGGATACCATAGGTCCAAAAGCCGTAACTCCGAATCACCCAATCGAGATGCGTATCGAGATGCAATAAAATGTCAATAAGACCCTTCATTAATTCCATGTCCTGCCCTTCCGTTTGCCTGAGCCCAATCTTTCCTGACTGTATTCTTCCGGAAAGGCAAATCCAAAAAACATACCTCCCCCCCCGCAGGCTTTTGACCGGAACATGCCCCGCGGGGGTAAGGGGCACAGGATGAGCGAAACTTCCTTTGCTCGCATCCTGCTCGCCACTGCGTGCCCGGGAGGCTCTTCGACAAGCTCAGAGCCGTGAGTTCTGTCGAACGGCCCCGCCCTTTAGGCGGGGAGCTTCAATAGGCTTTAAGAAAGCCTCAATTGTTGTAGCAGACCTTTTCAAGGAAGTCAACCGCTACGACGCCTTTTGCCCCCGGCTTTTCCTCGCCCGGTCCGGAGTAGATTTTCACAGGGCTTCTGATCGGCTCTGCATGGAGATTTCGCTTGATTTGCCTTTCAAATCATTGTAGCTTGAGAATAAGAAGGACCGGATGAAGTCGCTGGTAAATGATGAGAGAGGAGGAATCGTGATGGGTTTTGTCCGTAAGCGGCGAATTTGGTGGGAACCCGTTCCCGAAGCAACGAGCTACATGATCTATGTCGGCAAAGACGGGGGGAGTTTTGATCCCAATCGCTTTTCGTGGGAGACGACTCCCGGGATCATCTCCAAACCCGTTACCGGGAAGACCGAAATAGTCATCCCTGACGAGTGGCCGGAGTTCCCCTCCGAACCAGGAACTTATTATGTTGGGATTGCTTCCAAGGACGAGGTGGGAAATCAAAGCGACCCTTTTTTATCTTCTGGCCCGTTCAAATTCCTCGCTCCGCCGCCTCCGTCGGCGGGAGGGCTCGAGAGTCTCTAGAGGAACATGCCTTATGGGCCGGGTCGATTCATTACATCAAAAAGGTTCTGGAATCGGTTAGAAACCTCACGGAGTCTTCTCAGGGCAGATTCAGAGAAAAGGAAGCCGGTCAGTTTTTTTACCGGATGATGACCCAGGAGATCACTCAGACCGATTTTTTCCTGAGCAGCCTTCTTAATTATTTCCAGGTCACCGCGGCGATCAAGAGAGCGAACACCGTCCATGCTCTTATCGAAGAGGTGCTGAAGAAAAACAAAGCTGAACTGGAAGAGAAAAGAGTACACCTCTTCAAGAGACTTGAAGAAGGTCTGCCAGAAATCACCGTTCCTGATGAGCCTTTGAAATATATTCTGAATTCCATCCTCCAGTATGTCATCCTGTCAACACCGCCCGATGGGAGCATTGAATTTTGGACGACATCCTCCGTTTTTCAGAGGGAGGGATCGGAGTTTCAGCCGTTTTTTGAAAGGTATGGAGGATATGTGGAGATTTCGGTCATTTTCCCGGGCAAACGGAAGGTGGCGGGGCATCCCGAAGGGGCATGGGTACAAATCCCAATTCCACAAAAGGGTGAAATGCTGGATTTCATGCTGCTCCTGGTAAAGAGAATCGTCCTGAAGCATTGGGGAAAAATGGATTTTGAAGCAGACGAGAGGAAGGGGAAAACGCTCATTTCTTTGAGATTCCCTTTTGAGAGAAGAAAAGTGTTTTTTCGTGGACCTTATCGAATGAACCCGTCCGCCGCCCATCCTCAATCCTGAATAACCATCCTTTAAGCCATCCCGACCGAAGTCGGGAGCAGGCCTCAAGTTGAAGGGTTGACAAACATCCAGAATTTTTGAGATATTAGAACCCGACGACAGACCCTCGTTTCCGAAGGAGAAGAGTGGCATGAATTTCGATTTGACCGAAGAGCAGAAAGAAATCCAGAAGGCCGCGGACGGATTTGCCAGGGGAGAATTTGACAAAGAGGTCATTTTGAACCTCGAGCGAAACCATGAATTTCCTATGGCCTTCCTGAAAAAGGCCTGTCAACTCGGGTTTATCGGGATTCATTACCCAGAGGAATATGGCGGGCAGGGGTATGGAATCCTTGAAAACGCATTGATCGTTGAAGCCTTCTGCAGGAGAGATTCGGGAGTTGGAATCTGCCTGAGCATCGCCAACTTTGCATCAGAGATCATTCTGAGATTTGGAAACGAAGCTCAGAAGAAAAAGTATTTGATCCCTCTCACACAGGGAGAGGCCATTTCTGCGGGCGGTTTCACCGAACCGGATCATGGGAGCGATATTACCCGGGTTCGAACCACCGCAGTGAAAGACGGAGGCGGATATCTGCTCAACGGAGTGAAGACCTTTATTTCCAACGGGACGATCGCCCATTTCGTGATCGTCCTCTGCCAGAGCGACACCGGGGTCGAGCCGAGTTATCGAGGGATGTCCACCTTGGTTGTTGAAAAGGGAAGCAAAGGGTTCGAGGTGAGTGAGCTCGGAGAGAAGATGGGGATTAAAATGACCTCCACGACAGAAATGTCGTTTGACCAAGTTCGAGTCCCCGCAGAGAATCTCGTTGGAGATCTTCACAAGGGGTTTTATCAGGTGCTCGAATTCTTTGATGAGAGCAGGGTGATGGTGGCAGCTCAGGCACTGGGAATTGCCCAGGGAGCCTTCGACCGCGCTCTCGATTATGCTAAGAAAAGGGAACAGTTTGGTCAGAGGTTAGTCGATTTCCAGGTGACACAGCACAAGCTGGCGGACATGGCGACTCAGATTGAAGCGGCCAGGTGTCTGGTTTACAAAGCCGGCTGGAATTTTGACGAGGGAAGGATTGAACCGAAATGGACCTCCATGGCGAAGATGATGGCAGGAAGGGTGGCGGTGGAAGTGGCTCAAGAGGCCGTTCAGATTCACGGTGGATACGGCTATATGTTGGAGTATGAAGTGGAGCGATACTATCGGGATGCCAGAATCACTGAGATTTACGAAGGGACGCGAGAAATTCAGAAAAATACCATCGCCGGTGTGGTGATCGGAAAGAAAGGATAGGAGAGGGATATGAGAAAGGTGGGAATCGTCGGAATTGGTCATGGAAAATTTGGGATCCGATCGGATGCTTCATTGCGGGAACTTGCCTTTGAAGCGGTGAAAGCCTGTCTCGATGATGCGGGGGTCTCGCTCAAAGAAGTGGAGAGTATGGTGACAGGAATTGCGGGAGATGAATTCTCCATCGCCCTCCAGCCTTCCGCCCAGGTTCATGACTATATCGGGTTTCATCCGAAACCCAATTTCCGTGTGGAAGGAGCCTGCGCCACGGGAAGCATGGCGGTGAGAACGGGGTGGATGAATGTGGCATCGGGCCTCGCCGATTTCGTTCTGGTCGTTGGCGTGGAGAAGATGACCGAAGTGCCGACCAGCATGGCGACGGACATCATGGGAAGAGGGGGGGATGCGACCTGGGAATATCCTTTTGGGACGACCTTCCCCGGCTACTATGCGATGATTGCCAATGCCCACATGGCTGAGTTTGGCACCACCGAGGAGCAGCTGGCGGGGGTGGCGGTGAAGAATCATTACTATGGAAGCCTCAACCCGTACGCCCATATGCAGAAACCCATTACTCTGGACAAAGCTTTAACCTCCTTTACGGTGGCTCACCCGTTGAAGCTTTTCGATTGCAGCCTCATTACGGATGGGGCTGCCGCCGTGCTTCTTGCCTCCGAAGAAAAAGCAAAGGCCGTATCCAAAAAACCGGTCTGGATCGCAGGATTGGGGCTCGCCACGGATACGATGAGGATCGGCGACCGAAAGAGCTTAACCTCGATCCTTTCAGCCCGTGAAGCCGCGAAGGGGGCCTACAAGATGGCGGGGATCGGGCCGTCCGATATCGATGTCGCGACGGTCCATGACTGTTTTACCATCGCGGAGATCGTGGCTTATGAGGACCTGGGTTTCTGCGAAAAAGGAGAAGGGGGAAAATTAATCCAGGCAAAGGAGACCTATGTGGGGGGGAAGATCCCGGTCAACGTGGACGGGGGACTGAAATCAAAAGGCCATCCCCTCGGGGCCACGGGGGTCTCCATGGCCGTCGAGATGACGAAGCAGTTAAGAGGGGAGGCAGGCGAAAGACAGGTGAAGGGTGCAGCGATGGGACTTAGCCACAACGTCGGCGGGACCGGACAGGTCGTCGCCGTCCACATCTTCAGGAGGGAGTAGAATGGATTTCAAGAATTTCTCTTTAGCCATCTCACAGACAAAGGTGGCTCGATTCGCAGAAGATCTGGCCGCAGGGAAGATTATGTCAACGATCTGCAAGAAATGCGGAAAGTCGTACTATCCTCCGCAGGCGGATTGCCCGGAATGTATGTCGAGCGACATGGAGTGGAAAGCGTTGAAGGGCGAAGGGAGTCTGGTCACTTTTACGAAGATCCATGTCCCTCCCGAACATTTCGCCGTCCGGCAGCCTCTGATGCCTTTTTCGAGCATCCAATTTGAGCCGTGCCCCATCGGGCTTCTGGAGGTGGAAGGTGGATTGCGGATTATGGGCTGGATACCGAAGGTGGATCTGAAGAAGATCAACATTGGGATGAAAATGAAGGCCTCCCCGCAAACGCTTCCGGATGGCAAGGTGACCATCATATTGGAACCTGTCTCGTCATGATTTTTATGGATAGCGTCAGTGGTGAGTTTGGATTTCTAAATCCGAAGCACGAAATCCGAAATTCGAAACAAACACGAATTTTCGAAATACAAATGACCTAAACAGATAGAAGTAGTTTTGAATTTTGAAATTTGAATTCGGATTTGTTTCGAGTTTCGATATTCGGATTTCGAATTTTATCTTTCGATAATATATCCAAAGCAAAGGTGGAGGATGGGAGAAATGCTGTTAGAGGGTAAAGTGGCGTTAGTCACCGGGGGCTCAAGGGGGCTCGGAAAAGTGGATGCCTTCGCTTTGTCCGAAGCGGGCGCGGATGTCGTCATCGCAGACATCGTGATGGAAGGGGCTGAAAAAACGTCGCAGGAAATCCGGGCCCGGGGAAGAAAGTCTTTTGCCGTTCGTATGGATGTGACCAAGATCGACGAGGTGAAAGAAGGGGCTGCGAGAATTAACAAGGAATTCGGATCCATCGATATCCTGGTAAACAGCGCGGCCACACTGGACCACCTCGGTCAGATCCTGGAACAAAAAGAGGACCTCTGGAAAAGGGACCTTCGGGTCAATTTGACGGGCACCTATCACTGCTCCCAGGTGGTGTGGCCCTATATGAAAGAAAAGGGTTGGGGGAGGATTATCAATATGGCGTCTGTGGCAGGGACGCTCGGAGGGTTTGGGCAGGCGAGTTACTCAACCACCAAGGCAGGCATCATCGGTTTTACAAAAACATTGGCTCTCGAAGGGGCGAGGTATGGGATTAACTGTAATGTGGTCTGCCCGGGAATTATAAACTCCGAGTCTTTTCGACTCATCCCTGCTGAAATGAGAGAGAGATTAATCAAACGGACGGCTTTTAGAAAGCCTGGGGAGCCTGAAGATGTGGCCCATGCCGTTGTTTTCTTAGCTTCGGATCATGCGAAATACATTACCGGGATCGTGCTCAATGTCTCGGGCGGGATCGAACTCTTTACTTTCTGATCTTCCTCTGCCTTCTTCATTTTCCGATATTTATCAAAATGAGAAGGCCGAATCTGAGCGCAAAACGCTTTTTGGGGACGAGACGAGCACAGGCCCTTCTTAATAACGGCCCCTACCTCCCTCAGGGGGTCTTCCCCCCCGGCCCCCTTGCCTTCCGGGCCCTCCCCGATCGGGGCGAGGACGAGCTTCATTCACATTCATCTGCCGACCCAGCAGTTCTTTTCCATTCAGGTTTGCGATGGCTGTTCGAGCCTCATTCTGATCAGGCATCTCGACGAACCCAAAACCCCGGGGTTGGCCGCTATACTTGTCTCTTACGATGGTCGCTGAGCTCACTTGTCCGAACGCTTGAAACGCCGCTTGAAGGTTTTCCTCTTTCACGTCGAACGACAGATTCCCTACATAGATGTTCATCGTCTTCCTCCTCTTTTAATACTCGACAAAAGTCTTCAGTTTCTCCGCTCGGCTGGGATGCTTTAGCTTCCTGAGGGCCTTCTCCTCAATTTGCCGGATGCGCTCCCGTGTCACATTAAAGTCCTGTCCCACCTCTTCGAGGGTATGGTCGTGGTTCTCACCGATTCCGAACCGCATTCTCAAAATCTTTTCCTCCCGCTTATCCAACGTCGAGAGAACCGTTCGAGTCTGCTTGATCAAGTTGGAATTAATGGCGGCATCCTGGGGAGAGATGGATCCCTTGTCCTCGATAAAATCCTCCAGGCGGCCATCCTCTTCCTCGCCGACAGGGGTTTCTAAGGAGATCGTCTTCTTGCTTACCTTTAGAATCTTCTGAACATGATGAAGGGGCACTCCCATTTTTTCTGCGATCTCTTCGAGCGTGGGTTCCCTTCCCATCTGCTGAACGAGGGATCGAGAGGCCCGGTTCAGCTTATTGATGACCTCGATCATGTGGACGGGAATGCGAATGGTCCGGGCTTGGTCAGCGATGGCACGGGTGATGGCCTGGCGAACCCACCACGTCGCATAAGTCCCGAACTTATATCCCCTTTGGTATTCGAATTTTTCCACCGCCCTCATGAGCCCAATATTTCCCTCTTGAATCAAATCCAGAAACTGGAGCCCCCGGTTCAGGTATCTCTTGGCAATCGAAATCACCAATCTCAGATTCGCCTTGATCAACTCAGCCTTTGCTTCCCTGATGCTGGTTTCCCCCGTCTCTATCGCCTTCAGCGCCTCTTTCAGCTGCTCTGAAGATAGACCACACTCGATCTCCATCCTGCTGATTCGACGTTTGAAATTTCGGGCAATCGCCTTCCTATCGTGCAGTTTTTTTCGCTTCTCGCCAGCCTTTTTGGCCTTCGAGGACTTTTGGGTCCGCTGGATCGGATTCCCCGGATCTCCGCCAATTCTCTTTAACTCTTGCTGGGCCATTTCCAGTTGAAGGTTCCACTGCCGCAACCTTTGAATGATCCTGTTGACCTGGTCTTCTCTCAAGTTAATCCGCTTAAAGGCATCCAGTATTTGAGCGTTTGTCTTGGACAGTTCTCCTTCGATCTTCTTCCGAGAAGATTTCCTTTTTATATCCTTCAGCTTCTTCCGAAGAGATTGGACTTTATTTCCCTCTTTCCCGACCCGCTCGACGAGATGGAGGACTCTCATTTTTTGAAGCTTCTCCGCTTTCGGATTTGTTTCCTCCTCCTCGATCTCGTTCGTGACCTCGCTGATTTTCGTCTTTCCGCTTCGGAGAGCCTTTCCCAGGGTGGTGATTTCCTTGATCGAAATGGGGCAACTGAGCACCACACTGAGAAGCCCCTGCTGTCCGTTTTCGATTTTCTTAGCCACCTCGACCTCTCCCTCGCGGGTTAAAAGAGGAAAGGAACCCATCTCCTTCAGGTAAATCCGAACGGGATCGACCAACTTTCCGGCGAAAGACGGGTATCCAACCTCAATGTCTTCCTCCTCCAGGGGATGAGCGTGTTCATTCTCTGCCTCCATTTCGGGCAGCTCAGCGGATAGGTCGATATCCAATTCGTCGGAAAGGGAGATGAGATCTTCGGTCGGATCCAATAGGTAGGCTTTTTCTGAAACCCCTTCTTCCAAGCTTTTCTCTTTTTTCCAATTTCTGCGCATTCAACCTGTTCTTAATGGAACGTGGCGAAGGGTTCAGTCAAGCAAGCAGGATGATCAGTGTTTCAATCTCTCCAAGTCAAAATTGACTCCACTATAAACCATTCCCGGTCGAATAGCAAGGGAATTCGTCCGTCGGTTGAGCCCATCCGTGCAGGCCGGAGAGAACAATAAAAACCATCAGAACCCCTGACAGGAAGCGAATCTGCCTCTTATTCATCTGTGGTTCTCCTTAGGGTGCATTTATCGACTCAAAGCAAGTTTAAGAATTCGAACTGGCTATGTCAAGGGAGATGGAATAAATAGGGAGGCGTGGCTGGGAGCAGGATACGGACTCTGGAAAATTGGCTAAGACACAGTCGATGAAGGAAGTTTTAGGGTTCTGCTCGATTTTTCTTTTTGGATGGGTGACTTATCTGGTATCATGAATATAAAAGGGATAGAAGGGAATAGAAGAAGATAGAAAAGTCTGAACGCGAAATCATTTGAAGTCTTGAAGGAAGAATGAACGTGGCTCTATTTGCCGTGAGCGAAGAGAAGAATAAGTGGCTTCAGGAAAGAATGGAGGCTCTTGGAATTTATGAAAAGGACATCGAAGAAAAATTCGTCCGGTCCTCCGGCAGGGGAGGGCAAAAGGTGAATAAGACCTCGACCTGCGTTTATCTCAGGCACATCCCAACAGGGTTTGAGATAAAATGCATGAAGGAGAGGAGCCAATCTCTCAATCGGTTTCTTGCAAGGCGTGAGCTCGTCAGGAAGGTCGAAGAGGGGTTGGGTCGCCCGACGCCTGAAGATATCCTCATGGACAAGGCGAGGCGGCAAAAATCAAAGAGAAAGAAGAGGGCAAGACTGAAATACGGGCTCGGTTAAGCACCGAACGGCCATGAAAATATGACCACTTAATCTTCCCTCCCCCTTGATGGGGGAGGGGGAGGGTGGGGGAGTTAGTTTGTATTCACTACGATGGGCTCGGGAGGGCAAGTTTGTGAAAAATGAGATTGCAAAATTTCTGTATGAGGTGGGTCAGCTCAAGAAGGTGAAACGTTCGGGATGGTGGATCGCCGGCGTAAAAGATCCTGAAAGCGTGGCAGAACACACTTTCAGGACGGCGATCATTGCTTATCTTCTTGCCCGTCTGGAACGAGCGGATACCGGGAAAGCTGTTCTCATGGCGTTATTTCATGATCTCCCGGAAGCCAGGACGAACGATGCCCATCGAATCGTCAGGAGATACGCGGACTGGAGAGACGTTGATAAGAAGGCCATAAGCGAACAGAGTAAGAGGCTTCCCGAGGGAGTAGCGAATGAAGTCGTCTCTTTTTTTGAGGAATTCGAAAAGGAAGCCTCACCGGAGGCAAGGCTGGCCCGTGATGCCGATCTCCTGGAATGCTTGGTACAGGCCCGTGAATATCAGGCTTTGGGATGTCGTGACGTCGCCGATTGGATCTTGAATGCTCAGGCCGCGCTGGCAACAGAATCGGCAAAGAGGATAGCGGCGGAATGCCTCAAAACAGAGCCCAAGGAGTGGTGGCAGGGTTTAAAAGCACCCGGGGGGGAGAGAGGCGTCCATGAGGATTAGGAATCTATTTCGAGATCTGCCTGAAGTGATGATGGAAGAAACGTCCGAGGCGCTGCTCGATACCCAGCAATTCAGACTCGAACGTATTCTTTCGGCGGGGCAAAGAACGCCGCCGGGTAAATGGTATGATCAAAATACGAGTGAATGGGTGATCTTGCTCAGTGGAGAGGCGGGTGTGCTCTTTGAAGGCGAGGCAGAAGCGTGCGTGATGCGTTCGGGGGATTATGTCCATATCCCGGCCCATAAGCGCCATCGCGTTGAATGGACGGACGCCAAGCAAAAGACCATCTGGTTAGCCCTGCACTATGATTCAGAAGCTTGTCCAAAATAGGATTCTCACCGCAGAGGGACCCCATCCCCCTCCTAACCTCCCCCTTGAAAAGGGAGGAATATAAGAGTTCCCCTCCCCTTCAGGGACTGTGTCGTAATAGCAGTTTGAGGGGAGGAGTAGTCGGGCTCCAAAGATTTAGAACGCGGGTTTCTTAGGTTATGGAAAATCGTCGCTTGTATAAAGCCGAATGCATTCATAGACTTGGGACGCCCGAATACGAACGTCTAAAGGTTGCCGCTCTAAATCTTTTCCACCCGACCGCCCCTCCCCTTCAGAGGGCGGGAAAGCCCTGCACCACGCGGGGTGCAGGACAATGCCCTGAACCTTACATGGTTCAGGGGGTGGGGGTGGGGTTAATCAGATGTCTATTCAGTTATGGAGCGGCTAGCAATTTGGACAGCTGAGTACTAATAGGATGTTAGCCCAGAGAACGCTGAGAAAGGGGTCTTGAAAATGACGAAGAGACTGGTTGTGATTGGAGGAGTGGCCGCAGGACCCAAGGCGGCAGCGAAGGCGAGGCGATGTGATCCTGAGATGGAAATCGTCATTTACCAGGAGGAGGATGAAATCTCCTACGCAGGATGTGGGTTGCCGTACTATGCGAGCGGTGTCATCGGAGGAAGGGATGAGTTGATTTCGCGAACGCCCGGGCAGTTTGCCCTGGATGGGATCCGGGTGTTGAAGAATCGCCGGATTGAGGAGATCGATGTCCGGAACCATCGCGTCTCGGGGAAAAAAATGGGATCGGGAGATCCTTTTACGGATCACTTTGACCGGCTGGTTGTTGCAACGGGCGCCTCTCCCATCCGGCCTAAAATTGAAGGAATAGATCTAAATAATATCTTTTACCTCCGGTCGATCTTCGATGCCGATGCATTCACCCAGCAAATTCGGTCTGAAAGGATTCGGGACGTCGTGATTGCAGGAGGAGGCTACATCGGGCTTGAGATGGCTGAGTCGCTTGTCCGTTTGGGTAAGAGCGTAACGATCGTTGAGCTGGCTCCTCAAATTCTGACACTTTTCGACGAAGATTTTGCGGGCATCTTGCAGCAATACCTGGAGAAGAAAGAGGTGAAGATCTTCACCTCGGAGGGGATTCAGGCCTTGAAGGGTGAAGCAGGAAAGGTCACCCGCGTGCAGACCGCGGCCCGTGAGTTGAAAACAGATGTCGTTCTGATGAGCCTGGGGATTCGTCCCCAGGTTGAACTGGCAAAAAAAACAGGATTAAAGATCGGGGAGACAGGGGCAATCTGGGTCAATGAGAAGATGGAGACAAGCGCTGAAGGGATTTATTCCGCCGGAGACTGTGCGGAAACGACGCATCTCGTGACGGGGAAGAGGGTCTGGGTTCCCCTGGGGTCGACTGCCAATAAACAGGGGAGAGTGGTGGGAGCCAATGTCTGCGGCGGGAATGCTACCTTTCCGGGGGTGATGGGAACAACGATCTTTAAGACTTTCGATTTCAACGTCGCCAAGACCGGACTGAGTATGCGGGAAGCCGAGAAGGAAGGTTTTCGTCCCATTCAGGCCGTTGTCCGGGGATATGACCGGGCTCACTATTACCCGGGAGGCAAAGAATCCACCCTGAAGGTCATCGCAGAGAAGGAGACAGGAAGGATTCTGGGAGGCCAGGCGGTCGGTGAAGGCCCTTCAGATAAATTCATCGATATTCTGGCGATGGCGCTCCACGGACGAATGACGTGCAGGGAGCTGGCCAGCGTGGATCTGGCCTATGCTCCTCCGTTCAGTCCCGCTCTCTCGCCGGTGATCGTGGCGGCCAATGTGTTGATGAATAAATTGGAGGGGAAGGTAGAGGGGATTCAAGCCTCAGAGGTGCGGGAGAGGATGAAGACTTCAAAAGAATCTTTTCAGCTGGTGGATGTGAGGGAAGAAGAGGAGGTCAAGAAACAACGCATCCCAAACTCCATCTGGATCCCCCTGGGAGAGCTGAAGAAACGGGCGGGGGAGCTCGATAAGAAAAAGGAGACTGCGGTTCACTGTCATTCCGGCCAGCGTTCTTACAAAGCCAGTCTCAATCTTAAGCACGAAGGGTTTGAAAATGTAAAGAACGTTGATGGAGGGATTCTCTGCTGGTGCTACGATATGGAGGGGGAAGGGAAAGGGTGAGGACGAGGCGAGCTCATCTCCCTCCCCCTTGGCGGGATCCCTTTAACTCCTCCCTACCTCCCCTTAAATTAAGGGGAGGCGAGGCGGGGTTAAGGGAAGGGAATCGAGTTGCAACGACTTGCGGGTGAGGAGGGGAAACCGAGTGGCATAGGGCGGGGACTTCCGAAATGTCCGCGAAATCTTTTGTAGGGAACGCATATATGCGTTCCTGACCGTGCTGCAATAGCAAGGGATGAGGGAACCGAAGCAGATCAAGGTTTTTCTACGTTTTTCTACAGCCTGTGAGACTAAGGATTGATACCAGGTGGCTACAAAAGAATTATATTTGATAGACGGCCATGCTCATCTGGAGGAGCTGGATGACCTCCCGACATCTCTTCGAGAGGCCAAGGAAGCGGGTGTATGCGGCATCGTCGCCGTAGGAATGGATATCGAATCGAATCAAAGAGCTCTCGGGATCGCCGGATCGAATACCCGGTACGTCTATCCGGCCCTGGGCTATCACCCATGGAAGATTAAAGAAGAAGAGGTGGAGACAAACCTTTCCTTCATCCGGAATCATCTGAAGGAAGGGGTGGCTTTGGGTGAGGTCGGATTGGATTATAGAATCAAGGTCAGGAAGGGTCTGCAATGGGAGGTCTTCGGGAAGCTTCTGGAGATTGCCCGTGAATATGACAAGCCAGTCATTATTCATTGTCGATACTCCCATCAGCGGACGTTTGAGATGGTGAAGGAAAAGAAGATCGAGAAAGTGGTTTTTCATTGGTATTCGGGCTCTGTTGACCTCTTGGATAAAATTTTGTCTAGAGGCTACTTTATTTCAGCGACCCCTGCTTTGGTTTACAGCCCCCCTCATCAAGAGGCAATCAAACGGGCACCGATCGAGAGGATTCTGCTGGAGACGGACACCCCTGTGAGGTATCAGGGAAGGGAGGCAAGGCCTAAAGATGTGCTCGTATCCCTGGGAGAGGTAGCCCGGCTGAAAAAATTGGATCGTTCGATCGTAGCAGAGCAGACCACAGCCAACGCCTCGCACCTTTTCGGAATCCCGTTCTTGCCTTAAATAATTTATCAATCTTGTCCAGGATAGAAATTTCACCGCGGAGGCGCAGAGGGCGCAGAGGAATGACTCTTCCATTTGGCGGGGAGAGGCCGCCAAATAAAAAGCTCTCTTCCACGTTGAAACATGCATTATTCGCAGCCCATAGTGATGAAACGCAACTTTGAATCTATCCCTGAAAGGTGAGGGTTTATGATCAGATCGCCGTCTCCCGATCGGATCATAAGAAAATTCCCTCAGCGTTCTTTGCGTCTCTGCGATGAACCTGGATTTAATAGATACGCATATTGATCGAAAAGGCGAATAAAATCAATGCGACGGCTTAAGACTTCCGTTTAAACCGGGCAGTAATAATATTTATTGGACTATTTATTGACATATCGTCTTAGGCATATTAAAGATAGTCGATTGAAAACCGGGCCTGTGCGGGCCGGTCGCCCGGTTCTATGGAAGAAAAATGTATTTTCTGTAAAATCATAAAAGGAGAACAGCCAGCCGATTTCCTGTATCAGGATGAGTCTTTGGTTGTTTTTAAGGATATCCGTCCCCATGCACCGGTTCATCTTCTCATTGTTCCCAGGAAACATATTCGAAGCCTCAACGATTTAGAGGAAAAAGATAAGGGTATTGTGTTAGAAATGATCGTCAGGGCGAAGGAGATGGCAAGAGAAGTATCGATTGCTCAGTCGGGCTATCGGCTGCTCTTTAATGTCGAGCGTGGGGGCGGCCAGGTCATTTTCCATCTTCATCTTCATTTGCTTGGAGGTTGGTAATTGAATTTTTTGACAGATTCCCCGAATCCCCGCCCTTCGGGCGGGGTCAAGGGGTACAATATAAAGGGAACACCATGCCGAGCTCCGCCCTTTGCGGGTGACCGTGATGAAGAGGATGATATCGAACGTCAAATTTGGCCGGATGGGCGCCGTTCTTCTCATGTCCGGTTGCGTTTTCCTGATCAGTAGCTGCAGCTACATGGTCAAAAATGACCAACACAAAGTTTATTCGAAGCCTCAATACGGTGTGGATAAGTTCGTTGTCGTTCAGGGCTACAATATTCATTATGTCGAGGCGGGGGAGGGTGAGCCCATCGTTCTCATCCCGGGGGCCTTTAGCACCTACAGACACTGGAACAGGATCATCCCATATCTTTCCAACCATTATAAACTGTTTTGTGTCGATTACCTCGGTGTGGGAGATTCCGACAAACCCCGGTCCGGGTTTGGGTACACTATCGAAGAGCAGGCCGATTTGATCGTGAAGATGATCGAGGCCTTGCAGATCCCGAGGGCTCAGATTTTCGGGGTTTCCTATGGGGGAGCGATCGCCTTAAATCTTGCCGCTCGTTACCCGGAGAAGGTGGACAAGATCATCTCCATTGAAGGAAACGGCATTAGAAATCAGGATATTCCCTATCGGCCGATGAAGGGACTCTTAGGATGGCCTGTGGTTGGAGAGCTTTCGATCGGGGTGATTCGTTTGGGCCTTGCCTCCAGGATCGTTGCAAAATCGGTCATGGGCAAGGCATGGGAGCAGATGACCGAGGCAGAAAAGAGAGAAGTTGTTGAGATCATCACCGAAAATAACAAAACCGCTTCAGCCGTTTCATGGCATCTCATCTCCCGGACCCTCGAGACATCGAGAGATTTCACGGATCAGGCCAAAACCATTCAAACCCCTGTTCTTTACCTTTACGGGGGGAATTCCTATTATCACGGGATGGCAGTGACGAATGCGGAGTTCTTGAGGGCCCACCTTCGAAATGCCAGGATTGTCCGGTTTAATGATGGCATTCACGATTTGGAGTTGCAGAAACCGGAAGACGTCGCCGCCCTTGTTTTGGAATTTTTAGCCGAAAATGGAACCGCCCAGGAGAACGGAATAACCAAATCCCAAATTTCAAACCCCAAATAAATTCCAATGACTCAATAACCGGATGATCCGAAAATTGAGTCCGCCGTCTCCGCTTTCTGCTCAATGGTTTGCTAATATTAATCAATGCGTAATTATTCAGACGTGAGAGACTACCTCTGAAATAGGGACGAAATTCCCCTCTTTGGCAAAGAGGGGATAGGGGAGATTTTTCAAAGCGTATATCCGCTCAGTTGATGCGAGTTGAGTCTTCGAAATCCCGTTCACGGGGACTTCCGAAATCCTTTGTAGGGAACGCATATATGCGTTCCCTTTTCCTACGGATGGTCATATTTCAACCGCCGACTATCTATGAGACGACGATTTCATCCACATACTTCACCCAATCATACCCATAGGCGTCTTCGTAAACCAGTCTCAACGGAAACCCGTGTTTTTGGGGAAGGGCTTCACCGTTCACCCGGTAGGCCAGAAAGATCTTTTTCTGGTCGAGATCTTTTAACGGAATTCTAACTCGCTTTTCGCTGGCTCCCACAACGTCGATAAATTGAGCCTCTTTCTTAATCTGCGCCTCTTCAAAGAAGCTCTTCAAATTGAAGCCAGTCCAGCGTCCGTTATTGGCAAAGAAGCCAGGACAGATGAGCAGGACCGTCTCCGTCAAGGGGGGAGACTTGAGAATTTCATCGTAACTGAGCGAAAGAGGGCGTTCCACCTTTCCCGTGACCTTGAGTCGATACGTTTTTAGATCGATGGGTACGTCCGTCGGCCCCATCGTTCCGAATTTTCCAAGGGGATCAATCTCAAGATTTCGGTCGTCAATTTCAGCCGGGTTCATGTCCTTGAGCTTGTTTTTTGAGAATCCCTTTGGAAGGATCTTCTTTGTCTCGGCCCAGCCGATGGAGAGGGGATGAAAAATGAAGCTTGATAAAGCAGCCCAAAACCACGTTCTCAGGAGTTTTCTTCTGGTCCACATGAACAAATGATAAAACAGTTTTCAGGCTAAACAAAGGGAATCGAAAAATCGGCCCTCGCGCCTTAACCTAATCCCCTCCCCCTTCGACGGGGGAGGGTGAGGGTGGGGGTGATGAGACTATTTACAACATAGAGGGGCGCCGTTCCTTGCTCCAGAGCAAGGTTCGGAATGATGTTACTTGAATCATAGTCAACCCCGCCAGGTTCAATCCTCCCTCACCCCACCCTCTCCCCAGTGGGGAGGGGGGAAGGGTGAGGGGAGCTTATGTCAAAGAAATAAATGCGTTTGTGCTAGAATATCTTGACGCCCCGGACAACCTGCACCATATCATTGTCTATCGTTTCCTTTAGGTATCCACCGGGCTTTTGACCCCGTTAGAAAGCCCCGGCATTTGTGTCCGGGTTGCAATAAATATAATGCCTCAACTCTTAATGGTGACGCGGAATAGCCGCGTCAGGTTTTGGGCATGGTGACTGCCCGCGCAGGTTATGCAAATCGTTAAACCAAAATAAAATGACATCAAAAGAAATTAAATATTGGTCGGCCATGCCATTCATCGTAATAGGCGCTTTAGTCGGTTTATTCATTCTTCTCTATTTGAGAGTAGAATATTACAAATACATGGATTACCACCCTAACATGGGACCGCAAATTGCGTACTATTTTTTTTCGTTCCCGCTACTTTTTATTATTTTAATTGCAATGCCGGTTGAGGCTATCTGCCGCCGTTATTGGTATATTCCTGAGACGAGAAAGAGAATATTAATTATTGGAGCGGGTTACTCCACACTGCTTACATGGTGGGTTTTCCCGGGACACTGGTATTTA
Organism: uncultured delta proteobacterium; assembly: GCA_963708295.1. Taxonomy (GTDB): domain Bacteria; phylum Desulfobacterota; class BSN033; order BSN033; family UBA1163; genus UBA1163. The sequence continues at coordinate 90,128 of CAVPSJ010000012.1, read as the reverse complement.
ATATTCATGGGAAACAAGGGGGACGTCCATAAAATTATAAGTTGACATGTTGGTTGGGAGTTGATAGGGTGTTTTCATGCCTCGGAAAGCAAGGATCGATTATCCTGGCGGAGTGCAGCATCTCATTGTGCGAGGAATCGAGCGGAAGCGAATCTTCCAGGACGATGAGGATCGTAGCGTGTTTCTCGACCGTCTGGGACTTCTTCTTTTGGAAACGAAAACATCCTGTTTTGCCTGGGCTCTGCTGCCCAACCATGTCCATCTTCTGGTACGGAGCGGAGTAATTTCCGTGGCAGGACTGATGCGGCGGCTTCTGACCGGCTACGCCGTGACTTACAATCGACGGCACCGAAGACATGGGGTGTTATTTCAGAATCGTTACAAATCGATTCTGTGTCAGGAGGATCGATATCTGTTGGAACTGGTCCGTTATATTCACCTGAACGCACTCCGGGGGAAAATGGTGGAGAGTTTAGATGCGCTGGACCACTATCCGTACAGCGGACACAGTGTGATCATGGGGTTTCGGAAGAGAGAGTGGCAGGATGTGGACACGGTATTAGCGTATTTCGGGCGCAGGGTGAAAGTGGCAAGAAGAAAGTACCGGGAGTATGTCGAACAGGGGGTACGGAGGGGGCGAAGGCCGGATCTGATGGGAGGAGGGCTGATTCGGAGTCTAGGGGGATGGGAAGGAGTTGAGGGACTGGGGAGGTGGAGAGGCCGGTTCAAAGGAGATGAGCGGATTTTAGGGGAGAGCGAATTTGTGGGGGACGTGCTTAAGGCGTCGGAAGAGGCGATGGAGCGGCGATACGGATTGAGAGCGGAAGGATTGAATCTGGAGGGAATCATCGGAAGGGTGGCAGAGCTGTTTGGGATGAGAGTGGAGGAGGTCAAGACAGAGGGGAAGTCCCCGAGGGGGGTGGCCGCCCGCAGTGTGGTGAGTTACTGGGCGGTGAGGGAGCTGGGCGTGAGTGGGACGGAGGTGGCAAGGAGGCTGGGTGTGACACAGCCAGCGGTGAGTCAGGCGGTAAAACGGGGGGCGAGAATCATCGAAGAAAGACATCTCCAACTGATGGAAGGGTAGAATCTTATATTTTTATGGACGTCCCCCATTCCCGGCCGTCAATCGGGCGTCACGCGCCCATTGCCAGGGCAAAAAGTCGGTCAACTCGCGCGTTGGCAGGAGATGATGAAATGAACTTATTGATGTTTCTGCCGCTTCTGATCTTCATCTTGATTTCTATCGGTCTGGGTGCAATCCCTGGCGTCCTAGCAAAACGAAAGCACCGCAGTCGCGCCTTATGGTGGGTTGCCGGGGCCTTCGGTTTTCCTATTGCCCTTGTAAGTATTCTATTCTTCCGTGATCTTGAGCTGATTCCGGACGAGCAGAAGGCCAGATCGAGACTGAAAGAGAAGATTATTTTGGTGGTCATCCTTATCCTTTGGGCAGCAATGGTCGTCTCCCGAGTCCAGATGGCAAGACAATAACTGCCAACCAGTCAATCAAGGCGACGGGGAATAGCCCCGTCGCCATTTAGCGAGGGTGGTTGCCCCCGCGCCTTATTTCTTTCGTTGGCCTTGTGAGATACGATGTTTGAAGAATTCATATTCCAGAAGCTTTGGGTTGTTCTTCCGCTATGGGTCATGCTTTACATCTCGGATTACTATCTGACGATTCTCGGGGCGCGATACCTAACCGCTGGAGCGAGGGATCATTTCGTGTTCGAAGGTAGCTACGAACTTACTCCCGAATTCCAGAAGGATATCGACGTGCTCCGCATGTTCAGCCCGCGGTTCTTCCGCGCGGCAGCTATAACCTCAATCATCATCGTGTTCCTTTGGTATGTTTCCAAAGAAGATTTGATCGCATCGTACTTCTTCCGTTTTCTATGTGGCGGGCTTATTTTGAGAGAAGCCGCCATTCTTGTCAGACATATTAGAAACATCTCGCTGTTTCGCATTGCCAAGGAGCATCGAGGGCTGTCGGGGCAGATTCGCTATGAAAAATGGTTGAGTTACCGAATATCTTTCGTTGAACTCCTTAGCTTTGCGGTCCTTTTTTTGGTTGTCTATCTCTTCACAGGCTCTACTGTTTTTCTCGGTGGGGCAGTAATAACAGCTCTCACGGGTCTGACGCACTCAAAGCACTGCATCAAGGAAAAGAAAGGCCAACAAGCTCCTCCAGGCGGCGTCCCAAAGGCCGCGCCTGAGGAGTAACGTTAGGGCAATAAAATGAGAATAATAACGAATATTATTATCTGCATGCTTTTGTTGGTGTCTGCTGCCATTGCTGATGATTGCAAACCTGCAAAATTCTCAGACAAAGCAATGAAACTGATTAAGCCATTGATGCAGCTACGTGTAAAACAGAACAAAGAACAGTTTACCGAAGACGGTCGTTGGCGTGGTGAATCTCAATATACTCCTGACGTCGAAAAGCGCTTTTATTCTATTTTGAAAAACCGATCTAAAGCTGGCGATGAGGCAGTGGCATACTTACTTAATGTGTACATGGGTGAACATCCCGGAGAGGAATTAGTCTGTGAAGTCATTAATCGCGGTAAGCGCATGCTTTCGCTGATCAGGGAGTATAAGAGATGTATACCATTAATCGGCATCGAACCACTTCCCAAGTTTGTTCGAGGTTCGGGCTATCTTTCGCAATATGCAGAGGAAAGAATATTGAAAGGCGATAAATGCAAAGACGAATAGCCCCTAACAAAAAAATCGAGGCGACAGCGCCGATAAATCTGGCTCCCGGTGACCTTTTTCGTTCGTCGCATAATAACAAACCAAACAAAAAAGGAGGAACACGATGATCCCGGAGAAACTGAAGGAAATCATGAAGAAGGACGGAGTTGTTGCGATCGCCACCCTGGGACCTGATGGCCCCCACTTGGTCAATACCTGGAATAGTTACCTCAGGATATCAGAAGATGAACGGCTGTTTATCCCCGCAGGTTACATGCACAAGACGGAGGCCAACATTGCCCATAATCCGAATGTGTTGATTACATTGGGGAGCAGTAAGGTCGAGGGCCTGCATGGGCCGGGTGCCGGTTTCTTGATCAAGGGAACGGCAAGGTTCGTGACGTCCGGCCCTGATTTTGATTTCATGAAGGAAAGGTTCAGCTGGCTACGTGCCACCTTGGCTGTTACAATCGAAACTGCTACTCAAACTTGGTGAAGCTCAATTGCATGGTTTCTACACTTTGCTTCGGTAGTGTGCTCGGCTTGAAGCAGACGTACATCGTCCCAGACACACATTCCTCCTTCGAGGGTTTGGACATCACGGCAGCATTGGCAAGCTATTTTGCCGTTATTTTCGCCATAGCCAATTGGCCCTTCAGGAAAAGGCGACCGAACGAGTGCGTGCACCCGATCGCCGAAACAACCGGCTCCGGGTGACGCCTATGTTCGGCCTCAGTAATAACTGCGACAAGTAACTGCGATGGCGTGACAATTCTGATATAATAAGTGGAAAGGCGAATATGGAATTTGAATGGGACCCCAAGAAGGCAACTGAGAACATCCAAAAACACGGAGTCGCATTTCAAGAGGCAGCGACAGTATTCGGAGATCCGCTGGCAATCACATTTGACGACCCAGATCACTCTTTAAGCGAAAACCGGCACATCACCTTTGGTTTGTCACTCCAGAAGCGGCTGATCGTTGTCTCTCACACAGAACGTGGAAACCGAACAAGAATTATAAGCGCGCGTCTAATGGACCGCAAGGAGAGAAAAATCTATGAAGAAGGATAGACCATCCGACGAACTCCGTCCGGAGTATAGACGGGAGGATTTGGGGCAGGGGATCCGCGGCAAGTATTTTGAGGCGTACCAAAAGGGTACAAATCTCGTTCTTCTGAGCCCTGATGTGGCAAAGGTGTTCCCTACTGAAGAAGCCGTCAACGAGGCTTTACGGTCCCTGATAAACATTGCTAAGAAATCAGCAGGCCGAACAACACGCTGAACCGCAAAGAGACCGGGCCATCTATCATGCACATGTCACCCATGGTTACACCTTAAAACAGATTGCCGATCATTTAAGGGTGCATTATACTACGGTCAGCAAGATTATGAACAGGGATAAACAAAACTGATAATTCAAGACCTGACCCCATACGCTCCACAAAATGATCTCTCAAGAAGCGTGAATAGCCTGCCGTTATCTCGGGAAGGTCTTGACAATGTATGCACTAATCATGCATATTGATACATATATGATACAGGAGGATTATATGAGGACGACCTTAAACATCGAAGACAACCTAATTAAGAAGGTTTCAAAACTGACAGGCATTAAAGAAAAAACAACACTCGTCAAGCTTGGGTTAGAGGCATTAATTGCAATGGAAAGTAGTAAGAGGCTTGCGAAACTGGGCGGAACCGAAAAGGGATTGAAAATGATACCCCGCCGGAGAATAGCAGAGAAATAAAATGGTTCTTGTTGATACCTCCGTATGGGTGTCTCACCTGCGTGATGGAAATGTGGGCCTTGAGAAATTATTGAATGATGGGGAAGTTGTATGCCATCCATTCATTGTTGGTGAGCTTGCCTGTGGGAATCTCAAAAATAGGCATGAAATCCTTATATATCTTCAATCACTTCCTATGACAATCTTAGCCGAAGATGGAGAAGTCTTAAAATTAATTGAGAATCATCAACTTATGGGAAAGGGGTTAGGCTATATAGATGTTCATCTGATTGCCGCGGCTCTACTAACGGATGTTCCTCTTTGGACCTTCGATAAAACCTTGGACAAGATTACTAAGAAAATTGGGATAAATTATTGCTGAGAAACGATTCAGCTAGCAAGCGGTTCGAGGCGAGCGTGCGTAGCCCGGCCTCATCGTAAGGGCGACCTCCCCGCCTCACCCTTTGCGTTAGCCCGATCTTGCGATTCTTGGGCGAAAACGAGAGGAGGAGGAAATATGGGGGATTGGGTATTTGATGCGCTGCCGGGCGCTGCGGTCGTACACATCTTGGAAGAATACGTCTATCCCGGAGGCTTCGCAGGTGCGCTTGAGAGACTGCTTCCAAGGGCGACGGCTCTTTTCACGCTGAAGTTTCATCTGGCGGTGAACGGTCTCTTGGTTCTGTTGTGTCTTCTCAGCGCGTTCATCGGAAAGGCGAACCTTGTTCTGAGCTTGTCAGTCTTCAGCCTCGTCTTCACAAATGCCGTTCTGCACATTCGCGGGGCCATCGTAACGAAGAGGTACTATCCCGGTGTCATCTCAGGCGCGCTGATCTACATCCCGCTCGTGCTTTACGCGTACTTCATGTTTCTCTCTACGCACCGAATCACGTGGCTTCAAGCGGGTCTCTCTTTTCTGTTAGGAGTGCTGTATATGGGGGGTCTCATGGCCTACGTGCTCGTCCAACAGGTGAGCAACACCGGTCAGCGACGGCCGAGGGAGTAACGAACATGCGACACTCGACACGAATGAGATTCATTTTCGCAATCCTGATCCTATTTTTATGCATCGGCTGTGACCAGGCGACAAAGAACGTCGATGGTTGATAGCCACCGCTGATTTCGAAAAAGCGGTTAGAGAGGCGGCAAAAAATGGACTAAAGGGACTGGGTGGCGATATATAAAACCGGCAGGACAACGGCCAACAGAGCGGTGCTGAATAACCAGCATGAATTTGCCAGGTCGATATCGAGACCGTAAATGGAAGGAGGGACCAAGGCAGTAAATGCCACCGGCATGGACGAAAGGATCATGACCACTTTCAATGGCAACCCCTCTTCAATCTTTCCGTAACCCAGAAGGAAGGCTGTTAGGGTCAGAATGACAGGGACAATCAATAATTTGATCCCTGATATGACCATGCACTCCTTCAGGTAGTCTTGAATCGTCTTGATCCTCATGGCGAGTCCAATCGAAATAAGCAGGGCCAATGTTCCAAGAGGAATCAGGATCGAATTGATGATCTGGTAAACTTCGGGTCTTCTCAGTCCGGAAAGATTGAGTAACCCTCCTGTGAAAAGACTGCTGAGAGAAACAAGGACAAAGGTGTCCGTCCCCAACCTTTTGAGTTTGTCCTGCCAGACCTCCTTCTCATGAGTATCGGTGCTGTAGAGTTTCGCCATAGGAAAGCCTACGCCATAATACATAAACTCCTCAAAAATCCTGTAAAAGGCGACGAGGGCAAACCCCATCTCCCCGAGAAAGACAAAGCAGATCAGTCCTCCGATGGAAAGCGTGTTGGTAAAAAAACCGCAGGCAAACATTGAGCCGATTTTTCTCCGTTCCAATTTCAAGATCTTTGAGGCCCCGAGTGCCAGGAATCCTCCCAGAAGGATGGCGAAAACCTCCAGGACCGGGAAAGCCATCAGGCGTCCGTCATTCATTCTGATGGTCCATAGAGCACCCACAATCGTGACCGGGTTGATGAACAGGAGAACCAGCATCACCAGAAATCTTCTGAGTCGATCTAATAGGGGTAGAGGAAGATCGAGGACCTTTCTTCTGACGAGTGTCTGGATTCCGTATCCGATCAACAGTCCGGAAACAATCAAACCGAAGGCAAAGATAAACTTGTACATGAATTCTCTCAGGCCATGCCTTTATTGATGGAGATGAAGAAGGTGACGAAAAACTCTGTAACATTCGATAGGGCGATTTTCAAGGCGAGCGTTGATTCATCTGCAAAGGTCGAAGGCGATCAGGTGGGAGCGATCCGTTAACGGGGTCTGTGGATTTGACGCTGTTCGCTTTACGCCAAGCGTTACCCGACCTCCGCAATGACATTGCCACCGGAGGGAAGGATCGCGACGTCGGCCTTGTCCATTATTTCGGAGACCTGTTTGATCGCTTCTTGCATATCCGGAGCATAGGAGAATTTCATCATCTTCACCTGCTCCGGGGAAAGTCCCTCCGTCACATGGACGACGTTAAATTTTTCGGCCAGCTCTTTGAAGTAAACGACCTGCATGATGTACGAGATTCCGAATGATTTGAGGTGGTCGGGAACGTCCCCTCGGATGAGCCGGCGGTGGAAATCTCCCGCACTTTCCGGGCTGGCCATTTCCTTGATCAAAGGCATAATCGGACCGGCCTCTTTCTGCGGGGCAACCCAGATGATCGTTCCTCCGGATCTCGTGCAAAATCCCGCCATGGTCAATGCCTTCGTGGATTGCACCCCGATTTCCATCGGAAAAGCAGCGGTAATCGTCACGTCCGCCATTTTTGGCAAGGGGACCAGATAAAGAGAGGCCGCATGATGTGAGGCTTCCCGGTGCTCCGCGACGGGATCTCCTGCGAAGGCCCGGATGACTTCCTTCCTTTCATTGATGATGAAATCGAGTTTGAAGGCCAGCCTTGCCAGCTTTCCGCCGTCGACGATCTCTTCGTAAAAAGAGTTTCCATCCATCACGTTCACTTTGCTGCTTCGGTGGCGCATCCATGTATAATGATGGTCGGCTACGGATCGATAAGAGCAAACCCCGGGCAGGATGATCTTGCATCCGCCTCCGTATCCGGCGATGGGGTGAGGCATGCATTCTCCCACCCCGATGATCAGATCGGCGAAGGCCACCCGATGGTTGACTTCCACCAGAGTTCCTCGATGGGTTTTCCCAATGGTCACATTATCAGAGGCATGGGGATCATGGGAAAGGACGCGGCTTTCCAGGCGGGAAAAAAATTCTTTTCCCACCTTCCTCTCAAGTTGTTCCGATGTGAGAACAGAGTGAGTCCCCACGGCACAGATTCCGGTAATCCGCTCATCGGGGATCCCCGCCCGGTTCAGGCGGTTCAGGATCTCGGGCAGGGCAAGATGAACCGGAGTGGGCCGCTGCAAGTCGTCAAAGAGTAGAACCACTTCCATCCCCGGGCGTGCTAGCTCTTCAATCTTGGCTGATCCGATCGGATGATCCAGGGCGCGTCTGATTTCCTGGATGGGGTCGTTTACTCCGGGAATAGGAGGCTTATCCACAGCAGAAATCGGATTCCATCCCCTCGGGAGTGAGAATTCTTTCCTCTGATTCCCATAGTTGACGTAGTGCTTCATGGAGCCTCCCCACCGTGACGAGATGCTTCCATTATAAAACATTCCCTCCGGTTTTGGCCCATTAAAAATAATGTTCGCTGCTTCTTCACACTTTCACGGCAAATCCGCCGTCTACAGGGATAGCCGCGCCCGTTAAGAAGTCCGACGCGCGGCTCGCCAGAAAAATGGCCGTTCCTGCCATATCCTCGGGCTCGCCCCAGCGGCCGGCCGGGGTCCGGGCTTTGACACCCTCTTCTAACCCCGGGATATCCCGCTTTCCGTCCGCAGAAAGATCGGTGTTGATGAATCCTGGAAGGATGCAGTTGACCTGGATGTTCTCGTGGGCCCAGCCCACGGCCAAACTACGGGTCAGCTGGACGATCCCACCCTTGCTCGCCCCATAGGCTGGGAGGGCCTCAGAGCCAAAGAATGCGAACATCGAACCGATGCTGATGATCTTTCCTCCGCCGGCTTTCTTCATCACCGGATAAACAGCCTTGGCAACAATGAAGAAACTACGGAGGTTTACCTCGATGTTCTCATCCCATTCTGCAGTGGACATCTCTTCAGGAATCTTATGGATGGCGATGCCGGCATTACTGACCAGGATGTCGATTTTTTTGAAGGAATCGAGGGCCTTTTTCACCATCGCATGAATCTGGGGCTCTTGCCTTACATCCACTTTCACCCCCACCACCTTCACGCCAAATTCTTCCTTGATCTCGCGCACGGCTGCAGCTGTCTTGGCCTCATTCCGGGCTGCAATGACAATGTCCGCCCCGGCTCCAGCCAACCCCCGCGCAATGCCTTTGCCAATACCTCCATTTCCGCCAGTCACAAGTGCCACCTTACCGTCCAAGCTGAACAGGTTCTTGATCGACTCTTTCATAGGGATCCTCCTCGTGCGCTTGAATTGCTCTCAGGTATGTCTTGGGTCGAAATAATGTGGGATACACCCTACACTTGAAACACCGCTGCAAAATCTGGGGTTTTATATATTAGAAGCGGGTAAATTTGTCAAGGAGAATACTTGGTTAAGAGGACAAATAAGAGACGGTTGAGGCTAATGATGAAGTTTTCGCGTTGCTTCTTTTGATCCAAATGGTGTTATTTCGTTATCCCAGAAAAAAATTGCTCTGGGGAAAAGCATGGACTGTATTCAAAGATCCATTTTGGTGGAAACGTCTTGACAAGGTTTCTAACCTGGGGTACAGGTACAATACGGCCCGTAAAAAGGCCTGTACAGGCCCATAATGGGAAGGAAGATTTGTAACGACTGCAAGAATCTCTTGAACAAAAGGACTGAGCCCTATGAGTGATGTAAGCGTCGTCATCGACGGTACGGAGGTGGGGGGGCGGAAAGAAATGACCATTTTTGAGGCCGCCAGGCAGGGTGGCATCGATATTCCGACGCTCTGCCACATCCCCGGCCTGACACCTTCAGGGTCCTGTCGTATTTGCGTGGTTGAAGTGGAGGGCTCCGGGAGACTGGTGGGTTCCTGCCATACGCCGATCACGGAAGGGATGACGATCCATACCCGGTCTCCAAGGGTTTTGGGGGCGCGTCGGGCCATCGTCGAGCTTCTGTTCGCGGGGCACACCGGGCCGTGCGTCAAAGACGGCGTGGTCGAGGCGTGCCAGCTTCACGTCATCGCCGCCGATCTGGAAGTTGGACCTCCCAGATTTCCTCTCGGAAGGCCGCGCTTTTATCCCGTGGAGAATGTCAGCCCCTATGTGAGGCGGGATCTGTCGAAGTGCATCTTGTGCTACCGGTGTATCAAGGCCTGCAGCGAGATTGCCGGACAAAATATTTACAGCATGGCTTATCGCGGGTTCTCTTCCAAGGTCGTCGTTGACTGCGACGTCCCACTGAACAAAGAGGTATGCAAAGACTGCGGCATCTGTATCGACTATTGTCCGACCTCCGCCCTGACATCCCCGGGTGGCGCAAAGGAACGGAAGCCGGCTGAAGTCGAGAAAATCCGTATGCAAACTTCCGTCGGAAACCGGGAGCGTGAGACGCTGTTGGAAAGGCTCATCGGTGCCCAAAGGAAATCGGGTTATCTTTCTGAGAAGGCGATGTCCGCTGCTGCCCGGAGCTTGAGCCTGCCCTTGAGTGAAGTTTATGGAGTGGCAACGTTTTATGCTTTTATCTCGGTAAAACCCCGGGGCCGGAACGTGATCAGAATTTGCAAGAGTCTGCCCTGCTACATGAAGAATGGGGGCAGGATTGCTGCTCGTGTGGAGAAGGAGATCGGGATCAGGCCGGGTGCTTCGACGGCGGACGGGAAGTTCTCATTTGAATGGACAAACTGCATCGGGGCCTGTGACCAAGCGCCGGCGATGCTGGTCAATGATGATCTTCATGGGAACCTGACTCCCAGGAAGATATCGGGAATCCTTAAATCATACAAGTAATTTGAGGGAGGAACAGCTGTGCCGGAGAAAAGAATTGTCCTAAAGTATTGTGGGGTGATCGACCCCGGGGATATCCATACTTACCTGGAGAGGGGAGGTTTTAAAGCTCTGGCAAAGGCGCTGAACGATATGACCCCGGATGCGGTGATTGAGGAAGTGAAGGCCTCCGGACTCCGGGGCCGAGGAGGTGCCGGATTCCCCTGCGGGTTGAAATGGGAGGTGGCGAGAAAAACCCCGGCAGATGAGAAATTTCTTATTTGTAACGCAGACGAGGGTGAGATGGGGACGTTCAAGGATAGGCACATCCTGCAGAACGATCCCTTTAGCTTTTTTGAGGGGATGGCCATTGCCGCATACGCGATTGGAGCCCGGAACGCCTACGTCTATCTTCGCGGGGAATATCGCATTCTTATCCCCGTACTCAGAAATGGGATTGAGCAGGCGAAGCGGAAAGGGTTGTTAAAGGGTTTGACGATGGAGGTCCGAGAAGGAGCAGGCGCTTATGTCTGCGGTGAGGAGTCCGCCCTCATGAATTCCGTCGAAGGCGGACGCGGGGAAGCCCGCTACAGACCTCCCTTTCCACCGGTGAGCGGGCTTTTTGGAAAACCTACCATCATTAACAACATAGAGACCTTGGCCAACATTCCCCAGATCATTTCGAACGGGGCCTCATGGTTCAGCGCGATCGGGACGGAAAAGAGCAAGGGGACCAAGGTCTTTTCGGTCAGCGGCGATGTGAAGAAGCCCGGAATCTATGAGCTGGTCATGGGAAGTAACCTAAAGGAGCTGGTGTTTGAAAGGGCTCGCGCGAAGGGCGTCAAAGCTGTTCAAATAGGAGGGGCGGCGGGAAGGATTATCCCGGGAAGCCTGATCGACACGCCTCTTTCCTTTGAAAGGGTCTTAGGCTCCGGGGCGGTGACCGTTTTCGATGAAAGCAGGGATATCATCGATATGATTTACCGAACTGCGGAATTTTTCGCCGAAGAATCGTGTGGGAAGTGTGCTCCCTGCCGGGAGGGGACTCAGGTGTTGATTGAGGTCCTGGGAAGACTGGCGAGAGTGGAAGGATCGCAAGGAGACATAGAGATTCTGGAGGATCTCTCGCGGGTCATGACGGATTCCTCGTTGTGCGGACTGGGGCAGAGCGCCTGCATCCCCGTGATGGACAGCTTGAGGTATTTCAGGAGCGATTACGAAAACAGGATCCACCAATCACTGTACCTGAAGAAACTCAGCGTTTCTTAAGATCCGGAAGATGTGCGAGAGGGCAGGCGGATGGGTCTCCAAATCTTTAGCTGACAGTTGCATAAACGGTCGCGGGTAAATCCCGCTCCCGGGAGGACTTCGGATGGCGATTGGTTTGGTATTTTAAAGGAGCGTAAAGATATCACCCCGAATAAACTCTCGGAGGGATCGAGGAGGATTTTGCTGCCCATTGAGAGAGGTCTGGGAATTGTAAAGAATGGATGAAGGAGGAATAGGAGAGTGAAAGAGACGAAATACACCTGTCCGTATTGCGCGACGGCATTCAACTCGATTGAGGACCTCAGGGGACACGTGACCCAGGGCCATGGGAAGGAGCCTTTGCCGGTTCCGGAGGGACTGATCACGCTTAGGGTCAACGGAAAGGCATACGAAATCGGGGTAGAGCCGGAATGGACATTGTATCATGTTCTCCACGACAAACTGGGTTTTACGGGTGCAAAGATGTTTTGCGATCGGGGCGCCTGTGGGTCGTGCACCGTCATTATGGAGGGAAGGCCGATCCTCTCCTGCATGACACTCGCAATCGAGTGTGAAGGCAAGAAGATAGAAACCATCGAAGGCATTGCGGCGAAAGAACATCCGCTCATCGATGAATACGTCAAACATCACTGTATGCAATGCGGCTACTGCACCCCCGGGTTCGTAGTTACGGCGAAGGCGCTGCTGGATAGAAATCCCGGGCCGTCGGAGGAAGAAATAAAGGAAGCCCTCGCAGGGAACCTTTGCCGGTGCGGGACTTATCCCCAGCACGTGAAAGCCGTGAAGGAAGCGGCGAAGAGACTGCATTAACCTTGCAGCAGCGTAAGCGGCCATGGGCAAATTCCGTGGAACGCGGGATTCACCCATGTCGATGGAGTGAGATCTTCTTGCAACGTTAAGATTGAATAGACATTTGATTAACCCCACCCCCACCCCTTCCCTCCCCCTGAAGGGGAGGGAAAACGATAGCTTCCTCCCCCTTCAAGGGGGAGGGAAGGAGGGGGATGGGGATTTATCGCAATGGTACAAATATGTTTTTTCAATTATGGACTCATTAGTAACGTTGCCTGGAAAAGCCAGTTGGGTATGCGTTTCGGTGTTTCTTAGGCACGCGGAAGATGATAGAGACGTAGAGGAGGACAGAGATGGGTCGAGACATAAAAGATATGCCCAGCAATCCCATGGAACATGACCGGTATGCTCCTGAGACGTTTGATATCCTGGGAAAGCGTGGAATACGCCGTATCGACGGGTACAGGAAGGCAAGCGGAAAAGCGGTCTACACAAGGGATATTCAACTGCCGGGGATGCTGTATGCGAAGTTTTTTACCTCGCCTTATCCAAATGCGAGAATCAAGAGAATGGATACAAGCAAGGCGGAGGCGTTACCAGGGGTGTGGGCCGTTCTCCGGTATGACGACCCGGAAGTATCCGGCAGAAAGGTCGTGACGACCTACGGGGGCAGCGACGATTTTCTGCCCGGTTATGCTTATTTCGAAGGGCAGCACATGGGGGCTGCCGTTGCCGCGGAGACAGAGGATATCGCCGTCCGGGCACTGAAGTCGATTGACGTGGAGTGGGAGATCCGTCCGTTCGTGCTCGACCAGGAAGAGGCGCTGAAGCCGGGCGCTCCCCCGGTGCGGCCGGAACTGTCAGCAGATAACCTCACGGAAGCACCCCCTTCTCCCTGTTCCGGGGTCATGGAATTTGGGGATGTGGAGAGAGGTTTCAAGGAGGCTGATCAGATCATTGAGTTCAAGGCAACCCGGCGGTACCACGGCGGGGCAGACGCGGAATTGCTGGGGGGCATTTCTCGATGGGAAGGAGATTGCTTGGAACTCTGGTTACATCATCAACACCCGTATGAGCATAAGTGGACCCTGCACCAGTATTTGGGCGTACCGATGAACAAGATCAAAACCAATGTTCCCTACAGTGGGGGGATGTATGGGGGATGGAACTGGATCTCTTCGAGTCAAATCGATCAAGGGCTCAGTGCGATACTGGCCAGAAGAACGGGAAGACCGGTGAAGTGGGTTTTCAACAGAAGGGAGGATTTTGTCTTCGGATCAACCGATGCCATGGTCGGGTATTTTAAGATAGGGGTCAAGAAGGATGGAACCATCAGCGCCGTCGATCTCAAGGCAATCTATGCCAATTCAGGGTATTGGGCTGAGAGCCACCTGCTTGAAAACACGAGAATCCCGAATATCAGAGCTCAAAACGTAACGGCGCGGGTCAACAAAGGACCGGTCATTGCCCTTCGATGTGAGCAAACACCGGCCGCCTTCGCAATGGCTCACGTCTTCAACCATGTGGCAGGCGAACTTGGAATGGATCCGACAGAAGTGGCGCTGAAGAACGACGGCACGGAGGGAAAAGAGATGGCCCATCTTGACCAGTTCAAGGCGGACCATGGATTTGCTGCCAGGGATAGCCTGAGAGAGTGCATCGACGCAGGAAAGAAGGCGATCGGTTGGGATCAGAAGTGGCATGCGCCGGGAGCCAGAAGGCTAGACAACGGCAAAATGCACGGCATGGGATTTATCTGGAGCCACGAATGGGATGACAACAGGGGTGCCGGGGTAGGGGGGGTGCTGATTCAACAAGATGGGTCCGTCAATATCATCGGGTTTCGTTGCGACCAAGGGGTCAATGCTGAAACGACGTACTGCGAAGTCGTGGCGGAAGAATTGGGAATGCGAATGGAGGATGTGTTTTTCAGGCAGCAGGACGACGTCTACCTGCCGATGATGTCCCCGGATGGCTCCTGCAATCTGACCACGAATGGGTATGTCATGAGAAAAGCGGCAAGAAAGGCAAAAGAGAGGCTTCTCGAACTGGCCACTACAGCGGTCGACGTTATCGAAAGGGTAGATCCTCCCGCTTTTCCGGGCCGAAAACCGGAGGACCTGGATGTCAAGGAGAGTGTCATTTTCGTCAAAGCAGACCCCTCCGTCAGGAAGACCGTGGCCGAGGTGGTGAAAGATATGGCGGGGAGCATGAACTGGGGCTTGGACTATGCCGCCATCCAGGGCACGACGCATGCTCCGGTCTTTGCGTGGGAATATCACCGGCAGGGCAGGTACGGCACGGAGCCGGGCCGGCACCGTTTGTGCAGACAAGCCCATTTCTGCGAGATCGAAGTGGACATCGAAACAGGGGAGGTTGAGGTTAAGAAGGTCGTAAACGTGAACGATGTCGGGAAGGCTTTGTCTCCGGAAACCGTGGAAGGACAGATGTATGGCGGCACCTATATGGGAATGGGAAGAAACCTGATGGAGCAATATGTTTGGGATCCGGTGACAGGCGTGCTGCTCAACGGCAGCCTCCTCGATTACAAATGGGCGACCCTGCTCGACGTTGGGAGTGTGGAGACGATTATCGTGGAAACCGGGATGGGTTTAGGACCTTACGGGACGGTCGGGGTAGGGGAAGATGTTGCCACGATGACTACTTATCTCCTTGAAAGCGCGGTCTACAACGCCCTGGGGAAATGGGTGGACGACGGGCCGATTACTCCGGATAAAGTGCTTCAGGCTTTGGGGAAAGCATAGCGTGTCTGGCGGGTAGGTGCGCTTCCAGAGGTTTATCAAACCCGCACCCGTCCGGTCTTGTATGTTTCATGACCACCGCGTCAACCTCGAACGATGAAAATTGGCTTTCTTTTCCCCTCCGAGGGGACAGGGTCCTGGGTGGAGTCATTTCTTAATTAATGAAGAGGTGATGCATAGGAGGAAAGGATGAGGAAGTTTGTGCATCTGAACGCGCGGACCATCGATGAGGCGATCTCTGTCCTGCAGAGGTACGGGGCCAAGGCGAGCGTCATTGCCGGCGGAACCGATTTGCTCGGGAAAATGAAGGATGAGATATTGCCGATGTACCCGGAGGCGATCATCAACCTGAAAACCATCCCAGGGCTTGATTTTATCAAAGAAGAGGGAGGGAACCTGCGAATCGGGGCGCTGACTCGGCTTGAAGACATCGCGACCGATTCCTTCGTGCGGTCCAAATACAGTGCGCTCGCCGAAGCCGCCCACAGGACGGCATCTCCCCACATCCGGGAAATGGGAACGATTGGCGGCAATATCTGCCAGGACATCCGATGCTGGTACTATCGAAACCCACACAACCGATTTCCATGCCTTCGGAAAGGGGGCGGGAGATGTTATGCGATTGAAGGGGATAACCGGTATCACTCTATTTTTGATTCGATCGTCAAAGGCGGATGCCTGGCCGTCCACCCGAGTGACACCGCCCCTGCCTTGATCGCCCTCGATGCCGTAGTGAAGACATCCAGGAGATTGATCCCTGCCGTTGACTTTTTTGAGGTCGGGGTCACAAGGACGACCGTTCTGGAGCATGATGAAATCGTGACAGAGATTCAAATGAAAGCGCCCCCCGCTGATACGAAGAGCTCTTTCGTTAAATTTGCCAGCAGGAAGACGATAGACTTTCCGATTGTGAATTGTGCTGCGAGGATGACCCTGTCAGACAGCAAAGTCCGCCATGCCCGTATCTGCCTCAATGCGGTTTACGCCACGCCTTACCGTGCGGTAAAAGCTGAAGAATCGATCACGGGCCGGGGAATTGACGAGACGACGGCAAAGGCGGCGGGAGATGCAGTTGCATCCTCGGCAAAACCACTTCGCCATAACCGGTATATGGTTCAGATTGCCAGGACCCTGGTGCAACGATCTGTTCTTGCATGCAGGTGATCTCTGAAGTTCCGTCCTAAACGTTCATTCCACCGTCTGCCATGAAGACGCTCCCCGTTGAAAAGCTGCCTTGATCGGAAGCAAGAAAGAGGACCATTCTCGCGATCTCTTCGGCCCGACCATGACGGCCGAGGGGAATCACACGATTGAGAAATTCGGTGCCATCCTCCCCGACCACTTCGGTGAGGCGTTCCTCGATCTTCGTCTGGAATGAGTTGTCGATGGGGCCTGGGGCGACCACATTGACGCGGATTTTACGAGGCGCCACTTCTTTTGCGACCGTCCGCATGAGACCAATGAGTGCGTGTTTGGATGTCACGTAGGCGCAGACCCCGGGGTCAGCAGTTACGCCCATGATACTGGAGGTGATGATGATGCTGCCGCCGTCATTCATTTGAGGCAGACCGTATTTACAGGCCAGGAAGGAACCGCGGATGTTGATCGCCATGACGGCGTCGAAGACGTCCTCCGGATATTCGGTGATCGGCTTGATCGCGCCGCTGATACCCGCATGGCTGAACAGCACATCGATCTTGCCCCACCTGGCCACCGTCTGATTGATATAATTCTGTGTCTCTTGGGTATCCGCGACATTCGCCTTGATGGTTCCCAGAAAATCAGACTTTGTATTCAGGGTTTTAGCCGCACGGACCAGATTTTCCTCATTGCGGCCGACGAGCATGACCCTCGCCCCTTCCTGCAAAAGAATCGAGGCGCTTGCAAGACCGATGCTGCCCGCCCCGCCGGTAACGATACATACTTTTCCGTCTACGATCCCCATGGATTTTCTCCTTTCTTGACCGAAACGTGCCCCGTCCCGACCTATCGGGATAGGCGCGGTTAAGGGGTACAATATGAACGAAACTTCCTCTTCGGGAAGCCCCGCCCTGTGGGCGGGGAGCTTCATTTCGATGGCGAGCTCCGTCCTTTAGGACGGAGTCAAAAGCGTCTCTCAGTATCAACCCTGAGCAAACCCCGGACTTCGGACCGGGGAAAGTCGAAGGGTTGATTCATTTCCTCATCCTCCCGGAAGTAAAAGTGAAATCGTGAGTTGATCCCCATCCTTGACCGGCTTGGCTAAATCCGTTGGATGGGCGCCTTTCCCATTGATAAAAAAGTAAACATAATTGAGCAGTTGACCGTGTCGATCAAATAACCTTTTCTCGATACCTGGGAACTGCCTCACGAGGTGGTCAAGGCATTCACCGACCGTACTCCCGTCGGCCTGAACTACCTCTTGGTTATCGGTAAACTGCTGCAGGGAGGGGGAGAGAATATTTACCTGGATACTCATTCTTCACCTTTTTTCTTGTTCATGAGACAGCACACTCCTTGCTTCTTGGTTGGAAGAATGCGTGGTTTCGCCGAACGTTCTGCTCATAAGGTCATGTTATTTTATGTTGAGTTTCAAGGTTTGTCAACATATCTCCATTCAATTATTGTACTTGTAATCGCCCATCAAACATACCCGACATTAATTATGAAAGTCTTGTTGTTACGGCATGTTAGATTAATAAAAATTACCTTGACAAGTTAATTAGACTAGGGTACAGTACTTCAAATCGTGCGAAGACTAATTATTAAGAATACCAAATCGATACGCCAGAAGATTTATGGGCACCTTCGCGAGCAACTCTTGAATGGAGAGATTCCTCCTCACCAGCACCTCGTCGAGACAAAAATTGCAAAGGAAGTCGGAATTTCGAGAACACCGATTAGAGAAGCTCTCCATAGTCTTGAATTGGAAGGCCTGATCGAATCCATACCGCGAGTGGGATATGTGGTTAAACCGATCAGCGAGGACGAGGTCGAAGAGATCTGTGAGATCAGGGCAGCGATCGAGGAAGTCGGGGCCCGTTGGGCTATGGAGAAGGCCCCTCAAAAACTGATTGAGGACTTGAGAAAGAATATTTCAGTCTCCGAAGAAGTAGCTTCCCGGGGGAATCCGAAAGCCTTTGTGGAGTTGGACGCTCAATTTCACGAGATCATCGCAAGGCTGAGTGGGAGCAGACGTTTGCAGGAGCTGGGTCAGACATTAAGGCGGCACATGTTGAGGTACAGAATTCAAAGCATTTATCTGGCAGAGAATGTCTTAAGCGCGATCCAGGGCCACAAAGGCATACTCGAAGCGATTGAAAAAGGTCATTTGGAAGAAGTCAACAGGGCGATCAAGGTCCATCTTGAACAATCAAAGAAAGATATATTGAGATACGCCTTTAAGGAGGCAACGAAAACAGAGGTGTCGTCTGAAGGTTCATCGTCCTCCTTTAATTCATTCAAGATCAGGGAGAATGAATGATCGAAATCAAATTCAAGGGTCGTGGCGGACAGGGAGCGGTGGTCGCATCAGAGATTCTGGGAAGAGCCCTTTTCGTGGAAGGGAAATTCCCGCAGTGCTTTTCACTCTTCGGAGGAGAGCGCCGTGGGGCTCCCGTGACCGGCTTTTTGCGGGTCGATGAGGAACCGATTCTTTTGAAATGTCAGATCAAGCATCCGGACCACATGATTATTTTCGATCTGTCTTTGACGGATGAAAAAGAGATATTTCAGGAGCTCAAACCGAATGGATTGATCCTCATCAATTCGAACAAGGAGATCGATTTTTTTAAGAATCTGAGAAGATATAAAGTTGGTCTGGTCGACGCGGGTCCGATTGCCAGGAAAGTGGGGCTGGGAGGGACTTTTAACATGGCCATGCTGGGTGCTTATAATCGTTTAGCCCATCTGGTCAGGATGGAGACGTTGCTCGAAGTGGTGAGAAAAATGGTCCCCGCAAAAATTGAGCAAAATATTGAAGCTGTCAAAGAGGCTTACGAACAGGCGAAGGTGTTTGAGGTTGAGGGATAAACCGAACATGGAAATAAGATATGATTCTTCATCTGAATTAGTCATTCCCATCTCGTACGGTAGCTCGGAGGTGATTGAGACGGGAAAATGGGGTTATGAAAAACCGGAAGCGGCCTTCATGACGGCCCCCTGTCAGGAAGTCTGTCCCGCTGGAAACCCTATTCCCCAATTCCTGTATTTTGCGGGAGAAGGAAAATATAAAGAGGCCATGGAGGCCCTCTTGGCGGAAAACCCCTTCCCGGGGGTTTGCGGAAGGGTTTGTTTTCATCCCTGCGAAAGAGACTGCAATCGGATTCAGTACGATGAGGCCGTGTCGATCCATGCGATGGAACGGCGTGTGTTTGATGCGACTTCTCGCCAGCATCCCGATATTCATCCCCTATCGAGCACCGTAAATCCTAAACGAGTCGCCGTAGTGGGGGCAGGGCCGGCAGGGCTATCCGCTGCCTATTTCCTCAGGCTGTTTGGGTTATCGGGTGACTCTTTTTGAGGCGAGAAGGGAATTGGGCGGGGTCATGCGCTGGGGGATTCCTGAATATCGGCTTCCTAAATCCATTCTGAAAAAAGAGATCAAGAGAATACTTCAACTCTCCGTCGATGTGAAGACAGGCGTGAGGGTGGGAAAGGAATTCTTTTTTAAAGAGTTAGACCGGTTTGATTCCGTTTTTCTGTCGCCGGGAGCCGGGTTGAGTTTATCCCTGGGCATCGAAGGCGAGGATTTGAAGAAGGTTTGGAGGGGAGGGGATTTCTTAGATCGAATTAATTCCGGGGACAAGATCAAAATAGGAAGAGAGATCGTTGTGATCGGCGGCGGCAATACGGCGATGGATGTTGCCCGCTCGGCACTGCGTCTCGGTTCCAAAGTGACGGTTGCCTATCGCAGAACCCGAGCAGAGATGCCCGCCATTCAGGACGAGATTCGAGAGGCAGAGGAAGAAGGTGTGCGATTTGAATTCCTGCTCCAGCCTGTCAAGATCAGCCTTCTTAAGAACAACAAGATCAGGATAAAATTTCAACGGATGAAATTATGGGGGAAAGACCGGAGCAAAAGGCCTAAGGCGATCCCCGTTGAAGGAGACTACCTCACACTGGATGCAGATGGACTCATCAAGGCGGTGGGGGAAGGAGTCGATCTTTCATGGATACCCGAAACGGTCGGCGGGAATGGCCTGATCGATGTGAATTCCTCCCTGGCCACCTCTCATCCCAAGATCTTTGCAGGGGGAGATGCGGTTGACCAGCCACGAACCATCGTGACCGCGATCGGCGCAGGGAAAAAGGCTGCTATCGCGATCGACCTGTATCTGAGGGGACATCATCCTGACGACGTTTTTTCCAAGATTCGGGTCGGAAATAAGGGTGCTCTTTCAATGGAAGCCTATCTCTCAGGCAGAAACGGAGGGAATTGGTCTGAACCCAAAGAGGTGATCTCCTATCCACAGCTCCATACCCTTTATTTTGAACACAGCGAGCGGGTGGAAATGGGCAAATTGGCCTAGGGATAAGGCGCTGAAAGATTTTTCAGAGGTCAATCTCGGATTCACTTCTGCGGAGGCCAGAATCTCTGCCTTGAGGTGTTTCTCCTGTGGAACGTGCAATTATTGTTATAACTGTTATTTCTTTTGTCCTGAAGGCGTGGTGACGCTCGACCCCCAACATAGAACCAGAACCGTTGACCTGGAGCACTGCAAGGGGTGTGGAACCTGTGCAAAGGTCTGCCCGAGGAATATCGTTTTGATGAAGGAAGCTGGATAAACCTTAACGTTGGGTTCATTCGGCAGATGAGTGTGCTTCCAAAACGGGTAAACATGTGTCGTCCGTGCTGCGGTGACGGGGTGCTGCAGTCAAAACCGATTGGAACGAAGGAACTGTCATGAAAGAATTTATTACTGGCAACCATGCCGTGGCTCGCGCTGTCCGGTTGTGTCGCACTCCGCTGATTGCGGCTTATCCGATTACCCCCCAAACACCGATCTACGAAAAACTTTCCGAATGGGAGGCCTCGGGTGAGCTCAAAGGAATTATGATGCGGACCGAGTCCGAACATTCGGCCATGGCATCCTGCATTGCCGCCTCCTTGACCGGAGTCAGGACGTTTACGGCGACTTCCTCTCAGGGGCTTGCCCTGATGCATGAGATGCTCCACTTTGCCGCCGGGTGTCGGGTCCCGGTGGTCATGGCCAATGTCAATCGACTCCTGGCTGCGCCATGGGGGTTCTGGGCTGACCAGCAGGATAGTCTTTCTCAGCGAGATACAGGGTGGATTCAAATTTATTGCGAAAACGGTCAGGAATCACTCGATAGCGTCATCCAGGCCTATAAAATAGCGGAACAGGTTTTCCTCCCGAGCATGGTCTGTTTAGAGGCGTTTGTGGTCTCCCATTTTATGGAGCCTGTGGAAATTCCCGACCAGGATCAGGTGGATCGTTTTCTTCCGCCCCTGAACCTTCCTCACCGATTCGATATCGATAAACCTGGTTACCTAGTTCCCGTGGTTCCTCCGGAGTTATACCGGAAGTATAAGCATATGGCTCAAGCCTCCATGAATTCCGTTAAAGAAATTGCGGATCGAGTGGATCGCGAATATAGAGAGGAATTCGGAAGGGGATATGGAATCATTGAACCGGTGATGCTCGAGGATGCGGAGATCGTGATCGTGACCGCCGGATCGATTACGAGTACGGCGAGGATCGCGATCAGGAACCTTCGCGAGCAGGGACACAGGGTGGGGCTACTCAAAATACGTCTCTTCAGACCTTTCCCAGCGGAAGAGATTCAGCACGCCCTCAAAGGTAAGAAAAAGATTGCAGTCATCGACCGCAACATATCCCTCGGAAGCGGAGGGATTTTTTGCCAGGAATTGAGGGCGGCCCTGGTTCATTCTTCGGACCGTCCCCTGACGTTCAGCTATATTGCCGGGATAGGGGGAACGGATGTCGATCCTGAAGTGATCGAGAAAATTGCCCTGGACGTCATGAAGAGAACCGAACCCGTCGATACACCCATTTGGATCATGGAATGAGTGATAGAGAAGGCACGAAATTTCAAGTACCTGCCTGCGCGCAGCCCCGCTTTGCGGGGCGAAGGCGGGCGAAGTTCGAAGCGAAGATATTAAATCCTAAACTCTAAGCAAACTCAAATGTTCAAACCACAAAACTCAAAACCGAAGGAATTAGCGTTTGAGTTTTATATTTTGGATTTGTTTAGAATTTAGAGTTTAGTGTTTGGAGTTTGAACAACTTCGGGGTTTAATATCGGGATTTTAATGCGATGCTGTAATAACAGCAGGAGTGAAGGAGAATAGGTATGGGCACCCTGAACAACAGCCTAATATGCTTCGACCGGGTCATGGGGCCTGTGCCGGCTGCGGACTGGTGGTCGGCATGAAACTGGTGATGCAGGCCATGGGGCCTCGATGCATCGTTGTCATCGTTCCCTCCTGCGAAGGGGCCGATTTCAGGGGTCTATCCGAATTCCCCCCATGCCGTACCCGCCTTTCACTCTGCTTTCGAGATTGCGGCGCCGACGGCGGCCGGGATCGCCAATGCCCTTAAGATCCAGGGAAAGGATGATATTCAGGTCGTGGCCTTCGCGGGAGATGGGGGAACCTTTGATATCGGGCTGGCGGCTCTTTCAGGGGTGACGAAGAACAACGATGATATTATCTATGTCTGCCTGGATAATGAAGCCTACATGAACACCGGGATTCAGGTCAGCTCTTCGACTCCCTCGTTTGCATGGACAGGAACGACGCCCAAGGGAAATCCAAGACGGAAAAAGAATATCATGGAGATCATGGCGGCCCATTATAATCCCTATTCGGCCACAGCCACCATCGGTTTTCCCCGTGACCTTCAGCAAAAAATCATGAAGGCCAAAGGAATTCGGGGAACAAAGTTTATTCATCTCCTTTCTCCGTGTCCGACGGGTTGGCGGATGCCGACGGATAGCTCGCCGGAAGTCTCCATTCTTGCCGTGGAAACGAACATCTTCCCTCTGTACGAAGTTGAAGATGGGGTCAGGTATACGATCAACCATGAACCACGACGGCTTCCCGTCCAAGAATATCTGTCCAAGCAAGGAAGATTCAGACATCTCAAAGAAGCCGAAATCAAACATATTCAGAAGGATGCGGACGACGAGTGGGAAAAATTGAAATATCGGGCAACCCTTCACTCCGCCCCACCCCCGTCGATCCAAAAGGAGAAAATCTCTCTAAACCCTCCTTGCCCGGGGGCCTGCCGGGTGGACGCGGGGACGCCATAGAGGACAGGCTAAAGAGAAATATTTTCTCTTGACATATCCGTAGCGAAATAATAAGTTAACGCTCCAGTTGCCAGATGTGTACGGGTAAACCGCCCTTTCAGGCTTCCGACGGCGGTTTATTTGAGAAGTTAAGGGCAATGAGAACGTTACCGAAAGCGGATTCCGGCAGGGCCTGGGAGGAAAGTGGCGGTTCGGTTTGAGCGTTCGCCCCGGCCTTCGTCCCGCAAGGCGGGACTTGGCGCAGGCAGGCCGAAGCCTTTCTGGACGGCCTGCCCGTGTGCGTTCCGTGAACGATTGATGCGGCATATGGGTTAACGCTCGTTTCAGGCTGTGGATGGCATCGAGGAGGTGCTTCAATGAAAGGATTCTGGAAGTTTTTCGATAAGCTTTCGGACATCATGGCAACCTTGGCCGGAGTCTTACTGGTCCTGATATCGGCTGCGATGTGCTACACCATCTTTATGCGATTCGTATTCAGACAGACAACGATATGGATCACCCCGATGAGCGAGTATGCCCTTTTGTGGATCGTTTTCCTCGGGACGACCTGGCTTTTGCGAGAGGGAGGGCATATCACAACCGACATCATCTACATTCATCTCAATGAGAAGGGCAAGACGCTATCTCAATCTGATCATGTCGGTCGTCGGCGGGCTTGCCTGTGCGCTTGCTGCTCTATCTTGGAATTGTCCATATGTGTGACTGTATTCTACACGGCGTAACGGACGTCAGGGCAATGACCGTCCCGAAATCGGCTGTTTTCATTATTATCCCCATCGGGAGCCTCTTTCTTACGATCCAGTTCTTCAGGATTGCCTGGAGCAAGCTCGGCGAAATCAGGGCAGGGAGATAACCCATGGAATGGTGGCTGATTATTTCGTTGCTTTTTGGCGGCATGGTCTTTCTATTGCTCACCAACCTGCCGATTGCCTTTGCTTTCCTCGTCGTCAATATGGTTGGAGCCTATTACTTCCTGGGAGGGGTGCCCAGGTCTTGTCGGGGTGGTGACGGGAGCCTTCACTTCCATTACAACCTTTACCCTGCTTCCCGTGCCCTTTTTCGTCCTGATGGGTGAATTGATATTCCATTCGGGCCTCGGGCTTAACGCCGTGAACGTGCTTGATAAATGGCTTGGCAACCTCCGGGGCAGGCTCTCTCTCCTGGCGATTATCATGGGTGTGATCATCGGCGCTTTGAGCGGCTCCACCATTGCCACGTGCGCCCTCCTTGGCTCCATCCTGCTTCCTCAAATGCTTGAAAAAGGCTACAGCAAAAACATGAGTCTCGGTCCGCTGATGGGAGTAGGCACCGTCGATGCGCTCATTCCTCCCAATGCGCTTACCGTCGTCCTCGCAAGCCTTGCAAATATCGATGTCGGGCAGCTTCTGATGGCCGGCATACCGGCGGGCATCATCATGTCTGGCCTCTACTTCCTCTACGTCATATTATGGGTGCGCCTCAGACCTGAAGAGGCGCCCATGTATATTGCACCCAAAGTCCCTCTGAAAGAGAAGATGCGGGTCACCTTACGGGACCTGATCCCCCTCGGCTTCATCATCTTTATGGTCATCGGTCTCATCTTTCTGGGTGTGGCAACCCCGACGGAATCGGCCGCAGCAGGGACATTTGGGGCATTTGTCCTCGCCATTCTTTACAGGCGTTTGACCTGGGAGATCATGAAGAAGTCGGTCATGAGCACCGTCAAAGTCACGGTCATGATATTCATGATCATTATTGTCTCAACCACATACGGTGAGATATTAGCCTTTACCGGTGCTGCAGCAGGGATGACGAATTTTATTACCAACCTCACCGTTCCGCCGATCATCATACTCATCGGGATGCTGGTCGTCGTCCTGATCATGGGTTGTTTCATGGAAACCGTGGCCATTATGATGATCACCATACCGATCTACATGCCCGTCGTCACCGCCTTCGGGTTTAACAAAATCTGGTTCGGCGTGATGATGCTGATTGCCCTTGAGACAGGCTTGATTACCCCTCCCTTCGGCGTCACCCTCTTTGTGATGAAAGGTGTGGCTCCTCCTGAGGTAACGATGTCCGATATCTGGAAGGCAGTCACTCCCTATGTCATCGTGGATCTTCTATGCATTGCCATTGTGATGGCCATGCCGAGAATCGCAACCATTGTCCCGAGCCTCATGGGAGCGGTGGGGTAGTACCGGAAGGGTTGAATCGTGTTGAGTGCAAGGCTGAACAGCGTAGAGCGTTTAGAACGGAGAGTGCTCAATGGAGAAGGACTCGGGAATACGCTTTGCCTGTCGAGCGTGACCACTGTGCACCATCCGCAGGATGGGAATAAAATAAAAGAAAGGGGGATTATCTATGCAAAAGAGGTTGATGTTTCTATCTGTTGCAGTCCTATTCACATTCGCTGTCTTAGGTATGGCGGGCGAGCCGGTTAAGGCAGAAACAGTTACCTTGAAGGCGGTTACTGCATGGCCAAAAACAGCGACAGACAACCAGGCGTTCTTCATCTTCACCGATCTCGTCGAACAAATGGTTGCTCAGAAGGCTCCCGGTGAGCTTAAGATCCAGTATATCGGCGGACCGGAGGCGGTAAAGACCATGGATCAGGTGCAGGCAGCCCAGCGGGGTATGGTCGATATGGTCTTCACCACAAACGCCTACTATCTCTCCGTGCTGCCCGAGGTCGATACGCTGAAGCTTTCAACCCTTACACCGATGGAGGAGAGGGCAAGCGGGGCATGGGCCTATTTGAACAATCTGCACGAGCAGAAGATCGGGCTCCGTTACCATGCGAGATTAGGTCTCGATCTCAAGTTTCATCTCTATATGACCAAGGCCATCAAGAGCGCCGACCTGAAGGGGTTGAACATTCGTGTCTCGGCCAATCAACTGCAGGCGATCAAAGCCTTGGGTGCCAATCCGATCGTCATTCCCCCCACCGAAGTCTACGCGGCACTCGAGCGCCACGTGGTCGATGGCTACTGCTGGCCCTCTGTCGGGACCCGCGACTGGGGATGGGACAAAGTGACCAAATACATGGTCAATCCCGGTTTCTTTAACGTCCCCAATCCCGTGCTCATCAACCTGAAGACCTGGAACAGCCTGCCCAAGAAGCTCCAGGATATCCTGAACGAGGCTGCCGTAGAAGGCGAGAAGAAGGCGGTGGCCCGCTTTGACGACCTGTTGAAGAAGGAGCTCCCGATATTGCAGGGGGGAGGCATCGAAGTGATCGAACTTTCGCCCGCAGAAAAAGAAAAGTTCCTCAAAGTGGCATACGACGAAGGCTGGAAAGATGTCTTGGGAAAATGTCCTGCCACAGGCCCCAAATTGAAAGAGTTGCTCACAAAAAAGAAGTAACTTTTGATCAATCGAGTCGCCTTTCCACTTCTCCCCTCTCTCCCGAACAGGGAGAGGGGGAAGGCGAGGGGTCCATTCAAGAGGATGAATACGAGAAAGCTCTTCCTGCCTATATTGGTTTTCGTGCTGGTCGTATGGACGTCGGCTTGTGCTTCCAAGAAGGACCTAGAAGTTGAGGGAAAGAAACTCAGTCTCCCGGAAACCGCCCTTCACCTTAACGTTACCCTCTGAATTTAACCTCGTTCATTCCTTTTCTCATGAGAATCCGGAGCGCAATTCGTTGACCCGCGTCTACTTCCTTGTTAAGGCCAAAGAAAAACAGGTCGAGGAGATGCTTATTCTTCAGGTAGCGGATAGGACTAACCCTCAAGCGGGTCCGATGAATGCCGCCCCTTTGAAACCTTATACAGAAAAAAGATCCTACTTGAAAGGGAAGATGAAGAAGGGGGAACTGGAGGTGGATTATCTGATTCAATTGATGGCATGGAACCCTGATGCTCCTTCTCTTCAACCCATCACTAGAGAAAGGATTCTCCATTCCCTCCCATTGGGCACTTCAAGGGCAATTTCTATTTCTCTTTCGAGGGAGAGCATGCCGTCTTCTTTCGATATTCGAAGGATACTAACTCCTTCGGGATAAAGATTTCAGAGAAAGGGGACGATTGGGGCAAAGAGGTAATTTCCGGAAATGAGAAGAGGGTTTATGAGAACTTTCGAGAAAAGCTTTATGGAAATGATGGATTCCATTCAGATAAAGATCCAGTAATTTGCCGTTAATAACCTCCTTCCTTACCGAACCTTGTCAGCTGCTACCATGATAAGACGGATTCAGATTGAAGCATCGAAGATCTTCGACTTCCTGGAAATAGACTGGTTCAAAAAATTTATCACCTTGGTCAAAAATGGCCGTTCCACCGGTTGGAGCTTTGTGTTGCAGGAGATAACTGACCGTAATTTCTTAGAAAATGATAACCGTTTGATGCGTAAGAAATGGCCATTTTGGCAAGAGGTAAATAAAAAGATTCAAAGCAGTGAGGATTCTTGGCCTTTTTTTGTTCTCATTTTTGAGTTAGGATCACTTGTTTTCCCACTCGATCTCTACTCCAAGTATTAAAACTTCCTGTATTTTCAAAGAATTAATATTGAATTTGCTGAAAACAAAGTACTTTGCCAAAATTTGGCATTAATCTTGCTCTTTAATCTTAAACCAAAAAGGTTAAGGAATTTTATGCCCGAAATAAATCTCGGCGATCTTGCGCAGGTTAAACTCTTTGACGTTCTCAAACCCCTTTTCAGCGGCAAAAAGACAGGAAAGATTACAGTCAAGGGAAAAGAGGGTGGGGAATTGTTCTTGGAACTCGGAAATATTACCCATGCAAAAACAAGCAGCGCTGTTGGAGAATACGCTTTCTTTTTCCTTATGGGGTTGAAGGCCGGAAAAGCTTCGTTTGAACCGGACGAAGTTCCGTCGGAAAGAACCATCTCCATTTCAACCGAGCAACTGCTGTTGAATTGGTCTTACCGAAAACAGGAGTGGGACAAGCTTAAAGAGGCCATTCCCTCGACCAACGCGATTTTTCGTCTCTCCCTCCAGAAAAGCGCGGAGAATAAAAATATCAATGCTGACCAATGGAATGTATTGGCACTGTGCAATGGGACGAAAACAATCGTCAGAAATTGCTGAAGTCTCTCAGTTGGGATGAATTCAAAACATCCAAGATCCTCTTCCAGCTTGTCCAATTGGGATTACTGGAGAAGGCAGAAGACCAGAAACCGGTCAAGAAAAAGCCGGTTTCGGAGAATTTTCTCTCCACGGTCGAAACCGAACTGAAAAAGATGATTGGCCCCTTGGCTCCACTCATCATCACTGATAAACTCTCTGATTTGGGTGAGACAAAGGAATCTCTCGGTCAAGATCAAGCCTGTATCTTTCATCGAGACGCTAGGGGAAGAGATTTCTCATGAAGCAAAGAGAAAGGAATTTCTCAAAATCATGACGGATTTTCTCTCCGCCGAGAGAAAAGGAGTTGAACCCCGCCGTGTTCCCGGGGTCGATCTTAAATTGTAAAAGGGAGGATTTACCACCCAAAGACCTATGGGCGATTGCAGAAAGACAAGAGTAAACAGGGTTTCTCTCTTCTCCCTGAGAGTCTTAGGAGTATGGGACGTCAAAAACAGAAAAAAGGGGAAAGCCATGATATCTTCCAAAAGGAGAAGTAAGACACCAAAATTTATTAACGGCCTATACAGATGTCTCAGCCCTCCTGTCGGCCCTAAAATCAGAGGGCTTTAGCGGTATCCTTGAAATTGAATTCCCCGAAAAAAGAGGGACCATTTTCATCGATTCGGGAGAGATCCTCAACGCGGAGATAAAAGAGAAGGGGGACGCAGAAAGGACGATCGGACAAGGAAGCGATCCAAGCTTTCTTGACTTTCTCGAATCAGAAGAATGGGGTCCTCAATGTTTACCGATTGCTACCCGAACATGTGGCGCTCGTTACGAGCCACCTTCAATATGAAGTCCTTTTCAAAGAATTATCCACAGATTATACTCGACTGGACCGCCTCCTCCTGAAGTTGAAGGAGGATAAACATGACGGTTTCATCGAGGTTCTGACAAAAGAGAAAAAGGCCTTGGGAGTTCTGTTTGTCGAAGGGGGAGAACCGGTAGAGATGTTTACGATTCCTGAATCCGGGCCTTCTGTTTTTGGTCGAAAATCAATCCCTGCATTTCTGGAAAATGTAAGTAAGCAGGGAGGGGCCATATTAAATGTGTATAAGAGTCGCAGCAGGTTCCCAGGAAAGAAGAACCTATTCCGGAAAGTAAACCTCGTACGTCGGAAGGTAAACCCGATTTTGGAAAGCAAGCCCCCTGCCACGGAGCAGAGACGGGTTGCAAGAAGTCATCCCGATCCTCCAGGAAACCCTTTCCGGCGCAGAGAGATTGGTGGATGCTGCTTCTCGAAACGGGACCTTCGTTGGAGCCTTTAAGAAGTGCTTGATCGAAAAGGCCGAAACATTCAGTTTCTTAGATCCGTTCGCCGGTGAATTTGAATATCAGGATGGGGTGATCCGATTTTCGGGGGCAGTTGGGGAAAAAGAATTTACTAAGGGGTGTCTTAGAATGTCTGAATACAACCATCATTCTCCTTGAGAAAGAACTTCCAAAGAATAAGATGCTCTCCCTGAAGCTGGGGGTTCAAATAAAATCTTCCTTAGAGCTCCACAGCGATACGCTTAAACGATTAGGGTTGACGGAAGTCGTCTCTTCGTCTTTACGATAGGGACCCCGTATGAGAAGAGATGGAAAATCAAGAATCCAGGTTAATAGATATGAATTTGAGAAATACTTCTCTGGCATAGGAATTGCTGATGCCCTTTTATGAACTGAAGCTTCTTAATGCTTAAAGTGTTGACAACATCACACTGTAAGAAAGGTGGTTGGGAGAAGAACTCCTTTTTTACAAGAAAAGTGGAGGTTTCCGTGATGAAGAAAGCTTGCTTAGGGTTGATGGTCGTCCTTATGGTATTGTTTTTTGTTGGGTGGGTTGCCGGCGAAGCCCAGGCCCAAACAGTCAAACTGACCTATAGTTGCTTTTTCCCTGAGGGCCACACACAAGCCAAGTTGGCCAAGGCCTGGTGTAAAGAGGTTGAGGACCGTACGAGGGGAAGAGTGAAGATACAGTTTTTCCCGGGTGGATCCTTAACCAAGCCTCCTCAGTGCTACGATGGGGTTGTCAGTAAGGCCTCTGATCTCGGCTTATCGGTCCTCGGTTTCACTCCAGGCCGATTTCCGGTGGTCGACACTGCTGGCCTTCCTTTGGGATACACCAGCGGAAATATTGCGACAGGTGTTTCGAACGAAGTTGTACCGTCACTTCAAGCCAAAAGAATTTAACGACACCGAGGTGATGTATTTTTTCGCCCATGGTCCCGGGATTCATCCATACGAAAGGAAAACCGGTGAGAAAGCTTGAAGATATGAAAAACTTCAAGTTTCGGACCCAGGCGAACACCGAGTTGATTGTCAGGCAATTAGGAGGGAAGTATAGAACCGGTACCATCGGTGAGGCCTATGGAATGTTCCAAAGAGGCGAGGTAGACGGGTCGCTTCATCCTTTGGAGGCCAACTACGGGTTTAAAATGGGTGAGGTTGTCAACTTCATCACGGCTGCTTATCCGATCGCCTATACCGCTGTTCAGTTTGTCGTCATGAATAAAGATCGGTGGAAGGCCTTACCAGAAGACATCAAGGTTATCATCCGGGAAGTCAATAACGAGTGGATTCCTCAGCACGGAGAAGCATGGGATACCATTGACGCGCAAGGCATGCGATATTTCCTCGACAATGGAGGCCAGATTGTTGGTCTTGATCGAAACGAGGCCTCACGATGGAAGATGGCGGTTGCTCCGATCATTGATGATTATGTGAAAATTCTAAGCGAAAAAGGATTAAATGGTCAGGAAATCGTCGATTTTACGATTAAAACCCTAAATAGTATGCAATAACTAAAGGAGATAAGACCATGACAGCTATGCGTGGAACTGGAAAGTCGGCGGTCTCCCCGATTGCCCCTCAGAAGAAAGGCTTAGGCTTCCTTAGCCTAAGGGGTAGGATGTTTATCCTTTTCTTTTTTGTTCCGATCGGTTTGATCATTGCTGCGAGCTTACTCTATATCTGGCAAATAAACACACTCTCTTCTGAGCTTACCGCGGGAAGCGCAGGGACGATTAGCAAAATGACGGAAGAGATGGTCACCGGAAGGGCAAAAGAGGTAGCCTCGCAGTGCGGAGTCTATCTGATCACCCACCCGGAGTTGAAAAAGGCTTTCTTCAATTATGATTTGAAATTCAAAAGGGTAGCGGTTCAAAAGATAGGTGCGACGGGTTATACCACCCTGTACGAGACCCCGGGAGCAGACGGAGTCTGGCGCACATGGGCTCATGTTGATCCTAATATGATCGGTGTCGATATGACCACGCTTAAAGAATCTCTGGGAGTAAGTTTCCCTGAATTCTGGAAGATTTACACTGGCGTAAAGAACGGAAAGGAGGTCAGGGAATCCAAGGGCTATTACAAGTTGCAGGATTCAAAAGGGACTTTGCGGGACAAGTTCATGGTGAGCGTCCCCGTTACGGGAACACCCTACGTGGTTGCAGCCACTGCTTACCCTGATGAATTTACCCAGCCGGTGAAATTCATGCAGGAGGGCGCTGCCCTGTTTGCTCTTAGAACAAGGAATCTTGTCATTGCCATCCTGGCAGGCACAGTAATCCTGATTGGTCTGATTGTCGCTGTGGATGCTTACAGGTTAACAGCAAAGATCAAGTACCTGACGGAAATTACCGACCGCATCAGTGTTGGCGATTTAGACGCCGAAATCACAGGCATTAAATCACGGGACGAGATTGGAGAACTCGCCAATGCCATCACTCGAATGCAAGAAAGTATTCGGCTTGCCATAAAGAGGTTGAGGGAACGAAAGTGAGAGATCCGAAAGGCTGACGTATTTATCTTATATTCATACCGACTGATCAAAGGAATCATTGCAGGGAGCTCGGTCTCGGCGACGCGGCAATCTGGCGGGATTGCCGTAAGGCGCGGCTTATGCCCTCTATGATGGGGATATGCTCGACTCCCCCCCTTATGCTCCAACTCCTCCAATTTTAAGTTGGATTTTTCACACAGTTGGATTTTTCACACACATCCTCACATCACTGGAATGCTCCAAGAATAAATTTAGCTTGACAAAAATCTTGTTCCGACTATACTCATGTGAACAACTTCTCAATATAAGGGAAGAAAGTTTGGATCACTCCCTATCCTATTTTAAAGAATTCCGACTTTTGGTTTTGGAATTGACCTGGACTTTCCAGATCGAGAAATGCGGGAAGGGGGTGGTTCGGAGGATTTAGAGGGAAAACTTTTAATGGTAACCATTTCATTCCAAAAGGAGGTTAAGAAAATGAGACGCTGGAGACTCGGAGCTTTATTTTTATGTCTTTTAATGGGATTTTGTTTTTTGACCTCATCTGTCGTATTTGCACAGGTTAAACTTAATTACTCGGTTTTCTTCCCTGCTCCTCATAAGAATGCGGTGCTCGCCACCGAATGGGCAAAGGAGATTGGGAACAGGACGAACGGAAAGGTTCAGATCACCGTCTTTCCAGGCGGAACACTGACCCCCGCTGATAAATGTTATGATGGGGTGGCGAAAGGGCTCTCGGATATCGGTTTTTCAGTCCTTGCATACACCCGGGGGAAATTTCCCTTGACAGAGGTTGCCGACCTGCCTCTGGGGGCGAAAAGCGCGTTGGCATCCACAAGACTGATCAACGAATTCTATAAAAAATTCAAACCCAAGGAGTTTGACGAAGTGAAGGTGATGTATCTCCACGGCCACGGGCCTGGAATTCTCCATACCAAGAAGGAAGTCAAGAGTCTTCAAGACCTCAAGGGATTGAAGATTCGGTGCACGGGCCTGGCCGCAAAAATATCCAGCCAACTTGGGGCAACTCCTGTCGCCATGCCCATGGGTGAGACCTATGATGCTTTGAGCCGAGGAGTAGTCGATGGTTCCATGGCTCCCTATGAAGCCCTGCAGGGTTGGAAGTGGGGGGAGGTCGTGAAGTTTACCACCGAAGACTGGGGTGCAGCCTACAGCTCAGGCATGTTCGTGGTTATGAATAAGGATAAGTGGAATGCGTTACCTCCGGATATTCAGCAAATTATCGAAAAGGTGAATGAGGAATATGCTGAAAAGCAGGGGAAATTGTGGGACGAGATTGATAAGGCAGGAAAAGATTATACGATAGGCCGGGGCAATAAGATCGTCTCTCTTTCACAGGATGAGAACTGGAAATGGACCATGGCCGTGAAACCGATTCTCGATGATTATGTCAAGACTACGAAAGAGAAAGGGCTGCCCGGGCAGGAGGCATTGAGATTCTGCCTGGAGACACTCTATAAAATTCAGAAGTAAGATCAATGAAAGGGAAAGGGGAAGGGGGAGTGAATAACGGATCACCCTTCCTCTTTTTTGTCACGCGCAGGACCCGAAGGAGAAGAGGAGCAATTCATGGAGGGATTATTAAAAACGACAAATGGAATAAGCCGGTTCCTCAATGTGATCGCCGGGGTCAGCCTTACGTTTCTCATGTTACTGACCATCGCCGATGTGATTCTAAGAGGTTTTAAGAGGCCCGTGGTCGGCACCTATGAACTGGTCGCTTTTGCAGGGGCAGTGGCGATTGGATTTTCAATGCCCATGACCTCGTGGCTTCGGGGACATATTTTTGTGGATTTTTTTATTTTAAAGTTTTCCCGAAAGGTGAGAAACATCTTCAATATTGCTTCAAGAGGCGTTGTGATCATCTTATTTTTCCTGATCGGTTGGAACCTGATCAAATATGGAATGGATCTACAGAAATCAGGGGAGGTTTCCCTTACATTACAAGTGCCTTTCTATCCGGTTGCTTACGGGATCGGGATTTGTTGTTTCATCCAGTGCCTCGTTATGGTGTGCGATATCGTAAAGATCTCCGGAGGGAAATTCGATGAATGAAGTGGTGGTGGGGCTGATCGGTCTGGCGGTGGTGCTGCTCTTATTCCTAACAGGAATTGAATTAGGGTTTGCGATGGCTCTGATTGGTTTCCTGGGGTTCAGCTACATTGTATCCTTCAAGGCCGGGTTGAACCTTTTAGCCAAGGATATCTTCGATGTCTTTGCTTCCTATGGATTTACCGTCATTCCGCTTTTTGTCCTGATGGGTCAGATTGCCTTCAATGCCGGGATTGCGAAAAGGCTATTCAATAGCGCCTATCGGTTCATCGGCCATGTCCCCGGGGGAATGGCGATGGCCACCGTAGCCGGAGCGACGGCTTTTAAAGCCATCTGCGGTTCGTCCCCCGCTACGGCGGCGACGTTTGCCAGCGTGGCGGTTCCTGAAATGGATCGATATGGTTACGACAAGAAACTATCCACAGGAATCGTTGCCACCGTGGGGACTCTTGGAATCCTTATCCCGCCGAGTGTCACACTGATTGTATTTGGTATCATTACAGAGCAGTCTATCGGCAAGCTCTTCCTGGCGGGGTTGATTCCGGGGTTAATCATTGCTTTCTTTTTTATTTGCATCATTTACGTGTGGTGCAGGATTAACCCTAATTTAGGTCCTCGGGGCGAAAGATCGACGTGGAGGGAAAGGATCGCCTCCCTCCCGGAGTTGGCCTTGGTGGTTTTTATCTTTTTGTTGATGATCTGGGGATTGATGAAGGGATTCTTCACACCGACGGAGGCAGGGAGCGTCGGAACCGGGGCTGTCCTCCTGATGTCTGTTTTGAGAAAGGACATGAATTTCAAGGGATTCCTCAAATCGGTTTCAGAGTCTTTGCGCACAGCCTGCATGGTTCTGATGCTGATCGCAGGTTCTACCCTCTTAGGCCATTTTCTCGCTGTCACAAAGATTCCCATGATCGCAGCCGATTGGGTGGTGGGACTCCCCCTGAACAAATATGTGATTATGATTATTATTTCCCTGATCTATCAGATGGGAGGCTCTTTTATCGACGATATGGCCTTTATGGTCCTTGCGACACCGATATTCTATCCTGTTATTATCAAGCTGGGTTTTGATCCGATATGGTTTGGTATGATCATCGCTATTACCGTCATGATCGGCGTGGTCATCCCTCCTGTGGCGATCAATGTCTTTGTCGTAAAAAATATCACCAAGACTCCGTTTAGCGTGATCTACAAAGGGGTCTATCCCTTTTTAATCGGCCTTGTCGTATGCGCGGCGTTGTTATTCTTTTTCCCAGGGCTCGCAACCTGGCTTCCCAATTTGCTCATGAAGTAGAGACGAGTACAGTCTCGCCTGGATCTGAAGATTGGATCTCCTCCCCTGCGAGGAGGCGGTTGGGGCAAGCGGAAAGCGTTCTTTCGCCGTCCGATTCATGGGTTTCAGTTCGCGGGATATCCCTCTCCCTTAACCTTCGGCCTTTTTTCTTCAATGTTTTTGGCCACCAGGGCAAGAAATCAGGGGGCATGGCATTTTGGAGAAGGCGGGGAGCCCTTTCCCCATTTGCCTCAGCCTCGATTCCAAAAAGAAACACTGCTTCCTTAAAATACCTTTTCATCCTCAATCTCTTTGGAATCACCCCATGCTTGATCGATCTCTTTAGATTCGACTGGGCAATCAGGATTTGGGAGGCCATTTCCCTTGCGCCCCTCGGGAAGGAGTAGGGAGCGAGGATTTCGTGGACGGCCCAATGAATGGACTGGGCCCCGTAGGCGTGTTTTTCTCTTTCTCCGAGAAAGGGATGCGGGGGTGTCACCTCTCGAAGAAAGGGAGTGAGAAAGAGGGCGAGAAGAATGGATTCTGTCACCTGTCTTCCTGTTTTGAGAAGTTGATCCACCCGGTCGAACAAGGAAAGGAAAAATTCTTGACTCTTTCTTTCAGAGAGGCTGCGGTGCCCCAAAGCCCTTTCGAGACCTGGAAAGAGGGAAAAAAGCAGACCGGTCCGAAGCATCAGTTCCAGAGAAGGTCTCGACGCACCTTCCTTGAGTTCCCGTAAGAATTCGTCTCGAACGCGAGAGGGAGAACATTTTTGTATCCCCTGCCGATGCCGAAGAATGGCCTCGTAGGTCGGGTCTTCAATCGAAAATCCGGTTCGGGCGGCATGGCGGATGACCCGAATCATTCGAACCGGATCCTGTTGAAGTCTCTCATCGGGGTCACCAATCGTTCGGATGACCTGTCGCTCCAGGTCGGCCATCCCGCCGATGTAGTCCAAGATGGAGAAATCTGCGATATTGTAGAAAAGGCCATTGATCGTGATATCCCGGCGCAAGGCATCATCGGCCGGCGTCCCAAAACTGTCTGTTCGTATGATCTCCCCTTCTTCGGTTTGGACCTCCTCAAACTCCGATCGACTCCGAAAAGTGGATACCTCGACGACCTTTCCCCCCTTGAAAAAAACATGCACCAGTCTGAATCGGCGACCGATGACCCGGCTGTTCTTAAAGAGGGCATTAATCTCGTGAGGGTGAGCATTGGTGGCCACATCAAAATCTTTCGGGGTCTTTCCGAGGAGAAGGTCCCGAACGCTTCCGCCGACGAGATAAGACAGGAATCCGTGTCGATGCAGACGGTAAAGAACTTTCAGGGCTTCTTCGTCGATCCTTTTTCTCGAAATGGGGTGTTTCGACCTTGGAATGACAAATGGGTCCATTTTCTCCCTTCCGGAGGTATCTGGGAAAACGGGGTTATTATAACAGAATTAGTTCAAGAAGCCATAGATTTTACCTACAAATTTTGTCCTTGAGTGACATTAATTTGACTTGACAAATACCCGAGTTCGGAAAAGAATATCAGATATAACCTCTGATTTTTCGGGGATCCTGAAGTGGTGGGGGTCGATATGAAAATACAGGAAATACGGGCCAAGGCAAAGGCGCTGCAGTTGAAAAACACCTTCGGATTATCGAAGGAAGAATTGATCTGGAGAATCCAGAGGGCTGAGGGGAATTTTGATTGTTTCGGGACAGCCAAAGCGTTTTGTAATCAGCTCGACTGTTGCTTTCGAGGGGATTGTTTGAAACCTAGCGGAGGTGGGAGGAAGTAACACCATTCGCCCTGTTCTACGGGCTCCGTGACGAGTTCACTCACGATGACGAAAGGAGGGTTCGCTATGGGAAAACAGATTCAGTGGGAGGCCTCTTTAACAACGACGAAGGCAAAGGCGAAGAAAGAAAGGAAGCTGATCTTGATAGACTTTTATAATAATCTCTGAATTGGGTGCCAACAGCTGGCAGCTGTTACTTATCCCGATCCGAACGTCAGTTTCTCGGTAGAGAATAGCTTCATTCCTCTTCAAGTTGATTTCAACAAAAACAAATCTCTGGTGAAACGGTATGCAGCAAAATGGACCCCTACGATCATCATTTTGGATTCGGACGGGGAGGAGCATCATCGTTTTGTCGGATTCTTGCCCCCTGAGGATTTCATTGCCCAGATCCTCCTGGGGAAGGGCAAGGTTGAATTTGATCTGGATCACTTTGAACAGGCCATACAAGGTTTTCAAGAGATTCTGGTTCGGTTTCCGAGGGCAGACGCAGCACCTGAAGCTCAGTACTATTTAGGGGTTTCCAAGTATAAGGCAAGTCATGATCCAAAGGAGTTGAAATCCGGGTTGGAAGCCCTTCAGCGGGACTATCCGGGCAGCGAATGGGCCAAGAAAGCACAGGTCTATTCGCTGATTCCCTAATGCATCATAAATAGGTGGTGGATCGTGATTTGAGCTTTTCGGGGGGCGGAGAAAGATAAAGCCTTAGCGACAAATCCGCGATTCACAGGTTAACTTCTAACGAAAGGAGATAAGCATGAAAAAGCATGGAGCAGGAATACTGATTTTAGTTCTAATCACCATTGCTGTATGGGGGATGATCCTCCCAGTCTATGCACAGGAAAAGGCCAAGCAGGAAGGTGCACCGAAGGAGGCGGCCCCATTCGCCGTCAAACGGCTGGTCGTTGGAACCGGAGTGGAAAACCTCGAACCCGTAGGGGTTGCGGAGACATTTCCTGCCTCCACAGAAAAGGTCTCTTGCTTCCTCGAAGCAACCGACATTGCTAAAGATACAGAGGTTTCCTTTGTTTGGTATAATGGAGAGAAAGAGCTGTCGAAATTCAGCGTTCCGCTGAAGGAAGGCCCGAGATGGAGGACCTATGCCGACAAGAATTTGAGAGAATTAAAAGGAGACTGGAAAGTTGAAATCAGGGATTCCGAAGGAACGGTCGTGAAAGACGTTAAATTCAAAGTGGAATAACCGTTAGAGAAACGTGCCCTTGTAAGAGTGACGCGTTTTGGTTGACCGAGAGGAGGGGAAGATCTAGTTTCACCAGGTCCTCCCCTCCTTTTTTCTTTATTTCATTGACGATTTTTGGGGAGCTCGCAGAGCTCGATGAGAACGCCGCTGGAGGATTTGGGGTGAATAAAAGCGACTTTCGTATTGTGGGCTCCCGGTCTGGGTTTTTGATCGATCAACGTCGCCCCCTTCTGAAGATAGGCCTTGACTTCCGCCTCGACATCATCGACCTCGAAACAGATGTGATGGATTCCCTGGCCTTTGCCTTCCAAGAACTTCGCGATGGGAGAATCCGGCTCGGCGGGCTGGACCAATTCAATATTGGACTCCCCGATCTTAAAAAATCCCACCCTCGTCTTTTGCGCAGTGACCACCTCGACTCCTGAAAGATTCAGGCCCAGGACGTTCTGGTAGAAGTTGGCGGCCTCTTCGATGTTGTTCACAGCAACGGCAATGTGGTTAATTTTCTTGAGCATCGCATCCTCCCGGTTGACATTATAAATCCGAAATCCGAATATCGGGCGAAGCTTATCCAAGGGATCATTCCAATACAAATACTACTCCGACCGATACCCCATCCCCCTCCTGACCTGCCCCTTGAAGGGGGAGGAGACAGAAGTTGCCCCCCGTTCAGAGAGAGGGATAAAACGGTTTCCCTCCCCTTCAGGGGGAGGGTGGGGTGGGGGTGGGATTAGATTTTTACATTCTCTTGGATATACTTAATGATGTCCTCTGTCGAGGTGCCCGGTTGGAAGATCCCCCTGATCCCGGCCTTCTTCAGTTCCGGAATATCGTCGACCGGGATAATTCCCCCTCCAAAAACGAGGATATCTTCTGCTCCTTTTTCTTTTAGAATCTGAACAACCTTGGGGAAGAGGCTGTTGTGGGCACCGGAGAGACTGGAAAGGCCTACGATATCCACATCTTCCTGGATCGCCGCACTGGCAATCTGCTCCGGCGTCTGTCGTATTCCAGTGTAGATCACTTCCATACCGGCGTCCCTCAGGGCCCGTGCAATCACCTTCGCCCCCCTGTCGTGGCCGTCCAACCCCGGTTTCGCAATGAGCACTCTTATCTTTCGGGACATTTCTTCACCCCCATTTCAAATTGCGGATTTCAAATTTCAGATTGAAAGTTCATTCAAAGAATTTCAATTTGCGATCTGCAATTTGCAATTTGAAATCATCGTTCTCTATATTCTCCAAACACTTCTCTTAAGGTATCGGAGACTTCTCCCAGGCTTGCATAAGCCTTGACCGCTTCCAAAATCGGAGGCACCAGATTCTCTGTCCCCTCGGCCGTCCTTTTCAAATCAGCCAAGCTTTCTTTCACTTTCGCATTGTTTCTCTCTTTCTTTACCCTGGCCAGCTTTTCCTTCTGGTATCGTTCCATCTCGGGCTTGATACGAAGGATATTCCTCAGAGGCTCCTCTTCAACCTGAAACTGGTTCAATCCGACAATGATCCGCTTCTTGGCTTCGATCTCTTTTTGATATTGGTAGGCGCTTTCCCCAATCTCCCCCTGGATGTAACCCGATTCGATCGCTTTCACGGCTCCGCCCATGGCTTCGATCTTTTCGATGTATTCCTTGGATTTTCTTTCTATCTCCTCCGTGAGAGCTTCCACTGCATAAGATCCTCCAAGGGGATCGATCATATCCGCAACCCCGCTTTCGTAGGCAATGAGCTGCTGGGTTCTCAGGGCGATCCTCACAGAATCTTCAGTAGGCAGTGCATACGCTTCATCCTTGGAATTTGTGTGGAGTGATTGCGTTCCGCCCAACACGGCAGCTAAGGCCTGGAAAGCTACCCTCACCACGTTGTTGTCGGGTTGTTGGGCGGTCAGGGAACACCCGGCTGTCTGGGTATGGAACCTCAGCATGCAGGATTCGTCTTTTTTGGCCCTGAATCGTTCCCTCATTATTTTTGACCAGAGCCTTCGGGCCGCCCTGAATTTGGCCACTTCTTCGATGAAGGTGTTATGGCAGCAGAAGAAGAAGGCCAGCCTGGAGGCAAAAGAGTCCACATCCAGACCCGCCCGAATCGCCGCCTCGACGTAAGCAATCCCGTCGGCCAGGGTAAAGGCTACTTCCTGGACAGCCGTGCAGCCTGCTTCACGCATGTGATACCCGCTGATGCTGATGGTATTCCATCGGGGGGCGTGATCTTTGCAAAATGCGAAAATATCGGTCACGATGCGCATCGATTCGGGAGGCGGATAGATGTAGGTCCCTCTGGCGGCGTATTCTTTCAAAATATCGTTCTGTATCGTCCCCTGGAGAACGTCAGTCTGAACTCCCTGTTTTTCTGCGACAGCAAGGTACATCGTCAGGAGGATGGCGGCCGTGGCGTTGATCGTCATGGAAGTGGAGACCTTATCCAGAGGGATACCCTCGAAAAGGATCTCCATGTCCTTGAGGGTATCGATCGCCACCCCGACCTTGCCCACTTCCCCGTCGGACAAAGGATGGTCGGAATCGTAACCAATCTGCGTTGGGAGGTCGAAGGCCACGCTCAACCCGGTTTGCCCATGCTCCAGGAGGTACTTGTATCGTTTGTTCGTCTCTTCGGGAGTGGCAAACCCTGCATACTGGCGCATGGTCCAGAACCGCCCCCGGTACATGGTGGGCTGAACTCCCCTTGTGAATGGGATCTCCCCGGGGAATCCCAACTGATCGCAGTAATCCAACTCCGCGACGTCCAGGGGGGTATAGAGGCGTTTTAATTCAATATGGGAAGTGGTTTTGAACGAAGGCTCTCGTTCAGGCGCCTTGGAAAGGGTTTTGTTGAGGGTCGTTTTTTCCCATCGTTCAAATTCATCTCGAATGGTCTTGGACATGTTCACCTCATAAGAAATCTTAAATCCGAAATTCAAATATCGAAATCCGAAAATCGTATTTCGTGCTTCGGAGTTCCGCTTACAGCGGAATATTTCCGTGTTTGCGCCAGGGGTTGGTATCGACTTTGGTCTTCAAAATATCAAGAGCCTGGATGATCTTGGGGCGGGTTTCCTCGGGTTCGATGATTTCATCCACATACCCTAATTCCGCTGCCTTATAAGGGCTGGCAAATTTGTCATGATATTCAGCGACCAGTCCCTGGCGCGTCTCCTTGGCATCCTTCGCCCCTTTGATTTCGTTCCGGAAGATGACATTGACCGCTCCCTCCGCCCCCATGACTGCAATTTCGGCGGTGGGGTAACAATAATTGATATCTCCCCGGATGTGCTTGCTCGACATCACATCATAGGCCCCCCCATAACCTTTACGGGTGATGATCGTAATTTTGGGGACCGTTGCTTCGCAGAACGCGTACAGGAGTTTAGCCCCGTGTCGAATGATTCCTCTTTCTTCCATATCCATTCCGGGGAGGAAACCCGGGACATCCACAAAGGTGATTAAAGGGATGTTAAAGCAGTCGCAGAAACGAACAAATCGGCCTGCCTTTACCGAAGAATCCGGGTCAAGAGATCCTGCAAGCCAATAGGGTTGATTTGCGATAATGCCTACAGGCATTCCGTTATAACGGGCAAAGCCGACGATGATGTTCTTGGCCCAATCCTTTTGCACTTCCAGAAAATGACCGTTATCCACGGTCGGAAGGATCACTTTCTTCATATCGTAGGCTTTTTTGGAATCCTCGGGAACCGCCGTCTTGAGTGACTCGTCCATCCGGTTGGGATCGTCAGCACATTCGATGAGGGGTGGTTTCTCTCGATTATTTTGCGGAAAGAATTGGAGCAACTCCTTGATGAGACGGATGGTATCCTCGTCATTCTCCCCTGCAAAATGGGCGACGCCACTTTTTTCCATGTGGACTCTGGCACCGCCTAATAGTTCAGAAGTGATGGGCTTCCCATCATGGGTTGCCGTTTTACCCAGGGCTGCCCGGATGACATCCGGACCCGTGAT
The DNA here is from genome assembly GCA_963708295.1 of uncultured delta proteobacterium. Lineage (GTDB taxonomy): Bacteria > Desulfobacterota > BSN033 > BSN033 > UBA1163 > UBA1163. Next base: position 47,506 of record CAVPSJ010000012.1, on the reverse strand, counting down.
ATGCATATAGCTCGTTTCTTTGGTCATCAAGATGAAATCCGTCATGGCGGGGGAATAGACCGCCCCTCCGGCACAGGGGCCCATGATGGCTGAGATTTGAGGGATGACTCCCGAAGCGAGGACATTTCTCAGAAAAATATAAGCGTAGCCAGCGAGACTCTCAACACCCTCCTGAATTCTTGCTCCTCCGGAATCGTTCAACCCGATCACCGGGGCTCCTGTCTTCATGGCGAGATCCATCACTTTACAGATCTTTTCAGCAAAGGCCATCCCGAGGGCACCGCCGAACACGGTAAAATCTTGAGAAAATACATAGACCAGACGGCCCTCAATCTTTCCATAACCTGTGACCACCCCATCTCCAAAGAATTTCTTCTTCTCCATGCCAAAATCGGTGCAGTGATGGGTGACGAAACGATCCAGCTCGACAAACGTTCCGGCATCAAAGAGAAGATCGATGCGTTCCCGGGCGGTCAGTTTCCCATCCTGGTGCTGTTTATCGATTCTTTCCTGCCCTCCACCTAATGAAGCTTCGGCTCGTCTCTTCTCCAGTTCCTTACGGATGGCTTCAATAGACTTCATGAAGGATTCTCCTCCCGCCAAAATATTGAAGTAGAGATGCCAATTGACAACGTTCAAATGTCAATTCAAACCCGAAGCTCAAGGACCTCTCTAAGGATTACCCATGTCACTCCCGCCCCGGCGGGAGTGACATGTGGTTAGAGGCTTCCGGATCCGTGATCCCCAGGAATGACATCTTTAGAGGTTGCCCTAGATTTGAAGGGTCTCCGATTTTGAACTTTGACATTCACTTGGCATCCGATTTTTGAAATTTGAGTTTAATGAGTTTTATCCAACTCCTCGGTCATGATTCTTTCCGCCATGGAGTAAGGATCCGTCCGCCGATTCATCAGGTCATCGATCATCGTTTCCCATTTTCCCTCTTCCTCTATTTTCTGGATAAAATGGGCCATGACCTCGCTTGTAAGGATCTCTAAAAAGGTCGTCTTCGCCCTCTCTCTCCGTTTCTTTTCCAAGACGTTGTTCTTTTCCATGGCTTTCTTGTGGCGAAGGATTCCATAAACCAGTTCAAAGACCCCTTTCCCCGTGATCGCCTCGGTCTTCAAAATGGGAGGCTCCCACCCGTCGTCCCTCCTGCGGCCCATTTCGAGAGCGAGTCTGAGATCTCGTTCCACCTTATCCGTCCCGTCCCGGTCACATTTGTTGATGACGAAGAGGTCTGCGATTTCTATCACTCCAGCCTTAATGGCCTGGATGTCATCTCCCAGACCGGGGACGAGGATGACGATGGAGGTGTGAGCGGTATGGACAATCTCCACTTCATCCTGGCCCACGCCGACCGTTTCGACCAGGATGATATCCTTTCCCATGGCATCCATGACGTTAATGATATCCTGAGTCGAACGCGTCAAACCCCCCAGGCATCCCCGGGTCGCAAGGGAGCGGATGAAAACCCCTTCATCCGTAGCATGGCGTTGCATCCGAATGCGATCCCCTAAGATCGCTCCCCCGGAAAAGGGGCTGGTGGGATCGACAGCGACAATCCCAACCGTTTTTCCTTCTTTCCGGAAGAAGTCCACCATCTTATCCACGATGGTGGACTTGCCCGATCCCGGAGGGCCAGTGATTCCAATGATATAGGCTTTCCCTGTATGAGGATAAAGTTCTTTGAGTGATTCCATGGCGCTGGGGATGCGGTCGTCAATATCCCTCATCAGCCTGGAAGCAGCCCGAATATCCCCGTCCAAAATGCGTTTCGCTAAAGTCATCGTGTCAACAAAATATCAGAACTCAGAAAAAGAGGCAACAGATAAATTAAGAGTTGAGAATGAAGAGGTGAGAGTTAGGGAGTTAAGAATTCAGGGTTAACAACCAAGGGTTTTGATTCATAACTCATCATTCATCACCCCCAACGTTAGAGGGCTCTTCCCGGGACTCCGATGTGCCGGGCGATGACAATTCTCTGAACCTCTGAAGTTCCCTCTCCAATATCCAGTAACTTCTGGTTTCGGTAATGGCGCTCGACGGCATATTCTTTCATCAAACCATACCCTCCATGAAGTTGAACTGCCTGGTTGGCCACACGATGATACATCTCGGAGCAGAACATCTTCGCCATCGCCGATTCCATGGAGAAAGGCCGATGCTGCTCACACAACCAGCAGGCCTTATAGAGCAATAGCCTTGCCAATTCAATTTCTGTGGCCATGTCCGCCAGCTTGAAGGAATTGACCTGAAAGGAACCGATCGGCCTTCCGAATTGCTCCCGCTCGGTGGCATATTTAAGCGCCAGCTCGAAAGCCCCCTGAGCGCCGCCCAGTCCCATGGCGGCGATGCTCAATCTTCCGCCGTCCAGGGTAGCCAGCATCTGATGAAAGCCGTCTCCGCGCCGGCCGAGAAGATTCCTTTTGGGAGCTTTGCAGTCGGTGAAATAAAGTTCTCCCGTATTGGAAGACCTCCAGACCATCTTCCCATGCATGGTCTTTGTTGTGAACCCCGGCGTCCCGTTCGGAACCAGAATGCAAGAGAGTTCGGTTCTTCCGTCTTCTCTTTTTCCTGTGACGGCCTGGACCACACAGACCTTGCTGATGTCGGTCGTCGAATTGGTTATAAAGATTTTCGAGCCATTGATGACCCACCGGTCTCCTTCCAGAACCGCCTTTGTTTGGGATGCTCCCGCATCCGAGCCGGCGTTGGGTTCGGTCAGACCAAAGGAGGAAAGGGCTTTTCCTGCGCAGAGCTCAGGAAGCCACTCTTTCTTCTGCTCATCATTCCCGTAATAATAGATGGGTGAAATTCCGAGCGAGTTCCCGGCGGCAAGGGTGGCCGCTTGTGACCCATCGATTCTCGCAACCTCTTCCACGGCGATAATGTAGGAGACATAACCGACATTGCTTCCACCATATGTCTCAGGGACAAAAGGGCCAAAGAGGCCAAGGTCTCCCATCCGCTTTGTCAGCGAGTAGGAAAATTCTTCTTTGTCATCCAGTTCCTGAGCAACGGGAGCGATCTCTTTTTCAGCAAAACTTCGGACCATCTTTCGAAGCATTTGCTGCTCGTCATTCAAATCAAAATCGAGAGCCATAGGTTACCTCCCAAATGTAACAGACACGGAGACATAGAGACGCGGAGACACGGAGATGTGGAGAATTTCTCACACCTTATTTTGAAAATTTCGGGTTGTTAGATGGCCGGATGGCCCATTGTTGAGGCCGTGCGACCATAGAAACAAGCATGGCCATGATTTCTTCATACGAATTATCAAGACGAGAGGCTGATGTCGAATCAATATAGCCACAACGTTTTGCCATCTCCAGATGAGTCTGAGTTTCTGCCGATTCGCCTTCGGCATCATTCAGCTTACTAACAAAGGCAGCCGGATATCGCCGCTTGCGCCATGCTTCCGCAATATTTGTCGGAACGGACCGCGAAGAACGTCGAATTTGATCAGTCAGAGAATATCTTTCTTCCATTGGAAATCCCTTGGTTGTTTCAAATATCTCCATAGCAAGATCCATTGCCTTTTTCCAGACTTTAAGTTCTCTGAACGATCTGATATCAGGCATTTCGGCCTCTCCGTGTCTCCGAGTCTCCGCGTCGCGTTTCTATCCTTCATAAGGGACCCAGTAATAATCGAGCACCGTATTGCTGGGGGTCTTTGTCCTAAATTCCGCCTTGACCTTCATCCCAATGTAGGGCTTTCCGTATAACAAATAACTCTTGGGGATGGTGGCCAACCCTGGAATTTCGACGTCGACTTGCCAGTAGGGGGTAGAGAGCTCGATTCCGGTCCCGGCATAAACAACTTCGGTAAAGGTGTAGATCTTGCCGATCACTGGATTGGCCAAAGATTTCCAGGTCATCTCGGCATGGCAATCCGGGCAATGGGCCCGCGGCGGGATCCAGAGGCGTTTTTCCGGGCAGTTGTTATTTGGACAGAAGGTGGCTCGTAACTCTCCTTTCCTGAGACCTTCAAAAAAAGGAGAGAGCATGCCATAGGTATGGACATGAGTCATCGATCGGGGCCATTCGATGACGGTGGCCGGCTCTTTTTGACGTATTTTAGTGACCTTCCCAATGAATTTGGTCTCTGTTTTTTCCATCGCCTGAACTTTCTTCTTCGGTCGGACTTTCTTCTTTGTTGCTGCCTTTTTCCTTATCTGGATTTTTTTCTTCACCATGAGACCTCGCCTCCTTTACCCGTTAGAAAGCCCCGCCGCTTGCAGCGGGGATAAAAACTATTCCTTTTTCAGTGAACACGCGGTTTAATGTCCCGTGTGAGCCGTCCCGTTAGAAAGTAGAAGACTTTCTAACGGGGTTTACCCTAAACGATTCGTGCCGCTCCGTTGGGACGCACCCGACTCGCGGCGCTGTCTCCTTCCCCAAGCTGGTCCTTCTCGAGAAAAGAGAGGAGTTACCAGCTCTTTCTGAGAATGCCGACGGTAACATGGGAACCCACTCCTGCGTGAGAAACCCACAGGGCCTGTTTGCTGTTCTCGGGGATTTGAAGGCTCTGCCAATCCTTGGGTTTCTCTTTCCCCCATTTCTTCCAGATCTTGGGATCTCCATGAAATTTGTCGTACTTCTGCTGTAATTGCCACAGACACTCGGCGGCCTGGAAGATTCCTGTGGCTCCTACTGCATGCATTGTTCCGATGAGTCCGCCTGAGAGGTTAGAAGGGCATTTCCCGGGTTTCCCTGTGTTCGGGTTGATGTAATACGCATCTCCGGATTCAATATAATCCTGCTCCTGACCATAAGGCCTGAGGCCGATATCTCCATAAGTCTGCAGGTCGCTGATGGTGAAGGCATCGTGAAGCTCCACGAGGTCCAAATCCTCGATGGGATTTTGAATACCAGCCATACGATAGACCAGCCAGGCAGCAAATCTGGCTGCCAAGAAACTCTCAAATCCCGGATAACGTGCCCCTTCTCTTTTGTAAAGATCTTTGTACATCTCCGGAGTTTCGTGTGGAAGCAAAGGTATCTCCATGTGCCGGCGGTCAGCCACGCGCAACGTATGCGTTCCACCACAGATGAATAGTTCGCAGGGGTGGTCCGTTAACCTGTAAGCGGTCTCTTCATCGCAGACCAGGACACACGCCACACCGGCGCTCATGGCGCAGCATTCCAGGAATCGAAGCGGGTAGGCGGACACGGGGCTGGCCAGGACTTCCTCAACCGTATATTTTCCAGGCTGTTGCGCATAGGGAGAAGAACAGGCGTAGAGGTGGTTTTTAACAGCGATTTTTGCCCGGGTGACTTCGGATACGTTAAAGGTCTCGGAAAAGCGGTTCGCCATGGGGGCATAGTAAGAGGAGTAGACCCGGCCCAGGCGGGTTTCAAAATCCTTGCAGGCCGCCGTGGCGATATAATAGTTGCCTGTCCGGGTGTCCACTTCGTCCATTCGCTCCCAGCCTGCGGCAAGGGCCACATTGGCATAACCGGAAGCCACGGCCATGGCGGCAGCAAGGACGGTCGACCCCCCGGTCGCCCCTCCTGTCTTGATCCCTAAATTATGAAGGGGCTCCAGACCCAGGTAGTCGTGAATCTTAGCCTCACAGAGGAGCTGATCCTGGAAGTGGTCAGCGAACTCCCCGTAGGTGGCAAAGTTGATCAGACCCTTGACTTCCAGGGGGTCCATTTTTAAGTCGTTCTCTTCCAGCATATTCTTGAAGGCCAGCATCGCAAGTTCTTCCAGCTTATATTCCGGAAAATATTTCTTATAGGCCGTTGTTCCTCCGGCCACGATAAAAACCTTTCGGTTCCATTTAGGAATCCTTAAATTCCCCTCTTTAAATGTGATCATCCTGATTCCTCCTGTTCCGAGATAGGCATAGCGCCTGCCTGCCGGGAGGCAAAGGGCCTAGCGCATCGCATCAAGAAATTGCCATTATTTCTCGCCTCTTAGCCTTAAAGTCCTTACCCTTTCCTCCTTCCTTTGGATTTTAGATTCCCGTTGCCGAGCCCATACTCCTCGTGATGGGCGAGGGCACGGACGGAGGGAATCTATTATTTGAATGATTTTATTCCGCAATCCGCATTCTGCATTCGCTACTTCCGGGGTTTGATATTCTCCCGAACCCACCTGACGGCTTCTTCAATGGACGTTCCAGGAGTAAAAACCCCTTTCACTCCCGCTTGAGTGAGGGAAGAGAGATCCTCTTCAGGAATAATTCCCCCTCCAAAGACGATGATATCGTCCGCTCCTTTTTCCTTGAGGAGTTCAATCACTCTCGGGAAGAGATAATCATGGGCCCCGGCGAGGCTGGAGAGTCCGATGGCATCTACGTCTTCTTGGACCGCAGCCGCAACAATCTGTTCCGGCGTCTGATGAAGCCCGGTATAGATCACTTCAAAGCCGGCGTCTCTGAATCCCCTTGCAATCACTTTTGCCCCCCGATCGTGTCCGTCCAGACCGGGTTTCGCAATAAGAATTCGAACCTTTCGCTCCGGACTCATTCTTTCTCCCCTGCCGTCCTCGAGTTTTGAATTCGGGGTGCGGAATTCGGAAGGTAAACCAAAAACTTCAAATTTAAGATTTCAAGAGTTTTATTCCGCAATCCGCACTCTGCATTCCGAATTAAAAATATCCCGGGTCTGTGTATCTCCCAAAGACATCCCGCCACACGTCACAGATTTCTTGAATCGTGGCATATTCCCTGACAGCGTTGATGATATGGGGCATGAGATTTTCACCATTCTTGGAAGCAGTCAGAATCTGATGGAGGAGTCCTTTCACTTTTTGATTGTCCCGATCCCGTTTCACCCGACGGAGCCTTGCCAGCTGTCTTTCTTCAACCGCAGGATCCATTCTCCAAATCGTGATGGGGGGATGGTCTGTCGCATGTTTATTGACACCCACCATGACCTTTTCGCCGGAGTCAATCTGTTTCTGAAACTTATAGGCTGAATCGGCGATTTCTGCCTGGGGAAAACCTCGCTCAACCGCTGTGACCATTCCTCCCATTTCATCAATCCGACGGATATATTCCCAGGCCTGTTGCTCCATCTGGGAAGTGAGGGTTTCGACAAAATAGGACCCCGCCATAGGATCAATCGTATTGGCCACGCCGGTTTCTTCTGCGAGGATCTGTTGTGTCCGCAATGCGATCGTGACCGCTTCCTCGGTGGGGATCGCATAGGTTTCGTCGAGTGAATTGGTGTGAAGAGACTGGGTTCCCCCCAGGACGGCTGCCATCGCCTCGGAGGCGGTGCGGACGACGTTGTTAAAAGGCTGCTGCGCCGTCAAGGAACAGCCCGCCGTTTGGGTGTGGAAGCGAAGCATCCAGGAACGGGGGTTCTTCGCCATGAAACGCTCGCGCATGATCTTCGACCACATTCTTCGAGCGGCCCTGAACTTGGCGATCTCTTCAAAGAAATCAATATGAGAATCGAAGAAAAAAGAGAGCCGCGGGGCAAAATCATCCACCTCCAAACCTCTCTCCAAGGCGGCCGCGACATAGGCAATCCCATCGGCCAGAGTGAAGGCGAGTTCCTGAACGGCGGTGGCGCCGGCCTCACGGATATGATAGCCGCTGATGCTGATCGTGTTCCAACGGGGGACTTCCCGGGTGCAAAATTCAATGGTATCGACAATGATTCGGATGGATGGCTTCGGCGGCAGCATGAAGGTTTTCTGGGCGATAAATTCCTTCAGCATGTCATTTTGAATGGTCCCTCCGATTTCCCTTCTGCTCACACCCTGTTTCTCCGCCACGACAATGTACATCGCCAGCAAGATTGAAGCAGGCGGATTGATCGTCATGGAAGTGGTCACTTTGCCCAAGGGAATTCCTTCAAAGAGAATCTCCATGTCCTTTAATGTGTCGACAGCCACGCCACACTTCCCGATCTCCCCCTTTGACATCGGGGAATCGCTGTCATATCCCATCAGCGTCGGATAGTGGAAGGCGACGGAAAGGCCCGTTTCTCCCTGAGACAGGAGATAGCGGAAGCGGCTATTCGTTTCCTCCGGGCCACCTAATCCTGAAAACATTCGCATGGTCCAGAGCCTTCCTCGATACATGGAGGGCTGAACCCCCCGTGTGAAAGGATAGACGCCCGGAAAGCCGATGTCACTGATATAGTCAATTTCTTTCAGGTCTTCCGGAGTGTAAAGGTTTTTGATCTCAAGATCAGAGATCGTGCTAAATCGCGGGAGGCGTTCAGGGGTCTCTCGGAGGATTTCTGCCAGATCCTGCAGCCACCTTTTCTTTTCCTGCTCGATGTCTTTCAGCTTGTCCTCTTTGAGCATGGGGTGCCCCTTCGTGACGGTAATTCGTAAATCGTCATTCCTCTTTTTTTGGTGCTTATTCTTTATCTTGAATTCTTCTTATTTTCTTGTTGCGAATCACCCTTCACGAATCACTCACACGAATTCAAACTTCTACGCCTTCGCGAGCTGAGACGCCGTTCCGGTAGTAGTGTTTTTGTTCCACCATTTCGGTAACCAAATCCGCCTTTTCCAATATTTCAGGCCTGGCATTCCTTCCCGTGAGAATAAGCTCAACACCCTTGGGTTTGGTATCGAGAAGTTGAAGGAGATCGGAGAGAGGGATCAAGCCGTAATCTACGGCGACAATGATTTCGTCGAGGATGACGATGTCGTAGGCCTCATCGGCCATCGCCTTTTTCGCAAAATCAAACCCGTCCTGAGCCCATCGGATGTCCACCGGATCCGGGTTCGTTTTTGAGACGAACGTCTCCCGGCCCGACTGTATGATCGTCAGGTCGGGAGAGAGCTTTTTCGAGGATTCCACTTCCCCGTAATTGATGTTTCCTTTCATAAATTGAATGACGAGGACCTGCAATCCATGGCCGACGGCCCTGAGGGCAAGGCCCAGCGCAGCCGTTGTCTTTCCCTTTCCGTTTCCCGTATAGACCTGGATCAGACCCTTTTCCATTTCAGATTTCAGATTGCGGATTGAAAAAAATGTGGAACTCCGAACTCCCAACTCTGTAGGGAGCGGTTTCAAACCGTTCCCTACCAGACCCGATCTAACACACCTCTCTGACCTGCGCGATAATCTGTTCGGTCTTGAAGTGTCTCAGGCTGATGGCACCCGAGGGGCACGCAGCGTTGCAGGCCCCACATCCCTTGCAGAGGGCTTCGTTAACGGTCATCACCTTTCGGTAGGGATCGATCTTCAGGGCTCTGAATTCACAGATGTGTTCACAGAGACCGCAACCGGCACAGAAGGAGATGTCTACCACTGAGGTGATCGGCTCGATCTTGACCCTTCCCGCGAAGAGGGGGGTGGTTGCCCGAGAGGCCGTTCCGTGGGCCTGGGACAGGGTATCGGAAATATCTTTTGGCCCCTGGCAAGTTCCAGCCAGAAAGATCCCATCCGTAGCCGTGTCGAGGGGGCGCAACTTGGGATGGGCTTCCAGATAGAAACGATCCGGGCTTTGGGAGAGTTTGAGGAGGCTGCGGACGAGGTTGGAATCTTTTCGCTGTGTGAGGCCCGTCGCCAATACAACCAGGTCGGCCTCTTCCTCGTAGGGCTCCCCCAGGAGTTCGTCGTCTGCTTTGACGATCAATTTCCCGGACCGTTGATAGATCTCGGAAGGGATTCCCTTCCGGTAAAAGACGCCTTTTTTCTGGACCTGCTCATAGAATTGTTCACAGCCTTTTCCAAAGGCCCGGATGTCGATGTAGCATACGGTGATCCGGGCATCGGGGATCTTTTCCTTGACGAGGGAGGCTTGTTTGGCTGTAAACATGCAACAGACTCTCGAGCAATATTCATTCCCCACCGTTTTATCTCTCGACCCTACGCACTGGATGAATACGATGCTCTTGGGCTCCTTGCCGTTGATTTGAATTTTCCCTTCGGTGGGTCCGCTCCCCGAGAGCAGCCTTTCGAACTCCAGCCCGGTCAGGACGTTCTTGTAACGTCCGTAGCCAAACTCGGGCTTCTGCGTTGCGTCGAAGGGATCATAACCCGTGGCGACAATGATCGTCCCAATATCGAACTGGCGTTCTACGCCTACCTGTTCGAACTCAACCGCTCCCTCCGGGCAAGCCTCCCGACACCTGCCGCATTCCCCTTTGCGGAGAAAAAGACAGTTTTCCGAGTCGATGGTATAAGAGAAGGGGACCGCGTGAGGGGAGGGAAGATAAATGGCCGGCCGCTTCGTCAGTCCCATATTGAATTCACTCGGAACCCTGACAGGACAGACCTCTTCACATTTCCGACAGCGCGTGCATTTCTCTGGGTTGATATATCTTGGATTCTGCCTCACCCTGACCTTAAAATTACCGATAAAGCCTTCCACTTCTTGGGCCTCGCTTTGGGTGAGGATGTGAATGAGGGGGTGGCTTCCAACTTCTTCGAGTTTCGGAGACAGAAGATTGGAGGTCTCTTCCAGATTTGGGAAGGTTCGATCCAGTTGACCCAGATGGCCTCCCAGGGTAGGTGATTTCTCTACCAGGTAGACTTCAAAACCTGAACGGGCGATGTCGAGGCTGGCCTGAATGCCGGCAATGCCGCCCCCGATCACTAACACAGAAGGAGTGACTCCCACTTCCTTTTCGTCCAAGGCTTCATGAAGGGAGACTTTGGCAACGGCGGCAGCGATCAGATCCATCGCTTTCTTCGTGGCATCCTCTCTGTTCGAATGGACCCAGGAACACTGCTCCCGGATGTTGGACATTTCAAAAAAATAGGGATTGAGCCCTGCGGAGTGAACGGCCTTACGGTAAGTCGGTTCGTGCATTCGAGGAGAGCAAGCAGCCACGACAACCCGGTCGATGCCGTTGCTTCTGATATCGTTTTTAATCAAGTCCTGGCCCGGATCGGAACACATGTACTGGTAATTTCGAGCGATGGCAACATGGGGAAGGGTTTTGGCGAATGCCGTCACCTTCTCGACATCGACCGTGGCCGCAATGTTAATTCCGCAATGACAGATGAAAACGCCGATCTTCATCATACCACCAATACTGGATTACCGGAGTGATGGAGTATTGGAGTGACGGGTTTTGAAAGGAATTGAAGATGAACAGGTTTTGTCACCCAGTACTCCGTTACTCCATTCCTCCATTTATTTTTTCCCTCTGGCTAAAATCGCGCAGGCCAAAGAAGCTGCACCACTCGCCTGGGCCACGGTATCCGGGATGTCTTTAGGGCCCTGGCAGCATCCCGCGAGAAAGATCCCTTCCTTTTTGGTCATGATCGGATCGAGGCCAGGCGCCTCTGCATAGAACTTGTCAGCAGAGTTCTCCAGTCCCAGCATGTTCTTCATAAGATCTTCTTCCCTTCGGGGGACGAGCCCGGAGGCCAAGACGACCAGGTCCGCTTCTAATTCAAAAGGCTCCCCCAAGAGAGTGTCCTCAGCCCGGACGACCAGTTTTCCGTTTCTTCGATAGACCTCGGAGGGATTTCCTCTTCGGTAAACGATCCTCTCTTTTTGGACCCGCTCGTAGAATTCCTCAAATCCTTTTCCAAAGGCCCTCACATCCATGTAGAGGACGGTGATTTTCGCATCGGGAATCTTATCCCTGAGGAGATGGGCTTGCTTCGCCGTATACATGCAGCACACTCTCGAACAGTATTCGTTGCCGGCCGATTTATCCCTCGACCCGACGCAATGAATAAAAACCACCTCTTTGGGTTTCATCCCCTGGATGATAATCTCACCTTTGGTTGGACCGGAGGCGGAACAGAGACGCTCGATTTCAAGACCATGGAGGACATTGGGATAGATTCCGTAGCCGAATTCGGGTTTCAGCTTCGGATTAAAAGGATCGAACCCGGTGGCGAGGACGATGGATCCCACGTGAAATTCAACGATCTCTTCTTTCATCCCGTAGTTGACGGCCTTGGGTTGACAGGCCTTGGCACATTCTCCGCAATCCGAGCACCCTGCACAATTGAGACAACGCCTTGCCTCCTCCATCGCCTCTTCCGCGGTGAGGCTGGCGACGAGGGGTTTCACCATGTCGGGCAGAACTTCTCGGTCCATCCTCTTTGAATAAGGGAGAAGGCTTCTCAAAGGGGAGATTTGTGTCCCCTCGGATTCCCTTCCTTGAAGCAGGTCTTCCCCGCGAAGGTATCGATCGATCGACAGGGCTGCCTTTCTTCCATGGGCCATCGATTCGATTATGGTCCCGGGACCGGTCACCATATCCCCGCCCGCGAAGATTCCCTCGACGTCCGTTTCCAGGGAAATGGGATGGACCTGAATCGTTCCTCTTCTTGTCCTCTTCAGGCCTTTGAAAGTGTTCAGGATCGATTCTGCTCCGGTGATGCCACCCGCGATAAAGATCGCGTCATAAGATTGCCGGAGCGTCTCCGGGGAGACGTCTTTTCCCACCCGGGTGTTGCACTTCACCTCTATTCCCATTTTATCGATGACCGCGAGATCCCTTTCCACGACCTTCCTCGGAAGACGATAGGAGGGGAAACCGTGGGTGAGGAGACCGCCCAGCTCGTTCTTGGACTCAAAAAGAGTAACGCGGTAGCCCATTCTTCTCAGGTCGTATGCGGCGGTGAGTCCCGAGGGCCCTCCGCCCACGATCGCAATCTTTTTCTCTTTCTCTTCGGGAATCGTAAATTCAAACTCGGGTTCTTCTACGTGATCGACAAGGAATCTCTTAAGACGGCAAATCGAGACGGGATGATCCGTCTCGATTCGCTTGCACTCCCTCTCGCAGGGGTGAGCACAGGCATAGGCCAAAATTCCGGGAAAGGGGAGCCTTTCGCGCACCAGTTGAAGGGCTTCCTTAAACTTGCCCTGGGAGATGAGAGCCACATAGCCCTGGGCATTGCAGTGGAGGGGACAGGTGGTCGTGCAAGGGGAGGTTCCCCGGCGGTCCATCGTATATTTGAGCGGAACAGCCTGGGGGAAAGAGATGTAAATGGCTTTCCTTTTCCCTAATCCCATATCGAATTCATTGAGGAGGGTGACGGGGCACTGGGCTGCACAGTCGCCGCAGCCCGTGCATTTGGCCACATCGACAAAACGAGGTTTCTTCCTGACCGTTACCTTGAAATGCCCGGGCTTTCCCTCAACCCCAACGATCTCGGAGTAGGTCAGAAGGTCAATGTTGGGATGATTCGCCGTATCGACCATCTTCGGCGTGCTGATGCAGGCAGAACAATCCAGGGTCGGGAAGGTTTTATCCAGTTGGGCCATGTGGCCCCCGATGCAAGTTTCCTTCTCCACCAAGTGGACTCTAAACCCCTTGTCGGCGATGTCCAGGGCCGTCTGCATCCCGGCAATGCCTGCGCCGATCACTAAAGCTTCAGGGACCACCTCTTCCAATTTTTCCATCCGTTATTCTTCCTCAGTGCTATCATCCATCCAATGGAGTAATGGAGTATTGGAATGATGGGTTAACCCAACACTCCATTACTCCAGTACTCCAATATTCCAAGTGGTACTATTTCAGCTTCCCAATCAATGCCGAAGCAATGGTATTCTTCTGTATCTCTTTTGTCCCTTCGTAAATTTCAGTGATCTTGGCATCCCGATAGAACCGCTCGACTTCGTATTCGGTGATGTACCCGTAGCCTCCCAAAATCTGGATCGCTTCATCCGCCACCTCCACCGCCGTTTTCGCTGCCAACATTTTTGCCATGGAGGTCAGTTTTGGATCGATTCTCTTCTGGTCATAGTTCCATGCTGCCTTATAGGTGACCAGTCTTGCCATCTCAATCTTTGTGGCCATATCGGCCAATTTGTGCTGGGTGATTTGGAAGTCCACCAATTTTTTCCCAAACTGTTCCCTCTGTTTCGCATAGTCCAGGGCCCGATCAAAAGCTCCCTGGGCGATTCCAAGAGCCTGGGCGGCAATTTCGATCCGGCTTTCATCGAAAAATTCGAGAACCTGATAGAATCCCTTATTCTCTTCGCCGAGAAGGTGGGACAAAGGGACCCGGACATCGCTGAAGGAGAGTTCAGCGGTCGAGGTCATTCGAATGCCCATCTTAGGGGTGATCTCCGTGGCCTCTAAGCCTTTTGTCCCTTTATCGACCATGAGGGTACACTGGCCTCGGTAAGGAGGTTTTGCGCCCGGATCCGTTTGACACAGGACGACAAAGAAGTCTGCAAGGCTTCCGTTGGTAATAAATGTCTTGGTCCCGTTGATGACAAAGGAGTCTCCTTGCCTTAAGGCTGTGGTCGCCAGGAGAGTAATATCGCTTCCGTGATCCGGCTCCGTATAGGCGCCTCCTGAGATGAATTCTCCCCGGGCGACCGGGAGAAGGTATTTCTTTTTCTGCTCGTGTGTCCCGAAACGAAGAACAACTTCGGATGAAAAATCAGCCAGGCTCAAGGCCACGCCCACCCCGGAATCTTTCCGGCAGAACTCCTCAACGATGAGGATATTTTCGAAAACGCCATAGCCCTGTCCGCCGTATTCCTCCGGGTAGTGAATCCCGATAAACCCCAGCTTGGCCGCTTTCTTCCAGATCTCCCTGGGATAGGTGTGCGTCTGCTCCCATTCCAGAATCTTTTCCTTATCGTATTCTCCCTGGATGAACTCCCGGGCCGCCTTCTGAATATCCTTCTGCTCCTGTGTCAGTTCAAAATCCATCTTTTGTCCAACCTCAGTTCGGAGTCATGAGTCCGGGGTTCGGAGAAAATCTTGTCAAGAATTAGGTACCGTTAGGTATTGACTCGGAACGGTCAACTCCGAACGCTTCATGGATGATCCACAACTCATAACTTATCATTCATCATTCTCAACTCTTTCTGAGTTCCTTGACCTTTTCCTTTAGGACCGGAACGATTTTGAATAAATCCGCCACAATTCCGTAGGTAGCCACGCCGAAAATAGGGGCTTTCGGATCCTTATTGATAGCGATCACGGTCCCCGCACCTTTCATCCCTGCAATGTGCTGAAAAGCCCCGCTGATCCCAATGGCAACGTAAACCTTCGGTTTAACTGTTTTGCCGGAAGTCCCGACCTGGCGATCCTTGGGTAACCACTTTTTATCGACCACAGGCCTGGAGCAGGAAAGGGTCGCCCCGATGGCATCCGCAAATTCCTTCACCATCGGGATGTTTGTAGCTTCCTTGATTCCTCTTCCTACAGAAACCAGAATATCCGCCTGGGTGATGTCCACTTCGCCCACAGCGGCTTCCACGTACTGGAGAAACCGTTTGGCCAGACCTTCATCGGTCAAAGGGGAAGGGAGCTTCACCATTTCACCCGGAAGCGCCCCTTTTTCTACGACGGGAAAAGCTCCCGAGCGAACGGTCACCATGTAAGGTCCCTTCTTCAAAAAAGAGACGGTGGCATTGACTTTCCCACCATAGAGTTGGCGGGTCATGGAAAAGGCCTCTCCTGCCGCATCGATTCCAATGCAATCCGTCGCCAGGGGCATCTTCAAATGAGCAGCCAGACCGGGAGCAAAGTCCATGCCCATGGCTGTATGGCCGATCAGGGTGAGGACCGGCTTGTCTCTCGGTGATCAGTTGGGTGAGAACTCTCTCGTAAGTCTCTGAGTTATAAGCTTCGAGGCGTGGATCCTCGACGAGAAAAACCCTGTGTGCCTTGGGCTTAAGGGCTTCGGCTAAGGGGCTACCTTCCTTGCCCAGAAGGGCAACCCCGATCTCTGCACCGATGCTCTCTGCTAACTGCCTTCCTTTGGAGAGCATCTCCCATGTCACATCTCTTAATTCTCCCCGTCGATGTTCTGCCAGGACGATGATCTCTTTCATCAGGTGAGCCCTCCTTTGTCTTTTAGAATATCGAAGACCTTCGATGCGATCTCTTCGGGCTTTCCGTCCAAGATCTGCGCCCCTTCACCTGCCAGAGGAAGGAAGACTTTTTCCAATTGGATATTCGAGGCAGAGAGGCCGACCTCTTCAGGCTTCAGATTGAGGTCGGACGTGCCGAGGGTTTTAATCTCTTTCTTGGCGACCTTTCGAATGCCCATGATGGAGACATACCGGGGTTCATTGATTCCCGTCTGGATCGTAAAGGCTGCAGGGAGGTCGATTTCATAGACTTCCTCCAATCCTCCCTCCAGTTCCCGATGAACGTTCGCCTTCTTGCCTTGGATTTCGAGGCGATTGACGACGGCGGCATGGGGGATTCCGAGCAATTCGGCCACGACGACTCCCACTTGTCCATAGCCATCGTCTTCGGCTTGGGTGCCTGTGAGAATGAGGTCATAAGGAATTTTTCGAATCGCCTCTGCCAAAATCTTTGCCGTGACAAAGCCATCGGAACCCTCAAAAGCAGGGTCCGTCAAGCGCATGGCATCATCCGCTCCCATGGCCAGGCATTTTCTCAAGGATTCGTTCGAGTCATCTCCTCCGATGGTTAGAACCGTCACCGTCCCGCCCAATTTCTCCTTGAGCAAGATGGCTTCTTCAATGGCATAACTGTCCCACTCATTCAGGTCGAAAGCAAGCCCACTCTTGTCGATATCTTTTCCTGATTTGCCGATGGAAACATCTGCATCCGCTGTTTCCGGGACCCTTTTGATACAGACCACTGTGTTCATTCCATTCCTCCTTTCCGAAAATCCTTCCCTTCCTCGGGTAGAAGGACAGAAGGACTACTCCATCCTATTTAACCGAGTCACTTTAACCGAAGCAGTTTCCTCCTCTTCGATGAGAGAACAGGGATAAGGGGAGGTGACGACCCCTGAAACAAGGTTTGAAGAATATTTCACTTCCATTTGCAAAGATCGGCCTTGCGGGGTCGATACCTGTGCCCGTTCTCCCTCTTCAATCTTAAGACGATGAGCATCTTCCAGATTCATTTCCAGGAAAGGTTTTTCTGAAACAGTCTTCAAGGCATCGCTTTTCGAGCTGAGAAGACCCGATTGGAAAAGAGAGGGTCTTTGAATCAGGTAGAAAGGGTAGTCTTCTGGGTTTTCATGGGTTGTTCGTCCATGGACGGGCACCAGTTTTGCCTTTCCCATCGGGAAGCCATCCGCATAGAGGTAAGTAGAGCCGCGTGGCCATTGCTCCCCGTCTTGAATCCCCCGGTAATGAGGAAGAACGCGGCCAATCTCTTGGAAGACCGCCTCCGGGGTCTCTCCCGGAACGGGGCTTTCAACAAGGCGAAGGAGGGCAAGGAGAATATCAAAATCCGATTTTGACTGGCCAAGGGCCGAGCGAAGGGGGCTCACCTTTTGAACTCTTCGCTCCAGATTTGTAAACGTTCCTTCCTTTTCCACAAAGGCACATGCAGGGAGGATGACATGGGCCTTCTCTGCGGTTTCGGTCATGAAAAGGTCCTGGACGATGAGCAAGGAGACCTTTTCTAAGACTTCTCTCCCAAAGGCAGGAGAAGAAAGAGAGGGATTCTCTCCGATGAGATAAAGTGCCTTTAGCTTTCCCTCCAGAGCTTTTTGGTAGAGATCTTTTCTGCCGTCCCCCTCCCCCCCGAAAAGAGCCCCATATCCACGGCTCCCTGGGAGTTGCATTTCTCTAAAAGGATGAGGATACCGCTGGATTCCTTTCCGATGTGGCCGGTGACCAGAGCGAGGTTGGAGGAAGCCAGGGCGACCGCCTTTGGGTCGAGGTGTGACCAGAGACCCGATCCGACCAGAATCATTGACTTCTTGGATTGTGCGAAGACCCTGGCTGCTTTATCGATTTCGTTTCTGCGGACGCCTATCCTTTCGGAGAATTCAGGTTGACATTCAGAGATCTGTTTCTTTAACGCTTCTATTCCTTCTGTTCTTTCGTTGATGAACTTCTTATCCTCGAGACCTTCCTTGAAGATCGTCTGGATCATGGCGTTAAGGAAGTGTATTTCTTTATCCGGCTGATCGAGCAGCAGGAGGGATGGGGGGAGGTGTGGGGAGATCGATGTGGCCCGGGTGAGGCTGATATCCTCGCTTCCGATCACAATCAATTGGGCTCTGTTCCGCCGGATGGCCAGCTGGATCTCGTTCTTGATGATCGGATGTGTCTGTGCCGGATCGACGCCGATCACCAGAAGGCAATCTGCATTTCGAATCTCTTGAATCGAGTTGGTCGAAGCCGCGATCCCAAGCGTTTTTGCTAATCCTTCGGTTAATCCGCGGGTGGTCTCCTCACCGCTCTGAACGATCTGATTTGTTCCGAGCGCATTCCTGAACAATTTGTTGAGAAGATAGTATTCCTCATTGGTCAGTCGGCTGGAGGCGATGGTGGCAATCGACTCGGGACCATGTTGATCTTTCATGGTTTCAAGTTTCTGTGCGACGTATCGAAGAGCTTCTTCCCAGGAAGCTTCTTTGAACGCTCCGTTGACTCTCAGAAGGGGCGTCTTGATTCGTTGTGGATGGTCCACGAAGTCCCATCCAAAGCGCCCTTTGACGCAGAGGTTCCCATCACTCGGACCCTTCTCAGGATCGGAGAAGACCCGTCTTATCTCTCCATTCTTCGAGCCTATCGTGAGGGAACATCCGCATGCACAATAGGGACACGGCGTGGTCGTCTCCTCCATTTCCCAGGGCTTGACCGTCGAGTCGAAACGATTGCTGGTGATCGCGCCTACCGGGCAGGTGTCCATGCATTGACCGCAAAATTCGCATTGCAACGGTCGATGAAAATCTGTGTCGATCACCGTTTTGATTCCTCTTTTTGAAAAAGCGAGCTCTCCCACTCCCTGGATTTCGTCGCAGATTCGAACGCAACGGCCGCAGAGAATACATTTATCCGAATCCCTCTGGAGAAGGGGTGAGCGGTCATCCCCCGGAAAAGAGGTTCGTTCCCACGGGTAAAGTGTTTCTTCTACGCCATATTCATAGACCAACCGTTGGAGCGCGCATTCGCCTTCCCTCTCGCACCTCGGACAGATCATCGGATGGTTGAGCAGGATGAATTGGAGCTGAAGCTTTCTCGATTCTGAAATTTCAGCGGAATGGGTGATGATTTCCATGCCGCCTTTCGCAGGAGTGAAACAGGCCGGCAGGAGTTCTGATTTTCCCTTTTGCTGGACAACGCAGAGACGGCAAGCGCCGAAGGGAATCAGCCTTCGATCATGGCAGAGAGTGGGAATTCCAACCCCGGCCGACCGGGCAGCTTCGAGAATCGTCCTCCCTTTTTCGACCTCCACAGCAATGTCATCGATCTTCAGTTTGATTTGGTTCACCATGATTCAATCAAATTTCTTGGAGTCATGGAGTATTGGAGTACTGGAGTGTTGGGCTTAATTTTTTATCGTTTCATTTGTCTTTATGTTGCTCCATCATTCCATTACTCCATCACTCCAACACTCCATAATTTCTTCTATTCGATCGCCCTGAATTTGCACGCCTGGATACAAGACCGACACCGGATGCACTTTTCCAAGTGAATGGCCGCCGGGGCCTTTTTCTCCCAGGTGATCGCGTCCGCCGGACAGGCCTTCTTGCAGAGGCCACACTTCTTACATTTTTCTGCATCGACCCGAAACTGAATCAGATCCACACAGACCAGGGCAGGGCAGCGTTTGTCCTGAATGTGTGCTTCATATTCATTCCGAAAGTAGCGAATCGTCGAAAGAACAGGATTCGGCGCGGTCTTCCCCAATCCGCAGTGGGAGGTGTCTTTAATATGCTGACCCAGTCTCTCCAGTCGCCCGATATCTTCCGTTTCTCCCTTTCCGGTGACAATGCGGTTCAGGATGTTGAGCATCACCTTCATTCCGACCCTACAAGGGACGCATTTTCCACAGGATTCATCGACAGAAAAGTCAGTGAAGAATCGTGCCGTATCGACCATGCAGGTGGAGTCGTTCATCACAACGAGACCGCCCGAGCCCATCATCGCCCCGGCCTCATCGAGGGAATCAAAATCGACCTCCGTATCGAGCAGGGAATCGGGGAGACAGGCTCCGGAGGGACCGCCGATCTGGACCGCCTTAAATTCCCTATCTCCGGACACGCCGCCTCCGATGTCAAAGACGATCGTCCGGAGAGTCGTCCCCATGGGGACTTCGACCAAGCCGACATTTTTTACCGAGCCGGCCAGGGCAAAGACCTTTGTCCCCTTTGATCCCTTGGTTCCAATTTCGGCGAACCATTTCCCTCCGTTTCGAAGGATGGCCGGAACGTTGGCAAAGGTTTCCACATTATTCAGAACGGTTGGCTGTCCCCAGAGACCGGCCTCCGTAGACCGAGGCGGTTTAATTCGGGGCATCCCCCTCTTTCCTTCCAGGGAGTACATCAAAGCAGTCGATTCTCCGCACACGAAAGCCCCGGCACCCGGATAGATACCGATATCGAAGTCGAAGCCCGAGCCTAGGATATTCTTTCCCAGAAGCCCGTAGTTTCTGGCCTTTTCAATGGCAATGTTGAGCCGTTGAATGGCCAGGGGGTACTCTGCTCTCACATAGATATACCCCTGATGAGCATCGATGGCATAACCGCAAATGATCATTCCCTCCAAAACGGCATGGGGGTCTGATTCCAAAACGGAACGATCCATGAAGGCGCCGGGGTCTCCTTCATCGCCATTGCAAATGACGTATTTGGGGAAAGAAGCATACCGCCTTCCTTCCTCCCACTTTGAACCTGTTGGAAACCCCGCTCCTCCGCGACCTCTCAATCCGGAGGTTTTTACTTCGGCAATCACCTGCTCCGGGGTCATGGATGACAGGACCTTGGCTAATCCAAAGTAAGCATCTCTCGCGATGGATTCGTCAATATTCTCCGTATCGACGAGACCTCTATTCCGCAACGCCCAGAGGGTTTGGTGTTTGAAAAAAGGGATCTCATCCAACCTCGGGATAGATGCAGAAAGTTTGGAAGTCTCCCCGTCATCAAGAGCGAGAGCATAAGGGGCGGCGATTTCTCCGTTGACAATGTGGCGGTCGAAGATTTCCCGGGTCTTTTCTTCATCAAGGTCACAGTATTTTACCGGAGGCAATCCGTAGGATTCGATCGTTATCATCGGTTCCCGACTGCAAAGGCCTGCACAACCGGAATGGATGAGCTTGATGTTCTGAATTCCTGTCTCTCCCATCTTCCGGAGGACCAGGGAAAGAAGCTTCTCAGCGCCCCCAGCGATTCCGCAAGTTCCCATATGGAAATTGATCTTGGCTCGATACCCTCCCTTTTGGAGAGAGAGATCGGAAAGAGTTCCTTCTTTGATCCTCTGTAAATTCTCCAATTTCAATACTTGCATCGGTTAACCATATGACCTGACAATCCGGATGGCCTCCGCAGGGTCCACCAGGGCATGCGTGTCATGATCGATCACAATGGCCGGGGCCAGGCTACAACAACCCAGGCACCGGACCGCCTCGAGAGAGAAGGTTCGATCTTTTGTAATCCCTCCGACCTTGACATCCAGTTCTTTTTCGAGCTGATCGAGGATCTGTTTGCTTCCTTTGACGTAGCAGGCCGTTCCCAGACAGACCCGAATGATGTGCTTGCCTCTTGGGATGGTGGTAAAAAAAGCGTAAAACGAAACCACCCCGTAGATCTGTGAAGCCGAGAGGTTCAACCCTTCCGCAATGCGGTGCTGGACATTTTTGGGAAGGTATCCGCAGATCTCCTGAGTTTCCTTTAATGCCGGGATCAAGGCCCCGTGCCTTCCTCGGTACCTGGCGATCACTTGATCAATCTTTTCCCATTCCTCTTTGGTGATCGATTCAACCCATCTCATCTTATTCCAGCGCCTCCGCCAACAATTCCATCACATCCATGACCTTGATTTTTTCTTCGTGGCCGGAGGTTTTGACCGCATCCTCCAGGGTCAGGACGCAGAATGGACAGGCCGTCGTGATGATCTCTGCGCCCAGCTCCACGGCGTCCTGGATCCGAACTTCAGCGAGACGCTGCCCCCCTTCGGAGGAAGATTCCACCCACATCCTTCCACCCCCTCCTTCACAGCAGAGGCTCCTCTCCCGGGAACGATCTAATTCCCTGAAGGTCAGGCCGGGGATGGCATGAAGGAGCGCCCGGGGTTCGTCGAAGACGTTATTCTGTTTGCCCAGGAAACAAGGGTCATGATAGGTCACCACTTTCTTGAGCTCCTTCGTCAGGGGCAGCCTTCCTTCCTCCAAACATTTCGCTAGGAGTTGTGTCGTATGAAGGACCTCAAACTTTCCTTGAGGATATTCATTCTTCAGGGCATTGAAACCATGAGGGCACATGGTGATGACATGTTCAATCCCATAGCGGTCGAACCGTTGAATGTTCCCCTCCACCAGTTCCTCGAAAAGGCCCGATTCCCCCATCCTCCGGATCTCATTTCCGCAGCATTGTTCCTCATTTCCGAGAATTCCGAAATCGACCCCTGCACGCTGGAGGCCGAAGACGAGCGCCTTGGCGACTTCTTGGATTCGCGGATCAAAGGAAGCCGTGCAACCTGCAAAATAGAGATAGTCCGCGTGATCTCCCTGGGAGAAATCCTTGACCTTGAAATCCTCGGGAAGAGTTTTTATCCATTCCGTCCTTTTGTTTTTCTGCTTTCCCCAGGGGTTTCCGTGTTTGTAGACGCTTTCCATAGCATCGATGATGGTTTTGGGGATATGGCCTTCTTCGACCAGTGTCCCTCTCATCCCAATGACGAGATCCATTGGTTTTAACCCACGGGGGCACCGGATCGTACAGGTTTTGCACGTCGTACAATCCCAGAGCTCTTCCCGCTCCGAAATGTGTTCAAGGTTCTTTCCCAGAATCCCTTCGATCATCAGCCTGCGAATGTTCAATTTTGATTTGAGGGAAACAGGACATCCCCCGGTGCATTTTCCGCACTGGAAACAACCGTAAAGGTCAAATCTGGAAGCCCATGTTTGTTCCGATGACTCCATACCCCTTATCCTCCGGATAAGAAATTCTAAATCCGAATATCGAAACCCGAAGCACATCCAAAATTCGAATTACCAAAACTTTATTTCTCCGATCTAGAGTGTTGTGTTTTGGTCATTTGAGAATTGTCTCGAATTTCGGATTTCGTGCTTCGAATTTTGTTACACGGCTTTCCCACATTCGAAACTCGACTTTTTCATCACTCTCCATTATCGATTCAGTATCTCTCTCGAGATCACAATCCGCTGAACTTCAGAAGTCCCTTCGTAGAGAGTGGTTCCGATAATATCCCTGAGGTAACGTTCGACCGGATAGTCTTTCGTGTAGCCATATCCGCCCAGCATCTGAACGGATCGGATCGCCACATTCCTTGCCGTCTCTGTGGCAAAGAGCTTGGCCATTGAAGCTTCTTTTGTAAAAGGTTGACGGGTTTCTTTCAGGTAGGCGGCGCGTAGCACCAGAAGTTGGGCGGCTTCCAATTCGGTATATGAATCGGCGATCATCCATTGAATAGCCTCAAAGCTCGAAAGGGGTTTGCCGAAAGCCTCTCTTTCTTTAACATATCCTATTGCAAAATCAATAGCGGAAAATCCAACGCCAAGCCCGAGGGAGGCGATACCGATCCTTCCGCCATCCAGCTCCATCATCGCGATTTTAAAGCCTTCTCCTTCCTCCCCCAAGAGGAAGTTGGCCGGGATGCTGCAATGGTCGAATGTTAATTCATTCGTCTGCGAGGCCCGGTGGCCCATCTTATCTTCAGCTTTTCCAATCTTGAACCCCGGTGTTTCCTTCTCTACGGCGAAGGCGCTGATTCCTTTTCCTTTCTTTGCGCCCGGGTCCGTCACCGCCCAGGTGACGATGACTCGTGACGCCTCTCCGCTTGTGATCAGGGTTTTGCTTCCGTTCAGGACATACCTATTTTTCTGGCGAGTGGCCGTTGTTCGAATATTACCGGCGTCCGACCCCGCATGGGGCTCTGTGATGGCGAAAGCACCCGCCGGGTATTCGCCGCTGCAAAGCTTCGGGACGTGCTTTCGCCTTATCTCGTCTCGTCCGAATTCATAAATCACTTCAGCGACCATGTTGGTCACCGAGGTGGTGACCGCATGGGAGGCACAACCCTTTGCAATCTCCGTGATGGCCAGGCTGTAGGCGACCACTCCGACCTCAGATCCGCCGAATTCAGCGGGAATATTCATCCCCATGAGGCCGAGATGGGCCATTTTCTTCAGGTTTTCATACGGAAACTGTTTCTCTTCATCATGGCGGGCCGCAACGGGTTTGATGCTCCTTTCCGTAAAATCTCGCACCATATCCCGGATCATCTCTTGTTCCGAAGTCAGCCTGAAATCCATCTGGAAACCCAACAATCCGAAATTCGAATATCGAAACTCGAAACAAATCCTAAATCCTAATAATCCAATTTCTCTCTTTCTCGTTTAAGATTTTGTGCTTCGAATTTGCATTTTAGTATTTGTAGAATCCTCTCCCTGTTTTTCTGCCGAGATAGCCCGCATCGACGTATTTCTTGAGAAGAGGGCAGGGCCGATATTTGGAATCCCCCAACCCCTTATACAGGACCTCCATAATGGCTAAGCAAGTGTCCAGACCGATCAGGTCTGCCAGTGTCAATGGTCCCATCGGATGATTCATCCCTAACTTCATGACGGTATCAATGGCTTCCGGTGTTCCGACCCCTTCAAAAAGAGTGTAAATCGCCTCATTAATCATGGGCATGAGAATTCGATTTGCGATGAAACCCGGAAAGTCATTGGCTTCGACAGGGGTCTTCCCCATCTTCTCGGACAAGGATTTCACCGTATCGAAGGTTTCCTGAGACGTCTGTAATCCCCGTATGATCTCAACAAGCTGCATGACCGGTACTGGGTTCATGAAGTGCATGCCGATCACCTTTGAAGGTCTTTGCGTCGCCGAGGCGATCTTGGTGATGGAGATGGAAGACGTATTGCTGGATAAAATGATCTCTTTTCGACAAACCTGGTCCAATTCCTTGAAGATAGATAGCTTCAGGGACTCATTCTCCGTGGCTGCCTCCACCACGAAATCGGCCTCCGCCATATCCTTCACCTGAATCGTGCCTTTAATCCTTCCCATGATCTCTTCCTTCTTCTGGGGAACCATCTTTCCCTTCTCCACCATTTTTCCCAAATTTTTGGAAATGGCACCGAGTCCCTTTTGGACGAAAGAGTCCGCAATATCACTCATGACCACCGAAAACCCAGATTGGGCAGCCACTTGAACGATTCCGTTTCCCATCTGCCCCGCTCCCACGACACCGATTGTCTTGATCTCCATAAAACCTCCCTTCAGAAAAACTCATTGCAAAATTAGCATTGTAAAATTAGCAATTAACAATGAAAGATAGCGGTTTTTTCAATGCTAACTTTGCACTGCTAACTTTGCAATTTGCATTGATTTTTTATATTTGTTCTACAATCAAACTGACAGCCTCCGCACCCCCCAGACAGAGAGAGGCCATTCCTCTTTTGACTCCTCGGTCCTTCATGGCATAGAGGAGGGTGGTGAGGACCCTTGCACCGCTGGCTCCGATGGGATGGCCGATGGCCACCGCGCCGCCGTTGACATTGACCCTCTCTCTGTCGATTCCGAGGGTTTTGAAGATGGCTACCGTCGTCGCAGAGAAGGCCTCGTTGATTTCGAACAGGTCAATCTCCTTGAGCGAAAGGCCTGCTTTCTTGAGACACTTTGGAATGGACTGAAGAGGGGCGACCAGCACGTCCTCCAATTCCACCCCTGCGGCCGCCTGAGCTCCGACCGTCGCCATGGGCTTGATGCCTAATGACCGGGCCTTTTCCTTTGACATCAACACGAGGGCGCTGGCTCCATCGCTAATCTTGGAAGAATTGGCCGCGGTGACGACGCCGCCCTCCTTGAAGACAGATTTCAATTTGGCCATGGATTTAAGATCCGTTTCCCGGGGGCCCTCGTCCGTATCGAAGACGGTCGGTTCGCCCTTCTTGACAGGGATCGAAAGAGGGAGGATTTCCTCCTTGAACTTTCCCTCCCGAATGGCTTTCATCGATCTGTGGTTCGATTCGTAGGCAAACTGGTCCTGTTCTTCGCGGCTGATGTCGAACTTTACGGATTGGATCTCAGCGGTGTATCCCATGTGATAATCATTGACCACGTCCCAGAGACCGTCATGGACCATACCGTCCACCAGCTTGCCGTCCCACAGCCGGTATCCCGTCCTTGCGTTTTCCAGGTAATAGGGAACCCGGCTCATATTCTCCATTCCGCCGGCAACGATCACCTCCGCATCCCCTGCAAGGATCGCTTGAGCGGCCAGCATTACCGCTTTCAGCCCGGAGCCGCAGACCTTGTTCACCGTGATGGCTCCACCGGACATCGGAAGACCTGCCTTGATCATTGCCTGCCGGGCCGGATTCTGCCCCAATCCAAAGGGGAGGACATTGCCCATGATCACTTCATCCACATCCTTTTTTTGGATCTTTGATCGCCGCACGGCTTCCTCAATCACTTTGCCTCCTAATTCCGTCGCACTGAAGGGACTTAATGCACCGAAAAAATTACCTATGGCTGTCCGGACGGCGCTCGTGATCACGACCTCTGTCATGGGTTTCTGCTCCTTTCTGAAGTTCCTCATCCATGCTTAATTTTTGACGGATTTTATCTTGGTAGCTCAGGATATCCGCCCTTAATTTATTGAGACTGTTAATCCGTTTGTCAATCTTGATCGCGTGGGTGTCCAGTAGCTCCATCAGCCGGGGCAACACTTTTCGATTTGTCCGATGGATTTTGTACATATCCTCCAGTTCAAGCATTTCTGAAAGGGTCAGCCCGAGATGCTTTAGCCTTGCAATAAATCTCAAACGCTGAAAGTCCTTATCGGTATAGATCCTTTTTCCCCCTTCCATCCTTTTCGCGGAGTTGAGGAGACCAATTTCCTCATAGTATCGGATCGTCCGGGGGCTGAGTTCCGACAAGTTTGCCAACTCTCCGATTTGATAATACTTTGTTCCACTATTCTCCATAGGGCAAGCCCGATCGTGCCACTTAACGTAAACTGATAAGCCTATGAAAAAAAATAATTAGGAAATCACGAAATAATGGACGAAAAGTCTAATATGAAGCGCACCCTAGATCTTAGAGCCAGGCACAATATCCCACTACTTGATCCTTCCGATTTTCTATATGGATGGCCATTTCCCTATCGATAAAACATCGTAACCTGCTTTCTCTAAATCGGCTACCACATCTTTATACTCTTCTGTCTTGATCCGGATGGCAGAGATCCTTTTCCCTTCCACCAAGAAAGAGGGGGTGACAATGCTGATCACGCTTAAATTATGCTTCTTAAATACTTCAAGTATTCCAAGGAGGGATCCCGGTTTATCTTCAAGGGCAACGGTCAGGCGGGTTCCTTTTTGCTTGATACCGAATATATCCACCAGGTGGTCCAGGGCATCCGTTTCTGTAAAGATCCCATAGAGTTTTCCTCCTTCCAACACAGGAAGGCATCCAATCTTGTGATCGTGCATGAGCTGAACTGCTTCTTCAATGAGCGTGTCGGGGGTAATGGTAATCAACTTCGCCTTTGGCGTCATGAAGCTCGAGACTTTTAGCTTTCCCAGCAGATAATTGAGTTCCTGGACGCTGAGAAGGGTGGCATCGGAGGGAGCCGCCTCCCGGATGTCTCGATCCGTCACGATTCCCACCAGCGCATTGTTCTTATCCACCACGGGTAAATGGCGTATCCCCTTCTCGTGAATAAGGTTTCTGGCCTCAAAAAAGGTGGCCTCCGGGCTGATCGTCACTGGACTTTTTTGGATTTTTTCCCTCATAAACCCTTTGTAATATATCTTCATGATTCGTCCCTCCCCCGTTCTGGATTTAAATTTATACTAGCATATATCACAGAGGCTGGTCAAAAGTCCATTTTTTTCAATCTTCTCTCATTCCCATGTCCGTCGGTCTTCTATTTTCTTGGCCCCATCCGGAATGGCTCCTTTTGAAACAAATTGGATCTCCCCCCTGACTTTCATCACATCTCGGATAGACTGTTCAATCTCACCCTTCAGCTTTTCAGTTCGCGAAACTTCCTCTTTGAGCTCAACCTGAAAGGTCATTTCATCCTTGTGTTCTTTTCGCGTGACAACCACCTGATACTTCCGAATCTCCGGATGCTTTGAGGCAACCTCGTCGGCCTGCCCGGGATGCACAAACAAGCCTCTGATCTTTGTGACCTGATCGACCCTGCCGAGGATTTTTGCCAGCCTGGGAGAGGTTCTTCCGCAGGGGCACGGGGAATCGATCAGATAGGAGAGGTCTCCTGTGCCGAATCGGATCAGCGGATAGATTTTATTGAAGGTTGTGCTAACGATCTCTCCTGTCTTTCCTGGAGGAAGTTGCTTCCCTGTCGTCGGGTCCACAATTTCCACAATCCTGTCATCCGGGATGTGCATCCCATTCTTCTCCCTGCATTCGTAGCCGAGGCAGCCGATATCCGCGGTTCCATAACTCTGTCGAATCATCATGCCGAATATCCCCTCCAGCTTGGAGCGCAAGGACTCAGGGAGCATTTCTGCGGCGACAAAAGCGACCTGAAGGTTCAAATCCTTTAGGCAGTCGAGGCCCATCTCCTCCGCCTTCTCCGCCAGGTTGAGAAGAAAGCTCGGGGTTCCGCAGTAGCCGTTGATCCTCAGGCTTTTCATGATATTCACTTGTTGCTCCGTGTTCCCGACCCCCGTCGGGACGACGATGCAGCCCGCTTGACGAAGGGAGTTGTCGACCATTTGCATGCCAAAAGGGACCATATGATAGCTGAAGGTGTTCATCACAATATCTCCGGGCCGAAACCCCGCAGCATACATGGCCTGTGCCCAGCCCAGGTCCTCATACTCGGCCTCGCCAGGCTCGAGGATGGGGCCCGGAGAGACATAAATCCTTCTCAGCGTTTCGATCGGCACCGCCTCAAAGCCGCCGAAGGGAGGATTTCTTTTCTGAAGCTCCACGAGATCGGCCTTTTTGGTCATAGGAATTTTTTCCAAATCTTTCATCGTCTGGATATCCCTTGGCTTCAAGCCAACGGATTCCATTTTGTCCTTGAAGGCGGTGGAATGTTTATAGGCATGTTGAACAACAGCCCTTAGTTTTCGGTCGAGATAGTCGAGGCGTTTCGCATGGGGCATGGTCTCAAGGCTCTTTTTAAGGAAACCGGCAGTCCGATCCGTGACTTCTGACCTTGGCATTTTGAGTCTCCTGAAACTTTTTTTTGATGAGGTTCCTTCGTCGTCACCCTCCCCGGATGGGGGAAGGTGACGAAACGGGGAGTAACGATTCGGTTGCTTCAATCTGGATTACTTCTTCGGGAATTTTCCTTCGAAGGGAACGAAAACGTCCCCTTTCTCGGTGTTAAAGACGGCCATTCCTTCGTGGACTTTAATTCCGAACCCAAAGTCACCAACTTTTGCATACCAATCTTTGATGAGATCGGCTGGGTTCAATTTCCATTCTTGGACCTTTGGAGCTTGGGCGACCAGGAGGGTCAGCCGGATGGTTCCTGAACTTAAAATACTCACGATTCGATATTGGCTCGTTGTTTTGGGCGGAAAGTAAATACGGTCATATACCGTGGGAGTGGCGATTTCGATATACTTGTCCGGTGCCGCCTCGAATGAGACAGTGAATTTGATATTATCGAGCATGACATTTAATCCACTGGGGTTGTCGACATTGAATACAAAAGCGAGACCCAATGGGGTACTGGCCGGAAGATCGACCCAGGGGAAGTAACTCATCACTTCGACCCGTTCTAAAGTGATTTTTGGCTTCCCTGCTTCATCCGTTGGAAGAAGACCGGGTTTGCACCCTGTCATTCCCCAAACGGCAAATGCAACGAGTGAAAGGATTAAGAATAATCTTCGCATAAAGAACCTCCTTTGTGTAATGATCAATGCAAAGTGCAAAATGATCAGTGCAAAATTAGCAATGCTAATTGACTATTGTTAATTTTACATTTTGAATTGTTGTTTTACGTGAGCCATCTTTTTCTTCTTTTATAGTGTTTCACCTGCCTGAAGCTTTTTCGCTCACCGATATCCGAGAGCCCCAAGTAGAAATCCCTGATATCCGGGTTCTCCTTTAACTTCTCCGAGGTATCATGCATCACGAGCCTGCCGTTTTCTAAAACGTAGGCGTAACGGGCTACGGTTAAAGCTAATTTTACATTCTGCTCAACAAGAAGCAGAGGGATCTTCTCCTCTTTGTTTAACTGGGTGATAATCTCGAAAATCTCCTTAATGAGAAGGGGAGCAAGGCCCATGGACGGCTCATCGAGAAGCATGAGTTTGGGTTGGGCCATCAATGCCCTACCGATCACAGTCATCTGCTGTTCTCCCCCGCTGATGAATCCCGCCAGGACGTTGCGCCGTTCCACCAATCTGGGGAAATAGTGATAAACCATCTCCAACCTCTCTTTGCTGACGGACCCCGTTCCCCTGAGGTGAGCTCCAACCCTTAGGTTCTCTTCCACAGAGAGGTGTTCAAAGACTCGTCTTCCTTCGATGATCTGGAAGATACCCCTTTTGGCGACCTCCTCAGCAGCGAGATGGTGTATTTTTTCGCCCATGAACTCAATGCTTCCATCCGTCACTTCGCCGTCTTCATGTTTTAACAAACCAGAGATGGATTTTAAGGTGGTCGATTTTCCGGCACCATTGGCTCCAAGAAGGGCGACAATTCCTCCATGGGGAACGTTCACGGAGACCCCTTTCAGCACCAGGATGACTTCGTGATACATGACCTCGACATTATTCAGCTTCAGGATAGTTCCATTGGTATTTAGATTTTCAGATGTCAAGGTTTTCCTCCTTACCAACCGAGCCAGGAAGCCCACTTATCCGGGAACTTAGCACGCATGTCAATTTCGCCAACGGTTTGAGGTTTCCCTTTAACCACTCTTCCAACCCTGACGATGGAACTATAACGATGGTCTGTCGGGGTGATCGTCACCGATTGACCGCCGAATTCCTTTAAACCTGGCCAGTCTTTAAAGGTTTCAAAAGCATCTTTGATTCCAGGACCATTCAGCTTTCCTGCTTTATCAGCTTTTTTCATGGCCTCTACGGCAAGGGTAACTTTTACCCAGCCCTGAATCGTCCGGATCAGTCGGTTTTCGAGGGGAATGCCTGGATTCAGTTTTTTCGCGTATGCGATAACCTTCTTTTCTTTAGCCGGATATTGATCGATGAAGAGGGCGCAGGCAATTAAGCCCATTGCTCCCTCGACAGCCGGCCCACCTAACTTAACCAGGTTCTCATCGAACCCCCAGTTATTGATGATATGATCTGCTCCAAGTCCCAGGGCATAGGCATCTTTAATGGCAGCGGATACAGACATCGTGGTATTCCCATGCCAGACCAAATTGGCCCCGAATCCTTTGGCCGCGATGACCTGGCTCTTGGTATCCAGAGCTGTCAAAGACACACTCGCATCAGGTCCGACCTGAAAGCCAAGAAGCCCGGCTTGATCTTTGATGGCTTTGATCGGAGCGGTTGCATAGGGGGAGGCTGTATCCATGAAGCAAACGAATTTTGGTTTTTCCCCTTTTTCCCTCAAAGCCTTCCATTTTGGATCCTTCTTCCATACTTCTTCGAACCAATAAGTGATTGCACCGCGGGCGTTGGTCGAATAATCCGTTCCATAAACAAAGTTATAAGGGGTCTTCTTGGGATCGCACAAATGACCGGAGAAGGAGCTGGAGAGATAAGGCATTTTATCGGCGTTGATCGTAGGAGAAAGAGCTTCGGTGTCCCCTGTTCCCCAGCCTAAGACCATGACCACCTTGTCGTAATCCCTGAATCGCTTGTAAGTCGTGACTGCTTCCGGTACCCGATATCCATAGTCGTATTGGAATAAACGGATTTTTTTGCCGTTAATGCCGCCTGTATCATTGTAGTATTGGACAGCTTCACGAACTCCCAATGCCTCGTCCTTGCCCACATCGGAAGTGGCACCGGTAGTGTCCTGAAGTGCCCCAAGTCTTACTTCCTGTGCAAAGGCCCATGAAGCAGCGAGACCCACCATGAGCGATATGACAACAATTACAAATATTCTGATTCTCATTTTTTACCTCCTGTAAGGTTAAGATGAAGAATGAAAACTCCACCCCGGTCATCTCCTCTCCCACCATCCAATGACGTCGCATCACCCCTTTCTTTAACTCGTGTCCGTGCTTCGTATCCGTCAGTGTGTGCCCCACGGGCACGGATGTCGTATGCGTGACACGTTTAATACGAAAACGGCCACAAATTGAAATAGTTCTTCACCTGCCACCAACGATAAGAAATCCCGTTCGGTTCATAGATAAGAAACAGGGCAATGGCCAAACCGAAGGCCGCCTCTTTGACAAATAAAAATTTCTCAAGGAGATGCGGCAAGAAAGGCATGAGATTCACAAAGAATGGATTCTGGGTAAGAGCGAATATAAGAAACTTTAACCCCTCCGGTATCAGAGTCATAAACATCGCGCCAAAGATCGTTCCATGGATGCTTCCCACCCCTCCAATGAGGATAACCCCAACCAACCAGAGGGACCAGCCAAACTGAAAGTGTTCCGGGCTGACCGCTGCAAGGGAGGTCACCCAGAAGGCACCGGCAATCCCTCCAAAGAAACCTGCGACAAAGAAGGCGAGTAATTTATACAAGACAATGTTGACGCCGAGTGCCTCTGCAGCGATGTCATTATCGCGGATGGCAATCCAGGCTCTGCCGACCTTTGATCGAAGCAGATTCGACATCGCCAAGGTGCACAAAATGACTAAGGTCACCATCAGATAATAAATTTCCATCTCAGATTGAATTCCCCATGGGCCGATCTTAACCGTGCCGGGTGGAATGGAGAAGGCAACCCCTCTTCCTCCGATTTGACTGACATACTGGGTAATAAAGAACTCAACGGTGATGAATTGAGCAGCCATGGTCGTCATGATGAGGTAAAAACCCTTCACCCGCGCAGAAGGGAGACCGAATAACACACACCATAGACCGCCGGTGATCCCTCCCAACATGAGCGTGAGGGGATAAGGAAGATGTAACTGAAGCATGAGGAGTGTACTGGTATAAGCTCCTACTGCAAGAAATGCAGCGTGGCCTAAAGTGACCTGCCCACAATAGCCGATCAATAATTGGACGCCCATCGCAGAAAGAATTGTGTATCCGACGACATTCGCCACGGATATTAAGTAGAGACCTGCAAACTTGGGGATGAGGTAAAAAATGACAATAAAAAGAAGGGCCATCTTTCCCCAGACGAATTTGGTCTGCCACCATGCGTGGTCCTGGCGGTAATACTGATGATAAATCCCACAAGGTCGATAACCCATCTTAACCTCCCAATGCAAAATGCAAAATTAGCATTGTTAAATTAGATAACGTTTTTCTTCACTGATAAATTTGCATTGCTAACTTTTCAATTTGCAATGATTTTTTAGACGCGTTCAATTCGTATCCAACCCCAGAGTCCGTAGGGCTTGAACAACAAGACGACGACCATCACCGCGAAGGGGAAAACCTCTTTCACCCCACCGGGCGTAAAACGACTTAAATAGCCGTCTGCCAAATTCTGAAGAACTCCAATCACCAGACCCCCCACGATGGCCCCGGGGACGGAGTTAAGACCGCCCAAAACGACGGCGGGGAGAACTAATAAACCCAGGTGGCCCACAGAAATATTAAGACCATTGATGTTTCCCAATAAAGTTCCGCCGACTCCTGCCGCCATAAAGGCAATGGCCCAGGCAAGGGCATAAACAATCTTAGCGTTCACACCAAGAGATAGAGCGGCCATCTCGTCATCCGCCGTTGCCTGCATGGATAACCCCCACTTTGTATATTTGAAGAAAGTGACAAAGGCGAGAAGAAGGATGATCGACGCAACGAAAGCCCAGAGGTAAACCTGACCGACGACAATTTTTCCTATGAATATGGGTTCGATTGCAAATACCGGAGGAGCGAAAATAACGGTATCCGTCCCCCAGACCAACTCCACCAACCCTTTGAAGAAAAAAGAGAGCCCCACGGTGACCATGATGACGCTCAATACCGGTTCTCCTACCATGGGCCTCAAGAAGAGAATTTCGGTTAAGATCCCCAAGGCAAACCCGATGACAAGAGTGATGAGGAGGGCTAATATGAATGGGATATGCCATTGGTACAAGGTCAGACAGACATATGCCCCCATCAAGGTCAGTTCACCCATGGCCAGGTTGAGGACGCCAGAGCATTTATAGATGAGGGTCCACCCTAATGCCACCAGGGCATAGATGCTCCCGACGAGAATTCCCGTGATAAAAAGTTGTAAAAAAAGTTCCATGAAAGCCTCCCCTTCAAAATATAAATGCAAATTGCAAAATTACCATTGCAAAGTTATCAATTTGAAGTTCTCCTCCGCTTTGCCGTAAGAATACTTTTCGCAACAATGGCACACAGTTGTTGGCATTCATCTAGGACGCGCTCAGTGCGATTATTGGTAAGCATTTCAGTTCTGGAAATTAACCTTAGCCAGAACCGTGATTCCTTTAGTTCTTTGAGCACAATACTCATCTTATGGGAAAAGTCAGATCTGGATTCGGCACCACAAGCTTCTTCATAATTTGAGCCGCAAGATGTCCCTGCTCTTATCAGCTGACCGCCGACGTGCCTTCCTGCAACCGTATTCGGTAACGCATCCGTAATTTTGATCACTTCTACAGCAAAATCGAGTAATCGATCTGACAATTGATTAGTTTTAGCGCTCATTGCTAAGTGCTAATTTTGCAGTGTTGATTTTGTAATAGGTTTTCCATATTTCATTGCTAATTGTTAACTTTGCAATGTTAATTTTGCACTGATTTTTATTGCGGTACCTCCATCACTTTAAGATCCGTTTTAATATGAGTCACCCTTCCATCTTCATACGTGATATTGGTGTCCATATGGACCGTATGGGTATCGGAATAAAGACCGTTGACAATATCTTTATATCGTTCTTCGACAAAGGCCCTTCGCAATTTTCGGGTCCGGGTCAATTCATCATCATCCGCATCGAATTCCTTGTAGAGGTTGATAAATTTCTTAATCCGGGCAATCGGGGGGAGGTCGTGATTCATCTTGATGACTTCCTTCTGAATCAGTTCGTAGACGCCCGGCATTTGAGAAAGTTCAGAATAACTGGTGTAGGCAATATTTCGGGCCTCTGCCCAATTGCCGACCACGCTATAATCGATACAAACCACAGTGGTGACATAAGGCCTGTTGTCACCGATGGCCCAGACATCTTTAATATAGGGACTGAATTTAAGACGTGTTTCCAAAAACTGGGGAGCGAACTTGGTTCCGTCGCTCAGGGTCATCACATCTTTCGTTCGGTCGAATACGACCAGGTGGCCATCGGGATCGATGAAACCGGTATCTCCTGAGTGGAGCCACCCATCCTTTAACGCTTTGGTCGTCTCTTCCGGCATCTTATAATAACCTATAAAAACGGAGGGGCTTTTTGAAATGATCTCTCCCTCCGGAGTAATTTTTACCTCGGTTTCCGGGATAGGCCTCCCGACGGTATCAAATTTGATATCGTCATCCCGATGAAGAACAGAAATTCCGGCAATCTCGGTCTGGCCGTAGATCTGTTTCAGATTCACTCCAATGGCATGGAAGAATCGGAAATGGTCTGGGCCCATGGCCGCTCCTCCGGTATAGGTATCCCGTATCCTGGAAAGGCCTAAATGGTCTTTCAATTTTTTATGGACACCCAGGTAAGCAAGAGAGTCGAGCGCTTTCCAATACCAGGGAATGGGCTTTTTCATAAACTTCAATTCAGCCACATGGTAGCCTATCCTCATGGCCCACTCATAGGCTTTCCGCTTGGACCACGTTGCATCCAGATATTTGACCTGGACATTCCGCACCATCTGTTCATAAACACGAGGAGGTGCGAACATCACATGAGGGCCGATCTCACGGATATTTTCTTGCGCCGTCTCGGGCTCTTCCGGAAAATTGAGCGTAAATCCGGCCTGAATTCCGCAGGAGATCGACATCATCTGCTCTCCAATCCAGGCAAAGGGGAGGTAGGAGACGAAGTCATCCGATTCAAAATAGGGGTCCACACGCATTAAATTTTGTCCCATGGTCAACATATTATAATGGGTGAGGAGAGCTCCTTTCGGAAGGGCAGTGGTTCCCGAGGTATAGAAGAGGAGACAGACATCATCTCCTTTTCCTTTCTTGATGATATCTTCGAAGAGGCCGGGCTCTTTCTTGTCCATCTCCTCGCCAATTTCCATCAGTTTTTTAACGCTGATGAGGATGGGGTCGTCATATTCTCTCATTCCCTTGGGGTCATCCCAGATCATCTTCTTCAACTTCGGGCATTTGTCTTTGATCATGAGGCATTTATCAACCTCTTCTTGCCCTTCGCCCACCATCAGTTTGGCATCGGAGTGGTCGATAATATATTTCACCTCATCAATCAGAGAGTCCTGAAACAACCAGACTCCTACACCCCCCACACACATGGCGGCCATTTCTGCCCAAAGGGCCTCGGGTCGGTTGTCGCCGATCATGGCGACTTTGTCTTCCCTCTCTAACCCCAGCGAAACCATTCCTAGCGCAATGTGCTTCACATTCTCATAATACTGTTTCCAAGTGATGGGGACCCAGATTCCGAATTCCTTCTCCCGCATGGCCACCTTTTTGTCCCAATATTTTTTAGCGGCCTGTAAAAAGAGTTTGGGAATGGTCAAATCCTTGGTTATCTCAATTTCTTTCGAACTACCGGCGCGTGACATAGAGATCCTCCGCCTCACCCAAATAAGCCTTGATCACCTGGGGATCGCGCTGAACTTCGGGTGGAGTTCCGTCTGCGATTTTCTTACCAAAGTTAAGGGCCATCACCCGATGGGAAATATCCATGACCACGCCCATGTCGTGTTCAACCAAAACACAAGTCGTCTGCCACCGTTCCTCTTCGTTAATATCTAAAATAAACCGAGCCATGTCCTCGACTTCTTCTAAATTCAGACCGGCAAGAGGTTCATCCAGCAGAATGATTTTAGGGTTGAGCGCCAATGCCCTTGCCAATTCGACTCGCTTTTGAAGTCCATAGGGAAGCATTCCCACCATCTTATCCCGGATATGTTCAATTTCCAGGAGATCGATGATCTCCTTTTCAATAAAATCCCGGTGTTCAATCTCTTCACGGGCAGTCTTCCCGAAGTAGATGGCCCCGCTGATCAACCCTGATTTGAGATGAATATGGCGACCGAGGCGGATGTTATCGAGCACGGTTGCGCCTTTAAAGAGCTCAAGTTTTTGGAATGTTCTTGAGATTCCCAACTTTGCCCTCTGATAGGGCCTGGATCGGGTGATATCTTTTCCTTCGAATTCGATGTTTCCTCTTTGAGGGTGATAGAGGCCATTGATGCAGTTCAAGAGAACCGTTTTGCCGGCGCCATTTGGACCGATGATGGAAAAGATCTCGCCTTTTTTCACCTCCAAACTCACACCCATCAAGGCTTGGACGCCTCCGAAAGCCATATAAATGTCATTGACCTGAAGTTGAACCTCTTTGGTAACGGCCATTAAAGACTCCTTTCCAATAAGGTGTGGCTCGTGAATAGTGTCACTTGAGAGACGGTTATCATTGCGAGGGGGGAGAAGGGATAAATGAAAGGAAGGGTGGTCGTCCCGTTTGTAACTAATAGCTCCTTAAACAAAGAATGGATATCCTTACTTTTATAGGATTTGCCCACGTCTCCTGTCGAAGGCTACGCATTATAAACTTTTCATTTTTTTGTAAGTGGAGGAAGGATTCGAAATCAGGACGAAATCCCACCCAGAGTCATTTTCATCCATTAACAAAACATTGTTCTTTTGTCAAGATCTTATTCAGATTTTTCAAGTGTTTTGCCAGTATTCCTCCCCGATGGCGGCGCATAATCAAGAGGTCCGAGGAGGTGCGAAGACGGAAGGACGACTTTACGGTTTCAATTTAAATGAGATGAGTTCCCAATCATAGAGTGCGTCCCAATAATCCGTTTTTTCGTATTGGCACTTCACGATATATTTTACATCGGGAGAGTACCAATACCATGCTTTTCCCTCTTTGGGCCGATCTCCGGTCTTCCCGACCATTTCTTGCTTATACTCTAATTTAAGGGTTTTGAATTTTCCTGCCCGAACCGCGACCTCTTCCCACCCCAAAACGGTGAACGTCTCAAGATAGGTGACTTCTTGTGGTGCTGCGGCAGATTTCGTTACATACTGGTCTTTCCAAGTTTTTCCGATGTTTAGCGGAAAATTGAAAAGTCTTTTGTTTCTCCCTTCATATTTTATCCGATTATCTTTCCCCATGTAGTAGAGCCTGTTCAGCGAGCTCTTATCGCATAAAAAAGTTACTTCCCCCCGGGAAGTTAAGTATTCCACCGCATAACCCTCTTGATCGGCATTCACTACCGTTGCAACCACGTCATCGGATATGGTCCACTTGTCCCCTACATTCCATACAGGGGCTTCGACCTTATCCTGACCAACCACCATGACCGGGATAGACAGCACCAAAAAGGTTAATACGACCATCTTTTTCATGGCATTTCCTCCTTTACGGGTAGCAGTCATTTTCTGACAGAGATTATTTTTCTTTTGAAGAGTTAACAAGATTCTTTGGAAAATCTCTCAAGACC
Organism: uncultured delta proteobacterium; assembly: GCA_963708295.1. Classification (GTDB taxonomy): domain Bacteria; phylum Desulfobacterota; class BSN033; order BSN033; family UBA1163; genus UBA1163. Next base: position 9,060 of record CAVPSJ010000012.1, on the reverse strand, counting down.
CTATATTCATGATATCCCGGGTTTCCGTCAATCTCAAGGTGAAATTCGGGAAAAAGTATGAAAAGGATAAGTTTCACAAGTTGGTTTTGATGTTGACAAGGAATAAGCTTTAGGGTTGAAGGGAATCATGGAAATGGTATAAAATGAAATAAAGGAGGACGGAGGATGAAAAAGATATTAATGGCAATCGTTCTTTTTGTTTTTCTTTTCGGCTGCGCAGGGATCCCTGTCCGAAAGGCGCTCCAGGAAGATATCAGTGTTCCCCCCGGCAAGATTGAGGGAAATCAATTTAGCGGTATTCGGTATCCCTTTAAGGTCTCGGCTCCTCCCCCCTGGAAGCTGACCACGGAATTCCCCGGCTTTATGGAAGAGCTGGGTTATGACAGGCCTTCCCCGACGGATAAAGAGCAGACGGAAGTATATGCTTATAACCCTGAGACAAAATCAAATATTAGTTTCGATTTTACACCTGCAGGGCGGTATGCAACGTTCAACCAGGAAAAGATCGAACGTCTCACTTCTATTGCCACGGAAAGTTTGAAGGATGAATTGGACAAGGAGCATGGAAAAGGGGTTGTCAAACCGGACGTGCATCCCACAGAATCGGTCTCCTTGAAGGGCGTCCAGTACGCGGCAAGAAAATATGTCACCTATACCGTCAAAGGGGTGAAGCGGGAACAGGGTTGGATCTATGGGTTTACAGAACCTTATCAGATCTTCATTCTCTACATGATCGTGGAGAAGGAGGGGACGGCCGACCGGCAGGATCTGAAGAAAATCCTCGACTCTTTTGAGGTCATGACCAATAAATGATGGGGTCCAAGAGGGCGACTTTTCTGTTCCAAAGAGAGAATCTTGCTATTCCTTTTTCACCCGCTCATCCATCATCCTACCAGCCGTTTTCTTTTTCTACTGATTGTATAGCTGAAATAAAGGAAATTGACGAGTCCTATAAGAATCAGAGAGAGGAACATGATCGGATAATTGGTCCATTCGAGGATCATGCCTACGATCATCGGGCCGATCCCTGCTCCTAGGTCGGCGAGTGCCGTGAAGGTACCCATTGCAGGCCCTCGAGCGGGGCCTGAACTTTCAACGGCGTATACCACCAGGGAAGGGTAGAGAAAGGCCCATCCCAATCCAAAAGCGATTGCCACAAGAATAAACATCAAAAGAGTCGTGGAAAACGTAAGAATAACTATGGAAATAATGATAACGATGAAACAAGGGATGATCACTTTTTCTCTCGTGTACACATCCAATATTCTTCCACCCAAAGAGCGGCCGAGGATGAGGGTGATGGCGATAAACGCAAAGAAAATTCCAGGGTTCGAAACGTGATGGCGCAAAGCATACAAAGGGAAAAAGGCCCCCAGGCTTCCCCAGATGACATTCAGCAAGAAGGCCATGATCGCTGATGGAAGCACGTCGCGATTCAAAAAGGGCTGATTTCGCATCGATTGATTTTCTATTGGAACGCCCTGGATCTTCCTCAATTTGAGCGTGATGAGTAAGGTACATAAAGAGAGTGCAGTGCAGACCCAAAAGAGGGCGGTGAAGCCAAATTGGTTGATGAGGAGCATCCCGAAATAGGGGGCCAGAGCGAAAGCGAAATTATACGATAAGAAATAGTAACTGATGATTTGGCCGCGGCGATTTTCAGGGGCAGAATTGGCGATCAACGCGACCGAGGCGGTCGAAAAAAAAGCCAATCCAGTTCCCTGCATGATTCTCACGATCAAAAAAGGCCAAAAAGGAGGGGCCGCGAGATAGGCGATCGAAGAGAGAACATAGAGGATCGCTCCCGCCATCATAAATTTTCTTTCGGGAATTCTGAATAGGGCTCTTCCGATGAACGGCCTGGGAATCAAGGAGAAGACGCTTAAGATCCCGATCAGGAAACCAATTTCCCCGGCTTTCGCCTCAAATCTTGAAAGATAGACCGGAAGGGTTGGAACGAGAATAAAGGAAACAAATGAGAAAGCAAATTGAGTAAGGAAATTGAGGACAAACTCACGGGTGAGTATTTTTTCCGTTGCCATCTCTTTTATCTATGTATTTCAATTTTCCCGATTTGTAAAGGCGTGGAGTACTTTTCAAATTCTCTAATTCATATCCTGGGGAACAAGAATCACTCTTTCGGGAAGTGGTTTTAAGAAAAGGGAGGTGTTACCTAGAGTGGGATGAAATGTTGCATTCTGATGGAAGATACCCAAAACAATATATTAAGAAAGACTTCCGACTCCTCCAAGCCTTCAATAGCAAATCCGAAGTCCTCCATGAAGGCTGGGGCAAAATCCCAGTGCGTCGAAGCCCCCGCGCAAATCTATTCAGGGGAACGTGATAGGTGGGGGGGGCGTAAGTGGTGGGATCACTACCGACTGAAGGTGGTCATTAATCCCGACGATGATTCTTCTTGAAACATCGTTAAACAATGGCAAAAATGGCGACGGCCCAATGCCCATGCGCCTAACAATATTTTCTATGATACCATAACCTTCTGAGGAATCACCCCTGATGCTGTCGAGCGCAAAGACCACCTCATCCTGCCCGATAAAGGGAGCGTCAAAAGAAGGGAGCGGTACCACGAGCAATACTTCTTCCAATCTTGCTTTAAGACCTTGCATTTGGTTCGCCATAGCATTCAAGTATTCTGTTGCCCCTTCTGGCAATGTGTCAACCTCATTCAATTTGGCTAACCGCTTGTTGATGGCGGCTAGGTTTAGCTCGATGGAATGAAGTTTGTTAATTTCGGGGTCGAATGGGGATGGCTCGACACCCGCAAGACAAACTCCTACAATACCCAGTAATAACATCCCTGCAACAACGACTGACGAAAAGACCCTCTTTGCCATACTTTCCCTTCTCTTTTTAGATGTGTTGATGGAATTACGAGTCAAAACATGACTTCGCTTTTCGAAAAACCTTCTCCTCATGCAAGTGTCAGGACAGAATAAGATAAAGATATTATTCCTAGTCTGCTACACCCGTTCTCTTCCAAAAATAAGGATAATCTTCTCAACTGTGTTTGCCACCCTGAAAGCCCTTTCTTTTCCGATTCTCCCTCTGAGCCAGTAATAAAGGGATAGGTTTTTGTTAATCAGGAAACTCCTCATTCATATCTCCATGGTTTGTGAGTCCATTCGTATAACCAGCAATATCAATACCAAAGAGTGTCCATTGATGTAAGTACAGGAATAATCTTAACATTTCCAAAACTCCTAATTTTTAGGCAAAAGAAAAGTGGAAGGGATTTTCACAAAAATCTTGAATTGCTCCTACTGGAATAGAAACACTTTTCCCTTTCATTCTTATTGATTTCGGTGAAAATACGGAGAGTAAAAAAAAGAGCGAGATTGATGTCTCGCCCTTTTGTGAGTTTGTTTTAGTGTGGAAAAAGCTAAATTACTTTGTCACGCTATTGAAGCAACCTTGGCTGATTCCTAAGGCGCCATGTAAACCTTTAAGGTTCCCTAGAAGACCATCCACATACCCTCCGATGGAGCAACTGAGGCCCTTGTGGTGGTTAGTTCCGGAATTAGGTTGGTCAAGAATAGTGTTTGCCGTAAGCCCCAGGTAGACGCCAGATCCTTGGCGCACAAATATCCCATCTTGACCATTACCGTCGATGACGTTGCCGGCGATTTGGGCATGGGAGCCTTGTATAACCATAACCCCATTTTCCGTGTTGTCACTGATGGTATTTCCTACGATTCGAGCACTAGCAGAGCCGACCAGGAGGATCCCGTTGGCATTGTTTTGAATGATGTTAGGACTGGGGGCCGTTTCATTCGGATTGGAATATCCTATGAAAGCGGAGGCGTTGTCACCGGCATAAATCCCAGCCCTTTGAGTGAGGTCGGGGTCTAGCCCGGTGTCGTGTATCGTGTTGTTGACAATAGTAGCAATGCCATTCAAAATCAGGCCAATCCCGTTCCTTTTAGTATTATAGATGGTATTGCCGGCTATCGTTGCAGCACCGTTGGCAGCTACCGCAATCCCAGCTGCTCCCCCTGTAATGTTGAACCCTGTAATTGTTATCAGCTTCCCAAGTATCATAATATTATTCTGCGCAGTACACACGGCCGCCGGGATTGGATTTTGGCAAGTTATTGTTGCCGTTCCGCCACCATTCAACGTAATGGAATTTTTATGCGGGAATATGAAGACAAGCTCATTACAGGTGCCCGACACATTAATAGTGTCATTAGGAGCAGCTGCGCTCACTGCAGCCATAATGGATGCGTACGGAGTGGCTCCAATAGAAACGTTACACTGTCCTAGCCCCGCTGATGGTAGAAGGCAAAGAAATGCTCCCAAAGCCATTAACCCATATATTTTTCTAATCTTTATCTTTTCCATGGTGACTCCCTCCTTTTTGTAGTCATTTCAGCTGCTCATTGAGGCCCCTTCAATACATGTTGCTTCGCTTTTCTGAATAATCATTCTCCTTCTTTCTCGATTCGACTAGCTCATAAGACATCAGCTCCTTTCAGGGTGACGTAACGGTCTGTTTCTTTAGACTTTCATCTTCAGATTGACCCTATTTTAGGCATATGATATGGTTTGTAACGGTAGATACCGTTACATTTTTTTCGTTTATTTTTGGGCCTGTAGAGTCTCCTGTCTTTTTAATAAGTTATGAGGAGATTAAAAAATGGCGGGAAATACCAAACGTCACCCCATCACAATCGACCTCAATCAGTTCAAGCTCCATATTGAACTCAAAAATAGAATTGAGCTGACCCTTCATTTCAACTCGCCTTCCCGAATGTTTTACCTCTCCGTGATTGCCTTTGTCGTTAACGAGATGAAAAGATTGGGGAAAATGACGTCCATCCCCCTGGAAGGACATCATGACCTTCTTGCTTTGCTGAATGAAACCATTGGAGGTTCCGCCGGGTCATCAGAGACAGAGAACTTGCTGTCAAGGATCTACATGAAATGGCAACATGCCCTGCCCAATCTGGAAGAGGCCCCGCTTTTCAAAGTCCTTGGAAGAAAAAAAGAATATGACGAAGGGGTTGGCAAGACTTATCCCTTTACCGAGGCTGAAAAAGATAGCTGGGCGAATCTTTTCGAGTACAAGGGGAGCCATGAGAATGTCAGGCTTAAGTTCGCCATAGATAAAATAGGAGCAACTTTAAATGACATTGTCATCATCTATGAGGACTCCTTGAACGCGGATGCGTGGGAAAAGTTCATATCAAGTCTCAAAGAGAAGGGGGTTGAAAAACAGGAGGCAGAACCTGACAAACGTGTTTCAGAAGAGCCTGAAGTTCCAGCTCCTCCGTTAGAAAAAAGGAGGATATCATTGCCAGGCAGGTATCGCTGGGTGGCCCTGGTGGCCGCGATCGTGGTCGGTCTGGGAACGATCACATTGGCGATCTGGAAAACCTATTTAAGCCCTGATCCGGGCGATGTTGCTTCTATTCAGAAGATGGCATTCCCGCTACCGGATGAGCCCTCTATTGCTGTGATGCCCTTTGTGAACATGAGCGATGACCCAAAGCAGGAGTTTCTTAGTGACGGGATCACCGAGAACATCATCACCGCTCTCTCCAAAGCCCCTCGTTTATTAGTGATATCCAGACAGTCAACCTTTTTCTATAAGGGCAAGCTTGTAAAGGCTAAGCAGGTGAGCGAGGAGTTTGGGGTTCGGTATGTGCTGGAGGGGAGCGTTCAGAGGTCTGCCGATCGCATCCGGATTAATGCCCAGTTGATCGATGCCCTCACAGGACATCACCTCTGGGCAGAGCGGTACGATCGTGATCTGAAAGACCTATTTGTCCTGCAAGATGAAATCACCATGAAGATCTTGATGGCTGTCCGAGTGAAGTTAACGGAGGGGGAAATATCCTCGGTGTACTCGAAACACTTCAGGGGGAAGCAAGGTTTCGATTGCGCTTTGAAGCTAATGGAAGGGGCTAAATACCTTATCCGTCTCAACATCGAGGACAACAACGTGGGCCGCCGGCTTACAGAAGAGGCTATTTCAATGTGTCCGGAAAATCCAGTAGGTTATGCCCAACTCAGTTCGGTCTACTTACACGATTATTCGTTTGGGACCACGAAGTCTCCGGAGACTCTTGAGAAAGGTATAGAGCTGGCCCAAAAAGCCCTTGCCATAGATGAATCCTTACCCTGGCCCCACGACTTATTGTGTTTTCTCTATTCCCTTAACAGGGAGTATGACAAGGCGATTGCTGAAGGGCAACGGGCTGTGGCCCTCGATCCCAGTGGATCGGATGCCTATCGAGGATATGCCTCGGCCCTGCTCTTTGCAGGCCGGTCGAAGGAAGCCATTCCAATGTTCCAAAAAGCAATTCGACTCAACCCCAACGCTCCGGCCCATACCTTTGCAAATTTTGGCTATGCCCTCCTGAATGTGGGTCGGTTTGAAGAGGCGGTTCCGGAACTTAAGAAAGGCATTCAGCGTGCGCCTAATTTTATCGTTGCCCATATTTGCTTGGCGGCTACATACAGTATGATGGGTCGAGAGAAGGAGGCCCGTGCTGAGGCTGAAGAAATCCTCAGAATAAATCCGAAGTTCTCAGTGGATCGGTATGCAAAGACAACTGCCTTGAAGGATCAATCAGAAATCAATAAAATTGCTGACGCCCTGCGCAAGGCTGGGCTGAAATGAAGAAATAGGGCAACAGCAGGATAACACTGAAAGGCAGACTGGTCGGGCTCTCCCCGCTTTGTATCGTTCGGGGTGCAGGGTACTTTGGGAATCATTAAAGTGGATAGGTTGCCAAGATCCTGCCCTCGCAAAAGGCTTCGGTATGAAAAATAACCCCATCCCCCGGATTCGTTCCGTTTGTTACGGGTTGAAATGTTGTATGGAGATGAAATTTTCAAAAATCACGAGTACAGAAGTACTAAATGAAATTCCCTTTTCGAGATTCTTGGAGCAGGTTGATAGTAAAATTTGGCGACTTCACCTACCTATACGTAACAAAATGGATTGACCGTTAGAAGTGCTAAGGGTCATGATCTATTCTGCTTTTTCTTGCAAAAGAAAAGGAGGAAGAGAAATGACCCAGGGACAGTTGATCAGCAATGAGTCAATCAAGTGTGAAGATGAAGTTGTACGTGAACAGCCTCTTTCACCCACGCCAATCGACCGCATCCTCCAGAAGCTCTCTTGGTTAGAGCTTCCCGCCAAGGAACACTTGGAGCGCTACATGCGCCACAAGTGGCGTCTGAACCACAAACGGAGTACGCTGTCCGGTTCCTTTAACTCCGTCAGGCTCTTCCTGGACTTTTATGGGAAGTTAGGCAAGAGAGAAATCGAGAAACTCGAACGGAGGGACCTGGAAGGTTTCATCGAGCAGGAGCAGGACCGGGGATTACGCATCTCCACGGTGCGGACGAGGGTGGCTTGCATCCTTGCATTTGTGCATTTTCTGATGGAGCAGGATATCATCCCAGGATCCGTTCTCAAGCGAGGCATCAAGCTGAAGCTGCCGGAGGTCCTGCCTCGGGCGATGAACCCCGTCGATGTGAGAAAACTTCTCTCGGTGATTGAGGAGATCCGGGACCGGGCTCTGATCCTTCTGCTTTTACGGACAGGCATCCGGATCGGCGAGGCCTTGGGACTAAGGTTAAACGATCTGGACATCAAAGGTAGAAAGGTTGATCTGTACGAGGGAGAGAAGAACAGCATGGGGAGGGTGGTGTATCTGAGTGACGATGCGCTGTTTGCCATCAAGCTTTGGCTGAGGCAAAGGGACAAGAACAAGGAATTCGTCTTTTACGGCCAGAGCAATGGGCATCTCTGTTACAGTACCGGCAGATACCTTTTCGTAAAATACCTCAAGAAAGCAGGGTTTGAACAGAAAGGCTACACGGTCCATTGTCTGCGTCACACGTTTGCCTCCGAGCTTCTCAACGCGGGGATGCGCCTGGAATGTCTCCAGCAGCTACTGGGTCATCAGGACATCGAGGTCACCCGCCGATACGCCCGGCTCACGGACAGAACCCGTGAACAAGAGTACTTCCGGGCCATGGCCATTATCGAGAAAGGAGGGATCGATGGAACCTACTGAGCTGATTGGGTACCGGAGAGCCTTGAAGAGAAAAAACTACTCGGCCCACACGGTCAAGAGCTATGTCAACATCCTCGATCAGTTCATCCGATGGCTTACCGTGCCTCTCTCTGATGTGACTCGTAAGGAGATCGGAGCCTATGTCGATCATCTGCTCCGAAAGAGACGAACGCCCAAGACGATCACGTGCCACCTGCAAACGATTCGTCTCTTCTTCGACTATCTCACAAATGAGGAAGGCAGATCGATCATCAACCCTGTCACCCGGATCTCGCTCCGTCTGCCCAAGCCACTGCCCCGGCACCTGAAGGATGACCAGGTCAGGGGCCTCTTTGATGGCATCACGGATCTGAGAGACCGGGCCATGTTCATGTTGATGCTCCGCTGCGGCCTTCGGGTCCAGGAGGTGGCTGAGCTGACGGTTGATGCGGTAGAGTACGGGAGAAGACAGATCTTTGTCTTCCATGGAAAAGGGGCGAAGGATCGGGTGGTCTACATGAGTGAAGATGCCCAATCCGCTCTTTCGGTGTATCTGGCGAAACGGTCCTCGAAAGCCAGAGGATTGTTTCTGGTGCAGAAGGGACCGATGAGAGGCAAACCGATATCGGTCCGAGGCATTCAGAAGAGGATCGAATACTATGGGCGACAAAGTGGACTCAACGTCTCGTGTCATCGGCTTCGCCACACCATGGCCACACAGCTTCTCAATGCCGATGCCGACCTTGCGACCATTCAGGACCTTCTGGGACATGGCCAGATTACCACCACGCAGCGCTACTGCCGCGTAGCCAACCTCAAGGTCCAACGAGACTACTACAAGGCCATGCAGGTGGTTCTGCAAAGAACGCAGGCGCAACAAGAGGATGACGACGAACAGGAGAGCATGGAGTTACTCGGAGGCGCTGAAAACGAATTATCTTGACAGGGATAGAAAAAAAGTGATAAAGGAAAACAGCCATTAACTAACTAATATCACAAGGAAAAGCAGATTATGTTACGTATAGCA
>CAVPSJ010000011.1:0-321120 GCA_963708295.1 uncultured delta proteobacterium | reverse complement strand
GTCAGGCCACCTCTTGCGCGTTTACCCGCTGCAACTCGCTTTCCGCCGCTGCGAGCCTTTCAATCAGCACGGTTTCCTCCCTGCTCCACTCTGCGCCACGAACGGCAATGCTATGCCGGTGCAGATCCAGCAGCGAGCGCACAAAATCCACTCGCCATTGCGCATGCTCCAATTGGTGCTGTTTGAGCTTGGCCTCCATCACTAGGGCTAATTTTCGCGGAAAGTTCCATAAGGGGGCAACCTGAATCTATGAAAGTTTAAGTTTTTGCGCCCGCGCCAGCCCAATACAGCGCGCAGGCTGACGTGGCGATTCTCGCTACGTTAATGTATGCTCCGGGCACTCTCTTCGCGACATGTTGGTATCTCTATAGGGAGGCGACGCCGACCGAATCTTGAATTTTGCTTGAGGCCGCAAAGATATGACCGATTTGGGTAACTCCGGTGTGGGGGACGATCTTTCTTGATTTACTTCTTTTTTTCTGTTAATGAATCAAAAGATTTTCAGCGAGGGAGGGAGCCTGTGCAAACGATAGCGAAATATTTCCTTGTTTTTACCGTGATTCTTCTGCTCGCCTCCTGTGCAGGGGGGAACAAGACCGAAAAAAAGGACAAAGCCGTCACCGTTGAGGAATATTTTGAATTGGCCTATCGTGCTGCGGCGAGAGGGGACCTGAAGGAGGCCGTCACGGAATATCAAAAGGTGTTGAAATTGGATTCAAAGAATGCGAAGGCCCATCTCAATCTCGGCATTGTTTATGGAAGGCAGGAGGAATGGAAAAAAGAGATTTCGCAATACAAGAAAGCCATCGATGTTGACCCCAATTTCGCCGAGGCCTATTTTAATCTCGGGGTAGCCTACCAGGGGAGAGGCAAGCTCAAAGAGGCGAAGGCCCAATATCAGAAAACCCTTCAAATCTATCCCAATTATGTCGAGGCCCATACCAATCTTGGAATTATTCACTTCCGGCAGGGACTGTTCGATCAGGCCCTGGCCGAGTATCAAAAGACGATCGAGATCAAACCGGAGTATGCCAAGGGGTATTACAATATCGGGAGCGTCTATCGGCAGCAGAAGAAAATGGAAGAGGCGGCCGCTTCTTTTGAAAAAGCGTTGGAAATCGATCCGAAGTATGCAGCCGCTCACTATGCCCTGGCTGTTCTCTTTTACGAGAAGCAAGAATTTAAGCTGGCCATTGAACATTTTGATCAGGCTGGCAAACTGGGGATGACGATAGACCCTAAATTGCTGGAACGGCTCAAAGCGTATCGGTAGTTCTGTTCCCACCCGTCGGCCTTTTGAGACCCGCCCGTAAATCCAAAAATCCCTTTACAAGATTCTAGCGCTCGACTATCATGTTAAGCTATGGCAAGTAATGGCTCCTTCCCGGGCAAACGCGCTCCAAAAAGCAATCTGAGGATCCTTGAATTGGAGATGAGGGAGAGTGGGAAGGTGTCAGGCAAGACATTTTTAGAATAAGAGCTTAACCCAGGAGTGGCAGAGGAGGCCTATTTCATGATCAGGAGACCCAGTCCGAGTTATAGCATTATTATTCGACTTGAGATTTTGTCAAAACCAGGGATGCTCGGCAAAGTTGCTTCTGTGATCGGGAAAGCGGGAGGAGACATTGGCGCGATCGACATTGTCGGATTTAAGAAGAATATAACCGTCCGAGATCTCATCGTGAGCGTAGCGGATGTCCCGATGGGGGAGAAAGTAGTGGAAGAACTGAGGCGAATAAAAGGGACCAAGGTTCTCCAGGTGACTGATCGAACCTTCATGGTCCATCAGGGGGGGAAGATTGAAATCAAGAGTAAGATCCCTTTAAATTCACGGGAAGACCTTTCCATGGCTTACACTCCTGGGGTGGCGAGAATCTGCATGGCCATCCATGAGGATCGAACGAAGGCTTATGACTTGACGATGAAAAGGAATACCATCGCGGTGGTGACAGATGGAACCGCGGTTCTCGGACTCGGAGATATCGGCCCCGAGGCAGCGATGCCCGTCATGGAAGGCAAAGCCATGCTGTTCAAGGAATTCGGGGGTGTCGATGCCATTCCCCTTTGTCTAAAGACAAAAGATCCGAAACAAATTGTCATGGTGGTTAAATCTATATCTCCTGGGTTTGGCGGGGTGAATTTGGAAGATATCTCTGCCCCGCGTTGTTTTGAGATCGAGAGACGATTGAGAAATGAGCTGGACATTCCTGTCTTTCATGATGATCAACATGGAACAGCCGTGGTAATTTTGGCCGGACTGATCAATGCCTTGAAGGTCGTCAACAAGAGATTGGAAAATATCCGGGTGGTCGTCTGTGGGTTAGGTGCAGCCGGAATTGCTTCCATACGACTTCTCGTTTCTACGGGGGTGAAACAAATTGTTGGATGCGACCGAAGTGGTATTCTCTATAAAGGTCGAGAGGAAAACATGAATCCCGTCAAGACACTCATCGCGGAAAATACAAACCCGGAGAGGATTCGTGGACCGATATCAAAGGCCCTGAAGGGTGCAGATCTCTTTATCGGTCTTTCCCAACCCGGCGTCATCCATGTGAACGACATCAAGAAAATGGCGAAAAACCCGATTATCTTCGCCATGGCAAATCCCGATCCTGAGATCATGCCCGAGGAAGTGGGCCGGTTAGCGAGGATTATTGCGACGGGACGCTCGGATTATCCCAATCAGATCAATAACGTTCTCTGTTTTCCCGGTCTTTTCAGGGGAGTTTTGGACTCCCGAGCAAGAGAGATCAACGACCCGATGCTTCTCGCTGCGGCCAATGCGATTGCCCGCATGATTACAGAGGAGGAATTGAGTGAGGACTACATCATCCCGAGTGTTTTGGACCGCAGGGTCCCGGAACAGGTGTCGAATAGCGTGAAGGAAGCAGCCTTCCAAACGGGGGTGGCTAGATTGGAACGTGGATATGGATTCCCGTCTTATCGGGTTTGGGGGAAATAAACGGAAAGCTCGGAAATGTAAAGTTAAACCATTCAGGGGAGGAAACCATGCCAGAAAGAACGTCAGAATCTTTTGAATTCAGGGGGCCGAAGCCGCGAACCATTGGTACCGTTGTGATCCTTGTGATCCTCTTCATCCTTGCCTGGGGGACGTTTGTTATTGTCCCTGCGGGAAATCGGGGGATTGTTCTCTGGTGGGGAAGCGTGGAGAAGAGGGTCATGGGGGAAGGGCTCAATTTCAAAGTCCCGATTGCAGAGAGGGTGGTTAAGATCGATGTCAAGGTTCGGCCCCATCCCTTCAAGGAGATTGATGCCGCTTCAAAAGAATACCAGATGGTTAAACTGACTGGGATGATGAACTTCCATATCGACCCCTCCTATGTCAATGACCTCTATCAAAAGGTGGGACTCGATTTTGCCGACAAGGTCATCGATCCGGCCTTTAACGACTTTGTCAAAGAGGTGGTTCCGAACTATTCCATCACTGAAATCCTTCCGAAAAGAGAGGAAATTCGGAAAAGGGCGATGCTCAAACTCGGAGATAATCTGGCCCGATACCATGTTATCGTCGATGATATCTACTTCGCCAACATCCGGTTCACGCCGGACTATGAGAAGGCGATCGAAGCCAAACAGGTGGCCCAGCAGCAGGTTGAGACCCAGAGGCAGATTTTAGCTTCACGAGAGATTGAGGCTCAGCAAAAAGTCGCCACCGCCAAAGGAGAGGCCGAATCGATCCTGGTGGTCGCTCAAGGGCAGGCCAAAGCCAACGATGCTCTTTCCCGCTCGATCAGTTCGATCCTGGTTCAGTATAAGAGTATCGAGAAGTGGAATGGAATTTTACCGCAGGTTTCCGGAGGAGGGATTCCTATCGTCGATTTAGGGAAATCTGAAGGATTCCTGGGAGGAGGGACTAAGAAATAGAAATGATCAAAGTTCAAAGTTCAAATAAAACATGGTGTGGAATTTTAAAAACGAAGTCTCATGCTCTTGTTTAAGACTGCATCTGAAAACCCCTGATGAAAGTTGCGCCTACTGAAAGCAGAAAAAATGGATCAGATGCTTTCGGGATCTCGATTTTGGGTTTTTGAATTTAGGCTCAAAAGCCCCGCCCTGTGGGCGGGGTTCTTTACTTCGTTTGACATTTGAGCTTTGACATTCGGAATTATAATTCTAAATCAGTGATTCTTGGGTAATATCACCGTAAACGTCGTTCCCTTGCCTAATTCGCTTTCGATTTGGATCTTTCCCTGATGGAGGTTCACTATTTCTTGAACGAGGGAGAGACCAATTCCTAACCCCCTTGCATTTCCAAGGGGTTTTGTTTTTTCTTGGAAATGGCGTGTGAAAACTTCCTGCAAAGATTGGTGGGAGATTCCAACCCCTGTATCGGCAATGCGGATGAGGACAGATTCAGGATCCTCTTCAAAGCCCACACCGATCCTGCCCCCTCGGCGGTTGTATTTGATGGCATTGGTGAAAAGGTTGTCGAATAGCTGGTTGAGTTTATCTTCAACTCCGGAGATCGTTACCGGTCCCGGAGGGAGCTGGGTCTCCAGGCGAATTTCATGTTCCTTGGCCAGGGGCTCAACGGTTGTGCATGAGAATTCGATGACTTTAACGAGGTCAATCGGTTCGAACATCCAGGATTCTTTCTGGACTCCGATTTCGGCCAAATCCAGAAGGTTGTTGATATTTTTTTCAAGTTTCAAAAGGTTCTTGTAGGATATTTCTAGGAACTTTCTTTGCTGTTCCGTCAAAGAACCCACCTTCTCCTTGAGAATCAATCCGAGGTAACCCATGACCGATATCATAGGGGTCTTTAGCTCATGGCTGACGGTGGAGAGAAAGTCATCCTTCATCTGGTTGAGCCTCGTCAATTCTTCATTCGCGGTTTCCAATTCTTTCAGCGCCTCCGTCAGCTGGTCCTCTGTTTTTTTCCGTTGAGTGATTTCCTTGCTGACGACGAGGGTGCCCCAATATTTGTTTTTTGGCCCCCAGACGGCCGTATAGGTGTTGTCATAGAACTTTCCCTTTACCATCTGAATGTTCATCCGGTGGTGTCCTTCCGCTTGCCGTGACCTTAAGGCTTCAATGATGTGCAGGACCTTCGGGTGGGCTTTCTTCGGATGGAGATCCAAAATAGATCGGCCCAGAACTCGCTTCATCTTAATCTTTCGAATCTTCTCTGCCGCCGGATTGCAGTATGCGATCCGATTACGGTCATCAATAAAGACAACCCCCTGTTCCATGGAGGCGAAAATGGCTTTCAGAATGGCTAGATTCATATCTTTCTGCTGAATGATCAGAAAAATAACACGGAATAAAGTATCCTACAAGAGGGGGAAGGCCCAGGGAGATGGAATGCAAGGGTGTGAGTAGGATGTGATCCGCATTGATAGCGCCTGGAAGAAGTGTTAAGATTCCGTTGAGATACCCTCGGTTTCATTTTAAACAAAGCTTATTTTCTGTTCTTAAATGCGACCGCAGGGATAGGTGTCGAACGGAGGGGAAGGGATAAACGATGGGTCATCCACTCTTTGTCATCTTTTTTATGCTGGGAGCGATCGTCTTTGTCGCTGGAATTCTCTCGCGACTATTCCTTTACTGGCAGGGACAATGGGACTGGAAGGCCCTTGTGAAGGGAGTATTTTCAGTCCTTTTCAGTGCCAAGATTCTGAAGCTGGTCGAGATCATGTTGATGGATGGTATCCTCCAAAGAAAGATCTTCGGCCAGGATAAGTTAAGGTGGCTGATGAAAGTGCTGATCATGATCGGCTACCCCGGGATTCTCATCGCAGGCCATTTGAAAGCGGATGTCATGCCGCAATTTGAAGGGTATTCCATCTTGCTGAGGGTTTTCTATGCGCCTTTTTGCGACTTCTATTTTTTCCGAGATCTGACCGGTTTGTCGCTCAACCTTTCAGACGCTCTTTTCGCGATCTTATTTGACCTCTTTGGGGCGATGATCCTGGCTGGAGAGCTGATTGCCGTCTATCGAAGATTTATCGCCAAGGCAACGCCTTTCAAAACATCGCTCGGAGACATGGTTGCGGTCAACCTGTTAGGAGGGTGGTTTATCCTTCGGTTTTTCTGTGAAGCGATCAGCATCCTCACGTATTCTCTCCCAAACTCCGTAGCCCAATATTGGTTTGTGTCCTTCGGGCTGAGTAAAATCATCGCTCCTCTGGGGCTTCCCTGGTCCTCCATCAACTATCCTCTTTGGTCCGTCGCTGGGTTGTTCTTGGCCACGCTCGTTGCCTTTATCCCTTATAATAAGAAACTCTGGCACATCATTACGATCCCTGTCGTCATGTTCATCGATTTGATGCCATCCAAGGCGTTTCAACCCGGGACGCGAAAAGCACCTCTCCCTCTTTCCGTTAAGGATCTCGTTTCTCTCGACGCCTGTGTGAAGTGCGGCAGCTGCGTGGAGGTTTGTCCGGTTTACACGCAGAATCAGCAGCTGGAGGCGACCATGGGAGGGGTTTACACCAGCCTGAAATCTGTCATAAAAAAGACGTACGGTCTGCCGGGAATTTTCTTTGGGGCCAAGAATTCCGAGGAAGCACTCAAGAAGTACTCCGATCACCCCTATCTCTGCACCTTATGTGGAAGGTGTGCGTTGGAATGTCCGGCATTTATCGACACAAAGCAAGTGAGAATTGCCCTGAGGGGCTTTATGGTGGAAAAAGGGCATTATCCTCAGCCCATGGACCAGTTGGCGGAGACCCTGGACAGAGTCCACAACATTATTGGTGAGCCGGGCGAGGATCGGGCGGCGTGGGTGCAGGCCCTGGCCGAGCCCCCCAAGGATATGTTTCAGAGGGGAAGGGCCAAGGTGGTCTACTTCACGGGCTGCGTTGCCTCCTATTTTCCGATGACGAAGAGGATCCCGCAGTCCTTTGTCCAAATTCTGGATAAGGCCGGGGTCGATTTTACACTTCTGGGAGGGGAGGAATGGTGCTGCGGTTTTCCGCTGATCGCGGCAGGGATGAAGAAGAAGGCCGAGACCTATATGGAACACAATTTGGAAAAGGTGAGAGAAAAAGGAGCAGAAAGCGTTGTTTTTGCTTGCCCCTCTTGCTATCATACGTGGACCGAGGCACACCCGGCGAGGAATGGTCTTCAACTCTTTCATTCGACTCAGTTTATTAAGAAATTGATCGACGAAGGCAAGATCAGCTTCAAAGAGAAGATAACCAGGGTGACGTATCATGATCCCTGCGATCTGGGGAGGGCCAGCGGGGTTTATGAAGCACCTCGGGAAATCCTGCGAGCCATCCCGGGCGTAGAACTGGTGGAAATGGAAGGGAATAGAGATCGATGCAAGTGTTGTGGGGGAGGGGGCAATCTCGAGATGGTGCGTCCGGACCTCTCTGCAGCCATGGCGCTGGCAAAGATAGAGGAGATTAAGGCGACAGGGGCGGATATGGTGATTACCGCCTGCCAGCAATGCATCCGCTCGATTCAGAGCAATGCCCGAAGAAAAAAGATCCCTATCGTTGTGATGGATATCCTCGAGTTTGTCCTAAAAAATATGAATGGATAAGGTGAAAAACGATACGCCGCGGGAAAAAGGCGAGGAGTAATCATGAGCGAGACAACGGTTTGGTTTATGGATGCCCGATCCAGACGTTTCCTGGAATCCACTGCCATCAAGGGTCGCCAAATTCTCGAGCATTCCGGATGGCTCGACCAGCTCAAACCAGGCGACATTGTGGCTGTCAAAACTCATATGGGGGAATCCTACAATGTCGGTTACCTCAGGCCAATCATTGTGCGGACATTTGTGGATGCCGTCAAGGAACGAGGGGGCAAACCCTTCGTCACGGACACCACGACCATGCCTTACCACCCGTGGATCAGTAGAACATTGGCAATAGACCATTTGGAGACTGCCAACCGCAATGGGTTTAACCAAGCTTCGATGGGATGTCCTGTGATTATCGCAGACGGCTGGTTGGGAACAGATGACATGATCGTTGATCTCGAGGGCCGGGGAAACTATCTAAGGAAGCAGTTTGTGGCTCGAGCCATTGCGGACGCAGATGCTCTGTTATCCATCGCTCATTTTAAGGGGCATCCTGCCGGAGGCTACGGAGGAGCGATCAAGAATATTGGAGTGGGCTGTGCCAGCAAACGGGGCAAGATGAACCTTCATGGGGCTTTGGCCGGGGACAAACCGGTGATTCAGGCCGATCGCTGCCCCGGTCGAAAGTGCGAGTGGTGGCAGGTCTGTGAGGATTGTTGTCCGGAAGGCTCGATCCAGGTGACGGAGAGAGGGGTAGAGGTTAACCTGGATTCGTGCGTCTATTGCTTCGCCTGTGCGAACCTCTGTGTGAATATGGCAGGGATCAATGCGATTCAGCGCTTCGATTATTTGCCGGCCCTCGGAAGGCGCATCGCTGACTCCGCCTTGGCCACGATGATGACCAAGGCGCCGGGCAGGGCATTCTTCGTCAACTACGCAATGGATGTGACCCCTGCCTGTGACTGCTATGGGTGGACCGATACGCCTTTTGTGAACGGCATCGGCGTTCTTGCCTCGCTGGACCCCGTGGCGGTAGACAAGGCCTGCATCGATCTGATGAACGAGGCTCCGGGGCTGATTAACTCAGAGGCGGAGGAATTCAATGCTCTCGCTCCGGGTTCAAAAAAACTGAACCTCATCAAAGGAAAGGACATCGAGCAGCAAGTTTACGGAGGAGCGGAGAACAGCTTAGGGAGTTCCCGGTATGTCATTGAAAAGGTTTCTCTCGATCGGAGCCAGGAAGCGATTGGACGGTTCTACCCGGAAGGGGTGAGGGCAAAGAGACTCAAACCCATGTACCAGAAAAATCATCCCCTATCCGGCGTGGACACGATGTCCTTCGGAAAACCAACCGAGGGGGTTACCCATCCAAAATATCCGAAAAAGTAAACCTCGTTAAGAATTCCGGCGGGAGCTATTCCCCGCGGGGAATCGTATAGAAGCTGGGCCCGCTGTACAGCAGCGAGGCGTTATTCGTAATGGGGAGAGGCAGGGGAGAAAAATGGCTATGAGAAAGTACTGGACAACCCTCTTTTTTCTATTCGCGTTTGTTTCAACAGGTTGTCTCCAAAATCTGGCGCTGGATGCCAAAGTGCCAAGAATGACAAAAGAAGAGCTGAAGTCACTTTTGGGCAATCCAGATCTGATTGTGGTGGATGTTCGTATCGCGGCAGAGTGGAAGAGAGCCGATTTAAAGATTCAAGGCGCGGTTCGTGAGGACCCGGAGAAGGATTATAAAACCTGGGCGTCGAAATATCCAAAAGACAAAACGCTGGTCTTTTACTGTAGCTGACCGAATGAAGAAACCAGTGCCTGGATGGCACGGCAATTCATCTCTTTAGGGTATTCGAAAGTATTTGCATTAAAGGGCGGCTGGGACGAATGGCATAAAGCAAAATACCCTACGGAGCCGAAGTGATTGCCTCATGGAACGGTAGGTCCATGGAACAGAAAGGATACAAAAGATGAGGAAGAAAGACTCAGAGCTTTTTAAGCCATTGCTGGACACCGCGGAGAATTATCTGAGGGCTTATTGCGACGGGAAGCAGTCCGATGACGAGAAGGCCAAGATTGCCCTAAGGGTGCTTTCTCTGTATCGTCGGATCTTAAAGATTGAGAAAGAAAGAGAACAGATCAAATCGGAATGGCAGAAAGTGATCGCCGGTGTGGCGGAATTGAAAAAGGTAACGGCAATCAAGGCGAAGAAGCCTAAGTCAAGGACGAGAAAAGTAAAACACC
This sequence comes from uncultured delta proteobacterium, assembly GCA_963708295.1. Classification (GTDB taxonomy): domain Bacteria; phylum Desulfobacterota; class BSN033; order BSN033; family UBA1163; genus UBA1163. The sequence goes on along the minus strand of CAVPSJ010000011.1, from coordinate 311,387 downwards.
GAGGTTAATCTAGATTGTCCCGACCAGGTTATCGTGTTGACGGACAGTGTCAATAAGCCCTTCTTATACCCACCCATCGGCTAAAGGCTGAACGAAGAGTAAAAGAAACCACTCCCTGACATCGAAAGCTCTCAGGTGGACGAGCCATTGCCTCCTTTCATTTCTCGTCCGAAACAATCCATTTTTGCCAGAGATCGACGGCAAACCATTGGACGTTACCGCAACGATCACAAATCCACATCTTCAGCATCCGCTTTCCAACCGGCTTCGTGAAATAAGATGCGCCATCGGATTCTTCATAATTGCCCTGTCCGCAAACTTTGCATCGCCGCTTCAACGTTGAGTCGACGACCTCGCCATGGCTATCGATTAATGACAAGACTTCATCGATCACTTTGAGGAGCGCCGTTGCATCCGGAAGGCAATCCTTTTCAGATTCGACGACACATTTACTGAGAAGATAATTTGCCAATCGGATGGAGTGCCGATGCGGGAATTTGGTTTCCAGGTTGAATTCGGGCTGATCGTAATGCCAAAGAGGTAGGTCGGGTAAGCCTGAAACCATGGACCACAACAGCTTCCCCAGGCAAAAGACATCGAAGGTAGGCTTAATCTCATCTATCCGGAGAGACAGAGCCCAGCCAGGCATCCAGTCCCCCCTTCCTACACTCTCCCACGTTTTAGAGATTTTCGTGTAACTATCATCCGTAAAGAATAGCAAACCGAAATCTCCAAGGACCAGGTGATCGTTACGATCCACAAAGACATTTTGTGGCTTGATGTCCCGATGCACAAAGCCCCTCTTGTGTAATTCAGAAACCGCATCCACGAGTGGCCGAAAGGCCTTGAGGGCATTTTCAAAATCTCCGACATACGTATTCAGGTGCTTATCGAGTGATCCCTTCGAGTAGAATTTGGACACAAACCACCTTGAGTCGCGGTCCGTATCCAGAATCTCTAAAAGACTCGGATGGGAAATGGCGGCCATTGCCTTAATCTCACGCTTGATCCGGTCCTGGACTCGCTCCATCCCCTTCCCCTCTTTGGTCTCCTTAGGCTTGTGCAAGACTTTTAGGGCACCCTGATTCTCAGGGTCTTCCATTTGTATCAGCTCAACCATTGCCCAGCGATATAACTCAAAGAATTTTTTCCGAGTTTCACTTTTGTCAGATGAGATTAAACCCTGAAGCGAGTTTTCAATATCGGGGCGAATTTGTCCATCGATGTCGTATTCTTTCGTGTCGATCACTCGGTAAACCCTGCCTTGGTCCCCCTGACCTAGGATCGCAATAATTTTCCATCGATATTTGTAATCCATTTCCTTCTCCTTTGGGAAGAAAAGTATTTTTCTCGAGCGGACTCTAGTGAACCGCGGAGGGTTCGAATCGACCCTTTGGCTATCGCCAGTCTAATGCCTGGAGTTGGCTCAGCCTGCCTGCCGGTAGGCAGGGGTTGATGCTGAGCAACACCCTTAACCTATCCTAAACGAAGGGGTTTGGCGCTGCCGAAGTATCAATTTACAAATTCTGAACCAAAAAGTCAAATGTCCCATTCAATAGAATGTGAAGAAAGGAGAAGAGTGAACTCCACGAGGGTATCGGCTCTAGATCCATCTGAAAAGTGAAAACCGGCAAGGGGGAAGACGTTTAAGAAATCTAATTAAGAAATCTAAGTTTGACGAAATTACTTCAGAAGAGTAGAATTCAGTCGATTAACAGGAAAGCCTTGATATGAGAGATTGGGAGCGGTGATGGTACAATTTTCAGCCGAATTAGAATCATGGTGATGAAGAGGTCCGATAGGTAGCGCAGACCAACATGGCCGGATTTCCTACACCGGCTTTGGGGCCTTTAACATTGTAGGTCCCCGTAGAGGGAAGTTATCCTCAATTTGTCAAGTCTCCGCCGATCAAAAAGTTAATTTGACACTTCCACCAAGTCATTAGCCATTGAACACCACTAAGGTTGACGATTACGGAATGAAACATGGAAAGTTTATGAATCTCATTCTGTGGGAACAAAAAAGGGATGCAGCCTAAATAATCATCACAACTGCACCCCTTCTTCTCAAGCTTAACAAATCAATACCTAAAACAGTTCAATCAATCTAATCTGGATTTGTGGTCAGAGGGATATCGGAAACATCTCCCCCCCAACTCCAACACATGACGTTGTATCTTCCATCGGAGGAGTAGACGACCCTCCAGCTGCCATCGATGTTCCCGTAATAGGCCACATCGGTCTTTCCATCCCCATCATAATCTCCGGGGACAGGCTTGAATCCTTCTCCACCTCTGTCCACGCTATAAGGCCCCACCTGCCCTTGTGGGCCTATGCCAGAAGAGGGGATAATCCACCAGTTATCTGTATAGGAACGGTAGAGGGCAATGTCTGTTTTTCCATCTCCATCATAATCTCCAGGGACAGGGTTGTAAACTGATCCGCCCCAGCCCACCCCATAGGCCCCTACCTGTCCTTGTGGCCCTATCCCTGAAGAAGGGATGATCCACCAGGCACCCCCTGTGGTATCGTAGATTGCAACATCTGTCTTTCCATCCCCATCATAATCTCCAGGAACAGGTTTGAAGGCTGATCCGCCCCAACCCACCCCATAGGCCCCTACCTGTCCTTGTGGCCCTATCCCTGAAGAAGGGATGATCCACCAGGCACCCCCTGTGGTATCGTAGATTGCAACATCGGTCTTTCCATCCCCATCATAATCTCCAGGAACAGGTTTGAAGGCTGATCCGCCCCAACCCACCCCATAGGCCCCTACCTGTCCTTGTGGCCCTATCCCTGAAGAAGGGATGATCCACCAGGCACCCCCTGTGGTATCGTAGATTGCAATGTCGGTCTTTCCATCTCCGTCATAGTCTCCTGGGACAGGTTTGAAACCTGATCCACCCCAGCCAATTCCATAGGCTCCCACCTGTCCTTGTGGCCCTATCCCTGAAGAAGGGATGATCCACCAGGCACCCGTGCTGGAACGGTAGAAGGCCATATCGGTCTTTCTATCCCCATCAAAATCTTCGGAAACGGGCCCGGCCCGCTCTATAGTAACAGTCCCGCCCCAGAAGTCACCTGTGCCAGGACTCGCATACCGGAATCCTGAGTGCGAGGAAACAAGCCAATCCTTGGTGTCAATACCAATTCCCACCCATCCGTCACCATGTTGATTGCCGAAACCGAATGACGATAGGTTCCCGGACTCATCGAAAGCCAACCCGCCCGTGTTGGCAGTGGTCTGATCATAGAAGATACCGTGCCACGTGAAATTGAGGTAGGATAACAGATTGATCTGATCGAGAGTCCCGCCTCCTGAAGGAATGATGCTATTGTCAAATGTGAAAGTGCCTCTCGCGCTGACACCGGCGAGCGGCCCAGTCGTCGCAGTAACCCTGAAAACGTAACTTACCGGCATTGCTTGTGTTGACACTGCCATCAGCACTATTGATAGCCCCAGTAGGATAAGAATCGTTCTTCGTCTTCCCATATTCCATCCTTTCTTGATCGCCGACCGCTTTCTACGTTTTGTTAATGGCGATCCTCGGAAAACAATATTTCGGCAAGTGATCTACATCTTTCCGTGATCGGTGTCAAATGTTGACTTCAGAAAGAAGTCCGTGACATCCCGTTTCACCTGTTAAGTTATCTATCCTATCCTAACGAATCTGCAATTTGCTCTTAAATTCGTCTGTCCTTTCGTAGTATTAGGTTTTGGATTTCGACGACCCTTCCACTAAGTGTCTAAATTCAGGTGGATATTCTGTCTTGGCCGTTCCTGCCGTACAGAAAGGAATGCTCTCAATGTATCCCAGCCATCCGATGGTAGGGAACAGATACAAAGAGTTCATTCGGCTTATAACCTTTCATCTTTCTTGCCGTATAATCCATGAAACTCACATTGATCTCCCCAGATACCAGAGGATAGGTAATGGACATATGGCAGGCCGATCCGACGAGTTCAGTCTTGGGTGAAACTCCGCTATCGTAAGTGGCTAAAGTAAGAAGACGGCACGCCTGCTCGGCGTTGCATAGGAAAAGAACGAGGTCTGGCTTGAATTTGGCTTTTCCCAAAGGAGAAAAAACAACATAATCAGCCAGCCCGAGGGGAGGCTGGGCGGTCAGGGTCATTGCTCGATGAAAGGTAGCAATAGAGCAGAACAATTTCTCTCCTTCAACTAAGAATTTCTTCAGTGCTTTATCGTCCTTCCCGGTGGGTCTTGGCCCCAGCCCAAGATGCCACGTGCCTCCATGGCAGGCTGAATTCTCCTTATCTAAATTGATAATGGCCCCATCCCTTGCTTCCTGCAAAGCCCCACAGACCCAATGCTTACCCTCTCTTCCCCCCTCGGTGGGGGCCATTGAGAAGGTAACGGCAATAGGATTTCCCTCGATTTTCAAAACCTCTCTCAACCTCTCGGCATATTCATTCCAGATCATCTTTTGTTCCTCCTTCCTTGCATGTCAATCCCAGTTAGGGTGACGGATTTCTTGGTCTTTATTTCCCCCAACGATCATCCCCCAAAAGTTAGGAGGCAGGTGGGTTTGAAGCCCCATAGTTTAATAAGAGTCTACTCATTTGGATCGGAAACTTCAACAAGAATTATCGGAAGAATTATCGATTATCAGTGGAAAGGTTGTATGAAGGAGGATTTTAGAAAATGAGACCTCATGAAATAACGGAGGTATCAAAAACAATGAAGGAGTTCTTCACACTTAGCGAACTGGCAGAATATCGTGGATTGAATCCAAATGCGATCTGCCAGAGGTTGTGGCTAATCCAATCCCGGCGTATAAGGTCGAAAGGGCCTGGAGGATTGCGAAGAAGGATATTGTGTGGTTGAGGCAACAGGTGAGGCAATGGTTATTTGAGAATGTTCTCAACGACATATTTCCGACCAGAGAGAGTAAGCTCAAAAAAAGGGGCATTTTCACGACTCCGAGAAGATGTGAAGCCTGTCCTTGTTTGTATTATTAAATTACCTTCTAAAAGGAGATCGAAATGATACTGAGCGGTGCCAATATCCATAGAAAGAGTGGCAGCGACTTCATTCATAGACATGTCCCGACCTTTGTCAAATAACAGTTTCAAAACTTTCTCAGTCATTGCATCGAGATGTGGCTTTGCATCCTCTTTTTTAGGTGCTTCAATGACCTGATTCAATCGTTCTATTTCTTTTGTTGCCTTATCAAATTGAGATTCATTTTCATTTTGCTTGTGCTTCAAATTGGCAATCTCCGATTTGAGCGCACCATTCTCTTTCTCAAGTGCAGATATTTGATCCCTAAGAAACTCAAGCTGTTCCTTAAGGATGGCAGATCCATTAATAAGTTTCTCTATAACAGCTATTAAATTCATTTAAGCGCACTCCCTATTTTAGAATCGAAAATATGAGGAGACGCAGTCAGGAGTTGATTGCCAAGAACAAGATATCAAAAAATTAGGTAGAACGCAACAAAATGTTTTCTAAATGTTTTCTAAATCCATGCCCAATGAAGTCCAAGGAAATGCTTGACAAAAAAGAAATGAGGGGTATATCATAACGATACATCTCAATCGGAGGGGATTTAAGATCATGGGTAAGAGGCGAATGTTTTATCTCACGGATTTCCAGTTCAGGAGATTGGGTTTGATTTGTAAAAAAACAGGTCTTAGTGCTTCTGAGATTTTAAGAAGGGCTTTTGACAAATATTGGGAAGGGTTTGAGAAAAAGGGGAGGGGGAAAGCATGAATAAGATTGTATTGATCTTGTTGGCGATGAAAAGGGAATAATCACCCAGGAGGAGGTTTTGGAAATGGTGAATGAGAAGTTAATCTCAAGATCGACAGGATGGTGTAACAAGGCCAGAGAGGGGGGCAAGCATGAAAAATATTTAGTCGCTATTCTCTGTGGTTTAATATTCATCGTGGCGATTGGATGGTCCGCTGACCTCCTTGATAGATATAAAGAATAATGATCACAATCAAGGAGAATACGATCTTTAGAATCGAAGGTTACCAGCCTTGAAAATCAAGTGAAAGGCTTAGAGGACGAGCTTAAAACGTTGCGTCTTAGGGTTGAAAAAATATCAATACAGTTTCGAAGAAGGTCACAAAAGCAGAAAAGGTGAGCCGTTAACGTTTGATGCCATTGGCACGGATGGAGGTTAACGTAACTTATTGATTCATGGTTTTTTGCAGTATAGGCAGCGGTGAGAAGCCTTGTCCTGGGAGCATTCTGGACGCAAAAAACGGAGATTAAGTATGACCTTAGACCAATTTATCAGAAAGAACAGGCGGGAGTTGGATCAGGCCATCCGGCGGAAATATCCGAACGTCAAGAAATTGAATGATGACGAGCGACGGGTCTGGATCTTTGCTGATGATTTTTTCTATATCTGGGCAAAGAGCGCAGGAGTAAAATTCTGAGGAAGGAGGTCAACCCGATAACTTTAACCGGGCAACGGGCGAAAGAAAGGAGGTGAGGTGAATGAGAAGGATTGGTTTCATATTTCTTATTTTTGGATTTCTCTTCCCTATAATTGTTTCACTTTACACTGATTTCAAGGGAGGGAAGTTTAACCTTAAGAATATTCGATCTAAATATGTTGGTCGGTTCGTCCTAAAGGATGCGATTTATTACAGTCATAAGGAATATGAAGACATGCTTAGAAAAAGAGACCCTAGTGTATATGAAAAATACATGAAATTAGAGAGAGGGAGGAAAGTAGATAGTTTTTCAGATTCGGATATGTCCGTAGAAGAGATCATATTAGACCTACCATCAAGAGTTAAGAACCGGGAAATTTCTATTTCTATTCACTATTTTGATTGTGTAGCATTTAGCATCATTATTTTTGGACTTGGTTTGGGATTCTTACTTTTAGGCAAGAAAGAAACAACGGGAAGGAGGCGGACGTGATAAAACGTTAACCCGCCGATTGGCAAAAGAAGGAGGTTACGCCACGCCCGTTCTGCTCCAAACCATAAAATAAGCGCTTTGGATGCTCTGGATCAGCTCATGGCACAAAATCCCCCACATGAAAAAGAGCAGGAACGAAAAGTATTGGAATGTAAGGGGTAATGTTTTTACTCTAAATCCATCTGGAAAGGTATGGGATAATCTCCTGTGAAACAGGCATAGCAGAACTGTTCGGCGTCTTCCTTTACACACTTCTTGAGACCCTCTAAAGTTAAATAATGTAGAGAACTCGCCTCGATGAACTTTTGAATCTGCTTGATCTTATGGGAGGAGGCGATCAGTTCTGATCTTTTTGGGGTGTCGATGCCGAAAAAACAGGGGTGGGTAATGGGTGGAGAGCTGATTCTGACATGAATTTCTTGTGCGCCGGCATTCCGAAACATCCTGTTGATCTTTCGGCTGGTGGTTGCCCGGACGATGGAGTCATCCACGGTGATAATCTTTTTGCCTTTCAATAATTCTCTTACCGGGTTCAGCTTGATCTTGACACCGAAATGGCGAATTCGTCGTTCGGGTTCGATAAACGTCCGTCCGATATAATGATTTCTTATCATTCCAAGTTCGAAGGGGATTTTCGATTCAGCTGCGTAGCCCAATGCGGCCGAGAATCCGGAATCTGGGATAGGAACGACCATATCCACATCGACTGGGGACTCCCTGGCAAGCTGAACTCCAAACGATTTTCTGACTTCATAAACACTTCTGTTGAAAAGGAAACTATCCGGCCGGGCGAAGTAGATGAACTCAAAGATGCATTGGTGAAGTTGTTTGCGCGCAAAGGGTTTGAAGGATTTCGTTCCGTCTTCATTCACCAAGAGGATTTCGCCGGGTTCAATCTCCCTGACAAACTTGGCTCCGATGAGGTCAAAGGCGCATGTCTCAGAGGCAACCACAGGTGCATCCTTAAGCTGACCGAGAACCAAAGGCCTTAAACCAAAAGGATCTCTGGCTGCGATCATCTCGTTCTCCGTCAGGATGAGTAAAGAGTAGGCTCCTTCCACCTGTTTGAGGGCATGGGCCGTTCGCTCTACGAAGCTTTTTTCTTTGGAACGGGCGATGAGATGAACGATGACCTCCGTATCCATATTCGACTGAAATATGGAACCTTTCGATTCGAGTTCGCTTTTAATAAGAAAGGCATTGGTCAGATTGCCGTTGTGGGCGATGGCTAAACTGCCTTTGTGATAATCCACAGAAAAAGGCTGGGCGTTTTTGAGCTCGCTTGAACCGGCGGTTGAATACCGGACATGGCCGATGGCGCTATTTCCAGTGAGTCGCTTCAGAATATCTTGGGTGAAGACCTCAGAGACCAACCCCATCTGGCGGTAATGATGGAGTTGTCTCCTGTCTGAGGAGACGATCCCAGCGCTCTCCTGGCCACGATGCTGGAGGGCATAGAGGCCTAGATACGCGAGATTGGATGCTTCAAAATGATTATAGATCCCAAAGATACCGCACATAGAGTCTCCTAATCCTTTGTCAGTTCAGATCCGAAATTCGAATATCGGGCGAAAGGTCTACCTCGGACCAATCCGAAACGAAATCTGAATTCAATAATTGAGAATTAAGACTATTTGGACTATTTTAACATTTTTATTTTGGACCTTCGTGCTTGTTTCGAATTTCGGACTTCGTGCTTCGAATTTATGCCTTATCATCGTATCCTTTGGGATGGTTTTTATGCCATTGCCAGGCGGTTTCAATGATCGTTTCCAGATCAGGGAAGTCGGGAATCCATCCCAGTTCCGCCCTAATTTTTTTTGAGCTGGCCACCAGCCGGGCGGGATCCCCGGGTCTCCTCGAAGAATCGACTGAAGCCACTTCTCTGCCGGAAATTTTTCTTACCGTCTCAATCACTTCTCTCACTGAAAACCCATTCCCATTTCCCAGATTATATATTCCAGAAACTTTCTCCTGATCTAATTTCTTAAGGGCCAAAATGTGGGCATGAGCAAGATCGGTGACATGGATATAGTCGCGAATGCAAGTTCCATCGGGAGTAGGGTAGTCTGTACCAAAAACAGGGACTGAAATTCCATCCAGAGCTGCTTTGATCACTAACGGGATCAAGTGGGTTTCCGGAAAGTGATCCTCTCCAACCTTGCCCTCTGGATCAGCTCCTGCGGCATTGAAGTATCTGAGAGAGATGAAGTTCAGTTTACCGCGATCGTGAAAAGCCTGCAGCGCCTTTTCAAATATCCATTTTGTTTCGCCGTATGGATTCGTTGGAAGACATGGATGATCTTCCCCGATCGGAATGGATTGAGGCTCTCCATAAACGGCGGCAGAGGAAGAGAATACGATTTTGTGAACATTACATTCAACCATTGTTTCAATAAGTTGTAGGCTATTTCTTACGTTATTGTTGAAATATTTTACCGGATTCTGAACGGATTCTCCTACCAAGGAGTCGGCTGCAAAATGCATTACGGTATCAATTGGGTGGGATTGAAAAGTCTCTTTTAGTTTCTTTGGGTCCGACAGGTCTCCTACGATGAGGAGGAGCATCCTTTGCGGCGTCTCGATGACCGCTCTGAAGATTGTCCAAAACAATGGGCTGATAGTTTCGATGGAGAAGTTCTCTAACTACGTGACTTCCGATGTATCCTGCTCCACCCGTAACAAGAATTGCTGACATCTCGTCATTTTATAAGTGATTTCGGATCCATTTGTCAATGCAGCAAACCCCTGTTATATCTCTTTTAAGCGAACATTTGCTGGTGATTTCTCGATGGTTTCCGAAATGTCTTTGAAGTACCTTGAGATCTTCTCCGCTTCCTCGGATTGATAATCAGGGATCTTGGTGGTTCCGTATTTCTCATACTCATCCAGTGCGAATTTGACTGTAATGTTTTCAATCGTCCTCCCGGGTTGAAAGGCGACCTCGCTCTTGATTCCCCTTGTTGTCTCAACCACCAGGCCGACATCGCTGAGTTCATGGAGGAACTGCCGTACGAGGCGAACCGGAATCTCCAAAGCATGGGCAATCTGGTGGACACTCAAGGGTTTTTCTCCCAGAGAAAACTTTTTGGTGAGGAGGTGAAAGATCCTGAGCATGAGAATTTTTTTTGATGAAACGCTCATCCTGGAATAGTCCGGGTGAAAGCCGAACGTTTCATAATGTTCATTGGCATTCGCAATTTCTGCCCCGAAAAGAACGATCATCCAACTCATTTGAAGCATGCCTAGGAAAAGAGGCAGGGCCGCAAAGCTCCCGTAAATGGCACCATAACTTGCTACCCCTATCTGGAATTTGATATATATCCACTGAACAATTTGGGCGATCGTCCCGGCGGCGACACCTCCCAAAATGGCTGACCTGATCGGAATCTTGGAGTTTGGCATGATGAGATAGAGCATCGTTAAGAGAACCCAAATCGACGCATAGGGTAATAGATTCAACAGGAGAAAAATAACCTTGCTGAAAACCCCTAGGACCTCGATTTTATTGACGATCACTGTCACTTGACTGGCCACAAGAATGGTCGCACTGCTGGAAATGATCATAAGAACAGGGCCAAGGACCATCATTGTAATATAATCGCTAAATTTTCTTATCAGTGTCCTTGGTTTTTTTATTTCCCAAATTTCGTTAAGAGACTCTTCAATTTTTCCCATGATGGAAATGACGGTCCAGAACAGCAAGACTATTCCGACACCCGCAATTAAACCTCCCTTCGCCTGATTAAGAAGGTTATGGGAGAACGAAATGATCTGGTTGGTGATATCGGCCTGCCAATTTGCCTTCTCTGCCATTTGGAGGATCTGTTTCTCGATGAGTTTTTCAAGACCGAAGCCTTTCGCCATCGCAAAGGCTACGGCCACAACGGGAACCAAATTGAGTAGAGAGTAATAGGTTAGAACCGAAGCGGTCTTCTGACAATGATCTCTCATAAATCCTCTGGATGCCAAAAGAATGATACGAAGATATTTGACGGAAAAGGCTTTTATGGGTGAAAGATTTCTTAGTTGAATTTCCCAAATGCCGGTCCTAAAAAAGGTGAGGAAGCGTGATAGCATCGTAGATCTCCTGTCTTATCTTATGAAGCTAGTAAGAAACCTCAACGATCTGTCACACGCGGCCCCTATGCAGCACGGGGTGGGGGCGACAGAATACGTTGAATCATCTAGATTCCCGCTTTCGCAGGAGTGATCAGAAGGACGGGAATAACTTGTTCGGGAAACTATTTCGGTCCACCTTCAGGCCATCTTCAACTCAGAAGTGCAATTCGGGCAACGCGTTGCCTTAATCGGAATGGTTGAGAGACAATAAGAACACTCTTTCGTCGTCGGCACAGCCGGGAGAGCTTCCTTTTGGCGATTCAATTTATTAACCGTCTTCACAAGCAGAAACACCGCGAAGGCGACGATGACAAAGCTGATGATGGTGTTGATGAACAGACCATAGTTTATGGTAACCGCGCCTGCGGCTTTCGCAGCGGCGACAGAGGTATAGGGTCCTGCCACCTTGCCATCTTTAAGGACTGCAAAGAGATTAGAAAAATCAATATTCCCCAGAAGCAGGCCGATGGGCGGCATGATCACATCCTGAACAAGCGAATTGACAATGGTGCCAAAGGCCGCCCCGATGATAATTCCAACAGCCATATCCACGACGTTTCCTCGCATCGCAAATTCTTTGAATTCCTTTAACATTGCTGGTCCCTCCTCTTCGATTGGGATTTTGAAGAATCTTTTATTGTAATTATTTCAGCTTAAAATCAACACGGCTGTCTTTAACCTTTTCCTTCTTTACAGGTGCAAGAGATTTAGGTTCAAGGACAAAAACTCTCTCCGGTTCAACCTGTCCGGATTTCAACATGGCATCCCTTACCTTCATCGATCGTTGAGAGGCAAGGGTTCTCAGGTCACCCTCCTTGACCTCGATGTGGGTCAGCATTAATTTTTCCATTTCCGGGACAGGCAGGTCTTTCGCCATGCCGATGAAATTCTTGGGCTTGGGAAATTTTTCTTCTTTGTAAGCCATCTTCAGGTATTTTTCGTATTCCTGTTTCTCGACTTTAACTTCATCCGCCGGGATGGCAGGCTGCCCCTTCTTAACCGTTTCATTCAGCTTCTGAACCTGAACCTTTCTGTTAAACAAGTATTGTTTCAATCCCTCCCGGTCTCTCTCCGAATCGACATGGCCTTCGATATCCATTTTGAGCGACGGTCGATCACGAAGAGCCTTGACGATGGTTTCAAGTTTTTTTGCACTCGATTCTGAAACGACGGTACTCCCGTAATCGAACTCAACGTAACTCAGTTCTTCTCCGCCCCCGAATGCAGCTCCGAGAAGAGAAAAAGGTGACGTGGCTGCCTTTGAAATCAAATTAACGAGGATCTTCAGGATCACTCCCCATACGCTGAATTTCGGATCATCCAGGCTCCCCGTGACGGGAAGGTCCAATTTGATCTCACCCTTCCTGTCCTTTAGAAGGGCAACGGCAAGCTTTACGGGTAATTTCGTTGCGGTAGCGCTTTCAACCTTTTCGCCGAAGGTGAATTGGTCGAAGAAGATAGTATTTTGCGATTCAAGCTTCCTCTTAACGATCAGATATTTCAAATCGAAGGAGAGTTTACCCTTCTCGATGGTATAGCCGACATATTTCCCTGAGTAAGGTGTTGTCGGACTTAGCTCAAAGTCCTTAATTCTGGCTTTTATGTCTACATAGAGGTCGTCTCTCAGGGGATTAATTTTGCCGGTGATCTCAAGAGGAGTATACTCGTTCAGTTTGCCCCGGAGTTCAACATCTGCGGTCGTATTTGCCTCAGCCGAAAGCCCCGAGACCCTTCCTCCCATCTCTGATAGGTTCATTGAAAATTCAGGTTTGACCGACTGGTCTGAAACGTCTATCCTCCCTCCCTGAAGCGTGATCTGACCGATCTTGATATTCTTTGAAGTTGCATTTTCCCCTGGGGGGGGCTCACTTTTCGCTTGCTGAACGGGAGGGGGAGGTGACGCTTGCTTCGGCTCCCCCGTTTTCATAATCTCCTGAAGATTGATTTTTCCCTGGGCGTCGATGGAGATGCGGGCATAGAAGTCAGTGAGGGAGATCCCTTTGATGTCAACCGAGAGGGGAGTATATCCGAAATTGAGATCGTTAAAGGAAAGGGATTCAAATTTCAGCAGGTCTCCTCCGCTCAGTTTATCAACCGAAGAAAAATTAGTTAAAGCGGCCTCGCCCTTATAGGACGCCTTCATTTCCTTCTTCTCCGTGGAAGCAAAGGAGAGATTCCCCGCGGTGGAAATAGCTCCCCCTGTCACATTAATATTTACTTTGTCCGTAAAATAGGGTTGGAGAGGTGGCAATTTCAATCCCTTTAAGTTCCATTTTCAAATCTGCGGTCATGGGTTCGATGCCAATCGTTCCCGTTGTGGAAATCGATCCTGTATCATTCAAACGGAGGGACAGAGCGAGTTTCCCCTTGCTATTTTTAGCGGTCGAGATATTCTCCCCCTTGACCTTCAGGTTTTTTGCAGTGAGGGTGACAGGCTCGGAATTCGTCTGGTCTTCGACTCTGATCATATAATTGTCAAGAGACAGGTTCCTGAGTGATACAAGCCATGGTTTTTCAGGAGGTTTGGGTTTATCCACAGGCGATCGCTCCTTGGAAGCTGTTTCCTCGGGCACGGGCGGAGGAGCAACCAGTTTGAGGATGTTCATATCCCCGTTGGGTAAACGTTTGATCAGAAGTTCACCCTTCTGAGTTGCAAAAACTCCAATTTTCATCTCTTTTTTCGTCATGTTCAATTCAGTCTCTTTAATCGAAAAAGCAGGAATTTTGAGAAAGTCCTCGTTTTCATCAGATTTCTTGCAGCGGAGAGCACTGAGGGAGAGAGACATTCCCGGAAGCGAAATCTCCGGCTCCCTCTCGCCCTTAGCATATTTATAACGGGTTGAAAAATCGAGTCGCCCATCCTCGATGTCGAACAGGATACTGTCCCGATAGTAAGGCGCGTATTTTTTCAGAGGGACGGATTTGATTTCCAGGGTCCCTTCTGCCCCCAGAGGGTCCATAGAGAACTCACCTTGTAAACTGATACTTTCTTTGGCTTCGGTTTTGATGGATAGCGCGTAGGCGGATTTCTTGTCTTTGACGTTGCTGAAATGGTCAACCTTGAACTCGATCGGATCTAAAATCGTCTTAAAGGGTTTACTCCTGGAGATGTCAGAAAATGTAACTTTTCCCCCCGACAATTGTATCTCATCGATGTCTAAAGATAGAGGCGCTGACTCCTCCGCTTTCTTGGGGGCAGGCTTTGTTTCTTTTGTTTCGGGGAAGAGGGTTTGAACATTGACCACTCCCTTTTCATCTCTTCGTATTTCCAGCTCCGGTGATTGGATGGATATCTTTGATAGATGAATGACCTTCGTGATGGGCTCCGACGGGGCGATAGAGACACCCAGCAGGGGGAGTCTGAGAAGAGGCTTGTTTTTCCCATCGTCTACCGCAATTCTTTTCAAAGAAACATCTCCCGAAATGGTGATCGAAGGCTTCTTATCCTTCGTTTCAATAAAAGAGAGTTTTGTCTGGGTATCCAGAAGGGCCGAGACGATTTTAAAATTCATTTTCGTAGGGGCATAGGCAAGATAATAAGGGATGTCAAGATCTTTAATGTTGATATCAAAAGAGGTTTCGCGCGAGTCGACAAACGGTTTCGTCGTACCTTCAATCACATAAGGAGTGTCATTAATTTTGGCCGAAAAATGGGGTTGAACGTATCTATTGATGTAGGATGGGATATTCGATATAAATGGGACGCCGATATTCAATTCCCTGACGGTGTGCTTTATCTGCACGGGTCCATCCCAGAAATCGATGCTTCCGTTTTCTATTCTTATATTATTCAGAGAGAATCTCAAAGGTTTGGACTTGGACTTTTCTTTTTCCGGAGGTTTCGTTTCCTTCTTCTCCAGTAAATCAGAAAAATTATAAGACGCGTCTTGATTACGGCTAATCTTGATGTAGGGTTGGGTTAGCCTGATTTCGCTAAAAATGACAGCCCTCCTAAGGGCGGAGAAACTCTGGAAATTCAGAAAGATCTCCCCGAAAGAGACAAAGGTTTCTGGGCTTCCTTTGTCTTTTATCGTGAGACCTCTTACCGATATGGAGAGGGTGTAGGGATTGATCTTAATCTGATCGATCGTCACGTCACGGTGAAGATTCTCGGAGAGCTGCTTGGTCAGAATAGATTTTAAGATCGGAGGCAGAACAAAGAAGCCGACCAGGGTAAAGACGACGAAGAAGAGAATACTCCAATGAGGATTTTCTTCGCACGGGGCCTTAGCTTATTTTCATATATCTCCGATATTTTTCGAAACATAGGCTCACCCCCTTAGGTTCACCCCGTTAGAAATTCCAGGGGGGCAATAAAGTCCGCCGGAATTATTATAAAACCTAACCCCACGATAGCGGGACTGTTGAACAGTGGCGCATTATTTCTAACGGGGTAAAAAGTCAATTTTGGAAACACTGCCATTATCGCCATTCTACCAAATGTGTATCGATAATCAACAACATTTTTCCCTTCCCATTCCCCCGTACTGGAGCACGAACATGTCGTTATCAAATTCCCTTTGTTATGTTCTTACAAAACTTGTCATGGTGTCACTTATTTGATATAGTACCCCCAATTACACAAAAATATTAGGCCTCGTTGAGGAAACAGATAAGGTCAGTATCGATGTTTCGGGCGAGGATGATCATAAACAGTTGTGTGGGAGGGACCGCGAGGGAAACGGAAAGGGGAATAGAAAGAACGAGTTCAAGGATTACAGTGAAACCTGGATGCACGTCTCCGAATTCTTCGGCTATAAATAATAAAAGGGATATTAGACGCTTGAATAGGAGGGTTGAGCGATGAACTGGCGAGAGCGAATTAACATCGATCCGCAAATCTCCCATGGTAACGCCTGCATCAAAGGAACACGCGCCATGGTTTCGGTGATCCTTGACAACTTGGCAGAAGGGGAATCCTATGGATCAATCATGAGCGGATACCATGTCGGGTCACAATAGCAGGGCATCCAAATGATGATTTGGCGCAGGGCACTTTAAATAGCATTTTGAAACAGGCAAAACTGAAGGAGGTCAAGTAAATATGTATCGTTTTCTTGTGGTGATTGAAAAGGCAGATGGCAACTATTCGGCGTACTCACCCGACTTACCTGGTTGTGTGGCGACAGGGGCTACCCGTGAAGAGACAGAGCGGAACATGTATCAGGCTATTGAATTCCATATTAAGGGGTTGCGTGAGGATGGGTTGCCTGTACCTGAATCGACCTCCTTTGCCGAGTACGTGGCAATGCAATAGTGGACAATTTATCTCGGAAAGGCACCTGATAATATTATGCCAAAGGACGAGGGTGAGATTTTTCATGCGGATTGATCCGGTCAAGTTGATCCGATTTATTAAGATCGCACCCGAAAACCCGTCCTGTGGACGGGGATGAAAGGTGCGTCTGCTGAAAGCAGAAAAAATAAATCAGATGCTGAAACAAGTTCAGCATGACATGACGGTCCTGATCTTTTTTGTCATCCCGAACTTGTTTCGGGATCTCGGTTTTGGGCTTTAGAATTTAGGTTTTAAAGCCCCGCCCTGTGGGCGGGGTTCTTTACTTCCGAATTTTTCTTTTAAGGGTGAACGGGTTGATTTTATCTTGAAGCCGGGAGGGCTTGCTTTTTGTAGGGGATGAAGTTTCAGATTGGGGATTTGTTTGAAGTGGTTGTCGAGGGTGTAGATGGAGAGATCGTTTTCAGTGGCAATAGCGGCAATGAGAATATCGGATAAAGGCAGGGTTACGCCATTCCTCTTCAGCAGTATGGAAAGGTCCGAAGCACGGCGCCACAGTTTTCTCGTCATTTCAACATAGGGCAGACTCGCCAGGACGCCCAGTATCTTATTTTTTTCACCTTCTGACTTTATTCCCTGGAGAACCTCAAACATCACAACCCCGCATGTCGAGACCGCATTTTCCATGAGGAGCATTTCAAGACGATCTCCAATTTTTGACCTCGCCCTGAAGAACTCGATCCAGATGGTCGTATCGACAAGTATTCTATTTTTCAAGGATGTTTTCTCTCTTCTTCTGAGCCTTCATTTCACGCTCTTCTTCCTTTTCCCAGTCATACTCGATTTGAACTTTTCCTTTGAGCGCAATCAACTCTTTCATCTTTTTCTGCTTGATGAATTCCTGCATGGCGGTGGTAATAGCCTTCGTTTTCGATTTTTCACCCGAGATTTTCTGCACCTCCGCAAGGAGATCATCAGGTATGTTCAATGTAGCACGCATATTAAGCACCTCCATTGTATGCGTACATGATACATCATGCCATGGCATATGTCAAGTAAAAACTGACGATGGAAGGGATAATCCGGGATTCGTCAAGACATTTTTTGCCCGGCAGTGGACTGTCTCAATAAAGGCTTTACAATGATTCAAGAGCTGTCATTCCCGCCAGAGCAGAGATTTTAGGGCGGCAGATAATTTTACATTTCCAATCTGATGCATTAGATGAATTCGAGGCAATGGACTGACTCGTTCCATTTTGTGTAAAATTAAATATGGCGGTGTTTTCTGGATTACACTTATTTACCAAAACAGGAGAGGCCCTAACAAAGAACTATTGAAAAACCATTTTTTGGTGAAACCGCCACAATTAATTTTGCTTGGGCAAATAACTCATGAAACCCCACCCCCACCCTAACCCTCCCCCTGAAGGGGAGGGAAATCGTTATGTTCCTCCCCCTTCAAGGGGGAGGTCCGGTGGGGGATGGGGTATCTGTCGGAGTTGTATTAGACTTACCATGGCGTAAAATAAATGGTACCATTAAAATCTCTGCGAAAGCGGGAATCGAGATAGAAAACACTGGGTTCCCCCGTATCAAGTACGGGGCAGGCTTATCAAGTCCGGAATGACAACATGTAAGGTTATTTCTGAGACACCACACTGGAAATATTTCCCGGCTGTTCTGCAGGAGGGTTGGGCTTTATAATAATTCCGGCGGAGTTTATTGCCTCCCTGGAATTTCTAACGGGGTTTACTTCCGAATTCTTCTTCTAATACCTCTAACGCTTCTTCCCTATTCTTAATCTCACCCTCCACCTGCTTACGGTGGATGACGTCGAGGATTTGGCCAACCTGTGGTCCGGAAGAGTATCCCAGAGCCATGACATCTTCTCCGTTGATCAAAGGGGGTGGGTGAACAATATCTTTCTCTCTAAACCATTCCAGGATTCGAAGACAGTGGCCTTCCACCACTTGGTCGATCTCAACGGACAGGATGCCGCGGCTTGCTTCTTTATCAGCGAGGGTGTGAAGAACCAGAAGGGGAGTTTCCTCCCCCATCTGGTTGACCAACCTCTTCAGCGCTCCCTCCCCGGTGCCGCCGGGCAGGTTGTGTATTCTCATGTGATGTTGGACAAGGTGAAGAACTCTATTCCTCAGGTGATTCGAAAACCTTAATTTCTCCATGATTCCTTCCGCCCTCCGGCACGAATAAGATTCATGGGTATAGAAATGAACCCTCCCTTTCTCATCTTCCGAATAGGTATCCTGTTTCCCGATGTCGTGGAACAGGGCGGCGTAATACAAAGCGAGACGATCTTCTTCGGGCAAGGAGATCTTCGCCCCTCTTGAAGCGACCCATTCAAGAGCCCAGGATATTTTCTCTATCATCAGGAGGATGTGGGGGAGGACGTTTAGGTGATGGTATCCCCCTTGACCCAGGTCCTCTAGTGACTTGAATTCTGGAAAGAGGGTGAGGAGCAAACTCGATTCATAAAGGAATTTCATTCCGGTGAAGGCGCCGGGAGAGAGGAGAATTTGGTCCAGTTCTGTCTTGATGCGTTCTCCAGGGATGATCGTGATCTGTCCTTTCTTAGAGGAGATTTCTCCGATGAGGCTCTCATCTAAGGTGAAACCTTTCAGAGTACAACGATAACGGATCGCTCGGAGCATCCTTAAGGGATCCAGAGCAATGGAATTGTCAGCTACGGTGCGGATCAACTTTTTGCCTAAATCCTCGAGGGACCCCTCCGCCGAATGAAATGTCTCGTCTCGTAAAGAAAAGGCCATCGCATTGATAGTGAAATCTCTCCTTCTAAGATCTTCCTCGATCGTTTGGCCTTGTAAAAAGGCGATGTCAATGGATCGCCCTTCTTGAATGGTTCGATACGTGATGGTGTTCTTTTCCTCCTTTCCTACCTTAAAGAAGCGGAGGCCAAGGGCTTCGTCGATGATCTCGATGGATGAAGATGCATCTTTCGGCAACGCAAAGTCATAATCCTTTCCTCTTGATCCAAGGAGGAGGTCCCGGAGAAAGCCTCCTACTAAAAAGAGAGGGATCCTTTTCTCCCTTGCCAAAGCCGACAGTACAGAAAGAATAGGATCTTTGCGGATTTCTTGTCTTATATTCTCCGTGCCCGTTTGTAACATCAACTTTCAATCCCAATCCGTTTCCAAAGGAAGGTGTGAAAAAATCGCCACAAGTCGGGTCCCTTTGCCCGACCGGTTCCCCAAATCACCGCACCGCTTCAGGAAAGCCCGGGCGGGATTTCAGTTTGATAACTCCCTTTTTTTATGATAAGTTAGCTAAACTAACATATTCGATCAAGTGGAGCGTTGTCAATTGCCAAAGACGATCAGGGAGGAGTTAGAAGAAAGGGAGGAAAAGAGTCTTTCTCCTTTTGCGGCGTTGAGTTCAAGGTCGAAAGGCCGCTCATTTTTCGAGGAGGAATGTCCTCTCCGGCCAGCCTTTCAGCACGACCGAGATCGAATCATTCATTCCAAGTCCTTTCGGAGACTGAAACATAAAACTCAGGTCTTTCTCACTCCTACGGGCGACCATTACCGGACTCGATTGACGCATACCCTTGAGGTGTCTCAAATTGCAAGAACGATCTCGAAAGCCCTCCGCCTCAATGAGGATTTGACAGAGGCCATCGCGCTGGGACACGACCTGGGTCATACGCCGTTCGGCCATGCCGGAGAAGATACCCTGAATGAGATCGTCCCAGGGGGATTCAATCATGCCGATCAAAGCCTGAGGGTTGTCGACCTTCTGGAAAAGGACGGGAGAGGGCTGAACCTCACCTTTGAGGTCCGCGATGGTATTTTGAAACATACCAAGGGGAGAGGGGAGATTCTTTGTGAGGACCCCGAAGCGATGGCCTTTACCCGGGAGGGGCAGGTGGTTCGGATTGCGGACATCATTGCTTACATAAACCACGACATTGATGATGCGATTCGAGGTGAAGTGATTTCCTCAAACGATATTCCAGAGGATTGTCTGAACCGTCTGGGCGATACCCATTCCAAACGAATTGGTACGATGGTCAATGATATCATCCGGGAAACCCTCGAATCGGGAGATGGAAGGTTGTCCATTTCCAAGGAGATCCTCTCTGCGGTGTGGGATCTACGCGCATTTCTTTGGGAACATGTCTACGAGAGCAAAGCGGTTCATGCGGATTTCTTCAAGGCGACAAAGATTCTAGAAGAACTCTATCACTATTTGGCGGACCATCCGGATTATTTCTTGACGCTGATCAAGATGGAATCGCTTTACGACTCCTTGGAACGATGTGTCTGTGACTTTGTGGCCGGCATGACCGACCGGTACGCCTTCAGTCTTTATGAGAAGCTTTTTCTCCCCCTCCCCTGGGTCGTTCAATGAAGAAGAGAGGTTTGGGCGATAAGACGAAGCGGGCCCCTTCTATCCGGGTGATCATTCTCGGAGCTGGAGGAAGGGATTTCCATAACTTCAACACCTACTTCAGAAAGCGTCCCTCTTACCGGGTCATTGCATTTACGGCCGCCCAAATTCCTTATATCGCCGGCCGGAACTATCCCCCGCAGCTTTCCGGGCCCCGTTATCCCAGGGGAATTCCCATCTACCCTGAGGAAGAACTATCCCGGTTGCTCTCAGAACATCTTGCGGATCAGGTCGTCTTCTCTTATAGCGATGTTTCGCACGAAGCGCTGATGGATATGGCCTCACTGGTTCTTTCCAAAGGCCAAAACTTTGTTTTTCTCGGGCCCAAAGAAACGATGATTGATAGCCGGGTACCCGTGGTCTCTGTTTGCGCGGTCAGGACGGGGTGCGGAAAGTCGGTCATCACGCGAAAGTTGGCCGCCATCCTAAGAGAGAAAGGTTTCAAAGTTTCGGTGATCCGGCATCCGATGGTTTATTGTGGGTTTAAGCCGGTACTCCGTTTCTCCAGCAGGAGGGATGTGGAGGAAGAAACGTGTACCATTGAAGAGCGAGAAGAATTCGAGCCTCTCGTCGGAGCAGGAATTACAGTCTACGCAGGTGTGGATTATGAGCGGGTATTGAGAGTGGCCGAACGAGAGTCTGAGGTGATTGTTTGGGACGGAGGGAATAATGATTTCCCGTTTATCGAGCCCGACTGGGAGATTGTTCTCGTGGATGCACTGAGGCCGGGTCATGAGAAACTCTATTATCCCGGAGAGGTGAACTTGAGGAGGGCGGAGCTTCTTGTCATCACAAAGGTAAATGAAGGGAGCGAGGAGTCTTTAAAGAAGATAAGAGGCAATATCTCCCTGATGAATCCCGGGGCGGAAGTCCTGGAGGCCCCCTCCGTCATCCGGCTGGACCATCCGGAAAGAATCGCGGACAAAAGGGTACTGGTGATCGAGGATGGGCCGACCATCACCCATGGAGGCATGCCTGACGGGGCAGGCGCATCAGCTTCGAGGAAGCTGGCCAGAGAGCTGGTGGATCCGAGACCTTATGCGGTGGGTTCGCTGAGAGATGTCTATAAAAACTACCCGCATATTGGTCGAGTGCTGCCGGCCATGGGTTATTCAGAAGAGCAGATCAGAGACCTCGAAGAAACCATCCGCCGATCGGTTTGTGATGCGGTGGTGGTTGCAACCCCCACGGACTTGGGAAAAAAGATCAAAATGGATCAACCGGTGGTAAGGGTCAGCTATGATTTCGATGTCGATCTTCGCCCTCTGGTCGACCGTTTTATAGAGAGACGAGTAACCTCTCCGTTACGGCAAGGGAAGAGTGGAAAGCGGTGAGCCGGATCTCGGAAAGTCAGGCGGCCGAGGGATTACACAAAAGGCGGCGATTTTCTTGACATTTCACATTCCGTGTGATAGAAAATGACAATTTGGAACCGTTGTCAATTCTCTCCAGCCAATCCTAAGGGACCGAAGAATGGCAAAAGAAATTCTCATTGCTGATTCGGACAAGACCGACCAGAAAGAGTTTCAAAGGATTTTTGAATCGACGGATTATCATCTCATCTTTTCGGAGAGCGGGGAAGATGCCCTTCTCCGGGCAAAACTTTTCAAGCCGGATATGATCATTGCGTCGGGGGCGGGTCTTGAGGAAAAGGGCGGTTTGGAATTATGTGGAGCCGTCAAAGGAGACCCTGATTTTAAGCACATCCCATTCATCGTCATTTCAAGTATTCTTGACGAGATTTCGGAAGACGACCGCAAACGAATCCAGGCAGACGGAGTGATTTCAAAACCTCTCAACGAAGTTGAGGTCCTTGATTTGGTGGACAACCTGATGGAAGAGGGGACGGGCGGAAAGAGGGGAGAAATGGTTTCTGAAAAACAGGGGTTTTCCCTGGATGAAACGGGAGAGGAGGAAGAGGAAATCATCGAATTGGTGGATGTCGTGGGGGAACCCGAACCCAGGATGAGCATTGATAGTTTTGTCCCGACAGGGAGGGAAAAACCCTTTGGAGAAGTGCCCTCTCTGGATTCCTGGGAAAAACCGGAATTTGAAGAAAAAACAGCGGAAAAGGAATTGGAGCTCCGTCCTGAAAAGAAAACCGTAGGGATGGATCTCCGGCTGAAAAGAAAGGTCCCTTTAAGAGATGCCTCTCCGGAGGAAGAGCTGTTTGACAAAATCGAATTAGAGGAGATCCTCGAAAAAGTGGAACAACTCAAGCCCTCTTTGGAGAAGGAATGGCCTGCTGAAAAAATGGTAAGGGATATTGAAGAGAGTCCTTTCCAGATAGAGGAGCCTGCAGAAAAGCTGGACCTCTCAGAATTCGAAAAAGCCCTTCGGAAAGAGGTAAAAACTGCGCCGCCACAGGAGGAACCCCAGCCTTTTTTAGTGGAGGAGCCCAAGAAAAAGGTCACCGAAGAAACCATTTTCCCCGAGGAGTTGTTGGAGAAGCCCCCAGAGAAGATGTCACGCAAGCCTTTAGAGAAGGGTTTAAGGGGACCTTTGGAAGAATCCCTAGAAAAGCCCCTGGGAGAAGCCCTGGAGGAGCCTCTTAAAGAAGCCCAGGTTGAACCTCTGAAACAATTCGTGGTAGAGCCTCTGAAAGAATCCGTGGTGGAATCTCTGAGAGAGGCCTTGGGGGAAGCCGTTGAGGAGGGTTTAGAGGAACCCGTTGAGATAGAGGAAATTCAGGAGTTGGCCGAAGAGGAGTTTCCGGAAGAACTCTTGGAAGATCTATTGGGAGAGGGGGAGATTAGTGCCGTCGGGGAGCCAAGCGAGGTCAAGGCCGAAGAATTGAGTCTGGAGGATCTCGAGGTTGAGCCGATAGAGGGAATGGAAGAGATAGAGAAGCTGGAAGAAGTGGAAGAGATAGAAGAGATGGGGGGGACGGAACCGACTGGTCAGATTGGAGAGATGGAGCGGTTGGAGGAAATAGAAGAAATAACCATAGATCAGTTGGAAGAGGGGGCAGCTCCGAGCATGATTCGAGTCGAGGCTCCGAAGATGACTCCGTTGGAAGCCACGAAGATACCTCAGGAAGAAGTTCCTTCCCTGGTGAGGGCAGTGGATAGACAGATGCAGGAGGTCATTTCGCAAAAGGTTCAGGAGATCATGCGAGAGATGATGACAAAACTTGTCCCGGAGATGACCCAGAATGTCGTGGGCTTTACCATTGAACGGATCGAAAAGATTGTTAAAGAAGTAGTTCCGGATTTGGCAGAAAAGGCGATTCAAGAGGAGATCAAAAGGCTTGAGAAGGGAGAGAAGGGATAGAAGGGATAGTTAAGGTGGTTTGTTAGGGTGCTCAAAAATGCCCACATGCAAGGGTTTCGAAATCCTGAGAGTGGCATCACGATGAATGAGGAGTGACTTCTTGCCACGTCCCCGAGAGGGACCAGACACCGCAGCAGATGGGCGTTTTTCGGCAACCTATTAGGGAGGATAAAGGGTGTATCAATGGCCCCAAAGCTCTTGGAAAAATCTTATAATCCGCATCAGGTGGAAGAGAAATGGTATCAGCAGTGGGAGAAGCGCGGCTATTTCAAGGCCGATGAAGATTCCAAACGAAAAGCCTATTCTATTGTCATCCCGCCCCCGAACGTAACGGGCGTTCTCCACATCGGACACGCACTGAACAATACCCTGCAGGACATTCTGATCCGCCTTAAGAGGATGGAGGGCTACGTGGTCCTCTGGATGCCGGGGACGGATCACGCAGGCATTGCCACCCAGAACGTCGTGGAGAAACAGCTTTTGGAGGAAGGGATCGACCGGCACACCCTGGGAAGGGAAAAACTGATTGAGAGGGTATGGAAGTGGAAAGAGCAATCCGGGGGGACGATCATCAACCAGTTGAAGAAACTGGGCGCTTCGTGCGACTGGGATCGTGAACGGTTTACGATGGATGAAGGCCTTTCCGATGCGGTCAAAGAAGTTTTTGTCCGTCTGTATGGGGAAGGCCTGATCTACCGGAGCAACTACATCATCAATTGGTGCCCCCGATGCCAAACCGCCCTGTCCGATCTCGAAGTGGAACATGAGGAAGTCTTAGGGAAACTCTATCATCTGAAGTATCCCTTCAAGGGAAGCAATCGTTCTGTGGTCGTGGCGACGACGCGACCGGAAACCATGCTCGGGGATACGGCGGTGGCGGTCAACCCGGGGGATGAACGCTATCGTGCAGCGGTCGGAGAGAAGGTTCTCCTTCCCGTGGTCGATCGGGAGATTCCCGTTATTGCGGACCCCTATGTGGATGTTGAATTTGGCACAGGCTGTTTGAAGATCACTCCGGCTCATGATTTCAACGATTTTGAGATCGGGTTGAAACACGGCCTCGAACAGGTCAAGGTGATTGATGAAAAGGGCCATATGAACGAAAATGCGGGTCCTTATCGGGGGATGGACCGTTTTGAGTGCCGGGAGAAGATCGTCGAAGATTTTGAGCGGGATGGCGTATTGGTCAAAATTGAGGACTATCCCCATGTGGTCGGCCATTGTTATCGTTGCCGGACCATCGTGGAGCCAAACCTCTCCCTTCAGTGGTTTGTGAAAACCAAGCCATTGGCCAAGGAAGCCATTGAGGCTGTTCGGGGAGGCAGGACTCGAATCATTCCCGACGTCTGGGAGAAAACCTATTTCGAATGGATGGAGAATATTAGGGATTGGTGCATCTCACGGCAGATCTGGTGGGGTCATCGAATTCCGGCCTGGTATTGTAGCGGGTGCGGAGAAGTCATTGTCTCCAAGGAGGTGCCCACCTCCTGTCCGAAGTGTGGTTCCGATCACTTGACCCCTGAGACCGACGTTCTGGATACCTGGTTCAGTTCTGCCCTCTGGCCTTTTTCCACCATGGGGTGGCCAAAGGAGACGAAGTTGTTGAAGAAGTTCTATCCCACATCCGTCCTGGTGACGGGCTTCGACATCCTTTTCTTCTGGGTGGCCAGAATGATGATGATGGGTTTGAAGTTTATGGGCGATGTTCCCTTCAGAGATGTATACATCCACGGCTTGGTGAGAGACGAGCGAGGAGAAAAATATTCGAAGACCCGCGGAAACGTGGTCGATCCCCTTGACCTCATCGACCGCTTCGGTGCCGATGCCCTGCGGTTCACCCTTGCGGCATTAACGATGCCTGGAAGCGATTTGAAACTATCAGAGTCCAGGACAGAGGGCTACCGTCACTTCGCCAATAAGATCTGGAATGCCTCACGCTTTGCCCTGATGAATCTTGAGAGTTTTAAAGCGAACGAAATCGCTCAGGGGATCCCGCCTGAAGATTTCAGCCTTCCGGATCGCTGGATCCGGGGAAGGCTGAACCAGGTTATCCGGGAGGTCCGCGAGTCATTGGAGGGGTATAAATTCAACGAGGTCACCCATACCCTTTACCATTTCATCTGGCACGAGTTCTGCGACTGGTATCTGGAGATGACCAAACTCTACCTCTATAAGGAAGGAGATCGGAAGAGACAGAGTCTTACCCAGCAGACGCTTGTAGAGGTCCTCGATGCCATTCTCAGACTGCTTCATCCTTTCATGCCATTTATTACGGAGGAAATTTGGCAGCAGCTTCCAGGACGAAAAGAAAATGAATCGATTATGGTCGCCGAATTCCCAAAACCGGACGGAAGGTATGATGACGAAGGAGTGAGCAACAAGATGGGGCTGGTCATCGAAGTGACCAGTGCCCTTCGGAACATTCGGGGGGAGATGAACCTTCCACCGGGAGAGCAGATGACCGTGCTCTTTCGACCGGGGACAGATGAAGTGGAAAGGAAGCTTCGAGAGAATCAATCTTTCATTCAGTTTCTCGCTCTGGTCAAGGAATTTAAGTTTGGGCGAGAGATTGAAAAACCACTCTTCAGTGCCTTTGTGGTCGTTCGAAATGTTGAGATTTTTGTCCCCATGGAGCGGTCTCGAATGGAAGAGGAAGCCAAAAGACTTCAGAAGGAGATACTGAAAGCCGAGAAGGAAAGCGTTTTCGTTATGAAGAAACTCTCCAACGAGCAATTTCTTTCCAAAGCTCCTCCGGATGTGGTCCAGGAGGTGAAGGACAAAGCGCTGGAGTTCCGCATCCAGCGCGAGAAATTGGAAGAAAGCCTGAATAAGATAAAGGGGATGCTGGGATAGCCAGTGAGGGAAGAAAGCGAGGAGTTGAACGCATGGGGATGGATATCGAGAAGGTAGCCAGACTGGCTCGTCTGGAGTTGTCCGATGAAGAAAAGGAGATTTTTGGGAACCAGATGGAGCAAATCCTTACCTATATGGAGCAATTAAACCGGATCGATACCACCGGGGTGGAACCCACTTCCCACGCCATCCCTATCTATAATGTCTTCAGAGACGACGAAGTGAAACCTTCTCTCCCCCAGGGAGAGGTATTGGCTATTGCACCCGATGAAGAGGATGGGCATTTTAAAGTACCGAGGATCATTGAGTAACTGGAGTGCCTAAAGTGACTCAAATGACTAAATTGTCTTAAGTTAAAAAACAAAAACCGGAAAGAATCTGTTTGGCCTTTGACTTTAGACACGTTAGCTCACTTTTGGCATTTTAGGCACTTGTGGAATGACAATGAAACTCCATCAATTGACTATTCACCAATTACACGATCTTTTAGTCAGAAAAGAGGTTACCTCCAGAGAGGCCACGGAGGCTCTCTACCGACGAATCCGAGAAGTCGAAGGAAAGGTGAAGGCCTATCTGCTTTTCACGGAGGAAGGGGCTTTCCGCCAAGCCGATCAAGTCGACGGCAAGATTGCGAGGGGAGAAGAGATTGGAGATCTGGCAGGAGTCCCGATAGGATTGAAGGATATCCTGTGTACAAAGGGGACTCAGACGACTTGTGGATCCAAGATTTTAGAAGGGTATATCCCCTTTTACGACGGAACGGTCATTAAGAAGCTCAGGGAGAGAAATACGGTTTTCTTGGGAAAGCTCAACATGGACGAATTTGCCATGGGGTCTTCCACAGAAAACTCAGGATTTCAAGTCACTCATAACCCTTGGGACCTTCATCGGATTCCGGGAGGTTCCAGTGGGGGTTCGGCTGCCGCGGTGGCTGCTGATGAGTGCATCGGCGCTCTGGGGACCGATACGGGCGGCTCAATTAGACAGCCCGCCGCCTGTTGCGGCGTGGTCGGGTTGAAACCCACTTATGGTAGAGTGTCCAGATATGGACTCGTGGCGTTTGCCTCCTCCTTGGATCAAATCGGTCCGATCACAAAGGATGTGGTGGACTGTGCGATTCTGATGAATGCGATCAGCGGCTACGACCCTTGTGACTCGACCTCGGTCAATGCAGAGGTCCCGGACTATAAAAAATCGCTCAAAAAGGATGTCAAGGGGATCCGAGTCGGGATCCCTGAAGAATATTTTGTAGAAGGAATGGATCCGGAGGTCGAGAGGTCCGTCAGGGATGCCGTCGATTCTTTTAAGAGGTGGGGAGCGGAAATCCAGAGTATCTCTTTGCCGCATACGGAATATGCGGTGGCCGTCTATTACATCATCGCAACGGCGGAGGCCAGCTCCAACCTGGCTCGATACGATGGGGTGAAGTACGGGCTCCGTTCGAAAGGATATCGGGATCTGATGGAAATGTATACTCAGACCCGGGCCAAAGGGTTCGGAAAAGAAGTGAAACGACGGATCATTCTGGGAACCTACGTCCTTTCTGCCGGATACTATGACGCCTACTACCGAAAGGCTTCGCAGGTGAGAACCTTGATCAGGAAGGACTTTGAAGAGGCTTTCCAAAAGGTGGACGTCATTGTGGCACCGACCGCACCTACGCCGGCTTTCCGAATCGGTGAGAAGACAGGAGACCCTCTCCAGATGTATTTATCCGATATCCTTACCATCCCGGTGAATATGGCAGGAATCCCCGCGATATCCATTCCTTGCGGGTTCAATCATGAAGGGCTTCCCGTCGGACTTCAAATCATGGGAAAGCATTTCGATGAGGAGATGCTTCTCAGGGTAGCCTACACTTTCGAGCAGAACACTGACTTTCATCTCAAGAAGCCAAATCTGACCTGAGGGGTCGAGGAGATTTTTGCTCGAACCCTTCACCCATTGAATCCTCAAACTCTTCAATAAACTCTCAGAGTCCGTCATGCCGGACTTGATCCGGCATCCAGAGGCCCTGCAAAACACTGGATTCCGGCTGAAGTTTATCCCGATGAAAATCGGGGCCGGAATGACATCTCCCCCTTTGACGATATACGAAACTGACTTCGTCGCCCTAACCTTGGACAATTACCTTATATTTTCTCCGATCCAGTTGAGGTAAGCCGAAGAACCCTCCGTGATGGGTACGCTGATAATCTCAGGAACAGAATAGGAGTGAAGGGACTTCACTTTTTTTTCCAATGTTTCAAACCTGTGCTTTTGTGTTTTGACAATCAACAGCCATTCCTTTTCGTCCCAGATCTTCCCCTCCCATCGATAGATGGAGCGGATGGGAGCGACAAGGTTCACGCAGGCGGCCAGATGGTCCTCGACCAGGGCATTGGCAATCTTGAGCGCCTCTTCTTCAGAGCCGCAAGTTACGAAGACAACGATCGGGTCAGACATAGCCTTCCTAAGATCCGAATATCGAAATTACCGAAAGACCTTTTTAAAGGTTTCCAAAGCCTTCTCAATATCTTCGGCGGTGACATCCAAATGGGTGACCAGGCGGATTTGCATCTTGCCAAAAGCATGGATGAGGATTCCTTCCTTCTTCATCGCTTCCGCCAGCTGGGCGGCTGTCATCCTGGTGTTGGCGACATCGAAGATGACAATATTCGTTTCCACATGTTTCGGGTCGATGGAGACTCCCTTAAACTCTTTCAAACCTACTGCCAGGCGCTTCGCATTCTGATGGTCTTCTTTGATACGTCCGAGGTGATGGTCCAGAGCATAGATCCCGGCAGCAGCAATGATTCCTACCTGACGCATTCCGCCCCCGAACATCTTTCGAAAACGATGAACGCGTTCGATGAATCCTTTGGAACCGGCGACCAGGGAGCCGATGGGAGCCCCTAATCCCTTGGAGAGACAGACCGATACAGAGTCTGCCCATTGAGCATATTCCTGGGGTTTGATTCCCGTGGCCACGGAGGCATTCCAAAGCCTGGCCCCGTCGAGATGGACTGCGAGGTCTCTCGATTTCGCCAATCGATAGATTTCGGTCATTTTCTCAAGCGGGTAGACGGAGCCGCCACCGCGGTTGTGCGTGTTTTCAAGACAGATGAGCCGCGTGACTGCAAAGTGATGATCGGCGGGCCGGATGCTTTCTTCAATCTGGGAGGCATCGAGAATGCCACGTGTCCCTTTCAGGCACTGAAATTGGATACCCGAAAGGGCTGCTCCCGCTCCCCCCTCAAAATTGTAAGGATGTGAAGAGGTTTCGATGATTACCTCATCGCCGGGCTGGGTATGGGATTT
This sequence comes from uncultured delta proteobacterium, assembly GCA_963708295.1. Lineage (GTDB taxonomy): Bacteria > Desulfobacterota > BSN033 > BSN033 > UBA1163 > UBA1163. The sequence continues at coordinate 281,274 of CAVPSJ010000011.1, read as the reverse complement.
GATGGACAACTGATTAGCCATTGTCCCCGACGGAACGAAGAGGGCGGCCTCTTTTCCGAGAAGATGGGCCACGGTTTCCTGCAGGGCATTCACGGTAGGGTCTTCGCCAAAGACATCATCGCCCACCTCTGCCTCTGCCATGACTTTTCTCATGGCAGGCGTGGGTTTGGTCACGGTATCGCTTCTGAGATCGATAAATTCCTTCATGCATCCTCCGGGAAATGACCCATTGAAAGTTTGGGACAGAACTCATCTGCCCCCAAACGGACCATTGCTACCTATTTCCAAGAGATACAATTTTAGCTGATGAGTGTCAAGGTCTCATCATCCAGCCCTCTCCCCACCAAGGAGAGGGCTGTGGAGCCCGCCGACGAGCCATAGCCGCTTTGGCGACGGCGCGGTGAGGGAACGTTTCTTGATTGGTATCGGGTGGCATGTTATGTTGAATCCAATTATTGCGCAGACCATGAGGGTGTAAATATCGCCCCTGTTTACGCAAGGGAGTCACTCCCCTCTTTAGCAGTGAGGGGTAGGGGGAGATTTTGGGAAGAGTTGTTTTCTCGATTACGAAACAGTTCCCAGGAGGTGAGAAGCATGGGAGGCAATCCTTTTTCTGAATTCGACCTCACAGGTAAAGTTGGCCCTTGTCACCGGAGCAGGAAGAGGCATGGGCCGCGAATTTGCCCTGGCCCTGGCTAAATATGGAGCCGATCTGATTGTGTGTGACATCCTTCCCGATCTCCAAAAGATCAAACCCGAGATCGAGAGGCTCGGTCGAAAAGTCTTAATTCAGCAGGCAGACCTCACTAAGATTCCGGAAATCCAGGCGTTGGTAAACGAGGCAACAAAGGTTTTCGGCCATATCGATATTTTGGTCAATAACGCCGGGATCAACATCCCTCAATGGGCAACTGAGGTTACGGAAGAGGCGTGGGATCGAGTCATTAACCTGAATCTTAAGGGTCTCTTTTTTTGCTGCCAGGCGGTTGGAAAGGTGATGATCCAGCAGAGAAAAGGAAAGATCATCAATGTTTCGTCGACGATGGGCAGCGTGGGTCTCGAGCGGAGGGCATCCTATTCATCAAGCAAGGCAGGGGTCAATCTTCTGACAAAGGTTCTGGCTATCGAGTGGGCTCCGTATCAGATCAACGTGAATGCGATTGCTCCAACCTTTGTTGAAACTCCCCTGACAAAGCCGATGTTTGAAGAAAAGGGTTTTCGAGACTCCGTTCTGGGAAACATTCCTTTAGGCCGGATAGCGCAGACGAAGGATATTACCGGAGCGATCATCTATCTGGCTTCAGAAGCTTCCAATATGGTCACAGGCCATGTCCTTCTCATCGACGGAGGCTGGACCGCCCGCTAAATCGAATCGAAGAATCAACAAGGACTCGAAGGCAAAAATGGAATAATGGTCTAAGTCTGATACAGCATTTTGTTGGGGTCGGTAATGAAAGATCTTCATCAGTCTTGGAAAGGGAAAAACTAATAAACTCATAATACCGCAGCAATCAAAATTGTTACAATCCAAATTACGGCTATCGTCATTTTAAAAATAACCCCGTGAAGATAGCGAAGCATTACGATTGTGGCGATTATAGCAATGGCGAAAGTACCCAAATTCTTAAGCAAGAAATCCACACCATCTCCAGGGGAACCCATAAATCTCCTACCGAGAAACAAAACCAGCAACCAGTTACTCCAGAATAGAATGATCTTACTCGCCTTGCTTGGGACACGTTCTGCGTTAGTGGGCATGAATTTGTCTCCAAGTCTCACTTACATGGATGACTTTTTGTTGAGTCTTTTGGTTGCCCTAAGAAGTCTAGGGTCTGGAACAATATATCGGGATCAACGGGCTTTAAAGTATTCAGCTCCTCGAAACAACAGGAGTATATCGTAATTCCTCATGAAATCAATCTTAAAAGGGAGAAATCTCTTGCATTTCATTGCTTGATGCGTTATTTTCCTCTCCTAGGAGGGGGAATCTTTTCTATGGTTAAATGGGCGATTGCGATTTTCGCCTTGTCCGTCTTTCTTTTCAGTTGTGCCGCACAAGTCGCCCATACCCCTCAACCTCCTTCTGCTCCACCCGTTTCCCCACCTGCATCCCAGCCTGTTCCATCTCCTGCGCCCCAACCTGTCCTCCTTCCTAACCTTATCATTTCCGATATTTCATTAAGTGAGACCGGAAAGATAGAGGTGATGCTTACAAATGTTGGGGAGGGACCCGCTCCGTACGGTATCGGGAGTTTAACGATTTACGTAGATGGCCTTTTGAAATGGAAAGACTCTCTTGGAACCCTTCCGGATCAGGGGTTTCTGGGACCAGGAGGTACGACCCTCTATACGACTCCGGTTGAGTTGGTCGGCAAGCATGAGGTCCGGGCTGTCCTGGATAAGGAAGAGAAGACAGTTGAAGAAAATAAGTCGAGTAAAGTTTTTCCTAAAGTCTTGGAGAGGGAAAAAAAAGAGACCAAACCCCCTTTCCCAGACCTTGCCATCACCGATCTTTTCCTCACCTCCCGCAAGGAATTGGCAGTGACCATCGCCAATTTCGGGGATAGCCCACTTCCTTTAGGGGAGGGCAATTTGAAGATCCTGGTTGATGGGTCCCCGAAAGGAAGTTATGTGTTCCGGAGCCTATCTGATCAGTCCTCTCTTCCAGTGAAAGGAACGATGACTCTGACGACTCCCCTGATCGTTGTTGGACGACATGAAATTGACGCCCATGTGACCTTTTCTAAAGAGGTGAAGGAGTCCAATGAGGAGAATAACCACCTGAGGAAAATACTGGAAGGATCTCCTGCGGGACCGGACATCGTTGTCAAACAATTGGAGTTGACGGAGGACTTTGAGCTCGTGATCATCCTGTCCAATGCCGGGGAGGTTGAACTCCGGAAGGGGGCCATCTTTCAGGTTCAGGTATTTGTGAATGACCAGAAGATGTCGGAGTTTGACCATTTCATTTCGGAGGCATTAAAGGCAAATCTTAAGAATCGTTACACGGTCGCCCCTCCGTATCAGGTAGGACTTGCCGGGGTTTCCAGAGTGAAAGTGTCAATCTCTCCCGAGCTATCCTCCGATGACATCCATCCGGAAAATAATGTATTTGAAAGAACATTCATCATCTTTCCGTTTCAAATCAGGCCCCAGGGGAAGGAAGAGTTCTCTTTTTCTTTTCTTGCACCACGGCTCCGAAGCAAAGCTCAAACAGAAAAGGTGACGATCGAGGTGAGGTGGGAGTGGGGCGGGAACTCACTGAAACTTTCTTTCAAGAAATTGGGGAGTTTAGAAGGGACCCCCACCCTGACAGGGAAAAGCCCCCTCAAAGTGGAATTTTCTATCCCTTTTGAAGAAGCCCAGAAAGAAAATGTTTGGAATGTCTTTGTCACGAATCTCATAAAGAAGAAAGTGGAAGGATACCTCATCATTCAGCATCCCTAGGGTCAGCATCATTGGTCGGGGGTCGAATAGCTAGGGAAGTAAACATGCAGTCGACGACTTTTATTTTAGGATTGCAGGTATCGCTTTTTTCTTTTTGGTCGATCCGCCCGCGCGCTGAGGCGCTGCGGCGCGCAAGCGTGACATTCTAACGGGGTTGCTTTACTTCGTTCGAAACAACACTCTACGGCGACAACTTATTTGAGACGCACACTTATTTCTAGGAAATCTGGAACCGGATTGAAGATGATCCCCAGCAGGGAAGAATGTCTGAGCTTGATGATTAAATATGGAATGCTGGAAAACATCGTTTCCCATAGCCTAGAGGTGGCTAAGGTAGCCCTTTTCCTCTCAGTCGAGCTAAATAAGAGAGGCCAAAAGATTGATCTCGATTTGGTGGAAGCGGGCTCTTTATTACATGACCTTACCAAGACAGAGTGTCTCAAGACAAAGGACGACCATGCACGGACAGGCGGTCAAGTCTTGAAAGGAATGGGGTACGAAAGAGTTGGAGACGTCGTGACACAGCATATTTGGTTAGGGAAACAGGGAAACCCTTCCTGCGTTACTGAAGAAGAAATCGTCAATTATGCGGATAAACGAGTGATGCACGATCGAATCGTTTCGCTAAGGGAAAGGTTTGACGATCTGAAGGCCAGATACGGTTTGAATCCGAAGGCCATGGACTACCTGGAGCGGCTGCAGATGGAGATCTACGGGATCGAGAATAAGATCTTTTTTATTTTACAGTTCGACCCCAATGATCTTCGGCACCTTTAACTGCATTCATCCTTCTTCTCTCTCAGGTCGTGCTTTGTGCGAGGGCCAAAACAGCTTCGAAATTAGAAAGAGGGGAAATCGATCCGTCCCCGGAGGAGTTTTCCAAAGCCAGAACGGGGGATTCCGAGGGAGAGGCGCTTCAGCAGATTGAATCAGAGAGACCGGAAGGCACGGAGAAGGTTCTCTTCGAACGGATGGAGTCTTTTTTTTGTCAGAGGATGAAGGGTTTAGCATATTAAATTTTGAAATAATTTTTGAAATAAAAGGCTTGACTTTTAAAATATCGATGGTTTATGATGGGCATCGTTTTAGGGAAGCTGATTTCGATTCGACTCAAAACAATTTATCCCTTACAAAGGAGGTGATTTAGATGACAAAGGCGGAGTTGATCGCCAGTATAGGGAAGGAAGCCAAGATCTCGAAAGCGTCAGCTGAAAAAGCCATTAATGCATTTACCAATACGGTGATGAAGGCGTTAAAAAAGGGGGACAAACTGGCGTTGACGGGATTTGGGACGTTCTCTGTGGCGAAGAGGAGGGCTAGAACAGGGAGAAATCCCCAAACCGGGAGGGAGATCAAGATCCCTGCCACGCGGGTGGCAAAATTCAAAGCAGGGAATGTGTTAAAAAGTGCGGTAAGGTAATCCTTTATAAGATAAATCCTGCTTTAGGAGCATTGATAGAAGGGGGAGAAGGGTGAGATTCTCCCCTTTTTTATTATCAGAAAAGGTCAGGAAACAGGTAAGCGGCAGATGGCATATGAACAGGTTGTAAACATCGAGGTTTTGAAAGTTACGTCACAAACCACAAGATGTTGTGTTTCTTTGCTTTGCAGCCACAATAATGTAACCTATTGAAATATCAACATTTTATTCAGAGATTTTCTTCCACATATTCAATTATATAAGAGAATTGAGGGGGTATACGGAACAGGAACCTTTTTTTCCACAGGATTTAAACATTGTGAGGAGCCATTCTCCCAGCTATTGATTTATATGCATTTAAGGGCGGTACCACCCTGTTTCCCTGATCCCATGCCGATTGCACCACCCATCCTGTGGAGACCTCGACGGAACGGGCAAAAGAGAGAATACCACCCGGCAATCACAGGGAAATTGATCACTGGAGAGAGATATATTGTTCCTGAGCAATATACCCGGGCCTGCTTTAGCCCCACCCTTCTTAGGCGCTTGTCTTTCCTGGGTTGGGGAGACCCGATCTTCTGTTTTGGAGTGAAATAAAGTGAAATAAAGATGAACGGAGAGGCTGAGAAAGGAATGGAATTGAAAGATGGAACGCTTTTTGTTATCTTTAAACAGTTCATCAAAGGATTCGTCTGAGGGGTGATTGATGAAGCATGTGATTCTCGGGACAGCCGGGCACATCGACCACGGAAAAACTTCTCTTGTTAAAGCTCTCACCGGGGTGGATACAGATCGATTGAAAGAGGAAAAGGAGAGAGGGATCACGATTGAACTGGGGTTTGCTTTCCTGGACCTTCCGAGCGGGATCCGGCTCGGGATCATTGATGTGCCGGGTCACGAGAAGTTCGTTAAGCATATGGTGGCGGGCGTCTGGGGAATCGACTTGGTCGCCCTCGTCATTGCTGCAGATGAAGGGGTCATGCCACAGACGAGGGAGCATTTGGATATCTGCAGACTTTTGAAAGTAAACAAGGGGTTAGTTGTCCTAACCAAAATCGATCTGCTTGATCATGAGTTATTAGAGTTGGTTAAAGAGGAAGTCACTGAAATCGTCCGGGGGACATTCTTAGAAGATGCTCCAATCCTTCCCGTCTCTTCTGTGACAAGGGAGGGAATTCCTCAACTCCTTTCCGCTCTCGATCTCCTGTCCCAGGAAGTCAGGGAAAGGTCCTCCGAGGGTTTATTCCGCTTGCCGATCGACCGTGTCTTTACCATGAAGGGTTTTGGAACGGTGGTGACGGGGACCTTGATTTCCGGAAGCCTTTCTCTTGGGGAGACGGTTCAAGTGTTGCCTTCCGGCTTAGAAGGGAAAGTCAGAAACCTCCAGGTTTACGGTCGAAGTGTCGAAGAGGCAGTCGCCGGGGAGAGGACGGCAGTCAACCTTCAAGGAATAGAAACTTCAGCGGTCGAGCGAGGGGACGTTCTCATACGACCGAACACCCTTCGTGCCACTCAGCTGATCGATGCCTATCTTGAGTATTTGTCCCATGCCCCACGTTCCTTAAAGCACCGCACCAAGCAGAGGTTTCATGTAGGGACCACCCTGACGGGCGCATCCGTCTTTCTCCTTGATCGGGAAGAGCTTGTTCCGGGACAAGCTGGTTTTGTTCAGTTGAGATTGGAGCAACCGGTGGTGGCTCTTCCCCAGGACCGCTTTGTCATCCGGGGTTCTTCCGCCATCCAAACCATGGGAGGAGGCGTGATACTGGACGCCCATCCTGACAAACATAAGAGGTTTTCTCCGTCAGTGATCGCTGACCTGAGTCTCCTCAAAGACGGGACGAGTGAACAGGCCCTACGACAGCACATCGATCATTCAGGCATGGGAGGCATCGCCCTGGAAGAGTTATCGAACCGCGTCGAGATGTCACCGGGCGACGTCCAGACAGTCATCAGACAGATGGTGAGGAGAGGGGATCTCTTATTCATCGATACTGAGAAACTAAAGGTTATTGCAAAAGGACCCTACCAGGCATTAAGAGGAGTGGCGCTGGTGCAATTGAAAGAATTCCATCAGCGATTTCCGATGAAATTCGGGTCGTCCAAAGAGGAGCTGAGAACAAAACTTCCTCCGGAGGTGGATGTCAAGCTTTTCCAAATCCTCATCAATGAGCTCATCCAGTCGAAGGAAGTCGTACTGGAAAGGGACAAATTGAGACTTTCCGGTCACCATATTTCGTCGGTAGACGAGAAGGGGTTGGCGAAGCGAATAGAGGCGGCTGTTTTGAAGGGGGCGCTCCAGCCGCCGTCCCCGAAAGAATTGTCGGAAAAATGGTCTGAAAGCGAAGGGGAGGTTCGAGCCGTTTTTGAGCATCTCGCTCATGAAGGGGTTTTGGTCAGGATCAAGAATGAAATCTATTTCCATCACGTCTCCTTCGAAAACTTGAGAGAGCAACTAATCTCCTATTTAAAGAGTCATCAGGAAATCACAACCCCGCAATTTAAAGAGATGACCAGGGCCTCGAGAAAATACGTCATTCCATTGATTGAGTATTTTGACCAGATTAAACTGACCCTTCGCTTAGGGGAGAAAAGGGTCCTGCGAGGTACTTCTCAAAAAGCTGAAAAAAAATAGGGAATTCTATTCTGAAAGGTGGCTAAAATGACCAGTACAAAGAAAATTATAAAAAGGAAGCTGAAAGAACCCGATGAATTTATTACCTTTACGGAGAGAATGTATCTTTTTATCACCCATCATGCCAAGCCCATTGGCTTGGGGGCGGGTATTGTTTTGATCCTTCTATTATTTACCTTTCTATTTCAAACTTGGGATAAGAAAAAAACGGAAGATGCTGACCAGATGTTTAATATAGCGATGGAGACCTACCAGATGGTCAGCTCCCCGTATCGGGAAGGGTCCCCCCAAGAATATAAGAATGCCATAGAAAGATTTAATGAGGTGATCGCAAAATTCCCGAAAACTCAGTCGGGTAAACTGGCCGTGTTATACAAGGGGAATATCCATCTGAGGCTGGGCGAATTTGATGAAGCCATCAAGACCTATGAGAATTACCTCGAAAAAGCGGGGAAAGAAAAACTCTACCGCGCGTTTGCCATGGAAGGTCTGGGTTACTCTTACGAGGGCAAGAAGGATTATGAAAAGGCGATGCAAGCCTTTCAGAAGATCATTGATTTGGGACAGGGCTTCCAATTGGCCAGTGCCTATTTAGGCCTGGGGCGGTGCAGTGAAAAAATGGGGAAGACCAAAGAGGCGCTCGAGAATTATAAGAGTTTTATGAAAATCTCCGAAAAATCCCAGATGGCAAATATCGTATTAAGAAAAATATCCAGCCTTGAAAAATAGGGGAGTCACCACGGGAAAAAATCAACCCCTCGGACTCCGCCGCCAGAAGCGGTGGGATACCTCCTGGCCTGAGGCCGGGCCGGAACATGAGAGAGACGGCGTGGACACCGGGTGGCTGAGAAATATTTCAACTTAGAAGCTTATACCGCCGCTATCATTCGACCTGGGGTGGGAAAAAAGAATGACCTCCCGACTTCGAATCCCCTTCTTTTCTCTTCAGCATACCCTGGAATGCGGACAATTCTTTCGATTTACCAAGGCCCTCGATACCTACATGATTCAATCCTCGGATAGAATGTTTTCCATCCGTCAAGCCGGGGAATTCCTCTTCTATGATGGAGTCGAAGAGTCTTTTGTGATCCGCTTTTTTAGGTTGGATGAAGACTTGGATTTCGTCTACAAAGAGATCGATCGGGACCCGGTCGTTCACGAGGCCATCGAGAAATATCGAGGGTTAAGAATGATCCGGCAGGATCCATGGGAGTGTCTGATCTCTTTCCTGTGCTCGTCGGCCAAAGCCATTTCCCAGATACGCTCCATGATCGAGGTCCTTTGCAAATCTTCTGGGAAAAAGATCTCTTGGGGAAACCATGTGGGTTACGGATTTCCAGAGCCCCGTTGTATGGAAACCCCTCTCCAATTGGAACCGGTCAAGGCCGGGTTTAGGACAAAATATTTAGTCAAGGCGAGCCAATGCATAGACAGGAGCGCTCTCCTTTCGCTTAGAGATTTATCCTACAAGGAGGCGAGAGAACGGTTAATGAGCCTTTCCGGAGTAGGGAAAAAGGTTGCGGATTGTACGCTTCTTTATTCGTTGGATTTCCTTGAAGCCTTTCCGATGGATACGTGGATTAAAAAGGGATTACAAAAGACTTATTTTAATCGGAAGAAAACTGGAGAGAGGGCGATGGAGGAATTTGTATCCAATCATTTTGGCCCTTATGCAGGCTATGCACAGCTCTATCTTTATCATTTCTGGCGTCATCAGTAGTATACCCGATTAAGTGAAGCGTCATTCCCCTTTTGTGCCACCTGTTGTTCAAAATCAAAAGTAGATAGCCACCACTACCCTTTTCCTCCCCCAAAGAGATTGTGTCACAACTCACGGAAAACCACTTCCGTCGTAAAGCCGGACAGGCAGCCAGGTTCCGAAGCTTTAGGGCGGAAACCCTTTATCGGTCAGCTACCGGGCCGCAATCCCATGAAGAGATTGCACTTGCAAGAAGCTCGATTACCCATTCTACAAGACCGCATTCTAAAGCTAAGGAGCCTGTGTGCCTGTCCGGCCTATATCTACTTTTCATTATGATTGCGACACCGTCTCAAAGGGGAAAGCATACGGGTTGACAACTTCAGGGGAGGTGGGTTAATAGAAGCCGTTAAATAAAATCTACTGACCGCAGAGGGAACGATGAAGATCGAGTTCATTCGGGCAAGGGATTTGCCAGACGCATGGTTTCAATGTGTTTACAACCTTTTTGACAAGGGCTATGAATATACCATCGACCGGGGAAGTTTCAAAGGCCAGAAGAGGTTGGAATATGACTATATCGTCGTCCACATCACCCACCCCGGTACAAGACCGCTCATCCCGGACATCCCTCCGGGTTGCAATGTTCCCCCTCCCACCTCGATGGAATACGTGGAACAATATCTTGAGAAGTTGATCACATCGAGAAAAGATGTCCACGAAACCTACACCTATGGGGAGGATCTTGAAAAACAGATCGACGAAGTCATCCGGATGTATCGGGAAGAAGGACTCAATACCAATCAGGCGTACATGGCGGTCGGCAACGCCGGTTCAATTTTACTCCAGGACCCCCAATGCCTCCGCGGCGTGGATACGCGCATTCGTAATGGAAAACTCCATTTCATGCTCTACTTCCGTTCGTGGGATTTATGGGCGGGATTTCCATCCAATCTGGCCGGCCTTCAACTCCTTAAGGAATATATGGCGAAGGAGATTGGGGTAGAGGACGGTGAGATCATTGCCTCCAGCAAGGGACTCCATATTTATGACTACTGCTGGGATGTGGCGAAAACAAGGACCGGAAGATAAGGCCAAAGCTTTCAAACCCTCCTCGATCAGTTCTCCCTTTAAATCGATTCATGGTTCGGCAGCAACTCGGTTTCTCAAACGTTATCCCCTCGCTCGACATAGGCATAAGCGCTGAGCTTCTCGCAAGATAGGCAAGGCCGACAACTTAATGAAACCTTTGGAATTTTCTAAAATGAAGATGAGTGACGAAATAGCCTTGATTCTATTGAAAAGGAGCGAAGGTAGTCACGAAATCCCCCCATATTTTAAAACAGAGGGATAGACTAGGGCATTCGACAAGAAAGGGTTTGAACACGATAAAGAGAAAACAGTTACAGAATCCCAAAAGGGGGAGATATAATCAACTGAGGCGCAGGATAGACTTTGAGCCCATTCAAAAAGGAGAACGGAAAATGAAGAATTTAATAGTTATTCTGTTGGCGATCCTGCTTGCTATAACTTTCACCCTCACCACGACCAAAAAGACAGAGGCTTTTGATAGCGGCTTTTTTTCATGCCGGGGACGATCATTGGGGGTCTTATACTTTACCGTCAGCACCCTGAATGCCGGGAAGCTGACTCAATCGGGGCGTTAGGAGAGTGCGTGCAAAAGGCCGCGACCAGTGAACAGGAAAAGCAGGAAAAGGTTGAAGATACTACCGAGGAGAAGTAAACATTGAAGGGAGGCTCTAGGTTCGCTACCGAAAAGCGGTATTCCCTACTGCCTGGGCCTCCGCTTCATACTTTGAGAGTGATGAAGGGAGATTGACAGGGTAATGAATGACATCGTTAACCAGAAATCAGGCGGAAACATGGCGAAACGGTGAAGCAGGGTGTCTCTTCCGTATTCAACATTCTTGCTGGTAAGACTTCAAGAGGAATCGGAAAATAACCATGGAGCAAACCAAGAAATCAGAGACTCACTTACATGCAGATAGGATTGAAGGAGATAAACTTATTCTTGATAGTAAGGGCCAATTCCCTAAAAGATTGATTATTCTCCTTGAGCCCGGAAAGGTCCGTGAATACCGAATTATAAGAACCAGGAATGGTGGCTACATACTTAATTAACGAATAAAACGGCAAGCCAGTCATAAGCAAGCAAGCTTAAAGCCAGTAAGCCGAGATTACCTAAATGGTGTCTCGGCTTTTTTATCAATAAGATGACAGACACAAAACCAAAACCCGAGAAAGTGAAAAGCAAAACCTGGAAGCTGACCAAGGAAGAAGCTCGTATTGTTGAGGAAGTGAAGAAGATATTTCCAGGCAGTACCGCTGTAACCATTAAGAACTGAAGGAACTCTGTATTATGAACCCAAGACCACCACGACTAGAAATTCTTATTGATAACATTCCCCAGGAGTTGAACGGGTACTTGTTCCAGATCAGCAATGATGGATAGAGAAGCCATGCTGTGAGAAGTGTCTAAAGAAGATTCAGGAAGGAGAATAGTATGGAGAAAGTCCAAGAAAAATTGAAGTCGAGTATCGAGAGACAGGATTCGATTGAGAAAACTCTGGAGAATTTAGGACAGGCCGTCAAACAGTCTGTGGAAGATCATAAAACCTGGGCAGATGGTGAGGTTCTAAGATGCCACAGGATCATTGCCAGCTTGACGAGTGAAAGAGACTTGGCAGTGGAGCAGCTTCTAAAAGCTAAGAGGATTATCAGTCAGGTTAAACAAGACTTGGGACAATGAATCCAGCAGAAGAATTCCTCTCCACTTGGAAACGTAGGAAGTCGGGTGAGTTGCCTCCTGTGGACTTAATAGTTCAATGCCATGTTTGTCAGCGAGAAATTATGCGAGATGAAAAGCTTGACTTCACCACGCAGGGCATCGCCTGTGTGGATTGCCTAAAAAGGGAACTTGATGGATTGTATTGATCAAGCGAGAGAACAGAGGGAGATTGAAGAAAATGTGAACTATGGGGATAATAGGCTACTTTGCTTCTCTATATAGGTCTTTTGAGGGTCCATATTGCTTTATGGCTTGGAGAGACTCCATAACCCGCAACCTCCCACCCTTCTGCTCCCAACTTGTTAAGCTCTATCAAAAGGTCTTCTTCTTTAGCGGGGCATTTTTCTTCTGTGCCGTCAGACCCAATGAAAACAGCTTCTTTGTATCTCGTTTTTTCTGTTATGTATCGTATCAAAAAAGAATGCTCCCATTTTTGCATTATACTTCTCCTTTCTGTAAACCTTGTAAGCCAACATACACAGAACTGGTGGGGGGTTTCCCTGATCCACCCCCCGAAGGTGCTGTGAAAGGAGATATCATTAAAAGGAGGTAAGCGGAGTCAACCGCCTGAGTTAGAAAATGCATTTTGTATGCCAAATTTAAGAGTCCGAAATTACTGGGATTTTATTTTTAATGGGAGCCACAAGAGAAAGAGATTGACACAAAAGTTCTAAATTACTTCCTTCAAATGGCCCTCTTCGGATTGAGGGAAAAAAGAAATGAAGGACTACTATACTGTCAACCAGCTTGCAGACCATTTCGGGGTTAATCCAAAGACGATCTATCGGAGGCTTTGGGCTAAGGGAATCCCTGCCCACAAGGTGGGAAGGGATTGGAGGATTGCAAAGAAGGATATTAAATGGTTCAGACAATAAAGACTTACTCGATTCTCATTGATAGGGGGTATAAAATGAACATCATTCATATTACCCAAGAAACTCTCAGGGAAAAATGGATTTTTGAACCATGCACGGCCATGGAACACCAAGCCATGGAAAAATTAATCTCCTCAATGAAAGAGCACTATGGAGTTTGAGATTAAAAAAATTAACGAATCTTCTTCTCACTCAAGCTCAAACGAAATACAATAAAATTTTTTCTGAATCCATGTCCAATCAAGTCCAAAGATTTTATTGACAATCCAAATGAAAGGTCTATCTTAAAAGGACATCTGATGAGTATTGGGACAGGTTTGAGAAGAAGGACAGAGGGAAAGCATGAAAAAGATCATGTTGGTTTTGGTGGCGATGGTGATGTTTAATGGATGTGCTCCTTATCTTAAAAATGGGTATTGGGTTAAACCGGAAGCTTCATATGAGCAGTTTTCAAAGGATTATGTTGAGTGCAGGCGTGAGGCAATGAGGTCATCTGCGGTATTCCCGAAGCTTCAGAAAGATTTAGCCAACTGCATGAAGGATAGGGGGTATGAGTGGGAGGTTCACGCAGGGGGATCCCTTATTACCAATAGCACTTTATTTTATACAAAAGGAGGTTACAACAGCCAACAAAAAGCACCACAATTAAAAGCTGTAGAATCCCTACCACCTGAAACAGCAAAACCGGAAAAACCAATAACATCAACCCCAACTATTCCTCCTTCAGGTACAGCAACTGTTGTTACTGTCATTTGGACTTCCGCAGATATTCGCTCAGGCGCAGGGAATGAATTTCCTATCGTGATGACAGTGGATAAAGGAGATAAGTTAACCGTAATTGGAGAACGTGGAGAGTGGTTTAATGTTCGGTTGGAAGATGGAAAAGAAGGATGGATTAACAGTGAAGCTGTTAAGAGCCAAGAATATGCACCTGAGAAACCTATAACGTCAGCCCCAACTACTTTTTCTTCAGGGACAAGGAAAATTCTTACTTGGGACTTCTCAGTTGCTAAATCTGGCCCCGGAAATGATTATCCAGTAATAGCTACTTTCCGAAAAGGTGATAAGCTAACTATTTTGGAGCAATCTGGGGAATGGGTTAGGGTGCGGTCAGACAATAACCAAGAAGGATGGATCAGCAGTGAAGTTTTAGAATAGAGTTACACTTCTCCAAAGAAGGGGTGACCAAATGAAATCATTATTGGGTAAATTGGGAGTCATCCTTATCGGGCTTGCTATCTTTACCTATGGTGAAGTGTGGGGAGCGAGTTGGAGATATATTGATCAAGCTGATGATGGAATGTATTACTACGATGCAGATCGCATAACCCGACCATCTCAGGGTAGTGTTAGGGTGTGGATAAAAGTACTTTATATGGAGAAGGGTGTACATGATATGGTGAGGTTGTTAGGGAAAAAATATGAGACTTTGAGCTATGCGATAGCTTTATTTGAATACAATTGTGGAGATAAAAAGAAGGTAATAGTACCTATAGCATTTTATTCTGAAGATGGAAAGTTATTAATACCTGATTATAGACAAATCTCCAATTGGAATTTTATGTCTCCTGACTCTATTGATGAGGCATTATACAAAATTCCATGTAAGAAACCTTAAAGAACCACGGTGGAAAACACAAAGGAGGTGAACCCGACTAACCCTAACCGGCCAATGGCCGAAAGAAGGAGGATGGATCATGTTAGTCACAATAGCAGACGCAGCTACAAAATATTGTCCGTTTAAATTTGTATTGGATAGGGCGGATCCTAACAGATTCTGTTCCAACTTATTCTGTATGGCATGGAGAAAATCCCCCGCAGTACCAACTACTCATGAGGAAATGGGGTATTGTGGATTAGCAGGGTATCAGAAGAACGATTGATGAGCTTTTGGGAAATATAAGAATGAAGGAGGTAAGTTGAATGGCAATCGCTCTCGACCCTAAACACCTCGTTTTGAATGATGAACTCTTAATGTCCCAGGTAGTCTCACAGGAGGCTATTATTAGGTTGCTTGTGGAGAGGGAATATTCACCAAAGAGGAGTTTTTGGAAATGGTGAACGAGGTAAATCTTGAAATGGGGAAAAAATGGTGTAACAAGGCGAGAAGGGGGGACCTGAATGAAATCATTCTTAGTAAAGCTTGGAGTTATTTTTATTATTGGAGTTGCTATGTTTGGTAGTGCGGAAGTGTGGGGGGCGGATTGGAAGTTTTTGCTAAAAAACGATACGGGGGAATATTTTTACGACGCACAAGGAATAACTCATCCATCAGAGAACATTTATGGAATTTGGTTGAGAATTATTTATTCACAGAAAGGTATAGATGAGATGGCAGCAAGATTTGGGGAGAAATATAAGAATTTAGGTGAAACATTGATTTTGCGGGAGATCAATTGTGTTGACAAAAAGAGCTGTATTGTTTGCTCCCACGATTGCTCCAAACATGGAGGTGTTATATATTCTCTCCCTAATTTAGAACGGGAATGGAATTTTATAGCTTCGGGAACAATTACAGCAATATGTTACAAAATAGTATGCAAATGAATGGGAAATAAGGTAAGCCCGATCAACCTAACCGACCAATGACCGAGGAAGAGTCTCAAAAATAGTGTTTGACAAAAGAGTCTAATTAGTGTATGTATGATGTATATCTCTTGGGGAGAAAAAACCATGATGACAAGAACTAATATCTATTTGACGGAGGCTCAGTTAAAGAAGTTCAAAGCGATTGCTAAAAAAGCTGGCTATCCAATAGCAGAAATCATCAGAAGAGCAATGGATGAATGGCTGGAGAAATATGAGAAGAAAGGAGGTAAATCCAATTAATCCTAAACAATTCAAAGAAAGGAGGGGTTTGAATGGCAGTCTATCAAAGAGGGGATAATTGGTATATTGATTTCTGGTTCAAGGGTCAGAAGGTTAGGGAGTCCATTGGGCCATCTCGGAAGGGTGCGGAAAAGGTGATCGCTAAGAAGAAGACAGAGATTGTGGAGAATAAGTATCTCGATATTCGGGGGGAAGATTTGTCACAAAATTCACCACAGGTAGAGAAGGTGGTACAGTTAAGGCCTTGATAATGATAAGTTTTCGCCTCTTTCTACAAAAGCATAAGCGCTGTGGTTATGAATCGACTCGAAGTTTTCAGATTCCACGGTAAACCAGGTGATGTTCTTATCCTTTTTTAGGCGTTTGGCAATCTCTCTTACCACATCCTCGACAAACATCGGATTTTCGTAGCCTTTTTCTGTCACATATTTCTCGTCCGGCCTTTTCAAAATAGAGTAAAGATCACACGAAGCACATTCCTCGATCAATTGGATGATATCTTCAATCCAGATGAATTTTCTGAATCGGAGGTTGACCGTCACAAGGGATCTTTGGTTGTGTGCCCCGAATTGGCTAATCTCTTTTGAGCAGGGGCACACGGTCGTGATCGGCACGACAATCCCCATATAGAAATCCTCTTTTTCATTGCTTGAACCGCAGATTCGACAGATATATTCCATCAGACTCCTCGATTTCGTGATGGGAGCTTCCTTTTCGATGAAATAAGGAAATTCTACCTCGAGGTGGGCGGTCTTGGCCTTCAGCCTCCTTTTGACCTCTGTCAGAATCTTCGAGAAGTTTTTGATGGCAATATCTCCCTTGTATTTATTGAGGATCTCTACAAAGCGACTCATGTGGGTTCCCTTGAAGCGGTGAGGGAGATCCACATACATGTTGACGCTGGCCACCGTGTGTTGAAACCCTTTTGCCTTATCCAAGACGGTAATCGGATAACGGATATTTTTTACCCCGACTTTATTGATCTCAATCTTCCGATGATCCATTTGATTTTGAATATCGTTCATGGTCATCTCCGCAGATAGGCGGCGCTCGAAGTCTCCGACTCCCATGCCGTCACCTTTTTAAGGATTCCTGAATGTCCCTTCAGATCACGTTTGAGTCGGTCAAAGATATATTTTGCAATATTTTCGGAAGAGGGCTCCGTTTCCGAAAAATAGGGGAGATCGTTCAGGTAGGTATGATCCAAAGGCTTCAAGACCTTTTCCACTTTCTGTTTCAAGATTCCGAAGTCGATGACCACTCCTTCTTTGCCCAGTCGATTGGACACGACGGAAGCCTCCACTTTCCAGTTGTGGCCGTGCAATGTTTCGCATTTTCCGTGGAGGTACCGCAATCGGTGGGCTCCGGAGAAGTGGGAATGGACGGTGATTTCATACATGGTCATTTTCCTTTTTGAAAAGTTGCTAACCCTCGAACCCAAGGGCAGCAAGCAGAGTTTGAATCTCTTTTAACCTGCCCCTTCAAAAAGAAACGTTCCGGAGGAAGGCTGGACGTGTCCGGTCATGATCTGACGAGCGCTTCGCCTTGAACGGGACTTTTCCATCGCACATCTGAGGTCAGTCTACCAGAAGGATCCTAACATCCATGACGTTGGTATGAGTCGGTCCTGTCATCAGAAGGTCTTCCAATTTCTTGAAGAAAGGATAGGCATCATTATTATCAAGATAGAAATTCGGGTCCAGCCCCAGGGATTTTCCTCTCTGAACCGTGGTATGATCTGCTACCGCGCCCGTTGCATCTGTGGGTCCATCCGTTCCATCTGTCCCGCCACTCAGAAGGACCACCTTTTCGACCCCGCTGATTTCTAAAGCTCCTGCCAGGACAAATTCTTGATTTCTTCCTCCGAGACCTTTCCCTTTGATGGTCACGGTGGTCTCCCCTCCGGAAAGGATGCAGGCAGGCCTCGGGATTGGATTCCCGCTGGAGATCACTTCCTTGGCAATGGCGGTGTGAAATCGAGCGGCCTCCCGCGTTTCACCTTCGATCGAAGAGGAGAGGATGGAGACGTGGAAACCAAGGGCAGCTGCCTCTTCTCTTGCTGCCTGAAGAGCGAGGATATTCGACCCAAGGAGACTGTTGTGGACCCTCTCGAAGATCACTTCTTGAGGCTTGGGGGTCTCCTCGATTTTCCCTTCTTTTCCCGACTGGAGATGTTTCCGAATCGAAGGAGCAATTTCGTTAATCAAGTCATATTTTTTCAAAATCTCCCAAGCTTCTTCAAAGGTGGAGGGATCGGGAACGGTAGGGCCCGAGCCGATGACATCCAGATGATCTCCCACGACATCGGACAGGATGAGCCCGATGACCGTAGAAGGATAGGCCCACTTGGCCAGCCATCCTCCTTTGATCCTGGAGATATGTTTCCGGATGGTGTTGATTTCCCGGATGTCAGCTCCACAGTCGAGAAGAAGTTGAGTCACCTCTTGTTTCTCTTTGAGATCGATCTGGTCGGCTGGGAACGGGAGTAGAGCCGAGGCGCCTCCCGATAGGAGAAAAATCACCAAATCTCTTGGCCCGGATTCTTGCAGCAGACGCTGGATTTTCTTTGCTCCTTCGAAGCCCTTCCGGTCAGGAAGGGGATGACCGGCTTCGATGATATCCGTCTTCTTGAGAGGCAGCTGATGTCCATATTTTGTTGTGATGATTCCCTTTGTGATTCGATCCTCGAAGATTTCTTCAATTGCCCTGGCCATCGCACCGGCGGCTTTCCCGGTGCCGACAAGGAAAATTTTATCAACCTTCTTCAAATCAAAAAAACGTTCTGAATTCCCTTCCGTTTTGATGAATAATCGGTCCCTCTCAATTCGAATTCTGTCTTTCAGGATTTTGGCTGGATCGACTGCGGAAAGTGCCTTTAGAAACAAGGCCTTTGCTATTCTCTTCATCTCATCTAAGGTAAAATGGTCCAATGTCAAGCCCTCCAGTTCAACATCTTGAAATTTATAACTCTATCCCCGTTCTTAGTCAACCTCTCGATTTTGCAGGAACGCTCTGCCTGAGAGCAGGGAAATATCGAGATCGTCACCTTAACCTCGAAGCGCCACCCCTGACGTAGACCCTTGACATGAAAGCTGAACACTGCGACATCTTGTGTTATACTATGCCAGACGTCCTCGAACGCTTCTTAAGAAAAAGGGGATGATCGATGAAAATGCTAAGACTCCGAACTCAATACTCCGGACCCCGAACGTAATGATGGAGTTACCCCTTCGATACATCCTGACCGTTTCAGAACTCACCCAAGAAATCAAGGAGATTCTTGAAGACAGATTTCCGGAAGTCTGGGTCGAGGGAGAGATCTCAAACCTCCGGATCCCTCCTTCGGGGCACATCTACTTCACCTTGAAGGATGATGCCAGCCAGATTCGAGCCGTTCTCTTCAAGATGCAGGCGCGAACCCTTCGCTTCGCCCCGGAAGATGGCCTCCATGTTGTTTGTCGGGGGAGGGTAGGTGTTTACGAAAAGCGGGGGGATTACCAGCTCATCTTAGAATCGATGGAGCCTAAGGGGGTCGGAGCTCTTCAACTTGCTTTTCTCCAATTGAAGGAGAAACTCGAAAAAGAGGGGCTCTTTGACACGGGTCGCAAGAAGCCGATCCCCATGGTTCCACAAAAAATTGGAGTGATCACTTCACCGACGGGCGCGGTCATTCGAGATATGCTTCATGTCCTCAACCGTCGGTTCGAAAATCTTCATATCCTCCTCTATCCTGTTCGTGTTCAGGGGGAAAGGGCGTCCAGAGAAATTGCTGAAGCGCTGCTGTTTTTCAATCAACGAACGGACGTCGATGTTATCATTGTGGGCAGAGGAGGGGGTTCGCTGGAAGACCTATGGGCATTTAACGAGGAGGCTGTCGCAAGAGCCATCTTCCGTTCGAAGATCCCCATCATCTCTGCCGTAGGCCATGAAACGGATTACACCATTTCAGACTTTGTCGCAGACCTAAGGGCGCCGACTCCGTCTGCAGCCGCAGAGTTGGTCGTCAGGGACAAAAGGGAGATCAAAAAGATCCTCAACTATTTACGAGGACGTTTAGAAAATGAAATGGTTCAAAGGATTCAGGAATATCGAACTCATCTCTCCCATCTCGTAAGAGTCTTCCGTGAGCCAGAAAAGAAGATGGAAGAATATTTCTTGCGGATGGATGACCTTGTGAACCGGCTTCGCCTTTTGACCTCGTGGACGCTTAAAAGAACGAGGGAGAAACAATCCCACCTCAGTGAAAAACTGCTTCTTCGAATTCCCGCGGAAAGGTTGAAGAATCTCAGGTTATTCGTTTCGGAGGGTCAAAGGCGAATGGAGCAACTCATCAAACACAGGATTGAAATTCACCGCCATAGAATGGCAGGCGCTTTCGGAAAGTTGGATTCGTTAAGCCCCCTTTCAATCCTTCGAAGGGGGTACAGTATTACGCGTCAAGTTCCTTCGTTAGAAATCTTAAGGGACGCCAGCCATGTCCGGGAAGGAGACAGGGTGGAGGTGAAGCTTTTCCGAGGAAAACTGTTCTGTGGGGTTGAAAAAACGGACAGGTCTTGACGATCATGGCTTATAAAATATAGAATTAATTCTCAATCGTGGGTCCTTGCCTTCGTTTAAGGTCGGGAGGACTTTCGGCAATCCGGGAAGGGGAGGGCGATGGCAAAAGAAAAGTTTGAAGACGCGCTCCATAAACTTGAAAAGATCGTGTCAAAATTAGAAGAGGGGGATATTGCTTTGGAAGAATCCCTGAGACTCTTTGAAGAAGGCATCCGATTGTCGCGATTCTGTAACCAAAAACTGGATGAGGCAGAGAAGAAAGTGGAGATTCTGTTGAAAGACAAAAATGGAATGCTCAAACCACACCCTTTCGATCCGTCCATGAACTCGGGGCAATCTTCTTCGATAAACTCCGACGAAATAATTTCTGAAGACGGTAACGAGTAAGAAGGTAGACTCCTTTTGCTGCATGGTCGTCAGGCCCCATCGGTATTTTAAGATATTTTTGGCAAGAAGGGATAAGGAAGGTTGACCCATGGAGAAGGTATTAGATCGGATACAAACCTCTCATGATATTAAGCAGCTAGACCAGGAGGAACTGGTGGAGCTCTGCCGAGAGATAAGAGAGGAGATCATTTCCACGGTTTCAAAAACAGGAGGGCATTTAGCCTCTAATTTGGGCGTGGTCGAGTTGACTGCGGCTCTGCACTATGTTTTCGACTTCCCATGGGATAAAGTCGTGTGGGATGTCGGACATCAGAGTTATGTTCATAAGCTCCTTACAGGGAGAAGGGATCGCTTTCAGACGCTGAGGCAGTACAAAGGAATCAGCGGTTTTCCGAAGAGAGATGAAAGCCCTTACGATGCGTTTGACTCCGGCCATAGTGGCAACTCCATCTCTTCCGCCCTTGGGATGGCGGAGGCCCGGAGGCTCAAAGGTGAAGAGGGAAGGGTCATCGCGGTCATCGGGGATGGGTCGATGACCTCAGGTCTGGCCTTTGAAGGTCTCAATCAGACAGGGCACATTGACCGGGATCTTATCGTCATTCTAAACGACAATGAGATGTCCATCTCCCCGAATGTGGGAGCCCTCTCTTCTTACCTCAACCGGTTGATGACCGGACAGTTCGTAAACCGTGTTCGTCGTGACATGGGGGGGTTCTTGGAAACCCTTCCTCGAATCGGGAAGTCGGTCCTTCGGTTTGCCAAGCAGGCTGAGGAGTCTTTGAAAGGTCTCGTCATGCCGGGTGCCCTTTTTGAAGAATTAGGGTTGAAGTATATCGGGCCGATCGACGGCCATCGCCTGGATTACCTGATCGAAACCTTTCAGAACATTAAAAAATTGGAGGGGCCCATCCTCATCCATGTGATCACCAAGAAGGGAAAAGGGTATGCCCCTGCAGAGATGGATCCTTCCCGTTTTCATGGTGTCCCGCCGTTTGTCGTCGAGACGGGTGAATTCAAGAGCAGTCAGAAGACCGCCCCCAGCTATACGGAGATTTTTGGGGAAACGCTCTGCCGGCTGGCGAAGGAGAATAAGCGCTTGATCGCGATCACGGCCGCCATGCAGAGCGGAACGGGCCTCGAGGAATTCGCGGGGCAATTCCCTGATCGATTCTATGATATTGGCATTGCGGAACAGCATGCCGTCACGTTTGCTGCTGGGCTCGCCCTCGAAGGGATGCGACCTGTCGTGGCCATCTATTCCACTTTTTTACAGAGGGCCTATGACCAAGTATTGCAGGATGTCTGTTTACAAAGGCTTCCGGTGGTCTTTGCATTGGACCGTGGCGGAATTGTGGGGGAGGATGGCCCGACGCATCATGGCGTTTTTGATTTTTCATATCTTCGCCATATCCCGAACCTGATCGTGATGGTTCCCAAGGATGAAAATGAATTTCAGCATATGATCAAAACCGCCATGGAGTGTCCCGGCCCGGTCGCTTTCCGGTATCCGAGGGGGAAAGGGGAGGGCAAAAGAAGAGATGCGGCTCTCCAATCGATCGATATTGGAAAAGGCGAAGTTCTGAGGGAAGGAAAGGATATTCTCATCATCGCCATCGGCACCACGGTTCATCCCGCCCTCCGGGCAGCGCAAAGATTGGCGGAAGTCGGGATTCAGGCCACCGTCATCAACAGTAGGTTTTTAAAACCTCTGGACGCAAACTTGCTGTGCGATTGGGCCGAGAAGACCGGGAAAGTCCTCACCGTCGAAGAGAATGTTCTTCAGGGAGGGTTTGGAAGCGCGGTGCTCGAACTCTTCCAAGAGAGAGGTTTTTTTCCGGCTCAAGTCAGTCGCCTGGGAATTCCTGACATCTTCGTCGAACACGGACCACAAGCTCTGCTCAGAGAAAAATACGGAATTGACGAGAATGGAATTCTTAGAGAGGTACAGAAGATGTTTGAAGAAGGATGGGCAGACCCTGTTTATTCAAGTCAAGCTGAAACCTCTTTAAAGAGAGCTTTTCCCAACCCGAAATAATTTGACCACCTCCTGCGCCTCGGCCCCGGAAAAGGCGACGGATCGAGTTTGTCCCCGCGAGATGGCGAGAAAAGACCGTGTCGACAAAGTTTTAGTGGAACGAGGGTTAGTGTCGAGCCGTGAGAAAGCCAGGGCGTTGGTTATGGCAGGGAAAGTCACGGTTGACGAAAAGAGGGTTGACAAGCCGGGGGCTCAGATAGACGGCGACGCCAACCTTCGTGTGCAAGAAGGGGACTCCTGTTATGTGAGCCGGGGGGGTGAAAAAATGGAGGGGGCCCTCAAGGCCTTTGCGGTCGATCCAAAGGGAATGATCGTCATGGACGTGGGGGCCTCGACGGGGGGATTCACGGATTGTATTCTTCAGAAAGGGGCGAAGAAAGTTTACGCCGTAGATGTGGGATACGGGCAGCTGGCTTGGAAGCTCCAAAAGGACCCCAGGGTCGTCAGCCTGGAGAGGAGAAACATACGGTACCTCCAGCGGGAGGAAGTAAAAGAAGAGATAGATTTGATTCTCATCGATACCTCCTTCATCTCCGTTGAAAAATTTCTCCCTCACCTTCTTGGGTTTCTTAAAAGAGGGGGGGCGATTCTCAGCCTCATCAAACCCCAGTTTGAAGTCGGGAAGGGGGAGGTAGGGAAGGGCGGAGTCGTGAGGGACAAGACGCTACATGAAAGTGTGATCACTAGGATTTCAGCCTTCGGTCGAGGGCTGGGGCTGACGGTTCTGGGCGTCACGGAATCTGCACTGCTCGGCCCCAGGGGAAATAGGGAGTTTTTCATCTACTTGAAAAAAGAGGATGAAGGACATGGGCAAACCGAAGGAACCCCAACGCGCTAAACTCTTTGTGAGCCTGATTGCTATGGAAAAGGAAGTCTTTGATCAGGGAGTGGAAGACCTTTGCTCGGCCTTTGGCGAAACCGACACGGTCAGCGAGAGATTCCCTTTTGACTTCACCGATTATTACACCGCGGAGATGGGGAAACCTCTCTTCCGCCATTTCGTTACCTTCGGACATCTCATCCCCATTCCCCGCCTCCCCGATATTAAACAGACCACCAATCGTCTCGAAGAGAAATATGCGGTCCTGGGCGGAAAACGAAGAATCAATATCGATCCGGGATACGTCTGTTTGGAACACGTGATCCTCGCCACAACCAAAGGTTATACCCATCGCCCCTATCTCAGAGACGGCATCTATGCTGATCTGGAATTGATCTATCGTCATCAATCCTTCCAAGCCTTAGAGTGGACCTATCCGGATTATCGACAAGAAGCGGTCATCCGACTCTTCAATCAATTCCGCAAAGAATATTTGGAAGACTTAAGAGAGGGGAAACACCGATTATGCTGAAATCGATGACAGGGTTTGGAAGAGGAGAAGGGGATACGACCTTGGGGAAGGTGGTTGTGGAGTCTCGCTCCGTAAATCATCGATACAGTGACATCAACATCAAACTTCCCAAGCGGCTAAATCTTTTCGAAAATCGCATGAAGGAGATCATCCGGTCCCAGGTGTCGAGAGGAAGGGTTGACGTTTCCCTTAGGCTGGACAACGCCGGGGAGGATAAAGTTCAACTTACAGTCGACCTCGACTTAGCTGAGCAATATTACCAGGTCCTTCATGACCTGAAAGAGAGGCTTCGGCTGAAGGACGAGATTACGTTGAACTTATTGGCTGGAGCGAAAGATGTGATCGTCGCGAGAGAAGAATTGGGGGATATAGAACCTTACTGGCAGGAGATTCTTCCCGTCCTGAAGCAATCTCTTAAGAACATGGATGACATGAAACGATTGGAAGGGGAATCACTTACCGAAGATTTACAGCAACGCCTGAAGAACATTGCCGAGCAGCTGCAAATGATCAAACAACAATTTCCCTTACGCCTCAGGGCCTTCCTGACTCGGCTTCAGGATAGACTTCGATCTCTTTTGGAGGGGTTGGACACTGACCCCTCGCGTTTTCAACAGGAGGTCGCCTTCCTGGCAGAACGGACCGACATCACCGAAGAGACTGTCAGGGCCGAGAGTCACTTGGCCCAATTCAGGGGTTTGTTAGAAGGGAATGACCCCGTGGGTCGGAAGATGGATTTCTTGCTTCAGGAGATTCATCGCGAGGTGAACACCGTCAGCGCCAAGGCGAATGATGCAGAGATCTCGCAGAGAGTGGTAGAGATCAAGTCTGAACTGGAAAAGATTCGGGAACAGGTGCAGAACGTCGAATGAGTTTCATCTACGAAAAGGGTTTCGGGTTTGAGCACGAGATGAAAGAAAGGGGGGTTGGACTGGTTTTCATCATCTCAGCGCCCTCAGGGACCGGGAAGACCACCTTGGTCAGAGAGGTGATCCATCAGTTGCCGGGCCTCCGATTCTCTGTATCCTTTACGACCCGTTTGCCCCGGCCCGATGAGAGAGAGGGAGAGGACTACCATTTCGTTTCCCACGCCTCATTTCAGAAGATGGTGGAAAGGAATGATTTCCTGGAGTGGGCGGAGGTATTGGGAAACCGGTATGGGACGCCTCGGCCCGATTTGAAGAAAATGGAACTGGAGGGGGTCGACCTCATCCTGGATATCGATACCCAGGGAGCGAAGAAAGTCACGAAAGAGATTGCCCAGCCCGTTTTGATTTATCTCCTCCCCCCTTCCTTAAGGGTCCTCAAAGAACGATTGATCAACAGAGGGGTGGACTCCCTTGAAAGGGTCAAGTTTCGATTGTCCCATGCCAGAAAAGATATGGAAGAGGCCTACGGGTACCGTTACGTGATCGTCAATGATAGCCTTGAGGATGCCCTTGGGAAACTGAAATCGATTATTATTGCAGAACGATGTCGAAGGGATAAGAATCCGATCCTGGAGGCAAATATAAAACAATGGGAGGAAAAAGATGGCTAGAATCACCGTAGAAGATTGTCTGAAGACAGTGGAGAGCCGGTTTGAACTGGTAATCCTGGCGGCAAGAAGGGCCAAAATGATCATGAAGGGTGCCAAGCCGTTGGTCGAGGCGGATAACAGGCCTATTGTCACAGCCCTTCGGGAGGTCGCTGCTGAAAAGGTGAGATTCATACATCCCGAGGACAAGGAAAAAGGGGACGAACCTTCTGACCATGAATCATGAAAAGGGGTTTCACGGACATGAAAGAGGCAGAGGTCACCCAGGGAACCGGATTGATCGCAGATCCTGTTTATCATTACATTGTGATGACGGACCGGATCGAAGGGGAGGAAACAGAACGAGGTGTGATCGATACGCCCTGGGTCCAGCGCCTTCGCCGAATCTTCCAGCTGCAGAGCGCTCGTTGGGTGTTTCCGGCGGCCGAACATACTCGTTTTCAACACTCCCTCGGAACCATGCATGTCGCAGGGACTTTCTCTGAGCAGATTTATCCCTCTCTCTTCAAGATCTTCAAAACAGAACTTCCCTCTTTCCCTTATTTGCAGGAACTCCTTCGGCTAGCCGGGCTTCTCCATGATATCGGACACGGCCCTTTCTGCCATTTCTTTGATGAACAATATCTTTCTCGATTTCATACCAATCATGAGGGGATGGGGCAGTTGATCATCCGGGAAAAAATGGCTTCTCTGATCAAAGGGATTCGGCGTAGTCCCAGAGGTCTGTTCAGAAAGGGAGAAATCCTGGATCCTGAGCAGATCACCTTTCTGATCAAAAGGCCTGAAAAGAAGGAGGGCCGAAAACATCCGAGGTGGCTGAACTTCCTTCAGCAACTTTTTCGGGGGATCTTTACGTTTGATAATATCGATTATGTTCTTCGGGATGCTTACATGACGGGTGTGTCCATCGGTCCGGTGGATTGGCGGCGGCTCCTCTACTACACTTCCTTTAGTAAAGAGGGCCTGATCTTGGACAAGAGGGGATTAGATGCATTGGCCATGTTTCTCAATGCGCGTCTCTACCTCTATTCGAACGTTTATTATCACCGTACGACGCGCGCCATCGATCTTCAGTTGCAGGAGATATTTAAACCGACGATGGAAATTCTTTGTCCCTTCCATCCGATGGAGGAAATCGATCGATACCTCCTGCTCACCGACTGGTTTGTGATGGAAAGAGTTTTGGAATGGAAAGGATCTCTGTCGCCTCTCGAAAGGCAGTTGGGGGAAAAGTGGGCAGAGGTGCTCTCGAGAAAATTGAAGTGGAGTAGCATCTTTGAGGAGAAGCTGACCCTGAGAGAAATGGAAACGGGACGACCGATCTTTTTGAAACCGGAGGAAGTCAAGCAGAGGATCACAGACTTTTTGCCGAGACACCTGAAAGGGTTGGAGTTCCACGTCGACATGGCTCACCACGACCCGAGGCCCTTCAACCCCTGGCATGAGTCGGCGGAGGGAACGCTTCGCATTTTCGACCCAGGGGTCAAAAGAATATCGAGGGAACCCCTTAGAAGACTATTTCAATATATTCCAGCCAAAGTGGCTATCTGCCGGGTCTACGCACCCACTCATCGTTTCGATCGAGAATTGGGCCGAGCGGCCCGGCATGCCCTGGCTTTGGAAGGGGCCTCGGAAACCTTTGAGACGAACGTTTAAGCGGCCATGGGTTTCAATAGCAGGCGGAGCAGGCCAGGGTTTTCGGATCAAGCTTTGACGATTTTCTTCTTGTATCGGTCCAATCCTTTCGTGACATTCCGGGTATCGATGATGAGGGGGACGAGCTTGACAATCCGTTGATAATCAACACTGTGGTCCGTGACGACCACGGCGGCATCGACCCTGCCAAGCACCTTCTCTGTCAGAGGGGACGATTTTAGATCAAAAGAGTATTTTCTAAAAGAGGGAAGGATTGGGATGTAGGGATCGTGATAGAGAAGTACGGCTCCTTTTTTCCGAAGCAGGTCCATGATGGCCAGGGCGGGGGATTCCCTGGCGTCGTCGACGTCCTTCTTGTAGGCGACCCCCAGAATCAGAATTTTGGCTCCCTTGATACTCTTCCCCCTCATGTTGAGAGCATCCTGTACCTTTGCGACCACATAGTAAGGAACGTGGACATTAATTTCTCCTGCCAAGAAGATAAATCTTGTCGTGAAATCGTACTCTCGAGCCTTCCAGGAGAGATAATAGGGATCAATGGGAATGCAGTGGCCCCCCATTCCGGGGCCCGGATAGAAGGGTGAAAACCCAAAGGGTTTGGTGCTGGCGGCCTCGATGACTTCCCAGATATCAATTCCCATTCGATCCGTCAACATTTTCAATTCGTTCACCAAGGCAATGTTTACAGCACGATAGATATTTTCGAGGAGCTTGGTTAATTCTGCAACTCGGGGGGACGAAACAGGAACAACCTTCTTGATGATTTGACTGTACAGGGCGGTAACCCCCTTTTGGCAGGATGGAGTGACCCCGGCCACGACCTTGGGGATTTGATGTGTCATGAATCGTTTATTTCCTGGATCCTCTCTCTCCGGGGAGAAAGCCAAGAAGAAATCTTTTCCGACTTTCAGGCCCGTCGATTCCAACTTGGGAAGGAGCAATTCCTCTGTGGTTCCCGGATACGTGGTGCTTTCCAATACAATCAGTTGGCCTTTCCTGAGATTCTGGCGGATGGCCTCGGTCGTGTTTTCTATATATTGGAGGTCCGGCTCCATTTTTTCAGTTAACGGCGTCGGCACACAAATCAAAATACAATCAGGTTCTTCGAGACGGGAAAAGTCATCGGTCACCGTTAGACGGCCGCTGCGGATAAATGGGGAAATCCGGGAGGAGAGGATTGATTTCAGATAGCTCTTCCCCCTCTTCAGGGAGGCGACTTTTTTGGAATCGATATCAAACCCCAAAACCCTGAAGTCCTCTTCACAAAACCTCAACACCAGAGGGAGGCCGACATATCCCATGCCGATGATCCCGATCAAAGCGTCTTTTCCAAGAATCTTTCTGATCAGTCGCTCTTCGATGTGCGCCGTCTTCATATCCCTGTCTCCCCGGGCTACTTCTTGTAAAAGGCTTTGATCCGGCTGACGACTTGGGTTTGTTGATCCTCTGTCAGCTCAGGATAAATGGGGAGAGCTAACACCTCTTCGGAGGCCTTCTCAGAATTTGGCAGGTCTCCTCGACGATATTTTAGAAAAGAGTAACATTCCTGGAGGTGGAGGGGGACGGGATAATAGATGTCCGTACCAACCCCTTCTTCTGTCAGGAATTGTCTCAAACGGTCTCTTTCTGGGACACGGATCACATACTGATGGAAGATATGACGGTTCTGATTTTGAACGGTCGGGAGCCTGAACCCGTCGACCGAAGAGAGAAGGCCCTGGAACAATGCCTGATACCGTTCAGCCTTCTTTTGTCTTTCCGCGGTCCATCTCTCGAGGTATTTAAATTTCACCAGAAGAACGGCGGCTTGAATCGTATCGAGACGGCTGTTGATCCCGATGGCCTTATGGAAATACTTGGGCTGACTTCCATGGACTCTCAGCAGTCTCACTTTCTCTGCCAAATCGGGGTGATCCGTGATGACCATGCCTGCGTCTCCGAAGGCACCCAGGTTCTTGGTTGGGTAAAAGGAAAAACATCCAAGATCGCCAATCTGCCCGGCGCGCCGTCCCTTTGATCCAGCCTTGGGCTTATACTCGGCACCCAAAGCCTGGGCAGCGTCCTCAATAACAAAAAGTTTCTTCTCCTGGGCGATTCGTAGAAGAGGGTCCATATCCGCGCATTGTCCGAAAAGATGGACAGGGATGATCGCCTTCGTTCTGGCCGTCACTTTCTCTTCGATCTTGGAAGGGTCCATGTTGTAAGTTTCCCGGTCGATATCCACAAAGACAGGGGTGGCCCCGAGGCGAGAGACCGATCCTGCGGTCGCAAAGAAAGTGAAAGGAGGGAGAAGGACCTCGTCGCCCGTCCCAACACCTAAAGCCATCAAAGAGAGGAGCAGGGCATCTGACCCGGAAGCCACTCCGACGGCATAGCGGGTCTGACAGTACTGAGCGATGGTTTCCTCCAGAACCTTTACCTTGGGTCCCATGATAAACTGCTGGTTCTGGAATACTTCATCCAGGGCGGACCGGATCTCATCTTCGATGGATTTCACCTGAACCGCCAGGTCAAAAAAAGGGACTTTCATCTTCATCAATTGTTTCCTCTTTATTCCCGAAAATAGATGCAGTCTAATTAAGATAAAAAAAATTGATAGTCAAGGCTATTTTTGGTCGCTATAATAGTGCCCATGAGAAGAAAAATGCGTCTCGATTCCATCTGGATTATTTTGGTCAGGCCCAGATTCCCTGAGAACATTGGTTCGGTAGCCAGGGCGATGAAAAATATGGGGTTAAGCCGGTTGGCCGTTGTCAACGGATGCTCCCCCCTCCTCGCCAACGCTTATAAACTAGCCTCGGGAGCGGAAGATGTTCTGGAAAGAGCAGAGGAGTTTATGACACTCCGGGAGGCGATCTCGGAAATGGGCTGTGTGGTCGGAATGACTTCCCGCAGAGGAAAAGAGAGGAATCCGGATCTGGCACTCGAAGCCTTGACAAAAAAGCTCATTCCCATCTCTCAAAAGAATCTGATCGGCTTAGCCTTTGGATCGGAAAAAGAGGGATTGACTAATGAGGAATTGTCTCTCTGTCATCTCTATAGCAGGATTCCGTCCATGGAATCCTTTCCCTCTCTTAATCTTGCACAAGCGGTGATGGTGGTTTCTTATGAGTTATTCAAAGCTTCGGCTGAGATTCCGAAAAGGGAGGTTCGCTTGGCCCGGACCGAGCAGCAGGAGAGGATGCTCGAACACATGGAAAAAACGCTTCTTCGCATCGGGTTCCTGGATTCGAATAATTCCAAACGAATCATGCGGGTCTTGAGGAGGCTGTTTGGAAGAAGCCAAATGGATGAGAGAGAAGCTCAAATTCTGCATGGCATCTGGAGTCAAATGGATCACTCTCTGAGAGCAGGCAAAAAAACGAAATGAAACCCCTTCTCCAGGTCGTCCTGGAGGAGGGGTTTGAAAGGAAACGGTCGAGATGGTTCATACTACTTTTTCAAAAAGGGACTAATGATGTCAATGGGCACAGGGAAGATGGTGGTTGAGTTCTTCTCCGTGGCAATCTCCGCCAAGGTCTGAAGGAACCTTAGCTGGAGGGCTGTGGGATTGACACTGATTACATTGGCAGCCTGAGTTAATTTTTCTGCAGCTTGGAATTCTCCCTCGGCATGGATGATTTTGGCTCTCTTCTCCCTTTCCGCCTCTGCCTGGCGGGCAATGGCCCGCTGCATATTCTCCGGCAGATCTACCTGTTTGGTTTCCACCAGAGAGACCTTGATTCCCCATGGTTCTGTGTGCTTATCTAAGATATCTTGGAGTTTCAAGTTGATTTTGTCTCTCTGGGAGAGCAATTCATCTAAATCCGCCTGCCCCACGACGCTTCGAAGTGTGGTTTGAGCCAATTGGGAGGTGGCATAAAGATAATTCTCCACTTCGACGACCGCCTTATTTGGATCCATGACGCGAAAATAGACAACGGCGTTGACCTTGATGGAAATATTGTC
Source organism: uncultured delta proteobacterium (assembly GCA_963708295.1). Taxonomy (GTDB): domain Bacteria; phylum Desulfobacterota; class BSN033; order BSN033; family UBA1163; genus UBA1163. The sequence continues at coordinate 250,088 of CAVPSJ010000011.1, read as the reverse complement.
ACGGGTGATGACATCCTGGGGCGGGATGTCCAGCGTGACCAATCTCAGGCTGATCCTCATTAGTTTGTCAATTCCCGGGATGATAAAAATGATACCCGGCCCTTTGGCGCCGATCAGCCTTCCCAGTCGGAAGATAACCCCCCGTTCGTATTCCCTAAGGATTTTGATTGCGGAGGCAGCGACGATCACTATAAAGACAATGAGAAAAAAGAAACCTGATGGAAGACCCGTCATACCCATTTTATTCCCTCCTTACTGAATTTTTTTGACCTTTAGCTTCAAATTGACTATTCCGATGACTTGAACCTTCTCTCCTTCGTTCAACTCCTGGTCGCTCGTCGCGTTCCAGAATTCTCCGTGAAGAGATACTTTTCCTTCAGGGGTAATCGGTGTGGAAACGATTCCTACTTCTCCGATGAGGCCTTCCATGCCTGTGGTTGGTTTTTTCAAGCGTGCATTGATGGCTCTCGTCACTGCAAAAATAAAGAATGCTGCACTCACCAGGACTGCGGGGATAATGACACTCATCGAAACCCTCAAGTATTCAGCCGAACTTCGAAATAACATCATGGAACCTAAGAAAAGGGAGATGACGCCACCGACGGCTAACAACCCATGGCTGACCACCTTGATCTCCGCAATAAACAGGAGTATGCCGAAGAAGATCAATGCTAAGCCTGCATAATTGACCGGAAGCATGTGTAACGCATAAAAGGCGAGTATAAGAAAGATTCCACCGACCACCCCGGGGAGAATGGCACCAGGACTTGAGAGCTCAAAATAGATACCATAAATTCCCAGCATGAGGAGAATATAAGCAATGGTCGGATTAGAGATGATATCGAGGAGCTTTTCTCGCCAGCTCATCTCAATGGGCTGGGGATGAACTCCTTTCGTCTGAAGGGTCCGGGTGACTCCGTTGAATTTTACAACCTTCCCGTCAATCTGGGTGAGAAGGCTTGTAATATCTGGGCTAATAAAATCAACGACATTGAGTTTAACCGCTTCTTCGTCAGTGATGGAAACACTTTTGACTACTGCTTTTTCAGCCCAATCCGCATTTCTCCCTCGAGTCTTGGCGATGTTCTTGACAAAAGCAACCGTATCGTTGACGATCTTTTCTGTCATCGTTTTGCTTTCTTTCGCTTCACCCCCGCCCAAGTTGACCGGATGAGCTGCTCCGATATGAGTTCCGGGAGCCATGACGGCGATATTCGCCGCCATGGTGATGAAAACACCGGCAGAAGCCGCCCTTGCCCCACCCGGGGCCACATAGACGATGATCGGGATAGTGGAGGAGAGCTCTTTTTTTACGATGATCCTCATCGACTCCATCAGCCCTCCGGGGGTATCGAGCTGAATGATCAGACATTGGGCGCCTTGCTGAGTCGCCTGATCAATGGAATCGACGATGAATTTGGCGATGGCGGGGTTGATGATGGCATCTATTTCAATCGTAAAGACGGGCGCCTTTTCCTGGCTTATCGTCGGTGAGGCAAAAACAACCAGGGAAAACAGCGAGAGCAATATTAAACCTTTATATCTTTTCAAGGATTTACCTCCTGGAGACAAATTATCCTAAAAGAGGGTGATTGTCAAATTTTAATCCTCATCAAGTCCTCCCCCAGAATGATCGGACCCGGGTAGACCTGCCGACATGGATTCAAGAGATCGAATTGATCACACACCGGGTAGAAATGGGTGAGCAGCAGCTTTTTGCATCGCGATTCGAGTCCAATTCTCCCGGCAAGCGAAGGGGTAAGGTGGCCTTCTACTTTTTTGCCCTCCGGGAAGGAGCACTCGAGAACCAGCAGGTCTACTTCAAAGGCTAGATCGATTATATTTTGGCAATAATCCGTGTCCCCGGAGATGGCCATGGTCTTGCCACCCTTAAACTCGATTCGATACCCAATGCTCTCGGGAATATGAGCCATAGGGCTTGACAAGATTTTCAGGTCACGGTAGACGAGTGTTTCTTGAGAAATCTCTTTGATGGTCAATGGGTAAGATCGGGGCTCAATCCAGGAGCCATAAAGATTCTTCAATTTTTCAAAATAAGACTCAAAACCGGGTCCTCCCACGCACACTAACTCTTTTTCCCGAGGCTGATCTGCGTACTTCGTGGCAAAAATAATGGGAACCAGGTCAGAAACATGGTCCGGGTGAATGTGGGTATAGAGGAGAAGGTCGGGATCTCGACAAGTCACTCCAACCTCTAACATCCTCCTCAATGTTCCAGAACCACTGTCGATCAAGAAACGGGTACTGTCCGAGAAAACGATAACGCCGGGAGCCCCTCTTCTTAAAGTGGGGACGCCTGTTCCGGAACCGATAACGATGAGCTCCTCCAATATCTCTGCCCCGTTAGAAAGGAAAAGCATTCCTTTTTCAGCAAGCGAGGTTTAGTGCCCTGTGAGAGCCTTCCCATTAGAAAGCAGAAGACTTTCTAACGGGGTCTGCTCCGATCGAAGTATCTTAATGTAAGGTTATCACGAAATGATTTGAATGTAACTCTAATTCTCGCTCCTCCAAACCTGTCCTGGTCCGGTTTTTTCTTCCGGGGACAGAGTCGTTGCCAACCCAGAGGGAGCGAGTTTGAAGCTTGCCCCTTTAGGGGTGGCGCTCCTGCTGCAGGGGCAATGTATTCTCATCCAATTGTGCCCCCTGGTCCCGCCTCTCCGTCTTTGGCGGGGTGGGGCACGTTCCGTCCCGAATTCTTTGGACGCGGCCATGGCCAAATGTTGCAGGGGAACCTCGTCGGTATCAAGGATTAAGGATTAAGGTTTGGCAAGGGGCTGGGGTTCCTTCCCGGGATCACGGGTGACGAAGAACTAGGCAAACGCTCCTCAAAAAACTTGACAATTGATTCAAAAGTCGATATATGTACTCAAACTTCAAGGGAATATTCCGGGTGATCATTAAACCATGGAATGGACACTACTGCTCAACTCCACTTTTGAACCACTCAAAGTGGTAACCTGGAAAAAGGCCGTCGTCATGATGACGCTGGAAAAAGTGGAAGTGATCGAAGAGTACGACCGTATGATTCGAGGCGTCCGCTTCTCGTTGAGGCTTCCTGCTGTGATTCGATTAAATCGTTTGATCAGGAGAAGAACCCCCATCGTTAAGTTTTCACGACAGAATCTTTATGTCCGGGACCGGGGAAAATGCCAGTACTGCGGCACGCCGTTTGAACACAAAGAATTGACGTACGACCATGTCATCCCACGGTCTAAAGGCGGACAGACAGAATGGACAAATGTGGTGACCTGTTGCACGACCTGTAATCTCAAAAAGGGCGGGAGAACACCCGAGGAAGCAGGGATGTCGCTGATCCGAAAGCCCAGGGCACCTATCTGGATACCCCTCCTGCCGATGAGTCTTGGAATCAAAGAGACCCCTGATCCCTGGAAAGACTATCTTTACCTCAACCTGGAACTGGCTTCTTAATTTTTCAGCGAGAGCATCGATACGCCTCAAATGCGCCTGAGCCTTGTCGAAAAGAGGCATCAGAAACGAGCGACGGAAGTTGAAAAGAGGTCAGGCCATGATCTCATCAAGATGCTTTGCAGAAAATGGAATGTGGATCTCATTGCGCGAAGGGATGAAAAGACATGGACTATCTTTGGGCTCCATGGAGAATGGAGTACATTTTAGGGAAAAAAAAGCGAGGGTGTTTCCTTTGCAAAAAACTTAAAGAGAAAAAGAACCAAGAACGCCTCATTCTCTATCAGGGGCAACATGTATTTGTGATCATGAATAAATTTCCGTATACCAACGGGCATCTCATGGTCGTCCCCAATCGCCATTGCCTTAACCTGGAGCAATTGAATCCTGAAGAATCAAAGGAGCTTTTTGAGTTACTGAAGGTTTCCGTGCGCGCACTGAAAGCAAGCCTCCGTCCCCATGGATTCAATATTGGGATGAATATTGGAAAAATGGGGGGTGCCGGAGAAGACCACCTTCATCTTCATATTGTCCCGAGATGGGCGGGAGACACCAATTTTATGCCCGTCCTCGGAGAAACAAGAGTTATTTCTGAATATCTAGAAGAAACTTACGAGAAGCTTCGCTCCGCTTTTGGGGATCTCTTGCGAAAAAAAGGCGTCCAGAAAGGAGGATGAGAGAGTGGGATGGGTCAAAATTATTTTCATGGTAGTGATCCTTGCCGTTTGCATCTTTTTTTTCTTACAAAACACGGAGCAGGTTTCCATCCGGTTTGGTCTCTCCCCGTTGAATGAGTATCAGTTTTTTGAGATTCCAAGAGTCCCTCTCTTTTTAGTCATCCTCTGCTCTGTCGTTTTGGGAGTTTTGATGGGGGGTGTAGGTGATCTTTATAGGCGTTTCCAGTTGGGGAAAAGTCTTCGCCAAAAACAAAGAACGATTGAACGCCTGGAGAAAGAAATCCAATCTTTGCGAGGTTCCGATCATGGAGAATCCAATTCTCTCAAGAAGGAGAACTAGCCTCCGGATGAAATCCGCGGAATTCTCGGCAATGATCAAGGCAGTTTACACCGGTCGGATAAACTTTTTTCTTGCATCCCCGCGCGAATTGTAGTATATTTTTGTGTAATTAGTTGGTCTGCTGAAAAAGCGGGCTGTTTGCCCGCTTTTTTTTTAGAAGAGCCGCTCGGCGAAAGAAATGATGGAGAGAGAGATTGTAGACCGGGTCCGCGCAATCATTCTTCCTATCGTCTTAAACGAAGGAATGGAAGTCGTAGATATTGAGTATCGAAGAGAATCTGGAGGATGGGTTCTTCGCGTGATTCTGGATAAAGAGGGAGGGGTGACTCTTGACGATTGCACCCGGGTCAGCCAGGAAGCCGGAAGGAGCTTAGATGTGGAGGATATCATACCAACCTCGTACGCGCTAGAAGTTTCTTCCCCCGGTCTTACCCGTCCGCTGAAAACCGAAAAGGATTTTATGAAGTATCTTCATCGTTTGGTCAAAGTCAAAACCGTCGATCCTATCGAGAATCGCCGGCAGTTCAAAGGAACACTCCTGGGGGTATCCGAGAACGGCGTGGAGATACAGGCGGAAGGAAGGATCTTCCAGATCCCCCTCTCCAATGTGGCAAAAGCAAATCTGGAGGTTGACCAAGACGTGTTCCGCAAGGAACACCGTACGAGGTGAGATACCGTTTTCTATGACCTCGCGACGCCTTGGCGCTAGACGGGGAGCTTTTAGAAAGGGAGAGATGTGTTATGCCATCCAATCTCAGTTACGTGATTGATCAAGTGGGAAAGGATAAAGGGATTGATCGGAAAGTGATCATCGAAGCGCTGGAACAAGCGGTGCTGACTGCTTCAAGAAAAAAATATGGACACCAAGGGGAAATAGAAGTCCACTTTAACGAGGAAGTAGGTGAAGTGGAGCTATTTCAGTTCAAGCAAGTGGTGGAGGAAGTAACGAATCCATCGGAGGAAATCTCCCTGAAAGAAGCAAGGGAATTGGACAGCGAAGCTCAGATCGGAGATAGTCTGGGAGTGAAACTCAACACGGACTTCGGCCGGATCGGAGCCCAGACAGCGAAACAGGTGATCATCCAGAAAGTGCGAGACGCTGAGCGGGAGAATGTTTTCAATGAGTTCAAGGATCGGAAAGGGGATCTGGTAAGCGGGAGCGTTCAGAGGATGGAGAAAGGAAACCTCTATATCAGCATCGGACGCGCAGAAGCGGTTCTTTTATCAAAGGAGCAAATTCCGGGGGAGAGCTATCGGCAAGGGGAGCGACTTCGGGCCTACATCCTCGACGTTCAGAAAAACTCAAAAGGACCCCAAATGTTTCTTTCGAGGACTCATCCAGGATTCGTGGTCAAGTTGTTTGAGATGGAAGTGCCCGAGATCTCCGAGGGGATGATCAAAATTATCAGTGCCGCCCGGGAACCGGGGGAAAGGGCTAAAATCTCCGTTTACAGCTCAAACCGAGATGTGGACCCGGTGGGAGCCTGTGTAGGCATGAAAGGCTCCCGGGTTCAGAACGTGGTCCAGGAACTTCGAGGGGAACGGATCGACATCATTCCCTGGGTTCAAGATCAGGCCAAGTACGTATGTAATGCTTTGGCCCCTGCCAAGATTTCCAGGGTTTATATCGATGAGGAAAATCGTCATATGGAAGTGGTCGTGGCAGATGACCAACTTTCTCTTGCGATCGGGAAGAAGGGCCAGAATGTACGCTTGGCTTCAAAATTGACAGGTTGGAAGATCGACATTAAGAGCGAATCCAGGATGGAGAAAATCTCAAGCGAAATTCTGGAAAAGTTTAAGGGGCTTACTGACATCGGAGACGTGGCGAGCCGCATCCTTTACAACGAAGGCTTTCGGTCGATGAAGGAAGTGGCCGAGGTTGATCCCGAAGAGTTGGCAAGGGTTTTGGGGCTTGAAAAAGAAAAGGCCAGGGAGATCGTCGCAGAGGCGGTGCGGTTGTCTCAGAAAGAAGAGGAGGCGAAGGCGGGCCCAGAAACTGCCCCCATGGCTGTGGATCCTGCCTCTGATCCGGTGGGGCAGATGGAGGGAGTAGGAGAAAAGACGGCCCAATTACTGGAAGAGGGCGGGTTTAAGACTGTTCACGATATTCTGGAGTCGAATGTGGAGAAACTTTCCAACCTTCCAGGAATCGGAACCAAGAAGGCCGAAAAATTGATCGAGTCTGCAAAACACTATGTCGAGGGGAAGAAGGCATGAGCAATAAAGGCCATGTTCCCATTCGTACTTGTATTGGATGTCGGGAGAAAAAGAAGAAAGAGGAAATGATCTGGTTGACCCGAGGTGCGTCCGGAGTGGTGGTGGTGAACGGGAAGGAGCCTCATCAGGGGCGCGGGTTTTACCTCTGTTCAGACCGCTGTTTAGACTTAGCAAAGAAAAGAAGAAAAGGAACGAGGGGCTTGGATGTGGCGGATTTCCGATTTCCGTCGGCAAGAGATTTTGAGGAGGGAGTAAAGGTTTGGGATACGGGAGGTAGGGGATGACAAAAAGTAAGGTCCTCGATCTTGCACGCGAAGTGGGGATGGAGGATGATAAACTGCTTCAGAAATTGAAACGGATGGGGGTAAAGATGAGGGATAAGAAGGCCCCCGAGCCAGAAAAAAAGGCCTCCTCATCTGATGAGAAGATCATTGAAAGGAATTCTGAGAAGGAAATCATTGAGAAGCGGGTCAAACCTACGGTGATTCGAAGAAGGGCGAGGACTTTGGAAGTGAAAGTGGAGGCCGCCCCCGAGTCGACCGTTGTCAAGCCTGAAATTGTTCCTGAAATAGCCCAAGGGAAAATTCCACAAGCGAAAGAAACCGAAGAAAGAACCGAGGCTGAACTGAAGATTGCAAAGCCGGTTGAAAGAGGAGAGCCCAAGAAGGAGGAGCAGCCTGCGGGGAGAGGAAAGAAGAAGGAAGCGCCTGAAAAGCCTGAGATTTCCGTCGGGGCTAAAGCTGAAGTAAAAGAAATTCTGCCTGCGGGACCGGCGGAGGCTCTGCAACCTCCGGTCGGCCTAAAAGAGGCGAAAGGGCCAGCGGAAGTCAAAAAGGAGGTTGAAGCACCGAAGCCGAAGGACGCCCTTTTGATCAAGCCTCCGGCAAAGCTGCTGGAAAAAGAAGAATTACTTGAAAAAGAAAAACAAGGACCTCTCGCAAAAAAGAAAGGATTTATAAAAAAGAGAAAGCGGATAGAGGAACGGATGTTAGGGGAGGATGAAACTGAGCCAGAGAAGGGCGAAGGCAAGGAAGCCGAACCCATCCCCAAGACCTTCCGTCCCATGAAGAGAAAGGTCGTACTGAAGACCTCGAGGAAAACAGAAGTGACGGTTCCCAAAGCCATTAAGAGAATCATTCGAATCGCCGAGGTCATCGCCGTCGGGGATCTTGCGAAGCGGATGGGGGTGAAAGGCGGGGAATTGATTAAGAAGTTGATGGAAATGGGCGTTCTCGTGAATATTAACCAACTCATCGATGCGGATGTCGCCTCTTTGGTGGCCGGTGAGTTTGGCTATGAGATAGAAAAAGTCTCCTTGGAGCGGCAGGACCTGCTGGAAAGGAAAGAAGATCTTCCCGAACAGTTGAAACCCAGACCACCCGTGGTCACCATCATGGGCCATGTCGATCATGGGAAGACGATGCTTTTGGACGCGATTCGAAAAACGAACGTGGTGGAAGGGGAAGCGGGGGGCATCACTCAGCACATCGGAGCCTATGATGTCGAATTAGAGAACGGACACGTGGTCTTTATTGACACTCCGGGCCACGAAGCCTTCACCGCCATGAGGGCAAGAGGAGCTCAGGTGACGGATGTGGTCGTTTTGGTGGTTGCTGCCGATGATGGGATGATGCCGCAGACGAAAGAGGCGATCGATCATGCCCGAGCGGCAAAGGTTCCGATCGTGGTTGCCATCAATAAAGTCGATAAGCCGACGGCAAACCCGGAGAAGGTAAAGAAAGACCTTTCAGAATATGATCTTGTTCCGGAACAATGGGGAGGAACGACCCTCTTTGCCGAGGTTTCTGCCAAGCAGAAGACGGGAATTAAGGAGTTACTGGATTCCATTCTTCTTCAGGCAGAGGTTTTGGAATTAAGGGCAAACGCGGATAAACCGGCGCGAGGGGTGATCATTGAATCCAAACTGCACAAGGGGAGAGGTCCGGTGGCGACCCTGCTGGTGCAGGAAGGGACGTTGAAGACAGGAGATGCCTTTATTGCCGGCTCCCACTACGGCAGGGTCAGGGCGATGCTGGACGATAAAGGGAAGAAGATAGAAGAAGCTTCTCCTTCTACCCCGGTGGAGGTGGTGGGATTTACGGATATTCCCGAAGCCGGAGAAGCCTTTATTGTCGTTTCCGAAGAAAGGATGGCCAAGCAGATCAGCCTCCACCGACAAGAAAAAATTCGTCAAAAGGAACTTTCTAAGTTAAGCAAAGTTTCCTTAGAAGAGCTTTATGATAAGATCAAAAAAGGGGAAGTAAAGGAGTTGAATGTCATTGTTAAAGCGGATGTTCAAGGGTCTATTGAGGCCGTGAAAGAGGCATTGAAAAAACTGTCTACGGATGCCGTGAAAGTCAACATCCTCCACGATGCGGTCGGCGGGATTACAGAGACCGATGTGAATTTGGCTTCGGCTTCCAACGCGATCATCATCGGCTTTAATGTGAGGCCGGGTCCGAAAGCTCAGTCCTTGGCGGAGGAGGAGCAGGTGGATATCCGGACGTATTCCATCATCTACGATGCGGTGACGGACATTAAAAACGCCATGGAAGGACTGCTGGAGCCCACTTACAAAGAGCACCTTTTGGGAAGAGCGCAGGTGATCCAGGTTTTTAACATCCGCAAAATAGGAACCGTGGCGGGTAGTCTCGTGACCGATGGAAAAGTGGTCAGAGGATCCCATGCGCGATTGCTGCGAGACAATGTGGTCGTCTACGACGGCCGGATTACTTCCCTCAGGCGATTCAAGGATGACATGAAGGATTGCAATCAAGGGCTCGAGTGTGGTATCGGGATTGAGAATTTTAATGACATTAAACTGGGAGATGTCATCGAGTCTTATGAGATGGAAGAAGTTCAGACTCGGTTGGCGTGATCTCCCATCAGGTTGTCTCCTCGAGAGAGCCAAACACTCCTAGAAGGGAAGGATGAGGAAGATGGTGGTCGGGGTCTGTAAACTTGACCTTCGGATTCCTGAAAATCATTCTTTAAAGGAAAAGCGACACGTCCTCCGAAAGCTGATCGATCGGGTGAGAACCCGTTTTAACGTCGCGATTTCAGAAGTGGGAGACAATGACCTTTGGCAAAGAGCGCAGATGGGTTTCTGCACGGTTGGAAATGATCGAAGGCATATCAATTCAAGCCTGGACAAAGTGATCTACTTTATTGAGCAAATGAACCTGGTCGAGATGGTGCACTCGGAAATTGAAATCATCTCGCTCTAGGTTTCTGAATGGTTCGGATGGAAGGAAAACGGTCCGAAAAAGTAGCGGATTTGATTCAAAAAGAAGTTTCTCAGATGCTGCTGAGGTCCATCAAGGATCCGCGGATTGGCTTTGTGACCATCACCAAGGTGACCGTTTCTGAAGATTGCCGATTTGCAAGAGTCTATTTTAGTGTGGCAGGGACCCTTGCGGAGAGGGAGAGTTCGGAGGAGGGTTTGAACAGCGCAAAGGGATATGTCCGGAAGGAATTGGGCCGGCGTCTCCGCCTGAGGTATACTCCCGAAATCGTCTTTCAATTCGACCCTTCCATCGAATATGCGATTCACATGGAAGAGGTCATTCGAGACATCCACCGGGGAAAGGAGCCCAATGGGGAAGAAGAGGGGAATTGACGGTCTCCTCGTCGTAGATAAGCCAGAAGGGATCACTTCCCTGGATGTGGTCAGGGAGATCAAACGTCGATTTGGGCTTAAAAAAGCAGGCCATATCGGGACCCTGGATCCTTTTGCCACGGGAGTTTTGCCGATTGTGATCAACGAAGGGACGAAGCTGGTTCCATTTTTGTTGGAAGGTCCGAAAGAATATGAAGCGGTCCTTAAACTGGGGGAAGAGACCACGACCGATGATTGTACCGGACAGGTCGTCCTGAGACGGGATTGGAGGGATGTTCAGCCTGAGAGGGTTGAGTCCCACCTCCGTGGATTTGTGGGGAAGATTCGTCAGATTCCACCCATGTTTTCGGCCGTCAAAATGCAAGGGATGCCTCTTTACCGATTGGCCAGAAAAGGGATGGAGGTCGAGCGTAAACCAAGAGAGGTGGAGATCTACAAGATTCAGACGGAGGGAGTGGACCTCCCCCTTGTCCGTTTTAAGGTTTCCTGCTCGAAAGGAACCTACATCCGGGCCCTGGGAAGAGACATCGGGAGGATGGCAGGATGCGGCGCTCACCTTCTCAGCCTGAGAAGGGTTCGAAGCGGCCCTTTCACGCTTGATCAGGCGATCGCCTGGGAGAAGATGAAAGATCTCACTGCGCCCGATGCCCTTTCGCCCTGGTTGATCTCGTTGAATGCAGCTTTGCCCGGTTTACCCGAGGTGATCGGAGACGAGCCGATGGTGAAGAAAGCCCGTTTTGGGAGGGAGATGATGGTCCAGGATCTCTGCCGCCAAGAACCTTCCGGCTCTTCGAAAAAGGAGAATGGCTCAAGATGTCCTCTCCCGGAGGAGGGTTGGTAGCCATTTTGAAATCAGAATTGAGGGGGGCTGATCTTCCTTGGACCCTTCCAGGGGTGGTGGCCCTTCGACCGCTGAGAGTGTTTCAGCCCCAAGGAAGCAGTCTGTACTCACCGAAGATATCGTATTAGATTCCAAAGAAGGAGGAATTTCATGGCGCTCGCTCAAGAAAAGAGAAAAGAGATCATCGAACAATTCAAAAGCCACGAAAAGGACACCGGGTCTCCCGAGGTTCAGATCGCTCTTCTCAGCGAACGAATCCGATATCTGACCGAACATTTTAAATTACACAAGAGTGATCATCATTCTCGAAGGGGTCTTCTCAAACTGGTTGGACAGCGAAGGAGGCTCCTCAACTATCTTAAAGAGAACAAGGTGGATCGCTATCGAACGGTCATTGACAGATTAGGTCTGCGGAAGTAGTGCCAACCTGTTCTCAATGAAAAAAGGAGTGAAGAGATTCATATGGTTCAAAAGCTACAGGTCGATTTGGGAGGAAGGCCCTTTTCCATAGAAACAGGAAAGGTGGCAAAACAGGCGAATGGTTCTGGGTCATGGTCCAGTACGGAGAGACGGTCGTGCTGGTGACGGCTGTGACCTCCGAGAAGAAGCGCGAAGGGCTCGATTTCATTCCCCTGACGGTGAATTACCAGGAAATGACTTATGCCGCCGGGAGGATCCCGGGCGGTTTTTTTAAGAGGGAAGGGAGGCCCACGGATCGAGAGACCCTTATCTCTCGATTCATTGATCGACCCCTTCGACCCCTTTTTCCGAAAGGGTTTCAGAACGAGATCCAAATTATCGCCACCGTTCTTTCTGCCGACGAGGATAATGATCCGTCCATCTTAGGCATGATTGGAGCTTCCAGCGCTCTTTCCGTTTCCGATATCCCATTCGAAGGCCCCATTGCAGGGGCAAAAGTAGGTCGGATTGACGGAGAGTACGTTCTCAACCCGACGCATGAAGAATTGGAACTGAGCGATATTGACCTCTTTGTGGCAGGGAGTGAGGACGCAATCATCATGGTTGAAGGAAGCGCCAAGGAGGTTAAAGAAGAAGAGATTTTGGAGGCCATTTTATTCGGCCATCAATCTTTGAAACCGGTGATCGATGTCCAAAAACAGATGAAATCGGCCTTAGCCCTCCCGCCTCGAGCGTTTGAGCTCCGGAAACCGGAAGAGGGCCTTTATGAAAAAGTGAACGCCATCGCCGGAGAGAAACTCTGGGACACTTTTCATATCACAGAGAAGGGGAAAAGAAGAGAACGATTGGAGGAGATCCTTCAGTCCACCTTTCAGGAACTCGGGGCCGAGGATGAGGTTTCTCAAAAGATGGCGAAGGCCGCCTTGGAAGAAGTTTATCGCAAGCTGGTCCGAAAATCGATTTTGGAAAAGAAAGAGAGAATCGACGGGAGAAAGCTTTCCGAAATCCGTCCGATCTCCTGTGAGGTGGGCATTCTCCCCAGAACGCACGGTTCTGCCCTGTTCACGCGGGGAGAAACCCAGGTTCTGGCTGTGGTTACTTTCGGGACCTCCGAAGACGAACAAAAGATTAACTCCTTGAGCGGAGAAACCTATAAGTCCTTCATGCTTCACTATAACTTTCCCCCTTTCAGTACGGGAGAAGTCTCCCCGTTGAGATCGCCCAGCCGGAGAGAGATTGGCCACGGGGCACTGGCCGAGAGGGCCATTCTGCCTGTTCTTCCGTCAAGTGAAAAATTCCCCTATACCATTCGTATCGTCTCCGAGGTGCTGGAGTCAAACGGGTCCTCCTCCATGGCCACGGTCTGTGGATCAAGCCTCTCGCTCATGGATGCGGGTGTTCCCGTCAAAGCCCCAGTGGCGGGCATTGCCATGGGCTTAATCTTGGAGGGTGGCGAAAGCGCTGTGCTCTCCGACATCCTGGGGGATGAGGACCATTTGGGGGATATGGATTTCAAAGTGGCGGGCACGTCCGAAGGGGTTACCGCCATCCAGATGGATATCAAGGTTCGGGGAATCTCAAAAGAGATTATGAAGAAAGTTCTCGACCAGGCCAGAGAGGGCAGATGCCACATCTTGGGGAAGATGAACGAGACGATTTCCGAACCCCGAAAGGACCTCTCGCGGCACGCTCCCCGGATCGTCAGCCTCCAGGTCAAACAGGAGAAAATTCGGGATGTCATCGGCCCAGGGGGAAAGAACATTCGAGCCATCGTCGATCAGACCGGCGTGAAAGTCGACGTGGAGGATTCGGGACTGGTGAAACTCGCTTCTCCGAATTATGAAGCGATCGAAAAAGCGATTTATATGATCAAGAGGCTGACCCAGGAAGTTGAAGTCGGCGCTCTTTATAACGGGAAGGTAGTTAGGATTTTGGGTTTTGGTGCCATTGTCGAACTTTTTCCGGGAACCGATGGTCTTGTCCATATCTCCCAGCTGGCAGAGGGCCACGTGAAAGAGGTCTCGGATGTTCTGAAAGAAGGGGATGAAGTGCTCGTCAAGGTGATTGATATCGATCCACAGGGCCGCATTCGGTTAAGCCGCAAGGCAGCCCTGAAGGAGGCGAAACCGAGTGCAGGGGGCAATGGGTAGAGAGACAAAAAGCGGTTAAGGGAATAAAACGGAATGGAAACAAAAACTAAGAAAATGCACGATTCCATGAATCCATTTTTGGCAGAAAGCGGATCCGGGTATCAAAAGACCGTCCTCGATAATGGGCTCCGTGTGATTACAGAGAAAATTCCGTACCTTCGTTCGGTTTCCATCGGAGTGTGGGTGGTCACCGGATCCAGAGATGAGCAACCCTATGAAAATGGCATTTCTCATTTTATCGAGCACCTTCTTTTCAAAGGGACGGAGAAAAGGACAGCCTTTGACATCGCGAAGGAAATTGACTCTGTGGGTGGAACCCTGAACGCCTTTACAGGAAGGGAGTACACTTGTTTTTATGCCAAAGTGATCGATCAGAATTTGCCCCTGGCGGTTGATCTGCTTTCCGATATTTTTCTTCATTCTCTTATGGATCTAAAAGACGTGGAGAAGGAGAGGATGGTCATCCTTCAGGAAATCAAAATGGTAGAGGATACTCCTGACGATTACATCCATGATCTTTTCAACCGGGCTTGCTGGGGAGACCACCCGCTCGGTTTTCCGATTTATGGTACTTCCGAGCTGGTTCAATCGTTCCGCCCAGATCAGCTTCACCAATTCTTTAAGGAGAACTACCCACCCGGCCGAATCGTCGTCTGCGCGGCTGGAAATTTGGAACACCAGCAGGTGGTCGACATGATCGAGATGACGTTCGGTAAGATTCCGAGATCGGACAAAGCCACGGGAAGGAGGAAACCGGATCCGATCTCCACGACCAATGTTCGGAAACGGGACTTAGAGCAAGTTCACTTTTGTCTCGGTACCCGGGGGCTCCAGTATAACCATTCCCTTCGATTCGCTTCGTATGTTTTGAACACCATCCTGGGAGGGGGGATGAGTTCAAGACTCTTCCAGGAGATCCGTGAAAACCGTGGGTTGGCTTATTCCGTCTACTCCTATCTTCCGACTTACATCGATTCGGGACTGGTGGTCGTTTATGCGGGAACCAACGAGGGCTCTTTTCAGGAGGTCATCGAATTGGTCATCAACGAGTTTAACCACATCAAGAAGGGACCTTTGAAAAACGGAGAGCTGCAAACCGCAAAAGAGCAACTGAAAGGAAATCTTCTCCTCAGTATGGAGAGTTCGGATAGTTTGATGACCCGTCTGGCAAAGAACGAGATCTACTTCCAATCCTACCTCCGGGTGGAAACGATCCTCAAGGGGATTGACGAGGTGACGGAAGAAACTGTTCGCCAGTTAGCCAATGAGATTTTTGATGAACGATTATTTTGTTTAACCGTTTTGGGTCCGATGAACGGAAACTATTTGGACAAGATTCGCCTGGTGGGAAAGTGAGAAGTCAATGCGATGCGGGCGAAGGGCGAAGATGAAAATATTCGTCAAACGGTTGAGGAAAGATCGTCCTGTGCCCCTGCCTCAGTATATGACGGAAGGGTCCTCCGGAATGGACCTTTTCGCCTCTTTGGAGAAAGAGGTGATCTTGGAACCGGGAGAGAGAAGACTCATTCCTACCGGAATCGCGGTAGCGATACCGGTAGGGTTCGAGGGGCAAGTCAGACCTCGCAGCGGGTTGGCCGTTCAGAAGGGGATTGGAATTGTGAACGGACCGGGGACGATCGATTCCGATTATCGCGGAGAGATTGGTGTCCTCTTGATCAATTTCGGAAGGGAGCCCCTCACCATCCATAACGGGGAAAGGATCGCACAGATGGTCATCTCCCAAATTTTCCGAACAACGTTGGAAGAGGTAGACGATCTCCCGGCGACCCAGAGGCAAGGAGGGGGATTTGGTCACACCGGAATCTGAGGAGAGACTCCAACCCATGGCTTTCTTCGGCAAAGCAGAGGCAACGGTCACCTCTGCTTTTTATTTGGTAAGAACACAGTAATCGAAGTGTCATTGCGAGGCGCGAAGCCACGAAGCGAATCTCAACGTTTCAAAATTAAGATTGCCGCGCTCTCCCGCTAAGGCGGGATCGCTTGCAATGACAAGCGATGACGGTATAACAGCATTTATTGATTTTCCATTTGTTTTCCTTTCATGATTAAAGAATCATCATGGACCAATACTTGGATCAGTTTCTTCATTATCTCGTCGTTGAGAAGGGCCTTTCCCAAAATACGATTGAGGCCTACGGACACGGATTGACTCGGTTCTTCGATCACTTGAGGGGAAAAGGGATTCGGGACATCCGGGAGGTTGGCAAATTTGACGTTCAGGGTTTTCTCCTGGCCCTCAAAAAGAAGAAACTGGGGGCAAAAAGCATCGTGAGAAATCTGTCGGCCGTCCGGAGTTTTTTTCGTTTCTTGATTCAAGAAGGAATACTAGAAGCCAATCCTCTGGAGAATTTAGAATCTCCGAAGGTCGCGAGAACATTGCCGGAGATCTTGAGCCTGAAGGAGATTGAACGGATATTGGAGCAACCCGATGTTCAGACCCCTCTCGGAGTGAGAGACCGGGCGATGCTGGAAATGCTTTATGCCACCGGGATGAGGGTTTCCGAGCTGACCCACCTCCCGACTCATCAGGTCAGCCTGGAGGGAGGATACGTCCTTCTTTATGGAAAGGGTTCAAAGGAAAGGATCGTTCCACTCGGAAGCGAAGCCATGAAATGGGTTGCGCTCTACCTAAAGGCTGGTCGCGGAGTCCTTTCAAAGGGGAAGGACAGTCCGATCCTTTTTATCAACCGCTCGGGAAAAGGGATGAGCCGGCAGCGTTTCTGGAAGAGTCTTAAGAATTATGCCCAAAGAGCGGGTCTTCATAAAAGGATTACCCCGCACCTTCTTCGCCACTCCTTTGCCAGTCATCTTCTGGAAGGGGGGGCGGACCTTCGATCGGTTCAGATGATGCTGGGCCATGTGGATATCTCTACGACCCAGATCTATACCCATGTGACCGGAGAGAGACTAAAACAAGTCCACAAGCGCTATCACCCGAGAGGGTAATTGCTGGAATATTGGAGTACTGGAATACTGGAGCAATGGGGAAGAGATACCCAGGATAATGGAGTGATAAAAGACAAAACATCAGTTTGTTTATGAGGAACCCAATCTTCCAATACTCCATCATTCCATTCTTCCCTTTTTCCTAAAAGTTATGGACGTCATCACCACTCATATTAACGCCGATTTTGATTCTATGGCCTCCATGCTGGCTGCGAAGAGACTCTATCCCGGTGCGGTTTTGGTCTTTCCGGGTTCTCAAGAGAGAAGTCTTCGTGATTTCTTCATCCACTCCACCCTTTATTCTTTCGAGGCGGAGCGGATCAAGAATATCGATCTCCAGGAAGTCAGACGACTCATCCTGGTAGATACTCGGCAGATCAGTCGCATTGGAAAATTTGCAGAGCTTCTGTCCAGACCCGATTTAGAAGTTCACATCTATGACCACCATCCTCCTTCTCCTGAGGATCTCCATGGGTCGCTGGAGGTGATTTCCGAGGTAGGGGCGACGGTGACGCTCCTTTTAGGAATTCTTGAGAAGCGGGGGGTTGAGATTACACCCGATGAAGCTACCTTGATGATGCTGGGGATTTATGAAGATACAGGGAACCTGACCTTTTCTTCAACCAAGGAAGAAGATTTCAAAGCGGCTGGGTACTTGGTTCGAAAGGGGGCAAATCTCAACATCCTCTCGAATGTAATCACCAAGGAACTCACGGCAGAACAAATCTTCCTGCTGAATGATCTAATCCAATCCGCCACGCGATACAGCTTTCACGGGATCGATGTGGTGATCGCTCAGGCTTCCGTGGATCGGTATGTGGGAGATATTGCCGTCCTGGTCCATAAACTGAAAGATATGGAGAACCTGGACGTCCTGTTCGTCTTGGTCAGGATGGAAGACCGGGTTTATTTGATTGGAAGGAGCCGATTGCAAGAGGTGAACGTTTCAGAGGTGGCCGCGGAATTTGGAGGGGGAGGACATCCCACCGCAGCCTCAG
Organism: uncultured delta proteobacterium; assembly: GCA_963708295.1. GTDB lineage: Bacteria > Desulfobacterota > BSN033 > BSN033 > UBA1163 > UBA1163. Next base: position 232,409 of record CAVPSJ010000011.1, on the reverse strand, counting down.
CAACGGTGAAAGGAGTGGCACTGGTAGAGGCCCATGATCGATTGGTCAAGATGTTAAACGAAATGGTGAAGCCCAAGAAGGTGGCATCGGATGCGATGGTCTATCCGGTGAAGACCATCGAGCCGGAGCGAACTCTAGAGGAAGCCGGAGAGGTACTTACCCGTTATAACCTGGACATTCTCCCCGTCCTTCAGCATGAGAAAGTGATCGGGCTGATATCGAAAGAAGTCGTCGAGAGAGCGGAATATCATGGCCTCAAGAGCGCCTTGGTGAAGGAATATATGACAACGGAATTTTCGGTGGTCTCCCCGGAAACTCCTTTTTCGAGAGTCCAGGCCCTCATCATCGGACAAAACCAGAGCCTCCTCCCGGTCGTCGAAAGGGATCGATTGGTCGGGGCGATTTCTCCAAGGGATGTGATGCGGGTCCTTCAAACGGAGATGATGAAATCGGAGAAAGGGGATTCTTTTTTTGAAAGCTTGCCTCTGTATGGCCGGAAAAAGGTGATTTCCAAATTGATGAAAGAGCGTTTCCCCGAACGAATCCACAACCTGCTGATGGAGTTTGGAAGGGTGGGGGATGGGTTGGGATATGCTGTCTATGCGGTCGGTGGGTTTGTCAGGGATCTTTTGTTGAGGGAAGAGAATTTCGATGTGGATATCGTGGTGGAGGGAGACGGGATCCGTTTTGCCGAGGAATTCGAAAAGAAATTCCCGTGCCGGATTCGGACACATCGGAAATTTGGAACGGCCATCATTCTCTTCCCCGATGGGTTGAAAGTGGATGTTGCGACGGCTCGCTGGGAGGTTTACGAGTCTCCCGCAGCCCTCCCGACGGTGGAAAGCGCTTCGATCAAGATGGACCTTTATCGGAGGGATTTTACCGTGAATGCCCTGGCGATCCAGCTCAATCCAAAGGCGTTTGGGGAACTGATCGATTTTTTTGGAGGGGTCAAAGATGTCAAAGAAAAAACGATCCGCGTGTTGCATAATCTCTCGTTTGTCGAAGATCCTACCCGGGTCTTTCGGGCGATCCGGTTTGAACAACGGTTCGGATTTCAAATCGGAAAACATACCCAGAATCTGATGAAGAATGCGGTCAAGGTGGGTTTTTTGGAACGTCTCTCAGGGGGGCGCGTTCTTTCGGAGCTCATATTGATCCTTCAGGAAGAAGATCCTCTTCCTGCCCTGAAACGGATGAGGGATTTCAATCTTTTCCATTTCCTCCATTCCAGCCTTCAATTTGATGACCAGGCCGAGGCGCTTTGTGAGCAGATCCATCATGTCATCGCTTGGTTTGACCTTCTTTTCCTCGAGCAGCGATATGAGCGTTGGCTGATCTATTTTTATGGTCTCATGGACTTCATCAAAGAGGAGGAAAGAGAGGGGCTCTGCCAAAGATTGGCTATGAATGATCGGCTCAGAAAGAGGGTAAGAGAGGGGAAGCTTCATGCGGACCAGGTTCTCCTTCAGATCTACTCTTGGATCAATACGGACCGACGGCCAAAGCGGTCGGAGATCTACGGTGTTCTTGACCCTCTTTCCGTTGAATCAAAGCTCTTTATGATGGCCAAGACCAGCCAGGTGACGACCCGGCGGTATATTTCCCTATATTTCACACAACTAAAAGATACAAAATCCATCCTGAAAGGAAAAGATTTGATTCAGATGGGAATAAAATCAGGGCCCTCCATCAAAAAGGTCTTGTCGGGATTGCTCGATGCCAGATTGGATGAGCGCGTGATCACCCGACAAGATGAAATGGAGTATATCACAAAGGCCCAGGGGATAGAATAATGGTTGCAGAGGATTCGCGTTCAGAGGAGAGATCAGAGTATACCTTCCGATTGGAGGGGTTTGAGGGGCCCCTTGACTTGCTGCTCCACCTCATTCAGAAGAACGAATTAGATATCTTCAATATTCCCATCTCCCTCGTCACAGAACAGTATTTGGAATATCTCCATCTGATGAAGGTTCTCAATTTGGATGTTGCCGGCGAGTACCTTTTGATGGCGTCCACTCTTCTTCACATCAAATCGAGAATGTTACTTCCCAAATCCTCAGTGGTGGAGGAGGAGGAAGAGGAGGATCCCAGAGCGGAGCTGGTACGAAGGCTTCTGGAGTACCAAAAATACAAGAATGCAGCGCTCGAAATGGAGAAAATGCCTTTATTGGAGCGAGATGTTTTCATCCGACTGACACCTGCGGAGGCGGAAGAGGAGCCTGAGGAGGAGAGAATTGAGGTGAACCTTTTTGAGCTTCTCGAAGCCTTCCGGGAGGTATTGAAGAAAGTAAAACCGGAAACCGTTCATGAAGTCGTCTTGGAACACATCAGCGTTGAGGCCAAGATTCTTGAAATATTAGCGGTTCTTGAGAAGGAGAATCGAAGCATCGCTTTTCATCGTCTCTTTCCGGAGGAGGCTTCTCGAAGGCTCGTCGTCGTGACGTTGCTGGCCATTCTCGAACTTGTTAAGATGAAGCGCATCCGCATCTTCCAGCTGGCTGCCTTTGAGACGATTCGCATTTCACCCGTTTGAAGTCATTGAGTCATAAAAGTAATTTAAGGTATTGAGTAATAGAGTAATTAAATAATTAAGCCATTAAGTCATTGGGTTATTGATCTTAAGGTTAAAACATGATAAACGGGTTTTAGGATCTTTTTATGCGATTTGCGATGTTTTGTGAGTCAATGACCAAATAACTTAATAACCTAATAACTCAGTAACTTGATATACATGGAGGGGACCCATGAAGCGAAGACGAATATTAATCGGGTTGGGTGTCATTGCCGCACTTCTCATTTTCTTTTTTGTCATTCTTTTTTTTATAGGGCACTATTCCGGGAGGAAAAGCAGCCGATTTGCCTTCGGCGATAAGATTGCCATTGTGGAAGTGAAGGGAGCGATCATCCAATCCTCCGGGGTGATCGAAGAGCTCCAGCAATATCTCGCCGATGATGGGGTCAAAGCTATCATTTTGAGGGTTGATTCTCCGGGGGGAGGCGTGGGCCCGTCGCAGGAGATCTACCGTGAGATTATGAGGATCAAGTCAACCTCGAAGAGAAAAGTGGTTACCTCCATGGGGTCTGTGGCGGCTTCGGGGGGCTATTATATCGCGAGTGCCTCTGATCTCATCGTTGCCAATCCCGGGACGATTACCGGTTCCATCGGCGTGATCATGCAATTCTCAAATTTTGAAGAACTTCTTAAGAAAATTGGAATCAAGGGAGTGGTGCTCAAAAGCGGAGAGCATAAAGATATCGGATCCCCTTTCCGGGAGATGACTCCGGAGGAGAAGAGGATCATGCAGGAAGTGCTCGACAATGTTCATCAGCAATTCATCCAGGCCGTGGCGGATGGGAGGAAACTGGATCGATCGAAAGTCGCTCAGATCGCAGATGGTCGAATCTTAACAGGGGAACAGGCTAAGAATCTGGGGCTGGTCGATCAACTGGGAAACCTTCAGGATACGATCGATATCACTGCCAAGATGGTGGGAATCGAAGGGAAACCGAACGTCCTTTATCCCCCGAAGAAAAGATTTTCTATTTGGGAGCTTTTGATGCGGGATATGGCTTCTGCCGTCGTCGACGTACTCACCGAGAAGGGGTACGAATTAAACTTCCCCATCCAGATTAAATAGGATATTTACCTTCAGGCCTGCCTTGCGCATGGCCTTGAGAACTTTGTCATTTTCAGATTGATCCTTAAAGAAAAGCCATTCTTTTGCATAGTGATCTAGTGAGAACTTTGGATTTATTCTGAGGATTTCTTCAGCCTCAGCACGGGCTTCCTTCTCTCGACCCATCAAACTGTATGTCGTCGCCAGGCCTATACGGGTGGGTATATGATCAGGCGCAAGCTGAATTGCTTTCTTAAATGCCGAAACCGCTTCTTCAAACCGACCTGCAATCCGCAGGGCAGTGCCTAGCCATCCAAAGGTGGGGAACGGAGCATTCGGGTTGAGTCTGATTGCTTCTTGGAGAAGTCGAATGGCTTCCTCCTCACGGCCCATCATAACGTACGTACCCGCCAGTTCCACAGGATAAAAAAGGTTATCAGGCGCAAGCTGAATTGCTTTCTTAAATGCCGAAATCGCCTCTTCAAACCTCCCCGTATTCCGGAGGGCTCGTCCGAAACCGTCATATAAATAGTGTAAACCAAGGGGGGTAAGTCGGATTGCTTTTTGGTATATGGGAATGGCTTCTTCCGACCTCCATAAAGAGATTAGACTATTGGCGTAATTGTTAAGGGCAGGCGCATGGCTGGGCCCGAGGGCCACAGCCCGTTCCCCCTCAGCAATCGCCTTGACCAAATCCCCTTTCATCCTATAGAGCGCACACAATAAGGCGTGGCCATTTGCTATCGAATCATCCGTGGCAAGGGCTTTTTTGGCCAGTTCTATACCTTTTTCAAGAGTCTCCCGGGGAGACTTCGTGTAGCCCTGCCAATAATCGTAAAAGCAGACCCAACCGAGGAGAAGATAACCCCCCGGATTCTCTGGACACATAGCAATAGCCTCTTCTACCATCCGGCGGGCCAAGTTGCTATTCTCGATATTCCAACGCGGGAGGTAACCACTCGCTTCCGTTAACTTCAAATAGCAATCGAGATCGTGCTTCCCCTTAAAGGATTTCGAGTACACGGAGGTTATTTCCCCCTCCGTCAGCTTCACTCGGACAGCCGTCAGGATCTTCATGGTGATCTCATCCTGTGTTGCAAATAGGTCTGTCAGATCACGATCGTACTTTTCCGCCCAGATGTGACGGCCTGTGAGGGCGTCAATCAACTGCAAATTAATCCGGATACGGTCAGGGGACCTCTGAATACTCCCCTCCAGCACATACCGAACCCCAAGCTCCTCACTGACCTGCTTGACTTTCACCGGTTTTCCCTTATAAGTGAAGGTCGAACTTCGAGCGATCACAAACAGCCTTGGTACCTTGGAAAGGGCAGTGATAATTCCTTCAGTCATCCCGTCGCAGAAGAATTCCTGCTTGGGGTCCTCGCTCATGTTTACAATGGGCAACACAGCAATAGAGGGCTCATCCGGAAGTGGGAATTCCATCTTCTCGATAGAAGCAACATCCCCTGGATCAGGCTTTAAATAGGTTTTCCAGATCGCTAAGGTGATCGTTCCCAGAACTACAATGACCGCGGCCAACAGGGCCGCCCAGCGATACCTGCCTGGCAATAAGGTCCTCCTTCTTTCCAACGGAGGAGCTGCAACCTCAGGCTCTTCTGAAACAGGTTTATCAGGTTCTGCCTTCTTCTCTTCTGAGACTTGATATGAACTTCTCCCACGCCTCCCCGTTCAAGGAGTCCTCATAGATGATGGCAATGTCATTTAAAGTTGCTCCTATTTTATCTATGGCGAATTTAAGCCTGACATTCTCATGGCTCCCTTTGTACTCAAAAAGATTTGCCCAGCTATCTTTTTCAGCCTCGGTAAAGGGATAGGTTTTGCCAATCCCTTCCTCATATCCCTTTTTCCTTCCGAGGACCACGAAAAGTGGGGCCTCTTCCAGGTTGGGCAGGGCATGTTGCCATTTTCTGTAGATCCTTGACAGCAAGGTCTCTGTCTCTGATGACCCGGCAGAGCCTCCAACGGTTTCGTTCAGCAAAGCAAGAAGGTCATGATGTCCTTCCAGAGGGATGGATGTAATTTTCCCCTAATCTTTTCATCTCGTTAACGACAAAGGCAATCACGGAGAGATAAAATTTGCGAGAAGGCGAGTTGAAATGAAGGGTCAGTTCAATCCTGTTTTTGAGTTCAATATGGAGTTTGAACTGATTGAGGTCGATTGTGATGGAGTGAGGTCTGGCATTTCCCGCCATTTTTCACCGCCCCAAATCTCATTGAAAAGACAGGGAGATTTTTGTCAGGACCGGAAGTCATTAAAAAAATGTGACGGTACGTACCGTCACAAACCATATCATATGCTTAAAATGGCGTCAATCTCAAAATGAACATCGCAAAATGAAACTAAAGGTAATGCCTCAGTTATGGGGTTTTTATCCCCCTTTGGCAAAGAGGAGTATGACAGTTCATTGGTATTACCTGACCCTGAAAGGAGGTGATATCCTTTTGTCCCCAGAAATCTAAAGGTTCCGACCTAGTCAAATGATGTCAAAAGGTCTAACGAAGGACTAAATAAAACAAGAGGAGGGTAAATTAAATGGAAAAGAGGACGGTTTTAGGTTGGCTGATTCCTTTCTTGGCTGTGGTGGCTTTAACAAGTTGCGTTGTTGCTCCAGTAAAACCTATTACTCAAGCTGATCTGCCCGACCTAAAAGGGGAATGGAAGGGGTATTATGAGGAGGAGGCCACCAAGTATCACCCAGCCGATTGAAATGAAGATATTTGGCGAAGGTTTGAGCGGGAGTTGGACGTGGCATCGTGCCAATGGACTTCCCAACACCAGTTCATTTTATGCCAGGATAGAAAACGGCAGATTTATGACTTCATGGGGGAATAATCAAGTAACTCTGACGCTTCGGAAGGGCGAGGGTAAAATGAGATTTGAAGGGGATTGGAAAGCTGGACAATATCAAGGAACGATGTATCTGAATAAAGTGAAATAACCTGACACATAAAAGCGAGAATTTGAAAAATCAAATTATTGGGCCACATCGAGAATGTATGATGCGGAACTCGTTTCTTATAAATTGAAGTAGTAATTGAGTGAGGCTCCTCGCCCATTGGCCGGGGAGCTTCACGTTATCCGTCAAATCAATTACTGGTCGGATGTATTGCTAATGAGCCCATGATTAAGAAGACATAATCGCATCCCCGCTCCCCGTAGAGTACGGGGTCAGGCTCTAACCTCCCCCTTGAAATGGGAGGAACATAGGGATTTCCGTCCCCTTCAGAGGGAGAAACATTACGATTTCCCTGTCTCTCAGGGGGAGGAGGGACACAACGTTTGCCCTCCCCTTCAGGGGGAGGGGTAGGGTGGGGGTGGGGTTAATCAGATGTCTATTCTATTATGGGGCGAGTAGTAATTCGGCGATTTTTTTCATGTCCTCCCAGACCTCTCTCTTTCGTTCAGGATTCCTCAATAGAAAGGCAGGGTGATAGGTAGGGATCACCTTGATTCCCTCGAGATCGAATAATTTCCCGCGGAGGTGCTGAAATCTTAGTATCGGTCTTGAGCAGGGTTTGAGCAGCAAAAGTCCCCAGGGCACAGATGATTTTGGGTTGAATCACACGGATCTGGTTCATCAGAAAGGGATTGCAGCTCTGGATCTCATCAGGCTCCGGATTTCGATTCTGTGGAGGTCGGCACTTAACGATGTTGGCAATGTAAACTTCTTCTCTCGAAAGGTTGATCGATTCGATAATCTTCGTTAAGAGCTGACCTGCCTTTCCCACAAAAGGTCTTCCCTGAACGTCTTCGTCATACCCGGGGCCCTCTCCGATAAACATCAAGGTTGCTTTTTCATTGCCCTCCCCGAACACGATCGTCCGCCGTGTCCGATGGAGCTTGCACCTCTTGCAGTCCCCTAATTCCTTTCGCACTTCCTCCAGTGTCATGATGCGAGATGGACCGGGTTCGCTCGGGCTTTATCTCGGAAACTGCGTCAGAAACCGGGAGAGAAACAATCCCCATTCCCTTGAGATATTCCAGATAAGATTTGAGATCCCTGATCATCTCGTTTCTATTTTCATCCATGAAATCTATTCCTCCAATAGATTTCAAATATCCTTTCCTTGCATCCTTTGTCAAGGAATGTAAAAAATACCCTTGACGAAGAAGGAATAAAATCATAAATTTGTCTGAGTTGCCCCTGTAGCTCAGGTGGATAGAGCGACGGATTCCTAATCCGCAGGTCGCCTGTTCGAGTCAGGCCAGGGGCGCTTTAATTTCAATAACTTCCAATTTTGTGCCCTTGGAATCCATTGCTCATTCCGCCTGTTGGTGCCTAAACTGTGCCCGTAAAGGTCAAAAAATTTTTTGACCCGCTTTGTGCCTCTTTGAATTGAATCACTTCGCGCGCTTGTTTTCTTCAGTTTCCATCGGTGAATTCAACTTCTCATGGTAGGTCTGCATCTTTCTAGCAGCATCCTTAAGGCCCTGATCACTGACAATGTTGTAACGCTCAAAGACGCTCCGGGTCTTGTGTCCCGAGACCATCATGGCCACTCTCTCGGGGACCCCGGCCCTTACCATGTTTCTTACTCCCGTTCTCCTGAAATCATGGAAGAGTTTTGTTGGGACCATGACTACTTTCTCTTCACCCTTCTTGTTCCTGATCACAACCGGCTTGCCTTCTTCGCCTTTCAGGGCTTCGCAAATGCCCGCCTTGCCACACGCGCTGGCCCATGCCTTTCTGAAGCTCCCGATAGCCTCCCCATCTCGATGAAAGACCCAGGTGCAACCAAGACGGCGATTGGCCTGAAGGGTTTTTTGTCTCTGTCACTAACTCTTGATTGAGATAGACCGTCCGTGCCTCTTCGCTCTTTGCCTCGCCCGGATTCAACGAAATAATTCCTTGTTTCATGTCAATCTCGTCCCATGTGAGATTTAGAAGCTCTCCGGATCTCCATCCTGTGTGATAGGCGAAGGTAACGACGGGCTTCAAATAAGAGGGTAGGGCACCTTTGAGGGCCAAATACTGATCAAGTTCAAAAAATCCCTTCCGCGTGTTCGATTTCTTCAGCATGGGAATATAAGGAATGAGCTTAACCTTTGGAGGAGTGCTTTCCGCCCCAAGGCTAAACATCCTCTTTAAAACTGCCAGCTCCCGATTGATCGAAGCATTTGTGAGGCCGTCCTTCATCCTCTTCTCAACATGGGCCTTGATTTTGTCCGTGGTGATATCCGTCGCCCTCATGCCTCCAAAAGATCCTTTGAAACAATCGATTGACCATTTAACTCTTTTCAGGGTATCCCTCCCGTTGACTGTGTAGTCAGTTACCAGGTCCTTTGCCGGCGCGTCGAAGGTCACCTTGTCGAAGCAGACCTCCGGAAGCTCCCCTCTGCAATCTTGCCCTCTCTCTTCTTTAGAAGACGCCGGGCGTCTGTAACATTCTCACTCTTCGAAGACTCCCGGTAAGGCTTCCCATCGCGATAATACTTGATCCAGAAAATTTCTCCTTCAATCCGGTTACCATCCTTGTCCTTCCACTTTCTTTCGTAGATAGTACCCATTCAAACCCCTCCTTTCGTCTTGGTCTGTTCGTAATAAAGATCAATGGCACGCCTGATGATCTCTGAAACGCCCATCCCCCCTTTCTTGCATAGTTGTTTAAGTTTCTTGATATGAACTTCCGAGATCGTAATGTCAATTCGCTTCATCACGGTGTGCTTCCCCCTATTAATACACATTATATGCACATTAAATTCATCTTGTCAGACATTATTTTTGATTCGAGTCCTCTTCTCCTCTCACAATTCGTGATAAGAAAGAATCATATGAGTACCTGCTTTCCTTTTCTTCACTTATTTTTACTCCTTGCGCCTCCACCCAAAGCAAAAGGACTTTCTCGTTTAGGATCCAGACTTTTCGCTCCGCATCGTTCAATGGCTTCACTTTCGGCCAAGTTCTTTTAATGACCCTGTCAATTTGCCTTCGGTTCTTCCTGATGAATTGTTCCAATGTCATGTTTAACCTTCGTTTTTTGCGTCCAGAAAGCCCCAGGACAAGACTTCTTGCCTCTGCCTATACCACAAAACCTTGAACCATGAATCAATGAGTTACGTCCTTTACAGAGTCTTTACTTTTCCATCGGAGTCTTTCAATCTCCGCTTCAATCTTAAGCCTCTCTAAGTAGTCTGAAGTTTTCTCTAGTCTCTTGGTCAGTTTCTTTCTCTGTCTTGTTCTACGGAGTCGCTCCATGACTCTCATCCTCTCATCTCCTTTCTTCCGGTTAATGGTAATCAGGATCACTTCCCTTCGGTTTGATTTCCTGACAGATATATGTGAAAATATATTTAAGGTAAATGTATCATGAAAGTAGGAGATATCTATATCCGCCAATCAGATGGACAGATTTGCAGGGTAAAGTGGACTGATCGTGCAACGGTTGTTCTTGAATCAGAAGATGAAAGTCACTTAAGCCTGACCAACGTTTTCGTTCTGGAAAAAGCATATAGCAAAAGAGAATCCTAACCCACTCAAGAATCACCTTAACACTTACCTTTCCAGTAGCCCTTAATGTATTCATCGCTAATGCTTCCCATTCAACCCACTCCCTCTCGTCATTCGATTTTGATTTCCTCTCCGCACCGAGAACAGAATAACCTCGGATCTCTACCCTTCTCATCCATAAGTTTTTTTCTGTACGTCAACCATACTTTCGTAAATACACTGTCAATCCTCTCATTTTTATGACAGCTCATGTGGTAGTAGTAAAAGTGATAACCTTTTTTTATTCTTTCAGATTTCTTTTTTCGTTCTATAGTTACGAATCCAAAGGCGTTCTTTTCTATCCCTACCATCCTCCTCATCCCCTCTCGTTCTTACCACCACGTTACTCAGGACAAGACTTCTCACTCCTGCCAGTCCCAAACCATGAACCATGAATCAATAAGTTCCCTTCTCTCTGGCGATTGGCCGGTTAAGGTTAATCGGGTTTACCTTCTTTCACAACGCTCCTAACCATCTCATTTCCTTTACTCTTCCATGTATGGTTTTACAAGAGAATCCCATTCACTTTCGGAATGACAATCCTTTCCTAAAACTCCGCACCTGACAGGCTTCTTGGACTCATAGAATTTGAAGAACCATCCATACAACATATGATCGTTGATATCCCACAATTCTTTGTCAGTTGTAACACCGTTCTTTTCCATCTCTTCCGTATTGCGTGGGATAAGTTCTCCCATTAACAGAACAAAACACTTATTCAATTTTCTATTATAATGGGTTGCGTAATGAAAAAGGCTAGTACCTTCATAACTCTTATAATAGCCAGTGCCGTAAAATCTTCTAAAATAATTCTCTGCATCCTTACCGCACCGTTCTTGTAACTTATGTTCTTCTTTAATTGAATCTGCTCCCCACACTTCACCATAGGTAAAGATAGCAAGCCCGATAAGGATGACTCCCAATTTACCCAATAATGATTTCATTTGCTCACCCCCTTTTTGGAGAAGCGCAACTCTATTCTAAAACTTTACTGCTGATCCATCCTTCTTGGTTATTGTCTGACCGCACCCTAACCCATTCCCCAGATTGCCCCAAAATAGTTAGCTTATCACCTTTTCGGAAAGTAGCTATTACTGGATAATCATTTCCGGGGCCAGATTTAACAACTGAGAAGTCCCAAGTAAGAATTTTCCTTGTCCCTGAAGAAAAAGTAGTTGGGGCTGACGTTATAGGTTTCTCAGGTGCATATTCTTGGCTCTTAACAGCTTCACTGTTAATCCATCCTTCTTTTCCATCTTCCAACCGAACATTAAACCACTCTCCACGTTCTCCAATTACGGTTAACTTATCTCCTTTATCCACTGTCATCACGATAGGAAATTCATTCCCTGCGCCTGAGCGAATATCTGCAGAAGTCCAAGTGACAGTAACAACAGTTGTTGTACTTGAAGGAGGAATAGTTGAGGTTGATGCTATTGGTTTTTCCGGTTTTGCTGTTTCAGGTGGTAGGGATTCTACAGCCTTTAATTGTGGTGCTTTTTGTTGGCTGTTGTAAACGCCTTCTGAAAGTAAAGTAATTGCCTTTTGTAACTCTTTTCCAGCTTCTCTCCATAAACCACTAATAATGTATTCAACTGGAATTTGGTTATTTCTTCTGGCCGTTTCAGAAATTCCATTCCATGCCGATATTGCATCTGCCACTTCGGGATGCGAACTACCCAAGGATTCGACGCTACTTTTTAAAATCATTTCAGGACGAGCCTGGTAGGTTTGTACCTGAGCAATACTGATTTGCCAAGTAGAAAGGGCAAGCTCATAAACAGACATCGATAATTTAACAGACCATGCCAATTCTGTGTTTTCTTTGGCTTCTGGACTTTGTAAAAATAAATTTACTTCAAGCTTTACATCACCCACGGCAGGAGCATAATCTAGGTAGGAAATCCCTGCCTCTACTCTTGCTTGAAGCCTTTGTAATGTTCTTACGGGGTCTTTTGCTAACTGGGCATAACAGACATTTGATACTACCAACCCAATCACCATAGCCAACAAGACCAACATAATCTGTTTCATGGTTTCACTTTCCCTCTTCAACGCCCTCAATTAGCTGGACCCTGGTAAAGAAGTCCGTTAATTAAATCTTGCCTGGCCCTGACCTCCCATAAAGACAATGTATCCTCTATTCGGTAGCGCTCTTCCGAACCCGGACGGACCCCCTTAAAGAGATTTTCGATTGACTCAACCATGTAAATGTCAGCTTGCAAATACCACTCTTCGTCATCTTCCGTCAGGATAACACTCTCAATGTCTCCTTCTCGATAATCCCTCACGTTTACCCCCTCCCTGTTTTCTCTAACCACTGATCAAGGACACGTCTAATCAATTTGGCAACGGATATATCTTTTTTGATTGAGGTTTATTTCCGACAATAGCTACTTGGACCCTCACCCACATTTTAATTGTCAAAATAAAAACACCTTGTCAAGCCTTTTCTTTGGACCTCTGGTTTCGGAGACTTCTTCCTGTAACACTCTGTTCCCTAATTCTTTAAAAGGTGTATATTACAACCGTAAATCCTCAAGAGATAGGAACCATAGGATACTTGAATGAAGAGACTTTTGTTGGTGAGTATTGTACTTATAATAAGCCTGGCATGCCGGCATTCCACAGACTTTGATGTAGAGCTGTCGACTCCGGGAAAAGCCCTGAAAACCTATTATGAGGCCTTCAGGACATCAGATTTCGAATATCAAAAAAAGGACAGTGGTAAGCTGGAATGAGGATTTAGCAGAAAAAAGATTCAACGTAGTGAGTCCTATCCTGCAGACTTATGAAATAATCAATATGCGCGAAGGCAAATACAGGAAGGAGGATACTTTTCACCTTCCAGAGGGAGATGTGGACGCATTCGTTAAATAAATTTATAACGACAACAAAGAAAGATTAAATTCGTTTGTGTTACGGAAATTCGGTAGTAAATGGCTAATAATAGATTGGCTCACTATCGAAGATGCAGATATTTCTCCAGATATCGAAGTCATTGCTGAACAATCTAAAAGAATGGTTGAAGAAAAAGGGAAAAAATAGGAAACGCAGATTGTTATCATCTCTTTCAATTCGTAATCCTTGGTTTCTGAGTATGGCTTTTACCATCGAGGTGTACTTTTCAAAATCGGGCCGCTTGATGACGTCTCTCAGTCTCCAAATCATAAGGAGGAAACGGTGAAAAAGTTCATTTACATTACAGTTGCTTTTATTCTCATGTTGATATCCATCGGGTGCGCAACGACGTATGATCCGAGGAAAGATGTGGGCAACTCGCAATTCGTTGGGTCCAGCAACAATTTGGACGCGCGTGGTATGATGAAAGGTAAATGGTGGTAGTCTGCGGTTGGGCGAGACAGATGAAGTGGGATTGAAGCCCTCGACAAGGCCGGGTTGAGGTGAGGGATTGCAACAAAATCCTGCTTTATTTAATCTCGCGCATTTCTACCGGTAATCTTTACTCGCAAGAATTATCTCAGAGTAATGAGTTGTAAGCCTCAAAAAAGAAGATCAATATTCAGTTGTCAAAGAGCATTGGACTTGATTGGACATGGATTTTTAAAAAATTTTGTTGTGTTCTACCCAATTTTTTGATACCTTGTGCATGGCAATCAACCCTTGACCGTATCTTCCTCATATTTTCGGTTCAACAAATAAGGAGTGTACGCAAATGGACCCGATAGCTTACATTGAGGGACTTATTGACGAGCATGGATCATCTACCATTCTTAAAGAACGGCTTGACCTCCTTAGGGATCAAATATCCGTAATTGAGGAAAAGAACAGTGCCATCAAATTGAACAATACTTTTTTGAAGAGCAAAAAGAATACAATAGAATCTCAACTTAATAAGGCAAGGAAAGAAATAGAACGACTGAATCAATTCATCCAAGAACTTGAAAAGAATGATGCAAAAACACATCTCGATGCAGTCACCGAGAGTGTTTTGAAAATGTTCTTTTACAGACGCCGGGAACTGTCTGTCAGTGAAGTCGCTTATACACTTTCTATTGATGTCAGCACCACCCGGTATCATTTCAATTTCCTTTTAGAAAACAATTTAATAGAACAAACCAGAGTAGGCTTTATATCTATTAATGGTCGTAAAAGGGATCCTCGGTTTAGCATTACTTCCTCTGGTCGCCAATATATCTCTCAAAACATTCGCAGATAGCCTTCACAATTACCGCCTCAACCATTCAATATCTTTCTTCGCAATCCTCCAAGTCCTTCCCACTTTATAGGCCGGGTCTCACCGGGTCAAAGCCTCCTGTGGATGGAGTTTCAACTCACCGCTTTCTTCCTGAAATCTTCCTTTTCGATCTCTACCTTTCCATGCAATATTTCAATGAGAAATTAGCAAGATGGTTGGATTCCCCGAACAAATTCCGAACAAATTCTTTCTTGACAGTTAACGTATTTAAGAGTATTTTCTAATCGTTTCTTCCTACCTGACCCTAATTAACCTTACAACCTAACCTCTAACTTTCTGGAGTGCCGTATGAGAAGGAGTTCCCAAAAGATGCCCACGTGAGGCCTCCAAGGGATTGTTGTATCCCTTTGGAGGCCCTTCTTTGAATTAGTCTCTCATAAAATGTCGTCGATTAGGGTTGATGAAAGAGGCAGCTCTCATAATTCTTTCTTTTCTGTTGCGACTGATTCCTTAACAATCGGCTCTGCTGTGGTCATCTCTCTTCCTCCTTTTCTTTTTCAAGAAAAAGCAGAATAGATAATGACCCTTAGCCGTCTTAACGGTCAATCCATTTTGTTACGTATAGGTAGGTGCTGTCGCCAAATTTTACTATCAACCTGCTCCAAAAATCTCCAAAAGGAAATCTCATTTAGTACTTCCTTTAGTCATCATTTCTGGCTTTCTTCGTTTAATACTACACTTCAAAGAGAAATCATCCGATCATTTCCGCATGAAATAGCATTCCACAGCGAAGTTTAAAATTCTGCCATACACAGACCCTTAAAATCCTCTAGATAAAGCCCATTTTTTTGAGAAATACAGCATTTTTTCTCGGCGAAATACGGCCTTCAATGTATTTCGCCCTTAGATCAGATTTTGTAGTATAAAATAATGAGGGAATGTCCTTCATCAATGTAATGAGAGACCACTTTAATCTCGGACGGCACCCACAGCGGAAAAAATTAAAGGAGGGAAAAGACTGTGAAAAAGATAATAGGTTGCTTGTTGTTTGTCATGTTTTTGGCAGGATTATTGATGGGATGTGCAACGGTTGTTGGACCCGTGAAGGGGTGTTTATACACCGACCTCAAGGCCCCCGTGACAGCAACTTCAAACACAGGGTCTGCAAAGGTTGGAACCGGGGAGTGCGCGTCGATGCTGGGATTGGTTGCCACGGGGGATTGCAGTATAAGTGCGGCCATGAAAAATGGAAACATTACCAAAATTCAACACATTGATCACGATGCAATGAATATTTTAGGGATCTATGCAAAGTATACCATAAAAGTATATGGGGAATAACAAAAACCTGATCGTTGTGGGTGCCGATAATCTGCAATGAACGCCGTTTGAGTAATCACAACAGGAGCGCCGCACGTGAGGCGAAGCGTTATCCTCTCTTTCAGTCAGTAATCTTCAATCGATTAAAACAGGATGGGGCGTGAGCATGCAGAAGAAGCATTGAAAAAAGCAGAGAATGCATTAAAGGAATCGGAGTCACAAGTCACAAATCTTACTTCCCAGCTTCTCCTTGCTGAGGAGAAAGAAAAAGGATTGCCTGTGAACTCCACGATGGCCTCGGACAATCTTTAAGTGCTATCGCATTTAACGTAAGAAGCACTCTTGAAAGGGTAGGCGATAAGCTCAAGACAGGATTTGAATCATTGGAAGCAATAATGCCGATGATTCAGCAAAGCTTGGATGAAGTTAGAAGAATCGGGATGAATTTGCGACCTGCCCTTCTGGATGATCTTGGTCTGCTGCCCACCATTGAATGGTTCGTTCGGGAATACCAGAAGACTTATCCTGGCATCCGTGTTGAGAAACAGACCGAAATAGAAGAAACCCAAGTGCCTGATCCTCTGAAAGCAGTGATTTACCGAATCCTGCAAGGGGCCATGAACAATATTGCCAAACATGGCAAGGCAAACCTTGGGAGCATTTCTCTGACGAGAAAAACGGACGATAGGATAGAATTGGTGATTGAAAATAATGGGATTGGGTTTGATATGGAAAGTATCAAAAAGGGATTGGGCCTTGGTAGCATGAGAGAGCGAGCGGAATTGTCAGTTGGATCATTTGATATTGAACCCGTCAACGGAAAGGAACGGTCATTCGTGCATCATGGCCTATCTGATTGCGGGTCGTAATGGAAAATCTCGTCAACGAAATGGGAATGCGCCCGCCCCACCAAGGACCTCTTCAACTGAGAAAGGAGGAAGTCATAGTTCAAAAGAAGGCAGTAAAAAATGTTGCGAAAAAGGTTGTAAAGAAGTGCGATGTTTACAAATGCGGCGTTTGTGGACTTGCCGTAACAGTGGATGAAGTTTGCGGGTGTATGGATACCTGCGATATCGTTTGCTGTGAAAAGCAGATGAAGCCGAAAAAACGGGCCTAATTGGCTAATTCAATTCACTCATGTCCCGAGAATAGGCTATCTATTCAGACCTTATGGGTCTTCCAGGATTTGGAAAGAAGTCTAAGAAATAAATCAATACCTGATCGCAGGACAGTAAAGTCAGGAACCAGAGATGGCCCTGCCTTTCTTATGTACATTTCCACTCGTAATCGTTGAACCTCCGAATTGATCCAGAGCAAGATTTGTACTCCCCAATTTAGGCTCTCTGCAAATATCTTCATCTCTCTGCCATCCAACTAAGGCTCATCATCCCAATTCTCATTGACACCCCGTCTGTAATTTAATACACTCCAATCTAAACTGAGATTCTCTAACAATGACCTTTAACCATTGGGGGGCGAACGGTCTGGAAATGAGATTACGGCCTATAACGAATTGGGAGGAGCATGATAAACATTCGGAGGTTTATATGGGAAGAGGCAAATAGAATTTGATGAGGAATAAAGGGGTTTTATGGGAAAAGAAGCAGAGAAAAATTCCGAGACTTTAGGAATCCGTATCCTCCTCGTTCGTCATGGCGAAACCGATTTTAACCTGACACACCGTTTCCAAGGCAGGATAGACATACCCTTAAACAAAGAGGGTAAGAACCAGGCTCAAGCATTGGCCTTGGCATTAAAAGATGAACCCCTGAAAGCCATTTACTCCAGCCCATTAATCAGGGCAATGGAAACAGCACAATCAATTAAGGCATTCCACCCATCACCCCCCTTTTTTGAGGAACAAGGCTTAATCGAGATGGATCTGGGGGAGCTTGATGGAATGCAAGCCGGGGATTGGATTTCACAGCACCAGGAGTTTTATAAAACCTGGAGGACCACGCCCTCTCATCTCAAAATGCCTGGCGGAGAAAGTCTAGGGGAGGTTCAGATTAGGGCTATGGATACATTGGAAAGGATCACCAAGCCTTATCCCCCTGGAAGCACGCTGCTACTCTGCAGTCACAATTTCGTAAACCGCACCATAATTTGCTATGCACTGGGGCTTCCCCTTGACCGATTCCGGGACTTTCAGCAGGATGGGGCAGCCTTAAATGTTCTTTACAAGAGAGAGGGACAGCTATTGGCAGAAGTGGTGAATGATGTATCTCATCTCAAAAAGTATGAAGGTGGATCACTGGAGACATAATTGAGGATGAACTCAATGGAGGATTTATGGCAATCGCACGTGATCCTAAACAAATCGTTTTCAATGATGAACTTCTCCTGTTCCAGGTAGTCTCGCAGGAAGCCCTAACAAGGGAGAAGGGGATATAGATCAAAGAGGACATCTTGAAGATGGGTGGGGTGGCGGATAAAGAGATGAGGGTAGAGAAGACAGAGACGATATAGGGAGCACGCGATTATGAGTCTATCTCAATAGCTTTTTTAATAATGGGAGCGGTTTTATTACAAATTTCTTCATGCGCCACAGTGCCTAAATCCCTTGCTCCCGGTGAGCTAAGATTATTAAGTATACTCGTTCCAGAAAAGGAAAATATCAGGTTACACTTACCATTTATTGTGAATATCAGTTTTGAGGCAGATGGTGAACCGGAAATCAAGGGAGCTTGCTTCTACTTCGCAGATGATGGCCCACACTGTTTTAAGGTAACAGATGTAAATTATGGATTACGAGGAACGATCAAGGTACAGATTCACACTGCAAATCCTCGTGCACGTCTTTTGAAAGGTTATGTTCTTTATATTCGAGACGGGAAGATTCAACCGACAAATATGGCAAGTACCGATTTTCGTGTTATTCCAAAGTGAAGAATCTTTACCAGATTCTTTGCGGAAAAGGGATATTCAGCAAAGAAGAGTTTTTAGAAATGGTGGTGCGAGATCAGGAGATGAAGAGAAGAAAGGAATAAATGGACAACAAGATTAAAAGCAAGTGGGATTTTATTCTTCAATGTAGGCCAGATATCCGAAGTGTGGTGGGGAATACTAAGTTGACCGGCGGTAACATAGGTCACAACAGTGACCACGAAGTAATTTTCAACTTCATTACTAAATAAGGTACGTTCCCTTATAGCCACCCTTGCGGCCTGGCTGGCGTTACTTCCTATCCGGGTATACTCCCAGAGCCATTTCCACTCCCTATCTGCTAATTGCACTCTTCTTCTCATCATGCCGTAGACCTCCCCTTCAAGAACTTTTCTGCCAATTTCCATAGCCTAAAATTTTGGGCAAACCTGCAAAGGAGAAATGTTTGGCAAAACTCTTATGGCAGGAAAAATTTGAAAGTGTATGCATAGATGGATTCGGTATACCTATGTCGCTCCCAAGAGGAGGTAGTCAGTGTTTTTTTGATTCCCAGATTACTCCTTTCCCCGGGATGATCCTCTCTCCCCATTCAAAAAAATGGTGGGAAGGATCCCCCGTAACCTGGCTGAAAGCAGTTGGTCGGCCTTCCCACATGTAGGGGATTCTGTGACAGGTCCCTTTCCTTTTTCGGTCTGTCAAGAATCCCCCGTCAATTCCAGTAAACTTAGACATTCTTAATTCTTTCTGATACTTGACTTTCATTGCCCAATGCCTTATTTTTTGCTTTAGCCCCATTCCTAATCCGCAGGTCGCCTGTTCGAGTCAGGCCAGGGGCGCTTTGTTTCTTCCTCTGATAAACGATGAATGCTGAAGTGATTGCGATTGGATCAGAGCTCCTTCTGGGCCAGATCATTGATACGAACTCCGCTTCCATTTCCAGATCCCTTGCAGAAAACGGCATCGAGCTTATCCATACGACCACCGTGGGCGACGATCTCGAACGGATGAAAGAAACCATCGGCGCTGCCATCCATCGATCCGAGATCGTCATCACGACCGGCGGCATCGGCCCCACGGAAGACGATCTCACCCGGGAGGCTGTGGCCCAAGTCACCCAGCGTCCTCTTACCTTTCAGCCCCATCTTATGGAGCAGATCAATGCTCTCTTTCAAAGACGGGGCTTTCAAATGGCGGAGAGTAATCGAAAACAAGCCTATATTCCCGAAGGCGCCATTCCCATCGAAAACCCGAAAGGAACTGCCCCGGGATTTATCGTTGAAACCTCAAGGGGAGTCATCTTATCCATTCCCGGTGTCCCGTTCGAGATGGAATACTTGATGGAAAACACCGTTATCCCTTTTCTTCGAAAGCGCTTTCATCTCCACCGTCAAGTGATCCAGTATAGGGTGTTGAGGGCATGTGGTTTGGGAGAGAGCGGCGTAGGTCAGCAGATCAAAGACCTGATGAGAGAGAGCAAGAATCCGACGGTGGGGACGCTTGCCTCTATAGGAGACATAAGAATTCGAATTACAGCCAAAGCCGACACATCGGAGGAAGCCTCAACTCTGATCCAAAAAATGGAGCGGGAAATTCGAGGCCGCCTGGGCATCTTGATTTACGGAGAGGGTGATGAAACACTTCAAGGAAACATTGCCAAGGCATTGGAAAGGTTAAATCTTACGCTATCTGTAGTTGAAGCCTTCACCGGAGGAATCATCTCTCAGAAATTGGCAAGCACCGGTATTGAGTCCTTTGTTCAGGGCAGCGTTCTATCTTCAGAAACTTCGAAGAGAGCGTTTCTTAATTTATCCGCGGAAGAGTTCAACTCTCTCAGGGATGATTCTAAGAGAGTTGTTGGGTTATTGGCCGATAAATCCCGAGTGGGACTTGGAACGGATCTCGGGCTGGCCACGTTTGCCGGAATTGCTGAGGAACAGAAAAAGGGCGAATACCGGGTAGAGACTTGCTATTCTCTCTCAACTTCTACCGGAGTTGAGAATCAAGAACATTCAATCGGCGGCGAACTTTGGACGGTCCGAGAAAGAGCTGCCATCATTGGACTCGACATGCTGAGAAAATACCTACTGAAGATGGCGCAAAGTACATAGAATTTCGTGGTTATGAGAAACTCGAGAAAGGGTAGGGTAAGTGGCTCGCCGAACCATTCAGTGCGCCAAATGTAAGAATGAGATCGAAGTCTACAAGAACCCCATTCCAACGGTCGACATCATCATCGAAATCGAGCCAAAAGGAATCGTATTAATCAAAAGGAAGAATCCTCCCTACGGATGGGCCCTTCCAGGAGGATTTGTGGACTACGGAGAGCCTTTGGAGGAGGCTGCTGTACGAGAGGCGAAGGAAGAGACCGATCTGGACGTGAAACTGACCGATCAATTTCACACCTATTCAGACCCGAATCGAGATCCGAGACATCACAGCATTTCAACAGTTTATATGGCAAAAGCTAAGGGAACACCTCAGGCTAAAGATGACGCGATAGAAATTGGAATCTTCAATGAAACGAACCTGCCCGATTCAATTGCCTTCGATCACCGCTCTATCTTAAAGGATTACTTCAAATCAAGAAAATAACCTCCTGAATATTAAGAGTTAACTTAGCTATGGGCCTGGACTGTTTTTCTAGGAGGTCGATTTCTTGGAACGGATGCCTGCTTTCGACCTTAAGTAACGCATGATGAATGGAAGAGCGGCTGTCAACAGAGTGATCAGCCACAAAACCAGGCAAATCGGCGAATCCCAGAGGCCGCTCATATTTCCGCGGGATATGATGAGCGTTTGCCTGAAGGATCTTTCCATGACCGGGCCTAGAACCAACCCTACGACCAAGGGGGCGGGCTCATAGTTGTATTTACGCATGACGTATCCCGCGATTCCAGCCCCCAGCATCACCCATACGTCAAAAAGGGTACCGTTATCTCCGTAAGCCCCGATGACGCACAGGACCAGCACGGTTGGCATCAGATATTTTGGGGTGATCCTTACAATCTTTGCAAAGATGCCAACCAGGGGCAGATTCAAGATGAGCAGCATCATATTCCCGAGATAAAAGCTGCCAATCACTCCCCAAAAGACATCGGGCCGGTCACGCAGGAGCAATGGGCCCGGGGTGATGCCGTGGAGAAGCATTCCTCCCAATAAAACGGCCGTGGTCGGAGTAAAGGGTAAACCCAAGGAAAGCAAAGGGATCATCGCTCCGCCTGCTGCCGCATTATTCGCCGATTCAGGCCCCGCCACCCCTTCGATGGCACCCTTTCCGAATTCATCCCGATGCTTGGAAAGCCGCCTCTCCATGCCATAGGAGGCGAATGCTGCCATGGTGGCAGCAGGCCCTGGCAAGAGGCCGATCAGAAACCCCAACACAGACCCGCGGGCGACAGGAGCGACGGACCGCTTGATCTCTTCTCGATTGGGATAAAGTTCGCGAAACCTCACAGGCAGGAGGTCGAGCGGTTCTTCTTTTGCGGCGATGATTGAAAGGACTTCTGCAACTCCAAAAAGGCCGGTTGTGAGGGCAATAAAACTAATCCCCCCCTGCGCTGATTCGAGGCTGAAAGAGAAACGTTCCACACCGCCCACGGGGTCGAACCCAACGGTTGAAAGCATCAAACCGACCATGATCATGATTAAGGATTTGACTTGGGATTTTCCGGTCAGGTTGGAAAGCAAGATCACGCCCAAAACCGTCAGGGCGAAGTATTCCGCAGGCCCGAAGGCAAGGGCAGACCTCGCAAGAACGGGTGCGAAGAACTGCAGTGCGATGACGCTGAATGTTCCGGCAACAAAGGACCCGATGGCTGCAATGGCCAGCGCCGCTCCGGCCCGTCCCTTTCGCGCCATCGCATAACCGTCTAACGTGGTGACCACACTCGCGGGCTCTCCGGGGACATTGACCAGAATGGATGTCGTGGAGCCCCCATACATGGACCCATAGTAAATCCCTGCCAGCATGATCAGACCTGCCGTTGGACCAAGCTTTAAGGTCATGGGGATCACCAAAGCCATTGCAGCCGCTGGACCAAGACCCGGCAACACCCCCACCAGTGTGCCAATGACTGCGCCGATAAAACAGGCTAAAAAATTGACAGGCTGAAAAGCGATGAGCAGCGAAGATAAAATACCTTGTCCAGCCATTTGAAGAGGTCTCCCTTCAGAATAAAACACCCCTGGGAAAGGACAATTTTATCCAGGCCACAAAGAGAAAATAACAGAAAAGGTTAATTCCTGCAGAAAGGGCGATCGGCTTTCCCCAACCTTTGGCCCCCATGAGCCTGCTGGAGAGGATGACGAATAGAAAATTCGAGACAAAAAAACCGACCCACTTTACCATGAGAAGGTAAATGATGAAAACAACAATCATGAAGAGAGGTTTTGCCTCGGCGCTACTTCTTTGAAGAAGGGGTGTTATCGATTGTCTGGCTCCCTCGTCGCCCTCTTTTGCCCCTTGCGATTTAAGCTTCCGAACCTCTTGAACCAATAGCCAAGCGGTCAAAACCACTACGACCGCTCCTATGACCAGCGGGAAGACTCCGGGGCCGGGGTTTGCCCATTGGTCCAGGGGGTATTTGAGGTCATAGAGCAGAAACCCTACGCCGAAGAACAATATGACAAGGCTGCTTGTAATCTCTTTTCGAATAAACATTTTCTTAGAAAATAGTTTACTCACTCCCTTCCTCGCGCTTCCGAAGCTGTGAAAAAATGGTTTGGTGGTGGTTCACGTCATTCCGGTCCCGATTTCCATCGGAATAAACTCCAGCCAGAATCCAGTATTTTTAGGGGCAGCAAATACTCTGGACCCGGTTTTCACCGGGGAGACGAGTACAGTGCGATTTTTTCACACCTTCCCTCATTGAGGAGAAAGGGTGGGCGGCGGGTTATTTCGTCAGACCCGCCGCGGCCATGATTTCCTTCGTGATTTTATCCTGCTCGGCTACAAACTTAGCAAAGGCCGCAGGGTCGAGGTATTGCGGCGTCGTTCCCACGGAGGCGGCAAAATCCGTCCACTCCTTGCTCTCCACAGCCTTTTTGACAATAGGACTCATTTTATCGATCACCATTTTAGGGGTGCTCTTGGGAGCAGCGAAACCTCTCCACTGGTCAAATACCAAATCCACACCCGATTCTTTCATCGTAGGCACGTTTGGCCAGAGATTAATTCGTTTTTCACTGCTGACAGCCAGGACACGGACTTCTCCCGCCTTTACCTGGCTCAGAACCTCAGCAGGGTGCTGGCTCGAGGCATCAATCTTGTTGCCCATCAGGGCAGCCACTGCCAATCCGGTTCCGAAGGGAACATGAACCACCGGGGCGCCGATTTTCGATGCCATGGCCACGGGCACCATATGGGTCACGCTGCCCATCCCTGAATTACCTACGGTCACTTTTCCAGGATTCTGCTTAATATAGGCGATGAATTCCTTAAAGTCCTTCCAGGGCGCGGTTTTATTGACTGTAATTGCAATCGTTTCAAACCCGACTCCTGCGATATGCTCGAAAGCCTGATAGTCAAAAGAGATCTGTTTTCTGGCGGCTAATGTATTGATGGCGCCGGAATACCAGATCAGGGTATAGCCATCCGGTTTGGCTCGGTGCACCTCATTATAGGCTATAGCTCCGCCAGCTCCTGTGACATTCCGCACGGCCAGGGGCTCTCCCAGGTCTTTAGAAATGATTTCTGCCAGTTTCCGGGCCTGGACATCCGCTGCTCCTCCGGCTCCGAAGGGGTTGACCAAATCGACCTGCTTTGCAGGCCATTCGTCTTTTGCGAAGCCAGTGTCAGCACCCCACACCCACAGGCCCATCAAAAGGGCCACAAATAAGAATCTCCAAGAGTTTTGAGAAAATCTACCTTTCCCTGACATGATCCTCCTCCTTTCTATTTATTTTGATTCTGTGAGAAATTGGCAAGGCAGGCCCCGGTTAGGACGCTGAGAAAGCCTTGTACCTGCCTGCGCGAAGTCCCGCCTTGCGGGACGAAGGCAGGGCGGACCTTTTGAATGCTAAGCACCATGATCAGCACCTTTTGTTGAGCCGAAGCCTATACCATTGCCCAGGCTTCCTTGATTACTCGCTTCGTGTTCGCAATGACGACTTCGGACGTGTCCTCCGCAAGAAGGGGTCTTACCTCCGCGCTGAGCACAGGTTTCTTTTCCGGATTCAAGAGCTTCATGTCAAGCAAAAGCTTGAGATAGTCCCTGACCTGGGGGGTATCAATCTCCCCGCCGGCCATTCCGAAACGAGGTTGCAGATCCCCGTAGGTAGGGTGTCTCCTGTCGCGGAACGAACAATTCCCGATGTGGAAATGGAGGGGAAACTGCTTGACAAGAGGGATGGCCTTCTCAGGGGTTTCTCTGAGAAGGGGGAAGTGAGAGAGATCCGCCAGGACGCCGAAATTCTTGAACTCCTTGTGCACCTCAGTCGCCACGTCGGCTGCGTCTTTGAAATGACCGATGAGAAAGCATTTGTCGATATCATAGTCGAAGACCTTCATGTAGATCTCCATCGGGCCCTGTTCTTTCGTGAACCTGCAGATTTCCTTCAGGGAGTCAATCAGGATCTTCTTGCCTTCTTCTTTCTTTTCCTCTCCGGGATGTTTGCCTGAGAAAACCCTGATGCATGAGGCTCCGAGGTCAAAGGCCTCATCGACTCCATTTTTCATCGCATTGATCGCTTTTTTTCTCTCATCTGGGTCGAAGGCATTCACATTGAGCTTCCCGCTGAACATTCTCGGTTGGTTTGCGTAACAGACTTCCATATGAGAGGTCTCGAGGAGCTTGCTTGCCTCATTTCTCACCTTGACGTCCTTCATCCAACCCACTTCAACAGCCGTCCAAAAGTCATCCTCCACGATCTTGCGAAGAGTTTCCACGATGGGACCATTCCCCTCCGATACCTCCGGGAAAGCTTTGAAATGCACAATTCCCAGTTTCATATAGCGGTAAATTGAGAAATTCTCCATGGATATCCTCCCTTTTTGAAGTATTCCGTAACCCCAGGCCTCCGTTAATGCACCTTGATGACCACCTTGATCGCGTCTTCGATTCTCTCGCGAAAATATCTGAAGGCCGTTGGAACCTGGTCCAGCGGGAAAGTGTGCGTATGCATGAGCTTTGCATCGAAGCGTTTCTGTGCCATCAGGGCAGCGGCTCGGTGGGTCGCACTCCTGCCTTCGCCCCGGATACCGTAAACATAAATGTTGTTGCGCACCAGCTTGGCCAGATCAACCGGAACCGGTTCACCCGGAAATGCAGCGAGGCAGATTCTGCCACCTCGATTGACCATGTCCATGGCTTCATTCAGGGCGTTAGGAGCTCCCGAGCATTCCATCACATAATGGACTCCCTTGCCTTCGGTGATCCGTTTCACGGCCTCAACGGGATTCTCCCTTTTAACATTGATCACATGGTCCGCACCCAATCTGATTCCCATGTTGAGCCTGGAATCTCGAGTCCCGGTCAGAATGACGGGCTGAGCCCCCAGGGCCTTACCTACGGCCACGCTCATGAGTCCGATCGGGCCCGGCCCGGTAACCGCCAGGCTCTCCCCCGCGATCAGTCCACCCAGGACGTCGAGGCCGTACATGGCCGTTCCGGCGGTGACGATCAGTGTAGCCTCTTCATCACTCATCTCACCGGGCACATGGGCCAAGGTGTTGACATGATTGACCGCATACTCTGCGAAGCCGCCGTCCGTGGTAAAGCCATTGGCACGGTGCCCCTTGTTGTTGTCTCCGTAATTTAAGCCATAGTTGAGGCATGATGTGTACATGCCCATACGACATCTTTCGCAACGACCGCAGCCGGCATGGATTTCCACGGCAATGCGATCTCCGATTTTATATTCGTCCACGCCTGCTCCGAGCTTAGCCACCGTGCCCATGTATTCATGGCCGGGCGTGAAATTCTTATTGAAGGGAAGACCGCCCTGTATCCACGCGGGCAGCCCTTTGGTAATAATCTCTACGTCCGTGCCGCAAATGGCGACCGCGTCAATGCGGACCAGGACCTCCGCGGGCCCCGGTTGGGGGACAGGCTTTTCCACCAGTCGTAATTGTTCCGGGCCATCGAGGACCCATGCTTTCATGGTCTTGGGAATTGACAAATCCTTCTTTGGATCGGACGGCTTCATCATTGACCTCCATGGGCAAATTTTCGAAAGGCTTTTTTCTCCAGCAAACGGTTGTTTGAGTAAATGCCAATAGGCGATTGAGCGTGCTGAAGAAACTTTACAGCGGGACGTTGAAATGTCCAGCAATCGAGTTTCCAGGCATAGTACAGACTTCACTCTGGCTGATATCGCACGTTACCCATGAACTATACCAAGAACCCGCTTCGTAAAGGGTTGGAAGTACGCCCACCCGTCGAATTTAATTTAACCTTAAGCTTAATTCATAAATTCAACTAATTTCGTGACGCACCGATCCACAAAACGAGCATCGTTGATATGGGCATCAATCTTTTCCAGCCCGATATCCGCTCTGAGATGGTTCTTGAGGGCCTTCAGAAAAGTCGTATACCTACCCTCATCGTATAGGGGACCTCCCCTTGCTCCATAGATGGACCACCCCTGCAGGGGAATCAATACAGCAGTCATCCCTCTGGCCTCATTCAACCTTTCAGCCATAGTTTTGCCCACCTGCGCCATCTCATTCCTGGAAACCCCCACATTCGCATTGAGAGGGTTGTGCATGTAGATTTTTCTTTTTCGTAATTTCAATGGAATGGACTCTTTAGGCCCGAAACAGAGATATTCCATCCCTCCCGTGGATACAACCTGAGGAATTCCCTTTGCTCCAGCCGCTTTCAGCCTTCCCGATGTCACAGGGATATAGGCCCCGGCGCCGACGACCTCTTCTGTGAGTTCATGAGGGGTTAAGTCAAGGACTCCATGGATGGTTCCCTGCTCGATCAGCTCTTCCATTGCTGAGCCGCCGGCTCCGGAGGCGTGAAAAGGGACAACCCGGAAACCCTTCTCATGAAGTTGCTTTACAGCCAGGCTGACCGCAGGTTCCGTATTTCCCAGAGCAGTCACCGCGACGATCCGCTCGCCCGGTTCTATTTTAACCCTCGCACCCTCCGTGCAATGTTCAACCATCCCGGCCACTGCCGACGCAGCATTTCTGAGGACCGACCGGGTGATTGGGTTTGGACCTCCCAGGAAATCTCCCACTGAAAAAACCACTCCGATGTCTTTATGCCCTACATAAGGCCGGATATTTCCGGAGGCAACCGTAGAGACAAGATATTTTGGAAATCCAAAGGGTAGGGCCTTCATGGCCATGGACGCAATGGCCGATCCCTGGTTGCCTCCGAGTCCGATGACCCCGTCGATTCTTCCTTCTTGATGTAAATGGAGAAGAAGCTTCATCGCCCCTTTCCCCATCTCTTGCATCATTCGGTCTCTTTCTCCCGTTTGAATCAAATTCGAAAGTTCCCAACCCCCCCACCGAGCAATCTCTTCATTCGTGATATCCGGCGGGATAGAGGGAGGACCGAGAGGGCCCACATCGATAGTGACAGCGGAATGGCCCAGGGCTTCGAAGAATCCCTTCATATAGGCTACCTCTTGCCCCTTGGTATCCAGGGTCGCCAGAATAGCAATGGTTCCTTTCCGCTTCATCTCATCACGTTTTCTGTACCAACCGAATAGTCCACTGCTCCATTAAATGACTGCATTTGTAAAATTGTAGAGTTATTCTTGCACGCCCTCCTGAATCTTTTTACCCTTTCCAGAAACGGCCGGGCCAGTCCCGCTTCTCCATCGGAACTTTGAAATCGAATTTCTTCACTTCCTCGAGAAAGGCGGCCAGGTGATTAGCGATTCTCTCAAAGACGGCATTGCCCTGCTTTTCGCTGGACCGGAGCGGATTTCCGATCGTGGCCGTATCCGAGTACTCATGGTGGAGCATCGGAACGAAGATGTTTTCAGAATTCTGGAAGATAACGGTGTTCGTGCCATCCTTTTTGGAAAAGGCGGGTCCCATCCACCGCGGGGCGTGGGCACGATCGGCCTTGGCCCGCTCCATGAACACGGAGCCTTCGTAATTCCCTTTTTCCTTCATATAGGCTATGGTGGTAGAGGTCTCAAGCTCCCCGGCATGCCAACCGGGGGTCTCCTCCGGGGGACCGTCCATCAAGTCGACGACGACCGCGCACTCCCTTTCCGTAGGGGTTTTGTAGTAGGCGCAGAAGCAACCGGTCTCGGCCCGCAGGGTGCGCAGCACTTCTCCCTGAGAACCCATGTTGGTGCCGTGGTGAGAAACATAGACCAGTTTATTAAAACCGGCGAAGATCAGGCTCCGGCCGATGGCATAGAGAACTTCACGGTAGACTTCGGTGGGAAAGGAAATCGTCCCGGTTCCCCAACCCGGTTCGCCCATGTGATGAGGGGAAACACCGAAAGGTAAAAGAGGAGCGTAAAGCACTTTAGCCTTCAGTGCCGCCCTTTCCACGCTTCCCATCGTGGTGTAGGAATCGACCCCGAGAGGGACGTGATGCCCGTGCTTCTCGCAGCTGCCGACGGGGATCATCACGACGTCGTTGCCGGCCTTGAGATAATCGGCAATGTCGGTCCAGGGTAGTTCCAGAAGGTCATACTTTTGTAGCTTTGACATTTTGATTCTCCTTTCTTGTTTTCGTTTAGAAGATCATGATCTATTTGAGATGTTATGGTAAACCTTTTCCAAAGTAATTCGATGCTACAAAAAAATATCAAGAGCTTTCTTCTATTTCCAAAGCTATCTTTTTGCCGTCGAATCTCGAATCAGTAGCTTGGTATCGAACCAACGCAGTTTTTCAGCATTTTTCTCCGATATCCGATTGATCAACATTTCCATGGCAGCCGCCCCGATATGATACATCGGAATTTCAACGGTTGTTAAGGAAGGATCAAAATAAGAGCTGAAGGGAATATTATCAAATCCCACGACAGAGAGATCATTCGGCACTCTTGATCCAAATTCCATAGCCGCCCGAATGGCTCCAAACGCCATCTGGTCATTGGCGGCAAAAATCGCTGTAAATTGCTCTTTCTGAATGAGCTCTTTTGCAAGAAGATATCCACTCCTGGGAGTCAGATCTCCTTTTTTTATCAGATTCTTATCAATAACACAACCACTTTGGATCAACGCACTCTTATACCCTGAAAGACGATCTTTCGAAGAGGTGGATTTATCCGGTCCACCCAGAAACGCAATTCTTTTGTGATTCAGCCCGATCAGGTGCTGTGTTGCCTTGGTTGCTCCACCCATATTGTCGATCATGACCGCGGGGAAATCGGCCTTATGGCGACCGATCAGGACTACTCGTTCCCTCAGTTCCTTCAGGGACGAGAGAACCTTTTCACCGTGAATCATGCCGCCGCTGAAAATAATCCCGTCAGCCGACTTTTCTCTGAGAAAATAGATATGCTTTATAATTCGGTCCTGATTTCTGTCCGTGTTGAGAAGGAGGATGGCATATCCAGATAGATCGGCCATATCTTGAATCCCCCTCACGATCTCCGCATAATAGGGGTTGGAAATGTCGGGGATGATGATCCCGACAGTCATTGTCTTTTTCTTGAGAAGACCTTTGGCCAGGGCATTGGGACGGTAGTCCAATTCGGTGATGGCTTTCAAAACCTTCTTTCTTGTGATTGGATTGACTTTGTGGGAGCTGTTGTTGACGACCCTGGAGACCGTGGCGATAGAAACTTTGGCTTTCAGGGCAACGTCCAGTATGGTTGACATGAAATAAATCCGATGGGAATGGTAAACCTTTTCCACAAAAAATACCTTTTCTTCAAGGCCATGTCAAGTGGGGTGAGGGGCCGCTGACGAAGCTGAGCAGCCTTCCTCCTCAACACGGCCCTTTGCCTTGCTCTTTGCTCATCAGTGCGCATGAGAAGAGATTTCAGGTTTAGTTGCTAAGAAATCCCCATCTCCCCGGTCTATACACTCCCCCTTGAAGGGGGAGGAGAACATAAGGATTTCTTCCTTTCAGAGGTAGGAGATCTCTCGCTTTCAGGAGGAGGGTGGGGTGGTAGAGGTAATTGATCCTGAAAGTGAAAAGTTCCATCCTTGTACAAAATGTGATTGTATGTTAAGAAAAACCATGTTTCGACAACTCTTTGCTGGCTTTATATTCCTACTCTGTCTCTTCCCGTTGGCCAACGCTCACGCTTTTGAAACAAGAGGCCAGGAGTGTTCAAAATGTCACACGCTGAACAAAGATGAAGCCAAGGATCTCCTGAAAAATCTCATCCCGGATGTAGTCATTCTCGATGTTCGACTCAGCCCTGTAAAAGGAGTCTGGGAGGTGGACTTAGAATCGAGGGGCCGGAAGGGAATCGTCTATGTCGATTTTCTCAAGAAGCATTTTTTTTCGGGTGCGTTGGTTTCGATAGCAGAAAGGAAAAATCTAACCCAGGAAAAACTTGTAGAACTCAATAAAGTTGATGTATCACAGATACCCCTTCACGATGCCTTGGTGATGGGTGATGAAAAGGCCAGGATTCGGGTGATTGTCTTTACCGACCCTGACTGACCCTACTGTTCAAAACTTCATCAGGAGATGAAGAAGACCCTCGGAGAAAGAAAAGATATTGCCTTCTATATAAAACTGTTTCCCCTCAAGAATCATCCCGAGGCCTACGAGAAATCAAAGTCTATTGTTTGCGAAAAGTCCCTTGCACTCCTTGAAGATGCTTTTGAGAAGAAGGCAATCCCTAAATCAAAATGCGAGACGTTAGCGATTGACGAAAATATAAAGCTCGCTGAAAAGCTAGGTATTACGAGTGTTCCCGCTATAATCCTGCCCGATGGCAGAGTTTTCCCCGGATACAAAGACGCCAAAGCGCTCATCCAACTCATCGGGAATTGAAAAGTTCCCACCTCATTTCTCACTTTGATTCCTTGGGGTTGCCCTTCACTCAAGGGCGGAGACCTGTATCCATGGATGGATCGTTTTCGGCACGATTTAAGAAATATACTACAACATCAGCCGTCTAAGGGGCCTCTCTTTTTGACATCAGATTGCCCGGGGCCCGGTCAGTTCGTCATGTCATAATAAAAACAATGGATTCCGGCTGGAGTTTGCCCCGTTGTAGGACGGGGCTGGAATGACATGAAAAAGAGCCAAATCAATTTTTCCACACCCTCCCTTTGCCAAAGGGGAGACAGGTAAGAGACCTTTGTCGAGGGGAAGGTGAGTAAGGGGTTTTTGCCAAAGAGGGAGTTAAAAGCCTGACCGTTGCATAGAAGGGGTGTCTAGCGCCTCATACTGGGAATAGGGTATTTTTCTACAGAAAATACTGTCTTCACCTCATTTCCTTGAATGGATATCTATCGGAAAATGGTGGTATTATAAAAGATTTGCCAGCAAAAGAGAAAAATGGTATGAGTATTATGAATCTGAAGTCGTTTAAACTCAACGTAAGGGGCGAAGGGAGTATTAAGCGATATCTCGTTAAGGCTTGCTGGAAAAGTGATGTCCGTTTTTGCATACGTTGCAAAACAAAGAAAATTTATCGGATCCGGCGGGATCGATACCGTTGCGGTCAGTGCGATTATGAATTCTCTGATTTTACAGGAAGATGGATCAATAAGGTTAAACTCCCACCTCCAGACTGGGTCTGGCTGATCAAATTATTTGAATTGGGGATCTCGGCCAGGGAGGCTTCTCAGCAATCGGGGGTCTCTTATCCCACGGTGCACAAGGCGTTTCACCTCATCCGGCAGTCGATCATCGCCCATTCCGGGGATTCCGACTCATTGCTGGACGGGGAAGGCAGGGGAACCTCTGTTGAGAATCGGGATTCCAAAACCAAAGTGCCTGTTTTCGGTATCCTTGAAAGGAAAGGGTTCGTAAAAGTAGAACCCCTTCAAGACCTGAGTGCGGAGGCCGTTCTCAACCTGGGCGTAGAGACCGGCCGAAGAGGTTCGGTTATTTACACGGACAGATGGGGAAGTTATGACGCGTTGATTTTTTCCGGCTACAAACATTTCGCCGTCGATTACGGGAGAAAATTCAGCAGGAGCGGTGTTCATATGAATGGTGCGAACGGCTTCTGGAGCTACGCGAAGGAGAGAATGAACAAATTTCACGGTATTTCGGAACAAAAATTCCCATTTTATTTGAAGGAGATGGAATTTCGGTATAACCATCGACACGAATCGATCTTCGATACCTTGGTCCTGTATCTCTGCGATTTAACAGTGATGTAAGCAAAGGGGAAATGGATAACATAGGATCCCGGATTGCGTATTACCTCGTTGAAAAGGGATTGATCGAGAAAGAAGATTTGGAAAAGGTCCTTTCTCCAAATCAGCCCATCGGGGACCTTTCTGTCGAAGAACAGCTGGTCAACGCCGGACTTCTTAGCCCGGAACAGCTTCGCTCAGCCGCAGAAGAATTCTTTGGAGTCCCTTTTGCGTCCAAAGACGATTTTCCAAAGGAACCCATATTGTTCGATTACCTGTCGATCCAATTCATGAAAGAGTCAAAATTTGTCCCCTCTCGCTTGTCGGATAACACGTTAACGGTCATCATGAACAACCCTCTCGACTTTTATACAATCGATGCCATCCGGCTAGCGACGAATTTTGAGATTCATGTGCTTGCGGGACGGGAGAATGAAATCGTAGAGGCCATCGAGCGATCTTACGGGGCGGGCGCGACGTCGATGGAGAAGATTATCGAGGACACGGAGGCCGTACCGGAATATCGGGAAGAAGATGAGGAAAATATTGACCACTTGCGGGATATGGCCTCTGAAGGGCCTGTGATCCGCCTCGTCAACCTGATCATTACCCGGGCGATTGAACTGCGGGCGAGTGACATCCACTTTGAACCTTTCGAGGAGCAGTTTAGGGTTCGGTATCGAATCGACGGAGTGCTTCACGATGTAGAATCCCCTCCCAAACGCCTCCAGTCAGCCATCGTTTCCCGTGTTAAAATCATGGCCAAATTGAACATTGCAGAGAGACGTCTTCCCCAGGACGGGCGGATCATGCTTCGGGTCAAAGGGAAGGAGATCGATTTCAGGGTTTCCTCGATTCCGACGATTCACGGGGAAAGCATCGTTTTACGGATTCTCGATAAAAGCAGCATCGTTCTGGACATCGAGAAATTAGGTTTTCCGGAAGATACGATGGACGGGTTCAGAGACCTCATCCAGAGACCTCATGGAATCATACTTGTCACAGGTCCCACAGGGAGCGGAAAGACGACCACCCTTTACTGCGCTCTGGAAAAGATCAACTCCCCTGATAAAAAGATCATCACCGTAGAAGATCCGGTAGAGTATCAATTGAGAGGGATCAATCAGATTCAGGTTAAGCCTGCGATCGGGTTAACCTTTGCCAATTCCTTGCGATCGATTGTCCGTCAGGATCCGGATGTCATCCTCATCGGTGAGATCCGGGATGCCGAGACGGCTGAAATCGCCATTCATTCCGCCCTGACCGGACACCTGGTCCTCACCACCCTCCATACGAATGATGCCCCCAGCGCCATCACACGACTCATCGATATGGGAACGGAAGATTATCTCCTCTCTTCCACCGTCATCGGAATATTGGCACAGCGACTCGTGAGGGTTGCCTGCCCTTTCTGCCGGGTACCCTATTCACCCTCCTCTGGAGTCCTGAAAGAGATGAAGCTCAACAGCTCGGACCTTGCGGGTCTTAAGGTTTCAGAAGTGAAAGGTTGCGACAAATGCTCTAACACGGGATATTGGGGGCGAACGGGGATTTATGAGTTTCTTAAGATGACCGACGATGTCCAGAAGCTTATCCTGGGGAAGAAAGATTCGAATATCATCAAGGAAGCGGCTCGAAAAAATGGCTTGAGAACGCTGAGAGAGGACGGATGGTTAAAAGTGAAGCAGGGAGTTACCACCATCTCCGAAGTCTTGCGCGTCACACAAGAGGAAGTGCTTTAACCGTATGGCAGAGTATCTTTACAAAGCGACCACCTTGAAGGGGCAAACCGTTGAAGGGGCAATGGATGGGAAGGATGAAGAAGCGATCATCCAGAATCTCCACCAATTAGGGTATATCCCCATCCGAATTACCTCCCACCAGGAAAAAGGAACAGGCCTCCGTCTCCCCCCTTTCTTGCGACAGCGGGTCGGGGTTAAGAACCTGCTCGCCTTCACGCAGGAGCTTTCTACGCTCATCTCAGCGGGTTTACCCCTCGACCGGAGTCTCAATATCCTGGGAACACTCACGGAAAATGTTACCTTGCGAGAGACGGTGAAAGATGTGTTGAAAAAAGTAGAGGGGGGCAATTCATTGGCCGAGGCAATGGGAAACCACTCGCGCGTCTTTCCCAAGCTCTACATCAATATGATCAGGGCGGGAGAGTCGGGAGGCTTTCTGGAGACGATCCTGTCCCGGCTGGCGCAATATCTTGAAGGGATGAAAGAGATTAGGGACCATTTGATTTCCGTGATGATTTATCCCCTGATATTGACCGTTGTCACAGGGATCTCCATCACCGTTCTGGTTACTTTTGTGATACCAAGATTTGCAAGGATATTTTCCGACATCAAACAGACCATCCCCTTGCCGACGCAGATTGTCCTGACGTTCAGCCAGCTGGTAAGGGATTACTGGTGGGCTGGCGTGGGAGCGGTATTGCTGATTTACTTCGGGCTCAAGGCTTATACAAAAGACGAGGAAAGGAAGTGGAGATGGGACCGGGCCAAGCTGAGATGGATGGTCGTGGGGGATCTCATCAAGAAAATGGAGATGGCACGGTTTGCAAGGACGCTGGGAACCCTGCTGCAGAGTGGCGTCTCCATTCTCCCGGCCTTTAATCTCGTCAAAGAGATTTCGCAAAATCTGGCGATTTCAAGATCGATCGCCCACGTCCACGATCGGCTGAGAGAAGGAAAAGGGGTCTCCAAATCGATGGAGGAGACCGGGGTGTTCCCCCCCCTGGCGATCCACATGATCAGTGTGGGAGAGGAGACCGGGACTCTCGACCAGATGTTGATCAAAGTGGCGGAGGCCTACGAGGAAAATGTTCGGACCGCCGTGAAGCGGTTCGTCTCCTTGTTGGAGCCCCTGATCATCCTGTTCATGGGAGGGGTGATTCTATTCATTGTGGTCTCGATTCTCTGGGCGATACTCAGTGTGAACGATCTTCCTTTTTAATCGATGCCAAAAGGAGAAGAGAAGATGATGTCCGACATGAAACAAAAACAACGGGGTTTCACCCTCTTCGAGATCCTTGTGGTCATCACCATCCTGGGTTTGCTGGCTGCCCTGGTGGGACCGAGACTGTTTGGGAAGGTCAGCGTGGCAAAACAAAAGGCCGCCAAAGCGCAGATTGAGATGTTCGGCACCGCTCTGGACACATTCCGGCTCGATGTGGGCAGATATCCGACGGTGGAAGAGGGATTGAAGGCCCTTCGGGAAAAACCTTCCGGAGCGGAGGCGTGGCAGGGTCCGTATCTCCCCAAAGAGATCCCCGTCGACCCCTGGGGAAAACCCTATATCTATAAATGCCCGGGCGAACACGGCGATTATGATCTTCTCACCTACGGTCTCGACGGTGCAGAAGGGGGGGAAGGCGAAAATCTGGATGTCGTCAGCTGGAAGGATATCGGCAGATGAAGAACAAGGGTTTTTCATTGATGGAGGTGATCATCGTTCTGACCATCCTTGTTCTGTCTGCCTCTTTGGTAACGTCGTCTATGTCGAACCTGTCGAGAACGATCGAGTTAAAAGCAGCAGCCAAAAAGGTTTCAGGTATCCTCCGCTACTACCGAAGTGAGGCCATTAACAAGGGATTGGTCTATCAGGTTCTGTTTGATTCTGAATCGAAGGTCGTGAAGGTTCAATCGATATCTTTAGCGGAGCCAGCTATTGAGAAGG
The DNA here is from genome assembly GCA_963708295.1 of uncultured delta proteobacterium. Taxonomy (GTDB): domain Bacteria; phylum Desulfobacterota; class BSN033; order BSN033; family UBA1163; genus UBA1163. The sequence goes on along the minus strand of CAVPSJ010000011.1, from coordinate 196,031 downwards.
AAGCGGGTGAAAAGAAGGGAGGGGAGGGCGCTAAAACCCTTTACGGACTCCCCGAGGGTGTTCGGATGAAAGAGTTCGATTTTCCTGCTCCGGAGTACCCCTGCGACCTCCCGGCGGTTGAATTCTACCCCAACGGAGGTTCGAATGGAGGCTCGGTCCTTCTCGATAGCCAGGAGAGAAAAGGATACAGAATCAAGATCCATTTCATCACAGGAGCGGTAGCGATCGAACAGTGAACGGGGAAAAATAGTTTTGAATGATGAGGGTTGAGTTTTAGGCGTTGAATCAAAAACTCAAAACTTAAAGTTTGGTCACGCAATGAACATTCGCCGATCCAGTCGAAACAAAGGGTTCACATTGATCGAGGTGGTGGTTGCCCTTGCCATCTTAGGGGTGGGGTTAACAGTGATCATCGAACTCTTTTCAGGCGGTTTACGTCTGGCGAGAGCTTCTATGGAATATACGAAAGCTGTCAATTATGCACGGATGAAAATGGAAGAGGTGACATTGAAACCTTCGGTTCAGGAAGGGATCGAGGAGGGGGAGTCTGACGACGGAGCGTTCCGATGGCAAGTCGGGGTCAAAAAGGTGGATCTTCTTTCCATCGATAAGAGCGTCGACTACAAACCTCCTATCGATCTTTTCCAGGTCAAGATCGATATCTTCTGGAAATCTGGGGCTAAGGAAAAGTCTGCGAGCATAGAATCTTTCAGGGCGATCAAACCCGATGATGAGGGTGCGAAAAAGAGTTAATGGGAGTTGAGACAGCTGATGGGTCAAGAGAAACCGGTTGAAAAATCAAAGAAAAGGGCGAGTGTCTCGGGCGCCAACACAGGGAGGTCATTGGGATTCACCCTGATCGAAGTAATCGTGGCTCTGACCATTCTGGTGTTCATCCTTCTGATGGTTTCCGGGACTTTTCGTCTTGGCCTTTCTTCCTGGGAGAAAGGGGATGCCATCAAGGAAGATTACCAGAAAATCCGGATGATTTCACAATTGGTATCCCGGCAGATCAAATCGGCTGTTCCCTATAAAATAAAGACCGAAAAGGCAGAAGGAAATTACCTTGCTTTCGATGGGAAAGCCCATTCCCTAAGATTCGTGTCCGCCCTGCCCATCAAGGCAAGACGGCCGGAAGGGTTTGTCTATGTGGTTTATCAATTTAAGGACGAGGGGGGGAAGAAGGGGCGGTTCATTCTTTATGAGGAGAAGGCCTTGAATAAGGATTTCTTCGAAGAGGACCTGAAAGAAGACTCCGCCGTGACGCTTTTTGAAGGTATCTCGCAGATCAGTTTTAAATATTACAGGGAAGCGGACACGGAGAAGAACCGTTCGGAAGAGTGGGTCGAGGAATGGAATGCGAAGGAGGAGAAGGAGTTGCCGAAGGCCCTTCGAATGACGGTCACCTACTGGAATGAAAGAGACAAAGAAGAGGCCCCCCCGATCACTGTCCTCGCTTCGATTTCAGCTTACCAGTTCGAAGAGACGAAGACGGGTCCGATGGGATTGGGAGGTCAGGGCGGATTGCAACGAAAGACGATTCAGAGACCTTAGCTCCGAGACGATGGCATGAAATTGAAATTCCGAGTTCCGAATATCCGACCCCGAACATCGAGGGGGGTTGCCCTGATCATGGTTTTGTGGATCATTACCATTCTCACCGTGGTGGTACTGGAATTCAGCTTTGCCATGCGAACGGAAGTCAATATCACCAAGAACTTTAAGGAAGAGCTTCAGCTGTACAACGTGGCGCAAGGAGGGGTCCAGCGAGCCATTGCAGAGCTGATTCTGAAACATGACCCAAGAGTTCAACAACTGAAAAAGACCATGAAGACGGAAGAAACTGTTCCGGAGAACAAGGATTGGGTGCCGGACGGGAGACCGTATGCTCTCCCATTTGATCACGGGGAATGCGAGCTCCGGATCATGAGCGAGGCGGGAAAGATCAATATCAACGCGGTCTCTGAGGCGATGCTTCGAAAGCTGGTCGGGAATCTGGGCTTGGAGGCGGAAAAGCGGGATGCCGTGGTGGACTCCATCCTGGACTGGAGAGACCCGGATGATTTCCTCCGGATCAATGGGGCGGAGAATGACTATTATCAGTCTTTGAAAGAACCCTATCGCTGCAAGAATGGCAATCTGGACTCGATCGAGGAACTTCTCCTTGTCCGGGGAGTCACTCCTGAACTATTTTATGGAAAGAAAGGGGCGAGTGCAGGAGAGGATGAGATGAAGGCACCCGATGTCGGATTAAAAGAGGTTTTCTCTGTATACGCCCCCGGAGAACAGGTTGATATCAACAGCGTTTCCTTACCGGTGCTGAGGGCTGCCTTGGGGCTTCCCATGGGAGTGTCGAAAGCCACCCTGAAGGCCCGGGAAGAGAAAGAGTTTCAGAATCAACAGGATCTTCTCCAGAGGGTCCCCGAACTTAACCCGTTTATCGCGGGGGTGCCGGGGCGCCTGGTATTCTCAAGTACATCGGCATTGACGTCGGTTTACTATACCATTGAGTCTCGCGGGAAAAGCAAAGATGGGGCTGTCCGGGGGCTGAAGGCGATCGTCAAAATTGATCGGATGGATAAAAAAGGATATAAAGTCATTCAATGGGTGGATGCCCTCATTTGACCATGGGGGAAGCATTGTGAGCGCCGGATGAATGGATTAAAGGATTTTGCAAAAGAGTGGTGGGAATTTGTCCCGAGGATGATATCTGAGGAGAGTTTGGGGATTGATTTCAAGCCAGATCATCTTGTTTTGACTCTTCTCAGGAGGTCTTTCGCGCGGATCAACCTAGTGGATTACGAAGTCAACCCAATCCCTCCAGAAACTCAGAAGGAAGACTGGGAGAGTCAAATTATCAATCTGGTCAATACCTTCATTTCCAAACATCACATCAAGAGAGAAAGGGTGTGCGCTGCAATCCCGAGGGAAAAAGTGATCGCCCGCTTCATGAAGCTTCCCTTTGCCGCAAAAGAAAACCTGAGAAAAGTGCTGGAATACGAGATGCCCAAATACACCCCCTTTGACAAAGGGGAGACCTATTTCGACTATTGCCTTCTCAAGGAAGAAAAGGATTGGCTTCATCTTTTTGTCGTATTTGCCAGGAAGACGGATGTGGATAGCTACGTGTCCCTTTTGAAGAAAATCGGGATCCAACCGATCTCAATCCAAATTCCCTCTGCCGCGGCCCTCAATCTTTTCTTCTACAACAAAGGGGACATCGGGGAGGAAACCTCGGTGCTGGTCGATGTCGCAGATCCTTTCTTTGAGATGAATCTCGTCCGGGGAACGGATTGGAAGGAGAGCCTCCGTCTGCCCCTCCCAAAAGATAGGAAAGAGGCAAAGATCATCAGCACCTTTGAGCGGTCGGGGGACGCTTCCCCCCCTGCAAATTCCACTTTCTTTGTTTACGGACGAGGCGTCGATGAAAGCATTCTGGCGAGCCTCAGGGAAACCGGTCAACTCAAGAGCGTTTTGCTCCCTCCCATGGATCGAATTCGAGGGGCGAAGGAGAGATCGGAATCCGCGAGGATTTATGCTTCCATCGGCGTTCCCCTCAGGGGATTAATCAATACTCGGATCGACCTCGATCTCCTTCCGGTTGAGATGAGAAAAAAGGCAAGGCAAATTGGAAAACCTCTCTTGATCATTTTGACTTCTCTGGCCCTGTTTCTTGGCTTGACGTGGGGAGCGGGTGCTTTCATGCATTATAGGAAAGAATCGGAAGCGGTCAATGCCGAGATCAGAAAGAGAAGGCCAGCGGTAGAGGCGCTTGAAAAGCTGCAAAAGCAGAGAGACGATTATCGGAAAGAAATGGTAGAGCTCAATCAGATCCGGTCCGGCGAGATCAGTAAGGTAGCGGTCCTGGACGAGTTGACCCGGCTTTTGCCGGACACGACCTGGGCCTGGAACCTTAAATACAACGGCAAAGAAATAGAGCTGAGTGGATTTGCAGATTCGGCTTCTGATTTGATTCCTCTTCTTGATCGATCTCCTCTCTTCGAAAAGGTGGAATTCCTGGCTCCTGTGACGAAGGAGAGCCAGATGAGAGGCGAAGGAAACAAAGAAAAGGAGAGGTTCAAGATCAAGGCGAAGATTCAGGGGGGAAGATAACCGCTTGAAAAAATGGGTTTTCCCGAACAGTTTGAAGTTCTCAAAGCTCTCCAGCAACTTGAAATTCTTCAATTTGAATTTCTTGAAGAAAGTGAAGTTTTCTCAGAAGAGAATTCTTTTTTTGCTGGCTGGAATCGTCGCGGTCATCCTGGTCATTTCCTTTGGTGTTCTCCCGCTGATCGAGGCGAAAAAGAAGGTGGAAGAGGAGATAGCTCTGAAGAAAAGAGCCTTATTGAAGTATGAAGAGTTTCTCCGGAATCGTAAGGCGATCGAAGAGGAGCTCGCCTGGACGTCTAAAGAGTACGAAGGGATTCAACAGAAGCTCCTGTCGGGAGAGAATCCCCAGCTCGGAGCCGCCAATCTCCAGGAGATCGTAAAGCGGCTTTCCGAGAAGAACGGGATCGGCATTCGGAGTGTCAGGATACTGGACCCCAAAGAGATGAATGTCTACCTGAAGGTATCTCTTCACGTTGACTTCAATCCGATCAGCAGTATGACAGGCCTGGGGCAATTTATCTATGATATCGAACACCATGAGAAAGAGCTGATGATCTCTGAGCTGGATCTTCTCGTCTTCAACCCAAGAATGCCTACGAGTGTCCAAGGGAGCATGACGATCTCCGGGTTGATGAAAAAGAACAAAGTCAAGGGAAAAGAGAGGCAGGGATGATGTCATCGAAGTACGGATTCTTGTGTTTCTTGGCTCTTGCGTTAGTCCTCCTTCTGATGATCAAGAATTATGAGATATGGACCCTCCCGGTAGAATGGGCGCCCGAGAAGGACACGGCGAAGAAACCACAACCGAAGCCGGTGGAAAAAACGGAGGTTCTCTCAACGTTTGGAACTCAGAAGAATCCTACCTCCGCGAGAACCTATGCTTCGATCGCTGAGAAGAATATCTTCAGCCCGGAGAGGAAGGATTTTCCGACTCCCATAGGTGCCGCGGGAAGACAGCTCGTGCGCCCGCAGATCGTTTTGTACGGCGTAACGATTATCGGGGATTATAGGGCTGCTTCCCTCGCCAGCCCTGGGAGACCCCTCCAGAAGGGCGAGAGAGAGACATTTACTGTAAAAGTGGGGGAGCGGGTGGGGGAATATAAGCTGGCAAAAATATCGTCTGATCGGGTCACGTTGGAGGCGGAGGGGGATACATTTGAAGTCCTTCTTTATGACCAATCGAAGTCCAAGAGGAGGAGTGAGATTAGAACGGAAACCAAGCCCGCCACCATCACAAGTACACAACCTGTTTCTCAACCCCCTGTCCCAGGATCGCCAATGCCAACGCCAACCCAACCATCTCCAACTCCGCCTGCAGCCGTACCCGGACCTACTCTTCCTGCGGGGACGGGTCAGGTAGGGGTAGCTACGCCGCAACCTGGAGGCCCTGTCAGTCCAACGCTCCCCCGGACTGAATATCCAAGAAGAAGACCCTATTCCCCGCCCTCCGCCCCATCGCAAAAAACGGAGGGAAATTGAAGAAAAGAGATAATGAGAAGAAGGGATACGATCATATGAAGAAACGGAGATATTTGACTAATAAGACTTTAATTCTTTGCGTGGTCATCGGAAGCATCGGTTCTTTCGGAGTGGACTCATTAAGAGCCGAACCGATGGAAGATACTCTTACAGTAGCACAGGTATCGCCGCCTCAACCTCCGGGACCCGCGACAACGCCACCTCCGGCGATGCCACAACCATCAACAACCCAACTGCTTCCTCCTCCTCAATCTTTACCTCTGCCTCCAGGTCTTGCCACGACCCCATCTCCGGCTCCGCCTCCACCGTCAACAACCCAACCTCTCCTTCCGCCTCAGCCTCTACCTACGTCCCCAGCTTCACCTGCCCCTCTTCACCCGAGACATCCGTTTCTCCACCCGCAACGACAGTGCCCACGCCCGGTCCTGGCGCTCCGCCGGCTCGTTCAAGAAGACCTCAGCCACTCATGCCTTCTGCTTCGCCAAAAGTGCAACCCGCAACCCCGGCCACACCCCTCCCTCCGTCCACCGCTCAAACTCAGCCCTCGGTTCCAGCTCCAGGTCAAGAGTCAGCCCCGGGCATACCCGTTCCTTCCTCCCCGGTGACTCGGCCTTCTTCACCGGTAAGTGCGACTCGTACGGGGTCAGGCGTTGTCTTTAATTTCGACAATGCAGATATCTATGAAGTCATCCGTGTGATGTCAGAAATACTGAAAATCAATTACATCATTGATCCAAGGGTAAAAGGGGTAGTCAACATTCATACCTCCGGACAGATCTCATCTGCAGATGTCTTTCCTATCTTCCAATCGATATTAAGATTAAACGGAGCCACTGCCGTTAAGAGAGACGGCATTTATGAGATCGTCCCATTGCCGGAAGCGAAAAAGCTGCCCACTTCACTTTCCTCCCCGCAAGATTCGGGGAAGCCTTCTTCCGAGGAGAGGTATATCATTCAGATTCTCCCGTTGAAGTACGTTCCTGTGGCGGAAGTTTCCAAGATGATCAAACCCTTCCTTTCGGACGGAGCGGATATCGTGGAGAACCCTCCGAGCAATATCCTCATCATTGGCGACCTGGCGTCGAACGTGAAGAAATCGATGGAGATCATCAATCTTTTTGATATCGACATCTTCACCGACTTAAAGGTCAGGATCTATCCGGTCCTCAACGCCGATGTCGCGGAGGTTGCCAAAGAGATGGAGAAGATTTTTTCTTCTTTTGAAGTCTCCACAAAATCAGGGAGAGGGGTGGGAATCACCTTTACGCCGATTACCCGCATTAACTCCCTTCTCGCCGTAAGTTCCATTCCAAGTATCTTTGAAAAGGTGGAAGCATGGCTGAAAGAACTCGACAAGATTCCCATGGAAGGAACAAAATACAGCGTCTTTGTCTATCATTGTCAGAATTCCAAGGCCAAGGACCTGGCTGAAGTCTTGAAGCAGGTCTATGTGACAAGCAAAGACAAAAAAACGGAGTTCAAGGATAAGGTGGCGGAACAAGTTCCCAGAGGGACCAAACCGCTCCCCACCGCTCCCTCTGCTCCTCCTTCTACGCCAACGGAGGGAACGGGCGTTCCGGAAGGGGAGATCAACGTCGTCGTCGATGAGACAAACAACGCGCTGGTGGTCCGGTCCTTTGCCAGGGACTATAAGGGAATCCTGGAAACCATCAAGAAATTAGACATCTACCCAAGACAGGTCTTAATTGAGATCTTGTTGGCGGATATCCTTCTAACGGATAACGAGCAATTGGGCATAGACCTTGTGAAATACTCGGACGGTGGAAAATGGGCACAGACAATTCAGTATGGAAATTTTGCATCGAGTACGGGTATTTCGGCTGCAGCTGGGCCCGGAATAAGCTACGCGATTGAACAAGCCGGCAGGTTTGCTGCTGCAATCTCGGCGGCTGCTACTCTTGGGCGCGCCAGAGTGCTTACCTCGCCCAATCTCCTTGCCTCCAACAATAAGGAGGCCAAGATTCAGGTCGGGACATCGGAGCCCATCCTTACAAACACCTATACTTCAACTGGAACCGCAACAGCCACGACACCTACCGGGTTTGTCGAGGGAACGATCGAGTACAAGGATATCGGCACGATCCTGGGTATTACTCCCCGCATCAGTGACGGAGGATTGGTGACGTTGGAGCTGTCCATTGAGGAGAGCAGTTTAACCTCCAGGGAAATCGGAAGGAAAGATACGAGCGTAGCAATTGGTGGCGTAGCAGCCGCGTCTTCGACCTTTTCAGTTCCTGCCTTCAACAAGACAACTGCCAAAACAGTCGTTTCCATTAAAGAGGGCCAGACGATTGCCATTGGCGGATTGATCAGGAAGGAAAAAGACAATTCAAACCAGGGAGTTCCTCTCTTAGCCAGAATCCCTCTTCTTGGCTATTTCTTCGGAAAGAACCAGCGCAAGGATGAGAGAAGAGAATTGATCCTTCTTCTCACCCCCCATATCATCACAGACGAAACTCAGTCGAAAACAGTCACGGATGAGTTCAAGGAAAAAATACAAGGGCTTAAGGAAGAGTTCGAAAAAAGCAAGAAAGCGAAGGAGAAGAAATAGTAAAAGAAGAAGTACACTAATACAAACGCAGAAACAATTCTGACCGGGACATGTCCCGCAAGTCTCGCCATGGCTCGATTCCCCGCCCATCCCGCCCTTTCTCCAGTGGGCAGAGGAGAAGGGCGAGGGAATCAACTCAATTTGTTCAGGCTCTCTTCGATCCGGTCCAACCCCTCCTTAATGTTCTCCAGGGAAGTCGCATAAGAGAGTCTTTCGAAGGGATCGGCGCCGAATTCGACTCCCGGGACCACAGCCACTCTTGCTACATCCAGGAAAAAGTCGGCCAGGTGTGTGGAGTTTTCGATTTTCTTGGTTTGATAGGCCCTGCCGTAATAAGAAGAGAAATTCGGAAAGACGTAGAAGGCTCCTGCCGGCTTATAGCAAGACACCCCCGGCATCTTATTTAAACGATCAACAATGTAATTCCGTCTCTGGGCGAAGGCGGAAACCATCTTTTCCACTTCATCCTGCGGACCGGCCAGAGCCTCAACAGAAGCCTTCTGGGCGATGGAAGTAGGGTTAGAGGTGCTCTGGCTCTGGATATTGTTCATGGCTGAAATAATCTCATCGGATCCGGCGGTATAGCCGATTCTCCAGCCCGTCATGGCATAGGTCTTGGCTACTCCGTGGACAATGATCGTTTTCTTCTTCATCTCTTCGCTTAGAGAAGCGATGCTTATAAAATCGAACCCATCATAAACAATCTTTTCATAAATCTCATCCGATATGACGAAGAAGTCTTTCGGAATCGCAATTTCAGCGATTTTCTCCAAATCCTTTTTGGTATAAGCGCTTCCCGTAGGATTGGAAGGACTATTGATGATCAAGGCTTTGGTTTTTGGCGTGATGGCCTTTTTCAAATCCTCCGGGGTTATTTTAAAGGCATTCTTCTCCGTTGTTTCAACGATCACCGGTGTTCCGCCGGCCAGGGAGACCATGGGAGGATACGAAACCCAATAAGGAGCTGGAATGATAACCTCATCCCCTTGATCGAATATAGCCTGTGCCAGATTGTAGAAAGAATGTTTGCCTCCACATGAAACAATGATCTCAGCCCTTTTGTAGGATAAGCCACTATCTCTTTGAAATTTCTTGATGATTGCGTCCTTTAACTCGTCTATACCTCCAACCGCAGTATATTTGGTAAAGCCCTCATCTAGGGCCTTCTTCGCAGCTTGCTTGATGTTTTCCGGAGTATCGAAATCCGGTTCCCCTGCGCCAAAGCTGATGACGTGAATTCCTTGAGCTTGCATCGATTTTGCCTTGGCATTGATGGCGAGGGTAGGGGAAGGTTTTAAACTCTTTGCGCGACTCGATAATATAGACATGGTTTCCTCCGCATAAAATTGAAAATCTCGTGAAGTAAATCAATGTCAAATGCCAAAATCCCTGCCTTCGTCCCGCAAGGCGGGGCTTCGCGCAGACAGGCAAATGTCAAACGAATGACAAATGACCAAATTTCAAAAGGTTTCAATTCTTAAGATGCTAAATTAGTTTTTGGCATTTAAGCTTTTGAGTTCATTCGAAATTTGATGTTGAACTTAAACACCTACCCGGACTACTCTTGAGTTCCTAAGAATTATGAGGATCTAAAGAGGATCTCTGAAACCTTACGAATCCTCTCTACCCCCTTAACCTCCTGGGGCATCAGCGGGATCTCTATAAGCCCGATTCTCGGAGAATATTGCTTTTTCAGTATCTGGATATAGTTTTGCTGCATCTCTTTTCTAATCTTATGAAAATCACAATCTGCCTCTTGAATGACGTAATTGATAATCAGATGTTTTACGTTGAGTTGATATTCGTCAAAGTCTTTAATGATCCTCTCCGTCTGTCTTACACCAAGCGCTTCAGGTATGGTTACGATGATGAAGTCAGATTTCTGAGGATCACGAATGAAGCTGACCACTTTTTCCGCTAAGTCCTCCCATCCGCTTATAATTTCCAAGAGAGATCTTTTCCCTTTTTTTAACTTCACACTTTCCTTTAACTTGTCAAAATAACTATACAGATTCATGTAAAATTTCGTGGCAGCCTCAAGATGTTTCAGAAAGATCTGAGGAAGATGGAGAAGGCGGAGGGTATGGCCCGCGGGCGCCGTATCCCAGACGACCAAATCGTATTGCGCGCTTTCAACCATCTCTAAGATATAATTGAGCATGTATTCTTCTTCGATACCCGGTGCCCCGCCGATATAATCAACAAAGTCGTAATCGAGCGAGGTAAAGGATGAAACGACCTCGTAGATTTCAGGCCCGAATCTTTCTTTCCATTTCTTGAGGACCCCTTCAGAACTGATCTCAATCCCGTAGAGGTTATTCGCATTCTGAATAGGGGTTTCCAGATCTCCGATCTCCGTTTCAAATATGTCTGAAAGAGAAGGGGTGGGGTCGCTGGAGATGATCAAAGTCTTTTTTCCCTGGAGGGAAAAATGGAGCGCAATTGCAGAGGCACAGGTGGTCTTTCCTACACCTCCTTTTCCTCCAATCATAATTAAACGCTTTTGTTCTTTATCGAGGCGTTCTAACGAAAGGTTCATCAAAATTCAGACGGCAGCCTAAAGGCATTGATTTTAAAGATATTAAACTTTATAATAAAATGTTTATTTGGTCAAGATTATAACGTGATGGTTCACATCGTGAGATAATACTCGTGGAGGTAAGTGTTGGCGGCTGGAATGATCGAGATCGATTCGGAATTGTGTAAAGACTGCAAGTTGTGCGTTTCTGTTTGTCCTCATCGTTTGATAGAGTCTTCTGATCGAATGAATCAGAAGGGATATTACCCTGCCGTTTTTATTGAAAAACAGGTGAAAAAAGAGGGCAGAAAATGCACGGGATGTTGCCTCTGTGCCATCGCATGCCCGGAAATTGCCATCGAGGTGTATCGTGCCTAAAGTATTGATGCGCGGGAATCATGCCCTTGCTGAATCAGCGGTCCGCGCGGGATGCCGTTTCTATTTCGGATACCCTATTACCCCGCAAAACGAGATCCCCGAATATATGTCAGAGAGGCTATCGAAGGTGGAGGGTGGGGTTTTTATCCAGGCAGAAAGCGAAGTCGCCTCAATCCATATGGTGATCGGTGCCAGTATGGCAGGAGGAAGAGTGATGACCTCCTCCTCAGGCCCTGGAATCAGCCTCAAGCAGGAGGGTATTTCTTTTCTATCCGCCTTAGAGTTGCCTGCAGTGATCGTGAACATGAGCCGAGGTGGGCCCGGTCTTGGCAACATTGCACCGGCCCAATCTGATTATTTCCAGGCTACAAGAGGAGGCGGGCACGGAGATTACCGCAATATCGTCCTGGCTCCCAACTCCTGCCAAGAGCTTGCTAATTTAACCTATGAAGCATTCGACCTGGCTGATAGATACAGGATACCTGTCATCATCCTTGGAGATGGGATGCTTGGACAGATGATGGAGCCCGTTGAATTGCCCCTTGAGGTTCAAATAAAGAAGCTGCCTCAAAAGGACTGGACCCTGACGGGTGCCAAGGGAAGACCCAGCCGGTTCCTTCGATCGCTCATTTTAGACCCCTTCGAGGAAGAAGAACACAACTGGAAATTGATGAGGAAATATGAAAGGATTAGCAGAGAAGAGATAAGATGGGAGACAACTTTTGCTGATGACGCGAAGTTAATGGTGGTTGCCTTTGGAATCGCAGCCAGAATTGCCAAAGGGGCGATCAAGAGAATGAGGGATGAAGGGCTGAAAGTGGGGTTGATCCGACCCATTTCGCTTTGGCCTTTCCCCTATAAGGCCATCAAAGAGCTGACGAAGAAAGCGAAGCACTTTTTTGTATTTGAAATGAATATGGGCCAAATGGTAGAGGACGTCAAATTAGCGCTCGAAGGGAGCGGAGAGGTTCACTTTTATGGCAGGCCGGGCGGAGTTATCCTGACCCCTCTGGAAATTTCAAGAGTGATCTCCAGCTATTATTATCAGAAGAAGATAGGATAGTCGATTGATGAAAAAGATATTTTCCAGGCCGAAATCTCTCAAAAAAGCCCCATTTCACTATTGTCCGGGATGCGGGCATAGCCTCTTGCATCGAATCGTTGGCGAGGTCATTGATGAGATGAACCTTCAAGAAAAAATCATTGGTATCCCGCCAGCAGGGTGTGCCGTCCTAGCTTATTTTTACTTTGATATTGATATGGGGGAAGCCTCACACGGAAGAGGAGCCGCCTTAGCCACCGGGATGAAGAGGGCGCTTCCCGATCGTGTGGTTTTTACGTATCAAGGCGATGGGGATATCGCCGCCATTGGGACGGCTGAGACGATTCATGCAGCCTCTCGGGGAGAAAACATTTCCACCATCTTTGTCAACAATGGGGTCTATGGAATGACCGGGGGGCAGATGGCTCCGACTACGATTTTGGGCCAAAACACCACGACGACACCTGGGGGGAGGAAAGAAAAAAGAGATGGGCTGCCGATCAATCTTAGCGAAATGCTCGCTGTTGCCAGGGGCAGTGCCTATATTGAAAGGACGGCGGTTAACAGCCCGGCGAACATTTTGAAGACCAAAAAGGCAATTGCGAAAGCCTTTCGCGTTCAACTCGAGGGACATGGGTTTTCGCTCGTCGAGGTCTTATCTCCATGCCCTACCAACTGGAAGATGGAGCCAGTTCAAGCCTGTAAATGGATCGACGAGGTGATGACCGTCCATTTCCCTCTCGGAATACTGAAAGATGTCACCGGGGATAAAAAGGATGCTCATTAAGACGATTTTTTCCGGATTTGGCGGCCAGGGGGTGATCATGATGGGTTACCTATTGGCGATTGCTGGAATGTATGAGGAGAAAAATGTCACCTGTTTGCCTTCCTACGGAGCCGAGGTCAGGGGGGGGACAGCTAATTGCACAGTCGTTATCTCTACAGAAGAGATTGCCTCACCGGTCGCTTCACAACCTGAATTTGCCGTATTGATGAATAGTCCGTCGTTATTCCGATTTCAGAACCAGGTCCAATCCGGGGGTACGATTTTTTTGAATTCGAGCATGGTTGAGTCAAGGCCCGTCCGGGGGGATTTAGAGATTTTTGAAGTTCCAGTCAATGACCTGGCCAAAGAATCCCTTGGGAGCAAAGTGGCCAATATGATCATGCTGGGAGCCTTTATTAAGAAATCCGGTCTGGCCTCACTGGACACGATGCTTAAAGTCGTGAAAGATACTTTTGGCGGCCGAAATCCAGGAGTGGTTAAATCCAATAAAGCTGCATTGCAATTGGGGTTTGACTATCTGAAATGATCAAGGGGAGGGGACATGCCTGTCAAGCAAATCTCTGTTAGTCTCGAAAATGTTCCTGGTAAACTCTCCGAGGTGAGTGAGTATTTAGGCGAGAACGGCGTCAACATCATCGCCCTCAGTGTCGCTGACACCGCAGACATCAGTGCTGTTCGATTCGTGGCAAACGATCCTGAAAAAGCTGCCAATATCCTTAAGAGCCACGGTTATTCGATAAAAATGTCAGATGTATTAGCGGTGGAAACTCCCAATCATCCAGGAGGCTTGAACGCCGTTCTAAAACCCCTTAAAGAACTTTCTATTAATGTGAAATATCTCTATACCTGCCTTGGAACAGGGGAAAAGACCGTACTCATTGTTGGCGTGGATAAAATGGATGAAGCGGTGCAGGTTCTGAGAAAGAATTGGGTTCACATGTATGACGAGGAGCTCTATCGCTTTTAATCGGCTAAGCGTAGCTATGGAGTCCTGAAAGAATGTAATTCACGCCAAAATAGGTAAATAAGACTGCAACGAACCCGACAATCGACAGAATCGCGGCCTTTCTTCCTCTCCAATCCCTTGTAAATCGAGCATGTAAGAAGGCGGCATAAACAAACCAAGTAATGAGAGACCAGGTCTCTTTGGGATCCCAGCTCCAGTAAGTCCCCCACGCATAATTTGCCCATGCCGCACCTGTAATAATGCCCAAGCTCAACATGGGAAACCCGATCACAATCGATTTATAGTTGATCTCATCCAGAATTTGGGTCGAAGGCAGCCATTTTGAACCTTCCTCCTTAGGCGACCCCTTCTTGTCTCGGATTAAATAAAGAATGCTGACTCCAAAAGACACCGCGAAGGCTGCATATCCAAAAAAACAGGTGGTCACATGGATGGTTAACCAATTGCTCTGGAGGGCAGGCATCAGGGGGGTGATCTTTGCATCTATGCCTGGGATGATGGAGGTAAGGGCGATCGCCAGGAAAGCAAAAGGAGTGACAAAAACCCCTATGATTTTCTGCCGATATTTCAATTCCAGAATAAGATAGATCAAAACAATGGTCCAAGAGAAGAAGATCAGGGATTCATACATATTGGACAGGGGGATATAGCCGTAACCCGTCTGATGTGTCTCCACCCAGCGGACGACAAGGCCTCCTGAATGAATAAGAAGTCCAATGATGAGCAAGAAACTGGAGAGGGTTCCGAGACTTCTATTTCTTGTGGCTGTAAAGATGAGATAACCCAGGAAACAAAAGAGATAGATACCCATCGAAATATTAAAAAATGTTTGGCTTGATATGAAAGAACCCATCTCTATACTCCAAGAGCGTAAGCAGCAGATTTAATTCCAAAATAACCGATTAAAGTGTTATTGTCAATTTTATTGTTTGAATTTTGTGAAAACCCACAGAAGTCCCTGAGGGCGAGTCAGGGACCTCTGTGTTGGGAAAAAGAAGGAAGGAAGGAGGGAAGTCTATTTTTGTCCAAAAAGTTCTTCTTTTTCGAAGGGCAGGGGAGATGTTACCCTTTTCCTTGTTCCGGCCTTCTGGCTGATCTGGATTTTATAGATTGCTTTCAATAACAGTACCCCATCGTCCTTATGTCGGCGGATGAACTCCTCCATGGCCGAATATTCCTGTCCTTCGAAAATATGGCGGCAGTTTCTCAATAGATATATGACACGGACATCATCGATTCTATAATAAACCTCCAGAGGATGGTGAGATGCCTCGGGAATCCTTTCCAGGTCTTGAAGGGCAACGTCCTCGGCGAGAGCACCCATCAATTTCAGAAAGGCATCGATTTTGTCTTGAGAAGGGGGCGGGTTTAGTTCTCTTCTTAATTGTTTCTCGATCTCCTCGGGTTGAATTACTACGGAGATGCATTTGAGGCAATAGTCTCCGGAGACCAATTCGTATTTCAAGGGTTCGTCAATTCTCTCTCTAGATTTCTTGATCACGAACTTTTCTCTTCCGTTGGTCGCTTTAAGAAAAGAAGTTTTGACGGGTTCGGAGTAAGCCTTTTCGCTAACGTAAGAGTCTTCAATGATATCCAAATCCTCCAATTGGTGACCCCGATGGTGGAATAAGAAATCTCTGAAATCATCTCTCTCCACGCTTTGAAAGTTCTCAGGGGGATCACCGGAGTCTAATCCGTATTCCGGACATTTGTCAAAGGGGCTTTTTAGAAAAATTTGATCACAATTCTTACAACGGATGAGTCGGCTCATTGAAATCTCCCGGACCGTTCTAGCTATTGGATACTGCAGGAGCTCTGAGATGATCTTTTACGAGAAAGACATCTTCCATTTCCTTTAATACATCCAAGAAGAGACTGACAATCTTCGGATCAAACTGCTTTCCGGCGTTTTTCAGCAATTCACTCTTCGCATCTCCGTTCGTAAGAGGTTTTCGGTAGGGTCGATCCGAGGTCATGCTGTCGTAGGAATCGGAGATGGCAATAATTCTCGCCCCCAGGGGGATTCTTTCCCCCGCTAATCCGTCTGGATAGCCTGTTCCATCGTAACGTTCATGGTGGTGTTGGATATAAGAAATGATGTTAGAGGAAAGATTCAAGGGGACTAAAAGCTCAATCGATTTTCTGGTGTGCTGCTTGATGACAGCCCAATCCGTTGGGGTCAGGGTCCCTTTTTTATTAATGAACCGATTGCTGATGCCGATTTTTCCGATATCGTGGAGATAAGACGCGATCTGCAATTCACTCCGCTCCTTAGGTGAAAGTGAAAGACGTTTGGAAATAAAATCCGAGTAATAACAGACCCGCTCTGAATGGCCTGAGGTATAAGGATCTTTCTCTTCAAGGGTGTATGCCAGGACCTTGGCAAATTCGAGACAACTTTGCGTGTCCGAGAGGTTAATATCATCCCATTTACAATCGGCGACTGGCTTGTTTTCTCCTTGAACGGGGGAATCCCCATTAGCAAGGGGCTCTTGAAGGAGCTGTTGATTGAAACAGTTGCCAAGAACTTCTTTTACCTTCAGATTGAGTTTTCGTCGTTGGATGGATTTATCAATAATCGATAAAATTTCGGGGACATTGAAAGGCTTTGGGATATAATCAAAGACCCCGTAGCGAATCGCCTCAATGGCGGTTTTCAAGGTTCCGTATCCTGTGATAATGATGACCATGACATCCGGGGAAATCATTCGAATTTCTTTGAGCGTTTCGATTCCGTTCATCCCTGGCATCTTGAGGTCTAACGTCAATACGTCCATTTCGACCTGTTGAATCATTTGGATGGCAGCGTATCCGTTTTCAACGGTATAGACATTATAGTTCGGCTTTAGGACCATTCGTAGAGATTCTCTAGGCCCAATTTCATCATCGACGATGAGAATGTTGGATGCGTTGGTTTTTGCTTCCATTGCCTCGCCCCCCGGTGGAATAGGAATCAGATAAAAGAAACATTTAAGCAAGAAGTTTGCCATATGCTGGCATGAAGAATCGATTTTACATAGATGTGTAACTATTTGGAATTAAAAAAGAATCATCATACGATTCGGAGAGGGATGCTGTTCCAAGGGGCGCCCGTGGCAGGGTTCTTCAAAATTGAACGGGATTTAACAATTTTGTGATGATTTTAATAATCTTTGAGCTTAACCTGATTGATGCCCAGTTTATCCATTTTATATTTCAATATCCGGCGGCTAATCCCTAAGATTTCTGCCGCATGGGACTGGATGTTATTCGTCTTTTTCAAAGCGTCTAAAATGACCTCCCGCTCAAACTCCTCTTCGGCTTGCAGAAAAGAGACTTTTCCACCCAGGACCGATTCTTTCAATCCATCAACCTGGGGACCACTCTTGAAGAAAGGAGGCAATTCATTCAGCTGAATAAATTCATTGGACGTCAAAGTAATCACGCGCTCAATCAAATTTTCTAACTCGCGGATGTTCCCAGGCCATTCATATTGCATCATTACCTCTAAAGCCTCTTTGCTGATTCCTTTCACATTCCTATTATTTTCGGTGCCAAATTTACCTACAAAATGCTCGATTAATAGAGGAACGTCTTCCTTCCTTTCCCTTAGGGGAGGGATCAAAATGGGGACGACGTTAATTCGATAATAAAGATCCTCACGGAAACCTCCCTTCTTGATCATTTGATTCAGGTCTTTGTTGGTAGCCGTGATCAGCCTTACATCAACTTTAATCGTCTTCGAGCCGCCCACGCGGTTAAATTCTCTTTCTTCAAGAAACCTGAGGATTTTGGCCTGGGTGGCCAAACTCAACTCACCGATTTCATCAAGGAAAAGGGTTCCCTGATGGGCGACCTCGAAGCGGCCCAGTTTCTTTTCGATGGCGTTGGTGAATGCCCCCTTTTCATGTCCGAACAGTTCGCTCTCGATCAGCGTTTCTGGAATCGCGGCACAGTTAATAGTGACAAAAGGATAATTCTTGCGATTGCTATTATAATGGATAGCTCGGGAAATCAGCTCTTTTCCTGTTCCACTCTCTCCCATGATTAAAGCCGTGGATTTCGAATCTGCGATTTGTTTAACCACCTTGAAAATGTCCTTCATGGATTTGCTTTTCCCGATAATATTTCTAAAATCAAAGTTTTTATCCATCTCCTCTCGGCGATATTTAACTTCGTGCTCCAGAGCCTTGGTGGATAAGGACCGGCTGATAATCAGGCGTAATTCATCAATATCGAAGGGTTTGGTCACATAATCATAGGCTCCGAGCTTCATTGCTTCTACGGCCGTTTTGACCGTTTTTGTGGCCGTAATCATAATCACAACCATATCTGGGTCATTCTGCTTGATCCTCTCCAAGACCTTCAACCCATCGAGGTCGGGCAGAATGATGTCCAGGAGGATGACGTCCGGGGAACGCTCTTTGATGTGATGAAACGCCTCTTCCGCATCTTTCGCTGAAAACACCTCATAATCATTTTTTAGAATCATCTTGAGAGATTCACGGGCCCCGACCTCGTCGTCAACCACCAAGACACTTCTGAGCTTCTCGTTCACTGGTAACATCTCCCTTTCTTAGACATTCGCAGGTTGATAATAGATCAACTTTCTTCTTTCAGTAGGGAATTTCAAAGAAATCACTGTCCTCGGTTTCTTTTCATTCACTTCGAATTTCATCATCCCTTGATTCTTTTGAATAATCTCTTTAATAAGCCTTAATTCCAATTCGATGGCCTCTTCCTTCGGGGCAGCAGGAATCCCCAATACGGTTTCGAATTGTTCAAAGGGTTTCCGGTAACCCGTGAAAACAATCAAAATTTCAATGTATCTCCCATTCCTTGGGAGTGATCCGCCGGCTTCGGTTCCCGCATCAGACGATTTGGTTAAGAATCCGATGCTTCCGCTGGGAGTGATAAAAGGGATCGCGTATTGAAGAAGGGCATTCAAAATGTATCTCAGCTGTTCGTCGTGGAGGGTCGTTTCAGGAAGATCTTTTTCGAATTTCTTGAACAGTTTTATCTTTCTACGTTCGAGTTCTGCTTCGTGATTTCTTAATACATCTTCGAGAATGAAGTGGATCGTGTCCCTTTTTTCCATCGGCGTATTAATTTTGACGTAACGGACAAGACCGTTCATGACGGTATCGATCTTTTCAATATCCTCCGTGACAATCTTGTAAAAATGTTCTCTAAATTCTCCGTCGTTGAATTTTTCTCGCAAAAGTTGAGTGAAGGTCTTAACGGAGACCAAAGGATTCTTGATCCGATGGACCAGCTCCATTAAGAAGAGCGAAAAAAGATGCGCATTCTGGTCGGATGAGAAGTTGGTGGGTTTTGATTCGACGGGGACCTTGTCGGCTTTCTTCAGAAAAGCGACAAAAGATTTGTTTTCATTTTCCGATTCGAAGAGAAGATCTTTTTCCGTCAAAAGGTTACCCCCTGAAAAGATCGCACTTCGGACGATGACTTGCTGCAATTCCTTCAGGTTCCCCGGCCACCAATAGTTTTGTAGCAATTTCAGAACCACGTCAGATATTCCTACCTTACCTATTTTCATTTTCTTAGAATATTCTTCCAAAACATATTTGATGATCGTTGCGATCTCCTTGGCGCGGTCTCTCAGGGGTGGGATATGGATCGATAGAATATTGAGCCGGTGGTGTAAATCCTCGGAAAATCTTCCCTGACTGATTTTCTCTCTTAAATCCTCTGAGGAAGACGCAATGAATCTGAGATTGGTGATGATCTTCTTGTCCAGACCTGCTTGGAAAAAACCATCTTCCACCAGTTCCAGTAGCTTTGACTGGAGAGGCGGTTCCAGACTGGCGACTTCTTTGAAATAAACTGTGGCAGGGATGGTTCCGAAGTTGTTCTCAGTGTAGATGCGTTGTAGCTGTTGATTGAACGAATCCTCTGTTTGTGTTTTGCAATCGATCTTATAAAAGTGGTAATACTTCCAATCCCCGGCGTGGTGGATGATCTTAGCGACCCATTCTTTCCCTGTTCCATGCTCCCCCTGGATAAGAACGGGGATACTGTTATGGGAGGCTTTTTCGATAAGCGAAATAATCTGAGATGAGATAATTGGGGAATGAATTAGCTCTTGGTAGTTCATCGCTCCTCGGGGGTCAACGAGACATTTTGGCTATTTTCTGAATCCCTCGTTCTTCTTTTAGGATGGTCCTGACGGATCGGTAAATTGATGAAAAAGGAAGATCCTTTTTCCAACTGACTCTCCACATCAATATATCCTTTGTGGTCTTGAATGATCTGGTTCGAAATGGATAACCCTAACCCGCTCCCGGCGGCTTTTGTTGTGAAAAAAGGATTGAAGATGTCTTCTAAGTTCTCCCTTGGAATGCCACAACCCGTGTCCGTGAGCTCAATCTGGACGTAGGGTTCTCCGCCTGGTTTTATGAAGGATCGGGTTTGAACCGTAATTGTGCCGTTCTCGGGGGTAGCATCAATCGCATTCAATAAAATGTTCAAAACAACTTGTTTAATCTGTTCCCGATCGATCTGAGCAAGTGGTAAATTAGAGGCATAGTTTTTAATAATGGTGATGAGTTTTTTCTTCGTCCCCGTCGAAACCAAAAGAATCATCCCGTCTAAAATCGCGTTGATGTCCTCGAACGCCCACTTGGGGTCGGAAGGTCTGGCAAAATCGAGAAGCTCATTGACGAGCGAAGAAATGCGGTCTACCTCCCCCGAAGCAATCTTGAGAAACTGGCTTCGAAATTCCTCATCCTCAAGCCGCTCGGGCAACAACTGAGTTAAGGTCTTGATCGCCACCAGGGGGTTACGAATTTCATGGGCCAGTCCAGCCGTAAGGGTTCCCAGGGAAGCAAGGCGATCCGCCCTGCGCATATACGATTTTGACCTCTTCAGGTCTTCATATAACCTTGCATTCTCAATAGCAATCGCCGTTTGATTGGCCAGGGTGCTGAGCAATTCAATATCCTCGTAAGAATAAATATCTTTGGTGAACTTGTAGCCCAAGTTCATCATACCGACGAGTTGTCCCTTTGAGATGAAAGGAATAGATACTTCTGCATCTAAAAGAGACATTTTCTCCGCAATATCCTTCAATGGTGGGTTATTGACTCCCTTTGCCAATTCTTCTCGGGTAATAATCTCTCCCGTTTTCTGCAAATAATGGGGTAGGGGATCGTCTTTTGGGAATCTGAGAAATTGCACTAGTTGCTTCAATACTTTTCGATTCGAACAAAGAATAACCTGCTTTTTCTTCATTCCACAAAAACAGAGATCCCTTCTCGACCCCCATGGTCTGTGTAATCGTTTCGAAGATTCTTCGTGAAAGAGATTGCAGGTCCAAAATAGAAACCATGGCTTTGCTGAAGTCTGCCAACGTCTCCCGATAATCGTAGCGGTTTTTGAATAAAACTTGCTCGACCACTCTTTCAGCCTGAGGCTTAATCCTGTAAAAGAGGATGGTCACCAAAAATAGAAGTGCAACAATGATGGCCGTGAACAAATAACTAATCTTAAAGAAGAAGAGCTTTTGGCCGAGAAGAATCAAAAGGAATGACGGGACAAACAAGGTTATCAACAGAAGAATGTAAGTTGTCCCCTTCTTTAACACAATATTAATATCCATCAACCTGTGTTTTGCGATTGCATATGAGATAATCACGACGTATACCGAAATTAAATAAAACCCAAATGGGAATACTTCAATATTAAAAACGGGCAAAAAGGTTGATATCCCTCCTAAGAAACCGATAATTGTGGCAGACAACAAATATCTGATTTGATTTCGTATTTCGCCCCGTGATTCCCTAAAATACCTAAATAACACATAATGGCCATAACTTGTTATCCCAATAAACGAACCGACGAAGAAAGGAAATACTATTCCCGGAATGCCATAATAACGAAAAGAAAGAATTGGTCTAACATCCTTAATGAATAAAGTTGTGAAATTGAAGATTAAGAAAATCAAACTTATACTGTAAAAAGCTAAAATCAATTTGCTTCCTAGTCGTTTCGTTAGAAAACTAACAAAATGGAAGAAAAGGGGTGGGATGAAAATTGCTCCAACATAACATAGTCGTACAAAAAAAAGAGCTGTTTCTCTACCGGAGCATAATTCTCTCGCAAAGAGGGACCAACTCCATAACGAAGCACTGAAATTTAGTATCATCCAGGTTTTATTAACATTTGAGGTTTTGTTCTTAGCATAGACAAAAACGCCAAAAAGGAGGCTGAGCATTCCTAATAGAGCTGCTGATATAATGAAAGAGGTGTTCATCTGACTAGGCTACTATTCTTAATGAGACGTAGAGAATTTTCTTATAATAATATTGGAGTTTTTCCCCCCGAATCCATATGAACTCGATAGAACCGTGTTAATGCAAGCCTTCCTTCCTTTATTTGGCACGTAATCTAAATCACATTCAGGATCAGGAAATTCATAGTTAATTGTTGGAGGAATAAATTGGTACCTTATTGTCAATGTACTAGCAATGACCTCTATTGCTCCTGAGGCCCCTAAGGAATGGCCTATCATTGATTTATTGGAGGAGATGGGTAGTTTATAAGCTCTTTCTCCAAAAATTTCTTTTAGAATCTTTGTTTCGATTTTATCATTTAAGGGTGTTGAGGAACCATGAGCATTAACGTAATCGATTTCAGAGGGATCCACATTGGCATCTTCCAGTACCAGTTGCATCGCTTTTCTAGCCTGTAGGCCGTCAGGTAGCGGATGTGTGATACTATAAGAGTCATTCGTGGTAGCGTAACCAAGCACCTCCGCATAAATAGAGGCACCTCTCCTTAGGGCATTTTCCAGATCTTCAAGGATCAAGACTCCTCCTCCTTCGCTCATTACAAAACCATCTCGTTCTCTATCAAACGGTCTTGAGGCCCGAGTCGGGTCTCCATTCTTACGAGAGAGAGCCCCGATTTGGAAGAAGGAACCAATGGTTAGCGGTGCAATAGGTGCTTCTGTTGCTCCCGCAATCATCAGATCAGCAAAATTATTTCGAATCGCAAGAAGTGCATACCCGATACTATCTGCTCCCACCGCGCATGCCCCTCCGATTGTATTTGAATGGCCTTTAATTCCTAATTCAATAGAAACTTGACTCGTTGATCCCCCTATATAAGTTCTTGTTGCCAAGTATGGGTCAACCCTCTTAAGTCCTTTTTCTAAAAAAATCGCGTAATGTTCCTCAGCGAGAGGAAACCCCCCAAGCGCCGATCCCAGAGCAATCCCGATTCTATTTGTATCGGTGTTAGTCAGGTCTACTTTGGAATCCTCTAAAGCCATTTTAGCACAGGTAACTGCAAATTGAGCAAACCTGTCCATATGTCTCACTCTTTTGGGAGTCATATAGATCAAAGGATTGAAATCCTGCACTTCACCAGCTATTTGGACGGGGTATGAGGATACGTCGAATCGTGTAATTTTTTTTATTCCCGATCGCCCGAGTGACAATGAACTCCAAAAATCTTCTAATCCTATCCCGTTGGGAGCAACCACTCCCATTCCTGTGATAACCACTCTTCTTTTTTCCATTAATTTTCCATACATTAGGCTTAAGTTTATGTTTCCAGAAGTTTCTAGAGGTTACAATTTTCTATCCATTCGACGGTATATTTAATCCCCGCCTCCAGACTGATTGAGGGTCTGTATCCCATTTCTTTCATAGCCTTGGTGATATCGCATCCCAAATGTAGTTGCATCGTTTTGATCCCATAAAGGCCCACAAAATACAAATTAAAAAGATTACCCATCAATTTATAAATTTGCCATGAGATTCCTGCTAGTATGCTCGGCAGATAGACGATCCTTATTTTGTGGTTGGACACTTTTGATATCGCCGAGGTTATCTGGTTGAAAGTGTAAGGCGTGTTGTCAGACAGCACGTATGTTCTTCCTTCAGCTTCTAACTTATTGATTAATAACGATAGTCCATTAGTAAGATTTCTTATGAAACAAATACTTCGGAGATTCTGACCGTCTCCAATAATATAGACTTTTTTCTTTTTAAGAGCGTTTAAAAAAAAATTATTTATTACAGGCGGCTGGTTAGGGCCATATATAACTGGTGCTCTAACGATAACAAACGGTATATTGGACCGTCTAACCATTGTTTCTGCAGCGAGTTTACTCTTGCCATATAGGGTAATCGGACCACACTCTGATTCCTCGGCAAGCAATTTTTTTTCCTTGACCGGTTTATAAACTGCTATGCTACTCAAGTAAATTATTTTCTTGAGATTTCCTTTCTTAGATACTTCCAAAAGGTTCCTGGTCCCCATAACGTTGCCATTGTAATAGTCAGCCCCCTTTTTTGAATATACTTCCCCTGCGAGATGGAACACGATATCTATCTTATCCAAGGCGGGAAGTAACGAGGCTTTATCAAGTAAATCCCCATAAACCAGCTCAACATTTAAGTCTCTGAGTGGGCTGATATCACTAGTTTTTCTTACCAGGCACCTCACTGAATAAGTCTTGGACAGGGCTGCTGTAAGATATCTTCCGATAAAACCAGTTGCTCCGGTAATAAGAATATTCATCCTTGGGCCGATCCTCCTCTGGGGGGCAGTCAAGAAATCCTGAAAGACGCACAGACGTGGAATTTCATCAGAATGAATAGCAAAACGAAGAGATTCCGGAGTTCACCCCCTGAACTTCAATTAAACGGCTGACCTTATTAATATAGACATTTTTGAAATTTGTCAACAATTTTGTACAATCTTCTCTAAGTATACCTTGTCCCTAAAATCTCTATCATCCGTCGATTGGAATGACACGCTAAAATGTATTTTAAATAACAAGATGTTATAATACATCTTGAAGGAAATGGGAAATTATGCTAACTTTTATTATGTAAAAAAAATCGAGGAGAACGGTATGCATATTGACGAAGATAAGAAATTTGACAAGAGGAATGTTGCAAGGAATATGAAGAGCGGGGTAATCACTCAAAAAGATTACGAGATTTTTCTAGCAAAACTGCCGGATGTAAGCGCCAAGTTATTCAATCCTGAAGAGGCTGCAGCCGATTCAGATCAATCCGAATCAAGAGAGGTGAGTGAGGCATCGCTTAAGAAAAAAGTGACAAAAAAGAAGGCAAAAGGAAAGTGACCATGCCAATATATGAGTATCGCTGTGAGCAATGCAAGCGGGAATTCAGCGAGCTGATTCTTAACACGGAAGAAGTTCATAAAATCAGATGTAAATACTGCCACAGCCGAAACCTAACTAAATTGGTTTCTTCGTTTCGCGTCCACCAAACCGAAGAATCTCGGTTAGCAAACTTTGATCCGTCAAAACCAAAGAGCGATGGATTTTATAAGGACTCGAGAAATGTCGGGCTGTGGGCTAAGAAAAAGATGAGAGATTTAGGCGTTGACCTGGGATCTAAAATGGATGAGATAGTTGAAGGTGGAAGAACGGGCAAGATTCTTGAGAAATACGAAAAATAGGTCATGCACCACCGGGTGACTTTGTGCGACACTCCGGATGAATTCCGGGGTGTAAGATCTGAGTTTCTTTCAGACGGGAATGAGCATACGGATTTATGGAAGAGAAAAACTATTATAATATTCTTGGCGTCTCAAAGGATGCTACTGAGGACCAGGTAAAGAAGAGTTACCGCAAGATTGCGATGCAGTACCATCCGGACAGAAATCCCGGTGACAAAGAGGCAGAGGAAAAGTTTAAAATAGCCTCAGAGGCTTACGAAGTTCTCAGAGACCCGGAAAAAAGGGACATTTATGATCGCTATGGGATAGAAGGTTTGAAAGGCACCGGGTTTACGGGGTTTAGGGGATTCGAAGATATTTTCTCTACCTTCGGGGACATATTTGAAGATTTTTTTGGTTTTGGAACCACCGGGAGACGCAGAACGAGGGCTCGTCCTGGAGCGGACTTAAGATATGATCTAAAGATATCATTCTATGAGGCTGCCTCCGGTAAGGAAGCAGAGATTGAAATACCGAAGAATGTTCCATGTGAAGTCTGCACCGGAACTGGAGCTAAACCCGGGACGTATCCTACCCATTGCCCGAATTGCAAAGGAACAGGGCAGGTTACGCGCTCTCAGGGTTTTTTCACAATCAGCACGACTTGTAGCCAGTGCCGCGGAGAAGGAAATATTATCCCTCATCCCTGTAAGGAATGCCGCGGACATGGAAAAGTGAGAAAAACAAGAAAAATCCAGATAAAAATTCCTCCGGGTGTTGATACAGGATCGAAGATTAGAATTCGCGGTGAAGGTGAGGAAGGAGAAAAAGGAGGCCCTCCCGGAGACCTTTTCGTTTTCATTTTTGTAGAGGCGCATGATTTTTTTTCGCGGGAGGGGGATGACCTTATTTGCCAAATACCCATAAGCTTCCCGCAAGCTGCGCTAGGAACCGAAATAGAAGTTCCCACCTTAACCGGGAAGGGAAATCTTGACATACCGAAAGGAATTGAAAGTGGGCAGATCTTAAGGATAAAAGGAGAAGGTTTTCCAAGAACAAGAGGTTATGGTCGAGGAGATCAAATTGTACAGATTATCGTGAAGACACCCAATAATTTGACGAAAAGGCAGGAAGAGATATTAAGGGAATTTGAGGGGTTGAGTAAAAAGAAAGATAGGGGAGAGAATGGTTGGAAGGGATTTTTCAAGGCGGGGAATTAAAAGTTAACATAATATATCTTATCAGACACTATCTTGGAATCCAAGAGAGAAATCACGGGCATCATTCTTTGCGGCGGCAAAAGCGTCCGGATGGGAGAAAATAAAGCTTTCATCCAGATTGAAGGAGTCCCTATTATCAAGAGAATTTACGACTTATTTAAAGGACTCTTTCGGGAAGTGATTATCGTTACCAATCAAAAAGATTTGTTTTCAGGGTTTGACTCGAAGATTTTTTCAGACCTCATTCCGGGCAAAGGCGCCTTAGGAGGTTTGTACACAGGAATTGTTTTCGCTTCCTTTCAGCATTCCTTTTGTGTCGCCTGTGACATGCCGTTTATAAAGAAATCCCTGGTCCAATATTTGATTGAAAAGATAGACGATGCAGATGTCGTTATCCCACGGACAAAAGATGGATTAGAGCCTTTACATGCAATCTATTCTAAGAACTGCGTCAAACCGATAAGGAGAATGATTGATGAAGGAAAATCTAAGATTGTCGATATCTACGACCAGGTTAAGGTCAAGATCGTCGATGAGAAAGATTTCCTTCGCTATGATCCCGGAGGAGAATCATTCATCAATGTGAATACACCGGAAGAATTACGGTCGATCAGAAAGAATGAGGAATCCCATCTAAAATGAAGAGGCAGATAACCTTTTGCTTACTTCTCAGTGTTTTCGTCTATGGCGTTTTTCATGTTCCGGAAGGCCATTCCAAAACCTTGAACGAAGATGAACAATTAATATGGGTTGGAACTGGGGCGTTTAAGGATGGCCTTTATGACATAGCCGAGAGACAGTTCACGAATTTCATAACGAATTATCCCAAGCATTCCAGGGTATTTGACATTTATTATCTTCTGGGCAGGACTTTAGTTATCAAGGGAAAATTGAGGGAAGCCAGGGCGTTTTTTTTCAGGATTATCAATGACGCGAAGAGCTTTGAAAACATGGATGACGCTCTTCTGGGAATGGCAGAGCTGGAGATTAGACTAGGCAACCGGGAGGAGGCGACGAAACTTCTCGAGTCCATCATCAGGAGGTACACGAAATTTGACCAGCTCGATCGCTCCTACTATCTCCTGGGGTTGCTTGAGCTTGAAGCAAATCAATTGACAGCGGCGGAGTCAACTCTAAAGAAAGCTTCCCAATCTTCGAAGGATGTTGAGCTCATACGGTCCTCCCTGTTCTGGTTAGGGCTCGTATCCTTCAAACAGAAGCAATATGAAACGGCAGCTGGGTATTTTCAGACCTTATGGGAAAACCCTAAATCCCTTCCCGCGGGATACGTAAAATATACTTTGTTCTGGCTGGGGGAGTCGCAATTAAAATTAGGCAGGATGAGTGAAGCTAACCGTTGCTACCAGACCTTTCAGGGTCGATTTAAGAATGATCCTCTTGCCCCTGAAGTCGCGTGGAGGATAGGTTTTTGCGAATATCAACTTGGAAATGTCAAGAACGCTGTCGACGCCTTCCAATTATTTAAGAATCAATTTAAGGACTCACCCCTTCTTTTGTCGACTCATTATCTGCTGGGGAAAATGCTCCTGGCGGGCGGTGATTACTTGTCTTCCATCAAGGAATTGAATTTCATACTAAATGCCTCACAAGGAAATAGCTGGGGAGGAATCTCCCTCCTGACCCTTTATTGGAACTACATTCAATTGAGCGACCGAGAGGGGGCCAATCGAATTTTTCAACGGTTACAAAAACTGGACCATTTCGAAGATGAGAAAGCATTCATCCAATGGTTAAACGCTGAAATGTTTTTTACCGAAGGGGAGGTATCGGAAGCCCTGCCCTATTATTTCAACATCCTCAATACGCGGTTTAGGGAAAAAGCGCTCTTCCAGATCGGAAATGGATATTTCCTCGAAAATAAGCTTAGAGAATCCATCACCAATTTAGATATTTTGCTTCTCGAATTCCCAAATTCCAGATATGTTGAAGAGGGCTTGTTTATCAAGGGCGAATGTCTTGCCAAATCGGGGAATCTGGACCAGGCCTTAGAAACGTACAGCCTCGCTGCCCGCCAAGGCAAGAAAAATGTTTGGCAGCTTTTTGCACTGACTCAGATAGGGGGTGTCTATGCCCTTCGAGGCGAGCAGGACAAAGCCGAAAATGCTTTTAAGAAAGTCCTTGAAGATTTTCCGGATCATCCCCTTTTCTACCACGCCGCGTTGCAATTAGGAAATATAAGTTTTAGCAAAAAGAATATTGTTGAAGCGGTCCAGTATTACTCGATCATCCTAAAGGGGAACATCTTAGAATTATTCGGCCAGGCCTACTTCAGCTTGGGGGAAATATTCTATCAGGAAGGGAAATTTGAAAAAGCCCTTCAAAATTTCGAAACTGCGATGCGATATTTAGAAGGGACCTCCTCCTGGTTCTTTCTGACCCATTTGGAAATCGGGAATCTGAAAAGGCGAGGGGGAAAATATGAAGAGGCCAAAAAATCCTACCTGATCATCCTCGACCAATCCAAAGATGAGGATATGAGGAAAGCAGCGAAGGAATTATTGAATCGGATGGAATCCCATTGATCCGGCTCGCTTTCCTTGATTTTCCGTGGGTTTTGAAAAAGTGGAATGGGAAAAAGTCACGATTCAAGAAATGGGTATCCAGGACCTGGATGAGGTCATTGCGTTAGAAAGTCCCAACCCCGACACCCGTTGGTCCAAGAACATGTTCGTTGGAGAGATGAGGAACCCTTTTGGATATTGTTTTGTAATGAAGATTGAAGACCGCGGTAAACAGCGGCTAATGGGTTTTATATGTTTTCGCAATGTGGCGGAAGAATCCGAGCTTTTTAAAATTTGCGTACATTCCGATTACAGACGATTGGGTGTCGGCAAGAGGCTGATGGGATTTTATGTCGAGTTTAGCCGTCGAAGGAGAATTAAAACGTTGCATCTCGAAGTCCATATTTCGAACCAACCGGCGATCCGCCTCTATCGGTTGTTTTCCTATGAGTCCACGGGGGTGAGAAAAAACTTTTACCAGGGAAAATTCGATGCTCTCCTGATGACGAAGACAATTTGAAGATGATGCCCCTACAGACAGATGGAATGGTTGTAAGGAACAAGAAGATAAGATCTCACTACTTTATACTTGAGATTTATTGCCCTCCGATTGCCAATCAAATCAAGCCCGGCCAATTTGTGATGCTCAGGGTTTCTGACAATGCCTCCCCCCTTTTGAGACGTCCGTTTAGCGTTTACAAAAGCTACCCCCTCAGCCATCCGGAAAGGAGAAAAAGAGGTTATCTGTTCATCTTTTACAAAAAGATGGGAAGAGGAACTCAAAAAATGACCACCTTGAGCAACGGACAAAGGGTGAATCTCATCGGCCCTTTGGGAAACGGTTTTACCCTCCCTCCCCTCCCCTCTTCTGCCAATTGTATTCTTATTGGAGGAGGAGTAGGGATCGTCTCGCTGTATCCCCTGGCCGAGGCACTGAAGGACGGAAAACTATCGGTCTTGATCGGGGGAAAGACACGGAATGATATTTTGGGTGTGGAGGATTTTGGAAAACTCAATTCAACTATCTTGACAGCCACAGAAGACGGAAGTCTGGGTGTTCAAGGAACGGTCGTTGATCTATTCATCTCTGAGACAAGAAAATTCAGGAAAAATGAAGGATGCTATGTCTATGCCTGCGGGCCGGTCCCGATGTTAAAGGCGCTGGCAGGAACTATCAAATCCAAGAAATTTATCTGTCAGGTTTCCTTGGAGGCAAGAATGGGATGTGGTTTTGGGGCATGTTGGGGATGTGTGGTCAGGATGAAAAATCCAAAGAAACTCTACCAACGGGTCTGCCAAGAAGGTCCCGTTTTTCGCATAGAAGACGTCGCCTGGGAATAAGCACGGTTTTATGGAAGAGCTTGATCTCACAGTAAGAATCGGGAAAATGATGCTGAGGAACCCCGTGGTCGCTTCTTCGGGGACCTTTGGGTTTGGCGAGGAATTTGAGGATTTTTTCGACCTGAGTCGTCTGGGGGCTATCATCCCGAAAGGGATTTCATTGAAACCCATGGCGGGAAATCCTCCGCCTCGAATCTTTGAGACAGAAGGGGGGATTATCAATTCCATCGGGCTTCAAAATCCCGGATTTCGACAGTTCATCAAGAATAAATTACCCTATTATAAGAACTTAGAAACCCATCTGATCATCAACTTTTTTGGGAATACCCAAAAAGAGTATGTTGAACTCGCAAGGCGTTTTGATGACGTCACAGGCATTTCAGGCCTTGAGATGAATATTTCCTGCCCCAATGTTAAGAAAGGCGGAATTGTTTTCGGTACCGATCCCCAAATGGCCTATCACCTTGTGAGGGCAGTAAGAAAATCGACAGCGTTGACTTTGATTGTAAAGTTGTCACCGAACGTTACAGATATTGCTTTGATGGCTAAGAGTGTTGAGGAGGGAGGAGCAGATGCTGTCTCGCTTGTGAACACTTTCCGGGCTCTGGCCGTGAATATCCATACCCAAAAACCAGAATTGGGTAATATCATTGGAGGCCTCTCAGGTCCAGCGATCAAACCGATTGCGTTGAGGATGGTCTGGGAAGTCGGTCAAGCCGTGAGCATTCCTGTCATTGGGATGGGAGGCATCATGAATGCCGAGGATGCGATTGAATTCATTCTGGTGGGGGCTTCAGCGGTTCAAATTGGAACGGCCAATCTAATTAATCCAAGAACAGGGCTAGAGGTGGTTCGCGGGATAAGAGAATACCTCACCCGGAATAAAATAGACAGTATTCAGAAATTAACTGGCACGTTTGGATAAATAAATACCCCCTGATGGATCCTGAGGAAAAGCGCCAAGGGGCTTCTTTTGAAGCTCTCTGACCAAAGGCCTGGGCCTCCCGGGCACGCAGTGGTGAACGGGAGGCCCAGCAAACAAATATCTTTCTAATTTTGTCCCTTGACCCCGCGCCTACCCCGCTTTGGCGGGACGGGGCACTTGCCGGTCAAACTTCATCCTTCATGATTCTTGGCGAGATGAAGATTAACAAATCCTTTCGGGTGTCCTCCTTGTTCTCTCTCTTAAACAGCCAGCCCAATAGAGGGATCTTACTAAAGAGAGGGACGCCTTCCATTCCATCATTCTTTTGGATCGAGTAAATCCCTGCAATCGCAACGACTCCGCCATCTTTGATCAGGACCTCTGAGATCGCCTCTTTCTTATCAATGCTGGGGACCCCTTGGACCGTGATAGATTGATCCGGGGCATCCTTCTTCACCTTAAGAATCAATTTGATGGTCCCATCGTTTGTCACGTGAGGGGTCACGGTCAACTTGATATTGGCGTCAATAAAGTCGGTTGTAACGGTTCCTTCAGTGGTCAGCTTCAGGTAGGGAATCCTAAGCCCCTGCTCAATCGACGCTTCTTTGTTATCAAGAGTTGCGATCTTGGGGCTTGAGATGATTTTAGCATTGCCTTGGTTTTCATGGGCGGAAAGGGTGATGTCGATCTCTTGTATCGTTCCTCTGCTGAAAATAGCAGAAAGGATCCCCGCCGCCCCGAGACCTCCGCCTCCTAGGCCTGATCGTGGAGTTGCCGCGAGATCAACAACCCTATTGACAGCGCTTCCCAAAGCCGTGCCCGTAGTACCTCCTCCTACCGTCGCCTTTCCCCCTCCCATCAGCATCCCCCATTGCACACCCAATTCTCTTTGGAAAGAGAGGTTGGCCTCGATAATTCTTGCCTCAATTAAGACCAAGGGCGTTTTTGTATCCAAGAACTTTACCAGTTTTTTAGCGGCTGGAATGTTTTTGGAGACGTCTTTTATGATTAACGTATTTGTCCGGTCATCTACTTTGACATCCCCCCGTTCGCTCAGAATGCTCTTCAACTGGGGCATGATCTCTTTGGCCGTAGCATAGTTGACCTGGATCAGCTCGTTCACCATCGGTTCGAGTCTCTCCTTCGATTTCAGCTCTTCTAGACTGGCCTGGTCTTCCTTTCTCAGCGCATCTACGGGGGCAATTCGTACCACATTCCCGGTCTGTCTCTTATCGAGACGCTTGGATTGCAGAATAATATCAAGCGCTTGATCCCAGGGCACGTCTACCAACCTCATGGTAATCTTTCCGGTCACCTCATCCGCTACGATGATATTCAAGTTGCTTACCTCGGCAATCAACCGGAGGATGTTCTTTATATCCGCGTCTTTGAAATCGAGAGATAATTTTCTTCCTGAATAGACTTTTTGGGGGTCGCCCCCAAAAACCTTACTCTCCTCTTCTACCTTTACTCTCTTCGCTATCGGGGTTGGAGGGATGGGTTTTTCTGCAGCCTTCATTTCCTGATTCTTCATTTCCGGTGCGGGTTTCTCTTCATTCTTGACCTCGTTCTGTTTCTTCACTCCTTCTTCTTTTTTTCCCTCAGCCCCCTCCTCTTGCTTTATTTCTGGCGGGACCGCTGTCTTTGCCTCGATCTTCTTGTTTCTTTCTTTGATATCGATAAAGATTTCTTTGCCTTCCTTGATTGTTTCATAGGAGGCCTCTTCTCGCAATCTAACGGATACCCGGACATCCTGGCCTTTTCCAATCTTAACGTTTTTGAGATCGATATAGTTCACGACGCTCTCGAAACCACTCGCATCAATCCCCTTCAGAAGACGTTTTGGGGCCGATGTATTCCTGACATCAATAGCGATCATATTTTTGGAAGGGCTGGATGATTCAACCTGAAGATCCTCTGAGGAAAGGGAGAGGATGACTCTCGATTTATCATCCATTCGTTTAAAATCGACACTTGTCAGAGTGCCCGGCTTACCCATGTTCGGTCGACTTCCTGCTTGACCTTGTGGAACCACAGAGGATTCCCTCGCCGATTTTTCCGGGACATAGATCTGGGGTTCAGAGAGTTGTGGAATATTTCCAAGGGAAACCATCAGCTTATCATCAATCCGGTTGACTTGATAGGGCGGGAGTTGCGGTTTGGAGGAATCAAAAACCAACCTCAGTTTATCCTGGTAATGCCCAACGCGAACCCCTTTGATTAAGGGGTTTTTGACCTTAAAAGAACTCTTTCGGGTATCCACTCCCCAAATGTCCAGAACCAATCTTGGGGGGGAATCCAACTTGAAGGCGTTGAAGTTCTCGATTTTCCCGTCGGCCAGGATGTTGAAAACAACAAAATCTTTTCTCTCCTCAAAGGAAACATTGACCACTTTCGTGGCCTTGTTCAGAGGTGGCGGTGCGGGAGGGATTTCTTCTTTCTTGGGCTCCGGAACGGGAGCTTCGACTTTTGTTTCCTTTAAGGTCTCTTCCTCTTTTCTGATTTCCTTCGTTTCTTCGGCTTTTTTCACTTTTTCAACATCAATGATGAGATCCTTCTCTTCGTTTGAGATATTATAGTTGGTCATCTGAAGGAGACTGATTTCAATTCTTCCTTTGTCATCATACTGTGTTGTCAGAACGTCCCCGATCGTTCCGTTTTCAATTCTAAGGGGGCTTTTAATCTGTTTTAGATCAATGTTCGGAACATCGATGGTAATCCTGAGAGGATCGGACAATAATTTATAGAACGGGGGGGCAATGGGCTCAGACCCTTCAATTTGAATTCTCGTATAATTTTGTTCCTCAGTAAAGGATATCTTTTTGATCATCGATACCTTTGCTACCGGCGGCGTGGACATATCCGGTTTGGCCGTTTGCGTCGTAGCGGTCTTAGTCGCACACCCTGCTATAAAGAGCAATAGAACAACTCCCAAGGTCACTTTAAGGATTTGAAAACGTCTCATGATTCTCCTCCTTCTTCAGCTTTATGAAGAGATATTGAAACCTCATTCGTTTTGGTTTGGCCAAAAATATCCTGATAAACCTCTTCTATGATCACTTTATCCTTCAGGATCTTGGTGACCTTCCCGTCATTTTTCCCAATCCATGTTCCTTTTTTCAAAAAATATCCCTTTCCAGCAACGTCTTCGACGAGAGCAATATTCCCGCTGGGGTTGGAAATAATAGCTACAAGTTTTAACTGGCTAATATCGTATTTCTGCAAAGGAGTGAGGGGAGCGGTCTTAGACCCTCCTTTGGCGGAAGTCAACTGGATGAAGGGCCGGAAGGGATCCGGTTTTCCGACAGGATTGTATGAATATTCAGCTCCCTCCTTCTTCTCCGGCTCCTTTTTTTCGGCCAACTTGGGCGGCTCTTCCTTCTTTTTTACCACGGTGGGAGACTTCACTTTTGAAGGAGTAGAGGGCGGAGGTGTTCCTTCTCCACATCCTCCTATCAAAAAGAAGCAGAACATCGATAGGATTACCCACCAGAATCCCTTCTTATTTCGTTCTGGTTTTAGAGATCCCTTCATCCTCTGTTTCCTACGGATTGGATTTCGTTTCACTTTTCTTTTCCTCGCTTTTCTGTTCTAGAAATCGGTAAGTACTGATCATACAGGATGTCTTTAATAGGATTTCGTTTTCACCCTGTCCCTTAATATCCTTGGCATCTTTTGCCTTTGTCAGATTGAAATCAACGACGTTAATGATTCTTGGAAGCCTGCTCACCTTGTCAAAGAAAATTCCTACATTATGATAGCTTCCCAATGCAACCAGGTCGATTGGAACGTTGGCAAAAAATTGTTGAGGCTGTTCGGGTCTAGGCTTAAAAAGCGTAAATTCAAGGTTCGATTCCTTCCCGAGGCTGGATATGGTTTTTAGTATCTCTGGGATCTCCTTTTCGTTGGGAAGTTGCGTCAGGGCATCTCTCAGCTCTTCATTTAACTTGGCCACCTGCTCGTTATATTTCTGGAGATCTCTTGCGATGGCTCTACTGTTGTTCAATTCGTTCTCCAATTTGATTCCCTCGCCCTGCGCCGCCCTGAGATCCTCCTGACTGGGAAGGAAAAAACGCCAAAGATACAGCCCAGCCATGGCACATAAAATAACGACCAGTATAAGAACCTTTTTTGGCGTCGGGAGTTTTAAGATTGAATCTATTTTCAGTGCCATTTGATCCCTCTCCTTATGTTTGAATGATCTCGCACGAAAGGACGAATTTCTTCACTTTCATTTTGTTCTGCTCAATCTGCTCACTCACAACAAGGTCGACATTCTTAAAAAGCTTCGACTTTCTAAGATTGGTCATGAAATTGGCAATCGTCTCGTCATCTAAAGCAACCCCTTCAATTGCTAACTTTGCCCCATCTTTTTTCAGAGATTCAAGTTGAAGTTTTTCCGGTTTATCAATACTCAATTGGTCCAAAACCATTGCAGCCCTTGCCTTGTCTTTTTTCAACGAATTGATGACATCCAATCGGTTCTGCAACATCTTCTGCTCTTGTTTCTTTTTTTCGACTTCTGTGGTGAGAGACCTGTACTTCGCGATCTCCTGCTTTTTCTGGGCATTCTGAGCCAGGGTATCCTCTATCTTTTTGCTTAATCCCCACTGGATAAAGATGAAGGCCGCCAATAAAAGGACGACGGAAAGTATGAGAACAATGAATTCCTTCTTCATCCCGGCTCTTTTCTTTTCTTTTCTCGCTAGAAGCAAATTAATTTTGATCATCGGTCCCCTACCTTTCTTGAGGCAAGACCTACTGCCACTCCCATGATCGGCCCAATTTCTCTTAAATACTCAAGATCAAAATCTTTACCCCGATAGTCTATTTTCTTGAATGGATTAACGACTTCCACCGGTATTGCGACCTGTTGTTGCAGAATGATATCAAAACCCTTGATTTTGGACCCTCCACCGCTCAAGTATAATCTGGCGATTTTCTCGGAAGCGTTGGTGGATTGGAAGAAATCCAAGGAGTTCCCTATCTCCACGGCTAATGATTCAGAGGCTGTTTTCAATACGTTTTGGACAACCGGCTGCGAGCTGAGGTCGGCCTTGGCGCCCACTTTGATCTTTTCAGCCTCGTCGTGGTCGACATGGAGTTGCCTCTGAATTTCTTCTGTGATTTGATTCCCCCCTTTGAAAACATCCCTGGTAAAGGCTGAGATATTGTTCTTAATGATATTAATATTGGTGACACTTGCTCCAACATTAGCGATTGCAACGGTTTCTTCTTTTCCTATATCATAGCTAAGCGCTAACATATTTTCCAAAGCGAAAGAGTCCGTATCGATAATGACGGGGTTTAATCCGGATTCCATGAGGACGGAGATGTAGTCATTGATAATGTCCTTCTTCGCCGCCACTAAAACGACATCCATGGCTTCCGGATTTTCCGGTGCCGCCCCGAATATTTGGAAATCAATGTTGACATCATTGACATCAAATGGAATATATCTCTCCGCTTCCCACTGGATAGATTCTTCCAACTCGGCTTCTGTCATAAAAGGCAGGGAAATTTTCTTAACGATGACGGAATGCCCGGAAACTGAAGTCACAGCATCTTTTGTCTTTGTTTTGGAAGCGGCGATCGCATCCCGTATGGTATCGATAATCGTAACCGAATCCATTAGGGCTCCGTCAACGATCGCTTCTGGCGGCAGAGGCGAAATCGCCAAATTCTGTAGCTTGTACCCACTCCGATCCTCTTTTAGCTCCACCAGCTTGATTGAACTGCATCCAATATCAAGGCCAATGACGTCTTTCTTTTTGCCCCACATTTATTTTTCCCCCTCATTTTTCAATGAAATGGACCGAGATAAATTATTAACAAAATTATTAACAAATTTTCAAAAAAGTCAAGGAAAATATTTCAGTATTTTATAAAATTCTAATAAGTATCCTCCCAAATCTAATAAACCATTTCACAATCATTTAATAACATCCTAATATTACATATTAATTTTCCCTGAGATTATACTTCTTAATTTTAGCCCTCAGGGTGGCCCTGGAAATGCCTAATGTTTTCGAAGCCTTTGATTTGTTCCATTCCAATTTTTTCAATACCTTAGAGAGATGCATTTTTTCCATATTTTCCAAAGACATATCGGAAGTAACTTCGGCTAGATCACGCTCTGCATCTCCACGGATTTCTTCAGTCTGTTTCAATTCAAAGGGGAGATGCTTCGGGGTGATGACCTCTTGGTCCGTTAAAATCATTGCCCTTTCAATAACATTTCTTAATTCCCTCACGTTGCCCGGCCAGGAATACTGAACCATCAACTTCTTCGCCTCTTCTGAAAAGCCCCGAATACCCTTGTTATATTCCTTATTGTTCTCTTCGATGAATAAATTTGAAAG
This sequence comes from uncultured delta proteobacterium, assembly GCA_963708295.1. Lineage (GTDB taxonomy): Bacteria > Desulfobacterota > BSN033 > BSN033 > UBA1163 > UBA1163. Next base: position 158,390 of record CAVPSJ010000011.1, on the reverse strand, counting down.
CAGCAAGATATCTTCCAGTCTATCACGCAGGGGGGGCATCTCGACGACCATTACCTTCAGCCGGTAATATAAGTCCTTTCGGAACAACCCTTCCTTCACCATGGCTTCCAAATTCTTATTGGTTGCAGCGATGATGCGAACCTCGACCTTGATTTCTCTCTCTCCTCCTACTCTCATAAAGGATTGCCCTTCAAGGACTCTCAAGATCTTGGATTGCAAGAACGGGTTCATATCCCCAATTTCATCCAAAAAAACAGTCCCTCCGTCCGCCAATTCAAAAAGACCTTTCTTGGTGTTCTTGGCATCTGTGAAAGCGCCCTTCTCATATCCGAAAAGCTCCGATTCTAAGAGAGAGTCCGGTATCGCGCTGCAATTGATTTTCATCAGAGGCTTGTCGCTCCGAAGGCTGTTGTAGTGAATGGCATTCGCGGCCAACTCTTTCCCGGTGCCGCTTTCGCCCTGGATCAAGACTGACGTTTTGTGAGTTTTGCTAATCATTCCAATCAATTCTTTAACGTAATGAATTTGGGGACTGACCCCATAAATATGGCTATTTTGATAGTTCTCTTTTTGCTGTCGGTGGAGTCTCCTCACTTCATTGATTAGGCTTTTTGTCTCTAGCCCTTTTTCAATGAGCAATTTTAGCTCGTCTAATTCAAAGGGTTTGTTGATGTAATCGTAAGCTCCAGATTTCATAGCAGAAACTGCCGTTTGCACGTCAGAAAACGCGGTCATCATAATGACTAAAATCTCAGTATCAAATTCCTTTATTTTTTTCAGGACCTCCAGACCGTCTATGTCGGGAAGTTTTATGTCCAGGAGAATGAGGTCAATGACATTCTTCTTGATCGTTGAAAGCGCTTCGTTCCCGGAGCCGACTGAGAACATTTCATACCCTCTCTTCTTTAAGACGCCCGAGAGAGTTTCCTGCATCACTCCATCATCGTCAACGATGAGAATAGATGGTCTCATGTGGTTTCCAACGTCTCCGGTAAATTAATAATGAAAGAAGTTCCCCTCTCCCATTCGCTATCCACCTTGATCGTCCCCCCGTGTTTCTTAATGATCTGATAAGTAATGGAAAGGCCCAACCCGATCCCTTTAGGCTTTGTGGTAAAAAAAGGATCGAAGATTTTGTGGACAATTTGAGCGGGAATGCCTCTACCGGTATCCGAGATAACGACCCTGACAGAATTTTGTTTAGATCCCTTCAGAGGGTCTGCGGTCATTGGGCTGGCCTCGATTTTGAGTTCGCCTCCGTTGGGCATGGCCTGAATCGCGTTTAAAAACAAGTTGAGAAAGACTTGATGGATTTGAGTCTTGTCCACTTTGATCTTGGGAAGTTGGGGATGGTACGTTTCAGTGAAACGAATTCCTTTATCGGCGATCTCTTTAATAAGAAATGGGATGATCTCATTGATAATATCTTTGATATAGCAATGAACGAGATTCAGGTTCTGTGGTTTGGCAAAAGAAAAAAATGTCTTGAGGAGGTCATTGAGACGATCAATTTCTTTAGTGATTCGATGCAAATATTCTCTTCTCGAATCGTCTCCGGCCATCTCCTCGCCAAGGGCTTGGGCGGTCGTCTTAATCCCGGCGAGTGGATTTCGCAATTCATGCGCAATGCCTGAGGCCAGTTTTCCCAATGATACGAGTCGATCCATTCTCAGTATTTCTTCCTGAATTTTATAAACATTCGTCAAATCTCGGAACACGACAATTTTTCCTATTTTTTCACCCCGGACACTTAAATGGTTATTGATCGTAAATCCTACAGGAAATTCGGCATGATCCTTCTTCTTCATCCATCCTTCTTTCCGGGTATCCATGTCATCCGGATTATTGAGAAATGAAGGAATGGCACTCTGCTTCTCTTTCAAACTGAAAATGCTGAAAGGCCTACCGATCAACTCCTCTTTGCGGTATCCCAGGATGCGTTCGCCCGCCTTATTGATGTAAGTTATCGTGTCGTTCATCTCGGTGATGATGATTCCGCTCCCGATGCTCTGGATGATACTCTCCGTGAAGTTTTTTACATCCTCCAGTCTCCGAGTCAGGTGTTGGATGGCTTCATCTTTTTTTGCAATCTTTTCTTCAATTTCAGTGGTTGTATGAGTCTGGTTCATAAAAGAACTCAAGCCTTAAAACTTTCTTAAATCAAGAATAGGGATCTCCACGGACTGCTCTTGGTATGTGAAATGAATAACCCCCGAGAAGTATTCGCCGACTTCACCCTCCTTTTCGGAGGGGGCCGACACTTTCTTAATGACTTGATCCACCAGGAACCCCTTGTATTCTCCTTTGTCCTTTACCGCAAGGATGTTTATCTCCCCTTTTGGCTCACCCCCTGGGATGGCTAGAATTTTCTTTAGGTTGACCAACTTGATTTCAAAATCTCTTAAGCGTATTTTTTCTTGGTTTGAATATCTTTTTTGAAACGTGTTGGGGGCTTTGAATAATTTGAAAACTGCTTCACTTTGTACTCCAAATAATTTCTTATCTACTCTGATAATCGTTACATTCAAGGGTTTGAGCCTGACTTCTACGGGCGACGCAACGTTCAGGGGTTTGGGCCTAATCTCTACGGGCGGCGCCTGAGTTTTTCGAGTCGCCTCCTCAAGGCTGGATATTTGTTGTTTCATCGTTCTGAAAAGTTCCTCTGCGTTTGCCATAAATAAATTCATTTTGTTCGACATGTCTTCCATCTTCTTCTCTCCGGGAGGAGAGAGGGCAATCCTTTCAATCCCTTCTGCTTTGCCGGGAGAAGGTGGAACGACCTTGGACTCGGTCAACCCGTCCAGGGAGGAGAATCTCGATTCGATCCCAAGATAAGCCAGCTGTTTATAAACGTTAATTTCGCGCTCTGTTTCTATTCTCGTGAGGAGCTTTATCGTTTCCTTTGAATCCAGCAAGATTTTGATCCATGAAGGCCGGATGTCCTCTTCATTCTTAAGCATGTGGTTTAGGACTTTTTCCATGCCGGTTAAGATTAAAGCAAGCTCGGGCTTCTGTTTCAACAATTCCCGCAGAGCAAGGACCTCCTCCTTTGTCTTTTTAAGTTTTTCCTCCGTGATCTCCCATTCGAGGGAGAGAAGTTGAGCCTCCATACTCTCAATGGATTTTAAGAATTGGACGGGAGCGGGAGGAGGAGGCGGCGGGGGCGTTGGCTCCAGGGCAACGTTCTTCTCTAATTCAAAAACATTCTTCTCTAATTCGAATTCGTAAGAAGGTTCCAAGAAAGAAGGCTTCATGGAGGGTTCTGCAGCAGAAGGTTTCGCGAAGGGCTCCGGAATAGGAGATTCCATAGAAGGCTCCAAGGGGAGAGACTCCAGGGAGGGCTCTAAAGCGGGAGACTTCATGGAAGGCTCCTCGATGATGGGTTTCAAAGGAGTCTTCGGGACCGGGGGGGCCGCAGAGAAGCTTTTCCCTGCGCTTCTCTTATTTTTGTTGTCTATAAACAGGCGGTCTACGGCATCATCAATCTCTTCATCCAGACCTTTGAAATCCTCTTCTTCCATTACCTTGTCCATCTTCTATTTTCCCTTTTTCCTTACTGTGATTGCTTATCCAGCAACATCACCTTTCGGCTAACCTCTTTTACCACCAACTTGCTGATTTCTCTAAGGGTTTCAAAAACGCCGACCCCTTTCAAAGCGCTGGCTGAATAGGACGGCACCTTCAACATCGAATTGAGATCCTTTTCCAGAATATCAACAGGAAGAATTTCCGAATCTGTCCCGTCTAAATCGCGTTTGTTGTATTGAATGACGAGCGGAACACTCCTAATACTGACTCCCTTCTCCGCCAAATTTTTTGCCAGATTGATGAGACTTTCGATGTTCTTTTTCCTTTGCACTTTCAATGAATCGGCTACAAAGACGACTCCATCCACCCCCTTTAAAACCAGTTTTCTCGTCGCGTCATAATGGACTTGCCCAGGGACCGTATAAAGTTGAACCCGTATATCAAATCCCCTGATTTTCCCCAAACTCAAAGACAAGAAATCGAAGAAGAGTGTTCGATCACCCTTGGTATCAATCGATACCATCTTGCCTTTGATGTCCTCGATGGTTTGGCCGTAGATATATTGCAGGTTCGTGGTCTTTCCACAAAATCCTGCTCCATAATAGACAATTTTGCACTGAATCTCATCTTTACTAAAATTAATGAAAGGCATTAAAGTTTCTTCCCCTCTTTAAGAAGATCGTGCCGATTCACTCGATTTCGATCTTTCTTTTTCAAAGATGGATGAAAGAATTTTTGAGAGCTCGTCAATAATCTTGTTAATTTGTAACCGGATCAGCCCCAGGGAGGTCTTGTCATCAAAAAGGGTCACCATAATGACATGCTCACCAATGGCGGAAAAATAAACATTTTCGCATCGTCCTTTATGAAATAAGAGAGTGAACTCTTCTTCTCCCAACATTCGGGCGATTTCCGCAGTAGCCCCGAAGTTGGCCGCTGTTAAGGCCGAGAGGGATATAATATCGATCTCGGGAGTATTCCCCTCATGGGCGATCAGCTGGCCCGATCGATCGATGAGCAGCACAGAATGAGCCATCGATGAAGACACCATTTTATTTAGGCAATACGTTATCTTTTTTATATCCTTTTCTGTAATGACGATGTTCATATCAGTTGATTTTCTACAACCCAGCCCGCTTGATAGAGTCGCTTACGATTTGTCATCATTCCGCCGCATGGCCTCGACCAGCAGATGCTCCCAATTCTGATAGATGGTCTGAATGGGAGGATTGGCGCTGTTATCGGAAAGAAACTCACCTTCTTGCCAACTCAAGATTTTGTAAAAGGCATCTGTTCCTTTCTGTTCACCACATTCGGCGTGAATGATCTCTCCTTCGTTCAGATAGATCACTCCCTTTTCTCCGTCTCGTGTGATAATCAGTGCGGTGGTTAACCGGCTTAGACAATTCATTTGAATAATATCCGTAAGTTGAAGACCAAAAACTTTTCCACGAAATCCCTTCTTGTTGCCGATCAAATCGATAATAATTCTCCTTAAATCAGATATCTCAAAAGGCTTTTCGACATAGTAGAGGGACCCTCTCAAATTGGCCTCTTTCTGAACATCGGTTGATCCGTAGGCAGTCATAATGATGACTTTCGTTTGGGGATATTCTTTCTTAATCGTTACAAGAAGGTCCAATCCATTGATGTCTGGCATTCTGATATCGGAGATGACCAAATCGATCTTATTTTTTTTTAGCAAGTTCAAAGCCTCTTTCCCATTGTTCGCGATCATCACCTCATAATTATCCTTGTCCTTGGAAAGGCTTCTTGCCATGCTCCATGTCAAAGTTTCTTCGTCATCCACGATTAAGACTCTCTTTGAATCTTTCAGCATGTTCCTTACACTTTTGGCCACAATTATTAGGGACTTTTGGATAGTATAAGCAAAATGAATACCAATTTTTGTTAAATAATCGATTAAGATAATAATTAGTCATTTCAGCTACTTAATATAATCTTAGATTTTCACGCATCATAACAAAAATAAAGGCGATGGTCAATATTTAACCACTGATAAAACAATTCTATCAATTTCTTCTGTGAATGACTCAGGAGATCCGGATTTTAATTTAGGAAGATATGGAGGGTTATGGGTTAGCGGCCTTCAGTCGTCATTATGTTACAGCTGTCAAAACCCGGCATTTTTGCTTTTTGGTCGGTATCTCATTCTGATTCAACGTTTTTAAAAACTTGACTTTTTCAAGTTAATTGGCTAATTTTTAATTAAAATTTTTCTCGAGGGAAAATTTGGGTATCGATAAAGAAAACGTACTCGACACTGCACAGAAGTACATTCTCAAAGGGCAACTCAAAAAAGCGATTACTGAGTATTTGAGATTAGTCGAGGCTGATCCTCAAGACAAACGGCTGCACCTTAAATTAGGAGATCTTTATTTAAAAAACGGAGAAGAGGATAAAGCGATACAGGCCTATGTGAAGGTAGCCACCCTCTACGCGGAAGAGGATTTGAATTTTCGAGCTATCTCCATTTACAAAAAGATCCTTTCGATTAATCCAAAATTTACGGATGCCCTCCATAAGATAGCGATACTATATCTAAAGGAGGGTCTTGCGGGAAACGCAAAGAATTATTACCAGAGTATCCTGCAGATCAACCCCCGTGACTCAGAAGCCATAAAGGGTCTTAAGAATATAGAGAGCCCTCAACAACCAAAGGAGAAGCCGATCCCGCCCCCGGCTGCAGCGGAATCCCTGCCTTCGAGATATCCTCCCTCTGGGAAAAAGCCAGCGCCTGAGCTCCCGGGCCTTGCCTCTTCATATGCCACAGAACCTCCCGTATTGTCTTCCCAATCTGGAGCCTCAACCCTTGACAAGGAATCAGAGACTCACTATCACCTTGGCATCGCATATAAGGAGATGGAACTCTTCGACTATGCCATCTCGGAATTTGAATTGGCTTCATCCACCCCCTCCATGAAATTTGATTGTTATATCATGCTGGGAAATTGCTATTCGGAGAAGGGAGACTATAACAAGTCGATCGAATACTATAAAACATGCTCCAAGATACCAGGATTATCTAATGAAAAATTGGCCCGCCTCCACTTCAATCTTGGCTTGGCCTATGAGGCAAGCGGGATGGTTTCTTCGGCCATCGATACTTTCAACTTCGTACTGAAATTGGATCATTCCTTTTCGGAAGCTAGGGAAAAGATCGGTAAACTCCAGCCGCTCAGAAAATGAATAGGAAAAAGATGAAGCGAGGAAAATAATTCCTCCGGTCAGCAGGCAGGCTAGAATATTTCCCGCCATCGGGTTATTCTGAAGGGCGGGACGACTTCTTTTAGTCTATTTGATACAGTACTGCAATACAAAATACCCGTATTTTCATCAATATCTATCCCCATCGCGGCACTTCCCGCTGCCATGATCCCTCCGGTCACATTCTTTTGCCCGCCGCCTGTATACCCCACTGCTCCCGTTGCCAGGATGACTCCGTACCAGGTAAATCCCCCGTTAATTTCAAGATTTCCTTCAACGAGAAGAATACCTGCTCCATGGGAATCTGTTAGTTTCAATGTTTGAGTTCCCTGCAAATTGAAATAAACAATACTCATCGGTCCTGTGTATGTGATTGGGACAGTCCTGTCGCTACTGGTCGGTGTTCCCCAGCGCTCAGAATATCCGGTCAATGTTTGATTCTCATTAAAATCATACTTGAAGTCTGCAGCGCCTTTTAAGTAATCTAGCATCTCTTTTAGTTGCAGCTCCGCAGGAGGCGGGGTGCTTGATTGGGTGACCTCCGGTGGTGAACCATTGATGGAAGGGTTCCCCGATTTAATAATCGGTGGGATTGTCGCTGTCGTTGTTGCAACGCCTGGCTTTTTCGTCGTACCACAAAGATCATCTCCGTTTATGTAAGTTGAACTCCCACGAATATGAACAGGCTTCTCCGAATAAACAGCAGAAGGAGGATCATAATTAGGGCTTCGTATCAACTCGACTTCCAGCACTTTATACCCCCCATCCGCTGTAAACCCGTGGCTTTTTAGTATATAGACTGGGGCACCGCCATAGGTAGTCACTTGGTTGGTCTCGTCCGTTTTGTGTTTTATTTCCACTCCAAAATCCATCTCATTCTGCAAACTCGAGATAGAATTCGGGGCACCGGAAACATAACCTACTTGACCTGCCCCCTTCCCGGGATCTTTGGCAAGGAGAATTTTCCAGGCGGGATTGAAAGGGTCGCTGTCAGATATTTGATTTGTTGCACCGGGCCTAACCCTGCCCATAAATTCGTTTATTCCCGCCTCCGCAACGTAAAAGGCCTGCACGGATGCCCGTTGGTTGCCGGAAATACGGATGTCGTAGGTGCTGGTATTTAACGAACTGATCCCAATGACCGTTGCTACCAAAAGCAAGAGCATCCCGAGTACTACGACCATCCCCCTTTCTTCTCCCAATTGCTTCGTTTTCAATTCTCACCACCATCGACGGATCGCTTATAATCCAGCATTTCGCACTCTAATATTAGAAGACAACGTTCTTCTCCGATATCCATCTCCCGCTTTAAGTTGGGGGTCCAACATATTTGTTTTCGCAGTAACCGCCACCTCAACCATTCGAATATCCGGTGGGTTCGAAGTTACATTTCCATCGGCGCCAAAATAGGTGAACTCAATGCTTTCAATATTGTCGGCCAAAGGTTGTCCACCGCCACCCGTATTCTCATTTCTTCGAAGGACGGTTTTGCCACCGCTTACTCCAAGATAATAACTGATTGCTTTAACCAGATATACGGGTCGGTTGGCTGGATGCCCTTCTCTTAAAGGAGCGCTCAGCGTCAGGGTATCCCCTGTTACACTTTCAACCAAATAATTATTGAGCCCATTCAGACACAAATATTTCTTTTTATCCCCGTTAAATATCGCCGCATTCGTCACCTTCAGCTGACGAGCCCCTTTTGGCGTGTTTTCTTTTAAGACTCCAACCTGATCCGCTAAGATGACCGTAATTGTGTCGCTCGCAGGGGTGATAATGTCGGTAAATCCATTGATATCAGCGAAAATAGACAACATATCGCCCCCGTACCCAGCCATTCTGATCTCTTTGGTCATCTGATCTATCGCGATTCTTGCATTTTGCTGCATCTCTGCCACTTGATCCTGAACCGTGTAGGTTTTTTGTTGAGTTATGAAGGTTCGATACAGGGCAGAAATTAGAATACCGCTCAACATCAAGGCAAGAAGTAACTCTATCAGCGTCACCCCATTCTTCTTTTCAAAAATTATCAGATGCATTATTTCGCCCTCATCGTTGAAAGAGAGACGCTGTGATTCCCTCGATCTGTCCACAAAACAGTTACGGTAATCGTCTTCATTGAATTTCCAGCATCCTCCACAATATGATGTTGCCTTGAAAAGATCGTCCCGGGTAGAATGCCTTCGTTGTGTTCTCCGTTGCTTAAATTGGAATCGCTGTAAGACAGATTCTTTAAATATTCCAGTTTGTCTTGAGCAATAAAGGTGGCCTGGGTGAGGTGACTACTGAAGGTGCCACCCTTTGTCGAAGTGATTTGCATCGCCGCAATTGCGAGAAGACCTACAGCCAAAATGATCAAGCAGGCCGCCACTTCGATTAGGGTGAACCCGTTGGGTTTTTCAAGCTCCTTATTCAATTCTTATCCTTCCCGTCGCAGGTGTAATTGTAATCTTTCGCAGCATTCCTCTCTTATTTTGTAATGTTACACTTCCAGCCGAGGATGTGGAATTAGGGTTAAAGATAACCCTGCCCGCAGGCAATTGGCCGGTGTTGATCGTAATCCCGGTGGGAAGTGTTTGGAGTGCTCCGTCATTCACCCACCCCCCTCCGGAGTTGCGCTGAAGGATATAACTGCCTGCAACTCCGATTTCGGCATCGTCTAAATTGACACGGTATTGAGCGTTATTAGAAACGGCTTTCATTTGAGCCGCCCTCATCGTTGATACAATATCTCTCGATGCACTTCTCAAACGGTAATTCGGCAACCAGGCGCCGAGGTTAGGAACTAGCCATAAAGCGCCGACCGCAATAATGACCGTGACCACGACCAATTCAATTAATGTGAAACCTCGTTGATTCATCGGGTTCGGTAGGTTCAATCCTCTATCTGCTTCATTGTATTGAATTCAAGACATTTGTCAATAATATTTCTTGGATGATTCGCTTGTGGAACCCATGCATCGTCTAAGGGGAATGGAGGCGGGGTCAGATCAAAACGTGAAGGAATTTAGAGAGGAGATTCTTGATTTTGGCCGGTGGGTCGATTCATTGAGCCGAGACTCTTCCGTTGGAAGATAAGACCCTTATCGTCCTTTGATCTTGGGGGTTTGATACAGTAACACTGCCGGGTGTCGCCGTTGAATTGGAGTTGAAGACGACTGTATTACCAGGAAAGGTTGTCGCAAAGGTTATTCCCTCCGGAACGGTTTGGGCGATTCCGTCATTGGTACTCAATCCTCCTGAGTTACGCTGAAGGATGTAGGTTCCGAGACCCGGGCCAGCAGGCGTGAATATTACCTGATAATCAAAACTATTTGCTACTGCTCTCAACTGGGCAGCCCTCATCGTGGAGACAATTTCTCTGGTCGCACTTCTTAAGCGATATTTAGGCATCCATCGAGTAAATCCCGGGACCATTAATGTGGCTCCGATAGCAATGATAACAAGGACAACAATCAATTCAACTAATGTTACCCCTCTTTTATTCATTTTTCACTCCATAGGTGTCTCATCTTATCTGAACTCGATGGCCAATGTGTATCTTTGGAGGCTCTTCGCCCCTTCCGTATCGGAGGCTTCGATCTCTACGGTTTGTGTTCCACGATCCCCCTTCACGATCTGCCAGCGGATTAAGCCAGTCTCCTTGTCAATCTCCATTCCTTTAGGCCCGGTTTTCAAGCTGAAAGTGATCGGGTCATGGTCGGGATCATCCGCCTTGACCTGATACGTGTAAACACTTCCACTTATTGTATTAGAAGGAGAAGAAACGATGATCGGGGAGCTATTGGGAATAAGAGTGGGTCCTGATTTTTTGGGCATGCCCGTCGATTCACCATCACCCGGCGTCACGATCACAGCGATGGAATCCCCTTTTCTAAATTTTCCCCTCTCTAAGATTTCAGTCTTTTCTTCACTTAAAATCACCCCGCTCTTTTCCCATTGATAGGTATAATGAACGGGGTCTCCATCGGCGTCAAAGCCTTTTGCGAAGACCTTTAGATCTTCATTGCCGGCCAACCTGGGTTCAATTCGCACTTCTTGAATCACCGGTAGAGAGTTGAGGATCTTAGCAGAAGCAGATAGAAATGGCTCTCCATTCGCTGTTCCATCCGATGGAATCACTCTAACCTGGATGAGATCGCCCTTGTTGAGACCATCACATTTTAGTGTCTCTTTATCTTCCCCAGTCATTTCCTCATTATTCCTCAGCCATTGGCAACGGTAAACGACGGGCTTGCCGCCTGGGTCCTTGCTTTGGATGACCAAGCTTAATATACTCACTTTCGTCGGATGCTCCGGTAGAATTCTGACCGAGGTAATAAGAGGCGGGGCATTCCCCGGCCTCTTAGGCTCGGTGATCTCTTGCCTACCGCAGGATAAACTTCCCCAAAGAATAAGTAAAATAGGAATGAGGGCTATGGCTCGATCAAGAATCATCGGTCGGCAGCGCTGCCCCCCCTTATTCCATAAAGGGATAACGGTTTTTCTCTTTCTTTCCAACATATTTAGGGAGTAAGTAAATCTTTTCGATTAAGATGATATTGTTCCTGTTTGTCGTCCCCTCAATATATACCCATGATTTAAGCTTGAATCCTCCTAGATCTGTGAGAGAACCCTTGCTATCGTAAAAAGCTGTGTTTTGATTCCAAACAAGATGTCTCTCGTTAACAATCATCGTATTATTTTTATGATCTATTTGCAAAATTGACCCTTGATTCTTATATACAGCCTGTCCAGACGCAACACTTAGAGTCGAAAAGATAACCACAGACGACAAAACAAAGATCATCATCCTTTTAATCAAGTCACGCTTTTTCACAATTCCTCCTCCTCTCAAAAAACAATCTTCCAATATTCCCTAACGTTCGTGCCCGGTGAACCCCCTGGTTGCCTGTAATAGATTCCTCCTCCTATTCCCGTATATTCCATGATCGTATTAGGCAGGATGGCGATCACAACGCCAGACGGAATCCCGTGGCCCGCATAATCGTATCGATCTCTCGCTGTTAACTGTCCTGAATGGTCAAAATCCAATACGGCACAGGCTGTCAAATAATTTACTTTGTATACTCTGCCTTGCCCCTCCCCAACATAACAAGGGTCACCCCCACTCTCCGGAGGGGGTGTATAGGTGGTAAAATTAACGTTCTGATTAAATACGACTGCAGCCGAAAGAGCTTTTTCGCCTGACTCAAATTGGATATACCATCCGGCCGCCGTATTCAAGGCAGCTAATATTTCAGTTTTTCTTTGGTCAGTCGTTCCGGCCTGTTGCAACTCATCGGAGGTAACATCGTAAAGATCGCTTTCTGTTAATGTTGTCCCACTGCTCGTGTCTTTTACGGCATAGAGTCGGTTGACGACGGCAGTCTCTTTTGGATGCTCCCGATCTCCAGTTCCAAAAAACACCATCTCATACCCTCGCCTTGTCGCAGAATTCCATTCTAAAGTCACATCGGGTGGATAAAATATCTTTGTGCCGGACGCAGAGGTGAAAAGAACGCTCGCGGACCAATTATTCGGATCCGTATCACTGACATTAAACCGCCACATTTGGCCCCCGAGGTCTCCGACATAAAGCCGCTCCACGATTCCGTCATAATCCGTGTCCACTTTTACAATATCGCTGGGAATGGCATGGGTCATCCCCGTATAGGTAGCAGGAGTAAATCCCGCCACAAGCGAACCGTCGAATATATTGACAGCATAAACAGCCGTTCCCAGGTGGTCGGAAGCAGGTGGAACGTCGAGGTCTTGATCCGTGTCAAACCCGCCGCCGATAAAAGCCACCCACCTTCTCCCCGTTGCGGGACAATTCGGGGTTCCCGTGAGGCAGGCAACCTGTCCCAGGGTCGGTGCTGACCAGGATTGCCCCATGAGTGCGTAAGGAGACCCCGCAGCGTCGGGATCAATTTCCCACAGATACTGAGGGGCCACCGGATCGGTGACATCAAGGGCGTAGTAGTGATTTCCACCTCTCCTCAATCCAAAGATAAGAATGACTCGTTGAATCGTGCCATCACTATTCCGAGAAATGTAGGCTTTGGGGGAGCCGTCCACAAACATCTCCAGGACATCGGCATGGAGCGCCTTCAGCCTGTTCAAAAGATCAGGAGGAATAAACCCCCAGAGTTCCTCGCCGTCGCTATCCTTAAAGGCATGAAGCATCCCATCATTGGCCCCGGCAAAAACCACATCCATGGAATCGTAGTGAACGATGAAGGGTTTCGAATGAAGAAACGAGCCTAAAATCCAATCCCTTTTCTCATTGGTGATCCCATTTCCGTCTTCGTCGTAGGCATCGTACCCATAAACAAAGTCGACCAGTTTGTCACGCTCTGTCGTATCGGTGCCCACGCCTAACCGCGCGGGCGTAATAAAGGCGTTTGTCTTGGTAAAAGCATTGGAGGTGTGCGTTAAAACACTATTTCCCACATCGGTATTGTAAGTGTATATTTTTCTGGGACTTGGATGCGAAATTCCGGTTCATAAGCACCTCCCCGACCCCGCCTCTTTCTGCATCTCCCCCATCTAAAAGAGTTCCGCTCGTCCAAAAAGAATGGATCGCCGGATAAAATTGATGCGTGCTCGGGTCGATGGCAAGGGTGCCGTTTGCGTCCAGGATATCTCCATTATCAGCGAGTTGAAACTTTTTTATATTTCCGCTCCACATTTTGTGATTCTTGGGTTTGAATAAAGCGATATAGATATAATGACCGGACTGGGTTCGCTCCATTCGGTCCACGGGAACAACGGGCGCAACGAAGGAAGAGGTCTCCTCCAAAATTTCATCAATGATGTTTTGAAAGGCAAATGATAATGTTTGGGCATCCTGGGAATAGTAATATCTTCCGTGTCCATTGATCGCAGTCCTCTCGAGAAGGTCAACGTTTGAGCCGGCCGTAAAACCGATGGTGTAAGTGACAATATTTTGTACACCGGTCAGGTCAGATCGAAGATCCGTATCATAGAGATATTTAGCAACGTCGTCGAGATAATCGGATCCATCATCGGCATAGTGTGGATCATGGGTTGCACCGATCGGCTCTTTCTGGTCCCCATCCCGGTCTCCGATGGCCGGATAAACAACACCGCTTACAGTCGCACCATTAGCCAGTACCGAGCTTCGGTCTTGAGTGGAGTTTCCGTCCGTAATGATGATGACGTAATTCTTCTGGCAAGAATATTGAATCGGGCTTATATAATTCACTCCAGAATTGAAATAACTTCGACCCCCCTTAAAATAGAGTCCAATTTCATAAAGCGTCTCTGCAAGAGGGGTCCATGTTTCAGGATTGATGGCATTAAAGTCGGTAATTAATTGTGCCCGCTCCGTATCCGTAAGACTCTTAACGGTGGTCTGAACCCGGCCTCCTTCATCGGTATTAAAGACGAATGCGCCGATTCGTACGCCGTTAATCGCAGTCAAAAAGTCTGTCATCACCCTCTTAGCAATATCTATCTTTTTCTCCGAAATGTCTCCACCGGAGGCAATATAATTTCTGTAGTTTCCGGTCCAGAGCGTCCGCGAGCTCCCTCCGCAACTTGAATTTGTACCGCCCGTATAGTGACCGGTATTTCTTAGTGAAGTTCTTGCGTGATTGCATGCAACATTGGAAATGTCGGCTGCAAAGAAACTAAAAGTGCTCCCCTGCTTCCTATAGACCGTGTCTCGGTCCGCCGTCGGGGGGGTAGCGCCATAGTCTGATACCATCTTGATAATAACGGGTCATTACGTATTCACCCATGCTGCCCGAGTTATCAAACAGAATCAGGATATTGGGTTCGACTCCCTGCCCCTCTGCGATATAAAGGTCCGTGTCATGGGCGAAAGATGAATGATTCAATAAAACCATGAATAAGAAAGAAATCGTTAAGGTTTTCAGCACCTTCATAGTATTCTCCTCTTAGTTTTCCATTTCACTGAACGGACCAAGGCTCCGTAACAACCGTTTCTCCCTGATCTCGCATCTGGACCCTAATAAGGCAAGACCCGCGAGCTGGTCCCGCCCGGTTGAATCGATAATGTAGCGATCCGATCGATAGGACCGGATACCTTCCCCTCCTGCTCTCAAATGGTAAATGGTAACTGCTGGGGGGATTGTAAAAGTTAAACCGCCTGGTAAATTGAGGTTAGTTCCTGTTCGCACCAAATCGATTGCCTCATCGGCGAGGTTGGCCGGAACTGCGCCGGGGGTCACATAATCGCCTGTGGTGGTATCAAAATTTGTTCTGGTAGACTTAGCGGCCTCGAGACCCGAATCGGCTGTAAAGAAAGCGCCTGTCGACTCCCTTTTATTCCCTGAAAGCTTGCTCTCAAATGTTGAACTAAAGGTCGAAGCAAGACCGATCAGCGTTAGGACAATCATCATGATCAGGGCGATCACGAGAGCGGCGCCCGATTGATTATTCAATTTAATACCGATTCTTTTTGTCATCATCGATGCATCCTCTCAGTCAAAACTTTCCCTCTTAGAGAAGGTTCCTCAGTGTGACGACGGAATCTAACCTTCTTGGAGAAACTTGGGCTACCGCATCCGGATTACTTGGTGAAGGATTTGCCGATAACTGTACGCGGACACTAATGACCCTACTTGCTCCTACGGCGCCGGCAAGGACATAATCACCCGTATCGACAATGCCGTTTCCGTTCTGATCATCCACGATTCGGTTTCCGTCTGCGTCAATACCGTAAGTCAAGATGAATGAATTCACATTTGGCAAGATGACCTCTGCTGGATTACCTACCCCATTAAGAGTCAGCTGCCTTTGTAAATCCGTCCCAACCAGAGTGTAAGCGGCTGTTATCCGATTCAATGCGTTGTTTTGGTCATAATATCTGTAGCTTACAGTAATGGCATTGTCGGCGACAGGAGTGACCATTGGAACAAGCGATGGCTTTCCAACCGTGTTATCATCGTCGCACCCTGCCATACGGAGATCCCGCAACAAAACTTCCATCGCACTTCGGACATTCTGCTGAATCTCTACAACTTGATCCTGAACGCTATAAGCCCTTGTTTGAACGATGAAGAGACGGTAAACCGCACCAATCACTATTCCAGAAATCACCAGTGCCACCATCAATTCAATCAGGGTAATACCTTTTCTATCCAGGACTGATTTCAACAGCATAGGGTTACGCCTTTCTCCGCTATTTGCGCTTGTCATATCCCGCTGCCAGGATTCTTTATCACGGTTACAATGCTGAATGAATGAGTGACTCCATCATTCCAATTGACCGTCATCGTGACTCTTCTTAAAGAATTATCCCCATTGGGGGTCACGACCCAATTAATCGCGTAATCAATTCCAGACGGAACACCCGTTTGGGTCACTGGGCCTCCCGGAGTTACGATCGTGTTATAAGGAGCGACTCTTAACGCTTCGAGTCTTTGTTGGGCGAATGTGACAGCCTCGGTCAGGTGGCCTCCAAACGAATTGCTCCTCGTTGTCGTCACCATCAAACCCGCGAGGGCTAATAATGAGACAGATAAAATAACTAATGCGATAAGCACCTCAATAAGTGAGAATCCTTTTGATTTCTTAAAGCGGCTCAAAGTCTCGCCTCCGGGAATTGATTTTGAGCTAAGGGGTTGCAAAACCTGTACCAATGGATTTCAGGTTCTGGGAAGGGAAAAACTGTCGTATAGAATTATTGAATAGATTAAAGGGGTTGGTGGCAAAGATTAAGCATTTAGGAAATAATCTCCTGTAATTGTGTTTCCTATTGCTTATGAAAAGTTTAAATTAATTAGGAAAATATTGCATAGCTTTAAGGGAAATTTGAATGAAAAACTCAGCAGATCTGTGTGTTTTGTTGCCGATAATCTACAGTCCATTTTCGACAATTTCGTATTCCTTAATTTTGTAAAGCAGGGCGCGGTGGCTAATTTCAAGCAGCCTTGCCGCATGAGTATGGTTTCCCTTTGTCTTTTTCAGGGCTTTTTTGATTAAATTGATCTCCAAAGATTTAGAGGCTTTCTTGATTGAGTATTCTTCATCGGGCAAAGTCTCGATCTTTAATTCCTCCTTAAAATCTGAAATCTCGCCGGGCAAATTTTCCGACTCAATGTTATTCTTCTCGGAAAGTACGATCGCTCTTTCGATCGTATTTTCAAGTTCCCTTACATTCCCAAACCACTTATAGCTCATCAGCATTTCCAGCGCCTTGTGATCAACACTCGTTACGTTCTTATTCATCGTTTGGTTATATTTCGCGATAAAATGACGGATGAGCAAAGGGATATCCTCTTTCCTCTCTCGAAGGGGAGGGATATGAAGAGGGAGAACGTTGAGCCGATAAAATAGGTCCTCCCTGAAGCGTCCTTCATTCACCTCTTTTTGCAGATCCTTGACCGTGGCAGCCACGATTCTCACATCAATCTGAATGGGTTTGCCTTCTCCTACCCTCCTGATCTCTCCATCCTGGAGCACACGGAGGAGTTTTACCTGAAGCGGACCGGGTAATTCTCCAATCTCGTCCAAAAAGAGCGTTCCTCCATCCGCCTCTTCGAACAGGCCTTTCTTCGTCCGAATCGCATCGGTAAACGCTCCCTTGGCATGGCCGAAAAGTTCACTCTCCAATAGATTCTCGGGAATCGCTCCGCAATTGACCGCGATAAAAGGATTTTGGGAACGACCGCTATTATAGTGCAGGGCTCTCGCCACCAATTCTTTTCCCGTCCCGCTTTCTCCCGTGATGAGTACCGTGGATTTATACTGCGACACTTTCTTGATGACGTCGAATATTTTTTGCATCTTTTCATTTTTGCTGACGATATTTTCAAAACTGTACTCCCTCGCCACCTCCTTTCTCAAAAGCTGATTTTCTCTCCTGAGTTGTTCCCTTTCTTCAGCTTTTCTCAAGGTCAGAATAATTTCATCCGGCTTAAAGGGTTTTGAGATGTAATCGTAGGCTCCGAGCTTCATCGCTTCAATGGCAATATCCGCCGTTCCGTAAGCCGACATGACGATGATGGTCGCTTCGATTTCGGTCTTTTTGATCTCTCGTAAAAATGACAACCCATCCATACCGGGCATACGGATATCACAAAGGATTTGATCAAAGACCGATGCAGCCGCCTTCCGTAGTCCCTCCTCTGCGTTGGCAGAAGTTTCCACCTCATAGCCCTCCTTGACCAAGATCACGGATAGCATGTGTCTAAAACTCTCTTCATCGTCGACAATGAGAATGCGTTTAGAAACCATTTGTTCTCTCCTCCTTAAGCAGCAGCGGGAAAGTACACTTCAAATCTTGTTCCCTTACCGAGTTCACTCTCCACTCTGATTTCTCCTCCCAACGATTCAACAATCTTTAATGAAATCGATAGACCCAGTCCGGTTCCCTTATTCGGAGCCTTCGTTGTGAAAAATGGGTCAAAAACATTTTCTAAATCGTCTTTCTTAATCCCGATCCCTGTATCTGTGATTCCGACTTTAACCAGCCGGTCCCCTCTTGAGAATTTTGTAAACCCGGGTGGATACGGAGGGAGTTTCCGCAAACGGGAGTAATCGAATTCGGTGGGATCACTTCTACGTCTCGGAGCATATATCTCCTGAGACCGATCGTCATCTAAATACTCGATGACATGATCTTTCGTTTGAATTTCCAAAACGCCTCCATTCGGCATGGCATCGATGGCATTCAAAATGATGTTAATAAACACTTGAGAAAGCTGAGACTCGTCCCCTTTGATCAAGGGAAGGTCAGATTGTAGATTCAACTGAGTCTGGATGTTTTTGAAATTTGTTTGATAGGCCAATAAAGAAAGGGTGCTTTGGATGATTTTATTGATCTCGACTTCCCGTATTTCGAATTTAGATGGCCTAGCAAAATCCAAAAGTCCTCGGACGATTGTGTTAATCCGTTCTATTTCGTTTTCGATCCTCTTCATGTAGTCTTCGGATTCTTCACGCTCCACTCCTTCTTTTCTCAGAATACTTGTATACCCCAGAATGGCCCCCAGGGGGTTTCCCACTTCGTGGGCTACGCCCGCGGCGAACCTTCCAACGGACGCAAGTTTTTCTGACCGGATCAGTTCTTCCTGGGCTTGCTTCAGTTGTTTGTTCGTCGATTCAAGGGATTCCAGATAATTTCCTAAGCTTTCTTGATTTGTTTTCAGCTTCTCAATCATTCGATTGAAGGATTCTTGAAGTTGTCCAATTTCGTTCTTGTTAGTCACTTCGATCGTTTCGCTGAAGTCGCCGGCGCTGATTCTTTTTGTCAATCGAACGAGGTCTTTCATCGGGTTCACTAGGACACGAGAGAGCAAAAAGCTCCCGAAGAAAATTAGGACAAGAGCATCGGAAATGATGGTGATCAAGATGATTTTCTTTGATTCTAATAAATTCGTTACCAAATCCAAAATAGGAACTTCCATTTGAATCCCGCCCACAATCTTTCCTTGATGCCATAAGGGCGAATGGAGTTTCATTCTCTTATAAGTTGGTGAAAGAAAGCTTCCTGATTTTTCGATTTCCGCGCTCAATTCCCCTGTTCGGACAGCCTTTTCCAATAAAGGATCGGTAGATCGCCGATTGATCCACTCCGATTTCTTGCTGGTGATAATATTGAATTGATGATCTACGACCAATAACTCATAAAACCCCTTCTCTCCTGAATAGAGATGCGCGAAATCTTGAATCTCTTTTGTGATCCGGGGACGACTTAATGGAAACTCTTTTTCGTCTTTTGAGATAAAATCTATGATCATTTGAAAATCCTGGATCATTCTTTTGCCACTTCGGGTCTTTTCTTGGACGATATTCCTCTCGTTGATGTTGGAGATTGTGAAGCCGATTAAAAGGATGGCTGCCAACATGAGAAAGGAGATGTTAATAATGACCTCCGTCCTGAGGCTTAGATCAATTTTTCTAAACATCCACAAGCTTTTTTTCATGTCATCCTTTGTACTGCAGGTACCACGCTATGATTCCATCTTGATAAAAAAGAGCGATGACGGCACCCATGGAAAGAAATGGTCCAAAGGGTATGGCGTACTTAAAATCCTTTCCCTTCAAGATCATAAGGCCTATACCAATAATAGAACCAATAAGTGAGCCTAAAAGAATAGTAAGGATGACGGCTTTCCACCCCAGGAAAGCGCCAATCATCGCCAGCAATTTAACATCTCCTCCTCCCATACCTTCTCTTTTAAAGAGCCATTGATACAGGGTTGCGACCAAAAATAAGCCCCCACCTCCCAATAGGGCGCCCCCCAGGGAACTTAAGAAAGTGACTTGGGGAATCATCAGAGAAGCCAGTAAACCTACTCCTATCCCTGGAAGGCTGATCACATCCGGGATAATCTGATGATAGAGATCGATGACGGTGACGACAATGAGGGCGGCAACGAAAATAAAATAAAAGAGATAACTTAAGGAGGGTCCGAATTTCATGAACAAAATCAGTGAGCTGAGGGCTGTGATTCCCTCAACGAGCGGATACTGAAAGGAAATCGTGCCACGGCAATGGCGGCATCTCCCCCCTAGCAAAAGGTAACTGATCA
The DNA here is from genome assembly GCA_963708295.1 of uncultured delta proteobacterium. GTDB lineage: Bacteria > Desulfobacterota > BSN033 > BSN033 > UBA1163 > UBA1163. The sequence continues at coordinate 138,123 of CAVPSJ010000011.1, read as the reverse complement.
GAGGGATATTGTCGTAATACTTAATCGGATTCTTACAATGCGGACAGTGGGATCCTGGCCAGACAATAGATTCTTCTTTGGGCAGTCTAAAGATGCAGACGTTCAAAAAGCTACCGATCAGTGCCCCGAATATAATCGAAACAACACTCAGCATTCAAATCCTCTCTCTGTGCGATCCGCCATACCCTACTCTACTTGTGGCTTTCCAAATCTTGCACCATCCACCTCAGATCTTCAATTCTGGCTTTTGCTTTGGGTGCCGCTTCAATGCCCTTCCCATAATAATATTTCGCCTTTTCCAAATCGCCAATCCGTGTCGCATATATATTTCCGAGTTCCTCATAACCACTGATGATGTGCGGAGCTAATTCTACGGATCTTAGGAATTCTGAAACAGCCTCTTGATAGCGACCCGCATCTCTATAGATAAGGCCTAATCGGTAGTGAAGATTGGCATTTTGAGGATTCTTCGATAACAAATATTGGAGAACCTCTTCGGCTTTTTTATACTCTTTATGCCTCTGATAAAAAACAGATAGATTGATTTTGATAGTATCATCATCGGGCATCAACTGCATCGCGGCTGAGAACTCCTTCAATGCTTTCTCAGGCTCACCCGATCTGCCATAAACAATGCCAAGATTATTCCGGGATTGGTAATCGTATGGAACTAGCTGAACGGCCTTTTCGAGATGTTTTATTGCATCTTGATCCATTCTCAAATCCATGTAAACGACACCCATCAATGCGTTCGCCGTGTTGCTTTCAGGGTGTTTTTCAACTGCGTCAGCCCATAAAGTGTAGCTGTTTTGCCATAGGGTGTTTTGTCGGATGGTCATAAATGAATAGCCTGTTAAGAGAAACAAAAAGAGTGTTACCGACAGTAATTTGAAGAATCCTTGAGAAAACCTTTTGTGCTGATAAGCATATAGATAGTCAAAGGCAACTCCCAGCAGAAGAATGTAGGAAAAAGACGCTATGAATACATAGCGGTCCGCCTTGAGCGTACTGATGGGAATAATATTCAAGTAAGGAAGAAGCGCAATAAAGAAGAAAAAGAAGGAGAAAAAGATGATCTTGGTCCGCCGAAGAGATAGGACACTGACGGCAAAAAGACCGATCGTGATGAGGAGTAAGATCACATTCGTCAGACAAAAAACCGGCATATTCACAAAAAAAGAATAAGCTGCCGAGTAATTCACCGTGAAGAGAAGAAGTTTAATGTTTTGCAGAAACACGTAGACGCAAACCAGAAAGTTACTTGCGAAGCTATCCCCCTTATATTGTTTAATGCCTCCTGCTTCCAACATCACTTTTATTAAAATGAATGTGAAGATGGCCGATAGGATTAGAAGGGAGATAAGGAAGACCCAGTGACGTTTGAAATAAGCAACGACCTCCTTTTTTCTTTTAGAAATCTCATACACAGCAATAACCCCTGGGAAGATAACTGCAGAAGGTTTTGAAAGAGTGGCCAAAAGAATGGAAAGGACCACTAGACTTAGGTAAAAGTAAAAGGCTCTTCGTCCGGTCTCCTTGTTTGCCTTGAGGTAGAGATAGAATCCAAGGAAGAAGAAGAATCCTTGAAGGACTTCTTTTCTGGCCGCAAGCCAAGTGACAGCTTCGACGTGCACGGGGTGGGCGGCAAAAAGAAGTGCTCCAAAAATGGCAACCCGTCCATGAGAGTCCGGAGAGGCTTCCTTCTCTTAATTCAGCAGAGAGGAGACGGAGGGTGAAGAAGACCATAATGCAGGTTAATATATAAAAAAGAATGTTGGTGATGTGATATCCTAGGGGGTTCAGTCCCCAGATTTTGTAATCAATGGCATAACTGAGCATCCGGATGGGCTGGTAAGTATTCCCTGGTTCGAAGCGTAAATATTTTTTTAATCCCGATCCCAATTCAAATTTCGGACTTGGAGGATTTTGATAGATCATTCCATCATCCCAATTTGTAAACTGATTCCCTAAAGAATTGAAGTAGAGTATTGCAACAAATACCGAGATAAGGAAGACAGAGCCCGATTAGCTTGACGGGTTTGCTGCCGCCCTCAAGTTCAACGGCACCGAATTGGTCGTACTCCATTCGTATCTAAACTCCATGTAAAAAAGAATCTCCTTCTTTATCGATAAAAACCCTGAACCAAATCTCCAAAAAGAGTAAAGCCCAGATCTTCGAGGAATGATCGTAACGGGCTGCTATATGATCATTGAGCAGGCGCTCAATGCCATCTCTCGCTGAAATATCCCCGATTTAGAGTCCTTGGGTCCAATAGAATTTCATAGACATAATCCTTTAATTCGTTTCTAAACCATCTTGAAACTGGAACTCCAAACCCCATTTTCCCTCGTGTCAGAATAGCCTTGAGGGAGAAAATCAGAAAAGGCTTGTTTGAGAATGTACTTAGTGACCGTTCGCTTCAATTTTAAATGAGAGGGGATGGTTGCAATGAATTCCATAAATTGATGATCCAGAAAGGGAACCCTTGCCTCCAGAGAGTTGGCCATGGTGGCGATATCCATTTTGACAAGGAGGTCCTCAGGTAGATAGGTGTTAATGTCGAGATATAATAGCTGGTCAATCAGATCGTTTGTCCCGGCTTCCTCAAACTTGCCGAGGAGATACTCGACCGAATCGCTCTCCCTCACCTCCTGTATGAATTGAGGAGAATAGAGATTTCCCTTCTCTTCCGCATTGAAGATTTTCACCTGCTCTGCATAGTTCCTCACCTGATTGGAGGAGATAGATTCGATGAAAGCGGCCAGGCGATTCAAGGTCTTTTCCCTCCAGTGAAATTGAGCAGTCATTCTCAACAAAGGGGGGAGAATATCCCGTTTCATCGTCTCGGCAGTCTTGGAAAAAAGAACTAACCACTTACTCCGCAGATACCTTGGGTAACCGGCAAAATTTTCATCCCCCGCATCTCCCGTGAGCACGACCTTCACATAGTCCCTCGTCATCTTAGCGACATAATAAGTCGGAATCGCAGAAGAATCGGCAAACGGTTCATTATAATGCCACACAAGTTTCGGAAGAATTTCAATGGCATCGGGCTTGACGATAAATTCATGATGGTCTGTTGAAAAATGGTTTGAAACCGATCTCGCGCATAGGAAAGCTCATCAAAATCCTTTTCTTCAAATCCGATCGAAAAGGTCTTGACAGGGTGCTCCGCTCAGCTTTGCCATCATTCCAACGATTAGACTCGAATCCACTACCTCCACTCAGAAAAGCGCCCAGGGGAACATCGCTGATCAACCTGAGCTTCACAGATTCTTCGAGTTCTGTCTCGTATTCGATCACTTAGCTCTTGCAGGTCGATGTCAGTATGATGGCTCGAATTAAAATGGAGCCTCCAGTAGCGCTCTATTCTTAGACTTCCATCCCGGTCATAAAGGAGGTAATGGGCAGGAGGAAGTTTTTTGATACCTTCGAAGATGGTATCCGGAGAAGGGACATATTGATAAGTTAAATAATGATGGATAGCATTCCCATTTACCTTCTTTTCGACCCCTGGAACTTGAAGAAGGGCCTTAATTTCCGAAGCAAAGACAAACTGCCCGTTTTGATTAAAATAAACCAAAGGTTTCTTCCCAAGTCGGTCCCGGGCCATGAATAAACGCTGCAGTGTTGAATCCCATATCGCAAACGCAAACATGCCACGCAAACGGTTCAGGCACTCAACACCCCATTCTTCATAGGCATGCAGGATGACTTCCGTATCCGATTTCGATTTAAAGAAATGTCCCTTTTTTTCCAACCCCTCTCGTATCTCCTGGAAGTTATAAATCTCTCCGTTGAAGACGATCCAGATCGTTCCGTCCTCATTCGTACATGGGTTGATGAGCAGCCTCCGAAAGATCGATGATGGAAAGGCGCCGATGACCTAAACCGACCTGAAAGCCGGCTTGTTCCAAGAGAGGATTGTGAAGGACCCTTCATTTCAAAGCATTCATTGCCTTTGATGAAGACCATGCCTTCATCATCAGGCCCTCGATAATCTAATACTCTACACATCCTTTGAATGGGCTCAGCCTTCACGCCTCTATTAAAGTCTATCTCTCCACAGATTCCGCACATCAGGATTTCCTACCTACCGTACGTTGATACAATTCGATATATTTATCGGTTATCAGATCGATAGAATAATTCTCCTGGATATATAACCTTCCTCTGTTACCGATGTTTTGCCTCTCCATTTCATTTCGAATTAAGTAGAGCATTGCCTCAGAACATCCCCTCAACATCGTCGGGGTTGACGAGTAAACCGTTCCTCCCGGTGGCAAATTGCCCCGGATTAATCTTTACCTCTTCATCTTCTCCAATAATTTCAAAATTACCTCCAACATTTGTCGCAATACACGGCAACCCGTGACTCATGGCCTCTAATAGTGCATTCGATAGCCCTTCGGTCCTCGATGGAAGCACAAAAAGGTCAGAATCGATCAACCGTTCATTCACATTAAGAATTGCCCCAACGAACTCCACACAGTCAGCCAATCTTAAATCCTTACGTAGTGTTTTCAGTGACGACTCTAAAGGACCTTGACCAACAATTATCAGTTTTAGCGTCGGGTGCAATGCCGCTACCTCCGCCCATGCCTTTAGCAGAACATCGATTCCTTTCTCCAGGCTTAGTCTTGCGACAGCAGTTACGATTTTCACTTCACCGAAAAGGATTTTTCTCTCTTTTGGAATCTCAACCCCGTTCGGGATAAGAACAATTTTCGACTCTGGAAAACCTATTGCCTTGAATTCATCTCCTCCGACTTTACTATTTGCAACCAGACAACGCATCTTTTTAATAAGATATCTTAGTTGCATGTTTCCTAATAGGTATCCCTTCAGTTGCTTAATATCGCTTGTCATGCCCGAGCTCGCCGTCTTAACAATGACTGGCTTTCCAAGAACTTCTTTGCCAGTAACCACAGCAACAAAAGCGGGGTACAAGGCCTGATGAACGTGAATGATGTCGTATTCTCGCCGGTGGGCGAGAAGATAAAGAGCAAGAGTGAACATATAGATAAGCGCTCCCAAGGTCCGAATTCCCCTAATTCCAAACATCCCCCAACATGAAAAATTCCTGAAAACCATTATCCCATCCAGCATTTCTCTATCGAGGCGTTCCAAACTTCCACCATCCTGTCACTATCGTTACGTTAATCCCTTTCTCAATCAATTTCTTTGCAAGCAGTTTTGCCTGTTTCTCGGCGCCACCAATTATTGGATGAAACTGTGAAATGACCATTAAAACCTTCATGTTTTCCTCTTATTTTCTCGAAGAAACACGAACTCATTACAACCACCCCAGGATGTCTTTAGCTTAACAAGATGAAGCCCTTTTTCTCGGTAGAAATCAAAAATCTCTTCAGGTTTTGCAACCTCAAAAGGATAGCCGCCCACCCAGTCGACAAGATCATGCCAAACAGACATCCCTCTCTCTTTCTTGCTTTCGGCCCATTCCTTAAAAGGAAGGGGATTCTGGAACTTGGTGAGTCGATTCAATGCCAGACTGAAAAGACGAAAGGCTCCCACCGTTAGCACAATGGACATCCGAACAGGTCTGGAAGATTGGTTATAGAACTTCTTCAATTTGGCCCAGCGCAGACTCGTTATCCCTTGGTCATTATAGATTGAAATAGCAAGTTTCCCTTCCTGAACAACAAGCGGAACGACATTCGCTAACGCTTGCCACATCGCCCCTGTGTGATGAAGAACCCCCCAGGAGTAGACCACGTCAAATTGTCCAAGAGCATGGAGATAGTCCGTATCCAGAACATCGCCTTGTTCAATTGTCCAGTTTGCATCATCCGCGAAATAACGTCGTTTTAGTTCCAAGGTGCTCGCCACCGACTGCGGGTCATAATCAAGTGAATGGACTTCCGCGCCTAATTCTCTGGCAGCAAGAGAAAACAAACCACTTCCCGACCCGATATCAAGAAAGGATTTTCCGTTTAAATCATCGATCTCCAGCATTTGCTTCAGCGAGTTCTCGGCTTGTAATAATCGATTTTCATCTAACATTGAAAGAAATCGCATCCAGTTCATTCCAAACTCAAATCGATTCTCTTGGGTTACCCTTTTTTTATGGTGATTTGTCGAACGGTTCATTCTTTACAATTCCCTAATCAACGTTTGAAAATTGATAATCTGAATAAGTTACTTTTGGTGCAATATCACACCGAGATCCCTTGCCTGATTCCTTAGTTTTAATTGCCTTTCGTCGATGGTTCATTTTTCACGCCATGGCACCTAATAACCCTATCGTATAAAGTAAGATAAGCTTCGTTTCTCTTTTTTTGACTAAAACCTTGCGCATATTGAAAGGATCGAATTCGTTTATCAATTACGTCTTTCTGCTTTAATGAAAGAAAACGGACAACTTTTTCCGCCAAGAGTCTTTCGTCACCTACTGGAAACAAAAAATCCTCCATACCCGTCCCCTTCGCAATCCTTCTGTGGACCGGGATGTCTGACAAAATTGCTGGTACACCGAACGCGCATCCCTCTAGGATAGAATTCGGGAAACCTTCGCTTTCGGAAGGGTTTACCATGAAAATGGCCTTTTGCAAAAACTTCTCGACCTCCTTTTGGTGGCCGCAAACCGTCACTGTGTCCTGAAGGTTCAAACTATCCACCATTACGTGGACGGAATCGGTATCTCCGCCCCCTACTACCCACAGGGTAGGTATCTCAAGCTGCCCTCTCGTGCAAATAGAATATGCCCTAATCAAATCCTTAACTCTTTTTCCGCTTACTATCCTGCCCAAGAAAAGGCATATACCCTTCGTCGGAACCTCCTGGGCAACTTCCAGGGCTGGCATCTCGTTTAGCACAAAGCTGTTCGAAATCACTACGACTTTTTCTTTTGGGAATCCGTTTGCAACTGCTTCTTTCTGAGTTTCATCATCAAGGGCAATAATGGAAGAACAACTCGCGCGCAGTGCCGGAAGTGAACGTCTCATTAGAAAATTTCTCGAAATAAAATTCGACATGTACCTGAAATCGCCGTTTGATCCACTACCAGCCATTCTTGCCAACCAGGGCACATTAAGATGTCTGGAAAGCCAATGCCCCCAAAAGGCGGGTTCCCGAAATGGGGTTACCTGGATCAGATTGATTCCTTGAATCTTCTCGTCGACAAACTTAAGCATCCTCTTCCAATTTAACCAAGATATGATATTCAATGGATGTAATATACTGCAGGTCAACAGTGGAAAGTTGATCCCCCAAATCGGAACCTTCTCATACTCTTGATATGATGAACCTACCTCTGAAATGCTTGCTAGTACTTGGATATCAATGCCTTGCGACAAGAGCCCTTTGTGTATAGAGTGCATCTGGGTCTCTGCGCCGCCACATAACCTTGAAGGGGGACTAAACGGAAGGATTGAGAGTATTTTCATTATGATATTCCTCTCATCAACACCTTTTCAACTGGGCCTTAAACTGACGCACCCAACTTGGTACAGTCAACCAGATCAAACATAGTGAAATCCCAAAATATATTGGAAGCTTCAGGCAAATGCTTACCAGCGGATAAGAGTGCCACGGTGGGCTCATTACCACACCACATATCAGAACAACTATTCCTCCCCCCAGAAGTTTTTCCCACGCCAAATTCAATTTAAAAAGCTTTATTGATTTCCACATTACTCCAAAATAAATAAACCGAAGCTCAAACAATTTGTTACTGCTGCACCGTAAGCTCCCCATACTTGAATCATAAAATAGTTTAAAATAATGTTTAAGAACACCTCCGATGAACCACAGACTTGCAGCAGGCTTCATGTTCTTTGAGATTAGCAATCCAGTATTAGCTAATTGGGCCATACCGTAAAAATAAACACCTCCAGCGATCCATGGAACATATGCAGCGCCTCTATGAAATCGCGAGTCTGCCAAAAATCGAATAGTGTCGCCACCGATCGAAGCAACCATCAACCAGACTAAGCACAAAAGGAGAGCCAACCCCCCCCAAACCTCCCCAAGAACTGCGGAAGCTCCTACGCCATCTTTTTCGTAAGCTTTTATTGATTCCGGAAACCATGTCAATACCATGGCAGTATTTACAATTATTCCGATGATTGCTACATTATATGCAAAGGAGTAGATTCCTACGACCTGTTCCCCCAAAAAATGTTTAAGAAACCAGCGATCGGAAGAACTCAGTACCCAATACATAGTTCCTGTAACCAAGCCTGGTAACCCCAGCTTAACGATAGACCATTTCTCCTTGACCGTTAATCCAGATGCTCTTGCTAACGAATTACCCTTGGGGATACCCGTGATCGACGACACTCATCAGTATTCCGAGAGTAAATCCTATCAAAAGCGGCCATTCATCTGTACGCCAAAGCGTTGCTAACCGAATCGTTGTTAAGGTTGCGGAGATCCCCGAAGCAATGATTGCCAATCCCATGCGACGATACTTCTCCCTCAAACGTGCGCCGGTCTGGGACATCGTATTGGTCACAAATAATATTATCGTAAGACCCACCATAAGAGCGATGAGGAAGCTATTATAGGGTTTTCCTAACAGTAACTGCCACACAAAAATAGATAGAATACCAACGGCTATTGAAGAAAGAATAGCATAACGCCAACAAAATTTTTCCACCGCTTGACTGGTTGTATTTGTTTTCGAAAAATAAAACCTTGCATAGGACATATCAATTCCAAGAAGACTCAACGTAGATGCCAAACTGGTAACAGTCCCTACCAATGCCATGATTCCATATGGTGCAGGGCCCAACACCCGGGTAAGAACGGGAGCTGCCAAAATAGCAAATAACCGATTTAAACCATTTGCAAATATAATTATTGCTGAAGCTCCGAATACTTTCTTGATTATGCCCATAACAACTATTTCATACTACTCTTTTAAAGATAACGTACTCAAGAACTGTTCTTTCCCAAGGTTCACAACATCGATTTCAGCGTTTAATCGCAACACAGTTGATATAAGGCGAACTCCAACGATTTGGTTTCACTGGAATTAGCTTTTCAATGAACCAGATTATTCTGTTCAACCAGCAGAATGACTGAAGAATCCATGTATAAATGAAGCTGCCTCTCAAATTTTCAAAATTCACACACTCCAAAGTTTGCAGACAAGGAAATAGTCACATGAGACCGGCTCAAGCATGTTTCTTCTGATGCGCCTTCAAAATCTCCTCGGGAGATAGAGGAACGTGAATATCAAGTACATTTCGATTGATCAGCTTTTGAATTAATCCTACCAAACCAATAAGGTTTGGAATGTTTGTTATCAAAATTCCCTTCGGCTTGAGAAATTGTGAAAAAGCTAAAATGCAGCCTTCGGTGTCCTCGAAATGTTCGAGGACCCCGAACGAAATCACTACATCGAATTCCTCAATCATAGACTCAGGAGGCGAAAAGAAATCCGCACAAACAATGTCACCTTTTACTCCTTCGTTTGATAATATTTGCATTGCTTGCTGACAACCCTATTTCAGAGTAATCAATGCCATAAACTTTAAACCCAAATTCCTTTGCAAAATAGGGCAAGCCATATCGATCTTGCGCAGCCAATTTCTAGTAACGTCTTATTCTCCGTTTCCCTGTCTGAAAACACCCCTCGGAAAAAATCATGAAACTTCCGATCCAAATAATGATCTGGACCTGGACCGATATGGATTAATCACTTCAGGTAAAAAAGTATTCTCCCACCTATGGTCCCAGTATGATTTTCCAGCCCTGTCCAGGTTCATTAAATCCTGCTTCACGTTACCCACTTTCCCAAGAACATGTTTTGGATGAAAATGCACAACTTAACCCATAAAACCTTTCCTTCCAATCAAAAATGAATTTGCTCTTTCTTTCCTGACACAATTGTCTCACCGCATCGAAATCATTGGCATGAGAAAATATCCTTTGAATTCTGAAGAAAATGATTCTACATCAAAAGGATCAAAAAGAAGTTCATCATATTGGAGAATATCCTTGATTCCGGGAATATTGCTTCCGAGACAAGGCAAATCAAGTCCCAGTGCTTCTAACATGGCATTGGGCATCCCTTCACTCAATGAAGGCAATACAAAGAGATCGGATGCAAGATAAATCTTCCACAAGTCTTCCTTTTCAAGCCACCCTGTAAAAATAACCTTTTTATCAACCCCTAATTGTCTTCGCGAATCCTTGCAGCGAATCTTTATAGCCTAAATCGGCCTCTGTTGAGCCATCTCCAACGATTATGAGATAAACGTTTTTCATTTCGAATCTTCGAAAGGGACTTTCTATAAGAGTTTCAATGTTCTTACCCCGGTTTAGAATGCCAGCGGTCACTAGAACCTTTGCATCTCCAGGAATGCCATATTTGTCTCTCGTATTGGAAATATCTTCTGGTTCACGAATGTTCATTGGAGGGATATTGTTATACAAGATCTGGACGTCGATGTTCTTCCTCTTGCCTAACCTCTTTAACATCTCATTTCTTGTGGCCATATTATTAGTGATGATCCGGTCAGAAAGTAGAAGCCCGAAATATTCAACTATCTTAATGAGATGAAGAAGGTATCGGGGTGAGCTTTGAGTTGTTAAGCCAAAGTAGGAGCTTCCCCTGATCAATGTCACCATTGGTTTTTTCAATATCCACTTAGAAAAACCTTGCAGAAAGGCATAGAGAGATCCGAAGGCGATAATAAGATCAATCTTCTCTCTCCAGGCGACCCAGAAAGACCATAGAGGGAATACAAATACTACAGCCAATTTAGCAATTAATCCATGTACCGATTTAAGTGGAAGATACATGACATGATTATGAAAATAAGAATTGGTGATCGGGATAGGCGTAAGCGAGAGACAATGCGTTTCACAATTTCTATCCAGAAAGGCCTCAAGCATCATAATGAACCTGTCGTAAGCCCCCCCTCTTCTAATCGTATACATGGCTGTCATGACCTTCATTTCATCAATCCGGAAAATAACGTGACCGTGTCTGTGTCTCGTGTCCAAAATCTACTTAGGTAAGACATCCATCGTGAAAGATAATCTCCTTAATCAAAACTTTCCATTCATCATTTCCTGGCTTCCTTATGGAACGCAAATATCTTTTATACAAATCGAATTTTGCTTGAAGATACCTTTGAGTCTCTCTCTTTTCTGTTCGTTCTCCGTTAAAGAAGTGATCAATATGCCGTCGGGTTTGAGTTCCTGAACACGGCTCACAGGTTCTATTTCATAGCCAAAGATAATTTGAGGTGTCATTTTCTCATCATCTTCAACAATTCCAACTAACTTCAGATTCACTCCCTGAAGAGTAACGTAGGCAACCTCCATCTCATCGCTCACCCCGTAAAAAACAATCCGCTGCAACCCATCGCCTTGCATCTCTAAGAGTCTCTGACTAATGATTTTCTTCAATTCTGAATAATGTTGAACGATATAAGAAATGAGATGAAGAGTAAGTTTCGCCTTCTCTGCAAAACCTTTTGGAGTTAAATAGTATCCGATTTTCCGATGGTTCAAACCTCGGATTCGAATCAACCCCTTCCGAGCCATCCTTTTGAGGCAGGCATTCGTTACCCCTAAAGCGATGCCGAATTTGTGACTCAGCTCGCGTTGGGAAACGATAGGATTTTTCTCCAACTCTTCAAGAAGTCGGAGATCCCTCATCTGTCCGATGGTTTAAATATGTTTGGGCTTTCTACCTGTTTTTCCATTTTGGCGACTGATCGTTAAGTCTTCTTAACCATTGAACCGGGAAATGGTTTTGGGTAAAGGCTACGAAGCCAGTTTGGTCTATAGTTAAATGGTTATGTAAAAGGTCTTAAAGCCCAACAACATAGCCCTTTAACCAAACCGGCATCCTTACCCTGACCTATCGACTCTTGACCTATATGTTTGGCAACTTTTGTAAATCAAAGGACTATTTTTGTAATCCGTTCATCGCTTGAACACAAAAATGAAAAAAATATAATAATTATCTTAAGCATCTGAAATTATTAAAAAAAATCTCCAAACATTGATTCCTCACGAGGTTTGAATTGGTAATTATTGAAAAGAAATAAGCAATTTCTATACCACTTCCAACTTTATGAATTCAAAATATTTGCATAGATATTCTTAACTCTTTTGATATACTCGGGCCAGAGAGCCTTTTGCTCGACAATTAAGCGATTTCTTTCTCGGCTTTTCTCTAACAATTCACGGTTACGAATAGCATCGATAATCTTACTTGCTAAGGATTCTGCTTCATCTGCAGGAACTAAGAAATCCGTTTTCTCCATTAGTAATCCACTCCCTGTTGGCTGGAATATCTGTAACCACCGGAAAAGCTCCTGATCCCATTGCCTCAAGCAATGAAACTGATGTCCCATCGTGGAGAGAGGTCGATACATAAATATCTGCTTGAGATAAAAGGTTTGGCATCTCCTCGTGGGGCACCCGCCCCAAGAATTTTACGGATGAATTGATATTCAAACTCTCTACTTCTCTTTCCAAAGCTTTTCTCTCAGTTCCATCCCCAGCGATCAGAAACTTTGTTTCTGGCTCTTCTTTCAGGACAATTGGAATGGCCCGAATCAACAAAGAAACATTATAGATCGGAAGAAGGTTTCGATTGCTGAGAATTGTGATAGGTCTGTTCCTCGATTCCACTCCCCTATTCTTCCCGGTGTCTAAAAATGCTGCATCAATACCCATTGGAATTGTCGAGATTTTTTCACTTGGGACACCCAATCGTTCTAATTCTTTTTTCTGCACCTCTGAAACACAATTGAGATGGTCTGCCTTCTTGCAAACATAAATAAAAAGCCTTCTAACAAATCTGGATCTTTCAAGAGCCATCCTGAGATCAGACCCGTGAATCGTAACAACAAGAGGTTTTCTTAGAAGGGTGCCAACCCAAACACCGATAAGTCCTGTTGGAATTGCCCAATGAATATGAATCAGATTGCATCTGTTTTTGAGCACTGCATAAATTGTTAAGAAGAATCCAGTAGTGTAATAAAGAATCATTCTCAAATATGGAATCTTTTTATATTCAATTAAGAGTTTGTTTCTTGCAAAAAAGGGGAAACGATAGACCTTTATCCCATTCTGTTCTTCAAAATAATGGCTCTCTTTATAAATCTTTGGAGTAACAACAGAGATTTCATATCCTCATCTCGTAGCAGTTCGAAGCCATTTTTTTTATAAAAATGCCCCGATAGGAGGATTCAAAATCAGGATAAGCATTAGTAAGGAATAAAATCTCATAAGAAGTCATGAATACAGGAGAATTCAGAACAACGAAGTCATTTTGCTTCATGGACTTAAATAAAGGCCAGAATTACGGGAATAATATGCTTTTTTCATGCCTTCCTGCATTCCTTATAATAAGGAAGCCAGGAATACAGGAATTTATTTATGAATAACCCTTTTTACCTCCAAAACAGGTTTGGAGAAATTTATGATTAAACCATGTTCCTTTCCCAGGGCTTTAAGATAAGACTTCACAATCGCGAAATGACATCTTCAATATTTTTGACTGCCTTCAACTCAACGACGATAGTATCGTTTACAATGAGATCGAGTCTGTGCCTTCCGACTTCAATACCATCATATTTGACGATGACTTCTTGTTGCCGCTTGCAACTTGTAACTTTTGTGCTTCTCAGTTCGAGAATAAACGCATTTTCGTAAATCGATTCCAAGAAACCAGGTCCCAATTTCTTGTGAACCTCAATAGCACAACCAATTATTTTATCGGTCAAGTCTTATGTTCTAAACCTTTCCTGCCTTCATGGCTTCCTTAGGAGATCATTTTCTTAATTCCAGATTTTCCTTTTGAATACGGAGAATCTCTCTACGAAGTGAAACAATTTGTATCGCAATAAATCCAAATGAAAGTATCTGAATTCCTCCTAAAATCAATAAGATGGCAAATGTGATTAATGGTCTTCCAGGAGTTAAGTCTCCTGAAAATCTTAAATAGGCAATATATATGCCAATCAAGAAGCCAATCGCGAGAGTTAAGAGACCAATAAAACCAAATATGATCATCGGGTTTTTCAAAAACAGAAAAAACCAGATGGGAGATAGCCGTTTTCCTAAATTTGAATTTGGATTTACCTCTCTTTCCGACTGGTTAGATATCGCAGGGCTCTCTTTAACACGATATCCAAGGGCTAATGCCTTAGAAAGAATTTCAAGATGGATCTCTTTCCCATCAGATTCAAGCTCAAGAGAATCAAGAACCTTTTTCCGGTAGGCGCGGAAGATTCCAGTAGAAGTATAAATCCGGTTGGGCATGGCAAATCTGAAGTATCTTGTTCCCGAATTTGCTGATCCATAGGCGAAGAAATGGTACATTTTCGACACCTCCCCCTGGCATGTAGGGAGACGCAAGAACAAAATCGATATCTTGTTCTGTTCTTAATGTTTCAACAAAATCGATTATGTAATTGAGGATGGTAACTCAGATCAGCATCGATGGAAACGATGATCTCTCCGCTCGATTCCTTAAAACCTTTCTTTAATGCCATTCCACGGCCGACATTCTTCGAGTAAGAAACAACTTTCAATTTCCCATCTTGTTCCGCTAATCTATTCAAAATGTCAAGGGTATTATCGAGACTTCCGTCATTGACTGCGATAATCTCATATGTCCCATGGAAAGAAGCCAATGCCTCCTCAACCCGGTTCAGGGTAGATTCTGCATTCTCAGCCTCATTAAACATTGGAATAACAATTGAAAGGTCCATTTTTAAAGCCGTAAAAACTCCTTTCGCAGCTTTACTATAATGATTAAACAAAAAAAGCAAGATAAATAGAATTATCTTGCTTTCTCTTTCACTTGACGCTTATGCTTTATACAGTTTCCGATCATCTGAAATCTACTTTGGCCCATTTACGGCTGGGGTTTTGACACCATTATTGGTCAATAAATAAACTTCCATCACTAATCTGCCTTGATGATGTGGGATTCGCTTGCGCCAAAAAGCTTTGCAGTCGCAGAGTTCAACAAGATAGCATAATCCGTACTCCCAGGGGGGCCAGCTACAATTGGAACCCCATATGTGGTTTGAAGTTGTGCTAAACTAGTCGAATAACTCCCTGCTCCGCCCTTCACATCTCCTGAGCAGCTCTTAATTGTTCCAAGGCCGTTTTGGCATCGGCCCGTCGTGCCCTTACCATGTAATTTGTATACATGGGGATTGCAATTGCCGCAAGTATTCCTATAATTGCTACCACGATCAATAATTCAATAAGTGTAAATCCTCTATTGGATTTCATCGGAAACATTTTCATCTACCATCCTTAGGCCTAAACTGGGGAGGAAAATCCGGGGACCATCCCCAAGTCCATGTCATTGAACTATCAGTATCCGTACTGGGTGTCAATGTCAATGTCTTGCCATCCACCATTGGATGAATATTTTGTACCTGCGCAGTGATCTGCCATCTGCACCTGAAACCGATAGTGTATTAATCCTTCCGATAGCTCCCAATGCCACTCCTAAGCTGTTTCCAACCGCAGGTATCGTAGGACAATCAGGCCAAGAGTTTTGAGTTTCGTAATATCCTGTAACGCCACTTGCAACAGTGGACATCGCGTTCTCCACTTCAGATAATTTAGACATTATTGTATAACCCTTATAAAGAGGAAGGGCAACCGCAGCCAAAATGCCGATGATTGCGATCACTACCAACATCTCGATCAGTGTGAAACCTGATTTATTCTTTTTCATTTAAAACCCTTACTTTCTCAAAACAAAGGGTTCTGTCTTCCAAAATCAAATAATGTTGGTGCCCAAAGATATCGCTTAAACAATTCCTCAGGCACCAACATTATTATCAGAGATCTTAGATTATCGTTTGGGGATATACGCCGGTGGCATACCGTTGCTGGTAGTCCAATTCCAAGTGATAGATCCATCCGTATTTGAAGTTGGCTGCATTACTAAATCTTTGTTATCAACAGTAGCATCAATGGCTGTTACTGTCGCAGTGATTACTCCATTGTTCACACCCATAAGAGAAACTCTACCAAGGGCACCTGTTGAAACGCCCAAACTGCTTTGAATTAATGCTTTAGTCCGTGGCAGTAGGCCAACCACCTGTTTCCTGCATGTATGCTGCTACAGCACTTGCAACATTACTCATGCCATTTGTGACTTCGGTCAGTCTTCGCTTTGATCGTTTGTGTCTTATACATCGGAATGGCAATGGCTGCCAGAATACCGATGATGGCGATAACGATTAACAACTCAATCAATGTAAAACCTTTTTCTCTCCGTAACATAATTTAAACCTCCTTTTTGTTTATTAGGCTAATCTAAGCCTGCTTAGATTATCGAATTCTCTCAAAAACGGTTCAGGACATTTGCCTTTTAGCTTTCACCTCCTTTTTCTTTATTGTAATTTTGAAATTCTTAAATAGCATAATTTGTGCCAATTCTTAAAGTCATTCGGAAAATCTATTGAACGGTCTAACTAGTCTGATATTATTGCATATTAATATTTCTTTAGAATCTGATCGATTAAGCTCATTTCCTTGGTACCGAATAAAACGTCAACATAAATTTACACTTTTTGTCTGTCAGGATGACAATTCTTGCTATTCAGATCTTAGACCGAGCCATGATCCCTTTCGCTGTCACAATACCTAAACCGTTGCCCTCCAAAGCCCTTTATAGATCGATCCTTCTACAGTATTCAACTCCGACTGGCATTGCCCTCCTATTCTTAAGTCTTTAATATCATTATGTTATAATTTTTCATTCCCTTAAATTATATTTTCCTCTCCCCTCCCATGAGGGAATTGTGTATTCGTACCTCCTCTCCGCTAGAAATCCTCGCGCGCGCCAGATTCTTTGAGTTGAAAGAGGAGAAACCATGGTACTATTTGACCATTGTCGATCACTTATGCTAAAAACCCATCTAATGAATAAATCCAAAATAGGAACAAATCTAACCCCTTATGATGTCGAAAGTGAGGTGGAAAGCTTCCACTGGTGGTTTGTTGGAAGGAGGGGATTACTAAAATCTATCTTATCATCTATAAATGTTCCCATAAATTCCTTGACACTCGACATAGGTTGTGGAGCTGGTTCAAATCTAAAATTATTGCTTTCAGCGGAAATAAATGCCATTGGATTAGATCGATCAATCTACGTTCTATCCCTGATCTCGAAAAAATTTAACGTCCCTCTATTAAATGGTGATTTAAATAAATTACCCATACAGTCAAACTCGATTGGTCTTATTATTGCAATGGATATTCTTGAGCATTTGGATGACGACGCAAAGGGCATTAGTGAACTTTATCGGATACTAAGTAAAGGAGGAATGCTCATCTTAACTGTCCCGGCCTTCAAGTTTCTCTGGGGAATTCAGGATGAAGTTACCGCTCATAAGAGAAGATATTCAAGGCCAGAAATTGTGAACAAATTGCGGCAGGAAGGGTTTAAGATAATGAAGTCCTCCTATTTCAATTTCTTTCTCTTCTTCCCTATCTTGCTTGCCAGACGCCTGATTCAACTCCTCGGATCGAAAATTGAGTCAGAAAATAAGATAAATTTTCCTTTAATCAATTTGTTTCTAAAAACAATTTTTTCACTCGAACCTTATTTACTTAAATATTTTTCATTCCCTTTTGGCGTATCTATTTACTGTCTTGCTAAGAAATGAGATTGGACCCAATGGATTTCAGTCATTCCGTTGAAAATAGGGCAAGCCGAAAGGAAATAATTATCCTCATCCTTTGTTTACTCATGGGCTTTGCTCTTCGCTGCTACACCTTCGAGGAAAAATCCCTTCGGCTGGACGAAATCTATACGCTTAATGAAGCAAAGTATGGGCTCAAAGAACAATTAACATTTTATGAAGAAAAACCCTATCATCTCCATCCTCCTCTATTGTTTGCTCTTCCCCATTTCCTCTTTCCATTTACAAAACCAGAAAGGGACCTCCGCATCCTTCCTATGATCTTTGGTATCCTCTCAATACGCATGATTTATTTTCTTTCAAGATTACTTTCTCGTCGTATCGCTCTGCCATGTACCCTTTCCTTGACCCTCAAGGATATTTTGATGGAAGCCTTCCTCAATTTTAACCGGTTTCCAACTGATGCTTCTATATAGCTTTTTCTTTGGGATCCCCAATCGGCAGGGGAAAATGGAATTGGTATGCCCGATTGAGTGACATTTAGGAGGTGGCAAACCCCTGCAATACTGTGAGAACAGGACACGTGCTATTGAATAAAAGTCGATGGGAAATCGACCATAGTTGCGCAAACCCCCTTCAAAAAGGGCGATTAAGTATTCGGAGTGGAGATCTCTTCCATTATGGAAATCAAACTTCAATCTTTGGATAAGATCAAAAAGAAGGAAATTCTTATTCTTTGTCTTTGCGTTCTCATAGCTTTCGCCTTAAGATTTTACACCTTCGATCAAAAATCCCTCTGGATTGATGAAATCCATACTTTCAATGATTCGAGAGATGGCATCCAAAACCAGCTAAAGTATTACAAAGAAAACCCAACCTACCTTCACCCTCCTCTTTTTTTTGTTCTCACCCATTCATTCTATCCGTTTACAAAACCAGAACGAGATCTTCGTATCATCCCTTTAATTTTCGGAATATCTGTCAATACCGATGATTTATCTACTTTCAAGGCAGTTCTCCCCGAATATCGCAATCCCTTGTACCGTTTCTTTGACTTTCATGACCTATCATATCTATCTTTCCCAGAATGGCCGTCCTTATTCATTGATCATGTTCATTGGAATGGCAGGTCTCTATTTTTTTATGAGGCATCTGCAAACTTCAGAAAGACGATACCTGATTCCTGCTGCATTCTTTTTCGCCACTTTATTTTATACGAGTTACAGCTCTATTCTATTTATTGTCCTATCCCAGATTCTCTGGTTCTACCGATTGAGGGAAGATAATAGGAAACCACGCTTTCTCCTCCTTTCTAATCTTCAACGGCATCATTCTCTTCCTCTGTCTTCCCTGGCTTCTTTTTCTTGGTTTGAATTACCACGGTCAACCTGTCATGGATCCCTTCGCGTCTCCAAGACCTTGGTTCCTTTTCCGCAATGGTATATGGAATCTTAAATGACTGGGTGCCGCATTTACCTTTGATGGTCATTTCTATCATCTTCCTAATCCTTTTTCCTTTTTTTTCAAAAAATAGAAGCAATGCTATCATTCTTTTGGGCGTTTTCGTTCTTCCGATTGGTGGACTTTATTTATATTGTAAATTATTAAATGTTACCCAGTTCATCACATCGAGGTATTTTATCAATTTTCTTCCCTCTTTTCTTTATTGCTTTATTCTTATCACTCGATGCTATTGAAGCGAGGTTTGGAAAATTAAGAAAACTTATCCGATCTAAACCTCCTCTTCGTAATTCTTTTTATCGCATCCAATCTGGTGATGTTACCCCTCTACTATCGCTCCGAGAAACAAGACTTCAGAGGTTTGGTGAATTATCTAAATAGCCAACTCAGAGATGGGGATAAGATTTTTGTCAATACCTTAACGTATATTCCGGGAATACTTCATTATTTTAGAGTGTATCCACAAAACCGCCATTACGAAATCCCCTTTGTCATGGAAGAACTCCTGGAAAGGAGTTTGAATTTAGAGTATCTCTGATTTCCCAAGGACAGAGTCTTTACGATATATCCATTCCAATATCCCCTACGCCCAATATGTTGCAGATGGAAACCGACTTATGGATCCTTACCGGGAAAGAGGCCGCGAAGGAGATCAAGAACAATTTCCCCTGTGTTTTGAAGGGGTATTTTGATGGAAGTTTTGCCAACTTCAGACGATTTCCAAGCGATGCCTCCATGTACCTTTTTCTCTGGGATCCCCAATCGCCCGGAGAAAAGGGGATTGACATGCCGATTGATTAAGGAGGATTGAGTGAAAGGGACTGAGTACTGGGTAATAAGGACTAAGTGCTAACACCAGGATTGAGTAGAAAGATATAACAATTGAGATTTTCTGTTATGAGCTATGTAAAACGAAAAGAAATTCTTGTCGTCATTTTTTGTCTTCTCATAGGCTTTGCCCTACGATTCTACACCTTTGATCGAAAATCCCTCTGGATAGATGAAATCCATACCTTCAATGATTCGAGGGATGATATCAGAGGTCAATTAAATTTTTACAAGGAGAATCCCTCATACCTTCACCCTCCTCTTTTCTTCATCCTCACCCACCAGTTCTATCCATTTTACAAAGCCGGAAAGAGACCTCCGTATCATTCCCTTGATCTTTGGAACCCTTTCCATCCCCATGATCTATCTTCTTGCGAGACAATTTTCTCCGCGCATTGCCCTCCCTTGCACTTTCTCTTTAACCTTCATGGCCTACCACATCAGCCTCTCTCAGGATGGACGAGCCTATTCACTCACTGATGTTTTTAGGAATGTTGAGTCTTTATTTTTTTATGAAGTACCTGAAGACATTCAGAAAAGCGATATTTGGTATTGACCTCCTTTTCGTTTGCGACGTTATTTTACACGAGTTACAGCTCCATCCCATTTATTGCCCTATCCCAGATCTTATGGTTCTATCGAGTAAATGAGGATAATAAAAGACCGAGTCTTTATTCCTTCTTAATCTTAAATGGTATCCTTCTTTTTCCTCTGTCTTCCCTGGATACTTTTTCTGGCACTAAACTACCGTGGCCAGCCACTATGCCGCATCCTTATGAACTCAAAGTCTTGTCTCTCCTTTTGGGATATTTTATCTGGTATTTTAAATGATTGGGCACCTTATGCACCTCTCACGATTGTTTCGGTGATCCTTTTAATTTTTTTGTTTTTCTTTTCAAAATCTCGGACGAATGCCCTTATTCTCCTGAGCGTTTTCATCCTACCGATTGGTGGACTATACCTGTATTGTAGGTTATTTAATATTTCTCATTTCATCACCTCCAGGTATTTTATTAGTTTCTTACCTCTTTTTTTTATTACTCTGTACCTGTCACTTAGTGCCATTGAAAATAGATTTGAAAAATTAAAGAAGATTCGTACGATTGAGACTCCTCTTTGTCATCCTTTTTATCGCATCTAATCTCGTGATCCTTCCACTTTATTACCGCGCTGAGAAGGAAGATTTCAGAGGCTTAGTCAATTATTTAAAAGGCCAACTCCGAGAAGGAGACAAACTTTTCGATAGCGACATGGCCTATACCCCAGGCATACTTCATTATTTTGGGGTTTATCCGGAGAAACGGCACTATGAGATTCCTTATTATAAGGTTTCAGAAAATGAGATTGAATTCAGGAAATCTTTTGTTTATAAGAATAAAACGATATACGATCTATTATTCCAAAACCTGTTGCACTCAGTATCTTGCTGACGGAGGCCGTTATGGATTATTGGAGGGAAAAGAACCGCGAAGCAAGATCAAAGGGAATTCTCCATGTGTTTTGAAGGGATACTTCGATGGAAGTTTTCTTAATTTCAACAAATTTCCGACAGATGCTTCCATGTATCTTTTTCTTTGGGATCCTCAATCCCCCGGATGAGAAGGGAATTGACATGCCGATTAATGAAGTTGAACGGATGAGGGATCTTTGTTTGACAAAAGGCCAGAGATGGAAATGAATTCCGAAGATAAGACGAAAAGACCTGTAATCGGTTATATTGCCGACGGATCTCGAGCACCCGATAATTCTGGTCCCGAAAAAGCTCACGGGTTTCTTTCTTCAAAAAGTAACCAAAGATAACTCGTTCGCTTTGCTCCATGTTTTTTTCCAATATGGAGAGATTCAAGAAAAGGTGAGTAAATCCAGCTTGGGTCAACCTTTTGGACAGTTCTTCTCCGTTGACCGATGCGTGAATGAATTCCTTTAGAGTGATGTCTTCTATGAAAGTATCGGAATAGTACTTGCGGTTTAAGTAATACCCATATGCTCCTGTCCACACGCAAAGCAAGTAAGAACGTGGGGGTAGGTTTTGATTGATAAACTCCAGGGCTGGGTAACCCGGAACTTTTCGAATCAGAAAATCCTTCTCCTGCTCCATGCCCAGGACCGGCCTGTAGAATCCAATCTTAAGAAACTGCTGACCAAGGAACCATATGTTCCAAGTAAGGGAGCCAATGAGAACCAGGAAAAGTACCATCTTTACGGCATGTTTCCTTCCTGCCCAGTTTACGAGAAGCCCTACCGAAGGAGCGGCAAAAGCACAAGCCAGCATTTGAGAAGGTAACCAAAACCTGACCTGCTGGGTTCCGAAACAGAAAAAATGCAGCGGAGACTATAAACATCAATCCTATTCCCTTCAGCATACTCCCCGTCAATCGGCGACGAACCATAAGTATGGCCGAAACCATGGCCAGAATGACAGCAAGAATTAGGAATGGTCCTATGGCGCCGTCGAAACGGATCGTGTCAAATCTTCCCGAGAAGGCCAGCCTCCACGGCAGCAAAAGATAGTCCAGCAGATTCCTTCCCATTCCATAAATATCAAAATACTGGGACATTGCGAGCTGACCTGGTTTCATCCCAACCTTTTCCACCAAAGAGAAACCAAGCCATGGGATACACTGGATTGCCCAAGATGATCCAGTTCCATCCCATCCAGCAAAGACCAGGCACTGCTGAAAGGCTGAACACTCCGATCATGCTTAGTGCTTTCATTAGAAGTGCTCTTTCTCTGGCTCCATAAGAGGATCAGTCCGATCAACCCGAGGTAAATCAATCCACTATATTTGAGCGCAGCCATCCAACCCGCCAGGAACCCAATCAACGAAATAGGTCCGAATCTCATGCTTCCAGCCATGTTCGTTTCCCTTCCGGATCGAGTGGAAAGGACGAGGACCAATAGGCAGCCTCCAAGGGTCATGAGAAGCGCTGGCTCGACATAACCGCACCCAGTGAAGTACATGACAGGGGGAACGGTAGCGTATCCAAGCGTGCACAGTGCGGCCGGCCAGGGTCCAGCGATCAGATAAGTCAAGCTGTAAAGATTCACCAATCGCAGCAACCTGTTGGAGGACCGAGAACCCTTGAGCCGCACGGTCGCCTGCATTGGATAAAAGAAGGGTCATCAGGACTTCGTGTCCTTTGGGAAATGCCGAGAAAATGTTTCCCTGGATATGCACGAGGCGCTCTGCTTTCAAATATTCTTTTGGGCATAGCAGGTGATAGACCAGAGAGTCCCGGACATACGGTGGAGCTCCTGCTTGAAGAATCGCAGGAATGAGAAAAAGCATGACCATGGCAGCCATAACAAAAAAGGCTATCGCCCCATCCCTTTTATCTCGTGGGACTTCATTCTCATATGATAAGCAGATTCTTCTTTCAGGATCGTTCTCTACTATCTGAATGTCGGTCGAGGCCAAAACTCCTTTTCGGTGAGGCAACAACCTCTTCGCCAATTTCGGAAAAAATGCCCTTTGTGCCATGAAAATATTCCAAAAAGCTAGACCGATTCCGGCAAAAAACACCGTCTTGAGCACCCACGGCATATATAACCCTAAGAATCCTAAAGCTGTGAGAAAATAGGAAAAGGCTACATTCCCTGCGGTGAAGGCAAGAGCATGTCGGGCTATGATTGGCAACGGTTCGCTGAAAAAGAGCTTACGTAAAAGATCTCCTCCAGCCCAGCAGGCTGCTCCGAAACCAAGGATACAAGCGAATTCCAATAGAAGACTCATCGATTTGGCCAAGGCTTTCCTGGTTGAGATTATTTAGAACAGGCGGTGCTCCGAAAAAAGTGACGACTTAAAGTGAAGGATGATAATGGTTCATCCAGAGTTCCCATACGAGAAGGGTCCATAATTGCTTTCTGTTATCGCTCTTGTTGAGAAGGTGGTCCTGCAAAAGTTGGGCAACATATTTCGGGTTGAGAAATCCTTCTCTCCGTATGCGATCAAATTCTAGTAACTCTTTGAACAATGGGTTTAATGGACCCTTCACCCATTTAGCGATAGGAACGCCAAACCCTTTTTTCGGCCTCTTAATCACCTCTTCAGGGAGCCAATTTCCCACTGCTTTTTTTAGGATGTATTTCGAAGTACATCTTCTTAACTTCCATTTTGAGGGAAGTCCCATTACAAATTCTACCAGCTCGTGGTCAAGGAAGGGAGCCCTGACTTCAAGCGAACACGCCATACTGGCTCGATCCACTTTAACCAGAATGGATTCTTGGAAATACAGCTTCAGGTCGAGATACTGGAGCTTTGTTATCTGATCGTCGTAAGGATATTCTCTTTCATGAAAATAAATGTCCTCAGATAATCGGTCTTGGCTGAATTGCGAGGTTACCTCCGGTGATAATACCTTTTGATTTTCGAAAAATGGAAAAGACCCCAGCCAAACCGAATTCCTTATACCAGCGGGATAACCGATCCCGGAAAGAAATTTCTTCAGTTTAAAATCAAAGCTAATATTATCGTCTGATACAGGCAGTAAATTTCCAAAAAAATGGATTGCCGGGTGCAAAAGCCCTAAGTATCGCTCATACTGCGTCGCAAATTTATGAGCGAGATAGGTAGGGTACCCTGCAAATAACTCATCGCCCCCATCCCCACCCAGAGCAACGGTTACATGACCGCGAGTGAATTTTGAAAGTAGGTAAGTTGGCAAAATAGATGCATCTGCCATCGGTTCATCTAAAATCTCAGGGAGGCTGGGGACGATATTGAGTAAATCAGCGGGTGTCATCGTTTGTTCATGATGCTCGGTGCCGATATATTTGGATGCCATTGAGGCGTATTTTGATTCATCAAAAGAAGGGTCCTCGAAGCCAATAGAAAATGTTTTTATCTTCCCCGGTACTTCTTTTTGGGCCAGGGCTGCGACGGTACTTGAGTCGATTCCGCCGCTCAGAAACACTCCCAACGGGACATCACTGATAAGGCGTCGCTTCACGGACTCTTTGAGAAGTTCCATTATTCTCAGTTCTGCTTCGGCTTCCGAAAGATTCTCTTCACTTCTCTTGGAATCAAAAGGCGACCAGTACTGTTTGACCTCACTCCCTTTTTTATCCCAGATAAGATAGGAGGCGGCTGGAATTTTCTTGGCGTCGTTAAAAATAGTATGAGGACAGGGGATAAATTCAAAAAAGAGATACTTCATGAAAGAAACAGGATCAACCCTCCTGGAAAAGGAAGGATAAGCCATGATCGCCTTTAACTCAGAAGCAAAAACAAAGGTTTCATTGATGAGACTGTAATAGAGTGGTTTCTTGCCTAAACGATCTCTTGCAAGAATCAATCGATTTTCTTTTTCATCCCAGATTCCAATAGCGAACATGCCATTGAAGTGCCTAAAACAATTTTCCTTGTACTCCTCATACGCATGAGCGATGACCTCTGTATCTGACTCAGTACGGAACTGATGCCCCCTCTTCCTTAATTCTTCTCTTAACTCTCTAAAATTGTAAATTTCACCATTAAAAACGACCCATACCTTTTCGTCCTCATTAGACAGAGGCTGGTGTCCCGTCCCCAGATCGATAATGCTTAGTCGACGATGTCCCAAGAAGACAAAAGGGCCTTTTTCATCCATGGGACGAATGAACTCTCCCATGTCGTCAGGCCCTCGATGAATGAGAACGTCCCGCATCCTTCGTAGGACTTCACGTTCCGGAATACCAGAGGCTTTTGGGGTGAGGAAACCAACAATGCCGCACATAGAAGGCTAAGGGATCGTCTCCTTGATTTGATAGGTAGGTTTCCCCTGCGATTCATAATAGGTTCGAGTTAGGATTTCAGCCAAAAAGCCCATGAGAATTGACAAAAATCCCGACAGCAGGAGAAAGACGCACAGCAACGGGAGCGGAGTCAAAATGAACGAAGTCCCCTCAAAATATTTCAGATAGATGGCGCTAAACCCAGCTAGAAATGCTCCTAAGATCATTAAAAGCCCCATGCCCCCAAAAACATAAATGGGTTTTTGAGAATAAGAAACAAGAAATTTCACTACCATTAGATCCAAAATAACTTTAAAGACTCTGTTCATCCCATACTTCGATTTTCCGGATCCCCTCGGGAAATGGCGAACGGGAATTTCTGACACGCGGGCTCCAATCCACTGGGCATAGATCGGGATGAACCGATGCATTTCCCCGTAAAGTCGAATATTTTTCAAGATGTCTCTACGGTAGGCCTTAAGTGTGCATCCGTAGTCGTGAAGGTGAACGCCTCCAATCCATGAGATGAGTCTGTTGGCGATGATAGAGGGTAATCGACGGGTTAGAAGGGGATCTTTACGACCTTTTCTCCATCCGCTGACCACGTCATTTCCTTCTTCAATCTTCTGAAGAAGAGAAAGAATGTCTTCCGGGTCATTTTGAAGGTCACCGTCCATTGGGATAATAATATCTCCCTTAGAAGAGTCAATCCCTGCACTCAATGCGGCCGTTTGCCCGAAATTCCGTGAAAAACTGATGATCTTTATGTTGGGATTTTTTTCTCTGAGATCGAGCAATATTTCCAGTGATCCGTCAGAGCTTCCATCATCGACAAAGATTATTTCATAAGCCCTTCCCGTTTTTTTCAATGCTGAATTAAGCTTATCATACAATAGAGAGAGATTTCCCTCTTCATTATAGACAGGAATGAGAACCGAAACGGTTTCTTCTGACTTACCTCTCATAGATATTGCCCCTCTCTTTACTATTTAATTATTGCGTTTGTTGAAAAATTTGCCTTATTATTATATCCTTGCAAAAGAGAAGTCAAGGATTCAGATGCAAAAAACGTGACAGTGTCGGTGCCGGGTATCCATAACTACTTGAATTTTCTTCCTTCAAGACTAATTCCGGGCACAGGTTATTATTTAGAGATAGATAGTAAGGTTTTCATGGAAAGGTAAGAAGGTGGTTTTGTTGATCGGTGATGTCTCTGGGTCTAAATTCTTCGGCTCACCCCCGCCATTCCTGCACGAGACCGGCTTCCTAACCCTAGCCGATGGACCATTTTTCTTGGTGAAGGATGAAATTGAAGTCATTTGAAAAAGTAACAAAGATTTCTATTGCGGTTATTATGATCCTCATTACCATTCTTACGGTATTTGGAGTGGTTTCTTATTTCTATTTCACCCATGATCTCCCGAGTATCGAAACTTTAAGGAATTACAAGCCTTCCACTGTTACAAGAATATTCTCTGAAGAGGGGGAAATCATCGGAGAGTTTTTCTATGAAAAAAGAGAGGTGGTCTCTCTGGACAGAATTCCTAATCATTTAATTCAAGCCTTCGTCGCAGGAGAGGATGCGCGATTCTTCCAGCACAAGGGCTTAGATTATGTCGCCATCTTTAGGGCTTTTGTCAGAAATACTTTTTCTGGGGAGATCGTTCAAGGAGGGAGCACCATTACCCAGCAGGTGGTAAAGTCCCTTTTGCTCTCTCCCGAAAGGAGCTTTGCAAGAAAGATCCGAGAGGCCATATTAGCCTATCGGATCGAAAAACATCTCACCAAAGAGGAAATTCTTTTCTTATATTTAAACCAAATCTACTTGGGCCACGGAGCATACGGGGTAGCGGCAGCGGCAGAGAGTTATTTTGCGAAGGCCATTGAGGACTTAAGCCTGGCAGAATCTGCCGTTCTGGCCGGGCTTCCCCAAGCGCCTAGTAAATACTCTCCTTATCAGCATCCCCAACAGGCAAAAAAGAGACAGATCTATATTCTTAATCGAATGGTCGAAGAAGGTTTTATTCCACCGAGTGATGCGTCGAAGGCTGCTCAAACCCCCTATACCATCCGAACTAAAGAAAAACCTTCGTTAGAAAGGGCACTTCATTTCGTAGAATATATGAGACGTTATGTTGAAGAAAAATATGGGAAAGATGCGCTTTACAAAGATGGGCTTCAGGTCTTTTCTGCCGTCGATCTTCATTATCAGGAAACGGCTCAAGAGGCAGTGGAGGCTGGATTAAAGGAGATAGAAAAACGAGAGAAATATCGACCCGGTGACATGCCTTTGATTCCAGAAGGCGCGCTCATTTGCTTTGATTTGGAAACGGGATATGTCAAGGCGATGGTAGGAGGACGGGATTTTAGAAAAAGTCAATTCAATCGGGTCACCCAAGCCAGGAGGCAAACCGGATCCGCTTTTAAGCCCATCGTTTATGCCTCTGCCCTTGACAAAGGTTTTACCCCTGCGTCCATCATTGTGGATTCCCCAGTCGTCTTTGAATGGGGTGACAACAAGTGGAAGCCCAAGAATTATGAAGGGAAATTCTCTGGACCCACCACCCTCAGGAATGCCCTTGCACACTCCGTCAATATTGTGACAGTCAAGATTGCACAAGAGGTCGGCGTTAATTACATCAGGGATTATGCTCAAAAGCTGGGAATTTCCTCCCCTCTTCATAACACCCTTTCCATGGCTCTTGGCTCTTCCAGTATATCCCTTTATGAATTAACAAAGGCTTATTCCGTATTTGCCAATCAGGGAATCTCTTCAAACCTATTTTTATCAAAAAGATCTTGGACAGGAATGGAAACCTTCTGGAAGAAAACCTTCCTCTTCTCTATTTTGAAGAATCCCCCAAGCAAGAACAAATCATTACCCCGCAGACCGCCTTTTTGATGACCTATCTTATTAGAAGGTGTTGTCCAACATGGAACGGGCTGGAGAGCCAGGTCTCTGGGTAGACCTGTCGCCGCCAAAACAGGAACAACGGATCAGTTCATGGATGCCTGGTTTATTGGTTATACCCCGGAATTGATCACCGGGGTATGGGTAGGTTTTGATGAGGAGAGGTCTCTTGGCGAAAATGAAACAGGAGCACGGGCAGCCTCCCCCATTTGGGTTACCTTCATGTCAAAGATTTTGAAAGACAAGCCTACAAAAGACTTTCCCATCCCAGAGGAAGGAATAGAATTTATAAGAATAGATCCCAAGACCGGTCAGGTTAGTTTGGGAAAGGAAGGTATCCTCGAATGCTTTAAGGAGGGAACAGAACCTACGCAAATCTCGCCTTCTTCGCTCAAGACCTCAACAGATTTCTTCAAGTCGGATTTCGATCTTTCGACAAAACCGAAGTAAATCCCTGTTAACGATCGCTAACAGAAGGCACTACAAAAGCAGGGTATGGATAGGAAAGAATTTAGATCCTCGCCTGAAGGGATTTGGTGCCGAAGAGGGGACTCGAACCCCTACAGGTGTGACCCCACTAGACCCTGAATCTAGCGCGTCTACCAATTCCGCCACTTCGGCATTTTCTTTAAATCGATTGAAAATAATACCTTATTATTTTATATTTTCCTGTAAAAAGTCAAGGTTAGAATCTATTGTGGAAATCATCAAGGGAATTGACGAGCTTAAATAGATCTTTCCGGAATCCTGTTGTGACATTAGGGAATTTTGATGGGGTCCATTTAGGACACCAAGATATCTTCAATAGGGTAAAGGAAGAAGCATCGAAGATTCGTGGAGAGGGGGTAGTCATTACCTTCGAGCCACATCCACTCAAAGTGCTTTCCCCTGAAAAGTTTTTGCCTCTGCTTACTCCCTTTAGAAAAAAAATGATGTTGATTGAGAAATCGGGAATTAAAACTGTGCTCTGCATTGAGTTTTCCTCAGAATTTTCACAGATCTCTCCCTCTAAATTTATTAAAAGTATATTGGTGGAAAAAATTAACGTGAAGAAGGTCATCATTGGATATAATTATCGCTTTGGTAAAGGGCAAAAAGGTGATGTCCAAACCCTCAAAGAGGCAGGGGAGGTTTTCGGTTTCGAAGTCGAGGTTGTGGAACCATTCAGAATTGGACAAACTGTCGTCAGCAGTTCAAAAATCAGAGATCTCATCCAAAAAGGAGAGGTTGAACGGGCCTCAAGACTATTAGGAAGGGATTATCCTATTGTCGGCAAAGTGGTAGAAGGGGCAAAAAGAGGAAACACTCTAGGTTTTCCGACGGCGAATTTAGAAATCTCGGATGAACTTTACCCAAAACCGGGGGTCTATGCTGTGGAAGTAGAATGGCGGCGGACAGCGTCTTTATGGTGTTGCTAATGTGGGATCGAATCCCACTTTCCACTCTGAACAGGAGGAGAAAGGCAAGCCGGTCTCTTTAGAAGTCCATATCTTGAATTTTAACCGGAACATCTATGGCGAGGAAATACAAGTCAATTTTAAAAGAAGAATCCGGGATGAGGTCCGGTTTGAAACTTCCTCTCTGCTCATCGAACAGATTAAAAAAGATATTCAGTGGGCACAAGAAAATGTATTTCGAGAATGGATGCCATCCTAATTAACGAATCAACTTCCCCAACCGGGACCACCTGATCTTATTCAAGAGATTCTGAGCAAACCCATCCCAAGAAAAGTAAATAATAAAAGCCTTGCCCTTGACTTCGTTGATCTTGACAAACCCCCAAAAACGGCTATCCTGACTATTGTCACGGTTGTCTCCCATGACAAATAAAGAACCTTCAGGGACTTTGATCGGACCGTAATCTTCGATTGAGGACCTTGGCATCTTAAACTGGCCCCATGGGTCATCGACCATCTTGTCACTGATGTAAATTTTGTTGTGGATGATTTGAATTTTTTCTCCTTCCGTCCCGATCACTCTTTTGATAAAATCCTTCGTTCTGTCCTTTGGAAATATAAACACGATCACATCCCCTCGCTGTGGTTTCTTCCATTCAAAAAACTTTTTGCTTTCGCCAAAGATTTTATCTGAATAAGGAATTCTAACTCCATAAATGAATTTATTGACAAGAATGTAATCCCCTACCTGTAACGTATCTTCCATTGAACTCGACGGAATTTTAAAGGCTTGGACAATAACAGCCCGAATGAAGAGGGCGATCAGTACAGCGATGATAATGGGTTCTACGTAATCTTTAAAGAACTTGTTCTTCCCCATGATTTCCTCTTTCTTTCAAGGCAAAGCGGCTGTTCCCCGTAGCTCGGGTAGGCAGAATGGGCTGTTTTCATGGCTCGAAAGCAAATAACTTGCCATGAAGGATTCCATCCTTCAAATCCTTCACTCAATGCGGTCCGCGCCACATTCCCAACGATGGAGTATCTCTCGATAGCTATCGGGCCTTCTGTCCTTGAGAAAAGGCCATTCCTTCCTCGTCTTATCAATATTTCCTAAATCAATTTCGATTAGGGCAATGCTATCTTTCATTCCTGTGGGTCTATCCAGCAATTCTCCTTCTGGAGAGATACAAAAAGACTTTCCGTAAAAATCCTGTTTCTCTTCGCTTCCGACTCGATTGACTCTAAAAGTGAAAACTCCATTGGCAATCGCATTGCTTGAGATCACTGTTTCCCACTTTCTTTGTGAAGCAAACGCAGCTGCGGTGGGCGAAAAAAGAATCTTGGCTCCTTTCAATGCCAATATCCTTGATCCCTCCGGGAAGAAGTTGTCCCAACAGATCTGAATACCAATCGGCGCAAATTTGGTCTCAAAAACAGGAAATCCATGGTCTCCGGAAGAAAAGTAATATTTCTCCTCCCAGAGAGGAATTTGAGGGACATGAATCTTTCTATAACTTCCCAAAATCTCTCCACCTGCATCGATGACGATCGCTGAATTATAAAAGGAATCTCCTTCGACTTCAAAAATAGGGCAGATGAAAACAACTCCATATTCTTCTGCCAACCCCTGCATCGTCCTAATGGTATAGCCATCGACTTTTTCTGCAAGGGAGAAATAGCGCTTGTTCATTTCCCTTGGAAACCAATGGGTCGTGAACAACTCCTGGAAACAGATAATTTGAGCGCCCTTCTCTATTGCGATTTTCGCAAATCTCACTGCCTTCTCAATATTTCGTTCTTTCTCTTCAGAACAGGACACTTGAATACCAGCCAATTTGATCAATGTTTGACTTCTCCTATGGGTACTGAAAATTTCGAAAATGCTAACAGACTAAAGATGAAGTGTCAAGATGTCATTGTATTTGCTATTGAATTTTTTTTGATTGTCCTTATAATGATAACATATTAGAAAAGGTTGGAGTATTGGGTGGGCTCTCTCATCAGTCTACCCATTCCAGCCTGACGAAGGACAGGGATGAGAATCTTAGTTGTCGAGGACGAGAAAAAAGTCGCTAATTTCATCAAGAAGGGGCTGGAAGAAGAGCATTATGCGGTGGACAATGCTTATGACGGAGAATCAGGTCTTTATATGGCAGAAGTGAATGAATACGACCTGATTGTTCTCGATCTGATGATCCCCAAAATTGACGGATTAGAGGTCCTGAGAAGAGTGAGGGGAAATCGAAACAATGTTCCGATACTGGTGCTGACCGCCAAGGACAGCGTCGAGGATATCGTGAGGGGTTTAGATGCCGGTTGTGATGATTATTTGACGAAACCATTTGAATTCTTGGTATTCTTAGCCAGAGTCCGTGCTCTTCTGCGTAGGGAGAAAGTAGACAAAGAGCCCATTCTAGGGATTAACGATTTGACTTTATCTTTGGTCACCCATAAAGTGATGCGAGGAGGGAAAGAAATTGAGCTCACAGCCAAGGAATACTCACTGTTAGAATATTTCATGAGAAATCCGGATAAGATCCTGACCCGGACGATGATTTCCGAACATGTCTGGGATTACCATTTTGACTCGATGACCAATTTGGTCGATGTCTACGTAAATTATCTTCGTAAGAAAATTGATAAAGGGTTTGAACTCAAACTGATCCATACGATTCGAGGGGTCGGGTATCTCTTGTCTGCCACCCGGCAGGAGATGAAAAGGGCTTGAATGAATTTCAGAAGCCTCCGATTTAAACTCACCCTGTGGTATGTTTTAATACTCGGAGTCTTATTAATCTCCTTCAGCACCTTTTTGTATTTTACACTCTCAAACAGCCTTCATCGAGATGTGGACAATAAGTTACGGTCTCTCGCCGAGCTCGTCTCATCAGAATCTTCGTCTCCCTTATCCAAATTTGGCTTCGGAAATATTGACCAGACTCTTGAAACCTCCATGAATCTGAAGCCCATAGGGAAATTCATCCAGGTCTTGGACGAATCGGGTAACATCGGCCGGAAATCTGAGAACTTGAAGAATGTTCAGCTGCCGATCAGTTTAAACGCATTGAAAAATGCCTCTAAAGGGTTGATTACCTTTGAAACGAATCGTTCTATTGGAAATACGCCCCTAAGAATCATCACCTTCCCGGTTGTCGAAAATAATCATGCTACAAGAATTATTCAAATTGCCTCGTCCTTGGAAGAGGTCGAGGATGCCCTCAACACCTTGTTCATCATTTTAATCATCACCGTTCCCTTAGCTTTGATGGTGGCTAGTCTGGGAGGACAATTTCTTGCACATAAAGCATTAAAACCTGTTGATGACATTACTCACACGGCAAGGATGATCACCTCCCAAAATTTGAACCAAAGGATTGTCCCTCCCAAAGTAAAAGATGAGATATCACGGCTGATCGAAACCTTCAATGGGATGATTTCCCGGCTTGATCAATCTTTCCGGCAGATTAAGCAATTCAGTTCGGATGCTTCCCATGAATTGAAAACTCCCTTAACCATTCTGAAAGGAGAGGTAGAAGTCATGCTCCGAAAGGAGCGGACCCGGCAAGAATATCAACAAACTCTGAAAAGCAACTTGGAAGAAATTAACCGCATGTCACAAATCGTTGAAGATCTCTTACTTCTTTCAAGAGCCGATACAGGGCAGATAAAGTTAAATAAGGGAGATATTAATTTGACCGAGATACTCACGGAGGTTGTCGCTCAAATGGATATGTTAGCGAGGTCCAAGAGACTCGACCTTTCAATGTCGAATCATCATGAGGAGGTCCACGTTTTCGGAGATGCTTTGCGAATTCGAGAGCTATTTATAAATTTGATCGAGAATGGGATTAAATATACTGAAGAGGGAGGTTCTATCCATATCAGCGTACAAAAGGAATTTTCAACTCCGGTGACAATGGACAAAGAGAGGGAAAGATTCGTGAAAATCCTTGTAACCGATACAGGAATTGGAATTTCCAAAGAGGACCAGGAAAAAGTTTTTAACCGATTCTTCCGAGTAGATAAAGCCCGTTCACGGGAGCAAGGCGGGAGCGGCCTCGGCCTCAGTATCTGTCATTGGATTGTCGAAGCTCACCAAGGTGAGCTTAAAGTGGAAAGCGAATTAGGAAAAGGAAGTTCTTTCATCGTTAGATTGCCCTCTCTTCCCACTGAGTGATGACTTGAAATTGGCTAATTATTACCCACCTTCGCCTTTTTTATGCACTATTTTGTAAGTCAGACATCCTGGGTAAAATTAAATCTTATAAAATTCAATGAATTGAACGTAGGCAAAAATTGGCACTCATTTTGCTACACACTATTTTACTCTTGACAAGAAATTATCTGCTTTAATATTCTAAGTTATTCCGAAAAGTTAGGAGGGAGCAAGATTTGGCAGAACGATTAGGTGAACTTCTCATAAAAAGAAATTTCATCACTCCGGAGCAACTCAAGAAGGCCATAGACGAACAAAAGTTAAAGGGAGGGCGTTTAGAATCAAATCTGGTCAGGCTAGGATATATCAAGGAGGACGAATTACTGTCCTTTCTCAGTGCGCAATATAGGGTTCCATCCGTAAAGATTTCGAAGATGGAGATCAATCCCAGTGTGATCAAATTGGTTCCACCCAGCATTTCGAAGAAGTATTTTATCATCCCCATCAACCGGACGGGTCCTAAATTGACGGTGGCGATGGTTGACCCCAGTAATATTGTCGTGATCGATGAAATCAAATTCATGACCGGCTTCAATGTAGAACCCGTAGTGGCTTCAGAAACGGAGATTATTGATGCAGTCAAAAAATATTACGGCGGGGGCGGAAGCGTTGCCGGATTGGGAACGATCTCCTTTCAGTCCAGTGATTTTGACTTGGAGGATGGAAAAAACAACGCCTCCGGAGATGGC
Organism: uncultured delta proteobacterium; assembly: GCA_963708295.1. Taxonomy (GTDB): domain Bacteria; phylum Desulfobacterota; class BSN033; order BSN033; family UBA1163; genus UBA1163. Next base: position 103,295 of record CAVPSJ010000011.1, on the reverse strand, counting down.
ATCATGCTTGACGACGATATCGTCGATGTGGATGATTTTGACAAGCTGGTCCACGGGGCCGTGGATAATGTGGAAGTCGTCGAAGCTGAGCAAAATTCAGATGAGACGATCGATATGCAGGGTCCGATCATCAAGATCGTCAACGGAATCCTGATCAAGGCGATAAAATTGGGAGCAAGCGATATTCATTTTGAACCTTACGAAAGGACTTTTCGGGTCAGATACCGACTTGACGGCGTGTTGAAGCGGGATATGGCACTCCCTATTCAGATCAAAAATGCAATGACTTCACGCCTAAAGATTATGGCGAAACTCGATATTGCTGAAAAGCGACTTCCCCAGGATGGAAGAATCAAGTTACGAATGGGAAAAGGACGGGAAATGGACTTTCGGGTCTCTAGCATCCCTGTCCTTTATGGTGAGAAAGTTGTCCTTCGCCTATTGGATAAATCTGCCCTACAACTGGATATGACAAAGCTGGGATTTGAAGAATCTTCCCTGGCTGATCTCAAGGCGGCCATTCACAAGCCTGTTGGGATGATTCTGGTGACCGGTCCCACCGGAAGTGGAAAGACGACCACTCTCTATTCTGCTTTATCCGAGCTGAATAAAGAATCTGAGAATATTATTACGGCTGAAGACCCGATTGAATATAACTTTATGGGGATCAATCAGGTCCAAATGCACGAAGAGATTGGGCTAACTTTTGCTTCTGCTCTCCGGTCCTTCCTTCGGCAGGACCCTGACATCATCATGGTCGGTGAGATTCGTGATTTTGAAACAGCTCAGATCGCGGTCCAGGCGGCTCTTACCGGACACCTTGTCCTCAGCACCGTTCACACCAACGACGCGCCTGGGACGATTTCAAGACTCATTGACATGGGAATCGAGCCCTTCTTAATCTCCTCAGCCATCGTCTTAATACTTGCCCAAAGGTTAATCCGTAAGGTTTGCCCGGAATGCAAGGAGCCCATCAAAGTCCATCCTCAACTTCTAATCGATTTGGGAATTCCACCCGACGAAGTCAAGTCCTTCCAGGTTTACAAGGGGAAGGGATGCTCCCTTTGCAACAATACCGGATACAAGGGCAGGGTCGGGCTGTATGAAGTCATGCCCATGAAAGAAGAGGTTAAAGAGCTTGTCTTGTCCCGGGCCTCCACCTCTGAAGTTAAGAAAGAAGCTATCCGTTTAGGAATGAAAACATTGCGACAAAGTGGAATCTCCAAGATTAAGGAAGGGATGACGACCATTGAGGAGGTCCTTCGGTCAACCATGGAAGATCGATGATTTACTAAAGGAATAATGGGAGGAATGGAAATATGTTAGAACTGCAGAAATTACTTGAGATCGTTATTGAGAAAAAAGCCTCCGATTTACACATTACCACTGGGGCAACTCCTCAATTTCGGATTGACGGAAAGCTGGTCGGCTTAGATGATACCGTCTTGTCAGCAACCGATACAAAAAGACTCTGTTACAGCGTATTGACCGATGCTCAGCGGCACAAGTTTGAGGAAGATTGGGAATTTGATTTCTCCTTTGGAATTAAAGGATTAAGCCGATTCAGAGGGAATATGTTTATGCAACGGGGTGCCGTTGCAGGGGCCTTCCGAGCCATTCCCTTCGAGATCCTTAATTTTTCTGAATTGGGAGTTCCTCCTGCGGCCACTGATTTGCTCAAGAAGCCCAAGGGTCTCGTACTCGTAACAGGACCGACGGGAACCGGGAAATCCACGACCTTAGCTGCCATGATTGACAAGATCAATACTGAAAAAAGCGCTCATATCGTGACCGTGGAAGATCCGATCGAATATCTTCACCGCCACAAAAGCTGTATCGTTAATCAAAGAGAGGTGAACCAAGACACAAAAAGTTTCACGGCAGCCCTTCGCCACATCCTCCGTCAGGACCCGGACATCATTCTCATCGGAGAGATGAGGGATCTGGAAACGATTGAGGCAGCCCTTATTTGCGCAGAAACAGGCCATTTGACATTTGCCACCTTACACACGAATTCCTGCGTGGAAACGATCAATCGGATCATCGATGTCTTTCCTTCCCATCAGCAAACCCAAATTCGGACGCAGCTTTCCTTTGTCTTGGAAGGAGTGCTAGCCCAACAGCTCATTCCAAGAGTAGGAGGAAAAGGGCGTGCTTTAGCCATGGAGGTGATGTTTCCAAACCCGGCAATTCGAAACCTTATTCGGGAGGATAAAATTCAACAAATCTACTCTCAGATGCAGGTTGGGCAGGCAAAATTCGGAATGCAAACGATGAACCAGGCTCTTCTTTCACTCGTAGAACGTCATCTAATCTCTTTAGAGGATGCCATGGAACGAAGTCATAATCTGGATGAATTTCGACAGATGCTTTCCACTTCTGGCTCCGGGATGGCAAAGAAGGAAAGACCGATGCGAACCGCATAAGCTGATCAGGAAAGGAATAGAATATGCCAATTTATAAATGGGAAGGGAAGACAGCAAAAGGAGTTGTTAAAAAGGGAGAGATGGAAGCTCCCAGTGAGGCGGCGATCCGAATTCATCTTCGACAACAGAATATCATCCCGACCGGTATTAGTTCCAAGGCAAAAGAGATCACCATTCCGTTGCTGTATAAGAAGAAAGTACAGCAACGAGCGGTCGCTGTTTTTACCCGACAGCTGGCTACAATGATCGATGCCGGATTACCCTTAGTCCAATCCCTGGAAGTTCTGTCTCAACAACAAGAAACCACACTTTTTAAGAATATTATTAGAGAAATCAGAGAAGATGTGGAGGGAGGCTCCACCTTTGCGGGAGCCCTTAAAAAACATCCCGTAACCTTCAATGAATTGTATACGAACCTGGTCGTCGCAGGTGAGGAGGGAGGAATTTTAGACACGATTTTAGGCCGCCTGGCAACCTACATAGAAAAGGCAGAGGCTCTGAAAAAGAAGGTTAAATCAGCACTCATCTACCCGGCGACGATTGTGACCGTGGCTGTCGCTGTGGTCATTATCTTGATGATCTTCGTGATCCCTGTCTTTGAAACGATGTTTTCAGGGGCGGGCCAATCGTTACCTCTCCCGACGGTGATCGTTCTTGGAATGAGTAGAATGGTTAAGAAATATATCATTTTCATCATCCCTGCCCTCATTCTCTTGGTTATTCTGTTTAAGAGATATTACAAGACAGACAGCGGAAGGGCGGTCGTTGACCGCCTCCTTTTAAGGTTGCCCGTTTTTGGACCGTTATTTAGAAAGATTGCTGTGGCGCGGTTCTCACGGACATTAGGAACCCTTGTCAGCAGCGGGGTTCCCATCTTAGACGGATTGAGTATTGTTTCTCGAACTTCAGGAAACAGAGCGATCGAAACGGCCATTATGAATGCGAGAGCCAGCATTCGGGAAGGTGAAACCATTGCAGAGCCCTTGGGCCGAAGTTCTCTTTTTCCGCCCATGGTTATCCAGATGATCGCAGTCGGAGAATCTACAGGAGCCTTGGACTCCATGTTGTCGAAAATTGCAGAATTTTATGAGGATGAAGTGGATGTGGCGGTGTCCAATTTGACCGCCCTGCTCGAACCGCTTCTCATGATCTTCCTGGGAATCGTCATCGGAGGCGTCGTGATTGCCATGTATCTTCCCATTTTCAACATGGCCTCTGCAGTGGGTTAGCGTTCTTCTTGTTCGATATCCTGTTAAATAGTGGGATGGAATGGACACAAATTTAACCCTTTCACTTGATACACCCTCAAAGATGTCAAGAAATGTCAAGGGGTTGATGTTGGGTCGTGTCATCATCCTTACCCTTCTCCTTACCATTACCTTGTTTTTCCAACTTTCTGAGAAGAAATACTTTTTCATCCCTTTGACTAACAAATTCTACTATTTTATCGGCTTTTTTTACCTGGTAACGATCGTTTATGCGTTTTTTTTGCGGAAGATCAAAAACCTCTACCGATTCACATTTTCCCAAATTATCATCGATCTGCTTTTTATCACCGGTTTGATTTTTTTTACTGGCGGAAAAGAAAGCTTTTTCCCTATCGCCTATATCTTTTCGATTATAGCAAGCAGCATGATTTTTTATAGGCGGGGGGCGCTCTTTTCGGCATCCCTCTCATCGCTGCTCTTTGGCCTCCTTTTGTTGTTCCAACTTTATCACTGGATCAATCCCCTGGGCGAACCTGCTCTTTATGACGCCAGCCAAGTCTTTCATACGTTGATTATTTATATGGCTACTTTTTACATTGTCGCCTTTCTCAGCAGCGCGATATCAGAAGAGTTGAGGAAAAAAGGAAAAGAACTGATCCAGAAACAGGTAGATTACAACCAATTAGAGATATTCAATCGGAATATCATTCAGAGTTTGGACAGCGGCTTACTGACGCTTGACCTTTGTGGAAACGTTAAATTTCTAAATCGAACAGGCGAGAAAATACTAAACCGGACTGAAGAAAGCCTGAAAAATACTTCTATCTATCCCCTGTTTCCAAATATCAATCAGACGATCGAGGAAGCAAGAGAAAAGATTTCGGCGCCCTCCTCCGACTATCAACGTTATGAAACTCTTTTGTTCAATCAAGACGGGGGAAGAATTTATCTCGGGTTTTCGATCTCTCCACTGACCGATCCGGAGGGATCATTAATCGGCCATACGCTTATTTTTCAAGACATCACAAGATTTAAAGAGATGGAAGAAGAAATGAAGCGAGTGGACAAGATGGCGGCCGTCGGAGTCTTAGCTGCCGGGATGGCCCATGAGATCAGAAACCCGCTGGCTTCCCTCAGCGGGTCGATTCAAATGTTAAAAAGCGATCTCACCTTAGATAACCACCAAGAACGTCTCATGCAAATCACCCTGAGGGAATCAGAGAGGCTCAATGCCTTAATCACAGACTTTCTACTTTTCGCGCAACCTCCTCAAACGCGCAAGATGAAGTGCCCCATGAGGGGCATTCTCGAAGACACTCTGGATCTGTTCGTCCATTCTCCTTCCTATCACGAGGGGATTCATATTCGCCTGCCAAGCAACGGGGAAGATGTATACGCCTCGGTAGACCCCGATCAAATGAAGCAAGTGTTCTGGAACCTTTTGCTTAACGCGGCCCAGTCGATGTCCGATCCGGGAGAAATTCAAGTTCAGCTGGGGAAAGGGGGCGTCACCAGCCTTCCTCTCTCCTATCCGTTGGGGGGGAAGGAATGGACAAGAATTTCAATCATCGATTCTGGACACGGCATGGCTCAAGAAGACAAGGAGAAGATTTTTGAACCCTTTTTTACGACGAAAGAAAATGGAACCGGATTGGGCCTTTCAATCGTCCACAGAATCATCGAAAATCACAACGGCTTGATCAGGGTGGAAAGCGAGTTGGGCAAAGGGTCCAGCTTTATCATCTATCTTCCAGCTGAATAGAAAAGGAAACCGGAATGATCAAAGACAAAATCTTGGTGGCTGATGACGAGCAAAGCATGAGGGAATTTCTAGACATCATGCTGAAAAAAGAGGGGTATAAGGTTTCACTCGCGTCGAACGGAGAAGAAGTTGTCAAACTGGTTGAAAGTGATGTTTTTGACCTGGTTCTTCTCGATATCCGCATGCCCAAGCTGGATGGTATCTCCTCATTAAAAAAAATTAAGGTGAACGCTCCAGAAACCATCGTTATCATGATCACGGCTTATGCTTCTGCGGATACGGCCATCAAAGCCATGAAGGAAGGGGCCTATGACTATATCACGAAGCCCTTCAAAGTAGAAGAGATCAAGTTGATTATCAAAAACGCGCTGGAAAAGAAGAATCTTCAAAAAGAGAACACACTTTTGAAGCAGGCGGTCAGAGACCGTTTCCATTTTGGAAATATCATCGGGCAAAGCCCAAAAATGGTGACGCTGTACGACCTCTTGGAAAAAGTCTCTCCCACCAAGACAAATATTTTGATAACCGGAGAAAGCGGAACGGGTAAAGAACTCGTAGCAAAGGCAATCCATTATAATAGTCCCCGTAAGGACAAACCCTTCGTCACATTGAATTGTGGCGCCATTCCCGAATCCCTGATTGAAAGTGAACTCTTTGGTCACATGAAAGGGGCGTTTACCGATGCCATCGCCACCAAGAAGGGATTGTTTGAAGTGGCGGATGAGGGAACGATTTTTTTAGACGAAATCAGCGAACTTCCCCTCCTCATGCAGGTGAAATTATTAAGGGTGCTGCAAGATAAAGAATTCAAAAGAGTGGGAGGCACGGAAGACATCCGGGTGGATGTTCGAATCATCGCGGCCACGAATAAAGAACTCGAAGAGGCCGTAAAGGAAAAGCACTTTCGTGAGGATTTATTTTACCGCCTCAATGTCATTCAGATCAAACTCCCACCCCTCAGAGACCGAAGAGAAGATATTCAGACTCTGGCTAACCATTTCTTGAAAAAGTATTCTCAGGAGTTGAGCAAGAACATTTCGAAGATCTCTCCGGAGGCAATCCAAATCCTGATGAATTACGAATATCCAGGGAACGTGAGAGAGCTCCAAAATATAATTGAAAGGGCGGTCGCTCTAGAGAGTAGTTCAGATCTCACCGCACACAACCTGAGTTCGTACTTAAGTGAGCAACCTCTTCAAAAGAAAGGAGCGATTGACATCGAAATCCCGAGCGAGGGAATTGATCTGGAAAGGATGGTGGAGGACCTTGAAAGGACGCTCCTTCTGAAAGCGTTGGATAGAACCAAGGGGATAAAAAAGAAGGCAGCAGAGCTTTTGCATATCAATTTCCGATCCATGCGTTATCGTTTGGAAAAATACGGATTGAATCACGGATCGGATTCGGATCTAGCCTGAATGCCAGCGGGCGCAATTGTTCCCTAAATTCAAGATCCCGATTAGGTCCTGGTCACTTTCTTTTGAACTGTTTTCCTAATTCATCAACGGGGAGAATGAAGAACACAGGCCGTCCATGAGGACAGGTGGTTGAAGGAGGGAAGGGAATGAGATCTTCCACCAACCGATCGATCTCCTCCCTTTTCAATAGAAAATTCGCTCGCACGGCAGAATGGCAAGCCAACGTGACCAAAAGCCTATGGAGTGCCTCGTCGCCCTTGCCCCCTTTCTCTAAAAAAGAAAGTTCATCCAATACCTCTCTGACGAATTCTTTTGGGTCCCGTTGATCAATAAAGGACGGGAGGGATCGAATGGCAAAGAGCTTTTCGCCAACAGCCTCGATTTCAAATCCAATCTCCTTCAATACCTCCTGGGATGATTCGAGGATATATGACTCTTCCGCAGACAACTCAAGGAGGATAGGAAGGAGTAATTTTTCAGAAATGATCGACCTGTCTTCGTATTCGCTCTTAAATTTTTCAAAAAGAATCCTCTCATGGGCGGCATGCTGATCGATAAAGATTAAATTCCCTCCTCCCTCGCAGAGAATATAGGTCCCTTGAATCTGCCCGAGGACGGTATAGGGCCATTTCTCCCCTCTTTTCCAAGGAAGTCCTTCTCTCTCACGAGCGATAAGAGCCGCCCCCTCCTTTCCGTCCGCAAAATAGGAAGACGGTATAAGACTTTCACGCCCAATTTCGAGGAGGTTCTTCTGAAGAAACCGGTCCGCCTCGTTTCTTTCAGGAGCGATTTTTTCAAGCCGGAGGGGCCCTTCCTCGAGCGCGATTCGAACGGCTGTGAGAACAGCCTGGAACACCCTATCCGGATTCTGAAATTTTACCTCAGCTTTGGTCGGGTGGACATTTACATCAACGGCGGAGGGCGGGAGAGAGATGTAGAGGATGACTACAGGAAATTGGTGGTTGGGGAGAATACGGCGATAGGCGTCCATGATGGCTTTATAGATTACCCGGTCTTTGATAAATCGCTGGTTGACATAGAAGAAAATGGACTCCGCATTTCTTCTTGTGAGGGATGGGAGGCTGGCAAATCCCGATATTCGGACTCCTCCGTCTTCGAATCCTACGGGCAGGAGCTGAGAATAGGTTTCCTTTCCAAGAATGGCTTCGATTCGGACCAAAGGAATTTCCGTTTTGGGGTATTCATGAAGAGTCCGCCCGTCATGGATCAATCTAAATGAAATTTCTGGGTGAGAAAGACTCAAACGGAGAAAATGATTTAGAACAGAGCGAAGTTCTGAACGGATCGACTTCAAAAATTTTCTTTTAACGGGAATATTATAGAAGAGTTGCTGAACTTCTACCTCCGTTCCGATCGGACAGCCTATTTCTGAAATATTCGTTATTTCGCCCCCTTCGCAGATCACCTTCGTTCCACTCATAGAATGGGGCGTCCTGGTCAGGAGGGTCATTCTTGAAACCTGACAAATACTGGGAAGAGCCTCCCCTCTGAACCCTAACGTACGGATGGCGTAAAGATCCTCAGCTCTCTCTATTTTGCTGGTGGCGTATCTTTGAAAGGCGAATGGAACATCCTCCTGATCCATCCCCTCGCCACTGTCCGCCACACGAATGAGTTGGAGGCCTCCGGACTTTAACTCGACAATGATCTCCGAACTTCCGGCATCTACCGCGTTTTCCATCAACTCCTTGACTACGGAACCCGGTCTCTCAATGACCTCCCCTGCCGCGATGACCTGTGAAATGGATTCTGGCAAAACTTGAATTTTCCTTGGCATCGTCCCTTTTCGATCTACCCTATCCCGCCATCAATGAAGGTCCCCATCCGTCTGAACTTCTGATATCGGAGGTTTAACAATTCTTCTCCATCTATTTTTTCCAATTCTTTCAGGTGTCGCTCGATGACTTCTTTTAAGTGCTTTGCCATTCCGGGCGGGTCTCGATGGGCTCCTCCTAGAGGCTCTTTGACAATCTCATCGATCACGCCTAGTCTGGATAAGTCTGGAGCAGTCAATTTCAAAGATTCTGCGGCCTCTACCTTTCCCTTTTCCCCGTCTCTCCAGAGAATCGCTGCGCATCCCTCGGGCGATATAACGGAGTAAATTGAATACTCTAGCATCAGAATCCGATCTCCCACTCCTATAGCCAGGGCACCTCCACTCCCTCCTTCCCCAATGATAATAACGATAATAGGTGTTTGGAGAATTGCCATCGTTTCTAAATTCCTGGCGATGGCCCCAGCCTGTCCCCTCTCTTCGGCACCTATTCCGGGATATGCGCCCTTTGTATCTATCATGGTAATAATAGGCTTTTTGAATACCTCCGCCAGTTTCATTAACCTCAGGGCCTTCCGATATCCCTCAGGATGAGGCATCCCGAAATTCCGATGAGCCATCTCTTTTGCATCTGCTCCCCTTTGATGGGCGATGATGGCTACCGACCTGCCATTAAACCTGGCCATTCCGCCAATGATCGCCGGGTCGTCCCGATAGTTTCGATCTCCGTGTAGCTCAACAAAGTTCTCGAACATCCATTGGACATAATGGGATGCATTGGGTCGATCAATATGTCTTGCTAACTGGGTAATTTGCCAACCCGTTAAGTTAGAGAATATTTCCTGCTGCAGGCGATAGAGTTTTTCTTCCAACCCCTTCAATTGCTCGTCAAAGTGAGTCGGCCTTCCTCTAGAGAACCTCTTCAGATTTTCGATCTCTCTTTCAAGTTCAATGAGAGGCTTTTCAAACTCCAAATAATGCTTGACCATCTGGCTCCCCGCTTATTCTAAGGAAATGAGTGCAGACTTAAAAACATTCTGAACATGGTTCCTAAAATCCTGGGATGGGTCGACCGTATATTGATCGGACAGGGCGACAACGACTTCCCGGTGGTTTCCGCCCACAAAGTGAAGAAGGACTCTGGAGGGTCCCCGGTTTGCGACAATAATGTCTCTCAAATCCGTGAGTTGAGAGGCAGCTAATGAAGAGATGGGTATTTTCACATGGAGGGGCTTGTTAGGCAATGAGGGCAACTCCGGAAGAGAATGAACGCCTATCCCCCTTATCTTAACGTGGTCTTCGGATAGATCAAGGATTCCCCTGACGAGAAGAGGTTCTCCACTTCGCAAGCAGGGCAAAGCCGCCTTAAAGACCTCGGGGAAAAGAATCACCTCCACAAATCCCTTCATGTCCTCCAGGGTTAAGAATCCCATCCGATCCCCTTTCTTGGTAACGATCTCTTTCAACCCGTTGATGAGCCCGCAGATCTTGACCTCGGCTCCATTTTGAAGTTTTGGAAGAGTAGAAGTGTCCAGATCCGTATGCTTTCTAATTTCGTCCTCATAGTGTGATAGGGGATGTCGGGAAAGATAGAATCCGATTGTTTCCTTCTCAAAAGCGACCAGTTGATTCTCTGGAAATTCATCAATGTCCGGGTAATCTTCCTCGAAGGCCCTCGAGTGATCGACGAGCATGCTCAGCTGAGGTTCGCCCTTCTTCTTCTGGGTCCGCTGGGACTGCTCAAGGAGTTCTCCCATGACCGTCAGCATTTGCGATCGATGAGCTTTCGAAAAATCAAAAGCTCCGCATTTAATCAGACTTTCAATCACGCGTCGGTTGACTTTTCTCAGGTCGACGCGTTGACAGAAATCGTACAGGGATTGAAACTTGCCATTGCCCTCTCGCTCCGCCAAAATGATGTCAATGGCCGCATCCCCGACATTCTTCACCGCCGTCAAACCAAATCGAATCTGATTTCCAATCACTGCAAAATGTTTAAAGCTCTCATTGACATCAGGGGGCAAAATCTCAATTCTCATCTCACGACATTCAGAAATATATCTGACAATCTTATCCGCATTCTGTGCTTCACTCGTAAGCAGCGCCGCCATAAATTCGATCGGATAATGAGTTTTCAGATAGGCGGTCTGGTAAGCGAGAAGAGCATAGGCCGTGCTATGGGATTTGTTAAACCCATACCGACCGAAAGTCTCCATCTGCTCAAAAATCTTCTCCGCCTTCTTGGAGGGGATCCTATTCTTTTTGGTTCCTTCGAGGAACTTCTCTTTCTGCCTCTCCATCTCAAGGGCGTCTTTTTTGGCCATCGCTCTTCGAAGGTTATCCGCATCTTCGAGGCTAAAATGTGCCAAGGCACTGGCAATGCGCATCACTTGCTCCTGATAGACAATAACGCCGTAGGTCTCCCTCAGGATCTCTTCCAAGGCCGGTAGTTCATAGCGTATCGACTCTTGACCATGTTTCCGTTTTATAAATTCGCCCACCATTCCGCTATCCAGAGGGCCTGGCCGATAAAGCGCTACCAGGGCGATAATATCTTTAAAACTCTGTGGCTTGAGCTTAATCAGCAGATCTCGCATCCCTGAGCTTTCCAGCTGGAAGATCCCTAGATTCGACCCGGCTCCAAGAACGGCATAAACTTCTGAATCATCCAATGGAATCTCGACGAGCTCAACCTTGATCCCCCGGTTTTTTTCAATCTGATGAATCGTCTGGTCCACAACGGTCAGGGTTTTCAGCCCCAAAAAATCGAATTTAACCAACCCGATGGCCTCTACCTGTTTCATCGCATATTGGGTGACGACCTCGCTGTTCTGGCCTCGCTGGAGTGGAAGATATTCCATTAATGGTTTATTCGCGATCACGACCCCCGCGGCGTGAGTGGAGGCATGACGGGCCAGACCCTCTAAGGACTCCGCAATTTCGAAGAGGGAAGCGATTCGAGTATCTTTCGCAATCGCCTCTCTAAGCCCTGCTTCTTGCTGCAACGCGAGGGCAAGGGTAATATCGATCTTGTTCGGAATGAGTTTTGCAATTCGATCAACTTCTGCGTAGGGAATCCCAAGAACGCGGCCCACATCCCGAACAACTGCTTTCGCCTGCATTTTTCCGAAGGTGATGATCTGGGCCACATTCTCTTTCCCATACTTCTCCGACACGTATCGGATAACTTCGTCTCTTCCTTCCATGCAAAAATCCACATCCACATCGGGCATGCTGTTTTTCCGACCAGGATTCAAGAAGCGTTCAAAGATCAAATCATATTCTATCGGATCCAAGTCGGTGATGTTCAAGGCGTAAGCCACCAAACTTCCAGCTGCCGATCCCCTTCCAGGGCCCACGGGAATCTGATGGCTTTTGGCATAGTGGATAAAATCATAAACGATAAGAAAGTAACCCGGATAGCCCATCGACTTGATGATCTTGAGCTCTTCCTCGAGGCGAGCCCTATAACGCGCCAAGCGATCTTTGAAATCCCCCTCGCCCTGGTAGCGGGAAAGGCGACGCTCCAACCCTTCCCTGGCCAGCTTTTCCAGGTAACTTTCAGCCGTATCTCCGGTCGGGACAGCGATTCTTGGAATATGTTTCTCATCGAAACGCATTTCAAGATTGCATTGTTCTGCGATCTCACCCGTATGGGCGATTGCTCCAGGAACGTTCCGAAAAAGACCAGCCATTTCCTCAGGTGATTTGAAATAGAACTCATCGGAGGGAAATCTCATTCGATCGTTATCCTGGAGCGTCTTCCCTGTCTGAATGCAGAGAAGGACCTCGTGGGCCTTGGCATCCTTTCGGTGTAGGTAATGACAGTCGTTTGTGGCGACCGCCGGAAGAGACAGTTGATGGCCGATTTCCAGGAGACGCTCATTCACCTGCGACTGTTTTTCGACTCCATTCTTCTGAATCTCGATAAAGAACCGACGGTCGGCAAAAATCTTTCCATAATCTTCTGCCGATTGAAGAGCTTTCTTCATCTCTCCCCGACTGGCATGGGAAGCAACCTCTCCCTTCAGGCATCCGCTCAGCGCAATCAGCCCCTCGTTATACTGACTGAGGAGCGCTTTATCGATCCTCGGCTTATAATAAAACCCTTCAAGATGGGCAAGACTGACCAATTTCAGAAGATTGTAATAACCCGTCTCATTTTTGACCAAAAGAGTGAGATGATAGTTTCCTTCTCCACCTCCAGTTTTTTTCTCAAGTCGACTTCCGGAAGAAACATACATCTCACATCCTACGATGGGCTTAATGCCGTGCTTGATCGCCAGCTGATAAAATTCGGCTGCCCCGAACATATTTCCGTGATCGGTAAGTGCGAGGGCGTTCATCCGATATTTCTTAGCTAAATTGAAGGCCTCTTCAAAGCGAATGGCTCCGTCCAATAAACTATACTGACTGTGAACATGGAGGTGGACAAAATCAGAATGTTCCATAGCAAGAATCCCAATGTCAAAACTCAAATGACAAATATCAAATCAGATCAAAACCTCAAGAGTTAGAGTCTTAACTTTGAATATTGACATTCCTTTGATCCCGCTTTAGCGGGAGATGTTGAAATGTGTGGATTTCCTCCCCCTTTATTCCCATTCGATGGTGCTGGGAGGTTTGGAGCTAATGTCATAGACCACCCGGTTGACCCCTTTTACTTCGTTGATAATCCGATTGGAGACGCGTTCCAAGATTTTATAGGGCAGTCTGATCCAATCTGCAGTCATGCCATCCTGGCTTCCTACCACCCTCAGGGCAACCACATTCTCATACGTCCTTTCATCTCCCATGACACCTACCGTCTTCACGGGAAGTAATACTGCGAACGACTGCCAAACCCGATTCATCACCCGACTTCTCTCCATCTCGCTCATGACAATCTCATCGGCATCTCTCAACATTTCCAACCTCTGTTCATTCACCTCCCCGATAATCCGGATCGCGAGGCCCGGCCCTGGGAACGGTTGGCGGTTTATGATTTCATCAGGCAGGCCTAATACCTTGCCGAGTTGTCTCACTTCGTCTTTAAATAACTCGCGAAGGGGTTCCACCAACGTTAACTTCATCCTCTCGGGTAATCCTCCGACGTTGTGATGGCTCTTGATCGTCGCCGAGGGGCCTTTTGCGGAGATGCTTTCGATCACATCAGGATAAAGGGTTCCCTGAGCGAGGTATTCGACACCCCCAATCTTCCTGGCTTCTCTTTCAAAGGTGGCAATAAATTGTTTTCCGATCTTCTTTCTTTTCTCTTCTGGGTCGACTACCCCTTCCAGCCTTTTCAGGAAGGCCCTTCCAGCATTGACAGAGATCAACGGTATTTTAAAATGATAGCGAAATAAATTCACTACCTGAACCGCCTCATTTTTTCTCAAAAGACCGTTGTTCACAAAGATGCATTGTAGACGGTCCCCGATGGCCTGATGGAGCAGAAGGGCCACAACGGTGGAATCAACCCCACCACTCAAGGCACAGATGACTTTGCCTCTTTCAATCTTCTTTCTAAGGCTACGGCTGGTTTGCTCCAGGAAAGACTCCATTGTCCAGAGGTTGGAACAATCGCATATCTCAAAAAGAAAATTCTTGATGAGGTCGAGCCCCCTTTGAGTATGAACCACCTCGGGGTGGAATTGGAGTCCATAGATTCTTCGCTGGGGTTCTTCAATCGCTGCATAGGGCGTATTTCTCGAATGAGCGATGGCATGAAATCCCGGAGGCAATGCCTTGACGGAGTCCCCATGGCTCATCCACACGACCAGTCGGCTTCCTTTTGTCCCCAGCCCCCGAAATAATCCTCCCTCCCGGTTTAGAGTGAGTCTGGCTTTCCCATATTCCCTTTTGTCCGAACGGGCAACTTCCCCCCCGAATAATTGGGCGATCAATTGCATGCCGTAGCAGATGCCCAAGATGGGGATATTCATCCTCAAAATAGAAGGATCGCAGAGGGGAGCTTTCTTCTCGTACACGCTTGCCGGTCCTCCCGATAGTATAATCCCCTTCGGAGAGAAGGATTCTATTTTTTCAGGAGGAGTGTTGTAGGGGTGAATTTCACTATAAACCCCACATTCCCTAACCCTTCTGGCAATGAGTTGAGTATACTGGGAACCGAAATCGAGAATGAGAATATTGTCGAAATGAACTCGCTTCTTCATTTTTCTTTGTATCCAGGTCGAGAAAAGGATGGAAAGGAGGATAAATAGGACTAATCTGCTCTCAATGCTTCAACAAATATTTTCCGTCCTTTAATTCATATTGATAGGATGCCCCTTTGCGATAAAAAAGGTCGCTTTTTTGCAGAAGTCTTGCTGCAATCAATTCTTCAAGACGAGAAGGATATTGTCCCTTCTCCAAGAAGTAGATTTCCAGTGCATTCTTGATTCGATCCAGTTGCGTCTTATGGACCAACTGCACGGGGACGTCTATATCCGCTCGATCGATCTTTGAATCCCAGAGGTGACGCAAGAAACTGGGCCTAAAATAGAAAAGAACGAGGAATATAAAAAGCAAAAAAACGCCATAATACGTAAACGTTAAAACCCTCCTGAAATTGACCATCCTGACTTTCTTGATGATCCCAGGAGTTCGGATCTCGCCCATTTCGATCAGACCCATGCCGGAGAGGTCGACCAAAATTTCGCTCGCGTTAAATTTTCCTAAAAGACTCCGATCAATAATGTCCTGAACCGTCCGGGTCCCCTCCACCAGGTTGTAAATCAATTCCTGTTCAGAGGTCAGCTTCTCCTTCAAATAGCTTTGAGAAGGGAGTCCATCGCCTGATTTCTCCTCAACCTTGAGAGCCCTTTTAAATACCAAGTGGGGGGAATAAATCTTTTTTTCAATCTCGGACCACTCATCTACCATACGCAGGATGTTCAGTAGCACCTGCTCCGTGCTCAAGGCAAAGGGGATCTTCTTGTAACTCTCCACCAATTTCAAATCAAAGTTAAACTGACCGTCATCCCACCAAAACAGTTCATAAATGGTCTCATAGATCTGAGTTGAAATCACCTTAAGCACGTCGTCCTTCGTCAGGAGTTGAAGTTCCACGAGGATCTCACCCAGGTACTTGAGGGACTCTTTTTGAATTTTTAAGACGCGGTCCAGTTGCTCCTGGGTGATTAACTCGGCCTTCACCAGTATCTCACCGATGAGGTCTTTCTTCCCGCGATAGTTCGAATAGACATGGACGATCATTCCATCGACGAAATGAATCTCCACGAGGTCCTTCCCTCGACGGATTCTTAAAACGCCTGTTTTGAGCTGCTGGCCGATAAGTTGAATGATCTCAGTAATGCTGAAGTCTTTTAGCGTTCCCTGGAGGGCCATGGTCTTCCTCTTTCGTTCTCATTGCCGAACAAGACAAAAATACTACTGCAATGGTCGCGGCAGACTCTCATGAAAGAAAAAAATATTCTATCGGTTTGCTGATCGATCCTTTTCTGATTTAAACCTTGCTTTGAGGCGATAGATCTGTCGGGCGAGAACGATATAGAAAATAAAGAAAAGCCCTCCCCACAAGATCCATCTCCATACCGCTTAATGACAATCGCGGGGACGAGGAAGGGATCGCTCCACCCCAATAGATAAACCTTAAAATAAAGATAAAAAAGATCAACAGGACAAGAAGCCCTTTGAGGATCTGCTCCCTCCAGAGGTAGCCGAACCCGACAACAAAAAAGGATAGAAGCCTACTAATCAGATCATTCTGCCTCTGGAACTGTTGGATTTGGAAAGATTTCTTTTCTACGATCTTCGTGTGAAGTTTTTCTTTTTGAATGAACATGCGATAGCAATTGAAACAGATAAACTCCTGGTCAGAAGTCCCTAAATAGAGCCGATACGTCGGACTGCCACACATGGGGCATCGGGTCAAAAAGCGCTTCGCCCGACAATACCTCGCCATCGCTATGAGAAACCCGAGAAACAAGACAGGAGTCAAAAAGGGAACCCGCGATGGAGTTTTTTCGAACCAAGCCTTAAACAGGGGGAATAAGAATCCTTCCCTTCCGACGAGTTGGTCAAGAGACCTCTTCCAGAATCTTTGAGAAGTCAGGGTTTCGTCTATCACCAGCCGGTTTAAGTTAGGAGAATCGATGACTGAGTAGTAGCTGGTGAGTTCTGGATCGAGCTGTTGCGCTCTTTGCAGCGCTTGATCGATCTTCCCGGATAGGTACGATTCCTGTGAGTAGGCTCGCCAGAGATTGTAATAGTAAGCTCCTCGATCTGGATGGATGCCGATGGCTTGTTGATAAGAAGCGATGGCGAGCGTGGTTTGTTTTTGGGCCAAAAAAACATTACCCAGATTAGAGAATGCCTCGCTGAATTTGGGGTCTTGTTCAATTGCCCTTTTATAAAATTCACCCGCTTCCGAATAACGGCCCTGTCTCTTTTCTGCCAGGCCCAGGGAAAAAAGAACTTCAGGATCATGGGGGTGGGTTGCCAACCAGGTCCGCAATTTCCCTTCCGTTTCCTTTCCCCAGTTTTCATGATTTGTTTGATTCAGTTCTAAAATAATATCCGAAGATGCCCCGCCGAGAAATGAAAAAGAGTCGCGGACGAAAAATGGAAGGTAAACCAAGACGATGAGAAAGATAAGAATGAACTGTTTCTCTCCTTTGGATACGTAACCCCACAATAAAACTAACCAGAAGAAAATAGACCAAAGGATATCCAGGCGCAAGAAGAAAGGGATGAAGAGGATAAGAACTTTGAGGCTGTTGATCACCAGTCTGAAAATCTCCTGGGTCATATTCTTACGAATATCGTAGGTATAGAGAGGGAGATATTTGATCATGACAACGATGCCAAAGACAATAAACGTCATGAGGATGGCATTAGAGAGAATATAGAATGTATTAAAGAAAAGTCTAACGGAATTGGGGTAATATTGGAACTCTACGGCTATCCCCTTAAACACCTCAGAGAGGATTTTGTGGAGTTGGAAAGGGTTTTGATTCCAGAGGTCTCGACCCAGTTCATAATGGGGCTGAGCCAGGTCGGGCGAGAATTTTATGGAGGAATGCGCCATTTGAATGGCTTGGTCATTGTCTCCCTTCTTCCTGGCTTGTTCGGATGCTCTTATCAATAAGAAAGAGAGGACCGGTACGTTTTGAAACCCTTTATCCAATTTCACTTGGTAGAGTTGATTCAATTCTTTCTGGTTAAGAGAAGTACCCCTTTCGAGATTCCAAGGACGATCGGAGGAAGCTGGGCTCTCGACAGAAAAAAATTCCTTAGAAAATGGGAGGGTTTCCCTGTTCGTCAGTACACCCAGGTAGTAGAGAAGGGACAGGATTAGTATGATTAAGATAAAAATGGCTTTTTTCATCAGACAATGATTCTCGTGAGCGCCGGGTCACTCCAGGCGGTAGTTAGGTGCTTCTTTCGTGATAATGACATCATGGACGTGGCTCTCTTTTAATCCGGATGACGTAATTCGAATGAATTTTGCCTTCTGCTGCAATTCTTGGAGAGTTTTTGCCCCGACGTACCCCATCCCTGCTTTCATTCCTCCGATCAACTGTTGGATGCTATACGAAAGCCCCCCCCGATAAGGAACCCTCCCTTCAATTCCTTCGGGAACTAACTTCGTTTCGCTTTCCACATCACCTTGGGAGTAACGATCTTTGCTCCCCTCTTTCATGGCTTCGATGGACCCCATGCCTCGATAAACCTTATAACTCCTGCCTTGATAGAGCACAATTTCGCCTGGACTTTCGTCCGTTCCCGCAAATAAATTTCCTATCATGACCGAACGCGCTCCAGCGGCCATGGCTTTAGTAATATCTCCGGAGAATTTAATTCCACCGTCTGCAACCACCGGGACTTCATATCTTTCCGACACTTCGGACGTCTCTAAAATGGCAGACAGTTGTGGAATCCCAATCCCAGCAATGACCCGCGTGGTGCAAATCGATCCGGGTCCCACTCCCACTTTGACCGCATCAACTCCTGCTTTGATGAGATCCAAAGCCCCTTCTCGTGTGGCCACATTGCCTCCGATGAGTTGGCAATCCGGAAAATTCTGTTTGGTATCCCGGATAGCATCCAATACATCCCGGGAATGGCCATGGGCCGTATCGAGGACCAGGACATCCACGCCAGCTTTAATCAAAGCATCGATTCTCTCCTCCCGGTCCTTTCCTGGCCCGATGGCAGCTCCCACTCGAAGTCTGCCGAGAGGGTCCTTGCATGAAGAAGGATATTTTCTCATCTTCTCGATGTCTTTAATCGTAATCAATCCTTTCAAATTATTTTGTTCGTCCACGACCAATAATTTTTCAATCCTATTCTTGTGCAGGATCTCCTTGGATGCTTCGAGCGTGGTTCCAACCGGAACCGTAATAAGATGATCCTTCGTCATGACCGCGGAGATTTTCTCGTCCAGTCGCCGCTCAAATCTTAAATCCCTGTTCGTCAGGATCCCAACCAGTTTTCCATTCTTGGTGATGGGAACCCCTGAAATCCGGTACTTCTTCATGACTTCCAGTGCTTCAGAGATTCTTTGCTCGGGGTCCATGGTGATAGGGTTGAGGATCATTCCGCTTTCAGATTTCTTTACTTTATCGACTTCAATGCTCTGTTCGGAGACAGACATATTTTTATGGATAATTCCAATTCCTCCCTCCTGTGCCATGCAGATGGCCGTCCTGGATTCCGTCACGGTATCCATGGCAGCACTCACCAAGGGAATATTCAACCGGATCGTCCGCGTCAACGATGTGCTGACATCCACCTCCTTAGGCAAGACTTCAGAAAAAGCTGGAACGAGTAATACATCATCAAACGTCAGGCGTTCTTCAATCTCGTTCGGGTTATTTCCCATCTCTTCCCCTCGCTTCGGTTATCCAATTTGATTTGATATATCAAAGGAATCCTTATTTGTCAACCTCACGTTATCCATCCCACTTGTCGCTTGATTCTCTCGGGTTAGTGTCAGCCCGACTTCCCACAATTTCTTATCGATCTCACAAAAAAATTTCTCAAGACTCTCCGGCCGAAGGGCGGAAATAGAGATGCCAGCATACTTCTGGCAAATCGCTTCTCTTTCTTCGAAACTCGCCTTATCTTCTTTATTAAAAACCCGCAATCTCGGGATATGATCCAATCTTAACTCAAACAAAATCTTTTCAACAGACTCGATATGTTCTGGAAAACGAGGGGAGCTGATGTCAATCAGATGGATTAATAGAGTTGATTCTCTCAACTCATCAAGAGTCGGTCGAAAGGCTCCCAGCAGATCCTTCGGCAAATCTTTGATCAACCCAACGGTATCTGTGATCACCATTTCTTGAATCTTGGGAAATCTTAGCCTCCGCGTTGCCGTATCAAGAGTGGAAAAAAGTTTATCCTCGACAAGAAACTGACTTTTGGTAATAAGGTTGAAAAGGGTAGATTTTCCGGCATTGGTATATCCAATGATCGAAAGAATAGGGATTCCCGCCCTCGCTCTTCTGGATCTTCTCTGCTCCCTTCTCCTTCTCAATTTCTCTATTTCCGTCTCCAGGAAATGGATTCGTTTCCCGACTCGACGCCGATCGATCTCCAGTTTCGTTTCTCCAGGCCCGCGGCCTCCGATTCCTCCCGTTAAGCGGGAAAGGGCTAATGTCTTCCTTGCCAGCCGAGGAAGGAGATATTTCAATTGGGCCAGTTCAACTTGAATCTTCCCTTCCAAAGTATGCGCGCGCTGTGCAAAAATGTCTAAAATAAGTTGCGTACGATCAAGGACTCTCAGTTCGGTCAAATCAGAAATGGTCGCCATCTGCCCTGGAGATAGGTTTTGGTCAAAGATAATTAAGTCAACCCCCAATTGCATACATTTGACCAACAATTCTTTTAGCTTCCCCTCTCCAACCAGGGTGGTTGGAGAAATATTTTGAGGCCGCTGGATAATCGAATCTACGACACATACCCGACTGGACTCTGCCAGTTCTTTTAACTCCTCCATGGAGTATTCTAGTTTCTCACGGCTTTCCCTGCTGACACTGATGAGGATGGCCTTCTCTTTGGCACCTTTGAGAGGAACCGATCTTTGCCCCCTCTGAAATTCATCTTCGAGGGATTGGATCCATTTCAAAAAATCGAAGTCCAAATCTCCCATAGATGACGGGGGCTCAACTTCCCAAACCTTTTTGGCCGGGTTATCGGGGAGTAGGTGGGCGGAATGGATACGTCCCGGAGAACCCTTCCCGTCGGCGATAAGGGCGACGATCATATCCAGTCTGAGAAGTGTAAGATCTGTCAAATCTTCTCCTGTCAACGGCTCTCCTTGCAGGTGAGTATGAATGAGGCGAAGACCTCTCAGCCTTAGGATCCCAGATCTGAAACGCGATAGATCTGGGATTGTAATCCCTTTCTGGTCTCCCACGATAACAAATTCGATGGACCCTCTGCGGCCCACGAGGATACCGACTTGGCGTCTAATTTCGTTTGAGAGTTCAGTGAGAAGGTGAACGATTTCAGGCGTCACCACCTTCTGAGGAGGGATTTTCCTTCGATAGATATGCTCGATTCTCTTGATTTGGTTCGGTTTTAGACCGAAGATATTACCGTGGACTCTGTTAATTTATGCCTCCTATTGTATTGATTCTAATATGCCAAGAAAGTGAAGTCAAGTCTTTCTATTCATTGAGAAATTCAATTCTCCCTTCCGCCCCTACTTCTCCCTCTCTCGAAATGGTGACATCCAAGAAATGTTGTATGACCCATAGATTGGTGACAAGATGTTCTGTGATTCGCGTTGTGGTGATGGAAGAATGGCCATTTGCCAAAGCCATGAAAGGCGCAAGCTGGTCCGCTAAGTGGGGGTCGACACAACCATCCGATTCCAGATAATCTTTCAAGCAATCTACGGCCTCATCAGCCACTTTCTCAGATGGCTTTCCTCTAACGCCTAAAGATGAAAAACCCGCAAGAACCCCTTGATACTCGGCTAACAAAAACACAAATGCCCCCGGTCCGTTCGAAGGAACATTTTCCAAAATGGCCATCTCTCCGCCGATGTGCAGCTCTCCTTGAAGTCTCTTCAGAATTTGCTCTTTCTGTCTTTTTGCCACGTGTTTGGGAAGACCCGAGATGGCGGAAATCCCTCGAATCATCTCTAGTGAACCCCGATCCATCAACGAGATTGGTTTTAATTCTTGGACAGGGTTGATCTTCAATCGGATCCTGCCGCCTCCTTTGGGATAGAATCCCCACTTCTCAATAAAGGCCGCAACAGAAACTCCGAGCCTTTCTAGGGTGGGCAAGAAAACCTCAGAAAGATAATGAAACGAAGGACTCCACTCAACATGAGTACCTCCGACCAAGGTTATCATAGAAATCCCCTTTGAGAAGCAAAGAGGAAGTAGAACCGCCTGGAGGAGAAGGGTGACAGACCCTGCTGTTTTTACCTCGAACTGGTATTCTCCCGAACGAATTGTTCGGGGAATGAAGATAATTTCTTGTGATCCCAATTTCACTCCTTCCGCTTGAGCTTCCGTGATCCGTGCCAATGCTTCTACCGCTGCTAAATGCTGGGCCTGCAGACCAGGATTCCTTCTATTGGATCTGATGTGGCGGAGGACGAGCGGTTTTCCCAGCAAAGCCGAAAGGCCCAGAGCCGTCCTTAAGATCTGTCCTCCACCTTCCCCATAGGATCCGTCAATTTGGATCAAACCTTGACGAGATAGCATTGCTTAAGAATAATCACAAAGAAAAGATCATGTCAATATGCGCGGCAAGCAAATTTGCCTATGGCTTTACAGGTCGGAGCGTATCGATTATCCCCCCGGAAAAAGATCTTCCTTCCCGTCGGCCGACTTGGCCATGCTGCATACTCAGACAAAAAACAACCCCCCGGCTTTGTATCAGAAGTTCCAAGTAACTATCCGTCCATATCCCAAGCCATTCGTATATATCCTTCATTTGGTCCAAGGATATTGTTTTGGAGGTCTTGCTATCCGGGGCCCTAAGCGGCTTCCTCGACCTACCCTTTGCGGAATGTGATTTGAATGGAAAGTCTTATTCTGAAAGGTCAATTTTTATCCAGGTGGCAGTGTTTGTCCCTCGATAGGCTACTTTGCAAATATTCTTTTGCTAGCAGAAAAAGTATTTCACATATAACTTTCAATATGTTACACTATCCTTATCTAAATCTATAATTTGGCAGAAAAATTGCATTCAATACAGAGGCAACGGGGAAACTCGATTTCCTCCAAGGCTGCCCTGATGACAAAGTTGACAATAGAAACGGGGATGGCCAATTCGTGCCTCGTATGGACTTTGTTGATCATAAAGTTTTTGTTACCAAAAGAATTTTCTCTCTTAACGCTGAAACTATTTAATTAATTAGCTTGAAAAACAAAGCTTTCTTTTCTTAAAAAGTTTGACAATTCTAGATAATTTTGATAAGTTTTAAATAAGAAGACATGAAGGAGGATCTTGTCATGAAAGGATTTAAAAAGATACTTCTGTTATCCTTTGTTTTTTCGTTGATCATGTGCAGTTTTTATTCGACAGGATGGGCGGATGAGTACTTCGGGAAGGATGATCCTGTGGCCCAGGGATGGGGTGCCGTGGATTTAATTGTCGCAAGGCCCCTCGGATTTGCAGCTGCAGTTGTGGGTACGGGCGTCTTTGTTGTTGCACTTCCCTTTACCGGGGCGGTCGATATTGTCTCGATGATCTCGGGTACCCCAGCGCACGCGGTAGGTGACTCAGCCAGAATGTTCATGCTCAGTCCCCTAAAATTCTCCTTTGTCCGGGAATTCCCGGATGAGAATATTTGATATACACCAACCCACTGGCCGACCATCGAAACTCTCTTTTATTTTGGGCCGGCCGGTCTGGCTGCGGGCCAAAAAAGAGAGATGGTTCTCGTACGTTTTGAATCATCTCTTTCTTGTCTCTTCTTCTTACCAAATTTCCTTTGCCTTGGATTCTCCCTTCAATTTTCGATGACAAAAAGGACAGGCCCTTCCTTCCTGAATAAGGACTTCCTTCATCATCTCAATCAATTCGCTATCGTCTAGAATTTGCTTGACGATGTGAGGATGGGGCTTTCGATCGTATTTACGATAAGGAAAACTACTTTTCCCGCTCATTTTCTTACTCCTTTAATGAGATATAAGGCGCCTCATGAACTGAACTCACCTCTGCCCATACTGCAATTGTATCTTAACAAAAACCCTGGGTAAAATACTATTATATCATTTCTGGCGATTTTTATCTGCAGGGAAAGATAAAGCAAGGACCATCTTGCTGATACTATGAAGGGTGATGTCAATCAATCCCTCATCCCTATTTCAGATGGGTCAAAGTCAAGATAGAGTCTTGGGCAGAAGGTTTTGAAGAGGCACCCGTTACACCAAGGTTGGATACGGAAGCAGTGCCCTCCTTGCTCTTCTCCACCTCCTATCCACATCATTGGTTTCTCTATCCGTACAGGATTGTGAGGGAAAGCCTCTATCGCAAAAGACTGAATTTTGGTATCTCCCATCGAATTCCTGCCATGATAATAGTCCAGGTGGGGGTCCACAATACCTAAACGAGCGGCAACTCTGTAAAGGCCTTCTCCAATAGCGATCGGAGTATTCGAAAAATCAATTTCTGCGACATCCGGGAGCAATTCGTCGATCCATTGGATGGCCATCCGGCTATTTTGAGCCCCCATATGTGGAATCACTTGAATCAATCGTTCTAGGTCTAAAACATTCCACCTATTTTTCTGTAAAATAGCGTTTCCGATCTGCTTAATCTTCGGGAGCGCCCGTTGAAAGAGGTCTCTCCAGACTTCACCCGATGCAAAGGAAGTCCCTTCAAGGATTGGTATTTCTTCGGGGAGAAGATTCGGTTGAATGATGAGGCGGAATAATTTTTGGGTGTTCTCCAATGGGTTGGAAGATTGACTCCCCTGATCGAACCTGCAATGTAAGAGTATCGTTAGAAGGCCATGGAGCGAATCCTTCAATTCACCTTTCTTTCGGCATTCCTCAAACCAGATCGGAAAAATACCACGTAAGGTCTGATAAAAAGTCTTCACTGCATCTCTAAAATACTCTAGCCAAGGCAAAGAAGGGGCCGTCTTTTCTTCTCCCTCCCCTGCGTTGGTCTTTTCTGAAATATCCTTAAGCAACCGGGTAGCTTCTTGGAATACAGAAGAATCCAGGCGCGATTCTTCCGCCCGCTTCTCTTCCTCAGAAGCAGACTCTGTGCTACGCAAAGCTATATCGATCCCTTCTGCCAATTTTTCCGCCCCAGGTACAATACAACCCTCAGAGGTTCCTTGTCCGGGAGCTTTCTCTGATTCCGGTCTTCTCAGAGACTCCTCCTCATTTACCGAAATCGAAAGCGACTCCATGGTTTTTTCTAAAGGTTCAAAAGGTAGCAAAAGGGATCCTCCGGGGACTCTCTCTGGATCTCCGTAATTCTCGCCTATTCCGTATTCAACAGGTGCTGCTACTTCTCGCTCCGGAGATGGAAGGATGTCTCCTGGAATTTCACCTTCCTTTTTAACGAGCATTTTCTCTAAAGGTCCGGCGGGATCAGCCCCCCCGGACCTCCCTTCCAATTCGGTCGGCATCCCAGGAGAGGAATGAGGGCGTTCCTCTCCCAAATCAGCCTTCATCCATTCCCTCTTTTTCCTTTTATCCCCCGCTGGGACAGGTTGTCCTGAGGCATTCTTAAAGCCAACTGAGATTTTCTTAAATGAAAAAGCCCCTTCAAAGATCACCTTAAAGGGGGAAGCTTGTCCTGAGGGGAGAGGGTTGATAGGGAGTGGAGTTTCCTCAAAGGCGACGAATTCTTCAAAATCTTCAAAAACCTGAACCAGGACCCAGATATCACTCAGAGTTTCATCCGATACATTCCTTGCTCGTCCTGTAACGCTCCAGGTTCCTCTGTGCGACTGCTGGAGAAAACATGACTCCAACGCCAACCGATGAGGGACCAATTCCTGAAATTCAAGGTCGATGGGCGGGATCTCTCTTTTCTCCTCGACAGATACCAGCGCCCCGAAAGACTTGAAGGTTCTTGCGAGCAACTCGGCCTTCTTTAAGGAGAGATCTTTCTTGAGGATAACGGGACAGCGTTCAACAATTCTTCTAAGCTGAGGAAAGGGGACACTGTAGTTCTTTGAAATGGTATTACAAAAAGAATCCTTTTCTGCCTCCGTGTTATTTCCGATGCCGATGAGGAGGACTCGATATCTCCCTTGTGGTTGACCTGAACTAGCCATGACATCCCTTTTGTGCTGGGCCTGCTTTCCTGAAACCACGCCGGGAGAGATCCTTAGTCATCCTTTTAGAGTGTGAAGAATCTAGGGTTTTCCCCCGGAGACAGCCGGATAGGACGCACTCATCTTTTTCTCCTCACATTTGTAATTAATTTTTCGAAATAGTTCAAGATATTTTTTATCAGGTTCAATATCCCCGAAGAAAAGTATTTCCCAACTCTACCATTTCCCTAGTTTCCCACCTCTCTCAATAAAGTGGTTAACCGACTAAGGTCTTTTTCATCAATATACTGAAATTGCAATCCATACCGGTGTTCGCCCCAACTTTCTCTTGCAGCCAAATCGCACCAAACGACTTTTGCGACCGCCTTAATTGTGTCCAATTCTAGACCTTTGACATAGAAAATTTCAATTTTCAAAAATGCCCCCATCGCCATTCTTTCGGGCAGGTAGACGAGGAGTCCCCCCTCACTTGCATTCGCGACCATCCCCCCAAGAATTTCTTTACCTTCAGTACGAGAATAATTCAGCGGAAGCTCCACGCTGAATCTTGGGTATTTCCTCTTTTCGATGGAAAGGACACCCATTCTGATCTGCGAAGTTGGTTGATTATCCCGGTTTGCCTTGTCCATTTCTTTTAGCCTCTTTTACATCGATGAAATAAATGGGCTTTTCTAAGGCCATCTCTCCCTTCCCTGTTTTGAGAACCCCCTTTACTTTCCGAGTTGTGGCCACTTTCTTACCGCACCTAGCCAATAATTATGCTGATACGACTCGGATTTACAAACTTTCACAAAATGTCCGATTATGCTTCTTAAATAAAAACAGTGATAATTCAACGGAGTGAATATCCCTGCTATCATATGAACTTAGCGGTCATTGAATCAATTGCTATTCACTGGCTACTTTTTTCAGAGCATATGAAATATTTTTATTGTTTTATCCATTCTGGCTTCGCTTTATAAAGTTCAGCCTCTTCTGGAATCTTTTTATCCATCATCCCCCTTGCTTCATCAATTTGAGCATTGCACTCGCCCATTTCCGTCTTGATCTTTTCTCTTTCTCTGCGAATACTTGTCCTTTCTACCAGGCTTCTTGAATCGTTATACTTTTCTGTTAACCCGTTATAATTGGTCCTCAAGAGCTCCAACTTATCCTGTTGTTCTCTTAGTTTTTTTCTCCACTCCTCGACGCGCCCCTTCCAATAGTCTTCCCCCCTTCCCAATTGGTCCTTGTAGGAGCCTTCTCTCTTCGTAGGTGCTAATTCCCCCTCAAATTTTGTGTCTTCCCTTTCCTGCTGGGCTTCGATTCTCTCAGCCTTAGCTTGGAATTCTCCCGGAACTTGAGTGATATCATCCGTAAAGTGTGCCACTCCTTTTTCATCGACCCACTTATAAACCTGCGAAAAAGAGGGTTGAGAGGTGAGGAAAACCAGAAGAAAAGGCACTGAGATAATAGATAGAATCTTTTTCATAGTTGTCCTTTCGATTTGTTATCGATCTGTTAATATAACAGCAAATCCCGTGCCAGAAACCCTTCCATTATTGATTTTCTCCACATAATATATTATTTTATATGTAGCTGGTGCATCAAACCGTATCACCTCCTTGTTTTACCCCCGGTTGATGTACCGGCAGGGATCAGTTATAGCCCTCCTCTAACTGATCCCTTTTAAATTTATATAACAATATTAATTACTTGGGTTTTTGCTGGACACTTTTCTGGGACGCGATCCTTAGCAATACGACAATAGTTCTTAAAGGCTATTAGCTCAATCCAGTCTCTTTCGCTGCCGTACCCAATTCAGGTGCGTATCTAAAACGAAATGCAAACTTAGCGACTAGCACTCTAACTCCAATTCGTTTCTAAGAATTGGGTCCGCCATCACACCCTTGGTCTCCGCGCGAGAGTGTTTCCCTAACCTCTCCTATTCTTCAAGGATGAGATAAAGTCTTGAAATAGCTTACAGGTTGACGGAAAAGAGTCACGATTTTTTTGAAGCTGATGAACTAAAATATTCTCGGATCTTTCCAAGGACAATGTGGGGAATATCTTCCGTCCGCTTCACGGTATAGATATTGATGTTCTTTCTTTTCTCAAACGCCTTTTCAAATCGAGCCGCATACGGATTCTCGCCGATGTGAACGGCCGTCACCCGGTTCTGGATCTGTCCGAAAAATCCGATCAGCGCCTCCAGGTTGGTGATCTTCATATCGGTAATGATGAAGAGGTCCAACTTTTTCTTGCCTCGGATTAAAGGCGTTAAATCCTCCAACTCCAATGCTGTTCCTCCGCCGAAATACTTACAAAGGGCCCGGTAAATATCCTCCCGCCGGTCTATGTAATTCAAAATCTCTTTTCCTCCCATAGGAGCGTCACTAAAATTATAGACGCCCACCTTTGAATTATTGTGAAGGTAAGCATTGGCGGCGCAAGCGGCTCCCAGGACAGCATAAGAGAGACTCTTCCGAGGATTGATCATGCTTCCTGAGGAGTCAATAACGATTAAGCAATCTGGAGTGCCTTCCATTTTTCCTCTTCCCTTGCCCTCCCGCTTTGTCCAAACTTGGGTAATCCCAGGCATGAGCTTCCCAAAACTGGTCCATATATCCACATCTTGAAAGGGCGCTCCGATCTCCCATGGACAATGAGAATAAGGATGGAGAGCACCTTTCTCTTCCAGGGGCATTTTCTTTAAGGGGATGGAATAATTCTCTGCCAATTTCATGTAAAAAAGCACATCTGCATCGACGGGCTCCCCGTTCCCCCTTCCCATCCCCCCTTCCATACCATAACCTGTCCCTCTTAGTTCATCCGAAAAGTCCTCCACGACATCCTTAAATTCGGACAAAGTCATGGTCTGTCTTGCGTAATCCCTTAAACCCTGATCGATCTCTTCGGACGAATAGTGGTTTAAATCGTGTTCCCCTTGAGGATTGCGCTCCCCTTTCCCTCCTCGATCTCCTTGCTCCTCTTGTTCTTCAATAAGCAGGGGTTTGATCGTCCGCGCAAACTTCTGAATGCTCTCTCCCCAGCGTGATCGATCCAAATAGGGGATTCGTGCCAGCCGTCGGACGATATCTCTGTGTCCTTTTACGCCCCCTCTGGAGGGGTGGATTCCCAAATCCATTCCCCAAATCCTTTGATATAGGGACGCAATGACTTCGTCGACGGCCCCTTTTTTCAAGTTTCGGTGCAATTCTGGGATCTCCGTAGACCTTTTTCTCACGCAATGAGTATCTGCAATGACATCGATGAAGTGATTAGCCACTTGTTTGGATAATTCTTTATCACCGACCACTTTCTTCGCCGCCGCGTAGAGTCTGAGGTGCGTGTGAAAATCCCATGGACAGAAAGTGTAGTGGGTAACCCCATGATCAAGAAGAGCCTCGATAACCCTTTTTTCTGGCATCTTGTCCCTCATTTGCAGGACAAAAGCACCATTGATGGTCAGTTGTTTCTGCTTCATCTCCAATCCAACGTCTTCGTCCTCTGAAGTCCGTTCTTCTTTTTTTGCAGAAGGCTCCTTAACCTTGGGCATTGGAATCTCAGGATAGAGGTGTTTTTTCTTCACCTTTGGCCAAATCTCTTCAATGATCGCCTGCAAATTCTGTTTTTCCATGTTTAATCGCTATAATCCATCGAGACCTATCTCAGGTCATTAATAGTATGCATTGGGATACCGCACCTTCCCCGGAAAAAGTAGTTTTTCCCTCTCGTAAACCTTCCCCTCGACAATATTTCCCAGGCCCCTTACTCTTCCTCCCACATAGATTTCTCCACCCATCATCCACTCACCTGTATGTAGGCCAATGTTCTTCTTGATCAGAATCTTTCCTCCCCTCATCCCCGCTCCCGTCCAGTTCTTG
This sequence comes from uncultured delta proteobacterium, assembly GCA_963708295.1. Taxonomy (GTDB): domain Bacteria; phylum Desulfobacterota; class BSN033; order BSN033; family UBA1163; genus UBA1163. The sequence continues at coordinate 73,605 of CAVPSJ010000011.1, read as the reverse complement.
GAATTCCCATCAATGACCAATTCTCCACCCTCGAGGCCAATACCGGTGAAATCACCCGTATCTCCCTCGATCATCAATCGCTTCCCCTTCGGGAGTCGAAATCCGACAAGATTGATTTCCGTCTTCAGTTCGGAAAGCTTGAGAATGATCTCTTCTTCGTTTGCATAGTTACATAACGCAGAGATGTAGATGCCGGCTGGACCGGGGATGAGGTACGGAATCTTTTGGGTATTCTCCAAGGCAAAACAGAAATCCTCAATGTCTTCGGCCGTATAACTTATTTCCTTCACATACTTTTCTGCCACTTCATAAGCCTTGATGATTGTATTGTATTGTACCATCCAGACGAGTTCTTTTGCCTCTTCTTCCAAAAGTCTCTCGTACCCCCAGCGGATCCGATCCATAACTGCCTCAGTGGATTGAACAATTTGGTCCATGGGGAGGGTAGAAGCGGAGGCAGTAAATGTCTTGAATTCTTCAAAAGGATTCCTGATTGTCCAGTTTTCTTTGTTCGGCGGGAAGTCGGGGTTCTTGTGAGGCGGAGTGGAGGATTTCATCTTCGGATTGAACCCCTCAATAACAGACCGGAAAAAGTGTCTTTGCTCTAGCTTCTTCGAACATCGATGTCTTTTTTGACTTCCATATAAATGGGATGATCCCCCTCCAGCGGCTCCAAATCTCCTCCTTGAAATATCTTCGATCCGGCTGAGAGAGCATCTTTCAGATGTTCGCTCTGTTCTCGATATCTCTGCGAAACGGCTTTCACCGCCTCTTTTGCCATAAAAATTGGAAAAGGGTCATCCCTTTTCGATCTCTCCTTCTGGGAAAGGAACTCATCTTTCCACTGGACCCGATGGGCTAGGGTGTAGGGAAGGACCGCAGAGATATGTTCGATATCGATCTCGGAGTCTTCAAGCAGCCATGCCAATCCTTGTGCATATTGTTTAATGGAGAAAGGGAGGCGGTTGGAAGCACAGTTTTTGACCTGCCGGCACAGATATCCCGTATAGTGACATCCCTCTTCACAGTTTTCAACAGTCCGCTTCTGCCCATACCAGTCGCAGAAAGACAGCTCAGCTAGAAGCATTCGAGTAAAGGCGCTGGCATCGAGGTCCAACTCCAAATTCTCCATTTCTGTACGAATTTGATCACGGTCTTCTCTTTTGAAGGACTTGAACCCGATTGCCTCATCAAGATATTCCCCATAGGCATTGCAAATTTCTTCAATTTTAGGCGTCTTCTTTTCATAAGCGACCTTGGATTTCAAAACATGGTAAAGGTCTTTTTCATACCTGGGATGTCGCAAGATATGATCCTTTCGCTTATCTTTCCCAACGAGAAACGAGAGGTTCGCCCCGGGGTGCCTCGACTCTACCATGACGTCGAATCGATCCACGAGGGGCGCAATGATGGTATTGGTCCCTCCATCCTGATAATTGGCAGTAGCAAAGAGACAGTATTCTTCGTTAATAATCATTTCGTTGAGGTATTCCCAATTTCCTCGATCCACGCCGTCCAGGATCATGCTCTGCTTGGTTTCTGGGAGGCGGTTGATCTCATCGACGATTTTCACTGGAATCTGCGAAAAGTTGGTCCACACCACATCCTCCTCGCCTCGGTTCAATTTGCCCAGATCCGGCCTGCCGATAATTTTTTCTTCCGTTTGTTCAGGATGTCCTGAGACCTCACTTCCCCAGATGACGCCTAATGGAAATTGGTAGATGAGCGAACAAACATATTCCGCAGAGGTCGTTTTCCCCAGCCCTGGTTCTCCGATGATCAATTCCTTTCCTTTCTTCAACCCGGTAAGAAGGCTCAGGAGAATCGCTGAATTAAAGCGTTCGCCTTTAATGACCATGTCTGGACGGTTGAAGTAAAGATGCTCACTGATGAATCGGTAAATTCCCATCGCTTGCTTTTGATATCCGTTCTTTCCCACGCCTGCCATTCCTTTCCCATTTCTCAATAAGACTCTCTCATTGACGAACTCCGGAGTTCACTCTTACCGGAAGGCTTCCCTCTCACCCATGAAATTTCACCTCGAAAGCATTTCCAGGATGATCGCGTTAAAAAAATGTTTTTTTTCTGATCAAAAAAACGACAAATTAATTTTAACATGATCCATCCACTAAGACAAGATTCCCGTAGCGAGGCAAAAAGGCTGGACAATTTCACAAGAATCTTGTATTTTAGTAGGGGTAGGTTTTGCCGTTTGATACTTCAACGGCATGATTCGCGGATGATGAATGTCCGCGGTAGGCCGGCCCGGCGGCAGATGATTTTTGAAGAGATTCGGGGAGTAGCGCAGCCTGGTAGCGCGCTTGGTTCGGGACCAAGAAGTCGGGAGTTCAAATCTCCTCTCCCCGACCAATGATTTCAATAAGTCACACGATTCTTTATCCTTTGCCTTATTCTGTAGGACACCTCTTCCTTCCCTTCAGAAGCCGATGTTCCTTCCCGTGGCGATTTCTCGGACAAAAGGCGAACTTTCGAAGGACGATCGTCTTGAGGTCAAATAGGAGAGTCGAAAGATATTGCAAAAACGATCATTTTAGGGTAAAAAGCATCAGGAATGGACACCAAGGATTATTTAGACATTAAAGCCGTTGTTATCCTGATCATCGTGACTTCGCTTTGGGGTTTTAAGCATCCTGCCATCAAGATTTCGTATCAAGGCGTATCACCGGTCTTTGCGTTTCTGGTTTCCGCGGGAATTTTCCTGGTAAACTGGAGAAGAAGAGCAGTCTTATTGACGTGAGGTTTTTCCATGCCCATCGGAATTTTTATTGCCCTCTTTGGTTATCTTTTGGGTTCGATCCCGACCGGAGTGATTCTTGCTAAACTCTTTTCCAGAGTCGACCCAAGAAAAACGGGAAGCAAAAATATCGGCGCAACCAATATCTTTCGGACGGCAGGAAAGACATTGGGCATATTGACCTTGGTCGGAGATATGTTAAAGGGGGCGATCCCCACCATACTCGCAATGTATCTGGTTCCTGCGGATGAATGGGGCCTTTCGCGACACGTCTGGATAGCCTTTGCAGGGTTGAGTTCGTTTCTCGGCCACGTCTTCTCAATTTTTCTCGGGTTTAAAGGCGGAAAGGGGGTTGCCACTTCCTTGGGTTTTTACCTTCCGATATCGACGATCCCCGTCCTCGTCGAATTGTTGGTCTTTGCGGCGATCGTATGGAAATGGCGGTACATTTCACTCGCATCCGTCGCTTGTGCAATAACAATCCCCATTTTGATCGCCTTTTTTAGAGACGAATCTCAGGCCTATTTCATCGCGAGCGTGATTATTGCCGCCGTCATCCTCTACCGGCACCAATCCAATATCTCCAGACTTCTGCAGGGAACAGAGAGTAAATGGGGAAAGCCAAATGAGTTTCGGATTCCAGAGTGAACGATAAAATTAGCTTCTTGAGCACAGGTGGACTAAAGCTTTTTCGAGGCTGCTCTGGCCCTTTTCTCTTTCTTTGAAAGTCTTCTTGCTGGCCCCTTTTTCTTTGTTCCACTCTCTTCTTCTTCAAGGCTCTCTTCAATCGAGCGAGAAGATGTTTTCTCCAGCCTCTCTCGAAATTGCTCAGAGGGAATAACGGCAACATCCATCCTCTGGACAAACCTTGCGACCTCTCGATCTGAAGTGATCACGACAGTGCCGGAGCCCCTTTCTTTGGCGAGTCGTTTAATGACTTCATCCGCCTTTTCACCTAACTTGGAGAAGACGACTTCAATCCCCTTTTTCCTTTCCCTGGTTTCCGTGCCCCAGCCCTCCTGCCACCCATCGAAAACGACCGTCAAACCGCAGGCCCTCATTTTTTGATAAGTGGAAAGTCGGTCAATAAGACGCTCTCGTTCCCGTTGAAGGTCAATAGAATTGACGTTGGTCAGCGAACGGTCCGCATGAAGCAAATTGTAGCCATCAATGATGATGTGCATCTTGGTCACGAATCGAAAATTGAAGAAATGCGGAACAAACCCTGTAAAATTGAAAATCCGCATCCCGGATTCCGAAAGTTGTTTCTCAGAGATCCTCCAGCCACCCGTCTATTCTGAGTTTTGGCTTTTCACGGTATCGAAAAAAAGCCGCCTGAGGTGCTTTTGTCACGAACTCCGTCTCGTATCAACAATGATGCGAATCGCTCGTTTCGCGAAGGGTGCTTAGCTCTTCGGCTTTCCGTCTAAAAAAGGCTTCTCGGGCGCCCTAGGGTTCATCACGGATAAATCGTTCCTCCTTTTTTTGCCTTAGCGATGTGGATCATAGAATTTGACGTGATCCCAGGGAGAATCGACGTGAGAGGAATGGTTTTGGTATCATTTTTCTTAGCTTATCCCAGACCCCCTGTCAAAAACATTCACCTCCTGTACAAAAAACTGTGCGTTGTGCCCCCGGTACAACGCTTTGCTCAGTCGCGATGGCTACGCGGTTACGAAGAGTGAAAACGGAAAGAGGGCGCTAGGTTCTGCTCTCAGTATTATGAGGGAAATTACCGTCTGAGGGGGCGGAAATCCTTATTTGAATCCGGTCTCCGAAGATGGACTTGGCAGTTTGAACTCCTGATAGGATTTCCGGAAAAACCTCTTCTCCTTCAGCAAAAAAAAGTCGGAGTCTCCTGGCCCATTCCTCTTCCAGATGGCTTTCTTGACGGCCTAGATCGTTTGCCATCCCCTCGATGAGACTCTCCGCGATTTTTCTACTATCCACTTGGTAACTCTCTCCGTAAGGAAATGAAAGGCAGATATTTGGCCAACGCAGTTTCCTGAGAGTGTCAAGGAGATAGGGAAAGAGTTGACGCAGACGAAGGGCCCCGTATGTTTTTACTTCACCTAAGCCGAGAAGAAGAATCATTCTGGGAAGGATTCTCTCTTGTGAAGGGATGAGGGTCGCTTCCTTCCAGTCACCGGTCAACTTATTCTCAACCAAGAGTTGAGACAACATTCCATTAAACCTCCAATCGATCCAACCACTGGATCCCTTAAGAGGCCTCTCGTCCCTAAAAAAGCCCACCACAAGGAGATCGCATTCTTGAGCATCAACCCGCTCTTTGGAAAGAATGATATCCATTTTAATAAATTCCAACATTCAATATTCTGAATCCCGAATAAACTCCAAGTGCCGAACGCCCAATAACCACCCCCGTCTACCCTATCCCTGGGAGCGAGAGAAGACGTAAGCGGACCTAATCTTGGTCATTGTGATTTTGGCCATTATTCGGTCATCGGTTCTTGAAACTGGGTCGTTGCCCCCTATCCTCCTCCGGAGTACTTTGGTTGGATGGGCTTCTTGACGGCTTCATTCTGGATTCGGTCCAAAATCCCATTGATGAAACTTCCAGAGTCCTCTGATCCGAATCGCTTTCCGAGGTCGATTGCTTCGTTGATAGTCACTTTCGGAGGAATCTCTTCACAGTAGAGAAGTTCAAAGAGAGCGATGCGGAGGATATTCCGGTCGATCAGGTTGATACGATCTAAACGCCAGTTTTCCGAGTATTGTTCGATCATCCGGTCCAATTGTGGAAAGTGTTCTAAAACGCCCAGAACGAGACGCTTTAAGAAATCATCAGGTTCTCCCTGAGATAAAAAATTCTCCTGGAATCGTGTGAGGGCAGTCGTGGCATCTTGCTTTGTAATATTCAATTGATAAAGAACTTGGAGGGCAGACTCCCTCGATTTTCTTCTCCTCCCCAAATTATCCTTTGCCCTTTCCTATCTCTTTCATGAGATTGGCCATTTCAATGGCTGACATCGCCGCGTCAAAACCTTTATTCCCAACTTTCGTCCCGGCCCTTTCAATCGCCTGTTCGATCGTATCGGTAATCAGTACCCCAAAGGAAATGGGAATCTCACTTTCCAAGGTGAGGCTGGCAATTCCCTTGGTGACTTCATTCGCAACATAGACAAAATGAGGAGTGGCTCCCCGAATCACAGCGCCTAAGCAAATGACGGCGTCGTATCGGCCGCTCTTAGCCATCTTTTTGGTAGCAAGAGGGATTTCAAAGGCCCCTGGAACCCGGGCCACCGCACAATCCTCCTCCTCCACGCCACTTCGCCGAAGCGCATCCATCGCCCCTTCCAGAAGTCGCTCGCCGATAAAGTCATTGAACCGGCTCAACACAATGCCGAACTTGAGTCCCTTGGCCATCAGTTTGCCTTCGAAGGTCTTCACCATCTTATTCTCCTTTCCTTGCTCGTGTCCCGGGGTTCATGTCTTATGACTCACGATTTATCGGGGCGATTTACTAACACGATCCTATTATTCTCCCGATTTGATGGAGAGCAGGTGCCCCATCTTTTTTACCTTGGCCTTGAGATATTCAATATTCTCTTGAAGGGGCTTTGTCTCGATAGAAACCCTCTCGACCACCTTAATTCCATATCCCTCCAGACCGATGATCTTTCGAGGATTGTTGGTCATCAGGCGAATTCTATGAAGACCAAGATCCGCCAGAATCTGGGCCCCGATTCCATAATCCCTCATGTCGGCTTTAAACCCCAATGCCTCATTCGCCTCCACAGTATCCTTCCCCGCATCTTGAAGACAATAGGCTCTCAGTTTATTGACCAATCCGATTCCCCTTCCTTCCTGCCTCATATAGACGATGACACCCTTTCCTTCCTTTTCTGCCATCGCCATCGCTGTATGAAGCTGTTCCTGACAGTCGCATCGCCTCGATCCAAATACATCGCCGGTCAAACATTGAGAATGAACCCTTACCAAGACGGTGTCTTCTGGCCCGATCTCTCCTTTAACCAGGGCGATATGGTGATAAGGATCCACATCATTCTCATAAGCGATGGCCGTAAATACACCGCCGTATTTCGTCGGAAGGGTAGCCGTCGCAATCCTTCGGACTAAGGACTCTTTATTGAGGCGATACTTGATCAAATCGGCAATGGTCACAATCTTTAGCCCAAATTCCTCTGCAAAGATCTGGAGATCAGGCATCCTTGCCATCGTCCCATCATCCTTCATGATTTCGCAGATTACTCCGGCCGGCCTCAGCCCCGCTAACCTAGCCAGATCGACCGATCCTTCTGTCTGACCCGTTCGGACCAACACTCCCCCCGGCTTCGCTCTTAGCGGAAATATATGTCCGGGAGAGACCAAGTCTTCGGGTTGGCTGTTTTCATTCACGGCAGTCAAAATTGTGGTTGCCCGGTCAATGGCTGAAATACCAGTGCTCACCCCCTTTCGGGCATCGATGGAAACGGTGAAAGCGGTCTGAAATCGTGACGTATTCTCAGAGACCATCATGGGGAGGCGGAGCTGGTCGAGTCTCTCGTCCGTCAATGAAAGACAAATAAGTCCGCGTCCGTATTTTGCCATAAAATTGATGGCTTCGGGCGTCACCTTCTCGGCGGCCATGGTAAGATCGCCTTCATTTTCTCGATCTTCGTCATCAACCAGGATGACCATTTTCCCTTGCCGGATGTCTTCCAGAGCTGCTTCGATTCTATGAATCATTTGAACCTCTCAATCCCTCTTGATGAAACCGTGTTCCTTTAGAAAAGTCAGGTCGACTTGTTCGGGTCTTCGATCTCCACGGTCCATGAATTTTTCTACATATTTCCCCAAAATATCGCCTTCCAAATTGACCCGGTCTCCGGCCCTTTTTTGCCTGAGAGTGGTCTTTTCGATCGTATAAGGAATCAGGGTTACCTCGATTTCCCCTCCCCGATATTCATTTACCGTTAGGCTGATTCCATCGATAGTGATGGATCCTTTTTGCACAACATATCTTGACACGGATTCGGGAATTCTTATGGTCAACCGAAGAAAATCTCTTTCCTCATTCCTCTCTACAATATCCCCGATTCCATCCACATGGCCCGTAACGATATGTCCCCCCAGTCGATCCGTCAACCTTAAGGCTCTTTCCAAATTAACCTGGTCTCGTTCCTTCAGTTCCCTCAACGCAGTTTTTTGAAGAGTCTCCAGAGACAGATCAAGTTCAATTTCTTGTCCTTTTTCCCGGACAACTGTGAGACAAACACCATTTACATTAATACTATCACCAAGTTGCACTTCTGTCAAATGAGGTGGCAATTCAAGGATTAACCTCATTCCTTGTCCTCTGTGCTCTATCCTCGAAACTCTCCCTGTATCTTCTATGATTCCGGTAAACATGACCTCGCTCCCCACTCCAAATAGCCTTCTACAAATATATCCTCCCCTGTTCTCTTGATGTTGATTTCTTTTACGGCAACTGCCTCCTTGAGGTTGGATACCCCTCTCCCACTAAAGATCCCAATAGCCTGTGGATCACCCATCAATCTCGGAGAGAGAAAGAGGAGGAATTTGTCGATTAAACCTTCGTCGAGAAACGAGCCATTGATTTGGCTCCCTCCTTCCACCAAAAGGTTCATCACCCCGATTTCCCCCAGCTTGGTGAGACATGACCGTAAATCCACTCGCCCCTCTTTGGAATCGAGGATGAGCACCCGAACCCCTCTCTTCTCCAGTCTCTCGATTTTTTCACGGGAAGCTGTTTGGGTGGTCGCAAGGATAACTTCCGAGGGAGAATGTTCAAACACCCTAGCTTTCTCCGGAATCTTCAATCGGCTGTCCAGAACAATTCGATAAGGCTCCCTTCCTAGCTTCCTCCGGGCCGTAAGCAACGGGTCATCCTGTAATATCGTTCCGATGCCAACGAGTACTCCATCGACCTGGCCTCTCATCTTATGTACAAAACGTCGTGAGGTTTCCCCTGAAATCCATTTGGAATCGCCATCTCGTGTGGCTATCTTACCGTCCAGAGTCGCAGCGACCTTCAGTATAACAAAAGGTTCTCTTTGCAGGATATATTTACAAAAGGCCTCATTGAGCCTGCGGCACTCCTTTTCCAAAACCCCAACATCAACCTCAAGACCGAATTTCCTTAGGGCTTCAATCCCTTTCCCATTGACGACCGGGTTAGGATCCTCCATGCCGATGACGACTCCCTTCACGCCCGCTTTAATGACCTCGGGAACACAGGGAGGAGTCCTGCCGTAATGCGTGCAGGGTTCAAGGTTAACGTAAAGCACTGCTCCACGGGCTTTCTTCCCTGCCTGCCGAAGCGCAACAATCTCTGCATGAGCCTCTCCTGCCCTTGCATGGTACCCTTCTCCGACCGGTTTGCCTCTTTTGACCAGAACCGCTCCTACCATAGGATTAGGAGAAGTCTTCCCTCTCCCCGCCTCAGCAAGCCGGAGAGCTCGCTTCATCCACTGTTCATCGTTCATAAGGCAAGTTTTAAAGAAGAGCGATTACCTAAATGTCGAATGCCGAAGCTCTAATGTCAAATTAAATCCAAGGCTGAAATGTGAAGCTCCCCGCCCATAGGGCAGAGCTTCCCGGGCACGCAATGACGAGCCGGATGCGAGCAAAGTAAATTTCGTTCATAGGGTGCCCCTTGGCCCCACCTATCCCGCTTTGGCGGGACGAGGCACGTTCCGATCAAAAACGGTTTGGATTTAGGACTTTGACATCCATTTGGTCCCGGGTTAGCGGGAGTTTTTGACATTTGGACTTCAAACCCTTGGTGGTGTTTGTCTGCGGTGGGAAGGAATTTGGGCTTCGCATACCCAGATTACTTCTTCTTGGCTTCTTCCCTGTTCCCGAGGAGATCTTTGAGTTCGTCCATGAATTCCTGAATATCTTTAAACTGCCGATAGACAGAAGCAAAGCGGACATAAGCCACTCCGTCCAAACGGTGGAGTTCCTCCATCACACGCTCCCCGATCTCAGAGCTCTTTACTTCCCTTTCTCCTCTTTCCTGAAAATGGAGCTCGATGCGGTTAACAATCTTTTCAATCATGTTGATGCTGATCGGCCTCTTCTCACAGGCCCTTTTCAAGCCATTGAAGATTTTGAGGCGGTTGAACGGCTCTCTTCGGGCATCCTTCTTGACGACCAACGGGAGGGCGTCCTCTGCCCTTTCGCTCGTAGTAAATCGTTTATGGCAACCAAAACATTCCCTTCTACGCCGAATGGTGTCTTTATCCTTTCCCAGGCGGGAATCGACGACTTTACTCTCAGGATGGCTACAAAAGGGACATTTCATTGAGTTCGAATGCGGTAGGTGGAATGTGGAACGTGGCGCTTTGGTTCCACGCTCTACCTTCTACCCTCCCTCCTCCATTTTCTACCAAAATTTTCAATTTTTATCCCTGACTCTTTCAACATTTTTTTTGCCAAGGCATCGGCGTAGCCAGCTGCAAAGACGACTTTCTCAATCCCTGCATTGATGATCATTTTTGAGCAAATAATACATGGGTGGTTTGTACAAAAAAGGGTGGCCTCACGGATTTCCACTCCGTGGTAAGCGGCTTGAATAATGGCATTCTGCTCAGCATGAAGGCCACGGCAGAGTTCGTGTCTTTCTCCAGAAGGGACCCCCTGTTTCTCTCGAAGGCAGCCCGTGTCCAAACAATGCTCCAACCTGGAAGGGGCCCCGTTATAACCCGTCGCCAGGATTTTCTTGTCTTTGACGAGGACAGCTCCAACCTGCCTTCGCAAACAGGTCGACCGTTTAGCAACGAGATGAGTGATGTCCATGAAATACTCTTCCCAAGAGGGGCGATAGGAGGAAAGGTTTTTTTTCTCTTTCTCTTTCAAGGGTGAGCCATCAACGGATGCTTAAAAAGTTCTCACGCATCCTGAAATACGAAGCACGAAATTCGAAATTCGAAACAAATTCAAATAACCGAAGCATGAAACTCAAAACCGGAGGGAGAAAAGGTTGGGAAATCTGGTCATTTGGTTTAGGATTTGTTTCGGGTTTCGATATTCGAATTTCGAATTTTACAAACCACATCATACATCTTGCCAGTTTATGCCAGGAGCCAAAATCGCTGAATGTCATCCCTTGAATTTTTCCCTTTCAAGGGTCTCGATTTTTTCCAGTCGCCTTTTGTGTCTTCCTTCGGCAAAAGGGGTCTCCAGCCAAACTCTTACGATTTCTTTTGCGAGCTCCTTCCCTACGATTCGGCCCCCGATAATCAAGATATTGGCATCATTATGCTCTCGACTGCAACGGGAAGAGAAAAGATCGTTGGCCAGGGCCGCTCTAATTCTCGGGAACTTGTTTGCCACCATCGACATCCCGATGCCGGTACCACAGATCAGGATCCCCTTTTCCAACTCTCCTCGTGAAACTCTTTCCGCCACCAGGACGCCGAAATCCGGATAATCCACGGATTCTTCACTGAAGGTACCCATGTCAATCGGTTCGACGCCGATAGATTTCAGGAAGGGTTTCAACTCCTCCTTGAGCTCAAAGCCTCCATGGTCACAGGCCACCCCAATCTGCATCCTGTTATCCTTCAAACTTTTTGAACACGAGCGTCGCATTCGTTCCGCCAAATCCGAAGGCGTTGGACATAGCGATCTTCAAAGGCTTCCGCCTGGCCTCGTTGGGAACATAGTCTAGATCACATTGTGGGTCGGCTTCCTCATAGTTGATGGTAGGAGGCATGATCCCATCCCGAAGGGATAAAACGGTGAAAATGGCTTCGGTGCTCCCGGCTGCCCCCAAGAGATGGCCGGTCATCGATTTGGTCGCACTGATCGGCACCCTCTTGGCATGATCGCCAAATACCCGCTTAATAGCGATGGTTTCAGTCAGATCATTGAGGGAGGTAGAGGTTCCATGAGCATTGATGTAATCCACATCCTCCGGTTTTAGTCGAGCGTCTTTCATGGCCATCCTCATGCATCGTACGGCACCGTCGCCGTCCGGGGAAGGAGCAGTGATATGGTAAGCATCCCCCGTGTAACCATAGCCGATCAATTCCCCATGGATCCTGGCCTTTCGTTTTAGTGCGAACTGCAGTTCCTCCAAAATAAGAATTCCTGAACCCTCTGCGACTACAAACCCGTCCCGATTCTTCTCAAAGGGGCGGCTGGCCTTCTCGGGTTGGTCATTCCTCGTCGAAAGGGCCTTCATTGCATTAAATCCGCCGATGGTCAGCGGAGTGATATTGGCCTCCGTCCCGCCTGTAATCATCGCTTCCGCGTCCCCGTAAACAATCGCACGGAATGCATCTCCGATACAATGTCCTCCTGTCGCGCAAGCTGTCACCACGCAGGTATTTGGCCCTTTGGGACCAAATTGGATCGCAATCTGCCCCGATGCCATATTGGCGATAAGCATCGGGATGAAAAATGGGGTTATACGACTCGGTCCCTTCTCTAAAAGGACTTTGTGGTATCTTTCAATGCTGGGCAACCCCCCCAGGCCTGTCCCCACAATCACACCGATCTGTTCGGAGTTCTCCGGGGTAATGGACAACTGGGCGTCCTCGAGGGCTTCTTTGGCCGCCCCGATGGCATATTGAATGAAGAGATCCATTTTTTTGATCTCTTTCTTATCGATGTACAGCTCCGGGTTGAAGTTCTTCACTTCCGCTGCAATCTTTGTCTCAAACCCGTTCGTATCGAAGCGTGTGAGGGGACCGATGCCCGACTTGCCTTCGCAGATATTTTCCCACACGGCTTTGACTCCAATTCCTGCGGGAATCACCAACCCCATTCCGGTAACCACAACTCTTCTTCCCAAGATGCTGCACCTCCTTCAGGCGGGACCGGACAAAAAACCCTATTGAGTGACATGGGTTTGGATATACTCAATGGCGTCCCCGACCGTCAGGATCTTTTCTGCCTCTTCATCGGAGATTTCTATATTGTACTCCTCCTCCAGAGCCATGACCAGCTCCACCAAATCGAGAGAATCTGCTCCCAGGTCGTCGACGAATTTTGCCCCTGGATTCACTTCGTTCTCGTTCACGCCTAATTGCTCCACAATAATCTCTTTGACCCTCTTTTCGATAGACATGGAATCACCTCCTCAATGGATTGAATTCTAAGCACGAAATTCGAAATCCGAAACAAATTCAAATTTCAAAATCCTAAACAATTCTTGGGTCATTTGTTCCTGTGACTTTCGGAGTTGTTTCGAATTTCGATATTCGAATTTCGAATTTTCTCTCTTACATATAAATGCCGCCGTTTACTTTTAATACATGGCCTGTGATATAATTGGACTCCTCGGAAACGAGGAAGAGAACCGCCTCGGCCACATCCTCGGGTTTCCCCAGTCGCTCCATGGGAATGAGCCGTTTCAGTTCTTCCTTCACTTTCTCGGGAAGGACTTCGGTCATCGGAGTTTCGATGTATCCAGGAGCGATGGCATTCACATTGATCCCTCTTTGAGCAAACTCTCTTGCAATGGTCTTGGTCAAACCGATCACTCCGGCCTTGGATGCGGAATAGTTCACCTGCCCTGCATTCCCCATCTCTCCGACCACGGAGGCGATGCTGACGATCTTCCCGCTTCTCTGCTTCGCCATGTGTCTGACGACCGCTTTGGTGCAGTTAAATGTCCCTTTCAGGTTGACATTCAAGACCAGATCCCAATCCTCTTCTGTCATTCTGAGAATCAGCTTGTCACGGGTGATCCCTGCATTATTGACCAAGATGTCAATCTTGCCAAATTTTTCTAAGATGGCTCCTACCATTCGCTCCACGTCGTTTGAATTGGCCACATTCGCCTTGAACGCCATGGCCCTGGGGCCGATCGACCCAATTTCCTTGGCCGTTTCTTCAGCTTTTTCGAGATTGATATCCGACACAACGATATCGGCGCCGTTTCGAGCTAGAAGCAGGGCAACTGATTTTCCAATTCCCTGGGCTCCCCCGGTGACCAAAGCCACTTTCCCCTTCAGTTTCAATGCATCCTCCCTGATGTCCTCTCCCATCGAGGGGAGGGAAAATTAAGCTTTACGGGATTTTCTTCAACGTTTGAAGGTCTTCCAAATTCCTGGTTTCTATGCGGTTGTCGATTCGTTTCATCAATCCCGAAAGAACTTTCCCGGGTCCTATCTCCATTACCTGTTCGACTCCTTTTTCGATCATCTTTCTCATCGACTCCTCCCAACGGACAGGACTCGATACCTGGGCCACCAGCAATTCTTTTACCCTGCCCTTTGAGATATTGACCTCTGCTTCCACATTGGTCACCACCGGGATCCTTCAGATCGCTGACCGAAATCTGCTCCAGCGCCTTCTCCAAGCGCTCCCCCGCAGGTTTCATGAGGGGGGAATGGAACGGAGCGCTGACGGGGAGGAGGATCGCCTTCTTCCCTGCCTGTTTTATCCTCTCCATCGCCCGCTCAACCGCTTTCGAATGCCCGGCGATGACGATTTGGCCCGGACAGTTGAAATTGGCAGGGGCAAGAACCTCGCCGGACGAACACGCTTCACAGAGTTCCTCGATCTGCTCCCTCTCCATGCCCAGGACAGCTGCCATGGCTCCGTCTCCCACGGGAACAGCCTCTTGCATAAACTTCCCCCGAAGACGAACGGTCTTTACTGCTTCGGAAAAAGTGAGCGCTCCGGAGGCGACCAAAGCACTGTATTCTCCCAGGCTATGTCCTGCAGCGAATTGAGGGAGCATCCCTCTTTCCGCCTCGAGCACTCTAAGCGCTCCGATGCTCGTCGTCAGGATGGCAGGCTGGGTATTCTCGGTCAGCTTCAATGCGTCTTCCGGTCCTTTGAAACAGAGTGCAGAGATAGAAAAATGAAGCGTATCGTCCGCCTCCTGAAAGATCTGCTTCGCCAAACTAAAATTCTCGAAGAGTTCTTTTCCCATTCCGACATACTGGGAGCCTTGTCCCGGAAAAATAAAGGCGGTTGGCTTCATCGGGTCCCTTTCTTCCCCGCATATTCCTTGTTCAATTCCAAACCGATGACATTTCGCTGGATCTGATTCGTTCCTTCATAGATCTGGAGAATTTTCGCATCCCGCATCATCTTCTCGACGGGATAATCTCTCATGTATCCATACCCTCCGAAGATCTGGACTGCATCCGTGGTCACCTTCATGGCGACATCACTTGCAAAGACCTTTGCCATTCCCGAGACCTTCGAAATTTCCTTAGGGTTTTCTGACTGGTCAACATAGCGGGCGACCGAATAGACCAATGCCCTGGCAGCCTCAACGAGAGTAGCCATATCGGCCAAGATGTGCTGAACCGCCTGGAAGGAGATGATTTTCTTTTCAAACTGCTCTCGTTCTCGTGCGTACTGGACGGCCTCATCGAGGGCCCCCTGGGCCACTCCTACCCCCTGGGCTCCCACCCCGGGTCGGGTCCGATCAAAGGTCCTCATGGTAACGATAAATCCCATCCCTTCCTTTCCAATCAAGTTTTCCTTCGGGACAAAGCAATCCTGGAAGACCAGTTCCCGCGTCGCTGAGGACCGGATTCCCATCTTTTTCTCTTTCTTCCCGAATTCGAAGCCCGGAGCTCCCTTCTCCACAATGAAGGCGCTCGCTCCTCTGGGACCCTTTGAGCGATCGGTCATGGCGATGACGGAGTAGATCTCCGCCTCCCCGCCGTTGGTGATCCACTGCTTGGTTCCGTTTAAAACGTACCCTTCTCCCTTTCGCGTGGCCGTTGTTCGTATGGCACCCGCATCACTCCCGGCATCCGCCTCTGTCAGCCCAAAGGCGGCAAGTTTTCTCCCTTTGGCAATCGGAGGAAGATACTTCTTCTTTTGGTCAGGGCTTCCAAAAAGCAGGATGGGCATTGCGCCCAGGCCGCTTGCAACCACACTGGTGGCAATCCCGAGACAGACGCGGCTCAATTCTTCCGCGACGAGGCAATATTCTAAAATCCCTCCTCCGAACCCCTCGTACTCCTCGGGCATGGAGACACCCATGAGACCCGCTTCCGCGCTGACTTTAACAATGTCCCACGGAAACTCTTCCTTCTCATCTAATTCCGCCCGGACCGGCCGCATTTTCTCTTCCGCGACTTTCCTCGCCAAGCTTTGAATCATCTTCTGTTCTGCTGTGAGAAAATAATCCAATCCACTTTCCTCCCTGTTCATTTTTCAGGAATCAACGAATTGATTCCACCGCTCCGTTCGTCTTCTCCGCGTGTTTCTGTCCCAGCCGAAGCATGGCTTGTTTCTCTTTTAACTCTTCGATGAGATGGTCATTGAGCTTATTCTTGGCCAGGTTCGAGGCCAATAGAATGGCATTCATGATGGCCTTCCCGTTCGACGAACCGTGGCAGATGACGCAGTTGCCGTTAATCCCCAAAAGAGGGGCTCCTCCAACCTCCGAATAGTCAATCCTCTTTTCAAGCCGCCGAATTGCCCGTCCCATGAGGAAATACGCCACCTTCGCCCTGATGTTATCCCGGGCCTCCCACTTGAGAATGGCGTGGATGGTCTCCCAGAGACCTTCGCTTATTTTTAGCGCCACATTGCCCACGAAACCATCGCAGACGATCACATCCACCTCTCCGCTGTTGAGGTCCCGGCCCTCTACGTAGCCGATGTAGTTTAAATCGGTCTCTGACAAAATATCATGAACCTCCCGTGTCAGGTCATTCCCCTTCCCTTCTTCTTCTCCGTTGCTCAGGACACCGATTCGAGGAGTTTCCTTCCCCAGAATATACTTTGCATAAGCATCCCCCATCATTGCAAACTGGAGCAGGTGAGCCGGTTTGCAATCCACATTGCCACCCGAGTCGATGAGGACCGTGGACCCTTTCGTGGCGGGATGGATCGTAGCGATTGCGGGTCGTTCTACGCCTTCCAGCTTTTTCAGGATGTACATCGCCAAACCCATGGCCGCTCCCGAATTCCCGGCGGAAACCACACCGCTTACCTGACCTTCTTTTGCCAAATCAAAGGCGACCTTAATGGAGGTATCTTTCATTCTTCGGATCACCGCAGAAGGAGAGTCATGCATGGCGACCACGAACGGAGCATGGTGGATAAAGATAGGAAGTTTTGAGGTAGGGTATTTGGACAGTTCCTTGCTGACTTGATCCTCGTCCCCGACCAAAACCACCTTGACTCCGTGTTGTTTTGCGGCCCAGAAGGCTCCCTCGACAATTTTGTGAGGGGCAAAATCCCCTCCCATAGCATCGACTGCGATCTTCATCTTACGTCGCTTTCCCCGGCACCGTTTTCACCGATTTACCTCATTAGAAAGCCCCGATATCGGCGGCGGGGATGACATGGCCAAAGCTTCTCATCAAGTCGAGTCCTTGAAATTTTAGAGAAAGAATTGGGCCAATGCCCGGCCCCTCATACAAGCCTTATTTCTCTTCTTCCACCTTGATGACCTCTTTCCCTTTGTAAGTTCCACAATGAGGACAAATGTGGTGAGGAAGAAGCGGTTCATGGCATTGAGGACACAAAGAGAAATTAGGGGCGTCTAATTTCTTATGGGCTCGGCGTTGATCCCTTCTTGATGACGACGTTCTCCGTTTTGGAACTCCCATTCGAAAGCATCCTTTCTCATCCTTTAAAAGGACTCTCAGAGGTTGAGTTAAGAACCCGAGCGAATTGTCTTATCTTTTTCACATAACAGATTCTCACAGCATTAATCAAGCCTTAATTTCTTCAGGGCAGAAAAGCCCGATGCTAATTCCTCTTTGACACAATCACAGGCGGAGAGGTTGAGATCTTTTCCGCAGACGGTGCAGAGCCCTTTACATCCCTCTTGACAAAGAGGTTGGTATGGAATTTCCAAAAAAACCTGTTCGCATGCGATTTCGGAGAGATGAATCTCTCCTCCTTCGAAGAAGTTTCGCTCCATCTCTTCGCTCCCCAACTCCGTCTCTTCCTCAGAAGGAGCCTCTTTTGAGGGGTGAAGGGTCAGTTCAAACGCAGTGGAAAGGGGGTAGGAGAATTCCCTTAAACACCGTACGCACTGCAATCGAAGAATAGTTTGAACCTTCCCCGAGATGAAAACGAGTCCAGCTGCCTTCTTAATCTTGGCCTCTGACTGGAGGGGGGTCTCAAAATCAAAGTCGATTCTTGAAAGATCCTTTAAATAGACTAACAACGAGGCTCTTTCTTCCTTCCACTCCAGCTCCAGGCCCTCTTCGGGAATTTCGTCCAGATTCAGAGTAAACATTTCGTTCCTGCTCTTCCACCTTAGATCAGACCAATAAATATAAATAAAAACCTTTTTTTGTCAAGAAAAATTGGAATTGAAGAAATGTGAAGGCTTTTTCTCGGAGAAATCTCAAATATGCTAACAGATGGGGAGGCACCGCTGCAAGTCGTTTAGGGGTTCACGCGGTACTACCGTGAGGGGGCTGGCTTTCCTCTTCGATGTATTTTTTCAAGGCTTCGTAGATCCTATCTTCGATGAGACCTACTCTGTTAAGCCACGCCATCGCATCTGAGATCTTAAACAGGATGTGAGGTTCAATCCGGGATGAACGAAGCTTCTGCTGCCCTCCTTGCTCTCGATCCAAAAGGACCACCAGTTCGTTGACCACCCCCCCTTGATCCCTCACGACCTCCGCGGTCTCAATGACACTCTCCCCCGTGGTAATGAGATCGTCGATAACGAGGACCCGGTCGTTCCGCTCCAGAATACCTTCGATCTTCTTCCTGACCCCATGTTCTTTCCTGGCTTGCCGGTAATAAATGAGGGGGATGCCTGATTTCTGACTTACCACCGTCGCAAAAGGCACTCCTGCCGTGGGCACGCCTAAAATCTTGTCGATTTTATCCTTCCCAATCTCATTCAGGATGATTCGGGTCAATGAATTGGCAATCCAGTCCATGGTAATCGGACTCGAGATCGTTTGCCTGAGATCGATGTAGTAAGGGCTTTTCTTCCCAGAGGCCAAGATATAATCCCCGAATTTGATGGCATTGTTCTTAATCAGAAGGATCCCAACCTGCTTCATCAGGAAGAGCTTCTCCTCTTCCCAAACTATCCGCTCAATCTCTTCGAGTCGCAGAATCATGACTCACCCTTTTATTAAATTTCTTCATGAAAGTCAAGAAGAATTAAGGTTCGTTTTCTGTTTGAAACATCAGGTCAAAAACTCTTTCTCAATTCAAGGACTTAACTCAAGAATAACGTAGCGCCTTCGTCCCATGTCCGTAGGATCTTTCCAGCCGCAAGAAAAGCTAAGAATCTCTCCTCTTACCTCTAATGCCTCGTCAGCACAATCAAGGCAGCTCCGATCATTGATATTTGAAAATCTATTTTTTCCCCATGACCATGGCGAGCAGAGCCATTCTGACAAAAATGCCATTTCTCACCTGCCTGAAATAAGCGGCCCCGGGATAGGAGTCCACGTCCAAGCCGATCTCATCCACTCTTGGAAGCGGATGAAGAATCGTGATCTTCTTCTTGAGCCTTTTGAGAAACCCTGAATCAATCACGTAGCTGCTCTTGACTCTTTCATACTCTGTCAGGTCGGTGAATCTCTCCTTTTGGATTCTTGTCATATAAATCAGAGCGCTTTCAGAGGCTGCCTTTTCAAGGTCTTCTGTCTCTTCAATCCAGATGCCCTTTTGTTTGAGATTGGAGGTGATCTCTTCCGGCATTCTGAGGTTCCCGGGCGAGACAAAATGGAGCCGTGCCTGATAGAGGGACAAAAGTTCAACCAGTGCATGGACCGTCCTTCCGTTTTTCAGGTCGCCGACCATGGCGACCGCTAAATTCTTAAGCGATCCCAATTCTTTGCGAATCGTATAAGTGTCGAGAAGGGCTTGCGTGGGGTGCTGCCCTGCCCCGTCTCCAGCGTTGATGACCGGAACCGAAGCCGCGTCGGCTGCTTCTTTGGCTGACCCGATACGGGGATGGCGGATCACAATGACATCTGCGTATTGGGAGACCGTTCTCGCGGTATCCCCAACGGTCTCCCCTTTTGCTGCCGAGGAACCCTCTGCTGAAGCCATGCTGATCACCCCCCCGCCCAACCGCTGCATCGCTGTCTCAAAAGAGAGTCGGGTCCGAGTGCTCGGTTCAAAGAAAAGAGTAGCCAGAATCTTCCCCTTCAATAGAGTTAAAGAATTCTTTTTCTTAAGCTGCTTCTCAAAATCGGATGCAACCTTAATCACCCCGTCAATATCCCTTTTTGAAAACTGATTTCCATGAAGGATGTCTTTCCCTTTAAGATTACCCATCTTGACCTCCTTATAAAGAGCCCGTGCCCGTAAATCATCTATCGATACAGGTCCGAAGATGATGAATGCTGAGTTTCATTCATTTTTATCTTGTTTTCTGACTCCAAACTCCAAACTTCGAACTATCAACTTTCATTTACCATTTACATGAGGAGTGCCATAAGGGCTTTTTGGGTGTGGAGTCTGTTTTCTGCCTGGTCAAAGATAACGCTATTTTCCGAATCCGCTACTTCGTCAGTCACTTCCTCTCCCCGATGGGCCGGCAAACAATGCATGAAAATATAATCCTCGCGGGCTTCCCTTACCAATTTCCCATTCACTTGATAGGGCTTAAAAACTCGGACCCTTTCCTCATGTTCCTTTTCCTTGCCCATACTCGCCCAAACATCCGTATAGACGATATCGGCGCCCTTCACTGCTTCTTTCGGATCTTTCGTCACCCTCACTTCACAACCACTCTTCTTCCCTTCTTCTTTCGCCTTCAAAATCACTTCTGGATTGGGCTCATACCCTTTAGGGCAGGCGACCGAGATATCCATTCCCACCTTTGAACAACCGTACAGAAGCGAGTGGGTTACGTTATTCCCGTCCCCGACGTAGGCGAGCCTCAAACCCGAAAGCCTTCCCTTCTTCTCGTAGATCGTGAAAAGATCGGCCAGACCCTGGCAAGGGTGGGTAAGGTCTGAAAGCCCATTGATCACCGGCACCCTCGCGTATTTCGCAAGATCAAGGATACTCTGATGGGCAAAGACTCTTGCCATGATTCCATCCACATAACGGGAGAGAACCCGGGCGGTATCTGCAACAGTCTCTCCACGTCCCAGCTGCAGGTCACTGGCGCTCAGATAAAGTGCATATCCTCCGAGTTGCCACATTCCCACTTCAAACGAGACCCTTGTGCGGGTGGAGGGCTTCTCGAAGATCATGCCCAGAGTCTTCCCCTTCAGCAAAGGGTGCTCCTCTCCACGCAGGAGTTGAAGTTTTAGTAATTCCGATGTCTTCAAGATCTGTTCAATCTCCTCTTTGTTCAAATGAGAAAGGCTATCTAATGATTTCCCTTTCAGACGCACAGCCATGTCAAAATCGCCTCCCAAGTTTGTGATAGATGGTACCCTTTCCTGACACTGAAGAAAAGGCTCAGTTTATATTACCTTAATACGTTTCCGCTGTCCATAATGAATCATTCTTAGTGAATCAAGGGCATAACAATCTAATTCTTAATTCAACCCCTCCTAACAGTAAGAATCAAGGAGCGTTTTCATTGAGGTAAGCATTTTGTGTGCCGTTACCTGCCTGTCCTCTTGGGGAAGAGCAACAGGGTGAGGGAAAAAATGCTCTTGACTTCTTTTTCGCCCTTTGATAATTTCCAAATCTATGGGGACTCTTGAAAGGGGGTGCTGATCGTGTCGAATATTTTGGGGATCATCATTGCAGTTGTGGTCATCCTTGCTGGCCTGACCTTACTGATTGCCTGGTGGAGCATGTTCATCAAAGGGCTGATGGCGGTTGTTCCCATCCTTCTCCTGTTGATCGGCGCCGGTGCTCTTATTTATTTTATCAGCGAGATCAAATCAAAATTGGGGATGAGCAAAGAGGAGTCTTCGGCTTCCGGAGAGAAGAAGCCCGGATAAAAGAGAACCATCCTGTATCAAAGTTGTTCATGGGGGACGGGTTTGGGGAGCCACGTTGAATCCGTGCTTCCTCACCCTCCAAAAAAGAGGAATTCATCTTATCCCGTCTACGCCGATACCCCTTTCGAACGGAACCCCCATATTTTTCGGTTTTTTTTATAAAGCGACAGAACCTAAATCGATCCTTTGAAACAGAGGGGGTACCCCTTTGGGTATCAACCCCTGCCTACCGGCAAGCAGGCTGAGCCCTCGATCTTGAATCATTGGCGGGTTCGGGAGGATCGCTCGGGCCAAAAGGCAAACCCAGTCCGATAGACCTTTTAAAGCCAACGGGTAACTTTTTCGTTATCCCATCGGGAGCGGAATAAGTTTCTTTCCGCAACCACAGCAGTATCTTGACTGGATGCCATTTTCCATCCGACAGTGTTTACAGATGCATATCTTGTTTAATGAGACCGTATGGACGAGGTGGGAAACCATATAGGTAATGAGTGCAGAAAAGGTCCACACTGCAATGAATATCCACGTTAGCTCCGAAGTAAGAAACCTCTCGATCAAAAATGAGACTCCGTAGGAAAAGGTTGTTCCGGACAAAAAGAGCGTTAGGAATACGATGGCAAATCGTCTCCCCTTGAACCACAGGTAGGGTACGGCAAAGCTTGCCAGAGAAATCAGGAAGGAGGTGATGCACCAGGTTTGAAATTGGTTTCTAAAGCTGAT
This sequence comes from uncultured delta proteobacterium, assembly GCA_963708295.1. Taxonomy (GTDB): domain Bacteria; phylum Desulfobacterota; class BSN033; order BSN033; family UBA1163; genus UBA1163. The sequence goes on along the minus strand of CAVPSJ010000011.1, from coordinate 51,315 downwards.
GAGTAAACTCTTCAATACTTCCAGCATCTCTTCGTAGTTGACCTTTAGCTCCACAAAAGACGAGGATTCGCTCTCGAAGTAACGGAAGATCGGTAACAACTTCTCGAGGAGAAAAAACCACAAATAGGCAACCCCTATGATTAAGGCGATTCCGAGGGTAATACAGAGGATGTTTTCAAGATATTTGCTCAGAAGATAAATTTCGAGGCTCCTGCTGTATATATTGATTTTCTTCGCCTCCTTTATGAAAAAAAAGGAAGAAATGACCGAGCCCGAAATCCCAAAGCCCAGAAAAATTAGTCCGACATACAGGAACAGTAATGGAAGTCTATCCATGAGGAGTTGGTTAGACGTATCGTTATCATGGAATACGTGTAGCCACAGGGTCCTTAAAATAAGAGCAATACATAGAATGAATGCGACGTACGCGATTGGTTTTACAAGTTTGTTTCCCTTTTCTTCAACGGAGGGGACGACTTTGTTATAAAACTCCTTCACCAGAGGGTTTTTCGTATAGATAAGGTTTGCAAAAGTTCGATCTATCCATTTCTTTCGAATCAGACGCCATGTCAAGAACCCGAGAGCTAATATCAAAATGATCGGCAGGATGACCTCCGCGAGCAAAAGAAGAACGATGATGAAAGATACTACAAAATTTTGTATCATTCGAACCGCTCCCAATGGATAAGTTCATGCCTGTGGTTAAATCGGCATCATGAATAGGCAGCATTTTTTGTGCCAGAAACGACGCCTGGATTATTTGTTGATTCTTAAGGATGTTTTATCGCAGAGGGGGCCAAAAGATGGTCAGATTTTGGACAGGATGTCCATGCATTGACATTCTTGGATGCCGAAACGGCGTGCTCCTGGTGGCCACCCGTCAAAGCGGACAGGCGACCAGGGACTTCTGAAAAGGGGTCATTCATCCAATGGTTGATGGTGACCTCGCCGCTAGGGCGAGCTTACCGCTTACTCTCTCCCTTTCTGATCACCCTTCCCCTCCCCACCCCCGTCGCAGTTACGTCCGCCCGATATCGTCAATCAAGGGTGGTCACAGAAGAAAGTCTTCAAGGGGCGTTCTATTAGTGTTTTAGCCTCTGTTCCTTCTTTTTTTCCTGGGACCAGCTGTCCAACACACCCCCGTGAGCAACAATTCCATCTGGATCGGTACTGATCGCTTTGAGATAACAACGTTCCGCTCTCGCCCCCTCGCCTATTTGCTCGTAACATTCGCCCATCAGGTTGAGAGCATCCTTAAAGGTGGGCAAGAAATGGATGACCTCTTCAAGAGTATTAATGGCCGCGTGATATCGTTGCAACTTCCAAAAACACATGGCCAACCAATAGTGACCCTGGTAGTGCTTCGGGTTCGCGCGGATGACCTTTTCGTAGTAGGGAATGGCGGTCTCAAACATGCCTCTGCGGTAGTAAAGCCCCCCCAGGTTTAGGAAAACGGCAATGCGATTGGAGTCCTTTCTCAATATTTCTTTGTAGATCCTGACCGCTTTCCTAAGCAAATCGGCACGGTCATAAGCATTGGCTTTCCCGAAAAGATAGTTGACCCTGATCTCTCCAAAAGAAAAATCTTCCCACACGAGATCCTTGAGAAAAGCCCAAACAATGGGAATCATGTAGACGAGATACCTTGTTAATTTCATGCCGTCCCCCCTCAATTCGACATCCGAATATCGAAATCACTTATCCGTAAGGAATAAGGCGTTGGGGTAACGAGCTAAAACCCCTTGGAACTTGCACCGGATGGCCTTACGGTTCTTCAGACTTCGTGCCGCGGATTTATAATAATCCACTATACGTTAAAACGGAAGTGGATAATATCTCCATCCTGGATAAAATAATCTTTTCCCTCGGAATGCAGCAGGCCTCTTTCCCTAGCCGCGTGCTCGGTACCACAAGCAACAAAGTCAGAGAAGGGAATGACCTCTGCTCGGATAAATCCTTTCTCCATATCGCTGTGAATCCTCCCCGCAGCTTTAGGAGCAGGGGTGCCGCTTGGAACCGTCCAAGCCTTGAGTTCAGAGCTAACCGTCGTGTAAAACGTGACCAGTGACAACGTGCTGTAGCCCGCCTCAACCAACCGCTCCAGACTCGATCCCTCCAGCCCCAATTCGCTTCTGAACTCTTCTCGTTCCTCCTCCTTCAGTTGTGCAAGCTCTGCCTCTAGATCGCCACAAATGGGAACCACTTTGTTCCCCTCCTCGGCGGCTCGCTCCGTGACGAACTTTAAGCAAGCCCCCTCCCCTTTGAGTTCTTTCTGGTCCACATTGGCGACATAAAAAACAGGCTTTGCCGTGAGAAGGTGAAGATCCAGGAAGACTGCTTCTTGCTCTCCGGTCATGTGGATGCTTCTTGCCCACCGGCCCTCATTCAGAACGGATTGGACTTCTCGGTAGACTTCAAGCTCCAACGTGGCTTCTTTGGCGCCCACCCGGTGCATCTTATCTGTCTTCGCCATTCTCTTCTCTAAAGTCTGAAGATCGGCGAGGAGGAGCTCGGTATGGACGGCGTCAATATCCCTCCCCGGATCAATCGAACCCAACTCATGGGCCACATTTTCATTCATGAAGCAACGGACCGTGTGCGCAATGGCATCGACATTCCGGATGTGATCCAGAAACTGATTTCCCAGCCCTTCCCCCTTGCTTGCCCCCTTAACAAGTCCGGCAATGTCGAAAAATTCGAGAGTAGTGGAAATTACCTTTTTAGGATGGATTAACTTGGCGAGCGTTTCCAGCCTTCTATCCGGAACGGGTACAATGCCTATGTTGGGGTCGATCGTACAGAAACGGTAACTCGCCACCGCTGCACCCGCTGCTGTCAGGGCGTTAAAGATCGTTGACTTTCCCACATTTGGAAGGCCGACGATCCCGCATCGAAACCCCATTCATTCCCCCCCTGTTGATCTTTCGGCAAATCAGACATTTGGTTTCGGAATCCTTATTTTCCTCTCCCGAGTCGGTACTTGCGCGGGCAGGCGCTTCGGATCTCAACCCTAAATTTTCGATAGCATTCCATGTCAATACTTGTATAATAAAAGGAAGAGAAAATAAAGACTCTGATGATTTAAGAGCGCGTGACCTGGCTTCTCAATCTGGAACGCGCCGGGAGGTCCGAGTGAAGCGGCAGAATCGTATCATGGTGGAGACGGCCTGTACCATCTCAAGAAAAACCCGCTCGAAAGGTGTCCTGCTTTATGCCGATCCCATCGAGGATTACGAAGCCTTAGCCACCATCGGTCAGGAAAAACAGGTTGATCTGATCCTGGCGATCAAGGATGAATCCTCCTTTCAGGAAGCGGCCTCCGTCTTCAAAAAAGTACTTCGAATTCCCGATGCCCCCCTGGGTCGAATAAATCAAATGAAGATGGCTATCATCCAGGCCCTCTCCAAGAGTCTGGTTAGAAAGGGAGATAAATGGATCTGCCTTTCTGGAATTCCCCAAACAAAAATCCTGGATAACCTCCTGATTCTCGAATTTGGGAAAGAGTTTGAAATCATCTCCTCTTCCGATCTTCCAGTGATCTCTGAGATCGTGAAACCCGAAGTTTTCGAGACAGTTCTCAGTCTTGCTTTAGAGATTTCGATACAGGGAAAGGAGGGGAGAAAGCCTGTTGGAACCATTTTTGTCCTCGGAAGGCATGAGGACGTTTTTAAGTTCTCGCACCCCATGGTTATCAATCCCTTTCAGGGATATCCCGAAGAGGAAAGAAATATTTTGGACTCCAGGCTGAAAGAAACCGTTAAGGAGTTCTCGTCGATTGACGGGGCGTTCATATTCCGCGATGACGGCGTCATCTTGGCCGCCGGCCGTCATCTGGATGTCTCGGGCGATAATATCGAAATACCCTTGGGTCTCGGGAGTCGGCATCGAGCCGCCGCCGGGATTACCAGCCTGACCGACGCCCTGGCCATTGTCATCTCAGAGGAAACAGGAGGAGTGAGAATTTTCCATCACGGAAAGATTTTCATGGAAATCGAGAAGGGCGAATGAAAATCCATGACTGAAGGGATCGGGTATAAAGGGAAATCGGAAAATTCATGCGAGAGGTGAAACAGGCCGCTCACTCCTTTTCTGAAACTGATTCATCGCCTTTTCAAGTCCTTCTAGAAGCATGACCTTCAGGGATTCTGCAGCCAAAGGAAGGATTTGATCCAAAAGGGACTGCTCAATTCTGTCAAAAACCTCCAGCACATAATCGGCTGAATCCAGGCCCTGGGGAGGTCTTCCAACACCGACCTTCAGCCTCAAAAAATTATTTCCGCCCATCCTTTCGATAATGGAACGAACTCCCTGATGTCCTCCGTCCCCTCCTCTTCGTTTAAAACGAAGCCTGCCGAAAGGAAGGTCTAAATCGTCATGAACAACGACGAGATCTTCCATCCCCAAGTGGAAAAAATCAGTTGCTTTCTTGACCGCCTCTCCGCTTCGATTCATGAACGTCATGGGCTTGGCCAAGATGACCTGCTGAGAATTGATCCGTCCTGTTCCGTAAAAAGATCTAAAACGTCTGGTGCGGATAGAAATGTGGTTTATTTGGGCGATACGATCCACCACCTGAAATCCAATATTATGCCTGCTCATTCGATATTCGGTTCCAGGATTGCCCAGGCCCACGATGATCTTCACGCGTGTCTATTTTTTTTCCTCCTTCCCTTTCTCCTCCTTCCCTTCTTCTTCCTTCTCCTTCACCTCGGCCCCTTCTTCCACAGCCTCAGGAGCTGCTGCTTCCGCAACCTTCTCCTCTACCGCTGGCGGCACGACGGTGGCGATGGTGAAGTTCGTATCTGAAATAATTTTTGCTTTCTCCGCTTTAATATCCTGCACGTGAATCGAATCACCAATCATTAAACCACTCACGTCGACATCGATGCCCTTGGGAATATCTCCGGGGAGGCATTGTACCTGTATGGTCCTTCGGACCTGCTCAAGGATCCCTCCCACTTTGGTCCCTTCAGGCTTCCCGATCAGGTGAACTGGAACTTCAACGGTCACCACCTCATCCATGGCCACCTCATAAAAATCCGTATGAAGGGTTACCCTGAGGAGAGGGTGAATTTGAATGTCTTTCAGCATCACCACCTTGCGGTCTGACTCAGGCCCTTTTCGAATGTCAAGGTCAATTAAGACGTTTTCCCCTGCTTCTGTCTGAAGAGCCTTGGCTAATTCCTTAGAATGAATGACCAAAGGGATCGTCTGAGCCCGCGGGCCATAGAAAATGGCAGGGATCAGGCCTTTGGACCGGAGTTTTTTCGCCTTCTCCTTTCCAACCCCTTCTCGAATCTCAGCTGTCAAAATGGGTCTTTGCATGGGTCGCTCCTTTTATTGATTTGCACTCGTGAATGTCACTCGTGGAATATTCGTTACGAATCCCTTCATCAGAACAGGGACCTTCAGACAAACAGGCAACTCACCGATTCGTCTTCATAGATTCTTCGAATAGCATCGGCTAAAAGACCGGCGATCGAAACAACTTTGATCTTTGGGCACGCTCTGGCTTCTTCGCTAAGTGGAACGGTATCCGTAACGATCATCTCGACAATGGGTGATTCTGAGATCATCTTCACGGCTTTTCCTGAGAGGATCGGATGGGTACAACAAGCATAAACGCCTCTCGCTCCTTTTTCAATCAAAGCATTTGCTGCCCGGGCCAGCGTTCCCCCTGTATCCACGATGTCATCCACCAAGAAGGCGGTCATGCCATTCACATCCCCGATGATATTCATGACTTGGGAGACATTCGGAGAATCCCTCCGCTTATCAATGATGGCTAAGGAAGCGTCTAATCTTTTCGCATAGGCCCGAGCCCTCTCCACTCCGCCCGCATCCGGTGAAACAATGACGATATCGTTGCGTAGCAGCCTGAGGTGTTCCAACAGCACCGGGGCAGCAAATAAATGATCCACCGGGATATTGAAAAAACCCTGAATTTGGCCGGCGTGAAGGTCGACGGTGAGAATTCGAGACGCCCCCGCGGTGGTGATCAAGTCTGCGACCAACTTTGCGGAGATCGGTGCTCGAGGAAGAACTTTACGGTCTTGCCTGGCATAGCCATAGTAGGGCATGACAGCGGTAATCCTCTCGGCGGAAGCTCTTTTCAGGGCATCGATCAAAATCAGCAGTTCCATCAGATTGTCATTCACAGGAAAAGAAATAGACTGGATCACGAAAACGTCCATCCCTCGCACGCTTTCATCAATCTCAACATGAATCTCTCCGTCGCTGAAGGTGCTCACCACGGATTTCCCGAGAGGGGTACCCAACTGGTCACAGATTTTTTGGACCAACGGGATGTTTGAATTTCCAGTGAATACTCTCAACCAACTTAAATCCTGTCCTGGGTTGACAACCACTCTTTTTTTACTCATGAGCGCCTCATCGTTCGGTGAGCGGAAAGTGAAAACGTGGCGTGTCGATTTGTGATCTTCTTCACCCCCCCCTCTACTTTCGACTTTCCGACTTCTCAAAATGGCTGGGGTGGGAGGATTCGAACCTCCGAATCCAGGTTCCAAAGACCTGTGTCTTACCGCTTGACGACACCCCAATCTTTAATCAGCAAATTCTGAATCCGAATATCGAAATTCGAAACAACTGTAAAATCCAAATGGCTGAATTCAAAAATTGCTGGACATTTCTGTTTGGAACTTTGACCCGGAAAATTTGAATTTGTTTCGAATGGATCCCTATGATCCTTCACCTGGGTTTCGTGCTTCGAGTTTGAGTTCTCTCGTTCCTCCTTATTAAATCAATTACGATCATCTATCGGGATTGGATGTTGGGAACATGCCCGGTATCAGACAGCGAGAGCACGTGCCTCAAAAACGGCCCACCCTTTCCTCACGACCCATTTTTTTATCTTTGCACAGGCTCCCTCGGCACTCTTTGCCTCTGTAAAGAATCCAAAAACGGTGGGGCCACTCCCCGTCATCAAAGCGCCCAGAGCGCCGGCAGATAGAAGGTATTCCTTCATGAGGCTAATCTCGGGATATCTTTTCGAAACCACTTCTTCCAAATGGTTAAAAAGGATGCGAGAAATCCCCTCAGGAGTTTTCAAAAACTTATGAAGATTAATACGAAACCGCTGATTTGTCAACACAAAATGCCGGTAAGCCCACCGTGTCGAAACCTCGAAATTTGGATAGATAAGCACGTACCACAGGGACGGGAGTACCTCTTTCTTCAGTCGCTCACCGACTCCTGACCCAATGGCAGCACCCTTCAAAAAGAAGAAAGGGACATCTGCTCCGATCCCCAACCCCACGTCCATCAATTCCTTCCGGGAAAGGTTCGCTTCCAAGAGTTGATTAAGTGCCATCAAGGTCGTGGCTGCATTGCTGCTTCCACCTCCCAACCCGGCCCCGAGAGGAATTTTTTTCTCAATCTCGATTCGGACGCCCCCCCGATAACCGCACGCTTTAAACATGGATTGAGCAGCCTTGTACACTAAATTCTTCTTTCCGAGGGGAAGCTTTGGATGATCTGCCGCGATGGAAATGCCCTTCTCCTTTCTTAAAGAGAAATGGAGGGTATCGTGGAGGCTGATCTTCTGGAAAACGGTTCTCAACTCATGGTATCCATCCGGGCGTCTTTTCAGGATCTCAAGCCTCAGATTGATCTTTGCGGGAGACTCCAATTGGAGTGAATCCTTCATGTTCATCCTGTCGTGAGCTAACAATCTTCTTTCCTGAGAAACCACAATCCTGTTCTCATCATAGGAAAACCGGCCTGATTTTTCAAGTGATTTCTAACGATGAATGAGTTTCAACCCTTCGACTCGTTTGACTGAAAGTTGCCCCTGGTGAGAGTTGACGGTGCCGCAGGTCAATCTTCCCAAAGTCGGATCGATTCCGTCTGACATTGGTTTACACAAGCCCAGCATTCAATACATTCCTCGGGATGGATGGGATCTGACTTATTTTCTCTGATCTCGTAGATTTCACTGGGACAGACTTCGGCACAGTTTCCACAACCATTACATTTTTCGGCGTCTACCCTTGGATACATAACCCGCCCGTCGTGATTAGAATTCCGTCACCTCTTGTTGCCCAAATTCCAGGTGATCAATCAAAACAAATTTCAAATCTCCGGTTTCCGAGCCATCCAGATCAAAAAGGGCAAAAAGCCTTAACTTGGAGCTTCATGCCCTTTGCCCGATGTGCATTCCGTTTGTCTAACAGACTTCTTTTGTTCCGCAGGCTAAGACCTGGCTCGGCTTACTTCCGCTCCGATAGAGGGTAATGCCCTTGCATCCTTCTTGATAAGCCGTCAGAAACGCTCCTCCTACTTCATCTTTTGTTGCATCCCGTGGAAAGTTGATTGTTTTGGATACCGCGTTATCGGTATACTCCTGAAAAGCCGCTTGAATCTTGATGTGCCAGATCGGAGGAATCTCAAAAGCGGTAATAAAAAGCTTCCTCATCGTCTCGGGGACGTCGGGCAGGTCCCGAAGCATCGCCCCCTCCGAAAGAGCCTTCAGTAATCCTTCGCTTAAGAACCCCTCTTTCTCTCCCAACTCCAGAAAAAGAGGGTCCGTCATATGAAACTCCATGCCTTCTAGGGCTCTTCTCACGTAGTCAATGGCGAAGAGAGGCTCGATGCCGCTCGAACAGTCGGCGATCAAGCTTAGAGTTCCTGTGGGAGCAATGGTCGTCAACGTAGCGTTCCTCAACTTCATTCCCTTGCTGCTATAGATCGACCCCAGGAAATTTGAGAAGACCCCTCTCTCCTCAGCAAGTTCGATCGATCGTTCCCTGGCTTGGTGCTGGATAAAACTCATTAAACCTCTTGCCACTTCCAAAGCCTTTGGCGAATTATAGGGAATGCCGACCCGGATGAAGAAGTGGGCCAATCCCATGACCCCGAGCCCGATCTTTCGGTTCCCTTTTGCCATTTGTGCGATCTGCGGCAAAGGGTATTGATTCATGTCTATCACATTATCCAAGAAATGGACGGCATGCTTTACCGTTTCCTTAATCTTCTCAAAATCAGCCTCCCACCTCCCATTTCTTTCTTTCACCATGCGAGAAAGATTGATGGACCCCAGTACGCACGGCTCGTAGGATAGGAGAGGAACTTCACCGCAGGGATTGGTGGATTCTATATCTCCTATTTGTGGGGTGGGATTGGCATCATTAATCCGGTCCAAAAATAAGACTCCCGGATCCCCAGTCTCCCAAGCAGCATTCACAATCGCGTCAAACACTTCTCTCGCTTTCAGCCGACCCACTTCTTTCCTCGTCCTCGGGCTGATCAGAGAGTACTCACCCTCTTTCTTAAGGGCTTCCATGAATTCTTTTGTCAACCCCACGGATAGGTTGAAATTTGTCATCTCATCAGCCTTTCTTTTCAGGTTGACAAACTCCATGATATCCGGATGATCAACTCTCAATACCCCCATGTTGGCCCCTCTTCTTGTCCCTCCCTGTTTGATGACCTCTGTAGCCATGTTAAACACTCTCATGAATGAGGCAGGACCACTTGCACCTCCTCCTGTCGATTGAACCGTGTCATCTTTCGGTCTCAAACGGCTGAACGAAAACCCGGTTCCCCCTCCACTTTGATGGATCAAAGCCGTCTGTTTCACGGTTTCAAAAATGGAGTCGAGCGAGTCCTCTACGGGAAGAACAAAACATGCGGATAACTGCTGGAGGTTTCTCCCTGCATTCATCAGGCAAGGCGAGTTAGGGAGAAAATCTAAGGATGCCATCAGTCGAAAAAAGATCTCCGACACTGCTTCAACCGAGGCCGGGGTATGATAAAGGCGCTCCGCTTCAGCGATATTCCTTGCGACACGCAAGAACATCTCCTCGGGAGATTCAGCGACTTTACCTTCGGCGTCTTTTCTTAAATATCTTTTCTCTAATACGGCAATCGCCGGGGCGGAGAGACGAACCGCTTCCATGACAGGCTCACTGGTGAAAGGGTGAACTTCCATCCATCTTATTCAAACAGTCTCCACGCTTTTTACCTCTGGAACTTGTTGCTTCAGTACTTTCTCGACCCCCATTTTCAGAGTCATCTGCGACATAGGACAGCCACCGCAAGCACCCGTCAATCTGACCTTGACCACTCCATCCACCACGTCAATGAGTTCAATATCCCCTCCATCCGCTCGAAGGGCAGGCCGAATCTTGTCCAATGCCTTCTCCACATTCTCTCTCATTTCGTCTTCACCTCCTCCGTCCAATTTTTGTTTGTGTTCATTTGGCACTCTTTTTACATAATAACATATGCTGCTCTCGCCTAACAAACAAAATTATTGATTTCATTGACTTTTACAATCTTAAAAGACACGGGAGGCGATTCATAAGATGGTGTTTTTACTCGTTTTGTCTTGGCCTGCTGCGAGCTGGATAACGGAAAGAAACTACTTACACGGAGGGCAAGAATTTTTCCTTATGCAATTCATCTTATTTTCCTGATAGATCGTCATTAAGGCGTCAAAAATGGAACGACCTAAAACCTCAATAAGACGTGCTGGAGTCGATCATACGGGAGTCGATTGGGCGGGCATCTTCAGGACTTTGGGTTTTCAAAGAAAAAGACATTTCTTCTCCGCTCCCATTCCAATCCACCTTCTCTTTTTATCTGTTCAAAGTAGTACCTTTTTAAGATGTCAGATTTTTGGCAGGAATCTAAACCTCCATTGCAAGTCGTCTGGTCACAATCGAGGTCGCAATGACCGGTTTCTTTGTCCATCTCAGAAGATCCAGAGTCCACATACAATTTGCAAAAGTCACGATAAAACCTACAGAGTCTGGCGACTCCCATTCAAAACACCTCCCTTAAATATTAAGAATCAGAGACTTCCGGGAAAGTCTTCTGTTGCGAGCGGCAGCATACCATGGATGTAGACCTTGCATTTTCGGTGCCAAAAATAGTTAAGTAATCTAAGTCTTTGATTTATAAGAAGTTATTTAAATATTTGATTTTTAAAAAAGGAACAAATTGTCCTTTTTTGTTAAGAGGGGGCAAGAAAAGGGATGCTCGGAGCGCTAACGAGAAATCCATTCAGGGGCAATGAAGGGATGCTCGGATCTAAACCGCTGTGTAAATCGTGCTGAATGGCATCTCTCCAAAGAGCAGAGAGAAGAATATTCATCTCATGGTCTATACAATTACGGACCGAGGGTTTTGGTCTTGGGCCCACGGGTTTCAAAATGGGTCTTTTAACTCCAGGAACTTCTCCGCAGCAAATGCCGCCGTTGCCCCATCTCCCACTGCAGTCGCAATCTGACGCGATAGCTTCTTCCTGCAATCCCCCACAGCAAAAATCCCTCTTGCCGAGGTTTCACAGTCTTCATTCGTTAAGATACATCCTCCCCCGTCCATCTCAATGATCCCTGTCAAAAATCGAGTTCTCGGTTCCATGCCTACGAAAACGAAAGCACCTTCAGTTTCAACCTCCTTGATTTCTTCCGTTTTTACATCCTTTACGATAATCGAACGTACCATCGAATCGCCTCTGATCTCCTGGATAACCGAATTCCAGAGAAATTTGATCTTCGGGTGAGCCAAGACTCTTTCCTGATAGATCTTTGTCCCTCGAAGGGCATCTCTTCGATGGATGATGGTCAACTCCCTGGCAAACTTTGTGAGGAATAGAGCTTCGGTAAGGGCAGAGTCCCCTCCCCCTACAACGACGATCCGACCATCCCTGAAGAAGGCTCCATCGCATGTGGCACAATACGAGACTCCCTTCCCGGCAAATTCTTTCTCTCCAGGGACTCCTAATTTTCGATATTCTGCTCCTGTACTGATGATAAGAGCCCCGCACCGGTAGGTGGACTCGTAAGTCTGGATTACCTTCATGTTCCCCTCCAGGCTCACCTTTACAACCTCATCTGCGACCGTCTCCAGCCCAAACTTTTTCGCCTGTTCCTCCATAAGACGACTCAACTCATCACCGTTAACCCCCTGCGGAAACCCCGGATAGTTCTCGATCAGTTCAGTCGTGGGCATCTGCCCCCCGAAGAGCCCCTTTTCAATCAGAAGGGTGCCGAGCCTGGCCCTGGATGTGTAAAGTCCTGCGGTTAATCCCCCGGGTCCCCCTCCGATGATGATGACCTCATAAACCTTCTTCTTCGCCCCTTCCATTTATTCCTCCTTGGACATAAGCCGGTTTCAGAATAGGATAAACAGACCATCCTTGTCAATCCATTCGCCAACGGCGCTTTACGAATGATCACACGCGGCCGATAAGCCCCTGTGCAGCGCGAGTTTCACTTGACAATTAGGAATTGTGAAAGATAGATTAAACGCTTATAATTTAATTTTAAAGGAGGACCGCATGGAAAGGACATTGTCTATCGTGAAGCCGGATGGAGTTCAAAAACATCTGATTGGTGAAGTCATTAAACGCTTCGAGGGCTCCGGCCTGAAGGTCGTTGGCCTGAAGATGATCTCAATGAATAAGAAGGAAGCAGAAGGATTTTATGCTGTCCATCGGGGCAAACCTTTCTTCGAAAGCCTGACCACCTTCATGTCTTCTGGCCCTTCGGTCGTCATGGTCCTTGAAGGAGAAGGGGCAATTTCGAAGATACGGGAATTGATGGGAGCGACCGACCCTAAAAAGGCCAAGGAAGGGACCTTGCGGCAACAGCATGCCACCAATATCGAAAAGAACGTTGTCCACGGGTCTGATGCACCCGAAACCGCCGCCTTCGAAATCCATTACTTCTTCAACGGCCTGGAGTTAACCGGATATTGAAAAGCCTTACACAAAAGGTTGATCTCAAGAACTTGAGCCCTTCTGAACTCCTTGAGTTCCTCGGGTCCTTCGGAAAAGAACGCTATCGAAGCGTCCAAATCCTGAGATGGTTGTACCAGCAAGGGGCCGAATCCTTCGATGAGATGAGCAATCTCTCAAAAAAACTCCGCCAGGAGATCAGCCAGGTTAGCTTTATCTCCATCCTTCGCCCCCTTTGCATCGAACGGTCAACGGATGGAACAAAAAAATTCTTATTTCAGCTTGAAGATGGAAACCGAATTGAAAGCGTCTTGATCCCCGACAAGGCGCGTCTGACCCTCTGCGTTTCCACACAAGTGGGATGCGCCCTGGGGTGCCGATTTTGCCTGACTGGAAAAGCAGGATGGAAACGAGATCTCAAGGCGTCAGAGATCCTCAATCAAATTCTGGCCGTCAGAAAAATGCTTCAGGGAGAAAAGGCCATCACCAACATCGTCTTGATGGGAATGGGAGAGCCTCTTGCGAATTACACGAACACCCTGAAGGCAACGGCGCTGATGGCTCATCCGGATGCTCTCAAATTTTCTTCAAGAAGGATCACCCTTTCGACCGTGGGTCTCCTCCCTGAACTGGAAGCGCTTTCCAAAGAAAGGACTCCGTTTCGCCTGGCCATCTCGCTGAATGCCCCAGATGAAGAGACTCGAACTTATCTTATGCCCATCAATCGTCGTTACCCATTACACAAGCTCTTGGCCTTATGCAGGAAATTTCCCCTTCAGCGAAGAATCCGAATTACCTTTGAATATGTCCTGTTGGAAGGAGTGAATGATTCTTCCTCTCACGCCAGGAGATTGCTACGAATATTGGCAGGGATTCCATCCAAGGTCAATCTCATCCCTCTCAACGAAGCCCCTGAGATCCCTTTTAAGAAACCTTCGGAGGAAAGGGTCAGACGATTTCAGGAAATCCTGATGGAAGGAGGCCTTACCGCCATTGTCCGAAACAGCAAGGGGGGAGAGATTTCAGCTGCCTGCGGCCAACTCCGCGGGAAACGTTCGGAGGGCGGCGCGGAACGGATTGAGGCCGGCTACGATGCGAGTTCAAACGCAAGCTGCAATGATTGATTTTTTATCGTGGCGGAGTTAACATGAACCCTACTTTGAAAGAAGGAGGATGAGAATGTCGGAGAATGTCGTGGGGGTGATCGGTGGGTCGGGACTCTATGAAATGGAGGGCCTTGAAGAGGTTCAAAACATTACGCTGAAGACGCCTTTTGGCAGTCCTTCAGATGCGTTCATCGTAGGGCGCCTCGATGGGGTAAAGGTTGCTTTTTTGCCCCGTCATGGAAAGGGCCACCGAATTCAGCCGTCTTCGCTAAACTTCCGGGCGAACATCTACGGGATGAAGAAGTTGGGGGCTCAATGGATCATCGGAGTCAGCGCAGTAGGTTCGATGAAAGAATCGATCCATCCCGGGGATATGGTGATCCCGAGCCAGTTCATTGATCAGACGAAGGGGCGCCCGAGCACTTTCTTCAACGATGGGATCGTAGGTCATGTCAGCTTTGCGGATCCGGTCTGTCCCATTCTCAGCCGGGTTCTTTGCGAGGCCGGAAAAGAAGTCGGTGCCACGGTTCATAAGGATGGAACTTACATCTGCATTGAAGGACCTCAGTTTTCAACACGCGCTGAGTCGAGACTTTACCGGACATGGGGCGTAGACATCATCGGGATGACCAACCTCCCCGAGGCGAGACTGGCTCGGGAGGCTGAAATCTGCTATTCCACGATCGCCTTCGCCACCGACTACGATTGCTGGCACGAGTCTGCAGAGGATGTTTCTATCGGCGAGGTCCTGAGAATCCTCGCCCAGAGCACAAAAACTGCAAAAGATGCAATTCGGCACGCGATCAAACATCTTCCTGAAAAAAGAGAATGCCTCTGTGCCAATGCTTTGAAATATGGCCTGATCACGGGCAAGAAGTTTATCCCCGAGAAAACGAAGAAAGATCTAGAACCCATCATCGGGAAATATATCAAATGAGGCATCACGACTGCCCTCTGGAGTCGGCCTAGCCGCGCCTGTTCTTAAGGTTCTCCTTCAAGGCAGGAATCATGCGTTTCAGGCAATGAAGTTTATCACAGACCGAATGCTTGGGAAGTTGGCTAAGGAATTAAGAATGCTGGGGTATGATACCGTCTACTCCAGGGGAGAAAATGGTTACTCACTGATCAAACGGGCTCGAGAGGAAGGTCGGGTGATTTTGACCCGAAGCGCCAAACTCACTCCCAGAAGGCCTGAAGATCGCATCATCAGAATCATGGAGGACAAGCCTTCCTCCCAGCTGGGAGAACTCATTCGGGCAGGAGCTATCCACTTACACGAAGAGACCCTTTTTTCCCGGTGCCTCCAGTGTAATATGCTCATTCATGAAATTTCACGAGAGGAAGCAGAGGGGGAGGTCCCTGATTTCATCCTCTATCAACAAAAGGAATTTTTTCGATGCCCACAGTGTTCGAGGATATATTGGCAGGGGTCACATCAGGACCACATGAAAAAAAAGATCGAACAGCTATTTGGGCACACCTAGCGCTTAAGATTTGTTGTTAGAATGAGGGTGACGCTAAGGTTTATGGACGAAGCACGAAATTCGAAATTCTAAACACGAAACTTTAAATCATCACTCTGTTCAGTAACTCGGTATAAAATTCATGACCTCGCTCTTCCCGAAGAGTCATGAAAATCAAACCGGATACAACTCATCCTTTGCTGAACAGGGCGGGTAAATCCAAGAATTAAGAGTCAAAAGATCATGCGGTTTTGGGTTTGTGCTTTGGGCATTTGAGGTTGTTTCGGGTTTAGGATTTAGCACGTTTTGTGTTTCAGATTCCGATTGAAATCTGCCGCGCCCCGCCAAAACGGGATAGGCGGGAGAAAGGGGCGCAGTAGGCGTGACTCTACTTGGCCGCGAAGCCCCCGCCCGATGGGCGGGGAGCTACATATTCGAAATTCGGATTTAGCTGGGCTGCAATGCGCATCATCAGCGGAGCCTCAAAAGGACGGAAATTAGCGACCCCGAAGGATCTCTCTCTTCGCCCCACCTCCGACCGGGTCAAGGAATCTATCTTCAATATCCTGAGGGGTCAGATCGAGGCGGGGGCGGTTCTGGATCTCTTTGCCGGGACGGGGAATTTGGGGATTGAGGCCCTGAGTCGGGGCGCGAAGGAAGTGATCTTTGTTGAAAAGGGAAAACAAGCCCTCAGGCTCATTCAGAGAAATCTTGCACAATTCGGAATGGGGGAACGGTCTGAAGTCCTTCCCACAGATGCAAATCGAGCGATCGGAATTCTAAAACAAAGAGGGAAAACCTTTGACCTCATCTTCATGGATCCTCCTTACGAACAGGGCTTGATCGAAAGGACCTTCATGAAGCTGAGCTCCCATCCGATTTTTCACAAGGACTCTGTTCTGGTCGTCGAACATCACCGGCGAGAACCCCTTTCCTCCGCCATCAAGGGCTGGAATCTGATTCGACAGCGGCAGATAGGGGAAACAGTCATTTCAATCTTAACCCCTCGAGGAGGGAAGGCTCCCACCGAGGCCCCGAACGCACTTTCCCAGGATGCTGGAGGGGAATAGAAAAAAAGGAGCACTCGAATGAAGAAAAACGAGAAAAGAGAGGATAAGAATATGGGAAAAGTAGCCATCTATCCAGGTTCTTTTGACCCCATTACGTACGGTCATATCGATATCGTTGAAAGGGCTCTTGAGATCTTTGACAAGGTTATCGTCGCCATCGCCGTGAATGAAGAAAAACGGCCTCTCTTCTCGGTTGAAGAACGTCTTCAAATGGTGAAAACGTTTTTTAAAGACACCCCCAAGGTCGTCGTCGATAGCTTCAAAGGACTTCTTGTGGATTACGTCGCGAAGACGAACGCCATCGTGACTTTAAGAGGCCTCCGGGCGACCTCCGACTTCGAATATGAATTTCACATGGCCTCCATGAATCGAAGCCTCGACACCCATCTGGATACCCTCTTCATGATGACGAGTAAAGACTATTTTTTTGTCTCTTCCAGAACGATCAAAGAAGTCGCCCGATTAGGGGGAGGCGTTGAAGGATTGGTTCCAGATCTTGTCGTCAGGCGGTTGAAGGAGAAGTTCAAGCTCCCTCTGACAAAGAGGAAACAGATCCGCTGGGATGATTGATATGAATTCAAGTTGCCGAACTCGGAATGCGGGAAAAGTGGAATAAGGGATGTCAGCGATTTTGGCAGAACGATCGGCGTCCGGGAGATGAGGTTTACGAATATTTTTTCAAAATGTGTCGCGCCACGGTTAATCCGCTAAAGACCTCTCCTGTCAGACCCCAATAGGGGAAATTCTCCTTTCCGATAAAGTAAGTGTTCCCCGATATTCTCATAGGAACCACTCCTTCCCTCCAATAAAAATCCGAAGCTGAACCGTAAAGAAAGTGCGAATAGGACCACTTGGAAAACTGATCACTGACCCATTGGAGATCAACAAATTCGACGTAACTCTCAAGAAAAGGGAAGAGATGACACAAATGTTTCATGACGTTTTGTTGATAATGCACCAGACGGGTCGGATCCCATTTCTCCGCGTCGAGGAGGCCCTCGACGGTCAGGGCCCTCCTGTCTTCCGGAGCCCTCGTCCTGTCTCCTTTGGGACTCATCGAAAGAAAGAGAAGATTTCCGTCCTCATAGGGCTTTTCAAGATCCAAAAGGGAAATCAGATGGTCTTTCATCCCGACGGGAATGACTTTTTCATCGATCCCTATGAATAAAGGCGTGACCACGTAGAGGGGCTTGATCCTCTTCCCCCACTTGTGTAATCCTTTTCCTTTCTTTCCCAAGAAGGATGAGATCCGATGAAGGGGAGCGTTGATAATGAGATAGGGTGACCGAAACACGCCTGGATTTCCTTCGAAACTCAAGGTCACTCCTTTACGGTGCCACGGCTTTATTTCTTTCACACTGTCGATTTCTTCAACCCTCCCGCCCGATCGTATGAATTGGTTCAAGATTTCTATCTCCAACTTCTCTCGATCCAAATCGACGTTCAATTCGTTCGTCTCATCGAATAGAACATGAGCTGCCAAAGAGATCGGAAATCGATCTGGATAGAAATTCCCCCAGGAGATCAGTTGGAGTTGAATGAATTGCCTGAACTCTTTCGAAAAAGGCAGGAGCTTTTTGTCCATCTTTTCATTTGAAAAAGGATCAGAAGACCATATCCTTTTGATAAAAGAACGCTCCCGAAAGGGGAGGGACAATGCTGAAGGGTTCCTCTTTCCGTTCCCTTTTCGAAAGAGATCCTGAATTCGTTCGAGCTCATGGTAAAACCCTTCAATCTGGGACACTTCGCTTGGAAACTCTCTTATCCATTCCCTCCGGGATTGAGAACGCTCAGGAAAAATGTCAATCCTTGCCTTCGGGAGCAGCACTTGAAGGGTGGAGCCGTGCTTCGACTTGTCCGAAGCAACTTTCAGCTGCCTTCCATCCTCCCGGGTCCCCATCAGAAGAGAAATGCCCAGCGTTTGGGCAATCTTTCTAATCAGGGTAGGCTTCAAACATTTTTCCGAAAGACTTGAAAAAGGGACAAAATGGTATCCCTTTATCGCACAAGAGGAATGATACCCTTTTTCCCTCAGCAGCAAGACGGAGTGGTTGCTTTTTGACAACAGCGTTCCGGCGACCAGTCCTCCCAGGCCGGAACCCAACACAATCACCTCTTGCTCGTTTCCAAGCCACTTCATCGAACTTTCAGCCTCTTTCCTCTTGATCCCGATCCGCTCGACCTGAGGGGAAGCATGGGCGATGGGCTAAAGACCATGAGAATGCGTAATACGATAAAAGATGCAGAAGATATTCTTTCGAAATGAACGGTCAAACAAGGTCGATCTTCACTTGTTCGCTTTCAGTCTTTCCCACCTCGCCGATGATAAAAGCCTTTTCGCCTAACGAATGAAGCCGGGTTGAGATTTCTTGGACGTCCTTGGCCCTGACGACAAGGATCATTCCGATCCCGCTATTGAAAGTGCGAAACATCTCTTCCTCAGGGATATTCCCCTTCTCCTTCAGAAAGGTAAAGATGGGCGGAACCTCCCACGTCCCCTTTCGGACAATCGCTTTGCAGCCCCTCGGAATCACTCGAGGAAGGTTTCCGGTAATACCTCCACCGGTAATATGGGCAATTCCGCCGATATTGAAGTCTCGTGTAATGTTGAGAATGGTCTTGACATAAATCCGAGTCGGACGGAGCAGCTCATCGCCTAAGGCTCCTCCAAGCTCTTCCACACGCTCCCCCAATTCCATTTTGTGCTGATCAAAAACCAGTTTTCTTACTAAAGAATATCCGTTGCTATGCAGCCCGCTGGAGGCAATCCCGATGATTTTGTCTCCGACGGTTACACCCGATCCGTCGATCAATTGAGAATCCTCGACAATGCCTACCGCGAATCCAGCCAAATCGTAGTCCCCTTTTTTATAAAACCCTGGCATTTCAGCCGTCTCCCCGCCGATGAGAGAACAGTCGGCTTCGATACACCCTTTGACAATTCCGGAAACCACCTTGATCGACTTTTGGGTATCCAGCTTGGAAGTCGCCAAGTAATCCAGGAAGAAGAGAGGTTTTGCTCCACAGACGACGATATCATTAACGCACATCGCGACGAGGTCAATCCCGACGGTATCGTGGCGATCCATCAAGAAAGCAATCTTCAGCTTTGTTCCTACGCCATCGGTGGAGGAGACGAGAATCGGCTTCTTATACCGTTCCAGATTGAGTGACACGCAGCCTGCAAACCCGCCGATTTTCGTCAAAACCTCCGGTCGGAACGTCGATTCCACCATGGGTTTGATCGCCTGAACAAAGGCGTCTCCCTTTTCGATATCCACCCCTGCATCTTTGTAAGAAAATTTCTTCACGATCTTCCTCTTTCTCAACGAAAATATGTTTTAGATTATCCGATACCCCCTAAAATGTCAAATCGAATCGCGGGCAAGGTAAACGGTTGTAAGCCAAACTCCTGCCCTCTTCCAGGGCCTCTTACAGCAATTAATCATGTAAGTAATTCTGAATTCAGATCCCGTTGAAAAAACCGCTTGACAAAGTTTTCGAAAGGTGGTTTTCAATGGTCAACATGCCGCGGGCGAGGAGCCGCATGCGTGCAGGCCCCTTTTTTTGGGAGGGGAAAAGTGGTGAAAGGAGAAATTCAAAAAGCCTGACATTTATAATGGATGTGCAGGCTTTTATTTTGAGACAATGTAGCGTCGGCATTTAATGCCGACGAATTATTAATTAGTTGATGACGGGTGCGTTACCTTCAAACAAATAAAATGCCAGTGATACCTTCTCTCCCCTTGCTGGGCATAAGTGCTAACTCAAATATTCCCTCCCCTTCAAGGGGAAGGTAAGGGAGGGGATGGGGTGGATAAGATTATTTCTTACATATGTAAGCTCCGGACACGAATCACAGACACCGTCACGTTTTTTTCTTTGAGTCCAGGGAGGTCACCTATGCATTTCAAGAGAATAATCCTGGTCCTTTGTCTTGGAATAATCTCCACTTGCTCCAGTTTATTCACCCCCGTTTTAGCCCAGCCGGCCAATGCTCCTTGTCCGACCTGCCCTGGGTCTCAACTGCCCCAAGCATCCATTTTAGGGCAGTATGCTGAACGACCCGGAATATCATCAGGTGTACTCTTTGCATCAGGAGGCTAATGATAACTGGCAGGCTAGGAAATGGGATCAGGCAATGCAGAAATACAGGTCTCGTCATTCAAAGTGTCCCTTCAACCCCTCTGGCCGCCCTCGCGCATATGCAGGTTGGCTTATACTTGAAATTCAATAATCATTGGGACGAAGCGATAGATGAGTTTCAAAAGGGGATAGCGATCATTCCTGGAACGAGACAGGCTCATGACGCCAAGACCAGCATCGCTTGTATCTATACCTCCCGCGGAATGTACGATGCGGCCATCGCTCTTTTGAAAGAAGTTTTGGCAGAGACGAAAGATTGGGACCAACTGAGGTACTGTTCAAGTTGGTTAAAAAAAATCTATATGTTGAGAGGTATGTCTAAGCAAAACAAATCTGCGTCATGCGGGCCGAAGGCCTTATCTGTGATTCTTAAATCCAAAGGAATGGCAGATAAAATCTTAGAAGAGGATATGGCGGGCTCCATGTCACCTGAAAGTAATCAGGTCTCAATGGAAGAGCTTAGAAAGATTGCAGCCGCCAAAGGCCTGAGCGCTTTTGGATTGAGCGTAACCATTGATCAACTCAGTACATTTCAGTTGCCCGTCATTGCATTGCGTTAGGCCAGGCCATTACGTTGTTGTTCTTTCGGTTGGCCAAAAACAATATAAGATCATAGACCCTGAAAGAGGAGACAGGCCAATTATTTATTCGAAAGATATCTTGGAGAGAGACTGGACTGGAAATGTCCTCGCTTTTGGTGAAGAAGTCAGATAAACAAAGTAAATATTCGCTTTTGACAAAAAAACAAATGGAATCTCTTCAGGGTGGGGTATGTTCTTGCTGTCCAAATTCAGACCTCGGCGGCCCTGAGGATAATCCTAACTTCATTTTTGACAAAATCGAGGGACCATTAAAGGGTTGTAATTCCAGAGGTGGAATGCCAAAAATATTGGTAAACACATACGGCCTTAACCTGGTCATTGAAGATATTGATCTATCGTATCAAGGGACTTGGACCCAGGATCGAAATTAAAAGGACGTACAATGCAGATGCCTCATATGACGGCATCTTTGGGCCGGGCTGGACCTTTAGTTACAATGTTGTCCTCACCGAGAATGCCCGGTGGCGTCGGTTACAGCTGCGAAGGGGTTCGGGCAGAATCCACGCCTACTTCGTCGCCTAAAAATGATGGAACCGGAGCCTATTACCCCTCCCACAGGCGTCTATGATGAATTGGTAAAACATGGGACTGGTGAGAATAGTACCTTTTCACTTCGGATAAAAAAAGATAAGACTACCCAGATTTTTAATAGCAGCGGGAAGTTGACCAGCATTGTAGACCGAAACGGAAATGCCGTTACATTCCAATACGATGTCTATTTCAGGTAATCTTACGAGTATCACCGACGCCGCTTTGAGAACAACCACTTTCACTTATTGGCCAGGTACCAACAAGGTAAGATGTAATTACAGATTATTTAGGCAGGCAGGCTTCCTTTACATACTACGAGAACGGAAACCTTAAGACGCAGACGGACATGGAAAACAATACGGTAACCTATGGTTACTCTACAGATCGCTACGTTAATTTGAACTCAATTAAACCAAACTTTGAACGGGACGACCGAGAGGACAACCCTGATAGGCTATTTTACTCAACAATCTCCGTTGACGCGGATTACGTTTCTTCGATTACCGATCCTATGGATCCCCGCAAATACCAGAGTGTACGCTCTTTGCGTTTACCCGATTGGTGTTTGCCCAACCCCGTACGCTCAAGACGATGCAGGAATCAGGGACGCTCGCGGCAACTGGACGATTTATCATCCAATTGCTTGCGGAACGGCTAATTTCAGAGATGCCTCAGGTAACCAGACCATTTTTACCTATGATAGTCACTGCAACCGGAACACTATCACCGATCCCAATGAAAACAAGACCACAATCGTATATAACGGTTCTGGAGATATCACAAGTATCAGCGATGCGGAATGTGATGCAACAAAACCCTAAATGTCAAACCACCTTTACTTATTGGCCGCGCGACGGTAATTGAGAGAGATTACCTGAAAGAAATCATCGACCCCCGCAATCCAGCCTATAAATATACTTTCCAATACTGGGATACGGTACATTGGAACCTGAAAACCATTACCGATCCCAAGAACAACGTTACTCAATTGTTTTATGACGACCCTCCTAACCCTCCTGGAAAGGGGCAGCTGACACGTTTTACGGATGCACGAGGTTACACCACCACGTTCCTCTACAACAACCATGGCGACCTTGAAACCGCGACCGGTCCAACCATTAGCTCCCCTCCTTACGCTCTTACCACCACTTATGGATATGACGACGTGAGTCGCCTTACGAGCATTACTGATTCTAGGTTGAATACGACCTATTATGAACTGGATGGTATCGACCGGCTCAAAAAAATCACCTACCCTGACGGGAAAACCGTCGAGTACAATTATTTTTGCTGCGGCCAGAGCAGTGTAAAAGACGAGAATGGTAACACGACTACCTATCTGCCCGACGCAGACAACAGGCTCAGGAAAGTCTTTGATCCGGCCGGAGGTGTGACAGAGTATCAGTACGATGCAAACGGGAATGTCAGATACCTTATTGACGCGGAAAGCCAGACGACGGAGTTTGCATATTTCCCCCTGGTGGACCGCCTCCAGAAGATCTTCTATCCGGAGGGAACCCCGGGCGAGGAGTTCGATTATTATCCCGTGGGAACATTGAAATGGAAGAAAAACCGCAAGCTCCAGCAGACCGATTACGGTTATAACAAGAACAATAGACCGACGAGCCTTGCCAGTTCCGCCATATCGATTGGTTATGGTTACGATTGGGCGGGAAACATAAATTCGATGGCCGATGGTACGGGACCGACAACCTTTGAGCATGATGAACTCAATCGCCTGAAGCATGTGACTTATCCCAGTGGGAAAAGGATTGACTACACTTATACCGAAGTCGGCAAACTGGAAACGATTGCAACCGTCTTCGGGACTGTTCGTTACGATTATGATCCTTACAACCGCCTTTCGATGATCACTTTGCCCAACGGGGCAGGCATCATCGATTACCATTATGACGAGAACAATTACAAAGGGAACCTGACGAGCATTCATTACCCGAATGGGACCTATACCACGTACGGTTATGACACCAGAAACAGGCTGGTAAGCCTTACCAATAATGGACCAGGAGGGATTATCTCCCAATACACCTACACCCTGGATGGCGTCGGGAACAAGATAAACGTCTCTTTCGAGGAGCCGCTGAGCTGGACGCTTCCTTCGGGGAGCCTAGACTACGACTATGACCCCGGCAATTTCCTCACTTCCGCGGGCACGGCCACTTATCAATATGACCCCAATGGCAATCTCTACACGAAGACTAAAGACAGCATTACGACAACTTATACCTTTGACTCTCAGGATAGACTCACCAATGTTTCGTCTCCTTCTCTCAACATTCAGTATCAGTATGACGGGTTGTTTAACAGAGTTTCAAAAACAGCCAGCGGGACCGTTACAAGGTATCTGGTCGATCCCAACGGATTCCTCCCGCAAGTGATTGCTGAAATGGATGGGGCCGATAATATCACCGACTACTACGTCTATGACGGAATGGGTCTTGTGGCCAAGATCAGTGGTTCCAATGTCTATTACTACCACTACGATGGCTCAGCCAACACCATTGCCATGACGGATGCCGCCGGCAACATGGTTAATAAGTATGCTTATGATGAATTCGGGAATCTATTGAATGCGGTTGAGACGGTTCCGAATCCGTTCACGTTTGTAGGGCGATACGGCGTGATGGATGATGACAGCGGGCTACTCTACATGCGGGCAAGATATTACGATCCGGAGGTGGGGCGGTTTATCAATAAGGACCCGATAAGGTTTGCGGGCGGAGACCCGAATCTTTATTGCTACGTCCAAAATAACCCAATCAACCGGGTGGACCCTCTCGGATTGCGGACAGTGGCAGCGAGACTCAATTTTACGTTCATTGTCGCGGATTTCACAATTGGAATTGTCTGGGATGATAAAGGCAATGTTGGCATACAAGTTACCCCCGCTATGGGTCTGTCGATCTCAGCAGGGGTCACTGGCGGGTTTACTGTCACTGATGCTCCTTGTATTGACAAATTGAACGGCATGGGTACGGTCGCTGGAGTAGCCGCTAATATCCCTTATGGAGGTCCCCTTCAATTCGAGGTCGGTCATGTTTGGTCGGGATGGCCGACGCCCAGCCAATACGCCAATTCGTCTTATACAGGGTGGGATTTTGGAGTACTCGGTATTGGCATAGGTCCGATTTTCACACCTCAGGTATTTGTAGGTCCTACTGTAATTATACCTGTTTACCGAAGGCAGATAGAAATCTATCCCGTGAGGTGATTGTGATGTTTGAAGTTATTTTGTTGGTTTCGGCTTGCTATTTTGCATTGGGTATTTATACCTGCTTGCTTGTAATCAAATTTAGGAAATCACTGTATAAGAGTTTCCCTGACCAGGCTAATCAAATCTTGGGCACAAGAACAGTTTTTCGGATTAATGAAAAGATGGACCCTTTTTTTATTTGGCGGGAAGATATTAAACAGTTATCGAGACAAGACGAGAACACGGATGCCTTAAGGCGGGCTGCGGCCAGATTTATATTCCTGTCACTCATAGCACTTTTTTTGTTCCTTCCGTTTATCTTTATGATTTGGTTGCTTTTTTTTAAAGTGTAGTATTTGGCAGTCTCTTCACGATGCTTTCTTTAGTTTTTCTCTTTCCAGGAAGGCATCGATGACCTGGACAATCGGTTTACGCTGTGCGGAAGGGAGCTTTTCGAGCTGGCTGAAGCGCCGCCAAAGGTGGCTATCCCGGTTTCTGCCCATCTCTTTGAATTCTTCCACGCCGAGAGATCGGAGAAATGATAGCGGTTCTTACAATAGCTGGCTTAATCATTATTGTCATTGTTGCGGTATTAAGATGGCAAAAGCCCGCGTATCGATTCATGCCGTTTTTGTATGCAACAATCACGTCACTAATTTTTTTTCGGGGTCAAAATAAGTCTATTTTAGATTTAATTATTGCTATACTTGCCATGAACGGAATCGCAGGTTTATTGATGTTCGTAATATGGCTTGAGGGCATTCGCAGGAAAAGAAAGAACGAACAGGGGGCAGACCGCAACATTCAACAAGGGGGTAAATGATAGGAGGACAAGGAATAGGGAACGTAGTTAAATCTGTTAAATAATATGAGAGGTCTGGTGGACAGTGGGACCGGCAGGCATCATCGATTACCATTACGACGAGAACAATTACAAAGGGAACCTGACGAGCATTCATTACCCGAATGGCGCATATACCACCTTCGATTATGACAACAGAAATAGGTTGACAGGGCTTACCAATAACCGCCCGGGAGGGATCATCTCCCAATACACCTACACCCTGGATGGGGTTGGGAATAAAATAAATGTCTCTGTCTGAGGAGCCGCTGAGCTGGACGCTTCCCCTGGGAAGCATTGACTACGGCTATACACCACCGGCAATTTCCTCACTTCTGCGGGCACAGCCACTTATCAATATGACCTGAACGGCAACCTCTACACGAAGACCAAAGATAGCATTACGACAACCCATACCTTTGACTCTCAGGATAGACTTACCAATGTTTCGTCTCCTTCTCTCAATATTCAGTATCAGTATGACGGGTTGTTTAACAGAGTCTCAAAAACAGTCAACGGAACCGTTACAAAGTATCTGGTCGATCCCAATGGATTCCTTCCGCAGGTGATTGCTGAAATGGATGGGGCCAATAATATCACGAGCTACTACGTCTATGATGGGATGGGTCTTGTGGCCAAGATCAGCTGGCTCCAATGTGTATTATTATCACTTCGACGGCTCAGCCAACACCGTTGCCATGACGGATTCCAGCTGGCAACATGGTGAACAAGTATGCTTACGATGAGTTTGGGAATCTGTTGAATGCGGTTGAGACGGTTCCGAATCCATTCACGTTTGTAGGGCAGTACGGCGTAATGGATGACGACAGTGGTCTGTCTACATGCGGGCAAGGTACTATGACCCGGAGGTGGGGAGATTTATCAACAAGGACCCGATAAGGTTCCTGGGCGGAGATCCGAATCTTTACTGCTACGTCGGGAAATAATCCAATCAACCTTAGTCGACCCGGACGGGACTTGTTTTGTTGCCGAGCCATGCGGATTTTGATTGACTGCGAGTATCAGCATTTCTACTCCACTGGTTACCTGGACCGTTTAGCTGGACGATTTCTGGTTCAATGTTGGAACTAGAGTACGAGCGATTGGAATATTGGAGCCCTGTCGGTTGCCGGGTATTGGTCGCGCCCCTGCTGGTTTATTTCTGGGTCGTTAACGGGTTATCAAGTCGTGTGGACAGCCATAGTAAGCCCACTGCAAGACTCAGCTAACTAACTTCCAGTCTCCGGTCATGGAGTCACAGGTATCAATCGGGTATTGGGTGCGAGTGGAAATATCATATCATTCACCAAGCACGCAATGCGCTTGGACAGAGGGTTAGGGTTTGTCAGTCCACCCAGTCTTAGGGCAAACTACAGTTGGTCACTTTCGAACGGCGGTCAGGGAAAACCGGTTTTACGTGGTACGAGCGTTAAGATCATGACTAATAAAACATTTTCCCGTCCCTTTGGTGCCACCGTATTTTTAATTACATGCCATTGCGTCCTCTTTTTATCTTGTTCTTAATGGTGGCTGTTATGTGACATTGATAGTCGCCTATTGCCCTTTCTTTGAATCAGTTATGTTTGTTACTATCAAGGCAAGATCAGTAGAAGTATAGAAGTTGGGTCCAAAAGAATTAAAGGGGTATTTAGCTACAACGGGCTGCGTGCCCGGACTGAACGGGAAGATATATCAGATCTGGTGGAAAACGTAAGTTCCTGATTGCATCATTTTCAATTATTGAGTTGGTCGGGAAGGACAACAAAACAAGAATCCTCTTTCGTGACTGAATTAGGGATGTCTGACGAACTAATAGGATTGATTAAACAGCGGGCATTTGGCCCGAAAATATAGAGGGGTCAGGCCGCAACATTCAACAAGGCGGTAAATAATAGTGAGGGGATAGGAGTGGCGAGGCCGCTGAGGATTGAACATCCGGGAGACTTTTATCATGTGACCTCCCGAGGAAATGAGAGAAAAGAGATTATGGGCGAACCATCGAGACTCAATATTGGAGTGGAACAACGACATTGGCCTGCTCTGTCAGGAGGGGGGATAAGATGACAAAGAGGTCTCACAAAGCGGGAAGAGGGTTTGGGGGTTGTTTGCTTGTATCGCTGCTGGCCTTTTATCTTCTTTCTGCCAGCGCATCAATGGCTCAAAGCGCCGGAGGACTGAAAACCCCTGAGCGGATCTACCTGCAGCCGGCCACTGCAAAGGAGATAGGAAAGCCGGCACCGCCCTCCCCTGCGCCAATTAAGCCCAAAACTGTTCCCCTGAAACCTGGTTCATCCTTCCTTCCTCAACGGATCCCCCTTGCCGGATCTCCACCCGGGGCAGCGATTTCCGTCCAGTCCCAACCCATGGGGCTTTTGACAGGAGGGCCAACCGTCAGGACCATTTATGTATACGACAATTTGTATCGCCTGATTCGCGCGGCCTATCCAACCGGGACGAACATAACCTATTCGTACGACGGCGTAGGAAACCGTATAAACCGAAGGGCTGTCCTTGCGGGTGTCCCTTGCGATTTTGACAATGACCGGACGACCGACATCGGAGTCTATCGTGCAAACGCAGGAAACTGGTACATCTATCCTTCCGGAGGCGGAGCGCCCTACGGAGTCCAGTGGGGCGGAGACCCCAGCGACAGGCCCGCTCCGGGAGACTACGATGGAGATGGGAAGACCGATCTGGCCTTCTACCGTGCAAATACCGGGGATTGGTATATCGTTCCTTCAGGAGGGGGGACTCCATATACTGTAACGTGGGGGGTAGCCGGCGACAAACCGGTTCCAGGGGACTACGACGGAGATGGAAAGATCGACCTTGCCGTCTATCGTCCGAGTGACGGAGGGTGGTATATCAGCCCCTCCGGAGGCGGGGCACCCTATGGAGTGGGATGGGGTGGAACCGCATTTACTCCTGTTCCGGGAGACTATGATGGGGACGGAAAGACGGACATCGCGATCTACAATCCCGGCAACGGTGCCTGGGCGATTGTCCCCTCCGGAGGCGGAGCGCCTTACGAAGTGGGTTGGGGCGGGGCCGGATTCACTCCCGTCCCGGGGGACTACGACGGAGATGGAAAGACCGATATTGCCATCTATGAAGCCAGCACGGGGGCCTGGTGGATCATTCCCTCTTCGGGCAACCTGCCCTATGGAGTGGGGTGGGGCGGACCGGGATTCACTCCGGTTCCGGGAGACTACGACGGGGATAGAAAGACCGATGTTGCCATCTATGAAGCCGACACGGGTGCATGGTGGATCATTCCTTCCGGAGGCGAGGCACCTTACGGAGTTGGTTGGGGCGGAGATCCTTCAGACATACCTTTGAACACCAATCTTCCATCTTATTAAGGAAATGACTATTGCGTGCAGGAGGATTAGGGGTCCGTGTGGTTATGCTGCGGGGGCATGCTTCAGCGGAACATACGATCTTAGGGTAGCACCTTCGAATTTCATTTTGCGTGGGTCCCTTTATTTTGAGTTCATCCCTTCCCTTCCCGTTCTACAGACTCCTTGACATCAATGTACCAAAGGCGGGATACCCTGGTCGGCTGGAAATGTCTCTGCAAAATCTACGGGTCCTTAATAATTAACTTGCAGATTCAGATAGACTTTGTTAATTTTATTACACTTTAGTTGTATTTCTCGCTAACGAACATGAGAATCGAAGAGTTCGATTACCACCTTCCCCTATCCTTGATCGCTCAATACCCATCCTCCCAAAGGGGAGAGTCTTCGTTAATGATCCTTCACCGTCAGACGAATGTGATTGAGCACCGGGTCTTTCAAGATATTACGAAATACCTTCATCCCGGTGACCTCTTGGTCATGAATAATACCCGTGTTCTCCCGGCACGACTCGTTGGAAAAAAGGAAACCGGGGGAAGGATAGAGATGCTCCTCATCCCCTCGTGGAACGGAACAAGAGGAGAATGGAAGGCACTGATCAGGAACTCAGGGAGAATAAAAGGGGGGTCTCGAATCAAATTTGAGCAGGGACTTGAGGGAGAAATAGAAGAAGTGACGGCGGGAAAAGCAAAAATCTCCTTTCCCTGTCACAGCGATGTGACGGAGCTCCTTCGGAAGATCGGCCATATCCCCCTCCCTCCTTACATCAAGAGGGGGGATGAACCTTTGGACAGGGAGCGATACCAGACCGTTTTCGCGGAGACAGACGGATCGATCGCTGCACCCACGGCAGGTCTCCATTTCACTCATGCCTTGCTTCAATCGCTTAAAGACACCGGGGTGCGAACAACGATGATCACCCTCCATGTTGGGATCGGAACCTTTACCCCGGTCAAGGCCGACGACATCGAAGACCACGCCATGGAAGCAGAATGGGTCGATATTTCGGAAGAAACGGCCGGAGAAATCAAGGCGACGAAGGCCCGGGGCGGAAGGGTTATCTCTGTCGGAACAACCACAACACGCGCCCTTGAATCTTTTTCCGATGGGGATGGAGGCGTGAGACCCGGGAAAGGGATGACTTCTTTATTTATTTATCCCCCCTATCGTTTTCGAGTCATCGATGGGTTGATCACAAACTTTCATCTGCCTAAATCGACGTTGATTATGTTGGTATCTGCCTTCTCAGGGAGAGACGTATTAATGAGGGCTTATCAGGAAGCTGTTCTCAGAAAATATCAATTTTATAGCTATGGCGACGCCATGCTGATCCTTTAGAAAATGGGATAAATGGAGCGTTGGGGTAATGGAGTGATGGAATAATGCGGTTACAAGAAATTAGGATTGATTAATGTTCATTCTTGGAAATTCTTAACACCACCCGACGGCATTTAACCCAACACTCCATTACTCCAGTACTCCTGTGCTCCAACTGTGTCACTTATGGCTTTTCGCTTCGAAATCATTAAAAGGGATTCCTTTTCCAAGGCAAGGTTGGGAAGGGTTGAAACAGACCACGGCTCTTTCACAACCCCTGCTTTTCTCCCCGTGGGAACACAGGGCTCGGTTAAGTCCCTTACCCCCGAGGAGCTCGTGGAGATAGGCGTTGAGGCAATCCTGGGCAACACATATCACCTCTACCTCCGGCCCGGGCACGAGACGATTGGCAGATTGGGAGGGCTTCACACTTTTATCCATTGGGAAAGACCCATTTTAACGGATAGCGGTGGATTCCAGATCTTCAGCCTCGGAAGTCTTCGAAAGGTGTCAGAAGAAGGGGTGACGTTTCAATCCCACCTGGATGGTTCTTCTCACTTCCTCACGCCCGAAAAGGTAATGGAAATCCAAAGGGTCCTCGGGACGGATATTGCCATGGTTTTGGACGAATGTGTCCCCTACCCTTCTCCTTATGACTACGTCAAGGCGTCCGCGGAGCAAACAGGCCGTTGGGCAAAAAGGTGCCTGCAGGTAAAGCGGGAAAAAGACCCTGCTCTCTTCGCCATTGTCCAGGGGGGGGTATATCGAGATTTAAGGGAGAAGAGTGCTCAGACATTGGTGGAGATGGGATTTCAGGGATACGCTATTGGCGGCCTCAGTGTGGGTGAACCAAAATCGATGATGTTGGATGTCCTGGAGTGGACCACCCCTCTCCTGCCGGAAAATACCCCTCGCTATTTAATGGGGGTCGGAACACCCGAAGATATGATTCAAGCCGTGATCCTGGGAGTGGACTTCTTCGATTGTGTCCTTCCCACCAGGAATGCACGAAACGGAACCCTTTTTACTTCGTTAGGCAAGATATCGATCAAACAGGCCCAATACGCCGAGGATCAAAGGCCTGTGGACGAAGCATGTCAATGCTACACGTGTCGTCACTATTCCAGAGCCTACCTTCGCCACCTCTATCTCTCTAAAGAAATTTTATCTTCGAGGTTGAATACGATTCATAATTTGTATTATTATATAAATCTTTTGAGAACGATGAGGGAGGCGATTGAAAAAAGCCGTCTCCTCGATTTTTATAAATTCCACACCTCAACGCATGAACGGGAGACAGAATCTTCGGCCCCTTTTCAACCGAACTGAGGAGAGAGCAAACTTTTAAAAGGAGGATTTTATGGGAATTGATTTGGCTTATGCTTTGGGAACACAGCCAGGGGGGGGCGGAGGTCAGGGGTCTTCACTCATGACTTTTTTGCCCATTATTTTCATCTTTGTCATCTTTTATTTCTTGTTGATCCGACCTCAACAGAAGCAGAAGAAGGAACATCAGAACCTGTTGTCAAACCTGAAGGTGGGCGATAATGTCTTGACCGCCGGGGGGATCTACGGCCGTGTGACCGGTCTCAAAGATGACAAAGTCACGGTCGAAATCTCGGACAAGGTGAGAGTGAAAGTCAGTCGAGGCCATATTGCAGGCGTGGTCAAACAGGATGTTTTAAAATCAGACTGATTCCAATTTCAAATTTCAGATTTAAGATTTCAGATTGAAGTGCAAAATGTCTTCAATTTGCAATTTAAGATTTGAAATCTGCAATAGCAATTGAGATGCTCCTTGCTCTAAACATTGTTTTAGGGCTATAATCCACGAGGAGGTGAAGTATGAAGAAATATGAAACGATTTTTATTTTGGACCCCGATCTTGAGGAAGAAAAGGCCCAGTCGGTGGTCGAGAAAGCAAAGGGAATTATCACCCAAGCTAACGGAGAAATCCTAAAGGTTGAAGATTGGGGAAAAAGAAAGCTCGCCTACGAAGTCAAAAAGAAGTCCAAAGGCCATTATATCCTGATTCACTTCCTGGGCTTGCCCGCCTTGCTCTCCGAGCTGGAGAGAAATTTTCGAGTCATGGACGCCGTCATCAAATTCCAATCTGTTCGATTGGGTGAACGTCAAGGTTCCTCTTCCGAAGGCCCCATTCTGGATGAAACTTCCGAGGTCGAGGCGGAACCCGCGGTGAAGACATGACTTTTTTGAATCGTGTCACTCTCACCGGAAGAGTGGTCATCCCTCCTCGGCGTCATTATCGTCCAGACGGGTCCCCCGTGATCCAATTTCCCCTGGAGTTAAACGAATCGGAGGAAGGGGCAGGGCCAGTGCTGAACCGTAACGGTAGGAAACAGGGACGGCGAAACCGGATCGACATCGTCGCGATTGGGAAATTAGCTGAGATTGAAATTGATCTCTTTCAAAGCGGACGACACGTGGTGGTCACCGGGAGACTCAATCAACGATGCTGGCAGACACCCGAAGGGAAGAATCGAACTCAAACAGAAGTGATCGCAACCTCCCTCCGGCCGATCGAGGAGAACACCCTAACGCAAAACTCAACCCTTCGACTTACCGAGTTGGAGGTCGATGGTTGCTCAGAGTTGACCCTGAGCAGCGGCAAACCCGGTCTTCAAGGGCGGGGCTTGCAAGTGCCGAACGGGTCAAGAAAAGAAGGAGAATAGGATGAGGAGACCCCCTGAAAAATCAGGCCCCGACAGGAGAAGAAAACCTTTCATGAGGAGAAAGGTCTGCCGATTCTGTACGGACAAGAAATTGGATATTGATTATAAAAACCCAAAAATCCTTCGATACTTCATTACGGAACGAGGAAAGATCATTCCCCGAAGGATCTCAGGGAACTGCGCGAAGCATCAAAGACAAGTGACGGTTGCCCTTAAAAGGGCACGCAACATCGCGATACTACCCTTTACAACGGCGGCTCACTAAACTCTGAAATAGATCAAGCCAAAATGTGAAGCTCCCGGCCAATCCTTCAGGAACGGCTGGGCACATCGGGGCTTCTCGGGGCTCTTGCCGGTCGAAGCCTTTTTTTGAATGAATCCCGCGGGAGAAAGTTTTAGCATCATGCCATTCGGCATTGAGTTGACATCTATCGTTTTGGGAGTCCCCTGCTTTCAGTGGGACGACAGGAGGTGATCCATGCAGGTGATATTGCTAGAGAACGTCCCTTCCTTGGGAAAGGCCGGGGACCTGGTAAAGGTCTCCGACGGATACGGAAGGAATTACCTCATTCCTCAGAAGAAGGCTCTTCTGGCCACAGAAAAAAGCCTCAAGGTGGTCGAACATCAAAAACGTCAGGTGCAGCAGCGCTTGGAGAAGGGGAAAAAGGACGCGGAGAAATTGGGCCAGGAAATCGAAAAGCTCTCCTGCACCTTCTCAAAAACAGTTGGAGAGAGCGGAAAACTGTTTGGCTCTGTGACTTCGATGGATATTGAGAATTATCTGAAGGAAAACGGAATTGACATAGACCGTAAAAAGATCATTCTGGAGGAACCCCTCAAGAACTTGGGAATGTTTACTGTGCCGATCAAGCTCAGTGCCGAGGTGACTGCCCAGCTTAAGGTTTGGGTCGTCCAGGAGTAACGTTTCATGAACGAGACGGACTTCTCCTCCCACAAACTTCCACCTCAGCATATCGAAGCGGAACAATCCATCCTTGGAGGAATCCTGATTGAAAACGAAGCGCTCAATCGGGTGACAGAAATTCTCGACCCCGATGACTTTTATCGGGACGCCCATCGCAAAATCTTTGATGCCTTAATTAATCTCTCGGAACGTGATGAGCCAGCGGATCTGATCACCCTGACCAACGAACTTCGAAAAATTGATCAGCTCGATTCCATCGGAGGAGCTTCCTATCTCGCCTCGCTGATTGATTCCGTCCCAACCGCCGCTAATATTCAATACTACGCCAGAATCGTCAAGGAAAAGGCGATCCTTCGGAAGTTGATTCAAACGTCCACAGAGATCATCACCCAAAGTTATGAGGATCGAGGGGATGTAGAGAGCTTCTTGGACGAGGCAGAGCGGTCCATCTTTGAAATTTCGGAAAAAAGAGTGAGGCCCTCTTTCTATCCCATCCGGGAAATCGTCAAAGAGAGTTTTGCTACCATTGAAAAACTCTTCAATAAGAAGGAGGCTGTCACCGGGGTTGCCTCAGGGTTCAAGGAACTGGATCGCATGACGGCGGGTTTTCAGCCCTCTGATCTGATCATCATTGCCGGAAGACCCAGCATGGGCAAGACGGCTTTTTGCCTCGATATCGCAGAATATGCCGCTATTGGCAATAAAATACCGGTGGCTATTTTTTCACTGGAGATGTCAAAGGAGCAGCTGGTCATCCGAATGCTTTGCTCCCAGGCCAATGTGGAAGGAACCCGTCTCAGGACGGGCTATCTCAACGAAAGCGACTGGCCTAAACTGACCATTGCGGCGGGAAATCTATCGGAGTCGCCCATCTACATCGACGATACGGCAGCTCTTTCCGTATTAGAGTTGAGAGCGAAGGCCCGTCGTCTAAAATCCGATTATGGCTTGGGCATGGTCATCGTGGACTACCTTCAACTGATGAAAGGGAGGGCGAGGGTCGAAAGCCGGCAGCAGGAGATTTCGGAAATTTCCCGTTCATTAAAAGCGCTCGCCAAGGAACTCAACATCCCGGTGATCGCCGTCTCGCAGCTCAGCCGGAAGACGGAGGAACGAACGGGAAATAGGCCTCAGCTGTCAGATCTTCGGGAATCCGGGGCAATCGAGCAGGATGCGGACTTGATCCTTTTCATCTATCGTGACGAAGTCTACAACAGAGATCCCGATAATCCGAACCGCGGTAAGGCAGAGGTGATCATCGGAAAACAGCGGAATGGTCCCATTGGCAAGATTGACCTGGCTTTTTTGGATAAATTTACGACCTTTAAGGACCTCTATAAAGGCGAGACTGAAAATACATACGGAGGATGACTAACAGTGGCTCGGGGTAGCTGAAGCTCAAAACCGAGGCCATCCCTATCGAGCCTTTTTGGGGAGCTTTGAATTTTGATCCGAGAAGCTCCGGGCCCAAGGGTTCGAACTCGGCATTCGAATGCAAACGATGAATTTACCCAATATCCTTACGTTGATCAGAGTCCTGCTGACTCCAGTTTTTGTTATTTTCATTATTAACAAATATTTTGAATGGGCTCTTTTCACTTTTGCGATCGCAGGGATCACGGATGGATTGGACGGTCTGATCGCCCGTCTGACTCACCAACGGACCGAATTGGGCGCATACCTCGATCCCATTGCCGATAAACTCCTGACCTTCGCTGCTTTCATTTCCCTCGCCATCATTGAAATGATTCCGAGCTGGCTCGTCGTCATTGTCATCACCCGGGATATCATCATCTTGGTTGGGTTTCTCGTTATGTTTCTCACAAATTATCATCCCAAGATTAACCCCAGTCTTTTGAGCAAGATGACAA
The DNA here is from genome assembly GCA_963708295.1 of uncultured delta proteobacterium. GTDB lineage: Bacteria > Desulfobacterota > BSN033 > BSN033 > UBA1163 > UBA1163. The sequence goes on along the minus strand of CAVPSJ010000011.1, from coordinate 15,474 downwards.
CGACTTTTCAAATTATCACAATCCTCTTCGCATTATTGGCCGGGCTCTCCCCAGCCTTTCTACGACTTTCTACCCTTGCCTATTACGTGACGGGTATCATTACGATTCTCTCTGGAACCCAGTATGTTTACATTGGCGCTCGAATTCTCAATGAAAAGAAATAATCATCCTTCATGAACGGGAGGGCGGGGTATGGCCATCATCGTTGAAGTCACGGGAAGAGAGATTCTGGATTCCAGGGGAAACCCGACCGTGGAAGTGGAAGTCTCATTGGAAAGCGGTATCAGGGGAAGAGCCTCTATCCCTTCCGGAGCCTCCACCGGAAAACACGAAGCCCTGGAATTAGACGGTGCTCCTTCCAGAACGGATCGGGTGGCCAAATACAATCAACTTCTCCGAATCGAAGAAGAACTTGGGAGCCGCGCCACTTATGTTCCTTCCCTTCAAGGGCAGTCAAGGAAATAGCTCAGGGTAATTCGTTCGGAGTTCGGAGACAGAAATCAAATCTCCACATTCAAGATTCTGAACTCACTCAAATGGCCGCTGAAGTCACTCGAACCAAAATGACATATCGATTGACTGGATTCGTTCGCTCAAGCTTCAAACTCTAACCTCCGAACTCTTAACTCCGAAACTTAAAACCGATGATGGAAACCCGATCCTTTAAAGCCTCCCTTCTCATTAAGGGACTGAGCGGAATCATCGCCCAGGTCATTCTGATGCGAGAACTTCTCGTCTCGTTTCATGGAAACGAGCTCACTCTGGGAATCATTCTCGCCAATTGGCTTATCCTGGTAGCGATCGGCTCTTTTATTGGCAAGACCGTAGAAAAAGTGGAAAGTAGAATAGAAGTCTTTGTGCTTTTTCAGCTTTTTTTTGCCGCCGCCCTTCCGTTGACCCTCTTTCTCTCCCGAATTTTGACAAACATCCTTCTCTCCACTCCTGGAGAGGGACTTGGCTTCGGGCCGATATTTTATTCGTCCTTCCTGGTCCTTCTCCCTGTGGCACTTCCCCAGGGTGCCCTTTTCACATACGGGTGTAAACTCTATTCGCAATACATCAAGAAAGACGTCTCCTCTATTGGAAAGGTCTATGTCCTCGAAAGCATCGGGGCCATCGCCGGTGGCTTGCTCATCACCTTTTTTCTCGTACAATATCTCAATGCTTTCGAAATCGCCTTTATCCTCTCACTCACCCATACCCTCGTCTCGATATTCCTTCTCTGGCCGAAGCCAAGTTCCCTTAAATCTGCTTTTCAGACGAATCTTTTGATTTTATCGACACTTCTCTGCTTGGTCTTTGCCTATTGCCTCTTGCCTCAAAACTCGACCGCAATTCATCAATCCTCTACCCGGTCGCAATGGAAGAATCTAAGCGTGATTCACAATGAAAATTCGATCTACGGGAATATCACCGTTACGATGAAAGACGAACAATTCACTTTTTTTACCAACGGCCTACCCTCGATCACCACTCCCGTCCCGGATATCGCCTCCCTCGAGGATTTTGTTCACTTCCCGATGCTCTTTCATGAAAAACCCGAATCCCTCTTGATCCTGAGCGGTGGCGCTGGGGGAATGATCCACGAAATTTTGAAATATCCGGTGAGGCGTGTGGACTATGTTGAGCTGGATCCCCTTCTCCTGAGATTGATTCAGAAATTCTCAACCCCGCTCACCCAGTCCGAGCTTTCCGACCCGAGGGTGAATATTCACTATACCGATGGTCGGTTTTTCATAAACAAAACTCAGGATCGATTCGATCTCGTCTTCGTCGGACTCCCGGCTCCCCAGGAATTACTGACAAACAGACTATTTTCCTCCGAATTTTTCTCCACCGCGAGGGGGAGGATGAAGCCGGATGGAATCATCGTTTTAACCCTTCCGGGATCGCTGACCTATATCAGCCCTGAATTGAGAGACCTGAACAGGTGTATTTTAGACACCTTAAGAAAGGTCTTCCGATCGGTGAGGGTCATCCCCGGCGACACCAATCTCTACCTGGCCTCTGATTCCGATAAACTTGGAAGTGTAACTCAATTAGAGCTGATGAAACGGCTTGAAACGAGAAAAATTCAGACAAGCCTTATCACGAAAGGCTATTTGGAATTCCGTCTGCACGAAAGATGGATGAAATGGTTCTTAGAGTCGATGGGGGGGGGAAAGATTCAGATCAATTCCGATTTTCGCCCAATAGGGGTCTTCTTCAGCCTTGCTTACTGGAACGCCCTCTTCTCCCCTTCTCTTGCAGGGATCTTCAAATGGTTTGAAGGATTCAGCCTGGAGATATCGATTCCCTTTATGATCCTTTTTACCCTCCTGATGTCGCTCGTCTTCATGAAGAGGTCCTCTTTTTCAAGACACTCCATTCCCTATGCCGTCTTCACTACTGGATTGGCGGGGATGATATTCAATTTAGCGGTCATCTTTAGCTTTCAAACTTATTATGGTTACCTTTACCACCAGATCGGCCTGCTCGTCGCCGTCTTCATGGTTGGGGTCACGCTGAGCAGCCTCACCATAACCCGGTATCTAGATAAAATAGAAAACGAGGCTCATCTTTTCTTGAAAATAGAAATCGGTATCATTATTTTCTCCTTCCTTTTTCCCTTTGTGTTTTCGATCCCATTTCAATACATTGGAAAAACAGGTATCGCCCTTCTGGTCTATCCGCTGTTTCTCATGATGTCCTTTTTCTCCGGAGCATGTATCGGGTTTCAATTCCCCCTTGCAAGCAAAATATGTTTCGCCATGCCTGGGGAGAAGGTAACGCTCGGCCACACCGCGGGCCTGCTCTACGGGGCAGATCTTCTGGGGGGATTTTTAGGGGGACTCTTCGGAGGGGTTCTCTTATTGCCTATTCTGGGCCTGAAGGAGTCCTGCTTCATGATGGGGCTGATTAAACTCAGCAGCCTTGCTTTACTCCTCATTTTTATCAAAATCCACAAGGCTAAATAAAAACCGAAGCATTTACCGGGGGTACAATCGTCATCCTTCGACAATGCAAACGTGAGGGAGCGGGCCTCACTTCTTTGCGCCTTTCGACTTCTTTCTACTACCAGAACCCTTCTTCTCCTTGGCCGGCAAAGACGAAACATAGGATAACGACTTTTCGACCCACTCCCGTAACTGCTCCGGCGCCTTCAGCAACACCTTCGGTACAACCACATACTCCCGCATCACCCTTCCGGGCATGGGCTCGAAGGGCTCCGCACCTTTCAATCGAAGAAACTCAGCACGCTGCTCTTCTGGAAAGCCGAAGAACAATGCCTGCTTCGTGCAAACCGGCAAACATGTTTCCCTTCGCAAAGACGCAGGAATAACCGAACATCTTCCTCGGCTCGGCCCCGGATAAGTCAGAGGTTGCCACGGCAAAAGCCTCAACCGCCTCGGCCGGAGCCGGTTTCCATTTCTTCATAACATCCTCCTATCCACGGATCTCCGGACTGACCCATCCTGAATCTTCCGTGCATTCAAGACTGCCTCTTCCGCGCCTCTTCTATGAATCGCCTCTTTAGGGGCTTCAGGGGCAAACGCTTCAGGAAACCGAAGAACGGAACCGGGATGATTTCCTGGTTGGCCCGACGTTTGGTTGTACTTTGTCAATCGAAATCTCAAGGGATCCATTAAAGCGTAAGAACACAATTAATCATTCTATTTCGAGAGGTTGGAGTTGGAAACTAAAGTTAAGGTTGTTTCTTAAATTCTTCCTCTACCCGCCTGCAACGAGAGGAAGCATCTGGAATTCATCTCCGTCCTGAAGGACGGTTTCCATTCCCTTCAGGAATTCGATGGACCGGCCGTTAACCATTAGCCGGATGTGTGGTAGAACTGATTCAGTGCCTGTCTTATACAAGTGGGTGGCCAACTGGTCTCCCCACCTGTTGATCATCAGCGAAAGTAGATCCTTGACTGTGCTCCCCTCCGGGATGGCTAATTCAAATTCCCTCTGGCCACAGATCTTTTTTAATTCCATGATGGTATAGACTTTGATCTTGATCACTGCCGGACCGGATTACTTCGCACCCAATTGATCTGCAACGTATTCAAGACCCAATTCAACAAGCTTCTCTCTGCTCGGGATACCCGTCTCAAGATTCCAGCCCCTCACGGTATAGTACTCATCCAGCATCACCTTGAGATCTTCCTCGCTGATCAGCTGGCCTTTGGACGCGCCACTCTTCAAAGGCTCGGTCATCAGTCTTTCAGGAAATCGGTCATCCGCCCTTGTAAAGCCTTCTCGAACGTTAAACGCCCTTGCCAGGTTATTCACTCGTTCGCCGACCTTTTCAACTTCCTCAGGCGTAAAATCGAGACCCGTCACCGCCTCCATCAAAGAGGCTGTATTCTTGAGTGAAGTGCCTGCGAGGGCCATGTCAAAAATAAAGACACAAAGGGTTGGGCAATCAGCAGTCGCTGTCCTCACATCCTGGTTCCATTTGGTGAGCTTCCCCTTCCCTTCTACGCTCAATCGATCTACAGGGTAAGGAACGGGAATCCCGAATATCTCCTGAAAGGCATATCCGCGATTATGATCCGCTCCTGTGTAGGACGTGGCGTAGTTTAGACCGTGAGCCTTTGCACCCCGGACATCATAGCCGGGAAGTTCGAGCCCTTTGATATGCATCGCGAACTTCTCTGACCCTTTTCCTATCTTTTTTGAGGCAATCTTTACTCCATCGGACAGGAGGTCACCGATCCCTTCCCGAAGGGCCATCAGCCGGATCAAGGCGTTCATCGCTTCGTGATTGCCGAAGTTGAGCTTCAAGCCCCCCGTATCCGCAGGGGTCAGGATTCCTTTTTCAAACAACTCCATGGCGAAGCCGACCGTCACTCCAGCTGAAATGCTGTCCAATCCCAACTCGTCGCACAGACGATCGGCAGCAATAATGCTGTCCACGTCGTCTACTCCGGTTTGCCCGCCCAGGGAGTAGAGTGTCTCGAATTCCGGTCCTTCCGACAAAATACCTGCATAGGGGCCTGATCGAGCCAGCCTCAATTGACTGCAGCCGACCGGACAGCCGAAGCAGGGTTCCTTTCCGATCCGCCGGGTCTGCAAAGCCTCTATCCCGATCTGATCCGCAGGTGCGAACGCTCCTGTGGCTGACCAGTTCTTGGCCGGGAAAATACCGAGTGCGCAGGTATTATCGACATTGGTCGGAGTTCCCGTCATGGAAAATTCAGGATAAAGGACCGGACTCTCTTTCATCGCTTTTAGCATCTGACCTTTTGCAGCCTTGAATTTTTCCTCGGAAGAGATCTCTAAAGAACCACTCCCCCGAATTGCAATGGCCTTAAGGTTTTTGGATCCCATCACTGCCCCAAGCCCTTTGCGGCCGACGGCCCTTCTCTCATTCATCATGCAGGCAATTCTGCTCAAACGCTCCCCGGCAGGGCCGATGCAGGAAATCCGGAAGTTCTGATCATTAAGCGTGTCCTTGAGGATCTGCTGGCAATCGAAGGTTTGAGTCCCCCAGATCTTGCTGGCGTCTCGGAAACGGATTTCCCCATCTTTAATCGTAATATACGCCGGCTTTTCCGCCCTACCCTCAACGATAATGACGTCATACCCCGCAAACTTCAACTCCGCGGGGAAAAAACCACCGGACAAGCCCATGCCCACGACATTCGTCAAAGGGGATTTGGCTGTAACCGTCAGACGGCTGGTACAGGGGACGGACGTTCCGGTAAAAGGCCCGGGAGCAAAAACCAGTTTGTTCTCGGGGCTTAAGGGATCCGTTCCTCCCTTGACTTCATCAAAGAGAAACTTTACTCCAAAACCCGCTCCTCCGATGAAATCCTTAGCAACCTTTAAGGGTAACTTCTCTTTCTTTGCAGTCTGATCCGTAAGATTGATCCGCAGTATCTTTCCTGTATATCCGCCGCTATACATCTAAGCTTTTTCCTCCCTTCTTGCTTAACTTCAAACTCCTGAACTTGATTTAGCTCATACGGCAGGAGCTAAGTTAAAGCTCCTCATTCTGGGAAATACCTCGTTTTCACTCTTAATATTAACCCAGGGTCGTGTCAATAGGCAAACAACTTTTCTCTTGACAAAACCATCACATAGTAATATCAATCATTAGTTGAGCAGGGGGTGTTTTTTGAAAAAGTCTATGGATTTTTTGCTAAAAGCGATCCTGAAATCTCAAAAATAAGAACAAGGAGGTTGAGATGAAAAAGAAAGAGGATATCAGTCGGAGGGAATTTATCAGGAAGATGGGGTTGACGGCGGCTGCCGTTGGCGCATCATCGTCTATCCCCAAACTTCTCAAGCCGGCACGGGCAGCCGTTAGGGATCACATCCTCATCGGTCGGCCCCTCCCCGTCACAGGACCTGTGTCTGCATTTACCACCGTGTCACCCTGGATCGACAACAAAGCCCTCGCCGACATCAACAAGGATGGGGGTATCTTCATCAAGGAAGCCGGGAAAAAGCTTCCGGTGAAAGTCAAAATTGTGGATACCGAGAGCAATCCCTCGAAAGCGGGAGATATCGGCTCCAAGCTCATCCTTAATGACAATATAGACATCATGTACGTTTCTGCAACGCCAGCGACGGTCAGTCCGGTGGCGGCTGCTTGCGAGAGGTTTAAGGTGCCCTGCGTCAGTACCATGATGCCCGTCGAAATGTTCTTATTGGGGGGGCCTTTTACTTGGTCTTTCGATGCCTCCTTCAGCGTTAGGGATTATTTGGCCTCTTTCATGCCGATGTGGGACGATGTCAAGACCAACAAAATCGTCGGTCTCCTGGCTCAGAACGATCCCGATGGTGTCGCCTGGGCGGATGGATCGAACAAAGCCCTTGGAGGCGCGGGGTATAAGGTCATTGATATCGGCCGATTTCCACCAGGAACCATGGATTACGGCACGATTATCAGCGGATGGAAGAAAGAAAACGTGGAAATCATGTTCGCAAACATGTCACCCCCCGATTTTACAACAGTCTGGAGGCAATGTTTCCGCGAGAACTTCATACCGAAAATCTGCACCGTCGGAAGAGCACTGATGTTCCCCACAGCAGTCGAAGCCATCGGCGGAGATCTGGGATTAGGAACCTCGACGGAAGCCGTTTGGCACCCTGATTATCCCTTCAAGTCTTCTCTCACCGGTGAGTCCGGAAAACAGTTGGCCGACAGCTATGAATCCGCCACGGGTAAACAATGGACTGCACCTCTGGGTGGGTTATATGGGGGGTATGAAATTTTGGCCGACGTGCTCAAACAGGCACAGACGCTTGACAAAGAGACTGTTCGCAAGGCTTTTGCTGCGACTAACCTGAGTACGATACAGGGGCAGATCAAATTCAATGAGAAGAATATCGCCATTGTGCCTTCTGGCGGGCTTCAATGGATCAAGGGGAAGAAGTTTCCCTTCGATCCTGTTCTTGTTTCAAATGGAAGTTACAAAATGCTGCCCAAAGAGGCGAAACTGGTCTCTATCCGTGAGTTACGCGGAATCAAGTGATCGACTCCGCGGCACAAGGTTTGAAAAAGCGAACTTAGATGATCTTCGGCAAGGGGGGCTTGATGCTCCTCTTGCCGATGCCGTCCTCCCTCGACTGTAATTCTCCTTCAGTAAACTGCAAAGCACTGGAAGTTGCCAGAAGTCGCACAAACGCCACGAATAAGATGACTGGACAATTCTGAGAAAAACTGATAAAGAAAATAATATTCGTATCTCTTCCTATGAAATCGTATGACCACTGCCTGGTGAAACCTCAAAAGCGCTTCCGGCCGGCCGCTCATCGAAACGGAATTTCGAAGCACACCATTAGGAGGACGAAATGAGTAGGAAAACGAGATCATCCGGTTCAAAGGCTTCGTTTTATGAAAAAATGATGCAAGAAAGAGATATCTTGGTTCCTATGCGTGACGGAATTCATGTATGCGTCGATATCTACCGTCCTGAAGCCTCGGGAAAGTTCCCGGCTGTTTTGGCTTTTGCCGTTCACAATAAGGATTTGCAGACCCCTGAAATTGCCGAGGCCATTCCACCCCAGCCAGCTTGGTCCCCTTTGTGGCAGGGGGGCATGGAAGCCGGAGACACGAAGTACCTCGTCTCCAGAGGCTACGTGCATGTGATCGGTAACCCCAGAGGAGTCGGGAAATCAGAAGATGGAGGTTCTCCTGAGTGGGACGCCTACGACCTGATCGAGTGGATGGCAAAACAGCCCTGGTGTGATGGGAATATCGGGATGATCGGCATATCCGCCTTTGCCGGCATGCAGTGGCGCACGGCCCTGCAGCAGCCGCCCCATCTAAAGGCCATTTTCCCTTACGATGCATGTAACGCGTATGGAGACATATTCGGTTTCCGGGATTTATATCCCGGTGGTGTTCTCCATCCTTTTACGTATCTTATCGACCAATTAGGCGTCATCCATGGAGTGAAGGGCAGACCCGGCGAGCTCCCCCCCAAAGTGGAAAAACGATGGAAGGAGGCGATGAAGAACCCGGACTACAAGATATACTCGAATATGTACAACGTGCTTACGATGAAAGGACAGCACAGTCCATTGGTCTTCGACGCCCTCATCGACCCTTTTGATAAGGAAGAGATCGTCAAAGAGGCTGAAGCGAATTTTAAGAAGATTAAGATCCCTGTTTACACGGGTGCCGGGTGGTACGCGTACACGTATAAGATGCACCTACAGGGCGCGCAACACTGGTACTGTTCCGTCAACGGTCCCAAGAAAATGTTGTTCAATGGCCCGGCGCACCTCGAACGCCCATTCCATTCATTTCATGACGAAATCGTCAGATGGTATGACTACTGGCTCAAGGGGATCGACAACGGCATCATGAAGGAGCCTCCCGTCAAGTACTGGGTGATGGGGGAGAATAAGTGGCGTTATGGGAAGGATTGGCCTCTTCCTGAAACCAAATGGACAAAATACTACCTGCATAGTTGGGAGCGGATGAGGACCGAGTCCTTCACTCCTTCCAGTCGTGAGGCTTACGATGAACCCGATGCTTTCGTTCAGATGCCCCCCACTCATACAAGGAAGATCGAACGGCTCAGGTATATGACCGACCCTCTCCCTGAAGACACATTGATCGCTGGGCCCGTTGTTCTATATCTGTATGCCTCGATCGATCAGAAGGATACGAACTGGATCGTCATCCTGAAGGACGTTGGTCCCGATGTTTCAGTCCATACCGCCCGAGAGGGTGAAACCGAGGTCCCGGCTAACCTTCCGGAGAGGGAATTGACCAGGGGCTGGCTCAAAGCCTCACATAGAGCCCTTGATCCCGAGAGATCCAGGCCCTGGAAGCCCTGGCATCTTCATACCAGGGAGGCGTGGAAACCGGTTGCGCCCGGGGAAATCAATGAATACGCCATTGAAATCCTGTCCACTGCGAATCTCTTTGAGAAAGGACACCGCATCTGCCTGGATATCACGAGTCTGGACTTACCTACAGGGACAGCATGTGCAACGAACGTTGAATACATACCGTACCATATCTGCAGCAGCAAAACGGTCCTTCACAAAATTTACCATAACGAAAAATATCCGTCACACTTGCTGCTACCCGTCATCTCGAAAGAGTAACTTAAAGGGAGGGAGGAACAGGGAATTCATTACCCCTTCCAGGATCGAAATCACTTAGACAAATTTTGAAAGGAGGAAGATCATGAAACGTTTTATTTTTGTCCTAGCTTTATTCTTGGTGGTCTATCTACGTCGTCCCAGTTGTTTACGCTCAACCTTACCCCAGCCACCCCATTCAGCTCTTGACTCCGGGAACACCCGGGCTCATGCAGGATGTCACCTGCAGACTTCTCGGTGATGAAGTGGGAAAAATACTCAACACTCAAGTTGTCGTGATGAACAAACCAGGTGCCTCCATGACATTGGCCACGGATGCTGTGGCCAGGAGTAAGAAAGATGGCTATACCCTTCTTTATGCCAGTGCCACGCCTTTCGTCTATGCCCCGGTCACCAATCCAAAGATCGTTCCTTACGATCCATTAAAGGACTTAGAGCCTTTAGGCGGGGAAGCGGTCTTTCCGTTTACCGTTACGGTTCAGGAGGGTGCTCCGTGGAAGACCTTTCCGGAACTGGTGGACTATGCCAAGAAGAACCCCGGAAAACTCCGGGTGGCCACACCGGGCGTCTTAAGCACCGACAACTTTAATGTGCAGGTCGTTCAGGCGCTGACAGGTGCGCAGTTTACTCATGTTCCAATGGCAAGCGGGCCGGCCATCGCCTTATTAGGAGGGCACGTGGAGTTGACCTTTAGCCCCATCACCGAGGTCTCCCAGTATGTCCAGGCGGGAAAACTGAGACTTCTATTGCTATCGACCAAATTGGGTCAGTTTCCTAAAGTTCCCACCATCAGGGACTTTGGCTACAAACAAGATCTCTTCACGGGGTGGTTCGCATTTTTTTCGCCCTCAGGAATCCCGGATGACGTAAAGAAGGTGCTGGTACCAGCCATCGAAAAGGCCTTCAAGAACCCTGAAGCTAAAGGCTAAGATCGAGAAGCTGGAGTTCTCTGTTGATTATAAGTCTCCTGAGGAATTCAAGAAGATGTTGGCAGAAGAGTACGAGAGAGCCAGTGGGATCGCCGAGAAATTAGGTATTAAGAAGTGATCTGGTGATCAGGACTTACCGTTCTTTGTGGAATCGGATGAATGGCGTGCCATAAACAGAGTAGTCGTTATCCGGATCACGTGGGAGTTTTCGGGATGAGCAAGGCAGATCGAATCAGCGGGATCTTTTGGCTCTTTTTTTCAGGGTTTATCTGCATCGAATCCTACCGCCTGGGCCTGGGAAGCCTGCATCAACCGGGCCCGGGATTTCTTTTTTTCTGGACAGCCGCCGCCATGGGGATCCTGTCCATTGCGGTCATCGTCCGGGCATGGACGGGGAGGAAAGCAGAGGAACCCGAAGGCCCTATCTTCGGGAAGGAGAATGTCTTGAAAATCATTCTCGTCCTGCTTTCCCTCTTTCTTTACGCCTTCTTCATGGAAACGTTGGGTTTCATACCCATCACCCTGTTGCTCTTTATCTTTCTCCTGGGAATCGATCGAGAAGAAAAGATGGGGGTTGACGATCTTTGTGAGCGTTGTGGTAACGGGGATTTCCTACTTGGTTTTTGAAATCTGGCTCAAGTCCCAATTGCCTAAAGGACTCTTGGAGTTCCTAAGGTTCTGAGCAGGGTGAGGTGAAACGATGGAGACGATCCATAGTCTACTCTATGGGTTTCAGGTTGCATTGCAGCCCACCAATCTGATGTACTGCTTTTTTGGGGTGCTCATCGGGACTCTGGTTGGGGTTTTGCCGGGTCTCGGACCGGCCTCAGCCATAGCCATACTCCTTCCTGCGACTTTCAAGGTGACTCCGGTTTCTTCGTTCATCATGCTTGCCGGGATCTATTACGGAGCCATGTATGGCGGCTCCACGACCTCCATTCTGGTGAACATCCCTGGCGAGGCGGCATCGGTGGTCACCTGCCTGGACGGGCACCAGATGGCCCTGAAAGGAAGGGCAGGTCCGGCCCTTGGAATTGCGGCCTTTGGTTCATTTATTGCCGGGACGTTTGCCGTCATTGCACTCACCTTTGTGGCTCCTCCTTTGGCCGGCATGGCGCTGAAATTCGGGCCTCCGGAATATTTCTCCATGATGGTTGTAGGCATCCTGCTTCTCACCTATCTCAGCAGCGGTTCAATGATCAAGGCCCTGATGATGGCGGGTTTCGGCCTGATCCTCAGCGGAGTTGGAATGGATACCATCGGCGGAGAATACCGATTTACTTACGGCATCAGGATGTTGCTAGATGGTATTCCGCATGGTCCCAACGGTCATGGGTCTTTTCGGCATCTCCGAAGTTCTCCTGAATCTGGAAACTGAAATCAGGCGAGACATTCTTACCACTCGAGTCAAGAACCTTCTCCCAACCCTTAAAGACTGGGCAGACTCCATAGGGTCCATTATTCGGGGAACGGTCCTGGGCTTTTTTCTGGGAATTATTCCCGGGGGAGGGGCCGTCATCGCTTCATTCGCGTCCTATGCGATTGAGAAAAAAGTCTCCAAGCATCCGGAGGAGTTCGGAAAGGGAGCTATTCAGGGGGTGGCCGGACCCGAAGCAGCCAACAACGCAGCCGCCGGAGGAGCCTTCATTCCTCTTCTCACCCTCGGGATTCCTGCCAACCCGGTTGTCGCCGTCTTATTGGGGGCCCTGATGATCCATGGGTTGCAGCCGGGTCCGCTGCTGTTGAGCAAAGCCCCGGACGTTTTCTGGGGGACCATTGTGAGCATGTATATCGGCAATGGCATGCTTCTGGTTCTCAACCTTCCCCTGATTCCACTGTGGGTACAGGTGCTGAAGGTCCCCTATTATCTTCTTTATCCTTTGATCTTTCTCTTCTGTCTGGTCGGATCCTACAGCATTGAGAACAACGTCGGAGATGTCGTCATCATGCTCATCTTCGGAATCGTCGGATACCTGATGAAGAAGTTTCGTTACGAAGGAGCACCCCTGGTGCTCGCACTGGTTTTGGGGAAGATGCTCGAGACAACCCTTCGTCAATCACTGATTCTATCTCGAGGGGACTTTTCCATTTTTGTCTCCCGGCCCATATCGCTTGGTTTCTTAATCGTCGCAGCCCTTTTGTTGATCATCCCGATCATCACCCAGCGAAAGAAGCTCTCAACTCTGGAGGAATAGGAAGAGGGAAAGGATTGGTCCTGTAGGAGAGGCGGTCGCAGATATCGTGAGGGAAAACATTCCATTTGGCTGACGGATCTCGCTGAGACACCGCTGCATTACCGACACCCGGCAGCAAGCCCTACATCATTACCCTCGGGCCTGACGGAAATCTCTGGTTTTGCGAGAGTGGCGCGTCGAAGATCGGTCGCCTTTCTCCTAAAGACGGAACCTTCACCGAATTCGTGGTTCCGACACCGGGACAGTCAACCGATCGGCATCATCACGGGCGCTGACGGTAATCTCTGGTTTACCGAATACTCCGCCCACAAAATCGGCCGGATCACGCCGGACGGTGAGATCACGGAGTTCCCGCTGCCGACGCCGAATGCCGGCCCCAACGGGATCATCCTGGGACCCGACGGAAATGTCTGGTTTTCCGAAACCGACATTGGACGAATCGCAAGAATCACGCCGGAGGAGTCGTGACTGAATATGCGGCGGGAATCTCTCCTGGCAGTCAACCCCTCGCGCTCACGGTGGCGGGCGATGATCTATGGTTCAGCGAAGCGGCGGGCAATCGCATTGGCAAGATCACCATGGATGGCCTCGTCTCCGAGTATCCGGCCCCGACTCCGTGACAGCGGACCGCGCGCGATTATTACCGGACCGGATGGAAACCTCTGGTTCGTCGAGAGCGTGGGCAACGCCATCGGTCGCATGGACCTCCGAGGGACATGCCGTCGCCTTTTCCCTACCCCGTCCCGGGGCCAGTCCACGGGGGATCGCCCTCGCTCCAAACGGGGAATTATGGGTTACCGAGAATGCCCTAAACCTCGTCGCCCGGATGACGACGGCGGGCGAGATCCTGGCCGAGTACCCGCTTCCGACGAAGCAGAGCGGACCGCGAGCCATCATCGTCATTCCCGATGGACGGGTCTTTTTTTCCCAGCATGACGCAGGCCAGATCGGCGAGATCATTCCGGCGAAATGACTCTCCGATCAAAGGGCCTTCGATAAGTACAGAATCTTTTAAACTCAAAAGGAGGGGTACCGTAATGAAAAAAAAGAAAGAGCTTTCTCAGCCAGTATACTCAACAAAAGTCGAAGGCATTGATATCCCGGTTCCGATGCGGGACGGCGTGAGGTTGGCCGTAGATGTTTATCGACCCGATGCCGAAGGCCGGTTCCCGGCTTTGCTGGCCTTTGCTGTTCACAACAAGTTCCTACAAAGTCCTGAAGTGGCGGAAGCATGCAATAACCAGCCGGCCTGGGCTCCTCTTTGGTGCGGACCCGGCAGAGGGAGGAGACACCACATTCTTTACCTCAAGAGGGTATGTCCATATCGTTGGCAACCTCAGGGGTTCCGGTCATTCCGACCCGGGCGATCCGTGGATAGAAGGGAAGATGGATACCTACGACCTCATCGAGTGGATCGCACAGCAGCCCTGGTGTGACGGCAACGTCGGAATGATCGGCATATCGGATTATGGAAGAAGGCAGATGGAAGCCGCCATGACTCAGCCCCCTCACCTGAAGGCCATCTTCCCTTATGACCCATCTAATTTTACCTTCAGAGAGACAGCCCCTGGAGGAGTCATTCATACCATGTGGTTTCACCTGCTGAAATTCAGTTCAGACAATCCAAAAGAAATCAAGCTGACTCCGAGGGAAGAGGCTCTTTGGAAAGAGGCCTACAACAACCCGGACTACAGGATGTACACCGCCATCTTCAACATCCTGGAGAGAAGGGGAAAACTGGCTACAAGGTTTTTCAGACTTCTCATCGATCCCTATGAACCAGAAAACGTAGAAGAACTGGAAGAGGAATTAAAGAAATTGAAGATTCCGATCTATATCGGATCGGGATGGTACGCCTACACTTACAAGGGCCACCTTTTCGGCACCTTCAGATACTGGGAGAAATGCAAGAATGCACCCTTCAAGAAACTGATATTGACCGGGCCGGCTCATCTGCCCCGCCCCTGGACTGCCTTTCACGATGAGATACTGCGCTGGTACGATTACTGGCTCAAGGGGATTGATACCGGAATCAAGGATGAGCCGAGGGTCAAGATCTGGGTCATGGGTGCGAACCGCTGGCGCTATTCGGACGATTGGCCCTTGAAAGAGACCCAATGGACAAAGCTCTATCTGGACAGTTGGGAGCGGCTAAGATGGGAGCCCTTCACCCCCTCCAGCCGGGACGGAATCGATGCCCCCGATTGTTTTGCCCAGATGCCTCTTACCCAAACGAGAACGGTCCAGAAACTGAGATACATGACCGATCCCCTTCCTGACGACATTGAAGTGACGGGTCCGCTTCTTCGCTCCATTTCTGGGCGGAGATCGACCAGGAGGATACAAACTGGATCATCATCCTCAAGGATGTGGGGCCGGATGTGTCGGTTCAGACCGCGAGAGAGGGAGAGATGGAACGTCCGGAGGTCTTTGAGAGAGAGGTCACCCGGGGGTGGCTGAAGGCTTCCCACCGGGCGGTCGATGAAAAGAAGTCCTTGCCGGGCCGCCGTTTCATCCGTTAACGCGGAGCACCCAGAAGCCTGTGATGCCCGGGGAAATCAACCGGTACGACGTCGAGATTGCTCCGACCTCGAACCTATTCAAGAGAGATCACCGGATCTGCGTAGAGATCACGTCCCTGGATATACCGACGGGGGTTGCGGGTGACAGCGCGGTGGAGTACATTCCTTATCATCTTTGCTCGAGTAAGACGGTGGTCCATAAGGTTTATCGTTGTCAGAAATATCCATCTCACCTTCTCTTGCCGATCATACCGAAGCAGTCGGCGTAGCTGCAGC
>CAVPSJ010000010.1:0-16635 GCA_963708295.1 uncultured delta proteobacterium | reverse complement strand
GTTTCCTTAACCTTGGCTTTTTTAGCTTTAACAAAGGGCTGCCCTCCTCTCTCAGAAGACGCAATTAACTGAGAAGAGGCCATGGGCAGACCATAAAAGCTGCCCATGGATTTCGTTCAGCAATATGAGGGCCATGGGTTAAACCCATGGCCCTTTTTTTTTGGAGGAGAGACAACAATCACTCTCTCCAAATCATTTACTTGCATAAAATTGAGGACCAACCGTTCATTAATTTTCTTCAAGGAGGTTTTGAAATGACGGCAGGACCATTAAAAGGAGTTAAGGTTGTGGAGATTACGATGTTTCAGCAGGGACCTGTGGCTGGAATGAGGCTGGGAGATCTCGGCGCGGATGTCATCAAGGTTGAAGCGAAGACAGGGGATCCTGGAAGAGGATTCATGAAAATTATTGGTGCGATGACCGGGCTGAAGGGCCGGAATTACTACTTTGAGCACCATAACCGGAACAAGAGAAGCATCGTCTTAGATCTTAAGAACAAAAAGGGGATAGAAATTTTTCTCAAACTGATCGACGGCGGATGTGTTTCTGAATAACATGAGCATAGAAGCCCCGATAAAATTGGGCATCGGGCCCGAGACCCTGCTGGCCCGCAACCCGCGGCTTATCTATGCTCAGGCTTCAGGCTGGGGACGAAAGGGACCCGAAGCCAATGAGCTTTCCTTTGACTATACGGGGATAGCCCGCTCCGGGATGATGATGTCCTGCGGCGAACGGGGAACTCCCCCGAGTCAAATCCTGCCGGGAATTGGCGATGAAATAGGCGGACTGATGTGTGCTTGGGGGGTGACGGCAGCCCTTTACGCGCGGGAGAAAACGGGCAAAGGTCAGGTGGTCGACACTTCCCTGATGGGAAGCCTGATTGCTATGCTCGGATTTATCATGGCAGCCCCGGCCATACTCGGCCAAGAATTCCCCAGGGAAATCAGGGCAGCGGCCGGGAACCCTTTGTATAATCACTATCGGTGCAAGGATGGCAAATGGATTGCTATTGCCCACCTCGATCCGGACAGATACTGGCCAAAAATCTGTAAGGCCGTCGGCATTCAGGAATTACAGCATGACCCAAGATTCGATAGTATTGAGGCCAGGGGACAGAACGCAGAAGAGTTGGTCGCCATTCTGGATCGGCAGTTTGCCGTAAAATCCAGAGATGAATGGACGAAGATTCTTACGGAAGAGGGCTGCATCTTTACCCCGATTCAAACGCCTTTAGAGGTATCGAATGACCCACAGGCCTTGGCCAATCAATACTTCATCGATGCCCAGCACCCGGCCTGGGGCAGAATGAAGATGGTTGGCTTTCCCTGGGACTTCAGCGAGACTCCGGCATCGTGGCGCCGGGAAGCCCCCGCATTGGGACAACACACCGAAGAGATTTTACTAGAGGTTGGCTATAGAAGGGACGAAATCGCCAAATTTAGAGAGCAAGGGGTGATCCAGTAATATTCATTCTGCTGAAAGAACGATGGGGCCGCCGCGTGAAATGGGGCCAAGTCTTGCGTTATCACAGACTGGAAATCTCTGCGGGTAATTTCAGGGGTCTGTTCGAGGATGGTTCTCTTATCCTTGTTCTAATTCATATCTGAATCTATTGAAACTAAAATGAGAAACCAGTTTCTCCCTTGTAAAGAGGAGAATACTATTCTTCTTCTTATATATCCAGACAGAGGTATGAGCCTTTTCGGCAGGTTCGGCAACTAAGAACATTGTTCCCAGGTTGCTCAATTTGCCCAGCTGGTTAAGGCTAACCTGAGTTTCCGGTTCACCCCACTCGGTAAGAAAAACCTTTTGATTGAGACCAGCCATAAACAAATGGGGGCGCTCGGGTATCTGTTTAGAACGAGACTTGCGCAAATGTGAAATGAAACTTAAACCAGGAATTGTCATTTTCTCAGCCTTATCCGTCTTAATCAATCTAGTATTTATTCAAACCCAGTACCGAGCCCCTTCGCGATCATAGTAGATGTTTAACTGTTGGTATCGTTGGCATATTTAATGCCAGGTTTTTGGAGGCGTCCGAAAAATTATGAAAATTTCTTAACACCTTAATATCATAATATTTTTCTTCAGATTTGAAGGCAAACCGATTTTTCTGAGACGAGGATTTGCCAGCTTATTTTGTACCAGGAGCGACACATTTTGTTCCTGGATGCAGAAGAATGTCATTCCAAAAAGTGTTATCATTAACCATTCTTCCAGAAATTTGACATGACGCTTGTGAAATCTTATAGTTAGGTGCTGGCTGAAACACCCGGGTGGGATTAGGAAATATTGAAAGAATCCATTACCAAAACTAAGAGACGGAGACCCCTTAAGGCTGACTTGCATCTTCACACAGCGGAAGATCCTCTTGATCGTGTACGATACACGGCCAAAGAGCTTATCTCAAAAGCTGCTGATCAAGACTTTGACGTGATTTCCATCACCAATCATCACCAGATGACCTTCAATCACGACCTGTTGTCCTACGCGCAGGAGAGGGGTGTCCTCCTCATCCCTGGCGTAGAGATGACGATTCAGAGACGTCATGTCCTGGTTCTCAACCCTCCCCCGTATAAAATGTGCTCGGATTTTCTCTCTCTTTCAAAATTGCGCCGTCCGGAAACCTTGATCATTGCTCCGCACCCCTATTTCCCCGGTAGCTATTCTTTAAACGGACACCTTTTAAAACACCTGAATCTCTTCGATGCCCTCGAATATTGCCATTTCTATTCTTCAATGATCAACTTCAACCAAAGGGCTTTGGAAGTATGCCAATCTCTTGGATTCCCATTAGTCGGAAACTCAGACGCTCATTTCCTCTCTCAAATGGGAACCACCTATTCATTGATCTATGCAGAGAAGAACCTTGAATCTATTTTTGCAGCCATCCGCGGAAACAGAGTGGAGGTTGTCACCCGTCCCCTGAAGCACTTAGAGATGGGGTCCATTGCAAATCGATTCCTTAGGATGAAGCTTCGCGGAAAAATAAGTAAGCGCCGGTCCAACCTACAGTCTCGATTCAGAATCTCCTAAGCAATCTCGTATCCAGCCAGAATTGACTCGCTTCCTTCCCTTGTTTCAGGGCTATCTTTAGATCCCTTCCAAATTATTCTTTGAATTTTGGAACTTTTTTGTTTCTTCCTTGTCTATTGAGGTGAAAACAAAACCCAGTGAAAAGGAGGAAACCGAGATGCACCCAATAAACAAAATCTTTTTGCCGTTTATTTTTGCAATGTTGGTACTCATCGCCGCCGTTACGCAGGCACAACCTATGGAGGAAGCCAATAAAACACTCTCCCCCTACTTCTTCGTTAAGAGCGACGACCCCAGTGTGGATCAACTCCCTCTCAAATCAACATCCGCCGATGTAAAAGTGGTTGGTGTGATTGCTGATGTCATCGTGACACAAGTCTATAAGAATGAAGGCAAAACACCTCTGGAGGCGATCTACATTTTCCCGGCATCGACCCGTGCCGCTGTTTACGGAATGAAAATGACCATTGGAAAACGAACCATCATTGCCAAGATTCAAGAACGTAAAGAAGCACGGCGTCAATACGAAGAGGCAAAACAACAGGGGAAAAGTGCATCCCTGTTAGAGCAACACAGACCTAATGTCTTCCAGATGAATGTTGCCAACATCCTGCCGGGGGATGTGATTCAGGTGGAGCTGAAATATACAGAGCTCCTGGTTCCCACAGATGGGATTTATGAATTTGTTTATCCAACGGTTGTGGGACCGCGTTATTCCAACCCGCCTGCAGAAACAGCCCGTCCCTCGCAGAAGTGGGTTGAGAACCCCTACCTCCATCAGGGCGAACCTCCAACCTACACTTTTGAAATAACTGCCAATCTTGCCGCTGGCCTTCCGATTCAGAATGTCGCCTGCACCTCCCACAAGGTAAACATCCATTACGATGGCCCTTCCCGCGCGTCCATCAAACTCGATCCTTCAGACAAGAACGGCGGAAACCGTGATTTCATTCTGAAATACCAACTCGCCGGTGGTAAGGTACAATCCGGACTTCTTCTATTCGAAGGTGAGAAAGAAAACTTTTTCTTGCTCATGGTTCAGCCTCCGAAACGAGTAAATGTCAGCCAGATTCCTCCCCGTGAGTATATCTTCATTGTCGATGTCTCCGGCTCCATGTATGGTTTCCCGTTGGATATATCCAAAAAACTTCTTAAAGATTTGATTGGCAACCTTCGCCCCACCGATAAGTTCAATGTGCTTCTGTTTTCTGGTGGCTCCTCTTTAATGTCAGAACAATCCCTACCCGCCACTTCCGAAAACATTCATCGTGCAATCAACCTCATTGACAAACAGCGTGGAGGCGGTGGAACAGAACTTCTGCCGGCTCTGAAACGGGCCCTCTCCTTGACAAGATCTGAGGGATTCTCACGAACAGTCGTTATCGCAACGGACGGATATGTCATGGTTGAAGAGGAAGTGTTTGACCTGATCCGTAAAAATCTTGGTGATGCCAATATGTTTACCTTCGGCATCGGTTCAGCCGTTAATCGCCATCTCCTGGAGGGGATGGCCAGGGTGGGAATGGGTGAACCATTTGTGATTAGCAAACCTGAAGAAATTCGAGAAAAAGCAGAGAAATTTAGAAAAATGATTGAGTCACCTGTATTAACAAAGATCAAGGTGGACTTTGGAAAGTTCAATGTCTATGATGTGGAACCGCTCAGCATTCCTGATGTGTTTGCTGAGAGGCCTGTCATTGTCTTTGGAAAATGGCGTGGCAAGCCAGTGGGTGAAATTACTCTAAGTGGAATGACAAGCAGCGCTCCCTATGTGAATAAAATTGATATACGAAAAGAAAGACCGCTCAAGTCCAATTCTGCCCTCCAATACCTCTGGGCCCGCCATCGAATAACCCTCCTCTCTGATTACAACTCTCTGCATCAGGATGCCGATCGAATCAAGGAAGTGACCCAACTCGGTCTGACTTATAATTTGCTGACCGCTTACACATCATTCGTAGCCATTGATACGGAAGTAAGACTCGTCGACGGTCAAGCCGTAACCGTCAAACAACCGCTTCCACTGCCTGAAGGTGTCTCTGATTATGCAGTGGGAAGAGGAAGCGTCGCCCAAAAAGCGATGTCCCCCCTTGCCACTTTTAGATTCACCGAGGTCGAGAGGAGCCAAGTTAGAGAAGAGATGCAAAGATGAGCGTTTCGTTTCTAAACCAGTACGTGTGTCTGTTGAATTGGGAGAAATCTCCACAACAGAGGTCTATCCAAAGAAACATATTCAGAAGGTGCTCAAACAACAGATCCCCGTCTATTGAACTCTGCTATCAAAAGGCTTTGGAGAAGAAACCGAATATCCAAGGCGAAGCCACCTTTCAACTGATGATTGATTCGAAAGGCCGTGTCACAAAGGTAAATTTGGTTTCAAGCAAACTCAATGATAAGAATCTGGAACAATGCATCATCCAAAAGATCAAGGAATTAACTTTCCCAGCACCAGAAGGTTCTGACAAAGTAACTGCCACTGTTTCGTTTAACTTAAAAACATCTTAAGTGTGTCTGCAGATTTATAAACCTCAAAAGCCCCTCCTTCTATTAAGGAGGGGCTTTGTTAGGGCGGCGCTCAGATTCTACTCGCTGCGTCGGTTTTTCACTACCGCATCTTAAGCATTCAGGGAAGTCAAGGATTATCTGAAGAAAAAAGGACTACAGGTCAATTGGTAGACTTTGTTACCCAGCTTGATGTTCGGATTTGAGCAAGTCATTGACCGTTTTAACTGGGTTAAAAGTAGCGATTGGCACCTCTACAAAGAGGGTCATCCACTCCGCCATGGCCCCGTGTCCATAAGCCGGGTAATTCCAGCGACTTGAGATCCCGGCCGTCTTCGGACTTTTGAGAAATGAAAACAGCCGTCCGGTTTGACGTAGTTTTTAGGGGAAACGGATTCCCCCGGAAATCTTTGACAGCGCAGACAAGGTCAACGGGGTTGAAATGGGTTGAAGAGCCCCAAATCGCCTGTTGTTCAGATGATTGGGGATCCACCTCGGCGCTTTCAACGATTTGCAGAGATAAATTCCCATCCTTCCCTTCCACCCAGAAAGGCCCTCCCCCGGGCTCCCCTTCATTCCTAACCATCCCGCACACCCTCAGGGGACGGTTCAGTCCCTTCAGAAGGTAACCCCTTTTCTTTCAACGGTCGATTGTTTAAAAGCTTGCGGCTCCGGTATCAGAAGCCTTTTCCTGGCAAAGTCTATGACCGTTTCAAGCAGCCCAGCGTCTTTCGAACCCTCTGTCAACCGCCCCACGTATTCGTAAATCCTTTTCTGGATTTCTACCAGAAGTCCACCTAACGCCTTCTTCCAAATGATCGTAGGCCCTCTGAGCCGGTCCGGCAAGATGTTGTCAATATTTTTGAGATAGATAAGATCCCCCTGCACCTCCGCCAGATTCGAGAGAATCGCCCCGTGGCCTCCGGGCTGAAGAGAAGGCGTCCGTCCCCTTCTCGAAAGGGCCGATTTTCCAAATCCACGGCAATCGTATCGGTCGAATGTTTTTGAATCGAAAAAGTGAGATTCCAAGAGGCACTGAAACTGTTGCTCGTACCCAGACTTTATCTTTTCAAAATATCGGCGGGAAGGTCCTTCTTGCTCCGGCGAGACAAACAAGTGATGCGGCAAACTCCTTCCCTATCTCGAACCGTATGAATGGCCTCAACCAAATGTTCTTCCAGCGCCGTGCGATTTCCAGACGAATATCGGTGAAACTCCAATAACCCCTTGGGAAGGACCCCGTAATTCAAGCCCTGCTCGCTCAGCAGGCATTCTAGAATTTTCTGCCATCGATCCTCTAATAGTTTATCCACCGAAAGGCCTTTCTTGTCTAGCATCGATTTCAAATCATCGAAAAAGGCCAACTTTCGAATTCCATCGCAAAAACAAAGAAAATCCTTTGCCTTCCGGTCTCCTCTGTCGGCCTGCTCACGGAATTCTTTCATGGAGGGAAGTGGCCTCTGGCCATAGATTTCGAAGAGGAGTTTAAACATTCGGCTCGCTGCCCCGGAGGCCGGGACAAATTTTGTGAAACGACCCTTCTGGGCAGCCTCTTCGTGCAAATGGGTATAGTATTCCAATGCATCCGGGGAAATCTGTTGAATCCCGTCTCCAAGAGTACAGGGCCGGCGGAGTCGCGCGAAGAACAAGGGCTTCCGGAATACCTGAATCTGCGCTCTCACCTGGTCTTCCGAAACACCCAGACGCTGCATCTGGAGACGATCATCCCGGCTGAATTCGAAACCCCTCATTCCATTCCCTTTCCTTCTCGACCCCATTATACCAAACCCTATGAAATTCTAAAGCGCTTGCTTATCCAGGGGCAATAAGATTTTTCATTATAACCCACCTGTCTTTTCTCTCCCACTCGGTCTTATCCGAGACTGTGTCTCAATCCCTCCTTGTCATTGCGAGCGACCCCGCTTTAGCGGGAGAGAGTGCCTGCACGCCGGAGTGCCTCTCTCAACCCAAGCGGTTTGTGCAGACAAATGTTTCCGCAAGCAGGCGTGGCAATCTCTTCGTTTTTAACTCGTGATGAGATTGCTTTCGTCGTTTTTCTCCCTCGCAATGAACATGACAACACGGCCTCGGAGGGATGAACGGGCGGAGCTTCAAGAAACTTCATCGCAATTGTCTGAAGATTGCGAATATGCTAAATTAGGCTTGATGAAAAAGAACCTTCCCCTTCATGGCATTTTCGGGATCCTTCTCCTCCTGGTTTCTGAAATCGCTGTTTTCAAAAAGATCGATCCCTTTTACAGCTGGTTTTATTCCTTTGCCTGGTGGTCTTATATCCTCACTGTCGACGCAGTCATTTATCGTTTAAAAGGAAATTCTCTCATCATGAATCGAAACAAAGAGTTTCTTCTCATGATTCCCTGGTCCATCTTCATCTGGTTGATCTTCGAAGCTGCCAATCTCTCTTTAGAAAATTGGTTTTATATCAACCTTCCCCACTCTACGGTCGAGAGATGGTTGGGCTACGCGGTTGCCTATGGGACCGTCCTCCCGGGGATGTTCGAGACGACTGAATTATTGGAGTCTTTGGGATTGTTTAGGAAATGTAGGATCAAGAAAACGGCCCTTTCGCCCGGAGGACATTTCATTCTGATTCTCCTGGGAATCTTCTGCCTGGCGTCATCCGTGCTCGTCCCTGAATATTTGTTTCCCCTGATCTGGGTCGGATTCATCTTTCTCCTGGACCCCTTAAATTACAGGCTCGGGAACAAATCTCTCTTGAAAGATCTGGAAGAAGGAAGTCCGCAAAAAATATACCTTTTGCTCGTTGCTGGACTGATCTGCGGCTTTCTCTGGGAGCTGTGGAATTTTTGGGCCCTGTCGAAATGGGTTTACACGGTCCCTTTCTTTGAAAGGCCAAAAGGGTTTGAAATGCCTTTCCTCGGTTTTCTCGGCTTTCCTCCTTTTGCGGTTCAAGCTTATGTGATGTATAACTTCATCTCTCTGTTTCGGTCTGGGAGGGGTTGGGAAGAATCCACCTGTCGCCTGCATCAGCAGAAAAAGACGAGACCCATGACGATCATCTTGACGGCCATTCTCATTGGAATTTTCTGCGTCTTTATGTTCAGGGCCATCGACTCAAATACCGTTGACTCCTATTATCCCAGAATCGAGGATGCTTATTGGATAGAGCCTCACTACCGAAAAGAGCTTCCGAAAGTAGGGATCGCAACCTTGGGCGACCTTCTTTCAAAAACCAGAGAAAAGAGAGAAATGGACGAACTGGCGCTTCGCCTCCTTATTCCCAAGGAATCACTCATTCAATGGGTCGAGAAAGCCCGCCTGGTTCGGTTAAAAGGACTCGGGGTCGGGAACCTTCGCTCATTAGAAGGAGTGGGCATCGATTCGATTTCTTCGCTTGCAAAGGAGAATCCTGAAATCCTTTATGATAAGATCGAGCAGGTGTCCCGGGGGAAGGGGCTCCTCCCCAAAAAGCAAAGATTAGGATTTGGGTGAGAGAAGCTAAAAAACAAGTTCGGAGTTCGGAGTAAGGAGTTCAGAGTTAAGAATCAAGAGCTATGAGATCCAAGGCTGAAGGCTCAAAGCTGAAAGCCCAAAGTTCGAAGAGAGTCCTCGGAAACACAATTTCCGCTTTACCACTTTTGATCTACCGAATGGGAGTTCATCATGAGATACGGGGCGATGAATTTTCCGATCAAGCCACTGCTGAGGGAGATAGAAGAGATCGGAGAGATGGGTTTCGATTATGTGGAACTGACCATGGATCCTCCTGAGGCATTTCCACAAAAAATCCTGGGACAAAAACGGGCGATCCTCGGCCTTTTGGATCGATATCCAATGGGTATCATGACACACCTTCCCACGTTTGTCTGGACCTCCGACCTCTACGAGAGTCTAAGGAAGGCCTCTCTTCAGGAAAATTTTGCAGCCCTCGAGGCCTCGGCGGAATTGGGAATCGAAAAAGCCGTGCTTCACCCTGCTTTCATCACCGGTATGGGGAAATTCGTCCTGGACAGGGCAAAGGGATATGCAATGGAATCTCTCGAAGCCATCTTGAGGAAGGCCGTGAGCCTCAATATCACCCTCTGCATTGAAAACATGTTTCCCCAGGCTCGCTTTCTCTCGCAACCTCATGAGTTCCAGGCCGTCTTCGATACTTTTCCGGAAATTCAGCTTGCCCTGGATGTTGGCCATGCCAATCTCGGCGCTGGGAAGAACAGATCCTCGGAGTTTATCCGCCTCCATGGTTACCGAATTGGCCATGTCCACGCCAACGATAACTTCGGAAAGGAAGATGCTCATTTGCCGATCGGTGCCGGGATGATCGATTTCGAAAAGATTATCAAAGAACTCAAACAGGTCCAGTATGATGAGACCATCACCCTCGAAGTCTTCTCCAAAGACAGGGATTACCTCAAGATCAGCAAAGAGAAGATAAAGCGAATGTGGGAAACATTATAATCTGGGAATGCGGAGTGCAGGACGAATCATTAAGGTTTGAATCTTTGAGCTTTGAGCTTTGAGCTTTGAGCTTTCAGCTTTCACCCTTCAGCTTTGAGCGCGGTTACTCCGAAAGCTTAATCAGGGCGCCGGTCCTTCTCGCTCGCTGCAGCACAGCCTTGAAAAGGATTGCTTCAACGACAACATAAAATCCAGCCAAACCGAACCCCCAACTTAGAACGTTCTTAAACCCCTCGTCGAAACCATAAAAAGAACGGAAGTATGCCAGAAAATACGTCAGGGGAATGGCCTGGGCTATTTCCGGGAAGGGAAAAGGAAGGATGAAGACAGGATAGTAGATCCCACAAACCAGGGCCATCAGGCTGCTCAAGGACCAGGCCGCGATGTCAGCCATATATCCGAAGAGGAGAACCAAAATACAAACGCTCATCCCCACCGAGGCAGCGGTGAGGAAGATGCCTAAAAGAAAAAGGATAAGAGGACCCAGCCCCGGCCGCCAAAAGTCGAACCCAAAGACAAGGCTGCTGCAAACCGAAAGTACCAAAAAGACGAAGAACGAACGAACCACCCCGATCAGCCAGGAGCCCAAAATCAGCTGGAAGGATTGGACCGGGGCAATGAATGTATGTTTGAGAGATTTTGACCAGAGGTCGTAGAGCAACACATAGGCCACATCAATCTGGCAGACCTGAATCACACTCATGGCGATAATACCGAGAAGAATGAAGCCGGTCTTGTTAGGGTCCAGTTCCAGAAAGCTCGTTAAAAAACCCACGGAAAAAAAGCCCACCACCGGCCAGAAAAGGATCTCGAAGAGGCTGAAGATGTTTCGTTTCGCGATGATCCAGTTCTTAAACACGAAGGCCCATGTTTGAATCAGTCCTTTTTGCAAATCCAATGAAACCTCCAACATCCCTTCCCTCCCAAGGAAGCTGTGTCATTGCCCATAAATGACCGCATTCTAAAGCTGGGTAGCCTGATCCCGCCAAAATCTCTCATCTTGGCAATAACATCTCGATCAGATGGGGGCCCGGCTCAGAAAGGGCTCTACCCAGCTCCCGTGCAAGGTCTTTGGCGGTGCTAACAGTAACCCCCGGGACTCCAAACCCCTGAGCGATTCTCACCCAATCGATCGGGGGGTTTGTCAGCTCTGTCAGTACCCGGGTATTGGGACCATAGGGCTCGATACCGGAACGGGATAGCTCCATCTGCAATATGCGGTAACTCCGGTTCGAGCAGATCAGGGTGGTAACGTTCAAGGCCTCACGAGCTTGTGTCCACAGGGCCTGAACGGTGTACAGGGCACTCCCATCCGCCTGCAGGTCAATCACCGGCCGATCGGGACAGGCGATTGCAGCACCGGTGGCACAGGGCATGCCTTGCCCGATGGAGCCACCCGAGACATTCACGACGCTATGGGCCGGGAGCGCGGTTGGGAGAAGGAAATAAGACAATCCTGTCGTCACGGCTTCGTCGACAATGATGGCATTCTCCGGCTGCATTGCTGCCAGGGTGAGGCAGACCTTTTCGGCTGTAAGCTCTCCCTCCGGTATTCCCGGCCGCTTCGGCTTTGTGAGATTACCCTCAACGGTCAAATCCGAAGGCGCATTCAGAACATCCGCCAGGGGACTCGAGCGCCTCCACGACATTCTGCTTGTCTGTGCATAGATTAATTCTCTCCTGGTCATCGGATAAGATTTGGCTCCTGACACCAGGGTACCCGAAGAAGGTCACGGGCTCCGAGGCCCCGGCAAAGAGGACTATCTCATAACGCGAAACCATGTCAACTGCCCGCTCCGGAAAATATGGAATGCGCTCGACCATGGGCAGTCCTGGACCACGTTCCATATATCCAGGAAGGGTCGGGGCTAGAAGATCGCATCCTATTCTCTTCCGGATGCGGGCGGCTGCTTTCAGGCCACGCTCTCGCAATCCCCTTCCGCCAAGCATCACCGCCACCTTACGAAAGGTTTTCAACCGAGAGGCTATTGCTTCTAGAGAATTGGTTTCAAGGGGGTCAAATGGTCTTCCAAGCTCCATCACCTTGTACCCATCGGATTCAGCCAGTTGAAAATCATGGGGTACGATCAGGGTTGCAACCTGACCCAGCCGAGTCGCAGTCACAGCGTGCGCGATGTCCGACGGAATGTTCTGAGCTGATTTGCTCGTTCGCCACCATCCTGAGACCGTCCTGGCAAGGCTTTCAATATCCATGGCGAGCGGCGGGTCCGCATCCCGGTGCCAGGTCGCATGTTCGCCGACGACGTTCAGCACCGGCGATTTGGCACGCCGTGCGTTGTGCAGATTCGCTATCCCATTGGCAAAACCGGGCCCCAGGTGAAGCAGCACCATCGCTGGCTTATCCAGCATCCGCCCGTATCCGTCGGCAGCGCCGGTACAAACACCCTCGAAGAGGCCTAGATAGGCTCTGATCCCCGGCACTCTGTCAAGCGCTGTAACGATGGGTAGTTCTGTCGTCCCCGGATTAGCAAAACAGACCTTCACCCCTGCCCCGATCGCAGTCTTTATAAGCAGTTCAGCCCCGTTCATAATCCACCACGATCCCTCTTCCCCTCCCTGCTTACCGGCGGGCAAGCTTACCAAGGATGGAATTTACCCCTCTTTAGCAAATGGTTCGACTTGCTCACCATCCTGAGCTTATCGAAGGAGAGGGGTATGGGGAGATTTTCGCAACTTATTTTTTCTCAATGATGGCCCGATGAGTCAGTCTTATCATCTCTCGAAATCAGAACTCTGCTCTTTCTTTGCAAATTCGACGAACACATCTTCCAGATCGGTCTGCCCTAGCGTGACCCTTTTGATCTGAACGTCGCCCTGCGAAAGCAAGGCGATTAAGCTCCCTAACCTTCTCTCTCCGTCATCCACCACGATTTCACATAAGCTATCGGAAACCGTAAAATTGATCACACCTTCGGCGCGGAGCAATTCGTCTTCCTGGATATCCTCCCCCTAAATTCGATCTTTATCCGATCCCCGATTCGAACCATTCGTTTCAAGGCATCTGCTGTTCCGGTAGTAAGGATCTTTCCCTCTTTCAAGAAAGCGATGCGACCGCAAAGATATTCCGCCTCCTTCATATTATGCGTGGTGACGAGGACAGTCATACCCCTTTCTTTATGAATCGAGAGAATCTCCTCCCGAATCCGAATCGAAATGTCCGGATCGAGTCCGACGGTGGGTTCATCCAAAAAGAGAACATCGGGGTCGTTAATAAGGGATTTTGCAAGGGTGAGTCGCTGCTTCGTCCCGGTTGAAAGCTCGTCAAAAGGAATATTTCTGTGCTCTGCCAGGTTGAAAATATCGATCAATGTTTCAACCTTTTTCTCTCGCTCTTTTCTCGCCAACCCGTAAGCATGCCATAGTAGTGAAGATTCTCCTTTACGGTCAGGCTCCAGAGAAAGTTGGCATTTCCGCTCACGAAGTTCACTCGTTTCCTGATTTGATGTCCGTCAGAGAGACCATTCATGCCCAAAAGCGAACATCGCCCCGATCTGGAAGCAGTAAGGTGCAGAAAATCGATAAAGCGTCGTCTTCCCGCGCCTGTTGGGCCCCAGGATGCCGAAAATTTCCCTTTCTTCGACCTGGAGGTCGACCCCCTTCAGGGCTTCCTTATGCCGCTTCTTCCACCAACCCGAATGGAAGGTCTTAAATATCCCTTTTGCGTTGATTGCGTAGGCCATTGTCATTTAGATTGCGGATTGCGGAATGCAGAGTGCGGAATTAAAAAGAGAGACACTTCATCCGAATTCCGGATTCTGAACCCATAATAGAGAAGAGTATATTATGGATCAACCGATTTGCCAAATAAAAATTTGAGCCCCTAAAGCTGGTATTATCGATTGTCTTTCCTGCCCCATGTTCACCGGGATAAACTCCAGCAGGGATCGGTTTCCGGTTCTCGATTCCGTCACGGGGAACGACACAATCGAGCCGATAGGGCGACGGAAACTTCAAAACCATTTCGTCAAGATTTATGGAGACAATGAAACTGCCGAACTCAACTTGAATGGTGCACCATGCAGGTATCCAATGCGAGGAACAATGAAAATAAAAATACTGAAGCGAAAATAACGCGTTCCAATGTCCTGCTCAGGCGAATGCACAATCTGGAAACAATAGTGTAAGGCGATTCGAAAGACGGACACGATACAGCCTCCACCCGCCAGGATCGCGACCCGAGAAGGAAACTTGTCAAATCTGCTTGTCTTCATCTTCAGACAGCCGCAACGAAAATAAAGTCTCTCCCCCCGTACTTATCTCCAGTACTTTTTGAAATCATAGGAGGAAGATAGAAAGCTTGTATCATGCCCCTCCTCATGAAATCAAAATCACTTGCCCGGCCTATGTCTTGGCCATGCCGTTGAAGGTTCCAGATTCTTCCGTGACCAATTTCTTCATCTCTGCAGGAGACTTATAGTCAACGACGAAATGCATCCTTTCGAGTTTGGTGTTCATCTCGGGGATTCGTATCACTTGCTCAATAGTCGGCACTAAGACTTTCTTCACCTCCTCCGGCATTGCGGATGGCCCAGAAAATCCGAACGAGGTTGGGAGGAGGTCCGTTGTGTAGCCCAAATCCCGGGGTGTGGGAACATTGGGGATCCCCGCATTTTGTTGCCACCAAAAGGATCCTCAACTTCTTAGCCTCGGCATAGGAAATGACCTCCATAATGGGGAGCACCATGACTTCAATGTGTCCCCCGAGAAAGACACGCAGGGCCTTTGGTGATGGGGATGCGAATGAACCGGGTATTGGTTAACCTCTGAATGATTTGAGGGTCTAAGTTCGCAGCGTCTCAACGCCCGGAGTGCCTACCAAGTTTCTCGGGATTCTTCTTGGCAGAGCCTATTAATTCACCAAACGTTTTCCAGGGGGAACTTTCCGAACGGTCACCTAAGGAAATCAGTGCACGCCCGCCCAAATGTTCCAGCTCCTTGTCCGGATCGAAGGAACGGCTTGGGATCAAAAACGCGCGGATAGAAAGAGGGGCCGTGGCAGTGAAAAGCAATGTGTAACCATCCTTTCTACTCTTTGCCACAGTGTCCGTGCCAGGGTCATCGAGGCACCCGGTTTGTTCAGCACGACAATCTGCGGTTTAATAAGCTTTCCCACTTCCTCGGATAGAAGCCTGCCGGGGATATCCTGCATGAGACCGGCGGCGCCGGGGATGACCAGCTGAATGGGGTGATTAGGGTAAGGTTGCGCCTGAACAGGGGGGATTGCCACACTCCATCCATAAACGACTAAAAATAAGCCAACGACAAGAGCAAACCGTCTCATGATCTTCTCCTTTCAAGAATACATTCTGAGATTCTCCATTATGACAGATCGCTTCGTCACCCCAGGAAAGCTCCAGCCGTTGCCAATTCCTGCTGCAAAAGACTAACATCCAGGTCTCTTGGCGACACTCCCTTTTTAATGGAAAGTGCTGCAGCGATGCCGATCGCCTGACCCATGACGACCGCCGGTCCCATGACCCGGGCCGACGCCTGAGCCTCGTGATTACAGCTGACAAATCTTCCGGCCATCAGTAAGTTTTCTACTTTCTTGGGGATTAAGCATCGATACGGAATCGTATAAAAATCGCCATCCTTCAGAAAAACAAACTTTCTTCCCTTCACGGGGTCAACGAACTCAACGGGCCAGGCACATGCTCCAATCCCATCTTTGAACTTTGCCCCCGCTAATACTTCCTCACCCGTCAACAAATGTCCCCCCATCACTCTTCGGGTCTCTCTTAAACCTATTTTCGGCGCAGTATCAACGACCTCCGCGCTCTCCATGCCAGCTATCTTCTCTCTGAGAAACCTCCGTAATTCAAGGACAACTTTTCTTCCCTCAATGGAAGCTTGAGTAAGATTGTATGGATCAATGCCATTCACTGTCTTTGGAACCCCGGCCCAGTTGACCCAGAATGCCCCCGGGATCATGATATTCTGGATAATGGCTTGTGGCCTGGTGATCTTGTATTCTCCCGATTTTATGGCCTCCGCTGCCGCCGCATTGACCGTACTGGCGTTGAAATTTGGGCCGACGTTTATGACATGGAAAACCATGTCGCAGGCCAGAAATCCGCCCTTTCCGTCTCCCAACTCAAAGGGGACGCCGGCTGAAGCACATACGTCACCATCCCCGCTGCAATCCAGAACCCTTTTTGCCAGGATAGCCTGACGCCCTCCCTTATTCTCAATGAATACTCCCTTGATAATGTTCTTTTCTAGAATCGAATCAACCACTTGCGAATAGTACAGAAGCTTGACGTTTGCTTCGGCCATCTCTTCATCCAACACCATCTTCAGAATCTCCGGATTCAAGGTGTAACTCGTCATCGAGCCGACCCCATTCCTTTGAAACAACTTCTTATGTATCTCTCCACCGATCCCTTGCACGATTTGAACCTTATTGGGCCCGCTTGTCGTATAGCCGCAGAAATTGTTTACCATCCCCGAAGTTCCATTTCCGCCCAGACATCCAAAGGACTCCACGAGAAGTGTCTTCAACCCCATCCTTCCGGCTGCGACGGCTGCGCCCGCGCCTGCCATCCCGCCTCCCACCACGAGAACGTCGACGTCTTCAGCCGGTAATGACTCTCCGCTTTGGTTCGACAACGGATTTGCGATTCTTCGTATGGCAGC
>CAVPSJ010000009.1:0-17824 GCA_963708295.1 uncultured delta proteobacterium | reverse complement strand
TCCATTCTTCTTTTTGTAGATCCAGACGGAAATATGAGCTTCTTCGGCAGGATCGGTGATTAATAAGCATTCCACCCAGTTTACCCAATTTGCCGAGCTGGTTCAGGCTAACCTGTGTTTCCGTATATCTCACGACTAAGAAAAACTTTTCATTTGAGCCTTTTTGGATGAACAAATGAGAACGCTCCGGCGTTTGTTTAGGACGGGACTTCCGGGAAATGTGAAATAAACAAGATGAAAACTGGATCTCCGGCCATTCTTCAGCCTTAAATCAAGAATATGAGCCCTGCGGTCAACGCAAGCCCAAGCGAACACAACTTTATGAGCACAGTCGATCTTTAGCTCTGCCTGTCATTCGCATAATAAATAGTGCCAAATCTGGAAGTTCATCAAAAAACGCTTTAAATCTCATAACACAATAATATCATAATAGTTTTTTAAAAGTTGAGCATAAAATATATTTTCGAAAGAAAGATTCGTTAGTAGAATTGTATGAGGGGTGAGAATTGTTCCAAAATACAGAAGATTGCGCTCCAAAAAGGTGTTATGATTAACATACAAAAATATACCTATTCCGTATTAAAGATCAATTTTTCGAGAAATTCCAGATTACCCTACGAAAATCTATAAATAGCAGTTTGAATCGACACGGGTGGCATGTAGGAAATTTGCCAGGAATCGATTGCGAAGACAAATAGAAGCAGAGACCGCTGAAAGCTGACCTGCACCTCCACACGGCTGAAGATCCCCTTGACCCCGCGTACGATACTCGGCAAAAGAGCTTATCTCCAAGCTGCCGATGAAAATTTTGAACTGCTATTTCGATTACCATCATCACATGACGTTCAATCACGACCTTCATTCCTACGCCCGGAAGAGGTATCCTCCTCATCCCCGGCGTCGAGATGACGATTCAAGACGTCATGTCCTCGTTTTTGCTGCCCGATAGATCGAATGTGCTCGGATTTTCTGTCTCTTTCAAAATTGCGTCGCCCGGAAACCTTGATCGTTGCCCCGACCCCACTTCCCTGGAACCTATTCTTTAAATGGATACCTTTTGAAACACCGGAATCTCTTTGACGCGCTCGAACACCGCCATTTCCATTCCTCGATGATCAACTTTAATCAAAGGAGGTCAGAAGGAGCCCAATCTTTTGGATTCCCGTTGGTCGGAAACTCAGACGCTCATTTCCTTTCTCAGATGGTAAAAGTTACTTATTCATTGATTTATGCAGAAAAAAATCTCAATTCTATTTTCGCAGCCATTCGCGGGATATATAATGCGTTATGACGTCCCCTCAAGCACCTGGAGATGGATCGATTGCAAATCGATTCCTCAAGAATGAAGCTTTGGGGGAAAAATAAGTAAGCGCCGGTCAACCTACAGTCTCGATTCAGAATCTCCTAAGCATCTGTATCCAGCCAGAATTGACTCGCTTCCTTCCCTTGTTTCAGGGCTATCTTTAAATCTATTCCAGATGATCTTTCAGAAATCCGGAAACTTTTTTGTTTCTTTCTTGTCTATTTAGTGAATCGAATTCCAATCCAAAGGGAAACGAAAATGGCCTCGATAAACAGTCTTTTTGCCTCCTCTCTTCGCAATGTTGATGCTTCTTGCTGCGAGTGCCCTGGGCCAACCCATGGAGGAATCAACAAGACCCTCTCCCCGTACTTCTTCGTTAAGAGCGACGACCCCAGAGTGGACCAACGCCCTGAAATCAACCTCCGCTGATATCAAGCTAGTAGGAGTGATCGCTGATGTCATCGTGACACAAGTCTATAAGAACGAAGGCAAAAGACCTCTTGAGGCGATCTACATCTTCCCCGACGCGTCGACCCGAGCCGCGGTTTACGGAATGAAAATGACCATTGGAAAACGAACCCTCATTGCCAAGATCTCAAAACGCGACAAAGAAGCGCGGCGTCAGTACGAAGAGGCAAAGCAACAAAGGAAGCGCCTCCCTGTTAGAACAACAGAGACCCAATGTCGTTCGCAGATGAAACGTCGCCAACATCTTGCCCGGAGACGTAATCCAGGTGGAGATGAAATATACCGAGCTCCTGGTCCCAACCGATGGGATCTACGAATTTGTTTATCCAACCGTCGGTTGGGACCGCGCTATTCCAACCAGCCTGCAGAAACAGCCCTCCCCCCTCAGAAGTGGGTGGAGAACCCTTATTCAACGCCAGGGTGAATCTCCAGTCCTACACCTTTGACCTGACCGCCAATCTTGCGGCTGGTCTTCCCATTCAGAATGTCGCCTGACTCCTCTAATAAGGTAAACATCCAGTACCATGGGCCTTCCCGTGCATCCATCAGAGCTCGATCCCTCGGAAAAGACCGGCGGGAACCGCGACTTCATCCTGAAATACCAACTCGCTGGCGGGAAGGTGCAATCCGGACTTCTTCTGTTCGAAAGGTGAAAAAAAAAAGAGAATTTTTTCTTCTTATGCTTCAACCTCCAAAACGAGTAGGAATGTCAGCCAGCTTCCTCCCCCGCGAGTATATCTTCATCGTCGATGTCTCGGGTTCGACGTATGGTTTCCCGCTGGAGATATCTAAGAAACTCCTTAAAGATCTAATTCGAAACCTCCGCCCCACGGACAAGTTCAACGTACTGCTCTTTTCCGGTGGCTCCTCATCTAATGTCAGAACAATCCCTACCCGAGAGACCTCTGAAAACATCCGGCTATGCAATCGAACCTTATCGACAGGCAACACGGTGGCGGCGGGACAGAGCTT
The DNA here is from genome assembly GCA_963708295.1 of uncultured delta proteobacterium. Classification (GTDB taxonomy): domain Bacteria; phylum Desulfobacterota; class BSN033; order BSN033; family UBA1163; genus UBA1163. The sequence goes on along the minus strand of CAVPSJ010000009.1, from coordinate 15,081 downwards.
CTGCCTGCCCTGAAGCGGGCCCTCTCACTTGCCGCGGTCCGAGAACTACTCCCGCTCTGTGGTGATCGCAACTAGACTTGGCTACGTCACGGTAGGAGGAAGAAGTCATTTGATCTGATCCGGAAAAACCTTGGCGATGCCAACATGTTCACCTTCGGAATCGGTTCAAGCGTGAACCGCCATCTCCTGGAAGGGATGGCCCGAGTGGGAAGTCGGCGAACCGTTTGTCATCAGCAAGCTTGAAGAACTCGAGAAGGCGGAGAAATTCACAGGAAAAATAGAGAGTCACCGGTCTTACAAAGACTCAGGTGGACTTTGGAAAGTTCAATGCGTACGATGCGGAACCCCTCAGCTTCCCTGACGTATTTGCTGAGCGGCCCGTCCTCATCTTCGGAAAATGGCGTGGAAAGCAAATGGGAGAAATAACTCTGACGGAATGGCGCGGTCGCTCCCATATGCAACATAAAATGACACCCGAAAAGAAAGACCCCTCAATCCAATTCTGCCCTCCAATACCTTTGGGCCCGACATCGAATCAGCCCTCTTATCTGACTACAACTCCTCCATCAAGATGCCGGACCCGAGACACCCAAGTGACCCACCTGGGCCTAGCTATAACTTACTGACCGCTCATACGTCATTTATAGCCGTCAACACCCAGGTCCGGCTCGTGAACGGTCGAGGCGATAACGGTGAAACAACCGCTTCCATTGCCTGAAGGGGTCTCCGACTATGCCTGGGAAGAGAACGGTTGCCCAAAAATCATGTCACCACTTGCCGCTCTTAGATCCACGGGGGTTGAAAAAACCAAGTGAGAGAAGAGGAGTGCAAGGATGAGCGTTCGATTTCCAAATTGCCGCGCGTGTCTGCTCAATTAGAAAGATCACTTCAACCGTGAGCCTGTCCAGTGGAGGAGGACATTCGAAAATGTCCTCAAACAACAGATCCCGTTATCGAGATATGCTATCAAAAGGCCTTGGAGAGAAAAACCTACGATCAAGGAGAAGCGACCTTCCCGATGGTCATTGATTCAAAGGGCCAGGTCACGAAGGTGAGCTTGGTTTCGAGCAAACTCAAGGATAAAACTCTTGAACAATGCATTATCGAAGAGATCAAAAACTCACCTTCCCCTCACCTGAAGGCACCGATAAAGCAACTGTCGTGTTTCGTTTAACTTAACAACATCCTGAGTGAACATGTATTCCTCAACAGTCCCTCCTCCTCGGGAGGAGGGACTTTGTTAGGGCGGCGCTCAGATTACTCGCTGCGTCGGTTTTTCACTACCGCATCTTAAGCATCAGGGAAGTCAAGGATTATCTGAAGAAAAAAGGACTACAGGTCAATTTGTAGACTTCGTTACCCAGCTTGATGTTCGGATTTGAGCAAGTCATTGACCGTTTTAACTGGGGTTGCAAAAGTAGCCATGGTACCTCAAAGAGGGTCATCCACTCCGCCATGGCCCCGTTCCATAAGCCGGGTAATTCCAGTGAACTCCTGAGCACCCGGCTGTCTTTGGACTTTTGAAGAAATGAAAATAAAGCCTCCGGGTTGACGTAGTTTTTCAGGCAACGCATTCACCCTTTGACAGCGCAGACAAGGTCAACGGGGTTGAAACTGGTTGAAGAGCCCCAATCGCCTGTTGTTCAGATGATTGGGGATCCACCTCGGCGCTTTCAACGATTTGCAGAATACAAATTCCCATCTTTCCACCAGAAAGGCCCTCCCCCGTGCACTCTCCTTTTACCACTTGCAACCATCCCGCACACCCTCAGGCACGGTTCCAGTCCCTTCAGAAGGTAACCCCTTTTCTTTTCAATGCTCCATTGTTTAAAAGCTTTGCTAAGTCTTGTATCAGAAGCCTTTTCCTGGCAAGTCTATGACCATTTCAAGCAGCCCAGCGTCTTTCGAACCCTCTGTCAACTGCCCCCACCAAATTCCAATCCTTTTTCCGCCATCTTCTACCAGAAGTCCACCTAATGCTCTTCCAAGTTATCAGCAGCCCCCCAGCCGGTCCGGCAAGATGTTGTCAATATTTTTGAGATAATATAAGATCCCCCTGGACCTCCGCCAGATTCGAGAGAATCGCCCCGTGGCCTCCGGGCCTGAAGAGAAGGCGTCGGTTCCTCTCAAAGGGCCGATTTTCCAAATCCACGGCAATCGTATCGGTCAATGTTTTTGAATCGAAAAAGTGACTTCCAAGAGGCACTGAAACTGTTGCTCGTACCCAGACTTTATCTTTTCAAAATATCGGCGGAAAGGTCCTTCATGCTCCGGCGAGACAGTCAAGTGAATGCGGGCAAACTCCTTTCGATCTTCACTCAAACCGTAACCGCACGGGCCCTCAACCAAACGTCTTCCAGCGCCGTGCGATTTCCAGACGAATATCGGTGAAACTCCAATAACCCCTTGGGAAGGACCCCGTAATTCAAGCCCTGCTTGCTCAGCATGGATTTAGAATTTTCTGCCATCGATCCTCAAACAACTCATCCACCGAAGGCCTTCTTGTCTCATAATTCCATTTCAAATCATCGAAAAAGGCCAACTTTTGAATTCCATCGCAAAAACAAAGAAAATCCTTTGCCTTCCGGTCTCCTCTGTCGGCCCTCACGGAATTCTTTCATGGAGGGCAAGTGGCCCGGCCATAGATTTCGAAGAGGAATTTTAAACATTTCGTCCGCCGCCCCGTGCGCAGGCTGCAGAAATTTGTGAAACGACCCTTCTGGGCAGCCTCTTCGTGCAAATGGGTAGAGCATTCAATGTATCTGGGGGGAATCTGTTGAATCCCGTCTCCAAGAGTACAGGGCCGGCGGAGTCGCGCGAAGAACAAGGGCTTCCCGAATACCTGAATCTGCGCTCTCACCTGGTCTTCCGAAACACCCAGACGCTGCATCTGGAGACGATCATCCCGGCTGAATTCGAAACCCCTCATTCCATTCCCTTTCCTTCTCGACCCCATTATACCAAACCCTATGAAATTCTAAAGCGCTTGCTTATCCAGGGGCAATAAAATTTTCGTTACCAACCCACCTGTCTTTTCTCTCCCACTCGGTCTTATCCGAGACTGCGTCTCAATCCCTCCTTGTCATTGCGAGCGACCCCGCTTTAGCGGGAGAGAGTGCCTGCACGCCGGAGTGCCTCTCTCAACCCAAGCGGTTTGTGCAGACAAATGTTTCCGCAAGCAGGCGTGGCAATCTCTTCGTTTTTAACTCGTGATGAGATTGCTTTCGTCGTTTTTCTCCCTCGCAATGAACATGACAACACGGCCTCGGAGGGATGAACGGTCGGAGCTTCAAGAAACTTCATCGCAATTGTCTGAAGATTGCGAATATGCTAAATTAGGCTTGATGAAAAAGAACCTTCCCCTTCATGGCATTTTCGGGATCCTTCTCCTCCTGGTTTCTGAAATCGCTGTTTTCAAAAAGATCGATCCCTTTTACAGCTGGTTTTATTCCTTTGCCTGGTGGTCTTATATCCTCACTGTCGACGCAGTCATTTATCGTTTAAAAGGAAATTCTCTCATCATGAATCGAAACAAAGAGTTTCTTCTCATGATTCCCTGGTCCATCTTCATCTGGTTGATCTTCGAAGCTGCCAATCTCTCTTTAGAAAATTGGTTTTATATCAACCTTCCCCACTCTACGGTCGAGAGATGGTTGGGCTACGCGGTTGCCTATGGGACCGTCCTCCCGGGGATGTTCGAGACGACTGAATTATTGGAGTCTTTGGGATTGTTTAGGAAATGTAGGATCAAGAAAACGGCCCTTTCGCCCGGAGGACATTTCATTCTGATTCTCCTGGGAATCTTCTGCCTGGCGTCATCCGTGCTCGTCCCTGAATATTTGTTTCCCCTGATCTGGGTCGGATTCATCTTTCTCCTGGACCCCTTAAATTACAGGCTCGGGAACAAATCTCTCTTGAAAGATCTGGAAGAAGGAAGTCCGCAAAAAATATACCTTTTGCTCGTTGCTGGACTGATCTGCGGATTTCTCTGGGAGCTGTGGAATTTTTGGGCCCTGTCGAAATGGGTTTACACGGTCCCTTTCTTTGAAAGGCCAAAAGGGTTTGAAATGCCTTTCCTCGGTTTTCTCGGCTTTCCTCCTTTTGCGGTTCAAGCTTATGTGATGTATAACTTCATCTCTCTGTTTCGGTCTGGGAGGGGTTGGGAAGAATCCACCTGTCGCCTGCATCAGCAGAAAAAGACGAGACCCATGACGATCATCTTGACGGCCATTCTCATTGGAATTTTCTGCGTCTTTATGTTCAGGGCCATCGACTCAAATACCGTTGACTCCTATTATCCCAGAATCGAGGATGCTTATTGGATAGAGCCTCACTACCGAAAAGAGCTTCCGAAAGTAGGGATCGCAACCTTGGGCGACCTTCTTTCAAAAACCAGAGAAAAGAGAGAAATGGACGAACTGGCGCTTCGCCTCCTTATTCCCAAGGAATCACTCATTCAATGGGTCGAGAAAGCCCGCCTGGTTCGGTTAAAAGGACTCGGGGTCGGGAACCTTCGCTCATTAGAAGGAGTGGGCATCGATTCGATTTCTTCGCTTGCAAAGGAGAATCCTGAAATCCTTTATGATAAGATCGAGCAGGTGTCCCGGGAAGGGGCTCCTCCCCAAAAAGCAAAGATTAGGATTTGGGTGAGAGAAGCTAAAAAACAAGTTCGGAGTTCGGAGTAAGGAGTTCAGAGTTAAGAATCAAGAGCTATGAGATCCAAGGCTGAAGGCTCAAAGCTGAAAGCCCAAAGTTCGAAGAGAGTCCTCGGAAACACAATTTCCGCTTTACCACTTTTGATCTACCGAATGGGAGTTCATCATGAGATACGGGGCGATGAATTTTCCGATCAAGCCACTGCTGAGGGAGATAGAAGAGATCGGAGAGATGGGTTTCGATTATGTGGAACTGACCATGGATCCTCCTGAGGCATTTCCACAAAAAATCCTGGGACAAAAACGGGCGATCCTCGGCCTTTTGGATCGATATCCAATGGGTATCATGACACACCTTCCCACGTTTGTCTGGACCTCCGACCTCTACGAGAGTCTAAGGAAGGCCTCTCTTCAGGAAAATTTTGCAGCCCTCGAGGCCTCGGCGGAATTGGGAATCGAAAAAGCCGTGCTTCACCCTGCTTTCATCACCGGTATGGGGAAATTCGTCCTGGACAGGGCAAAGGGATATGCAATGGAATCTCTCGAAGCCATCTTGAGGAAGGCCGTGAGCCTCAATATCACCCTCTGCATTGAAAACATGTTTCCCCAGGCTCGCTTTCTCTCGCAACCTCATGAGTTCCAGGCCGTCTTCGATACTTTTCCGGAAATTCAGCTTGCCCTGGATGTTGGCCATGCCAATCTCGGCGCTGGGAAGAACAGATCCTCGGAGTTTATCCGCCTCCATGGTTACCGAATTGGCCATGTCCACGCCAACGATAACTTCGGAAAGGAAGATGCTCATTTGCCGATCGGTGCCGGGATGATCGATTTCGAAAAGATTATCAAAGAACTCAAACAGGTCCAGTATGATGAGACCATCACCCTCGAAGTCTTCTCCAAAGACAGGGATTACCTCAAGATCAGCAAAGAGAAGATAAAGCGAATGTGGGAAACATTATAATCTGGGAATGCGGAGTGCAGGACGAATCATTAAGGTTTGAATCTTTGAGCTTTGAGCTTTCACTTTGAGCTTTGAGCTTTGAGCTTTCAGCTTTCACCCTTCAGCTTTGAGCGCGGTTACTCCGAAAGCTTAATCAGGGCGCCGGTCCTTCTCGCTCGCTGCAGCACAGCCTTGAAAAGGATTGCTTCAACGACAACATAAAATCCAGCCAAACCGAACCCCCAACTTAGAACGTTCTTAAACCCCTCGTCGAAACCATAAAAAGAACGGAAGTATGCCAGAAAATACGTCAGGGGAATGGCCTGGGCTATTTCCGGGAAGGGAAAAGGAAGGATGAAGACAGGATAGTAGATCCCACAAACCAGGGCCATCAGGCTGCTCAAGGACCAGGCCGCGATGTCAGCCATATATCCGAAGAGGAGAACCAAAATACAAACGCTCATCCCCACCGAGGCAGCGGTGAGGAAGATGCCTAAAAGAAAAAGGATAAGAGGACCCAGCCCCGGCCGCCAAAAGTCGAACCCAAAGACAAGGCTGCTGCAAACCGAAAGTACCAAAAAGACGAAGAACGAACGAACCACCCCGATCAGCCAGGAGCCCAAAATCAGCTGGAAGGATTGGACCGGGGCAATGAATGTATGTTTGAGAGATTTTGACCAGAGGTCGTAGAGCAACACATAGGCCACATCAATCTGGCAGACCTGAATCACACTCATGGCGATAATACCGAGAAGAATGAAGCCGGTCTTGTTAGGGTCCAGTTCCAGAAAGCTCGTTAAAAAACCCACGGAAAAAAAGCCCACCACCGGCCAGAAAAGGATCTCGAAGAGGCTGAAGATGTTTCGTTTCGCGATGATCCAGTTCTTAAACACGAAGGCCCATGTTTGAATCAGTCCTTTTTGCAAATCCAATGAAACCTCCAACATCCCTTCCCTCCCAAGGAAGCTGTGTCATTGCCCATAAATGACCGCATTCTAAAGCTGGGTAGCCTGATCCCGCCAAAATCTCTCATCATGGCAATAACATCTCGATCAGATGGGGGCCCGGCTCAGAAAGGGCTCTACCCAGCTCCCGCGCAAGGTCTTTGGCGGTGCTAACAGTAACCCCCGGGACTCCAAACCCCTGAGCGATTCTCACCCAATCGATCGGGGGGTTTGTCAGCTCTGTCAGTACCCGGGTATTGGGACCATAGGGCTCGATACCGGAACGGGATAGCTCCATCTGCAATATGCGGTAACTCCGGTTCGAGCAGATCAGGGTGGTAACGTTCAAGGCCTCACGAGCTTGTGTCCACAGGGCCTGAACGGTGTACAGGGCACTCCCATCCGCCTGCAGGTCAATCACCGGCCGATCGGGACAGGCGATTGCAGCACCGGTGGCACAGGGCATGCCTTGCCCGATGGAGCCACCCGAGACATTCACGACGCTATGGGCCGGGAGCGCGGTTGGGAGAAGGAAATAAGACAATCCTGTCGTCACGGCTTCGTCGACAATGATGGCATTCTCCGGCTGCATTGCTGCCAGGGTGAGGCAGACCTTTTCGGCTGTAAGCTCTCCCTCCGGTATTCCCGGCCGCTTCGGCTTTGTGAGATTACCCTCAACGGTCAAATCCGAAGGCGCATTCAGAACATCCGCCAGGGACTCGAGCGCCTCCACGACATTCTGCTTGTCTGTACATAGATTAATTCTCTCCTGGTCATCGGATAAGATTCGGCTCCTGACACCAGGGTACCCGAAGAAGGTCACGGGCTCCGAGGCCCCGGCAAAGAGGACTATCTCATAACGCGAAACCATGTCAACTGCCCGCTCCGGAAAATATGGAATGCGCTCGACAATGGGCAGTCCTGGACCACGTTCCATATATCCAGGAAGGGTCGGGGCTAGAAGATCGCATCCTATTCTCTTCCGGATGCGGGCGGCTGCTTTCAGGCCACGCTCTCGCAATCCCCTTCCGCCAAGCATCACCGCCACCTTACGAAAGGTTTTCAACCGAGAGGCTATTGCTTCTAGAGAATTGGTTTCAAGGGGGTCAAATGGTCTTCCAAGCTCCATCACCTTGTACCCATCGGATTCAGCCAGTTGAAAATCATGGGGTACGATCAGGGTTGCAACCTGACCCAGCCGAGTCGCAGTCACAGCGTGCGCGATGTCCGACGGAATGTTCTGAGCTGATTTGCTCGTTCGCCACCATCCTGAGACCGTCCTGGCAAGGCTTTCAATATCCATGGCGAGCGGCGGGTCCGCATCCCGGTGCCAGGTCGCATGTTCGCCGACGACGTTCAGCACCGGCGATTTGGCACGCCGTGCGTTGTGCAGATTCGCTATCCCATTGGCAAAACCGGGCCCCAGGTGAAGCAGCACCATCGCTGGCTTATCCAGCATCCGCCCGTATCCGTCGGCAGCGCCGGTACAAACACCCTCGAAGAGGCCTAGATAGGCTCTGATCCCCGGCACTCTGTCAAGCGCTGTAACGATGGGTAGTTCTGTCGTCCCCGGATTAGCAAAACAGACCTTCACCCCTGCCCCGATCGCAGTCTTTATAAGCAGTTCAGCCCCGTTCATAATCCACCACGATCCCTCTTCCCCTCCCTGCTTACCGGCGGGCAAGCTTACCAAGGATGGAATTTACCCCTCTTTAGCAAATGGTTCGACTTGCTCACCATCCTGAGCTTATCGAAGGAGAGGGGTATGGGGAGATTTTCGCAACTTATTTTTTCTCAATGATGGCCCGATGAGTCAGTCTTATCATCTCTCGAAATCAGAACTCTGCTCTTTCTTTGCAAATTCGACGAACACATCTTCCAGATCGGTCTGCCCTAGCGTGACCCTTTTGATCTGAACGTCGCCCTGCGAAAGCAAGGCGATTAAGCTCCCTAACCTTCTCTCTCCGTCATCCACCACGATTTCACATAAGCTATCGGAAACCGTAAAATTGATCACACCTTCGGCGCGGAGCAATTCGTCTTCCTGGATCCTCCCCCTAAATTCGATCTTTATCCGATCCCCGATTCGAACCATTCGTTTCAAGGCATCTGCTGTTCCGGTAGTAAGGATCTTTCCCTCTTTCAAGAAAGCGATGCGACCGCAAAGATATTCCGCCTCCTTCATATTATGCGTGGTGACGAGGACAGTCATACCCCTTTCTTTATGAATCGAGAGAATCTCCTCCCGAATCCGAATCGAAATGTCCGGATCGAGTCCGACGGTGGGTTCATCCAAAAAGAGAACATCGGGGTCGTTAATAAGGGATTTTGCAAGGGTGAGTCGCTGCTTCGTCCCGGTTGAAAGCTCGTCAAAAGGAATATTTCTGTGCTCTGCCAGGTTGAAAATATCGATCAATGTTTCAACCTTTTTCTCTCGCTCTTTTCTCGCCAACCCGTAAAGCATGCCATAGTAGTGAAGATTCTCCTTTACGGTCAGGCTCCAGAGAAAGTTGGCATTTCCGCTCACGAAGTTCACTCGTTTCCTGATTTGATGTCCGTCAGAGAGACCATTCATGCCCAAAATGCGAACATCGCCCCGATCTGGAAGCAGTAAGGTGCAGAAAATCGATAAAAGCGTCGTCTTCCCGGCGCCGTTGGGCCCCAATATGCCGAAGATTTCCCGCTCCTCGATCTGGAGGTCGACCCCCTTCAGGGCTTCCTTATGCCGCTTCTTCCACCAACCCGAATGGAAGGTCTTAAATATTCCTTTTGCGTTGATTGCGTAGGCCATTGTCATTTAGATTGCGGAGTGCGGAATTAAAAAGAGAGACACTTCATCCGAATTCCGGATTCTGAACCCCACAATAGAGAAGAGTATATTATGGATCAACCGATTTGCCAAATAAAACTTTGAGCCCCAAACAGACTTAGCTATTTGAAAACCGCCCTAAAGCTGGTATGTATCGATTGTCTTTCCTGCCCCGATGTTCACCGGGATAAACTCCAGCAGGAATCCAGATTGTTTTCGTAAGTTCTCGATTCCTGTCCTCACGGGGAACGACACAATCGAGCCGATAGGGTGATGGGAAACTTCAAAACCATTTCGTCAGATTTTATCCTAGACAATGAAACTGCCGATGATTACTTATGTATGCGGTGCACCATGAGGCATCCCAATGCGAGGAACAATGAAAATAAAAATACTGAAGCGAAAGTGGGGAATACGCGGTTCCAATGTTCTTCCTGCTCAGGCGAATGCACAATCTGGAAACAATAGTGTAAGGCGATTCGAAAGACGGACACGATACAGCCTCCAACCGCCAGGATCGCGACCCGAGAAAGAACCTTGTCAAATCTGCTTGTCTTCATCTTCAGACAGCCGCAACGAAAATAAAGTCTCTCCCCCCGTGATTTATCTCCAGTACTTTTTGAAATCATAGGAGGAGAGATAGAAATGCTTGTATCATGCCCCTCCTCATGAAATCAAAATCACTTGCCCAAGCCTAATGTCTTGGCCATGCCGTTGACGGTTTCATATTCTTCCGTGACCAATTTCTTCATCTCTGCAGGAGACTTATAGTCAACGACGAAATGCATCCTTTCGAGTTTGGCTTTCATCTCGGGATTCTTTATCACTTGCTCAATAGTCGGCACTAAGACTTTCTTCACCTCCTCCGGCATTCCGGATGGCCCATAAAATCCGAACCAGGTTGGGAGGAGGTCCTGTTTGTAGCCCAATTCCCTGGGTGTGGGAACATTGGGGATCTCCGGCATTTTGTTGCTGACCAAAAGGATCCTCAACTTCTTAGCCTCGGCATAGGAAATGACCTCCGTAATGGGGAGCACCACGACTTCAATGTGTCCCCCGAGCAAAGATACGGCAGGGCCTTTGGTGATGGGGATGTGAATGAACCGGGTATCCGTTAAGTTCTGAATGATTTGAAGGTCGAAGTTCGCAGCCGTCTCAACGCCCGGAGTGCCTACGCGAAGTTTCTCGGGATTCTTCTTGGCATAGTCGATTAATTCACCAAACGTTTTCCAGGGGGAACTTTCCTGAACGGTCACCGTAAAGGAAATCAGGCACGCCCGCCCAGAGGTTCCAGCTCCTTGTCCGGATCGTAAGGAACGGACTTGGGATGCAAAAACGCGCGGATAGACAAGAGGGGCCGTGGCAGTGAAAAGCAATGTGTAAGCCATCCTTTCTACTCTTCGCCACAGCGTCCGTGCCCAGGGTCATCGAGGCACCCGGTTTGTTCAGCACGACAATCTGCTGTTTAATAAGCTTTCCCACCTCCTCAGAGAGGAGCCTGCCGGGATATCCTGCATGAGACCGGCGGCGCCTGGGATGACCAGCTGAATTGGACGATTGGGGTAAGATTGCGCCTGAACAGGTGGGAGTGTTGCACTCCATCCAAAACAAACCAAGGATAAACCAACGACAAAAACAAACCGTCTCATGATCTTCCTCCTTTCAAGAATAAACCGCGAGATTCTCCATTCTGGCAGACCGGCTTCGTCATCCCAGAAAACTCCGGCCTTTACCAATTCCTGTTGCAAAAGACTGACATCCAGGTCTCTCGGCGACACTCCCTTTCTAATGGAAAGCGCAGCAGCGGTGCCGATCGCCTGCCCCATGACGACCGCCGGCCCCATGACTCGAGCCGACGCCTGTGCCTCATGATTACAACTAACGAATCTTCCGGCCATCAATAGATTTTCTACCTTCTTTGGAACTAAACATCGATACGGGATCGTGTAGAAATCGCCATCCTTCAAAAAACAAACTTTCTTCCCCTTCGCGGGGTCAACGATCTCAATCGGCCAGGCACAGGCTCCGAATCCCATCTTTGAACTTTGTCCCCGCTAAAACCTCTTCACCCGTCAACAGATGTCCCCCCATCACCCTTCGGGTCTCTCTCAAACCTCATTTTCGGCGCAGTATCAATAACCTCCGCGTTTTCCATGCCTGCTATCTTCTCTCTGAGAAACCTCCTTAATTCACGGACAACCTTTCTCCCCTCAATGGAAGCTTGAGTAAGAGAGATCCGTATCGATCGATGCCATTCACTGCCCTGGGAACTCCAGCCCAATTGACCCAAAATGCCCCGGGGATCATGATGTTCTGGATAATGGCCTGCGGCCTGGTGATCTTGTATTCCCCCGACTTCATGGCCTCGGCTGCTGCGGGGTTGACCGTGCTCGGGTTGAAATTTGGGCCAACATTGACGACGTGGAAAACCATATCGCAGGCCAGAAATCCGCCCTTTCCATCCCCCAGCTCAAAGGGCACGCCAGCTGAAGCACATACGTCACCGTCCCCGCTGCAATCCAGGACCCTTCTTTGCCAGGATGGCCTGACGCCCTCCCTTATTCTCAATGAAGACTCCCTTGATGACGTTCTTTTCTACGATCGAATCAACGACTTGCGTATAGTACAGAAGCTTGACGTTTGCTTCGGCCATCTCTTCATCCAACACCATCTTCAGAATTTCCGGATTGAAGGTGTAACTGGTCATCGAGCTGACCCCATTTCTTTGGAACAACTTCTTATGGATCTCTCCGCCGATCCCCTGTACGATTTGGACCTTATTGGGCCCGCTGGTCGTATAGCCGCAGAAATTATTTACCATCCCGAAGTTCCATTTCCGCCCAGACAGCCAAAGTACTCCACGAGAAGTGTTTTTAAGCCCATCCTTCCGGCGGCGACGGCTGCGCCTACACCTGCCATCCCTCCTCCTACCACGAGAACGTCAACGTCTTCCACAATGGGAACTTTCCTCTTTTGGTTCCACAACAGATTTGCGATTCTTTTGGATTTCAGCACCTCCTGATGACACGGATTTACTCCCTCTCATCGTCAACTCCAAGCATTCTCTGCACAAATTTTCAAATTTAGCACTAAAGTCGTCAGATGCTTACTTTGGTCCGACCCGCCACCCTTCTCACTGATTAGGGCCTGATGACCCATCATGAAACAATCTCCATACCTAATTGCCTTGACATAAAACACTTGCACAAAACTTTTGGCAGGACGTTCTTGACGGCGCTTTCTGAGTCAGGGATTTCGGCCTAATGCAAGGATATGTTTGCCGCAACTGACGACCAATGTATGCCCGGTGATGGCACTGGATTCATCGGATGCCAGAAATACAGCTGCAGCCGCCACCTCGGACGCTTCGACTAACCTCTTCAGAGAACAATCCGTGACTCATGCCTGCCATCACGTCATCAAAAGCAAGACCCGACGATTCAGCTTTAGCCCTGGCAACATTCTCGACACGTTCTCCCCTTACCCTTCCCGGGCTGATGCAGTTCACGCGGACATTATATTCCCCAGCCTCTATAGCCAGTGTCTCGGTCAGCGCAATGACTCCCCGCTTGGATACTGCAGTACGGTCCTCTCATCGGATAGCCCGATCTCCCCCCCTCTGAACTAATATTGATAATACTCCCTTTCCGGGCAGCCATCATAGGCTTAATCACTTCCCGGGCACAAAGCATGGGCCCGGTGAGATTAGTAGCCATAACATCGTTCCAATCCTTAAGGTCTATATCTGCCAGGTTGATCGTGGGGCCGGTGATGCCGCTGTTATTTACCAGCACATCTATCCGGCTGAATTTGCTTAGAACATGAGCTACCATGTTTCTTATCTGGTCTTCGTAGCGAACATCGGTCATGACAGCATCCGCCCTGCCTCCAATAGACTCTATTTCTTTTGACAGTATCTTTCATACTGGAGAGGTCACGTGCAGCCATTACGACAATTGCTCCTTCTGCAGCAAACGCAAGGGAAATAGCCCTGCCAATCCCCTTCCCGCCGCCGGTCACAATAGCTACGTTTATCTTTCATCCTCAATGAAATCACCTCCATTCCATGCCTATCTGGTTCCCTCACTCACGCCTAGATTCCCTTGACACCCAACAACCCTTCCACCGTTGTTTCTGCCCGGGGCCGTTCCCATCATTTCACCGCGAATGATTACCTATGTCCGGTTCATAATTTTCGCCCACGAGAGGTCGCACTTTCTTCCGACTCAACGATTTCGCGCGGAATTGGCTTCTGTTCCAGCTTCGACGCCGAGGCTAACGGGGAAGGCAGTTTTTTCCCGCGCCCCTTGATAACCTTACATATACGAATTGGCTTCCACAATTTAGTCTCACTCTGGAAAAGAAGCCCATGGTAAACCAGCGCGTAAGGATTGAACCAAAGGCCAGTCCAATCAAGAACAGGACCGATCTAAGACGCAGCCACACATCTCGGAATGCCGACATCTGCGCAACAATGTCGGCCAGGTTGGCGGCACAATAGGCGATATTGGCGAGAACGGCCAGGATGAATAGCGCAAAGATCGCGTACGGGTAATAAGTTGTAACAAAGTTGGGAGATTGGCGACAAAGTACCCGATGACAATACCGCCAAGAACAGCGTTATAAATAATCCGACGTATTTCCCAATAAGAAATTGCACTCGTTACATAAGACTTCACATCATCGATAGGCATATAATCACCTAACCTTATTTTATATATTCACTGACCATTTCTAGTAAAATTTAGGGGAATTTGCAGGGGGAGTCAAGGAGAAAATCTGGGGAAGTATGACTTAACTTCCGAACGAAATCAGGGCAAGAAATTGGAAGGGATTTTTCACCTGTCAAAATTGGGGCCCTAAGTTGTAAATCAGCGTCATTTCTTTTAGTTTCACCTATAATTATCAAATACTTGATTTGGTCCGGGCCCCTCCACTCACCCCAACCTATTCCGCGTCAGGTTGATTTGGTTATTGACGCGTAATCAGAGTGCGAACATCTCCTGCAATATCGCAAGAACACGCCCCAGCGTGGATGATAACAGCTTTCCGAGCCGACGCACCAGGCGCTCCCGATCAACAGTGCGAATCTGGTCAATCACAACATAGCCCGCCGGCCTTCAAACCCGCACGAGACACGGAACGGATAAGGATGGCCTCCAATTCTGAGAGGGGCCACAATAAAAGTACGAGAATAGAGCGTTAAGCTCCTCCGGGGAGACAACTACACAGGGACGATTTTTCTGCATCTCTTTCCCTCGGCTGGATCCAGACTCACCAAAAATACATCACCGCGTCGAACATCCTCAGTCATTACCACTCCCACTCCCGTTCGTCAAAGAGGGTGGGAACAGATCAAGTAATCGATCGTCATTACGCTGACGCATTTGACTGGCTGCGGCTGCCCATCGTGCACGGGCGGAAGTGGCTCGGGCGATCACAACGGCTCGATCTCGAACTCCAACTCCACTTCTTCGGTCAAGCCAGCTTGCGTGATTATTGTTTTAGGGAGTCGCAGATCACGTGAGGAATTACCAATACTACTTGTAAATGGGATTTATGGGCCATTTCCTCTCAATTCAATGTAATTACATTATAATTACATGGGGAGGAGATGTCAACTCGAACCGATAGAAGAATATTTTTACGGTCAAAGTTACACTTCTAAGCTATTAATCAGAATCTATATTTCAAGATATTGAATTTTCCTCGAGATTGTGAATTTGAAGAAAG
>CAVPSJ010000008.1:290000-375431 GCA_963708295.1 uncultured delta proteobacterium | reverse complement strand
ATGGGCCGGGGATGTTGGAAAAGATGAGAAAGGCCAAGGTCCCGTGGAGGAAAGTAGACGGGAAAGAGATGGTGGACCTCATGGAGTATCTTAACCGAGGAATGCCCTAGCGAAAAACCTGAAATTCGAAACACGAAATGCGAAATCCGAAAGAAATTCAAAAGGCCAAGATATAAAAAAAGTCTTTGGTTTGGAAAATTCGAATTTTGGATTTGTTTCGTTTTTCGATATTCGAGTTTCGTGTTTGCTTTCTGGGCCCTTCTGGAAAAGCCGGGAGGATAAGATGGTCTCCGCAGAATGGCTTAGAAAGACCGAGTTGTTCGCAAGTCTCAATGAATCTCACCTGAATACCGTATTATCCCGATCTTCTGTCGAATCTTTCCCGGGGGAGAAGATCATCTTTCGCCAGGGGGAGGAAGCGCTTCGTCTGTATATCCTGATCGAAGGAGCGGTCAATCTGACTGAAAGCACAGGAACAAACTGATTTCATGGCTTCCAAAATTGAGAAGGAGGGGGCTACTTTCGGAATCCCGTCTCTGATTGAACCTTTCCGGTATAATGTCACAGCAACCTGTTTAAGCCCGACAAGGGTATTAGCGATCGAAGCAGATCATTTATTGAAAAAGATGGAGGAAAACCCGAATGGGGATGGAAGTGATGAAAAAGCTGGCTTCCATCTATTTTAACCGGCTCAATGCATTACGCTCAGGGGTTTCTAATCTTCTGAAAACGCTGAAATCCAAGAACCAGATCTTCCTCTGATCAAAAGCGTTTGATTGACCATCCCCCTTTGCGGCAGCCGTTATTTTGGAAGGAGGGGGCATGGATCGTTTGTTTCTCCTTTTTGTTGTCGACAAGATCAAGAGTGGTTTCGGTTTATAAGAAAAGGTTAAAGAAGGGAGGAAAGAGTCAATGCGAAAATTATTGGGATTTTCCTTTATTCTTTCGGTCCTGATCCCGACGTTGGCAATGGGTCAGACCACTTATGTCGGCTCCAAAAAATGCATGTCCTGCCACGCTTCGATTTACGATATGTGGAAGGATACGCTCCATAATAAATCTCAACAGATCCAAAGTCGTACCAACGATACACTCGTCGTCGATTGGAAAGGGATGATTAAGCTGAAAACCGGAAATCTTCCCGAAGTCATTGCCAGATTAGAAGATGGTCCCGGAGACGTCCATCAAGCCGTCTTAATGGAAGGAAAAGAACCTTTCAGGGAGGCCACTTATGCAGTCGCGAGGACTTTAGGAGGATGGGGCTGGAGACAACTCTATCAAGTCAAGATCGGAAATAACCATTACATCCTCCCCTTTCAGTGGAACCAGGCGACCTCCCGGTGGGTTCCCTATAACTTGCAGAGTTGGTACAATGAGGAGGGAAGTCTCAAACAACCTCCTATCGAGAAATCTTTCGAAATGAGCTGTGCAGGCTGCCATAATACCGGCCTCGAATTGAAGAAGGTTGGAGGAGGGTACGAGTCCAAATACGTTGAACTTAATAATGGATGCGAAAGATGTCATGGCCCGGGCTCTCAACATGTCAAATTTCCAAAGGTCAAGGGAAAGATCATCCATCCCCGGAAATTGCCTTATGAACGAAGTCTGGAGGTATGCGGTCAATGTCATTCGAGAGGGATCAGTGGTCCGAACGGGATCTTTGAATACCCCTGGAATGACAAAGAGAACAAACCCTATAAAGTAGGAGACCCCCTATCCAATTATTACCAGTTTAAACCTGGAAGCTGGGGAGATCCACAAGCGCATTCTAAATCCCACCACCAGCAGTGGCTCGACTTTCAGAAGAGTAGTCACTTTTATGCCCGGGTCCTCTGCTTTGATTGTCACAATCCTCATGGAGGGCCCAGTCCATCCCAACTGACCAAGGCCGATTACAACGACAACCTCTGCCTCTCGTGCCATGGTAAAGACAAAAAATTTGCCAATCCTTGGGCTATTCGGATCCATACCAAGCACAACTATGCCCCGGAGACCAGGGGAACCAGCCGCTGCTCCTCCTGTCACATGGTGAAAACGGCTGCTTCAGCAGAAGCTGGAGATATCCACAACCACGACTTTAGGATCATCCGGCCCCGGTTGAGTCTGGAGATGTTCGAGAAGGACCCGAAAAACGTCGTCCCAAATTCATGCAATGGGTGCCACAAAGAATGGGTAAAAGATGAGGCAGGTTACAAGGCTGGCGTAAAAGCCTACGAATCTCTCTTCGGAATGTAATCTCTTCGGGAGGGCTCCAAGGGCCCTCCCGTTTCCCTTTTTGACCTCTTTGATTTCGGCAAACCTTATTGAGATGACCAAAGTCTAAAGATCTGGCTCAGGTACTCCTTTTTCTTTTTCAGCATCTCCTGCTTGGATTGACAGCGGACCGTGCCGGCAGCTGCCCCCGGATGGCCATCCCCGATGTTGAGTGTTCGCATGATTTCGCCGATATTCTTACTCTGGTCTTTCTTGTTTCCTTGGATGGAAAGGGCCATGGAGAGACCGAAATGATTACTTTTCACCCCTTGATGGTCCGTCAAGCTGTAAACCTCCAAAACCCCCAACGCTTCGGGATACACCAGAAAGGCGAGGTTTTTGATGAGGTGAGGCCTTCGCTGATAAGAAGTCAGATCGATCACGACCACTTCTTTCTCCTTGTCCTCCTCGTTGAAATGCGAGGCATCCTGAATGATTCGAAGCATCCTTCCCTCTTCGTCTCGATACTGCCTTAACTGCTTCTGAACAAAGTCAAGACGGGATACCTCTTCGATCGAACGGTCGCGAAGTTGTTGAACCACGTTTCTCATATAGCTGGCCTGATCCTCGGTCGAACGGAAAAGGACCTTCAAGGTTGAATCGATCACCTTCCCCGGGGTCTCTCTTCTCCAATCCTCGATTGAAGCATAAGAAAAACTGTCAATCACATCCGCCTCCTCCACCGCTTTCATGAAATAAGAGGGGAGTTCTTCTCTTTCGGAAAAATACTCATAAACCACCCGGCTGCAGCTCGGCTTCAAATCGAATCGGCCGGGGATCGATTTGACATCGATCTTGCGGAGTGTCAGCTCCTGGAGATTCCCCTCATGATGATCGAACCAGAGTCCGCATTCGAGGGGATAGGGCAGATCGCAGACGACATCTTTCTCGGTGATCGTGATTTGAGCGCGCGCGACGGTCATCGGACCCGTGAACATCACCTTCTGAATTCCTAAGACCCTTGAACAGAGAGAGGCACTGACAATGCCATCGAAGTCATTGTGGGTAACGATTTTTTCGTAACGAGCTAAGTCCGGGCTGGCAGAAGGGGCCATCGTGGGATACTCGTCCTATTTAAAATATTAACAGAGAAGAGAGGACAGGTCAATTTTGCCGTTGACAGGCCAAGGAGGATGGGTTAACATGAAATTGAAATTCAATTTCAAAACGAGGATGGCATATCAAACCCGACCTCTTTAAAGCACGGATCTCCGAAGAAGGGCTGAAGGCAACGAAGCAGCGGGAAGAGATTCTCAACATCTTTCTGGGTTCCTCCGGGCACAGGAGTCTCGCACAAATTTATGCCCAGGTTGCCAAGACCAACCCTAAGATCGGCTACGTCACCGTTTACCGCACCCTCAAGCTTTTGACCCGGCTCGGTTTGGCCACCCGACGAAAATTTGAGGACGGGGAGACGCGATATGAGCCTGCTTCACAGGGAAGCCACCACGATCACCTCATCTGTCTTGATTGCGGAAACATTATTGAGTTCGAGGACCCCACTCTGGAAGCCCTTCAGAAGGGGATTGCCCAGCGTTACCGTTTTAAGATCTCCCATCACCTCATGGAACTCTACGGTCGATGTGAGGAATGTCGCCGGAAGGAAAAAGCGGGCAGGAGAAAAAGTTAAAGTATGGAGTCTTGCAGCATTAGCCAAACCCAACAGACTGAAGCTCCTAAAGAGAAAGTGATTCTCATCGGGAATCCGAATGTCGGAAAATCGGTCATCTTCAATTACCTCACGGGAAAATATGTGACCGTCTCGAACTATCCGGGAACCACCGTGGAGGTTTCCATCGGAACCCTGGTCGCTCACGGAAAGAAACTACAAGTATTGGACACCCCGGGGGTCAACTCCCTCATTCCGATGTCAGAGGATGAGAAGGTCACTCGCGACATTCTTCTCAAAGAGCCCAAGAGCTATCTGATCCAGGTCATGGACACCAAAAATATTCGTCGAGGCCTCCTCATCTCGCTTCAACTGTTAGAGATGGGGCTTCCTTTCCTCGTCCTCTTGAACATGTGGGACGAGGCGAAGAGCAGAGGTATCGAAATTAAAACTCAGACCTTATCGGAGATCTTGGGCACTCCCATCCTGAAAACCGTGGCCACAAGAAAGAAAGGTCTGGAGAAGATCAAAGAAAACCTGACGAGTCACCCTCTTTCTTCAATCCCGATCAACTATCCGGAGGCCGTTGAACGGGGTATCTCACAAATCATCCCTTTCCTTCCGGAGGTCTCTCTCTCCAGGCGTTCTCTGGCACTGATGCTGCTCTCCGGGGACGAGAGCCTGGCGGATTGGCTCCACCGCAACCTTTCAGAAGAGGACATTCTCCAAATCGAAAAAATCCGGCAGGAGACCCAGGCCCATTTTGCCGACCCAATCGGCTACTTGATCAATCAGGCCAGGCTCCGAAAGGCAGATGAATTGCTGCCACAGGTCATGGGCCTCCGGGGAGAGGCACCTAAATCGGTCGCCTCCTTTCTCGGAAATCTCTCCATTCACCCCTTCTGGGGGGTCCCTGTCCTTCTGCTCATCCTCTGGATGACCTATGAATTTGTCGGTGTCTTCGGAGCCCAGACCAGTGTCAAATTTTTAGAGGAAACCGTTTTTGGAAAATGGCTCCTTCCTCCCCTCACCCGCCTCTTTGAACGTTTTATCCCTATTCCCTTTTTCCAAGAGCTTTTTATCGGCCCTTACGGAGTCATCACGATGGCTCTTACTTATGCCATTGCCATCGTTCTTCCCATCGTCGGGTGTTTTTTTCTGGTTTTTGGACTGATGGAAGACTCCGGATATTTACCCCGGCTGGCCGTGATGACCAATCAGGTTTTCAAAAAGATGGGTCTTAATGGTAAGGCGGTTTTGCCCATGGTTCTGGGGTTGGGATGTGACACCATGGCCACCATGACCACGCGGATCCTGGATACCGAAAAAGATCGGACCATCGTGACGCTGCTTTTGGCGCTTGCCGTTCCTTGTTCTGCTCAACTGGGAATCATTCTTGGAATGTTTGCAAGCCTTCCTGCCCTTTACTTCTTGGCATGGATCTTCATGATCGCCGGCATTCTCATCCTGGTGGGTTATTTGGCATCCCGGGTGATTCCTGGCGAAAGTTCCGATTTCATCTTAGAGATCCCGCCGTTGAGGATTCCGTTGCTCTCCAATGTCGTCGTCAAAACCCTGGCTCGCATGGAATGGTACTTAAAGGAAGCCGTTCCCCTTTTCATCTTGGGGACTCTTATTCTTTTCGGCCTGCATAAGACAAACTTACTCGCCCTCTTGGAAAAGGCTGCCACTCCATTGGTTGTCCATTGGCTGGGCCTCCCCGCCAAAGTGACCGAGGCCTTCATCATCGGGTTCCTGAGAAGGGATTACGGAGCAGCGGGTCTATTCGTACTGGCCAAGGGAGGACAACTCGACGCCCATCAAATCCTGGTCAGTTTAGTCACGATTACCCTGTTCCTCCCCTGCATCGCCCAGTTTTTTATGATGATTAAAGAAAGAGGGGTAAGAAAGGCGCTCTGGATATCGGCGGCGGTCATCCCCATTGCTTTTGCGATGGGAGGGATAGTAAATTTTCTGCTGAGCATTTTTGGGATTTAGGCACATGAAGAATGGAATGTCAAATGTCAAAGCTCAAATCAAATCCAAAATTCCGATGACCGGCAACATCGGTCATTTGTTAATAATTTGACATTGACTCACTTTCAGTTCGTCACTTCGTGCGAAATTTGATATTTGGATTTCCGGAAAGGCCCTGTGATATGTCAACATCTAATCTGCAAAAGTGTCCGCTTTGCGGAAAGCAATTCTCTCCGCAGGAGATGAAATGCCACTCCGGATGCCTGCTTTCAAAGAACTGCAATCTCCTTTGTTGTCCTCAATGCGGATATAGCTACAAGGAACAATCGGCCATCGTCGATTTTTTTAAATCCTTCTGGAAAAGAAAGGTAAAACCATGACGAAAGAATCCGAATCCAAACGGGGCCTCCATCAGAGGATGGGCGCATCCGTGGATGGAGTCGAAGAGGACCGGATCGACGAACTCCTCGAACTCGTCTGGACGTTAAGAGAAGAAGGGGTCTCTGACATGGATCACCTTTTTGAGATGACCCAGGACGTTGAAGCGAGATCCATTCTTCGCAAGATGATCAAGGACGATCTCTTTCAGATTGAAGGCAATCGAATGATCCTCAAGGAACGCGGAGAGGAGAAAGCGAGAGAGATCGTTCGACGTCACCGTCTGACCGAAAGGCTCCTCCATGAAATCTTTGAAATGTCCGAAGAGGAAGTCGAAGAGGAGGCCTGTAAACTCGAGCACATCTTGAGTCCCGGGGTAACGGAAAGCGTCTGCACCTTTCTCGGTCATCCACCGACTTGCATCCACGGAAAACCGATTCCCAGGGGAGAATGCTGTGCAAAGTTCAAAAAGGAGATGAAGCCTCTCGTCATCCCATTGGAGGAATTGGGATTGGGAGAGGAAGGCCGGATCGTCTTTATCGCACCCAAATCACACCAAAGGCTCGACCGGTTGAGCACTCTGGGGATCGTTCCGGGAAGCACTCTGAGAATGCACCAGAAAAACCCTTCTTACGTGGTGCAGATGGGAGAAACGACTCTCGCGCTGGACAGGGATATCGTAAGAAATATTTATGTTAAGAGGGCTTAAGGCAGGAATCCAATACCAATTACCAATTACCAATTACCAATGTTCAGTGCTCAAGAATTATCCGATATTGCCAACCTAGTCTTGCTCAATAATCATTGGCCATTGATCATTGCTTATTGATCATTGGCGGTTTCAGGCGTCGTCCTTGTTGGAA
This sequence comes from uncultured delta proteobacterium, assembly GCA_963708295.1. Taxonomy (GTDB): domain Bacteria; phylum Desulfobacterota; class BSN033; order BSN033; family UBA1163; genus UBA1163. Next base: position 368,351 of record CAVPSJ010000008.1, on the reverse strand, counting down.
GGCAAGCCTCCGCCTCGCTTTTCCATCTCTTCCTGAATCAATTCTCCCAGACTGGGAGACGTGGAGCCTTGGCCCGAGATATATTTTTCGATTTCCGCCTTCTCGGCCTTGTCTTTGAGCAGTTTGATGCTGAGGCCGATCCTTCGATCATGGGGGTCGATGTGAAGAACCACCGCGGAGAGGGTATCCCCGACCTTCAGGACGTCGGAGGGTTTCTCCACTTTTTCCCGGCTGATCTCAGAAACATGGACAAGTCCTTCAATCCCTTCTTCCAATTCCACAAAGGCGCCGAAATCAGTCACATTGGTAACCTTTCCAACGACGACCTCTCCTTTTCGGTATCTCCGCGCAACATCTTTCCATGGGTCAGGAGTCAGCTGTTTAACCCCTAAAGAGAAGCGTTCATTCTTCCGGTCAATATTCAAGACCACCGCTTCGACTTCCTGCCCCTTCTTATACAGCTCGCCGGGGTGTTTGATTTTTTTCGTCCATGACATCTCGGAGACATGGACGAGCCCATCAACCCCTTCGTCAAACCCGATGAAGATTCCAAAATCCGTGACGGTTTTCACCCTCCCGACCACCTTGGTCCCTACCGGATATTTCTCCTCGATGAGAGCCCATGGGTTGGGCTCGACCTGTTTCATCCCCAAGGAGATTCGGCGTTTGGCCGGGTCGCAGTCGAGGACCATGACCTCGATCGTATCACCGATGTGAACGATCTTGGAGGGGTGTTTCGTCTTCTTGCTCCAGGTCAGCTCTGAGATGTGGGCAAGCCCTTCAACCCCCTCTTCTAACTCCACGAAAACTCCATAGTCGGTCACATTGACGACTTTCCCCTTGGTGCGAGAACCCACCCCATATCGCTGGGGCACGGACTCCCAGGGATCGGGGAGGGCTTGCTTTAACCCCAATGAGACTTTTTCTTTCTCGTGGTCAAAGTGAAGGACTTTTACCTTGATCCGATCTCCGACGGAGAGCTTCTCCGAAGGATGCCCGATTCTGCCCCAGGAGATATCCGTAATGTGGAGCAGCCCGTCCATCCCACCCAAATCGATGAACGCGCCGTATTCGGTTAGATTCTTCACCGTCCCCTCGACAACGTCCCCCTCTTTGATACTTTTTAAAGTTTCCTCTCTCAGCTGTTTTCGCTCTTCATCCAGGAGAACTCGCCGGGAAAGGACGATATTGTTTCGTTTCCGATTGAATTTGATCACCTTGAATTTCATTCGTTGCCCGATCAAGGCATCCAGATTCCGAATGGGTTTCAAGTCAATTTGCGAGCCCGGCAAAAAAGCGAGAATTCGGCCAATATCGACCGAGAGCCCTCCCTTCACTTTTCCAACAATCTCCCCCTCGAGAACCTCCCCCTCCCGGCAGGATCTGCTGATATCCCTCCATACATTGATTCGATCCGCCTTCTCTTTCGAGAGGGTCAGTAACCCTTCCTCGCTCTCCTTCTTCTCCAAGAGCACATCGATCCGGTCTCCGATCTTCACATCGACCTTCTTATCCCTTTTCAAAAATTCCTGCATGGGGATCTGCCCTTCAGACTTATATCCCACATCCACGGTCACGTGATCCGGAGTAATGTCCATGACAATCCCACTGAGGATCTGACCTTCTTCCAGGGTCTTTAGGCTCTCTTCGTAAAGTGTTTGAAAATCTTCGGGTTCATCCCTGCGAGGAAGTTCTCTCTTCTCTCTCTTTTCCGGTTCTTCTCCACGAGAGGTCTGCTTTTCCTCTTCCTCAGAGGAATCCAATTCTTCCTTCACCATTCAAAACTCCCTTCTTCCGATAATTCAAGACTATATACCATACCAGGCAACAAAAAACAAATTTTTTAGCTCCTTGAGTCGCTCAGCTGCCAAACCAGCGGTCCGTGTCTTCTGCACGGCCCAAACGGAAGTCGAAGTAGCAACGGGGAGGACAGTTTTCTCTTTTTATTTCAATCCCTTAACTCTCAATACGCATCATCTATCATCCCTCATTTTTTGTTCGATGACCCGGACCATCTCCTCCACGACCTCTTCCACAGACCGATGGGTGGAGTCAATGAACATCGCATCCATTGCCTTTTTGAGAGGAGAATAAACTCGATGCGTATCATTATAGTCCCTCTGTAACAATTCTTCCCTTGTCTCTTCCAGGCCTACCTTCGCTCCTTTTTCAATCATTTCATCATATCTTCTTCTTATCCTTTCATTGCTCTCGGCATCCAGGTAGAATTTAACATCGGCGTCTGGAAAAACAACCGTCCCGATGTCCCGTCCCTCCAGGACGACGCCACCTTCCTTTCCCATTTCCCTTTGCATCTGGACCAAGGCTTCTCTGACACCCTTTTGCTTCGAAATAGACGAGGCGAGACGGCTGATTTCAGGAGTACGGATGGATTCCGTAATATCCTCGTCCTCACAAAAAACACGGGTTTGTTCTCCCTCCGTAGCGAAGCGGATGCAAAGGGATAAAGCCAATCGCTTGAGTGCCCGATCATTCTCTGGAGAGATGCCTTTCTCTTTAACACGGAGAGCCAGGGAACGATACATGGCTCCGGTATCAATATAAATGTAATCCAACCGCTTGGCCAAAGATCTCGCGACAGTGCTCTTCCCGGCCCCCGACGGGCCATCGATCGCGATGGTCAGCCTTTCGGCCTTGCGACTTGAAGGTCGGGGCCCGGGCAAAGGTTGACCCTGCGCCTCGACAGGCTCTGTGTCCCGAGCCTGTCGACGGAAGCGGGGTTTCTTCCCCTGGCCTTTATCTCTCGAGCCGGGTTTAGCCGAACGGGTCGATTTTTTTCTTTCGGATGTCTTCACTGTTCCAACACCACCCCTGCCTTTTCTAACGGGGTTTACCACATCAAGACGGATTTTTCAAGGAAGCAGGGCTAAAGGGGTTTCGCGTAAAAGCCAGTCCAAAGCCCTCGGCGACAGCCTGATAAACAATCTGTCCACCCATCAGATTGAGGCCCTTCCTCAAAGCTTCGTTTTCTCCCATTGCTTTCTCATAACCTTTGTCTGCAATCTGAAGAACGTAAGGAAAGGTCGCATTGGTGAGTGCAATCGTGGAGGTTCTTGGAAAGGCCCCCGGAATATTGGCCACGCAATAGTGGACGATCCCTTCTTCGATGTAGGTCGGGCTCTCGTGAGTAGTGGGGCGTGTTGTCTCAAAACACCCCCCTTGGTCCACAGAGACATCCACCACGGCAGAACCAGGTCGCATCCTTTTCAACATCGGACGGGTCACCAGCTTGGGTGCGTGGGCACCCGGAATAAGGACTGCTCCAATGACAAGATCAGCATTTGCGATTTCCTCTCCGATCGTCATTCGATTGGATATAAACGTGGCAATATGGCCTTGGGTAATGTCATGGAGATAACTCAGTCTTTCCGGGTGAACATCGAGAATGCTGACGCGAGCGCCAATCCCCAGAGCAACTTTGCAGGCGTTGGCGCCCACCACCCCTGCTCCGAGGATGACCACCTTCGCCGGGGGAACACCCGACGCCCCGCATAGGAGAACTCCCCTCCCCCCATGCCTCGCTTCTAAACACATCCCTCCTGCAAGGACCGAGGCCCTTCCTGCAATCTCGCTCATGGGCCGAAGAAGAGGAAGGGAGCCATCCCGCCCCTGGACCGTTTCGTAACCGATGCCGACAATCCGCCGTTCCATCAATTTGAGCGTCAGCTCCCGATTTGCCGCGAGATGGAGATACGTAAAAAGGACCTGACCAGGCTTCATGAAAGAAATTTCCGGCCCCAGGGGTTCCTTAACCTTTACCACCATGTCGGCTCCCCCCCAGACATCCTTTGCCCCTTCAACGAGTGTTGCCCCGGCTTTCCGGTATTCCTGGTCGGAGAAACCACTGCCCTCCCCTGCACCTCTTTCAACGAGCACACGATGACCGTGCGCCACCAAAGCATCCACCCCTTGCGGAGTCATGCCTACCCTTTTTTCAACTTCCTTAATCTCTTTTGGAACTCCGATATTCATCGTCCCCCCCTTGCCAGATATCTCGACCAACGTCGGGTCGTATCGCCCCTTTTCTCTCTCACAGCGATTGCTTTCCAAATAGCCTATTATATCCAAATTCAAGAATTGTCAACACCGCCGGCTCCTTGCCCGCCCAAGGGTAAATCCCTCCGAGGCTTCATCAGGCCCGCGTTGAGGTAATCGGGATCAGGACCCTCAATGAAATTCAATCCTACTCTTCCTGAAGGTTCTGGCTGGAACGTGCCTTGACTCCACCTTCAGGAGGAGTCAAGGGGCACAATACGGGTGAGAATACATTGCCCCTGCTGCAGGACGCCGCCCCGAGGGGGCAAGCTTCAAACTCGCCTCTCTGTGTCGATAACCATTCTGTGTACAGAAGAAAAACTGCCGGTGGGCACTCCGCCGAACGGAAACCGTGTCACAATGGAGAAAGGGGGCAGAAATTCTAACAACGGGACGAGCAGATGGTCGAGAAAGCGAGCGATAGCCAATCACGCCCCTTCCCAAAAAGGGATTGGATATGCTATGAGTATTCTGCGATTAGCGTTGGGGGGCGAATGAGGCTTTCTGTCTAAGGGATGCCCGTTCCCTTCAGGGCTTCTGAAGGAAGGCCCCCATGCCTTACGTAATTTTCACTCTAATGATGGAGGACAAGAATGGCCGGGAAAAGATTTGAGGCTGAAAGGTTGGATCAAGAATCCCTCGATAAACTATCCGAACTGGCGAGACGATCGAGAGGTGATATATTGAAAATGACCACCCTTGCCGCGTCAGGACATCCCGGAGGGTCCATGTCATCCATTGATTTCTATCTCGTTCTCTATTCGTATGCCAATGTTCATCCGCAATCTTCCTCAGATCCAAACAGAGACCGGATCGTCATCAGCCATGGCCATACCTCCCCCGGAGTTTATGCAGCTCTCGGCCGGCTAGGCTTCTTTCCTTTGGATGCGGGGCTGACCACCTTTCGCAAGGCAGGGAGCCCGTTTGAGGGACATGTGGAGAAAGGAATTCCCGGGGTGGAGTGGAATACCGGCAATTTGGGACAGGGATTGTCGGCGGGATGTGGTTTTGCCCTGGGGGCCAAGATGCTAAAAAAAGATTTGCACGTCTTTGTCACCATGGGCTGTGGAGAGCAGCAGAAAGGCCAGATTTCTGAGGCCCGTCGGTTTGCCATAAAATACGGCCTTAGCAACCTGACCGTGATCGTCGACTTCAACTGCAGACAAATCAGCGGAGTGGATCAAGAAATTATGGCCCAGGAAGTTCCGGGAAACCGGATGAGCTTTACCGGATGCAGGGATTAGATGTGGGTAGTCTAGTGCAGGCGGTCATGGATGAGATTGGAAGGGGATAGGTTGAGGCTAATCATTCAATTTGAGTGAAGGCATTTCAAATGCCAAAGCCCGCACGAAGTGATGAACCGCAGGTGAATCAATTTAAAAATGAAGCTCCCGCCCGCAGGGCGGGGCTTGCGGGACACGTGCCGGTCAAATTCAAAGGTCCAATATCAAAACCTCTTTTTTTGGAATTTAACATTTGAATTTTGACGTTCATTTGATCCCGCTTTGGCGGGAGATCTTGAAATTTGAAATTTTGTTTTCCCATGGATATCTTGATTTTCGATATGGACGGAGTTCTGATAGACGTTTCAAAGTCTTACCGCAAAACCATCCAGAAAACCGTCCAAATCTATATGGAAACCTGCCTGGGATTCAAAAGAACAAGAGAAGATTGGATTACCCATGAAGAAATATCACTGTTCAAATCAGCCGGCGGCTTCAATAACGACTGGGATTTGACCTCCGGGCTCCTCCTTTATGTCCTCTCCCTTTCGGGTATCTCTTCTCTTCGAAATCTGAAAAGGTTCTCTTCCATTCAAGAGACGCTCTCTTATCTCAAGACAAGATCCTCCCTGTCTCGTCCGAATCATGCCTTCCGAACGGGACGGAAGCCCCTCCTTTCTTTCTTAGAAAAGCTCAAAACTTCAGGGGGAGGGTTGAGAGGGATTCGCCGGATATTAGGAACTTCCTGGCAAGGCTGGGTCTACGGGATAGGAGATCTTGAGAAGGAAAATCTCGTCAAAAGGATTTTTCAGGAACTCTATCTGGGAAAAAAGTTCGCCTCTTATTACCACCTTCGCCCCATTTTCTACAAGGGAAAGGGGTTGTTCGAGCAGGAGCGACTTTTGATTCCCAAAAAGATCCTCTCCTCTCTTCGCCGGAAAGTCCGGATGGGCATTGCCAGCGGCCGGCCCAGGGATGAAGCCGAGCTGGCCCTGAAACGTTTTCGTCTCCGCCCCTATTTCGATAGCGTGGTGACTCTCGACGAGTGTACGGAAGAGGAAAATCATATCTTTCGTTCAACAGGAAAGAGGAGAAAATGCTCAAAACCCAGCGCTTACCCCATCTTGAGGGCTATTGAAGAAATAGGCGTCTCCAACCCCCGGTGTGGATATGTGGGAGATGTGGTCGACGACATGGAGGCCGCCCAAGCAGCCAAAAGGAACCTGCCCATACTTGCCGTGGGTTTTATCCGGGGGTATACCAACCGGCGGGCAATGAAGGATTCTTTGATCAACGCCGGTGCGGATCTGGTGATCGAAGATCTGAAGGAACTTCTCTCCCTGGTTTCCTGAACGAAAGTAGTTAAAAATGTGATATCATTAATAATCGCTCAAAGCTCACTTAGTGAAGGAGAGGAAGATGGTATTTGGTTTCAAAAGGCGAAAGCCATTTCAAAGCAGTCAAAGCCGCTTCTTCGATATCCTTTCTCGTCAGGCTTCCAAAACCCTGGAGGGTCTCGAGGCCCTTTGGAACTTTGTGGAAAACGAATCGAAGGAAAATGCTAACCTTGTCCGAAATATCGAACGGGAGGCCGATGAACTGAGGCGAATCCTCGTCGAAGAGCTGGATCAAACTTTCGTGACTCCACTGGACCGGGAGGACATCTATGCTCTCTCACGGACCGTCGACGATGTCGTAGACTATGCAAACACGACGGTGGACGAAATGGAGATTTACGAGGTCAGGGGAGACGAACACATCAAAGAGATGGTCAACATCCTCCGCCATGTGGCCAGAGAGTTAAACGACGCAGTCAAAATCCTAAAAGACTATCCTAAGATCTCTCTGGAACATGCCGTCAAAGCAAAATCTTATGAGAACCAGATGGAAAAGGCGTATCATTTAGCGCTGGCTCACCTCTTCAAGGGGACGGATACGGTCTACATGCTGAAGATGCGGGAGATTTATCGCCATCTCAGCAACGCCGCCGACCGAGGAGACGAGGCCGCCGACATTATTTCGAGTATCGTGATGAAACATACCTGATGGAAGTCTTGGGTTCGGAGTTCAGAGCCTCGAACCTCAATCGCCAGACCGAAAACTCCTGAATTCAGCCATTCTGCAATCCGCAATGCCGTTTTTTAATCATCGAATTTGCCGGCGGGTCCTTTATCGGCCCCAAGACGGGAAGCTCGTTCTGCGATCTTGATTTCTGTCCATTCCGAAGGGTTTTCTATCCTGGTCACTTTAGGACCGAGATCACAGGAACCTGCCTTTAAAATCGCCTCGATGGCCAGAGGAGCGGTATCCTCGGAGTTGAAGACTTCCGTCATCATCTTGTAAGCAAAGTCTTCTACCTCTTTCACCATCCGGTCTCTGATCTCTCCGGGCTGGGCAAGCAGTTTATTTTCGAACGGGAGGTTAAGGTTTTTATAGTCTCCCTTCTTCCAGCTCTTCGACTGGGCATAAGCCGCCATCTCTGTCCACATTTCTTCAGAAACGCCTTCTCCTTTCACTTTGCTGAAATTTCCATTCGAATCCAGAATGGCATTTCCGTAATCATTCACCTGAACACCCCATGAGATCATCTGGAGGGCTGTGGCAACATTGGCTTTTGTCGTATGAGTCTTGGCAACAATTTGGCGAAGTCTTTCGGAGCTGTTCCCTGAGGTTCCATGCTGGGCACCAGAGACCTTATATTTTTCTAATGCCTTATGGATATCCGCGGTCAGTTGCACCTGGATCCCGGAATCTTTCTCCTCGATCCCATGGGTCGTCCCGTTGTTCAATGCGATCCAGTCCGGGAGGATGTCATGGGCATTGAGCCCCTGGATGAGAAACAGGGCCTCTTCCACTGTAGAAAGTCCTTCCTCCCCTTTGATCTCACCCACTTCTGTTTCAAGGCCCGCCCATCTCGGGATGAAGGGGTTGATGGCAATATTGGCCAAGAGGTTTTTGTCGTCCGGAAGATGGGAGGCATCGACGGCAACGGAGGTCATGCCCGCCTCAAAGAAGCTCGGGATTTCCACCTTGGCTGCCTCAAGATCCTTATCACTCTTGATCCCATAATGGTCGGCATGAATCGCCACCGGAATGGTAATTCCAAGCTCGTTGCAGATGGTATCGACAAGCATGGCCATATTCCAGTAGCTCACCGCACAATAAGCCTTTGCGCCTCCTTCCGATTTAGCGATCTCGATAATCACAGGAGCGTTGGCACGCTGGGCGGCTTTTAGGGCTCCCCGGATGACAAATTGATTCCTGCCGTTTGCTGCCATAGCGATTGCTTTCCCCTTGGCAATCATGGCTCGATCGACCACTTTACCGCTCACGATCAAGGCTTTTGAGTTGGGAAAAAGCTTCTTGATATTCGGCGGCCGTCCTATCTCAATGGCTTTCTTAAAATCGGCTTTTGAAACTTTTCTCTTCGCCATGGCCTCTCTCCTTCCGTCGTGACTGGTGTGGGTGATTCATCATTCGACTCTTCAACTCTTCAATCAGGAATCTCAACCTTCCCCTTGGTTCTAACCTTTTGCTTTTAACACCCGGGCGATGTCTTCTACCAATTTCTTGGAACCTACGTAGAGCGCGGTCCGTTGATGATGTTTCTTCGGCTCGATCTCAAGGATGGGAATTCCCGCTTCATTGACTGCTGTTCCACCCGCTTCGCGGCACATGAAGGCCACGACCGCTCCCTCGTACATGAGGCGCAGTTTTCCCTCTGGACGGTTTTTTTTGGGATTCGGATGATTGACGATGGCCGGGTACATAAACATGCCGCCATTGGCCAAAACCCTGTGAAAGTCTCCGGCTAATGCTCCGAGGTACCTGAAAGCATATTTGCTTTCATTGTCCGAGATCCATTTCTGAACCCACTCCGCATAAGTGTTCCGGTTGGAGGCGTTAAACGATAATTCCCAGCTTTTAGTATCTTCAGGAAGTATCATCCGGGTCGGCCTGACAAAAGTCATTGTCTCATCGATGTGAAACCGCCAGGTTCCTGAATCCTTCAGCCCAAGGGTAAACGTTCCGGTGGGGATCACAAACATGCCCGCGGCGATGTAATCTTTTCCGGCCCTCAAGTGGCCATCCTCGGGGCCTTCCAGATTGCGCTTCGCAATCCCAAAGAGAAAACCGACCGGCAACCCATGGGGGATATTCGATGAGCCATCCAGGGGGTCAAAATAGACAAAATAGCGCCCTCCCTCAGGATCGATCGAAATGATCTCTTCCGACTCCTCGCTGATCGCTTGAATGACCCGACCCGAGGCCTTCAAGTAATGAATCGTGATCTCCTGGGCGATCTGATCCATACGCATCACATCCTCCCCCTGGACGTTTACGTCCCCTGCTAAGCCCAGGTTTCCTTTTAACGCACCCGTCAGATAGTAATGCTGGATATGCTTCGCCGCACTGATCATCGCATCCATGAGGATGAGGAAATGATAGGTGCGGTTATGTTTCTCCTGGTGCTGGAGAAGGAAATTCATAAAGGTTTGTTCGAATCGGATCATGATGTCTCCTTTCAGGGCAGCGCCTCTGGCCCGCGTCGCTTAGCTGCTCCGGCAAAACAAGCACTGTGGGGAACAGGCGAACTCGGAATCCAAGATGGCCCCACGGAGTGAGTGGGGATAGGCTTGGGTAATTCGGACAGAAACCAATTTCCCCACCAGACTTAAATCGCCTTTAAAATTGACGATCTTGTTGGATCGGGTTCTTCCGGTCACGTCTTGAGGACTCTGTTTGCTTCGGCCTTCCACCAATACTTCCTTCACACCCCGTTCCAACTCCTGATTTTTTTGCAGAGTAATTTCTTTCTGTATCTCCTGAAGGACAGCGAGCCGATCCTGCTTCACTTTCTCTTCCACTTTATCCGTAAATTGGGCTGCCCGGGTCCCCTTCCTCGGTGAGTACTTAAAAGAGAAGAGGTCGTCGAATCGAACCTTCCGAATCAGGTCTAACGTTTCTTCAAAATCCTTTTCCTCCTCACCCGGAAATCCTACGATCACATCCGCTGTCACCGCCATGGAAGGACAGGCCTTTTTCAGACGGTCTATTTTCTCGAGATAGGGCTCTCTCGTATATCCGCGGCGCATGGCTTTTAAGATGTTATCCGAACCGGATTGGAAAGGAAGATGGATATGTTCGCAGAGTTTGGCAAGGTTCGAATAGGCTTGGATCAACTCTTCGGACAAATCCCTTGGATGGGAAGTGGTAAACCGAATCCGGTCGATTCCGTTTATTTCGTCGATCCGGCGAAGGAGTTCTGGAAAACGAATTTCTTCTTTTAACCCTTTCCCGTACCCGTTTACATTCTGCCCGAGGAGGCAAACCTCCTTCACACCCATCTCCGCCAGGTGCTCCACCTCTTCGATAATGTCTCGACTGGGTCGGCTTTGTTCCCTTCCCCTGACATACGGAACAATGCAGAAGGAGCAGAAGTGATCACACCCCTGCATGATGGTCACATAGGACTTTACGTGATCCAGAGGCGCTCGAGGAAGGATGGCATCGAGATAGCTCCCCCCGGGGTCAACACCCGTTTCGCAAACTCTTTCTCCTGAAAATTCTATTCTCTGTAAGAGCCACGGAAGCATGGGAATGGCATGGGTTCCAACGACCATGTCCAGATAAGGAATTCTTTCCAAAAGTCGGTTCCCCTCCTGTTGGGCGACGCACCCGGTCACCCCAATCATCGCCCCCTTCTCCTCCTTCAGCGATTTAAATCTCCCCAGTGCGCTGTAGACTTTATGCTCAGGCTTCTCCCTGACGCTGCAGGTGTTAATCAGGATAAAATCGGCTTCTCGGGCGTCTTTGGTTTCGAAGTAATGCGAACCCTCTAAGAGCCGGAGGATCCGCTCCGTGTCATGCTCGTTCATCTGACAGCCATAAGTCTCGATATAGACCCGTTTTCCCATGAGAACCTTATGCTTCGGGAAGATCGTGATGACTCTCTCTCCCCTTTTATCCTCCCGCGTCCAAGGGAGTGGGATGGAAGGATTGGGGAGAGCCTAAAGCCTCCACTTTCTCAGTGGCCCAATCGATGGATAGTGGGTTAAGTCAAGGTGGAGGGGGGTAATGGAGATACAACCACGGGACACGGCCTCAAAATCCGTGCCCCGCCTCTTGTCAAAGACAAGCTCCCCCCGCCGATCCAGTAGTACTTTTTCCCTCTTGGATCTACCTTCTCTATGACCGCACTTCCATTGTGGACCCATCTCCCCTGCTGGGTGATCTTATAGGTTTTGATTTTTTCTTCGTCCAGATTCGGGACGTTGATATTGAGGAGCGTATCTTTCAAAAGCCCTTTTTCAAGAATCTGGCGTGCGACTTTCGCGGCGAAGCGGGCCGCCCCATCAAACTTGAAATGACTCCTTGAGACCAAGGAGATGGCGAACGAAGGAATCCCCAGCAGTGTACCCTCAAAAGCGGCTGAAACAGTCCCGGAATAGGTAATGTCATCTCCCAGGTTCCCGCCCTTGTTAATACCCGAGACGATCAATCGAGGCCGTTCGGGAAGGATGGCATTGACCCCCAGATGGACACAGTCGGCCGGGGTACCATCCACGGCATAAAAATTCTTTTTAATCTTTTCCACCCGTAGGGGGCGGTGAAGGGTGAGAGAATGGGCAACGGCACTCTTCTCCCTGTCCGGGGCAACGACAAAAACATCCCCCAGGCCTTGGAGAGCCTTCGCCAACACGATCATGCCTTTCGAATGAATCCCATCATCGTTGGTCGCCAGGATTATCAATCGTTCAGCCATCCTTGGAATCTACGAAAAGAGAAGGAGTGAAGGAATACACTGCTACCGCTCATCATGTGAAATCGGTAATAAGAATATCAAATAAGGATCAAAAAATCAACCCTTCGACTCCTTGCCCCCAGTTTTTCTACTGTCCACAGAATGGTTATGGACACAGAAGGGCGGGCCTCTCAGGGTTGATGCTGCCCTTCGATGGACTCAGGGCCTTGAGCTTGCCGAAAGGCCTGTTGATGGAAGCGGCGCTTTTGACCCCGTTCTGAGGGATGAGATTTGGCGCCGTCGAAGTATCAAGACAAACGGGCTTTTGCGACTTGGATCAGCGGATTGACCCATAAAATTCGTCGGGGGCTCTAACAAAAAAAAGGGGGCTGTCCAGCCGGACTCGCCCCTATTTTCATTTGGAAAAAGAATGAGAAATCTTAAGGATCTACGGGATCATACGCTCTAAAAAGTGCCTCTTTCAGCTTTTGCTATTTTTCTCAGATGAATCATCCCGAAAGGCATTTCAAGAAACTCTTTAGCTTGCTCAGACCTTCCGCGGAAATTTCGACAAACCTGACACCGGTCCGATAATCTCCCCAATCTTTTTCCAGATGGATCTCCACCCAGACCACCTCAACCAGCGTCTCAAAAGCATTCAATTCTGAACCCGTCGTAAGAAAAAGCTTTAATCTCAGATGGTTCCCCATCCTCATGAGTTCCGGAAGATAGAGAAGCAGTCCTCCCTCAATGGCACTCACTGCACGCCCATGGTCAGCGGGCAAGTCAGCCCGACTGTACTCAACGGGCAGGTCAAGATTAAACCTGGGATGCCTTCTTTTTTCAAAATTCACGGTTCCGTAACGAGATTTGATTCCTTCTTCTTCCGTTCTCACGGATTCCTTCTAGTATTTCTTAGATTTCAATTCTTTAAGAAAACTATTGTTTCAATTTTAGGCTTACTCGATTGGAAAACGGACATGGCTTCGTCTTCAAACTGCCATTTCAGAGGACGCTTGCATCAAGCACTGCTATCAGAATATAGCCTTCTCTTTTCTTGCCACCTCCACCCAGGGGTCGAATCTTCTTGCTTCTCCATCTTATCCTGGTCTGCCTTAAGTACTATATCGTAACATGCACCCTTCTTTTGGACGTCCTAAACAATTATTATTTCATTGATTTTGTCATTTTGTTCAGGAGCTGTAATCAAAAGGCGTGAAAAAAATAAAGAATTTGGATTAGGCAGGTGTCAGTAACTTGCCCCCAAACAACCGATTGGCTTACGGCTGATGACTAAATTATCGACGTAGATTCTCTGATCTTTAGGCGAGGTCTGCCAGGCGTTATCACCGCCAAAGTAATTATATATAGCAAAACGGCGTATCTTGGCTTCCTCCGTAACCCGAAAACGGAGCCTTTCTACATTCCCTATCAATTTACCATCAAGCCACGCCGATAGTTGTCCATTTTTCTGATGCGGGATGTTATTTCTAAGCATTAATTCTAAACAGTACCACTTCCCCGGAGAAATTTTGGCGCTCCGGAAGAAAGAGGTTTTGCAGTAAGCGACGTCACCCCATCCTCCCAGTTGATCGGGATGATAGTAGTAAAAGTGTAGACCCCGTGCGTTATCGAGGCATAGGTCAACTGAAAATTTTTCAGTTGGTTTTCTGGCGGCTCCTCCATACGTTTTTTCCAGATCAACGGCTCCACGCATGGCAATAAGTTTAACTTGGTTTGTGGTTCCAGTTGAGAAGCCATCCTGGAGGCGCAAATAAAGACGAAAATAGGCTACATCATCAATTGGGATTTCAGGAACATATTGCCCCGCTCCCACTGCGTCATGTTTTCCCTTCTTATTCTCAAGATAAGCCGACCGATTTCCAGCAAATACATACTTCGAAGGAATTTCAACAGTTCCAGCACCCACAGCACCACCCCAATGAGTCCTCCATCTTTGTTGGTAATGGTTGTCCTCGAAATCTTCAAAAAGAAGGATATCCTTTGGATTTAATCCTGGCTCCAGATTGGGGCTACCCTCCCATGTTTTCACTTGTATTTTTGATTCTGGCTGAGGGAGGGGATAAGACAAATCACTCTTAGGGGTATTTTTTTCTACCCTCTGTGCGGTACAGCCAAAAATCAATTGAAGACAAACCAAAAGGATACAAAAAAATGAAGCTCTCATATTTTCCCTCCATGAGGCAAATATTTGAATGCGGTTAGGAGAGAAAATTCATTCTTTTCTGTAAAAAGCTTACCTCCCTCGACCTTTGCTGTTGTCATTAGTTCACTTTGAATCGAAGGTGTGTCGCTATTGGTTTGGGCGATTGCCAAGAAACTCTCGGGAAAACTGAAAGGAGACTTAGGTTAAAGAACTAGACTCTATTGCCTATTTTTGCCTCTGGAACAATTTCTTTGAGCGATGTATAGACGCCTTCGATATTGTTAAAGTGACTCGATTCTTCGAGTTCCTTAAGTTGAGCGTATAATCTATCCGGATATAAACCGTTTGGTTTTAGCATCGTAATTTTCTTATTCTCAGTAGGAACAATACCTTCACCTTGCCAGTATAGCTCTTCGTGAAGCTTTTCTCCCGGGCGCAATCCAGTAAAAACTATTTCAACATCCTTTCCGGGCTTGAGTCCAGAGAAATTGATCAATTTTGTTGCAATATCTATAATTTTGATAGGTTCTCCCATATCCAGCAGGAATATTTCTCCACCCTTTCCCATCGCCCCGGCAGTCATCACAAGCTGAACCGCCTCGGAAATCGACATAAAGTACCGGGTTGCTTCTGCGTGGGTAATCGTGACAGGGCCCCCTTCCATGATCTGGTGTTGGAAGATGGGAATGACGCTTCCATTGCTTCCGATCACATTTCCAAATCGAACTGCGATAAGCCTCGTGCCACTCTCATTGCCAGAGAGCCCTTGAATAATCAATTCAGCCACACGTTTGGTCGTTCCCATGATATTGGCCGGATTTACGGCCTTATCTGTGGAAATGAGCACAAATTTATCCACATGGTTCGCGACGGCCAGTTTGGCAAGGTTCAATGTCCCAAACACGTTATTGCGGACGGCTCCTACGGGTTCTCTCTCCATCAGCGGAACGTGCTTAAAGGCCGCTGCATGATAAACAAGGTTGACCCTATTTTCAGACAATATTTCGTTTACCCTGACAGAGTCGAGGATATCCCCCGCGACTCCCAGAATGGGCTGATTTGGAAATCTTCTCTTAAGATCGATCTCGAGTTCGTAAAGAGTATTCTCATACCGATCCAATAATATTAAGAGGCGCGGATTGAAGGTAGCCACCTGTCTGCATAATTCCGATCCGATCGAACCTCCTGCGCCTGTTACAAGCACTCCCTTTCCTTCGATCTCCTTTTTCATTAGATTGAGGTCTGCCTCTCGCTTAAATTTGATGGTCTGACGCCCTAGCAAAGCATCAAAGGAAACGTCTTTCAGCTGTCCTACAATGCCATCCTCTTGAATAAGCTTTCCCAAGCTGGGTAAGACTTTCGTATTCACCTGAGCACTGCGAGCGATATTTACAATTCTTGCAATGTCCTTATAACCTGCCGACGAAATAGCAATAATCACTTCATCAATGTCGTATTGATCTACAAGTTTTGGAATATCTTCCGTGCTCCCAATGACACGCAATCCTTGAATATCTGTTCCTATCTTATGTGGATTGTCGTCGACAAATCCGATGACCCCAATCCCCATTCTTCTATTGGTCCTAATCTCATTGAGGACTAAAACACCCGCCCTGCCAGCTCCGACAATGAGAGCATGTTTTAAGACCTTTGACGAAGTCCCGAGCTTGTATTCATTGAAGAATCGGGCTAAAAACCGAATGCCGCTCGTCAAGGCAAGGTTAAAGATCGGTTCTACCAGGAGAATGGAACGCGGATAACCCTGAAGACGATTGATGAAAACCATCGCAACTAAAAAAATAACCGATCCCCAAAATATCGATTTGGAGATGATAATTAAATCCCGCATACTGACGAATCGCCACCCGCCGGAGTAAAGATTGAAATAGTAATAGGCCGCCAAGCGAACAAGAATTAAGAGCGGAAGGGTATTCATCAAAACCTGGAAATCGCCAGC
The DNA here is from genome assembly GCA_963708295.1 of uncultured delta proteobacterium. Lineage (GTDB taxonomy): Bacteria > Desulfobacterota > BSN033 > BSN033 > UBA1163 > UBA1163. The sequence continues at coordinate 352,203 of CAVPSJ010000008.1, read as the reverse complement.
AGGAATCACAAATTCAAAACGAATTAAGAAAGCAGCTATGTATCCAAAGACTGTTAGCATTAATTGAAGGATGGCAACCCCTAATCGCCGGTAACGCGTTCCGATCCTCCAAACAAGATTTTCTTCAGATAACTTGCCGGTATAGGCACCAATGAAATCTAACAGCATCTAATTTGACTTCCTTCCGAGGTGAGTCGCTTCATAGTGATATGAAAAACAGAACAATTACCAATTGAAGCCTTCCCTTTTTCAAGCAAATTCCTTATAAATAGTTCACAAATTATGCCAATAAGACCCATCCAGGAGAAGACAAAATTGTTCCAATCATTTCAAATAGTTCCAATGTGGGTTAGAAATCAAGAGTGAAAGGACCACGTAGAAGAGAAAACAAATTACCATTCTTTGGAAAATTGCTTCCTTAAAGTGGAAAAAGAATTCCTAATCTTATTGGTTGGTTATTTCCATGTATAATTCTAGATATTTTTTACCCATTTCATCAGAGGAGAAATTCCCACACACTCTATCGAAACCCTTTCTGGCTAAAAGGTCCATTCTCCCTGGGTCATTTACAAGACTCACGATTGCGTCTCGTAACCCTGTCACATCTTTCGGCTCAACTAATACCCCTGTTTCGTTATTCTCTATAACCATTGGGATAGCTCCAACCCTTGTAGCGATCACCGGTCTTTTCGCTGCCATGGCTTCAAGCAGAGCTATTGGGAGCCCTTCCTTTATAGAAGGCAAGACGAAGATATCCATTGCCGTAAGTAATTCCGGGATGTCTCTCCTTTGTCCCATAAAGATGACATGCTTCTCGATACCTAATCTCTCCGATTTCTCCTCGAGTTGCTTCCTCAATCGTCCATCCCCTATAATAAGAAACTTTAAGTCTTTGACAACATCCAGGATTTGTTTTGCAGCCTCCAATAAATAGATATGTCCTTTTTCAGTTCCCAGGTTGCCTATTGTGCCAATAATCCTAATCTTCTCCTCGAAGCCAAGTTGGTTCTTCATATTCTTTGTTTCAGCCAGTTTCTCGAATCTCTCTAAGGCAATTCCATTATCAATCACTCTTATCTTTTTTTCAGGAATTTTATACCTCAACATATCCTTTTTTACTTCATTTGAGACAGCTACAATCCGATCGAAGAATCGAATCCACATGCTGTCAAGAAGGCAATAAATTTTGAGCTTCCAGTGTGATGTCAACCAGTTGTGATTTGTCGTCACCGAGGGTATTTGACCTTTGGACGCCAGTAACCCATAAAAATTTGATTTATAACCATGACAGTGTATGATATTTATTCTATTTTTCTTTATGAACTCCTTAATGGAAAAAACAAGTTTCAAATCGAATTGACTCCGACATGAGAAAACAGTATAGAGCATATCGTTACTCTTGGCTTCCTCCGAAATTTCCTCATGGGGGTTGTAATCGTTTCTTATGACACCGAGAATAGGCTCACAATGATATGTTTTTTTCAGACTCTTAGACAGCTCGATAGCTACTCTTTCGGCTCCAAATAAACCAACACTGCTGATTAAATGTAGAATGCGCATGGATAATTACGGGAGGACCCTATATCAAGGCCTTGAAGCACTTTTAAAAGTTTTCAAACTTGTGAACCTTCATGGTCACGCCGTCAGGACGGGAAAAGGAAATATTGCTTTCATTGTGCCCCCTGACTCCGCCTTTAAGGCGGGTCTTGCTAGGCACTTGCCAGTCAGCTTTCCTTAGAGGATTCTCGGATGATCTTTTGGCCAACATTTTCTCGGGCAACCGCAGACGGGTAAACAATTTTATAAATAGTATTTAGAATCAGTTTTAAGTCGTACAAGAAAGACGCATTTTCCAGGTATTCCTTTGCCAGTCTGATTTTCTCGGGGAGGAGTACCTTTTTGTAAAACCCTTCGGGATCGACTTGATTCTTAAGAACTGCCTCTTCCTCCCGATAGATGATGGAAGAGACATCGGTGATCCCCGGTCTCCTCTTCAGGATCTCCCTATAATCCTCTTCGTATAACTTGACATACTCCTCTACCTCGGGCCTCGGGCCGACGAAACTCATATCCCCTCTCAAGACATTGATAAGTTGTGGTAGTTCGTCCATCTTAAATTTTCTCAAGATTCTTCCCGATCTTGTCACGCGATGATCTCCGCCTGAGGTAATCCGCAACCCTTTTCTTTCTGCATCAACGACCATTGTCCTGAACTTATAAATAACAAATCGTCTGAAGTTCTTTCCCACCCTCCTTTGCCTAAACAGGACCGGCCCCTCACTATCGACTTTGATCATGATGGCGATGCAGACGAAAAGGGGTTGCAACAATAAAAGACCGATGAATGAAAAAAAGATATCAAACAGGCGTTTCATGCTTCATCTTCTGTTAGATTTTACGATCTCTGTAACCGCTTCGATGACACGATCAACATCCTGATCCGTCATTTTTGCGTAGATCGGAAGAGAGATGATTTTCTTATAAGCTTCATAAGCCACGGGAAAGTCATCGGGCTGGTATCCATAGGTCTCCCGATAGTAAGGATGAATATGGAGGGGGATAAAATGAACCGAAGTGCCGATCCCTTTCCGCCTGAGTTCCTCAATAAACTTGTTCCTGTCGATTTGGAGCCGCTGAAGGTTTAACCGAATGACGTAGAGGTGCCAGCTATGCGTCGTCCCTTCTTCCCCTTCGTTCGCCCCAGGCAAATCGAGTTCGTTCAACTCTTGAAACGCTTCATGATACCTTTCGGCAATGCGCTTCCTTCTTTCTAAGAAGGCGTCCGCCTTTTTAAGCTGGGCAATCCCCAAGGCCGCAGCGATATCGGTAAGGTTGTACTTGTATCCTGGAGCGATAATCTCATAGTACCAGCTTCCCTCCGCCGTGTATCTCTTCCAAGCGTCTTTGCTGATTCCATGCAGACTCATGATTCTCATCCGGTCTGCATATTCTTCGTTTTCGGTAGTAATCATTCCTCCTTCCCCTGTGGTGATGTTCTTCGTGGCATAAAAACTAAAGCAGGTGATATCTCCAAGGGTCCCAATCATCTTTCGTTTGTAGGAGGTCGGAAAGGCATGGGCGGCATCCTCGATGATTTTGAGGTCGTATTTCGACGCCAGCGCGATCAGGGAATCCATGTCACACGGATAGCCGCCGTAATGGACAGGGATGATCGCTTTCAGTTTTCTTCCATTTCCGGATTCGCACCTCCTTTTCACAATGTTTTCAAGCAATCCCGCGTCCAGATTCATTGTTTTGGAATCGATATCGGCAAAGAGAGGCTTTGCCTTGAAGTACCGAATCACTTCGGCGGTCGCTGCAAAGGTCATCGGGGAAGTGACAATTTCATCTCCCTCTCGGATCCCAATGGCTTCGAGAGCCAGGTGCAACGCGGCGGTGCAAGAATTGACGGCAATGGCATGTTTACATCCGATATATCGAGCGAATTCTTTCTCAAATAATTTCGCCTTAGGTCCTGTCGTGATCCATGCCGACTTGAGGACATCCAACACTTCACTTATTTCTTCCTCTTCGATGACAGGAAGTGCAAAGGGAAGAAAACCATCTGAGGAAGCTTTTTTTTCCATATTTTCACCTGCTCAATGTTTCGAACCATCTCAATTTGAGTCGAAAGGGCCTACATATTGACCCAATGATAAAACCTATTCCAAAGCTGACATGGATAAGAAAAATCGCGAAAACCACTCCGGGCAAGAGTTTCAAATTTAGCTTACAGGCAGATTTGAAAGAGACCGATCCAGTCGCCAGAAAATACATGCCCGCATAGGCCCCCAATCCCAGGTAGCCACGAGCAATGAGAGGCGCGAGCGTACCTAAAGCTACGAAACCCAACACAAGGACGGCCGGGAGAAAGTGCCTCAGGGAGGCCTGCCGGGGATGCTTCCTGATCACACTGACCTTCCAGTAGCCATACTGCATGAATTGTTTGAAAAGATGCCAGAAGGAGTTTCTCGGATAGTACTGAACTTTAATCCTGCCGTCTTGGACAACTTTTCCCTCCCGTTTCACGCAACCGGAAGGATAGCTCATCATCCTGATTTCTTACCATGGACTCATCATACATCCCCGCTTCTAAGAGACGCTTTCGCTTAAAACACCCTCCGTACACGGTATCTGTTTCCCCGACGAAATCGCCGCGATCACGCAATGCTCCGCCCATGGCGATGCGACTTTGGTAAGCCAAGGCAATCGCATTTTGTGCATACCCGTTACCAAATTGAGGAATCAGGACACCCCCCACATTGTCTGCTCCCGTCCTTTCACTCAGCTCAATTAAATCGCGCAAGTAGGTCTTCGGGTGAATGCATCTCACGTCTGCTCTGACAATATATTCTCCTTTTGCACATTGAATCCCCAAGTTCATCGCACGAGGGACGATTTTGCCCGGATTATCAATCACAACAAGATCAGAGAATTGACGCTCGAGATGGGACAGAATCTCACGCGTTCCATCAGTGCTCATCCCGTCAATCACAATGACTTCAAAACCTCCATCAGGTTGATAAAAACCATATACATTATTTATACAGCCCTCCACATACCGAACTTCGTTTCGACAAGGGATCAATACGGACACTTTTGTTTCTTTTTCCATAAAATATTTAGCGAAACACCTGTTGAACACTGTATAGCTCATCCAAACGGATGAAAACGGGCTCCCTTATGAGGATAAGACATGGTACAGGTTCGGCGGGGGTAGAATAAAAACAGCAAACCACGCCGTCTATCATCCGAAGTGTCATATTGTATAATTCCCAAATATCGGGAGACGATGTCGAGCGCCAAATTAGCAAACAGGCTTAAGGTGATCTTTCAGTCAATATCTCAAGGGTAGAAGTCTCAAATAGTTTTTGAAGTCAATCCTTTGATGAATCTCCATTCAAGGTACCTGTAATAGAATTTCTGCAGATAATAGGAAACAAATATGGTCAGGGGAATTCCCAGAAGTGCCAAATAGAGGGCTTTGATTTTCACGTTTGCTGGGTTGTATATGTCCTCCATGATCCACCAAACCGGCCTGTGGAATAGATACATGCCATAGGAAGCATATGCTATTTTTTGAAGAAAAACGTAACGGTCAGCCCGAATAATCACCCTTGCAAGGGCAAAAACAATGAAAACCAGCCATAGGATGATCAAATTCTTGACAATAAACTCACTCATACCCATAAAAGAAAAAAAACTCCGAATTTCTCTAGGGTGAATAAAAGCAACATAGAAGTAAACAAGAATTACAAACAGTGGTGAAAAAAAAGTGACGTGCCTGAATTTCATTTTTTCAATCAATTTATACTTTGCCCCCAGCATGCCAGCAACAAATATTCCGAAAAAAAACAGAAATCTTTCATCCATCAAGCCCATTATTTTCCTCAAAAGCACGCCAAATAATAAGATAGTGAAGACTAAAGTGATGAATCTGATGAGACTCCGACCAAATTTTGCAAGCATGATGAACACATAATAGTAGGATAGGATTAACCCGACAAACCACAATGTCAGTAAGGGAGGACAATCATTTGAACCAAAGATGATTTGAAGGCCAAGAAGGTTTAAAATAAATGTACAGACATTTAACGAGCCCCGAATGTGGTCATCTAGAGCAATAAACAAGATCAGAGCGAGGGTATATAGAGGGAATATACGTATATACCTTTTCAGGATAAATTGTTTTATGTCTCTTCCCCTTTCAAAAGAAGGATTCTCCTTACTTAATAAGTATCCAGATATAAATACAAAGACTCCGAGACCGAAGTAGGACTCCCACCAATATATGAAGGTTAGATCTAAAAGCTGTCCTCTAAAATGAAAAACGTAAAAATTGAAACTATGTTGGGAGAGGTGATGAAAGAGTATGAGAAAAATGGCTAAAGCTCTAACGATATCAAACTCAATAACCCGATTCTTCATTTCTACCCAATCATCCTTTGTCAATGACGACCAGGGTGAATACTTCCTTCATCATGGACTCCTTGATACATATAATGCCCGTTTTCCTATAGGCCCTTACTCAATAGCGGGCACGATTTTAATACTAATACAAACGCAGAAATAATTCTTACATTTGGGTCAATCCCCCCTCACCCCACCCTCTCCCCAGTGGGGAGAGGGGAAGGGTGAGGGGGAACTTATGTCAAAGAAATAAATGCGTTTGTATTAATTCCCACTCCCGGCAGGTCATGCCTTAGGTCTCTGATCATTTGTTCGCTCTCTGCCGGGCCATAATCCTTTGGCAGAAACAACCCACATAGTAAATGAATCTGATGCCTCTTGAATAAGCTGCCACTCTCCTACGCATGGCACCCCATACAATTCGTCCCCCACCGTCCCTCGGAAGCGCGACATTTTAGAAGTGCTACCCTCCTCTAATAGAATCCGCTGATGATCGTTTCATCCTGCACCAAAAATCGAAGGCCATGCTGTAGTTTTATACTGTCGTGGCATCGTTAACTGACCGTTCATAATCCACCTCCAAATTTGCCAGTAAAAAAGCAATGCCCGAGCACTACGATTAACCGGATCGGAAGCAGAGAAATCACTTTGAAGCATCCGAATACCATCGGCATTAAGGTCTGAATGGTCCGGATTGACGAGCCCTATGGTCTGCCTAACAAGGGAGTTTTCTTTGCTGATCCGCGGTTGTTTACCCAGTTTTCGCGCGATCGACTCAGCAAGGGGATATCTTTTTATGGATTCTAATAACCCAAGTTTTTCGATATACATGTACACTTTGTGAATCGGATTTATTTTGCCATTTGGATCAAACAACACGCCCATAGAGCACCAGGGGACTTTCAGAGCTTCCGGAAAATGATCTCTGAAAATCTTAAAATAAAGGGCATAGTTGTATTTCACATGCCTGGGAATATGAATGGCATAATTTTGGAAATCCTTGCTCAGGCCAGGAGTGAAAGGCAAAACAATATTCGCATAGACCTTGAATGGATTCGCAGCTAGACGGTTCCGAACGCGGCTCAACATTAAAAAATACCGTAATCCATATTCGTCGTCCGGGTACTTCAAGCCTTCTTGATCCAGGCATTCCTTAACTCCCTTATACATTTGCTCCACGAGTGAAGGCGCAAAAACGCTAGCGGCTGCACGCCAGATGATGCTGTCAGGTTTAGGGAATATGAATTGAAAATGCTTCCTAAATCCGCCAGGCATCTGATTATCTGCGTACATACTATTACCTGGGCCTACGCCTTCCCATATCGCCTGCATCTCCGGCTTAAACTGTGCCGCCAATCGGGCTATGAAAAGGTTGAGGCTAGGCGTTGTGACTTCGTTCATGATTAGATAATTTACATAATCATCCGATGAATAAAAGGACTCTTCAGGTTTCACTACTTCTGCCTTTAATTTGAATTGTTGAGCTGTTTGTAGAGCATATCGCCCATCTGCATTTTGATCTTCATCCGGGTGTTCACAAATCGCAATTTTGGGCTCTATTCCCGCACGACGAAGAACGCAAAGGATAAGGCGTGAATCAAAACCTCCGCTCAATAAAAGTGTGCTCTGTTTATTGTGCTCAAGACTAGCTTTTACATGCTGATCAAGCTGGTCGATGAGTCGCCCAGTATCCACATCTCCGAGCTTAATATCACGTTTTGGCTCGTCCCACATCCAATAGTTTTGGATCGACGTTGTTTTCTTTGTCGGATCGTAAATGGTGATGCTCCCTGGCTCCATAATCTCAACCCTCTCTTAGAGCCGTACGATTGCCAACATAATACCCCAAAGAAAGGAAAGTCCCCCAGCCGATGGGATCAATTTCAGGACCGAGGAGGCCGCTTGAGGTTATCCCCTTAAGATCCGTTGCCCAAAGGACTGATTGATGATCAGCAAATTTGTACAACGGTTGGCTCCCCAAGAAATCCGTCACGATAACAAGTTTGCGCTGCACATTATCCCAGAAAACCGCCGCAAACGCCCCATCCAAATCCGACAGTGATTTTGCCGCCTTCTGATAATCCTGGGAAGCAATGGAAGGCAAGCTTCGCCTTAACGAGCCGTGCATATCCAACGGGACTCCACTGATCGCAAGAATGTTGCCTTCAGGACTCTGATGAAAATGTGGAATCGAGGAAAACTGGTCGGATGTACGGACATACCCTATTGCGCCATTATTAACGTCCAGCACTTCGTAGGAATGACTTGAGTGCAAGCTTTGCGCGCGGCACATTTTTTCAACGACCTCGCGACACCCTATTCCATTCCGGTTAAAATATACAGCAAGCTTCATCAGTTCACCTCTTCCCCTAAATGACAGAGCCGGGGAGTCAGGAAAAATATTTAGCTTTTAAGCCCTCACGCCGCCACGTTTTCTACAAGGCGATACATTCTTCTAGAATGGTTCGCTCCAATTCTTCCCTTTTATACTTCTCTTAATCATCCCCATCTGTCGCTTATGCCTTTAAATTCGAAATAAAATATCTTAATTTACCCGACCTTTCAGCTTCGATGTGGGGCACATAATCAAAAATAATCCTCATCTGCTCTCCAAGAGCGTTAGATAATGTCTTTTTGTAATTCATGAGCATCTCTTCAGTCACCTTTTTATCCCTGACGATTTTGATGATGAGCTCGTCCTTTTTATTTTGAATTCCTTGAAACTGTTTTATTCCATCCTTAAAAGTGTAAGAGAGAATAGCAGAAAAAATATATTGATTCGTCGGCGTAACAATAAAGTTGCCTTCCCTCCCAGTCAGATTCTTCAAAATAGGGAATCCGATCCCGCACTTGCATGAATCCTCTGAAATGCTTCCGAGATCACCCAGCTGATAGCGAATCAGGGGATTATAAAAATTATTCAACTCTGTAACGACTAATGAACCCGCGTCGGCAAACTCTTCTGACTTGATGCTTTCCAAATAAACATGATCGCTGTTAATGTGAAGATTTCCATCCTGGCACTCAAAAGCAATGATCCCAGTTTCGGTTGTACCATATTCATTCACGACGTTGCACTGAAAAGTACTTTCCATTCCTTTCCTTTGAAAATCATAGAGTACTTCTCCGGTGCAAATGATAGTAGATAAGTTCAAGCCCTTCATCGTCATTTGGTTATCCGAAAGCCATTGAGAAAATTTGTACAACAAAGAAGGATAACCATAGAAGTATTTCGGCTTGAATTTTCGTAATTTATTGACAAACTGGCTAAAGGCATTATCACTAATGTTAAATGCCGACAATCTGATCCGATTTGCACAAAGATCCTTCAGTGACTCTCTTAAATGTAATTTGGGTGCTGAAGGAATTCCCCAAAATCTTGCTTGTTTATCTCCAACGTCGATATCGTACCATCCGTAGTTCCTGTACATCACCGCCCTTATGAAAGCGCTTTTAGATCTGTCAATCGGGATGACCAGCGGTTTCCCTACCGTTCCGCTGGTGACCTCATTGCTTACGGGTCCATTATAATTTTTATTGATGAAGAGAGCGGGATCTTGCCTAAACACTTCCTTGGTTAGTACGGGTATCTTCGAGAAATCCTTAGGCAGCTTTAGTTCATCTACAACGATACCGCAGTGGTCGAATAACTCTCGATAGTACGGTATGTTTGCATAAGCATTTCCTAATGTTTTGACTAATTTCCCCATTTGAGTATTGCAAATCTCAGCCTGCGAATTTCGTGGAATGTCACGGATATTCGACAGGTATTTTAGGACGTTTTCACGTCGGATGGATTGTATCGAACGATAGATAATATTTTTTGCGAACCACTCATTCATATATTAAAGAATCAATTTTCATTAAGAGAATAAACGTTCAGCCGAAGACATTGTGAATCTTCCGGATCGCTCCCGTCACCTATCACATTCTGCGGGTTGAACCGTCCTCCCCAAATCTTATCGGATTATCTCCAACCTGGCTTTTTTCAAGAATGGGTAGCTTTTGAAGGACAATATCGGAGGGATGGTTGTCCAGCCAATGGATGGATCAGGGGGCGATTAAGGATGGCCACCCATCCATTCAAATCCTCCATCCTTACCGAAACGCATTTTGTAACTGCCTACATTGACGAGAAACCCATCGCCTTCCGCAACCACTGTCGCATCATTTGCTATCACCTGTTTGCCGCCCTTATTTGAATCAACCGCTTGCATGACGTGGAGAAAAAAAGTCTGCGCGGCCTTTTGGGTGGGGATGACTGCAATCTGGCTGGCAGATAAATCGACAGAGACGCTGAGTGGAAGAAATCTTTTGATCCACAGGGCTCCATCGCCATTTGTAATTTTAAGGACGTTGTTGCCCAAGTCAGTAGGTGCAGCAGCAGGAACAATAACCCACTTTTTTTCAATATCAGGGTTGGTGGTGATGACATTATCAAAGATAATAAAGATGTTTGGTTTAAGATAAACTAATTGTCTGGTATATTTTTTCAGTTTAGCATAATCATACGCTTTGGTGGCATCCCCTTTTATATAGTCATAAGTCCTATTACTTTCAAAGGCCTGAATGCCTGGACCAACGTCGTACTTTGATTCAGGGGAGTAGGCATCTGCACCCTGTGCCACTGTTGGGTAACCACTCATGGATCGCTGGTATTGCCCGTCTATGTAAATCGTATTATTGTTTCCTTTGATTAACCATCCCCTACGCATAATATGGAAGGAGTTCTGGGCATAAGGATTCAGGTCGCTCCAGTGATACCGTTGACAAATGAAAAGTGCTGCCAAATCATTTCCAGAGGTGAAACCTGAACGCATTGCTACCCACCCAAGCTTTGCAAAATGACGTGTACCGCATCCCAATTGTTCCGGTGTTTTTGGACTTGGATATCTTTCTGCAAACATGAGCTGATCAAACAGGTCATAAGAGCCCCCGTTTACAAAAGCACTCGGAGCCTTCTCATTCCTTACCCAACCAATCAGCTCCCCTACCCATTTATCGTAATTTTCCGACGAAAATCTTCTGCGGGCATGGAAAAAAAGAGGACCGATCCAGGTATATCTGCTCTCCTCGCTCCTTTGAGGTCCAATAGGAACATAGTGACCGTCGGGATATATCATATAATTCCAGAATTCCCCTGCATATTTTAGGAAACCCGTATCATAGACTGAATCTGCAAAGCTTTGTCCGGTAGCGGTATAGTGAGCATAGAGAAATGGCGCCACCCTGTAAGGAAGTGTATCTTTCTGCGTTGCTTCACCATAATACCCCCATGCTGGATACTCTCCGTAAATAGAACAAAGCCCGCCGTGCCAGCCTCCTGTCCCCCCCTGTTCGTTTATTGCAGGAAGTATCTTGCCAACCCAGTAAAAATCAAAATCATTCAGATATTCCTTAGCCTTAGAATTATTTTCAGGACTTATCCCTTTTCCATCGGGCTCATAAAGTGCCATTCCTATCACCGGATAAAAGTACTTATAAATTTGGTCCGCTCTGCCGAGTAATTGTCCTTGACCTTTGCAATCCGCTTTCATCTTTTCCGCCAAGGTGATTAGCCTGTTCTGTATATTCACTCTGTCACTGTCCGACAGAACCGGGGTCATACCGTCTGAATACTTCCTGTCTACAAGCCAGTCATATCCCGCCGCCCCATGTAAGGCAGTATGTGCCCCAACATACCCGTCCCACTCATCAACCCATCTCAATAGTTTAGCCCTTGCATCAGCCAGCAGCTGGTCTTGGGTGTGCCTTGGGTCATAAGTCCCGGTTGTATCGGGGAGGTGGAACGGCAGGTTCCATACACTCCTGCGGGCAATCCCTTCTGCCGCCAAAATGGACCATAAATACCTTCTACCGTACGTAGCATTTTGTACTTCGCCGTACATATAAGTGTCAGCAGCATTTGATATACCATAGAATGGGTGTTTCATTTCATCACAGGATGCATCCCTTTTGGCACAACCGTGGCCATGGACAATTCTCCACGCAAAAGAGCCTACATTGTTTTTATCCAAATCCCGAGCAGCCGCGTAACCAGATTCGAGGATGCCCGTTGACAATTAGATTTGCCGTCGTCGTCTTTCCGGAGCGAATCTGCTTTTCTATTTCGGATGAGTAATCTCCTGTGGACGAAAATTCCCGGGCTGCAGTGACTTTAGGTTCAAATGAGGCTGAAAATAGACTCAGCACCATTATTGATATGAGAAAAGACCCCCCCCTGTTCATAGCCCCTAAATTCTTTCTATTCTAAGTCCTGATATTTCTTCACATTTTATTCCAGAATACGAAGCTCTTTGGCAGTGTCAGAGCAGTCGTATTCCCCAGCCCATACTCATAAGCTCCAATATCGTACGCTGATCCAATGGGTCTTTTTTTTCCGTCTCTGTCGTTAGTCACTTTCGCCAGAGACTCACCCTTGTCAATTGCGACACTGCCGTCTGTCAAGCGAAAGTCGCCAGCAACCGCATTTTCAAAAAGTGGGTTACCCACCACAGGAGACGAATCATTGACACCCGATCCGACAGATGCTGGACCCCAGTACAAATTTCTTCTGACAACAAGATGAGTCACTTTACCATTGGCAGATAGGTGAGACGATCCATTATCCGATAATATATTATTAATAATCGCAACGTTTTGGGCTTGTTTATCCGGGCTAATCCAAATCCCCCCTCCCGGGTTTCCGTAAAGCGTATTATTATAAATCTCGATATTCTTGATCCAGCCATCGCCCTGGAGAGTAATTCCACCCGTTGCATTTCCCGAAATTACATTGTTTCTAATCAACACACCGTTTATCTCTATCGGTGGTTTAGAATAGTCCCCTCCAGAGATGACAATTCCAGATCGACTTTGTGAGGCATCGATGACATTGTTCTCAACCAACAAATTTGTTATTTTGGGATGGGGTTCTCCTGTTGAGCTATATTTGTCTTCGTCATAGATATGAACCGAATACTTGGAGGTATTCCTGATATCATTTCCACGAATGACATTGCCGTTGCCATGCATAAGATAAATGGCATAGGAGGCTGGGTCGAAGGTATTTCCCTGGATGATCCCGTCATTACAACAAAAGTAAATAGCCACACGTGAAGTCGAGAATTTATTGTTCAGTATTTCTATATGATGGCTATACCTCCAATTATTTTTTTCTTGATGGCGAACGGTGATTACAAAATCGTGGAATTCTATGTTCTGGATCCGCAGATATTGCGATTCGACAACGAGTCTTCTGCCCCTGACAATAGCCTGTTCATCTTGGTATCGATCGATGGCGAGAAATGCGCCCGCCTGTCCCCCCTGCCCGGTATACCAGATGTCCCCTGCTTGATGGACTCCTCCCCGCAGGACAATCGTGTCTCCGGGTCGCCCTTGCTCCAGCGCATGTCCCAAGGTATCGAGAGGATCGTCGATGGTTCCGCTCCCGTTCGACCGGCCCCCGCTCGGTGTAACGTAGATCTGTCTTGCCGCGGCTAAATTTACAAAACAAATGAGCATAGTCACGAAAAGAAACATTTGCCGGAATACCATTATTTACCCTCCACGTTTATTTCTTACAATCCTCGTATACTCGATGGATATTCTCGGCGATTAAGTCCCAGCTGTATTTTCTTTCGATCAGCTCTCTTGCCTTCTCCCCCATTTTCTTTGCAATCTCCTCATTCCTTAAAAGGTACAACTACTTTCTTTGCAAACTCCTCCGGAGCATCTGCAATTAGAATATTCTCTCCCGGAGCCACATCAATCCCTTCCGCTGCAACCGTGGTTGCAACGACGGGTTTCGCTTGAGCCATAGCATTTAATACTTTTATTTTCGTTCCGCTGCCGGTTCTGATAGGAGCAACGAAAACCGAACCCCGCTGCACAATCGGCCTGATGTCAGGCACAAAACCTAACACTTGTACGCTTTTATCCTCCGAAGCCTTGCTTCTGAGCTTCTGGGTTGGCCCGCCGCCCGCAAAATCGATCGTCGCCTCTGGAACCTCGTATTTAATCACAGGCCATATTTTTTCTATAAAAAAGTCAACAGCATCGGAGTTGTATGGACCCGTCATTCCACCGACCCATACCAGATGATTTCTCCTCACCTCACCAGATTCAGGCTTAAAATAATGTATATCCACTCCATTAGGAACCACTGTAAAATTGTCCATGCCGCAAAGATGATTCAAATAACTTTTATCATAATCGGAAACGACGATACACAGATTAAATACTCGACACATTCTTTTCTCAAACGCTTTGAGTTTTAAGTATTGGGTGAATAAGAAACTTTTGAGCAGGAGGTTTTTCTCTATCTCTATCCATCGATAAAGCCTCAGAGATTCAACATTGTGATTTGTTAGGACCACAGGGGTATCTTTCAAAAGTCCCCTATACAACCCCAACGCCAACATATCCATATGGACCAAGTCGATCGAATGACGGACTAATATCTGATCAATTCTCTCCCGAGCCTCCTCAATAAAATATCTTTGCGCCACTAATGGGTATCTTAAAAATAGATTTTTACAGGCAAGGCGGAAAAAGCTCTTGCTGTACCCTGTCTTACTCACTTTATAAATATCGACCGTCTCGCAGAACTTTTTGATCTCCGGGATATATTTAAATTCGCTTTCATCCTGCGCGAAGCCCACAAAATAGATTTTGTGTCGGTTTGCAAGAATCTTCAGGATGTTATAGGTCCGTAAATGATGGCCCCCATCCGGAGGATATGGGTTTTCAGTCGATAAAAATAATATGTTCATGATTCATCAATCAGAGTTCAATCCGATACACCAATCGGTATAGTTTTCGATAGTTATCTAGGCCGATGATTTCCTTGATCCGTCTCTTTAAGGCCTCCTTCGTCCGGCTAAGTAAAACGTCTACTGGATTTGGATCGATTAATCGCACAAATTTCTTCAGCGTATACGTGTCCTTAACCTGTGCTCTGCCCAATTGGTAGAATTCCCCGTTCCAATCTCTAATAATGCTGGAAGAAGTAAACATGGCTTTGTAACCCACCTCTTTCGCAATTTTGATCACCCTTTCATTCAAACTGCCATAAGGGAGACTTAAATATTTTACCGGGGATCCTATTTTGTCTTCAATGATCTTTTTTGACGTCTCAAGTTCGTAGGTAATCCGCTTTTCCTCGCATTCCCCAAGCATCGGATGGGTCATCGTATGCGACTGGATCGAATGGCCATTCTTATTCAGGATGGATAGCTGCTCCCAACTCATGAATCTCTCTTTCGAAATATTATCGACCATAATGAAAAACGTTGCTTTGAATCCATATCTTTCCAGGATGTCGAAAGCAAACAAATAGTTACCGATGAATCCATCGTCAAAAGTAAGGACTATTTTCCTCACGTTGTTCTCTGCCCTATTTAAAATATCGTCGGCTGTCACTACTCTCGTATTTGCTCTTTCAGATAGCAATGCCATTTGCTCTTCAAATTGCTCAGCGATGAGGGAGTCGGCAGGACCCATTATTCTTATTTTCTTTGCCCTTTCAGGAAGATCAGTAACTTCGTGGTATAAGAGGATGGCGATATTAGGAAATTGTGTTTTCACTTTTTTCTGATAAATCCAATGGCGTGCCGGACATCAAAAAGAGCGGGGTGGGCTTAAATTAAAAAGGCACTCCCCATTGTCTATTTACTGCTTTTCTCTTACAGTGCCGTAAACTCCATCCGAAATGTCGAGCAATTGACCGTAAGCAAAGGAAGGCTTTCCCTCCCCGGAGGCCTGCACTGCCGGCATCTGCGGAAGCCAGGCGTATAATATCACCCGAGAGACTACCTCCGACCCATCGACAGAGGTCCAATACAACACGATCACTCTTGGGTCCATCGGACAGTTGATCCTGTAACTTGAATGAGATCCCCTCATTTCGACAAGCCGAGTCCCTTAGTGTTCAGTGTCCTTCTCGCGAGCATTCGCCGGAAGATCACAGGTCAAAATCGACCTATCTACTAAACCCCAAAAAACCCAGAAATAGCTTCCCATCTCGTAATACGACCAGCGATCCCCAAACAAGTTCGTGATTACGCATGCGACGACACACCCCATAAACCCAAGGCCCAGCCCTTTCTCAAACCCGTTTTTACCCCCCTTCGACAGTTTCCAACCGCTCCGGAAAGCCATAAACAAAGTAATGAGGAGCAACCCAAATCCGACAATCCCCTGCTCAGACAACATCTTCAAATAATAGTTGTGCGTATCTTTCCAACGCACTCCCTCCGGCATGGTATATTCAAACCCACCAAACCCAATCCCTATAACCGGGTGTTCCTTAAACAGCTTTAACGCATGATCCCACAAGTCCAATCTGATAGCAGCCGATTCCTCTATCTGTCCCCCCTCACCTTTCGTCATACTAATCCGCTCGACAACCGATGACGGCAAGAGGGTCTGCCATGTGATGGCCAGGGCAAAAACCAAAATCAATAGGCTCCTCTTTTTCACCAACCCAAAGAAGACTAAAACACCGAGCGCAGCTGCGTATGCGCCCCTTGAATAGGAAAAGAAAAGTGAATGGAGACTGAATAAGACCGCCAGCACAAATAAGATCTTACGCCATCGATTGTCATCCAACAGGAACATGCCCAAAAGAAACGCCGAACAATGGGCAATGAAAGCACCAAAGTGATTCGATCCTAAACCAACGATCCAGAAAGGACCTACATCGCGACTATCTTCGATAAAGGACGCACCCGCTGTATAACTCCGGAAGCTTCTGACTGAAATAAATAAAATCACCAGGGCCATGAGAACAGCCAGGATTTTGCGATGATTCTCGCCCTCCTTCACTGCGTTGAAAGTCAACAGATACATGCCCGCCATAAAAGCGTAACCCTTCCATGCCCTGATCATCGGATTGCTATAAGAAATGGGTAGGGGGAGAGAAAAATTCCTACTGCTATTCCAGAGTGCAAAATAGCTCATCAAAATGATGATGACGATCAGTACTGAATTTCCCTTTCTTTCAAAACCCCCTTTGTTAACAAATATACCGATCCCGACAGCAATAAACAAAATATCTAAGAAATCCTTTCCCAAGGGAAAAGGATAAAGCTTATAAAAGATATTAGGCTGTGGAATCAAAGCAACCATCAGGAGAAGACCCCATTCAGCCCTCCTAAAAATGCTAACAATCGCCGTTATCATCCCGCCAAAATATAGTATTGGTATGGATATGAGTCGAATAAACTGTAATATACCGAGACCCATTTTTGTTAATCTCCGTTGACCTAAATAATCAATCCGAGAGTAATCTCGCTTTTACCCATAATCTATTCCCTCTTCCGCCTTCCCTTCATCCTTCCAACCGAAATACAAACCCCATCTTACGCTGCTTTTAATTTGTACCCATGCATGATGCTTTTTAGATTTTCGTACTCTTTGTAAATGACTGCCAGTATAACAATAAATGCCCCGATAATAATTTTCAGCACTAAATTCATCCAAACTCGGGGGGTTCCAATCTCGCTTATAACCAGATACATCAACCCAGAGACACCTAAGTAGTAAATGAAGCTCTTCAGTTCGACCCTCACGGTGACGAATTTATTCGATATCCATATCGTTAGAATCAAGGACATCATGCATGAAGCGACAGCAACTACCGCGGCTGCGGTGATTCCGAATCGACGCAACAGCATTAAATTCAGCCCTATATTTAAAATGATCGCAGAGAAAGTTATCCCGAAAGATACCATCGTCCTCTTTTTCAAATATAAACCCGCGTTGAAAATCGTATTCACACACAAACAAAGGTAGGCAAAAAGAATAAGTGGAGAAAACTTCGCCGCCATGGCGTATTTTTCCGAGGCGAAAACGATAAAAAGTTCCTTTGAGATGGCCGCATACCCAAACCATATTGGAATGATAGCTACGAATATATACTGTAGACTCTTCTTTAGAAATGCTTCTGTTTTTTCCCTTCCCTCTCTCCCATAAATCTCAACATAAATTGGGACGATCGCATACGATATTGAGAACATAATAATATTACCAATGTACATCGCTACATTGTATCCGACCGAGTACAATCCCAAGGCCTCTTTTCCCAGATAGCCAACGATAAGATATCTATCCGCATACGACATCAATAAGAAACATAATTCCGATAGAAGTAACGGAACCCCGAATTTCATGAAATTGATGTTCAGTTCCTTTGATACCTTCGTTGGATTGCACCGGTAATGTTTGAAGAACCAAAGGAAAAGAACTGCGGAAAGGATGACGTCGGCTATAACAATACCGACAAAATATCCATAAAAGGCCTTAAAAACATACAATAAGAAGAATAGAGAGAGACCGGCGGTAATGACTCTTCCTATAAGGTTAATAACGTTGATAAATATCGTTTTGTCAGTGACTCTTAAAAAGTATATAACGGTAATATTGAGAGGTGTGATAAATAGGTCAAAAGCCATGATCAAAAAGCACGCAGTATATATCCCGTTCAGCTTTAAGTATCCTCGACCCATCAATAAAAGGATGACGTAGAGCAGAGTTGTGAGGCCGGATAAAGCAATGGTTCTTGTCAGAACTGTTGAAGAAAATACTTCGAGCTTCTCATTGGCGCCACTATACTCTTTATAGAATCTGATAATCCCATCCGACAATCCTACTTTTGCGATAGCAACCGCAAAAAGCATGGTGGTTGTCACCAATCCCATGATTCCGTACTGTTCCTTTGTTAAGACCCGGGTGAGAATTGGAAAGGTGACAAAAGAAAACAATTGTGATAAAATGCTTCCAGTAAAAAAATGACTAAACTGTTTTATAAATTTCCTGAAAGGTGACATTTTAGCTATTTAGACTCTGCCTCCGTGAAATCGCGGACATTTAATTATTCTACATGCGATAGCGATGCTAGTTGTTTTTCCCTTAAGGTCATTACAAACTTTTTAAAACTTACAATCGCTTTGGCCCACCGTCTCTTAGCAAGCCTCTCGCTGAACATATTTCGAGCATTTCATTAAATGTCCAGCGTCTACCTTTGCCCTTTTTCTCAATGGGATCCACAAATATTTCTCTGAGGGATTCAAGAACGGAACAAATGCCAACTGACATGGCTGGTACCTGCCCCAACCCGCGCAAGAATGATACTAATTCTTCCATTTCTTGGATTCTTCTTTCACAATGCATCGGATAGCTGGGAAGAAGACGGCATATGGTTTCGACAGTGCCTGGATAGAAATCCTCCAAGCTATGGAGCAGCATTTCTCTCCTCCCAACCCTTTCAGCCGCACTTATAATTTCAAGAAACAGAGCGACCAGACCTTTGTTGAAACTTGAAAAACACATCTTGAATGCAGCGGCGTCACCCACCTTTCCTCCCAAGGAAATCACTTTAAGCGCAGGCTCCAATAATCGCGCAAGCTCCCCTGCCCTTTCCCCGCTTAAGTAAAGGGTCGTCTTGGATTCAAGCAATGAAGCACTCCCAATAAACACACCGTCTATTATCTGACCACCACATCCTCTTATCACCAATTCTATCTTCCGCATGGTACTCGGTCCCACCGAATTGCAGTCAACATACAAAGGGTACTTCCTCGTTTTGCGCATCGTGTCCGACACCTGCTCAGCAACATCTACGGCATGAATTGGCGGTACAAGGCAAAATATTATTCCGCTCTCCGCAATGACTTCCTCGATATTTTTTTTAAGAGTAATCCCGCTGTTTTCAGCGTTTATCCGCGTCCTCTCGCTTCTGCCGGAAACGCACGACAAAACTTCAAACCCAGCACGCACAAGTTTCCGGGACAGTGCAGTTCCCATTTCTCCTGGATAAAAGACTCCCGTTTTATCCATCAGGCCTCTCTCCGTACTGATCCTAACCCATTTTTGAGGTCCCAAAACCGGCCGATGCTCCTGGGAGGATCTATCATTTCGCCACCGGCCATACTCGTGGACGAGCGAGGGAAGTTCATCCGCTACCTTCTCCGATAGAGCAGCATGCAAAAACACACGGAAACAGAACGGCCACCAGGCCCTCGAGATTTAACGCTTCTGTCCTGATCCCTATGTCCCTCATTCATGGTTCCAGGGCAAAGGGAGATTAAAACGCTGCGCAAGCTGCATGAGCGGCGCCACTGATTCCTGTGCAACAGGGATGCCTTCCCGGGCATACTTCTCGGCAAGCTGCGCTCTGATCTCGCCGGGGATGCGAACCGCCTCAAACCCTTCCATCGGCGGTGTGGCGGCGATCCAGGCCAGGAGTCTGTCGAGTCGATCCAGGAATTCCGATAGCGGGAGGAAGCGCTCGATGTCAACCGCGATGAAGAGGTGGCCAACGTCAACAGGTCGATCCCACGTGGAGAACAGCGATCCGACCTCCTTGCCAACTGCTGATCCGGTCAGTATACCGCTCAAGACTTCGACCATCAGACCAAGCGCGAAACCGCGCGCACCGCCAACCGGTAGCAGGCAACCCATCTTGAGCGCAGCCGGATCCTGGGTAGGACGTCCCTCCGCATCGAGAGCTACGCCTGGAGGCAGTCGTCCTCCTTTGTCGCCCGTCGAGCGCGCTTCCCCTCCGGAGAGTGCGCCGGTGGACAGGTCTACAAGTAGCGGGCCGGCGCCGCGTGTCGGGCAGCCGAAGGCGATTGGATTAGTGCCCAGCACTGGCTTTCTGCCGCCGTGGGGTGCTACCTTTGGGAATGCATTCGTGTAGTTGAAGCTCAGGCAGCCCGCCGCAGCTGCCATCGCGCAGTAGTAGCCCGCCGCCCCGAAGTGGTTGCTGTGGCGAACCGCGACCAGCCCCACACCCTGGGCACGCGCCAGCTCGACAGCCCTCAGAATGGCCAGCCGACTGGCCACGTGGCCGAGTCCGTGTCCGGCGTCGAGCAGAGCGGCGGCTGGCCCGACCTCCTGCCAGACCATGGCTGCGGGTGAGCGAATCAATCCCTTCGAGAGACGCTCGACAAAGTTTGGCAGCCGAGTCAAGCCCTGGGTGTGGCGCCCCCGCAGATCCGCCCACAAAAGGCCTTCCGCCACCACCTCGCTGTCTTCACTGCTCGCACCCGTTGCTCGCATCACGTCTAAGACGAAGCGGGTATGCGCATCCGGAGTAACGAAGGGGCGTCGTCTCGTCTAGCTCCGTGCTCACCGTACCTCCATATTCAAGTCCCCCTGAGGCTCTTCGAACGTGCCCAAGCCCAGCAGGTAGCGCATGATCGGGACCGCCACCTCCACCCGCTGTTCTTGATTCCAGACCATGTAGTGGAATCTTATCCCGGGCGTTGTATTGACCTCGATGATCGCCCCCGAGGCCTCGAGAGGCAAAGTTGGGTCTTTCGTTATCACGTCCACGCCAGCCAGCCTGCGCTCCAACGATTGCAGCAGCTCGTGCTCCCTGCTGGGCCAGTGATGCGCCGATCTGCCCGAGGACTGTTTGATTATCGCGCTCGGAGCCCTCATTGATCGCCATCTTCACTCTCACCGTCTGGTCAGCAGCAGGAACGGACCGCAACGAGAGGCCAGCCCGTCGCAGAGTGGACCGGCAGTCAAGGTCAATCGTGATCGGACCGAGCACAGCGCGCCTGCCCCGGGCCCGCTCCAGGTTCTCGCGGCGGATCAGTTCGCCGATGCTGGAACGGCCATCGCCGATCACAGTGGGTCCGCCCCGGCGTAAGGCGTCGATCAGCACGCCGTCCAGATACAACAGACGGTAGTTGTCCCCCTCGATCTGGCGCTCTATCAACAGCTCATGCCCCAAGGTCGCAGCGACGGCTGAGGCCTGGGCTAACTGCCAGCGTGTCTCAACTCCGGTCGTGACGCCGTGTCCCCCGCCCGTGTCGGACGCAGGCTTTACCACGCAAGGCGTGCCCTGGCCGCGCAGAAAGTCCCACGCCCTCCCGATCTGGTCGAGCGTATAGGTTAGGTGGGCTGGCACTGGTAGTCCTTCCTCCATCAACAGCGCATGAACGGCAGCCTTGTTCCCAGCCAAGCTCAGTGTCACCGGGTCGTCGAGCATGACCCACCACTTCTTAATACGGGTGAACCGCTGCCCGTAACGCACCTCCAAGAAGTCCCCGGGCAGCTCACGAATCTCCGCCACCAAGCCGGGCCGCAGCAGTCCGCCAAACTTCACGGTGGAAGCCGCGGCTGCTCTCGGCGTCGAATCCGTCGCCTCGTCGCAACAGTACCCGCCTCAGCCTCTGGCCGTACGACAGGACGCGAAGCCCAGTCAGCACCGGTCGTGAGCGAAACAAAAATCTCATCTAAGCCCTCCTCCCATGGTCGCCCTCGGTCATCAGTGTTTCCATCTAGGCCTCTGAAAACTCGGCCCGGGCTACGGCTGCCGGGCATTTAGCTTCGATCCCGGGGCGCTCCCGCAGCCCCTCGGAAAAGCACACGCTTGATCTTCCGCTTTGCCATGAGATCGCCACCGGAACAGTTCATGAAGATAAAACAAGACTTGACCCTTTTACTTCCTTGCCTCACCTTCAAATCTATTTCTCCGATGATTTTTCTGAATAAATTGGAAACGAGGTATTCCTTTCTTAATGAACCGGAATATTCTTTTCGATCCAAAAACAATCGTGGGTATGGGGTCATACCACCGGAAATACGGCAATACCTGAGGATGCATGATGCTCTTTATCCATCCCATGAAACTAAGCTCGCCTCTTCCTCTGAGTTCTTTGAATGACAAGAAATCCTCTACAGGATACCAAAGTCTTAACCCTTCCTTATAACGTCTTCCCTTTTAACGTTGGCTGAATCCGTCCGACGAGGCGATTATAGACAAACAGGGCAAGGTCAAATCCGCTTTCTGCGACAAGGCAGTTTGCTGCCGTGAATCTTGCATTGCATTCAATGAGTTTCAATTTTCCATCCCTATCATCTCTTTTGAACTCAATATTTGCAAGCCCGATCAGCCCCACGTGAGTGAAATATTTTAAACCCAAATCTCGTACCTCGGGATTCCAGTCGGTGATGTGATAACAGGCACCGCCTTGATTACAGGGGTATCTCCGGATAATCCTCTTCGTAAAATCGAAAAGCGCTTCGCCGTTTTCGTCTAAATACGTATAATAACTGCAATATCTATCATCAGGCCCGAGGATTTTTTCCACAAGCATGACTTCAATACCGAATCGATCGATTTTCGAATAGGCATTCAAAAGCTCGTCAAAACTATTAACCACAAAGAACTTGCTGTTAAACACCTCTACAAATTTATGTGAGTAAATGGGCTTTAAGATCAATGGATACATATATTCCTTTTCATGCATTAAGATCTGTTCCAGCTTTTCCACTCTCCAGAATTTCGGGATGGGTACCCCGGCCTCCAAAGCTTTTTCATACGTACACAGTTTATTGAGTAAACATAGTTGAACCTCTTTTTTCGATATATCAAGAATAAACTTCTTCAATAATTTCTCCCTGTTTTTTGCTATAAACTCAATTCCCAAATCAGAACCCGTGAGTAAGACTGCGTCTTTAAGATGATCGGATTCTGAACTCAGAAGAAACCGTGCCCACGCTTCGTCAGTTCCATTATCCGAATCCGTCTTTATCCACTCGCTGAATCTTGATAATCGTATGTATGATTCGTGAGAATTCAATGCATAGACCTTTATCCCCTGTCTTCCTAGACTCCTCGCTATAGATATCGCATTTGTACTACCCCCCAATATGATGACAGGAGGTAAATTAATATTTTTGTTTTTGAAATCGCCCGCAGCCATTTATTTCACAATTTCACACTTTCCGTTTCGTAAAATATCTTCTACCCATTCATTCGAAAACTCTCCTCTTTGCACCGAATCCAAGTAATCCCGTTTTCTTTTCTTATCCGTCTCTAACCTCTCCGACAATGCCAGGAGAATGTCACTCGGGATAATGATAACGCCACCTCCATCGGCAACAACAATATCCCCGGGGTTGACAACGACACCCCCGCAGCATACGGGATAGTTCACTTCGCCGGGTCCATTATGGAGCGGCCCAATCGCAGTGGTGCCCCTTGCGAAAACAGGAAAATCAAGGTCCGAGACTGCGGGTAAGTCCCTGATAAACCCGTCTATAACAAATCCAGCAATCCCTCTGTGCTTAGCTTTCATACAGATGACATCCCCGATCACAGCGTTCATGGGTGACGCTCCAGCATCAACCACGATTACATCTCCCGGTTTAGCGATGTCTAAAGCCTTATGAACCATCAGGTTATCCGCCGGGAACACTTTAACCGTACAACTCTGACCGCACAGCTTATGGTGTTTCCCGCTTAAACATCTAATTTCTGGATTAACAGCATAGAGTCGATTTAATTGATCGGAAATATCGGGTGTTGAATAGTCAAGAAGTTTCGCTATCCGTTCGGGGTCTATCCTCTCAAAGCTCTCCTTGATCCTAAACCCAGGGCCAGGATGCATCTTTGCAAAACTTGGTCGTTTCTCCATCTTCATACCTCCCTTTAAGTTCTTAGGCCCCCCAAGATTACGACATGACGTCGCTCGATTGCTGGGTAATGATCCTGGCGGTCTACGATGTTAATTTCTTAAGCAGGCTGTCCAGGTTGCCGATGTTTCCATTCGATTGCCTGATCAAGTCAAAGGCAAGTTCATGGTCTTCGAGCCCTTTCACATCGCTCACTTCACATATCTTCTTGTCTACATCGAGATCGATATCGAAAAGGCCATACAATGAAAATTTGTACTCCTCCTCAAAGGTATTAGGCGATACGACATTATGGTAAAAGTGTCGTGCGACTTTGAATAGCGTATAAATTTCTTCTATCTTGTACTCTCCCGTCAGTCTCCCTAAGACCAAGGGGAATAGCTCTGTTCGAAGATTTCCAGCCCCTTTCCCATACCCCAGGAGGGAACTGTCAACAATATCCGCTCCACCTTGCACTGCTTCTATCGCATTCACTGCCGCCAATCCTAAGTTATCATGCGGGTGAAATCCTATTGTCATTTCCGGAAAATGCTCTTTTAGCGCGACGATGCGACTCCTCACTTGATGGGGCAAAAAATGACCATTCGAGTCAGCGATGTAAAAGAAATCAGCGCCAAATTCCTGCGCCCTTGCACAATAATCGAGCGATTGCTCGTCGGAAAACTTTGATGCCCGGAGCAAGTTCATACTGACTCTTACCCCGAGGGGTTTAAAATAACTGCAAATATCCTTGATCTTGTGCATGTTCCCGGGGGTGCTTGTGACCCTAATTAATGATAGCTGCCTAACTACATCCTCAGTGTATCTTTCAGGAGAGAAATCGTCCGGGTGAATCATCGCTCCTATCTTTACCTTCCCCTTACAGATTTCGTAGCACTTCTTGATGTAATCCGGCGAATAGTTCAAAAGAGAATTGGATCCTGAGCCGAACTTAAGGTATCCAATTTCAATGTACGTGATGCCCGTCTCCGAGAGCTTCCTTATCGTGCTAAGCACAGCCTCCAAGTCAATTTGCTTCCGGCAAAGGACACTCTCTCTGAACGTTACATCCATGATTGCCATCTTTTGATTCGAGCTTCTTCTCGGATCAGGGGTAATCTTCTGGCTCTTCTTTGATTGGGGGGCATTCGTTGTCAGCTCACTCATCTTTCTCCTCCTATTCCCTTCATCATTTTCCGGGCGTCGCAACTGACATCTCTTGGTTTCATATCCATCCGAATAGGATGGAAAACGCCACGATGACCTGTTGCAGCTAGGCTGGGTGGAAAGGGTGGTCGTTCGAGACACAGGCAAACCGGGCCTGGTATTCTGGAAGGGTTCGGATTATCTCTTGTTCTTTGGCTATTTGCACGGAGCGTTTATCTTTCCTGCCACTTGCTCAATGCCCAATAGAAGCGCGACCCACAGGATTACTATGATCATTTCTTTCTGCGTTTGCCCGTCGCGCGCTATTACCTTACGTAGGAACGGGCTCGAATTTGAATGAAGGCACCCTCCGTCATGTTCTCTAAACTCATCATCCCTTATTCCGTGATTCATCTCCAAGGTCTAAAAACCTAGCATTATCAAAGACAAATAACCCTTCGAAAAGGTCCCATTTAAGGATAAACTGGTGCCTTCCCAAATGTTGATTCTTTTCAAACGATATCTATGATTCATCCTATTGATCCCCGGTTTTGTCGTCATGGCAAATTCATATCCACCTTTTTTTACAAACCTTTCAATTCCCTCATCCATGTGACCTGCCGGGCAAGAAAAAGCACTCACTTCCCTCCCCAGGAACTTTTCAATGATCATTTTAGATTCAACTATCTCGTGGTACTTCTGATCATCGCTCAATCGAAGCAGGTTTCGATGGCTGCAGGTATGCGAGCCAAAATCATGATTTTGACTCATTTCAGAAATCTGCTGCCAATTCAACATTCTATTTTCCCGGTATACTTTTTCGTTGTCTATTTGATAGTTCTCCTGAATTCTATCCAGTAGCCTCTCAATTTCATCCGTTCCCTGCCTATTCATCCTCGCAAACAAATGGGATGCATTATTCTTAAACTCTTCATAAATAGGAGATAATTCTCCTTTCACTCCGTCACCGAATTCCCTATCCTCCCGCTTTTGAATCTCTCTTAAGTAGTAGTACAATCTGTCCCACCAATAGGGTTTGACATTGTCCTTGCCAATTCTATCTGCCGTTATGAAGAAGGTTGCCGGTAAGTGCATTTTACTTAAGCTCTTATAAGCATTCCGGAAGTTATCCTCATATCCATCGTCAAATGTAATGATCAATGAATTCCAAGGAGCTTTGCCATTTCTTCCACGTTCCACTAGCTCTTTGAGAGGAATAACCTTGTAACATTCTTTAAAAAATAGTAGCTGTTTTTCAAACACCTGTTGGGAGGTAAATAGAAACGGCAAGGAAGCCTCTATCTCATTCATCTTTCGATCCGTGATGCGATGGTATGTGACGATCGTAATGCGCCTGCCCCAAAGGCTGTAGAAAAGGCGAATCATGTGAAATGTTCCGGAATAAAAAAATAATCCCCCAAAAAGCATTCGAATAAGATATTTAATTCTTTTTGCCATAGCAGGCCAAGCCATCTCCAAAGGTTCGATCAATCTTCTAAACCGACGCGAGACCGGGAGTGGGGTCCGTTCTTAATTGTCATGTGCTCACAAATCCTTTCATATTTTCCGATCATCCCCTTGAGGCTGAAATCTTTCTCCACTCGCCCCCGCCCAGCCAATCCATACCTCAAGGCAATCTCTCTATTTTCTAAGAGCACTTCTATCCCATCTGCCAATTTTTGAGCGTTTTCAGAGGGCACTAACAGACCCGTTTCTCCATGGACGACCGCTTCTCTATTTCCACCAACATCCGTTGCCACCACCGGCTTTGCAGAAGCCATGTATTCCAAGAGCACATTTGAGAATCCTTCGCTTAATGACGAAATAACACCAACATCAAAAACGGATATGAGATCTGCGATGTCGTTCCTTTCTCCAAGAAAATGAATTTTATCGGAAATTTTCATCTGTTTCGCAAGCAACTTCATATCCGCCAGCGAATTTCCTGCTTCCTTTAAGTCATACCCAATCAGGACAAATTCTACATCAGGTTTTTTTGCGCAGATTAATGACGCCGCATGAAGAAAATATCTTATTCCCTTAATCCTCTTTATATTACCGATTACGCCGACGACATTCTTGCCAGGTGCGATGCCAATGGACTGTTTTATCGATTCCCTGTCCACATCATCGGCATATCCTTCAACATTGATTCCATTATGAATTGACCACACCTTTCCTGCCTTGAACCAGCCTTTATTGATGAGCTCGTTCTTAACCGCATTTGACACGGTGATGACGCCATCAAAATATCTACCGAGGAATCTATAGGCCACTCGATGAGGAAGTCTCGTCTTAAATCCCATATCTCTCCTGTTGGAGATGATGGGAACGGCACACAGAGTTGAGAGGACCAAACCTAGGAAATCGGATCCTTCGTGATAGGTTAAAATAAGATCTATTTTTTCCCCCCGAATCAATTTATACAGGAAGATGATATTTTTCATTCCTTTAATAGAATATATCCCGCCCCGTCTTAGACCATAGACTTGGAATCCTTCCGCCCTCATAGCTTGAGCAACTTCGCCAGAATAAAAGCATGCAACATAAACATGAAATCTTGTTTGATCCATTCCGTGTAAAAGCTGCATAATATTCCGTTCTGATCCGGCTATTTTCTTGAAGACATCAGTGATTATTAATATGTTTATCTTTTCGCGGAACTGCATATTCAATAGTTTTCAACGGAATCAAAGGTTCGTAAATTTATCTCACAGGGATCATGCATATTTCTTTCTCTCGTCATTCTTAAGTTCAACTGACAACAAATGTTCCTTTAACTTCTCTCTGAATTCTTTCGATTCCATAACCTCCTGCACTTCGGACTTATTTTTCCCTTCGAAAAGGTGGTTAAATTTATCTAAACCTTGGTTTTTCCATTCTTGTAAACATCGTTCTCTGTATTTCTCTACTGTGGAAACCTGGATAGCAGGATTGCCAAAAACGATACTTCCCGGCTTAACATCTCGGATAACGACTGACGACATCCCAACTATAGAACCCTTACCAATCCTTACGCCCGGTAAGATAATCGAACGCGCCCCGATGAAACAATTGTCCTCAATGACTATCTTCCCAAAATATCGAAGGGCAGGAAATTCATCCCTAAAGATGAAGCTTGCACCATCATGTGTAAGAAATCTAACGCCGATAGCTATCGCTACGCTATTTCCAATTTCTACAAGATAGGGCTCAGATCCTAAGCGGTTAATCTGAATTGAACAATTCTCTCCAATTTTAGCTCCTTGTTTTCGAAACTTTTCGGCAATTGTAGAAGGGTTGTATTTATACTCTTCATTTATTTCTTTCAGCTTTATTGAGACATATCTCAGTAACCTAATAATGATCCGCATATAGATACCTCAGCCTATGTGATACCAGATTGAATTCTTTCAAAGTAATCTACTTGACGATTTTTTGAAATGGGTGACATTGCCATTTTTCTTGAGGTCGGCATCAAACGAACCACCCTATCACAATGGGATTTCAGTTAACTTGGAAGAATCTCTGTTGCTGTTTCCTCACAGAAATGCATTTCTGCACAAAGAGACTATTTCCCCCCATACAGTTTTTTGATTAACACCCTATCTATTTTATTATTCTGATTTTTGGGGAGGCCCTCAACGGATATCATCGTTTTTGGAATCATGTAATTCGGCAGATGTTTAATGAGGTGCTTCTTAATCTCCTTTCCGCAATCCCCTTCACCGGAGTAAATGAGCCTCAGTTCCTCGACCCTGCCATTTTCATAAATGGGAGCAACAACGTTCTCTTTAACAACAGGCAACAGAGACACAATGTGTTCAATTTCACTCAATTCAATTCTATATCCCTTGAACTTTATTTGATGATCCCTTCGACCATGGATAAAGTACCCAACTCTCGGGTCAAAGGAAGCAATATCTCCTGTTCTGTAATATCGTTCTCCATTTTCATTGACTCCGAAGACAATTTTCGTCTTTTCCGGATCATTCCAATAACCCAATCCCACCTGCGGCCCTAGAATGAGAAGCTCTCCTTTTCCCCTTTCATTTTCAAAACCCTTTCTGTCCAAAATGAACTTACTGCTTGCGATTGGAAACCCAATGGGGAAATTTTTCGCCCGCCGGTTTAACCGCTTGCTAAAAGTATGGTTTGAATTATAATTGGTTGTTTCTGCCGGCCCATACCAATTATGGAACCTTGTTCCAGGTAACATGTCCATGATTGTAAATAACGTATTGGCGGGTATCAACTCACCAATTAAAAAGACATCCTTAAGCCTATTCAGTAAATCCGGTTGAATTAGGTTACTATTAACTAACGAGCTCAGGGAGGAGGGTACCAAACACATTTTGGTAATTCCGTACTTATAAGTAAGGTCCAATATATCCTTCGGAAATATCAACTCTTCAGGATATACACCTAACGTTCCACCTGAGCATAAGACTGAAAACATGTCCGTCATTGACATATCAAAAGAACTTGCGTTCAATGCGCTTCCTACTTCTTCGGGTCCATATTCAAAGGCTTTTATAGTGTAATTTACTATATTATATAAGTTCCCCTGTGATATCATGACGCCCTTGGGCACCCCCGTCGACCCGGAGGTATGTAATATTAACGCTAAATCTTCTGAGGAGACCGATGGACATTTCTCCTTATCTTTTATCAACTTCTCTCTAAAACTTGTTCTTTCATAAAGCTCGTTTTCACAATCATCTAAATAAAGCACTTTAAACTGATTCTTCACAAGGCGTTGGGCTCCCTGATAGTTTTTAAAAGAA
This sequence comes from uncultured delta proteobacterium, assembly GCA_963708295.1. Lineage (GTDB taxonomy): Bacteria > Desulfobacterota > BSN033 > BSN033 > UBA1163 > UBA1163. The sequence goes on along the minus strand of CAVPSJ010000008.1, from coordinate 321,988 downwards.
TGATGATCAATAAAAACATAGAACGGCTCAACGTCTTCTAATATCCTGGCTATTCTCGCAGATGGAGTCCTTCCATCCAATGGCACATAGACTCCCCCGCCCCGCATAATTCCAACAATCGCGGCGTACAAATAGATAGACTTGTTCATCAGGACAACGACTCTTTCCCCCTTTTTGATCCCTGCTTTTAATAGAAAACCTGATACCTTACTCGACAGATTCTGCAGATCATCGTAAGTCCACATGTCATCGTAAATTCTTATCCCCACCCTCGCCTTATGGAGAGAAAAACTCCTTTCAAGAAGATCAATGATTGTTTCCATACGAACCCCTCCTAACCAACTCGAGCTTCATACAGCCATCAAATCGCGATTTCCCTTGGAAAAGCATGACTCAAAAACTTTAAAGGGCTTGCAGAATAACCGTATGCCCCGCAATTATGAAAAAGAAGAGTATCTCCTTCCTTTATCTCTGAATGTAACTCAAGCTCAGAACCGAGCACATCATCCGGAATGCATAGAGACCCCACAACGGTGTATTTGGCGACCCCTTCACAATAATTATTATCTGTCATGACATCGGCTTCAAGGTTTCTACGAATCACCTGACCAATGCCACCCGCTGCTAAATAGTTTTGGTGCATCCCTCCATTAACAACCAGAAATTCCTTTTTGTACCCTTTCTTTCTGTAAAGTACTTTCACGGCATAAATGCCACATTCCGCTACCAAGAAACGGCCGGGCTCCACGATAAAGTGAGTGTTTTCAAAAACCGTCCTATATTTTGAATCTGTAAATAGTTCTGATAAGCTCCTATGGACAAGCCGCAGATCGAGAGGCGGTTTATTGCCAAATATGTCAATCCCCCATCCTCCACCGAAATTAATCTTTTTCAGCTCTATTTTGTACTGGTTTGTGATCTCATATATTTTTTCAAGAATGAATCTGAAATTCGAAATCAGTTTCTCTGCCTCGAGGAACTGAGAACCCAAATGCATATGCAGTCCTGTGAATCTCAGATACTTAGATTCTTTTTCAATGATAGTAAAGGCATTCCCGAGTTCATTTTCTATAATACCAAACTGAGTATCCCCTGCCATTTTCATAGCCGAACCTTTTGACGTTCATTATTGGATTAATTCGTATTCCCACATTGGCGTTCTTGCCTTTTCTCTTGGATATATCTACAATTTTCTTGATTTCTGAAACACTCTCAGCGTTTATGGAAGATATCCCAAGATCAATCGCCGATGATAATTCCTCGAGGGTTTTACCAGGACCAGTGAATTCGATTTTCCCTATGGAATACCCTTTCTCCACTGCTAACTGCAGTTCCCCTAAGGATGCAACATCAGCACCCGCGCCAAGCGATCGAATGAATCCGAGAACATCCTGGTTCGGATTCGCCTTAAAGGCATAGTGGATTTCAAAACCCTTGGGAAGGCAATCCAATAATTCTTCATATTTTCTTCTGATAATCTCCTTAGAATATATAAAGGCAGGAAGCTCTATCTTATTGACTAGATTCTTGAGTTCTTCTTTAGGAATGACTTTGTAGAAATCTTCTTTCCTCATATTTTTCCTTAATGGTTGTGTACTTTATCTTTCCATTTTCTGTCATCGGTAAGCGTTCCACGAAGTTGATTTCGCTGGGAATCATGTAGTATGGTAATCGTTCCCTTAAGAACCCAATTAAGCTGGGCTTATCCAAGACTTCATTGGCAACAACCTCTGCGATAATAGCTTGTCCCTTCCGTTCGTCTATGATTCCGACAACGGCAGCATTCTTCACATGCTTGTGCTCCAGTATACAGCCTTCTATTTCCTTTGGATAAACCCGGTGTCCTAAGGTTTTTATCATTCCATCTTCACGGCCCAACACGTAGAGATACCCTTCTTCATCCATTCTCCCCCGGTCACCCGTAAATACCGATTTCCCCTCCTTCACAGTTCCCCTCACTGGTTTCACAATCTCTCGCAGCTTTCCGTTAGTTCCTTCCAAATCATTAATATACCCGAGCATTGTCCCAACGCCATGATGAACAATCTCTCCCTCAATGTTTGGAGGATTGACTTCGCCCTTGTCGTTTTGGATAAACACCTCCGTTCCTTTGACAGCACGGCCAACGGAGGTCATCTTCCCTTCAAAATCGGAAGGCCTGAGTATGCTGCTTCTAAAAGTCTCGGTCTGTCCGTAAGTCTTAAATATCCTCACATTTTCAAAGTATTGTCTTAGCCGCACTAATTGATTTTTCGCAAGATCTCCTCCCGAAACAGTTATGTACTTTAAAGTTCGAATGTTTTGCTCAAAATCGGGTTCTTTCGGATAGGTGATTGCATCAGCCCATATGGATGGAACGCCTGAAATTCCAGTAATGCTTTGAGATCTAATCGTTGTTAAAATATCTTTTGGAAACCATGAATTCAAAATCACAAGATGGCCTCCGGATAAAATGCACGACAGGAGTTGATTTAAGCCCACATCGAATGAAAAGGGAAGCAAGCTTAACAGATTGTCTTGATCCGTTAATTCATAATCCTCACGCTCTGTCATAGCCCTTCGCAACAGATCTTCTCTCGATATAAGAACACCCTTCGGGACACCTGTCGAACCTGATGTGAACAGACACCAAGCGGCCTCGTTCAAACGATGATCAATCGCTGGCACTTCATTCCCGCCGTCATTCTTGCTTGCTGGATCACTCAAAATATAAATTGCCTTCCCAGGATGATCTTGCGCGAATGCTGTCCCCTCGAATTCAGAATATTTCATATATACAGGATACCGGTTCTCTGACCCAGTTATTTTCATTGATTTCTTCATATTTCTTAATGTGCTCTCATCCAACAGAAGAAATCTCGGATACGCAATTGAAAGCAGCTTCAGTGGATACTGAGGATTTTGTTTGGAGTAAAAGGAACTACACACACCCCCGTTTAACATGATAGCCAATATTGATACTACCAGTTCAAGTGACTTCGTCATATAGCTCATAACCAAGTCACCCGGCTGCATCCCCTGCTCCAGCAAGAACTGGGCTAATTCTCCAACTCTTTCCCCTAGTTGACCGTAGGTTAAAGTCATCGACGAATTCGGAGGAGTGTAACGGGAAATTGCCGCTCTTCCCTTATGTTGAGAAAAAACTTGACTGATCTCTCGAATTAGCTCCATGGTTAGTTTTCTTCCAATTTTGATTGAATAAACTCACAAATTCTATTGATGGTATCAAAATTTTCTAATGAAAGTTCAGCGGGGTGGATGAGGACGCCGAAGTTCAGTACGCATTCCTCGATCAATTGAACTGAACTAATAGAATCTATAAGACCCCCATCAATTAAGGAATCATCATCACCAAATTTTGCTGGTATCTCATCGGTTTCGCTATTTGATGCAATGATTTCGACAACTATTTTTCTTGTAATTTCTTTAATTTCATTAAGTTCCATAGAAATCTCCTTCAAGACATATACGCAAAAATATGACGATTGTCAGGTCAAGATTGGGAACGGTCTAATTTTGCCATTGCATCTAAAATCATTGAGATTAAATGATCCCTGCTTTCTTCGAAAAATGTTGGAGTCCACTTGTCATCGTCTCTTTCTTGGCAGCCAGGTGTCCCCTCTTTGTTCTCGATTCCCAAAAGAAATTCCTTATATTTGGATGTATCGATTCCTTTTTCTTCCAGCTTTTTTATCCGTTTCACCAATTGATATAAAAGCTTATGATCATCTATCCCCTCCCTCATCGCTTCCCATCTAAGAGTAGCGATGGGACCGTTCGGATCTGGGTACGCAAGATAGATATCGCTGCCATGAACATCAGCCTGTCCCGGCAGGCCCCTTGCATTCTGGGTATTCTGGAACGTCCAGGACGATATCCCATCCACATGATTCATCCAGGTGTAATAGCCATAAATGTATCTGGCATAAGCTGGACTGAGGCATTTTGTAGTCACGTCGTTATTATATAACCAGTAAACAGAACCGCTTTTATGTGCCTCATCTAAATCTTGTTTATTCATTTTGCCAGAGCATAAATAATCAACAGGTCTAAATTGTTTATGGTCACCGCTCGTAAGCATAGTTTTGGCACCTAAGTCTTTTATTGCTTTGAGCAAAACCGCTGTGATGGCCCGGCGCTTATCCTGAAAGTCCTGATACGAATCACCCGGTTCATCAATCGGCAAAAAAATAACTTCAGGACAACCATGCTCCTTCGCATACCGAGATACGGTTTCCACGATATATTTTAGCCGCGACAAATGAACCCCCTTATCAAAACTTATGATGTTCCCCGGATGTTTAGGCTTAGATGTTTGAATAAGATGCCCCATATACCATATAATCCGTGCCTTAAACCCAATTTCTTTTGCCGCTCTTAAAGCAGCAAAGATATCCTCAAGGTTAGGCGTGCCATCTTCCTTTGTGATGAGTACAAAAGGTGAATGCAAACAAAGGGTGGTCATCCCGTGCTCTTTGTAATCCTCGAGAATGTGACAAGCTGATCTATAGATTTTCTCTTTCTCTTCACTACTCCAAGGCATCGTCAATTCTGTAAACTCGTACGTCATTAACATAAAATAATCGATCCCTGGAATGTCCTCAAGAGAGATGGGCGAACACTGTTACTTCGAGAGGAAGCGATGTTTCTAATCCATGCTGAGGGAATATCGTTATTCTACCCTTATATAGCTCCGGGCAAAACGTTATCGTCGATTCTGATGGTCAGCCAAAATCTTTGGCACTTACCGCTCTCAACTTTTACCTGATTTCCCGGCCGGATTAGAGTTGGCAAATCTAGGAATCTTCCTTCTGGCAATCCAATGGTCTCCTGTACCCTTTCAACGGAAGCAACCCTTATTTTGTTTTTAGAGATGATCTCTTTAGCACTCTTTAAATCGGTTACCGATATTTTGACCGTCCCCAGGTCTTGAAGAGGATAAAGCGAAAAGGTAAACGGTTCAAATTCATTACGAACGACTCTGATCATAACATGCTCAATAATCTCGGACTTTTTAGGTTTCCTCCCAGGAAAAACATACTCGAGGGGAGATCGAGAAAAGATCATATAGCCTACGGATTTATCATGGATCGTCGGCCTGACTTCTTCAAGTCCTTCATTAACGGGGATTTCTTCAAGAGCGCGAGCAGAAACCTCACTTTCCGGATAAAAGTAACTCTTTAAGGCAGACCTTTTAACAGCGACAGATCCTGTCCCCGCTAAACTTCCCTTGTTAGTAAGAACGTCAATTTTTATCGTGTACTCACCATCGGATATCTGATAAGGAAGGTCAAAAACGAGGTTACCGTTATTTTCACTAAAAGCCTTCAGAGAGGTTTCAGAGACGATCTTATCACCGTTTAGAAGAAGTCCATGAACACTCAGATCTTCATGTTGTTTTATACTCCCACTGAATGAGAAAGAGACATAGAGAGCTTTTTTCATTAAGACCTGATCCAATACGACTACCCTATTCCGAAGGATATAAGATTGTATATTTACTGTATTCTTCGCATAGGAAAGGCTGCAAGGGAGGATGACACATAAAAATATCCGTAAGAGCCTTTTCATCAATATTTCTCTATCTTTTTGGATTGCTGTTAATCGCACTGTTAATTACAGGAAGCGACAATCCCATCAAGGGCTTCATCGTATGCTTTTCTTATGAGCGGGAGACCATCCGATCGTGCACACTCATTTTTCAAGGTATCATCCATATCGCTTATCCTTACTGCCATGCCTCCTCCAGACCAAGAACCAAAAGCCCTCCTGACAGTAAAAAACTTCACATTTTATCTTCTGCAAATTGCAAGGGTATGTTGAGAAGAAGTTACGCTTTTGCTTCTCGCACCTGATCCTTGATTCTTTTCACGTGGCCTCGCCCTAATCCCTTCACCTCACACCCGAGTTCGAAGTAGCGTTTTATCCTTGCGTCGTCGAGGATACCGAAACAGTCAATCACGGCTATCGGCCCGCCGGCACTTTTCACGACTTCGTCCGGATCAAGGTTCAAGTAATGTTTATGCCTTACCGCAAGAATGACCGCATCTGTCCCATGTAGTGCTTTCTCAAGACTTTGCTCAACCCGGAGATCCTTCAGTCTTTCCTGACCGCGGAAAAATCTTTTCAAACTATGTGAAGACGCCGGATACTCATCCTGTTTCTCAAACTCCCACCAGTGAAGCACGTAAGGATCGTGGACCCTTAATTCTGCTCCCATTTCTGTTAGCCGTCGCACGATCAATTCAGAGCCACTATATCGGGAATCTCCAACATCCTCCCTGTACGAAGCTCCAAGAACCAGAATCTCTGCAGAGGCAATCGGTCGCCCCATATTCCGTAAAGCATCCCGAGTCAGTTGAGCCACATGAAGCGACCGGGTATCATTAATATTTATTGCAAGCGGTGTAATTTTGAAAATATCATCCTCAAAACCATGGATATGGCGATATGCCCACAGACCCAGACCGCCATCTTTTGGAAGACAGTAGCCACCAATACCTGGCCCCGGAAATATGATATTGCTATGCGTGGGCCGGACCTTAATTGCATTGATGACCTTGATGAGGTCAACCCCATTTTGCTCTGCAAAAATGCTCCATTCGTCAAGAAAGGCGAGAATGGCAGCTCTGAAACTGTTTTCAACGATTTTCGTTGTCTCGGATTCAATAGGCCGATCAAGTACAGTCAGCGGATACTTTTCAGTATTGATTACTTCTTTCAAGAACTTAACAACTTTTGAGGTAGCTTCTTCATTAACGCCGCTACATACCCTCCAGAAATCACGGATACTCGACACATAATTTCTGCCGGGCATGACCCTTTCAAAACTGTGAGCCAGAAGTGGGTCCGTTTGAATACCCCGTTTCCGAAACATTTTTTTTATGATCGGGTAGGCTATCTGTTCCGTTGTCCCCGGGGCCACCGTTGTCTCGATTAAAACCAATGTCTCTGGACCGATATGTTGGCCTATGATCTCCAGAGATTCTTCTAAAGCATCCATGTCAGCCCGGCCGTCTCTCACATTTCCAAGTGATTCTTTAAAGTAGTCGCACTGGACATCCACCACGACAACATCTGCAAGCTTAAGCGCATCATAGGTAAAGGTAGCGATGAGCGTCTTTTTCTCGTTGACACAGCGGTTGATCAACAATGGAACTTCAGGATCTTCTGAGCTTACGGGTGAAATCCCACGATTGAGGAGCGGAATTTTCCAGAAACTTCGAGTGCTCGGTCTCTGCATCCCAATAACGAATTTTGTAGGATGACCTGTTTCATCTGTGGCGTCCGCAATCACTGCCGCCATGACCACCCCGACAAACCCCAATCCCATCACCAAAACAATCTCCCGCCCGAAGGCACGTTGGTTGTTTACAACCTCCCTCAAACGTTCGAGCTCCTTTGAATTTTCTTCTTGACCTGGTAATTCAAATTTTTCTCCGGTTGGACTGATAGAATACTGGGGCATAGTTCACTCCTTCGTTTAATAAAATAGACCTGTGGGATCAAGGATGGATGGGTTTAGGCGATCAGAGATGCGAGGCGGAGAAGGGGCGATCCTGTCGGGAGGATTCTTCTTTCAAGAACTTTTCGAGAGCCTTTACAAGGACACACTTGGAATATCGAGCCCAACAATTTTCCCTCCGGCAGTGACTCGTCTCTTCTTTTCCATCCTTTTTTATCTCATGAAACTCTCAGGGCAAACAAGATTTGATAATCATGGGATGACCCACCTCCTAGATAACATCGAAGTCCAAGTCGCAGACCGAATGGCCTTGTTCCAGACGAAACGAACCTGCTACCGCCTGATGGGCGGTCGGAGCCCCGCCATTCCTAGGGTTTGAAATCAATTCTGGCGATTCACGGTACAACTTTATGCGTATGGGATGAGAGAAAGATAGGCTACCGCCGGTTCGAATTTGGGTAGATTCTGCTGAAATCGCTTTATTGAAATAAGTGTGTGCCACATCAATCTCAATGTGGGTTAAAGAAACAAGTTCTGCTGTGGTGCACCGCTGCCGCTGGATAGCCAGTGACGGCAGCGCTGCTCTGGCCGCCAGGCACGGCAGCACTTCGTCAAGCCACTTTTTCTATCATCGAATAATGAATCTCTACAACCGGCTGATAGCCCATCAGGTTTAAAAGGATTCTTACCCGCTCGCTATCGGAAATCCATCTTTCAAAGATACCTAAAAGGTCCTTTAATGGGCCTGTCTTAATCCTGATCACGTCATTGGCTTGAAAATGATGCTTTAATCTCACAATCCCGTGAGTATCGGTTCTCTCTCTAATGATCTCCACCACTTCATCAGAGATGGGTGTGGGATACTCCCCAAAACCCAAAACTTTTTTAACTCCTTTTGCCCACCTGACCAGAGGATAATTTTGCTCCAGATCGAACTTTCCGAAAATGTAACCTGGGAAAAAGGGCTTCAATTCTCTGTTCATCTTTCCGTTTCTTCAACAGAAAGGTTTCCATCAGGGGGTTAAAGACTCTCTACTCCCTTTGTCGAGAGATAAGACTTCGCCTCTTCTTCTTTCTTAGGTTTTGTTTGGATGACATACCAGAGATTCATATTAAAACCACCCCTTATAATGCTATTGAGTTGACAAGTTAATGTTGTGCTGCAGCGCTGATTTTATTATTCCCGAGTTTCGGACAAAACCTCCAATTTTACGTTAATGGATCCATTGCTCTTACTCCTGCTTTCCTAAATAATGCTTTTCCAATACTATTAAACTTTATTTCCTATAGTATTGATAATATCGATAATACTCAGAAGAATAAGTGGATGGCTTAATATTTATTTGGTTAAAAACCACTCCGATAATCTTCTCGCGATCGATGGACTTGATTGCGCTTTGTACGGATTCCCTGGACGTATACCCGGCCCTTATCACCAGGACGATTCCATCTACCATTTTAGAGAGTAAGGTTGGATCGGGTGTTGCCATAATAGGCGGGGAATCGATCACAATATAGGTGTTATCTCCATATTCTCTTAGGGTTTGTAGAAGCTCTCCCATTTTTCTTGATCTGATGAGCTCGGAGGACTTACGGGTCGAAGCACCTGCCAGAATGATTCGAAGTTTTTCTATCTCAGAATTTAACAAAATCTCTGATAAGGGAACCCCATCCGAAAGATAATTTGAGAGGCCCCTGGTGCTATGAGTTTTCTCAAGATGAATCCCCGGCCTTCGGAGGTCTCCATCAACGAGGATGGCGTTGCTATGAATTTCTTTTGAAATGGCCACCGCTAAATTAACAGCCACCAGAGTTTTCCCCTCTTGCGGTGCTGCGCTCGTAACGAGAATCGTACGAGGAGAATTCCCCGGATGAAGGAAAATCTGAGTCTTCAGTTTCCGGAATGCTTCTGAACCAAAAGAATGGGGCGGAACAATTAAAACAGGAGCGACTTCTTTTGGAGGGAGCCCCAACTTCTCTATCTTCTCTTCACGAAATTCTAAAGCGGGTCCTTCCTTCCTCGGAACAGTCTTCTCCTCAACTACTTTAAGAGAGGGTTCTTCTAGCTTCTGTTTTCTTTCTTCCTCTATTTTTTCAAGGGCACGATAGACTCGACTCATATGTTCATCCTTTCATTTATATTCCTGAACGCGTTAGACGCAAGGTGTAGAAAAGTTCGCCTCTTTCGCCGTGTTCCAGTTCAGCATCCTCACGCCTGTCATCCTTAACCATGTGTAACACATAAAGTTCTAACCCAAAGAAATTGAGAAAATGCTGATCCTTCTTTATTTAACCTTTCTTTAATGTATTGAAAGCCTCTGAGAATATCCTCATCAGGGGCAACAGATGACCACTTTTCTGAAAATAAATGAAAAATAGAATACCTAGCGCAATAGAAATAGAGATCAGGACCAAAATCCAAATTCGGAGAGACTTCTTCTTCAGATACAAATCTTTAGCCACCTCCTTGACTGACCTTTCACCAACCATTTTTTGGTCTAGGGCATATCCATTTAATAATGCATTGTCACACAGAATGTTTATTAATCGGGGGATCCCTCCCGATTTTGAGTAAATTTGCTTAATCGCCTTCTCCGTAAAAATGGGCTCCTTGGCGCCTGCAATTCTCAACCTCTTCCCGATATACTCCTTGGTCTCTTTTTCGGAAAGAGGTGGCAAATGGTATCGTAAATTAATGCGCTGCCTTAACTGACGAAACCCCGGTTGGGAAAGGGTTTTATCTAATTCCGGTTGCCCGAGCAAGACGATTTGGAGCAACTTCGATCTTGATGTCTCGAGGTTTGAGAGAAGCCTAATCTCTTCGAGCAGCTCCGGTTTCAAACCCTGGGCTTCATCGACTATCAAAATCACTCTTTCATCCCTCTGGTATGCGTGGAGTAAATATCGATGCAGACTATGAAGATATTCGCCCTTCGTTTTCCCCTGAACCCTTACCCCAAGATCTTTCAATATGTATTGAATAAAATCGTCAACAGTCAGCTTTGGGTTAAACAGCAGGGCTGTCTTGGTGTGATCCCCATTCATTTTATCGAGAAGATAGTGGATCAGGGTTGTCTTCCCCGTGCCCACTTCCCCGGTAATTACGATAAATCCTTTTCTCTCCTTCACCCCGTAAAGTAATTGCGCCAGGGCTTCCCGATGATTTTCCCCCAGATAGATATATTCGGGGTTAGGAGTCACATTAAAGGGATTTTCTTTTAAGCCGTAAAAAGATTCGTACATAGTGAATTCCAAAATATAGGGTTCAAGAGTTCAAGGGTTTCTAAAGGTCGTTGCATCTTTGTGCATAGCCTACTAAACTTTCGATGATATAAATTTTTAAATCTTTCACTTGACTTCTAGAATCCTTGACGCCTAGACCCCTTTCCCTTTTCTAGGCTGCTTTCTCCTCGTCTTCGTTTAGATTGAGTATCGTGGCCACGACCGGCAGTTTTAAATAAGTCTCCACGTCTGACGCTTCGTAAAAGGATCGGTCCATGGATTCCCGCAACCAGGTTAGACCCAACCCGATCGCAAGTCCAAGCACACCTCCCATGATCAAAAGGTTGTTGCGGTTCGGCTTAAACGGTTTTTCAGGAAGACGAGCTGGATCCAAAATCCGGAATTGCTCCCCCTGCTGCTTCCGCTCAAGATTTTCAGCCATTTGAGACTGAAATTTCTTATCCACAAGGGATTGATAATAAAGTTTTAGAATGTCGTAATCTCGATTGAGCTGAACCATTTCTTGTTCTCTCTTAGGCGTTTCTTCAATTCTTCTTTGATAGAGTACAATTTGTTCCTTTAAGCTTTCGCTTTCCTCTTTCAGTCGCTTTGCTTCTGATTGGGTGTCTATAAACTGTGCTTCATACTGGGTGATCAGCCTTTCCACACCAGGATCTAACAAAGGGGAAGGCGCCTGTGAGTTACCCTCAGCAATCATTTCGTCGTGGCGCTTTTTAAGTTCTCTTAGACGTCTTTCTCGCTCTTCTGCCTGTTTCTTCACTCTGAGTTCCAGAGCTGCTCTTTTTCTTTTCAGGTCAACCACATCGGGGTGAGTCCCTGTATATTTGGATTCAACATTCGCGAGATCCCGCTTGAGAGCGCTTAATTGTGCCGCTAATGATTCTTCAGGTCCCCGCTCTAAATGAATATTTTCATCTTGCGTAAGGCTTCTCGTCGTGGAAGACCCTCTTTCGGACTGCCGGTCCATTAACTTTTCAATCTGACCCTGGAGGAGTACAATTCTCTGTTCTGCAGCGTTGAGATTTTCGCTTGTTGTCTTGAATTGTTGCTGTAATCGGTCAATGATTCTTAGATTTGCTTCAAGTTGACCTGGCAATTGTCCCATATTTCTTTCTTTATACTGTCGGACCGCGTTCTCTCTCTTTTTCAGATTTGACTCCATTGTCTGTAGTTCTTTGCCAATAAACTCGGCTGTTCCTCCTACGCGTGCCTCCCTAGATCTTAGATTTTCTTCGATAAACATCGAAGCCAATTTATTTGTCACCTGCATCACAGTTCCGGGTTCTGTTCCCTCAAAGGAGATTGAAAATGCATTTTGGCGCTGGACCCTAACCTCGATCTTTGCCTTCATCATGTCTACAATTTCTTCCATGTGTAATTTGTTTAACCTGTCCGGATAGAGATTAAATTCTTTAATCACCCTTTCCAACCTGCCACGGCTAAGAATTTCTTGGCTAATATTGTTTAACCGCTCAGCCACAGATTCAGTTAAGGTAGGACGAACATAATTTTCTGGGACCTTTTGAGCTTGGACGAGGATGAGGGTGCTTGCTCTATATTCCTTGGGCATATTTTTATAAATACCAAAAGAAAAGATCACCGATAGAGCAAATGGAATGATGATATACCATTTTCTCCTTAGGCCTATTTTGAAATAATTCTTAAGATTAAAAATTTTTTCGGTGTTGATCATCTTGGCCTCTACTCCTCTCAAAATATTTAAGAATTAAAGAGCCATTGCAAGGAAGTCACGCCGCATCGCATTTCTTTTCCTCAATTCATTACAGGTCATAACGACAGGTTATAACCCGGCCCGCCCATCATACCCGGCCGATAACCCGGCCGGGAAATTGTTATTGTAAACATCCCGCGAAATTCGGTGTAATCAGTGCCTGAAATGTTCGAATTATCCCCTCTGTAAGAAGCCACCAATGAAGTCTCCAGCCATCGAAAGAGCAAATAGGAAGGACCGCCCCGGACATCCCAGACCCAGTCTTTCTGGTTGTTATTAGAGTATAAATATCTGTACATCGACCCCGTAAGCCCAACGCTTAATCTCTGAGTTAACCAATGTTGGATCGTCCCGTACCCCGAGTAGGTTTTTGTAAACCCCAAATTCTGGGCCGTAATATAGTCCTCCGTATAACCTCCTTGAAGGGAGAGTGTATATTGGGTCTTCGGTGTTCTCTGGGTAAGACTTAAATTGACGAAGGGACCTTGTGTCTTCGACCCTTCCTTAGGAATTTGCCAGAAATAGCCCCCTTGGGCTGTACCAATCAGCGTCGGACTAAAATTATATTGGAGACCGAGGCTCGGATTGTGAACATAGTAGTCGACACCAGGGGATTCAGAATCCAGATATTCAAAGCGGTATTCTCCAAAGATCGAGGTCCTGGGATTGAAACGGTGCGTATAACGGGGAGTCACCGTGTTCACTAACTGATCCGAAGAAACCTGATACGTGTTTAAAGAGAGACGATAATCTAAAGATACGCCGTTTTTAACATCGAACCAGTAGTCAAGGTTGGGGTTAAGAGTATTCTCCATACTGTCCTCGAATAGAGGATTTTCATTCCTATAGATGTTGTTTCGATAAAGGAGGGAAAGGCGGTTTTCTCCTCCAAAGCGATATGCGATGGATGGCTCCACAACGTTTCGGAAATAGATCGCCTGGACTCCCCTCACCGTGGAAACAAGAAACTGATTAGGTTGTGTATCGCCAATGAACTGTCCTTGGGCATTGTACTGAGTATCACTCTGGTACACATTCTCTCTGGCTTGATCCGATCGAATGAAATAATCCCTCAGCGTAAAACTCAGGTCTGGGGTCACTGCAAACCACGAGTTAAGCCTCCCTGCGGCATTCCAATAACTGAGATCGTGATGTTTTGCGTAATAGATATATCCCCCGGAAACATCCAGATCAATCCCATACCTGCCCGGCTTTAAATCGAAGAATCTCAATCCCGGGTTGACAGTGGTGATATAATCGGCTAATTTGGTTGCATTGGAGCTTAGCAAAATATTGTTGCTGTATTCTTCTTGGGCCGTGATATAGGGGTAAAATTTTAATAGAATATCACTGATATCCGCATCGACCAAGGAAGGAATCCCGATAAAACATAGCGTAAGTATCACCCAGGTCACCCAGGCTGTTCTTATTGCTTTGATGATTCTCTCACGTTTCATAGCATCCCCTTTCATCCCACGGTGTCCCCTCTGGTGCCTCGCCCAGAATCGTGTTCCATTGTTTACGGAACAACAACGGTATCGCCTGCTTTCAGAATAATGTTTGTATCGAGGTCTTTACCGTCCATAATTCTTTTATAGTTAACCTTAATTCGCTTCTCCCTTCCGTCTTCTTTCCGGACAACCAAGATCTTTTTTTGGTTTGCCCACTCTGTGAACCCGCCCGCTAAGATAATAACCTGGGTCACAGTGGTTTCGCTTCGAAGACGCTGGACACCTGGGCTCCTGACTTGACCGATGATATACACCTTGTAGCTGTTTACCTCCACAACGGTCACAGAAACGATCGGGTTCTCAATGAATTCCTTAAACTTTCTCATCAGAACTTCCTTTAACTGGAGAGGCGTGAGTCCGGCGGCCTTGATCTCTTGGATAAGTGGAAGAGAGATCTTTCCGTCCATCCTGACCGGAACGGTTCTCGTCAAGGACTCTTCTTTCCAAACATGGATATAAAGAACATCCTCGGGACCGATCACGTACTGGTCGCCATCCACAGCGGCTTCTACTTGGGCTTCTTTTCTTGAAAGAATCTCTTTGTCCGCCTGAGGGTAGGCCATGTTGGCCGCCACCAATAATATCAATGTCCCTACACATCCGATACTTAGTAATCTTTTCATGTCCCCTCTCCTTCATTCATGATTATTTATACAGGAGTTGCATCTTCCGTGGCGGATCCGCCTTCTTCTCTACCTCTCGTCCGGATAAAGACTATCCGATCCGTAACGCCCGTTCGATAAGATCCACCGTGTCCGATCCATTGGCAGGAAAACAGACTTGGTCAATCATGATCTCAATGCCCTTGCTTTTAAAGTCGTAATATTTCAGAACGTCTTCAAAGCGAGATTTCACATGAGCTCCTGCTTTCATATCCGCATAAGGCAGGAGGACGACGAGCCTGTCTCCTTCTAAAGAACCGATGATATCACTTTCCCGTGTCTCCTCCATCAGTAGATCACCCAATCTCCGATAGCAAGCCTGCAAACCTCCCCGATTACCCTCCTGGGGAGATTGCTTAATTTTGAAGAGCATCAGGCAGAGAAAATTCTGATAACGCCGTGAACGCTTCACTTCGGTGTCCAAGACAAAATGAAACAGATTTCGATTCAGGATTCTGCCGAAGGGTTCCTCCGGCCCGTCCGGGAATTTTCCCTCCCCATATCCCATCCTCGCTCCTCCATGCCCTGATCCGTTTGTTGTTGGGACGAAAACAAGTAAAGGCCTTCACGCCGTCTCCTCCTCGGCCTTTCGATATCCTTTGATGTCATCCAAATGGTATTTCTGAATCTTATACAAAAGTGCCTTATAGCTCACACGAAGCAATTTGGCCGCCTGTTTCCGGTTCCAATGGGTCTCTTGTAAGGTACTTTGGATAATCTCTTTCTCCGCAACTTCAGCCGCCTTTTTTCCGACCTCTTTCAAGTCGAGGGACTTATTTTCGGATAAGGAGCGGGGTAATAATTCACCGGGAGAATTAGGATTCTTTCCATTCCCCAATCCCTGGCCGGAAAGGGTAGGCAGGACCGTACCCTCCTCACCGAACAGGACAATCCGTTTAACCATGTTTTCTAATTCCCGGATGTTTCCAGGCCATGCATATTCCTTAAAGGCATCGATCATGGGCGGCGAAAAGGCGGGTATTTCTCTCCCGTATTTCTTCTTGTAAAAATTCAAATAATACTGTGAGAAGGGGGAAATTTGCTCTTTCCGATCTCGTAAAGGCGGAACGGTGATATTAATCACGTTGACCCTGAAAAATAGGTCTTCACGGAAGCGCCCTTCCATCACCGTTTGTTCTAAATGGTCTCTGGTCGTAGCAATCACACGGGTATCTACCCCAACATCTCCATTGCCTCCCAATCGCGAAAACATACCATCCTGGAGGACTTGCAAGAGTTTTGCCTGGATGGAAATGTCTATCTCACCGATATCGTTCAGCAAGATCGTGCCCCCGTTAGCCAGCTCGAATTTCCCCGGCTTTTCCAAATGGGCTCCTGTGAAGGCCCCTTTTTCAAAGCCAAAGAGTTCACTCTCGAGTAGACCTTTGGGAATCGTCGCGCAATTCACTTTAATGAAAGGTTTGTCTTTCCGGTGAGAATTTAAATGAATGGCCTGAGCCAACAGTTCTTTTCCCGTTCCACTCTCACCCTTAATTAAAACCGTGATATCCGTTTTGGCCACCTTGTCTATCGTCGCCTTGATTTTACCCATCTTAGAATTATGAGCGAAAAAGATTTGGAAAATGTCCTTCATAAGTATCAAAAAGAGCAATCTATATGCCAATAAGAGATTATTTCCTACCTGTCCACTAATCTCTTGAAAGTAAACAGATTCCTTTTATCTCTGATGGCAAATAGTGCTTTCTCCTTTCAAGAGATTGGGAAAAATATGGAAAAATAAATAGAAAAAGTGGAAAATCAATTCCATCCTCATCCATTTTTCTGTCGGGAGTAGAAAATTGATTCTCTTTTTCCAACGTCATGCCAGCAAGAATGAAATCGTTCATATTTGATTGTTAACCACGCCGGTTTGTCGATCGTTCTTTTTCCACATAGTTCAAAAGTAAGGATAGATCTACTTATGAAGCTTAGGGATTAAATCGCTTATCGAGACTCGTTTCTTTAATCTTATAAAGAAGAGCCTTATAACTGATATTTAATTTACTGGCGGCCTTCTTGCGGTTCCAATTCGTCGTCTCTAACGCTTCCAGGATCATCTCAGACTCGGCTTTCCTGATGGCCTCCTGGTGAACTTCTTTCAAAGAAGGCCAAATTTTTTTGGCCGGAGCTGTATTCTTCTTTTTTTCGGGGAGAGGCTCTTCCTTGGTCACAGGAGTCAATTCCTCAGTGATCATTTCCTCGTTCCCTAGCACGACAAGCCTTTGGATGACATTTTCCAACTCCCGTACATTTCCCACCCACTGGTGCTCGGAAAAAGCCTTCATTGTCTTTTCGCACAAGGGGGGTACCTTTCTCCCATATTTCTTGCCAAATTTGTCCAAAAAGTACTCAACAAAGATCGGGATCTCCCCCCTTCTTTCCCTCAAGGGAGGGATCAGGATATTGACCACATTCAGCCGATAATAAAGATCTTCTCGGAATTGACCATTCTTGATGCCTTCTTCTATATTCTTATTTGTCGCAACTAACACGCGCACATCCACCCGGATGTCCTTCTTCCCTCCTAATCTCGAAAACTCTCTGTCCTGAAGGACCTGGAGAAGTTTTCCCTGGAGGGACAGGCTCATTTCTGAAATCTCATCCAAGAAAATAGTTCCCCCATTGGCAAGCTCAAATCTGCCTTGCTTCTGACGGTAGGCTCCCGTAAACGCACCTTTCTCATAACCGAAAAGCTCGCTCTCCAGAAGCTCTTGGGGAAGGGCTGCGCAGTTAACCTTGACAAAGGGCCTCTCTCTGCGAAAAGAATTGAGATGAATGGAGCGGGCCACCACTTCCTTACCCACGCCGCTTTCTCCTTGAATCAGCACCGTGACATCCGTATTGGCTATCTGGTCAATGATTTCCTTGATCCGCTGCATCTTGTCACTGGTGTAAATGAAAATCCCTTCCTCCCGAGTGACTTCACCGACTTCGACAAAAGTAGAAAAGGAAGAGGGAAACATAGGGACAACTTTTTCTTTAGAGAAAGCTTCTCTGGAATCCTTCATCAGCCGGTTTACTTCATTGATTTCCAAAAAGAAACGGGCAGAGGTCAGAGCGGCCCCAACCTGGTTGGAGATGTAGGCTAACGCCAATTTATCCCCTTCATTGAAGGCACCTTTCTTAGAATGACTGAGGTTGAAGACCCCGACGACCTGATCTTTCTCTCGTATGGGGAAGCAGATCAGAGAATTGACCTTATTATTACCGTTATTCAAGTCATCATTACTATTATTACTATTATTTATATTTATTCCCGCCACACTGACGAAACGGGGTTCCCGGACGACATCATTCAACATCACCGCTTGCCCCTCTTTCAGAACCCAGCCTGCAACCCCTTCTCCTGATTTGAATCTTCTTCCATTCCCCGAGCGATCTAGGTAAAAGACACTTTTCTCTTCGTTTCTTCCGCGGGCTGCACAGATCGTTAAATCGCCGGAATTCGGATCTTTCAACATCAGAGAGCAGTTTTCGGCGTCCATTTCTTCCATGACTGCATCCAAAATACCTTTGCAGGTGTCGCCGAAATTAGGAACATTGTGCATGGCCCCCTGAACCTTCCGAAAAAGCGTGAAAATCTTCGTCTTGTTATCGACCGGGTAAAGAACGTTCGTGGATATTCCAGATCTCTTGGGTATCGTATTCGCTTCCATTTTTCATCCCCTATAGTTTATTTTCTATCTTATGGTAAATGATTTCTTTTGGCCCAAACTCTCTCTACTTAAAGCGATCTCCTGGATGTTTCTATTGGCCCTCATTTCACTCAGTCTTTGTTCCAGGCGTTTCTTTTGAAGAAGAACCTTACGGTGCCTTAACCCCTTCTTGAGATGGATGAGGATTTTTTCGGTGGAGATGGGTTTGAGAAACAAATCATCGATGCCGGCATTCATCATTTTCTTATATTCTCTCTCCTCCAAATTTTCAGCCGTGAGCATCATCACATAGAGTTCTGGAAAATCCTTTTTCAATTCTCGAATGATTTCAGCAACGTTGTTATGATTGATTTGATCTTCGGTGATCAGACCTGAAACTTCAAACTCCTGAAAATTGGTTAATGCCCTTTCAATTGTATCTACAGCGAGGACAATATATCTCTCGCTTTCCAATATCGTTCTTAGAGTCCATTGGGTATGAAAATCCTTGTCTAGGATGAGAATCGTTTCTTTCGGCATAGTCAGGACCTTAAGAAGTTCGTTAAGAATAAACTCGGCATATCATTTGTTTCGTGGGATATGCTTTTTTTCTCGGATTCCCTGCCTTGTAAAACGGTTTTATATAGAGCAATTTGCGTACCAATCAGGATGCTGTTCTGAATTTTACATAACACGTTGATTATAAAAGGTTTTTCCAAAAAAATGGTTTTGCGCCGGATCAGTCTTTCACCCTAAAATGACCCTTTGGCACAATCACTGAGCCAAAAGGCACACAATGATAAACTTTATTTAATAAATTCGGATAGTTTTATCGTTGCACTAAAAAGGGGTGAATTAAGGAATGGACTATTGGGGCAAGAATTCCTTATTCTTATCTTCCAAAACGGCCTTCAAGGGTTCTGGAATGGAAAACTGGCCCGGGAATGTAAAGGATTGGAAAGACAGGGCTTGAACGAAAGATCCTAGGTCTTTTTCAGATTTGAGTTGAGGGTCAGAATGAATCAAGTTCAAAAGCCTTTGCACGAGAGCCTCTGTTCCGGTCTTGTCTGTCTCGGGAAGGATGATACCTATTTCACCATTGTTCTTGCCAATCATGTCTTCTTCTCTCGTATGCTTTCTCACAATCCTCACAAGATCCATGTAAAAACTTTCGAAGCGATTGCCTATTTTTTCTTCCCCCGGCACTTGCATCAATAATAGAGAAAACGGATGGTGATGACGCTTCGCCCTCTTGAATTCTTGACGAAGACATCTCTTGAAAAAGACCGTGTCGAAAATCACTTCGTGAATACCTCGAGCAAATGGCTTAAGAAGACTAATCCTCTCTAATTCTTGGAGTCTAAGGATTAAATCTCTTTGCTTCAGGCCCTTTCTAATATGGACGAGAACCCTCTCCGGGGAATAGGGTTTTGGAATAAAGTCATCAACCCCAATAGCAAAAAGCCTATCATATATTTTTTCATCAACGGAAGCATTGGTTACGATGATGAGATAGGTTTCAGGGGCATTCCTTTTTGCCCATTGAATCATTTCATCCATCTCCTCGAAAGGAGGACAATATTCTGTAATTATCACAGAATATTGTCTTTTTCCGAAAAGCTGATATGCCTCCTTCAAATTGACTGCGGTTTCGACAAAATATTCTTCCTCTTCCAAAATCATGCGATAGGCATTCAGAAGGTTCTTGAACGGGTCGAGCAGGAGAATCCAATTGCGGTTCATGGTGTTGTCCCTGCAGCCAATTTATTGCCAGGTCTTAAGGTTAGGCCATCTACTTTTTTGTGGTTTGATATTGTACTTGTTGATTCGATTCGCAAGCATTTTTCGAGTGATTCCTAAGAGTCGCGCCGTTTTCTCTTGGTTCCAGTCGCATTCCTTCAGTTTGGTGACAATCCACTTTCTTTCAAGTTCGGAAACCATTTTCACCAACTGGATCTTTCCCCTGCTTTTCCTTTCTTCCAATCCCTCCTTCAGAAAAAGATGAGGGGGAAGATCATTGATATTGATCGTATTTCTCCTACAGAACACCATCATCTGCTGAATAATATTTGCTAGCTCTCTGACGTTTCCGGACCAGGAAAATGTTTTCAGCTGCTCCATCACTTCCGGTTCAATCCGGATGGGTACTTTCCCCTTCTGGAATTTCTTGAGAAAATGGTCGGCCAGCGAGGGAATATCCGAGGGTCGCTCTCTGAGAGGGGGAATCGTAATCGGAACAATATTCAATCTATAAAAAAGATCCTCTCGGAAATTCCCTTTGGACACCTCTTCCTGAAGATTCCGATTGGTGGTGGAAATAATTCGAACATCGACTTTTGTCGATTGACTGTCCCCAACCTTTTCGAACTCCTTCTCCTCAATCACCCGCAAAAGCGTTTTTTGAAGATTGACCGGTATCTCGCCAATTTCGTCTAATACCAGTGTCCCGCCATCCGCTGCCTGAAAACGACCTATGGTATCTTTGACGGCACCTGTAAAAGCTCCCCTCCGATGGCCAAAGAGTTCACTCGTGAGAAGGCTTTCCGTCAATGCTCCGCAATTGACTGTGACCAAGGGTTTTTCCTTCCTCAGACTATTGTAGTGGATCGTCTTGGCGATGAGGTCTTTTCCCGTCCCGCTCTCCCCCTGGACCAGAATGGTTGCGTCCGTTTCAGCCACCCGGCTAATAATCTCAAAAATCTCCCGCATTCTCGGGTGATGGCCTACGATATTGGGAAAAGAATATTTTTCGGTGACCTCTTTCCGAAGCGAGTCAATCTCTTTTTCCATCTCCTGCGTTTTGAGCGCCTGCCGGATGATGATAAAAAACCTCTCCAGTTTGTCAAAGATGGGTTTTTCAAAGAAATAGAATGCACCCTTCTTTAAGGCCTCCACTGCCATCAAAACGGAACCATAAGCCGAGATCAGAATCACCGGAATGGTAGGATGGTTTTTCTTGACTTCCAAAAGGAGCTCCGTCCCACTCAGATCAGGCATTTTTTCATCCGTGATGATCAGATTGACTGGATCGGTCTTCAGTTTTTCTAACGCTTCCCTCCCGGTTCTGGCTGAAACGGTTTGGAAACCTTCATCGGTTAAAACCTGACAAATTCCGAAAAGGGAATTGGGTTCGTCATCGACCACTAGAATAGATGGATGAGACACCATTCCTCCACTCCTCAATTTTCCCCAACCGGGCGGCCGATGGGTAACTCCACTTTAATCGTCGTTCCTCTATTTTCTTCACTCTCAATATAGATTTTTCCGCCATGCCGTTCATTGATAATTCTGTGGCAGATGGCCAAGCCCAATCCAGTTCCCCTGAGTTTAGTCGTAAAAAATGGGTTAGAAAGTTTGCTCAAATTTTCCTTTTTAATACCCATCCCGTTGTCCATAAAAGCAACTTCTAACCATTTCGGTGATTCCAATTTGTGACGGGTTCTGATGGTAAATTGTCCGCCCTCGGGCATGGCCTCAAAAGCGTTTTTTACAATGTTCAAAAAAGCCTGCTTGATCTCCTCATAATTGACATAAATCTTTGGAAGATTAGGATTCAAATCCGTAATGATTTTGATTTTTCTCGATTCCGACTCGAACATATGGGAGATGATATTCATCACAACAGAAATTACCTCGTTGATCTCAACTTCTGTAATACGGACCATATTCGGAGGCCGTACGAAATTCAGGCACTCTTGTACGAACTCATTTAAATGATTCACTTCTTCGCTTATAATCTTTACAGATTGATTGAGAAGTTCATCTTTCAGATCGGATCGCCTTTGAATGATCGCAAGCGCTCCAGAAATGGCGTGGAGTGGGTTTCGAATTTCGTGTGCTAGAAACGGGAAAAATTTTTCAAGGGAGGGGTATCGGTCGAACCGTCCATCTTCGATCTGAGCGCTACGAATTTCTAAGGCATTCTTTATGGACGACAGAAGGACCTGATGGTCGATCGGCTTTGACAGGAAATCGGTAGCACCTTTTCTCATCATGTCGACCGCCACCTGTTCTCCCCCAAAGCCAGTGATAACGACAACGGCAATGTTCTTGTCAGTTTCTCTAATGCTTCTTAATACCTCTTCTCCAGGCATATCCGGCAATTTCAAATCAAGAAGAACCAGTTCGGGAATATCCGATAATGTCTTTTCAATCGCCATCTTCCCGCTTAAGGCGATTGAGACCTGGAAGCCTTTGCTTTCCAGAAATCTTCTAATAAAATCAATAAATTCTGCGTTATCATCAACGACTAAGACTTTCCCTGCAAGGTTCCCCATATGGGATAGATATTAGAATAAAAAACTATTTTGTTCAACTGAAAAATAGGCAAACCCGGACCAAGCATCATGAGGTTAGAAAAAAGGGCTTCACCTCCTTTAACCCATTCTCATTCCCCCAAGAGATAACATTTCCACCCTGAGAGGTGGCGGATAAGGCGTCGATGAAATCAGAAAAACCCGGCCTGCCCCCTCACCGACGATATGGGACATGGATTTGCATTCTAATCGCTAAAGTTTTACCTGAACGAAATAGATATCAATGAGATTTGAACGGTCGCCGATAGCCTTCCGCCCCCAATTCAGGACAGACTCTGGTGTAATTCTGCCCGGTGTTTTCCTTTTCTCGGAGAGCATCCCAATGAAATGGGCCTTTTCTTTTTCATCCCGCCAATAGAGTTGATAGGCTACCATGCTGTAATCCGCACCTTGCAATTTAAAAAGCGCCCCAGTTTCGAGTCCGCCAGGCACTGCCTGACGGGTATCGCTGATGGTAAGGGAAGGCGCCGGTACGGATTAGATACAGAGCAAATTTAATGCCACTCCCCCTTTTCGTCTGAGGAATTCCTAAGCTCTCTACACTTATAGTAAATTACCGGCTTTCAAACCTACGGTTGCAGTCGACAGCCCTTTCAAAATAGGAAATACTTTTTACCAAAATCCCGAACGGGGTATGGAAAAATATGGAAAAAAATTTCCCGCCTTCTACCCGCCTCCAGAGGAATTGTTTCAGGGGAGGGTATTGACCGGAATCCTCAGGTATGAGTCCAAATGCAGAGCCAGATAAGAATTATTGATGAGGAGCGGTGAAAAGGTTTAGCGGGGCTGGAATATCAACTCCGTTTAATGAGCCTGTTCCGCCATACAGGTCGCCGTCCCAATGAGCTTATGGATTACGTTTCCTGATGCCAAAGCTTTTTAGGAATCGTTCGAGTTCCTCATAGGATTGGAATCCCACAGTAGCTTTGTGATCGGCCATAAAAGTCGGTACCCCTGTGATTCCCAGGGCATGAGACCGCTCCCAGTCGGAATCCACTGCTTCCCGGAAAGTCCTCAATTCAAGGACCGACCTTGCTTTCCTTTCCGGAAGACCAACCGATTTCGCAAGAATCACCAGTTCATCCACCCTGCCGATGTTTTTCCCTTCGACAAAGTAGGCTCGAAACACAGCTTCATGAAAGGAATCACCCTTCCCCTCCGATTCTGCCCACTTTGCCAATTCCTGAGCCAAACGACTGTTGTAAGTCTTTATCCGCTCACCCAGAGGCAAACCCAACTCGTCCGCCACTCGCTTCAGCCGGGCCATGGCCTTCTTGATCTCTATGGCTTTACCAACGAAAAGTTCTTCTAGAGTCATTCCGTCTTCTGGAATCTCGGGATGAAGTGGAAAAGCCACCCAACGAATATGGATGTCATAATTCTTCTTCAATTGATCAATACGCACGGTACTGAAATAGCACCAGGGTCAAACATAATCGGAAAACACCTCAAGAACCAGCGGCTCAGTCATAGACCCCTCCTTGAAACCCTCTCTATGAATTTTCGAAACATTTCTCTCCTGATCGCTTCCTTACCGGTAATCCCATCCCACTTTCCATGATGATGCTTTACGCATTGGTCAATTCGGCTGCTCGCCTTCACGGATCAAGTTCAGCAGTTTGACCAGCATTTCGTCTCTCCAGTTGTTGATCTCCTCCAAGGTTTTTTTGCGAACAACTCCCATCTCCCTGACACTCCTTACAATTTTCTCCGCCGCGGAGGGAGGAATAGAGGTCCAGGTTTCCATCGTTTCCCACCGATGGCGGTAGGATTGAGAAAAATTCTCGATGAATCGTTCAACACCCCCTCCGGCCAGATGTATCCGTAAAAATGGACCGATCAGAGGATCCCGGAGGCCTATCCCCGTACAAAAGGCTTTATCCACGTCTTCAGCACTCGCGACACCCTTGTCAACAAGGTCAATGGCTTCACGCAATAGCGCGGCTTGCAGCCGGTTCACAATGTAGCCGGAAACTTCCCGTTTCAGTAAAACGGGAACTTTCCCAAGGGTTTTCATGAAGTCGTGGGCAGCCATCAATGTTTCGCCAGATGTTTGTCCTCCTCCGACGATCTCAACAAGAGGGATAAGGTAAACGGGAAGAACAGGGTGGACTAACACGCAGCGCCGAGGTCTCGCCGTCACTTTTTGAATCTCTGTCATCAACAGTCCCGAAGAGCTACTGGCCAGGATAGCATATTCAGGAGCCGCTGCGTCCATTTCACTGAAGACTTGCTTCTTCAGATCATAATCATCAGGAACAGATTCCTGAACATAATCGGCATGACCGACTGCCTCGCCAATGAACTGACTCGTCTTTATCCTCTTCAACGCCGCTTCCGCTTCACCTTTTTTCAGAAGGTTGCTTGTTTCAAGGAATAAGAGATTTGACCTTATGCCTCTTACCGATTTCTCCAGTACCGTTTCAGATAGATCCTGGAGAACCACTTCAAAACCTTTGGAGGAGAACAGAGTCGCCCATTCCTGGCCGATGAGACCTGCTCCCACACAGGCTACCCTATGAATATTCGTTTCCATCAGACCTCCGATGAAACAACTTCCCGCCGAAATTTCTCTTGTTAGTATTATATGACCCTTCGAAAGGAATTTAAACGTAATTTTCTTGCCTAGCGGCGGGAACCTCCCCCGGTTGCCCTCTTTGTCTTTATTTATGTCCGGAGATATTGTAAAATGGATCTGTCCCGAACGGTTGACCCCAAGGTTGGATGGGCGGGGGCAATGTTCAATAAAGAGTCGGGAACTCAAACCTTAAAGGGTGGGATAACATAAATGGGACTTCTGAACCTTCTGACCAGGGATCCACTAGCTTTTGCTCTGGTTGCCATCCCCCTTCTTTTTTCCGTCATCATTCATGAGGTGGCCCACGGCTGGGTCGCTTACAGAATGGGTGACTCGACCGCCAAGTGGGCGGGCCGCCTGAGTCTCAATCCGCTCAGGCACCTCGACCCGATCGGAACCCTCATGCTTTTTCTTGCGGGTTTCGGATGGGCGAAACCTGTTCCGGTCGATTTCAACAACCTCAAGGACATGCGGAAGGGAGTTATCTTCGTCTCTTCGGCAGGGATTCTCGCCAACATCCTCTTCGCTTTCGTCGCCCTGCTATTTGCCCGACTGCTTTCGACATCCTCCTCGGGAATGGCCGTGATCCCTGTCTACAAGGTGTGCACGTACGTAGCTTACGTTAACGTCACGCTGGCCGCGCTCAATTTGATTCCCATCCCTCCCCTGGACGGCTCGAAGATCCTGATGGGAATTTTATGGGAAAGAACCCCGTATTTCCTGACCCGCCTGGAGCCTTACGGGTTCTTTATCATCATCGGTCTCCTCTATCTGGGTCTACTGGATCCCCTAATCGGATTCTTCCAATGGATGATCATGACGGTGATCAGAATCCTGTTGTCCTGAAGATCCGGCGGATGCGTTGCTCCTTATCTCCCTCTTTAGGAATGGCTGATCCTAAACCGAGGCGGGGAGATAGATTCACTTTTGCAAACAGGACAGCGCCCCGGAGTATTCAGTCGAGTCCGTTTCTTAAAAGAAAACCCGCATTGCTTGCAAGACGCCGGTTCCGCGGTAAGCTTCTTAGGATGGGCGGACCTGGCGATATGCTGAAGATGATCGAGAACCTCTTTTTCCTTAATCCCGAACAATTTGGAGATCTCTCGCAAATCAAGGCAGTCCGCTTCCAAGACCCCGCTAATCTTCTTCCTCAGGGTGAGCATGCTCTGTTACTCCCATGACCTTTGCGGACTATCCGGTTCACTACAAACCTTTATTGTTCGGGTCTTCTTTCAAAAACAATATAGAATCCATCCACACCAGGGTCATAGTAATTTCTTGCCCTCTTTCTCAAAACAAACCCGGACTTCAGAAAGAATGGAAGGGTCTCTTTCCGCGTGACCGCCGTCAACTTTTCTGCCATCCCCTTGATTTGTTCGAGGGCCGCCGTCCCGGTTCCTTTTCTCTGGTAAGCAGGCAAGACACTAAAATCAACGATATACTTTATGCCTTTTCCTCTGTTTTCAACGATAATATCTCCTCCGAACCTTCCGTCGATTTCGATGCGATAGACGTCGCATGCGGTGAGGACGGCTTCCCAGGTCTCCCTGTCCCAGATGAGATAGGGCTCGTGATAGATTGCAAATTGCTGTTGGTAATAAAAATCAGGGTCTGCGTGAGTGTCTTCTCGTAAGGTGACCTTCATCGCGTCCGGCGCACGAATCGACAATAAAGCCATTGGGTGGAATAAATCCAAATAGAATTTTCTACTTAACCTCGTAAACCTCCACGGAAAACGTCTCAATCGTTAGAAGAATTGTGAAAATATTGATCAGGAAATCCGGGACCGTATATTTCGTTTCCACCCTCACTTTCTTCACGGTTTCAGGAATGAGGGAATCGGTGGAGTTATCACTTATCGGAACCAACCCCCAAAGGGCGTACCAGCATCTCTTATGAGCAATCTTCGTGCCCTCTTCTGTACTGGGAGCTAACTCGGCCTTACCCCCTACCCGAATGGTGAAGCATCCCGCGACACTCATGGCTAAAGCCAACAGTAGAATAAGGCTGACAAGTTTTTTGCTTTTAATCATACGTTACCTCCTCTCCATCGAGTGTATCATTTTGGATTTGACCCCTTTTACTCTTTCTATGGCTCAATCTTCGTTCCTAACACTTTCAAAAACTTCGCCAGCCATTCAGGGTGAGCCGGCCAGGCAGGTGCGGTAACCAGGTTGCCATCCACGTGAGCCTTATCTACCGCTATATCAACGTACTTGCCACCCGCAGTTTTCACATCGGGTCCCACCGCCGGATAAGCTGAACATGCTTTTCCCGCGATCACCCCCGCTGCCGCCAACACTTGTGCGCCATGGCAAATGGAGGCGATGGGCTTATTCGTTTTGGCAAAGTGGCGAACTGCATCAAGCACCTTATCGTTCAGACGAATATACTCCGGCGCTCGTCCCCCGGGGATCACCAGGGCATCATAAGCTTCTGGCTTGACCTCATCAAGCGTTGCGTTCAATGTAAAGTTGTGCCCCGGCTTCTCGCTGTAGGTTTGATCCCCTTCAAAATCATGGACCGCCGTCCGAACCCGATCACCCGCCTTTTTCCCAGGACAGACCGCATGAACCGTGTGCCCAACCATCAACAATGCCTGAAAAGGCACCATCACCTCATAATCCTCCACAAAATCCCCAACAATCATCAAAATCTTCTTCGCGGCCATAACTGCCTCCTTTCTTTGGGTTTACGGAGCACCCCATGACACTCAAACTGACACAATACAATGATCTTATTCTATATCCGAATTCATTCCCAGTTCAAGATACTTTTTCCACGTTATATCAGGAGATCATGAGGGTGCCAAAAAAGAAGAAAAGAACTTACTTGCCATCCCTGGAAGGGGCAATTGCAATTCGGCCGGAATTTAAGAAAGAAATCAATCTCCATCGGAAGGTCGCTGGACCGATCATAAGAAAACATAAGAGGACTAATATTTGAATTGCCCCAAGGATCTTTAGCGCTTATGCGAACAAGTCACGGGTCCGCCTTAGTCCCTCGTTCCTCGTTGCTTTGGCTCTTTCCTGATGCCCCTCTCAAATCCGGCCAGATGGCGATGAGGCTTCCCCCCACGATTAGCCCGCCGCCGATAAAATGCTGCGTCGCGAGGGATTCTCCGAGCAGAATCACTCCCAATATCGATCCATAAACCGGCAGCATATTGTAGAAAACCATCGCTCGGTTCGGCCCAACCCGGCGCACCCCTTCGTTCCATGACAGGAAAGCAGCTCCGGAAGGGAAAATACCGATGTAGACGACTGCCAGCAAGAGGTGCCAGCTCCAGCGGGTGGATGCTGGCTGCCAACCCACGGCTGCCGCCCCAAGGAAAAGCGGAAGTGCCATCCAGGTCGAGATGGCCGTTACCGAAAAAACAGAGTGGAACCGCGTCGCCCAGCGGCTGATCACCGAGTAAAGTCCCCAGAGCACAACTGCGATAAGGACGTGTAAATCACCGACATTTACGCGCCATTGATGGAGCCTTTCAAATGAGCCTCCGCTGACGATCAGCGCCACGCCCACTAAAGATATCACTCCACCCAAAAGATGACGGGGGAACAATCGCTCCTTTAGCAGGATCGCAGCCAGGGCTACCGTCATGAGCGGACCCGTAGCATTGATCAGTACAGCATCGGTTGCCATCGTGAGTTGAAGACCGCGATACAGAAGGAGAGGAAATCCCAGTACCCCCGTCAATGACATAGCTGCCAGCAACACCCAGTGCCGGAGCGACGGTCGCTCCCTCATACCGGGACGGGCAAGGATTGCGGCATAGAATAAGGAGGCTACCACGAAACGGGAGGCCGTCAGCATCAGAGGCCCGATCTCCTCCCGAAGGGTCCTCCCCAGTACAAAATTACTGGCCCACATCAGGCAGGACAAATTCACAAAGACATAGGCCCAGCGCGGATCTTCCTTCCAGCTCATAGTCACTTTCCGTTCAGGTCAGCCTTCTTCTCGATGGAGATTGGCGCAAAGTTTGCCACTATGCCTTGCTCATCCGCAGCACGGGCTTGATGGTATCGCCTCTCCTGGCATCGGCAATCGCCCGGTTGATTTCTTTGAACTCATACAGCTTGACAAGCCGGTCAAAACCAAACTGTCCTGCTCGAAATAGCTTAATCAATCTGGGTATGAAATGCTGCGGCACAGCGTCACCCTGAATGATGCCGAGGGTTCTCCGTCCCTCCGGCAGTGAATCCGTGCCTGTTTCTCCGGTGAGGAGCGCCACAACACCATGCGGGTTCAACGCCCCAATGGCGAGTCGGTGCATGATCGGGTTACCCGTCGTCTCAACCACGTAATCCAAACCCCTGCCGGTGATATCGATGATGCGGGCAGAGACATCTTGATGCCGATTGTCAATGATATGGGTAGCGCCTAATTCCAGCGCAAGCTTAAGCCGTTTGGGTTTGATGTCGATACCGATGATCGGGTCGGCGCCAGCAAGGCGAGATGCCATGACCGCCGCCAACCCGACCGCTCCGGTACCGAAGACCGCGACACTTCCGTTGCGTGACACTTTGAGCGAGTTTATCACTGTGCCGGCCCCCGTCTGCAACCCGCAGCCCAGCGGGGCTAAAAGCTCAAGGGTGAGGTCCTTGGGAACCTTGACGAGGTTTCGTTCTGTAGCCAAAGAGTGGGTAGCAAACGAAGACTGACCGAAGAAGTGCCCTCGTATGCCGCTGCGCTGCAATCCATTGCTCCCGTCCAGGCGCTGAAAGCCGAAATTCAGTTCATCAAATCGCGTACAATGAGCAGGGCGCCCATCCCGGCATTTGCGGCAACGACCGCAAGACTGATAGGAGAGCACGACGTGATCCTCGGGCTTGATACCCTTCACCCTCTTGCCTATCTGTTCGACGACGCCCGCCCCTTCATGGCCCAGCACCACTGCACCATCCGCCTCATCCCAGTCGTCGCAGAAGTCTATATCCGTATGGCAGATGCCCGAGGCGACGAGGCGGACCAAGACTTCGTCGTCCCGAGGCCCCTCCATCTCTAAGGTCTCGATTTCCAGCGGGCCGCCTTTCTTGCGCAGTACGGCCGCCTGAATCGTGTGCACATGCCTGTCGGAATATTGGCCCACCGTTCAACTCCCCTGCCCTCCCATCGCGCGACCGGGAGGCTTGTCCCAGAGCTAAAACGCTGCTGCTTTGTCCAGGTCTGCTTAGATTTTACACCCGTCGTTATAAAAACTTCAATCATCATAATCACGCGCGTGTGCTCGGTCGCTCTGTTCACCCATAAAAACCGTAAGCTAATCGCAGAGGTCCCCATTCATTGATTCAGAAATAGGGTTCGCCGCAGAGATAAGGAAGGCATACGGTTATCGGAGGGCGTGTCGGAATGATTCAGGTTTTCGTGCGAGGCTCGGCCGGTGACTTATGCAGACCTTCCCTATCCGCACCAAGCAGGCCCGCTTGATACGAACGTTGATCCACGAGAGAAAGGCCTCCGATCATGCGGCGAGTGACCTCCCCCTCCGTAATCCGTACCCCGCCTTCCTTTGTCCGTGAAGAACCCGCATTTCTGCGCATAGAAAAATTAATCCTATCGGGGTAAAAAAAAGCCCGCCACAGAGGGCGGGCTTTTTTTGCCCGCTTTCGCGAGGACAATTTTTAATCTTGGCAACGTCCTACTCTCCCACACAGTTACCCATGCAGTACCATCGGCGCTGAAGGGCTTAACTTCCGTGTTCGGAATGGGAACGGGTGTTTCCCCTTCGCCATGGTCACCAAGAAATCTCTAAATTCCGTAAGGCGTAAGTCGTCAGGTGGTAAGAGGTTAAACCCCTTGCGCTCTACACGACCTTGCGACTTACGATTATATGAAGAATATGGATGAAGGGATAGGAATTTATAAGTTCAATTATGGTCAAGCCGATCGACCTATTAGTATCAGTCTGCTCAATACCTTACGGCACTTACACATCTGACCTATCAACCTTGTAGTCTCCAAGGGGTCTTATCCCGGTATTGCTACCAGGAGGGATACCTCATCTTGGGGTGGGCTTCCCGCTTAGATGCTTTCAGCGGTTATCCCTTCCGAACACGGCTACCCAGCGCTGCGACTGGCGTCACAACTGGAACACCGTAGGTTCGTCCATCCCGGTCCTCTCGTACTAGGGACAGCTCCCCTCAAGTATCCTGCGCCCACGGCAGATAGGGACCAAACTGTCTCACGACGTTTTAAACCCAGCTCGCGTACCGCTTTAATTGGCGAACAGCCAAACCCTTGGGACCTGCTACAGCCCCAGGATGCGATGAGCCGACATCGAGGTGCCAAACTTCCCCGTCGATATGAACTCTTGGGAGAAATTAGCCTGTTATCCCCGGCGTACCTTTTATCCGTTGAGCGACGGCCCTTCCATGCGGAACCGCCGGATCACTAAGGCCTACTTTCGTACCTGCTTGACTTGTTGGTCTTGCAGTCAAGCTCCCTTATGCCTTTACACTCTACGGCTGGTTTCCAATCAGCCTGAGGGAACCTTTGCGCGCCTCCGTTATCTTTTGGGAGGCGACCGCCCCAGTCAAACTACCCACCAGGCAATGTCCCCGACCCGGATCACGGGCCCAGGTTAGAATTCCAAAACAATCAGGGTGGTATTTCAAGGTTGACTCCATCCCGACTAGCGCCGAGATCTCAAAGTCTCCCACCTATCCTACACAGACTATTCCGAAATTCATTGCCAAGTTGTAGTAAAGGTGCACGGGGTCTTTCCGTCTTGCCGCGGGTAGACGGCATCGGCACCGCCAATACAATTTCGCTGAGTCCCTGGTTGAGACAGCGGGGAAGTCGTTACGCCATTCGTGCAGGTCGGAACTTACCCGACAAGGAATT
>CAVPSJ010000008.1:0-285000 GCA_963708295.1 uncultured delta proteobacterium | reverse complement strand
ATCTAACCAGACGGCTCCTTTCTCGGTCTTTCCCATCTTTCTTCCATCCGCAGTCATGATCAGGGGAAAGGTGATTCC
Organism: uncultured delta proteobacterium; assembly: GCA_963708295.1. GTDB lineage: Bacteria > Desulfobacterota > BSN033 > BSN033 > UBA1163 > UBA1163. The sequence continues at coordinate 284,922 of CAVPSJ010000008.1, read as the reverse complement.
GTAAGCCTGTTTCCCTTCAAGACGACGGATGAGATCAATTCCCGCCACGATATTGCCCCACTGATCGCTTCCTCCCATCTGAATCACACAGTCGTAATGTTTGAAGAGATACCAGAAATCATATGCCTGAAGGAGCTGATAGTTAAATTCGATAAAGGAGAGTCCTGTTTCCAAGCGAATCTTCACCGACTCCGCCGCCAGCATGCGGTTGACGCTAAAATGGACGCCGATATCTCGAAGAAAATCGATATAATTGAGTTTGGTTAGCCAATCCGCATTGTTCAAAAGAAGGGCCTCGATCCTCGGAAAAATCCAAAAACCGAGAGAACTGTTTCTTTTGAGCTTCTCGCATTCCTGGCGATTTCTTCATAAGTCAAGATCTGCCGCATCTCCTCCTTGCCGCTCGGATCTCCGACCAGTCCCTGTTCCCCCCCCACCAGGGCGATCGGTCGATGGCCATGCCTTTGCATATGGGCAAGGGCCATGATCGGCACCAGACTCCCCACATGAAAACTTGAAGCGGTTGGATCAAAGCCGATGTAACAGGTCACTTTTCCTTTTAATACCTCGGGGACTCTCTCCTCATCGGTAACCTGTTCAATAAAGCCCCTCTCTTTAAAGACATCATAAACGGTCTTTTCATGTTTCACACGTTGCGCCATCTCTCATGCTCCACATTCCATCGACCTTCCCGAATTTCGGAATCTGTAAGCTTTATTGAGTCAAGCGACTCAAATCACCCTGACTTAATTCTGCTTTAGAGGAATTCTGATCCTCTGGATACTCTCGGATTTCCCCGTTTTTGCATCGACATCGACAATCACCCCCTGAAGCTCGATCGCTTCTGTGGCCACGTCAAATTTCCAGGGAATTTGCGTCAAAAAACGCTCCAGAGCAATCTCTTTACGAATTCCGATCACAGAGGCCAGGGGGCCTGTCATTCCCACATCCGTGATGTAGGCCGTTCCTTCGTCCAGAATCCTCTCGTCACTCGTCTGGACGTGGGTATGGGTTCCCAGAACAGCACTCACCTTCCCATTCAAAAACCAGCCCATCGCCATTTTTTCTGAAGTGGCCTCCGCATGGAAATCCACGAGAATGACAGGGGTCTCTTTTCGCAATAGTTCAATCTCTTTTTCTCCCACACGGAAGGGACATTCCAGGTTTTTCATAAAGACCCTTCCTTCCAGATTCAGGACACCCACCTTTTGCCCGTTGCGTAGGTGAAAGATGCCACTTCCCCTTCCCGGCACCTTGGCGGATAATTGGCAGGCCTCAAAAGCCGCTGCTCCTCGTCCAAAAAAGGGACAATCTCTTTTTTCGCCCAGATGTGATTTCCGGAGGTCAGGACATCCACCCCCTGATCTAGAATCTCAAGGCGATCGCGGGTGTAATTCCCATGCCTCCTGCTGCATTCTCGCCGTTGGCGATGACGAATTCAATCTGATTACCGGAGACGGCTTTCTCCAGCACTCCCTCAAGCGCTTGCCGCCCTGCTTTTCCGACAATGTCCCCAATGAAAAGAATCTTCACGCCCAAATCCGTTGGAATAGTGATCCGTTTTCAGTGATCAGTCAGCAAGATTACCGGTTTTACTGGTTACTGGATCACTGATCACTCGTTATCTAATTACTGATCACCGTTTTATTTGGCGATATCGACCGCTCGCATCTCCCGGATCACCGTCACCTTGATCTGTCCGGGGTAGGTCAGCTCTTTTTCAATCTTTCGGGCGATGTCCCTGCTCAGGACCACAGAATCCTCATCCGAGATTCGATCCGGCTGGACCATGATCCGAATCTCCCTCCCTGCCTGAATGGCGTAGGACTTCTCCACTCCCGGGAAAGACTGGGCGATCCTTTCCAGATCCTCCAATCGTTTCACATAAGTCTCAAGCATCTCCCGCCTTGCCCCTGGTCTCGCCCCTGAAAGAGCATCCGCCGCCTCCACCAGGACATCGAGGATGGAATCCGGCTTCTCCTCTTCATGATGGGAGGCGATGGAATGAACAATGACGGCCGATTCGCCATATTTCTTTGCCAAATCGGCTCCGATCTTTGCGTGGGAGCCTTCCATTTCATGATCGACAGCCTTTCCGATATCATGGAGAAGGCCGGCCCTCTTGGCCTGTTTCACGTTGACTCCGAGTTCAGAGGCCATGATCCCGCAGAGAAAGGCCACCTCCAAAGAGTGTTGATAGACATTCTGGGCAAAACTCGTCCGGTATTTGAGCCGGCCGATCAGTTTGATCAACTCCGGATGCATCCCATGGACGCCCACATCAAACGTCGCCTGCTCCCCTGCCTCCCGGATCGTGACTTCCACTTCCTGCTCCACCTTTTGAACGATCTCCTCGATCCGTGCAGGATGGATTCGTCCGTCGCTGACCAGACGTTCCAGGGCGATGCGGGCAATCTCCCTCCGGACAGGATTGAACCCTGAAAGAATCACCGCCTCCGGCGTATCGTCGATGATCAGGTCAATTCCCGTGGCCGCTTCGAGGGCTCGGATATTCCGGCCTTCCCGGCCGATGATCCGGCCCTTCATCTCCTCGTTGGGCAGATTGACGACGGAAACCGTCTTCTCAGCCACATACTCTCCGGCATACCGCTGAATCGCCAGACTGATGATCTCTTTCGATTTCTTGTCGGCAAGTTCTCTCGCTTCTTCTTCAATCTTCTTGATCCTCTTGGCAGCCTCGTGCTTCGCTTCATTCTCCATGGTCTCCATCAACAGCCGCTTTGCCTCTTCCGAAGACATTTTTGCAATGTTCTCCAACTGGAGCCGCTGCTTTTCGAGGATGGATGTGACCTTTCTCTCCTGCTCCTGAATCATCTTTTCCTGCTGGATCAACGTTTTTTCCCGACGATTGATATCCGCCTCTTTGCTGTCAAGGAGCTCCATCTTTTTGTCCAGATGGGATTCTCTCTGGATGAGCCTTCTCTCCAGATTCTGAAGTTCCTGGCGTTTCTCCATCGTCTCTTTTTCAAACTCGGCCTTCTCTTGATAAAATTTATCCTTGGCCTGAAGAAGGGCTTCCTTCTTTAATATCTCAGCCTTTTTCTCCGCTTCTTCAATCATGCGTTTGGCAACCTCTTCCGCAGAACCGATTCTGGCCTCGGAAAATCTCTTTCTCACGAGGAACCCGATGACCGCTCCGAGGAAGGCAATCACTACAATAAGGATGATGTACATCTCTGTCGATAGTTTCAACGGTTCACTCACCTCCTTCTATTAAGAAATCGCATAGCGCATCGGACATTGCGCATAGCGTCACAACAAAAATCAAACAGCTTCTTCATCGTGCGATGTTTCCTCTCCCGCGTCTTGTGATGTTCGGAGTCTGCCGCGAAATGGCTATCTTCAAACATGCGTGAATTATGAAGAAGCAACACCTCGCCGGCTGATGACTCGATTTAAACGTTGCACGCTGCTGCCGCTCAAAGAGACAGAATCTTCAGCTGAGAAGAGAAAGGAATCTGAGATGGGATAGAGGATAAGAGTAAGAGCCGTTCACCGGAACCTGAACCTGACATGGAAGAATAGGTAAGGGGGACCCCGAGGGTGATTTCCAATTGCCCTTGGTTATATCACGAAATTCTACTTTCCTTCGAAAGGGGCATCCTACAGCTTTTTTCTCCAAACCCCAATCCCTTTCACGAGCCGGACGGCAGAGTGAAAAACAATTCCGCCCTGTGGATGCTTCCAGCCTTCTTTCTAAGCGCCTCCCCAGCTCGTGAAATACCCGTAGAATTTGGATCCATTTCAAAACAATAATAGGTATCAAACCCGTTCTCTTCTCACATCAGGATTGATGAAACTCTTTTCTTCCCCTACACTCCACACCTTTCATCTTCTGACGACTCCCTGGTATGCTGAGGAAACCCTCAGCCCGTGATGGGGGGTTTCTCGAATTCCATCCCCCCCAGTTTGATATCAATCTTCTCGACCAAATCTCTCGATTTCGCTTCGACCTCTCGAAGCAAGGAAGTTCTTTTTTCCTTTTCTCTCAAAAGATCATCTGCAATATTAAGAGCCGTCAAAATGGCTACATTCAACGTAGAAACGCTCTTCGTCTTCTTTAGGACTTCCTCCATTTTCTCATTCACATACTTGGCCACTTCCTGGATGTAATCTTCTTCTGCATCTGTTTTAACCGTGTAGGTTTGGCCAAACACCTTAATCTCAACCAGTCGCTCTTTTCCCATTCCTCACCAGCCTTCTCGACGACTCCCTCCGGCAGGTTAAGCATCGATGCTTCGAAAGCGATGGAGAAGCTGATCGATCCGGGTCTTGACCTTCTCTCTATCCTGGGAGAGGAGCTTCAATTTTCTCTCCAGCTGCAACACCTTCCCTCTCTCCGTATCCAAGATGGCAGCCAAATTGTCTCTTTCCTTTTTAAGTTCTTGAAATTTTGCCAGAAGGAGGCGGATTTTCTCCTCCAGATTTGCGAACCATCCCTGCTCTTCTTCCGAAGGCGTCTCCGTTTGTTTGTCTAATAATATTTCTCCAGACATAAAAAGTCAACCCCAAATGAAAATCCCTAAATAAAAATCACGTTGCAAAATGCAAAATGAACATGGATCAATGAGCAATGGATGACAAAACAAACTTGAATGCAAATTCTTCATTCTTGTGTTTTCATGGCTAATTGCTATTTTTTCAACGCTCTTTGTTTATGAGGTGGTCAGCAAATAGGCTCTGATCAATTCGTCGATCTCCCCGTCCATCACCCGATCAACTTGATGAATCACCTTATTGCTGCGGTGGTCTTTCACCATTTTGTAAGGGTGCATAATATAGGAGCGAATCTGGCTCCCCCAGGCAATCTCCTTTTTCGTGTTGTGAAGTTCCTGGAGCTTTTCTTCCTGCTCCTTCATTTCCCTTTCGTAAAGGCGCGCTCTCAGAATCTTTAAGGCGGTTGCTCTATTTTTATGCTGCGATCGTTCATTCTGACATTGAACGACGATGCCTGTGGGAAGGTGAGTGATTCGGACTGCCGAATCGGTTTTATTGACGTGCTGCCCCCCTGCCCCACTGGACCGATAGGTATCCACCCTTAACTCTTTTTCATCGATCGCGACCACGATATTATCGGAAACTTCGGGAATGACAAAAACGGAAGCAAAGGAGGTATGCCTTCTTGCTCCCGCGTCAAAAGGGGATATTCGAACCATTCGATGGATCCCACTTTCTGCCTTTATATATCCATAAGCGTAAGATCCGTTGACCATAAAGGTAACATTTTTTAGGCCAGCTTCTTCACCCGCGAGAACATCAATGATTTTCGTCTCAAATCCTTTCTTTTCTGCCCATCTCAGATACATTCTCAGAAGCATTTCCACCCAGTCTTGGGCTTCCGTTCCTCCGGCCCCTGCGTTCACGCTCACGATGGCATTGCTCGGGTCGTGCTCACCCCCCAGCATTCTTCTGAATTCCATCTGGTCAACCGTCTCTTCACTTTTTCGCACCCTCTCCAACAACTCTTGGGCTTCTTTCTCATCCCCTTGTTCTTCAACCAATTGAAGAAGGATCTCCATCTCCTCCAAAGCCTTCTTTTCCTCTTCCCAAGGCGAAAGACTATCTAAAAGAGAGGAGCGTTCCTTCAAGACCTTCTGTGCAGTCTCACCCCCTTCCCAAAAATCAGGTTTTGCCATCATCTTTCCAATCTCGTCTATCCTCTTCCTTTTTCCTTCCGGGTCAAAGATAACCTCGTAGTGATTCCAGTCGATCCTTCAACTCTTTCAATTTCTCTCTCAATTCAGGAAGCATGTCATATCCCTTTCATTTTGAAGCTTAATGGTTATACTAACATAAATGAAGAAAAAGATAAACCTCTTTCTGTAACATTCCGGGTTTATTGAGTTTGTTGAGTTTATTGAGTTTATCGAGTTCGTTGAGTTATCACAACTAAATTATGAGTGCTAACTCAAGGAACACAGGAAAGCGATGCTCCTCGGCCACAGGCTAGGGCTTCCGAGGCACTTGCCGGTCAACGAACCGCTTTCAAAACCCGCTCTAGCTCTTCCCCAATCAATGCCGGGTTTTTCACAACCTTTACCCCTGCCTTTCCCAAAACCTCCATTTTTTCCTTGGCTGTGCCCTTTCCCCCGGCGATGATCGCACCAGCATGCCCCATCCTTCTTCCAGCGGGCGCGGTCAGCCCCGCAATGAAAGCCAATACGGGTTTGTGAACGTGATTCTCGACAAACCCGGCGGCCTCCTCTTCTGCTGTTCCACCAATTTCCCCAATCATGATCAATGCCTCTGTTCCGGGGTCTTTTTCAAACAGCGCCAGGAGATCGACAAAGTTTAATCCGATAATCTGGTCGCCCCCAATGCCCACAGCCGTCGACTGTCCGAGTCCCCTCTTGGTTAACTGATCCACAACCTCATAAGTGAGCGTTCCGCTTCGGGAGATAATTCCTATCGTCCCTGGTTGATGGATATACCCTGCCATCACGCCGATCTTGCACTTTCCAGGCGATATAATTCCAGGGGTATTCGGCCCGATCAAATTTGTCCCTTTTTGTTTTAGATAAGCCCGGACCATCACCATATCTAAGGTTGGGATTCCTTCTGTGAGGCAGACGATGAGGGAAATCCCCGCATCACCGGCTTCCAAAATCGCGTCGGTGGCAAAGGCTGGCGGGACAAATATCGCAGAGGCAGTGGCGCCCGTCTTGGTTACTGCCTCGCTGACGGTATTGAAGATAGGAACCTCATCCATTGTCTGTCCGCCTTTGCCCGGGGTCACACCCGCTACGACCTTTGTTCCATACTTTACCATCTGCCGAGTATGAAACATCCCTTCATTACCCGTAATCCCTTGAACCACGACCCTTGTTTTCTCGTCGACCAAGATGCTCATACTTCCTCCGGACATAAGCTCAAAGTTCAAAGCTCAATGCTCAAAGCAATCACTGGGCGTTCAGCTTTCACCCTTCAGCTTTGAGCTTTCTTCAATGCTTCCACCACTTTCTCGGCTGCCTCTTTCATCTCTTGGGCAACAATAAAATTCAACCCCGACTCGTTGAGAATCCTCCGCCCCTCCTCAACATTGGTCCCTTCGAGTCTGACCACCACCGGCGCCTTCACTTTCACCTCAGAAACAGCTTCCGTTACGCCTTCGGCCAGGGTGTCACATCTTAGAATCCCGCCGAAGATATTGATTAAGACCACCTTCACGTCCTTGTCAGACATAAGGATTTCGAAGCCGTTCTTTACCATCTCCGCTGTAGCGCCGCCCCCGACATCAAGAAAATTGGCCGGGTCAGCTCCAGCCAACTTGATAATGTCCATCGTGGCCATGGCAAGCCCGGCCCCGTTCACCATACAGCCCACGTTCCCATCCAGCTTGATGTAATTCAAATTATATTTCGATGCCTCGATCTCGAGGGGATCTTCTTCATTAAGGTCCCGGAGTGCCGCAATTTCTTTGTGACGGAAGAGTCCGTTGTCGTCAAAATTGATCTTTGCATCGAGGGCGATCAAATCACCGCCCTTCGTCAGGACCAGCGGGTTTATCTCTACAAGGAGGCAATCCTTCTCAATAAATGCCTTGTAAAGCCCGGAAAGGATCCCTCGCATTTTTCCTACCTGATTCAGTTCAAGCCCCAGTCCGAAACCAATCTTGTTGGGATGAAAAGGCCTGAGGCCTGTGACGGGGCTTATCCATTCCTTGATGATCTTGTTGGGAGATTCCGCAGCCACCTTCTCGATCTCCACGCCCCCTTCCCGGCTCGCCATGATTACTGGACAGGCTTCTGACCGGTCAACCACCATCCCCAGATAAAGCTCCTCCTCGATTTCCACTCCCTCCTCAATCAGGGCCTTCCGGACAATCCTGCCTGCAGGTCCCGTCTGGTGGGTGACCAGAGTCATTCCCAATATCTTTTTCGCTGCATTCTGTGCCTGGTGTGCCGAATGAACAACCTGGACCCCTCCCCCTTTCCCTCTTCCTCCCGCATGAATCTGCGCTTTCACGACGATCGTCTCCGTTCCGATCTCTTTGGCAATTCTTCCGGCTTCTTCCGGTGTTTCAGCAACCCTGCCCCTGGGAACAGGAACCCCGTAACTCTTCAGGATCTCTTTCGCCTGATATTCATGGATCTTCATTCCATTTTCCTCCTCTTATGCTTAGGCGGGACTATTATAACGGATTTCATTGACCCAAAAAAGAAAAAAATCATAGGAGATCATACGGCGGCAGGAGGTCTTCACGGTGTACCATGACACGATGACGATGTTCGATCTTACGATATGACTCGGCAAGGAATAAACCGGATTGCTCCCATATAGGGCGCAGCCAATTGGCGTGCCGAGAGCGATGAAGATTCGGAAAATAGCGTCTACTCACTTATTCTGATACCTCAAAAATTATCGCATCTTAACAGCTACTTACAGATGTTTATACATCCGCAAAAAAACAGTTGACAAAAATTCTTGTTGGGTGTATTAAACAACTAAAACTTTCTGAGAAGTTCTTCTCAATGATTTGCCGGTTCAGCCTTTTCTCTTACGTGACGCGAGAACGGTGGAACAGTACATGAACAAAGCCTGGTATCAATACTAACTTGATGCCTGGCTTTACTTTTTGCTTCGGGTGAAAAATGGGATGTTACCCCGCACAAAAGTGTCTTGGAAACAACTTAGGTAGCAATCCATCGCCGTGCTGGTCGAATATCTTTTTACGAAAGCTCCGACTGCAACACAAATTGCATCATACGATCATAATCAGACTCTTGATTTAAGGAGGGGGTCCATGAGAAAGGAATATTCTCTATCGGTTCTGTTGATTGCGGCTTTTTGGGGTGATCTTTGTACCTTCCATTGAGGTAGGTCTATCGGGATCCTATTGGTTCCGCCGCACCGGGGTTGCAGGGGTCAGCTCAGGTCGGCTCAGGGGCGAGAGTGTTGCAATAAGCGGCCGGGGGGCAGGAACTGATACGGTGCAGTTCAAGGCAGGAGGCCACCTCCTGGGTTTTCAACCCAAGAAGGTATACTTTGCTTCCCTGGATCATGCGCTGAGCGTTGAGTTTCTTGGCACGCCGGGGGTGATGCCGAAGACGGCTGCAGAAGGAGGGGAGACGGGCAATAAGCCGAAGGTTCCAACTCTTCGCAGGGTGGTTTATGAGGAGCTCTGGGAGGGGATCAGCCTGACGTATGAAGCCAGAGAGGGTGGAATCGCTGAGAGCACGTATCGATATTGGACCTTGGGTCGGACGTATCGAAGATCCGGCTGGGGTATAACGTACCCGGTGGAGGTGCAGAGGGACGGCTCACTCAAATTCAAGTTTGACCGGGGCTACCTAACGGAGTCGCCCCCGGTGGCATGGCAGGAGATTGGGGGGGAGCGTGTGCCGGTGGCCGTGGCCTTCAGGGTGAAGGGGGGCGAGGTCGGGTTCAGCGTGGGTTCATACGACCCCAACTACCCGCTCACCATCGACCCGACCTATGCGTGGCACACCTTCTATGGGTCAAGTAGCTCTGAAGAAGGCGATTCCATTGCCACAGACGGAAACGGAAATCTATATGTCACGGGACGTAGCGACGGTACCTGGAACGGGCCAGCAGGGCAGGCCCCGCTCCATGCGCATTCAGGTGATGTGGACATCTTTGTGCTGAAACTCGACAGCGGCGGCACCTACCAGTGGCATACCTTCTACGGGTCGAGTATTCCCGATGTCGGCACTGCAATTGTCACCGACGGAAGCGGGAGTGTCTATGTAACTGGAGACAGCGTTGCAACCTGGAACGGCCCGGCCGGACAGAGCCCGCTCCATGCGTTCAGCGGAAGCAGCTTTGACATCTTTGTGCTGAAACTCGATAGCAGCGGCGCCTACCAGTGGCACACCTTCTATGGGTCAAATCTTCATGATCAAGCCTTTGGCATTGCCACAGACCGAAGCGGAAATGTCTATGTTACCGGAGACAGCTATTCGACCTGGAACGGGCCAGTCGGAGAGAACTCGCTCCATGCTTACAGCGGGCTCGATGATATCTTTGTCCTGAAACTCGATAGCAACGGAGCCTACCAGTGGCACACCTTCTATGGATCAAGTAGCTCGGATCATAGCGTTGGCGTTGCCGCCGACGGAGGCGGAAACCTCTATGTCGCGGGACGTAGCGACGCGACCTGGGACGGCGCCAACAGAGCAGGCCCCGCTCCATCCACATTCCGGAGATGTGGACATCTTTGTGCTGAAACTCGATGACGGCGGCGCCTACCAGTGGCACACCTTCTACGGGTCGAGTATTCGCGATGTCCGCATTGCAATTGCCACCAACGAAAGCAGGAATGTCTATGTTACCGGAGGCAGCGTTGCAACCTGGAACGGTCCGGCCGGACAGAGCCCGCTCCATCCCCATAGCGGAGGCTCGGACTGGGACATCTTTGCGCTGAAACTCGATAGCAACGGCGCCTACCAGTGGCACACCTTCTATGGGTCAAGCGGTATTGCTGATTACGGCCTATGGCATTGCCATAGACGGGAGCGGAAACGTCTATGTCACGGGAAGCAGCGACGCAGCCTGGAACGGCCCAGCTGGAGAGACCCCGCTCCATGCCCATAGCGGAAACCATGACATCGTTGTGCTGAAACTCGACAGCAGCGGCGCCTACCAGTGGCACACCTTCTATGGGTCAACTAGTTCTAAAGGAGGCGTTGGCATTGCCACAGATGGAAGCGCAAACCTCTATGTCACCGGATCTGGTTCTCAAACCTGGGACGGTCCAGCCGGACAGAGTCCGCTCCATGCTCACAGCGGAGGGGATGACATCTTGGTGCTGAAACTTTCAAACGTTTCGAGGGCATCCGGGTGGAAGATATCCACTATTGACAGTATAGAGAGCATAGGACCGAAGTCCAATTCTATTGCGATCGATTCAAATAACAAGATCCACATAAGCTACTATGATCCATTGCCCGGGGATCTGAAGTATGCGACCAATGCCTCAGGTTCATGGCAGACAGTTACTATTGACAGTTCTTATAATGTGGGCTCAGACACATCGATTGCAGTAGATTCGAATAATAAGGTACACATTAGCTACCGCGATAATTATACCCCAGCACTCAAGTATGCAACCAATGCCTCCAGCTCATGGGAAACATCTACGATTGACGGTGCAGATTGGGGAGGAGGAGTTACTTCAATAGCCGTCGATTCCAACAATAAAGTCCACATCAGCTATTGTGATAGCACTCCCAATTATGATCTCAAATATGCCACTAACGCCTCAGGGTCGTGGGAAACATTTACTATTGATGCAGGAGACGTGGCACCGGGTGTCAGCTCGAGGTCGATAGCCATCGATTCAAACAACAAAGTTCATATTAATTATTTTGATATAACGAATCTCAATCTCAAATATGCAACCAATGCTTCCGGTTTGTGGGAAACGTTTAGCATCGAAACCTCGGAGACGGGATCGATCAGCTCCATAGCCGTTGATTCAATCAACAAAGTCCACATCGGCTTCTATGATGATGTGAACGGTGACCTTAAATATACGACCAATGCCTCAGGTTCATGGGAAACATTCGTCATCGACAGCGCGGGCGATGTAGGCGGCAGCCTCACGATAGCCGTTGACTCAAACAATAAGGTCCATATCAGCTATCTCGATGAAACTAATTTCCACCTCAAGTACGCGAACAATGTCTCGGGTTTATGGGAGACAATAACTGTCGACAGTACAGGGGATGTCGGGTGGTTCAATTCCATAGCCGTTGATTCGAAAAACAAAGTTCACATCAGCTACTATGATCGATACAACGCGGACCTGAAGTATGCAACCAATGCTTCTCCGGCCATTGGTGTCCCTTATGATTTTGATGGGGATGGGAAGACAGATATCGCCGTGTATCGTGTGAGCACGGGCGCCTGGTGGATCATCCCCTCTTCTACCGGTTCGGCCTACGGTGTAGGCTGGGGTGGAGATCCTTCAGACATACCTGTCACCGGAGATTATGACGGCGATCGAAAGAGCGATATCGCTTTCTACCGGGGCAATACCGGCACCTGGTGGATCATCCCCTCCTCCGGCGTAGGACCGCAAGGTCAAGTAGGAGCCTACGGAGTCGGCTGGGGTGGATCAGCTTTCAAGCCCGTTCCTGGGGATTATGACGGAGATGGAAAGACCGACATTGCCATCTACGATACCACCGGGGGTGCCTGGTGGGTCATCCCGTCCTCAGGTGCTGCGGCTTATGGAGTCGGCTGGGGCGGATCAGCTTTTCAACCTGTGACTGGAGATTATGACGGAGATGGGAAAACCGATATTGCCATTTACGAAACCAACACAGGTGCATGGTGGATCATTCCCTCTTCCGGTATTCCAGCTTACGGAGTCGGTTGGGGCGGGTCAGCTTTCAAACCTGTGCCTGGGGATTATGACGGTGACGGGAAAACCGACATCGCCATCTACGATAATGTCAGTGGTGGCTGGTGGATTATTCCCTCCTCCGGTGCAGGACCGCAAGGACAAGTGGGGGCCTATGGAGTGGGCTGGGGCGGATCTGGATTCACGCCTGTTACCGGAGATTACGATGGCGATGGAAAAACAGATATAGCCATTTGGCGCCCCGAGGATGGATATTGGTATATCATCAATTCGAAGGATGGGAGCATGACGGCGACCCAGTGGGGTGCAGGATATGCTCCCTATAATGACGAACCAATCTGCAAGTGACTATGACCCTTATTATGACTTTATCCAGGAGCAGTAGAAAGCTGTGTCAAGAAAAGATGGGATGTGCTCTTAATTTGATTGTCGGCACTTCCTTGAGGAAAAATCCATCATGAAGAAAAAGAGAGTACCACTATTATTGGTTTTCCTTTCCCTACTGGGACTGGTAGTGCCGGGAATCGCCTACTCTGTATCTGCTATTGACGGCTTCAACCCCAATGCAAACGGCCCTATCAATTCCATCGTCCTCCAGGCAGACGGCAAGATCCTGCTCGGCGGCTATTTCACCACCGTTGGCGGGGTAGAGAGAAATCGCATCGCCCGGCTTAACTCAGACGGCACCCTCGATACTGATTTTAACCCAAACGCAGGTGGGAGTGTCGGTGAGAGTGTCAATTCCATCGCCGTCCAGGCAGACGGGCAGATACTGGTAGGAGGCTACTTCACCACCATGGGCGGAACAACGAGAAACCGGATCGCACGGCTCAACTCAGACGGCACCCTTGACATCGATTTTAACCCCGATGCGAATGACGGTGTCAATTCCATCGCCCTCCAGGCAGACGGCAGGATCCTGCTCGGGGGTACTTTCACCACGATCGGCGGAATAACAAGAAACCGGATCGCCCGGCTTAATTCGGATGGAGGCCTCGATACATCCTTTAATCCGGATGCCAATGGCACTGTTTGGTCTATTAAAGTCCAGCAAGATGCTAAAATACTGGTTGGGGGTGATTTCACCACGATTGATGGAGCGATAAGAAATAGCATAGCCCGACTTCACCCAGACGGAACCATAGAGGAAGACTTCAACCTGAATGTAGCCGGTGGTGCTGTCGTTTCCATCGCAATACAGGCAGACGGCAGAATAATAATAGGTGGAGGTTTTGGTATCATTGGCACAGTCACAAGATATTACTTATCCCGGGCCCACCAGAATGGAACCCTAGATGAGGGTTTCAATCCGAATGCAGGGTTAGGCGTTTTTTCCGTCGCAATACAGGCGGATGGGAAGATTCTTGTGGGGGGTACTTTTCACACAATTAGCGGAGCAGAAAGAAACCAAATAGCCCGCCTTTACTCGGACGGCACCCTCGATACAAACTTTAATCCTAATGCGAGTTCCTCGGTAAATTCTATCGCAATCCAGGCGGACGGGAAGATCCTGATCGGAGGGGAATTCACCACCGTCGGCGGAGTGGAAAGAAACCGGATAGCTCGAGTCCACCCGGACGGCTCGATCGATGCAGACTTAAATCCCAACGCAAATTCCTATGTCCGTTCCATCGCAGTGGATGCAGACGGGAAGATCCTGATCGGGGGTGAATTCACCACTATTGGCGGAGTCGAGCGAAACTACATAGCCCGGCTGAATCTGGACGGAAGCGTCGATTCAGGCTTTGACCCCAATGCAAATGGCGTTATTGGTTCCATTGCCCTCCAGCCAGACGGTAAGATCCTGACGGGAGGGGAATTCAATACTATTGGCGGGGCAGAGAAATGCTACATCGCCCGGCTGAACCAAAACGGCACCCTCGATACAGACTTTAACTCCGATGTAAATGGCGCTGTCATCTCCATCGTCATCCAAGCAGACGGGAAGATTTTGATCGGGGGTTTTTTCACCGCCGTTGGCGGGGTGGAGAGAAACTACATCGCCCGGCTGAACCAAAACGGCACCCTCGATACAGACTTTAACCCCAATGCAAATGGCGCTGTCTTTTCCATCGCCATTCAGGCAGACGGCAAGATCCTGATCGGGGGTCCCTTCACCGCCATCGGGGGAGTGGAGAGAAACCGCATCGCCCGGCTTAGCGCAGACGGCAACCTCGATACAAATTTCGACCCCGCTGCAGATAACTATGTCTTTTCCATTGTGCTCCAGGCAGGCGGGAAGATCCTGATCGGGGGTTTTTTCACCGCCGTTGGCGGGGTGGAGAGAAACTACATCGCCCGGCTGAACCAAAGCGGCACCCTCGATACAGACTTTAACCCCAACGCAAATGGCACTGTCTTTGCCATCTCTCTTCAGGCAGACGGCAAGATCCTGATAGGAGGCTATTTCGGTACGATTGGGGGGGTGGAGAAAAACCACATTGCCAGGCTTAACCAGAACGGCACCCTCGATACTGGTTTTAGCCCCGATGCAAATGGCCTTATCTATCCCATTGCCATCCAGGCAGACGGCAAGATCCTGATCGGGGGCAGTTTTACCGATATTGGCGGGGTGGAGAGAAACCACATCGCCCGACTCACGAACACTCATGCAGGTTTTCAGGAGCTGACGGTCTCTTTAAATGGCATTACGGTCACCTGGATGAGAGAGCAGGCAAGCCCTGAGGTATGGGGAGTCACGTTTGAGCATTCCCCCGATGGAGTCACATGGACAAACATCGGCAATGGGACGAGGATCGACGGCGGATGGATGTTCACGGGATTTTCCCTTCCCCTCAATCAAAATCATTATGTGCGTGCAAGAGGTTATGCGACAGGTGGCCTAGACAATGGCTCTAACTCCCTCTTTGAATCTGTAAGGATGTTCTATCTCAGGCCCCTTGGCCCCGTTGTTGATTTTGATGGGGATCGGAAGACAGATATCGCCGTGTATCGTGGGAGCACGGGCGCCTGGTGGATCATCCCCTCTTCTACCAGTTCGGCCTACGGAGTAGGCTGGGGTGGAGATCCTTCAGACATACCTGTCGCCGGAAATTATGACGGAGACGGAAAGAGCGATATCGCTTTCTACCGGGGCAATACCGGCACCTGGTGGATCATCCCCTCCTCCGGCGTAGGACCGCAAGGTCAAGTAGGAGCCTACGGAGTCGGCTGGGGTGGATCAGCTTTCAAGCCCGTTCCTGGGGATTATGACGGAGATGGAAAGACCGACATTGCCATCTACGATACCACCGGGGGTGCCTGGTGGGTCATCCCGTCCTCAGGTGCTGCGGCTTATGGAGTCGGCTGGGGCGGATCCGCTTTTCAACCTGTGACTGGAGATTATGACGGAGATGGGAAAACCGATATTGCCATTTACGAAACCAACACAGGTGCATGGTGGATCATTCCCTCTTCCGGTATTCCAGCTTACGGAGTCGGTTGGGGCGGGTCAGCTTTCAAACCTGTGCCCGGGGATTATGACGGTGACGGGAAAACCGACATCGCCATCTACGATAATGTCAGTGGTGGCTGGTGGATTATTCCCTCCTCCGGTGCAGGACCGCAAGGACAAGTGGGGGCCTATGGAGTGGGCTGGGGCGGATCTGGATTCACGCCTGTTACCGGAGATTACGATGGCGATGGAAAAACAGATATAGCCATTTGGCGCCCCGAGGATGGATATTGGTATATCATCAATTCGAAGGATGGGAGCATGACGGCGACCCAGTGGGGTACAGGATATGCTCCTTATAATGATGAACCGATCAGACAATAGCTATGGCCGGGTTTATTGGACTATCCGAAGAATCGGGGGGAGCAGTGATGAAAAGAGTCAACGGAGTCCTTATTTCTGCTGCGACATTCTGGGCGTTGGCTATAATATCGGGGTTTTTCATTCCTGATTTCTGCCATGCCGGACTAAAATGGAAAACTATTGGCCCTGAAGGAGATAGTGTTCCGTCCATCGCCATCGATCCAAACAACTCAAGCATAGTCTTTGCCGGATCTGACGGGGGCGGGGTTTTCAAAAGCACAAATGGGGGTGATAACTGGAGCCTCAGCGATTCCGGACTGACCGGCACCCCCATCCGGGCGCTGAGTCATCGATCCGAACAATCCAAGCACGATCTATGCTGGGACTCCTGGCTTTGACGGAGTTTTCAAAAGCACCAACGGGGGTGATACCTGGAACCGTATCAATTACGGACTGGCTATGATGTATGTCAATACTCTGGCCATCGACCCGAGCAATCCAAACACAATCTATGCTGGAACGATTCAAGGTGGCGTATGCAAGAGCACCAATGGGGGTGATACCTGGATTCAAACCGGTTCAGGATTGACAGACCTCCATGTCCGAAGCCTGGCCATCGATCCCAGCAACCCAACCACAATCTATGCTGGAACTGACGCGGGAGGTGTTTTCAAGAGCACCAATGGAGGTGACTCCTGGAACCCCATCAATTCCGGACTGACTGCCGCCTCTGTCTAAACCCTGGCCATTGATCCCAGCAATTCAAGCACAATCTATGCCGGAACTTATGACGGTGGGAGTTTTCGAAGCAGACCATGGAGGCGGCACCTGGAACCCCATCAATTCCGGACTAGCCAGCACCCAAGTCAGGGCTCTGGCCATCGATCCCAGCAATTCAAGCACAGTCTATGCTGGAACTAACGGCGGAGGAGTTTTCAAGAGCGTCAATGGAGGTGGCACCTGGAACCCCATTAATTCCGGACTCAGCAGTACCGATGTCCGTAGCCTGGCCATCGATCCCAGCAATTCAAGCACGGTCTATGCTGGAACTTGCGGCGGGGTTTTCAAGAGCACCGATGGGGGTGACACCTGGAGTCCCGTCAATTCCGGATTGACCAACACCAGTGTCCTTAGCCTGGCCATCGATGCCGTCAATTCGAGCACTATCTACGCTGGAACTTTGAGCGGGGTTTCCAAGAGCACCAACGGGGGCGACACCTGGAGTCCCGTCAATTCCGGACTTCACAGCAGCTTTGTCAATAGCCTGGCCATTGACCCGAGCAATTCAAACATTATCTATGCTGGGACATTAGGCGGTGGAGTTTTCAAGACCGTCGATGGGGGCACAACCTGGAACCCCAGCAACTCCGGGCTTACCAACAGCTATGTCAATACACTGGTCATTGATCCCGACGATCCAAGTAGAGTCTATGCCGGGACGGAAGGCGGAGGAGTATTCAAGAGCATAAATGGCGGTGGCACCTGGAACCCCATTAACTCCGGCCTGAGCTATACATATGTCCGAAGCCTGGCCATCGATCCTAGCAATTCAAGCACTGTCTACGCCGGAATATGGAGGAGTAGATAAGACCGTCGATGGGGGCACAACTTGGAACCCCATTAGCTCCGGACTGACCGAGAGCCGATGTCCGAAGCCTGGCCATCGATCCTAACGATTCAAGCACAATCTATGCTGGTTTGTCCCATATCTTGGACAGGTCAAATCTCAGAATGCGTTGGGTAATGCAGAAAGTCTCGCTTCGTTGAGTATCAGGAAAGGAATTGCTGACTTCGATTCCGATGGGAAGACGGATATTGCGATCTATCGAGCCAGCAATGGGGCCTGGTATATTCATCCGTCTGCGGGTAGCCCCCCTTACGGAGTAGGTTGGGGTGGAGATTCTCTTCAGACATACCTGTCGCTGGAGATTATGACGGCGATGGAAAGAGCGATATCGCATTCTACCGGGGCAATACCGGTGTCTGGTGGATCACCCCTTCTTCCGGCGCTCCAAGGCATACGGAGTCGGATGGGGTGGGTCAGCTTTCAAACCCGTGCCTGGAGACTACGACGGAGATGGAAAGACCGACATTGCCATCTACGATACCAGCTGGCGGCGCCTGGTGGATTATCCCCTCTTCCGGCGCTCCGGCCTACGGAGTCGGATGGGGTGGATCCGGATTCGCACCTGTTCCCGCAGATTATGACGGCGATGGAAAAACGGACATCGCCATCTACGATACCACAAGCGGTGCTTGGTGGATCATTCCTTCATCGGGTATTGGGGCTTATGGAGTGGGCTGGGGTGGATCAGTGTTCAAACCCGTTCCCGGGGATTATGACGGTGACGGAAAGACCGACATCGCGATCTACGATACCACCGCTGGCGCTTGGTGGATTATTCCCTCTGCGGGTGCTGGGGCCTATGGAAAAGGTTGGGGCGGATCGGGATTCAAGCCCGTCCCCGGAGATTATGATGGGGACGGAAAGATAGACGTTGCTATTTACGGAACCAGCACGGGTATCTGGTGGATCATCCCTTCCTCGGGCGGTTCACCCTACGGAGTGGGTTGGGGCGGAGATGCATCTGATATCCCTTTGACTGCGAATTTTTCTTCGATTTATTGAAGTGTCAGAAGGGTTTTATCTTTCCTCTAAAAAAACGGAAGCGGGGCCAAGACTGCCCCCTTTTTGAGTTGGAGGCATATTTGTAGATAAAGATCTTTCGACATGAGGGGAGACCAGTTGAAATGAAGGGCATGCGTTGCCTTCTGCTTCTGGGATTCTTTTTGCTCTTCCTTCCATCTCAAGCAGGCGCTCAGTTTCCTGCTATATCCCTTAATAAACAAATAAGCGGCCTAAGTCTTCCTGTTCATATCACCCATGCCGGTGATGGAAGCGGACGGTTGTTTATTGTCGAACAACCAGGGCGAATGGGAATTGCCAGAAACGGCGTCCTGCTTGCGACCCCTTTTCTGGACATCAGTAGTACCGGCGCCAACAGGGTATTATCCGGTGGTGAGCAAGGACTGCTCAGTGTGGCCTTTCCCCCCGGTTTTAATGCGAAAGGGATTATCCCCTCTTCGGGGATTCCTACTGGGACTCCGCCTCCCTATGGAGTGGATTGCAGACCTATTTTATGTTCCCTATAATGAGATCGGGCGGCACTATGATAACGGATTTCACTAACCCAAAAAAGAGAAAAAATCGTTGGCGTTGCAAAAATACACCATTTAAGCTCTAAAAATACAAGGTTCACCTTATTTATCTTCCGTCCCCACGGTCATAAGATCTTGCTTAATTAACTCTGTATTTCTTTGCCTTATGAGGATGCAGAACAATGGAATCGACGCCAGGCCTCCATTCTCTCGCCACTTGGAAGCCGGGCTTTCTTGTCAAATTCACCTAAAGTGACGAAAAGGAAAAAGAATGTCAATAATCAAGTTTGACCCGAAGTCTCACTCCCGTTTCAGCGGCGAGGAAAGGACCGTTGGGTCTGAGGTAAGGAGGGTTCAATGAAAAAGGGAAATCTAGGTTTGCTTACGTCAGCGGCACTTTTCTTTTTGTGTATTATTCCCTCCCAAGCAGGGGCACAGCCCTTCGTTCTGACCAAAGTAGCGGATACCAGTACCCCTATCCCAGGTGGGTTGGGAAACTTCACGTATTTCTCGTACGGCTCCCCCCCGCCCTACACGGTCAACGGGGACAACGTGGCTTTTCACGCAGGAGGGGAGTCTGAGCAAGATGGAATTTACCTATTCAAAGGAACCACTCTGATTAAAGTGGCGGATACCAATACTCCAATCCCAGGCGGATCTGAAAATTTCACCTATTTTTCTACCCCGGTGGTTAGTGGCGGCAACGTGGCCTTTTGGGGGAGCAACGCCGAACAAGAGGGGATTTATCTGTTCAATGGGACTACCCTGAGCAAAGTGGCGGATACCAATACTCCAATCCCAGGCGGATCTGAAAATTTCGCTTATTTCTTCGACCCGGTGATGAGCGGCGGCAACGTGGCCTTTACAGCGTTTGGGACGGTACAACAAGGGATTTATCTCTTCAATGGGACCACCCTGAGTAAAGTGGCGGATACCAATACTCCAATCCCAGGCGGATCTGAAAATTTCGCCTATTTTTCTACCCCGGTGGTTAGCGGCGGCAACGTGGCCTTTTGGGGGGACAACGCCGAACAAGAGGGGATTTATCTGTTCAATGGGACTACCCTGAGCAAAGTGGCGGATACCAATACTCCAATCCCAGGCGGATCTGAAAATTTCGCTTATTTCTTCGACCCCGTGATAAGCGGTGGCAACATAGCCTTTACAGCGTTCGGGACGGTACAACAAGGGATTTATCTCTTCAATGGGACCACCCTGAGCAAAGTGGCGGATACCAATACTCCAATCCCAGGCGGATCTGAAAATTTCGCCTATTTCTCTGCCCCGGTGATTAGCGGCGGCAACGTGGCCTTTTGGGGGGACAACGCCGAACAAGAGGGGATTTATCTCTTCAATGGGACTACCCTGAGCAAAGTGGCGGATACCAATACTCCAATCCCAGGCGCGTCAGAAAATTTCGCTTATTTCTTCGACCCCGTGATGAGCGGTGGCAACATAGCCTTTACAGCGTTTGGGACGGTACAACAAGGGATTTATCTCTTCAATGGGACTACTCTGAAAAAAGTGGCGGATACCAATACTCCAATCCCAGGCGCGTCAGAAAATTTCGCCGGTTTCTCCGACCCGGCGATTAGCGGCGGCAATGTGGTCTTTGGAGCTGTGGGAGCTGTGCAACAAGGGATTTACCTGGCAAAGGTCCAAACCCGCCTCGTTGACTTTGATGGGGATGGAAAAACTGATATCAGCATCTACCGCCCCGGGACAGGTGTCTGGTGGGTCATCCCCTCTTCGAGTGCTGCTGGGTACGGGGTTGGTTGGGGTGGATCTGCGTTCAAGCCTGTTCCCGGGGATTATGATGGGGATGGAAAAACAGACATTGCCATTTACGACTCCACCAGCGGCGCCTGGTGGATTATTCCTTCTTCAGGGATTCCTAGTGGGACTCCGCCTCCCTATGGAGTGGGTTGGGGCGGAACTGGATTCACACCTCTCCCTGCAGATTATGATGGCGATGGAAGAACTGACATCGCCATCTACAATTCCACCAGCGGCGCCTGGTGGATTATTCCTTCTTCAGGTGCTGGAGCCTATGGAGTGGGTTGGGGCGGAACTGGATTCACACCTCTCCCTGCAGATTATGATGGCGATGGAAGAACTGACATCGCCATCTACAATTCCACCAACGGTGCCTGGTGGATCATTCCATCTTCTGGGGCTTCCGCCTACGGAGTGGGTTGGGGTGGACCTGGATTCACACCTCTCCCTGCAGATTATGATGGCGACGGGAAAACCGACATTGCAATTTACCAGGAAACCACCGGGGTTTGGTGGATTATTCCTTCCTCAACTGTCACACCCAGCGCCCCTACTGGCGCACCCTACGGAGTGGGATGGGGTGGTTCTGGATATATACCTGTTCCTGGAGATTACGATGGAGATGGAAGGGCCGATGTCGCTATCTACCAGGTCGGTACCGGTACCTGGTGGATCATCCCCTCTTCAGGCACTGGAACCTATGGAGTAGGTTGGGGTGGAGATGCATCTGATATCCCTTTGACTGCGAATTTTTCTTCGATTTATTGAATTGTCAGAAGGGTTTTATCTTTCCTCTAAAAAAGCGGAAGCGGGGCTAAGACTGCCTCCTTTTTGAGTTGGAGGCATATTTGGAGATAAAGATCTTTCGACATGAGAGGAGAACAGTTGAAATGAAGGGTATGCGTTGCCTTCTACTCCTGGGATTCTTTCTGCTCTTTCTTCCATCCCAAGCAGGTGCTCAGTTTCCTGCTATATCCCTTAATAGGCAAATAAGCGGCCTGAGTTTTCCTGTTCATATCACCCATGCCGGAGATGGAAGCGGCCGATTGTTTATTGTCGAACAACCAGGGCGAATACGAATTGTCAAAAACGGCGTCCTGCTTGCGACCCCTTTCCTGGACATCAGTAGTACCGGCGCCAATCGGGTTCTCTTCGGCGGAGAGCAGGGCTTGCTTAGCGTGGCCTTTCCACCCCAATTTAATGCGAAGGGTTATTTCTACGTCTATTATACGAATTTAAATGGGGATAATGTCGCGGCGCGCTATTTTCTAACAGCCAATCCTGATGTGGCCGATCCCAACAGTGAGGTCATCCTTCAAACCTTTTTGCACCCAACCTTTACAAATCACAATGGTGGCCAATTGGCATTTGGCCCGGATGGCTTTTTATACATTGGAACCGGTGACGGAGGGAGTGGCGGAGATCCTAATAATAATGGCCAAAATCCCAACACCTTCTTAGGGAAAATCCTGCGGATTGATGTCGAATCCGTGGTTAACCCAAGAATCGAACACCTACGTAATCCCTACAAGCAATCCTTTCGTCGCAACCCAGGGTTTTCTTCCGGAAATTTGGGCCCTCGGACTACGAAACCCTTTCCGGTTCTCCTTCGATCGATTGACCGGAGACCTTTATATTGGAGACGTCGGCCAGAACCTCTTTGAAGAGGTAGATTTTCAGCCCGCTGCCAGCCCGGGCGGTCAAAACTACGGTTGGAGCATCATGGAAGGGTTTCATTGTTTCAACAAACTTGATTTCAACAATCCTCTCCCCACATGTAATCAGACAGGGTTAACATTGCCGGTGGTTGAGTACGATCATACGCAGGGAGATTGCTCGGTGATCGGGGGTTTTGTTTACCGCGGGAATCTCCATCCCCAGATGACGGGCATCTATTTCTATGGGGACGAACTGTACAGGAAGAATTTGGGGACTGAAACGTAATGGTGCGGTCTGGGAAAACAGCTTGCTCCTCGACTCTCCTTTCGCCATTACCAGTTTTGGAGAAGACGAAGCGGGTGAGCTTTATTTAGCTGATTATATCGCCGGAGACATCTATAGAATCACCGCTCCGGTAACCGGGGATTTTGACGGGGATGGAAAAACCGATATTGCCGTGTATCGCCTGAGCACGGGTGCTTGGTGGATCATCCCTTCTTCAGGTGCTCCGGCTTATGGGATTGGCTGGGGTGGACCCGGATTCACACCTGTTCCTGGAGACTATGATGGAGACGGGAAGACCGATATCGCGATCTATGATACCACCGCCGGCGCCTGGTGGATCATCCCCTCTTCGGGCGTTGGCGCTTACGGAGTAGGTTGGGGTGGGTCAGCTTTTAAACCTGTTCCCGGGGACTATGACGGAGACCGAAAGACTGATATTGCCATCTATGACACTGCCAGCGGCGCCTGGTGGATCATCCCCTCTTCGGGTGCTCCTCCTTATGGAGTTGGCTGGGGTGGATCCGGATTCACCCCTGTTCCTGGTGATTATGATGGAGACGGAAAGGTCGATGTCGCTATCTACCAGGCCAGTACCGGTACCTGGTGGATCATCCCCTCTTCTGGGATTCTTACTGGGACTCCCCCTCCCTATGGAGTGGGTTGGGGTGGAACTGCATTTACACCTATTCCCGGGGACTATGATGGAGACCGAAAGACTGACATTGCCATCTATAACACTGCCAGCGGTGCCTGGTGGATCATCCCCTCTTCGGGTGCTCCTCCTTATGGAGTTGGCTGGGGTGGGTCCGGATTCACCCTTGTTCCTGGTGATTATGATGGAGATGGAAAGACCGATATTGCGATCTATCAGGGCAGCACGGGTGCCTGGTGGATCATTCCTTCCTCGGGCGGTTCACCCTACGGAGTGGGTTGGGGAGGAGATGCATCTGATATCCCTTTGACTGCAAATCCAGCCTTATAAAAATAGGTAGCAGAAAGATTGAAGAATTTAACCGGCTTACGGAGTCGGTTGGGGCGGGTCAGCTTTCAAACCTGTGCCTGGGGACTATGACGGGGATGGAAAGACGGACATTGCAATTTACCACGCCGGTACGGGTGCTTGGTGGATTATTCCCTCTTCGGGAACCGAGGCCTATGGTGTGGGCTGGGGCGGATCTGGATTCACACCTGTTCCGGGAGACTATGACGGAGATGGGAAAACCGATGTGGCCATTTATCAGGGCAGCGATGGCGGATGGTTGATTATTTACTCTTCCGACGGAAGTTACTATGGCATAGGTTGGGGTGGAGATGCGTCCGATGTACCGTTGACGACAAACCCTGATTAGTTTGATTGAAGTTTTTCAGGTATGATTTGTTAACTTGAGACGGAAGGGATGCAGCTTCTGACGATTATTCAGGCTGCATCCCTTCTTTCGTTTTCTGCAGAATTCTGCCCAAAAATCCATCATGCCTTACCTTTTTGTCCTTTTTGAGCAAATAGATACCGGAACCATTTAGAAAAATCTTTTGTAATCCATTAGTTATGTTTTTGACGCCGTGGCACACTAAATGCTTGTAATGGCAGCGGACGAGACTATCGAAAGTCAATCGGAGATTGAAAGATGAAAAGAGTAGCTCCTGCCATAGGGTTATTGCTCATCTTCCTCTGTCGTATGGTTTCAGCCCTTGAAGCTCCAACAAAAGAGCAAATCGAGGAGTATCGAAGCGACGGCTCTTTGGCTTCCCGTATCGCTGAGGCCAAGGCCCTTGGAAACCATCTCACATCCGAAAGCCTTGTAGCCCGGGCCCAACACCGGTTGAGGCGAATCTCTTTGCAAAGGGATGGGATGAGTCCATCGGAGATCGATCAGATTCTTGCACCTCCTCCTGCGTGGCGCGGCATGCCCACTTCGGGAACAGTGAAAGTTCTCGCCTTGCTCATCGCTTTTAGCGATTATCCTGAAACGGATGTTGGTGTTGATAGCGCTGCTACCATTGCGTCAAAACTTTTTGGGAATGGCACGATTGGACCTCCCTACGAAAGTCTTCGCAATTATTATCAACGTTCATCCTACAACAAGCTTGAGATACAGGGAAACGTGCTTGGATGGTATCGGACTTCTTATCCCCGTGGCAATGTGCCGCAAACAACTCAGGGCCGACAAAACCTTATTAAGGAGGCGCTCAATTACTACGAAGGCTTAGGCCATGACTTTGCCCAGTATGATAACGACGGCGATGGGACCATCGACTATCTGATCGTGATCTGGACAGGCCCTCATGGAGCGTGGGCAAGTTTCTGGTGGGGGTACATGACCACTTTTTCGGATTCCTCTTATCGTTTGGATGGGAAGAGGCTTGACACCTATTCCTGGCAGTGGGCGGCCTACAACTACCCCGGACCTTTCAGTTCCACAGTAGCCATCCATGAAACAGGCCACGCATTGGGTTTACCGGACTATTATGACTACGATGGCAGCGTGGGACCTGATGGAGGGGTGGGAGGCCTCGATATGATGGATGCGAATCGGGGGGATCACAACTGTTTCAGCAAATTCCTGTTGGACTGGATAAATCCGACTGTCCACAAATCGGGTCTTCAGAACTTAACCCTGAATCCTTCTGCGACTTCGGAAGACGCTTTGGTCGTGATGCCCGGTGCCTTACAGGGAAACCAGTTCGCTGAATTCTTTATGATTCAGAATCGGTATCGCGCGGCCAATGATACACCCTACCCGAACGATGGACTTTTAATCTGGCATGTAGATGCTCGCCTCAATGCCTCGGGAACGAATTTTCTATACAACAACTCTTACGCCGAGCATAAATTGTTACGCCTCATGGAGGCGGATGGGCTTGAAGAGATCGAAGCAGGAGGTTCGGCGGATGCCGCCGACTATTACACCACCGGTAAAACCTTTAGCTCCTACACCACTCCTGGGAGTCAACGCTATAATGAAACAGCAACAGGAGTGGATGTCAGAAATATTTCAGCAGCCGGGAATGCAGTCAGCTTTGCGGTATCGATTCCCAACCGATCTGTTGATTTTGATATGGATGGAGAGACTGACATAGCTATCTACCGAGCCAGCAATGGGGCCTGGTATATTTATCCGTCTGGGGACAGCCCCCCTTACGGAGTAGGCTGGGGTGGAGATTCTTACATACCTTCCGCTGGAGATTATGACGGCGATGGGAAGACCGATATTGCCGTCTACGATACGACCACCGGTGTTTGGTGGATCATTCCCTCTTCGGGTACCGGGGCCTACGGAGTGGGCTGGGGCGGACCGGGATTTACACCGGTTCATGCAGATTATGACGGAGATGCAAAGACCGACATCGCGATCTATGATACGACCGCCGGTGCTTGGTGGATCATTCCTTCTTCAGGTGCTGGAGCTTACGGAGTCGGCTGGGGCGGGTCAGCTTTCAAACCTGCGCCTGCAGA
Source organism: uncultured delta proteobacterium (assembly GCA_963708295.1). GTDB lineage: Bacteria > Desulfobacterota > BSN033 > BSN033 > UBA1163 > UBA1163. The sequence goes on along the minus strand of CAVPSJ010000008.1, from coordinate 258,483 downwards.
TTACGATGGAGATGGGAAGACTGATATTGCCATCTACGATAGCAGCAGCGGAGCTTGGTGGATTATTCCTTCTTCAGGTGGTGGAGCCTATGGAGTGGACTGGGGGGGATTTGGGTTCACGCCTGTCCCAGGAGACTACGACGGGGATGGCAAAGCCGATGTAGCTATCTACAGGACCAGCAACGGTGGATGGTATATCATCCCCTCTTCGGCGCCGGATACTCCCTATGGCGTCGGATGGGGTGGAGATGCCTCTGATAAACCTGTTTCAGGAGATTATGATGGGGATGGGAAGACAGACATTGCCATTTATCGGACCAGCACCGGAGGCTGGTATATCGTCCCTTCTTCAGGGGGTTCACCCTACGGAGTGGGTTGGGGTGGAGATGGAATTGATCTCCCAGTGACTACAATTCCTGCTTCGGTAATGTAGGCGTTGGAAATCGGGGATCTAGGAATTTGATAATTCAGGCGACAGCGGCTTTCTAATCAGAAGAGTGACCCGTCCCCTTTACCCCCCTTAGAGATTTACCTCTAACCGGGGCGAGCCTCCCCGCTTCTGGATATTGAACCGGATCAAACGCCGAAAGGATAATTACGGATGAACTGTTGTTGGAAATCGGTCGTCCACCTCAATCCCAACTCCCATCTTCGTAAAGGCTTCAACAACGGCGCTCTTCACTTTGTCCAAGGCCTCTATGTCCCAGTCGATGGGCATATCCCCTCCTACTTCTGCGAGGAAAGAAGAGATCTCCTTGTTGAAATCACCTGCCTTGATGATAATTTTTCTATTCATCTTTCTCTCACCTCCGAGGTAGTCCCTTCTGCTAAGGGTCCAAACTGGCGAAAAAACTTAAATGACATTCTGATATGAGCCCGTGCTTTTTGAGGCGCCTGCCAAAGAAAGAACCCTGATCGGAGTGATTTTCAGACCATCCGATCAGGGTTCACACAATTACTTTGGTGTTACAGCGGCAAACAGATTGTTCTGCCCTCTCTGAAGAAAAAGAAGAACGTTATCCTGATCCTTGGCCTTCTCGATCTTTTGAATGAAATCTTGCACGTCTTTAACCGGTTTTCGGTTGACCTCTCGAATGACATCGCCTGTCCGAATTCCTGCATCGGCTGCCGGGCTTCCGGGTTCAACGCCGGTCACTACCACGCCTGTGTCTTTTCTCAGGCCAAGACCTTTTGCAACGTCAGGGGTAAGATCCTGGACGGTGATCCCCAAGGATTTCTTGCTGGAAGGAGTTTTGGCCACCTCTGCTTTCTCTTCCATCTCGCCTACCTTTACTTGTCGATCAAGAACTTTTCCGTTCCTCGATAGCTTAACGGTAACGGCTTTCCCGACTGGAGTGGAGGCAACCATCCGGGGTAGGTCTTTAGAATCGGCAATTTCTTTACCATCAAATTCTACGAGAACATCTCCCTGTTCGATTCCCGCTTTCTCCGCCGGGCTGCCTGAAACGACCTGGGCAACCAGTGCCCCTTTCTTTTCTTTGAGACTAAATGATTTGGCCAGCTCCGGAGTCACCTCCTGGATGCTGACACCCAACCAGCCCCGGGTCACATGTCCCTTGTCTTGGAGCTGGGGAACAATCTCTTTGGCCATGTTGATCGGAATCGCAAATCCAATCCCCTGGCCTGAAGCGATGATGGCGGTATTAATGCCTACCACCTCCCCTTTCATGTTGATCAGCGGACCTCCGCTGTTGCCCGGATTGATCGAGGCATCCGTCTGAATGAAGTCGTCATACGGCCCGGAGCCAATCACCCTTCCCTTGGCGCTGACAATGCCCGCCGTCACGGTCTGTTCCAATCCGAATGGGCTCCCGACCGCCACCACCCAGCTGCCCACTTTCAGGTTATCTGAATTCCCCATCTGGAGAGCGTGCAGGTCCGAGGCTCCGTTAATTTTCACGAGAGCCAGGTCGGTTTTCGGATCGCGGCCTACGACCTTCCCATCATACTCTTTTTCATTTGCGAGCTTCACTTTGATCTGATCAGCGTCTTCGACCACATGGTTATTGGTGAGAACATATCCGTCCTGGTTCATGACAAACCCCGAGCCGACACCCCGCTGTTCGAAGCTACGGGGCGGATTCCCCTCGAAGAAAGGCCCAAAAAAATCCCCGAAAGGATTCCCTCCAAAACTATGGAATCCAAAACCAACGTTCTTTACTTTTTTAACCACCTGGATATTGACGACCCCGGGACGGACCGTTCTTGCAAGATCCGTAAAGTTTGCCGGGATCATGGGAGCTTCGGAAACAGCCGTCGCCGGTGCGATCGGTGAGTTAGAGGGTTTGACTGCCGTTGATATCCCGTACCCCAGTCCAAGTATGGACCCTACGAGTAGCAAAGCAATGAGAATCGTTTTGATTGGTCTCTTGTGTTCCATGATTTTTCCTCCTTTTAGAGATCCTTGGCTGGCCTGCGTGTTTTCCTTCCGACTACATCATAAACCGCCAAGTTAACGAGAAGATGACCGGAAGATTACAAGTCCGTAATGTTGGAAAACGTCTTTCGAAAAGGTTCCATACTCGAGCTACTGGGACGAGCACACGATCTAGGAATGGGAAGGCGGGAATTTCGGTAGGATGATGGTAAAGGTGCTTCCTTCATTCGGGGCGCTTGTCGCGGTAATATCCCCGCCATGCGCCCTGGCTATGGCCCTGGCCAGACTGAGCCCCAGCCCGATACCGGTCTGGGACCGGCTCTGATCGCATCGGTAAAATCGTTCAAAAATGTGCGGAAGATCTTTGGAAGAGATGCCGATTCCCGTATCTCTGATCGAAACAGCGACCTGTGCGTCACTCTTTGCAATCGAGATGGCCACCGACCCTCCTGGCAAGGAGTACTTGATGGCATTGTCAAGAAGATTCGAGAGCATCCGCTGGATCATCCGGCTATCTCCGATAAACCGATTCCCCTCCGTCACATCACAACTCAATGTGATCTCCTTATCTTCAGCCGTGGGTTCAAACAGTCTGCATGCCTCCTGGATAACTCCTGGAAGATCGATCTCCTCTCTGGTCAGGTGCCCCACACCGGTCTCCGCTTTGGAAATCATCAGCATCGTATTAATCATATCCAGAAGCCGGTCACATTCTTCAATGGTATTGGCTGCCATCGCCTCGTACTCCGCCAGGGATTTTCCCGTCGTAAGGGTGACTTCCGCGATTCCCCGAATCCGGGTAATCGGGCTTCTCAAATCATGAGCCATGTTGTCGCCCATCTCCTTGATCTCCGTAAGCAAGACCTGAATCCGGTCCAACATCTGATTAAAGGTGATGGCAAGTTGATCGATTTCGTCGCCTCTTGCTTTCACAGGAACCCGTTCTTCAAGGGTGCCTCCGGATATCTTTTGGGCTGTCCGGGTCACCGCCTCGACATCAGAAACCGCCTGACGGGCCATGAACCAGCCGACGCCCGCAGCCACGACGATCAAGAAGGTCATCGTGGTAATAAATATTCCCTTAAAGGCGTCAAGAAATCGGGAATAGCTCTCCATGGCCTGCCCTACCTGCAAAACAATGCTGGGACCGAGCACGGCATAAAGAATGCGTACTTTCTCTTTCCGCTGCGGAATGGTGATCGTCTCGAACACAGGACGGCGGCTACGAAGCAACTCCTTAATGGTGGCTTCATGAATATCAATATTCTTCCAGTAAGCCATGTTGGATGAAGAAAAGACCTGTCCGTTCAGAGAAAGAAGTCGGAAGAACACCTTTTTCACTCCTGCGGCCTGTGCTTCGATCACGGCAGCACTTTTCACCGCTTCGATCTCTTCCGAAGCAAGGAGTGTGGAAAACCGATTGACTTGGGCCAAGAGGTCCTGATCGGTCTGCTCCCGTATGAACGAAGTGATGAGCGCGTAGAACAAGAGGAAGGCGACGCACGAGGAAAGGGCGAAAACTCCGGCGTACCAGAGGGTCAACCGAAAGGACAGGGTGTTCCGAAGGCTAATCCGCTTCTTTAAGGACATATCCCACTCCGCGGATGGTATGGATCAGTTTCTTGTCGATATCTCGGTCGATCTTGTCCCGGAGCCTGCAAATCCTGGCTTCGACGACGTTGGTCTGTGGATCAAAATTGTAGTTCCATACGTGTTCCATGATCATGGTTTTTGAGACGACCCGTCCTGCGCTTCGCATGAGGTATTCCAACAGGGAAAACTCAATGGGTTGAAGATCGATCTTCCTGCCTCTTCTTGTTACTTCCCTCGTGAGGAGGTTGACGGACAGATCCCCTACGGTGAGTCGGGTCGGCTCGGAGAGACCGCTGGTTCTTCGAATCAAGGCTTGGACCCGGGCAAGAAGCTCGGAGAAAGCGAAGGGCTTGGTGATATAATCATCGCTTCCGGTCTGAAGTCCTTTCACTCTATCGTCAATCGATCCCTTCGCACTCAGGATGATGACCGGCGTCTGGATCTTCGCTTTTCGCATCCTTTCGATAAGGGATAATCCATCCAGTTTGGGGAGCATGATATCCACGACGGCGGCGTCATAGGGTTCGGTCGTGACGAGGGAGAGACCGTCTTCGCCGTCGAGGGCATGATCCACCGCGTATCCCGCGGCCTTCAGCCCTTTGATGACGAAGGAGGCAATCTTGACGTCATCTTCTACCAGCAGGATTCTCATAACAAAAGAATAAGGCTGTCATTCCCGTGTGTCAAGAGACAGGGGCCCTTTTGGGATCCAGATCGGCAGTATCATTTCTTCAAATACCAGGCCCCCTTTTGAGAAAAATGAGGGGCACACGGTACGGGGACTAAAAAAAACGCAGGCCGAAGCCTGCGTTTGCAAACGCTGTAGATAATGAAACAAATAACAGGTTGTTAAAAAGTTTTCTTTCTCAGGCTGCTCAAAAATGCCTAGGTGCAAGGCCCCCGTGAGCCTTTCACCTGCCGGTCAGGCAGGCAATCCTGAGAGGGGCGTCGCGACGAATAAGGGAGCGACATCTTGCCGCGTCCCCGAAGGGGACCAGATAATCCTCGAAGCGCGGGACGGATGGGCATTTTCCAATAGCCTGTTAAACCTTAACGGATCGTGCCGATATAGTGGGCGGTCAGCTGGCGCTCCCGAACTTTAGGATTGGAATAATCGGGAAGAAGCATGGGAGCAACCCGGTCCGTGACGATCCCACCCGCCTCCAACTCCTTGTGATAGTTCCGAACGTGTTCCAGCGTTAATTTTCCGTCTTTTGCCTTCTCCTTGACATAGAGGGCAGCACTGATTCCTCCGATTCTTCCAAAGACGCAGACATCCAGAAGGGAGTTTCCCATTAGCCGGTTTTCGCCATGGACTCCGCCCGAAACTTCCCCTGACGAGAAAAGCCCTGGGATAGAGGTCTCGCACTTGTTATTGTATTCCAACCCACCATTCTGGTAGTGGAGAGTCGGGTAGACCAGCATGGGTTCTTTGGAGATGTCGATTCCAAAACGCTTCAGAAGAATGAATTTTCCCGGGAACTCACGCTTCACGGCCCCTTCACCCATCAGCATGTCGATCATCGGAGAATCCAACCATATTCCCATTTTTCCGGCGGGCGTTGGAATTCCCTTCCCAACCTCTGCGCATTCCCGGATAAAGCAGGAAGATTCCACATCTCTCGGTTCCCGCTCATTGACGAACTGTTCCCCGTCGATATTCAACACATTGGCGCCTGCTCCCCTGAACTTCTCGGTGATCAGAATACCTTCCGCTTGCTCGGGAAAGGCAACTCCTGTGGGATGGTACTGAACCGTGTGGAGAAAACAGACCTTCACCCCTGCCCGGTACCCCATCACGAGACCGTCTCCCGTGGCGCCATAATGATTGGTCGTCATGAATCCCTGAATGTGGAGTCTTCCCGAACCACCCGTCGCCATCACCACCGCCTTTGCCTTGACCAGAAAATACTCTTCCGTCTCGATGTTATAAAGGACAGCACCGGCGCAGTGGCCGTGCTCGTTCAAAATCAGCTCCACCGCTGGAGAAAATTCAAGGACCTTGATGTCCTGAACCCGGTTCCTGGCTTCATCCCTCAGGGTTCGCATGATTTCTGCACCCGTAATGTCCGCCGCATAGTGCATCCGTTTCCGGCAGGTGCCTCCCCCATGAAGCGCTCTTAAACGACCATCCGGAAATTTTGTAAACATGCAGCCCAGGTTTTCCAGCCAGGCATGGACCTTCGGGGCCTCGGTCACAAGGGTGTAGGCCAGCTCCGGAACATTCTTGAAATGGCCTCCGCCGAAGACATCGAGATAGTGATAGTAGGGAGAATCTTTCTCCCCTTTGGTAGGCTGCCTGAATTCCTCCCTCGGCCATCATCGTATTTGCATCGCCATGCCTGAGCTTGGTTGCAATCGTCACCCGCACGCCATTCTCCTGGGCCATCAGCGCAGCCGCCGTCCCCGCTCCTCCCCCACCAATGACGAGGACATCCGTCTCGTAGGCAATTTTACTTAGATCGATCAAATCGGGGTTCAGCCTGCTTCTGGCCTCCAGAAGATCCACGATCTCAGGAGAGATGGCGTAGCCCTTACTGGGACCCACCCGGATCTCCCTCTTGGATCCCGCCTTGAAATCGGGATGGTATTTCTCCAGTCGCTCCTGCCTCTCTTTCAAAGAAAGAAGATGAAACTCCTCTCCTCTCTTCTTCTTTTCGACCCGTGAAGATCGTGTCGCCTCAACTTTCTTGATCAATTCTTTCAATTCCCTTGTGTATGCCATGATTCCTCCAAAAAAATCACAGGTCCAGATTAAGACTGAGGTTGAGAAGTTCTAAACCTAAACCTTAATCTCAACCTTTTTTTATAGGTACGTTTTATCTTTCGGGGTCCAATACTCGTCAGCCTGTTCCGGTTCAACCTCTCTCGCCGTATACAGTTCCTTTAAGGTCTCCTCATCCGTATTCATCAATTCCTTTAACATAGGGTCATATCTACCCGCTTCAACCCTTTTCACCATGGCAGCCAGGTGCTCGGCCTTCGGGGCCACATATTTGGCATAAAGCCTTCTTCCGAGAATGGCGATATTGTATTGACAAATCTCGGCAGGACAGCGAGACGTGCAGAGGCCACACATTACACAGTCAAACGAGAGCTCCGCTAAGCGTGTCACGTCTCCCCTCATCGCCGCGGCCATATAATCCATGACCTCGATATCCATCGGGCAGGACTTGGTGCACGTGTTACACTGGAGACATCTCAACAATTCGGGATAGGCCTTCATCAGTGTCTCGATGGTAGGTTTTATCTTCTCGATGTCGTAAACGTTTTTTGTGGCCGGAAAGAATGGGATTTGCGTCAGATACATGTTGGGCTGAACCATGGTCTGACAAGCCAGCCCAACTTCAATCTTATAACTCCCTGGAAACCGGTAGACCGTCCCGCAGGCCCCGCATATCCCTCCCCGGCATCCGCATCCCCGGACCAATTGATATCCGGCATACTCCAATGCCTTTTGAATAGTGAGGGAGGAAGGGACTTCATACCGCTTTCCCATGATGAAAATAGGAACCAGTTCTTTTTCCTTCATCTCTTGCGCTTCCATTTACTCCTCCTGGATTCCAAATGTCTCAAAAACTCGAAACTCGACGTTGTTTAAACTCTAAACACTAAACTCTAAATCCTAAACAAATCCGAGATTCAAAACTCAAAAAGGAAATGTTTTCTGTTTTGAGCTTTGGGCATTTGAGTTTGCTTAGAGTTTAGGGTTTCGAGTTTAGGATTTAACATGTTTGTTTGGGATTGAATCCCTTCGAATGCTTCGCCCGAATTTTGTGCTTCGGATTTCATGGGTCAAAGAGCTCCCGATTCAATCTTTAATTCATCCTCTTTGAAGGTGGCCACCGGGGGCATCTCTTTTACGTCTTTTCCCGGAACATAGTTGAACATCTTTTGAATTTTGTCTCCCACGCTTCGAAAGAGTGTGGCGACAGGCAATCGGCTCGGACAGGCGCTGTCACAAAGCCCGCAGCCAATACAGGAAGTCACCATATGTGACATCCGGATGAGATGGAAGATGAGCGTATCCGTCGGCATTCGGATGCCACCCTTTCGATCGGCCCACCTTAGGAATTGGTCTCCGTCATGCTCAAAGACCGCTGTCCTGAACACGCACTCCTTACAGTAGCAAATCGGGCAGGCCACCATGCAGTTGTGGCACCGGATACAGGTGGAAAAACGATCCAAAAAAGCTTGAAGATCTTTCGTCATACCTTTGAATTCCTGAAAAAGGGCATCTCGCTTCTTCGTCCTCTCTGCGATGACTTTATTTACCGCCTCGTTCCTCGAAGCCGGTTCGCTTTCTATAAATGAAAAGATCCCCTTCCCTTCGATCTCCTTTTCCAATTTCTCCCCGATCTCAATGCCGATCTCCTGGTCTCCCTTGTAACCAAAAAGTTTCAGACGAATATCCGCCTCAGGGACAGGATATTCACACATCTGACAAGCGGTCCGGAACGCATACCCGGAAGGCGGTGAGATCTCACCCTTCTCCATACCCTGAAGCAGTGCTTTTGTCAGGGACTCTCCCCCTTTTCCTTCCTGCGCCATCTTCGCATAATCGGTCACCTCAAAGGTTCCAGGACAATCGACGCCGATAAAACTGACATTGTCCAGTTTGACCTGGAGAAATTTTGCCAATTCGACAGCGGCCCGTATCTCACATGCTTTTAATACGACGGCGACTTTCTTCCCCAGATTCTTAACGCTGAGATTGGAGATGACCCTCGCAGACTGAACGGGCATGGTGAGTGATAGGACGCACGCTCCATTCATTTTTTCCGGATCTCGTATCAATGTTTGCACGAATCCATCCTGTGAGGGGAGGGGTTTGGGCATCAGAATCGCCTCGACAACTCCCTCTTTCAGAAAGGATTTCAAAAAGCCGATGATCGCCTCATCGGTTTTCCCGTCGATCACTTTCACCGTTGCCTTCTTCGCCATGTCCGGTCCTTCTCCTTTCCCTGTTAATAAAACCAGTGACGGTGTGAGTGGTTTGTGTCAGTAATTCACAAGAGCAAATAACTGACACCGGCACTGACACCGACACTTTCCCTAAGCATTCCAGAGTTGTTTCATCGGGTTTGGACCCATCTTCTTTAAATCATCCACCATTTTGGTCACTGTGTCAGCAAACAGTTTTCCTTCGCTTGCGCTGATCCATTTGAGCCAAACTCGATCATCCGTATACCCCATCTGTTGAAGGATACCTTTCAGAATGGCAACCCTTCTCCGGGCCTTAAAATTTCCGGTCTGATAATGACAGTCTCCAGGATGGCAACCGCCGATCAACACGCCATCCGCCCCGTCAATCAAGGCTTTCAGCACGTAGATGGAGTCCACGGCTCCCGAGCACATCAAATGGATCACCCGGATATTGGGGGGATACTGCTGTCGCGTTGTCCCGGCGAGGTCCGCTCCCGTATAAGTGCACCAGTGGCATAAAAAGGCGACAATCCTCGGTTCAAATTCAGCCATGTCCTACCTCCTGTTTCAAATGATCGCATGGAGTAATGAGCAAAGCGCATAAAGTATAAGAACTTATTCCCAAGAATTGCTTTACTGTTTGAGGTTACGCTATGCCCCATGCGCTCTGCGCTATGCGAGCTTTCAGTCGATGACCGCGTCGAGAGCAGCCAGATTCAAATCTTTTTCAAAGTTTCGCTGCTGGGAGGCTCCATTCCGGCAAGCGATGACGCAGGAACCGCATCCCTGACAGAGCGACCCCGTCACTTCAGCCTTGCCTTCCTCTTCATTGAGGACCCTTGCCCCATAAGGACATACGGTAACGCAGAGGCCACAACCGCAGCAGAGCCTTTTCACCACGTAGGCTAAATAGGCCTTCTCCTCCACCGCCTCCTTGGACAGAAGTGCGCCCGCCCTGGCAGCAGCGGCGTTCCCCTGGGAGATGGTATCTTCGATAAAATTTGGCGAATGGCAGAGGCCGCAGAAGAATTTTCCATGGTCCACCGAATCAAGCGGAGCCGATTTGGGATTGGCCTCCTTGAAAAAACCATCCGGATTCAGATCCACATCGAAAATCCTCGCCAGATCCTGATGGTCATGGGGTTCAATACCGGTGCTCAGTACGATTCGATCGGCCGGAAGGGCGATCGGACGACTCATCGCAGGATCGAACAGGGAGACCTGGAGGCTTCCCTCGTGGACGGCAGCCTTCGGCTTATTCTCCAGGTCGTATCGAATGAAAATCACACCCTTCTCTCTTGCCTCGTGGTAATAGGTCTCGTAAAACCCGTAGGTCCTCACATCGCGGTAGAGCACATAGATATTCATCCCCGGATCTTTTCCCTTTAGCTTCAAAGCATTCTTCACGGCATGGCCGCAACAAATGCGACTGCAATAGGGATGGTCTTCATCCCTGGAGCCGACACACTGAATCATCACCAGCGAATGAATATCTTTTAAACTTTTATCATCCGAATGGATCATCCTCTCCAGTTGTCTTTGGGTGATCACCCGGGAATCTTCTCCGTAAAGGTATTCCTTTGGCATCACTTCTTTCCCGCCGGTGGCAAGGATGAGCGCCCCGTGGTCAATGATCTTTTCCTCACCGCCTTGACGAATTTTCGTTTGATAGTGCCCATTCTTCTTTCCGAATCCAAGAACCTCCGTCTCGGAATAGAGGTGGATGGATTCATTACCTTCCACCTCTTTGATGAGTCTGCTCAAAAGGTCTTGAGGATTGGATCCCTTCAACGTATAAAAGGATTCCTTTAAGTTCCCTCCCAGCTCCTTTTCTTTCTCGACCAAATGAACCTCGTATCCCTGCCGAGCCAGCTGCACGGACGCCGTCATGCCGGCGAGCCCTCCACCCACCACCAACCCTTTCTTTTCGATCTTCTGCTTCCCTTTTCGAATGGGCTGAGATCGCTTCGCCTTTTCCACAGCCATCCTGATGAGAGCCATCGCCTTCTCTGTGGCCAATTTGGGATGATCTAAATGGACAAAGGCACATTGTTCTCTGATGTTCGCATATTCGATAAGGTAAGGGTTGAAACCCATTCCTTTCGCCATCTCCTCCATGGCTCCCCGAATCTCCCGGTGGGAACAACCTGCGATCACGATCCGGTTGAGACCCTGTTCCCCAATCCTCTTCTTGATGAGATCCAAGTCTTCCGGAAGGCAAGCCAAACCGACCTCTTCAACATGGACCACCTCTCTCAGCTGCCTTGCCCCGGTAACGAGGTCGGAGATGGACAGGCTTTTTTTCAACTCTTCCCCACAATGGCAGAGGAAAACTCCTATTTTTGGAATCTCGTCGCCCAGAGCCCCTTCCGTGGGATACTCTTTGAGAGGCTGAGGAAGGCGATTGGGGAAGAGAAAGGATGCAGCCGATGCTGCAGCACTCGATCCTTCGACAACCGTCTCAGGGATATCTCTGGGGCCCCGAAATGCCCCTCCCACAAAAATTCCGCTGACGGAGGTATGAGCCGGAGTAAACTCGTCCGTCTGGCAAAACCCTTGCGGATTCAATCGAAGACCCATTCTCTGGGCTGAATCCTTTATCGACTGCGGCGGGGTAAAACCCACGGAAAGGACGACCGCATCGAATTCTCTCTCTTCAAAGGTTCCGTCCTCTTTGATATGGGTGATCGCAAGATTCTTCGTCTGCTGAAGTTCTTTGATCGAGGAGATGGCACTCCGGATATATTCAATCCCGTACTCGGCCTTTGCCCTCTCATAATAGCGTTCGTAATCTTTCCCCATCGGGCGTATATCCATGTAGAAGAAGGTCACTCCCAGACCGGGGGACCTGTCCTTGGCAATCATGGCCTGTTTGGTCGCATACATGCAGCAAATGGTGGAACAGTGATCCTGGCCGCAGGAGGGATCCCTGGATCCCACGCACTGAATAAATGCAATCCTCTCCATCTTTTTCCCATCGGAAACCCGAATGGGCAACCCCTGCGTCGGACTCGAAGTGGAGAGCAATCTCTCAAACTGAATGCTCGTCATCACATTCTCGTATCTGCCAAAACCATATTCCCCTTTTCTCTGGGCGACAAAGGGTTCAAACCCGTACCCCAAAAGGATGGTTCCAGCCTCGATGGTTTCATGTTCTTCCTTCATATTGAGATCGATGGCCCCCGGGCTGCAGACCTTCACGCATTCTCCGCACCGGGTACAGGTTTTCGGATCAATCACGAAGCTGTGGGGGATGGCTTGCGGATAGGGAAGGTAGATCGCCTTTCGTTTCTCCAGGCCACCGCCAAATTCTCTCTCCACCTCGACGGGACAAACCTTGACACAAGCCTCACAAAGGGTGCAGCGTTTGGGTTCGACGAATCGGGGCTTCCGGACGACGGCGACATTGAAATCTCCACCCTTTCCCTCCACCTTTACCGCTTCTGAATAGGGCAGCAATTCGATATTGTCATGAAGATGACATTCATAAATCGGGCAGAAGGCGGGAGGCGTGGGGCTCATGAAGCAGACGCCACAGGAGTTGGTAGGAAAGGTCTTATCCAACAGCGGGAAATAACCACCGATCGCCGGTCCCTGCTCTAAGAGGAAAACCTTCGTTCCCATCTCTGCCAAGAGAAGTGCGGATTGCATTCCGGCAATGCCCGCACCGATCACCAACGCCGATGATTTATCACCTCTCGTCTTGCCCTGTCCCATTGTTGTCCTCTGTTCTAAAATTCGAATTTCGAATATCGAAACCCGAAACAAATCCAAAATTCAAATGATCCAATTTTCAAGACGAAGGCCCCAACTCTTTTGTTTCGGCCATTTGAATTTGTTTCGGATTTCGGATTTCGTGCTTCGGATTTATCATCTCCTCAACCATTTTACTCGAAGAGTTACTGCGTCCTTTAAGCCAAACCTAACGATTCCAACAGTCCCTTGGGTGAAATCAAATGTTTCTTCCACCAGTTCTCTTTCTTGTCAACATCAAAGGCCACTCCCATCAATTCCGTAAAGTAAAAAATGGGGAGACCCTGGTCCTGCCTCATCTCCAGATTCATCTGGCAGAGGCCGCAGGAGGTGACGATGCATTGAGCCCCTGCCTCTTTGGCCATGGACACAATTTTCCCCACCAGGTTATTGACCACCTTGCCATAAGTCATGGCCAGGTCCGCACCACAACAGTCCACTTTATAGGACCACTCCACCGGCTGAGCGCCCAGGGACGCCACCAACCGGTCCAGGTATTGGGGGTTCTCCGGATCATCCAACCGGGTGATTTTCGGATGTCGAACCAAGGCACACCCGTAATAACAAGCAGCCTTCAATCCATTTAAACGTTTCTTCACCTTTTCCTGGACTTTTTCCAAGCCAATTCGATTCAGGATGACATCCATCAAAGCCAAAATTTCAAGAGAGGGCTCGTAGGTAAACCCGACGATCTCTTCTATCTCCTTTCGCTCCGCCTCATCATTCTTAAGGACATCCTCCACCCTTTTCAGAGAGCTGAAACACCCGGCACAGGGAACGACCAGAGGCCCTGCCTTCGCAGACTGCGCCTTGGAGATATTCCTGGCTGGAAGACAAAGAGAAAGGGGACGGTTGAGACTGTGGGTTGCTGCCGCTCCGCAACAGTTCCAATCCTCGATCTCTACCAACTCCACCCCCAGGGTCTTAAAAACCTCATGGGTCGACAATCCATACTCTAAAGATGAGGAATGATCCGTACACCCCGGAAAATAAGAGAACTTCATCCTAAACCTCCAAAAATCTCAGAGTGCAAAGTGACCCAAAGTTCGAAGTGTCTAAAGTTGATGATTTTCTATTCCTCTCTAGGCACTTTAGGCATTTTAGTCACCTTAGACACTTTCTACTTCTCTTTTGTGCATTTCTCAAAAATCCTCTTGATCTCCTGCCTACCCTTGATAAAGCTGGGGAACAAAGGGAATTTACCCTTCAAAAAGAGCTTGACGCCCGGAATCAGGGAACCTGTCATTAAGTCTCTGCTCCTGAGCACATAGTCCATCAACATGGTGACCTCATGAGCCCTTCCCCCTCTTCGGACGCTTTGAATAAAGGCCTCATGGAAAAGATGGATATTCTTCTCTTTCGCCGGGACCCCCTCTTCGACGGCCATCTCCCTTAAGGCATCCATCAGGATTCCAATGTGGATCTTATTTGGACAGCGGGTCCCGCAGGTCTGACAGTAAACGCAAAACCAGATGGCGCTGCTTCCCAGGACTTCTTTCTTCATCCCCATCTGGATCATCCGGATGATGCTGTTGGGCCGGATATCCATATAAGGCGCAGTCGGGCACCCTGCGGTACACTTCAAACACTGATAGCAGAGGCTCAGATCCTCCCCGCTCTTCTGTTTCACCGCTTCTAAGAAAGAAGATTCCGCTCTTCCCGTCCTGGCCATGGTCTCCAATTTCATGTCCTCCTTAATTATAAAAGACGCGATGCGCTTAGCGCTATGCACACAGCGGTTCTTTAAGCTACAAACGCATCGACCACCCGAAGAACCTGGTTTGCCGATCCATTCCTCAACTCGCAGGCATTATTAGGACAAGAGGCAATGCAAGCTCCGCATCCCTGACAGAGCGCACTGTGGACAATCGAAATCCCGCGACGAGGGTCCATCTCTCTGGCTTCATAGGGACAGATTTCTACGCAGATTCCGCATCCGCTGCAAACTCCCTCGTCGACAAAAGCGATCAAAGGATCTTGAAGAAGTTTGTCCGCGGAGAGCAAAGCCTGAATTTTACTTGCCGTCGCCGAGGCCTGAGAAACCGTGTCTGAAATATCTTTGGGACTCTGTCCACACCCTGCAAGGTAGATCCCTTTGGTCGAGCTTTCGACAGGATAGAGCTTGATATGGGCCTCTGTCAAGAAACCATGCCGATCCACGGTCGCCCTCAGTTTGGCAGCCAGATCTTTTACTCCTTTGCTCGGAACAATGGCTGTAGCCAGGACGACCAGATCGGCTGCGACTTCAACCATTTTCCCGGTCAGCGTATCCACGCCCAGCACCCTTACCCTTCCATCGTCCTGAAAAACTTTGGAGACACGCCCCCTGAGGTAGAGAAGCCCTTTCTCCTCGACAGTCTTCTGAAGGAATTCCTCGTAGCCTTTGCAGTCCGAGCGGATATCCATATAGAAAATGTAGGGCTGCCCGTCCGGAACCTGTTCCTTATAGATTTTCGCATGCTTGGCGGTGTACATGCAGCAAACCCTCGAGCAGTAGGGCATATACCGGTCTGGGTCCCTCGAAGCCACACACTGGATAAACACCATCTCTTTCGGCACCTTCCCGTCAGAAGGCCGAAGGATTTTCCCTTTCGTAGGACCGTCGGGGGAAAGCATTCGCTCGAAGGTGAGACCGTCGATCACATCCGGAATTTGACCGTATCCATACTCCCCCAGTTGTTCCCTGGGATACAGCTCATATCCCGTCGCAACCACAATGGCTCCCACCTTCTCTGAAATCCTTTCATCTTCCTGTTCGAGGTCGATGGCCTTCTCGGGACAAATCTCCTCACACCGATGACAGCTCCCGTCTAAGAAATATCGGCAATGGCCACGATCGAGGACAGGCTTATGGGGGATACTTGAAGAGGATTGGATATCTATCGCCTTTCGCAGTCCCATCCCCCGCTCAAACTCCGAAACATATTCTGCCGGACAATGCTCGATGCAGAGTCCGCATCCCGTACATTTCTCCCCATCCACAGAAGTCGCTTTCTTGCGGATCACGAGCTCAAAATTCCCCACATAACCCTTGGCTTCCTCCAATTCAGAATAGCAGTGAAGATGGATCTTTGGATGCTTCTCCACTTCCGATGCCTTTGAGAGGACTCCAGGGGAGGCGGGATCGAGGTCCGGAAAGGTTCTAGACAATTGGGCCATATGCCCTCCCAGGGCAGCTTCCCTTTCCACAAGGATGACCTCATAACCTCCTTCCGCAAGATCGAGAGAGGCAGTGATTCCGGCAATTCCCCCGCCGACCACCAATACTTTTCGGTCAATGGCCACGGCAATGGCCTCCAAGCGATTCGTTTCTTCTCACTTTTTCAAGGGTGGCCTGAATGATTTCCTCTGCCTTCCGGGTCGCTTCCCCTTTCTCCTTCTGATGGACCCAACTACACTGTTCTCGAATATTCGCAATTTCACAGAGGTAGGGATTCATCCCTTGGGATTTGACGGCCTTTCGGAAAGTATTCTCATGCATGTTGGGCGAGCAACAGGCCACGACCACTCCCCCCAAGCCTTTTTCGCGAACAGCTTCTCGGATAATCTGCTGTCCTGGTTCAGAGCACATGTAGATGTAATCGGTGCTGTGGGCGACGTCTCCGACCCCACCGATCTTTTCGGCGACCGATTTGACATCGACGGTCCCGGCGATATTGACTCCGCAATGGCAGATAAAAACACCCAGTTTTTTCATGATACGTCGGTCATGTATCGCCGATCTCATGACTGTAAATCCGAAATTCGAATATCGGCGAAGCGTCCGTTCGACCAACTCGAAACAAATCCTAAATTCAAATTTCAGAATTCAAATCGATTCCCCCGTTTTGATCATTCGCGTTTCGAATTCTTGTTCGAATTTCGGATTTCGTGCTTCGGATTTAGCATTCCTCTTTGACTAGTGTCTTGCAAACAACCCTTGTACCTTGCTCGCTGCGGCATTGGCGTGGGCCACTGCATCGGCAATGTCTTTAGGCCCCTGGGCACAGCCTGCGATATAAATCCCTTCCACATCAGTCTCGACCGGCCTCAATTTTCTCTCGGCTTCCGTCAAGAAACCATACTCGTCTGTCTTGATCCCCAACTTTCCGGCCAGGTCCTTCGTATCTCTTTGAGAAACAATCGCCGTGGCCAGGACGACCATATCTGCAGAAACTTCAACTTTCTTCCCTGTCAATGTGTCCACGCCCCAGACAACGATCTTCTCTCCATCTCGAAAGATCCGGGAAACCCTTCCCCTCAAATAGAGGATCCCTTCTTCTTCCATGCCCTGCTGGATGAACTCCTCGTACCCTTTTCCTGTCGACCGAATATCCATATAAAAGATATAGGCCTGTCCGTCGTGGACCTTATGCTTATACAGCCGGGCATGCTTGGCCGTATACATGCAGCAAACCCGCGAGCAATAAGGCATATAACGGTCAGGGTCCCTGGACCCCGTACATTGGATGAAAACCACCTCTTTGGGAATCTTGCCGTCGGAAGGCCTGCGAATCTCACCCGTCGTCGGTCCGGATGCAGAATTGAGCCTCTCGAAGGCAAGGCCATCGATCACATCCGGAACGTCACCGTACCCGTACTCCCCGAAATTTTCTTTTGGAATCAAATCAAAGCCCACTGCCGTAATGATCGCCCCTACCCTTTCTTCTACAAAACGGTCCTGCTGTTCGTAATCAATGGCTCCGACCGGACAGACCTTCTCACAGACCCTGCATTTCTTCTCTTTGAAGTAGCGGCACTGGGACGGGTTGATGACAGGTTTATTCGGAACGGCCTGGGGCGACAGAGTATGGATGGCTTTTCCCAATCCCATGCCCCGATCAAATTCGGATGGGTTCTTGGAAGGGCATTTCTGCTGGCAGAGGCCACAGCCCGTGCATTTCTCCCAGTCGACATAGGCGGCTTTTCTTCGGATTCTTACCCTAAAATCCCCGGCCTTTCCTTGAACACGATCCACCTCGGAATAGGTAAGAAGCTTAATGCGAGGATGTTGACCTGTCTCGACGGTCTTCGGAGTCAGGGTGCACTGGGCGCAATCGAGGGTCGGAAAAGTTTCGGAAAGCTGAAGCATCCGGCCTCCGATGGAGGGAAGCTTCTCCACGAGGACGACTTCATACCCGCCATTTCCCAGGTCAATCGCCGCAGAGATCCCGGCGATTCCTCCGCCGATCACCATCGCTCTTTTTATAAAACCATTATGCGCAGTCCCTGCGTCGGTTTGACTGATTTCATTGAACGGGCTACTCATAAGTCAACGCCATATACCTTCCCCCCCTTCCCCCGCGCCCTCCCCTCCAGGGGGAGGGGGGAATGGGAGTTTAGAGAAGCCCCTTCTCTTTCAAGAGGGGCAAAGGATCCACTGCATTCTGCTCAAACCCGAGAGCC
Organism: uncultured delta proteobacterium; assembly: GCA_963708295.1. Classification (GTDB taxonomy): domain Bacteria; phylum Desulfobacterota; class BSN033; order BSN033; family UBA1163; genus UBA1163. The sequence continues at coordinate 240,428 of CAVPSJ010000008.1, read as the reverse complement.
TGATAGTCGAGTCCCATGGCCATCCCGAGGAGTTGAGTAAAATAGAATACGGGGATGGGTTTGAAATCAGAGTATTTCTGCTTGATATCCGACTGTTTGTGGTCAATGTTGAATGTGCACATCGGACAGGTGGAAACCATTGCCTCGGCCCCATTCTTCAGAGCCGAGCCGAGAATTTTATGAGCACATTCGGTTGCCACATCGGGTGAGCCCACCGACTGGAAGGACCCGCAACACTCAATCTTGTAAGGAAATTCAACCGCTTTTGCTCCCAGGGCTTCTAGGAAATCCTCAAAAAGAGTGGGCTTCTCCTTGTCGTCGAATCCCATTTCCTTAAATGGCCGGAGGAGCATGCATCCGTAATAAGCCGCTGCCTTGAGTTCCCCCAGGGGCTTCTTTACCTTTTCTCTGAGTTGAGGAAATCCAACGTCTTGTTTCAGGATCTCCAAATAGTGGAGGACTCGAAGATCTCCCTGATAATTCTTTTCGATGAAGTTGTTGATCTTATCTCTTTTCTCCCCATCTCCCTGGATCAATCGGTTCGTCCTTTTGATCACGTTAAAGCAGACGGCGCAGAGGGTCGTCAGGGTGGTCCCCTCTTCCCTTGCAGTCGCTAGAATCCGGGAGGGGGGAAGAAGAGCCATGATGTTATCCGTGGCCAGGGGAAAGGTAGCTCCGCAACACGTCCAATTCTTGAGTTCCTTTAATTCGAAACCGAGCAGGCGAGAACAGTCCCGGGCCGTCTGATCAAAATTCTTCGCCTTGGTATTCAACGTACAACCGGGAAAATAGAGATAATCCATAAAAACCTCTGGGAATGACAAATGTCAAAGTTCAAATGAAATCCAAAGTTCGCACGAAGTGATGAACCGAAGGTGAATCAATGTCAAAAATTTTGGATTTTGTAATTTGACATTCCTTTGACATTTTGGTTTTGACATTTGAAATTATCCTATGACAGGAATTTCCTAAACCCGCTGACAAAGGCAATCTGGGGAACCTTCTCCAGAAATCCTTCTGGAAATTCAGAGATCCGAATGTGGTCTCTTCTCTCTTTCTTTCTCAAAACCACCATCCTCAACGCATCCATCACCCTGGCAATATCGATTCCTTTGGGGCACCTCGACGTGCATTGAAGGCAGGAGGCGCAAAGCCAGAAGGTATTCACTCCAAGGGCTTCCTCTTCCAGCCCGAGCAGGGTATACCGAATGACCTGGTGCGGCCCCACCTCCATGGCAAAGGCGACCGGACATCCCGCCGTGCAATTCCCGCATTGGTAGCAGGCAAATAGATTTTGTCCGCTGACCAATTCCACCTTCTTTGCAAATTCATTGTGAATCTTCTGCCTTGTCAGCTCAATTTTCATGATGAATCTCCAAAAACTCAAAAGGTCTATAAACAAATAATAAGATATTTTTCGCTACAGAACGAGCATGGTCATCACGTATCCAACGGCCAGAAGGGCTTGTGTTCCAAGGATCGTGATGACATTCGCGCCCAATACGGGAACCAGCTTCTCGGTATTATCATAATATTTCAAGGCTCCCCTGGCAGCCTTCCATCCAAACCCGATCGTCCCCAGACCGAGGAGCGTCCATACCGGCATCATCCTTGTAAGAACTCCGAGGATAATGCAGAGATAAGAGGCGGTGAGAAGGGCCACGAAGAGATAACTCGCCCCCCTCTTCCCCAGGGAGATGACGAAATGCCTTCTCCCGCCTTTCCGGTCCGCGTCCCAATCCGGAAATTCATTCAGAAAAAGAAGATTCGATGTGAGTATCCCCGGCGCAAGGGAGGCAACCAAGGTCTCCCAGCTATACCTTCCCGTCTGCGCATAATACGAGCCCAGGACGAGTAAAGGGCCAAAACCGACGCCCGCAAATATCTCGCCCATGAACCATTTGGAGAGATAAACGTTGTAAAAGTATGCAGCAAACCCCGCGAGGAGAAGAAGGGGGAAGAGCGCCCAACCTTTTACCATCACGAAATAAAACCCGACCACCATGGCCACCAGCAAACAGACGGTTCCAAACCAGAAGGCCTGCCTGGGTTTCAAAAGACCCAGAGGAAGCACGCCACTCCCTCCGCTGAACGGAGTTCTTTGAGTGTTTAAATCAATTCCATCCACATAGTCGTGGTAATCATTGATCACATTGACGGTCATGTGAACCAGGATGGAGCCGAGGAGGACCAGGAGAAAATGCCCAAGATGGAAATAACCTTCGGTGGAGGCAATCGCTGTTCCTAAAGAAACGAGGATGATCGTGAGGGGTAAGAACTGGAAACGAGGAAGCATCAACCATGCTTTCAACGATCCAGGGTTTACTCTTTCCATGCCTTTCCCACCCGCACCTATTCTTTCCGGTACTTTTTTTCACCTTCAATATAGAGGTCATTTCCCCTGACATCGTTGACGACAATCAAGGGGAGGTCCTCTACTTCCAATCTTCGAATCGCCTCGGGGCCAAGATCTTCATAAGCGATGATCTCGGCCTTTTTCACCCGTTTGCCCAGGAGGGCCCCCGCCCCTCCTGTCCCGGCAAAATAGACTGCTTTGTACTTTTTCATCGCCTCCTTCACGGCCTCGGATCGCATTCCTTTTCCTATCATTCCTTTCAGGCCTCTCTCGATCAAAGCGGGGGAGTAGGCGTCCATTCGATAACTGGTGGTCGGACCTGCCGATCCGAAAGCCCGCCCGGGCTTGGTGGGCGTGGGCCCCACAAAGTAGATGATCTGGCCCTTGATATCGAAAGGGAGGCTTTTCCCCTCTTTCAACAAATCGATCAGCCGTTTGTGGGCCGCATCCCTTCCCGTATAGACGACTCCGCGGATTAGGACGCGATCGCCGATCTTCAATTTTTCCACGTCCTCATCCTTGAGAGGCGGTGTTAATCGTATCGGTTGGCTCATCTTATCTCACCTCGATTTCAGATTTCAGATCGCAAATTGCAGATTGGAAAAACCATGTCGAATTCAATTTGAAATCTTAAATCTGAAATTTGCAATACCTTCTTCTCAAATGATCGCTTCTTTATGCCTTTGCGCATGGCATTGGATGTTTACGGCCAGAGGAAAACTCGCAATATGACAGGGCATGAGTAAAATGTGAACGGCCAGAGAAGTCGTTCGTCCTCCTAATCCTTGAGGCCCGATCCCCAGGCGATTGATCTCGGTCAGGATCTCAGATTCCAATCGATCCAGTTCCGGATCCGGATTCTTGCTCCCGAGGGGCCGAAGCAAACTCTTCTTCGCGAGGAGTGCCGCCCGTTCGAAAGTCCCTCCGATCCCTACCCCCACGATGGTAGGAGGGCAGGGATTTGACCCTGATTCCCTCACTCTCTGGACCACATAGCGTTTGATCCCTTCGACCCCTTCCGACGGCGTGAGCATGACGACTCGGCTCATGTTTTCACTGCCGCCGCCTTTAGGAGCTACGATCAGCTTAATTTTATCTCCAGGAACCACCTCCGCATGGATGATCGCAGGGGTGTTGTCTCCGGTGTTTGCCCTCGTAAAAGGATGGCAGATCGATTTTCTTAAATACCCATCCTGGTATCCCTGCCGAACACCTTCTTCGATGGCCTCATTCAGATTTCCGCCGACGAGATGAACATCCTGTCCCAATTCCACAAATACGACGGCAAATCCCGTGTCCTGACAGATGGGGACACTTTCTTCTTTCCCAATCCGGGCATTCTCCTTTAATTCCTTCAATATCTCAATTCCCAGAGGGGACTCCTCTGTCTTCATCGCTCGATCAAAGGCTTGGAGCATATCCTCGCCGAGATCGGTGTTGGCCCTGATGCAAAGATCCCTCACCTTCTCGGTCATCAACTTCACATTGATCTCTCGCATATTTTGCCTTTCACCTTGACACATTTTGTGTCATTGCGAGGAGTGAAGCGACGAAGCAATCGATGGGTGGGATTGCTTCGCTTCGCTCGCAAGGACTCTTCCATAAACTCACAGTTTCAGCTCCGAGATGCTCTTCTTGACGCTCTCCGCAGATTTGGCAACCAGTTTCTTCTCTTCCTCTGTCAGCTGGAGTTCGATGACGGCCTCTGCGCCTCCGGCTCCTAATTTCACTGGAACGCCGAAGCACATATCTTTCAATCCGTATTCTCCGTCGAGATAGACGCAGCAAGGCAGAATTCTCTTTTTGTCTTTGAGAATCGCCTCCGTCATCTGGATGGCCGCCGCAGAAGGGGCATAGAAGGCACTTCCCGTTTTCAGGAGGTTGACGATCTCTCCACCCCCTTTACGGGTCCGATCGACAAGCCGATCGATGGTCTCCTTGGGAAGAAACTGCGAAAGAGGGATACCGCTAATGGTGGTATACCTGGGGAGGGGAACCATTTCGTCTCCATGACCTCCCAACAGAAGCGCCTGAATGTCTTCCACCGAAACACCTAATTCCAACGCAATGAACGCCTTGAACCGAGCGGTATCGAGAATTCCCGCCATCCCGATCACCCTTTGTTTAGGTAACCCGCTTTTCTTAAAGGCCAGATAGGTCATGGTATCGAGCGGATTGGTCACCATGATCAGAACAGCCTGCGGAGATCTTTCAACCACTTGTAAAACCACCGACTCGATCACCTTCTTATTGATCTCCAACAGATCTTCTCGGCTCATTCCCGGTTTTCGAGGAACACCCGAGGTGACAATCACCACGCTGGAGTCTTTGGTCTCGTCGTACCCATTGGTGCCAATGACCCTTGCATCGAAACCCTCGACAGGCGATGCTTCAAAAAGGTCAAGAGCCTTTCCTTGCGGAATCCCTTCAAGGATATCCACTAAAACGACATCCCCCAGCTCCTTTTGAGCTGCCCAGTGGGCCGCCGTGGCCCCCACAAATCCTGCACCGATAATTGAGATCTTATTCCTTTTCATAACATCCCCTCCTTCCCAAGAGAAAAATTCAAAACTCTAAGATCGAACCTTTACCCCGTTAAGCCCTCACAGGGGAGATTCGCTTCCTTCCGAATCCCGACGTAAAAATGAACTCACCTCCATCCCTCACCTCAGGGCCCGTTTCATGATGAATGAAAAATCTCTTTCCTGCAAGTTGGGATCCCGCCTGTGCGGGATCAGATGACGAACAAATAAAACACAGTCTTTCAGGGGGAAGGGTTGGGTTGAAGCCTTCTTGCGGATTCCATTTGATAACCTTTCAAACGAAAACCGCAAGTCTTCCGAATAATCAGCTCCGGCTCCAGGATAATTTCCTCCGGAGGCCCACTCTTCCTGCCCTCAATCCTTTCTACCAATGTTTTCGCGGCCAAAGCACCCATCTCGTACTTCTTCTGGCCGATCGTTGTCAATTCGATTCCCTTCATGGCCGCAAATTCGATATCGTTGAACCCGATCAACGCGATTTCTTCCGGAACCTTAATCCCTGCTTCCATGATCGCCTGATAAGTGCCTAACGCCATGTAGTCGTTCGCGGCAAAAATCGCCGTCGGAGGCTTGTCCATCTCTAGAAATTTCTTGCCTCCCTGATAGCCGGATCCCCTCAAAAAATCCCCTTCCAGGAAATAGTCGCCAATCACCTTCAAGCCATAAGTAGCAAGCGCTTTCTTTCCACCCTCCAAGCGCTCATAACCGACAGAGGATTCACTCGAACCGCCGATGACTCCAATCCGTTCGTGGCCAAGTTTGATCAGGTGTTCGACAGCCAGAAAGCCCCCCCGGATGTTATCCACACCAATGTAATCGACTTTATCCCTTACGGTCGGATGAAGGGTTCTTCGATTGACCAGTATCATTGGGAATCCTTCCTCCGCTAATCCAATGATATTGGGGTCACCCATATGGGCGGAAGTGAAAATGATCCCATCCACCCCTTTGCTCTCCAGCATATCAATATACTTTTTTTCGGCCGAGAGCTCATAATTGGTACTGCAGAGGATGATATTATACCCCAGGCTGATGGCCATTGTTTCGATCCCCTGGGACAGCTCCGTATAGAAGGGATTGGCAATGGTGGTGATGACGAGACCCAGTGTCTTGGTCCGCCTCATCACCAGACTCCTGGCAATGAAATCCGGCCGGTAGTTTAATTCCTTAGCAATCGAAAGAATCTTCTCTTTGGTTTCACTCTTAATGCGGGATTTGTTATTGAGCGCCCTTGAAACGGTGGTGTGTGAGACATTGGCTTTTCGGGCAATATCCTTAATTGTGGTCTTTTTATCCATTTTGCGTTAACGATAACACAAAAATTCTAATTTCTCAAGGTAACCATAAATTATAAACAAAAATATATAGTTACACCTTCTTTCTGGAACCACACACCAGGGTCCACATTTATAGCCCTTTATATATCGTCAAAAAGAATCTATCGCCCTTTTAGGCTGTTTTTCTCTTGGCTTCGGCCTTGGCTTTAGCAACGGCCTCATCCTCTTTCTTCACGTCTTCCAGAGTTTTGGGTTTCACTTTATCCGGCACAGGCTCCAGACCATACTTCCACTTTAAAAAATCTTTTCCCGTCTGAGGAAAGAGGGCATAGACCAGCGTATCGCAAACATCTCTCGCCAACCCCTCCGTCTCTTTCTTCACTTTCTCCATTTCCGGCTCTATCAAATCCGCAGGACGACACGTGATGGGTTCCTTGCCCTTTTTATAACCTTTCAATACCAGCTTTCTGATCTCGTCTGGAATCTCTACCGGCGATCTCCCGTAAAGACCGTAGACGTAGTCCTGAGTCTCTTTCGATACCATTTTATACCTGCCAAAAAGAACATTCAAAACCGCCTGTACGCCCACGATCTGAGAGGTAGGCGTCACCAAGGGAGGATAGCCCAAATCCTTTCTCGTCTGTGGAAGCTCGACATAAACCTCCTCAATGCGATTCAAAGCCTTCTGCTGCTTGAGTTGACTGACCATGTTCGAGATCATTCCCCCGGGGATCTGATGCTTGAGCACACCCGTATCAATCACTGCCATCTTGGTCGTATCCAGGAAGTCACGATATTTGGGTGCGATGCTTTCGATGTAATCCCCGAGTTTCAAAAGCTTGTCCAGATCAAGCTTCGGATCCCAGGGCGTGCCCTCCAATGCGACGAGGATTGGCTCCAATGCGGGTTGTGAAGACCGAAGGGCAAAGGGCGCCAGGGAAGTATCAAGAATATCTACCCCTGCTTCAACTGCCTTAAGATAGGTCATCGATCCCATTCCGCTCGTGTAATGGGTATGGAGCTGAATCGGAATCTTTATGATCTTCTTCAAAGCCTTTACGAGTTCGTAAATATCATAAGGGGCCAACAGCCCGGCCATATCCTTAATACAAAAGGAATCCGCGCCCATCCCCTCCAGAATCTTCGCCTTTTCGATATAGTAGTTGAGATTATAGACCGGCCCCCCCATCCTCCGCTCAGTTAAGGAGTAGCAAACCGTCCCCTGGATATGTTTTCCCATTTTTTTGATCACCTTAAAGGCGGTCTCAAAGTTACGCTCATCATTGACGGCATCAAAGCAGCGAAAGATATCAATCCCAACCTCGGCCGACTTCTCCACGAAGGCCTCGACCAGATCATCCGGATGGTTTCGATAGGCCACCAGGTTCTGCCCCCGAAGCAGCATCTGAAATGGGGTCTTGGGCATCAGCTTCTTCAGCACTTTTACCCGTTCCCAGGGATCTTCTCCCAAAAACCGATGAGCCACATCAAATGTCGCTCCTCCCCACACCTCAACAGAATAAAATCCAACATTATCCAGTTCCTCGGCAATGGGGATCATATCCTCTGTTCTCATCCTCGTGGCTAACGTCGACTGATGCCCATCCCGGAGGGTCGTATCCGTGATCTTAATCGGCTTCTTCTTAATCTTATCCATTCCTTCCATTTCGCTTCTCCTCCTTTCAATAGTTGGTTTATTTTTAGGTATCAAATCGCATCATTAAGATTTTGCCTCTAAAATATAATCGGCTTCTTAATGGTTTTAAGTTCTTGATAAGCGGTCTAAATATTATATTAAATGAAGTTTATTAATTTGGCTAGAATATGCGTTAACGTTAACACGGAAATTTAAATTAAAAGAATTTAAGGCTTTTGTCAAGGAGATTAATTCTTGCCTATCCCCATTTTTCTTTTATGAACAGAATAGTTATCGGCGCGATTGGGTGGGTCCCTGAGGAGGTTTCATCGGCCAACCGCTTCAGGTTTGGCTGCCCGAGTTTGAACGGGGAAGACTGGGTTTCGATGTCATGAGGGGCCTTGATCCGGGATACCCTCAACGCGGACCTTATGAAGCCTAGGAGGAGATTTACCCTGATCGCGGCAAGTAAAAATTGGGTTGGGCAAGGATTCATTCGACTTCTGGCAGGGCATAAGGAATCAATGAATCGTCTGGACTTTCCTTCCCGTCCGGAAGATTTGGTTTAGTGTCCAAAAAGGTTTAGTGAACTTTTTTCTCAAAGCCCTCCCAGTATTTATCCCTCAAGTTCTTCTTGTGAATCTTTCCGGAACCCGTTCTGGGAAGGGCATCGATGAAATCGATCGATTTGGGGGCCTTATAATGAGCTATCCTTTCCTTGCAGAATTGAATGATCTCTTGTTCAGTGGCCCTCTGCCCCGGTTTCAATACCACGATGGCTTTTACAGCCTCGCCCCATTTTTGATCCGGAACTCCGACAACCGCGCATTCTAAAATGGCAGGGTGCATATAAAGAACATTTTCAACCTCGGTGGAATAGACATTTTCTCCACCCGTCAGGATCATGTCCTTCTTACGATCGACAATCGTGACATACCCCTCTTCATCGATCACCGCCATATCGCCGGTATAGAGCCAGCCATCCTTGATCGACTTCTTCGTCTCCTCCGGCAACTTCCAATATCCTTTTGTGACAATATCCCCTTTGACGATGATCTCTCCAACCTCTTTTTCATCCTTCTTGATTTCCTCTCCCTGTTCATTAACCACCTTCAACTCGACGCCGATGAATTCCCTTCCCGTCTTGGACTTAAATCGAAGCTGATCCTCATCGGGGAATTGTCTTAAGTGTTCTTTCAAAATGGAGAGGGTCAAATAGGGACTGGTCTCGGTCATGCCGTAGGTCTGGATATAGTCACATTTGAAGGTTTCAACGATCTTTCGGACCACTTCCGGGGCAATGGGCGCTCCTCCGCTCAAAAGGACCCTCAGACTGCTATAATCATATTTTCCTACATCCGGATGATTGACCATCAGATTGAGCATGGTGGGGATGAGATTGGTGAGTGTGACTTTCTCTCTCTGGATGGTTTCCAAAACCGCCTTCGGATCGAACTCCCTGACCAAAACATGGGTTCCTCCCACCCAGGTCATGGCCCAGGTAGCCCAGGCATCGGCCAGATGGAAAAGCGGCGCCACGTGAACCCAGACATCGCTATCCGTGAGATGAACTTCCGCAATGGTCCCAAGGGCATGGGTCGTCACATTCTTATGAGATAGCATCACCCCCTTGGGACGGCCCGTCGTGCCGCTCGTATAATAAATCTGCGCGATATCTTCACCGTCGATGGAGGGATCTGGAAGGGGACCGGAATCTTCCTGTTGCAACGCCTCCTCATAATTCAAATCAATCGAACGATTGCCGCGGGTCCTCCCGCGGGCCGACGCCTTTGGATGCGGGTCCGGCGGAGAGGGGCTGCCCTCCCCTTCGCCGGTCCAGAGAATTTTCCTTATCCCTCGGATCTCTTTTCGGATCGGATCCAATGGACTCCTAAACATCGAATCGGCAATCAATAACTTTGATTCTGAATCCTTGAGGATAAAGGCGATCTCTCCGGGGGAGAGTCTGGTGTTGATGGGAACGGAGACGGCTCCGATCTGGGGGATCGCATAATAGGCTTCCAGGAAAGTGTGACAGTTGGGATGGAGGATGGCAACCTTGTCATCCTTCTTAAGCCCCATCCTCTTGAGGCAACGGGAGAGCTGATACACTCGACTGCTGAATTCTTGATAGGTCCAATGCCTGCCCCCGCACACAATGGCCCGTTTCCGGGGAAAAAGTTTAACCGCTTTGGCGAGCGTCTCGGTTAACACCATCTCCTTCTCTGTTCCTTTCTATGAAGCTCCCCGCCCAAAGGGCGGGGCTTCCCGGGAAGGGAGTTTCGTTCATATTGTGCCCCCCGTGGTCGGGTCTAATCGACTTGACCCGGCCTATCCCGACACGTCGGGATGGGGCACGTTCCGGTCAAACTAGCCTTGCTCGCTTTTGGTCAGGTCTTCAAATCGGATATCTAAACCCAGGATCCCTTTGATCTCCCCCACCTCATTCCGGATGGGTCCCGAGACCGTGATACAGAGAGCCCCTGTGATTTTTGAAGAGTAGAGGTCCGTGACATGAACTTTGCCGTCTTTCAGGGGTTCGATGAACCAGGAGCGGTTCGAATAATTTTCTCCCATTCCCACATGCTCATATTTGGCCTGGTCCACCGCCTGGCAGATGTTTCGGGTGACCTTTGTCCCTTGCATATTCACAACGTAGGCGAACTGAATGTAAGGATATTCGTCCACCAGCGACTGTAGAATCGGCTCCATCTGCTCAGCCGTCATGGCTTTCATCCCGGATTCTTCAATCACCCGCTCAATAATATGCGCGGCCATCTCATGGGCCCTTGCCTTGAGGATGTCAAACTCAGAAACGAAAGCCTCAGGAAGATACTTCCGGGTCACCTTCTCCATTTCCAGGTCCGAGATGGACGTCGTCCTGCCTTCCTCGTATTGTTTGGTGACCCACCGATTGATCTTGGCCACTCCAGGATGGGTCTTTTCGACCCGATCCTTTCCGGTCAAAACAAAATGGGAGTTGATCCACTGGGCAATCCCTGCCAGTCCGGACTTATCGTTGACCGAAATGGAGATGGGGCGGTTGAGGATCTTGGCCGTATTGAAAATATTGTAAATCTCTTCGTTTTTCAGGATCCCGTCCGCATGAATCCCGGCGCTCGTCGAATTAAAATTGGCTCCCACCAGGGGCATATTCGGAGGGATAGGAACACCGACCGCCCGCTCCAGGTAGTTCCGGATTTCTGTGATCATCGTCGTATCGACACCGTTGTTCTGTCCCATCAAACTGATATATTCGATGACCAGGCCCTCGATGGGCGGGTTCCCGGTTCGTTCTCCAAAACCGAGGAGTGTCCCGTTGGCGGCAGCACATCCATAAAGCCAGGACGTCGTGGCGTTGATGAATGCTTTATGAAAATCATTGTGGCCATGCCATTCCAGGTATTCGGAAGGAACGCCCGCATCGTCAATCATCGCCCGGACGATCTTGGGAACGCAACGGGGAAGCGCGGCGCTGGGATAGGGCACTCCATAACCCATGGTATCGCAAAGCCGAATCTTGATGGGAAGTTTGGCCTCTTCAGAAAGACGCATGATATCCTGAGCGAAAGGAACGCAGAACCCGTAAATATCCGCGCGGGTCACATCCTCAAAATGGCACCGGGGAATGATTCCGAGGTCCAGTGCCGCAGAAACAATCGAGAGATACTCCCTCATGACCGCCCTTCGATTTTTCTTCAGTTTTAAAAAGATATGGTAGTCCGACACGGAGGTGAGAATGCCCGTTTCCTTCAACCCCATTTCTTTCACCAGCTTGAAATCTTCCTTCACCGCCCGGATCCAACCTGTAATCTCCGGGTAGCGGTGATTCCTCTCCTGACACTTCCTCACCGCCTCTTTGTCCCTGTCGGAATACAAGAAGAATTCACATTGCCGGATCACTCCGTTGGTGCCCCCCAGCTTATGAAGCATGTCATAGAGGTCAATAATCTGCTCGACGGTGTATGGAGGCCTGGCCTGTTGCCCATCCCGGAAAGTCGTATCGGTGATGAAGATCTCTTCCGCCGGATCGGAATAGACAAACTTATTGTCAAATGTGACCCGGCAAACCTCTTCGTAGGGAAAGACATTTCGATAGAGGTTTGGTTCCTGGGTGTCCAATAGGGGATAAAGCTCTACGGCGTGTTTGCTCTGGAACGGTCTCTTCCTGCGTCCAATGCTCATATTTTCTCCTTGCTTCCCCTCTCCCCCTGGGAGAGGGACGGGATGAGGGGTCTTAACTTTTTGTTCTTATGCCTTAACCTCTTTCACTTTAATCCAGAGCTCATCCAGCTGTTTGGAGTCCACCCTCGAAGGCGCATCGGTCATCAAACAGGTGCCTTTCTGGGTTTTCGGAAAGGCAATGACATCCCGTATCGACTCCGAATGGCTGAGAATCATGGCGAGCCGATCCAACCCGAAGGCAATCCCGCCGTGAGGAGGAGTCCCGTATTCGAGCGCTTCCAACAAGAATCCGAACCTTTCTCTGGCCTCTTCTTCTCCCATCCCCAATTTTTCAAAGAGGAGCGACTGCACCTCCCTCAGATGATTTCGAATACTCCCTCCCCCGATTTCCGAACCGTTCAACACCAGGTCATAAGCCTTGGCCTTGACCCATTCCGGATGATCCTTCAGCTTCGGGATATCCTCATCCTTGGGAGCGGTAAAAGGATGATGAACCGCCACATAACGCTTCTCATTTTCGTCATACTCCAGAAGTGGAAAGTCAAGGATCCAGACAAACCGGTATTGATCTTTGGGAATGAGTCCCATCTTCTCGCCGAGATGAAGGCGAAGGTTGGCCAGGGATTGATTGACCATTTTCGACGGTCCGGCCACGAAAAGAAGAAGATCGTCCTCCCGGGCCTCCAGGACATCGTCCACCGCCTTTCTTCTCTCCCTCCGTGATAAACTTCTGAATCGAAGATTGCCATCCGTCCGGGCCTACTTTTGCCGAGATCAAACCCTTTGCCCCGAAGTTCTGGACATAATGGGTGAGGTCCTCAATCTCCTTCCGTGAAAAAGTACTTCCTCCTTTCACGTTGATCGCCTTGATGATACCCTTTGCGCCTGCCGTATCCCTGAATACCTGGAAGGAGGAATTTTTCAACGGCTCCGTCACCTCTCTCAATTCCATTCCGAATCGGGTATCAGGCTTGTCGGCCCCATAACGACCCATCGCCTCATCATAACTCAAGACCGGAAAGGGAAGTTCCAGGGTGATGTCCAAAACCTCTTTAAAAATATGGGCCATCAGCCCTTCCATCGTATTCCGGATATCCTGCACCGTGACAAACGACATCTCCACATCGATCTGGGTGAACTCGGGCTGGCGATCCGAGCGAAGGTCTTCATCCCGGAAACACCGTACGATCTGAAAGTACCGGTCAAACCCTGAGACCATCAGGATTTGCTTAAAAAGCTGGGGAGACTGGGGCAGCGCGTAAAAATGGCCCGGGGTAAGCCGGCTGGGAACCAGAAAGTCTCTCGCTCCCTCGGGGGTGCTCTTGGTAAGCATCGGGGTTTCAACTTCCAAGAACCCCAAGCGATCAAAGTAATTGCGAACTTCCTTGGCAACCTTGTGACGCAGGATCAGATTCTTCTGGAGCCCCGGTCTTCTCAAATCCAGATATCTATACTTCAGGCGAGTATTCTCCGCCACCTCTTCCTCATCATCGATCTGGAAGGGAGGGGTTTTGGAGACATTCAGGATCTTCAGTTCCTTTGCAATGACTTCAATTTCTCCTGTGCTTATTTTTGGATTGGCCGTGCCTTCCGGCCTCATGACCACGGTCCCTTCAACGGCCAGGACATATTCGCTTCTGACGGATTGTGCCTTCTCATGGGCCTCAGGATTGATCCCCGGGTTGAAGACCACCTGGGCCATTCCCTGCCGATCCCTCAGTTCAATGAAGATGAGCCCCCCGAGATCTCTTCTTCGCTGAACCCATCCCAGCAGAACAACCTCTTTGTTTACATCCCTCTTAGTGAGATCCCCGCAATAACCTGTTCTCTTTAAGTCTCCCAGAAAATCGATCATCGTTCGTGACTCGCTCATTGGAATTCGTAATAGATATAGGTCATGGGTGGCGGTGATAGGCGAAAGGGGTTCGATCGCGGTTCACCAACACAGTTTATAATATAAAAATTAATATTAACTAAATACAGCAGATTGGTCAAGGACTTACAGACCGCAAGCTATTTAAATTTGGTTGCTCAAATAATAAAACAGGAATAAAATTAGTTTGACTTTACTAAAGTTACAGAGAGAAAGTAGCTATGAAACAGAATGGAACTTTAAGAAACAATGAGCGGCGCCCACCAATTCAACGTAAGAAGGTCTTCCAAACCTTACAGGAACACCTGCCTGAATTGCGTGAACATCATGGAGTGAGTGAGATTTGGCTATTCGGATCTTACTTACGGAGCGAGCAGCGGAAACATAGCGACTTGGATGTTCTTGTGGAGTTTCACCGTGTGCCTTCCCTTTTTGAGTTCGTTCGGCTTGAGCGCTACCTCAGCGGACTCTTAAATATCAAGGTTGACCTTGTTATGAAGAGTGCTTGGAAGCCGGCTATGGGCCGTCATATCCCGGAAGAGGCCCAGCCGGTATGAATTCCAACCATGAATATACCGACTCCCTTGAGAACATCCTGGAAGCAACAGCCAAAGCCAGACAGTTTTTTTGACGACACCAAAGCCTCTTATGGATCCAGCCACCTGGATAAAGGAGTTATTAATCAGTCCATAATTATATGGACATTGGAGACTAAATCCCTCCTTCCCTCCCTTTACAAAAGGGAGGAATTACCCCTCTTTGGCAAAGAGGGGCGAGGGGAGATTTTCTGAAGCATATGTCTTCTTTATTATGGACTCCTTAGTAAGTACGTCGCCAAAGGTCGTCTTCGAAGTCGATCCTACCCTCCCCTGCCCTATTGATTTGCCAGAGAAAGATCGACCAGTGCTCATGGCTGCTATCTCAATTAAAGCCGATTATCTGATCACAGGCGACTCGACCCATTTTGGAAAATATTTTGGACAGACCATAAATGGCGTGAAGATTTGTCGGCCTCGATATTATCTCGCCAAACCCCTACGTAAGAAAAAATAAATATTTTACTTCCCTCCTGATGGCTATGAACTGTTGTTGAACCCACCCAGAATTGGCCCCCCTCTCTCCAACACCTGATCTCCCCGTCTTCTTTTTGCTGATCGGGCCGACTTATTTATGGATGACCTAAATCCCTTTTAAGATTCTTATAATTTTATGGACGCCCCCCTTGACTATTCCCGACTTTCTTATAGATGACACCCGCTCGTAAATGTAATATTGCAACACCCCGGAATCCTTTGAAGCAGAGGGGGAAAAGTGTTACTTTTCAACTACGTTTTTCTTCCGCTCGCCCCGTTCTTCTTCAGCTTGGGTGACCCCAAAATTTTGTTTCAAGGCTAACTCTTTGTCTTTATTTCGGCTTGACAATCATTTGATTATTTATTAAAAATGTATTACATTATTAACAAATCGAGGATATCTTGAAAATAGAAAAAATCTCATGGGATCAGGAAACAGTTGATCATATTTCTAATCACCTGGTTTCACCGGAAGAGGTTGAAGAGGTATTGTTTAATGATGTAGACACACCACTTATGATGCGGGGAAAAGAAGGCAAATATCTTGCTTATGGAAAAACTCATGGAGGGCGGCTATTATTCATCGTGTGGGCCTCAAAATATAAAAAAACAAAAATCATTACTGCCAGAGACATGACCGAAAAGGAAAAGCGATTTCATAGAAGGAGGAAAGAATGAAAGTGCCAAAATTTAAAAGTTTAAAAGAAGAAAGGGAATTTTGGGATACCCATGATTCAACGGATTATCACGATGACTTCAAGATAACCAAAAATGTGGTTTTTGTTCGACCCAAGAAAGAAGTCATTTCATTACGTCTGGAGCCTAAGTTCATAAGGAGGTTAAGAGAGCTTGCTGATAAAGAAGGCCTACCTCCTACGACCTATGCCAGGATGTTAATTGTTAAGAGTATTCAGGCCCATACAAAATAAACCCATTATCCAGAATTCAACCCAGTAAACCTCTTGACTTCTCTGCGCTATGCTCCATGCGGTTTTACCCCTCATCTCCCCATCTTCTTTTTGCTGATCGGGCCAACTTTTAGGATGCCACCTGTGAATAGTGTGTACCTGACACGAAATAAGGTGACCCATGATTATTTCGGCGTGGATCTTGCGGTGATCTGGAAGACCCTCCATGAAGATTTACCCACTCTGCAGGCCTCCGTCACGAAAATACTCCAGGATCTCAAAAAAAATGAGAAATAGGGATGTCAATCCCTCCCTTTTCTCTATCTCTCAGTTAACTTTTCTGTTTTCTCCAACCTGAAATTTGCAGGATGCTTACGCCGTTGCCTAGGCTTATTTTAAAGACGCCAATAAAGAATCTTGTAGCCGCAAGAAGATCTGCAGACAACAGGTCCAATTAAAGTGATCAATTCCCGACTTATCCCACAAGGAACAGAAAAAATGGTTATTCACATAATAACTATAAAAATCGGCACTGCCGGATCCATTATATTGAGCACCGGTGGGAACAAAAACCGCCCAGTTAGCTGGTTGTGCCCACGTCGAGGTCGCAAAGAGCAACCCAAATGCCAAAACCATAATTATTCTCTTAAACCGCATAGGTCACCTCCCGAATTTCCAAAAACAGCATGACGGTGTCAGTGTTTAGTGTCCGTAACTTATTGCCTAAGAAATAATCCTATTCGCCCCCATCCGCACCTCGGTTGCGAGTCGTACCGCCCCCCCCCGTCAAGAGGGAGGAGAATCCTTGGAAATCCTCACGGCGATTTTTCAGTGAACCTAACAATTATTCGTCGCCACTAAATGCCGACGCTGCATTCTCTCCAAAAAAAAGCCTGTGCATCCGTACAAATGCCAGGCTTTATCGTTTTAATCCCTACATCCCGACGCCCTCCTCGTGCCAGGCAGAGATTAATATATAAAAAAGTGTACCAAAATTCTGTTCAGGAAAACCTACACCATTTCACCCGTGGGAGATCTTAGGCAAACCGTTTTGAAATGTCAAGAAAAAATTTGAATTTGAATTATTTGAAATTTATAGAACCTGATTACACATGATTTCAAAAAGAAGTAACATTTCAGCGGGTTGAAAAAAGGAAGGGACGAGCTAAAGCTTCCTGTGCCCCACTTTCATAAAGAGGGATAAATCGTTAACCGGTCGGCAATTGAATAGACTTCTGATTAACCCCACCCCCACCCTGCCCCTCCCCCTGAAGGGGAGAGAAACCGTTATGTTCCTCTCATGCCCCTGATGGGGAGGGGAATCGTTATGTTCCTCTCCTGAGGAGGAAAGTTGCTATTCTCCTCCCCCTTCTAGGGGGAGGTTAGGCGCCGCAGTCCAGAGCCGTCGTAATGACGTTGTAGTCAACACATGGACTATGGCGCCCGACGGAAGAGGATGGGGGTTGCGCCTGGTCACACCACTCTGCAGATCAGGCCTCTGAGATACTCTCCTTCGGGGTGGGATAGATTGACGGGATGATCCCAGGGATGTCCCATTCGACCTGCAAGCTGGACGCTTTTCCCTGAATCCAAGGCCGCGGAGAAAACAATTTTCTGAAAGAGGTCCCAGTTCATATGGTGAGAGCAAGAGAAGGTAAAGAGGAGACCTTCCTGATTGAGCAAACGAAAGGCCCAGAGATTGAGATCTTTATAGCCTTTCGAGGCTCCTGGAAGATGGCCCTTCTTTTTGGCAAAGGGAGGAGGATCGAGAATCACGATATCGTACCCGGGGTCAATGCCTCTTATCACCTCAAACACGTCTCCTCGAATCAATCGATGGGGAATTTTCTCCAGTTGATTTAGCCGGAAATGTTCCTCTGCGATCGCCAGAGCCTCCTGAGAGGAATCGATGAGTGTGAAATCCTTTGCGCCTCCTGATCCCGCGTGAATGGAAAAAGCCCCTGTATAAGAGAAACAATCCAAAATCTTCTTTTCTTTTGAAAATTCTCTCAAAGAAAAGCGATTTTCTTTCTGATCCAAATAGAACCCGGTTTTTTGCCCCTTTTTCACGTTGACCCTAAAACGGCAGCCCTGTTCTTCAATCTCGATCCATTCCGGAATGTCCTTGCCGTAAAGAAGGCCGCTGCTCTCGGTCAGCCCCTCCTCGCTCCTCGTCGCCACATCGCTTCTCTCATAGATACTCCGGGGACGCAATTCTTTTGCCAGCAAAGGAATGAAGATCTCTTTCAACCGGTCCATCCCGGCTGTCAAACATTGGAGAACAAGGCTCTCCCCGTAACGGTCCACAATCAACCCCGGGAGGAAATCTCCCTCTCCGTTGATGACCCGATAGGCATTCGTTTTTCCTCTCGACCAGTCTTTCCTTAAAGCGACTGCTCTCGAAACCCGCTCCCTGAAAAAACTTTCTCCTAATTCCTCCTTTTTTTGCGTCAGGAGGCGCACGATGATCTGGGAGCGGGGGTTGATATGTCCCCGCCCTAAGAACTGTCCCCCCTGGGAATAAACCTCTCCGACCTCACCAGGCGAGACTTCACCTTCTACCTTGGCGACGGCTCCGGAGAAGATCCACGGGTGCCCCCGGAGCACCGGCTTCTCTTTGCCTTTCTTCAAAACGATCCTGGGAAAAGTATTCATTTTTCTACTAGTGGATGGGGTGAGGAGAGATTGGGCGGTAGGGTATCGGATACCGAATCTTCTGAACGATCAATTCTTATTGGCTTTGGCTCCGCCGTGTTGGAAAATTGCGAATGACTTTTTTGCCTTGGCTCACCTCCCCGTCTCCCTGTCTCCTTATTTCCCCGTCTTTTCTTCGGAGCGCTCTCTCGATCAGGTTTCCGACGAACCCCATGTAGGTAATCCCCTGAACTTTGAGGGCTCTGGCCATCCCGGATTGAGGGGAGATATCCGGGTTGGGATTGACTTCCAACACATAGATCTTCCCATCCCGGTCGATGCGGAGATCCACTCTGGCATAATCCCGGCATCCGAATAGTTTAAAAACCCTGATCCCGATATGTTCGACCCTCTTTTTCACTATCCCCCCCAGGGGGGCAGGGCAGATGGGTATTGATTTCTGATACTCGGGGCTCTCGGTGACCCATTTGGCCTCGTATCCGCATATCCTGGGAATCCCCTCCGGAAACTCGGAGTAGTCAATTTCCGAAATGGGAAGGGTCCCCACCTTGCCATTGGTCTCTATCAAACCCACATTCAGCTCCCTACCCTCGACGAATTCCTCCACGAGGGCAGGCTGCTGATACTGGTCGATCACATATCGAATCTGCTTGATCAGGGCCTCATCGTCATAGACCACGCTCTCTCTCGAAATTCCAAGACTCCCGTCTTCATGAAGGGGCTTGACGATGGTCGGAAAGATGCTCTCCTTCACGGAACTCACGGCCCGCTCGAAGATTCGATAGCGAGGGGTCAGGATCCCTTGAGACTGGAGAATGTCTTTCACCTTTCCTTTGTCCTGACACAACCCGAGCGTTAGAGGAGAGGATCCGGTGTAGGGGATTCGAAAAAGATCCAACAGAGCGGGGATATTCATCTCCCAGCAGCTATGCCCGTAAACACTTTCGCATAGATTGAAGACGACATCAGGTTGGTACTCTTTCAACCAGTGGATGACCTGGAAAATTTCATCACGAACGGCGATCACCGCGCATTGATGGCCGAGAGATCGGACTGCGCTTTCTACGGCTTCGATCTCCTCGACGATCGCCCCCTCTGCCAGGATATCCTTTTCCTCCCCTTTCCGGAGTCGTTCAAAAAGATTATACAAGATCACTACTTTGAGCACGGATCCTCTCCTTCTCCGTTCACGCTTAAGCGGTCACTTTCTTCGAAACCGCTTTTTCCTCACCCGTGGACCTGCTTTTTTTGAATTCAATGATATTGGGTTCCGGGTATTCAAAAACCTTTCCTTCGTAGTTTCTCAAAACAATCTTTCCCCTGCCCTTCGAAACCAGGTAATCCGGCTGTAGCGGAATCTTCCCTCCGCCCCCGGGTGCGTCGACGACATAAGTGGGCACGGCATAACCGGTGGTGTGCCCCCGAAGCTTCTCCATGATCTGAATTCCTGTCGCCACAGAGGTTCGGAAATGCTCGGTTCCCATCGCCAGGTCGCACTGGTAGATATAGTACGGCCGGACTCGAATCCTGAGGAGTTCCTGAACCAGCTTTTTCATAATGTAGGGCTTATCGTTAATCCCCTTGAGAAGAACGGTCTGGCTCCCCAGTGGAATCCCGCCATCGGCAAGCTCCCCACAGGCTTTTCTTACTCGATCGGTAATCTCCTTCGGATGAGTAAAATGGATGGAGATCATGAGGGGATGATATCTCCTCAACATCCTCACGAGCCCACCCGTAATCCTCTGGGGAAGCGTCACCGGAACTCTCGTTCCTATTCGGAGGACCTCGATATGGGGAAGCGCCCTCAACCGGCTCACGATTTCCTCCAACCTCTCATTTTCCAGGAGGAGCGGATCTCCTCCCGAAATGAGGACATCTCTCACCTTTCGATGGCTCTTCAGATATTTGAGAACTTCCTCAAAATTTCCCTGGGTGATCGACCGTTCATTGCTCCCCACTAGTCGTCTCCGCGTGCAGTACCGGCAATAGACGGCACATTGATCGGTAACGAGCAAAAGCACCCGATCCGGATAACGATGGACGAGGCCCGGCACCGGGGAATGATTGTCCTCTCCCAGAGGATCCACCATTTCACTTTTGGATAAATGGATCTCCTCGATTCGAGGGATGGCCTGTCTTCGGATGGGACAATTGGGATTGGCCGGGTCCATCAGGCTTGCAAAGTAAGGCGTGACGGCTAAGGCCAATCTCCCCTTCGAATGGTTGATCCCTTCCATCTCCTCAGGGGTCAAATCGATGATCTCTTTGAGCTGGTCCAACGTGGTCACTCGATGTCGAAGCTGCCATCTCCAATCATTCCATTCCTTGGCTGAGATCCCCTCCCAAACCCGGGGGATGGGTTCCCGCGACTCGTCAATCTTTTCCCCCTCCGTGGAGAGGGAGAACAAATAAAGTTGTGCGGCTCTTCGCGCCCCCCTCTGGGGGACCGATAAATTTGAGTCTGAAGCAGGCTCCATCTTCTCTCCTTCCCGCATATCTGCTGAGCGAACGCAGTCCGCTTTCTTAAAAACCTCTCCAGAAAACAAAAAAGGAGATATCATTCGATACCTCCTCACTCATAAAGGAAAAGCCTTCCTTCATGTATTGAGCAGACATGCACCTTTTTTTCTTTCGACGTTGATCTGTGATAATAAACTCCTCTTCAAAACAGGACGGTCTCTTGTTGGCGCCCCCTTTCCTTCAACGAGGGGGGGGCGCCAACGCGTTGACCATGAAACAGGCCCTACTTCTTGGGGGCTTCAGGAGCCGGTGCCGGGGCGGGTGTCGCTGCGGGCGCAGGCGGCGCCGGGGCCTCGGGCGGCTTAGCCTCCTCTTTGGCTGCTGGTTTTGGTGCTTCCTTGGCTTTGCATCCAATGCTCATTGCTGCAACATTAATCACCAAGACCAATGCGAGGAAAAGAAAAATCCACTTCTTCATAGTACTTCACCTCCTTTCTGAATGAGATGGGAACCCTCCCTTTTTTTTCCAAATGAAGTTCCCTTTACCCCATCGATAAAAGAAATTTCCCGGATGACCTTTCTCAGCAATCTTGGATCAACCGGTTTTTTCATAATACGATGGATACCCATTTTTTTCAATCGAACCGTCAGCTCGTCAGTGACCAGAGGGATCATCAATATCAATCGGTCACTCCATCTCCTCAAAAAGGCAAAATCTTTTTCCAAAACATCAATTTCAACATCTGCGAAGACGATCCCTCCCTCGATATCCCTTTTTCTTTTTTCGAGTTGAGAAAAATCTTCGATCTCTTCCGTCTGGAACCCATACTTCTTTAAAATCTTGTTAAGGCTGAGCCGTACAAATTCATCTTTGTCGAGAATAAAGGCCCACTTCAATTTTTCCTTCATAGACAGAAGGATGTATCAAATTTCATGCCAAACTTTCAAGCGGACCCCTGACCGGGCATATGATAATATATAATGATAGTAAGGGTTTTATGGATGGCCTATTTTGTTCTTCTCGTCGAACCCAAAATGCCAAAAATAAAAATGGCAAGAATGACCTAGGCGTTTACGACCGGTGCGACAAAATGCCCTTATTTCTTGCCTCGATTTTAGCGAGTACGACTTTTTGCCACTCTTTTTGCCTTCGCCCCGTTCGATGCCCCTGAAGCCTCTTCGAATCCTTCCAGTCCTTCCATCTTTCGATGAATGGTCCGTACGTTGATCCCCAACAATTGGGCCGCCTTCCGTTTATTCCCTTTCGTCGCCCTGAGCGTCTCCACCAATATCTCCTTCTCCACTTCCTCGAGAGGCGTTCCGATCTTGATCAGAATCACCTCGGGTCTCCGCTTGGAATCCTTTATTTCTGGAGGAAGGTGCTGGACATCAATGGCCTCCGGGTTGTTGATCACCAAGATGGATTCAAGGGTATTCTCCAACTCTCTTACGTTCCCCGTCCATTCGTAGTCGGTCAGCAGGTTCATGGCCTTCTGGGACACGCCCTTCACTTTCATATGATATTTCCGATTATATTTCTCTATGAAGAAATGGATGAGGAAGGGAATGTCATCCCTCCGGTCCCTCAACGGGGGAAGCTTGATATTCACAACATTCAGCCGATAATAGAGATCCTCTCGAAATCTTCCCTCTTTGACAGCCTCCTGAAGGTCCCGGTTGCTTGCGGCGATGATTCGAATATTGACCCGGATCGTCTTATTCCCCCCCGCCCTTTCAAATTCGCCTTCCTGGAGGACCCGTAAAAGTTTGATCTGAGTCGCAGGGGGAATATCCTCCACCTCATCCAAAAAAAGGGTCCCTTGATGGGCCAGCTCAAAGCGTCCCTTTCGAGAAGCGATGGCTCCGGTAAAGGCGCCCTTCTCGTGGCCGAATAGCTCGCTTTCGATAATTCCCTCGCTCAGGGAGGCGCAGCTGACTTTGATGAAGGCCATGGAGGCCCGGGGACTATTGTAATGAATCGCATTGGCGATCAACTCCTTCCCCGTTCCGCTCTCGCCGATAATCAGAACAGAGCTATCGTACGGGGCGATATGACGGATGAGCTCAAAGATTTTTACCATCTTCTCGCTCCTCCCGATCACATTTTTGAAATGAAACTTGTCTTCCAGTCTGGACCGCAGGTCTCGATTCTGGAGGATCAGGGTCTGTTTTTCCAGAGCCCTCTCCACCAAGAGAGTGATCACCCTCGGGTTGATCGGTTTTTCGATAAAATCAAAGGCTCCCAATTTCATCGCCTGCACCGCCTTCTCGATCGTCCCCTGGGCAGAGATGACGATGACCTCGGTCTCCGGCCTGAGACCTTTTACGGCTTCTAAGAGCTCGATCCCGTCCATCTTGGGCATGACCACATCGGTAATCACCAGATCGACGGCCTCGTGCCGAACAAGTTGGAGGGCCTCCTTCCCGTTCGGAGACAGGAGGACTTCGTGCCCCTTCTTCTTCAACAAAAGGCGGAGACTCTCCCCCACCCGGGAATCGTCCTCCGCAATAAGGATTACTTTTTTGTCCATATCCCTGACCACTGAAATCAACCCTTGCCATCCTTCATATAACACCTTTGGTGTTTCCATCCGAAAAATTCCAATCATCAAATTCCCTGCCTGCCGGCAGGCAGGCAAACTCAAAACAAGCTCCAATTACCCAATTTCCAAAAGTACGAAACTCCTTCTTAAAAATTTGGGTCATTGAGACATGGGTTATTATTTGATGATTGGTGCTTGGAATTTGGTCATTGCATTGGTATTAGTTTCCTTTTGGGCCCAGGGGAATTCGTATTCTAAAGATCGATCCCTTATTGACCTCGCTCTTCACCGAGATCTCACCGTGATGGTCTGAGATGATCTTCTTTGCGATCGAGAGACCCAGCCCTGACCCTGTTGGCTTGGTGCTGAACATAAAATCGAAGATCTTGGGAAGGTGCTCTTGGGAGATTCCCACCCCATTGTCCTGTATAATGATGAAGACATTCTTCCTGGATCCCCGGGTGAAGAGGTGAATTTCCCCTTTTTCCGAGACCGCTTGAATGCTGTTGATGAGGAGATTCGAAATCGCCAGGTTGAATTGGCTGACATCGATCTTCAGCACGGGCAGCTTTTTTTGGAAATGGGTTTCAATCCTGGCATTTTTGATCTGAGCATCCGGCCTTGAAAGCCGAACGACGGAGTCCAATAATTCATTCAATTGAATCCATTCGAATTTGAGGGGAGGGAGACGATTGAAATCGAGAAATTCTTTCAGATTATTCTCCAGCCGGAGGGTTTCGTAACTGATAAAATTAATCAGAGAGTGAATCTCATCTTTCTGGGACAGGTGGGTCTCCCCTCCCAGCTCCTCTCTCAGCAGTTCAATATTGATGTTCAAAGAGCTGAGGGGATTTCGAATCTCATGGGCCATCCATCTGGCCAGCATTCCGATCGTGGAAAGATTCCGGCTCTTACTGATCTCCCTCAGGAGCAGGCCTTTTTCCGTGACATCGGCAAACGTCGCCAGACAGCCCAAAAACATCGTCCCTCTCTTATCAAAAATGGGATAAAAGCTGCAATGAAGGATCCGGGTTTCCTGGCCCGAAGAAGGGGCAACGGGAATCGCCAGTTCAACATCGTGATCCTCTTCTCTCCTTTCGTAGACGAAGTCAAAGTGTTTCTTTATATTTTTATGGGGGATCGCCCTCTCCAATCTCTTTCCCAGCACCTTCTTCCCGCTGATCTGAAAATACTTCTCCGCGATGCCGTTGAGGAATTGAATTCGTCCTCGGGCGTCGGCAAAAATGACCGCCTCCTTAAAGTTTTTCAGGATAATCTCGTGGAGGGTCTGCTCTGGTCGATTCATCGACGATGACTCATCAAACGAACGGGGACTGTTTATCCAGCGGGCTTCCCATCATCACCCCCGGGTCTATTCGTCCACCGTCCGTATCGCTTGAGGGCATGATGGAAAATGGTCTTGACCAGGTCGGCATAGTCCCATCCCATGCTCCTTGCCATGATCACGAGGTCCCCGTAAACGGGCGAAAGGCCCGGGAGAGGGTTGACCTCGATGAAATAGGGCGTCTGGTCCTCACCCACGCGGATGTCCACCCGGGAAACATCTCGGCAGTCTAGGGCTCGATACGACCGGAGGGCCACCTCCTCGATCTTGCTTAAAAGACCCGGGGCAATCGAGGGGGGGCAATGGTAGCGCACTTTCTCCTCCCATTCCCTCTTGATCTCCAGAGAGTAAATGGATTCCTCCGGAGGACTCCCCTTGATCTCAATCTGCATGACGCCGAGGACCCGGGGAACTTCGTTGCCGAGGATGCCCACCGTGAATTCCGGGCCTTTCACAAACTCCTCGACGAGGAGGGGCGAGCCATACGTTTCGAAAAGCCCGCTCGCTTTTTCCCGCAGTGTTCGGGGATCCGAGATTTTTGAATCCAACCGAACCCCCTTGCTCGACCCTTCGTAACACGGTTTGATGAAGAGAGGAAAACGAAGGTTGAGAGGGTCGAGATCCTCCATCCTCTCCGCTTTTTTGAATCTTGGCGTCGGAATCTCCTGGCTCATGACAATTCTCTTTGCCATGGCCTTATCCAGAGTAAGAGAGAGCGTCAGAGGATCGGACCCGGTATAGGGGATGTTCAAAAACTCTAACAGAGCCGGGATGTGGGCCTCCCGGTTTCGGCCCTGAAGACCTTCCGCGATATTGAAAACGATATCGACCGATGCCTGCCTTAACCGATCGATCAAACCGATGTCTCCACCCAGTTTGATCACTTCGTGCCCTTCGCTCTCGAGAGCCTTTCCAATGGCATCCACCGTTTCCTCGGAATCAAACTCCTCCAGAAGATCAATCGGCTGATTTTCTTGTCGAGTAAAGTCTTTCTTGAGGTTATAGGTGATGCCGACTTTCAATTTCATCTCAGAACATTCCTGCCGGTGCTCGGCAGGACAGGCATGGATTGATAATCTTTTTCTTTTATCTCTGTTTTGAATCTTTGTCAACCCCGATCTGTAAATTGTGCGAGACCCGGTTGAGAGATTTTTTCTCCGTGAGAATCCTTTTCTGGGCAGGCCTTTCTGGTCCCACAGGAGGGGAAACCCCGGTCTGATAAACGGAACCGCTTTCGGCCCCTCCCTTTATATGTTACATTACCTCCATGATCCTTCAGGCCTCAGGATTGAAGCGAGAAGACATCTTCCGCGCCCTTTCCAATTTACGCAAGGGTCTCCTCCAGGTCGGCATCGTGATCCTTTTGTGCGGAATCGTCCTTTATCCCGTATCCAAAGAGCTGTTAGTGTATCTCTGTCAAAAGACCCTTCGAACCAACCTCGTCGCCTATTCCATTCCAGAGGCTTTTTTCTCCCTCCTCAAGCTGACCCTGTTCACCAGCCTCTTCTGCTCGATCCCCGTCATCTTCTACCACCTCTGGAAAGCGTTTTCTCCCCTCTTTCGCTCGAGGGGATTGAACTCGGCCAACGGCATTCTCTTGGCTTCTCTCTTCCTCTTCTATCTCGGGGCTTCCTTTTGCTTCTTTGTCGCTTTGCCGAATGGGGTGAAGTTTCTCATGGGGTATCAAACCGCCCGTATCCTGCCTATGATCTCTGCGGGGAGATATGTCTCCTTTTGCGCCGTTTTCGTCTTTGGCTTCGGGTTGATCTTTGAACTTCCCTTGGTCCTTGCTCTATTAAGTTACCTCAGGGTGGTGAATGCAGCTCTTTTGACTCGAAACCGCAAGTATGCTATCCTCCTCGTTGCGGTCATTTCCGCAGTCGTCACTCCGACTCCGGATGTTTTTAATATGAGTCTCATGGGAGTCCCCATGTATTTCTTATTCGAGATCGGAGTGATTCTGGTCAAGGTGATTGAAGGGAAAAGGGCCAGAGATCAAGGATCTCTTTCCCAAAAATAGAGATGGACCCAGTCAAACCCGCTCCCATCACCCTCCCGGCCATTCGATGGATCCGATTCCTCCTCTATCAGCGGATTCCCCAGATCGGACTCAAAACCAAGATCACCTTCCTCATTATCTTCATCGTCGCCGGAGTCCTCCTCCTGGCCAGTTACCTGGACTATCATTTTGCAAAAAAAGACCAGATCGACCTTTCGTTAAATCGAATCACTCTGATCGCAAAACAAATCGACGCCTCGATCCCGGATCGAGCGATTCTGGAGGATCTGCCCCGTCTCCGGGATGAAGTGGAGGAGTGGTTGCTCAGCCGCCCGTTTTTGATGGCGATTGACGTCTTCCTCTTCTCCGCAAAGGACTGGGAACTCGTAGTCTCTCATTCAAGAGACACCCGGACGTCCGTAGCCCCGTCCAAAGATCAAATGAATCAATTGAAGAAAGACAAGAACCTTTCTTCGCTCCATGACGTGGGGGAGGAAAAGTGGCTGGAGGTGATGGTTCCCCTTCATGCAGGAACAAAAGTGGTCGGCGGAATTCGATTGGTCAGCTCTCTGGATGAAGCCCAGGCTTTTTTGCGTAAGAAGAGAGATCGAGCGGTCATCCTGACATGCCTGAGCATTCTCGTCATCCTGATCACCCTCACGGTCCTCTTTGGAAAACTGGTCGGAGATCCCATCCGAAAACTGGTGGAGGCCATGTCGCGCGCGGAAAAAGGCGACCTGGACACGGAAGCGTATATTCAACGGGAAGATGAGCTAGGGAAACTAGGAAGAAATTTCAATCGCATGCTCAGGACGATCCGGGAAACCCATGAACAAAATGTTCAACTCTTGAGACAGGTCAGCGAATTCAATGAGGAGCTGACCGGAAAAATCGAGGCCGCCACCTCGGAATTGGCCAAGAGAAACGAAGAGCTGAGGCTGCTCAACGAAGCCCTGTTTGAATCCCAGAGGCAGTTAAGTCAATCTGAAAAACTCGCCGCGGTGGGACAGGCCATGACAGAAGTAGGACACCAGATCGGAACCAGCCTGAACACGAGCTCCGGGTATATTCAGCTGATACGCCAGGATGGAAATCTTCGACCCAAAGACCAGGATCGACTCAAAATCGTCGAATCGCAGATGGACAAGATTACCGATTCGGTGAATAATCTTCTTTCCTTTACCCGTCGGCCGAAATCCCAGTTGAAGTCTCTGGGAGTGAATGAGGTCCTGGAAGAATTGATCCATTTGAGTGAGCCCTGGTTTCTTGCCCGAAACGTGAACCTGACGAAACAGCTCTCTCCGAACCTCCCTCCCATCCTGGGGGACCCCACGCAACTCCAAACCCTCTTTCTCAACCTGATCACCAATGCGTTGGACGCGATGCCCAAAGGAGGAGTCCTGACGATCAGGACCCGACTCGGCCCCCCTGCCCTCTCCTCAAAGGATGGAAGATGGCTGGAAATCGCAGTGACCGATACGGGAATTGGAATTACTGAAGAAACAAAAAAGAAAATCTTCGAGCCCTTTTTCACGACAAAAAGGATGGGGGAAGGCACGGGGCTGGGGTTGGCCATCTGCGAAAGGATCATCAAAGAACACTCCGGCAAAATAGAGATAGAAAGTGGCGTGGGAAAAGGGAGTACGTTTTTTGTATCCTTCCCCGTCTTTGAGAGACATGAAACCGATGGACAGAGCACGCGCGCACCTCTTGGTCGTCGATGATGATTCCGTCACCATCGACCTGTTAAAAGAGGTGCTTTCCAAAGAAGGCTATGAAGTCTCGACCGCCCTGAGCGGCGAAGAAGCGATTGCTCAGGGAACGGATCACTTTTTCGACGTCATCATCACCGATGTGCGGATGGGGGAGAAAGACGGGGTGGAGGTGCTTCGATTTTTCAAAAGGAACGCTCCGGACTCCACGGTGATTATGATCACCGCCTTCGGATCCATCGAGACCGCCATTGAGGCCATCCGTGAGGGCGCCTACGACTACATCAGCAAACCCTTCAAGCTGGATGAGATCAAACTGACCATCCGTCGAGCTTTGGAGCAGAGAAGGCTCGTCCAGGAAAACAGACATTATCGCCAGGAACTTCTGGACAAGTACCAATTTAAGAATGTCATCGGACGGACTCCTCAGATGTTTCAAGTCTACAAGATCATCGCCAAGGTGGCGGATACAAAATCCACAGTGCTACTCTGCGGAGAGAGAGGCACAGGGAAAGAACTGATCGCTCGCTCAATTCATTACAACAGCCAAAGAAACAACCGAACGTTTATTCCCGTCGATTGCGCTTCGCTGGTTGAAACGCTGATCGAAAGCGAGTTGTTCGGCCATGTCCGGGGAGCTTTTACGGGGGCCTCTTCTGCCAAAAGAGGGCTCTTTGAAGAGGCAGAGGGTGGAACGCTTTTCCTGGATGAGGTGGGTAATCTCAACCTTTCCATGCAATCCAAGCTCTTGAGGTTTCTGCAGGAACACGAGATCAAAAGGGTGGGGGGGACGGAAAGCATTAAAGTGGATGTCCGAATCATCGCGGCGACCAATCAGCCCCTGGAGCCTCTCATCAAAAGCGGGAAATTCAGGGAGGATCTCTTTGACCGACTCAATGTGGTAGCGATCACCCTTCCTCCCTTGAGAGACAGGAAAGAAGATATTCCGTTTCTGGCAAACCATTTTCTGCAGAAATACTCTGAAGAAAACCATAAGAACATATCCCACTTATCGCCGGAAGCTCTTGAAATCCTTATTCGATATTCCTGGCCGGGGAATGTCCGCGAGCTGGAGCATACCATCGAAAGAGCAGTTATTTTCTCAATTCATCCGATGATCCTTCCGGAAGACCTTCCGAGAAAAATATTTGAAGAGACGGGAGGTCCGGAGGTCCTCATCCCTGAAAAACCACTCTCCTTAAGAGAGTTGGAAAAAAGATATGTGCTAAAGGTGCTTCAGGAGACCGGAGGAAATAAAAAGAAGGCGTCCGAAATTCTGGGGATTGATCGTGTGACTCTTTACAGGATGCTGGAGAAGGAAGGGCTGTAGATTCTTGCAACACCCTCCGGAATGGTGTTGAGTTTTGTAACACTTTTTCCCCTCGAAATTCCCCTCAAAAATATTTTATCGAATTATTTCAAGAAGATAGAAATTTCCATCCGATAGCTCTCCTTGGCACTTCTTTTGCTCTTATCATTACCAACTCAACAAGAAGGGAGGTGAATTGAATGAAAAAGACGATTCTGTTCGTGGTTGTGATTAGTTTGGTAGCTTTTGTGTCCGGGGCTATTGCAGCAGCTCCTCCAAAAGCGGAAACGCCTGCTCCTGCACCGGCAGCCGCAGCTACCACCGCGCCCGCTAAAATAGAAAAGTTCAACGGTGAAGTTAAGAACGTGGACGCAATGGCAAAAAGCATCGCCGTTGCCAAGGGGAAGGTGGAGAAAAGCTTTGTGGTCACCGCTGATACAAAGATTACCAAGGGCAAGGAGGCTCTCAAATTTGAGGATCTGAAGGCGGGAATGAATGTCGCCGTCGAGTACAAGAAGGACGGGGACAAGCTGATCGCTGCATCCATCAAAGCGGCCGCCCCAAAGGCTTCGCCCAAAGCAAAGTAAAAAAAAAGCACACCTTCGGGTGTGCTTTTTTTTTGCCCTTTTAAGTCATTCCTGTCTAAAAGATAAATCCACCTCAGGGTCTCCGAGAGCGCAGAGGAATAACCTTTGGCGGCGAGCCTTCGACCGCCTTTCGACAAACTCAAAGCCCTGAGTCTGTCGAAGGATTCAAGCCCCTGAGCAGAGCCGGAAGAAGACCGCCAGACAACAAACCCTGTTCTGAGTCAGAACCTCTGTCTTTACACTGCAATGGGCTTGGATCACAGTGCTGCTAGGCGGGGGAGGTTTTCCGGCCGAACTTTCCTGTAAAAATACAAACTCTGTTACGCCCCCCCCTTTTCGCATCATAGAGCGCCCGATCTGCCATCTCCATTAACTCTTCTTTCGACTTCACCCGATGACTAGGGAAATTGGAGATCCCCAGGCTCAGAGTCAAATTGATCCGAGCCTTCCCCACTTCGAAGAGGGTTTCCTCAACCAGCCGCCGAATGCGTTCGGCCATCACAAAAGTCTCGTCCAACCTGGCCTCGGGCAATATCAGGATAAACTCCTCCCCGCCATAACGGGCGACAATATCTTTCTTCCGAACCGACGTCTTTAAGAGAGAAGCGATTCTGCAGAGGACCTGATCCCCCTCGGTATGCCCGAAAGTGTCATTCACTTTCTTAAAAAAGTCGATATCCACCATCACCAAAGAAAGAGGGGTGTTACTGCTAAGACATTTTTGTGCTTCGACCTCGAACCTCTCCTCAAAATATCTCCGGTTATGAAGACCGGTCAGGGTGTCATAAATAGCCATGTTCTTGACCGAGCTGAATCTCTGAAAATGTCTCAAGGTGGCTGCCATTTGGTATCCGATGACGGAGAAAAATTGTAAATCTTGAGCGTCAAAGGCGTTCGGCTGGTCACTGTTAAGAGAAATGCATCCTAAGATCTCCCCTTCCATGGCAAGGGGCAACGTGAGATAGGACTTCAAGGCGGCGTTTGAATCCATGATCATCTGCCTGGGCCTCAGTTTCCTTTTTTCCGTTTGAAGGACAATTTGGCCGGCATGGACGGACTCCCCTCCCAGGGTTGAAAAAACTTTGAGCATGTTATTCACCACCTCCTGGGTGAAGGCAGAAGGACAAGATTCTTCTTCATAGAGGAAGAGGAGGAGGTCCTCTTTCCAGAACACCCCGAAGGAGGAAAAGTCAAAGAGGTTGGGAAGGTTGTTTCCCGCGGACTCGACGATCTCTTTGATTTCAACACTCGTGCTAATCGCATTGATCGTGGACCGAAGGACGTTCAGATTCTTGAAAATCAACCTCATCCGCGTTTACCCCCCCTACTTTGGAGAAATGATCCGTTCGGCCTCTTTCACCTTTGGAAAAACTTTCGGGAACAATTCCTTATTGATCACCCCTTCCGCCAGAACGGAGAACAGATGCGAGAGTTGATTAATCAAACTTTGAAAACACCGATGGATATCTATCGGAGAAACGATGCGGCATTCCTCTCTCATCTCATCCAGGGAGATCCCGTCCTCGGAGACCGAGAGAGAGTTCAAGAAGGGATATTTCTCTCCTACTTTTCGAACAGCCAGGGTGACGAGGAAGGCCAGAGTGGCTTCACCGATCAAGGCCGACACCAACTCCCAGATCTCTTCCAAAAGATCCGAATACAGATCTAAGACAAGATCAGAGGACCATTTTCCCCGCTTATCTTCTTTCTTGATCGGTCCCATTTACCCCCTAAAGCTCTTCTCTCTTCCCTTCCTTTATTTTTCTTATGAAATTGTGAATCTCCTCATGGTAGATATAAAAGATCAGGATGATCAAAGCAGACCCCCCCAAAAGCATCCCAAAAGTGTAATATTCATGCTCGAAAGCCTTCGCCCCCTGAAGAATGGCTATGAGTGTTCCCGGTATCCTTCCGAGGGTGGAAATGATGAGAAAAATTCCAAAATGCATGGGAGTCAGGCCCAAGATGTAACAGAGTGCGTCCTTTGGAAAACCGGGCAGCAAAAAAAGAACAAAACTGAGAATGACTCCTTCGTGCTCCACTAAATAATCAAATTTCTTTCTTGTTTCGGCTGAAACAAACTTTTCGACAGCTATCTTTTCAAAAATTCTGGCCAGACTGAAGGCAAGGGAGGAGCCCAAAGTCAAACCGATCATAGAATAGACAAGCCCGGCTTTTACCCCGAACAGGTAGCCCCCTAAGAATTCGACCGCTCCCCCTGGGATGGGGGCAATGACGACCTGTGTAATTTGGAGCAGGATATAGGCTAAAGGAGCATAAGGTCCGAAAGAGGAGATGACTTTCTTCAGTTGGTGGGGGTCCTGGTAGAGATGATGAAGCTTACTAACCTGGGTCCATAGCTGGGAATGATAGAGATAGGTGATAAGAAAAACGGCCCCTGCCAAAATAAATAGAAGCAAGAGCCATTTCCATCTTGTCCGGAAGGATATCCCCATAAATTAGGGTCAATTCACCATAAAGACAATTTTGATTACGTTTCAATAACATAAAAACATATTGGAGTAAAGAAAGAAAAAAAGGATAGAGGCCGCCATCCTCCCTAGAGGTGACAGAGCTGCCGTACACGAGACGGCTCCCTCATCATTGCTTCCGGGTGACAGTCATCTCCATCATCTTCTCTTCCTTCCCTCCTTCCCTATCATGCGCTCGCGTACTCCGCTTTACAGACCAGTTGAAGGGTTGACTTTAAATCTCTATTGGGTATAATCTCACCGGCAAGAAGAAATCGTTACCAAAGGCTCCGCCGCAAACGGAGGAATGAGTTGGAACGGGAAACAGAAACTGCAATCAAGGGTTTCCGTTCGATGGACTTCACCGGGAAATATCATATCCTTTGCAAAGGAGGCAAAAATGAAAAGGATTCTTGTGGTCGTCGGTTTGTTGATGGTCGTATGCGGATTGAGCATGGGGACTTCGACTGCCCAGGCACAACCCTATCCCAATCGTCCTATTCAGTTCATTATCCCCATTCCTGCGGGGGGCGGCGGGGATGTCAACGCAAGGATACTCATTGAGGAGCTGGGGAAAATCCTCGGGACACAGATTGTGGCGGTAAACAAGCCCGGAGCAGCCGATACCCTGGGCACGGATGCAATTGCAAAAAGCAAGAAGGACGGTTACACCATCGGCTATACAGGCTCGGCCGCCCTGGTCGCTGCCCGGGTCATGAACCCCGATAACGTCCACTACGACTCCCTCAAAGATTTTGATCACCTGGGACTGCACGTCTATTTTCCGCTGGCCCTGGCCGTCCAGGCTAGCTCTCCCTGGAACACCTTTGCGGAACTGGTCGACTACGCCAAGAAGAATCCAGGAAAAATCAGGGTGAGTACCATCGGCGTGGGAGGAATGTCCCACTTAAATGTGGAGTTGATCCAATCCCTGGCCGGAATTCAGCTGAACCACATTCCTTTCAAAGGGGGGGAGGCTGTCACCGCCGCCCTGCTGGGAGGCCATGTGGAAGCCTCGGCGGATGCCATCGGCAAGTTTATGCCCCATGTGGAGGCCGGGAAACTGAGGGTCCTTGTGTTATCCAGGAAATTCTCCCTGCTTCCAAATGTTCCGACGATGAAGGAGTTGGGTTACAAGGAAGACATGTTCTCTTCCTGGTTTTCCCTGACAGCCCCCGCGGGAATTCCCGAGGAGGTCAAGAAAGTCCTCATCCCCGCCGTCGAGAAATCGATTAATAACCCGGCGTTAAAAACCAAGATTGAGAATAGAGGATATATCGTTGACTACAAATCTCCGGCCGAACTTAGGAAGATTATCGCAAACGATTACGAAACGATACGTGCTCTGGCCGCGAGACTTGGATTAGCCAAATAAGGCCCCTCCTTGCCGGTTTTATTGCGCCTGCCTGCCATGGGCAGGCGCAATCCGAGTTCTGAAATCCGCACTAAAGACGGTCAACTTTCTGATGCATCGGCCTGGACTTTCCGGCTTTGTAATTGCCAAGAGACGAGGACAGAGAAGTCTTCCCCCCTATCGCTTCATTACTAATTCATTACTAAGATGTCTGGGTGAAGAGCAAACCCGATTACTTCTTTAATATGACGAAGTGGGCTCTTCGATTCTTTTCCCAGGCTTCTTCATTATGCTCTGGACTAAAAGGCCTCTCTTCCCCGTAACTAATGGTTGAGATACGGCCGGGTTCAATGCCAAGGGAGATCAGATATTTCTTTACACTGTTGGCTCTCCTCTCTCCAAGGGCAAGGTTATATTCGCCCGTTCCTCTCTCATCACAATGCCCTTCAACTTGGAATTTCATCCCGGGATATTTCTTCAGCAAAGCAGAGTTTTCCTTTAAAATCTCTGCCTCCGTGGACCGGACGCTGTATTTATCAAAATCAAAGCGTATATCCTTGAGCATGCTACTTTCATGGATCACACCTTCAATTCCGGGAGTCTGTTTGGCGACAAGACTCTTTTCGAAATCTTTTTTCAACTGCTCCTCTCTGATCCTTTCCGCCTCTTTCACGTCTTTTTCTGCCCGCAGCTCTTCAGCGCTCTTGGCCGACGCTTCTTCTTTTACTACCGCTTTCTGCGAGCATCCGGATAGGATGATCCCGAGGCAGAGACTGACAATCACGATGCTCAACCCTTTCCTGACCATAGTCGTCCTCCTTTAGTAAAATTTTGGCTGAAAAATGTCTTTAGAACTGCAAGAAAAATACCAAATAGATATCATGTCTTAAGTAGTCGTCTTTCTTGGGTCAACTCGTGTGCGTTGAGCAACCAAATCCAAAACAGGGACATGGTGAACCCTTTCCGAAAATGCTAATGATTTCAATAGGCGGCTCGGGGATCTTAGCTTCGATTGGAGAGCTTGGTTCTTGCTGCCCAAATGGCTGATCAGAACAAAAAGACGATCGATATGGAAAGACGATGCAAATAGGAAGAAATGGAACAACTTGGTACAAAAATGGACAAAAAGATCAAGCAGAATCCTGCGGATGAATCTCTTTCAGAAGTCCCGATTGTACTCGAACACTCATCCCGGGCCGAAAAAAAAGCCCCGAGCTAATCAGGGCCTTCTCCGTTTATTTGGCGTCCCCAAGGGGATTCGAACCCCTGTTGCCGACGTGAAAGGCCGGTGTCCTTGGCCTCTAGACGATGGGGACCCTAAAATAAAATGGGGAAATGGAGTATTGGAATAATGGAATAATGCGTCCGAAAAACCCGATTAAAATTCGAGTTGATTAAACCAACACTCCATTATTCCATTATTCCATCATTCCATGTTCTTTGAGTTGGTGGGCCGTGCGGGACTCGAACCCACGACTCTCTGCTTAAAAGGCAGATACTCTACCTCCTGAGTTAACGGCCCCTATTATTCAAGGTTAAAGAAAAACCTGTTAAATTGTCAAGCAAAATCTAAGCAGGTCTGCTGAAAAAATGATTTTTCGCAGGATGCTCAAAAATGCCCAGATGCAAGGCTCCCGAAATCCTGAGGCATGAGACGTACTTTGACGTACGCCGCAATGACGAAGGATGATGGAAACGAAGCAGATGAGCGTTTTTCAGCAGCCTAGAAAGGATTCTTCACCCCGATGGTCTCGTTCTTTCTCCCCCGACGGAAACCATCAGAATTTTCGTCTGAGTCAACTCTTCAATCCTCCGGAGATAGCGCTGGGCATTGGGGGAAGGTCTGAAAAATCTTCTCACTCCTCTGATCTCCGTTTTCCATCCCTCCAGCTCTTCGTAAACCGGTTCGGCATGCTTCAGCATTCCGAGGTTGGAAGGGACCTGGTGAATGACCTTTCCGTTCAGCCGATATCCGACGCAGATCTTGATCTTATCGAAGTCATTCAAGACATCCAGCTTGGTGATCGTCATTTCCCGGATCCCGTTGACCCGGATCGAATGGTTGACCACGACCGCATCGAACCAGCCGCATCTCCTCGGTCTCCCGGTCGTGGCACCGTACTCCCCTCCCTTCTCACGAATCTTCTCGCCCAACGTCATCATGAAGCTCGGTGGGAAAGGGCCCTTCCCCCACGCGCGTGGTATAGGCCTTCGCCACTCCGATCACCGAATCGATCATCGTCGGACCGATTCCCGAACCCGCGCAGGCATTTCCGGCCACGGTGTTCGAGGACGGTCACATAAGGGATAGGTCCCGTGATCCAGATCCAGGAGGGCTCCCTGGGCCCCTTCAAACAGGATCTGTTTCCCCTTCTTCGACTCTCCTCGATAAAGGACGAAGGAAGTATCCTTCACATATCTTTCAAGCTGGTTCTTGATACCGGAGATACTCCTCAAAAATCTTCCGAGAATTCAAAACCTTCCTCTTTCAGGACTTGACCAGATAGAGATTCTTCTGGAGAAGATTTGCTTCCAGCTTCTTCTCGAAATATCTTTTCATCCAGGAGGTCTACCATCCGAATTCCGCAGCGGGCCACCTTATCCTCATAGGCGGGCCCGATTCCCCGGCCGGTCGTCCCGATCTTGAAGACACGCTCCCTGGCCACATCGATCCTTCGATGGTAGGGAAGGATCAGGTGGGCCTCTTCACTGATCATCAGCTGGGAATCGTCTTTGAGGTATCCCCTCTTCTTAAGTCCGTCGATCTCCTCGATGAGTACCGCGGGATCGATCACCACCCCGTTTCCGATGATGCATTTCTTGTCTTCGTAGAGGATGCCCGAGGGCATGAGATGAAAGACAAATTTCTCGTCCTTCAGAATAGACCGTATGGCCGGCATTGTTCCCGCCCTGGAATCGCACGACCATGATCCGCATACTGGGTCAGCAGATCGACAATCTTCCCTTTGCCCTCGTCCCCCCATTGGGCTCCAACAATCACGATATTGGACATATTCACCTCACCTTACCCTGAAGTCACTTCTTCCGCCCGAGTAGTCCCTCCCTAACCTGCCGGCCCTGAAAGCGAATCGGCCAAGGAGGGGCACGTCTCAACAGCTTCTAAAGCGAATCTGACGAACCGAAATGATATTGGGCAACCTCAAAATCTCGCCCACCATTCCCGGAGGCAAGGGAGCATCCAGATGGAGCAGTGAGATGGCATTGCCACCCATTCGATCGCGGCCGAACTGCATGGTGGCGATATTGATGTTTTGGCTTCCCAGGGCGTTCCCGATATTCCCGATCACTCCGGGTTTGTCATAATTAGTGGATGAGCAGAATATGTCCCTCCGGAATGGCTTCGATGAAGAAATCGTTCAGCTTGACGATCCGCAATTCTTTCCTTCCAAAGAGGGTCCCTGCAATATAATTCTGCTCCATCTTCGACCGGGTCGGTAATGGCAATCAGGCTCGCAAAATCCTCCGCCTGCCGCGCTGGTGGACTCCGTGATCTTGATTCCCCTCTCCTTGGCCATGACCGGGGCATTGACGAAGTTGACCGTCTCGCCCACAAAGGGCGTGAGGAGACCTTTTAAGACCGAAGTCGTAATCGGTTTGGTCCCGTACTCGACGACCTCGCCCTGGTACTCGATCAGCACCTCTTCGATGGCATAGTTGGAAATCTGGCCCAGAAAGCTTCCCAGTTTTTCTCCCAGCCGGAGATAGGGTCTCAAGAAGGGAAGGATATCCGGGCTGACCACGGGAATGTTGACGGCATTGCGAGCCTCTCCCGACAGGAAGAAAATCGACCACCTGCTGGGCAATGGCAATCGGAGACATTCTCCTGGGCCTCTCCTGTGGACGCTCCGAGATGGGGCGTACGGATCACCTCCTCCAGTTCGAAGAGAGGATTTCCGACGGCGGGCTCCTTTTCAAAAACATCCAGGGCTGCTCCAGCCACCTTTCCCTCCTTGAATGGCATCATAGAGATCCTTTTCGTTGATGATTCCTCCCCGGGCACAATTGATCAGGATGACCCCGTTCTTCATCTTCCGGAACGCACTTCTTATCGATCAGATTCCGGGTCTCATCCGTCAGCGGAGTGTGGACGGTGATGAAATCGGACCGGTCAAGCAGCTCATCGAGGGACACCAGGTCGACCCCTTTCTTCTCCGCCACCTCCTTCGAAAGGTAGGGGTCATAGCCAATCACCTTCATCTTCAGACCCCTTGCCCGATCGGCCACGATCGTTCCGATGACTCCGATCCCGATCACTCCAAGGGTCTTGTTATAGAGTTCCACCCCCATGAACTTTTTCTTTTCCCATTTGCCCGCCTTCATCGAAGCCGTGGCCTGGGGAATCTTCCTCGAAATGGAAAACATCATGGCAATCGTATGCTCGGCCGCGGCAATGGCATTCTCCTGGGGGGTATTCATCACCACGATCCCCTTCTTCGTCGCCGCAGGAAGATCGACATTGTCCAGGCCGATCCCCGCCCTTCCGATCACCTTCAAACGGTTCGCCGGCCTCGATGAGATCCCCCTTCAGTTTCGTCTCGCTTCGGATGATGATCGCGTCGTACTCCGGAATGATCTTCTTCAATTCTTCCGGAGAAAGACCGGGCTTGATATCGTACTTCAGGTTCTTCGCCTTCGCCAGGATTTCCAATCCCCTGTTCGACAAGGGATCGCTGATCAATACTTTCTTTATCTCTTCCATCTCACCTATCCCTCAAGCCGCCTCGGATGCCCGCTATTTCATCAAAACCTCTTCAGCCGCCTTGACTCCCGCTCCCAGCTCAAAGGAGTAGCCCATCTCCTTGAGAAGCATCTCCAGGGCTGAAATGACCATGATCATGTCCAGTCGGTCATAGTATCCCAGATGGGCGATTCGAATGATCTTGCCCTTGGCCCGATCCTGTCCTTCGGCCACGGTGATTCCGAATTTCTCAAAAAAGAGGTCCTTCAATTTCTCTCCGTCGATCCCTCCGGGAATCTTGACCGCGGTAAGCGCATTGCTCGGTGAATCGGGTGCATAAAGCTCAAGGCCCAGGGCCTTCACGGCCCGACGGGTGGCCTCGGCCAACTTTTCATGCCGCCGAAAGACGGCTTCCAGTCCCTCTTTCCGAATCATACGGAGCGATCTCCCTCAAACCGACAAAGAGAGAGATGGCCGGGGTGTAGGAACTCTGGTTCTTCTTGGTATTCTTGAGCTCCTTTTTGAAGTCAAAATAGTACTTCGGCAGGTTCGACTCTCTCCACAAACTTCCATGCCTTATCACTCAAGGCCGCAAAGGAAAGCCCGGGCGGCAGCATCAGGGCCTTCTGAGATCCGCTGATCACCACATCGAGTCCCCATGCATCCATCGGAATGTCGAAGACGCCGATCCCCGTGATGGCATCGACGACAACGACCTTGTCTTCGTATCTTTTCACAATCTCGGCGATCTCCCGGATGGGATGCTTCACGCCGGTCGAGGTCTCGCTGGCCTGCGTATAGACGGCCCGGATGGAAGGATCCGATTCCAGAAGTTCTTTGATTTTTTTGGGATCGACGGCCTTGCCCCATTCCACATCGATGGGAATAAACTCAATTCCGTAGGCCTTGCAGATCTCTCCCCATCTCTCGCCAAACTTTCCTCCACGGACAACGATGGCCTTGTCCCCTTTCGAAAGGAGGTTGGAAACCGCCCCTTCCATCGCGCCCGTTCCCGGAGGAGGTGAAGATCAACACCTCGTTCTTCGTCTGGAAGAGATATTTCAGCCCTTCCCTGATCTCGGCAAAGATCTTCTCAAACTCCGGCTCCCGGTGGTGCATGATGGGCTCTGCCATCTTGAGAAGCACCTCCGGCGGAAGCATGGTCGGTCCCGGGGAAAACAGATATTTCTTTTCCATATTCGATTCCTTTCAAATGAGAAAAACCAAATAATATTATTTGATAATCACCCCCATGTCAATACTCTCTCTTTTTTTGGGGGGACAAAGCTTCTCCCACCCGTCCCTCTGTATCCTGCCCTCGATGTCCTGATCGATAGGAGAACCTCTTTCCTGGAATCGGGTCATTTTTTTGCCCGCCATCAGGGGGACCCCTGAAGGGGCTTTATCAGCCCTACCGCTTCAGAGTTTGGCTGCATGAGCACCAACGAGGGAGAGCAGGATTGAATGTTATTGAGGACTTTGATCCCGAATACCTCAACGCGGGCCTGATGAAGCCTCGGAGGGGATTTCCCCTGGTGGCGGGCAAAGAAGAGCTGGGGTGAGCAAGAGGGATAAGGGGGTTGACTTTTTGAAAATTATTCTCT
The DNA here is from genome assembly GCA_963708295.1 of uncultured delta proteobacterium. GTDB lineage: Bacteria > Desulfobacterota > BSN033 > BSN033 > UBA1163 > UBA1163. The sequence continues at coordinate 199,839 of CAVPSJ010000008.1, read as the reverse complement.
AATTTTTAAAAAGGCCTTTCATGCCGGGGGAGCCTATGGATCGCTTGACGACGAAGACACTTGCTGAGATTTATCTCCAACAGGGGCACCTTCAGGAGGCCTACGACATTTATAAAATCCTAGCGGAAAAAGATCCCTTTGATGCAGAAATAGAAAAGAGGTTAGAAGAGCTGAGAGAGAAATTGGATTCCTCCCCTCTTTCCGGCTTCTCCTCCCCTCTTTCCAAGGAGGAAAAGATACACCATCTCGAGAAATGGCTGGCTAATATTCGGAAACGGAGGCCAAACTGATGGGAAATTCTTTTCATGAGGCGCGGCAAAAAAATGCCCGGAAGATTTTGGATTCCTCTCATCTGGACGGGATTCTCTTCGTCAGCCTTGAAAACATTCGCTATCTGTGCGGTTTTACCGGAAGTGATGGCGCCTTCATCATCACCCAGAAGGAATCCTTTTTCCTGACGGACTCCCGGTACTGGACCCAGGCGGATGAAGAGGTGAAGGGAACCCAGATCGTCCGTTACAAAAGGAAAATGGAGGGGATCCTCTCTCTTTTGGTTGACCTGAAATTGAGTGAGATCGGATTTGAATCCGCCGTCCTTCCCTTCTCGGCCTATCGCTTTATCACGGAAAGATTGACCGCTGAGGCAAAACTGCATCCGCTGGAGAATGAAATAAAAGACCTGCGAGCTGTCAAAGATGCCCATGAACTCACCCTCATCCGGAGGGCGATTGACATCTCATCGAATGCCTTTTTCCAGGCGACGGAAATGCTCAAAGAAGGCGTGGTGGAGCGAGAGGTTGCTCTGGAAATGGAATCCCTCATGAAGCGTGGGGGGGCGGATGCTATTGGTTTCGACATAATTATGGCCTCCGGAAAACGATCCGCTCTTCCTCACGGGAAGGCCAGTGGCAAACGGATCGAGAAGGGAGATTTTGTCCTCATCGATTTTGGCTCAGGATTTCAGGGTTACCACTCCGATCAAACACGCACGGTGGTCTGCAGTCACCCTTCCCCCGAACAGGCGAAGATCTATCAAATCGTCAAGGAAGCTCACGACCGGGCGATTGAGAAGGTGAGGCCGGGCATCCCCATCGGCGAGGTCGACGGAGCAGCAAGAGACCACATTCGAAATCAGGGATACGGGGATTATTTCGGTCACGGCACGGGCCACGGCATCGGACTTGCGGTCCATGAGGATCCTGCGGTCAACGGCGAAAACAAAGACCTCCTTCAGGAAGGAATGGTTTTTACGATAGAACCCGGCATTTACCTCCCTGACCAAGGCGGAGTCCGGATCGAAGATATGGTTCTCGTCACCCCTCGAGGAGTGGAAGTTTTGACTTATCTTCCGAACGAGCTGAAAGTAATCTAGCTGTTGAGAAAAGCGTAATCTCCCAGGCAGCTCAAAAATGCTCCTGCCTTCGCCCCGCGAGGCGGGACTTCGCGCAGCCAGAGGCGAGGCTCTCGAAACCCTGAGCGTGGCATCACGACGAATAAGGAGCAACTCTTGGCACGTCCCCGAAGGGGACCGGATCGCCGCAGATGGACGTTTTTCAGCGGCCTGCTAAAAACTTCTTGACAAGGCCCGGCATTTTCCTTTATTTTGGACATGGGCGATTGATCGTCGAACCTGTCAGAGGGCGGGCATAGCTCAGCTGGTAGAGCATCGGCTTCCCAAGCCGAGGGTCGCGGGTTCGATCCCCGTTGCCCGCTCCAATTTTTTTTTAATAATTTTGTACTTGCTTTTTAGAAACTTTTTTGTATACTTAGACTTTAAATCATATCACCAAGAGGAGGAAAGAGTATGGCAGGCAAGAAACCGCTTACGAAGGCCCAGATCGTTTCATTTTTTGCGAAGAAGTTTGACCTCTCCAAAAAGATTGCTTCAACCGTCATCGATGAGATGGCAGGATTGGCGGTCGCCGAGACCAAGAAGGTGGGAGCCTTCACCTTCCCGGGAATCGGCAAACTCGTCCTGGTCAAGCGGAAAGCGCGCGTGGGGAGAAATCCGGCTACGGGTGAGGCGATTAATATCCCGGCCAAGACCGTGGTGAAGATGCGCATTGCCAAAGCGTGCAAGGAAGCGATCGTCCCCCCAAAGAAGTAAATATTCTTCACCGGACATTCACTTGCTTTGTTGAGAAACCTTCTGTGTAAAGGGATTCGGATATCAAACGCCCAGGAGACCCAAATCCCTCCGGAAAATTACAGCGGGGATGAATTCTCATCCCCGCTGTAAGAGACTCCAGAGTAAGACCAGGGGGCACAGGAAATTACTCCGGCCGTCCCGGCAGGGGCGCTGAGAGAGCCCTGTGCGGCCCGAAGTCTTCCGTCAAGCCTTAGCCCTCACTCATAGATCAGATTAAAAAGTCGATTGGCGAGTTCCTGATTCAATCCCTTCAGGACCTTGTATTCCTCAATGGCGGACCCTTTGTCCCCAAGCCTCAAATAAGCCATTCCCAGATTGAGGCGGGCCTCGGCCAGCGCAGGCTTGAACCGGATGGCCTGTTTGTAAGATACGATCGCCTCTTCAATCCGCCCCGTGTGAAAATAAGCTGCCCCTAAGTCCGAATGGCTTTCGGCGTAATCGAATTGGATGCGAATCGCCTCTTTGTAGGAATCGATGGCCTCTGCATATTTTTTCAGAGCAGAGTAACTGTTTCCGAGATTATAGTGAGCCGAAGAAAAATCAGGCTTGAGACGAATGGCCTGCTTACACGCCTCGACGGCCTCCTGATGACGCCCTGCCTTGTGATAGGACCACCCCAGATTGCTATAAGCTTCGGCAAAATCGGGCTTGAGCTGGATGGCCGCTTTGCAGGATTCAATCGCTTCATCGTAGCGACCGGCCTTTCCGTAAGCAGTGCACAGATTACTATAAACACCGGCTTCTTTCGGGATGACGCGAAGGGCCTGTTTATACAACTCAATGGCTTCTTTATACTGCCCAAGTTTGGCCAGACAATATCCGATCTGGAAATACCCTGCACCGTGGCCCGGGTTTCTCTTAACCGTTTCAAAAAAATAGGGAAGAGCTTTCGCGTACTCCTCTGTCCAAAGGAAATGAAGTCCGGTTGAATAAAGTCCCTCTGCCGAGGCAAGCCAACCTTTTGTTCTCTTTTCATCCCGCTCCGAAAGGGTTTCTTCTTGACCGCTGGCCAGTCTTGCTATTCTCTCTCCAGGAATGGCAAAGTTGAGGTTTTGACCTGCCACCACAAAGAAAGTTGCGATCCCGATCACCTCTCCCTGCATGTCGATGACCGGGCTCCCGCTGGACCCGGGAGAAATCGGAGCGGTCACCTGAATAATTTTTCCAAATTCAGGGACATCCCGGACAGCGGAAACAATGCCATCCGAGACGGTTTTGTCGAGTCCGAGGGGCGTCCCTATAATAATAATTCTTTCCCCTACATCGGGAAGCCCCGCCCGGACGGCTAAGGGTCTGACAGCTTCTCTCGAAATCTCTACCGATACCCGGACTAAATCGCCTTCCTTGTCTTCGGCAAGAACTCTCCGGACAGCGTGTTCTTTCCCGTCGGTCGTCTGGGCGACAGCGCGGCTTGCCCCCTCCAGGACATGAGAATTCGTGACCACGTCCCCTTCCTGATTGATAAAAAACCCGGTTCCCTGACCGAGCATGTTTCCCTCTTTTCCAAAAGTCACGATGACAACGATCGAGGGTTCGGTCTTTTTAATGAGAAGGGGCAGGTTTTCCTGGCCGCTGACTGTGGAAAAGCTCAGAATAAGAAAAAGGACGATTGCGATTAAAACGCCAGACTTCGACATGTCCCCCCCACAAAGAAACCCTTTAAGGGATTTTAGAAAAAACCGCCCGTTCCATCCGGATGGAAATTCGGTCGCTTAACGTGAATAAATTCCGGTCAGGCTCTTGTGAATGGCCTTCATCCGTTGATTTCTCTTTTTTGCCCAGCTCCTCGTCATCTTATTCATTTTCTTGACAAAGCTTTTTTCAGCCACGCCTGCGAGATTAATTTTGATATTGAGTAACCCCCCTGCGCAGGCAGCATCGGCGAGAAGTGCGGCCACCCCAGCATCACTGACGGCATTCGGGTTGCCCCTTAAAATAAGCGTCCAGCAATATTCCAGGAGTTCAAGGGACTGCTGACAAACCTTTTGGGGGGGCAGGGTGGCTCTCTGATAGGCCCTTTGAATCTCCTTGATCCGACGGAGACGCTCTTTTCCCGAGTTTCTGGGAAGTCGAAATGCTTTCAAGACCGCCTCATAAGACTTTGAATCCTCATCAATTGCCCGAAAAAGCCTTTTCTGAAAGGACATCCCTTTCTTTCTTATCCCCTCCATCTCTTTTTTTTTTGATTTGTCCTTCTTGGAAGTAAGCCCTGCCACCATGGTCACGAGCGAGGCAGACAACGCCCCTGCCAGCGCTGAAGCGCTTCCTCCCCCGGGGGTAGGAGTATCTGACGACAGCTTTTCCAAGAATCGTTTGAGTTCCATGATCTCTCCCTCTCAATCAAATTCCAAAATTCGCTGTTCGATCACCTGGCGAAGCGAAAACTGCTCAGAGCTCAAATAACGCCCGGCGATATCCGCCAAAGCACCCAGAGGAATCAATCCCACGATTTCCGAACCCCCAACCTCGATCCCTTTTTTCAAAGCCTCTTCTTTGATGAATTCATATACTGTTGGGATATTGGTCACCCGATAATCGGTCAGATTCATCGAAACCTGGACCATCTCTTTTTCCTTCAGATCCACTCCCATCGCCCTAACATGAGGGAATCCTCCGTCTTTGAACCGGACTTTCCTGGCAATCTCTTTGGCAAAAGTGAGGTCCCTCGTTTTAAGGTTAACATTATAGGCGACCAAAGGGAAGCGCGCCCCCACAACCGTAGCCCCGGATCTTGGATCGAAATGATCGGGTCCTTCATCGGGCTTCCAGTCGGGATCCTTCAGCTTCTCCGCCAATCCCTCATATTCCCCTTTTCGGATGGAAGGGAGGCCTTTTCTCTCCGGTCGGGTCGCCGCTTCTTCATAAAAAAAGACAGGAATCCCCCTTTTCCCCAGCCCCTTCCCAAATTCATGGGCTATTTGAACAGCCTCTTCCATTTTTACCCCATGAATGGGAACAAAGGGAACGACATCCACTGCTCCCAGACGAGGGTGACCTCCCTGGTGTCCCCTCATATCAATGAGGTCGAGGGCCTTCAGGGTGAACGCGAAGGCAGCTTCTTGAATCGCCTCGGGTTCCCCAACGAAAGTGAACACGCTTCTGTGGTGGTCCTTGTCCGAAGAACAGTCAAGAAGTCTGACCCTTCTATGTTTTCTTATTTCCTCTGAAATGGAAGCAATCTTCTCTTGATCTCTGCCCTCGCTGATATTTGGAACACATTCAAGAAGTCGCATGGGGACCCCCCGGAAGTTACGCTCTCTGATAAACAATCGTTCCTTTTTTGATCACTGTCTCAACATGGTCCACGCCAAAGTGATAAGGGAAATAACGATAGTTGGGGATGTCGAGTGCCAAGAGATCGGCTTGTTTTCCAACTTCCAGGCTCCCAATCTCTCTCTGTCGTCCCATGGATTTCGCCGCATGAATCGTCGTGGCTTGAATCACCTCTCTGGGAAGTAACCTGTACATCGTACACCCCATCGTCATGATCATCGGAAGGGACTCGGTCATCGAAGAACCGGGGTTCAGATCCGTCGCGAGCGATACCGCCACTCCTTGTTCGATCATCTCCCTTGCAGGAGGGTATTTCTGCATCGACAGAAAAAAACTCGCTCCCGGTAATAAAACGGCGGTGACTCCTGTTTCGGCCATTTTCCGGATACCCTCCGGGCTCGCGAATTCTAAATGATCGGCAGAATAGGCACCGACCTCCGCTGCCAGCTCCGCTCCGCCGCCTGAACTCAACTGGTCCGCGTGGATCTTGGGTTTCAGACCATACTGCTTTCCGGTCTCGAGAATCTTTTTCGACTCTGCAAGGGTAAAAGCTTTCTCTTCACAGAAGACATCGCAAAACTCTGCGAGCCTTTCCTGTGCTACCTGAGGGATCATCTCTTGGGTGAGAAGACCCATATAACGCGCCCGATCCTCCCTGAATTCTTTTGGAAAGGTGTGGGCCCCCAAAAAGGTCGGGACGAGCTCAACCGGATGGTTTTCCCGCAAGGCCTTCATGACTCCGAGAATCTTCATCTCATCCTGGAGAGAAAGTCCGTATCCGCTTTTTGCTTCCACGGTCGTCACCCCCTTGGAAAGCATCCGGTCCAACCTTCTCGCACCGAGGGAAAGAAGTTCATCAAAGGAAGAATGCCGCGTCGCCTCTACCGTTGAGAGGATTCCCCCTCCTCTCCCCGCGATCTCCTGGTAAGAGAGGCCCTGAATCCTTTGCTCGAATTCATTCTCTCTCGACCCCGCAAAAACGAGATGCGTATGGGCATCGATGAGACCGGGCATGACCACTTTACCCGTGGCATCTATTTCCCTCCCATCTCGGCTCAAGGAGAACTTTCCGGAAATCTCCTCCGTCCTCCCCACCCAGAGGATTCTTCCCCTACGGACGGCGAGCGCCCCATTTTGAATCATCCCCAGCCCTGAATCTTCCCTGGAAGAAGGAGAAAGGGTCAGAAGCTCGTCAGCGTTCTTAATGACAAGATCAACGTGAACTTTCGGGGCCATTTTGGGTTGAGTTCGTCGGGTCCGTTTTGCCCGTAAGAGACTGCTCCAAGGATTAACCGTTTCTACGACCTAAACGATCCTGACGTTCATCAAGAGACGAACGGCTAAGAATCTTTTTGAGGGCCCGGATGAATCTACGGTTGTCCTCCATCCTTCCAATGGTCACCCTCGCAAATGTGGGATAACCCCACACCTTTCCGGGTCGAATGATAATCCCCTCTCTCAAAAAATCCTGAAAAACCTTTTCCGAGTCTTTTTCAAAATCGATCAGGATGAAATTGGCTTGGCTGGGAACATAGGAGAAACCCATCCGATCCAGCTCCTTATAGAGAAACCTCTTCCCTTCGTAAACCAATTGAATGGACCGTACGGCATGGTCCTCATCGTTTAGAGCAGCCACTGCAGCCACCTGCGCCAGTCGGTGAACCGGAAAAGGGTCTCTCACCTGATAAAGGCAATCCACGAAGTCCTCCCTCCCCAATGCAAAACCTATTCTTAACCCCGCCAACCCATAGACCTTTGAAAAGGTCCGGAGAACGATGACCTGCCTTCTTTCTTTGATATAGTCTAAGCCATTGGGATAGAATGCCTCTTCGGCAAAGTCCCCATAGGCTTCATCCAGGACGACCATGACACGTTCGGGGACTTTGGAGAGAAAACGGTTAAATGCCTCCAGAGAAACCGTCGTACCCGTCGGATTGTTCGGATTGCAGACAAAGATGAGTTTTGTCTTCCGGCTCACCCGCTTTAACATCGCGTCCAGATCATGGGCGAAGTCTTTCAACCTAACCTTGACTGGCTTTCCACCCATGATTTGGGTCACATTCGTATAGACCGAGAACGTAGGGTCGGCCATCATGACCTCGTCCCCTTCATTCACAAAAGCATTGGCAATCATGAGAATGAGATTATCGGCGCCGTTGGAGATCACGACCTCTTTTTCTGAAATTCCAAACTTCTCAGCCAGGGCCTTTCTTAAAAGCGTACAAGGGCCTTCCGGGTAAAGATAAATATTGGGAAGCTCCCTCCGAATGGCTGCGATAGCCTTTGGAGAAGGGCCCAGCAGATTTTCGTTGGAAGCCAGCTTAATCCACCTTTTAGCCCCGAACTCTTTTTGAACCTCCTCGATCGCCTTCCCGGGAACATAGGATGCAATTCTTAGTATCCCCTTTCGTGTCAGTTTCTCTGCGTTCAACTCATCTTCTCCTCTCTCTTCTGCTCTGGGACAAGGGCTGCGAATAACCCTCCCAACCTGGCCGAATCAGATGGACTCTTTCCCCAGCGTCGCTTTGATCGCTTCCTCCCGGATGAGGGCGAGAGCCCGTTTTTTTAGGTTGAGGAAAGCCTCCGTGGACTTGAGCTCGTAACTTCTGGGCCGCTCCAAAGGGATGTCAATCTCGGCCTTGATCTTCCCCGGTCTGGCGGTCATGACAAAGACCCGATCCGAAAGGAAGATGGCCTCCTCCACATCGTGGGTAACAAAAAGGATGGTCTTATGAAGTTCCTCCCAGACCTGGGTGAGAAGCTCCTGCATGAGTGACCGCGTCTGAGCATCCAAGGCCCCGAAGGGCTCATCCAGCAGCAAAATGGCAGGATTGTTGGCCAGAGCTCTTGCGATGGCAACCCTCTGCTTCATCCCTCCGGAAAGCCCTTTCGGGTAAGTCCGTTCAAACCCTTTCAGGCCAACTTTCTCCACGAACTCTTGACCGACCTGTTCCTGTTGCGTTTTTGACATCCCTGAGATCTCGAGCCCGAACTGAATATTCTCTTTCACCGTGAGCCAGGGAAAGAGGGTATAGCTCTGAAAGACCATCCCGCGATCCTGCCCCGGTCCGCCGATCACATTCCCATCCAGTCTGACCACTCCTCGCGTCGGCTTGATCAGCCCAGCCACAATGCGAAGGAGCGTGGACTTTCCGCAGCCCGAGGGGCCCAGGATCGTTGCAAACTCCTTGTTCCTTATCTTGAGATCGATCTCATCAATGGCCATCACTTCCTGACCATCCGAGCGGTAGATCTTGGAAACGTTATGGACGTGGAGTTTGGCCCCTTCTTCCACCTTTACCTTCTCATTCCACCCACGGAAATAATCTATTATAAACCCATTTCGAGAAAAAGTCCGTGAGGAGACCCAGCATTCCGATCGTAAGAATCCCGAAGATGATATTTCCTGTACGGAGCATCCTCTGGGAGCTGATGATCATATAGCCGATCCCCGAAGCAGAGGCGACCAGTTCAGCGACGATGATATACGTCCAAGCCCATCCGACGATGATTCTCAGCGTGTCGACAATCCCCGGGAGACTGGCCGGAAGAAGGACCTTCCGGATCACTTGAAACCGCCTTGCTCCCAGCGTATAGGCCGTCTCCAACAAGTCCTTATGCACGTTCTTGGCGACGACCGCCACCATCAGGACGAGCTGGAAAAAGCTCCCGACAAAGATAATGGCAATCTTTTCAACATCGCCGATTCCCAGCCAGAGGATGAACAGAGGGATAAAGGCAGAGGCAGGCATATATCGAATGAACCCCACCACGGGTTCGGTCAAGGCCTCTGCCGCTTTGAAGGTCCCCATAATCAAACCGATGGGAACGCCGATAATCGCTGCGATGAAAAATCCCATCATCACCCGGTAAACACTGTTGAGGATGTCGGTCGCGAACTCGAATTCCAGGAAGAGGTCCACACCCGCCTGGAAAACCCTTCCCGGAGAGGGAAGAAACAAGGCGTCGACAAATCTTCCGTAGGTGAGAATCGACCACAGGAGAAGGAAGAAGGCAAAACTGCTGAGGGCAAGGATGAGATAGAGGCTTTTCGGGAGGGGCTCCCTCGGGCTCAAAAAATCCCTGAGTCCCCGGGGAGCCCTCTCCAGTTCTTTTTCTTTTTTTTCATCCATCGGCTAAAGGAATGACCCATCGATCAAATCGGCTGCCTTTGGTTTGGTCTTGATCAACTTCAATTCAAACCAGAAATCTGCCGCGCGTTGGGTCACGGTATAGAGGAGGCCGGGCTTTTGTGGCGTTCCAAAGTAATCTTTATTTTCGTTTACGCCATAGAACCGGACCCCTGTCTTATCTTTTGTGAATTCCTCGGGCTTCTGGCCTGTAAATTTTGCCATGATCGCATCCGCTTCCTTTGGATTCTCGGAAGCAAACTTGACCGCCTCATACCATCCGGCGACAATCTTCTTCACATCCGCCCCGCGTTTCTTCAAGAATTCGGGCTTGAAAGCCAGGGAGTCCACGATAATCCCGGGGGTCTTATCGCTTGAAAGCAGGACGTGGCCGAAGGGGGTCTCCTTGGCCTTCGAGAGCCAGGGTTCCCACGTCACGGCGGCGTCCACCTTGCCGGCCACAAAGGCCGAGCCCGCATCGCCTGCCTTCATATCGATGGCCTTGAGATCGCTAAGCTTCATCCCATTCTGTGCCAGGACATAGTTCAGCCAGAAATAGCTTGCCCCTGCGCCGAGCTGAGCAGCGACGGTCTTCCCCTTCAGGTCTTTGATCGTCTTAATCTCCTTTTTTGCCACCATGCCGTCGCCCCCATGGGAATCGTCGAGGGCCAGGACCTGTTTTACCGGAATCGGGTTTTCAGCGGCTGTGGTCATCACGTGCGTGTCCACGGTCGTCGCCATTCCCTGAATCTTGTCCGCAGCAAATGCCGCTCTTCGATCTGCAGGGCTTTCGATGACGACCACTTCCACTTCCACTCCCCGCTTACTAAAAAACCCTTTTTCTTTGGCCAGATATAAGGGCGCGTACCCGAGCCAGGTAGACATCCCCAGCTTGATCGGTTCGGCACCGAATGCAGAACCCGCCGCTAAAAATGCAAGAACCATCACCCCTGCGACTAAACTCTTCTTCATATCCATCCCCTCCTTCAAAGGATTAATCTGGGAACCTTTTCGGATTCCACAAAATACTTGAAACTATTATCACATACCCTCGAGGAAATCAAATCGTTTATTTCCTATAGGAGCATCTCTTTTCCCGCGACAACCATGGAATGTTCCCCTCTCCCCCTTGAAAACCGTGTTCCCTCTCCCTCAGGAGACTGTGTTGCAACCATTCATGAAGGGACGATACAGGCGGAACAGGCACTCAGGCTCCTTAGCTTTAGGGTGCGGTCTTTTAGAGTTATGGGCAATCGAGCTTCTTACAAATACAATCTCTTTATGGGTGTTTACCGTAGTGGCTGGCTGATAAAAGGTTTCCGCCCTAGATCTTCGGATCCTGACCGCCTATTCCGTCATGGAGTCGCGGCCAACTCTGGTCAGTTATAAAAAGGAAAAGCTTCTATCACGGATTTGGAGATGCCTCCATCGCCTGTTGCTTTTTGCCCATAGAACCCGGGATATGAACTACCGTTGGTAGATCGTCACCCCCGGGATTTTAATCCCCTTCTCTTTCGCGGTTTGAATCGCTTCTTCATATCCCGCGTCTGCATGACGCATCACGCCGGTCCCGGGATCTGTCGTCAAAACCCGCAGCAGCCTTCTTTCCGCATCCTTTGTTCCATCGGCGACAACCACCATCCCGGCATGGATGGAGTAACCGATCCCCACGCCCCCGCCGTGGTGAACAGACACCCAAGTCGCTCCGGAAGCCACGTTGAGAAGGGCATTCAAAATAGGCCAGTCTGCAATGGCATCGCTTCCGTCCCTCATCCCCTCTGTCTCACGATAGGGAGAAGCGACCGAACCGCTGTCGAGATGGTCTCTTCCGATCACAATCGGTGCCTTGAGTTTCCCCTTGGTAACCATCGTGTTGAAGACTTTTCCGATCCTCGCCCTCTGGCCGTATCCCAGCCAGCAGATCCTGGCCGGGAGTCCCTGGAATCTTACCTTCTCCCTTGCCAATCGAATCCATCTCGCGAGAGAGACATCGTCGGGAAACTCCTTCAGGATCGCATCATCCGTTCGATAGATATCCTCCGGATCTCCCGACAGGGCAGCCCAGCGGAAGGGTCCCTTGCCTTCGCAGAAGAGAGGCCGGATAAAGGCAGGAACAAATCCGGGATAATGAAATGCCTCTTTTACTCCCGCCTGGAATGCCTGGGCCCGAATATTGTTACCGTAATCAAAGACAACCGATCCCTTCTTTTGCAATTCCAGCATCGCCTGAACATGAACGGCCATGGACTCCATCGCTCGACGGATATAGGTCTGCGGTTCTTTCCTTCGAAGTTTAATGGCCTCATCAAGAGTGATCCCGGCAGGAACGTACCCGTTTAACGCATCATGGGCTGATGTCTGGTCTGTGACCAGGTCGGGAATAATGCCCCGCTTCACGATCTCCGGATGAACCTCTGCGGCATTCCCTACGAGGCCGATGGATTTTGGCATCCCCTTCTCTTTCGCCCCTAAAGCCAGGATAAGGGCATCTTCCAAACGATCCACTATCACATCCAGATATCCTGTCTCGAGGCGGCGTTTCATCCTTGCCGGATCAACCTCCACGCCTAAAAAAACCCCTTCGTTCAGCGTGGCCGCCAGAGGCTGAGCTCCCCCCATTCCTCCAAGGCCCGCTGAAAGGATGAGTCTCCCTCTGAGTGACCCTCCAAAGTGTTTCTTCGCCGCCGAGCCAAAGGTTTCATACGTCCCCTGAAGGATCCCCTGGGTTCCGATATAGATCCAGCTTCCCGCCGTCATCTGGCCGTACATCGTAAGCCCCAACTCTTCCAACTCCCTGAACTTCTCCCAGTTGGCCCAATGGGGAACCAACATCGCGTTTGAAATCAAAACCCGGGGGGCATCCGCGTGGGTTTTAAAGATCCCAACGGGTTTGCCCGATTGGACGAGCAACGTTTCATCCTTTTCTAAATTCCTCAGACATTCAACTATCGAATGGTACGCCTCCCAGTTTCTGGCCGCTTTGCCGGACCCCCCGTAGACGATGAGTTCGGCCGGTTTTTCAGCCACTTCTGAATCGAGGTTATTCATCAACATTCTTAAAGCGGCCTCCGTCTGCCAGGTCTTGCAGGTGATTTTCGATCCTCGAGGCGCCTTGATCCCGACCTGAATGCCCGTCAGTGTCTCCGCCTTCTCCCTGACCTTTACTTTTGCTTTTTTCTTCTCCATGTTCTCACCTCGTCGTTCCTAACAACTTCCCATGATAACCCCTCCGTGTCTCACGCTCCGCCCAGGTAGGCTTTCTTGACTCGGGGATTCAGGGCCAATTTCTCAGCCCGATCACTCAGGACAATCTCGCCCGTTTCGAGCACGTACCCCCGATCCGCCGCAGCAAGGGCTTTGCGGGCGTTTTGCTCCACGAGCAGAATGGTCACTCCTTGCTGGTGTAGGTTTTGGATGACTTTAAAGGTTTCCTCGACATAAATGGGCATCAACCCTAAGGACACCTCATCCATCAGAATCACCCGGGGCCCGGACATCAAGGCCCGCGCGATGGCCAGCATCTGTTGTTCTCCGCCGCTCAACGTTTTGCCGACCTGACTCCGTCTCTCTTTTAAAACGGGAAAAAGGCCAAAAGCCTCTTCCATACGGGACGGGATCGCCTTCCTGTCCTCCTGAACGTAGGCTCCCATGATGAGGTTTTCAGCCACGGTTAGGTCGGGAAAAATTTTTCTTCCTTCTGGGACAAGACCGATGCCCAAACGAGCCCGGCGATGAGGAGGACTCAGCGTAATATTTTCGCCTCGGAAGAAGATTGCTCCTTTCCGGCACCTCACCAGACCCATCACCGCCCGAAGGATCGTGCTTTTGCCCGCACCGTTGGCTCCGATGATGGTCACCAGCTCTCCTTCCTTGACGGTGAAGTTTATCCCCCTCAGGGCCAAAAACTCGCCGTAAGAAACCTCCATCTCACGGGCTTCCAGCATTTATGTCTCCTTTCCCAGATAGGCCTGGATGACCAGGGGGTTTGAGCGAATCTCCTCGGGAGAGCCTTCCGCAATCTTTGAGCCGTGATCCAGAACCACGATCCGCTTGCAAAGGTCCATGACAACCTGCATGTTATGCTCGATCAGGAGGACGCCAATGCCTTGTTCCAGCACCTGACGAATCAGCTCCATGAGCTGCGTGGATTCTTCAAAACGCAAACCGGCAGAGGGTTCATCCAGCAGGAGGAGACGCGGGCCGAGTGCGAGGGCACGGGCAATTTCGAGACGCTTCTTAAAACCGAGGGGAAGATTTTTGGCCAACTGGTTCGTATAGGGCCGGAGGCCGGCTCTCTCGATGAGGGCCTGAACCTCCTCGAGGATCCCGGGTTGCCTATAGGGCGCACTGGATTTCCAGAGAGAAGGATAGTAACGATGTCCAAGGGCTACCAGGACATTGGTCTCAACATCCAAATTCTGGAAGGGGCGGACAATTTGAAAAGTTCGACCGATGCCCAGGCGACTGATCTGGTGTGGCTTCAGACGAAGAATCGACTCACCTTGAAAGATCATTTCTCCGCTTGAAGGGGCGTAGACGCCTGAAATAAGATTGAAGAGGGTCGTCTTGCCTGCTCCATTGGGGCCGATGATCCCCAGGATCTCGCCTTCCTCAGCAGCAAAACTTACCCCCTCCAGGGCACGCAGGCCGCCGAATTCCTTACTCAGAGCCCTCACTTCCAATAGAGACATGGATTTCTACTCCTGGCCGCGCAGGCCATAGACAGAACGCCGGAGAATTCTCGGAAGAATCGATTCAGGACCCAAGAGGCCGCCGGGCTGGAAACGCATCATGCCCAGGAGAAGAATTCCGTAGATCAAGATCCGGTACTCCATGATGGGTCTGGAGACCTCCGGCAGAATCCCCAGAATGATGGCTCCGACGATCGGACCCCAGCGGCTCCCGATTCCGCCGAAGACCACCATCGAAAGAATGACGATGGATTGACCGAACCCGAAATTCTGGGGCATGATGAAGGTTAAAAAGTGGGCATAAAATCCTCCGGCCAGCCCGGCAATGGCACTGCCAAGAATAAAGGCCAACACTTTAAAACGGACCACATCCACTCCCATTGCCCCCGCAGCCTGTTCATCTTCTCGGATCGAGGCCCAGGCCAATCCAATCCATGAACGTCCCATTCGACGATCCAGCACGAGCAGAAGGCCGAAGACGACAAGAATGAGAATGAAATACTCGGGCTTGGTCATCTCACGTCCAAACCATCTGGGAAGGTTGATTCCTCCAATACCCATCGCACCGCCGAAGAACGGAAGATAGAGGAAAATGGCTTCCACAACAAAATTAATGCCCATCGTCGTGATAGCCAAAAAGTCGTCGCGGACGCGTAAACAAGGGATTCCCAGCAAGGCTCCAACGATCCCCGCCGCAACCGCAGCCATGGGAACGGAGATCCAAAACGGGAACCCGGCCTCCGTATAGAGCATGGCCGATGTATAGGCGCCGATGCCGAAGAAAGAGGCGTGACCGAGGGAGATTTGTCCTGCATGACCAGTGATGATGTTGAGACTATGGGCCAACATGGCATAGATGACGATGGTGATGAGAATGGTGAGAAGATATCCGCTGATCATAAAACTCTTGAGGGCATCAGGAAATCAAGGCAACCCGGGTATCAAGAAAGCTTTTGTCTGATGTCCTGGCATTAAGATGACCCATCCCCGGGGCTATGCCTTTCCCAACAGTCCATAGGGCTTAAACATTAAAACGATAATCATGGCCACGAAAGCGACGGCATCCCTCGGGAAAGGAACGGCCAAGACCCCTATGAAGAACGTCTCCGCCAATCCGACCACGATCGATGCAAGCACCGTTCCTGGAATATTTCCAAGCCCCCCGAGAACAACAATGGCCAGGGCCTTATAGGCCGGGATGCTGCCCATGGTGGGCCACACCTGGTTATCGTAGACCCCGATCAGAACTCCTGCCGCACCGGCCATAGCCGAACCGATCAGGAAGTTCACAGCAATGACCGCGCTCACGTTCACACCGAATGCCGAGGTCGTTTCAGGGTCCTGGGCGCAGGCCCGCATCGCCAATCCGGTGCGGGTCTTGGCGAGGAAGGCCCAGAGAAAAATTAAGATCGCCAACGTAAGAAAGAGGATAAGAATCTGGGTTTCTGTCAGATGGAAGCTGCCGACCGAAAGATCACCCAGCCCGACACGGGCGTTGTACGCCAGCGTATGGGGTCCCGCGACAATGCGAAAGGCTTCCTCCATGGCGGTGAAGAGGCCGATCGACACGATGAGAGGAGCAATTCTTGGCAGATGGAGGAGCGGCGTGTATAAAAACCGTTCTACAAGAAATCCGGCAACGGCGGCTCCTGCCATACCGATGATGAGAGAGAGCCAGAAGTTGCCAACGAGCCGAAAAGAGAGGAGACCGACATAAGCCCCCAGGGCGTAAATGCCGGCATGGGCAACGTGAAGAATTCGCAGAATTCCATAGACCATCGTCAGCCCGAGAGAAATCAGAGCATAGACGCTGCCTATGGCAATTCCGTTAGCGAGTTGTTGCCAGAGCATCTTAAATCCAGTAATCAGTGATCAGTTAACAGTCATCAGAACACAAGATCATCCCCTTCCCTTCTAAGATGAGAAAGGGGAAGGGATGATCTGAACTAATGCACTGATTACTGATCACTACTTGCCTATTTTGTAGGCGGGGTAATCACCTCTGGGTTATCGACCACGCCAAGCCGACGGAACTTTCCGCCTTTAACCACCTGAATCTGGACTGGTTTGACTACTTCGCCCTGGACAAAGCGGCTGATCTTTCCTGTCAGACCATTATAGTCTTTGGTTTCGAGCAAGGCCTTCTGAATGGCCTTGGGGTCTGTCCCGGCTTTTCGGATTGCGTTAACAAGAATCATAAAAGCATCATAGCTGGAGGCGCCGACCATGTCCGCATCTTCATTATAGGCGGTTCGGTAATTCTTCAGGAAGGTTTGAACCAGCGGCCGAGGGTCATCCCGGTCAAGATTGGTCGCAATGATCACACCTTCTGCGGCTGGCCCGGCGATTTCCAGGAACTTGGGGGAATCAAAACCTTCCTCACCCAGGATCTGACTCTTGATTCCGAGCTCTTTGGCCTGCCTTACAATCGAGGCGGCTTCGTTGTAATATCCTGCCGCGAAGATGACATCCGGGTTTCCTTCCTTGATTCGAGTGAGAAAAGGACGAAAATCTTTTTCTCCCGGGAATTTATACATCTGCTTGGTGAGGACCTTTGCACCCAGTTTTTCCGCTCTTTCGGCAAAGCCCGAAGAGATGGCTCTCCCGAAGTCATTGTCCATAAAAATGAGAGCTATTTTCTTGGCCTTTAAATTCTTGACTGCAAATTCAGCAGCTGCCGCTCCCTCGATCTCGCCGAGGAAACCGTTGCGAAAACAAAAATCGTTCGGCTTCTTTTCCTTCGGATCCCAGGTGACGTCCGGATGAACCGCATAACCCGCGACCATGGGCATTCCGGCCTTCTGAAAAATAGGGGCGGTGACTCGGGTCGGCCCGCTGTAGGCACCGCTGACCACGCCAACGACTTTGTCCTTCTCGATCAGCTTGTTTGCAATGGCAACGGCTTCCTGTGGGTTCAACCGGTCGTCATAGATGATTAAATTCACTTTTCTTCCGTTAATCCCGCCCCCGTCGTTTACCTCTTTCAAGCCCAATTCTACGGCATGCTTGGCGCTTGCGCCGTCAGCGGCTGCTGGTCCGGTGATGGGCGCGAAGAATCCGATAGGAATATCCTGTCCGTAAGCGGAAAGACCGAGAAAAAGAAATAAAAAAACCAGAATACCAGAAAGAAAACCCCCTCTTTTCATAAATAAACCCTCCTTTCATGGGTGTCGATGGATATGGATTTATTTATTATAAAACCAGGCAAAAATCAACCCATCCGATTCTCCGGTCTGTCTCTCGACTTCGCTCGGAATGGCTTAAGGGATGGTGAACCCTTCGGTAGACTCAGGACCGTGAGCCGTTCGATAGATTCACGGCCTTGAGCTTGTCGAAAGGCTTGTCGATGGAAGCGGCGTCCTTCCCCGATTTAAAAATCGGGTTTAGCGCTGTCGAATGTATCAACTCTTCAGCTCCCTCGACCCTCCCCACCTTTTTCTCTTAAGGGGCGGACATGCCTACCCAAGATGGGTTCTCACCGCAACTGCTGAGGCGGTGGAGAATTTAACCAATCTCGCCCTGCGGTAAACCTGATTTCAAAGAATCGGGTTCGGGCTGTCGAAGTTTGAACAGGAAAGATTCTGAGGAAGGACGTCTTATCGATGAGACGACGTTATGATGGAGGGGCTTCCCAGGGGCGTATGTTTGAGGTCATCCGCCGAATCAAGGATAAAAGGCTGCTGAGATCACTCGGGAAGAAATCGCGAATACTGGAATCATCCCTTCCTGGATTCCATCGTTTCGGCCACCACGTTCAATATTTGGTTCAAATCGAAGGGCTTGGGGAGAAGAAAATCAAGACCGTACTCCTCCATTTTGCCTTGGTCCATCTCCGCCCCCCATCCTGTAATCATTCCTACGGGCGTGTCAGGGCTTATCTGTTTAATCGTCCGGCATACCTCCCAACCCGACATCCCGGGCATTCCCAAGTCGGTGAGAACCATATCAAATTTTCCCTCTTTAAAGATCTGAACACCCTTTTCCCCATTCGCCGCCAGCGTCACCTGATGGTTGACGTTGACGAGCGTGCGAGAAAGGACGCTCCGGACAACCTCCTCGTCATCGATCACGAGGATACGGGCTTGCTTTCCTTGTTTGATCCCTTGCGGTGATACGGCTTCGTCTTTTTCAGCTTCTCCAGACGGCAAAATGATGGTGAAAGTTGCTCCGTACCCCGGTTCGCTCACGACCTCGATCTCTCCTCCAAACCTTTTGATGATCCCGTAGGACATACTTAACCCCAACCCCGTATTCGTGAAGGGCTTCGTCGTAAAAAACGGTTCAAAAATCTTCTTTTTTGCCTCCTCAGCGATCCCGACGCCTGTATCCGAAATCTGGATGATCACATCCTTCTTCTTCTTAAACGTGGAGATTTCGATCTTTCCCCCCTCTGGCATCGCCTCGATGGCATTCAGGATCATGTTGGTGAACACACCCCTCAGTTCAGAGTCATTTCCCGATACAGGGGGGATTTCTTCAAACGTTGAGACGATTTCGATAGAAACCCCTTTGCTTTGGGCCTCATCCTTCCACTTCGGTTTCGTAATCTCAATCGAATCCTTCATGACGGAGTTCACATCCACGCTGGAAAGTTCCTGACGAACTCTCTTCTTCGTAAAGTCCTGAAGTCGCCGGACCGTCTGGCTGCTGTCCTTCGCCACCTTCTCGATCGTCTTCAGGGTTTCCTTTGCCTCCCCCTCTTGCGCGGAATAAAGCAAGAGTTGAGTATTTCCGAGAATGGCCGCTAAGGCGTTGTTGAAATCATGGGCGACGCCACTTGCCATTTCGGCGATGGCCCCGAGTTTTTCAGCCCGGAACAACTCTTCCTCCATCTTTTTCCTTTCGGTGACGTCTTTCAGGATGACGATGGTGTTCACCTCCCCTTTCGAATCGCTTATCATCCGGGCACTGATTTCCGCAACCCTCATCCCACCATCTTTACGAATGATCCTTGCCTCAAAGTGGGGAGATAATTCCATTCCCTTCTTTTGTTCCTCCTCCCGTTCAGCCACGACCCTACGGCTTTCTTCATCCAGAAAATCCCGGAAATCCGTGTTGAGCAATTCCCCCCTTGTATAACCCAGAATTTCCGAGAACTTCTGATTAACAAACTTAAGCCGGTAATCCCCCCCCAAGGCGCAGACGCCATCCAGGGCGGTCTCAACGACCGTTCTGTATTTCTCTTCTGACTCCCTAATCTCATCCCGTAGACGGATATTTTCGATGACCGTAGCGATTTGCCCTCCGACGACGTTGAGCAAGCGCAGGTCGTCCTCGGAAAAAGCATTTTCTTCACTGCTTTGTACATCGATCACTCCAATGACATGAGACCCCACCCTTAGAGGAACACACATTTCGGAGCAGATCGCCTCATCGCCACAGACATACCTTCTATCTTCTTTCACATTATTCACGAGAAGAGGCTCACCTTCTTGAGCCACCCAGCCAGAAATGCCTACACCGATGCTCAGCCCGAGACCTTCGATAAACTCGATATGATGACGACGGCTTTCCGAGGAAGTATAAGGCTTCAACCTTCTTGTATTTTCTTCGATCAGGAAGATCACAAGATATTCAATCTTCAAAAGGTGGCTCAGATTCTCCGCAATCTCCGTTAACATCTGGTCCATATTTAATGAGGCCAGGGAAGAAATCTTTGTAATCTCATAGAGAATGGTCGATTCATCAAGTCTCTTTCTTATCTCTTCAAAAAGCAGGGCGTTTTGAACGGAGATGGCGACCCCGGAAGCGATCTGTCGCAGCAGATCGAACGAGGCTTCTGAAAAGTGATTCACTTTTCTGCTGCCGAAGTTCATCGTGCCGATGATCCTCCCTTTATATTCCAACGGGAAAAGCAAACAGGAATGAATCCCCTCTTTGAGCAATTCTTGGTCAGTCCAACAATCACTTCCTGCAGTGTCCGGAACAATGAGAGGCAAACCTGTTTCAACCACTTTGTCAAAACGAGCCCCTTTTTGAGGATAGACGATGCCTGGAACCAATCTTGCGGACTCAAACTCTTTTGACAACAGGAAAAAATGAAACCCTTTTTTCTCATCATCGAAAAGGGTAACTCCCATTCTTTCACACTCCAATACCCTTTTCAATTCAGAATGAACGGCCTGGATCATCTGCTTTACATCGAGGCTGGAAGCAAGAATCTTATTGACATTATTTACCACATCTTTTTCTGTCTCCAGTCGTTTCTCTTCGGTAATCTCCTTGGCCATTTCGACGACACCGATCAAGTCCCCTGCCTGGCCAAAGATAGGAAACGTATTAAATCGAAAGATGCCTTTGAGATACTGACTCTCCAGTTCTACGGACACGGGGCTCTTCGTCATTATCGTTTCAGAGACATAACACCCTGCGCAAGGTTTATCGCTATGACGGAAAACCTCATAACACTTCTTTCCAACCAACTCTTCCGGTTTCAACCCGAACCGATCGAGCGCCGCTTTATTGGCCAGGAGGATCCGATAATCCTTGTCTCGGATGGTAAGGAGATCGGTCACCGAATCAAAGGTCGTCTCCCATTCTGATTTGGCTCTGGCCACGTCGGAAAAAAGTTTCGCGTTCACGAGAGCAAACCCAACCTGATTCCCGATGCTTTCCAAGAGATGAACCTCTCTTTGGCTGAGATCACGGCAGATACGGCTTAACAAGGTGATCGCACCGACGACTTTCCCTTTGCCCAGGAGAGGGAAGGCCAGGACGGTTTGAACTCCTTCCTCTTTTAAAACAGGGGTTAATTGAGAGGCCGGGTGATCCTCAACGGAGAAGAGAACCGGTTGTTTCAAAAGAACAGCCCTTCCGGCAACCCCCTCTCCATATTTAAGGACTTTCGCCATTTCAGCCAAGCGGGAGGAGTGCTTATAATGATGCTTCAACTCAAAGGTTCGTTCTACTTCGTTTACGAGATGGATGCCCCCCATCTCGTATCCGGTCAGATTCACTGCCTTCTCTAAAGCAATCGGTAAGACCTTGTCTGTCTCTAACGTCTGATTGATCAAAGCCCCCATCTCATTCAAGGCTTCGAGTTCCCGCGTTCTTTGAACCAACTCCTCTTCCATCTTTCTACGGTCAGAGATGTCTTTGAGGGTTCCCTCATAGCCTTCAATTCTCCCCGAATCCTCTCTTCTCGCATTGACTGTTGCCAGGACATCAATCGGAGATCCATCTTTCCTCCTTAGTTTCACTTCGAAATCTTTTACAAACCCTTCTTCTCTTACCCTCTTCACCAATCTCTTCTGGTCCTCAGGGTCAAAATAGGTGTCCCTGGCGTAGGCCTGTGTCAGCTCTTCCTTGCTTCCGTAACCAAGCAAATTTACTCCGGCTTGATTGACTTCGGCGATCTTTCCATCAACGGAGGTCATAAACAACATGTCCTTCGAATCTTCGAAAACCCTCCGATATCTCTCCTCCGTCTCTTTTAAGGCCTCTCGTGATCCCTTCAGGTCCTGGGTCATCTTGTTGAAGGATTCCGTCAGGGCTCCCAGCTCATCTTTCGTCGCCGGCTTGACATAAACATCCAAATTTCCTTTCGCGACCTCTCCCATTTCCTGTGCCAATTGTTTAATGGGATGAGAATATTTTCTTGTCGCCAAGAAACTAATGATGAGGGCCACCGCAAGCGCGATGAAAACCCATTTGAGAGCGCTTTTAGCCACCTGTTGAACAGGTTCATAAGCCTCTTCCACAGGAACCTGCGCAATGACACCCCAGCCCAACTCTTTGATGGGTTTAAACACCACCAGATACCTCTCCCCCGCGGAATCCTCAAACTCTAAATTCCCCTCTTCTCCTGCAATGGCCCGGGCAACCATCGGCAGATGCCTCAAGTTTATCTTCGTCCTTGTTGCCACATGCTCCGTATCCGGGTGAGCAATCAGATATCCCTCTCTATCCACCACGTAAGTGATCCCCTTTTCCCCAATCCGCGTCTGTGCAATGACGTTCCACAAGTACCTGAGGTCCATCTCAGCACTCAAGACACTCGCGGGCCGCCTTTGGTATCCCTGGATGGGAACGGCAATCACCATGGAGGGCACAACCTCGTTGATCAGTTTAAGGTCCCCGTAATAGGTTCGCAGGTTGGATGCAGTTTGAAACATATCGGTTCTTGATTGATCTCTCAGATCCGATGGTTTAAATACGTTATATTTTGAGACCTTGATCCTTTCCTTCCCTTTTTCGTCCAGAAGGCACAACTCCGAAAGAGAATCATTCTGATAAAGAAAGTCCTTCAAAAGTCTTTCAATATGCTCGGGGGCTCCTCCCTGTCTAAAATGCTCATCAATAGAAAGGGAACACAGATTGCTCCTAATCTTTTCAAAATAGGATCGTGTTCTCCCAGCAACCATATCGGCCTTGTCTTTTTCAGTCGTAATGACCGATTGCCTCAAATTTTTTTGATGGATTTGGATAATGCTATAACTCGCAATGACCAGCGGGAGGGTGGATAAAAGGATGGAAAAGAACATCCATTTCAATCTCAGGCTCTTGTCGATCCTTCCTAGCATCTCATTCCTCACTCAATCCCCTGGCGGGTCAGACCCAAGGCTTGGGGATTGATATGGATCTCCAATGGTTTGGCCGTCTTCAGACCCGCTGGTAACCGATGGTCCAAAAGTACTTGGGAAGGAATATCCATCGGCCTCATTCCGTTAAGAATATTCACAGCGATGAGTGCGACCGGGTTCCCTGTTTCTCCAAAATCACAAAGAGGGGCCACTCTGTCCCTAATTCCTTGCCATTGCTGACTGCAAAGAAGGAGACTTCCAACGAGAATGTTTTATTGGATCTCATGGGACACCTCTCCTCTTAAGAATCGATTTAATTCTGATTGGAGGATTCTCCATCCCTTTCCAGCCTTAATCGCCCTGATCCTCCCGGAGCGAATATATTTCAAAAAAGTGGGTTTGGAGATCTTCAGATATTCAATAGCCTCATCCGTGGTCAAAACCACATCTTTTTCCATCAAAGACATTGAGTTGCCTCCATTTGTTTTGATTTTCGCTTATTTAAGCAAGATATATGCCGACAAGTTCTTGGGTAGGTCAAATTTGATAACTACTTGATTCTTAAATTGGATCTGCTTCTTCAGGAAAGGCCAAATACCAATGATAACCAGGCGAGAAACGACAAATTGTCATAATTAGAAAAATTATGTCATGCTACAAAGGAGGTCCATCATCTGTCATCGTCGGCTTAATCTGCTTCCAGGATCCAAGGATTATCGAAAATGCGAGAGGATGAAAAAATTTTAGAATGGCAGGGATATCGTCTAAGGTTCTGAGTTTCGATTATGGGTTAGGGAAAGGTCTCGAGGAAAGATCTAGGCTTTGTGCTTCATGAGGTTAGGTCAACGGAGGCTGTATAAAAAAAATGAGTTGCTCTACATTTTATACTTTCCGAAGTCTTCGGGTTTCATATTCTCGATGATGGTCTTAAGTTCATCACCTTCCAAAAGGTTGGAGGCGAGAACCCCCATTTGCTTCGTTGCCTCAATCACCGAGTCCGCGACAAAAATAGGAGCCTTCACCCTTACCGCCAGGGCGATGGCATCGCTGGGACGGCTATCCACCACCAGCTCAGTTCCTCCCGCGTCCAGGTAAAGGTTCGCATAAAACGTATTTTCCTTCAGGTCATGGATGACGACCCGAGTGACTGTTACCTGAAAGGTATCCAAAATCTGCTTCATGAGGTCGTGTGTCATGGGGCGAAGTGTCATCGCATCCTCGAGGCCTCTTGAAATGGCTTCTGCTTCGAATACTCCAATCCATATCGGCAGAGCCTTCTGCCCCGAAAGATCCACCAAGACGACGACGGGGTTTGACGCCTTGGGATCCACCACGATACCCATCACTTTGACTTCCATCAATCCCTTTTCCATATCCGTCCTGTGAGACACTTGGGAGTTTAACGAACCCTCTGGCCTAACCATCATTCACGAACTCCGCCTTACAGGTTCCGAAATTCCCCCCTATTTTAACCTGCTGGACGGGGATGTCAACACCGACTCCTTTTTTGTAAAGAAAAAGTTCCATCGAACCTAAACCCTAAAGTTCAAGATGCCTTTTTTATGTTTTTTTTTGACAGGAAGACGGAACGGAGGAAGTACTTATGCGGCGGGCGGATTGGAGGGGTGTGACCATTCGACAACAATCGGAGGAACGATAGGTTCGAGACGGTGGGGTGTCGCTCAATTGTTATCTGTCCCCGCGCCCTCCGGGGAAAGTTTTTCCCGACGTAACATCCTACGCCGATCCTTTGCGAAAGTGAGTGTGATCGTTGTCCCTTTCTTTAAACGACTCTCGACCCGAATCCTTCCCCCCTGTTCCTCCACCACCCTCTTAGCAAAGGTTAACCCCAACCCCACCCGTCCAGGCCGGGTGGAAAAAAAAGGTTCAAAAATTCGGTCAAGGTTTTTCCTGGGAATCCCCTCCCCCCTGTCTGAGATTGAAATCCCGATGTCTCCCCCATCTCTGAAGAGGGATACCTTCACGACCCTACCCTTTTTCCCCATCGGTATCTGTCTGACAGCCTCAATGCTGTTTTCCAAAACGTAAAAGAGGGCTTTGGCGATGAGATCTTTGTCAATATAGAAATCCCCTCTCCCCTCCAAGGCGCCTGTCTCCAGATTGAAGAAGACCCCTTGTTCTGCCGCTTCTCTCGAAGAGGTCTGGAGGACAGCCTCCAGCACCCTTTCAATCCTCTCCCTCCGATAAGCAGGCCTCGGGAACAGAACATACTCCTCTAACCGCTGGACCAGATTTTCGAGCCTCTTCGACTCCCGTAGAATTTGATTGAGATAGGTTTTCCCCTTGGGCGAGGACTGGAGTGTGTGGAGAAGACGTTGCGAATATCCTCCAATGGCAACGATCGGATTTCGAACCTGATGGGCAATCTCTTCCACCATCATGCCAAGGCTTGCCCAACGCTCCATCTCCAGTCTTTCTCTCTCCAGCTTCTTCAGTCGTTGAATCTCCTGGAAAGAAAAGGAAATAAAAACCTCCCCCCCTTCCTTGAAAGCGGTCGTGTAAAGGTGAGCAAAAACCTTTGTTCCGCCTTTTTGCCTCAAAAGGGCCTCCCCTTCAAACCCATTCTTGTAAAGTGAGAGGTAGATAATGTTGGGGAGAAAGTAGGCAAGATCTTCTTCCAGGAAAAGGACCCTCATCCGTTTACCTTCTATCTCTTCCCTCTCGTACCCGAAGAGACGTTTGGTATACTTGTTGGCGTAAAGGATGTTGGAGTGACCATCGGTGAGGATAAAAGCGACTTGAACTAGGTCGAGGAAATGATGTTTGCTTTTTAAGATTTCGTCCATCGTAAGCCTCTATTCGCCATTTTATTTGAATCTTTTGAAAAGTCAAGTTTTGTATTGGTTCTGTATTGCCGCGTATTGCCGCATTACGTCAGGGACACGGGCATCGGGAAAGACAATTCTCACTTCCCTTGACAAATCCCACCAATCTCGTTAGAGAATGACAAAGGTGGGCTGAATTTAAGACAGCGGGACTTGAGTGAAGCTAAGAACAGAAGTATTGATCATTGGAGGCGGTGCCACCGGGGTTGGAATTTTAAGGGATCTGGCGCTGAGAGGGATCTCTTCGGTTTTGGTCGAGAAGGGCGATTTTGCCTCCGGCGCTTCGGGTCGGAACCACGGGCTTCTTCATAGCGGCGGAAGATATGCTGTCTCCGATCCAGAAGCTGCCCGGGAATGTATTTCCGAAAACAAGATTCTCCGAAAGATCGCCCCCCACTGCATCGAAGAAACAGATGGTCTTTTCGTGTCTCTCCCCGACGATAGCTTACCCTTCCGAGATCGATTCTTTCGAGCCTGCGAAGAAGCGGGGATCCCGAATACCCTTTGTTCACGAGATGAAACCCTGGCATGGGAGCCCGAACTCCATCCCGATCTTCTGAGTGCGGTGAAGGTCCCCGATGGGGCAATCGATCCTTTCAAGCTGATTTTGGAAAACGCCGAAGATGCCGAGAGCCACGGCGCAAAATCCTTCCTCCATACCGAAGTCACTTCGATGCTGATCGAAGGGGATAAAATAGCGGGCGTTGAAGCAAAAGATCTTGCCACCGGCGACGAGTTTTCAATCGGAGCCGAGTTTATCATCAATGCCACGGGTGCCTGGGCAAACCAGATCCTTAAGCTAGCCGGCCTTCACATCGGATTGGCTCTCTCTAAAGGATCTCTGTTGATCACCAACCAGAGGTTCGCACGCCGTGTCATCAATCGTTGCCGTCCCCCCTCGGACGGAGACATCGTCGTTCCGAATGAAACCGTGTCCATCCTCGGAACAACATCCATTCGTTTGGAAGAGATTGAGCGATTTGAAGTCACTCCCCGCGAGGTCTTCCTCTTGATCCGGGAGACGTCAAAGATGATTCCTGCCATCGAAGGGGCCAGATTCCTTCGGGCCTATGCAGGGATCAGGCCCTTATTCCAGCCTGAAGAAAAAGGGAATGATCGGGCGATCAGCCGGGGGTTTGCGCTCATTGACCATGGAAAAAGAGACGGAATAAAAAACCTGGTGACCATCACGGGCGGAAAATTGATGACCTATCGTCTGATGTCAGAAAAAGCGTCTGACCTGATCTGTGAAAAACTCGGGAGAAAGGTGTCCTGCTCGACCCATCTCAATCCTCTGCCCGGTGCAAACAGCCCTGCCGGGCCAAAAGAGAGGCTTCGACAATTCCTGGCGGACAGAGGAGAGGTCCTGTGCGATTGTGAACTGGTGCAACGGAAAGAAGTTGAGGAATTCTTGAAAAAAGCGAAACTGAAGAACCTTCAAGACATCCTCCACCGGACGCGCCTCGCCAAGGGGACGTGCCAGGGAGGGTTCTGCGTCTATCGCCTTCTCGGGGCACTGCAACCTTTCACGAAGACAGGAGAAGATTCCAGCGGAATATTAAAGGGATTCCTTGAGGAGCGATGGAGAGGAATCCGCCCGATTCTCTGGGGGGCAGCACTCCAGGAAGAAGAATTGATTGAATCCATTTATAAAGGAATCTTTAACCTTTGACCGTTTATACTAAATTGTGTAGGGAAGGCATAAATTCGAAGCATGAAATTCGAAGCTCGAAACAATGTCAAATGACCAAAATCCAAAATTCCAAAAAAGGATGAAGCTGTGTTTTGAAAATTTGACATTGGAATTTTGGATTTGTTTCGGATTTCGATATTCGGATTTCGGATTTTTCAACATTCGCACGGCTCATTGGAACAAATACAAGAAGAAAGCAATTTCATGCACTACGATCTGATTGTGATTGGGATGGGTCTCTCAGGGTTGATGGCAGCCAAAACGGCTGCAGAGGCTGGCCAAAAAGTCCTCATCATTGGAAAGGGGATGGGTTCTCTCTGCCTCTTCGCAAATACGATCGATCTCCTAGGCCAATGTCCCACTGGAACAAAGATGAAAGACGGCCTTTCCCAGTGGATCAAAGATCAAGCCGACCACCCTTATTCTAAAGTAGGCTTAGCAAGAATTGATCAGGCCCTCTCCTCTTTTGTTTCTCTGTTCCCGCCTTCTTATTCTTTCCATGCCGTCGACCAGATGAATTGTCTTCTCCCGACGGGTGCAGGCACACTTCGACCCACGTATCTCATCCCCACGACCATGATGGAGGCAGCTTCGTTCGATGAAAAGCGCACGCTCATTGTGGGGTTTGAGGGCTTCAAGGATTTTTATCCCCATTATGTCGCTGACCGGCTGAAGTGCCACGGGATCAGCCTTCCCTTCCCTGATCTATCCGATCGTGAACGAACTGCCACCGCCCTGGCCAGGTCGATGGAAAAGCAATCCTTTAGACAGAATGTCGGGAGGGAGATTAAGAAACAACTCCGGGGTGAAACCCGAATTGGATTCCCGGCACTCCTGGGAATGGGCGATCCGATTCGGGTTAAGGAAGACTTGGAGGAGATCACGGGCGCACGGGTTTTCGAAATCCCTATCCTTCCTCCGTCGGTTCCGGGAAAGAGGATCTTTGATCGATTTAAAGGGTGGTTGATCGAGAAAGGCGTCACGTTTCTTCTGGGTTATCCCGTTGTGAGAACAACCGTAACAGAGAAAAGATGTCAGGGCATTGAAGTGCTTCGTCCCCCTGTGATCACCTCTTTCTCTTCGGATCGTTTTATCCTTGCAACAGGACGTTTCACGGGGGGAGGTCTGAGGGCAGACGCCGAAAGGATTTTTGAGCCCACCTTCAACCTTCCGGTCCATCAGCCCCCCTCGCGAGAAGGTTGGTTCGGAAACCTCTTCTTCAGCGATCCTCCGCATCCGATTCATCGAGCGGGCATTTTAACCAACGCCTCTCTTCAACCCGTTGACGAAGGGGGAAATGTAATTCTGGAAAATATATGGGTTGCAGGCTCGCTCTTAGCCCATCATCAGTGCATCGATGAGAAATCGAGAGAAGGGATAGAAATAGCAACAGGATATACGGCAGCAAAGTATGCCTTAGGTGCCCTCAAATGAAGCTTTACCCAATCAACAACTTTCTCTTGACGAGGCCATAAATCCTAAACTCAAAATCCTAAACTCTAAATAAACTCAAATGCTCGAATGAGAAAACTCAAAACGCCACGACTTACAAAGTATTTCGTTCAATGGTTGAGAAGTGAAAATTACCCTTTGGGTTTTATATTTTGGATTTGTTTAGGATTTAGAGTTTAGTGTTTAGGGTTTAAACAACTTCGGGCTTCGATATTCGGATTTCGAATTTTTGGATAACATTTTTGCCGATGCCAAAGTTAGATCATGCGATGAAAAAACAAAGTTGGCCCAAGAATAACTCCGATGTTTGCATCCGCTGCGCGACCTGCGCGGCGGTCTGCCCTGTCGCGCGAGTCACCCCAGAATTTCCAGGCCCGAAGCAAGCGGGGCCCGGGATGGAACGGTTTCGAAGGTCGGATGAACCCTCTGTGGATAAACGGATTGATCTTTGCATCGGATGCCATCTCTGTGACATGGTCTGCGCTTCGGGGGTAAATATCTCCGAGCTAAATCTCATCGCCAAGGCAAAATATCTGGATGAAAAAGGAAGACCCTTTCGGGACTGGCTTCTCACTCATTCCTATCTTTTTGGACGTTTTGGATCCCTCTCCTCTTTCCTTCTCAATCCTCTCTTAAAAAACCGTCTCATCAAAAGGTTCGTAGAGATCCTCCTGAGGATAGATCGGAGGAGAGAACTCCCAGGATACGAATCTTCGACCTTCAGAAGATGGTTTAAAAAACACCGTTCAAAAGGGAGCAAAAGGGTTGGCTATTTTTACGGCTGCTATACCAATACCAATGAAGTCGACGTCGGAAAAGCAACGGTTCAAGTCTTGGAGGCCAATGGGTTCGAAGTCGTCCTTCCCCCGCAGAGTTGCTGCGGCATTCCCATGCTCGGGAATGGAGATTTCAAGACGGCAAAAGAAATGGCCCTTCGGAACGTCCCCTCTTTTCTGAAGGCCGTCCATTCGGGCTTGGACATTCTCTTTTCCGGAACCAGTTGCGGTTACATGATCAAGCATGAATACAGCCAACTCCTCTCCATTCCCGGAGCGGAGGAAGTCGCCGCCCACACTTTCGACGTGTTCGAGTTTCTCACAAACCTAAAGGAATTGAATAACCTCAACATAAATTTTAAACAACTTTCGCTAAGAACGGCCTATTTTGCCCCATGTCATTTGAGAGCCCTGGGAATTGGCCTCCCTGCCGTTGAAATCCTCCGCTCTATCCCGGGTCTTCAACTGGACAACATCGAAGCGGACTGCTGCGGGCTGGGCGGTACCTATGGATTTAAGAAAGAAAAATATGAGATCTCCCAGGAGATCGGAAGGGATTTGGCAGAGGCGATCGACCGTCTCAAACCCGACATCATCCTGTCCGACTGCGAAGGCTGTCGCCTGCAAATCCGCCACCTGACCGGCCTGAAGGTTTTGCATCCCATCCAGATTCTAAGAGATGCACTTCTGTAGGCCTCATATTCCTCAATGTTCCCTTTCTCTATAGACTCACTAGTCGTCCATAATTGAGTAGACATCTGATTAACCCACCCCCACCCTTTCCCTCCCCCTGAAGGGGAGGGAAAACATTATGTTCCTCCCCCTTCAAGGGGGAGGTTAGGAAAGGGATGGGAATTTACCGAAGCAGTGTAATTACGTTTTCTTAACTATGGCCTCACTGGTAACTCAATCTAATTCCGTCAGCATAAGACCCCGTATTAGGCTTGACTTAGACATGGAAAAAGTCTACTTTGAACCTATGGGAAGCCATGGATCGATCCTTAAATTATCCCAGTCCGATGAGGAAAAGGAGCTTGAGTTTGAACTGAATTACCTCGCTTCTTTGACCTTTGAAGAGCGCCTCAAAATGATGAAACGGAAATCGAGAGAGATGCTAAGACAGATGGTCGAGCATGGACACCGAAGACCTTTTGAGATTCTTAAACGCACATAGGGTTGAGTCATGTTAATATGCCAGCAGGTAATTGCTAAGACAATTCTGATTAGACTTTGCTCCCTTCTTTGACATGGTTTAACCATGATACGTTTTAAAAGGATACCGGAAGACATCCACAAACATCTCGATCTCTTAGCCGATCTTTTCATGGATGACCCCAATATTATCTTCGCTTACCTTTTTGGGGGCATGGCAAGAGACAAAAGGAGAATCTTGAGTGATGTCGATCTGGGGATATACGTGAGGAATATAAAGAGATTAGACTTCCTTTCGTTATTCAGTGAAATTTCACGAATTCTCGGTACCGATGAGATCGACTTGGTCGTCCTGAATTCCGCGCCCATTAGCCTCGCTGGAAGGATTTTGCAGAAAAGAAAAATCTTGATTGATAAAGACCCTTTTCTGAGACACAAATACGAATCTCGAATACTGAGAGAATTTTTTGATTTTACCATAAAAGAAAGAGAGATCCTGCATAGGAGGTACGGCATTGGTTGATAAGCTCTTGATAGGGAGGAAGCTTGTCCAGATAGATACCTATCTTAAACAGATTGGGGATTTCTCCAGAATTTCTCTGAATCGATATAAAATCGATTGGAAAACTCAGAGGATCGTTGAGAGGACATTGCATATTCTTATCGAGGCTTGTGTCGACATTGCGAATCACATTATTTCTGACCAGGAAATGAGGCTGCCAACTGGCTATGCTGATACTTTTAAGATTTTGATGGAAAACAAGGTGATTGGTAGGAATTTATGCGGAACATTAGAGAAGATGGCAATATTTAGAAATGTCGTTGTCCATCAATATGAAACCATCGATCCTACGATTGTTGTCTCAATTCTTCACCGGGATTTAAGGGACTTTGAAAAATATAAGAAAGCGATTATCAAATACTTATCTTCCCAAGAGAACAAGAAATAACCTGTCTGCTCTGCTGACCGTCTCACGTCAAAAATAAAGTAGCCATTCTGGTTGACACAGACTGCGAAACAAAGGAGTGTTTCCATTACAATACACTCAATTGGCTGCCCCATTTTTTCTTTCCCAGACGAAGGAACCGAATCTTTCTTGTCAACGGCTGGGGCTCGTGCTTCTTCCCCAAGTTGTCTCAGAACCTACGTCCCCTTCTTTTTTGCCCCATGTCATTTGAGAGCCCTGGGAATTGGCCTCCCTGCCGTTGAAATCCTCCGCTCTATCCCGGGCCTTCAACTGGACAACATCGAAGCGGATTGCTGCGGGCTGGGCGGTACCTATGGATTTAAGAAAGAAAAATATGAGATCTCTCAGGAGATCGGAAGGGATTTGAAGGAGGCGATCGACCGTCTCAAACCCGAAATTATCCTGTCCGACTGCGAAGGCTGTCGCCTGCAAATCCGTCACCTCACTGGATTGAAAGTCCTCCATCCTATCCAGATCTTAAGAGATGCATTGACGCGGTGAGATAATAGACGCGGTGACGGCGAGACACGGTGACGCGGAGATGGGAAGATAAGAAGATTGGGAGAAAGGGTAAGGGGAGGGACATCAACAAACATCTCTTCTTATAGATATAACACCTACAAGTCATTACGGACAACCATAATCAGGAATCAAAGATTACGAGTTGAAAGAGAGGGTAACGAAAAGGTCACCGGGAGCCGGGTTTATCGGCGGAGCGGGTGCAGCCGTTTGTTTGACTTTCTCGCTCAAATTACGAGTTTATCGGCAAGCTCAGTCAGAACGCGGCGTATACCGATATCCGTCAGCCGATAGTTCCCATTTTGTAACTTCACGACCTCGCGGCGTCTCGGTGAAATGAGTATGGTCAGAGCTTTTGTGACAGCAGGCGCCCCTCTCAGTACGGCGCGACCGATTTCGGTGCGGCTCAACCCCTCTTCCCCGGCGTGATGAAGTAGGATGAGGATTTCCTCTTCTGCCGAGCAATCGACCCTTTGAACAAGCGGACATCCGTCATAAACGCCGATTACTGGTACGTCATACTGAATAATCTGCCGGATTGCAGCTGCAACCTGGCGCCGGTCTGCAGTCCAAAACACCCGTAGGAATTCCGATATAACCCAGCGGCAGTTCTCAAGTACAAGCTTGGAGTCCAGATGGTTCGCCGTATAATCGGGGTCTATATGTACTGCACCACGATCTGAACGGAACTTGTAGATGGTACGAATAATCCTGTCAATATGGAGGGCTGCTTTTCGCTCCGGAAATGCATGAGGATTTGAATTGGCGGGGTCTTCCACATAGGTGAGGCATTCATTTACGCCCTTACGGCGGTTCAAGGTTCTCGAGTCCTGATGGTATAGTAGCCTTGCTGACGCTTCCGCGAATTGACCTCCGTCAAGAGTAGCCGGCTCCCAATCACGAAGCACGTAGCGCCGTTCTAATGATATGAACTCATCAACCATCTGGTCGGCCAGACGTTGGTCAAGAGGTGGGCATATTGCAGCGAGAAGAGTGTTCTTGTCTATGGACGGCATGCTATTTCACCTTCCCGCCGGCTATGAGTTTCTCGTAAGCCTGCTCCCCTGCCCTGTTCAATTTGTAAGGCACTACTGCCCCCCTTCGTCGCGCTCTCGCCGCTGAGAAGTATTTGCGGTTTTTGGCCACGCAGCCCGATACATTAGGTTGAGAAATTTTAATCCTAAGTTGATCGGTAATCTTCTCAACATCGCCGGTTGTAAGATATTCATTTCCTGCCTCATGAGCGAAGTGGAATGACAGCAGAATGCGACCAAGATTGTCCCGTTTGTTCAGGATGTTCTTTTGAATATCCTCGGTCTTGTCCGACTCATGAACGGCGTTCGCAACTGCAGCGTAATCGATCATGGTTTCTTCTTCATTCGCTACGGCTTCCTTGCCTTGGGGATGTCGACGGCCAATTTTGGGGGGTTTACCTTTTTGCTTTGCGGGTTTGCCCGCCGGAATCTTAGGCGCCTGCGGCGGGAGGAATTTCTGCAACATTTGGCCAACGTAGTCCTTGTCAGTAGACTCGACTTCAATCTCGACATCACCTTTTTTGTAATGTACACGGTAGCTGCTCATTTATGACCCCCCTTCATCGTGTGTGATCCAATACCACCCCAAGCGGCGAGCGCAGGTGAAGCGCAGCATAGACGCAGCGAGTCCGCTTGAGCGATTAGTTGGACAGTTTGGTTTCAATATTATCTTCACACCTCACCCGCTTGCAATATACACTCATTTCACAAATTAGGGAAGAGAAAGTTACAGGTAGGAAGAGGTGAAAAAGTGGGTTGCAGGTTACACCTACCTATACGTAACAAAATGGATTGACCGTTAGAAGTGCTAAGGGTCATGATCTATTCTGCTTTTTCTTGCAAAAGAAAAGGAGGAAGAGAAATGACCCAGGGACAGTTGATCAGCAATGAGTCAATCAAGTGTGAAGATGAAGTTGTACGTGAACAGCCTCTTTCACCCACGCCAATCGACCGCATCCTCCAGAAGCTCTCTTGGTTAGAGCTTCCCGCCAAGGAACACTTGGAGCGCTACATGCGCCACAAGTGGCGTCTGAACCACAAACGGAGTACGCTGTCCGGTTCCTTTAACTCCGTCAGGCTCTTCCTGGACTTTTATGGGAAGTTAGGCAAGAGAGAAATCGAGAAACTCGAACGGAGGGACCTGGAAGGTTTCATCGAGCAGGAGCAGGACCGGGGATTACGCATCTCCACGGTGCGGACGAGGGTGGCTTGCATCCTTGCATTTGTGCATTTTCTGATGGAGCAGGATATCATCCCAGGATCCGTTCTCAAGCGAGGCATCAAGCTGAAGCTGCCGGAGGTCCTGCCTCGGGCGATGAACCCCGTCGATGTGAGAAAACTTCTCTCGGTGATTGAGGAGATCCGGGACCGGGCTCTGATCCTTCTGCTTTTACGGACAGGCATCCGGATCGGCGAGGCCTTGGGACTAAGGTTAAACGATCTGGACATCAAAGGTAGAAAGGTTGATCTGTACGAGGGAGAGAAGAACAGCATGGGGAGGGTGGTGTATCTGAGTGACGATGCGCTGTTTGCCATCAAGCTTTGGCTGAGGCAAAGGGACAAGAACAAGGAATTCGTCTTTTACGGCCAGAGCAATGGGCATCTCTGTTACAGTACCGGCAGATACCTTTTCGTAAAATACCTCAAGAAAGCAGGGTTTGAACAGAAAGGCTACACGGTCCATTGTCTGCGTCACACGTTTGCCTCCGAGCTTCTCAACGCGGGGATGCGCCTGGAATGTCTCCAGCAGCTACTGGGTCATCAGGACATCGAGGTCACCCGCCGATACGCCCGGCTCACGGACAGAACCCGTGAACAAGAGTACTTCCGGGCCATGGCCATTATCGAGAAAGGAGGGATCGATGGAACCTACTGAGCTGATTGGGTACCGGAGAGCCTTGAAGAGAAAAAACTACTCGGCCCACACGGTCAAGAGCTATGTCAACATCCTCGATCAGTTCATCCGATGGCTTACCGTGCCTCTCTCTGATGTGACTCGTAAGGAGATCGGAGCCTATGTCGATCATCTGCTCCGAAAGAGACGAACGCCCAAGACGATCACGTGCCACCTGCAAACGATTCGTCTCTTCTTCGACTATCTCACAAATGAGGAAGGCAGATCGATCATCAACCCTGTCACCCGGATCTCGCTCCGTCTGCCCAAGCCACTGCCCCGGCACCTGAAGGATGACCAGGTCAGGGGCCTCTTTGATGGCATCACGGATCTGAGAGACCGGGCCATGTTCATGTTGATGCTCCGCTGCGGCCTTCGGGTCCAGGAGGTGGCTGAGCTGACGGTTGATGCGGTAGAGTACGGGAGAAGACAGATCTTTGTCTTCCATGGAAAAGGGGCGAAGGATCGGGTGGTCTACATGAGTGAAGATGCCCAATCCGCTCTTTCGGTGTATCTGGCGAAACGGTCCTCGAAAGCCAGAGGATTGTTTCTGGTGCAGAAGGGACCGATGAGAGGCAAACCGATATCGGTCCGAGGCATTCAGAAGAGGATCGAATACTATGGGCGACAAAGTGGACTCAACGTCTCGTGTCATCGGCTTCGCCACACCATGGCCACACAGCTTCTCAATGCCGATGCCGACCTTGCGACCATTCAGGACCTTCTGGGACATGGCCAGATTACCACCACGCAGCGCTACTGCCGCGTAGCCAACCTCAAGGTCCAACGAGACTACTACAAGGCCATGCAGGTGGTTCTGCAAAGAACGCAGGCGCAACAAGAGGATGACGACGAACAGGAGAGCATGGAGTTACTCGGAGGCGCTGAAAACGAATTATCTTGACAGGGATAGAAAAAAAGTGATAAAGGAAAACAGCCATTAACTAACTAATATCACAAGGAAAAGCAGATTATGTTACGTATAGCACCTACAAAGCCGCAATGGTGGCTCATACTGAGTAATCAAGATTATCGTTTGAAATATTGAAACAAGGGGGTGGATCGTTACTTGACCTGAATACATCGACGGAGGCGATGAAACAGGAGACACAGAAAGTTGGAGTCCCTTTTTTTATAGAACTGCCTTCGACGATGCTTCCCGTTTCTTGGCTCCTTTTCGTATTTGTTCGCCGTCTAATGCTTCGAGGAGAATTTTTATTGCCTTATCCTTCTGAGTGCGGTGCCGAAGAGGTAAATGCGGATTGGTTTTATACCTTGCTTGCCTTCCCTCTTTGGACTTTTGGATATACCCCTCTGATTCGAGATCAGAAATAATATTTCTTACTGACCTTTCCGTAATCCCTATTAATCCTGACAACTCTCGTCCAGTGATTAATGGATGTTTAGCCAGAAAGAAAAGTACAATTGCATGATTCGTAAGAAATGTCCATGTTGCCATGTTGATTCCTCCCTTAATTCTGAATCGAAGTTTTGAAAGACCGCTCTAGTTCATTGCATAAAAAAGCCGCTATCCTCCACGTACAGATAGCGGCCCGACTATCAAGGTTTTTAACCTCCAGAAATATTTGTATATCTCTGGACCCTGTAGTGCCTAATAATCTAAGTAAACAAATTTATTGTAGGCAATTTTAGGTCTTCTCCTCCGTCAATTGCTCCCAGTTTTGGAATTTGATTCCTGTTCTTAGCCAGACTGCTAACTTGGTTTGTAGGTAATAGTCAGCGTCTTCGTTTCCGTGTCCTTACCCGATTTAGCGACAACCGTAATAACATTGCTCCCTTCGGTCAACTTGATATCGGTGGAGAATTTGCTACCTTTAGACGGCACTACCACGTCATTAATCTTCACCTCAGCCGTCTTAGTGACTGTGCCACTTACCGTGACCGTAGGCGTACTAACAGTCGCCTTATCCTGAGGTGTCTCAACCGTCAAACTTAGAACATACGAACCTTCCATACAAGCGGTCATTGGCAAAACCAATAGAGCAATAAAGAGTGAAATACGAAGTAATTTAGATAGATGTTTCACAACCAACTCCTTTCTCCCTTACGAGGTTTGCAGCATGCACTAGTAAACTTTATTTCATGAAATCAATCTCATGCAAGATACTTCATTATTAT
Organism: uncultured delta proteobacterium; assembly: GCA_963708295.1. Lineage (GTDB taxonomy): Bacteria > Desulfobacterota > BSN033 > BSN033 > UBA1163 > UBA1163. The sequence continues at coordinate 162,601 of CAVPSJ010000008.1, read as the reverse complement.
TAAGTTGTCAAGGAGTGTTTTGGGAGTGTTTTTGGAGAGTCTTTTGGGGTAAAATAACTTGGGAAGAAAGGAATGTTATTAGCACATTACCAATTGCCGTTTGAAATCTTGTATTATGGAACTAAAATGAACAATCAACATTTCAGGAAGAAATTGGTGGCAGGTTGAAAGTGTCTGCGGGATCAAACAAATGCTCACGGAACAGATTACTGGACTCTTATGACTGCATCTCCCTCTTCTTCATTTTATTGTTTCCGAATTTCCCCATCTCCCCATCACCGGTTCTCCGCGTCTCAGTGTCCCCGGGTCCCCGCGTCCCCGTATCTCCGTGTCACCCTATCAATAAGTTTTCGACGTCGGCAATGCTCTGAAAAACAAAATCGGGCTGAAGCGGGCCGTGTTTGAATTTCTTGAGCATCTCTTCGTTGGTGACGCCGGTAAGAACAATTCCTGTGCTGATCCCCGAATCCTTCCCCATTTTGATGTCCGTTTCGATCCGATCCCCGATCAGAATACAATCGGCCGGCTGCAATCGAAGCACATCCAGTGCAGCTTGAACCATCATGGGAGAAGGTTTGCCGACGATGACCTCCACTTTTTTCTCCGTCACCGCCTCAATGGCCGCGATCATCCCCGCGCAATCCGGAATTTCTCCTCCTTCGACCGGACATGTCCGGTCGGGGTTGGTAGCAACAAAATGGGCTCCCAGTTTGATGGCCTGGAAGGCAATGTTCAGTTTTCCATAATCAAATGTCCGATCAAAAGCCACGATCACATATTCAATCTCTTTTGGCACGTCGGTGATTTGAAAACCCGCCCTTTTCAGCTCTTCAACAAAAGGAGTCTCCCCTACGACGAAGAGTCTGGCCAGAGGGGCAACCTTCTTAAGATAATTGACCATCACAAAGGTTGAGTTAATCACCTCTTCAGGCTGAGTCGGAATGCCGAGCTGGGTCAGCTTCAAGGCATAATCCTCTCTGGTCTGAATAGGCTTATTGGAAAGGAAAACCACCTTCCTTCCTTTTTCTCGAAGCAGCCGGATGACGCCCTCTGCCCCCGGGATGAGTTGTTCGCTTCGATAGATGGTCCCGTCGAGATCAAAGAGGAATCCCCTAAACATCCTTCACCAACCTTTCTTCTATCCTTTCATGACATGAAAGAGAATCTCCTGGATGAGATAGAAACTCAATCCCGCCATCACCGCGGAGGCAGGGATAGTGATAACCCAAGCCAGGATGATATTCTTCGCCACTCCCCACCGGACCGCTGAAATCCGTTGACCCGCTCCGACGCCCATGATGCTGGAAGAAACCACATGGGTCGTCGATACCGGACCACCCAACCACGCTGCCCCCAGAATGACGGCTGCCGAGGAAGTTTGAGCGCAGAAAGCATGGACGGACCTCAGGCGATAAATTTTTGAACCCATCGTCTTCATGATTCGCCACCCCCCCGTCGCTGTTCCCAAGGCTGTCGCCGCCCCGCAGCTCGCAACGACCCAGAAGGGAGCACGAAACCCGGTGGAGAGTCCAAGGATGACCAGCGAAATGGCGATCAGGCCAATCGATTTCTGGACATCGTTGGAGCCGTGGCTGATGGCGAGGGCAATCGAGGAAGGAATCTGCATCTTGTTGAAAAAGGCATTTGCCCGGGGGGTAGCGTTTCGGAAGAGGTAGAGAGTCATTTTTAAGAAAAGCGCGCCGAAGGTTAACCCCAGCAAAGGGGAAATCACAAGGGAAGCGGCGACATAAAGGAGCCCTCTCCACACAATTTTGTCAGGCCCGAAAGCGATCAGCCCGGCTCCGACCATTCCTCCAATCAACGCATGCGAAGAACTTGAGGGAAAACCAAAGAACCAGGTGATGAGGTTCCACAGGATGGCCCCAGCGAGCGCGGCTACGAGGAAAGCCGCGGAGGTGGGGATCGATGCGGGGTCGTAAGCAGGAAACCGGATGATATCTTCTCCTATGGTTTTCGCCACAGCTCCCCCTAAGAAAAGAGGGGCGATTAATTCGCAGGCGGCCGCGATGAGAAGGGCTCTTCTTGGAGAAACCGCCCTTGTCATGATCATCGTTGAAACAACATTCGCTGCGTCATGAAAGCCATTGGAGTAGGCAAAGAAAAGGGCGAGCAAAATGACGATGGTGCCTAATCCCATTTTACCCGAACACTCCCCCCATTTTATTCCCGGCAATCTTGTTGATGGCGAAAAGACAGACTGCTCCGAGGATGATCAAAATGAGGCCCAGGGCGGCCGCTTCGTTCACAGAGCCCCCGATGTAGAAGTTAAAAATTCCGACGGTCATCATCTCATGTCCTGGAACCACTAAGAGAAGCGTGGCCGAGGCCTCCTGAAGCGCGAGGATAAAAGAATAGAGAGATCCTACCAAGACCCCTTTCCAGATCAAAGGCAGGGTGACATCTTTGAAGGTTGTCGTCTTCCTGGCCCCGACACTCTCGGCAGCCTCTTCAAAAGACCGGTGAACGATCAGAAGCGAGGCAAAGGTCCCCCGCACCGTATAGGGAAGCCGTCTCACTCCCAGAACAATCGGAATCACGATCCACATGCCGATCAAAGCCGTATTCATAAATGGCATGGGATCTCTGAAAGCCCTCATGTAGGCGATCCCGATTCCGGTTCCCGGAAGAGCCAGGATGAGCGTCGTCAGTGAATCCAAGAGGTCTCGTCCCCGGGACCTTGGTCCGCGCCATCACCCAGGCCACGGGAACACCAACGGCGATGCAGATGAAGACGGAGATCGTTGCATAAAGAAGGCTGTTCAATATAAATTTAGGCGTTTCGATGGAAACTCTTTCGAAGTACTGAAGAGTATATTTCACCGGAATGGGTGTGAGAGCCCAACCCCTGCCAAAAGAGTCGAGCGCAATACCCAGATAAGGAATAAAGGCAAAGATCAGGGTCATCACCAGAAATGCGATCACCCCCACCTCGGCCCAGGGGGAGATCTTTTTTCGTTCGATGACCGAATACGAGAGAGAGCTGTAGTCCTTGATCGACACGTATTTCTTTAGCAATGAGTCAAAAATACGATGGCCAGAATCACCATGATGGCTGAAATGACGATGCCCATCTTGAAGAGCCTTCGGTCCACAAACTGGACGATGTTGAGGTAGGCCTGGGAGGCCAGCAGGTTATCAATCCCGACGACCAGCGGAGTGGCAAAGTCGGCGAAGGTCCAGATGAATACGAGGAGGGCGCCAGAAACATATCCAGGGGTGGTCAAGGGGAAAGGTGATATCCCAGAACTTCCGGAGCCCCCGCGACCCCACGCTCTCTGCGGCTTCGTCGAGGGAGGGTGAAATCTTTCCCATGGCATCGACGATGCTCAGGGTCATCAGAGGAAAGAGGTGAAGCGTTTCCACAAGCAGGACCCCATGAACGCCGTACATGAAATTGACGGGTTTTGTCAAATCCGAGGTAATCCATTAAAAGGACGTTGACCGTACCGGCCCTGCCCAGGATGAAAACGAATCCCATGACTCCAACCAGGGGGGGCATGATCATAGGAATGATGGTCAGAAAGGAAAAAAGGTTCCTCCCGGGAAACTCGTAGCGAAGGAGAAGAAACGCGATGAAGATGCCGAGGATCGACGTGGTAATGACTGTTCCTGCCCCGAGCAGAAGGGAATTGACGAGACAGTGAAGATAAAAAGAATCCGTAAAAAAATCGTAGAAATTGATCAGGGTGAGTGTGCCCCTATCGGTCGTGAAGGCATCATAGAACAGGCGAATCAGGGGATAAATCAGAAAAAGACCAAAGAAGGCCCAGATCGCTGCATAACCCGCAAACCCGCCGATCTTCACCCGGGGCCAGACGCGTACCTGAGGCATCGCGATCGTCAAATCGTTCTCTGATTTCATGTACAAATTTCCCATTCACCGCTGAAGGTCGCGGAGATTCTCGATTCTCTCTCCAGCGTCTGCGTGAGAAGGTTCTTCTCATCAGGCCGGGATCCCGAGGGTCATCTTTATCGGAAAATGGATACAGACCTTATCTCCGATGGAAAAGACCTGGTGTTCCCACGGGTTCTCAACATCCACCTTGAAGAGCAGCGCGCTATCAATTTCCACGTCATAACGGATCGTATTCCCGATGTAATAGGCAAAACTGACATTGCCGGCAATCCGATTAAACTCCTTCTGGACCTCCTGTGAGGTACCGATCGATGCCGTCTCCGGACGGACACTGACCATGCATTTATCCCCTGGCTTGAACCGTCTCGCGGTAGTCACAGAGCAAAGCGCCAACCTTTGTTTCTACTTTCATCCAGCGTTCAGTGGGATTCATCTCCTGGATCTCTCCGGGGATCAGGTTGTTGATCCCGATAAAGTCTGCCACGAATGGGTTCTCCGGTCTCTCATAGAGGTCTCTCGGGGAGCCAATCTGCTGCAATTTGCCGAGATTGATGACGGCAATTCGGTCCGAAAGGGTCAGAGCCTCCTCCTGATCGTGGGTCACATAGATGGTTGTAATCCCAAGCTCCTTCTGAAGTTTGCGGATTTCTGCCCGCACCTGGATGCGGATCTTTGCGTCGAGGTTGCTCAAAGGCTCATCGAGAAGCAGAACGTCGGGATTGAGAACCAGAGCCCTGGCCAGGGCGACCCGCTGTTGCTGCCCACCCGAAAGTTGCCCGGGATATCGGGTTTCGAGCCCTGTCAGGTTGACCAGTTTCAGAGTCCGGGAGACCTTCCCGGCGATCTCTGAAGCTCGCTATTTTCTTGAGCTTGAGACCGTAGGCAACGTTGTTTGCAATGGTCATGTGAGGCCAGAGGGCATAGTTCTGAAAAACCATCCCTATGTTTCTCTCATAGGGAGCCAGAGCAGACACTTCCCTGTCCCCGAAAGTAAATCTTTCCTTGATCCGGTTTATGAAAGCCGCCGACGAGGCGAAGGAGGGTCGTCTTTCCGCAGCCCGAGGGGCCGAGGAGAGTAAAAAGCTCACCATCCTTGATATCCAGGGAAACGTGGCTCACCGCTTCCAGCGTGCCAAACCTCTTGACAACGTCCTCGAGTTTTATGTTCATAGATTGGTCCTGTCAGTCCAAAGTCGCCACTTGCGGCTCACCCATGCCCTGACCACTCATCTAAGATAGCTCAAATCCCCCCATCCTTCCCGCTCGGCAAGCCGAGGGATGAGGGGATTTGCATTCTCTCCTTACCTGACCGTGGCCTGACACTGAGACTGCTATTTCTTTATCAGATCCTTATGTTTTTCGGCAATCTCTTTCCGGAAATAGGAGTTGACTTCCTCGATCCTCTTCTTGGGCCCGGCGACCTTTTCGTCATATACGTTTCCGACCTTGAATGTCGTAGAAGGATCGGATTCCATTGTAAACTGGACCGCTTTTTCTGCATTGGAACCGGGAGGACCCTGAACCTTATACTTTGGCGTGATGGGATAAAGTCCCCTCTCCATAAAGATCTTCTGCCCTTCCTCGGTCAGGAGAAACTCGATGAAGGCATGACCTGCTTTGGATGCGGCGCTCCCTTCAGGACCGCCATCGGCTCTGGGGTGACATAGGCGTTCGTCGGGTAGACAAACTTGACATCGTATCCTCCCAAAACCTCAGCAAAGGCCATATAACTCGGCACGGCAAACCCAACCGCAAACTCCCCTTTGGACACCACGTTGGGAACGTCACGGGAACGGGCCGTGAAAATACCCGTGTTGGTCGCCAGTTTTTTCAGCCAATCCCATCCTTTTTCCCATCCGTACATGGCAAGGATGACTTCATAGGACGCATGGCTTGAACTCGACCGGTCAGGCGTGCATTGAGCAATCTGTCCCTTCAGTTTCGGGTTGAGCAGGTCATCCCAGTCTTTAATCGTGACCCCCAGACGCTGGAGCAACTTCGGCTGATAGATGAGTCCGTAGGGCTCCAGAGTCGTTCCAACCCAGAATTTCTTGTCATCCTTCAAGGGAAGTCCGATGGGCTTTCCAATGGTCGCCGGAATCTCATCCCACATCTGCTTGGGGATCTGAACCTGGTCCAGAAGTCCCTGATCTGCCAGACTATCAAAAAGCGTTCCCTCTCCTCCCCAGAAGACATCGGCCTGGGGTTTTCCCCTCCACTCCACAATCTGGCCATAGGCGACGGGTGTTCCCTGGGGAATGGCGCTGGTTTTCACGTCGACGTTATACTTCTTCTTGACATAAGCGGCAAAGGCCTTTAAGGCCGGGTCGTGGACATCCTTGGAAACCGGCGTAATGAGGTAAAACTCATTCTCGATCGCCTGCCCAAAGGACATCCCTCCGAAGCAGAGAAACCCCATCAACAATGCAGTCAATACAACAACGATCCGTTTCATCCCATTTCCTCCTCTTCGCTTATTCAATTTAACAAACTCCCAACAGATAATATAAAGGGCACAAAAAGTTGTCAAGGCAAAACGAACTCGGATTTCATCGTGCCAAAAAGCTTTGAATTCCAAAAGTTACCATTTCGCGGGTTGACTTTTCTCCATAAATCAATTAAGAATAAATTAGATTTGATCTCCGAGCCGTTTTCCTAAGTCCGAAATTTTTGGGATAAGGAGGACGGCCGTCAGGGTATGATTGGAAACGGTTATACCTCCCGCGTTTGGAAAGGAGATGGACAACGGATTTTTGATGGCCAATATCTCAAACACGGGTATTGGCCATTTTATTTCCCCTCCCCCTTCCCCTCTCCCCAAGGGGAGAGGGCGGGGGTGAGGGGGACGTGAAATTGTAAATTTGCTAAATCTGAAATTTGAGATGAGTTATGCTTCTTGACCCTTTTAGACGAAAGATAAATTACCTCCGGATTTCAATAACAGACCGCTGCAACTTGCGGTGTACTTACTGTATGCCCGAGGAGGGAATTCCTCTTATTCCCCACAGGGAAATCCTCACGTACGAAGAGCTATTGAGAGTCATCCGAATCTTTGCCGAAGAAGGGATCTCCAAGGTCAGACTCACGGGCGGGGAACCGCTTGTGAGAAAAGGAATCGTCGATTTCATCGCCCATATCTCGGAGATCGCGGAGATTCAGGATTTAAGTCTTACCACCAATGGCATTCTCCTAAAGGAGTATGCTCAAGGTCTCAAGGAGGCTGGCCTGAAAAGGGTAAATATCAGCCTGGATTCCCTGAATAAAGAAAGGTTCTGTCAGATTACTCGAAGGGATGATTATGAAAAGGTATGGGCCGGAATCGAAGAAACCATCAGAGTCGGGTTGTCCCCGATCAAAATCAACATGGTCGCTATTCGGGGATTAAATGACGATGAGATTGAATCCTTTGCCCGGCTGACTTTCCGCCTCCCCCTCACCGTCCGTTATATCGAGTACATGCCATCGGGCAACGGGAAGGAGTGGAGGGAAAGTGACCTCCTCACCATCCCTCAGATAAAAACCTATCTCGAAAGGGTCGGAAACCTGATTCCCATTCCAACGGATCGATGGGATGGTCCAGCGAAACGGTTTCGATTTGAAGGGGCCCTTGGAGAAATCGGATTGATCGGACCTGTGAGCAGCCACTTCTGCGGAGATTGCAACCGGCTTCGGCTGACCCCGGACGGAAAGATCAGAACCTGCCTTTTCTCGGATGATGAGATTGATATCAAGGAAATCTTGAGAAAGGGTGGAAGCGATCGAGATCTGAGGAAGCGGCTTCTTGTGGCCCTTCAATCAAAACCGGAAAGACACCAAATTAACAGCCACCAGTTCAAGAAATGCCAGAGGAATATGTCAGCGATCGGAGGATAATTTTGGGACGGTCATTGAGTCACTGAGTAATTAGGTCATTCATTGATAGAGAAACTCAAGGGAATCTTTGGTAATTACTCAATAACCTAATGACTTAATGACTAAGTCCTCAGAGAGGATAGAATGACAAAACTGACCCACTTCGACAAAACAGGTCGTGCAAGAATGGTCGATGTCAGCAAAAAGAGAGAGACCTTGAGGGAGGCCGAGGTTCGAGGATCTGTCTCCATGAGCCAAAAGACTTTTAAGAGTATTATGTCCGGCAAGATTGCAAAGGGAGATGTTTTGGCGGTGGCCAAAGTGGCTGGGATCATGGCGGCAAAAAAGACCTCGGAAATCATTCCCATGTGCCATCCGCTTAACTTGTCTCATGTGGAGATCAATTTTTTCCCTTTTGAAAAGGAGAGCCGGATTGAGATAGAGGCAAAAGTCAGGATTAAAGCTCAGACGGGTGTAGAGATGGAGGGATTCGTGGCTGTGGCCGCTGCCGGCCTCACCATCTATGACATGTGCAAAGCTATCGATCGGGGGATGGTGATATCGGATATTCACCTCGTCAAAAAGACGGGAGGAAAGAGTGGAACGTAACGAAGCAGGAGCTGAAAGCTGAAGGCTGAAAGCTCAAAGGGAGATCAAATGGATAGGTCTCAAAGAGGAAAGGTCCTCGCAGTCAACATCAGTGAGAAAAAGGGAACGAAAAAGACGAATATCAAATCGTGTCTTCTCGTGAAAGACTTTGGATTGAAAGACGATGCCCATGGCGGCCCGTGGCACCGGCAGGTCAGTCTATTGGCAAACGAGTCGATTGAGAAGATGAGGGCCAAAGGGTTAAAGGTCGGGTATGGCGATTTTGCGGAAAATATCACCACCGAAGGGGTTGATCTTGTCCATCTTCCGATAGGAACGCAAATCCGCATCGGAGAGACTGTTCTGGTGCGGGTCACCCAAATAGGAAAAGAATGCCATACCCGCTGCGCCATCTACTACCAGGCAGGCGATTGTGTGATGCCCAAAGAAGGCATTTTTGCCGAGGTGGTCACTGAAGGAGAAGTAGGAGTTGGAGACGAAATTATAATCGAAAAATCCGAAGCACGAAATTCGAAATACGAAACAATATCAAAATCCTAAATTCAAATCTTCCAAACATGACGATAGAAATCTTATTCTTTTTGTCATTCCGGGCTTGACCCGGAATCCAGTGTTCTCTGCTAGATTCCCGCCGAGTTTATCCCGATGGAAATCGGGGCGGGAATGACGCTCTTCACTGCATTTTATTACGTTGTGTATGGCCTTGTTTTGAGTTTAGGCCATTCGAATTTGTTTCGGATTGGTCCGAGGCGGACGCTTCGCCCGATATTCGGATTTCGTATTTGAGGGTTGAATATGTTCAAGGTAGTTATTCTAACGATCAGTGACCGCGGTTCCAAAGGGGAACGGGAAGACTCGAGCGGTCCTCTCATCCAAGAGATGGTGAAGGGCCTTCCTGCTGAAGTGATCCACTACGAAATTATACCGGACGAGATGGATGAGATCATCAAATCACTTGAGAAGAGTGCCGATCATTTGAAGGCAGATTTAATTCTGACCACAGGAGGAACGGGGCTGAGTCCACGGGATGTCACGCCGGATGCAACATCGAAGGTGATTGAGAAAGAGGTCCCTGGTTTTGCCGAGGCCATGAGAGCCGAAAGCCTCAAGAAGACCCCTCACGCCATGATCTCCAGAGCCATCGTGGGAATTCGAGGTTCGAGCCTGATTGTGAATTTGCCGGGAAGTCCTAAGAGCGTAAGAGAGAACCTCAGCGTGATTCTCCCTGCCCTTCCCCATGCTTTGTCCAAATTAAAGGGCGACCCCTCCGAATGCGCCCAGGAATAAAAGAATCCCTGACAACAAACATTCAATATTTGACGAATGGTTAAGAAGACTAGCCAAGGAGATGTCCTTGGAGAAGAATTTTGATATTCCATCTGTAGCGGATCTGGCCCTGCGGGAGCAACAGATTTTCATCCTCCGCTAACAGGAAGAAGGATGAGCGAATATCAATACTACGAATTTCAGGCCATCGACCGACCGTTGACCGCAAAAGAACGGGGTGAATTGCGTTCATACTCGACCAGGGCACGTATCACGTCAACGAGTTTCATCAACGACTACTCGTGGGGAAACTTTAAGGGAACCCTGAGCTGTGGATGGAGAAATATTTCGATGCTTTCCTGTATCTTGCCAACTGGGGCACCCGGGTCCTTAAGCTTCGCCTACCATCATCCCTTCTCCCAGTTGAAATCGTCCGGACCTACTGTTGTACTAATCTTGCATCCGCGAGGGAAAAGGGTGACAAGGTCATTCTCAGCTTTGTATCCGAGGAAGAGCCGACTGGAGAATGGGAGGAAGGGGAAAACTGGCTCTCATCCATCATTCCGGTCCGCTCGGAGCTGGCCCTAGGGGACCACCGTTGCCTCTATCTGGCATGGCTTCTCTCGGTCCAGAACGGTGAATTGGATGAAGAAAAGGAAGAACCCGCTGTTCCGGATGGTCTGGAAGGGCTAAGTGGTTCTCTTAGGAGCTTTACCGATTTTCTTCGAATCGACCTGGATCTTCTGCAAGCGGCTGCTCGAGTGAGTCAACCCATCCATCTAGTGCGTCCGAGTCAGGAAGATCTTCTGGCCTGGGTAGGCAAGTTACCACCCCAAGAAAAGGATGCCCTCCTCGTTCGCTTTTCACTGGGTGAAGAGTTACATCTCGGAGCAGAGATCATCGGGCGGTATTTGAAACAGAAGAAGGACATGGTCATGCCTTCAATTCCGAAACCCCGGAAACGGACTGTCGGAGAGCTTCTCCGTTTGGGAGAAGAATTCCGGGATAACCGCCGGAGGGCTGAGGCAGAAAAAGCCGCTCAAGAGAAAGCTCACCGTGAAGCTGAAGCAGCTGCTCGCCGCGAAAAATACCTTGAAGGGCTTTCCAGCAGAGAAATGGAGACTTGGCTCCAGGTGGACCGACTTATCGCAACAAAGCAGCCGGGGAGATATGACCAGGCAGTCCGCTTCCTCGTCGATCTTCGCGACGTAGCTGTCAGGAAAAAAAAGATGGAGAAATTTCTTGGACATATCGCCCGCCTGCGCGAACAACATGACAAGAAACCCAGCTTCCTTAAACGTATGGAAAAGGCGGATTTATGAAGTTCTTTGACCAGAAAATGCTTTGTCGATATCATCGCATGGCATCCACGCCAATCCATTTTCACACAGGGGGGGGTACCAACATGCAGTATGAACTGACCGTAAAACTGCTTATCGAGACGGGTGTTGACAAAGATCGCGTAACGCGTCAAGTCGAGTCGCTGTTTGCCTTCGGAACAGTCATGGAGTCCTTCGCGGACGCCCTGAAGCTTGACGTGGACCCGCACTTCTTGAGTGTTGTTGTTTCGGCAACTTCTCCTCGGACAACTACTGTGCGGTGACAGAGCGGACTTTGCTTGTCGATGGGGAAGCTTCGGAGTGCAGTAATTTAATCGGAAGGGCGCTTGCGGTAAGCCTTCAATTCTTCTTCCGTCAGTTCGTCCGGATTTACCAGCTTGTAATGCTTTTCAGCAACCACCGGAACATCAACTTTGCGTTTTCCAACCCCCACTTCCGGCCCGAAGTGAAGATGGTAAAAGGTCAATACGTGTTGACTTTGGGCCGAAGCTTCGGGTATTTTAAGAAGAAAGGACAAAGCTAAATGGAGGTTAATACAATGAATCTACTCCCCGAAAAGACATGGAAGCAATTTCAAGAAATTCTCGGGCTGAAGGAATCCCCCTTCGGAATTTACTACACGAACGATCAGCCTGAAGGACTCACGCCAAAAGAGGGAATATCCGGGTGTATGATGGGGCTGCTTCAGAGCGCCCGAAAGAACGGGACAACCGTCTATTTTGACAAGGAACACTTTGGATGCCCTGGAGGGGCTTACTATATGGGATTTTTTACATCCCCAAGGCCCAAGATCGAATATTTTCTCTCCTGCGGGATCCCGGGTGAAATGGAGGGCGAACGATACATCAAAACACCGGAACGGGCCAAGGAATATTTCACCAGACTGATACCGAGAAGAGCACCGGCAGCCTACTGTGTCTTCAAGCCGATCGACCAGTTTCAGAAGGATACAGTGCCGGAAGTCGTTGTCTTTTTCGGAACGCCGGATATTCTCTCAGGGCTTTTTACATTGACGAACTATGCCCTGGAGCGCACGGACGCTGTCTCTGCACCCTTCGGGTCCGGATGTGGAACGATTCTCACCTATCCTTTGAAGGAAGCTGGAAAAGAGCAGCCCCACGCGATCCTGGGAATGTTCGACGTTTCTGCAAGACCCATGCTTGAGAAGGAAATTCTCACCCTGGCCATGCCTTACCCGGTATTCCTAAAGCTCTTAGACAATGCTTCGGGCAGCTTTCTTGAAACCGAAAGCTGGAAGAAGGTGCTTCAGAGAATCCAGAGCAAGTAGGTCCCCCTTTTTCCGAACGCCGTATTTTCGCAAACGACACGATCTCTGACGGGAAAGGATTGAGGTGGAGGTGGATACGTACACTCCCCTCTCCTCGCGGGAAGGGACGCAGAAGCGGAGGGACAAATGACTCATTCGGGAATAATTAGTCTTCGTACAAAGGGTTTCACCGATATCCTGGACATCACCCAGGATGTGGATGCCGTGACAGACCGTTCTGGAATCAAAAACGGGTTGGTCACCGTATTCTGCCCCGGATCGACAGGCTCCGTGACAACCATTGAATATGAATCGGGGGTGCTCAGAGATTTACAAAAAGCGATTGAAGAGATCGCTCCATCCGATATCCCATATGAACATGACCGCCGCTGGGGAGACGGCAATGGTTTCTCCCATGTACGGGCGGCCTTGATGAAGCCGTCACTCACGATCCCCCTGATCGACGGGAAATTGGCTCTCGGGAACCTGGCAGCAAATCGTCTTCATCGATTTCGACAACAAGAAGAGAGAAAGAAAGATACTGGTCCATGTCATAGGTGAATAAAGTCCCTCTCGTCATTCAATTCTCATCCGTTTCACACCCTCTTTGATGGGCCTCCGTTTGGGTTGTATAATTCGTCTATATCGTATCCGGATGAGGAGGCTGAAGCCAGAGAAATTTGCTTTCCCAGGCTGATCAAAAATGCCCCTGCCTGCGCCGAGGCTTCGGCAGACAGGCAGATGCAAGGCATCCGAAATTCTGAGGAATGAGGGTGGCGTCGCGATGAATAAGGAGCGACTTATTTCAATGTCGCCGAGACGGTAAGGCGACCGGGGAACGCTGCAGATGGGTATTTTTCATCAGCCTGTTAATCGAACGGGATATCCTTGAACAGGGACTTGGCCGTATCGGAAAGCTTCACCTTTACCTCTTCGACCGTGATCGCTTGTCTTTCGCAAACCGTAACGCAGATTTCGCAACCGAGACACTTTTCATTGCCTACGGGGACGCACCTATTCTCTCTTATCTCAAATACACCAACTGTGCAGACTTCCACGCACTCCTCGCATCCTGTACATTTTTTTTCGTCGACCATTACTCTGAATGCCATCTGTTGATTTCCTCTCAGCGTTGATTTGAAGTTAATAATCCAATCCGCCTGTATCCGTCAAGGACCCGCTTCTTCCTTTCCGAGAGTATTGTATCCAAAATTTCCTGGATATGACGGTTTGTAGCTCAGTCGCCCCAATTCTCTGCCAGAAACAGAAAATATAATAACACCATAACAATTTGATTTTCAAGTGTAATTAGCTGCTTCATTTTTTTCTTGACATTATTTTCAATTCATATTAAACAATCCTTACTCTTCTGACAAATCCAATTCTGGATACAATATTGAGCAACCAGGCCTCTTCACAGATCACGAAAAAGAATTCCATTCCCGCAAGAAAGAAGACGTACGAATATCTGAAAACGAATATTCTCTCCGGCGCCTTCGATCCCGGCCGTAGACTCACTGAGGAATACCTGGCGGAAGAACTTGGCGTCAGCCGTACACCGGTGAGGGAAGCTCTTCATAAGCTGGAACTGGAAGGGCTGATTCAGCCTCTTGAGACAAGAGGATTTATTATCCCCAGGGATTCGAAAGAGGAGATGGAAGAATTGTTCGATATCCGCGCCATCCTGGAGGGCTACACGCTGAGACTCGTTTCTGAATCGATCTCAGAAGAAACCCTTAAACAGTTGAACGGTTTCATTGAAAACGCCGAAGACGCTCTGAAGCGGCAAAAAATCGACGAGATATTCCAATGGAATACGGAATTCCATGACGCCCTGCACAACCTGGTCGGCCACAAGCGCCGGCTGTACGACATGATTGTAAACATTCGAAGGTATGTGTTGCGATACCGGAAAGATACCCTTCACTATCTGGAGGGGGCGCAGAGGGCTCTGGAGGGTCACCGGAAAGTCATGATGGCCTTGCGATTGAGGGACCCGGACCTTTGTGAACGGGTGATGCGGGATCACATCCGTGAAGCCAAAGAGGACGCGCTCAAAGCGATGTTTGAGCAGCAATGAGGATTTGAGGAGGTACGATGAAAGCAGACCCCGATAAATGTATCGCCTGCAAGAGATGTTTCCCCTATTGTCCGATGGGCAGGATTCAGACCTTTAAGCGCCACGATACCATCCATGGCCGGGTTTACATCGAGATCGATCAGGACGGGTGCACCGATTGCGGCGAATGTCTCAGGGCGGATGTCTGTCCTGTGAAAGCCCTCTACCAGCAAGACGAGGTGTGGCCGAGGGAGGTTCGCGGGATCCTGAGCAACCCCTTCATCGAATTCGCAGGGTCCCAGGTGCCGGGCCGCGGAACAGAGGAGATGAAGACAAACGACGTGAAAGGAACTTTTCTCCCAGGCGAAGTCGGCGTGGGTGTTGAATTGGGAAGACCCGGCGTGGGAGCTTATTTCAGGGATGTCGAAAAGGTGGCGATGGCTTTGATGGCTGCGGACCTGGGATACCAACTGGCCATGGAGAACCCTGTCACCCATTTCATGTCGGACAAGAGCACAGGAAAGCTCCGGGATGAGGTCCTGGGTGAAAAGGCAACTTCAGCCATCATCGAAGGAAAATGCAAGCTGGAGAAACTTCCGGAGGCATTGAGAGTCCTGAAGAAGGTGGCAAAGGAGATTGATTCCGTCCTCACGGTCGAGGTGATTACAAAGGTCCCGCCGGAGGGCGAAATCCCCATCGTCCCGGTTCTGGAAAAGGAGGGACTCTGGTACTCCATCAATAGCAAAAACAACCTGGGCTTGGGATTGCCGGCATTCAAGTTCTATGCTGATGAGATAGAAGGAGAGAGATCATGACACACAGCCTGCATCGAAGGGGTGATCGGGAGAGCCTGAAAGAGGACTTCGTGGTCCTGGGCTGCCCGGCTACGGGCGTAAACAAAAAGGGCTCAGCGCCAAACACGCGGAAGTTCTTAAGCATCTGTTACAAGCATGGCCCCATCAATCTGGGCGACATGAAGACCGGAAACATCTACAACACCACCATGGACGATATTCTGAGCCGGGTGACGGATGGAACGATCGTCCAGTGCACCTTCGACAACCGGGAAAAGATCGTTTCCCTGCTGAAGGATTTGAAAGAGAACCGGCCCGGTATCTCGGTCATCATTTCGGGCGTGACAGATGTTGTCCAGCAGTGCATGGACGAGGCAGGAATGGGAAGAATTCACTCCCTGGAGTATTCCCTTGGCACCTGGGGGCAGACCGAGAAGATGCCTGATTTTCAGATTCTCGAAACCGTGACCATGTGCGGCCACGCCATGATCGCTGCTGACCTGGTGCGCAAAATGGTCCGGGATGTAAAACGGGGCCGGAGGACAGTAGAAGATGCCTGTTTCGAATTGGCAAGAGGCTGCACCTGCGGCAACTATAACCTGACCCGGGGAAAAGAAATGTTCCGTAAATTGCTTCCTTTATATATGGTCCATAGCCTGTACTAAATGACATGCAGACTTCGAAGCACGAAGATCTGATATCTTTCGAAGCAAGAACGTCTTAAATCCGAAGCACAAATTTCGAAACTCGAAACAATCTCGAATGCTCGAAACATCAATGACCATTACGGATGAAACTTCTTAAGGACTTAATTCTGGATTTTGGATTTGTTTCGGATTTCGATATTCGAATTTCGAATTTTCTCTAATTCATCGGAAGGAGAAAACGATGCGATATGTAATTATTGGAGGGAGCGCCGCGGCCATCAGCGCTGTGGAGGCCATTCGATCCATTGACCGGACTTCAGCCATCGACCTGTTCAGCGATGAGGCCACTCCCCTCTTTTCAAGGGTACTTCTCCCGTACTACGTGGCAGAGGAGCTTTCAAAGCCTCTGCTGAATTTCAGAACAGCCGACTTTTTCGAAGTGAACCATGTGACGCCTCATCTGGGAACGCGGGTGGAAGAAGTGATCCCCGCCTCCAAATCGATCCGAACCGGAGACGGGAACCACTATTCTTTCGACAAACTTCTTATCGCAACAGGTGGAAAACCCATTGTCCCGCCCATTCCGGGTGTCGATAAGGAGGGAATTTCCACTCTGAAGACCATGGAAGACGCAGAAAGGATTTATCGTTTTCCGGGAAAAAAGGCTGTGGTGATCGGAGCCGGAAGCATCGGCGTGGAATCGAGCATCAGCTTCAGGAGAAGGGGAATCAAGGTCGCCCTCCTCGAAATGCTGGGCCACGTCTTGCCCACGGTCTTCGACGAAGAGGCGGCATCCATCGTTCAAAAAAGGGTCGAGGAGCTTGGCATCGAAGTGATCACCGGAGAGAAGGCCGTCCAGTTTACGGGGAATGGCCGTGTCCGGAGCGTGGTGACGGATTCGAGAGAAATCGAATGCGACATGGTCGTTCTCTCCGTTGGCATCAAGCCTGCTGTCGAGCTTGCCCGGAACGCGGGAATCGAGATCGGGTCTCTCGGGGGCATCAAGGTGGACAGCGAGATGATGACCAGTTCCCCGGATATCTATGCGGCGGGTGATGTCGTAGAAACCTTCGATATCGCCCGGGACGCCAACTTCATCAATGCCATCTGGGTTTGCGCCTTCGAACAGGGGGGAATCGCCGGTTTGAATATGGCCGGAAAGAAGACTTCCTACGAAGGTTCCTACCGGCGGAACTCCATTGGAAACTTCATTGGAATCCCTGCGATCTCCATGGGGGTTACCCATGCGGATGTCTGCACGGAGTGCGCTCCCGGCGATCAATTTCAGGAGGTCCGGAAGAGAACGAAGGATACGTACCGGAAACTCATCTTGAAGAATGGCCGGATCATAGGGGCGATCCTGGTCGGACAGACCCAGAAAGCGGGTCTCTTCTCCATTCTCCTGAAGAAGAGGGTCGATGTCTCGGAATTCATCCCGAAGTTGATGAGCCCCAGTCTCAATTTTATAGATCTCCTTCCTCTGATCCGGAGGAATGCAACCCGGTTCATGGAACCGGAATACAAGGAGATCATGGACACGGGACTCTAAGGACATGATGAAACTCGAATATCGAAATCCGAAATTCGAAACAAACCAAATTCATAAGAATCAAGAACAAGATCACCGTGTTTGGATCATTGGGATATTTGGGTTTTGAATTTGTTTCGGATTTCGATATTCGGATTTCGAATTTTCGAAGACCAATTCATTATTAGATAAATTAGCTACGGAGGGTGATATTGTGAAACTTCTAATGGTGGACAAGAATAAATGCACAGGATGCCATCAGTGCGAGCTTTGGTGCGGGACAGAAATCGGGTCCCTGTCTAAAGAGCTCTATGGGGCGATCCAGGAGCAACCGCAGCCGGTGCCCCGTGTCCATGTGGAGGGGAAAAACTTCGCTCTCCAGTGCCGGCACTGTGAAAATCCGCCCTGTATCGAGGCCTGTCCCAATGGGACGATGCGCCGGGACCCGGAGACGGGACTGGTCTTTGTCCATGAGCCGACCTGCATTGCCTGCTGGATGTGCGTCATGGTCTGCCCCTTCGGCATTATCAATCCCTCGTCTTCCATGAAAGTGGCAATCAAATGCGACCGCTGCCGGAATATGGGCTATCCGATCTGCGCAGAGGTCTGCCCGACCAAGGCCATCCAGCTGGAAGACCGGAAGGATTATCGGAAGAAGGCCTTTGAGCCCATTAGTTCCGTGAAAGGATGAAAACAGGCAAACCTGAAGAAACCCTGAAAATTACCGGGTACGACTTATAGACGAAAGGAGATACCATGGAGTTCATCCAGAAAAAGACCGCTGACAGCGCCATTGAAGCTTTCTTGCCAAAGGCCGCAGACAGGGAGATTTCCCTGGTCTGGGACCGTCTCGAAGGTCAGCTTCCGGAATGCGGATTTTGTGAAGCCGGGTTGAGCTGCCGGGACTGCCTCCAGGGTCCCTGTATCAGCCATCCCTTCCGGGATTCGAATAAGACAGGAGTGTGTGGCAAGGATAAAGACATACTGGCAAGTCAGGCCCTGTTAAGGCTTGTCATGAAAGGGGCAATGGCCGTCCTCGACCAGGTCAGCGGCTTTAAGGAAGGGGTTGAGTCCGGCGGAATCAAACCGAAGAAGAAAGGTGAAACGGATCTGATTCTCAAAGAAACAGTGGACCTCCTTGCGAATGGAGGAAACGGGGTGAAGAAAGATTTTCCAAGGGCTTTGATCCGCCTTTGGGAGGAGATGGGAGTCTCTCCCAGAGGATTGAACAAGGATCTCTTAAAAGCCTCCGGAAAGCTGGAGGGAGGAATCGCAGGTGTGGAAGAAATCCTTCTCTGGGCTTTCAGGGTCTCACTTCTGGCCTGTCTGGCCCAGAGGATTCACGGAAAGCTGAAAAAGTCAGTCTTCGGTGATTCGACGCCCACGAAGGTGGAGGTTAATCTCGGGATCCTGCAAAAGGGGGCGCCCAACATCCTTCTGTACGGGTACTTCTCTCCCGTTCTCAAGTATAAAATCGTTGAGGCAGCGAAGAAGGCGAAAGTGAACGTTCTGGGTGTCTGTACGGATCCCTTGCTTCCGCCCTATTCGCTCGGCGCGGCGACAAATTACGGTTCCCAGGAGATCCCCCTCATGACCGGTGCCGTTGACCTGATTGTGGCCGGAGACCAATTCGTTAATCCCTCTCTCGCAGCGATCGCGAAGGAATGGGAGATCCCCATCGTTCCGGCAGAAGGCCTGAACCCGCAGCAGAAGCCCGATGCCATGGCCAGAGAAATTATTGAGAAGGCAAAGAAGTCCTTTCAATTCCGAAAGGTCTTGTCGAGAGATATTCCTGAAAGCAGGGAATCTGCCCAGTTGGGCTTTTCATCCGACGATCTGAACGTGAAGAAGATCCTGGATGCTCTGACAAGAAAGAGCATTAAAGGGATAGCGATCTTCTCGGGAAGCGGCAATGTGAAGTTCACCCAGGACAGAGAGATTGCTACAATTGTTGAAGAGCTCTTAAGGAAAGACATTCTCTGCTTGTCCGGAGGAGAAGCGAGCATCGCCCTTGCCAAGTACGGGTTCCTGAATCCCGATAAGAACGGGAAAGAAACCGGGAAAGGGCTGTCCGAACTGCTTCCATCCCTCGGCAAAAACATTCCTCCGGTGATCGACCTTGGAAGCAGTGAGAATGGCGGGATCACTGATTTCCTTTTGAGCATCGCAGCGGCCGGGAAAAAGGACCTTAAAAATTACCCGATCTTTGCCTGTTTTGCGGAAGCCAACAGAAGTTCTGAGGTAACCGAAGCCATGGCCATGTTGGCAATGGGCATCCCGGTCTACTTCTGGCCTGCCCTTCCAATTACTGGAAGCCCAAAGACACTGGGCACCTTATCTCAATTGTGCAGCGAGAGGTTCGGCGCCGGGCTTCATATTCCCATGGATAAAAAAATGGAAGCCAGGGCAAAGGCTTCGCTCATGATTAAGGATCTCGGGATAGAGACCGGACATCGACTTTCCGGATACGCCTGGAAGAAGTAATCCTGCCGCCTAAGAACGGTAGAATCGATTGCGGCTTAAGTCCATGACCAGTTTCCACCGCAGAGCCGCAGAGATCGCAGAGGGAAGTTTTATTCTGCCCCAATCGGGAGACGACGATTGGAGCAGAAACTCTTTCGCTTGGGGAATAAGATCGACCATTTTATGCCCTTGGCACTCATATCACAGAAAAAAAGAAGCCTTTTTGTTTGTCGGTATCTCCCGACAAACAAAAAATTCTTTCTTTGCGCCCTCGGCGGCTCTGCGGTGAAACGTTTATTCTGAAGTAAGGAAAACTCATGGAGATCGATAAGAAGAAATGCGTGGGCTGCGGGAACTGTCACGCAGTCTGCACCATGGGCGTGATCTATCTGGATGAAGACGGCAAGTCCGTTGTCAATCAGGAGGAGTGCGTGGAATGCAATACCTGCCACCGGGTATGCCGGAGTGAAGGATATTCGCCCTGGTTTGTCCGGGGAATCCGGAGAGTGCTCTCCCTCTTTCGACTTAACTATCTTGCCGAGGTCGATGTCTGTCCGACAGGCGCCCTCACCCTTCCCCAACTCGAATGGCCGAGGAGTCTCCGGGCCGTCTTCAGCGATCCTACGACGGTTCATCCGGGCACAGGGGTCATGGGGCGCGGAACAGACGAGATCAAAACGCAACGACGTCACCGGAAGGCTCCGCAGGGAGACGTGGGGCTTGTCGTCGAAATGGGAAGACCCGGAACCGGAGCTTTCTTCTCGAGACATCGAGAAAGTGGCCATGGCTCTCGCAAGCTCAAACCCCACTTCGAAAAGGAAAACCCCGTCACCCAGCTGATGGTCGATACGGAAACCGGGAAAATGAAAGAAGAGATTCTGAACGAGAAGGTCCTCTCCGCCATCATCGAAATTAAGACGAGACTCGACCGGATACCTGAGTTTCTCCGGGCATTGGAAAATGTCCAGAAAGAAATCGATACGGTGATCAGCGTGGGGGCGGCATCTAGGGCCCTTCCAGATGGATCGATTCCCCATGTGGAGTGGGTGAAGAAATGCCGGATACCGACTTTCGGCAAACGGAAAAACAAATATCGGATTGGGCCGCCCCTTATTTAAGGAGGGTAACCCATGACCAACACCCTTCATCGTCAAGGGTCTGCGGAAAGCTTAAGAAACGATTACGTCATCTTCGCCCATACGGCAAAGGGAATCACCCGTGAAGGGTCTGCCCCGAAGCTTCGGGAATTCATGCGAATCTGCCTCAAATATCACCCCGTGAATATGGGGGACGGCAAACAGGGGAATATCCATCAGGACGACATTGAAATCGAGAAATTGATCGCCAACCAGGAAGATGGCGCAGGGGCAGCCGCCGTCTTCACTGACCTCGATACGCCTCCAAAAGGTGGTGGAGGAACTGATCGCGGCCGACCTGGGAATCTCCATCAACGTCAGCGGACTCCTGGAGGAGGTGCAGGAGTGCTGCCGGAAGGCCGGTATCCAGCGGCACAGCGTCGAGCATTCCCTCGGTTTCTGGGGGGCAACGGACCGCTTGCCTGAAAGGGAAATCTTGGAATTTAACTCCGATGTGCGGCCATGGCATGGTTTCATTCAACCTGATCAGGAAGATGATCGACTATGTCAAGTTGCGTAGACTGACGCCGAAAAAAGCTGCAACGGTCATGGCCAGGTGCTGCGAGTGCGGGGTTTTCAATCCGGTCCGGGCGGAATTGCTTCTTGAGAATATCCGGAAAGGAGAAAAGGCCGGCAGGAAGGACGTCGCAGAAGGCGTGTGAAAAAGCGGGGCGGGAGGAGATCAGGGGACTACGCGGAAGTTCCGCGACCGGTCGCCACGGACGACGGGCACAGAACCCTCTGTGATCGGTCATTGCAGCTCCGATGGGATATCCACTTTTCGACCGGCGGGCTTACCGTTCGGGGATTTTCTCACCTTCTGAGGGTTACTATCTTGCGGTCTTTTCTCTTGACATGCAATTTCTCTTTCTTGTATAAACAACCGACCCTGAAGCGAGCTCTTACCCTTTTTTTTGCCACTTAGAGACTATCAAGACAGGCGGAGGAATAGAGATGTCAGATCCGAGTGGACGTCATTTCCTGCAGATTCCGGGGCCAACGAACGTGCCTGAACGGGTCCTGCGGGCCATGGCCAAACCGACCATCGATCACCGCGGACCCGAGTTCAAGGCGCTGGCCGGCGAGGTGTTTGAAGGTCTCAAAGGCGTGTTCAAAACGGCCGGTCCCGTCATGATCTTCGCCTCGTCAGGAACCGGCGCGTGGGAGGCGAGCCTGGTCAACACCCTCTCGCCCGGGGACAAGGTACTGATGTTCGAAACGGGGCACTTTGCCACCCTCTGGAAGAATATGGCGATCCGCCTGGGGCTGGAGGTTGACTTCGTTTCCGGGGACTGGCGCCATGGTGTCGATCCCGCTGTGGTCGAATCGAAATTAACCGAAGATCGAAAACACTCCTTTAAGGCGGTTGCCGTCGTTCATAATGAAACATCCACTGGCGTCACGAGCCGAATCGCCGAGGTGCGTCAGGCCATTGACCGGGCCGGCCATCCGGCGCTCTTCATGATCGATACGATCTCCTCCCTCGGCTCCATCGACTACCGCCACGACGAATGGGGGGTAGACGTCACAGTCGGCTGCTCGCAGAAGGGGCTCATGCTTCCTCCCGGCCTCGGGTTCAACGCGGTCAGCGCCAAGGCCCTTGCCGCTTCGAAAAAAGCCCGTCTCATCAAATCCTACTGGTCCTGGGATGAGATGTTCACGGCCAACAAGGACGGCTTTTTCCCGAGCTCTCCGGCGACCAATCTGCTCTACGGCCTCAGGGAATCCCTCCGCATGCTGATGGAAGAAGAACTCGAAAACGTCTTCAACCGTCATCATCGTCATGGCGAAGCCGCGCGTCGGGCGGTTCGGACCTGGGAGCTTCCGATCCTCTGTCTTAACCCCGAAGAGTACAGTCCGGTCCTGACGACGGTCCTGATGCCCGAGGGGCACAGCGCGGACGCATTCCGGGCGACGGTGCTTGACAAGTTCAACATGTCCCTGGGAAACGGTCTGGGAATACTAAAGGATCGGGTCTTTCGGATCGGCCACCTGGGGGATTTCAACGACCTGATGTTGATCGGGACCCTGGGCGGGGTGGAAATGGGGTTTGCCCTGACCGGCGTGCCTTATAAACAAGGTGGTGTCATGGCGGCGATGGATTTCCTTGCCGCGCGTTGAAATTGGAGTGATGGTGTTTCATACACCAAAAGAACCTAACCAAAAGAAGGAGGAAAAACGATGAGACAGATTAGAAGGTTATCGTACAGTATCCTGATGGCTGCGGTAGTCCTGGCAGGTGCCGCGACGGTACCCTCTGGCGCCGCCGCTTGGGAACCCACCAAGCCGGTGGAGTTCATTGTTCCCGCCGGCGCGGGCGGTGCGTCAGATCAGATGGCGCGCACAATCCAGGGCATCATTCTGAAGCACAAATTGATCAAACAGCCCGTTATGATCTTCAATAAGGGCGGCGCGAGCGGCGCCGAGGGCGCCATGGAGGTCAAAGAGGCCAAGGCTGATCCCCACAAACTCCTGGTTGCGTTCTCCCTCATCTATACCCTGCCGATCGCGCAGGGTCTGCCGCTCGGCTGGGAAAACTTCAACCCCGTGGCAATGATCGCTTTGGATGATTTTATCCTGTGGGTCCATTCAGATTCGCCCTACAAGACGGCGAAGGACTATGTCAACGCCATAAAAGCGGCGTCGGAGGGGTCCTTCAAGATGGGCGGCACCGGCTCGAAGCGAGAAGACCAGATCATCAATGTTGCACTCGAAAAAGTTGTCGGGAAAAAAATAATCTATATCCCCTATAAAAGCGGAGGCGAGGCTTCCACCCAACTGGCCGGTAAACACATCGATTCCAATGTCAACAACCCCAGCGAGAACGTTGCTCAGTGGCGGGCCGGCACGGCGCGCCCCTTGTGCGTTTTCTCCGATAAGCCCATGGACTATAAGAAAAAGATTGCGGACATAGCATGGTCCGACATCCCCACCTGCAAGTCGCAGGGAATCGATGTGCAATACCAGATGCTGCGCGCCTTCTTCCTGCCACCCGGAACCACCAAGGAACAGGTCGCGTTCTACGCCGATCTGCTGAAACAGGTAGTTTCAAAACCGGAGTGGCAAGAATACACCGAGAACATGGCGCTCACGCGGCACTATGCCACCGGAGACGAGTTTGTCGACTTCCTGAAAAAAGATATGGCAAAACACGTACAGCTGATGACCGAAGCCGGGTTTGCAGCGAAGAAATAGCTCAGAATCACGCCGGCTCCGGCGGGTCCGGGTACTGTAGCCCGATCCGCCGGACCGGCTCTGTTTCTCCGTTCGTCAGGGGAGGTAGTGCATGGAACAGAAACAAACGCAGGAACGACCTCGTTCGGTCCGGTTGACCTATCAGGCAGCGGAGGTGATCGTGGCAGTCGCCATCTTCCTCATCGGCGTTGTGATGATGATGGACAGCCAGAGAATCGGGATGGGTTGGGCCCCTGAAGGGCCTCAGGCTGGATACTTTCCGTTCCGCACCGGGGCCATCATCAGTATTTCAAGCGTTGTCATTTTACTCAGGGCGCTTTTCGGCAAACACCGCAATCATGAACTCTTCGTTTCTTGGGACCGTTTCAAGATGGTGCTTTACGTGCTGATACCTGCTGTTCTCTATGTATTGGTCACCCAATTCATTGGCATCTATGTCGCCTCCGCGGTGTTCATCGGGGGCTTCATGCGGGCGCTGGCCAAGTTCAGCTGGCTTAAAGTCATCCTGGTCAGCGTCTGCATAAGTATAATGCTTTTCTGGATGTTTGAAATTCAGTTCATGGTTCCGCTGCCCAAGGGGCCGCTGGAAGCCCTGTTCGGTTATTAAGCGGTTTTCACCAATTCCCTCTGATATCATGGAAATAGTCTCTGGTTTAATTTTTAACTTTTATTTTGAGTTCTTACGCCATGCGCGGCGCCTGCCCTGAGTGAAATCGAAGGGCCCTATGCGCTATGCGATTTTTGAAAGCGTTACCGTTTAGGAGGATTGTCAAGTGGCGGACCTGGCAAATCTATTCCATGGTTTTTTGCTTATATTTAGCTGGTATAACCTCGGCATGATGGCGATCGGCCTTATACTGGGAATAATCGTCGGCGTGCTGCCGGGCTTGGGAGGGCCGAACGGCGTTGCCATCCTGCTGCCGCTCACGTTTACTATGTCTCCCACCTCGGCAATCGTCATGTTATCGTGTATCTATTGGGGCTCGTTGTTTGCAGGAGCCATTACCTCGATCCTGTTCAATATTCCCGGTGAATCGCATTCGGTGGCCACCACGTTCGACGGCTACCCCCTGGCCCAGCAGGGCAGGGCCGGCGAAGCTCTCACCGCCTCCTTCACCGGATCGTTCTTCGGCGCCCTTTTTTCCGTTTTGATGATCACCTTCCTTGCGCCGCTGGTGGCAAAGTTTGCGCTGAAATTCGGTCCACCGGAATTCTTTGCCGTCTATTTTCTGACCTTTGCCAGTTTCATCGGCACGGGCAAGGACCCGTTCAAGACCATCGCCTCCCTAATGCTCGGCTTTGGCGTGGCCCAAATCGGCATGGATAACGTCAGCGGCACGCTCCGCCTTACCTTTGGTTGGTCCGAGCTGCTGCGGGGCGTCGATTTCCTGGTTGTGGTGATCGGCCTGTTCGGCGTCGGAGAAATCCTGGTCAGCATGGAAGAGGGTCTTAAATTCCAAGGTGTACACGCCAAGATCAACCCGAAGGTCGTGTGGCAAACATGGAAAAAGCTACCAAAGTACTGGCTGACGCTGCTCTTAGGCATGGCCATCGGTGCATGGATGGGTTTCAAACCGGGCGGTGCAACAGCCGCATCCTTCATGAGCTACGGCCTTGCTAAGCGCATTTCAAAAAATGGCGCCAATTTCGGCAAGGGTGAACTGGAAGGCGTGCTTGCACCCGAGACTGCTGCCCACGGGTCCGGCTGCGCCGCGCTGCTGCCGATGATGGCGCTGGGCATCCCCGGCTCTGCCACTGCAGCGGTGCTGCTGGGCGGCCTGATGATCTGGGGGCTGCAGCCGGGTCCGCTGTTGTTCATCGAGCAAAAGGACTTTGTCTGGGGCCTGATCGCCAGCATGTATCTGTCGAACGTCGTCGGCCTGGTCATCGTTCTGTCCACCGTGCCGCTATTCGCGGCGATCCTTCGCATCCCCTTTTCGATCATCGCCCCGGTCATTGTCGTGGTGTGTGCGATCGGCGCCTTCACCGTGAACAATGCCATGTTCAACATCTGGGTCATGCTGACATTCGGCGTTATCGGTTATGTCTTCAAAAAGCTGGATTATCCATTGGCACCTCTGATATTGGCCATAGTGCTTGGAGACCCGACTGAAGTTTCGTTCCGCCAGGCCATATTGGGATCCCAGGGAGCATTGAGTATTTTCTTTTCAAACTGGCTTGTCGGCGCGATTATGACCGCCGGGCTCCTCCTGCTGTTCTGGCCGGCGATTTCCCTTGCATGGGGCCGAGTCCGCCGAGCCTTGTTTTAGTCGTTCGGCAAGCGGGGAAGACCCTGGATTGTCGCGCATCGAGCAAAGGAGGGTTCCTTCATGTCTTCGTTCTCGAAAGTCCTCTGTTCCCTGGGTTTACTGGTATTGATGGTAGCATTGGCCGGGTACTGCCAAACTGCGGCGGCTGCCCAAAATGCGGGAGGGGAAAAAATGACTTTAGAGGTGTGGCATGCTGATTCATTGGCTGGCCCGATGAACGAAATGAAAAGAGCGTTTGAGGGGAAAAACCCCGGCATCATCGTGAATCTTACCTCCGGTCGGTCCAGAGAGCTGGCCGAGCGAATCCTCAAAGGGGATGTCTGCGACGTCTTCGCACCTTCCGATCCGGCGGTGGTTAAGAATATGTTCGGCAAGAAGGTCGGCAGCAAGGACGCCGCATCCTGGTACGTCGTATTTTCGGCCAATGAACTGGTGATTATCACGAAAAAAGGCAACCCACTTGGTGTGAAGCAAATGACCGATTTGATCAAGGACGAGGTAAAGCTTGCGCGGGTAACCGGTGAAAAAGACATGGCCACTAACCGGACGATTGAATTTATCAAAAGAGCAGCGGCAGCCGAAGGCAAGCCGGATGTGTCGCAAAGGATAATAGACAGGGCCGTAAAGGAAGAAACTATTCCTGATGTTTTGAAAGCGGTTAAAAGCGGTAAGGCCGATGCCGGTATCGTCTATCTGTCAGCCGCGGTGACGGTTGCCGATGAAACGGATATCATTTCATTTCCTGCAAAGGTAAACCTGAGTGAAAATATCCGGAACGTGGCTACAATTCCATGTACTGCAAAGAATATCACTTCAGCGAATCACTTCATCAAACTGATGCTCTCTGCAGAAGGGCGGCAGATTTTGAAGAAAACGGGGCAACCCCCCATCGTTCCACCGATCAGGGAAGGCAATGTGCCTGTTGATATTCCTCTGGAATAACCCATCCTGTTCGTGCAGAAATTCTTTTGGAGAAAGCAAGAAAAGGAGACAAATAAACCCCGTTGGGAAAGTCTTCACCATTCTAACGCGAAGGCTCACACGGGACATTCAACCCCGCGTTCACCCCATGTAGAGACAAGTCTCGAACGGGGCAAACAGACCGATCATCTCCTCCCCCCCTAGCCGAAAATTCGGGAAAGTCTCAAAAAAATGTCTTGACAAGAGTACAGACTTTTGGATAAAAAGACTTGTTGAATGGTCTGATCACTAAACCAATGAAGCCCCGCAGGTAGAGCTCATTGTTTCCTCTCCAACGTCCCAGCGGGGCAACATCCCGGCCACACAAGAACGTTTTCCTTCACGGCGAAAGGGTTCGATTTCCTGCTCCCTGGATAGAGGCTTCCTGAATGTCGGCGACGATAGATCTAAGAGTAAGCGAGACAATGGCTGAAGACGTCGGGAAGGGATTGGCGCGCCTTGATCCAGAGGATATCAAGGCATTAGGGGGCGTCCTTGGCGATCTGATCGAGATGAGCGGGGAGAAAAAGACCGTCGCCAGGATCACCGGAACCTTCCCCGAGTATTACGGGAAAAAAATCATTCAGATCGACGGGATCACCCGCAGCAATGCCGAGGTAAACCTGGGGGAAATTGTAAGAATAAAAAAAATCCCCTATAAAATCGCCGCCACGGTCCTTATCACGCCTCTCGATTTAACAAACGTCGTCCCGGAAGGAACCGAGTTGGAGCAGTTTCCAAAAATCCTCCAGGGATTACCCGTCCTGATTGGGGATAAAATCAATATTCCCTTTTTGACGGGGAAAGACCGTTTTTTCCTGGTCGAAGCGACTTCCCCCTCCGGGGGGGTCTTGATTAACTCAAAAACCAAATTCCTCATCAAAAACCCGGATTTCCCCGTCGAAGCCACCTTCTCATGTCTCTTACGAGGATGTGGGCGGACTCAGAAGAGAATTAAGGCTCGTTCGCGAGATGGTCGAACTCCCCTTGCGCTACGCGGAAGTCTTTGAAAAACTGGGGGTCGAAGCACCCAAGGGGGTGCTTCTCTACGGTCCTCCCGGGACGGGGAAAACCTTGATTGCCCGCGCCATCGCCAGCGAAACCAAGCTCCATTTTATCCGTGTCAACGGACCGGAAATCATCCATAAATTCTACGGCGAAAGTGAAGCCCGCCTCCGGGAGATCTTTGAAGATGCAACCCGCAATGCGCCCAGCATCATCTTTATCGACGAAATCGATGCCATTGCTCCAAAGCGCGCAGAGGTTTTAGGGGATGTCGAAAAAAGGGTGGTTGCCCAGCTCCTGGCCCTGATGGATGGGGTGGTCTCCCGCGGACAGGTGATCGTTATCGGCGCCACCAACATCCCGGAGATGATCGACCCCGCTCTCAGACGACCGGGTCGCTTCGACCGTGAGATCGCTCTTCCGGTTCCCAACGTCGAAGGCCGCCTGGCCATTCTCAGGATTCACAGCCGCCGTATGCCTCTGGCCCCGGATGTCGATCTGGACCGTCTTTCGCAAATTACCCATGCCTTTGTCGGAGCGGACATCGAGGCCTTATGCAAAGAGGCGGGGATGGTGGCTTTAAGGAGATATCTTTCTCTCGAGGGCGAAAATCATCTCGATGCCATGCTGCTCAACCCGGATCATCTGCAGATCACCATGGAGGATTTCTTAACCGCCCTCCGTGAGATTGAACCCACGGCCACGCGTGAATTCTACACCGAAAGGTCTAAGGTCCAGTGGCATCACATCGGCGGATTGAAGCGAATCAGAGAAACCCTTATCTCCATCGTCGACTGGCCTCACAAATTCCCGGAGCTTTTTGACGAAGGAAACGTGCGCCCCCCGAGAGGGGTTCTTTTCTCCGGGCCCTCAGGCACGGGGAAGACGCTGATGGCAAAGGCTTTGGCGGGCGAAACGGGCTTGAATTTCATCTCCATCAGCGGTCCCATCCTTTTCTCGAAATGGCTTGGAGAATCAGAAAAGGCGCTCCATCAGATCTTTAAGAAGGCGAAACAGTCGGCCCCCTGCATCCTGTTCTTCGATGAAATCGATGCCCTCGTGACCACCCGCGGTTACGGAAGTGACGGCGGGGCGGTTGAACGCATGGCCAGTCAGTTTTTCAACGAGTTGGATAACCTGAGCGATCTTTCTCAGGTCATCGTGCTCGGGGCGACGAATCGTGAAGATTTGCTCGATCCCGCCTTAATGCGCGCCGGACGGCTCGATTATATTCTTAAATTTCCCATCCCCGATGAGGAAGAGCGGTTGGAGATCTTTCGGGTCCACACGAAAGAGAGGCCCTTAGCCGACGACGTCGACCTGGCGGAATTGGCCAAAGGCACGGAAGGGATGGCGGGTTCTCAAATCGCCTTCATCTGCAGGAGTGCAACCATGATGGCCATCGGCGGGTTGATCCAAGACCCGGAGAAAAGCAAATCAAAGAAGCTTTTGGTCACTGCTTCTCATTTTGAAGAGGCGCTCAAAGAGGTTCAGGAGAAGGAGGGGTTTCCTCATGTTGAAAGCAGTGAGAAAAAAGCGAGCCTATGAGGATATCGTAAGACAGATCGATCATCTTATCGAGAAGGGGAAATTAAAGCGAGGCGACCAGCTCCCGACAGAAAGAGAACTAGTCGAAACCTTCAAGGTATCCCGCGCCTCTGTCAGGGAGGCCATCTTTTCCCTTGAAACGATGAACCTTGTGGAGAGACGACAGGGAAATGGAACTTACGTCATCGCCTCGAGTGAAGAAGCCCTGGTGCAACCCTTGGCCACCTCCCTCTTTCATGAAAAGGATGATCTGATCGATATCTTTTCCCTCCGTAAAATCATCGAGCCCGAAGTGGCTCAACTGGCTTCAGAAAATGCAGCCCCCGAAGAAATCAACGAGCTGGAGGAGATCCTCAAAGAACAAGAAAAGGAAGTCGGCCGCGGGATGAACCCGATTCAAACCGATTCCGATTTTCATCATTGTCTGGCCCGGATGGCAAGAAACAGGGTTTTGGAACGTCTTCTGCTTGCCCTTTTCGACCTTCTTGAGACAAACCCGTGAGAGGTACCTTCAAACGGAGGAAAGAAAACAGAAATCCCTTCAAGGCCATCAGGAGATCCTTGCTGCCATCAAGAGGCGTAATCCTGCAGCCAGTCGACAGGCCATGCGTCGGCACTTGGAGGAGGTGGAAGATATACTCTTTAAAAAAAGAAAGGAGGTGGGAAAAAGTCATCGCCGTCATTAAACGGATTATGTTCTGGTGTTAAGGTTTAGGAAAATCAGTTTAATTGATCAACATTGCTTTAAGGAGGTATTCGTTTATGGGTAAAGTGACTGAAATAACTGTTTGGACACGAGGGGTGGTCATGGACAAAGAGGCCCGTGACGTCGCCAATGCCTTTGCCCAGGCTGCAAAGATGGAGGGCAAATTCGTCCAGGCCTTTGACAATTACGAAGACCTGCCCGATCGTGTGCTCGTTACGACCCGGAAATACGCGAGAATCAGTGATGAAGAGATCGAGATGAAATATCTCTATACGAACGCTCACCCGGATGTGGTGGTGATCGTTGAACCCACCATCGTTAAAGGGATCAATGTGCTCAAAGGGATGCCTGAAGGCGGTCTCCTGATCATCAATACGAACCGGCCGATCGATTATATGCTCAAATTTATTCCGAATGCGGATCTGCTGGGTGCCATTGCCACGGTGGACGCCGATGGAATCTCCGGGATAAAGACGGTTGACTTCTCCGGTTCTGAAGGAGGGGTTGACACGGCAGGAATTGGAGCCGGCATTGCCGCCCCCATCCTTGGAGCGATGGCGAGGGTGACGGGTATGGCCAAAAAAGAGAACCTGGCAAAGATTGTGAGCGACGTTGCAGCCATGGATCGTGGCTATAATGAAGTGAAAACTCCAAAAATTTCGTAAATCCCGGGCTGAGTACTTCTGGGGAGGCTGATCCCGAGTGCGGATTGCAGAATGCGGAATGCAGAATGATAAATCACTTATATTAAGAAGTTAATAGAAAGGAGAAGGTTATGCCTATAAAAGTTCCAAAAGACAGAGAAGTTCCCTTTGGGGCGATCACGCCCGCCCCGGTCAAGCAGCAGGAGCTTTTCATCACGTCAAACTGGCGGATTGTTCGTCCCGTGATTGACCATGAGAAGTGCACCCGCTGTTTTACCTGTTATATCGCCTGTCCCGATTCCTGCTGGTCTTTCAATGAAAAGGAAGAAAAGATGGAATGGAATTGGAAGTTTTGCAAAGGCTGTCAGATCTGCATCCACGAATGTCCGGCGGATGCCCTGAGTGCTGCCCCAGAGCTTGACTTTGAGGATGGGGTTGTTCGTCTCGAAAAACCTTTCTAATGAAGGAGGAAAAATTATGGCTCAAGAAAAAATGCTCAGCGGCTGCGCAGCAGCAGCACAAGGAGCAAAATTTGCAGAAGTAGAGGTCATCTGTTCGTTCCCCATCCGTCCCTATACGGCGATCATGATGGAGCTTGCCAGAATGGTCGCCAACGGCGAACTGGATGCAGAATTTATCCATGGTGAAGGCGAGCACGCCCAGGTCTCCGTGGCGCTTGGCGCTTCGGCAGCCGGCGCCCGTGCCTATACCGGAAGTTCCGGAGTGGGTGTCACCTATGCGTTTGAAGTCTATAGCCCGGCAGCCGGCGGCCGTTATCCTCTTCCAGATGGCCATTGCGGATCGAACCCTCGATCCTCCGGGTGATTTTGGTTCGGAGCATACCGATGCCATGTCTGCAAGGGATCAGGGTTGGTTGATGGGCTGGGCCGCAACCCCACAGGAGGTCTTTGATAATACCTTGATCAATTACCGCGTGGGAGAAGACCCGCGGATCATGCTGCCCCAGTTTGTATGCCAGGATGGTTACTTCCTTTCCCATATTCCGGATAAGGTCATTCTACCTGAGATGGCCCAGGTGAGAGAATTTTTACCTCCCTATAAGGCTCCTCATCCTCTCAGTCCTCAATGCCCGGTATCGCACGGTCCGCAAATCCGGCCCGATCAGGGTGCACCGATGGATGCGCAGAGGGCAATGACCTTTTTGGAACTTCCAAAAGTAATCGAAAAAGCGATCGATGATTTCAACCGCATTTTCGGACGAAATTATGACCCCTATCTGGAGAAATATAAGATGGAGGATGCGGAAATCGCATTCTTCATCCAAGGGGCTCATGCCAATACCTGCAAGTCGGCAATCAACCATCTCCGAAGCCAGGGAGTAAAGGCAGGGATGGTAAGGCCGAGATGGGTTCGTCCCTGGCCCACCGAGCAAATTGCGGAGGCTCTCTCTCAGGTGAAAGCAGTGGGTTGCGTGGAGAGCAGCACTTCTTACGGTGGTGCAACGAGAGGTGGAAATCTGATTCATGAAGTCAGGACCTCTCTTTACGATCTGGATAAAAGACCACTGGTTACCTCTTTTATGGCCGGTTTGGGTGGGGATGTCATCATGCTCGAGGATTTCTACTACATGGCTAAAATCCTCACGCAGATGGCCAAAGATAAGAAGACCCAGCAGCTTGTTTACTGGGTTGGTTTTGAAGAAGAAATATAGATCCCTTTCGATAAATTAAGGAGGTGTTCAATGATGCAAGCATTTGATTATAAAAAACAGATTCTGGAACCGATCAAGTCTCTCCGTGGCGCGCCGAGAGAGGAGATGTATGTGCCCGGACACCGGACCTGTTCCGGCTGCGGTCCGGCCCTGAACTACCGTCTCGTAGCAAAGGCGGCCGGCAAAGACACCATCTTTATTGGACCGACCGGCTGCATGTATGTGGCGAATTCGAGTTATCTCTGCACCCCCTATGCGGTCTCCTGGATCCATTCCCAGATCACCAATGGCGGGGCCGTGACATCCGGAATTGAGGCCGCCTATAAAACGTTGGCACGCAAGGGCAAATATGATGGACCTTTTCCAAACGTCATCTGTATGGCAGGGGATGGCGGATCCGTGGATATCGGCCTTCAGGCCATGTCGGGATTGATGTATCGCGGCCATGACGCTCTCTTCATCTGCTACGATAACGAATCCTATGCCAATACGGGGATTCAGACCTCACCCACCATCCCCTTATGGGGCGAATACGACCTTTACCCCTCCGGGCAAGATGATTCCCGAGGGCAAAACCCTTTTTCCGAAAGATCCTCCCCAAATGGTCATTGGGGGCCATCCGGCCGTCAAGTATGTCGCCACCACCTGTGTCTCCTATCCCCTCGATCTGATGAACAAGGTGCGGAAGGCCCTCAATTATGACGGCCCCACTTTCCTCCATATGCTGGCGCCCTGTCCCAAGGGTTGGAAGTTTGATGAAAAACTGACACTGGAGATGGGCCGTCTGGCGGTTGAAACAGGGATGTGGACCCTTTATGAGTGGGAAAATGGTCAATACAAATATTCCCATATTCCGAAGAAGTATAAACCGGTCGGCGAATATATGAAATATCAGGGGCGTTTCTCGCATCTGAAGGCAGAGCATATCGCCAAGATGCAGGCCTTTGTGGATGAGAAGATTCAAAAGATTAAGGCCATTGCTGTGGAGGCTCCTATTCCGACACCCAAAGGACGAGCCAAAACGAAATCCAAATAACGGAAAAAAAGGTCCACCCATCCTTGATCCTCACACGGTTCAGGGATGGGGTGCGAAAAAAGAATTGAAAAAGGAAGATTCCAGGGGTCTCTGTTGAAGTGTCAAAAAGGAATTCTTGGATTCGTCTTCTAAAACCCTTGAGAGGAGGTAAGACATGAAAAAAGTGCCATTAAGAATGATGGGGGTAGCGGTTTGTTCATTGATGATGTTTTTCGGCATGATCGGAACGGCAGACGCCTGGCAGCCCAATAAGCCCGTGGAGTTCGTCGTCCCTGCGGGATCGGGTGGTGGGGCTGACCAGATGGCTCGATTCATCTCCCCGCTTGTCTCGAAGTACAAGCTTTGCCCAACACCTTGGATCGTGATTAATAAGTCAGGAGGTGCAGGGGCGGAAGGGTTTATGTATGTCAAGGGGAAAAAGGGTGACCCCAATACGGTGATCATCACCCTGTCCAATCTCTTTACAACCCCTCTGGCAACAGGTGTTCCTTTCAGTTGGAAGGATATGACACCGCTTGCCCGCCTTGCCCTTGACTATTTTGTCCTCTGGGTCAATGCGGAGGCCCCTTATAAGACGGTTAAAGAATACCTCGATGCCGTAAAAAAAGAACCGGGAAAATTCATGATGGGTGGAACAGGGACAGCCCAGGAAGACCAAATCATCACCATCATGATGGAGCAGGCCTTTGGCGTAAAGTTTACCTATGTCCCCTTCAAGGGTGGCGGAGATGTGGCGGTCGAGCTCGTCGGCAAGCACATCAATTCAACAGTCAACAATCCTGCAGAAGCCGTCAGCCACTGGAAGGCGGGAAGACTGAAACCGTTAGCGACCATTGATCACGCGCGCATTGCCCTTCCGGAGTGGGATAAGATTCCGACGATGAAGGAAGCTACGGGTGTGGATATGAGCTATCTGATGCTTCGTGGTATCTTTGCAGCCCCCGGCATCACAAAAGAGCAGCAGGATTTCTATGTGGACTGTTTGAAGAAAGTCACCGAAACTCCCGGAATGGAAAAAATACGTCTCAGACATGGGTCTTAAGGCAGCGTTCCTTTCAGGCCCTGATTATGCCAAATGGGTCGGAGAGCAGGAAGTCATTCATAAAGACCTCATGACCAAGGGAGGATTGATCAAGTAATAGAGGAAAAACAAGCCTTCGTAAGGGAACGGGAGGATCTCCTGTTCCCTTACCTTCTATGACGTTTGAATTTTGAGGAGCGTCTTAAAGGGAGGAAAGATGCGAAAGGCCGACATTGTCGTGGCGTTGGGTTTAATGGTGGTTGGGCTTCTGGCGCTTGGAGATGCCGTGAGACTGGGCTTTGGATGGGGAATGAGTGGTCCCGAATCAGGATTTTTCCCGTTCTATATGGGTTTGGGGATCGTCATCAGCACCTTCTTTATCCTGCTGAAGGCTATAAAGATTTATAGGAAAGAAGGAGCCTGGAAAACCCCTGGTCCCGGAGGGAGGTACCGCTCAGATTCTCTGGGTATTGCTTCCTGCCATCGGGGTAGTTCTATTGACAGAACTGCTCGGGCTCCATTTGGCCACGGTCCTCTATCTTGCATTCTATATGGGAGTTGTGGGGAGGATACATTGGGGCAAAGTGATCCTCTTGAGTGTTCTTGTGCCTCTGGTCGTCTATGTCTTATTTGACAAAATATTTTTAATTCCCCTGCCTGAAGGGGTGTGGGGAAAAAATATTTTGGCTCTTATGCCCTTTTAATCCCAACCGGAAGGAGGAACGACATTGGATATCTTTTCTAATTGGATCATGGGTTTG
Source organism: uncultured delta proteobacterium (assembly GCA_963708295.1). Taxonomy (GTDB): domain Bacteria; phylum Desulfobacterota; class BSN033; order BSN033; family UBA1163; genus UBA1163. The sequence goes on along the minus strand of CAVPSJ010000008.1, from coordinate 126,945 downwards.
AGCGTTGCCGTGCAGCCCTACAATATTATGATCGCTATGGTCGGTCTCATTTTAGGAATCATCGTAGGGGTCCTGCCGGGTCTGGGTGGAGCAAATGGAGTTGCTATCCTGATCCCTATTACCTTTGCCATGAGTCCTACGTCGGCTGTGATTCTGCTGGCATGTATCTACTGGGGGGCGCTTTATGGGGGAGGCATCTGTTCCATCCTGTTTAATATCCCCGGCGAACCCTGGGCCGTAGCGGTTACTTTTGACGGATACCCTATGGCCAAGAGCGGACGGGCAGGAAAGGCCCTGGTCTTGTCCTTCTTATCGCATGGTGTCGGGGCGATTATAGGCGTCATTTTGCTTACCTTTTTTGCTCCGATCATTGCGGAGTTCGCCTTAAGGTTTGGACCTCCTGAAACCGCTGCTGTGATGGTTCTCACCTTCAGCGCCATGACCCGATTGGGTGGAAAATCCGCTTTAAAGTCCCTGGTCGCTATTTTCCTCGGATTCATTCTGGCGGCTGTGGGGATGGACATCGTGAGCGGAAAACTCCGCATGACCTTTGGCACGGTGCCTCTCATGGGAGGGTTCCACTTCATTGTCGCTGTCATCGGACTCTTTGGGCTTGGGGAGATTTTCCTCACCGTTGAAGAAGGCCTCAAGATGGAGGGGGTCAAGGCCAAGGTAACATTGAAAGACATCTGGGATGGTTTGAGGGATCTCTTACGATTTCGAAGGATACTCATCATGGGTTCCCTGATCGGATGCTGGCTGGGCATCCAGCCAGGAGGGGCAACACCGGCCTCTTTCATGGCTTATGGCTTCGCCAAAAGTTCAGCAGCCGATAAAGATCAATTTGGTAAAGGGGCTTCTTCAGGTATTATTGCACCGGAGGCAGCCGGTCACGGCGCTGGAACCGCCGCCACACTTCCCATGATTACCCTTGGTATTCCGGGTTCCCCGACCATGGCCGTCATCATGGGCGGCCTGATGATCATGGGGCTTCAACCCGGACCCATGCTTTTCAAGGAGCATGCCGATTTCGTCTGGGGATTTATCGGCAGCATCTGGGTGGCCAATTTCCTGGGTCTCATCCTTGTCCTGGCCTTTGCTCCGGCCTTTGCAGCGATCCTCAGGATCAAATTCAGCATCCTGATGCCCATCATCATCTACGTCTGCGCCATCGGCGCCTTTGCAGTCAATAACAGGATGATCGATATTTACTACATGATCATCTTCGGTATCGTTGGGTATCTCTTCAAAAAACTCGACTACCCCATGGCACCGATGGTGCTGGCCTTAGTTCTTGGAAATCTGGCCGAGTCAGCCGCGAGACAAGCCCTCATCATGGGTCACGGCAATCCCCTGATCTTCTTCAGGCCTCCGATTGCGCTTCCGTTAATGTTGATCGCCCTCTTCCTCTTCTTCTGGCCAACGATCTCCAAGTGGAGAAAGAAGGAATCTGCTAAGAAGGCGACTAAAAGTTAAGTCCTCAGGACCATCATCATGAAATTCTTGATTACGGGTGGGGCTGGATCCGTGGGACAAGGCCTCACCCGATTTCTCTTAGACAAGGGACATTCTATAAGGGTTTTAGATAAAAAGGCTGATCAGTTCCAATCGTTGGACCATAGAAATTTAGAACTGATAAAAGGAGAGATAGAAGACCCATCCGCCGTCCGTGGAGCCGTCAAGGGGACCGATGTGATTGTCCATCTGGCTTGGTCCTTTTCTGACGACCCGATGGAGCTCTTGGCCAGCGACCTCAAAGGGCATGTCCTATTGCTAGAAGCGGCAGCGGCCGAAAAGATCTCTCACTTCTTTTACACCAGCACTGCAGTCGTCTACGGCAAACCCACCAAATCTGCCATCACCGAAGAAGATCCGTGCTTGGTCGAAGATGCGAGAAAACCATTTTACGGAATCGCCAAACTGACCGCAGAAAAGCTTTTGTTGGCTTATTTTAAAACCAAGGCACTGCCTGTGACGATTTTCCGATTCCGGTGGTCCTACGGCGAAGAGATTGGCGGGAGGCATCTTCGTGACCTGATCAAGCGTGGGCAAGCAGGGGAGCCTTTGATGGTCCCCAGAGGCGCCGGTGGAAGCTTCCTCCATCTGGATGACCTCGGGAACGCCCTCTTGCTTGCTTCACAAAAGCCGAAGACCTTTGGAGAAATATTCAACCTCTCCACCCTTTTTCTTAGCTGGGAGGAGGTTGCCCGGATCATCATCGAGGTAACCAATTCCTCTTCTACTCTCGAAGTGATCTCTGCAAAAGAGTGGAAGGGAGCCCCGTTTTTAGCCGACGCCTGGGAATTAAGTACTGGAAAGGCTCAACGCGTTTTTGCTTTTCGACCCACCCTCTCCCCTTCCAATGCCCGGCAGAAACTGAAAGAAGCCATCACTCAGTGTTATCATTCCATAAAATGAATTTCCACCTCAGCCGCCAGAACCGGGGCAAGGCCACACGTGTAAGACCAAGCCTACTCTGATTCGCTTCGGGACGAATTCGCATCCCTATCGGAATGGCCAATGAGGGGTTATTACCGGAAGAGGTTTTAACGCTATGGGCTGTGCGCTATGCCCTCTGGCCTGTGCTCTTATTCGTAGCGAAGGGCTTCGATGGGGTTGAGCATAGAGGCTTTGCGGGCCGGGTAGAATCCAAAAAATACTCCTACCGATCCGGAAAAGAGAAAGGCCAAAAGGATCGCTTGCATCGAGAAGAGGGTCGGCCATTGCGTTAAGCTGGATAGGATGAGTGTCCCCGCCACCCCGATTGCAATTCCCAAGATTCCCCCAATCAAACTGAGTACCAAGGATTCAATGAGGAATTGAAGGAGGATATCCCGCCCCTTTGCGCCCACTGCCATGCGAATCCCGATCTCCCTGGTTCTCTCCGTTACGGAAACAAGCATGATATTCATAATCCCGATCCCTCCGACCATGAGAGAGATGGAGGCAATGGCGCCCAACAACAAGGACATAACACTGGCTGTTTCTTGGGCAGTGGACATGATTTCGGTGAGGTTCCTGACGTTAAAATCATTATCCTGGCTTGGCTGGATCCGGTGCCGCTGTCGCAGGATGGAATTGATCCCCTCTTCGACCTCCCCCATGACGTCCGGTCCCCTGGCCTGGACGGTAATCGTCCTGACCATGCCCGGGAATTGCATTCCGAAGAGTCTTTTCTGAGCCGTGGTCAGGGGGACAAAAATTGTATCATCCTGATCCTGTCCAAAGGAGGTCTGGCCTTTATGGCCGAGGACACCGATCACGGTGAAAGGAACCTTCTTAATACGGACAATCTGGCCAACCGGATCGATCCCCCCAAAAAGATTTTCCACCACGGTCGTCCCCAAAAGACAAACCTTGGTCGCTCCATCCAGATCCTGCTGGGTAAAGGAGCGGCCCGAACCCACAGGCCATTCTCTGATGTCGAGCATTTCCGGCGCTGTCCCATTGATGGAGGTAGACCAGTTCTGGTTGCCGTAAACGACCTGAGCCACTCCTGGGAGGGAAGGGGCGACATATTTCACGGAAGGGATCTCTGATACAATCGCTTTGGCGTCGTCGACGGTCAGCGTGGGCACCGTTCCACTCCCGAACCGAAATCCACCGCTCGTTGAGCTGCCTGACATAACGATCAGCATGTTTGATCCCATGCTGGCAATCTGCTCGGCGATTCTGGATTTGGCCCCTGAACCCACGGCAATCATAGCAATCACCGCACCCACGCCGATGATGATCCCCAGCATCGTCAGGGCTGAACGCATCTTATTGACCATCAGCGCCCTCAGGGCAATCCGAAGACCTGCAAGAAGACGGGTCATTTCATACCTCCACCCCCTGCTGCGATGGTGGGGGCCAAATTCTTATGATCGTCGACAATCTTTCCATCTTTGAAGAGAATATTACGTTTTGCAAATGCAGCAATATCGGGCTCGTGGGTGATCATGATAATGGTAATCCCCATCTCCCGATTAAGGCGTTGAAAGATACCCATGATCTCATCACTCGTCTTTGAATCAAGATTCCCCGTGGGTTCGTCGGCTAAAATGATAGAGGGCTGGTTGACTAAAGCCCGGGCGATAGCCACCCGTTGCTGTTCGCCTCCGGAGAGTTGGCTCGAATGATGATGCTCCCTTCCCTCTAAGCCCACTTCAGAGAGGGCCTTTTGCGCCATCTCCTTCCGTTTGTAGGTCGGGGTCCCTGCATAGACCAGCGGCAGCTCAACATTTTCCAAGGCGGATGTCCGGGATAAAAGATTAAACCCCTGAAAAACAAAGCCGATTTTTCGATTCCGGATGTCTGCCAGTTCATCTCTCGAAAGATTTTCACCGTTGATACCTTCCAAAAGATATTGACCGCTCGTGGGTCGATCCAAAAAGCCTAAGATATTCATAAAGGTCGATTTTCCGGAGCCCGAGGCCCCCATGATGGCCACGAATTCACCGCGATCGACCGGAAGGGAAACTCCTCGAAGGGCAGTCACCTCCACCTCTCCTAAGTCATAGACCTTTACCAGATCCTGAACTTGAATGACTGAATCCATATTCTCCTAAACCGCAAAGACCCTAAGGCCCAAATTTCCGAGTTCCAAATGCAAATCCCGTAAAAATTTCAAACTCCAATTTCCAACGCACCCAAAACGGTTGTTTAGAATTTTGGATTTCGGTCATTGGTATTTTGGATTTGGTGCTGCTCAATATCCCCGTCCCCTATGCGCTATGCTCTCTGCGCCATGTGCTATTCTTATTTTCGCATTCTGGGCATGAAAGGAACACTGCCACTTTGGCTCTGACCTTTCTTGTTCGAGTTCCCTTCAACAATCACCTCTCCACCCTCCTGCAGATTCCCTCCAATCACCTCACTTGAAGTACCGTCGGTAATTCCGACGGTAATGGAGACCGGGGTCAGTTTCCCCTCGGCGGACAGGACCCACACCCTCCCCGGTCTTCCCTGATCCCCTTCTCCCGGTTTTCACCCGCTCACCCGTTTTCTGCGGCGGGCCACCCTTTCCACTTTCCTTCGTTGCGGACTCGGGTCGAAACCTGAGTGCAGCGTTGGGTATCTTTAGTACCCCCTCTCGATGGGCAATCATAACGGAAACGTTGGCGGTCATCCCCGGTTTTAACTTCAAGTCCTTATTACTCACCAGAACCACGACATCATACGTAACCACATTCTGAACGATGATAGGAGCATTGCGAATCTCTGAGACTTTTCCGCGAAAAATCCTCTCGGGGTATGCATCCACGGTAAAGGTCGCATCCTGCCCCACGGCAATTCGGCCGACATCTGCCTCACTCACGTTAGAGTCAACCTGCATCTCGGCCAGGTTTTTGGCAATGGTAAAAAGAGTGGGAGCCTGGAGACTGGCTGCGACGGTTTGACCGACATCGACATTCCTCGAAATGACCGTCCCATTGACCGGAGACCGAATCGTCGCATATCTTAAATTGGTCTCTGCCACTCTTAAAGCGGCCTTTGTCTGTTCCACCTGAGCCTTGAAGGATTCGATCTGTGACTTGGCCGATTCCACCTGGGCTTTGGCCACATCCTTCTGGGCCACCGCTGTATCATAATTCGTCTGGGCAGTATCCATCGTTGCCTGAGCGATGACGTTTTTTTCTACGAGCATCCGGTTCCGGTCCAGGGTTCTCTCTGCATCCAAAACGGCCACGTCTGCTTTTGTGAAGTTGGCTTTGGCGTTTTCAAGATTGGCCTGGGCGTTTAGGAGATTGGCCTGGGCGTTCAGGACATTTGCCCTTCCTTGCTCCACCTGGGCCTGGAAGATGGCCGGGTCGATCTGAGCAATCACCTGCCCTTCCTTGACTTGGGAATTAAAATCGGCATAGAGGGCTTTGATCGTCCCCGAAACCTGGCTCCCCACTAAGACATTAATGACCGGATTGATCGTCCCGGTGGCGGTCACCGCCAGACTGACCTCTCCCCTTTCGACCTTCGCCAAGCGAAATTTCTGATTCGATCCGTTCTGGCCGCTCAATTGACGCAAAAGGATTCCGCCGGCCAAAATAAGGATGATGATCACCATGCCTATCAGATATTTCTTCCTTTTGTTTGCCATCCTATTTTTCCTTCCCTTTCTTTCTAAACAGGAGCCGAACCGCAACGCCTTCGAAACCGAAGGCTTCTCTCATCTGGTTGAGGAGATGACGTTCATAAGAAAAATGAATTCCCTCTGGAATATTGGTATAGATCACAAAGGTGGGAGGAGCCGTCGAAACCTGAGTGATATAGTTCATCTTCACACTCCGGTTTTTATAAAGGGGAGGAGGAAATTTTTCAACCCATCTTCTAAAGTGATTATTCAGCGGGGAAGTCGAAATTCGCTTCTTCGTCTGCCCTGACACATGGTCTACGGCGTCCAGAACTTTCTTAACTCTTTGCCCGGTCAAGGAAGAAATAAAAAGCATGGGGGCGTAAGAGAGGTACTTGAGGCCCTCGCGTACCTCCCTTTCATACCGGACCATGGTTTGAGAATCCTTTTCAACCAAATCCCATTTGTTCACGACGAGAATGCATCCTTTTCCCTTTTCGTGGACGAACCCCCCGATACGGGCATCCTGATCGGTCACACCTTCTTTTGAATCCAATAAGAGAAGAGCAACATCCGATCGATCAATGGTTCGAAGGGCCTCCACAATACTGTACTTTTCCAGCCTCAGGCTAATCCGGCTCTTCCTCCGGATACCGGCGGTATCAACGAGAACGTATCTCCTTCCGTCCCTTTCAAAAAGGGTATCAATGGCATCCCGCGTGGTGCCCGGAACCTCATCCACAAGCACCCTCTTGTATCCTAATAATCGGTTAACCAATGAAGATTTTCCAACATTCGGCCGTCCCAATACGGCCACCCTCGTTATATCTTGATCCCATTTTTTCTCAGTCGAACCCGGGAGGGCCTTGATGACCTCATCCATCAAGTCATTCACCCCATATCCATGTTCTGCTGAAATCGAATAAATCGGGTCCATACCCAACCCATAGAATTCAAGGGCCTTCTCCTCATGCTTTGGCCCGTCAATCTTATTGACGATGTAAAACACCGGTTTATTCAATTTTCTAAGAATATCTGCAATCTCCCTATCCGAAGGGGTTAGGCCTTCCTTTCCGTCCATCATGAAGAGGATCCCATCTGCTTCGTCCATGGCCAGCTGGCATTGCTCACGCATCTGGATAAAGATCCGATCCTTTGAAACCGGCTCAAATCCCCCCGTGTCAATCAAAGTGAACGAACTCTCATCCCGCTCCACATCGGCATAATTTCGATCCCGAGTCACGCCCGGCTCATCCCAAACGATGGCCTTCTTCCCTCCGGCGATGCGATTAAAAAGGGTAGACTTCCCGACGTTCGGTCTTCCGACAATGGCAAGGATAGGTTTCATATTAGTTTATCATTATAATACGCCTTTGAAACCTATACAATCGCCGTTATCCTTCAGAACCTTCCCATTTGAGTCTAAATGTGGTAAATTGGTTTGAGGAAAGACTCTTATTTCGTGGGTGGTTCAAACCTTCATAGGTGATAACATGTGCAAATGGATCAGGAAAGCCATCGTTTACTCTTCTGCTCTCTTTTTTTTTCAATGCCTGGTCACGGGGGCAGGCTTCTCCCAGATCAAGGCTGTAGAAGAGAGCGGTCCGGATATCAGATTGAGAGAAATACGGTTCCAGGTAAGAGAAGTTCCATCCACGCCGTCTCCTGTTAAAATATTAGAAATCAACATCGAAATCTATAACAAGAGTCGGCAGGCAACGGCTCCCCCCAACTCGATCAAATTGGTTTGGGTTCCAAAAGAGATAAAATACCCAGAAGGAGTTTCCGGGACTGAATTTTCCCCAGGCCAGCAGGAGACGATGATTTCCGTCCCTTTGCCCCCTCGCGCCGGCCGGATAGTGACTTTTGGTTTTTCTCTTCCGGAAAAGATCCCTGAATCCATGACTTTCGATATTCAAGTGAACCCTCCGGACGGTGAAAAAAAGACGGCGACGTGGCAGGGCGGCGGGAATTAAATAAGAGCAATGGCTTCGATCTCAATCTCAACGTCCTTTGGCAGTCTCGCCACTTCAACGGTTGACCTTGCAGGCGGGGAGGATGGAAAAAAAGTACTGTAGACCTCATTCACTTGATTAAAATTCCCGATTTCTTTTAAGAAAATAGTCGTTTTGACCACGTTTTCCATTCCTAGCTTTTGAGATTCCAGTATCCCTTTTATATTTTCCAAGACCTGCTGAGTCTGTCGTCGAATATCTCCCATCACCAATTCCCCTGTTCTTGCATCCAGAGGTATCTGCCCGGAGAGAAATACAAAATTTCCTGCTTGAATGGCCTGGGAGTAGGGACCAATGGCTTTGGGAGCCCTATCCGTTTGGATCACCTTTTTCATGTTTTCAACCCTCCATTAACTTATAGATCTCTGAGGCATCTCTCAAAACATAGTCCGCCCCTTCCTTCTCAAACTCTTCCTGCTTCGTCCTCCCGGTCAATACCCCAACGGTCCTCATGCCCACCCTCTTCCCTGCCTCGATATCAATCCTATGGTCTCCAACCATTACCGCCTCTTCACCTGAAATCTTCAACGACTTCATCACATGCGTCAAATGATCCGGATGGGGTTTGACCTTCTTGACTGAGTTTCTCGAAACGAGAACATCACAAAAGTCGTTAATGTTAGGGAAAATCTTCCGCACGGCCTCCTCACAGTTCCGTGTAACAATCCCTACCTTGACCCCCTTCTCTCTTAACCCTTTTAATGTTTCCACCACTTCCGGAATCAGTCTCCCTTTTTCTGCAGCCCTCATTTCTATTTCATGCAAGATATCGTGGGACTGCTGGTAGAATGTCTCCGCCCCTGAAGGACTTTTCCTCCACAACATTTCATAAACCTCGTCAATAATCTCCAGCACATACTTTTCCTGAATGATCTCATTATTAATCCCATAGCGGCTCATCAAATCGAAGACCCGCTCCTTCATCGAAGAGAAATCGATATTGAGGACGACGAGAGTCCCGTCGAAATCGAAGACGACAGCTTTGATCGCGTGAAGTGGAGGCATAATTACGTGACAGATCGTCGCAATTCGAACTAACGCGACGTGTGGTTAAACAACCATACCTTACATAAAACGTGTCTGTCAACGATGATCACTTCGCTTCAATGAGCATCCGCTCGTTCTTTGTTCCGCGCAGGCGTCGGAGGGGATCCCGTCTGTATCTATTCCTCATCATGATTGCGGTACAGTGTCAGCGACAGGGAGCCTCTAGCAGCTTGCTGAAAAGTAATCTTTGTCAGGTTGTTCAAAGATGCCCAGATACAAGGAGCCCGAAATCCTGAGAGTGACGTCACGACGAATAAGGAGTGACTTCTTGCCACGCCGGCGGGTTGGTGAGTCGGCGAGAGGCGTACTTGGATGTACGCTGCAACGACGAAAGATGAGGGCGACGCCGCAGATGAGCGTTTTTCAGCAGCCCGCCAATTTCTGAATGGACTTGATCGAAGATAAAAGATTTGCTATGAAATGGGTAAGGAGGAATGAGTACGAAATGGCATCGCTAAAAGCAAAAATCCGGGTCGCCTCGGGAGATGGGATGGCTGATCTCCTGATCAAGAACGGAAGGGTGGTAGATGTCTTCTCGGGTGAGATTGAAAAGAGAGATGTGGCCGTCTTCGGGGGGGTGATCGTCGGTTTCGGGGATTATCGAGCCAGAGAGATCATCGATGTGAAAGGCGACTTCCTCTGCCCTGGTTTAATCGACGGCCATGTCCACATTGAATCGAGCATGGTGACCATCCCGGAGTTCGCCCGATCTGTCCTTCCGAATGGAACGACCAGTGTCGTCATCGACCCCCATGAAATCGCCAATGTCCTGGGCCGGGAGGGTATTCACTTCATGGCAGAGTCGGCAAAAGGGATCCCTTTGAATGTCTTCATCATGGTTCCATCCTGCGTGCCTGCGACTCATATGGAAACATCCGGGGCCACGCTCCAGGCAGCGGATTTGAAACCCCTGCTCAAAGAACCCTGGGCCATTGGATTGGCAGAAATGATGAACTTCCCGGGCGTCATTTTCAGGGATCCGGAAGTCCTCAGGAAGATCGACATGGCCGAGGGAAAGCGAATCGACGGCCATGCCCCCCTACTCTCGGGAAAGGAGCTTTATGCTTATCTCACGGCAGGAATTCGATCCGACCATGAATGCACCACTCCGAAAGAGGCCAAGGAGAAATTAAAAAACGGGATGCGGATTATGATCAGAGAGGGAACGACGGCAAGAAATCTCAGAAGTCTCATCCCCCTCGTCCACCCCAAGAATTCGAGACGCTTCTTCTTTGTGACGGACGATCGCCATCCCAAAGAGCTTCTCGAAGAGGGCCATATTGATTCCATGGTCAGACAGGCCGTTCGATGGGGACTCGACCCCATCCTTGCGATCCAAATGGCAACACTGAATGCCGCCGAATATTTCAGGCTGGATGATCTCGGCGCGATTGCTCCGGGTTACCGGGCCGATATCATCAGTTTCGATCATCTTGGACGATTTCAAATAAAGAGAGTCTTCAAGGATGGAAAATTGGTGGCGGAAAACGGAAACATGCTCTCCCGCCCTATCCAACGGAAAAAGGGTCCCAAACATTTAGGGTCTTTTCGAGTGAAGCCTTTCAAAAAGGATGCCCTTTTACTCCGAAGTGTCCAGTCTCTTGTCAAGGTTATCCAGCTGATACCGGAACAAATCGTTACAAAAAAAGCAATGCAGAGGGTTCCTTTGAAAGACGGCGTCGCCCATCCCAATGTCAAAGAGGACATCCTAAAGATCGCCGTGGTGGAGCGGCACAAGGCCACAGGGAATATCGGAATTGGTTTTGTTCAAGGTTTTGGCTTAAAGAAGGGAGCCATTGGCTCGTCAGTGGCTCACGACTCCCATAACATCGTGCTGGTAGGAACGAACGATGCGGATATGTTGAAAGCCGTAGAAGTCCTTCAAACCATGAAGGGCGGGTTGGCGGCTGTCTCGGATGGAAAAGTGTTGGCTTCTCTCCCCTTGCCCATCGCGGGGCTGATGTCAGAAGCCTCCGTTGCCGAGGTCAACACCCAGCTAGAAGCTGTCCAACGTGCAGCAAAAAACTTGGGCTGTAAAATCCCCGACCCTTTTATGACCCTCTCCTTCTTATCGCTCCCGGTCATTCCGGAATTGAAACTGACCGATAAGGGCCTGGTCGATGTCAACCAGTTTAAATTTGTTCCTTTGTTCGGGGAAGATTGATGCGAAGCCGAAGGAAGTAAGCAGTACGCACTATACAGACACAACAAAACGATTTTATTAGTTTGACTTGTGCCTACCGCGTTCTGCCTTCTGCTTTGTGCCTACTGCCTTCTGAAAGGATGCTTAATATGGACTGGGATCACTTATTAGATGAAGGAATCCATCATCTTCAGGAATATCTTCGGATCGATACAGTTAACCCTCCCGGAAATGAAATCGAGGGAGTAAAATTTTTCAAGAAAATCCTCGATGCGGAAACGATTCCCTGCCAGATCTTTGAACCATCTCCGGGCCGTGGCAATCTCCTGGCTACCCTGAAGGGAAATGGGAAGAAAAAACCCATCCTTCTTCTCAGCCATATGGACGTTGTTCCTGTTGAAAAGGAGCGATGGTCAGTCGATCCTTTTGCAGGGGTTATCCGGGACGGATATCTTTATGGCCGCGGGGCCCTCGACGATAAATCCATGGGCATCGTAGAGATGATGGCCCTCCTGATTCTGAAACGGGAGAAAGTTCCTTTGGAGAGAGACATCCTCTTTTTTGCTACGGCAGACGAGGAGACCGGAGGGAATTGGGGGGTCGAGTGGGCCATTGAGAACATTCCCTCCTTAAAAGAAGCCGAATACGCCCTTAACGAAGGAGGATATGTCGTTCTCAACGAGCAGGGTGGCGCGGATCGATACGAAATCTCCAGCGGACAGAAGGTCCTTTTCCAGCTCCAGTTGAAGACCAGGGGAATCTCCGGCCATGGCTCAATGCCCCGGCCGGATAATCCCAATGTGAAACTTGTCCAGGCCCTGGGCAGGGTTACAAAATGGGAAACCCCTTACAACCTTCTTCCCATGGTGAAGGAATATTTTTCAAAGATGGCCCCGAAACAGCCCCCTGACCAAAAACCATTTTTTGAGGACATTGAGAAAGGCCTCAGGGACACTGCCTTTGCCAAACGGCTAACTTCTAACCCGATCTACAATGCCATGATACGGAATACGATTTCACTCACGATCCTTCAGGGCGGGAGCAAAGTCAATGTCATCCCTTCGGAATCCACTGGGGCCCTCGATTGCCGCCTCATCCCGGGGTCGTCAAAAGAAGATTTCCTGAAAGAGATTAAGAAGAGATTGGGAGACGAAATTGAGGTGGAGGTGATCTCGGAGAGTCATTCTCTTCCTCCCTCGCCCTTCGATACGGATCTCTTCCGGGCTATTCAAAGATTTGCCGCAAAGACCGACCCAGGCTGTCCGGTTGTGCCTCATCTTCTTGCCGGAGCCACGGACAGCCGCCTGCTCAGGGAAAGAGGAATCATCACCTATGATTTTTGTCCCTTCCGGGTAACGGAGAAAGAAATGATGATCATCCACGGCAACGACGAACGGATCGCTTTAGAGAATCTGAGGTTCGGAACGAAGATGCTGGTAGAAATCATTAAGGAAGTTGCCACCTGATTTTTATAATTCCCCTTGACAAGAGGGTAGGTAAGATATAGTATAAAAGTAAGGAACTTATTTATTGTAAGGAGTTGTCCGATGGCATTAACCGCTAAGATCACATCAAAGGGCCAAATTACATTGCCCAAGGAAGTCAGAAGGCTTCTCAAGGTCGATACAGGAGCGGTGGTCGTTTTTGAAAAAGAAGATGATAAGGTCATCGTAAGAACGGCTAAAACACTTCGCGAATTCAAGGGATTCCTAAAAGGAAAAAGAGCACCCGCAGACTTTGATGTCATGAGGAATGTGGCAAAAAAACATCTTGGGGATAAATTAGGCCGTGTTAGAAAATAACAAAGAAGACGTTGTGATTGATACGAATCTTCTTGTTCGCTATTTGACGGATGACGAACCGCAAAAGGCGAAAGCGGTCGATTCCCTTTTGAACAGCGCTCGAAAAGGGGAGATAAAGATATTGATTCCTTCAATTGTCATTGCAGAGCTTGTCTGGGTTTTAGAGAGTTTTTATAAAATGACAGCGGATGATATCACGGGGTTGGTCGAGGCTATCCTTAACACACCCGGGATTGACACCCAAGACAAACCGGTGATAAAGGCAGCCCTGAAACTCTATCACAGCAAGAAAATTGACCTGATCGATGGCTGGATCATTGAATTTGCAAAAGTCAAAGGCGCTAAGAAAATCTATACATTCGATAAAAAGCATTTTAGGGATGCAGAAGAAGTAGACATAGTCAGTCCTTAGAAAATGTGTGAGATTCGGAACGAAGATGCTGGTGGAAATCCCCAAAGAGATCGGAACTATTTGAACTATATTACGGATGACGAAGATGATTAGTGTTGGCGTTAGAGAGGCAAAAATCAATCTAAGTAAGCTATTAAAAATGGTGACGCAAGTTCAGGAAGTTATTATTACTGATCGGGGTAAACCGGTGGGGAAAATTGTGCCGGTGCCGAAAGATCATTTCTCGCTGGCCGAGCGAATCAAGAAAATGGAGGAGCAAGGTCTGCTTGGACCGGTGCGGAAAGGAAGGGCAATGCGATTACCGCCGCAGTTTCCTGCACGCGAGGGCGTGGCTCAGGAATTCCTCCGGGAAGATCGGGACACGTAAGTTAAGGGGTTTATTTGCTTTCCTCGGTAGCCTGTCTGATTCGCGGACGAATACTACTCGTTCGTCAGCGTAATCCGATTCCCTGCCGCATCGTGGATAACTTCCTGTACTCGTGATCTTCTGGAATCCTCCACTCATACAACTTTTGAAGTGGTAATCGATAATTCTTGTTGACTTTTTCAATTAGAATTAGTACTTTCTTACCAACTTACATCGCCTTTAAAAGCCAACTTCTCAACTTAACCGTAACCTTTTGGAGAGAGTTATGAAAAGGAACTTTCAGAGGTCCCGAGTTGAAGCCTCCAAGGGAATTGATTATCCCTTTGGAGGCACTCAAAATGACAGAAACCTGTAAGGGCAAACTCCAGAATACTCTCCTAATGATAAAAAAACAGTAATGCGGAAGGAGGACGAAAATGAGAAAAATTGTCATCCTTGCTTCACTAATTTTTGTTATTGGGGTAGTTTCATTTTCATCACATTCCATCATGGGGCCTACGGAGGCCTTGGGACAGAGCGTTCGCAAAGTTCTCATGATTCCTCGTGAAGGATACTCACAAGATGCAGACCTGATGATCAAAATGGAAGTGGGTGTGATGACCCTTCTTCTTAAAAATGCAGGCTTTGATGTGGACATCGCTACCACATCAGGCTACCCCTGCATAGGTCCTACGCAAAAAATTGAAAAAGTTTTGAGGCTATCAGAAATCAAATTGAACGACTATGCGGGTATAATTATGCCGTGCATGGCTGTCGGGATGTTTCCAGGCCCGCCAGTGGCTCCTCTGGCAATGGAGGCAGCAAAGAAGTGTCTCGCAGACGGGAAACCTGTTGCTGCTGCTGCAAACTCGGCTATTATCTTGGCGGAAGCAGGCCTCTTGAAGGGAAAGAGATACGCCTACGTCGGGGATCCTCTTAAGACGACGAAAACACGGTCGATAACGGATCCAAGATTCGAAGGGGCAATTTATAGTGGGACGGGAGTCGTCCAGGATGGCAAAATCATCACTTCTGGAGCTTGCCCCATGTTGGAAAGAGCGTTAGGCCTGCAAAATGGGACTGTCGAATTGACACAGAAATTCATTGCAGCAATTGGGCCTAAATGAAAACATTATAGGCTCAGTTAAAATTCCCATAAAAATGATCTGAAGCAAGAGTTCCGTGTCAATCACAACATCACAAGGGCAGGATTAGAAATGGTCTTGCCCTTTTTTGTTTATTTCCATCGGTAATCATCAACGCTCAGATTAGCTCACCTTACGGATTGATAGGTGTAATTGCGCTACGAGTCTGTCCAAAGGATGAGGTCAAGCTATCGAATTTGAAAAAACCGTTTCTCTGAGGCTGGACAGTAAAAGCAGGGTGATTTCATGAAGGTGACCAAGAGAGACTTGTTAACAATTGCAGCTGTTGCGGTCGTGATCGTTGTGCTCATTATGATTACTGGCCATGAAAAAGCCAAGCGAGTACCTGCTGACAAGAAGCACCGAGCCTTTCATGAGGCCATGAAGAAAGGCGGGGACAGGATTGAGGTTGAAAGAGGCTGCATAACCTGCCACAACTCTCAGGCTATCCCTTTACCTACTAAACACCCACCGAAGGAACAATGCCTGATCTGCCACAAGCTAAATTAGCCAAGTAGTGAGACAGGGGATTGCGATTAAGTTTTCCATCCTGTCTTTCACCTTTTTATTAGACCGAAGGGCCTGTCTCTCATAATTGGGATTCCTCTTATTTTCCGAGAGACCTCTGCTAATTTCGGGATGAAGTCTTCAGGAAACATTTTGTGGGAAGTTCGTCTGCATGGGTGGAAGAAGAAACGATCCAATGACTTTCAAAAGAAATCTTCATTCTTTGGGGTATCTCCTGTTAATCCGTTGCCGGTCTGACTGCCCATTTCTTGGGCAAACGAGGGGAAGAGATGCAATGTTTCTTTCTGAAGTCGTTGATTGACAGCTGGCTATGAAAGCTCTAGATTACTTTCTATAATCAGTATTTGAAACACCCCTTCCGAAAGCTCCCCTGAAAGGCAAAAGAACATGTATGAAGAAACAAAACGACAAGAGACATTAAAAGCAGTCTTGGATTATTTCTATCAAGACAATACGAGGTCAGGCTCGCACTCAAGATACAACTTGAAATATCATCTTGTCTGGATAACAAAATACCGTCGAAGCTTTCTAATTGGTAATTTGGCGGTCCGGTTAAAACGCATCTTAGCCGACATTGCCTATGAGTACGGGTTCAAGATCATCGCTCATGAAGTGATGCCTGACCACGTTCATATGTTGATTGAGGCACGACCTACAGACACACCTATGAGGATTGTTCAGATTTTAAAAAGTATATCCTCAAGAAAGATCAGGGAAGAATTCCTCGACGTTATTCAACAACACATCTGGAAAGAGGGAACGTTTTGGGCAGCGGGCTATTACATTGCTAGTGTCGCAGATGGAATTACAGCTGAAGTCGTTCAAGAATATATCAGAAACCAAAAGGCAGAAACGGCTCCTCATACTGTCTTTCAATCAGAAATCAACAATCTCGATAAAGACTAACTTCGACGCTTTGTAGGTGAAATCAAAACCCTCTGGTTGGGCAGAATTACTGGCAACAATGGGTGAGGAGGGTAAGTATCCGCCATCCGGGCCGGGGTTCCCTAAGTGTTAATTACAGATTGGTGAGGTGTCTTCTCATCTCCATCTCTTCTCTCAACCCATCATTTTCTTTCAACCCTTTGAGGACCTCTTCGATCATCTGAATCATTTTCCCCTTATCTTCGGGAAGCTTTCCGTGGAGGGGAAGAAGGTTAGAAATATGGTCGCTTAAGAACTGGGAAGTCACCTGAAGCTTCTCCAAAAGCAGTTTTGTTTCCTTTAGTATCGTTTCCGGCCGGGGCGGTTGAAAACGGCCTTCTGTAATAGCATCATAAACCGAAGAATTGGGTTGGGGGATAAAGGTTCGAACACGGATGAAATGGGGATCGATTTGATTTAACACCTCAGCCGTCCCTTTGGCATGCTGTTCCCATTTTTCCTCACCGCCAATCCCCAGCAAGACATAGAGAGAATATTCAAACCCGGCTTCCTTCGCTTTTCTTCCCGCCTCGACCATCTCTTCCGGGGTCGCCCCCTTCGCAATCTCCTTGAGAAGATCACGGTCTCCGGTTTCAAGACCTACGTGAAGCCGGTTTAAGCCCGCTTCCCGAATTCTTATTAAATCCTCCAGGGGTTTCTTGGCAATGGTCTTGGCTCGGGCATAACTGGTCACCCGTTCGACGTGAGGGAAGGATGAAAGAAGGGCGTTCATAATTTTGACCAGCATTTCGGTTTTCACCACAAGGCTATTGGAGTCTCCGATAAAAACGGTCCTGACTCTATCCCCATAAAGATCTCTTGCGGATTCGATATCTCCCAGGACTTCCTCGACGGGTCTGATCTCGAACTTCGTCCCTTTGTACATTGAGCAGAAGGTACATCGGTTCCACGGACATCCCCGGGTCACTCTCAGAAGGAGACTGTTCGCCTCGCTGGGCGGCCGGAAGGGTGGAAAATCATATTCTCTTCTTCTCAATCCGAATCTACCGAGGGTCATAGAATACCTCCATTGAGTGCCTAAAGTTAGAAGTGCCTAAAATGCCTAGAGTTGAATTCAAATGAAGTTGAAGTTTTTCCGATCTCTTAACTTTAGTCACTTTTCACTTTAGTCACTTTAGTTCACTTTCGCCCATTTTGAATTTTAGTCACTTTCCTAAAATATCATCGAAACAGGAATTCCTTTTTCTTCAAAACGCTCCTTCAACTCGATTCCGACCAGATGAAAATAGCTTTCTTCCAAATACCGATCCAGTTTGGCTTTGCGATAAATCGCTTTCACCTTATTCGGGTAATTCATTCGAT
This sequence comes from uncultured delta proteobacterium, assembly GCA_963708295.1. Classification (GTDB taxonomy): domain Bacteria; phylum Desulfobacterota; class BSN033; order BSN033; family UBA1163; genus UBA1163. The sequence goes on along the minus strand of CAVPSJ010000008.1, from coordinate 109,211 downwards.
CGATCAAAACCTCATCAATCACCCCTTCCAGCATCGCCACAAGCGGCTTCGGGTCCAAAGGAAGCATCGGACCGACAAAAGCGTAAGTCCGAATCTTTTCTCGATGGAGGGCTCGCAGAGCTTTCACCCGGGAGTCGATCGAAGGAGAATGGGGCTCAAAAAGCTTCTTGATCCCCTCATCATGAGTCGCAATAGAGAAGCCTACTTCAATATTTCCAAACTGCTTCAACAAATCAATATCTCTCATGCAAAGAGGTGACCGGGTCAGGAGATTGACAGAAAATTCAGCTTCCAGAAGGGCTTCTAAACATTTTCGAGTCAGTTGATATTTTTTCTCGACCGGCTGATAGGGGTCGGTCACCGTACTGAGGGCCACCAACCCTTGCTTCGCTCGCTTTAACTGCTTCTTCAGCAGAACAGGGGCATTGACCTTCACATCGATGAACTCCCCCCAGGGCTCCAGATGACCGGTGAAACGCTTCATGAAGCTGGCATAACAGTACCGGCAACCATGTCCACACCCGACATAAGGGTTGATACAGTAATCAAAACCGGAGATGGCTGTCTTGGTCAGAACGGTCTTGGCGAAGATCTCTTTGACTTTCATCACTTCCATTATAACGAGGAGATGAATAAATCGAAAGATCTCACAATTTTTGGGTTCAAGGCTTTTGGGATTAAGGGTTCAAGCGAAACGATAAAACCACAACAAAATAGAAATTCTGTAAGGAGAAGTATTGGAGATCGAGGATTTTAATGGCGCTGGGCCTCTCGGCCCCTTTTGTTTACTACTGGACGGGCAGGTTCGACATGGGTGAGTGAGAATTTACAGCCCCGTTTAATAGTGCGGCCCCATTGGAGTGAGAATAGACGTGCTCAAAAAAACCAAGAATATCAATCTCCCCCCCCCTGGCCTTCTGCCAAAGTTCGTAAAGGTGGCGGGTGGTAATCAAACTCATATTGTGCCGACTTAAGAAATGGCTCAGCTCTTTGGAGAGATGGGGCACTTGGCCCATTTCAGAAAGGGGGAGACGAATATGAGTGGCCGCAATAATCAGGGATTTCTCATTCTCCCTCTTCTCTTTATCAAACTGTAAGGCCCGATTGATTTTGGGATGGTTTCCCTCTACTTCTCCTTCACTGATCAGAACCTGTACTCCAAAGACCATCCGGGTTTCCGGGATCTTCATGATGCGATCCACGGATTGGTAGTTAATCCCGGTAGAAATCCTGAACCCCAAGTCCTTGAAGATGGAATGAACGGTATCGATTAAGAGCAGTTCACTTTTGGGCCACAGAAGTGACTCAACGGTCGAATAATCCTGATCTTTAATTGCCATAGACTCCTTCTTCGAGACCTTGTCCATTTCTGATTGCAAGAAATTCTTCCTTGAGATCTTCTTTTCGGAATTTCCTTTTTCAATTCTGCTCACGACAAACATGGCGATCAGACATCCCAGAGGAACGACAAGTTTCAGATCTTCAGAGAATTTGAGGGCGCCGTAGATCGCAATGACGGCGAGCAATAACTGGAGCAGACCTAACATTATTCCTCCTAAAAGCAAAGTAATAACACTATCTTATAACTCAGCAATTCTTATGCCAATTTTCATAAATAGGCTAAGAATCGAAAACTACTTATGATTTCAAAGGATTAGTCAGTTACCTCGGAGCTAGAAGATTCGTTTAGATATGAAAATAGTTCAGCATGTGAACAAAAAAGTCCGAGGTTTTGATGAGGAAAGGCAGCAATGTGTGAGCGGAAGAGGAATTATTTTTGGTCGAAATCCTGATGGGATCAGGGCGTAAAAAGATGTTCAACCGTTCGATTTAGCATCTTCGCCCCCTTCACCTCCGTTTCAAAAAGGGGAACGATTGCCCTCACCCTGTCTCCGAATATCTTCCAGATCTCTCCCATATGTTCATCTTGCATCTGGACTCGGTTGCGGACGAACTCGGCAGCATCTTTTCCCACTTGATCCTTCTGGATGACTCCATTGACGACCACACCGCCGACGGGAATGCCAAATTCGTGGAACCAGTTGATGAAGCGGGTGATGACAGCGATCGGGAGGCTTTCGGGGAGGGTGACAAAAAAGAAAGCGGTGAGGGCCTCATCGGTCAGGAGGTCTTTCGCATGGGACATTCGATCCTTGAAACTTAGGAGGTAGTCCAGGAGGGGATCCTTTTTTTTCTTTTTTCGAGAAGGAAAGTATCTCTCTTAGCGATTTCGCTTCCTCCCGACTCTTCAGCATCTTCTCCACCCAGAGGGAATAGACCTTCGACATCCCGAGCAAGCGTCTTGCATTCGCTGTAGGAGCAGTATCGAAGACGTAAAAATCATATTCATCCTTGAACATGAGATCCACCATATTTTCAAACATAGCCGACTCTTCAAAGGCAGGATTCATGGTGGCGGATTCGATAAAATCTTCTGCCTTCGTCGTGATGTCCGCAAATTTGAGAAACCAATTGATCTTTTCACGGATTTCTTGTTTTGAGCGTTCGATCGTATCTCGCGTGTCAATTTCAAAGGCGTAACACTTGTCTTCGTTGCAGACGACGGCCGCTTTTCCAAAGACATCCTTTTCTAACAGGGTGGAAAGGCTATGAACCGGGTTGGTCGAGGCGAGCAGTGTCTTTCTTCCTTGTTTGGCCGACCACAACGCAGCTGCCCCCGCCATAACGGTTTTTCCGACCCCTCCCTTCCCCCCAAAAAAGATATACTTCAACCGGGGGTGCTCCCTCATGAATTTTTCCATGCTGGTCGTTATTTGATTCACGTGAGTGCTCCTTGTATCCAGTTTTAAGCGTTCAACTTTCAGTGATCCGCCGATTCATCCAAACATGGCCTTCGCCATCTTTTCGATCATGGGTAGACCGGTCACATCTCGCTCCATTTCAGGAACGGATGCCATAATCTCTTTTCCAAAGGTCGTATCAATCACCTTCAGATAATGTTCCTGCATGGTCAGACGGTTTTTCAAATATTCTGGAATATTCTGGCTCGCCAAACCGACAGGCAAGACCCGGTTGATGATGTAACCGCTCAAGGGAACATCAAATTTGGCAAAAAGTTCCGCTGCTTTTAAAGTGTCCTTGATGATCATCTCCTCGGCCGTCAAAACAAAAAAGAAGGCTGTCTTCTGCTTATCGGTCAGGATGCTTGAGGACTTGTTGATACGATCTTTAATGTACAGCAGTTCGTTCAAGATCGCATCTTCATCCAACTCTTTCTCCCGCTTCATCACCGCCGCCGCCTGATCATATTCTCGCATCTGCTCCCGGAGGCCCGTAATCTTACTGATCCAGGCATCGTAGACGGAGGCCATGCTGAGATAGTAAAGGGCATGACCCAACGGAACCAGGTCATAAATATAGTAGTCGTAGCCGCCCTTGATGACAATATCCACCACCTCATCAAAAATGGCGCTTTCTTCCATGGCGGGTTCGGCCGCCGCAGCCTGGATGTAACTCTCAATCTCCTCCGGGAATCTTTTCCATTCCGTACATGTCCAGAATCTTACGCCGAATTTCCTGTTGATATTCCTTTACCCGGCGGTCGGCATCGATCTCCTGGGCATAAAGGTTGGGCATGATCTCCGTGGGCCCCTTTCCGAAAATATCCTTTTTGAAGATATCGGTAAGCGAGGCCTGCGGGTCAACAGAAAAGACCAGGACCTTTTTCCCTTTTTTGGCCAAATAATAGGCTGTCGCTGCTGAAAAGGTGGTTTTCCCAAGTCCTCCTTTTCCGCCAAACATGATGTATCGTCGATCCGGAAATTTATCAAATATGTCAGCTAATGGAATGTCAATCACCCCTTTCTTTAAAAACTAAAAATCCGAATATCGAATCTCGAAACCCGAAACAAACTCAGTCGGCTAGAATTCAAATGATCTAAACCGTCTTCGATATTTCGAAATTTGAATTTGTTTCGTGCTTCGGATTTCGAATCTCGAATTTGCCTTCTTAGGCCAGCGCATCCGTAAAATCTTTTTCCCTCAGCATCCTCCGTTTCCAGGTGGAGATCTGAGGAACCACATAAGGTAATAGCCGCAGGGAGTAGTAAGGTGGCAGGATTGGAACACCCAGCATATCTCCCATAGTGATGAGGATGAAGAGATGCTCCATGCTCGCCCTTGTCTTCATAGCAAATCGTGCTGAATCGTGAGCCGCCACCCCGTAAACAAACTCTCTAACCGCTTGCAGAAGCCCCCCTTTCTTCTTCTCCTCTTTTGCCATAAAGAAATCTCTCCTTATGAAAAAATTAATCCCCCCTCACCCCCCTTTAGAAAAAGGGGGGATGGGGGGATTTGAAAGCCACCCTCACCCGCCCTACCGGCAGGCAGGCATCCAGCGGGAGGGTATTCACTTGGAATTGGGGAGTCGCCTCCTCCTACTCCCGGGGCCTAAAACTCATGCTTTGGCAGGGGCTCCTTCCGCCCTTACAGCCTTATAACGACCAAAAGCCTTTAATCCTTCCGCTCCCAGAATGAGTGCAGCAATGATGAGGAAGATCCCAACCAAGCCCATCAGTATGTTCCCGACATACGCCTCTCCCTTCACCGCACCTGTAAACACAGCGGTGAAAAGTCTATAAGAGGTAACCACCAGGGCGGCGATTGTCGTAACAAACATAAAAATCATCGGGTAAAAGGTCCATTTGTAGGATTTCCCCTGCGACATCAACCACAGGGTCATCAGCATCAGAGCCAGGGAGGCCATCAACTGGTTGGCTCCTCCAAAAAGGACCCAGAGATATTGCCACCATCCTGTCCAGATCAGGAGCAGTGTGAGAACGCTGGCGATAGTGGTTCCGACATGGACATTCTTAAAGATGGGGCTAATATCCCCCAAAATCTCTGATGTGGCCACTCGCATAAACCGGATAACCAGTTGAAGGATGGTGACTGCCAGGATGATTAACATGACTGCGCCGTAGGAACTTCCTATTGCAGCAGGCATCCCCAACGCACCTAAGAATTTGGACACTCCCGCTGCGAATACGGGAATGGGCCCTTTTACTATCGCTGCTGAATATTCGGAAGGCGAAGCAAAAATCGTTCCGGCAATGACCAGGGCGAACAAACCCAGCATCATTTCCACAAACATCACACCGCCCCCTACTGGACGGGCATCCGGTTCGAACTCTAATTGCCTGGCTGTTCCCGAACTGGAAACGATACTGTGCCATCCAGAGATTGCTCCGCAAGCGATCGTCACAAACAGGATCGGCCAGAGAGGTCCGATTTTGATATTGAAACCTGTATAAGCAGGCAGTGTAAAATCGGGATGGAGGACAAATACTCCAATGATCCCGAATAAGAGACCGAGGAAAACGATATAGGAGGCGACATAGTTAATGGGAAGGGCAAATCTCCAGATCGGTAAGACCGCAGCGAAGTAGCAGAAGACAAGCGCAACAATGCCCCATACATATTTGTCGCCGGCAATTGCACTTCCAAGGATACTGTTAGAAGGAGCAACTGTTCCAAGATAGATCCCCAGCAACGCAATAACGACACAGATAATGGTAGTCAGAACGATGTCTTTCTTCCATCGATAGATCATCTGTCCAGCAAGAACGCCACCGATGGTGAGAAGGAGCCAGGCCATGGGAGCACTTTTCTGCCCGGTGGCTGCGTTGACAACGATCGCTCCAAAGGCGCCGGCGATGAGAAGCAGAAAGAAATAGATAAAGGAGAGGAGAATAACCCGAGCTCTCGGCGAGATTAATTTGTAACTCAACCCCCCGAAGGAAGCTCCTTCATTTCGCATGGCTACGACAGCGCTCGAGTAATCATGAACCCATCCAATGAACAACGCGCCAAGGCAGAGCCATAACAAACAAGGGAGCCATCCCCATTGGATCGCAAGGATGGGTCCGATCACCGGGGCTGCGCCAGCAATCGATTTGAACTGGTAGCCGAAGAGGATGTTCTTGCTGGTGGGCATGAATTCGACTCCATCCATATACATCTTGGCCGGAGTGGCCCTCTTCGGGTCAGATTTAACAATTTTCGTATCAACGTACTTCGAATAGAAACGATAACCGATGAAAAAAACGAGAAACCCGATGATCAAAACAACAACTGAATTCATAATGTTACCTCCTTGTGGTGATAAAATCACCTACGAGATAGTAATGAATTCCCCCCACCCTTTTCGCTTCAATAATGAACCATTCACCTCCTTTTATTTTTGCTCTGAGTGAATTATTCATTCTAAGTCCCGATCATTATATTCAAATGATTACCCATGTCAAGCAGAAAAATCATTCAAAGCAGCCCAACTGACAGTGGCCGATTTTAACCTTCATCTCATTCAGGATCTTTCCCATTTCCTTATTCGAAATGCCAAATTCTTCAGCTATTTTGAAGCACACGGCACAAGGAAGTTTTCCATCCTTGGCCTTTTCCTTAATGGCCTCCTCTATGCTCTTACGATCCATCCTATTCCTCCGATTATTTGGCCGAATGCCAGATGTCAAAGTTTAAAGTTCAAGAAATTTGGTTTGCTTGTCATTTGGGGGCTTTGGATCTAATTTGGCATTTGCCTGCCTGCGCGAAGCCGCTTCGGCGAAGGCAGGGATTTTGACATTTGAAATTGCGTTACCCGTCCTTCTTCTCTCTTGAGACATAGATTCCATACTCAAACCCATCCACTAACGCCAGAAAAGAGGCCTTATTAATATTCTCTGAAAAAGCCTTCACTCTCCATGCGTCCTGACTGTTGCTGAACAAAATCTCGACCTCCACTCCTGCTGCGGTTCCAGCCCCTGGGTCGAAGATTCTGGAGCTGAAGTCGATCAGTTTCACCTGATCAATCTCAGGGAAAATCGATTTCAACGATTTCTTCAACACCTTCGCGAGGGCATCGACCGGCCCCACCCCTGTCTCTGCCTCGTGCATCTCCTTCCCGTTGGCCCGGAGCATAATGGTCGCCTCGGGTCGGACGCCATCGTCAATCAGACGGTAATTTCCGAGGATCTCAAAATGGGGTTTGTAGCCCGCCATGGACCTTAGAAGATTCAGAATCTTTGTCGCGTCCTTAATCCTCTCCTCAACCAACTCTTCTCTCCCTCCCTTTACCCCTTCACAACATTAAGCAAGTTTTGCTTTTCCCCTTTGATGAACCGGCGAAGGTTCTCTTCGAAAATCGTCAGAGCCTGTTCCACGTAGATATCGCTCATTCCCGCCACGTGGGGGCTGACGATCACATTCTTCATTCCCCAGAACGGATGCTCTTTGGGCAGCGGTTCCTTCCAGTAGGTATCCAGACCTGCACCGGCGATCTTCCCTGACTTCAGGACACGAATCAATGCTTCCTCGTCCACGAGTTCTCCTCTCCCCAGGTTGAGCAAAAAGGCAGTCGGTTTCATGGCCGAAAGGACTTTCGAGTCTATGATCTTTTCCGTCTCAGGTGTATTGGGAGCCACGATTACCAGATAGTCCACCTCTTTTGCCACCTTGACCATATCCTCAGGCCCATAGAAAGCATCGATGCAGTCCAGTTTTCTCTTGATGATATCGATCCCGAAGACCTCCATCCCAAAGACCTTACACTTCCGAGCAATCTCCTCCCCGATCACTCCTACCCCAAGGATTCCTACCTTTTTCTTCCAAAGAAGTTTTCCGGCCCAACGCTCCCATAGGCCCTTATCCTGGTTGCGAACGACTTCAGGAAAATTCCTGCTTAAAGCAAGCATCAGAAGGAAGGCCATTTCCGAAACCTGGGGACCGTGAATACCCCGGGTAGAAGTGAGGATAACCTCTTTCCTCAGCGAAGGGAGATTGACAAGATAGTCGACCCCCGTCGTGAGGGCATGAATCCATTTGAGTTTTGTGGCCTTCTTGAGGAGATCGTCCGAAATGCGTATCGTCAACAAAACATCCGTCTCCTCGATAAATTTTCCAACCTCAGCCTCCTGGGCGGCTGCGTGAATGGTCACCTCAGGAAACTTGGGGCTCAACGCCTTCTTGTATGCCTCGGCTCTCTGTTCCAGTATCACCAATTTCATGTGCGATCTCCTCCCGTAATTTTACCAACCTGCTGAAAAAAATCACTTTTCGAAGGCTGCTCAAAAATGCCCAGATGCAAGGCGCCCGAAATCCTGAGAAGTGAGGCGTACTTCGCGGTACGCCGCAACGACGAAGGATGAGGGAGACGCCGCAGATGGGCGTTTTTCAGCGGCCTGCTAGACTACGATTATTTCTTTCGGGGTCTTATGAAGGCACGGGCTCACCCCTGTCTCGGTAACCAGGTAGTTGTCACAAACCGTGGCCCATACCGTCGAATTCGTCGCCCCCGGGTGAATGGTTAAATTCATCCCCGCTTGAATCTTCATCGGCTCGTCATGCCGAATCAGGGGCCTCTCTACCAGGTCGTACCCCTGGCCGTGCGCATAAAGTCGCTTCTCGGGCAAATATCCCCTCTTCTCCAGAAAATCATTATTGGCATCCGAGATATCTTTCGGGCTCGCCCCGGGTTTTAACAATTTAAGCGTTACTTCCTGAGCTTCGCGAGCGACCCCATACGCATCCTGCAAGGCTTGCGGAGGCTTTCCGAGCGAAAAAATACGACCTAATTCTGTATAAAAACCTCCAGGCCCATTCACCTCGAGCAGGATTGAAAACTGATCTCCCTCTCTGATGACCCTGTTTTGAAAACGACGGAAAACAAACGGGACCGGCATCCCGGGAGGGCCGGAATTGACTAAGATCAGCTGGCGTTCACTCCCCTGCATCACGCAGGAATACTGGGCTTCCGCCAACATCTCAAAAGTTCTCCGTCCCGGACGGATGGACTTTCGCACGTGCTCCATGGCCACATCTTGAAGCGCCGCGGTGCCTTTAATCAGCTCAATCTCCTCTGCGCTCTTAATGACCTTGATCTGATCGATCTCATCCGTGGCGTCCACAAACTTCCGCCCCGGCAGATGCTTTCTCAAATATTCATAAAAAGTAATGGGGATATACGACTTTCCCAGCCATCCGACCGTTGCCTGCTTCTTCTCTTTCAACACTCCCACGGCTAATTCTGCGTCATAAGTGCTGGTGTAGTGAACCGACTCAAAGTAAGGAGCTCCCAATCTCTTCTTTACCCCACGCACGGCCCACTGGGGAGGGAACCCGGGCTCGGCCGGAGGAAACCCTCCGCAGGTGATAAAGGTCATCTCCTCGTCCACGGGAAAGATGACCGTAAACGGATAGCTGTGACGGGCAGAAAAATCGCTAAACCACTTCACATAACCGCCCAGGAATTCTTCATCCTGCCTCATCACCAAGAAATCAATCTTCTTTGCACGCATCATCTCTCGTGCAGCTTTCCATCTCCGCTCAAGCTCGGCAGTCGAAATACTCGTCGTCAGTCTCTCTTTTGGATCCTCCATAAGAATTTCTCCTTTTCTTTCCTCAAGTGTGCTCTTAAAATGCCTCAAATATTGAGTTCTTAACAAACCTAGGTTTCAATGTCAAGCGTGAGAGGAGCTGAAAAAAAAGCATCTTTGCCCCCATCTTCATCAAGTTTTCCGGGGTGATTTCGGCTGAACCGCCGGAGGTAATGCCAGCTCGCAGGAACGGCAACGTTTAGGTTTTGCGGGCGAATAGCGCCTTGGGACGCGAAGAACCTTCAGATTTTGTAGGCTGCCAGCGTTTCGGGGGCAAATAACTCCTCGGGCTGAAGCCTTCGCTTGGAGAGCCCCTGCTCATGGTGGTAGCGCAGAAACGTTTCGATCACGTGCCGGTTGGATTCGAATCCGTAGGGCCACCAGTCCGCCCCCATCGTTCGCTTCAGTTCTTCGACGTGCACGGAGAGCCAAGGGAGCATGGCCTTGAGCGCCGCAGTCTCTTCGAGGTCTTTATAGATGAGGCGCTGGGATTCGGCAAACGCTTTATACAACGACTGGGCGACCCATGGATAAGCGCGGTAGACGTCTCGGCGAATGACGACAGCGTGCATGATGGGAAAGATCCTCGTTTTTGAAAAGTAAGCGTGTTCGACCTCCGCATAATTTTCGAAGAGCCGGCGCACGTCCTTCGGTCTCGATGCGAGAGTCGACGGGATCCGGGGGGCGTAGAGTGCGTCCAGATCTCCGTCGGCGAGCATCTGTGAGAGCGTCTGATGCGGCCCGATCCGCCGGATCTTGAATTCCGGCGGCAAGTCAAGAGCGATCTTCTCTTCACGGCCGGGTTCTTCTTCGCCTCCGGTCCAGTACTCGACAGAGGCGGGTGCGACACCGTATTCATCGGAGAGGATTCCACGGATCCACACCTGCGCCGTCAACTGGTACTCGGGATTGCCCACCCGCTTGCCAATCAGGTCCTTCGGCTCCCGTACACCGCTTTTTGTCGAAACAAAGATTGCATTGTGGCGAAAGGACCGTGACGGGAAAGACCGGGATGGCGATAAAAGGCGGATCCTCCCGGAACAGCGAGACCGTGTACGAGGACAGGGACATCTCCGCTACTTCAAACTCCCGGTATCGCAGCATTCGGAAGAATGTCTCTTCAACCGGAAGATTCAAGTAGGTCAGATCAATGCCATCCGGCTGAACAGAGCCATCGGCCAGGCCCCGGGTCCGGTCGTAGTTCCAGCAAGCGAGTGTCAGTCTGAGCTTCGACATTCTTGGGCCCTCCTATTCTTGGGCAAAAAAGTTATCTCCCTTATTCCGCCATCCCCAGTACCTCAAAGAGATATCCCGCCGGGAATGGCACGTGGAGCGTGCGGTCAAACAACAGGTAGACGAAGGCCCAAAGACCCGCAGTCAGGATCAGGGTGATCAGCCACTTCTCCTTGGATGCAAATTTGAGCTGGATGAAACAGCACAGGGTGGCCCCTATGGTGAAGCCGAGGAGCCAGATAGCCAGGAAGTAGACGATAATCCAGCCGAACATGTTTCTCGTCCGGCGGTTCGCCACATCAGCGGGCACCCCCTGGTCCTCCTCTTCGACGGTATCGTCCCCGCGACCGAACACCGGCTTTGCCCATGAGCTCTCGGACGAATTGCAGGAGCAAAAGTCCAAGGAGCGGGAAACCGATCGCCCAGGGAAAGAGTCCGGCCCGGACGTTGAAGTTCCTGCTCTGCCAGAGCGCAAGGGCAAGGATGATCGACGAGGCCAAGAGCAAAAATCGCTGACCACTTGTTGATCGTCGCCCTTTGCCCTCACCCTGGCCCCTGAACCACTCTCAACGGCTTCCACCATCCGATGTCTTCTCTTCTCCTTCCTTCCTTTAAGAACGGAGTAAAGGGCGCCGAACAGGGTGACCGCGATGAGCACAAGGACCATGGGACGCCAGATCCAGCTCAAGCCATAATTGCCCACGGAAAGAAAGAGCCTGCTCTCCGCCAGTCCTCCGAGCACCAGCCCGAGGATCAAGGGCGGTCGCGGCCATTTGAGCTTTTCCAGTACCCAGCCCAGTCCGCCGAAGATCAGGACCAGAATCAGATCCGGGAAGGCATTCTTCTCGGCGAAGGCGCCGAGGTAGATGAGCATCAGGATGAAGGGGATGAGCAGGCTGCCGCGTATGTACGTCACCTTGACGATCTGTTTCAGGAGGAGAAAGATCATGCCCACGGTGATGAGGTTCGAGATGACCACGATCCAGACGAAGGAGTAAGTGAGGCCGAGGTGTCCTCCCTGCGATTCCGGCCGGAGCATGTCCGGGCCGGGGACGACGCCGTGCATGATGAAGGCCCCGATGAGAATCGCCATGAAGACGCTGGCCGGAATCCCGAAAGAGATGGTCGTGATCAGGCTGCCACCGAGCGTCGAGTTGTTGGACGCCCCCGGACCCAGCACCCCTTCGATGGCCCCTTTGCCGAAGCGCTCCTTGTCGGGAGAGCTCTGGACGGCGTGGGCGTAAGAAAGCCACTGGGTCGTCGCGCCTCCCATGCCGGGTATGATCGCGCAGAACGTGCCGATAGCCGCGCAGCGGAGAACGAGCCAGATGTGACGGAATACGTCGCGGATGCCCTCCTTGACCCCGCCCAGCGCTCCGGTCCGTCCGCCGGCGATGCTCGAACCCGTCACCGCAAGATCGATGATCTCCGGGATCGCGAAAAAACCGATGGTGATCGGCACCAGCCCGATGCCGTCCCACAGGAACGTCTGGCCGAAGGTGAAGCGCTGAATGCCGGAGACAGGGTCGAGGCCCACCGTCGCAACAAAAAGGCCCAATCCTCCCGAGATAGAGACCCTTGATGACGTCGGCGCCGCTCAGCGATGCCACGAACGTGATGCCGAGAAGAGCGAGCATGAAGAACTCGGGTGATCCGAAGGAGAGCACGAGGGGCCGCACGATGGGAACGGCGATCGCAAGCATAAAGGCGCCGAAGATGGAGCCGATCAGCGCGGCCATCAGGACTGCGCCGAGGGCGCGGCCGGCCTCGCCCTTTTTCGCCATCGGATGGCCGTCCACAATGGTGGCGGCAGTCGTCGGCTCACCCGGAATGCCGAACAGCACGGACGTGATGTCTCCGGTCGTGTTGACGACGCAGGCCATACCGAGCAGGAACGCGAAGGCTTCGACCGGGGTCATCTTCACGACGAAGGGCAGCATCAGTGCCATCGCCGTCGGTCCTCCCAGTCCCGGCAGGATCCCGACCGCAAAACCGATCGCGATACCGAAGAGCATGAGCCCGAAGGTCGTCACCGTAAAGATCTGCGTCAAACCGAGAAGAAACGACTGCGCAGTCTCTAACATGACCTGCCTCCCATGCCGACGGGTTTTGCCGGCCGCCTATCGGTCCCTGTCCTATTTGAAGAGGATATCTTTGAGCTTGGCCAGCGTGGCCTGATCCAGCTTGGAGGAGCCTGCCACCGCGGCCGTCAGTTCTTCGCCGGTCGTCGGATCGAGGGTCAACTGCATTTTGTCTATCTCAGCCAGGAACTCCTTATCCTTCATCGTCTCCTGGAAGGCCTTGCGCAGAATCTCAACACGATCCTTCGGCGTTCCCGGAGGGACGGCAAAGGGCCTCGAGTAGTCGTTTGCGTCATGGATCACGATCTGGACAAACTTCTTCTGCTCGTCGGTCTTTGCAAAGTCGATCATCTTGGGAACGTTCGGGAGTTCCTTGAGGGGCTTCGGCACGCACTGGAGGACGACAATCATATCGCCCGCCTCGATGGCTCTCTTCCGGTTGGTCTTCACGCCGTCCCAGGATGCGGCGCCACCGGCCAATTCACCGCTCTCCGTGGCGATGAGGATGTCGGCCGTGCCCTTGTAGCCGGTGATGATCTGCGTGGGAAAGCCGAGCACGTCTTTCATCACCCGGTCGCAGTTGTCGATAAAATTCCCGGTCACAAGGCCGCCGATCTTGACAGGCGACGGACGAGGTCCGCCACTTGTCGGCCGAGGTCATGCCGCTCTTCTTGCCGAAGACGAATACGGTGTTCTCCTTGTTGGCGGCGCCGATGTAGATGAACTTCTGGCTGTCGAAGTCGTACCCCGGCTGGCCCATCATCTGGCTCAGGATAAGTCCGCCGTTGATGTGGCCGATGGTCAGTCCGTCCGGCTTGGTCGCCTTGAAGAGCTTGTTCGTCTGGATGAGGCCGCCCGCTCCGGTGATGTTCTCCACGATGACCGTGGGATTGCCCGGGAATGTTCCTTCCCAAATGGCGAGCGACGACGCGCGCCCACAGGTCGAAGCCTCCCCCGGCAGAAAAGCCGACGGTGACGCGCACGATCTTGCCCTCGTAAAACGGGGCCGCATACAGATCAGTGGCTGCAAACAGCGTGAGCGACACCGAGCACGGATATCACAGAGATCCATCGTTTCATCATTGACACCTCCTTAGGGTTTCTTTCCTGCCAACACCGTTTGGGCGGGCGGCCCAGGCAGGCCGCTTGACGGATACGGGGGCATGGAACTCAATCTTTTTGCTGTTCCGACAGATGACAAGAATTCACTCTTGGACGGATGAATGGGTGGAATATACATAACAAGGGGGGGTATGTCAACAGGAAAACGACCCTCGCGCTCCCCCAGTTTTTTACCTCTCCTCGCAAAGGGTGTGGGCAAACTGCTCTCTGAGGTTTTCATTGATGCGGCTTATTTCCAATCTTTCATATCGGGCATGTTCCTCTTCACCCTTGCGACCCAGTACCGCCACATCCGGTCGATCGGGCTGGCGCCAAAGAGGGCGATTTCCATGGCCGCTTCCGCTTCTTCAGGGGAAAGGTATTTCGCCTCCTTGCCGCTCAGAAGCGTCTGCCACTGAATGGTCGCATTTTCCCTCAGGTGGATGGCAGAGGCAACGAGCCGCGGAAGGTTCTCGGCAACGATATTACATCCATGCCCGCGAAGCAGATGGACCCTGTGCTGGCCGAGATGCCTGGCGATTCGCTCTCCTTCTTGCTTCGTCCTGATCAGCATGCCTCCATCCGGTTCGTAATCGTCGTAAATCGGGACTCCCTGATAGAGGAAACTTCCCACATGGGTGATCGGACGGATAGGGGTGTTCGTGACCGAAAACGGTATGACGGCAGCGAAATGGCCATGAAAGACAGCATTCATTTCGGGACGGGCTTTGAGAATCGCCCCATGGATGATGCGCTCTCCGTAAGGTTTCATCGTCGTCTGAGTGACGACATCCCCGTCGAGGTCGATCTCCAGGATATCCTCCGGGGTGACTTCGAAAGGAGAAATGGAGCGCGCCTGAAAGAAGGTGCTGCGTTCACTGGGTTCCTCACGCTCACATGCCCGAGGGCATCGAGGATGCCCTCATTGCTCAGGATCCTGTTCGCCATCACCACTTGCTGAATTGCCTCCGGTGCCCTTTTGGGGACCTTTTCCGCCGGGTTCCCAGCCATCATGGAGTCCCGGGAAAAACCCTCCGTCATGATTCTCCTCCTTGTCCGCGAAGCCTCGCTGCCGTGCTCGTCCTGACGGGGCGAGAAAGGTTCACTTTGTAGAAATTCTACCCATTCATCTTCGTATTTGTCAAACAAAACCCTATCAACATTTTTCCTCGGACAGACTTTCGGAAACGCCGGAAAATCATTTGACCGCACCTTGAGTAACATGTTATTTTAGACGAAATTCTAAGTGGTGAATTTCAAAACCGATTGCCAAAACAAGGACCCGGGATTCCATATTTCTTTTGGAATCTTTACGCAAGAAAAGAGGAATAAGGAGGACGGTTTGATGAAACTGAGCGGTGTCATGCCACCCATGGCCACACCTTTCCAAGATGGGAAACTGGCTCCGGAGAAACTCAAGGAAAATTTTAAGAGATGGAACAAGACAGATCTCTCCGGCTACCTCGTCCTGGGATCGAACGGCGAAGCGGTCTATTTAAACGAGAAGGAAAAAACAAAAACGGTCGAAATCTCAAGGGAATCTATCCCCGCCTCGAAAATCATGCTTGTTGGAACGGGAATGGAATCGACGGAGGAGACCATCCGGTTTACGAATCAAGTCGCGAAAATGGGTGCAGATTGCGCCCTCGTCGTCACTCCCTCTTATTTTAAGGGATCGATGAAGCCCCAGATTTTATACGATCATTTTGTGGCCGTGGCGGAATCTTCCCGCATCGGAATTCTGATCTACAACGTCCCCCAGTTTACCGGAATCAATTTAGAGCCAGAATGGGTGGCCAGGCTCTCTGAACACTCGAATATCATCGGCGTCAAGGACAGCTCAGGGAATATTGGCCAATTGAGTGAAGTGATTCGTCTTTCTCGAAAAGGATTTGCTGTTTTCGTCGGTTCAGCACCCGTATTCTTCCCTGCCCTTTGTGTAGGGGCCGTGGGTGGAATATTGGCCGTGGCCAATGTGGTGCCTCAGGAATGCGTCCGGATCCAGAATCTGTTTGAGGAGAAAAAGTTTGATGAGGCGCGGATATTACAGGGTCAATTGACTCCGTTGGCTGGCGCAGTGACGACAAAGTACGGCATCGGCGGCCTCAAAATGGCGATGGATCTGGCCGGATACTTCGGCGGAAATCCACGGCCTCCCTTAAAAAGACCGGATAAAAACACTGAGGAAGAACTGAAACGGCTCCTGCTCACCTTTTCTTCCTTTTCCTCTGGTTCCTCTCGTAGATGATCCTTAGCCCTTCAAGGGTGAGAAATTCATTCACCTCCTCGATGGTTTCCGACTCCATCGCGATGAGGCCTGCCAGTCCGCCCGTCGCAATCACCTTGGGTTTCGATTTCACCTCCTTCTTCATTCTCCTCACGATTTCATCGACCAATCCGACGTATCCGAAAAAGATACCCGACTGCATACTGTGAATGGTATTTTTTCCGATCACGTGTTTCGGTTTTACGATCTCTACCCTGGGAAGTTTGGAAGTCTTCTGGAACAGGGCTTCCGCGGAAATCCCGATCCCCGGTGCAATCGCGCCCCCACGATATTCACCCCTGGAAGAGACATAATCGAAGGTGGTGGCTGTTCCAAAGTCGACGACGATCAGGCTCCTCTTATATCGCGCATAGGCAGCAACGGCATTGACGATTCTGTCCGCTCCCACCTCGGCAGGGTTATCATAGGCGACCACGATTCCCGTATCGAGTTCTGGCCCGACGATGAGCGGCTTGGCATGAAAATACTTTTCAGCCATTCCCTGCAACATATCCAGGACAGGAGGAACCACGGAGGAGATGATCAACCCCTCAAAATCTTCGGTATCGATCCGATCAAACAGGAACAGGTCTCGAAACAGGATCCCCCATTCATCCGCCGTCTTTCCCTTTTCGGTAGCGATCCGCCAATGATCCACCAGGACCCCTCCATCATAAACTCCCAGAACCGTATTCGTGTTTCCCACATCAAGAACCAGCAGCATAGAACCCCCTCCTCCCAGCGTGGCTGGGGGAAATCTCAAATCCCAAATTCCAAACCCCAATTAAATTCCAAATTTCAATTTCCAATGACCAGAACAATTCTATCTAGAGTTTAGAATTTTGGTCATTGGGATTTGTTTGGACCTTGGTGCTTGAGATTTGGTGCTTCAATCTTCGTTGAATACTCCACGTCTCCTGCCACCACTCTTTTTCGTTCTCCATCTGCTGTCTCCAAGATCAAGGCTCCATCTGAATCCACATCAATCGCGGTGCCGGTGAGTGTCTCCCCGAAGGAAACGATCCTGACCCGTCTCCCTTGAAGATGAGCTCGACCTCTCCAGGCGTCCAGGATGACGGCACTGCCTCTATGGATGAAGATCGAATACCACTTTTCCAGTTCCTGTAACAACAAAGGGAGAAAGGCTTTTCTCGAAATCGTCTGTCCCATTTCTATTTTGAGCGAGGTGGCGATGCCCCGGATCTCTTTTGGAAGCGTTTTCTCGCCGGCATTGAGGTTTACTCCAAGCCCAAGAATCACGAAATGGATGCGGTCGATTTCTGAGTGGATCTCATTCAGGAGTCCGGCTACCTTTCGATCCTGGAGAAGAATATCGTTGGGCCATTTGATCAATGGAGCGAGTCCGGAGAACCCCCGGATGGCGTCTGCTGTAGCGACGGCCGCCATGAGCGTGATGAGGGAGGCTTGATGAGGGGGTATTTTCGGCCGGAGGATGACGGAAAGATAAAGGTTTAGAAAAGGCGGAGAAACCCACTGTCTTCCCAATCTCCCCTTCCCCTTCTCCTGCGACTCCGCAATCACCACCTCCCCTTCCTCTGCACCATCGAGAGCCAGCTGATAGGCTTTCGCATTCGTTGAGTCAAGGGTATCGAAATGATGGATTGTTTTCCCGATCCACGTTGTTTTCAGATAGGGTTTGATTTCAGCTGGGGTGAGGAGATCTGGCGATCCAAGCAAACGGTACCCGGAACGGGTCGAAGCCTCAATCTCATACCCCAGCGCCCTGAGCTTTTGGATTCTCTTCCATACCGCCGTCCGGCTCACCCTCAAATGACGGCTGATCTGTTCTCCGGAAAGAAACTCCGATGAGTGATCCCTCAGGAGTTGGAGGATCTCTTCATCCATGGCTGATCCCTCACGATTTCAAGAGGTCCCATCCACTTCCACCTTCAAACCTAGAACCCTTGACCCCGCTTCATCCATCCCCTTTTACGAGATCATTTTGTCATAGCGGGAAAACTGCATGGAGAAGGTTCCCCGTCCCTGGGTGAGGGATCGCAAATCGGTCGAATAACCAAACATCCGGGTGAGGGGGGAGAGGGCGCTGATCATCGTGACTTTTCCCTTGGGGGTAATCGCTTCGACGGAGCTCTTCCGCGCCTTCAGATCTCCTACCACTTCTCCCATGAACTCTTCAGGAACGATCACACTGACTTCCATCATCGGTTCCATGAGCACCGGTTGAGCCCTCCGACATCCTTCTCGCACCGCATTGGAGGAAGCAATCTTGAGCGCGAGCGGAGAGGGATGGACGGGATCAATATTGGCTTTTAGCAAAGTGACCCGCAGGTCATCCATGGGATAACCCAAAATCACTCCCACGGTGGAAGACTCTCGAATGCCTTCCTCCACTGCAAGAAGCCCTTCGGCGAACAGCGATCTCTCCGGCACCTCCGAATGAAATTCAATTCCCTTTCCGCGTCCGTTGGGCGAGATCCGCAAAAAGACCTCCCCGAAATGTTTCACTTCGTCCATCTCTTTCATAAATTTGGCCGAAGCTTCTACCTCTTTTTCGATCGTCTCTCGATAGACAACCTGAGGCCTCCCCACGTTGACCTCCAGGTGATATTCCGTCAGGAGACGATTGACCAACACGTCCAGATGTAGTTCCCCCATCCCCGAGAGGATCGTCTGACCGGTATCTTCATCCAGCTTGACCTGGAAGGTGGGGTCTTCCTCACTCAACTTTTCGAGAGAGTCGGTCAGCTTCTCTTGATCCATGCCTGTCTTGGGCTCCACGGCGATGGACATGACAGGGTTATAAAAATCAATGGGCTCGAGGAAAATCGGGCGATTCCGATCGCAGAGGGAGTCTCCTGTGGTTGTTTCCTTTAAACCCATCACCGCTACAATCTCACCTGCCTTTGCCTCTTCGGTGCGAGTGCGCTGATGGGCATGCATCTGAAAGATTCTTGAGATCTTCTCACCCCTCTTCAATCGAGGGTTGTAAACCTCGGCCCCCACCCTGAGGATACCGGAGTAAATGCGGATATAGATCAATTTCCTGCCTTCATCCATCATCACCTTGAAAGCTAAGGCGGCGAGAAATTCATCCTCCCTGGCCATTCTGAATTCCGGCTCTCCCGTCACCGGATGCTTCCCCTCCACCGGTGGGATATCGAGGGGAGAAGGAAGATAGTCCACAATGGCCTCCACGAGGGTCTGGATTCCCTGATTTCTCAATGCGGCACCGCAGAGGACGGGGACGGCCCTCATGGAGATGGTGGCTCTCCTGAGGACTCCCTTCAATTCAGATTCGGAGATCGGCTCTCCGTTGAGATACTTTTCCGTCAACTGTTCATCCAACTCGGCAATCGACTCAATCAGCCTTGACCGGTAAAAGGCGGCTTCTTCCTCTACCTCCTTGGGAATCGAAACCTCCCTGAATTCGACCCCCAGGCTGTTTTCATCCCAGACAATTCCTTTGGACCGGATGAGATCAACCACTCCAATGAACCGGTCTTCCGTACCGATGGGGATTTGCGTAATCAGGGGATGGGCTCCAAGACGGTCAGCCATCATCTTTACCGTCCCGAAGAAATCCGAGCCGATTCGATCCATCTTATTAACGAAGGCCATCTTCGGAACTCGATATTTATCCGCCTGATGCCATACGGTCTCGGATTGGGGCTCCACTCCTTCGACAGCACTGAAGATTGCGACGGTCCCATCCAGCACGCGCAGCGAACGTTCCACCTCGATCGTGAAATCGACATGACCGGGAGTATCGATAATATGGATGGTAGTCCCTTTCCATTCAACCGTCGTGACGGCAGAGGTAATAGTAATGCCTCTCTCCTGTTCTTGTTGCATCCAGTCCATGGTGGCCGTCCCATCATCGACTTCTCCCATGCGGTGGGTCTTCTTAGCATAAAAAAGGACCCTTTCCGTGACAGTGGTTTTCCCCGCGTCGATATGGGCCATAAATCCGATATTTCTGGTTCGGGCGAGCCGTTTCTCACCAGCCATCTCTTCTCTCAATCTCCGGATAAAATATATCTTGGCAATATTAAAGAGATTTCTGAGAAAAGTCAACCCTTTGAGGCCCGGCTTCAATGCCTGATGAAACGACGAGCCTGCTAGACGACCGCATTCTGAAGTTCGGAGGCGAGCCTGCCAGTATCGTTTCCACTTTTTCACCCCTGGATGTTTTGAGAAATCCGGAAAGGCTAAGGTCATATTTTCCTTGACAAATCCAGCCACTTATGTCATACAATAATATTTGAGGAAGATAAAAATGTTCAACTTTTGCTTCTTTTATTTTTACTTTTGGAAAGGTCACCCATAAATCCAATCCCGATGGAGGGATGGAAGCCATGGGTGACTGCTCGGGCCCATGGCTTTTTCTTTTTGACAGCCATAGGGACCTAGCCTTATGGCTTTTTTGTTTCTTATCGGACTGAGTGAGAAGGGTAAGAAAGGAGAGTTCAAATATGGCCATCTCAAGGAAGGTGAAGAACTCATTGAGTGGTGCCTCCTGGGTCAGGCAGATGTTCGAAGAAGGGGAGTCGATGAAAAAACTTTACGGGGAAGAAAACGTCTATGATTTTTCCCTAGGGAATCCCAATCTCGAGCCCCCTGAATCCTTGAAGAAGGCACTGAAAGCCCTTGCCGATCGTCCAATCCCGGGAATGCATCGCTATATGGCGAACAGCGGATACAGTGAGACGAGAAAAGCGATCGCCGAATATCTGAAAGAGGAATCCGGACTCCCCTTTGATGAAAAGCATGTCGTGATGACAGTAGGGGCTGCCGGTGGGCTGAATATTGTCTTAAAGGCAATCTTAGACGACGGAGATGAGGTCATCGTTCCTTCCCCCTATTTTATGGAATTCAAATTTTATATCGAAAATTGTGGCGGTCAAATGCGATTGGTCGACACCCGTGAGGACTTCTCACTCAACCTTCCGGAGATTGAAAAAGCGATCGGGGCCAAAACCAAGGCCATCCTGATCAACTCACCCAATAATCCCACCGGCGTTGTTTATGATCAGGGATCTCTCGAAAATCTGGGGGAGCTGCTCAGAAAGAAAAACCGAGAGTCGGGCAAAACCTTATACCTCATTACGGACGAGGCTTATCGAAGGATCGTCTATGATCACATTCGGCTTCCGATCGCCTTTCATCACTACCCCCATACGATTCGTGTGACCTCTCACTCGAAAGACCTTTCTCTCGCCGGAGAGAGGATCGGTTATATTGCTGTGAGCCCTCTCTGTGAGGAAACGGACGAGTTGATTTCTGCCATTGTCTTTGCTCTCCGAACGCTCGGTTTTGTCAATGCCCCCGCATTGATGCAGAGGTTAGTCGCTCCCCTTCAAAGGAATTCGGTCAACATCAGAGAATACGAGGAGAAACGGGATCTGTTTTACAATGCCTTGATCTCATTCGGGTACGACGTCGTGAAACCCCAAGGGGCTTTTTATCTTTTTCCGAAGGCCCCCATTGAAGATGATCTGGCCTTTGTCAAAGAACTTCAATCAGAAAGAATCTTGACGGTTCCGGGAAGGGGTTTTGGAAAACCGGGTTATTTCAGAATTGCCTATGCGGTGGACAAGAAGATGATTGAGGCCGCTCTCCCTGGATTTAGGGACGTCGCGAAAAAACTCGCCATAGAAAAAAGATAGAAAGAGTCTTTATCGGATGTTTACCTCTGTTGATATCATTCTCAGGAGCTGACGATCTCTTAGTTTCCTTCTCCTTGCCTGAGAAAGCGACCCACGAGACATTCTTCTTTCAAAGATTTCCCTTGCATTCATCACTCCGTATACCTCCACCCTATTTCCAAGTTTCCAAGGTGCCTTTGAGGAGTGGGTGTCTCCTTATCTAGTAGAAGTAACTAGCTTTTTGAGACAAAAAAGGGCACATCCCTCCCGTTTCAGAAATTCTCATTTTTTGAAAAACCTTGTGAAATCAACTGAGTTCACGGTTTTTTTCTTTTCGGCATTAGATTTGCTCAATACGAAGATGGCTCTTTACGTTTATTCGAAGATAAAGCCAAAGAACTTCCTCGGATCGCGGGGTTTTCAAACCGGCGGATATGATTAAGGAAGGGATTGAGGCGGATCAAAGTACGCGAGATTCTTTAATGACTCATCCGGATAAACAAGTATTTCAAGGTGCGGAAAACATAACCATGACGGATTCCAGCCTTCCCCATGGGGATCGGTTCAAATCGATGATGATGTACCACAGGAGATCTGTGGTCAAAATCGGTCTATATATAGGAATTCCTCTCGTGGCCGCTTTGGCGATCAACAATCTCACAAAAGGCGCATACTTCACGGCATTCTCGAATTGCGCCATGTTTCTGATGACGGTCTTTCTCTATTTCTTGACCGCGAGGAAAATCGACGAGAAATCCGAATATAGAATCTACGCCATTCTTTTCAGGCTGTTTTCGGCAGCGGTTGGCATCTCGCTTCTCTACGAGATTGGGTTTCTATCGAATTTTAGTCGCATCGAATGGTCTTATATCTACCCCATCCTGGTCTTCTTTGCAGTCGGTGTATCTGAAGGCATCATCTGGGTATCCGTCTTCTACGGCATTTTGGCGTTCATCATACTTCATTTCGATTTACAAAAAGTCACACCCTTTGAAATCCAAGAATTGAGAAATCGATTTTTGATTTCATTTCTTGTGGTTTGCATGGTATCCCTCTTCTTGGAGCATGCTTTCCGCCGCGTCCTGCAGAGATTGCTCAATCATCAGCGAAACCTTGGAGAATCCGAAAACCGCTATCGGCAAGCTTATGAGCAGCTGAATACTCAGATGGAGGAGCGCAAGCAGGCAGAGAAGGCGCTTCGCGAAAGCGAAGATCGCTATCGAGATCTGGTCGAGTGCAGTCAATATCTGATCTGCACCCATGATCTACGGGGCCAGATTCTCTCCGCTAACCATGATGGCGCAAGACTTCTCGGTTATGACCAAAGAGACCTTCTCGAGAAGAATGCCCAAGATCTCTTAGCGCCTAAGTTCAGGGACGGATTCACGACCTACCTCGATACGATCCGAAAAAATGGCGCCGCGAAAGGGCTCATGTTGCTGCAGACTGCCGCCGGTGTCCCCCGTATTTGGGAATACAACAATACTCTCCGCACAGAAGGCGTGGCTTCGCCCGTTGTTCGAGCCATGGCTCACGACGTGACCGAGCGCATTCAGGGAGAGCAGGCGGTAAAAAGACTATCTCAAGAAAATGCGGCGATGGCTGAGATTGGCCGGATCGTCGGCTCTACACTCGCCATTCACGAAGTCTATGACCGTTTCGCGGGGACCGTCCGTCATCTGATCGATTTCGACCGAATTGCAATCTGCATCATCGATGCGGAACATCACACGGGTACGGTCGCATATGAAATGGGAAAGGAGATACCAGGCCGGAGGCTCGGAGAGGTCTTTCCTCTCTCTGAGTCGATTTATGAACATATCCTGAAAACTCGATCAGGCCTCCTTGTCCAAACGGAGGGTACCTCTGAAATGGAAAGGAGGTATCCGTTTCTTCGGGCCTCCCTTCGGACTGGATTCAGGTCCATGATTTCGGTCCCTCTGATCTCAAAAGATCAGGTCATCGGAGGTCTCAATCTGCGATCCTTCAAACCGAACGCCTACACGGAAAGAGATCTGAAGATTGCAGAGAGCATCGCCATTCAGATTGCGGGCGCCATTGCCAACGCCGTTCTTTTTGCAGAACACAAACGCACAGCGGAAGCTTTGATAGAAAGTGAGAGGAAGTTCAAGAATCTTTATGACCATGCTCCAATGGGCTACCACGAATACGATAGCAAAGGATGCATCACCATTATCAATCGCACCGAGCTGGAGATGCTTAGATACACTGCCGAGGAAATGATCGGGCGGCCCATTTGGAAGCTAGCCGCCAACGAAGAGACGCGATCCGAGAAGAGGTGATGGCTAAACTGGCCGGCTCCCAGCCCCCTGGCAAGCAAATGGAGCGGATTTACCGAAGAAAAGACGGGACGACGTTTCCGGTTTCGATTGAAGCTAGACTGATCTTCGACGAAAAAGGGGGTATCCAGGGGATGCGCTGTACTGTCCAGGATATCACCGAACGCAAACGGGTGGAAAGCGTTCTGGAAAAGAGAACCCAAGAGCTGGCCCGATCGAATAAAGACCTGGAGCAATTTGCCTATGTGGCCTCCCATGACCTTCAGGAACCGCTGCGCATGGTGACGAGTTATGTCCAGCTGCTGGCCAGGCGATACGAAAGCAAGCTCGACTCCGATGCCAAAGAGTTCATCGACTTCGCCGTGGATGGGGCCGTCCGCATGAGGAAGCTGATCAATGACCTGCTGGCCTACTCCCGCGTGGGAACGCAAGGCAAGGAATTTTCCCCCACCGACTCCCAAGAGGTCCTCGCCCAGTCCGCTCGACGACCTGAAGGTGGCCATCGAAGAGAATGGGGCCCTGGTCACCCACGACCCTCTCCCGATGGTGATGGCTGACCGCCCCCAGTTCGGGCAGCTGTTCCAAAACCTGATCGGAAACGCCGTCAAGTTCCGGGGCAACGAGCCACCCCGCATTCACATCTCGGCCAGCCGAAACGGTAACGGCTGGACCTTCTCCGTAAGGGACAACGGCATTGGCATTGCCGCGGAGTACGCCGAGCGCATCTTCGTCATCTTTCAGCGGCTTCACAGCCGGCAGGAGTATGCCGGTACCGGCATCGGATTGGCGATCTGCAAAAAGATTGTGGAACGCCACGGAGGACGCATCTGGGTGGAATCGGAAGTCGGGAAGGGGGCCACCTTTCACTTCATCCTTCCAGCCGTTAAGACAGAACCGCTCCCCGTAGCCGCTCGGGAGCAGGTTTGAAATGAATGAGAAGGAAAAAGAAGAAATGAAGCCAGAGAGAGAATGTCAACCCGTGGAAATTTTACTCGTGGAGGATAATCCGGGTGACGTTCGCCTCACCGTGGAGGCGTTCAAGGAGGGGAAGATATACAACCATCTGAGCGTGGTCGGGGATGGGGTGGAAGCTCTCGCCTTCCTGCGTCGGGAATCTCCATTTGCTGATGCCCCCCGGCCGGACCTCATTCTGCTCGATCTGAACCTTCCCAGGAAAAACGGACGTGACGTCCTTTCCGAGCTCGACGAGGAAGAGGACCTGAAGCAAATTCCGGTCGTCGTGCTGACCACCTCAAATTCAGAGAGAGATATTTTGGAAACCCATGATCTCCATGCAAGCTGTTACATCAATAAGCCGGTGGACTTTGGGCAGTTCGTTACGGTTGTCAAACTGATAGAAGATTTCTGGTTCACCATCGTCAAGCGTTCAAAGAAGGGGGACGCCGATGTCTGATTGTGAAGAACCAAAGGAGAAGTCGGCGAACAGCGTCGATCCACCGCCCGAGGTCATCAACGTCCTGCTGATCGAAGATAACCCGGGAGATGCCCGTTTAGTAAAAGAGATGCTGATCGATGCCGGCGAAAACCAGTTCAGTCTGGCCCATGTGGGCCTGATCAAAGAAGGTCTGTCCCTCCTATTGAAGGACCAAAGTTTTCACGTCATCCTGCTTGACCTGTCGCTCCCGGACGGCCATGGTCTCGATGCCATCAGACCGGTTTGTGCTGTCGCGCCGTATTTGCCCGTAGTAATTTTAACGGGCCTCGACAATGAAACGGTCGCGATCCGGGCTGTCCAAGAAGGAGCCGAAGACTACCTGGTCAAGGGCCAGATGGACAGCAATTTGCTGGCGCGGGCAATCCGGTACGCGATCGAACGCAAGCACGCGGAAGAGAGACTGCGGGAAAGCGAAGAGCAATATCGAACCATTCTTGAAAACATCGAAGATGGTTATTACGAAGTCGACCTGGCAGGGAACTTAACCTTTTTCAACGATTCCATGTGCCGGATATGGGGGTATCCCAAAGAAGAATTGATGGGCATGAATAACCGGCAGTATACAGACCAGGAGAACGCAAAGAGACTATTTCAAGCCTTCAACAACGTCTACCGGACAGGCGAACCCAGCAGGGAGTGTGATTGGGGAATCATAAGAAAAGACGGGACCAAAAGATACCTTGAAGCTTCCGTGTCGCTACGAAACGACGCCTCCGGCAAGCCGGTAGGCTTTCGGGGGATTGTGCGGGACATCACCGAGCGCAAGCGGGCGGAGGAGGCACTCCGCGAGAGTGAAGAGAGGTTCCGTGAACTGGCAGAAAACATCCGTGAGGTCTTCTATATCCACGAAGAGGGACGTCCCAGTTACGTCAGCCCCGCCTTTGCCGAAATCTGGGGACGTGCGCCTCAAACCCTTTACGAAGACCCAAACTCCTTCTGGGAGACAATCCATCCTGAAGACAGGGATCATGTGAAGGGACTTATCGAGAAAAAAGCGCACGAGGAGTATGAGGTCGTTTATCGCATTGTACGACCGGATCAATCCATCCGCTGGATCAGAGACCGCTCTTTTCCGATCGAGAATGGTTCCGGAGGGACACAGCGGGCTGTCGGCATTGCCGCGGATATCACAGACCTCAAGCTCGGGGAAGAAAAGCTCAGATACCTCAGCCTCCATGATCCCCTCACCGGACTCTATAACCGCATCTACTTCGAAGAGGAGATGAGCCGGATAGAAAAAGCACGCTATGAGACGGTCGGCATCTTGGCGTGCGATGTGGATGGTCTCAAGCTGGTCAACGATACCCTGGGACACGACCAGGGGGATCGCCTGCTGGCCTCCGCCGCCAGGGCAATCCGGGATTCCTTCCGGGAGGGGGATCTGGCGGCCCGCATCGGCGGGGATGAATTTGCCGTTGTCCTCCCAAACACCACCCGATCCGCCGTTGAAAACGCCTGCCAGAGAATTCAGGAGGCGGTCGACTCCTACAACGTCGCCACCCCCGAACTCCCTCTCAGCATCTCCGTCGGATTCGCCGTCAGAAACGGATCCCACAAAAACCTAAAGGACGTCTTTAAAGAAGCGGATAACCACATGTACCGCAAGAAGCTTTATCGCACCCAGAGCGTCCGGAGCACCATTGTGAGCACCCTGATCAATACCCTGAAAGTCAGGGACCTGACAACCGAACAGCACGACGACCACCTGGAAAAGTTATTGGTCCGGATGGCGGCCCTGGTCGGGCTCCCCGAGTCCACGACGGCCGACTTATCTCTCCTGGCCAAATTTCATGACATCGGCAAGGTCGGAATCTCCGACGCCATCCTCCTCAAAGAAGGACCTTTCACTCCTGACGAGTGGACAGAGATGAAACGCCATTGTGAGATCGGCTATCGAATCGCCCTGTCCGCTCCCGACCTCGTTCCGATTGCCGACTGGATCCTCAAGCACCATGAGTGGTGGAATGGTCAGGGCTACCCCCTCGGCATTCAAGGAGAAGAAATTCCCGTCGAGTGCCGCTTGCTGGCGATCGTGGATGCCTACGAGTCCCTTACCAGCGCCCGCCCCTATCGCAAGACGTTTTCCCATCAGGAGGCCGTGGCTGAGCTCCAGAAACATGCCGGAACACAGTTTGACCCCGACCTCTTGGAAACCTTTTTGAAGATGCTGGAAACTTTTCTTCCCGGGGCAGAGGATCACCCACCCGCCGCCTAAGAATCCGAATAAGAGAAGGCCATCCCTCAGTCCCGGTTCCAAGGCGCTCCCATTCCCTTGTCAAAAACACGAGGCGGAAGGAGGAGAGATCCATAAGGAATCATATCTTGCTCTGCAAGATCTTTTGTAGATTAATTTTCCACATCCCCTTTTCAAAGGGCAGCCGATAGGTCTCCGTACGAAATTTTGTCTCCCCTCCTTTTTTGGGTTTCAAGCCTATTCTGACTGTGGCATAGGCGAGGGTGGCGCTTTCAACATCAACCTGGATATCCCGGAGAGTCTCCCAGGAAGAGGCTAATCCTATTCCCTTCTTCCTCATCCGGTTTTCAAAATCTTCTCTACCGATGGCCCTTCGGCTTTTTTGATCTCCATGATCATACAATTCATTGTATTTCCCGTCTTTCCACAGAGAAAGGATCGTTTTGACGGATTCGACGACATCGCCTTCTATCCTGTTCTTATTGATACTTTCTTTCTCCTTCGCCGCAAGTGGGTCCTTTGCACCTTTCCCATCTTGTTTTCTGATCTTCTCCTTCTTTTCTGCTCCTTTCACTTCTTCCGGCAGGGATTTCTTTTCTGTTCGCTCTCCGTATTTTTCGGGTACACTTGATTCATCTTCTGAAAAATGGACCGTTCCTTTCTCATCAACCCACTGGTAGACCTCCTCGGCGTCAGACGGGGAGGCCACAGGGAGCAAAATGAGAACTCCGATGAGGAGCCAGGCTCTCTTTGCCTTTCGCACCATCATAGTTGATCCTCCAAAAAACAATCTCCTTCCCCTCCCCTGAAGGCCACGGCTAGCCCCTCGCCTTGAGCCTCTCTATTGAGCTCAGGGCCTCGAGCCTGCCGAAAGGTTCGGGTCGAAGGCTCAGGGTCGACCCTGAGCGGGGCTTCGTTACCCACACCTTCAAAGGTGCGGACCGGCGCCGCCGAACGGGTCAACGTTCAATCGCGGGTCACGATTTGATCTTTCCTCGTTTTCGAGTTGTACTATTCTAGCATCGTGATATACTAAATTAAAGTGTTTTATTGATTGAATGGGTTTGTTGC
Organism: uncultured delta proteobacterium; assembly: GCA_963708295.1. Taxonomy (GTDB): domain Bacteria; phylum Desulfobacterota; class BSN033; order BSN033; family UBA1163; genus UBA1163. The sequence goes on along the minus strand of CAVPSJ010000008.1, from coordinate 80,493 downwards.
CTGTTAACGGTCGCGCTTAGAAATTCGAGTTTTTGGACCGAGGATGATCGATCTGCATACACACTCCTTGTTTAGCGATGGAGAACTCACCCCGGCTGAGTTGGCCCGGAGGTTCGAGGTCGCAGGCTATACAACTCTTGCGATCACCGACCACGGCGACCAGTCAAATATCGACCTCATCATTCCCCGACTCGTGGCCTTTTGTAAGGAGCTCAATCGTCTGGAGGGAATTCGCCTGATTCCGGGGATCGAACTGACCCATGCCCGGCCGGAGACCCTGCCTGCCTTGATCGGTAGGAGCAGGAAGTTGGGGGCAAGATTGGTGGTGGTCCACGGGGAGACGATTGTAGAGCCGGTAGCCCCAGGAACCAACAGAATGGCCATCGAGTCCGCTGCAGATATCCTGGCTCATCCGGGACTGATCACAGAAGAGGAAGTCTTATTGGCCAAGGAACGCTCTGTATACTTAGAGTTGACCTCGCGCAAAGGCCACTCATTGACCAACGGTCATGTGGCCAAGCTGGCTCATCGGATCGGGGCTCCCGTGATATTGAACAGCGACGCCCATGCTCCTGGCGATATATGGCCTGTGGGTCGCTTGCGTGAGATCGTTGTGGGAGCAGGTTTGATGGAAGGAAATTACCAAACCATGCTTAGAAACGCCGAATCCATAGCAAAGCGATGCCTGACCTAAGCTAAGGGATATTCCAGACGATGAAGACGGGTAAAACCGTGCTTATTGATGAATGTCATGACCTTTCATCGTGAGATTCTTTTTTTACCAAGGAGGTCTACCGCGGGATGGGCCTCCCGGTCTTCCCCTGCAGGAGAACTAAGATGAAAAGGGTTCAGATCAAAATTTCTGCGGTTATCCCTGCCCGGTACGGTTCGACTCGCTTTGAAGGGAAACCCCTTGCCGATATTCTGGGCAAGCCGATGATTCAATACGTGTACGAAGGAGTGCGCCAATCAAAATTGATTGACGATGTGATCGTCGCCACAGACGATCAAAGGATCCTGGAGGCCGTAAAGAGTTTTGGCGGAAGGGCCGTCATCACTTCCCCTACCCACTTCACCGGAACAGACAGGGTGGCGGAGGTTGCCAGAAAGCTCAAATCGGAAATCATCGTCAATGTCCAGGGAGACGAACCTCTTATAAGCGGAAGTTTTATTGATAAAGCGATCCGTCCTCTCGTGGGCAACGATCATCTCCAAATGTCCACGTTGATGACCAGGATCAAAGAGGTGAGAGATTGGCTCAATCCTCATATTGTAAAAGTTGTGGTGGATCAGAAGAATCTTGCTCTGTATTTTTCGCGGTCTCCTATTCCCTTTCCCCGGGACCTTCAGATTGGACGCCTGGAATCCAACCCTTTTGGAACAAGCAGACCCCTTCCCAAGAGGGTGTTTAAGCATATCGGTGTCTACGTATTTCGCCGGAGATTCCTTCTCCATTTTACAAAGATGAAGCCCACCCCCTTGGAAAAACTTGAGAAACTCGAACAGCTACGGGCCCTAGAAAACGGTTACCCTATAAAAGTGACGCCTGTTGACTACGAACCCCTGGCCGTCGACACCCCTGAAGACCTGCAAAAGGTAATCGCTTACCTGTCTCGTCCTCGATAAAAATGACGGACCGCATAAATTTGTAACTATTTAATATATTGGCATTTTATTGTTTAGCGATTTTCCTCCTCCCTTTAGCAAAATGAGTCAAAAGGGCGTGGAATCGGGGGTTGATTTTTGAACGATTTTAAGGTATACTTATTCTAAATCGAAAAAATGAACTTAAGAGAAAATTCCCCTCGCCCTTTCATCCTTATTTTTCTCCTTCTCCTGCTTCTCGTTCTCGGGTGTTCTACATCTTCCTGGTTTTCCTCTCGTAAGGCAAAAATGAAAGAATTGCTCGATAAAGAAGTGGTCATTATCGATAAGGAAGAGTACGTGAAGGTTTTAAACCCTAAAGACTCTGACGGAAAGGACCAGCCCAAATACCTCTATGTTCCTGTTCAAGAATACCTTTCCCATAAAGAGAGTTTCAACGCGGCCACGACCACGGGGACCGAAGCGGTCAGGAAGGAGTCCGCTTCTACTCCGACAAGACCGTCCTCCGTATTATTAGAGGAAGAGACGCTCGCGGTATCTCCGTCGAAATCGGCGCCTCCACGCTTGAAGAAGAAGGTGTTAATCACTTATTTCGATGATCGAACCACTCAGGGCGAAGAGGTGTTCGGAGACTGGGTGGCCGAAAAGCTGATGAAAGAGGTAAACCGAAGGACACTACAGGTCCTGTTTGTCGACTATCAAATGGTCAAAGAGTTTTATGAAAAAAAGGGATTCGACCTGAAGGACCTTGAAAAGTCTAAAAGTCTCCTATACCTCAACGAAGTTTTCGGAGCTCATGCCCTCGTCGCAGGGGAACTCTCCGGCCCCTATGTCTTCACCACCAAGACAACGAAAGAACGGGAAGCGGCGGCCTCGGCGATTATCAACATTGACATGCGGCTGATGGACACCTTGACGGGTAAAACCCTTAAGAACTTGTCCGCCAATAATCCCATCATTGCGGCCAAGGAAAAAGGATCCTTTTCCGAAGAGAAGGCCAAAATCAAGGCGATTGATGTCACCCTGGCTAACCTGGGGCGCTCCCTGGCCAAGGAATTAGATGGCATGGATTGGTTTTGTCGGATCGCCAAGGTAGAGGGTGAGCAGGTCTACCTGAACGCCGGGAGATTAACGGGCCTTCAGGTGGGAGATGTGATGGAAGTGTTTCGGCCCGGCGGGTCTGGCGAACACGCCGAGGTGAAGGGCAAGATTCGAATTTCGGCCTTCTTTGGAATTGATGCCTCCATGGGCAGGTTGATCCAAGGGAAAAACCCCGATGTAGATGACATTTTGAAATTGGCCAAAAGTCAAGGAACCTGAATTCCTTACACGGCTTCTCTCCTTGGTCGGTAAAGAACGGAGTTAGCCGTCTTGAACAGTTTTTCTATCGGGCGTATTTCCCTTTGTCTTGATATCGTTTGGTTCCAAATTGAAATTGCTCTTTTTCTTACTTCCAGGAAGGAGGTTTTAAGATTATGTTCCAGATCGGTGATAAAGCGGTTTACCCCGGCCACGGCGTTGGAGTCATTGAATCCATCGAGACCAAGCGAATTTCTGGTAAAGAGCAGATTTTTTTCATCCTCAAAATTTTAGAAAACGGAATGACCATCATGATTCCCCAGGATAATGTGGAGGCGGCCAAGTTGCGGGGGGTGATCCGGAAGATTGATGTCCGGAAGGTCATCGGGATCCTGAAGGCCAGGGATGTCACCATTGATAATCAGACCTGGAATCGGAGATACCGCGAGTATATGGAAAAAATCAACACGGGGTCGATCTACGGCATTGCGGAAGTGCTTCGTGACCTCCATCTCCTCAGAGAGGAGAAAGAACTCTCCTTCGGTGAGAGGAAAATTATGGATACGGCCAAAAATCTTCTGGTCAAGGAACTGGCCATCGCGCGGGACGTAAAAGAGACGGATATTTTGAGAGAGATCAACTCAATCTTCGGATAATGACCTCTCCAGATTCCCTACCACTCGTTTTTATTGGAATGTCTTTTCATATCATCCACCCATGGAAAGGAGGTGAGCGCGTTGGGCTCATGGATTCTTCGTATCTTATTATTCCTCATCTGCGGAATCAGCGGGTATACCTTGACCCGGGAAGTCTCTCTTTCCCCCCCCATGCCTCTTCTGGGGATGATCGGCGGACTATTCCTTGCAGCCTTGACCCTTTTGATCGAGAAAGGGTTAAAGCAGATCCCTTTAAAGAACCTCTTAGGAAGTTTCATCGGATTGATCCTCGGCATCATGGTGGCCAATCTCCTGTCTAACGTCTTTTTCGCCAATTTATACAATCATCAACAAATGATCCTTCCGCTTCTAAGCATCCTCTACGGGATTTGTGGATATATGGGTCTACTCATCGGTTTCAAAAAGGGAGAAGATATTCACCTGTCCGGCTGGAAACTCTTCTCAAAAAATGCTCCCCAAAGTGAAAACTCGAAGATTTTGGATACGAGTGTGATCATCGACGGTCGAATCGCCGACATCACGGAAACGGGTTTTGTGGAGGGAACGTTGATCATTCCGCAATTCGTCCTGAACGAGCTGCAACATATCGCCGACTCCTCGGACTCCATCAAACGGACGAGGGGCAAGAGGGGCTTAGAAGTTCTTCATCACATCCAAAAGCAGGCGATTGTCGATGTTCGAATCGTCGACAACGATTTTCCTGCAATCAAAGAGGTCGATTCAAAACTGATTGAATTGGCTAAAGAGGTTCGGGGAAAGATCGTCACCAATGACTCTAACCTGAACAAAGTGGCGGAACTCCAGGGGATCCAGGTCTTGAACATCAATGAGTTAGCCAATTCCATAAAACCCGTGGTCCTTCCCGGAGAGGAAATTAACGTTAAAATTCTTAAGGAAGGGAAGGAAGTGGGACAGGGGGTCGCCTATCTGGACGACGGGACGATGATTGTGGTCGATAACGGCAGAAGACATATGGGCAAGACCATTGATGTTGTCGTGACCAGCGTCCTCCAGACACCCGCAGGGAGAATGATCTTCGCCCGTCTCAAAGAAGAGGCCGGTCGGGAAAACAAGGGGAAAGACTACTATTATCCCCTGGACAGCGAGTTCTAAGTCTTTCAGGTGGAAGAGTGGGAAGGTTTTGAACCCACTCTTCCCACTCTTCCATTATTCTTTATCTTATGGCTGAACGATGAAGGCTGACGCAGTGATTGTCTCCGCAGGGAAGGGGCTTCGTTTCATGGAAGGGAAGTCGACCAAACCCAACCAGGGGAAGAAACAATTCACCTTCCTGGGAGGAAAGCCTATTCTTGCCCATACCCTGGCTAAATTCGAAGCCTGCTCTTTGATCCGTTCCGTTCGCCTGGTGGTTGGTGAAGAAGACATGGACTACTGCTTGAAGGAAATCGTTGAAAAATATGGATTCCAAAAGGTGTCTCAGATTGTTCCGGGTGGAAAGCGGAGGCAGGAGTCTGTAAAAAATGGAATCGATGCTCTTCCCAAAGACGGGGATATTGTGGCGATTCACGACGGTGTCCGCCCCCTCGTCACCCAGACCATGATCGAGGATTCGATTCACTCCGCTGTCCGATACGGAGCAGTGGTCTTCGCCATGCCGGTGAAAGAAACCATCAAGATGTCCAACCCGGACGGAACAGTCCTGAAAACACTGGATCGGGAATCCCTATGGCAGATTCAGACCCCCCAAACCTTTCACGTCAATGTGATCAGGGAGGCTCACGCTCGGGCCATAGAGGACGGGTTTGTTGGGACGGATGACGCCTCTCTGGTCGAACGGCTGGGAGGAAAGGTCCATATCCTTACAGGGTCTTATGCGAACATCAAAATCACTACCCCTGAAGATCTTGTTCTCGCCAATCTTTTTTTGGAGATGAATGTTTCTTCGAAGAAAGGGGCGCGAGGGGGGGAGAAAGCCAGATGAGAGTAGGTTTTGGATATGATGTTCATCCCTTCGCTGCAGACCGACCGTTGGTCCTGGGAGGGATAACGATCCCTTACCTTTTTGGGTTGAAAGGGCATTCGGATGCGGATGTCCTCGTCCATGCGATCTGTGACGCCCTGCTGGGGGCGATTGCGGACGGAGACATCGGAAGGCATTTTCCGGACACCGACCCTCGGTACAGAGACATCAGGAGCACGATTCTCTTGAAGAGGGTGATCGACAAGGTAAGAGAAAAGGGATTTCATCTTCTCAATGTGGATACCACGATTATCGCCCAGAAGCCAAAACTCTCGGAGATCATTCCCAGAATGGTCAAAGAGATTGCCAATGTTCTCGAAATCGAGGCGGGAAGAGTCAATGTAAAAGCCACCACCACCGAGGGGTTGGGATTCACCGGGAGAGAAGAGGGAATCGCCGCCTATGCCGTAGCCCTGGTCGAAGAAGATTAATCGAGCGGTTTCAACTCCATCCTGAGAATAAATTCGAAGCACGAAATTCGAATTGCGAAACAAATACGAATGACCAAAATCTAAATGACCGAGACAGGAACGGTTTAGGATTTTGAAATTTGATTTTAGAGTTTGTTCCGGATTGGTCCGAGGCGGACGCTTCGCCCGATATTCGGATTTCGGATTTTGTAACACTTGATGAGGATTTCAAATGAATTCTAAAGTTCGGGTCCGTTTTGCCCCTGCTCCGACTGGACTTCTCCATATCGGAAACGCCAGAACGGCCCTCTTCAATTTTCTCTTCTCAAGACGGCATCAAGGAACATTTGTTCTCCGCATTGAAGATACGGATATCGAACGATCGACCGATACTTCCGCAAATCGGATCGTAGAAGATCTCCAGTGGTTAGGAATCTCCTGGGAAGAAGGCCCTGACCAGGGGGGACCTTGGGGACCTTATCGTCAATCCCAGCGAATATCCATCTACCGTGAATTCGCCGATAAGCTCTCCCAGGAAGGGAAGAGCTATAAGTGTTTTTGCTCCGAAGAGAGACTCGAAAAACTCAGGAAGGAACAACTCTCCGCGGGAAAGATGCCCCGCTATGACGGGCGGTGCCGTTCCCTCTCCGCAGCCGAGATCGCCGGGATGGAATCTTCCGGGCTCCGGTCCGTCATCCGGTTTCATGTGGGGAGAGGGTCGATTCTTTTCGATGATCTCATCCATGGAAAGATGAATTTTGATTCCGCGGGAATCGGGGATTTTATCATCGTCCGGTCGGATGGGATGGCCGCTTACAATTTTGCCTGTGTCATGGATGACCATTTGATGGACATCACGCATGTCATCCGGGGGGAAGACCATCTCTCCAATACGCCCCGGCAGATCCTCCTTTATCAGGCACTGGGCTGGCAACCTCCTCTCTTTGCTCACCACCCTTTGATCCTTGGACCGGACCGCTCTCCCTTGAGTAAACGCCATGGCGCAACAGCGGTTTCCCAATACCGGGAAGAAGGCTTTTTGCCAGAAGCCCTTGAGAACTATCTTGTCCTTCTGGGCTGGACGCCCCCCTCCGGCCAAGAAACTCTTTCTCTGGAAAGAATGATAGAGGAATTCTCCTTCCAGGATGTTTCGAAAAGTGCCCCTGTTTACAACCGGAAAAAATTGGAGTGGCTGAACAGTTACTACATCCGGGCAAAGGAGAAAGGACAGCTTTTCAGCCTTCTGGCTCCCTATCTCCAGAAGGCTGGGATCCAAATCGATGGAATCAGTCCTCAATGGCTGAGCCAAATTTCAGATCTCTTAAAGGAGAACCTCATCGTCCTCTCACAGGTGGAGCAGTATCTGGGCATCTTTTTCGATGAAAAATTCTTCTTCGAGGATGGAGCCAAAGCCATCGTCCGAGACCCCAGAAATCGGGAGACCCTGGGTTCCGTGCTCCGCTTTTTTGAAGACTTCTCAGACCTCCGATCGGATGATCAGGCCCCCCTGCTGCCTCAATTGGAAAAAAAGACAGGGCGAAAAGGGAAAGATCTCTATGCCCCCCTTCGGGCAGCCATCACCGGAAAAACAAGAGGGCCTGAGTTGGCCAAGGCCCTTCCTCTCCTCGGAAAAGAAAGGATTATTCAACGCCTAAAAATGGCTTTGGAAGTAACTTAGATTTCAAATGTCAAAGTTCAAATCAAGCTCAAATCCCAAACTTCAAATGTTAAACCCGCTAACACACTTAGGCATTTGACATTCATTTGACATTTGGATTTTGAAATTTGACATTTTGGAGAAGTTTATGGGAATCCGCATCCATAATACTCTGACCGGGAAAAAAGAAGAATTTGTTCCTTTCCATGAAAAAAGGGTGGGGATGTATGTCTGCGGGGTAACGGTCTATGACCTCTGTCACATCGGCCATGCCCGCTCAGCGATCGTCTTTGATACGATCTATCGCTATTTTCGATATCGCGGATATGATGTGACCTTCGTTCGAAACTTTACCGATATTGACGATAAGATCATCAAGAAGGCGAATGAGGAGGGGGTGGACTGGAAAGCGATCGCAGAGAAGTATATCGGCGAGTTCCATACGGACATGGGAAGGCTGGGTTTGGAAAAACCTTCAGTTGAACCCAGGGCCACAGAGCATATCCCGGAAATGATCCGGCTCATCTCAACCCTCGTTGAAAAAGGGGTTGCCTACCAGGGAGGAGGGGATGTCTTCTTCTCGGTGGAGAAATTTGGAGATTATGGGAAACTTTCCAAGAGAAACCTGGAGGATATGCAGGCGGGGGCCCGGGTGGATATCGATGAAAAAAAGGAAAACCCCCTTGACTTTGCCCTCTGGAAAGGCAGCAAACCCGGGGAACCTTTTTGGGAAAGCCCCTGGGGCAAAGGAAGGCCGGGATGGCATATCGAATGCTCTGTCATGAGCCAGAAATACCTGGGAGAAACGTTCGATATCCACGGGGGGGGAAGAGATCTGACCTTCCCCCACCATGAAAATGAGATCGCTCAGTCCGAAGCGGCAACCGGAAAACCCTTCGTCCGGTACTGGATTCACAACGGATTCGTCAACATCAATAGGGAAAAGATGTCTAAATCCCTCGGGAACATCCTGACCATCAAAGAAATCCTTAAGGACTGGCACCCGGAGGTTCTTCGCCTCTTCTTTCTCTCACACCACTATCGAAGCCCTGTGGATTATTCGGAGGATAGCTTCAACGATGCAAAAATCGGACTCGACAAATTTTACACTACCCTGAGCTCCATTCAGGAGGAGCTCAAGAAACCCCTTCAGGGACAAAAGAAAACGGAACCCTCTATCATCGTCCATTGCCGCGAAGCCGTTGAGTCATTCCGAGCCCAGTTCGAAGAGGCCATGGATGACGATTTCAATACGGCTCAGGCTTTAGGATATTTCTATGATCTTCAAACCCATTTCAATAGCCTCCTGACTCTTTCGAAGGGCCAACCGACAGAAGAGATCGTCCATCTGCTGAACCAGGGCCTCGACTATTTCCTGGAAACAGGATGGGTTTTCGGTTTATTCAGAGAGGACCCTGAACAGTATCTGGCTCGGCGGAGAAAAGAGGGGTTACAAAGATTGAAGCTGACAGAGGAAGAAATTCTTCGATCCATCGGAGACAGGAATCTGGCCAGAAAAGAAAAGAACTGGAAAAGAGCAGACGAAATTCGAAACGATCTCCTTTCAAAAGGAATTGTCTTAGAGGACACCCCCTCCGGCACTGCCTGGAAAATCAAGTGACCTATTGTATGACTCGCTGCATTCCACTGCAAACAAAATCTCAAAACCGGGGGAAGGAAGATTTGACACAAAATTTCTAATTCTCCATTCCGCGTTCCGAAATCCGAAATGGAAGTATTATTCCCTCTTTAGCCATCGAATCACCATGTTCACCTGAACTGTGAGATAAGAGACCATGATGACGAGAAACACCAGAAGGAAAGTATTTGTGTTGACGATCCACAGAACATCCATTTTTCCCCTCCTTTCGTCAATTGACCATTGCCTATTGTCCATTACCTAGAAAATAACTCCGCCCAGTGCTTCCTCTCCCCTCGGAGGGAGAGGATTGAGGTGAGGGGGGACATGATTTGAACATCCACCCCCACCCTCGCCTTCCCCTCTTGAACGGGGAGGGTATAGGTAGGAATCGATTTTCATGGTTTAAGGGTGCCGCAGCCGTCTTGGGAAATTGCTCCTGATTTGTTGCTCTATTTATCCTGCCCACTTCCGACGGCCTTCTGCCTTCCTTTCGATTGCCAGTATGAACGTGAAATCGTTTTTTGTCAAGCAGCCATAAGGCAGTCGAATTTTTCCCTTGTCTGCCTGTTGTATTTCTGATATATGTGAAAACGTTATGCTATCGAAGGTCTTGAGCAGCGCGGTCTTTGGAATTGATGCCTATGTGGTCGAGGTGGAGGTGGACATCGCTCAGGGTCTCCCTGCCTTTGCCACCGTGGGGCTTCCCGAGGGCGCGGTCAAAGAATCCAAGGACAGGGTCAAGGCAGCTGTCAAAAACTGCGGCTACGACTTTCCTGCTCGCCGGATCACCGTCAATCTTGCTCCAGCGGACATCAAGAAGGAAGGAACGGCCTTCGATCTCCCCATGGCCATCGGCATCCTCGCAGCGACCGAGGTCGTCCAAAAGAGCAAATTAGCCCATTATTTTGTTTTAGGCGAGCTCTCCCTGGATGGCCAGGTCAAACCGATCAGAGGCACGCTCCCGATTGCCGTGGCAGCAAGAGACGCAGGATACCGGGGTCTCTTGCTCCCCAGGGATAATTCAAAAGAAGCAGCCGTGGTAAAAGGAATTGAGATCCTCCCTCTCGATACCCTCTCAGACTGCGTTCAATTTCTGAATGAAGGCCTCCATATTGATCCGGTTGATGTGGATCTTAATGAGATTTTCAAAACGGAAATGAATTATCCGGTCGATTTCAACGACGTGAAGGGCCAGGAGCATGTGAAGCGATGTCTGGAGGTTGCCGCGGCAGGCGGTCACAACGTGATTATGATCGGCCCCCCCGGCTCCGGGAAAACCATGCTGGCCAAACGTATTCCCACCATCCTGCCGGATATGAATTTTGAGGAGAGTCTTGAAACAACAAAAATCCATAGTGTGATGGGGTTGATCCCGCCCGATAGCGCCCTCATTGTCACCCGGCCGTTTCGAAGTCCTCATCACACGATCTCAGACGCGGGTCTGATTGGAGGAGGGCAGATCCCTAGACCCGGAGAAGTAAGCCTTTCCCACAACGGGGTCCTTTTCCTGGACGAATTGCCCGAATTCAAGAAGAATGTTCTTGAAGTCCTGCGGCAGCCTTTGGAGGAAGAAAGGGTGACGATCGCGCGGGCAGCCACCTCCCTCACTTACCCTTCCCGCTTCATGCTGGTCGCCGCGATGAATCCCTGCCCGTGCGGGTATTACAGTGACCTCAGCCATGAATGCACCTGCACCATTCCTCAGATTCAGCGTTACAGGTCAAAGATTTCCGGACCTTTAATGGATCGAATCGATATCCATATTGAAGTTCCTGCCGTGAAGTATCGGGACCTGGCGAGTCGTGAGGCAGGGGAGTCTTCCAGGGAGATTAAGCAACGGATCGATTCGGCCCGAAGGATTCAGGTCGAGCGTTTCAAAGGGATGAAAATATACAGCAATGCTCAGATGACCAACCGCCATATCAAGAAGTTCTGTCAGATTGACGAGGCAAGCCAGAGATTATTGGAATTGGCTATCGATAAATTCGGCCTGAGCGCCAGGGCCTATGCGAGGGTCCTCAAGGTCGCTCGAACTATCGCCGACCTCGATGGCCAGGAAAATATCCAGCCTGTCCATCTCTCCGAAGCGATCCAGTACCGGACGCTGGATAGGAATTTGATCGCCTGATTATAGAAAAAAGGAAGGCAAGGAGGACACATCAACCTATGCCAAGAATTCTTATTGTTTCAGTAAAGGCGGGTGCTGGGCACTTAAAGGCTGCTGAAGCGGTGCAGGCAGCATTTGCGAAATATCAGCCGAGTGCAGAAGTCAAAAACGTTGACCTCTTGGATTATTCAAATGATTTCATCAAATATTTGTACGGGAAAATGTATCTGGACGTAGTAAAGGCCATTCCAGAACTCTATGCTTATAGCTACAAACACTATGAATCCTCAAAGAAGTTTATTAAGCCCCGTTTCTTGATAGACAAATTCAATTTCAGCGATTTTTTCGGAATTGTTGAGGATTTTAACCCTGATGTCGTGGTTGCAACTCATTTTATTTCAGAGGCGGTTTTGGAGAATTACCGAAGGAAAAAGAAAAAACAATTTAGGATTGCAGTTACCTTAACGGACTATGAATTTCATCCTGTCTGGCTTGTTTCCAATGTCGACTTGTATTTTACCGCCACTGACGAGGTTAAAAGTAGTCTATTGTTTCATCGTATACCCTCGGAGAAAATTGTTACGAGCGGCATACCGATTCACCCAAAATTTTCAGAAGAAAAAGACAGGAAAAAATTATTGGCCAAATATGGGTTGAATAACCACTCGCCGGTCATCTTGATTTCTGCCGGAAGTTTCGGTGTCACGCCCCTCGGAGAGATAATTGCGGATTTTGGGGGTATCGAAGATGAATTTCAGATAATGGTAGTATGTGGCAATAATGCCGAATTAAGAAAAGACCTGGAGATAAAACGAGAGTCCGATCCTCGGCTCAAGAAAGTCTTTGGCTTTGTCGATTTTATGGATGAGTTGATGGCAATATCCGACCTATTGATAACCAAGCCTGGTGGAATTACGGTATCAGAGAGCATGGCTATGGGAGTGCCAATGATTTTCATTGAGCCGATTCCGGGACAAGAAGAAGCCAATGCGGACTACCTCATTGAGCAAGGTGCAGGAGTCAAGGCTCGCAATCTGCCGGTCCTACTTCATAAACTTGGTCTGTTAATAAGAAATCCCGAAAAGTTGGCAGATATGTCCAAAAGAGCCAAAGCCATTTCTCGTCCTTATGCAGCCAAAACGATTGCAGAAAGCGTAATAAATTTATGAGCGCATGCTATACCGCCTTGTGTTGGTCGACTGTGATTGAAATAATATGAAATGTTAGCCAGAGATTATTAGAGTCGACCATCGATAAGTTTGGCTTAAGCGCAAGGGCCTATACGAGAATCTTGGAGGTCGCCCGGACCATTGCCGACCTCGATGGCCAGGAAAATATCCAGCCTGTCCATCTCTCCGAAGCGATCCAGTACCGGACGCTGGATAGCCCTTTGATCGCCTGACAGAATCCGCATCGAAGCCGTCCCTCAGACCATTTCCGGTTTGATCACCCGGTCCGCTGACCATCTTCCGGATTCTTTCCTTTCCAAGCATACGATAGCGCTGTACCGAAACATCACTGCCTTTGCACCTTCGTCGCCGCAAGCAAGAAAGGAACCAAGCTTTTCCAGGAACGGCAGGTGGCCGACAATCATAAGGTCCTCCGCCTCTCTGTTTATTCGCTCTGCCCACGGACGGATGTCGTCGTTCGGATTGAGCCCCTGGCCCGCCTGAACAGACAGGTTCAAGGCCTCCGCAATGATCCCGGCTGTCTGCTCCGCCCTCTTCTTCCCGCTGTGATAGATTCTTGAAGGACGAAAACCCAGCTTTTTTGCGGCGTCGGAGATCTTCCTGGTCTCCTCTTCTCCCCGAATGGTCAGTGAGCGTTCCGGATCCTCCGCCTCAGACTTGGCCTCTCCGTGCTGCACGAGATAGAGTTTCATCGACATCACCTCCCTGTAGGAAAGGATATCACAAGCCGTGACAAATCTTAACTTCTTAAGTACCCTGCGCTAAAGATGTGGAGATTCAATACCGCGGCCTGGTCGAACGCTCATTTTGTGATTACAAAATATTTGTCTGATTGGGTAACCGCAAACCGAAGAGGAGCAGATAAAAAATAGTCTGTATCTATCAGTTATTGCTCTTGAATACGGGACCCGTCCCCAAGTCGTGTCCAAGTCGTGTGAATCCTTTTTTCATTTCCACTGACTATGATTATGACAGAATTGGACAAGGGTTATCTTTTTGACCGGTCTTCTCAGAGATATCCTTTTACGATCGCAGGGATTTCAGGAAGTTGTGAGATTTTCGAAGAGGGCATCATATTTGCATATCCTTTGACCGGGATAGACCTATGAATGCCCGTCTGCCTATTTTGCTTGGAATAATTGTTTTCTCCTGTTTCTCCTTCATCGCTACGCATGCATGTGCCGGTCAGCGCTTTTATGGAGATTCTTCTTTTCTTTTGGCGAAGAACGGGGAAGGACCTTCTCCTGCTGAGGATTCGAAAGAAAGTTCTCTTCCGGGGGTCGAAAAATATGAGAGAGAGAAACTCGCTAAATTGAAAGGGAACATCGGCAGGCGGTATCTAACTGTCAAGAAGATCAACCCGGCAGAGTTTTATGAATCTCCTGATGATTCGGAAAAGAAATTGATAATCAAACAAGAGAAAGAGGGTTTTGTGATCACAGAAGTGGTTCAGAATCATTCGGGGACGATGAATTTCTATCGGGTAAAATTTGATACGGGTCAAGTAGGCTATTTAAGTGCCGATGGGATCTATTTAGAAATAAAAATCAAGGACGGAAGTCTCATTTCCGTTCCGAAAAGAACGAGCATCAAGAAGAAAAGTTTAAGTCAGTCTAAAGAACTCTCTTCTCACGCCGTGGAGCTGGTGAAGAACCATCCCACTCCGGGTGGGTCCGTTGAAAAGAGGATGATGGACGAAAAGACAAAGTCTTTTCCGTATCCCAGATGGAGATATGAAGCGAATGAGATTGGAGAGAAGAAATTTCGCGTCCTCCAATATGTGGAGGAGAGAAGCGCCCCTCCCTTTGTCAGGAAATGGACTGTCGATCTTTCAACAAGGGAGGTCAGGCCTGAAAATTTGGCCGCCGAGGAGATGTATCGTTAAATTCAGTCGTGTGGAGCCAAAGCATTATAGCCCAGAGATGATATCTTCTACCTCTTTCCCAAGCGAATGGAGATAAAATAATTTGTCCAACATTGGATGTATGGATCATTCCGAAATCGTTAGTTCCCACCTCAACTTGCCATTCTAAACTTGTAGGTGTACACGTTAACCAAGGGTAATTTCAAGCAGCGCCTGCAACGTCAAGTATCCTTCAGGACAGATGAGAGACGTCTCGTCATTGTCCAATGCCGTAGACCAATGACAACTTAAATCGGAAGAGGGCCATTAGCGCTAAAGGTCAGGGTTTGACATTACTGTTGCCGTTAAAATCTTCAGAACTGCCTTGGTTATCCATCTCGGGTAGCCAGTTTTGTAAGCTTTCTATGATCTGTCTTGCCTGTTTGGCTGAGGAAACATTAAATTTCGACTGGGGAATGTACTTTCCTCCCCGCTTCTGGTAGCGAACTACCCTGATCTTTTTGGGTCCCCAATCGCCCGCCTTCTTGTCAAAATCCTGGTACAAGAACATGATCGTTGACCACGCTCCACTGGTGAGGATTTCTTTCTTAAGCTGCCTTACCAGTTGCTGCCCGTTTTCGTCCGTCCAGTCTATGGTGATTTCATCAACTGTTTCTGCCATTTCTTTTCCTTGGGTCACCCTCTCTCTCATGCTTTTGAGAGCCTTTTCGAAAGTTGCTCGAAGAAGCATAACACATATTCAGATAAAATCGAATTCTCGGAAAGATTGGCACATTTGGGAAGCACCTGGGGTTCATCCGAGGAGTTGTTCTTTCTTTCAATCAAAAATCAATAGAATTTATCACTAACCATCTTTAACCCTTTGTAGGTGCACTGGCCAAATTTTCCTATCAACCTACTCCAAACTTCTCAAAAAGGAAATTTTGTTTGGTGCTTCCTGAAGTCATTGGCTGACAGGTATCGATCTTGAAAAAAGATTTCCTTCGCTAATCGTCATCTGGGATACTAACCTAAACCCTTCCTACTCCTTTTACATGACCAGAGCTCTCTTCCGGTGGATTTTTCTCTTGATAGATTTTTAATGAAGAAGCCTTGTCGATATCAATAATATTGGAACCGTCGGTGTGTTTCTTGGTCTCATATCTCGTGATATGCATGATTTTCTTCGTTATCTGCCCCAACTGATCAACCATTTCTTCAATCTTTTTTATTTGCACAAGCGGTGGACTGTCTCCTGATAGATCGGATAATAACAAAGATAACAAACGAGAATTTCCAAAAAGACTCTGTAAGGGTCGATCTAACTCGTCACAAGCTGCTCTCGCCATCTCAATGACACCTTGAAGCCTTTCTCTCTGGAATTGTTCCTCTTCCAATTGTCTACGTTTTTTCATCGCAATATTCTCTTGATACAGTATGAAAATAATTGCGATCAAAAACCCTGATGCAAACATCATGATAATGGTGGAAGTTCGCGAAAGGAGCTTATCAAGTTGTTTCTTTCTATCCGTGATATCATAATAAACTTCAAAAGCCCCCAAAAACTTGCCATTGTTCATGAGGGGCACATAAGTCTCCAACACGTCCCTGGTCACTTTCCGACCTTCAAGGGAATCCTCGTCCTTGGGGACCACCTTTGCATAGACTTTTCCTTTTGCAACAAAATCGTGAAAATATCCTTTCTGATTTATCTCTCCTACCTCATTTTGGTCACCAGAGAAAACAATCTCGCCCGACGGTGAGAAAACCTTAAAGTTCATCAACTCAAAATCCCTTTCTATTTTCTCGATTTCTTTTTCTAATAGTCGGGTATTAAGAGAATCCTTTCCTATCTCAGTTTTTTCTGAAATGAGTATAGAGGAAGTTAAATGCCTTGCTATACGTTCAGCATCGTTTTTCGTAGCACTAATTAATAATTTAGTGAATGAAGGCGTAATAAGAAACGTAACGTACAAGATTAAAGCTATCGCTATAATAACGGACGAGATCAAGATATTTCTTAAATATGGATTTCTTAGGACACCCTGCTTAACCATTTCACCCAACCTCCGATCATTTACAGGACCTCAATCTAATTAGAACAAATTCCTTGAGCTCTGCTTATCTTCCCAATCATCCGACCGCCGAACTCCTTCTCCAGTCTTCTCATCTTATAAATATCTTGCCTATAAGACAAGGGTTTTTTGTTGGTTTTAGACCACGCGAGGGACTTGACGCCAAAGGCGCGAAAGTCGTGCCCGTCTCGGGGCACCAAAGGCGATCACCGACACCCCCATAAACTCGCCCGCCTCTTCTACCGCATGTGCACAACCGGGCAGTCCTATACCAATCTGGGGAGTGACTATTAAGAGAACCGTTACAAAGACCTGGTGCTCCGCAACATTACCTCTTTATAAAAGTCGAGCGGTTGAAAAAGGCCTTTATCGGAATCAGAAGAAAAGTGGAAGCAGTCAGGCTGAGGGCTGAGGGGGCTTTTTTCGAGAGAGGACTCTACAGGACAAAGAAGAGTACAGGAGTTCTCTTCTTCATCTCCCTCCTCGAAAGGAAGGTCTGGGTTCTTGCAGATAAAGGCATCTATAAAAAGATGGATCAACAAACCTTGAATCGCTTCGCGAATGAGGTTTCCAGAGGAATCAAAGAGGGCCTAGTTAATATAGGATACCCTTTTAAATACCCTGCCCTCATGACAGATCGACACCGTTAGAATCACCTATGCGGCGACTCAATACCGCATTCAAAGACAATAGCAAAGAATATATCTTGACATCATGATACTATGATGCTATGGTATTATTCAGTAACTGAATGGAGGTTCATTATGCCTGCAACGATAGCAACGAATATACGGCTTCCCGAAGATCTCTTGAAGACCCTCAAGTACAGAGCAATCGAGGAGAAGAAGAGCGTGAACCAGATTATCCGCGAAGCGATCGAGATGTCTCTCGCTGCCGCTCCACAGCCTGAAGAACGCGAAAAGGACCCTTTTGAAGACGTGATCGGAATCGCAAGATCAGGCATCAAAGATGCGTCTTCAAAGCATGACCGCTACCTCTACGGGAGAAAGCAATGAAGTTGTTTGTAGACACGGGGGCATTTATAGCGCTCACCGATGCAGATGACGAAAACCACAAGGCTGCTGCTGCCTTTTACAGAAATGCAAAGGAAAAGGGGACGCGGTTTGTCACCACAAACTTCGTTGTCTGCGAGACGATGAATTACCTCAGGGCGAGGATTTCACATCATATCGCCGTTCTTTTCCGGGAGAACCTGAAGAAAAGCGGTTTCATTGAAATTGTCACAGTGACTCCTTCTATTGAGGACGCGGCTTTTACTATTTTCAAACGATACGCCGACAAGGATTTCAGTTTTACCGACTGCACAAGCTTCTCCATCATGAGGTCTCTCAAACTGAAAAGCGCCTTTGCCTTTGACAAACATTTTGAGCAATTTGAAGGCATCAGCCGCCTGCCCTGAATCGCCAGTCCACCAATCCAGTCAATCCCATCCCGCTTCTGCGCGCCCAGACTTAAAGTTCCTAAGCACGATGATTTCAACCCCAAAATGGCCATTCTAAAGCCAAAAACAGCCTCCTGTCTTCAAAAAGTTACTCATAAAATCCAATATTTGCCTTGGTCCCACCCGCAATGGGATATGGGGTCAAGTCTTGGAAAATCAGTTTTGCCTAATCTCCTCGGTTTATAACCTTGCTGACCGCAGACAGATAGGCGGGATTCCATAAAATTACAAATTTCTATTTTTGAAATAATCTATCTAAATATAAATAAGATTCGGTTAAGTGGCGCTGGTGCGGAAACGCCACACTGCGATCATGCCGAAGACCACGGCGAATCCAACGAGGGCAAGCATATTGGGAAGGGCGGCATTGAAATCGGCGCCAAAGACCATCAGCTTGTTAAAGCCCAGCGTCGCCCAACCATGGGGGGTAAACTGAGCAAGGAACTGCATCCATTTCGGAGTGATGAAAAGCGGCCACCAGCAGCCGCCCAGCGGCGCCAGAATCAACGAAGTGAGCACGCCGACGGCAATGGCGGCCGGGCGTGTTTTAGCCAGCGTGGCCAGCATGATGGAAAAGGCGGAGGACGTCAGCACCATCAAAACGGACATCAGGATAACGCCGCCCGGCGACGCTCCCAGCTTCATCTTGAAGGCGAAGATCCCTACGATCCAGAAGAGAATAATCTGAATCAATCCTTTTAAGGCGGTACCGGCAAAGAGTCCCCCCAAGTATCGCTTCCCGCCGCACCGAGCTTGCCAACAGCCGCTCCAGGGTCTGGTTCTGCCGCTCCCGGACAATCGCCTCCGCCCCCAGCGCAGCTGCGAAGAAGACGAACATGACCAGGTAGCCGGGGATGACATAGTTAGACGGGTTCTCGCTTCCACTTCGCCTGCCTTCCGAATGTCAAAGGTAATGAGGGACTCCTCCGCAGTCGGTTGCCGAGTGGATATCTTGGGCAGGATCTGCTGGATCACCTGGGCGATGTTGAGCGCGATTTCCCGAGGACGTTTCCCCCTCAACGAGCAAGCCCAATGTGGCGCGGACTGGAAACCTGCTGCGCTCCGGCCTGCGCAGCAATGCCCTGTGCCAGGCCATGCAGCGCGGCGCGGGCAGCCGGGAGACTCGGCATTGACCACGATTTCCAGGTTGGCGCCGTAGCCCAGCGAGACGCCCTGGGTGAAATCAGGGGGGAAAGCCAGGAACCCTGCAAGCTTCTTGTCCTCCACCGCCCGCTTGGCTTTCTCATAGTCCTTGTCCCAGACGATTTTTGGCTCGCCCGGTTTGAGCCGGGCTTCGTCCTTGGTGACCATTGCTTCGATAATCTGGTGGCTCATCCCCTGCGTCTCACGGGTGACCAGGTGGAGTTCCAGCCTTTTATCACTCCCGCCGACCCCCTGCATCAGGAAGTAGAACATCGTGGCAAAGAAGAAGGGAAAGAGCAGGGCAAAGAAGAGCGCCCCGCGGTGGGCGGCAAAAAGTCTTAAGTCCTTCATGGCGATAAACCAGGCGCGTTTCATCTGTTTCATAAAGACTACTTGCCTCCGGGTACGATACGGAAAAGGATGCGGCTGATGATGACTCCTGCTACCGCCACTCCGGCCAGCACCACCAGATCCATCGCGATATCGGCAAAGGCGCCTCCATTGAGAACGACGGTCTTCACGGCGTTATTGGCATAAGTATTGATGGAGATTTTGCTCAGGGTGTCCCATATCGAACCCGGACGGATCGTGATGAAAGTACCCCCCAGCATGGTCATCAGCATCGTGACGAATACGGCAACCCAGGTCGCAGCGTCTTCGGTGCGAACAATAACGGCGATCACCAGACCGATGGCGCTGGCTGCCGCCGCAAAGACAAGGGCGATCAGCAAGGACTCCAGAAAGGTAAGAGGGGTAAAGAACCGGAAAACCAGGTATGCCAGGATGAGCAAAATAACGGTCTGGATGAAACCACGGAAAATACCGGCGAGAAATTTGCCGACAAAAAGCTGACCGGAGGTGAGCCGGGTGGTCATCAGCCGTTCAAGAGTGCCCTTCTTGCGCTCCTCCACAATTGCCCGGGCATTGAGAGTGATCGCGAAAAGAATGAACATCGTCAGGATGCCGGGCAGAAACTGTTTTGCCGGGTCAGGCCGGACGCCCACCATGGTCTCAGTAATACGGACGGTGGGATGCTCTCGCTCACGGTCGATGAATTTCTGCACGGCGACGGTCACCTGGGCTCCGCTTATGTTCTGTCCGGCCAGGGCTGCCTGCACCTGCCGCTGCACCTGGACTTCCTGCGCTATCTGCTGCGCAACGCTCCGGATGATGCCGGCGACAATCTGCCCTTCCTGACCGCCGTTTCCCCGCTGTTTGAAGACCAGCGTTGCCTTCTCTCCTGCGCCAAGCTTGCTGGAAAAATCACCGGGGATAAAAAGGACCAGTTGCAGGTCGGAGTTTCCCAGCTTCGTTTCGGCGTCGGCGGCAGAGTGCATCTCGATGTCAAGGTTCTCGTTTTTGTCCAGACGTTCCAGAAGGAGCTTCGAGTACGCGCCGTCAGGGTCTCCGTTGACGATGTGGGCGATGCCGTGAAAGAGGGATTGCCCCCCGAAAGCGCCATACATGAGGGCGAAGACAGCGATAGGCAAGAGCAGGCTGAAGGCCAAGTCTCCTTTATCCTGCAAAAAGAGGCGCACTTCTTTCAGGGCAACCCAAAAAGCTCGTCTCATTTTCAATTAATCCCGCAGGCTTCTGCCCGTCAGCTTCAGGAAAACGTCTTCGAGTGTCGTTTTCTCCGGCGTCCCCTATCCTGGCTCTTCAGATGATTGGGCGTATCCATGGTGATGATTTTCCCGGCGTCCATAATGGCAATCCGGTTGCACAGGCGGTCGGCCTCTTCCATGTAGTGAGTGGTGTAGAGGATGGTCATCCCCTTGTCGCGAAGGCCGAAGATGGTCTCGTAGATATTGTTACGGGACTGGGGGTCGATGCCGACGGTGGGTTCATCAAGAAAGAGGAGACTGGGGTCGCCCATCAGGGCAATCGACCAGATTGACCCGCCGTTTCATGCCGGTGGAAAACTTCTCCACCTTCTCTTTGGCCCTCTCCAGCAAGCCCACCAGCTCCAGGTTGGCCACGGCCTGTGCCCGCGCTTCTTTGCCGCTTAATCCTTCCATCCGACCGAAGAAAATGAGATTATCCAGGGCGGAAAGGTCCTGGTAAAGGGCCAGGTCCTGCGGGCACACACCGATCAGTCTTCGGGCGGCTGCCGCGTTATCTCTGAGTGAATAGCCGCCGATCGTAACATCGCCGTGGTCAGGGGGCAGGACCGTGGACAGCATGCGGATCGTGGTCGTTTTGCCGGCGCCGTTGGGACCCAGCAAACCGAAGATTTCACCCTTCTCGATAGTGAAGGAAACATCATGGACGGCGTGGTGCCCGTTAAAGCTCTTGTGCAGTTTCCGGGCAACCAGAAATGGCTCAGCCATAAACTTTCTTCCTCCGCTTTCAACGGTAAGTTCAAATTAAACGAAAAAGCAACTTCTTCGTAGCACATCAACCCTTAGGACGCAAGGAGACCATTTACTGCGATTCACGCAGCAGCTTCTTAGAGTTTATTTGTAATCGATTCGCTGCTGGACTTAATAGCCAGTCCCTAATGGGGTGGACACTATGGATTAAATTCCTCCTTGGGAGATAAGATCCCATTCTCTCCCCCCCCAATCCACTCGTAATTTTGTCTAAAAGTAAGCCTTGACAGATGTCGGGTGAGTTATTATACTGAAATTTAATCTGGAATGGTTCCGAATTGGAAAACATCACTAAAGAAGCGATCATCAAACAACTGAGGGAGAGGGGATTAAAAGTCACCCCTCAACGAGTGGTGATCATCGAGGTGCTGATCGAGCAGAGGGATCTTCATCCCGGCGCGCGTCTGGTTTATGAGGAGGCAAGGAAGAAAAAGAAGAATGTAAGCTTATCGACCACTTATGCGACGCTCAACGAGCTATCCCGCCACGGAATCATCAAGACGCTTCAGTTTGACAAGATGGAAAACCGCTACGAAGGGAATCTTGAAGAGCATATTAATCTGGTCTGCGAGAAATGTAAGAAGATACTCGATTACAAAGTCCCCATTACTGTTGACCCCAGGAGGGTCGTGAAGAAGACCGGCTTCTCGATCACTGACACCCGGCTGGAGTATTACGGGTATTGCAGGGACTGCCATGCAAAAACAAAAGAGGGCGGGGATAAGCGTGTCGAGGAAGAGAATGCCTGACGGCCCTATGCCTTTCTCTCTTTCTTGGCATCGGTTTCGTCCATTAACTGTTAGCTAGATGGGCAGCGAAACACTATTATACATAGCAGCGCTGTTCAACAATTCACACAACGAAAGGAGGTAACGTTATGACTGACGACAGAAAGTACCCGGTAACGGGCGGAGCAAACCCACAAGCAACCGGCAGAGGCACGACGAACCGAGACTGGTGGCCGAACCAGTTGAACCTCGATATCCTGCACCAGCATTCCTCCAAGTCCAATCCGATGGGCGAGGGTTTCAACTACGCTAAGGAGTTCAAGAGTCTAAACTTGGAGGCCTTGAAGAAGGATCTCCGTAAACTGATGACGAAGTCGCAGGACTGGTGGCCGGCGGACTTCGGCCACTACGGACCTTTGTTCATCCGTATGGCGTGGCACAGCGCCGGCACCTACCGCATCGGCGACGGCCGTGGCGGCGCAGGCAACGGCAGCCAGCGCTTTGCACCCCTTAACAGCTGGCCCGACAATGCCAACCTCGACAAGGCGCGCCGACTGCTCTGGCCGATCAAGCAGAAGTACGGCCAGAAAATTTCCTGGGCCGACCTGATGATCCTCGCCGGCAACGTCGCCTTGGAATCGATGGGTTTCAAGACCTTCGGTTTCGGCGGCGGGCGTGAGGACATCTGGGAACCGGAAAAGGACATCTACTGGGGCTCCGAGAGCGAGTGGCTTGGAGACAAGCGCTACACCGGTGACCGGGAACTCGAGAATCCCCTCGGCGCCGTCCAGATGGGCCTGATCTATGTGAACCCGGAAGGCCCGAACGGCAACCCGGACCCGATCGCTGCGGCGCGGGATATCCGCGAGATCTTCGCTCGCATGGCGATGAACGACGAGGAGACAGTGGCCCTCATCGCGGGCGGCCATGCATTCGGCAAGACCCACGGCGCCGGTGATAAGTCACTGGTGGGCCCAGAGCCGGAAGCCGCCGGGATCGAGGAGCAGGGCCTGGGCTGGAAGAGCAGCTTTGGCACGGGCAAAGGCGACGACACGATTAGCGGCGGCCCGGAAGTCATCTGGACCAGCACGCCAACGAAGTGGAGCAACAACTTCTTCAGGAACCTGTTCGGCTACGAATGGGAACTGACGAAGAGCCCGGCCGGTGCGTACCAATGGAAGCCGCAGGGTGGCGCAGGCGTCGATACGGTGCCGGATCCGCACGACCCGTCCAAGCGTCACGCGCCAGGCATGCTGACCACGGACCTCGCCCTGCGGTTCGACCCTATCTACGAAAAGATTTCACGGCGCTTCATGGAAAATCCGGATCAGCTCGCTGACGCGTTCGCCCGGGCGTGGTTCAAGCTAACGCACCGCGACATGGGCCCGCGCGCACGCTATCTCGGCCCGGAGGTTCCGGCAGAAGAGCTCATCTGGCAAGACCCCATCCCTGCCGTCAATCACAAACTGATTGATGCAAAGGACATCGCCTCCCTCAAGCGCAAGATTCTGGCTTCTGGCCTGTCAGTGTCGGAGCTGGTTTCGACCGCCTGGGCGTCGGCGTCCACCTTCCGTGGCTCCGACAAGCGCGGCGGTGCCAACGGTGCCCGCATTCGTCTGGCGCCGCAGAAGGATTGGGAAGTCAACCAGCCTGCCCAGCTGGCAAAGGTACTCAAGACCCTGGAGGGCATCCAGAGCGCGTTCAACCGCGCGCAGTCCGGCAGCAAGAAGGTATCACTGGCTGACCTGATCGTTCTGGCCGGTTGCGCGGGCGTCGTCCAGGCTGCGAAGAATGCCGGTCACAAGGTGACGGTTCCTTTCACGCCGGGACGTGCGGATGCGTCGCAGGAGCAAACCGACGTGCAGTCGTTCGCCGTACTCGAACCGGCTGCAGACGGGTTCCGTAACTATCTAAAAGATAAATATGCAGTAACGGCAGAGGAACTGCTGGTTGACCGTGCACAACTTCTGACGCTAACCGCTCCTGAGATGACGGTTCTCGTGGGCGGCATGCGTGTCTTGAATGCCAACTTCGGAGGGTCCCAGCACGGCGTCTTTACCAAGCGACCGGAGGCGCTGACAAACGACTTCTTCGGGAACCTGCTCGATATGGGCACGGAGTGGAAGGCGACCTCGAAGGACGCTGACGTGTTTGAAGGCCGCGACCGCGTAACGGGCAAACTCAAGTGGACCGGCACGCGTGTCGACCTAATCTTCGGTTCGAACTCCCAACTCAGGGCCCTCGCTGAAGTCTACGGAAGTTCGGATGCGGAGAAGAAGTTTGTCCATGACTTCATAGCGGCCTGGAACAAGGTGATGAACCTTGACCGTTTCGACCTTGCATGATCGTAGCATAAACGTCTTCGAGGGGTTCTGACAGGGAGATAAAATACGGTCAGCTAACAACCGGTTCCGCGGACGGCGTATCGCCGCCGAACCAACTCAGGTGCAACCCCTCGCCCTATCCTCAAGTAGAAGTAGGTAAGGGTATCATGGATCTGTACGAATGAAGTAAGAGATCCCACCAGGAGGAGGTGGATCTCAGATCCCGAAGAATTCCATGAAAGACGAACGGCACATTAAAATAAAATCCTACAAGGAGGTGCCAGAATGACAGGTTATGTTGGAAACATCGAGAAGCAGACATTGAAGAACAATTATTTCAGGCAGGTTTTGTTCACGGCAAACAATGCTCAACTGGTTGTGATGTGCCTTCAACGAGGAGAGGAAATTGGAGACGAGGTCCACCCTCATGTAGACCAGTTCTTCAGGATTGAGCAAGGCGAGGCAAAATTCATTTTCAATGAAAAAGAGGAGCATGTGGTCCATGACGGCGAGGCGGTCATTGTCCCGGCGGGAACCTTCCACAACGTGATAAACACCGGAAGGGGTCGGTTGAAGCTATACACCATCTATTCGCCGCCAAACCACCCCGACGGCACAGTGCACAAAACCAAGGCCGAGGCAGACAAAGCTGAAGAGGAGCATCATACCCACTGAGTTTGTGGACCGGTGAATAGGCAGGCTGACCAATCGTTACTTTAAACCAACAGCACTGCAAACGTGAGGCCCTGTTTCATTTTGGGGCTGATTTTGGTTGGGATCCATTTTCAAAATTGATCAGGGAATGGCCGTAGCGATGAGGGGAGAAATCCGCTTTGCTTTCGGCGAAATAGCGAGCCCAAAATGCTTGTATCGCTCGAAATTTTTCGGAATCGGCCGCACTGGCCCCTGCCACATAGACCTTGACATTGGCAAGGTTTGGAACGAGCTTGCTCTTTTGCCGAGACCGTATGACATTGTTAATATACTCGTCTGTAATCTTGTCCTTATCAAATCTGTACTCCTTTGAATCCTGGATCATATCAGAAAGAAGAACCAAAACCTTTTGACGCTCCTTCCCGTCATGAAAAATGATATCGGCAATATTGAGCGAATCTAAGATCTCCGTCAGCAAAGTCCCCTCCTTTTGCGAGAGGAGTTTATTCGCTTCCCTCCGAATCTTCTCCTTGGTATCTGTCAGTTTTTTCTCATACTGAAGGCGGTTATCCCAAACCGTTTTTTTCGGAATCTCCTCATCCACGGCCGGTTTGAATTCGACATAGGATTGACTGGTGATGGTCCCCACCACCACGCGATCCCCCTGCCGAAGATTCTGATAGATCTTCTCAAACGCCTCCTTACAGACGGTACGCCGGGCCTGATCTGCGCTGGCCGACATGTCCACAAAAATTACGATCAGCCGTGGAGGTTGGGCGGGGTTTTCGGATTTTGCGAAAGCGTCGCCACTCCAGTTCGACGGACTGCACAACAAAAACGTGCCAATCATGATAAGCCCCAACAGTCTCAGTTGCCGCTGTTTCATTTGGATTTTTCACCTCAATCCTTATGAACGGGTTTGACCGGCTGCCACCATTTTCAGACGAGTGGTCTCGGTTTCCGGTTTAATGTCTTGGTCTCCATTTTCAAACTCAACACCCAACTCATGATCCCGGTCAAAGGATTTTGGCTTTTCATGGTCAGGGCGCTTCCGCAGGTTGATTTTGCGGTAGTAATGGATGATCTCCTGGGTTCGTTGCTGAATCCGGTGTAATTTTTGTTGTTGTTCGGTCAGGATTTTCCTGTACTTTGCTTCGATGGATCGCCTGGCCTTGTCCAGTTGATTCGTCCTTCGATGTAAATGCTCTAGCATGGGGTCCGTGTCATGGGCAAAATAAGAACAGAGTGTCGCTGCGGCTAAAATGACCAGGTTCAGGCCAACAAAAGCAGCGCCTATCAGAGTACTATTGCCGAAGCCGATCACTGCTCCCGTTTTGCTGAGGTCACCCAGGTACTGGACACGTACGTAGCCGATCGCCACCAGGCCTCCGATGGTAAGGAAAAGGAGTGATCCGATGCCGATGGCGTTTTTCCACCATGGATCAGACCAACGCTTCAAAAGAATCCCCATGGCGTGGGCAATCCATGGAATCGCTACGGCTACGCCGATCGCCATGACCCATGTAAAGATCTGGTTTTCTCCAAACACTGCGAAGGCGAGGGAATTCATGGGAATTTCACCCAGGACAAATAAAGCCATCAGCACATAGTATTTTGTCCTGGTCAACTCCACACTGGGTTCACTGCGATTGATCCTGGCCGCATGAGCTTCATAATCTTTGGAGATACGTTCATAATCCATAAGCAAGGGTTTGTGTTTTCCGTTGAGGACCTCTAATTGGGGGCCATAGGAAGAGGTAATTTGCCGGGCCTCATTCCTGGCCATTGCCATCAGCTCTTTCTCAAACGAAGAGAATTGTTGGTCACTCCTGCCTGGAAGGTTGTTTTTTGCGTCTCTTGTGGCATTTTGCCATGCCGTTAGTCTGCTATACATTGTTCCTCCTCTCTGTTTAAGAGTGAGTAGTGTGAACCTCTCGACTTATCGGACTGGTACCGTTAGACAGCCATGTGGAATAAGGTATTTTGGCTGCAAAATCTGTGCAAAAAATTAAGAAATATGCCAGTGGTTTGCCAATAATAATTTCAGAATAGATTCAATTGATTATCCAGTATGCCCATTTAGGCGCAAGTGCCAATCTTCAGTTTTGTTGATACAAAATAACACATCGATTGACAAAAATGTCCGAAGCTCTTTTTTTTGCTCTTAAGGTCGAAGGCAACCAGGAGAAGGATGACCAGATAGTACCAGCCCATAGATGTGAGAATTTCTGCTGTAACTATATCGTAATGCATCCTCTGTGACCGGGCCAAAGCAACGTTTCACCCGAGCCTTTTTCCTAGAAAAATAGAATTCCCCTTACCTTTTTTGGTAAGATATAGAAAGGAGAGGTTTTGGGGAGACGAACCATGAAGGGTACGTTCAAAGCGACTCATCAAATTGAATTCTTTTGGCCTCCCATTTTTTTTCTCATCCTCTTGATTCTTAGTTTTTGGCCGAAGCAACAACTTGCATTTGCCGAACAGGATCCGACCCAAACCTTGGCTTCGGAAAGTAAGCCAGCACAGCAAGACATCGACGGAAAATATCATACGCCTCTTGCCGGCGAACCCTTCCATTTAGAATTCATGGGACGAAGTATTGTGATCCCCGCGCGGGACAGGGGCAATGTGACCTCGCTGGAGCTGGGGGCAACCACTTACTTTCCAGAGCTGGCAGATACGACCTCCGCCCCACTCTTCGCCCTATTTATGAGACGTACGTGGGAAAAAGCCCAGTTGCGCATCGTCGCGAGTGCATTCGTCAACGAAGTGGACGGCGCGAAGAGCTTCGGGCATCCCGAGCTCGTGGCCCGATTTGAAAACTATACCATTCCCTTTAGCGAGAAAGGATTCCGCCGCAACGAAGAGGTCGATGAAAGTTCTTTGAAATGGGGGACGCTTTCCGGTTTCCTCGGTGCTGGACTTCGCTATTCCGTCGCTCCCTACCAGGTCGACAACGATCTGAGACTCCAGGTTCTTGGCCGGGTAGGATATCTGTATTCCAAAGAAACGAGCGAAACCGGTCCAGACGTCAGGCTACCGCCCGACACGATGTTGTATGGCGTAAAGCTGAGGGGACGCTACAATGGGATTCGCCGGAACCTTATGGAACTCCCCCATGCAGGGATGGCTGGAGGATTTAATCTGGACTTCGTTCACCGTGAAAATTGGGCAGACTATGGCAACGCCATCATCACCTTCCAAAAAGACGATACCCAGAACTACCTCATCGCATCCGGATACCTTGTGGGTGCCTTCGGCATTCCTGGCCTGTCTGAGAAAAATCGCATCGTTGCTGGCATTCACGGAAGCTACATGGACAAAAAGAGCGCGGACCGGTACAATGCGATCCGTCTTGACGGCGGCCCGTTCGCCCAAGAAACGGATGACCTTGCTCGTCCAAATTATCCAGGGGCTCTGGACACGGTCACTCTCGTTTCCAAATATCTCCTCCTCAATCTGGAATACCGGCGCGAGCTCCTCCCTTTTCTGTATCTTGAACTGCGGGGTACCTTCATCTGGGGGGACCGGTCGACGATTATCGCGTTAAACCAGATCGGGTTCAAGAGCGATAAGGGTCAGACGGCGGCAATTGCTGTGACGAGCGGTTTCTTTTGGAAATCCCAATTGTATATCGAGTATGCGTGGGACACTGGCTTTTTACGCGACGGAAAGGCCGGAAGCGGCGTAACCTTTCTCTGGTCCAAATCCTTCTGACCCTCCCTCATGTGATATCGAAATGTTGAAAGTCTCCTTTTACCTCCATCAGCAACTCCATACCCCTTCTGTCGTTAACTTCAGGGTCATGTTGGGCTGAATCCCTCTATGCCTATTTTGATCTCCGTACGAAGTTGACCCGTTAGCATTCTTGACTTTTGGAGCAGGAATGACTATTTTTTGTATGAAATAAGTTCGCGTGACTGATTCAAACAGGAGGTTCTCATGAAAGAAGAAGGTTTGCTGTATGATATGCAAAGCGGCGGGTTTCTCCATGTCTACCGCGACGGCGAAAAGTTGATGATTGATAGCCAACCTTGCCAGCACGAGCATCCCATGCCGATGATCGTCTTAGCGGAGTAACCCCGGTTAGAGTTTCTGGCGGTTCTTTATTTCTTACGGGTCAATGGAAACTCAGATATCACCCGCAAAAGATCAGAAAACGTTCTGGAAGAATATCATAAATTTCGGAAGTGACCATTTTTTAAGTAAATAGGAATTTGAATGCATAAGGCGTGATTTTTCGACCAATAAATAAACCCAGCTTGGGGGATGGGACTTCTTCTTTTTTGAAGCCCGCTTTCCCCGGAAGCTTTTGCTTTCTGATCCTCTTACGATAGCCTCCGAAAGATTGGACCCTCTCCGTCTTCTGGCAAGATCTGCGGGTCCCTAAAATCTTGTTTCTTTTTTTCTCTTATAATTCTAAATTGCACCTTTCTTCAACAGGACTCACTCATAGGACATCCCTGATCCGCGACCTGATTTTTTCCCGGATCTCAGGCGAATCATTGCATTGCCCGTGAGCACTGCACGCATGCACCCAACACTTGTCTAATACCTCCTTCTCTGTCTTTGCCTTCGCGCTAAAACCACAGTCCTGTCTGAAGTCTCTGCAGCTTAATTCTTTTTCTTGTGCGACCCTGGTCTTTACCTCCTTCGCCTTTAGTGCAATCATTGGGAATTTGGCATGGCAAGCCGGTCCCCCGTAAGGAACCTCCTCTTTAAGGGGAACATTGTATTCGATCACGAACCGCATATTCGATTTTCAGGACTGCGCTCCGGCGGGTCTGTCCAACGGAACTATAGCCACTCATTACCGAAATGACAGAGGGAGTGTAGTTTAAGAAAGAAAGATAGGTTATAATTTATCAACTTTTAAAAATCCTCCAATCAATAACGCCATTAAAAAAGCAAAACAACTTAAGATACATGACCGAATCGCTTGATCTCCTTTTCATTCATGTGCCCAAATTCTCACAATTTCTACCGTCCCTTCGGCGAGTATATGACCGTCAATCTCCTTCCGATGGGGACCCTCTCCCTTGCTGACCTTGCCACACAAAAAGGATATCAAGACCAAAATCCTGCACCTGGGTCTGGAGTGGATCGAAAAGAGGATCTCCTCGCCCCTCGCCTATTTGAAGGATAAGGAGATCAAGGTGGTGGCCATCCCGCTCCACTTTCACCCGCAGTCGTATGACGTGATGAGGATCGCCAAGGAGATAAAAGAGAAGAGACCGGATATCACCATCTTGTCGGGTGGGTACACTGCCAGTCTTTTTCACAGAGAGATTCTGAGCTCTTTTCCTCAGTTGGACGCGATCATCCGTGGCGACGCTGAAATCCCGCTCATCGCGTTGATGAATGCTGTGAAAGAAGGAAGGGGTTGGGAAAACATCCCCAACCTCACCTGGAGAAAAGATGGGGAGATCAAAGAAAATCCTCTCTCCTATGTGGCTTCTGAAGCGGATTTGGACCGATCCTCGTATATCAATCTCTCTTTGCTTGAGGGTAAGGAGACTTATATTCGCTATATCGGAATGCCTTTTGTCTGGGCCAAAGGACTTTCCAAAGAGGAGAACAGACGACACTTTCATCTTGGCCCTCCTCTCTTTCCTCTCAATATCGGCAGAGGGTGTTTTGGAAACTGCACCTGGTGCGGAGGGGGTGCGGAGGCCCAGCAAAGAGTCAACGGGAGAAAGGGGGTGGTTTTCCGCTCACCCGAAGCCGTCGCCGACACGATGGCCGAAGCGCTCGAATTAGGCTACGAGATGTTCAACATCGCCTTTGATCCGGGGAAAGAAGGAGAAAAATATTATCTAGATTTATTCCCCCTGTTGAGAAAAAAGAAGCTTCGCACAAGAGTTTACTTTGAATCCTTCTCTCTCCCTTCAGAGCGCTTCCTCCGGGAATTGGCAAATACATTCATTCTTGACGGCTCGATGATCGCCCTCTCTCCTGAGTCCGGAGATGAAAGGGTGAGGCATCGTAACAAGACCTTCACTTACTCCAACGAGGAACTGATGGAGGCCATCTCCGCAGCAGAAAAGTTTGGGATCAGGACCGATATCTTCTTCGCTATGGGAATCCCAGGGGAAAGATATTCTGATTTATCCAAGACCTCTGCCTTGAAAAGAGAAATCAAGAGAAGATTCAAAAATATAGGGAGAATCTGGTCTGCTCCGATATCCCTGGAGCCTGCCTCTCCCTGGCACCTCCATCCGGAGGAGTTCGGAATTGTTTCGACGAAGCAGACCTTTGCTGACTTTTATCAAAAAAGTTCTCCTGAAGGTGGAGGATTGGGCTACTGCTATCCCTGACTATATGGGAAATGGAAAGGAACTGAACCCACAAGATTTTGAGAAGGTCTTACGAGAGGCCAAGTGTCGGGATTTCTGTTCCTTCCATCCTAATCCGGGAAAGCCAGCGATCCCTTTTGGGGCAGGCTCTTCTGTCGTTATATGAGCTGGCGTTCGAGGGGTAGCCATTGAAGTAGACAGTTGGGCATGCTTCCAAACCTTTCCAACGCGGTTTTTCTTATACTTACGGGGTGCGATGTCACTCAAATGGGGAATGGGCTGAAACCTTTTTATGGAACCGTCAGATAAAATTAATTTTGTGGATGGAACCCTGAGAGAGGGCGAGCAGTCTCCCGGAGTCTATCTTCACCAAGGAGGAGAAAACTCGAGATTGCTCTGAGCTTTGGACCGAATCGGTGTGCCCATTCTCGACGTGGGAATGCCATCCATATCTTCGGAGGAGAGGGAGGCCATCTCTGCCATTGCCCACCAGGGGCTCAAGGCGTCCATCGGAGTGTCCATCCGGCTCAAAAGGGATGAGGTGGACCAGGCGTCTGAATGTGACGTGAAAGAGGTGTTTATCATCTGTCCGGTAAGCCCCCTCCATGTGCGCTCAAAGCTGGGATTGGATGAAGAGGGTGTGAAGCGACTGATGGGGGATGTGATCCGGTATGCCGATCAAAAGGGATTTTTGATCAACCTGGCGGCAGAGGACGCGGCGCGGGCCGAAATTCCTTTTCTCTGTGAGATCCTTTCTCTACGCCTTCCACCGGGGAGCCCGACGGGCCTTTATCTGCGACACGGTGGGCGTGATGGAACCCTTCAGGATGAAGGACCTGGTCAAGAAAGTGAGAGACCGAATTCCACAGGAGATGGAGATTGGGCGTCCATTGTCACAATGACCTCGGCCTGGCCACAGCCAACACCCTGGCTGCCATAGAAGCCGGAGTGAATTATCCCTCGGTCACGGTCAACGGAATCGGCGAGCGGGCAGGGAATCCTCCCCTTCACGAGGTGGTCTTGGCTTTGGAGAAGATCTTCCACCGGCGAACACGGAATCGATCTGCAGGGGCTCTACAGCCTTTCCCGGCTCGTGGAGCAGTGTTCAGGGATCTTCATCCCTCCTCATGCCCCGATCATCGGGCTCAATGCCTTTCGCCACGAATCGGGGATCCATGTGGATGGCATTCTCAAAAACAGCCAGACTTACAAAATCATCGATTCGAAAGAAGTGGGAAGAGAATCCTCTTTCGTCCTGGGAAAGCATACAGGCACCCAGACCATCATGCATCTCCTCGGACAAAGAGGATATGAAGCAAACGAGGAAGAGCTGAAGGAGATCCTTCAAAAGGTAAAGGAGAGAAAGATGGCAAAGGGTAAGGCGGAGATCCATCGGATGGCAAAAGAGATGGAATCCTATTACGAAGGCTCTCTCAATTTCCCGTTGGAGGCTTTCTGGGATATCGCAAAAGGGGTTCTGAAAAAGGATGTTTGAAGGATATACGGATAAAATCATCCAGAAACATTCGGACGGAAGAAGAGAGGGCGAATACTATGCCGTCGATGTCGACTTTGTCCTCTTGCCTGACCCGACCTTTGCTCTTCTCCTTTCAGAGCTAAAAGATTTGGGAGGTCGGATCTGGAACAAGGAGAGGGTTTTCGTCACGGTCGATCATTTTGCCCCTCCCTCCACGATTGAACGGGCCAATATCGCAAAAGCGGTCATCTCCTTTGCCAAGGCCGAGGCATTACCTCACCAGTCCATCTATCAAGGAATCTGCCACCAGCTCCTGATCGAAGGGCCCTGGCTGAGGCCCGGCATGTTAGTCCTCGGCGCCGACTCCCACACGACCACCGCCGGAGCTCTGGGATGTTTAGCAACGGGAATGGGTTCAACCGATATTCTTTATACCTTGATGACAGGAAAGACATGGCTCAAGCCTCCCGTCAGCCAGTCCGAATCGACCTCAAGGGAAAACTCCCCCCTTACCTCATGGGGAAGGACATT
This sequence comes from uncultured delta proteobacterium, assembly GCA_963708295.1. Lineage (GTDB taxonomy): Bacteria > Desulfobacterota > BSN033 > BSN033 > UBA1163 > UBA1163. The sequence goes on along the minus strand of CAVPSJ010000008.1, from coordinate 47,020 downwards.
ATCCTCGACCTCCTGGGAAGATTCGGAGAAGGAGGGTTTCTCTATCAGGCCCTCGAGTTTTATGACGATGACGGAGCCCTCTCCGATGGACGACCGGTTTGCCGTCTGCAACATGGTGGTGGAAGGAGGAGCAAAAAACGGGCTCTTCATCCCCGATCAAGTGACCCGGAATTATTTGGAGGAAAGGGACGGCCAGTGCAGACGACTGGGGAGAGTGTTTTGATGAGAATCCCCTGTACCGTAACAGGATGGAGGTAGACCTTTCCTCGCTTCATCCTAAAGTCGCCCTCCCTCACAGCCCTGCCCGGGTCGTAGATGTTGGATGAGATCAAAGGGGAAGAGCATCCAGCAAGTCTTCATCGGTTCCTGCACAGGCGGAAGGCTCAGGGACCTTGAAATGACGGCCCGTATCCTCCGGAAGAAGAAGATCGCTTCGGGGATGAGACTTCTCATCTCGCCGGCTTCCCAGAAGATCTACCGGGAGGCGATCGAAAGGGGATATCTTCAGACCATCGTGGAGGCCGGCGGGGTGATTCTGAATCCGAGCTGTGGTCTCTGCGGGGGCATCGATAAAGGAATTCTCGGAGCAGGGAGAGAGGTGTCTGAGCACTTCCAACAGAAACTTCCAGGGGAGGATGGGAGATCCCTCTTCCAGACATCTACCTTGCCTCTCCCTGACAGCCGCTGCTTCTGCCCTGGCAGGAAGGATCATCGACCCAAGAGAGGTGATGTGTGACACTTCCCGAAAAGATTTCCGGACGGGTCTGGAAATTAGGGGATCATGTCAATACCGATGTCCTCCACCCTTCTTTCTTCTTCAGCCTGGATGAGAAGAGAGTGAAGGAGGGGTTGATTGAAGGGATGGGGAGGCTGGGCGCGAATTTTGAAACGGAATCCTCCCATGAGAAACTTGTCATCGTGGCAGGAAGAAATTTCGGCTGCGGCTCCAGCCGGGAGACTTCGGTAAGAGGTCTTCGCAATTTCGGCGTGAAGGCCAGTCGTCGCAGCATCCTTTGCCAGAATCTTCTTCAGGAGCTTAACCAATCTCGGCGTCCCGACTTTTGAATGCAGAGAAATTCAGAATCGGGTCAAAGACGGAGAATTGATCGATATCCTCACCACCGAGGGAATCATTGACCTCCCCAATGCCAGACGTTTCCCATTTTCCCCCATGGACCCCCATATCAAAAAGATCTTGGAGGCGGGGGGACTGATTCCCTATCTTCAGAAGGAACGGAAGGGAGAGAAGGATGGGATATGACTGGGACGTGATTGTGGTGGGAGGAGGGCCGGCCGGGCTCAACGCGGCCATCCGGGCCCGATGGGTCAAGAGATACAAGGCCATCCCTTGCAGCACCCTGCTGATTGAGAACTCCTTTCTCGGAGGTTTAGCAGGCTGGCGGGGATGTATCTTCACAGGACCTTCATGGAAGATCCAGGGGAAGGAGATTGTCCAGGCGCCTCCTGAGGGATATGGAGAGTTTGCAGATACAAGTCCATCAGGGAAGAGTCAACCGGATCAACCTCCAAGGCGAAATCAAAGAGGTCTTCACTTCTGACGGAAAAGTCTTCCGTTCATTAGCCGTGATCATTGCCACCGGGATCAAGGTTCTGGTCAATGAGAGGGACTACCTGGGACGGGGCCTTGAAGTGACCAGTATGGGATATGAATTTATCATCTCTCACCTCAAAAAACTTCTCAGCAGAAGATGGGAACCAAGGCTGGTCATTGTGGGAAGCGAGAAGTTGCAAAACCTGATTCCCTTGATCAGAGATCTAAACGCAGGTAAATCTCCTCTCTTATTCATCATGGAGGGAGAAGGAGAGGATACGGAGGACATCCTTCGAGGCTGGGTGGAAAGATACTGGGGGGATGGCAGACTCCAGGGACTGACCCTCCGAACATCCAAAGGCTCTCGTAAGATCCATTGTCCGAAGGTCCTCCTTGATTTCAACTCCTATGAACTCTCGCCCGCCTGGCGATTTGAGATAGGGGCTGAGGATTTCAATTCTCCTTTCATCAAAGTGGATCAGGATATGCAGACTTCCATTCCTGGGGTATTCGCTGTCGGAGATGTGACCTCCGGAGGCTACAACTCCTTCTCCCGGGCCGTGGCCCAGGGAATAGCAGGAGGGTTGAGCGCTTATCGCTATGTCTACCAGAAGAAGTTTGGAATTCCTCCCGTCCCTCTTCGCCTATCGGCCGACCGATTTTCTCATTCCATCTCACTTTCAAGAACTCCCTCCCCTCGATGAAAGGCTTCTTCCGAAGTCCTTGGTCTCTGACAAAGAGATGAAAGCTGCCTTGGGGAAAGGCCGGTCAGGGTTGGCAGAAAAGCTTCATGGGAATCTGTCCATTCAGGAGATCGCTGAGAAGAAAAAACTCCCGTTGGAAGATTTGAAAAGGGTGCTCATCCACTTAGTCGAGAAGAAGATGATCACCTTCCATATCGATGGGATGTTAAGTGGTGTCCCGTCTTGTATTGGAAGTTTCTGTTTCGATTAATTACGAGCGATCATTTTGCTTATGGAGAGAGGGAATGATGGAGTTACCCAAAGAGATATTGGATCTCGACGAAAAGATCCTGTCCTATATCCGACAGGGGGACGGATCATCAGGACTCAGAAGAGTTCAATCGCCTTGCCCTTCGGATCTTTGAACTCCAGGTCAAATATATTCCGATTTACAGGCGCTACTGTGAAAAGCGCGGAGTAACCCCGGAGAAGATCTCTTCCTGGGATCAGATTCCCGCCCTGCCCACGGATGCCTTCAAAGTGATGGAACTCGCCATGTTTCCCTCCAGCACGGTACGGACCTTTATGACAAGCGGGACGACGAGACCGGAGGAAAGGGGAAAGGTCCATTACGACGAAGGAGGCCTCAGGCTCATGGATGCCACCATTTATGAAGCGGCCTCTTCCTTCCTCTTCCCGGACAAGATCAAGACAACCCTCCTGATCATCGCCCCCTCTCCGGAGATCGTCTCCCACGATGGTCATGGCCTATGGGATGAATCGATTGATAGGAATACTTTGGATCATCCCAAAGCCGCTTTCTCATCGGCAAGGAAGGCTTCGATATCCAGAGTGCTTGTCGATGAGTTACGCCGTTCTGAAGCAGAGGGTATTCCCATAACGATCTGCGGCGGCTCTTTCGGCTTTGTCAATTTCTTCGATTACTGTCGTGAGAAAGGGTTACGCTTCAAACTCCCTCCGGGTTCGAGAACACTCGATGCCGGAGGATTTAAAGGAAAAAGCAGGGAAGTGAAACGGGAAGAATTTGTCAGCGATTGTGAGGATTTCCTTGGAGTCGCAAAGGACTATTGTGTCAATCTTCTTGGAATGACCGAGATCAGCTCTCAATTTTATGACAATACTCTGAGGAACGCCCTCAAGGGGAACAAATCTCCCGAGGGCCAAGATCAATCCTCCGTGGACAAGAACCCTGGTGGTGGACCCGGATACCCTGGAGCCGCTTCCCCCGGGTCAGACGGGTTTGCTCCGACACTTTGACCTGGCGAACCGGGGGCATCTTCTGGCCATTCAGTCCGATGACCTGGGAAGAATCACTCCAGAAGGATTTGAGATTGACGGCAGAACCAGAGACGGAGACGCGAGAGGCTGTTCTTTGACGATCGATGAGATGACCCAGATAAGGACTTGAACGTAGAACGTGGAATGGTGAATGGGGTCTTAACTCCTTTTCACCTCTACTCTCCACCCTCGAATATATCAAAAGGAGTGTTGATGGAAATCATCGAAGTGGATGCATACTACCTTCCTCCGGATTTTAGAGGTCAGGTGAAGGCCTTCAGAACCGAGGCTTATCAGGATGGAGACATTACGATTCATCTCAAAATCCCTCAGATCAGCAGATCTTTCGTGGAGACCTTGGCCGATCACCTGAAGAAGAGCAGAGAGACATACCTTGCCGGCCTTCCTATCGGGAAAATCATCGATGTCCTTGATCAGGCATCCCGGAGATGGCTTGAAAGAGATTATCCTCTTCGGAAACTCGCGCTCAAGACCATTCCTGCGATCACCCATTTCTCTCGTGAGGTGGTGGAGGCCAGTATCGATGTGGAGATGGAGAGTTCCCTGCGGGAAGATATCTGGCGCGCCCTCTGCTCCGAGATCAAGAATCCTCTCTTTCTCGACGATTTTCAATACTCCCCGGAGCTGGCAGGGTTACAGCCGGGCCTTTGGCCCGAAGCTCATCCTCTCCATTTTCTCCGAAAATATTCCTGCCCTGCCCCATCTCCTCTTCATGAGGGCTCTCCTTCTGAAGGCCGCCTGTCTGGGAAAAGTGGCCGCAGGAGAACCGACCTTTGCTCCGCTCTATCTCAAGACGATCGAAGAGATCGATCCGGAGATGGCTGAAATCCATGGCCGTCCTTTACTGGCGAGGGGGAGAAGAAGAGATTGAAGAGGCAGCCTTTCATCAAGCCGATGCCGTCATCATGTTTGGCGGGGTCGAGGCCTGTGAATCCCTCAGGAAGAAGATCCCCCGAGGCAGGTGAAGGGCTCTTCTTCACGGTCATAAGCTGGGATTTGGAATCATCGGCCGGAAGAGATTGAGTCGCCATGGATTAGAGGAACTGGCAGCCTCTGTTGCATACGATTGCTCGATGTTCGACCAGCAGGCATGCCTCGCTCCCCATATCTATTATGCTGGAAGCAGGGGGGGAGGTCTCTCCACAGGAATTTTGCCGGACCCTGGCGGAAGCCATGGAAGGTTTGAATCTAAAGATGCCCCGCGGGAAAGATTTCTCCCGGGGAGGCTTCAGCCATCCATCAGCTTAGAGACCAAGTATGAGTTCAGGGAGTTAAATAACGAGGAGGTTCTTCTGTTAGCCTCGCCTCACGGAACGGATTGGACAATCGTTTATGAAAAGGATCCGGGAACGTTCTCTCCCTCCCCTTTGAATCGTTTCATCCGGATCTATGGGGTGGAAGATATTTTCCAGATACTGCCTTCCCTGAAGTCGATCGCTCCTTACTTGCAGAATGCAGCCGTGGCCATTGGGGATGAGCGTGAAAGGGACTTTATCGGAAGATTGGGGGAGCTGGGGTTAGCTCGAATCACTTCTCCTGGAAAGATGCCCGTCCCCTCCATGATGTGGCATCATGACGGAATTTCCCCTCTGTCCTCTCTGCTTCGCTGGTGCGATGTGGAGAAGAAAGATGGGATAGAAGGGATGAGTGATAAAGCACCCAGCCCCAAACACCCGTAACCAAGCGATGATAAGAATTCTAAGAACCCAATACGTTTGGATGATTTCAAGGCAAACCCGGCTAATTCACCGTCATGCTTAAATTCGAGATTCCGAAACAAGTTCGGAATGACATACTTTTTCTTGTCATGAACTCGTTTCAGCATCTCACTTAATGCGTTTGTATTAACTTCGTCACTTGATATTGTTTGGAACTAGAGATCTGGTGATTGGAGTTTCACACTTGGTATCAACGAAGGCACGTTTACTCTAGGCTCAAAAGGAGAGTCAGCGATGCATTATTCCATAGCCACCAATTGGGATTTCGGTTTACTGGAGAGGCTCGAAGGAACCTCCGTTCGAAGCCTCTACGGACAGATGTGGAACGACCCCCTGGGAGGAGGAAGGATGGCCCTCTTCATTCCCAAAGTGGGAAAGAAAGAAGTGGCCTCCTTTATCGCCGAGGCTCGAAAGAGAGGTCTCGATTTCAACTACCTCATCAACTCGACCTGTCTTGACAACCTGGAGTTCACCAAAAAAGGATATAAGAAGATCAGGGAGCATTTAGAGTGGATCTCTTCGACCGGGGCCGGCATGGTGACCCTCACCCTTCCCTTCCTTCTTCAGATGGTGAAGAGGGAATTTCCGAACCTCAGGGTCTGCGTCTCCTCTTTTGCCCGTGTCCAGAACGTTCATCTGGCACATTACTGGGAAGATCTGGGGGCGGATAAGATCATCCTTCCTGAATCCATCGGCCGTGATTTTCGGACCCTGCGCTCCATCCGGGAGGCCGTCGATTGCGAGCTTGAACTGATCGCCAATCACTGCTGCCTCTTTCAATGTCCTCTCGACCTCCACCACCGGAACATGGTCTCTCATGGCTCCCAGGAGGGTCATCCATGCGGGGGTTTCGCACCGGACTATTGTAAGCTCGCCTGCCAGCGTCTGAAGCTGTTTCGGCCCGCCGAATTGATCAAGTCCCGCTGGATACGGCCTGAGGATGTGTCCGATTACGAGGCCTTAGGAATAGACTGTTTGAAGCTCATCGAGAGGTTCAGAGGAACAGAAAGCTTGGTTCAGATTGTCAATGCCTATGAGCGAAAAAGCTATAAAGGAAACCTGGTGGAACTCCTGTCGCTCCCCCAGCAAGGAGCCTTCCTATCACCCAATCTGGAGGTCCTTCAACGAACCGACCTCATCGAGCCCGAGATGATGGGAGAAGCGATGGAAGTCCTCAAGGAGCCTTTTCCCGGAAAGGTCTACATCGACAACTCAAAATTCAACGGGTTTCTCGACCATTTCAAGAAAACAGATTGCCTTCACACGGATTGCGACCGTTGCGGTTATTGTGAACAGGTGGCTTCCCGAAGCTGTTTCCATCGACGAAGAATGGAGAAAAGAGATGATCGTCCGATTCGACAAAGCCATGGAAATGATGATTGCAGGTGAAATCGCAGGCTTTTGCGCTCCTCACCCTACCCCTCTCTCCACCGAGATTGTGTCACAATAATAAAAACCGCCTCCCAACAAGCCGGAAGAGACGGTCGGGGATATTGGGCGGCCTGCCAAAGGAATACGAGACGCTTCCCAAAGTCTCAGAGCGGCAACCTTTAACATTCGAGATTCAGACATTCCATGTCATTGGATAACTCCATTTTCCGCAAGCACCGACCAGCCATTCCTAAAAGAATGTATCTTAACACTTTGGAACCCGATTGTCTCTTCCGTCGAGGTCGCGATGGCTACACAGCCCCACTGGGGTGAGGGGGATCTGTGGCACACAGGGAAAGATTCACCCTGGATTGCCCTTGAGTCCGATGGCCTCGGCAACCTCCTGCATCCCCTTGATCGTATCCTCAATCAACTCATCCAATCCCACTCCCAACATCTCCGCCCCTTTTTCGATCACCGACCGATCCACTCCCGCCGCAAACCTCTTGTCCTTCCATTTATTCTTCACCGATTTCACCTGAACATCCAGGACACTTTTTGAGGGGCGAATCAGGGCAGTGGTGACAACGAGCCCGGTCAGTTCATCAATCGCGTACAGAGCTTTTTCGAGGTCGGTCTGTGGCATGACGTCGAAACATCTCCCCCATCCATGAGAGACAGCGCCTCGAATATATTCCTCCGGCCACCCATGCTCTCGCAGGATTTCGCCTGTCTTGGAGCAGTGTTGATCGGGAAACTTTTCATAATCGAGGTCATGGATAAGACCGACGATCCCCCATTTCTCCTCATCCTCGCCCCGCCTCCTGGCAAGGTGGCGCATCACCCCTTCCACGGCATAGGCATGCTTGCGCAAGCTCTCGTTCGCAGTGTACTGATGCAGAAGTGCCAAGGCCTCCTGGCGTGTAGGTGTTTTTTGTTCCATCGCCCCTCTCCTTTCCCGCTCATTCGTTTACGTGTGCCATATCCACTGTTCAGACTTCACATGCTCTTCACTCTCTCATTCTTCAAACGGCCACTCTCTATTTTAATACATAAAATGGGACATTCTCCTCCGATTTGCAAATCCTGTTCTCTCTTTATTGCCTTCCTCTTAAGAGGAAGGCCAAATGACGAAAGGGATTATAATATCGATTATAATATCAAGGTGGCCCTGATAAAAAATGGGCTTCAGATTTGGAGAGCCGATTCTCACTATCCTCGAAAGGAGTCGCAAAGGATGAAAATATACGAAGTCAAAAACGGCGCGACCCATTCGAAAAGAAGAGAATTTTCGCTCGGCTTCCAAGAGACTGGCAGCCATGCCTGCTATATGATCTATGGTGTCTTGAAGCCAAGAGAAAAGGCGAGATCAGTGAAACCCGGTCCGTAACATGGGGAGATTGTTCTGGCGATCAAAGGAGACCTAGAGGTGACAGGCTTTTACTCAGGGCACTTAAAAGAAGGTTCTGCCCTTTCCCTTAAGGGAAACCAGGAATGTTTTCTTGAAAACCGAGGCGGATCTGCGGCGGAGTACATCATTGCGGGAAGCCATTCAGAGGCGAATCACCACTCAATCTTATTTGGAAAGGGGAGGCACACCCTCTTTTTCATGGCATGGGTATCTGAAGCATATCACGTAAAGAATGGGTTCGTTTTTCTTTCCCTCCCAACCGTTGTCTTCGGCCCATGTCCCGGATAGATGACGACATCATCTCCCAGAGGAAAGATTTTCTCCCGCACGTTACGTAGAAGCGCCTCATGATCGCCTCCGGGAAAGTCGGTCCGGCCGATGGACCCGGCAAAAAGGGTATCTCCCACAAATGCCATCCTGTCAGTGACCAGTGAGATTCCTCCTCCGGAATGGCCGGGAGTGTGGAGAACCTTCAACGAGATGTCGCCAAAGGTAATCAATTGCCCCTCTTCCGCGTAACGGTCAGGAGGAGGAGAATTTTCGACCTTCATCCCCCACATCCCCCCGTTGGCCCCTTGATGCACGACCATAGGAACGTCGGCACGGTGGAGGATGAGTTGAGCCCCGGTCACCTCCTTCAGTCGCTTGTTTTCACCCGAATGGTCAAAGTGGCCGTGGGTGTTGATGATGTAGACACAGCGCAAATCGTCTTTGGCCAAGGCCATCAAGATCTTGTCCACGTCTCCCCCTGGATCGATGACAGCTGCCTGTCTCGTCCGGTCACAACCCAGGATGTAGCAGTTTGACTGAATCGGTCCAACGACCAACATTTTCAGTATCACAGGGCACCTCCCTCGATCATCCAAAGATGGGCCGAATCCATAAAAAGCCCTATAACCTTTAATTTAATAATGTAAGGGAGGATCGTCAAGGTCGAAGAAAGTCGAACGAACCCCTTCCCTCCTCCGCCAAATAGTGCTAAACTTTGAATTATGATTGATTATTCTTCCCTCGACCAGCCTTTTCTGCGACATTTATTTTTTATCCCCGTCAAGATCATGCGCCATGCCCTGAAAATGCTTCTGACCTTCCGGTATGGGTTGCTGACGGCGTTTCCATCTCATGTCGTTTCTACACGGGCCGGGACGAATGGCCATGGGTTCTTTTTTTCCACGGAAATGGTGAAGTGGCGAGCGATTATGACGAGATCTCTCCCTTTTATCATCAAAGTAAAATAAACCTGGTCGTGGCCGATTACAGGGGTTATGGAGCCAGTGGCGGAACCCCTACTCTCACCGATCTCGTTCAGGATGCCCATGTCATCTTCAAAGAGGTGAGAGGGGAGCTCCTCAGAAGAAATCTTCGTAAAGACCTGTGGGTGATGGGGAGGTCCCTGGGAAGCATTTCCGGCCTGGAACTGGCCTATCACTATCAAAAAGAGATTCAGGGACTCATCATCGAAAGTGGCTTCCCCAGTATCGTGAGGATTATGGTTCACCTGGGAATCCCCGCACAGGTCATGGGTCTGGAAAAGCTTGATCAGGAATGTCTCGAGAGGATCAAGAAAATATTCATCCCCACCCTGATCATTCATGGTGAACAGGATAGCCTCGTCCCGCTTGAAAATGCCAGGGAGATCTATCGGCATTTAGGAGCCGTAGAAAAAGAACTTCTCGTCATCCCGTCCGCAACCCACAATGACATCATGCTGGTCGGCTTCAAGGATTATTTCAAAGCCATTCGGAAATTCGTTGAGAGATCGGATCGGATCAGGGAAGGAGAGGGGTAGAGAATTGGAAGAACGAGTTAACGACGGATCAAAAAATCTACACGTCCACCTTGACGAAATAGATATTCTCGACATCGGGAGTATCGCCTATCACCTTCCATCCCCAATTCAAGACAGATTCACGCGTTATTCTTTCTGGGCTTTTCCTTCTCTCCGGCAGTATTCCAATAAAGTGCTCTCTTCCTTTTTCATCCCGATAATAGAATTCATACGCTGTCATGTTCGAAGACTCCACCCGATTCCGTAACTTTCTTCGGAGTCCTGTTCGTTGAGTGATAAAGGTTACCTACAATTTCAGCCGACTCGACTACCCTGGCCAGAACACGTCGTAAAGGTTTTCGCGGAGTTGAGAATGCCTCTGGTGTCATACACAACTAAGCAAGGCATTCCATTAAACGTTTTCGATTGCACGCTTCAATTGCACCGGCTTCTGTCTGTTTCTCAGCCATTCATAGGCCATTTCAAGATGCTTCAGATCTCTCAATCTCGCTTCCGTGCTTTCGAAAAGCTCTCTTTTCTGTTCTTTCATCTCCGCTGTCGCTTGATTTTTCCCTGTTTTTTCCGCAAGATTGCCCACCCCTCTAACCTCCCTTCTTTTTGCTCAACGGGAGAAAAAGTTGCACTTGGCTGCCTTCTTTCCATTCTTTCAGAAAGTTATCCACTGCATATCGAACGATCCGGGCTATTGAGACGTCATTTTCAGAGGCAATGGATGAAACACTCTTCAATGCGTCCTCGTCAAGGCTTATCGTGATTCGCTGTCTTATTCTTTTGTCAACCATAAGATCGATGATGAATGAATCTCAATGATTAAAAATGATGAATAATGATGAGTCATGATACTAACTTCATAAGGAGATGTCAACAATAATTTTTCAATAATTTTTTAGCCTTTTAATTTTAAGAAGTTACGGGCCTAGGGTGACCTTGTTCAGGGATGCAAGAGGATGAGAAGGATCGAGGAAAACAATCGGAAAAATGACCGTGTAAGAGAGGGATATCGCAGCCTGGAATGATTCCAGCAGGTGGGTCAAATACAGCGGAATGATGAGAGGATTTTTTGCCTGAAAAAATGTAGGACCTGTGCCGCCAAACGAATTTGCTTTACTGCCGACAGCATTTTCGTGGGAATGAGTTTTTTTTCTGTCGGAACTTCCCTATCTTTTATAGCCTGACGGATGATATCCACATCGACCTTTGTTCTCGATAAGCCGTAACCAATCATAAAAGCGTTATCACAAATGATATTGATGACGCGCGGAAATCCTCGCGCATAACGAACAACCGCGGAGATAGCTTCCGGAGTGAATACTTCTTGGCCCCTGCTTCCGACGAGTTTGAGCCGATGGTCAATATATTTCTTTGATTCATCCTCCGTCAAGGCGCTGATCTGGCACCTGATTCCTGTTTTTCGCCCGAACTGCCGCAAACGGGGCGTGCTGATTTTATCCTCTAATTCAGGGGCACCGACAAAGATCATCTGAAGTCGCTCCAGCCAGCCAGGGACCTCAAAAATCGTTCCAAGTTCTCCCAATATCTCCGGAGGCAGGTTCTGTGCTTCATCGACGACAACAACCAGGGTTTTATCCTCACCCATCTTCTCCGTCAAATATGCATTCAGTTGATTCAGGAGTGCCTGCTTCGTTTCTTCCACAACCCCCTGATCTAGGCCGAGAAGAATATTGCTCACCAACTCTTCAAAAGTCATCGATGGATGAACGATCAGGACGGTCTTCACCTTCTCTTCGAGGCAATGAAGCAAGAAATGAATAAAGGTGGTCTTGCCTGTTCCCACCTCTCCCGTGACGCACATCAGCCTTTTTCCGCTTTCGATGCTGTTAATCACCGAAGTCAATACGCTCAGGTGGCTCGGAGAAGAATAAAAAAATTGGGGATCCGGTACGACTTCAAAAGGGTTTTCAGAAAAACCGTAAAACTCCCTATAAGAAGTCGTCTCTCCGATCACCTCCAGTAACCCGCCCGACAAGACGTTATCTTTCTCAGCATCCTTCGTCTCAACCCGTCTCTTCCGGCTGGGAGCAAGGGGGTCCACCATGTCCAGAAGATCACCCTTATAAAATACCGTCCTTTTCATGAGCACTCTTGTGGCATGTCCTGCCTCCAACTCTTTCGGCACGACGAAGATGGATCCCTTATCTTTTGCTGAATCGCCGAATGTTAACCTGGCCCACGTCAGGCCGGCTTCCAACCGGGTTTTCCCCCTCAAATCTCCCCTTCTCTCCGCCATCATACCCAGGAGCGTCACTTTTTCGTGTTCATAATCTTTACTGAAGACTTTATAAACAATCATCTTGCTCTCCGTATCTTCAGAAGTCGTTTTGGGACTATGATTCGTAACTGGCGCCCTATCAGAGCTGAATCGAGAAATCAACCACTATTTTAGCCACTATTTCAATGACCCCTTCGGCCCGGGACTCTTGCAGATCGCACGACTCGGATTTTGGCGCTGTCGGTCGAACCAGAGAGCCAACTCCTCCTATTCCTTATTCCCCGAAGAGGTCTCTCAAAATATCCTTTCCCTTCTTCTTCTCGGAGGGTTTCCCCGACTTCTCAGACTTTGGTTCCAGAAAACGCCTTTGGAGCTCTCTCGTCAAACCACGGCCTAATTGCCTCTCTAAACCCTCCTCATCAAGAGTAATGCTGGGATGATCCGTCGTGCCTTTGATCCTGAGGGGAATGACTTTCCACCCCTGCTCGTCATCGAGAAATTTGATGGAGGCAAGCTTTCCTTTCAGGTTCCCGGTCAGGCTCGGTGCAAGCTTAAGCTCTGTCGGGAGGTCGAGCCCCTTCGCGAAATCAACCACACCCTTCGGACTGATTTTAAAGAGACTAGAATTGATCCAGCCATCAAGAAATACCCTTTGGTCCTTCACATCAAAATTGAATAACCCCTGGTCAAATCCAGGATTCTTCAAGAAGGAAATGCCCGTGACCAACGCAATGGCATCGAAAATCTGAGATTGTTTAATGGCCCCCTTGCCCAGCTTTGCAACGGCCGTCCCTTTTAAGGTCTTTTGAATGGTGGACGCGTCCTCCCCTTCGCACTGGAGCTTTCCGTTGAGAGAGCCCTCTGCCGTGAAGGACCCTTCTCCGGAAAACTGCAGTTGCAGAGGGTCGATCTTCAGGATACCCTTTGCATACTGGTAAGGGATGCGGAGGTCTTTGATGACGTAATCCTGATAGGTAGCCTTATCCACCGTGATCTGCCCCGAAGCCTTGAGCTTCTCCGTCATCCCGCTCCGAGAGGGCTCCCCTTTCTTCTCCGTCTTTTGAGGGCTCCGCTCCTGAGCTTTCTTCTCACCGCTTAATCCCATCAGCTGCTGAAGGTCGAGGGTTTTGGCCTGGATATTGGCAACCACATCGGGCGCTGAACGATAGTCTTTGACCGTTGCCGAGAGGTGAATACTATCCTTCCCGATCACGGTTTGAAGATTGGCTCGGATCGTCCTGGCATCCATCTCCACCTTGCCCGAGACCTTGATTTCCCGATCCTTCAGCTGAACTCCCATCTCCTTGAGCGAGATGAGCCCAAAATCCAGACGGGGGGTGCCGTCCTTTTCCAGTCCTCCCTTGAACTCGGCATCCAAAGCAAGGGAGACATCAGGTAAGTCTTTTTCTTGATCGACAAAAGCCAAACTGGCGTTTCGGATCTGCAATCGGTCGGCAACCACGGAGACAGGAAGCGACTTTTGTTCGGGCGCGGAGGGTTTCCTGGGCTCCTGGGAAGGTCTTTCCATGATGTCGCTGAAGCTATACTTCCCTCCTTTTTCCTTCCTGATAGAAACCGAAGGAGAAACAATTTCGATCTTGCTGATGACGAGTTGTTTTTGCAGTAGGGGCAAAAGTCGGTAGGAGAGAACAAACTTTCCAATCTTCAGGAAGTCTTTCTGACCATCCCTTTCCTTCACGCTCAGGCCTTTGGCCACAATTCCCGAAAAAAGAGAAACGTTGATCTCGTCTAACTGTACCTTTCTCCCTGTGATGGCTTCCGCTCTTGGAAGAATGATCGGCTTGAGCCGGTCGCTGGAAAGATAACTTTTGACAAAAATACTGAGTGCGATCACCAGAATAACCAGAATTCCCAAAACAATCGCTGCTCCTTTTAAAAGCCTTTTCATAAACACTCCTGCTCTGTTGAATCTCGTTCAGAAATTCTTCAACGAAGGGAAACGCCCATTCTCCCTATAAAGGTTTTATATCAGCTTGCTTCTGGATTTGCAAGACATCCCCCAGAACTTCCCTCCGAGACTATAAACGGTCCCGTCAAGAGTTGTGTGTCAGCAAGAGAAATGGGGTAGCGGCGAAGCATTCAGCTCAAATCCCCGACACGATGCATCTTCTGCCTCCCAATATTATGGAATCGATCAGCCATTTCAAAAAAGGCGTGCTCAGGGGGAAAATGGTCAGCCTCGATCTGGAGGAAACGTTGATCGCCCTCAGCATCAGCGCTACCATGAATCCGGCAGCATAGATGGCGGCCGAAAAGCTCAAAGAATTGGCGGGCTGTGAGGTCCATATGACCCGTATCCCCACTCCGGGAGCTGAAGCCGGACTCCGAAAGTTAGGCGTGAATCTGACAAGCGATCTAGATTTTTGTACAAAGTGCCTTTTCGGAGGATAGCTTGCTCCCCGTCCGGTTCCACTTCCGCCCTATCCCTTGAAAATCTTATTTAAAAACCCCCTCATTTCGCTCCAGGACCCTTCGTCGGCCTTCGCGTTATAGGCGATCGGCATGTTAAACTTCTTTCCTAATTCGGTCGCATCGGGGTTGGTAAAGCTGTGCAGCGCGTCCGGATAGGAGGTAACCCGAAAATCGGCGCCAGCCGAATTCATCTCTTTCTTGAATGCCTCCACCTGCTCCGGGGTCACGAATTTATCGGCGTCGCCGGTCAAGACAAGGACTTTCGCCTTGACGCTGCCCGGTTGAGCAGGCTTGACTGCGGTCAGACTTCCGTGAAAACTCACAACCCCTTCGAGGTCCACTCCCTGTCGCGCCATGTTAAGTACGATGCCGCCGCCGAAACAATATCCGATAGCGGCAACGCGGTTTGGATCAACCGTCGGCTGTCCCTTCAGAAAATCGAGGGCAGCCATGAAACGGCTTTTCGTCACATCGAAATTTTTCATCGCTTCTGAGGATAATTTCCCCGCTTCATCCGGAGTCGTCACCACCTTGCCTTCGCCATACATGTCCACGGCAAGGGCGGTATATCCCAATTCCGCCAGCATTCTCGCCCTTCTGCGTCCATAGTCATTCAGTCCCCACCACTCGGGAACCACCAATACTCCTCCACGTTTACCTTTCACATTTTCATCATAGGCCAGGTATCCTTTCATAACAACGCCTTGAGCACTATACTCCACAGTCTTTCCCGAGATCTTTGGCTCCGCCAACCCGACGCCAACCATCCCCAGTGCCGACACAAACAATGTTAATCCCAATATTAAGCTTTTCATCTTACCCTCCTTCGGGTCTAATGGATGGACCCTTTTCATTGGCAACCCCTTGATCATTTGAGCTAAAAATAGTTACTGACACGTCGATCTGCAATCAGATTCTGAAGGTTTGTATTATGGGATGGGAGTAATTATATTTAGATGAAAGGGGATCGATGGGAGAATTTATAAAATTGTCTTTTTCAGGGAGAGCCTAAATGGACAAAGAACTTTACTGCAGAGATGTCGGGCCGGATTGCGAATTCTTGGCTTGCGGCAAAACCGAGGAGGAAACGCTCAGTAAATTGGGCCAACACGTTTTGGCCATCCACGGTGCCCAAGGATTCTCAAAGGAGTTCTACGATAAGGCGCGGTCCGCCATTCGTGAAGGATTCTGTGATTACGGGGATGCCGAAGAAATGATTTCGGAGGATTGCAGCGCTTGTTACGAATCGTGTTATGCCTGCGACGAAGAGTGCTGTTCCTAATCCCTCTGAAATGGAACGCGGCCCGCTTGCTCAGGGTTCCCCTACGCTTCGATGGACTCAGGGTCTTGAGCTTGTTGAAAGGCCTGGAGCCGGACTTCCTTATTCCGCCTTGAAAGATGGGCCTGGCGCCGTCGAACGAGTCACCTGGAATAGGGAAGGCAAGATATAGGTCTGTCTCTAATTTTTGGTCTTTTTAGCCTTTGCCCTTGTTTTCGCTAACACGATATCCCCTAAATACACATCGGTTTTGGTCTTCACCTCTATTTTATACGGCTTATAGCCTTTTTGTTCTACCGTCACCGTATAGGTCTTATCTGCACTTAATCCATCAAACTCAAAATCTCCATAATTGTCCGCTTTGGCCACCCGCTTCTCGCCCTTCCCCTGTAACGTCACCTTTGCCGCCACTGCACATTCATCCGTATCGCCCAAGGCAACCGCTCCTCCGACAAACCGTCTCGGTATCCCGATATAGACCACCTTCTCTTTCATCGCATATTCCGGATGCAATACCTCCACCTTTCCGGAGGTCACCTTTCTCGCCACTTCACTGTTCGGATCGTCCAGATCGCCAAAGGTCAATGTGCCGTTGGGGCATGCCTCCACACACCTCGGCTCTTTCCATCCCCTATCCAGCAGGTGGGCGCAGAACGTGCACTTCTGAGGGATCTGCTTCTCTTCGTTCCAGTAGATCACCCGATAGGGACATGAGGAGACCAGATCCTTTCTCCCCTTCGACTTCTCCGGATCGATGATCACGATACCGTCCGGCCGTTTATATATCTCTCCTTCCCGTGCCGCCTTCACACACGAGGCATCTTCACAATGCATGCAGGGCACCGCCGTAAAGGCAACCTTCACCTTCGGATACTTCCCCCTTTCCTTCTCGAAGACCCGCATCCAAAAATGCCCGGAATTTGGCTGCGATGCGGCAAAGGGTGGAAAATCATTCCCGCAATGCTCATCCCGGCACGCCAAAAAACAGTTGTGACAGCCGTTGCATCTCGTGATGTCGATCACCATTCCGTATCTGGCCACTTTCTATTCCTCCCGTATCACTATTTGTAAAAATTCACTCACTTCAAAAAAAGCTTGTCTTCGGTGCCCTCCTGGCTTTTCCTCTCCTCAGCGATACTGTGTCGCAATCAACAAGAGGGTCCTCCCTTCCACGCAGGATGGGCGGTCGGGTGACGAAGCTTTGGAGCGGAAACCCTTCATAAACCGGCTTCTTGCCCCCCGAGGTCCTGATGGGTTCCATTACATAGAAGGCCGGTTACCTACACCCCTAAACGACCCGCATTCTAAAGCTGAGGAACCTGAATGCCTGGACCGCGTGTGCCGACGCCCCTTCATGAGTGCGACAGAGTCTCGGGGAAGACGAGCTGCTACACTTCCCACTTCTCCATTTCGATCAAACAGGAGTTGTTCGCCATCCCGGGGGCATTCTTGGAAATCATTCGGGCGGGAGTTAACAAATTGATGCAGCCTCCCCGATCCGGGCTCCCGGCTTTCCCCGGCTCCAGAGGATCATACACTCCTGACGACTCATAGCAATGAATCACCCCTGGCTTCATCCTCTCTGTCAATGTTGCGATACACAACACCGCACCCCGGTCGTTATAGAGTTTGACAATGTCGCCTTGTTTGATTCCCCTGGCTTCTGCATCCGACGGGTGAATCCGCACGGTTCTCCAGTAGGTGCCGTCCTTGAAAATACGATGATCTGGAATATCCACCAGCCAGGGGACCCGGGCATCATGATGCGTATGGAAGGAGAACCTGGGATGTGGGGAGATGAGCTGCAGAGGATACTTCTTCGCAAGTCCTGTCTCATGCCCTTCCCAGCTGGGTATGTACCGGGGCATCGGCGGCCTTTCCTTGTCTTTTGGAAAATGTTTTCTCAGACTTTCAGACACAAACTCGATCTTGCCGCTGTACGTCCCCAATTGCTTGCTTTTCTCGGTATTCTTCTGCGGGTTG
The DNA here is from genome assembly GCA_963708295.1 of uncultured delta proteobacterium. Taxonomy (GTDB): domain Bacteria; phylum Desulfobacterota; class BSN033; order BSN033; family UBA1163; genus UBA1163. The sequence goes on along the minus strand of CAVPSJ010000008.1, from coordinate 29,251 downwards.
TTATCCCCGGTGTCGCAATCCCGGCCTTCGTAGAACCATCTGAGCGCCGGGGTGGATTTATAGTTTTCCGGTAAGGGAACCACGAAGTAACCTTTCTCTTTGAACTTCTCGAAAGAGATGTATTGAGGCAAGCTGGACGCATCGAACAACTTCTTAATCCATCCTTCCTCCGTCTCACTCCCTTCGGTGAAGTCTTCTTTAAACCCCAACCTTTCTGCCAGCTGACTGAGAATCCAGTAGTCCGATTTAGACTCATGAAGGGGCTCGATACACTTCTTCTGATAGACGATCATCCTGTGATTGCATACCTCGGAGCTGTTGTGAGAATACCCTCCGGAGTTTGCCCACTCTCCGATATCATTTCGCTCGAAGTTCGTGCACGCCGGAAGGATGACATCGGCAAATCTCGTCTCCGTGTTCCACCAGATTTCCTGATTGACCACAAATTCGAGCTTGGGACTCTGGTACATCGTGACGAAACGATTCGTCTCGGTCATCGTGCCGATATAAGATCCGCCGTATCGGTAGAACATCTTGCATTCCGACTTTCCCGGCTCCGGATAAACATAAGGCTTAAACTGCTGCTCGAGCGAACTGCCGCAGAAACCCTCCCCCACCCAGTGGATGGGGGGGCTTCAAGACCGCCTCCGGCAGGAGCAAGCGGTAGATACGCTGGGTCACGGAATTGTCTGCCGGTTTCCTGGCGAGGTTATTCATCCCCCAGCCTTTGGAGGCATACCCGGGGAAATCAAATTCGTTGTTAAACGGAGCGCCCGTCGTCGTCCCCCAGATGCTTACCCCCGGTTTGCCCCAGCCCTGCATCGCCTGGAGCAGCATGGCCAGCCTTGCCCATTCGGTGCGCGTAGGCGGCCCTGCAGGCTCCGCCCCAACCACCGCGCGTCCCCGCAGCAAGGGCTGTTCTTTTGGAAGCCCACTCCCGGGCAAGGGCTGTGATCACCCGGGCAGGAATGGCACACTTCTCCTCACCCCACTTCGGGATCTTGGGGATGCCGTCCGTTTTCCCAAGGATATGGTCTTTGAATTTCTCAAAGCCAATCGTATGGCGTGGCGATATAGTCCTTGTCGTACGTCCCCTCTTTCAGCCACACATAGGCGATGGCCTCGGCGAGGGCGGCATCCGTTCCCGGCCTCGGGGCAATCCACTTGTCCGCCATGGTCACCGCGGTGCTGTTGTAATAGGGATCGATAAAAATCTGCTTCTTTCCCAATTCCTTCAGCCAGATGCGCCAGATCGCCGAATCCTGCCCGCCGTAAACTCCGCCGGTGGCATCCGGGTCATTGCTCCACTGGACGATCAGTTCACTGTGCTTCAGGCCATCCTCAAGCAGGTCGCACTGCTCCGGGACGCCCAGCCTCCACCAGAATCCGTAAGCATGGGCCGTTCCCCAGAGCCAGCCTTCCCAGCTATCCGGGTTATCGAAGATATCCGTGAATCCCAGCAGGTTGAAAAATCTCCCCCAGGTCCTGAATTTATAACCGATATGTCCCCACTCATGGTGGGACGAGCACCGCGACATGATCGCCTCCGGCCCGTACGTCGACCGGACCCTCTTCATCTCGCTCGCGACCAGATCCAGGGCCTCATCCCAGCTGATCCTTACATAACCGGATTTCCCCCTGTTCTCAGGATGTCTTTCCCCGTCCGGGATCGAAATCCACCCTTTTCATGGGAGTACTTGAATTCGGCTCTCCGCAGTAAGTCCTCGCCTTCTGCGCCAGGACATAAGGGGCAAGCGCCACCTTCTGGGAGCCGAAAACTTCTTGCCTCCCGCCTCGATCGTCCAGGTCGGCACGTCTTCATTCTCAGCCAAAGACAGCGGTCTGACACGGATGATTTTCCCGTCTTTCACATGAATGAAGACCGGCCCCCCTTGAGTACAACTCGTGAAAATCTGCTCTGACATAACCATCCTCCCTCATCTTAGAGGTATTTTTATCTGACATTTCTTAAGCTTGGTGTTTCGGTTCAGTGATGTGAATATACGAGAAAAGCGGGTTGCCTGTCAAGTCAACGAGACCCCCTTGCCCTCGTCTAGTTTCATTCTTCTTTGGAAAAGAAAGTTTTTCCGAAAGTGCGCGAAACAGAGGAGCCTATCGAGCAAGGGGGGCTTGGCTATTGCCCGTGACCGGGGCGGGTCCCTGAAGAGGCTTCATCGGCCCAACCTTCTTACGGTTTAGCTGCACAGGGTTCAAGGGTAAACTGGGTTTCAATATTTTGCGTGGGTTCATCCTGTTTGCCCTGAGCGTGGGCCTTATGAAGCCTCAGAGGGATCTACCCCGGTTACGGGCGAAGAAGAAACCGGGGGAGGATAAGAAGAGGATACATCCCATTTTATTCATAAAGGCGAGTACCGAGGAAATTCAAATGGCAGAGGCGAATTCAGGTTGGTATTTGGCCACGCCCGGAATACCCTTGATCGCTTGCTGATTCAGCGATTTTAAAATCAGGGTTCAGCGCCGTCGAATGTATCAAGCCGTTAGCCCATCATCTCTTGAATCAACGCCTTATACTCTGCCTGGGTCGGAGAGTGCGGACTCCAGACATTGAAGAAACTTTTCGCGGCATCCTCGGCCATCTCATCCCGGTCTCCATCCGGATGCCCGATTTCACGCAGGCTGGCGGGCAACCCCAGCCGGGCGTTGAATGCTTTGATGGCATCGGGCACCTCGACTCTGGAATGAAGTCCCATCGCATCTGCCAATCGATCCATCTTCCCGGTGACATATTTTTCGACGAAACGAAGCACACTCGGCATGGCCATGGTCACGAGCATTCCATGTCGGAATCCGCGGTCGCCGAAAGTGTTCCCAAGGGCGTGTGCAGGACCCAGCCCCTTGGAAATGCTGATGCCCCCTTCAAGTGCAGCCATCATCATCTGCCAGCGGGCCTCGCGGTCATTGCCGTTGGCGACTACGCGTTCAAGATGGGCAAAGATTCGCCGGACGCCATCGAGGGCGATGGCATCCACAGGCGGATTGACGGATTTCGCCAGGAATCCTTCGACACAATGGGATAACGCATCCATACCGGTTGCCGCTGTCAGCTCAGGCGAAAGGCTCAGCGTCAAATTCGGGTCACAGATCGCCACCCTTGGCACCAGGTACTCGCTGCTGACGCCGGCAGATCGGCTCGTAGAGTCAGGGTGGATCCCGGCACCGCGCGACGCTTCGCTCCCCGTTCCCGCGGTCGTGGGAATGGCAACCAACGGCGCGGTTGACGAGGTTATTTTCTCCGGGTGGTCATGGTAATGTGCAAGTGATCCCGGGTGTCCGGCAAGAAGAGACACAGCCTTTGAGGTGTCGATCACCGATCCGCCGCCCACGGCAACAATCCCGTCGCAATCTCCGGCCCGGTACGTCGAGAGCGCACGTTCGGCGCCCTCGACGGTTGGGTTTTCCGGCGTCTCGTCGAATACTGAGGGTTTGGCTTCAGCCGACATTACTCGGCGCACCGTTGAGAATACCCCGCATTCAATCAACCTCTGATCGGTGATGTACAGGGGGCGGACAATACCGAGTTCGCCCAACTCTGCCGATAGAGTCTCGACCACTCCAAAGCCGAATTGTACTTTTGGGAGTTTTAGCAGTGGGATCATCAAACCTCTTCCTCCATGATGGCCATCAAGCAGTAAAGGGAGCTGAGCCGGAGTCCTCCGCAGAGAGCGTAAACGAACTAGCTCTCGTCCTCCTCGGCGATTTCCGGTGCGTGAGACTTCATCTGTTTCCATACCCCCCGGACCAAGGAGAGGATTGCAAGAGCCATAAAAACAGCGGAAATGGGCCGGGTGATGAAGATCATCGGCGAACCCTGCGAAAGAAGGAGAGACTGTTGGAGGGATGTTTCCAGCATCTGAGCGAGAACGGTAGCCAGAACCATAGGGGCGATCGGATACCCGAGCTTCCGCATGAAATACCCGATCACTCCGAAAATGATGGCAACCCACACATCAAAGGCCAGAAAACGAATGCTGTACGTTCCGATCAGTGAGCAGACGACGATAATCGGTCCCAAAACCGGGAATGGAATGACGGCAATCCGCGCCCACATGCCGACCAGCGGTAGATTCAGTACGAGACACATGACGTTTCCGATGTACATGCTGGCAATGACAGCCCATACAAACTGAGGGTTTTCTTTAAAGAGCATGGGGCCCGGCTGAAGACCATACATCATGAGCCCTCCCAGGAGGACCGCCATGGAAGGGGCTGTAGGAAGTCCAAAGGAGAAAAGGGGAACAAACCCGGCGCTCGATGTCGCATTATTCGCGCCTTCAGGAGCGGCGACTCCCTCGATCGCTCCTTTACCAAACCGCTCCGGATGCTTGGACAGCCGCTTTTCAACATCATAGGCCACAAAGGTGGTGACCGAGGGGGCACACCCGGGCAGCAGGCCCATGAAAAAACCGATGCCCGTTGACCGGAGCATGGCCCCAATGCACTGCTTGATATCGGCCCAGGTGGGGAAGACATCCCGGACCGCAGTCATATTGATCGCTTTGACTTCTTCTTCAACATCCACCATGATTTCGGCGATGGCGAAGAGACCTATAATCACGCTGATGAAATTGATCCCGGCCATCAACTCCACGGAGCCGAAGGTCAGTCGGGCAGCCCCCGTCAGCGGATTCTGTCCGATCAGCGACGCAAGAAGACCGATCGCCATCGAGACAATTCCCTTGAGAAGGGCTCGACCCGAGAGGCTGATAATCAGGGTCAACCCCATGAACATGAGGGCAGAAATATTCCGGAGGACCGAAGGCAAGAGCAAAGTTGGCCAGAGCCGGCGCAAAGAAAGTGAGGCCGACAATACCGAGTGTCCCTGCGACAAAGGAGGAGATGGCTGCAATGCCCAGAGCCGGGCCTGCACGGCCCTGCTTGGCCATTGCATAGCCATCCATGGCCGTTGGAACAGAAGAGGCCTCTCCCGGGATATTGACCAGAATTGCCGTCGTCGACCCACCGTACATCGCTCCATAATAAATCGCCGCCATCATGATAATGGCGGATGTAGGGGGCAGAACCGTAGTGAGGGGAAGCAGAATAGCGATCCCCGAGGAAGGACCGATTCCGGGGAGAACGCCGATCAGCGTCCCGATCATGCATCCTATGAACGCCCAGAGAAGATTCTGGAAGGAAAAGGCGGTAACAAAACCATTTAATAGATAGTCCCATGAGAAAAGCATACAAACTCCAAACCTAAAGAATCCAGAATTCAGAATCCAGAATCCAGAATCAGAATACAGGAGTCAGAGCGGAATTTGGTCCATACTCGTCTTGTCAGCCGCTCAAAGCGCAACATCAATTATCTTCCATTCCGGATTCTGTCCCGCCGAGGCGGGACTGAGTTCTGTATTCTCAGATAGTTCACTAACGCGTTAAGAAAGGCCCCACCGGAAACGAGAGCTCAAGCAGATAGATGAAGACCAGATAAGAGATGCCCCCGGATAAGACCCCGATCAGCAAAGGATACCAAAGGCGATATTTCCCCAGGTACCAGACAGTGAAGGAGACATAGAGAAACGTGCTCAAGGGGAGCCCCAGGGGATCCATTAAGGCAAGATAAACTCCCAGGCTAAAAAGCGTGATGAGGACGCGAATCATTCCTCGCCGGTCCGGCCATTTAATGACCGGGTCTTCGCCATGGAATCGCCAGGACCTGATCGCCAGAAGAGCCCCGGAGATCAAAATGATTACCCCCACGACATAGGGAAGGGTACGGGGAGGCAGACGCTCCTCCAACCCTCCGGTAATCCTTGACGCTGCAAAGAGTGTTACCAGGCCCAGGAAAACAAGAAAGCAGCCTCCTGCGATATCTGCCGATCTTTGTGTCCTCAAAGAAGTCCTCCGGTTAGGTCGAGAAAGCGCCAGTAAACCAAGCGCCTGCCTTCGCCCCGCAAGGCGGGGCTACGCGCAGGCACGTCAATGATCGGATAACAACCAATATTCAAACGCCAATGACCGGCCCGTAACGGGTCGATTGGTCATTGGATTTTGTTTGGAGACCGGAATCTCGTTGTTGGGATTTCTATTTTTTAAGCCCTGCCGCCAATTCCTTATAGATCGCAGTCATCTTGTCAAGATAAGCTTTACTCTCCTGATGGCCCATCGCAATGGGGACAAACCCCTGTTTTTTCATCTCCGCGACGACATCCGGATGTTTGGCCGTTTCAACAAATGCCGCTTCCAGTTTCTTGACAATATAATCCGGGGTGTTGGGAGGAACTGCGGAACCCCGGTCAACGGCCTCTGCCATATCGATTCCTTGCTTCTTTCAGCGTGGGAGCATCGGGGAATCCCGGGAAACGCGCTTCGGTTGCAAAGCCCAGGACTCGCAGTTTGTCTCTGAAGCGTGTCAAGTCGTCCGAGGCTCCAAAGATCGCTGCGAGATGACCTCCTAGAAAGGCGGTCATCTGGGGCGCTGAGCCTGTAAACGGGACATAGGTCAGCTTGACGCCGCTCAGCTTCTCAAACCGGAGCGCCGCCATGTGATACCCGGAGAAGGTCCCTGATCCGCCGACGGTGAGGGCTCCCGGGTTCTTCTTTCCGAAGTCGATGAATTCCTGAAGGGTTTTATAAGGGCTGGTGTTGAGAACAGCCAGTCCGAGCGGCGTTCGCTGGAAGAGGCAGACGGGATTGATCTGCTCCGTTTTGTATCCCACTTCTTGCTGGAGGGGTTGCAAGGATGGTATGGGGAATATTGAACCCAGCCATGAGATAGCCATCGGGCTTTCCTCGCACCAGTTCTCTCCATCCCAGGGCGCCTCCGCCGCCCACTTTGTAGTCAATGATAACCTTCTGCCCCAGAAGTCTGTCAAGATGAGGCTGCTGTAATCGCGCTACCCGATCCGACTGTCCACCCGGATCAAAACAGATCAAATAGCTGATCTGCCGGGTCGGATAGGGTTTCTCTTTCTGGGCCCACGCCTGCTGTTGGCCAAGCCAGGAGCCAAGAACGACGACTGCGAGGATGACGAACATCGTTTTGATGCGCATACTTCTTCTCCTTTCTTTCTTGATTCTTGGATCGCTATTCAATAGCACAACTGAGGATCGATGTAAATATCCTGAATAACATTCTTGTAGGAAGGGGGGAAAAACATCTCGGGCAGGATTTCTGAAAATTAGGAAGAATATGAGTTGAGGGATTTTTGCAAGATCATGATATCCTCGAAAAGGAGGACTCACTTTACCGTGAAAGGCATCTTCCAGATCAAAGGAATTCTATTCATCCAGGGCTGAGGTCTGATCCCTTTTCCATTTTTTCCTATCTAATCTCCAAAACTCACCCCGATGGCTTTGGCCGCCCGGACCATATCGAGCTCGATGCTCACCTTCTTGAGTTGTTTGACGGCGTCCTCAAGCGGAACAGATGCAATCCCAGGAGTTTTAAGACATACCATCCTGCCGAAACTCCCTTCTGCGATCAAATGCACAGATCCAAACCCCAGGCGTGTGGCCAAGATCCTGTCAAAGGCGCTCGGAGACCCACCTCGCTGGATGTGGCCGAGTACGGTGTCCCGCGACTCGATTCCAAGCTCATTCGAGATCTTATTGGCGAGCATCTCCCCGATACCCCCCAGGCGGATCGTATCAACACTATCGTGCTGAATCCTCTTGACAGACACCTCTCCGTCGTAGGGCCTTGCCCCCTCCGCAATCACGATAATACTGTGACGCCTTCCCATCTGAGCACGCTCTCTGATGACAGGGTAAATCTTTTCCAGATGAAATGGGACTTCCGGAATCAGTATAATATCGGCGCCGCTCGCGATCCCCGCTTCAAGGGCGATCCATCCCGCATACCGCCCCATCACTTCAACGACCATGACGCGATGGTGGCTCTCTCCTGTCGTCCGGATCTTGTCGATCGCTCCGGTTGCGGTATTAATGGCCGTATCGAATCCAAAGGTGATATCGGTCGCGGCAAGGTCGTTGTCGATCGTTTTTGGAACGCCGACCAACTGAACACCCATCTTCGAAAGCCGGCTGGCAATCGAGAGGGAACCATCCCCGCCGATGACAACTAAAGCGTCGATCTCGAGGGATTTCAAGTTTTCTACCAGGATCGAAGAACGATCTTCTGTGATGATCTTTCCGTTCTGTTTAAACTTATATTCGAAGGGGTTTGCCCGGTTCGAAGAACCCAGAATGGTCCCGCCCCTATCCAGGATATCTTTCACGTGGTCAAGAAGCAGGGGCCGGACCTTTCCATCCAGCAGAAGTCCTTCAAACCCATCTTCGATCCCCATCACTTTCCATCCATGCTGAAGGATGGCAGTCTTGACAATCGCCCGAATGACTGCATTCAGTCCCGGGCAGTCACCCCCTCCCGTTAGAACGCCGATTTTATTGATTGTGGGTTTTGCCATAGAATTTTCTTCCTTTTATTGCTTACTGAATGACCCTCGTTTGAATAACCATGGGTATCATTTATTTACCCATAACATACCGGATGATTTAGCGCAAAAATGGATGAGTTCAATGTCGTGACGGGCCTTGAGTTGGTTTATCTTCCGCGTGGGCCTTGCGAAGCCCATTCAGGGACCTTCCTCGATCGCGGGCGAAACTTGCCTGGATTCCCGAAAAAAGGCTCATCCATGGATCAGGGCACAACGGAGCGGGTTGGAGAAACTTTAGAGCGGCCACCTTTTAAGCGATCTCGGCAGTGAGTCTCCGTCCCTTACTCAGCCCTGATTCTTGATACCCACGAGCCCCCACAACATCCGATGATAGTCGCATTCTGAAGGTTCGGAAACCCGCCTCTTCGTGCCAGCAACTATTCCGTCCATGGGAGGAAAAGCTGGGGTGCGCAAGGGTAAGATTCTCCTTGACAGTCAACGGGAGGAATTATATTTTTAACCCATCAAACTATCCCAAAACGAAAGGAAGGATGAAAATGACGGATGATCCTAAACAGAGTCTCACCCAAGCCATATCCACATCGGAGCTGGAAAGGCGTTGGAGAGATGTGCGAACGAAGATGAAGGAAGAAGGCATCGATTTTCTGCTGATGCAAAATGACAACGAGTGGTTGGGCGGGTACGTGAAGTGGTTTACGGATATTCCCGCACGAAACGGCTATCCCATGACCGTGATCTTCCCCATCGATGACGAAATGACCACGATTACCTGCGGCGGCAAGCCCCCGGGAGACTTAGGGCCTCCTGCCTGGACGATGAGAGGCGTCAAAAGAAGACTCACGGCCCCCTATTTTCGAAGTCTCATGTATAGCAATACGTATGATGCAGACCTGGCTGTGGAGACACTGAAGGCGAAGAAGAAGGGAAAAATCGGACTCGTCGGAAAAGGGTTCATGTCCGCCGTGTTTTATGAGTCGATTCTGAAGAACCTTACCGGAGCGACGTTCATGGACGCGACAGACCTGGTCGATCGGATCAAGGCTGTCAAGAGTGACGAGGAGATCGCCCTGATCAAGAAAACGACCGCCCTTCAGGATGAAGCGATGGAGTACGCGAAAAAGGCCATTCGCCCCGGAAGAAGGGACTTCGAGATCGTGGCAGATATCGTACACAAAGTGACCGAGCTAGGCAGCGAGGAACAATTGGTCATCGGCGGGTCCGGACCTCTGGGAAAACCGGTCCCGATGCAGAAGCGGCATTTTCAGAACCGTATGGTTAGGGAGGGGGATCAGTTCACCCTGATGGTCGAAGTCAACGGCCCGGGAGGGATGTATGCTGAGCTTGGAAGGACTTATTTTCTCGGGAAAGTCCCTTCCGAATTGTACGATGCCAATGAGTTATGCAAAGAGACGCAAAAAGTGACGTTGAAACTCATGAGACCGGGGGCAGATCCTGGAGAGATCTGGAGAGCCAACAATGAATTCCTGGTCAAGAAAGGGTTCCCCCCTGAAACGCGTCTCTACGCTCACGGCCAGGGATACGACTTGGTGGAGCGCCCCGCCATTCGTGACGATGAGCCCATGAAACTTCAGCCCCGGATGAATATCACCATCCATCCGATCATCGGCTCCGAGCGCCTTTGGGTTTGGGTGTGTGACAACTATCTTATTACAGAATCCGGCGTCAGCGAGTGTCTCCACAGGACCCCCCAGGAGATCTTCTCGATTTGAACGACGCCATGTTTGTGGACCGGACTCACGGCCGGAGTGGGTTTGCCCGTCTCCGTCAGGGCTCGGATGAATTGTTAACTCTATGACGAGGGAGGTAACGAATCATGAAATCAAGATATCTATTCGCTTTTGCCATTTCCACCCTGTTGGGACTGAACATGCTCGCGCCTGCTCCATCTTCTGCAGGTTACCCCGACCGTCCCATCCAGCTCATTATCCCCTACGTCGCGGGTGCCACCGGAGATATCACGGCGAGAATGTTAGCCGATGAGCTGGAGAAGATCATCGGCCAGAAGATCATCCCCAACAACAAGCCCGGAGCAGGAACAGTTTTGGGGGCCGAAACAGCGATTCGGGCAAAGAAGGATGGGTATACACTTTTCTACGGCGGAGCTTCACCCTTTGTCTATGCCCCGATTACTAATCCGGATGTCGTTCACTACGACGCGGCCAAGGATGTGGAGCCCCTGGGGTTCCATTACTTCTTTCCGACGGTCATCGGAGTCAAAGCAGATGCACCTTGGAAAACTTTTCGCGACTTCGTCGATTATGCAAAGAAGAATCCAGGGAAGATTCGCATCACCTCAATCGGCGTCGGCTCTTCGACCCACTTCGCTATCGAGTTGCTTCAATCGATTACGGACATCAAGCTGACCCATGTGCCTTTCAAAGGAGGAGAAACGGTGATCACCGCCGTCTTAGGGGGCCATGTGGAGGCCACGCTCGATGGTTTCGGAAAGCTCAAACCCCATGTCGAGGCGGGAAAGATGAGGATTCTTTTGATCGATCCTAAGAAACCTACTTACCCTGAAATCCCGACGCTTAAAGAATTAGGCTACAAACAAGGTCTGCCTGCGACCTGGTTCGCACTATGGGCCCCCGCAGGAATTCCGGAAGAGGCGAGGATGGTTTTGATCCCTGCCGTTGAAAAAGCAATCAAGACCACAAAACCTAAAATTGACGACCTGGGAAGTATTTGTGAATATAAGGATCCAGCGGAGCTCAGGAAGCTTAGAGACGACGAATACAAACAGATGTACGAGATTGCCGTCAGAATAGGCCTGCGCAAACCGTGAGTCGAGGCAACTCTCGATCGCTTCTTGTCCGTTACCTCCCAGTCATCCCGATGCGGGTGAAAGTGCCTAACGTCCCTTACACCTTCTCTATCCCCTTATTCTGCTTTTTTGTTTAATCGGGGTTTATAGAAGATGAGAACAGTTCTTTCAAGGATCGTACTCAGGATTTTCACGAGGTGTTTCTACGGAAACATGCTCCGCCATTGATCCGTCTTTTCTGCGCTATACTCCTTCACGAGGCGGATTGCTTCTTCCTGAATCTTTCGGGCATTGGAATACCCCGTCGATTCCATCTTTTTGATCCATGCCTCCCAGAGCGGTTTGCCTGCTTTTTCAATCCACCGATTCATCTCTTCCTTGGGCGGCGTATAAGTAATCATCTCCTTCCCGACACTTTTCGCCTTTTGAGGCAATAGCCCCCACGCCCTGTCAAAGCATCCGCCGCCGAACCGGATCGCCCCGCTTTCCCCACTCACGCTCATAATGGCTTGTTGAATATCCGGAGGGAAGGACTCCCAGGTCTTCTTATTCATGATCAACTGCTGCGAAACACAGGTGGTAGGCACCATCGTGTAATATTTTGCAATCTCATACAGTCGAAATCCGGTGATGGCTTCCCCGGGCGCCGCCATGCCGTCGATCACCCCTTTGTCCAGGCTGAGATAGCTCTCCGGCATCGGAAACATGACAGGAACGCCGCCCAAAAGCTTCATCATATCGGTGGCCATCCCGCCTGTCACTCGCATCTTCATCCCTTTAAAATCTTCCAGAACCTTGATCTGCTTTTTGGTCGTGATAAAGACGTAGGGGTCTGTCGTCCAGACGGTCAGGAGCTTCACATCCTTCCACTGCGCCTGCATCTCGGGAAACTTCTGCAGCAGTGCCCATGTCACCCGGCCTGCCACCTCTGCGTTGGGCACGATAAACGGGACACCCAGGACATCGGTCAGGTCAAACTGCGGAGAATAGGCCCAGGCGTACAAAAAGGCCGCGTCGGCAATCCCCAATTTGACGGATTCCACGCAATCCGACTTCGTCTTAAAGAGCGTATCTCCAGAGTAGATCTGGACCTTGACTCTTCCTTTGGTTGCCTTCTCCACATCCTTTGCCCACGGCTCAAAGCCGTATACGGGAAGAGGTGCGGTCGGAGGCTGTTCATAATGGAATCGAATGGTCCATGTCTTTTCTGCCGCCGCTCCGAAGGGCGGCGCCACCATGATCGAAGCAAGGATCCCCACTACGATGAAAGGTAAACAATAATTTTTTCTCATCTGATTTTTCTCCTTTCTCCTTTTTCACAACCTTCTGGTTTTCCTCCGGTCGAGGGCTTCTGCGAGAATGGGCAGAAGATAGGAACCTCCGGGGAGGGAAAAGAGAGTGACAGTTGGAATGATCTTCGCGATGTTTCTTAGATGCATCCTGATCTCCTTCCTCTCTTCCCTCGTCCACTTTTCGTCCGTATTCCGAATTTTCATGAGAAGCTGCATCAGCCCCTGGATGGAAAGGACCTCCATCAGGACGGCCTGCTTGTTAACCATGAACAGCTTTTTAATATACTTTTTGACCACGGGGACACCGAGCAACCCTATTTTCTTAATCGCTTTTATTCCCGCATGAATCCACGAGCCTTTGAACCTTCATCCTGCCTTCGCTCCACCCACCGATCCATACCAAATTCTAAGACCCGGCCAATGACCCAACACAGAGCCTTATTTCAAATCCCTTATTTTCTCGAACTGATTTCTTTGTCGTCTTGAATCCCTTTCGGTTCGGGAAGCCCAAAGGTCTTGTAATCCCGCCCAATCGCGCTCGTCCTTTCACCCGCGGAGTCACCCGCTGAATCCACCGATGTGGAGAGCCGTTTCCACGACAGCCACGAGACCGACGACGGAATGCATGACCATCGAGAGATGGATTGAATCCGTTTTCAGCCGCGCGATTCCAAACAAGAGGCCAAGAGCAAAAACGGTCGCGAGACCGTAAATGCCGTACTGAAGATGGACGGCGGCCCAAACCAGGGAAGTCATTCCAATCGCCCCGATGGGGCCCAATCGAGAGTACCGAATCCCCTGGAAGAGGAACCCCCTGAAGAAGATCTCTTCAAAAATCGGCGCCACCACCACGATCGCAAAAAGAAGAGCAGGAAGGGAGGAAGCCGTTTTGAAAGCCTCGACCATAAAAGGAGGGACGATCGGTTGCTGGAGGAGAAAACCCACGCCGTCGGATAGAAACATAAAAGCCGCCAGAATAAGGAGCCATTGGACCCACTCTTTCTTCGAGGGCTCCCTGAAACCAATATAATCTTTGATGGAAATATTCTTCCGAAGTCTTGCAAACAAAAGCGTCAGAGGAGTGCAAATCAGTCCTGAGACCACGATCATGATGGCGATACAAAAACCGTTGGAGGAAAGGGTTTTTGCGTAGGTCTCGAGGTCCAATTCCGGGTGGTCGGCCTTGGCGAAAGAAACGAAGGCAGTCGCAACGAGAATTTGAAGGGCAAAAAAGAGCGCGAAGATGATCGCCGAAAACCCAAGGGTTGCCCAGAGGTCCCAAGGCTTTTCTTCCATTTCACCCGACGAGGGTAACCATTCTTTTAATGGCATCGAATCTTCCGGACACTCATGTTACGCGATATGTAATTCCATATGCTTTATCCAGTCACTTAAGGACACAGTTTTGATGAAGGGCTTTGCCTCTTCCTCCGTCATGGTCGGATTCTGATGTCGGATGCCGAAGAACTCACACATCGCGGTGAAGAGGTAGGTATTATCCACGTATCTGCCCAGACCGAGCTCTTTTGATTTATGACCATAGCAAAGCACGATCTGATCTTCTCCTGTGTGGTGGGTGGAGGTGAATCCCACATTCCCTCTCCTGAGCAGCGCTTTGCCATCCCAAAAAATCTCCGAAATTTTCTCGTACGTGCTATGGGCCAATATTTTTCCCATGGTGGCTTCCGGCTGAATGATATAATCTCCGTGATAAAGTCTATATTCCGGCTGCATGGACCGGGAGATCATGGATGCCTCCTCATCTGAAATTTTATAAGTGGTAAACTGTTCGAAAACATCTTTTATCTCCGTCAAAGAGGCATCTCTTTTCATCTTTCTTTTGATAAACTCTAAAGAAGCCTTTATCGGCTGATATTTCTTCAACGCCTCTGTGGAGTCATTATACTCAGGCCCTGTCCCGTTGATGCCTAAACATGAAGTGCCATGATCGGAGGCGATGATCACACCGGTTTTTGGATTCATTCTCAGGAATTCATCAATCACCGTCAGGGTCAGATCCAGTTCATAAGTTTCCTGAAAGGCCGCCCATGCATCGTTGTTATGATTGGCATGGTCGATCCTCCCCGCTTCCACTAATAAAATGAAACCCTTCGGGTTTCCGGATAATTTCTGGAGGGCAACCCTTGTCATCTCTGGCAGCGCCGGTTCTTTCTTTGCCAATTCAGGTTGACTGATTCTGTCGACATAATAGTCCAGATGTGAGGAGCTGAAAACGCCCAGGAGGGGCTTCCTGGAAGAAAGGAGCTCCGCTGAAAGGAGACTTTCCCTTTCTTTAACCACATCGTAACCCGTCTCGGAGAAGGTTTTAAAAAGGTCTTTACCGTCTTTTCTCTTTGAAGAGTCAAATTGTCTGTTTCCGCCCCCCAGCAAGATATCCGGTTTGAACTTCAGGTATTCCAAAGCAATATCGTCCTCTTGATCCCTGTTCACCTGATGCGATACCCATGCTGCCGGGGTTGCATGGGTTACCCTCGTAGTGGTAACCAGGCCGCAGGCATAGCCTTGCTCCTTGAGAAGTTCCATGATGGTCCGGAGGGGGCGGCCGTCGGGCAGGGAAGCGAGCAGCTTGTTGTTGGTCTTGGAACCCGTTGACCACGCCACGGAGGCGGGCGCGGAGTCTGTAACGATACTGGAGAGGCTATCTGTGGACGAATATCCAAGCGCTGACCGAGGGTCTTTCATCTTCGAGTAGAAATTTGTGTCTTTGTCTCCGTAAAGCCTGGTTCTGATTTGATGCATCCCTTTGATCACGCCGAGAGGCATCCCATCCCCCGCCAAAAAGATCAGCCCCTGCCCCCCGGAAGGAGAAAACTCCGCAGCACTTCCTCCCAGACCGTAACCCGGAAGCATTGCGAAGAGCGCCCCTGCTCCCATCATCTTCAACACATCCCGTCGGCTCACACCTGATAAGTCCTTCGCGTCCTTTGTCCCCGTTCTTTTCATCATCACACCTCCTTGGTGTCAATTACCCCACGGCATCGCTCCCGGGCATAAGAAAAAAACTCATCCTTCGGCGCGGGTCGATTCGGTCGAATCTTTATTCCCTACTAAGTCCCTCCCCGTTTTTCTCGAAAGAGGCGATCCGAAATGAATCATATAACCGAGCCAGATGGGAATCTAATTTAACATGTTGGCGTCTAATCGTAAAGTGGAGATTTGCCGGATTCAAAGGTTGTGGATAAATAAATGGGCAGGATCATTGAGGGACAACTATCAAAAAGGGATATGTCCCTATTTTTAGGCCAAAATGATCATGGCGATAACCGGTATCGCCAGGATCAGTGTGCTTAGCACCCACCAAATCGCGTTTGGATCATGACGTACCCTCCCCTTCAATCCAGTGATCACCGTGACGAGTGCCGCCAGACCGCTGGTCAGGGCGATCAGCATCGCGATGAGTCCCCGGACAAAGCAGCCCAGCACCTCGACCGGCGTCAAAGCGATGATAAGAAACAGAACCGGCATGATCACAGGAAGGATTAGGTGGTGGGCAAATCGTTTCATCTAAATCTCTCGCGTCAGGTTTTACTGCCGGTTTGCTGCTTACTGCCTTCCGCTTTCTACTTTCTGATTTCTGCTAATTAGCTTCTGATTACTGATTACTGGTTATTGATGACTGTCTACTGCTTACTAGAACTCTCAGCTTCGCCTTCTATTTCTTCCGCCATTTTTTCTAAGCTTTTGAGAAAATCTTTATCTCCTTCAGCCAATCCATCTGAGCCTTCGACGTCGTCTATGAGTTTCATAATAGATTCTCCTCCAAAGGACTCATTTTTTTCTTGGGATAGAAGGCAATTTCGATGCCAAATACAATAGCTTGAAATTACAGGGTTTCGTGAAACCAAGGAGGGCTTGAAATGAAAATATATGTAACCAAGCGACAAGAATCGTCACTTTATCTCGGCAAACAATTTGTGATATCGATGGCCGTCAAATCTATTTTATTAATATTCACCTTTACCACCATATTTTGGAAACGCAGACATTAAGGATCTTGGCTCGTATTCCAAATAATTATCTTAAGAAATGGGATGCGCCCCTATTTTCATTTATATCATTTTAATTCCATGCCGATTCTGCCCTTATCTTTAGCCCAGTAAAGATAAAGTGCTTTGCCCCATACCTTCTCTACATTTACAAATCCCCAATACCGGCTATCCTGACTATTGTTTCGATTATCTCCTAACACAAATAGTGAATTCTCAGGCACAATTACGGGTCCGAATGTATCCAGCGCAGGATAGTCTTTTGTAAAATATCCCCAGGGATCACCCAATAATTTGTCATTAATATATATCTTGTTGCTCACGATCTCCACTTTCTCACCTTCCATGCCTATCACTCTCTTGATAAAATCCTTCGAGGGATCTTTTGGAAACTCAAATATGATGAGATCCCCTCTTTGAGGTTTCTGGCTTTTGTAAATTCTCATGTCTGCCACCAGATGATCACCGACTAACAACGAGGGTTCCATTCCGCTCGAAGGAATTTTA
Organism: uncultured delta proteobacterium; assembly: GCA_963708295.1. Classification (GTDB taxonomy): domain Bacteria; phylum Desulfobacterota; class BSN033; order BSN033; family UBA1163; genus UBA1163. The sequence continues at coordinate 12,279 of CAVPSJ010000008.1, read as the reverse complement.
TAGGCTTTGGCAATATTACTTCTAATCGTCCAGCTCAACAGTGGACGTATCGCAACATTACTGAGAAGGAATATGATCAAATAAATATACCATTTGTTATATGACTTGAGTGTTATTGCTTTGAATTTGATTGCGCCACGTACAGCGTCTACCAATATGAATAGGAAACACCCGATCACAATCATTAGATAAAATATCATTCCATAGAAAGTGAAAAGCAGAAATGAAAATACTATGTAGACGAGATAGAATACGACCAAGAAGGAAAGGCCTTTCTTGAACTGTCCGTTATATACTTGCCCAAGACCAGGAGTAACCAGGGACAACAAAAAGGCTAAAATTGGCTTTCTTTTCTTAAGACTGTCCATTCTTAACTCCAAACCGTCACATTAGTCCCTGTAGCGAGACTTTTCCCCGATTGCTCCGAACTTCTGTAGGGAACGGTTTCAAACCGTTCCCTACTCCCAACCTCAGTCATCTTTTGCCGTGAGCTATTCCCACTTGCTATCCTTTTTTCTGCTTACTGCTTTCTGCCTACTGCCCGTGCCTTCTGCAATCTGCCATTCGTTATTCTTTCTCTTTCTCTTCCTCCTTGATCAACCTGTACTGGCCACCGGTCACGGTACTAAAGTGGAAGATGGGCCTGTCGACACGCTTCAATATCAGCGGGCAGTGTTTCATGCCCCTGGGAACAAAGATAAGGCAACTCCTGGTAAGAATATGTTTTTCGTCTTCCAGCCAGAACTCTATCTCTCCCCCCAAATCATGTGGGTCCTGTGGGTTACTCCCGAAGAAGCCAATCATCTCGTCAAAATCATGGGTATGCGCCTCTCCCGAAGGCATTGGCGTTGACGGAGGTCTCAAATACCAGGAGCAGTTCATTTGAAAGGCTCCATCCACAACCTTATCGTCCATCCATAATATCCGGGTCGCCCACTGGGCGTACCTCGCACTAAATTCTGGGTCAAACCTCTGGGCCAGCTCCGTCACGATGTATTTCCCGTATTTTGATTTCGTCATTTTATATGCCTCCTAACAGCCACATTTCTCGTTCCTCCAGCCACCCTCAGACACCCGAACGTCTGCCTCCACACATGACCGTTGAAATCGCGAAACCATCTGCCAAGGCAATAAACCACCAGAAAACCAGCTCAAGTGCAATGAGATAGATTGGCTTACCGAAGTGGTTGAAGGGGTGAAGAACGCCCAGAAAAGGAACGTCATCAGAAAAACGAGAAAAGCAAAGCGTATGGCGCGTTTTGCAACACCTCCCGGCCAGGATCGGGAAAGCCATTGGAAGAGATAAGCGTGAACAATACCGAGCCCAGGTCTTACCACATTGCTCTATTGCAGGACCCTGACCTACAATTCGAGGTTTTCTCTCTATCGCTGCTTCAATTTTAAATCGTAAATCTGCCTGATCGAAATGAAGTCTACCTTCAGTTTCTCATAGCGCCGCTCATAGGAGGACTTAATATTGGGACTTACCACGTAATTCTTTCCTCCAGGATATAAAGAGCGGAATAAAGCAAGATGGGCGGGATCAAATCGATCAGGATCAAATTTGCATTCAACAACTTCTGTCTGCTGCCCACCCCCCTTGATGACAAAATCCGCTTCCCGCCCTGATTTGTCCCTCCAGTAAAATAAATTATGATCGTCAACAACGGTGCGCAGGGTATCAAGAACCAGATGCTCCCATAAAAGACCTCGATCCTCCTCACGAATGCTTTGCCAACCCTTGACAAAGGTGACAAAACCCGTGTCAAAGGAATAGCACTTAGGTCTCTGTGTAATTTCACGCCGCCCACCTCCATGAAAAGGAGGGAGTAAAAAAACCGCATGGGCAATACTCATTGCTTCCACATGGGCTTTCACAGTATGTCGGCTTAAGTCGCTTAACCCCGCCAGATGGGTATAATCCAGGAGACCTCCACTTTGTCGAAGCAATAGATGTAATAATTTCATGAAACCGCTCCGGTTGCGGATACCAAAAAGTTCCTGGATGTCTCGTGCATAAAAACTGTCCATCCATTCCGAGAAAAAGCTCTCATTCTTCGTTTCCGATAGTAAGGGTTCCGGCAGTCCTCCATGAAGTAATCGACGGCCCAGTTCTTTTATATTGAACTGATCGATGCATTCACTCCATAGCACCGGCGGCAAATAGATCGTCGCCTTTCGCCCAGCCAGGGTATCTCTGAATTTCTTAGTAGCTGCCAATGTGGAAGAACCTGTCGCGAGTACTTTCAGGTGGGGATAGGCATCTGCAGCAATCTTTAGCAGACGACTCGGGTCCTCTAAACGGTGGATCTCGTCAAAGATGACAATGGTTCCTTTATCCAGGCTGTCATAGAAAGGCTCCGGATCGGTCAACCCCCGGACGACCGACGGAAGATCGCAATTCTGGTAAATGGTTTTGGGAAACATTTTGGCTAAGGTTGTTTTCCCTACCCGCCGTACTCCCGATAGCCATACAATCGGCCGCTTTTCCCATGCCTGTCGAATACGACTTGTCCAGAAAGGGCGCTCAATCATTGGAATCTTATTTACCATTTGGACGTCTATTTGTCAAGTATGAATTCGTGCGTGCATGGTAGAGAATTCAGGGTCGAACCTCTGGGCCAGCTCCGTCACAATATATTTCCCGTATTTTGATTCCGTCATTTTATGATCTCCTTGCATCCACATCCGCCGTTAAACTCCTCTGCTTACTCCCAGGATCAAACAGTCTAAGGGTGTTTATTTCAATTTCATGCCGATTCTGTTCTACCCTTCACTTCCGTTACGCTTTGCCGTATCGCCAACGTATCTCGCCACATTGGCATTGCACCCATTCAGAACCTCCCGCATCGGCGAACCAGATATTTTTACTGCATATTGAGCATCTGAAACATTCGAGAGCCTCTTCGCAAGCATCAATCAGCTTAGCTGCTTCCGAGCGGACGACATCGAACGTGTGGGACCCGCGGTTAGCCCATGAGAGAAGTAGGCGATCTGCTTTGTCGAGGGCGGTGATCGCCTCCGAGTGAGCCACGTAGTCACCGCCCACCTTCTTCTGAAAGCACTTCTTACCATCCGCGATTAAGCGCTCCATGAAGTCGTGGGCCACCCTTTTTTGCTTCGTCGATGCCATCGAGTATGTGCTCAACGACGGTAAGATTGGTCATCTCGCTCATGAATATAGCGGGAAACACCAAGAAAAGGCAATTCCTAATACCCACAAACCAAAGAGTGAAAGAACTGAGCTAAACTTCAAGTTCAACGACGACTCGGAACTCAAGATCGAGATTATGTCGGACGGGTCATCAAAAAGTTTGGCCGCTGAATCAATCCCTATGGACAGTTGGGACTATCGGCGCACTGTACTCCGACAGGACGAAGTGGCAGATTTCATTTTAAGAGTAAAAAAGTGGCCGCAGATCCGCCCTATTCGTTAGAAAAATTAAATCGGCCCCTTTTTCAATAATTGACTCCAACTTCACGATAATATTTTCCCTCTGGGTTCTTCGGCGATTTCGATGGTGCCAAGGGTATTTTCATACTTCGAAATGTTGTCTTGCAAGGCAACAAGAATTCTTTTCATATGGCCCGGGCTGACGATGACCCTTGCCGTAACCGCGCCTGCGGGCGGCGCGACCATTATGAAATCGAGAATAAACTCCTCTTTTGTGTGGGCCACGACCATATTGTTTGAATAAACGCCCCCTTGAAGATCAGGAGGGAAATTGACCTTAATCTCCTGTCCGTTCGACATAGACACCTCCTCCTAAAGCAAGAAACTGCTTCGAATTGTTATGGTCTAAATTTGAAGGGTTGGGACTCTATTAATTCGAAAGGCTACCACGATATTTTGTTTTGTCAAGGAGAAATTGTGGGGCACAATAAAAGCGTGTCTGTGTCGGTGTCAGTGTCTATAAACCCTAATCTTCTTGAAGTAACGAAGCCGCCATGAATCATTCCGCCAACCTTGGAGGCCTGATCTACTTTCCGCGCTACGCTTCGATGAAGCCTTCTACCAAGTTTCAGCGGCAGGCACGTCTTTCCCTCAAAACACAATTTCAAACCGTCCCAAATTTCTTACTTCCAATTGTTTGGATCATTACATTTCTGATTGCTGATCCGCTTCTTCCGTAAAGTTATCTCGTATGCTTCACCCGCACACTTGCCGACGATTCTCCCCCAGTAAGTCCCATCCTTCGGCTGTACGAGAGTGTTTGGAATCTGGTCCTTATATTTTTGGAGGCAGACCCTGGTCGCAGACATTGCCGTATCTTCGCATTCGACTTGCGACACGTCAAAACATTGACGAAAGTACTGATTCGCCTGGCAAAAAAGCGTTGGGAGAGCAGTGGACATGCTATCCACCCACACCTCCTTCGATACTTCTGCTGAATGAGCTGATGCCGATATTAAAAGGATAAAAATTACGAACAAACTACTCCATCGGACTGAGTCCATCTTGGACCTCTCTTTCCATATTTTATAGGGCCTCCTAAAATAGCTTGTCAGTATCAGTGTCTGCAAACCAAAATATTTCTTGAGGGGAACGGAAATATAGCCATCCCCCGCCATTCCTTTGGTATTTACTTCAACCCCTTATTGGAAACGTCGATATAGTTTTTTGCTGTTCTTTTCTGTTGTTCGGTCGGGTTACACTGGAGTGCTTTTTCTGCATGGTATTTAGCCTGAGCAGGATTATTGGTCTTTTCATAAATCTGACAAAGGAGCAGATGAGCCTCTGCACAGTTCGGGTCTATTTCTAATACTTTAAAATACGCAGCTTCTGCTTCATCATACCGGCCCAGTTTTGCAGCGGTCGTCCCGAGTTTGAAATAAGAAGCTCTTTGGAATGGGTCAAGATCAATCGCTTTCTTTAGGACTGACCATGGCTTGCTCCGGGGGAAGGCGCATCGCATAGGCAGCATATGCGTAAGCGCGGCTGCGATGATAATCGTTAAGAGAATCCCACGAGGTGCCTTCCATCCAGCGGTCACCGATGATTTCAAATTGCTTAATGGCCACGTCATATTTCCGGGCAAGACAGGCGTCGTAGGCGTAAAAAAACCGTCTCCTAATATCCTCAGGATATTTGATAAAATAATTTTCATATATCTTTTCCACGGTTGGCCAAACATCATCTCTACCCAGGTAGTTTATCTATTTTCAGGAGACCGGTAATGAGACTCCTCTAAGGCGGCAACGGTGACGAGTCCGAGGTAGGGATGCTCATTGCTGGACTTCATGCATTCCATTGCAAAATCATTCATTTCCTCCTGGGTCCCATGCCATTTCGGCATCAGGTAGTTGAGTTTCTGGTAATGTGAACCGTAATGGAAGGGAGATGCAGATATCGCATTTTGGAAGTATTTTTCCATTTCATCTCTGGAAAGACCCAGGCCTTTTGCCACAATCAGCAACTGGCACGATGAGTTTGGGTCCTTTGGATTGAGCCGGTACGATTTTTCTAAGTCTGCCCGAGCACGATGAAGCATCGCCTCGAATTTGGCCCATGCATCCTTAGGCACATCCTTGGCCCAACCCCCTCCCCTGATCTGCCACGCATAACCCGTATAGAAGATTCCTCTCAGGAGCCATGGAATGTGGGATTCAGGCTGCTTGCTGCACCACTCGTCCAAAATGTTCTCCTTAAGCTCGATATCTCTCATCTGACCTCACGTCGCCAAGCGTTCTGTAGAGCGTATATAGCTGATAGGCTTCTGCTTCATTGCTTCTGTCTTTCGAAAGATCGATCAAACGGCTCTCAATGGCCTGAAAATCCTTCTGCTGGTAAAGCACCGGGATCCATTTTTCGTAATCGTCCATGCGCGTATATCTTGATTCAATCAAAGCGGCCAGTGCCCGTTGATGCTTAGGGGATAGGGGCATTTCTCTCTGAGTGCTCTGGGCTGAGTTTCGAATTCTAGGAGCGATCAGATAAAGATACAGCTCCCTGCCGAGAAATGACAATCCAAAGAATCAAAAACACGATAGCAAATACAAGTTTAGGCCAGCTTGTCTTCGCTTTGTTTGGGGACTTCTGATACGGCGGAAAAGGTTCGGCGACCGGATTTGGGGAAACCACGCCGAACGTCTTATCGACGGGGATGTATTCCCCGACATAGTGCTTCGCATGGTTGATGGTTGTCAATTTCTCTATAAACAGCAACGGAACCGCGACAAAGAGGACTTGATCCCATAATTCAATATGTCTTAATGCTCCGACCACGTTGGCCAAAAGTAGTATTAAGAGAAATCCTTCTGTAAGAGCGTCCACGCTTCCTGACGCGGGTGCTTTGTATAAAAGTAGCCGCCGCCCGGAAACAACAATGACAGCCTAATTGCGTCTCTCATATTCTTGAATTCAAGATGACAATTCGGGCAGGAAAATATATCCTTTACAAGCGGAGTCACGCACCTTGGACACAAGAAATGTCTTTCCCCTATATTGGAGGGCTGGTTTTTAATAAATAGCTGCTCTAACGTTCTGAGTTTTTTGAATTCCCTTGATTTGATGTAGTAGAATTTTTCCTTCTTCCCGCTTTTATATTCTATCTTCAGTACCCGACCCAAAAACCCACTCAGTTTGAATTCTTCGATATCCCCGTATCGAATTTGGGAAACCGAGTGTTTGGGCGTGAAATCATGTTTCGTCGGGAAGTGCAAGATCCTCTTGTTCGTAAAAATGAGAACACATCGTTTCAAATAGTAAATAACCCAGCCTGTGGTCCATTGTTCGAGAAATGACATCGGAGAAGTTGCCTCTACCCCAAGCCAGATTTCTTCACCTGGTTCTAATAGCGGCTTCAGGAAGGAGGAGAATTTCTTCAGAATCTTTGTCTGATCCTTTATGATCTTTTCTTTAAATTGATTTTCATGATTTGAAAAACATATCTTTTTATTGACAGGCAAATTTAGAGAATCTGTTCGGAGCGTATAATCAACCATCCCCTTTTCTCCTTTCCAACAACTCGATTAACATCATGGGCAAAGTCATTTAATAAGCAAATTCCTTGCCCAATCACAAATCCCTTTAAGAAACTCTCTAACCTTTTGAAAACAATGGATTACTTTGGTTAAGTCCGGGTTCTAAAGAAAACAACTTAACCTGGACAGAAAAGTGACCACTCCCGTGTCGCATGATCATTTTTGTCAGTTATCTAAAAATGATGACCCGCTAAGATAACGATGACGCTGCGGGATGGTCAGTGAGTTATAGAACCATTCGAAGTTTCCCCGGCCCCTGTCCGCAATTAAAGCAAGGGTGGGATTAGAAAATGCTTTGGTACGCGCATACCGAAGCATAGAGCGGGTCGTAAGTTCCAATTTGGTTGAATCTGGGAAGATGAGATCTGACTTGTCACATTGCTACGGGGGATCGTACTGCATCCCCCGTGAGCATACGCAGAAGTTGAGGCCCTGTTATTTCATAGCAACGGTGGTGTTCAGGGTTGTGGCCAGACGCGTGGCAACCTGGCTCAGGATATTGTTGAGCATAGCGGAAGAATCGCCGCCCCAGTTTCCGGAAGCAGCAGTCGTATCCCTGGTATAGATACGTATGCTTGGGCTCGCTTTGCCTGGCTCATAAATCTCACAGACGACGGCACCACCCGCTCGACCTGCCCCGAATCCCACCCAGGCACGGGCGGCGCGGCTCCCGGGGTTGCATTCAACCACGGCTCCCTCAATCAGCAGGGAATCAGGGGAATCTTTCTGAGGCAGTCTAACAGAGCTCCGAAAGACTGAATTGAAGAGCGCAATATAGGGATCGTAGGAAAAAGACATTCTGCTGCGGCAACAATCGGCCGCCAAATTCCACTACCTTCACTGAGCTATATTGAGATAGGTTAAATGCCGGATCCTTCCAGATGAGAAGGTTGTGGCCGCCCTTCTTCATTCCGTTGATATATTCTTTAACCTTAAGATGAAAAGTATTATCAGGGTAGTTCTTGAAAGTTGTGAAGGATGTAGAGGTAGCCTGACTCGGTGTCGTAGCAGGAACACTATTGTCAGATGTCGAAGAGGGATTGTCTTCGGCAATTGCGCCTGTGATCACCAATGCGGTGACCATGCCTGTAACCATGAGATAGTATAAGACTCGCTTCATTTTCATCTTCTCTCCTCCTTTGTCATTTTAGTCATATTGCCCAAACGGGCTTCGTAACCGTACCCTAGCCAAGAAATTCGGGGAACTTTCGTCGTTCGCGGTAGGCCAAAGAATTCTTTCCTCGGGGCATCCTCAATTGGGCTTGTCGGCTTTGTCTTCTACTTCTTCCACCATTTTTTCCAACATCCTGAGGAAATCTTTATCCTCCTCACCCAATTCACCCGGGACCCTGGCTTCTTCTGGAACGTCTGCAAATAGATTATCATCCAGGAGTTTCATGGTCCTTTAGGAGGCAAATCTGATGCCAAATCTAATCGGTTAAAATTACAGGCTTTTTTGAAAATTGGGGAGAGTTTAAAGCGGACAGATATGCAAACAAGTGACAAGAATTGTCACTTTAGCTCACAAAGCAATGGGTGGCACGAATGGGGGAAGAATCCTTAACTTCACTCTCATCTTCTTGGCGGGTGCCCTCCAGAGGTCTGACCTCAATCGTCGACACTCACTTCCTCCCGCCTAAAAATGACTCTTGTCAAACTCAGGGGGTGCGTAGACTCCAAAGGCCGGAAAGGCCTCGTCGTAAATTCTCAGCTTGATCCCGATAGTTTTTATCAACCTGGAGGTCATGATCCAGCGAACTTTCCGGGGGAAGGGTTTTGCGAACCAGTGTCACAGCCGTATTAAATAACGATTACTTAACAGAGCGATTAATTTTTTTCAACCACTTTATAGGCATCGATCATTCCCCATATCCAAACAATCGCGTAAGTGATAAAGCCAACGAGGATAAGCATCAACAGTAAATTGCGATCCACTCGTTTCGTAAAGAGTTTCCTTTCCTCTAACTTTTTTTCCAGTCGTCTTAGATATTCCTGTCCGCAAGTCATTTATGGGCTGTAAAATTTTATTCCATCTGCCTTAATGCCTGCCTGGGAGATGTCTTCTGGAGTCGTGTTCGAAACACCGACCTCAGTACCCATGAAATCTTTTTTTGCTTCCCTATAACAGAATCTCACGAAGGCGCTACAGTACATGGCGTGGGGATCATCCACGGGATTAGGAAGCCACCGTTTCTTCATGATGATGGCCCACCATGTTCCGAGAAGCTCATGAATCGGATACAGTACCTGCTCATCCACGAGCTGTAATGCCGTTGCAAGGATATCCTCTTTCTGATCGCTGGAAAGTCCGAAGTCGATCACCGCAGCGTTTTCCACTTCCTCCCTGCACCATTTGCCAATCCAGTTCTCCTGGGCACCGTTCCGGATCTGGGATTTAAGGAGATTGATTTTAAGGTCAGATTCGAAGAGGTAGGGGCTTTTACTCTTCTCACCCTCCGGGCCTCTTCGGTCGAGCCTTAAATCCCCAAATATGAAGCAATGGGACCAGAGCGAAGGTTTCTCATCCACTGTCACAGCACTCTGCGCCTCCCGGATAGCCATCCCGATCATCCCCTTCGTTCCGACCATGCCGATGATCCCAGGTTTATAATTGCGCGCAAAAAACTCAAGGAGTCTGGGATTCAGTTCCTCCACCATTGATACCTCCTCTTGGCACTTCGTGGGGCTTGCCATCTTTACCCGGGAGCCGCTTCTGATTCAGAAAGAATGAAAAAAAACCTTAACCAATTCAGATGCCCCTCGATTTTTGAAAGAGGAATTTGAGGAAGGCTCTAAGGGAAGAGAAAAACCCTTAGAGCTTTTGCCAGGGGATCTTTTGGAAGAACCTTTTCATTTTTCCCTCCAAAAGACTGAACTGTAGTAGGAATAACTGTTCGAGGCTAAATCTTTATTGTGTTTCGAATTTCCTGAAGGAGTTCGGTACCAAACCCACCGTAAGAACAGAATCGAATTTATCAAAAGCGCTCTGAGAAGTCAAATGCTTTTTTGTTGCTTTTTTGTTGAATTTTGCGTGTGGGCTCAAACTGGAGATTGGGAAGATATCATTAAACAAAATCTGGTGCTCTTACTGATTTTTCTGGCCGTCAAACCAGGCCAGATTCTCTTTAATCAGGTCGGGGATGGGCAAGTGGTAGGGACAACGCGGCAGACATTCTCCGCACTCCGAGCAATTTCGGGCCTTCTCTATCAGATCCGTCACCCATTTCGACTCCTGAACATTCGAGCCGAATCGCTTCAGGATGCTCTTCAGCCCGACAGCGAACTGAATTTTGATCTTTTCCGTGCAGGGCTGGCAGTAGTCGCAGCGCCGACAGAACTGCTGATCGAATTCCTTTTTGATCGCTTCAATCCGCTCTTTATCTTTTTCCGTCAGAGAATAACCTTCCGTAAAGATCTTCCAATTCTCACGGGCCTTTTCCAGAGTCTCCGCCCCCGGAATAGGAACAATGTTTGTCGTCGAAAGGACAAACCTCAAGGCGGGGCCGGCCTCTTCAATCACTCCGCCCGAGAATGGCTTCATCGTCAGAATACCGATGTCTTTTTCCTTCGCCAGGGGGAAGACTTTCTGGAGCGCGTCAGGCTCTAAGAAGCTATAGCAGGCCATGATGACGTCAAAACGCCCGTCGGCTACCACTTTCTCCAATACAGGCAGGCTGTGACTGGTGAGACCGATATAATCGATCAACCCTTCGTCCTGAGCGCGCGCCAACCCTTCGTAGGCCCCTCCGGGCGCCATAACCGTCTCATATTCTTCGAAGCTGGAAACACCGTGCAGATGGTAAATGTTGATTTTTTTTACCTTGACCTGTTTGAGGCTCTCAAGGACATCATTATGGATTTTCGCCGATCTTACCGTAGATTTCGATGAAAGAATGACGGGCCTCTTTATTCGCTGGAGCGCCAATCCCACTCGGTGCTCGCTGTTCGTATAAGCACGGGCCGTATCCAAGAGGTCCACTCCCATTTCAATCACGGCCCGGATGACGGAAACGGCTTCGCGTTCTCCGACCCGCTGTATCGGAATTCCACCCCATCCCAGTTTTGTCACTAAAAGATTTGTCCTTCCGAGCCTGACTTTCTCCATAGAACCTCCTCGTGCTCTTTATAATACAAATAATGGCGCATTTCTATCAGCCACTGGAAAAATTGTTTATAATGATGTAAGAAAATTCATCCGAAGAAATTTGAAGAAAACCACTTTATGCCCCTATCAGAGACGATTCGTGAAAAGATTCTCCTCATTGAAGAGGTCATTAACTTTCCCACTTCCTTACTCTCTCACAGGAATTACCACTGGGAAAATCTCCCCATGGTCCCCTACTCAGACTTAGCAGGGGCGGTTTCCTCTCTGGCCCAAAGAGGTAGAAAGGTTGTCATCATCACCGGGTTCTACGTTCCGGTGGGAGACCCGCCGGCTACGGAAACGGACGGCCCTCCGGGAGCCCTTGCCCTGGCAAAGGGGCTGAGACATCTGGGGGTGGAAGTCTCCCTTCTCTCGGATGAATTTTCCCTTTCGGCATTGAAGGCGGGATTAAGGGTTCTCGATCTCCCGGAAAAAGAGGTCCCGATCATTTGTTTCCCACTGGAGCATTCAGACCGGGATCATGCGAGCCGGATGATGAATGAAGAGAATCAGAGCTCCATTTCGGTCCGATTCGCTCAAGACTTTTTCAACAGCCTGCCGGGTCAACGCCTGACCCATCTTATCTATATCGAAAGGGTGGGGCCCAATCACACCCTCGAGTCCTTCGTCGCTCAGGAACGCCGGGGCAAGCCTCCCTTAAAGGAATTTGAGACGATCCTTCCTCCTCCCATAAGAAACCGCTGTTTCAACTCTCGCCTGGAGGACATCACCCGGTTTACAGCCAAGACGCATTTTCTTCTCGACCTTGCCCGGAGGTTGACCCTTCCCGTTGAAAGTACCGGTATCGGAGACCGGGGAAATGAAATCGGAGCGGGGAAAATTCCGTGGGAGGTGTTTAAACAAAATTCTTCCACCCATCGGGAACCGGTTTTTTGTTCTCGCGTGAGAACCGACACCCTCATCTCCTGCGGGATTTCAAATTGGGGAGGTTATGCCCTGCTCGCAGGAGTGGCGTTGGCCAAAGGGAGATTGGACGTTCTCGAAAAAGTGACCGCTGAACAAGAAGGGACCGTCCTCGAGGATATCGTCCGCCACGGCCCAGCGATTGATGGTATCACCTGTAAGCCGGATCACTCCGTGGATGGAATTGAATTCGATGACTATATGAAGGTGATTGAGCGAATCAAGGA
>CAVPSJ010000007.1:0-229796 GCA_963708295.1 uncultured delta proteobacterium | reverse complement strand
ACATGATAATACTTGTGGATTGTAGCTGAACAATAAAAAATTTCAATGAACCCTCCGGGTGTCAAATTCCGTGAAATGGGGTGAGTGGAAGATCGTCCCGCCAGAGGGGAGGGGTTGTCAAAAAGGTTAATGGAGAATCCCCTTTTGGAGCCGGTTATGTTATGATGATTTTTCATGAGCGGAAAGAGCCTGAAAAATATCGTCCTATTTTCATTCTTTCTCGCGGCCATCGTTTGGCCCCCGGGGGGAGCTTTCGCTTTATCCCCTTTTTTTGATTTTAGTATTCAATCCCATCGTCTGTCCGTTCACATCGATCCATCCCAACATCTCATCAAAGCGGAAGATCGACTCGAAATCAGCGTCAAACGCGGAAGGCCCCACACCCTTTCATTTCTCCTCAATCCCCACCTGAAAATCACTCGGGTCGTCGACCAGAAGACGGGACAGCCCCTCCATTGGTCCGAGGGAGTTTTTTCAGGGCCGGCCAAAAGATGGGACGTCACTCTTCAAAAGGTCGAAGAGACGCCGCTTCTCTCGATCTCTTATGAAGGTTCCATCCATGATCCCGTCATCAAGGAAAGGGAGCTTCAGTTCGTTAAGGGAGATCAGACCCTTGGACTGATCAGTCCGGACGGAGTCTATTTGTCGTTTGCAACCCACTGGTACCCTGATAGACCGGGGTCCATGTCCACCTTCCAAATCGACGCGACGATCCCGGAACCCTTTCGAATCGTAACTCAAGGTGAGCTGGTTTCCGAAAATCTCAAAGAGGGGCTCTTCAGAAGCAAATGGGTGAACGAGTTGCCGGCTGAAAGCCTCACCCTGGTTGCCGGGAAATATTCCGTCAGGACACGGACGGTCGATGGCATCAAGATCTCCACCTACTTTTTCCATGAGGAGAATCGGTTTTCCGAGGTCTTTCTAAACGGCGCCGAAGAATATTTGAAGATCTACTCCGACCTTTTGGGTTCGTACCCCTACAGGAAGTTCGATATTGTCCAGAACTTCTTCTCAAGCGGCTACGGATTTCCGACATTCACTCTCCTCGCGCCGGAAGCGATCCGGCAAGGGAAGGAGTTCCTTAAGCCGGGCGCCCTGGATCATGAGATTGTTCATTCCTGGTGGGGGCATTATGTGAGCCTTAAGCCCGGGACGGGGAACTGGGTGGAGGCTCTCACCACCTATTGCACGAATTATTATTATAAAGAGCTAAAGATGGCCAAGGAAGCGGCTCACAAACATCGGCGGGACGTGATGCAAAAGTATGCCGTTGACGTGCCCCCTTCACGAGATTACCCTCTTCGGCAATTTGAAGGGAAAGAGACGGAGCTGGATGCGCAAATCGGGTATGGGAAAGGCTCGATGGTTTTTCATATGCTCCGGCGAGTGGTTGGGAAAGATCTTTTCTTTGGCATTTTGAGACAATTTGCGGCGCAATACGGGGGGAGACAGGCCGGCTGGGAAGATATTCAGAGAATCTTTGAAGAGGCGAGCGGGCAGACGCTGGATGGGTTCTTCTCTCAGTGGCTCGACCGCCCTGGAGGGCCTCAGCTCAAGTTGGAAAATGTTAGAGTGCAGACCCATTCAAATGGGCATGTTGTCTCAGGAGATGTGGTCCAGGAAGGGGAGGTCTATCAGCTTCTGCTTCCGATTGAAGTGGATGAGGGTTCAGAAAAGAGGCGTCTTTTCCTGGAGGTTTCAAAGAGAAGGAGCTCTTTTTCCATCGAGGTTTCCAGGATTCCGTTGAAACTCACGCTGGACCCTGACGATCAGGTCTTTCGAAGATTATACCCGGAAGAAATGACCCCTGCCTTGAACGCTTTGCTCCAAGACCCCGGAAAGATCTTTATTGTGTCAGATCAAGGAGATGACGAGACTCGAAAAATCTATCTTGAGCTGGCCAGAAGGGCAAAGGAACAAAAAGGCGGAGAGATTCTATCGGTCAGGGAGGTGACCGAAGAGAAACTTAGAAATTCCTCCGTGATGCTTTTGGGTGAAAGCTGGCGAGGGACGATTCTCTCTAAGCTCATTTCCAATATCCCGAAGCCGATCGATTACAAGGAAGGTTCATTTTTTGTAAAGGGGGATCGATTGGACGAAGGAGAGGAATCCCTCCTTCTTACTTTTCCCAACCCTCTTCAGTCCGGGAGATGGGTGACCCTTTATTTTGGTCGATCCGCGAATGCTCTTTCCCGGTCCCGGTACCTCTTTTTCTACGGCTGGGATAGTTACATTGTTTTCAGGAATGGAAGGCCCAAAGAAAGAGGGAATCTTTCTCCAAGGGCCTCCTTCGTCTTCCGTGACTTCATCGCCGGTGATGATTTCGCTAAAATCGAGCCCCGGAGGCTGAGGGAGCATGTGGCCGCTCTGGCCACATCCGAGCAGACCGCGCAGTTTCTGAGAACCCCAGCTCATGACAAAGCTCAGAGCTATCTGATCAACCAACTGGAAGGGATGGGGATGATTCCCGTGGTCCAGCCTTTCTCCATTTCCGTCAAGGATATAAGAGAATCTACCTTGATTTTTAAAGCATCCAACCGGGAGGAGAAATTGAAAGCCATCCCCTTTCGCTTTTCCAAAAGAGGAAAATGGGAAGGTCCTTTCACAGTGATCGACCAAACCAGCGTCGAGGAGATGGACAAGCTTTCTGGCAAAGGGGCAATCTTTTTCCTGGGTCTCACGAATGATTTTCGCTCTGAACAGCTTTTAAGAAGGGTGAAAGAGCTTCAGGGAAGGGGAGCCAGAGCCATTCTATTCTTTGTCCAGGAAGAAGATCTGGATCATTTCGCCCCTTATCTTACCTACCCCTCCTATTTTCCCCCGAAATTGGATGAGAAGCTGCCGAAGGGGGAACGGAGCGGCATTCCCGTCCAGCGCTTGTTCGAGGCTTTAAAAGTCGCGAGAAAGGCAAAGGAGCCGGATTTTGCAATCCAGATTCCCGTTTTATTCGTTCCCTATCCCCGGTTGGAAGAGTCCTGGGTGAAAACCATTATTAACCAGAAGGACACCCTCTTTGAAATCAACCTCGGGTTCAAGGAGATGAGATTGATGAGTGCTAATATCAGGGGAGTCATTGAGGGCCGCGATCCAGACAAGAAGAAGGAATTTCTGTTGCTGGGCGCCCCCTATGATTATCCGGGAAGAGAGGAAAGAGGGGGAGTGATCTACTCCGGAGCGGACGATCGTACTCCAGGGGTTTCGGCCCTTTTGGAAATCGGACGTTCTCTGATGAAGAGAAAAACGGACTTGAAAAGAAGCGTGGTCCTACTCTTCTTCGGAGGACAGGAGTGGGAGTCCCTGGGATCCCGCGACTTTGTCAGTCAGCCCTTTATGCCTCTGACGCAGATGAAGGCGATGTTCTATTTGGATATGGGCGGGACAACGGGTGAGAAGGAAATGTTTTTGGCTGGAAGTTCAATTCGTCCTTCGCTGACCCAGATGAGTAAGAAATTCTTGGAACCCCTGGGAATCAAAGAAGGGAGAAATATTGACCTCTCCTCCTCTGAATTCGGCAGGGATCGTGCTCCCTTCCATGATAAAGGAATCCCCTCGCTGGAGTTTTTTGCATCAGACCCCAGAAGGATGCATCTTTCCCGCAATCCTCCGGAGTCCCTCGATTATGAGAAGTTAGCGGATGTGACCAAGCTCGTCTATCTGAGTGCCTATGAATTCCTCACAGAGCCGTAGAACCCGATGGGGAGATGAATATGCGAACCGCCTATTTTGATTGTTTTTCCGGAGCCAGTGGAGATATGATCCTCGGCGCCCTGATCGATGCCGGCTTAAACCCACGACGATTGAGAGAGGAGTTGAAGCGGCTTCGGATTCCGACCGTTCATTTGAAAGTCACGAAAGTGCTCAAAAGGGGGATCTCGGGGACCCGGGTCGTCGTGGCGGGAGGAAACGGAAAAAAGTCCCATCGCAATTTGACAGAAGTTCTTCGAATCGTCAAACGGAGTGGTGTGGCGGCAGAAGTTAAAGAAAAGAGCGAAGAGATATTCAGACGAATCGCTTCTGCCGAGGCAAAGATTCATCGCGTTCCGACGGAAGAAATCCACTTTCACGAATTGGGCGGGTTGGATTCCGTCGTAGATATCGTAGGGTCGGTGTGGGGGATTCGAGAGATGGGGATTGAAAAAATTCACGTCTCAAGAGTAAATGTGGGAGGGGGATTTGTAAAATGCGAACATGGCATCCTTCCGGTTCCGGCCCCTGCCACATTGTCCTTGATGGAAGGGAAACCGATCTATTCATCAGGAGTGGAAAGAGAGCTTCTCACTCCTACCGGAGCGGCGATCCTCTCCACCCTGGGGTCTGAGTTTGGTCCCATGCCTCGTATCAAGGTTGAGCGAATAGGGTATGGGGCGGGGCGTGACGACCTTCCCCATCCGAACCTCCTCCGGCTGCTCGTCGGGACGTCTGAATACGCTGCCGGAAAGGAGACTGTCGCGGTCATTGAAACGAATATTGATGATATGAACCCCCAGTTCTATGACTACGTGATGGAAAAACTCCTTGCCATGGAAGTCCTGGAAGTATTCGTCACTCCCATTTTGATGAAAAAGAATCGGCCGGGCCATCTCCTCACCGTGATCTGTCCTTCCGGAAAGCTGCTCCCTGTCGCAAAATTCCTTTTTCAAGAGACGACCACTCTGGGGCTGAGGTGGCACGAAGAGGAAAGAGAAAAGACTGACAGAGAGATCCAACCGCTTCAAACGAAATATGGAAGAATCCGATTCAAATTGGCTCGATGGGAAGGAACCGTTGTCAACTTTTCTCCGGAATATGATGATTGTAAAAGGTTGGCATTAGAGAAAAAAATTCCGCTCAAGGACGTGTTCGAGGAAGCCAAGAACGTGGCACTGGGCTTCCAGAAAGATGGATCAAAGGCTTCTCGGACAAAGCGTGAGACGTAACCATTTGATTTTGTTTGACTTTAAGGACTAATAATAGTCACTCTTCCCCATCCCGGTGGTCCGACTCCATCCTTGATATTCATACCCCTCAAGCTTATATTTTAAATGAAGGGAGGTGTCATGATCATGAACATCAAGAAAGTCTTCTGCTTGATCAGTCTTTTGCTGGCATTAACCTTCTTCCTCCCTTGTAAAGGGTGGACCCAGCTGTTTCCTTACAGTGGAGGAGGACAGCCCAAGCCAGGAACCCATGCTCCAATCATTGCTCACGCTTTCGCAGTGGAAAAGGGCTATTACGGATATATCTGGAAAATCTACATCGAGGCGGAGGATCCGGATGGAGAGATGTTTAGAATTGCCTCTGTGGTGGATCAGGCGGGCGTCGGTCGTTACCCGACCGATTGGATCTATCTCAAATCCCCATATCAGAAGCATTTCAGAGGTTACATCCAATGGAATACCTTCAGCTCAAAGACATCCTACCTGCCGGAGTGGACCCAGATTACATTGAGGGTTTCTGTGGTTGACAAAGCCGGGAATGAGAGTAACGAAGTTGTTTTCCCGTTTACTTTCGAGATCACTCCAGGACAGTATGCGTATAAACTACCCGCTCCTTTCGATCAGGGGGATCTCCCAAAACTTGGCCATGTCACGATCGATCTCGAATCTCCCGACCGTTATGGACACCATGGGAAAATGTATTGATCGGAGCTCTCAGAATGATCTGTGGTTAAGGCCCGTTCATGCGGGCCTTTTTTATTTCCACTTGCTTTTCTTCTTCATGAATGGTAAAAAATCCATATGATCTCACGGAAGGGAGGAATGTTATGAATCCAAATATCTTCGGTAGAAAATCGGTGATTGCTCTGCTGTTGGTTATCTGTTTGGTGGGTGTATGGGGGTGTTCGACCACTGTTAAAGAACGGCAGCAAGGTCAACCGGTGACAGGACCAACGGGAGAAACCAGGGAATGGGAGGGGGGAGGGCAATATTACCTTGATGATGTCCGTGTCCCGAGCGAACTGAATTACAAAGCGGATGAATCCATGGTCTATGAAACCGCAAAATTTAAGGCCGGGGTTATCCGTTTTTCAAAATGGCGTCTCGATGTCCAGTCCTTGATCGAATTTTTTGTTTACAATATGGAAAAAGATAACTGGAAGTTCGTGAACACCTTTAAAGGAAAAGAGACCCAACTCTCCTTCTCAAAGCCTGATAAAACCTGCAACATCAGAATCACTGAAACATGGACAGGGATGACCAGGGTGTTGATCGCCGTCGGTCCTTTGGGAGAAAAGAAGATGTAGTGTGGAGTATGTTATTCGATCGAGTCAAAAGGACCATTGACCGCTACTGCCTCTTGGAAAAAGGCGACGGGCTGATTGTGGGTGTCTCGGGTGGCGTGGATTCAATGGTCCTTCTCCATCTCTTGAATGCCTGCCGAGTAACATTTGACCTTTCCCTCATCGTTGCTCATGTCAATCATGGTTTTCGACCTGAGGAGTCAGAGAGAGAAGCCGAGCTGGTTCAAAAGGAGTCAGCGCGGCTTCGTCTGCCGTTTGAATACGGGCAATTCAACGTAAGGGAGTTCCAAAAACTGGGAGGGCTTTCCCCGCAGGATGCGGCCAGAAGGATTCGTTTCCATTTCTTTTATGACCTTCTCCGCAAGCATCGCGCTCAAAAGATCGCCTTGGGCCATCATGCGGATGATCAGGTGGAGACGATCCTCTTAAGATTGATCAGGGGATCCGGGTTACGGGGTCTCAAAGGGATCCTCCCCATTCGGGAGCGAAGGGTGATCCGACCTCTTCTTGAGGTCTGGAGGGAGGAGATCGAGTCCTTTGCCCTGGAGAAAAAGATTCCCTTTTTATCAGATTCCTCCAATTCAAAAAAGGACTATCTTCGGAATAGAATACGCCTTGCCCTCGTGCCATTCATTGAAAAGGAATTTCAGCCGCATTTCAAGAGGACCCTTTTGAAGGCTTCAACCATCCTCAGGGAAGAGGATGATTATTTGGAGAGGGGAACAGAGGAGGTCTATCAGAAGATGGTCCATGAGGCGAAGGATACCCTCTCCTTCAAATGGTCTGAATACCAATCCCTTCATCGGGCTGTTCAGTGGAGAGTGATCAGGAAGATTATTGAGAGGGTTCAGGATGGGGGAACTGTCACGGAGGACGGAGGAAGAGCGGACGTTCTTAAGGTTTTTCAGAATCTGCATCAGTCTTCTGCGAGCTTCCTTTTAGAGCTGGCCCATGGATTCTGGATTGAGAAACGGTATGACGTTGTTTTATTGGGGAAGAGAGATGTCAAACCCTCATCTCCCTTTGAAATCGACCTCCTTTCCCCAGGCCATACGTTTATCAAAGAGATTGGAAGAGAGGTGGTCGTTGAAGAGACGGATCGAGATCAATTCAAGGATTACAACGGTCCCCCCACCATGGCTCTGATGGATTACGAAAACCTTCGATTTCCGCTAAAGGTGAGGAATTTCAAACCAGGCGATCGATTCTGTCCGTTAGGAGTCAAGGGGACTCAGAAGTTGAAAGATTTCTTTATCGACCATAAGGTTCCAAAGTTTGAGAGGCCGAGCGTTCCCCTGCTCATTTCAGAGGAGAGGATTGCTTGGGTGGTCGGGTACAGGATCGACGAACGGGTAAAGATTACCGAGAAGACAAAGAAAGTTTTGAAAGTAAAGGTCCTCTAGATAGCCCTCCTTGCCGCTCTTACCGCTCATCCCAACAGCTCGATCACGACTTGCCCTCTCTCAGTTTTTTTCTTCTCATCAATGGCCCGGGTAAACCCTTCTCCGGTTTAACGCCAATAATTTAAGAAACCGGGGGCGGGAAAGTCCGATTACTCCCCTTGACAATTCATGAAGGATTAGGTTAAGAAGGTTTAATTCATATAGAAAAAGTATGATTTTATAACCCATGAGAATATCAACCAAAATTAGATACGGAGCCAGGGCAATGGTAGAGCTCGCCTCGCATTATGGAGAGGGCCCCATTGAACTGAAAGAGATCGCCAAGAAAGAAAGTATATCCCTAAAATATCTTGAGCAAGTCATTAATCCACTTCGCACGGATGGGTTGGTGAAAGCGATTCGAGGAGCGAAAGGCGGATATTCTTTAGCCAAACCCCCTTCTGAAATCTGCTTGTATGATGTGATTGAAACTCTGGAAGGTCCTCTCAATTTGCTTGAATGTTTACGGGATGCGAAGGCCTGCCAAAAAGTTTCGTCCTGCGTGACTCGCGAAATTTGGAAAGAAGTCTCAGATGCTATTTCTAAAATCTTTTATTCGGTGACTTTAGAAGACATGGTCAATCGAAAAAGAGAAAAAGAAAAAAGCAGCTCTGCCATGTACCAGATTTAAAAGCGAAAATACGAAGCACGAAATCCCTGTCTTCGCCCCGCCTTGCGGGGAGAAAGCAAGCGAGATGGATTTTTCAGTAGAGGATCAGCCATGGCGAAAATAGCCGGCTTCATTTCTGAATTGATAGGACATACACCGTTATTGAGATTGAATCGCATTGCCAGGGGGTGTCAGGGAGAGGTCATCGCAAAACTTGAGTCCTTCAACCCCTGCGGAAGCATCAAGGATCGTATTGGTTTTTCCATGATCGAAGCGGCTGAGAAGGCGGGCTTGATAAGAGAGGATACGATTGTTCTGGAGCCTACCAGCGGAAATACGGGGATCGCTTTGGCGTTTATCTGCGCGGCGAAAGGTTATCCGTTGGTTCTAACGATGCCGGATACGATGTCCGCTGAACGAATTCATCTTCTTAGGATGTTTGGAGCACACGTGGTTCTGACGCCTGGAAACGAGGGGATGACCGGTGCGGTGAAGACGGCGGAGGAGATGGCATCCAAAGATTCCCGTTATTTTGTCCCCCAACAATTTAAGAATCCGGCGAATCCCGAAATCCACAGAAAGACGACTGCGTCGGAAATCTGGGAAGATACCGATGGACGTGTGGATGTTTTGGTGGCGGGGGTCGGAACGGGAGGGACGATTACTGGAATTTCTGATGTGATCAAAAGAAAGAAACCAGGATTTAAGGCCATCGCCGTGGAGCCAGAGAGTTCTCCGGTCCTTTCCGGAGGAAGACCGGGATCCCACAAGATCCAGGGGATCGGTGCAGGCTTTGTTCCGGAGGTGCTTCGAATGGACCTGATCGATGAGGTGATCAAGGTATCAAACGAGGATGCGGGGTTATTGGCGAGGAGGCTGGCCAAAGAAGAAGGGGTGTTAGCGGGAATTTCTTCTGGTGCAGCGACGTGGGCGGCCATTGAGGTAGCGAAGAGGCAGGAGAGTGAAGGGAAAATGATTGTGGTTTTACTGCCCGATACGGGAGAACGGTATATCAGCACCTGGTTGTTCAACGAGTCAAAATAGTTTATTCAAATTCGAAATACGAAGCACGAAATCCGAAACAAGCACGAATTTTCGAAATTCAAATGACCGAAATGAGAAGTTTAGAATTTGGAAAATTTGGATTTTGAATTTATTTCGGGTTGGCCCGAGACGGACGCTTCGTCCAATATTAGGATTTCGGATTTTCCCCGGAAAAGCCTAAAATCCAAAAATCCCAAGTTTGAAACAGATGAGTGGAGGAAAGCATGGCCAAGACCATTGAGGAAATAAATGAGAAGATCAAGAAGGGAAAAGCGGTTGTCTTAACGGCTGAGGAGATTATCGACTATGCCGCTGGAAAGGGGATGAAAAGGGCGGCTCAGGAAGTGGATGTGGTCACGACAGGAACTTTCGGCCCGATGTGCTCTTCCGGGGCTTATTTCAACGTCGGTCACACGAAGCCCAGGATCAAGCTGGGAGGGGGAAGGACCTCTCTCAACGATGTCCCGGTCTATACGGGGTTAGCAGCGGTGGATTTTTATCTGGGGGCGACGGCAATGCCCGAAGATGACCCGAGGAATAAGATCTTCCCTGGAAAATTTGCTTATGGGGGCGCCTATGTCATTGAAGAACTGGTTGCAGGAAAGGACGTTAGGCTGACGGCGACCGCCTACGGGACGGACTGCTATCCCAGAAAAGCCCTGGAGACTTATATTTCCCTGAAGGATATGAACGAGGCGGTTCTTTTGAACATCCGGAACGCCTATCAGAACTACAATGTGGCCGTCAATCTCTCGGAGAAGGTGATCTATACCTATATGGGGGTTCTCCAGCCCAAGATGGGCAACGCGAATTATTGCAGCGCAGGGCAACTGAGTCCTTTGCTCAATGACCCCCTTTACAAAACCATAGGCATTGGAACCCGAATCTTCCTCGGAGGAGGGGTAGGGTATGTGGTGGGTCATGGCACCCAGCACAATCCAGGGGTGAAGAGAACCGAGGCAGGGGTTCCCGAAATCGCCTTCGGGCACGCTCTGTGTCACCGGAGATCTCAAAATGATGAGCCCGAAATGGCTTCGAGGGACTTCCTTTACCGGCTATGGGGTTACCCTCACCGTAGGGATCGGAGTTCCCATCCCCATTCTGAATGAAGAGATGCTTCGTCATGCTGCGGTTCGGGATGAAGAGATCTTAGCCCAAGTGGTGGACTACAGCGACGCCTATCCTCAAAACATTCCCGGCAGCATCGGAGAGGTGAATTACAAGCAACTCAAAAGCGGCAAGATTACGGTCCAGGGAAAAGAGATTCCCACTTCCGGCCTTTCAAGCTATCTGAAAGCCAGAGGGATCGCTCAGATCTTGAAAGGGTGGATTGAAACGGGGAAGTTCTTTTTGACCCAACCCGTTGAACTCCTCCCTTCCGTCGATTCCGGGATTGTTTATAAGCCCTTGAAAGAACGACCGATTAAAAAAACAGCGTAGAGCATAGAGCAGAGGGCATGGGGAAAAGGAAACTCCATGCTCTTGGCACCTTGCCTATGAGAGAGAGGTGGACCATGCAGAAAAAAAGAATTGTTCTCAACTACCCTTCCCATCTCGTCGATCAGCCCGTCATATCGAAACTGGTCAAGGACTATGATTTGGTCGTCAACATTATGAGAGCCCGGATTACCCCGAAGGAACAGGGAAGGCTCGTCTTAGAGCTTACGGGGAAGAAGGTCGGGATGGAGGCGGGGCTGAAGTATCTGAGCGAAACTGGGGTAGAGGTTCAATCTCTGGCTCAGGACGTGAAGTGGCACGAGGATCGGTGCACACACTGCACGGCCTGTATCAGCGTCTGTCCGACGAAGGCCTTGGATGTCCAGAGGACGAATATGGAAGTGTCTTTTAGGCGGGACAAGTGCATTGCCTGTGAGCTGTGCATTCCGGTTTGCCCGTATCAGGCAATAGAGATTCTTTTTTAGGAAGGCACCCCCTCTCCTCGATGGGCGGGGGGAAGGAAGGGTGTCATCCAACGGGGTTCACGATTGAAGCAAAGAGTTGTCGTTGGAATGAGCGGGGGGGTGGATTCGAGTACGGCCGCCGGGCTTCTGAAAGAGAAGGGTTATGAGGTGATCGGGGCAACCATGTGCATCGGCACGGGGGACAAGGCCCAGGGAGGTCCGGTCCGATGTTGCAGTCTTTCCGATATCGAAGATGCGAGACGCGTTGCACTTCACCTTGGAATTCCCTTTTATGTCATCCCTATGAGAGAGGAGTTTGAAGAGGAAGTCATCCAGTATTTTTGCAGAGAGTACATTCAGGGAAAAACGCCCAATCCCTGCATTCTCTGCAATGAGAAGATAAAGTTTGGATCTTTTTTGAAAAAGGCAATGGAACTGGGGGCCGATTTCTTGGCGACAGGCCATTATGCAAGAGTGGGTTTCGATGAGGGGACCGGGCGTTATCTCTTGAGAAAAGGAGTGGATCGAAGGAAGGATCAGTCCTACGTCCTTTTCTCCTTAACGCAAGATCAATTTCGCCGTATTCTGTTCCCGTTGGGAGACCTCCGAAAGGAGGAAGTGAGATGGAAGGCGCTTCAGTTGGAACTTCGGGTCCATGACAAAGCGGAAAGTCAGGAGGTGTGTTTCATTCAGGAGACCTCCTATCATTCCTTTCTATCAGAGAGGCTGAAAGTACCCGTGGAGTCCGGCCCCATCCTGGACAAGGATGGCAGAGTCTTGGGAAGACATAAGGGTATCCCTTTCTATACCATCGGCCAGCGAAGGGGTCTCGGGTTGGCAAAAGGAAAGCCCCTTTATGTGATTAAGATCGACCGAGAAAAGAACACGATCGTTGTGGGAGGAGCGGAAGAAGTCCTCAGTGACACCTTCCTCGTCGATTCGATCAATTGGATTGTCCCTCCCGAGACGGTTCCTTTCCATCATGCTCACGTGAAGATTCGGTATAATCATCCTGGTTCGGAGGCAAGCCTCTTCCAAAAAGGGGAAGGAAAATTGGAAGTGAAGTTTCAGTTCCCCCAGAAGGCGATCACCCCCGGCCAGGCGGCGGTTTTTTATCATGGAGAAACCCTCCTGGGGGGAGGGTGGATTAAGGAAGTTTTGAGTTGAGAGTTATGAGTTATAAGTGAAAGACAAACACAGTAACGTGGCTCACGCTGGGGGATGATATTCTCTGAGCAGATGGGGCAGCCGATCACAAAAGGAAGATGAATTCGCTGACTGAAGAAAAACATAAAAGGTTAAAGGCGATCTTGAAAGACATGGGGAAGGTGCTGGTGGCCTTTTCGGGTGGAGTGGATAGTACACTCCTCCTGAAGGTGGCTCAAGAGACCCTTGGGAACGATCATGTCCTCGCCGTCACCGCTCTCTCTCCCCTTTATCCCGAGAGAGAATTGAACGGAGTGAAGAGACTGGTTCAAGCCTCGGGAGTGAGGCACCGGTTGATCCATTCGAATGAGATGGAGATCCCCGGGTTTTCAAAGAATCCCCCGGACCGATGCTACTATTGTAAGAGCAAGCTCTTCGAGGAATTGCTGGACCTTGCCAAGGAAGAAGCCATTCCCTTCGTTATCGAAGGCTCCACCCTGGACGACGATCGGGATCATAGACCGGGGAAGAGGGCCATGCAGGAACTGGGGATCAAAAGTCCCCTGAAAGAGGCGGGCTTCGTGAAACCTGAGGTCAGAGAATTATCCAGAGCTTTGGGACTTCCCACCTGGGACAAGCCGTCTTTCGCCTGTCTGGCGTCGCGCTTTCCTTACGGGGAAGAAATTACGGAAGAGGGATTGAGACGGGTGGATCAGGCGGAGGATTTCCTGTTTGGATTGGGGTTTAAGCAGGTTCGGGTCCGTCACTACGGGAATTTAGCGAGAATCGAAGTCCTCACAGAAGAAATGGGACGCCTCATGAATGGCTCTTTGAGAGAAGAAGTGGTGAATCATTTGAAAGGGATGGGGTACCGCTATATTACATTGGACCTTCAGGGTTTTCGGTCAGGATCGATGAATGAGGTTTTAGGATGAAGGCAATCGCCCTCCTGTCCGGGGGGCTCGACAGCACACTTGCGGCCAGGGTCATGATGGAGCAGGGAGTCGGACTGGAGGCGCTCAATTTCATGACCGTCTTCTGCACCTGCACCCAACGGGGAGCAACCTGTCTGGCTTCGCAGAAGGCGGTGGAGGCGCTGGGCATCCCTCTCAAGGTATTGAATGTTTCTGAAGAGTATTTGTGCGTGGTGAAGAATCCCAAACATGGTTATGGAAGAAATATGAATCCGTGCATTGATTGCCGGATTTTCATGCTCAAAAAGGCAAAGGCCCATATGGAGGAGTCGGGGGCCGCTTTCATTATAACGGGTGAAGTGCTCGGGCAGAGGCCCATGTCTCAACGAAGAGACGCGATGCGGCTGATCGAAAGGGAGGCGGGTCTTGAAGGTCTCATCCTGAGGCCCCTCTCGGCGAAGGCTCTTCCTGTCACCGTGCCAGAGAAGGAAGGATGGGTGGATCGGGAAAAGCTCCTGAGGGTCCAGGGTCGGTCAAGAAAGCCCCAGATTGCGTTGGCAGACCATTATGGCATTCACGACTATCCGTGCCCTGCGGGGGGATGTCTTTTGACAGATCCCGGATTTGCAAAGAGGATGAAGGACTTGATGGTTCACGATCCCGATTTTTCCCTGAACGACGTTCACCTGCTCAAGATGGGAAGGCATTTTCGTTTTTCCCCGGGGGCCAAATTGGTCGTTGGAAGGCAGGAGGAGGAGAATCAAAAGATCCAGACCTTTGCTCAAGGCAAGGACATCTTGTTCAAGGTGTCCGGCTTCCCTGGACCTCTTTCCCTTTTGAGAGGGAAGGTTGATGACAGGGATATTGAAAAGGCGGCGGCCATTACCGCTCACTATGGCAAGGCTAAGGATTTATGGGATGTAGAGGTAACCTATAAAGGTGTGGATGAAGATCACTCTCAATCCCTTCTCGCTTCACCCATTGCGAGAGGAGAGATTGAAAAATGGATGATCTGTGAATGATCGCCCGCTGATTGGGGACTGGGTCATCATCATAACGGAAGCTCGATACGGGTGGGGTCCCGTCTTGTAACGGAAGAGGGTTCGCTCATTAGTGTCTGTCCCTAAAGTATGTTCGTCCGTCATGCCGGATTTGAGGAGCTGGCCCCGTACTCGATACAGGGGCATCTGGACGTCGTCCCGACGAAATTCGGGGCCGGAAGGACACCTCTTTATTAAAACCTTAGTTTATGGACACATCTCATGATGACACCGTCTCTTGAGCGAAAGAGCGGAAGAGATTCAGGGGGGAGAAAGGAAGGATCATCGAATGAAAGTTTGTCCAGAGTGCCGAACGAAGAATGAAGATTTAACCAATTTCTGCAAGGAATGCGGGCTTCTCCTGACGGGCCCTGCGTTCAAGGAAAAGAAAGAAAAGGTTTTGGGGGAAAGGAAGAAATCCTCCTGGGGCCTCATCTCCATAGGCGTCATCGTGGTTGTGTTGGGAGGCGTTGCGTTCTGGATCATCGAGGCAAGAACGACGACAAACTCCAAAATCGCTTCCCAACAGAAAGTGATGGATAGGGTGGATTATTCCGGGCGGACGATTTCTATGACCGACATTGTGGCAAAAGTTGAGGGTGGAAAAATCGCCATCCCTCTTGATCTTGTGAAAGAGAAAAAAATGGTTCGTTTTGAGTACGAGGGCAACGGACTGAAGGTCCCCCTGCTGGCCTATGTCACTCTCGCGGGTAGGGTGGTGACGGCCATCAGCATGTGCGAGCCGTGTCGGTCGACTCGTTTCCACATCCAAGATCAAGCCTTGGTATGCAACGCCTGCAATACGGAATGGAGTTTAGAGACTCTCAAAGGAATCAGCGGGGGATGTATGAATTATCCCCCCGAGGTGATCCCGAGCACGGTTGAGAAGGATAGGATCCTCATTGAGGAGAGGGTTATTCTCGGTTGGAAACCCAGGGCTTAACAGGCTGTTGAAAAACGCCTACCTGCGGCGTTCCCCTCATCCTTCGTCGTTGCAGCGTACATTCAAGTACGCCTCCGACCGACTCACCAACTCGTCGGCGTGGCAAGATGTCGCTCCTTATCCGTCGCGACGCCACTCTCTGGATTTCGGGCGCCTTGCATCCAGGCATTTTTGATCAGCCTGAAAAAAATGAGTTTTCCAACAGGTTCTGCATTCTTGATGCTCACGCGTTCGACTCTCTTCTGAAGGGGGGGCGCAAAAAAATGATACGGAAAGAGCCGAGGAAAAGGATGATGAGAAAAGAAATTCGGAAGATTGGAGAGAAAGTCCTCGAAGGAGAAGATGTCGGTCTGAAGGAGGTCCTCCCGTTCTTAGAGGCAAAAGGACCGGACATCCTGGATCTTGCTGCAGTAGCCAACCGCGTGAGAGAGGAGTTCAACGGAAACGAGATCGATCTCTGTTCGCTTCTTAATGTCAAGTCAGGAAGATGTTCCGAGGACTGCATTTTCTGCGCCCAATCAGGCCGCTACAAAACGGAGGCCCCGGTTTATCCTCTCCTGGATATCAATCGAATCGTAGGAGAGGCCAGAGAGGCTCAAAAGAAAGGAACAGGCCGGTTTTGTCTCATCACCAGCGGCCGGGCGTTGAACGACAAAGAGTTTGAAACGATTCTGAGTGCCCTTGATCGAATACGAAAAGAGACAGCCCTTGATCTCGATTGCTCTCTGGGAACGTTGACTGCCGACAGGGCAGAGGCTTTGAAAAGAGTTGGAGTCACCCGTTATAACCACAATCTCGAGACGGCTCAATCCCACTTTTCAAAGATATGTACAACCCATTCTTTTCAGGACCGACTCCAAACCATTGCGGTTTTGAGGGACCGGGGGTTTTCCATCTGTTGCGGCGGAATCCTTGGCCTGGGGGAATCGCCTCAACAGCGACTGGAGCTTGCTTTTTCCCTCAGACAACTCGGAATCGACTGCATTCCCTTCAATATCCTTAACCCAAGACCAGGAACCCCGCTGGAACATTCGGAGTCCATTCCTCCCATGGAAATCATCAAGACCATTGCTTTGTTTCGACTCATCTTGCCGAAGGGAACCCTTAAGATCGCGGGCGGGCGCGAGGCCAATCTGAGAGATGTGCAGTCCCTTGCCCTCCTTGCAGGGGCCAATGGTCTGATCTTGGGAAATTATTTGACCACCCTGGGTCGAAGTGCACAGGACGATCTGGCGATGGTCAGGGATCTTGGTTTTCAAGTTAAATAAATCCATGAGACTGAGAGACATTTCGATCAACAACCTCAGGAGGCGAAAAGGGAAAGTCCTCTTTCTCATCCTGGGCCTCACCATTGGGATCACGACGGTGGTGGCCCTTGTCTCCATCACCCGGATGATGAATGAGGATCTCTCCAACAAGCTTGACGAGTTTGGAGCCAATATCCTTGTCATCCCCCGATCGGATGACTTCTCCCTCTCTTACGGGGGGTTGAACATTGGGGGTGTGTCGGTTGACACCCAGACGCTCAAGGACTCAGATATTCAAAAAATTCGTCAAATTGAGGTGAGAGAAAACATCAGCACCGTCTCGCCAAAATTGATCGGAGTGGTCGAGGTCGAAGGAAAGAAAGTTCTTCTTATAGGAGTGCTTTTCCAGGAAGAGGTCAGGCTCAAGAAATGGTGGAAAGTCCACGGGGACATCCCCAAGAGCCGGGACGAGATTCTTCTCGGAAATGAGATTGCTGTGAAACTTTTTAAGAGTACGAATGACTCTTTAACCATCAACGGGAAAAGGGTCAGAGTTTCGGGGATGCTGGAAGAGACGGGGTCCCAGGACGACTTTCTCATCTTTGGCGACCTGGGCTTTGTGCAGGAGGCGCTGAAAAAACCCGGGGCCCTGAGTCTGATTGAAGTCTCGGCCTTTTGCATCTCCTGCCCGATTGAGGAGATCGTCCGTCAGATCTCGAAGGGATTACCCCATGCCAAAGTGACCGCGATCAAACAGACCCTCCAGACCAAAATGGAGGCGTTGGACCACTTCAAGAAATTTTCTGTCGGCCTCTCCGTCATCGTCCTTCTGATCGGCGGCCTGATCGTGTTCACAAATATGATGGCCTCCGTCAATGAGCGGAAAAGGGAGATCGGGATCTTTCGTGCCATTGGATTTCGGAAATCGCATGTGATCAAGATCGTTTTTTCGGAAGCCTTTATCGTTGGGTTGATCGGGGGGGTAGCGGGATACCTGCTGGGACTCGGCGTTTCCGTCCTTCTGGGCCCCGTCCTTACAGGGATAAAAGGTGGGGGAATCTATATTGATCCCGTTTTAGCAGTGGGGGTGGTTCTTCTTTCTGTAACGATGGGGATCCTCTCCAGCATTTATCCAGCGGTGCATGCCTCCAAGATGGATCCTACTACGGCGCTCAGAGCACTCTGAAGACAAAGGGCGTAGAGCATAGAGCCTCTATCTGCAAGGACCTCTCCTTTTCAGAGGCTAGGAAATAAGATGAGCCTGATCGAAATAAAGAACCTGAGCAAGATTTACGAGAGCGGAGAAGAACGTGTGACTGCCCTCGGCGAGGTGAGCCTGAACATTGAACGGGGAGAGTTCATTTCTGTGATGGGTCCTTCGGGGTCGGGGAAATCGACTCTGTTGACCATTCTGGGAGGACTCAACCATCCCACCCAAGGGGAGGTCGTGGTGGACGAAATCCCAATCTATCAACTTCCCCTTGAGAAACTTGCCGATTTCAGAAGAGAATACCTCGGTTTTATTTTCCAATCGTTTCAGCTCATCCCTTACCTCACGGTGATTGAAAATGTCATGCTTCCTCTTGCGATCACGGAAAGGTCGAACCGGGAACAGGTGAACATGGCCGTGGAGATATTGGAGAAGATGGGGTTGGAAGGCAAGCGGAAGAGGCTCCCCGATCAACTTTCCGGAGGAGAACAGGAGAGGGTGGCCATTGCGAGGGCTCTGGTGAATTCGCCTCCCGTCCTTCTTGCCGATGAGCCCACCGGAAACTTGGATTCCAAGACTGGAAGAGAAATCATGGAACTGTTCAGATCCCTCAATGAGGAGGGTCAATCCATCGTCATGGTGACGCACAACCCTGAGAGCGTCGCCTTTTCTTCCCGTTCCCTTCATCTTCGTGATGGAAGGGTAGTGAGGGGTGACCCTCGCCAAGAGCGAGAGATCGGTTCAGAGCCCTAAGGGTTTTATCCGTTATAACGTTTATGCGCTTTGTGCTTTTTATCAGCATCGTTCAATCGATCCTCTTCTTGGGACACTGGTTTTTTTACAGAACCCTGGTTCGGTTCTTGGGGGTGGCCGGGACGACAAAGCTTCTGACCTTGAAGATTGTTTTGGGTCTCCTCTCGATAAGCCTCGTCCTGACTTCCTTTCTTGCTTTCCGCTATTCCAATCTCCTGATACAGTGTCTTTACACGGCGGCAGCTTCCTGGCTGGGGATTCTCTACCTTTTCATTCTCGGATCCATTCTCTGCTGGGTCTTCTACGGTTCGGCCAGATTACTGCACCTTCCGTTGGACCGGAGAATGATCATCGAGATTTTTCTGGGGATCGCCCTGTTGGCGAGCTTCTATGGGTTCATCAACGCAGGGGTGACCCGTATCACGCGAATCGGTGTTCAACTCCCATTTTTGCCAGGCCCCTGGAAAGGAAAAACTGCGGTCTGGGTAAGCGACACCCATTTAGGACAGGTGAGAAGCTACGGATTTGCCAGGCGTATCGCAGCCAAAGTAAAAGATTTGCGCCCGGACATCGTTTTTATCGGCGGCGACCTCTACGACGGAGTGGCAGTCGATCTGGACAAGGGGATCGAGCCTTTTTCGAAGATCTTAGCTCCCTACGGCACCTATTTTGTTACCGGGAATCACGAAGAATTTTCTGACAACACCCCTTACCTCCAGGCGGTTCGTCGTGCCGGGATCCATGTCTTATACAATGAGAAGGTGGATCTCGATGGCTTGCAGATTATCGGGGTGGGTTACAGGGGGTCGAGAAGGGAAGAGGATTTCAGAAGGATCTTACAAAAGATCGGAATCGACCCTCTCCGGCCGAGCATTTTATTGAAGCATGCCCCTCTCAATCTTCATGTGGCCAGGGAACAGCGTGTTTCGCTCCAGCTCTCAGGCCACTCTCACCAGGGTCAGGTCTTCCTCTTCCGATTTATCACCTCAAAGGTCTACCAGGGTTACGATTACGGGTTGAAGCGGTTCGGCGACCTCTTGGTTTACACCTCCAGCGGAGCGGGTACCTGGGGGCCTCCCATGCGAATTGATACGATCCCGGAAATCGTGGTTATAGAGTTTAAATGAAATCGCAGAGATAGATTTCCTTTCCCACCCCGGCTTTTCCTTCTATAAAGAGAATAGTTACCGACACAGAGGGGCGAGTTGGAAGTTCGCCGCCGCAGGGCGGCGCTCCTGCTGCAGGCGCAATGTATTTCCATTCATATTGTGCCCCTTGGCGCGGGCTCCCAGACGGAGCCAAGGGGCACGTTCCAGCCCTGACCTTTGGGATGCGGCCATGATGGGATGTTGCGCGGGAACTCTTTGGTATTAAGAATCAAGGCGTGGCAACGGTCTGGGACTCTTTCCCGGGATCGCTTAAAAGGTGGCCGCCCTGCCTTCGCCGAAGCGGCTTCGCGCAGGCAGGCCTAAAGCTTTTCCAACCCGCCCCTCAGTGTCCTGCCCCTTGGTTACCTGATCAATGCGAGAACTCCTTTCCTGGAATCGGGGCAATTCTTACCCGCGGTCGGGTGGATCCCTGAAGAGGCTTC
The DNA here is from genome assembly GCA_963708295.1 of uncultured delta proteobacterium. Classification (GTDB taxonomy): domain Bacteria; phylum Desulfobacterota; class BSN033; order BSN033; family UBA1163; genus UBA1163. The sequence continues at coordinate 209,735 of CAVPSJ010000007.1, read as the reverse complement.
ATCGGCCCAACCGCTTTGGAGTCTGGCTGCACGGGCTGAAGGACGGAGGGTGAGTTTCAGTATCGTTCCGGGCTTTGATCCAGGTTACCCCGAACGTGGGCCTTATGAAGCCTCGGAGGGGATTTACCCCGGTCGCCGGCAGACACAAATTGAGGGACCAAGATAGATTTCTTATTGACCCTGTGGGGCCAATTTAGTAGACTTCTATTGATGTAAACAAAACCCGCTGGCACCAGGAGACTCCAGCATGCTACCCGATTCCATCCCCCATTTGAGCATCGGACCTCTCTGCGGGTTAACCGCTAACGCCATCCTGGCTATCCTGTGTTTAGTCATCTCTATCATTTATTATCGTTACCGGCCGTTGCGGAGCCTGTTCTTCTTTTACGTTTTCATAACCTTCGCCTTCTTCGGGTGGTTTTTCTGGGGACTTCAAAGATCACCGGAGTCCGTCCTCTTAGGGTACAGAATTCTTTACGCGTCCTTAGCTCTCTTACCGGCCACATGGTTTTGGTTCTTCTCTGAACTCTTTAACGAAAAACCACGCCCGCTCACCTGGATCATGACCGGGATAGGTATCCTGCTGGCCCTTTCGGCCCTTTTGGGAAAAGGACCGTTGTTCTTCGGGCTTCCTCTGGAACCGGACCCGATCACGATCGATTTCTGGAGGCCCCAGTCGAGGCTGCTGAGAGTCCTCATTCAGTTGTTTTGTCTCGCGGCGTGTATCCTGTATATCTTACTGATCCTTTCAAAGCCGGCACGTTTCAACGAGCGGAGACAGGTCTTGATTCCTGTCATCGCAGGGCTCCTGGTTTGGTTTCTGGGAGGGCTGAACGATACGCTGCTCGCCGCGGGGGTGACTTTTCTTATAGGGGAGCATGTCCTGTGGTTTGCCTCCGTTTGGCTCTCGATCTTTCTGACCATCGCCATTGCCCTCCATTTTCGTTCTTTGGAGCAAGCGATTCGAGAGGCGAAGGACATGTTTGAGCGGTTCGTTCCGCCGGCTTATCTTCGCCGCATCGCCAGCAAGGGGTTGGGAGCGATACACTTGGGTGAGGCTGATCAACAGTGGGTGACGATCCTTTGCTGCGACATCAGAGGGTTTACCGCTTTGTCTGAACGACTCTCCCCGGGTCAATTGGTGGCTTTCGTGAACCGGCTGTACGGACGCATTACACGGGTGGTGGATGAGCGGCAGGGAGTGATCGATAAGTTCTTGGGTGATGCCGTCCTGTGTATTTTTGAGGGAGAGGACTCGGCTGAAAGGGCGGTGGCTTGCGGGGTGAACGTGCTGGCCGTGGTCGAGTCGTTCAATATCGAGACGGACCGACCCCTTGGCCAAACGGTTCAGGTCAGTATCGGCCTCCACACGGGGCCCGTCATCTTGGGAACCATCGGCACCCGTGATCGGATGGATTCTACCGTTTTGGGCCTGGCCGTTAATTTAGCGAAGCGTCTGGAAGAAGTCACCAGGTCCTTGGGTGTAGATATGCTCATCACGGATCAGGTGGCCCGTAAGCTTCCGAAGGGGCACGGCCACCGATTGCGATATCTCACCGAGGCCTCCCTGAAAGGGTGCTCGGCGCCCGTGGGTATCATCGAAGTATACGACCAGAGCCCGCCGGAGGTACGGGACCTCAAGCGTCAAGTCGAGCCTCTCATCGGAGAGGGGGTGGAACTCTTTAAGAGTGGCCATATTCAGGCTGCTTTGTCAAAGCTTCAGGTGGCCCAGAGCATTTATCCACAGGACTTATCCCTTCAGCTTCTTATCACCTCGATGAGAGGTGCCTTGGATAGCGGGGGAATGGCCAAAGGGGCCGCCTTGCTTGATTTCAGCTAGCGAGGGGTTCGTTTTGTCCATGACCGGTCTCCAAATTGTCATCCTGCCTGGGAAGAAGAACGGCAAAAAATGGGCGGACCGAAGGTTTAGCAGAATCGGAGATTTTGAGGTATAATGGAACCTGCACGGAGGTCCTATGTCCATCCTCGTTGGCGCTCTCGGTGCGGTTCTTATTCTTGTCGTTCTAGGGGATGCCTTTGAAACGATCGCGCTTCCCCGCCGTGTGACGCGCCGCATCAGCCTTGCCCGTCTTTTTTATCAATCGACATGGTTTTCTTGGTCCGCCACGGTTCATTCGATCATTTCGAGGAAGCGCCAGGAGACCTTGTTGAGCTGGTATGGTCCTCTTTCCTTGCCTCTGCTGTTGATTTTTTGGGCGACAGGACTGGTGATCGGTTTTGGACTGCTTCACTGGGCATCGGGCTCGATCATCAAAACACCGGAAGGGACATCGAGCTTCGCAACCTATCTTTATCTGAGCGGGACGACCTTCTTTACTCTCGGGCTGGGAGATGTTCTCCCCGTTGCGACCTTCGGGAAGGGGCTGGTTGCCTTCGAATCGGGAATGGGGTTTGGATTCCTAGCTCTCGTCATTGGTTACATCCCCGCGCTGAATCAATCTTTCTCGCGGCGCGAGGTGAATATTTCCCTCCTGGACGCCCGCGCAGGTTCTCCACCTACGGCCACGGAGATGTTACGCCGGCACGGTCACGACAGAGGGATGGAGGATCTTCGTCAACTTTTTCACGAGTGGGAGCGGTGGTCGGCGGATTTGCTCGAAAGCCACCTCTCCTATCCAGCCCTCTGCTACTTTCGTTCCCACCACGATAATCAATCCTGGCTCGGAGCCCTGACCGCGATCCTGGATGCCGGCGCCTTTGCCGTCGTCAGCCTGGAAGGCCACTGCGAGCGCCAGGCCCAGCTGACATTTGCAATTACGCGCCACACCGTCGTGGACCTCGCACAGATCCTCGATTGTCGTCCCCACAAGCCAAAACACGACCGTCTTCCCCCGGATGAACTGACTCGTATGCGCGCCATTCTCAAGGAGGCAGGCCTGAAACTCAGGGAGGGAGATGCGGTCGATCAAAAACTTTCAGACCTTCGTCAGATGTACGAACCTTATATCTATTCCCTATCCGTCTACCTGCAGGTTGCCATTCCATCGTGGATTCCCAGGGCCAATCGTATGGACAGCTGGCAGACGAGCGCATGGGGACGGAGCAAAGGTTTTCAAATAGAGGACCCGGCGAACCCTGCCCAGGACGAGCATTTTTGAAGAAATGCAGGAATTTCGAATCGGAGGATAAAATTCCGCCGCTCCAGGGATGGTCAGGCGTCTTGGCGAGGGTGATCGGTCTCTTCAAAGCACGATGACAGGGTCTTTTCTTACAACCGCCCTTAACCGCAGATCTTTTTGAGAAGCCACGCCATGTTCTGGCCCAGAGTCTTCATCGTCTGAATGCCTTCGGCATCATTTCTAACTTCCCCGGGGTTTCGACCGATTCCCAGGTTCCAGTAACTGGAACCCGGGATCATCATCTGGTTGATCAGGAAAAAATAATTCATCGAGCTGAGGACATGAGTCGAGCCGGCACGACGGACAGCAATCACAGCTGCCCCCACCTTTCGCTTGAACAGATCTCCGTTGGAGCGGGATACGATCGTGCTCCGTTCAATGAGGGCCTTCATATTGGCCGTCATGTCCGAGATATAAGTGGGAGAGCCCAGAAGGATCCCTTCGGCTTGTTGCATCTTGGCGATATATTCGTTGACTCGATCTTTCGCCACTGCACATTTTTGGTCCTTATTTTCTGCACATTTGTAGCAGGCCTTACAACCGGATAGAGTTTCCCCGGCCAATTGAATCAGCTCTGTTTCGATCCCATCCTGTTGCAGCTCATCGAGCACCAGATTCAAAAGAATGGCGGTGTTGCCATCTTTCCGAGAGCTTCCATTGAATGCCACCACCTTCGCCATTTTATCATCCTTTCTTCAGAGCTTTTCATTGAGCAAAAAGCTCCAAATCTGCCCCTCTTGGAGAGGATCTGATTTAGTAACGATACCGTTGGAGGCTGGATTTATTATAAACGAAAAGACGGCAAGGTCAAAGGGTAAGTACAGGGGGGGAGGGTGGGATTTAACGAGAAGGCGAAGCAAAAATAGATCATTATGACAAGATTTGTCACTTTCATTCTTGCGAAAGACATCAGGGAGTCAGAAAATTCCCTAATAATAATAACTTACAAGACTTTCCGCGACTTGGCATTAAAAATGCACAATTTTACACTAAAGTGGGAAGCAGCTCATCCATGGCAAACGGTGATCAGAATTTTCTCTCTTCTTTTTTGCAGAAAGAGGAGAAAAAAACATCCTCATCCAACGAGCAAGTCTCTTCGAAGGGGCAAAACGCTCCTCCTCTACCCCTTTATTATGATGAACTGTTAACCCGAATCAAAGCCAGTCTCTCCGCCATGCAAGCCTTTGCTCATCTTTCGAAGGACAATTTCAAGGATCAGGAATTGGGAGAGCAGTTCTGCAAAATTGTTAATGAGGATATCGAGAAGACGATTTCATTGATAAATTGTTTTGATGATTATCTCGCCTTCAGCACTCCCATGATGAAAAGAAATACAGTAAATACCCTCGTTGAAGAGGTGATCAAAAAGCATGAACGTGAATTGGAAGAGAGAGAGATCAAAATCATTAAGAAACAATTTGACAAGGACCTTCCTGAAGCGATTCTACCCGATGAGCAGCTTCGATATCTCTTGAACTCCGTTATGGAATGCCTTCTCCTTTCGATTCGTCCTGGGGGGAGCATCGGGTTTTTGACGAGATTGTTCGACTTGGAGGGATTAAGCGAAGAAGAGAAAAGCCAGGTGTGGAAGGATAGAAAATACATGGAAATCTTGGCTGTTTCCACAAGTGACAGGGACGGGAAACCGGGTAACGAGAATGAGATCTCCCCTGGGATTTCAGTTCACTCTGAGCAAGAAGAAGCGATTGAACTCATCCTGAAACTGGTAAAACAAATCGCCAGCAAGAACCGAGGGATGATGAGATATAAGGTATACGACGATAAACCGATGACCTTCATCTCTCTGATATTGCCCATCGAAAGAAGAAACGTCGTCCGTTACCCCTCCCCGGAAGAGCGCCTTAATAAAACAAAAGGGGTTGAGAAATAAGCCGTTTAAGCCTCTATTCTTACATATTACGAAATGGAGGAATCCGTGGAAAATCCCAGTGGGTTTAAAGAGAGAAGAGAATATGCCCGGTCACTCGTGGACCTCCCCGTCGAGTACCGAATAAAAGACCGCCCCCACGTCCACGGTGGGCTCGTGGTCAATGCAAGCGAGGGAGGACTTCTCATTCATTCTGCCAGGGACATGCCCTTGGGATTGAAATTACGCATCGTCGTCCTGTTCCTCGCAGGATACGAATTAGCCGACCTTGAAGTCACGGGTGAAATCATCTGGAAAGATCTTCATTTTTACAACAAAACGGAAGGCTATCAATACGGGTTGAAAATCATCCAGATTTTAGAGGAGGATCGCGGGAAACTGAAGCAACTCCTCAGCAGTCAATTCACACGAGGTGAGAACATCCGCCCCTTTCCGTTCCCCTCCCGCATCGCTCCATCCGAATGAGGCCGGTCGCTCTTTCGGACAAGATGATAAGAATTCTGGCCTAAACCTTCCCCTCCATTGCGGTGGCCAAGTGTCGCACCATCTGTCGATGCACGTCGAGAAAGATTTGGGGAGAGAGGAAGTAGCCGGGGTTTTCTTCATAGAAGGAAGAAGTCAGTTTCTGGGCCGCGGCATCAATGTCTTGAGTGGCGCGGTAGATTTCCTCCATCTGGGCGCGGTTTTTCTTCGCACTTTCGATCGACTTAGAGATATATTCTCTGGCCTCCGCTTCCGTGATATAGCCGTAGTGGTCCGCGCAATAGTAGTCCACTTCAAGGTCCTTCAGCCTCTCGAGACTTTGCTGATACTGGGTGTAATTGGAGTTCCCTGAGCTGACGATCGTCTGGCCGAATGGAATGCCGCCCCCGTCGGTGGGAAAGAGAGCCTTTAACTCCGGGAGATACGCCGCGATACAGCATGAGGAATGGCCAGGGATTTCTAAAACGGAGACCTCCACTCCCCCTAAATTAATTCGGTCCCCTTCCCGGACGGTCTTGCCCGAAACATCCTTTCTCCATTCCAGGTCGTAATCTGAATAGACATTCCCTTTTCCCATCCTCTGCGCCACACTTCTCCCGAATTCATTGATCGTCAGGATGGCCTTGTCCATCTGAAGAACCTCCCAGGCTCTCTGCGAGGCATAAACTTCCATCGCCGGCAGGCGGCGCTTGAAGAAGGGGACGATGCCCACGTGATCGAAGTGGGAGTGCAGGATTAAGAGTTTCCTAATCCGATTCTCATCGACGCCAAATTCCTCCAACTGCCGGAGCATGTCGGGGACGATATAGCTCATGCCTCCGCTGACCAGCATGGAACTGTCCTCTCCCTCGATCAGATAAACCCCGGATTCTTCTCGACCCAGACACCAAATCCCCTCACGTACTTTCCCTGGTTTTCGAATTCTCATCGGATGTTTTCCCTCGGGTTTAGATTCTTGGAAAGCGTTTGCCTTTCTGAAAACTCCATCCAATCCTTCTTCACCCCCCTGGAGATGTGAAAAATTTGATTTCGTCAGCCGTCGTCCTGGCAGGGTGGGTGGATTTCCGAAGCTTTAGAATGCGCTCGTTGAGGTTGAGGGTCATCAGCCCTATCAGCAAAAATACGTGTTTATGCGCGACAGAGCACAGTGCTTCAATTTCCGAAGGTGGCGCTCTAAAGCTTCATCAATTCACCCATCCTCCTGGCTTGATCCATCCGTTCGATTTCTTCACTCCTTCGCGTTGAAAAAGGGGGGGAAGGGACTTTAAGAAAATCGTTTTGGACGGCCAACGTGTTACGATTTTTTGAAAAGCGCATACAGCCCGATGAGTATCGAGAAGCCGGAGCAGACCCAGGCGAAAAGATCTCCAAAAAGGGTATAGAACGTCTTCCGACTCGAGAGCCGGACCGTCTCGGTCATCGCCTCTTCTGTGAAAATGCCTCCTTCTTTTAATATCTTTCCTCTTGGATCGATGAACCCGGTGATTCCGGTGTTGGCCGCCCTGGCAACGAAGACGCGATTTTCCACAGCCCTGAACGCAGCCATGGAGAAGTGCTGGTAAGGGGCAGAGGTTCTCCCGAACCAAGCGTCGTTTGTGAGGGTGACCAGAAAGTTTGCGCCCTTTTTGACGAACCTCCGGCTGAGATCCGGAAAGATGATTTCAAAGCAGATGAGCACCCCAAATTTGCCGTGAGGCAGTGAGAAATTGAAGATTTCTTTCCCGGATTTGAAGTCTCCAATGCCTTCCCCCAGAGATCCGATGAAGAAAAGAAGATCCTGCATGGGGATGTACTCACCGAAAGGGACAAGGTGGATCTTATCATACTTACCCACCCATTCTCCCGAAGGAGAGGCCAGATAAGCACTGTTGTAATGGTTCACTTTCTCTTTCTGTATCTTGTAAGAAGGGGTTCCGAAGAGCAGAAAGGCATGGGTCTTTTTCGGGATATCCAGGATCAGAGGCCGGTATTCCGTGGCATCTTGAAAAAAGAAAGGGGTGGCTGTTTCGGGCCAGATGATGAGGTCTGGCTTTTGCTCCGCCACCTTGAAAGAGAGTCTCTCATAGATCTGTAAGGTCTCTTTCTGAAAGGATTCATCCCATTTGACGGATTGGTCGATGTTTCCCTGGACCAATCCGATCTTCAAGGGAGGATTTTGGATCATGTGTCGGCCTGTAGCCTCCATTCTTAAATATCCGTAGATCAGAGACCCCAGCAGAATGACGACGGTGATCGTCGCTTCTTTGAAGGGAAAAGTCTTTTTCGACCGTGAATGGAGCACGCCAAAGAGAGCGGCATTCACCAAAAGGATGACGAAAGAGGGACCATAAGGCCCTGTGATATCTGCCATTTGTATAAAAGGAAGGTTGCGATATTGAGAATAACCCAGGTCCGCCCAAGGAAACCCCGTCAAAAGGAAAGAACGGAGATATTCTAAGGCCACCCAGAGGACCGGGGTAAAAAGGAGAGTCCTCAGCCCTGTGCGAATCTGGACGAATCGGGTCAAACATGCAAAGGCCCCGAAGTAGAGGCTTAAGTAGACCACCAAAAGCAGCAGGATGAAGGCGCTCGGGACCAGGGGGACGTTCCCATACGTGTGGACCGCCACAATGATCCAGTAAAGGATTCCAAGAAAGGAGAAGACGCCGGTTAAAAACCCTAATATGAAACTGCGGTAGAGTCCTTTCCCTTCTATGGAAAAGAAGAGAGGAACCAATGCAAACCAGGCCAGGACTTCAACATCAAAATTAGGGAAAGAGAGGATGAGGAGAATTCCCGAAAGGAGACTCAAGAGGAGATCCCTTTTTTTCATGGTCTCCATCATAAGCAATCAGAGGGCAATTTTCAAGGTGTCCCCTCCGTCTCCGTTGCGATCGGGTCAAAAGTATCGCCTTTCCGAAACCTTGAAAAGCGGAGGGTGATTGTTTGCCCCCATGTCCCGCCGGAGGCGGGGCTCGCCTAGGTACCTGGCGTGAGATTTTCTTGTAATGTCAAGGTGCCCCTTTTGAAGAACGGTTTGAATTCTTGGAGGGATTTGTTAGAATGAAACTCGATGAGAATTTTACTGGTCGAAGACGACAAAGGCATCGTTCGATTCGTCAGGAAAGGTCTGCTGGAAAACTCATTTTCTGTGGATGTGGCTGCCGACGGAGAAGAAGGATTAGACGCTGTCCTCCGTATGAAATACGACCTCGTCATCCTCGATATTCTGCTTCCCAAAATCGACGGGCGGGAAGTCCTGAAAAAGGTCAGAGCCGCGAATATTCAAACGCCGGTGATCTTTTTGACCGCTAAGGATTCGGAGAGTGACATTGTTCACGGTTTGAATTTGGGGGCAGATGACTACGTCACCAAACCTTTCTCTTTTAATGAATTACTGGCCAGGATTCAGGCGATCCTTCGAAGGGGCAAGGCAGTCCCTTCGCCTTCGCGAATACAGAATGGCCAACCTCATTTTAGAACCGGAGGGACATCGGGTTTTTCGGGAGAGAACAAAGGTCGAACTCACGCCGAAAGAATATGCCCTCCTTGAATTCTTCATGAGACACCCGGGCGAGATCATCACCCGGACCATGATCTCCGAAAAGATCTTCGACTATCACTTCGATACGTCCACCAACATCGTCGATGTCCACGTTTCGCATCTTCGGAACAAGATTGACAAGGATTTTGAGCCGAAGCTTCTCCATACGGTGAAAGGGGTTGGATATGTCCTGGAAGATCGGGGGTAAGTTTCACCGAAGAACCGACTGTGAAGATGACCGTCTGGTATGTATTCACCTTCTTGATCTCTGCTCTCGTGATCTGTACGTTCTTTTACTTCAGGTTGGAGCATCAACTCCTCAAAGAGATCGACCAGTTTCTTCTTGACGAGACGAATGAGATGGAGAAGGTTTTATCCAAGAAGCCCCAAGAGACATATTTTCTGATGAGATTCGAAGACGAAGTGATGGCCAGGAAGTATTATCCCTTCTTTTTCCAAATCCTGGATAAGGAGGGGAAACCGATCTACATTTCGAAAGAGTTTCGAGAGATAGGGTATGTCACTCATGATCGGGTGTTGACCAATGCCAGGAACAGGAAGGAGACCCGGGAGGAAATCCGTTCGGGCGGAAGCAAAACACCGTATCGTATCATCAGCACTCCCATTTATGGGAATGGAGAACTCACTGGAATTATCCAACTGGGAACCCATCTTCGTTTTGTCAGAAAGAACCTGTCGCATTTCACAAGCAATATATTGGTCGCCCTCCCGATCATATTGGTATTAGGAACCATGGGGGGATGGATACTTGCCAGAAGGTCCCTTGCTCCCATCGGTTACATTGCCTCGAAGGCCCGAAGCATTTCCTCTCAAAACCTGAGCGAGCGATTGACTCCGAGAGGGACAGGCGATGAGATGGACGATCTCATTCGGACGATCAATGAAATGATGGCCCGGTTGGAGAGTTCCTTTAAGCGAATGGCTGAGTTTACTGCGGATGCTTCTCATGAATTGAAGACACCCATTTGTGCCATGAGAGGAGAAGCAGAGGTTTTACTTTTAAAGGAGAGAAAAGCCGAAGAGTATCAGGAAGGCCTGGCCCATTTCATAGAACAATTTGACCACCTGAACCAGATGATCAATGACCTGATCCTCCTCTCTAAGTTCGATACCACCCAGGTCGAGTTGAAGAGAGCTCCCCTTCGTTTGGACCTTCTGATTCAGGACCTATGCCATCTTTTCCAAGTCCTTGCCGAGCAGAAAAATATTTCTCTTGAGATAGGCGTTCTGGAAGAGGTCACGGTGATGGGGGACAAGGTGCGGCTTCAGCAACTCTTTACCAACCTGATTGACAATGCGATCAAATATACTCCGAAGGGGTCTATTCATGTCACGGTTGAAAAGAATGAAAGCGCTGGCCTGGTTAGAATAAAAGATACCGGAATTGGCATTCCCAAAGAGGAGCAAGAGAAAATTTTTGAGCGTTTCTACCGGACGGATAAATCCCGATCGAGGGAAACCGGCGGGGTAGGGTTGGGGCTGAGTATCGCCGAATGGATTGTGCATGCCCACCACGGAAGAATCGAAGTCGAGAGTGAATTGAATAAAGGTTCCACCTTCACGGTCTATCTCCCCGTTCAAAAAGCCTAAATTCCATCCCCCAGGATTAAGAAATCTTCATGCAAATTTAGCTCCTTTTTAATCTCTGTTTCGTAAGATTTCCGTCAGATTTATGAGGCGAAGGAATTGGTCGCATGGGTCAGCAGACGAGTTTCTTTGATTATTGCATCTTCTAAAGGAATGATTTAGAAATGGGTCAGCATGTTCTTTCACGGCAGTTTGAAGCACTCCCGCTTAGTGGTTCTACTCGCCATGGTATCCATCTCATTTTCTGTCACAGGATGTGGGACTCTGAATGATGGTCGAGGTTGGGACCAGGACACGATGCTGATTTAGTTTACTTCGGCTTGCACTCGGGCTGTTTGAAATCATTTCGAGAAAGAGGAAGCCAACGATGAAAATATTGAATAAAGCAACGCTATTTATTTCTATGACACTTTACACGATGTGTGCAGGGCTAACCGTTTATGCTGAGCCAAGTAATCCGGAGGAAATGAGGACCCCCATGGGTCTTTTTAGTTGGACCCATCTTGAAGTAGAGCGAGAGAAAGGTTTTCACCTAAATTTTGATGCATCCGGTTCCTATGGTCCGATCCGTGGGTATGCGCAGACTCCCCTCGGAGGAGCGCCATTTTCAACGAGCGACAAACGGCCAAAATTCGATGAATTAGGGATCGATATGATGACTATGGTCAATCTCTCGCTGTCGGCCGGCATGGATTCACACTATCTCTACGGCTCAGCTCATCTGGTGAATCTCAACGGAAAGAACACTCTTGATGAAGAGCTGATTTTCCATGGCAGAGGATATCCAGCAGGGACGAGGGTCAGATCGGACGTAAAGTTGAATTGGTATGAGATAGGGTACCAATACAATATTTATTTTGGTAAAAAACCGATGAATCTCCGTATGGCCCCAACGGTCGCTTTTGCCCTGTGGGACTTCAGTGTCGAGTTGGAATCAAGCAATGGAAGAGATGGCAGGAGTTACATGAAAGGAACCCCCCGCCTTGGACTGGATTTTGAATGGTTTCCGGCAAAGCGCTTCTCCGTATCCGGAAAGGCCATTGGGTCTTTACCTTTCAACAATTTGCCGAACATTTACACGGTTGGGCTGGTAGGAAAATATGATCTTGTGGAGATCAGTCGCTTGAAAGTCCTGCTGTTCATGGGGGTTGAATATAATTGGATTGACTTTAAAGACGACCAAAGAGTGCCGAACCACGTCAAAGCCAATATGGGACCGTTGGGGCTGATCGGAGCGGAAATTAAATTTTGACCTTGACTCTCACGATCGACGATAAAGTTCCGTTGACTTTTTGATCGGGTTTCCTGACTAATTAGCCGTCGCAATCAGGCAACATTCTTATTTTCTTTCCTTCGGCGACTTGCTTATACCCTGAATATGTAATTCATCAAATAGCATCAACTCCGACCACGTGACGTTTCGTTGTGGAATAAACCCCCGAGTGGGCTAAATACAACAGAGCAAACAGTAACGATAAGATGGACTATTTCTTGGAAATTGAAGTTTGCGTCGAGTTGAGTCAAGATTCAACCTTCGCCATCTCATGGTCTTCCATAAAAACCAAAAATACTGCTTCCCAGGATTAAGAAACCTTCACCTCCATTTAATCCCTTTTTAATCTTTATCGAGTAATATTTCTCTCGGACCACCAAAGAAAGACTGGGCCTTCGTCTCTGAGAGAGCACTCCATCTCAACAAGGTGGCAGATTTGATTGAGACCAGAATGAAACATTGGAACTGGAGCAAAATCTTCTTACTCTTCCTCATCCCTCTGGTTCTCTATATCTTCCTTTTGCCTGTCATGCCCTTAATCGAGCCTGATGAGGCCCGTTATAGTGATATCCCTAGCCTCATGAACCGTACAGGGGATTACGTCACCCCCCGTTTGAATCATCTCGTTTACCTTGAGAAGCCTCCCTTGTGCTACTGGGCAACGGCACTCTTGTTTAAAATATTTGGAGAAAATGAATTCTCCTCAAGACTATTTGCCGCCCTCTGCGCCTGGGGATGCATCTTCCTCGTTTACCGTATGGGGACCTTCTTTCACGATGAAAAGACCGGGCTCTATTCGGCCGGGGTGTTGAGTACATTTCTATACAGTTCCATCCTCGGGAGAATAAATATACTCGATGTGCCTCTCGCTTTCTTCGTATCTCTTGCCACTTGGGCGGGATATCGATACGTTGCTGGAGACTGCGAGAGGAAAGGCTGGGGTTATCTCCTGTACATAAGCAGTGCCCTCGGTTTTCTGACGAAAGGATTGATTGGAATCGTCTTCCCTTTTGCCATCATGATCCTATGGCTCTTTATCTCCAGGAGATGGCGCGATGTTCCAAGGCTCTTTTCGCCGGTTGGGATCATCCTCTTTCTTGTCATCTCCTGTCCATGGGTCATTCTCGTTCAAAAAGCCAATAAAGACTTTTTGTGGTTTTTTTTCATTCGTGAGCATCTCCTGAGATATACCACGACGTTTCATGGTCGGACCCAAACCATTTTGTTTTATGTCCCCGTTGTCTTATTAGGAACCTTGCCATGGTCTGCCTTTTTATGGAAAGCAATAAAGGGAGGGTCAAATGGAAGGACCCCTCTCTTCGAAACCGTAGAAAAACACTTCCTTCTGATATGGATCTTCTTCATCTTTATTTTCTTCTCCGTTTCTTCATCGAAACTGATCCCCTACATCGCCCCCATCTTTTTACCCATTGCCATTATTTTTGGTCATCTTTTTAGGTTGTATGAAGAGCGCAATATCCACTTTGAAAAAGGGGGAGCCAGAAGGCTCCTCTATGATCTGCCGATTATCTTACAATCCCTCATTCTCATCGGTGCGCTGATCGCACCCGGTTTCGTAAAATATTTGAAACCGGGGAAAGATTGGAGCGACATCCATTTTGAAACTGGATGGCCTTTGATCATTTTACCCATTTTATTTCAGGTGATGATGATATTCCTGCCCGCTCTGGTTAAACGGAGATGGAGAAGAGGCTGGTTTCTGACGAGCTATACTCTCTCTGTTCTTTTCTTGGTATCCATTCTCTTTCCCATGGCCCATTTCTTAACTTCCCACAAATCTGCTTACCCTGTTTCGAAAGCCATCCGTACATGGCTCCCCCAAAATCAGGAGTTGTTCCAATTTAGAATATCGCTTTATGGAATTGATTTCTACAATAAGATCAGGACGCCCATGATCGATCCCTCTGGGGAGCTGGAATTTGGTTTTAATCAACTCCGCAGCAAGGAGAGATGCCGCTATTGTTTATCCCGCGAAGAATTTAATAAGCGTCGTAAAGAAGGAGGTGACATTTACTGTGTCACGCGACATAGAAAATGTGGAGGAATTGAAAATAACGGTTTCCACCTTGGAAGTCCTCTGGAACAATGGAGAATTCTATCTTGTGAGGTTGCGTGGTTAACCCCCATCAAGATTTGCGCCGCTTTATAAGAAAATCAGCATAGATTTTCTGCTCATGGGTTATAATTGAGCAAAAGTTGAGGGGGGAATAATGTCTGTCATGGTATCTAAGATGGTTTACAAAGAGCATTTACAGGTTAGGCAATTATTCCAACACTCTTGGGTTCAGATCATCCTCCTTCTGGTTTTCTGCTCACTCCTTTTTATGCTGGGAGTGGGACGCTGGGACCTCTGGAATCCGGATGAACCCCGTTATGCCCAGGTCGCCAAGGAGATGGTAGCAAGAGGGGATTGGATTCTGATGCACGTTAATGGAGATACCTATGTGGATAAACCTCCCCTCTTTTTCTGGCTGATTGCTCTTTCATCCTTTCTCTGGCAGGGTTTCACATCATTTTCAGCGAGGTTTCCTTCCGCTTTTTTGAGTACCCTTACGGTGCTTCTTACTTTCTTTCTCGGGAAAAAGGTTTATGGGTCACGGACCGGATTCCTCTCGGCGTTGATCCTGGCTACAAGTTTTGAATTCGCCTATCTTTCCACACGGGCCAATATCGATGCCACCCTCACTTTCTTTACTACAGCTTCACTCATTCTGTTTTTGCAATGGTATAAATATAGATCCCCTCACCCTACCCCTCTCCCCCAAGGGGAGAGGGAGGGGGTGAGGGGGAACTGGATTAAGAGTGGGAATAGAAGAAACCTGCTAATCTATGGATTTTATATTGGCATGGCACTTGCCACTCTGGCAAAGGGGCCGGTGGGTTTTATCCTTCCCCTTCTGGTTAGTTTAGTCTATCTCCTGGTTCAAAGGGATTGGAAGGCGATGAAGAGGATGAGGCTTTTGACGGGGATGGCCCTGTTGATTGTGATTGTCTTATCCTGGTATCTTCCTGCTGTACTGAAAGGAGGACAGAACCTTCCTCAACGAAACGCTGCTTCATCAAACCATCGTTCGCTTTGCGAAAGGAACGAGCCATGTCCGGCCATTCTACTATTATCTCACCAATTTCCCCGTTGACTTTCTGCCCTGGTTCCTCTTTCTTCCAGGGGCCATCGTTTACGGTTTCTCGAAAAGAAGAGAGGGAATCTCAAAAGATTTTCTCTTCCTTCTGGTCTGGTTCGCTGCGATCTTTCTTTTCTTCAGTTTTTCAAAAGGGAAAAGGGCACATTTATCTTCTCCCGTTATACCCTGCGGCATCGTTGATGGTGGGGAAGTTCTGGGATGACTATCTCTCAGGTTCCGGTCGGTTTTCGGTTCGAGAGACCTGGATCACCCTCCCGGTCTATCTCTTTATCATCCTCTTTTTTTTAGTTGGAATATTTCTTTATGCGGCTCCTGCCGTAGCCCATTTCTCAGTAGAACCCTCTACCCCAAAGATTCTGAAGAGTGATCGTTAAAGGAGCAGAATCAGGAGCAAAATACCTTTCCTATGTTCCGCGGTGGAGTGTCATTCCCTTCATCATCCTTCTCGCTGGGATCGGGTATTCTTCTGTCTCTTGCCCAGGGCCTAAGATATAAATCCCTTGTCTTTATACTTGTTGTGGCCACCGCGGGGATGGGTTTCTTTTATGCGACCCGTGTGATTTTTCCGCTGGTGAACCCCTACAAATCTGCTCGCTTCATTTCACAGGAAATCGTACAGACGATGAAGAATGGTGGAAAACTGGTTATATACGGAGACTCCGGATCTGCTGGAACCGCTCAATTTAATTTCTATACGGGGATCGTTCCCATTTTGGAAACTGAAGATGAGAAAGAAATCATCGATCTCTTTCGCTCAAAAGAGAAAATATTCTGCCTCGTTAATTATGAGGATTATGAAAGACTGATCAGGAAATTCCCCGATCTTTCTCTCAACCTGATCACGAGGAGAAGTGTAGGAAGCAGAGATGTGGTATTTGTGTCTAACCGGTGACAGCCGGGACTAAACAGGAATTTCCTTAGATGAAAGAAACAGGAAGATTGGGAATTGAATCGCGAAAGGGGAAAGATAATTTATGCTGAAGTATAAAATATGGTCGCGGTCTTTTTTCGAAGATTCTGGGAAGAAGTCCTCCCGGGCATGGTTGGTTCTTCTCGTTTTCACTCTGGCCTTACTCATCCTTTCCGTTTTGGGGCTTAATCTTACAGGCCGGGATTCACCGAGGGTGGCTGGAATTGCCCGTGAGATGGCAATCACTTCGGACTATCTGATTCCCCGGCTCAATGGAGAGGATTTTCTCGAATATCCTTCTTTGGGATATTGGCCTATTGCTCTTTCGCTTTCGATGAGTAAAAATCCGCCGGACTTTCTTGCCTTTCTTCCCATCATATTCCTGGGAACGGGAACAGTCCTCATCACGTATCTGATCGGGAAAAAACTGGCCGGAGAGAGAATCGGATTGATGGCGGGATTCATCCTGGCAACCATGTCGACTTTTATTACCTTTCACCGGCATTTCAGGGTGGATCCAGTGCTTCTCTTTTTCACTACCCTTAGTCTGTATGGATTTGTCGCCGGTTACCAGGCATCAAGGAAAAAGTTCCTCTTCTTCTCGCTTTTCTACCTGGCAATGGCTGGGGCATTCCTTTCCAAAGGAATCGTCGGGGTGGCCATTCCCGCTGCGACTGTGGCAGTTTTCTTAATCACTAAAAAGGATTTCAAAGCGATCGGGAGACTGCTTTTGAACCCTGCAATTCTCTTCTTCATCCTGCCGATCTTTCTCTGGGTTGTCAGCGTTTGGCGGCTTGAAGGATTGGATATTTTTAAGGAGATCATCCGGCAAAGCATCTGGCGTTTTTCTTCTTCTTCAGCGGATCATGCAAAGCCCTTCTACTACTACTTCACTCAAGCCCTGACGGCCCCTCTGCCCTGGACGATCCTGCTATTCGTTTTGATCTGGTACCGATGGAAACCTGCCCCTTCGAGGGGGGCGCTTCCCTACGGTTCTCTACTCTGGTTTGCCCTTGTTTGGCTCCTGACGGGCCTCATCGGACTTTCCTTCGCCTCTGCAAAGCGACCCCTTTACCTTGGCCCCCTCTATCCTTCCTTTGCGCTCCTGGCAGCCCTTGGATGGGATCATCTTCGAGAGGCATTCCCAAAAGTGAAGGGCCGAGAGTTTCAGGGTCTGGTCGCCATATTCCTGATATACGCAGGAGCTTACCTCTTGGTCATTACTCCCGTAGAGAGGAAAGAGAGTCTTCGACCTTTATACAAGGCCGTTTTAAGCCAGAAGACGAATGAATCCATCTATCTCGTCAACCCTTCCGAAACCACCCGGGGAGCAGCAGTCTTCTACCTTGGGAGAAAAGTCCCTGTCCTGAGAACCCAGGATGTGTTATCGGAACGGTTTGACGACCAGCCAGGGAGCATCTTGCTGATTGATTCCTATACCAGCGATAACCCGCTTTTTCCAGCTCTCCAATCGAAAGGATACCGCCTCCTATTGCAGAAGAAGTATGGAAAGACAGCTGGGGTTTATCTCTATGTGAATGGCCCCTGAGGAGGCTGCGCTGGATAAAGGGAACTGGCGGAAATTCTGGAATATTTTACCCTTGTAAACCCGTATCTAAATAGATTAAGAAATCCTAGGGCAAATTCCCCGTCAGTTTATTGGGTTGTCGATGTTCGATGGGCTGAACAATGGACTGAATACCGGTGCAAGGCATCATTTTATTGTATCAATTTATGATTCGTCTGTTTAAGTAAAAATTCGAGAGAGGCCTCGGATTCATGGAAGTCAGGACCAGATATCTGTTTATCATTCTCGCCGTTGGAACGCTCCTCTTCCTTTTCAATCTGGGAGGAAGGGATCTCTGGGAGCCCGATGAAACCCGATATGCGGTGGTCGCCCGCGAAATGGTGCAACGTGGGAATTGGATTTTACCTCATCTCAACGGAGACATCTACGCAGAAAAGCCTCCTCTCTTTTTCTGGCTGGTCAATCTTTCCACTTTTTTGGGGGGGGCGAATTCCGAATTAGCGAACCGTCTTCCATCTGCGCTGGCGGGGTTGATTACCCTTTTCGTCACGTTTCTTCTTGGAGAAAGACTCTTCCATCCAAGAGTTGGATTCCTCTCCGCGATGGTTCTGGCAACAAGTATTTTATTTCTCCAAATATCGCGTTGGATGATGTTAGATTCTCTGTTCACGCTCCTTTTCCTTTTTACCATTTTTTACTTCTTCCAGGGTTTTGAGAATGAGGCGAGACGCCGAAGGTATTATCTTTTTGCGGGACTCTTTATGGGGCTGGCGGTCTTAACGAAAGGGCCCGTTGCCTATCTCCCCGTTCCCATCTTTATCATCTTCGGTCTGTCTCAAAGGAACGTCAAAGCGTTTTGGAACACTCATCTGCTGTGGGGAACTCTTCTTTCTCTCCTTGTCGTCTTTCTCTGGCTCCTGCCCGCCTGTTGGGTTGGCGGAGAAGAGTATACGGAAAGAATTCTGTTCGGGCAGACCGTTGGGAGATTGATGGGCAGCGAGAAGTATTTCCATCGCGAACCCATTTTCTTTTATCTTATCCGTTTCCCTTTGGATTTTTTCCCCTGGATCGTTCTCTTGCCCTCTGCCCTCATTTTAGGATTTCGGAATAAAGAAAATGTTCGGAAGGAATTCTTATTTCTCATCATTTGGTTTCTATTCATCTTCTTTTTTTTCACCCTTTCGAAGGGGAAGAAAGATAATTATCTTCTTCCCCTGCACCCGGCTGCAGCGATGCTCATCGGTGTTTTGTGGGATTCTGAGCTTCGTTCTTCGAAAGGAGGCTGGGGGACTCTTTCCGGACTTGTTGTTCTTACTTTCCTTTTCTTTATCGGGTTTCTTCTGTTTGTCATGGGAATTCCAGAAAAATTGTATCCCCACCTGAGAGCCTATCAATCCGTAGAACTCTGGACCCTCTTTTATTTGCCGCTGGGATCTTTGGTCTCGGTTCTCCTGTTTCTTAAACGAAAGAAAAGGGCGTCATTCATGACGCTCGTAGTTGCGTTTGGTCTTTTCTATCTCCATCTCAGTTTGATTCTGCCAAAATTCAATTCCGAGAGGTCAATGAAGGTATTATCGGAAAGAATCCTTGCAAGGATAGGACCCGAAGATGAACTCAAAATGGCTTTTTCTGAGTTCAATGGACTGCTTTACTATACTCAAAAGCCTTATATTGAAGAGATCAAGAGCACGGATCGGTTTTCTCAAGTTCTTCATTCACCTCAACGAGTTAGGGTGGTGATTCCACTAAAATACTTCGATGTGATAAAAGGAAAGTTGAACTTGGAACGGGTATCTGTTGAACAGGTAAGAGCAGGCCCCTATGACCTGGTGCTGTTTTCAAATAAGTGATCATCAGATCGGGTGATATGTTGACCACTCTGTGAATTGTGTTAAAATATCAATAGATTTTGAGCGGTTACAGAATTGTGGAGGGTTGAATTGCATGAAAGCCTCCATCATCGGGGCGGGTAGAACGAGAAATGGCATCGGCGAGTATATCGGAAAATATCTCCATCGACACGGAGTAAACGTAATCTCTGTGCTGGGGACGACTGAAGAGACAAGCCGCCAGGCCTCTTCTGCTCTGCGGAAATACGGGATCGAAGCCCGTCCCTATACAGACTTTGATGCGATGGTCAACGCTGAAAAGCCCGATCTCGCAGTCATCGCCTCCCCCGGCTCAACCCATTATGACTATCTGTTAAAGTGTCTGGACCGGGGACTCCATATTTTCTGCGAAAAGCCTTTTATCTGGGGCGATCATGAGGATATTCGAAAAAGGATTGAGGACGTCTTCGAGAGGGCGCGAGAAAAGAGATTAACCATTGCCATGAATTCTCAATGGCCGTTTTCCCTCGACGCTTATGAGAAAATCTGCGGGAAGATTAGGATTGAGAAAAAGAATGATTTTTTCGTATGTCTGTCGCCTTTTTCTCCGGGAAGAATCATGATCCCCGAATCCGTCCCCCATCCCTTAAGCCTCCTTTATTGCCGGCTGGGTGCCGGAAAGATAGAAACATTGAATTTTGAATGGAAGGGCGAAGGGGAGCTGAACGTCCGATTTAGCTATTTGTTTGAAACCCGGGCATGCGATGTGTTAATAAAATTGATACACCAGAAGACCCCGCCCCGTGATTTTTCTTTCGGATTTAATGGAAAGGTTATTGTTCGAAGCCTGGACTTACACGATTATGGGATCTTTTTTAATTATGGGGATAAGAAATTGAAGATTATGGATCCCCTTGAACTCTCCGTTATAAATGTCATGGAGGCTGTTGAAAAGAAAACCGAACCCCTCATCGGATATCCGCATATTCTTCATAACACGTCGCTGTTGAAGGAGATTGATGACAGCTTTGGTGAGTTCGAAAAGAGAAACGTATGGAAAAGTTGAGAGAAAAAGAGCACGACTTCAGCGCTAAACTCAGGCAGGATGCTACCCTTCCAAGGTTGAAGGAGTATATCCAATGGCAGAGAAGGTGCGGCGTCGACGCTCCGGAACGGGGGCTGCCGGTTTTCAGCCCGATTTCCATCAATTTAGATCTGACCTCTGCCTGCAATTTCTCATGCTCTTTTTGTGTTGATTCGAAGTTGATCAATGCCGGCAAAAGCTTGACGCTTGCGGAAGCCAAGAAGACGGTCGATACCCTCCATTCCCACGGCCTGCTTTCCGTCATCTTGATCGGAGGGGGGGAACCGACGCTTCACGGAGATTTTGGAGAAATTGTCCGGTATATCAAAAGCAAGAACTTACAGGTTGGCATTGTGACCAATGGTTCAAGACTTGAAAAAATCGAAGCGGTCGCAGAAGTGCTCAAAGAAAAGGACTGGGTCAGAATTTCCATCGATGCCGCCGGGGAAAATGTCTTTCAAGATTTACACCGACCCAAAACCCGAGTGACTCTGAAGGGGATTCTGGAAAAGGCGAGAAAAGTGAAAGAAAGGAATTCCGCAGTATCCTTGGGGTATTCGTTCGTGATCGTCTGGGAAGGCGTGGAGATTAACGGGAGGAAACTCCATCCCAACATGGATGAAATGGCAAGATCGGTGGACCTCGCAAAGGAGTTTTCCTTTGATTATATTTCCTTTAAGCCCTGCCTGGTCCGATTCAAGGAGTCCCAGAGGGAGACGTTGCTGAGAAACGTCGAAAAAACGAAAGAGAGAGAAATCATCGATCAGATTAAGATGCGTCTTCAAGAGGCAAAGCATCTCGCCGGGGATCGAGTCAAGATTCTTGAAAGCTCCAACCTGAAAGCCATGTTGAATCAGGAGACCGACCAGATCAAGAGACAGCCCAAGAGATGCCACTTGCAATTTTTCAGAAGCGTGGTGACGCCTTTTGGAATCTTTCACTGCCCGGCGTTTCGAGGGGTGGAAGTGGCTCGAATCGGAGAGGCGGGAGGATATCAATCGGAATCCGAATTCAAGGAGCGTCTCCTCAGGACAGCGAAATCTATCCTGACCTTCGATGCCGAGGGAGAGTGCAAAGAGGTTGGCTGCTTCTACAATCGTTCCAACTGGTGGTTGGAAGAGTTCATCCATTCCGGGGCAGACGTCGGGAAGCTTGAAGGAATCGAAAATGATAATTTTTTCTTATAGTCCACGGCTATCCCCTTTGTCCCGCCTTCTTTCCCGGGGAGAGGGGATAGATGAGGGGCGAGGGTTTTAAACAGAATGAAGATCCTTCATCTTTTCAGCAACTGGAAGTGGACCGGTCCTGCTGATCCGACGTTGACCCTCTGTAAAGAATTGGAGAAACGAGGCCATGACGTCACCTTTGCCTATCGCAAACCTCCTTTCCCCATAGAGGATAGTATTGAAAGAAGGGTCCTCCAATCAGGAGTGAAGGCGACGGATCGGTTTCACCTGGATCATTCCGTGAAGTTTTATCACCCCTCCTTTCTGCCCACTCATTTCCGTGACATGATGGACCTGACCCGCTATCTTCGTGAGGGTAAGTTCGATATTCTCAACGTGCACCATACCCATGGTCATCTCTTGGGGGGAATCGCTGCGCGGAGGTCAGGCCATCCTATGATCGTCATTCGGTCCGACCACAAGCGAGATCCTTTGAAACCCAGCTTGGGAAATCGCTTTCTCATCTCTCGGTTCACGGACGGCATGATCACCTTTTCTGAAAGAGCGCGGAGAGAAGACGCAGAGCATTTCGGGCTTTCTCTGGAGAGGGTCAGGAAGATCTCGCCAGCGCTGGATTTAAACCGGTACGATCCCCGTGGGAAATTTAAGGATATGAGGACCTTTTTCGGGATCGAACCCAAGGAGGTCGTTATCGGAATGATCGCCCGATTTCAAAAGTACAGAAGGACAGCCGTCTTTCTAGAGGCGGTCAAAAGGATTGCGAAAGAATTTGAAAACGTGAAGATTCTTTTGGTTGGCCGGTCGGGTCAGATAGAACAGAGTGTCATCCAACCCATGAAACAACTCGGCGTTGAAAAGTGGGTTGTTCTGGGAGGATATCAAACGAAGGATTATCTCGCTACTTTAGCCTGCATGGACATCTTTGTTTTCTTAATGGCCGGATCGGATGGAACCGCCAGAGCTCTAAGAGAAGCCATGGCCATGGGCAAACCGGTCATCGTGGCCAATCGGGGGATGCTTCCCGAGTTGGTGGAGGATGGCATTTCAGGCTTAGTTGTGAACGACACCGCCGATGAATTAGCCCATGCGGCCCTTCGTTTGCTTCACGATCCGGGATTGCGAGAAGCCTTGGGAAGGGCAGCCTATCAGAAGGCGCACCAGGATTTCCAATTGGATCAACAGGTGGAAGCCGTTGAAGGTTTTTATCAACAGATGATCGAGCTCGGACCCCGTTAGAAACGGGGGCGTTCTTGGATGCTGCTTTATTGGGAAGGCATTTTAAGACCCATGACAGCTCAATCCAATTGTAGTGTTTTCCTAACGGGGCAGATGGGGAATTCAACTCTCAGAAGAGTATTGAAAGGTGAGTTGAGGGGGTGGGTGAGAGGGGAGGTGTGGGACGGTCTCCCCTCCGATTTTTTTGAGGATCCTCTCTCTTGTATCGAGGAGGTGGGAGGAAAGATCCTCAAAAGATCGAAGTGGAGGTGGGCAGCTCTTCTAAGCTTCTCGGATGGAGGAAGGGTTTTTTTCAAAAGGGATAAAACGAAAGACTGGATGGAGGGGTTGAAGTATCTTTTTCTTCCTTCCAGGGGGCAGAAAGAATTCCTCATCGCATCCCAATTGGAAATGAGAGGTCTCCCCGTCCCGAAACCCTTGGGCTGGATAGAACGGGTTCGGAAGGGGTGGGTCAAAGAGAGTTATTACCTCTCCGAGGCGATTGGGACAGGGGTTTCATTCATTGAGGAAGTGGCAAAATCGAAAGAACCTCGTTCGATTGCTGAATTAGCGACGGCCGTGAAGAAATATCAAGAAGCAGGGTTATTTCATCGGGATCTTCACGGAGGGAACTTTTTGTGGCAGGGAGAGTCCCTTTTTATTACCGATTTACACCGTGCCAAAATCCTAAAGTCGGTGTCCTTACGCCGGAGGTTATGGAATTTGTCACATCTCTTTCATTCCTTAAGATCGATGTGGGGCGAAGAGGACCAGCTTCGATTCTTGGATCGATACTTTGAGGGGACGCTCGACCGTTCTCAGGAAAGAGAGATTTTACATCAAAAGATTCGTCCCATCATGGACGACCTTCAAGTGAAGCAGTGGCAGAGTAGAACGAAGCGATGTTTGAAAGAAAGCACTGAGTTTACGGTGCAAAGGGAAAAGGGGATTTGTTATTTTCATCGAAGGGATTTCCCCCTGGGGCGTCTGAAAAGGGTGATGGCGGAGCACCAAAAACTCGTGAGAGAAAGGCCCTCTACCCTCGTCAAATATTCCCCGGAGGTGATCGTCTCCATATTGGAAGACGAAGGGGAAGGGGTCTGTTTGAAGCAATTTCGCTACCCTTCCTTCTGGGGGCGGATGAAAGAACATTTCCGCCGTTCGAAAGGGTTTAAGTCTTGGAAAGGGGCCAATGGCATTCGAGCAAGAGGCCTTCCGTCTCTTAGACCCCTTGCCTTCGTGGAGAGAAAAGACTGGTTCGGTTTGAGGGAAAGTTTTCTGCTGATGGAGGCCCGGGGTGACGACCAGGAAATGGATCGGTATATTTTTAGCGGGTTTGAAGATTTGAAGAAGAAAAGGCTTTTTATCAGAACCGTTGCCCATTGGCTTGCCGGCCTTCACAAAATGCGTCTCCTCCATAAGGATATGAAGACCTGTAATATCCTTGTATCAGAAGCGGGAGACACCTGGAATTTTCATCTTTTGGATTTCGAGGATATTCTGATGGATGTGAAAGTGAACCGGAAAACATTGTTCAGAAATTTTCTCCAGCTCAACACTTCCACTCCTCGGACCATGACGAAAGTCGACCGCTACAGGTTTCTCAGGGAGTACCTGCGTCTCAATCCCGTTGTCAAGAACCCAAAGGCTTTTCTCCGTGGGTTGATCCATAAAAGCCGCCAGAGGGGATTGGTCTACGTTTCACCGCGAGGTACGGTGACTGAGACCATGGAATGAGCAGATGAATCAACGATTTTCGAAAATGACCCCTCAGCCGTGGGCCCAGCTTGCTCTTCTCCTGGGAGTCTGCTTCCTCCTTTATTTTGTCAACCTGGGCCAATGGGACCTCTGGAATCCTGACGAGCCCCGTTACGCTCAAGTTTCGAGAGAGATGGTGAATCGGGGAGACTGGATTTTGATGCACCGTAACGGGAACCTTTACACCGATAAGCCTCCTCTTTTTTTCTGGGCCATTGGTCTTTCCTCCTTCCTCTTCGGAGGGATGAGTCCTTTTTCAATCAGATTTCCCTCTGCTCTCTTCGGGACCCTGACCGTGCTGCTCACTTTTTTCATTGGAAAGAGGCTATATTCCTCACGGGCAGGGTTCCTCGCGGGTCTTATTCTGGCAACCAGTGTCCAATTCGCGTATCTTTCTACGCGGGGAAATATGGATACGACCCTGACGTTCTTTATCACGGCTTCGATCCTCTGCTTTCTCCAGTGGTATCAGCGGTGCCAGGAAGGAGCAGATCCCCCGGAAAGGATAGGGGGCCTCTCTTTTTTCGGATACTACATCGGGATGGCCCTGGCTACCCTGGCCAAGGGACCGGTTGGCTTTATCCTCCCTTTAGGAATCACGCTCGTTTTTCTATTGGTCCAAAAAGAATGGAAGAAGATCAGAGGGATGAGACTCCTTCCCGGGATGGCGCTCTTTTGCGCCGTCGCTTTAGCCTGGTATTTCCCGGCCATCTTAAAAGGCGGAATGTACTACCTGAATCAGACCCTGCTGCACCATTCGTTTGACCGCTTTGCCATAGGCTCATCGCATATTCGGCCCATCTATTATTATTTTTACAACTTTCCAGCGGACTTCTTGCCCTGGATCATCTTTCTTCCTGCCGCGATGGTGTACGGATTTTCCGGGGCCATGGCGACCAAGAGAAAGGAATTTCTTTTTCTGGGGGTCTGGTTCGCTTTTATCTTCCTCTTCTTCACCCTGTCGAAGGGAAAGAGGGGACTCTATTTCTTGCCCCTTTTCCCGGTGGCGTCACTCATGATTGGAAAGCTTTGGGAGGACCTCATCTCTTTTTCCTTGAGACCTCTTCAGCATGAATGGATCATGATCCCCCTCTATGGTTTGACGGGAGTGATTTTTGCGGCCGGAGTGTCGCTGCCTTGGGTGATTTGGGCAAAACTGCCTTTTTACCTTTCATACAGCATTCCCGTCGCCTTCTTCCTGGTCGGGGTCAGCATCCTCCTCTTCCTGTTCAACCGATCCAAGCATTACGGAGCCGTTTTTCTCATCATCGTTGGAGTGATGACGGTCGGGTTCTTCTATACGTTAAGAGTTGTGTTTCCCCTTGTGAACCCTCACAAATCGGCCCGCTTTGTCTGTCAGGAGATCACTTCACGGATGCAATCCGGTGACAAGCTCGCCCTCTACGGAGATTTTGAACCGACCCCCTATAATTTTTATACTGGAATCATTCCGATAACGGTGTTAGAAGAGGAAAAAGCCCTCTCCGATTTCTTAAGCTCTCAGGAGAGAGTTTTCTGTCTCCTTCGGTCCAGAGATTTTTTAAAAGTTCAGATGGCAGGAAATCGTACAGAGTTTCAATTGATTCTTCGACGTCGGGTCGGGGGAAAGGAATTTGTCCTGATTTCAAACCGGTAGTATGAATCGATGAAGCCAATGACACAGGTGAAGCCCTGAGCGGGAGGTTTGGACCTTTGAAATTAAATGGATCGATGAAGCCGTCTGCCGAACAAAATGAAAAGATTGAGATTTCGGTTGTGGTGCCCGTCTACAATGAGGAAGGAAACCTGCCTTTATTAATCTCAAAACTGCAGAAGGTTTTGCAAGGCCTTGGATGCTCCTGGGAAATGATCTTCGTGGATGACGGAAGTTTCGACGGGAGCCCGAAGATTTTGAGAGACATGGCCTCTCAGGCCCCTTCTCTCCGGGTCCTCCGCCTCAGAGAGAATCGTGGGTTGAGCACGGCCCTCGTGGCAGGAATGAGAGAAGCCCGGGGAGAAAAAATTGTCACCCTGGATTCTGACCTTCAGAATGATCCTGCCGACATCCCGAAGCTGTTGGAATACTTGGATCGCTATGATATGGCCACAGGGTGGCGGCAGAAAAGAGAAGATTCATGGCTGAAAAGAATCTCCTCTGCCATTGGGAACGGCGTTCGGAATCGATTGACCGGAGAGACCATCCAGGACAGCGCCTGTACCCTCCGGGCGTTCAAAAGAGAATGCGTTCAGGGGATTCCAGTGTTTAACGGGATGCACCGTTTCCTTTCCACCCTAGTTAAGAGGGAAGGATGTCGGATTATCGAAGTCCCCGTTTCTCACCATCCGAGGAAGTTTGGGAAGTCAAAATACAACATTCGAAATCGCATGATGCGATCCTTCGTTGATTTGCTGGCCGTGAGATGGATGAAGCACCGCGCCATCCGGTACGAGATCGAGGAAAGGATTTGAGACGGGAGGAAAGAGAGGGGGGTATGGACGAGACGAGGAAGACATGGCAAAGAAAGGTTCGAAGAGTTCCGCTTTTTATCGGAGCCGCTTTATTGTTGATTTTCGCGAAACCCCAGTTACCCGCAATCTGGATTGGAATGTTTTTGATCTTTTTGGGGGAAGCCACTCGCATCTGGGCAGCAGGCCATCTCCAGAAGAACGAGGTTCTGACCGTTACGGGCCCTTATGCTTATGTCAAAAATCCGCTTTACATCGGATCTATTTTCATAACGACAGGATTTTGTATCATGGCGGATAATATTTATCTTCTGGCGGCAGCCTTCTTCATGTTTTGTTTCCATTACATCCCGTATAAGAAGAAGATGGAGGGAGACCGATTAAAGAACCGTTTTGGAGACCAATACGAAGAATACGATGAGAAGGTGCCGGAATACCTTCCCCGATGGACTCCCTATTCGGACAGAAAAGCCTCTTGGCAATTCAGATGCTTTGTTGAAAACAGCGAAGAGGGGATATTTGTCATTGTCCTCGCCGGAATCGTCCTGATCCTCAGTCGTCCCTACTGGGGCCTTGTCTTTTAATGTTTCGCCTCCCTTTTCCCCACGTTGGCAGAGAGAGAGTCAGTGAAGCGAGAAGATATTGAACGTTCTATTTCCCTTGTCAAAGGGAGGGCCGGGAAGCCCGACTTGAATCGGGTGGATGTCGAAGGCCGACCTTTGATGATAAAGGATGTCCGAAATAGGAATGTTTTCTTAAGATGGACATTGGGACTCTGGTTGATTCACAAAGAGTGGAGGATCTATTCCCGGCTCGCAGGGATGAAAGGCATCCCACAGCCCGTGGAGCGTATTGACCGTTTTGCTTTTGCCATGGAGTTCATTCCAGGAAGATCCATCCTGAGAGGGGAGCCCCTTCCGCCTTCTTTTTTTCAGGAATTAGAAAGAGTCCTTGGAGATATTCATGAAAGGGGAGTGGTCCACATGGATTTGAGGCATAAGGGAAACATTCTGGTCTCCGAGAAAGGAGAGCCTTTCCTCATCGACTTCAATAGCAGTTTTGCCTTTAAAGAAAAGGGATTGCTCCGACGTTACCTTTTCCCCCTCCTTCGGTGGGTGGATTATGGGGGATTATTGAAATTGAAGAAAAGAATCGCTCCTGCTTTGTTGACTCCTGATGAGCTTGATTTCCTGAAGCGCTTTGAGCGTCTCCGAAAACTCTGGATCTTCAACTAAGAAGGGAATCATTGCAAATCAATAAATGAGCAGTACAAATTCAGCAATGGGGAGAATGGGAAAATTGGACGTTGGAGAGTGGCATTATCCCATGCTCATTTTGTCCCGCCTCGGCGGGATTAATTTTGCATTTTACACTGGCGCACTCTTCACTCCGGTTATGATGTGAAGGAGTTCTTTCTGTTTGAGGGTCATCTCCCGGGCGCCTTTTTTCGATCCCTCATGTTCATAGCCAACCAAGTGAAGCACACCGTGGACCAATAAAAGGATGACCATCCCCATTGCGTCGAGGCCGAAGCGGTTCGATTGGCGCTTGGCTGTTTCGACCGAAATCACCAGGTCTCCGAGGAGGTGAGGATGGAGGGTCAAGAATTCGCCCTCCCTCATGGAGAAAGCGAGCACATTCGTGGGCCTATCCCGTCCGAGATGCTTCCGATTCAATTCTCGAATCCGGGTATCATCGACCAGCAGGAGGCTGAGCTCGGCATCAAGAAACCCCAATTCGGTCAATATCCTTTGGGCCGCCCTTCTTATTTTTCTTAAGTCTAAGGGGATATGTTTTTGCTGGTTTCGAATCCAGATCTTCATCGTTCCTTCTTAGCGGTGATTCCGTGCTCGTTGATGCGGGGTAATCCACTCTCTGGTGAAAGATAGCGGTTAAGATTCGGTTAAAACTCTCCTGAATTTTTTGAAGGTCCTTCAGGGTCAGTTCACACTCTTCCATCTGTCCATCCAAGAAAATGCTGTTCGTCACCCGTTGAACGAGGCTCTTGATCCGGGAAGGTGTGGGATCGGTGAGGGCCCGAGAGGCGGCTTCTACCGAGTCGGCCAGCATGACGATTCCCGCTTCCTTGGTCTGGGGTTTCGGGCCGGGATATCGGAAATCGTCCTCATTGATCGATCCCATCTCGGGATTCGCTTTTTCCTTGGCTTTCTGATAAAAGTAGGAGATCAGGCTCGTCCCGTGATGCTGCAGAATAATGTGGCCGATTCGTTCTCCCAGGCGGTTTTCACGAGCCAACTCCACTCCATCCTTGACATGGGAAATGAGGATGAGGCTCGACATCGTGGGAGTGAGATGCTCGTGTTTATTCTCCCCCCTCCTGCATTTTCGATGAAGTAGAGAGGCTTTTTCAATTTTCCCACGTCATGATAGTAAGCGCTGACTCTCGCCAAGAGAGGATTGGCCCCGATCGATTTGGCAGCGGCTTCCACGAGGCTGCCGACAATGATGCTGTGGTGATAGGTGCCGGGAGCCTGAAGAATGAGGTCTTTCAGAATGGGATGGTCCATGTTGGCCAGTTCAAGCAGTTTGATATCCGTGGTATAGCCGAACAGGGTTTCAATGATGGAGACAATTCCTAAGACGAGGACCGAAGCGAGAGCGCCTCCCAGAAAACCCATCAATAAGTCTGAGAGGAAGGTCATTTTAAGAAAATTTTGGGAAATGAGGCTGTAAGAGAATATCATGAGGACGTTGATTCCTCCCACCGTGATACCGGCTCTGAGGAGGATGCTCCTCTGTTCGCAGCGTGCGACCTTATGAGCACCGACCACACTTCCCACGAGAGTGAATATAAAGTAGAAAAGCTGGTTTCCCATCAAGGCCGCTGAAAAATAACTCGTCAGGAGTGAGAAGAAAATGGCGACCTCTGAGTTGAGAACGATTCGAACGAGCATGGCGCCGGTGGCGACAGGGAAAAGATACAGGTAGGAAGACGAGGGGATGGAGAAAAATTCTCCCCCAGAACATCCGCGCTCAACTGGAAAAGTTTGAGGAAGGCCAGGGTTCCGAGCAGCGCGGTGGAGCAGAAGAGGAGATCTTTCTGGGAAAGGGCGACCTTTCGGATGTTTTGTGTGGAGAATTGGTAAAGGCTGGCGAGGACGAGGAAAATCAGGAGGCCCATGCCGATCAGGACGGTCAGGAGGTGGGTTCTTTCCTGTGCCTTCTTGAGGACCTTGATTTTTGCAAGATCTTCTTCCTGAACTCGGTCCCCTGCCCGCAGGATCACCTCTCCTCGTTTGATTTGAAAATAGACGGGGTTCACTCTTTCTTTTGCATCTGTCTTTTTCCCTTCGGTTTCATTCTTATTAAAGGTGAGATTGAGCCTTAGAAAGTGTTCGGCGATCTTAAACGCGATGGCGGAAGCCTCCTTCCCCAAGGGAGGGGACAGAACCCCCGCCTGAGCCCGAAGGATGGCTCTTGCCTCCTTAAGATCCAAGAAGCTAAAAGGTGGAAAGCTCCTTCTCAGCCCTCGGGTCTGGATATTCCGGAGGAGGACCCCTTTTTCCGCATCGGGATCAAGAAGTTCTTTGTCGTTGACGATCCCCTTATTCAGGACGGGGGCAATGATCTTCAGGGCGGCCTCTCCAATGGCGGGATTGAAGCGCTCCCTTTCTAGAACCTGCCATTCCTTTTGAGTGAGGGAAAGGCGTAATGTAGACTCCCATTCCTTTTTCCTGAGGATGCTTTGATCCACTCCCTTTTCTCTTTTTTGGAAGGAGGCGGCCAATGATTCGAAGGCGGACCGGACTCGATTTTCGCAATCCGTGAGAACCGCAGGGTCAAAGTCATAGATGGACAGGACGGATCTCTCGGCTTCGGCACGTTTCTCTTGAGTCGACTTCTCATCCTCGATCAAAAGGTCCTGGGCGGATCTGACTTCTTTGGTCGCAATGTCGCCTACCTTGTATTCTTTAACGTGGAGGGTCAGGCTGGGTGAGAGAAGAAGGGCGAGAAGGCTGGCGATTCCGATGCCGATAAACCATTTCTGATAAGAAGGGGTTTTGATCCTTTCCAGCCATGAACGGTCCCTCAGGTCGTTGGTGGTTCTGAGGAAAGGAAGATCAAGGATAAATTTCTTTAGGGATGTTTTTATCATAGATTGTCAAAGAGTGTCCTTTGGCCGGCGTCGCTTTTCCTCCATTCTTTCATAGGCCTTGATAATCTCCTGAACCAAAGGGTGTCTGACGACATCCTTGTCTGAGAAATAAACGAATTCAATCCCTTCGATCCCCTTCAGGATGCCCTGGATTTCCACCAGGCCCGACGTCTTATTTTCCGGAAGGTCCACCTGTGTAATATCACCCGTGATCACGGCCTTGGAGCTGTAGCCCAATCGTGTTAAAAACATCTTCATCTGTTCCGGTCCTGTATTTTGCGCCTCGTCGAGGATGACGAAGGAATCATTAAGGGTTCTCCCCCTCATGAAGGCCAGGGGAGCCACTTCGATCACGCCCCTCTCCACAAGTTTAGAAACCCGGTCGAAATCCATCATATCATGTAAAGCATCGTAGAGGGGGCGTAGATAGGGGTTGACCTTTTCAGCAATGTCTCCGGGAAGAAATCCTAATTTCTCGCCGGCTTCGACCGCAGGGCGGGTCAACACGATCCTCTCCACCTCCTGCTTCATGAGATGAGCGACGGCCATGGCCATGGCCAGATAGGTCTTTCCCGTTCCCGCAGGACCAATCCCAATCACCAGATCGTATTTTCGAATGGCGTCAATGTAGCGTTTCTGAGCCAAGCTCTTGGGTGTGATCGCCCTTTTTCTCGACGAGATATAGACCGTATCGAGGAAGATATCCTCAAGGCTAACAGTCCGATCGTCGGAGATCATTCGAACGGCGTAATCAATATCGGTTGGGTAAAGAGGGTACCCCTTCTTCAGGAGGGCATAAAGGTCGTTCAGAACGCGGATGGACAGGTCGACATCCAGATCCTCTCCACGGATGGTGAGAGCATTGCCTTTGGCATTGATCTTCACTCCGATCGTCCTGGCAATGCGTCTTAGATTTTCGCTGTGGGGGCCGAAAAGAGTATTGGCCAACTGGAGATCATCAAAGATGACCTTTTCGGCGGCCTCGCCTCGTAGCGTCGAGTCTTCGACTTGCTGTTCTTTCAAAAATGAACCTTCATCGTGCAAAACCTGTCCCGGCCGACTTTGCCGTCCAGAGCCGTAAGACAGGGTCGGCGAGAAAGGCTATCTGACATAAACGCATCATATCACCTTAAACCCCGGATTGCAATACATGCCCTCTCTCCCAGGAGACTGTGTCTCAATGAAACGTCTGAGGAAAGAGGCAGTCGGGTTGCAAAGTTTTAGAACGCGGATCTCTTAAGCGTGGGAAACCATCGTTGGCTTAAAACCGAATGTATTCATAGGGTTGGCGACCTTGAATTGAAACGGTTAAAGGTTGCCGCTCTGCCTTCGGGCAGGCAGGTCTAAATCTTTGGAAAGCGTCTTGTTTATCCTTTGACAGGACGCTTCCCGGCAAGCCGCTCAACTTCCCCGGCCTTCTCGCCCCTTTTCCAAAAAGCCGTATTTTCATATTACGACACGGTCTCCCAGGAGGAGAGGGATTAATGGGGGGCTGATCGTTTTACCGTTTCAACAATGGCGGGAATGATTTCTCCGGCAGATCCGCAAATCAGATAATCGGATATCTCATCTGTCAAAGGGGTGGGTTCCCTGTTGATTTCCACGACGATGGCCCCCTTTTGTTTAGCGGTCATAGGGATAGAGGCCGCCGGATAGACCACCGCCGAAGTGCCGATGGAAAGGACCAGTTCGCATGATGTGGATTCTTTAAATGATAATGCCTGAGCCTCCCACGGAATGGGTTCTCCAAAAAAGACGACGTCGGGTTTCAAAAGCGATGAACATCGGGGACATCGCGGAGGGAGATCCGCTATTTTGAGTGAAGCCCCATCGACCGTGGAGGAACACTTCAAACAGGAGAGCGTCCTGTGAGTTCCATGGAATTCGATGACATTCCGGCTTCCTGCCGCCTGGTGAAGGCCGTCCACATTCTGAGTAATCACCGAAGAGAGGTAACCCATTCGCTCCAGTTCAGCCAGTCCTTCATGGGCAGGGTTGGGTTTGGCTCCCATGATGAGGGCGAACATCTCTTTCAGCATCAACCAGACCCGATCGGGGTCCGAAGTGAAGGCCTGGATATGAGCATAATCCTCGGGATCATATTTTTGCCACAGGCCTTCGGCTCCCCTAAAATCAGGAATCCCGCTCTCGACCGAAATTCCTGCCCCCGTAAAAGCGATGGTCTTCTTCGAATTGAGAATGTCCTTTGCTGCCCTCTGGACCAGTTTGTCATCCATTTCTCGTTCCTCGTAAGTTCGGGGTAATTTGTTCGGAGTGAGAAGTATCTGATCCCGGCCTCCGAACTCTGACCTCGGAACTCATCACTTGAATCATCTTCATGCCACAATGTCTTGATATGCCGGGAGGATTCCAAACCCCTTTGCTTTTGTGATCGCCCTTTTGACGGACTCCATTAATACCGCTTCTCCGAGAAGTCCGACGGTATTCACATCGGCTTTCTTGTCTCCATAGGAAATCGTGAAGACGAGATCGCCGTCGAAAGTCGTATGAAGGGGTGAGATGACTTTTGTCAAACCGGAGTGAGCGATCTGGGCAAGCTGCTGCAGCTCTTTTTTTGTAAAATGGGCGTTCGTTGCAACTACTCCCAGGGTGGTATTTAAGCTATGGGAATTTGAGGGAGTGATCGCTCCAAATTTTTTCCATGCCACCCCTCGTTTCATCCACTTCGATGAATTGGCCAACCGGGAACTTTTTTTAGATATCCTCGCGCCTGCCAGAATTTGATTGGACAGAGGATCAAGCACATCGCCAAAGGCATTCACAACGACGAGGGCCCCTACGATGATTCCCTTCGGTCCTCGAATACTTGATGTGCCTACCCCGCCCTTCATCGCCCGATCCATCCCAAAGAGTTTTCCCACGGTGGCTCCGGTTCCAGCCCCAACACTTCCTTCCGCCACTCTTGGGGACGCCTGGAGACAAGCCTGATATCCCATCTCACGGTCCGGCCTCACACGAAAATCGCCAATGCCGAGGTCGAAAATCACCGCGCTGGGGACATGAGGGATTTTGGTCTTGACCACATCGAATCCTTTTTTCCTTTCCTCCAGGTAGGCCATCACTCCCCCCGCGGCATCCAACCCGAAGGCACTTCCGCCCGCCAGGAGAAGGGCTTGAATTTTATCCACCAGATGGAGGTGGGTGAGAGGATCGATCTGTCTCGTGCCGGCTGCTGATCCCCGGAGGTCAACCGCTCCGATCGCCCCTTCTTCGCAGAGAATCACGGTGCAACCGGTCAATGCCTTGAAGTCACTTGCGTGGCCTACTCTAATTCCTGGAACATCTGTAATGGAATGGTGCCTCTTCATTCGTGGGGATGTTATCAAAAAGGGAGAAAGGATGTCCATGATGTGTTTCGAGCCATTTTCCTTGTGCGACGGTCAAGATTATTGAATTCTATCCATAGGGAAGACCGGAGAGAGTTGCAGTCTGATGTTTCGGGGGTAGAAATTGCCAACTGAAATTCCAGGGCCGACATCGATATTTGTTTCAGACAGAGAAATCTGGTTGCTGCCCTTGTGCGCACCGGACAGGTCGACCCGGACCCTGATTTGGTCCCGTTTTAGAGAAAAGAGAAGTCTTTGTGAAGCCTTGAGCCGGACATTTACTTCTTTCGGCGGTTCACCCGTAATGACCAGGTTTTGAGGGATAGAGTAATACTCGATCGGAATGTTAAAACCGACCTCTCCTTGACGGACGCCGATGACAAACACCCAGAGAAGGCATACCAGGAAGAGAAAAAGAGCTTTTCTCGGAAGATCTCCAAAGAACTTCTTGGCCCAAACCTTTTCCCTATTTTTTTTCTCTTGAACAGGAGCATCGTGAGCCAGGCCCCGTCTTAGATCTTCTCTCGTTTCTCTTTTTTGTAACGCTCCTTTAGATGCCAGTAGCACCTCCCCTCTCTCCTCGGAAATGATCAGACATTCCGCATCTGAGATTTCGGTGATGCCAACACCCGCCCGATGTCGGGTTCCCCATTCTTTGGGGAGGGAGGTCAATTTGCACAAAGGGAGAAGGGCAGCCGCATGCCGAATTCGATCCCCTTGAATGATCACCGCACCGTCATGCAAAGGAGATTGGGGGCTGAAAATGCTGATCACCAGGTCTTCGTTGATCTCTGCATCCAGGTCCGTTTTTTCATGGATGAGTTCGTCAAGGTCGTCTCCTTTTTGCAAAACGATCAATCCCCCGATCTTTCTGTCCGCCATCTGAAAGGCGGTCTCAACGATGTTATCGATGGCTTCTGAAGTGAGTTTCTCGGATCTGCCAAAGAAAAAACTGGGAAGGCTGACGTTTCCGAGGACTTCGCGGATCTCTTCCTGAAAAATGACGACGAGAACGATGAGGATTACCGGCCAAAGATTCTGGAGTCCCCAGACCGAAAGAGGGAGGTCAACCCACCTGGCAACAATATAGAAAAGGGGCAGAGCCAGAATAGCAAGGATCATCCGCAGGGCTTTTTTCTTTCTCAACCAGAGGTAAAGGCGGTAGAAAATATAGGTCAGGATGAGGATATCTAGCGCGTCTTGCCAGCGAAAGAGGTGGAGAAGATCTTTCATTCGATTTTCCCTAGACGTTGCATTACACTCATTTTTCAACAATTCTACAAAGCATGTCAAGATGGGAGATTAATTTTCCTTTGATAGAAGAATCCTTTGAATTATTATGGACCGTAACGGGAGAACAGTCTGCTGCAAAACTCACTCTTACGCGGTGAGTGATGGGGAAGAGAGTTTCTGCACTGAAGCTAAAGAGCACATAATTCCTCACCCCCTTCTTTCTTCTGGTGGGGTCCTTACTTTCTATTGCGTTGCATTTCGATTCTTGATAGTATTTATAATAATTAAGGAAAATCCTGGCTTTCAGTCTTTCTTAAAACCCTTTTTTCACTCGGATCCTATGATCCGGTGCGGAATCGAAAAGAAAGGAGGAGTGATATGGACAGAATCTTCAGAGTAAACATGAGCAATCTCAAGGTTTCCGAAGAGAAAGTCAGCGGGGATTATAGCGGCCTGGGAGGTCGTGGGCTGACATCCATGGTGGTGAGCAAAGAAGTCCCGCCTCTATGCCATCCGATCGGCCAACATAACAAACTGGTCATCACCCCCGGGCTTTTGACGGGAACGACCGCTGCGAATTCGGGAAGGCTTTCCATCGGCGCCAAGAGTCCTTTGACAGGAGGGATCAAGGAGAGCAATGTGGGGGGCACAGCGGCAACCAAATTGGCGCGACTGGGCATTGCCGCTATCATTATCGAAGGGAAACCGGAGAAGGGAAAACTTTACGGCTTAGCCGTCAGCAAGGACGGGGCAAAGCTCTTTCCAGCGGATGACTTGAAAGGACTGGGTAACTACGAATTGGTAGAGAAACTCCAGGCCAAATATGACAAGAAAGCGGGCATTATCTCCATCGGGCCTGCCGGGGAGATGAAGATGGCAATGGCCAGTATCGCTGTCACCAGCACCAACGGATACCCTTCCCGTCATGCAGGAAGGGGAGGCATGGGTGCGGTGATGGGATCAAAAGGCTTGAAGGCGATTGTCGTGGATGACACAGGGGCTGAAAAGGTCGCCATAAAAAACCCGGACCTTTTTAAGGAGGCTTCCCAAAAGTTTGTGAAGGCATTGCGGGAACATCCCGTGACCAGCGAGGGACTCCCGAAGTACGGCACCAATGTTCTGGCAGCGATCATCAATGAGGCTGGGGGATATCCGACCCGGAATTTCTCCTCGGGACGATTTGAGGGGACGGACAAGATCAGCGGAGAAACGATGCATGACAGTTATTTCGAAGAGAGGAGGAAAGACGACCCATTCCGGATGTACCACCTGTATCATTCAGTGTTCGAACGAGTACGTGGATGAAAAAGGCAAATACATCACCTCAGGCCTTGAATATGAGACCATCTGGGCCAATGGGGCCAACTGCGGGATCGACGACCTGGATGCAATTGCCCGCATCGACCGCCTCTGCGACGATTATGGATTTGATACGATTGAGATGGGATGCACGATAGGGGTAGCCATGGAAGCGGGGGTCAAGGAGTTTGGAGATGCCGAAGGGGCGATCGAGTTGATCCACGAAGCAGGAAAGGGGACGCCTCTGGGAAGAATTATTGGGAACGGCGCTGGTTTTACAGGAAAGGCTTTTGGTGTGACCCGGGTTCCAGTGGTGAAAAACCAGGGGATGCCGGCCTATGAGCCCCGGGCCATTCAGGGGATCGGCGTGACCTATGCAACCTCGACCATGGGCGCCGACCATACGGCTGGATATGCTACAGCGACAAATATTATGAAAGTCGGGGGATATGTCGATCCGTTGAAACCGGATGGCCAGGTGGCATTGTCCCAGAATCTCCAGATCACAACAGCCGCCGTTGATTCAGCAGGCCTCTGCCTGTTTATTGCATTTCCAGCCCTGGATATCCCCGAATGCTTTGAGGGAGTCATTGGAATGCTCAATGGTCGGTACGGATGGAATCTGACGGCTGATGATGTGGCTGCCCTCGGAAAGAAGATCCTTAAGGTGGAGAGAGATTTTAATGAGCGAGCAGGGTTTTCCAATGTGGACGACCGGCTGCCGGAGTTTTTTAAAGAGGAGAAACTCCCTCCCCATAATCTAACCTTTTTGGTTCCCGATGTTGATCTGGACAAGGTCTTTAAGTTTTAACGCTTCGCAGTCGCGCGGGGGCGGGAGAGTTGAGTCCCGCCCCTGTTTCGTCCTTTAAGAAAAGGAATTGATGCAGATTACTGTCAAATTACATGCCTCCCTCAGACCGTATGGAAGGAGCGATTCCAAGGACGGCCTCTTTCCACTGGAGACATCGGAAAAAGCAACCGTTCGTGAAGTCATACGGGAACTGGGAATTCCTCCTGAAAAGGTGAGGATGATTTTGCTCAACGGGAGGGGTGCTGATTCTGAGAGCATTTTATCCAACGGCGACCGGGTTGCCCTTTTTCCACCGGAGATGGCGTTTAATATGTATGTCGCCATCTCCTTCCGGAGAGATTTAAATCATCAGGAAAAAACTTGAGTGTGCGGGGAATTGGTAACGGTTTATGTGAAGTTGATGGGGAGTCTTCTCCCTCATGGTTCTCCACAACAACGAGAACTCATGGAAATTACCATCAAGGCTGGAGCCACGGTCCAGGAAGCTATCCAGGTGCTGGGGATACCAAAGGAAAGAGTCAAGCTGATCTTTGTTAATCACACGGGGGCCTTTTTGGATCAGTCGCTCAGAGAGGGAGACAGGGTTTCCCTCTTTCCGGCAGAATATCCGGTTTTCGCTGATTGGAAGGGATCTATTCTTAGTCAAGGACAGAGCGATGAGATGATCGAGGAGGGGAAAATGAAAAAGTGGAAATGCTCAATTTGCGGCTATGTTTATGATCCATCAAAAGGAGATCCTGATAACGGGGTTAAGCCCGGAACAGCCTTTGAGGAAATTCCGGAAGACTGGGTCTGCCCCGTTTGTGGCGCAGGGAAAGATGTGTTTGAGGCGGACTAAATTGAGGAGAAGGAGAAAATGAATATGGATCTGATGGAAGCGATCAAGGGAAGACGGAGCATTCGTAAATACAAACCCGATCCTGTTCCTGAAGAAGCACTCCGCACCTTGATGGAGGCCGTGAGATGGTCTCCTTCCTGGGCCAATACCCAATGCTGGGAAGTGATTGTCTGTAAAAGATCCCAAAGGTCAAGTCTGAGTTGGCAACCTGCTCTTTCAAAGGGGAATCCAGCTTCTTCCGCAATGACCGATGCACCCCTCGTCCTTGTCCTATGCGGGAAGAAAGGGATATCCGGTTATTATAAAGGAGAGCCAAACAGACAGAGAAGGGGGATTGGCTCATGTTTGATACGGGTCTTGCGATGCAGAATCTTTGTTTAGCTGCGCATGCGTCTGGGCTTGGGCACGGTGGTTGTTGGCAACGTTCGACCATAGAAAGGTTGCGGAGGTCCTCGGGGTTCCCCAGACCGTCGAGGTCGTGGCGATGACCCCTCTCGGACATCCAGCCACCGAGGGAAGCGCTCCGAAGAGGAAAGACATTTCAGAGTTTGTCTATTCTGACCACTACGGCAAGAAAGGCCAGGAGGATCGGCAAGCATGATACTCCCTGATGATCATTTTAAGAAAACCGATTCAGCGGGGGAGGACGGCAATTTTAAGATGAAGGTGAAGGCCCTGGAAGAGATTGACCGGGTCATTCCATCCATCCTTAAGTTGAAACCGGATGTCTTGGTGGTTACGGGAGATCACTCTACCCCGAGCCTTCTAAAGGGCCATAGCTGGCATCCCAATCCGATACTTCTCCATTCGAAGTACCTCCGGCCTGACGGTATCCGGCGCTTCACGGAGAGGTACTGCCAAAAAGGCCAGCTGGGCAGGTTTCCGGCGGTTCATCTTCTTCCCTTGATGCTGGCCAACGGGCTCAAATTAAAAAAATTCGGGGCGTAGGTCTGAATTCCAAGCACCAATAGTCAAATAATCACCAAATCCCAATGACCGAAACTCAAACAAAAGACAAGAGGCAGGT
This sequence comes from uncultured delta proteobacterium, assembly GCA_963708295.1. Taxonomy (GTDB): domain Bacteria; phylum Desulfobacterota; class BSN033; order BSN033; family UBA1163; genus UBA1163. Next base: position 170,028 of record CAVPSJ010000007.1, on the reverse strand, counting down.
TTGCTATTTGGACATCGGGTAATTTGTATTACGCTGGAAATAACTCGCTTATCCCCCTCTCCCCTGGTGGGAGAGGGTGGGGGTGAGGGGGACATATAATATGTGCACCCCCACCTCGATCCTCCCCCGTCAAGGGGGAGGATAATCCTGGGTAATTTTCATCGTTCGTGGGTGACGAACCTGTCATGCGAAATTTATTAGGGATTCTGGAATTTGGCTATTGGCATCTAACTAAATCGAATCTGACTCACTAACCCCGTCAAGCAGGGTCTCGAACCGATAATGAAGAATTATCGTCATCTGTATGGTCCTGTGCCTTCCAGGAGGCTTGGAAGATCACTCGGAGTCGACCTCGTTCCTCACAAAATCTGCACCTACGACTGTATCTATTGCCAGATCGGGAAGACCTCTGAAAAAACGCTCATCAGAAAAGAATATATCCCCGTTAACGAAATTCTGGAAGAAGTAAAGAGATTCCTTAAAGAAGAAACTTCTTCCGTCGATCATCTCTCCCTTACCGGATCCGGGGAACCCACGCTCCATTCAAAGATTGATTCGATCATCCGAGGGATTAAAGCGATCACTTCCATTCCCGTTGCAGTGATCACAAACGGTTCTTTACTCTATGAGGAAAACGTGAGGGAGAGCCTCCTTCAAGCCGATGTCGTTCTTCCGTCTTTGGACGCAGTCTCGGCAGAAGTCTTTGAGAAGATCAACCGCCCTCGTTCGGGGATTTCGATCGATAAAGTGATTGGCGGATTGGTCGAGTTTAGAAGGGTCTACAAAAGGCAAATCTGGTTGGAGATTCTTTTCTGCAAAGGAGTCAATGACAGGCGGAGCGAACTCCTCTTAATGAAGAAGGCAATCGATCAGATCCAACCCGATCTCATCCATCTCAATACGGTCGTTCGACCTCCTTTTGAAAAATGGGCCGTCCCTCTGAATCAAAAGGAAATGGAAGAGATGAGAACCTTCTTCGGGGAGAAGGCTTCGATCATCTCAGAGTTTGACCGTCACCCACCGGAAGTCACGGAGAGAGATATCAAAGAAGAAATATTAAGAATTCTGAGAAGAAGACCTCTTTCTATTGCTGACCTCTCCAAAGGAATGGGAATTCAAGAAAATGAGATAGAAAAGTATATCCAGCCGTTGGTTACTGAAGGAAAAATACACGCCCGGGTTTTCGGTGATTCAATTTATTATGAGATTGGTTGAGATTTGTCTTTTTCGAAATGCTGTCATTCGACTGTGAGGTTGATTGATGCCGGCCTAGACCGCACACGGAGTCGATCGCCCGGGTAATAGCTCCATGCGGTACTTTCGGACAGGTAAGGGTTCGGATTTTAGAAGGGCGTGGATTTTGGAAAGGGGAAGGATTTCGAAATCGGTACCTCGCACCCCCTCGCATAACTCGATGAAATACTTATCCCATATCCCGCCTTCTGCCTCGGCATGGACCGGGAGGATGTACATTCCCCCATCTTTCAGAATTTGAAGAATCTTTGAGACACCTCGAGTGACGCCAATCTCTTCGAAACAGGGGAGATTCGAAGGGATCTCCATCAGCCCTGATATTTCATGAATAAAAGGTTCTTTCGCCCGGGTACAACTCAGGTATTGAAAGGGATATTTTTGTGCAATTTCCAACACCCTGTCGTCAATCAACCAGGAAGGGGCCCCGAAAGAGGACGGTTCCTTCTTAACCAGTCTCCGATAGGCCTGGATGCCCTTCTCAAACCAATCCTCGATCCATTCGTTGGATCGTTTATAAAGTTCATCTTGCCATCGCCTGTGGTCCCATGCGTGAAATTCCACCTCGTGCCCCGCTGAAATAATTTGCTCGACGAGTTCCGGGAATGAAAGCGCAATCATGGGTGAGGGGAGCAACGTGCCGTACAAGGCGGTCTTCCATCCATAGAGGCGCCCCGCATTCGTCCTCAACATCTTCTTGAGAAAACGTGGGTTTTTTATCAATTGAAGGATGGCCCTCCCCGAGGCATCCGGTCCCATGCTGAGATAAAAAGTGGCTTGAATGTCAAAGCGGGAGAGAATGGAGAGAAGGCGCGGGACACCTTGCTTCATGCCCACATAGGTGTCGACGTCGATTTTAAGGCCCAAAATGTTTCTTCTATTAATCGGCCCCGACAAGTTTTTCATTTTCTTCTAGGAAAGCATAGAGCGTACTTCTGAGGGATTCCTCAAGCCCGATCTTGGGAGTCCATCCGAGGAGCTTCTTGGCTTTTTCGATGCTGGGTTTCCGGGCGTAAATGTCCTGGTAGCCTTTCCCGTAATAGGTGTCCGAGGGTGTTTCAACGATCTCGGAGAAAGCCTTGTCGTCTCTATGTTTCGGATGGGCCATGAAGATCCGTTTTAGGATATGGGCAAGTTCTTTGATCGAACATTCGTTGTTCGGGGTTGCCGATGTTGATGATTTCGTTTTTGCAGCAGCCATCCTTGTTCTCCAGGATTTTCATCAGCGCGCCGATTCCGTCGTCCACGTGGGTAAAGCATCTTTTTTGATCGCCGCCGTCCACCAGGGAGAGGGGTCTTTTCATTAAGAGTTCCGCGATGAACTGGGTGACCACCCTGGAACTTCCCTCCTTGGCAACATCCAGAGAATCGAGCCTCGGCCCGATCCAGTTGAAGGGCCTGAACAGGGTGAACTCCAAGTAACCTCGGGTGCCGTACGCGTAAATCACCCGGTCGAGAAGTTGCTTGCAGCAGGAATAAATCCACCGTTCTTTATGGATGGGTCCAAGGACGAGGAAACTTTCATCCTCTTTGAATTCAGGGTCCGGGGAAGCCCCGTACACTTCCGAGGTGGAAGGAAAGACGATCCTTTTCTCGTATTTTACGCATTGTTTGACGATGTTCAGGTTCATCTCGAAATCCAATTCGAAGACACCCAGGGGATTGGTCATGTAGAGCTTCGGCGTGGCAATCGCAACGAGCGGGATGATGACATCACATTTCTTGACGTGATACTCGATCCACTCCCGGTTGATCGAGATATCTCCTTCGAGGAAGTGAAATCGGGGATGATGGATCACCTTCTCCAGCCTGTCGGCGGCAAGGTCCATTCCGAAAACGCTCCAATCCGTGGCATCAAGGATCCGCTGGGTCAAATGATGCCCGATAAAACCATTGACGCCCAGTATCAGTATCTTCATTTTAAGATGACTCCCTGTTGGTTTTTGAAAAAATCAAGAATTTGATGATCCTTCATCCGTTGCTTTCTCACCCCGATATCCAACAATCTCAGCCTTCCGTCAGACGCCCGGGCGTAGACATGATCCTTTTCAAATCCTAAAGCTCCGACGGGGCCCATCGAAACGCTGTCTTGTTTCAGGAAGACCCCACCAGATGAACAGCTTTTCACCTCCGGGCAGGTAAGTGAAAGCTCCCGGGAAGGGTTCTGTCACCGCCCTGATCAGATTGTAAACTCTCATGACCGGCCAGCTCCAGTCTATCTTTCCGTCCTCAGGCCTCCGCCCTCCATAGTAACTCCCTTGACTCAAGTTCTGTGCGACGCGCGGGGCATTTCCTTTCTTGATCAGCGGGAGCGCTTCCTCAAGGAGGTCTCTTGCTCTTCCACAAAGCTTCTGGTAAAGGGTATAGGCCGTATCTTCAAATTCGATGCCCACCTCTTTCTGCCCGACGATATCTCCTGCGTCGGGCGCTTTGAGCATGTAATGTAACGTCACACCCGTTCGCTGCTCTCCGTTGACAAGAACCCAGTTGACCGGGGACCGCCCCCGGTAGGCCGGGAGCAAAGAACCGTGAAGGTTAAACGCGCCCGCGGATGGGAATCATTAAGATATCACTGCCCAGAAGATTCCGATAGTAGAATGAAAAAATAACTTCAGGCGATATCTTGCGGATCCTGTCGATCCATTCGGGAGTGTTGACATTCTTAGGACAGAACACCGGGATTTGGTTCTTCTTTCCCCACTCCGCCACCGAGCCAAACCAGATGTTCTCCTCAGGGTCATCGAGATGGGAGAAAATGGCCCGAATATCGAATTTTTCCCGCGCCAAGGCCTCCAGGCCAACGATGCCTATATTATGATAGGCAAAAACGACCGCTTTCATCCTAGGGATAAACCCTTTCAATCATGTACTCCGGCCTTTTTCTGACTTCCCTGTATATCCGGCCGATATACTCGCCCATCACCCCGAGTGCAAAGAACTGAAAACCGATGAAAGTAAAAAGGATTGCAAAGAGGGTGAAGACCCCTTCGGCAGCCCATTGCGCACCATAGAGAACCCGGGCAATGCCTAGCACCACGCCAAAGGAAACCCCGAAAAACGCCATTCCGATACCGGCGTACATGATAAACTTCAATGGAAAATCGGAGAAGGAAGAGACCAGGTCGAACTGGAGGTTGATGAGCTTCCGCATAGAGTAATGGGAATCTCCGGCGTGCCTGGCTTCATGAACCACCTCAATCTCGGTCACTTTTTTGGAAAAGTAAGTCGCCAGCGCCGGAATGAAGGTGGAATGTTCGTGACAGGTCACCATCCGGTCAACAATATTTTTCCGGTAGGCTCGAAGCATACAGCCCCAGTCTGACATGGTCACCTTCGTGATCTTCCGCGCGACCACGTTGATCAGACGGGAGGGCAGGGTTCTGAAGAGGGAGTCCTTTCGTTCTTTTCGGATCGTGCCCACGACATCGTAATCTCCTTCCTCCATCACCCTCACCAGATTCGGAATCTCTTCGGGCGGGTTCTGGAGATCGGCATCCAGGGTGATGACGATGTCGCCTCGGACGATAGAGAACCCGGAGAAGATGGCTGCATGCTGTCCGTAGTTCCTCGTCAATTCGACCACCCTGACCTCGGGGTAGATTCAAGAAGCTCTTCAGGATCGGAAGAGTGTGATCCCGGCTCCCGTCGTCCACAAAAATAATTTCGTGCCTCTTCCCCATCTGTTGCATCACCGGCCTGAGTCGTTCCATCAGCCGGGGAAGGCTGGCTTCCTCGTTGTATACCGGAATGACCAGAGAAATCATCGTTGCTTTATCCATTCTTTAAGATCTCCCGAATGGCCTCGCACACATATGAAACATCCTCATCCTTCATATCAGGAAACAACGGCAAGGACAACAGATTGGCATTGGCCCGTTCCGTCTCTTTCAACTCCCCTTTTTGATCTCATACCGTTCCCGAATATACCCTAAACGATGCCCGGCTGGGAAATGGATTCCATATCCGATCTGGTAATCGGATAATCTCTGCATAAATCGTTCTCGATCCATAGAAATCACTTTGATGACAAAGAGGTGCCACGCATGAATGTGCGGATAGGCGGGGACACCCGGGAGATCCAAGCCCTTCGACCCCGTCTAATCCTTCCGTGTAAAGATGAGCCAGTATCCTCCTGCGGCTGATTAAGCTCCTCCAGCCTGGACAGCTGAGCCAGACCCAGTGCGGCCTGGATATCCGTCAGGTTGTATTTGAACCCGGGTTCCTTAATGTCATAGTCCGGATTCCCTCCCTTGCCGTACCTCTTCCAAGCATCTCTTTCAATTCCGTGAAATCTGAGAAGCCTTAATCGACTTTCGAGCCGGTCGTCACTATGGGTAATCATGCCGCCTTCGCCGGTGGTGATGTTTTTAATCGGATGGAAGGAAAAGATTGCCACCTGACCCCACCCTCCCACATGAATGCCTTTATAATAACTGCCAAGGCTATGGGCCGCATCTTCGATCACGAAGAGATGATGCTTCTTCGCAATGCCCAGTATCCTATCCATGTCGGCCGGGGCTCCTGCGAAATGGACGGGGATGATTCCTTTTGTATTCTTAGTAATTTTCTCCTCAACAAGATCGGCGTTCATATTCAAGGTATCATAATGAATGTCGACAAAAACAGGTTTTGCCCCGGCAAGGGAGATCATATTCAACGTAGAAGCAAAGGTCATCGACGGAGTAATAATTTCATCCCCTGGTTTAATGCCCAGGGCCAGCATCATGAGATGCATGCCTGCCGTGCCGGATGAGAGGGAAAGCGCATGCGAAGCACCCGTGAGTTCACAGAACTTCTCTTCAAAGGACTTGCAGAGGGGTCCTGTCGTGATCCACCCGGACTTCAAACAGGATACGACCCCTTCTATTTCCTTTTCGCCGATCGATGGCCGACTCAGAGGCAAAAACTCTTTTCTTACCTTCACAGTGGGAAATCCTCCATTATCGGATGCATTGCTGTTGTATGGAGAATAGATTGTTCAATACTTGCGGAAATTGCCCCTCCCAAACAAATAACTCTCCGAGAAAACTAAAATTTCCCTTTCTTTTCGAAAGAGTATAGAATATGAGGGATCGCATGTCAAATGCAGCCGTCTAAATTTCCCCTTCGGCAGGTGGCGATGTGCTTGACGATCCAGGGGGAAGTGAGTTAATAATCAGGTCGAGAATCGGCTCCACGAGCTGTCGTCAGCGGTTCAAGAAAAGGAGAAATCAATGAAACCGGCATGGTTGCTTCTCATATCCGTCTGCTCTGCCACTTTAGGCCAAATATTCTTTAAGAAAGGCGTTTTTTTGACCGGAGAGATAACTTTAAGAGGGTCTCTGATCGGTGAACTGCTTAAACTGATATTGAATCCCTTCGTTTTATCAGGACTGGTTCTGTACGTCCTCAGTACCATTCTTTGGCTCATTGCCCTGTCGAAGACGAGCTTGAGTTTTGTCTACCCCTTTACTGCCCTTATATTTATTCTGGTCATGCTCTCGGCCCGATTTTTCTTCCTTGAACCCATCCCCACGATACGATATTTCGGACTTGCCCTGATCTGCCTCGGATTTTTGTTTTCTTCCTTAGCCTAGGACCTTTTTGAAATTTCAGATACTTAATTCTCAGTTGGGAGATGGCCTCTCTTATTGACAAACACCCCATCTTCCCCTAAAGTTATAATTTAAAAAGTGCAATGCACACCAGGGAAGACCAAATTGGGATTGAAGTCTTCTCAGCAAAACCTCTGTGAATGGAGATCCATCACCGCATCCCAAGCTACGCTGAGATGGCCCAGCTCAAAGAACAAGATGAGAAATATTTCAAATGGCAGTCGAAGGGGATAGCTGTTCTTCGGGGATTCATGAGCACGAAATTCTTTCTCTGTCTTCTTTTGGGATTCTCTCTGTTCATCCTATCCGCGAATTTAGGTTTACCATCACTATGGGGTTCAGAGGGAAGATGGGCCGTCGTAGCTCGATCCATGCTACGATCGGGTGATCTTTTCCTCCCGACGTTGGGCATTCATTCCTACTGGGACAAACCTTTGTTATCCTACTGGCAGATCTTGCCATTCGCCTATATCAACGGGGGGGTCAGCGAGTTCGCGACCAGATTTCCATCCGTTATCTGGTCAGTGGTCATGCTTCTTCTTACCCATAACCTGGCCAAAAGATGGTATGACGAACAAACAGCTCTCATGTCTGTTGGGACGTTAGCCACATCTTATAGTTTTGTATTTTGGGGGCGCAATGCCCAGGTGGAAATGACCAATGCCGCCATGATTCTGCTCTGTCTATGGTATTTTATCAAGCACAAATCCGACAATAGGCACACATGGGTTTATATCTTAGGAATCATCATGGCGCTGGGCGCCAATATGAAAGGGCTGACCCTCTACGCCGTGCCCATTTTCTCCATTCTGCTTCTATCCGTCATAAAATGGGACGGGTCATGGGTGCCCCCTATCAAAGTTTTGGCTGCAGCCGGTTTGCTTTCCTTCGCCGTATTCCTTGCTGTGCCGACCATAGCCAGTATTCATGGGGCCACATGGGAGCCTTTACAAATGGTTTGGCGCGAGAATGTATTGAGGTTCTTCGGGCAATACGATCATAGAAGTCCCTTCTATACATACTTTGTCAAAATATTCTATTTAGCCGCACCCTGGTCATTCCTATTGCCGTTTGCCATCGGTCACTCCTGGCGAGGGGTCCGTCGCCCTGTATCTCAAATTCCAGAGGCCCTCATTCTTTTCGGTGCCATATTTATCTTTTTTACTCTCTCAGGATCAAGGCGCCCTTATTATTTGCTGCCCATCCAGCCTTTCGCCGCCATTTTGGTGGCAAATATGCTCAGAGGATTTGCCGCTGGTGAGATGGCGTGGGGTATTCAGAGCGCGGTGAAAGTGGTCGGGGTTTTGCTGGGGCTTGCGATGATCGGTCTCTTTGGCGTCACCCTTTTATTCCCCCGGACTCTTACAGTAGGGACAGGAATTCTTGGGTATGTGTCTGTGTTGCTCGGACTGCTTGGTGCGGTCATGATTGCAAGCACTATCAGGAAGTACGTTTGGGGGATGGTCGGAGCTGTGTTCGCAGTCTGGCTCATTTACGTGGTAGGTCTAGTGCCTTTGATCCAAGAAGGACCGAATCTGAAAACACAGGCTGCCGAAGTCAGTACCTTGGGGAGGCCATATGCCTTTCTAAATATTGAGGAAGCGAAGATCATCTTTTACTTAGATCAACCGTATCAGGTTTTTTACGATAAAGGCCATGCTTTAAATTGGGCTCAACAGGCAAATGGGGTATTGATCACATCCGGTAATTTTTCGGACCCGTCTTGGGAATGTGTAGTAAATACCCATCATTGGCAGGCGATGATCCCCCGCAAGAATCCCTCCATAAAGGACTCCGACCGCTCAAGATAGGGGTCGATCTTCATAATTATCAATTCTTGAACAGAGTCGCAAGTAACCGTTTGTGGATGGAAGAAATAATTTGCTTTCATAAATATTCTTTTCTTTATTCGATCGGGTTTTGTGTGTTGCCCGCAATAGATTATGATTTTGACAAAATTGGACAAAAGGTATGTTTCCGATCAGACTCCTCAAATATACTCGCTGACGGATTTAGGAATTTCAATGAGTTATGGGTTTCAGAGGGGGGCATCGTAATTGCATGCGAGGATTAAACAGGAGGATTGCCCCATGAAAGTCCGCCTTCTTATTTCAGTCGTATTTTCTGTATTGTCTTATTTCTCCTTCGTTCAAACTGACCCGTGCCTCGGTCGCCATTTTTTTGACGATTCTCGGCCTCTGCTGGCGAAAAATGAGGAACCGCCTTCCAATATGGAAGATTCAAATCGCGGCCCGATTCCGGCCATTGAGGAGTATGAAAGAGAGAAACTTGCAAAATTGAAACGGAACATCGGCAGGCGATTCTTGACCGTACCCACCCTCAATCCTCCAACGTTCTATGAGTCTCCGGATGATTCAGAGAGAAAATTAGGCATCAAGAGAGAGAAAGAGGTCTTGGTCATTCAAGATATAGTACAAAATCGTTCAGGGACGATGAATTTCTACCGGGTAAAATTTGATTCAGGGGAAACCGGCTATTTAGGGGCAGATGGAAATAATTTGGAAATAGAGATTAAGAAAGGGAGTCTCCTATCCCTTGCTGGAAAAACAAGCCCCTCCAAAAGAAGTGTGAGTCGGTCGAAGGCGCTCGCTTCTCAGGCTGTAGAATTGGTGAAGAACCATCCCACCCTGCCTGATTCGGCGACAGGTAGAAAAAGGTCTGTCGAGATGAGGATGGTAGAAGAAAAGGAGCGAGCTTTCCCAAATCTGAAATGGAGATATGAAGCAAAGGGAATTGGAAGGAATAAATACCGAGTGACACAATATGGAAGTGAAGGAGGAGGTCCTCCCTTAATCAGGACATGGATTGTTGATTTATCAACGGACGAGGCCGTTCCAGAGAATCTGGCTGCTAAGGAGATGTATCGGTAATCGGACCTGCAACGGAGTGAGAAAATGAAAGAGACACTCCTGACACCCGGGTGTCAGGAGTGTCTCCTTACGGATTTCACGGATCAGGCTTTTGTAATCTCGAAGGAAATTTGACCGTCATCGTATTTGAGAGGCCTGACGGTTACGTCCACGCCCACCTTTAGATCCTCAGGCTTCATATCCTTTGCCATCCGGGCGAACAGCTTCAGGCCACCGCCAAAGTCCACAACGCCCATTGCATAGGGAGGGTCCGCCTCGAACCCAAACGGTGCATAATGGGCGGTGGTGAAGGTCTCAAGCTTGCCTTTCTTGGGCATTTCAAACCAGTCGAGGTTCTTTGAGAAACATTTTGCGCAATCGGCTCTCGGAGGAAAAAACTTTACTCCGCAATCCTTACAAACCGTCCCTTCGACCTTCCCTTCCGCCAGAAAGTCAACAAATTTCGCCGTCTTTGTCACTGCCGTAAAGCTCTTTCTCCCGAATTTCTCGAAACCCATGCTTCACCTCCTATGAAGTGATCAATGCAAAATAGGCAATGGTCAATGACCCATGGGCAATGACCCATGAGCCATCATCAATAAAAGAAGCCGGGGAACTCCCCACGCTCTTCCTTCCGAGGTCTTTGTATTTCACTGATCATTGATAATTGCCAAGTGATCATTGTGCATTGATTTTCTCAATCTCTGCGAAAGATGGTCACATTACCGTAAAGTCCGACGCCGCCGATATTGTGGACAAGGCCGATGTCCGGCGTGCCGGCAACCTGCATGGGGCCCGCCTCACCGCGAAGTTGCAGAACGATGGTGCGGATCTGGGACCCGCCCGTTGCACCGATAGGATGGCCTTTCGAAAGTAGCCCGCCATCGGCGTTGACGGGAATTCTCCCTTCCTTGTACGTCGCCTTTTCACGGATAAGTTGTTTTCCCTCACCCATCGGGGCGAATCCAAGCCCCTCATACGCCATGATTTCTGCGATGGTAAAGCAGTCGTGCACTTCGGCCACCTTGACGTCTTTCGCGGTGATTCCGGCCATCTTATACGCTTGGGCGGCGGCCGCATAGCCGACGCTTAAGCCTTTGGCAAAATCGGGTCTCGCGGCCATGTTGACTGCCTCCGAGGCCGCACCGATGCCGACGATCCAGATCGGTTTCTTCGACAGGGCCTTCGCTTTTTGGGCATTTGCAAGGATGATACAGGAGCTTCCATCTGCGTTCGCGCAGCAGTCACCCACCCGAAGCGGCCAAGCGACGGGGCCTGCCAGTTTCGCTTCCGGGTCACCCTGTTTAAAATCTCCGGGCTTAACGGGCTTTCTGTAGACCGCTCTCTCATTGATCACGCCATAGGTAGATGATTTGAGCCTGACACCCATCAAGTCATCGTGGGTCAGACCATGCCTCGCCATATAGGCCTGTGCATAAAGAGCGTAATACGCGGGCATCATGGTTCCGAAGGGTGCCTCCCACTGGATGTCGGCGCCCCTGCCCATTCTCTCCTGGGATTCCGCAGATGTGATCTCAGACATCTTCTGGAACCCGAGGACAACGACAACGTCGTGGAGGCCGGACTTAATCATGCTGTAGGCTACTTTGACGCCGGTGCTGCTCGAAGAACAAACGGTCTCGACGTAAAACGTCGGCTGTGGAATCAGGCCCAGGTATTCTGCCAGCACGCCTGCAGGCGAGCGCTGCTTATCATACTCGGGAGCCGAGCAGAAAACGGAAGCATCCACATCTTTGTGTGTGATGCCCGCATCTTGCATGGCTTCCCTGAAGGCCTCGAAGGCCAGTTCCCGGATCGACCCCTCATAACCTCTGACGAAGCTGCTCTGACCCACTCCGATCACCGCCACGTCTTTCATGATAAACCTCCCTTTTCACCTTACTTCCTCTCCTCTCCCAAGGAAAGAGGAGGGGAAAGATGAGAAAATGCCTCACTCATACGACAAATGAAGGCTAAAGATAAATGAGAGTTCACTTTTTTGTCAAGTTATTTTTTCTGGGATATTTCTGGTATTTCCACACGGCTCGATTGTGTTCTTCGATGTTAGAAGAAAAATAGTGAGACCCGTCGTTCTTAGAAACGAAATAAAGGTACGAGACGGGAGCAGGGTGGACAGCGGCGGAGAGGGAGTCTCTCCCAGGATTACAGATAGGGGTGGGGGGAAGTCCAGGAAGGAGATAGGTGTTATAAGGAGTGGGTCTCATCAAGTCTTGTTTGGTTAGATTTCCGTTAAAATTTCTTATTCCATAGATCACGGTGGGATCACTTTGGAGAGGGATCTTCTTTCTGAGACGATTGTGAAACACGGCAGAGATCAGAGGCTTCTCTTCGGGGAGGGACGTCTCTTTTTCGATGATGGAGGCTAGTATAACGACGTCCCTTTGGGGGATTCCCAATTCAGACGCCCAACCAGCAAACTCGGGGCCGAAGATCTTCCTGAATCGATGGACCATGATTTGAATGACTTCATCCGGATCCATTTCCCTGAACAGGTGGTAGGTGTCAGGGAAGAGGTAGCCTTCCAAAGTGGGTCCCGCTAATTGAGAAAGGCCGAGAGCATCGATGAAAGCCGGAGAGGAGGTCTTTTGAAGGAACCCCTTCTTCTCCACGAGATTCAAATTTTCCAACAATTGAGCGATTTGGGTCACGGTGAATCCCTCAGGAATGGTCGCCAGATGACGTTTGACCTGTCCCTTGGCAAGAGCAGACAACACATCGAGAGGAAGGATTGGGGTACGGAATTCGTATTCTCCTGCTTTGATCTTCGTCTTTTTCCCCAGAATTGTAGCGAGGAAAACGAAAAGACGTTTATTCCTGATAATTCGCTCTTCTTCGAGGAGCTGTGAAACCCTTCTGAGAGGAGTCCCTTTTTTTATGAAGACGATCTTCGTAGATTCCGTCTCGGAGAAGGGGATGAAGAGAAACCAGGAAAGAAGGGAAGCAGAAATAAGAAAGACAATTCCCAGCGAGAAGAGGAAGAGCTTGCTCCTGAGAGAGGATTTCATGATCTGTTTCCGTCCAGGAACCCCTGAAGAATAAAGACGGCTGCCAGCTTGTCAATCACCTTCTTCCTCTTTCTTCTGGAAAGATCTGCCTCCAATAGAACCCTATTGGCTCCAACCGTTGAAAGCCGTTCATCCCAGGTTACCACCGGGAGTTGGGTCTGATCCTTTAGGACATCAACCCACCCGAGCACGTTCTCTGCCTGTCCCCCAAGAGTTCCGTTCATGTTCTTGGGAAGTCCAACGACAATCTTGCTAATTTCAAATTGGCCAATGATGGTGGTGATCTCTCGTAGATCGTCTTCTTTCGATTTTCTCTTAAGGGTTTTGAGGCCCTGAGCTGTCAACCCCAGCTCGTCACTGATCGCTATTCCAATGGTGCGGGACCCGACGTCTAAACCCATTATTCTCATCACCTCCTTATTGCCCATTTAGTCAGTATTGTCAAGGTTCCTATTCGGTCAGCTAACACTCATATTTAAAGCTCAAATAAAAACAATAGGTTGAAACTATCGAGTAATAACAGAAATATCTTGACAAAAGAATAGTCCTTTGTTATAAATTGCACAATCTAAACGGGAGGAGGCGATTTTATGGATTTTAAGTTGACAGAAGAACAAGAAGCAATGCGTGAAATGGCTAAGAATTTTGCAGAGAAGAAGATTGCTCCCACCATGGAAGAAGATGAGAAGGAGCATCGTTTCCGGAAAGAAATTGTAAAGGAAATGGCGAGATTGGGTTTCTTTGGCTGTATTGCTCCCGAGAAATACGGCGGAAACGAAAGTGGTTATCTTGCAGCCTCCGTGATGACCGAAGAGATCGCGAAGGATCTCTCCTTCGTGGGGACTTCCCTTCAACCTTCAGATGAACTCCATCCAGTCTGTCCTTCTCAATTTCGGGACGGAGGAACAGCGGGAACGGTGGATTCCGAAATTGATCAATGCGGACCTGCTTGGCTGTTTCGCCATCACCGAAGCCAACACCGGATCCGATGTGGCTTCCATGAAGTCGACGGCCAGAGAGACGGAGGACGGGTTTATTCTGAACGGGACGAAGATGTGGATCTCCGGGGTGCCTGTGGCCGATGTGGGGATCGTCTATGCCTACACGGATAAGGCGGCGAAGCATCAAGGGCATGTCGGCGTTCATGGTGGACATGCATGCGCCCGGGCGTCACCCAGAAGTCCATCGATTCGAAACTGGGTCTTTTCTGCGCTCCGACAGGAGAGATCGTCTTTGAAGACGTGAAGCTGCCCAAGGACTGCCTGGTCGGTCAAAAAGGGGACGGGTTCAAAATCTGCATGTCCATGCTGGACAATACCCGACTCTCCTCAGCGGCAAGAGCCGTGGGTGTGGCCAGGGCCTGCCTTGAGCATTCCGTTCGATATGCCAACGAGCGTGAGCAATTCGGACAGCCGATTGCGAATTTCCAGATGATTCAGGAGCAGATTGCAGAGATGTATGTGGAAGAAGAGGCTGCCCGGCTTGCTCGTCCATCGGGCCGCCTGGAACAGAGATCAGGGGCAACGAGAACACCATCGAGGTTTCCTGCGCAAAATATTATGCGGCGGAGGTCGCCGTTCGAGCCGCGAATCACCGCCGTCAAGATCTTCGGATCCTACGGCTTTTCAACGGAATATCCCGTGGAACGGTTCTACCGGGATGCCAAATCCTATCAGATTGTGGAGGGAACATCCAACATTCAGAAGATGATCATCGCAAGAAACGCGTTGGGACTTAAATAAAAAAACTTGCTTCGTAAAAGGAGGAAAATGTCATGGGGACACCAGTGACTGTACCAATGGTAGGAAAGATTGTTTCAGTGTCAGTGAAGGTAGGAGATAAGGTCAAAGAGGATGATCAGGTGGCCGTGCTTGGAGGCGATGAAAATGGAGATGCCTGTCGTGGCTCCGGTTACCGGAACGGTAAAAGAGATTCGTGTGGCGCCGGGTCAGGAGGTTGAGGCAGAAGCCGTCATTGCGATGATTGAATAGTGATGGGATGGGGGGAAAGGGAGCCGATGGAGGAGGATTTCCTGGAGAGACTGGACATCAGACCTCTGACCTTCGGAGATCTGGATGCGATTGTTGAAATTGATCGGAAGGTCTTAGGTAAGGCCAGGCAGGATTTTTGGAAAAAAAAGATCGAGCTCCCTAATGCCCGGTATCCCTTTTCGGGTTTAGTCGCAGAACTCGAAGGGAAGGTGATCGGGTTCATCATGGGTGAAATGAGCGGCTGGGAATTCGGCGTTCCTGAAACAGTGGGGTGGATCAGTACGATCGGGGTCGATCCTGATTATCAACACAGGGGTGTGGCGAGAAAATTGAGTGAGGAGTTTGTCAGGAATCTCAAAGGGGTTGGTGTGAGCATCGTCTACACCTTAGTGAATTGGAGTGATTGGGATCTACTCAAATTTTTTCGGGCCATGGGATTTACAAGAGGAGGCGAGATGATCAACCTGGAATTGAAAATCGAATAGCCGTCCTGCCCATGAGCACTTCTTCCGTTTGTGATAACTTAAAAAAACCTGCGGTGATCAGCCGCATTTTCTTCTAGGCGTTTTTGCCTCTGAAAGATTACGAGGAGTTTCGCCGGGATGGTCAAGAAGGTAACGGATTAAAAGGGTCATAGAGAAAAACGTTGCAGAAGATAAAACTTGACCATAACTTGTCGTAATTAAAATGAATTTTATTCAATCGAGAATTCTCTTGTATTTAGAATGAAAATGTAGTATTTTTTTGCGTATTCATGAGAATATATTCACAAATTATTTCGGCTTTTTAAAAAAGTGAAAAAGAAGGAGGATATGATGGGCAGGCTCGAGGGTAAAGCTGCGGTCGTAACAGGTGGGGGAAGGGGCATTGGAAGAGCGATCTGTCTTGCATATGCGAAGGAAGGGGCTGATGTTGTTGTCAACTATGCCAGCAAAGATCAGCCCGCACAAGAAGTGGTCGAAATGATTAAAAAGATAGGGAAGAAAGCAGTTGCAATAAAGGGAAATGTTGCTGCAAAGGCCGATGCAGAAAAAATCATTCAGACAGCAATTGACAACTACGGAAAGATCGATATTCTGGTAAACAACGCAGGCGTATCAAAGCCGAACATGCTTTACAAGATGACAGAGGAGCAGTGGGATGAGGTGATCGACATCCAGTTGAAAGGGCCCTTTCTGTGCACCCAAGCGGCTTCCAAGTATATGATGGAACGAAAAAGCGGGAAGATCATCAATGTGACGTCATCCGCCGGGCTGTGGGGGACAAAGGGACAAATTAATTACAGTTCAGCAAAAGGGGGGATCATTGCTCTGACCAAGTCGGCCGCCCGGGAATTGGCTGGCTATGGGATTACAGTGAACGTGGTTCAGCCGGGATATGTCAGTACTGAGATGACCGAGAAGATTCGGACTGACCCCAAGCTGAAAGAGATTTACGCGGGCAGGATTTTGCTGGCTCGATTTGCCGAACCCGAAGAGGTAGCACAGACCTTCGTCTTCTTAGCTTCGGACGACGCGAACTATATCACCGGCCAGCTTATCTGCGTCGACGGGGGTCTCGGGATGACCTGATGTTGAAGTTTAGAGTTCGGAGTTAAGTGTCTTAAGTTTTAGGCTACGTGACATTCAAACAATCCACACTTTGAAAATCAAATTTGGGAAAGGGGGGATGAAAGTAGAATGCGAAGCAGGAAATCCCTGCCTGCGGCGGGCAGGCGAAATTCAAAACTCATAACTGGGAGAAAAAATACGTTTAGGAAATTTATTTATTAGGATTTTGACATTGTCTCGGATTTCGATATTCGAACTTTTAATTTTTGAACAGAAAGGGGTGAAACGAATGGCAACAATACCTGATAACATTGAGACTTGGCAAATGGTTCAACCCACAGCCAAAAACAAAGAGACTGGAGAGGTCACACCCGGCAAGTTGGCTAAGACTTCTATTCCAGTGCCGGCCTTAAAACCCGGTGAGGTATTGGTTAAGGTGGCAGGATGCGGCGTCTGCCATACGGACCTGGGCTACTTCTACGATGGCGTCCCGACGGTTCAGAAACCACCGTTGACCTTAGGACATGAGATCAGCGGGACCGTCGTTGCCGGCGATGAAAAATGGGTCGGGAAGGAAGTGATTGTTCCTGCAGTGATGCCCTGTCGCCAGTGTATGCTTTGCAAAACCGGCAGAGGAAATCGCTGCTTAGTTCAGAAGATGCCGGGAAACAGTCTAGGTGTTTATGGAGGATTTTCGAGCCATATCCCCGTACCCTCGATCGATCTCTGCGAGGTGAGAAACCGGGGAAATATTCCTTTGGAGCATTTGGCCGTTGTGGCCGATGCGGCCACGACCCCTTATCAAGCGTCCAAGAGGGCAGATCTCCAGCCAGGGGACAAAGTCATCATCATCGGCGTCACCGGCGGGGTGGGCGTGTACATGGCTCAAACGGCAAAAGCCCTGGGTGCGAAAGCGGTGATCGGCATTGCGAGGAATCCGCAGAAGCTGCAGAGGGCGTTGAAATACGGAGCAGACTTTGTCATCAGCTCCCAAGACAAGGCGATCAAGGATCTACGAAATGAATTCCGGGAGATCTGCAAGAAGAACGGTCTGGAGGCAGGGTTTGATTGGAAGATCTTCGAAGTGACCGGAACGAAGGCAGGGCAGGAGATTGCTCTGGAACTTCTCTCCTTCACCGGGAAGCTGGTCGTGGTCGGATTTGGGATGGCCAAAAACGAATACAGCATCTCACGGCTGATGGCCTTTGACGCCGAGATGATTGGGACGTGGGGATGTCTGCCAGAATACTACCCGATCGTCCTGGATATGGTCCTTTCGAAAAAAATCGATATCGGTCCTTTTGTCGAGACCAGGCCGATGAGTCAGATCCAATCCGTTTTTGACGAGGTCCATAAGGCGGGGTCGCCGGAGAAAAGAATGGTTCTGACGCCGGATTTTTAGAAGGAGCCGGCGCCTTTTGAATTGAACGCCCAAGTCACGGCTGAAATAAAATTAAATCCATAGGGAAGGGGGTATTTGTATGACAGTAAGTTGGATGCCGAGAGAACATGAAATGAAGAATCACGATCGGTATGGCAAAGAGCACTGGGGAACCGAGGCCCCGTGTACGGTTTATGAAAAGAAGCCGGTGAAGGACGCGAAGGGCAATGTCGTTCAGGGTCTCTATAATGCTTGGATCAGACTCAATAACCCCAATCAGTACAACTCCTACACGACGGAGATGGTGAAGGGCGTCATCGCCGGTTTCGAAAACGCTTCCACGGATCGGTCCGTAGTGGCGGTTGTATTTACGGGCACCGGGCCTTTTGCTTTCTGTACCGGCGGAAACACGAAAGAGTACTCAGAGTATTACAGCATGCGACCCGAAGAGTACGGGGCTTACATGGAACTCTTCAATAACATGGTCGACGCTATTCTGATGTGCAAGAAACCTGTGATCTGCAGGGTAAACGGCATGAGGGTTGCCGGAGGTCAGGAGATCGGAACTGCGTGCGACATCACGGTTGCTTCTGACCTGGCTATTTTCGGCCAGGCGGGTCCCCGCCACGGGTCAGCCCCGGTGGGAGGCGCCTCTGACTTTCTTCCCTGGTATCTAACCATTGAAGATGCCATGTGGAACTGTATCAG
Source organism: uncultured delta proteobacterium (assembly GCA_963708295.1). Lineage (GTDB taxonomy): Bacteria > Desulfobacterota > BSN033 > BSN033 > UBA1163 > UBA1163. Next base: position 151,657 of record CAVPSJ010000007.1, on the reverse strand, counting down.
CTGCGAGATGTGGTCTGCTTATAAGATGTTGCGAAAGGGATTGATCTCGAAGGCTGTCCCCGTATTGAAAGACGACAAAGGCAAATGGTTGCGCAACCCGCAGATCATCACCGATGCCTATGTGAAAGACGGTGAAATTGTATACGGTGATTACAAGGCGGGCGACGAATTCAAACAGGCACGGGAGCTGGTCAATAACAAGCTCAAGAACAACGAGTTTGATTTTGCACTCCTGGACGCAGAGGTAGAGAGGATTTGCTGGACGTTTGCGAATCTCTTCCCCGGCTGCTTGATTATGTCCATCGACGGTATCCGGAACAAGAAGAAATTCTTCTGGGATCAGTCAAAGAACATCAACCGACATTGGCTGGCTGCCAATATGATGGGCGAGGCTTACCTCGGGTTCGGCGCCTTCAACTCGAAGAAGATTACGGGCGCTGACACGATCGACTTCATCAAGTATCGCCAGAATATTGCCGAAGGCAAGCTGGTGGATGACAAATTCTTTGAGGAAGTGTTAGGCAAACCCCAGAAGAAGTAAGTGAAGTATCTTATGGGATCACGAGACGGTAGTGAGTGAGATACCCTTTGGGCTGGCGGGAGATTCAAGCCCAAAGGGTATCTTTTTGGGAGTTTAGGCTCCGGTAAGATCTACCTCTAGCGAATAACGGATTACGAATCAACGTTGACGACTCAAGAGAACGGGAGGTGAATCAAATGGCTTTCAAACATATTCAGACCGAATTGAAGGAGGGTGTCGCTACCCTGACGCTCAATCGTGCTCCTCTCAACTGGCTAAACATCGAAATGATGGAGGAGATCAACAGTTTTCTTTCGAGCTTAAAGAGTGAAAAGGGTTTGAAGCTCCTTGTGGTCCAGGCTGCAGGCAAGGCCTACTCGGTGGGCGTGGAGGTGGCAGACCACCTTGGGGATCTGGCAACCAAGATGATCCAAACCTTCCATCAGATGTTCAGGTTCATGGACGCCTTGAAAGTCCCGTCTCTGGCTGTGGTCAACGGGGCCGCCCTGGGAGGAGGATGCGAACTGGCTTTGTACTGTGACATGGTGCTCGCCACGGAGAAGGCAAAATTCGGACAACCCGAGATACAGGTCGGCGTTTTCCCTCCGATTGCTGCCTTGGTTTTCCCGAGGATGATTGGCCGGAAAAAGGCCATGGAACTCATTCTTGCCGGCGATACCATCAGTGCTCAGGAGGCTTATAGCCTCGGACTGGTGAATAAGGTTGTCCCTGAAGCTTCCCTGGCTCAAGAAGTAGAGGCTTTCGTTGGGAAGTTTTCAAAATTGAGCGGGATCGTTCTGAAGCTGACAAAGGAAGCGGTGCTCGCCGGCCTCAATGATGATATGGATCAAGGGCTCAAAGCCATTGAGAAGATCTATCTCGACAAATTGATGAAAACCCATGACGCCATGGAGGGACTCAAAGCTTTTTTGGAGAAACGCAAACCCACTTGGAAAGATAACTGATGGAAAGGGGGAGACCCATGGAGTCTCCCCTTTTCCATCTAAGGCAACGTCAACCAAAGTGAATCTTTTTGGGTGTTATCTTTTGTCCCATGGAGGAGCTAAACGAAGCTGACTGATGGCCACTTCTTTAGGGTATATCTGGACATTTTTCCCATCCTGCCACTGACGGAAGCCGTATTTAATAATAGCCGATCCATTCTCCCTGAATTTGATAGGACCTCTTACCGTCATCATCTCTACCTTTCCAATGGTGTTTCGAAGCTTTTCCCGATCCAAGGTCCCAGCCATCTCGATGGCTTTTGCCAGAATCTGCACGGCTGCATAGGAGCAGCCGACGGGGATGCCGATGCTTGACACATCCGGATACTTGGCACGATAGTCTTTGACCACCCTGTCATTCCCAGGATAAGGCATGCTTTCGTGCCAGTTGCCGTCGGAGATGATGTAGTTTGCGTCCTTTCCCATCGCGCCCCAATAAGTACTCAGATCGGGTCCTCGAATGAAGAGAGTTACCTTGGGTGCGTAATTAAGCTCTTTCATCTGCTTAACGATGACAATGCTTTGAGGAGGGGTCGGGACCGAGAAGACGACATCGGCGCCGGCGGACTTCAAGTCCAAGATGATGGACGAAAAATCTTTCGTGGGAGGGGCGTACTTCAGGTCAGCCACAATTGTGTATCCCCGTTTTTTGGCCATATCCCGGATGTGATCGCCGCATTCCTTCCCCCAGTCCACCTGGAGTTCCATGTGGCCCAGCTTGGTCGGCCTCTGCTCTTTTGGAATGGAATCGAGAAAATCGAAGAAAGTGATCACCTGATCGGAGGCCAGTGAGAAAGGGACAAAGATGTATTTGAATCCCTTTTTGAATGGAGCCTCTGCCGCAACGGTGACGCCGATCCAGGGGACCTTATTTTTCTCCGCGGTCGACATGCCAACCACATTCAGGTCACTTGAAAATCCGCCAAGATAACAAACGACTTTATCCACCGAATCCAACTTATCAAGCCTTGTCGTCGTCTTGACCGAATCTGATTCATCATCTAATATGATCAGCTCAATCGGTATCTTCTTATTATATTCCTTGACGAAAACACCTCCGGCATCGTTGATATGTTTTACAGCAATTTCATAACCGTCTCTGATATCCTTCCCGCCAGAGGCCATCGCACCGGTCAGCGCGATCACCGCTCCAAGTTTAATCGTCGCTGGAGCCTGTGCAAAAGCCGCTGAGGTGACGCCCAGGGTCATAGTGAAAACCAAAACGCATGCCCAACTAATCACCTTTTTCGATAACTTTCTCTTTTCCATATTCTCCTCCTTTCTTTCGTTTAGAAAGTTCCTAATTTTTTCACTCTTTCAAGAGAGGTCATCTCTCTTTCGCAAAACCGACTTGAGATTTTTTAACCCCTCGAACCATCCCGATGATTCCAACAAGCCCCTTGGGAAGAAAGAGAACCGTGAAGATGAAAACGATGCCGAAAATGAGCACATTCATTTGTCCGAGGCTGATGGCAAACAATTCTTTCAATATCACAAAGACAATAGAGCCTAACACAGGCCCTAGCACTGTCCCTGCGCCTCCGATCGAGGCGATGAGTACTGGATCGAATGACCATCCCAACTCAAAGGGGACATAGTAGTAATAGCTGGCCACATAGAAGGAGAAGAGCCCCCCTCCCAGGCCCGCAATGAGAGTACTGAGGGTCATCGAAATCACCTTATACTTAAAGGTATTGATTCCTATTGCTTCTGCAGCGTCCTCCTCCTCGCGAATAGAAACGAATGCCAGACCCAGTTTGGAACGGTTTAAAAATGAGACGAGGCCAATGGTAATGACAGCCACGGTCAACGCCATGTAATAGATCGGAACGAGGTTATAATTCGCGAGATGTTGCGGAGGAGCAAAGCTCACTCCAGGGAAGATGTTTTGGACCGTAACGGAGGCAATCATGGAGAGGGCCAGGGTTCCGATGGCGAAATAATGCCCCTTCAATTTGAAGGCCGGAAATCCTATGATTGAGGCAAGGACGAGTGAAGAAATTGAAGCCCCGCATAAGGCAAGATAGGGAGGGATGCCCAGGGTCCATAGGTGTCGGAATATCAGCGCGCCGATTCCGAAAAAGGTGGAATGTCCTAGGCTGATCTGTCCCGTATAGCCTCCCAAAATATTCCAGCTATGGGATAGAATCGTATAAAGACAGATCAGGATGATCAGGTTGAGTATATAAGTTTTGGTAATGACCATTGGCACCAAAGCCAAACAGATCACGATTCCAACAAGGAGAAGGAGATGCTTCATGCCTTTTTCCCAGTCAATCCCTGCGGTCGAAACATCAGGATCAAGACAAATAGAATGAGTCCAAAAACTTCCCTGTAAGGAGTTCCAACCAGATAAACTCCGGCCGCCTCAATCGCTCCCAGGAAGAAACCTCCGATTAATACCCCCTTAATGCTCCCGACTCCAGCCAGGATTAAGACGATCAAGGCCTTATTCGTTAAATCAAAAGAGATTGCCGGGTTTAAAGCGTGCAAGGAGGTCAAAACACCTGGAATTCCAGCCAAGGCACACCCAATCGAGAAGGCCACCAGATATACTTTATTGACATTGATACCCATCAACGTCGCGGCCTCGTGATCCATTGATACGGCTCGAATGGCCTTTCCGAAATAAGTCCGGGTAAGGAACAAATGAAGGGCAATGATGACGATAATGGCGATGGCCACTCCTCCCAAGCCGATGTAGGGTAGACGGATTCCAAACACGTCCAGGACTTTTCCGGCATAAACCGTCGTCACGGCCCTTTCATCCGCCGTCCAGAACAGGATGGCCAGATTGGAAAAGATCAATAGCAGGCCAAAAGAAATCAGTAAGGAATTCTTTATTTTTTCCCCCTCAGGGAATTTCATAAGTGACTGAAAGAGGATTTTGAACAGGATCCATCCGATGACAAAAAACAGAGGGGTTACGAGCAGGATGAACAGGAAGGGATCGATACGGGTGTAAAAAAAAGCCCAGAAGGTCGTATAAGCGGCCAGCATAATCAGTCCTCCATGGGCCACCATCAGGTAATTCATCACTCCAAACACCAGGGACAATCCTAGCGCCACCAGGCTGTATAGAGCGCCATTGAGGAACCCATAGCTAAGGATCTGTATAAACCTTAACACGAATTTCTACCCCATTGCGAGATAAGCACTTCTGACCTTGTCGCTCTTCAGGAGTTCACTCCCTTTCCCTTCACCCGTAATCCGGCCATTTTCAATGATGTATCCTCTATCCGATATTTCTAAGGCCAGCCGTACATTCTGCTCCACAACCAAAATAGTCATTTTCTTTGAACGGTTAATTTCTTTTAGAGTCATATAGATATGTTTTACGATGAGTGGGGCCAAACCGAGAGAGAGCTCGTCGACCAGGAGCAATTTGGGTTCTGACATCAGACCCCTTGCAATGGCCAGCATCTGTTGCTCGCCGCCACTGAGAGTTCCTGCTAATTGATGGACGCGTTGATCGAGGACAGGGAACATTTGAAAAATCCATTTCACGTTTTTATCTTTTTGTGGTCGTGTCCTCTCGATATAGCCACCCAGTTCCAGATTCTCAAGCACGGTCATATCCCGAAATAACCTTCTTCCCTCAGGCACCAAAGACACACCCTGTTCGACGATTTGATAGGCCTTGATGGTATCGGATCGGACCCCATCAATGGTCACGCTTCCCTTGGTGAGGCTTAAAATTCCTGAGATCGTTTTTAGAACGGTCGTTTTCCCAGATCCATTCGATCCGATTAAGGATACGATCTCCCCGTTTTCCACTCGAAACGAGACATTCCATAAGGCCTGAATGTCTCCATAATGAACGTCCACCTGATGTACTTCAAGCATGAAAATCTTCCCCCAAATAAGCCCCAATCACCTTCTGATCGTTAATCGCCTCCTGTGGAAGGCCATCGAATATTTTGGTGCCTGAACTGAGGACAATGATCCGATGAGAAACCCCCAGGATCACCTTGAGAATATGTTCTACGATCATCAGAGTGATTCCAAGTCCCTTGATCTTCATAATCAAACGAAGCGCTTCCTCTGTTTCGGAAGGGTTTAATCCCGAAAAGACCTCATCGAGCAATAGTAATTTAGGTCGGGTGGCTAAAGCCCTGGCAATTTCAAGTCTCTTGCGATCGATCAAACTGAGTTTTGAGGCGACCACCTCTTGTCTCTTGCTCAAATTTGTCAAATCAAGTAATTCGATTGCTTCTTTTTTCGCCTGCTTGATGTCCGTTGCAGGCTCCCTTCCGTAGGCTCGGCCCGCCATGACGTTCTCTAAAGAGGTTAATCCGACAAAAGGTTTGACCAATTGGAAAGTCCTTGTAATCCCGGACTTACAGATCGTGGAGGGTCTCTGGTTTGCAATATTTTTTCCAAAATATTCGATTCTGCCCTCGTCCGTTCTTAGAAAGCCCGTGATAAGGTTATACAGGGTCGTTTTCCCGGATCCGTTCGGGCCGATCACCCCTAAGATCTCATCCTTTTGGAGGGAGAAGGAAAGTTGCTGAATGACCATCAATCCGCCAAATGATTTAGAGACTTTTTCAACCCTTAAGAAGGGGGCAGTAGAATCCTGATTGGTCGAAAACAAGCGACACCTCACATCGATTCATATCTTGTATTCATAAAATCCTTTGCCGGTTTTCCTCCCAAGCCACCCCGCCGTCACCATCTTCTTCAGCAGAAGGGGAGGGGCATACTTCGGATCTTTCGTTTCCTCATACAGGGTTTCGGCGATAGATAACTCTGTATCCAACCCGATGAAGTCAACCACTTCTAAAGGCCCCATAGGATGATTAACGGCCAACTTCATCGAGAGATCAATTTCATCTCTCGAAGCGATCCCGGCTTCGAGCATCCTGACTGCTCCCAGGAGGAAAGGAGTAAAGAGCCGGGTGACAATAAACCCCCCCACATCTGGAGCAACGACGACTGTCTTCCCGAGAGTCGCTCCCCAGCGTTTCACAGAGTCGATCGTCTCCTCGCTCGTCATAATGGTTCTGACCAATTCCAAGAGCTGCATCACAGGGGCAGGGTTATGAAAATGCATTCCTAGGAGTTTATCCGGCCTTTTTGTCGCTGCAGCCATGTCGGTGACTGAAAGGCCGGAAGTATTGGTGCCGAAGATCGTCTCTTTCTTGCAAATCTCATCCAGCTGGGCAAATATCTTCTTTTTTAACGCTAAGTCCTCAGGAACCGCTTCTTCCACCAGATCACAATCCTTCAGATTCTCTGGTCGAGTGCTTCTTTGAATTCTGGCCAGGATCGTGCCCTTTTCAGAAGGTGATAATTTCCCCTTTTCTACACGACTCGTCAGCCTCTTGTCAATTCCTTTCAGCCCCTTTTCGAGCATCTTTTCATCTGAGTCGACGGCTACGACCTCATACCCTGATTGGGCAAACACTTGCACAATCCCTGATCCCATTTGACCGCACCCCAATACTCCCAATGCCTTAATTTCCATGCATTTCCTCCCTGTGAGACGTTTGGCACGATGGTGCTCTTTATCCAATCTTTTGTTTCATATCTTCCCGTAAGGCCTTTTTATCGTGTTTTCCGGCTTCGGTCAATGGTAACGTAGCCACAAATTCAAATCGTTCAGGGATCAACAGTGTTGAAGCTCCCCGACTCTCCATAAACGATTTGATCTCTTCAGGGTCTATTTTTACCCTTTCGACAAGCCTGACATAAGCGCATACCTTCTCCCCCAATTCCCTATCCGGCATCCCAATGACGGCTGCATCGGCAATACCCGGATGCGAGCAGAGAAGCTCCTCCACGAGAGCAGGGCTGATGTTTTCACCTCCTCGAATAATGATATCCTTCGTCCTACCCGTAATCTTCAGGTTCCGTGAGCGATCGATTCTTGCTTGGTCCCCTGTCCGGAAAAAACCTCTCCACAGAAAACTTTTTTCGTTCTCTTCGGGATTTTTCAAGTACCCGGCGAATATCCCCGGACCCTTCGCGACCAGCTCTCCGTCCTGATCGGGAGGGAGAAGTTTCCCTACGCTGTCGAGGATTTTGATCTGTTCGTAGGGGCAACATGGCCTCCCGACGGTATTGCAGATCGTTTCAATGCTATCGGTGAGACTCGTCCGGCAAAGCAATCCCTCACTCATCCCGAACTCATTGATGTAAGTGCAGTTCAATTGCTCAACCACTTCCCGGATCAGATCAGGGGCACTGGGTTCTCCTCCGGCCGATATCTTTTTCAATGAACTTAAGTCGTAGTCGTGGAGTCGTTCAGACTCGAGGATTCTCCGAACGACGCTCGGAACCGTCGGCATGTAAGTAACCTTCTCGCGCTCGATCGTGCTACAAATATCCTGGGGCTTCGTGGAGTCCAATAACACCTGCTTGTAACCCATGAAGACCGCTCCCGCTACGTTGAGCAAAGCAAGGTTGTGACCAACGGGGACGACGATAAGACTTACGTCCCTGATATTCATTTCCCATGCCTTATGCAGGTATTCCACGTTGCAGATGTAATCATTGTGGGTCCTGGGGATTCCTTTCGGCAGACCTGTCGTACCTCCTGAAGGGATGATATGGGCCACATCCGTTGCCCTGGGTTTTCTCCGGAGCATTTCATGGCGGTCTGCCGGGGTCGCTCTTCTTTCCATGAGGTCTTCGAGGCTTGCCGTAAACCCTTCCTGTCCTTCTTCCGCACGCACGGAGATGACCTGCCGAAGCTGAGGGTTCTTCTGCCTCACCTCTCCGATAAATGAGAGATAATCAATCTTTCGATACCGGTCGGGGACAATCCAAGCCGTTGCCTCGGCGAGGAGTGCCAGATGGCCTACCTCGAGCTGCCTGTACCCAGAAATTAAGACGATAGGAATGGACCCAATTTTCTGAAGGGCAAAATAAGAGTAAACATACTCAGCCCAATTGGGAAGCTGCAATAGGACGGTGTCTCCTTTTTTGATCCCAAGGTTCATCAATCCCAAGGCTGCCTGGTCCACCCGATGACGGAGTTCGGAATAGGTGAGCCGGACCCGGTCATCGACCAGGGCTTCTTTATTTGGAAATACGTCGGCTGTTCGGTCGAGGATATCCCCCAAGGTAAGGCCAAGCCACCATCTATTCCTGGTATATCGGCGGACATCCCTTGCCTTATGTTTTGGGAAATCAATCATGATGCTTAAGCTCCTTAGGATTCTTCCTTCAAGATACCGGGTCGGGCCATCTTGGGCGAGAAAGGTTCGGGTGCATGCAGGTGGCCTTCCGGATACCGAGAACACTTGACCTGTTCATATCTCGAGTCCGCTTCGAGACACCAATTACAGGCCACACACCTGACAATCTCCTTTTCTCTCCCCTCTTGAGCTTTCACTGGCCAATCCGGATCGGCCAGAAGAGCACGGCATAATCCAATCATATCCGCTTTTCCCTGCTCGACTATTTCTTCAGCATGTTTCGGGTCTCTGATCTTTCCGGCGATGATCACAGGGGTCTCCAATCCTTCCTCCCGGATGGCTTTCCTGATTCCCTCTGCTAAATAAACATGGGTTCCGTCCGGCCACCACCACCAGGGGCTCATTCGATGACCGCTATAGCCAGACATCGGGTCGAGAGGGCTTCCTTCAGGCGGGGGGGATGCATCTTCAAATCGGCTGCCCGCTGAGACGCTGATGTAATCTGCTCCGAGTTGAGCAAATTTCCTGGCGATGACTGCGCTTTGAGCAAGGGTATTCCCGTCTACAACGAAGTCCTCTCCGTTGATTCTGATTCCCACAGGGAAGGTCTCGCCCGCAAGGTTTCTGACGGCCTGATACACCTCGATCGGTAATTTCATCCTGTGATCGAGTCTGCCTCCATAGCCGTCCGTTCTTTTATTTGCCCGGGACAGAAATGAGGAAAGGACATAAGCATGGGCCATGTGAATCTCAATGAAATCGAACCCGGCCAAAAGAGCGCGTTTGGCTGCTGCGGCATGGTCTTTGACGATACTGGGCAGGTCTTCCGTCTTGAAATCTTCAACCTTTTGCCTCCATCCCGTCCTGGAAATCTTCAAAAACTGCATAATCTGAAGGCCGATTTTGACTTCCCGATTCGCCTCCCGGATGACCTTGACCAGCTCGGTTAATCCCGGGACGAAGCCATCGTCGCTGATCCTGAGATTGTAGGAACTCTTTGAAGGGATGATGACGGCGGCTTCCACCACAATCGATCCGGCTCCCCCTCTTGCCTCCCGCTGGTATCTTTTTTTCAGTTCGTCTGTCACCCAGCCGTCCTCGGTCGAAAGTCCTGAAACCATCGATGTCCGTTGGATCCTGTTGCGAAAGGTTACTCCCCTTATCTCGAGGGGTGAAAACAATTTGTCATACTTCACGCAATGTCCTCCTTGCTTGCGTCATCTTCCCGTGAAGACGGGTGGTTTTCTCTCCATGAAAGAAGTCAACCCCTCTTCGGCATCCTTGGAGCGGGAAACCCGATCATATTCTTCTATCTCTATTCCAAGACCCTGCTTGAGGGGGAGTTCCATCCCCTTGTGAATGGCCCTTTTGCAGGCTTTCACGGCCAAAGGGCCATTGGAGGCAATTTTCTTCGCTAACCGATTGACTTCGTCCATTAAGCTTTCAAAGCTGCAGACCTTCTCGACGAGCCCGAGTCGGTAAGCTTCCATCGCAGTGAGGGTTTCTCCGGTAAAGATCATGTATTTTGCCCATCCCATCCCAATGAGCCTCGGAAGGAGCTGGGTTCCTCCGTACCCTGGGATGAGTCCCAGTGTTGTTTCAGGAAAACCCAATTTCGCATTTTCCGAGGCGATTCGAATATCGCACGCCATTGCCAATTCACATCCGCCTCCCAGAGCATATCCATTGACTGCGGCAATGACCACCTTGCTCGAATTTCGAATCTTGAAAAAGATCTCCTGGCCTTTTCGGATGAGTTCCGTTCTCTTGTCGCCCGCTTCTTTTACCTCATGGATATCCGCCCCAGCCACAAAGGCTTTTAAGCCCACTCCGGTGATAATGATGACGAGAGTCTGCTCATCGGACTCCAGTTCAGAAAATATCTGGTCGAGCCTCGTCATCACCCTGAGGTTCAACGCATTGAGCGCCTTCTCCCGGTTGATGAAAAGATAAACCACCCTTCCTTCTTTTCTCAGGATGACTTCTTCTGAACTCATGCGGCCCCCTGCGTGACAAACGCCTTCGACCTGTGATCCTTGGAGATAGAGAGGGATGGGATGCTCAACCCGTTTCGTCGGTCTTTAAGAATTATCCGCGAATCTTTTCCTCTCAAGGTAACCCATCTGTTTTGATATCCCCTTCGCTGCTTCGCATACTTCTTTGATAATTATTTTTTTCCCCCTAGCGTCCTCGGACGATGAGATGAAGCCGAGACCCACTCCGGCGATGACCTCCCCGGTGTAGTCCCGGATCGGCGCAGATATTCCGCTGATTCCATCCAGCGCCTCCTCTTCATCAACGAAAAATCCTTGTTTGCGTATTCTGAGAAGTCTCTCCTTAAATTCATTTTCGCGCACAAGCGATTTTTTTGTAAACGGGGCCAGAGGTGCCTTTTTTAATAATCGATCGACTTCTTGATCGGGCAGAAAGGCCATAAGGATTTGTCCCAGCATTCCAAAGTAAGGCGGGCGCCGTGTTCCTATTTGAGAGGTGAACCGGATAGGGATTCTTGGGTCTTCTTTCTTATCGATGTAGATTAACTCATCATTCTCTAAGATCCCTAAGAATACTGTTTGACCAAGTTTGGACTGCAATTGGTCTAAGTAGGAAGAGGCGATCCTCCTCAAGGAGAAAGAGGAAAATAGAATGCTCCCTAATTCAAATAGTTTTAGACCGAGAGAATAATGTCTTGAATCCGGATGGTATCTGAGGAAGTCATACTTCATCAGTGTGGAACATAGCCTCAAAACAGTGGCCTTATGAAGTCGAGACAATTCTGATATTTGACTTAATGTGAGCGCCTGCTTGTCAAATTTAAAAATGCACAGGATCTGCAAAGCTCTTTCTAATGACCGATTATAGAAAGGTTCCTTCTTGGATCTGTCCATAGATTTTATTCAATGGAATGATCTATCATACTGTGAAATATCCTTTTGTCAAGGAAATTCTTTCTTTTTCCCGTCGATGAGGGGTGGGTGACAGAAACGAACAAATTCATTGACGGCCATGGGTCCATCTGTTAGAATTTCTGCAATTTCGGACCTCTTGGAAATATTTTCGCCGCCCATGCTGAGAAAATGAAACTGAAAGACAAGAAGGCGATTGTTACCGGGGCAGGACAGGGGATTGGTCGAAGCATTGCGTTGAAGATGGCTCAAGAAGGCGCAGATGTGGCCATTGCGGAGATGAACCCTAGCACTGGAGCTCAAACGGCCAAAGAAATCGAGATTCTGGGAAGAAAGGCTCTTTCCATTTCTGTGGACGTAGCGAATCAAAAACAAGTCCAGGTCATGGTGGATCAGGTAATAAGGGTTTGGAAAAGAGTTGATATTCTGGTAAACAATGCCGGCTTTGACCGACCCGCTCATCTCTTGAAAATGAAAGAGGAAGATTGGGAGGCAGTGCTGGGAGTTCACTTGAAGGGGACCTTGAACTGCATCCAGGCGGTTGCTCCCCATATGATCGAGAACGGTTACGGAAAGATCGTCAATATGTCCTCGGTGTGGGGAAAAACTGGAGCGGTATCAGAGGTCAGTTATAGTACTGCCAAGGCAGGGATCATCGGCCTGACGAAAAGTGTGGCCAGAGAGCTGGGTCGGTATCAGATCAATGTTAATGTGATTTTACCGGGCCTGATCCTGACCCCCACTATTTCGAAGATGGCTGAAAAATATCAAAAGATGATTATCGAGGATACACCGTTGAGACGCATCGGTCGACCCGAAGAAGTGGCCAATGTGGCGAGCTTTCTCGTGTCGGATGAAGCAAGTTTTGTAACCGGAGCCATGGTCGAGGTGTCTGGCGGGTGGAATACGTAAGACATTAAAATCAATGTTAAATGCCAAAGCCCGAAGGTCAAATATAATTCATCGGACTAAAATGCTTTTTGACGCATAAGTCTTTTTTGTTAAGGAGGGCTGTTGGGTTTTGACATTTGGGCTTCAAAGGAGTTTGAAATGATAGACGAAACCGAGAAGGTGAGAGAGGGGTGGAGAGAGAAAGCGAGAGAAATTGCGAAGACGGTTGTCGCACCACGGGCGGCCGAGATCGATTCCAAGGGTGAATTTGCATCGGACCTTGCCGAGGTGTACGCTAAGTGCGGGTTTTTGAGTCTCCTCATCCCAAAAGAGTACGGAGGGATGGACACAGACATTACTTCGTTTTGCCTGGTCGCCGAAGAGATTGCAGGTATCTGCGCCTCTTCTGCCCTCCTGGTCATCGTTCAAGCGGTCGGAACGATGCCTGTTGTCTTAGGGGGGACGAATGAACTGAAGCAAAGGGTTCTGCCGAGATTAGCCCGGGAGAAAGGCCTGATTTGTTTTTGTTTGACTGAACCGGAGTCAGGTTCAGACGCGGCTTCCGTTCGGACCAAAGCCGTGTTGAATGGAGACCATTACGTCATCAACGGGCGGAAATGCTTCATTACGAACGGTGGAGTAGCCGATTTCTATACGGTCTTTGCCACTACCCAGCCAGGTAAGAGAATTGAAGGGATAACAGGTTTTGTGGTGGAAAAGGGAACCCCTGGCCTCACGATTGGGAAAACTGAAGAGAAGATGGGCATTCGAGGCTCCAATACTACAGAAGTCATTCTGGAAGATGTGAAGGTTCCTGCTGTCCAAAGGATCGGAGATGAGGGGGTGGGTTGGTGGCAGATGATGAGGACGCTCAATCGATCAAGACCCGCCATTGGCGCGCAGGCCGTGGGTTTAGCTCAAGGCGCTTTAGACTATGTCGTCCGATATGTTCAGGGAAAAGGCTGGATTCACGGCAAGCAAGATCATCTGGGGATCCAATTGATGCTCGCGGATATGGCTATGGAGATTGAGGCGGCTCGAGCGCTGGTGTATAAATCTGCGAATATGATGGATGAAAAGACGAAGGGTATCCCGGTGCAGATGTTCTCCGCCATGTCTAAGTACTTTGCCTCCGATGTGGCCATGAAAGTGACGACCCAGGCCGTTCAGATCTTGCAATGGCAAGGTCTCACCAAAAACCATCCTGTTGAGAGGATGATGAGAGATGCAAAGGTCATCCAGATTTTCGAAGGAACGAATCAAGTCCAGAGGATGGTAGTGGCCCACACCCTGCTGAAATTAAAGTGAGCGCTTATCCGCCTGTTGATTTAAAACCGGCGTTGGCATAAATTCTAAATACGGAATTCGAAATCCAAAACAATATTGAGGACCTCATATCAAACTACCTCAACGCCATGGTTTCCCCGATGAACCTTTGATTTTATCATTTGGTTTTGTTCGGGAATTAACCTCCCCGGCAGCAGGGCGTGATCCCGAACTTGGAGGATGCCGAAGGATAGCCATGAGCGAGCGGAAGTTTAAAGATGGAGGAATGCAATGCTGACGCCGAGCGAGCGAGAGAGGTATGATCGGCAAATCTTGATCCGAGAGTTTGGACAAGAAGGGCAAGGGAAACTCAAAAGATCACGGGTGGTCATTGCGGGTGCTGGAGGGCTCGGGTCTCCCATTGCCCTCTACCTGACCGCTGCCGGAATAGGAATGATTCGGGTCGTCGACCATGACCGCGTGGCACTCAGCAATTTGAACAGGCAGGTTTTGCACGGGGAAGAAGACGTCGGCAGAAAAAAGGTGGACTCTGCCAGAGCGAAATTGAGGAACCTGAATTCGATGGTGGAGATCCAGGCAATCGCAGAGACCATTACGGAAGGAAATGTCTCAGAACTTGTGGGTGACTGCGATGCCATCGTGGATGCCATGGACAACCTGCCGACTCGCTACGTCTTGAATCGCTGTGCTATTGAGAAGAATATTCCATTTTTTCACGGCGCAGTCAATGGGTTTGAGGGGAGGGTCATGACCGTCCTTCCGGGAAAGACAGCCTGCCTCAGGTGTATGTATCGAGGTCTTGTGCCGCAAGAAAAGTTTCCGGTGATTGGCGTTGCTCCGGCTGTCATCGGGAGTATTCAGGCGACGGAGGTGATCAAGTATTTCGTGGGGATTGGTAAACTGCTGACCAATCGGTTATTGATATACGATGGGTTGAAGGTGACGTTCAGCGAATTCAGACTCGACAAAAACCCGAATTGTGATCATTGCGGGTCTTCAGCGAAAAAGGAGTAAGACATGGCCGTCAACGTGCACATTCATACCACCCATCGACAATTCACCAACGGCTTGGAGTCGGTGGCCGTAGAGGGGAATACCGTGGGTGCATGCCTGAGCCATCTCATCAAACAGTTCCCCGGAATGGAGAAAGCGCTGTTTGCCAAGAAAGATAAACTGCTCAACAACGTTGAAGTCTACCTGAATCATGCCAGCGCCTACCCGGACGAACTGTTGAAACCAGTTAAAGATGGCGACGACATTCACCTCGTGGTCATGCTCACTGGAGGATGAGAGGATTATATAGATGGAAGCAGGGTGTCAATATTTTTTCAGGAAAAACTTACGATTCAGACACTAAAGGTGCCTGAATCGTAGAGACCTTTTGGTGGGCCACATGACAATCTAGCCGGACGGCTGGACATCGGACCTTGCAGAACATTTCAAACGCAACAAGGTGTAGGAGTCAAGACTTTACTACCACCACCATCCCCCAAGCTTCTCTTTCATATCTTCTTCCCACGACTTCGTCTTCTCATCACAATCCACCCCGTCGGCCTTCTCTTTTGAACGCACGCCAGGTGCAGCGTTAAAGAACATCCTCAATCTTTCCAACCCAGATTTCCGTCCGGAGACACGATCGTACTTCAAAACATTCTCTAAATACTGTGCCATAATATCCTCCTTTCATCGAACCTGTCTGCATTCGGGTGGCACTGAATCCACCTTTAACGCCAAATTGAAGAAGCGTCGTTAATTGGATTACGTCTATGAATTCAATAGTACCAGTTCTTTCCAAACTTCTCTTTCCAATCCGGTTCTTCAGTCTTCTTTTTGGGAGCCTCATCGGGTGTTTTTTCGAGAAGCAGCCTCACTTTTTCCGCCGCGTGTCTGAACCGAGAAGCAAAATCGCGCTTCAAAACAAGCTCTAAATATTGGACCATAAATAACCTCCTTTAACCTATTCTCTTTGATAAGAAGAAATTGCATCTTTGATGCCAAATCAAAAAAATCGATATAACTACTTGAAATAATTTAATTATTCTCAACATCGAAGTGCCCGGAGAAAGATTAAAGGGTCAATTTGTGTCACCCATTCGCATTTCTTAACTCCCCACGTCGTGGGCCGGCATTGGACATCGGTCCCAGAGGCTGAACAGTAATCTGAATTAGTGTTTAGAAAGGCATCAAGCTGGCTTTGAGCAAAGGATCTATCATGATCGATCTGAGCGCCCATCTCTTACCGCAGCAGAATGGGGAGGGTAGGGAATTTCACAAATGCTTGTTCGGCTCGATCAGCAAGAAGATTGGGTCGGAGGCCATCTGATCTTATGCGCCAGGAGTTAATCCGCCGTATTTCTTCACGCGCTTTTGAAGCGCCTCTTTCCCGCCCTTCATGAGGGTCCTGATGACCTCCTGCATGGAGCGATCGTCGTTGGAGGCCTGGCTGATGATATGGGCACGATCGCTTCTGACCTCCAAAGGAATTACGAGTTCGGCATCGCCCATCAGGGGAATGGTGGCGTCATTTGTTGCAAAGATGATCTGATGCTGCGGGCTTTGGCCATTCAACCCTTTTTGCTCCCTAAGAATCTGTAGAATCTCTTCATGGATGGATCGGTCGTCGAGGTAGTCCTCCGGTTGGTCAACGACGAGAATCTGACTCTTTAGGCCGAGCAGAAGAAGCAATATCTCTATGGCCCCCCGGCTTGTGGACAGATGTTCAAGAGACCGATATTGGCCGTCAATCTTCATTTCCAGACGAAGGGCATCCTGAGGGATGAATGCCTCCAGTTGGAGGAGCCGAGATTCCCCAGCGGTCAGCCAATGGATCAAGCGGTCCGCCATCTCAGAGGTCAGGGCAAAAACGGTTTGGACTTCCTTGCTTCCTGCTCGCACGGCTTCGGCGAGGGTAATACCGTCTGTGGCTTCTGGGAGAACAAGCTGATCGATTACCCCCTGAGCGATGTTTGATCCTTTTAAGACACGCGATAACTCCCCTTTGTAACCATCCTTTTGTCCCTTAAATTCTACCCGGAGACGGACTCGACCGTTCAGGGATTCTGCAATAATATCTGTTATCTCTTTCCGTAATCCATTCTGCTTGGATCTGCAGTCCCTGAACTGCTGAAGAAGCCCTCGCCGTTCTTGTGTCAGGGCTTTCAAGCGATCTTCGATCCCGCTGAACTCAGCGAAAAGGGATGACAGGGAGGTTCTTTCCTGCGTTAACTTTAAGATTCGGTCTTGACCTGGAGGTTCTGTTTTTGCGCTCTTTTCAATTTTGTTGGCTCCTGCACCCGACGCGCGAAGTTTTTCTTGTAGCCGCATATCCAGACGCGCCAAACTTTGTATCGCTTGTTCAAAAAGGGTTGTTTGATCGTCTAGGACCACCTTCAAACTTTCCTCAAGAACAGAGAGAACTTTGGCAGCCTCTTGCAGGATGGGTGACGGTTTGTCCTCCACCTCTGATAGGGTTCGGTGAGTCTTTTCCAGTAATGCAAGAAGGTTCAGGCGCCATTGATCACAATCCGATGAAGCACTTCTGAGGGCATTGGTCGCATTCTTCAAGCATCCTGCCATGGAGGGAGAACCGGCCCCTTCCTCCGGCCTTTCTGGGCCGTGGTCTTTAAGGGTTTCGATCTCATGGTCGATTTCTTTAAGCCGTCGGGAATATTCATCCCGTCTCGTCAGCCGTGCCTGGAGATCCTGGATCGCAGCGGCGTTATGGGTGACTGATTCCATGGCCTTATCAACAGCGTCCGCGCATTTGCGAGCCTGCTCACCCAGCAATTCATCCAGGAACGCAAGTCGTTGGTCTTGGCTTCCAGAAACGGCATTCATCTCGTGTTGTCCGAAGACCGTTAGCCCGCCATCTGGAGTCAGGAGATCAGAAGGGCTTGCCTTGAGTGGTTTTTCAGGGTTAACTTGAAAGGTTTGAGGTTCTTCGCCCCATGCTCGGACGATGCGATACTGACGGATTTTTCCTTCCCGGATAGGCCTGTCCAGGATGACCTCAACCCTGCCGTCACTTCCGAGAGATCTCCCAACGAGTTCTTTGCGGGAAGATTGATCGGAATAGGGGGGCATGGCAAACGCATAGCGGAGGGCTTCGAGAATGGCGGATTTACCCACACCCTTGCCTCCGATAATGACATTGAGATCCGGGTTCCAAGATATATTCAGATTTCCAAGGAAACCGGACCCTGAGACGGCAACACTTCTGATTCTTGGGTGATTCGCAGGAGGAATCCCACCGACGGACAAACGGGTCTGCGGAGTGTGAAGCGCTAGCCGCAGGGCGTCCAAGTTTGTTGCGCTGAGTTTCAGGTAGGTCGCCCGAAGGGTTCCATTCGTTCGGTGTTGTGTCCCAATCTCTTCTATCCGTTTCGGGTTGGAGAATTCCACGGAAGCGACCTGATCCCAGAAGTCTGCCGGCAGAATGCCCGTCGACTGAAGTTTGCTTTTTTCTTTTTCCGGACAATATTCGATGGCATCGGGTCCTATCTCCATCAGAAGTTTGGCGGCCACTTCGGCGGTGAGACTTTTACAAATGCCATTTGTCTGATCAGGATGGGGGAGGATCAACAGGCAGTTGAACTGGCTCCGCAAGTCTTTCAGGGTTTCTGTCAAGCTGGTTTTCAGATCAATGTCCCGATGAGACCCAAGGTTGTCAAACAAAGGGGTGGTGGGGTCTTTATCGAGCGACCGAAGATAAGTGTTCAAGCGATTCAGGTCGGTATCGCCGGCGAAGATCGCCAATATGTGGAGGCCATATTTGTATTGTCTGAAGGTCATCTCCACCCCGGGCAAAAGTGTGATGCCACGGTTACTCGCCTTCGCTGCCGTCACTTCAAACCATTCGATGTTTACTCCATTGTAGTCCGTGATGGCAGCCAGGGAAATTCCTTGAGTTGAGAGTTGCTCAATATAGACGTCCGAGAGACCTATTCCGTCTTCACGCTTCCTCCCTTTCGGGGGCATAAAGGTCAGGACGCCGGGGCTGTGCAGATGAAGGTCGAGGCGGTACCAAGTCGCTCCACCGTCTGACAGCTGGAGGTATTCGTCTGCCTTTCCTTGAAGAGGTGGCCGGGTGTGTTTCAATGGGTCCATAAGCCGTTTGATCTTCCTATGCTATTTTCCTCACCCGTGTGATTCCGAGTCGTGGGCAAACCGACAGGATAGGCAAGAAAACGCGATGCCCACTCGGTCCTTTGACGCGGTCCCTGCATCGGCTTCTTCCGTTCCTTTGCTCGAAGGCTTCTCCCGATCCTGCATCCCATCGCGATGGCATTCTTTCGTCACGCAACTTCTCGCAAAGAGTGAGTCGAGTCGCCGATCCCTGGGGTATGAAGTGCACTCCAGTTCATGGCTCTCTCCGCTCGGGAGTTGGACCGAACCGTTCATTTTTTTTGTAAAGCCACCCGGATGAGCCCTAATAGATCAATGTAATTAAACGGCTTCAAGCAATAACTACTGAAACTGCCGATCTTCTTTTGAAATTCCTCCAATTCTCCCCGGGTGACAGATATAATCATGGGTGCTTTAATCGAGGCAAATTCCAGCTTGAGCTGGTAAAAGCCGTCATAGTCATTGGCTTTGACGAGCGATCCATCCAGAAAGATGGCGTCGGGTTCTTCCTTCTTGGCCTCCTCGGCTCCCTCTCTGATGCTTGATACGATGCTCACTTCGTAGCCCATGTCGACTAATTTCACGAACTCGGCAATCTCCGGCTCTTTCCCTACGACCAGTATTCGCTTCTGCAATCCTTTGGCCTGTTCCGGCCGTGCGGATGATTCTAATACTTTCTTGACCGTGTCCAGTAACATTTCTGGCTTATAGGGTTTCTTAACATAATATTGCGCACCTAAATTATAAGCCCTTGCCACATCCTCCGGTCTATCCTTCGCAGTAAGGAAAATGACCGGGACAGACTGGGTTTTGGGAGACATCTTTAATCTCGTATAGACGGAATAACCCCCGCCGGCGGGCATGACGATATCCAGTATGATCAGATCCGGTTTCTCCGAAGAGGCATAGTTCAAGCCTTGCTGTCCATCCAGGGCAGCAATGACCTCGTACCCGCTCGCTTCCAGGCGGGCTTTTACCATGGTAACGATATTTGGCATGTCGTCGATCACCAGGATCTTTTTTTTCGCCATCTTTTTTGCCGTTATAAACACGTTTCTCCCTCTTCTCTAATTCATCACGGATGAGAATCGGGCATTTTCAGCTTGAGGGCGATCGAGACAAACATCACTTACCTCGCCGATCCCAACGCCCTGTATGCTCATGCAACTCCTTTACCCTCCACTGCGCGGAAAGGCTATTTTCCCTTCTTCTCTAAAAGTTCCTTCATTTTTGCGAGCAGTACCTCCGCTTCGAACGGTTTAGAGACGAATGCGTCCGCACCCACTTCCTGGCTCACCTTTTTGATTTCTTGCGGTGTTCTTCCAGAGGAAATGATGATGGGAATCGCGTTATACTTCGGATCGGACTTGAGAAATTGGCAGATCTTATAACCGCTCAATTTAGGAAGCATGACGTCTAAGATAATCAAGTTTGGGTTTTCCTTTTGGGCTCTCTCCAAACCCTCCTGTCCGTCGCCTGCGGTGATGACTTCGTAATTATGGGCTTCCAGTCTCATCTTGAGCATGTTGACAATAGGTGGTTGGTCTTCTACGATGAGTATCTTTTTTCTCGCCGTTAAGGTTTCTTTCTGGGGTGTTGCTTTTTTGGTAGGGACACAGTTCTGGGCGGGATGGACTATTTCGTTCCAGGACTTCTCAAATATCTCCTCGACCGATTGGATCAATTCATCTACGTTCTCTTTTCCCGTAGAAAGCAATTCCTTTTGCTTGGCATTCAGTTTTCCCGGTATTTCCTCCAGCATCAAGGACAGGCTTTCCTTAACGACGGTCAATGGGGTGCGAACGACATGGGATATCATTCCCATCAGGTCATCCTTGATAATCTCCAACTCATTTCTTAGCTCATCTTTCATGATTTCGAGCTCATTTTCCGGAGGTTCCTCCTTAGCCTTCTTCGGTCTGTCCTCTTTTGCGGAAGTGGGCAATGGTAACATTGCATTGAACCGAGAGCTGCTCAGGAGTTCCCCAATCAGTTTATTTAATTCGTCTGCGGATTCTAAGGCGGGTCTCAAAAAGGAGAAGCATTTATCGCAATGGGAGTCTCCCAGGCCGTCTAAAATCATGCTCGCCCCTTCGCGGACGACCATGAGTTGGCTGCGCAGGTCGTGCCTGACAGACGAAAGATAGGCTTCGAATTTTTCCTGTCCGTTCATATCATTCACCTCTCTTGGAGATCTCTACAAGACTCTTCCGACACGCCCGTAGGAGAAACTCCACTGTGAAGTCCTCGCAAAACCTGACTTGTTCGTCTTTCGGCCTCTTTTCCAACAGGCGGATGGCGTTTCTAAATTCCCTGGCAGCTTCGCTAAACTTTCTCTGGTATAGATACATGTTTCCAAGGTTAAAATAAGCAATCACGGAATCAGGGTCCACATAAATCACCTTTCTGAATTGTGTCTCGGCTTCGGCAAGATTACTGTTTTTGTATGATAAAACACCCAGAAGATAATACGCCTCGACACTCAGGTTATCGAGCTCTAGGATTTTTCCAAGGATATCCGTCGCTTCTTTGTATTTAGCCTCATTTGCCAAAACGGTCGCCTTCGTCAAATAAGCACGCATATAGTTTGTTCGCTGTTTATCAAACGGATCGGAAGAGGGGAGGGCAATCTCGCCGTTCATTTCTTTCAAACCGAGGGTCGCTCCGTGATATGGCGAATCAACTTCTTCTTTAACGTCACAAGGTCTCCGAAGAAGATCGAGGGGCTTGGGTTTTTCCTGGAGCCCAACCCCTTGCTCCTGACAAAAAGAGCTTTTCGCTAAGCCATTTTTTTGAATGAAACTTACCCCCTCGGCTCCCCAATCTGCGGCCGGAGGTTCGCTCCAAGCTGGACCTGAGCCCCGATGGTTTCCTTGGGCTTCAAATAAAGACCCTGAATCGACCTGGTACGAGGCGGGAATTGGCGCTGCCGAAGGGGCAAAGTCCCCGACGGCGATCTCGGGCACGGCGATAAAGGGCTTCGTCGTGTCTTCCTCAAACGGGGCTAACCGCTTCTTATAGATGAATGTCTGAGGAAACTCAACTCTCTCGAACTTGTTGGTAATCTGCCACAGAGTCTCTGCATGTCCCAGGAAAAGATAGCCGTCGTGCGCAAGGCAGTTGTAAAAATTGTCAATGACCCTCTGAGTGGTCTGGCTATCAAAGTATATCATGACATTTCTGCAGAAAATAATGTCTGTATTTTGCATCTTTTCATGGATGAATGGATCCTTGGCCAGGTTATGATATTCAAAGCAAGACAACTCTCTGACGTTCGAGTTCAGTGCGTAGGTGGTTCCCCGGATCGTGAAGTACTTGGCCACGTATTCTTTTGGCAAATGGCCGATGTGCTTTTCGTTGTACATGGCTTCCTTCGCGGAAGTGAGCACATTTCTGTTTATGTCCGTGCCCAAAATGGAGATATGCCAGTCTTCGTGAGAAGGGACGACTTCCATCATTGCCATGGCAATTGAATAGGTCTCATCTCCCCCAGAGCAGCCTGCTGACCACACGCGCAACCACTTATCCCTTGAATCCACTTTCCTCTGCATGATTTCAGGCAAAACAAATTTCGCCAGCACGTCAAACTGAGCCTTGTTTCTGAAGAAATAAGTCTCGCCGATGGTGATCAAATCGAGCAGTTCTCGTATCTCAAGACGCCCCTCCGGATGGAATTTCAGAAGGTTATAATATTCCCGGTAGGAATCATAGCCTCGACGTTGTAAGCGCTGCCAAAGGGCTAGATGCAAGGACTGGTTCCTGCTTTCTTCAAAGAAGAGGCCGCTCATTTCTATGAGCAGTTCTTGAAAAAGACAGAAATCGTCGCTGGATAGGGGTAAGATATTTTTCATTGTTTAAGAGCCGACAGCTCGGCGACTTCTTTTCTTGTCAGGATGTGCTCCAGATCCAAAATGGGGACAATTCTTTCGCCAACCCTTGCGATCCCCGATATGACCTCTGCCTCCATCTGCATTGCCACGACCTCCGGCGTAGGCATAATGTCGTCTTTGGATAAAGTGATGATCTCCTTCAAGCTGTTGACCGTCAGGCCGACGATAAAATTGTGGATTCTGCAAACGATGATCCTTTGGTTGGGTTCCTTCTCCATCGGTTTTCCAATAAGTCTATTTCTCAAATCGATTAACGCAATGATATATCCCCTCAAATCAATGACTCCCTCAATAAAAAGAGGAGTCCGGGGAAGAGGGTAAGTCTTCTGTGGCCTCAGTACTTCACGCACACAAGAAATATCCAGCCCCAATTCCTCGCTCGCCAAGGTAAAGATCAGTATCTGCTTCTCCTCTTTTTTCTCGGGGCTTCCCTTCCGCATCTCGCCCTCAACGCCCTGTCCTCTTGGGAGGCATGACCGCATGCTTATCTCACCATTCCAACGATCTCTTCTGCGATGCTTTCCAAGGGTAATACTTTATCCGCGGCATTCATTTCTATGGCCGCATTTGGCATGCCAAAAACGACACAACTTTTTTCGTTTTGGGCGATGGTTTTACCGCGGAGTTGTTTTATAGCCTTCATCCCCATCGCTCCATCTCTGCCCATGCCGGTGAGGAGTGCGGCCACACCTCCTTTTCCGTAGATTCTGGCTACAGACTCCAACAACACATCACCCGAGGGCCTGTGGCCTCCATAGGCTGGTTCGCTGGAAAGTCGAATTCTTCCACCTTCTTCAACCCTCATTTGAACGTTGTCCGGAGCGATGTATGCCACTCCAGGTCGTATTTCTTCCAAATCTTCTCCAATCTTAACTTTGATTTTGCATTCCTTTGCAAGCCACCCCACCAGCCCTGAAAGAAAACCGTTGGTGATGTGCTGAACAATAACGATGCCGCAAGGGAAATCTTCGGGTAGCCTTTTGAGGATCTCAAGAAGTGCGTGTGGACCTCCCGTCGACGCCACAATGGCTACGATCTTATCTGAAATGTCCTTACGGTTCGCCTTAAGGTCAACGACGGACGTTTCTTTCGAAAAGGCGGCGGGTGGCTGACGCATGACTCTGATACCGATTAAGAATTTTATCTTCGCGATCAGGGCCTCGCCAGACTTTTTATTTCCAGCCAATTCAAGTTCACTTTTGTCGATCACGTCCAAAGCGCCTTGAGAAATGGCCTTGAATACCCTATCCATTCCCGCCCTAAAGACGGCAGAGGATACAATGAGTATCGGGGTGGGGTGATAGGCCATGATCTGCCTCGTCGCCTCAAGGCCATCCATTACAGGCATATCAATATCCATCGTAATGATATCCGGTTTGATGCGAGGCACGATCTCTACTGCTTCTTTGCCGTTCGTTGCAACTGCCGAAACGATGATCTCAGGATCGCAGTTCAGGATATTTGTTAGGATCTTGCACATCAGCGGAGAATCGTCTACCACTAACACCCGTATCATGCCTCGGCCCCAAGTTTCACATTACCCGACCAATCGTTCAATGGTATCCAAAAGACCCGTCTGCTCAAATGCGCTTTTGACAATGTAAGCGGAGGCACCTACCTCGAGACCCCGCCTTTTATCTTCTTCCTTCTGCAATGCGGTGACCATCACAAAGGGGATATCTGTGTATCCCTCTTTCTTCTTTAAGGTCCTGCAAAGCTCAAACCCATCCATCCTCGGCATCTCAACGTCACTGACAATGAGGTCGTAGTGGGCGCCTGCGATCCTATCCAGTGCATCTAAACCGTCTACCGCCGTGTCTACAAGGTATCCGCGGGTTTCCAATATGGTTTTCTCAAGTTCCCTGGTGGAGAAAGCGTCTTCCACAATCAATATTCTTTTCTCTTTGTGCTTCGGTTCGGGAGCCCCTTTCTTTTCAGTCAAGGCCGGAAGGCTGAGGGCGCTATGGGCAATTAAGTCTGCCACATCCAGGACGATGACGACTTCACCGGTTGGCATGATGATTGCGCCGCTCACATTCTTCACCTTTCCTAAATGCTTGCCTAAGCCCTTTATGAAGACTTCTCCCTCTCCAACAATCCGGTCAACAATGAATCCAACTCGGCTGTCGAGGGAGGCCGCAATCACCACCGTCAATTCTCCTTTTCCCTTTTCCTTCTCTTTTCGCGCCTGCGGAAGTTCAAGCACTTCATTCAACCCTACTAAGGGCACGATGTGCTCACGGAGCGGCATCGCCATTCTCCCTTCGATGGTGGAAACATCCTCCATTTTCACTTTGACGCTCTCTGTAATGGGGAGCATCGGAAGGGCAAACGTCATATTCTGCACCTCGACCAAGAGTACTTGAATAATGGCGATGGTCAATGGCAAGACCAGTGTGAATTTGGATCCTCCGTTTTTCTGAGTGGTTAAAGTCACCCGGCCTTTTAGGTTGGTGATGTCTCGTCTAACGATATCCAGTCCGATTCCCCTTCCCGAAACGTCCGTCACGACCGGACTTGTGGAATAGCCGTTCGTGAAAACGATGTGCAAAATTTCTTTTTCAGTCATGTTTTTTAGATTGTCATTAGATACGAGCCGTTTCTTCAGGGCTGTCTGCTTTATCTGATCAATATCCATGCCCCTTCCATCATCCTCGATGGTGATCACTACATTGTCTGCCTCTTGCAAAGCCGAAACCTTTATTGTTCCGGCCCGCTGTTTACCCAGGGCAGTCCTCGGCTCCGGCTCCTCAATTCCATGGTCTACGCAGTTACGCAATATATGGATGAGAGAGGGCTTTATCCCGTCTAGGACCTTCTTATCAAGCTCCGTTTCTTCCCCGGAAATCAGCAAATTAACCTCTTTCCCTTGTTGAGAGGCGATGTCCCTTACCATGCGGGGAAATCCATCAAAAATGGCTGACAAGGGCAACATTCTTATCTTCTTCATATTCGCCTGCAATTCGTCGATGACGGGGTCAAGATGAAATGCAAGTGAGGAAGCATGATCGTATAACTTCACATTGTGTTCCCTCAGTTTCTGCATTTGGGCGTCAAATTGAGCGAGTAACTTCGTCACTTCCCTTGCCGGGGATGAAAATTCCTTTTTCATCGCTTCGCTCAGGCTTGAAACGCTTTTCTGCGCGTCCTTGGTGAGCTTTGAGAGACTTTTTGCTTGTGCCGTTATCGCAGAGACCTTCAACTTGTTGATCAACACCTCTCCGACCAAGTAAAGGAGTTTGTCTACTCGGCTCAGAGGGACACGAATATATTCCTCCATTTGTACGGGCGGATGGTGAACGGTTGGTGCACTCGCGGGGCGATCCAGAACCTCATTTTGCGTCTTTCTTGCGTCGAGTTCTTTTCCGTCCGCGGCTTTTGGTTGGGTTTTGGCAGCTCCCTCTTCTTGCGGGTGTTCGGGCTCGTCATCTCGTTTCTTTTCAGTTTTGGCTTCTCCCTCCGGGGTCTCTACAGGTTCTTGTTCTCCTTCATCTCTCCTCTCTTGTTTCCCTCGTGTTCTGATTCCTCGTGTCCCAGAAAGGCATTCTTCCAAATCCCGGCAGATTTCAGAGGCATCGACATCGATCTCCTTCTCCTGTACGATCTTATCCAAGATTGCTCTGATGGCATCCAGACCTTTAAATATACTTTCAGCCATGGAAGAACTGAAAAAGGCCCTTTTTCCTGCAACCTCTTCAAAGATATCTTCTATCCGATGTGCGATGTCCTGAATTTCGCAGAATCCAAAGACCCGAGCCGCACCTTTCAAAGTATGCACCTCTCTGTTGAGGTCGCTGGCCAAGTTCACGCTGTTGGGCTGCCTCTCTAACTCGATGAGTCCGTTATCCAGCTTAGTCAGATGCTCTTCGGTTTCTGCCTTGAAGATTGCGATCAGATCTTTCATTGTGTCAGGCATGTCTCAAGTCCCTTGTTTTTTCTTCTTCCTATCCACCCAGCTTAAAGTCGGAAATTGCGCTTTTAAGCTCTTCGGATAATGTATTGAGCTGCGCCGCGGAATCGGTTGCTTGCCTGGTTGATGAGACGAACTGTTTTGTAACAGAATCAATCTCCCGCATGGCTTGTACGACCTGATCGGAGGCAAACTTCTGCTGTTGTGTCGCAATGGAAATCTCCTTGGCGGACTTAGCTGTCTCCTCAATCATCTCCAGCCCTTTCTTTACCCATTTGGTTGAACCTTCAATACTCATGATCGTAGAGTTTGTTTCCCCTTGGATCTCGTTTATAAGCTGACGGATTTCTTCAGTCGATTCTGACGAGCGCTCGGCAAGCTTCCTGACTTCTTGGGCGACGACGGCAAAGCCTCTTCCCACCTCTCCTGCTCGAGCGGCTTCAATGGCAGCGTTTAGGGCCAGCAGATTCGTCTGATCCGCAATATCATCAATCAGTTTTGTGATATTGCCGATGGATTGGGATTTCTCACCTAGCGAGAGAATCTTTCTTGAGGTATCGGTTACTTTCGCATTGATCTCCTGCATGCCCGCCAGGGTATCTCCCGCTATTCGGGCGACATTTTCTGCATTTTTGGCGATGCGAGTGGCGGTGGTGTCGAGCTCCTCAATGGTGGTCGTCACCTGGCTAATGGCGGAGGACTGGCCGGCCACCCCTGTTGCTTGCTCTTCTGAGGCGGCCCGAATTTGAGCCGAGGAGGTGCTGATCTGGAGCCCAGCGTTGCCGATCTGTTTGACCATCCGCTTCATTTCTTCATACAGTTGGACACTGGCAATGGTACCAGCAATCTGGGCAGCAATGCGTTCGGCCAGTTTGAGGTCTCGGTCGGTATAGGCTTTGAATTTTGTCGACCGAAAATGCAAGGCCCCAATGACCTGGTCTCTCCAGGTAAGGGGGGCGGACATCATCGACTTCAGTCCACTCCGAAAAGTAGAGATGAGGTTAGAAAGTTGACTTCTTTCTAATTCTTCAACGGATTCTGGCTGGATGAGAAAGCCTCTCCGCGTCTTCATCGCCATGTCGTTGCCCGATTGCTGGAGGGGATAAACATCTCCCACTCGTCTTCCGTCCACATTTGATCCTGAGACATAGGCCACGGTGACTGTGCCTTTTTCGGGGTTGTTGAGTCCCACCATGATTCGGTCGAGAGGAATTAACTTACGGACTTCCTCGGCAAAGCGCTCGTAGACTTCTTCAATCTTCAAGCTTGAACTCAGGATCTTTCCGATCTCGGCCAAGATGGCATTTTCCCTGGCCAATTGCCCTGCCTCTTCCTCGCGTTTTTTGAGCGACTCTTCTGCCCGCTTGAGGTCTGTGATATCCTTGATCGCCACCTTGTAACCAATAACGTTTCCCTTAGAATCCTTCCTGGTGCTGGCTGTTGCCAAAGCATAGATCTTTCCCCCATCCTTCCTCCTCAGTTCTTGCGCCACATCCTCGACATAGTCCTTTTTCGATAGCGCCTCTTGGATATTGCTCCAATCCTCCGGGCGGGAATAGAGAGAGGCTATTGATCCCACCTTCATGATGTCTTCTTTGTTATCGTAACCGAGCAGTTGGGCGACGGTCCTGTTAAGATCGACGAATTTGCCGTCCTTGGTGGTGACGAAAAGGGGTTCCCTCGATCCCTCGAATAATGTCCGATATTTTTCCTCCGATTCCCTCATCGCCTGCTCTGCCAGTTTTCGTTCGGTGATATCCTCGGAGGTCACTAAGTTTCTTCCATCGACCAGGGTGACGCGCTTGAATAGAATCTCCTTAGAGGAGCCTTTTTTGCAGGCTACAGTGAAGACCCGGGAGCGGGTTTTGCCCGGTTTTACTTCATTCAAGTCTTCTCTCCAACAGGCTACAACCTTCTGACGGTACTCCGGGTCTGGATAAGCCTTCTCCAACCAGTCCTTGCCCTTAGGAATGTCTTCTAAGGTGTATCCAAAAATTTCACTGAACTTGGGGTTGACATACTCATAGATCCCCCCCTTGCCGAGAATGCTTAAGCCGATAGGGGCATGGGTCGCCAAATTTCTAAATTTCTGCTCTGAGATCTTAACCGCCTCGAACGAATTTTTCAGGTTCACGATCATAGACTGGAGGTCCCTCCCGAGCATGTCCTTCTCCGGCCTTCCTCCCACTTCTTGGTCTAAATTTCCTTCGGCAACACTGGAAACCGCTCCTGCCATTTCTTTCATCCAATTCGATATGTCCCGAAAGGATCTGGACAACTGTCCAACTTCATCCTGGCTATCGACTTCAAAGGATGGCGTCAGATCCCCCGTTTTTGCCAACACGGCGACGGCATGGGTTATTTTAGAAAGGGGGGCCACGACCCTTCGAATGGTCGCGTAAAGGACGATGGCGGCTAGGCCGGAGACAACCAAAATGGAAACAAGCATTCTTGTCTTCAGAAGATTGACGGGCGTTACAAGATATTCGGAAACTCCCAGATTAGATAGCGTCTGCTGCTTCAGGGCTGCCGTGCAGAGATGAAAGTGATACGCGCTCAGGAGAACGAACGATAGTAAAGCGACCATGACGGTATAGAAGATCAGCTTGTTTCTCAACTTTGAAAAAACCCCCCATCTAAGCATTTCCAACCCCCTTTCAGCTCGTGAAGGAGACTCGCATGAGCTGTGTTTGTACCCGAAAAAAGATAAAGACGGCCATCCGGACCAGCAGTCGATCGATGTTGTTTTCTACTCTCTCATTCCATTCCCCTCGTGTCTAACCGAATTTCAAGCTTTTGACTGCTTGTAGGAATTCACCCCGGACTCGAACTCTTCTCTCATTCCCTTTTCTTGAGATTGCCAATAGCTGATAATGGCCCGTGGAATATTTTGAAGAGGCATGACGTCATCGACCGCCCCGAGTTTGATGGCTTCTCGGGGCATGCCGAAGACAACGCATGTTTGTTCATTCTGGGCGAATGTGTGCGCACCCTTTTCATGCATCGCCACTAGCCCCTTTGCGCCATCGGCGCCCATTCCTGTGAGAAGCACCCCGACGGCGTTGCTCCCGGCACTCCGCGCAACGGATTGGAATAATACATCAACGCTGGGTCGGTGATGGTTCACGGCTGGGCCGGCTTTTATCCTTACCAGGTAACGGCTACCGCTTTGGTGGAGGAGCATATGCCGGTTGCCTGGAGCAACCAGGGCTACCCCGGGCCCTACGGGGTCGCTGTCCCGCGCTTCACGCACTTCCATCTGAGAGATCTGGTTGAGCCTTCGGGCAAAGCTTGCGGTGAATTGCTCCGGCATATGTTGGACGATCAATGTGCCCGGAGAAGTCGGTGGCAAATGCTTGAGTACGGTCTCGATAGCTTGGGTACCGCCCGTGGAGGCTCCAATCGCGAGCACCTTATACGTGGCCTGGAAATGGAAAGGAGGTGTCGTGCTTGCGGCAGAGGTCTCCCCGGTTCCCTGCTGCTGAGTGATCTGCGCCGAGGCTGCGGCACGGATAGCATGGATGAGTTGATGCGAGATTTCGGGCGTACGGGAAGCTGGCCCCGGTTTGCAAATCACCTCGACCGCCCCTAGTTCCAATGCCCTGATGGCTGCCTCGCTGTTCATCGGCGTCAGCGAACTTACGACGACAACGGGGAGAGGGTAGTATTTCATCAACTTGGCCAAGAACGCCAGTCCGTCCATTCGCGGCATCTCCAGGTCAAGGGTGATGACATCGGGGCGTAATCGAATGATCTTATCGCGGGCCACGTAGGGATCAACGGCGCTGCCGACTACTTCAATATCTCTGAACTTGGATAGCTCCATGGTTAAGACTTTGCGAACCACCGCCGAATCATCTACGATCAATACTCGAATCACCCCGTTACTCCTCCGCAAGAGCTGGATACCTAGAGACGAACAGGAGCAGATCGGCCCGTCCTAGACCCAGACCTACTTGAACCTCCGCCACAGGGGGCAAGTCAATACTTTCACTCATCTTGGGGGCACTGACGTGAAACACATCCTTCGAGCCGGCAATCCCCGGGAGCATGTTGCCGCATATGACGTTGGCGATTTCTCCCAGCGCGTCGTATTGAAGACTTTTGGAGGGGACGCCCTCTTCGCCCAACATATTGGCGGTGATGACGGGAAGGAGTCCGCCGCAGACCCTCACCAAAAGCTTTCCGGAGAAGGGTCCATCGAAATCCACGCTCACCGCTGCTTCGACCTGGGCATTCAACTGTTGCTCGTCGATCTCGGGCGTGGGAAGCAAAAAACCCAGCTCCTCAAAAGTCAAGGTGGCCGCCTTAAATAGTTCCGTCTCCAGCTTTTTGCTCATCCAATCCTCCTAGCATCCTCAAAATGGCGTCCCGAAGGGTCTCAGGTGTGAACGGTTTGTGGACGAACCGAGCCCCTTTCTGCATCAGCACTTCTCTGCGGGATTCACTGCCTTCGGTGGAAACAATGATTACCGGCAGGTCTGAAGTCGCCGGGTTTTGCCTCAATCGATTGATCATCTCCTCACCGTCCATCACGGGCATGTTGATGTCCACCAAGGCGAGGTCAATCCAGTTACCATCCAGAACGTTCAAGGCCTCCTGCCCATTGGCGGCCTCATGAACCTCGCCCATGGGCAATTGACTCAAATGTAAGGTCTTGATAATGATCGCCCGCATCACTGAACTGTCATCGACTACGAGAATGTTTAATGCCATTGTTGACTCCCCTGTGGGTTTACAATACAGTCTCACTCTTATAGATTTTTGACTTGTCCGCCGCTTTTAATGGTTACCTTCCCAGTCCCAATTTCGAGGGACATGGTCCTCGAAACGGTGCCGCCCACGTCATAAGATTTCAATAAAAGGCCATTTTTCCAGAGAAGCTTCCTTAATACCACGAGGTTCCTTTTGCCGATCTGGAAGAAATCGTCTTCTCCTCTATTCCAAGAGTTCGCTCCTCCCGCCACCCTGACTTCCAGTCTTTGTCTCAGCGCGCCGGTTTCAAAACACTCGACGAGCAGTTCCGGGAACCCTGTATCTACGAACATAAACGGGTTTGTCTGGGCTTTCGCCGGATCGATGGTAGAAAGGGGGAGCATCACATGGAGCAACCCACCCACACAGGCCACTGGATCATGTACGACGACCCCCAGGCAACTTCCCAGAGCATGGGTTATAATCACGTCGCCTTCCTGAGCAGAAACCTTCATATCAGCAACCCCGACGGTATGTATCACTCCTTATGCCCCGAAAAATGTCTAAAGTCTCATTTCATGTAGATGGCGGGCTGCACATAGCGAAACTTGTGCGGCGAGCCTGTCAAGCTTTCAGAATGGCCGACAAAAAGATAGCCTCCTGGCTTCATCAACTTCCAGAAACGATTGACGAGTTGCTCCTGAGTGGCCTTGTCAAAGTAGATCATGACATTACGGCAAAAAATCACGTCAAAGGGACCCCGCATCGGCCATTCCTCCATCAGGTTCAGCCGGGCAAAATGTACGCGGCGGCGCAGCATTTCAATGATCTGGTAGCGGCGCACGGGCCTTGTCTCAATGCAAGTAAAGTATTTGGATATCAATAAGGGCGGCACCTCCCGAAGATGGTTTATGTCGTAGACACCGGTGCGAGCGTGGGCTATCATCCGGCTCGACAGATCCGTCGCCAGGATCCTAATATCCCATAACGAGTGGTCCCCGATCGCTTCATTGAGCAAAATGGCAGTGGTGTAGGGCTCTTCGCCAGAGGAACAGCCAGCGCTCCATACTCGAATCATCCGACTTCTTAACACGGGCAGTATCTGGCGGCACAAATAGCCAAAGTGCTGTGGTTCTCGAAAGAAATTGGTCTTGTTCGTGGTCATGGCTTCGATCATTGTAACAAGCTCACCTTCGGATTGGTCATGCTCCAGGTGTTCCATGTAGGTGTCAAAGCTTTTTAGCCCCAGCGCACGCAGCCGCTTTGTCAGGCGCGCTCTGACCAACTCGTGTTTGCCCGGAGGTAAGTTGATTCCGGTCATTTGATGCACCAGTTGGCTGATCCTCTCAAATTGTCCCTTTTTGAGCTTAATGGGAGTTAGTCCAGTGTGTATCCTCGCGTCGTCGGCCATTCGCCTCCTTTATTTCTCAAAATTCCTTGAGGACTTCGTTGTCTTTCTCTTTTTCACCGCCCTCGTGGAAGGGAATAACAACGTCTTTTTCTCTCCGAGCGGACCGTTTCCTTACCATCGCCTTTTCGGGCTCGCCGTTCTTCTGTATGGGCCGTTGTGCGACCGTCCGGGCCTGGCCTTGTCTGGGGGTTTGGTGAAAGAGGCTTGCAGTGGCAGGGTGAAGCTTTTCAACCACGGGTTTAGGCCTCCTGGATGCCCGGATGTCCCCGTGATGGTCCCCGTTTGAGTCTCCGACGATGGCAAAGAGTTCCAGAATGAAGCCGTTGACTTGCTCGGCCTGGGCATTGAGTTCCTGGCTAGCCGAGGCGGATTCTTCAGCGCTGGCCGCATTCACCTGGGTCACATGGTTCATCTGTGCCATAGCATCGGTCACCTGCTGAATCCCCTGAGCCTGCTCCTGAGAGGCCGCAGCAATTTCTTCGATCAATTTTGCGTGCTTCACGGCAATTTCGATATTTTCCTTGAAGGCGTCCTGTGTCGATTGGGTCAACTCATTTCCCTTTTTGACAGCCTTCATCGTGTTTTCGAGGAGGCGACCCGTGTTCTTGGCGGCCTCTGAAGCCTTCATCGCAAGGTTGCGCACCTCGTTTGCGACCACCGAGAATCCAGCCCCAGCCTCACCGGCCCGGGCAGCCTCGACCGCCGCATTGAGAGCCAGGAGGTTTGTCTGAAATGCAATTTCATCTATGGTCTTGATAATCTTTCCCGTTTCCACGCTCAGTGAGGTAATCTCTGCGATCGCTTGGCCCATCTGGCCCATGTGGTATTGTACCTTCTTTATGATCTCGCCGGCCTCATTCATAACAACCTTGGCCTGCTGGGCATTGTCGGAGTTCTGTTTGGTTATGGAGGAGATCTCCTCAAGGGAGGAGGAGACCTCCTCGATGCCCGAGGCCTGATCGCTCGTACCCTGAGCCACGTGTTGGCTTGCCTGGGATATCTCACCTGATGCGGACGACACCTGCCTTACCCCCTCTGCAAGGCCCTCGATCACCCCATGGATCGGTCGGTCGATCGAAACGATCAGAAAAACGCTCAACGAAGAGACAATCAGCAACCCGACGATGCCGGAGACGATGATTTTGGAGGTAATGTCCTTGACTACCCGTTGACCGTGAGTATCCGGTACTCCCGCTTTGTCCTGCACAGTCGTGACAGTGAAAAAGACGATCATCAAAATGACCAGAAAGAAAACTACCGGGAACATTAAGATTTTTGCCTTCAAACTTATCTTCATTTTCAGCACTCCCTTTAAACGAATTCACCGTCCCTTTCGGATAATCGAGAAAAGACTGTCCTTTTCAAAGCTTGTTTCACCTCGAGCGGATTTGTTTCTTCCGAGATTGTTTCCGCCGGAAGCCGTCTATTCTTACTCCTTCGCCTGCTGGTTTTTTATCTTACTGGATTTATCCAGTTGCTGTTTCGTTCTCTCCGCTGAGTTCTCAACAAGTGCAATTTCCCGCTCGCTGAGCACCCGGTCAATATCCAGCATCGTCACAACCCGTTGGTTAACCTTGCCCATTCCTAGGATGAAGTCGGTCCTGATGTCCGCCCCGAAGGAAGGTGGGGGCTCAATCTGGTCCTGGTCGATATCGAGCACCTCAGAAACTTCGTCCACAATGATCCCCATGATCATTTCCTGTCCTTCACGGGCAAGGTGGACCACGATGATACAGGTTCTCTGCGTATCCTCCTTAGCCTCCATCCCAAACTTAAGGCGCAGGTCGACTACGGGGATGACCTTGCCGCGCAAGTTGATGACCCCCCGGACGAAAGCAGGGGTTGTGGGCACAGGGGTTACGTCCATGATCCCGATAATCTCACGAACCTTTAAGATCTCCAGGCCATATTTTTCATTGGCCATGAGGAAAGTTAAGAACTTTTTCCCCTCTAGGGTTTTGACCCGTTTCATTCCCTGGGTTTCCTGCCCCGTCTTAGCCACGGTTACAGTCGTTTGTTCAGCCATTGTTATTCTCCTTGTGTAAATGTTTTGAAGGTAATTCCGACTTCTCCCGGTCCGTTCTCAATTAATATACCACCTTCCTCGCGATCGCGGATCCGGCGCCTGCCTGGCCAGGGCGGCTATTCCCTGAGGATCGAGGATCAGACCGACCCTGCCATCGCCCAGGATGGCTCCCCCGGAAATTCCCTGGACTTTTCCGATTCCATCCCCTAAAGACTTGGCAACCACCTGCTGTTGTCCTACCAACTCGTCGACCAAAAGTGCGCAGCGCTGATTCCCGTCGCCAATAATGATCAGTAACCCGTGGGTGGGGTCTTCCACCGCTTCCTTGATGCCGAATAGACGGTGAAGCCGAAAAATGGGGATCACCTTTCCATTAAAGACGACGGTCTCAGCCCGTCCGGCAATAATGGACAGCGCCGCCGGATCCGGGCGGAAGCTTATATCAATGTTGATGGTCGGCAAAATGTATCGCTGCCGGCCGACTTTGACCAGCATGCCATCGGTGATGGCCATGGTGAGCGGCAGACGAACGGAGAACGTGCATCCCTTGCCAAACTCTGACGAAACATCAACCCGGCCCCGAAGGGTTTCGACGGCTTGTCTGACCACATCCAGTCCCACGCCTCTTCCCGAAATGTCCGTCACCGTATCGACGGTGGAAAAACCGGGCTGGAATATCAAGTTGATGATCTCGCTGTCGGACAGACTCTGGCCGAACGGAGTCAACCCTTTTGCGATTGCCTTCCCTATGATCTTGTCTCGGTCCAACCCCCTGCCATCATCGGATATCTCGACCACTACGTTGCCGCCAGAATGATAGGCCTTCAGCAACAAGGTTCCTGTTCTAGGTTTTCCAAGTTTTTCTCTCTGGTCGGGCGGCTCAATGCCGTGGTCCACAGCGTTACGAATCAAATGGACAAGGGGGTCGCTGATGAGATCGACCATGTTGCGGTCGATCTCGGTATCTTCTCCTACGGGAATGAAGTTGATCGTGATCTTTCGCCTGCGTGCCAGGTCACGAACCAAGCGTGCAATCTTATGGACGGTGGCTTTGAACGGGACCATACGAATGGACATACAGAGCTCTTGCATCTGGCGTACGATCTTATCCGTATGGGCAACCTTCTGTTGAAGCTCGGGGTAGGTTCCTGAGTTGACCGTCTCATCCTGCATCACCATGGAATGGCCGATCACCAATTCCCCGACCATCTCAATCAAACGATCCAGACGGTCAGTGCGCACGCGGACGGACGATTCTGTCGCGGGCTCGGTGCCTGGGATGCTGCGTTGTTTTCGCTGCGTCCGCTCCTCTTCCGTGAGGGATTCAACCTTCTCCCTTACGAAAGCCGTGTCGACGGGTTGATCCCCCTGACCGGCGACAGCTGTCTCTATCTCTTCAGGGTCAGCCTTGCCCTGATCCTCAAGAATACCGCCCAATCGGGGGGGTATCTCTTCGGCTTCCGCCGCTTTGTCGTTGACGCCCCCGAGAGTACCCACTGTTTCCGGCTCGGCAAGGAGAGTCATCAAAGCATTGAGCCCATCTGGTGTGGCCACCCATCTATTGCCTAAGGTGTCCTGAGCCAGTCTGATGAGATCCTTGAGCATGTCCACCGAGCGGAAAGCAAGATCCGCATAACCTCCGACACAGCGTATTTCCTTGTCACGAATTCGACTGAGAAAGGATTCCGCCCCATGGGCGAACTCTGATATGTGGTTGAGACCAAGGAAAGCAGACGTCCCTTTGACGGTATGAAAAGCACGGAAAACGATGTTGAGTGCTTCGGTTTTTTCCGGGTCCGTTTCGAGTTCCAAAAGGGCGGCCTCCGCGCCCGCGATCAAGTCCCGACTCTCCGTGATGAACTCCTCCAGGAGGGCTGGATCAGCTTCTGGCAGAAGCGCTTTGGAGCGCCCGGCTTCAGGACCCGCTCCGGGGATCGCACCCTGCTCTGGCCTGGAGTCTAAGGAGGTATCCTCTCCACCGGATGTCTCCATGGCGTTCATGGCCTCCTCAATGAATGCGCCTGCATCAGCGAGGAGACCGGAGGGGTCAGGGACTTTTTCCCCCATCATCTGGTTGATTCTTTTTAGGGCTTCAGCGATTGGCGTTTGGACAGAGACGGGAGAAGAGTCTGCGATGGCGTTGAGCCCTCTGCGCACACGGGCCAAATCCGCCAGATCGGTCGATTCGATTTGAACAATAAGTGCGGCAATGTCGTCGAGTGTAAGTTTCTCGTCGCTCATCTCACCTTCCCCGATTCTCAGCTTTTTTGCTCATGGCGAAAGTTTCCATTGATGACTCTCCTCGTCCTACTCCTTCTTTTCGGATACCCTCTCTACGTTTACGATGCCGATTAACCTATCGTTCACCTTACACTGTCCTCCCAGATATTTCGCCCGTTCGGCAGGGAGAGTCAGGAGTACAGGCTCGATCTTGCTTAACGGTACCTCGATCGATTCAACAACTTCATCCACCAAGAACCCTGTCTCAAAAATCCCGGATTCGACGGCTATAATCCTCGCTTTCTCGGTGAGTTCTTCGTGAGGCAAACCCAAAATAGGCTTTAGATCCGTGACCGATAGAATATATCCTCTTAAGTTCACAACTCCCGCGATATGCTCAGGAGACGAGGGTAAGTATGTTATCTTTCCCACTCTTGTGACTTCTCTTACTTTTGTTATCTCTACTCCGTACCATTCGCGCGCCAGCAAAAAGACTACAAGCTGCAGGGCTTCTTCCCTTGGCGGCTCTCGCTCGTAGAGATTTTCTTGAAGAAGTGCTATCTGTTCAGAGGCTTCTGTTGCTTGGTCCATTCTCCACCGTTCCAATTTCCTTTCCATCTTTAACTAGACATTCCCTCAATCGATAGAAGGGAAAGTTGCCGATCAGGCATCTGGGCCTACGACTGACGTGTATTCAAGAATCCCCTTATTCTCTCGATGAACGTCTTCCCTTCAAAGGGCAGGCCGATGTACCCATTGGCACCCGCTTCCTTTGTTATCTGAGTCAATTTCTCCTCGTCTTTGGCAGACATGAATATGACCGGGGTACTTCTGGTTTTATCTTGTTCTTTCAGTATCCGACAGACCTGGCCTCCGTTCATCCCCGGCAGGTTATAATCTAACAAAATGAGCTGGTACGGAGTCATCTTTGTCTTCTCAATGCCTTCCTCCCCCGTTTCAGCTGTCTCCACAGAAAATCCCCCTGACTCAAGTCTAAACTTCAGCATGGCGTTTGCTGAGGGACTATCCTGAATAATAAGTATCTTTTCCACTTGTCAGGCCCTCCCTTCATCTGATCAACTTGTCATGTTTCCCGGGACTTGGATACAAGGGGATTGGCTGCAATTTTCATTCCAGACCACTGTTCTTTAGTCACTGTTTACTCCATATGTCTCCACCAAGTAACCACTTATCTATGAATTCTTCAATTAAAACCCCAAATTCATCTATTCATCCTGGAACTGCAAGCTCTTTAAAGAAAACTTCAAGCGAACATGATAGATCTCAAAGAGACAAAAAATGTCATCTACGTTGGGCATTTTTTAACTACAAGAAAGAATTAATAAACCTTAAGATAGATCTAGAGATCGCTATAGCTCTTCACGTGATCTGCAACAGGGATAGTAATAGAATTCCATGGATCAATTTCAGGAGCTAAGAGGGTTGTCCTAAAAGATACAGGGAAATCGATATGATATGGCTACGGGTACCGGAGAATGTGGCCCATCCTCAGCTTGGAATCAACTCTTTAGCAGAAGAACACGGCAAATGCTTTTCCGGGACCCGGTGACAGCCTTAGCGAATAAACAAGGCAAAAGACCTAAGATGGGCTTCAACCTTGTCTTCAAAAGTCCGTGAGTTTCGTTTTTTCCAAGGGGATGATCATTTCAGGATCCATCTCCCCTCGAAGGGGTAAATCCCTTCTTTTCCAAGGTTTTTTTGCCTTCGACTCTTTGGGACGATTCTCCAACGTTGGTGCCAATTCCTTTCGCGGGCCCTTATTCACATTTTCTCCCACCAGGTTAACCAATGCAGACACAATGTCTTTCATCTGTACTGCCTGGGCACTCAGTTCCTCCGAGGTGCTCGCTGATTCTTCGGCATTTGCAGCATTCCGTTGGGCGATCTTATCCATTCCGTCGACAGCCTTGTTTACCTGATCAAGTCCTTGGGCTTGTTCTCGGGAGGAGACGGCAATTTCACTGACAAGTTCTCCCACCTTATGTGTTCCCTTAGCCACCTCGGAAAAGGCCTCACCGGTCTTCACGACAAGATCAGATCCCTGTCTGATCCTCTTCACCGTCCCGTCAATCAGATGAGAGGTATTTCTGGCCGCCTCTGCGGCCCGCATCGCAAGGTTTCTAACCTCTCCTGCTACGACTGCGAAGCCGGCTCCTACCTCCCCAGCCCGGGCCGCCTCGACGGCTGCATTCAAAGCAAGGAGATTGGTCTGGAAGGCGATTTCATCAATGGTCTTGATGATCTTGGCCGTCTCTTCACCCGTCTTCGAAATTTCCTCCATCGCTGAACTGAGTTCTCCCATGGACCGGTTCGCTTTGAGGACTACTTCGTTGGATTCCTTCATCAATTTGTCAGCCTGAGTTGCGTTGTCTGCATTCTTCCTGGTTCTGGAGGAAATTTCTTCCAGGGACGAGGAAGATTCCTGGATGGATGCGGCTTGTTCGGATGCACCCTCGGCTAGCATCTGGCTTGCAGATGAAATCTCCGTAGAAGCGGATGAGAGCTGTTCGGCACCTTCATTCAGGTTTTCCACAATATGATTGATCGGAGTGCTGATACTCTTTTGCACGGTCCAAAATATGATAGAAGCCGCCACTGCAATAACAATGATACCTGCTAACATAATGATATTTCGCATATTTGTAATAGGACCCATCAATTCTTTCTTCGAAATGACAAGACCGACGCTCCATTGGGCAGCCTGAATCGGAGCATAGGCGACAATCTTATCATCTCCTTTATAGGGACATTCCTGAATCCCTTCCTCAGAGGACATCATTCGCCTGCCGAGGGCTTCCATCCCTTTGATCTCGCTGATATTTGCCTTCATCAGGAGCTCCTTCTCGGGATGTACGATGATCATGCCTTGTTTATCCACTACGAAAGCAAACCCTGTCTGCCCCAACTTCAGTTCATTGATCCGTTTGCTCAGTGAATTCAACTTCCAGCCTGAGACGATGGTTCCAATAGTACCGATCCCTTTATCCGCCGATTTTAGAGGTCCAGCGACAATGACATAGCTGTCCTTCTCCGAAGCTTTTACCTTTCCAATGACCGGTTCTCCTTCAAAGGCTTTCTTGAAGTATTCCTCTCCGGAAAGGTCGGTGCCGCGATATTTCCCCTCGGATGTATCCGCAATGACAATCCCCTTATCGTCTGTGATGAAAAAGAGGTCATAGGTATTCTTGTCATGGAACACCGTTGTATTCTTATCAAGGTTGAACTGGGCAATATTAACTGCTCCGGTCTCAACCAAAGTCTTCACCGTCTCGTGAATGACTGGATCATGGGTCGAAGCATTTCTTAGGAGGCTCTTCTGGGTGTCAAGCATGATATTTACTTGATCGGCCACAACCTGCTTTAGCAGGGCAAGTTGGTCCCTTTCGATGTTATTCACTGCCCTGGAAGCCCAATTCACGGTAAAAAACTCAAGTGCAAAGAGGGGGACGATAAGCAGGGCTAAACCGCCAAAAACTAGTTTCGTCCTGAGGGTCAATTTCTTTCTTCTCATTTTGGTACCTCCTAAGGGAAATGACGTGATTATTGTGTTTAATCCTTTGAAACTGTAGGCATTAATGCAATTATTGTTCCATCCTTCCATTGTTTGATCGCTTTTTACTCCATATACCGGCATCGACTAAGCCCTTTTCTGAAAATCCTTTGGTCGAAAACAAGGATTAATTAGCTCTTTCCTTTAAATGGAGAGATTCCTTTCATCGAACGATCGAATCCGGAGACATGTGAGAGCCAATGGGGGCGGAGAGAGATAAGATGCGCAATAAATGTCAAAAGTAGATTGCTCAAGTATGATTTTTTACCATTT
Organism: uncultured delta proteobacterium; assembly: GCA_963708295.1. Lineage (GTDB taxonomy): Bacteria > Desulfobacterota > BSN033 > BSN033 > UBA1163 > UBA1163. The sequence continues at coordinate 110,784 of CAVPSJ010000007.1, read as the reverse complement.
TTTTCCAAACGAGTATTTCTCCGTTAATCCTGAACGTTCATACGGTGTAACTAAGTAACCTACCGTTTTAACTAGAAAAAATAAAAGCTTGCTCTTGAATTTAGCTCACAGATAATCCGTCGTAAACATGCTTTCTTTAGTTTCTTCTACGACAGACTGATAATTTTCTGATCACTTATGAGGGTTCTCGTGGTCGTTCTTGAACGATCCGTTCGGAACAACTTAGCAGATCGATCCTTGTACAATGCCAAGATTCTTGAGCGACAAGTCTAGAAATCTGGAGGAACTCGTGCGGAATCAAAACAGAGTCCCTTTGGATCTCATGGCTAAATCCCTAAAAATACTAGGGAAGTTTATGAAATCAGAAGCACAAAACTCACCCTTTGTTAGCCAGTCAATCTTTCTTGTTGACCCCTTTCCAACGATTCTTCACCTTTAATTCACCCTGTCCCTGAAAATAAATTATTTGGCATGGAATATGCTATATCGGCTCCAGAATATTCTCATCCCATCTTTGTCAAATTTCTATGAGGAGGTGCTTCGATGAAAAAACTTATTGCAGTGATGATTGGGGTTAGTTTGCTGGTGCTAATAACAGGGCGCATGACCTTTGCTGCTGAATTTGGGACGACCGCTGAGGCAGAGGCATTGGTGAAGAAAGCGGTCCAATTAATCAAAGCCGACGGGAGAGACAAGGCATTTGCTGAGATTAATAACCCAAAAGGAAAGTTTATCGATCGGGACCTTTATGTTTTTGTGTATGACATGGAAGGTAAGTGTGTTGCCCATGGATTTAACCCAAAAATGATTGGAAAAGATCTCGTTGAAATGAAGGATCCGGATGGGAAGTACTTCGTGAAAGAGAGAATTGAAATTTGCAAAACAAAAGGAAAGGGTTGGCAGGACTATAAGTTTACGGATCCCATTACGAAAAAGCTTGAGCCCAAGTCTGCCTATGTGGAGAGGGTCGAAAATCTAATCGTCGGTTGTGGCGTTTATAAAAGATAAATCATCTCACAGCGGGTTGAATAAGATCATTTCCTCAGGTAGCTAAAAAAACGATGTCTTCTTTCGCCGCCGGGGCACCTTATGTTGCTGGGAAGATGAAGGAGAAAGTATGAAGAGATTCTTTCTAAATCTAAAATTGTCGAAAAAATTGCTAGTGACTCCTTTGGTGATTATTTTCTTTCTCGTCGTATTGGGTTTGGTTGCCTACTACAATCTTTCCAGCCAACGATCGGCCATCGATAACATTTTTGACGAGCGTTTTAAGGCTTATCAGACCGGGGCTACGATCGTCAAAGATATTACCAATGTTCATGCCAACCTCTACAAGGTCATCAGTTGGGCGGATGCCAAATATGAAGACAAAAAGATCGAGCTTCTCGGAAAAGAGCAAATGGCGACTTTAGGTCGAACGGCTGACCTGATTGGGAAAGCTCTCCAATTGGATTGGTTAACTCAAGAGGAAAAAACTTTATATCAAACAATCACTACTGACTTTACAGCATACAAGAAATCTTGTCTTGCAGCTATTGATCTGGCGAATTCAGATCTCAATTATGCCACCATGTTTATGGCGACGGCTGATGAAAAGTTCCAAAAACTGAATGGGAGTTTACATGAATTATTGGATCTTGAAAACAGGCTAAGCCAAGAAAAACATGATTCTTCACTCACGAGTTTCAACTCAGTACTAAAAATCTTTATCCTGGTATTGGGACTTGCCGTAGGGTTATCGGTGGTGATCAGCTTTTTGACGACCAGGCTCATTACCCGTCCGGTCGGTGATACGATGCGGGTGATCCAGCGAATAGCGGAGGGGGACTTGACCCAAGAGATGGGGTTGTTCTCCCGGGACGAGATTGGGCAATTAGCTCAGTCCGTGGATACGATGCGGATGAAGATGGGAGAGACGGTGGGCCAGTCGGTAGCAATGTCTCAGGGTTTATCAGAAGCGGCGTCCGAACAGGCGGCTTCCCTGGAGGAGACCTCTTCCTCCTTGGAGGAGATGACATCCCAAACCAAGCAAACCGCGGGAAACGCGGCCCAGGCAAACAATCTCATGTCTACGGCCCAGCAGATTATCGAGAAAGCCAACGTGTCCATGGGTGGACTGACAGGTTCAATGAAGGAGATCGCGGCGGGCAGCGAGCAGACACAGAAGATCGTCAAGACCATCGATGAAATTGCTTTCCAAACGAACCTTCTCGCATTGAACGCGGCGGTTGAAGCGGCTCGCGCGGGGGAAGCGGGTGCAGGGTTTGCCGTGGTGGCGGATGAGGTGAGGAATTTGGCAATCCGGGCGGCAGAAGCCGCGAAAAACACGTCCGGTTTGATAGAGGATATCGTGAAGAAGATCAGGAATGGCGAGAAGTTGGTGGGGGTGACGAGCGAGGCGTTTAAGGAGATTATGGAAAGTTCAGGTAAAGTGGTACAGCTGATCGCGGAGATTGCGGGGTCCTCACAAGAGCAATCTCTTGGAATTGATCAGGTCAGTCGGGCCGTGGCGGAAATGAACAATTTGACACAACAGAATGCAGCGGGGGCGGAGGAGTTGGCATCGATCATGGCCATGTTTAGGACCAATCATGATTCTTCGGCCAAGGTATTTCATGGTCAGAAGAAAGCGGCTGAAAGCAAACAAACGATTAACGCAAGAGAAAGGGGCCGAAAAGCGATGAATCCCGAGTCCTCGTCTGACTGAAAATATGGAGTCAGCGCCAAAGGATACATTTTCTTACACGTCCAATTTTGAAGCTAAGAGAAGGGGACATAAAAAAAGGCTGGTTCTACCAGCCCTTTTTTATGTTTTTAGAAACTCAATCGATCTGTCTTAGTGCGATTCTGACTCTAAGGCGACGGCCTGCCTCTGAGCGATCGTGATTTTTTCGGCAGCAGCTCTCTTCTTGGCGATACTCACCCGGTCAGCCTCCACGTAGTCCACAGCCTTCATATCACAGAAACGAACGCACTGCGGATCTCCGTCACAAAGGTCACATTTGAAATTCTTTCGGTCAATGACACTGAAATTCATCGCGCCAAAGGGGCAGACCGACACACAAGAACGGCAGCCGATGCAAATGTTGTGATCAACCATCACCCGGCTGAGCTTCTCATCCCGGGAGATGGCTTTTACGGGGCAAACCGACATACAGGGAGCATCCTGACACTGCTGGCAGGACATGGGGATATAGAGTCCTTCTGTCTCCCATTTCATAACCTTTATGCGGCTTCGGGCCGCGTTGGAGACGCCGTCATGAAAAACCGAGCAGACGAGTTCACAAAGCCTACATCCGGTGCACTTTTCCGGAGTGATCGCAAGTACTTTACCCATGGATTCCATTCACTTTCTCCTTTCAAAGAAATCACAGCAAGTGGGATGGTTCTTTTTCCAGGCCAAGCTTCTTGAGCGTTTCAGGTTTCGGAACGCCATTCTTATCCAGTCCCTTATATTCATACAGTTCGTCAACCATCTTTTCGAACTTTTCCCGATCGATGACCCTCCCGACCACGTCGAGGGCACCCCTCCGAGCAGGCTCATCAAAGTAGCGGTGATTGAGCATATCGCCCTTTTTGAGATCGTATCTCGTCAATCCTTCGCGAAGGTTAAAGAGTCGCTCCATCATGTTAGATCGCACGGCAGCGTCCCAGATTTCCCGGGGAGTCAGCTCCAGTCCAGTATTGTAGTAAAGCACCCTGGACCAATCTTCAAAGTTGGGAAGCGTCGCGCCCAGAAAGGTGGTGTGATACTTACAGATGCCCATCGAATCCACCCCCATGTAACAGTTCTCATGCCAGAAGACCTGCCAGGGCTTGCCGATGTATTCCGTATGTTCCGAGCTCAAGGGCCCATCGTAAGGCACCGGGCTGCTGTAGATTTTTCTCATCACTGCTTGCGGTAAATGATACAGGTCGATGGCCGGACGGCTTCTCAAATGGTCTGAGCCGCGGGAAGCCGTTGCAATGTTGAGCGCTAGGGCAGGGGTGGCCCGCTCATCGGAATGAAGATTGCTAACCCCTTTCACTTGAATCAGATAGTCGAAAGAATTCTTTCCAATCTTTTCGGAAGCGATAATTCCCCCTTCCGCCAAGACATTACCCAACCAGCCCTTTCTGAAGCAGATTCGCTCAATCATCTCCAGAAGCGCCTCGCTGCTGCCAAACCGCAACTCGAGGCCATCGGTCTCCTTGTTGGTAAGAATTCCCAGTTCATAGAGTTCCATCGCCCAAGAAATAAGGCTTCCGATCTCCAAATTGTCCACACCCCACTGATCGACCAGGTGATTCGCCACCAACAGGTTTTCGAGACTTGGGATGTCTGGTTCTGAGGAAAAAGCGCCCTGGGAAGTATATTCGGGGCCCTCATCATATTTTCCCGCATACGGCCCGGTAGGAATCTTGTACTTGGCCCGGCAGTGAACCTGGCAGCCAAAGCAGCCTGTCATGTGATAGGGGCCGATCGTCTCTGTACAATTGTCGTCGATCGATTCCGGCTCAACTTCATCGCAGTAGAGCATTTGGTTATACTGAAAGTTTCTGGTCCGGACCCCCCCCCAGGAGTTGGTGGCTCCCCAGATAAAGGGGGTCCCGAGGGTTCCCTGGGTTTGATTCACCTTTGCGCTCGTGATCTGCTCAATAAAGCGCTTGTTATATTCGAGGGCTTCCTTCGGATGGGCGATTTTTATATCCATGGTTCCGCGGGCAGCAACAGCCTTCAGATTCTTTGAGCCCATGACCGCTCCCATCCCGGTCCTTCCGCCTGAATTCTTAATTCCGGTCATGACATTGGCATATCTGACGAGATTTTCACCGGCCGGACCGATCATCAAACTCTTGACGTCCTCATCCCCCAGCTCATCCCGGATCGCCCATTGAGCATCCGTGACCGTTTTTCCCCAAATGTTTTTGGCATCGCGGATCTCAATTTTGCCATTGTGGATCCACAGGTAGACAGGTTTTTCTGCCTTACCCTTGATGACGAGATGATGGAAACCTGCCCAGGCCAACTCCGGAGTGAAGAACCCTCCCATATTGCAACTCCCCAGCATGCCTCCGAGGGGTGATTTAGCCATGACATGGCATCTCGAGGTTGCTGAAGCCAGCGTGGCGCACAAAGCCCCGCCACTCACCATGACTGTGTTGTCAGGGCCAAGAGGGTCACATCCTTGTTTTGTGTGATTATAAAGCAGATAGGCATCGAGTCCCCGGCCTCCCAAGAATTTCTTGCGGACCTCAATCGGGATGGACTTGACTTCTATTTTACCTGTCGAGAGATCAATAATTGCCAGCTTCCTATTTAGGGCCATCTTTCTTAACCTCCTTCATTTTTCTCGCATACTCCTCATCGGCTAATCTCTTATTCACCTCCCACACCGGACCTCTGATGCGGGGAAAACCATCCTTGACCCAGGCGACACGCCATTCCAAATGGCAAACAGGACATTTCACTGTAGGTTCTCCAGGTTTCGGCTGAAGTCTTCCCATGCAACTGGGATTATGGCACCTCACCTGGCCGTATGTACGGGTACTCCGTAGGCTCTCGGCTGTTGAAAGTCCTTCTTTCTCGGTCCCCATGACAACCTCCTTTCTTAAGGCAGAAGATGAATGATAGATGGGCTTCAGGTCTCCGTCGTGCTCCGAGACGCGTTCATAATGGTGAACGGCTAAAAAAATACTACAACTTCTTATTAAACGAAATTCACCTCTTTGTCAAGACAAACTTTATTTTTATAACCTATGGATATCTAAGCAGGTTTTTAAAGTTTAAAGCCCGGCTATCGATTGGGTAAGAGTTTTCAAGAATGAGTAATTATTTGTACGAATTGGTCGTTTCTTTCTCGACATCCAGCTTGCGTTGGGGAGAATGTTCACGATAGTGAACCTTCTGACAAGACGAGGGCATCCTTCGCTGGGTCATCCCGATTCATCCTCTTCCTATCTGAAGGATGGGTTCCACCATTCTATCCAGGTGCCCTCCCTGCTGAACGTGATGTCTGTTGCCGATTCGATCTGACGGATCCAGTCTCCAAGGTAAGACGCGTGGTGTATGATGAGGGGAGTGCTGTGTTCGGGAAGAATATCTTCAAAGAACCGGTGGAGAAATATATTTCTGTCCACTTCCTGCATCGTTTCGCTGTCATCCCAGGGCGTGGGACGAATAAAACCGTGATTTGCCCCCTCATCCCGTCGGTAGAGGAAGGTGCTGCCGTACCGGTCTTTCAATCGGCGCAGCGTTTCGACACATTTCACGATGTCTTCCACGGAAATCCCTTTACAGAAATATTGAAGCAACCGATCGCTGAACGATTCAAACCCGATCGACGAAAACATGATTTTTATATCCTCACTTCTTGCGAGGGAAAGGATTTCCGGGAGGTCGGAGGCATGCACATTGACGTCGTCGACCCGACAGACCAGGTTGATCTGCGATAGCTTGATCTCATGGCGTTGAGCGTCCTCGATCAGCTTTCCGAGAGAGCGAATGGGATATTCATCTATCAGTTCAAAGGGAATCTTTCTTCCGTCAACCTCAGGAAGCCCTTCAATTTGAGCCATAAGCCTGTCACGATCTAAGGCGCCGTGGTAACCCTTATCCCGTGAGACGTCGCAGAAAATGCATCCTTCGCTCCGAACTTCAAATTCCGCAACACCTTTTTCGCGGAGGTCAGTCGGCGGCGGAAGAATTATTGTCTGAGGCTTGCAGGCGTACGCGCAGCCGATCGTATTCAGCACTTGTCCCATCTTAACATCAAGCTTCCGCGGGGTGTCGGAGAACGTATAGATGTTCGACCAGTCAACCTCCAGGAAGATGTTGTTTGTCCACGGGTAATCGAGGAGCACTTGCCCCCCTTCCAGATGTTCGGGTTTGAGGAGATTCACCGGGCCATGAAAGGCGATATCGACCGCGGATTTCAGCCCTCCGAACCGGTGTGGATGCGAGTTCGCATCTGGCTCGCCGACATAATCCTGACGGGACTGCGGTCCCCCCAGGAGAGTGATGAACCCCTTCTGCTTCAGCTCCTGAATCAGTTTCATGAGATCTTTTCTACCACAGAGATGTGAAAAGGCCGCGATCTTTTGCTTTCCTGCGTAGTATTCATCCACGAAACGAAGGAGCCGGTCGCTCGAGAAGCTCCGCTCGATCCCGACGACGATGGCGGGTATCAAGAGTTTTCGAGCGAAGAACGTTGCCGCCACTTGAGCCCCTAATATTCCATGAGGCTCGCTCGTATGGTGCGTGAAGAAGATCATGTTTTTACTATGTCACATTTGGGAAACGGGTTCAATGAAAAGCTGCCGTACGTAAGCGGTTGAGGAAGGCAACGAAGCGACCAGGAGGTTTTATAAAACACCCTGCCGCGGAGGGCAGCAGGGTGTCGGCTATCTTGGCGGATTGATCGATTTTCTAAACTTCAACGCAGCCTCTCGCTTTTTGACCACGTTTGTCTTGTCTGCATCCGTAAAAGAGATGGCCTTGATATCACAGAAGCGAACACACTGCGGATCTCCGTCACAATAATCGCATTTCACGGTGACCCGTTCCTGGGTATCGAAGAAAGGATGGCCAAAGGGGCAGGCGATGATGCAGGTCCTGCATCCAATGCACAAATTTTTGTCGATGGTCACCCGATTATTATTTTCAGACTCCCGATGACAAGCCTTTGTCGGGCAAACCTCGACGCAATAGGCTTTCTCGCAGTGATTGCAGGCCATGGGAAGGTATAATCCCTCATCCTCCCACTTGATAATTTTGACCCGCGCGCGACTTGGATTGCTTGTTCCTGTATGAAACACCGAGCACACCAACTCGCACAGACGGCATCCCGTGCACCTTTGCTGATCGACGACCAATACCTTTTGGTCCATTACTTTCCTCCCTCTTTTTGCTGGAATCGTGATTCGCGCAAACGACCATCATTCATGAGATTGAGAAGTCTTGCGACTCACAAAGAACACATCAGCAATCCCGTGTTTACTCCCTGTAAGATCTCTTATGCTTCCGGGGAATTCAGTTTTCCTCCTGCGAAGGCCTTCGTTCTGCCAGCCAACATGTTATATTGGATTTCCATCAGCCGATGCATCGGAATCTGATCCTTGATTCCGGCGTGAAGGATACCGAGCCGGAGGAAAAACCCGCCACAGAGCAGAAAGACGCCGGCAGTAAAGATCAACACAAAATTTCCAGGAAAGAATGACGCAATAGATTCAAGGACGACGGGGAAGATGAAACCCAGCAAGACCACTCCTCCCCAGAAGATCATTTTCATCTCGCCAAATAGAAGAAGACGCACCGATTCTTTTCCCTGTTCCGCAGCCCTGTATCTCCGGGAAAGGAAAAGATAAAGGACGATTCCTTCAATCACCACCAGAACTTGTTCTCCAACCATCAAGACTTTCAGGGGTCCGGCGTCGTGGGGGAAAAAACCGCTTCCCAAAGTGGAAAGGATGATAGACATGGACCCCGTGGAGAGTGCAGATACCAGAAAGAGGATGGGGAGCAGACGGGTATTCCACAAAGGGACCGATTTCGTCGCCTTTAACAGGATTCCGGTGTAAATGGCGGTCGCGAAAGCGAAGACCAGCGCAATGACCTCGGGGATTCGCCACAGGGGGGAATTTGCATGGAGCCAGTCAAACGGAAGAATGGATTTAGCAAGGAGAATCAGTCCCAAAACGATGAAGATGGAGAGGATGATAAACCCACGGGCCACCCAGGAGGTTCTGGGATTCAAGCACGCATACATAAATCTCCATTTGATTCCCAGGTCAAAAATAAGAAACGGCGCGCCGATGGCAACCATGATCGGTCCCCAAAAAATCGGGACCTCTGAAAGGTTGAGGGAATAGCCGAAGAGAGTGATGGAGGAGAGGAAAGGAGGGGCGAGTCGGGGGGCGATCCAGCTGATCAGCGTACCGATGACAAAAGAGCCGGCACCCATGCCTGCAAGGTAAAGGTAAAGGGCAATAATCTCCTTCCATTCTTTTTGTGGCCTGAGATGCCGTACGTTTCTCATGGGATTAATATTTTCTGCCGCCATTCCTGTCCCCCAGATTAAGAATAGGTGTCTTCTGGACTAAATCACGGATTCTTTCCTCGATGCCTCGTCTGCTCTGCAAGAAGGTCGAGAGTTCTTCAGAGTGAACAAGCTAAATTGCAGTTAATCATATCACATACAATCCTTTTGTCAAGATTTTGAAAAGCGGAGCCTTGAGAAAAAACAGTGGAAAGCTTGACGTGTCGTAGTTTTTCAAACCACGGAGGAATAAGAAGGTGGGAGGGGCATGGACAGGCAAGTTGGGAAGTTTGCCGCCAAGAGCGGCGCTCCTGCCGCAAGGGAATGTACTCTCATTTGTATTGCGCCGCTTAGCTTCCCCTTCAAGACGAGGCCAAGGGGCACGTTCCGGCCAAAGCAGTAGTATGCGGTTGTATTGGAACGGGATGAGTCATCTTCACTGATATTGGAATCAAACCCGAAGATAAGCCCGGGAGGGATGAGATTCATTTCCAAAAGAGAGAAAAATCTCTGGGATCGGGAGGGGATGGGTGCCGTGATACGTCTGAAGCTGGCGTGATGAAGTCTTCGGAGAGAGGGTTGTCTAGTCTCCTGGCTAGGAAGGACGGAAACTGCCCAAACGATGAGGATCTATTGACAGGGGCGATACGAATCTGATATCTTTCAAAAAGTTCAAGTCGGCGAATCCATGAAAAAAATTACTTATTCGGCGCCTTCGGTCAAGAAAGCTTTTAAGATTCTTTATGCAATCTCAGATGCCTCAAGCGGTCTGGGCATAAGTGATCTCTCAAAGAAACTGAAGATAGGAAAGAGCACTGTTCATGGGATCACCACGGCCCTGGAAGAGTTGGGCGTTCTGGTTCGTGACCCCCTTCAAAAGCGGTATACGGTAGGCTACAGTCTCCTGGAACTCTGCAGGACCGCCTACGCAAAGATCGATCTCAAGGATTTAGCCCGAAAGCCAATGGAGAAGTTAATGGCGAAAGTGGGGGAGACCGTTTTTCTGGGGGTTTTAAACGGAGACCACGTTACCATTGTCGATATGGTCGAATCCCGGAACGAGATGAAAATCACCTCTCCTCCCGGAACGAGGCTTCCCCTTCTCGCAGGGGCGACCGGTCGAGTCCTTCTTTCACAGATAGAGAAAGAGAAGGCACGAGAAATGGTACAGAGGAAGGGCTTGGCCCGTTACACGTCGAAGACGGTGATCGATCAGAGACAGTTTCTCAGAGAGATTGAAAAAGTGAAAGCGCAAGGACACGCCGTAGACGACGAAGAATACATCCCCGGCGTCCGGGCGGTGGCTGCCCCCTTGGTCTTGCGTTCCTCGCCTCCGGCGGCCTTATGGGTGGTCGGTTTTACCTCTACGCTGGATGATCAGAAAGTGAAGACGGTGATCCGAGAAGTACAAGAGGCTGCCCGGGAGATCAAAGAATCTCTGCATTAAGCTTCGCCGTATCGCCTGCCAATGCCGTATCGAATTTGATCGTCGTCGCTTCTGGATGTTGACCCCTGGAAAGGAAAAAGACGGGTTGCTCCAACCTGAAGAAGAGAATCCGCTCAAAAACAATTCCCACCCCGTTGCTCAATGCCAGAACTGCTGAAAATAACCCCAGATTTTCCGTGAAGAGTGGGGTGAAAGTAATCAGAGCGGGGAGAAGAAGGACAGATCCGAGAAATGCCATCGAAATCCTTCGGTCTCTGCCTGAATCGATCGTTTTCAGTGAGGTCCACGATGTTTTGCACAGATGGTTCAGATAAAGAAGAATGAGAAAACCCTGTGCGCATAGGAGAGTCACGGTGACGAGACGAAAAAAGGGGTTCGGGAATGTGATGGAGTAAAGTGCAAATCCCGTCATTGAAGCCGAAGCCAGATAATAGCCGAAGAGAATGTTCGTTTTCCAGGCGGGGTGTGTGGAGAATTGATAAGCCCATCCGGTTGAAATTAAGAAAAGGATGGCCAGGGAAAGGCTGGCCCAGGGGAGAACAACCCCGAAACCCGGAAGAAGCCCTAGGCCAGATAAAACCTGTGCCCCGAGCGAAGCGGTCAGGGCCCCCGCCAAACGGACTTCCCAGACGAGAGGCGAACGGTGATTGATGATCATGGCAAAAAAACGCGTCGGCACCGTGAGATGCGTAATGGAGGCAGCGGTTGCCAAACCCATGCAGCCAAGGGCCAAGCCCGTCCAGAGAACAGAATGAGGGAAAACGACCGAAAGGATGGAAAGTCCAGCCGCAATCCGTGAAAAGAAGATGAAAAGGAGCAGAGGTAAATCTGCGGCATATGCCGGGAACACCATCCTTTGTCTCTGATATTCAAGAAGCCTCAAGTAAGATGGTCTAGGAAGCGGTCCGGTTAGGGATGGATACATTGCGACGTTCCTCCTTTCTCAAAATCTGACTGATCTGACCTTTCCCCAGATGGAGAAGGGTGGATTGATCATTCCAATGAATTTTCTTGTTCTGCAGGCGAGATTCCATTTGACGAATACGGGAAATCGTACCCTGCAGGTCTTCAATCGTTAGGGCATACCCTGTGGCTCCGTTGATCAAGTCGATAATATTTGACACTGTCATCAGATTAAGGCGGTTTACCACGATCATACAAAATGAGACGACATCTGCCAGGATATCGAGGTCTTCATTTTCGGAAGTTGAAGGGGCGAAGAGAGGAAATTCCTTCTTGCCTCCGGCGATCATTCGACACAAAAGGGTGAAGGCCTTTTCTCCTTGATCTTCAATACCATCCGTACCCTTCGGATCTTTCTCTGAGAAAGTTCCGGTTTCGTCCCCCTCCATGATCCTACCCAGAAGAGAAGCCGTCAGGAAAGGGTCGAGGCCTTGGGCCTGACAGAAACGCTGAAGCTTCAAGGTCCACTCCCCGCTGTAGACGCCGATTTGGGGTCCGAAATCCCATGCCTTCTCAAGATGAACTCCGCCCAAACACTTTTCTTGATCCTGGATATTCCGGCCACAATGAACGGGACATGAGAAGCAGCCTTCGCGGCCAGAGAGATTAGCCCATAAAGAGGCGGCCCATTGTTTCTCCATGCCGGGAGAAAACCATCGATTGCCTTCTGTTGTATCTCCTCTTTCCTCTGGGCGAAGGAGAGAGAGCGCTCCCTCTTCTTTCACCTTCCGCATCTTTTGCCCCTTCTGAATCTGGTCTTTTAAGGCGAGGCAGAGGTTGAGGAACTGCTGGGGATACTGAAGGGCCACCGGTTTTTTTCCCCGGATCGCAATGGCTTTAAGTTGTTTCACTCCGAAAAGGTATCCCAACCCGAGAAAGTCCCCTGTCCAGGAAAGACGATGGATGACATTGGCAAAAGGGATCTGTCCCTCTCCTGCAGGTCCAATGCAGAGTACCTCAATGCTTCGATCGCCCTTTTCCTCCTGAAGGGTGACTGCGGTCTCAATGGTCTCCTTCCCCCAGAGATGATCTGCTTTTTCGAACTTGACGTCTCCGTTGTCAATCCAAAGAGAGACAGGTCGATTCGCCTTTCCCTGGATGATGCACTGGTCAAACCCCGCCGCTTTCAAAGAGGCTCCAAAGTGACCGGGCATCCGGGTGAAACCATAGACGGGGAATTCTGACAAGGGTGAGAAGGATGCGATGCTCGTCCATCCGGAACAAGGGGCCAGGGTTCCTGTCAAGGGGCCCACGGCAAAGGCGATCGGATTATCCGGGGAAGAAGGGGAGATCGGGGTTTGGAAATGTTGAGAGAAGTAAGAGGCATTGAGTCCTCTTCCGCCGAACCACTGACGAAGCTCGCCCGAAGGAATATCCTCAGACCATGCTTTCCGCAGGCTGAGATCGATGCGAAGTCTTTTTCCTGTCCATCCTTTGACCATGTCCGTGCCTCCTCATCTTGTTTTCATAGAATGAAAAAGGGTTTGCCCGAAGGCCCTCTTCCTTTCCATCGAGGGATCTCCTTCAGGGATATAAGAAAGCGCACCGGAGGTGCAGACCTGGGTGCAGACGGGTGAGCCTTTGCACAGGTCGCAGGTCATGGTCCGCTTGGTCGCAGGGTGAATCGCCGGAGCACCATAAGGGCAGGCATAAATGCAGGACTTACAGCCGACGCATCGTTTCTCGTCCGTTACCATCGCATCGGTTCCGGGGGCGCGCTTTCGGGCGCCCGTCGGGCAGATATCCATGCAAGGGGGTTTCTCGCAGTGCTGGCAGACGGTGGGGATGAAGACGGATATCTCCTCCCACTTCTTCATGCGTATCCGCGAAAGGGAAGAACTGCAAGAGCCCTCATGGGAGAGACTGCAAGCCATTTCGCAGGATTGACATCCAGTACATCGTTCCGGAATGATGGAGATGGCGCTCATCTGAATAACCTCCGCATTCGTTCCTTATAGTGAACAACTTATTAAAATCAATATTAGCATATAATTCTTGTTTGTCAAGCTTTTTTTACAAGTACTGAATTCAATATATAAAATTATTATACAGATGTTCACTATAGTGAACAATCCGTCGTGGACCTTTTTCCCTCTCTCGATCGATCAATTGTCAGAAATCGCGAGAGCTTCCGGGGTTGGACAGAAAAATCCAAGAAGGTCAAAGGGAGACGGAACGGATTTCCCTGCAGTCCTAACCCATTAAGGGACGGAGGAAAATGTCCTAAAGAGGTAGAGCGAAAAAGAAGGAGGCCTATGGTATCCTTCACACAAGGAAGAGCATTTTCTGGTTCACGTCAGACCCCGGTGATCAAGGGACAGAGGAAGATCACTTTTGAAATATGAGAGGTAAGTCAATGATCGGTGAAACACTGAAGAGTCATAAAGGATGAAGTGGGAGAAATATCATGCATGAGAAAAGGGGCGAAAAAAGATACGGGTAGAGCGAAGATGAAGAAGAATTAAACCCCGAGATAGGCTGTCTTGATGTGGTCATCGCTGAGGAGTGCCTGACCTGTTCCTTGATTGGTTATCTTGCCCGTTTCAAGCACATATCCTCGACTGGCTACCAAAAGGGTCTGTTTTACATTCTGTTCCACAATGAGGACGGTTGTCCCTTCTTTATTGATCTTTTTTATCGTATTGAAGATATCTCTCACGAGAAGAGGTGCAAGTCCGAGGGAAGGCTCGTCAAACATCTGGAGTTTGGGTAATGACATCAACCCCCTTCCTACGGCGAGCATCTGTTGCTCTCCACCGCTTAAGGTTCCAGCCAGCTGCCTCCTTCGTTCTCTTAACCTCGGCAGCAGCTCGAAGACCATCTCTCTTGTCTCCTCCCGCTGGGTTCTCGCCTTTCCTTTCAGGGACCCCATGTCCAGATTTTCTTCAACCGTCATTTCCACAAAGAGCCTTCGGGCTTCTGGCACGTGGGCGATTCCGAGTTCAATCAGCCTGAAAGCGTCTAAGGTGTAGATAGGTTTGCCCTCGAAAAAAATCTCTCCCTTTTTGGGTCTTAGGATGCCGGAGATGGCTCTTAGAATCGTAGATTTTCCAGCTCCGTTTGCGCCGATCAACGCGACGATCTCACCTTTGATCACCTCAAAGGAGACATTCCAGATGACCTGGACATCTCCGTAGGAGACGTCAATATTTCTAATCTCAAGCACTCTCTGCCTCTCCAAGGTAAGCTTCAATGACCAGGGGATTATTCCCTATTTCTTTAGGAGTGCCTTCAGCGATCTTTTCGCCGTAGTTTAGGACGACCACCCGGTCAGAAAGGGACATGATCACTTTCATGTGATGTTCGATAATCATGATCGTAATGCCCCTGGCCTTCACCTTTCTGATAATATCGATCAGCTCGTTCTGCTCGAAAGGATTGAGCCCGGCAAAGGACTCATCCAGAAGGAGCATCTCGGGTCTTGTGGCAAGGGCCCTCGTAATCTCAAGCTTCTTTCTTTTCCCAAGGGGCAGCCCCTTGGATAGGACATTCCGGTCTTCATAAATGCCGGTGAACCGGAGGGTCTCCGTCGCTATCGCCTCTGCTTCGACCTTATCCTTTGCCCGAAGAAATGCGGAAGCAATGACATTGTCAAGAGTGGTCATTCTTTTTAAAGGTCTTACGACCTGAAAGGTCCTTCCAATTCCCAATTTGCAAATCTGATGGGGCTTCAAATGAGATATTTTCTCTCCTTTGAAAAGAACCTCCCCACTTGTTGGGGGATAATATCCATTCACCGCGTTGAACAGGGTTGTCTTGCCTGCGCCATTGGGACCGATCAGCCCGAGAATCTCGCCTTTATTGACGGAGTATGACACATCGGTGAGGGCTGCAAGTCCCCCGAATTGCTTTGAGATCCGTTTGATTTCGAGCAAACTCATGAGGAGGGTCTCCCAATTTTGAAAATCTTTGCCAATTTGGGGAAATCTCCAACGATTCCGTTCGGCAAAAAGATAATGATGAAGATAAGTAGAATTCCAAAGAGGGTTTGATGAGCCGCTCCGAGGCTGGGATTCGACCTGATCAATTCGGCTAGAAAGACCATGATGATGGCTCCAATGGTTGGCCCCGAATACGTGGCCACGCCTCCCACCATCACAACCATAATGGTGACGATGGAGATATCATGAAGGCTGAAGACGACTTTCGGGTCGATATATCCCATATAGTTGGTATAGAATGCGCCAGCAATTCCTGTGATGGCACCACTCAGACAAAGGGCGATGGTTTTATAAGCGGTGGTGTCTATTCCCATCGATTCCGCCGCGTCCTGATCCTCCCGAATGGATACAAAGTAGTACCCGAGTTTGGATTCGATCACCTTCTTAATTAAGAGATAAGTTCCAATGGCTAATAGCAGAATAATATAATAGTACCATGTCTTTCCCACCCAGGTCCGTTCCCGGATCATTATTCCGACATCCCCTCCTGTGAATTTCACAAGATTTTCAGCCGTTACTCTCAGCACCTCTCCCATCGCAAGGGTGCCCAGGGCAAAATAAGGGCCTCTTAACCTCAGGCAGATAAAACCTATGATTAGGGAAAGGGCCGTCACTACCAAAATACTGAAGGCTAGCCCCCACCAGGCTGAGATTCCAAGTTTGGAGTATAGGATACCTGCAGTATAGGCCCCAACGCCAAAATAGGCCGCATGGCCAAAAGAGACCTGGCCGCAGTATCCGCCAAGGAGATTCCATGCCATTCCAACCATCGAATAGATGATGACCAGAACCACGATGTGCATCATGTAGGAGCTCAGACCGATCAGTGGTAAGACGGCGAGCAAAATAAGAAGAATGATAAGACATAGACCTTTTTTCATTTTCCGAGTTTCTTGCTTTGTAAGAGCGATGCGACGCCACCTGGCAGGAAGACCAGGGCTGCGACGAAGATGAGAAACCTCCCCACAGGTGCCCATCCCATGCCGAGATAGGTCGCTGTCATGGATTCAAAGATTCCCAGGATGACCCCTCCGATAATGGCTCCATTTGTTGATCCGAGTCCACCGAGGATGGTGATCACAAAGGCAATCAGGGTGAATTGTCCGCCCAGGGAAGGAAAGAGATAGTAGATGGGAAGAAAAAGACAGCCTGCGGCCCCGACTAAGGCACATCCGATCCCAAACGTAACGACCCTCATCCTTCTCACATTGACACCCATGAGAAGGGCGGCATCGAGATCCTGCGCCGTTGCCCGAATCGACTTGCCGGTGTCTGTCCGTGTTAGAAAGAACCAAAGGAGAATCGTAATAGCAACTGCAATGAGAAAAGACAAGGACCATGCCATGGAGAGAGAGAGTTCAATGGGAGCATCTTTCCAGAAGTCGGTCAAATAGAAGGCCTTTGTCGCATAATCCACAGGGGTGGAACGGTAGTTGGATGTAAAGAATATGGTGGCTAAGTTAGCCAGAACCATCCCGATGCCCACCGTGAGGATCACCTGATTCTCCGGCAGGATCGATTCCACCCTTAGCACAGGGTTGATCAGGAACTTCTGGAGGCCAATCCCCAGAAAGAACATGGCAGGAGCCGCGACGAGGACAGAAACATAAGGATCGATATGGAAGAGGGTAAAGAGCCAGAAGGAGATATACATGGCCACCATCATGAGCTCCCCGTGGGCGAGATTAATGATCTTCATCACGCCCATGATGAGAGTCATGCCGATGCCGATGAGAGCGTAGAGACCTCCGAGTAAGATTCCGGCGATCAGGGTCTGTAAGAAGAGCTCAATTTGGATTGCCATATAGGATGAAACAATGTCAAATGTCAAAACTCAAAGTTCAAAGGAAATCCAAATTTCAAACCCGAAGCCCAGCTCCCCTTGGTCATTTCCTCGAGAAGGAAAATGTTTTGCCATTTGTCATTTGAACTTCATTTGACCTTTTGAATTTGATATTTGGATTTGAGAATTCTACTTCCTATCTCTCCATTTTGGAATAGGGAAGATGTATTTCTTGCTGGCATATTTTTGTGGCCAGATGGTCTCGTGTTGACCGTTGATCACTTGCATGACCAGAGAATCTATGAAGTTTTGGTTTGTATAACCCTCCTTATCCTCGAACTTGATCGGACCAAATGCAGTCATCATATTGGTGGCTTTCATCGCTACCCGTATGTCATCGGGTGCCATAGACTTTGCCCGCGTCAGAACATCTTTGATAATGTAAAGCGCGGAATAGGCTTCGGCGCCATGATAGGAGGGATAGTCTTTATAGAGTTTCTTGTACTTTTCCGCAAATTCCTTTGCTCCAGGATAAACGACTTGAGGACTCCAGATCGTCGCAGTGACGACATAGTCAGAGGCATCTTTGGCACTGCTTATAAATTCAGGTATAGCAAAACCTGCAGCCCCCCCCGCAAATAACTTCGCATCAATTCGGAGTTCCTTGATCTGTTTCATCAGCAGGGAAGCATCCATGACGTAAGAAACCATGTAAATGACATCTGGTTTTGCGGCCTTCACCTTGGAAAGGATCGGCTTAAAATCGACGGCTCCCTTTTCATACTTTTCTTTCACCAAAACCTTCAGCGGGAATTTTTCAGCCTGTTTAATCATATCTTCTGCGCCGGAGGTGCCGAAATCCGAACTCTCATAGAGAACGGCAATCGACGTGGGCTTGACGACCTCCCTGAAAAAAGAGATCATTCCGGTGGCATAATAGGCATTTGTTGGATTCATTCGGAAAACATATTTATAATTTTGCTGGGTGATGTCATCGGTCGCACCGGTGACCACCATATAGGGAATTTTCCTCTCTTCTGCCAACGGGGGCAATGGCCTTTGAGCAGGAGGAACTGTATTCACCGAAAATGATGGGCTGTTTTTTTACATCGATGATTTTTTCAGCAATCGCCCTGGAGATCTCCGGTTTCCCCTGAGAGTCCTCAAATTCGAGAACGACCTTTTTGTCCTTTATTCCTCCAGCCGTATTGATCTCTTCCATAGCAATGATGTAGGAATTCTTTTCTATCTCACCGAATTTTGCCTGGGGTCCTGTGAGCGGTAGGGGAATGCTTAATCGAAGATCCTGTGCGAGGAGATTGGCAGTAAGAAGAACGGCAAAAAACAGTACAGCCATAATGATCGATACTCTTTTCATTTTCTCACCTCCGCAAAATGTTAAATGTGAACAGGCAGGATATTTAGGAAATTGGAGTCATTATTATTTGTAGAAGAGGACATTGTCAAGCATTTTTTTTCACATTTTTGTCTCAATATTCCCAAGCAGGCCTCCAATGAGTCTCTGGCAAAGCATTCATGAAACGAACCTTCCGAATTACTGACAGACAATGGACAAGAAGCAGGAGGAAATTTTGATAATTTATGAATACAATTCAATTTTATAACTAATTGTATTTTTTAGATTAAAATGTTTGACAGATTAATTGTAATGTGGTAAAAATGAACAATATTCAATTTTTTCTTTTTTCCTATGTCGAAAAAAATTGCGAAAAGACAAACCATTATTCAGGCGGCCATCGAGGTCTTCGGGAAAAAGAGCTTCCGAAATTCGAATATCTCTGAAATCGCTCGAAGGGCAAATGTTGCGGAAGGGACCATTTACCAATATTTCAGGAATAAAGAAGATTTGTTTTTCTCGATCCCTATCGAGAAGACAAAAGAGTTTTGCGCCGAGCTTGAATTGCACCTCCAAGGGATGGTCGGACCCTTCAACAAGATTAGAAAGTTCATCTGGTACTACCTTTACTTTTTCAAGATGAACCCGGAATACGGAAGGATTCTGATGCTTGAGATGAGGGTGAGTAGAACTTTCGTTAAGACCAAAACATACAGTTTCTTAAGAGGATCTACCAGCGAAATTTTGGAAATTATCAAAGAGGGGCAGGAGGAAGATGTCCTTCGGAAGGATGCGAACCCTTACGTCATCCGACAGTTGATGTTAGGGATCTTAGAACATGTGGTTACCCGGTGGCTGCTTAAAGGGGAAAAATATGATTTGATGGATTCTTATGAAGACATTTGCAGACTGGTCATGGATGGAATAGAGTCCTCAAGAAAGGCACAGAGAGTCTAGGAGATATCCGAGGAGGATGAGAAATGAAAAATTCAAGCTCCCGATGGATTGCGACTGATTGTACGATTTGTTACCACAGCTGCGGGATGAATGTCCTGGTGGAAGATGGACAAATCAAAAAGGTGGAGGGGCTCAGGGATCATCCGCTGAGCAAGGGGCAACTCTGTCCAAAGGGGCAAAAGGCCATGGAAATGGTTTATCATCCTGATCGCCTGAAATATCCCCTCAAAAAAACGAAGGGGGGATGGAGGAAGATTTCTTGGGACGAAGCCCTGACGGAAATTGCCGATCAATTACAGAAATTGAAGAAGGAGTTCGGGCCGGAGATGCTCAGCATCTTCTCGGGCTCCATCGGAGTGGAGAATTTGGAAATGATGGAAATGGCCCAGCGATTCAAAGGGGCTTTCGGCAGTCCGAATTTTATCTCCGTGGAGGGGATTTGTTACCGGATGCGAATTCGATCCAGGCAGATGACCTTTGGAAAATATCCGGTGGAGGAAATGGATACGAACCTCTATGTCCTCTGGGGCCATAATCCGGAGCAGTCCGATTTCCCTCTGCATTTAGCCATCCAGGAGAACCTGGCGAAGGGATCGAAGCTGGTCGTCATCGATCCGAAGAGGATTCCTCTGGCCAAGAATGCGGATATGTTTCTACCCATTCGCCCGGGGACAGATGGTGCCCTGGCCCTCGCTCTGATGCACGTCATCATCAAAGAGAACCTTTATGACAAAGATTTTGTGGACAAATGGACGGTTGGATTTGATAAGCTCGTGCCCCATATTGAGCCCTATACACCCGATTGGGCAGAGAAAATCACCCGCGTTCCGGCTGCAGATATTAAAAAACTTGCCCGGCTCTATGCCACGGCGAAGGGCGCCAGCATCTTTCAGGGCACGAATACTCAGGACCAGACGGCGAACGGAACCCAGAACAGCCGAGCCTTCGCGATCCTTCAGACCATCACAGGAAATATCAACAATCCAGGGGGGTGGGTGATCAGCCCGAGGCTTTCCCTGACGGGTTTGGGGATTCCCACTGACAGAACTCCGATAGGCGCCGAAGACTACCCGCTCTTTTATGAAATTTGGGGGAGGAAGAGCCCTTATGGGCAGGTGGTCTGTTTCCCCGATAGCGTTCCCAAGGTCATCAAATCACTTATTGTCACCGGAGGAAATCCGGTGGTGAGCATGCCTGATTCAAACGCATTCAAGGAGGCGATGAAAAGACTTGATCTCTTGGTCGTTCTTGATCTGTTTATGACCGAGACAGCCGAGCTGGCCCATTACGTCCTCCCGGGGTGCACTCATTTTGAAAAGAACGGCTTGGCCTACAGCTATAATGTCTGTCATGGCATGCCCTATCTGATGCTGAGAAAGAAGGCGATCGAGCCGTTGGGTGAAAGCCGATCGGAATTTAGATTCTGGAAGAATCTGGCCGAAAGAATGGGCATGAAGGAGGTGTTCCCGTGGGAGAGCGACGAAGAAGTCGTGCAGCTTGAACTGAAGCCGTCGGGCCTCAGTTATAAAGAGTTGAAGGAGGAGAAGGTCGCTGGAGCTTATTACATGAAGAAGAAGTACGGGATGGAAGGGTACGAGATAAAGGGCTTTTCTACCCCATCCAAGAAGATAGAGATTTATTCTGAAACCTTTGAGAAAGGGGGATTTGATCCTCTTCCCACCTACCGGGAACCCGATCAGAGTCCCCTGGGCGACTCTCAACTATTCCGGAAGTATCCTTTGATTCTTACCACCGGAGCTCGAATCCTTTATTATACCCATGGCCAACATCGAAATATTCAAGATTTGAAAGAGAAGTGCCCGGAGCCCTTCGCAGAGATTCATCCCAAGACGGCAAGACAATTCGGGGTGATCGATGGAAATCCTGTTGTGGTGGAATCGAACCGGGGGCAGATCAGAGTGAAAGCCCTGGTCACGGAGGACATGATGGAAGGAGTGGTGAGTATTCCCCACGGCTGGCCGGGGGATGCGAACGTGAATCTCCTGACCGATGTTCATTGCCGGGAGCCGATCATGGGTTATCCGCAGATGAAGTCCCAACTCTGTTCTATTCGGAGGGCTTAGGAGGATGGCCTATACCTTAACAACTTGGGGCGACTTCAAGAATTACCAGAGTGCCTGCTATAGGAACTATCTGTATGCTTCTGAAGGCCTTCGCGTGATGGGCTCTACCTGGAGCCCGTTGTCTCCTCTGAAAGGGTTAGGCGACGACGTCCATCTCATCGGAGGCGAGCCGCACGCCGCGTCAACGGCTGGGACGTTCCCTCAAGAGAGCCGTGAGGATATTTCAGCTGCCGAGACCGCAGGCTTAGGGTTTCACTCGTGCAGTTACCTCAAACTGTTCACAGGGGAAGTGGTGCGCGATAAGATAGCGATTACGGATAAAACAATCAAGGAGGGGTATCCCAGGCCGGATTTGATCTGGACGACACACTTGTGCAGTCAGCATTCAAAATGGTACCAGGAAGTTTCAAGGCGTCTGGGTGGCATACCGATGTACGCAATAGATATGATCGGCGGGGGAAATGCGGAGAAAGATCCCAAAATTGTAAACTATTTGAGCGACCAGATAGAGGAGGGAATACGCTGGCTCGAGAGAGTGACGGGTAGGGAGTTTTCGGACGAGTCGTTCATGAAGGCAGCGAGAAACGAAATCAAGGTCCTGGTTCTATGGGGGAATATATGTGCGCTCAACAGGCATGCGCCCGCGCCGTTGGATGAGCGTCGACTGATCGCTCTGTTCCCACCAGCCATGGTGGACAGAACAACGGATGAGAGTGTGCAGTTATATGAGGCATTACTTGAAGAAGTGAAACGCATGGTTGAGACCAGACAAAGTGTGGTTCCGGATCAACGCTATAGGATCGTCTACTTTGGGATAGCACATACCTATGGCCATCCGGAAATGGCAAGAATTCTTAGAGACGCCGGAGCCGAGATTGTAGCGTCCGTCTATACTTTCGGCACGTGTGGCAATTTTAGAGGAATGGTAGATGGGAAGTGGTCATGGGATCCCCTTGACCCTGCGTGGGTAGACGAACTGGATTTGTCCACCCGGAGGAAGACCGTCACCGAGCTCGTTAAAATCGTTCTCGGTTGGCCTACCTGGCAGGGGGTGAGGTCCTACTGGGCACTCGAATCAATGGCTCGGGCAATGGTAACAGAATACAAAGCGGACGGGCTTTTGTTAGCGCCCAGCCGTAGTTGTGAAACCGACTTTAGGAACGGCTACGTAGGGATGCAGCGTATTTTTAAAAGCGAGATTCCAACCATCGAATACGATAGCGACCAGGTAGATGTCCGAAAAATGGATTTGCCGGGTGCCCAACGGAAAACAGAATTGTTCGTGCATCTCATGGAAGCGCATAAGAAAAGAGAGCTCCGAAAAACTGATTCTCGCTCTCTGATTACGTAGATTTCAGAAAACGATTACACAGATTTTTCTTTATTTTCAACGCAATTCTAATCGGCTAAGAATCGGTGTCATCAGAGATTTCTAGGCTTTTTTAGAAATCTCTGAAAGGAGTGCATGATCCATGATCCACAAGAGCTCTGACGCAATCATCGAACGTTTTCGCGTCATCACTGAGAATCCACCCGAATACGCCAAATCCCTCCAGAAGAGAGGGCAGTTGTTAGCCGGATATATGTGCACGCATGTCCCCGAGGAGATTCTCTACGCAGCCGGGATGATACCGGTGAGAATTCTTACCTCCCATGTTTCACAAGCCATGACCCGGAGCTATATGCATGAAACCTACTGTTCCTTTTCGCATGATTGTGCGTACCAAGGGTTGGCGCACAACTATGATTTCTTAGACTTGATCGTGACGAGCAGCAGCTGCATCCATATGGGGGAAGCGTTTAATGTTTGGATTAGGTTTGCAGGATTCCAGGGGAAAAGCTTCCTCATCCCGTACCCTCATATCATCGAAACGAAACCTGCTGCCGCGTTCATGGTGGAGTCTTTCGGAGAGTTTAAGCCGTTCCTGGAGAGGCTCGTGAAAAAATCTATAACGGATGAGGACCTCGAGAAGGCGATTAAAGTTTATAATCACACCCGAAGGCTCCTGAGACGGCTTTGGGAGTTCCTACGGCGCGATCACCCGCCGATCACGGGACCGGAAGTCGCGACCGTGACGTTGGCTTCTCAGGTGATGGACAAGCAAGAATGCAACCCGCTGATCGAGCAGCTTATCCAGAGATTAGAGGCCCAGCCTGGCAAGGGACCATCCGGGGTCAGGCTGATGGTATCGGGAGGGGCTTGTGACGACCTTGCGATTTTTGATTTAATTGAGCATCTCAGCACCAGGGCAAGCCTGATTTTCGTCGACTCGTGTACCGCAACCCGGTACTTCTGGTTTGAGGTGCCTGAGGATCGGCCTGACAAGCTTAAGGCGATCGCGGAGGGATACATCAGCAGAATTCCGTGTCCTGCAAAAGACAATGTTCCTGGTACCGGAGAGAAAAAAAGGTTCAGGTTCATTCAACAGTTCATCGAGGAGTACAGGCCGGATGGAGTCGTATTTCTCTATCAGAGATTTTGCAGCCCTCAACCGATGGACATTGTGGCACTGAAGCCTATCCTGGATAAACTGGGTATTCCGTCGACTGATTTTGAACTTGATACAACCCTACCCGTCACTCAATTTGGGACACAGTTGGAGGCCTTTTTAGAAATACTAAATCGGGAGGTCGTGCCACTTGAATAAGGGAAAACTTCTGGCTGGACTCGATGCAGGTCATGTGACGACGAAAGCCGTACTCATGAGGGGACAAGAAATCCTCGGGTATGCCACAGCTCCCACAGGGTTTGATGTAGTCGCTGCGGCTGAAACCGCACTCAAAAATGCTTTGGAGACCGCGGGCGTCGCACGCGGCGAACTCGCCGGAATCGTCTCTACTGGAATCTTCAGGGATAGGATGAAGGCACCGCCGCTCAACGTCACGACAACGGTGCCCGATTACATGGCGGACGCGAAAGGTGCTTTATTCCTTAATGAGAATTCAAGGACGGTGATCGACATCGGTGGGAATATACATAAAGCCATCCGGTATGATCAACACGGGAATCTCCTCGACGTTATTCAAAATGATAAATGTGCTGATGGTCTGGGCATGTTTTACACGACGATGGCCAAAGCTCTCGGGGTCAGTGAGCAGGAACTGTCTGAATTAGCACTCCAATCCACCCAGCATGTCTCTGTTGCGATTCACTGCGCCGCGTCCGCTGAATCAGAAGCGATTGATCTGATGTGCCAGGGTGTGGACATGGCAGATGTGGCAGATGCTATCTCGAGATTCATCGTTGAACGCGTGGCTGCCATGTGCACAACGATGTTTCTCGAAAAGGAGATCGTGGTCGCTGGAGGATTAGCCAAATCTAAGGCGCTGATGAAGCACCTTCCGGGTTTGCTAAAGCAAGACGTAAGCGTATTGAACCTTCCGGAATATGCAGGTGCCATCGGTGCGGTGATGAGTTATGAGGGTGGAAAATGAGCGAACATGAATGCGCTTCGATGAACGAACAGCTCGATTGGACAAGGGCGAAGGTGGTCGTAGCGGGAGTCGATGTGGGAGCGGTGAGTTCCAAGGCGATGATATTACTGGATCGGCAACCCTATGCCGTTTCTCACGTTGTCACCCGAACGCCCAAAGAATCTGCGTTCAAGGCGATAAACGCGGCTTTAGCTAAGACCCATTTAACGTTAGAAAGTATTCAGTACGTCGTGGGAACCGGTCGTGGGAGGACACAGGTTCCGTTTGCGCGTAAAACCCTATCTGAAATTGCGTGTGGCGCTGCAGGGGCTGTACATATTTGGGGCCCATCGGTGCGTACGGTACTAGACGCTGGAGGGCAGAGTTGCAAAGTCATTCACTGCACCGATAAAGGCAGGGCAACCGCTTTCCTTTGGAATGACAAATGTGCTGCGGGTATTGGACGCTCGATGGAAGCATTTGCTGATCTCGTTAATAAAGAGGTAACGGAGATCGGGGGCATCGGACTTCAATCGGATCAATTCCCAAAGTTAAGCGACTTTTGCACGGTCTATGCTCAATCCGAAGCTCTTGATTTAATCCGGAGCAAAGTGCCGCTCGAAGAAGTCATCGCAGGTTACCACTATGCTATGGCTAAGAGAATCAGCACATTAGTAGCGAGATCGGGTGTCAAAAAGGATTTCGTCATTATTGGAGGACTGGCCAAGAATCCGGGGATAACAGATCGGCTGGAAGGTATCCTGGAGGTACCCAGATTGGCTCCTAAGCCTGGATGGGATCCTGCATTGGCCGTAGCTTTAGGCGCAGCTCTATTTGCGGATGCTTTCTGTAGGCGGCAAGGATCTGACATATCCAGCCGCAGCAGGGGGAATCCAGGTACAGAATAGATTGACCTGCGCGGAAAGACAGTGGACCCTGGTTTCAGGTACGAAGTAGTAGCCACCGAGAAATGATATCAACAGCCTCAGAATAACGAAATGACTTGCAGAATCCTTCCCAACCTCCCTTTGCCAAAGGGCAAAGAGGGGCGACCTGCCTGGGCGAAGCCCCGCTTTGCGGCACGAAGGCAGGGGGGAGATTTTCTGATTCATGCCTATTCAATGGTGAGACCCTTGATAGGAGCACTGAGGGAAGGAGATTTTTGATGGGTGAGCTGCAGAAAAGGATTAACATCTTTGAAGAGACGATGGCTCATATGACCTATGTCCAGATTGAGAAGGCAGCAGGGAAGGGCACCCCGGTGCTTTTTCCCGTCGGCGTTATCGAGGAACATGGGCCACATTTGCCCCTGGCGGTCGATATCTACGGCTCCTATCTTCAGGCAAGAGGCGTGAAATCCGAACTGGAAAAGAAAGGGGTCCAATCCCTGATTGCTCCCCCCTTTTATTGGGGGATGAATGTGGCCACCAGTGCGTTTGGCGGGTCCTTTTCGTGTCGGGAAGAAACGATGATTTCTGTCCTCTCGGATGCGATGGCCAGCCTGAAAAACTGGGGGTTCAAGCGGATTTTCTTCATTAATCATCACATGGACAGCGGTCATATGAAAGCCTTGGATAAGGCTATCCGGAGAGCACACAGCGAAGCAGGGATCGGGGCTTACTTGGTCATCGACTCATTCTTCCTCAAGGGGTTAGGGATGAGGGCGAACGAGCCCCATCTTCTGATCCATGAAAGTCTCTTTTCTTCCGGGCCCCCTTCTCCTTATCTCAACATCCATGCCGAGGGATATGAAACCAGCTTCATGTGGCAGTACTTGCCGGAGCTGGTGAACGAAGAGGTTTTGAAGAACTTGAAACCAACGAACCTGGTTTTCAAAGATCTTCTGGTCTGGACAAAAGGAGGGAGGGAAGCCAGGGAAGTCACTCCCCACGGATATTTTGGAGATCCGGCAACGGCCAGTCCTGAAAGAGGAAGAAGAGAGATGGAAGCCTACGGAAAGACGGCCGCTGGGGTGATCGAAGCCTTTCTTCAGGGGCGTTATTCCCCGCCTAAGGACCCTAACCCGGATAGTCGGATTCAAACGGTTTTGAGACTTCAGTAAATTCAAAATCCGAATATCGGGTGAAGCGTCCGTCTCGGACCAATCCGAAACAAATCCAAAATCCAAATGTCCAAATAGTCCAAACCTTACAAAAAGACCTTGGCGTTTCGGATTTTGAACATTTGAAATTGTCTCGAAATTCGGATTTCGTGCTTCGGATTTAGGTTTGATCAAGCACAACCTTCTTGCCACTTTGTGCACAATTCGAGAAAGTGATACCCTCACTCCTGAAAGGGAGTGAGGGTCGTAAGGCGTGGGATCATTAATATTTGGAAGGAATTTTTGGGCTTTCCCAATCTTTTATCGGCTTCATCCATTCTGCCTTTTCGACAAAGGCGTCATGGGCCAGCGGCACCGGCGGATGAGATACCCAGAGAGGATCGAACTCATCCTTAATCTTTAGGAGCCATTCATGGTAATTCGGCCCATACTTCGGCCCCGTCAGATAGAGCGGCTGGTGAGGCCCCAGGAGCGAGGTATAGTAACGGTTCTTGATGTTCATCTTGGAGGTTTCCAGATAGAAGTGGTCCACTCCGGTGGTATCCTCGTCCTGATCCCAGTAGATCAGAAATTCGGAATAACCCTGATGGCCCAGTTCAAAGCTCTGGAACCAGCCCGGGTCGCCGTAGTCCGGCATTAAAGGCGGCGTGTATTTCCACTTCAGGTCGGCGTAGCTATCCCCGTGGACGACCGCCTGCGAGAGCGTCTCAATGACATAGTCGACCGAGACGTAGGAGCCGCACATCAGCCACATGCCGGCCGAGTCGGCGTTTTTGATCCAGGATTCGTCAGAAGGTTTGGTCGGCCTGGTCACGGCGCCGAGTTCCTTCATGATGTCACCGATCACGTTTTCATCGTACTGCATCTGCTCTTCCGAGGTAAATCCGATAAACAAAACGCGGACGATATGGAAGTTCTTAATCGTCTCTGCGTTTTCTTTTCCCCAGAGGTCCCAGAAATGTTCCTTACTTTCTGCCTTGGCAATGGCGCGCCAGAAGAGGGGGACCTTCGTGACCGCACCGCCCACTTCGGCCTTTCCGATTTCAAACATGGCCTTGACTTGAGCTTCCTTGCTGGGCATCTGGTAGTTGACCCACTTCACGCGTTTTTCCGGAAGGGCCAGGGCCGTGTTTGGAGAAATCCCTGTGGGGACTAAGCGCTCCGGCTGGAAGGGGAGAAGCTTCACAGCCATCTTCGTCACGATTCCGAGACATCCTCTTAATCCCGTATACCCTCGGAGCAGTCCTCGCAGGTCCGGACCGATGCCGTCGCCCCAGAAGGGATCTTCACCCACGGCCAGTGTTCCCAATTTCAACAACTCGCCGTCGGGCAGCACAACTTCGGTGCCGAGAATCCGGCGGTGGGGAAGGCCGATCCGGTGGCTCAACGGCGACCAGCCGTCGCCGATGAGATTGGCAATGACGGAGGCCTGAGCGCCTCCTCCACCGATGACCACATAGGCGCCGCGCTTCATGGCTTCTTCCTGGAGCGGGGAGTAGACGACACCCGACCCGACCACGGCATAGAAATGTTTCTCATCGATTTCGAAGTCATTCAGGCGTTTCAGGTCAACCAACAGTTCGTTGTCCACATGGCAATGAGATCGGGGGCCGTAAAACCCCGTGCTGTATGGAACGTAGGGGATCTTGTAGCGGTTACACACCTTGACGATCCTCTGGACTTCTTCAGTGCTCCGGGGCAGGATTACGACAGAGGGATTTTCGTCATGACCCTCTCGTACCCAAGGCCGGATTCGTATCCCCCGGGCCCGGACCGATAGCCTTCGCAGACCGCGGGATCGTCCGAAATATATTTTGGAGCCTACGATCGCTTCCAATGCTTTGTACGCTTCTTTGACGATAGCCATGCTTTCCTCCTATGAATCCCTCATTTTAACCCCACCCTGCCTCCCCTTAAATTAAGGGGAGGTTAGGAGGGGTTATCTGAGTTTAAATCGACGCTAATATGAGTTCGGAGATATCCATCACTTTTACAGGGTTTCCCGTTTCCTTGGCAGCCAGAGAGAAATTGTTCTTGCACCAGGGGCAGGCGGAGACGAGCAGCTCGGCGCCGACGGATTTTACTTCATCCAGGCGATGTTTCGCCGAGAAGGAGGCCAGTTGTGGGAATGCCTCCTTTGTTCCGCGGCCGGCGCCGCAGCAGAAGGCGTTCTCCCGTGTCCGCGGCATCTCCACAAAGTTGATCCCGGGAATGGCCTTCAGGAGGTTTCTCGGCTGGGCGTACAGTCCCTCCGTCCCTCGCCGTCTCTTGAGTGCCGGGCTGACCGTGCCCATCCATCCCCGCTCCCCGCTCCAGGGAGTCCAGGAATCAGCGAGCCTGCTGATGCTGCATGAATCGTGATAGGCCGTCCGCGCGTTCACCGGCTTGGTCGGCTTGAGGGCTCCCTTCTTGACCATCGCATCCGCAAACTCGACGACATGCATCACCTGGAACCCCAGGTCCTTCGTGGCCACGTTGAGCATCTTCGGGTAATCCGCTTTCCACATCCGGTAACCCTCCGCGCAGCTCAGGATCACCGTCTTTGCCCCTGTGGCCTTTACCGCATCGATGTTGCGCCGCGCCAGGGCTTGTGCTTCGTCAACCATGCCCACGGAGTAGAGCGTATTTCCGCAGCACCACTCATCCGGCATCAACATGAAGGGTGTCCCCGAAGCATTGAGAATCTTCGCTGTGGCCTGGGCGATCTCGGGATTCAGGTAGGAGGCCGAGCATCCGACGAAATAAAGAACGTCTGCTTTGGAGGCCACCTGGATATCGCCGGTGACCCATTTCTTCCTGTTCTGATGGGGCGAGCCAAACTGATTGTGGGTCTTTGCGATATTTTCCGCCACTTTCTTGTGGGCGGGCATGGGGCCCGCGCCGTCCTTGACGGCCTTGACTCTCAAGGCCTCGAGGGAGAGCTCGATTTCGAGGTCGAGGTTCCTCTTGCAGCCTACGTCACAGGCGCCGCAAAGGGGATCCGCATAGATGATTTCCAAGAGCTTCGGAGTCCATGGAAGCCTTCCTTCGGCTACGGCCATGCCGATCCGCATCTTACCGAAAGCGCCGTAGGAATCGAAGTCATTCCAGGTGTTGCTTGGGCACCTCGTGCTGAAGTTAACTCCCGGCATGTAAGTGTGCTCTACCCAGTAGCATCCCTTACACTTGATGCACCGGCTCATGTCATAAACGAAATTGTCCAACTGCCTTACGTCTAAGCTAAATTGCTTTTTGGGCATCTTATCCTCCTTAGAAGCACAAATTCCCGGGGTTCATAATATTCTTGGGATCAAAGACCTTCTTCAGCCGCTTCAGGGCCATGGTGTACCCGGAAGCGCGTTCGTACATCATGGTCGCCAGTTCGCCGTAGGGTCTGCTGAAAAAGGCACCCTGATTCATCAGAGAGGTGGCGACGCTTCGGTACAGGTCACCCATCTTCGTTTTTTCTGCGGCTGCTCGCCGGATCGTAGAAGAAGGTGAATTCCACCTGGCAGGCCCGGTTATGTTCGATGGGCTGGATGTACATTCCGATGTCGTTTACGGGATACCCGTACAGGGGGGCGATCTTTTTGACGGTGTCCACAAAGAGCGGGGTTGCATTCGGCCTGGCGATGAAGAAGAGGCTCTGGGAGCCGCCCTTCCAGATATTCTTCCAGTAGGTTTTCTCCGCAGGCCACGGCTTCCGGAGCATGTCCAGGAGCTTTCGGCCGATGCCGGGCACCCCGGGAAGGTTATCCTGCAGTTCCATCTTCCGAAACTCATTCCGGATGACCTGGTTCAGGAAATTCTCCTCGTACGCGATCTTCTCCTCCGGACGGCGCAACAGCCCGCTTACCACCAGAACAAGCGTCCAGGGCGGGAGATTGGCGCGCAGGTTTTCGAAATCGCCGGGCCACTTCTCCGCAACGATGGCAGCGAGATCCATGTTGTTCAAAAGAAGACATTCCTGGCCGATTCTCCGCGGCAGGACCCGGTAGAGAAAGTCCTGGGCATAAGCCAGGTCGTCGACAGGCGCCAGGAAGACCTTGTCGATTTTCGGGATCGATTCGATCTTCAGGTTCAGCCAGGTGACAACGCCCATGGTTCCCTGGGCACCCTGAACAAACCGGTAGAAGTCGATGCCGGGGCCCGAGGGATTGGCGCCTTTGGAAGCGGAATCGGGATAACCGTTTACGCTCGCAGACCCCATCCGGAAGATCTCACCGGTGGGCCAGACGACTTCCAGGGACTGCATAGGTTCCCCGTAGTCGTAGACCACATTCGTCGGAACCTCGCGTTCGAGGTAATCCGTCAGGACGGAACGGCCTGCGGGAGGGAGCAGGGGCATGATCATTCTCATTCCCTTCTTCGCAAGTTCATCGGTAAGCTGCTGCCACTTGACCCCCGCTTCGATTCTCACCCTGCGATTGTCTACGTCGATCTCCAGAACCTTTTTCATCCGGGTGAGGTCGAGGACGATCCCCCCTTGCTTTGGAATGGCTGCCCCGTTGAAATGCACGTCGGAGCTGACCGGCACCACGGGGAGGGCGCTTTCATTGGCCAGCTGGATCACTTTTGCGACCTCCTGGGAATCTTTTGGCTTGACCATATAGCTCGGCGCCCCCGCCGGCGTCAGACTGAAGTCGGAGGCATACTTGCCAAGAACGTTCGGGTCGTCTGAAAAATTTCCACTCCCCACGATTTCGGATAGCTTTTCTCTTATGCTCATCGTTTGTTCCCCGCTTTCGTATTCCCATCGCCCTTTCCATCCTCTCCCAAAGGGAGAGGATGGAAAGGCAAAGGGAAGAATCAGAATATTTTTCCGTTATTTGTGGACAAAGGGAGCATTGACCCTTGGCCCGTTCTTCAAAAAGTTGTCCATTCCAATTCGCATATCTTCTGTCAGGAGGCATTCCCCAAAGACTTTGGATTCAAAATTCAAGCCGTCCGCCAGATTCATTTTCGCGCCCTCCAAGACGGCTTTCTGGAGGAGAGAGTCGATTTTTCGACTGAAATGTCCGATATCCACGTCGGGGAGTTTCGAAGGGATGGAAATAGGATCCTTCTTGATCGCTGGAATTTTGACGTTTCCCGACTGGATCTTCTTGACCCAATCGATGGCTGCCTCGACGATATCTCCTTCGACCTCTTCCTGAATCAGACCAATCTGTTTCGCTTGCGCTGAAGAGATGGGATTGCCGGTCCTGAGAATGGGCCAGGCGTTTTCTATTCCCACCAGCCTTGGAAGTCTCTGGGTCCCGCCGGCTCCGGGAATGATGCCGAGCCTCGGCTCAGGCTGACCCACGAAAACCTTCTGTCCTTTCTTGGCGATTCGGGCCGTACAGGACATGGCCAGTTCGTTTCCACCGCCAAAGGCCAACCCATTCATCGCGCAGACCACAGGCTTCCCCAGATTCTCAATCAGAGCCAATGCCGCCTTATCTCTTTGGCAGCCGGCTTCGGCTTCCGCCGGAGTCTTAAGAGCGGCCAGCATTCCGATGTCTGCGCCCGAAACAAACGCTCTTGTTCCGAATCCTGTCAAAACAGCCCCTTTGATTTTTGCGTCCTTCTTTATGCCGGTGAAGATCTCCTCCAGTTGGTCAAAGACGTCCTTGTTCAGTGCATTCAGGGCATTGGGCCGTCGGATCTTGACGATGGCCACATCCCCCTTATCTTCCCTGAAGACCATAGGAATCTTCCATGGCTTTCCGGTAGCTGCTTGTTTTCTCAACATCTCGGCCACTTTGAACCCGGGGTTTTCTTTGGCATAGGCTTCCACCAGCTCAAGCGATCTCTTTATTCCAACCTGGTTCATCATTCTGAATGGAGGTGTCATCACCAGCCCGACCTCAATGGCCATATCCAGATCGCCGATATTCGTCACGCCGCTTTCAACGATTTCACAGGCGATTCCAAAATATGCCCCCATGGCCCTGTTTGAAATGGCCTCGAAGACTTCTTTGCTGTATTCAACCGTTTCCCCTTTCGCGGCTGTTTCCCACGGGACCCCGGACTTCACGCGTTCGTCCAGAATCTTCGGCGAACGGAACCAAGGACCGATGACGGAGGTATACTGTTGCAAACCATGTTGAGTGAGAGGGTTTCCACCGGTAAGGTTATGGCCAGTGCAAGGCCCTACGCCCATTCCGAGGGTTTTCTGAACGATCGTATCTGCCTGCTTCACCGTGGCCAATCCCTTTTCAACCGCCAGGATCGTGGCAAGAAACATTCCCTCGAAGAAGGGGTTCACCGCAAAGCCGAAACGACTTCCCACCCGGATGGGAGCCTTCCCGATGAACTCATAGAACTTCTTCGAGTATTCAACCAAAGCGGGGTCTGTCTCCTTCATGGGAACGATTTCAAGCAGGATGTTTCTTTCTGCAGGGAAAAAATAATGAAGCACCAGGCATCGGCTCTTGTCCTTCACCTTCGGAAAAATCTCCTCGGGGGGGATGTGAGAGGAGTTCGAAGCCAGAATCGCGGTTTTCGGGCACGTCTCCTCAAGCTGGGCGAAGATCTTGTGCTTCACGTCGAGCCTCTCAAAAGCGGCTTCGATCACCAGATCGGCATCGGTCAGCTTTCCGTAATCCGTGGTGAATTGCAAATTGCGGAAAATAGCATCTGCCTCTTCCTTCTTGTAGATTTTTTTCTCGACCGCCTTATTCAGTTTCGATTCGGCTTTCTTTGAACCCGAATCGAGGGCCGCCTGAAGGATATCCACGACGACAACGGGTATACCGTAAGCGGAGAGGGTTTGGCTGCAATGAAGGGCAATATCCGGACCGATATTCCCCGATCCAATAACACCGATCT
The DNA here is from genome assembly GCA_963708295.1 of uncultured delta proteobacterium. Taxonomy (GTDB): domain Bacteria; phylum Desulfobacterota; class BSN033; order BSN033; family UBA1163; genus UBA1163. Next base: position 76,967 of record CAVPSJ010000007.1, on the reverse strand, counting down.
TTCGAATCGTTCGACCAAACATAGCAAAGGACATGAGAATCCTCCTTTTCCGTCCTCCCCTCTCCACAGTGGGGGGAAGGGAGGGCTATCTGCATTGCAATGATGATTACAACTTTTTCACGGGTTGTTGCGTTGTGTCCAGGATTTCAGTCGGTTTCGTGGAGAGCCCGACAAACCTGGAATCAATTACGCGGGTTCTTTATAATTTGTGTAAAATATCACAAAGAATTTTTCAATGTCAAGTAAAAAATGTTAAAAAGCATGCTTTTTTGTGACGAATGCCAGTAGCGGATTGTTACGGAAATTATCTCATTGCAGATTTCACGACGTCTTTGGAATTGAACCCTGCGCCTTGGGCGGCCCTTCCGATGGCCGCATCCACCCCAAACAGGTCGGTCACTTTCACGGCACCCTTGAGTTTGCCCGTGGTCCATCCGAGGGAGAGGTCAGTGTTGGGATGAAAGATCTCCTTTCCGGGCTCAAAGACCTCCAAGGTGTCCCCGATGCGAATCCCGGATAGTTTGCCTGCATTCAGGTAGATGCTTTCGCCATCGACTTTTACAATGGTGGTGGTCCAATCCAGGAGGTCGAGTTCCCGGAGGAAACCTTCCAGGATGTCATCCAGACTGAGGTCAATCGCCTTGAGCACAGACTTCCCGCGGCTGTATTCTCCCGTCTCTTTGGTGCCGAAGAGAGGGCTTCTTCCGATAAAGGTTCTCAGCAGGTTTCCGGTGGAGGCATCGATGAGACGGATTTCCACTTTTGCGGTGGCAAAGGTAACTTCCTCATCAGAAGTCTCGGAGGCTTTCGACGAAAGGAGGCTGACATCGGTCACCGCCCCCAGGGCGAACGCCTGGATTCCCAGGGATTGATGGGCACGCTTTATCACCGGGAGGTCCGAAAGATCTTGGAATCTGAAACCCTCCCGGTTTAATGTCTCGGAGACGACGCTCTTATCGAGCGCCACTACCCGCTGGGTTGCCTCAAGCTTATCGGAAAGCTTCTTAGCCACAGCCTCTCCGATCTTTTCCTCTTTGTAAGAGGTATTGTTCTCGAAGGTCAAAATCGCGACCTTTCTCTTCAAACTTGTTTGAAAAAGAGGAAGGGAAGGGGTGTACGAAGGCCTGGGGGGGGATGAAGCCACCTGAGGCGGGGCTTCTCTCTTTGCAGGGGGCGCCGGAGATGCCGGAGCGGGAGTTTTCTTGGGAGAAGCCGGCTCCGACTTTGGAGGATTCGTGCCTTTTATCGTCTCCATCCCTTCGACGGTCACGATCTTGTCGGGAGAAACCTTTTCTTCCTTCTTGCTCCCGGAGCAGGAAGTGAGGATGAGGAAAAAGGCGCAGGAGAGAATAAAAATACTTAGGACCAATCTCTTATTTTGAATCATAAACGCTCCTTGCTTTCCCTCATCCTTCCCTCCCTACAGGAATCGGAAAAGAAGTTGAAGTTTAGTCCTATATCACAAATTTTGACGGGGATGTCAAGACGAGTGGGAGACATTAATAATAGAGGGTCTTTCGAAGGTCAGGTCGGATAGAGGGTTCACTCCGCCCCGTGGAGTATAGGTTAAGTACCCGGGCTTGTTGGTTACGAATCGGGAGATTCTGGAAATTCTATATACGAGAAAGTTTTGTGGAGTTCACTCCACGGGGTAAACGCGAAAACAAAAAAAAGGGCGGTCTCTTCAGACCGCCCTTTTTGCTGGCCTTCGGTTAGAAGGTGTAAAGGAGCCTTGTTCTGACGGCCCAGGGGTTATGCATCCGCAAAGTTGCCGGTGGTGCCACCAGCAAAAAGATCCAGGGCATTTCCTGCCCAGAGGTAGCCGCCGAACACCTTGAATGTGAGATTCTTGTAGATCTGAAATTCGTTGAGCAGATCTAACTCGACACCGATGAACTTGTCATCCCGCAAAGGACGGCGCCGGATGACCAATACTTCCTGGCAGTGCCAAAGGTGTTCCCGTTCTTCGCGGTATCGCCGATGTAGAGTCCCTGGAGCGTGACCTTGTACCAGGGGGTAACCTTGTAGCTGCCGTAAAGCTTGGCAAACCACGTATCCGCCAAATGGGCCCTTCGAGGCCTGGGCGATATTGTGGTTTACCGCAAACCCCTGGCCTCCGGAAGCGCCGGCTTCCATACCGTAGATAGACCGCTGACTCACCATTCGCTGCTCCGGCTTCCGAACCGACCGGGACCATCCAGCCGTTGACTCTTGTGGTTGGATTGGTGGATAAGCCGTCTGCTACGGTGGTTCCGGGAAGGCCGGTTGTGCTGGTCTTATCGGCGTCGGAACCGCTGGCATACATTCCAGTTACTCCGAAGTTGAATCTTTCCCACGGGTAATCAACTTTGACCCGTGTTGCCCAGCCCGAATAATGGACATGGTCGGCCGGATTATCTTGCCTAGCCCTGACTTTACCAACGTCGTAACCGAAATCAAAGTTGATGTCGACAGGGCCTGCCTTGCCATCTGCATAAAGCCCGAACCAATAGAGATTGGCTTCGCGCGGTGTTGGTGGCAACATATAGCGAGGCGCCGCTGCGGCGAAGGCCTGTCTCGCCAACGGGTACTGGTTCATGTTGTAATAGGCGCCGTAACCGCCAAGGGTGAACGTTCGAGATTTTTGCATTTACCTGGAGGCCGTAGATATCCACATCGTCGTTTGTCCAGTCAATCCCTTCAGCGGGCTTGAAGTAGAACGGGTTGATGTTAACCGGATCGATCTTCAGGCTGCCGGATACCCCCATTCCGTCCGTTGCGGCAAAAAACCACGGCCGGATTGCCATGGGCTGGGCGCCCAGCCTAACATTCATGGGCACCGGGAATTCCGATATAAGGGAGCCCGACGTCAAAGTACATATACTTGACTTCAATCCCTACTTTGTCCGTGGACCAGGCACCCACTGCATGTGCCTCACTCCCCGGGCGAACACCTCCCGAGGAATTGCCCCACCGGGTTGAGTCTATCTCGAACTGGAGAACTCCGGATAACTCCTTTCCCATGTTCGCTTCGAATCTGAGGCTCATACGGGAATCCCAGTAAGAGACCGTTCGGTTTATTAGCACCGCCCCGTGGTTGCCTGCCGCTGAAAAATTGTAGTCAGCAGGAAGGGAGTTGTAGATAGGCGTTGCATTGGCATTTAACGGAGGGACGTTCTGACTCAAGTGCGTTTGAGCGTCAATACTCCCGGATGCCCTGAAATCCAATTTCACTTCCTGGGCTGATGCTGCTGCGCCAAAGGCCAAGACCAGAAGCCCAGCTAAACATAGAACAGTGAATTTTTTCATCTCTTTTCCTCCTCTTTAGTCTATAATTAAATTCGTGATGGGTGAATCGTGCTCGTGATGCCTTAACCACTAACAGAATTCACTACCACTATACCCCCTAAATCCTCACCTCCTTTCTGGATGGATTGTGAAAAAAAAACACAAGGGAATTAGAATTTTTTAATCGTATACCACTCCTAAAAAAACTTGTCAAGCATTTTTTTGCATTTTTTTTGGGCTTGCCCCTAAAATTCAAAAGTGCAAAGGTTTTTGCGGATTTGAACTTGAAAAGTGCATGGCCTGCCTTGCTCCAAATCGGCTTGAATTTTCATCAACGACGAAGAACAAACTCAGGAGTTAAGCAAGGGGAGAGGGGCTTAGAAGAAGTCTGTTTTTGAGCTTGCCCACGGTTAGTTTTTATCCGGCCAGTGTCGTGCGTCCAATGCTACTTTGCATTGGTTCCGAAGCGGTCATTTCCGCCCCGATTTCCATCGGGGCAAACTCCGGCGGGAATCCAGTTCAGAAATACTGGATTCCCCTGTATCAAGTGCAGGGCAGGCTTGGTCAAATACGGAATGACAATCGAGTAAAGAGATTTTTGAAGCAAAATACGTAGGAGATAAAGTGCGTGGGAAGACAAAGTACAGGTCTTGGTCGTCTGCCCTAACGGCTATTCGGAGCTTCCTGGGGGGGGCGTCAGGCCGGATCTTTGTCACATAGGGTAGGGCATCCCCTTGCTTGTGCCTCTTGGGATTTAAGCGGCCCGCTCCCTGAGGTCCATCGAACTGGAAGAAGCACCGCGCCCATGGGCGTAGGGTTCAAAAGAGCTTGAAGAAATAAATGTTGCTTATCTTCTTGTCGGAAAGAACTCCTGTAACCCCTTCCCCGGTCTCATCAGGACCAACGACAGCGAAGACCAATTCTTCATTCCCATCATTGTCCACATCCTTCACTTGAAAATCTGGAATGTAGCCTTTGAACGACCGGGTCTTCCAGCTGGTTTCCAGATCGGGTTGATCCCAGATCAGGCATTGAATCTCCCCGCTTTCGTAACTTCTTGCCCTTTCGAAAAGGTAGGTCGTCGCTTCGTTCTTGTTGACAATGACCTGAGGAATTCCGTCTCCTTCCAGGTCTTTGATGAGGACTCTTCCGGGGATGTAAACCCTCCACGGATATTTTTCATGATAATCATAATACCATTTTTTCTTTGTTTCGTAGAAATTGTTCGTTCCTCCGAATCGGTCTGAGCTGTTCCACAGGGTCTTTCCGGCTTCTGAAAGGATGTTCAAACGGTCAAATCTATCGAGGGCGATGACCTCAGATTTTCCGTTTCCACGGATGTTGGCCATGGCAGCACCAAAGATATTCGTCCCCTTCGGCAAGTCCATTTTAGGCCCTTTTTCGAAGGATTTCTTTTTCCAGACCATCCTGTAGACCGGATCAACAGGCAATCCGTCTGAGCCTCTTCGCTGACCCACCAAGATCGGCCCTTCCTTGAAAGACGCCCATACCCGGAAGTACCAATTTGACTTTTCAGTGATCTTCTTAAATTTGCCCTCTTCATATTCGAGGATGAAGGACCGGACGTCATCTTCGACGACGGAAGTAACGATAATTTCAGCGTGTCCGTTCCGGTTTAGATCGGCGACATCGAGGGTCAGGAAATTGTTTTCATTTCCCGCCTCAACCTTCTTAAAGAGTGCTCATTTTCTGCCCATCGTATTTAAAGACGTAGAGGTTGTTACTATCCATGACGACTAATTCGTTTTTTTTATCTCCATCCACATCTCCGATATCGAGGCCTTTGATTTGAAACCTGAAGGTCTGGCTTTTCTTATAATCGACGCTCGCGCGCTCGAACCTCTCTATTCCCCCTCTCGATGGACGTTTGGGGTTCACCCGGGCGGCCGGCCGTGGTGCGGCGTCCCAGGATTTTATATCCGATGTCCTGTGCGAAGTCGCCGATCTTCACCATCACGTCATCGATCCCTTTCTGCTGGGTGTAGACGGTTACGGGCGGTTTTTCCTCGGCGACGCTGATCAGGCGGGCATCCAGGCTGATATAATCGCCGATCTTCGTGATGCTTCCGAAGACGACATAATCGGCTCCGATTCTCATCCCGATCTTGGCGGCTGCGGCTTCGTCAAGACGCATCGGTTTCTCCTCATAGAGAGCCCGTTCCACAATCGATCGTTCGATGACCACGACCCGCTCTTCGACGGTAATTCGGGAGGTGAGGATGTCATTGATCCCTTCCCGGAGATAATCCAGATTTTCCTGGCTGTGAATCATAAAAGGGAGGATGGCTACCTTATAGACCTTGTTAGGATCTCTGGTTTGAGTGATAGAAGGCAGAAGGAAGGATAAGAATGAAGGCGAGAAGCAGCCATGGCAATATGACTTTAAATTTCATGGGGACTCCTTTCATGTCTTCTTGGAATAAATGTCCTCTGAACCACACCGTCAAGATACAGGTATATGATGATTTATTTCTAAGAATTTGTCAAACAAGAGACCTTGCAGGGATCCTGGTCGATAAATGGAAGGAAAGGGGGGGGCGGAAGATGTCTGCTTGGGAGGAATTCATGCGGTCAGAGCCCCATCCCGAGGGCGGGGCTCTGACCGAAAAGGAAAACAAGACTTATCCTACCTTGAACACCATTGCTGCTCCCGTGTCGCCCGCAGCGCAGCCAGCCCACAGGCCATAACCTCCGCCGAGCATAGCCAGCTCTTCGATCAATTCAATAATCAGCCTTCCGGCCGTGGGCGCCTGGGGGTGACCGTAGACCATAGAATTTCCATAATTGTTCATCCAGTTGACATCGATTCCCATCATGCGACTCATGTAGATATCGTTGACAACAAAGGGGCTGTGGGTCTTTGCCGCTTTAAGATCCTTGACGGTGATTCCTGCGTTGCGAAGGGCCATTTCCGCCGCGGGAACCGGAGCGGCCGCCATAAAACCCTTCTTCGCCCTGGCAAAGCCGTAGGAGAGGATTTTAACCTCGACCTTGGGATCGGCGCTCAGTTCTTTGGCTTTTTCCCGGGTGGTAACGATGAACCCGCAGTTTCCATCCGCAGGATGTGTCTGCGCCCCGAAACTGTGAACGCCCCCGGGCTCGACAGAGCCAAGTTTTGCAAGGCCTTCCGCTGTGGTCGGTGTCACCCCCTCATCTTCTTCGATCAGTTTCGTCCCTTTTTTGCCCATTTTGATCTCGCAAGGAAACATGTACTTTTTCTGAAATGCCCGATCGTTGGCCAGAGAGTCCGAATATTGCTGATATCTCCTTAAGGTGACCGCATCGCATTCTTCCTTCGTGACCCCGATGGTCTTGGCCACATTTTCAGCGGTCTGTATCATTTTGAAACCTGCCCATGGATCTCTATTGAAATTGTCCATCATCCAGTTTTCAGATTCCACTTCACCGCCCGGACCCATCGGGTTGGGCCAGACCGTGTGAGGCCCGTTTGAACAGCGGTCTGCCATCAGACCATATCCGGTCTGATAGGCTCCCAAGTTCAACATTCTGGGCGGCCAGAAAGATCCCGGTGGTAGAAGTCGTGCAGGCTTGATGGATCATCAGAGCCGGAATGTCTTTCGCGCCGTCTACCAGCATGGCCGCCGACCAGGTATGGCTATAAAAGAGCCAATGCTGGGCAATGGTAATTCCGAAGTAGAGATAGTCGATCACCGTGGGATCGATCTTCCTTTGCTTGAACCACCGATTGGCTGTCTTCGCTCCGAGAATAATGGCATTTTCATTGGCGAGGCTTCCCTGCCAGCGACAAAACGGTGAAGAGTAATAACCTTTAAACGGGATGAATGCCTTACTGAATTGACTCATAACAATTCCTCCTTTTTAAGTGAATAGTGTCAGGAAGTGAATCGCACCGGTGAATCGTGAATTGTGGATTTCGAGGTTCTTATTCGGCCAAAAGACCGCAACGAATCACGAGTCACTAACACGAATCACGATATTTAATACTTGTACCAACCCTCCTTGGTTTTTCTTCCCAGTTTTCCTGCCCGAACCATTGACTTCGTGAAGGACGGGGACAGACCACTTGCTCTCTTTGTTCAGTTCTTTATAGAGATATTCTGTGACATGGAGCCCGATGTCGACTCCGGTCAGATCCATCAATTCGAAGGGACCCATGGGATAATTGAGCCCCAATTTGACCGCTTTATCGATGTCCTCGACGCTGGCCACTCCTTCTTCCAGCATCCTGATCGCTTCCACAAAGTGGGGCATCATCAGGCGGTTGACGATGAACCCGGGTGTATCTTTCTTCACCTCAACCGGTTCCTTTCCCATCTTGCGAGCCAGGTCCATGACCGTCGAGATGGTATCATCATTCGAATGAATTCCGCGGATCACCTCGACGAGTTTCATGAGGGGCGCCGGATTGAAGAAATGCATCCCCGCCACTTTTTCGGGCCGCTTGGTTGCCATGGCGACTTCCGTGATCGACATGGAAGAGGTGTTGGTTGTGAGAATGACTTCAGGTCGCGTCAATTCATCCAGTTGCTTGAAGAGGCTTCTTCTTCAACTCCAGGTCTTCGAAGACAGCTTCGATGACCAAATCCGCATCCTTGAGGTCCTCCATCCGTACGGTTCCCTTAATTCGGCCAATAATTCCCTTCTTTTCGTCTTCTTTAATCTTTCCTTTCTCAACGCTCTTGGTCAGAAATTTGTCGATCGCCTTGAGACCGTTTTGAACGAAACGGTCTTCAATATCCCTCATGATCACCTGATACCCTGCCTGGGCTGCCACTTGAGCAATCCCATTTCCCATCGTCCCTGCTCCCAAGACCCCAATCACTTTAATGTTCATATGCCCTCCTGCTCTAGTTTGAATTAACAAAAAAGGTTTAGTTAAATTTTTCACATAGATTATTATAATCTACTCTTGATGTCAATTATTTTTTGCGACCCTCAAAAATTTCTTGACAAATGGGGGATGATTCGGGTCTAATTCTATCGTGTTCGTGAATGGCGGTGGCGAATCACCAATCACCATGACGAATCACCAAGAAGGGGAGGCATCTATGGCAACACCCGTGACAGTACCGATGGTGGGTAAGATTATTTCGGTTTCAGTAAAGGTAGGAGATAGGGTGAAAGAAGATGATCAGGTGGCAGTATTGGAAGCAATGAAGATGGAAATGCCTCTGGTCGCTCCAGTCAGTGGAGTGGTGAAGGAGGTGCGTGTCTCTGCCGGGCAGGAGGTGGAGGCGGAGTCCACCATTGCCGTGATTGAATAAAGGGAAAGTGTTGATTTAGTATTAACTTTCGAGAAGCCGTAGAAACGCAATTTGAAGCGTTCCTCAGAGATGATCACTAAACCTTAATCGTCTCCCGTTTAATCATTCCAGCTCCTTAAATTCAATTGACACCCTCTCATCTGTGTGTTATTTCAACCACATATGTCACATAAGACCTAAAGTTCTTTGTTCAATGATTCTGGAGTTATCGTTTTATGTACCGGGATAAAGTCGTTGCTGTTATCGTTCCTGCCTACAACGAGGAAAAATTGATAGGGAAGGTTCTTGAAACGATCCCGAGCTTCATTGACCGCATCGTCGTGGTGGATGATGCCAGCAGTGATCGGACAGGCGATGTCGTGAAAGCCCATCAGGAGGAGGATTCTCGGATCGTCTATTTGCGTCATCCAAAAAACCAGGGAGTCGGGGGGGCCATCGTCACCGGATATAAATGGGCTCGAGACAATGAAATCTTCGTCAGTGTGGTCATGGCAGGTGACGCGCAGATGGACCCGGAAGACCTTCCCAGATTGTTGGACCCTATTGTCGAAGGGCGTGTGGATTATTCCAAAGGGAATCGCCTTTTCACCGGCAAGGCGTGGAACGTCATTCCCAAAACACGTTATCTGGGAAATGCCGTCCTGTCTTTTCTGACGAAGATCGCCTCCGGATATTGGCATGTCGCGGATTCCCAATCAGGCTATGGAGCCGTCAACTTGGAGGTGCTTAAAACCATTGATCTGGATAGCATTTACAAACGTTATGGAATGCCAAACGACTTTTTGGTGAGATTAAATGTTTATCAATTCAGGGTCAGGGATGTGCCTGTCAATCCTATTTACGGTATCGGAGAACGTTCAGGGATGAAAATTTATAGAGTGGTTTTCACCCTTTCGTTCCTGCTCTTAAAACTCTTTTTATGGAGACTCAAGGAAAAATATGTGATCCGGGACTTCCATCCGCTGGTCCTTTTCTATCTTCTCGGTTTTATCCTTACGCCTATTGGGGTTATTTTTGGATGTTATCTTATGGTTTTCAGGCTTTTCGTCGGCACGGTGGCAGCGACCAGCGCTCTCTTTGCTGCTTTCTTTGCCATATCAGGTCTTCAATCTCTTTTCTTCGCCATGTGGTTCGATATGGAATATAATAAAGAGCTGAAATAGAGTCGTACGAAAATCCAAATGTCAAATTAATGCCAAATGATCAAATGTCAAAAAGTTATTCTTTTGTCCCCGGGGTCATTGAGCTTTGAGTTTGACATTTGACCATTCTGCGCAACGTTTATGCGGTAACCGCTCAGGGTCACTGAGCACTTGGACCGAGTCATTGACATTGGTTCACCGATGAACATCTGTATCATTACCTCTTCCTTTCCATCCCGTCCTGATGATACTGTTCAGGTCCCTTTTCTTGTCGATTTTATTAGGGAGCTAAAGAAAAGGAGGCATCACATCTTCGTCTTTACGCAAGATCGCCAAGGAGAGAAGGAGGAATTCTTGGAGGGTGTAAAAATCAACTGGTTTCCCTGGATCAAATCGAGATAAGCCCCTTGTCCAGCTCAATCCCTTTAAGCCTTTGGATTTTTTTCGAATTGTGAATCTGTTTTATAGAGGGAAAAAGGCACTCCCCGCTTTTATAAGAGAGAATAAGATAGAAGTATGCCTTGCCCTCTGGGTTCTTCCGAGTGGCTATTTTGCAAATCAGGCCTTCCGGCAAACGAAGATTCCTTATTCTGTTTGGTCCCTCGGTTCAGATATTTATCGATACGGGAAAAATCCCTTTCTCTATCCGATGATGAGGAGAATCATTCAGGAGGCCAGAGGTGTTTTTGCTGACGGTTTTGATCTTTCGAAAAGGGTGGAAGAACGGTTTGGAAGAAAGTGTTTTTTTTTGGCCACCACACGAACGATCCAATGGTCCCCCGTCGTTGTCATTAAAGGAAAGGCTGGAGGGAATAACGAGCAAACCTTACCGTTTTCTATTTGTGGGGAGGATTGAAAAGGTGAAAGGGATCGATCTCCTGCTTGAATCCATGGCATGACTGAAGGAGGAAGCATTGAATGTTCATCTCACAGTGGTGGGCAGGGGAGGGATGGAGGAATGGGCAAAGAGTTTTATTAAAGAGAGAGATCTGGGGGGATATGTTTCGTGGATGGGAAATGTATCGGACCAGGACATTGGCTTCCCTCTATGAATCATCCGATTGCGTGGTGATTCCTTCCCGTTCTGAGTCGATCCCTCTGGTATTTTCAGAAGCATTAAGGTTTGATAAAGAACTGATCGTTACCGATGTGGGTGATATGGGGATGCTCGGTCGCCAATATGGAGTCGCCCGGGTGATTCCTCCGGAAAACGTCAGGGCCTTGAAGGAGGTCATGAAGAAGAAAGCTGATCTTAAGGATAACGAGAATGAAGAAAGGAATGAAGCCAGAAGGGAGGAATTGAAGCAATTATTCGATATTGAGACTTCTGTGGAGAGATTTTTGGCAGATTATACGTAATCCCTCTGGTTCCCCCTTTAGAAAAGGGGGATGAAGGGCGACGTGATACAAGGGTGATGGGAGAAAAAATGAAAGCAATCATCCTGGCTGGGGGGAAAGGGACAAGACTTGCTCCCTATACCACCGTCTTTCCTAAACCTCTGATGCCTATTGACGGAATGCCCATTCTTGAAATCATCGTCAGGCAGTTAGCCCATTTTCGGATTAAAGAGATCGTCTTCACCGTGAGTCAACAATCAGAGCCGCTCCTCTCGGCTTATTTTAGAAATGGAGACCAATATGGGGTCGACATTCGTTATTCGAAAGAAGAGAAAGCTCTTGGAACGGCTGGTCCTCTTTCCATCATCCCAAATCTTCCAGAGACCTTTCTGGTGATGAATGGAGATATCCTGACCACTCTCAATTATCAAAAGTTGATCAGCTATCATCGCCGGCATCAAGGCATGGTCACCATTGCGATGACTCAGAAGAAAGTCCCATCTGGAATTGGGAGTCATGGAATTTAATCGTGCCCATCAACTGACTCGATATATTGAAAAACCAACGCTGTCCTACTCTGTGAGCATGGGGATCTACGTGTTTGAGAGAGAAGTTTTGAAATGGATTCCCTCCGAGAAATACCTGGATTTTCCCGAATTGATCCAGAAACTCATCAAGCAAAGGGAAAAAGTAGTCTGCTATCCTTCGAGTGACTTTTGGCTCGATATCGGCCGGCATGAGGATTATGAGGAGGCGCAAAAGAAGTTCCAGGAGATGAGGAAAAAGTTATTATATGAATCTTAAATGTCAAATTTTAAAGCTCAAAGTTCAAATGAAATTTGTCAAATCGTCAAGATTTGACATTAAATCTTTTTGACATTCGTTTAGCTTTCGACCTTTGACTTTTGGATTTGAATACGACGACACTACACGAGGATTGAACGAGGTTGTTATGGGAAAGGTTCTAGTGACCGGTGCGGGGGGATTTATCGGAAGCCATCTGGTGGAAGAGCTGGTCAAACAAGGGGAAGAGGTAAGGGCTTTTGTCCGATATAATTCAAGGGATGAAAGGGGTCTTTTAGAAGACTTACCTGGAGAAATTCAGAATCAGATTGAGATCATTCCCGGAGATCTCAAAGACCCGGATGGGGTCAAGAAGGCGGTCAAGGGATGCACGAAAATTTTCCATTTAGGCGCCCTCATTGCCATCCCTTATTCTTATGTTCACCCTTTTGATTTCGTTCAGACCAATGTCATTGGAACTGCCCACCTCCTCAATGCCTGCCTTGAGAACGAACAGGTGTAGAAAAAATCATCCATACCTCCACGAGTGAAGTGTATGGAACAGCCCAATATATTCCCATTGATGAAAAACATCCCCTTCAGGCCCAATCCCCGTATGCAGCCAGTAAGATTGCGAGCAGATAAGTTAATTGAAAGTTATAATCTTTCCTTTGGTCTTCCCATTGCCACGATTCGGCCCTTCAATACGTTTGGCCCCCGGCAATCCCTCCGGGCCGTTATCCCCACGATCATCTCCCAGGCCATTCAGGGGAAGAAGATTCGATTGGGCAATATTGAGCCCCGGAGGGATTTCCTCTTTGTCAAAGATACGGTTAGAGGGTTTATTGAATTGGCAAAATGTTCCAAGGCGGTTGGAAAAGTGGTGAACATTGGCACGGGAAGAGACATTTCCATTAAAGAATTGGTTAAGAAGATTCTTAGTCAGGTGGGGAAGGGTGGAGAGATTGAAGTTGAGAATCGGAGGATTCGCCCGGAGAAAAGTGAAGTGATGCAGCTTCTCTGTGATACCCGTTTGGCCCAGAAGCTTTTTAAATGGGCTCCCCGATATTCTCTGGAGGATGGATTGAGAGAGACGATCGACTGGTACGAGAAGAATTTATCTCGGTTTAAGGTTGGAAGTTATCCATTATAATAACGTGTCCGTGTCCGTGATCCGTGTCCGGAAAACTCAACTTTCCCGATCGCGAAAGGAGATTAACCATGAAAACTGTAGAGGAATTAGACGTATTCAAACTGTCTCATTCATTGGCGCTTGAAATCTTCGAGCTGACAAAATCCTTTCCCGGGGGAGAGAAATTTGGACTCGTTTCCCAAATGAGAAGAGCAGCTTATTCCATACCAATGAACCTTATGGAGGGAGGCCACCGCTTAAATAGGAAAGAGTATAGGCAATTCGTTGGTATTGCAAAAGGGTCCACGGGCGAAATGAAATATCAATTGCTATTGGTGAAAGATCTAAAATATATTATTGAGAATAAATATTCAGAGCTTTTACCCCAATACGAACGTGTTAGTCAGATGTTGACCAAGTTAGCTAAATCTTTGGAATAAGTTTGATAACGGACACGGATCACGGACACGGACACGATGAAATGGCGTTATCCACTGTCTGACATTGATTTGGGAAGAGAAGAGGAGACGGGCGGTTCTTAAGGGTTCTCCGCTCAGGATGGCTTTCCACAGGTCCGGTGACGGAGAGGTTTGAAAAAGCCTTTTCCGCAATACCTTGGCGGAGGATATGCGATTGCCGTTTCGAATGGAACGGCTGCCCTCCATTTAGCCTTAGCAGCTGTTGGTATTAAAGGAGGGAGATGAGGTGATCCTTCCCTCACTTACCTTTGTGGCGACGGCGAATGCTGTTCTTTATGTAGGAGCAAGACCTGTCTTTGCGGATATTGTCGGTGCGGATGACTCTCAATATTTCTCCTCAGGAGATTGAAAAGAAGATTACAAGAAAGACAAAAGCAATCCTTGTGATGCATTATGGAGGCATACCCCTGCGACATGGGATCGATCCTGCGGATAGCCAAAAGAGTATCGTCTTTATGTCGTTGAAGATGCAACCCATGCGCCCGGTTCAGAATATCAGGGATAGAAAGTGTGGGTTGATTGGAGATGTGGGCTGCTTCAGTTTCTTTTCGAATAAGAATTTGGTGACGGGTGAAGGAGGCATGGTGGTCACCCGGGACAAAGAATTGGCAGAAGGGGCCCGGGGGATGAGGTCCCACGGAATGGAGGCGCTTTCATGGGATAAATATCGGGGTCATCTATCGTCCTATGATATCAAGAGGGCTGGGTTATAACTATCGAACGACAGAAATTCAATCCGCCCTGGGTTTGGTTCAATTGAAAAAATTGGATCGAAATAATAGGAAAAGGAAGAAACTTGCCGAAATCTATCGAAACGAGCTTCAGGGAAGTGAAGGAGATCTCCATCCCTTTTTCTCTGGTTTAAGGGTATTCCTTCCTACCATCTTTTCCCGGTCCTGGTAGCTCCGTTCGTTGATCGAAATAGAGTGATGGAGAGACTGAAAGAATTGGGAATTCAATCAAGCATTCATTATCCTCCTGTCCATCTTTTTTCCCTTTATCGAAACCAATTTGGTTACCGAAAGGGGAACTTTCCAACAACGGAAGAGGTGGGCCAAAGAGAAATGACCCTTCCGCTTCATCCGCTCTTGGACACAAGAGATGCGAAGTGGATTGTAAAGAAGCTAAAGATTGTAATTCGTGAATCGTGAATCGGATGAGACTAATCACCTATGGCCAACACGAGGCTTCATGGAACTAAAGGTTTTCGAGTCGCCTGGAAAAGAATGGGATGAATTTGCCTCCCGATACACGGATCTCATCTTTTATCAATCGGTATGGAGTGACGTGCTCAAACAGGGGTTGGGAGGACAACCCCTTTATTTTTGCTTAAGAGAAGGAGGAGAGATCGTTGCTGGTTTGCCGGGGGTCTTGCTCAATTTTAGGATTTTCAAAATTCTATATGCCTCTATACCGTATGGAAATTTGATTGGTCAAAGGTCTTATTATCCGACCTTTTTAGAAGTCTTGGAAAAGGAGTTTAGAAATAAAAGGATTGACCAGGCCCGGTTAACCGAATCCCCTTTCTCCGAATCCTATCCATTGGACCCTTCTTTTAGGCCAGCTTCCGCCAAGTGCACTCTATTAGATTTGAGAGGGTATGACAAAGAGAGAATTTGGGAAGGCTACAAAAAAAATATTCGTAGAGATGTTAGAAAAGCACAGAGAAGTAGGGTTACAATTCGTCGCGGAGATTCCAGAGAAGATGCAAAGGTATTCTATGAACTCTATATAGCCTCGATGGACCGGAATAGGGCCATGGCCAAGTATCCAATGCGCTGGTTTGAGACCCTTTATGAAGTACTAACAAAAAAAGGGTTGGGCGCCATCTACGTGGCTCATCTGAATGGCGTGGCGATTGCCGGCATCATTCTCATTTATTCGGCTTCCTCAACGCATTATTTCCATAATGGTTCGCAGTATGAATTCTTAAAGTTCTGTCCCAATGAACTATTGGTTCATTCATCGATAGAGAATGCACTGGAGAAAAGGATTTCCTTCTTCGATTTTATGGGCTCGGATCCGATGGACCTTTCTTTAATCCGATTTAAAGAGAAATGGGGTAGTCAATCGAAGGGCATTTTCACTTATGTGAAGGATTATCATCCCCTTCGGTGCAAAGCTTGGGAATGGGGTAAAAGGTTAGGCGCGTCAAGTTGGGGGTCGAATATAGTCAGATGGATCCAGGGCCGTTAAAGAATGTTCTGGAAGGAATACGGGCCCTGCCACAGGCACGCGGTGAGGAATGACTTGACCGAGAATGTAGATTGGGGGAATAGGGCACAAAAGGGATTCTTGAGGTCCGGCATCGATCCAGCGGATCGAATCGGCGATAAGAATGATTACATTGACCTTCTCCAGAAAGCGGCCCTGGAGGAGGTGCTGCGGTTAAAGAGGGAAGAAGTCGTTTTGGATTTTGGATGTGGCAGTGGAAGGGTTGCTTATTGGATTGCACCCAGGGTGAGGAAAGTAGTGGGATTAGAAATTACCCGGGAGATGATCGATCTCGCCGAAGAAAATCGTGTGGCAGAGAATGTGGAATTCGCGGTCTATGACGGTCTTCATTTTCCCGTTTTCCCTTATCCCTTTGACCTCATCCTTTCCGTGGGTGTCTTGCAGACCATGAAGGAAGAATTATTAAAATACACCCTTTCCAGTTTGGCTCGTTATTTGAAGAAAGGTGGGAGGCTTTACTTTATAGAGCAAGTATCAGACAACACGAAGCGGAACAGGCCAAGCCTGAAGGAATACCTGGATGCCTTTGGTTCATCCGGAATGGAATGTCTTCAGCATTATCCTATCCGAATGGGCCGATGGTGGCTCCTTTATCTGATTCGGTACGGGTTGGTCCCCCGTAAGTGGTTTTCTCGCATCGCCTCTTGGGAATTGAAGAAGAATAGAAAAGAGAGGATTACATTTCTTACTATCAGGACCACTTATTCCTGTTAAAGAAGCCATGACTCAAAAGAGAAGTTATCAGCTTCATTTATCCCGAGGGGATTTTGTTCTAAAAGATGTTGAGGGGCGAACCCAGAAATCCGAAAAAATCCGAAGCGTTCTCCAAGATTTTAATCCCGGCACCCCATCCATGAATTGCCTTGACATCGGATGTTCCAGCGGGATTATCACCTCTCTCCTCGGAAATCATTTCCGGATGTCCTTCGGGATGGATATTGATGAAGAAGCTATTCGATATGCTCAAGATCATTCTTCATCGCCTCGCGTTCAATTCCTAATGGCTGATTCCATGGCCCTTCCACTCCACGACAATTCAGTGGATGTGATCGTATGCAACCACATTTACGAGCATGTTCCGTACGCGGATCGGATGATGGATGAAATTTATCGTGTTCTGAAAGAGAAAGGTTTCTGCTATTTTTCTGCAGGGAACAAGCATATGATTCTCGAAGGGCATTACGGTCTTCCCTTTCTATCCTGGGTTCCCAAATCGTTTGCCCATTATTATCTTAAAATGACCGGGAAAGGTAGTTTTTATTATGAAGAGCACCTCTCCCTGCGAGGGCTAAAGAAGTTAGTTCAAAAATTCCAAATCTACGATTATACTCTTCCCATTATTCAAAACCCCGAGAAGTTTTCTGCGACCGAGCTTTTTAATCCCAACTCATATTTATACAGGTGTATTCGCGTGCTGGCACCTTATTTCTATCCATGGGTTCCCACCTATATCTGGGTATTGACGAAAAGATAAAAGATAATGGTACGTTTCAATTACAAACTGGCCCTAAAATGGGTGATTGCCTTTGCCATTTTTGTTTTCTTGGGAAAGATGGTATGGGACAATTGGAGTCAGGTAAGGGACACTCCTTTTACGCTCCGAGCTTTTCCTCTCATTTTGTCTACCCTCATTTTTGCTTCCAGCTATTTCATCCAGGTTTGGGCCTGGTATCTTATCACGTTGAAGTTGAAAATCGCAGTCTCCTTTCCAGAAACAACAAAAAGTTGGTTCTATTCGCAATTGGGTAAATATTTGCCGGGGAAGATATGGCTTCTTCTGGGCCGGATCTACTCTTACGAATCCAGAGGAAAACCGAGGAAATTGATCTCCGTTGCGCTGTACTTTGAAATGGTCACAGTTGTGATAGCAGGCGGGATGATCTTTCTGGCCTCCCCGGTTCTGGTTCGAGAGACAAGGTATCTTTATTCCGGTAAGCAACTCTGGTGGCTGGTTCCCGTTTTCATCTTATCCTTCGCCTCTATTCATCCACAAGTTCTTCAAAAGATAATGAATTGGGTGCTCGTTCTCTTCAGGAGGGAGCCTATCTCTTTATCCGCGTCTTATTCGGATATTCTCTGGATA
The DNA here is from genome assembly GCA_963708295.1 of uncultured delta proteobacterium. Lineage (GTDB taxonomy): Bacteria > Desulfobacterota > BSN033 > BSN033 > UBA1163 > UBA1163. The sequence goes on along the minus strand of CAVPSJ010000007.1, from coordinate 59,241 downwards.
TTAACTGTCTGTATCGTGGCCTGGTTGGTTGGAGGACTCGGCTTTTATCTCTTTGTCGACTCGATCTACCCCTTGGCACTCCGGTCCATTTTGTTCTTAACAGGTGCCCTGGCCATTTCAAGCACTTTGGGATTGATCGCCATTTTTGCTCCGAGCGGGTTGGGGGTAAGAGAAGGAGCATTAGTTTTTCTTCTCTCGTTTGTCATGGCCACTCCGGTCGCAGTGATTCTTTCCGTTCTCACCCGTATTTGGATGACTCTTATTGAAATCGGATTGATTGGAATGATATACTTACTCGAACAACTCCAGAGACAAGAGAAAAAGAAGACCTGTGGCGAAGCCTAATAACAATCAAAAATCAGATCAGAAGAAGAAGATCCTCCCAAAAACAGGCTTGAAACGTCGACCCGTCATTCACCATCTCATTGCCGTGGGACTGATTGCCGGAGTGGCGCTGTTAGCCTATTCCAACACTTTTCATGCTCCATTCCATTTCGACGATCGGCCCCAGATTACCCTAAATCCCAACATCCAGATAAGAGTTTTCACATTGGATCGATTGGTTCAGTTGGTCACGCATACTTACAAGGAAACGATTCGAGTTTTTTCATTCTTTACCATAGCCGTGAATTACTATTTTGGAGGTTTCGACGTTTTTGGTTATCATTTAGTAAATTTTGTTATCCATGTCGCTTCAGGAATCTTCTTATACTGGTTCCTTCTCCTGACCTTCAATCTACCGTCCTTAAAAGAAAGGTATGGGGCCATTTCATACAAAGTGGCTCTTTTTTCAAGTCTAATCTTTATCTCCCATCCTATTCAAACCCAATCGGTCACCTATATTGTTCAAAGGATGACCAGTATGGCCGGGATGTTCTATCTCCTCTCCCTGATCCTCTATGTTAAGGGAAGATTAACAACGGGTCTACTCCGGACCCTTTACTTTGGAGGAATGGTGTTGAGTTATCTACTCGGGGTTTTTTCAAAAGAGAATGTAGCCATCCTCCCATTGTTTATTGCTCTCTATGAGTTCTATTTTTTTCAAAAATTGGACCTGAGCCCGAGGGGTAAGAATATTCTTCTTGTTCTCATTGGCATTGTGGTCGTTGTGGGGGCGTTCGGATTTATCTTCTGGGGAAGAAGGTATATTGATCTCACGATAGTGGGTTACCAATATCGGACGTTCACGATGTCGGAGAGGGTGCTGACTCAGTTCAGGGTCGTCCTCTATTATGTCACCCTCCTTATTTATCCGCATCCCTCCCGTCTCAATCTGGATTATGATTTTCCCATTTCAAAGACGATTCTTGATCCTGCTACGACACTGATCTCCATCTTAATCATCGCTGGGATAGTGGGATATAGCATCTGGGTCGCTAGAAAAAAGCCTGTCCTTTCCTTCTTTGTTTTATGGTATTTCGGAAACTTGGTCATTGAATCATCTATTTTCCCTTTGGAAATGGTATATGAACACAGGCTTTATCTCCCGGCCGTGGGTCCTTTCGTTTTATTCAGTCTCATGATGATAAGAGGCATAGAAAAAATCAAGAACAGAACCTCCTTCTTGAAACCCACCCCGGGGGTTGGTCAATCAAACCCCTAGTATGAATACGAAAAAGCCCACAGGGGAGATCCTTGACTGGTTGATTCTATTTTTTATTGTGATCTTCCTGCTCGCGGGAACTTATCGAAGGAATGCTGTATGGAAAAGTGAAGTAGAGTTATGGAAGGACTGCATGAGAAAGTCTCTTCATAAAGAGAGGACTCACCACAATTTAGGTCTTGCCTATCACGAACTAAAAAGGTTGAATGATGCTCAACAGGAATATGAGGAGGCATTAAGCTTGAATCCTTCCTATTTCCTGTCGTTGTATAACTTAGGCCTGGTTTATTACGAAAAAGGACTGATGGATGAGGCCATTGATCACTACAAGAGGGCAGTCGAATTGAATTCAAATTTCCCGGATTGTCTTTACAATCTTGGCCTTGCGTATCACAAAAAAGGTCTCCACAAAGATGCCGTTCAGACTTTTGAGAAACTTCTACAAGTCAAGCCTGACTATGAAAATGGGCACAATCATATGGGACTCGCTTATAACGGGCTAAAGAAATGGGATAAGGCGATCCGGTCATTTCACGAAGAGCTGAGAGTTCATCCCGATAATATTTATGCCCACCTTTACTTAGGGGAGAGTTATGAGGCCATCCGAGATTATCCTGGGGCACTTGCCCATTATAGAAAGGCGCTGAGTCATCCCGGTCTACTTGATGCTGAAAAAATTGGTAAGGTTGTCTTAGCGCTAGAGGCGGCCCAAAGACAGAAGAAGGGGAAAGAGAATTGATCGAGCGGATGAAACCCCATCTCTTAGAGATCGTAATCTTCGGAGCCATCATCCTGCTCCTCTCTGCCGGGGCCCTTTCGAGGAATAACATTTGGAATGACGAGATAGGACTCTGCGTCGATTGTGTGAAGAAATCCCCAAGAAAAGCAAGACCGTATATTCAACTCGGGTTTGCCTATTTTAATGCAGGGGCCTATGATCGATCTCTTGAGGCCGCACAAAGGGCAATACAACTCGATCCGAAGCATGGGGAGGCGTATTACATCCTTGGCCTTACCTACAAGCAAATGGGAGATGCCCAGAAGGCGATCGAGATGGAGAAGAAGACACTCGAAGTGGATCGGGGTTTTAGTTTGGCCTATTATTCTCTCGGGCAGATCTATTTTGAAACCGGCCAATATGAGGAATCTGAAAAAGCTTTTCAGAAATTTCTCAGTATATTCCCTTATATTCCAGAGGTTCACAATCTCTTAGCCGTTGTCTATATGGCCCAAAAGAAGTTTGATAAAGCCGTCAGAGAATTGGAGTTGGAAATTAGAATTTCCCCCTCCTACGCCCTTGCCCATCTCAATCTCGGGCAAATCTACTGGTATGAATTTCAGAACAAACAAAAGGCCCTTTACCATCTGAAAACCGCTTTAATGTTAGATCCCCTTCTCCCGAATCGGGGAGAGATTCGCAGGCTGGTCCGCCTGTTGGAAGGACTCCCATAATGGTCGCCCTAGGTTTCTCGCCCAATTGTCAGACCACTGCTATGGGCATTATGCCTCACCAAGATGTTCAGAGAGCTCTGGACGTCGCCTTGACCCTCGACATCCCATTTTGGCCCCAACTTCCGAAGGTCAGTTACTTCGAGGACATGTACGTGCAGGCTCTGGAGAATTTTCCGGGGGTGAGAATCGACCCGGTCCATCAAAAAATCGATTTCAACCTTTCCCGTTTCGAACAGGAGCTTCCTTCCTATTTTGAGAAGGCAGATGACCCCGGGACCTTTGAATTGACAAAAGAGTTTTCTCTCGTCTACCATCGTTTTTTGGAAAGAGACCTCTCTCATTACGCCGCCATCCGGGGCCAGGTGATCAGTCCCATCAGTCTGGGGATGAAGATCGTGGACGAGAACCAAAAATCGATCAATTATCATGATGAGGTCAAAGAGGTTTTATTCGATTTTATTCAAAAGAAAGTGAATCGACAATACCGGGAATTGAAAGAGAGAAACCCCAATGCCTTTGTATGGGTCGATGATCCCGGATTGGCGCTCATCTTCAATGCGTTATCCGGATACAACGAGTTCCAGGCGAAGACTGATTTTGATCGGTTTTTGGAAGGGCTGGAAGGACCCAAAGGGGTTCATCTTTGTGCCAAGCCGGATTGGGATTTTCTCCTCAAATCAAAGATAGATATCCTTTCCTTCGATTCCTTGAATTCCGGGGCCATGATCGTCCACTACCCCTCCCTGAAAGAATTTGTAGAGAGGGGAGGAGTCCTTTCCTGGGGGATTGTCCCTACGTACACAGAGCTTTTGGAGCAGGAGACTATTGATTCTCTGATGGAGAGGTTGGAAAGTTTTTGGGAGGCTCTCTCTCTGAAGGGAATCGATTCAAAGAGACTCCTTCGACAATCGCTTCTGGCACCGGCAACCTGCAACCTGCTGAATGTGGATAAGGAGAAGACCGTTGAGAAAGCGTTTGAGGTGCTAAAGGAGTTGTCAAAAAAGATTCGAATAAAGTATCATCTTATGTAAGGACACGTCTTTGACCGCGTCCCTTTAAATTGTTTTCTTCCGGACATGGAAACGGACACGAGATACGGGGTGAATGGGGTCTGCAATGAATCGAATCGGCATCGTTGCGAAGAGGAATAAACCGGAGGTTGTCACGATTGCAAGCCATCTGGTGGAATGGCTGTCGACGAGGAAGATCAAAGTCTATCTTGACGCAGAATTTGGAAAACTCCTTCCCGTCTCCCCCTCCGGGGGGCATTGGAAGTCCATCGAGAGGGATGAAATTCCGGATAATCTGGAGATGATCATCGTCCTGGGAGGAGATGGGACGCTTCTCAGTGTGGCCCGCCAGGTATGGAACAAGAACATCCCTATCCTTGGCGTCAACCTGGGTGGACTGGGTTTCTTGACCGAAATCAGTTTGGATGAATTGTACCCTGTCCTGGAGAGAATCGTTCAAGATGACTTTGCCACCAACGAGAGAGAAGTTTTGAATGCGGGTGTGATTCGAAGTGGGAAGCGGATTGCGGAATTCATCGTGCTGAACGATGCGGTGATCAACAAAGGAGCCCTGGCACGAATCATTGATCTGGAGACCACGGTTAACGGCGAATATTTGTCGACTTTCAGATCGGACGGGTTAATTATATCGACACCCACAGGTTCCACCGCCTATAATCTTTCCGCCGGAGGACCGATTGTCTACCCCTCGCTCCATACGATCATCATCACGCCCATTTGCCCTCATACCTTAACGATCCGTCCTATTATTATTCCCGATGATGTGAAGATTCGGGCGTTGCTGAAATCGAGAGACGAAGAAGTGACTCTCACGTTGGATGGCCAGCAGGGATTCACTCTGGAATTTGAGGACGTGGTGGAGGTCGAAAAGGCGGAAGGGCGCATCCTTCTGATCAAATCGCCCTACCGGCAGTATTTTGAATTGCTGAGGGAAAAGCTAAAATGGGGGGAAAGATAATGATAGCTCGGAGTTGGGAGTTGGGAGCTCGGAGTGTTAGATTTTCTGAATAGTTTTCGGGCTCCGAACCATGAACTCCGAACTCATTACTCTAATTCTATGTTGATCGAGCTTCGAATCAAGAATTTTGCTATCATCGATGAGCTGAATTTGTCCTTCTCCAAAGGCTTCAATATCCTCAGCGGCGAGACGGGAGCGGGGAAGTCCATTATCCTCAATGCCGTCCACCTGCTTTTAGGGGATAAAGCGACCGAGGAATGGATTCGTAGTTCAGAAGAAGAGGCAAACGTGGAGGCCCTCTTCGACCTCTGTGGAAATTCAGAGATCAGGGAGAAGATAAAAGAGAAGGCTCCGCATCTGCAGGGCACCGGAGAAGAGGATTCCCTCCTCATTCGCCGCGTGATCTCCCGAAGCGGCCGGGGAAAGGTCTTTATCAATGGAAATCTGTCCACTCTCGGAGTGCTTTCGGAGGTCGGAGAAGGGCTCCTCAGCATCTACGGTCAGCACGAACATCAAACGCTTCAGCGGGTAGAGACGCACCTTGGTATTCTGGATGAATTCGGGGGACTGGTCGGACTCCGAGAGGAATTTCAAAGACAGTACCTGGAATTTATCTCTTTATCTGAAGAGGTTCAAAAGATCCGGGATGAGAGGGAGAAAAAAGCGAAGGAACGAGACCTAATGGCTTTCCAGTCGAGGGAGATTGAAACTTCCGGAATCCAAATTGGAGAAGAAGAGTCTATGAAGGAGGACCGAATCCTCCTCACCCATGCGAAGAAATTGATGGATTTTGCCCTTGCCGCCGAAGAAGCGCTTTATTCCGAAGAAGGTTCAGCGATCGAAAGGGTCCAGAACGTACTTACTCAGTGCCGGGAGGCAGCGGCGGTTGATCCTTTCCTTTCTCAACCCTTGAAGGCCCTGGATTCCGTCCTCATTCAGCTGGAGGAGGCCGCGCTCACGCTTCGAGAGTATTCGAGAAGGGTGGAGATCAACCCGACGAGGTTGGACGAGATTGAGGACAGGCTGGAGGAGATCGACCGGCTGAAGAGGAAATATGGGCCGACTGTTGAAGCCGTTCTCTCCTTGAAACAGAAGTTGGATGAAGCGTTGGAATCCTTTACTTCCGATGAAGAAAGGCTTTCCCAACTGGAAGGCCTTTTGGAGCCGCTCCGGCAAACGTTGGATAATCTGGGGAAGCGACTCTCGGGGGAGAGAAAGAAAGTGGCATTGGAATTGAAAAAATCGGTGGAGAGGGAATTGAATTCTCTGGGCATGAAAAAGACCATTTTTGAAATCCGGATGGAGTCTGCCCCCCTTTCTCCGAGAGGGGTGGATCGTGTAGAGTTTCTGATTTCTCCCAATGTCGGCGAGGAGGTGAAGCCCCTGGCGAAAATTGCTTCTGGAGGGGAGCTCTCACGAATCATGCTGGCCATGAAAAGAATTTTGGCCAAGGTCGGCGGAAGACAGGTTCTCATCTTCGATGAAGTCGACTCCGGAATTGGAGGGGCGATGGCAGAAGTGGTCGGGAAGAAGTTGAAAGAACTTTCCCGGCATCATCAGGTGATCTGTGTCACTCACCTTCCTCAGATTGCCTGTTTTGCCGACCAGCACCACAGTGTGAGGAAAGAGGTAAAATCAGGGCGGACCACGACCTTGGTGGATCGACTGGATAAGGAGTCGATCGTGGATGAAATAGCCAGGATGTTGGGAGGGGTGAAGGTTACGGAGAAGACCAAAGCCCATGCCAGAGAAATGGTTGAAAGCGCCAAGAAGGCATAAGAGTATGAGGGGAATTCTCGACGGAGAGAAAAACGATGATTCGAAAGGCGAAACTCGATGACATCAAAGAGATTCAGCGGCTTCTTAAAGTCTACGCTCCCCGGGGAGGGATTCTCCCCCGGTCTCTGAGCGAACTCTATGACCATCTCAGGGATTTTTTTGTTTTCATCAGGAACCGCAACGTCGTAGGCATCTGTGCCCTTCACATCTGCTGGGAGGATTTGGCGGAAATACGGTCCCTGGCGGTAGAAGAGAAAGATCAGAGCAAAGGAATCGGCGCAAAGTTGGTGAGAGAATGCTTGAAGGAGTCGAAATTCTTAGGGGTGAAGAGAGTCTTTGCGCTCACTTACCAGGCTGAATTCTTTGAAAGATTAGGTTTCAAGAAAGTGGATAAGACAGCCCTCCCGCACAAAATCTGGACCGACTGCCTGAGGTGTGTAAAATTTCCGGATTGCGATGAAACTGCTTTGGTAAAAGAGCTGGTATAGCAGATCAACCCAAATTTGAACAAAACGGACACCGGTGGCTATAAATTTTCCACCGGGGCCGGGCGATGAATCAGGGAAACCCTTAGAATCCGGTCCGTTTAGGAAAAAGAGAATTTAAGAAAATTTGGCACTAATATTGCTGAAGACTCATATCCATGGCCTAACACATAGTTCAATCACCCTTTGGAAGATGAACCCGGAGCTTTCTTAAAACAATGAAGCCAGTCACAGAAGAGATGAATGTTTTTTGGGGCAAAGATTCCTTGTTAAAGGGGAAAGTCAATTCGGAAGGAATATTTCGCCTCGATGGGAAAGTGGAGGGAGAAATCTATCATACCGGGACATTAATCATAGGCGAAACAGCGGTCATTAAGGGGAAAGTAGAGGCCACAACCCTGATCCTCAATGGCAGCTTGGAAGGAGATGTAACTGCCAAAGAGCGAATGGAGATCCATGCGAGAGGAAAGTTATTCGGGACCGTTTTTACTCCCGTTTTTGTGATTCAGGACGGCGGAATTTTTGAGGGAAATTGTAAAATGATAGCGAAGTAACTACTTCTCCTCGCCCAAGAGAATCCTCAAGACAGTGTTTGCTTGATGGTGGGCGGCGATTCCCACCCGTGGTGCCATCAGGCCCATGCCAGGTTGTGCGGCTGTCTTTTGGTCCCCCACAATGAAGATCTTTGAAGAGAACCGAACTGTCTTAATCTCGTTGTTGTCTCCGTAACCCGCGACACCTGATGCGGCGACAATATATTTATCCGGCATCTTCTCTGAGACGATGTTGATCAGCATCGCCTTTTCTTCGGCGCGGTCAAAAGCCTCCACCACCACCTCTGCTTCCTGAAGGATTTTCTCGCCATTGCCTCGATCGAGTCTTTCCTGATAGATCTCGACCCTCACGCAGGGGTTGATGGCTGCGATGTTTTTTCGGAGGGCTTCGACCTTCGGCATTCCGATCTGGTCCACGAAATATTGTTGCCGATTCAAGTTGGACGGCTCCACCACATCGAAGTCAACCAGGATCAGCTTGCCCACTCCCACACGAGCTAAGGCAACGGCAACGGACGACCCAAGACCTCCCAATCCGGCGATTCCCACAACGGAGTTTTTGATTTTCTGATGAATTCCGGGTGTGTGACGCGCCATCATGAAACACTCGAACTCCTCGGAGGAGGGAATTTTGCCTTTTTCGATGAGAATAATTTCGTCATCCTGTTTCAGGGGGTAATCTGAAGCGGCCGGGAAACCGTTGTAAATGATCAAATCTGCATCAGGGTTGAATTGACTTTTGAGTTGAAGGAGAGTGGTGTTCGAAGGAATAGGGGTTTCTTTTTCATTGATCTTGATGCGAATATTTTTGGGAGGCGGTTCATTCACGAAGACCAGATTAATGGATGGGGAGGAGATTGTCAAGAATGGCTTCTCCTTGCTCTACCCCAGTTTTTGCTTACCGCGATCGGGTAAATCCCCTCCGAGGCTTCATCAGGCCCGCGTTGGGGGAAATAGGATGAACCGCGCAAGACCTTGAACCACAGTTTTCCTTTGAGCCCGATGCAGCCAAACCCTAGAAGGTGGGCTGATGAAGCCTCTTCAGGGGCCCACCCCAATGGCGGCGAGCTTCGGAAATCGCCCCTTTGTGTCGATCATTATGTTGATAATTACGCCGGGTACAGAAGAAAAAGCTAGCCTGCCCAGCAAATGGCTTCCATTGACTTTCCATAGGGTTGATGTTATTTGTTTAATGTTTTTTTTCTTCTTATTCAAACAGTTAGAGATATCGTGATGAATATGCCACTTTCATCCGGAAGACCGACGGTTGGGGAAGTTGACCTTGGAGCACTGGAGTTTAATTATCGGCAGATTAAGAAGAGAATTCCCGAGGGCGTGAAACTCCTGGCTGTGGTCAAAGCGGATGCCTATGGTCATGGGTCCATTCCGGTTTCACTTCGATTGGAGAAGTTGGGGGTGGAATACCTGGGTGTCGCAATCCCTGAAGAAGGAGTGGAGCTCAGAAAGGGAGGGGTGAAAACCCCCATTCTCGTATTAGGAGGGATTTTCGGAAAGAAAGTAGACCAAATTTTTCGCTTCCGCCTCACCCCTGTCGTCTTCGGAAAGGATTCTTTGAAGATTCTTTCCAGAGAAGCGGAGAGGCGCGGGAGGAAGGTGAGGGTCCACCTCAAGGTGGATACGGGAATGGGAAGATTGGGGGTGCCCCACCACCTCTGGTACGACTTTTTGCGCGAGTTGAGACGGTTCCCGAGGATTGAAGCAGAAGGCATCCTTTCCCATTTCGCAATGACGGACGAAGAAAAGGGTTTTACTCAAACCCAATGGAGAGCGTTTCGAGAAGCTGTGGCCGCTGCCCAAGAGTTGGGAATTTGCTGTTCGTATCTTCACATGGCCAGCAGTGCGATGCTTACGGCTTTTCCGGCATATTCCGCCCGGCTGGTTCGACCCGGGATCATGCTATACGGCTCGTATCCTTCTCCCGCATTCCGATCTCTTATTTCGCTCAAGCCCGTGATGACCCTGAAGACCCGCATCCATTTTTTGAAGTCGGTTCGACCTGGAACGAGGATCAGTTACGGAGGGACATTTAAGGCAAAACGGGAGAGTCTCATCGCGACGCTTCCGATCGGATACGCGGATGGGTATAGCCGTCATCTCTCGAATCATGGAGAGGTGTTGATCCGCGGGAGAAGGGCACCTGTGGTCGGGAAGGTCTGTATGGATTTCATCATGGTGGATGTTACCGATATCCCGCGTGCTTCAGAAGGAGATGAAGTGATATTGATGGGGCGGCAAGGCAAAGAGCAGATCACCCCCGAGGAAATCGCAGATAAAATCAACTCGATTCCCTATGAGGTGTTGTGCTCGATAGGGAAAAGGGTCCCGAGAATTTACAAAAATTGAGTCTCTGGGCCAAACGAGATGGGTGTGCGTGCCTGCCGCAGGCGGGGATGAGGAGCTGAACATCCCTTCAAATCTGAGTGAAAAGGAGTTCGCTGATGGGCGGCAAGAGAATCGGGATTCTGGGGACCGGCTCGTTTCTTCCGGAGCGGGCCGTCACCAATTTTGATTTGGAAAAGACTCTGAACACCAATGACGAGTGGATTTACAAAAGGACAGGAATCAAGGAACGAAGAATTGCGGCGCCGAATGTCAATGCCTCGGACCTTGCCAAAGAGGCTTCCCTCCGTGCCCTGGAAATGGGAGGCATTCCCGTCGAGGAATTAGATCTCATCATCATGACCACCATGACGCCGGATACGGCCTGTCCCTCCGGCGCTAACTGGTTGGAGGCAAAACTCGGTGCGGGAAGAGCGGTCTCCTTCGACGTGACAGCGGCGTGTAGCGGATTTGTCTTTGGTCTTTCCGTCGCCGAGCAATATCTTAAAGCGGGGACCTACAAAACCGCTCTGGTTGCATCGGTAGAGATCATGAGCAGGACTCTGGATTGGACGGATCGAGAGAGTTGTATCCTCTGGGGAGACGGATCGGGTGCAGCCGTTCTTCGAGCTTTTGAGGATTCGAAGGGAAATCAGTCTCTCCGGAAATCAGGGAGGGATGTCGGCGAAATCCTTTCCGTCCATATTCACACCGATGGGGCGAACGGTGAAAACCTGCTTCTTCCTGGAGGTGGATCAAAGACGACGCCGATCTCTTACGAAAGCGTGGACAGGAAACTCCATACCCTTCGGATGATCAAAGCGAATGAATCGGTCCGGGTGGCGGTGAAACGGTTTGCAGAAGCTGCGGAAGAGGCCGCTGCCTTCAACGGTGTCAGCCTTTCGGATGTGAAATGGATCATTCCCCATCAGGCCAATCTACGCATGCTTCAGCAAGTCGCAAAAAGATTAGATGTCCCAATGGAGAAAGTCTACCTGACAATCGAGAAATATGCCAATATCTCATCCGCGACCATTCCGATCGCCCTCGACGAAGCCGTTCGGGATGGATCCATTCAAAAGGGAGATTTGATCATTCTCACCGCGTTCGGTGGAGGACTCACCTGGGCGAGCAGCCTAATCCGATGGTGAGAGGCGTGAATACGCATTGGAGTGGGGTACGATATGATTTATAACGAGGAAATCATCGACCAGGTTCTGAGGATTCTCCAGAAGAAGCCCATCGATGGCTATGAAATCTATTTTAATCAATCCTCCCATTTTGATATTGAGTCAAAGGAAGGAAAGATTGAAACCCTCCAGACCGATCAGTACTTGGGAATGGCCTTCCGTATACTGAATCATCAACGAATTGGCTTTTCTTACACGACCCTGTCCAATCCCTCTTCTTCTTCCGCCCCGCAGAATTTTTCGGACGAGTTGGATCGGATGATAGAGGATGCGATCCGAAGTGCCGAGCCGACCTCGCCAGATCCGTGCTTCGACTTTGCCCCTGCGCTCCAAGACCCCCTTCCCGAATTACCCATCTTTGATGAGTCCCTGGAGGGGATTTCAGAGAAGAGGAAGATCGAAAAGGCAAAGGATTTGGAGGCGTCAACCCGGGCAGTGGATCCGGAGAGGATCAAGAAGGTGAGGAAGGCCTCTTACCAGGAGGTTCTCTCCAGGACAACCCTGGTGAACTCGAATGGGATTCGGAACTCCTACGCCCACTCTCTTGCCTCAGCGAGCGTCACCGCCGTGGCGGAAGCATCGGGGGAATCGGAGGTGGCCTGGGACTTCGACGCCAGCCATTTTTTTAAGGACCTCGATGTCGAGAAAGTCGGGCGATCCGCCGGAAGGAAAGCATTGGAGAGGCTGGGCGGGAAAAGGATCCTATCGGGCGCTTATCCGGTACTTCTTCGAAATCATGTGGCCGCTGAATTCTTATCCCTTCTCGCCCATTCCTTTTTCGCTGACCAGGTCCAGAAAGGAAAATCTCCTTTGAGGGGGAAGCGAGGAGAAGAATTCTTCTCCCCCCTCCTTACGATCGTGGATGATGGACTTTATTCAAAGGGAGTTTCCACTGCTCCCTTCGACGGAGAGGGGATGCCGAGCCAGCGGACCTGTTTAGTCACCCGGGGAGAACTCACCCATTATCTATACGATCGATATTGGGCGAACCGGGAGAGGATTCTCTCCCCGGGGTCACAGGAAAAGTCGACGGGGAACAGTCGACGTGCTGGAATCAAATTCCCCCCCGGGGTAGGGATTTCAAACTTTTTCGTTGAACCAGGAGACCTCGATTTACCACAGCTGTTGGAAGGCTTTTTGCATGGGATGGTGGTAGAGGAGGTCATGGGCCTCCATACCGTAGACCCCATCTCGGGAGATTTTTCTCTGGGCTGTTCAGGCGACTGGATCGATCGAGGGCAAAAGGTCCATCCGGTGAAATCAGTCGCCATCGCAGGGAACCTTTTCGAACTCTTCCGGGGGGTGATCGGGGTCGGGAAGGATCTCAGATTTTTTGGTGCCGTTGGAGCCCCAAGTCTCCTGATTAAAGAGCTTGTAATTAGTGGAAATTAAAAGATAATTATATATAATTCCTCGCTCTTTCCAGGGAAGAATTCGGGGAAAGAAGAGGGGACAAAAAAAAACTTGACACGGCGATATTTACTCTGGTATTTAGATGGGGGCCGTAAATTCAGATACCACTTGTGAATCAATGAAACAAGGAGTTTATTTTGGATAAAGACTATTTCAATATCCTTGTCTTTGGCCAGAAGACCTCTAAGACCCGCCACGTTAGGGTACACAAAAAGACGTTCAAAATTGGACTTTATCTCCTGGCTTTTTGCCTTCTCCTCACCATTTTCTTCTTCTGTGACTACATCCAGGTGAGGAAGAAGGGCTTTGAACTGGCGCAACTGCGACACGAAACCGAGGAGCAGAGGACCAAGATTCATTTTTTCTCGTCGAAAATAGAAGACCTGGAGAAACAACTCGCCAGATTAAAGGATTTTGATAAGAAGATTCGAATCATTGCCAATTTGGAGAAGGGCGGGGAAACAACCTCCTTTGTGGGAATGGGCGGACCCTCTCCCTCCGATGTCCGAGAGAAATTGAGATTGGAAAAAGACGAAACGGGGCTGGTTCAGCAGATGAGGACCGATGTTGAGCGCCTCAAATCTGAAGCCGTAACCCAGGAAGAGAGCCTCTCCGAACTCGAGAAACTCTTGCTCACCAAGAAAGACATGTTGACCCATACCCCCTCGATCTGGCCGGTCCATGGGTGGGTGACATCGGGTTTTGGCTTTCGAACCAATCCCTTTACGGGATTAAACCAGATGCACGAAGGTCTTGATATTTCGAATCGTGAAGGAACCCCTGTGATTGCCCCGGCAGATGGAATTGTTTCGGCCACGGGCAAGGATTTTTCCTATGGGAATGTTGTTGTGATCTCTCACGGATTTGGAATCATCACCCGCCACAATCACCTGAGTAAAATTTTAGTCGGTGCGGGGCAGAGGGTGAAACGGGGCGATAAGATTGCCGAGGTTGGTACGACGGGTAAGTCAACAGGTCCCCATCTCCATTATGAAGTGAGGATAAATGGCATTCCTGTTAACCCATCGAGATATATTCTGGAATAATCCCTCCAATTAAAGCGAAATTTCCATTCCCCTCTGAAAAAAATTGAATTTCATTTGTCACCTCGGTGGAAACGGGGTCCAGTCAAATTAGGATCATTCTGTTTTCACCGGAGAAAGCGGGCTTTGCAGTGAGGTGGGAGGGGCGTCTCTCTCCGGAGTTTTCTCCCTTGGGAGAATGATTTCTGATGCACCGAAAAGAGGACTCGTCTCCGGGAAATCCTCTTGAGAGAGTCTTTTAATCAAAGCCCACGCTCTTTCTTCCTCGTCTCTCTTAGGACCTCCCGGAGGGACCTGGATGAAAGAAAATATCCTTCCTCTGACAAACTCGCCATTTCGACCCAATTCAACCCATAACAGAGGAGCATAGCCTTTTTCTTTATCTAAACTCATTCCCCGGTAGGTACAGAAGTTGCCGAGGCTATAAGCAATCAGTCTGTCCTGGTAGATCTCAAGGGCTCTCGGAACATGGGGACCGTGTACAAGAATAAGATCCGCGCCCCGCTCGATCGCTTCATGAGAGAATTGAATCAGATTGCCTCTGGGTTCGTCGAGGAAATATTCGAACTCGTTTTCGGTCCGTAAGGCTGTTCCTCCTTCTTTGCCTCCGTGAATCGAGAGAATCAACAGATCATATTTTTTTGAAAGGAGATCGATCTCTGCCAGCGCTTCGTCAGGGTATACGATAGACCTCGGTGGCGAACCAAAAGAGAATGCGGCCAAACCCAATTTCAGCCCATTGATTTCAAACTCGGCCACCTCGCCTGCTTTGCTTGAGTACTTTATCCCGGCGGCAGCAAGGACTTTTTTGGTAGAAGACATCCCTTTATTTCCAAAATCTCCCGCATGATTGTTTGCAAGAGAAACGACGTTAAACCCCGCGTCGACAAGATTCTTGACATACCTCTGTGGCGTTCGGAAGAAGTAAGCTTCCTTCTCATCCTTCACTTTTTTTGCAGGAGAGATTTCCTCGGTGAGGGGTCCTTCAAGGTTACCGAAGACAAGATCTGCCCTCCTCAAAAATCCTTTTGCTTTCTCGAAAAGGAGCCTCCCGTCTTTCTCTGGAAGTTTCGGGGAGGGATAATCCGTTCCCATCATGATATCCCCGACGGCCGCCACCGTGATTACCGAAGATACTGCCGAAGGTTCTTCGTTTGCTGAAATCTCCGCCCCAAACGGAAGGAAAAATAGGGACAGTAGGATCAATGGAGTCTTAAATCGCATAGGGAGGGTCCAATGCCTTCCAAGATATCTTTCAAATGAAAGACCCCTTCTTGTCAAGATCATTTTCCGGAAAGATTGAGTTTCCCTAGAGGTTAGCGAAGAGATAATGCCATTTTCCCTCTCCCCTCGGGGGAGAGGGCAGGGGCCAGGGGAAGTATGGCAGCCCTGTCTCTGCCTTCTTCCCTACCACTGGCCAGGCCCAATCGAGGAGGCGACGGGCATGCATCAAGGCGAAGATAACAGCTCGTAATCGTGTTCATTTTTGGGGATTGCAACCCGTTGTCATCCGTTATATAATTTTTCGGTGCGAAAGAAGAAGGTGGAGGAGAGAAGCTTCTTATGATTGGGTCACTGATCAAGAAGATCGTGGGTAGTAAGAACGAAAGAGAGTTGAAAAGCATTCAACCCCTTGTCGACAGAATCAACCAGTTGGAGGACAAGATCAGTCCGCTGGCGGATGACCGTCTCGTGGCCAAAACCGCTGAGTTCAAAGAGCGAATTGAGCGCGGGGAGTCCATCGACGAGACCCTCCCGGAAGCCTTCGCAGTCGTTCGCGAGGCAGCAAAAAGGGCCCTTGGCGAAAGACATTACGATGTGCAGTTGATCGGAGGAATTGTTCTCCACGGAGGCAAGATCGCCGAGATGGCGACCGGTGAAGGAAAGACCTTGGTGTCCACACTCCCCGCCTACTTGAACGCCCTCGAAAGGAAAGGGGTCCACATCGTCACGGTGAACGATTACCTGGCGAAAAGGGACAGCGAATGGATGGGAGTGATTTATAGATTCCTGGGCCTCTCCGTCGGGGTGATCCTGCACGAATTAAACGACCGGGAACGGAAGGAAGCCTACGGGTGCGATATCACCTACGGGACGAATAACGAATTTGGTTTCGACTACCTCCGGGACAATATGAAATTCACCCTTGAAGATTACGTCCAGCGGGACTTGAATTATGCCGTCGTCGATGAGGTCGACAGCATCCTGATTGATGAAGCCAGGACCCCGCTCATCATCTCCGGTCCTGCGGAAGAATCGACGGATAAATACTATAAGATCAACCGGATCATCCCCTCTTTGAAGCAGGGGGAAGATTATCAACTCGAAGAGAAAAGCCACGCGGCCTTTTTGACGGAAGAGGGAGTGGCCCACGTGGAGAAATTAATTCATGTCGAAAATCTTTACGATCCCAGAAATATCGAGACCCTCCACCACGTGAATCAGGCCTTGAGAGCCCATGCCCTCTTTAAGAGAGATGTGGACTACATGGTGAAAGACGGGGAGGTGATCATCGTCGATGAATTCACCGGAAGGCTGATGCCCGGGAGGAGGTGGAGCGATGGCCTCCACCAGGCGGTCGAAGCCAAAGAGAACGTCAAGATCGAAAATGAGAACCAGACCCTGGCCACGATCACATTTCAAAATTATTTCCGGATGTACAAGAAGTTGTCCGGGATGACCGGGACAGCGGACACGGAGGCTGCGGAGTTCCGCAAGATTTATAATCTGGATGTCGTGGTCATTCCTACGAACATGCCCATGAGGCGAACGAATTACTCCGACGTCATCTACAAAACCTCGGATGAGAAGTTTCGTGCCGTCGTCAGGGAAATCAAAGATCTCTATCAATCCGGCCATCCGGTCCTGGTGGGCACGATTTCCATTGAGAAGTCTGAGCGACTGAGTCAACTTCTGAAGAAACAGGGGGTTCCGCACAATGTCCTGAACGCCAAACATCATGAGCGCGAGGCTGAAATCATCGCCCAAGCGGGAAGGGTGGGGTCGGTCACCATCTCGACGAATATGGCAGGAAGAGGGACAGACATCCTCCTGGGGGGAAATCCCAAGTTCCTGGCAAAAACCATGGCGGGCGAGGCGCCTACCGAGGAGGCTACGAAAGAGGCCTACGAAAAGACGACCGCCATCGTTCAGAAGGAGAAACAAAAGGTCGTCCAGTTGGGAGGCCTCCATGTATTGGGAACCGAGCGGCATGAGGCCAGGCGGATTGACAATCAGCTGAGAGGACGATCGGGGAGACAAGGCGATCCCGGGTCCTCCCGATTCTATCTTTCTTTAGAGGACGACCTTCTGAGGATTTTTGGCGCGGAGAGGATATCGAAGATTATGGACCGGCTGGGGATTGAAGAAGACCAGCCCATCGAACACGGACTCGTGACCAAGGCCATTGAAAATGCTCAGCGGAAGGTGGAGGCCCATAATTTTGAGATACGGAAAAACCTCCTGGAATACGATGACGTGATGAACAAACAGAGAGAGGTCATCTATTCCCAGCGGAGAGAGGTTCTGGGCAGCGAAGACCTGAGAGAAACGGTTACGGAGATGATTGAAGAACAGAGTGAGGGGCTCGTCGATTTCTACACCGATGAGAAGGAACACCCCGAGGATTGGGACCTGAAGGCACTTCAGGACGCCGTTTATCAGCAATTCTCTTTCAAGTGGTCCGGCCCCTCTTTGGAGAATGGTATCCGGAGAGATCAGTTAGCAGACATGATCATTCAGAGTGCGAAGGACGTTTATCAGAAGAGGGAGGAGGCATTTGGGGCGCAGATGCTTCGATACCTGGAGAAGGTGATCATGCTTCAATCGATTGATTACCATTGGAAGGATCATCTCCTTGCCATTGATCAATTGAAGGAAGGGATCGGTTTAAGAGGTTATGGTCAGAAAGACCCTCGCATTGAATATCAAAAAGAAGCCTATCAAATGTTTCTTGAGATGCTCGACAGGATAAAAAAGGACACCGTCGAAAAGCTCTTCGCCGTTCAGATGGCCAAGGAACAGGAAGAGGGCAAACAAATCAAGATGGAGCGGAAACAGACTTTTGTCATGAGCCGGGGAGAGACAGCCGAGGGCGGGGGCGGAAAGACGGAGGACGGGAAAGGCGTGACGGTTCGGCGGGAAGGAAAAAAAGTGGGACGGAATGACCCCTGCCCCTGCGGAAGCGGAAAGAAGTACAAGCGATGCTGCCTACCCAAAGAGGAAGAAGCCAGAGCGTAAATAATGAGAAATTTCAAATTTCAAAGTTCAAATGTCAAATGAATGACAAAATATCAAAATAAAAAATAGTCCTGAAATGATGGAATGAAGGGATGATGAGAGAGATACGAAGAATGTTTTTTTAACCCCGTATTCCAATGTTCCATTATTCCATTCTTCCTCTTTTTTCTTTGCCATTTGAGCTTTGGATTTCATTTGGACTTTAGACTTTGACATTTGACATGAGTCCACCTATCGATTCATTCAATCGATAATGGGAGCAAAAGCGAGACGTAAGATGAAGCCACTTGATTTTAGGGTGCCGGGTTTTCTTTTTTCAGGGATTGCCGCGGGGATTAAGAAGAATGGAAAGAGAGATTTAGGCTTGATTTATTCCGAGGTTCCCGCCCAGGTGGCCGGGCTTTTCACCACCAATGCCGTGAAAGCAGCCCCCGTACAATTGGATCGAGCGCGTATGAAGAGAGGCCTCTGCCAGGCCATCGTTGTGAACAGCGGAAATGCGAATGCCTGTACGGGGAGCCGAGGGCTGGAAGACGCCAAAAGGATGACTTTGGTTGTCGCAGAGCGCCTGGGGATCGACGAAGGGCTGGTGTTTTCTTCCTCGACCGGAGTGATCGGGAGCCCCCTCCCGATCAAGAAGATTGAGGAAGGAGTTCCGGAATTGGTGGTTCGCCTTTCTCCGGAAGGTTGGATGAGTACGGTAGAAGCGATTATGACCACAGATACCTTTCCGAAGGTTGAAGTGGCGACCTGCCGCATCAAGGGAAAACAGGTGAAGCTCTGCGGGATGGTCAAGGGCGCAGGAATGATTCGCCCCGATGTGGCAACGATGCTCTCCTTCCTGGTCACGGACGCCCGCATTAAAACTCCCCTTCTCCAACGAATGCTGAGAGAGGCGGCTGAGGCATCGTACAACCGGATTACGGTGGACGGGGAAACCAGTACCAATGACACGGTATTGCTTTTAGCCAACGGAAAGGCAGGCCATCCCTTTTTGAGCCGTATGGACCGGGATGGCGAGGCATTCCAGTCGATGCTTTCAAAAGTCTGCCGGAGTCTGGCCGAAAGTGTGGTAAAGGATGGAGAGGGGGCGACGAAATTCGTCGAAATCCTGATCCGGGGTGCCCGAAACAAGGAAGAGGCCAAACAGGCGGCTTATTCGGTTGCCCATTCGCCGCTGGTGAAGACGGCATTCTTCGGGGAGGATGCCAACTGGGGGAGGATTCTTTGCGCTCTGGGCTATTCCGGCGCGCACATCGATCCGAACAAAGTTGACGTCTATTTTGATAAAGCTCCCATCGTGAAAAAAGGAATGGGAGTAGGCGGTAGGATAGAAGAGCGGGCCGGTCAGACTCTCAAAAACAAATCCTTCAAGGTTACGGTTGATCTCCATCAGGGCAAGAGCGAATTCTCAGTCCTCACTTCCGATTTCTCCATCGATTATGTCAAAATTAACGCCTCCTATCGCTCCTAATAGACAGATGGGGGAATAGGGTGATAAGGAGATGGGGAGAGGTGGTTCCATCCCCTCATTTCCCTGACTCTCCATCATATTCTTTTTGGTCCCCTATCACCGCATCCCTATCTTCTTTTTCCTTCTTTAACCTTCCTTATCCCTTTAGTACAATTCATCACACTTAGGACATTTTTGGCCGATTTCTGACCAGTTCGATTTCCTCTTTTTGGCAGAAAGCCTTTTAAACCATGCAGTTATAGACGTCCACTTCTGGCACAAAAAATGCTTGATTATTGCCACCGTGAAGAATCTCCCATATCCTGCGACAACGTTGCAAAGAGCGAGAGGAAATTCCATTTCAAATAAGCCTGGTCATTCGCTTTTGAGGAGAGAGGAAGTTTTGGAAAAAGGGGGCGACTTTGGAGAACGAAATTTGGAGAGAGAGAGGATTGCCGATACCCTGACAGCCATGTCGGACGAATTAAAGGCCTTAATGAAATCCAGGGCGGGGCAGAAGGATCTTCTTGAAATCTTCGGTGAAGGGCTGGAGAAAATAGACGCGCTCAGGGATTCTCTCACCGAACCCTTTAAGATAGCCGTCGTCGGTGTGCAAGGAACGGGAAAATCTACCCTCATTAACCTTCTGCTCGGTGAGCCCATTATGACCAGCCATTATGATGAAACAGAAGGAAGTATCATCAAACTGTCCCACACGGAAAATGCCGAGCTAGAGAAGAAGGCCAGCGTCAAGTATTTCACCGACCGAGAAGGTGTTTATACGGAGGAATGGATCAGCCGCGATGAATTCTACAAACGCATCGACTTGAGCACCAACGGCGAGCTTAAGAAAAACGCCGCTTATCGGGACTCGATCGCATTCTTTGAAATCTATTCCCGCAATCCGCTGCTCCAGTCGATTCAATTCATTAATACGCCCGGATTGAACACCGTGACTGCGGATTTTCTACAGAAAATCAAGCACTTATTCATAGGGGCGGATCTGGTTGTATGGATGAACAAACGGAACCAGATCCTCGATTCATTCAACACGAGACTGATTCCCCTGATCCATCGGGATAATGGAAACATTATCGGTGTCCTCGGATTCGCCGACGATCTCTACCAGAGCGACGGTGTGAACGGAGTGAGGGATGTGCTTAAGGAATTTTTTGAAGAGACCGAGAAGAAGTTGCTTCTCAGAAAGGAGTTTGGAGGAAAGGAACGCATCTGTTTTTTCGTTTATAACGGGCTGGCGGCTGAATCCGCACTGGGGATGAAGCCCGACCAAATCCTCGCCAACTCGGATGACATTCTGCCGGGCGAGGAAGCCGGGTTAAGAATGGTTTGGAACTATTTGAGCCATGGATTTCCATTTTCCGATGAGGATTCCGTGATGAACGAATTTTCACTTTGGAACGGCTGTGACGACGGTGGCCTGACAGAAAAAAAGGCTCCATTCGACAGAGACCGGTTCCTCCATTGGCTTTACACAAATCGTTTTATCAAAAAGAAGGACCGCGGATATGTCCTGACGGAAAAAGGGAGATCCCTTTCCTTCGAGAGCTCCATGCTGCCTGCCATCGAGCACTTTGCGCAGGAGGTGATTTTCAACCGGTCGCTTCAAGAGAAGATCGCGAGGGTCAAAAACGGAGTGACCCGTCTCTACGGGCAACAGAATATCCTGTCGGCCATAAATGGAAAAAGGGGTGAATACCAGAAGGTCATCGAGGAAAAAGATCGGGCATTTGCAAAGGAGCGGGAGAAAAGGGAGGCCTTGAAGGAGGCGATCCGCCGGAACTACCGGGAGTGGTATCTTGCGAAAATCCAAAGGTACTCCATGCAGATGAGCGAGAATCTCGTAAAGAGAATACTCGAAGAGATCGGCAAAAGAATCGGCAAGAAAGATCTCTGGAAAGAATTCTTAAAGCAGATGACTCCACAGATTTTCCGGGGCGATGACGAGGGGCCTGTGATGAGGGAGATCAGCAGGATTATCGATGCGGAGTTCGAAACCCTGGCGGAGGCGAAGACGGAGCGCCTCATTGCGGAGGCGGTCGAGGAGGTCAAGAATATCATTGCTGAGGTCACTCTGGGATCTCTTGGCGGCGAAAAGATCGGAACGAAGGAATTCAGAATAGGAAAGGGAAAACGCGACGGGGTGAACGCGAAGGGCGGCGTCAAGCACGCCAGGTTTGACGACTCAGGGGTCAATGAGGTCGTGAAGGACCTGATGGATAAGCTGGGAAAAATGATGGGGGGCCTGGTCAAAAAAATGGCAGCCTCCGACATGAGAAAGAGGGGGATGACCAAATTTAAGAAGCTCTTTGTAAAGATGTTCAGGAAAATCTTCGTCAAGCTCAGCCTGGATTACGCGAAAGAGCAGGCGGAGATTGCACCCGCCAAAGGGATCCCTTTCGTCGGATGGCTGCTGATCGTCAAGGATTTGGTCGACCTCGGTTTGATGCTGAACGACATGCTGGATGAGCTGAAGGGAAAGCTGGAAAGCGCCATCGTGGAGAACCAAGACGACTTCTTTGACCATTTTAAGAAAATTCTTGAACCGACCTATGAAGAGGTCCAGAATGCGATCTTCGAAGGATTGGAAGAAACATTTAAGCCGAAAAGCAGGGAATCCGATGAGGCTTCAAAGGGCATGGGGCTTTGCGATCGCGCGATCCATATCTTCGAGACCTATCAGCTTCAATTCAAAACCTCTGGCCCCCTTCCTCCTCCCGATGCGGAATCCAATCATGGAGGGTAAAGGTTCTAGGGTTCCCCTCTGCGGTGATTTGTGGGGGCGGTGTTCAAACGACCTTCAGGAGAGTGGAATAAATGTTGGTTGACGCCATCAGTCCCTATGCGGGGCAACTCGCTGAGACGCTGCAATGCGTCAGAGACTCCGACGAATGGGGATTGGTCGAGGAGAAAGAAGGCCGGAGATTGGTCAGGCTCGTAGAGCTTTTCATCGAGGAGATTTCCTCGAAACGAAAAAGCATCTACCTCGCAGGGAAAACGAGTTCCGGGAAGTCCTCCTTCCTGAACTACATCCTTGAGGGCGACGGGCTCAAAGTGATTCCTGAAACCTGCAAGACGGAAACACGCAGGATCCTAAGACTTCAGCACAGCAATGAAAAGAAGGCTTCCCTCAAACTTTCCCCCCAGAGTTCCCTCCCGGCGTCCCTCAGGAAAGAGGTCTGCTGGGATGAAGCAAGGTTCGACGAGAAAAAAAGCAGTATTGAGATCCCTCTTGAGGCTGAGCCCGGCATCGAGCTCTTTCACAGGCTCATCCAAGCCGATCCGGAACGGGAATACGACCCGATTCAGCACATCGACTATATCGATCTCTTTTACCCGGTAAGGTTTTTTAAAGATTATATGATTTACGATACGCCAGGGCTGGCGTCGTGGAAATCCGAGACGGAAGAGGAAGTGACGGTGAGAATGTTTAACCACTCTCTCATTCTGTGGATACTGATCGGAAACGAACCCAACCTGTCGGAATCTCTGAAAGTCTTGGATGACAACCGCCATCTGACTCGAGAAATCGAAAGGGAAAGGCTCGTCTTTGTCTCGAATTTCTTTGACCAGCTCGATAAGACTTGCCGCGATCATGGCCTGGAGGACCCCGAGACTTTCATTCGCGAAAAATTCCTGACCTATGCCAGGGAGACGGACCTGGGTTTTTCTGGCTTCTTGTTTTCTGTTTTCAAGAGCCAGAAGAACGGCTACCTCCGTTACAAAACGCTGACGGAAAAGAGTCTGCTGGAGATCGAAAGACATCTTGCGGAGAACGCCAGAAAGATACATCTGCTTAATTTTGGAAACGCCTCCGATAAACTGATTCAGGTGCTTGAAATCTTCAGGCCTTCACTTTCTCGAAAAAAGAAGGACCTCCGCGGCGCCCTGGATACGGTCAAAAGGAGTTTGGAGGTGCTGGGAGAGCGTCAGAAAGACAGAATGGCAGGCCTTCCCGTTCTGGAGGACATCGTGAATTTCGACGGTCTCAGGGAGGAAATCAACCGCCTCTGCGAGAAGATTGTAGACAATAGATCCAACGACCGTTACAATCGGAGTGTCAGAGACTTGGCTGATTATGTTTCCGCGCTGGTCGATAAACTCGGGAGCAAGATAAAAAACTCGGCGCTGAAACCGGAAGAAATCTCTTCTCTCTTAGCCGCATTATTTCACAGTAAGGGTGTAAGAGAAAAAATATTAGAGTTAAAGGTAAACCCGCTCTGGTCAAACATCAAGGATTTCTGCCATATGGGAGTCAATCGAGAGCTGAAAACGTCTTTTGCGCAGGGGTTGGATTGCGTTCCGGTCGCCCCCTTGAGAAATTACATCGAAGAACTTGAGGCTTCGGTCCAAAAGCAATTCAGCGAGCTCAAACGAGGCTGGGAAAGGGACATCGCGCAGGAATACGAAGAGAAAAAGGAACGGGCGGCAGCGGAACTGGGTCAAGCCGAGGAGGAATTCAAGAAACTGTCCTTGTTTGGGAAGGAAATGTTGAAGAGCACGGGCGCACTGACCCAGATGAACGGTCAACTGAGGCAGGATTTTTTAAAAGCCCTCCGGGGCTGGAGAGAACCCCGGAAAAACGACGGCACCGACATCAAGCTGAAAGGATTTCTGGAACTCTGGGGAATCCTAAAATATCTCGAATATACCGATCACTAAATCGTCGGAGGGGAAGCCCGGGCCATGGGGAGCTTAAGCCAGGAATACAAAACCGAAATACAGGAAATCTTCGGGGAGATCTATGCAAAATATATTAAGGAGGAACTACAGGCGGCCGTTGATTCCGAGATCACCGCGAAACTAAAGACAACCGCGGACGGAATATCAAGACAAGCGGAGCAGTCCATCCGAAAAGAGGTGGAGCGACTCTCTTCCAAACTGAAGAAAGGAATTACGGACGCCATCCGAGCTGAACTTCTCGACCTGATTAAGGAAGCGATTCCCAAAGAGAAGAAGGAACTGGATTATGAAAAACTGACCCGAACGATCACGAAGATTCTCGATGAGCGAGAAGAAGCGGAGAGCAGGGCTGCGCTCGCGGATAAAACGATTCCGGTCGATCAAAAGCAGACGAAGTCCGGCAACAAAATCACAAAAGGACTTCTCACCGCCTCCCTCCTTCTGAATATACTGCTCCTGGCCTTATTCCTTTATCAAATGGTATTTGGATCCAGAATCTCATTTTTCTAATTAGTCCCACCCCACTCCCCTCTGGTTCCTGATTCCTTGATTTGCTCTTTGCATTTCGGAATGTTGACGGCAACCTCCGGGAAAGTTGCCAAGAAAAGGGAAAGATCGATGATTCCGTTGAATCACTCGACAGCCCGATGAGGTTACGGGCGATGTGGATTCTTTAAGGAGGTTTGTGCTACCATTTTATTTGCGTTTCGGAGATTGTTTAGAAATAACCCCCTGTTTCCATTCGCCCATGAAAACCGACAAGGAACTTTATCGCGGGTTGCGCGGCTTATCGTGTGAAAGGTTATGGAACGACGAGGTCGCACGGTTCGATCGATCCACTCCCGAGGAGCGAGTAAAACGAGTGGCGGTCATTCGCGCAGTGGGCGTCGTCTTTTCCGAGGTGGGGACTGCGAAGCAGAAAGCCGAGGCGAGGTCGTGGCTTGTTCGTCTATTGCAGGATCCAAGCGAGAAAGTGAGACGCTATGCCATGACGGCGTTGCCAAAGCTTGGCGCCGGCACCAGGGAGGAAGAGACGCTGCTTTCCTTGTTGCGGACAACCACGGTCGAGCGCGAGAAGAAATACCTGGGTCAGGCTCTGGAAAAAATCGGCGGAACGGCTACGCTGGATGTCGTGGCCGGGGACCGTGGCTTCCTTCCACAAACCGAACAGAAGGTGAAAGCCAGTGTGGCGCGCAGGGAAAGGCCGAGCGTCATTCGAATGGAAAGGATCCTCTCCGATTTCACCCGCTTGCGGATCCATTTGCACTGCCGCAAGGGGCTGGAAGAGATTCTCCACGATGAAGTGAAAGAGGATACGGCGAAGCACGGGAAATTCCGCATCGTAGAGGTGCGGAGCGGCCTGGTCGCGATCACACCGGTGGCGCCCTTTTCTCTGGACGACATTTATACCCTTCGATGTTTTGCCACCGTTGGCTTTTTTCTTGGCCAGGTTCGGAAGTCCGACCCGACAGAGTCCCTTGATGGTCTGGCGTCAATGATGACTTCGCCCCTGTCGCGATCTGTTCTGGCAGCTTTCACAGAGGGATCCATTCGCTATCGTCTGGAGTTTGTTGACAAGGGGCACCAGAGGGGCGCTGTTCGTCTCCTGGCGAATCGGGCCTATGCGATGTGCCCGGACATTCTCAACGATCCGCGAAGCGCTCCCTGGTCGATGGATTTCCTCCCCACCGGACATGGAATTTCTGTCGAATTGCGCCCGAAGCTGACGCCCGATCCGCGATTTACCTATCGCGAGCAGGACATTCGTGCAGCCTCCCACCCTCCGTTGGCCGCCTGTATGGCCCGCCTGGGCAGAAGGGACAACCATGAGATCGTCTGGGACCCGTTCTGCGGATCGGGTTTAGAGCTAATAGAAAGGGCACTGCTGGGCGGCGTACAGAGCATCTACGGAACGGATCTCAGCCCCGATGCCATTGCCATTTGCCGGGCCAACCTTGCCGCCGCGAAATTGAAGAACATTCGGGCGAAGCTCGCCTGCTGTGATTTTCGCGACCATGTCAAGATGGAAGGCCTGGGACCCAAGAGCGTTACCCTCATCATCACCAACCCTCCCATGGGAAGGCGAATTCGTATCCCCAACCTCCGCGGATTGTTTGGGGATCTTTTTGTCGCCGCTGCCGAAGTGTTAAAGCCTGGGGGACGGCTCATATTTGCCAACCCCCTGCGCATAGAACCCCTGGACCCATCGCTCAAATTGAAGTACCGGAAGGTGATTGATCTCGGAGGCTTCAATTGCCGCCTCGAAATGTATCTGAAGCAGCCGGAGTGAGGAGATCATCTCATTGGTGCGGATCTCGGAATTCAAAACTATATCTGCTCGATCTGGGCGACTTCCTCCGGGGTCAGTTTCCATTCGGCGCCGATGAGGTTTGCATCCAGCTGCTCCGGCTTTGTGGCGCCGGGAATCACCGTACTCAGCCAGGGGTGGGAGAGCAGCCAAGCGATAGCCAGGTCAGCGACTTTGCGACCGCGGGCTCTTGCAAAGGCATCAAGCTTGGCGAGCCTTTCCCAGTTCGTGTCCGTCATCACGGGGCTGTAAAGGTAAAGGAAGGCCTTGGGTGGCCTTGCACCCGGGGCCGGGGTCGGAGGTTGCTCACCGCGTCGATATTTGCCTGTGAGGAAACCGCCCGAAAGGGGCCCCCAGGGGATAACGCCAATACCGTGGGCCTTGCAGCAGGGGACCAACTCCTGTTCAATCTGGCGCTCAAAGAGGTTGTATTTGGGTTGCACCGTTACGAAAGAATTCAGACTGTTGATGCGGGATGTCCACAGCGCCTCTGAAAGCTGCCAGCCGGCAAAGTTGGAACAGCCGAGGTAACGCACCTTACCGGATTTCACCAGATCGTCAAGGGCGCGAAGAGATTCTTCGATGCAAGTCGTCGGGTCAGGTTGATGCATTTGATACAGGTCCACGTAATCGGTCTGGAGCCTTTTCAGGCTGGCCTCCAATGCCCTCAGGATGTACCAGCGCGAGCCTCCCCGGTCATTGATGCCCTCACCCATCGGCATACCGAATTTGGTGGCAATCAAAACCTCTTTGCGCCTCCCTTTGAGGATTCGACCGATGAATTCTTCCGATCTTCCGGTGTCATACATGTCCGCAGTGTCGATGTAATTGACGCCGATTTCCAGCGCGTGGTTGATGACTGCCGCGGAAGCGGGCTCGTCGATCCACCAGCCAAAGTTGTTTGCTCCCAATCCCAGGACAGATATTTTGAGGCCCGATTTGCCGAGATTGCGGTATTCCATTGATTCCTCCTTGTGCAAAAAATATCATAACGCATAGGCATACATCCTTCGCCTGACCTTGCGGGACGAAGGAAGACAAGCGGCGCATAGCGTGACTTTAGAGAATCAAATCCGTTTTTGTGATTCGAAGGTGACCACAAACCAGCGAGCCAAAAATGGAAATGATAGAAACCCTTTTGATCAAAATAACCATACCGAAAAAGAGATGGCAGGTCAAGAGGAAACGTCACCCTGAGGAAGCACAGGGTTAAACGTTTATAGGTAAATTCTTGACAAAGAAAAAGAAAATAGTGTATCCCTTACAAAAAAGAAGCGGAACAAAATACTGTGACCGATCGGCGCCCCGGCGGTGAATGGTGGAAGGTGTTTCAGCCTCGGACAGGCATGGACAGAAGGACAGAATGAGGACAGAGCGTATCACCAAGACTGACAAATCGGCGAATTCCTTCCAATTGGGGATTTATGGTATTGAAGATTTTCCACCCCTCCTAGAGATGTACCGTACCTTCTCTCCGAAGCCTGCCTCCCAGGGGCTTCCGCCTGAAGACCCTGAAACTTGTCGGAACTGGCTGAAGACGCTTGCCAGAATAGGTTTGAATGCCCTCGCCTGGAGAGGCAATGAAGTCATCGGCCATGCTGTGCTGATCCCGGATGTGAAAGTGAAATCGGGTGAACTTGTAGTTTTCGTGAATCAAAACCACAGAAACCTCGGGATCGGGACAGAGCTGGCGCGGTTCATCCTTGAAAAGTTCAGAGCCCTCGACTTCGAATCGGTCTGGCTGACCGTAAGGGTCTCAAATTTCATAGCCATTAAGCTTTACCATAAGGTCGGATTCGAGTTTTGTGATACCGATAACTATGAAAGGGTCATGGCCATGAAGCTGAGGTGAACCAGACGACACAGGATTGCGGAGACCCGCCCCACGCTACAGAAATTAGGAAGGCTCAAAGCTGAAGGCTCAGGGCTTAAAATTTCTGTGATTATTCCTACGTTGAATGAGGCCGAAGGTATTCTCCCTTGCCTGGACAGCGTCAGATAAAAAAATGAAGCCGATTTACCAGAAAATTTTTAAGCGGGCGAAACCCTTCCTGCGAACCCGGAAGAACCTCATCCACACTCAGATCGCCCTTCGATGTGCGATCAGACTCTTAAGAGAAGGAAAAGGCGACGAGGAAGTCGTTATCCCTGCCATTATTCTCCACGATGTGGGCTGGAAGGCTGTTCCCGAACCTCTTCAGCTTACTGCTTTCGGTCCAAACTTATCCAATCGTCAGGCCGCAAGGCTTCATGAAGTGGAAGGGGCGAAGATGGCCAGAAAGATATTGGAGGAACTCGGCTACCCTTCTGAAAAGGTAAATGAAATCTGTCGAATCATCCGGGGGCACGATTCGAGAAAAAGATCCGTCTCTCGAAGTGATCGAGTTGTGAAGGACGCGGATAAGCTTTTCCGATATTCTCGCAAAGGTGTGGCTATTGACCTGAATAGGTTTCATGTCCCTCAAGGGGATTATCTCAGTTATTTGGAGAGGCATCTGGAGAAATGGTTCTTCCTCTCCGCTTCACGACAATTGGCACGTGAGGAGCTGGCCCGGCGAAGAATCGAAGAGTCCTAGGAATC
The DNA here is from genome assembly GCA_963708295.1 of uncultured delta proteobacterium. Classification (GTDB taxonomy): domain Bacteria; phylum Desulfobacterota; class BSN033; order BSN033; family UBA1163; genus UBA1163. The sequence goes on along the minus strand of CAVPSJ010000007.1, from coordinate 30,111 downwards.
TGCTTCTTAATGGAAAAAAGAAATGCTTGAAGGGGCTACGATCGTTATTGGTTCAATTTTAATGATTTTCGGACTGGCAGGGAGTGTCGTTCCCATTCTCCCAGGCCCGCCGCTTAGCTTCATCGGGCTCTTTTTGCTGGCTCTGCAAAAGCATTTCTCACCTCCCTTGTCCCCGACGTTGGTCATCGTCCTGGCGGTGGTGACGATCCTTGTGGTCGCCATGGATTATATCATTCCATTGCTTGGGGCCAAAAGGTACGGAGCGTCGAAATGGGGGATCTGGGGTTCCGTGCTGGGAATGGCGATAGGGATATTCTGGTCTCCCTTCGCCATGCTTGCGGGGGCTTTTATTGGCGCAGTCCTGGCCGAGTGGCTCGTCGGGAAGAAAAAAGGAGATGCTCTCAGAGCGGGTTGGGGGGTGGTGATGGGGACGCTGCTTGCAACAATCCTGAGATTGGGAATTTCAGGGGTGATGACGTACTATTTTGTCCGCGCCTTGTGGTAGGGAAGATTATCAAATTGAAGAGCTCGTTAGGGGATTGAGTTATCGGTCATCAGGTCATTGCGTTATGGGTTGAGCTGACAGAGAGGCGGGCTAAGTATGGTCGTTCGAATCACTGGGAAAGGCGTCTTACACCTGTCAAAAGAAATATCTCCTGCCTTGATCGTCCTGGTCTTCTCAACTATTTTCTCATACTTTTTCGACAGCCCCTCCTCCATCAAGGGGTCGGAGGTTTTTCTCAGGGCATTGATCCGGTTCATCCGATTCGCCTTGCCTCTTTGTCTTCCACTTTATGTCCTCTTGCCCGTTTATCGGTTCCTTATCGCCCGAATGAGCGAGAAGCTTCTTCAAACCGACAAGAAACGGGAAGCGTGCATCCATCCGATGAATCACTGGGTCTTTCGACCTTTGCAGGGAATTGGGATCGGACTTCTCTTTGAGGCAAAACTACTCGCAGCCCTTCAGATCCTCACCGGGGTGACTGCTCAACCGGTGCTTTTCTTCTCCCGGGCGCAATTTCAGCCAGGTCGGCTGCTGATCATCACCGGGATCACAGCGGTCATCTCCCTCCTTCTATCTGTCCTCTGGACTCTCGACGATGTGGGGATCAGGTATGTGAATCGAAAGGATCAAGAGCTAAAGATGATCGGAAAATATGTAGGAACCCTGATGCCTATCCTCTTCGGGTTCTATGGAATCTTCAGCCTCATCGCCGGTTATCCCCCGAAACAGGCTTTTATCTTGCTCTTTCGGATCGCGTTGATCCTCTACCCGCCTTTTGCAGTCTTCGCCGTTATGCATTTCCGGTTCCTCAGGAGCAGGGAAGAACATTTTTCTGAAAGAACATCGTTAAAAAAAGGGGGGATCTGGGAGGGAGATGACTCCGGCGTCAGGTTTTCCGACTGTTGGAGTGATCCGAAAAAACGGACGAATTCACATGCGGAATAATCTCACCTTCAATCCCCCGTTCATCGTTGGGATTCCCTTATCAAAGTCCAATCCGGTATTGCGAATCATCTGGACCCTGTCACAGATGAGGGTGACCCGCCAACCAGGGCATTTGGCGCGCATGACTTTGCCAAACTGGGCGTATAAATTTCGCAAATCACTCGGTTGACTCACCCTGACGCCATAGGGGGGGTTGGTGACGACCCAACCCGGGCCAGAAGGAGGGTCTATGGCAGAGATTGCTCTCCTTGAAAATTCGATGTGGCCTGCGAGACCTGCCCGCTCTGCATTGGTCTGTGCCGCCCGGATCGCTCCTTCATCTCGGTCTGATCCAATAATTTTTGGCATGTCCGAAACGATTGCCCGAGCGGCATCGGCCAGCAATTTCTCCCAGACCTTCGAATCGAAGTGAGGCCAATCCATAAATGTGAAGCGCCGGCGAAACCCCGGAGGAATTCTTTCAGCCAGCAGGGCCGCTTCAATCGGAATGGTTCCCGATCCGCAAAATGGATCGAGAAGAGGGGAGGTTTTGTCCCATCCGGAAGCCATCACCGTTGCGGCTGCAAGGGTTTCCCGGAGCGGAGCTTTTGCCGTGGCCAATCGATATCCTCGCCGATGCAAAAGCGCTCCGGAGGAGTCCATACTGATCGTGCAGAGATTATCAAACAACCGAACGACGATTAATTGGGGGAGGTCATTGCCTGGGTCTTCTTGGTATTTGCGAACGGGTGGAGGGTTTCCCAGCCTGTCTCCGATGGCCCCTGCCACCCGCTCGGCGACCGCGGTCTCATGGTATAAACGCGACTTTTGGCAGGTCACGCGTAATGCGATCGGTTGTTCTGGAGCAAGATAGCTCTCCCAAAGCAGGCGGCCTGCCTTCCGGCGGAGTTCGGAAAATTCAGCAGCATAAAACCGGCCGAGCCGCACTAATACCCGGCTTGCCGTACGAAGATAGAGATTGGCTCGATAGACATCATGAAAAGAACCTTGAAATTCGATGCCCCCCGGTTCATACAGAGACCCGCTCTTATCGCCACCCATCAGGCCCAACTGATGGAGTTCCTGTGCTACAAAGGGTTCAAGCCCCGGGGTGCTGACCGCGAAGAATTGTTCCATTCTTCTTCTTTCCTAGTTACCATATAAACCACAACGAAGAAGAAAACAACGGAATTTGAGTAGCTAACGGGGAAGCTTGAGAGTGGAACCTGCTATTCCGAAATAGAATTCTTACCGCCGAACCGGAATGCGGGGTCAAAAACCGAGAGAAAAATAGCTATTTTATTGGGGAAGTGGTTGATGTATGATTTATCTTCGGTAAATGGTCCCTGCCGCTGGAAGGTATATTGTAGTATATAGGGAAGGTAATGAACGGTCAAAAAAGGATAGAGTATGGCATCCAAACGTCTGAAATTTCCGAATGTCGGACATATCGGTGTCGTGGTCAAAGATATCGATCGGGTCATTGAGTACTATTCGCCTGTTTTCGGGATAGGTCCTTTTGAAATTTACGATTTCCGGCCTCACAAGGCCTGGGTGCGGGGAAAGGAAGTGAGACCCTTTGAATTGAGGATCGCGACGGCCGCCGTCGGGTCAGCGAACCTTGAGCTCATTCAAGTTGTCCGCGGGGAGCCCCCGCATCGCGACTTCCTGGAGGTTCACGGAGAAGGCCTGCAGCACCTTGGGTATTATGTGGAAAATTACGATGAATGGAAATCTTATGCAAGAGAAAAGGGGATAGACATCCTCTGCGAAATTGAAGCGCAAGATCGGGTTCGAGGAAAGCGTCGGGCGTTTTACATGAATTCAGGCGAGATTGGAGGGGTCCTGTTCGAAATCATCGAAAGGCAGAGGATGGAAGCACCTCCATAAAATTTACGATTCTCATTTTGATGAGTGTCATCCGCAAAAATGAGGATGGGGAGATTCAGGACGGGTTACTGCGATAATTCCTCCATGACCTCCACCGACGTCATCACTCTCCCCCAGAGATCTGCAAATTGATTCAGCAGTTCCTTTATAAAATGCTCAGGCGCGAAAGAGGAAACACCATCCGATACGATGACGGGAAAATATCCGTGGTTAAACGCCCCTTTGGCAGTCGACTCGACACAGATATGGGTGACGGTTCCGGTGACAAGGACATATTCAACAGATAAGCCATGAAGGAGAGGTCCCAGATGGGTTCCGTTAAAAGCGTCGAACCAGTGTTTATGGATGATATGATCCCCTTTGTCAGGGTACACTTCTTCGACGATGTCCGTCACGTCCAGCTCTTTCCCAGCATCGGTGAAGAGTCTTTTGTGCCCGGGCAAGAGCGCTTTCCCCCGTACTCGATCGGGTTCTTTGAACCGGATCATTCTCATCGGGAGAGCCCAATCATCGTGCAATGACATCTTGGTGTAGACGACCGGCACCCCCTTTTTACGGGAAAATTCGATCAACTTCCTATTTGTATCAAGGGTGGCTTTTGCGTCCTTCACTTGAATGAGGCCCCCATCCCTCACAAACTCATTCTGTAAATCGACAACGATCAGGGCCGTCTTTCCTCTTTGGATTCTAAAAGGGGTGTTCACGATTCCGCCGTCTTCCATGTTTTCTCCCTCCTCTTTCTTCTGGAAAGTGTTACCAATAAGGACAATCCCTGTCAAGTGAAATAGGGACCCATGCCATCTTTTGGAGAACTTCGGTTCAGTTCAGGAGTTAAAAGCACAAAGATGGGGCGCCGGCCCATTCCGAAGCCTGCTGGCAATATCTTGACAATTGAGCAGGAATTTACCATTCAAATGATTTTTCCCCCGAGCGGGGACTTCGAAAATTCTATAGATTTCAGTCGATTAAAAACTTCAAGCCTCGGCACATTATTTGCTTTTATCTCACTTCTATAGCTGAAGGAAGGAGAGTTGAGAAGAGCCAGCAGATAAGAAGGGGGTGAGGTTTGTGTGGAAAAAGGTCGTTCTCGGCACCGTCACATGGTTAATCTTACTTGCAGTGGTTGCATTTCTGCAAAATGCGTAAAGCACAGGGGGGATCATCGAAAGTGAACATCATTCGCTCCAAATTTGCGCAGAAAGCTTAGCGGTCAGAGACAGAAACTCGAGTGCTCGTTTCCGATTGTTTTCATAAGACGGAAGGAACAAGACATAGAAAGGCACGAGAGAGGAGGGTGTCACGAAAGAGAAAAGCAAAGGGGTAAGAGAAAGCAAGAAGGCGGCACAAAAAAGCCTCAAAGAGAAGAGAAGGATGAAGAAAGAGAAGAAAAGCACGTAAGCTGGAGCTATCCGTGATGAAGGGAAATGGAGTGTAAGCCGGCAAATGGAAGAGAGACGTGAGGAAAAAAGACATGTTGTACCGGAAATATACCGGAAATATATCACCTTGAAGGTCAAAGGAGCGTCTGGAAAGTTTCGTCTCGTGAAACTCCTGAATTTTAGCCCCAAGGGTATCCGGATGAAAAGTTCGGAGGAAATACCGGTTCATTCGGCGATTGAATGCTTAATTGCCGCACCTCAATCCATTACAAAGGAGATTCCTTTTATCGGGGTGGTCAAATATTGCAATCAAGATGAGTCAGAAGGAGATTACCTCATAGGGGCGGAGATCATTGAAACGAGCGACAGATTAGGTTTTGAGATTTTTTCGGAGGTCCACGATTTTATAAAAGAAAGAATGGGAGACATCTTTTAAAAGATTCGGTCCCTGCGCCAAAACCCCTCGGATCTTCCCGACTGAAGCTTTTCAGAAATTCTAAGGAAATGATTATTCCGCTCCTGCACTAGGCAACGAAGAGGAAGGGAGCCTAAGGTTGTGAGTTTATAGCGCGAGCCTTCTTACGGTTGCCTCCTCCTTCTCAGAAAGAAAACCTGACATCGGTTTGATTCGTTCTCGGATCCAGACCTGCTCTGATATTGCTCTCTTCAATCACCCCGATCACAACCACGACTTTTACGGAGGTGATGATTCCGGAGGTAAGATGGCCTCCCAGGGTGGTGACCTGTTCCTGCATGACCGTGGAGGCAGAGAGATGGGCGTGGACCTCTATTTCGCCGTCTTCTTTGGTTGCGATCCATCCGGTCAGAGAGACGATCTCCATGGGTTGCTCCAAATCAAGATAGAGTCGGTGATGTTTTTCGATTTTGAGGTCCGGCGGTAGAATTTTAAGGTTTCTGAAGACGGCTTTTTTCAGAGCCCCGACCGCAGAAAGGATAATCCCCGTTTGAACCCCTTCGTTTTTTGCCATTTCTGTTATCCCTTGCAGGAGATCAACGTCCATTTTGAGCTTTCCCATGACAATCCGGTTCATCCTTCCGCTTCCGGTCCCTTCAAGCAGGCTCGATATATTTCCCATAACTCCCCCTTCTCGATCGTGACTTTCGGGGTGGTTCTCCATCCCGGTAAGGCAAGGTCTCAAATATATCAATTTCTGATTTAACTTTCCACGGAAAAAGACGCCGGTGAAGACCCTCAGAGATGTGCCCTTGGTTGAACAATGCCCTTCGGCCGGAACGTGCCCCGTCCCGCCCAAGCGGGATAGGCGGGATCAAGGGGAACCATGTGAAGAAAACTTCCTCTCCGGGAAGCCCCGCCCTGTGGGCGGGAAGCTTCACAAAAATGTGAATAGTGCACAAAAAAATACCCATCTCGTCAAGGATCACTTAAACAAACGAATCTAATATCAATGAGATACTATCATTAGGGATTGGTACATTTCTTGCTCCCCTTATTAGTGTGGAATGAGACTTCGATAAATGTTTTCCCTGGAGTTGTCTCCATGGATATTCTTGAGGCCAAACATGAATTACAGAAGATACGGGCAAGAAACCTATTTAAGATGGCGATGGATCAGAAATTATCAAGATGTCTCGTGGGAGGAAGGACCTGCGGGTACTCGCTGCTCTATAAAGGAATTCGATTTTGCGTGTCAGAGCTCCTGGGGAAAGGCTGCCTTTTAGAGAGGTTGGGGGAATGGGAGAGATTTTTTCCTGAAAAAGATACCCTTCATGGTCCCCCTGCCCTTCTACCGAGATTGGAAACAGTACCTTCATCGTCGGGTAAAGAACTGGTGGGGAATTCAAAGTGTATTATAGAGATGACCTGACCCGCTGCATGGTCTATCTTGGAACGGTGATTGAGAGAAGGAGAAAAGAAAGGGGAAATAATCTCGGAGACCTTTTAAAGAAGGCCGCAATGGAATACTCCAATCATGTACCAGACCCTTCCAAAATATTTCTTTTGGCCCATTAGGACTTCAAACCCATGCCCCAACGAATGACAAGGGCGTCGGGCCCCAACCTCCAACGAATAAAAACGCATGTAAATAATTTTGCCGTTCCGGTAAGGTCTATTCCCCGAACGCACCGTCAAATCTTAAATAATAGTCTCGTGGGAGATGAGGTATCTGGTCTACACTTTTGACGGAAATAAAAAAGAAGTGTATATTATTTTTTAATTGACCAGGGTTCGTCAATACCGGGGCAAAGTTCTTCATGAACAAGTCTCTCCTTCTTATCTTTTGGCTTCCCTGTTTCGCAGTGATTCCTCTCTCAGTTCCTCAGAGGACCTCTGCCGCTGACGCAGCAAATGTCCGACTCGTGGGCCACAGCGACCTGCAGGGCCGTGATGCCCTCCAGGTGGTATTAAAGGGAAACTATGCGTATGTCGGGCACCACCGGGGAAGGGAGAGGAATCCCATGACCGGAGCCCTTGAATGGAATGGAACAACGATCCTCGACGTCTCAAATCCGAGGCAACCCAGGATCGTCAAGCATCTCCCGGGATATGAGGGAGCGGAGAGCCGTGCGGTTCAGGTGGTGGAGAAATATTTCGATGGGAGGGATTATCTCCTCCGGAACCAGGAGTCCGAAGCCACTTCACTCGGTTTTGAGGTCTGGGATATCACGGATCGAGCCTCCCCGAGGCTTGTTTCAAGAATTGAGGGACTCAACGCAGCCCATAAGGGATGGTGGGATGCGAAAACCGGCTATGCATACCTTTCCGGAATATGGCCGGGTTGGAAGGGACAACACCTGATCATCTACGACCTGAAAAACCCTTACACGCCTAAGTTCGTCTCCAACTGGGGTCTTCCCGGTCAATCCCCGGCGGACCAGGAGCGGGGTTAGCCTTCACCACCCCGTCATCTCATGGAGACAGGGCTTATCTCTCCTACCTTCTGGGCGGCGATGTGGTCATCCTGGATATTGCTGATAAGACTCAACCAAAGATGATTGCCCATATAGATTTTTTGCCGCCTTCGTCGAGATCACATACGACGGTGCCGTTCCCGCCTCTCAGGGAGGCCGGCTTCAACAGAGCGGAAGGCCGTCCTAGGCAGGTCCTTGTTGTCTCGGAAGAGGCTCTGAGCTATGGATGCCAGGAGGCTCGGCCTCAGATTTATATCCTTGACGCAACGGATGAGAAAAAACCGTCGCCTGATCTCGACCTTCAAGGTTCCGGACGGAGACTTCTGCGACCGGGGAGGGCGTTTTGGGCCTCACCAATTTGCGGAGACGAAAGACGGGGAAATCATCGGAGGGTCTCTTCTCTATGTTGCCTATTTCAATGCCGGCTTAAGAATCGTCGATATCTCCGATCCATTTAAGCCCAGAGAGGTGGGCCATTATATCCCTGCTCCGGCGGAGAAGGCAAGGGAAGGGCGTGGATCCCAAAAGGTGATTCAGACCAACGATGTGGATCTCGACGGCCGAGGGCTGATCTATATCACGGATCGCGCCGGGGCCGGTCTTCATATTCTGGAGTTTACAGGAAAATAGTCGGTGATAGCGTCATCCAGCGGCGAAACATGCTCCATAGGAACTTCCCCCTTTACGAGAAGGCATGAGCATAGCGGAAGCGACGGTGTGAGAACCGATGAACATGATTGAAGAGATAAAAAAAACGTTTAGAATGGAAATTAGACCGAACTCACAAGGATCAGAGTATCTGGAAGCAGTCATGGACACGAAAGACATAGAATTGCTTAATTCCTTATTAAAGAGATATTTAGGCCCAGCCGCCAAGGAGCGTGGGAAAGAAGTCAATCTGCCGAAAGAAATTGAGGAATTCGTTGATTCTTTGGGAGGGTTGCGAAAGGGACAATCCTTTTTCTATAGGCAAGAATGGTCATCAGGTGACATACGCTGCTCTTTGGCCCTGGGAGTCCGATCCGACTAAGATCACATTAAAGTGCGGTGTCAGTGAATTGGCTTAAGGGGCTGATCGGATTTCTTCACGTGAATCTAAACAAGGCAGTCGAGTCCAGTTGCCGGAACTGCCGCGTACCTCTAATGCCATCGATTTATCGGGTACATTTAACGACGTTTCATTATCATCTCTTCTGATCGCCGATGTGTGCCTGGAAGCAGGAAGTGCCGTATTCATGACAGGGTTGCGGATGAGTTTGAGCAAGGAGTTCCCCATGCCAAAAGTATCAAGAAAGAGAATCATTTTATTGGCTAATTTGTTTGGCAGTTATTATCCCCGTATCCTTTACGTTGCTGCACCGAAACTGATCGTCAAACGGTTGATCGGGCTTCAGCGGAAGGCAGCAAAACTGACCGTCAAATCAGCTGTTGTCGGAGATCATACCATCGTCTATTCAGAAGGCGGAACCGGAGAAACCATTATCATGGTTCACGGGTTTGGAGGGAATAAAGACAACTGGCTGCGCTTTGCAAAATTTTTCACTCCTCAATACCATGTCATCATACCGGATCTCCCGGGATATGGAGAAAGCACGAGACTTGAGGATGCCCGTTACAACATCATGGCTCAGGTCGAAAGGCTGAACGCATTCTTTAAAGGATTGGGGATCTCTCAATTCCACATGGTGGGGAATTCAATGGGCGGGAATATCTCCGGGAATTATGCTGCGAAGTATCCGGAAAGATGGTTAAGACGCTTGCGCTCTTTGACGCGAGTGGTGTGAATTCGCCAATCCAAAGCGAGCGGGAAAGGCTCATCGAAAAGGGCTTTAACCCAATGATCGTGCACAGTCGGGCTGATTTCGACCGGTATTTGAAATTCATTTTTGTAAAACCTCCTGTCATCCCCCGGTATTTGAAATTCATTTTTGTAAAACCCCCTTTCATCCCTCCAATTGCAAAAAGGGTTTTCGCAGAAGAAGCGGCTGCGGACAAATCGAAAAATGAAAAGCTATTCCAGGACATGCTGATTGATAATTTAGAATTAGAAGGCAATTTATCAAAAATACCCCAACCGACACTAATCCTCTGGGGAGATACCGACCGGGTGCTCGACGTGTCCAGTGTTTTGATATTTGAGAAAATTAGAAATCATAAGAAAGCGATCATGAAGGATTGCGGGCATGTGCCGATGATCGAAAGGCCGGAGGAAACAGCGTTCCCTGTACATGGATTTCTTAAAAGGCAGTCACTAAGTCTCTAGGGAAATGGGAGACGGGGAGACGCGGTGAAGGAGGAGAAGAAGGAGAAACAAGGATAAACAACCTTAGGTAGGTTGGCTTGATCGGAATAGAGACGATAGACGGGAGACGATTGAAGCAAGTCTATATCGCAGGATCTTACTTCTCATTTTGACAATACCATGAGTGGGAGGGACCTCTTTCGGACAAACTTTCACGCAATTAAAAACGGTCTTACAACCCCACACACCTTGCTGGGTATTTACCGCCTTCAAAATTTCTTCCTGTCTTCTGTCCCTTGGATCAGCCAGAAAACGATAAGCCTTGGCCAGCATGGCAGGCCCTAAGAATGCGGAGTCCTTTTCAAAAGCAGGACAAGTTCCGAAGCAGATGCCGCAGAGGATGCAGTTGATATAGGGATCGACCTCCTTACGTTTTTCTTCTTTCATCAAATATTCCACGTGTGGGGAGACGGGCATTCCCTGGAGGGTAGGTCTCAATTTTTCGATAATGATCAAAAAAAACGGACAGATCTACGATAAGGTCTCGAATCACTGGAAAAAGAGGGAGGGGTTCAATCAGGGCAGGTTTTTCCAGGAGGTCTTCGACACGGGTTCGGCAGGCCAGGACATCTTTGCCATTGACCCGCATGGCACAAGAGCCACATACGGCTCCCCGACAGGAATAACGCAAGGAGAGCGTCCCATCTTGCTCATCTTGAATGCGCAATAACGCCTCCAGGAGATTCATTCCTTTTCTAATCTCCACCTGAAAGGTTTCGATCCACTGCTGGGGATCCCTCTCCTTATGGAACCGTTTAATACTCAAGGTTAGAAGACTGGACTTCATTAGGTTCCACTTATCAACTTTCAGGCTTTAAGCTGTGAACTTCAAATTCAAGACTGGGAAATTTAGAATTTAGAAACTCAAAACTCAAAACTTCCTCAATATGTTCTTTCTTTCGGAGGATAGGAGGTAATGGTCACCTCTTTATAATCGAGCTTTACTCCTTCTGGTGTTTTAAAGGCCAGGGTATGACGAAGCCAATGCTCATCATCCCGATTGGGATAATCCACCCTGAAATGGGAACCACGACTCTCCTTTCGGGCCAGGGCTCCTTCCACAATTGCGCCCGCTAGATGGAGCATTCCCTCCAAGTTCCAGATATTGGATAAACTCATAATTGAAGGCAAGGTCTTTCTGTTTGAGTCCAACTCTTCAAAAATCTTTCTTCAATTCCTTTATCTTCTCTTTTGCCGAGAGCAGATCTGATTCCTTTCGAAAGATTCCAACCTGGGAGGTCATCAGAGGCTTTCATCTCATCTCTCAATGAGAAAACAGGGTTCTTCTCGTTTTCCGTTCAAAGACTTCTTCAAGTCCGGATTGAAATGCTCTCAATTGATTCTGAAAGATTGTGTGATGGGGCATCTCACTTTCCTTCCCCACCTGTTCAGCAGCTTTTCTCCCGGTCCGTTCTCCAAAGACCATGGTTTCTAAAAGGGAATTTCCACCCAGGCGGTTAGCTCCATGAACGCTGACACAGGCACATTCACCGGCGGCAAAAAGGCCAGGAAGTTGCGTTTCGCCATCCACATTGGTTGGAATTCCTCCCATGGAATAGTGCTGGGCTGGCTGGATTGGGATAGGCTCTAAAATAGGGTCCACCCCGGCAAAGTCCATGGCGATCTGGCGAATCCCCGGGAGACGATCCATGATTTTTTCTCTTCCCAGATGTCGAAGATCGAGGTGGACATATCCTCCTTCAAATCCTCGGCCCTGATCGATCTCGGTCTGAGTGCCTCTGGCCACAATATCCCGAGGTCCCAGTTCCATGAGATGGGGGGCGTATCGTTCCATAAATCGTTCGCCCTTCGCATTGACCAGATATCCTCCTTCTCCCTCTGGCTCCTTCTGTCATCAAGATGTTCGTCCCAAAAGGCTTGTCGGATGGAATTGGACAAACTCCATATCCTCGAGAGGGACGCCGGCTTGATAAGCGAGGAAGCAACCGCGTCCCGGTATTGATGACGGCATTGGTGGATCTGAGATAGATTCGGCCATAACCCCCTGTTGCCAGGATCACGGCCTTCGTCTGAATGGGGATGATCTTCCCTTCGAAAAAGTGGAGGCCAAGGACGCCCACACATCGTCCTTCCCCTACAACGAGCGAAAGGGCAACCCACTCCTCATAGACAGGAATTTGAAGGCCGATGACCTGTTCATAAAGAGTGTGCAGGAGATTGTGGCCCGTCCGGTCCGCAGCATAGCAGGCCCGCGGAAAACCTGCTCCGCCAAAAGGTCTCTGAGCGATCTTTCCTTCTTCCGTACGGGAGAAAAGGGTTCCCCAGTGTTCCATCTCAACCACGCACTCCAGGGCCTCTCGGCACATGACCTCAACCGCATCTTGATCAGCCAAATAGTCGCTTCCCTTGATCGTATCGAAGGCGTGGTTTTCCCAGGTATCCTTCGAAGGAGCCGGCGCGTTTCCCAAGGCTGCGTTGATTCCTCCCTGGGCAGCCACGGAGTGGGATCTCAGAGGATGGACTTTAGAAAGGATCGCTACATCCCGGCCGGATTTCTTCGCCTCGATGGCGGCTCTCAACCCTGCTAGACCTCCGCCGATAACTAAAATGTCGTGAGAGAGGAATTCCATTTTAGACCTTCAAATCTCAAATCCCTCGCAATCTGCCTTTCGATCCTCCCTCTTGTAACCTTGCTCTATTCCCCCCTTAGATTAAGGGGATATGAGGGGGGTTAATAAATTCTCAGAAAAAAAGGACATAAGAGAAGACAAATGATCCAGCGCTTAAGAGGGTGAACGCCCAGAATAAAATCCTTTCATGTTTCGCCATTCCCAGATCGATCAGAAAAAGTCGAAGTCCATAAAGGGCATGAAAGATGAAAACAAAGAGTAGGAGGACGTCAAGGGTCCTATTGATATGAAGATTTGAAAGCCAGGGGGCTTGGATCCTTCCGACCAAGGAATAACCGGAGAGGATTTTTAATCCGACCAGGATGAGAAGCAGAGGACCGCTGACTCGAATAAAATAATAAGGAAACATCGTTTTAAGAAATCATTGCAAATTAATCAGTGCAAAATTAGCAATTAGCCATTGCAAGAACAGATTTTTCAAGAATTGATAATTTTTCAATGGTAACTTTGCATTTTGCATTGATTATTTGGTGAGAGTTGCTTTTTGCCGGAGGGGTTTCAACAAAAAATCGAGGGCATCCAGGATGTCCGTAAAAATGACATCTGCACTCTTGACGGCCTCTGAGGAAGCCCCTCCTTTGCCGATGACACAGAGGCCGAAAGCGGCCTCCTTCATCATGGGCACGTCATCCACTCCATTTCCAACAGTCACCGCCCGGGTTGCCCCCAGCTGGCGTACCAGGTCCGATTTCTTTTGGGAAGATTCTCCCTCCGTTAAATAGATGATCTCGACGTTGACTTTTCTCAGAACCTCTTCCATCCGTTCCTTTTCTTCTTTTGTCAGGATGTAGATTTTGCTTCGCCTGGAAAGAAGGTTGATCTTGTCTTTCGCCTTCGGATGAACTCGGCGGTCTGAGGCAAGGGTTCCCTCGAAACCGATGAGAATAAAATCGATTTCCAAAGGTTCTTGGCCGGGTCTCTGAATATGAATCATCGCCCATTCCCTTCCAGAAAACGTTGCCGCATGACTTCATAAAGGATCATTCCCCCGGAGACCGAGGCGTTAAAGGAGGAGAGAGGACCTTTCATGGGGATCGAGAAGAGCCGATCACATTTTTTCTTCACAAGCGGCCTCATCCCTTTTCCCTCTGCGCCGATCACGATAGCCAGGTCCATATTAAAATCGAGTTGGTAAATTAAATCCTTGGCTTCTCCTGAGGCGCCGTAGACCCAGATTCCCTCTTTTTTAAAGAGATCAATCGTGGCAGCAATATTGACCACCCTGGCAATGGGCAGGTGGGCAGCCGCGCCTGCCGAGGCCTTGATGACCACCGGAGTGATTCCGACAGACCTATCCTTCGGAATAATGATCCCATGGGCTCCACATCCCAGACCGGTCCGAATCAGGGATCCAAGATTTTGCGGGTCCTGGATCCCGTCGAGGATGAGAAAAAGGGCTTGGGTCCCTTGTTTTTTCCAATGAGACAGCATTTCTTCGACAGCCACAAAAGGAGTTTCCTTGACGAAGCCCACGACGTTCTGATGAACCCCACCCTTTGTCATTCGCTCGAGGGATTCCTGGGTGGTGAACGCCACAGGAATATTTCTCGTCTTGGCCAAATCGAGGATCGATTGGAGAGGTGAACGAGGGGTTTGCGTTCCGATCAGAATCTTTTCAATTTGGAGATGAGACGACCTTAATGCCTCTTGGAGAGGATGAATTCCATAAATGATCTGGGCCATAGAATTTTAAATCCGAAATTCCGAATATCGGGCGAAGCGTCCGTCTCGGACCAATCCGAAACGAATTCAAAATCCGAATTCAAGAATCCTAAACTGCTTTGTTTGCTTGAGACATTTGAACTTAGGTCAGTTGATATTGTTTCGAATTTCGTGCTTCGAATTTAGAATTTTGGATTATGAAATGTCCTCAATAATCTTTTGAACGGCTTCAAGGGGGTCTTTCGCTTCTCTGATGGGTCGGCCGATGACAAGATAGTTCGCCCCCGCGGAGATTGCCTCTTTTGGAGTGAGGGTTCTTTTCTGGTCATCTTTCTTATCGGAAGGAGCACGGATACCTGGCGTGACAATGAGAAATTTTTCTCCGCATCGTTCCCGAATCGTCCCAATTTCTTGCGGAGAGGCGACGACCCCGTCTATTCCGGCCTTCGAAGCCAAGGAAGCAAGACGGCCTACTTCTTCCAGGATCGAACCTTGAACCCCCACTTCTTTCAGGGCGCCTTCATCCATGCTCGTGAGAATGGTGACGGCCAGAATGAGAGGTTTTGGAATCCCGGTACTCTTGGCCGTAGCCCTGGAGGCTTCTACGGTCTTCTTCATCATTTCAAACCCACCCAGGGCATGGAGGTTGAACATCGCTACGTTCAATTTCGTCGCCTCCTCGCCTGCCTTGGCGACGGTGTTGGGAATATCGTGGTACTTAAGGTCGAGAAAAACCTTTTGACCCTTCTGCCGGATCATGTCAATGACCTTGGGTCCGGCGTGAGTGAACAGTTGCTTTCCTACTTTGAATATCCCTACATGGTTCTTCAAGAGATTGACCCAACGCTGGGCTTCTGTAAAGTGGTCCACATCAAGAGCAAAGATGATCTTTTCCTTCGGATCGCCGGCCATCCGTGACTATCCCTCAACTTTCGTCCCCTATCATATAAATGTTCTAAAGGTGCTGTCAATGAATAATTTACGCCACGCAGGCCGGATTCCTATCATTTTCAGGAGAATCTTTGCCCCGTTAGAAAGCCGCTGTTTGCAGCGGGATAAAGGTTGTTCTTTTTTCATCGAATAGGGGGTTTCATGACCCTTGCGAGCCTTCACGTCAGAAAATAGAAGACTTTCCAACGGGGTTTGCAGAGAGGTAGTCTGCCTGGTATAAAGAGAGAAGAGGGCAAACGATATGAGGACGGAGATAGAAGAAAAGGAAGTCAAAGAAGAAAACAGGAGGATCCGCTACCTCCGGTTCCTGGTCGATTTTTCCATCTTGTCGATCCAACAGGACGAGCTTTTATTCGAAGAGGCGGAGGAGATTGTGGAGAATGTGAAACGGGCGGCTTGCAGCCTCTTTCCGGGGAAAGAAGAGACATTTGAGTTGATCTATCGGCCGAGGTTTAATCGGGTGATTCAGGAAAGATTCGGGCTGCTGCCGGAAGGGATACCCGAGGGATAGAGAGTCACGATTCAGGAATGACGATGATCTGATCATCTGCCTTCGTGAGTTTTTCCACGCCTCCTTCGGTCACTGCGTAATCGTCCTCCAGGGCCACTGCGCCGATTTGGGGGAAGATAAACTTCGGCTCAAAGGCGAAGACCATTCCGTTCTCTAAAGGTTGAGGAAATCCCTTGGCGAGAAGCGGAAACTCATCGATTTCCAAACCGATTCCGTGTCCCACAAAGGGAGCCTGGTTCTTTCTTGTCCCAATGAAGTGTTCTTCTAACCCTCGCTTTTTGACAAGCTGTGAAGAGAGATGGTAAAGCTGAGAGCAGGGAACCCCGGGTTTTGCCATCTTTTCCATCTCATCCCGGATCTCTAAGGCCACTTCATAAGCCTTTTTGAGCTTCTGGGGGAGGTTTCCGACCACATAGGTCCTTGCCCCATCGGTAATGTAACCGTTATAGGCGATGCTGAAATCAATTTGAATCGGGACATCTCTTCCGATCGGATTGAAGCTGGACCCTTGGGGGAAGGCAGGGGAGATTCCTGGGCCGATGACCGAAACATCCAGATGAGTGAGCACGCTGCCCGAGCTCCCCGATAGCACGCAGGCATTGAGCATATCCTGGTTCCAGGCCCTCATCCGGGTCAGTCCTTGATGTCCCCGGATCCTTCCCAATTCAATCAAACGAGATTCCGCCTCAATTTCGGTCATCCCGGGTTTTAGGACTTTCTTCGCATATTCGAACACTTCGTCAAGAATTCTTGCGGAACATCTCAACTGGTCGATTTCGTAAGAAGATTTGATCATCCGGACCTGTTTAATTGCTCTTGAGATGTCCACAAACTCCGAATGAGGGAACATTTGCTCCAGTTGTTTGAGCTGGTTCACCGGCAGGACATCGCACTCCAGGCCGATGCGTTTCAATCCGCGCTCTTTTTTGAGAATGGATGAAATGGCTTTGGGCCGTTCAATGGGAACGATGTTCTTTAGGGGAGATTCCTTTTGGGCCCGGTCAACGTCCTTTTGAACCATCAGCAGGGGGTCCCCCTCGCCCGGGATATACAGGTAAGACCGTTGGATGGTTCCGGAGAAGTAGAAGAGGTCGACATCTTGAAGGATGAGACAGGATTCAACTTTTGCGCTTTTTAAAAAGGATTGAAGACGTTCGATCCTCGTTTGAATTTCTCCGGGGGGAGTTAATTCCATTCAGTTTCCCATCTCGTGATCGATCATCTCTTTGATTTTCAATAGGGCTTCCTCTTTCTTCACCAGGGAAACTTCGCCCGTCTTCCTCTTCTTGATTTCCACCAGCCCTTTCTTCAAATTCTTTTCTCCCAACGTTAGCCTCAGCGGGATCCCGATCAAATCCGAATCTTTGAATTTGACTCCAGGGGTTTCTTCGCGGTCATCGAATAAGACTTCGACGCCGTTCTCCGAAAGGATTTGATAGAGTTGTTCGGCAGCTTCCTTCAGAAAGTCATTGCCGATATTGATCGGGAGGATGAGGACCTGGAAAGGGGCGAGGGGCATGGGGAAGATGATTCCATTTTGGTCATAGGACTGCTCGATGGCGGCGGCCACCGTCCTTCCCACACCAATCCCGTAGCACCCCATGATCATCTCCCGTTCCTTGCCCTGGTCATCCGAGAACGTGGCTCCCATAGTCTTACTGTATTTCGTCCCCAGCTTAAAGGTGTGACCGACCTCAATTCCCTTGTCCGTCCGGGTTTCTCCCCCGCAGAGAGGACACCGGTCTCCCGGAGCGAATCTTCGGAGGTCCACAAATTGAGAAACCTGAAAATCCCGGTCCGTATTGACATGGAGGAGGTGGGCATCCTTCTCGTTCGCACCCGTGACGAAGTTCGCCATCTCGTGAATGTCCAGGTCGGCGAGAATAGGGACGGAAAGGCCGAGGGGACCGGCAAAACCTTTCGGAGCGCGGGTGATCTCTTCGACCTTCTCTTCACCGGCTAATTGAAGGACTTCCGAACCCCATGCGGCTTTCAGCTTCTTTTCGCTGATCTCGTGATCTCCGCGAACCAGCGCCGCGACACATCCTTTATCGCTTTCAAAGATGAGCGTTTTCACCAGATCCTTGGGTGAGACGTTGAGAAACTGTGTGACTTCTTCTACGGTCCGCTTCTCGGGTGTCGCGACCTTCTGGACAGGTTTTTGAGATGCCTTGTCGTAAGGTTGATCCCTCTGATCTTGTCTCCGGAACTCGGCCTTTTCGATATTGGCTGCATAAGAACAGCGGGTACAGCTGACAATCGTTTCCTCTCCTGTTTCCGCCAGGACCATGAATTCGTGAGAGAAGGATCCTCCGATCAGGCCTGTCTCAGCCTCCACCGCCCTGAATCTTAGACCGCATCGGGTGAAGATGCGCGTATAAGCCTCGATCATTTTCTGGTAGCTTTCGTCCAATCCCTTTTCATCGGCATCGAAGCTATAGGCATCTTTCATGATGAATTCGCGAGCACGCATGACGCCGAAGCGAGGCCGAATCTCGTCCCTGAATTTGGTTTGGATCTGGTAGAGGTTAACCGGCATCTGGCGATACGACCGGATTTCTTTTCGGGCAATATCCGTGATGACTTCTTCATGGGTAGGCCCCAGACAACAATCCCGGTTGTGTCGGTCCTTCAGCCGGGCTAACTCACTTCCATATTCTTCCCAGCGATGACTCTCCTGCCACAGTTCCGCAGGTTGGACAAAGGGAAGCAGAACCTCAATGGCACCGGCTCGGTTCATCTCCTCGCGAATGATCGTCTCGACTTTTCGAAGGGATCGAAGACCAAAAGGTAAATAGGAATAGATACCCGCGGCCAGCTTCCGGATCATCCCCGCCCGAAGCATCAGTTGGTGGCTGGGAACCTCTGCTTCAGAAGGAACCTCTTTCAATGTGGGCAGTAAATATTGGGAATATCGCATTTCCATTCTCCTTTTCTCTCTTTATAAATAACGAAAAAGCACTTCCGCTGCAAGAAGGGATCCCGTCAGGGGCGGGGTCGGGTGAGACGGCATTCTAAGGCTGAGGAACCTGACGGACTGTCCCTGGGAGGGGCATCTTGATTTTTCTTCCTTGAGGGTATTATAAAGTTCTTTCAATGAAAAGAATTGCTCCTACTCAAGGATTGACTCTTTTTTTCCTGATCGGTTTGGTCATTTTGACGCTGATCTTCCATGGCCAGATCCCGCGCTGGCATTCTCTGCTCCTCCAGTACGCCATTCTATTGGGTCTTCTCTTTGTCCTGAAGCTATCGTGGGATCGGAAAGCGATGGGAAAGGCAGGAGACTTCTTCCATTATTTCTCTCCCATCCTCTTTATCATCGTCATCTATGAGTCTCTCGGTGATTTGATCAAGCACCTCCAGCCGGATATCGACCCACGGTTGATCCAGATCGATTTTTCGATTTTCGGCGTCCAGCCGACGCTCTGGATGCAGCGGTGGATCGTCCCCTGGCTCACGGATATCCTGTCCTTGGCTTACCTCAGCTATTATTTCCTCCCGGTCGCGTTGGTCGTCGTCCTTTATTTAAAGGGCCGCACAGCAGAGCTGGATCGGTCGGTATTTGTCCTAGCCTTTGGGTACTACGTTTCATTCATCGGCTATATCCTCTTCCCTGCGGTCGGACCTCGGTACGCCATGGCCCATCTCTATTCCGTCCCCCTCGAAGGAAGCTTTATCACCGACTTTGTCAGAGATACGTTGAATGCCCTGGAACACAACAAATGTGATTGTATGCCCAGCGGCCACACCCAGATCGTCCTCATCATCTTATACCTGGCCCATCGCTATGAGAAGTTCCTTTTCTATCTCTTTCTGCCCATCGTCTGTGCCCTGATTCTCTCCACCGTCTACCTGAGGTACCATTACGTGATCGATCTGATGGTCGGAATGGCATTGGCCATCCTGTGTATGATCTTCGGCCCTCTCCTCCACCGATGGTGGGATAGGGAAGGTCGTACCGGGAGCATCTCTCCGCCTTCCAATTAGAGTGGCACCTCGTAAACCCGGTAGGTCTTATCGCGTTTTCCCCCCATCGCTTCGATCCCGTGTTGCATCAGGATGTTTTCTTCAAGAATCCATGAGCATTCGGCGCAGTGGTAACCCTTTCTCGTCCCTCTCTTAAACGTCTCGATGTAGAGAAGCCCCTCGATCCCTTTCTTTTGAAAGTCACGTTTGATCCCCAGGAGCATCACTCGAATCTTGTGAATTTTTTTTGAATAGTAAAGGAACTTGATCGCACCCAGAAGCCCGATCTTTCCATTCAGGTGTTTGAGGACTTCATTATAATCCGGAAGGGAGACTGAAAAGCCGACGGGTTCTTTTTCCCAGTAGGCAAAGAGGATCAAATCAGAAACGACAAGGGGCTTGAGCTCTTTTGCCGCAAGGTTAATCTCTTCATCGGTCATGGGGACAAATCCCCAGTTCTTACTCCAGGCCTGGTTGTAGATTTCCTTGACAATCTTCAGCTCCTCATCAAAGCGACGGAGATTGATGGGCCGGACATGAAGCCGAGGTTCTCTTTTTTTCAGCCTCTCGGTGATACGGTCCAGACGATCGAGATGGAAAGTGGATTCTTCCAGGAGAAGAGCATAAAGATCCATCCTCTTCCTCAATCCAAAACCCTCAAGCAAAGAAGGGTAAGCGCGGGGATTGTAAGGCATCATCAGGCAGGGGGAGGCATCGAATCCCTCGACGAGCAGACCGCATTCATCGTTAGTGGAGGGATTCATCGGCCCGGCCATCTTTTCCATTCCATTTCCTTTCAGCCAACCGGCAACCCTTGAAAGGAGAGTTCCCGCCACTTCCGCATCGGGAATGGATTCGAAGAAGCCGAAGAAACCCAATTTCTCCTGGTGAAACTCGATGTAATTGTGGTCGATGATTCCTGCGATTCTTCCCTCAATCTTTCCTCCCCGGTAAGCGAGAAAAAGAATCATCTCCGAATGAGAGCGGAAGGGATGGGTTGGACTGAATTTCAATAGCTGGTCTTTGATGAGAGGAGGGACCCAGTAACGATCCCCCCTATAAATCTCCCAGGGGAACCGGACGAAAGTCATGAGGTCTTGCTGATTTTTTGCTTCTTCGATCCGGAGTTCTTGCCTTGTCGTGCCGACGGTATTAATCATATCGGCCTCCGTTTTTTTTCCGACTTTTCAATGATCTCAACCTCCCGGTCCGTTCGGTGGTTCTTAAGCATTTTTTGAGGGGTTCCAAGGATCATGGGGCGATCTCCTATAGCCAATTCTGGTTCTTGTACCACTGGTAGGTTAATCTGGCCCCCTGCAAAAGCTGAAATTGGGGTTGGAAGCCCAGCGTGGTTTTGGCCTTTGTGATGTCACAGGTCCAATCCTCCTGAACCATCTGTTCCGCCATCCCTCTGCTGAGGAACGAGGGCTTCCGAGAGACGAGGGACAGATACTCCGAGAAGGAGGCGATTCTGAAGAGGAGCCATTTGGAAATAGGAACAGAGAAGGGGGTGACCCCCATCGTCTTGGCAAAGACATCGCCGACTTCCTTCATCAGATAATCCGTCCCGTCGGAAAGAAAAAATATTTCGCCGCTTCTTGTTTGCGACTCAGAGGCCAGTAGAATGGCATGGATGACATCTTGAACATAACAGAGGCTGACTTTTCCACTGAAGCTGGGTTTGATCCTTTTGGAGATCCATTTGAATAAGGCATAGAAATCCTTATCTCTTGGACCATATACCCCGGTTGGCCGTAGAATAATGAGGGGGATCTCGTGAGCATGAGCGAGGGCCAGCTCCTCTCCCCTTCTTTTACTCTGGCCATAGGCGGATATGGGTTGACACTCATCGGACTCCTTCTTTTTATCGCCGTTCCGACACGGGCCCGCGGCGGCTTGACTCGAAAGATAGATAAACTTTTGGATACGACGGTTATTCTCAAGGCAGGCGTGAATCAAGTTCTCTGTTCCGAAGGCATTCACCTCGAAGTAGGTTTTCTCCTTCACCGCCTTGGTGATGCCTGCGAGATGGAATACCTGATCAACCTCTTTCACCGCCTCCCTCAAGGAGGCCCTGTCACCGCAGTCTCCGGAGATGGTCTCGATGGGTAGGCCTTTAAGCCACTTCAAATCACTCCCTTTTCGCACGAGGCAGCGGACCTGGACGCCCCGCTGAAGTAGCGCTTCGGCGAGGTGGCTTCCGATGAACCCTGTTCCTCCTGTTACCAAAGCTTTCAAATTTCTTTTCTCCCGTCTAAGTCCTAAAAATTCTATCTGTTTTCAGTCAATTGTCAAGGGGGTTCATGAGCTTGCCTTCCCCCGGCTTAATCTTTCCCCCGGACCGGGGTAGATCCCCTCTGAGGCTTCCTAAGGCCCACGTTGAGGGCAAACAGGATGAGCCCGGGCGGGATCTTGAAACATGTTTTTCTCTTGAAACCTGTGCAGCCAAACCTTCTCCAACCCGCCCTCTCTGTCTTGAGAAAAAAATATTTTCTCTTTGCCACAAGGTCGCGGGCAAAAAATGGGGGAGGGGGAGAAATTTATGAAGGGAAATACCGTCAGAGGACGAGACTCAACAGTACCGCCAAGCCAAATCCAGTGATGAGTATCCCAGAGATTTTATTGACCCATTGCCAATTCTGATTTCTGAATCTGTCACGCAACGCACCTATGAAGCTGCTCAGGATAGCCCACCATAGGATGGAACCGATGAAAACCCCGAACACCAGTGCTGCAATAGCGGCGTAGTTGCCTCTGGCATTTCCTATGCCCAACCCCGCGAAAATCCCCAGAAAGATAAGGACGGTCATGGGGTAGGTCAACGTAAGGAAGAACATGGAGGTATAAGCACCCAGGTAACCCTTTCCCCGAGAAGCTACTTCCCGCTCCACAAACTTGGTCAATAATACTTTGAGGCCGATGGCGCAGAGAAATAGGCCGCCGATCAGGCGAAGCCAGAATTGCTGGCTGATCAGAAAGTCCGAAATGAAAGTCAGCCCAAACCCGGCGATGCATCCAAAGACCACATCCGCCGTTGCCAGACCCAGAGCGGAAACGAAGCCGGAGAGGCGGCCTTCCAACAGGGTGCGGCGTATGCAGAGAATTCCAATCGGACCCACAGGAACTGCCATGGATAAGCCGACGACGACTCCCTTCAAGAAGAGAATAATATTCATCGATGGAAGCTCCTAAGAAGGGACCTTTGATAGAATGAGGGTCACGGGGTTATCCTATGGTCTTACTATTAAAAATAGGATATAAAGACATCAAGAGAAACACCCAAGAGCCAATGCAGTAAAATAATAAAGAGGAGCGAATGACCCCCCCATGCCATCATGCCCCAAACGACTCCCCCGAGGATAGAGCCGTAAATTTCAGCAGGGGGTTTGCCGATATGTAAGAGGCAAGAGGTAAGCGTTTGGACGAGAATGGCATTCCAGCCTCCAAAGTTCTCCTGTAATCCAAACTGCATATAACCGCGGAAGAAAAATTCCCATCCCAGATAGAACATCAGGCAAGAAAGAGAGTAGAAAGAGAACATCCACAGAGAACTGCTTGCGCCTTTGTAGAGAGGGTATTCGAGCAGAAAGGGCTCCGTTCGTGAAGAGAGATAGCTCAGGGCAATCATCACGGGAGCGAGAAATAAGAAAGATTTTATTCCAAATCGGATGTCTCCCATTTGTACACCGTAGGCCGATAGAGGTTCATGGAAAACGAATCTTATAATCAGCGCAGGGATCCATCCCAGAAGAATGAAAGAAGAGAAGAATACATAGAGGGCGGAAGTCAGTTCACTGTTTTCAAAGAGAACAAATGTCCGCGCAAGATGATTCAGATAAAAAGTTTTCATTCCAAAATAGTGAAAGGTTGTCAGAATAATCGGTGCGCTCAGCAGGATGACGGTCGATTTCTTATTTTCCCTGCTGAAGAACCCATCGGGGCAGATGAGAGATTTGAGTCGATTCATGCGGCCTTGTCCCTGAGTTGATGCAGCCATGCCAGGGTGGTTCGTATCCCCTCCCTGAGTGGAGTGATTTTGTAACCCAGTTGTTTCTCAGCTTTTGCACTTGAATAGGCCCAGTCATGGATAAAAGTTTCTACCCAGCCAGGCGTAATGAGGGGATAGAGGCTAAACCACCCCGCTTTTTTCTGTTCCAGTCGGGAGTAAAGCATGGCGAACCACGTGGGGATGTTGATTTGGAAATGTTTCCCTCCGCTTAATTCATCAATCAGTTCGAAAAGTTGTCTGAGAGGAATGTTTTCTCCGCCGAGAATATAGCGTTCACCCACGTTGCCCTTTTCCATTGCGAGGATGAGCCCCTGGACGACATTATCCACAAAGACGTAATTTCCAACATTGATCCCGTGATTGATGAGAAAAGGAAATTTACCCCGGTCATAGAGATCGATCATCCTCGTGACAGAGTTTCCCTCATTCATTTTTCCTGGGCCATAAACGCGTGTCGGAGTAACGGTGATTAGAGAGAGCCCTTGATCCGCATATCGGCAGGCGTGTTGTTCACCCATGATCTTGGTTGCCTGATAGTCCGTGAAACAGTTTGGCATGGAACATTGTCTTTCCTCATTCCCCACCACCCCAGGCTCTGTAGGTCCACAAGTCACAATGGAGGAAGTAAACACCACTCGTTCCATGCCCAAGACCTTCGCCATTTCCCAGACATTACAGAGTCCTTCTACGTTGCTTTGGTAGAAAGTTTTCGGATCTTTGGCCCAGTTCTTTGCATAGGCAGCCAGATGATAGACTTGGGTGCACCCCTCCATCGCTTTTCTGATGGATTCGCTATTTATCAGGTCGCCTGTAAAAAGGTGAATTTTTTCATGCTCCAGTCCCTCGGTATTACTGGTCGGCCGCATCAAGACATGAACGATGTGCCCTTTCCGGACCAGTTCGGCTACCAGTTTTGGTCCAATAAAGCCGGTCCCTCCAGTCACAAACACCTTGTTTCGTTTTTCCACCATTTAAGCTTCAATCCAAGGACGATCCCGAACTGCCTCAAGTAAAGAACCCCGCCCACAGGGCGGGGCTGAAACAAGCCTGATTTTCATCAGTCCAAGGTTCAGAAGAAGCATGACATGACGGTTCGGTTCTGATCTTTTTGTCATCCCGAACCAGGTCCTGAACTTGATTCAGGATCTATCGATTTCTCGATCTCGGTTTTGGGCTTTAGAAATTAGGTTTTAAAGTCATCTGATTTATTTTTTCTGCTTTCAGCAGACGCACCTTTCATCCCCATCCACAGGACGGGGTTTTCAGGTGCGATCTTAATAAAAAATGTGGTCGCAATCTTTCAGACGCCTCGCCTTTTTTACGGCAAATAGATCACTCTGTCAATTCGATCATCTATCTTCGGATGTCTTAGGAGTTTGCTTTTTATGAATTTCGGGATTTGGCCCGATGATTCGGATACGGGTAATTCGCTCCAGTAACGATCGGTTGGGCCCTTTTTCTCCTAAGCTGAGATCAGTAACGACGACCTTTCCAATTTTTTGCAGTGTCGACCCTCCCTTTCCTGACTTCTGGACGCCCCAGATACTATGGATGACATAGTGCTTCCCTTGATCCTTGCCGAGATAGAGCATGATGTGACCGGGTAGCCGGAGCGTGGTCGCCAGGGGGATGGATTGATCCAAGATCTTTCTTTTTTCTTGGACGTCCTTTTCCTCTACCGAACCCAGATCCATTCCAACCAATGCCTGTTCTTTTGAATTTCGGGGCATCAGAATGCCGAAGGTCCTGAAGAGGTCCATGATGAAACGGGAGCAATCCCTGCCGCCGAGCCTGTCTCCCCAACCATAGGGGTGGTGGAGCATCTTAAACGCCTGACGGGCAACATTTTCCTGAGTGTACGGAAGAAAACCCCGGTGTACATCCTCGCTCGCGCGGAGGTATCCTTTACGAAGGATCAATGGTCCGTTGTCTTCTCTTGCGCCGATTTGGATGACGTAGAATGAGTGGGGTCCTTTCCTCCCGCCGGGGACGCTGAGGAGAGGGAAGGAATCCCCCATCTGGGCAGTAAAAACCGGCTGTCGAAGAGAGGGATCACCGAAGACTGTCACAACATTTCCTGTCACCACCAACCGGTCTTTTGGTTCTGCATAATCCGCTATCCCAGATTTCTCCTTAGCGATCGCCAGATCGTGTGTGTGTATCCATCCGCGGATAAATTGGGTCTGGATATAAGCCCACTTTTTATCTTGATTGAAGGTATAGATTCCGACCGGAGACCCCGGAGAGATGGAGGATTGTTGAAAAAGGTCGAACTCTTGTTGGTTCGGGGCACTCATGGAAGGTTCATCTGTGGGGAAGACACGGATATCTGCCCGTTTGACGACGAGAGCAAAAAGCATCCGGCTCGTTTCTTGGATCAGCTCCTGGTGAAGGTCGTTTTTTAATTTATCCCAGAAAAAGTCTCGGAGAGGGGCTCCGCTTTTGCCATATCGAACTTCTTCGCTTCTTCCGAAGTTCTCCCAATCCTCTTTCAGGAAAGAGAGAATTTCCTGCCTTGACCAGGCTTCTTTAAGGTTCCTTATTCTGAAAAGACCAAGGTCCTTTATTTTCAGATTTTCTTCGTTCATCTTTTGAATCTTCTCAAGAGTCAATAACGGACTCGTTGGATTTTCAATCTTCTTAATCCAAAATCCAGGCTTCTCCATCTCCGGGGTGACGTTGGGAAGTCGCGGTGAGGCGCTGAGGGCCCGGGGACCAAGTCCAAAAAGAATGAAAAGGAGAAAGGCAATGGTTGCGGTCAGTTCATGAGCAAGAGATGAACGGTGAAGGAGCATAGGAACCTGAATTTTCTAATTTTCTTTGAGAGACCGGGTCTCATCGGCTACCAATTGACGAATAACCAAGTTTCCAAAACCTGTCAAGATTTTTTCCTAAAAAAAATCTAAAAAAATCTAAAAAAACCTTGACAAATAATTCCGGATGTTTTAAATTATTAAGATAGATTTCGGATAAGGTAGGGGAGGCTTTTTATTTTATACAACTTAGCTATACAGCGGAGGCAAATTATCTAATTATTTCACGGTATCTCGTTATTTAGGAGACCAAATCGAGTTACCGGAAGCCGGTAGCTCTTTTTTTTGTGCTCTTTTTCGAAAGAGCAAACTTCAATTATTTTAGGTAAGTTGGAAGAAAATAAATTCATTGAAAGGGAGGTAGATCGCCATGGTTTGTCAAACTGTCAAA
Organism: uncultured delta proteobacterium; assembly: GCA_963708295.1. Taxonomy (GTDB): domain Bacteria; phylum Desulfobacterota; class BSN033; order BSN033; family UBA1163; genus UBA1163. The sequence goes on along the minus strand of CAVPSJ010000007.1, from coordinate 3,265 downwards.
GTGGGAGCAGAATGTATCTTCATGAAGAAGAGCGGCTGTTCCTACAACGGTGGGAGATGTTATCCCATCGTGGAATCCTGCAAAGGATGTGACCGAGTGGCCACTTATGAAGTAGGTTCCTATTGCAAAACCTATTGTGAGCCCTCTGTGAAGTGGGCAAAAGGACCCTGCAATTTCGCCACTCACGTCAAGAAGGAAGTCAAGGAGGATTCTTTCAAATTGAATCCTTTGAAGGCCTCCAAGCGAAACGTGAGCCAAAAGGCTTAATGAAAACCCTTTAATTTCGGTGATCCTGAGCGAAAACCCTTCTCCCACCAGACTTCTAACGAGCGGTCGGAGAAGGGTTTTTTTGTTTTTTAAAAGTGTGCCAGCAGAAGAAGCTGATGATTGCGCAGGTGACGAAAATAATGATATGAATTCCGAAGCCCTGTAGCGATTGCTTTCTCTTTGGAGAGCCCAACCATCAGAAATCCGGCCACCCATCCTGCCTTCAATGTTCCCCAATTTCCAATTCCGCTGACCGGTAATGCATAAAGCAGCCATTTGAATCGAAGCGCCCGGAACAGTGTGGTGAGGAAAAATATAAAGGTAAATACTTTAAGAAGTGACGTGAGAGAGGAGACGGGGAATTCAGACCAGCCCTTCGTCCCGGGCGTAGCGGGCCAGTTGCAGGCGGCTATTCACCTTGAGTTTTTCGTAGATATTGTGGAGGTGAACCTTGACGGTGCCTTCACTAATATACAAGCGGTCGGCGATCTCCTTGTTCCGCAGGCCGTCGGCCACCATGCGCACAATCTCGATCTCCCGTGGCGTCAGGAGCCCGGCGATCTGGCGGGTGGCGGCCTCACGCTTGAGCAATCTTTCCAGGGCGAGGCTGACGGAACGTTTCTCCAGCCATTGCTCGCCGGCATGCACCTTGCGGACACATTGAACCAGAAGTCGCGGTGCCATCTCCTTGAGCACTACGCCGTACACACCCAGGCGGATGGCCTCGAGCACCTCATCTTCGTCCAGCGCCGCCGTCAGGACAACCACCCGTGTCGAGAGCTTCTCTTTTTGCATCTCCCGGAGGACTGCCGAGGCCATCCATTTTGGGCATGCGGAGATCGAGGATCAAGACATCCGGCTTCAGTTGACGCACCGCCCGCAGCGCTGCCTCGACCTTCCAGACAGCGCGCCAGGACCTGGAAGTCCGGCTCCCGGCGAAAGATGTCCTCCAGGCCGTCGAGGAAGATAGGATGATCATCGGCCAGGACCAGCGTGATCGGCATCTCAGGCTCCGGAGCAAGGGAGCGATAATCTCCAGCCTCGCCCCGGCCTCGCTCGAGTCAATGGCCAGAGTCCCTCCGAGGGACTCAATCCGTCCCTTCAGAGTCACTGGCCCGAGTTTTCTCTCCATCAACGTGGAGTGATCATAGTGGCCGCGGAACGAGAAGCCCCGGCCGTTATCGGCCACAGTAATCCGAATCTCATGGTCCTCCACGCGTAGTTCCACGCCTACCGACGAGGCGCCGGCGTGCCGCGCGGCATTGAGCAGGGTTTCACGGACAAGGTAGTAAATATCCTGCGGCAGGGTCTTAGGCACCCCTGAGTCAAGGCCCGCCATGGTAAGGTGCACGTGCAGACCCCATTGTCTCTCGACCTGTTTGACCAAACCCTTCAGGCGGATGATCAGGCTGGCTTCCCCCTGGTCCACGCCGCCTGAGAGAGATTTCAGCTCCCGGATGAAGGAGCGCAGGCCGTCTTGCTCATCGCAGAGCAAACGATCGATTTCCAGCAAGGGCTCCTTGGCCTTCGATGGATCCTCGTCCAGCAGGCGGCAGACCGTGTCCAATTTCATCGTGGCTACAGCCAGGGATTGAAGCAGGCCGTCATGCAGGTCGTAGGAGACGCGAAGACGCGCTTCGGCGGCTGCCATCTGCTTAAGTCGCTGAATAAGGTAGAAGAGGTCCAGGCGGGCTAAGACCTCCCGAGCGACAACCTGGCCCAGGAGCAGATCATCAGAGGTCAGACCCCGCTTGTCCAGAAAAAAGAGGTATCCTTCCAGGCTTTCCCCACGGAGCTTCAAGGAAAGGACACTCTTAATGGCAAACCGCTGCTGCAGATCAGAGTGCAGCGGCGAACCCTGCCAGGTTTGCAAGCCGGCAGGGGATGTAAGAAGCACCGTGGGACTTGGAGTACAGAGATCCTGGCAGAAAAAGTCGCTGCCGGACAGCGGCTCCGCCACCAGCGGCTGGAACCGGGTGGGAGGCTCGCGTGTCCAGTTGAACTCGCCGGAGGACCATAACGCCAGGTGGACCCAGGGTTCTTCCTTTTCATCCCAGGCCATGAGTATGCGCCGGGCGCGGAGGATACCGCAAGCCTGCTTCAACACGCCACGCACCAGGGCGGAGGCTTCAAGCGGGAGATCCCGGGGCCAGGCCGCCAGCATGGAGATTTCGCTGCGCCGCCGCTCCTGGTAGATCCCTAAGTAACCCACCAGAATAGCGACCACGGTCAGATAAATGCTCCGGAGGATGAAGCGATACAGTTCGAAGGCCGGGTCATGCCGAAACTGCATAGCGAGTACCCCCAGGCCAATGGAGGCCACGAGGGCTGCAACCGCGGTCCACAACGTCCCCCGCCACTGCCAGCGCAGGGTGGCGCCCATAATGGAGAATACAAAACAGGCAAAAGACGGATTGGCAGGGCGTTCGCTGAAATACAGGAGGAGGGAGAACACGATGAGATCGAAGACATGGGTAATAATGGGGAGGCGGCCCGGGAGTTTTGGTAATCTCCACACCAGGAAAGCCAGGAGCGTAGCATAGACCACATAACCGGCCAACAGGGCGAACGCCAAATTGGCATACTTGCCGGGTCCGGACGGGTCCAGCAAGATCGCGAGCAGGGAAAATACTGACAACACCACGCGTCCAGCGGCGATCAGACGTTCCGCTTGGCTCTTCAAGGCGCGAGACGGGTTACTAAGCATCCGCGACCCCCCCGGTTGTCGAGAAAAGGAAAGAAACCCCTTCGGATCGAAAAAATCTCACGGGCCTCCCCGTTCAGAACCGGCCATGAGTCGAAGCATCTGTTCGAACTGTCACCCGTCGCTGTTTTTACTACACAGAAGAGACTTTGTCAATGAATTTCTTAGGAATCATTTTTTCCTTTTTGAGAAACTTTTTTCCTTCACAAAAAGGTCGCATGAGTCATCGATTGTATTTCTTCACGCGAATAAATCATGTAACTAACTATAAGTTAAAGAATATTTATTATATCT
>CAVPSJ010000006.1:0-72634 GCA_963708295.1 uncultured delta proteobacterium | reverse complement strand
TCTTGAGGGACCTATGTTTAAAAAAAGACCTGCCTTTCTGGATAAATAATATTAAGAGATTTCAATAACAGCAAAGATGGTAAAATCATGAAGGACATTGTATCAAAAGCTATTAGGCATCAATAGCGAACATGTCAATTGTGTGCCCTGCAAAGCTATCTACTCGTGAACCGGTGCAAGTCCGGTCATGGTAACCGCCAGGGGGCCATGTAGCAGGCATCCAATGCATTCGGGCGACTGAATGTGTTGAAGCGATGTAACCCTCTGAGAAGAGGAGCAAAACAGCAGCCCGTAACATCAAGTGAATCCTGCAGCGTCGAAATGTGGCCCCAAAAGGGGAGCAAGAGGGAGCCGAGTTACTGATTGATACCGAAGGCCATGGAAGTGGTGTAGAACCTGGATAGCAGCTGCAAAGAACCCTCCGGCGGCAAAGATCTAGGGGACGTTGGTTCTAAAACAACTTGACAGCTAGAGCGAAAGTCTGTAAGGTGGTTTTATGCCGAGACAGCCAAGACTGATGCTCCCGGGGCGTTGCATCATATCATAGGCCAAGGCATCGACCGGACAAGCATCTTCCGCACAGATCAAGACCGGGGAGGATTTCGTTCAATAGGCTGGCAGATTTGTCGATGGGCGGGGAGCTCATCGTCTATGCTTGGTCTCTGATGCCCAACCACTTTCATTTATTGCTTCGGACGGGTCGGCAGCCTATTTCGAAGAGCATGAGGAAACTTCTTACGGATACGTCGTGAACTTTAATCTGCCTAGCACAAGAGATATGGTCATCTCTTTCAGAACAGATACAAATCGATCATATGTGAAGACGACCCCTATCTACTGGAATTGACGAGATACATTCATTTAAATCCGTTAAGAGCAAGGATAGTGGGTAGCTTGAAGCCGTGAGAGACTATCGTTGGACAGGTCATGCCGCGATCCTGGGGAGGGTAAGGCAGGAGTGGCAGGATAGTAAGGCAATTAGGGCCTATTTCGGTAAGGGGCGTCGGGCAGTTAAGAGATATGAGGAGTATGTGAGAGAAGGAGTATCCCTTGGGGGAGGCTAGTAGCGAGACATTTTTAAAAATGCTTCAGCATTATGATGCCCATGGTTTTCCAGGAGGCAATAAGCTGGTGCTATCAACGATTTTGAAGCGAGAACCGCATTCCTATCGAAGTTTTATTAAACGACTGGTTAGCAGCGATAACCAGTAGGATGTGTCCATTAATGAGGAGTCGTAAAGGAAAACGGTGTCAGGTCTTGACATGAGACATTAATTTATGGTAGATAGTGTGGTATTATGTCGAGACCGCTGCGAGTCGAGTGGGAAGGTGGCTTTTATCACATTACGGCAAGGGGAAACGAGAAGCGGCCGATTTTTCTGATAGAGCAGGACTATCTTCGCTTTGTTAGTCGTTTTGAGCCGATTTACGAGCGCTACGGCGTTGTGATTCATTCTTATGTCCTCATGACCAATCATTATCACGTTCTTGTTGAAACCCCCCGGGCAAACTTATCTGCCGCTTTGCACGATTTGAATACCGCTTATACAAATTACTTTAACCGGAGGCATGATCGGGTGGGGCATCTTTTCCAGGGTCGCTATCGAAGCATTGTTGTGGAAAAGGATCCATATTTGTTAGAGCTGTCCCGTTACATCCACCTAAATCCAGTGAGGGCGGGAATGGTGAAGAGGCCGGAGGCCTATCGATGGAGCAGTTATCCTAGTTATCTGTCTTCGGGGTCTTGTCCGGGGTGGCTTCGGAGAGAGGACATTTTGGGACAGATGGACAAGAGCCTGGGTAAGGGGCGGCGTAAATATCGAGAGTTTGTGGAGGAGGGACTAAAGGGGGAGGTCAGGGATCCCTTGGAGGCAGTAACGGGGGGGATTGTTCTGGGAGGCGAGACATTTTGGGTGGGAGTAAAGAATCGGGTGGAAGGACTTCAGGGACGGAATGAGGTTCCTGTGCTCAAGGAAATTCATCGCAAGACGGAGGCTGGAGTGATTGTGGAGAAGGTAGCATCATTCTATGGAGTTCCAGCCGATAGGATCACACGGCTAGCGCATCCTCTCCACCGCGGGACTCAGGTTGCGATGTATCTGGTGAGGAAGAAGACGGATCTTTCGCTCAATGAGATTGGGGCCATCTTTGGCAAAAGGCACTATACGGCAGTGAGCGTAGCCTTCAGGAGGGTAGAGGGGAAGCGGCAGCGAGACCGAGGATTTGATCGGGAATTGAGCAAGATTGAGAAAGAACTTTCTTAGACGGGGTTTTCCCGAAAGATACTCAAATTGTCTCATGTCAACGGGCTGTTGCTCAAAAGCCCAATTCAAAAATATCTGAAAATTTAAGTTTCGATGAATGATAGCCGAGGGTAAGTAAAACCAAATAGCACCCTTTGGCCGATTTTTGAGTTCATCAGCTCCTTAAAATCTAAAAAAGACCTTATATCCCTTGTCATAGCCCCTTTGATCTGCTCCATCATGACCGATGGACTTCTCTTTAGATAAGATCCATACCTCAGCAAAACCTGAATGTTCTGGACAGCAGAGATCAAGTATTCCTGTATCTGCACCCGCCAAAGCCCTCTCCATCGTGCCCGGTCAAATCCATACCGCGTCCCTCTGGCATAGGAACGCTCCATCAAGTGCTGCCTCATTTTGATATCCCGCTTCGCTTTGGCCGATCGACTCGCCTCCCGCATCCTGTCTAGCTCTTCCTGCCTCAGATGTCGCTTGATCGTCCGACCCGACTTGTTCCTGGTACACTGCTCTCTTAAGTGACATGCAGCACAAATCTTCTTGGATGCAGCGTAATCTCTACTTTGCCGACTCATGATGTAAGGATCTAGGCTTCAACCGATTCCCTGCCGGACAACGATAGGTGTCGCTCTCCCCATCATACTCAAACCGCTCTTCCGAAAAGATGTTGAGCTTCTCGATTCGCTTCGCCGTCGATTCCTTCAAATCCGGCATGTGTGCCTCTACCCCTCTGATCATGACAGGCCAAAAAGTTCTCGATCGTCCCATATTTGCTGTCCGCCACCACCGTATCCGCCTTGATCCCTGTGTTTAAATGGTGACTCTCTAATAAAGGAATCATCTCATGGGCTTCATTGACATCTCCAGAGGTCGTCTCCGTGGCTGTGATCACTTCACTCCGCCCATCCACTGCCCGATGAACCTGATAGGAAAGTTTCGGCTTCCCCCGATTCACAATCGCCGCATCCGGATCGGTGGTAGAGATATAACGACTGTTCTCTTTAACGTATCTCCTCGAGGAATCCGTGCTCTCGCTCTTCTCCTCCAAACGGGCTTCCAACTTCTTGTAGCTCTCCTGAAGTTGAACCTTTAGAGATCGAGTGTCGATCACAGAGTTATTCGATGCATCCGCATCCACCAGGCTCGAATCCACAAAGATCTTACTGCCATCCACTAACCCTGCTTCCACACATTGCCAAACAATTCGCTCAAAAAACCTCCGAAACGCCTCCACTCCCCACCGCGCCCGGGCTTTACTCAAAACACTGTGATCCGGCACTTCACTGTCTATGTCGTACCCTAAAAACCATAGCCAGTCTAATCGCATGGGAATCGTTTCCATCAACTCCCGTTCCGATCGAACATTGTAAAGAACCAAAAGCAACATCATCTTCAGGATCACAGGAGGAGGAATGGAAACATTCCCATTGCCCCCATAGGTGTCTCTGACCTCCGCATAGATGAAGTTAAAGTCAATCTGCTCTTGAATCCTTCTCAGAAGATGTGTCCGGGGAACCCTTTGCTCAAGGTTCATATGAGGATAGAAGATCTTCGGCTGAATTCCTGTCTGTTGACCCATCATGGCAAAATCTCCATTCCTGATTTGTGTTGCCATGCTTATAGCTCGAATGTATAATCGTTGCAAGCATCATTTGGGCAACAGCCCGTAAAGACCTGACACTGGGTGTGTGCTGGGTGTGTATGACACTGGGTGTGTACGCAATCAAACATCTCCAGACACAAATCGATGGTGGTCGAATCCATGCTGATCAATTTCTTTTTAAACCGGAACGTTTTCTTCCCAACGACCTGGATATGGCATCGTTCAAAGAGTCGAAGAAACAGTTCCTGATAAAGTTTCCAGGGACGATGTTGGTTGGCATAAGCCAGGGTGGAATGACTCGGAGCGGTGATGCCCAGGTGTTTGAGTTTGCCTTCGCAACTTCGGAGTCCCCCGTTAATCTCCCGGAGGGAATGGGCGCGGCCCAATTGACAAAACAGCATGGCGACAAATTGACCCCAGCAAGTAAATCCTTTCGCATGACGTTCGGCATGGGTTTCTTTCACCATGTGTTGGAACTCAACTCTTGGAAAAAGTTGTAAGAGTTGGCTGAATATGCTACAAAAATTATTCATCGCGGGCCCTCCTTTATGTGTGATGGGATTCCCTGGCAGAAATCCTCCACCACATTATTAAACGAGGGCCTTTTCTTTTTCAAAACCTATCTTGGACAAGAGTGATTTCGGATTGGAGGGGTCCAGTCGAAATTGGAATTGTTTGTTTGAATCCAATCTTAAATACACCAGAAGGGAATTCACTGTCGTGATCGGTCTTTTTTATGTAGCCGCATTATCCTTCTCATGGTCGTTGTGTCATATACTGCTATGTATAGATTTCTGATGAAAAGGAAAATTGTCACCAGCTATAATCCGTTTTTCGTGCAACCAATTTATGTGAGATTTTTAAAGGCAGCCTTGAAAGAGAAGAGTATTGCTATATTATGGTTTTTGATTCACGTATTTGCCTTTGTCCTATGTTTCATAATAATCGATAAAATGATGAGTTAGATGCACATTTGAAAAAGTATGCGGCGGCAAACATCATTATTGATTTTTAATCGAAGAGCATCATGGCCTAACAAGCAAATCCACCCGATTGACAATAGGCATGCCGAGCACGCTATTGTCAACGGGTGATCTTTCTGCCGTTATATGAAAGAAGGAAATGACAAATGATCATTACTCGGCGTAAAATCTTCTTATTAATAGGCATCTTCATTTTGGGCGCAATAATCGGAGGAGCGATAGGGGAATCCATAGGGGAACATAGAGCATCGCGTTTTCTTGGCTCCTTTTTCAGCGATGGGTCAAACTTATCGACGATATTGGCGATCAAGGAAAAAGTATTCGTACTCAGCAAGATACATGACGGAAAAATGGATGAGGCCACCGAAACCCTTGAAAGGACCCTTGATCATGATCTTATGAATTTTTCCGTGGGCATCCACAGTTCAGAACACTTAAGAAAGGATGTTAAAAAGGCGTTAAAGGTCGCAAAAGATTATCGATCACAATTTCCTAGAGTGACAAATCATTCCGTAACAGACAAGGCTGTTTCCGAGGCCCTCGCTTACGCTGACAATTAAGAAATGAATAAACATATAACACAGCCTTTAACCAGACGGGGAATAGCCCTCTATGGTTATCATTTTTGTTAATATAGCCCGCTGGTTAAGGCTATCGTTAGAGCAAGGAAAGTATGGGATTGATAGTCTCAGCATATCCTAAGAACCTGCCAACAGACTGGCATCGGTTTGACCGACATGTGAACGGGCCTCCACCGCGTGCCTTTGGGTTCATCGACGACATAGGCGAAGTGAATCGCTTTGCGGCGCGCTATCGAATTGCAAAGTCGTTCTCCTCGGTTTCTTTCGATTCCTATTCAGAGGCTACAGCGTCTGGCTATGAAGGCCTCCTGAGGCTGTTCTTTATGTGGTCTGCACTTGAACAATTCATGAAAATCACTCAGACGAAGCAGTCGACATTTTTAAAAGTACTGGAAAAGTACAACACAAGAAAGCTCCTGTCTGCAATCAGGACGGTAGATACAGGCAATCGGTTCTATAAGTTCGTCCAAGAGCGAACAAACCAGACTAACAAGAAGCATCTTGAGGAATATCTAAAAGGGAGGGAATGTAACGTTACCTATCTCGCATCGTCCCTGCGACATGTCTTCGTCCATGGTTCCCTCACGCCAAGCGCAGACCAGACAAACCCTAACAGCGTGAAGAGGATCTGTGATTTCCTATCGAAGTTCTTGCTGCATGTCATGGATAAGGAGTTCACGCGTCACATGGATGAGTTCGATGAAATGATGAGGAAGCTCTAACAAGCAAATCGAGGCGACAGGGAATAACGTCTTTTCGTTTTCTGTTTATAGGCCTGTGCCCCTGCGCCTCATCTAATTTGTTGGCCTGCAAGAAAGAGGAATATGAGACCATGAATCCAAAGATCGTTATCAGGAACGAGACGCATAACGATGTTTGCGCGATAACTGAGGTGACTATCGCAGCGTTCAAGACCTTGGAGATCAGCAACCACACGGAGCAGTTCATCATCGAGGCGCTACGTGCCGCCAAAGCTCTTACGGTATCGCTGGTCGCAGAAATGGATGGCCGAGTGATAGGACATATTGCTTTCTCTCCCGTGACCATTTCCGATGGCACCTCCTAACTGGTATGGACTTGGACCTGTTTCGGTGTTGCCGGCGTACCAGCGGCAGGGCATCGGTAAAGCGCTGATACAGGAAGGGTTGTCACGTCTGAAAGACATGAATGCTCAAGGATGTTGTCTCGTGGGACATCCGGATTACTACAAGAAATTCGGGTTCACAAACATGTCTGGACTTGTGCATGAGGGAGTGCCACAAGAGGTCTTCTTTGCTCTGTCTTTCGACGGGCATACTCCGCAGGGCACCGTCACTTTCCACGAAGGATTCAAAGCGGATGGCCAACAAGAGGGTGCAGGCGACGCTTTGCAGCGCGCCTGACCTTCACTGTTCGGCGAATGAGAAATACGGGGTTGCATGCCACTCGTGGAGTGAGATATCATATCTCTAAGGTGACTGTATGAAGATCGAAATTGACAGAGAAGAGGATGGCCGCTGGATTGCTGAAATCCCAGAACTTCCTGGAGTTATCGTGTACGGCGATAGTCGGAACGAAGCTATTTCAAAGGCGGAAGCATTAGCCCTGCGAGTCCTGGCTGACCGTCTTGAACATGGGGAAGAAATTCCAGAGCTTAAGGAAGTGTTCGCGGTCTCAGCATGAGCCTATGGCCATCAAGCAGATCCCATCAAGTCCTGGCCGATAAATCGATAAAAAGAAGCCATCCGAGATCGTCTCGGGTGGCCTCTCAAAATGGTAACGACGTTTCCCTCTGCTAACACCGTTCGACATCGCGAATGGCTGAACGGGCCTTGTCGTAAAAGTCTTTCGAAAATTCGTTCATATTGTGATCTTTCCTGGCGTGATCTTTCACCTTGTCAAAAAGTTCACCCTCTGTATTAGCACAGGCGGAGAAATCACAATCTGATCCTACATCCTTACAGCTTAAACTTTTTGCCATGTTCAACACCTCCTTTAAGAAAAAATGTCGACTTGGCTTGAACACTTTCAATTTAAAAATAATCATTTCCCCCTCCAAAGGTTATCTCACCCTTTTTTTGTCAACAACCTCCTGCAATTCACCCTTCTGTATCCTTGAAAGAATACTCATTCCCCAAAAAAACCATTGGTAAAAAATAGACCACCTGTCAACCCATGGATTGTGCGCCTTCTTAAGTCAATAACCACATCTCCCATCCGTCAGCAAGACAAATCTTGTTTAATTATAATATGTTACACTGCTTTATGTCATGAATTTCTCCTGTGGCACGGAGTTTGCTGTTAGCATCCTAGAAGTAATGCGGGATTCTTGCTATCAAAAGAGAGAGGAGAATGGAAAATGCTGAAGACAGCAAAACTTGTTCTTCCCTTGTTGACGGTGTTGTTCGCTTTTCTTTTTTCAGGGTGTTCTCAGGTGGTTTATCCAAGGGGTGCGATACCCGTCAAGATCGAAGTCGTCGGTGCGATGGATGCCAAGAAAGTGGTTTCCTTTACCAACAGTGTACCCGAATCCAAGCTCACGCTTGTCGCCACTCAAGGAAACCAAAGATATTTTGTAGATTATAAGCATTGGACGGGTTCTATTGTCAGCCAGATGGAGGACGAACTTAGAAGAAGAGGAGTTCAGGTAAAACCCCAGAGTGAAGTAGGCTTTAAGATTTCCGTTGAGAGCGTGGGTCTCTTCTGGGGAGCCTTCTCACAGCGCTGTATCGTCCGGGCACGGGTTGACAAGATGGACGGGACATGGTCTAAGAATTACGAAGGAAATAATGCTTCCGGCAACCTTAACCGGGCGATCGATGGAGCGGTTTACAAGGTGATCGTCGCAATCATGGGGGACCAGGATTTTAGAAATGCAATCCGATAAGGAAGGTGTGGTACGAAGACGGCGAAGTGCCAAGGCTGAAAGCCGGAGAACAACAGCCCGCTTCCTCTTGACCTGGGCTTTGCGAGTAGATGGATTGGCCCAGAATCAGATCGGAAGGTTGAAGAGGGTTTTCGCATTGTAGAAAACCATCTTCTGGATATCTTCAAGAGGCGCGTTGGCGGCCTTCATATCGACAACGACTTTGGGGACGGATCGGTTGCCCCCTCCAGAGAATCCCCACTCACTATTGACGATAAAGCGATCTGGTCCATACTCTCTGTAAAAGGAAACAATCTCCGGCCCGCTCAGTTTGTCCAGACAGCAACTCAGACCCAGCCAGGAACCATAGCCCCAGGCCATCTCAAGGGTTTCCTTGTTCATATGGTCGAGGATTACCTTCTTGGGATCGATTCCGGAAGTGACAAGAATTTTGATTATCCGTTCCATCACCTTTCGTTTGTCATAATCGGTTTTCTCACGACCAAGATAGGGCGAATGGCGCGGGGGCGGGGTGTGGACGATAATCGGCACATGATGCGCCTTGGCAAACGCGACCATTGCCTTGAAAACGACCTCCTCGTGCTCAACGGTCACCGTATCCATTCCTGCCTCGCCAACGCCCACGACCCGAGGTTTTCCGATATACTGTTCCATGAGATCGATGCCTTTGTCCAGCAAGGTCACGGGGAGTCCCCACATAGGATAAGTGACAGCCAGAAAGACGTTGAATATCCCAAAGTCATGGGCATTTTCAGTTTTTTCCGTGAGGATCCGGTCATAATGGTCCTTCACCATGTCCAGGGTAGAGTAGTCGGGAATCATCTGATCCGAGGGAACGATCACCGTGTCCAATTCACAGAGCCCGAGGATATGCTGCCATTCATGGGGGATGACGCCGATGTGGAAGTGGGTATCGATCATTCGCATAATTAAGTCCTCTTTCTATCAAGGGATCACAAACGTGATTTTTTATATGTCTGTGGAATTATTTTTCAAAGCGCCATCTCTTAAAGAAAATCCTAATAGCTCCCATTGGAAAAGTCAACACGAATGATAAGGCAAGCCCATCCCTGGGTTAAGAATATCTCCTGCCCGTGTGGTCTTGATTTGCATCTTCTCGAGAGGACGGTCAACGAAAGGCAGTCGGCGACGGCGAGGCCGGTTGGGTAGAGTAGAGGCGGCCATCTTGGACGGAGATCAATCCTTCCTCCTGGAGTTTACCCAGAATGGTCCGCCTTTCGGTGAAGAGATCGAAGCCATATTGGGTTCTGGAAGTCCTTGAGGGAGAGCCCCTTCTTTACCCGTAGGCCAGAATAGAGTGCCTCCAGCCGGAGCTGATTTCTATCATGTGTATAGCGTTTGGGATTGCCTGTATCCGCCCATGCCTTTGCCCTTTTGAGACGGGATGGTTCTTACCTTATTCACATTCGCCATGGAAGGGACAGGCATGGAGGCAATTTTTGTGGCAGCATAGGCTTCGATTGCCCGGAGCTTTCCGATTTCTCTCCCCACCACGAAGGAGAAAGCATGTCCTTTCCTCCCTGCGCGTGCGGTCCTGCCGATTCGGTGAACATAGTATTCTTTATCCAGGGGAAGGTCGTAATTAAAAACAGCCTGAATGTTCTGCACATTGATGCCTCTTGCCGCGACGTCCGTAGCCACGAGTATCTCTGAGATATTCCTCTTGAACTTGTCCATGGCACGCCCTCTCTGAGGCTGGGTCATGTCTCCATGGAGACCTTGAGCAAGATACCCCCTTGCCCCAAGCTTCCTGACCACTTCGTCCACGCTCCTTTTCCTGTTGCAGAAAACGAGGGAGGACCTTAAGCTGTGCAGATCGATGAGGCGGCACAGGACATCCAGCTTGATGCCCTCTTGGACTCCAAGGTAATACTGCTCTACATGAGGCACGGTTAATTGTTTCTGGACCATTTTGACAAACTCCGGCTCCCGCTGATATTTTCGGGTCAGGTCGAGGATCGGTTTGGGCATGGTCGCCGAAAAGAGCAGGGTCTGTCTCTCTGTGGGGATCTTCCGAAGGATCTTCTCGACATCGTCAACAAAACCCATGTCGAGCATCTTGTCCGCTTCGTCCAGGACAACGGTTTTCACCTGATCGAGTTTCAACGTACCCCTGTTGATATGGTCTATGGTGCGGCCGGGGGTTCCGATGATGACATGGGCACCGGCCCTGAGTCCATGAATCTGCTGTGCGATCGGCTGCCCTCCGTAAATAGGCAGCACTTTAATTTCTCTCTTGTGGATGAGAACTCTTTTGAGCTCGTCTGCTACCTGAACAGCCAGCTCACGGGTGGGACACAGAACGATTGCCTGGGTTTTCCTGTTGCCGGGTTGTATCGAATTCAGCAGAGGGAGGCCGAAAGCGAGCGTTTTCCCTGTCCCTGTCTGTGCCTGTCCGATAATATCTTTCCCTTGAAGGATCAGAGGGATAGCCTTTGCCTGAATGGGCGTCATGGCTTCATACCCCATATCCTTTACGGCTCTGCGCAATTCCATAGAAATTCCGAGAGCTTCAAACTTCTCCGTTTGCATAATTTTCCTTTCAAATATTTGGTTTTATTTATGGATCTGTTTACGCGTAATCAATTGGAAGTCATTGAGGCGGGAATGAATTGAAAACACGAGAACACTGCTTATATAACACACAATCGCAGGCAATGCAAATATAATCGGGCAACCTCGTTCGAAATGGAAGAGGGTTTCCCTAAATCAGCGACAGGCTGTCGGCGACGGCGAGGCCGATTGGGGTAGGGCAGAGATGGCCGTTCTGAATGGAGATCAATCCTTCCTCCTGGAGCTTACTCAGCATTTTCTTTTTTTCGGCGAAAAGATCGTAGTCATAAAAATTCTTAAAATCCTGGAGATGAATTCCCTTTTTTGTCCTTAGGCCAAAATAGAGCGCCTCCAGCCGGAGTTGCTCCATCGTGAGGATCTCTGTTTCCTCAACCGGAAGATTTTCCCCGTTGACCGCTGTGATGTATCGATCGACAGAACGGTAGTTCCACCAGCGACGATTGTCGCAGAAAGAATGGGCGGCAGGCCCCAGACCGAGATAAGGAGAGTGGTCCCAATATTTTTGGTTATGCCGGGAGGTGTACCTTGTTTCCCTGGCAAAGTTCGATACCTCATAATGAATATACCCAGCGTCCTCGAGGACCTGAGACGTCTTCATAAAAAAATCATACTGTAAATCTTCTCCGGGAATGGAAAACTCCCCCACCTCGTATCTTTTCCCCAAAGGCGTCTTAGATTCAAGGGTGAGTTGATAGCAGGAGAGATGCTCCGGTGCAAAGGCAACAGCCTGTTTCAAGGTATCGAGCCATGAATCGATGGTCTGCCCCGGGACAGCGTAGATCAAGTCGAGCCCTACGTTGTGAAACCCTGCTTTTCTTGAAGCCTCAACGGCTGAAATGGCCTGCGTCAGAGTGTGACGTCTTCCCAGGAAGCGGAGCACTTCCTGATCAAAGGATTGGATTCCGATATTCAGCCGGTTGATTCCGATCTCGCGTAACGATTCAAGATAAGATCGATTGAGATCAGCCGGGTTGGTTTCCAGGGTTATTTCCATGTCCGACGTGAGGTGGAAGTTTTCCCTTATTCCTGCCAGCATGCTTTCCAATTGTTGATGGCTGAGAAGAGAAGGCGTCCCGCCCCCGATGTAGACCGTATCAAAAGAGCTAAATTGGCTGGAGTAGATCTCCATTTCTTTGAAGAGGGCCTCGAGAAAAAGGGGAAGGGCAGAGAGGGAGGTTGATGAATAGAAGTCGCAATAAAAGCATTTGCTCTGACAAAAAGGAATATGAATGTAGAGACCGGGAATTTGTTCTGAGTTCATTGGGTTACTCGGGTTTCAGAGACTAGCTTCGCATCGCCTAAGCCAAACAGGCCATAGGAATTAGAAAAATCCGAAATCCAGGTGGTCAAATTTCCGAAAGAGAAAAAATGTTCATATATCCTATTTTGAGCATCAGAGATTGTTTCGAAATTCGGATTTCGTGCTTCGGATTTCATATATTTACGCCATGCCCCATGTCTTATGTTTTTCAGTCATCCGTATCCGTTTTCAACACCGCGAGAAAGGCGCTCTGAGGGATAGAAACCGACCCGATGGTTTTCATCCGCTTCTTGCCCTTCTTCTGTTTTTCCAGAAGTTTTCGCTTGCGGGTGATATCTCCGCCGTAGCACTTCGCTGTCACATCTTTACGAAATGGAGAGATCGTGGTACGGGAGATGATTTCTCCTCCAATCGCCCCTTGGATCGCTATTTTAAACATCTGCCGGGGAATTTCTTCCTTCAATTTTTCGCAGGCCCGCAGGGCACGGGGGCGCGCTTGATCTCGATTGACGATTTGCGACAGGGCATCGACCTTCTCGCCGTTGACCAGGATATCCACCAAGACCAGGGTACTTTCTCTGTAGTCAAGGACATCGTAATCAAAGGACCCGTATCCCTGCGTGATGGATTTGAAACGATCGTAAAAATCATAAATCACCTCGGCCAGGGGCATCTCGTAAATCAACTCCACGCGGCCCGGGCTCAGGTAGTTCAGCTTCGAGTTTTCACCGCGTCTTTCCAGGCAGAGTTTGATCACAGCGCCCAGATATTTTTCAGGCATCAGCAGGGTGGCGCGAATGAAGGGCTCTTCTCCTTTTTCGATGGTGTTAGGATCCGGGTAATGAGCGGGATTGTCAACGAACACGGTGCTCCCGTCTTTCAGTGTAAACCGGTAGCGAACGCTCGGAACGGACAGGATGATGGATAAATCATATTCACGCTCAAGCCTTTCCTGGACGATCTCGAGATGAAGGAGACCCAGAAATCCGCAATGGAAGCCATGCCCCAGGGCAACGGACGAATCTTTCTGATAGACAAGGGCTGCGTCATTCAGCTTATATTTTTCAAGGGCAACGACCAAGTCCCCATAGTCCTCAGGAGCGATCGGATAGATGGAAGAAAACACTACGGGCTTGAATTCTTTGAAGCCGGGCAGCGGCTTGTCGCAGGGTCGGTTGTCGAGTGTAATCGTATCCCCGATATGTACGTCCGAGACCGTTTTAACCCCTGCAAAGATATAACCCACCTCTCCCGCAGAGAGGCTGTCTCGTTTTTCTCTGGAGAGCAGGAATCGACCCACCTCCTCGACTTTGTGGGTTCCCTGATTAGACATCAAGCGGATAATATCCCCGCTTTTTACGGTTCCATCAAAAGCCCGGCAATGAATAACCGTGCCGCGAAAGGGATCGTATTGGGCATCGAAGATCAAGGCCGCCAGCGGTCCTTCCGGATCCCCTTTCGGAGGAGGTATCCTTTTCACAATGGCCTCTAGAATCTCTGGGATGCCGATGCCTTCTTTCGCCGAGCATTTCAGATGACCAAAGGGATCCAGTCCGAGTTCCGAGTCGATCTGCTCCACCACCCGTTCGACATCTGCCGTGGGAAGATCGATCTTATTGATGACCGGGATGATCTCCAGGTTATTCTCCATGGCCAGATAAAGATTGGCAATCGTCTGGGCCTGCACGCCCTGGGCAGCATCGATCAGAAGAAGGACGCCTTCGCAAGAGGCCAGGGAGCGCGAGACCTCATAGGAGAAATCGACATGACCCGGCGTGTCGATCAGGTTAAGAACATACTCTTCTCCATCCTGGGCGTGATACGGGAGGGCGATGGCCTGGCTTTTGATGGTGATTCCCCGCTCGCGTTCAATGTCCATATTGTCCAGGATCTGGTCTTTGAAGTTCCGCGCATCCACCACGCCGGTGTATTGGATGAGACGGTCCGCGAGGGTCGATTTCCCGTGATCAATATGTGCAATGATGCTGAAGTTACGAATGTTTTTCACAAATTTATTTTAGAAATCCGGCTGTCTTCCGAAGTGGTCTTAAAGGAGCGAGGAACCTTTCGGAGAAACTTAATTATTCATTATAAGTTATTTTTTTAAAAAAATCTCTCTCATCTTCTTTCTGTTGAGTTCACCCTATCTTCACCTTGCGAGATTCTCATTCCCTCATCTCCTGATCTCCGCATCGCCGTGTCTCCGTATCACCCCATCCCCCTATCCCCGTGTCTTATCCAGTCCCGATCCATGACAAAGAACGGAGCATGATTCGAGGTAAACACAGGAGGATCTCTTCTCAGAATCGGTGCAACGGCAGGATGTCGCCTAAATTCCTTGTCCAAGAATTGCCTGATCAGTGGCCTGCTCCACCCTTTTGGATGATCGAAATTTGCATAAAGGGAGAGGTCCCCTTCGTAGAAGGATTTTGTCTTCATGTGCCGGGCTTCCGGCGCATCGATCGGCATATTGAATATGGCAAGGTTCAAGAAACCGATGCGATCATGATGTTTCACGACAAACTCGAGAGTCCTTCGCGCCTCCGTCTGGCCTTCGGGTGGCGTTCCAAAAAGAAGATAGACGTAGGTGGCGATGCCTGCCTTTTTCAAATTTTTTAAGACCGATGAAGCCGCCTCGATGTCAATGCCTTTTTGCAAAGAATCAAGTACCGCCTGATCCCCTGATTCGAGCCCGAGTTTTAACATCACACATCCTGATCGCCTCAGGGCCATACAGAAATCCAGATCCGAAAGATGACGTGTTAGTCTTGCAAAGCCATACCATGGCACGCCAGGAGGACGTTCGGTGATTGCCCTCATCAGCAATGGGCTGATAGCATTATCGAGGAAATGGATGAGGACCGGTTTTTGCTTGTCCACCAGGTGAAAAAGATCGGCGAAGACTTCTCCCACAGGAGCAGGAAGATACGGATTTCCTTCGGCCCTTTCCGGGCAGAAAGAGCACTTGTTCCAGTAGCATCCGCTTGAGGAACTGTAGGGGAGGATGGGCCCGGGGGCAAAGTAGTTTCTTACAGGGAGGGTATCATAATTGGGGCTATAGTGATTCTCTCCGGATGGCGTTACCCCCATCAGAGATAGCAAAGGTGATTCTCCAGGCCCGGCGACGAGATGATCCACGAGGCCATCAAACGGGTTTTTCCATTGAGGCCTTCTCATCCAGGAAGTGGCAAGTCCTCCGCCCAAAACCAATTTCACCCCGGGGAATTCTTGTCTAAGAAAACCGATCATTGCAAACGTGCATAGGGCCTGGCTTAAATAGTTCATTGAAAATCCAATCACCGAAGGCTGTCGGTTCTTCAGAAGCTCTATCAATCTTTTTTTGAAATAAGGATAGAAGGGATTGTCCTCAGGACTTTCTGCAGCGCCCAGAAGGTCTACGCTCCTCGCAGGAGAGAGCTCTTCGTGCTCATAGTTCGCCAGGCCGAGGTGCGCGCGGTCGGGACGCCCTGTCATCTCAAGAATCCGACTCAGGTCTTTTATCGCGCGGCGATAACGGCCCTGATTCCGGTAAACGTTCCAACCGTTGAACGAGGCGAGATGTTTTGAAAGATGACGGATCGCCCGGAACGTCCAGGTATCGGAGGGCGCAGGTGAGGCATTCAGGAGGTCGAGGAGACCTTCAAGATTTGCATCCAAAGCCCTGTACGTCACTCCGTGACGATCCAGGGCGCCACAGAGTTTCGCTATGCCTGCCGGGGGTTCGCATGGTTTTGCAACAGGAGGGTGGACGAGGATCATCGGTATTCTTATCCGTCTGTTTCCAAAGAAATGACTTCTTGCTTTTCTGATTATTTATAATACAGATTACCTCTGGATAGCAAAAAGACAGGGTCAGGAGGCTGGACGAGAGAGATTGTATTTCCGAAAAAATTGAGGTATATTGGGTCAGAAACCACTGGGTGGGACCAGGGTTGTGCCTTTTCAAGATTCTTTCTTAAATGAAGTCAAAACAGATCACCAGAGCTGACAAGTCTGGAGGCTCCTTTGGAATGGGGATCTATGGCTCTGAAGATTTCCCGTTTCTTTTGGAGATGTACGACCACTTCTGCCCGAAACCCGCCTCTCAGGGACTGCCGCCTGAAGACCCTGAGGTCTGCCAGAACTGGCTGAAGAGTCTCTTAGAAATAGGGGAGAACTATCTCGCTTGGAGAGGAAAGAACGTGATCGGACATGTCTCACTGGTGCCCGATAGACAGCGCGAATCGTGTGAATTTGTGATCTTCGTTGATCAAAAGCAGAGGAATCTCGGGATCGGAACGGAACTGACGCGGTTCGCCCTGGAAGCGTCCAGGCAACTCGGCTATGACTCGGTTTGGCTGACGGTTAGTGTGTCAAACTTCATCGCGATTAAACTCTACAAGAAGCTCGGTTTCCAATATTTCGACCTGGATGGCTCTGAGAGGATGATGAGAATTAAATTAAAATTCCTTTCGGGTTCGCCATGACAGTCCTCTTCATCGCTGATTCCCATCACATCATCAAAACACTGATTTTCCAAGTAAC
Organism: uncultured delta proteobacterium; assembly: GCA_963708295.1. Taxonomy (GTDB): domain Bacteria; phylum Desulfobacterota; class BSN033; order BSN033; family UBA1163; genus UBA1163. The sequence continues at coordinate 55,960 of CAVPSJ010000006.1, read as the reverse complement.
ATCCGAACATTCATCACTTCAGATCGTTACAAATCAATAATACAGTCCTTGGGTTAAGAAAATAGTGATTTCGTCCTATTTATCTTTGAGCTCGCGCGGCATAGCGTGAAGTGGATAAGAGGAGGGAACTCTTTTCGAAATAATCTATCCATCAGGCTCAGCGTTCATCGACTGGGGGTTATCAAGGAACGGGAATACGGAAGGTGGAGATACGGTCAGAATCTTGATAACGGGCGGGACGATTGATAAAGAATATGCTCCACTCACCGGTGAGTTGATTTTTTTCGGGTCCCATTTATCCAAGATGTTGAGTCAAGTCAGATGTAAAGTAAGATTCGTTCTGGAGGAGGTCATGCTCAAGGACAGTCTCGAGACGATGGGAATGGGGAAATTTTCCCGTGGGGTAACGTAAGCAAAAATAGGGAATGGGGTGAATTTAAGGAATTGGCCCAGCCCCTGCGGAAATAAACAGAAAGGTCCCGCCCTCCGGAGAGACCTCGAATGGCGGTCCACCTCCCCCAGACCTTTCGTAGGATTGGCGATCGGAATGAAGTCAAAAAACGTCATGAAATATTTCTTTCCGGATCGCCATTACTTTAGAAAACCATTCAGTATCAGATGGTTATGCGGATTTATGGTTGTTGGCATCGAAATTGCTCATATCATAAGAAAAATTCTTTTGTCGTGTGTTTAAGAAAGCAATCCGATTTTTCATCTCAGGGGTCAGGAAGTAGGGACGGTGAGAAGTACGATCGTCAACAAAATATTGTCGTTTCAGTATCGTCTTGGCAAGCTCATCGGGAGGAAGAGGGCTGGCCACATCTGCGTCATTATTGAAAGAACTTTCACGAGTGTTTTTGGAAGAGAGGTGTACTGAGATGGAAAATGAAGAACTGGTGGAATCTCTAATGTACTTTGGCCGATGGATGCCGCAGGATTCTGTCTTGAGGAGCCGGAGCATAGACGACGTGATAGGCTATCTCCGTGCGGAATGTGAGTTCGAAATGCTCAAATTGAGTTCGTTCGTAACAACAAATTTAGTCAGCTTTGAGAGAATAAAGGCCTCCCCGTTTGGGCTCCGTCCGTCTCCACGAAATAACGGTGCCGAAGAACCTTATCCTGTCAATCTGAAGTGATCCCGAGATCACACCCATACTCATTTTCCCGCGTGTTGCCCTTCCTTGTAGAAATCGTAAGAAACCATCGCCGGAAATGTGAATCACGGCTCTGAAAGTTCTATCGTAATACCGTTCAAAGCGTTGGGCATGGTCATCGCAATCTTTTTTCCCCGCAGGCCTATTCGGGGCTTTGGGTCCATCATCTCAACGCCTCTTTTCTTCAACACCTCTACGTCTTTTTCGATGTTGTCCGACACCACGCAGAAATGATGAATGGCGTCCCCTTTCTCCCGGTTAAAACGCGCCATGAATCCATTGTCACTATTATCCTGTAGAAACTCCAGGAAAACTCCCTGGGTCTCTACGATGGCACATCTCATCTTCTTGTCCGGGAACTCTTTGACGGCCGGTTTTTCAAATTCAATGATTTGCGACAATGCCTTCAGGCTTTTTTCCAAATCTTTAACGACGATACCCAGATGACCGATCCCTTTGATCATGCCTTTTCTCCTTTCAAGGGTTTCAAACCACTTTGGTCAGATCATAAATGCGCCCCCGTTGACGTCTAATGTGACCCCGGTGACGAAAGGCGAATCCAGCAGGTATTCAAACGCACGGGCGACATCATCGGAAGTTCCCAGGCGAGGCACAAAAATCTTGTCCTTCAGAGAGGCTCTCTATTCTTCCGGCCACTCCGTAAATACCCCGGCATCGATGATGAAAGCGGGCGCAATGGCATTGACGGTAATACCGCATGGACCCAGTTCTCGGGCTGCGTAGCGGGTCAATCCTAACATTCCCGCCTTGGACGCCGCATAGTGCGGCCCGATCACGCCGCCTCCCCGCGCTGCGAGGGAGGATATATTGACGATCCGGCCGAATTTCATCTCCTTCATCCCCGGCACGACCTGCCGGCACCAGTAAAAAGCGCTGTTCAGGTTGACTCGAATGGTTTCATCCCAGTCTTTGACGGCGATTTCTTCAAAGGATCTTACCGGCATCATCCCGGCGTTGTTGACAAGAACGCTGACGGGCCCCAATTTCTTGAGAATCGAGCGGTGGTGTTCCGCAACTCTCTCCGCATCGCCGCCATCTCCTCTGAGCGTTAGGATTTGCCGATCTTTTTTCCTAAGGCGAGTAAGGTGCTGCTGGGCCTTCTCCGCCGATTTCTCATCGCTGAGGTAAGTGACCGCCAGAGAATATCCCCGCTGCACCAAGCGCTCGGCAATCCGCAAGCCAATGCCTCGCGTTCCCCCGGTGACGACAGCAACTGATTTGTCCATTGGTTTCCTTCCTTTGTCATGACTCTGGTAAGTCTGGTGGGACTTCCCTATCTGCCATATCCTGATATCAAAACTAAAGCACATCTCATGAGTCTTTGTCAATCGAACGAAGCCCCTTGCCCGCCACCCGTTTTCACTTGTCTGCCACCAAGGCAAATCCCTTCGCGGCTTCATAAGGCCCGCGTTGAGGGGGTCAGGTGAAATCGCATTTCCAAAAAGGGTAAGCATATTGTACAATGCAAAGCATCATTGCCAGTTCGCGACCTTGCGGGCCTTTATGATGAAGCCTATTGCTGTGGTCATTCCCCATATCCCGGAACCATACTTCGAAAAGGTCCTGCTTTCTCTCACGCAGTCGGACCTCGTTGAGCGTATCCTGATTATCCGTCAGGAGCCGCTTCGTTTGGAAATCTCTAAGTGCCGTATTTTTGTTGGCCGCCCCCTTCACGCGCACGAGACACTCAGTCAGATTGTGGCCGAAACCCAAACAAAGTATCTTCTTTTCCTGCCGGGGCCTCAACAAATTTCGATCGGGCCCGGGACCCTGGAGAGACTTCTGGAGAAAGCGGACGCGTCACAGGCAGGCGTGGTCTATTCGGATTATTATGATGAAGGCCCACAGGGGAAGACCCTTCATCCACTCTGTGATTATCAGTTAGGCAGCGTCCGTGATGATTTTGACTTCGGCGCCATGATGCTCTTCCGGGCCGCGGCCGTTCGGGAAGGCATGAGAAAATACGGCGTTGTCTCGGGAGTGAGATTTGCCGGTCTCTACGACCTTCGGTTGAAGGTTTCCATAGACCACCCTATCTATCACCTGCGGGAAGCCCTCTATTCCGTGATCAGAAACGTAGGGGCAATCCATGAATTGCCCCTACAAGAAAAGATATTTGCTTACGTGGATCCCCGGAATGAAGCCGCTCAAAGCGAGATGGAAGTCGTCTTCACCGACTATTTGAAGAAGATTGGGGCCCATCTGCCGCCCGATCGCTTGAGGGAGGCCGAGCAAACACCGGACTCCTTCTCCGTGGAAGCCTCTGTCATCATTCCCGTGCTGAACCGAAAAGAAACGATTGCCGAGGCCGTGAGAAGCGCCCTGTCTCAGGAAACAGATTTTCCGTTCAACGTCATCGTCGTGGACAATCACTCGGCAGACGGAACAACGGCTATTCTCTCCGAACTGGGAAGGCAACATTCCTGCCTGAAGCACATCATCCCTGAAAGAAACGACCTTGGAATCGGCGGCTGCTGGAATGAAGCGATTCAAAATCAAGTCTGCGGCCGCTATGCGGTACAGCTCGACTCGGACGATCTTTACAGCAATAAATACACCTTGCAGAAGATGGTCAACATGTTACGTCAGAGCAACTATGCCATGGTGATCGGCTCCTACACCCTCGTCGATTCCGGGCTGCAGGAGATCCCGCCGGGGCTCATCGACCACCAAGAATGGACCGATGAGAATGGTCACAACAATGCGCTGCGTATCAATGGGCTGGGCGCACCGCGGGCTTTCAACACGAGCTTGATGCGCAGCATCGGATTTCTCAATGTAAGCTACGGCGAGGATTATGCGGCAGCGCTCCGGATCTCGCGGGAATACCGGATCGGGCGGATCTATGAAAGCCTCTACCTCTGCAGGCGCTGGTCGGGTAACACCGACTCGGCGCTCAGCGTTGGAGAGGCCAACCGAAACAATGCTTTTAAGGACAAGATTCGTACCGAGGAGATTCTCGCCCGGCAGAAAATGAATCAGGGAGGATGAATCACGGCAATGGGAATCGTCGTCCGGCCCTGGCAAAAGAGCGATCTCGGATCCATTCGCAGAATCACCTGGGAGTCCTGGGTTTCCACGTACCTGAGCTTCATTCCCGAAAGGGACCTCAAGTCCTACTTTGAGATTCACTACTCAGAGGAATCCCTCCTCAACCTGTTCGATGACCCATCCATGCAGGGTTTCGTTGCGGCGACGGACGGTCAGGTTGCCGGGTATGCACGACTCTTTTTCAGCCGAGAGGAGAATCGTCTCTACGTCTCCTCTTTGTATCTTCTCCCGGAGTGTGAGGGGCAGGGGATGGGCAGCCAGCTCATTGAAGCCGCGGAAGGCTATGCCTCCGAAAAAAGCCTCGATGAATTGTGGATCGGGGTGATGGTCGAAAACAGACGGGCCCTCGATGTTTATAGAAAAATGGGGTTTCAATTTGTCCGGGAAGAACCTTTCACGATGGGGAAAACGACGGTGAGTCATCTCATCGGCTACAAGAAAATAAAAGGGAGCACACTGCTTCCGCAGAAGATTTACGCCACGTTTGATCAAGGAGGAAAGAGTCTACCGGGGCTCTGTCTCGAACTCCTTTCGGACCAGAAAAAGAGCTGGCAGGGCCTCCGCCTGGGCTACGAATCCCTTAAGAACGTTAGAGAACGGGATTTATTCTGTGGCAAGTTTTCTATCCGCCTCCAGTACAATCCCGGGAGAATCAAGAGTAGTCTCGCCGCCGTAGGCGGAACACAAACCCACGAACGACGATGTTTTCTCTGCCTGGATCGCCTGCCCTCAGGCCAGAGAGGGATCTTCTACCGAAGCGAATATCTGATCCTCTGCAACCCGATGCCCATTTTCCCCTCTCACTTCATCGTCTCTCATGTAGACCATCGTCTCCAGGCCATCGCCGGGCAAATCGATTTCCTCCTCCGGCTTATCGCCGATTTTAGCCCCGGCTGGACGATTCTCTACAACGGGCCAAAGTGTGGCGCTTCCGCACCGGACCACCTTCATTTTCATGCGAGCCCGACGGGACAGATGCCCATCGAGAAAGAAATGCGCCGCGAGAACCGCGTTCCTCTTAGGCAACGCGAGGGTGGTGTTTTGCTCTATCGCTTAAGAGATCTGGGAAGGGAAGTCATCCTGCTGGAAGGGGACGACCCGCTGGCCGTCGAGGTTGTTTTAAAGGAGTTCTTGGACAGTCTCAAGAAGGTCCTTGTCGTCGACGAGGAACCTATGGTGAATATTGCCGGTTTTCAAAAAGAGGGAAAATGGCGCGTCCTGATCTTCCCGCGCCGAAAGCACCGTCCGGAGGCCTTTTTCAGAGAGGGGAAGGATCGGGTGGTGGTCAGCCCCGGGGTCATCGATATGGGAGGCCTTTTGATCACCCCCGTGGAAAAGGATTTCGAACGACTGGACAGGGAGGAAGTGAAGAGCATCTACAGAGAGGTATCCCTTGACAAGAAGACCATAGACCATGTCATTGCGACTCTAGGGTAGTCTCCAAGGGAAAGCTATCTGGGGAGAGGACTTCATCCCCCTTTTTGGCAGAAGCATTTTCTTTGGGTTCTTGTTCCTTCGGTTCTTCTATCCTGGGTTCCTCTACTTTGGATTTTCCCACTCTGGGTTCTTCTGCTGGTTTTACACGAGTCACCGATTTTGCCCGGGTCACAGAAAACGACGACCCCCCCATGCCGATGAAAGGGAGGGCCTCCTGACCTCTTTCCAGATTGGCGATGACGCGGATCTTCTGGTCAATCTCCTTCAACCGGGAGAGCTTTTTCTCCAGTTCGTCGATCCTCGTTGAAAAGAGGTTAATGTGGGACTTCTGAATCTGCGACTCCTGCCGCAATCGACTCAGGAGAAAGGTCTTCTTTCTGACCTGCACGTAGTCGCAGAAGAAGAATGTAATAGCGAATTGAAAAAAGACGAGGAGATAAGCAGCCATTCGAAGAGTTTCTTTTTTTATCCTCAAGCGCCTGATGCCGAAGGGGGTGTGACCGAAGACGAGAATATTGACACATTCTTTATCCATGAAGAAACCCTTGTTCCTTTCTTTGAGCCCCCCTCTTGTCCTGCGCCGTCGCAGTCAAGGATCTCCGGCAGGGCGCGGGGGGGCGTGTCCGGTCAAAACCGGATCATGAAACCAGACGTTGTCTCAGTCGAAGGGGCGACATTCATCTGTAGGAACAGACGCCGACTCGTCAGATCCAATGAAAAACGGAATCCCATAAATATTTCTTTGAACGTGTGTTCCTTCGAGTGCAGAAGTCTTAAGGTGGTCAGAATATTTCCTTCTTCGAATGAACCATTTCCGTATCGATTGGACGTCAAAACGAATCTTCTGGAATTGGAGCCTGAAGACTTGATTTCCTTCATTTGGGGGGAGCTGGAGAATTGATTTTTCCAGACATTCTCCGAAAAATCACGGAAGGAAATTACTTTATCCGGCGATTCTACCCACGGGGACCTCTCCTTTTCCTCAAGGGTTCTTAGGAAGTTTATGTCGCTGCGTGCGGTCTGATTCTTTTTTATCCACCCGGTAGGTTTTTTTGCAGGTGCGGCTTTTTTCTGCATGACCACCCCATTTTTTCCCATTTCCCTCGCCGTGACTTGAGCTTCATCGCCCTTTATTGATTTGACTGGATCACACAGCGCGTGGTTGATACTCGCAAAAATGAACAGGGTTAACAAAATTGAAACCTTTTTCATAAACCCTTTCCCCCGGCCCTTTTGAGCATTGGAGATGAAACAGCGGAAAAACAAACCTAATTTGGCACGACCCTTTTTTTCTTGGAAGAGACCGAAAGCTAAGAGAGTGAAAGAGCAATTTAAGTGCCAAAGCACCCGCATTGTAATTGTTGGAGAGTTGGACTAAAATTGATCAGTGGGGATGAGCGAATCATGAGAGGCGATGCCAAAACGGATGGATGGGATTGGCGCCTGTCTGAACGAAAGAGAGGTTTAACAATGAAAAATAGGAAATCAAAATTATTGCCCATAGGATTTATCCTTGCTCTCCTTGGACCGTCCGTGCTCGCTCAAGAAACTCTTTCTGCGCCCCAGAAAAGCTTTTTATGGAGAATTCAATCAAAAACGAACACGGTGTATGTCCTGGGTTCGCTTCATTATTCCAAAAAAGAGATCTACCCGCTGAGTGAGAAAATCGAAAAAGCCTTTGGTGAATCGGAGATTTTAGTCGTAGAGGCGGATGTGAATGATATGAAGAAACTGGATATCCAAAAATTCGCAGCCCGTGCCTTCTATCCGGAGAACGATACGCTGGAAAAGCATGTTTCCCCCGAAATCTATGAACGGCTCCTGAAAGAAACGGGAGGGCTGGGTATTCCTGCCGAGCTTCTTGTCAAACAGAAACCCTGGTTTCTGGCGATGACGCTCGTGGCATTGGAGAGCCTGAAATTGGGGCTTGACCCCGAGCTGGGGATAGATAAGTATTTTCTCTCGAAGGCTGAAGGTCGGAAGAAGATATCAGAACTGGAGAGTCTTGATTATCAGCTCGACCTCCTCTCCGGCTTTTCGGATAAAGACCAGGAGTTGCTTCTGTCGTATACGTTAAAAGACTTAAGAATCCTTGAGCAGGAGTTGGAGCAGTTGACCAGGGCATGGACATCGGGAGATACAAGAAGCATGGAGTCCATCCTGACGAGAAGCGTTTCGGAAGACAAGAGACTATCACCCATTTTTGAAAAAATCGTTTACGAAAGAAACACGAAGATGGCTTCCAAGATCGAAGATTTCATTCGAACGGAAGCGACCTCCTTTGTCATTGTCGGGGCAGGTCATCTGGTGGGCGACCGAGGGATCATTCAGATCCTCAAAGGGAAAGGATATGTGATCGAACAATTATAAACACAGTATAAACACCGGCAAGATTTATAACTTCTCACCGAATTATCCTTTCGGTTTCCCAAGAGCCATTCTCTGAATATTTTTATAGACAGGTTCGGCAAATTTCTGTTATATGGAAAGAAATTGTGATTTCATTTCTGGGAAAAACAGATGTTCCATCGCGGACCCCGAGGACATTAAGTCCGGGAGACGTACCGATGTCTATTTCACAAGGACGGTGCAAGTCCTCAAGGCCAAAAGGATGGATGGGTGGGTGAAAGCCGAATGTTTTGCCAAACGGTTCCCGGAGGATTGACCTCCCCAAGCCACGGGCCGTGCGGCGATATGTTCTCGAACAACTTTCCCGTTTCGATCTCTCAATACCGCCGGTAGATTCGTCAGGATGTGCCCCGTCCGGGGATAGGGAAGAGGATATGAAAGAAGCCATGCTTTATAGCCCCCTAGAGGACGGAAAAGTGCAATGCCATCTCTGCAACCACCGATGCGTTATTTCACCCGCAAAGCGGGGAGTCTGTGGAGTGCGGGAGAACCGGGAAGGAAAGCTCTACACCCTCGTCTACGGCCGTGCGATTTCTCTCAACGTGGACCCGGTTGAAAAGAAACCGCTCTTTCATCTCTTTCCGGGGTCGACGTCGTTCTCCATCGCGGCTGTGGGCTGCAATTTCCGCTGTCTCCAGTGTCAAAATCACGAGATCTCCCAGTTGCCGAGGGATCCGAAGGGTCGGATTGAAGGTTCGGAGGTCTCTCCTTCCAAAGTTGTTTCGTTAGCCAAACAATCCCGATGCCAAACGATCTCCTACACCTACACCGAACCCACCATCTACTTCGAGTATGCTTACGATATCGCTCGCGAGGCCCGTCAGGAAGGGATGAAAAATATCTTTGTCACCAACGGCTACATGACGGAGGAAGCCCTCGAGACGATCCGGCCCTTTTTAGACGCAGCCAATGTGGATCTGAAGAGTTTCAGAGAGAAATTTTATAAGGAAGTCTGCGGGGCAAGATTGGAGCCGATTCTGGAGAACCTGAAACGGATGAGACGGATGGGGATCTGGGTGGAGATCACCACCCTTGTCATCCCGACACTGAACGACTCCGATCAGGAGTTTCACGAGATCGCCCGATTCATCCTCTCCCTGGGGCCGGAGGTGCCCTGGCACATCTCGGCCTTCTATCCGACGTATAAAATGCTCGACCTTCCGAGAACCCCTGCCGCGACGCTTCATCGGGCCAGAGAGATTGGGATCAGGGAGGGGCTCCGGTATGTCTATTGTGGAAACATTCCCGGCGAGGAAGGCGAGGATACGTTCTGCCCTCACTGCGGCCGGAGATTGATTGAACGGGAAGGGTTTCGAGTGGGGAAAAACGATGTGGTGGGTGGAGCGTGCCGTCATTGCCATGGTCAAATTGACGGGATTTGGAGCTAAATTCTTCTTTTTCATTTTAGTTTTGAATTTTTCATTTTTTCAACAGAAAGGAACAGAGTGGGGCAGGACCGGGCGAGCCGCCGTAAAATGATCTGGACCATCGGAGGTGGCAAGGGAGGAAGCGGAAAGAGTTTCATCACGACGAACGTCGGAGTCTGTCTTTCCAAACTGGGTATCCGGGTGGTCCTCGTCGACGCGGACTTAGGGGGAGCGAATCTCCATACGTTCCTTGGGATTTCTCCCCCCGCGCTTTCCCTTTCTGATTTCATTAAGAAGAGGGTCTCTCATCTTGAGGAGGTGCTTATTCCCACAGCCGTTCCCAGCCTCCAGCTCCTGACAGGCGCACAAGACCTGTTGAATGCGGCGGATGCGAAGAGCGTTCAGAAGCGAAAACTGATTCGCTCCATACAAAGCCTGAACAGCGACACCGCTCTAGTGGACTTAGGAGCGGGCAATTCGTTGAGTGTCCTGGATTTCTTTTTGATATCGGACGGAGGGATTTTGGTGGTGACTCCCGAGCCCACTTCCATCGAAAATGCTTATCGGTTTCTCAAGAGCGCCTTTTATCGGAGGCTGAGACACTCGGTTTCTTCTTCGTCTGTAAAGGCTCTGATCGATGGCGCCATGGATCGGAAGAATGAGATGGGGATTCAGAACCCTTATGACCTCATCCGTGCGGCAAGAGGAATGGATGAAGGGGACGGCCAAAAGATGGCCGAGGAAATCGAAACCTTCCACCCGAATCTGATTCTGAATCAAGTCCGGTCGAAGAAAGATATTGAAATCGGGTTTTCGATTCGAAGTGCCTGTCAGAAATATTTTGGTATCCACCTCCATTATTTGGGCTATGTCGTCTACGACCAGGACGTGAGCCATTCCATCCGGCGAAGGCAACCTCTGGTCCTGGAGAATCCCAGATCCAGGGCTTCTCAATGCGTGATGGAAATTGCCTCCAAATTAGCCAATAGTCATAAAGCGTCGACTCCATTTCAAGGATATGAGCCTCAAGGGCATTAAAGACCAGACGTATTATGAGGTTTTAGAAGTCAGCCGTGCGGCGACACCCAAAGAGATCCAGAGGGCTTACGAACAGGCCAGGGAGACCTTTGCCGTCGATTCCTTGGCGATCTATTCCCTTTTTTCGGAAGCGGAGGTGAAGGAAATCCAGGAGGCCGTTGAAGAGGCCCGTCGAATTCTCATGGATGAGGAATTGAGGAAAAGTTATGACCAGTCCCACTTCCAGAGAGGGACCGAGCCGCCGACGGAAGCGCCTCCTGAAACCCAGGAGGTCGCTGAAGAGAAAAAGACTTCGCTCGCCTTTTCAGGTCTTTTGTTTAATACCGAGAGGGAGGCCTATCGGGGGAAGGTCCTGAAGGAGGCCCGGGAAAGAATGGGCGTTGAGCGCCAGGCCATCTCCAGGGAGACGAAGATCAGCATGAAGACATTGGAGTGGATCGAAGAAGAAGTCTTTGAGGCGCTACCGCCTTCGGTTTATCTCAAGGGTTTCTTGAAAAGCTATGCCCAATCTCTTGGGTTGGATCCTCAGAAGGTCGTTGAGGGATACATCCGCTCTATGGAAGAATCCAGAAAGAAATAATCCCATCCCTTTCGTTAAATCCGAAATTCAAACATGGCAATCCGAAATTGGCTAAACTCTAAACACTAAACTCTAAATCCTAAACAAATCCAAAATATAAAACTCAAAGGGCAATTTTGATTTCTCAACAATTGAACCGAACCTTTTCTATGTCATACGGTCTGGAGTTTTGTGTTTTGAACATTTGAGGTTGTTTAGAGTTTAGGGTTTCGAGTTTAGAATTTCGCGCGATTTCGTGCTTCGAGTTTCCCCGGGAAAGACAGGGCTTAGGGTTTTTCTGAGGTGAGGTCCTTCACTCGGGTGTCTAACCGTTGAGCGATGGCGCCGCTAAACCCGACCACTCTTTCTCGAATCTTGCCTTCCTTATCGATGAGAAAAGTAGCCGGGATCCCGGTTACCCGGTAGTTCCTGACGACATCTTCGGGGGCGATGACGATAGGGTAGGGGATATCCATCGACGTGACGAAGCGGCGAACGGTCTCCCCGTCTCCTTTGTCGATGTTCATCCCCACCAACTCAAATCCGCTTTCTCGATAATCCTTATACAGTTGAATCAAATGGGGGATCGATTCTTTACAGGGGCCGCACCAGGTTGCCCAGAAGTCGAGAAGGACAACCTTCCCTTTAAGTTGGGAAAGGGTGATGTTTCGGCCGTCAAAGGACTTGAGGGAAAAATCGGGGGCCAACGCTGAAAAGGGTTCTTTTTCTTCTTTGGAACAACCGGAGAGAAAGAACGCACCTCCCATGCAGAAACTAAAGATCAAAAACCATGTCAGAAACGTTCGCTTCATCTCCTCGCGTTTTCACGGGTCTTCAGATTTTGTGTTCGGGATTTTACGTGATTAGAGGGCCTTTTCAACCAGGGCCTTTAAACGGGCCTTGGGATGTGCACCGGTAAGTTGGTCGAGGATTTTTCCACCTTTGAATAGAATTAAGGTAGGAATTCCCCTCACTCCGTATTGGGCGGGTGTTGCGGGGCTTTCATCGACGTTGAGCTTGGTCACCTTTACCTTACCCGAAAACTCTTTTGCCAACTCCTCAACGATGGGACTGATGCTTCGGCAGGGACCGCACCACGTTGCCCAAAAATCGACCAGGACGGGAAGGTCCGAATTGAGGACCTCGGACACAAAAGTCTTATCACTGACGTGAACCAAACTTACCTCGTCTGCCATTTTCTGCTCCTTGAGTTCAGTTTAATGATTAACAGTATAACTTACGCGAAGTGGATTCCGCCACCCACCCCGGTCGGTGCATGGCGTTCAGGATGGGATCCATGATTTCTGGGGGCGATGGGGGCCAGCGAATCCGGCCAAACCCTCACAGCCGTCTCTCCAATACGTATTCGGCCAGGGCACAGAGGGCTTCTTTCTCTTCTGACTCTGGAAAGAGATGAAGACAATCCTTCGCCCTTTCAACATAGGTCCTCGCCTTTTCCCACGCGTAACGGATTCCGTGATATCCTTCAATAATCTGGACGACATGGGAGAACGCTTTTTCGGTAAAAGGCTGAGAGTCGGTCAACCTCCGGATGAACGCCCTTTCCTCCTCGTTGCACTGATTCAGGGCGGTGATCAGGGGAAGGGTGATCTTGCCTTCCTGGAGGTCGATGCCGATTTTCTTCCCTGATTTATTCGATGTGTAATCGAGATTGTCATCGATGAGCTGAAAAGCGATTCCCACATTCATCCCAAACTGAGCTAACGCTTCCTCTTTTTCCTCTGAGACATTTCCAAGGATGGCCCCGATCTGTGTGGCCGCTGAAATGAGGTAGGCGGTTTTACGGGCGATAATCGACAGGTAATCCTCCTCCGTCAGGGAAAGGTCGTTGGTTCTGATCAACTCCTCCAGCTCCCCTTCCGCCATCGTCGTAGTCGCTCTCGAGATGGTGTGAAGGATCTTCCAATTGCCACTTTCGACCATCCGGGTGAAACACTTCGTGAAGAGAAAATCTCCGACGAGGACGCAGGCCTCGTTCCCCCATTTTGAATTGGCGGATTCAATGCCCCTTCGCAACTGGGCCTTATCCACCACGTCATCATGCAGCAAGGTGGCGGTATGAACAAATTCGATGAGGCTGGCCATGGAGATATGGTTGTCTCCGGAATACCCGCATAATCTCGCCGAAAGCAGCAGGAGTTTTGCCCGAAATCGTTTTCCGCCGCTTCGAAGAAGATGTTCCCCGATGGCAGCAATGATAGGAACGCCGGACCTCAAGTTCTTTCGGAACTCCTGATCGACTTTTTCTAAATCATCCCGGATCAATTTCAGAGTTTCCTCGGATGAAGAAGGCCTCTGCTCTGGCTGGAGAGACTCTATAGCTAACGGATTCATAAAGAAAATTCTATCTTGTTCGCCGATCATTGTCAACCGAAATAAAGCGAAATAAAGCGAAGGGGAGACCCTGTTCTGTTCTCGGAGCTCTCTCGGGGGGTTGATGGATCTTCTACTCGTTCGCGAGGGGATGGGGTTCCTCGAGGAACAGGGGGCTCCTGATCTTTAACTCCACCCCGCTCGCCTTGAGGGATTCGGTCAGGATGAATTTCGCTTCTTCCCCAATGCGAGGATGAACGAACTGAATTCGCTTTGGCTCCAGCTTGCCATTTCTCAACGAGACGAAGAGATCGACCGTTCTTAAGGCTGGAAAGATCAGGTAACATCTCCCCTTGGGGGGGACCAGATAGGAAGCAACAGTAATGAGGTCTTCGAGTCTTCCCTTGATCTCATGGCGCGCAATGGCCTTCTCCATCAAAGGGTTGATCCTGCCAGTCCGATATTCTCGATAAGGGGGGTTGGAGAGGACGACGTCGAAAGAACCCGGCGGGAAGATCCTTTTCAACTCTCTGAAATCCTGTTTGAGAATGGATATGCGATCTTCAAGGTGATTCAAGACCACATTTTTCTCGGCACATTCTATCAGTCCCCTTTGAATTTCAACACCGACAAAAGAATGGGTGTTTGCGTTCTGTGACAATAACAACAGTAGAATGCCACAGCCGGTTCCCAGGTCAATCACCCTTTCATTTTTTCGAATTCTTACGAATTGACTGAGAAGCACCGGATCCACTGAAAACCGGTACCCCTTTTTCTTCTGAATGATTTGGAGTTTTCCGTTGAAGAAAGGTTCTAAGGTCTCATCTGCTGAAGGGAGAAGGTTCATAGACTGAACAATAAAGTCGAGCCCTCAACCGGGCGACCCGGATCAGCCGGTCGAGATCCTCCGGGTTGAGCAGCTTGCCGAAGTCTCATATGAAGATTGCGCCCATGGGCCGAGAGTCGAAGGATTGCATTTAATTATCACGCTGAGCTTCACGTGTCAATGAATTTTCCGTTATCTATTCCAAAGAGTAGGTGTCTCCCTCACATCACTGTCGTTTCGGTCTCGATATTCAGAAAAAGGCTGAAATTTGTTCAAAATAATGAAGACTTTGTACAAAAATTATCCACACCAATTTGGCAGGAGAATCCGGTTTTTTCCTTAACTTCTAAAAAGTTCTAATACTTTTCGATAATTAAAAAGAGTAGCCTGAGTGTTGGTATGGATATTGCTTTATATTTTCCTTGACAAAATAAAGATAAAGCGCTAAATTTCAACAAAATTTTGCCACTTTAGAAATTATAAAGCCTTTTGGGAAAAGGAGGAAGTCGTTATGAGAAGATTCGTTGGTTTCCTTTTAGCCATGATTTTGATGTTCTCCTTCTGTTTTGTTCTTTCGGGTTTGACACAGGAAGCGAAGGAAAAGGAAGGGGTTTATACCATCCAAAAGGGGGATACCCTGTGGGATATCTCGTCGAAATTCCTAAAAGATCCTTTCCTCTGGCCAAAATTGTGGGAGAAGAACCCCTATATTACCAATCCTCACTGGATTTACCCTGGAAACACGATCCAGCTGACCGATGTTGAGACGGCGAAGAAGGAGGAGACTCAGAAGGCCGCCGCGGGGAAGCCTTCGGAACCGGTTGAGGAACTCGGGGTCAAGGAGCCCGGGGTCGAAAAAGTAGAATCTCCCGCGCCTCCTCCGGTCGAGAAGAAACAAGAAGAGGTCGCCGAAGTCAAACCCGAGGTTAAACCTGAAGTTAAACCCGAGGTTAAACCCGAGGCAAAGCCTGCTCCTGCGGGGGAAAAACCTGGTTATTTTCGAGAAGCTCGCTCCGGAGGGTTCATGAGCAATCTCGAATACCGGGGAATCGGGATTGTATTAGAGAGCCGGGAGGGGAAGAATCTAATGTCCGAGGGCGACATCCTTTACCTGACTTTAAAAACCGGAGAACCTATTGCGATCGGAGACAAATATACGGTCTTTCGCCCTGCGAGGGAGATTACACACCCCGTTACTGGAAGAAGGGTTGGGAGGAAGTATAACATCGTAGGAATAGTTCAACTCATTGAACAGCACGAGAATTTCTTCAGTGCAAGAGTGATTGAGTGCTTCGATGCCGTTTGGATAGGGGACTATATCCAAGCCTATTCGAAGGAAAAGATGGAGGGTGCCTTAAAGTAAGAAGACGGTCCGTTTGTCATGAAGACCCATCTGCTTTCGACTGCCTACCTGCCCGCGAGCAATTTTTCTTTGGCAGGCGAGAACGGGCTTCGCGGGTGAGGCCCAAGCATTGTTGTCATAGGGTCCCTGAAATTTTCGCCCGAACCTGCCTGCGGTAGACAGCGGGTGGTGATTGGAATTTTCACCTGGGCTTTGGAGATCTTCTCTGTCTCCCGAGCCTTTTTTTGTCACCTGACTCCATTCGTTCAACAGGGTACTTTCTCCCCCGAGGATCTTCATGGCTGAAGATATTTTCTATTGGTTGGCCTTAAGCCTTACCCACGGGCTTGGGAGTATCCTCATCAAGCGACTCCTAGATCGATTCAAGACCCCGGAAGCTGTCTTCCAGGCACCGCTGAAAGATTTGATCCAAATTGAAGGACTGGGGGAAAGGGTGGCCGGTGAAATCCGGAAAGGCCCGCAGGAAGAAGCGGTCAAGCGAGAGTTTGCTTTACTGAATCGGGTGGGAGGAACGATTCTTACTTTAGGGGACGATGCCTATCCGAAGCGCCTGAAGGATATCTACGACCCTCCGGCCCTGCTTTATGTCAGGGGAGAGCTGAGAGGAGAGGACGAACTCGCCGTGGCCATCGTCGGAAGCCGAAAGACCTCTCCGTACGGCAGATGGATTACGGAGAAGATAGGCCGGGATCTCGCCGGGCAGGGCGTTACCATTGTCAGCGGAATGGCGAGGGGCATCGATTCAGTGGCTCACAAGGGGGCCCTCGACGGGAGAGGGAGGACGATTGCCGTCCTCGGCTGCGGGATCGATGTCATCTATCCTTCTGAGAATCGTGATCTCTTCAGGCAAATCGTCGAACACGGGGCTGTCCTTTCTGAATTTCCGATGGGATCACGTCCCGAGGGCGGACATTTCCCGAGACGAAATCGGATCATCAGCGGCCTCTCGATCGGAGTGGTCATCGTCCAGGCCAGTGCGAAGAGCGGTTCGCTGATTACCGCCGAGTATGCCCTGGAGCAAGGGAGAGAGGTCTTTGCGATTCCAGGGAATGTGGGAGCCGATGGCAGCCGCGGCACGAATCGATTGATCAAAGAAGGGGCGAAACTGGTAGAGTCGAGTGAGGACATTCTGGAGGAGATTTTGCCTCAATGGAGAAGGCAGGAGGAGACCGCCCAAAAAGCCGAGGCTCCCGGTCATGGGCTCGCGGGAGGGGAGAAGATTCTTTTCGAGCTCTTGGGAGAGACCCCATTGCACATCGACGCCATCATACGGGAGAGCCGATTGGATCCGGGAAAAGTGTCCAGCCTCCTTTTGGATCTGGAATTAAAAGGGCTGATCTCCCAGTGGCCGGGCAAATGTTTCAGCAAAAAAATGTGACGTATGAAAAATTATGAGTTATGAATTAACAATACAATTAACAATACAGATGAAAGGATCGGGAATCGGATGTCAAAAGGTTTGATTATTGTAGAATCTCCTGCGAAGGTGAAGACCCTTCAAAAGTTTTTGGGGGAAGATTACGTCATCAAGGCCTCCGTGGGTCATATCAAAGACCTTCCGGAGGGTGAGCTGGGAGTGGATCTTCAAAAAGATTTTCAACCCCAATATGTCACCATCACAGGAAAAGCGAAGGTCATCCGGGAATTGAAGAAGGCGAGCAAGGGTGTGAAGAACATTTACCTCGGGCCGGACCCGGACCGCGAGGGCGAAGCGATCGCCTGGCACATTGCCGAAGAGATCGGAGACGAGGACAAGAAGATTTACCGGGTCCTCTTCAATGAGATCACGAAAAAGGCAGTCCTGGATGCCCTTCGGCACCCGGGCAAGCTGCAGCAATCCAAGTACGAAGCCCAGCAGGCGAGGCGGATCCTGGATCGGCTGGTGGGCTATCAGGTCAGCCCGATCCTCTGGGAGAAGGTCCGGCGGGGGCTGAGCGCGGGCCGGGTCCAGTCCGTTGCCGTTCGAATCGTCTGCGAGAGGGAAAGGGAGATTCAGGATTTCGTCTCGGAGGAGTATTGGAGCCTGACCGCCACGCTGAAGGGAAAAGATTCGCCGGTCTCCTTCGATGCAAAGTTGGCGAAATGGAAGGGGAAGAAGGTGAAAATGGCCAACGAGGCGGAAGCCCTGGCCATTCGGAAGGCCCTGGAGAGCGCTCCTTATTCCGTTTCAAAGATTGTTCAGCAGGAAAAACAGCGACATCCCCTCCCTCCTTTTATTACCAGCCGGCTTCAACAGGAGGCCTATCGAAAGCTCTCCTTCCCCGCGAAAAAGACGATGTGGGTCGCCCAGAAATTATACGAGGGGGTGGACCTGGGTCCCCTCGGCACGGTCGGGCTGATCACCTATATGAGGACCGATTCGCTCAGGGTGTCCACGGAAGCCATTCAGCAGGTCAGGGGGTGGATCAAGGACCGCTTCGGGGATTCTTATCTTCCCCCTAAACCCAATGTCTACAAAAGCCGCAGAGGAGCCCAGGAGGCCCATGAGGCGATCCGGCCCACTTCGATTGATTTGGAGCCCGACCAGGTGAAGGCCTCTTTAGAGAAGGACCAATGGGCACTTTATAAACTGATCTGGGACCGCTTCGTTGCTTCGCAGATGCCTTCAGCCGACTTCCTCCAGACCACCGTCGAGATCAAAGCAGATGATGGTACGTTCACAGCCGTCGGGACGGTCCCTGTTTTCCAGGGTTTCATGGCCCTCTACGTGGAAGGGCAGGATGACCAGGAGAATGGCAATGGAGAGAAGAACCTCCCGTCCCTTACCGAAGGGCAGGTTCTTGAGCTCCTGGGTCTGAATCCCAAACAGCATTTTACCCAACCGCCTTACCGGTATTCGGAAGCGACGTTGATTAAGGAGCTGGAAGAGAAGGGAATTGGAAGACCTTCTACGTATGCAGCCATCCTGGCACGATCAAAGAAAAGGAGTATGTTCGGCTGGAGAAAGGGAAGTTCTTCCCGACGGAATTGGGGTGTCTGGTGAATGACCTCCTCGTCGTCAATTTTCCAGATATTTTTGACATCGAATTCACCGCACAAATGGAAGAGAATCTGGATCACATTGAAGAGGGTGAAAAGGATTGGGTGGAGACGTTAAAAGAGTTCTATGTCCCTTTCGAGAAAGACCTGGAGATGGCCAAGGTCTCCATGAGGGATGTGAAGAGAGAACTCATCCCCACGGAAGAGGTTTGCGAACGATGTGGCTCGAAGATGGTGAAGCGTTGGGGAAAACGAGGATATTTCCTGGCCTGTTCGAGTTATCCAGAATGCCGATATACGAGAGAGGTGGAAGGGAACGGAGAGAATCAAGTGGAAACCGACGCGAAGTGTGAAAAATGCGGAAGTCCGATGGTCATCAAGAATGGAAAGTTCGGAAGATTTCTCGCCTGTTCCAACTACCCGAAGTGCAAATTCACCCGATCTCTGGATACGGGTGTCCGGTGTCCTCAGGAAGGGTGTGAAGGGCTGATTGTTGAGAGAAGGTCCCGTAAGGGAAGAACTTTTTACGGCTGTTCCAATTACCCCAATTGTACCTACGCTTTATGGGATAAGCCCATTCCGGAGAAATGTCCCCAGTGCGGTTTCCCTCTCCTGGTTGAGAAAGTGGGGAAGGGCGGAGCCGCCAAGCGATGCCCCCAAAAAGAATGCGGCTATCGCGCCACAGAATAAAGAACCCACAGGTCATGGCTTCTAATTAAACCATAATTGAGAAGACATCTTCTGATCATCTCCCCTAACCCTCTTTACAAAATCCCGCGAAAGGCGGGACCTTTTCTAAAGGAAGGTAAGGAGGGATTAGTTCGGGTGGGCCCTTTGAATTTCATTTGAACTTTGAAAGCCTGTTGGAAAAGTCATTTTTTTTCAGGCTGATCAAAAATGCCCAGATGCAAGGCGCCCGAAATCCTGAGGAGTGAGGCGTACTTGAATGTACGCTGCAACGACGAAGGATGAGGGGAACGCCGCAGATAGGCTTTTTTCAACAGCCTGGTAAAATTTGTCATTGCTTCATCTACGAAACCTTCGTCTGTCCTCAAGGATCTTTTTCTTCGTGAACCGGTGCTGCATCCACTGAAAAGGGAAGTAGACGAATCGGTTGGCCAAGGTGGGAGAGTAATTCCAATGAAACCGTTTCCAAATGGAAGGGAACGAATTGAAGTCTTTCCATGCCTTTTTCCAGCCCTCTCGAAGTGTCTCCGTGCCCATCTTCATTGGAAGGAAGTAGGGGGATGAGTCCTCCGGCTTTTCCAATAACCACCATCGATCCTGAACCAGACGTCCCTCATTTTTTACTCGATGGTAAAGGGCTGTTCCCGGGTAGGGCGTGAGGATCATAAAGATCGCTGAGAAGAGCTTGGTCTGGATGGCGAAAGAGACCGTCTCTTCAAATACGGAGGGATCATCCTCATCAAATCCAAAGATGAAAGACCCGCAGACGGCAATGCCGGATCGGTGGAGGGAATGGATGATTTCGCGATATTCTGTCGGATCGTTTTGATATTTTTGAGACCGGATCAGGTTCGGTTTGGAGAGCGATTCAAACCCGATGAGCAGGCCGTTGCACCCACTTTTTGCGAGCAACTCCACATTTTCGACCTTCTTCAATCCGGTTAAGGACGCCTGGCTGAACCATCTCTTCTTCAGAGGGATGAGCGCCTTGAGCAACTCTTTCGAGTAGGAGGGATTTCCGATGATATTGTCATCGTTGAACATCATTAATCGGTGTGGGAGGCGGCGGACCTCATCGACGACATCCGAAACGGGCCTGAACCGATAAGTTTCTCCAAAAAAATTCTGAACGGAACAAAATTCACACCGAGAGGGACATCCCCGTGTGACCTGGACGACATCCACGGGAAAATATCCCTTCCTGGGGAGAATGTCTCGCCGAGGCATTGGCATTTTTGACAAATCTGTGTAACCGTCCTGTCGATAAAAGGGCTTGAGATTTTCCGTTCTGGCATCTTCGATGAGATGAGGCCAGACTTCTTCAGCCTCTCCGAGAACGACCGAATCGGCATGTTCTTTGGCTTCCTCCGGAACGGCTGTAGGATGAATACCACCGAGAACAACGGGTATTCCTTTTTTCCGGTAGGCATCAGCGATGTTGTATGCCCGCAAGGCCGTCTTGGATAAAACCGTGATGCCGACCAGGTCGACGTCCTTGAGATCCTTTCCTAAATCGATGGGAGTCAAGAGGTCATCGGTGAAAGAAATCTCCACATCTGCTGGAGAAAGACTTGCAAGAATGGGCAGGGCGAGACTGGGGACACGGGCATTCTCTTCAACGGCCGGAAGGATCAGTTCAATCTTCACAAAAATAATCGTAACCGCCTTCCCAAGGAAATGTCAAAGCCTCCAGAGTCTTACTCCCTTCCCCGTTTCACACTACCAATACCTCCTCTCCCCTCGGAGGGCAAAGTAGGTCCTGGTTGAAGCAATCTCCTAATTGATTTTTCGTGGCCGTGGGGTTACCCCCAAAGCAAGAAATTACTCTGTATTTTCCTCCCCCTTGACGGGGAGGATCGAGGTGGGGGTGAAAACGGTATAGTCCCCCTCACCCGCACCCTCTCCCTCCAGGGGAAAGGAGGTACTGGGGAGGAATTACCCCTCTTTGGCAAAGAGGGGCGACCTGCCTGCGCGAAGCCGCTTCGGCGAAGGCAGGGGGGAGATTCTCTGAAGCATACGTCTTCTTGATTGTGGATTACTTAGCAATAATTCTCGTTGACGAGCCTCAATGCTTTCGCTAATATGCCCTCATACGGAATATGATGAGTCGCGCCAGAAAACCCGGAACATAGAAAAGGAAGCCTTGTTGAATGTTGGGTCCTGACCTTGGTTACCTCGTAAGAAGGGTGGTACGCTACTAGCGGCTATTTATATCTTTAAGAAGATATTTAGAAAGGATAGATGAAGCGGGAGGCCATAGGGGTTAGGTCTCAACGAGATATGGGCAAACGGTTCTTGTAACGATTATATATTGACAATAGTTCAGGCCAAACGTTGAGGATGAGTTACTGATGAAACCGTCCCCATCCCCCTCCTAACCTCCCCCTTGAAGAGGGAGGAATATAAAGATTTCCCCCTTCGGGGAAGGAGCACAACGGTTTTTCCCTCCTCTTCAGGGGGAGGGAAAGGGTGGGGGTGGGGTGGAGACGGGACCGATTAATTGGAAGGGTTGTGAGAATCAGGCAGAGAGGAGAATGAATGAAAAAGATATTGCAGGGGAATGAGGCGATTGCCAGAGGCGCATGGGAGGCGGGGGTAGTGGTTGGGTGCGCCTATCCCGGGACGCCGAGCAGCGAAATTATGGCTGAATTATCCAGGTACAGGGAAATCTACACGGAATGGTCTCCCAATGAGAAGGTTGCCGTGGAGGTCGCCCATGGCGCTTCTCTTGCTGGCGGAAGAGCCTTGGCCTGCATGAAGCACGTGGGGTTGAACGTTGCCGCCGACCCTTTTATGACGATTTCTTACACGGGCGTCAAAGGCGGTTTTGTGATTGTCGTGGCCGATGATCCGGGGCAGCACAGTTCTCAGAACGAGCAGGACAGCAGAAACTGGACCCGTTTTGGAAAGGTTCCCATGCTCGAACCGGCTGATTCCGAGGAGTGCAAGGATTTTACGAAGACCGCTTTCGAGATCAGCGAGCGATTCGATACCCCTGTGCTCCTGAGGACCGAGACCAGGGTTTCTCACTGCGATTCTCCTGTGGAGCTGGGAGAAAGAAAGGAATCGACGATTCAAAAAGGCCTCGACCAGAAAGAGACGCCGAAGTATGTCATGGTGCCCATGTATGCCAGGGTGAAGCGGGTTGCTATCGAAGAAAGAATTGCCAAACTCGCCGCTTACGCGGATTCAGAGTTTCCGTACAATGCGATGGAGATCAACGATTCCTCGATCGGCTTTATCACGTCAGGGGTTACCTATCTCTATACCAAAGAGGTTTTCCCGCAGTATTCATTCCTGAAGCTGGGAATGGTCTGGCCCCTGCCGAAGAAAAAGATCGCAGCCTTCTTCAAGAAAGTGAAGAAGGTGATTGTGGTGGAGGAGCTTGACCCTTTCCTGGAGACGGAGATCAAAGCCATGGGCTATAAAGTACGGCATGGTAAGGATTTGATCCCGGCCATAGGCGAGTTATCGCCCAATATCCTTAAGCAGTCACTGGTGAAGGCTGTGGAAGGCAAACGCTACCAGGCGCCGAAAGTGCGGGTAAAACCGGAAGACCTTCCGAGAAGACCGCCGAACCTCTGTGCCGGTTGCGCTCACAGGCCGCTGTTTTATGCTCTTAAAAAGCTCGGACTCTATGTGTTCGGCGACATCGGGTGTTATGCCCTGGCGGTTGCGCCCCCGCTTTCGGCCATGCACGCGTCAACGTGCATGGGTGCCGGTATCGGGGGCGCCTATGGCGCAGGAAAAGTGATCGGCAAAGACGGGCTCGGGAAGATCTGTGCCGTGCTCGGAGACTCGACGTTCTTTCATTCCGGCGTCACCCCGCTGATAGACGCCGCGTACAATAAAGGCTATTCCACGACGATCATTCTGGATAACGGGATCACAGCCATGACGGGCCAGCAGGACCACCCGGGGACAGGATACACGATACAAAGCGAGCCCGCAACCATGATCGACTATGAGCAGTTGGCCAGGGCGGTCGGCATCAAGCACGTGCGAAAGGTGGATCCCTATAAGGTGAACGAAACGATGGAGGTGATCAGGGAAGAGGTAAACAGGGATGATGCCTCCGTCATCGTCACAGAAAATAGTCCCTGCATCTTGCTCCGCAGGGCCAAACCGCTGGAAAAATTCAAGAGCCCATGTCTACGCGATTGACGCCGAGAAGTGCAGGGGCTGCAAGGCGTGCCTTGAGATCAACTGTCCCGCGATGAGCTGGCTCGAAGGTGCAGGCCAGACAAAAGACGGCCACAAGAGGAAAGGGACCGTGTTGATCAACAAGGATCAGTGCGTGGGCTGCGAGGTCTGTGTTCAGATCTGCAAATTCGAAGCGATCGTCCCGGGTACGAAGTGAGGAGAGGAGCCATGAAAAAAAACGGGAAAGTGACAAACATATTCTTGTCAGGAGTTGGCGGCCAGGGGACGATCCTTGCGAGCAATATCCTCGGTGAAGTCTTCCTCAAAGCCGGGTACGATGTGAAAAAGTCCGAGGTCCACGGGATGGCCCAGCGGGGTGGAGATGTGACCACCCATTTCCGGTTCGGGAAGAAAGTTTACTCGCCCGCTCATTGCCTACGGGGAGGCCGATTTTCTCATCTCCTTTGAGCTGCTCGAAGCGCTGCGCTACATCAACTGGGTAAAGCCGAACGGAAAGGTCGTCCTCAATCAACAGGCGATCTTGCCGCCTGCCGTCAGCCTCGGGCAGATGGAGTATCCGAAGGACGTGGAAGAGACGTTCAAGAAATACTTCAAAGACAATGTCCGGATCATCAACGGACAGGAGATCGCGAGAAAGCTCGGCAATATCCAGGCTGCGAACGTGGTTCTCATCGGCGCCTTCTCCAATTTTTTCCCGGAAATCAAGGAAGAGCAGTGGACCGACGCCATCCGGGCACTCCTGCCGGCAAAGCTGCATGACCTGAACATCAAAGCCTTCCATGAAGGAAGAAGAGCCAGTTGCTAAGAAGAGCAGAGAACTGTTTTCAATCACCGCAGAGTCGCAGAGAACGCGGAGAA
The DNA here is from genome assembly GCA_963708295.1 of uncultured delta proteobacterium. Lineage (GTDB taxonomy): Bacteria > Desulfobacterota > BSN033 > BSN033 > UBA1163 > UBA1163. The sequence goes on along the minus strand of CAVPSJ010000006.1, from coordinate 31,713 downwards.
AAGCTAATTTGCTTGTCGAGAGATACCGACAGGCAAATTACACTCCAACCGGGCTGGAAAGATTCCTAGCCGAAGGCCATAGGCTTATGAAGAATCGGCATCTCCCGATTCTTCATAAGAAAGATATCCTACTCAGCGACCTCCGCGTCTCTAACGAGTCCTGTTGTTCGAGGACGAGTGGGCGGTGAAGATCCAATCCCGAGATGGAGGCTATTTCATGCTCCTTGTAATAACTATCCTGAGGAGGGACATATGAGGGATATCCAGATCCACATCGGTGAGATGCTGGCAAGGAATGCCCGGATGTATCCCGATGACGTTGCTCTTATCGAAAGGATACCGGCGGAAAAGAAAAGAAGCACGATTACCTGGCGTGAATTCGACGAGCGCGCAAATCGTTTCGCAAACGGTCTTTCGTCCAGGGGCATCAAGAAAGGCGACAAAGTCATACACCTCATGAACAACTCGATCGACTGGCTCGTCGTCTATTTCGGGATCATCCGGACAGGGGCATGGGTGGTGCCTCTCAACTTTCGCTTCACAAGCAGCGACATTGAATACTGTTGCGATGTGGCAGAGCCGGCCGTCTTCGTATTCGGCGAGGAATTCGCGGAGAGGGTAGGGCCGATCCGGGAGGGCCTTTCGTCTGTCAAACACCTTATCTGTGTGGGGGAGAAGATCCCTCCTTATGCGGAATCATTTTCCAAAGTTCTATCCGGATCAGATGCCACGCCGCCTGGAGTGCCTATCACGTTTGACGATCCCTGCGGGCTCTACTTTACTTCCGGGACGACGGGCCAGCCCAAACCGATCCTGTTGACCCACCTGAACATGGCCAATGCATGTATCACTGAGAACATCCATCATTTTCAGACCAAGAAGGATATCTTCATCCTCATCCCTCCCCTTTATCATACAGGAGCGAAGATGCACTGGCTGGGCAGCTTTATCGTCGGAGGGGCCGCGGTGATCCTGAAGGGCATCTCTCCGGAATCGATTCTCGAAGCCGCGAGCGAGGAAGGGGGCACCATTGTCTGGCTTCTGGTCCCCTGGGCGCAGGATATCCTGGTCAAACTGGACAGCGGCGAGCTGAAGCTGAAAGATTACAAGCTCTCCCAGTGGCGCCTGATGCATATCGGGGCGCAGCCGGTTCCACCTTCCCTGATCACGCACTGGAGGAAGTATTTTCCGGAGATGGCCTATGACACGACATTCGGGTTGAGTGAAAGCACCGGCCCGAACTGCGTGCACCTCGGGATTGAGAATATCCATAAGGTCGGGGCCATCGGCAGGCCGGGATTCAACTGGGAGACCCGTATTGTAGACGAAGATAGCAAGAACGTCAGCCGGGGACAGACCGGCGAGCTTCTCCTTCGTGGGAACGGGGTGATGCGGGAGTATTACAAGAACCCTGAAGCCACGGCGCGGGCACTAAAGGATGGATGGCTCTACACGGGAGATATGGCGAGACAGGATGAAGACGGCTTCATTTATATCGTAGACAGAAAGAAGGATGTCATCATCGTCGGCGGCGAGAATGTCTTCCCGATTGAAGTGGAGAATTTCCTCCATACCCATCCAGGCGTGAAGGATGTGGCGGCCATTGGCTATCCTGACGAGCGACTGGGTGAAATTGTTGCCGTCGTGATAGATGTGGTTCCGGGCAAATCACTTACCGAAGAAGAGATCCTTCAATACTGTGAGAAACTGCCGAAATACAAGCGGCCCCGAAAGATCTTTTTAGGAGAGGTCCCGCGGAACCCTACCGGCAAATTGGAAAAGACAAAGTTGAGGAAGCGATATATCGGAAGCGAAGGGGCATTCAAGGTCTAGCGGGCTGCTCAAAAACGCCCATCAGTCCCGCGCTTCGCGGGATTTCCCTCATCCTTCGTCGTTGCGGCGTACATTGTCAGGGAACGCATATATGCGTTCCCCAAGAAGGATCTCGCCTACCTGCGCGAAGTCCCGCCCTGCGAGACGAAGGCAGGTCCATGTTTGAGCAGTCTGCGAAATAATCACTTTTCGAGCAACCTGCTAATAAGTGACATAATGAAGATCAATCGCAATATTTCCTAACCGGGGGATGTTCTCTTTATCGAACGGAGCTGGGAGTTCGTATTTTTGATTTTTTGCTCCGGACTCGAATGTAAACGGGAAAACCACCTGATTGCTTTCATTCCCAGCTTTGTCAAAAATGGAAACCTTCACGGTGATCTGTGTCCATTCCGGAAAATTCGAGGCTTTTGAGCTGAAGGTATTCCATTGAAGATATCCAATCAGATATTCTCTAAATTTGGGTTTTAGGAAAATCCATTCCGTCGGGTAATGACCGTAACCCGTCTGGTCGACGACCACGGCAATTTTGTCCATATCTCCATCCGCGTCCTCTGCCTCGATATAAATTTTCCAGATCGATCCGTAACGGCCCTTATCCACCGCAAACGCGTGGGTGATGATCGGGGCATTTGTTCCGGCAGGATTGGTAAGTTCTATTTTTTTCATTTGTCCCTTTTTTTAACGGATCTGATTACATCCCCCCACTTTTTCACCGGAAGTAGACTCATCTATACCAAGAATTTAATCTCATGGCAACTTTCATATCCCTCCAGCCATTGAGTGAGACATGATCCTTTGACATCAGGGAAAGGTCTTTTTTTATCGGGGTTGTATCCCCTCATTTTATCCCTCTCCCCTTGGGGGAGAGGGAAGGATGAGGGGGGACATTTCGTGGTCATCTCGGGCTTGGAATTTTATTTTGCAAATTCAGGAGAGACCAAATAGAATAGAGGGCGATGGAACCGGTTGTCGTCATCGGTGCTGGGCTGGCGGGGTGCGAAGCGGCCTGGCAGATTGCCAGGAGGGGAGGGAAGGTCACCCTCTATGAGATGAAACCGGAGGTCTATTCTCTGGCCCACAAGTCTCCCTTCTTTGCCGAATTGGTGTGCAGCAATTCTCTTAAATCACAATCCATTGAGAACGCTTCGGGGGTCCTGAAAGAGGAAATGGCTCTCATGGGATCCCTCATCTTAAAAGTAGCAAAAGAGGCAAGGGTTCCAGCAGGCGACTCCCTGGCCGTGGATCGAGAAGTTTTTTCAAAACAGATCACCCAGGCCCTGGAAAACATGGAGAATGTAGAGGTGATCCGGAAGGAAGTCTCTTCTCTTCCCCAGGATGGGATTACGATTATTGCGACGGGTCCTCTTACCTCAGAAAGTTTGAGCAGGGAAATTCAGAAGGTGACGGGGTCCCGTCACCTTTTTTTCTACGATGCCATCTCACCCATCGTGACTGCGGATTCGATCAATTATCAGAACGCCTTCAGGTCCTCCAGGTATGGGAAAGGGGGAGAAGACTATGTCAACTGCCCGATGGATGAAGAAGTCTATCACCGATTTGTAGAGGCCTTGAATCAGGCGGAAAAAGCCCTGGTTCATCCGTTTGAAAAAAAATATCTCTTTGAAGGGTGTCTTCCTGTTGAGGAGATGGCGGGGCGGGGGAGGGAGACTCTTGCCTTTGGGCCCCTCAAGCCGGTGGGCCTCATCGACCCGAGGACGGGAAAACAGCCTTTTGCCGTCGTCCAGCTGAGGCAGGAGGATCGGTTTGAAACGCTTTTCAATCTAGTAGGGTTCCAGACTCGGTTGAAGCATGAAGAACAGAAGAGGGTATTCCGAATGATTCCGGGATTAGAGAAAGCAGAATTTGTTCGGCTGGGTTCCATGCATCTCAATACCTTTATCGACTCTCCCCGATTATTGAGTGAATCCCTCCAGCTGACAACCCATCCGAACCTCTTCTTCGCCGGTCAAATGACCGGGGTAGAGGGATACATGGAATCGACAGCGATCGGGCTGCTCTGCGGAATCAACGCTCATCGACACGCGAACGGGATGACGCCCCTTGTTCCCCCGTTCACGACTGCCATCGGAGCATTAGTCGATTACATCACCCATTCCGGTGCTGTTCCCTTTCAACCCATGAACATCAACTTTGGTCTGTTCCCTCCTTTAGGGGGTAAGAACAGAGGCAAGGGGAAACGGCTTCTTCTGGCAAAGCGAGCTCTGAAAGAAATGGAAGCGTGGAAAAAGAAGAATGAAATATGAGAGACTGTGTCGCAATCGAACGTCTTCATAGGGTTAGCACCATGAATCCAAACGGTTAAAGGTTGCCGCTCTAAATCTTTTTCACCCGACCGCCTCTCTCCTTTTCCGGAAAGCTGGAATGAAGTTTGAAGAAGGGGGAAAATGGCGCATTTTCATACTGCGACACGGTCTCTCAGGGGGAGGGGAGTCTAACGAGGAAACGATGAAAGGAAGAAATTGTTCCAGATGCGGGAAAGGTCTCCAGCCGGGCGGCTTATTCTACGTCGTCCATATCAAGGTTTTTTCGGGTTTTGACGGGATCCTTTCAGAACCGGCCGGGGATGTCGATCAACAATTGAAGAGTCTGCTTGAGGAAGTTGAACAGGCGGACCCTAAGGAGATGGAGAAAGATGTCTATGAAGAGATCACCCTGATCATGTGCAAGAGCTGCCGGGATCGGCTCGTAGATGAGATTCGGCACCCCTGGGAAGGCCCCTTTCGGATTCGAACAGATCCGGACTCCGTTCTTCATTGAAACCGTGTCCCCGCAGCCCTCTTGATGGAACACCTGAGGTCCCTGATTCCATTCTCCGCAAGCAACGCTTGGCCATTCCTCGAAGACCGCATGCTATCAATAAGGCCGTCATTGAGAAGATGATTATACTGCTCGGGCAAAATCCCCATCCCCCTCCTAACCTCTTGAAGGGGGAGGAACATAATGCTTTCCCTCCCCTTCAGGGGGAGGGCAGGGTGGGGGTGGGGTTAGTCAGATGTCTACTCATTCGTGGACCTATTCATAAGAGCCAGGAACTCGATTGTCTCTTCCTTCAGGGCTGCAATGGGCGACACTGTTTCCTAAAAATCACTTGACAAGCGCTGAGGATTGTGGTTAATTGGTTCAACTGAATCAATTGAAGAAGAAGAAGAAGACGACGATGGAAAAGCGCACCCTCTCTCTGAGGAAACTGACCCACGCCCTGTTGAGAAACGGGTCGAAGGAGATGGCCGGCCGCTCACGGGGTATCCGGATCCGGGAGGGCCTTGAGAGGATTCTGGGAAAGGAGAAGGGATCGGTTTGCCTGGTCCTCGATTTCTCCGGGATGGGGCCCATCGATTTTTCCTGGGCCGACGAGGTTGTGGCCAAGATGGTCTCCCGGTTGTGGAGTGGTGAATACGGCGAAAAGTTTCTTCTCCTGAAAAATCTCAGTCCCTCACAAGTGGAGAACATCGGCGTCGCCCTGGAAAGAAAAAAATTGGCGGTCCTGGCCACGGGGACGGAAGAATGGGAACTGATCGGTTCGCTGAATAATTATTTGGTCCACACGCTGACCCGGGTGATGAAGAGGAGGCAGTTGACGCTCAGGGAATTATCGGAGGAGGAAGGGATTGAGATGAACACGAGCGGCACGCGGCTTCTCAATCTTTACAAGAAGCGTCTCGTTGTGCGAGTCGAGGGGGCGATCATGGGAAAAGAAGATTCCCATCGGGGAAGACAATATATTTACCAGTCCCTCCTCTTTTAGAAAGGGTGCGATGGCAGAACTGAGAAGAGAGCCTGTGACAGGAATGTGGGTGGTGGTGACCAACGACGATCCCAAAGGGCCGGCGGATTACCTTTCCTTCAAGCCGCCTTTCGGCCGCCGTGACACGGAGGGGCCCTGTCCCTTCTGTCCGGGCAACGAAGGGATGACCCCCCAGGAGACTTTTTCGTTGAAACAGGAGGGAGGGGGAAGATGGTCCGTTCGGGTGATTCCGAATAAGTTCCCTTTCTTCCATATCGAAGGGACTTTCGACCGGAGACCGGAGGGGATGTACGATGTCATGGAGGCCATCGGCGCCCATGAGATCGTTGTCGAGGCTCCTGAGCATGATCAGAACCTGGCCACTTTTGATCCGAGGCAGATTGAGAAAATCCTGTTGGCCTATAAGGGGAGGCTGATCGAGTTGGGAAAGGATCGGCGATTTGAGCAGTTCCTGATCTTGAAGAATTACCCGGGCATCTTTAACCGCCACCCCCATTCCCACATCCTGGCGATGCCGGTCATCCCGAAGCGAATCGACGAGGAGATCTACGGGACGCTGGATTACTATCAACGGAAGGAGCGCTGTATTTTCTGTGACATCCTTAAGGAAGAAATCTCGGTTAAGAAAAGGGTGATTCTGGAAACCGTCCATTTCTTGATCTTCTCCCCGTTTGCCTCACGCTACCCCTTTGAAACCTGGATCGTCCCAAAGTTTCACTCCCCTGATTTTCACAACATCACCGAAGCACAGGTGGCGGACCTATCCGCCGGGATTCAGTCGCTGTTCCATTGTTTCTTTGAACTCCTTGCGGATCCGCCCTATAGTCTTACGTTGCACACTTCTCCCGTCCAGCGATTCCACCGGTCGGAATACCACTGGCACATGGAAACCCGATTACGAATCGGACTGAGGGAAGGGTTCGAATGGGGGACGGGTTTTTTTGTCAATCCCACGCCTCCCGAAGATGCCTCGCGTTTCTTGAGGGGGATGCTATGACACCTTTTCGGGATGGTTTTTCTGCAAATTTAAGATGAAGAGCCCAACATGGAGCCATTAGAGTCGGGGAAATTGGGTCGGTTCGAAGGAAGACCTTTTAAGGCCAAGAGGAAGAGGCGGAAATGGTTTCTTCTCTCAGGATTTTCTCTCGTCGGCCTTTTCTTCCTGGTCTACTTTTTTGTCATCCCCTCCACCCCTCCACCGCCTCCCGCTACCGCTCCTACTCCTGCTCCCGTTTCGTCGGCTTCACAGGAGCCCCCGCTCCAAACCATTGAAGGGAAGGTGAAAGACCGGAGCACCCTTTTCCAATCCTTATCCGAGAAGGGCATTCCTCTTCAATGGATCGATCTCATTATCTCGAAACTAAAACCGCACGTTAATTTTAGGAAGATCAAAGGAGGAACTTACCAGTACTTCCATGATATGAAGGGAGAGCTGGTAAGGTTCATTTATGAAGCGAGTCCTACGGAGATTTATGAGATTGAGAAAGATTCCGAAGGGTACGTTGTCCAAAGAAAGAAAGTTCTCCTGGAAAGCCGTCTGGTCAAAGTCGTTGGAGAGATTCGTTCCTCTCTCTTCGAGGCGATGGACGCGGCCGGGGAGCAGGATCCCTTGACGATTGCCTTTGCGGAAATCCTGGCCTGGGAAATCGATTTTTATAAAGATGTCCGGGAGGGGGATCGATTCAAAGTGGTCGTGGAGAAACTTTATAAAGGAGATCAATTTATCCAATATGGACCGATCCGTGCCGTAGAGTACCAGAGGGGAGAAAGGATCATTCAAGGAATCCGGTATAAGGACGGATATTATAACGGGAAAGGAATTTCCTTGAAGCGAGCCTTCTTGAAAGTTCCTTTGAGGTTTAACCGGATTAGCTCGAAATTCAGCCAGGCCAGAAAACACCCGATCCTGGGAGGACTGCGACCCCATTATGGCGTGGATTACGCGGCTCCGCCCGGTACGCCGATATGGGCTGTGTCCGACGGAACCGTTACGTCGTGCGGATGGAATGGTGGATTCGGGAATCAGGTTATCCTCCGCCATATGAACGGGTATACCACCTACTATGGTCATCTTTCCGGTTTTGGCCCTGGGATCAGAAGGGGAGCGCGGGTGAGCCAGAAACAGATCATCGGATATGTCGGATCGACCGGTCTTTCCACCGGGCCCCATCTGGACTATCGGCTGTCCAAAGATGGACATTTCCGGAATCCGCTGAGAGAAATCTTTCCTACGGGCTTTCCCATCGAAAAGGGAGAGATGGAGGCTTTCCATCAAACAAGGGACGAGATGGCAGGCTGGCTTCAGGGGGACTCCCCTGACCCGCGTTCGCAGGAGACGAAGGGGATGAGCCCTTGATGCATGGCCCGATGCATGGTTCAAGAATAGCCGGGAGATCATAAAGAGCCGAGGGGGAGAGTGGGGAGAATATGGGGGAGAAAAAAAGGATTCTTATCGTCGATGACGAGCGGGATATTGTCAAGGCGTTGACGATCCGGCTCAGTCGAGCGGGATATGAAGTCGTCACCGCCTTTGACGGGGCTCAGGGTATTTTCATGGCCCTCAAAGAAAAACCGGATCTCATCCTCCTGGATATCCGAATGCCGGCGGGGAATGGATTCAGCGTTGCCGAGAAATTGAGGGAGTCCACGGATACCGTTGCTGTTCCGGTGATCTTTCTGACGGGGAGCCCGGATAGGAACTCGGAGGAAAAGGCTATGGCGCTGGGGGCTCGTTTCTACGTAAAGAAACCTTACGACCCCGAGGAGCTATTGGACGCGATCGAGAGGGCGTTGGAGAAAGAGGTCGATCCCTCTTAAAGCCGAAGGAATCGTGGCTGAGGTCCGATGTTAGAAAAGGATTTTGTCATCCAGGCGAGTGTTTGCCAGGTCATGAACCGGAGCAATATCGATGATTCCGGGGTCACTTTTGGGACGGTGAAGGAATGGTCTTCAGCAAGGGGCCTTCCATGGGGTGCTTCATCGGAAGCATCCGGGAAAAATTTCCTGACTGAGAGGAAAAAACGGATGGCCTCTCCTGATTCAAAAAAAGACCCTGAGGTTCAATCCATCCTGATCCTTCACCAGGGCGCCCTGGGTGATTTCATTCTTGCGTTGCCCACCCTCGAAACCCTTCGAAAGGCTTTTCCGCATGCGAAATCAGTGATCATGGGATATCCGCGAATCCTGGAGTTGGCGCACGAGCGATTCTACGCGGATGACATCTTCTCGGTGGACCAAAAAGGAATGGCCTCCTTCTTTACTCGAGAAGGGAATCTAGATTTTACGCTCTCGGAGTTCTTCAAGACATTCGATCTCATCGTTGCCTTTGGAAAGGACGGAGAGGGAACGGTGATCGGAAATTTGAAGAGAGTGTGTCAGGGACAAATCCTTCCCATCCACCCCTTTCCGCCTTTGGATGAGAAGGTTCATATCACCGATCATCTTCTCAAGCAGCTTGACCAGTACGGGATTCGCCCCTCCGGACCCAATCCCAGGCTCTATTTAAAGAAGTCGGACCGAGAGTGGGCAAGAAATTTCTGGGAAAGCCGGGGGGTGTCCCCGGGAGAACGGTCGAAGGTGTTCATCCTCCATCCGGGGAGCGGGAGCAAGAAGAAGGCGTGGCCGCTGGATCGATTCTTGAATCTCGCTCGTATCCTTCAAGATCGTTATCACTCAAAAATCCTTGTCGTTCTTGGCCCGGCCGAGGGGCCAGAGGTCCGGAAGGCGTTTGAAACAACGGGACCCAACTCCCCGGTCCTGGCGAAGGGGCTGACGCTTCTCCAGCTGGCCTCTGTGATGGACGGATGCCGGTTTTTCGTTGGAAATGATTCCGGTATCTCTCACATGGCGGCTGCGTTAGGACTTCCGACACTGGCCATCTTTGGTCCCACGGACCAAAGCGTCTGGTCCCCGAGGGGGGAAGAGACGTTTGTGGTTTGGAGGGGAATCCACTGCTCTCCGTGTTCTCAAGAGAAATTCTTCCAATGCAGGGACCCGGAGTGTCTCAGGGCGGTCGAAGTGAAGGACGTTTTGGAAGGCCTCGAGGAAATAGGCATCCGTTGAAGTTCTAAGAAAGGAGGGGGAAGATGGAGGAGAAGAAAATAGGCGAGGTGATCAAATATTTTGGAAAAATCGGCGTTGCCGCGATACGGCTATCCGAGGGGTCGTTGAAGGTGGGGGAGACCATCCACATCGTAGGCCACACGACCGATGTCACTCAAGGAATCGACTCCATGCAGATTGAAAACGCGAGTGTCCAGGAGGCGGGGCCGGGTGCGGACATCGGGATTAAGATCAAAGACCGGGTGAGAGAACACGACGTCGTTTATAAGCTCGCGGGGTGACCCCGACCTATCACTGAGAGATTGCATTCGTATATCAAAGGAAGATAAAGACGTAACAAACAGCCGGATTCCAAAGTTTTAGAATGCGCACGTTTAAGGGTAGGGGGAACTGTCGTTGCCTCAAAAAATTCGATTTTTGAATGGACTTAGAGCCCCTGAGTCCTAAGGGGCAAAGGTTGCGCGCTAAAGCTTTTTCACCCGTCTGTCTGTCCCGTTTTTTGGAATTTCAGCCACACCGTCTCTTGACGGGGGAGGGGAGCGAGTAAGATCGTAAGACGAAATGAAGGGTCTGATATTTTATTCCCGTAGGCGAAGAGGGTAGAGATGAAGACAGGCGTGGCTCATCTTCCGCTCCATTATGGGAAGGCGCCCTCATGGCTCTTTCAGAGGATGAAGAGCCTCGCGAAAGAGATCACCCTTTTCATCATCGACGTTTTCGGGACGGAAGAAATGCTTTCCCGGCTTTCCGATCCCTTCTGGTTTCAGGCCTTCGGCTGTGCGCTGGGGTTTGATTGGCATTCGAGCGGCGTGACCACGACCGTCTGTGGTGCCCTGAAAGAGGGGATCAAAGGGATGGAGGAGGAGCTGGGATTCTATCATCGCAGGCGGGAAAGGAAGGACCTCCACGAAAGACCCCGCTTGAGATCGAGGAGATTTGCGACCGGAGGGTCGGTGGACGGAGGCCCCTTGATCTATGCAAGCCGGATGTCTGCAAAGGTCGATAGTGCCGCCGTTCAGGATGGGTACCAGATCTATCATCACACGTTCTTTTTCACCCATCCAGGGTCCATGGGCCGTGGTCCAGCAGGGCATGAATGAAGAGACACCGATATGCCCGGAGATACCATTGGTTGAGCCTGGGGGTAAAAGATTTTGTCTGTGAACCGCACTGGGCAGTCTGCTGCGACCAGAAAAAGGAGAGGTCTCAATCTCGTCGCGGCTGAGAGTAAGGGGACCAGGCAATCCATCGCCGACCTTTCCCACGAGAAACCCGAGTTTTTGATCGCCGAAGGGAAGAAGGTAAATGAGCTTTTCCTTCCGAGAGAGCATCCCGTTCCCATGGAAGAGATTCGCCTGGAGAGGCTGGAGAAAACGTTTATTCAAATCTATGAGCATTGCCCCGGAATTTTGAGGAACTTCTTGGAATCCGGGGAGTGGGCCCGAAAAGCCTGCGGGCCTTGAGCTCTCATCTCGGAGCTGATTCACGGAATCTCACCCAGCTTCAGAGATCCGACGCGATTCAGCTTTGCCCATGGAGGGAAAGATGGCCATCCCTATCCCGTGGATCGACAAGTCTATGATCGGACGATTGAGGTATTGAAGTCCGCGGTTGAAAAAGCCAAGGTGGGCGACCGGGAAAAGATGGACGCTATAAAACGTCTAGCAACATTCTCCAAGAGTGCATGCTAATGTTTGCTCTCTCAAATTCGAAATTCGAATATCGAAGCACGAAACAAACTCGAATTCCGAATGACGAAGATTCTAAACAAGTTTTGAACATTCGGATTTAGAATTTTGAAATTGTTTCGTATTTCGGATTTCGTGCTTCGGATTTCAAGGGTTAGACGATGCGATTTATTGCGGATTTTCATATTCATTCCAAATACAGTCGGGCCACCAGCAAGGAGATGGAGGTAGAAACCCTTGCGCGGTGGGCAAAGAAAAAAGGGATTGCTCTCCTCGGTACGGGGGACTTCACCCATCCCACTTATTTCGCGGAACTGAGGTCCAAGCTGGAGCCGTCAGGGAATGGGCTCTTCAAGCTGAAGAAGGAAGAAACGGGAGTTCAGTATCATTTTAACGACCGAGGTCTGCAATATTTATACTCAGAATGGAAAGGGGCAGGACGGATCCACACTCTCATTTTTGCCCCCGGCTTTGAAGTGGTCGAGGCCATCCGTTCCAGGCTGGGAAACCTCGGGAAACTCTCATCGGATGGGAGACCTATTTTTGGTTTTACAGCAAAGGAATTGGCGAAGATGGTCCTGGATATCTCCCCGGATTGCCTGATCATCCCCGCTCATATCTGGACACCCTGGTTTTCGATTTTTGGAGCGAACTCGGGGTTCGACTCCATTCAGGAATGTTTCGAGGAACTGTCTTCGCATATTCATGCCGTTGAAACAGGCCTCTCATCGGATCCTGAAATGAACTGGAGGTTGTCCGCTCTCGATTCCCTGACCCTCTTGTCCAATTCCGACGCCCACTCCCCGAACCGGCTGGGACGGGAAGCGAACGTCTTCGATTGCCCGCTGGATTACAGGGAGATCGCCGAAACGATTCGAAAGAAGGACCGGAGGAGACTTCTCTTCACCATCGAATTTTTTCCGGAGGAGGGGAAGTATCATTACGACGGTCATCGGGAATGCGGCGTGTGCTTCTCTCCGTCTCAGACCAAGGCACACCAGTATCTTTGCCCCAGTTGCCGCAAAAAGTTGACGATCGGGGTGATGCACCGCGTGGAGGAACTCGCCGACCGACCGGAGGGCTTTATTCCGAAGAACGCCATTCCCTCCATCCACCTTATTCCTCTGGAGGAGATCGTCGCGGAAGCTCTGGCCGTTGGAGTTGGGACGAAGGCAGTCGAAGCTGAGTATGAAAGGCTGATCGAGAGGGGGGGATCGGAATTTAGAATTCTTCTCGACGCCACTCCGGATGAACTGGCTTCCTTTGCTCCCCCCCCCGATCCTGGATGGGATTGTCCGGATGAGGCAGGGAAAGGTTTCAATCGTTCCGGGCCATGATGGCGTCTACGGCAAAATCAATCTCTTTCCCGAGAGAAGAGGAGAAGCGGAAGTCAAAGAGCAACTGAACTTGTTTTAGGTTAAGGTTTAGAATTCTCATAGAGCAGGTCTTAGTCTTTGGAAAGACAGGTGAAGCGGAAGGCCGGTCATCTTTGGGCGGAAAGATCCTTAAATTCATTGGAGAGAGGGAAGATGGATAAGGAAATAAAGGGAAAGATGATCCTGGTTTGTCAGAACTTAATGAGGATGCTGGAATTGGCCTTTGAGGGGTTTCAGAGGCCCACAGAGGCGTCGTTCAGAGAAGTGGAAGTGTTCGAAGATAAGATCTACGAAACCTCTTCAGAATTAACCGGGTTCATTATTTCGAAGACCCCGCCGGCTGAAAAGGAGAAGGAACAGATCAAGCCTTATCTTTCCATCGCCTCCAGCCTGGGTCTCTTGACTTACAATATTCAGAGTACTTTGGATCGGGTGAGGGGGAAATTTGAAAACCATATCGTCTTCAGTGATCAGGCTGATAAAGAGGTGAACGATCTCTTTCAAGAAACGACGGAACTTCTGAAAAATCTGCCGAACCTGTTCGCCACCGGGAGTAAATCCCTCGCCCAACAAGTCGGCGAGCAGGGAAGGTCGATGTTCAAGATCGCGGACGGTTATTCCGAAGTCCATGAGGAAAGATTGATTAATGGGATTTGTGTGCCAAAGCATTCACCCCTGTATCTAGGCATCATCGAATCCCTGAAAGGGGTCATCGTCCAGACCCTGGCGGTGGGCGGAAAGATCGTTTCGCTTTCGTCCAAGACCTGACGTACGGGATTTCAGGCGATCCCCGCAGACGTCGTAGAGAGGGAAGGCGATGCCCCGGGCCTCGTGAGACCGCTTAAATCAACTTCGGGTGAAAGGAATGGCGGAGACGGAGGAGTGTTTCAAGCTACGGCCAGATCACTCGAAATGCCTCTCGAATTCCATTTGACAGCACTCTTTTTTTGCAATACGATAAATAACCATTCAAAAAGTGAATAAATGTTCTTAGTCCCCGTCTAAGGATATAAGCGATGGAGGAGACAGGTCGATGAAAATGAGATGGTTCGTAGGATTCATTCTAGGGGCAATGGTTTTCGCAGGTGCCGCCCAGGCACAAGAATCTCAGGCACCTCTCACCCTGGAGGAGAGCATCAAGATCGCCATGGAGAGAAGTTGGACACTTCATTCTGCTTCGATGGGAATTATAGGCTCTGAATTTAGGCGCAAGGAGGCAATCACAAATTTCCTCCCTCAATGGACGGGGCAATATTATTGGAACCGATATAACGCACCCATTTCGATAGGAGTGACGCAGGCCGCTGTTCCTGGTCTTATCACCCCCACGAGTAGAGACATTTACAATTTCAATACGACCCTTTATCAACCTCTTTTTACCGGGGGGCAGAACCTAGCGAATTATCGTTCATCGAAGTTAGGTGTGGATCTTTCAAAAGAGAGTTTGGAGACGGCAAAAGTGGATTTGGTCCTTCAGGTGAGGGTGGGGTACTTCATAATCTTAAGGGCGGAGAAATTCTTAGCAGTAGCTGAGCAGCAAGTGAAAAATTTTGAGGCTCAATTGGAAGTGACCAAAGCCTTTTTCGACGTTGGAATTGTTCCCAAGAATGATGTGCTTCAAGGGGAGGTGCAACTTGCCAATGCGAAGCAAAGCCTGGTCAAGGCAGCGAATGACGTGACTGCGGCCAAGGCTTCGTTCAATATCCTGCTCAGGAGAGACGTCAACATGCCCTTCGAGGTGGTCGACATCCTTGCACACAAAGCCTTCCCATTGTCGTTCGAGCAGTCTCTTGAAGAAGCCTTCCGACTAAGGCCAGAGATCAAGGCCGCTCAATTAACCATCGACCAGGCAAAAGAGAGTGTGAAGATTGCCAGGAGTGGATTCTTCCCAACGGTCAGCCTTTCGGGCAACTATAGTCGATTCTCCGACAACGCGGACCTGAGCGGGGGGGTTGGTTTTAGCGACAGGTGGACGATCCAGGCCTTAGCCACCTTTACTCTTTGGGACTGGGGGAATACAGCGTTCAAGGTTGGAGAGAACAAGGTCAAAGTCACCCAGGCTGAAGATTCAAAAAATCAACTCATCGACTCGGTCACATTAGAAGTAAAGAATGATTATCTCAACATGCTGGTGGCGGAAAAGAACATCGGCACCGCGGAGAAGGCCATCGAGCAGGCAGAAGAGAACCTGAGGATGTTTGAAGAAAGGTATCGGTATCAGGTGGCGACGCAAACCGATGTGTTAATTGCGGTCACATTGCTCGCCCAGGCGAGAGTCAATTACTATGGCGCGTTGAGTGATTTCAACATCGCTAAGGCACAATTGGAACGAGGCATGGGTAAGATGTACCCGTAAAGCCAGTTCGTATCCCGGAAAGGCGTCGATTTGGACGACTGCAAAGATGTCAATATCGGAGATCTTGCCGGAGAGGCAGGTTCGCATAAGATCATGTTTGAATTCATCGAGACCTGCGCCCTGGATCTGACGGATTTCTGCGATTGAATCCGGGACCGGGGGAAGAGACCTTTCCTATCCATTTGGCAGAGAGATCTTTAACGATCAATAGGCACAGAGATTGCAATATTCCATTCAGCGATATTTCATATAGTTCAAGAAATATCCTTTGATTTCATCCAGTTGAGAGAATTTTGAAATTACTTGAGACTGAAGTTTTGTTGACGAAAGTGACAAGTTATGGTAGTTTTTGGCCAATATTGACATCGAGGACCGGAATTTAATGTATTGCATTGCCACCTTGTTGATTTTATTTAGTATTTTTTTCATGCCTTTGGCTTCCACAGCGGGTATTTATCGTTACGAAGATGAAAATGGGGTCATTCATTTTACCAACTGTCCTAGAGACCCTAAATTTAAGCTCTACATCCGGGAGAGCAAAGATGACGTTGAGAATAAGAGCCGATTTTTCTCTTCGAAAGATTCGAATCAATATGACTCACTGATCGCTGAATTCTCCAAGAAGTACCAGGTGGATTTTGCCTTAATCAAGGCAATCATCCGGGCAGAGTCAGGATTCAACTCCGCGGCCGTTTCAAGAAAAGGAGCGAGGGGTTTGATGCAATTGATGCCGGAGACCGCCTCCCGGCTGAACGTTTCGAACAGCTTTAATCCGAGAGAGAACATTGAGGGGGGAGTAAGATATTTTAAGTATCTCCTTTCCCTTTTCAACGATGACCTCCGGCTCTCGCTGGCCGCTTATAATGCCGGAGAGAATGTCGTTGCCGAGGTGCGTTCGATCCCGCCGTATCGAGAAACCGTGGATTACGTCAAGAAAGTGTTAGCCTATTATCAATCCTACCTGCCTTGATTATTAAAGCTTGCCGAGAAATCAATCCGGTAGTATAATCCCTTCTGTGGAAAAACTGAATCACGAGCAGATCATGAGTCTGCCGAACGGGGTAACCATCCTCAGGATTTTGGCTATTCCCCTCATCCTTGCCCTCCTTTCTGACGCGTGGAAGGGATACCAGCTCTTTACGGCGCTCCTGTTTCTCGGAGCCGCTGTGACGGATACATTCGATGGATATCTCGCGCGACGGCGCGGCATGGAGACGACCTTGGGGAAATTTCTTGATCCCCTTGCGGACAAGCTCTTGATCGTGACGGCATTGATCGCGCTCATTCCGGCGAGAGAGATTCCAGCCTGGATGGTCATTGTCATTGTCGGAAGAGAGATTGCCATCACCGGCTTAAGAGGAATTGCGGTCACTCAAGGTATTGTCATTGCGGCGAGTCAACTGGGAAAATATAAAACGGTTTTCGAAGTGACCTCCATCTTCTTTCTCATCCTCAATGGGAAGTATTTTTCCGTCAGTTTCTATCCGGTCGGGATCGTTTTTCTGTGGGTTGCGCTGATCGTAGCCGTTGTCTCCGGAGTTGACTATCTTCGGAAATATCTGAAGTCCATCATTGCCTGAACTTTTGTATTGTCTTTTTTCTCCCTATCCCCCTATCCCCTTATCTTCCTCATCCCCTCGTCTTCAGGTCTCTCTCTCTCCTGATCAGCCCGGCCCAGTGTTTTCAACCCCCCCCATCTTTTGTTCCTTTTCCTATTGACATCGAAGGGCAAATCTTGTAATTTTTAACGTTGAAAGAAAAGAAGACGCGGGAATAACTCAGCGGTAGAGTGCAACCTTGCCAAGGTTGAAGTCGCGGGTTCAAATCCCGTTTCCCGCTCCAATGGCGGCATAGCCAAGTGGTAAGGCGACGGTCTGCAAAACCGTTATTCACCGGTTCAAATCCGGTTGCCGCCTCCAGAAGAAATAACGGGTTACAAGTTCGATCAGCGGCGTGTAACCGTTTTCTTATATCTTGTAGAGATCACTCCGCGGCACGAGAAATTACCGATTGTTCCTTCAGAGTTCCGAGGTCCCATCAAGAACTTCAATCGTTTTTTGGGATTGATTTCGGCGGGGGGAATCCGAAAACTTTTCCTTTTCCCCACCGCGCAGATAGTCAATGTCAAGAAGGGAGAGCCGGACGGAGTTTTCGTTGGCCCATGGTTCTGGTCGAATACACTTTTGATGTAGAAGACGAACAGGAAGGCGTAGAGAATAAGAGGAAATCATGATTGAAATCCTGGAGATTGTTCCGAAGTGCCCCTTTAGTTGGGAAAAATTGAAGGAGATGAAGGATCAGGGTGTAAAATTCTGGGCTGCGGATGGCCTTAACCAATTGCGAGTCCTCGGATTGGACGAAAAACAGAAAACTTTCTACATGATGAATCAATCAGGGAAGATGACATGGCCTTTGAGATATGAAAAGCTGGAAGAGGTCCATACGAAGGTCCATAATGGGAAATTAACTCTGCTGTCGTATGAAATTGATAGATTGATTCCAACCTGGGGAAACTATATCAGCGGCCTGTTCAAATATCTTGGCTGCGATAAAGGATAACTTCCACTCCCCCGAGCGTTTTCTTTTGAGATCTTCCCATGTCCAGGCCGTCCGACAGGAAGCCCTGACGGCAAAGGGAGGATCAGGAACCGAAGGGAAGAAAAATCATCCCATCATCAGAGGAGGTCAACCATGGAGCTAAAACCCTTGCCACCGGAATTCAATGAGCTGAGAAATATTATTATTTCCTCAAATCTTGCTTCCTGTTACTTAGTCCTTGAACTGCTCAAGTCAGAAAGAAACGAGACGCTGAATTATGAAAAATTCAGGGATCAATGGATAGAGATATATAAAAGCACTTACGGAGTAGTTTCCAGGATGAAACCTCGAAAATCCTCAAGATAAAAAATCTCCCGACGGAATCCCCTATCGCCCCTGTTTTTCCCCTCGCCCTTTCCCTCTCCTGTTGGGGAGAGGGAAAGGGCGAGGGGAAAAGTTTCAAAATACTGTTTCCCTCCAAGAGAAATACAGTGTTCACCCCATTTATTCAGAATCGCCGAAAATATTATTGTATCTGTTGCCTGCGTGTATATTGATAGGACCAAAGGCAGGCAGAGGGGTCATGAGACGATGATGAACCTCGGAACCGATAAAATTCCATAAGAAGGAGGGAAGGAAAAATGCCAAAGACGATAAAATACATGGGGTGGGCAGCGGGAACTCTCGCTCTGATGGTTGTGGCGATTTCCACTTTTGCCCAGTCCCCCTCAAGAGGAGAATCGAGTTACTCTCCCGTGGTGATCAAAGAGAGTTTTGAGACGATCCTGTCCCGGATGAAAGCTGCAACGCCGGGGGTGATGAAGCGTCAGATGGATTTGCTCAATGAGCGTTATGATTTGAGCAATCGCGCGGCCACGGGGGTGACGATGTCCCGCGGCAAAGCCGTTCAGGAAGGGGTCCGGATCAAACTTCCAGCGGGGATGAGCTGGGAGAATTTGGGTGGGATGAGCCCGGAGGAGATTCGTGAGAAGGGCGTATTCCCAGCGGGTCTATTTCCTCTGCCGCACCCGAATCATCCTGAGGGTGGCATGCTCTTCCCCAAGTTCCATATTGACGAGATCAAGAAACAAGAAAGCCGGGACCTTACCCGCTTCGACCTGGATTATGACTTACCGGATCATTTTCTTCCTGAGTTTCCAGCGCCTATTTATCTGACGACGCGTCCGGATCTTGGAGATGTCTCCCAGGGGAAATTGGTTACAATGGATAATTACTATGCGCTCTTCAATGGAATTCTTAATCCCAAGCAGATTGAAGGCTTGAGGCTATTGCTCACACCGTTCCCCCAACAGCAGTTCAACCAGACCGAGGACCGCCGGTCCGAGCGTCCAAGCCGAGGCGTCGTCTGTTTTGACTGTCACGCCAACGGCCACACGAATGCCTCGACGCACCTTGTCGGGGATATCCGGCCCCAGGAGTTCCGGCATCGGCTTGATACCCCAAGCCTTCGGGGTGTGCACATCCAACGGCTGTTTGGCTCCCAGCGGGCCCTACGGTCGATCGAAGATTTCACCGAATTTGAACAAAGGGCTGCTTATTTTGACGGCGATCCGGTGATTGCCACGAAGAAAGGGGTCAATATTCTGGAGCGGGGGAGCCAGGTCCATTTCATGGCGGAGTTTCAGGCATTGCTGGACTTCCCGCCGGCTCCTAAACTCAGGATCGACGGAAAGCTTGATCCGAGAAAGGCAAGCCAGCCGGAGATGCGGGGGCAGATTCTCTTTTTTGGCAAAGCTGCCTGCGGTAGCTGTCACCCCGGCCCCTATTATACCGATAATCTGATGCACAACTTGAAAGTAGAGCGGTTCTATAAACCGCGGATGATCAACGGAAGATATGCGTCTGCAGATGGTCCAATCAAGACCTTTCCTTTACGAGGCATCAAAGATTCCCCGCCTTATTTGCACGATGGGAGACTTCTTACTTTGGAAGATACGGTAGAGTTTTTTAATTTGATTCTCGAGCTCGGGCTCAGCGAGCAGGAGAAGAAGGATCTTGTGGCATTCATGCGGCAACTTTAGGTGCCCCTCTCACCTCCACTCTCTCCCTTTTGAGAGTGTGTTGTCATCGAACGAAGGGAGGGAAGGAAGGGACAAACAGCGGGAACTCCAAAGCTCTAGAATGCGCACGTTTAAGGTTAGAGGTCACTCTTGTTGCCACAGGAAAGATACTCTTTTCATTGACTTGAAGTCCCTGAGTCTCATGGTTTAGAGGTTGCGCTCTAAAGCTTTCTCACCCGTCTGTCTGTCCCGTTTTCTACGCGCTTTTTTTGTTACAACACCGTCTTCCCGGGGAGAGGGAAGGGTGAGGCCCAAAAAGGGAAAAGAATTTTCTAAAAAGAGTAAAGCGATTCTCCTGTTTTATAGGGCCTCTTGGGGCCGAGTTTTATTGCGGTGGCATAAGTCTTCGAAGCGATGGGCCATTTTATGATTGCTTCGGCGATGAATGAACCCGGTATATATCTTGCTACCTACCCTCTTATCATTGCCTAGAGGGGATAGATCATGAAGACTGTCGATGAGCTTGTGTCGGAATGGACTGAAGAAGAGAGGGAAAAGTTCAGAGATCTTATCGAAGAATCTCGTGAGCGGGAGAGAAAACTGCTGGAGAATGCCAAAAGCAATGCTGAGAATCTGACGAAGCTTGACGAATCACTGCATTCCTTCGTATCCGGTTTAAACGAAATTAAAGAGACAACCGAAAAAATGGCCGATGACATGTTCGGGATGTATCTGCGTCTGTATCCAAGACAAATGGCTTCCTCATAAACGACAGTTTCCGGCTTTTTCCTTTCACCTACGACCATCTGATCTTCCATCGAAGGAGTTTCCTCTCATGCCTGTACCCAAAGAGGCGCCCGTGAGATCTCTAAGCCTCCCGAACGGTTGTTTTGGATTAAACTCAATCCATCACGCCTTCCCGCGTCTCTCAGGTTCAACCCGTCAGGAAGCGAAGGACCCAACTCACTGTTGATCTTAAGAGGATTTGAGGTTACGTAATAATAGGAAGTCGCTCAGATGGCATCCAAACCATTGGGTTCGCAGAAAGGACTATCGGAGCAAGGGGTGGCGTCGCGACGAATAAGGAGCGACATCTTGCCACGCCGCCGAGAGGGTGAGGCGGCCGGACATCGCCGCAGATGGGGGTTTTTCAACAGCTTATCAAGATTTCATGATCCCAGGTGATGATCAGGAGGACCACGATGCGAAAGGACCTAAAAAAGGCCATCCAAAAAATGGATACGAAGGATTGGAAGAAAGTTCTGGTGGAGTTTGGAAGAGACGCGATAGAGGTTTCGGTGCCTCCAAACTGTGTTGAGCTGACCATGAAGGACGTTCCTGTTTTGTCGGATCCCAAGGCGGCGTTTGAGGAGGCTTTTTTGAATCCGATCAGCAGCCCCCCCCTCGAGGAGATTATCCGAAGAAAAGGGAAGACTCCGGGAGAGATGACCGCAGCGATTGCCGTTTCTGATATCACACGACCTGTCCCCTACAAGGGAGAGGCAGGGATTCTTCCCCCTTTGCTCAGGCGCCTGGAATCTGCGGGGATCAAGAGGGAGAACGTTAAGATTATTGTGGCAACGGGGATGCACCGGGCGAGCACCGCAGATGAAAAAATCGAGATGTACGGGAAGGAAGTCGTTGAACGATACGCCATCACAGACCACGACTGCGAGAACAACGACCTTCTCGAAAGCATCGGGACGACGAAGAGAGGGACCCATGTCTATGTCAATCGGGACTTTTATTTTGCGGACCTGAAGATCGCCACCGGACTGGTTGAGAGCCATTTTTTCACCGGGATCTCCGGAGGCAGGAAGTCTATCTGTCCTGGATTGGTGGATGTCAAAACGATTCAGAGGTTTCATGGTCCCGCCTTTCTCGAAGATCCCCGGGCAACGAATCTCATCCTCGAAGGGAACCCATGCCATGAAGAGGCGCTGGAAGTGGCCGAGACGGTCGGGGTCGACTTTGTGATCAACGTGAACCTCGACAAGGACTTGCGCCTCCTGGGGGTGTTCGCCGGGAATGTCGTGGAAGCGAATTTGAAGGCTTTTGAAGTGATCAAGGGCTATGCGGAGATTCCTCTCCGGGAGGAGTTCGATATCGTGCTCACTCACAGCGGGTATGTCGGGAGAGATCATTACCAGACGGCAAAGGCCGGGGTAGGGGCGCTTCCGGCTGTGAAAACGGGCGGCGTCATTATCATCGCGGCGAATAACCGTGATTTTATCAACCCCATCGGTTCCCCGGAATACCGGAGCCTGATCCACCTCCTCAAACTACAGGGACCGAACGGCTACCTGGATTTGCTGAAGACATCCAGCTGGAAGTTCACGAAGGACCAATGGGAACCCGAAGTCTGGGGAAAGGTTTTGAGAAAAGTGGGAGAGGAAGGATTGATCTACTGTTCCCTCGAAATTGAAAGAGGAAATTACTGCATCCTTCCGGGAGTGTGTGGGCTCGATTTTATGAAGGGGAAAAGGATAAAACCCTCGCTGGAAAAAGCTCAAGAGATGGTCCAGAAGGCCGTACAGTTTGCGATTTACCGGTACCGGGAGAAAGGCATTCAGCCGACCATGGGGGTCATCCGCGAAGGCCCGTACGCCGTGCCCGTCCTGAAAGCAGTAGGCAGTATGCAGTAGGCAGAAAACATAAAAACAGCAGGGTTGATAAAGCGGAGCCTGCCCACCTTGGCAGACATGACAAAAGGCGGTAAGTAGAAGGCGGATAATACTCAAAGCACAAAAACGAAGGTAGGGCGGTGAGAAGCCTTATCATTTTCTGCTTTCTGCAGAGTGCTTACTGCCTTCTTATCACTCGAAGGTGGCTCCGGTGTGGGCCGACTGTACCAGCTTTGCATACCGTTTCAGATATCCTCTGAGTTTTTTCTGAGGCGGCTTCCACTGGGACAACCTCTTTTTCAATTCCTCTTCAGAGATGAGGAGACCCAGCTTCTTATTCGGGATGTCGATTTCGATCAGATCGCCGTTCTGAACCGCAGCAATGGGGCCTCCCTCGGCAGCTTCGGGAGAGACGTGACCGATGGCCGCTCCGCGGCTTCCTCCTGAAAACCGGCCGTCCGTGATGAGGGCCACATCGCGGTCTCTTCCCACCCCTGCAATGGCGGAGGTTGGAGCCAGCATCTCCCTCATGCCCGGCCCGCCTTTTGGCCCTTCATACCGGATGACCACGACATCCCCCTTCAAGATCTTTCCATCCAGGATCATCTTCAGAGCTTCTTCTTCGGTATCAAAAACCCTGGCGGGCCCCCGATGCTTCAGCATGGCGTCATCCACCGCGGAACGTTTTACGACCGCGCCCTGGGGTGCTAAGTTCCCGAAGAGAACGGCGAGCCCTCCGGTTTGATGGTAGGGTTTTTTCAGGGAGCGGATGACCTCAGGGTCATGGGTCTTCTTTCCTTGGAGGTTCTCCCCAACCGTCTTTCCCGTCGCGGTCAGTGCATCTCGATGGATGAGATTGCCGCAGCTGAGCTCAAGCATCAGTGCCGGAATGCCTCCCGCCTGGTGAAGTTCCTGTAAATGGTGGGGCCCGCCCGGAGACATGTTGCAGAGATGGGGGGTCTTTTCGCTGATTTCATCAAAGGCAGCAAGAGTTAGCTCCATTCCCGCTTCCTTCGCAATCGCTGGGAGGTGAAGGGAAGTGTTCGTCGATCCCCCGAACGCCATATCAACCGTAATGGCATTCTCAAAGGCCTTCCTCGTCAGGATCTTTGAAGGTTTCAAATCTTGCTTGACGAGGTCCATGATCTTCATTCCCGTTTTCTTTGCGAGACGGATCCGTTCAGCGAAGACCGCAGGAATCGTGCCATTATAGGGAAGGGCAAGGCCAAGGGCTTCCGAAAGGCAGTTCATCGAGTTGGCG
Organism: uncultured delta proteobacterium; assembly: GCA_963708295.1. Classification (GTDB taxonomy): domain Bacteria; phylum Desulfobacterota; class BSN033; order BSN033; family UBA1163; genus UBA1163. The sequence continues at coordinate 8,185 of CAVPSJ010000006.1, read as the reverse complement.
GTAAACATCCCTGCACAAGAGCCCACTCCCGGGCAGGCACATCCTTCAACCTCTTTCAGGTCCTCGAGGGTCATCTCCCCGACCTTTACTCTTCCGACGCATTCAAATACTGAAATGACGTCGTACTCCTTTCCGCGAACATCGCCCGTCAGCATGGGACCGCCGCTGACCACAATGCTGGGGATGTCAACCCGCGCCGCCGCCATCATCATTCCGGGCACGATCTTATCGCAATTGGGGATGAGGACCAGACCATCGAAAGGGTAGGCCATGGCCATGGATTCAACGGAATCTGCGATCAACTCCCTTGAACTGAGAGAATACTTCATTCCCTCATGACCCATGACGATGCCATCGCAGACCCCGACGGTGCAGAATTCGAGGGGTGTCCCTCCAGCCATCCGGATGCCTGCCTTGACGGCTTCGGAGATCTGATGGAGATGAAGATGGCCCGGAATGACTTCATTGGCTGAGTTTGCAATTCCGATCATGGGCTGTTCGATCTCTTCATCCGTCAGCCCGAGGGCCTTGAAGAGGGAACGATGGGGCGCCCTTTCGAGTCCTTTTTTCATCGCATCGGATCGCATGGCCTTCTCCTTTTCTTACAGAGATATCTATTTGTCTCTAACACAACTTTCTTTTTGAAACAAGGAACGACAGGGCCAAATCCCGCCAAATTCCGATTGAAGAGGACTACGATACTGGATTCATCTCTTTTGTTTCAGACTGGCCAACGCCGAGATAGGCGAGTTGCACCTCGGGTTTCTGGGAAAGCTCCCGGGGTGTTGACTGGTAAACGATTTTCCCCCGGCTCAGGATGAATAGGTAACCCGCAATACTCAGAGCAAATTGCAGGTTCTGCTCGACCAGAAGGATCGATTGTCCCTCTTTCGCCAGTTGAGAAAGAATCTTGATCAATTCCCGGATGACGGAAGGCGATAGGCCTTCCGTGGGTTCATCCAGGAGGAGAAGGTCGGGATTGCTCACGAGGGCTCGGCCAATCGCCAGCATCTGCTGTTCTCCTCCGCTCAGATGGGAGGCCCTAACTTTTTTTCTCTCTTTGAGTTGAGGGAAAAGGTCGAAAATCGCATTTTGATCCCAGACCTTTCTTTTTTCTCTCCGCTTTGCCGAGGAGAGCAAGTTCTCTTCAACGGTCAGTGAGCCGAATATCCGGCGTCCCTGCGGAACCAGGGCGATCCCGGCATCGACTCTCCCGTATGGCTCCAGGCGGGTAATGTCCTCTCCTTTAAAATAGATCGTTCCTTCCCGGGGGATGGTGAACCCGATGAGCGATCTCACGAGCGTGGTCTTACCGACGCCGTTGCGGCCGAGCACGGCAACGATGGTCCCTTCGTCCATGGAAAGGGTGACTCCCTGGAGAATATGGCTCTGGCCGTAGTAGGTATGAATTTCCTCTACATTAAGGATCGATCTGTTTTCCATCTAAAAACCCCTGCCTTGACCCTGCCCCGAAAACAACGGTTCCAACGGTTCCCCTAGACAGACATAAGTGCCAACGTATGTATTCCCTCCCCTTCAAGGGGAGGGTGAGGGTGGGGATGGGTAGATTGTGACCGGCCAGAAAGGCCCATCCCCCTCACAGTCTCCCCCTTTAAGGGGGAGGAGTTCATAAAGTTCCTCCCGAACTTAATCCTCCCCCGAAAGGGGAGATGAGGAAAATACTTTCTTTCACCGGTCTAATCATTCTCTTCGTATCCGAAATAGATTCGCTGAATCTCTCTGTTGTTTTGAACTTGCGAAGGGCTTCCTTGAGCGACGATTTTCCCCTGATGCAGAACGGTGACGTGGTCCGCCAGTTGCAAAGCCACATTCATATCGTGTTCGATAAAAAAGAGAGTCGTTTCTTTACTGGATTCCCTGATCAGACGCATCATCGATTCGCGACTTCCGGCCTCCAGGCCTGCCATGGGTTCGTCGAGCATCAGCAGTCTCGGTTTTTGGAGAAGGGCCATGATGATTTCCAATTGCCTCTGGACGCCGTAGGGCAGGGCGGCTACCGGGAACTTCCTTGTCTCCCACAACCCCCATGTGTTGAGCAGGTCCTTCATGGGTTCTAAGTTCTTTTCGGAAAATCGATTTGATTTCAAAAAGGGAACGCGGGTTGCGGGGAGGGCTTCGAGGGTGAGCCGGAGGTTATCCAGGACGGTAATGGAACGGAAGAGAGTTGTAATCTGGAACGTCCGGCCGATCCCCAGATGGGCGTGCCTGAAGGGAGGGAGGGAGGTGATTTCCTTCCCAAGAAATTGAATACTTCCGCGGGAGGCATGGATGAAGCCGCAAATGATGTCGAAAAGCGTGGTTTTCCCGGCTCCGTTCGATCCGATCAAAGCGTGCAATTCGCGGCGATAAATTTCCAAATGGATGTCGGCCAGGACTTCGAGCCCGCCGTAGTTCTTGAAGAGGCCCGTGATTTTCAGGACGGGAGTATTCTCTGGCTGAATTTGTGCCATTGTTTTCTCCAAAGTCCCACGACTCCTGCTGGAGCGCCGATGACGACCAGTATAAAAAGAATGCCAAGAACCAGGGTCCACCGCTCCATGACCGCGCTCAAGATGTTCTGCATGTAAATGACGAAGAACGATCCGAGGATGGGCCCGATCAATGTTCCCGCCCCGCCAAGAATGATCATGATGATGGCCTGTGCGGATGTATCCACAGAAAAATAATCGGGACTGATGTATCCGTTGAAATAGACATTCAGGAGGCCGGCGACTCCGCCCAGACCGCCCGACACGATGAAGGAGAGGAGCTTGATCCGGTCTACAGGATAGCCAAGGCTCGTCATGCGTTTTTCGCTTTCACGGATTCCGATGAGAGATATTCCGACACGCGATTTGACAAAAAAACGAAGAAAGAGAAAAACGGCGACAAAGACGAAGAGAGCGAAGTAGTAGAACGTCTCGACAGAGGTCATCCACATGGGCCGCACAAAACCGGAAAGGCCATCCGCCCCCCCTGTTACGGAACGCCAGGAATGAGCAATCGCCCGAAAGACCTGGGAAAAGGCGATGGTCAACATCATGAAATAAACCCCGCGGCTCCTGAGCAGAAGCCATCCTAAGACCAGGGCTGCGAAGGCGGAGATGAACAAAGCCAAACCGATCTGGAGGAAAAGATTGGGCGTCAAGAAACGTGCGGCGAGCCCGATCGTATACGCAGAGATTCCGAAAAAGACCGCATGGCCGAGGGAGATGATTCCTCCCAAACCGAGAATGAGGTCGAGGCTCATGGCAAAGATCGCCCAGATGAGGGCAAGCGTAAACAGCCTGACGTAGTATGTCGAAAGAACGATGGGACAGACCAGGCCGGCGATGACCAGACAAGCCGTGATGATCCATCCCCTCCCTCGCCATCTTGACAGATGTCCCGAGCTTGAGGGGATCGCTTCCAGAAACACGCCCTCTGAGACCGACGCCTGGCTGCTGGGTGCGATGGGAAGGCCGAAAAGACCCGTAGGTTTCAGAATCAATACGAGGGCCATCAGCGCAAACATCGAAAACATTCCCGTCTCGGGCCAGAGTGCCTTGGCCATAGAGTCGACGAGGCCCACCATGAGAGCGCCGAAGAAAGAGCCCTTCAGGCTGCCTAACCCGCCGACGATGACCACGGCCATGGCATAGAGCAGCACCTCGATATCCAGACCGGGGTAGACGCCCAGAAAGGGTGCTCCGATGCTTCCAGCCAGTCCGGTCAAGAGGGTGCCGAAACCAAAAGCCATGGTCATGAGAAAATTCATTCGGATGCCGACCCCGTTCGCCATCTCTCCGTCGTCGACAGCCGCCCGGATGAAGATGCCCAGCCGTGTGCGTATCAGGAGCCACCAGAGAAAGAAAAGGATCAGCAATCCAATCAGCAGGATGAGAAGTCGGTAGGTCGGGTAGTAGAAGCCGAAGATATTCGTCGCGCCGGTGAGAATGGGAAGTTTCTTCAACAGGACGGGGGTTCCCCCCCATATCCAGATGGCCAGGTCCTGAAAGACAAATATGAGACCAAAGGTCAGCAGCACCTGGGCGAGAGGCTTTACCCGGAATCGACGAAGAAGAAAACGTTCTGTCAGCATTCCCAGGATGGCCATGGAGAGCATGGACAAGCCGACGGCAAGAGGGAAATTTCCGGTCAAGCGAACCGTTGAGAACCCGATATACCCACCCAGGAGGTAGAAAGAGCCATGGGACAGGTTCACGATCCGGCATAACCCGAAAATGAGCGATAACCCTGCGGCCAGGACAAAGAGGAGCATGCCGAAGGAGAGTCCGTTCGCAATGTGCGTGAGCCAGTAGAAGATCATGATGGGTGGGCTTCCTCCAGAGTCAGATGCATGGTATATCCAGAGAGAGGTAAAATCAAGGACCTTTTATCCAGCCATCTTGACACAGACATGGGTTTAATATAATTTTAGTTCGTTGTAAATCCCTCTTCCCATCTCACGCAGGGAGGGAGGGGCATACTGAATTCGGGTTGTCACACAACATAGAAAGGAGACACTATGAAAAAGATTCGGTACGCTCTGTTCATTTTTCTTTTCATCCTCTTCGTATTTCCGATGGCTTCCTTCGGCGCCCCGGAAGATACGATCACGATCGGTCTTCTGGCATCCCAGACAGGTCCCATGACATTCCAGGGCACACACATCATCAACGGATTTACCCTGGGACTTGACGAAGTGTCCAACCGTGTCGCCGGCAAGACCATCAAGGTTATCATCGAAGACGAGGTTATGTCACCGGCGATTGCACTGACCAAGACCCAGAAGCTAGTCGAGAAGGACCATATCGATATCCTGATGGGGCCTGTCAATGCTGCTGCTGCCGTGGCCATGAGAGACTACGTTGTCCAACAGAAGGTTCCCTGGATTATACCCCTGGCCATGCCGGAAAATCTAACGCTTCCGCCCCTGGCCAATAAGTATACGTTTCGCCTCCAGGTCATACCGAGCCAGGCGAATTTCCCCTTTGCCGAATGGCTGTACAAGAAGAAAGGATATCGTAAAATGGTAGGATTCGGCATCGATTTTCCGGCAGGCCGTGATTCGGTGGCTGCCTTCAAAAAAGGCTTTGAGCAGGTGGGAGGGCAGGTTGTTCAGGAGGTCTACACGCCGATGAATACCCCTGATTTCGGGCCTTACCTTTCGCAGATGAAAAGGGATATCGATGCGGTCTACGCCTGGTATGCGGGCGCGGATGCAATAAAATTTGATTCCCAATACGTGGACTTCGGTCTCAAGGGCAAGATCCCCCTGACCGGCTGGATCGGTATCAATGAAGAAACGATCATGGATTCGATCAAGGATTTTATCAAAGGGAATACGATAATCACTCCGTACACACCGAGCATCGACCTCCCGGAGAATAAAAAGTTCGTGGCCGCCTTTCGAGCCAAATTTAATATTGACCCGTCGTTGCCCAGTGTGAATGCTTATGATGCGGCCAAGGTCATCCTGGCGGCTGCTTCCAGCGTTAAGGGGAATCTTTCTGATAAAGACAAATTCCTGGCTGCCATTTCCAAAATCTCCCTGAACAGCCCCCGGGGAACGATCCGGTTTGACGAGCGGGGGCAGGTGATTGCGGACCTCTATATCTGCGTTGCAGATACCAAAGACGGAAAGATGCAGAACAATGTGATCGATACGATCAAAGGGGCCAGGCAGAGACTTCCGTGAACCTGCCGCAGAAAACAGCATGGCGCATAGGGCATGGCGCACAGCGTCACTGTAGAAAACAAACACCGCCCTTATGGTCCCGGAGGGCAGTCGAGGCACAATTAGATAGAGAATAACCCATAGTTACCCTCTCCCCTGGCGGGAGAGGGTGGGGGTGAGGGGGGATCAAGCTGCCTGCTTACCGGAGGCGGGCGCAGGCAGGGAGATAGTGATTGATCACAAGGGATTTGAGAAGGGAGAATGGTGATGAGTGAGAGTCCGGGTTTTATCAGCAAGAACATGGAGATGGTCGGATACCATGACCTTGACGAAAGGCCCGGATTTAAAATGGCGATCCAGGAGGTGGAGGGCCGGTGGTACATGTATATCGGTCATTTCTGGCACCGCGGCTGGACCATCCTGGACATCACCCGTCCCTCTTCACCGGAGCTTGTCAAGTTTATCCCCGGTCCTGCGAATACATGGACCTTGCAAGTTCAGGTGGCCCAGGGAAAGATGGTTACCGCTCTGGAGAGAATCGGGGATGGAATCCTGGGCCGGAACGATATCTGGGGGCACGATCCCTCTCTGCCTTTCCAGGAAGGCATCCTGATCTGGGATGTGAGGAGTCCGACAGACCCGAAGCTACTGGGCTCTTTTAAGACGGGAGGCTTCGGAACTCATCGCAACTTTTTTCCAGGAGGGAAATATGCCTACCTCGCCGCCAACATGAAGGGGTATAAAGGGAACATCTTCGTCGCTCTGGACATCAGCGACCCCGCGCATCCCAAAGAAGTCTCACGATGGTGGGTGAAAGGGCAATGGGAAGAGGGAGGAGAGAAGGCGGAGCGATTTTATCAACTCCACGGCCCGCCGTATGTGGTAGGGGACAGGGCTTATCTCCCTTATGGCCGGGCCGGTTTCATCACGCTGGACATCTCCGATCTTTCCCATCCTCGCCAGATCAGTCGGATCGACATCGGAGATTTTGGAAGCGTTGTGGGAGCTCACACTTATTTACCCATCCCGTCGAGGAAACTGGCGATCGCCACCACGGAGGCCATTCTCGAAGAAGAGAGGGACCCGCTCAACCTGGCTTTGGTCGTGGATGTGAAAGATGAGGAGAAGCCAAAACCGATTGCGTACTTCCCGATTCCGGTTCCTCCGGAAGAATTCGGAGTCCGGGATTTCCAGGACCTGGGTGGGAAGTTCGGACCCCATAACATTCACATGCCCCACCATCAGCCCTGTCTGGCGGAGGTGGACAATCTCATCCATTTCTGCTACGAGAGCGGAGGCCTTTGGCTTTATGACATCAGCGCCCCGGGCGTGCCGACACCCATTGCCTATTTTATTCCTGCGTCCCCGAAGAAAAAGAGGGGACTGCTTCCCAAACAATTGGCCACCCAGACGGAAGACGTCATCGTAGATAAGCGGGGATATATTTACATCACGGACAAAAATCACGGTCTCTTCATTCTCCGGCACAAGAAATAGCTATCGCCTCTCCATCCTCAAATGTTTCACCACCTATTCGTCGCCTTCCCACGTTCTTAAGTTTGAGATAATTTTAGGATTGACAAAAGGGGGGGGAATGTTTACGGTAGTTATACATCTCAGGGTTCCCCTCACCCTTCAAGGGGGAGGTTCGGAGGGGGATGGGGGCCGAAGTGGCACAGTTATGTCTTGCCAGTTATTGGGTTTAGCAGTCTTCGCGCGACGAAAAAGGAGAGATAGATGGCCTCTGAAGAACTTAAGATCGTTCTGGAGGACGTGAAAGAAAAGTTCGATACGGTGATCGAGGGATACAATCCTTTGAGTGAGAAGATAGACAGGCTTGCCAGCCAGGATGAGGCGGAGCATCAGCGGCTCCAGATAGAAATCAGCGGTCTGAAAAGGGATCTGAACGAACACCGATCAAACACAGAGCTTCATGGGGCACGGAAGAGAAAGAAAGTTTCGTGAGGTGGCAAACAATATCCTTAGGAATATTTTTGTGAGATAATTATGGACATGAGACGATTCCAAAATCACGGCTCACGAGTGATGAATCGCGAACAAACGCCTGGGTGGCGGAATTGGTAGACGCAAGGGACTTAAAATCCCTCGGTGGGTGACCACCGTGCCGGTTCAAGTCCGGCCCTAGGCACCAAATATCAAGGGATTGGCCAAGACGGGGCTAATCCCTTTTTTACATTCCATCCTCTGGTATTTAACGGAATAACCAAGTTTTTCGTAAATGGAACCGAATCTCAATTTTTAAGCCTGACCCCAAAACCCTTCAGGTCTCAAGGTCATGACTTGCCCTTATGGACAGTGTCAGGTCAAGCAAGGACTTCTTGCGGTAACTTTTTCTTCTGAAAAAGTTGAGAATAATGTATATTACGATTGTAAATTAATACTGTCCCGAGTTTTTTTGCCTTGAACGAGCGAGGGAGTGTAAAATGGTCAGTACTATTGCAAGCATCATCGCAGCATTGGCCGCCGGTGCACCGAAAAGTTGCAAGCTTTCAGACAGGTCGTCGT
>CAVPSJ010000005.1:0-172355 GCA_963708295.1 uncultured delta proteobacterium | reverse complement strand
GACCGGAGGGTATAACCTGCAGGCTGCATTTTCCACAGGATATCTCGCCGGAGAATCGGCAGCGCAATTCCAGTGATCTAAAACATGGAAGGGAAGCAAATGGGCTCACCCATCAAAAGGGCATCTTTCAAGAGAGAAAAGAGTAAGTGGTGCCTGATCTTGAAATTTGACAAAAGGAGTGAGGCAGTCTTTTCTGACTTAATATTAAGTCAAGAACCCAAAGCATTTGGGGAGGTACGTTGCTGAATATAGCGTAGAGCATAAAGCTCAAACGCAGCAACTGCTTACCAGGCTTCCGCGCTCGAGTGGCGTGGGAATGACGCCGAGGAAGGGGGCCTTTTCTGCTCCTTCAAACGCAGATCAATGAATGACAAGGCTTTCCTTTTTAGATTCCTTCCTCTTCGTAGATGTTGGCAATGCAGCACAGGAAAGTGACGTCTTCGTTGTCGCTCAAATTCCTCATGCTATGGGGCTCCATGCTCGGGACAAAAACAAAGTCGTTCGGCCCCAGAATCTTCTCTTCAAGCCTCTCATCCGTCTTGGGATCGTGGGAAGCAACGGCAATTCGGCCGCTCAGGATATACATGGTTTGAACGTAAAAATGGTTATGGATCGGAATCTCGCCGGGGTCCGATCGTAAAAAACCGAAGGCCATAATCCGGGGACTCTTGAGGACCCGTCTGTGACAACCATTGGATCCAGACATCTTTGACCTGGTAAGGCTTCCCCTTGTACGGGAAGGTCTCGATCTTATTTTTCTTGGCGCCACGGGCGTTCATGACGATCATGGGGCTCTCCTTTCCCTCAAATTCTGCTCCTATTTTCCCATTTTTTCCTTCACCTGGCAAGAGGCTTGGGGTCAACCCTTCGACTGCGGAATTCGCCTGCCTGCCAGTAGGCAGTCAAAGCGGAACGCTTATTCGGAACCTCTTTCACGTTGTAATGAACAAGAGTCAAATAAGTTGATGACGAGTGGGAGGCGATTCAGATCTTATTGACTTGCCTGTCAAAACTCAATAAGATTTAAATTAAACATTCCGTTAGAATCCGAATCATTCCTAAAAAGGAGATGTTGTGAGTCGGGATCGGCTTAAGAAACTTGCTGCGGACGAGCGGTTTATCTCAGGAATTTATAATTATTGCGATCGATGGTGCGAACGTTGTCCGCAGACCTCCCGCTGCCTGAATTTTTCCATTTCGGAGGAGGAGTTTCCGGATCCTGAAACGCATGACATTCGAAATGAGGCCTTCTGGAAAAAGCTGTCGGAGATCTTCGGAGAAGCCTTGGAACTGTTGAGGGAAGCAGGGGAAAAATGGGGAATAGAATTAGAGACTTTGGATTCGGAGGGGGACGCGGAAGGCATGCGGGCGGATGAGGAGGCTGCGAAGAACCATGTGGTTTGCCGCGCCGCTAAATGCTACACCAGAATGGTGGGAGATTGGTTTCAAGGGAAAGAGGGATTGTTTCTTGAGACTGCGTTTGCGGCAAACGGGGGGCTGGACATCGACGAAGCCTTCGAGGTCATCCAGTGGTACCAATACTTTATTCCTGCCAAGGTCACACGAGCGATCCGGGGGAGGATGGAGGAGGAAAAGGAGAGAGGCGATGAATTCGCAAGCGATTCGGATGGCTCGGCGAAGATCGCTCTGGTTGCCATTGACCGCTCGATCGGCGCTTGGGCGGTGATTTCCCATGATGGCCAGGCTCACGCTGAGACGGTTTTCGAAATGATCTCTTTTCTCGACCGTTTGAGGCAGGCCGTCGAGGAGACATTCCCCAAGGCGAGGTCCTTCATTCGACCCGGATTTGACAGAATCGATCTAAATGCTTAGGTGTCGTCCGTCACCAAGCCGGCTCTCCAATGAGAAGAAAGATGGGGGGAACGGGAGATGAGGAGATAGGGAGATAGGGTGACGCGGCGGGGCGGAGAGGGGGAGAGGTCTCAAATTCCGGGTTGCGGAATGCGGAATTGACGAAAACAAGGGATGCAGGGTTCAAAGAAAGATCGTGACACCTGACTGGATGGTATGGTCCGGGCAAGACCATGGCTCCCGTTCTATCCAGAGGGGGCTTAGGGCATTGGGAAGTACAGGGTGAATAGATTGAACATCAAGCGGAATGGAGAGAATAGAGAAGACGAAGCTGGCCAGGATAAATTGATTGGTGATAGACCGGTTTCCCCCCTGGCGCTCGGTCTCAATGGGAATGGCTGTAATGGGCGGGATAGCGCTTTCCAGAAACAGTAATCATCGCAATGGGATAAGCCGGACGTGCAAAAACCAGCAGGGCGATAAAGACGAGCGGGAAAATGACGTTTTTTATCAGGACAAATTTTATAATCTCCTTGATGTAAAGCGGTCCCTTATTTTGGAAATCGACATATAAGCTTCCACCGAGGATGAGCATGAGCAGGGGAAGGGACATACCGCCGAGCATCTGAAACACGGTGACGATAAAGGTCGGCAAGTGGCTGTCCGCCCCGGAGAGTTTGATCGCAGTCGCTGCCACCGTTGAGATGAGCACCGGATTCAGTATCCTCCCCAGTCTCATGCGGTTTTTTCCCTTTGTCCTCAACATTCTTCTCGTCTTTAAGGGTGCTTTTCTTAAAGAAGAGATGGTTCGTGCTGAAGTACAGCGAAGGGTGAAAAGCGATAAAAATAAAAAGTATGGGGATGTAGGGGTTCGTGGGGCCAAAGATACCGCTTATGATAATTAAGGGGAAAAATATGCCGTTCTGAAAGAAGAGGCTGATGGCAAACTCCCGGCGGGTGGCTTTAGCCGAGACAAACATCGTTACCAGACTTAATATCAGAGCGATAGCCGAAAATACGAGCCACCATAGCGGATAATGCCACCAGTTGGCAGAGGAAGATGGGGAAAATTGCGTAACGATGTTGGCGAATACGATACAGGGTAAGGCAATATCAATTGCCAGGACAGCCAGAAACCGGAGAATATTTTCCGGTATAATATGCCGCTTGATGATCCAGAATCCCAGCACACCAATGGCCAGGAGAGCAGCCACGGATTGTAAGGTGATATTGAAAATATGCATTCTGTCTCCATTCCTAGCGGGTGGGATCAGCCCTTGATAGGCTGTTGAAAATCTTATTTTTTTCAGGCTGGTTAAACATGCTCGGATGCAAGGCGCCCCTGCCTTCGCCGAAGCGGCTACGCGCAGGCAGGCGAAATACTTTGCAAGGGACGCATCGATGCGTCCCCTACTGCGGATGGTTTTTTTTCAACAGCATGTTGCCATTTGCGTAAGACCTATCATGCTGCTCATATAATCTAAAATATCGCAAGAGTCAAAGGAGATCTTAGGGCGAATAGGACAGCTGACATAGGGGAGGGTGCCCCCCTTTTGGCACAGCTGACACCGATACGCCGTCTCAAAGTATCTCGGGAGAAGTCTGTAGGGTTAGACCCTGGATATTTTAGAGGAGAGTGTTGAGGAGGAAGACGATGGGGAAAATTATTGTTATTTATCACAGCCAGCAGTATGGGAACACCCGGATCCTTGCAGAAGCACTTGCGGAGGGGGCTCGGGAAGCCGGGGCTGAAGTTAACCTTATTAATACAAACGGGCGGCGGGTCACCCTGGAAGAATTCTTGTCCGCGGATGGGGTTGCGATCGGAACCCCTGACTATTTCTCATACGTCGCGGGCACGGTGAAGACCTTTTTCGACGATATTTACCTGTGGGATCAATCAGGCGAGCCTGTCAAGGGAAAACCGGCTGCCCTTTTCTATTCCTGCGGGGGTGGTGGGAGAGTGAGGCAGCCTTTCGAATCCCTTGCACAGCGCTTCTTCCGGCACGTGGGAGAGATGGTAGGTGGTGAACGTCCCATCAGCAACGAAGCGAAGAAAAAGTGCCTCGCGCTGGGCAAGGAACTTGTCAAAAACCTAGAGTAACAACAAAGGGACCAGGGGACGGTGTTGGCCAGGTTGAATTAAAATAGGGGCACACCCATTTTCTGGAATCTAGGAAGACAAACATACGGACACCATTGGAAATGAACACCTGTTTCGCTTTGTTTTGCGCCACGACCGTTGACCGGATCCTCAAGCCGGAAATGGTTTAACCTCAGATTCAAGAAGTAAAACGTCATGCAGGAGGAAATCGATGGCCCACGACATTTTGAAATTGAAAAGTGTCCACGAAACAAAAGACAGGGGATATTCGCACGTTGCGAAGGTAGGAAAGACGCTGTATATTGCGGGTCAGGTGGCCAGGGACCTTCAGGGGAGGCTGGTCGGGAAAGGGGATTTTGATGCCCAGGCCCGCCAGGTCTACACCAACCTGAAGAACATTTTGCAGGAAGCCGGGGGCGGTCTGAAGAACATCGTTAAGACGACCACGATTTTGACACATTACGGCAATGTCGAAAGTTATAAGAAGATTCGCGATGAATTCTTCGGAGAGATCATGCCTCCCAATACGCTCATGATTATTGAGAGTCTGGCATCGCCCGATTTCATGATTGAGGTGGAAGCGATCGCGGTCCTGGATTGAGCGAATCCCCCGATAAGAGAATTGGCCCATTCCAATGGGGAATGCGGAATCTCGATTTTTGTCATTGAGTCACCGGGTTGATTGGGTTATGGAGTTATTAGATTACTAAGTAACCACGGAGTCACCGGTGCGCAAAGAGATGACTGGAACGAAAAGTTATGTTTGCAATTAATCATGCGGCAACTGCACTCCTCATTAAGAGGGAGTTCATCCATGTCCCGATCGTTTGGCTATTGATATCGGTTCAATTTATGGAGATCGTATGGGTTATTTTGAACTTTCTGGGTGTTGAACGGACGACGACTGAAAAGGAGGTTAGATATGTCGGCGACGTTCACCTCTCCTTCATGCCGTTTTCTCACTCCATCCTGACGATGATCGGTGTCGCTTTATTGGCATGGCTCGTTCTAAACAAAGAATGGGGTCTGTCGGGCGCGGGGATTGCCGTAGGCATTGGCGTCGTTTCCCATCTTATTCTTGACCTGATAACCCACAGCAAGGATATGGTCATCGCCCCTCTGGTGAAGAGTCCAAAATTCGGGCTTGGCCTTTACGCGAAGTACCCTGGCGTTGCTTTTATTCTGGAGATTGGGTATGGGATCGTTTGCTGGTGGATTTACAAAGGCAGTTGGGCTTTGCTAAGCGTAATCGTTATATTCAATTTAGCGAACATTTCGATGTTTTTTCCTGCGGTTACCGGCATCGAAAAATATATGGCAAACCGACCGAGATTGATTACCACTGTTATTCTTGCCCAAATCCTGGTGACTCTAACGCTTGTCGGAATTTTCAGCTGACGAAAGGTCCCGCCTATGCTGAGGATTCGGCGGGCAAGCAAGGCTCAAGGCTTAAGTCTGTCGCGGGAAAAATAATCAAGAAAGGAGACCACGGATATGTCTACTCGGCAAAAAAAGGATAAACCTAAAGGGGTGTCCAGAAGGCAATTCCTGACCGGCTCGATGGCTGCTTTTGCCAGTACGCTGCTGGCAAAGGAGGCGCTTGCTCAGGCCAAGGATCTCACTCCCACAAAGAAATCAGGGACAAGATTGATCTTGTTGGGAACGGGAGGTGGACCGCGCCCCAATAAGATGCGGAACCAGTCAGCGTGGGTCGTGATTGTGAATAACGTTCCCTACGTCGTCGATTGTGGAGGGGGTGTCAGCAGGCAACTGGTCTTTGCGGGTGTCTCCCTTGGGGCCCTCAAACACATTTTCATCACCCATCACCATTCTGACCACAATCTCGAATATGGGAACCTTATTTACAATGCATGGGTGTCCGGGTTTAAAGGAAGGATCGACTCCTACGGGCCCCCTCCGCTTGAGAAGATGACGAAGGCCTTCTTTGAGCTCAATGCCTATGATATCAACATCAGGATCCCCGACGAAGGGAGATCTCCTCTGGCCCCCATGATCCACGTTCACGAGATCACGGAAAACGGACCGGTCATGCAGGATGAAAATGTGAAAGTGACGGCGGCCCTCGTCAACCACCCGCCGGTGGTCCCCTCCTTCGCATACCGGTTTGACACCGCCAAAACCTCGATCGTCTTCTCGGGCGACACGACGCCCTTTGATAATCTGATCAAACTCGCTCAAGGGGCCGATGTCCTCGTGCACGAGGTCCTTCATAAGCCCTCCCTCGCCAAACTTCTTGCCCGCGTTCCCAATGCAGACAGGCTTCTCGAACATATCGTCGCCTCCCATACGACCCATATCGACGTGGGGAAGGTAGCAAAGGAAGCCGGAGTAAAAACCCTTGTCCTGACGCATTTTGTCCCAGCGGACGATCCTTCGGTCACCGAAGAAATGTGGACGGAGGGCCCCGGACAAAACTTCGGCGGAAAGATCATCGTCGGAAAGGATCTGATGGAAATAGAAACTTGAGAGGGATAGTCGCCTTATTTACGTTCAAAACACGCGACCTCCCTTTACGTTTAAAACGTGGCCGGATTGCGATGAGCAAGGAGGAAACACGAAGATGGATGTTTTTACAGCCGTCAGCCAAAGAAGAAGCGTGAGGGCTTACAAAGCAGTAGAGGTCGAAGAGGAGAAGCTGAAGAAGATACTGGAGGCAGCAAGGCTTTCCCCTTCCGCCAGCAACCGGCAGGACTGGAAATTTATCGTTGCCAGGGAAAAGGAAACAAAAAAGAAACTGGCCAGGGCTGCGTTCGGGCAGTCTTTCATCGGGGAAGCGCCTGTCGTCCTTGTTGCCTGCGGTACGGAATCAAAAGCGGTCATGGCCTGTGGTCAGCCCACCCATACCGTGGATGTATCCATTGCCTGCGCATTTATGATCTTGCAGGCATGTGAACTGGGGCTGGGGACCTGTTGGATCGGCGCCTTCGAGGAGGATAACGTTAAGAAAATTCTTGAGATTCCAAAATCCGTTCGAGCGGTCGCCATGATTCCATTGGGATATCCGGATGAGGATCCCTCGCCAAGGCCCAGAAAGGGGTTAGATCAGATCGTTTGTTTGGAGAAGTTTGAATGAAAATCCGTGAAGAAGGCTCCCACCTACGCTGAAGCGTAGGCAGGTCGTTCAATTCGTCTGAGGGACTGGAAATCCGAATGAAACTTCCTGCTGAACCATTAAAAAGCTAAGTTAATCTTATGGCCTCTATCATTTCCCATGCTGCGGCGGGTGCCGCGTTGAGTATCGCTTTTGCCCCGGGTAGCGCCCCGGGCCGCTTCTGGCCGGTCGCAATCGCCACTGCCGTCCTGCCCGACGCTGGATTCACTTCTGTATTACTTCAGGGTTCCCTAATCACCCTGCGCTTGGCCACCGTGGGTTCTTTCACTCCCCGTTCCTGGGCCTCATCATCAGCTTCCTGTTGATGATTCTTTTTTTTCGAGACGAGGCGCTTTTTTCCGGCCGTTGGTTTCGCTTTTTTTTCGTCCTCTTTCTGGCCTGGGCGAGCCATGGCTTTCTTGACGCCCTGACAAACGGCGGACGCGGGATCGCCTTTTTATCCCCTTTCTCTTCGGAGCGGTATTTCTTTCCGTGGACGCCGATCCAGGTTTCGCCGATGAGAATCAACTCTTTCTTCACTTCCAGGGGCTGGGCTGTGCTCAAAAATGAGCTTGTATGGATCTGGCTTCCGGGTGGCATGCTTGCCCTTCTCTCCAGACGGATTCGCCTCTGGATGAAAAAGAGGAGGATGGAAAGGGAAATGCGGTTGTAACATCCGATACGTTTGCAGCGATGAAAGGAGAGGTTTGATGCAAAAAAGAATCTATCCTTGCTTTGTAGCCGGGAAGCAGAAGCCTTATGCCAACGCTGTAGTGGTCGGGAATACAATTTACATTTCGGGGATGAACGGAAGATCTTCCGAGACGGGAGAAGCCGTATCGGACACGATTGAAGGTCAAACCTGGAGGGCTTTTGAGCAGATCGAATCGGCGATGAGAGAGGCTGGAAGCTCTCTGAAAAATCTTGTCAAGACAACCACCTTCTTAAGAGATATGAGCGATTATCAGGGATATCGGGATACGGAGCGAAAATACCTCTTGGAACACGCCCCTGAACTTGTGGAGGAGCCTGTGGCCAGCACCGTCGTACAGGTAGCGTCTCTGCCGAAGAAGGAGTTCCTCATCGAGATCGAAGCCGTGGGAATCATTCAAGGCTAAGAAGTGGGGAGTTGGGCTTTGATTTCAAATTTCAGTTGCAGATTTCAAATTTATAAAACCAACCCTCGCAGAAGAGCTTCGACCTATACGGGCAGACGCAATAATTTCCGAGCGTTATTCTCAAATATCTTCTTTTTATCTTCTTCTGAGATTGCCATTTGTTCAACAGCTTCTATGGTACGCTTGGTCCCATAATCACCCAACTGGGAGTCAAAAGGTGAATCGGTGCCGAACAGGAAGTGGTCCGGACCAAAAAAACTATGAGCGCACATCAATGCCGGCGTGTTACCGATGAGTGCCGTGTCCGTATAAAACCTGCGGAAATACTCTGCGACAGGCTCGGTGAGGTCAACGGTAAAGTTTGTCTTATTGCGCATCTCAGATTGATGGTAATGATTCACGATCCTTTCAGAAAAATACGGCACCATCGCCCCACAGTGATGAATGATAATCTTGAGTTTAGGATATTTCTCCAGAACGCCGCTTAAAACAAGACGGGTCATGGAAGTAGGTCGATTCAACGACCAATCCCCAGAGATGCCAGATGAGGTATTTCGATTCTGCTTCATCGGGATAGTCTGGCACTTTAGGGTTTTTATGCGGGTGGAACCAGATGGGTAGATTCAGTTGACACATTTTTTCGTATAACGGGAAGAACTCAGGTCGATCGACAGGTTTACCGTTGATTGGAATGCGTAACAAAATCCCTCTAAGTTTGAGTTCCTTGATCGCTCTGTCGATTTCATTAAGTGAGGCGTCGATATTGCTGATCGGTAGAACCGCCACTCCGCCTGCGAACCGGTAAGGGTATTTATCCACAAGCTCTGCCATCTCATCGTTGATTTTCTTGGAGAGGTCAACGGCACCGTTCGGACCCGCAAGGTCATCGGGCGTCGCGCCCGGCACCGTCAACACCTGAACCAAATCCGGGTATCGATCCATGATACGAAATCGGGTATCCAGATCATAAAGACTCAGGTTCGTCTGTAATTCGCGTATGGTTTTTTGTTTTTGAAACATAAGATCTTTTAACTTTGGCGGAATTAAATGAGAATAAATATCGATTTTCATACCTGCACTCCTCCTATAAGAGCAAAATCGTCTCTCTCAGCTGAAAAATGTTTTCGTGTTATTACTTACGCAACCCCACTTTTATGGCGATCTCCATGGCTCTTTCGTAGTCTTCCACCATCAGTTTCTTGAGTTCAGCAGGAGACTTATAATTGACAATAAATCCCATCTTCTCAACCTTCGCCTTCAGCTCGGGATTCCTGACCACCTTCTCGATGGCGGGCACCAATACCTTCTTCACATCCTCCGGGAGTCCTGCCGGTCCAAACAATGCGAACCAGGCTGACAACAGATCCTGTTTGTAGCCAAATTCCGGGAGCGTGGGAAGATTGGGAAAGTCGGCCGTTTTGTTCGTGACCAAGAGAATCCGCATCTTTTTGGCCTCGACCTGGGGCATGACCTGACCGAAAGCATGAAAGATGACCTCAACGTGCCCCCCTAACAGGGCACTGACGACCTGTTCGCCGCCTTTGAAAGGAACATGGGTAAATTGTGCGCCGGTCAAGGATTGAATGATCTCCAAATTGAAGTGGTCAATGGAACCTTGACCATGGGTCGCCACACGAAGTTTCCCCGGATTCTTCTTGGCATACTCTATTAATTCGGAAAAGGTTTTCCAGGGGGAGCCTTCCTGCACCGCGCCCGCCAGAGGGAAGAAACAGTGCAGACCCAAGGGCTCCAGGTCCTTGACCGGATCGTAGGGAACGATCTCGGGATTGAGAATTCGGGCATAGATGATGGCTGTGGTGTTCGTATAGGCAAGCGTGTATCCATCCTTTTTACTCTTGGCCACTACATCTGTGCCGAGAGTCAATGATCCTCCTGGTTTGTTCACCGGCACAACTTGTGTTCCAAGAGCTTTCCCAAATTCTTCAGCGAAAATCCTGCCGTTTACGTCCAGGGCAGAACCGGCGACCAACGGGATAATGAGCTGGATCGGCCGAGCCGGGTAAGGCTGCGCCTGAACCGGCGGGATTCCAATACTGATTCCATAAACCATTAAAATGAAAGCGGTGGCAAGAATGAGACGTTTCATCGTCCTACCTCCTTTACCATGAATTTTATAAAGGTCAGAACCCCTTCGGGTTGCGTTGAATATATGGAAAATAGAATGGGATGTCAAGGGATCTTCATCATCCATCCCACTTGGCAATCTCGACGAGGCAGGAATTTGGCGCCATACCGGGAACATTTCTGGACATCAGCCTTGAAGAAGTCAGGAGATTCACGCATCCGCCTCTATCCGTGCTATAAGGTTTTCCCGGCTCCAGCGGGTCATATTTAGATGCACTGCAGTACGAATGGACCACCCCGGGTCGTATCCTCTCGGTCACTTTGGCGATACCCAGTACCGACCCCCGGTCATTGTAGAGCTTGATGATATCTCCGTTCTTGATGCCGCGGGCTTCAGCATCGATGGGATGGATGCGAACAGGCTGCCAGCTGTAACCCTCTTTCATGATACGATGACCGGGAATGTCATTGAGCCAGGAGACGTGATGATCATGATGGGTGTGAAAAGAAAACCTCGGATGCGAGGAAATCATTTGCAACGGGTATCGGCCGGCAAGTTTTGACTGATATCCCTCCCAGCTTGGGATATAGCGGGCCATGGGAGGTCTTTCCGGGTCATCGGGTAAGTTCGCCTTCAGGCTCTGGGAGACAAATTCTATCTTGCCGCTGTGAGTGCCAAGCTCTTTTGCCTTCTCGGTGTTCTTTTTCGGATTGTTGTCAGGGGTGTCACATTCTCTCCCTTCATAGAACCACCTGAGTGCCGGCGTTGGCTTGTAGTCCTCAGGGAGGGGGACAACAAAGTAGCCCTTCTTTTTGAAGTCCTCCCACGAGATGTATTCAGGCAGCGAAGAGTCCTCATAAGCATCCTTAATCCAATCCTCAAGGGTCTTCCCTTCGGTGTATTCTTCCCTGAAGCCTAACCGCCCCGCAAGGTCAGCGTAGATATCGTAATCTGACCTTGATTCCCATAAAGGCTCGATGCATTTCTTCTGGTAGACCACGATACGATAGTTGGCGCCTGTACTGGTATCATGGACATAGCCGCCGCACTCGGCAAACATGCTGATATCGTTTCTCTCAAGGTTCGTGCAGGCCGGCAGAATCACATCCGCAAACCTGGTTTCGCTGCTCCACCAGCAGTCCTGGGCGACGATACACTCCAGCTTGGGGCTTTGGAGAGCCTTGACCCATCTGTTGGTCTCGAGCATGGTGCCGATGAATGAGCCACCGTGCCGGTAGAACATATGGCATTCCGATTTCCCCTCTTCAGGATAAGTGAAGGGGTGAAATTGGTCCAACGAAGTCCCACGCTTTGTTTCGAATAACCATTTGATCGGAGGGTTCAGAACCGCATCAGCAAAGAGAGGTCTGTAAAGACGCTGGGTAACGGGATTCCTTAACGTCTGTCTGGCGATACTCCTTTTAGCATACTTATCTATGCCGAAAGAGGAGTATCCCGGGAAGCTGAATCTGCCATTAAACGGCGCGCCATTGGCAGTCGTCCAGATATTCACACCCGGCTTACCCAACCCCTGCAGGGCTTGCAGGTAGACCATCAGCCTTGCCCACTCCGTGGCATAGGCCTGCCGGGAGGCGCCTCCGCCCAGACAGAAGGTATTCAGCATGGTCCTCTTGGAAGCCCATTCTTTCGCCAGGGCAGTGATGACTCTTGCCGGAACCCCACAAATATTTTCTGCCCATTTGGGAGTTCTGGGTGTTCCATCCCCTTTGCCAAGGATATGGCGTTTCCACTCCTCAAAGCCAAGGGTATGGGTAGCAACATAATCCTTATCATAAGTATTCTTCGGTCAGCCAGACATAGGCGATCGCCTCAGCCATCGCCGCATCCGTGCCCGGTCTGGGGGCAATCCATTTATCAGCATGGATACAACTGGTGGAGTTGTTATGCGGATCGATGAAGATTTGCTTGATCCCTATCTCTTTGAGCCAGACACGCCAGATCGCTGATTCCTGCCCGTTGTATAATCCACGAGTGGTATCGGGGTCTGAACTCCAGTGGATGACCAACTCCGTATTTTTCAAGGCATCTTCAAGGAGGTCATACTGCTCTGGCATGCCCAGCCTCCAGTAGAAACCGTAGGCATGGGCAGCCCCCCAGTACCATCCCTCCCAGCTGTCAGGGTTATTCTCTATGAAGGTAAAACCAAGCATATGCATGAATCTGAAGTAGACGCTAAAATGATAGCCAAGATTGCCCCAGTTGTGATGGGATGATCGTGTTCCCGTAATGGATTCTTTGCCGTAGGTCTGTTGAATCCTTTGAATCTCGCCGGCAACGAGATCTAAGGCTTGATCCCAAGAAATCCGTTCGTACCCTGCGGAACCCCGGGTTTCAGGATGTCTGTCTCCCTTGGGGTCAAAGCCTATCCGCTTCATCGGGATACTTGATCCTGTTTTCAGAGTAGACACGCATCCTTTCAGCAACAGTAAATGGAGCAATGGTCGTTTTACGCGGTGGCGTAAACTGCTTCCCTCTGGCTCGGATGGTCCACGAAGGAGCATCCGTTTCATTCAGGACAAGAGGCCGGATACGTATGATTTTGCCATCCTTGACATGGACCAGTATCGGGCCGCCCACCGTGCAATTGGTAAATATTTCTTCTGACATGGTCTTATCCTCTTTTGAAGCTGAGATGGTCCAATTTCGAAGGGATTGATTTTGGGCATTAGACTCTGGGTCTTTCAGTGGAACCGACTACCCCTGAAAAGTGTTGGAACTATTGGCAAGAATTTGCTTTCGGGTGAATTGAATATAAGAAAAATGGGGTCGGATGTCAAACAGAATCGGCCCGTAAGACAGGACTCGCTTCGCCGCCGGGGGATTTAGAGCTCTAAGAATCCATCCGGAGACAGGCTTGTTGCCAGCATCACCTCATTGATGTCATGATGTGCTGCATAGCTGCCGGCTTCCCTGTTCGCCCCCTCGAGCCAGAACTTCTCGATGATTTCCCGCAGCCCTGCATACCTGGCGAGGATCTCCAGCCGCGAACGGAGCGACTCTTTATTCCTCAGAGGCGTGGATTCTTGCTCAATCCGCCCTCGAATCTTTTCGACGGCCCGCAGTCCGATGGACAGCCCCAATTCCCGAAAGGCAAGGCGGTAACCCGCGGGGAGCTTCAGAGAATTCTCCATCACAAAGGATTCCAAGCCGATCAGAGAAGACTCCAGTAAAGTCTCCAGCAGGTCGGGCTGTTCAAGATCTCCGCGGGCCATCAATTGGGCCACTCTGAAGGCATCAAACAGAAGGCCTCCGATGCCGAGCGGGTCCTCGGTGACCCAGCTCCTTCCTTGACAAATAGGAACCATGTCAAGAATCTCGGCGCGAAGATCCGTTTCGTTAAGTTCTTCGTCCTTTTTTGCTCCAGTCGCCTGAAGTTCGCTGTAAGTGACGAATCCGTCCAGAGGATCGTGTTGCCCCATGGACGGCACGAGAGAGCGGGAGAGGTCGATGCTCATCTTCCAGTACATTTTTTTTGAACCCCCCCGGCGGGAAGCGTAGACGAATGCGGCATGGGCGGTTTTCGCAAGCTCCACCGCCCACGTATGGTACTGGATATCCCCGGTGACCCTGCTGACGCGGTTGAGGGCATGCATCCACTTCGTCAGATAATGATAGTACTGCCCATCCCGGTCCCATTCCAGACTTTCGTCGAAAGGATCGGTGGGTCCACGTTCCTGCAACGGTTTGCCTATTCTCAATCCGCCCCGGGTAGGATGTTTCCTCCCCTGTTCCTCATCGAGGCCGCTGATCCAGCCGGTCCGCGAGTCGTCTCCGCGGTGGCGGCCCAGTGTGCGGTGGACCTGATCCACGAGCTGCAGCGCCAGACCCTTGAACGCCTCGTCCCCGGTCTCTTGATAGAGGCCGAGGAAGTTGCAGACTGCAAATGCGTCCGTCCATAAGTAGCGCCGCGGTGCACTGCTTGCGGGTGACAGACCGGTCAGGCGGGCAAATTCAGTCATGATTGTTTTGACGAAAGGCGTCGATGCGCTTTGTTTCATCGTTTCTCCCGGCGCTCCCTCACTCCGTCTCGTACCCTTCACCTAGTTTACCATAAGCTCCGGGCTGGTCAACCATCCGGTTATCACCCGTCGCTCGACGATTATCCAATCTTCCTTAAACCCGCCGGGTATGGTATAGGAATAGGTGAAAGGGGAAGAGAGTTCACGCGACGCGGGGGCATCCTGAATATCTGGATACCTTGCTTCCCTTTGTGGTCGATCCATAAGGGTGACCGGAGGACTTAATTTTTAAGTTAAGAAACCCGCTCCTATGCCTAAGAAGAGTGCAGGATTGCTGATGTATCGACGCCGTCGCGGGGCCCTTGAAGTTTTCCTGGTTCACCCGGGTGGACCCTTTTGGCAAAAGAAGGATGCGGGCTCCTGGTCGATTCCCAAAGGAGAATATATGCCCGGGGAAGATCCGCTCGAGGCGGCCAAACGCGAGTTCCAGGAAGAGACGAGTTTTAAGGCCTCGGGTGAATTCATCCCTCTGACTCCCCGAAAGCAGCCGAGCGGCAAGATCATCAGCGCGTGGGCTTTTGAGGGGGATGGCGATGCCTCAGCGATCAAGAGTAATACCTTCTTGATGGAATGGCCTCCGCGGTCCGAAAGACAACAGGAATTCCCGGAAGTGGATCGAGCGGGTTGGTTCTCCATCCCGGTCGCAAGGGAGAAAATAATAAAAGGGCAATCGGGCTTCCTTGACGAGCTTACCCAAATTCTAAAAGAGGCCCCGGAGGGGTGAATAGGAGGGCGGGAAATGAATGCGCTTGATCATTCTTTGGCCGGGAAGGTGGCGATGATCACCGGCGGCAGACGAGGAATAGGAAAGGCGATTGCCTTGGCTTTTGCCCAGGCGGGTGCGGATGTCGCTGTTTGCGATATTGCGACAGAGGATGGCCAGCTCATGAGGGTGGCCGAGGAAATTCAGAAAATGGGAAAGCGCTCTCTGGCGGTCCAGGGCGATACAAGCAAAAGAAGTGATGTAGAGAAAATGGTCGGACGGGTGTTGCGGGAATTTGGCACGATTGACATCCTTTTGAATAATGCCGGCACCGCAGCTCCGGGCCCGCTTCTTGAATTGACGGACGAGGCATGGGATAGGGTGATGAATGTGAATCTCAAGGGTTACTATCTCTGCGCTCAGACCGTGGGAAAGGGGATGGTTGAACGAAAAAAGGGCGTCATCGTCTGCATCGCTTCTCAATACGCGTTCAAGGCGGCCTCGGGGATGGGTGTTTACTGCGTCAGCAAGGCCGGGGTGGTTATGTTGGCCCGTGTATTGGCACGGGAGTTGGGAAACGATGGCATACGGGTGAATGCCATCGCCCCGGGTCTTGTTAAAACAGATCTAAGCCGAAACGATTGGATGGATCCCGATATTCGGACTCAACGGGAGGCTGCAACACCCCTTGGAAGACTTGCTGAGACGTCTGATCTTGTCGGGACTGCTCTGTTCCTGGCCTCTGACGCATCCGCGTATATTACCGGGCATACGATTGTTGTGGATGGTGGAGAGATCGCATGAGTTTTCCGGATAACGAGGCCATGGGGCTACTTCCATGTGGCGAGGAACTCCGACAGCGAGTCTCCTGTCGTTAATGACCGGGTGATCTTTATCTGAGGCTGTTTGCCTCCGCTGATCTCAATGGCGCGTTCCATCCAGCCCGCGATGCGGATCTCCAGAACGTGATCCATATCCGGGAACCTGGTGATCTGCATGATGCCGTGGCCTTTTCGGCACTCCACCACCTTCATCTCGCTCGGATTGTAATAGATCGGCAGGATGGTGCCCGCCCGGCGCAGCATGAACTCCGGTGAACCCAGCTTTACGAATATCTTGTATATTCCCTTGAGGCTGTAATCGGCGCTGAATCGGCCCGACTCCCGGGCACCTTTCAGGTCTCCGGCGTAAAAAAGGTCGCACATCCTGCGAAGCGGTTGGATTAAGAACTCTTTCAGGGGATACCAGGAGCTCGCCAGGACCGAGGCTGGATAAACCTCACGGGCCTCCGGCGTCAGGGTGTCTGTCCATTGTTTTAATCCTGACTCGCCAAAACGTTCCTTGATGAAGGGGGGGATGGTGATGATCGCTGTTCCCTTGACTTCCACCGCTATTCTCTCCTCCCTTCCGGGGGCAAATGCTACTTTGCAGCACCTACCCGTCTTCGGTTGCAAGACAACCGCCACTCATTTCATTGTGGATCCTAGCGTCTCTATTTGTCTTCTTCCCTGTCGTGGTCCCTTCGGTCACGGTGATCTCCCCCGCGATGCTGTTGTTCATTGGCCACACCCCAAACAGGCTGGTAAATGACCAAGTTTCCGTTATTCTGGAGCCATAAAAATGATCCTGGGCGTTGCTGTGTACCTGAATTCCAGACCGACTGGTCGTTGGGGATATAGAGCACCAGGTTGCCGTCCGGCTGCATGACGCATCTCACGACCGGGATACCTTGCGTATTCGTTGCCCATACCAGCCGGTCTCTTGGACCGTAAAGAACAAGATTTCCATCCCGTTGCAAGATGAGTCTATATTGACCGTTGGCAGATTTGAGAGAGTCTCCTCTTTTCAACTCTTCGCCCGGAACGAGCATATCATTTGCGTACACGTCCACATGACCCAAAACGACAAGAGCGGCGCAGAGGACGGGAAGAGCACCCATGACGAAATGCTTCACTGCCTTCATAATCTTGGCCTTCTGATTTAAGATGTGGGTTCTAAGGTGAACAGGGAAAATCTATCCCATCATCCATTCGAAATTATAGTATACATCTTCTTCTATAATTAGTGAACAGAAAATTACAGGATAAAGCAAGGCCTTTTGTTTGCTGGCTCCCCGGGCAGGACTCCTTCGACAAGCTCAGGATAAATCGGTCATTACGGTCGCTTTAATCCGGAGAAATACAAGATGACCTGTTGCCCATATTGTAGGGGCACGGGTAAGTCATCCGATGGGCATGAAGAAACCAAAGTTTGCAGTCAATGCGGAGGGTTCGGGTGGGTCAAGAAAGAAGGGGGTGACAAATGAATAACGAGCAAACTGAGTTGAAAACCCTTAAAAGATGAATATCTCATAGCAACCAGGAGGCTGAGCCGTGTCAAGTCAAAAGCTAAACAGAGGGTTCAGGAGGACGGAAAAATAAAAGTTGAGTGATTGTCATTGCGTTGCTTTTCTGATATAGTGAGGCAACTTAGCGGGATTTACAGAGGAGTGGGAGTTGTCTCATCTTTTCCGTAAAAATCCTGGATTGCGTACAGCCTATTCTCCAAAAAGAATGGGCTTTTTTTTTGCGACCGACGACTTACGCTTTACAATAAAGAATGCGGGAAAGGATCCCAGAACAATTGAAAGGTGAAGGCGATTAGAATACTAATTCACATTTCAAGACTGACACCTTTGCAGTTGAACGACGTCCCAGAGGCCTTCCTGAGTTGATTTAACCGGTTATCTTTTCGTTTGAGTCATTTAAAGTAACGGTTTAAAATACTCAAGATGAAATACATCCCCCGACAGATTGAATCAGAACTCCTTTTAGCTACGAAACATTTTTCGGGGCTGATTCTCACAGGTCCCCGACGAGCAGGGAAAACTACCCTCCTCAGAAAGCTCTTCCCCAAAGCCCAGTATTATTTGCTGGAAGATCCGGACATCATTGCACGCCTCCGTGCAGACCCTCATTCCTTTATTGAGGAAATTCGCCCTCCTGCCATTCTTGACGAAATTCAGAATGTTCCAGAAATCCTTAGCTATGTAAGAACTCAGATTGACCGATTCCCGAATAAGAAGGGCCAATGGTTGCTCACGGGGTCCCAGGAGTCTCCCTTCATGAAAGGGGCCACTGAATCGATGGCAGGTCGAGCCGCTGTGTTTCATCTGTTGACACTTTCTGTTTTGGAGACCCCCAAGGTTTCTCTCTTGAGTGGAGGATTCCCAGAAGTCCTCGCTCATCCTTCGGTCTCTCAGACGTGGTTTCGGTCATATATCCAGACCTATTTGGAGAGAGATGTTCGGGCCATCAGCTCCATACGGGATCTGGCAACATTTCGCCGTTTTCTATCGCTCTTAGCGAGCCGCTGTGGACAAATCCTGAATCGCACGGATTTAGCTGCTCCTCTCGGGGTGACGGTACCAACGATTTCCGAATGGTTGAACATTCTTGAAATTACCTCTCAAATCATTCTTGTACCTCCCTTCTACGAAAATTTTGGGAAACGGCTTATCAAATCGCCAAAACTCTATTTTTTCGATTCAGGTCTTGTTTGCCACTTACTGGGAATCGAGTCTGAAAAGATGTTGAACCGCTCTACGTTTCTGGGGGCTATTTTTGAAGGATTCGTTGCGTCGGAAATCATCAAACGACAAATGAATTCGGGAAGAGCAAGAGAGCTCTATTATTTTAGGGATCAGCAAGGCCTTGAGGTGGATTTTTTGGTTCCCGGGGGGGACCATAAACTTATCCTCCTTGAGGCCAAAGCCTCCCGGACCGTTTGGCCTGAGACAGCGGAGTCTCTTAGTCGTCTGTCAAAAGTGGTATCCAATTATAAGGTCGATCGATTTCTTATCTATCGGCCTTCGAAGGGAAAGGAGTCCATCTCGGCGCTTCGCCCCGGCGTAAAGGCATTGTCGATAGAAAAGCTGTTATCTGCCCTTTCATAAAAGACTCAATTGAAAGGTGGGCGGTAGTGTAGAGTGTAGACCTGATACCCAGTTGCGGCTGGCGCCCCATGGCGAAGAAAGGGTATGACCTCTAAGAAAGGGTAAGAAAGAGGGTAATAATATTTTTAGTTCGACAGGGTTATCTATTTACCACGGACACTCCGTCTTCGGCCCCAGTCAGTTGAGGGGGACACGATTTTAATTACGCTATGCGCTATGCGCTCTGCGCTATGCGAGAGGTTGAGAAAACATGCCAGCGATTGCATCTCCTGAAGATTTGAAATCAGCCCAGAAGGACCTTCACGAAGCCAAGGACCTGAACGAGTTGAAGGCAGTTTTCAAAAAGTATCGTCGCATCGGTTGGAAAAACATCTGCAAGCTGTGGTTACAGGAACGCACGCCAGAACAGTTGAAGGGTGAAGGGAATTAGTGAAGAGTGCCTGGACACATTCTTTTTTAAATGCAAGGGCAGCCCAGAGGTGGCACGAGTCACGGCCACGCTTTTAATAACGGCAAGGGTGGATGAGGAAAACCTTGAAAATCGTACCTAAAAGAGGTACAATCGTACCCACAATGAGTACATTGCCTGACAGCGATAACCTATCTAAGACCCTGTTTGGTAAGACCCGCCGGGCTGTTCTCTCTTTACTCTACAGCCATGTCGACGATGCTTTTTATCTGCGCCAAATCGTTCGTGCCGCCGGAGTCGGGCTGGGTGCAGTGCAGAGAGAATTAAAGCAGCTTTCAGACGCCGGGATTATCCAGCGCATCGTTCGTGGTCGGCAGGTTTATTACCAGGCAAATCCTCAGTGTCCTGTATTTGCAGAACTCAAGGCCCTGGTGATGAAAACGGTTGGCATCGCAGGCATCGTTACAGGCTGCCCTGGCGCCTTTAGCCGATCGCATTCGCATTGCCGCTATCTATGGATCCATCGCTCGCAGCGAGGAACACAGAGGGAGCGACGTAGACCTCTTGGTCGTGGGTGAGGCGACATTTGCCGAGATTGTGTCAGCCCTTCACCGAGGCCCAGAGCACCATTAACCGGGAGATCAATCCAACCGTCTATCCTCCTGCGGAGTTCCGATCAAAAGTGTCAGCAGGGCACCATTTCCTCAACACTGTCTTAAGAGAACCCATGTTATTCCTCATCGGAGACAAACGTGAGCTTGCAAGACTGGCTAAAAAGCCGCTGGCTCATTGAGCACCAAACGAGTCGCCAGGAGATTTCTGACTTGCTAAGCATGGCGGATCGTGACCTGGCCCAATGCCGAACGCCTCATCTCAGTCCGGACTGGCAACTGAATATAGCCTACAACGCTGCCTTGCAAGCGGCAACGGCAGCTCTGGCTGCTGCCGGTTATCGGGCTGCGAGGGACGCCCATCACTACCGGGTGATCCAGTCGCTTGCTTACACGATCAAAGCAGATCCAAGCTCTAATCCCTCAATTAGATAAATTCCGAAAGAAGAGAAACATTAGGAGCTACGAACGAGCGGGAGCGGTATCCGAGCAAGAGGCAAAGGAGATGTTTGCCCTGGCTAAAAATCTAAGGGACGAAGTGGAGAAGTGGCTTCGCTCAAACCATCCGGAGCTTTTATAAAAACGCGAATAGGCATTTTTTCTGGTAAGGTCTCAGATGATTTAGCCACGGATACGAATCACGCCTGCCTGCCCCGCCCTCGGTCGGGACCGGGGCCGGTAGGCAGGGACACGTTCTTTCGTAGTACGTTTAACGATTAAAAGATTTTTACCCTATGCTCTATGCTCTTTGCTCTATGCTTGTTTGCTGACACGCGACACTCCGTCTTCGGCCCCAGTGAGTTGAGGGGGACACCATCTTTAAATGAAAGGTGAATGGCGGATGAGATTTCTGAAAGGAAAAATAAGTGACAGAATTCAACAACGTCCCCCTGGGCCCAGCCTTGGTTTGAGGTTGAGACATGCCAGCGATTGCATCTCTTGAAGATTTGAAAGCCGCCCAGCAAGATCTTCAGGAAGCCAAGGATCTGAACGAGTTGAAAGCTGCCTTTAAGAAATGGCGTCGCATCGGTTGGAAGAACGTCTGCAAGCTTTGGCTGGGAGAGAGGACTCCGGAACAGTTGAAGGGTGGGGGTGGATGAGGTTTGTAAAAAGAAAAATGATTAGGGACATTCAACCAAGGCCTCCAGGCGTAAGTTGTTTTAGAACCTACGTCCCCCTCGTTGCCAGTCAGTTGAGGGGGACACAGACGCTATGCTTCAATGAAGGGCGAGGGTGGATGAGATTTCTGAAGGGCAAAATAGGGGCAAGAGTTCGAGGTCGGTCTTCGGGCGTAAGTTGTTTCAGAACCAACGTCCCCTTAATGCAGTACAGATAAACGATTGCGCCCAGGGTCTGAATTTATCGCGTTCCACAATGAAAGAATCTTTCGCGGATAGAAAATGAAAACCCAGCCGGACGTAAAACGCTTTGCAGGATATCAATCAATAGTCAACGTCCTGATGGAAAGTGATTCGTTCAATAAGCCCGATATCTACAAAGCGATAAAGAACGAGAAACCTCAATTTATAGGCAGAATAATTTCCGAATTGGTAAAGGATGGTTATTTAACCAACTCAGGGTCAAAAACAAAATCGCAATATGCTTGGTCGGCCAAGAGAGATGAGTTCAATGCAGGCAGGTGGATTGATAAGCGCGTTTTTACTGTCACAATCAAGCGATCCCCATCAATAGATCGCCCCAGAGAACGTCTTCTCCGATTGGGGCCGTCAGAACTCAAAATCTCGGAACTTCTAGCTATCTTGATTCGATCTGGTCTTCAAGGTGAATCTGCAATGCAGGCCGGTGAAAGACTGGCCACATTATTTGGAAATGACCTTGAAAAACTGTCTCTCCAAGCGAGAGGGGAACTGAAACAGATTAGTAGAGCCATTGGTGAAACTGCTTATTGTCAAATTATTTCTGGTCTGGAACTGGGTAAGAGGTTGGCAAGTCAAAGAACGACCGAATCACTGCCTCGCCACAAACTCAGAAACACCTCTGATGCCCTGACATATTGCAAGGAACATTTTATTAGGTTAGCAAGGGAGGCCAAACAAGAGGAATTTCATGTCGTACTGTTGGACGAAAAGCATCGGGTGATTAAGTCAGAACAGATCACTGTTGGGCAAAAGACATAGGTGTCAGGTCTACACTCTACACTCTTGACAAGCCATCTTAAATCATGGTAGTCCTGGGTTATGGGACGGCCTTTGAGGATAGAATATCCGGGAGCTTTCTATCATGTTACCTCCCGTGGGAATGAAAGGAGAGATATATTTCTAACTCAGAAGAATTACGAAAGAATGATCGGTTATTTGGAGTCCGCAACAGAGAGATATGGAGCGCAAATCCACTGCTTTTGTTTGATGTCTAACCATTACCATCTCCTTCTGGAGACCCCAAGGGGGAATCTCCGCCAGATATTGCATCACCTAAACACGGGTTATACCAACTATTTCAATGTCAAGACAGGGAGAGCAGGCCATCTCTTTCAGGGCAGGTATCGGGCGATCCTCGTGGATAAGGATCACTATGCGATGGAGTTATCGCGATACATCCATCTTAATCCTGTGAGGGCTCATATGGTGAAGGACCCTCGATTGTACCCTTGGAGCAGTTATATGGACTATGCGGCGGACAGAAAAGGGCGGGATTGGGTAAAGACCGAATGGATACTGGGTCAAATCAGCAGAAACGAGAAGAGGGCACGTAAGGGGTATCGGAAGTTCGTAGGGGAGGTTAGCGGAAGAGCGACAAAAGATCTGCTAGAGCAGGTGGTCAGCTCGGCGATATTAGGATCTGAAGAATTTGTCGATTGGGTGAGAGAGAACTGCGTTGGAAAAAGGGCCTATCATCGAGACATCCCTTCATTGCGGCAGCTTTCGAAATGGCCTGAATTGTCGTCTATACGGAAAGAAGCAGAGAGTCTATTTGGAAGGAGAGCAGAAGATTCGAGAAGGGTTGCCCTGTATCTCTCCCATCGTCTGAGCGGGGAGTCCTTAGGCGAGATTGGAAGGCATTTCGGGGGGATCGGCCCTTCTGCGGTGAGTCAGAATACGCGAAGGCTCGAAGAGAGATTAAAAGAGAATGCGAAGCTATCAGAGAAGGTTAATCAGCTGAAGAGAATATTGAGTGAATAGTATGGACTGGGCAAAGCTGAAAACAGACCTCCATGAAGGGGAGTGAAGTCGCCCTGATGTCGAAAAGGATCAATTTTCCGGAGAAACGACAATGATACCCTGGGAGCTCCTCGACAGTGCGCAGGTGCCCGAAAGCGGCGAAGAGCTTCGTTTGTATCAGCGGGGCGGGGAGTTCTCGATCCGGGTGGACGGTCGTGAACTCATGAACAGTCGTGCCCATGGATCTGAGGGTGCTCTGGCCGAGCTCGCGTGCGCCAGAATCGGTCACCGCCCCCGTCCCCGGGTCCTGATCGGGGGATTGGGAATGGGGTACACTACTGCTGCGGTGCTACACCGACTCGGAGCCGATGGGCAGGTGGTGGTTGCCGAACTGGTGCCGGCGGTGGTGGCGTGGAACCGGGGACCCCTCGCGGACCTGGCCGGTCATCCCCTCCAGGATGCCCGAGTCGCTGTTCGAGAGGCCGATGTCGCCCGAATTCTCCTGGCGGAGCAGCAGGCGTACGACGCCGTCTTGCTGGACGTGGACAATGGCCCCGCGGGTCTGACCCGGAAGGGCAACGACTGGCTATATGCCCGGGCCGGACTGGACGCAGCCTATGCGGCACTGAGGGCTGCGGGCGTGTTAGCCGTATGGTCGGCCAGTCCGGATCGAGCCTTCGCCAAACGCCTGTGCCGGGTCGGCTTCGAGGTGACCCAGGTCTGTGTGCGGGCACGCGGTCCCGGAGGGGGAGGCCGACACATCATCTGGCTCGCCGTTCGCATGTTCTAACCTGTAGGGGCGGAGCAGGCTCCGGGGACAGGCTTGCGATATTGCGATTTGGTGTTATCCATAAAAAAGATGGTCCCGCTCAAGCTCTGGTCTTGCTAGAGGTCATTAGGTGAATCAAACTATCACATGCCTCGCTGAGATCATAAAAAGCAAACCCTTAATAGAAAAACTCCTCTTTGTTTCTTCCTATTCCATCAGACACCAGATCGGTGAATCTCTCTCTCGATCCGGGACATCCTGGATTAACCTTCGGGTGACGGCAGTCAGCGGTTATGCCCAGGAACGGGTAGGCCTGGATCTCGGTGTCTGGACGAAGCGCTCCTCAAACCTCAAACTTCCTATAACCCTTTGCCACTTACGGTTTACGACTAACGGTATACCGGTCTCGTCGCCTTCTTCGGGAATGCGACGCTGTCGTTCTTGTTCCGGGAGTGGCCCCGCGTGACGGCTGTCTACGGAGTGTCTTGGGCTGGGCGCCGGTTTGCGCCGGTTTCGGCTGTGTCCGGCGGTGTTGCGGCTCGCGCGGCGGGCGCGCAAATTCGGCATCCCGTGCCGGCGCCGACTTCTTGTAATCGAAATCCTTCAGTATGCGGCGCTCGATCTTCTCGCCGAGCACACGCTCGATGCTCTTGACCAGGGGTTCGTCCTCACGGGCTGACGAAGGTGAAGGCGTCGCCGGTCTTTGCGGCGCGGCCGGTACGGCCGATGCGGTGTGTGTAGGCATCCGTCGTATCCGGAATGTCATAGTTGATGACGTGGGATATGCTCAGGACATCGATGCCGCGGGCCGCGATATCGGTGGCCACCAGAATCTGGTAGGAGCCGTTGCGGAAGCCGTCAAGGGCATCCTGGCGCTTGTTCTGCGAGAGGTTTCCCTGGAGCGAGGCAGCCTTGTACCCTGCCTTCTCAAGCTGTTGTCCGATGCGTTTGGCCCGGTGCTTGGTGCGTGTAAAGATCAGGATCGATTCCGTATCGGTCTGCTTCAAGAGTTCCATGAGGAGTCCGGTCTTCAGATGCTGCTCGACCGGATAGAGGGCATGGGAGACGGTGTTTGCCGGAGCCGTATGGCCGACCTTTACCGTGACCGGATCATGCAGCACTTCGTCCGTCAGTTTTCGGATACTCATCGGGCATGGTGGCAGAGAACATCAGCGTCTGGCGCTTTAGCGGCAATTGTTTGACGATACGCCGGACATCGGGCAGGAAGCCCATGTCGAACATCCGGTCCGCCTCGTCAAGGACAAGGACCTCCAGGTTCGCAAGGTTGATCGTCTTCTGGTTCAGGTGATCGAGTAGACGGCCGGGACAGGCGACGACGATATCGACGCCGGCGCGCAGTTTCTGGATCTGCGGGTTCACGCCCACGCCGCCGTAGATGGTGCAGCTCTTCAGGTCTGTGTTGCGTCCCAGTTCTCCGATCGATACGTGGATCTGTTCTGCCAGTTCGCGTGTGGGCGCGATAATCAGGGCGCGGACCTTGCCGCGCGGACCCGGAAGCAGACGCTCCAGAATGGGCAGCACGAAAGCCGCCGTTTTGCCCGTCCCGGTCTGAGCAAGGCCCATCACGTCTTTACCTGCGAGGACCGGCGGGATCGCCTGTACCTGGATAGGAGTTGGGATCTTGTAGCCGAGCGCATTGACATTGGCCGCTATTTTCGGATGAAGCTTAAACGAACTGAAACTCATAGTACCTTCTTTATGAAGAAGAATTAGTAGCTGAAGCAAATATGATCGAAGGTTATCGTGTTACAGGGAACGTTTTGGACGAACTTCTGAATAACTCTCTAACGCGGCTTTTGATCACACCTTCATTACTTGCTCTGTATCATAAGCTTATTCTGTGGCGCCGTCAATGTGGGGAAGGCAAAAGGATAAAGGTTGGAGGGGGAAACCAAAAGGAAAAAGGTAAAATCAACAGAGAATAAAAATGGCTGTCGGCCATAAGAAAGTTAGTCCCGTTCAAACTCTAGTTTTTCAAGAGGTTATTAGGTGAATCAAACTATCAGATGCCTCGCTGAAATCCACTGCTTTCCAAATTAAGGGGAATCTCTTGTGGGCGACCCTGCTTTCATTGGTTTTTTGGATTAACCTTCGTCGTTTTCGAACCCAGGTTTCACCGCTGAGGCGCGGAGATCGCAGAGAGAGATTCTTCTTCTGATCCAATCGGGGCGTGAGAAGAAATTGGGTGTCAGGTCCTACACAAGCTGAGTTTTTAAATACCAATCTCCGCTGTCATCCACAAAAAAGTTGGCGGATTCAAATGCGGAGCTCGGAATTCGGAATGTGGAATTTGGAGAATGCTCAAAGCTGAAAGGCTCCCGCCTATGCTGAAGCTTCGGCGGGCAGGCAAAGCTCAAAGCAAGGCAGTCATTTCTGGCTTAATCTTTAAGTCAACAGGTTCAACTCCTCTTGCTGGCCGGCAAGGTGCCCGGCCGAGCGCTTAAAGCTTGCCAATTCCCTTTCTCTTTTGTATCATAGTTTTACTGGAAGGACCTTTTCGTTGTTACTTGGAGAGAAAGGGGAGGTTTGTCATGACCATTACTGACCGAATTGAGATTAATCCGAAGGTGATGCTGGGTAAACCTGTCATCCGGGGGACCCGAATTCCGGTTGAACTTATTCTCAGAAAGCTGAGTGAAGGTGCGAAAGAAAGAGAGCTTTTAGAAGCCTATCCCCGGCTCACCAAAGAAGATATCCAGGCTGCCATCCGATATGCGGCTGATGCATTGGCTCATGAGGACACGGTCATCTTGCCCCCGCCTAGAAGAGCAGCCAGGAGATGATGATGCGTTTCCTCGCTGATGAAAGCTGAGACTTCGCTGTGGTCCGTGCCCTCAGGAGAGCCGGATTTGACGTCCTTTGTATTTCAGAGAGTAGTCCAAGAGCCGAGGACTCGGAGGTTATTGGACTTGCTCTCCACGGTGAAAGAATTTTATTGACTGGAGACAAGGATTTTGGTCGCTTAGTCTATTCCCACGGTCAAGAAACACTGTGCTGTAATCAGGTTTACCGCGGAGACGCCAAGATCGCAGAGGGAGATTTTTCTATCGACTTCTCTGCGTCCTTTGCGTCTCTGCGTTGAGAATCCTATTAGACACAAGAGTGATGCGAGGAGCATTTTATTCTTTGCCTTTTTTTAAAATCACTGTCTTGCTAAGAAGCACTTTCGGCCCTTCAACGGGTTTCAATCCGGCATCCCGGGCTTTTCTGATCGTTTCTTCAAACGCCTTCTTTGAGACACGGAAAGGGGGTTCCACGAGGAGCACTTGACCCTTCGATTTTAATATGGATTTGATCTCTTTAAAAAACTCCTTGGGGTTCGGTACTTCGTGAACCACGTAGAACACCAAAACAAAATCCACACTCACGGACACGCCGACTTTGTTCTCTTGGCACTGATGGAGTGTGAACCGTTCCTCAAGTTCTGTTCCTTGAATCTTGTCTCTTAGTTTCTGAAGCATCCCTTCCTGCAAATCAGAAGCAATCACTCGACCGGATCGACCCACCATTTGAGCCATGTCAATAGAAAAAAAGCCCGGACCACAACCTATATCCAGGACTGTCATCCCTTCTTCAATATAGGGCCTCAGTATTTTGTGAGGGTCTTGTAACCATCTTCGAATTCTATGATCGAGGATGCCTGCTCTTTCAACAGGGCATACATGATTGTTTCTGTCTTTTCTATCGGGCAGCATACCTTTTTCCTCCCAAGGCTAACAACGGCGAACCCAGACCCTCCGCCCAGGTGCGGATTGCGGTCCAGTCTCGGAAATCACCTTCCCGGACACCTTTTTTCCCCATCTTGTATTTCATCACGGTGCGGTACATCAGATTAAGCTTGCTGTAGTCCAGCGCCCCTGGGAAAAGCCCCATGTCAATGGGTTTCACCTCAGGTACGGCCTTCAGCACCGGTTCCATAAAGCTCCTTGCCGTTCGGCGGCTTTCTTCGGTATCCTTGACCAAGGCCAGGCAGGTCAAGAAATAGGCGACAGGTATCCGGCTTAACGTTTTTTTGTGCCCCGCCACAAAGCTTATCGCTTCGGGCCACCACGACGCGGTGCGAGTGGCGCTACCTATCACGGCCGCCTGGTATGAACTTAAGTCACCTACGTTTTTGACAGGACGCACATCCACAACGGCGCCCCTGTCGCACAGGACCTTTCCAATGGCCTCGGCCACACCGCCCGTTGTTCCACAATAACTGGCATAGGCGACCAGGACCTTCTTGCCGGTTTTCTTTTCAAGACCACAGCTTGATTCCGGAAATTCCACCTTAGCTGCCTGGACGTTTTGCGGAAAGAAGAATTCGCTCCCCAGGGTTAAGCCTCCGATCGCTCCTCCGATCAGCATTGAACCGCCAACCATAAACTCTCTTCGTGTTGCGCTTTTCATCATGCCCCTCCTTTATTTAGATGTGCAATTTCGAGATCATTCTATCCGGCATCTTTTCATCTTCTTACGGATCGTGGCCATTATCTTCTCTTTCTGCTCTTGATCGAGGGTTTCGTAGAATTCAACAAAGAGATCCAGATTTCCTTCCATGAAGCCTGAAAAACGTTCGATTCGTTTCTTGATAGATTCAGATAGAACCTTTACATCAGGACCTTCTTTTTTCATTGCCGTTTGAAGCTCCTCCATCCATCTCTTTCTGTCATCCCTGTGCTCTTTGAACCGTCCCTCCAGTTTCCCCTTCATCTCCTCGTATTTTCCTTTCTGAGCCTCCGAAAGGTTCAATCCCTCTACTCCTTTGTCCAACCGCCAGAGGATGAACTCCGAAACATCCTTGTGGTGAAATCCTGGATGAAAGCCTCTGTGAAAACCCCTGCAAGGTCCCCGTGCCGCAACCAGTCCAAACCCCGTGAACAACACGATCAGAAGGACAATGCTACCGACGATGAAATATTTTTTTCTTTTTCCCATGATTTTCTCTCCTTTCTTTGTTTTAGGTTGCATTCTCTAATTGATGAGAGGATAATCCAAACTTGTGAAGAATGTTTTTTGAATATGTAAAAAAATGTAAAAAATACGTAAAATGAGGTAAAAAAAGGTGACATCCATGGGAAATAAAGTTTTAATCATAGATGACGATGAAAAGCTCCGTAAGCTTCTCAAGGAATATCTTGAGGGGAATGGGTTCAAGGTCCTGACCCTTGCGGACGGTTCCGATGTCAAGAAAACCTTACGGAAGGAATCACCCGAGATTGTCATTCTTGACATCATGCTGCCAGGAAAGGACGGGCTGGAGGTGCTGAAAGAGATCAGAATGGACGATACCCTACCCGTGATCATGCTGACCGCCAAAGGAGACCAGACGGACCGCATTGTGGGACTTGAGCTGGGAGCAGACGACTACCTGCCCAAGCCATTCAATCCAAGGGAGTTGCTGGCCAGGATGAAAGCGGTATTGAGAAGGTCGGTTCCCGAGGATAGGGATAAAGTCAGAAAAAAGGAAGACACCTTGTTAAAGGCAGGCGGTGTGACACTGAACAAGGCGAAGCAAACCCTATTGATCGAAGATAAAGAATTGGAACTCTCCTCGACCGAATATAAGATTCTTGAGGTGCTGATGCGGCATCCTAATGTGGTCTTCAGTCGAGATCAGCTCATGAACCTTGCCCGGGGAAGAGACTTTATGGCATTTGATAGGAGCATCGACGTCCACATCAGTAAATTAAGAGCTAAACTGGAACCGGATCCCCGTTCCCCCATGCGAATCAAGACGGTATGGGGAGCCGGTTACATGTTCATCGATACCCCATGAAACCTGGCAAGCTGTACCTAAAGATTTTTCTGTCTTTTCTGGCCATTCTTTTTATCACGGAGATCTCCATTTTCGGACTCTTTGTGATGATTCCCGGTAAAGACTTCCGCGCGCAATTAGAACATTACACCAAAGGAAAGATCCTCCTTGTAAAGGAGATCGTTGAAGATAAGATTCGATCGGCACCCACCACGGAATTGTCAGAAAATGAACCCTTAAGAGAATTTATCTCTGATTTTGGGGATATCCTGGGGGCGAAGGTCTGGCTACAAAGCAGTGATGGGACCTTGTCCGTGAAGTCTTTTGAAGGTGGAGTCCCGGTGATGGTTGAACAATTCAAAGAAAAGAGATCAAGAGACTATAGGAGTTTTAAATTGTACCGCCGAAGATATTCTCATTTTTATGCTGTGATTCCCATCGCATTTCCGAAGGGAGAGAGAGGCAGTATCCATATATTGTTTGGTCGTCAGGGACCACCCCATCCTGAAGGTGGATTTGCCTTAGGCCTTGCCATTATCGGTCTGATCGTTGCCTTGTTGATCATTCCCGTTTCAAGGCTCATCACCGATCGGGTCAAACAACTGAGACAATCTGCCCTTCGTATTGCTGAAGGAGACCTCTCCCACAGGGCCGCTGTGAAGGGGAAGGATGAAATAGGCGAACTGGCCCAAGCCTTTAATCACATGACGGATAAACTGGAAAGAATGATTACGAGCAGTAAAGAGCTCACCGCCAACGTCTCCCATGAACTGCGGACACCCCTGACGAGAATCAGGATTGCAGAGGAACTCCTCAGAGAAAAGTTTGAAAATGGGAACCTCAAAGAATATGAGAGACACCTGGATGACATACGTGAAGATATCAGTGAACTGGATCGTCTCACAGGCCGAATCCTTGAATTATCAAGGCTGGATATTCATGAATCGCCATTAAAATTCGAAATACTCAACCCATCGGATCTTATAAACGATCTTCTGGAACGGCTTAAGCCGGTGATGGACCGGAAGGATCTACGCGTTAGAACAGACCTATCCAGCGATTCTCCATTAATGGGCGACAGGGAGGCTCTTCGTTTAGCATTATTAAACATCCTTGACAATGCCGCCAAGTTTACACCCCAAAATGGTGATATTATCGTTAAGATGTATTCTAAACAGGGTTTTCTGGAGATAAGCGTAACAAACTCCTTCGAGAAACTGGCAGAAGAGGATCTGACCAGGATCTTCGACCCCTTCCATCGGGCAGGGCGATCCAAGCTCCCTGGATCAGGATTGGGCCTGGCCATCACCAAGAAGATCATTGAGAGACATGGTGGAAAAATCGAGTCGTTCAATTCGCCTGAAGGATTGGAGATCCGGATAAGACTTCCTGCTGAAAAAAAAGCATAGGTGTCACCCATGAAGTCGCACGACCTACTTGGGCTAATGTAAACTATAATATGCTATTCCTAATAAATAGGATGGAGTTTCTTGAATCAAGGTGAACTGTTTGTTAAGATGGTGTCGTCTCATAAAAAACTGGAGAAAACAAAGGAATGGTATTTGATGCATTCTTGGGTCTGTTTTCAACGGACCTGGCCATTGATTTGGGAACGGCGAATACCCTCGTCTATGTAAAGGGAAAGGGGATCCTTTTTTCCGAGCCCTCTGTGGTGGCCATTCAAAGGGATTCGAAAGGAGGAAAAAGCGTCCTGGCCGTGGGCCGTGCAGCTAAAGAGATGTTGGGTCGAACGCCAGGCAACATTTTCGCTATCCGGCCGATAAAGGATGGGGTCATTGCCGATTTCGAAATCACCGGTGAGATGCTTCGTTATTTCATTGCTAAAGCTCATAATCGAAAAACTCTGCTCCGGCCCCGGGTAGTCATCTCGGTCCCCTCTGGCATCACGCCTGTAGAAAAACGTGCGGTCCGGGAATCGGCCCAGTCCGCTGGTGCAAGAGAAATTTATTTAATCGAGGAGCCCATGGCCGCTGCCATTGGAGCGGGGCTTCCGGTCACCGAAGCCTCTGGGAATATGGTAGTGGATATCGGCGGGGGGACCACGGAAGTGGCGGTCATCTCCCTGTCGGGGATTGTAACCAGTCAGTCCATCCGGGTCGCCGGTGATAAGATGGATGAGGCGATTGTCCAGTACGTCAAAAGAAAGTACAACCTTCTGATCGGCGAACGAACGGCCGAATTGATCAAGATTAATGTGGGGACCGCCTATCCCGATGAGAATCCTCAAACGGTCGAAGTAAAAGGAAGAGACTTGGTAACGGGCATTCCTAAAACCCTTGAAATCAACAGTGAGGAAGTGCGAGAGGCCTTGGCTGAATCGATCAATACCATCATCGATACCGTTCGGATCACTTTGGAAGGAACCCCCCCTGAGCTGGCAGCAGATATTGTGGACAAAGGGATTGTTTTGGTGGGCGGAGGGGCTCTTTTGAAGAACCTCGATGTTTTACTCCGGGAAGTGACCAGCCTTCCCATTACGATCGCAGACGATCCCCTTTCGTCTATTGTTTTAGGTGCCGGAATGGTATTGGACAATGAACGATTGCTCCGTGCCGTGACGGTTCAATATCGATGATGCGGATATGAGGTCTTTTCCTCTTCTGAAGATATACCTTTCCCACTTTTGTAATCCTCCTTTTGTGGTTTGCTCCTGTCGTCATGTCGTTGAGAGCCGAACAGGGGTCGGGAAGGGGGCCTCTCATCGGGACATCCCTTCCTTGCGACAGCTTTCCAGGTGACCCTACAGATTCGGTGGAATCGATAAACACTCGACTCTCCGAGCAATGGCATGGCTGTAGGCTAGGCCAGCGGGGTCAGGGCTTTCATTATCAGCGTGCCCAGCGAAGGGTAGCGCATACTAGCGGGTGAAAGACCCGTCGTGGTAAAAGCCAGAGCCACGTAGCTTGGATGGCAGGAGGAAGGGGAAACGCTTCCTCCTGAAGCCCATCGACAAAGTTCCGCAAGGCGGGATGAGCAACGATCCGGGTCGTAACTTACGTGAACGTAGATGTAGCCTCGTAAGAGACGAGTTCCCACTGGCCGAGCCTCTTGAATGTGGGCGAAGGCAGAACTCTTCTACTGACACTGGCTGAGAAGTAGAAGGGCGGTGGCGGGGTAGCAGCGGCGACAC
This sequence comes from uncultured delta proteobacterium, assembly GCA_963708295.1. GTDB lineage: Bacteria > Desulfobacterota > BSN033 > BSN033 > UBA1163 > UBA1163. The sequence goes on along the minus strand of CAVPSJ010000005.1, from coordinate 139,626 downwards.
GGACAGAGAGGTGTGCTATCAACTGGGGAAGCCCTCCTCGTCCCTGACGGAAACGACAGGAGCAGGTAGGTTCTATAAGTCGGAAGACGAAGTGAACCGAGAGGCGAGAGGGTGGCGGATGAGCCCGTAGTAGCGAAGAGGGTAAGGACAACATAACCTTACCGGAGCGAAGGGGCTCTGCTGTACCTTGGATCTTTCGACGGAGGAGAGGCAGGGGAGAATGATAAAAGCTTCCGTGAGTCTGCATGGACTGAGGCGAAAGATATACAGCAAAGCGAAGACTGATTCGGCTGGAAGTGGTGGAGTAGGAAAGATATCTACGCTATCCTTTTCCAAAAGCAGCTCCAAGCCGATAGGTGTATAAGCTTTGTTGCGAAGAGAACAGGAAAGCCGTATGAGGGAAAACCTCACGTACGGTTTGAGGTGGCAGGGGATGGAGAAGTGCTAGGGAGAGCCTAAACGGGCACGAAGCCGGAAACGGCGGATACGGCCAAGGGGATACCTAACGTAACTCGCCATTCCTTGACCCTACACAAGCCGAGTTTTTGAATACTAATCTCCATAGTCATCCATAAAAAAGTTGGCCCAATTAATTAGTTATTGAGTTATTGAGTTCATTGGGTTTGTTGGGTTATTGGGTCTATTGGGTTGTCGGGTTCATTGGGTATTGAGTCACTAACCTCCGAGCAAGGGTGTCACTTCTGACTTAATTTTTAAGTCAAGTTGGAAGGTTGGTAAGAGCTCTTTAAACGAATCCTATTTTCAGAGAGCATGAGCCAGCTAACTCTCTTATTTACTACTATCATTTTCCTGGGGCCTCTCGTCAATGCCACTACCATCTACTTCTGGAGACTCCAAGGGGGAATCTCCGCCAGATCTTGCATCACCTAAATACCGGCTATACCAACTATTTCAATGCGAAGACGGGGAGAGCAGGCCATCTGTTTCAGGGCAGATATCGAGCGATCCTGGTGGATAAGGATCAGTATGCGATGGAGTTATCGCGATACATCCATCTTAATTCTGTGAGGGCTCATAGGGTGAAGGACCCTCGATTGTACCCTTGGAGCAGCTATATGGACTATGCGGCGGACAGAAAAGGGCGGCATTGGGTAAAGACCGAATGGATACTGGGTCAAATCAGCAGAAACGAGAAGAGGGCACGTAAGGGATATCGGAAGTTCGTAGGGGAGGTTAGCGGAAGAGCGACAAAAGATCCGCTGGAACAGGTGGTCAGTTCGGCGATATTAGGATCTGAAGAATTTGTCGATTGGGTGAGAGAGAACTGCGTTGGGAAAAGGGCTCATCATCGGGACATCCCTTCATTACGGCAGGTTTCCAAGTGGCCTGAATTGTCGTCTATACGGAAAGAAGCAGAGAGTCTATTGGGAAATGAAGCAGCTGAATCGAGAAGGGTTGCCCTGTATCTCTCCCATCGTCTGAGCGGGGAGTCCTTAGGCGAGATTGGAAGGCATTTCGGAGGGATCGGCCCTTCTGCGGTGAGCCAGAATACGCGAAGGCTCGAAGAGAGATTAAAAGGGGATGCGAAGCTATCAGAGAAGGTTGATAAGCTCAAGAGAATATTAAGTGAATAGTGTAGACCTGACACCTATTCATGAGGGAAACTTCCTCCACTTCAGAAGAATGACCGGAATCTGTTGGTGCAGACGGGAAATTAGGGTCAAACTGAAAGGTTGGGATTCTGCGCCAGCCAGAAAACGCTTGACATTGCGTACGTTTTAATGTACGTTAACAATTGAGGTGACTGCTATGACAACCATTAAGGCCACGGAAGCGAGGGCAAACCTTTATAAATTGCTCGACCAGGCCGGAGAATCCCACGAGCCCATCCAGATCACGGGAAAGAGGGCAAACGCTATCTTGATCTCCGAAGAGGACTGGCGATCCATTCAAGAAACACTCTATCTCTTATCGATTCCGGGAATGAGAGAATCCATTCGGAAGGGTCTTAAGACGCCCGTTAAGAAGTGTAGCGAGAAACCTGGATGGTAACGTGGAGGGTTGTCTATACCAGGCAAGCCCAGAAAGATGCAAAGAAGATCGCGAGTGCGGGCCTGAAGCCCAAAGCCGAGAAGTTGCTCCAAATCCTGTCCAAGAATCCTTTTCAAACCCCTCCGCCGTTTGAAAAGCTCGTCGGAGACCTCTCCGGAGCCTATTCGCGTCGAATCAATATCCAGCACCGTCTCGTCTACCAGGTCTTGGAAGACATAAGAACCGTCAAGGTCATTCGAATGTGGACTCATTACGAGTAAGGGACGGAAGAGCAGATGGGGTACGGAGATAAAAGAACATCCCGGGGCAGACTAGCAGCCACCTGTTTTTGGAGGGTAGAGAGGTTGGCCGTTCGACAGCGGAACGTAGCATAGCGTCAGTAGAATAATCTGAAAAGGTTTTTCCAGCGGTAAATTGAAGCAGTAATTCACAGGCCTCGTTGATGTCGAAAAGATATTTCCGGATATCAAGCTGCTTCAAGCTCAGGATAAATCGGTCACTAGGGTCGAAACTACTCACCTGCCATTTGTGAAGGCGGTGGCAATCAGCTCGAGTTTCTTCCGTCTACTCCAACCTTTGAGCGTTCTCTCTCGCTTGAGCGCGTCACTTTTTGAAACAGGCCCTTCATAGTACAAGGGGATCCGCTGTCCGTGTTGCCTCATTCTGTTTTCCAAATCGGTTGTGATACCAACATATAGCCCTGTCTTTTTCTCAACGATGTAGACCCACCAGTTGTCCATGAGACCTCCAGAGAAAAAACTCACGAGAGGCAGGACTTCCCTCGCAAAGGGAGCTTGTCCAGAGCAAGGTGAAGGAGGGCAAGCTCACAAAGGTTCTCGCCTGAGCCAAGAATCAGAAGAAAATCAAAAATCCCGGGCAGGACTCCCTTCGTTTCACTCAGGGCAAGCTCACAAAGGTTCTCCCTGGACCAAGAATCAGATTAAAAAAAGGGGACCATAACCGGGCCCCCTTTTTTAATCTGGCTCCCCGGGCAGGACTCGAACCTGCAACCTAGTGGTTAACAGCCACCCGCTCTGCCGATTGAGCTACCGAGGAACATAAAACACTTGATTCTTTCTTTTCCTTTGCAACCTAGTGGTTAATCCCACCTTTGGCGGGACTCTGCCGATTGCCTGCTTGCAGGACCGAGGAATATAAACTAACAACTTACATGAAAATACCCCAGATGGCAATCTAAAAATGTTTCAGCCACGGATCACCAGGTCCTCCTCGGGAATGGGCTCCGTCTTTCTCAGTACTCTCTTCCTGTGCCAGGCCCAGATCATGCTGACCGGCCCGGAACAGACATACAAGAGGACGAAGGCAGAGAGGACGACGACCGGTTCCATGACGATCACAATCAGCGAAAGGACGACGAAGACAAAACTGCTGATGGGCTTTCGTTTTGCGAGGCCAAGTTCCTTGAAGCTGTAGTACCGAATGTTCGATACCATGAGAAAGGCCAGGACATAGATCATAACGAGAATGACGATGTCCTTGATCCACCCCGTTTCGACCAATCGGAGGTAGAGAAGGATGGTCAGGGCGATCATCGCAGCTGCCACAGGGATGGGGACGCCTTTGAAATATTTTGTCTCTCCGGTAGAGGCCAGCACGTTGTATCTGGCCAGCCGGATGGCCCCACAGGCCACGAAGAGTGAATGCGGCCAGCCAACCGAATTTTCCGTAGGGCCGCAACGCCCAACTGAAGGCGAGCAGTGCCGGGGCGACTCCGAAGGAAACAAGGTCGGCCAGTGAATCATACTGCACTCCGAATTTGGAGGTGGCCCCTGAGAGCTTGGCCACTTTTCCGTCAAAGGCATCGAAAACCGCCGCCAGAAGAATGGCGACGGCCGCATAGTAATATTGTTCCTGAAACACGGAGATAATCGCCCAGAATCCGCACAGAAGATTCCCTGTGGTGAGAAGATTGGGAAGGATGTAAATCCCTTTTCTCATTTTGACTGGGGGCTTTTCTCTTTTTCATGCTCGATACCCGATGATCGACTCCCCTCCCTTCACATGCTGTCCCACCCTGACAATCGGTTTCACTTCAGGGGGCAGGTAGAGATCGACCCTCGATCCGAATCGGATCAAGCCAAAGATTTCTCCCTTCCTCAAGAGATCGCCCGTCTTGGCATAACAGACGATCCTCCTTGCGACGAAACCCGCAATCTGGACCAGAAGGATTTTGAGCCGATCCTCCGTTTCCAGGATCACGGCGTTTTGCTCGTTGAGAAGGGACGACTTCTCTACATGGGCCACCAGAAATCGGCCCGGAAGGTAATTTCTTTGCAGAACCTTTCCGGAGACAGGCGCCCGATTGAGATGGACATCGAACAGGGACATAAAGATGCTTACCTTCAACGTTTTTTCTTTTAAAAAACGGTCTTCCTGACATTCCCCGACATGCACGATCCTGCCGTCGGCCGGAGAAAGGATGATGTTCTGAAGGTCTGGAATTTCTCTCCTGGGGTTCCTGAAAAAATAGGCGATGAATAGAGAGACAAGGATTCCCAGAGACATCCAGACCTTCCAACCCAGGATCCCGAGAACCACCGTTAAAAGGACCGCGGGGATCAGGAAAGGGAATCCTTCTCTGGCAATCGGTCATCGATTCTGTTCACTCATTTTTTCTTCTCCGGCAGTCCCTTCTTCTTGCGCTTCTTCTTCGTCGCCCTTCCGTCCGGGAAATCACCGGAAGAGGATGGATGCATTAGGAAGGTTCTGTCGTGAGTTTACTCCCCCGGATCATGGCCACACGACCTGTCCGGACCAATTCCTTGATGCCGAGAGGCTTCAGGAGGGCGAGGAGGGCATTGATCTTCTTTTCATCCCCCGTGACCTCGATCGTGTAGGTTTTGGCTCCCACATCGATCACCTTCCCCCTGAAGATGTCGACCACTCTGAGAATTTCCTCTCTCGTCCCGGAAGTCGCCGTCACTTTAACCAGTATCATTTCCCGCTCGACAAAGTCCTTCTCGATGAGATCCACCACTTTGATGACGGGGATCAATTTATTCAGCTGCTTGAGCACCTGCTCGAGGATCTGGTCGTCTCCCCGGGTGACCAGGGTCATCGTCGAGACGGTGGGGTCGAGGGTCTCGGCCACACACAGGCTCTCGATGTTGAACCCCCTGCCGCTGAAGAGTCCCGCAATCCGGGTCAGAACGCCAAATTCATTTTCAACCAAAAGAGTGATCACATGACGCATTTAAGCCTCAAAGGCTGGAATCGTGGAGTAATGGAGTTTTGGAGTAATGGGTACAAAGGATATAGAATATTGTGATTTCTTTTTCTCACTACTCCATTGCTCCATCATTCCATTCTTCATTATATCAGTCTCATCTGATTCAGCGCTTCTCCCGCAGGCACCATCGGATAGACATTCTCTTCCGGATCGACCTCAAAATCGATGATGACAGGCTCGGGGATGGAGAAGGCCTTCTTCAGGAGAGGGACCACCTCCTCGGGCTTGTTCGTTCTCAAACCCACCGCTCCGTAAGCCTCTGCCAATTTGACGAAGTCCGGAGAAAACCCTTCCAGAGAAGAGGAGGCGTATCGTTTCCCGTAGAAGAACTCCTGCCATTGTCTGATCATTCCAAGGTAGCCGTTGTTCAGGATGACCACTTTGACCGGCAGACGGTACTGGACGATGGTCGCCAGTTCCTGAGAGTTCATCTGAAAACTTCCATCGCCTGAAATATCAATCACCAGCTTGTTCGGGAAGGCCGCCTGCGCGCCCATGGCCGCTGGAAATCCGTAGCCCATTGTTCCCAAGCCCCCCTGAAGTGAGCAGCGTCCTCGGCTTGACGAACGGGAAATACTGAGCCGTCCACATCTGGTTTTGTCCCACCTCGGTGGAGATGATCGCCTCCCCCTTGGTCAGCTCATAAATGGACTCGATCACGTACTGGGGCTTGATCATTCCCTTCTGGTCGTAATTCATGCTATGGATGGCTTTGAATTTATCGATCTGATGATGCCATTTTCCCATTCCTGTTTTGAAGGAGTCGATCTCTTCCTTTTCGAGGAGGGAAAGAATTTTGGAAACGATGTGTTTACAATCCCCGACGATGGGAAGATCGACTCTCACATTTTTGCTGATGGAGGTGGGATCGATGTCGATATGAATGATTTTTGCCTGAGGGGCGAAGGCTTCGATCTTGCCGGTGACCCGGTCATCAAATCGAGACCCGATGGCGATGAGAAGGTCGGCCTCCATGACCGCCATGTTGGCCCAGTAGGTCCCATGCATCCCCAGCATGCCCAGCGAGAGCGGATGATTGCCCGGGAATGCTGCCCAACCCCATCAGGGTCATGGTCACAGGAATACCCAGCTTCTCCGCTAAAAGGGTGAGTTCCTTCGATGCGTTTGAAGAAATGATCCCGCCACCGACGTAGAGAACAGGCTTACGGGACTTCAAGATCAGTTTTATCGCCCTCTGAATCTGGCCGAGGTGGCCCTCGTAAGTAGGCTGATAGCCGCGGATAAAGACCTTCTCGGGATACTTGAATTCTGTCGAATCGACCAGGATGTCTTTGGGAAGGTCAACAAGGACGGGTCCGGGTCTTCCGCTTCGCGCCACATAGAAAGCTTGTTTCAAGATTCGTGCCAGATCTTTGACATCCTTGACCAGGTAGTTATGTTTGGTGCACGGTCTTGTAATACCAATGATATCCGCTTCTTGGAAGGCGTCGTTTCCGATCAGAAGAGTAGGGACCTGGCCGGTCATGATCACAATAGGGATAGAGTCCATGAAGGCTGTGGCAATTCCTGTTACGGTGTTCGTCGCCCCCGGTCCGGAGGTGACCAATACCACCCCCACTTTTCCCGTTGCCCTGGCATACCCGTCGGCCGCATGGACCGCAGCCTGCTCGTGGCGGACCAGGACCTGCCGGAACGGGGCGCCTTGAAACTCATCGAAGAGCGGAAGGACGGCGCCGCCGGGGTAATTGAAAACAATATCCACCCCTTCTTTTTTTAAACACTCAACAATGATTTGAGAACCGGTTTTTTTCATCTTCGTCAATGATTGGATTATCGGAATACCGGAGTATTGGAGTACTGGAGTATTGGAGTACCGTATTTAGTTGGGAAGAAAAATTCAATTATTTTTCCGGTTTCTTTTGTCCATCACTCCATTACTCCATCATTCCAACACTCCGGCATCAGCGGCATTTCACCAGAATCTTTTCCATCTGGTCTTTCAATGCCAGTTTTTTCTTCTTAAGGATTTTTATCTCCATCTCATCCTGGGGACTGAGGAAAGGTTTTTTTTCCAATTCGTCCAGCTGTTTTGCCAGCTGGCTGTGGGCCTGTTTGGTTTTTGAAAACTCTTCATTCTCCCTCATCAGCCTTTCAACCAGTTCTTCTTCTCTTGTCGCCATATCCGTCCCCAATATAATTGTAATATAAGATAATTTAACAAAAAAAGTTAATATAATCCACTCTTTTTGTCAACTGTCCTGATCCTCCTTGCCTACCCTCAGTTTTTCTTCAGTAGACAGAATGGTTATCGACACAGAGGGCCTTTAGAATGCGGCCATGATTGGGGGTTGCAGGGTGTTCGGCCCTCGGTGTCCTGAGCGATGGCAGGACCTTTTTTCAGGAATCCGGTCAATCTGATCAACCAATTCCAAAACATAACCCCCCTCTATTCCCCCCTTAATATAAGGGGGGATGGAAGGGGGGTTACGGATTTGCTGGGGGACTCGGCGTCGCCGAATGGGTCAATCCGGATGGGTTTCCCGCCATTTCACTTCAGCTTCTGAGGGCCGGATATAAATAGGGGAGAACGCTGAAACATCCAGATGCTCCCCCTTTTTAAGGAGTTCGAACCCCAATGTTGCCACTACGGAGCCATGAGGGAAATGGAGGGGAGCAGCCGGGAAGATGGCCAGAGAGGGGAGAGAGCGAAGGAGGAAGTCTTTGTAAGTTTTCACTCCGTCACCGATGAGAATCGTCTGTTCCGTGATCTTCCTGGCGAGGTCTTCGGGTCGAAGGGCTTGATCATCGGTTTGTCGTTCCAGAAAACTTCTGTCCTTATAACGATAGAAAGCGGAGTAGACCTCCTTTCTTCTGGCGTCGAGGATCGGGCAGATGAGGTAAGAGGTGGGTGAAACTTGAGAAGCCAAGACGTCAAGGGTGGCCACGCCCGCGACAGGTTTTCCGGTAGCAAAGGCCAGGCCCTTCACGGTGCTCACGCCGATTCTCAATCCCGTAAAGGAGCCCGGGCCGAGAGAGAGGGCCCATCCATCGACGTCGTCGATAGAGCAACGAGCTTCCCTGAGGACAAACTCAATTGCGCCAAGGAGCGTTTCAGAATGAGTGACCGGAATATGGAGAAGGGTATCGGAGAGGACTTCTCCATCATCAATCAATCCCACAGCCCCGCACGATGTCGAGGTATCGATCCCAAGGACTTTCAGAATTTAAACCCTCCCGGGAAGAAATAACGAACCAGATCATTCCGGATGGCAAAGAGCATCAAGAGGATGATGAAGATGAGGCCGATCTGCTGGGCGATCTCCATCTTCCGTAGACTCACAGGCTTTCGTAAAATGGCTTCTAATACGAGAAAGAAGAGATGGCCTCCGTCGAGGATGGGAATGGGAAAAAGGTTGATCACTCCGAGGTTGATGCTGATGATGGCCGTAAAGACGGCCAGGCTCAAGAGCCCCCTCCGGGCCTGCTCTCCGGCCAATTTGGCGATCATAATAGGGCTGCCGATTTCCTTCGCCGGAATGACCCTCTGGATCAGCTTTATAATTCCGGTGACCGTTAATTCGATGACCTCCCAGGTTTGAGCAAACCCGTTTCCCAAAGCGACCAAGGGGCCTACTCTTTTGTAGACGACGTTGACAGGAGCATGGGTTACCCCTATTTTGAAGGTCCGGGTTTCTTCTCCGAAAAGGTTTTTTTCTGTAAAGGGTTTGGGGATGACGTTGATCGGAACGGTCTCTTCGTTACGCTTCACCTTCAAGGAGAGCTCTTTCCCATGACTATTGGTGACGATCTGCTGTAATTCCTCCCAGGATGAGATCTCTTTCCCATCGATGGAAAGAATGAGGTCCCCTTTTTTGAGACCGGCTTCTTCCGCCGGGTAGCCGGGGCTCACTTCTTCGACCCGAGGTGGGACTGAAGGAAGGGAGGGAATGCCCGCAATGAGGTTGACACTGGAGAAGAGGACGGTGGCAAGAAAAAAATTAAAGAAGGGACCTGCCGCGATGATGAGGGCACGTTTCCAGACCCGCTGCGCCCAAAAAGAGCGGGGATACTCTTCCGCCTTCACGTCCTCATTGGGATCCTCTCCCAAGGGTTTGACAAATCCGCCCAACGGGAAAACTGCAATTTGATATTCTGTTTCACCTACCTTTTTCCCAATCAGTTTGGGTCCAAAGCCCAACGAGAACTTTAACACTTTTACGCCCATTTTCTTGGCTAAGAGAAAGTGGCCCAATTCGTGGACAAATATCAGAATTCCTAACACGATCACGGTTGAAACGATGGTTATTAACACGCTCTACCCCTTTCTAAAATGGCCTTCGACCTCTCTCTGGCCCAGTGGTCTGCTTTCAGTATATCTTCGACGGTGTGAACCGTTTTCACCTCGTGTTCCCCCATCACCCTCTGAAGACACAGAGGGATTTCCGTAAATTTGAGCGATCCCTCCAGGAATGCATTCACCGCTATCTCGTTGGCTGCATTCAGGACAGCGGGCATGGTTTCACCGGTCCGGAGGGCCTGGTAGGCCAATTTGAGGCAGGGGAATCTTTCCAGGTCAGGTTCGGAGAAGTTGAGAGCTCCGTTTCTTGAGAGATCGAGACGGGGTAAGTCCAGAGGAAGTCGTTCGGGAAAGGAAAGGGCGTAAGAGATCGGAATTCTCATGTCGGGTATCCCCATTTGGGCGACCATGGAACCATCGACATATTCGACCATGGAGTGAACGACGCTCTGGGGGTGGATGAGAATACCGATCCTTTCAATCGGGATGTCAAAAAGCCAATGAGCCTCGATGACCTCCAACCCCTTGTTCATCAGCGAGGCCGAGTCAATGGTGATCTTTTTCCCCATTTCCCACCGGGGATGATGGAGCGCCTCTTTTACCGTGACTTCCTGAAGCCGGGAGGGAGGGAGGTTGAGGAAAGGCCCCCCCGAGGCCGTCAGGATGAGCCGGTGGATATCCTCTTTCCGGTGGCCAAGCAACGCCTGGAAGATAGCACTGTGTTCGCTGTCCACGGGAAGAATTTGAACACGATTCTGTTTCGCCTCTTCCATGACAATTTTCCCTGCCATGACCAGGGTCTCTTTGTTGGCCAGAGCAATGGGTTTTCCAGTCTTGATCGCGGCGAGGGTAGGGATGAGGCCGACGGCGCCGACAATGGCCGAAACGACCTGATCTACCTCCGGATGGGTGGCGACCTGAATCAGTCCCTCTACCCCATGGACGATTTCAACCGGGACGTGAGAGAGTTCACTTCGGAGGGTCTCTGATAATTCTTTATTGAGAACTGAGACGATCTTCGGTCGAAACTGAAGGATTTGCTGTTTCAGAAGCTTGGAATTGCGGCCGGCGGATAAGCTGATCACCTCAAATCGTTCGGGGAATTGACTGACGATATGGAGCGTGTTGACACCGATAGAGCCAGTTGAGCCCAGGATGGACAAACGCTTCATGGGGTCTCCTTCAGAAGATAGAGGAGACTGTAGTGAAGGAAAGGGGCAGAAAAGAGGAAACTGTCCAGCCGATCCAGCATGCCTCCGTGGCCTGGAAACAGGGTCCCTGAATCCTTGACCTGGGCGCTCCGTTTCAGCATCGACTCCGTAAAATCTCCCAGTTGACCAAAAATCGCCAGGCCGATGGCGAAAAGAGCGCAAGGTCCCGTTCCCAAATTTGGGATGAAGAACCAGGAGAAAACGAGCGCCACGATGATCGATCCGACCATCGCTCCTGCCAGGCCTTCAAAAGTTTTGTTCGGGCTGATCCTCGGATAGAGCTTGTGCCTCCCGAGGAAGGAGCCGCTGAACAGGGCAAAGATGTCCCCCGCCCAGACCGTAATGATGAGAAAGAGAACCCATACCCTTCCATGGGGCATGTTTCGAACGAGCGAGACATAGGCAAGAAGAAACCCGATGAAGAGAATTCCGAAGAGAGCGATCCCCATTTTTGAGATGGTCGATGAAAGGTCCTGCGCGTTAGCCATGAAAAAGACGGCAAGGACAAGAAGGATGATGACCAAGAATGGAGAGATTTCTTTTATGCCTCCGGAGGAGAGGAGGAGGGAAAGAATCAATCCCAGTCCTATTCCCACCGCCCGTTCAAACCATTTGGAGTGAGGAAGAGCAAGGTGGTAATACTCTCGGAGTCCGAGGAAAGTGGCCAGAAGCACCATGAGGTGGAGCACTGCGGGAGGTCCCACGGCGATCAGAAAGATGATCGGAGGAATCATGCCTAATCCCACCCATACCTTCCTCTTTTCTATTTTGCCCATACCCCCTCGTCAAATTTCAAATTTCAGATTTAAGATTTCAGATTGAAAAAGATATCTCAGATTTCAGACTGAAAAAGAGGCTCAAATCACTCTAAGTTTGCAGTCTCCGATTCTCAATGCCTCTTCCAATTTGCGATTTGAAATCTGCGATCTGCAATTCAATTATTCTTCTTTTCCGTTCAATTGTTCGCTGGTCAGACCGAATCTTCTTTCTCTGGATTGATAATCCCTGATGGCCTTTAAGAGCTCTTCTCGGTCAAAATCCGGCCATAGGGTGTCGGTGACGTACAATTCAGTGTAGGCAATTTGCCAAAGGAGGAAGTTCGAAATACGAAATTCGCCGCTGGTCCGGATGAGAAGGTCCGGGTCGGGTATCCCGCGGGTCCAGAGATATTGAGAGAAACGTTGAATCGTGATCTCCTCCGGTTTGACCTTCCCCTGCTGGAGATCCGAGACCACTCCCTGGACCGCGTGGAGAATCTCGGAACGGCCGCCGTAACTCAAAGCTAAATTGAGAATCATCCCGTCACAATGTTGGGTCTTTCTCTTCGTCTCGTGCAGGACCCTCTGGACATCCGGAGGGAGATCCTCGATGCGACCGATGGCGTTGAGCCGGATATTGTTCTGGACCATTTCCGTGCATTCTTTCTGAAGATATTCCTTCAGCAATTCCATCAGGGCGTGCACTTCCTCTGCGGGCCTTTTCCAATTCTCGATGGAGAAGGCATAGAGGGTGAGCACCTTGATCCCCAGTTCCCGGCAAGCCGTGACGACCTCCCGGACGGGATTGACTCCTTTGATGTGGCCGCTGATCCGGTTGAGAAGCTTTTTCTTGGCCCAGCGACCATTCCCGTCCATGATGATCGCGATATGATGGGGCAGGTTTTCTCGATCGATCTCTTCCATGGTTTACAAGCCCTTCCGGGCCGAAACAAGAATTTTCTTGAAGAAGTATTCCTGGGTCAATAACTTTTTTAAAGTTAGCATATTAGATATTCATTTTCAATCCAAGATTCGGGGAGAACGATGGGTCGAAAGAGAAGATTTCAGGAAGGAAGGGAAGAGGCCCCGAGAGAGCCCTCTCCCCCTTCGGTGTCATTTTTCAACGATCGCTTCGACAGGGCATGCCTCAAAGCAACTTCCGCATTCGGTACATTTCTCGTCGTTGATCACATAAGGCTCCCCTTCTTCAATGGCTTCCGCAGGACATTCCTCTGCACAGGTCCCGCAAGCCACACATTCTTCCGTAATGACATAAGCCACTGGCATCACCCCCTTTACCCTGTTAGAAAGCCCCGCTGCTTGCAGCGGGGGTCAAAACCACTCCTTTTTCAGCGAACCCCATTAGAGATTTATCTCTAAGCGGGGCGGACACAGGGTTTGACGCCCCGTGTGAGCCTTCCCGTTAAAAAGTAGAAGACTTTCTAACGGGGTTTAGCGTATCAAGAAATTTCCAAGATTTCTTTTTCCTTCGCGGCAAGAACACTGTCGACTTTTTCGATGAACTGATCCGTCGATTTTTGCACCCTATCCATCGATTGGTGAAGCTCGTCCTGAGAAATCTTCTTATTCTTCTCCAACCCCTTCAACTGGTCATTTGCCTCTCTCCGGATGTTTCGGACCGCCACTTTTGCTCCCTCGGCCATCTTTCTGACCACCTTGACCAGTTCCTTCCGTCGTTCTTCCGTCAGTCGCGGGATGTTGATGCGGATGATTTTCCCGTCGCTCACCGGCGTGACCCCGAGCTCCGACTTGAGAATGGCCTTTTCAATTCCACCGATGACGGTGGTATCCCAGGGTTGGATGGTGATCAGCCTGGGTTCAGGGACGGACAAGGTTGCCATCTGGTTCAGCGGGGTCGGTGTCCCGTAGTAATCCAGGCGGATATCGTCGAAGAGGGCCAGGGAAGCTCTTCCCGTCCGGATCTTATTTAAATCGGTCTTGAGGGAAGAAAGGGTTTTTTCCATCCTGGAGACGGCTTCGGTATAGGTCTTCTCATCCATGGTTCATCCTCTCACTTTCGTTCCTACTCTTTCTCCTAAAACAACCCGCTTGACATTTCCCTTTCTTTTCAAATTGAAGACGATGATAGGAATCTGGTGGTCCATGCAAAGAGAGATTGCCGTTGAGTCCATGACTTTCAACTGATTCTTGAGGACGTCGAGGTAGGTCAGTTCATCGTATTTATGCGCCCCCTTGTGAAGCAACGGATCTGCGCTATAGATGCCATCGACTTTTGTGGCCTTGAGAATGACGTCTGCCCCTATTTCCATCGCCCGAAGCGAAGCGGTCGTATCGGTGGTGAAATAAGGGTTTCCTGTCCCCCCGGCAAAGATCACCACCCGGCCCTTTTCAAGGTGGCGTATGGCCCTCCTTCGAATGTAGGGTTCAGCGACCTCGCGCATTTCAATCGCGGTCTGGACTCGGGTCTGAACGTTGATTTTTTCCAGGGCATCTTGAAGCGCGACACCATTCATGACGGTGGCCAGCATCCCCATATAATCCGCAGAAGCCCGATCCATCCCTTTGGCGCTCGCCGCCATCCCTCGGAAGATGTTGCCTCCGCCGATGACGATAGCGATCTCCACCCCAAGATTCTTTACCTCTTTGATTTCTTGGGCGATCTTCTGAATCACAGCGGGATCGATTCCAAACGCTCCCTCACCGGTTAACACCTCACCGCTCAGCTTCAGGAGGATCCTTCGATATCGAGGTCTTTTCATTGAGGAGCAAACGTCTTGGTGAAGCTTCCCGTCCCCCGCCTGCGGGTCTCGACCGAGCGCGAGGCGGCATGGGGCGTTGGCTTCCCTGCTCAATCCTGATGGCTGCGGGAAGGAACCTTCCTCTATTTCATCGAGGAGGAGCAGGAAGGTGACGACTGGGAGGATAATCCCTCCCCGAGTTGAAATCTTGCAAACCGACGGATTGAAATGTTTTCCCCGATCTTGGCGATCATGGCGTCCAGCAATTCTTTGATCGTGAGATCGGAGTCCCGGACATAGGTCTGTTCCAAGAGGCAGACTTCGGAATAATACCTCTCCATTTTGCCTTCGACAATTTTATCGATTACCTTTTGAGGCTTGTCTGCTTCCTGGGCTTGGGTTCGATAGATCGTCCTCTCCCTCTCCAAAACCGCTTCCGGGATTTCTTCCCTCCGGATGTACTGGGGATTTGCGGCGGCAATATGCATGGCAATATTTTTCACAAACGTTTGGAAGTCTCCTGTCTTTGCTACAAAATCGGTTTCACAGTTGATCTCGACCAGGACTCCCATCTTCCCCCCCGCATGGATATAGGAGGAGACAAGACCGTCCGTTGCAATCCGGCCTGCTTTCTTTGCGGCAGTGGCCAACCCTTTTCGTCGCAGGTAATCGACGGCGGCCTCCATGTTTCCTTTCCCCTCTTGGAGGGCTGTCCTGCAATCGATCACTCCGGCCCCTGTCCTCTGCCTCAAGTCTTTTATCAATTCAACAGATATTTCCATCCGATTCTATCCCTCCTCTGTTTCTACGGCCGCTTCTTCCAGCTGTATTTCTTTGGGAGGCTCGATTTTTTCTGCTCTCTCTTTTTCTTCTTTGGCGCTCTCCCTCTGGAGTTCTTTTTCGTAAAGCTGTTTTCCCTCAATGGCCGCATCCGCAATTTTCGTCGCAAAAAGTTGGATGGCGCGGATGGCATCGTCATTTCCGGGGATGATGTAATCCAGTTCTTCGGGATTACAATTGGTATCGACGATGCCGATGGAGGGGATGCCAATTTTCCGGGCTTCCCTCACGGCAATCTTTTCTTTCTTGGGATCGACGATGAAGATGGTTCCGGGGAGGCGATCCATATTCTTGATGCCTCCCAGGGATCTTTCCAGCTTACTTCTCTCTTTTTCCAGTTCCAGGACCTCTTTTTTCGGGAGGAGGGTGTAAATTTCTTCATTCTTCATCGCTTCCAGCTTATTCAATCGGTCAATGGATCGTTTAATGGTCTGGAAATTCGTCAGCATCCCTCCCAGCCAGCGGTGATTCACATAAAACATTCCGGAACGCGTGGCCTGGTCGGAGATCGTTTCCTGGGCCTGCTTTTTTGTCCCGACAAAAAGGATGTATTCTCCTTTGGCCGCGATATCCCGGACGAATTGATAAGCTTCCTTGAAGAGCTGGACCGTCTTCTGAAGGTCAATGATATAAATTCCATTCCTCGCCCCAAAAATATAAGGTTTCATTTTGGGATCCCACCGTTTCGTCTCGTGGCCGAAATGAACCCCGGCCTCCAGAAGCTCTTTCATCGTTACCGAAGACATCGATTCCTCCCCTTCTCTTGCATTTTTCCTCCTTTAGGACACAGAAATAGGCCAATTAAATTCAGTTAACATATGATTTGGCAATTTGCAAGAGAAAAACTCATGATGGATCGATCCTCTTCCTTTTGCCATCCCAAACTTGTTTCTGGATCTCGGTATCACTCTTAGAATTCGGGTCTTAAAGTCCACCCTTGCAACCGGAACTCATTATTTTCATAAGTAATATCATAATGTTAAGTGATCCTTTTCAGTTTAAAAACGATTTCCTCTTCCGACATGGAGAATCTTAGCGTTTTGACATAAGTCAATGAAATCTCTAATATGGGGTGGAATAATAGGGTTAGGAGGAGAAAAAACATGAAGTGTCCAGGGCAGGATATGAGGTTTTGGAAACCGGGGGACATTTTTGATACCCCATGTCCCAAATGCGGGGGAACGGTGGAGTTCTTCAGAGACGAGGTGAGGCGTAAGTGCCGCTGCGGGCACGAAATCGTCAATCCCCGATTGGATTTTGGTTGTGCCCAGTGGTGCCCTTATGCCGAACAATGTGTGGGTGCCGTACCCGAAGAGGCGAAGGAAAGACAAAAAGCGGAACAGAGGGATTCATTAAGAGAAAGAATTGCACTCGAAATGAAAAAATATTTCGGAACGGATTTCAAACGGGTCCATCACGCCATCAAAGTTGCCCGGTTTGCGGAACAGATCTTAAAGATGGAGGGGGGAAACCCTCTGGTCGTGATGGGGGCCGCCTATCTTCATGATATTGGGATCCATGAGGCGGAGAGAAAACACGGGAGCTCCTCAGGCCATTACCAGGAACTCGAGGGACCTGCCGTGGCCAGGGAGATTTTGGGAAGACTGAATGTCCAGAAAGAAATGATTGACGAAATTTGCGATATCATCGGCCATCATCACAGCCCAAGGGAAGAAGAGACATTGAACTTTCAGATTCTGTATGAGGCGGATGGACTGGTCAATATGGAAGAAGAAGGGATTTCAAAAGACCGGGAAAAAGTCGGGGGAGTGATCGGGAAGGTGTTTCGGACCGTCACCGGAAGGCAATTAGCAGAGAAACTCTATCCTGCCTGAGCGACCGGGGAGAGGGGCTGCAAATCGGCCATGGAAAACCGAGGAGGCGTGGCCGGAACGTGCCCCGAAAGTCCGCCTTTTAGGGCGGAGAGCTTCAATACGGGATGATTCGATCCCGGGACATCCACTTTTTCAGGGCCAGGGCGTTCTTGACGGCAAAACCATAGGCATCATTGTTGAAATAGACAAACGCGGTCTTATCCTTTTTTCTCCACGCCTGGATTTTTCCTGCCCACTGTTTCAATTCCCTGTCCGAATAATTGGAGCCGTAGAGCACCTCCCCGCCGTGGAGGCGGACATAAATGAAATCAGAGGTTGCTCTTTTTATGGAAGGGAGGCCTGACCCATGGGCCAGGCAAAAGGCAAAATGAAAGTCATCCAGCACCCGAAAGGCCTCGGGGCAGAACCAGGATTCATCCCTGAACTCGAAGGCATGGCGATGGTGTTTGGAACGGGGGAGGGTGGTCAGAAGGACACAGAATTCCTCCAGTCTCTCCTTCTGAAACTTGAACCGTGGGGGAAGCTGCCAGAGGACCGTACCCAATTTCTCTTTTAAGGGCGATGCATGGTCGAAGAAAAGAGAAACCGGTTCCCTGCAATCCTTTAGTCGCTTGAGGTGGGTGATGAACCGGCTTCCTTTCAGAGAAAAGACAAATTCTTTCGGCGTTCGTTTATACCAGCCTTGAAAAACTTCTTTCCTGGGAAGGCGATAAAAGGAAACATTGAGCTCTACCGTGTTGAAGTATTCGGCGTAAAACTCAAGCCACCTTTTCTGCGGAAGATCAGAAGGATAGAAGGTCCCGTTCCACCAATGGGGATAATTGTAACCGCTCGTCCCGATGAAGACCATCCCCTCACCCTTCCCCTCTCCCCACGAGACTGTGTCGCAATGGAACGTCCGAGGGGAGAGGTAGTCGGGTTCCAAAGTTTTAGAATGCGGGTCTTTTAGGTATGGGAAAGGATCATTGGCTCAAAATCGAATGTCTTCATATGGTTGGCGACCCTGAATCCAAACGGTTAAAGGTTGCCGCTCTAAATCTTTTCCACCCGACCGCCTCTCCCCTTTTGCGAAAAGCCGTATTTCCATATTGCGACACAGCCTCCACTGGGGAGAGGGATGGGGAGAGGGGGTAAAAAGGAACGCTCAGCATCAACCCAGAACATACCCCGGGTTTCAGACCGGGGAGTCGAAGAGGTTGCTTTTAATGATAATAGTTTTTGCCGCCGGGGCCCTTCGGGGGCCACTTCCGCTTGTAATATTCACGGCGAAGTTTTTGCCGGATCGTCGGGTAGGCCATAAAAAAGAACCCGAAAACGAGACCTCCCAGATGGGTCAGGTGAGCGACGCCGCCCGCTGCCGAACCGGATGAAAAGAATTCAATGAGGCCGAAAATAATCACCATATATTTCGCAGGGAGGGGGAAGAGGAAATAGATGTAAATGGGGCGATCGGGGAAGAGCCAGCCAAATGCGAGAAGGATGCCATAAATTGCCCCGGAGGCTCCGATGACAGGATAAGGAGAAAGTAAAACGGTGAAAATTCCCGCGCCGATGCCGCAGAAGAAGAAGTAGAAAAGAAACCTTCTCGATCCCCAATAGCTTTCCAATTCCCCCCCGAACATCCAGAGTGAAAAAAGGTTGAAAAGAATGTGGAAGAAGTCTCCATGCAGAAAAATATAGGTGAACAGTTGCCAGATATAATATTCGTTCCAAACCTTTTCAGGGTCGAGTGCGAAGGTGTTGAGGAAATAATAGACGTACAGGTCGATGCTGGTCATGCGGAGCAGTTGCTGGACCAGAAAGACTGCTCCCATCGCGATCATCAGATTCTTGATGGCAGGTGTCAAACCCTGACCATACGAAAAACGGTAGCGGTAATAGGTCATACGGAACTCCTCGGAACCCAAATTTCAAACCTCAAAGTTCAAACAGCAACGAAATCCGAAGGCCAAATCTTCCCGTCTCAATTCCAAGAATCCAGAGGCGTGGACGTAACAAATAGCTTATCCTTCCCCTTCTTCCTTCCCTCTTGAAGGGTGAGGAGCTGATGATTTCCCTTCCCTTCACGGGGAGGAGGATAATGATTTCCCTCCCTTTCAGGGGGAGGGACAGGGTGGGGGTGGGTGAAGTACTTCTCCTGCTCGCTCTCTTGTTTTGTTTGACCTCGGTCTTCCATCGATGTTTTTTGTCCGGTATGCGGCCTCGTTGGGAAAAAGATCGAAGTCATCGTTTCCTATCATATCCTATTCTTTTGTTTCTTCAAAACGAATTCCATACTTTTTCATTTTGTATCGAAGCACCCTCTCGCTGATGCCGAGGCTCTCGGCAGCCCTTGTCTGAACTCCCTGATGTTGATGGAGGGCGTTGAGGATGGAGCTTTTCTCAATTTCCTCCAAAGACTCAGGGAGACTCTTTTCTTTCTTGGAAGGTTCCCAGAGCCTCTCGGATTTCTCCTCCTTGAGGTGAAAAGGAAGATCCTGGGTCGTGATGATTTCGCCACGGCAGAGCACCACCGCCCGTTCGATGAGATTCTCCAGTTCTCTGACATTTCCGGGATAATCGTACCGGAGAAGGAGGGCCGTTGCTTCTTTAGAAATATTGGAGATCGATTTCTGGTTTTTCTCGGAATATTTTTTTAAGAAATGGTCGGTCAAAAGAGGAATGTCTTCTCTCCTCTCCCGCAAAGAGGGAAGGGTGATCGAGATGACGTTTAGCCGATAGTACAGGTCCTCTCTAAAAAGTCCCTTTGGAATCGCCTCTTCCAAATTCCGATGGGTGGCGGTGATCACCCTGACGTCGGTCTTGAGGCTTTGGTTGGATCCCAGACGCTGGAATTCCCTGTCCTGCAGAATTCTCAAAAGTTTCACCTGAGTGCTGGGGGAGAGGTCTCCAATCTCGTCGAGAAAGATGGATCCGCCGTTGGCTTCTTCAAATCGGCCTATTCTTCGGTGGGTCGCCCCTGTGAAAGCTCCTCTCTCATGGCCGAAGAGTTCGCTCTCCAGGAGGGTTTCGGGAATCGCTGCGCAGCTGACCTTCACCCAGGGGTTTTCGGATCGAGGGCTTGCATAATGGATGGCATTGGCGATTAATTCTTTCCCCGTCCCGCTCTCCCCCCGGATGAGGACAGTGGTTTGGCTGGGTGCCACCCGAGCCACCAGCCCCATGACTTCTTCCATCTTCGGACTTCCGTACACGATCTGGGCAAATCGATAACGCTCCTGAAGCTGGGCTTTTAATTCTATATTCTCTCTGATGAGGGTGGATCTTTCGATCACCTTTTGAAGCATGAGAAGGAGTTCATCCAGATCGATCGGTTTGGTCAGATAGTCCAGGGCCCCTTCTTTCATCGAGGCCACGGCTGTTTCTACGGTTCCGTAGGCCGTCATCATCACGACAGGGAGGTCTGGATAGAGTTTTCGAATTTCCCGCAGGGTTTGAATGCCGTCGAGTTCGGGCATCTTGTAGTCGATCAAGGCCAGATCGAAAAAATTTCCTTGGAGCTCCCTGAGAACTTCCCTGCCGTTGGCTACGGCCTCAACCAAGAAGCCTTCTTTTTTCAAGAATCCTTCCAGGAGCTCCCTCTGGGTTTTTTCATCCTCGGCAATCAGTATCTTCGCTTTTTCCATCATCAAAAACGTGCCCCGTGTCCGTGATTCAAAATAGGCATAGCGAAAAATGCACAGCCCATAATGTTTGCGCTATTTACGCGCATAACGATTTACTGTGTATTGTATTGCCCACTGCTTACTGCCTACTGCCTACTGTTTTTTGCTACTGCCCGCTTCATTCTTTCTTTCAACAGGCAGCGTTACGGTGACCTTCGTCCCCACCCCCACCCGGCTTTCGATTTTCAATTGGCCCCCATGAGCTTCGATGATTCGATGGGCAATGGGGAGCCCCAACCCCACTCCTTTCTCTTTGGTCGTATAGTAATAGTTAAAGATCTTTTCCATCTGTTCCGGAGGAATTCCAGAACCCAAGTCTGAGATCGTGACTTCCACGCCCACTTTCAGGGATTTCGCTTCGATACGAAGAAGCCCTCCCTCCTCCATGGCCTGCATTCCATTTCTCATAATATTGATCAAGGCTTGTGTCAACTTTTCCGGATCGATGGCGAGGAGGGGCAGGTCCGAAGGGATCTCTGACTGAAGGCGGATCCCCAGAGAAGAGGCCTCTTCCTGAAAGAGAGCGACCAGATGGCGTAACACGTCCTGGAGGGAAGATTCCTTCAAGTTCAGTTGAAAGGGTCTGGAGAGCGTCAGAAACTGTTCGATGATGTTGTTGACCCTCCTGATTTCTTTGAGGATCAACTCCGCAAAAGAGATATACTCTTCTCTTTTCGATTCATCGGGAGGGAGAAACTCTCTTTTGAGCCTCTGGAGGCCCATCCCGATGGCATTGAGTGGATTCCGAATCTCATGGGCAACGCCTGCCGCGAGGTGGCCGAGGGATGAAATTCTTTCGGCCAGCTGGATCCGATCCTCCATCTCCTTCATTTTCTTGAAGTGCCGATTCTGATTCACCCAGATCAGAGTGATCGCCGAAATCCCCAAAATAAGGAAGAAAAAGACCGAGAGAAAAACATTCTTCTTGATCTGGCTCAGGACGGGCTGGATTTCCTCCGGCGTGTATCCAATTCGGATGAGCCCCATGGTTTTGTCCTTGAGAGAGAAAGGCTTGACCACTTCGAAGACCTCCTTCTCTTTCGAGGGCCGATAGTGGCGGAAAAGGACGCGTTTCCCCTGAAGGGAGCTCTTTAGAAAAGGGTCCTCCTCTCTTCTCCCAATCAGGGCGGAGTCGGTATTCGCAATCACGTGAAGAGAGGTGTCCTGGACGGAGATATAGAGGATGCCCTCTCTCAGGCCGATATCGGAGATCGCCCTCTGGACGGCGAATTGCCGGAGAAGTCTTTTCAGTTGGTCTCCGTTGAGGTACAGGGCGATGATCTCCGGGGTCGTTCTCCTCCAGACAGCCATCGAGAACCATTGGTCTTCGGAAAGGGAGCGGCCCAGGAGATCGATGGCCACGGGTTGTTTCTTCCCAATCAGTTCCTGAAGAAGCGGTTTTTTTCCAGGGGGAGAAAACCCGGAAGGCCACCCGCGGAGGGAGTTTCCTTTGGAGTCGTAGATTTCGATTGAAGTGATGCGGTACTGGTCGATGAGATATCGGAGATCAGAGGGGTTCAGAGGTTTTTCTCTGTCGATTTGATCCACCCGGTGGAGGACTTCCAGAAGGTATTCGGCAACGGAATCTTCCAGGCCGTAAGAGAGCCCCGACACGGGAGAGCTGACGGGATCCTTCCCGGGCTCACTTTCCATCCATTCCAGAGAGGTGAGGACTTCCTGGATATTTCTCTCGAAATGCTGAATGAGAACGGTTGCCTCCCTTTCCAACAGGAGGTAGAATCCGTTCCGGGTTCGATTGATTTCCAAGAGTCCGTTGATGATAAGAATGACGAGGAGGATTCCGGAAAAGATTCCTAAATAGATGAGGGAAAAACTTCTTTTTATCTTGCTCTTGTCCTTGTCCAAAATAGCCGCGTCCCGATTTCCCTCCGGGTTACTCGGGAGGAGGGAAGGTTTTTCTAGGATGCATGGGGCCGGTTCCATACATCATGTGGCGAAAAGAGGGGAATTCTTGTTCAGGACACCATTTCTGCAGCTGTTCGGGAGTGAGAAGGTTTCTTACCTTGATCAGGTATTCAATCGACTTCTCCTCCTGTTTCGATTCGAGTTCGATGATTTCCGAATTCTTGGAACGGATCGATTCTATTTTGACGGTTGGGCTGACAAAAAGTTCGCGGAGTTCCAAACGCCTTGTGAAAAGCTGTGCCCGGAGAAGTTGGGATTCTCGGAAGTAGGCCTGTTGGATCCCTTCAAGGTTTTTCCTCTGCTCCCGTGAGAGATCAAGTTCGGCTGCTCTCCAGCAAGGATTTTCTCCTCTTCCCTTTCTCATTCCCATCCCAGGGGGCTGGGAAAAAGAGAGAGACGCTGCGAAGATCAACAGAAAAAAGAAAATAAGCACGGGTATTTTTGATTTCATCGTTTTCACCCGCAGTCAACCCCAACCACCCGGAAGCACCGTTTTTCCAATCTACTCTAAACCATATCGAAATGATTTTGAAATGTCAAAATTAAAAAGGGGAAGGCTTCGCCTTCCCCTTTCGGGACTTGCTTTCAGAACCGGCAATCAATAGCATCCTTCACCGGGGCCCATCCCACGACCAGGACCCATTCCACCCCGGCCCATTCCATGTCCGCCGCCCATCATGTGGCCGCCGCCGAAACCACGACCCATCCCCAACCCCGGTCCGAATTGGGACAACTGCTCGGGAGTCAGGATCGTACGGACCTCCAGCTGGAGCTGGACAGCCTTATCTTTCATCTGATTCTGAAGGCTTCTGAATTCTTTTTCCTTTTCCAGAATGGCCTTGGAATCAGCCTTGGGATTCCTCCAGAGAGATTGGAGCTCAAGCCTTTTGGTGAGCATGGTTCCCCTCAACTGGGCCGTCTCATCATTAAACTTCTGACGCAATTCTTGGAGTTTGGTCTGTTGTTCGGGGGTCAAGGAAGACCATTTCTCGTGCCCCCAACCCGGTCTATGTCCTGGACCGGGCCCCTGCCCTGGTCCTGGCCCTTGAGCAAAAGCATAGGCCACACCTAAAACCATGACTGCCACCAATCCTAATACAACGACTTTCTTTCTTCATCTTTTTCGCTCCTTTCACAATTATGATTTAATCATTGCTTTGTTCATAGAGCAATGACCGTGCCAATTGATTTACAAAAACGAGATGACATCTTGCAATCCGTCTCAGAGTATGGATTTCGTCAAAGTTTTCAACAGGTTCGTTCTCATCGGCACACTGAAGAGAGATCGCCGCTGATAGAAATCAACATCCGGAGATCAGACTTCATGTAGGAAAGACTTGTCGAGTGGATTTAAGGAAGGTTGGTCTCCATTCCAAATTTCAAAACCCAACATTGAAGGTCGACTCGTATTCGAAGGCGGGAAATCAATGAGTTGCATGCATTTCACTCTCACGACGGGAAGCTGATCCTGGATCGCAATCGGTTTCGACAATCTTGGCGATCTGTTCGACAAGAATTTCCTCCTTGAGGGACACCCCTCATATGAAACTCCGTCGAGAATGATTGAATCGGGCCGATTTCATGAGGCCACAAAATTCCCCTTGTAAAAGGAGGGGAGACGAGGTAGAAAAAAAAGAGGTAATGATAGGATTTTTTCTGAAAGAGTCATGAGGAGGGGTACGATGACGGCGAAAAATGAAAAGATCAATTCTTTTGAGATGGCGAAGAAACAGGTTGATATTGCGGCTAAATATTTAAATCTGGATTCTGGGTCAATCGAGAAATTGAAAACATACGAAGAGGGAGTTGATTGTCCACTTCCCCGTCCAGATGGATGATGGGAATGTCAGGATCTTCACCGGCTACCGGGTTCAACATAATGTGGCAAGGGGGCCGGCAAAGGGGGGAATAAGATACCATCCTGATGTTGATCTCGATGAAATGAGGGCTTTGTCGATGTGGATGACCTGGAAGTCAGCCGTGGTCAACATCCCCTTTGGAGGGGCCAAAGGTGGGGTTCAGTGTAATCCCAAAGAGATGTCGCTTCACGAAATAGAGCATTTGACGAGGAGATTTACCTGGGAGATCTCCATGATGTTGGGTCCGGAACAGGACATTCCTGCGCCGGATGTTTATACGAACCCGCAGGTGATGGCCTGGATCATGGACACCTTCAGTATCTTGAAAGGCTACTCGGTCCCTGGCGTGGTGACGGGCAAACCCATCGAGTTAGGAGGATCCCTGGGAAGGTTTGAAGCGACGGGAAGGGGAGTGGTCATCACCTCGCTTGAGGCGTTGAAGTATTTGAAAATGCCCATGGAGGGAGCGAGAGTGGCCATCCAGGGGTGCGGAAATGTGGGAGGTATTGCTGCGATGCACTTCGATCGTCTGGGGGCAAAGGTCATTGCCATCAGCGATTCACAAAAAGGACTCTACAATGAGAAGGGACTGGATGTGAAGAGAGCGTTGGAATACAAGGCCAAATATCAAGTGTTTTGTCTGCGAGTCAAAGGACGAAACGGAGATCACCAATCAGGAGCTGTTAGAGTTGAAATGCGATGTCCTGGTTCCGGCTGCCATCGAAAATCAGATTACAGAGAAGAATGCTCCTCGAATCAAAGCGAAGGTCATTGCCGAAGGAGCCAACGGACCGACGACCCCGGAGGCGGATGAGATTTTGAATGACAAGGGAATTTTTCTCGTTCCGGATATCTTAGCGAATGCAGGAGGAGTAACGGTCTCCTATTTTGAGTGGGTGCAAAACCTCCAGGAACTGATCTGGAGTGAAGAGGAGGTCATTGGACCGATTGACCCGGATCATGCAGAAGGGTTTCAAAGAGGTTTTGGAAATCTCCCTTTCAAAGAAAATTTCCATGAGAACGGCCGCTCTCGTGCTTGGGATCGGAAGGGTGGCTGAAGCCTCCAGGCTCAGGGGGCTCTATCCATAGCATGACGGATCAGCCGTTCAAGGATCTGTTAGCAATCATCAAGGGTCAATGGAAATCTGCTGCAGCCAAGGCGCATCAGGAATATCCCTTCGAATTCTAAAGAAACGTGACCGGAACGTGCCCCGCGAGGCAAGTCGATAAGACCCGACCACGGGGGGCATCCTAGGAACGAAATTTCCTTTGCTCGCATCCTGCTTGCCACTATGTGCCCGGGAAGGTCTTCGACAAGCCTTTCGACAAGTTCAAGGCCTTGAGTCTATCGAAGGGCTCAGAGCCGCGAGATCTGTCGATGGGCTTCACCTGTTGTGGGCTCCTCTGACTTTTATCCTGAGTCCTTTTAATATCGATTCTCCTTAGTCTCAGCGAATTTCCCCGTATCGAGCCGTTGGCATAAGACTTGCTTTATAGATCATTCATACTAAAAGAAGTCGGGAGTAAGTCTGATCATCAGAGAATTTGTATTTCCAAT
Source organism: uncultured delta proteobacterium (assembly GCA_963708295.1). Taxonomy (GTDB): domain Bacteria; phylum Desulfobacterota; class BSN033; order BSN033; family UBA1163; genus UBA1163. The sequence continues at coordinate 113,733 of CAVPSJ010000005.1, read as the reverse complement.
CTGTTTATAATTTTCTTATTATTTTAGGAGGTTTCGTATTCTTACAAATCGTAAAGAGGCGACTGAAAGATAAATAGATTGCCCCGGAGATTCCAACGGAATTGTGCTGCTTGTTACAAAATTGTGAAGCTTGCCCCGGCCTATGCGGGGGGCACTTGTCGGCGACCGAGGGAAAGATGACTGGTAAAGAGTTATTGGGGATTCAGGAAACAGAAGAGGGGAGAAGAATTGAGATCAGTTTCTGGAGAGTTGTTCGTTTAGCCTTGGTTTTTACGAATGCCTTCTTCGTTTCCTATTTCTTTGCCAGACTGTTTCGATGCCTCTAGAGTTCTTATTCATTTCAACCATTTTGACAACGATCTGAACTCCTCCGTCCCAGCCTCCTTTAGCAGTTGAAAGGCGATGATCTCGGTGGTCGAGATCATCGCCCCCCTTTTTTCCATCCATCGGAGGCCGACTTCCCAGTCCAATTTTCTCTGCGAACAGATGGCATCGGCCACGGCATAGACCGCGCGGTCCGCCCGGATGAGGTCGTCGGCCGTTTGGAGGATGCACACATGAGTTTCGATCCCGACCAACAGGACCTGGTTCCTTCCGGTTTGATTTAATTTCGCGTTGAACGTCTCCACCCCGCAACAGCTGAAGGAGACCTTTTCGATAGGAAGGATGGACCCCAACTCCATCTTGATTCCGGAGACGGTCGGCCCCAGCCCTTTGGGATACTGTTCCGTGATCAGAACAGGGATGGCCAGACGTTGAGCAAACGCGAGAAGGGTCCGGATATTTCGGATCACCTTTTCTCCTACCCCTGGATTCATCTTCTTCATCAGAGCATCCTGGACATCGACCACGACCAGCACTGCTTCTTCCCGTTGAATTCGAGACAACGCATTCATCCCGGTTCTCCTTTAATCATGACAATGAGACGACCCCTTCCTTCGCCCCTTCGTGACCGCCTGCCGTCTGGCTTGGCCACGCGGGGTCACCGGAGAGAAGTAGAAAAAAGGAAGAGTTTGATGTTGAATTCTAAACCAATATGTTCTATTTGTAAAACGATGATGCAACCCGTGATCGTATTCGGGTTTCTCAACATCATGCCGTACTCCTCATCCGCTCCGATGGAATCCCGCTGAGGTTCTTTGTGAAAGTGGAATGATGAGCTCCAACCCAGAAGTCCTGACCCGATTTCATCCGTTGGTCGCACGATGGTTCGAGGAGCGAGTCGGCCAGCCTACAGAGGTGCAGGAACAGGCCTGGCCTAGGATCGCAGCGCGAGAACATCTGCTCATCACGGCGCCCACGGGAACCGGAAAGACCCTGGCCGCGTTTCTCTGGGCCCTCAATCAATTGATCACCGGACAATGGCCTACCGGACAAACCAGCGTCCTCTATGTGTCGCCCCTGAGGGCGCTCAACTACGACATCCAGCGCAACCTGCTCGGTCCTCTGGACGAACTTGAGGCAGGATCTTCAAGGAAGCGGGGAGAAGATTTTCCCGAAATCCGTGTTCTCACCCGAAGCGGCGATACCCCGCAGTCCGATCGTCGGCAGATGCTTCGCCACCCGCCGGAAATCCTCATCACCACTCCGGAAAGTCTCAATCTGCTTCTCAGCTCCAGAGGAGGCCGATCGATCCTGACGAACCTCTCCATGGTGATCCTGGACGAGATCCATGCGGTTCTCGGTACGAAGCGGGGCGTCTACCTGATGACGGCGGTAGACCGGCTGGTGCGGCTCTCCGGGGAATTCCAGCGGATCGCCCTTTCCGCAACGATTCAACCGCTGGAGAAGGTGGCAGAGTTTGTGGGCGGATTCAGATTGGCCGGAGAACCGGGCGATCCTCGTTATGCGCCGCGGCCTGTTTCCATCGTCTGTTCCGATGCCAGAAAACAGTACGACCTTCGTGTTCGCTTCGTGCAAGACGCGGGAGAGCAGGGAGGGACGGGTTCCGTATGGGATCCCCTGGTTGAGGAATTGAAGAAGATCATCGCGGAGAAACCGCTCGACCCTGATCTTCGTCAACAGCAGGCGCCTCTGCGAAATGCTGACGCTCATGATCAACCAGAATGAAGAAGAGCCGATGGCCTATGCCCATCATGGCTCTCTTTCCCTGGAGATCCGCTCCGAGGTAGAACGGAGGCTCAAGGCCGGGGCGTTGCGGGCCATCGTGGCGACCCACTCCCTGGAACTGGGGATCGACATCGGCGCCCTGGACGAAGTCGTCTTGGTCCAGTCCCCCTTTTCGATTTCTTCCGCCATTCAGCGGGTGGGACGCTCCGGGCACCAGGTGAATCAGGTCAGCCGGGGATCCTCTTTCCCACCCATCCGAAAGATCTTCTGGAGGCCGCTGCTCTTGCTCCTGCAATTCTGAATCAGGATATCGAATCCTCGAGGACGATCCTCTGTCCCCTCGACGTGCTGGCCCAGGTCATCGTCTCCATGGTCGGGGTTGAGACCTGGGATAGTGACGCTCTCTTTGCGAATCTGAAGGCCACCTATCCCTATCGACACCTGAGCCGTGAGCAGTTCGACCTGGTCCTGAATATGCTTGCCGGCCGCTATGCGGAGAGCCGGATCCGGGAACTGAAACCCCTCGTCTCCATCGACCGGCTCGACAACACGGTGAGCGCCCGGAGAGGAGCGCTGCAGACCCTCTATCTTTCCGGCGGTGTCATACCGGACCGTGGATATTTCCATCTTCGCCATCAGGAGACCAATGCCCGGATCGGTGAGCTCGACGAAGAGTTTGTCTGGGAGGCATCGGTGGGGGATACCTTCAGCCTCGGCACACAGAACTGGCAGATTCAGCGAATCACCCATAATGACGTCTTTGTGCTTCCGGGGAATCCAAAGAAAGCGAGCGGCTCCCTTCTGGAAGGCCGAAGAGAATGGCCGGGACTTTCATTTTTCGGAACGGATCGGGCAGTTCCTCGAAGAAGCGGATGGCCGGCTGGAGGACCCCGATTTTGCGCAGTCTCTCCAGAGGAGAAACCGCATGGAGCCCGAGGCAGCCGCGGAGCTGATCGATTTCTGAAAAAACAGAAGGAGGCGACCGGATGCCCCTTGCCGCACCGGCACCATCTGGTGGTGGAGTTCGTCGCCGCAGGACCGGGCGGAACTCCTCAGGCGGTCATTCACACGATGTGGGGAGGCCGCGTCAACCGGCCGCTGGCCATGGCCCTGGATGCAGCCTGGCAGGCCAGATTCGGTTACCGGCTCGAGCTCTATGTCAGCAATGACTGTATTGTTCTTCAACTTCCCCACGAGATCGGCGGCGAAGAACTGCTGTCCCTGGTGGAAAGCACAAGGGTCGAATCCCTTCTCAGGACCCGGCTCGAAGGCTCCGGCTTCTTTGGAGCCAGGTTCAGGGAGTGCGCCGGCCGGGCCCTGCTTTTGCCGCGGTCCAAGTTCAACGAGCGGATGCCTCTCTGGCTGAGCCGGTTGCGGTCCCAGAAACTGCTGGAGGCGGTCCTGCATTATGAAGATTTTCCGATCCTGCTGGAGACGTGGCGAACCTGCATCCAGGACGAGTTCGATCTTGAAAGCCTGAAGCAGGTCTTGACGGAATTGGAGTCCGGGTCCATTTCCTGGACAGAAGTGCATACGGCGCTCCCCAGCCCATTTGCCCAGAGCGATGGGTGGCGACAGGTCAATCAGTACATGTACATGGACGATCAGCCCGAGGTCGGATAAGATATCGAAGCTGCGCGGCAGCCTCCTCCGGGAGGTTGTCTTCACTCCCGGTCTTCGGCCGACCGTTTCTCGCAGACTGGTCGAACAGTTTGAATTGAAACGAAAGAGGCTGAGCCCCGGTTATTCGCCGCAGACATCCCGAGAGCTTCTCGACTGGGTGATGGAGCGGGTGGCCATTCCGAAAGGAGAGTGGGAAGATCTCCTGGAGGCCATGCGAAGGGATCACGGGGTCGATCCGGAGTCGTTTCCCGAGCTGGAAGACAGACTCATTCAATTCCATCCCCCGGAGCCGAGGGAAGCCACTGATCGTTGCCAGGGAGATGCTTCCCAGGATGATCCGGTCCCTTTATGGCCCCGAGAAAGAAAATCAGTCCGTGTCCGAATCGCTGGCCGGAGTCCCATTGCCAGAGGAAGACAGGGCTTCCGAGGAAGAGACAGAAGGCGGAGAGGGTCTCGATGATCTTCTTGGGCAGTGGCTTCAGTTTTACGGGCCGGTGACCGTCGAATTCATCCGTGAAACCTTTGGGATCGAAGCGGAACGGTTGCAGTTGATCCTAGAAGACCTGATCGATTCGCAAAAGGTTGTCCAGGGGCAGCTGGTGACCGGGGGGCGAGCCGAAGAGGTCTGCGACAGCGAGAATTTTGAAATGCTGCTGCGACTGGTCAGGATCGAAGCCGCGCCGGCCTTCGAACCGCTTGGAATCGAGTGGCTGCCCCTGTTTCTCGCTGATTACCAGGGGATCACAAGACCCCCGGATCGGATCGATGGGATCGACCGGCTCTTCCGTTCCGTGGAACAACTGCTCTGCTACCCCGCAGAGGCGGGAACCTGGGAGTCAGAGATCTTTCCCGCACGGTTGCATCCCTATGATCCCTCCTGGCTCGATACCCTGATGCAGGAGGGAGGACTTCTCTGGGTCGGCAGTGAAGGGCATCGGGTGACTTTTTGTTTTGAATCGGATCTCGATCTGCTTCAGGAAGAATCCGGAGAATCCGAATTCGTTTCGGAGGAGAGCCACCGGTCGGGTCGATTTCTCAGGCCGGGGACTGCGCGGCCTCTTGATCTCTTTCCGGACTCAGCAGGCCGCTACGATTTTTCAACCTTGCTTCGCTTATCCAAAAGCGGAAGCGCAGAACTCGCCAAACGACTCTGGGACGAAGTGTGGAAGGGAAGGGTAACGAACGACACGTTTATCACCCTTCGTCGGGCTCTGATGAATCGATTCAGAATTCCGGAGAGGGCTTCGGAGGACTCAAGGAAGATCGACCGGAGGGGAAGCCGGTTGCGGCGTCTCAGCCTGGTTGAAAGGAAAGAAGGCTCATTTTTTCCGGGAAACTGGCACCTGGTTCCAAGGCCTGAGCTTCCGGATGATCTCCTCGAAACAGAAGAGCGCAGAAAGGACCGGGTCCGGCTCTTGTTGGACCGGTACGGGATCCTGTTTCGGGAACTGCTTCAGAGGGAATGGCCTGCCCTTCGCTGGTCGAATGTCTTTCGTGCCTTGCGGATCATGGAGCTGTCGGGAGAGGTGATGGCAGGCATCTTCTTCCACGGGATTCCCGGGCCACAGTTCATCTCTCACCGGGCCTTCCGGCGTTTGCAGCGGAAGTTGCCGGAAGACGTCGATTTACTGGATCAATGCGACCGACCCGGCTTCCCTGTGCGGAATTCAGCTGGACTCGATTCGGGGGATGCTGCCCGCACGGGTGCCGACGACACACCTTGTCTACCGGGGAAACAGGTTGATCGTGGTGTCAAAGCGAAACGGCAAGGACCTTGTCGTCCAGGCAGCGCCTGACGATCCAAGGATGCCCGAGTACGTGGTTGTTCTTGCGCCATCTGCTGACGCGAAAGTTTCAGCCGGTGAAGCGGGTATCGATCGAGACGATCAACGGTGAGAAGGCCCCTCACAGCCCCTACCTTCCGGCATTACGCACCCTGTGGATGTCGCCGTCGACTATAAGAATGTCACGCTCTATCGCAAGATCCGGTGAAGTATGAAAACGGAGGCACAGGATGGCAATTCTTGAGTGGCGTGGGGGGGCAAACGCCCTTTTCCGGGAGATGCGAACGCCGGTACGCCTGCTCCGACGGCTACCCAGAGGAGAAGTTTGATCATCGCCGTTGCAAACAGGCTGCCTATGACAGAGGGAAGAAGTGAGGGAGCGAACTCGACGGATAACCCGTGATCTCAACCAAAGCGTGAGGACTCATCATCAAAGTCCGCTTTAAAGTGGAGTGTCGGGTCGTCGTCTTTAAAGATTCGGTCCGGAAGACGCGGAGTTATCAAGCGTTCGCGAAGGGCTGTTGAGTTACCTGGAGCATGGGTCGATGAAACGCTATTTTATTGCCTTATGGAGGCTCTCACGAGTTCCTTTTCTATTCGTGGGAATTCTTCCTTTGATTTTAGGATTTATCCTGGCGTGGCGGGGGGGATACAAAGGCCCTCCGGGACTTTATGTCCTTTCTACAACGGCGGTCATCCTCATTATGTGGATGACTTACTATGTAGGAGACTGGAACGATCTGGAAGGGGATCGAATCAATCGGGACTTTAACCGTTTTTCAGGCGGGTCAAGAGTCTTGGTCGGAGAAGTCCTCCCGCCCTGGGTTTCGCTATTCCTGGGATACGGATGCTTGGCCGCGGCGATTCTCGTCGGATCTTATATCTATCTCCGATACCAGACCGATCTTCGAACCCTCCTGCTCGGGGGACTGGGACTCTTTTTTGGATTTTTTTATTCGAGCAAACCCTTTCGATGGTCTCATCGTGGCCTGGGAGAAATTCTGATCGGGTTCTGTTATGGATGGCTGCCCATTGCCACGGGCTTTTTTCTCCTCACGGGCTTCTTCAGCCCACAGATCTTACTGCTCTCCATCCCCGTGGGTCTTTCCGTTTTTAATGTGATCTTGATTAACGAGTTCCCCGATCGAGAGGCGGATTACACCGTTGGAAGAAGGAACCTGGTTGTACGGTTCGGAAAGGAAAGGATGGGAGATCTTTACGTCGGACTGTCGGTCTTGACCGGGTTTTCCTTTATCAAAATGATGTGGTGGAAAGACTGTCCCTACTGGCTGCTGCTCCTCTCGGGGATCCCATGCTTTCTTGTCCTGTGGAATCTGATTCAGGTCTGGGGGGGGAATTATCACGACCACAGAAAACTGGAACTTCTGTCCCGCAATACTCTTTTTGTGAATCTTTCCATGACCATGCTTTTGACGATCCAGCAGACGATCATCAGCCCCCCTTTAACGCCTCCCTCCTGAGAGACTGTATCGCCATCATGATGGAGGGGAGATATGGGCGGGACAGGCAATCAGGCTCCTTGGCTTTAGAATGCGATTATCCAGGGTGATCGGTAATCGAGCTTGTTCCCTCAATGGTGTCGTTTCAAGGGCTTGCAGCCCGGTAGTTGACCGATAAAAGGTTTCCGCTCTAAAGCCTTGTCACCTGATCCCGCCTAGCCGGATCCCATCTTGAAGAGGAGTGTTTTTTCGCTAATGATGATACAGTCTCTCATGGGTGTGGGGATGAGAAGGAAATAGGGGTTTTTTGTTTATCTGTGGAGAGAGAGGAGATCATGGATCATATTGAAACCCTGATGGACCGAATAAAGACGGACATGGCAGGCGGGAAAACCGATGAGGAGATATTTCAATATCTTCTCCCGTGGTTAGAAAAAGACCCCCAAACCGGCGGTCAGCTGGCTGAGTCTTTGGTCACCCTTCCGACCCGTTGACGGTCAAGATTCTCCACCGGATGTCCGAAGCGATCCCGGATAAGAAGGTCCGAAAAATGATCAAGCGATCTCTTTACCGGCTGAAGAGCAAGGGGATTGTGGTTGAGGAGGTTTCATCCGGCAAAGAGCCCCCTGTCCTTCGTCCCGTGCGGGAAGAGACCGGGGAAGGGTACGCGAGTGGAATTGATTTTCTCGGCCACCGGATTCTCTGGCTTGTCATCCCTCATCCGGGCCGGGGTCTGACGGTCACCTACGGAATCGTGAGCGATCAGCTGGGGATCGTCGATTTCTCCCATGGGGAGATGACGCGGAAGGAGTTCAAGAGTTTCTATAAAAGCGTTGAAGAAAAAGGCCCGTTTCCAATCGTTCCAGTCGAGCCTTCCTATGTGGCCGGCCTCTTCGCACGGGCTTATGAATTAAATCTTGCAAGGAAAGGGGTCGTGCCTCAGGGCTATGTCCAGGCGAAAGGGGAAATAGAAAGGGTCAGAAAAGACTATAACCAGCCGTTGATCTATTCCTATCTTCAAGCGGCAGACATCGCCGGAGACGATCGTCTTTTGGCAAAAGGAGGGGACCTTCTTAAAGTAGATCTCCTTTCCAGCTGGAGGATTGAGGAGGAGGGCATCCGGCCTTTTGCGGATGAAATCTCGGAGGCCGAGGAGTCGAAGATTGTCCTCAACCCGGCCCAGAAAGAGGTGCGGTTTCAAGGGATCTATCAGAAGGCCTTGTCCGAACTCTTCTCCGGAGAGCGGAAGCTTCTTTATCGGCGAAGGTTGGAAGAGACGGCCTACGTTCTTTTCAAACTGGGAAGAGAAGAAGAGGCGAAGATTTCCTTGTCCGTGGCCATTGATCTGGAGAAACCTCTCCATCCGCTACGGCCCAACCCCTTCCTCTATCAGTTGGTGGTGAAGTCGATCGTCAGCCTTTTGACGGAAGCCAAAGAGAAGAAGTCGAAGGAAGTCTCGTTGATTGTAAAACCATAACCCCTCACCCCCACCCTCTCCCCGGCGGGGAGAGGGGGAGAGTGAGAGGAAACATCCTGAAATCCGAATTTGACATGACTCAAATCATCGCCTGCTCCACTCCTGAGGGAATTATGCTTGCCACCGACAGCCGGGCGACCTGGTTCGGTGAAAAAGGAGAGAGGAAGCATTTCAGCCTGAAGAAACTTCTCCGTTTGACCTCTCACTGCGCTCTCTTGAGCGCCGGGGCGGGAATAGGAGTGGAGATGAGCCTGGCTTTCCAGGACTTTCTACAGAGGCGAGGGACGGAGGCGATCGAGGAGGTGGCCCATCTGGCGCTCTTCTTTTTTACCGATCGGTATGGAAAATGGTTAAGCTCCAGAGAGAGACCCCATGCTTCCTCTCCTCTGGCCACCGATGAGACCTCGGAAGAGGAGCTTCCTTTAAATGAAGTTTATCTTATTCTGGCCGGATATTCTTTCAGAGATCGCGCTCGGCCTTATCCTCTTCACCTCTTTAGCAGCGAAGGAGAGGGGACGTCCATAAAGGCTCTCCCCACTTCGCACACGATCGTTGTTCCTCGGTCTCTATCGATGGAGAAAAAGTTGGAGGCTCAGCGTCAGACGGGATCACCCCTCGACCTGCTTCTCGCCCTGTCCAAATCCTTTCTCAAGAAAAGGTCTGGAGAAGGGGAGGAAGTTGGGCCACCCTTCTTTTTTGCCATCATCACTCCTTCAGGTTACCGGGAAGTGGTGGAAGAGGAGGTGAAAGGATGAAGAAGTGGTTGATCGGGGCCGGAATTCTTGGGGCCCTCGTCATCGCAGGCTATTTTGTCCTTACTTTTTACGCGGTGAAATTGGTTCAACCGCGCCTCCAGGCGGCGATGGGGCCTGGATTCACCCTGGACGAAATCGGGCTCAAGGCCACCTATCTTTCTGCGAGGGGAATTCACTATGAAGACCCCGGTTCAAAACAAAGATTCTTTCAGGCCGAGGAAATACGCGTCTATCCTTCCCTTTTCTCTCTTTTTGAAAAATCGTTGCACATCAAAAAATTGACCTTCCTCCAGCCTTCTTTCTTCTTCTATCGATCTCGTGAGGGGCGCATGGTCGGTCCCTGGATGACCCTGGAAAAGAAGAGCGAAGGCAAAGAAGTTCGCGACGGGGGAAGTGAAGAAGGAAAGAGAGTCTGTCGAGGTTCAGATCGATCGGATTCAGAGTCCGAAACGGCTCCGTCGATTTCGAGGACAGAAAAACGGGCGACCCACCCTCCCAGATAAGATTGAAGGCGCTGGATTTTGAGATAAAGGATATCGGATATCCTCTGGCCTCTTCGCATTCTCCCGTTGAGATGAACGGCAACATCGAAGGAAGAACGCAAGGAGGAAGCATCCGCATCCATGGGTGGGTTGATGTGAAAACGATCGACATGGAAACGTCCCTGGAGATTCGTGGAGTGGATGTAACGACCTTTGAGCCGTATTATCGGAAGAGGGTTTCTGCAGAAATTGAGTCGGGCACCCTCGATCTGGAGACCAGAATTGCGGTGAAGGAGAAGAGGGTGGATGCACCCGGGGAACTGAATCTCATCAACCTTCATATCAAAGATGGGGAAGGGACCGTGCTCTGGATCCCGGCGAAGACCCTGGTCTCTTTGTTGGAGAAGAAGGGGCATCAGTTAAAAGCCAAATTCCGCCTGAAAGGAAATGTGGACAATCCCCGGTTCAGCCTTCAAGAAACCTTCTTGACTCAAATCGCCATCTCTCTCGCGCAGGCCCTGGGGATTCCGATTCAGGTGATCGGCGAAGAGGTTCTTCAGGGAACGTTGGGAGGGGAAAAGGGACTCGCCGAGGAGCTGAAATCGATGGAGAGGCTGTTCAAGAAAAAGAAAGAAAAAAAGAGATGAGTCTTTTCAAAAATCCGGAATACTGGAGTACTGGAGTAATGGAACTTCCCTCCCCTGCCTACCGGCAGGCAGGCTTTGCAAAAGGGAGGAATTCTCCCTCTTTGGTAAAGAGGGGTGAGGGGAGATTTTATGACAATATGTCTTCGCAATTTTCGACTCCTCAATAATTCTTCTTTCAGTAATTGGTGATTGGAATTTATATTTATCGGAGTGATTCACAAAGAAGTGAGATTCTATGTCTCACCCTCTATGGATTCTCTCAGTCTTATTGACCCCTTTCTTAAGAGAACGAAGCATTCCTCTGGTCAGGCCCACCCGGTTCGACTGGAACCCTTCACTCTCTCCGCAGACGATTCAGATCAATGGCCATACGATTTTTTATGTTGTGAAAGGAGTAGGCCGCCCTCTCGTGTTGATTCATGGCTATGGCGCCGCGATCTGGGTTTGGGAAAGGCAGATCGAAGTCCTTTCGCAAGGCTATAGGGTTTATGCCCTCGATCTGATCGGTCACGGTTTCTCAGACCGGCCCAAGATTCCTTACACCCCGGAGACCTACATCGATTGTTTAAAGGATTTCATGGACAGGGCGGGGATTGAGAAGGCGACGCTGATCGGAAATTCGATGGGCGGAGGGGTTGCCTGGGCTATGGCGATCCTCTTTCCCGAACGGGTCGATCGGCTCATATTGATTGATTGTGTTCCTCCGGATATTCTCCACGAGGTCAAAAATGAATCCTTCCGAATGTTGGCGGCGATCAAAAATATTCCATTCCTCCCTTATCTGGTCATGGCAGTCCGGAACGAGAATTCGATCAGGCAGATCCTTCTGGAATGTATCTCGGATATCAAACTTGTCACTCCGGAAGTCGTGAACCGGCAGTATCAACTTTCCAGGATCAAAGGGACGACCTGGGCTCTCTACTCCACCTTCAAACATGCCAAGGAGGCCTTGAAGCTCAAGGATCGGTTCTCCGCTATTTGCAAGCCTACCTTATTCCTCTGGGGAGAAAGGGACCTCGTCTTTCCTTCCCCATTGGGAGAGAACCTCCATCGGGCCATCGCGGGTTCGAAATTTCGGAAGATCGAGAAAAGCGGCCACATCCCCATGTGGGAAACCCCGGAGGAAGTCAATCGGGCTATCCTTGACTTCCTAAGTGAATAACGCATAGGGCAGAGGGCATAGCGCATAGCGTAGGAATAAGAACATTAGCTGGCAGAAGCATCAGGCAAAAACCGTTGACTTCACCTACCTATACGTAACAAAATGGATTGACCGTTAGAACGGCTAAGGGTCATGATCTATTCTGCTTTTTCTTGAAAAAGAAAAGGAGGAGGAGAAATGACCCAGGGACAGCCGATCACCAATGAGTCCGTCAAAAGTGGAAATGAAGTAGTATGTGAACAGCTTCTTTCACTCACCCCAATCGACCGCATCCTCCAGAAGCTCTCTTGCCTGGAGATTCCCGCCAAGGAACAGTTCGAGTGCTACATGCGCCACAAGCGGCGCCTGAATCACAAGCCGAAGACCCTCGCCAGTTCTTTTACGTCCGTCAGGCTCTTCCTGGACTTTTATGGGAAGTTAGGCAAGAGAGAAATCGAGAAACTCGAACGGAGGGACCTGGAAGGCTTCATCGAGCAGGAGCAGGATCGGGGATTACGAATCTCCACGGTGCGGACGAGGGTGGCTTGCATCATTGCATTTGTGCATTTTCTGATGGAGCAAGATATCATCCCTGGGTCCGTTCTTAAGCGGGGCATCAAGCTGAAGCTGCCAGAGACCCTACCTCGGGCCATGAACCCCTCCGATGTGAGAAAACTTCTGGGTGTGATGGACGACATCCGGGACCGGGCCCTATTTCTTCTCCTTTTACGGACAGGGATACGAATCGGCGAGGCCTTGGGACTGAGGTTAAACGATCTGGACATCAAAGGTAGAAAGGTTGACCTGTACGAGGGAGAGAAGAACAGCATGGGGAGGGTGGTGTATCTGAGTGATGATGCGCTGTTTGCCATCAAGCTTTGGCTGAGGCGAAGGGACAAGAACAAGGAATTCGTCTTTTACGGCCAGAGCAATGGGCATCTCTGTTACAGTACCGGCAGAGGCCTTTTCGTAAAATATCTCAACAAAGCAGGCCTCAATCAGAAGGGCTACACGGTCCATTGTCTGCGTCACACGTTTGCCTCCGAGCTTCTCAACGCGGGGATGCGCCTGGAATGTCTCCAGCAGTTACTGGGTCACCAGGACATCGAGGTAACCCGCCGATACGCCCGGCTCACTGACACCACCCGCGAACAAGAGTACTTCCGGGCCATGGCCATTATCGAGAAAGGAGGGATCGATGGAACCTACTGAGCTGATCGGGTACCGGAGAGCCTTGAAGAGAAAAAACTACTCAGCCCACACGGTCAAAAGCTATGTCAACATCCTCGATCAGTTCATCAGATGGCTTACCGTGCCTCTCCCTGATGTGACTCGTACAGAGATCGGAGCCTATGTCGATCATCTCCTCCGAAAGCGACGAACACCCAAGACGATCACGTGCTACCTGCAAACGATCCGTCTGTTCTTCGACTATCTCACAAATGAGGAAGGCAGATCGATCATCAACCCTGTCACCCGGATCTCGCTCCGTCTGCCCAAGCCACTGCCCCGGCACCTGAAGGATGACCAGGTCAGGGGCCTCTTTGATGGCATCACGGATCTGAGAGACCGGGCCATGTTCATGTTGATGCTCCGCTGCGGCCTTCGGGTCCAGGAGGTGGCTGAGCTGACGGTTGATGCGGTAGAGTACGGGAGAAGACAGATCTTTGTCTTCCATGGAAAAGGGGCTAAGGATCGGGTCGTCTACATGAGTGAAGATGCCCAATCCGCTCTTTCGGTGTATCTGGCGAAACGATCCTCGAAAGCCAGAGGATTGTTTCTGGTGCAGAAGGGACCGATGAGAGGCAAACCGATATCGGTCCGAGGCATTCAGAAGAGGATCGAATACTATGGGCGACAAAGTGGACTCAACGTCTCATGTCATCGTCTTCGCCACACCATGGCCACACAGCTTCTTAATGCCGATGCTGACCTTGCGACTATCCAGGACCTCCTGGGGCATGGCCAGATTACCACCACGCAGCGCTACTGCCGCGTAGCCAACCTCAAGGTCCAACGAGACTACTACAAGGCCATGCAGGTGGTTCTGCAAAGAACGCAGGCGCAACAAGAGGATGACGACGAACAGGAGAGCATGGAGTTACTCGGAGGCGCTGAAAACGAATTATCTTGACAGGGATAGAGAAAAAAGTGATAATGGAAAACAGCCCTTAACTAACTAATATCACAAGAAAAAGCAGATTATGTTACGTATAGCACCTACAAAGCCGCAATGGTGGCTCATACTGAGTAATGAAGATTATCGTTTGAAATATTGAAACAAGGGGGTAGATCGTTACTTGACCTGAATACATCGACGGAGGCGATGAAACAGGAGACACAGAAAGTTGGAGTCCCTTTTTTTATAGAACTGCCTTCGACGATGCTTCCCGTTTCTTGGCTCCTTTTCGTATTTGTTCGCAGTCTAATGCTTCGAGGAGAATTCTTATTGCCTTATCCTTCTGAGTGTGGTGCCGAAGAGGTAAATGCGGATTGGTTTTATACCTTACTTGCCTTCCCTCTTTGGACTTTTGGATATACCCCTCTGATTCGAGATCAGAAATAATATTTCTTACTGACCTTTCCGTAATCCCTATTAATCCTGACAACTCTCGTCCAGTGATTAATGGATGTTTTGCCAGAAAGAAAAGTACAATTGCATGATTCGTAAGAAATGTCCATGTTGCCATGTTGATTCCTCCCTTAATTCTGAATCGAAGTTTTGAAAGACCGCTCTAGTTCATTGCATAAAAAAGCCGCTATCCTCCACGTTCAGATAGCGGCCCGACTATCAAGGTTTTTAACCTCCAGAAATATTTATATATCTCTGGACCCTGTAGTGCCTAATAATCTAAGTAAACAAATTTATTGTAGGCAATTTTAAGTCTTCTCCTCCGTCAATTACTCCCAGTTTCGGAATTTGATTCCTGTTCTTAGCCAGACTGCTTACTTGGATTGTAGGTAATAGTCAGTGTCTTCGTTTCCGTGTCCTTACCCGATTTAGCGACAACATTAATGACATTGCTGCCTTCGGTCAACTTGATATCGGTGGAGAACTTGCTACCTTTAGACGGCACTACCACGTCATTAATCTTCACCTCAGCCGTCTTAGTGACTGTGCCACTTACCGTGACCGTAGGCGTACTAACAGTCGCCTTATCCTGAGGTGTCTCAACCGTCAAAATTAGAACATCGAACCTTCCATACAAGCGGTTATTGGCAAAGCCAATAGAGCAATCAAGAGTGAAATACGAAGTAATTTAGATAGATGTTTCACAATCAACTCCTTTCTCCCTTATGAGGTTTGCAGCATGCACTAGTAAACTTTATTTCATGAAATCAATCTCATGCAAGATACTTCATTATTATTAAGTTGTCAAGGAGTGTTTTGGGAGTTTTGTGGGGAGTCTTTTGGGGTAAAATAACTTGGGAAGAAAGGAATGTTATTAGCACATTACCAATTGCCGTTTGAAATCTTGTATTATGGAACTAAAATGAACAATCAACATTTCAGGAAGAAGCCAATAGCCTGATCATTAGTTCTATATAGAGGTGGCTCTTACTTTTCCTCATGGGTGGTCAATCCCCCTTGCGCTACGCGCTATGCCCTATGCGTTTTTACTTCACGAGCGCCAGGCTCAGCCAGGGGACGTAGGTAATGATGGCTAATACAAATAAGAGGACAACGATAAAGGGGAGAGAAGCCATGATAATCTTGGACATCGGTTTCTCAAAGCGGAGGCTTGAGATGAAAAGGCTCATTCCAACAGGAGGGGTCAGGGCCCCGATCTGGAGGTTGGCAAGGAAGATGATGCCAAGGTGAATTGGATTGATCCCGTAGGCAGTGGCGACCGGAGTGATCAGAGGTACGACAACGATCAGAGCTGAGAAGATGTCCAGCAGACAGCCCACCACCAGGAGAAAAAGGTTCAGGAGGACCAGAAAGATGAAAGGGCTATCGGTGTAAGCCCTGATTAAATTAAACAGCTTCATCGGAACTTCTGCGTCGATCAGGTAATTCGTGAAACCCAGGGCTGCACCCAGTATGATCAAGATTCCACCCACGAGCACCATGCTTTTTCGCATGACCTGGGGAAGTTCCCGCCATTTGATGTCCCGGTAAATGATCACTTCGACGAGGAAAACATAAACGGCCGTAATCGCAGCCGCCTCGCTCACCGCAAAGTATCCGCTGTAAATACCCCCTAGCACAACAAGGGGGAGGGGAAGCTCCCACATCGCTTCTCTTATTGCTTTAAACATCCGAGACGTATTGAACTTGGTTCTAGGGACCTCAGCAGCAATTGCCTTCTGTACACTGAAAACGGAGAGCAGGACGACCATCAGGATTCCGGGCAAAAGACCTGCAAGAAAAAGTTGAGTAATCTGCACCTTAGACACAATCGCATAAATGATAATGGGCAGGCTCGGTGGCAAGAGAACGCCTAACGTTCCTGAATTGGTTACCAACCCGAGAGAAAATTTTTCCGGATATTTTCCTTGCAGCAGGGCAGGAAGGAGGATGCCTCCCAGGGCAATGATGGTGAGACCGGTGGCACCTGTCAGGGCCGTGAAGGCGGAACAGGTGATGAGCGCGATGATGGATAGCCCTCCCGGCAACCAGCCCAGGAAGGCGTCTGTCAACCCGATCAACCTTCTGGGCGCGTTACTTTCAGAGAGGAGATATCCGGCAAAGGTGAAGAGTGGGATGGCGACCAGGATGGGAGTGGTGGCAATTCGATACATTTCTATGATCATGGCTGAGGAGTCGATCTGGGCAAAGAATAAAAGAAGAAGGGTCAGGCCGGAGAAAACAGTGAATAAGGGTGCACCGAGAAACATGAAAAAGAGAGCGATCAGGATCAACAGGAGGGTCATATCTCTTTCTCTCTTTCATGAATCGGATTCATGCCTCCCATCTCATAAAGATTCTTAAAAGAACGGAGGCCAAATCGAAAGGTCATCAACCCGAATGTCATCGGAAGGATCATCTCCGGGATCCAGGCAGGAATACTCAGAAAAGTCATCCTTTCCATCTGGACTTCGTTCTTAATAAATTTCAATGCGGCATAGGTCAAAAGGCAGCCTATCCCAAAGGAAAAAAGATGAATGATGAGCGTGACGATATTCTTACCCAGAGAGGGTAACCATCTCGAAACGATATCGATGTTGATGTGTTTCCCTTCTTTTGTAGCAAGGGTAGCCCCAATGAAACCGGTCCAAAGGACCAGGTTCCTGATGAGGGAGTCCGCCCAATCCATGCCTGTGCTGAAAAAATTCCGGAGGACGATCTGCAAGAAGGCGGTGAGGATCATGAAGCTCAAGAAGGTGACGAGGAGGGTCTGTTCCACCCTGGCAATGAGCCTCATCGACCCGCTCCCATCGGTTTACCCCGTTAGAAATGATGCCCCGCTCCGTAGAGGGGGCGGGCTCCGAGTCGCGGCGGCTAGAATTTCTAACGGGGTTCACTATTTTCCTCCCCTTCGATAACTTTCCAAAAGAGAAGTGACTTCCTCCAAGACTTTTTTAGAGAAGGTCTGTCCACTGACATGGCCCATTGCTTTATTCGACAGCCTCTTATATTCATCGATTTGATCCTTGGACGAGGTGACGATCTTGACCCCGTTTTTAACCATCACCTTCAGGGCATCCCGATTTTCGTTTCGAATGACGACCTTCAATTGATCTAGCTGTTGTTGAAAACTTTCCAAAATGAAATTCTGGGAGGTTTGGGGGATTTGTCTAAATATATCTTTTTTGACGATGACACCCGCTGCCAAATAAATCAACGGGACATCAGTGATATATTTGACCTTCGTGAACCACTGGAGGGAGATGGCGGCTGTCGGAGGGGCATAGACCACCTCCACCAGTCCGGTCTGGAGCCCAACCAGGACATCGGGGACCGTGAGGGGAATGGCCTTTACCCCAGCCTCATCAAAAATGGCTTTGGACATGGGCGAATCTTCCCAGATCCAGACCTTTGCCTTTTTAAGGTCGGCCAGACCTGCCACGGGGACCGTAGACATCAGGTAGACAAACCCCGCTTCGGACCACCCGAGGAGCACATATCCGTTGTCATCAAGCCCCTTTCGGAAAAAAGAATCCATTTTCTTCAAAACCGCATCGACTTCTTCATAGTTTTGAAAAAGGAAGGGGACCTGGAGGGCGTCCATCTCCTTAAAGAGTGTGGAGAGTCCGGCAGAAGTGAGAGCGACGCCTTGAATTTGACCAATCTTCAATTTTCGGAGCATATCCATCTCATCGCCTAATATCCCGCCGGGATAAAACCTGAACTGGACTCTATTCTCCGTCTTTTTCATAACCTCCGTGTTGATGGCGTTGAAGGTCTTCATCCAGGCGCTTCCCTCGGGAGCCAGAGTGCCCAGTTTGATCAGGGAACCCTTTTCTGCCCCTGCAACGGATTGGACGAAAAAGAGGAAGATCCCTAAGCTGAGTCCGAAAATTCTGATGACAAATCCTCTGCGCATATTTTTTCTCCTATTCAAAATATTCTTCCACATGGCTCAGCAATTCCTTTGCCTGTTTCTTGGCGATGGTGTTGACGAGGACGAGGTCTGGAAGCGTGTCAGCCGGAGTGTCCAAAACTTTTTGGAGGGTGGCGACGAAGAGCCCCCGATCCTCACTTTTTCGAGCATAAAAGTTCGCGTAGTAAACATACGCCATCAAGAATCTTCTTTGCCCAAGATCCAGGGCTTTCAGAAAATGTTCTTGAGCTTTCTTGAGATCTCCACCGGCTATTTTGGGTCTGGAGGCATACCATATTCCCATGAAGAGATGGGCACCCCCGTAATGGAATCCCTCGTCGAGTTCCAGGACCCTCCTCATCATCCCTTCCACTCTCGGAAGTTCGGAGATGGCTTCCATCGAATCCAGGTTAAGACGGATCCAGTTCGCCCAGCAGGTTGCCGTCCAAAAAAGGATGGGCACATCCTTTTTCCCGAGGCGCTTCAATCCCCTGCTAAAATCCTCAAAAGGCGTCTGGAGAGGATCCTTAAACCCTCTCCGTTCGAGAGACCTCAACGCGTACTGTCTTCCTTTCATATAGAGCAAGTTGGCATATTCCTTGTCTTGGTCCTCCACAAAGAGGGAAGCAAAAGAGGAATAGCTCTGGGCCCCCGCGATGAGTAACCGGTCATTGTCCGGCCATGCCTGGATCATCCCATCGATCAACATCAGATAGGCAGGCATCCCTTCCCGAAGGACCCTCAGGTCCGATTGTTGAGAAGAAGCCCTCGCCACTTCTTCCAATAATGTCGCGGTCGTGCCTACGGTCAGCTTCTTGTTTGCAAAGCAAGCAGAAAGAAGAAAGAGAAGACATAAACAAAAGAAGATCCAGGTTCGATGATAAAAGCCCTTCATTTTTGTCCCTCGACAGCTTAAGAAGGTTGATTCGACTCCAAAGAAATTTATATTTCTAATCCGGGAACATGTCAACCCTGTTGTTGAAAAAAATATTGGCACAGGTTCAGCGCACTTTTTTCAGCCTCGGAGGCGATTTAGCGCTATTGCGGGCAAGGAAAAATGGAAACGGTTCGCAAAATAGTTTCTGCCTTGACAAACGGCAGAACAATCGATAAGAATTACGAAACGACCTGTAGGGAGGTGAGCGTGAAGAATTATAAGAAACGTGTGGTGATTACCGGAGTGGGGCCGGTCACTCCCGTTGGAATTGGAAAAGAGGCTTACTGGGAGAGTTTGACCAAGGGGAAGTCTTCTTTTCGTCGGATCTCATTTCCTGAAAGAGACATGAGTCCCTACCGGAGTCAGATTGGATCTCCCATCGATGGATTTGAGCTTTCGAAATATATCAATCCCACAAAACATTCCAAGCGACTTGGTAGAACCTCACAGTTTGCCATTACTGCAGCGAGGCTTGCCCTGATGGATGCGGGGATTGAAATGGAAGAGAAGAAAGAAGGAAACCCAGATCGTCATCAGCCGACCGGAGAATATGAATTAAAGAACTTGGACCCTTTTCAAATTGGTGTCATTTTAGGAGTTGGTGTAGAGTCGATGGATTTGCTGGAACACTTTCATGAACGCTTTTTATCAAGGGGGCCAAGAAGCCTCTCTCCTTTTGGCCTCCCCAATATTTACCTGAGTTCCATTACCTCCCATGTCAATGAATTTTTCACTCTCCGGGGCACTTCCTATGCTGTTTCTACGGCTTGTGCCTCCGGCACCCACGCCATGATCAATAGTTTCCTTCAGATTCAGGGTGGCGGAGAAGATGTCATGGTTACAGGAGGAGCAGATGCCTGTATGACCCCTTACGTGTTCGGAGGGTTTGATGTGTTAAGGGCGATGTCAACGCGAAATGACGACCCAAGCAAAGCCTCCCGGCCTTTTGACCGTCAGAGGGATGGGTTTGTGATGGGGGAGGGGGCTGGAGTGTTGATCTTTGAGGAATTAGATCACGCTAAAAAAAGAGGGGCTTACATCTACGGGGAGGTGATTGGATGGGGGATGACAGCCGATGCCTACCATCTTACTGACCCCGATCCCGATGGAAAAGCATTGGGTAAGGCAGTCAAAGATACTCTAGAAATGGCCGGCATCCATCCGGAAGAGATTGATTACATCAATCCTCATGGCACCTCCACCGTACTGAATGATAAGGTGGAGACGAAAATGATCAAGGCTGTCTTTGGAAAACACGCTTACCACATTCCAATCAGTTCAACCAAATCCATCACTGGCCATATGATGGGAGCGGCAGGAGGGGTTGAGGCCATCTCCGTCCTCCTTGCTATCGAGAAAGGAATCATCCATCCCACCCTCAACTATGAATTTCCAGACCCGGAATGCGACCTGGACTATGTTCCCAACCAGGCGAGAAAAAAGGAGGTCAGACTCGGCCTTTCGATCTCAGCGGGTTTCGGCGGAGTTAATAGCGCCATCCTGATCAGGAAGTTTGAAAGATGATTTTTGTTTAAATCAACGCCAAAGGTAAAATCCTAATTTTTGAAATAGAGTCTCTCCGCCTTTCATCCTGGCAAGGCAGGATCCCCTCAATCCAGAACAAGCCCGGCAATCCCCTTTCAATCCTTGCCCACCCCCGGTTTTTGATGGCCCGCGACCAGGGTAAGTCCCCTCCGAGGCTTTGTAAGGTCCACGTTGAGGATAACCTGGATCAACGCCCGGAATGATGTTGAAACGAACTCTCCCCCGTTCAACCCATGCAGCGAAACTTTAAAGCGGTTGGGGCGATCAAGCCTCTTCAGGGATCCACCCGATCGCGGGTGAAAATTGGCCCGGTGTCTGAAAAAAGGCGTTCCCATCGGTCTGGGTACCGAGGGCAGGATCCCGAGGGCGGGTTGAAGAAGCTTTAGGCGAGCCTGTGCGAAGCCCCGCCTCGCGGGACGAAGGTGGGGCGGCTACCTTTTAAGCAATCTTTGGAAAGAGTCCCAGACCCTTATAAAGTCTTGATGCTTAATGCCGATGAGATCCCCCACAACATCCGATCATAGCCGCATCCTAAAGGTTCGAGAACTCGCCCCTCTGTGCCGATAGTCATCCTGTCCAGAGGAGGAAAAAACGCCTTTTTCAATCATGTTGACACCTTTTGCGAAAAGTTTATAATGGTTCTATTATTCGCAGGTTTCTTTAAACCCAAGGTATCGATGAGCCATTTTAAGATTGATCAGGGACTTTTGGAGTCCATCGCGGCCGACCTGAAGGGGAAGGGTTGCGCCCTTTCCTTCGAAGAAGTGGCCGGGGTGGTAAACCTGATCACAGAAGAAGTGATCTACCGGTACGTGGACCAGCTGATCAGTCAGACAGAGACCATCCTTGAGATCAACCCCACTCTAACGGAGAAGGAGATCCTGGAGGCCGTTGCGAAAAACGTCGTGGAGTATCTCGGAGCAGAGGCGGCAAGCCTACGAATTTATGATCCCGGGAGGGAGGAAATGGTTTCCTTTGGATCTTATCCCGACTATACGGAGGGCCGTGAGGAGACAGTTCCCTTTGAGGATACCATCGCGGGCGAGGTCGTGAAAACCCATCGAGCTTACTTCGTCCCCAATATTTTGAAGGAGGAAAAGTATAAGAATAAGGAGAAGGTCCAAAGATACGGGATCCATTCCATGCTGGCCGTCCCCATTTTGATTCCCCGGTTCTCTTTGAAAGATGTCGATACGGAAGGATCTTTTCAGATTTACTACAGGGAGATCGACAAGATATTCACGCCTCTCGAAGCCAAGATCGCGGAGATGCTCTCGAGAAGGGTGAGTTATGTCATCGCCAGGAAGCGAATCGTGGGTCTCCAGAAATTGAATGTAACCAAAGACAAGATCGTGGAGCAGATCTTTCTGAAACTGGGAAAGCGGGAGGGGATCAAGATGAAGGATGTCTTCAATCTGGTCGTCCCCGAATTGGTGGACATCGTGCGAATCCAACGGGTTTCCCTCTTTTCGGTCAGCGAAGGAAGGGACCACGTCGTTTTAGAGGCAGGGTATCCGGAGATACACCATGGGATTGGGAAGGCCTTTTCGGTAAAGGAACCTTATATCGATGCCGTGGTGAACCAGGCGGGTCCCTTCGGCGAATTTGACCACGAGAAGATCTTTCCTTCTTACATTCTCATCCACAACCCGCAGGAAAGTCGGCTGCTTCCTCGAGACCTCAAACGATTTCTGGAAGTCCAGCAAATCCATTCCGTTCTTTATATCCCGCTCAAAGTGGGCGATGTGGTCAACTATTTCCTGGTCTTCGATGCGCAGGCCCACCACCGAAGATTCACGGAGGAAGAAATCGAGATTTTCATATTCTTCGGCATGGAATTGATGAAAGGGCTCAGGCTCGAGAAAATGGACGATATTCTTCACGATTTTAAGAATCCAGCCATCGCAGCGGCAGGATTTGCCAAACGGGTTCAAAAGATTGTGGAGGACGGAGAGTTTTCTTCAAAGAAGGAAAAGGTGGTCCAGGCCTTGGATATTATTCTGAAAGAGACCTCCCGCATTCAGGAATTGGCCCTGACCCTTCACGGAGAGGGGAGGGAGGAAACGGTGGATTTGACAGAAAAGCTGAAGAAACGCTTCGTCATCAATGAGGAGGCGGTCAATGAGTTGAGGCGGGAGAATGTTTGTTTCATCGAAGGCGGGTTGGAGTCTCCTTTATGGATTCGATGTTACCCGCTGCACGTCGAAAGGGTTTTAGACAATCTCCTCAATAATGCTTCGAACGCCATGCCTGAACAGGGAGGGCATCTTTCTATTCGGTCCTATCGAAAAGATTCATGGGCCGTGGCGGAGGTGACCAATACGGGAGAAATTCGAGAGGAGGACCGAGATCGATACCTCCTGGGTGAAGGAAGAGGCAGAGGGCTCCACATTACAACCCGATTAGTCAAACAGATGAACGGAAGGATGGAGATGGAGTCCGGGGAAGGTCAAACGACCTTTCGGGTGATGTTTCCTCTCGTCAAATAACAAAAACGCATAGGGCATAGAGCAAAGGGTAAAGGGTAAAGGAAAAAAACAACTCTTTTTCTTCTTCTTTCTTCACTCTATGCTCGATGCTCTTTGCGGTTCTAGTGGATGGAAAGATTTTTTTGCTCCGATTGCCACCGTTCCTATTCCCTTCAGCCCTCCAGGTGGCGATGCGATTGCGGCTCCTTTCTCGACCTCGAATTTGAATCCAGATTTCCGATGAAAAGAATCGTAAGAAGAGGGCCTACCTTATGGCGATATCGTGAAACGATTCCCATCCATCGCGAAACGTCCATCCTCTCCATGAATGAAGGGTTTACTCCTTTAGAGGAGATCACGTTCGACGGGAATCGGGCTTTGGTGAAAATCGATTATCTTTTCCCGACAGGATCTTATAAGGATCGCGGCGCCACCGTGCTCATGAGTAAAATGAAAGAGTGGGGAGTCCAAAAAGTGGTCGAGGACTCGTCGGGCAATGCGGGATCCGCCGTTGCCGCTTACTGTGCCAAAGCAGGGATCGGATGCGAGATCTATGTGCCCCAGAATACCTCTTCGGAAAAGACGGTTCAAATTCAAGCTTACGGGGCGACTCTCAGAAAGGTGCAAGGGTCGAGGGAAAGGACGGCGGAGGTAACATGGAAGGCTGCTTCCGGAATCCCTTATGCCAGTCATTGCTGGAATCCGTTTTTCCTCCACGGGACGAAAACCTTTGCCTTCGAAGTCTGGGAACAAATGGGATGGAAGGTCCCGGATGTGCTCGTCCTCCCCGTAGGAAACGGGACACTTTTCTTGGGAGTTCATATCGGTTTCAAAGAGTTGAAGGAAGCCGGCAGGATCAAGAGGATCCCGAGGCTGGTGGGCGTCCAGTCCGCTTTTTGTGCGCCTCTTTATCGGGCGTTCAAGAAAGGTTGGGCAGAACCGCGGCCCGTTGAAAAAAAGGAGACCGTTGCGGAGGGGATTGCCATCGCAGAACCCATCAGGGGAAGGCAGATCCTGGAGGCGGCTCGGGAGACGGACGGGGAGATTCTAGCGGTAACGGAAAAGGAGATCAGAACGGCCCAGAAGGAAATGGGACGGAAAGGTCACTTCATCGAGCCCACCGCAGCGGCGACGGTGGCTGGGTTGAAAAAGTACTTGAGGAAAACGAGAAGAAGGGAAACCGTGATCTCCACGTTGACCGGGACGGGTTTGAAATCCGCCAGGAAGATGTTATAAAAAGTTTAGTGGATTTATCTTGACAACTCCTCGACAAGCGATTACATATAACAATTCCTATCCCGTCGTCAAAATAAAAAAACGTGATTGATGAAACTCTAACAGGTGTTTCTTAGGAGGTAGACCCATGGTGCGAGTAAATCGAGGCCGAGCATCTTTATCCATTTTTTTGGTTGTTCTCATTTTTTGTCTCATCCTTCCATCCCTTCTCCTTGCCCAGGAGGAGAAAAAGGACCTCAGGCCGGAACGGGGCATCGCTGTTTTTCCGGAATTCTCCGGGGTGATTGTGCCCAAAGGAGAGGCCGTTCGAATGGATTTGATCCTGGAGAATAAAGGCCGTACGGATGAAAGCATCGATGTCAGGATTTCCACGATTCCAAAGGGATGGAAAGCCACGCTGAAAGGCGGCAGTTACGTGGTCTCAGGGGTTTATGTTCCCAACGGAAAGACAAAGAACCTCGCTTTGACCCTGGAACCCGATAAGACGGTGGGGCCCGGAGACTACGTCTTTCAGTTCGATGCCCGGACGGCGGACGGAAAATTCACTTTTTCCAATAAACTGAACGTCTCGGTTCAGGAACGGACAGCAGGTCTCGAGGACATTCAGATAACGACTTCTTATCCTGTATTGAGGGGCCAGACAGATGCCAAGTTCGAGTTTTCGCTGGATATCATGAATAAGAGCGAGGTGGATCGAACTTTCAACCTGGCCGCAGTCGGGCCGGAAAAATGGGAGATTAATTTCAAGCCTTCTTATGAACAGAAGCAGATTTCCAGTTTGCGGATCAAGGGAGCAACGAGCCAGTCGGTGGCCGTGGAAATCACCCCTGCGAAAGAAGCTTCTCCGGGAGATTACCCCATTCTGGTGAGGGTGACCTCAGGAGAGAAAAGGGCGGAAGTGAAATTGACGGTGGCCCTGACGGGTATTTATAAGCTCGATGCCGGAACGCCTTCAGGAATCCTATCTCTGGAGGCCGTTGCAGGGAAAACGGCCAATTTTTCATTCTTCGTAAAAAACACGGGCTCTGCGGTCAACCGTAACGTCACTTTTTCTTCCTTCAAGCCCGAAAACTGGGATGTGACGTTCAAGCCGGAGAAAATCGATTCCTTGGATCCTGGTGCTTTGAAACAGGTCGAGGTCACGGTCAAGCCGGGTGCCCAGGCCCTGGTCGGAGATTATTCGGTAGGGGTCATGGTCAACGGGGAAAAATCGGATAAGACGATTGAAATGAGAGTGACGGTGAAGGCCTCCACCGCATGGGGTTGGATCGGAATCTTCATCATCATCTTCGTGATTGCCGGGTTGAGTGCCTTATTCATCTGGTTGGGGAGACGTTAAAGTGGAAAACCATCTCGTCATCGAAGCCGAAGGGCTGACGAAGAAGTATGGAACTCAGATCGCCGTGAACAATCTGACGCTTCAGATTCCGGAGGGGGAGGTGTTTGGATTCCTCGGCCCCAATGGTGCGGGGAAGACCACGAGTCTTCTCATGTTCCTGGGCTTGACGGAGCCGACCTCGGGGAAGATCCGGGTCATTGGATTCGATCCGACGCGTGAACCCCTCCGTGTGAAAGAGAAGGTCGGGTATCTCGCTGAAAATGTGGGTTTCTATGATGATATGAATGCCCGGCAGAATCTCCGGTTCATTGCTCGTCTGAACCGTATCCCCGATAAGATCTCTTCCACGAAGATTGACGAGGTGCTCAAGCAAGTTGGCCTTTTCGAAGAGGCCAAGGAAAAGAGGGTGGGCACCTACTCGAAAGGGATGAGGCAGAGATTGGGAATCGCGGAGGTTCTGATTAAGGAACCCAGGCTGATTTTCCTCGACGAGCCGACCATTGGTCTGGACCCGGACGGGACGAACCGGATGCTCGACCTCATCCACTCCTTGAGCCGGGATAGGAATATTACCATCTTTCTTTCCTCCCACCTTCTGGATCAGGTCCAGAGGATTTGTGACCGGGTAGGGATCATGATCAAAGGGAATCTGGTAGCGATCGGGCCCATTCAAGAATTGGCCAAGAAGAAGCTGGGCGTGGAAAAAGAGCATTATACCCTCGAAGAGCTCTATATGAAATATTTCAAGGAGGCTTAACTTGCACGGGATCTTCACCTTATTCAGAAAAGAATTGGAGGACCACTTCAGCAGTGTACGGTTTCTTCTGATTTCCGCGTTGATTGTGATGGTCGGGGTGATCATTGCCTCCATGGTGGGGATGGGCATTCAGGAGGAATCCAAAGGAATGGCAAAACCCACCCTCCTCTTTTTGTGGCTTTTTACCTCTACGGGAAAACTCTTTTCCTTTGTCCAGTTCATCGGCTTTTTCGGTCCTCTCATCGGGATTTTTCTTGGATTTGATGCGATCAATCGGGAAAGAGTCTCGCGGACGCTGAGCAAACTCGCCTCACAGCCCATCTATCGTGACTCGATTATCAATGCGAAGTATCTGGCAGGTGTGACCACGATCGCCGTTGTGTTAGTTGGGATCGTCCTCATTATCTCAGGCCTGGGGATTCGATTAATCGGGGTGGTGCCGGGATCAGAAGAAGTGCTGCGTCTCGCGATCTATGTGATCATCAGTATTCTCTACGTGTCTTTCTGGCTGGGGATAGCGATCCTCTTTTCGGTGGTCTTCCGGAGTACGGCCACCTCTGCCCTGGCTTCTCTGGCCATCTGGATTTTTTTCTCCTTTTTCGTGGGCTTGGGGGCTGGTTTTGTGGCCAATGCAGTGGCCCCGATCAACCAAAGCAGCACGAGTGCAGACCTGGTGAAAAACGAACAGGTTCAAAGAACGGTCTCCCTTTTGTCCCCGGCGACCCTTTATAATGATGCAACCACCACCATTCTTGATCCAACGAGGAAGACCACCCGAGGCTTCGTTTTGGTGGGGCCTTTGGAGAGGCTTTCTCTGAGCCGTTTTCAAAATCCCCTTCCCCTTTTGCAAAGCCTGATCATCGTCGTGTGGTATCTTATTGCGATCATCGCCATCACCTTCGTCTGTTTTGGAGTTTGCTACCTCGTCTTTATGCGGCAGGAGATCCGGACAGTCTAATTCTCAGGAAGAAATAAGGAGACACGGAGCTAAAGAGAATCTGACGCGGGGAGCGGGAGACTCGAGGAGGGGGAGAAATTCGTTGTTTTCTCACCGTGTCTCGTTTTGCCCGTGTCGGGTTCATTTTGCGTCCCGCCATCAATCACTCCGATATGCCAGTGCAAAAGCGAGAGATCTTCGGCTGGGCAATGTATGATTTCGCCAACTCCGCCTTTGCGACCACCATTCTCGCCGTCATCTTCAATCAATACTTTGCAACCGTTGTCGCCGGAGGAGAGAGGGGAGTTGAATTTTTCGGGTTTCGTCTCCCCGGCGCCTCGTTCTTCACTTTCTCGGTGGCCATGAGCATGGCCGTCTCGGCCGTGCTTTCTCCATTTCTAGGAGCGGTCGCAGATGCCGCCGCTTCCAAGAAGCGCTTTCTGATGTTTTTTTGTTATACCGCCATTCTCTTCACCGGCCTTCTCTATTTCGTCCATGCGGGCAACTATTGGAAGGGAGCCATCTTCTTCATCGTCGCCAATATTGGGTTCGCCGGAGGAAATGTCTATTACAATGCTTTCCTCCCTGAGATTTCGACGGATCAAAACATCGGCCGGATCTCGGGATTAGGATGGGCGCTGGGATATATCGGCGGCGGAGCACTCTTGGCGATCAACTTGATCATGCTAAAATATCCCGAGCGGATCGGATTCCCGAGCGGGACTTTCACGGTTCAGGATTGTTTTCTCTCCGTGGCGTTCTGGTGGTTGATCTTTTCACTTCCCACCTTTCTTTTCTTGAGGGAGAGGGCGAAGAAGCCGGATACATCCTTTGAAAGGGGTTACTTCGAAGAGGGGTATCGACGCATTCAACGTACCTTCCGCAGGATCAAAACGTTTCGAGAATTGACAAAGTTTCTCGTGGCTTTCCTGATTTACAACGACGGGATCGAAACCGTCATTGTCATGGCCTCGATCTTTGGCGCTGAAGTCTTAGGGATGGAGACGGGTGAGATCATCCTTTTCTTTTTGATGATCCAAGGAATCGCCTTTTTCGGTTCTCTTCTGTTCGGATTCTTAGCAGATGCGATCGGGAATAAGAAGACGGTGATGATTTCTTTGGGCATCTGGTCCCTGATTGTCATCTGGGCATTCAAGCTAGGGATCTTCTGGGACCCAAAGACGGAATACTGGATCTTAGGGGCCCTGGCGGGGATGGTCATGGGTGGAAGTCAGGCAGCCTCGCGTTCCCTTCAAGGAACCTTCACCCCCGACGTCAATAGCGCTGAGTTTTTTGGCTTCTTTGCCGTATCAGGGAAATTTGCTTCCGTATTCGGGCCGCTGATCTACGGAATTTTAATCGCGATGACGGGAAGCGTTCAATCGGGCATTCTTTCCGTTCTCTTCTTTTTCGTTGTAGGAATGGCCATCCTCTGGACGGTCGACGAAAAGAAAGGAAAGGAAGAAAAACAGAAGCCGGTCGTTTGATTAACTTTTCGCCTATTCGTATTTTTTTGTCTTCAACAAGGATTAATTCTGTTACAATAATATAGTTTGAATCAAAATATTTGAAAAAACAGTGATTGACTATGATCGTCCGAGACCATCTTGAAAAACAGGCGATTCAAAGGCCCGACAAAATCGCCATCCTGTTCAAAGAAGAGAGGATCACCTTCTCCGACCTCGATACCCTGTCCAACCGTGTAGCCAATCGGCTCCTTGGGATGGGAATCAAAAAAGGAGACCGCATCGTTCTTCTGTTCCAGAACTGCCCTCAATTCACCATATCTTATTTCGCCACTTTGAAAATCGGCGCCATTGCAGTGGTTCTCGATTTTCGTCTCAGCCCGGCCGAAATGGAGCCAATTCTTCAGGAGGCTGAAGCTTCTGCCATTATTACGAACGTTAGACAAAAAGTGTTTATCGATCGAGTGAAGGGTTCCGTCCCCTTCTTGAAGCATGTCATCGTGACCAACGCGGGGGATGAAGATATTCGAGATTGGCACTCCTACGATGAGATCATCGAGAAGGAGTCTTCCGAGAGGGTTCAAGTCCCGCTGAGTGAAGAGGATGAATCGATCTATCTCTACACCTCCGGGACGACGGGGAGATCAAAGGGGGTCGTCCTCACCAACGACCATCTGAGCTACTTTCCCGAATCCCTGCATCATGCCATTCATTGTTCCGAGAAGGACACCTTCGGTTTCGTCCTTCCGATTTCGCATATTACGGGGTCGGTGGTCATGAATTTGATGGTGGAGTCGGGGATGTCCGTGTCGATCGTCGATGAAATGACGCCCAAGAAGATCCTCGATGCCTTCCAGAACCATCGGATTACGATTACAGCCGCTGTTCCCCCGATTTACCAATTGATCTTGAATGTCCCCCATTGGGAACGGTACGACTGTTCGAGCCTGAAGGTAGCGGCCATGATGGGCACGGTCGTCCCTGAGCAATTGATGAAAGAGTTTGGGGAACGGTATCCTCACGTACAGCCCATTCAAGGATACGGAGCCACGGAGACCTCTCCCTTGCTCACCCTGACGCTCATTGAAGACGGGCCGCGGAAGATGGCCAGCGCCGGGAAGGCTGTTCCGAGAGTGGATTTGAAGATCATCGGCCGGGAGGGCACGGAGGTGCCGGCAGGGCAGATCGGCGAGATCATCGCCCGCGGACCTCAAATCATGAAGGGGTATTTTAAGGACCCCAAGGCGACGGCGAAAAAGATCAAAGACGGATGGTACTATACGGGGGACCTGGCCAGGCTGGATGAGGACGGCTATCTTTATGTCCTGGGCCGGGCGGACGATATGATTATTAGCGGAGGACTCAATGTCTATCCTTCGGAAGTTGAAACCGTACTGGTCAACCATCCTAAGGTCCAAGAGGCGGCCGTGGTGGGGATTCCGGATTCAAGAAGAGGCCAAATCTTGAGGGCGAATGTTGTCCTGAAGCATGGTGAAACAGCCACGCATCGGGAGATCTTGAGCTTCTGTAAGGAAAGATTGGCCAGCTTTAAGATGCCCCGGCAGCTGGAGTTCAAAGACTCCCTCCCCAAGTCGAGAACGGGAAAGATTGTCAAAAGGCAGTTGCGGGAGACGGAGACGACTTACGAGAAGTGGCGGAATTTCATCTCTGACAGAGAGGCCTTCATCGGCCCGTTGGCCTTGCTTCTCGTCTGGTACCTGGTCTCCGCCTTTCAGTGGGTCAATCCTTTCTTTCTGCCTTCACCATGGAATGTCTTTCTCGAATTGAAACAATTGCTTTTCTCTCAAGGGGTTTACCCCCATCTTGGAAGCACCCTTTACAGAATGTTCAGCGGATACCTGCTGGCCATCCTTCTGGGGATTCCTCTCGGGATCATGGTTGGATATTGGGAGAAGGCTTACAAGTCCTTAGAATTTTTGATCGAATTTTTCAGAGGATTCCCGGCGACCTCGCTTTTTCCTCTCTTCATGCTGGCTTTTGGCATCGGAGATGCTGCCAAAATCGCCATTGTCATCTTCTCTTGCAGTTTGGTCATCACGATTAACACGCTTTATGGTGTCCGGAATTCCTCGAAGACAAGGCAGATGGTGGCTGAGACGATGAAGGCAAGCAACCTCTACATTTTTACCCGAGTCATTCTTCCCGATGCGCTTCCCTTTATCACCGCAGGACTTCGAACAGCTCTCTCTCTCACGCTGATCATCATCGTCATTTTAGAGATGTTCATCGGAACGGATAAAGGGTTGGGTCACCTCATCTACAATGCCCACATGACCTATCAGATTCCGCAGATGTATGCTACCATCGTGATCACGGGTCTCATCGGGTATGGATTGAACAAGGGATTCATTAAATTGGAAGAAAAAGTGATCCATTGGGGAGGGAGATAGGATTAAAGTTATGAGTTGAAAGTGTTGAGTTAAGAGTGATGCAACGCGGATTTGAACCGTAGAGACAGGAGGGAACCATGAAAAAGCAATGGCTAACGGTTCTGGTGTTTTTGTTTTCGGTCACGATTCTTTGCCCGAACCCTTCCATGGCGGAGGATGAGGTCAGGATAGGATACTTGGGTCTCGTGGTGGCCCTTCCCACCTTCGTCGCCTTGGAGAAAGGTTATTTCCAGGAGCAAGGTTTGAAAGCCACGGCCACGCTTTTTGAGTCGGGGACGATCATCACCGATGCCTTGGTCAGCGGTCGAATTGATGTCCAGACGGGAAGCGCTATCATCGGACATTGGTTGCTTGAGCAGAATATGCCCGGCACCTTTAAAATCTTTATCATGTACGGAAACCGCGCAGTTCTTCAGGATAACACCATGGCCCTGATGGTCGCAAAGGATTCTCCTCTCGACGGAATAGGGGATCTCAAAGGGAAGCGGATGGGCACCTTTCCTGGGGTGGCTTCCCTTGCCCTGGCAAAAGCAGTCTTGAGAAATTCCTTTAATCCTGATAAAGAGATCACCCTCATTGAAGTTCCACCCGGAAATATTGTTCAGGCATTGGCAGCCGGTCAGGTCGATGCTTATTTTGCGCCGGAACCCTTCGGGATGATTGGTGAGGCCAGAGGGGTAGGCCGGCGTCTCGTCAAGAGCCCGCTTCTTTTGCTCAACCTTAAAACCGGCATCCCGGGAGCCCCTTTCTCCTTCAATTCAAAATTCATGAAAGAAAAACCGCTCGTGGCGAAGAAGGTAAAGGCAGCCTATTATAAGGCGGTGGATTTTATTTACTCGAACGAAAATGAGTCAAGGAAGTTTCTCGTGAAATATGCAAATCTGCCGGAACCCTTTGCCATGAAAATTCCCTGGGAAAATTGGGTTAAGGTTGAAGAATATGACAAATCGTGGGGCCAACCTTACTTTGAGCTTCTCAAGAAGGAAGGGCTGTTTCAGAAGCACGTGGATACAAGCAAACTTTTCTATCAGGAATAACATGGCACGACTAGGAGCTAAAGATTATTTGAGAGTGGAAGGTCTGACAAAGACCTTTTCGAGCACCTCGGTCAAAGAAAAGGGGTTCCAGGGAAACCTTCGCGTTCTCGACAACGTCAATTTTTCCTGCAAGACCGGAGAGTTTATCACGTTGGTGGGTCCCAACGGATGCGGGAAGACCACCATCTTTCGGATCATCGCCGGCTTGGAAGACCAGGAATATGGGAAGATATCGATAGGGGGAAAACCCTCCGTTGAGGCCAAGATCGGATATATCTTTCAGAACTATCGTGAATCGCTCTATCCCTGGAGAACATGTTTTGACAACCTGCTCGTTCCTTTGGAGTTGAACAAAGTTCCGAGGCGAGAGAGAAAGAAGCGAATCGAGCAATTTCTCTTCAACCTTGACTTCAAGGTTCAGGACGACGCGTATCCTTATCAACTGAGCGGAGGGCAGCAACAACTTCTCTGCATTCTCCGGGCCCTTCTTTATGAACCCGATGTTTTGCTCATGGATGAACCCTTCAGCTCCCTTGATTTTCAAACCACCCTCTATATGCATGACAAATTGCTTGACATTTGGGGAAAGACGAAAACCACGATTCTCTTCATCTCTCACGATATCAACGAGGCGGTTTACCTCGCAGATCGGGTGGTGGTGCTGAGCAAGAGACCCGCTCATGTGATGGATGTGATCGAGGTTGATCTTCCGAGACCACGGAAATTGGAGATAACGGAAAGCGAAGAATTTTTTGCCATAAGAAATCGGGTTCTTGATATCTTCAAGGATGAAATTGCAGATAGCATGATCCGGATGGAGATGAGCGGGTTCTAGGATTTTCATCCTCCCTTCTGTCGCTGTGTTCCGTCGCCTTTCAGGGGTGTTTGTGAAATAACCTTTCACCCGTTTTAATATCCCTCGCCCTTTTAAACCTGCGGTAGATCCACAACCATTGTTCGGGATATTGCCGGATGGCTCCTTCGATGATTTTGGTGAGCCGGGCCGTATTGGAGGAGACATCCTGTTCCGCATTTCCAGTGATGTTTAGAGTGAAAGAAGGGTGGATGGTGATCTGATGGAGGTTGTCCGAGTTTCGCTTCATAAATATAGGGAGGATCGGCGCCCCGGTACGCATGGAAAAGAGCACAGGTCCTTTAAACGTAGGAACGAGGCAGCCAAAAAAGTCGACCCAGGCCTCTGTGACGGGTGCGTTCTGGTCAATCTGAAGCAAAAGGACCCGGTTTCCTTTTAAGGCTTTGAAACATCTTGACACGCAGGCCATCCGGGGCTCATCGGGAATGGATTCCATGCCGACCGCGTCCCTTAAAGCAGTGATCGCTCTTGCTATCTTCGGATTCTCTGGATCTCGAGCGACGAGGGATAAGGGATAACCCTCATGGGCTAATCGGGCGCCCATCAAAGGGAAGTTTCCAAGATGGGCACTGAGAGCAATCACGCCTTTCCCTTGATTGAGCGCATCGTTTAAATGCTGAGTCCCTTCGAACCGTACAAGCGTCTTAAAATAGCCATCCTTGAAATCCGGGCAGCGGTAAACCTCGAGCATATCCTTACCGATATTCCTAAAAAGCTCCCGGCAGATCCAATAAATTTCGTCTTTACCCTTCTCCCTTCCCAGCGCCAGGTTCAGATTAGCAAAAGCCACTCTTCTCCACCCTCTGAAGAGGTGGAAAGCCAGCAGGCCAAGTTTTCCCCCACACGATGCCAAAAATTCTACAGGCAGGCATTTGACCCAAAAGGTAGAGAATCTGAATAGAAGATACCCCAGATGGATTTCTAAGAATCTCCCTAAAAAAAACTTCTTTTTTCCGATCATCCCGTCCACTCCGATCTTGATATCAAATAAATGAACCGTGGCCCATTGTCAACATCTTCTTCTTGCTCTTATCCAACGCGTGAAACACCCTCTTTCCCCTCCTCCTGAACGGGGGAGGGGTGTGGGTGGGGTGAAACTAATATCGGAACCGAATTCTGTATTTGACTTTCACCTCTTTATCTTTGCCCACGGGGACATCGAAACGGATCAAATGGGCCTGAAGCTTTTCAAAAGGATGGCTGTTCGAAAGCATCTCCCAATCGCCGGGAATCGGTTCTTCCACCAAGACTTTAATGTCTTCTTTCTTGTGATTCCTTAAGCTCACCTCAAAGGCTACCTCGAAGAGATTGGAGCCCAGACGTTTGTAATCCGTCTGAATTCGCTCTCCCACCACATCGAAAGCCTCTCCGATCTTCATCTTAAATTTTTCATCCTTGGGGGTATGGTCGATTCGGTCTTCCCCGACAAACTGGAGGCTCCCGTCCTTGTCCTCTTTGTAAACCCTGACGGTGCCTTTGGGTAAAGGCATTCCAAGGTTATTCTTTTTCGTGTTTTCCAGTTCGAGGAAAACCCCAATTTTTTGCTTATTTGTCCCCTGGTTCATTTGAGTGTAGTAGTATTGAGGCGATCCCGTGAAGATGAAAAGTTTCTTGATGGGGACCTGATTGGCGTCAAGAAGGGTCATCTGCTTTGTCTGATTGTCTTTAACCGTGGTTCTCCGGTCTAAGGTGTAAAGGTGATATTCGAAGAAAGACTCTTCTTTGAATTGCTGGCTGACCTCTTTCGCCGCAGCCATTGGCCTGGCATAATCCATTCTCATTTCACCTTGAACCCGGTTGATATCGCCAGCAACCAACTTAAGCAGAGCGTTTTGATAAGTGGCACCACTCCGATTGTCAATCGTCACCCAGCCCGTCAAATCAGTCATCGTGTCCAATTTGTTTAAAACCGCGACATAATCCGCCTTCCAGTTTATTCCGGAGGTGAGATAAGAGGCTTCCAGCTTCTGAGGTTTTGAGAGTTTATTGTCTAACGTCCAGACCAATGTCGGTTGAGGAATGAGGTTTTCAGGAATTCTTGAGAGGAGGACGCGTCCGTAATGGCCAATATGAATCTTATCCCCAATCTGGAATATATTTCCACCCTGAGTAGAGAGGAGGGTCGCTTCGATGATCTCCTCTTTTTTCGTCTCAGGGTTGATCGAGGCAAGTTGAACCTTCTGCCCCACAAACTTTTCAAGGAGTTTCTGGGGGCTGAGAAGGTCGTATTCGTAGTTCTGCTCCAGGACCTTGAGACTCGACCCGTTGATGAGGGATTTGATGTGGACCGTTGTGGGATCGATCTTGGCTGCCACATCCATAAACTTCAATTCGTGAACCCCAGGTTTAAATTCAAGAAGCCGAGTATCCTTGACCAAGCCAATATTCGAATTGTAGACGGTGATCGCCACGTTCTGTTGATCCCTCAGTGTGCTGGTCAGAGGTGCAGCGTTACCTCCTCGAAGAAACCCGAAAAATGAGACAAAAGTGATTAAAACGACTAGCCTTTTCATTGGAAAACCCTCCTTTTTGAATTTTTGTGGCGCCCCCTAGATTGGGGCTGGCTTTATTTTTAATGACAACGGCGAGAGAATTTGGTTCCAGAAAATTCTAAAATTGTGGATGCGAAAGGGGAAAAAATGGGAGCGCCCCATCTTCTTGAAGTTTTACTTAGGGCGTCTATTCGGTATTTGTTTGCGGCAACAAAGGGACGAGAATACGTTTAAGTAACGAGGATTCCTCGGAAGGAGAATATCTCCGAAACCTGATTGGATCTCAAATAAATGAGATGTATCCTATGTTCCCCGGCCAACCGGACAGGACTTCATACAGTTGAAGCAGAAGTATTGAAATCCGATGAAGCCGGCCTGGTATAAGCGCCAGAAGTTGACATCTTTTGCCATTTTCTTCTGCTCTTCAGTCGGGCTCTCTGCAAATTTAGTCCAGAAACGGATGGCGCTTCCGATACCGTAAGGCTGGCTGACCTTAAGGCACTTCATATCCTCTGTTTTACCTTCTTCATCCAAGGCATGGGCAGGGCAATTTTCAACACAGATATTGCAATCCGTACAGAGCTTCTCGGTGACAGGCGAATCTGAAGTTAGATCGAAGTTTGTGATCACTGCCGTGAAGACCACCCTGGAGCCTATTTTTGGATGAATGACCAGATTATGCCGGCCGAAGTTACCCAAGCCTGCGGCAATCGCAGCATGGCGGAGCGAGACGTCTCCCAATGTTCCCCTGGTCTCATAACTCATGTGGAGAGGGTAGGAGGGGGGGACAGTCATCGCTTTGGCCTTGAATTCCTTTTCCAAGAAACGTGCCACCCTGTAATTGGAGGAACGCGCAAACTCCAACGTATCCAATCTTCCACCTGTGGCAATCTGCATATTTTCGCTTTCGCAGTTTGAAAGCTCCTGGTAAGCGAGAACAACCAGCGATTTGGCGCCGGGAAAAATCCCTTGCAAATCCGGCGACCTTGGGCTTTTATAATCTTTGGCTGCGGCGATGCCGACATCATCCACCCCCAAACCCAAGACGAAATCCTTAATTTTGTCTTTCATATGCCTTCTCCTTTCATGCTCGGATCAATCACCCACTCTTTTTAAGTCATCCGTTGTTTCTTTGCAGCAACTTATCATACCACAAAAGTAAGGCTTGCAAAACAAACAGGCCAGACTTAACATTAGCTCAAAGTTGGGTGGCCGGAACGTGCCCGTCCCGCCAAAGCAGGGTAGGTGGGGTGAAGGGGCACAAAATGAATAATCGTAACTTACCGGGAAGCTCCGGCTTTCTATTTTATGGAATCCTACCAGCGGGATCATCTCATCATCACTTTGAACAAAGAAGGGTCGAGGGAGTTTTCCAAGGTCAGCTTTCCCCTTCGCTATGGCCTTTTTTCAGAGGTGAAAACCCCGGAATATCTGTTCCAGTTCAATTTGAACGGAGAGATTAAGTTCATCCAAGGGCTGACCCGGACCTGGCCCCATCCGGCAGAGTGGCTGAAGCGAACCCTCGGCAATGATTGGGTCTATTATTCCGCGGGTGACTATAAGGGCATTTACGACTATTTCGGTGAGTATTATTTCCCTTATCTTTCTTATCCAAGCAACTCCATTATGGATGGAGATCCCTTTACGGATCATCCTGTCATCTTGGCCGGGAAGTCCCTGCAGGCACTCCGGATCGAAATAGACAAACGGATCTCGAGACCCAAGCCAAAGAGTCTTAAAGAGTTCTTAACTCGCGTTGTCAAGAATGATGAGGAGACCCTGAGGCGGAGAGCCGATCGATTGCATCGCTTGATCGGGGGACACGTGACGGTGCTCCCACCCGATACCCGGCATGTGGACTATGAAGTCATTCCCATCATCGTCGCGGATGGATGTCTCTATCACTGCGGTTTTTGTAAAGTGAAGACGGGTCAGGATTTCGCTCCCCGGACTGCCAAAGAAGTGATACGACAGATGCAAGATGTGAAACGGTTCTTGGGGCGGGACCTCCACAATTACAATGCCATTTTCCTGGGGCAGCACGACGCTCTTTCCGCAGGACGTGAGCTTGTTGAAACGGCTGCCGAACGTGCCTATGAAATATTTGAATTTGAGCGGTCTCATCTCCGGGGAGCCTGGCTTTTTCTTTTCGGGAGCGTGGATTCCATGATCCGCTCTGAAGAAGGACTCTTTGAGTCACTGAGCCGCTTCCCTTTTTCTACCCATATCAACATCGGGTTTGAATCGAATGATCCCAAAACGCTGGAGGCATTGAGGAAGCCCATTTCCGTCGAAAAAATTCGAGAGGCCTTTGCAAGGATGTTGGATATCAACAGAAGGTATGCGAAGATTGAGGTGACTTCGAACTTCGTTATGGGAGAAGATCTTCCCTCGGGTCATTTGCCTTCTCTTTCAGATTTGGCCGGAAACAGAGTGAGTCCCGGGAGTCCCAAAGGAGCGATCTACCTGTCACCGCTCGTGGACGGAAGAATGGGGGAAAAGAAAAGCAGAAGGGAACTGTTGAGAAAGTTTCTTAGACTAAAGACCGAAAGCCGTCTCCCCGCATTTCTTTACCTCATCCAGAGATTGTAACCTGTCATCCTCGCCGAAGGAGACTGTGCCGCAATCAAACGCCTGGAGAGGCAGTCGGGTTCCAAAGCTTTAGAATGCGGGCCTCTGAGGACCATTTTTCGTGTTGCGAAACAGCCGCAATGGCGAAGGGTAAGACGGGTGGGAGGGGGAGATGAAAATCATGGAATAGGCCATAAGGTGTTCCAGAGATTTTGAATCGTCCTTCCCAAAGGGTTCCCTCCTAACCCATCCCTGACGATGGAGATCAGGAACGCAAGAGAGAGAAACCCCAGAAAAACGAAAAGAACGATGTCATGCTGGTGATAAAATTTGCCGACCCATTGAGCTGCATCTTGGAAGGAATTCCTCTCGGGGAGTGTTTTGGAAGGTCCTTCTCTTCCGCGTTGATAGTAAGGGGAGTCGATTCCAGAAAAAAGGAGAAGAAGCCTTGAGCCCAAGTAAAGGAGATAGACAAGAAATGCAGCCAGGATCGCGAGGGGGGACGAAAGGCGGAGAAATAGGGTGAGTGCATAAGTCAATAAGGCATAAAGAGCTCCTCCGAGGATAGCCAGGGTGATTCGTATCAAAAGGGAATTGAAAAAGCCCACCTTTGCCTCCGAAAAGTCCTGTGGATCTCCCCGCGGTAAGAGTAGGGAGATCTTAGCTTCTCCTTCTGTGATACCTGTAAAGGTTCGAGAGCGCCTTTGCCGCCCTTTCCGGAGTGGGATAGTTCGGGATGCCCGATGCTTCAAGCTGTTTGATTTCATTGTCCCAGATTCCCGGCGGGGAGGAAAAGCAGCACAGGATCGGTTTAGGAGGTCTCCTTTCCGATAGAAAACCGGTGAGGACTCCGGCAGCAGACCGATTGGCCGAGGCGAACATGATGCATAGGATGACGGCATCGATCTTTCTGTCTTCCAAAACGGCATTTACAATTCCTTTGATCGCCGCTGAATCATACCATGCAGGTCCCATATCCACAGGGTTCGTCCGGATGGCGAGGGGGGGAAGCAGTTCCTCCACCTTCTTTTGGGTTTCCGCCGAGAATGCAGGAATCATCAACCTTTCCATCTCACAGACATCACAGGCAGCCATCCCGGGCCCGGCCTGCCCCGAAAGCACAGCCACTCGATTGCCTTCGGGAGATGGGCACAGGGTCAGCGCCTTTGCCGCGTCGAGAAGCTCTTCCGAACTTCCGACCGTTAAAATCCCGGCCTGTTTAAAGGCACCCTCATAGATCTCGTGCTTCCCCGCGAGGGAGCCTGTATGGAATTGAGAGGCCTGATCACTCGTGGGAGAACGTCCGACCTTGTAGGCGAGAATAGGTTTTTCTCCTTTTCCTCGCTCGGCCGCCTCCATCAATCTTTTGGGCTGGTCGATCCCTTCCAGATACAGCGCGATCACCTTCGTCTGAGAATCCCGGATCAAGTATTCCACCGTCTCCGAAAAATCGACATTGCAACGATTTCCCAAACCGATGATTTTGCTCAAACCGACTTTGTTCTGGAGAGACAGAAAAGCGATCAGGTGGGACATCCCTCCGCTCTGGCTGACCAGGCTAATTCCGCCCTTGTCCACCCGGGAAAATTCCGGAGTAAACGACGCGTTGAGGGGGAGATGGAGGTTTACAATTCCAAAGGTGTTCGGGCCGATGATTTTGATGCCGAACTGATCTGCCAGTTTCGTCACCTCACTCTGCAAAGCCTGTCCTTTTTGATCTTCGATTTCTCTAAATCCCGCCGTGATGAGGACGATTCCTTTCACTCCCTTTTCTCCGCATTCGATAACTGTTTTGGGCACCTGTTCGGCCGGAAGGACGATCACGGAGAGATCCACGGATTCGGGAACCTGAAGAAGGGAAGGATAGGTCTTTATTCCCATGATTTCGTTCTTCCCCGGGTTGACGGGATAGATTCTGCCGGGATATTTCCCTTCGGTAAGACTTCTCATCACATGAGATCCCAGCTTGCCCGGATTGTCGGAGGCCCCGATCACCGCAACAGATTTTGGGTTGAAGAGCGCCTCCATTGCCTCCCAATTTTTCTCCATAGACCCCTCTCTTTACCCCTCACTCTGTCAAATAACAGGATTGATTTCGTGTGTGTACTAATTTAAACCAATTATTGATCATGATCAAATAATTTTATTGGGATTTTGCGATGGTATTACTTGAGGTCGGGCTTGAATTGGTAGACACTTTCAGGCTAACTCTTGAAAATGGCTTTCGCCTACCTAGTCTTTGATAAGGGAACGCCATATTCATGATTATCGAAGGTTAGAGCCATTTGAAATCAGAGTAATTGACCGTTTGAACTTCTTGCACGTGCTACTACAGCACCATTGAACGCGAATCGAGATCCTTTACTGAAATCAATAAATGAAATTTCAGTCAATCTTTTTGTACACTACACGTACGGAGCTTCCTGTTCTCATGCGACCAAAATACAACCCACATGGAACTGAAGCGGCTCCATTCTTCGGATGAGCATAATCGGGATTCAGTTTCCCGTGGCCGTTGATTACATACATGAAATTATCTTTAAAGCTAACGTACTGTGTTTCTTTATCATAACTCCACCTACCTCTTGATATATCCACTTTGAAATTTGACTTAAGTGTGACCTCTTGAATATACGTTCCGTCTTTATTAAGCACGAGCTTCTCCCTTGCAACATCGTAATCAGCAACGTATGTGCCAGGAAGTTCGAACTTAGGATCTTTGCACGAGGACACTGACAAAATCAAAAAGAGTAGTGTAAAAATAGACAAAGCCTTATCTCTCGCACTTACATTCATTTTCGCTGATCTATTGTGCTCAATGGAATTTTGCGATTAGTTTACTAATTTTGAATAAGAACTTCAACAAGAATTATCAATTACGGGATGAAAGGTTGTATGGATGCACGACCTTGAGCAATCACTCTTTCAGAAAGAAAGAGAGGAGGGAGGGGGAAGCGAAGCAATCTCTTGAGATTGCCACGCCCCCCGCATCAAGTGCAGGGTCCTCGCAATGACCGCTTTGGATCTGTCGAAGCAAACCGTTTTAAGCCTTCTTTAATGATTATTGTCGTGGTATTTTTTTGAAGTTATATTAACCCTTATTGAGATGAAGAACCAAAAACGGTCTTGGATAATTTTCCTCCTTATACTATTGATCCTCGCGGGGTCGCTAGAAACCTCCGCCGCTCAAGTCCCTTGCTGCTCTGAAGACCCGGGGCTTTCCTATTTCCTTTTCTCCAAACCATCCCAAACGTATCGGTATCTGGTCCGATATGAGGTCTTTTTTTCAAACCTTTTGAATAAGGAAAAAGGG
Organism: uncultured delta proteobacterium; assembly: GCA_963708295.1. Taxonomy (GTDB): domain Bacteria; phylum Desulfobacterota; class BSN033; order BSN033; family UBA1163; genus UBA1163. The sequence continues at coordinate 72,423 of CAVPSJ010000005.1, read as the reverse complement.
TTTTTCGTCATCCTGCCAGAAGATTTTTATCAAAGCCCCACGGCCAGGTATCCGGTCCTTTTTCTTTTGCACGGGTATAACTTCCATCGAACGGGCATGTGGTGGAAGACGCACCTCTCCTGAAAAAGCAAGGAGGCTCCTTTGCGAGGTGAAGGAAGAAGAATATCATTGGCTTCTTCACGAGGATATCGCTGTCATTGCCTATGCCATGATGGATTCAAAGAATAAGACTTATCGAGACTTAGAGAGATCATTGGAGCAACGGTTTGAAGAGCTCTCAAGATACGGGGGGCTTGCCAAGGGAGATTATCTCCCGAGGGAGATTGCGCAATCGATCGTTTCCCATAATCTTCACTCTCGGGAAAGTCCAAACAATCCCTTTCATCCCCTCCAGAAAATGGTCATCGTTCTTCCGGATGGGGACAATGGTTTCTATACCGATGAGAATGAGGGGAGGAGGCTCTTCCCCGAAACAAAGAATCAAAAGGCCTGTGACGATTTCTATCCGGGAGAAGCCATGAACTATTCCCTCCTCCCTTTCTTCTATATGAAGCCGGGGGCCATGGGAAAACATGAATCCTATTTTCTCGAGCTTGTTCAACATCTTGAGTCTCAATCTCAGTACAAAGAAAGGCTTCTTCGGCGAAGGGGCCTCGGTGGTTTTTCGATGGGAGGATTCGGGGCAATGAAACTTGGGCTGAAGCACTCCCATCTGTTCCAGTCGATCAGCAGCCAGAGCGGTCTTCTCGACATCGAGTCTCTTCGGGACAAGTGGATGATGAAGATGGTGATGCCTGAATTCTTGGAGGTGTTCGGACGCCTTGACCCCCATCGATTTCCTTCGGGCTCTTCTCTCGACTTGAACCATATCCAGGCCAACAATCCCTTAACCCTGGCCCAAAAAAAGGGAATAAGGCAACTGCCCGGCGGGCTCTATTATGATTATGGGGCGAAGGAAGGAATTGACGGGATTACAGAAGGAAACAAACGTTTTGAGAAATTGCTGGGAGGAGGGAGCCGCCAGATTCCGGTGCAGCCTTTCAACGGGAAGTCCGGACATAACTACCAGTTTTGGCGCAGCCGGGCGGGGATGATCCTTCGGCATCATTCCGATGCGCTTCAAAGAACCCTCCCGGAAAAATGACTTTCTATTCCGGTTTGGACGGCATCCACAAACCTGCCCTTCGCATGGAGCACCGCCGGAACAGACACTCAGGTTCCTCAGCTTTAGGATTCGGTCTCTTAGCGTTATGGGCAATCGATCTTCTCGCGAATGCACCCTCTTCTCGGGTTGCGGCTTTGTAGCTAATCGTTAGGAGGTTTCCGCCCTAAAGCTTCTTCACCTGCTCGCCTGTTCCGGCTTGCCACAGAACGGGTTCTAGGTTCGAATGGGTTGATTCGAAATAAACGGATGGATGGGACGATTTCCGGAAGCATCCCCGATGAAATCTTTTGGCGAAGAAATTATTGATCCATTAAAAGCTGGTCTAATTTTTCCTGGTCGATCCCGAGACGTTCCCAGTTTTCAACATAAACGGGTTTCCCTTTCTCGTCCCAAGGATCCACCAGGACTTTTCTTAGGAAGAACGAAGATTTCTTAGAGTGGCATTCTTTGCAGCCCCGGGAGCCTAGGACCTCCGGTCCTGAAGCGACATTATGGCTGAGGGAAAAATCGAGGACTTCCGCCTGCGCGTGTTTCAGCTTTTCCACCTCTCCTTTCTTATCCAGCTGATAAAGAAACCCTCCCTTCATCAGGACGGGATGATGGGCCACAGGATTTTCAAACTTATCCTTCTCCTGCAATGCCTTCAAGAAGGCCTTGATCTCACCCAGAGAATTCACTTCAGGCACCCCGTCTCCGTTGTCGTCACTCAGGGGAGGAAGCTCTTTTAGTCCCTGTATCTTCCAGAGGGAGATGGGCTTGACCACATTGGTTTTTGGATCCAAATCCCCCCAGTAGAGAACCACCAGTCCCTTGACGGGAACGATTCTGCCCTTCCACTTTGTCAAGGCAGGATACCAGATACTCGGAGCCCTGCCGGGGACAGCCTGTTTCGGATCCAAAGGGTCACTCGATAGAAATTTAAAGGTCTCATAGATGAGAGTTCGTCCGTTTGAAGAAAAGTCGTAAACGAGATCTGCTGAAGTTGTCTGAAAAGGGATATGGCAGGTCTGGCAGGCAATTCTCTTCAGATGTCGGGGGGAGAAGGGATGTTTATATTTGGGGGCATTCTTGCCCTTGCCTTTGTAATGACAGTCCTCGCAGGAATACATGGTATGGTTCAAGTCGCTTCGTACTGTCTGCTGGATCGTATCCCCTTTGGCAAAATTATGATTTTTGTTGCCCGGATGGCAGGAGAGGCATTGGAGGCCTTTGGCGTTATGAACATCCGTCTCTGAATTCCACTGACGACCTCTCCTTTTTCCGTCGGCAGCAGCATGACAGGACCAGCAGTTTTCATCAGGGGGCCTTCTCGCAATCTGAACGTTGAGGTTTTCAAAATCGGCCACTTCTTTCCTGGCGTAATCCACGGTGATCTCATCCGCTTTCGAATTTCCTGATTCGTCGTGGGACAGTTTGATGTCTGCCCATCCCGCTCCGACGGTAGGCCCATATTTGAAAAACTTTCCCCGGAGGGCTGCCTCGCGCTCCTTCCACAGGTACCCCTTTAAGTGACAGAAAAAGCAGTCTGCCTCGCTGACCCCACTTTGATCCCAGGGAGCCCGGACATCGGTATTCCCATTAGGATAGGGAGTATAGTCCCCATCCAGCAGAGGGTTTTCTCCTGAATCTTCGTAGCCAAATCTCTTACTCTCCTCGTCATAGTAGAGGTGACCTTTGCGATCATATTCGCTCCATCCCCCTCCCGGGTGGCAGGCTCCGCAAGCCTGGACAAACGCGAAAGAGGATTTGTCGATTTCCGAGGGGGAGGCATTCGCTTTTTTGGCCAATTGGCTTAAGTCCATGGAGGCGGCCATCACCCTCCCATACATTCCCGAAGACAAGTTCCAGGGATACTTGGGGTCGAATACATCACGGATGGCGATTTTGCCGGCTCCGTCCGTCCGACCTTGCTGGAAGTGGTATCCGTTCGTGATTTGATCATAATCATGGCAGCTCCCACAGGTTTTTTTGGGGCTGTAAGGTATCTTACTTTCAAGGGTAAGGGGGTTCCCATCATATCCTCTTAGGATGATCTTCTTGTGGAGAGAATCCTGGGACGCGGTTGAAGTTGCGTAAAAAAACGATAAGAACAGAGTGCCTGAAATGAGCAAAAACAGTACTTTAATTTTTCCCAGGGGAATACCTCCTCTCCGCTCAAATCCAGTTTCAGAAAAAGAAGCCCCTCCGTGATGTCATTGCGTGCGTCTTTAGAATCGCGCGGCAATCCATCTTGAGGAGGCAAGGCTCTTCGTTTTACACGCAGACATTTTCCGAAATCGGGCTTTGGCTCCTCGATTCGAATTGTAAGAAAACTCAAAATATAGTATATTAGTAAGACGATCTAGGAGCAAGAAATTATTTCTTTTTTTCAAAAAAAATTCTTGACAAAAAGAGATTATTTTGTTAAATATAATAAGTTCGGTTCTTTATGATCCTTATTCCACTATTGTAACTCATTGATTTCCCAGTCTTTTTTATACCAGGAGGACATGTTCAATCAAGAAAAGAAGATTTAGAGTCGGAGAGGTTCCCGAGCGGCCAAAGGGGACAGACTGTAAATCTGTTGGCGATGCCTTCGGAGGTTCGAATCCTCCCCTCTCCACCAGGCTTGCCAGCGGCGATCGTTGAGCCATTCAACCCATTATTAATCTCAAATTGAATCACTGAAACGCTGTAAACGAGATTCACGGTCTCCCTTCGTCAAACATGACCGACAGAAAGTGTGATCTTTAACAGCGAGAGTTTTAGCCCGAATTAACTTAAATCAGACGAAAAGGAACCTCCTTGATCGAGTGGTATCCATTGACGAAGGTGGTTTGTTATTCAAAGGCGGGAATAGCTCAGTTGGCAGAGCATCAGCCTTCCAAGCTGAGGGTCGCGGGTTCGAACCCCGTTTCCCGCTCCATTACGATAATGAGGTAGTTTCTTTTCATCACTCGGCCAGCCTGTCTCTTTCCGTTGACGGGTATTTCTTTATTTATGGCCCACGTAGCTCAGTCGGTGGAGCACTTCCTTGGTAAGGAAGAGGTCATCGGTTCAAATCCGATCGTGGGCTCCATGAAAAGACTGGGTTGAGCGATTTTTCCGAAAGCTAAAGGAGGGTTTGAGCCATGTCGAAGCCGAAGTATGAGAGGACAAAGCCGCATGTGAACATCGGGACGATTGGTCATGTGGATCATGGGAAGACGACGTTGACCTCAGCGATCACGAAGGTATTGGCGACGAAGAAGTGGGCCTCCTACATGGCGTTTGATCAGATAGACAAGGCGCCGGAGGAGAAGGAGCGGGGTTTGACGATCGCGATTGCGCATGTGGAATATGAGACGGCGAAGCGTCATTATGCGCACATTGATTGTCCGGGGCATGCGGACTATATCAAGAATATGATTACGGGTGCGGCGCAGATGGACGGGACGATTTTGGTGGTATCGGCGGCGGACGGGCCGATGCCTCAGACGCGAGAGCATGTGTTATTGGCGAAGCAGGTTCGGGTGCCGTATATTGTGGTGTTTTTGAACAAGGTGGACATGGTGGAGGATCCGGAGTTATTGGATTTGGTGGAGTTGGAGGTGAGGGAGTTGTTATCGGGGTATGATTTTCCTGGGGAGAGTTCTCCGGTGATTCGGGGCAGTGCGCTGAAGGCGTTGGAGTGTGGGTGTGGGAAGCCGGACTGTCAGTGGTGCAGCGGGATATGGAAGCTGATGGATGCGGTGGACACGTTTATTCCGGAGCCGGTTCGGGAGATAGACAAGCCGTTTTTGTTGCCGGTGGAGGATGTGTTTACGATTTCGGGGCGAGGGACGGTGGTGACGGGGCGAGCGGAGCGAGGGGTGGTCAAGGTGGGAGATGAGGTGGAGGTGGTGGGGATTCGGCCGACGGTGAAGACGGTGTGTACGGGAGTGGAGATGTTTCGGAAGACGCTGGATCAGGGGCAGGCTGGGGATAACATTGGGGTGTTGTTGCGAGGGACGAAGCGAGAGGAAGTGGAGCGGGGACAGGTGGTGGCCAAGCCTGGGTCGATCACGCCCCATCGGAAGTTTAAGGCGGAGGCGTATATCTTGACGAAGGAGGAAGGGGGTCGGCATACGCCGTTTTTCAACGGGTATCGGCCTCAGTTTTACTTTCGGACGACGGATGTGACGGGAGTGGCGGCATTGCCGGAGGGGGTGGAGATGGTGATGCCCGGGGACAATGTTTCGTTGACGATTGAGTTGATCACGCCGATCGCGATGGAAAAGGAGTTGCGGTTTGCGATTCGGGAGGGAGGCCGTACGGTTGGTGCAGGCGTCATCAGCGATGTCCTTGAATAGCTTAATGCGGCTTGAGCGGGAGATTTTGAAAGTTGAGCCTATCAATTCTGGGAAGTGTCGCTGTGGTGGGATTCAGCATTAGGAGTATTCAATGAGGAATATTTTGACTTTGTCCTGTACGGAGTGTAAACGGAGGAACTATTCTACGACGAAGAATAAACGAACCACTCCGGATAAGCTGGAATTCAAAAAATATTGTCGATTCTGTCGTAAGCATACGGCTCATAAAGAGACGAAGTAATTGTAGAAAGTGGTAGGTGGAAAGTGGCACTCTCCACTCACCGGATACAGGCCAGTAGCTCTAACGGATAGAGCACCGGACTCCAAATCCGGGTGATGGGGGTTCAAATCCCTCCTGGCCTGCCATGTACCCGTCAGGGGCACGGCCTGCCATGGGTCTCACGGGGACCGTGGCAAGCGGTGAGTTTCTTAGGGGGCATGGCCGCCCGGTGCCTCGGGATAATAAAATGGAATTTTCGATTAAAGAGAAATTCGAGACAGCCAAACAATTCTTAAGAGAGGCTAAGACCGAGCTTAAGAAGGTGACCTGGCCTTCGAGGAAAGATACCCTTTCCGGCACGGTTGTCGTGCTCGTCGCCGTCTTTGTCATTGCCATCTTTCTGGGGATTGTGGATGCGGCGCTGTCTAATCTTATCAAGGAGCTATTGAGGAAAGCGGCAAGCTAAAAGGGGTGGAAAAGATGTTCTCCCCGTGCATACGGTAAACATTATGGCGCAACAATGGTATGTCGTCCACACTTATTCCGGTTTCGAAAACAGGGCCAAGCAGAATTTAGAAGAGCGAATTAAGAATCTCGGAAAAGGAGAATTCTTTTCGACCATCTTAGTTCCCACGGAGACCGTGGTCGAGCTGGTTAAGGGGAAAAGAAAAACCTCTCAAAGGAAAATCTTTCCCGGGTATATCCTGGTGAAAATGGAGTTGAACGAAGAGACCTGGCATATTGTGAAGGATACCCCTAAGATTACGGGTTTTGCGGGCGATGGGACGAAACCGATCCCCATCGCGGAGGGGGAGGTCGAAGACATTCTGTCCCAGATGAAAGACGGCGTATCCAAGGCAAAACCTAAGATTTCTTTCGGTACGGGAGACAGCGTTCGAGTCATCGACGGTCCGTTTGTCAACTTTATCGGGACCATTGAAGAGGTCAGACCCGAAAAGAGAAAATTGAAGGTTTTGGTCTCTATCTTTGGAAGAGCGACTCCGGTGGAACTGGATTTTATCCAAGTCGAAAAAAATTAAATTCGAAGCACGAAATCCGAAGCTCGAAACAAATGCGAAGATCGAAGTACAAGATTCACACCGGCAAGATGAACGCTGCTATTTTGAAAATTTGAATTTTGAATTTGTTTCGGATTTCGATATTCGAGTTTCGGATTTTTGCAGTTAGTGGGGAGTAAACGATGGCAAAGAAAATAGCAGCACTGGTAAAGCTTCAAATTCAGGCAGGACAGGCGAATCCTTCCCCCCCGGTGGGGCCGGCGTTGGGCCAGCATGGTGTCAATATCATGGAATTTTGTAAAGCCTTTAATGCTCGGACCCAGGGACAGGAAGGCATGATCATCCCGGTCGTGATTACGATCTATTCGGACCGGTCCTTTAATTTCGTGACCAAAACCCCGCCGGCCTCGATCCTTTTAAAGAAGGCCGCGAAGATCGTGAAAGGTTCGGGGGAACCCAATCGCAACAAAGTGGGCAAGGTCACCAAAGATCAGGTTCGGGAGATCGCCCAGATTAAGTTTAAAGACCTCAACGCCGTAGACATGGACGGTGCGATCCGGACGGTGGAGGGGACAGCGCGCAGCATGGGTCTGGAGATTGTATAAGAGAAGACTATGGCAACGAGAGGAAAAAAATACTTAGAGGCAAGAGGCAAGGTGGATCGAAGCAAGCGGTATGATCTGGAGGCGGGAGTGAAACTTCTCGTGGAAACGGCATGCGCTAAGTTTGACGAAGGAGTGGACCTGGCGATTCGTCTCGGGGTCGATCCAAAGAAACCAGATCAAATGGTCCGAGGGACCGTTGTCCTCCCTCATGGCACCGGCAAGAAAGTCCGGGTATTGGTTTTCGCGAAGGGCCAGAAGGAGAAAGAGGCACTCGATGCAGCTGCCGATTTTGTGGGAGGAGAAGACCTCATCGAGAAGATTTCAAAAGGATGGCTGGAATTTGACAAAGCGATCGCCACACCGGACATGATGGGTTTGGTCAGTAAGCTAGGGAAGATTTTAGGGCCTCGCGGATTGATGCCTAACCCCAAAGTAGGAACGGTGACTTTCGACTTGGAAAAGGCCATTCGAGAGATCAAAGCAGGCAAGGTGGAGTTTAAGGTAGAGAAGGCGGGGATTGTCCATGTCCCGGTTGGAAAGGTGTCTTTTGGTTTCGGCCCATTATTAGAGAATACCCGGACGCTCCTGGAAGTCATCCTTCGTGTAAAGCCCCCGACCAGCAAGGGGATTTATATGCGGAGCATCGCTTTATCCACCACCATGGGGCCTGGAATTAAGATCGACCCGCAGGATGTCAGAAGTGTTTTGAAGTCCTAGGAAAGCGAGCGGGCTCCGTCATCAGGGGAGGGAAAGATCATTGAATCGGAAAGAGAAAGCACAGCTGATATCAGATCTCGGTGAGCGGATGAAGGGGTTTCAGGCGGTTGTCCTGACCAATTACCGAGGTCTCAATGTAGAACAGTTGGGTCATCTGAGACAAAGATTGAGACAGGAAAAGATTTCCTATCACGTGATCAAGAATACGTTGATGAGGCTGGCTTCGAAAGGAACGGATTTGGAAAAATTGGATCATTATTTCGAAGGTCCCACCGCGATGGCGATCTCCTTCGGAGACCCGGTCCTCCTCGTAAAGATTTTGTCCGAATTCATCAAAACGCAGCCTTTACTCAAGATTAAGATCGGCTTGATTCAAGGGAGGGTGACCTCTCCCGAAGAAGTCAAGGCCCTGGCAACGATGCCTTCTCGCGAGGTCCTGTTTGGTCAAGTCCTGGGAGGCATTCAGGGAGCAGCAACCCAGGTTGCTGCGGTGATCCACAATGGGATCCAGCAGGTAGTTGGGATCATTCAGGCCCGTGCGGATCAGTTGGCTGAACTGGAAAGTGGAAAGTAGAAGGGTGAGCGCAGGAGGTAGGAAGCAGAACGTCCATGAATGATTTTGAGAACTGCTTTCGACCTTCCACATTCGACCCTCTAATTAATAAGATAGGAGGATTTTTGAAATGTCAGATATCCAGAAGATTGCCGAAGAGATCAGTGGTTTAACTTTGCTTGAAGCCCGTGACTTGGTGAAGGCCCTGGAAGAAAAATTGGGAGTCAAGGCCACCGCGCCCATGGCGATGGCAGCGATGCCCATGGCCGGAGCGGGTGCGGGAGCGGAAACCGCTGCCGCTGAAGAAAAGACAGAATTTGATGTCATCCTGACGGGTTTTGGTGACAAGAAAATCCAAGTGATTAAGGTGGTCAGAGAACTGACCGGATTGGGTTTGAAGGAAGCCAAAGACCTTGTGGAAGGAGTCCCCAAGCCAGTCAAAGAAGGAGTTTCGAAAGACGACGCCGCAGCGATGAAGAAAAAGCTTGAAGAGGCTGGGGGGACGGCCGAAGTTAAGTAACAAAACATTCAGAGGTGTTGAGGGACCCTGTTGTCTCTTCTCAGAAGGACAAAGCGAAGGAGCGGTGGCAGTCCGAACGGGAAGAGACTTTCTATTTAAGGGAGGGGATTGATTATGGCCAATGTTGTCCCTATCTATCGGAGATATCGGAAGAACTTTTCTAAGATCAAAGAGGTCCTGGAGATCTCCAATCTGATCGAGGTTCAAAAAAGATCCTACGAGCAGTTTCTTCAGGCCAATGTGGATGTGGAAAGACGGGAACCGGTGGGTCTTCAGGCGGTATTCAAAACCGTCTTTCCGATTAAGGATTTTTACGAAACGGCTTCTCTTGAATTCGTCAATTACCGCCTGACCGAGCCAAAGTACGATGTGGAAGAATGCCTGCTCAGAGGGATGACCTATGCTGCCCCGATCAAGGTGACGGTCCGCCTGGTGGTCTGGGATATAAACGAAGAAACCAAGGCCAGGAGCATCAAGGCTGTCAAAGAGCAAGAAGTCTATTTTGGTGAGATCCCCCTCATGACCGAGAACGGGACGTTCATTGTGAACGGGACCGAGCGGGTCATCGTCAGTCAACTTCATCGCTCTCCTGGAGTCTTTTTTGACCAGGATCAAATCAAACCCCAAACCGGTGGGAAGGTGTTCTACTATGCACGCATCATTCCATACCGTGGATCTTGGATCGACTTCGAATTTGACCAGAAAGATCTTCTCCACGTCAGAATCGACCGACGCCGGAAGATTCCTGTCACTGTCCTCCTTCGGGCTCTCAAGTACACCGGGGAAGAGCTGTTGGACTATTTCTATCGTAAGGAGAAGGTCCTGATCCGGAGAGGAAAATTTCAAAAAGAGATTGCAAGAGAGGTATTGGTGGGGCAGAAAGCCACCTCCGATATCCTCGATCCGGAAACGCATAAGCTCATCCTGAAGAAGCATCGCCGGATTACAGAGGACGCTTTTGATAAGCTGGAGCTTGCGAAGATCAATACCATTTCGGTGGAAACCGAGGATTTGATCGGACGATACCTGGCGAAGGATGTGGTTGCCCCTGAAACGGGGGAAGTGATTGCCGAATCGAATGATGAGGTGACGGAAAAACTACTGGACACGATGAAGGAGAGGAAGGTCGAGGCCTTCGAAATCCTGTTCATCGACAATATCAATGTCAGCTCTTCATTGCGGGATACACTGGTGATGGATAAGATCGGATTGACCGCAGAAGAAAGAGAGAAATTGCCCGTTCTCGAACCCGGCAAATCTCTTCGAGAGAAGGAATCCGAAAAGGCTTTGATTGATATCTACAAAAGGCTCCGTCCTGGAGACCCTCCCACGATCGAGACAGCCATCGGCCTTTTCTACAATCTTTTCTTCAACGCCGAACGCTACGACCTGTCCAAAGTGGGGAGGATGAAGCTGAACCATAAAATCGGCCTGAAGGGGAACCCTCCCAAGATCTTGGTTTTAACGGAGAGATGGAAGAAAGAGGCCTTGGCGGCAGGAGCGACCTATGCGGGAGGAAGGGAGCTGGTCGATCGGATCCTGGAGGGCTGGCTTGATTTTGATGAAGCCATTGCCACTCCGGAAATGGCCGAGGAGATACATCGCGTCGCCAAGATCCTTCATCCCATCGGGCTGATGCCCTCCATGAAGGATGGGACCCTCACGGATGATGTTCAGGGGAAGATTCGGAAGATTCTGGAAGATGAGAAGACCACCCTGAGGCGAAAAGACATCCTTGAGGTGGTTAAATACTTGATCAAACTGAAAGATGGTCAGGGGGCGGTGGACGACATTGACCATTTGGGAAACCGCCGTGTCAGGACCGTGGGAGAGCTGCTGGAGAATCAATACCACATCGGGCTTGTGAGGATCGAAAGGGCGATTAAGGAGCGAATGAGTCTTCAAGATGTGGAGACCCTGATGCCCCATGATCTCATCAACTCAAAACCGCTATCAGCCGTCATCAAGGAGTTCTTTGGTTCGAGCCAGCTTTCCCAATTTATGGACCAGACGAACCCTCTTTCAGAGATTACGCACAAGCGTCGGCTGTCTGCATTGGGCCCCGGCGGGCTCACCCGAGAAAGGGCAGGGTTTGAGGTGAGGGACGTCCACCCCACCCATTATGGTCGAATCTGCCCGATCGAGACCCCGGAAGGCCCGAACATCGGCTTGATCACCTCTCTCAGCACCTATGCCCGCGTCAATGACTATGGGTTTATCGAGACCCCTTACCGGGAAGTGTCCCATGGAAAAGTCACCAACCATATCCGATATCTCTTTGCCCTGGATGAGGAGGAAGAGGTTGACGGGCAAAAACCCGCCATTGCTCAAGCCAACGCCCCGTTGGATAAAGAAGGGAGATTTACCGCTCCGCTCATCTCCGCCCGAAGAGGGGGCGAGTTTATGATGGTAAAATCCGATGAGATTCGGTACATGGATGTGTCGCCGAAGCAGCTGGTGAGCGTGGCCACCTCCCTCGTTCCCTTTTTGGAGAATGATGATGCCAACCGAGCCCTCATGGGATCGAATATGCAGCGCCAGGCCGTCCCGCTCCTCAAGACCGATGCCCCGTTGATCGGGACGGGAATGGAAGCGATCGTGGCGAGAGATTCCGGGGTGACGATCGTGGCCAAACGAGATGGCGTGGTGGAAGATGTCGATGCCTCACGAATCGTCATCCGTGCTGACGAGGATGGTCAAAAAGCGGATGACCCGGGAGTCGATATCTATACGTTGATTAAATACAAAAGGTCCAATCAAAATACCTGCATCAATCAAAGGCCGATCGTCTATACCGGAGAACACGTCAAGAAGGGTGAGGTGATCGCAGACGGGCCAGCGACCAATATGGGAGAGTTGGCTCTGGGACGGAATGTCCTGGTCGGCTTTATGCCCTGGGGGGGATATAATTTTGAAGACTCCATCCTCATGAGCGAGAAGCTGCTGAAGGAAGATACCTACACCTCGATCCATATCGAAGAAATGGAGTGTGTGGCCCGGGACACCAAGTTAGGAAAAGAGGAGATCACCTGTGACATTCCCAATGCGGGGGAGGAGGCCTTGAAGGACTTGGATGAGAGCGGGATCATCCGGATCGGAGCCGAGGTGAACCCCGGCGACATTCTCGTCGGAAAAGTGACCCCCAAGGGAGAAACCCAACTCTCCCCGGAAGAAAAACTCCTTCGAGCCATCTTTGGCGAAAAGGCTGGAGACGTCCGGGATACCTCGTTGAGAGTTCCTCACGGGATTGAGGGAATTGTGATTGACGCTAAGGTTTTTTCCCGGAAGGGACAGGAGAGAGACGAGAGGACGAAGGCGATCGAGGACCAGGAGAAGGCGAGGTTGTTAAAGAATCAGGCCGATGAAATCCGGATCATCCAGAACAGCACGAGGAGGAAAATCGGGAAATATTTGGCCGGGAAGCGGGCCGCCCACAAAGTTTCGGATGACAAGAAAAACAGGGTCTATTTGGAGGCCAAAGATAAGATTAAAGAGGAACATCTGATGACCATTCCGTTCGACCGACTCAAGGAGATTGATATCGTCGAGGGGAAGAGGGTTCTTGCGGACGTTCACCGTTTTCTGGATCACGCAGAGCTCCAGATCAACGTGGTGAAGGAAGTTTTTGCAGATAAATTGGCGAAGCTGAAGAGGGGAGACGAATTGGCTCCGGGCGTGATCAAGACCGTCAAGGTTTATATCGCCATGAAACGGAAACTTTCTGTAGGAGATAAAATGTCAGGACGTCACGGGAACAAAGGGATCATCTCCCGGATTCTCCCGGAGGAGGACATGCCGTACTTAGAGGATGGGACGCCGGTGGATGTCATTCTCAATCCGCTGGGAGTCCCGTCGCGAATGAACGTAGGCCAGATTCTCGAGACTCACCTGGGATGGGCGGCCAAGGGGCTCGGATGGAAGATCGAGGAGTTTTTGCGGAAACATTTCAATCCGAGTTTGCTCCGAAGAAAGATCAAAGAAATTTATTCCTCGAAAGAGGTGAACACCTATCTGGAGCAGGCGACCGACGAGGAGATTGTGGATTTGGCTCGCCGGTTGGGCGAAGGAATTTTCGTTTCGGTTCCTGTTTTCGATGGAGCTTCGGAAGAGGAGATTAAGAACCTTTTGGAGAAAGCGGGACTCCCGACCTCCGGGCAAACCGTCCTTTATGACGGAAGGACGGGAGAGCCGTTCCATCAGAAGGTGACGGTCGGCTACATGTACATCCTTAAATTGCACCACCTCGTGGACGACAAGATTCATGCAAGGTCCATCGGTCCATATTCTTTGGTGACGCAACAGCCGTTGGGTGGCAAGGCTCAGTTCGGAGGACAGCGGTTGGGAGAGATGGAAGTGTGGGCCTTAGAGGCCTATGGGGCAGCTCATTCCCTGCAAGAGTTCTTGACCGTGAAGTCGGATGATGTCGCGGGAAGGACGCGGGTCTACGAGGCGATCGTCAAAGGGGAACATACGCTGGAGCCCGGGTTGCCGGAGTCATTCAACGTTTTGGTGAAGGAATTACAGAGCCTCTGTCTCGACACGGAACTCGTCGAGGAGAAGAGGGAAGAAATTTAAATTGAGAAAAGTTCAAATGTCAAATTCCAAAGTTCAAGTGAAGTCCATCGGGGTTTTGACATCTGTCATTCCTTGGATGTAAGTCCAGGGCAAAGGAGGAGAACCTTGGAAGATTATCTATCATTCTTTGAGAAGGGGAAGACTCCGATTAGCTACAATGCCATCCGAATCTCCATTGCCTCTCCGGAAAAGATTGAGTCGTGGTCCCACGGAGAGGTGAAGAAGCCGGAGACCATCAACTATCGAACTTTCAAACCGGAAAAAGACGGGCTCTTCTGTGCCAAGATCTTCGGTCCTACGAAAGATTATGAATGCAATTGCGGTAAATATAAGCGCATGAAACATCGAGGTATTGTCTGCGAAAAGTGCGGTGTGGAGGTGATTCAATCCAAGGTGCGCAGGGAGAGGATGGGACATATCCGGCTTGCCACCCCTGTGGCTCATATCTGGTTCCTTAAGAGCATTCCCAGTAAGATCGGGATCCTTTCGGATATGACGTTAAGAGAATTGGAACGCATTCTCTACTTTGAAGCTTACCTTGTTCTCGACGGAAAGAAAACGCCTTTGAAGAAGAACGAAATCCTCTCCGAAGATCGATACCGGGAAGCGAGGGAAAAGTACGGGGAGGATTTTGCGGCGGCTCAGGGGGCGGAGGCCATTCGAGAGCTGCTGAGAGGTACCAACGTCAAGGAACTCTCCCAGAAACTCCGGGCAGAGATGAAGGAGACGGCCTCAGAAGCGAAAAAGAAGAGGTTGGCCAAGCGATTGAAGATTATTGAGTCCTTCTTGGAGTCGGGAAACAAGCCGGAGTGGATGATCTTGGAAGTGGTTCCCGTGATTCCGCCGGATCTTCGTCCTCTGGTTCCTTTGGACGGGGGTCGGTTTGCCACCTCCGATCTCAACGATCTTTACCGAAGGGTGATTAATCGAAACAACCGTCTGAAACGGCTTCTCGAGTTGAATGCGCCGGAGATCATCATCCGAAACGAGAAACGGATGCTTCAGGAAGCCGTGGATGCCTTGTTCGACAACGGGAAGAGGGGGAGGACGATTTTAGGGGCGAATAAGAAACCTCTCAAATCGCTGAGCGATATGCTCAGAGGGAAGCAGGGCCGATTCCGTCAGAACCTTTTGGGGAAGCGAGTGGACTATTCCGGACGTTCCGTGATCGTCGTCGGTCCCGAGCTGAAATTACATCAATGCGGGCTTCCCAAGAAGATGGCCCTCGAACTCTTTAAGCCCTTCATCTATCACCGTTTGGAAGAAAAGGGTTTGGTGACGACGATCAAGAGTGCGAAGAAGATGTTGGAAAAGGAGAGGCCCGAGGTGTGGGATGTCTTGGATGAAGTCATTCGGGAACATCCCGTGCTTCTCAATCGTGCTCCCACCCTTCACCGGTTAGGAATACAAGCCTTCGAGCCCGTTTTGATCGAGGGCAAGGCCATCCAACTTCACCCGCTGGTCTGTGCTGCCTTTAACGCGGATTTCGACGGGGACCAGATGGCAGTCCATGTTCCCCTCTCCGTGGAGGCCCAGTCGGAGGCGAGGATTCTGATGATGTCCACCAATAATATCCTCTCCCCCGCCAACGGGAAGCCGATCATTATTCCGACGCAGGACATCGTCCTCGGGATTTATTACATGACCCGGGAGCGCCCCTATGTCAAAGGGGAAGGGAAAGTGTTCGCAAGTCCAGAGGAGGTCCGGATCGCTTACGATGCGAATGAAATCGACCTCCACGCCCGGATCAAAGTCCGATTGGACGGGGAACTCATCGAGACCACCGTCGGGCGGATCCTCCTGAAAGAGGTTCTCCCCGAGGAGATCCCGTTCCGATTAATCAATAAAGTAATGAAGAAAAGCGAGCTCGCCAATCTCATCGACTATTGCTACCGGTATGGAGGAGATAAGAAAACGGTCCTTCTCTCCGATCGGTTGAAGGGTTTGGGTTATTATTACGCGACCTTGGCCGGGATTTCAATCTCCCTGGACGATATGCTGATTCCTTCCAATAAAGGGAAGCTCCTTCAAGAAGCGGAGCGGGAGATCGAGAGGGTTCAAGAACAATATACCGACGGATTGATTACCGACGGGGAGCGATACAATAAAGTCATCGATATCTGGGCTCAGGTCACGGAGAACATCGCAGGGGTGATGTTGAAGGAACTGGGGAATGAGGAGGTGGTGGCTCCTTCCGGCGAGAAACAGACCACGGAGAGTTTTAACCCGATTTACATCATGGCCGACTCCGGGGCTCGAGGCAGCGCCCAACAGGTGCGACAATTGGCCGGGATGCGGGGTCTGATGGCCAAACCTTCAGGAGAGATCATCGAAACTCCCATCACCGCCAACTTTCGTGAGGGGCTGACGGTTTTGCAGTACTTCATCTCTACCCACGGGGCCCGGAAGGGGCTTGCGGATACGGCCCTGAAGACAGCCAACGCGGGATATCTCACCCGGCGATTGGTCGATGTGGCTCAGGACGTCGTGATTAGAGAGCATGACTGCGGCACTCTGGATGGGATCGAAGTCGAGTCGCTCGTCGAAGGAGGGGAGATCATCGAGTCGATGAAAGAAAGAATTCTGGGCCGCGTGGCTTTAGAAGAAATCCGGGACCCCTTCTCGAATGAGGTGATTGCCAAAGGCAGTGAAGAGATTGACGAGACGTTAGCCGATCGCATCGAGGATATCGGCATTGATAAGGTCAAGATTCGATCCGTGCTGACGTGCAAATCAAGACAAGGTGTCTGTGCCCTTTGTTATGGAAGAGATTTGGCCCGCGGAAGGCTGGTCAATGTGGGCGAGGCGATCGGTATTATCGCTGCTCAGTCGATTGGTGAGCCGGGAACCCAGCTGACGATGAGGACCTTCCACATCGGCGGAACAGCCAGCCGGAGGGCGGAGCAGACCACGCTGGAATGTCGGATTGACGGGAGGGTAAAATTTATCAACCTCAAGAGCGTGAAAAACCGCGAAGGGAATCTGATCGTCATGAACCGCAACGGCGAAATTGCCGTCTTGGATGAAAATGGGAGGGAACGAAGACGGTATTCGGTGATTTATGGAGCGAAACTGAAGGTCAAGGATGGACAGAAGGTAAAAGAGGGAGAGATCCTGGCGGAGTGGGATCCTTACGCCATCCCTGTTTTGACGGAGGTTTCGGGGAGGGTGAAGTTTGGAGATATCATCGAAGGGGCAACGATGCAGGAACAGGTGGATGAATTCACCGGCCTTTCCAGAAAAGTGATCACGGAATCAAAAGACGCGGAGCTTCGGCCAAGGATCTCCATCAAGGATGATAAGGGCAGGACGCTGAATCTTCCGGGTTCTGCGTCCCAGGCTCGATATCTTCTTCCGGTGGGAGCCAACATTTTTATCTCCGAAGGGGATGCGGTAGAAGCGGGGGATGTCATCGTGAAGATCCCGCGGGAGACGACGAAGACGAAAGATATCACAGGAGGTCTTCCTCGGGTGGCTGAACTTTTTGAGGCCAGAAAGCCCAAAGAGTATGCCTTGATCAGCGATATTGACGGAATGGTTGAATTCGGAAAGGACCTCAAGGGGAAAAGGAAGGTGGTCATTCGGCCCGAGGTGGGCGAAGTCAAAGAATACATGGTTTCCAGGGGAAAACATGTCAGCGTCCATGAAGGCGATTTTGTCCGAGCAGGGGAGGCCTTGATGGATGGCCCTTCCAATCCCCATGATATTTTAAGAGTATTGGGGGATAAGGCCCTGGCCCGGTATCTGGTGGATGAAATCCAGGAGGTATATAAACTCCAGGGGGTCAAGATTAACGATAAACATATCGAAGTCATCGTTCGCCAGATGCTCAAAAGGGTGAAGATCCGCGAAGTAGGGGACACTCACTTTTTGGTGGACGACCAAGTGGAAAAATTTGTTTTTGAAGAAGAGAATGCCCGAGTCATGGAGGATGGAGGAAAACCCGCTGAGGGCGAGCCTCTCTTCCTGGGAATCACGAAGGCTTCCCTCATCACGGATAGCTTCATCTCTGCCGCCTCCTTCCAGGAGACGACCAAGGTGCTGACCCAGGCAGCGGTCGCAGGCAAGGTGGACAATCTGAAAGGATTGAAGGAGAATGTCATCATGGGACGCCTGATCCCGGCCGGTACCGGTCTCTCCAAGTACAAAGCCTTGGAGCTTTGGGTGGAGGGATACACGGGAGAAGAGACTCCAACCGAAGGCGAGGGAGAGCCGACGGCAGAAGCAGCTGCCTGAGAATAGAAGCTGAAGGTTCAAGGGGCAAGGGATCAAGTAAGAATCGATCGAGAAACTACGAAAGGCTCATCCTGTTAGACGACAGCATGAGCCTTTTTTTTGTGTATGTGGCGCGAGTGTTCCTACAGGATCTTGACAACCCATCCCGTTTTTTCTATATTCAACTTAATTGATCACACGATGCAAACACGATGATTCGGCGTCTTAGATCTCGAACGGACTGAAGTCCCTTAAAAAATAATCAGTAAGGAGAGGAAAGATGGAAAAGATCGGAAACCTGAAGAATCTGAAGCGTGGAGAATCTGTCAATTTTCAATTCAAAGGGAAAGAGGGTATCTTAGTGAGAACGAAAAAAGACAAACTGGTTGCGTACAGCAGGGTTTGCCCTCACGAAGGAGGGACCATTGTATGGGATGCGGATATTAATAGATTATTGTGTGAATGTCATCTTTCTATTTTTAATGTGGATGATGGTACGGTGTATAAATACAGCTCCCTTTTTAACAAGATGGACAGCCTTACTCCAATCGAACTTAAGATTGACAAGAATCAGGACATTTACACTGTCTAAGGGGCGGGCCGTTGCTTCCGCTAGGAAGAAACCGAGAGGCAAGAAGGCCCATCCCCTTTGAGGAGGGATGGGCCTTCTTTTATTGGCGGGTTCCAGTTTCTATTTGATCGCTTCCAACCTCTTTTTGGCCATTTCGGCCTGGTCGGAGCGAGGATATTTTTCGATCACCCGCTTGAACAACGTTCTGGCATTCGTCTTATCCTTGAGTTCCAAGAAGGAAAGGGCTTGTTTGAACATCGCCGAGGGTATCTTATCCCCTTCCGGATATTTCACGATCGCCTTCTCGTATTCTAGAATCGCTTTCTCATAATCCTTTTTCAGATAGTAAGTCTCCCCGATCCAAAACTGGGCGTTGTCAGAAAGTTCTGTGTTGGGATATTGTTTGAGGAAAGTTTCGAATTTTCTTCGGGCTACTTCCAAATCTCCCCGATAGAATGTCTCATAAGCATCTTTATAGAGGTCTCCAATCCCGGCGGAGCTTCCCTTTGTCTCGGCGGGGATCTCTTTGGCGGAAGCGGGCTTCTCCGGCTCCATTGGTTTCAGCCCTGGGTCGGACGTTTTAGGCTCGGGTGACTTAAGGCGTTCCTCTAACTCCCTGATTTTTTCCTCCTGATTTTTTCTCCTTTCTTCGAGACCTTTCAAGCGGACTTCCAAATCGTCTTTGATACGGTCCACATCCTTGGAGGGTCGTTTCAGCAATTCCTTGTATTCCTCGATATCTGTCGAAAGGGATTGCATTTCAGATTGAATATTCTCGAGCCGGAGCGAGAGGTCCGTCTTCAACTTTTGGTTTTCTGTCCTCAGGTTAGATAAGTCGTTCTTGGTCAATTCATTTTCTTTTCGGAGGGTATTAACCTGGGAATAGAGCTTATCCATCTCTTTATCCAGCACTCGTACATCCCTGGCGCTGGCACATCCGAAAAGCAACAATCCTATTAAAAAGACAATCCATCTTTTCATACCATCACCTTTGCAAAAGTTGTTTTTTGGGTGAACAAGCTCTCCTCGCGACCGTTGGAACTCCCGGAGGAGTGCTGCGGCTCATTATTTTCCCGTGATAATGGTATGGGCCCTTCGATTTTTGGCCCAGGCTTCTTCTTCATGGCCGGGATCGAGCGGTTTCTCCTTTCCGTAACTGATCGTGGAAATACGGGCTGCGGAGATGCCTAATGAGACGAGATAATCCTTTGTCCTGTTGGCCCGCCTCTCACCGAGGGCGAGGTTATATTCTACGGTTCCTCGTTCATCACAATGGCCCTCGATTTGGACCTTGACATTAGCGAATTTCTTCAGAAGGGCTGCATTTTCTTTCAGAAGGGCTGCATCTTCAGGACGGATGTCATATTTGTCGAAGTTAAAGTGAATATCCTTGAGCAGGGAGCTTTCGAAAACCTGTCCTTCGATCCCAGGGGTCCTCTCCGCGACAAGGCTTTTCTCGAATTGTTCTTTGGTGGTCGTTCCTTTTTCCTTTGCGGCACGCTCTGCTTCAGACTTGGCTGCTTCTTCCTTCTTGACGGAGGGTTCTTCTTTCACGGCCGTCTTTTTCGGACAACCCATCATGACGAGCCCGAGGCAGAGGATGAGAACAGTGATCATGAGACTTTTCTTACGCATGGCAACCTCCCTTCATAAATGATTTGAAAAACTCATTTCCCTGTTAGAGTCTCCGTCATGCAGGGTGGGGTCCTATCACAGGCTTCACTTGCTTACAGATAGAGCAGAGGGCAAAGGCCTGTCATCTCTAACGGGGCTTACTCAAACCGCCTTGACCAGGCAGGGTTCGATTCACCTCCCTTCGATGTCGTTAACGGTCTCTGATTGAAGCCATTTGCATTCATGATGAAAATCTTCAACGCCCTTGTCCGGCTGGAACTGAAGGCAATATAACGGCCATCCGGCGACCAACTGGGGTTTTCATTATTTCCGGAATTGGATGTCAGCCTCCGGAGCCCCGATCCATCGATTCCAATCGTAACAATCTCGAAACGCCCTTCTGCCCTTGAACAAAAAGCGATCCGGTCCCCTTTGGGGGACCAGGAAGGATTGGTATTGTAACTGCCTTCGAACGTCAGTCGGCGCACGTTGGACCCATCCCGCGCCATGATATAGATTTGTGGAGACCCGGATCGGTCGGAGACGAAAGCGATCGACTCACCATCCGGGGACCATGTGGGCGAAGCCTCATTGCCGTGCCCCCTCGTCAACTTCCTGGGGTTGCCTCCGTTGGACTCCATGAGATAGATATCTGATTTTCCCTCCATTCCCATCATCAGAGCGATCTTTTTCCCGTCGGGTGACCAGGAGGGAGAGACGTTCAACCCAGGATATCGAGAGAAGAGTTGAAAGTTCTTCCCATCCACGTCGATTAGGTAAAGATCCGGATTTCGTCTGAGGTAGGAGGTGAAGGCGATTTGCTTCCCGTCGGGAGCCCAGGCCGGCGAAAGGTTGATGGACTTATTCTGAGTGATCTGTTTGACGTTCGTGCCGTCGAAATCAGCAATACAAATCTCTTTGCCCGTTCCCTGAAGAAGCACGTAGGCGATCTTGGTATTGTGAACCCCCTTCTCCCCCGTGATTTGAAGAAGGATCTCGTCCGCCATTCGGTGCACTGCGGGTCGAAGGGTTTGTAAATTGCCTTCGTACTGCTTCCCAACAATGTGTTTCTGCTCCACTAAATCGTACAGGTGAAATTTCATCTTGAAATTGAGACCGTCCGGTTCCAAAAGGGCCTCGCCCGCCAAGAGAATTTCTCCGCCCGCAGGGATCCACTCTTGCAAAGCGGACGGGCTGGGGATGCCGTCCCTTTCTCGAAGAGAAGGGGGAAGACGGTTGGCATCGATCACCTTGAAAAAACCGGAAAGCGTGAGATCGTTGGCCAGAATCTCATACACCTTTTCCGAAAAGGAAGAGGGGGTTTTGTCCACCGGTTTCCATTTTGCGAGGACGATGGGAATTTGGACGAAGCTCGGGGCATTGATATCAAAATAGACCCTCGCGTCAGCAACGGAGGAAACGAAGAGACCTAAAAAAAGAAAAAGCGGGAGAACTCTTTTCATCTTATTCATTCCGGATTCTTTGGATTTTTCCATACCGCACTATTATTTAAGATAATAATCGTTTCTAAGTCAACTATTTCTTCAAGAAGGCTTTCCGGAATGACCCCCTCCCAAAGTTTTTGTTTTCGCAACGCTTAGATAGAAGCAGATGAAATCATCTGCCCAAACCGTCCCTCTATGATTTCTCCTTCTTGCTTCTGAGAAATCGAAGGAATTCCATTCCCATCGGGGAAAGCGTTCTACGGCGATGAAAAACGATATAAATTTGTCGGAGGATAGGTTCAAAGCGATCGAGATCGATTCGCGAAAAGAAGCCTTGACGGACTTCTTCCTCGACGGCTGTTTGAGAAATAAACGCAAGACCTAATTTGGCCTTTACCCCCTCCTTGACCGAAGAGGTGCTCCCCATCTCCATGGCCACGTTGAATTCTCTGAAGCTTTTGCCTTTCCTCCGTAACGCCTTTTCCACTGCGATCCGGGTTCCAGAGCCTTCCTCCCGAAGGATCCAGGGTTCTTCGAGCAGCTCGTCGAGGGTTACCTTCTTTTTTCGGGTGAGAGGGTGATCGGAAGGAGCCACGGCGATGATCTCGTCTTCTGCATACTTTTCATAATGGAGGGAAGGATGGTTGACCTTGGCGCCGATGATTCCGATCTCGACTCGATCCTGTAGGACATATTCGATCACCTCTTTCGTATCAGCGATCTTGAGGGAGATGATAAAAGAGGGGTGTTCTTTTTTGAAATCACCGATCCGTCTGGGGAGGAGGTACTCTCCGGGAATGGTGCTGCTGCCCAAAGAGAGTTCTCCCCTGATCCCCAGGGAAAATTCACTCAATGCATTCACCAGATCCTGACGCAGAGACAAAATTTTTGAAGCATATTCCTGGAAGACCTGCCCGGATTTTGTGAGCCGTACCTCCCGACTGGCCCGGTCAAAAAGGCGCAGAGATAGCGATTGCTCCAAGGAGAGGATGTGGCCGCTGACCGTGGGTTGGGTGAGGAAAAGATCGTCAGCCGCCTTGGAGAAACTTTTTAAGTCAGCCACACGGCAGAAAGTTTCCAGATGCCGAAATTCAATTTGCAACGGTTTTCTTTCCACTACGGACAAAATATTAAACCCCTTTTTTTTGAATTGCAAGTAAAAGGGGACTTTTGAGAATAGAATCCAATAGTTACAACAGGATCATGCTTTTCCACCATAGGATTCTCACCGCAGAGCCGCTGAGGGCGCAGAGGATTCGACATCCGAGCCATTGGACCAAATTTGGACGGCAATGGAGCGGTATGAAATAGTTGAGGGACAGGGTTCAAAGAGGATGACTTAGGGGGGGAGAACCTTCTGAAAGGGTTGAAATAAGAAGGGCTTGGGAAAAATGTTCCAGACTCCCAAGCCCTCTTCTCAAATTCAATAGAGATTAAAATCTTAGTACATATCACCCATTCCGCCCATTCCGCCGCCACCCGGAGGCATGGGGGGATAAGGGGCTTTCTTTTCGGGCTTGTCGGCCACAATCGCTTGTGTGGTGATCATCAACGAAGCGACGGAAGCCGCGTTTTGAAGGGCGAGCCTGACCACTTTGGTAGGATCGATGATTCCTGCCTTGATCATATCCGTGTACTCGTCCTGCGAAGCATCGAATCCGAAAGCTCCCTTCTCATTTTTCACTTTCTCCGTCACCACAGATCCTTCCTGACCGGCATTATTGGCGATTTGGCGGATCGGTTCTTCCAGGGCCCTCCTCACAATATCGACCCCGATTTTCTTATCTCCTTCTAATTGCATTTTACCGAGTGCGGGAAGGCAGCGGAGGTAGGCTACACCACCCCCCGGAACAATTCCTTCCTCTACAGCCGCCCGGGTTGCGTTCAGGGCGTCTTCGACACGGGCCTTCTTCTCCTTCATTTCTGTCTCTGTCGCTGCGCCGACGTTGATGACAGCCACTCCGCCGATGATCTTGGCCAGGCGCTCCTGAAGCTTCTCCCGGTCATAATCGGAGGTGGTTTCTTCGATCTGGGCACGGATCTGTTTCACTCTCGCCTCAATGTCGTCTTTGTCTCCTGCGCCATCGACGATGGTTGTGTTGTCTTTGTCGATGGTGATCCGTTTTGCCCTGCCTAAGTCGTTCAATTTGATGTTTTCCAGCTTAATGCCCAGGTCCTCAGAAATCACCCTTCCTCCGGTGAGGATAGCGATATCCTCCAGCATCGCCTTCCTGCGATCTCCAAAACCGGGTGCCTTCACCGCACAACACTTGAGGGTTCCTCGGAGTTTATTGACCACCAACGTAGCCAGGGCTTCCCCTTCCACATCCTCGGAAAGGATTAAGAGGGGCTTTCCCATCTTGGCAATCTGTTCCAGGATCGGAAGCATATCTTTCATGTTGGAGATCTTTTTCTCGTTGAGAAGGATGTAGACATCTTCGAGCACCGCTACCATCTTCTCAGGATCGGTGACAAAGTAAGGAGAGAGATATCCCCGATCGAATTGCATCCCCTCGACCACATCGAGCGTCGTCTCCATTCCCTTCGCTTCTTCTACGGTGATCACACCTTCTTTGCCGACCTTATTCATGGCCTCAGCAATGATGTTCCCGATGGTTTCATCATTATTGGCAGAGATCTTCCCGACTTGAGAAATCTCCTTCTGGTCCTTCGTCGGCTTGCTCAGCTTCTTTAACTCTTTCGACACTTCCTCGACCGCCAAATCCATCCCACGTTTCACATCCATGGGGTTGGCACCGGCCGCGACCACCTTCGATCCTTCACGATAAAGCGCCTGGGCCAGGACGGTGGCCGTCGTGGTTCCATCTCCGGCGGTGTCGGAGGTTTTGCTCGCCACCTCCTTAACCATTTGTGCGCCCATGTTCTCAAACTTATCTTCCAATTCGATTTCTTTGGCCACGGTCACACCGTCTTTGGTGACGGTCGGGGCTCCAAAGGATTTTTCCAAGATGACATTCCTTCCCTTCGGGCCCAAGGTGACCTTGACCACATCGGCTAAGATATTGACTCCCCGCAAAATTGCATTACGGGCATCCTGATCAAACTTCAGTTCCTTTGCCATTTTGACTTACCTCCATTTCTTTGAAATTTGTTATTTTCCTTCAATCACTCCTAAGATATCTTCTTCTCTCATGATGAGATGCTCTTCCCCTTCAATCTTGATCTCTGTGCCCGAATACTTTCCGAAGAGAATTTTGTCCCCAACCTTTACGTCGAGAGGGATCAGCTTACCTTCCTCTGTCATCTTTCCCTTCCCAACCGCTATGACTTTCCCTTCCTGCGGTTTCTCTTTTGCAGTATCAGGAATGATGATCCCGCCTTTTGTCTTCTCTTCCTCCTCGAGTCGTTTGACAATCACTCTGTCCTGTAACGGTCTGATCTTCATCTTTGACTTCTCCTTTCTTGGTCAGTGGTTTTCAAATCAATAAAATTGGAAATATAATTCCATTGTTAATGAATACTTCGCATCACCTCCTTGAAGTAAAGCTATTTAAAATTAATGAGTTAGGGGTCCTTTGTAAGTTTGGCTGGTCAACAGATAAAAGACAACCCTTTAGCGCTGCCCTTTAGATAATCATCCAAAAGGGGATTGTCAAGGTAAGTGGATGAAATTTTTGCTCCTATGATCCCCCTGGGAGAGGATGAAATGGCAACGACTATTGAAAAACTCCGTTTGATTCGACATAATTATGGGTCTATTAGAGGAGGAGAGATGAAAAGAATTCTTAAGTCCTTAATAAAATTGTCTTTCCCGGTCTTTTTTATCTTCTTTGTTTCCTTTCCTTCCGACGCCGGTATGTTAAGGCGGCCCTTGTCCTTCCAACAGGTCACCCCCAAAGAGGGTCTTTCCAGTGAAATGGTGTTTGCGATTGCCGTTCAAGGTGAGGAATTGTGGTTCGGAACCTATAGCGGGGGGGCTACCTTTTACGATCCGTCCAAGAAGACTTGCAGAGCCTATACGACCAAGGGAGAGCCCATGGACAAAATCGATAAGGGAGTCAGCATTAATTGGCAAAATCTTCTCCCTTATAACCATGTCTCCGTCATTCTTCCGGATGTGGATCGCATCTGGTTTGGCACCTACTTTTACGGTTTTGGAGGCGGAGGGATATCCTACTACCATCCCCGGAGAAATCCCCCATGGAAAAAATTCACGACCAATGACGGCCGTGCCAAAAAAGTCAACTCCATGGCTTTGGATGGAGATTGGGTCTGGGTGGGGTCGGAAAAGGGCCTTTCGCTCTTCGATAAAAAGATAGAAGGGTGGAAGAGATTCTATTCGGCGGAAGACGGCCTCTCTGGGAATTTTGTCAATTCCCTTCTGATCGAATCCGGCTTCCTATGGGCGGGCACGAACGGAGGGATCAGTCGTTTTGACAAAGCCAAGAAAACCTGGAAAACCTATTCGCAGAGAGAAGGGATAGCCGAGACCGAGATCAAATCCGTCGTCAGCGCCGGACAGAAAATATGGGCGGGGGGTATCGGAGGAACGCTCTTCCAATACGATCCTGCATCCGACCGCTGGAATAAAATGGAGCCTACGGATTCGTTGAAGAGCGGAGGGGTTAATTCCATCGCCGTGACCAAGGAGAAGGTTCTCATCTGTCGGGATAACGGGGTGAGTATTTATGACCTTCCGACGAAACAGTGGGAGTCGTTGACGGTTTCCGATGGATTATTGAGCAACGGGGTATTTTGCGCAGCCGAGGATAAAAACAGTATCTGGTTTGGGACGGATAAGGGAGTGTCACGGCTGATCATGACACCGTAGCGTAACCAAGCTTGAGATCGGGTAGCGTAAGAGACGAGGGTTAAACCCTAAACTCTAAACAAACTCAAATGTTCGAAAGCCCAAATTCAAAACCGTTTAACTTAATCTTTTAGAGTTTTAGATTTCGGATTTGTTTAGGATTTAGAGTTTAGTGTTTAGAGTGTATAGTTCGTTTTAATTTCGTGCTTCGAACTTAAGATAAAGGAGGAATCATGGATCATTCCCAAAGTAAGAAAATCACTCGTAGACAGTTCATCAAGGGAACCGCTGCCGCGGGAGCACTCCCTCTTTTATCGAGCAAGCTTCCATTTTATGGTTCCCTTGCCCATGCCGCTGAAGAATCTGATCTGGTCATCGCCAAAAACGGAAGTGCCTCCCAGCTTCTTCAGGCTGCCATGGCTCCTCTGGGCGGGATGGGCCGATTTGTCAAGAAAGGGCAAAGGGTCGTGATCAAGGCCAACATCGCCTGGGCGAGGACGCCTGACCAGGCCTGCACGAATAACCCTGACCTTCTCTCGGCCTTGATCAAGATGTGTTATGACACGGGTGCGAAGCGAGTCGCGGTCTGGGATCACACCTGTGATAATTACCAGTTTTGTTTTTCCCGGTCGGGGTTAAAGGAGACGGCCCAGAAGGCAGGGGCAGACATCTTCTCCGGCCATGGCCGGAACTCCTATAAGCAGGTCGAGGTTCAGAAGGGCAAGAAGCTTAAGACCGTTGAAATCCTCAGAGACGTGCTCGACTCCGATGTCTTTATCAATTTCCCCATTCCCAAACAACACTTTGCCACGGAACTGACCCTTGGAATGAAAAACCTGATCGGGATCACATGGGATATGGAGCAATTGCATAAGATCGGACTTCATCAGTGCATCGCGGATGTCAATACGGTCCGAAAACCAGACCTGGTGGTGATGGATGCGATCCGGATTCTCACAACGAACGGTCCAAAGGGGCCTGGAAAAACTGAGGATATCGGAGAAGTCATCGCTTCTGCCGATATCGTAGCGCTCGATGCTTATGCGGCCGCCTTCTTCAAGCATCCCAAGACCGGAAAACCTTTCAAGCCGGAGGAGATCCAGTTCGTTAAGAATGCTTACGATCTAGGCCTGGGCCAGATCAACCTCTCAAAGGTGCGGGTGAAGAAGGTCACGGCTGCATGAAAAAAGCGATTCCCTACCTGAGGAGGACGATTCAAACCCTTTCGTTTTTCTTCCTTCTCTATCTCATCATCAAGGCCGCTTTTCCCCTTGAGCTGAAAATCCCGGTGGACCTCTACCTTCGCCTCGATCCCTTTATCGGGATCATTACGATCCTCACGAAGAAGGAGGTCATCCTGAGAATGCTTCCTGCCTTCGGAGTGCTCCTCGTCGTTTTTATTTTTGGCAATTTCTTTTGTGGATGGTTCTGCCCCATGGGCGCCACCATCGATTTTTTCGACCGAATTCTTTTCAGAGAAAAGAAGGGGTTTAAGAGCGTTAACGACCAATCCCTCAGAAAGCTCCGCTACGGGATTCTCATCTTTTCTCTTGTGGCAGGTCTGATGGCCTTTCAGGTCATGTACATTCTCGACCCCATCAGCCTCATCACCCGCACCCTTGTCATCGCATTCTATCCTCCTGCCATCTTTGTCTTTAATCACGTTGTCCCGCAGGTTCAGAATTTTCTCCCTCAAAACTCTTTGATGGCGTCGACCATTCCGATGCCTCTATTTAAGGTCAACCTTCTGATCTTTCTGTTTTTTGTCATCGTTCTGACCCTGGGGGTCGCCAGAAAAAGGTTCTGGTGTCGATACCTCTGTCCGCTGGGGGCCCTCTTTTCAATCGTTTCACGTTTTCGTATATTGAAACGGTTTGTCACAGAAGATTGTACCCACTGCCTCAAGTGTGTGAAGGAGTGCCCGGTGGGTGCAATTCCTGAAGCGAATCCGCAGGAATACCGGCAGCAGGATTGCGTCTCCTGTTTCAAATGCCTTGAATGTCCCCCGGAAGCTGTTTCTTTCCATTTCGGTTTACCTCGTTGGAGAACGGTGCATGGTGTAAACCTTTCGAGGAGGTATGTTCTGGGGTCCCTGGCTTTTGGTGCTGTCTCAGCATTGATGATCAAGGCCAATCCCCTCCAGTCAGAGAGCGGAATGAGAAATAACCGGCTGATTCGGCCTCCGGGGTCTCTTCCCGAAGAGCAATTTGTTTCCGTCTGTACGGGCTGCGGCGAATGCCTGAAGGTCTGCCCCAATAATGCCCTACAATCCACTCTTCTGGAGGCGGGCCTGGCCGGCCTTTACACACCGAGGCTTGTTCCCCGAATCGGTTACTGTGAAGAGTTCTGTAATTTTTGTGGAAGGATATGTCCCACCGAAGCCATCCGGCCTCTTCCGATCGAGGAAAAACGCCTCCTGCAGATGGGGATCGCTCATGTCGACAAGACACGGTGTATTGCCTGGGACACGGAAAAAATCTGCCTCGTCTGTAATGAGCAGTGTTCCTATCATGCCATCATCGGTGACGATAAGAAACGCCCCATCATCAAAGAAGAAAAATGCACGGGCTGCGGCATCTGCGAAAACAAATGTCCGGTCGATGGCGAATCCGCCATCATCGTCTACGCCTCCGGCGTCCAGAAAAAATTGAAACCCGAAGATGTCAATAACAACAAAAATGAAGTTCCTGCCAGCCCCGCAAAAAAAGAAAAAAGTTCTTAAGAACGGAAACAACACCAAGGGATAAGAACAGAGCTTATAGTTTATAGGTGATAGCCAATAGCCTGGCTCGAATCACATATTTGTTTCTTGACCATTCGCCATCTGATATCGCCTATGTGTATCTTTTTTTGAAACTCGGAACTCCGCCCGAACTAAAGCCTTTCCCCTCTTTCCCTTTTTATTGTAAAATAAAGTCATGAACTCATTTAAACTTGTCTCTGAGTTCCAACCGAAAGGCGATCAGCCTCAGGCCATTGAAAGACTATGTGAGAATGTTCTTGAAGGGGCGAAGCACCAGGTTCTTTTGGGGGTGACCGGGTCCGGAAAGACCTTCACCATGGCGAATGTCATCGAGAAGGTTCAGAAACCCGCGCTGGTCATCTCCCACAACAAGACCCTGGCTGCCCAGCTTTACGGGGAGTTCAAGGAACTCTTTCCGGAGAATGCGGTTGAATTCTTCGTCAGTTACTATGACTACTATCAACCGGAAGCCTATATCCCCTCCAGCGATACCTATATCGAGAAGGATACTCTGATCAACGAAGAAATTGACAAGATGCGACACTCGGCCACCCGCTCCCTTCTTGAAAGAAACGATGTCATCATTGTCGCCAGTGTCTCCTGCATCTATGGTTTGGGATCTCCGGAGGCATACCATGGAATGCTCCTCTATCTGGAAAAAGGAATGGACATCTCCAGGGAAGCGATCCTCTCAAAATTGGTCGAGATTCAGTATGAGCGAAACGATATTGATTTTCACCGCGGGACTTTCCGGGTTCGAGGAGATGTGATTGAAGTCTTTCCCGGCTCATGAGGAAAGCCGGGCGATCCGGATCGAGCTCTTTGGAGATTGCGTTGAAGAGATCTCTGAAATCGATCCCTTGAAAGGGAAAATCATCGAGCATTTGGATAAAGTTCCGATCTATCCGGGAAGCCACTACGTCACTCCTCCGGACCGTATGCAAAAAGCCATTCAGAGCATCCGGGAAGAGTTGAAGGAAAGGCTGGAATGGTTTCGGTCCCGAAATCAACTTCTCGAAGCCCAGAGACTCGAACAGAGGACGAAATTCGATTTGGAGATGCTTCGGGAGCTGGGTTATTGCCAGGGAATCGAGAACTATTCCCGCCATCTCACCGGAAGAAAAGCTGGAGAACCTCCTCCCACGCTTCTGGATTATTATCCGAGCGACTATCTCTTATTCATCGATGAAAGCCATGTCACCCTTCCCCAACTGATCGGGATGTACCGGGGAGACCGATCCAGGAAGGAAACACTGGTGGAATACGGATTTCGTCTTCCCTCCGCGCTGGACAACCGGCCGCTGATGTTCGAAGAGTTTGAGAACCGCATCCGGCAGGTCATTTATGTTTCGGCGACCCCGAGTGAATATGAGATGAAGAAGAGCCATGGAAAGATCGTGGAGCAAATCATCCGCCCGACGGGTCTGAGCGATCCTCTCCTGGATGTCAAACCTGCGAAGAATCAAGTCGATGACCTTCTGGGGGAGATCCAGAAGCGGGTGAAGCGGAAGGAGAGGGTTCTCGTAACTACTCTCACCAAGCGCATGGCAGAAGATTTGACCGAATACTTCGCGGACCTTGGAATTCGGGTCAAGTACCTCCACTCCGACATCGACACCTTGGACCGGGTGGAGATCATTCGAGAACTCCGGCTTGGGAAATTTGATGTTCTGGTCGGAATCAACCTTCTGAGGGAAGGTCTTGATATCCCGGAGGTGGCATTGGTTGCCATTCTGGATGCCGACAAGGAGGGTTTTCTTCGATCCGAAAAATCACTGATCCAGACTTTCGGCCGTGCCGCACGAAACGTGAACGGCCAGGTCATCCTCTATGCGGATAAAATGACCCGATCGATGGATCAGGCGATTCTAGAAACGAACCGGCGGAGGAAAATCCAGGAGGCGTATAATGAAGAGCACGGGATTACGCCGCAGTCCGTGAAGAAGTCGGTTCGAAATATTATGGCTTCGATCTACGAGGCTGACTATTTGACGATTCCGACTGTGTCCGACGTCGAAGAGGCCTATGTTTCCATTAAAGAGATTCCCGCAACGATTCAGAAGTTGAAGAAGGAGATGAAGGAGGCAGCCAGCCATTTGGAATTTGAGCGGGCCGCGGAGATCCGAGATAAGGTTCAGCGCTTGGAGGAGATGGAATTAAAAATGGGATGAGTTAAACCGTCCGGAGCCAAGTCGAGGGATGGGCTGGAAAGTCGAAAGGTTGACACCGAAATGCTTTGATTTTATATTCATTTTGCCCCAAATCAACTGTATACCAGAACAAAAAGAGAAGGTGTGTCGGAGTCAAGAGCAATGCCGCAAGAGAATAAACGACAAATATTGGTCACTTGGCAACTCACCTGCCGCCAGTGCAAGGCCACTTTCGAAGTGGAGGCGCCGTTTGGCCCTACGGAGGAAAGAAACCTAAAGTGCCCTCATTGCGGCAGCAAAGATATTGGGAGACCAGAAGCATCAAACCAGGATGCGCCCCAATGCGGTGGCTGATAAGGCACTATGGGAGCCGTGAGCGTCCAATAGATTTCATCTCATCCATTTCCTTTCCTTCCTGAGTTGGTCCATATCCCAAGCCACGTATTAGTCAGTCCATAATCATATTCGGTCTGGGCTCGGCAGGCTTCAAAAAAAGGAGAAATTTCCCCTCGTTGGAAAACATCTTAAAATCCTTCCCGACCTCCCTTTGCCAAAGGGAGGAGATGTCACTTCCCACTCTCGCAAAGGGACTCCCTCACGGGCGCTCCAGGAGTAAGGGGTTCCTGATGGGAAGGTGAAGTTTATAAATAAATGGAGAGCGGCCAGCGACAATTCTTGTTGACTTTTTCAGTTGGAATTAGTACTTTCTTATCGATGCAAATCGGTTATAAGGGCCAACTTCTCGACTTAACCTCAACCTTTTGGAGGCAGAAATGAGATGGGAAATCCAGAAGGTGCCGATTCGAAACCTCCGAGGAGTTCAATAGCTCCTTGGAGGGTCGTAACAAATCCGAAGTAATGACCGAAAAACACGTCGTTTAGAAATCAAGCCCAAGAAGACCACGACATTGATGCTCAACGCAACGCGGGACTGGACTGAGTAGTCGGCAGACATGGGCGGGAATAACGGTTTCTAAAGATAAACAATCATTTTAGAGGAGAAGGAAAATGAGTCATCAAGGCGAAAACCATGAGATTTTGAAAAAGGTTCTGAATTTTATTAACGTGAACCATCCTTTTTCGCGGCGTGAATTCCTCCTAATCAGCGGAGTTACTGTTGTTGGAATTTCCGCCCTGGGGGCGAAAGGCGGTAAGAAGATGCCCCTGGTGATCATCGATAAGGCCGAGGGGATCGTCATTGCAGACCCTACGAAGTGCGTGGGGTGCCGGCGGTGCGAACTCGCCTGTACCGAGTTCAACGACGGGAAAGCAGCGCCTTCCATGGCCCGGATCAAGGTCGCGAGGAATGCTAACTTTGGCCCTAAAGGCGTCTACGCCGGGCAGCGGGGTCAGGGAAACTGGGGCAATGGATTTATCGTCCAAGACCTCTGCAAGCAATGTCCCCATCCGGTTCCCTGTGCCACTGCCTGTCCGAACGATGCTATTGTCATGGAGCCCAAGACAAAAGCCAGAATGGTGGATTCAAAGAAATGTGTCGGCTGTCAGATCTGTCAGAAGGCCTGCCCCTGGGAGATGATGTCTTTCGACCCGGATACGAACAAGGCCACCAAATGCTTCCTCTGCAATGGAAAACCGAAGTGCGTGGAGGCCTGTCCCGCAGACGCCCTTGCCTACGCAGCCTGGACGGACCTAACAGATAGATCTCCGGTCCGTGCGGCTGCCGCTGCCGTCATTTCACCTGAAAAAGCTTCGGCCTGCATTGAGTGTCACAAGCAGTGAGAGAGCTTCGCTCTCTTGATTACAGAGATTCTCGAAAATGATTACAGAGATTCTTCCTTACATTGGCTGCTTTTCTAAGATGATTAACCCCGCCTCGCCTCCCCTTAAATTAAGGGGAGGAAGGGAGGGGTTATTTCGGTGTAATCGTTCTGTAATCGTTGTAATCAGACGTTATTAAGAAAGGAGATGAACGAACATGGCAAGACATGGCGGATGGGCTGGAAAAGTTCTGCGCGTCGACCTGTCGTCCGGCCGGATTTCAACGGAAGATACAATCGAAAAATACAAGGACTTCCTGGGAGGAACAGGCATCGGTTATAAGGTGATCTGGGATGAGGTTCCGGCAGGAACAAAAGCTTTCGACCCGGCCAATAAGATTATCTACGCGGTTGGGCCTCTGGCCGGCACAGGCGCTCCCTGTAACGGCAGAACGGCCATTACAACCCTGTGGCCTACCTGCTATCCAAAACCTTTGGTAGCCAGCGGACACATGGGCGGCCATTTTGCGGCGGAACTCAAGTATGCCGGATACGATGCGATCATCATCGAGGGAAAGGCCGACCGTCCGGTGTGGCTCTCCATCAAGGATGGAAAGGTCGAGATCAAGGATGCTCGGTCTCTCTGGGGGCAGGGCATTCGCCGTACCACCGTCGAGATCAGCCAGATCATGGGGCCGGAGGCTTCCGTTGCAGCCATCGGACAGGCGGGGGAGAATAGGGTTCCCATGTCCGTCGTTATGAATTCTGTTTCCCACTCAGCAGGAGGGGTCGGCGGAGTGATGGGTTCGAAGAACCTGAAAGCCATCGGTGTTCGCGGCACCGGCAAGGTTACCATTGCTGGAGATAAAGGGGAATGGGAGAAGCTGGTCAAGCTCCACCTCTCACTTCTGGGCGCCAATAATCAGCATGTTGTTCCAAACAGCCCTCAACCCTGGGCTGAATACTTCAATGCCGGATCCCGGTGGGTCGCTTCAAGGGGCCGTCAATGGGGAGCCTCCCAGCCGGGCATCGATACGGGCTCTTGCGATCCCCACGATCTCAACCGGATTGCCTACCGGACCAACAATGCAGCCTTCTATCTAGGAGAGAAGGCATGGAAGTACACGGTCAGAGGAAACGGTTGCAGCGGATGTCCAATTCGATGCCACACCACCGTAAAAGTCCCTTCCGTGTCTTCAAAGTATGGCATCTCTGAAATGGGACAGAATACCTGCGCAGGGCTCCTCTTTGGTCGCAGTTTCTTCAAAACTTTTCCGGATGGTCCCCGGGGGGAAACAGTGATCGAGTCCTGCATGGTAGGGATGCATGTGGCCGATGACCTCGGACTCTGGTGCAACTATGGCCAGATCCAGAGGGATTTCATGAAACTTTACTATACGGGCAAGATCAAGGAGAAGCTGGACGAGAAAGAATTCAAGAGCTACTCCTGGGACAAATACGAAAACGGGGATCCGACCTTCCTTTTCGAGCTGATGCCAAGAATCGCCAAGAAAGAAGGAGAGCTCGGCACTGCCCTGGGATTGGGGACGGGGTACATGCTGGAGCGCTGGGGAATTCCCGAGTCGGAATGGAAAGAAGACAAAGAATTGGTCTACTGGCACCTCGGGTTTCCTAAACACCACGCCAACGAGGATGCCGGTCAATGCGGCGTCATCATCAACACTCAGTACAACCGCGACTGCCAGTGCCACTCTCACTGCAACTTCGTTCGGAGTGGGCTGCCTATCGATGTTCAGAAGCGTCTGGCTGCTGAGATCTGGGGATCTCCGGACGCCGTGGATGCAATCGGGGCCTACACACCCATGAATGTCTACAAAGCAAGAATGGCGAAATGGTCCGTGATCCGGAAAGAACTTCATGATTCCTTATCGATCTGCAACTGGATGGGCCCCTGGGTAGCATCGCCTCTGAAGGAACGTGGTTACCGGGGTGACGACTCCCTCGAATCGATGCTCTACAGCCTGGCGACAGGGGATAAGAAGAGCCGGCAGGAGCTCGACCAGGCGGGGGAACGCATATTTAACCTCCATCGCGCCCTGACGATTCGTGACATGGGGGCAAAGGAGATGCGGAAGGAGCATGATGCCATTCCTGCATGGGTCTTCAAGGATGCTTCGGGCAAGCCTCCTTTGACCAAGGGGACGATTCACATGGATAAGGAAGACATCAAAAAGGCAATGGACATGTATTACGAAGAGATGGGCTGGGACAAGGAGACCGGCGCCCCTCCCGCCTCAACCTATCAGAGACTTGGACTTGCGAAAGTGGCAGAAGAGCTGGGCAAGAAAGGGCTATTGTCCTGAGCGATTCTTAAACCGGGGTAAGGGGAAGGAGAGGGGGGGAGTCAATCCATATGTGCCCTGAAACTAAAGAAACATCCTTGAACCAGAAGGATTCCAGCCGGGAGACGGCCATTCTTGTCGCAACCAGCATCATCCGTGAAAAGAGCAAGGAAGGCCGTTTCGTATTGACGGAAGAGATTCTGTCAGAACTTCTCAACCGGGGGTTTCTTGAATCTGAAAAAGAAGAAGACGGTTTTACCGAAGCGGGTTTCAATCCTTAAAGAGACGCTTCATAGAAACGAGGATCTGCGGGAAAGGAAGGGCAAGGACGGCCTTTCGCGGTACTATTCCTCTCTTGCCATGAGCGAAGCGTATGCGACTCTCCTGACCCGGAGAGAAGAAGACCTTCTGCTCATGATGGCGGAGGTCATCCGCGAAAACTCGGCGCTCTATCCCCGTCCTGTCCCTCTCGATATCTTCATGGAATCGCCCTTTGACCTCACCCAGGAAAAGATTTTTGAGTGTTTAAAAAAAATGGGGGAGCAGGCAGAGTATCAAGACATCGCCCAGACAATCACCTCCGTCGGAACAATATTTCTTTACTCCAGCCAGCATCTGGAGCCGGGTTACGCATCCATGCTCGCTGAATGGCTGGATGTGGGTCAGGCCAACAATCCTTAATGCAATAGCTCGGTGCAGTTCGTCACTTGGCGAGGAATAAGAGGAAGCAAAGAATAATTGAAAAGACCAGGACGACCAGGTTTGTCATTTGAGTTAAGTCAACCGCTTGATGTGAATCGAAGATTTCTACATTGATATATTTTCCCGCTTTTCTCCCCATTGAAAAACCCCTCTCAATTCGGTTCCCTTTGTTTAATCGAATATCGTTCATGAACCACAAAGGGTTTCTCTGTTTATGGCTTTTTTCTCTCTTCCAAGATTTCCAAATCTTAGAAGCCACCATTCTCCCATGAAAAGATTAAATTGAGATGAAATTTGGATTAAAATTCCTTAACCCAAAGGAATAAGAATCAGGCTATACCCAATGGGTCATCCCACCGGGGGATGAAGACGCGCAGGTCAACGGTTGGGGGTATGGGGACAAAACATGGTCACCTTAAGGCAAAAAATGCTACCCTTCCGCTTCCCACAGAGCTTCACAATTTTGAAGAACCTTTAAGATTTGGCTAATTGCAAAACATGGGTCTTTTGGCATTGAGATTGCAATTTATCTAAGTGTGGAATAATATAAATTGGGGGGCGGCATGGGCAAGAAGATAACGTATAAAGTTCTTTATAAGAATCAAAAGCTCAAAAAAGGCGATCCCATGGGCATTTTAGTAGAGAGAAGGAAGGATCTGAGGGGAAAAAGCAAACTCGAATCTGGTTTAAGCTGGGCAAAATCGATGTTTGGCCAAACGGTGAAAAATAAGAACATGATCTTTGTTGTCCCGGATGAGCTAAAGGAAGAAAAAGATTCTTAGCTCCCGGGAAAAAGGTATTCAATTCAATCGTTTCGTGAGATTCTCTTTCAGAAGCTTCGGGTTGGCCTTACCCTGGGATGCCTTCATGGCAAGCCCCATCACGAATCTCATCACCTTCGCATTCCCCTTCCGGAAGTCCTCGACATCGGACGGATGCACGGCAAGTATCCGGTCGATGAGCGTTTCGAGCTCGGTGGCATCGGAGACTAGGCGGAAACGGCCCTTACCTACTATCTCTTCAGGTGTTTCCTTGCTCGAAAGGAGCTGGAGCAGTCCCTCCTTGGCCGCATGAGCGTTGATCATATCCTTCTCAAACATGGAGAGGACCCGCGCAACCGGACGCTATTCGGTTACCAGGGAAAATAAGGGGATTAACCAAATGGTCAATCCCTTGAAGACGATGAGATATTCTTAGCTCTCCCCGGAACACCGCGAAAGGTGATCCGGAGTTTCAGTTACTTCGCTTTCTTCAGTGCTGCTCTGAGAGCAGAAGAGCCAGGATTCGTTGCCTTTTTATCAACAACAATCTGGATGGGCGTCAGACTTTTACCGTAGTAAGCCTGATTCAGGCCCTCCCTGACATCCACGACGGAGCCATCGAGATTGAGGCCCGCATAGAGTCCCTTGGACTTTGCAAAGGAGACGAAGTCGGCCACCACATTCGACTTCGCGCCCGCCCCGACAGGCCCGAGGGCAATCGACGTATCCCCGCCGAACTTCACTTTTGACGTCATCAGCGCGTCGACCGCCTTCTGATTCATGCACAGCACGATCACCTCTGCGGCCTCCCCCCCGATCTGCAGGCCGAAGCTCACCGAGCCCATGGTGTAAAATGCAGGTTGGCTCCACTCGCCCTTCGCATTCCTCGCGAGGAACACACCAGTCCCGCCAGAGCCACCCAAAATGAAACCCGCCTTGAGCACCTGAGGATAGATGAGAACCCCTTTTTCCTTGTCGATGTTCTCATTGACCCACGAGTAATTCTTGTCACGCAAGAACTCCTCCAGTGTGACCTTGGCCTTGTCGACGATGCCCTGGGCCTCCTCCTTGTCCGCAGCCATGACAGGTCCTGCAGTTGAGGCAAGAGTAAAAACAACCGAAAGAATGACGATACCGAAAATTAGACGAACTGACTTGTGTGGCTTCATGCTAATCCCTCCTTTTATTTAAGATATAGATATCTTTCTCCCGCTCAAAATTTGTTCATTCCTACTCAATAAGTCAAGTATGGGAAAGGTCTTAAAAACGGTTGTGAAAACTATCTTCTCGAGGATTATTGTTTGAAATCTGGCAAGGCGATAAGCAATCTCAGTTTGAGGACTTCAGGAAGGAAGCGCTAAGGAAAGTAGAGGTATTTCTGACCCTGTCATTTAATGGTCGTTCGCGTCTATTCTGACGGGCTTGAAGAATATGTTCTTGCCATCCCCGTCATCACCCGAAAGCATTTTCCCCCAATTCATTACAGAGTTCTTTGTTATTCTCGCCGGGTTCTTTCTTCTCTCCGGGAGAACCGCGATGAGCTCATAGCCTTTTGTCTCATTGAATGTGTATATCTCGTAAACCAACATAAGCCAATGGAAGG
Source organism: uncultured delta proteobacterium (assembly GCA_963708295.1). Classification (GTDB taxonomy): domain Bacteria; phylum Desulfobacterota; class BSN033; order BSN033; family UBA1163; genus UBA1163. Next base: position 34,143 of record CAVPSJ010000005.1, on the reverse strand, counting down.
TTAATACTGTTTTGACCTGAGTTCACCCTTAAGCTTTTCCCTTAGCAGGGCTTTTTCATTGCATTTTTGATGCCGAGTCTCGGCTATCATCATAAGCTCTCATAACCACCTTATCTTTCGCAAACTCCAATACTTTGACGGGAGCCAAAGAGGAAAGAGGTTTCTACAAAAGTCCCGTATTATTTCCCTAAAAACGAAATTTTTCCGATTTTTATTGATTTCGGAATCGAAGTCTTCCAGCTTAAAGGGAGGTTCAGGAATCGCTCTTCAAGAGATGAATCCTCGGCAGAAATGTCGTGGGCTCCGCCAACAAGGCTTCGCCTCCAGGGTGAACTCGAAACTGAGGATTGTCGGCTGGGATCTTGAATAGAAAGTTAGGCGGAATGGTTGGCTCATAAAAGAAACCATCAGGCAATTTAGTCACGGGCAAAAAGAAGGTCTGCGATAGACGATTTCAGAAGGCCTTCTGGAGATATTCCGGCCGGTTCAGAACCTCGGGATTCACAAGATTGCGTGGTTTCTTTTTTTTCGCCATGGCCACCGCGTTCTTGGCCGCCAGGATGGCCATCTGGTTTCGCGTCTCCTGGGTCAGGCTTCCAATGTGAGGCAGGAGGACCACATTCTCCAGCCCGGCAAGGCCCGGTGCCAGCTGCGGTTCCTTTTCGTAAACATCGAGCCCGGCCCCGAAGATCTTCTTCTCCTTAAGCGCCGATACCAGGGCCATCTCATCCACCACGGGGCCTCGAGACGCGTTGATCAGGACCGCCGTGGGTTTCATAAGCTCCAGCTCGCTTTTTCCGATGAGATGGCGTGTCTCCTTTGTCAGGGGACAGTGAAGGGTGACGAAATCGCTTTCTTTGAGAAGCTCGTGAAGCTGTCGATATTCGACGCCCCGTGTCTTCTCAACCACTTCTCTCAAGGGAGGATCATAGGCGATGACCTTCATCCTGAAGCCTTTGCTCCTCCTCATCACCGCACGCCCGATTCTACCAAAGCCGATAATCCCAAGCACCTTGGGGCGATTCGACCCTCCGGGGCTGATGTCCATTCCCATGAAAGGGTGGCCGACAGGTCCTGTAAATCTGCCCGAAACCGTAAAGGTGTGGGTTTGGGGAATCCTCCGCGCTGTCGCGATCAGCAATCCCCAGGCGAGATCGGCTGTCGTCTCCGTCAAGATTTCAGGGGTGTTCGTTACCGGAATCCCGAGCTCTGTTGCCGACCCCACATCGACACTATCGTATCCCACCCCATGGTTGGCAACCCCACGCAGAGCTGGATTTGCGACCAACACCTCTCGAGGAACAGGTTGAGTTCCCCTTGGAAGTACCACGTCCGCCTCTTTTACCGCCTGGACCAGTTCCTCCAACGTCGGCAATTCTCCGGCCGGTCCATGAAGATAAGTGATGCGCAGTTTCGATTTTCTGAGAATCTCTCTCCCGGCTTCCGGGAGAGCCCACGGAACCAAAATTCTCGATATCATGATTGCGCCTCTCTAATCAATTAACAACATGCCGATGCCTTCTGGGTGCTTCTCGAAGGGAAATGTGATCGACATGCCTATATTCCTGAGCGTTTTCTTCACATTCACTCCGAGGGCATGTTCTGGATATCGCGCCATCGTAGGGTGGGCGCAGGGTCCTTCCATGTCGCATTTTTCGCAAAGGGCGCAGGACCCTGCCGTCAGGGCGACCGCCAAGGTGTAGCCCTGATTGAAGGCTTCTTTCTCCAACGCAAGCATGGTCAGCAGAATACTCCTCTTGTCCCTGCCCCACGTGTCCCAAAACTCTTTTGTCCGGATGCGAAGGTCGGCAGGCGTGTCCGGTGCACACAGGTTTTTGACGAGGCTTCTTCCCACGTTCTCATCGGCTTCTGCCTCTGCCGGAAATTTCGCGACAAGGATTGCCTTGTACTCCTTCAGAATTTTTCTGAATTCCTGCGGGGTCGGGGTGTGAGGAGGGCAGACAAACTTTTGGGCGTACATGTTACACCCGGTTTTACATTTTAACAACACCCGATCTTCAACCACGACCATGCCCGGCGTGACGATCTTGGCCTCGATCGCCCCGAGCCGCCCGGCCTCTTCGACAAGAAACTGAAACGGACTGGTTCTTTTTCTCGAGCTCCGCTTAGCCATAGCAAGAATCCACGTGCCTTCCGGTTACCTCTCCCCAGTTCTGTCTACTTCCCGGGCGGCCACGTCGGCCTGGGGGAGAGATAACGCTCTTTGAGACCCTCGATCGTGAACGTTTTCGACTTGCAGAAGTTGATGATGGGACGCTCCCAATCCTCTACGAGCTGAGCCGCCGCAGGGACATCCTTTGCAATCTCCGCGGGAATCGAAAGGACGCCGTGCAAATCGCCCATGATCAAATCACCCGGCCTTACCACGAGGCCTCCTACGGTCACCGGAACGCCGACGTCCACCAGATGGACATAGGCGTGGGAGACACTCACGCAACTCGCGAAGAAGTGAAACCCCGCTTCTTTTACCTCGGTCATATCGCGAACGGAGCCGTCGGTCACCGCGCCCACGCAACCGAGGGACTTGTGGATGTTGGCATTGACCTCGCCCCAGAAGGACCCGAGCGCAGGGCGATCGACGTCGTGAATCACAACCACGCGCGGCTCAGGAATCTTGAGGATTTCTTTCCACCAATCGTGCGGCTGCACACGGCGCCCCTCGGAAGACTCGGCCGTGATCACCGCGGTGACGGCGTAGCCGATCATGGGCCCCAGGTCAGGATACATGCACTCGATGTCGGGAAGCATGAATCCATGGTTCCGCGGGCGAATGTTGAAAAGCTCGATGGCGTTCGCAACGGCGCACGTCGGCCACTTGCGGATCGCGTCCAGTTCCTCTCTGTTCAAAGAACCTGCCACCTTTCGTCCTCCTGATCTCTCTTGCATCTATCCTCAGATAAGTCTATTTTTTAACATAAATCGTTCCCACAAATCAAAACGAACAAAATCCCTTCCGGCATGAAGGACAGGGCCGAAGGATTTGTTCATCCTCCCTTGAACTGGGCAGCACGAAAAAATCCTCAGAGACTTGGACTTCAGATAGCACCCACGAGTCTGCAATGGAGAGATGATCCGTGAGTTGACGACTATCGAAAGAAATAAACAATGAAGGTAGGACCATTTGACGTTGCCACTGGTAAATCACACGGTCAAATGATTCGGAATAAAATAAGACAAAGAACAATGGTGATCATGAGAGCAATCAAATTCACACTGAGGCAATCCCATGCACCCAAGCCCAAAACTCTGTTCCATTGCTCTTGTTTCGTCATGGATTACTCTTTTTCTCCTTTTTCAGATAAAATGATTTGATTCTTAAAGTCTCAACCTCGGTTAATATTCGTCTGTCTCCATTTCTTGATTGAAGAACAACCATGCTGTTGACGATGTTCCTAACTACATAATCCATTCCGTCTAAAAGACTTTCAAAGATGTCGCCCTCCTTCATGGTAGGCGTCCTTTCCCATAGCCTATTGTAGGTTTCCGAATCAAAAGTCTTTTCAATATCATTCCTCTCACCTCTTCCTGTCTAAACTTTCTGATAGGATTTGATCAACTCTTCAAGCTCCCCCCAATTAAAAGAAGCTTTTGAAAGAAAACGATTAGCCCCATACTGGGAAGCAGCATCTCGATATTCAAATACATCATAACTTGTGGTAATAAAAACGATAATATTGGGATGGGCTGCCTTAATTTTCTTCGTGAGTTCCAAACCATTTTCTTCGGATAGTTTAATATCCATAAAAATGAGATCAGGAAGGAAGGCGTCGACTTTCTGCAAAGCCTCACCTCCGTCTGCTACCTCATTAACGGCTACCCCTGGGAAAGAAGTTTGCAGCCTCTCCATGAGGGCTTTTCGAAAAAAATCGTTATCATCCACTACTAAGATGCTAAATTTCTTCATTGCTTTTTGGGCTGGAATGTGAAGAAAGTATCTTCCCTTTCTTACCCTATATTTTCCCTCTGCCATGACTTGGAAGTAAATAGGGTAAATACTGTATTCCAGGAAAAAAGAGGCAGTATTTTAAAGGAAATTTTTCAAAGTTCGATATGAATGATTTTGGTTTGTGGGGTGGGGCAAAAATGTAAAAACAATAGAAGAGGAAGTTATCCACTGGAGAAATCACCAAGATTAGACAGATTTCCCCAAGATAAATAGGTAGAGATTTTGGAGGTAAGTTTAACGGGGACGGCAATCCATGGCTGTTAGTCCCTGAACAAAAAGCGGTCAAAAAAGGCTAAATTCGATTCCGAACGGACACTATCTGGTCATTGGAAAATAATAAAGGGATTAACCAAATGGCTAATCCCCTGTCTTTATCTGGTGGTCCCAACGGGATTCGAACCCGTGTTACCGACGTGAGAGGCCAGTGTCCTAGGCCACTAGACGATGGGACCACGTTTCTAATTCAATTCCAAATACCAAATGTCAAATTTCAAATAAACTCAAATCACCCAAATGCTCAAGGGAACCTCTAATAATTATCAATTTGTCACTCTTCGTAGGGCAGGCGTCTCGTCTGCCTGGTAGGTCAGCGTGGACGCTGACCCTACGGCTTGTTGAAATCCCAATAACCAAATCCCAAATAAAAACCGATGATCAATGTCCGAATAACTAATCCCCTCACCCTAACCCTCTCCCACAAGGGGAGAGGGGACTAAGGCCCGGTCATTGGAATTTGGAAATTCTTGGTGCTCGCTGCTTGAAATTTGGTGTTTGGAATACCCTGTTCAAATTAACGCACAACTCGTCAAAAATCAAGCAATATTTCGTCGACTGTCAGCATGTCCAATTCTTCCAATTCTTCTTGTCTTGTCTATCTTTACGGTTTATAGTAAAAAAGTAAGTGAGGGCTGCTCCATCGTTTGGCATTTGGATTTTGTTTGACATTTGGTATTTGGCATTTGAGATTTCGTCCTTGACGATATGATTCCCCTTCGAGATGCCATTCGTTCGAAGAACTTTCCCGCGGTCAATGTCCTCATCATTGTGCTGAATATACTTGCCTTTCTATGGGAGCTCGCTCAGGGTCCCGATTTGCAGGACCTTTTCTATCTATACGGAATCGTCCCCCTTCGATACTCCAATCCGGAAATTGCCGCTCACTTTACGAGCTTCGGGCAAACTCTCCCTTTTTTGACCTCCATGTTTCTTCACGGAGGGTTCCTCCATATCATCATGAACATGTGGTTTCTTTATATCTTCGGAGATAACATCGAAGATCGGCTGGGTCACCTTCGATATCTCGCCTTCTATCTCTTCTGTGGGGTGGCTGCCGGGGTGATCCATCTTTTCACGAACTGGAACTCGAATGTCCCTACGATCGGGGCAAGCGGAGCCATTTCAGGCGTCATGGGGGCTTATCTTCTTCTCTATCCCCGCTCCAAGATCCTGACGCTCGTATTCATCATTTTCTTCATTCAGTTCATTGAAATTCCGGCCTATATTTTTCTCGGAATTTGGTTCGTCCTGCAGATCGTTTCTGCGGGCGCTTCACCCGGAAACGTCGGAGGCGTCGCCTTCTGGGCCCATATCGGCGGTTTTGTCGCGGGTCTCGTTTTTATCAAGGTATTTGATTGGATTCCGAAAACGGGTTTGAATAGAGGGCTCCAGCAATACACCGAGCGGCAGCGGACCCCCCGTATTCAACCTCTGACCCCTCTCTCGATCCCGGATGAGTTGGATCTTCACGGGATCATCAAAATCACTTCGAGAGAGGCCCGTTTCGGAACAAGAAAGATGATTTCCGTTCCTCAAGGACTGAGAAAGAAGACCCTCATGGTTACGATCCCGCCCGGCGTGGAGGAAGGGACCCGCCTGCGTTTAAAAGGACTGGGGAATCTGGGTGAAGACGGAACACGAGGAGACTTTTTTCTGGACGTCCATCTGATCGATTAGCTCGCTCCGGTCTGCTTCGTCACCTGACTGCCTGTCCCTTCCTGGAGCGGAGGTGGTTTTTCGTTAATGCTGACATTGACTCTCGGGAGGGAGGCGAACGTTGAATCATTGATCGGAAAGACTTCTCAAGAAAATTATCAATTTTTCCAGGTCTCCCAGTGAGATGTCAACAAACATGACTCCGGCTCGATAATCCCCCCAGTTTTCCTCTAGATGAACATCCACCCAGACTACCTTGACCGTCGCTTCGATGGCATTGAATTCAAACCCGGGAGAGAAAAATAATCTCAAAGAGACAATTTTTCCAATCTCCATCTTTTCCGGAAAGTAGACCAGGAGACCGCCTTCGCTGGCATTGAGGGTTTCACCATGGTTGACCACTGAATCCCCTCGATCATACTCAAACGGTAAGTCCACATTAGCGCGGGGATATCTCCTCTTCTCAAAATTGACGGTTCCATGGTGTTGGGTCTCTTTTTCTTTCTTTTTCACTAGTCTCTCGTCCAATAGTTATTTTTGACAAGCGTCCGAAAAATGCCCATCTATCCCGCGCTTCGCGGGATTAGCCGGTCGGCTCACCATCTCGCCGGCGTGACAAGAAGTCGCTTCTTATTCGTCGCAAAGACAGGGGCAACCACTGAAATGATTTATTCCACGAATCCCACAATTGAATGTTGAATAGTTGTGGAATTGGATTCTCTTCCGCTTGAAGGAAGCGGTTTTAACCATTTTGCTCAAGAAATAGGCACATGTAATCCATTAAAAAGATTCGTGAATCTCAAAAATTTCAAGTTTTGTTTCTAAGCGTGAGCTTGCCTATACCTTTCTCCAAATCACAACACGATCACTGAGATTTTGCTTCGGAGAAGACCCGTAAGATTTCTTCAATTCATTTTGCTTCTGTTCTCTCTATCCGCACAGACCTTCTTTAGCTTTAGCAAACACTATACCGATTCATTGTGAATAAGAAAGCGTATTCCTAACTCCCTGTAATTAAACTATTTCTGAGGATGGCTCGGTTAAAGAAGCGTTTCCAGAAAGGGAGCAAGAGAAGTTGACGCGATTTCCGCATTTATCAAATAAGCTTTTAGGATTCGTAAATTAGCCACATCGAGAAAGGTTGACAATGCAACAAAAGTTGCACCTTTTCATGCCACCCTTCCAACCCTCTTAGGTGATTAGAGCTTGCGAGACAGGCAGGATGTGATATATTTAGAAATCGGAGACGGGTAGGAGAAAGGAACAAACTCGATGGCCCAAACCAATTCAATCCCTTCGTCGGATTTTATAAGAGAAATAATCGAGGAACATCTGAGAACCAATCGGTTTCACGGGCGGGTTGCCACCCGATTTCCACCCGAACCGAACGGGTATCTCCATATCGGACATGCCAAATCCGTCTGCCTCAATTTCGGTATTGCTGCCCAGTATAAAGGAACCTGCAATTTACGGATGGATGATACCGACCCAGCGGGTGAATCCCTTGAATATGTTCAATCGATCATCAGTGACGTCCGTTGGCTGGGATTCGATTGGCAAGATCGCCTGTTCTATGCATCCGATTATTTTGAGCAACTCTACCAATTCGCGGTGGAGCTGATGAAAGCCGGAAAGGCTTATGTCTGCAGTTTAAGCGCGGATGAAATCAGGGAACAACGGGGGACCTTAACGGAGCCGGGAAAAGAGAGCCCGTATCGGGGGCGCTCGGTTGAAGAGAACTTAGACCTGTTCGCCCGGATGCGGGCGGGCGAATTCGACGACGGAGCCCATGTCCTTCGCGCGAAGATTGATATGGCCTCTCCGAACTTCCTCATGCGAGATCCGGTCCTCTACCGGATCAAGCGAGCGACTCATTACCGCACAGGAGCGAAGTGGTGCATCTATCCGATGTACGACTTCGCCCACTGTCTGTCGGATTCGATTGAAAGGATCACGCATTCGATCTGCACCCTGGAGTTTGAAAACAACCGGCCCCTGTATGATTGGATTCTGGATCAGTTAAATCTGGATTCCCATCCTCAACAGATAGAGTTTGCCCGCCTCAATCTCAGCTTCACGATATTAAGCAAGCGAAGACTGATCGAGCTGGTTCAGCAAGGAGCGGTCACAGGGTGGGATGATCCTCGAATGCCCACTCTCGCAGGCATGAGAAGGCGCGGCTACACACCGGAAGCAATTCGGACCTTTTGCTCCAGGATCGGGGTTGCCAAGAATGAAAATCTGGTCGACCTCTCCCTGCTCGAGCATTGTGTCCGTGAGGATTTGAATGAACGGGCGCCGCGCGTCATGGGGGTATTGCGGCCCCTTCGTGTGATCCTCGACAACTACCCCGAAACGCAGGTGGAGGAATTCGAATGCCCCAACCATCCCCAAAATCCCGGCATGGGATCGCGGAGGATTCCGTTCTCCAGAGTGCTCTATATCGAAGAGGAGGATTTTCTGGAGACCCCCCCCAGGAAATTCTTCAGACTGGCTCCCGGCAGGGAAGTGCGCCTACGGTTTGGATACTTTATAAAATGTGTGAATGCCCTGAAAGACCCGAAGACCGGGAAAGTGGCCGAGGTTCACTGCACCTTTGATCCTGAGACGCGAAGCGGATTTGCTCCGGACGGCCGGAAGGTTGATGCCACCCTCCATTGGGTATCGGCGAATCATTCGGTTCCCGCTGAGGTGCGATTGTATGATCGCTTTTTCCAGGTCGCTGATCCAACCGGCGACGGCGATGATTCTACGAAATACCTGAATCCGAAATCTCTGGAGATTCTCGCCTCGTGCCGTGTGGAGCCCAGCCTTGCAGGTGCGGCTCCGGGAAGCAAATACCAATTCGAGAGGCTGGGTTATTTCTGTGTGGATACCAAGGACTCTTCCACCAGGAAGCTTGTATTCAATCGGATTGTAACCCTTCGAGATTCCTGGGCGAAGATCTCGGAGAAAGAAAAGAGATAACGGATGGTAACAGAAGCACCCCCGCGGCCGATCCTCTCCCAAAGGAACTCTGAAACTGTCATTCTGAACTTGGTTCAGAATCTCTGAGACCCTGAAACGAGTTCAGGGTGACATCAATTGGCCCCGAATTTTGTTATTTTGAAATGCCCCGCTTGTAACGGCGGGGTTCTTTACTTGTGAGACGCGGCAATAGCAGGCTGCTGAAAAAGTCATTTTTTCCGGGTCCTTGGAGTTGAGTCGATGCTTGAAGAAGTTTCCCCAAATCTTTACAAAATCGAAATTCCTCTTCCCAACAGTCCCCTGAAATCCCTCAACTCCTACGCGATCAGGGATTCGGAACGAAATTTGATTATTGACACGGGGTGGAATCAAGAAGAGTGCATGAGAGCCATGCAGGCGGGTTTGAAGGGACTTGGAGTGGATTTAAGAAAAACGGACTTTTTTATCACACACCTCCACGCCGATCATTTTGGTCTCCTTTCAAACCTCGTTACAGAATCCTCGAAGATATACTTCAGCGAGCAAGATGCCAATCGGTTTAGGGGAGGTTTCCGGCGGGATGATTTTGCGCGCTTCGCCCGTCTGAACGGTTATCCCGAAGGCGAGCTCGAGGCCGGCCTTCAAAGTCATCCCGGAGTTAAATTCAGGCCTAATGAAAACCTGGTCTTTCATATCCGGAAAGAAGGCGATATCCTTGCCATCGGAGAATACAGATTCAGGTGCGTTGAGACCCCCGGCCATACCCCGGGACACATGTGCCTTTACGAACCCGGGAAGAAGATTTTCGTGGCCGGAGATCACATTCTGAGCGACATCACTCCCAATATCCAATTGTGGTCTGATGAGAGGAACCCCCTGGAGGAGTATTTTGCAAGTCTGGACAAGGTGAGTGCACTGGACATCGACCTCGTGTTGCCGGGTCATCGGTCCATTTTCAGGAACTGTAGAGAGAGAATTCAGGAATTGAAGCAACACCATCAGAAGCGGCTTGATGAAATTATTTCCATTTTAGAAAAAGGCGATCAGGACGCTTTTCAGGTCGCCTCGAAGATGAGCTGGGATATTGTTTGTGACTCATGGGATCTCTTCCCGGTATCCCAAAAATGGTTTGCCACGGGGGAGGCGATCGCTCACCTGAAATACCTTAGGGAAAAGGGAGTCATCAGAAGCCAAATGCGGAACCAGAGGATCGTGTTTTCTATGAACACCCATCCCGCAATTTAGCTAAGGCGACGATGTCAACTTTGTGAGAAACTCCTTGACGGCAAAGCAAGGAAAAACGACGAGTCCGTCATCCTGAAAAAGGGAAGCTGCGGCAAGGTCAGGATGTTATCAAAACATCCTTCGCAAAAGATTTCCGGACCCTGGCCTTTGCTGGGGGAGATTCCTGAAAAGAAAAATAATCAGAGGCATTTTTGTTGGGTTTCGATTTTGATTTTTCCTTGTAAAGGTTTTCGAGCCTTTGTTCCTGGCGCTCTGTTAACATTTGTTTTTGATCGAAATCCCCTGATGCGGATTTGATAAATTGGTTTTCACTCTCAGTTAATTTATACTGGCTTAATCCTGAGATAACCCATTCGAGCCTTTCTTTATTCATAATGACTCCTTCCGTATCCTGATGACTGTTTTTAAGTTCTGATGCCTGTTCTCCTTATTATTCATACTCAAATATCTCTATTTGCTGAAACACTCAGTACACAGCAGTTTCTTGCCATCGGGTGGGGGAACCGGGGTGACTACTTCCTTTCCGCAACCCGAACATAGGACTTTATAGGATTTTGGATGCCTCACATGGTTCGATCTTGGCCCACGATGATTTGGGCGCCTTCTCCGCTGTACCATTTCATCAACCTCTTTTCTGCGCTAACAGGATTAATAACGGTTTCTCCCGCCGCTATAATCCATCCGCCCTCCCTCCATTCTCCCCTGATTGGAGCGAGCACGGGCCTCATTCACACTCAGCTGCTTGCCCAGGAGTTCTTTCCCGTTAAGGCTCTTAATCGCCGTTTGAGCCTGAGACTGGGTGGGCATTTCTACAAAACCAAACCCCCGGGACTGGCCATTGTACTTGTCTTTGATCACCCTTGCGGAGGTGACCTCTCCGAAGGATTCAAAAGCCTCCCGAATCGTTCCATCTGTTGCTTCATAAGATAAGTTTCCTACATAAATATTCATATTCATTCTCCTTTGATGTGATTTTACTCCGTTAGAAAACCTCGCTACCTTACCTCCTTTTCTTTTTCCCTCTCGCCTTCAACTTTGACTCATTTCACACCCTTCTTTTCCTTGCCCTTGTCCAGCGGAATTCGCATTTTAGCTTCCTGTCAGCTTTCAGGCTGACGAAAAAAAACCCGCAAAGAAGTCGTTTAGAGTTCTTGCGGGCATCACGATAAGCCTAAAAGGCTCTCTGCAACTTAGTTTGTTATCTTATTATAAGCTAATTTGTGCTTAATAGCAAGAAAATATACTTGTTTCACTAAATGTGGAACAGACGCGAGTGGGTTTCTTTCCAATGAACCATTACGCAATTTACTCGGAAGATAGTATGAGACGACGATCATTCTTTAACTCATCATTCTGACACAATTCTGACTTCCAAAAGGATTTTCAACCCTTTCCTGGGCATTAGGATCGTCAAGCCAGACTTCATCAACCCAGAAACGGTATTCATACCTTCCGGCCGGGAGGGCAAAGCTTGCCTCCCAGGTTCCCTTATTATCTTTCTTCATCGGGAGGTTATGGACATCCCAATCGTTAAAATCTCCTGCCAAGGATACCCTCTCAGCTTCGGGGGCATATAAATTGAATCGAACCTTCTTCGTCTTAGGCTTTGCTTCCTCGGATAATTTCTTTTTCATTTTTTTTCTCCTTATTACGGTCTTGGTGATCACCTTCAAGATGCTTCTTAACGTTCAATAAGAAATTTGGAAGAGGACCCCAAAAGAAAATATTGAGGTCTCTTCCCTCGTGAGCCTAACCTGTTTGCATGTCAGCTCATAACGACTACATTTGTCGCCTGGAGACCCTTCGGACCCTGGGAGACTTCGAACTCTACCTCGTCGCCTTCATCAAGGGATTTAAATCCATCCCTCTTGATAGCGGAGAAGTGAACGAATACGTCGTCTCCATCGTCTTTGGAAATAAATCCGAAGCCCTTCTTTTCATTAAACCATTTTACACGACCTTTGGCCATTACAGCTCACCTCCTTTCTTTTTTTAACTTGAGTAAGTTGTAATAGCCTTTGATCCCAAATAAAAAAGGCCACAAAAGTTTCGGAAGCACTTTTGTGACCTTTTACGATCCAAACGATTACTTCTTACAACCTACGCATCTATACTATCACCCTTTATTTCCTGAAAGTCAAGCATTCCGACGAAACTATTTAATTGGACTGACAGATCGACCGAAATTTGTTTTAAGACGTCTTTGTGATGCGGGTTGACCTTCACGACACCTGTGGCGCCGATGAAGTCTCCGCAGGGGATTTGCCCAACATCTTTCTGAGCTCCTCCCCTTCCACAACCTCCTCCCGGGAAAGGAGGTCGGCTAATTCATCTAAAACTTTCCGGCGAGCGGATAGGATTCCTCGCACTCTTTGATGAGCTTCGTCGATGACCCGGCTGACCTCATCATCAATCTGTGCGGATTTCTTTTCACTGTAGGTTTTGCTGGGTGTAAAACCTTCTGGCAGGAACATAGGCTGACCAGCGCGCTCATAGGTCGCCAGTCCCATGAGATCGCTCATGCCGTATTCCGTGACCATGGACCGGGCAATGTCTGTCGCCCGCTGCAAATCGTTTTGGGCCCCTGTGGAGATTTCTCCGAAGACTTGCTCCTCCGCCACCCTGCCTCCTAAAAGAACAGCCAACCGGTCCAGCAGCTCCGAGCGGGTCATTAAGTAGCGGTCCTCCGTGGGTTGTTGTTGGGTATATCCGAGAGCCGCAATCCCTCTGGGAATGATGGAGATTTTGTGCACCGGGTCGGCATGCTCTACCGATTCAGCCACAATCGCATGTCCGGATTCATGAAAGGCAACAATTTTTTTCTCCTGCGCATTCATCACCCGGTTCTTTTTCTGAAGACCCCCAACCACCCGGTCGATGGCCTCGTCGAAATCCGACGCCCCTACCATTTCCTTATTTTTCCGGGCAGCCAACAGGGCGGCCTCGTTGACGAGGTTAGCCAGGTCAGCTCCCACAAAGCCTGGGGTGCGACCGGCGACCTTTCGGAGATCCACATCGAGACTTAAAAGAACATTCTTGGAATGGATTCTCAGGATGGCTTCTCGCCCATTGATATCCGGGCGGTCTACCAGGACCTGCCGATCAAACCGCCCGGGGCGCAACAAGGCAGGATCCAGGATTTCCGGCCGGTTGGTGGCGGCCATGATGATGACCCCTTTATTCGTTTCGAACCCATCCATCTCCACCAGGAGCTGGTTGAGGGTTTGCTCTTGTTCGTCGTGCCCCCCCATGACATTCATTCGCCGGGCTTTCCCTAACGCGTCCAGTTCATCGATGAAGATGATGCAGGGGGCTTGGCGAGTGGCCTGAGAGAAGAGATCGCGAACGCGCGCCGCTCCCACGCCGACGAACATCTCGACAAACTCAGACCCGCTGATGCTGAAGAAGGGGACTCTTGCTTCCCCGGCCACAGCCCTGGCCAAGAGGGTTTTGCCAGTCCCCGGCGGGCCAACCAGAAGCACCCCTTTGGGAATCCTCCCTCCCAGTTTCTGGAATTTTCCCGGATTGCTCAAAAATTCCACTACTTCCTGGAGCTCTTCTTTGGCCTCATCGATTCCAGCGACATCGGCAAAAGTGACCCTCGTCTCACTCTCTGCAAAAAGCTTGGCTTTGCTCTTGCTAAAAGACATGACCCCCATCCCCGGTCCCATCTTTTTCATGGCGAACCGCCAGATCAGGAACATGATGCCGATGGGGAGGACCCAGGAGAGAATACTGCTCAGGAATTTGCTCTCATACCGTCCGGAATAATCGACCTTGTGTTCATCCAGTTCTTTCACCAGGCCGGGATCATCCACCCGAATCGTACTGAATTGCTGGCCCGGCTTCTTTTCTTTTCCTGTGAGCGTTCCGGTGATGTTTTCCGGGCCAATGGTTAATTTACTCACGTTGCCCTCAGCCAAGGCTTGTTTAAACTGGCCGTAAGGAATGGTCTCCACTTTTCGAGAAAGAAAGTATTGTTGCAGGTAGGTAAATAGAAGGAAGGCGATCAGGAAATACCAAATGCTGAAATGAGTCTTAGGGGGCAAGGCATCCTTCTTTTTCTGGGGGTCACGAGGACCGAAGAAGGAACGAAGCTTATCTTTTAAGTCTTCAATTGGTTTTTTTTCTCCGTCGGATGGCATATTCCGCTCCTCATGTGTCATTAAAATAATCTTGAAAGGATGATTGGCACCCGTTTCGAAGATAGCGACGTTGAGCCGCTCCGTGTCACGATACCCACCAGGCTTATTGTTAAATCGTACTTTGGAAGGATAAAATATTCGGGTCGTCTATGCCAGCTTCTTCTCCTCATGAAGATGCGATTCATCGTTTATATAAGGACTACCGTCTTTTGAAGCTTGAAACGGAAGATAGGAATTATCCAGGGAGAAGAGGCTGCTCTCCTTTAAGACTTCATCGCCAGGCCGAACGGTCTGGGACTTCCACTTTTCGTTGTTATCAGCCCAATCCAGAGAGGTATCGATGTATTTCGCAGCACCTTTGCCGGCAATATTAAGTAAAAGGAGAAGCAGGGTCCGCCGGAGGTTGATAGGAGAGACCCTTAGAAGAAATGGGATATGCCGAAGGATCGAAGAGAAAGAATAAAACTGGCTTTGGACATAATGGTGCCCTTCAGCGAGCTCCTGGGGAGTCATGTTCTTGGGTTGAAATACGACGGTATGGTGGTCGTAATGGCTCCAATCGGTAGATATGATTCGCCCCTGATCCTTGAAACGCTGATATATTCGCGTTCCGGGATAGGGTGTCAGAACATTTAAAGCCATGGTGGGAAGTTTCGTCCTTGCCAAAAATTCCAGGGTATCATCAAAAATGGCTTTCGTATCCATATCAAATCCCAGAATGATGGATGGGTGAAAGGCAATCCCATTGTCCTGGATGATCTTAATCGCCTCCTCAGTTTCTTCTATGGATTTAAGCGATTTTTTCATTCCTGTCAGGCTTGAAGGCGATACAGACTCAATCCCAAAGAATAGGGCCGCGCAGCCGGAGAGGCGACAGAGTTTCAGCATCTCTTTGTCTTTCGCCAAGGAGATAGAACTTTGTCCTACCCATTTGATGTTCAAGGGTATTAAAGCTTCAAATAATTCTTTGGAATATTCTGGGTGTCCGGTGACGTTATCATCCAAGATCAAAAAGGTCTTTGAACCGGATTGTTTAATATCCTCGACAACCATGGAAACCGGTCTATGCCTGATTTTCCCGCCATAAAAATCCGTCACTGAACAGAATTCGCAGGCGTACGGACACCCCCGGGTTGTCAATAGACCTACGCAGTTAAATAGCGCCCTGTCGATATGAAAATCTCGCCTTGGGAATGGAACCTTTGAAAGATCAGGGACTGGCACGTGGTAGAATTTCTGGGGCTTTTTCTTTCTAAAATCGTTGATGACATCCGCCCAACAGCCTTCTGCCTCTCCGATGACAACGGCGTCGGCATGCCGGATGGCTTCTTGTGGCAGGATCGTAGGGTGAATTCCGCCAAGAATGACCTTGGAACCTCTCTGCCTGAATAGATCAGATAATTGGTAGCTTCTATTTGCCGTTGCAGTCATACAAGAAATCCCAACCAGGTCGAAATCCGAAGAAAAATCGATCTCTCTGATTTCTTCATCTACAACGGTAATATCGACATCCTTTGGCGTCAGTGAGGCCAGAATGTGTAGACTGAGTTGAGGTATTTTAATAGCTCTTAGTTTCTTACGAAACTTATGAGAAGGTGAAATCAATAGGAGTTTCATCACTACGCCCTCGTTTCTTATGGGTCAATGACGGCTTCTTCCACCGTAACCAGGTCACCCTCGGCAAAGATTATTCTCTGATACACCAGGGGATAGATTTCCAACATAAATACCCAGGGCCCTTCTCCTTATTTTTGGAATATGACTTAGGTCATTCCGTCTCCTTCTCTAGGAGGAAGGCTGTGAGTAAGTCTATCGGGAGAGGGAGAATCACTCTTGAGTTATTCTCGGCTGAAATCTCCGCTAAGATCTGAAGGAACCGTAGCTGGATGGCTGCAGGGTAAACACTCAATAGTTGCTAGCGAAATCCAGGCCCTAAGAGCCATAAGATTGTTCTTAGGGAATCTAAACTACCCTCGTGGGCGAGGGTAGTTTCGTTAGCGGTCAACATACCCCCCTCTTCAAAACCACATGGATTAACACCAGAGGTTATTCAACCTTTTCAGATAAAATCAACGTCTCTCGTTTAAGAGGAGAGGGGACATAGACCAGGTTGATTTCTATCTTTCCCAGGGCCTTTCCCGCGACAGCCATCTTCGGGATCGTGACATCCAAAGTCCCTTCGGTCATACCCTCAGGCGGAAGAGCCTTCCAAAACGGATAAACCTTATCAATCTTCTCTTCAGGTTTAAAAGGGATTGGCTTCCCAGCTTCATCCAGGTACTCCAGGGTGACCGCCTGGATATCCAAGATATTATTGGATTTATTGGTAATCTTGAGGTTAGCCCTTAGGGTCGGCGTCTCTACGATCTCTTTAGAAGCTGTGTCTACCATTGTGACGACCTTAAGGTCAGTGAGCTCCACAAAAAAATTCCGGCCTTTAATCTCAGACTTCTGGGGAGCCAAGTTCTTTGTGATTTGTTCCCGTTTGGGAGCTTCCGCCTTTTTCTCCGCAGCACAACCAAACAATCCAATGACCAGAGTTAAACCTATTAATGTGAAGATCTTTGTGAAATGCATACACTGTCTCCTTTCTTAGTTAACATACCCGATACGTTGGGCGTTGTGGGAGGGCGAGGGTAGTGAAACCCTCTCCTCTCCCGACTGTTATTTGATTGAAGTGGACTTAACCAGACCGGCCCTCTCTTTGATTGACTCCATTTCCGCATTGAACTAACTTCCCAAAGGGGCCTCCCAGAGATCCAGGATTCGGGTCAACAGGGGCCGCCATGTTCCATCCGGGAGGGGAGTACGGTCGCCTATTTCACGATCAGATTATTCTTTACGGATTTGACCCCTTTGACGCTCCTTGCGATCTGACCCGCTTTATCGACGGCCTGTCGTGAATTAACGAAGCCGCTCAGTTGAACGATCCCCTTGTAAGTCTCGACACTGATCTGGAATGACTTTAAAAAATCATCTTCTGCAAGAAGAGATTTTACCTTGGTCGTGATGACCGAATCGTCAACGTATTCCCCTGTACTTTCTCGTGTGGGTGTCGATGCACAGGCTGCAAGGGTGGCGATCAGCATAAGAAGCACTAAACAGTGGATAACGATATTTCTGTTTTTCATAGCGGTACCTCCTCTCTGTAAGTTTTTTGTGAAAGGGTTAGTTGCGGGACCTTTTCTGCTGAAGGTCTTACAAGATTCGGCAAAATCCTTCCGGACCTGCTGAACACCTCTTTTCCAAATACCTCACTTTCTCCGGCCAGGGTTCAAATCGCTACTATCCTCTTCGTCCCTGAATAAGTTGGATCACTAACACGATGACGGCAATGACCAGCAGGACATGAATAACTCCACCCATCGTGTAGCCACTCACAAATCCCAACAACCACAAAATTAAGAAAATCACAAATATGGTCCAAAGCATGTTCGACTCCTTTCTGAGGACAAAATTCGTCCATCCGTTTTAATCTACTCCGGGGACCCTTAATGACAAGGGTAATAGAAACAGTATTGCAAAGGGCCTGCCAACAACCGGAAAAAGGCTGAGGGTCGAATTCATCCTTTAATAACAGGGGATTAGATCAACAGGAGAGAACAGGAGAGAAGTATAAAACGATCTGTTTGACCTCAATATTTGGTGGACCCTCAATATATTGAGGGATACTTTGGAGAGAGCCGGACAGCAAGCGTTCAGTAATTCAAGCTGATCGTCAGATCCAGGGTTTCCCCGTCATACTTAAAGCTGGCGGCAGAGAACGGAGGCGTACCGAGCAAGGCTTTTACATCATTTGAAAAACCGTAGCCTTCCTTTGGAATTCCCAGCCAGTCGGCGTCAATCTTGCCGTTCATATTTTCATCATGAATGACACCAAGCGCATACGTTCCCGGCGGAATGTCTTCAAAGTCGCAACGCGCTTCCGTTTTCCGAATTTTTATGACCATAACATTCTTTGCCGAGAGCAGAAACTCAGTAGGGAAACCCCCTGGCGATTAGAAAAGCGCGCAATCTACGGTTCCAGTCCTGTTTCTAATGTTCAGAACCTTCAGGTGAATTCCGCGGCATGATGAGGATTGGGCAAAGGCGACCGCTGGGAGATTCGCAAACACCAGCACTGCAAACAGTACGATGCACCGAACTCCCATGGCCCCCCCCGGATCCTTGACCGTGGAGGCCACCGCGGATTTCCGATCGATTGACTCATTCATAATCTTTCTCACATTTCTGGTCTGGGTAGCCTGGCTGGATTCGCAGCGGAACCCAGGGCTACTTCCCCCCTTTGTAAATCTCACATTATCATAAATAGTGTATCAAAAAAGCATACCAGATCAATCAATCTTTTCAAAAGAAGTCCACGCCAAGACTGATCATCATCCAGGAATCTTTAACTCCATTGAATGAATATTAGGAACCTTTAGCATTTTCGCATTCGAATCTAATACTGCAAAATCTTTCCTACTGAGGAATTACCTGAAGAATTATTTTACAATACTGCAGGTTTGTTTTTATTGACTTAGAATTATTTTGCTATTAGAATTTTTTTGGTGGGTGACCAAGCCCGGACCGTTTGAGGTCTGGAAAACAGGTTCGTGCGAGTTTAGGGCAAGAAATGAAGATGTTTCGGTGATAACCTCTCGAAGGGAACAATCATGGCCGGCATGGAGATCATTACGGTAGAAGGAGGATCGGAATTAAAGGACTTCATCGACCTGCCATGGAAGATCTATGCTGAGTATCCCAACTGGGTTCCCCCCCTTAAGAAGGAGGTTCGCCGGATGCTGGACCCCCGCAGACATCCTTTCTGGGAGTTTTCCGAGCGCATCCTCTTTCTGGCCCGTCGTGGTTCGGAGACGGTGGGAAGGATTGCGGGCATCATCGATCGTCGTTATAACCAATTCCAGAGCGAAAAGATGGGTATTTGGGGATTTTTCGAATGCGCTGACGATCCGGAGGCCGCGGCGGCCCTCTTTTCTTCCGTGGAGACGTGGGTTCACCAGAAGGGGATGACCTTCATGAGAGGCCCGCTCAACCCGTCTACCAATTACGAGGTGGGGGTGCTCATTGAGGGATTCGATTATCCGCCTGCTTTGATGATGGCTTACAACCCGCCGTACTACCCAGGGTTGGTCGAATCGTGCGGTTTCACCAAAGAAAAGGACCTGTTGGCCTTCCTGATAGAGGGCGCTTATCGGCTTCCCGAGTGGATGGATCGTCTTGCTGAACGGATCACCCAGAAAAGAGGTATCCACATCAGGCTCTCTCGTCCAAAGGATGCGGACTCTGAGTTCGCTCTGATCAAGGAGATATACAATGCCTCCTGGTCCAGTAACTGGGGTTTCGTCCCCCTGAGCGATAATGAGATGCGGGACATTCAAAAGAACGTGATGAAATTCTTGGATCCGGACTTAGTTTTCTTCATCTATTATGAGAATGAACCTGCAGCGTTCTGCGTGATCTTTCCTGACATTAACCCTTTGCTCAAGCGTCTCAACGGGCGGATCGGTCTGATGGGTTTGCTGAAGTTCCTCATGTATCGGCGGGAGATCAACGGATTGCGGTTGTTGATGTTCGGGATCAAGGAGAAGTACCGACAACTGGGACTCCCCATGTTAGCCTTCCACCACATCTATGAGGTTGTGAGGAAAAAAGAGAAATATCATTATCTGGAGCTGGGCTGGACCCTGGAGGACAACGAGTCAATCAACTCATTGATAGAGGAAGCTGGCGCAAAAAAATACAAGAAATATCGCATATTCAGAAAGTCCCTATGAATAGCGAAGCGACCGAACGAGGATATCGAGCGCGTCTCCTCGTGGTGATGAGATGGCTGGCGGGGGTTGCGGTCCGATGCGCCCGTCGAACGCCCAGGCTCTGCGTTCCGACGCAACCCGATGGCTGGAGTGCCCAGCCCATCGAGATTGTGTGCCGTTTTGCCCCCGATGCCGACTTGGATCCCGCCACCGGAACGCCCGTGGGGGACGAGGGATATTACCTCTATATCCTGAACGAAGCTGCCAATTGGGACTACAGCAGTGCGGCGTCGTATCTCTTCTCACTTTGGCAGCGTCCGTGGGCGCATAGTTGGCTCATCCTGGAAAGTCCCAAGGATCGTCTGGAATTCGGCCACACCGGCGACCTCGGGCAAGCGAAGCCGCGTTACCATGTGGGCGTGCTTCAGAGGGTTCGGCATAGGGATCCCAATCCTATCGGTTATTTGTGGCAGACGATGTCCGATGGCCTCCTCCAGACCGGCAAGCCCAATCGCCCCCCGACGTTCGTCTGGAGAATGCCGATTACCCGGCGACGGCATCAATTGATCTATGAATACGTGATGCACCGGAAGTATGACCAGTTCGGCGCGAGGAGCAACAACTGCACCGATATGGTGATAGAAACAGCGGCGCTGGCGGGCATCAACCTGATCCACCGCATTCGCCTCACCTGGCCGCCGGAAACGAAGGTTTTGGGTCGGATGCGGCGTGTTTGGACGGATCCCCAATACCGCATACTGGAGTACAGCTCGTGCGACGTTCTGGATGTGGATCTGCGCCAGCTTGCCCGGTCAGGAATCGGGAGTGATGTCACAGAGTGGTACCTGGCTTTGAAGCGGTGACGATCGGGCTGATACTTGGCCGTATCGGGTGGGATGGATCCAACTGGCGAATTGTCATCCGCCTACGCAGGAGACCACTGCCTCGACCGTGGAATGCGTAGCTCCCGATGGGGACTTTCCGGCGATACCCTTACCATGCTTCGACGGATTTCGCTGCCGGGCGGATGACCCGACGAAGCCTTAATGCTTGCGCACCGAGTTGTATCAGCGCCGATTGGCGTAGTTGGGTATGGTTATTGAGGACCACGCCTGCGTGCCGTAACTCTTGTCGAGAAAGACAGCCAAGGAGGGCACTTCGGTGTGCAGGCACGGTCTTGCCCGTGGGGCTCCATTAAAAGATGAACGTATGGCGTTGAAGCAGAGGTCTGACATAGTGGCTGAGCATCGGGTTCCTATCATCGCTTTCGTCTGGCGGCCTGAGGAGATCATCCCATCGGTGATTCAAATGGCTCAGCGAACAGGGAGCAGAGCCATCTTCGATTTTTCCATGATGGGGGTGGAAGGGCTGCGTTCTTTCTTACGAAAGGCCGACCCTGCTGGCCACGTTAGGGATATCAAGATTTCTATCCCTACCTTGATGGATCCATCTTTGGGGCGGTTACTGAAGGAAATAGGGGCCCACGACATCTGGGTAGAATGCCACCCGCAGTTTTTTCAAGGAGATCCTTCTACCTTTCTGCAGAGATTGAGGGAATTGTCGGAAAACCACCGTTGCTTTCCCATCACCGGGGACCTGGATTTCCTGGCAACGATTGTGAAGGATCGCTCGGGAATTGGGCGCATCGTCCTGAAAGGATGCGAGGCCTCCGGATTCGTGAGCGGCGAGACGACTCTGGTTCTCTATTCAGCGGTCAAGGAAATGCTGCGCACCCCATCGAGGTCTCCGGACATCCTCATCTGGGGAGGCGTCTTCACCCCTGAGGCGGCAGCGGCATTCCTGTCCACAGGGGCGGCGGGGATCGTCTTCGAGAGCGTCCATTGGTTGACAGACCTGGTTGCCATTGATGATCTCCAGCGCCAGCGGCTCTCCAACCTCCGCCTGGACTCTACCGATCTGCTTGGCCTGGACCTGCAGGTTCCCTGTCGCCTTTTCAACAAGGGAAACTCTCTTGCGTTCAAGGAGATCAAGACGTTCGAGGACTCGCTGTGCGGAGCAGAGATCACGGAGGAAAGCCGCCGTTCCTTCGTAAGCCAAGTGCATGCAAGGGCCCTCCACCCTCTGGAGAGCCATTTCATGCAGGACGAAGTCATCCCTCTTGGTGTGGAGACCACCTTTGCTCGGTCGTTCGTTGAGCGTTTTGGGGCCGGAACCGAGGAGGCCGTGAAGGCCTTCATGGACGAGATTCGAAACTTATGCCACCTGGCTGAGGCGAAAAAGGATTGCTTTTTGGACAGCCCTGTAGCCAGAGAGATGGGAACCAAATATCCCTTTATCCAGGGGGCCATGTCCTGGATCACAGATGTCCCGGAGTTTGCCTCAAGAGTTGCCGATGCCGGTGGATTGCCGACCATCGCACTTGGCCTGATGGACGCGGAGGCCCTTGACCGGAGGCTGGGACGCCTGCCGGAGATCATGAGAGGGCGCCCTTATGCAGTGAATGTCGTCTCTTTGGCAGAGAACCCTTTCAGGGAGACGCATCTGGCCTGGATAAAGAAACACAGACCCCGTTTTGTAGTGATCGCAGGAGGCGATCTCTCCCCCTTAAGAGAATTGATAGAACGTGGCATGGAGGTCATTTATATCGCTCCTGATGAGGCCCTGTTGAGGCTCGCCCTTGAAGCGGGCGTCCGGTACGTGGTCTGCGAGGGGTATGAGGCCGGCGGCCACGTGGGGCAACATAGCACACTCACCCTTGCTCAAATGGTGTTGGATCTGAAACGGCGCAAGCCATCCCTGTTCCAAAACTGTCGCGTGATCCTTGCAGGGGGAATCTTCAATCGGGAGACCGCATTCATGGCCGCCATGCTCGGCGCGGACGCCATCCAGATGGGCACCGCCTATCTGGCCACCCAGGAGATCGTTGAAACGGACGCCTTGACGGCGCTCTATCAGCGGATGATTCTGAAATCGCCTCCGGGGGGAACAGTCGTTTCAGGCCAGGACACCGGACTTCGGGTGCGGTCCTTGAGGACCCCGAGAGTGGAAGCTATTTTATCCCTGGAGAGGGAGTTTGCAGCAGGCCACCAAGACGAGCCCTCCTTCCGGACGAGAATGGAGGAGATAACCGCGGGGAGCCTCTTCGCTGCAGCCCGAGGCATGGACAGGCCAGGCGAGGAGCCTCTGGATGAGCGGGCCTGTCTGGAACGCGGGCAATTCATGAGTGGGGCCTGCGCTGGCCTCATCAGTAAGGTCCAGAAGCTGCAGTCCTTTCACCGCGAGCTAGCCGAAGGCCCTCTTTTGCTGCATCAGCCCGCCCTCCCACCCAACGCATCGCTATCCATGGAAACTCCATCCTCCGGAGTTGGCCATGGACTGAAGCGAGTCGCCCCCCATAGAGACGATCATGAAAGGGTTGCCATCACTGGGATGAGCATACTCAATGCCCTGGGGAAGAGTCCGGAGGAGGTCTGGGCTGCAAGCCTGGCCATGAAGAGCGGGATTACATTGGTTCCGCCTTCGCGGTGGGATCACGCGCTTTTTTATGATCCCCGGCCGCAGGTTCCGGACAAGACCTACTGCAAGGTGGGCGCCTTCTTAGACTTTCATATCTCCCGCAATGAACTCGGGATTCCTCCCCATGATTTCCGGACCATGACCGAGGCGACAAGGATCACCATGTGGCTGGCGGACAGAGCCATCCGGGCATCTGGCATCCTGGAGTCAGACATCCCGCGCGAACGAATCGGAGTCCTCATCTCCCAGAACTCGGGTGAGGCGGCGGGGACCCTCACCGATATGATCATCAGGGAGTACGTTCACGATATCCTTGGCGCTATCAAAAGGGCCGTTCACCTCACGCCGGATCAGGAGAGCGCCATCGAACGAGAGGTGAAGTCCGGACGCATGGCCCCGGACGACACCACACTCCTGGGCAGACTCAACTGCGCAGCGGCCGGCTTCATCTGCAACCGGTATGGGTTCATGGGGCCCAGCTATTCTGTCTCCGCAGCCTGCGCGACCTCACTGGTCGCACTTCACAGCGCCATCCAGATGATCCGGAGCGGCATCATCGATGCAGCCATCGTCGGAGGGGGCGAGGACAATCTCACACACTTGCATTTTCTGGAATTCTCCGCCCTGGGCGCACTTTACGGGCTGTCCGGACAGGAAAGACCCGCTCACGAGACCTCCCGCCCCTTCGATGCTGAAAGAGACGGGATGGTCCTCGGCGAAGGCGGGGGAATGATCGTCATCGAGCGGGAAAGCCTGGCCCGCGCAAGAGGGGCGCGTGTCCACGCCGTCATCACCGGCATGGGAGCGAGCAACAACCATCTGGGCATGGTGGAGTCCTCCAGTGTCACCCAAGAGATCGCCATCCGCGCCTCTTTCCGAGGGATACCCTATGGGCCCGATGCAGTGGACCTGGTGGAATGCCATGCCACGAGCACCCGGCAAGGGGACGTGGAGGAGGTCCGTGCCCTGAAGGCGTTCTTTAATTCCTCCAATCGCACCGTGATCACCTCATTCAAATCCCAGATCGGACACACACTGGGCGCCTCGGGCATTAACAGCCTCATTCGAGGAGTCACGGCCATGAAGGCGGGGGTTTTCCCTCCCACCCTCAATTATAAGCATCCAGACCCGGAAATCGACCTGGAAGGATCGGGTCTCCTCATCGCCCCGGAGCCGCTTGATTGGAAGGGCAGGGACGGCCAGCCAAGAAGGCTTCAGGTCAACGCCTTCGGGTTTGGAGGTTCCAACTACGTTGTGCAGGTGGAGCAGGCCATGGATGAAGTGGATACGATCCTGGTCTCACCGGGCAGAGAACCCGGTCTCGATGGAGAGAAGGGGGGTGGCCCTCCCACGCTCCAGGGCGTCTCTTTCTTCCGGACTGAGATGGACGGCCGTAACTACCGGATGGCCGTTGTGGCGCAATCCGAAGAGGAGGCGCTCACGGTCATCGAGAGGTCGGCCTCCCTTGCCGAAGCCGGAATCGTCTCACCCAAGGTGTTGAGGTCCCTGGCGCAGCAGGGGATCTTCATGAGCCGTGAGGATCTGCCAGCCCTACCGCTCGCCTTTGTATTTCCCGGACAGGGGTCACACTATGGAGGAATGGGGCGGGATCTCTACGAGTCCTTTCCCGTCATCAAGGAGTGGATGGATCGGGCTGCAGCTGCAGCGGACTTCGACCTCCTTCACTTATTGTTCCATGATCGAGAGGAGAACCTTCAGAAGACCCGGTGGCAGCAACCTGCCATGTTCGCCATGGAATACGCCATGGCTCGATACCTCACCACCCTTGGTATCCACCCTGTGGCCATGGCCGGCCATAGTTTGGGCGAACTGACCGCCTTGTGCCTGGCCGGTGTCTATTCCCCGGAGGACGGGTTTCGAATCGTGAACAAGAGAGCCCTCTGCATGGACAAGGCCGCTGCCATGCACGTGGACCCCGGCGTCATGGCGGCCGTGGACGCCCCCCTGGATCTGCTGAAAGAGATGATCCAGGGACGGGAGGATGTCCACATTGGCAATATCAATTCACCGAACCAGGTTGTCCTGAGTGGCAACACCGAGGCGGTCAAGAATCTTAGCAAAAGACTGAAGGAAATGGGATACCGGGCCACCCTCTTGCGGGTCAGCATGGCCTTCCACTCCCCTATCATGAAGGTCATCCATGATGAGCTCGAGGCGTACATTGCCTCCATTCCATTTCATTCCCCGCAGATTCCCGTCATCTCCAACACGACCATGGCACCGTATCCATCAGATCCCGATGAGATCAGGCGAATCCTAATGGCCCACCTGGAATCTACCGTCCATTGGATGAATAATGTCCAGACCCTTTGGAATGACTACGGAGTCCGGCTCTTCGTGGAGGTGGGCCCCGGCGAAACATTAAGCAATCTCATCGCAGACACGCTTCCTGAATCGGCATGTATCCAGACGTGCCTTCCTTCCGCAGAGGGCCTGACCTACAAGACCGCTCTTGCTCAGCTCTTCGTTCAAGGTCATCTGAAGGTTGAAGGAGAACCGAGGTTTGTTTCCCTCTCTGCATTCAGAAAAACTCCCGAATCTCACCGAATCGCCCCAGCACCCGCGTTACGAACGTCGGAACTTGGGCTTGCAGGCTCCAACCCGGTGGAGAGGATCATTCAAAGGGAAATCAACCGATTCGTGATAGAGACCTTCGGCCGCTTCCTTAAGCCCAACATCCTGGAAGCCATCCGCCAAGAGCTTGACCCAACATTCCAAGAAGGCGATCTATCATCCGTTATCAAATCCATGCTTGTGGGTTCTGGGCCTCCCGAGGGCCAGAAGCAGGTCTCTCCCGGGAAACCGGCATCCCCGCCTCTCGATTCCACCCCTGCCATTCTGGGACAGGCCTCACCTGCCCTCGGTGAGGCGCCTGAGGG
Source organism: uncultured delta proteobacterium (assembly GCA_963708295.1). Lineage (GTDB taxonomy): Bacteria > Desulfobacterota > BSN033 > BSN033 > UBA1163 > UBA1163. The sequence continues at coordinate 7,775 of CAVPSJ010000005.1, read as the reverse complement.
CCAAGATCTTATGGAGAGGCTTATTCGAATCATCATGGATGCTACAGGATTCAATAGGGACGAGATCCAACCCGATATGGATCTCAGAAGGGACCTCTCCATCCGATCCAGCCGCCTCCCCATCATCATGGATGCTGCGGAACGCCAATTCGGGATCACGATCGAATTGGAGGATTTTATAAATGTCCGTACCGTGAAGGACATCGCCCAGAGGATCTCCAAGATAATCGCCAGGCAGGGAGGTACCAGCCTACAGCCGGCCACCAAGGCTGTTGACCCCGACCCAGTGCGGGATGAAATCCTGAAGTCCTCAGAGGATGAGGCGAGCTTAAAGCGGCTCGTATTCAACCACGCCACTGTAGAGTTGGCGGCCTCTATTCCCATGGAATTGAGCCCAGGCGAGTCAGTCCTCCTTCTCTCACCTGACAGGGATGACGGGATTGCCAGAAGTGCAGGGGACATCCTCCGACTGGATCACGGGGTTGACACGTTTCCAATGCTATTCATGCAAGGGAACTTCGGTCCTGGCGAAGAGGGCCACGACATTCGAACCGATGAAGGGGCCTCCAGGGCTGTAGATAGAATAGCGGGCCTGTCGCCCCTTTCTGGGATGGTCATCACCCTCTGTCAAGGCGGGTCGGGAAGGTTAAGAAGCATGGCGGATGTTTCGCGGCTTCTTAGGGGACTCTTTCTCCTCCTGAAGGCATTTCTTCAATCACCGGCTAAGAAATTCGTGGTGCTGATCCATTCCAGGGAGGATACCGAAACTCTCGGTCGGCTGCTGGCGGAAGGGATGCTCGGACTTTTTCTGAGCGCAGCGCAGGAACACCCATCGGTCCAGTTTCGCACATTGGAAATCGACAGGGATACCGACCTTCGCGTTGCGCTGCGCGGTGCTCTGGACAGAGGATGCACCGTGGTGGAGATCATTCATCGTGATGGAAGGGTCTTCACTTCGGAGGGGCACTTAGCCCCGTCGGTCTTCGGGGATTCGTCAAGTCTGAATCTGAGCCCTGGAGACGTTGTCGTCATGTCTGGGGGCGCAACTGGGATCAGCGCCCACCTGGCCCGCTGCCTTGTGCCTTTCACGCCCCGCCTGGTCTTTCTGGGGAGGACCCCTCTCGATCCAGGCATCCATCCCGCAAAGCCGCGCCCCGAACATTCGTCTTCTGAGGCGTTCACCTTTCGACCCAGGGCATCGGAGATCGCTCGGACCCTGGCGGATTTGCACTCCTCAGGGATCGAGGCAACGTACCATACCTGCGATGTGACTGACCCCGAGGCGGTCCGCGCGATCATGGGCGAGGTGGCAAGCCGTTATGGCAAGATCGACGGGATCATTCACGGCGCCGGAGTCCTCAGGGACGGTCCCTTAAGCCAAATGACCCCGGATGATTTCTCCATGGTCACGGACGTCAAATTCCTCGGGGCTTGGAATCTATTCTCGGCTGCGGAAGGGGCCGGTTTGAGGTTTTTCGTGGGCCTCTCCTCGGCGGCCGCGATCCAGGGGAATCCTGGCCAGGCCAACTACGCCGCAGCCAACCGGATGATGTCTGCGTTACTCAGAACCCTCCGCCGGAAAAACGGCGCCATCCGGTTCAAGGCTTTGATGCTTCCCCCTGTCGAGGGGGCGGGCATGGCCGAGGATCCGGAGGTCCGGGAACTGATGAAGCGGAAGGGCGTGGCGTACATCCATGTAAATGAGCTTGCAGGGCTTTTCTGCCGGGAGCTCTTTGTAGCCCCGGCCGACGACGATTGGGTGATGTTCATGAGGAGACTGCCATCCGTGAGGACGTCACTGCTCAATGATACAACCCGTCCTTCGCCCAGTGGAGAACTGGATGGAGGCACCGTGTCCTTCAGCCCCGAGGACTTCCCCATGATAGAAGGGATCTCCTGCCTGGACATCCGCCGGGAAGAACTGGAGGCCTTCAGATCCTTCTCCCTGGAGAAGGATCTTTGGATCGCGGATCACAGACCTTTCAAGTTCGTCAAGCATCCTCTGGTCTCAGCCGCCATGGTTCTGGAGACATTCATGGAAGCCGCCCGGATCCTGTATCCCCACCTGCAGGTGCGAGGAGTTCGCCAGGTGCGGCTCATGGACATGATCCAATGTCCTCCCGGGGTTCCACGGCCTTCCAGGATCTCCTGCCGCCGAGCCGGCACCGGTCTTCGGGAGGTATTGTGCGAGGTCTCTCTCGCAACACAGGAGATCTCCCCCGCAGGGAGATTGACCGACCGCTTCACCCCGCACTGCAAGGGCCAAGTGATCCTTGATGGCGGGGATGGCGGGGGAGGATATCTCGGGGAGGGGCTCCCGGATTTTCCTGTCCGGCTGGACGAACTGCGGACGAGGCCTATGGATCATAAAAAAGTGCTTAAATGGTACAAAGACCGCAGCGGCCTCGAAGGCAGGTATCGCGTGATGGAGTTCCTTGACGGTGCAGGTCCAGGGGTGGTACGGGGCCGAACCACCTACCGGGAGACAAGTGATTTCGCAAATCTGCGGAACGCACGGTACCAATACTCTCCCTACCTTTTCGAGGCCCTTTTGCAGTTGGTCGGCTTCCACATCGTTGCAATGGACCCATCGGAGCGGCGATCGATGATTCCCATGGAGATCGGGGAGATGAGGTTTTTGCGAAAATGCCGGGTAGGGGAACAGATAACGCTGGAGGCCCGCATGCGGGCGCAGGACGACGAAGGCCTCGCCTGGGACGCCAGAGGGATTGACGATCAAGGTCGCACCATCATGCAGGTTTATGGGTTGCGGATGCACTGGGTTTCGGACTGAGCCTTAAAGGATGCTGAAAAACGCCCATCTACTTCGGTCCTCTCATCCTTCGTCGTTGCGGCGTACGTCTAGGTACGCCTAACTTCTCAGGATTTCGAGTGCCTTGTATCTGGGCATTTTTGAACATTCTGATTTTTTCACGACCTTCCTGAGCCTTCAGGGCTCGGAAAGAACGCAGATCGGGAAAGATGGGAGTGGATGTGGCAAAGGATTGCCAAGGATTAACCGTTCATTCCGTGAGTTTCAGTCATGGAAGGGGACCCGTCTTCTATGCATCTTTACCATATGGGCCATGTGCCACCGAAACCCTCAAAGGATGTGGGACGAACGGGGCAGGGGACAAGCACCGCCTCGTCTCCACCCTGTGGGATCACCTTGTGGCGATGGAAAGTCCTCTTTGGAAACGCTGTCAATCCTCCAACAGAGCTGCTTTCCCAATTCAGGTGGTCCGCGGCCTGCTTGGCAGGCCCCATCTCCTGTTGGGAGAATATCGGGGTCCTGCCATCTCCTTCAGCGAGGGTGGAGGAAAAGTCTGGGCCGCTCTCTGTGGAGATGAGTCTGATATCGGCATCGATGTGGCAGGGACCGATGAATTCCAAAGAGAATACCCCTTTCACCGGGTCTTCCATGCACAAGAGCTTCAACATGCCTTGAGGTTGGCGGGCGGAGATTTGGAAAAGGCATCAGCCCTGCTCTGGTCTATCAAGGAAGCCGTTGTCAAGGCCCTGGGATGTGCATTCCATCTCGTGGATCCGCGGCAAATCACCGTCTATCCATCGACAGGGGGGGCGGTAGGGGGGGACGGCGGGTATACCTTTCCGGTGGGCTTATCAGGGAAGGCCCTGGTGCGGTTTCCCATAGCTGCCGGCCGGTCCCTATGGGTACGTTCGCTTCCTCAGAGGAAGATGTGGCTTTCCATCGCCCTTTTGAATCGGAGACCGACAGGCCATGAATAACCTTACCTGCAATTGCGTGCCGCGGTTAGACGGAGTGCCGGCGGCAGAACTTGGACGGCTTTTCCCGGAGCCTTCTATCACCGCCCCCCTTCTTTCTCTGTTGCAAGAATCGGGTATTGACGGTTTTAACCTGCGGAGCATCGTGGTGTTAAAAGATGATGCTCCTATTCTCTTATTGCCGTTGTTTGAAACCCGTTTTGATTTGTCCACTTTTGTGGAGGGATGGATCAAGAAATCGCTGAAAGTGGCAGGCCGTCTCATCCCCTCGGTTTTTCAACCCCGTGTTTTAAGCGTGGGGTTGCTGGTAGGGGAATGGAGTGAAATCGGGATTGATCCTCAAATCGATGCGGGCACCCTCGAGGCGGCATGCAAAATGGCCTTTGGCGCCTTGCAAACGCTCGCGGCCGAACTTAAAAGCGACATCGTGGCGCTTTACAACTTTAATCATTACGGCAAACTTCCCGGGGAAGTATTCAAAAAATTCAACCGGGTGCAATGTCAGTCTTGCGCCCGACTGCCGATCAATTTTAACAGCCTGGAGGAATTCTTAGCCCGCCTTTCAAGGGCCGCGAGAAAAGACCTGCGCCGCAAAATGCGCGCCTCCCACGAAGTCAGAGTGATTCGAAGCCGCAATATTTCTCCTTTTCTGGACAGGATCTACAAGCTTTATCTGGAAACAGTGGCGCGGGGCCCCCTGGCGTTTGGCGTGCACAACCGTTTATTTTTTGAAAAAATCTGTGAGAGAGTCCCGGGCGCCGAATACACGCTCTATTTTGTGCAGGAAGAACTCGCCGCTTTCAACCTTCTCGTCGTAAAACAAGAAGCGATGGTGGATAAATATTTCTGCATGGATTACGAGCTCGGCCGCAAATACAACCTTTATGTTTTGTCCTGGCTTGAAAATGTCCGCACCTGCGTGGAGCGAAAAATCCCTCTCTATTACGCGGGCCAGGGCGCGGAGAAGACCAAAGCGCATCTGGGTGCGACGTTTATCCCGAGCTTTCTTTTATTCAAGCACCGCCAGCCGGTGATTGACCGTTTTCTTATCGGCGCGGCCGGCGGTGACCGAGAAGGTCCTCAGCCACCTCGGGTTCTGGCCCAGGGCCGACAGGAGCACATCCTTGTTCGCCGCCTTGATCCGGCCGCGCAGGCGAATGAACTCAGGCGGGGCGAGCGTCTTCAGCGCCCGAAGAAGGCCTGATGGTACGACTTTCAATACCGTTGCCCCATAGAGGCGAAATGGAGATTCATGACCAAAGAAACTGAATACGCAATCGAAGTCGACAAACTGACGAAGCGTTACGGGGATTTACTGGCGGTCAACGACATATCGTTCACCGTCAGTAAAGGCGAGGTGTTCGCCTTCCTGGGCCCGAACGGCGCCGGCAAGACCACTACCGTCGAGGTCATCGAGACGATCCGCACGCCCACGTCTGGAAAAGTGACCCTTCTTGGAATGGACGTCACGAAGAAGAAGCACGACATCGTCCCCCGCATCGGCGTCCTCCCGCAGGGGTTCAGCTCGTTCGACAGGATAACGGTCAGGGAGACCATCCAGTACTACTCGCGGCTTTTCTGCTGCATGAACACCGATATCGACGGGTTGATAGAGCTCGTGAACCTCAAGGACAAGACCAAAGAGCAGTACAAGAACCTCTCCGGGGGCTTGAAGCAGCGCCTCGGAATAGCGATTGCTCTCGTAAACGACCCCGAGGTCGTGTTCCTCGACGAGCCGACGACAGGGCTCGACCCCCGCGCAAGGCACGAGGTGTGGGACGTCCTGCTGGGCCTGAAGAAGAAGGGGAAGACGGTATTTCTCACCACACACTATATGGAGGAAGCGGAGCTTCTTGCAGACACGGTCGCAATCATCTCGAAGGGGAAGGTCATCGCCATGGGCTCTCCCGGGGAACTCATCGAAAGCAACGCGAATTACCTGGCCCTCACGCTAAAGCCCGTCGATGGAAAAGTTTTTGAAATCGTCCGGAAAATGGGCTTCGAGCCGGTCCTTGACAACCACAAAAACGTCGAGGTCAGGGTGGAGCACACGTACGATGTCCAGGAGATACTGAACGCCATCAAGGATGCCGGGGCTCTGTACCTCGGCCTGGACGTTCGGAAGCCTAACCTCGAAGAGGTCTTCCTCAAGCTCACCGGCGAGGCGCTCCGGGAGGATCCGCCCGAAATGGAGCCAAAATGAACCCGCGCATCATCAGTGCAAATCTCGTCGTGAAGCTCATGAGCTTCTCCCGCGAGAAGACCACCATGTTCTTCATGATTGCGTTCCCGATAATCCTGATACTCTTGTTCGGCACGATCTTCATGAGCCAGGACAACGTGGAGTTCCACCTTTGCGTGCAGGACCTCGACCGCACCAACTCCTCGGCGCATCTCGTCAAGACCCTAAAGCTCAACGGGAAGTTCAAGATAACCAACGTCGACCCTGCCGTCAACGCCACGCAGTACGTCAGGGACAACAAGGTGAACCTTGTCCTCATCATTCCCAAAGACTATGAAAAATCCCTCAATCAGAGTATCGAGTTCGACGACCCCAACGCATCCGTTACCATCACGTACATATACGACCCCAGCTCTAGTTCGGTGTCCACGAAGATGCAAATCCTGAACTCGGTGTTCGCCTATATAAACCAGGGGCTGTCCGGGAAGTCGCCGTTCATCAGGACGGCCGAGACATCGATACTCACCAAGAAGTACCGGTTCATCGAGTTCTTCGTCCCCGGCATCATCGCAATGGCGGTGATGACGTTGAGCCTGTTCAGCACGGTGGATTCGGAGACGGAACTGCGACAGAAGGGCATCATCAGGAAGTTGTCCACCACCCCCATCACCCGTACCGACTGGATACTGTCGAACATCCTGTACCAGTTCATACTCGCGGTCATATGCACGATTGCGATGCTGCTGGTGAGCTACGCCGTGTTTAATGTCAGCCTGCATATAGACGCCTGGCTCCTTGCGTTCATTTTGCTTGATGTCTTCGCGTTCGTCGGAATCGGGATGATACTCACCCGCTTCGCCAGGGAGGCTCAGAGCGCTGCTGCCGCGGCAAACGCCGTCAGTTTACCGATGATGTTCCTCTCGGGGAGCTTCTTCCCTATCGAGCTGATGCCGGGGTTTCTGCAGAAGTTCGCCAAGACACTGCCGCTGTTTTACGTGAACGAAGGGCTCCGGGCAGCGATGGTATTTGAAGACAACATGGCCGCGCTGCGTGACGCCGCGATCATAGGTGTTTTCGCGGCCGTGGTCTTCATCCTGGGCATCATCGCCACCAAATGGGAAGAGGACAAGTGATCGCTACGTGGTGAAGAGGATACCGACACCACCGGATGAGGGCTGGGGCGTTTCGAGATCTGTCGGCAAGGGTCCCAAGTCTGAATGATGAAAATAAAACTTATCGCACCGCGTGAACCACGTGAAGACACTTTATCCAGCCCTTTCAAGCTACAGAGGGTAAATCTTCCTCTTCTGGCAGCGCTTACCCCGCCTGGCCACACGATGACCATTGTCGACGAAGCTTTTGCTCCCGATGACATCAATCAGGATGTGGATTTGGTGGGGATCACCGTCATGACTGACCTTGCGCTCAGAGCCTATCATATCGCTGACGCCTATCGTCAGAAGGCTGTGAAGGTGGTGATGGGAGGAATACACCCCACGGTATTGCCTGACGAAGCCTTAGAGCATGCAGACGCTGTCGTCGTGGGAGAAGCGGAGGGTATCTGGCCACGACTTGTATCGGATGCCGCCTCGGGACAGATGCAAAGGCTCTATCGGGCCGGTAAAATGACAGATCTCAAAGGTCTACCGAAACCACGGCGAGATCTCTTACCCGGTATCCAAATATCAGGGTTATACTCCAATCCCGATCGGCGTCGAGACATCCCGAGGGTGTCCGTACGATTGCGAATTCTGTTGCATTGGCCAGACATTGGGGCATCACTATCGAGTCAGGCCGGTTCAAGAGGTGATTGCCGAGATAGAGTCTATTGATTCCCCTCACCTCT
>CAVPSJ010000004.1:0-1171153 GCA_963708295.1 uncultured delta proteobacterium | reverse complement strand
ACTCCGACAAAGGTAGGAAAAGGTAGCCCTCAGTTTAGGGCGATCGCAGGGGTTTCTATGGGTGGCTATGGGGCGATGAATATCGGGGTGAGTCACCCGGATACCTTCAAAACCATGGCCTGCCTCGGAGGCCCCCTGGATATGGCCTACCTCCTAGTTCATCGAAGTGGATATGCTCGGAAATTATGACAACCCCAATTTCTATCCGAACCGGGATACAGGGAATAAACATGGTTAAGAATATGGCCATCAGTTTTGGGAACCCTATCTATTATAATCCTCTCTCTACCTATTATCCCCCGGGAATCACTGCTGAAAATGCCAGGAAGCCAACGACCCTTCTCAATTTTAAAGACGGAGAATATAATCCGGATGGGAGTTTACCAGTCATCACCTATGGAGACCCTTACCCCAGTGACTGGGTGGAGGTACTTCTGGCTGTTGATCTCAACGGAAATGGGAAAAGAGATCCTGGAGAACCCATCCCCAGGCAGTTCCATGAACCTTTTACGGATCTCAATGGAAACGGGATGGTTGATCCTGATGAATTTTTAGATGTGGGGATTGATGGGGTCTCCCGGTTGGGGAGACTTCGGAGAGGGAGATAAAATGTTTTCTTTTCAATCCCAACCATCTCAATTATATGGCTCAGGATCCATTGGCCTACGTTGAAGACATGGATTTATCTACTCTTGAGGGTTTGAATTTCTATCTCGATGCCGGGAATGAAGATGAGTTTCAGTTCGATATTCATACCGATCACTTTGTTAAAGTTTTAGAGGATCGACGGCTCAAGGTGCAGATCGAAAATGGTTTTCCAGATAGTTTTCCCCAGGTCTCCCATTTTGATCAAAAAAGGGTCTATGTGAAATATGAAGGGGGCCACGTTGGATTCGATCAGGAGAATATCAGCAAGAGTTTTAGCCAGTCCAAAAAGGGAGTCAAAGGGGCTATCGTTGTGGCCAACCGTTTTACAACCCTGTTTGCCTTTGTCTCAGACCACTTCCCTGGCGGAGGATACTGGAACGGACTCTGAAATGTTCCGGCACCCGAGCAAGATGGGAGTAACCTACTTTTATAGTCCTTCATTGAAAAGGAGAATGAAGTTTGGGATATTACCTTCCGCCGGGATACAAGGGAAGCAGATCGACCTACTATCCTGTTCTTTATCTCCTTGGCGGGTACAATATGTCGATTTCGGGTCTCGCCAACACGTACGTTCGGGCAGCCCTGGACATTTGATGCCTGTGACCCCAAGAAATTCAAAAGATGATCATTGTCATCCCGGACGGGATGAATTCCAAGAATGGAAGGGGACACTTTTTCGTAAACCAGATCGATAAAGAGCGGGGAGACAATTACATGGACTATGTCTTCGATCTAATCCAATATATAGACGACCATTTACAGACAAAATAAGGAGGAGAAAAAACAGGATGTCCGCTAACATAAGATCATGTTAATATCCTCATTAACTTGATTCCTTTTATCATGCTGGTATTGGGACTGGTTGGAACTTACCTTTACAACAACCAAAAAGTGCTCAATCATATCCGTGCCTATCTCAGAAATGTGGCTCCGACATTGGATCCAAAGATAATAGGAAGTTTCACGGATCTAATCGAGAACCGTCAGATTGGGGATCTTGGGATTTGTAGGTTTACTCTGGATTTCCACATGGGTCTTCAGCCCCTGTGTTTGTTTATGTGCACGAAGGCCCGGATCGAGATCTTGTTCGCTTTTTACCTCCTGAAGGTGCAGGTCTTGTTTCGTCATGCCCTCGGTTTCCGTCAGATCACTCCCAGTTGTCTTCCCACCTTCTCGAAGGCAGCCAAGACCTTATCCAACTGTTCCTCCGTGTGGGTCGCCATGTAACTTGTCCTGAGGAGTTCTCGTCCTGGGGGGACTGCAGGGCTAATGACCGAATTGACAAAGACACCATTTTCGAAGAGGAGCTTGCACATCTGGTAAGTTTTCATGGTGTCTTTAATAAGGATGGGAATGATCGGAGTTTCGCTCGTTCCTGTATCATACCCGAGCGTTTTGTATCCTCTCAGCATCTTGTGCGTATTTCTCCAAAGCCGGGCTCTTAATTCGGGCTGTTCTTCGATGATGTCCAAAGCGGCGCTCACCGATGCCACCAGGGAGGGTGGGAGACTGGCGCTGAAGATCATCGAGCGACCCAGGTGCTTGATCCAATTGATCACCTCTGACGGACCTGCGATAAAGCCGCCGATCGCGGCAAGGGATTTGCTGTAGGTTCCCATGATAAGATCTACTTCGTTTTCAAGGCCAAAATGCTCCGCCGTTCCCCGTCCTCCATTTCCAAGAACGCCGATCCCGTGGGCGTCGTCTACCATGATCCTCGCCCCATAGGCCTTGGCTAGCCTCACAATAGCAGGGAGATCAGCAATATCGCCTTCCATGCTGAAAACGCCATCGACGATGATCAATTTACCCTTCCCTTTACACCCCTCGAGGACGTGCTCCAGATCATCCATGTCGTTATGCCGGTATTTCTTGACCTCACCGAAGGAGAGGCGACAGCCGTCAATGATGCTTGCATGATCGTACCTATCGATAATAGCGACATCGTTCCGGCCCACAAGAGCAGGGATCACTCCCAAATTGGTCTGGTAGCCGGTTGCAAAGACGAGAGCAGCTTCCTTCCGAAAGAACCTGGCCAGCTTCTTTTCCAGTTCTTCGTGGATCTCAAGATTCCCATTTAGAAATCGTGAACCCGCACAGCCGCTACCGTATTTTTCAATGGCCTTGAGCGCTGCTTCCTTTACCCGGGGGTGGTTGGTGAGTCCAAGATAATTGTTAGAACCGATCATGATCACTCTCTTCCCGTTGACCACCACCTCAGAATCCTGCGGGGATTCGAGCTTCCGAAAAAAGAAATAGGAACCACTTTCCTTCAATCCAGATTCATACTCCGTCGCTTTTACGCACTTTTCAAAGATATCCATGGAGCACCTCGTTTCCAATTATAACCCGTTTTCTTTCCTGTACCAGTCAACGGTCAATTTAACAAAAACCAGATTTTGTCCAAGATTCTACATCAGTGAACAACTGAAAGGCCTCGAATATTCATCGAGGATCAACGAGTAATGTCAATCGGAAGAAAGATCTTGAGAGAAACGATATGGAATTTAGAGTAATATCTCCTCCTGATCCTTTGAGAGATGACCAATGTTTGAAAAGGATGAGCTCCATACAATACAGACAGCCTTGAACCTCTCTCCTTAATGTGATATCGATATACTGAATGGGTTCAGGGGATATACTGAAATAGACAATTTATCATCCCCAGAGGGAATAAACGTGGCACGTGTGGCAAAAAATAAGTACGTTCAGATCGATAGGCGTACATTGGGACCCTTCGATACGCATTGCTACACGAATTGCTACATCATCACCTGTCCCCTAACCGGAGATAGTGTGTTGGTGGACGCTCCCGCAGAAGCAGCTGAAATTCTAAGACAGTTGAAAGGGACTCATCCCAGATACATGCTAATCACTCATAGCCATACGGATCATGTCGGCGCACTATCCGAGCTAAAGTCCAAGCTAAGGATTCCCATTGGCACCCATCGTCTGGACGCCAACGGTCTGCCTCTACGACCAGAAATTCTCCTGGATGACGGTGAAAAGGTATCCTTTGGAAACATCAGTCTGAAAGTCCTTCATACGCCTGGTCACACACCCGGCAGTGTGTGCTTTTTAATAGGAAAATATCTTATTTCGGGAGATACTATCTTCCCCGGAGGCCCGGGTAAGACAGAGTCGCCGGCTGATTTGAAGCAAATAATCGAATCCATAACCAGTAAGATCTTTGTCTTGCCTGATGATACAGAGATATACCCTGGTCACGGCGATCCCACCCTATTGAGCAAAGAAAAGACAGAATTTGCCATCTTTTCCTCCCGTTCCCATGATCCTAATCTGTTCGGGGACGTGCTTTGGCTTTCATCCTAACCATTTTTTGGAATGGACTACCGTAATATCTCTACTGCTTTTTTACAGGTGATATCTATTGCTTTCCTATTGAGTTGGAAGCCCCTGCAAAGGGTTGTGGATTCCTCAGGCCTTTGAAATAACGTTTACGGGTAGATAGATTGATCCCGGCGTACACTTGGCAACCGAGCAGAGTCCGTTTCCATGGACTCATGCCAAAGAATCGTTTTATCATTGCGCCGAAAGAATAGGTTTGTCTGTTCAAGCGGGCGAAACCACTAATGAGCTCGTCAGCAGTCATGCCCTTGGGTTGAAAAAGGAGGGTATCCGGAGGATATCCACGGAGCCACCAGTCACGCACAAACAACCTGCCTTCGCTTAAGAGACGCTGATATAACCGAGTTCCCGGAAAAGGAGTGAGAATCCTCAGCTCGACACAATCCAGACGACCTCTCATTATAAACTCAAGGGTCTGCTCGAACACATCCTTGTTTTCGTAATCAAAGCCAAAAACAAACGCGCCCAGTATACCGAAACCTTCGCCATGGAATCGACGCATGGCCTCATAAAAATCGATCCTCAGGTTCTTTATTTTCTTCACCTCATTCTGTGTTTCTTTCTGTACCGATTCGAATCCGATCAAAAGCCCCATGCACCCCGAACGTCTCATCAATCTTAGCAGCTCCAGATCCTCAGCTAACGACACTGTTCCCTGCCCCAGCCATAGCCGCCGAAGAGGTATCATTTCAGTAAAAAGCTTTTTGGCTGCATTCCGGTTCAGTCCAAGGGCGTCATCGACGAAGAAGAGGTGAGGGGAATCAATAGACTCTATCTCGGCAATCACCTCCTGAACCGGCCTGACTCGATAGTGATGCCCCAAGGTCTGGCCAATGGAACAGAATTCGCAATCGTACGGACACCCTCGGGATGTCTCGACGCCGATCGGGATAGGAGTATAACCATTACATTTGGTTCCGGGGAAGAGATCTCGCCGTGGTTTCGGTAGGCCTTTGAGATCTGTCATTTTAGCGGCCCGATAGAGCCTTTGCATCTGTCCCGAGGCGGCATCCGATACAAGTCGTGGCCAGATACCCTCCGCTTCTCCCACGACGACAGCGTCTGCATGCTCTAAAGCTTCGTCAGGCAATACCGTGGGGTGTATTCCTCCCATCACCACCTTCACACCCTTCTGACGATAGGTGTCAGCGATATGATAGGCTCTGAGCGCAAGGTCAGTCATGACGGTGATCCCCACCAAATCCACATCCTGATTCATGTCATCGGGAGCAAAAGCTTCATCGACAATGGTCACCGTGTGGCCAGGCGGGGTAAGCGCCGCCAGAAGAGGAAGATTGACCCTCTGCAGCTTGAAAGGGCTGGATAAAGTGTCTTCACGTGGTTCACGCGGTGCGATAAGTTTTATTTTCATCATTCAGACTTGGGACCCTTGCCGACAGGTCTCGAAACGCCCCAGCCCTCATCCGGTGGTGTAGGTATCCTCTTCACCACGTAATCGCCGAATCCATGAAGAGAGCCGCTCATATAGGTACGCACTCTGTTGTCCTCGGCTGTCAAAGAGAAAATCGATTTGTCGTAAGGACGAACCCGCAAAGACATCGGTACGCCCATCAGATCGAGGAGGGTCGCGAAATTGTTCAGATGGGAAACCCGGATGCCGGGGCGAATGCCGGCTAAGAGCCCCTTCTTGCCATATCGCTCACCCGACCACGAGGAACTCGGGTACATCGACGATCACCTTGTCAGGCTTCGCATGGGTATACACTTGCCCATGCTCGGCCAACGTCTGGCCATGGTCCGATGTGTACAGGATGACATAATTCTGATTCGTCGTATCGGAAACGAACACCCGGAAGAATTCATCCACCTGAAAGCGAATCCCGTTGTCATAGGTATTGACGAGCTTCTCACGTCCGGTCGCGCTGGGGTCAATGGGTTCCGATGCTTCCATAACCGGCCTCCAAATCGTAAAGGCCGGATCGTCCGGGTATCTATTGCGATAGTGGAAATGGAGACCCTTCTTGTTGACGAGAACGAAATAGCCGCCTCTTTCATTCAGAAGACCACTGAGAAAGCGGGCTACGCCCAAATCCTTCGTGGTTTCAAGATCGATGTGGCGCTCCTTGAACGACTGCTCGGTCATCCACCGGTCCAAGGATCTCACGGGACCCTTCCCGGCCGCTTTCATGAGCGGAGAAAGGTAGCCTTGATCGATGTCAATGTAGATCGTCTCGTAGCCCATTTTCTTTGCGTAATCAAAGAGGGTTGGGTTCCTGGCGGTTCGAAAGGCGTCGTCGGGAAATGCGTTGTGACCGGTAACGAGATAGGCATTGCTGATGTGGGAAAAGGAGCTGGCCGCAACACAAATGCCGAGATTCTTGAGGCGCCCCTGGGTTTCGAGGGATTGAAGGAACGGTGTGGTGGGGCGCGGGTAGCCGTTCAGGCTGAGATTGCTGCCACGGACCGACTCGTCGATGACATAGATGATGCTGTCGAGTGGCCGTTGGGAGGGGTGAAAGGTCGGCAGGTCGTCTCGGGGTCCATGATATTCGCGGAGGGTTTCGAACTCGTAATGAAGTGTTGAACGGACGAAGGAGGTCAAAGGATTCAGATGGAAATTGCGTTCCGGCACGTGAAGGAAGAGGGCGTAATTGGAAGCGAGGAGGTAGAACGCCGGCAGGAGGCTGAGGGCGAGGGACTTTCGGAAGGTGGACCTGAGGGGGACGAGGATCAGTGTGGAGAGAACGAGTGCGTAGGGGAGAGCATACAAGAAGATGAGCGGGTTGAGGAAGCTTAAGACGGCTTCTCCGAGAGTGCCCACGCCGACGGTCAGGGCGAGAAACAGGTCGGTGCCGGTCATGAACTGGGATAGCGTCAGCCGAAAGGAGAATTGGACGACGATAACGAAAACAGAAAGAAGGAGGGCCACCGTGCGGAGAATTCTGGGGAGGAGAAGGATGAGATAGAAGAGGGCGACCACCTGCAGGAAGACCAGCGTGAGGGCGCCCGAGAACTTCATGGTGCCGGCGACCGGGAGCAAATGCAGCAGAGCTCGGTAATCACTGAACCTGAAAATGGGATCGATGAGGACAGCGAGCGTCGCTGCAACCAAGGCGGTCATGGCACGGGGATAGGGTGCCTGAGTGATGGCGCGAAGGGGGCACTTTGCGATCACTTGCCCTCTTCCCATTTGGTGGCGATGATGCCCAGGATGAAGACCACGGCCGCGAAAACCCCTATGATCGCGGAGTAACTCAGCGCGGTCCATGTGGTCGACAAATACCATGGATGCCCGGAGCCCCTCGTTCACGTAGTACAGAGGCAGTATCCTGGCGAACGTCTGCAGGAAGCCCGGCATCATCTCGATGGGGAAGAAGCTCCCCGAGAGGAACATCATCGGGAAACTGATGGCGTTTGCCGCGGCGGCGGCGCTCTGCGCCTCCTTCGCGAAGCGGGTGAGTATCATCCCGATTCCGACGAACGCGAAGACGTCAAGCACAATGAACACAGGGAGCCAGGCGTTTATCTGCAGGCTGACGTTAAACACGGCGTAGCTCACCAGCAGCATCGCAATCGTGGATATGACCGCGAGTATGAACTGGTACAGGATGTTCGACAGTATCCAGTCGGTACGGGTGATGGGCGTGGTGGATAGCTTCCTGATGACACCCTTCTGCCGCAGCTCCGTGTTCAAGTTCACCGTGCCGAACAGGCTCGCTGTCATCACCGCCATCGCGATGATGCCGGGGATGAAGAACTCGATGAACCGGTACTTCCTGGTGAGTATCGATGTCTCGGCCGATCTTGATGAACGGCGGCTTCCCGGACATCTCCTGGTTTATCCCGGCGAACACCGAGTTCAGGATTTGCATCTTCGTGGACACCGAAGAAGAGCTGGGGTCGTATATGTACGTGAGGGTAACGGATGCGTTGGGGTCGTTGAACACTCATCCTCTGCTTGAGGGATCTTTCATAGCCTTTGGGAATAATGAGGACAAGGTTCACCTTGTTGTCCTTGGCGTACTGCGTGGCGTTGATGGCAGGGTCGACCTTGGTTATCTTGAACTTCCCGTTGAGCTCGAGGGTCTTGACGAGCTGCTGCGGAGGATTTCGTCTGGTCGAGGTCCTGCACGTAAAGGTTGAAGCTCACGTTGTCCTGGTTCATGAAAATGGTGCCGAACACGAGTATCAGGATTATCGGGAACGCAATCGTGAAGAACATGGCGGTCTTCTCGCGGTAGAAGCTCTTGATGCTCACGACGAGATTTGCGCCGACGACGCGCAGGTTCATTCCGCCCCCCTTCCCCCGGCGGGACCTTCGCGGAGCGCCTCGCCGGTGAGCTTCAGGAAGACCTCTTCGAGGTTGGGCTTGCGAACGTCCAGGCTGAGGAACGACGCCCCGGCGTCCTTGATGGCGTTCAGTATCTTCTGGACGTCGTCCGTGTGCTCCACCCTGACCTTGATGTTTTTGTGGTTGTCATGGACCGGCTCGAAGCCCATCTTCCGGACGATTTCAAAGACTTTTTCATCGACGGACTGTAGCGTGAGGACCAGGTAATTCGCGTTGCTTTCTATGAGCTCCCCGGGAGAGCCCATCGCGATGATCTTCCCCTTCGAGATGATGGCGACCGTGTCTGCAAGAAGCTCCGCTTCCTCCATGTAGTGCGTGGTGAGAAATACCGTCTTCCCCTTCTTCTTCAGGCCCAGCAGGACTTCCCACACCTCGCGCCTTGCGCGGGGGTCGAGCCCTGTCGTCGGCTCGTCGAGGAACACGACCTCGGGGTCGTTCACGAGCGCAATCGCGATTCCGAGGCGCTGCTTCAAGCCCCCGGAGAGGTTCTTGTACTGCTCTTTGGTCTTGTCCTTGAGGTTCACGAGCTCTATCAGCCCGTCGATATCGGTGTTCCTGCAGCAGAAAAGCCGCGAGTAGTACTGCAGGGTCTCCCTGACCGTTATCCTGTCGAACGAGCTGAACCCCTGCGGGAGGACGCCGATGCGGGGGACGATGTCGTGCTTCTTCTTCGTGACGTCCATCCCGAGAAGGGTCACTTTTCCCGACGTGGGCGTGCGGATCGTATCGATGATCTCGACGGTAGTGGTCTTGCCGGCGCCGTTCGGGCCCAGCAGGGCGAAAACCTCGCCTTTCCTGACGTTGAACGATATGTCGTTGACCGCCAGCAAATCCCCGTAACGCTTCGTCAGTTTCTCGACTTCGATTGCGTGTTCAGCTTCTTTCGTCATGGATCGACATTTTGCCTCTATAGGGCAACTGGTATTAAAACGCCTCCGCCCATCGCCTCATCGATGTCTGCCGATTCAAGAGGGCGATGGAAAGCCACATCTTCCCTGAGGAAGCGAACGTACCCATAGGGACCGGCCGGCAGCTATGGGAAACCGCACCAGGGCCTTCCCTGATAAGCCCACCGGAAAGGTATACCCGCCGTCTCCCCCTACCGCCCCCCTACCGACGGATAGACGGTGATTTGCCGCGGATCCACGAGATGGAATGCACATCCCAGGGCCTTGACAACGGCTTCCTTGATAGACCAGAGCAGGGCTGATGCCTTTTCCAAATCTCCGCCCGCCAACCTCAAGGCATGTTGAAGCTCTTGTGGATGGAAGACCCGGTGAAAGGGGTATTCTCTTTGGAATTCATCGGTCCCTGCCACATCGATGCCGATATCAGACTCATCTCCACAGAGAGCAGCCCAGACTTTTCCTCCACCCTCGCTGAAGGAGATGGCCGGACCCCGATATTCTCCCAACAGGAGATGGGGCCTGCCAAGCAGGCCGCGGACCACCTGAATTGGGAAAGCAGCTCTGTTGGAGGATTGACAGCGTTTCCAAAGAGGACTTTCCATCGCCACAAGGTGATCCCACAGGGTGGAGACGAGGCGGTGCTTGTCCCCTGCCCCGTTCGTCCCACATCCTTTGAGGGTTTCGGTGGCACATGGCCACATGGTAAAGATGCATAGAAGACGGGTCCCCTTCGATGAACGAAACTCACGGCATGAACGGTTAATCCTTGGCAATCCTTTGCCACATCCACTCCCATCTTTCCCGATCTGCGTTCTTTCCGAGCCCTGAAGGCTCAGTCCGAAACCCAGTGCATCCGCATATCATAAACCTGCATGATGGTGCGGCCTTGATCGTCAATCCCTCTGGCGTCCCAGGCGAGGCCTTCGTCGTCCTGCGCCCGCATGCGGGCCTCCAGCGTTATCTGTTCCCCTACCCGGCATTTTCGCAAAAACCTCATCTCCCCGATCTCCATGGGAATCATCGATCGCCGCTCCGATGGGTCCGTTGCAGCGATGTGGAAGCCGACCAACTGCAAAAGGGCCTCGAAAAGGTAGGGAGAGTATTGGTACCGGGCGTTCCGCAGATTTGCGAAATCACTTGTCTCCCGGTAGGTGGTTCGGCCCCGTACCACCCCTGGACCTGCACCGTCAAGGAACTCCATCACGCGATACCTGCCTTCGAGGCCGCTGCGGTCTTTGTACCATTTAAGCACCTTTTTATGATCCATGGGCCTCGTCCGCAGTTCGTCCAGCCGGACAGGAAAATCCGGGAACCCCTCCCCGAGATATCCTCCCCCGCCATCCCCGCCATCAAGGATCACCTGGCCCTTGCAGTGCGGGGTGAAGCGGTCGGTCAATCTCCCGGCGGGGGAGATCTCCTGTGTTGCGAGAGAGACCTCGCACCATACCTCCCGAAGGCCGTTGCCGGCTCGGCGGCAGGAGATCCTGGAAGGCCGTGGAACCCCGGGAGGACATTGGATCATGTCCATGAGCCGCACCTGGCGAACTCCTCGCACCTGCAGGTGGGGATACAGGATCCGGGCGGCTTCCATGAATGTCTCCAGAACCATGGCGGCTGAGACCAGAGGATGCTTGACGAACTTGAAAGGTCTGTGATCCGCGATCCAAAGATCCTTCTCCAGGGAGAAGGATCTGAAGGCCTCCAGTTCTTCCCGGCGGATGTCCAGGCAAGAGATCCTTTCTATCATGGGGAAGTCCTCGGGGCTGAAGGACACGGTGCCTCCATCCAGTTCTCCACTGGGCGAAGGACGGATTGTATCATTGAGCAGTGACGTCCTCACGGATGGCAGTCTCCTCATGAACATCACCCAATCGTCGTCGGCCGGGGCTACAAAGAGCTCCCGGCAGAAAAGCCCTGCAAGCTCATTTACATGGATGTACGCCGCGCCCTTCCGCTTCATCAGCTCCCGGACCTCCGGATCCTCGGCCATGCCCGCCCCCTCGACAGGGGGAAGCATCAAAGCCTTGAACCGGATGGCGCCGTTTTTCCGGCGGAGGGTTCTGAGTAACGCAGACATCATCCGGTTGGCTGCAGCGTAGTTGGCCTGGCCAGGATTCCCCTGGATCGCGGCCGCCGAGGAGAGGCCCACGAAAAACCTCAAACCGGCCCCCTCCGCAGCCGAGAATAGATTCCAAGCCCCGAGGAATTTGACGTCCGTGACCATGGAGAAATCATCCGGGGTCATTTGGCTTAAGGGACCGTCCCTGAGGACTCCGGCGCCGTGAATGATCCCGTCGATCTTGCCATAACGGCTTGCCACCTCGCCCATGATCGCGCGGACCGCCTCGGGGTCAGTCACATCGCAGGTATGGTACGTTGCCTCGATCCCTGAGGAGTGCAAATCCGCCAGGGTCCGAGCGATCTCCGATGCCCTGGGGTCGAAAGTGAACGCCTCAGAAGACGAATGTTCGGGGCGCGGCTTTGCGGGATGGATGCCTGGATCGAGAGGGGTCCTCCCCAGAAAGACCAGGCGGGGCGTGAAAGGCACAAGGCAGCGGGCCAGGTGGGCGCTGATCCCGGTTGCGCCCCCGGACATGACGACAACGTCTCCAGGGCTCAGATTCAGACTTGACGAATCCCCGAAGACCGACGGGGCTAAGTGCCCCTCCGAAGTGAAGACCCTTCCATCACGATGAATGATCTCCACCACGGTGCATCCTCTGTCCAGAGCACCGCGCAGCGCAACGCGAAGGTCGGTATCCCTGTCGATTTCCAATGTGCGAAACTGGACCGATGGGTGTTCCTGCGCTGCGCTCAGAAAAAGTCCGAGCATCCCTTCCGCCAGCAGCCGACCGGGAGTTTCGGTATCCTCCCTGGAATGGATCAGCACCACGAATTTCTTAGCCGGTGATTGAAGAAATGCCTTCAGGAGGAGAAAGAGCCCCCTGAGAAGCCGCGAAACATCCGCCATGCTTCTTAACCTTCCCGACCCGCCTTGACAGAGGGTGATGACCATCCCGGAAAGGGGCGACAGGCCCGCTATTCTATCTACAGCCCTGGAGGCCCCTTCATCGGTTCGAATGTCGTGGCCCTCTTCGCCAGGACCGAAGTTCCCTTGCATGAATAGCATTGGAAACGTGTCAACCCCGTAATCCAGTCGGAGGATGTCCCCTGCACTTCTGGCAATCCCGTCATCCCTGTCAGGCGAGAGAAGGAGGACTGACTCGCCTGGGCTCAATTCCATGGGAATAGAGGCCGCCAACTCTACCGTGGCGTGGTTGAATACGAGCCGCTTTAAGCTCGCCTCATCCTCTGAGGACTTCAGGATTTCATCCCGCACCGGGTCGGGGTCAACAGCCTTGGTGGCCGGCTGCAGGCTGGTACCTCCCTGCCTGGCGATTATCTTGGAGATCCTCTGGGCGATGTCCTTCACGGTACGGACATTTATAAAATCCTCCAATTCGATCGTGATCCCGAATTGGCGTTCCGCAGCATCCATGATGATGGGGAGGCGGCTGGATCGGATGGAGAGGTCCCTTCTGAGATCCATATCGGGTTGGATCTCGTCCCTATTGAATCCTGTAGCATCCATGATGATTCGAATAAGCCTCTCCATAAGATCTTGGTCCTCAGGCGCCTCACCGGGGGCAGGTGAGGCCTGTTCCGGAATGGCAGGGGTGGAATCGAGAGGCGGGGATGCCGGTTTCCCGGGAGAGACCTGCTTCTGGCCTTCGGGAGGCCCGGAACCCACAAGCATGGATTTGATAACGGATGATAGATCGCCTTCTTGGAATGTTGGGTTAAGCTCTTGGCGGATGGCTTCCAGGATGTTGGGCTTAAGGAAGCGGCCGAAGGTCTCTATCACGAATCGGTTGATTTCCCTTTGAATGATCCTCTCCACCGGGTTGGAGCCTGCAAGCCCAAGTTCCGACGGTCGTAACGCGGGTGCTGGGGCGATTCGGTGAGATTCGGGAGTTTTTCTGAATGCAGAGAGGGAAACAAACCTCGGTTCTCCTTCAACCTTCAGATGACCTTGAACGAAGAGCTGAGCAAGAGCGGTCTTGTAGGTCAGGCCCTCTGCGGAGGGAAGGCACGTCTGGATACATGCCGATTCAGGAAGCGTGTCTGCGATGAGATTGCTTAATGTTTCGCCGGGTCCCACCTCCACGAAGAGCCGGACTCCGTAGTCATTCCAAAGGGTCTGGACATTATTCATCCAATGGACGGTAGATTCCAGGTGGGCCATCAGGATTCGCCTGATCTCACCGGGATCTGATGGATACGGTGCCATGGTCGTGTTGGAGATGACGGGAATCTGCGGGGAATGAAATGGAATGGAGGCAATGTACGCCTCGAGCTCATCATGGATGACCTTCATGATAGGAGAGTGGAAGGCCATGCTGACCCGCAAGAGGGTGGCCCGGTAGCCCATTTCCTTCAGTCTTTTGCAGAGATCCTTGACCGCCTCGGTGTTGCCGCTCAGGACGATCTGGTTCGGTGAATTGATATTGCCGATGTGGACATCCTCCCGTCCCTGGATCATCTCTTTCAGCAGATCCAGGGGGGCGTCCACGGCCGCCATGACGCCGGGGTCCACGTGCATGGCAGCGGCCTTGTCCATGCAGAGGGCCCTCTTGTTCACGATTCGAAACCCGTCCTCCGGGGAATAGACACCGGCCAGGCACAAGGCGGTCAGTTCGCCCAAACTATGGCCGGCCATGGCCACAGGGTGGATACCCAGGGTGGTGAGGTATCGAGCCATGGCGTGTTCCATGGCGAACATGGCAGGTTGCTGCCACCGGGTCTTCTGAAGGTTCTCCTCTCGATCGTGGAACAATAAGTGAAGGAGGTCGAAGTCCGCTGCAGCTGCAGCCCGATCCATCCACTCCTTGATGACGGGAAAGGACTCGTAGAGATCCCGCCCCATTCCTCCATACTGTGACCCCTGTCCGGGAAATACAAAGGCGAGCGGCAGGGCCGGCAGATCCTCGCGGCTCATGAAAATCCCCTGCTGCGCCAGGGACCTCAATGCCTTGGGTGAGACGATTCCGGCTTCGGCAAGGGAGGCCGACCTCTCGATGACCGTGAGCGCCTCCTCTTCGGATTGCGCCACGACGGCCATCCGGCAGTTACGGCCGTCCATCTCAGTCCGGAAGAAAGAGACGCCCTGGAGCGTGGGAGGGCCACCCCCCTTCTCTCGATCGAGACCGGGTTCTCTGCCCGGTGAGACCAGGATCGTATCCACTTCATCCATGGCCTGCTCCACCTGCACAACGTAGTTGGAACCTCCGAACCCGAAGGCGTTGACCTGAAGCCTTCTTGGCTGGCCGTCCCTGCCCTTCCAATCAAGCGGCTCCGGGGCGATGAGGAGACCCGATCCTTCCAGGTCGATTTCCGGGTCTGGATGCATATAATTGAGGGTGGGAGGAAAAACCCCCGCCTTCATGGCCATGACTCCTCGAATGAGGCTATTAATGCCCGAGGCGCCCAGTGTGTGTCCGATCTGGGATTTGAATGAGGTGATCACGGTGCGCTTGGAGGAATTGAAGACGGCCTTCAGGGCACGGACCTCCTCCACGTCTCCTTGCCGGGTGCTCGTGGCATGGCATTCCACCAGGTCCACTGCATCGGGCCCATAGGGTATCCCTCGGAAAGAGGCGCGGATGGCCATCTCTTGGGTGACACTGGAGGACTCCACCATGCCCAGATGGTTGTTGCTCGCTCCCATGCCGGTGACGACGGCGTGGACACGCGCCCCTCTTGCGCGGGCCAGGCTTTCCCGCTCGATGACGATCATTCCCCCGCCTTCGCCGAGGACCATCCCGTCTCTTTCAGCATCGAAGGGGCGGGAGGTCTCGTGAGCGGGTCTTTCCTGTCCGGACAGCCCGTAAAGTGCGCCCAGGGCGGAGAATTCCAGAAAATGCAAGTGGGTGAGATTGTCCTCGCCCCCTCCGACGATGGCGGCATCGATGATGCCGTTTCGGATCATCTGGATGGCGCTGTGAAGTGCGACCAGTGAGGTCGCGCAGGCTGCGGAGACAGAATAGCTGGGCCCCATGAACCCATACCGGTTGCAGATGAAGCCGGCCGCTGCGCAGTTGAGTCTGCCCAGGAGTGTGGTGTCGTCCGGGGCCATGCGTCCGGACTTCACCTCTCGTTCGATGGCGCTCTCCTGATCCGGCGTGAGGTGAACGGCCCTTTTGATGGCGCCAAGGATATCGTGAACGTACTCCCTGATGATCATATCGGTGAGGGTCCCCGCCGCCTCCCCCGAGTTCTGGGAGATGAGGACTCCGATTCGCTCGCGCGGGATGTCTGACTCCAGGATGCCGGATGCCCGGATGGCCCTGTCCGCCAGCCACATGGTGATCCTTGTGGCCTCGGTCATGGTCCGGAAATCATGGGGAGGAATCCCGAGTTCATTGCGGGAGACATGAAAGTCCAGGAAGGCGCCCACCTTGCAGTAGGTCTTGTCCGGAATGTGCGGCCGGGGATCATAAAAACGCTCGTGATCCCACCGGGAAGGCGGAACCAATGTAATCCCGCTCTTCATGGCCAGGCTTGCAGCCCAGACCTCCTCCGGACTCTTCCCCAGGGCATTGAGTATGCTCATCCCGGTGATGGCAACCCTTTCACGATCGTCTCTATGGGGGGCCACTCGCTTCAGTCCATGGCCAACCCCGGAGGATG
Organism: uncultured delta proteobacterium; assembly: GCA_963708295.1. Lineage (GTDB taxonomy): Bacteria > Desulfobacterota > BSN033 > BSN033 > UBA1163 > UBA1163. The sequence continues at coordinate 1,155,226 of CAVPSJ010000004.1, read as the reverse complement.
GAGTTTCCATGGATAGCGACGCGTTGGGTGGAGGTTCCGGGATTTTCTCGATCGACCCCACAACGGGCTGATGCAGCAAAAGAGGGCCTTCGGCCAGCTCGCGGTGAAAGGACTGCAGCTTCTGGACCTCACGGATGAGGCCGGCGCAGGCCCCGCTCATGAATTGCCCGCGTTCCAGACAGACCCGCTCATCCAGAGGCACCCCGCCCGGCCTGTCCATGCCTCGGGCCGCAGCGAAAAGGCTCCCCGCGGCCATCTCCTCCATTCTCGCCCGGAAGGAGGGCTCGTCCTGGTGGCCCGCTGCAAACTCCCTCTCCAGGGACAAAATAGCCGCCACTCTCGGGGTCCTCAAGGATCGCACCCGAAGTCCGGTGCCTTGGCCTGAAACGACTGTTCCCCCCGGAGGCGATTCCAGGATCATCCGCTGATAGAGCGCCGTCAAGGCGCCCGTTTCAACGATCTCCCGGGTGGCCAGATAGGCGGTGCCCATCTGGATGGCGTCCGCGCCGAGCATGGCGGCCATGAATGCGGTCTCCCGATTGAAGATTCCCCCTGCAAGGATCACGCGACAGTTTTGGAACAGGGATGGCTTGCGCCGTTTGAGATCCAACACCATTTGAGCAAGGGTGAGTGTGCTATGTTGCCCCACGTGGCCGCCGGCCTCATACCCCTCGCAGACCACGTATCGGACGCCCGCTTCAAGGGCGAGCCTCAACAGGGCCTCATCAGGAGCGATATACATGACCTCTATGCCGCATTCTATCAATTCTCTTAAGGGGGAGAGATCGCCTCCGGCGATCACCACAAAACGGGGTCTGTGTTTCTTTATCCAGGCCAGATGCGTCTCCCTGAAAGGGTTCTCTGCCAGAGAGACGACATTCACTGCATAAGGGCGCCCTCCCATGATCTCCGGCAGGCGTCCCAGCCTCCGGTCAAGGGCCTCCGCGTCCATCAGGCCAAGGGCGATGGTGGGCAATCCACCGGCATCGGCAACCCTTGAGGCAAACTCCGGGACATCTGTGATCCAGGACATGGCCCCCTGGATAAAGGGATATTGGGTTCCCATCTCTCTGGCTACAGGGCTGTCCAAAAAGCAATCCTTTTTCGCCTCAGCCAGGTGGCATAAGTTTCGAATCTCGTCCATGAAGGCTTTCACGGCCTCCTCGGTTCCGGCCCCAAAACGCTCAACGAACGACGCGAGCAAAGGCAGCCTCCACACCCAGAGGGATGACCTCGTCCTTGCTGAAATGGCTCTCCAGAGGGTGGAGGGCCCTGGCATGCACCTGGCTTACGAAGGAACGGCGGCTTTCCTCCGTGATCTCTGCTCCGCACAGCGAGTCCTCGAACGTCTTGATCTCCTTGAACGCAAGAGAGTTTCCCTTGTTGAAAAGGCGACAAGGAACCTGCAGGTCCAGGCCAACCAGATCGGTAGAATCCAGGCGGAGCTTGGAGAGCCGCTGGCGTTGAACATCATCAATGGCAACCAGGTCTGTCAGCCAATGGACGCTCTCGAAGACGATCCCGGCGGCCCCTGTGGACAGGAATGCCGCTGCCGCCTCAGGGGTGGAGACGCCTCCCCAGATGAGGATGTCGAGAGACTTCGAGGGTGTGCGCAGCATTTCCTTGGCCACCGAATAGAGAGCCAGGGTCGTCTCACCGCTCACGAATCCGGAGGCCTCGCATCCTTTCAGGACGATGCGCCCGATTCCCGAGCTATCCTTCAAAATCGCTGCCAGGAGATCCAAGTCTCCGATGATTGGAAAGCAACAGTGGTCTTCCGACAATTCCCTCAATCTCTGTAGAAAGATGGAAGGATCTCCTTGAAAAAACTGGGGGTGGCATTCTACCCAGATGTCGTGGACCCCTGTTTCCTTCAGTAACCGCCCCAAAGATGGATCCATCAAGGCAGGGACAGAAATCTTGATATCCCTAACGTGGCCGGCAGGGTCAGCCTTTCGTAAGAAAGAACGTAACCCTTCCACCCCCATCATGGAAAAATCGAAGATGGCTCTGCTCCCTGTTCGATGAGCCATTTGGATCACCGATGGGATGATCTCCTCAGGCCGCCAGACGAAAGCGATGATAGAAACCCGATGCTCAGCCAACATGTCCAGACCTCTGCTTCAACGCGATACGTTCAATCTTTTAAAATTATAAAGACTTTCTGAATATGCGATATTTCTTGTATTTTTTTGCGCCGGCTTCCTCTATCAATGAGTTGATCGACTCGTTGTCCTCCAGGGTCCAGCCCAGCTCCAGATAATGATATTTCTCTTTTTTCCTCACAACCTCATAGATGTGGTGGAAGGCTAACATGGGGAGTCCCAGTTGTCGGTACTTCTCCTTGATCCCGAACATCAACAACCGCAATCCGTTGATCTCCCGCCGATACATGAGGAACTTCAGCAAACCCATCAGACCGATCCGCCCGTTGAGACGCTTGAGCAAAGGGTTGATGTCAGGAAAGATCACGCAGAACGCTGCGGGTTCATTCTCATAATAGATGAAGAAAACCAAGTCCGGATCCACGAATTTCATCACGTTCTTTTGAATGTCCCGCATCTCATTATCGCTCAGGGGGACGAAACCCCAGTTACCGGACCAGGATGCATTGTATATCTCCTTGATCAGAGCAAACTCAGAGTCCGCATCCTTTGGACGAGAGAGCCTGATGTGGATACCTCTTTTTTGGGTGATCCGTTCAGCAAGACGATCCATCCACTCGGGAAGCCGGTAATCGCCATCTATCAGGAAGGCCAGCAGGTCCTTCTCTTTGGTGAAACCGCACGATTCGACCAACCCTGGGTAGTACGGCGGGTTGTAAGCCATCATCAAGGCAGGCGGATAATCGAATCCCTCAATGAGCAACCCCACCTCGTAATTGGTGGACGGGTTGAGCGGGCCTCTCATGAAGGTCATCCCCTTCTGGTGAACCCACGTCTCCACGGAAGAGAAGAGGGCCGCCGCGGCCTCCGGATCGTCAGCGCATTCGAAAAATCCCCAAATGCCCATCTTTTCGCCGTGGAACTGGTTATAATGACGATCTATGATGCCCGCGATCCTTCCCACCGTCTCCGAACCGCGTCGGGCCAGAAAGAGGATGCGCTCGGAAAACTCCCAGAAAGGGTGTCTGCGGGGGTCCAGCATCCGGCGAACCTCCTTCTTAAGGGGGGGAACCCAGTTGGGGTACTCAGCATAGATCCTCCATGGCAGGTCAATGAAGTCCTTTAATTCCGATCCTCCTTCCACAGTAATGATCTCTATGCCGGCCATGATTGTTCCCTTCGAGAGGTTATCACCGAAACATTTTCATTTCTCGCCCTAAACTCGCACGGACCTGTTTTTCAGATCTCAAACGGTCCGGGCTTGGTCATCTATCAAAAATGTTGAAATAAAACACAATAATATGCATCAGTAATCTTTAAAGGGATTTGTATCGACAATTACCGCTATCTGTTCAAAGCCCCTTGAAGGATTAGCTGACTTTCTTGGTCCTGTCTCTTGTAGGTGAGATATTCTTCCTTTTCCATTTCGAAAAGCTGTCTTTTGTATCGAGCTGTCAAATCATACCATTGACTCATTCGTTTCTCAAATCGTTGCTCAACAGGAATCTTAAGTGTATCCATGTATGCAAGAATCGTAAGATAATAGCGCAGCACATTACTTTCGACTGCGCCCCTTAGACCACCCACATAAACAGGATTACCGTCGCTATCCGTACCGATTACACTGAAACCGATCCTACCGCCACCGAATAATGCGAAGTAGCTTTTCATAAGGAAATATCCCAAGGAGCTGTAACGATAAGAATACCTTAAATGAATAAATGTCCTGTCTTGGTCTAATGGTATCGCCTCAAGTCCGAACTGGTGATCCTTTGTCCTAAAGGGCCCCTCACGTGCGGCAAGTGAAATAGCAAAAAATCCGGGCTGTTGCGCAATGACGCGGTATTCGAAATTCATTTGATAGGCGTCCTTAAGAGGGTCCTGGAATTTCTTGACATTATAAAGAGTTGAGCAGCCATGTATCATTCACCTTCTTATAAGTACATGCTCTTACATTACTATGAGGCAAAACGATATCGCACCAGTTAGTGGGCAACTGAAGCTCATTTTCTACAATATCGAAAGGATATTTAATAGTGCCGTAGATATCGACATGGGAGGCATTTTTACTCACGGAGGATTCTAAGTAGAAAGGAATAGTCAAAGAACTTTTTTCCAGTTCTTTTTCAATCTTATGGTATTTATCGATAAGAGATTCATGTCCTGTATGCAACGAGTCATCAGCGTATGGAATTTCACACCACTGGGAGAATAGAAAAAATGAGATGACCAAGAAAAGACATAAAACACGAGTCACGCGCATGTTGGTTCTCCTCGATCTTAATGATTTCAGCCGTTCTAATTCGCCCGATCGAAAGGCAACAGAAAATGACAGTATTCTGTCTCGGAAATTATCCTACTTTGAAATTGACACGACTGTCTTTTAGTTTCTCCCGGACCAACGAGATATTTCTTCAAACGGCGCATGGACTTCCCCATTGCCAGAAGAAAATCGATGAGTTCGAAAGTCCGGTGCATTCCTTACTTCTAATAAAATTTTATTAGATTGCGGATGGGTAAGTCAATGAGAAAATAGGGCGTTTTTTCGAGGTGCAATTTCTTTAAAATTTCGTATACTGTCATTGAGAGTGAAGAACGAAGATTAAGGATCTGAGAGCGATCCGACGAGGAGTGATAATTATAGAAACAATATCCAAAACAGAGCAGCAACTTTTCCTTGAGATGGAAGCGCTTCGGACGAGGCTGGATGCCACGGAGCGGCGCTTACAGGAGGCTAACGAAATATTGCAGGCTCAAATCGCCGAGTGTAAGCGAGGTGAGGAAACCTCTGAGAAAGCTCAAAAATACGCTGAGAGTATCGTGGAAACGATCCGTGAACCTCTTATCGTGCTTACCCCGATGAAAGTATCCCTCAATATATTGAGGTTCCACCACATATTGAGGCCAAACGAATCATTTCATGCTTCTCTCCTCTTCTCTCCTGTTGATCTAATCCCATGTTATTAAAGGATAATTCCAAACCTCTTATTTTTTCCGGCTTGTTGGCAGGCCATTTGCAATACTATTTGCATGACCCTTGTCTATTAAGGGTCTCCAAAGTAGATTCAAATGGATGGACGAATTCTGTCGTCAGAAAGGAGTCGAACATGCTTTGGACCATATTGTGTGATTCTCTTAATTTTGTGGCTGTTGGGATTTATCGGTGGTGACACGGGGCGGAGATCATTCATATGCTGCTGGTCATCGCCGTCATCGTGTTAGTGGTCCGACTTATTCAGGGGCGAAGGTCGGGATAGGAGAGGGTTCACTCACCTTCCCCCCTCCCACAACACCCAACGTATCGGGTATGTAACTAAGAAAGGAGACAGTGTATGCATTTCACAAAGATCTTCATGTTAATAGGTTTAATTCTGGCCATTGGATTGTTTGGTTGTGCTGCGGAGAAAAAGGCGGAGGCTCCCAAACAGGAGCAAATCACAAAGAACTTGGCTCCCCAGAAGTCCGAGCTTAAAGGCCAGAATTTTTTTGTGGAACTTAGCGACCTTAAAGTCCTCACGGTTGTAGACACAGCTTCTAAAGAGATCGTGGAGACGCCGATCCTAAGGGCTAACATCAAGATCACCAATAAATCGAAAGATATCCTAGATATCCAGGTGGTCACCTTCGAGTACCTGGATGAAGCTGGGAAGCCAATCCCTTTTAAACCTGATGAGAAAATTGATAAGGTTTATCCGTTTTGGAAGGCTCTTCAGCCTGAAGGCATGACCGAAGGGAATTTAGACGTCACGATCCCAAAGATGGCTGTCACGGGAAAAGCCCTGGGAAAGATAGAAATCAACCTGGTCTACGTCCCCTCTCCTCTTAAACGAGAGACCTTGATTTTGTCTGAGAAGGTTGAATAGTCCGTCTGCAGGTGCGTAGGTTGTAAGAAGGTATCGTTTGGCATCGAAGAAGGCCACAAAAGTGCTTCCGAAGCTTCTGTGGCCTTTCTTATTTGGGATCAAAGGCTATTGCAACTTACTCAAGTTCATTGGGTTCAAAATACAGTATCTTTCACTCTTAAATGCGGGGCTACCTTATTTACCCGTTAGAAATAATGGACCGCTCGGTTTCGAGAGTTTCTAACGGGGTTTACTTCGGGTGCTATTCTTGGGATCATTTTTATGAGAGCCTGCGGCGCGGTTCCCATCGGAACAAACAAGCTCCAGGAAGAACCTGTCACTGACCGGGAGGTGAAAGAAAATGAAATTAAGTTCACGAAATGTCTTAAAAGGAAATGTGAAGAAGGTCAATCACGGAGTAGTCAGCTCGGAAGTGATTGTCGGGTTACCACATGGATACGAGATTGTTTCCGTCGTCACGAAGGCTGCTGTCGAGAACCTCGGCCTTAAAGAAGGCAAGGAAGTTTATGCAGTCATCAATGCGACCGACGTGATTTTGACCACGGATTATTGAGGTTAAGGCTGTCCAGAAAGAAATTGTGCCGGGCATTCCGCTTACGGGGGTAGGTTTACGTATTTCCTGGTTGCACTCCGCTGAGTAATTTTTGGCCTCAAAGAATTGTAGTCTATGCCCTTTTTACAGACTTATTCCATTCTGTGACTTCTCTCAAAAATACAGCCTTTTTCACCCTAAAATACAGTCTTCGCCTTATTTAATTCCTAAATCACTCCTCATATACTTGTCGAATACGTAGGGAGGAGGATACTCTTATGAAGTGCCTTCGCTGCAATAGTGTCATGACTTATGACAAATTTTACGGCCCTTATGAATACTTTTGGGGATGGAAATGTGTTATCTGCGGGGAGATTGTTGACCAGGTGATTTTGGAGAACCGAGAATTGATCAGAATGGGGCAGAGTGCCAAACACGAGAAACAGGAAAAGGTGAGGGAATCCTCTGAGGGTTGGGGGACGACACAGAATGGAATAGCAATTGACCGGCAGGAAACTGAAATATTATGTTTACGACAATGCTCGTTGAAGACAACCTCTCATTTAGGCAATTGGTTAAAGATAACTTACAGAACCAATTTCCTTCGATGGACATTATTGAAGCGAAGGATGGGATAGAGGCATTGCAGAAAATTGATTCTCATCCTCCAAATCTAATCTTTATGGACATCAGATTACCCGGGGAAAACGGCCTTGAATTAACCAGAAAGATAAAAACGGGTCACCCGGACATCATTATCATCATCTTAACAAGTCATGATTCGCCAGAATATCAAGAGGCGGCAACCCGAAACAGGGCCAATTATTTCTCTTTCGAAGGACTCGACTGGAAGTAGTGAGATCTCCATACTGGTCAGAGCCATCCTTTCGGAAAAAGGGTTTAATGCAGATGGTTCAGGCAGTAAAAGGACCTTTTCGTAACTCGTGCCAATGGACCCACTCTCTCCGTATTTACCTGAAACCATCCTTGTCGATACATCCTCAAATGGCAGCGAAAGTTCGGCGGTACTTAAAAGGAAATAGGGATAAGAAGGGAGGATTGTAAAGCAACAAGTTAAAATGCCAGGATTTACGTCCCGCCAATTTTTTCGTTCGTAAAGAAAGAGAAGCCAGCTTTTATGCCGGCTTCTCTGTGAGCGCTCAGATAATATCCACTCTACTGAGTCAAACTACTCTGACGTCAGTGGCATTCGGGCCTTTGGGGCCTTGGGCGGTTTCGAATTCAACCTCGTCTCCCTCCTTCAGGGATTTGAACCCCTCCCCCGTGATTGCCGAGTGGTGAACAAACACATCTTTACTTCCTTCCACTTCAATAAATCCAAAACCTTTCTGATCGTTGAACCACTTTACTCGTCCTTTTGACATGATAACCTCCCTTTGAACTTGAGTTAAAATAAAAAACCCGCCAAAGAGGGAAACTCACTCTCTGCGGGCTTCCTTTTTTTTCGAACCCCGCTTTCTCCAAAAAGCCTTTGCTCCTTGGCCTCTTATCATCTCTGCCTCGAAGGTTTTACCCTTTTTGGCTCTTCTGATAAGACAGCGGGTTTCGAAAAACCTCTGTCACTTTTTTTATTTTATAACACAAGAAAGGAGTTTTAGCAATGCCCTGGATAAAATTCTTCTAAATAATATTTGTTGGAGTTCCCAGCAATCAGAACCCCCTTGAGCGCAGGTACTCTCTATGTCGTCGCGCCAGAACAAATGGCTGATACCATCTTCCCCATTGCCCCTGCCTGGTGCATCCTGGCAAAGACTCTTGTTTGTAGGCGGGAATTGTGGTAGCAAGAAGTTATACCAGCTGGCACAAAGATGTACCAAGCAAGTGGATAGTTGCCTTTCACTTTTAACGATAAAGAGGAGATCATCCCTATGGAGATTGGCCGACGTTTGAAAGGTGAAGAATTATTCGGGTGGAAGGAGGGGCAGAAATGAAGTCAACCGTTCTGGAGACATTTTTGCTCGGGGTTACTTTCGGGATCGGGATAACTCTTTTAGCTTTATATAGACAGAAACCGGGCCGCTTCGTCGAAACAATCGCAGAGAGCGGGCGAGCACGAAGAGCCAAAGAAGAAGAAAAACAACTGCAGAGAGAGAGGCTGAAGGCCGTGGGCTTTTCGGATGAGGAGATTGACAAATTCTCCCAATAGGTGGATTTTGTGAACCTCATTAAATTTGAAGCTTTGATTTTGGTCACTCTTTGCCAGTGACGAAATAGACACAAACATGGAGTGTGTGCTTCTTGGATCAGGGGGCATGATGCCCATGCCCGGACGGTTCCTTACCTCCGTAGTGGTAAGGCTTCAAGGGCAGCTTTACCTCTTCGATGCCGGCGAAGGGTGCCAGATCAATTTGAAGAAGGCAAAGCTCGGGATCAAGTCTCTCCGGGTTGTGGCCGTCAGTCACCTTCATGGAGATCACTGCCTCGGGCTGCCGGGACTTCTGATGATGCGTGCTCAGGTGCCGGAAGTGGGTCCACTCACGATCCTCGGGCCGCCCGGGATCGAACGTTTCATCCGGCAGGTTCACGAATCTCTCGCTTTTTTTCTTAATTACCCCCTGTTTTTTGTTGAATGGAATGAAGGATGTCCGGAGGTAGCTTATGAAGACGACCTGATCCGCATCCTATGGGGGCCCTTAAAACATACCACCCTATGCCTTGGGTATCGACTTGAAGAACATCCCCGTCCGGGAAAGTTCAAACCAGACGCAGCCAAGGCTTTGGGGATACCCTATGGTCCGCTGTGGGGAAAATTACAGCGCGGGGAAGCCGTTACCACTGACCGGGGAGAGACCCTATCTCCCAGCCTTGTGCTCGGGCCCCCAAGGCCAGGACGGAAGATTTGCTACGCCGTTGATACACGGCCCAACAAAATTCTTTATCGACTGTGCCAGGATGTGGATTTGGCCTTCCTCGACGGGATGTTCTTACCCGAGCATCACGAGGAAGCCGAGGCAAAAGGACACATGACGGCCGATGATGCAGCACGAGTGGCTGCCAGAGCGGGCGCGCGGCACGCAGTGCTCGTCCACATCAGCCCACGTTACACGGAAGAGGATATGGAAAAGTTCGTTGATGCCGCGAAAAAACGTTTTGGAAATGCGGAAATAGCGAATGACCTGCAGCAATTCATGATTCCCTATCTGGAAGAAAATCCGTGAAGGACGGACACCCCATTTTTTCTTCATGATCCAGCAACCGCATCTCAAACCCCTCCAACCCCACCCCTTCTTCTTTTCTTCCTTTCTCCCCTCATGCCACCTGATTCTCCCCCAATTCGCAGAATCGCTGCCTACCGAATAGATTTATTGTTAGTCATTCTCAAGTCCGATGTCTCAATCAATACCCAAGAATTCAAGGATAACCTTCACCATCCCTTCCTTTTCACACACCCCTTGATGGATCTCCGGGAGAAACTTCAGCTCAGCCAATTTTGCCGGCACGGCATGTCCGATAATCGAGGAGAGCTCTTGAAGAAGGGAAAACTCGTCTTTATCGGAGGTATTCCTCCCGATCGCCTCGAGCACGGCACGATTGAATTTAAAGGGGCTTGCTGTGGATGCGAGGACGGTGGGGGTCTTATCTCCGGTTTCCTCCCTAAACTTTTGCAAGACACTGTAGCCTACTGCTGAATGGGGGTCCATGAGGTACCCGTACTTTTCAAAGGCCTCTTTGATTGATTTCGACGTATCCAAGCGGTCAGCAAAGCCACCGTAAAAGAGCGACTGAAGCTGCTCTAACGCGTCGTGTGAGATTTGATACCATCCCTGGGTTGCCAATTGATTCATCCAATCCAGGATCGATCCGGCCTTTCGATCCGCCAGTTCGAAAAGCAATCTCTCCAGATTCGAGGAGATCAAGATGTCCATCGAAGGAGATTCGGTCTTGTAGAATTCCCTTCTTCTGTCATAAATCCCGGAGCGAATGAAATCCGCAAGGACCTTGTTGATATTGGAAGCACAGATCAACTTCGAAACGGGCAGCCCGCACCTAAAGGCATAGTAGGCGGCGAGAATATTTCCGAAATTTCCAGTGGGAACGCAGATATGAATCGGCTGCCCGCGCTTGATCTTTTTTGCAGCGATCATATCTTCGTAAGCCGAAAAGTAATAGACGATCTGCGGAGCGAGTCGCCCCCAATTGATCGAATTGGCTGACGAAAACCGAAAATGAGACCGTTCAAGTCTGGCATTGATCTCCGGTTCGGAAAAGATCTGTTTAACCCCTGACTGAGCATCATCGAAATTGCCTCGTACCCCGCAGACTCCGACATTCGATCCTCGCTGGGTGACCATTTGAAGGCGCTGAATCTCACTGATCCCTTCGTGGGGGTAAAAGACAAAAATAGAGACTCCTTCGACATCCGCAAACCCTTCTAGGGCGGCCTTTCCGGTATCCCCGGAAGTAGCGACCAGAATCACCATGTGATACGGGTCTTTTTCAGACAGAATGGCCGTCTTGAGCAACCAGGGCATCAGCTGAAGGGCCATGTCTTTAAAGGCTAACGTCGGGCCATGCCAGAGCTCCAAGACCCCAACGTCATCTCCAAGGAATTGAACAGGGGCCACCGCAGGCGTACCAAAATTGTCAGGGTAGGCTTTATCGCATGCAGCAGCCAGTTCATCCGGATGAAAGTCAGTGAGAAAGGCGCGGAGGATCTTCGTCGCCCTCGAAACATAGGACTCCTGCTCGAAACCCTTTAAAACTCCGTCACCCAGCTGCGGAAAATGGAAAGGGACGTAGAGCCCATTATCTTCGGCAATGCCTTTGATCATGGCCTTTTTCGAGGGTATGGCGAGCGGAGAGCCTCTTGTACTCAAATATTCCATAGAGAATCTTTAAAATATATCATCTTTTCCGGCAACTCCATCTGGAAAAGAATTTCTGCTGGAATTCCTTTATCAAGGCGAAAGAGATCGATCGGACATATTTTCTTGCTCTTAAACATAAATTAGGTTATAATTTAACCAAATCCAAGTTGCACAGAGCCTTTTAGGCTTATAGCTTATGCCCGCAAGAACTCTAAACGACTTCTTTGCGGGCTTTTTTGTGTCAACACAAAAGCCGAGACGGAGGTTAAGATGCTAATTACATTGGACAAGGAGCAAGGAAAGGGGGGCGTGAAAGAAATCAAAGTTGAAGGCGGAAGGGAAAAAGAAAAGGAGATCATCGTCCGCCACGAAATTGTCTCTTCGAAATGGAAAACGTGGACTCATGACAATTTTTCACGTGACTGGAACAAGAATTATTCCGTCTGATCCCGTAATAAACCCTGCTGAAAGCATCAGGGTTTCTAACGGGGTAGTCTCAAGAAAAGGAGAATGAAGAATTGAATATTTATGTGGGAAACTTATCCTATGAGGCAACCGATATAACGATTCGGGAGGCTTTTGAATCCTTCGGCGAGGTAACTTCGGCGAGAGTGATCAAAGACAAGTACAATGGCCAGTCCCGGGGTTTTGGTTTTGTGGAGATGCCCACGCAGTCTCAGGCTCAAACGGCCATAAAGAGCCTTAACGGGAAGGACCTCCTGGGCAAAGAGATCAGTGTGAATGAGGCCCGGCCCCGTGCCGATCAGGGAAGGACCGGGGGTGGACGAATGGATTATAGCGGTCGCGGGAACCGTTATTAATTCGGATTCCGCAGAAAAGAGGTTGAACCAATGATACAGCGAAGAAGACACGGCAGGTTCCATGCTTCAAAACCGAGCCATTTGAGGCATCCAAAATCCTACAAGGTTCTGTGTTCGGGTTGCGGAAAGGAAGTGGTTACCCCCGTTCCCCCACCGGATGACAAAAAACTGCTGTGTACCGAGTGTTTCGGTAAATAAAGATTTCTGAGGAGCGAACGATATGAATAAAAAGGTTTACATAGCCAACCTCCCCTTCCAGGCCAGCGAGCCTGAACTCAAAGTGCTGTTCTCCAAGGCTGGAGACGTCATGTCTGTCAAGATTGTAGCGGACAGGCAGACTGGCCAACCGCGAGGGATTGCATTCGTTGAGATGTCAACACAATGGGAAGCCCGGAGAGCTGTCTCTATGCTGAACCGAACGGATTTCATGGGGAAAAACTTGCTGGTCAAAGAGGCGATCGTCAAGCGCGGCTTCCGCGGGAGATAGCCATAAGAACTTAAAGACAGTCATCAGGATGGAAAGGAGTCATTATGAATAAAGAAAGGCTTGAATGGGTCATCTCGGGATTGAGCCAGTATAAATTAACCAAGAATGAAGACGAATTTATCAGAACTGCATCGGGGGACTTCGATCAAAAACAAATGTTAACCGAACGGCAGGAAACAAGACTCGAAAATCTTTATAAAGAGAAGTCAAAATCCAAACCCAATAAAAACGCTGCTGATTATTTTTCCTTTCAGGAAAGTCCCCTCAAAAAGGCCAGGATCCGGAAATCTTTTGCGAAAGATGTTTTGATAACAACCTGACCTTACCGCAGCTCCACTCATGAAAAGTTAGCAATGCACCAAGTTATCATTGAACACGTAAACGAATTCGCTTCTTCATTGCCTAATCGTCCAATCTTAACTTTTCCTCCTCGTATCGAATTGTGCGTGGAGGACCGGCAGTCGCTCCGGCTGCCCCAGCGAGCCTCTTGAAGGCGGGATTTAACTACCGTATCACATTCAATGAAATTTCCCTCTGCTCGCATCACGCTCGCCAGCGGTCGTGGGATCACAGGCGATTCGCCACCGGGCTGAGCAGCTGTCCGGAGCTCCCTCATTCGAGATACATTGCATGATCTCCGTTCAGAGAAAAAACAATCCTCTGCTTCCGCATTTCGCTTCTTATGATTCCCTTTTCCTTAAGATATTTTAGGTGAGCGATCGCCTCCCCCGTGGCAAACCATTTTTGGGAAACAGGAAAGAGATCCCAGGAGTCGCAAAGAATATCCCAGCTCATCTCCGAGGCTACCTGGAAAGCATCCTTGTCGCCTTTTTCCAAAATGGAAATAATTTCATCAAGCCTCTTCTGATGGTGATGCTTCAATTCCTGAATTCTCTCTTTGCAGTTCGTGAAAATGCTCCGATGGCCGGGCAATACAAGCTCAATGTCGAGCTCGCTGACCTTGTCCAAACTTGCAAAATACTCCTCCAGAGGGTTCCTGTCATCAGACCACAACTGGATGTTGGGAGTGATGTCGTTAAGAATATGGTCTCCCGCCACGAGGGTCTTCCGGCGGGGTTCGTAAAGGCACATATGTCCGGAAGTATGGCCGGGGGTTTCAATACATCTGAACCGATAATCTCCGACGGCAAGGATATCCCCTTCTTTCAGGATATGAAAGACCAGGTCCTCTTTGAGCCTGAATTTAAAGGCCGGATGGCTATCCAGGCTTTCCTGAAGCTCATTCTCGGGATAACCGTTCAGACGGGCGAAGCGAGCAAAATCGATCCGGCTGGAACCCTTCTCTAAACCGATCGGCATCTGGCTGGTTGAAATAGATCTTTGAGGTCTCCGTGACGAGTTGCGAGAGCAGGCCAAAATGGTCCGCATGGAGATGAGTAATAAAAAAGTCCGTTCTTCTCGCATCCACGCCGAGTTCCTTCAGACCCGCCCGCATGGCGGTCAGGCACTCGTCCTGATTCCATCCCGTATCGATGATCAAATTTCGTTCCGTATCCCGGATGACGTAGGAGTTGAGGGCTTTCAAGGGACTCCGGGGAAGAGGAATTTCGATTCTGTACAGGTTGGGCAAAATCTCTTCAGTCATTGATTCCTCCGAAGGCGGGGTCCTTCACTCTCTTCTCTTTCTCCGAAATCTTAGCCCAGGCATCCCGAAGGGTGACAATCCGGTTGAAGACAAGCTTTCTAGCGGACGAGTCCTTGATATCCGTACAGAAGTAGCCGAGTCTTTCGAATTGGTATCTGTTTCCCGGACGCCGCGCCCGCAAGGCCGGGCTCCACACGGCATGAGGTAAGAATTTCCAGAGATCTCGGATTCAAGTGTTTCGTAAAATCATCCCCGTCGCCGGTGGGATCAGAAATGTGAAAGAAGCGATCGTACAATCGTACCTCGGCAGGAAGCGAATGACCGGCCGATACCCAGTGGAGGGTGGCATCGACCTTCCGGCCGTCGGGAGCAAATCCGCTTCGCGTCTCGGGATCATACGTGCAGTGAACTTCGGTCACTTTTCCTGTCTTCGGATCTTTCACCACGTTCACACATTTAATGAAGTATCCAAACCGGAGACGCACTTCTTTGCCGGGAGCCAGCCTGAAGAACTTCTTTGGAGGATTTTCCAGAAAATCCTCCTGCTCGATGTAGAGCACTCTGGAGAAAGGGACCCTCCGTGATCCCATGCCGGGATTCTGGGGATGGTTGGGGCATTCGAACTCCTCCACCTGTGTCTTCGGGATAGTTGTCGATGACCACCCGAAGGGGCCGCAAAACGGCCATGACGCGCGGCGCCCTTTCGTTCAAATCCTCACGGACGCAATGCTCGAGCAAGGAGCATATCAACAAGATTTTCATTCTTGGCGACCCCGATCCTTTCGCAGAAAGTTCCGGATCGCCTCCGGGGTATAGCCTCGCCTTCGCATCCCCGCGATGGTGGGCATGCGCGGGATCGTCCCATCCCGCTCACCAGCTCCTTGTTCCACCAGTTCGATCAGTCTCCGCTTGCTTAAGATCGTATAGCTGAGATTGAGACGGGCAAATTCGATCTGCTGAGGGTGGGATTCCAGCTTCAACTGATCCAGAATCCAATCATAGAGGGGCCGGTTGTTTTCAAACTCCAGGGTGCAGATCGAATGGGTGATCTTTTCGATGGAATCCGAAAGGCAATGGGCAAAGTCGTACATCGGATAGATGCACCACTTCGTCTCCCGTCCGGTAATGAGTCGCTCGCTTGATGCGGTAGATGACCGGATCCCGCATGAGGATGTTCGGGGAGGCCATATCGATCTTCGCCCGAAGGACATGAGCCCCGTCCTCGAATTCGCCGGCCCGCATCCGGGCGAACAGGTCCAGGTTCTCTTCCACGGAGCGGTTGCGGTAAGGGCTCTCTTTCCCCGGCTCGGTTAAGGTGCCCCGGTATTCCCTGATTTCGTCCGCGCTTAAACTGCAGACATAGGCCTTGCCGGTCTTGATCAGCTGAAGGGCAAACTGATAGAGCTGCTCAAAATAGTCAGAGGCGTAAAATAGACGATCTTCCCAATCGAACCCCAGCCAGTGGACATCGTTGATGATCGATTCGACATACTCGAGGGATTCACCGGCTCGGGTCCGTATCATCCATCCGTAAATTGCAGGTCCCGCCGTACTGCGCGGCGATCCCGAAATTGAGGCAGACGGACTTGGCATGTCCGATATGGAGATATCCGTTCGGTTCGGGCGGAAATCGGGTGGCGACACGTCCCTGAAACCTGTCGGTCCGCAGGTGTTCATCAATGATTTCTCTTATAAAATCCGATGGAGGTGACAACTGAGGTTGGGCCATGGAGGCGGTTCCTTTCTCCTGTTTTATTCAACTTCTTAATATATCACATTCTACCCTTCACGCAAGGTCCCCAAGAGGCAGATTAAGGGGCTTCAGAAGTTTTCTCGCGCATAAAAGGGTGCAACTTTTTTTGCACTGTCAACTTTTTCGTTTGGAGAGCTAATTGATGAATTTAAATAGCTTATTTGAATAGTTCGAATACGATGTCAACTTTCGTTGCACTCTTTTGACAGTGGGTTCCCATCCCCCGTCAGCCTGGAGAAACGCTGTAACTACAAAAAGTTAACAAATACATTTTCTTATTCATTCGTTTTGGTATGACCTTTGCTCCTAGAACGTCCGGGACGATAAAAAGACCTGGAGGCGAAAAGCCGGACTTTCAATAAAATGAATTGGATATACGCGGGGGTTTCCTTAAAGTGTTGTCGCCGCGGTCATATTATATTTTGGGGAAAGGCTTATGGTCCCCATAACGGTTTTCCGTTGGGAATGCATCTTCAAGTATTTAATATTTATAAATCTATTTAAGAACTTATCTGTGCCTACTTTTTGAGCAAAATGGTGGAGACCGCTCCCTTCAAGCGGAAGAGAATCCGATTCCACAACTATTCAACATTCTTTTGTGGATTCGTTAGGGGGACTTTTGAAAAATAATTTACCAGGAGGGAGATGATGTGAAAAAAGAGGAAGAAGGAACCAAACCCCGTTACGGAACTGTCAATTTTGAAAAGAGGAAACATCCCCGCTTCAATGTGGATTTACCAGTTGAATATGCTCAAAGTAATTAGGTTGTCACCCATGGTGAGGCCATCAATGTCAGTGAAGGGGGGTTGCTCGTCTACCTGCCGGAAAAAATGGAGGTTGGCCAGTATCTGTCGTTGAAATTATTTTTTTCTTTCGGGACTGAATTTAATACCGTCGAAACACTGGTCCGGGTGGTTTGGGTGGATATTCATCTGGGAGGAACTGGGGAGATTATCGGACCGGAGTGAAGTTTGTTGAGATCTCACCGGGGGACATGGAAAAACTAAGAATTTTCTTGAATAGCCTCTCCGGATAGAGGATACAAAGCACGGGATCGAAGAACGACTGGAGGATAAAGCCTGAGGGACGATGCAGGGCAAGCAAAAGATGTGGCGGGAAGGGGATTGATCATGTCTTGTTGTCATGCCTTAACGTCCTCCTTATCCCGGTAGAATAGTTTCAGGGTATCAACCTCTGTGACAATTTTACTTTTCCCGTCTTGCGATTCAAGAACGGCCATCTTCTCTACGATTTTCTTAACCTTATACTCGACGCCATTTAAAATGCTTCTCACCGTATCTCCCTCTTTTGTTTCCATGGCGGATCCTCCCGCGTTGAGTCCCCTTCCCGCCACGATTTTAAACTAGCACAAAGCAATTTTCCTGTAAAGAAAATTTTTCACGTGTTTATCTGCATTTTACTCCATTTGTCTCCATTTTTCATGAGCCTTTCCCCGGTCAATTACCCTATTTCTCTATGATATAAGCCATTAACATCAGGACGAGCTTTCTTGGGACGTTCTTTCCCATCCTGCAAGGGTTATTTTCCGGCAAAAACCTTTGAATGCTTACCGAACCCCTCTTTTTCCAAATCTTCGTTCAACTCTTTTCCAGAATGATCCTCGCACCCACGGCCACAGCCCTTTCCCGATAAGCAAATATTGGAGTCAGGTCCAATTCTCAACCTGACTTTTAGCTTGCTTTCCCCCCTATAATTTCTTAAGAAAGAGAAGTGTCCATGAGGGAGAACATGTCTTCACACTCTGCCTGGTTCGCTGTGGGGTTCAGTTTCGTAACCCTGGGCCTTGTCTACGGAGTCTGGTATTCCTTTTCTGTCTTTTTCGTCGCCCTCTTGGAGGAATTCGGCTGGAGTCGGTCAATGGGTGCAGGGGCCTTTTCCGTTTTCATCATCGTCAGCGGTACGATTGGCCCCTACATAGGAAACCTCGTTTACTCTGCCGGTCCCCGAAAGATAATCATCTTAGGATCGATCCTTTTGGGGGCGGGGCTCGCCCTGTGCAGCACCACGCAGACCGCGTGGCACTTCTATATCTTCTTCAGTGTCGTGACGGCCTTAGGGTTAGGGACTGCGGGGTGGGTTCCCAATGTCGTCCTGGTGCAGCAGTGGTTCAAGGAGAAGAAGGGATTGCCCATGGGGATTATCTCTTCCGGAATAGGAATCGGAATTCTGGTCTGCGTTCCCTTGATCCAATACCTCATTACGCGGACAGGATGGCGGATGGCTTATCGAGTCATGGCTGTTTCTATTCCTCTGGTGGTTATTTCGATGGCCATTGTCTTCTTGAAGAGACCTCCCCGAAAGGTTTTCACTCACACTGGAATCGGAAGTCAGCCGACCTTTGTGAAAAACTCTTTGATGGTCAATCAAGAATGGGCTTCACGGTCCTGGACCGTACGAGAGGCTCTCACCACGAGGCAATTCTGGCTCCTCGCCCTTTCCTCCCTTTTAAGCAGTCTTGTGACCCAATCGGTATTTGCACATCAGGTGGCTTTCTTTGTAGATCATGGGCTGGAGGCCCTTTTCGCTTCCTATATTGTCGGCATTGTTGGAATGGTCAGTCTCGGAAGTAAAATTCTCTGGGGAACCGTCTCGGACAGGATTGGAAGAGAGATGACTTATACGATGGGCGCTGCCTGTTACCTGCTTGGACTGACCACTCTGATCCTATTCGATGCCTTCCCCTCGCCTGTTTTGACGTACTTTTTCCCCGTCTTTTTCGGGATGGGATACGCTTCGACCGCAGCCCTTCCTCCTCTTATCACGGCCGACCTTTTTGAAGGAAGAGCCTATGGCGGAATTTTTGGATGGCTCATGATGCTCGTCGCCATGGGAGGGGCCTTCGGAGCATGGTTTGCGGGTTTTCTGTATGATACCCTAGGAAGCTATGTGCCTGTTTTTTTCATTTTGATGGTGGGTGCTTCTTTTTCCTGCCTGAGCATCTGGTGGGCAGCCCCCAGGAAGATCAGAGCCGTACCTGGAAAAAGGAAAGAGGCTCAGAGGATTCCCAAAACTTATCCGCAATCGGGCTAACAGGTTGCTGAAAAAGTCATTTTTCTCAGGCTGCTCAAAAATGCCCAGATGCAAGGCGCCCGAAATCCTGAGGAGTGAGGCGTACTTGGATGTACGCCGCAACGACGAAGGATGAGGGCAACGCCGCAGATGGGCGTTTTTCAGCAGCCTGCTAATCAATCAGGTGGACGTCCAGTAAGAAGATCTCCCCGCGTCCCGTCTTCACCCTGTTTCCCCAATCCCTTTAAACGCAGGCGGGTCCCTTCCTCTACGCCAGGCGGAATCGTAACCATAAGAGGCCTCTTTCTCAGTCCTTGAGGAACGGAGATCATCTTTCTTGTCCCGAAACGGGCCTCTCTCGACGTGATCTTGATGATCCCGTGAAGATCCAACTCATCCGGAATGGAGAGAGGCGCAAGCGGTTGAATACGAGGGGTCCTCTGCCGCCCGGTGTGTTGAGAGAGCTTACCGCTTAGACCTGTCCTTGGGACGGCATCAAATATTTTTATAAAAACAAGGCCGGCGACAAACCCGCCAATATGAGCCCAGAAGGCAACGCCTCCGACATTGCTCGGTGTGAAACCCGCAGAAAGCAATTGCAGGAGGAGCCAGATTCCGAGAAAGATAAAGGCCGGAATTTCGACGAATTGAATGAAGAAGAAGATGAAAATCAATGTCAGGATCTTGGAACGGGGATAGAGGAGGAGATAAGCTCCCATGACGCCTGAAATGGCTCCGCTTGCCCCGATGGTAGGAATATTCGAATTCCAATTCGTGAAAAGATGGATCAGCCCGGCGGCCACACCACAGAAGAGATAGAAGATGAGATATCGAATGTGACCGAGCCTGTCTTCGATGTTATCTCCGAAGATGTAAAGAAACCACATGTTCATGATGATATGGAGGAATCCTCCGTGGAGAAACATGGAGGTCAGAAAAGGGAGGTACTGCTCGAAACCTGTGAAATGAGCGGAAATTTCCGGATTGGAGTATCGGAGGGGTACGATTCCATAAAGATAAAAGGCATCTTTCAGCTGGGGGCCCTGAGCGAGTTCCCATAAGAAGGCAACGACATTCAGGCCGATGAGGATGACGTTGACCGCCGGAAAGTTCTTCGAACGAACGGCATCTCGAATGGGGATCATAGCGTTAGAATCTTAATCTCAAATGTCAAAGTTCAAATGTCAAATTCGAGAGCAACCTTTATTATTCCCTAGTATAAATCGTAAAAATTTATAAGACAAGAAGAATTGGGAATGTTAGAAGGCAATGAAATATTGCTTGATTTTTGATGAGTTGTGCGTTAATTTGGACAAGACATGAAAGATGGTTTGGTTGTTGGACGTTGGATAATTCCTCCCTGCCGCAAGCAGCGGAATTTATTTGAAATTTGGCATTTGACATTTGGAATTGAATTAAAGCGTGGTCCCATCGTCTAGTGGCCTAGGACACTGGCCTCTCACGTCGGTAACACGGGTTCGAATCCCGTTGGGACCACCATTTATAATTTCAATTGGTTGAGAGACATTCGTAACTCCTTTTTAATTCTCAAATTAATCATTCCCCACACAGAACACCTAAAATGGGAACGATGGAAACCTATATGGACATCTAAATTTCAGGGGTGTCCCTCATCTCCCCTTGCCATCAACCATTCTCACGACGAAGTATTTGGCGAACCCGTTCCATGGGTTTAAACCTCCTCTGGTGTCGAAGACTTCTTCCTGTAGTCGTGATTTTTGAATTTCCTCCATTAATACAAGCTTTCAAGTCGTAATCGGTAAAACAGCTCAAATTGTCAAAAGAATAGACTGGCATTAAAATACAGTGCTTTTACCCTAGAAATAAGTAGTTCACTGTGTTTACGAACGCCTATTATTGGAATAAACTAAATATATAGAGACCTATCAAATCGGTTGAGGAGGTGATTAACATGGCAAAAATGGAAGCGAAGAGTTTTGATAAACCGGATGAGGTAAGGACGTTTGATAAGGGAAAATTGGAAATTATTAATATTGAAGGAAAAACGATAGGACGGGCAACTTTGAAACCTGGGTGGAAATGGTCTGAATCTGTGAAACCTTTAGCAAAAACAGAAAGTTGCGAAGCTCCTCATTTTCAGTATCATGTGTCTGGAACATTAAGGATTAAGATGGATGATGGGACAGTAAAGGATTGTAAAGCAGGAGATGTAGCACTGCTGGGGTCTGGACATGATGCTTGGGTTGTCGGAAATGAGCCTGTGGTTATCGTTGATTTTCAAGGTATGGTGGATTATGCAAAAGGGGCTGGGAAAAAATAGAAATCAATAGACATCGTTGTTGAAATTAAGATTAAATGCAAGGAGCTAAGCAGGGTCAGAAATGGCCCTGTTTTTTTGTTTCCGAAGAGTACTTCCTGAAACTTTCTCTTCCCTAATTCTTGAAAATGGTGTAAAATATAAGTAGAAATTGATAATGGATTTACGAGCAAGATAATTCATTCTTGAATTACGCAAATTCTGTATAATATTGTCCAGAATGGTCTTTTCTGTAAAAAATGGCACCCAATGGCCCTTTTTGGGGGAAGAAGAAGAGATCTGGTTGATCGTTTTAGAGAAAGAATAGAAAAAGAATAGTTAGATTCAGGAGGGGATCGCATGAGATATATGGTCATTGTAGCGTTGATGCTCATCTTGCAGGCATGTGCGTCCCAAAGCGCAGTCGTAAGAAAATCTGCGACGGTTAGACCTGGAATGTCGGTGGCTGAGCTTCGGCAGGTAATGGGTGAGCCACAAAACCGACAATTCAAGGGCAAGAATGAAGCCTGGCAATATTGTTCTACCGACTACTCCGGGTTTGAGGACGACCATTATGTCCTTGTTTGGCTTTTTGATGGTGTTGTTTCCGGAATGCAAACCTATCGAAATACTAAATTCGGCAACTGCGAGAACTTTTTCCGAACGGTAAATTGGGAAGAGGCACCAGACATCTCAAACTAAATACGGCAGAGATGAATCTAACTCGCCGCTCAAGCCGACGCGGCTTAGTAGCCCGTTATACTTTCTTTCAATGGAAATCATCAACCCCTAATACAGACTGATCCTCACTCTTTGTAGTCGCCAAATTTTACCATCATGATCGTTAAAAAATAATTTTTACAATCTATTTCTGACATTGACAAAATGGCCATTTTTAGTATTATCGATCCAATAACCCAAACGAAATGTTTCTATCCAAACGGGATGGTTGGCGGAGGAAGACTTTACAGAATCGAGCCCCGGAGCACGGAGGAAGAGGTACCATTCTCTCGGTAAGAAAGGAGGAAACCTATGAACGATCAAGGATATGTTCTGAGTCTGATGCAGAGACTTCAGGCCCTGCCGGATCGGTACAGGATGAGTGATCTCCTGGACCTGTTCAACGATGATGCTCAGTATCAAATCATGGACCATTCAACCCTCATCGGAAAAGAAACTATCCGGCAGGCCTTCGAATATGATGCCGCTGCCAACACGGAGCTTCGGTTTATCAACTTGTTGCCGCACCGCGACGGACTCACCTGCCAGCTGATCGCACGAAATGACAGGCTTGAGGCAATGGGAATCGATGAGGTCTTCTACACATCTTGCACCATTTCCTTAAAAGAAGGCAAAATTCAGAAGTTCGTTGCAACGGTCGAAGAAGAGACTTCTCGCAGAATCAAACAGCGAGTACAAACCTTTGTCGCATGGCTTGCCAGGGAGCACCCGGTCGAATTCTCGAGACTTTGCACGCCCGAGGGCGACCTTATCTACAGCGCCGCTACCGGGCGGGAATGTGTTCCCTTGATCAAGGAATGGTGGAGCGGTGTCCAGAAGGGATAGGGGGAAATTGCCAGGTGCATGAGGGTACCCCCGGCGAAAGTACGCAACCTAATGAGAATCACAGCCTGGCCCATTTCTCTCGAGACGCCAAGGAAAAAGCCGATTGGCGGATGACGTCGAGGTTTAACCGCTATTCCGCAATGATTGTAGTGTTTCAATTTAAAAGTTCCGTAAAATAGAAAGGAGGAATATAAATGACAATTAGCTATAAAGGCTTTATGAGAGAAAGAATACAGAGGGATCCGGTAACTATTCGTCCTGATGCATCGCTTCTTGAGGCCCGGCAGCTTATTCATGAGAAGGGTAATCGGCATCTGGTCGTTGTGGATGAGAATAGAAACGTGGTTGGAATCGTTACGGAGCGAGATCTTACGGAGGCAGCCCCTCCCGACAGCACGAGAAAAATAAATGTTTCAGCCTTCATGACCCCAAAAGAAAGACTCATCTGGATTACGCCGGACACAATCATCGAAGAAGCAGTCCAACTACTGCATGACCATGAGATCAGGTGTCTTCCTGTTTTGGAGGAGGGAAGACTCTATGGAGTTTTTACAGAAACGGATGCACTGAGCCATCTTGTTGACTTATTTGGTCTCAAACAGAAAGGCACCCGCCTCACTCTCGCCCTTGAAGATAAGCCTGGTGCAATGTTTGGAGTGCTTAAAGTGATAAGAGACCACAAACTAAATGTTATTAGTATTGTATCTCCCTCTTTTTTCGTAGAGGGAAACAGGGTTGCAGCTATCCGGATTGCAACGGAAAAGTATGAGGCGATTGTTAAAGATTTGGAAAAAGCCGGTTATCCGGTATTATCCGTTGGCAAATGGCCATCCTTATAAGAATCATCAAATGATGGATTCTAATCGAAAGGATGAGGTAAGGTTAAAAATGCCCGCCCTCTAAATGGCTATATTCGAGTTCAGGCGTGAAGGCCCAAAACCTGGGGAGGAAATTGAGGTCAGCCCTCGAAAGCCTGTTGAAACTTCATTTTTTTCAGGCTGATCAAAAACGCCCAGATGCAAGGCGACCGAAACCCTGAGAGTGGCGTCGCGACGAATAAGGAGCGACATCTTGCCACGCCGACGAGTTGGTGAGTCGGCCAGAGGCGTACTTGGATGTACGCTGCAACGACGAAGGATGAGGGGAACGCCGCAGATGGGCGTTTTTCAACAGCCTGTTGACGTGTGATACTCCGTCATCAATCTCCTCCAGCTACTTCCTCAAAGTTATATTCCTGGCTGTCTTTTCCTAATCCATAAATTACGTTTTGACAAAGAAGTTGACGATGCAACAAAAGTTGCAGCCTTTTGACGTGATTGGTATGGCGGGAGACGGGTGATTGGTCATTCCTCCCTCCAATTTTCATTGACACACAATTCCTAATTTAATACACTCCCATGAGGTTGAAGCCTTCCAATTGGCATGTAAGCACTAAACATTGGGTGGAAATTTGACCTGGAGATGAATTTAGACTTGATTTCTGAAAAGAAGATGAGGTTTTGTTTTTTTGGAAGCAACCACACATGATCTTTGAGGAGAACTGAGATGAAAAAGTTAGTGGTTTTGTTGGCTCTGGTGATTGCGTTGGCTCCAACCTGCAATAGTTGGGCGGCCTGGTATAAAAACTTCAAGCCCTTTGAAGCGGAGCCCCGCGAATTGCATAAATGGGCTGGTAATCCTACATGGTTAAAGTGGGTATTGGATACTACCATCGTGATCGGAGAAAGAGCGAAAATGTCCGAATGGCGTTACGCTACAGATGTTGAGCCACTTACGGACGGTACATTTGCAATGGCGATAGTCCAGACTTTTACGGGGGCCGGCCTTCAGACGCATAAGCCTTCCTCAGCTAATCAGCGAAGCATTATCCAAATTAATCCTGAGACGCGACAGTATAGAATCTACTCTGTTGAGGATTTGGATGTTCATTGGAAAGCGCTCAGAGTGTCTTTCCATCCATATGGGCAAACGTGGATAGCACCCGCGAAAGGGAGCCTAAGTGAGCGTTGGGTGGATGTCGGCTGTAAACTATTCAGAGGGGAGCAAGCAGAGGGACCCAAACGAGAGGATGACTTCAAGCGGTAAGGTGATCCGTCAAATTGCAAACAGGCATGAAAAAATTGGGCTCAGCCCGCTGATAGCGGTTTAAAGATCATACCTTGCGCTTTCCGTGTTTGTGAGTGAGGGCTGGGTATCGGCAAGCGATGTTCAGCCTCTGGATCCTGATACCCCCAAATCTTGACCATTGACTCCCTCAAGATTTGACAGGCATGCCCCAAAAGTATACATTTAGTAGTAGTAGTGATTTGACTAGATGAGTAAAATTCAACAAGCAGTACGAAAGTATTCAAAGAAAAAGTTGCGAAACAGCAAAGCGATTAGTTGAAAAATAGAAAAGGGAGGTCAAGAATGATTACCCTATCAAAGATGATTGCTGAACCAGAACCCATAGAGATCGATCCGGCAAGGTCGGCCGTCATCGTGGTCGATATGCAAAATGCCTTTGTTAGCAAGGGAGGGATGTTTGAGGCGCGGGGGTTCGACATCGCGTCCATTCAAAAAGTGATCGAGCCGATCAGGAGGATTTGCGACAAGGCCCGGGAGAGGAAAGTCAAGGTGATCTATATTGCCCATGTCCTTTCCCCGGATCTGCGCGAGGTGGGACCGGAGTCCTCCTTCTGGTACAAGAGTGTAAGGGCCTACCGCGAGGATCCAAAATGGAAAGATAAATACCTCATCCGAGGCACGTGGGGAAGTGAGATTATCGACCTTCTGAAACCGAATGAAGGTGACTTCCTTATTGAGAAACCGCGATTCAGTGCGTTTTTTGGGACCAATCTGGACACGGTCCTCAAAACCTACAACTTAAAATATCTATTTTTTACAGGATGCGCTACAAACATCTGCGTTGAAGCCTCCGTGAGAGACGCTGCGAACCTTAGTTACTTCCCCGTCCTCATTTCAGACGCCACTGCCAACAATGGTCCGTCTTATATCCAGGACGGAACGATCCACAACATCAAAGTGGCTTTGGGCTGGGTGAGTAATACCGAAAACTTTCTGAAAGCGATCGAGCGTTAATCTTCCCCCTCGTTTAAGGCTTTGTCGTCACGTCATGCTAAGACGGTCAGCCAAGAATCTTTGATCTAGAAAGGATCTGATTAGATTTTTGAGGCTTTCTTCGCGATATTTTTTTCATGTTCTCAGCCTCGCCCTGTTCAAGGCGCACACTCCCATATTTCTCGGCCGATTTCTCTCTTGACAGACCATTGCCTTTTCTTATATAGTCAACCCGTCTCAAGGCAAGTTCCTAATTTCACTAATAGGAGGAAAAAGGAATGGCTATGAAAAGCAAATGGCACTTCGCAGCGTTACTCACGGCGGCTCCCGTTCTTTTGCTTTCCCTGTCCCTTTGTATATCGTCTACCATGGCTCAGACGGCTAAAGAAACCTATAAAATTGGAACGATTTTTTCGCTGACCGGTTCTTTCGCAAACGTTGGAAGCATGCAGCAAAGGGCAATTGCCCTTGAGATTGAACGGCTGAATTCAAAAGGAGGCATCAAAGGCCAGCGCATTGAGCACATCTCTTATGATGACCAGTCGCAGGCGGAAACGGCTGGGCTGCTCGTCAAGAAGCTCGCGAAACAGGACAAGGTTTCGGTAATCCTTGGTCCGACAGGCGCCTGGACGATCATGCCCATTAAGCCCGTTATTCAACAGATGAAAATTCCGGATATCGCTTCTGGAGCGATAACCATCAACCCGGGCGACAAGTACCTCTTCAACCTGGTTGTCGGTGTTGAGATGGGCAATGAAGTCTATATGAATTTCGTCAAACAGCGTGGCTGGACCCAGATCGCAAGCCTTCAGACCATGGATGACGTGGGCGACAGGGCGTCCGCCACCTTGAAATCTCTGGCCCCCAAATATGGCATACAGCTGGTGGGCGAGGAGCGTTTCAACACTCAGGACAAGGACATTACCCCTCAACTCTCCAAGCTCAAGGCCGCCAAACCCCAGGCCCTGTTGTCTTGGTGCTCGGGCGACGCCGCTGTTCTTGTCTATAAGAACATGCGCCAGCTTGGAATGGACATTCCTTATATGCCGAGCGGCGGGGCGGCAAGCAGCAGATTCTTTAAGCTGATCGGAGACGTTCCCAAAGAGAACCTGCTCTTCACGCTCGGCGGCAAGCTCCAGGTGCTCGACAGCGTGCCCGACAGCGATCCCGTCAAGGCCCCCGGCCTCGAATTCCGGCAAATGTATATGACGAAATTCAATGCCCCTCCCGAAAACCTGGAGGCGGTCGCATGGGATCTGACCGCGATGGCTGTCGAGGCAATGAAGGTCGTCGGAACCAATCCTGAGAAGGTGCGTAATTATATTGAAAATATCAAGATGAGCGGCCTCCAGGCCAGTTACGTCATGACTCCAAACGATCACAACGGGGTGGACAAGAATTCCGTGATCATCCTGATGGGTCTTGGGGGCAAGTGGCAGGTCGTTGCCAAGTAAACTTCTGAATGGAACCCGCAGAGGCTGGCAGCGCGCCGGCTTCTATGGGTGGAAAAATTTCAAATGTTCGTACAGATCCTTCAGTTCCTGATCTCGGGACTGACGCTGGGTGCTATTTATGCCCTGATCGCCTTCAGTTTCTCCCTCGTCTTCCGCACCACAAGAATCATGAACATCGCCCAGGGGGAATTTTCCATGCTCGGGGGGATGGTCGCCATCGCCCTGATTGGCCTGGCTCTGCCCATGTTTCTATCGGTCCTGGCTGCCATCGTCCTCGTGGCCATCGTCGGTTTGATCGTAGAGCGGCTGGTCATACGGAGGGTTCGCACGTTTCCCCGGATGATGATCATTATGATCACTATCGGGCTTTCCATGACCATTCAGGGTCTTGCCGTCGTCCTGTGGGGGCAGGACTCCTATTTGTTGCCCCATCTCTCGGGCTCCGATCCCATTCAAGTTCTGGGGGCGGCGATTCTTCCTCAGACGATCTGGATCCTCGGTATCAGCGCTGCCTTGTCCGTCCTTTTCTGGCTCTTTCTTGACAGGACGATGTTAGGACTGGCCATGCGCGCATCCGCAGAGAACCGGCTTGCCGCTTCTCTCGTCGGCATCAACCCGATCCGGGTCGTCCAGCTTTCCTTTGTCTTCGGCGCTTCCATCGGCGCTCTGGCAGGAGTCCTGATCGCTCCCATCGTTTTTATGAACTTCATCAGCGGTGTTCTCCTGACCATCAAAGGGATCGTCGCGGCGATCGTGGGAGGCATCGATAGCAATCTGGGTGCCGTTGTCGGTGGACTTGCCGTGGGTCTCTCCGAAAGCATGGCTGCCGGTATCTTCCCTTCCATGTACAAGGATGTGATCGCGCTCCTCATTCTGCTCGTGGTGCTGTGTGCCATGCCGAAGGGCATCATTAGGGGATCGGCAAGGTGAAGCGAAGCCATCTCATCGGCGCCCTGATCGGCATCGCCTTCGTCGGAGTCATCCCCATCTTCATCAGGGATGAGTACACCCTGGGTTTCCTGGTGCTGGCCGGCGTCGTCTCCCTTGTGGTCACAGGTCTCAGCATGCTCGTCGGCCACGCAGGCCAGCTTTCTCTCGGTCACGGCGGCTTCTATGCCATCGGTGCCTACGTCAGCACCATCCTGACCATCCGGTTTGGCTTCACACCCTTCCCGGCATTGATCGTCGCCGCCATTGTCACAGGCCTCATCGCTCTTATCCTCGGTTTCCCTTTGCTCAAGACCCTCACCCAGTTCCATCTGGCCGTTGCCACGCTGATTTTTGTCATGCTCATCAATGCGATCCTGATCGTAGGCGGCGCATGGACCGGAGGATTTACCGGTATCCAGGGCCAGCCGCCGTTCTCGATTGGCCCGATCGTTTTTGAAGGAGATGTGGCCAATTACTACCTGGTATGGGGGGTTGTCTTTCTCGGGATCCTCTTCGCAGCCGGCCTTTCAAATTCACAGGCAGGGCGGGTCCTCAGGGCAATCCAGGGGGACGAAACAGGCGCACAGAGCCTCGGCATCGATGTCGCATGGGAGAAGGTCAAGGTCTTCGTCATCAGCGCCATTTACGCTTCCGTCGCTGGAAGCCTCCTCGCCTACTACACAGGGTCCGTCACCCCCGCTCAATTTGGGGTTGGGACCTCACTCGAGTTCATGGTGATGGTCTTCCTGGGAGGAAAGGGAAGCGTGCTCGGCGGTGTCGGTAGGAGGAACCTTCATCAAGCTGCTTCCTCAGTTCACCGAGTTCATGAAGAACTATCGACTATTGGTTGACGGGCTCATCCTGACGGTGCGTTCTGCTTTTCGTCCCTCAGGGCATCGTCGGACTGATTAAAAACGGTTGGGGGAGGGTATTCGGGAACGAGTTATCCCAGGAAACGAGCCCATTGAAGCCCGAAGGTTCAAATCCAACCCTCCGTCAAGAGAGAGCAGGAGATCAGAAATGAGCCAGGGGACACCCATTCTCGAAGTCGACCGTGTGAGCAAAAATTTCGGCGGTCTCCCTGCTGTTCAGAACCTGAGCTTCACTGTTATGCCGGGCCAGTTGAAGGGGTTGATCGGACCGAACGGGGCGGGCAAAACCACGTGTATCAATCTTATCACGGGCGCACTGCCTGTCACCTCGGGGGAGATCCTTTTTGAGGGAAAGCTGATTACGGGCCTCCCCCTCCATCAAACGGCCCGCCTCAACATCGGCCGTACCTTCCAGCTGCTCCGTATTTTTCAGGAGATGACCGTGCTGGAAAATGTTATGGCCGGCTGCCACCGGTGGGCCCATCTCGGCACGCTGCAGGCAGCCATGCGTCTGCCCGGAGCGCGCGCGAAGGAAAGGCAGATCATGGAAATGGCCAAATCACAGGTCGACTTCGTCGGTCTTGGACATCGGGCCAGCATGCCGGCAGGTGCCCTCCCGGTGGGCGAGCAAAGGCTTCTTGAGATGGCACGCGCTTTAGCAGCGAAGCCGAAGCTGCTGCTTCTGGACGAACCCGCCGCAGGTCTCAACGATGCCGAACGAGCGAGGCTGGGGGCGTTGCTGAGGAAGCTCACGGCCGAAGGTCTCTCCATCCTGCTCGTTGAACATAATATGGATCTGGTGATGAGTGTCAGCGATGAGATCGTGGTCCTCAATTACGGAGAGAAGCTGGCGGAGGGAAGCGCCCACGAAGTCAGGAACCTCCAGACCGTAATCTCCGCTTACCTGGGGGAGGCCGGCGATGCTTAAGGTGGAGGCCCTCCACGCGAGCTACGGACGGACGGAGGTGCTGCGCGACATCGCCATCCAGGTGAATGAAGGCGGGGTCGTTTGTCTCCTCGGGGCCAACGGCGCAGGCAAGTCAACCCTTCTCGGCTGTATATCCGGGGTGGTTTTCCCGACGCGAGGCAAGGTGTCTCTCTTCGGGTCCGATGTTACGGGATTTCCCCCCCATCAAATGGTTCGACGCGGGGTCTGCCATGTCCCTGAAGGCAAGCAGATCTTCCAGACTCTGACGGTGCTGGAGAATCTGAAACTGGGCAGTTATTCCTACGTCGGCCGCGTCGCCCGTCCGGAGATTGAAAGCGAGATGGAGAAGACTTTTACACTCTTCCCGAGGCTCCGGGAGCGGAAAACCCAGCTTGCAGGTACTCTCTCGGGCGGCGAACAGCAGATGCTTGCCATCGGCCGGGCGTTGATGGGACGACCGAAACTTCTTCTGACGGACGAGCCGTCCCTCGGCCTTGCACCAATGATCATTAAGGAGATCTTCAAGACCGTTGAAACCCTCCGTCAGCAGGGTCTGACGATTCTGCTCGTTGAGCAGAACGTCCGTGTGGCTCTGGAGGTGGCTGACCGGGGATACGTCATGCAAAATGGCAGGATCGCCCTTCAGGGAGATTGCGAACAACTTGCTAACAGCGAGTTGGTAACAGCCGCGTATCTCGGAAAGCAACATAGCCAAAAAGAGTAGAGAAATTTGCCCGAAACGGGTAACCATCGGGAAATGAGTTGCGGGGGCCGGAATCCAATTTCCGGCGCCGTTGTGACCGCCCCATGATGAAAGAATGAAAGGGGATACGCTCATGTCATCTTTTCTTTCCAAAAATTTTCCAGAGGATAAATTGAGCCAGCCGAAGTATGGAGTCAAAGTTGAGAAAGACGTTCTTGTAAGAATGCGGGATGGAGTGACCGTTGCCGTGGATGTCTTTCGCCCCGATGCACCCGGGAGGTTTCCTGCCCTTTATGCTTCCTCCCCTTATCAGAAAAACCTGGTTTATCTGCCCTCCGTACCCGCTTTTCACGAGCGCGAGACCAACCAGATCGAGTGGTTCGTCGAGAGAGGGTACGTCTACGTCCACGCCGACATCCGAGGCTCCGGCGTCTCGGAAGGGATGTGGAGGTTCCATAGTATCGAGGAGCAGCGGGACCATTACGACCTGGTCGAGTGGATGGCGCAGCAGGAATGGTGCACGAGCAAAGTTGGGATGATCGGGGAGTCCTATTACGCCTGGGTCCAGTGGTTCGCCGCGGCGATGCAGCCTCCCCACTTGGCCACCATTGTTCCCTTCGACGGCGGCGCGGACATGTACCGAGACGTGGTGTTCCACGGCGGCCTGCTGAACATGAGCTTCGTGACCTGGTGGCACTTCAACATGCGGGCGCAACGACTGATGGACATTCCGGGCCCGTTTCCACAGGACCCGCTGAAACCGGATACCATGAAGTGGGACATGGTTTACGAGGTGCTGCGTCACCCCGCCTACGACGCCTTCTGGAAGGAGAGGACCCCCGATTTCAAGAAGATCAGGTGCCCTGTCTACAGCATAGGAATATGGCATAAGGCGGCTCTCCATCTCCGGGGCAATATCGTCGCTTTCGAGGAGATCGAAGCCCCGAAGAAGCTGCTGGTGTGCCACGGGGACTACGTCGGCCAGGAGATGTTCATCTTCGAATCTCAGGAGATGCGAATCGAGCTGTTGCGCTGGTACGATCACTGGCTTAAGGGCATCGACACGGGAATCATGAACGAGCCACCCGTAAAGCTCTTCGTCAGGAACAGCGACGAGGGGTACAGGGCCGAGAACGAATGGCCGCTCGCCAGGACCCATTACACTCCCTTCTACCTGCAGCCGGGCAAGGCAGGAGCCGCGCTGTCCTTGAACGACGGCGGGCTCTCCCGCGAGGCACCGACCGCGGAAGAGAGCTATTTCGAGTTTGAGTATCCCAACCAGAGCTGGATGAACTGGAGGGGCGGCGGGACTGCGACCAGGGTGAACGGAATGCTCCACCCCACCGCCGGGATCCTGACTTTCACCAGCGGACCGCTCGAAGAGGATTTGGAGGTTACCGGGCCAATCAAGATGACGCTCTTCGCTTCTTCCAGCGAGAAGGATGCCGACTTCTACGTGAGGGTCGTCGATCAGGCCCCCGATGCCGAACAGCTGAAAGGCTATCCGCCCAAGGCCAGGATGCTCACCTGGGGATGGCTAAAGGCTTCTCACCGGAGAACGGACCCTGCCCGATCGATGAGCTACAGGCCGTGGCACATCCACGAGAACCCAGAGCCGATCGAACCCGGCAAGATCTACCCGTACGAGATCGAGGTAATGCCTACGAGCAACCTGTTCCGCAAGGGGCATCGGATACGCATTGACTTCTCCAACGGCGACTCATGGATGTTTGACAGCGCCCACCACTACGGGCTGAAGTATGGGAAAGACCGCATCTATCACGACCGTCAGCATCCCTCCCATATCGTCCTCCCGGTGATACCAAGATAGATAAATAGGAGAGGAGGTGGTTGTAAAGAAGGGCCCTGTTTACAAATGCGGTGTTTGTGGACTTGCGGTAACAGTGGATGAAGTGTGCGGATACCTGCTTATCATCTGCCGTGAAAAACAGATGAAGCCGAAAAAACAAGCCTCATTGACTAATTCAATTCAATCATGTGCCGAAAAGAGGCTATCCATTCAGACCCTATCGCTCTTCCAGGATTAGAGAAGAAATTTAGGAAATAAATCAACACCTGATTGCAGGAAAGTAAGGCAGGAACCAGAAATTGCTTTTTTATTTATTTCCTTCGGGAATCATCAGATCCCAGATCACTTCGCTATTGAAAATAGGTAGGTTCATTTCTCAATTCAGGTGACGAAATTGGACTCGGCTCTTGACCTTTGATATTCTGTCATTAATCTCCTCCGCCTGCAGTCTCAACATTATATACTCGGCCATTTTTTCATCGAACCTCTTTGAAACTCGGGTGACACCCGAATCTCTTCCATTTCATTTCCCTAGAAATAGCTAACTAGCCGTACTTAAGATGCAAATCAATAAGATTAATAGTAAACATCTCAGAAATATCTCTTGACCTTTCTTCTTAGAAGGTATATGATAGTTCATCATCATTCATCGCTTTTATTCATTAAGGTTCATTAATCACCAACCTTATGGCTGATAAAAAGCTAGGGCGACGTATCACGATAGGTCTTGACGAGGACAAAGGAAAAGTGAGGTTAGCGATGAAGAACAACACATTGAAACGACACGTTGCGTTTTTGCGTGCAATGCAGGAAATGAGAGAGGAAATGGACCGGGTATGGAAGGACTTCTTTGAAAAGAATCCAGAGGAGAAAGAGGAGGTCGTTCGGCGATCGGCTTGAGGGGCGGTTGAGAAGCCTACAAAATTCGAAGGATCTGCACAAGGGAGTTCTGATTACGGTTAAAAACGCACCGCGGAAGAAGTTGAGGAGCGAATTTAGGTAATAACACTATCAGGCTCATATTCGCTTATGTTGGTTTACGAGCTATACACATTCCATAAGGAAAAAGGCTACGAGTTAATCGGGATTCTCCCGGAGAGAAGAAAGAACCCAACGAGAACAACAAAGGAATCTGTCATCAGGTGGGGGAGAATGCTCCTGGGTGATGATATCGATGGCAAAGACATATTTTTCAAGCCGATCGCAATAGATAATCCTGCAGATGGAATTCTTTGGCGTAATCTGTCTCACCATTCAATAAACATCAAGAGTTAAGCTTCTATTCCGTAGTCAAAGAGGGAAGGCAGGATCAGTGAGGTCCTGCCTTTTTTTATTTCTTTCGATAATCATCAACTCCTACGTCATCTGGCTATTGAGAATGAGTAGATAAAGCCCGCGAGCCCCTTTCTGAGGACTCCTGAAATCGAGTTTTGGCTTTCTGCCCTATCCGGATCTCACATTGCTTGAATTCTTGGCAGCGCATGGTTATTTGTCATTTATAGATTAGTTACAAAGAGAGCCTGACCTAAAATCTCTGTTTTGACCGGGGGAATGACGATAACTCAGAAGTGAACAGCGACGCCACAACCTGACGCGGACTAGCAGCGTAAGGTTTTGGCATTGGTGACTGCCCGCACAGGTTACGCAAATCGTTCGGCAAAAGGAGAGAATATGAAAAAAGTTTGTCTTATCACTGCCCTCGCGTTTCTCTCTGCAATGTTATCTGTCCAAGCGGCTGACTACATGATGGCGTTTCCACCAGCTGAGGAGGGAACGGTTCGACATGTCCTACAGCTCCCGAAAGAGGACGACGAATCCGCTTTCAAGGTGGAACTGATCGTCGGTAAGACCGTCCAGGTTGACGAAAAGAACAGATACTTTTTCGGCGGCAAGATCGAGGAGAAAACGATCAGGGGCTGGGGATTCCCGCGCTACAATATAAGCAAGCTGGGGCCGATGGCTGGCACACGGATGGCGATCAATCCGGAGACGCCGAAAGTGAACCGGTTTGTCACGCTTGGCGGCGAACCCTACCTTATCCGTTACAACAGCCGTTTGCCCATCGTGGTGTATGCGCCCGAAGGTGTTGAAGTACGATATCGGGTATGGAGCGCCGGGCCGGATGTAAAAGTGATTGAAGCGGGTTGATCCGGGTGACCGCACAGAAAGATAATCGGCGAACAAAGGCATGGTGCACAACGCCCGTATTGTTAAAGATGAAAGGCAGAGCCAGAAGCAGCTCTGCCTTTCTTTATCTTGAGGGCGGTTCTCGCATCCATTATTAAGAGGCAACAAGAGTTGACATGACATTAATATTGTTTTGCCATGGCTATTCAGATCAATGAATTAGGTTTTGGCAGAGAAGTTGACGATCAAAAAAGGTTGCACCCTTCTACGGAAGCATGTGGGACAACAGGAGAGCAAACGGGATAGCGTCTTCCTCGATGTCTTACCACATTATCAGGATTGAGAGAAACCATTCTCTACCCGATTTAACTCTTGGCAGTTAGCAACAGCAGGCCTTCGATCTCTTCGAAATGGACGTCGAATGAATAGAGAGCCAAGCCATGCTTCATGGCATTGGCGGCAATCCAGATATCGTTTGTGGGAATGGGTCGACCTTTGGCCTTTAATCTTTTAACAATCAAAGCATAGTAATCTGCCGTTTCGAGATCATGCAGGAGTATTTCAACCCGGGGAGAATTGAGGAACGCTTCCAGTTCCTGCGCGGTTTCTTCTTTTCCTTACCGCCGAGGGAAAACCCGGAAAAGAGCTCAGCGATGACCGTTAAGTCCACCCCGATACAGTCGCAATCTCTGAACGTGTCAACAACACTTTGGTCATTGCACTTGAAAGAGGTGTAAATGTTCGTATCAATCGCGATCCGTCTCATTTCCAGACATCCTCATCGATCTTCTCGAAGATTTGAGTGTTTTTCTGAAAAGCTTTCGCTTCTTCCTTGCTCCATCCGCCAGCCAGGGCATCCAGATCATGGTGCTTCTTGAACACCGGCTCTTTCCCCATACCGGTCACTTTTTTCAGCGCCTGCAGGATCCACTGATTCACGCTCAGGTTGTTCTGCTTTGCTCGGGACTTGATCACCCGGTCCAGCCCGGGCTCAATACCGCGAATCGTGATGGTCTTCATGATCGTCCTCCAGATGCACAATGTGATGTCATTTTAATGATACTAAATGATTGCACATTGGTCAATTTCTTTCTTCATTGGCCAGAAATTCCGCATTCGGCCAACACTAAAAAATGCTTGACAAAATTTTCGAATGGAAAGGCACCTAGGGTAAATTGCGTTTTGGCAGAGAAGTTGACGATGCAAGAAAAGTTGCACCGTTTTGATAAGGTTTTTAGGCTCACTCCAGGCCGGAATCAGATCCTGCTTTTTGATAACTCCTACGCATCAGGATTAAAAACTTAACCCCCTGCGAGGAGTATCTAAACCCATGTGTTTAGCTAACCCTATCCAATTGATCGTCCTCGTCTCCGACCCTCGTCATTTCTTTGTTATGTACTCAAAAGAGTCAAGAATCTTTTTCAGATCCTGACGGTCGCTGGCCCCCTCCTTTTCGAATATCGAGTAAATGATAAAAATTTGATAGGGTTCTGTAAATCCATAAATCCATCCCTGTTCCCGTTTCTGTCCTTTTGCCGTATAGGTTGCATATTTTTTTGCAGCATATTGGACACCCTTTAAGGATATCGGTTCTGTGGGATACACGTCCGGTTTAACAACACCCTTCCCAAACTCTTTATCTAGTTCAGCTTTCATACTTTCCGTTGCCATAGAAGTTAGAATTTCGATCTTTTTCTGGTTGAATCTTGCATACCGACCTGTCGGCGTGAAATCGAAGTTGATATTTGATTTCGTTTCGGGATTATACGCATATAGTTCCGTCTGTTCCTTATCCGTCGAAAAAGGTCTGTCGTAACCCAGTTTTTCCAGGAAATCAGGGAATTCTGTCGTGACCTTCCAATGGGCAGGAACGGAGACATTAAAGGTGTATCGAATACCAGTGAATTGATTTCCCTCAACCTTCCCCGGAGAAATATTGATATTTTCTTGAAGTGCGGGTCGGACAGGGATCCCTGCACAGCCGAAAAGAAAAAATACGAAGATAATCATCATCAAAATCTTTTTCATACGAAGTCCTCCCCTACGTTCAAATCAAAGTTGGTATTTTTAGATGGGAGCGGTATCACAAATACTGGTTTCTGGGTTCGAATAAGGACCGAACTGGACACGCTCCCCAGCAAGGTCTGTTTCAAAAATCCCTTGCCGTGGGTTCCGAGAACGATCACGTCGCAACCCTCTTCGTCTGCCACCTTTAAGATTTCTTCCACAGGGTTACCCGGCCGAATCAGGATATTGGATACCAGGTCAACCGATGAAATGCCCGTTCGAGCATCTACTTTTACGGAAATATCCTGTATTCGCTCCTTAAATTTCTTAACGGTCTCATCCCAGCGGTCCTTCAAAACCTGATGCGAGAAATCTCCAAAAGTTACCGGCATATGAGGAAGAGGTTCGACCGCATGCAAAATCACAATCTTTGCGTCGTCTCTTCTTGCCATATGGACCGCGTAATAGAAGGCATAAGCAGAGTTCTTGCTGAGATCGGTTGCGAAAAGTATCTTCTTGATTTGCGGAACCATATTTTTTTCTTTCTCTACAAGCAGCAGTCAGAACTTCAATCTCACGAGAAAATATAAGGTGCGGCCGATGACACGAATCCTCTTGACTAACTCTTCGATAGTGTTTCACTAAAAAATGAAAAGAAATAGTCCCAGGCAAATGAACAGAATGGCCGTTAGAAGTTTGACCGTTCCTGTGCGCTCTTTTGTCACCAGTGCCATCCTTTCCGAAGTCACTCCGAAAAAGGCCGCCACAAAAATGCCCATCAGCGGGATAATAAACATGATGTTATAGAGGATGAGATTCAAAAAGGCATTCACCCTCAATTCGGGGACTGTCATGATATATCCGATGGTGGGGAGGTACACCTGCCCGGTACAGACCACTTCCGTAGCTGCGATGATGAATCCGAGAGCGAATGTTCCTATAAAACCCGCTTTGGGGGATCGGGTTTGTATTCGGATAATTCCGTGGATCTTTTTCTTCAGCGCCATGGGAAGCTGAAGCTTCATTTTTGCAATCTGGCCCCGCCTGAATAGAATATAGTCATAAAAGCTGATGATTCCAAGTACGATTGCAAACGTGCCGATGACGAGATAGATCCCCTTGGTAATCAGGGGGAAACCGCTCAACTGGCGGAAACCCGCCATGAGTCCCATTCCGGCTAGGATGTAAGCGATAAAGACGCCAGAAGTGAAGATGAGACCGTATGTGAGAATCTCTTTAGTCTGTTTGCCCAAGAAAGACAGGTAGGAAACCAGAAAGACAATTGTGGCGAAGGCGCAGGGGTTGAGACCATCGATCAGGCCTGCGATCAACACAGCCCCGAGGCTAAATTTCTTGAATCGATCGATGATCTTCTCCTCCCCTTTCATCAAAGCCTCTTGGGTCACCTTCTCCCAGGGGGGAGGAGCGCCCTTCCCCTGATATTTTGAGACCATTTTTTCAAAATCCTCATGACGAAACTCATCTCCCGAAAGGTAGTCTTCCCCGATATAGAGTTGAACAATCTCCCCCAGTCGGCGGGCTGGAACCTTATAGATTTCAAAAAGAGCCTCACCTATCCTTTTATTCTCCTCCTTCGACATGTCGAAGGTTCCTATTCGCAAATCAGGAAACTTTGGGGCCCACTCCCCTAACTTTGCCTTCACCCCTTCACAGTGAAGGCATCCATGGGTATAGAAAAAAGCGCCATACACGATCGTTTGAGAACGTTTTTCCTCCTCTGTAGGGGCATGAGGGATCCACCGGTCCGTCTTCGTCACTTGAAGGGAGGGCCAGTCAATTCCTCCTTTTTCAGCATAGGATTTGACCCATCCCTCCAGATCTTTTCGAATCTTAGCCTCCCCCCCCAAGATTTTATTCCCGATAATAACGACAGGAAGTTCGTTATCCTCCTGTTTCAATTCTTTTTCGAATTTGCCAAGCAGGTCATAATTGTCCAATTTGTTTAAGGAAAAAGATTGGATCTCGAGGGGGTACTTCTTTGAAAGAGGCGTAATGAATCCTTCTTGGACCTTCAGCCCTCCGCTCTCTTCAGAATAGAAGAAATAAAGCTTGACTGGTTCTTTTGAGAAACTGACCTGAGTGGTCCCGAGTATCAGGAGGACCGTAATGAAACAAAGGATCCATTCCTTTTTCATGGTGCCTCACTTTTTAGGCAATTCAGACTCAAAGCCTTTCTCGATTTGATAGGCCCACTCGGTTCTTACACTCCTTAGAGATTGGGACAAGATATTGCTGTCCTTCTGCTTTCGCCTGAGCCGTTTTATCATCATTTTTCAGATTCTTGTAAACCGTGACTAATTTCAGGTCGTTGTCGGCGATCAAGAGGTTGGGTAAAAAAATGACCACTTGCTCACCATAGATGTTGCGATAAGCCTCATCTTCCGAAAGATATTTGAGGACGACCCCGAAGAACCGATTTGATTTTTCAAAATGTTTCCGCGCCTCCTCCCATCTGCTTTCTTTGAT
This sequence comes from uncultured delta proteobacterium, assembly GCA_963708295.1. Lineage (GTDB taxonomy): Bacteria > Desulfobacterota > BSN033 > BSN033 > UBA1163 > UBA1163. The sequence goes on along the minus strand of CAVPSJ010000004.1, from coordinate 1,115,978 downwards.
TAGTTTTTCCCCTTCTTCCTTCTCCTGGACGCCTCCGCGGTAGTAGTCATTGACTGTGGTCGCGTTCTCTTCCAGGACTTTTAAGCCCCGGTTCTCATTGAACACTTTTTCAAGATAAATCTCCTTTAAAGAATGAACATAATCCTTTGGATATGTCTTTACTTCTTCTTTGTGGGTGGGAGTGGCGCATCGGGTTCCGAACAATCCAAAGATCAGGAAAAAAACCAAATACGATATCTTCTTTAAATGAATTCGATTCATTTTTTCTCCTTCAAAAGAAATTCAATGAGATCTTTCATGTTCTTCGACGTCCAGTCCATTTCCTTAAGTGCTCTGCCGACGATCTTACCTTCGCGATTGATGAAAAAAGTCTGGGGGCGACTCCAGACTCCATAGGCAGTGGCCACTGCCGCATCATCCTCAAAGAGGATGGGGGAAGAAAAATTATGTTCTTTCTTATACCTTGTTATATCTTTTTCTTTCTCTTTCGTTGCTACCTTGAGGAGGGCCAAATCTGAGTTCTTAAACTCCTCATGAAGTTTGGCAAAGGAGGGAGACTCCCTCTTGCAGTTTGGTCACCACGTGGCGAAGAAGTTTAACAAAATAACCTTCCCTCGCAGTTCTTTGAGAGAGATTTTTCCTCCACCGATCTCCTTCAGGGTAAAATCGGGGGCATCCACAGTAACCCTGAGTTTTTCTGCTCCTGCCTCTCGGAATTGAGCGTTCCCTACAGGAGCATTCCAGAGCAGGAAAATGAGTAGAAAGAAGATAATCGTCCACAAACGTCGCATTGTCATCCCTCCTTCTGTTAATGAGTTAAAGCTTTCAAAAAGGATTAGGGAGTTAGAAGATTGTTGCTGACCCACCCCCCCTTATACTTTCATCCCGATATTACACCACCATAAAGTCCTTTATTTGTCAATGTTAAAATAGGATTGTGAAAATTATCTCACCTTAGGATTTAAGGAAGATGTACTGGAAAAGACCATAAGGAAGACTTATTGATTTCCATAGGAAACATTGCATTTGGAACAAAATATGATAAACGTGTTTTCAGGGAAAAATAGTAAAAGAAGAAGCTGTTTGTTTTCAGCTATTTAAGAATAGCCTTTGAAAAGGTGTTTGTGACGGAATTCACTGATTTGTATTTAATAGAGGCAACGAACAAAATTTAGTGGACCGAACTCCACACAGCATTTTTTATTGAAGAGAAATTTCTGTTGACTTTTTAATGAGAAGATAATATTTCTCTAACATCAATCCATGTATGAAAGGAGGAGATGATATGAAAAAGAAGATTTTATTAATCTTTTTAGTCTTATTCATTCCAACCATTGTATCTGCTCAAAATAAGGTTGAAGCCCCTGTCTGGAACGTAGGGGACAAGTGGGTTTTAACGGATGATGTGATTATAACGATCGATGATGCCGGTGGAGATAGTTATGTGGTGAAATACTTAACGGCTCGCGGGGATTTGACTTTAATTTGTGAGAAAAGCTCTCTGAATAGACTCTACTACATGGCCAAAGATAAACGAATAAAGTATGAGGGAAGGAACAAAAGACTTTTTAATTTTCCATTGGATGTCGGGAAGACATGGAGCGACAAATTTATAACTAAACAAACCGCCTTAGGATCACAAGAAATGACCTATCTTGAGACTTTCACTGTCTTGGGGTGGGAAGAGATCGTGATTCAAGCAGGAAAATTTAAGGCTCTTAAATTAGAGTATAAACAAGAAACGGTTGGAGAAACAGCGGGTCGGCCAAAGGAGGGGAAAGCATGGTATTGGTATTCGCCCGATGTGAAATCCATGGTGAAGTGCCAATATGAAAAAAGTGATTATTGGGATGTAATATATGATTGGGAAATAATCTCTTTCAAATTAAAACAATAAAGTCTTACGATCATGTCTGATAGGTTAGGTAAGACTGAGTCAATTGATGCTAAAAAAGTGAGGAATGAAGGTAGGATCAAGGCGTCAAGACCCTTGTGAAGGCAAGGAGAGGAGAGATTACATCGGAGAGTCGAAGAGGAGTTGGGACGCGGTTTATGGTTCCAATTGCTCCGATTCAGCATTCGAACTGACTGAAAAGGAAATACAGAAGGTGCTCCCACCGGAAGACAAACAGTCCTCCGGTTTCCTACAGTGCGGGCATGCGGAAATTCTTCCTGGGCAGAGATCCTGGTCGGTGGGGATCCGGGTGCATCGCTGACTTCCGACTGAAACATCGAATTTAAAGCGCTGGCCGTAAACCTTCGCCCGTAAGAGATCGAGCCCCTTTCCTCCTGCGCCAAAGTCATAAGGTCTTTTGGATGCATAGAGCTCCGTATCAAGGGTATGAAACAATCCGTCGAAAAGACGCCTCTGATTCTCCTTGGTTATTCCAATGCCGAAATCCATAACCTTGAGTTGTACCCATTGGTTTTTTTGTTCTAAAATAACTCGAATCATTCCTTCATCCGGAGTGTTCTCGACGGCGTTCTTTAGGAGTCCCACCAGAATATCTTCGAGGATTTTGGGGTCCATCAGCACATCGAGACCGTGGTCTCCTTCCAGGTGAAACTGAATTTCCCGACCCATTGCCCGCTCTTTAATATTCTCCAAGATTTGTTCTACAAAAAGATAGAGGTCAATCCGTTCAGGACTTAAAGGTTGAGAATCGTCCGGTTCTACAGGCCGCTGCTTTGTCTCTAATGCCTGATACGACCGGATAATCTGATCGGTTTCTTGTTGAATGTCGGAAAGACGATTCAGGTTCTTCTCTAAAGATTCAAAGACTTCCTCCCTTACCAGGGGAGGGGTCTGTGCTTGAGTTTTGCGCTTCAAGATCCGGATGTTTCCCTGGATCACAGAGAGCGGTGTCCTCAATTCATGAGAGAGATGGTCAAGCGCTTTACTCTTGGCTTTGCTTAACTTCTCCAGTTCCTTCTTTGACTGTTCGAGCGCTTCGATCCGGGCCTGTTGGAGTTTGGCATTCTCGATGGCGACGGATCCCTGGTTGGCCATGGTGAGCAATAATTCCTGGTCATCTGGAGTATAAGGATCGCTGGAGAGTTTGTCTCCCAATCCGATGCCACCCCTTAGATTGGAATCGATGTTAAATGGAACCCAGATTCTTAGGCTAAAAGAAGAAAGGAAGTCAAACAGCTTTTCTTTTCCCTGGATCTGAGCGGTACTGCTTTCATGGAGCACCTCGATTTGAGCAATTTCGTTTAACCACGTTAAATCGCCCAATGCTATTTTCTCGGAAAAAATATCTACTGCTTCTTTGGGCAAACCTCTCTGACAGCACGTATCCATTTTGCCCCGACTCATATCGAAAAGGAAAATAAACCCGCACGAGGCCCCGAAGTTCCCGATCATCATCAACAACAGATTTTTTGCAATCTCGTGAGTCTCCCTTAAATAGCCTATCTCCTGGCCCAAATCGTAGAGGGTCTTGAGATGGAAGATTCGCTTTTCAAGCTCTTGTTGGGGTTTTTTCACTTCTCTGGGATGATCTTGGACGTTTTTGAAGGCCTCATCTTTCATGGATACCGTTTACCGTTCCTGATGATCTATGAGACCAGGATAGATGTGGAACCTTTTGAGGTTCGGTCTTTAAAAATCTTTGAGGGCCAATTCTTCTGTTTGGAAAATTTCAGTATATTTGGTCAGTCCCACCATGCTAAAAATTTTTTGAAAGTGGCCGGACAGACCGGTCATCCGCACTGTCTGGCCGTTTTTCCTGCTTTCCGATGCGATTCCGATCAGAATAGCGATCCCGCCGCTATTGATATACCCATCCTTATCGAAATAGAGAAGGATCTTTTTGGCTCCCGCTGTGGTCACCTTTTGGTAAGCCGCTTCGATGGGTTCTCCTGTGATGGCAGTGACATCTCCTTTGATATTCAGGATCGAAACGTCGTCCTTCTGGGAAATGGATACTTGGATGTCCTTGTTCATATTTTCCTATGCTCTGGTGAAACCCAAATTCCTCCTTAGCTCACTGAGTTTCTTCAACCATCCTTTCCCATTTATTTTTCTAAATAGATGACCATTTTGGTAATGTTTCCGCCTTCCGGACTGGGTTCGAAAGTGACCTCATTGATCAGATTTTTAATAAGAAAGAGGCCCCATCCCCGGGGTTTGTCTTTCCCCTCCATTTTATTCTTGATACTGGGGAGAGGGATTTCCCCGACTCCTTTCCCTTCGTCTTTCACAGCCACTTGAAGTTTCGTTTCCTCAACCGTCAGAGTAATCCCCACTTTCGTATTGGTATCCATCTTGTTACCATGTTCAATGGCATTCAGGCAAGCCTCCCCGACAGCCGTCTTCAAGTCTTCAATTCGGTCTTCCGTAAAGCCCATCTTTTTCGCCACCGATGCGGAACATTCCATCGCAACCTTTTCAAAACCCATGATGCTTGGGATATGAAGCTCAACCTTATTATCCGCCATCATAAATGGAACTCCTCTCCCATCACAAAAGATGAAAGCTAATCAAATACGATATAGATGAGCCGAAGTCTCTGACGAACGGCCTCTATTATAATAAATTGGCCAAGCTTTTCAACTTACTTGTTATCACAAATCGCATAGCGAATCTATTTTGCCTCATCCAGTGGATTGACGATCTGTAGTTTCTCAGCCTGAGCAGCTTTGAGTAGGTTCGAATCGGAAGCTACAAAGGTTACATCCGCCTTCGAGGAAAGTTTTAACCACAAAGCTGAAGAGAGGTGGATAGCGTCGGCAGCCTTCAGGGGATGCTTTTCTATTACCACTTTAACTATTTGCAGAAGGTCGTTATGGAAATCGAGCACGAGAACATGGTCCCAGTCCTTATCGAACATTTCAACGATTCCATTAAACGTTTTCCTCTCAATCTCACCTCCCCGAACCTTTCTCATTAAAGCTGAGAGTATCTCGGGATAGGTGAGTTTCGATGTTGTTATGAGCCCATGACCCGCCAGGATGGATTTAACAAAATCAGTTCCTTCTTCCTGGACATATCTTTTTACGAGGGCACTGCTGTCGAGATAGATCATCTTCTCTCTTCTATAATGATTTCTGAGGCTGGCTTTCCAGCCGCTTTAACACTCTTGAAAGGAGGTAACTTCCCCTTTTTCAGGGGTAGCCTGAGCATCCCTCTTTTCGCAAGTGAGGCAAGTCTCTCTTCAACCCCCACATTATTCTTAACGTGATCTATGCTTTGTATGATGGCTACAGGAGTCCCTCTGTCTGTCACAATAACTTTGTTTCCTTCTTTCGTTAATTTAAGATAATAGGTCAGTTTGTTTTTTAATTCCTTAATCCCAACCGTCTCCATAGAATCTTCCCCCGATGTAGCTATTGTAGCTACGTTGAATGGGAAAGTCAACTTTTTGTTTTTAGTTCACCAGACTGAAATTTTCTCCTCAACCTGCGATTATTTAAAAATAAACCGCCAAGTTTAAACAAGTCTATATCGAAGCAGAATCGATTCCGATGGAAAACAGTGGCCGTCATCAAAGCTTTTGAAAAGATATGCAAAAGATGAACCCTCGCCATATCTTCCCAGTGTTACACCATGCAGACGCATCGATGAGCCCACCTGGCCCTCGGGATCGATCCTATCTGATGGATCAAGACTTCCTCAAGAAATCGAGCCATCCCTTCGCATCCACGCCGGGAATCGCTTGATAGTTCGGTTTACGATACAGCACGTTCCAGATCAAGAACTCCGGGTATTTTGTCAACCGGTGTCTCCTCATTCTCCTCAAAATCGAACCCCAAGAGTAGAATTTTCTTCGAGTTTCAAAAAACCTCTCCTGGAGCTCTGCTGCGCCTATTTTTTGGGGCTTATGAACGAGCGTGTATCCGTTGTAATATTTGCACTCTTTCGTCATCAGCCTTTTTTCTCTGTCAAGAAGCTTAAAAAAGTCCGAGTGGGGATAGGGCGTGACCATATGGGTCTGAAGAAGAGTCAACCCCATTTCCCCAAGAACTCTGGGGGTGTCATTGAAAAGACTCTCTTTCGTATCCTCATCAAAGCCGTACATGATGGCCCCGACAAAATTAATCCCATGCTTCAATAGGACCCTCGAGGATTCTACGTATCGATCCACGACGTTCACTTCCGCTTTGTTCTGCCCTTTCAGCGTGTTCTCGGACACCGATTCCAGACCAACAAAGACCCCCTTGCAGCCGGAAGCTCTCATCAGCTTCACGGCTTCCTCGTCCTCGGCCACATTAAGACAGATTTGGGACAACCACCATTTCTTCAAGGGAATCATTTTTTCGAGTAGCTGCTTAAACCAATCGAGGTCACACGCGGGATTATCATCCCAGAACTCCACCAGTTTCCGATCCAGCCACCCGATATTCGGCCTCGATGTTTGGTATCGTATTTCTTCGATGACTTCTTCCACCGGTCGCTTCAAGAATTTGAAACCATAGAGATCCCTGATCGTGCAATAGGTGCATCTATTCAGACAACCCCTCGTGCCAATCACGACCGTAGAAAAATAGTATTTGGTATGATCCAGAAGATCGAGACGGCTGAATGGCATTCCGTTCAGTGAGTCTACTGGCATATTATAAGTCGGCTGCAATCTCTCGTTCTGGCAGTCCGCCAACGCTTGCGGCAGCGCTTTCTCTCCTTCGCCAAAAACAACACAGTCAGCCAATTCCTTTATTCGGGGATCGAAATCGAAAGCCAGGGTTGCGTAGGGTCCTCCGAGGAAGATCTTAGACCCTTTAGCTTTCAGGAGTTCACCGATTTTGAATACCTGATCGAACTGCGCCATGGTTGAGGTGAGCAAAGCAACATCAGGCACAGGTCCTTTCGGGTCAAAAGGTTCCACGGCCAAGTCATAAATCCTGATGGATTCCGCATATGGGGTAGCCAGCGCCGCAAGATAGGGAGCGGTCAGTGCCGGCGGTAGGGACTTTCTATCAGGGCCAGGGTGTCCCGGGGTGATGATCATGACTTTCATCTGTTCCTCCCCCGCAAGGAGGCTCCGATCATAACGGCAGAAATCAAGAGACTCAAATAAGCAAAGAGGTCACCGTGGATGGTGTAGAAGGTCCTCTCTTCAGAGAGATAAACCGGCCGTGTCAAATATCCCTCGACAAGTGTGTCTCTTCCATCCTTTTGGACCCTCCCGGTTATCCTTCCATAAGGATCGATGAAGCACGAGATGCCTGTGTTCGTTGCACGGACCAGGAATACCCGATTCTCCACCGCCCTGAGCACGCTTGCTGCCACTTTCTGGTGAAGTGCCGTTTCACCAAACCAGCCTTCATTGGTTATGTTGACCATGAAAGCGGCGCCCTTCTTCACAAATCTCCTGAAAAGATCAGGGAAAGTACATTCCGAACATATGACGGCTCCGAATTTCGTTCCACCCAAGTCAAAAAGTGTATATTCCCGGCCCGGGACCTCAAAACCCCTCTTGCTCTCAGGGACGATGAATTGGGGCCACGGAATGATCCCCTGATAGGGGACGTACTCCGCAAAAGGAATCAGCTGAATCTTCAGGTACTGACCCAAAACCCTACCCGTAGGAGAAAAGAAAAGAGCGGTGTTGCCGAGCTTCTGCGGATTCAACTTCTCTGTAGAGAATTTTGGATATTCGGAGCTTCCGATAAGAACATGGGTGTTTGCTCTTCTTGCGATCATGACCATTTGATTGAGAAGGCCTATGTTTGTCAAAACAAACCCTGGTGTTGCCGCCTCAGGCCAGACGATGAGCTCTGGCCTGTCTATGGAAACCCTTTCTGTCAGGTCAGCGTATTTTTGCATGATGAACGCTGCATGCTTCCTGGGATCCCCTTTTTTTTCACGACCGATATTTCCCTGCACCACGGATACTGTGAGCGATTTTCCGGACATCGGTCCTTGAGGAAGCACGAAATGCCCATAAAATAAAACCACGGCTAAAAGTGTTACCGTCAGAAGTACCAAAGCGAAGGCTCCTCGCCGCGAAGGGGCCTCGGATGCTTCCCCTTGGGAGACGGATCGGTAGATCGAACGCAGGACGAGCGCGGCAAGGGCTGAATTGAAAAGAACGATCAAAAAACCAAGACCATACGTTCCTGTGAGCGAAGTGATCTGGATGACCTTGAGATAGGGATACTGAGAATGGGCGAGTATTGGAAAGGGGAGCGCAAGGAAGGACAAATTGGACCTGACAAACTCCATAGACACCCACACGAAGGGCATGGCCAGGTGTGCCCAGGCGGCCCCCAACCTTCTCGATATCAAGTTGACGATGCCCCCGAAGAATCCGAAATACGACCCTAAGTAGATCGCCAGGATGGCATGGTGATAGAGGTGATATCCAGGAGCCTCAAGGACCCAGCGGTAAACCCCTGATACGAAAACGATACCGCATAAATAGGAAAGGAAGAATGCCGACTTTGCGCTGCGACCAGAGATCGCAACAAAAAGGGGAACAAGCCCGAGCCACGCCAGCCAACCCAGGTCAAATGTGGGGAAGGCCAGCAGGAGCAAAAATGCGGAGAGAATAGCTAAGAGGAAGGAAATTGCGAAGCTCGAAAGTATGGCGCTCAATGTTGCTGTGCTCCCCAAAGCAAACCGTGTTGGAACGGCTTTAAAAGATAGTAAGTCTTATCCTGAAACACTCACCGCGATTGCCGTTAGGTCATCATGTTGAGGAGCGGCTCCCACGAAGGCGCTGACCCTCTCCAAAATCTCCTTCAGGAGCCGGTCCGCGTTGATAGACCGCGCTTCTTGAACCAAGTCCAGGAGTCGCTCAAAGCCGAACATTTCCCCTTGTTCGTTCGTCGCCTCCACAATGCCGTCCGTATAGAATACCAGTGTGTCTCCAGGGGCAAGCGGTAGGCGGGTTTCCTTGTAATCCACTTCATCAAGGATGCCTATGGGAAAGGTGTCCCCCTCTGTCTGCACCAGCCTCGCCCTTCCGGTTTCTGTGGAGAAATGGATAGGTTGTGTCTGTCCTGCGCTGCACAGACTCAAGACTCGCGTCTTCGGATCCAGCACGGCATAGAGCAAGGCCACGAAGATGCCGCTCTTGAGGTCTTTCTTCATCCGCCGGTTGGCTCTAATCATGATTTCTCCGACATTCAACTTCGCTTCCGACAGCATCCGGAAAACACTGCGAGAGGAAGACATCACGAGGGCCCCTGAGACGCTCTTGCCGGTCACGTCCCCAACCACAAACCCGATTATTCCATCCTCCATTTCAATAAAATCAAAGAAATCCCCCCCGACTTCTCTGGCAGGAGTGGACAGCGCTGCGATTTCAAATCCCTCCATCTGAGGGCAGGACGCAGGAAGCATGCTTAACTGCAGATCCCGGGCAATGGCCAGCTCTTCTTCCATTCGCTGTTTATCCAGGTTCTCTTTGAAAAGCCTTGCATTCTCAATGGCCACCGCACCCTGATTGGCCACGGAATGAAGCAAATTAATGTCTTCACGATTGAAGGACTTTCCGGATTTCTTCTCCCCTAAGCTCATAAGTCCGATGACACAATCCTTGAAGACCAACGGAACCATCAGGGTTGCATGAAGGCTATCGAAGTTTTTTGCACACTGTTGACATACTTCTTTATGCCTCGGATCTTCCAGTACGTCATACCGGGTCAACTCCTTTTTCTCCTCTTCGAGGATTCGAATGAGCGGTTCGTCTCTTTTGAAACGTCTCCCCTCAATCTCACCCCTCCCTTCTCCTTCCACAACATACACCTGGTACTCGGCGGTCGCGGGGTTCAAGAGCATCACGGAGATCGTATTAATAAACATCTCCTCAATGAACGTCCGCGTCAACCGATTAAGCACCTGGCCCAGATCCATCAGGGAGGTAATTGCCGCGCTGATCTTGTTAACGATCTCTCCCTCGTCATACTCCTTACGGAAAAAGAGACGATCCACAACCCGTTGTATCCGATCGCGAAGAGGGTTAATCAAGAAGATAATGGCCACGGTAAAAAGAATAGGAAAGGCTCGCGATTGCGCCAACTCGTATTTGCCTAAAAAGACATTGAAGCCGATGCTCACCACTGCATAGGCCCCAACAATGACAGCCGTCACCACCACATAGCCCACCGTGAGTTTGATCACCGTATCGGCGTCGAAAAGGTTGTGTCGGACAATGGAATAGGCGATGGATGCCGGGAAGAGGACGGTGAAAAACACAAGAAGATTCCAAGGGACGTTGACCTTGACGAAAAAGAAAAGCGTCATGACGATGACCGGTGGCCCAAAGGCGAGAACCACCCCCCAGAAAATAACTTTCGCCCGCTGACGGGCCTGGCTCGTGAAAGGTTTGAGGATGGAGGATAAGATGAGGAAGAAGAGACTGACGACGCAGATAAGCCTGAACAAACTGTTGACGCGACCCAGTTCTCTGTAGGTTGGAAACCAGGATGCTGACTCCCCACTCAAAACCTGCGGGTAGATCAGCAAATAAACCTCCCAAACAGTAATCAGGATCAAGGCTGGCACATAGAGGAGATATTCAAATTTCGGAAAACGCATCAGGAGGCGATGTCTTTCTGGAAATATCAAGAAAAGGTGGAGAAAGGTAAAAGGCCACACGGCATTAATGACCCAAAAAAAAGGCGTAAGAATATAAGAGGTTTGATTTTCAAGCCCGGCAAGGATCATCGTCCCCATACCAAAACAGGCTACGAGGAATACCCAACTCGTTGAGGTATTCGGTTTTAGCACATAGACGCTGCAACCGAGGCCATAAAGCAACAGGCCTGCCAAAAGCGGCGCCACATAAACGAGGACAAAATCGGTTGCACTGAATTTGCTCACAGGCACGATGACTTCGCGGGTTTTGCCATCGGATTCTACGAGATAGCGGGCGGGTGTCCCGAACTGCTTTTTCTTGACCATGGCTACGAGGTCTCGGCCTCCACATACAGGTTTATCGTCAACCGCAACAATTCGCTCTCCAAACTTAATCCCTGCCTTGGGGCCGGACCAGTCTTGTGTTCCTGAAACCGAGACAAAAGCATCCTGATAAGTTAGGAATCCTGCAAAAGGCCTATTCAGCCATGACAATGCGGACACAAAGGTAACAATCGAAACCGAGGCCATGACGGCGATCAGGGCGTAGAAAAACAGCGTTGAACTATGAATGCGTTTTGCCATGCTCCCTCTCGGACCCCATTACTGTATCATAGCAGTCAGAACAACAAGGCCACTGACCCCACAGAACAGATTTGTAGCAAGCCGGAAACGTCCTTCCAAGTTATCCCTCTCTGGAGATTGGTACAGATTGGATTTCTCGGCCGTCAAATCTTACCACAGATAGACCTAATTTCTCTCCGGCGCTTGCCATGATAGGGTCAGCCGTGACAAGAACCTCTGTCTGGATTTCCTTTGCCATTGCCAGATGCATCGCGTCGACCATTCGGAGCGGCAGATCGCAAAGAACCGATAAGAGGTTGACCGCACCTCGTGCCACACTATCAGAAAGCGGGTAACAGATCAGAAACTTCTGTCGAATGTCTTCTTCGAAGCTGGCAAATACCCTTATCTCTGAGTTCAGATCAAGGGTTCCTTCCCTCCGATGTCTGGCGAGAAGGTCGCGCATTTCCACCACGGTAAGCTCGCTGATCGCAACAGGACCGTGTTCTTGAATATATTTCTCAACTTCATTCGACTGTTCTTCTGGAAGGTACCATTTCGCCAAGGCGCTTGTATCAAAATAGATAATTTGCTTCATCTTTCGTCTCTGTCCTTGCGGAGCACAGTCTCGCTTCCCTTATGTATCCGCTTCATCCCCTCGCGAAGATCACGGTGTGAAGGAATGGGTCTCTTCTTTCCAACTTGAACTACCTTAGCAATCGGGTCTCCACGACGGGTGATCATGACTTCTCCCTCAATCGCAAGCAACCGATCCAAATGTGACAGCGACTGGCGAACCTCCCGTATTGACAGTTTCTTCATACTTCTTCCTTTTGAACCGTGTGGCATAATATGATCACAGGTGACACCTCCGAGCAAAATTTAATTCGTCATCAAGGACGAATGAAATAGGACCCGGCTCCGCACAACCTAAACGGGCATGCAAACACACACCTGCCGCGACCCGTTTAAGGCGCTCCTTTAAACCGCTTGTTTATTCCTTACCGGCTAAGCGGCTTACTGCTTTACTGTGGCTTTGCTTTAATTACAATATCCGCAACAAATGCTCTACTTGGGGGTAAGCTCGATCGTAAAATTGAGCGTTATCAATAGATGTCAAATGCCATTCTTTAACCCCGTTTGGAAAAATCGGTGGAATCGCAACAATATTTCCAAGAACAATATCTCCTAAGAAATTGTTTATTTCCTCTCCTTGACCTAATATGTCGTTCAAGCAGATTCCGCAAGAATGAGACCGCTGAGACGACCCCTCGAACACCCAAAGAGTCGGATCGCCTGCTTTTTTCAATCTCACTGTATAGTACATGGTTACCATGTACGATTCCCCCTCGCTCCCGCAATACACAAAGTCTCCTCCCGCAAAATTATACTCGTAATAGATGCTTAATGGTCCCTGCAGCTTGATTCCCGAAAAAGACTTATTATATACAAATTGATCCCAGATGTTGCCTCCTCCTGTCTCACCTGCAAAAAGCATAGCTGGTTGTATGGTCCCCAGAATCATTCCTGCCAAGAACAAAAAAATAAGCACTCCCATACTTTTCTTCATAGTCTAATCCTCCTTTTTGTTTCTTGGTGATATCTTCTAAATCCCCCCTCCCGCATGGGGAGGGGAGATGTTTGGGGGTATTTCGCATTTACTTTACAAGGATGTTCATTTTAAGTGAATTCCGGCCTGGTCACCGGTAGTGTACTGCGTCCCAACATAAACGTTGTTCCCCGACTGATAGACTGACTTGTCCATGATAAGATTATTGTTTGCGGATTCATAGTGGTAGCCCGAAACTGGCGCCAACGGACCAACCGTATGCCCGATTTCATGGGCAATCGTGTGCTTGATATATAGGTCCACTTGACTCTGTTGACCAATTCTGGAAAGCAAATTATATATCTTTTGGGTATAAACCGTCGTAAGGTCTGGACCGTTTGGAGTTCCGCAACTGCTGGTATATCCAAGTGTGTTGTCGGCGGTCTGGTCCAAACTTTCGCTTATCTTCACCGCTTTTTGTCTGGCGGTTTGGCCCGTCGGTATTTGGCAGGCTGTTGAACCTGTTTTAGGACATACTGTCCGATCGGTAGCCGCATTTGTCGCAGTGATCTCGTGGACAGCAAACCCGAGGCCGAACTGGCCCGTGCTCTGGCCCACGGGATGGGAGACATACTCAAACCAATAGGCCACATCCTCCGCATTCGTGGGTTTCGGGGGCATAAGGGTAGGCGTTTTCCTGGCTACGATGATGAAGAGGTCCTTGGTATCGGGATCGAGATATTGGGATCTGTCAGTTGGCCTATTCGCGGTGTTCTTTCCAGGAAAAGTGCCGCCCCCTGCAAACGTAATCCCCCTACATTCGTCATAGTCCGTAAAACCATCACCGTCCGTGTCCGTCTTGCTAGTTGCACTGACAGTAGCACAGTCAACGGCAGCTTGCGCGGGTACCTGACTCACGAGCAAGCTCATGCCCATTACAGCCACTGTCATCAGCATTGCGTACATCCATGACCCTAACCCTTCTCTCCTTTTCATCTGAATCACCTCCTTTATTATTGGGTTCATGTTCTCCCGGATCATCGATGATCCTTCACTTCGTTTCCTTTTCATGGTCATTCCCCTTTCTCTTTCATGGTTACCAATAGATTATCATTCGCTTCATTTCTTCCTAAAAGTTGCTGTGGCATTGCATGGCCCACACATATTCACCGTGACCTTAGACCCAATTATTACGGTCGAGCAACTCCCGGTTCCTGAACAGGACGCAGACCAGCCCGTAAAGGTAGATCCTGTATTTGCGGTGGCTGTTAGCGTTACCTTTGTGCCAGCGTTGTACATGGCTGTCCCCACATTGCCATTCCAAGTAAGGGTTCCGGGTGAAGCAGTAACATCTCCGGAACCCGTACCGGCTTTTCTAACAGTGAGGAGATAGGTGTTACTCGTAAAAGTTGCCGAGATCGTGTGGTTCGCGTTCACATTACTAAAGGTATAAGTGGTGACTGCACCCACCGAGACTCCATCCACCAACACATTCGCCACGTGGTAACTTGTATTCGGCTTAATCGTGAAGGTCTTGTTAGCCCCATAATTCACTGTCACCGTCCCGGAGGGAGTGATACTTCCATGGGCTCCAGCCGTGGCCGTAATGGTGTAAGTACTAATCGCAAAAGTTGCCAAGATCGTGTGGTTCGCGTTCACATTACTAAAGGTATAAGTGGTGACTGCACCCACCGAGACTCCATCCACCAACACATTCGCCACGTGGTAACTTGTATTCGGCTTAATCGTGAAGGTCTTGTTAGCCCCATAATTCACTGTCACCGTCCCGGAGGGAGTGATACTTCCATGGGCTCCAGCCGTGGCCGTAATGGTGTAAGTGTTGATCGCAAAGGTGGCTGAAATCGTGTGACCAGCACGGACATCGCCGAAGGTATAGGAAGAGATGGCTCCCTGTGAGACCCCATCCACCAATACGTCTTGGACCTGATAGCTTGGATCTGGAGCAATGGTGAAGCTCGGACTACTCCCGTCCCTGACCACAACGCGACCCGACACAACGGAACCGGATAGGAAGATGCTCCCTCCGGCTCCCGCCTCGGTCGTGATGATATGGGTAGTGATGGCTTCGGCAACGCGAACAGGGATTGGATCGCGCTCATAGATCCCCGGAAGAGTTGGATTCCCGGAGGCTGGAAGAAGTTGGAATAGTTGACCTCAAGGGTGTAATTTCCAAGCTGCAGGGCATCGGGCGGATACAGCTTAGCGAGATCGCAGGTCACCTGCACGTCGCCGGAGTAGGTTTTAACATCACTCCCCGGAGTATCTGGGGGTCCAATGACATAATGCTTGAGATAGTCCGTTATGGGCAGCACGTTGCCATTTGAATCTCTCAGCGTATGGTTCACCTTGTAACAATCTACCACAATTGCTTGGGTCCCCTCAGGAAAAGTGAATGTCGACGTAACCGGGATGATCAATTCAGGTGTTGGGGTTGCGAGTACGGCGGTCGCCTTGAATCCCGTGTCTATCGTATAAGTCTCAGTTTTGGTCGCTTCAGGATTCCCAGCGGCATCGATGGCAAAGAATTTAAGGGTGGTCGTGGCTGATATCGGGATAGGATTCGTGTATTGCGGGGAACCTAACCTGGGTTCACTCCCATCCGTAGTGTAGTAAATCGTGGCCGGTTCGTTCGCCTGCAAGGTGACACTCAGAGGAGGCGTTGTAAGTCGCACCGCGCGGGATGGCCGTAGTAACAGGCGGGTTTGTATCTAGAACTGTGAACCCTTTGGGGAGAATCGCTGACTGGCCATCAGGGCTTGTTACCACGACATCATACTGCCCTATACCCGCTTTCGTAAGATCAACCCGGCCAGTGATAGACGTTCCCCCAACGGTATCAACTGTAGCATCAATGGATCCTGGATTCGGTAGGGTTGGGTCTATCAACACAAAATTGGTTAGTTGTACAGTCGTTTCCGCGTTAAACCCCGTCCCCTCAAGGGTGAAGCCTCGAGCGTTATTTGCTATGGTGCCATAATTGGGCGTGATGCTGGAAATAGTCAGAGGATTAATGCCGAAGGTTGCGCTGATGGTATGGTCATCAGCGGTTACATTCGTGAAGGTATAACTGGTAATCGCTCCCTGTGAAACCCCATCCACCAAAACGTCTTGAACGTGATAGCGTGGATCTGGAGCAATGGCGAAGGTCGGACTACTCTCGTGCCTGACCACAACCGGACCGGACACAACGGAATCGGCTAGCAAGATGCTCCCTCCGGCTCCCGCCTCGGCCGTTATGATATGCGTAGCGATGGCCTCGGCAACGTGAACAGGGATTGGAACCGCGCTTATAGATCCCCTGGAAGAGATGGATTCCCGGAGGCTGGAAGAAGTTGGAGTAGTTGACCTCAAGGGTGTAGTCTCCAACGAGCAGGGACTCGGGCGGATAAAGCTGAGCGAGATCGCAGGTTACCGGCACGTCGCCGGAATAGGTTTTAACATCACTCCCCGGAGTATCTGGAGGCCCAATCACATAATGCTTGAGATAGTCCGTTGGGAGCAGCACGTTGCCCTCCGAATCCCTCAACGTATGGTTCACCTTGTGACAATCTACCACAATTGCTCGGGTCCCCCCGTCGGGGAAAGTGAATATCGACGTAACCGGGATGATCAATTCAGGTGTTGGGGAATCGAGAACAGCGATCGCCCCAAATCTCGTGTCTATCGTATAAATCTCAGTTTTGGTGGCTTCAGGATTCCCAGCGGCATCGATGGCAAAGAATTTAAGGGTGGTCGTCGCTGATATGGGGATAGGATTCGTGTATTGCGCGGAACCTAAACTGGGCTCACTCCCATCCGTAGTGTAGTGAATGGTGGCCGGTTCGTTGGTCAGCAAGGTGACACTCAGGGAGGCGTTGTAAGTCGCACCGCGCGGGATGGCCGTAGTAACAGGCGGGTTTGTATCTAGAACTGTGAACCCTTTGCTGAGAATCGCTGACTGGCCATCGGGGTTTGTTACCACAACATCATACTGCCCTATACCCGCTTTCGTAAGATCAAACCGGCCATTGATAGACGTTCCCCCACCGCTAACGCTAACACCTGTGGCATCTATGGAACCTGGATTCGGTAGGGTTGGGTCTATCAACACAAAATTGGTTAATTGTACAGTCGCTCCCGCATTAAACCCCGTGCCGTAAAGGGTGAAGTTTAGAGGGTTATTTGCTATGGTGCCATAATTGGGTGCGATGCTGGAAATAGTCGGATTAATGCTGAAGGTTGTGCTGATGGTGTGGTCAGCGGTCACATTCGTGAAGGTATAGGTAGTAGGTGGCGGAGTCAGTGCTCCTCCATCGACCGATACGCTTTCAACGTGATAGCCTGGATCTGGAGCAATGGTAAAAGTCTGATCAGATCCATAATTCACTGACACCGCCCCGGAGGGTGTGATGCTCCCGTTCGGCCCCGCAGAGGCCGTGATCGTATACGTATCGCTTGCAAAGGTAACTGAGATCGTATGACCAGCAGTGACATTGGTGAAGGTGTAGCTGGGGATCGTACCCTGAGAGACGCCGTCCACCACCACATCAGCAATATGGTAGCCGGAATTAATTGTGATGTTAAATGTTTGGCTACCTCCATAATTAACAGTCACTGCTCCGGAAGGAGTGATGCCTCCACCAGCTCCTGCTGTGGCACTGATGGTATATGGCCCGTTTGCTTGGTTCGGGTTAGTCCCGTATTGGTACTCCTGGAGGTTCGTTAAACCATCGCCGTCCGGATCGCCCAGCTCCTTGACCCAATGTTCCGAAGTTCGCCATCTCCCAGCTATCTGCAAGACCATCCAAGTCAGTGTCCATCTCGGTGATCACTACATTATCAAACGCTGCAGAGACATAAGCCCATTCAGACGGCGTCATTGATCTCATTCACGCGGGTGCCGATGCCTTTACGGCCCTTGGGAGGTCCAGCAACCGTCGCCTGCGGAAGTTGGGTCGTAAGAGATTATATTGCCATCGCAACCAAGGGTAACATTCGATCCGTTCCAGGAAATAGAGAACCTATGAGCCTCATTAAGTGCGATGGGTACAGGGAAGAATCCTTGTCCTTGGTCAAGAAACTCATATTCATCCTGCTAAATTACAGTTGTTTGCAAGGCATCTCGTAACGGCAAAGAATGCCTGGAGATTGCTGCCTTGCCCCGAAATCCCAACTGCAACATTGACATCGCCTGTCAAATCACCCGGCGTACTGTTTCCAGTTCCATCGTTATACAAAGAGGCATAAAGCCTGGCCAGCGGACGAGCTCCGCTGTTCTGAAATTCAACAACTTTCAGATCAGCCTCAAATCCTAAAATATGCTGGGAGTCAACAAGACTCATATTGTTCGTGCCATTGACACCGCGTTGGGTCAATTCTGAAACGAGTGAACCATTGTCAACCATTCGGACAAGCTCCAAGGTTCCCCACCACTTCGTTAGATCTATCGTAGAGGAATCAAAGGTGTCGTAAGAAGAACCATTTTTGTAAACATTATCGAATGTGGCAGCTATAAATCCCCCTTCCTGAGAGCCAGTAGTAATATTGACTATACGGGTACCGATGCCTTTCAATTCCACTTTCGGCGGGAGATGACCTACATTTGATGGAAGAAGTGGGCAATTCGAAGAGTTAACGTTAACAGGTGCGCCGGCCCCAAAGGTGAAGGTGAAAGTAGATGTTAGATCATTCCAGGCAAAAGACAACGGATAAGTTGTGTTCAATGCAGCAAGTCCTATCCTTCCTGAACAAATGGGTTGTATCTCGTTTGGGAGATTGCAGTTAGGCGCAATGCATCTCGAAATACTATAGAAACCTTCGAGTTCGGTTCCATTATGTCCAATTCCAACAACCCCTACTACATCTCCTGTCGCTCCGTCTCCTGGGGACCCATCGTTATAGGTATAACTCAAAAGACTTGCGTGAGGATAACTGCCATTATTCTCATAGGCTTTTACAATCACGTCCGCCTGGAAGGAATTGATTGTATCTGGATCGTAAAAATGCAAATAATTGGAAGCGTTTGACCCATGGCGCCTGAGTTCCGATTCGAGAACTCCATTGTTGACTCGTCTGAAAACCTCCAGATCCACCCAAACGGTTCGGTCAATCAAATCCCCTGTAAACTCGTCCCCTGAGGTGGGGAGTGAGTATTCACTATAGACGGTGTTCTGGTTGTTGGGATGAGAGTTGGTCACTGTGCGAAGTTTGAAATCATAGAGTATACCGGGTGTAAGGCCACCTACTGTGTAAGCATTGGTGCTTTTGTTCGGTGTGGTGTACTCAAGACTCCAAACTGTTCCTCCAGGCCCAGGTGTCCCCTTCCAGATCTCATATCCGCCTGAGTCTCCCATATAAGCGATTGGAATCCAAGTCAACTGCACCGAAGTGCTCGAAAGCACTGTAGCAGTTAGGTTGGTTGGTGCCACAGTCTGGGTGCTTTCCCAGTTGCCACCGTACTGCTTCTGGTTGAGGAAGGTACGTAAAGTACTATCCGTCGTGTAGAGGGCATTCCAGCGAAGATCACTATTATTATCAACCAAACCAGTTAGTTTTGTAAGAGAGGCTGGTATTGCACCCGTGAGCTTGTTGCTGACCAATGATAGATACTGTAGGTTTGTCAGGTTACCAAGTTCGCTCGGAATACTCCCCGTAAGCTGGTTGTTGTCCAGAATTAATAGATACAGGAAGTTCCACAGGTTCCCAAGCTCTGGTGGAATGTTCCCCGTAAGCTGGTTGTTGTATAAATATAATTCCTCGAGGTTCACCAGGTTCCCAAGCCCTGATGGAATGTTCCCCGTAAGCTGGTTGTTGTATAAAAGTAAACGCTGGAGGTACGTCAGGTTCCCAAACTGAGGTGGAATGCTCCCCGTAAGCTGGTTGTTTTGTAGATTTAATATATATAGGCTCGTCAGGTTGCCAAGTGAGGTTGGGATGTTTCCCGCAAGCTGGTTGTTTTGTAGATTTAAATAATAGAGGCTCGTCAGGTTGCCAAGTGAGGCTGGGATGCTTCCCGTAAGCTGGTTTTCACCCAGATATAATTCCCGGAGGCTCGTCAGGCTTCCAAGCTGATCCGGAATACTCCCCGTCAGCTGGTTGTTGCCAAGAGCGAGATACTGAAGGTTCGCCAGGCTTCCAAGCTGGGCGGGAATGCTCCCCGCTAGCTGGTTGTTGTCAAGGGCGAGAAGCTCAAGGTTCGTCAGGTTACCGATCGACAATGGAATCGTCCCGATAAGGGTATTTGCATCCGTCAGATCAAGTTGCACGACATGATTACCGGTACAAGACACCCCATACCAGACACACTCGCTTACTGTCATACTGAGCCAGTTGGTTTGATTGGTCCAACCGTCTCCATTGGTGCTGTTGTAAAGGTCGATGAGCGCATTGCGCTCAGCATCCGGGACATATGAAGTTGGATAAGATGAGGGATTATTGGGCTCGGTTCCGAGAGCAAACTCTCTTGCGTTACTGTAACCATCGCCATCCGGATCGCCCGAAGCTCCCTGGTTTAGATTTCCGAAGTAGGCCATCTCCCAGGCATCTGAAAGGCCGTCATGATCACTATCTGGGTCGTCGAAAGCGTCTTGATATACTGTAAACGTGTGACCGGCAATGGTCATTGTCCCGGTTCGAAGGGGACCAGGAGGGGGGGAGTTTATCGCAACCAAGTAACTTACTGTTCCGTTTCCAGAACCATCGGGCAATGAGGTACGGATGATCCACGAGTCATTGCTATACGCTGACCAGCTACACCCAATGGGCGCTATTACATTGACAGATCCATTTCCTCCTCCAGATGGATAGTAATCACTGGTGGGTGAAATTGAAAAGGAACAAGGTATCCCTGTGCACACTTCCACGGCAGTTACGGTCGTTGTCGCATTGGTAATACCAACGTCATATATTGATGCAGAGGAATTCCCAATAGTCAGAGTAGGTGACGTCACCGTTATGGTCGGGCTTCCCTCTGCGGCTGAAGATGCCCCTATTACTCCTCCTGGACAGCCGGAGATATTTCCATTTGAATCAAGTTTCAGTACCCAGAAATCATACATGCCGGCACCGAAGGATTTGGTACCACCTGCCACAATATATCCACCATCTGAGGTCTGCTGGATTGAGGAGGCAGAATCATTGCCTGACCCGCCATAAGTTTTTTGCCAATCTACAGTGCCATCATTCCTCATTTTTAATACCCAGAGATCACCGAGAGTGTTCCCATGAGAACCAGGATAAATGGTACCTGTCACAATATACCCACCATCTGCGGTCTGCTGAACGGAAGAAGCATATTCATCGCCTGGGCCATCATAAGTTTTCCCCCAGAGAACGTTCCCTCCACTATCAAGCTTCATAACTAAAGCAGTTTCATCCTGAATCGTAACAGTATATCCTGCCAGAATATATCCACCATCTGAAGTCTGCTGGATCGAGGAGGCATAGTCATCGGCTGATCCACCATAAGTTTTTTGCCAATCCACAGCACCCTCACCGTTAAGTTTCAGAACCCAGATATCGAATCCTGTACCAATAATTTCGCTAGACCCTGCCACAATATACCCACCATCTGAGGTCTGCTGAACGGAAGAAGCCGAGTCACGGTTATAATAGCCAGCATAAGTTTTTTCCCAATCCACAGTGCCATCACTCTTAAGTTTTAATACCCAGAGATCGCCGTTTCCTGCACCGAAAGAATATGTGGTACCCGTCACAATATATCCACCATCTGATGTCTGCTGGATTGAGGAGGCAGAATCATTGCCTGACCCGCCATAAGCTTTTTGCCAGTCTTCGGTGCCGTCACTGAAAAGTTTCAATACCCAGAGATCGCCGTTTCCTGCACCGAAAGAATATGTAGTACCTGCCACAATATACCCACCATCTGCGGTCTGCTGAATCAAACCACCGAAATCAACGTCTGAGCCACCATAAGTTTTTTGCCAATCCACAGTGCCATCAATCCTGAGTTTTAATACCCAGAGATCACCGTAAGAGTACCCTGAAGCGCCAGGATAACTGGCACCTGCCACAATATACCCACCATCTGAGGTCTGCTGGATTGAGTTGGCATAATCATCTCCGCCAGCGCCGTAAGTTTTTGCCCATGTAGTAACCGGTGGTGGAGTCGTAGTAAACGTGGCGGTTACGTTTTTTGCTGCATCCATGGTTACTTTGCAGGTCAAAGCCTGGCTTACACAATCCCCTGACCAGCCTCCAAAATAAGAACCTGCGGCTGGCGCGGCAGTCAGGGTAACTACGTCCCCATCACCGAAAGAGCTCTGCGCGTTGGTGCATACGGGACCGCAATTTATGCCAAAAAGGGAGCTCGTTACCGTACCTGTTCCTGTGCCAGACTTTGTAACAGTTAGCAAACGATCACCAATTTTTGCCACAAAGACGTCAGTACCCCCCGCATTGGAACCCTGGATAGGACTACTTGATATGGGGAAGTTGGTGGAGGAGGTTGAGCCAGCGAGGTAAACATTTCCCGAACCATCAACTGCAATCCCTCGGCTTTGATCTTCTCCACTACCTCCAAGGTAAGTCGAGTACACAAGAGCACTACCAGCTGGATTTATTTTTGTTACAAAGACGTCAACTAACCCTGCATTGTTAATCTGGATAGGATTTGATGTAGGGAAGTTGGCAGAGATGGTAGAGCCTGTGATGTAAACATTTCCAGAACCATCCACTGCAATCCCCTCACATACGTCATCGAAATTTCCTCCGAGGTAAGTCGAGTATACAAAGGTACTACCAGCGGGGTTTATCTTTGTGACAAAGCAATCAGAAGCCCCTGCATTGCTAGCCTGTATAGAATTTACTGTGGGAAAGTTCGTAGAATGAGTAGTCCCTGTGATGTAGACATTTTGGGAACTATCTACTGCAATCGCATAGCCATCTTCACCGTAATCTCCTCCCAGGTATGTAGAGTAAACCAGGGTTAAGTAAGGGAAGGTACCGGAGGCATCGATCTTTGCCACAAAGGCATCCCAATACCCCCCACCAACTGAGGGAAAGGGGGTAGACTGGATAGTTTTTGGTCCAGGAAAATCGGTGGATTTGGTTCTCCCAGTAACGTAAATATTTCGGAAAGTATCTGCTGCAATCCCAAAGCCATAATCATCGCCATTTCCTCCGAGGTAGGTGGAGTAAACCAGAGTACCGGATGCATCGATCTTCGACACAAAGGCGTCAGAACCCCCTGCATTCAAATTCTGGACAGGATACTCTGATGTGGGGAAGTTGATGGAGGAGGTTGTTCCGGTGAGGTAAACATTTCCGGATCCATCAACTGCAATCGCATTGCCACTGTCTGCGCCACTTCCTCCGAGGTATGTGGAGTAAACCAGGGCATTGCCGGATGCATTGATCTTTGTCACAAAGGCGTCAAAAGTCCCTCCTCTATAGGTAGGCTGAGAAGCACTTACTGTGGGGAAGTCGGTGGATGTGGTATAGCCGGTGAGGTAAACATTTCCGGAACCATCAACTGCAATCCTATCCCCATAATCATCGCCACCTCCTCCGAGGTATGTGGAGTAAACGAGAGCATTGCCAGGGGCATTGATCTTTGTCACAAAGACGTCAATACTCCCTGCATTGCTAGCCTGGATAGGACCTACTGTCCGGAAGTTGGTAGAGGCGGTAGTCCCAGTAATGTAAATATTTCCGGAACCATCAACTGCAATCCCGTAACCGGAATCACCGCCGCTTCCTCCGAGGTATGTGGAGTAGGCCAAAACAGGGTCGATAATAAGGGGAACGGATTTGTCGTATTCAAGAACTTCGAAGCCATATGCCAGTTCGGGGTTCGGAGTTCGGAGTTCAGAGTTTTTAAGGAGATAAGCTACCTTAACTTCTTGGCGCTTGCCATTGATTTCCTGGTAGGCCAAAGGCTTAGCAAAACTCACTACCCCGAGACCGGTGTCAACTTCAAGTTCTCCATTTTCATTAATCTCTAGGGCGGCGCCCCTATCAATCTTTAACTTTATAGCTCCAGGGTCAGCACCTGGTTTGACCGCAAAAATTTTCTCGACATTTTTCCCGTACGCCTTTAATCGTAAATCGATCCCCTGATAAACCTCTCCAAGGCTCACAACTTCGTACGTGCTCAAATTTGTTTTCCACTTGTTTGGGTCATTACCAACAAAGTAATTAACTTTTGTTTCCCCTTTTTCAGAGCCCTCCGGAGAACGGGTTGAAGCACCAACAAGTTTTTCTTTGAATGTGATAATCTGAGTGGTTTCAGAATCTGGTTTCGTTTCTATGCGTCTCTTTTTCGGATTGTGATTCGATTCAGATTTAATAAAGGAGTAGACCATCTCTCCTTCTTTTGTCACATAGATTGCCCCCCCAAAGGTCTTTGCATAGAACCGGACTTGCTCATCCGCTATCTGCCCTTGATTTTCGATGAAAGGCATCTGTATTTTGAATGCCTTTTCCAGCAGGATTTTATTATCCTGCTTATCGAGGCCCGTACCTGGCGTTATGTCAGCGAAGGCGAGAGTACCTGTCAAAGGCGACCAGAACCAGACTGATTAGAATAGCCTGGAAGGTTCTGATTGGATTTCTTTGGCGGCCCTGGGAATTATTTTTTATCTTTCCCATTTTGGAATCCTCCCGTCTCTCGGAAAAGACGTATAGCGCATAGAGCATGGCGCATAGCGTTTAAAATAAATGTCTGTGTCAGTGTTTCTTTCACCCTCACCCCCACCCTCTCCCATCAAGGGAGAGGGAGAATTATTTGTTCATAACCTTAACTCTGCTTCGTATTTCGGTTGCGTTTTGAGTTGCTACTTCTCTTCGAGACCATCCGCTCTTTTCTTGCTGGATTCAAGATGTCCCACAGTTCGTAGAGGTTGTGGAACGCCTTTTTCTCCATCACTCCAACCTCTTCAACCACTCCGACAAGCACACGTGGATTATCATCCGCTTTGCGGTAGATGCGAACTAAGTAGCTATCCATGTGGCCTCGCCTCTAATGGAGTATTGGAATAATGGAGTACTGGAGTGTTGGAAAAATTCTCTACCCAGTATCCTCTTCTTTTTAGAATTGCCAAAGATAAAGAAAAAAAATAAAGTAAAAAAAGCCTGGCATTGACATTTTGAATGCCAGGCTTGTGGAAGTCCCACCCCCATTGGTCCCCCCAGTTAATTCGGTGGTTGGTTACCAGTTATCAATCATTAAGTGAGTTGTAAGAATCGACTTCACGTATATCACAGGTAGGTAACCAAAAGGTAACCAAACTCAAGTGAAAAAAATCGGCAACAGGATTCTAAGCTCTTAATAGGAAACGTAGATTCTTGGCGGGCGATAACTGACCAGAGAGAATTCAGATTTTTTTGAAATCAATGCAAACGCGACAAATCTTTTTACCCCCCTCATCCAACCCTCCGCAGCTGTAGAAAAAATGGTTTGGTGCTGTTTTACGTCATTCCGGCCCAGTTCTATAACGGGGTGAATTCCAGCCGAAATCCTTTGTTTGCAGTGGGTTAAAGGTATTCTGGGCCTCGGTTTTCACCAGGGAGACGAATACAGTACGATTTTCTCACACCTCCCCCCAAGGGTAAGGATGAGGGGTTCCTTGGGAATAACACCCCTGTGCTGCTTCTATAGAATGTGGCTCTCATGATTCGGAGGGAGTGCGACTATGAGGAGAATTTTATTTGAATTGTTCAACAAAGGATGTATAATTACTCAAAATGTTAATGGTTTGCAGGGTTCGAGATGAAGGTGCCATATGAAAAAGGAATTCAAGGCAGAACTTAAGAAAATAGGGGTTTCCGTCGTGTACCTTTTTGGTTCAAGAGCAACTGGGAGGGAGTCGCACACCAGTGATGTTGACATCGGAGTGGTATTAAGAGAACCTATCGAGGATACCAGATCTTCATATAAAGTCCTGTATGAGTTATTTTCAGCAATTTATCCTCCTTCGAGGGTGGATATTGTGTTTTTGCACAAAGCTTCTCTTTCTCTCTAGTATTTTGCCATCAAGGACGGAAAGATCATTTTTAAAGACGACCCTAAATTTACTGCCGATTATGAAAACCGAGTTATAAATCGGTATCTCGATTTCAGACCCGTGCTGGATTTGTTTGATCGGGTCACAACGAAGAGATATAAAAAGCTAGCTTAGACGCGGATGAGGCGGGCCGAAACAATTCGTTTCTGGGGTCTTATATTTGGGCTCTCTCTCGCCAATATATGAATTCATCGCTTAAAGGCGAAGTCCTAACTACGGCTCTTTCCTCTTTATTCCTTCAATCGTGTCAAAATCTTCATCGTAGGAATAAATCTCATTCAAACCGTTATATCTCATCAGGACCGCGTTGAAAGCGTCTATATAATCAATGTTCTTCCTGGCGTAAAGGACGAGAGCATCTGCAATCATTTCTTTGTCGGGGATATACAGTTTATCGGTCCCTACAATAATGGAAATCTTTTCGACAACCTCCGCTTTTGGTATTTTATAATACGATAAAAGGGTCCATATCAGCTCAGCGACGACGAGTCCGGAGGTTGCAAGGGCTATTTTACCTTCGATCGCTTTTTTGAAGAGTGCTTTACAATCCTCATATTTCGAAGGATCATCTCCGGTTAAATACCTCAAAAATACGTTTGTATCCACAAATTCTCTTTCCATGGGATCATCACCCTTTTCCTATTTTCCTGGTCGCTCGCTTTCTGACCTCACCCCTCACCTTTCGAAAATCGATGGGTTTTTCTTTATCCGGAATTCCTATCGAACCACCGATGTCGAGAATGCTACCTCTCAGCGGTTTGATAATAGCCTGATCGCCTTCCACAACGATAACAACCTTCTCAGAGGGTTTCAGGTTTAAAATCTTTCTCACTTCCTTAGGAATGGTCATCTGACCTTTTGACGTTATGATTGCAATTGGCATTTTATCCTCCAAATGTTCTTTTTTCTGAAATTTTAGAATTTTTCCTTCAGTTTGTCAAATCTATCCTGATTTTAAATCTTGGATACTATCTCTTCATCTCTTACTTCCAAGTTCCTTCCTACCTCCGAGAGCCTTTTTGGGAGGAGTTCGAGGGGCCTTGACTTTCTCGAGGACCTTTCTGTAAATCGCAGTGGTCGTCAGATCGGGCTCGGTTTTAAGCTCTTTCTTGAGGGCCTTCTTGCAGTCTTCATAGATCCTCAAAGCTTCATTGTACATGCCTTTGTTCGAATAGAAGGTCATCAGTTTCTGATACGACTCCTCGATGAGAGGGTCTACTTGAATAACCTTCTTATAACAATCCATTGCCTTTTTCAATGAACCCTGTTTCTCATGGAGCTTTGCCGTCTTGTTCAGCAATTCCATATACTTTGCCTTTAGTTCCTCTCTTTTCTTGTCCGGCCAGGGTGCATAAATTTCCTCTGGAAGGAAATCTCCTTTGTAAATCTCCAGGGCTTCCGCGTAGAGAGGAAACGCCTCCTTACCATCTCCTCTTTTTTGCTTCTCCTCGGCCATTCTAAGGAGCGATGAGAACCGATTGGCATCCACGTGGCAGAGTTCGGAGTTGAGAGAGACAATGTTGTCGTGGAGGTGAATGTAGGAGGAGCCGAAGTCCTTATCAATGAAAGGTTCGAGAGACTTTCGCAAACGTTGAAGAGTCGTTTTAAAGTTCCTTTCTGCTACCCTCGGACTTTCCTCCGGCCAGAGTTCGTCAATGATAATCTCCTTTGGAATCCTCTCGCCTCCGTATGAGAGGATGGTTTTCAACAATTTTTTAGGTTGGCTCCGGTCCCACTCGTCTTCCTCCATCAGGGAATTTCCGCGAAATATCCGGAAAGCTCCGAGGGTCTCAATTCGAAGAGGAAGAGCCTTCGAACGATAAATCTTCCTGCGGATCTCCCATGCCTTCTCCCTCACTTTGCAATCCGGATGATCCGCTAGCTTCTTGAGATCTTCCTCTGCCAGCGAAGAGAGGCGCGTCGAAAGGAGATGCGCTGCATAATCGAGGGCTTCTGAAACCTCCAGCTTCAAGACCAATATGCATGCCTTGACAAGATAGTTCGCCCCAAGAGTATAGAAATATTCATATTTTCTCTCTCTTGCAATTTTAAACCCAGTTTGCAGGTGCGAGATCGCATCATCACTCATGCCTTGATCCTGCTGAAGGAAAGCGATCGCGAAATGGATCTCTGCCAAAGAAATGTAACTTGAGATCGATGAGAAATATTGTAAGGCTTCACTGAGCTCCTCCTCGGCCCTTCTGAACTCCTTGAGGTGAGTACAAACCAAACCCATTTGTATCCTGTTTCGGTTGAGGTGGTACTTCGACGGAGCTTCACTTGAAAAGGTATCCATGGATTGATGGATGGCTTCCCTGGCTTTCCCAAAATCATTCTCGTGGAGATAAATGAGCCCTAACAACCTCAAGGCCGATCCCTTAAGGAGGCCATTTTTTAAGGAGATCGCTGCGCTAAGATATTGTTTTCCGATCTTCTCTGCCTCTGAAAATTTTCCTTGAAACGCTCTGATGTATGCTGAAATTTCATATATCCATGGCACCATAAAAAGGAACCCGTGTTTATCGACCTCCTCCTGAAGTCTTTCGACCAGAATCTCTCCCTTACTAAATTCGCCCCGGTGGTTTGTCAGGAGACAGCGAACCATCAGTTCTATCGCCCTGAATTCTGGATGGACACACTTCTCAGTGACTTTTTCAGTCTTCTTAAGCCCTTCGTCCACAAGAGAAAATTCGCCAAGCAAAACAAAACCAAGGGTAGAAAAACACAAGGCATATGCCTGGAGGCTGGCATTCCTTAACTCCTTAGCGATCGAGTAACCATTCTGGCAGGCCCAGATCCCTTTGCGAATATCGCCCTCCCCCAGGAGGCGACCCAGTCCAACGAAATTCCAGAGGACGGCCCTCTCGTACGGGTACTCATTCGACTCCGACTGTTGAAGGGCTGCCTCTCCCTCCTCGATCAAACCCTCTACAGGCGTCAGATGGATGCCTGTTTGAATGGAGCTCTCGATGAGTTGTGCAAGAGAGATGAGGGTGCCTCTCATATCCCCATTTTGTTTGAACTGGGTGTAGGCCTTCTGAAGGGGGATCAGATTCTCTCTCCCCCCCTGAAACCGTTTGCTCATTGCCAGATAGAAAAAGAGCCAAGGACTGCCTTGAATCGTACCGTCAGGGAGGGCGTGAAGCCACTTCGTCAAATCATCTATTCTTCCTTTCTGCAACAAATCCACACCCAAACGCGCAATCACAGGGGCCGCCTGTGGATAGGCGTTTGCCTCAAGAAAATATTTCGCTGAATTTTCCAGTTCCCCTCTTTGCTCATAAAGACTCCCTGCTTTGAGGAGCAAAGACTTCTGTTCCTTATGCTTCACCGACGTCACAAATTTAGCCTTTAGGAAATCTCGGAAGAGGTGATGGTATTGAAAGAGCCACCCCCTTTTCTCATCATAAAACGAATGGACAAAAAGGTTTTTTCTCACATGCTCCCGAAGAATTTCCTCGGCTATTTCCGTCCCAAGAAAATCCCTCATGAAAGCGGGTTCGATCAGATCGATGAGAGAGGATCTGATGAGAAATCCCTGAACTTCCTCCGACAAGGAGGAAAAGATCTCCTTGCCAAAATACTGAAAGATTTCTTTCTTAAAATGGCCGGGAAAATCTTCTGAAATAAACTTTTCCATGGTCGACCCTTGAAATCGGCGCAGGAACTCCGCGAACAAGATCAGCGCCCCGATCCATCCGTGAGTGGCCGAGTGAATCTTTCTCAATTGACCAGCGTCGAAAGATATCCCACGAACTTTTTGGAAGAATCCCTCGATCTCATCCTGGGTGAAGGCAAGATCCTCATTGGTTAAGACCAGCGCTTGCTGTCTCATCTTGAGCTGTTGAAATTCGAGAAAAGGAGGAGGTATTTCTCTGGATAGCAATATCAGGTGAACATTCGCTGGCGAATCTTCAACCAAAACTTGAAGGAACTTAAATCCAGGAGCCGTCGTGGAAAGCCGGTCCAGACCGTCCATGACAATCTGAACCGGAATCGAGACCTCTTTGAAAAGGGATTGCACCCATTCCCGGTAAAGAGGAATCTCTTCCCCCGGTCCCGTGATTTGCGGGGGATGAGGAGAAAGAAGGTGCGAAAAATCGATGTCCCCCAGGGCCTGCTGGAGGGACTGAACCGTTAATTGAAAAAGACTCGCGGGATCGGATTCGTCTTTGTCTAAGCTCACCCATGCGAATGGCATATCCGATGTCTTGCCATAGGAGGCAGCTAAAGTCGTCTTTCCCTGGGCCGCCTGGCCCAGGATGAGAATTAACTTCTTGTCTTTGTTTCCTTCGATCAGACTGATCAGACGGGGTCGATATAAAATGTTTGGTAAATACGGAGGTGTGATTTTGGAAATATTAACAGAGTGGTTCATCTGGAATTCTCCAGACCTCTCTAAATCCTTTAAATCACCTGCAAATATATCATAACGGATTGAATAATCAACAAGAATTTAAACCGTCTCAGGTTTCAGTCCTGTGCGATGGGAGATATTTTGAATACTTTGAAGACGCCAGGACCCCCATTTTTTGCTTGACAGAAAAATAGGGTTGACCTATACATAGTGAGTAAGAATCGTTGTAGAAGTTCCCCCCCGACGGCCCAGTGACTCATTGAACCCGCCCCTTTCGGCGGCTCTTGAGTTGGAAAACAAATGATTGGGCGAAAACATCCTGAAAAAAATAATACAATAAAGACCAATCCAGAGAAAAACCAAGAAGATAAGTTTGTGGATGTAAAATGGCGATTGTTCGACCTGTTCATTCATGACCTCACAGGACCTCTGTCTATTGTTTCCACCAGCACGGATAGCCTTCTCCATAAGGTGGACCGATATGGTCCTCTGACGGATCAGCAGAAGCGCCTTTTAGATCGTGTTTCGAGGAACATCTATAGGGCCAAGAATCTAACCCAAGAGATGATCGAAATCCTCCGCTCCGAGGAAGGTTTATTCGAGAGGGAGTTTTTTTTGATTGAAAAAACGGTGGCGGAATCCCTCTTGGATGTTCTCGAGATGGCCATTCCAAATGCCGTCGAAGGGCTCAGTCAAGCCGAGAATCAGGAAACGTTCCAGAACGATTTGAAGGAACACGGGATCTTTATTGAAATCACCGGCAAGTATGGCAAGTCTCCTTTCTGCCATGATCAACAGAAGATTCAACAAATCCTACGCAACCTGATGAGCAATGCCATGAAATACCGCCGACAGCGCATGGAGGTGAAGATCAGCGGGGAGGCGGACTTGCTCGTCTCAGTGGAGGATGACGGGATCGGAATCCCCTTGGAGGATCAAGGGGTCATTTTTGGGCGATTTGTCCGGCTGGATAACGAAAAACGTGGCTACCTACCAGGACTCGGATTAGGCCTCACGGGGGTTAAGGCCTTAGTGGAAACCATGGGAGGAGAAATTACATTGGAGAGTCAAGAGGGAGTGGGAACACGATTTATGGTTCGCATTCCTCCGGTTCGGTCCCCTAAAGACGCCGGGAGAGGCATCCTGACGGAATCAATTCTGGATGGAAAGAGAATTTTGGCAGTCGATGATGAGCCGGATGTCTTGAAGATTCTCGAAGAGGAGATATCAGCAACCTGTCCCCACTGCAAACTGGATAAGGCCACCACCTATGAGACAGCGGTAAGAATGTTAGAATCAACGGACTATGACGTCGTCATCCTGGACATTATGGGGGTTCGCGGCTTTGACCTGTTGGATTTAGCGGTGACGAAGAATCTTCGAGTTGCCATGTTGACAGCCCATGCCCTTTCGCCAGAAGCTCTGAAGAAGTCGGTAGAGTTGGGAGCCCGGGCCTATCTTCCCAAAGAGAAACTGGGAGAGATCGTTCCATTCCTGGAAGATGTGTTGGCGGATGACTATGTTCCCGGGTGGAAGCATCTTTATGAGAAGTTGAAGGTTTTTTTTGACAGTAATTTCGAGTCGGATTGGGAGAAGAAGACAGGTCTCAATTGGCAGGAGTGGACGAAGTGGAGGCACCCTCGGGATTAATTCACCAAGACGGTCAATTTTTCTGGGAACTCCGGGGACGAAGACGGTGAAAGGGTGATGGCTGAATCTATTTTGAACGGTAAGAGAATTTTGGCAGTGGATGATGAACCGGATGTCTTGGCGGTTCTGGAGGAAGAGATCCTGGATGCCGCGCCGAAATGCAAATTAGAAAAAGCCACGACCTTTCACGAAGCCACCCAAAGATTAGCGTCTCGAACCTATGACATCGTGATTTTGGATATCATGGGAATCCGGGGTTTTGAACTTCTTAATTTATCGACAAAGCGAAATCTCACCGTAACCATGCTTACGGCTCATGCGCTTTATCCGCAGTCGCTGAAACGTTCCATTGAGATGAAGGCTCGGGCCTATCTTCCGAAGGAGAAGCTAGGAGAAGTGGTTCCCTTCCTGGAAGATGTTTTGAAATATGATTATCTGCCCGGGTGGGGTCGCCTGATGAAGAAATTAGAAGGGTATTTTGATTCCCGGTGGGGGAGGTCCTGGAAAAAATCTGAAGAAAAGTTCTGGAAAGAATTTGATCAAACAACCTCTGCTAAAAGAAAGAAAAAGTAAACCCTGTTAGAAATTCCAGTCGTTACGACTCGAAACCGAGCTGGGCATTAAACCCCGCCGCAATGATTTAAAAGGTAACCTCGCCGCAGGGCATCTGGGCATTATTTCTAACGGGGTAAACGGAAAATTTGCTCGGGATGCGGGGAATGCGTGACACCCCTGATAGGGCAGGTATAAAAATAGAAAACTGATAAGGGGGGGATTATGGCAGATTCCATTCTAAATGGGAAATACATACTGGCTGTGGACGACGAACCAGATATTTTAACGGTTTTGGAGGACGAAATTATAGGAGCAGCCCCAAAATGTAAATTCGAAAAAGCCACGACCTATGAGGAAGCGGTCAAAAAGTTGAAGTCCCAAACGTATGATGTGGTGATCCTCGACATCATGGGCGTTCGGGGTTTCGACTTATTGGAATTGGCAGTGAGCAGAGATTTCCGGGTGGCGATGCTTACGGCCCATGCCCTCAGCGCTGAAGCATTAAAACGGTCTTTCGAAATGAGAGCCAGGGCCTACCTTCCCAAAGAAAAGTTGGGGGAAGTGGTTCCCTTCTTGGAGGTTGTGCTGAGGTATGAATATCTCCACGGGTGGAAATGGCTCTTAGAAAATTTGAAAGAGTTCTTTGACAGTAAATTTGAATCAGACTGGGAAAAGAAGACGGGCTTGCGGTGGCGAGAATGGCACAGGTTTGAATAGCAGAGGCCGATGGGATGGCTGAAGAGTGAAATCATCGGTCAGAAGGTGCAAATTCTCCTGATGGAAAAATGGAATACTGGAATATTGGAACGACGGGGGTATAGAGGGGCGCAGAATAAAAGGAGGTATCCTTATGGCCGAATCCATTCTGAACAGTAAAAGAATCTTAGCGGTAGATGATGAGCCTGATGTTTTGGAAGTTCTGGAAGAGGAGATCTTGGGATACGCCCCAAAATGTATCATCGAAAAAGCCACCACCTATCAGGAAGCCACCCATCAATTAGAATCTCAGACCTATGATGTGGTGATCCTTGATATTATGGGAGTCCGCGGTTTCGAACTCCTGGACCAGGCGGTTAAGCGTAACTTTCCGGCGGCCATGCTGACAGCCCACTCCCTCGATCCAAAATCTCTGAAACGTTCCATCGAAATGGGAGCCCGCGCTTACCTCCCCAAGGAAAAACTGGGAGAGATCGTTCCTTTCCTAGAAGATATTGTGGAATCCTCCGATGGTACATCTACTTGGGGGCGCCTGATGAATGCATTAGAAGGATATTTCTCAGGCCGCTGGGGAGAATTGTGGAAGAAGTCCGAGGAGAAATTCTGGAAAGATTTTGAGAAAAAGACCTCCCGTACTAGAAAATGAGAACAAGTGGTGCTGGGTCTTGGAACTTGACAAAAGAGCCTTTTGAAGTGTGGAGCAAATGCAGGATCAAGTCTTTAAGGTTCGCGGAATTTGGCGGGAAGGGTGAACGCTAACAAAATCGAATTGATGCCCATTAGGGCTTTTGCCAAAGTAGTTTTGCTTAAGACACATTTGAAGGTCTGATACCTTAATGTCGTTCTTCGAGTGATCCCGAACGGAAATATGTCAACGTGGGCCGACCCTTGCTCTATCTTGAGGAATCGATCTACCAAGGTTCCCAGTGGGTAGTGTTTGAACCAAATCATGAACCCCTTTTGGCTTGCCGCAGTCCACACCCACCGTGGTACATAGCCTAAAAAGGAGAGCTTGGGGTCAGCCTGACCTTTGATATTCTGTTATCAATCTCATCCACCTTGCATCTCAAGGTTCTATTCCTGGCCATCTTTTCTTCAACCTTCTGTGAATCTCGGGCGACGCCTGAATCGTCGACCGCTCGGTTCTCTTCTCCCGTTTGAAGATTCTTTTCGCAATCAACGGCTATTGAAGGATGGCTGATCCCTTCATTCGGGTGGCCAGGCCGCGGATGACCAGAAACTCAAGCGGCCAGCATCCGAGGACAAGAAAGAGCGGGGGAAAGGCGACTGTCCTGAAGTGCCATAATTTTGCCGTAGCGCCCAACCATTCACTGATCCCTCCCATGATCCATCCGGCCAATATCAAGCTCAGAAGATCGGTAAAAGGGATCCGGGCTTGCATCAGGATGGCAAAGCCCGCCAGTGAGAGGTAGTAGATCCAAAAAGGTTCATTAGGCTCAAGCTTCGATTTGAACCGTTCGGATCCCTTTCCGGGCACCTCTTGATGAATGAAGCATTCCCCTTGAATTCGGGACGCCTGTCTCTCCGCCCATTCTCCAGGAGCGGGGCGATACCTCGCATACCTCCAATGATCCTGGTAAGCAAGGGTGGTAACGAGCACTCCCAACAGGGCAATGATGATAAGCACATTCAATGGAGGATCTCTCAGGCTTTTCAACTTATATCGAATGACCTTGGAGATCCCTTCCATGGTGACGGCGGCAAGGGACCACGAAAACGCAGCAAAGAGGAACGTACGGTCGTAACACCACAGATCCGAAGTGATCCCGACGGCCTGAGTTAAGAAACCGATGACAAATCCGAAGAGGATGAGGCCAATAAGGTGTTCGGTGCAAATCGTAAAAGCGGTGACGATGCAGCCGGCCAATACGGCGGCAAAAAAAGCGATGACATAACCGGTCAGGGAGCTGGTGTATCCTTCCAGAACGACACAAGCGAGCAGCAGGGCCGAAAGGCCTAAAAGAACGAGGATCTTAATGAGATTTTTATCGTTCTGTTCCATCTACGGCCTCCTTCTTGACTTCCGGAGCCTGTGCCCAGTTCTGAAAAAGAGAGGCAGAATGGGTAGAATGAGGCGTCGAAAAAACCTGAAAACGATGCTCATGGGCTTTCGAGGAAAATATTCTTCGGCAAAGATGAACGTGGACATGAAGCTGTGGGCGAACACCCACCACTCTTCCGCCATCGCGAGGATATCCACCAACAGGGGATGGACATTCTTCCATGGACGATAAGGCGACTCATCCCCGATCAGGTCTATTTTCCCTTCGGGAGAGCCGAACTCGCGGACGGCAATTCTCATAAAACGGCTCTTCAAGGGGTTCAACCCCATCTTTCGCGCCCCCACCCAATCGACAGCCACGATCTTCTCTCCGCCGATGAGGGTTTTCGTCGGGTTCGGCCTCACATCGGAGATGACGCCCATCGGACCGTCCGCACTGATGAAGGCATCGATGATTCCGTAATGGACCGGGAAGTGCTTAAGCGTCTCGATCGTCGGCCAGTCGAACTCCTTCTTCTTGTGATATTCAAGAAGCTTGTTTTCCAGAGGGAGGGTCCCGTAGATATTCTTGAGGGTGAGCGTATAGTAACAAAAACTATGGGTCTTATTCTTAGCGAAAGATATTCTGAAGTCCGCGTCCCGCCATGTCGGTCCCACAAAATGGCGACCCAGGGGGCCCCCGTAGTCAAACTCTTCCCGTTCGTCGGTCAAATCATGAATCCTGTAGTTTTTATGCCGATAACCCACATAGTCCGCCACTTCCGCCACTCCCCGCTTATCAAAATAGAGGCCATAAGTATTTCTCGATTCGACGAGCGCTAAATTCGTATACGCTCTATCGTGGAGTTCGTTAAGAAGATGCTCGACAAGCTCAGGGTCCGTGTAAGTGCTTTCATCGATTTTGTTATAAGTCATCATGAAGTTTGACTTCACCGCAATAAGAAAATCCTCTTTCTTCTTACCGGAGCCCTTCCATTTTCTTTCCAGAAGGTCGCAAAAACCCGTCTCTCGAAGAACCCGATCCAATGCCCTGAGTTTATCCTCATCACGGATACAGGCAACCCTGGTCTTTTCACTGCCGAGGCACATCTCCCGGTACTTATCCCTGTCAATCTTCCAGGACTGATAAACTTCAGGAATGCGGCCGGTGTCAGCCTTCAGATAGAAGTAAAGGGTCAGGAGGAAAAGGGGAAAATCCGTGATGAAAATGACGAGATAGGCAAAAATGCCCCTGGAGTAATAAAAGGTCAAAGCGCAAAGAGAGGAGGCAAGCTTGGAGAGGATGAGGGGGAGGATGACCGATCTGTTCTTTCGAATGTCTTTTGAGGCGACATAGCTGCAGGCCGCGATCGTCATCATCATCGAAAAGCCGAGAAAGACCCAGAAATATTCGGCAGGGGTGCCCAAGGCATTCACCCTCTCATGGTCCAGTTCCCAGCCCAGCCATTTAAAGAGGGGATTTCCGCCGAGGAGCCAAAGAACAATCGGGCTTTCACCGAGCCTATCGATCGCTTCAAGGGTAAACCAGGGGAAGAGAAGAAAAACGTAACCCACGACCAGAAAGAGAATGGAATAAATCCTCAACAAATCGGTCAGGCACTTTTCGCTTGTGGTATCGTCTTCCATCCCGTCAACCTTTCACGGATAGATTCTTCACCACAACGTCAAAGAGGACACCGATCCTTACCCATTTCTCCCCGAGGGGTCGAGGTTCATGCGAGAGGGTTGGGGGCTGAGGATAAGACTACCAAAGACGCTCAAATTAGTCAATTGCGAAATCGGGGAGGTTCATTCATTGGATCGCTGGAACCGCGGGGGGCGTCCTGACGATGACGTCCTTCTTCCACCCTCCCGAATGGTAATAGGCGAGACTGATCACCATTACAACCAGAAAGCTGAAGGCGACAGAAATCCAGATTCCCGTAATGCCTAAACTCGTCTTTCGTGACAGAAACAACGAGCCCGGTACCCGGATAAACCACAAGGACAAAAGTGAAAAGATCATCGTGACGATCGTATGGCCCGCTCCATTGATGACGCCGTTCGAAATAAACGCAACGGCAAAGAAGACATAACAAGACCCCACAATTCGCAGGTAATTGACGCCGATTCGCATGACCGCTAAGTCGCCCCCAAGCCCAAACATCTTCAGGATAAGTTCAGAGAAGAAGACGGCGATCACCGAAATGAGAAGGGTGATGGAAGCGATGATGATCACTCCCCACTTGAATATTTCCTTCACCCGCTCGGGTTTGCCGGCTCCGAGATTTTGTCCCGTCAGGGCAGAAACGGCCATACTCATCGTAAACGCCGGCATTACAGCAAACATATCCACTCTCACAACCGCGCCGAAGGCATTCGTGGCCGCGCTGCCGAAGAAATTGACAAAGGTCGTGATAAACAATGCGCCGATCCAGACAAGCATCTGCTGAACAATCCCAGGAAGACCTATTTTAAAAATCATCGAAGACATGGACCCGTCAAGAAGAAGCCTCTTGGGATGAAAGGCAACCAGGTGGCTCTTCCGGTTCAAGTAGACGACGCTGATGATGAAAGCGGTCGCCTGGGATATCACGCTTGCATAGGCCGCGCCGTTTAGCCCAAGTTTTGGAAATGGACCAAACCCTCCTATCAGAAAAGGATCCAAAATAATATTCAATCCTATGCCGATGGCCATAAAAGCCAGGGGAGTTATGGTGTCACCGATTCCCCTGAGGATGGAATTGATCAAAAGCCCCAGATAGAGCAGAACGAAACCTGCCAGGCTGATTTTCAGATAGCTTGAAGCTAATGTGAAGTTTTCCGGAGGTGTCCCCATCAGTCTTAAAACGGGATCGCTCGAAAAGATGCCGGCAACGCTCAACGCTAATCCGAGAATGATGGAAAGCGAAAATGACGTGTTGACTGCCTTTTCCACCGACTTGTAATCCTTTGCGCCATAATACTGGGAGACGAGGATCGTGGTGGC
Organism: uncultured delta proteobacterium; assembly: GCA_963708295.1. Lineage (GTDB taxonomy): Bacteria > Desulfobacterota > BSN033 > BSN033 > UBA1163 > UBA1163. The sequence goes on along the minus strand of CAVPSJ010000004.1, from coordinate 1,078,045 downwards.
CATGGTGATGCCCATTGAAAATCCGACCAGTATAAAAAAGATAGGCAAGCTGACCCCGATTGCTCCAACGGCGTTTTCTCCAACCAAATGTCCGACCCATATGGTATTGACGAGACTGTAACCGATCTGTATCAGGTTGCCCAAAAACATCGGAAAGGTGTAGGACAGAAGATGCCTTGGAACACTCCCTACCGTTCGATCAATTCCAAATTGCTTTTCCATCTCTTCTCTTTCTATAAGGTATGAATTTAATATATTGGGGTACTAATCTCCAATCTGTTTTTGGTAGGGTCGCTGGGAGGAAGGATGAAATGAGCTCAAGGGCAAGGTCAGAAACGGTCTTGCCCTTTATGTTTATTTCATCGGTCATCATCAACCCCCAGATCATCTCGACATTAAATTTCGGTTGAATCCTCCCCCGCAATTTGGTAAAGTTTTATAGGGAAAAAGTTAAGGACCTACGGAGGTTACAAAGATGAAAGGGATGATCCCGTCAACTCGGTTCATCATCAAAAACATTCCATTTCAGGCTATCCTTCCCGCTCTTATGGTGATTGTCCTGACTTTCTTTCCGCCATCGGCCCTGGCACAGGAAGACTCCTGCCGTGAGACGGGTATCACCGTCGGGAATCAGACGATGCTGGATGTGTGGGTGATACGGGACGGCGGCCCTTGCACTCTCTGGAACCATGGTCACCTGCTTGTTGTAAAATCGAAAGAGTCCCTTGTGATTTATAGAGACATGACCTGCAAGACAGAGTATTGCCCCACGAATCCGACGTATGATGTTTGCAAGTCTCTTGATGCGAATCAAAATTGTCGAGTGAGAATCCTTCCTGATTGTACCCTTTCGGACATGTAATGCTTTCAAACGTGGAGATAACGTTTTAAAATAAAGTAGGATGGAATGATTTCCATGAATTCATTCTTCAACACACGATTCCCGGACCAGAGAGTCATTCAAGACAGGCGGTCGCATCCGACGTCCCTCCGATCCGTTTTTAAATACGGGGGGCAGAGGAAAAACTTTCGCAGGGACGGGGAGGAACGCAATCAGTACGTGGATCGACCTTCGCCTCGCACGATCGTTGTAACGTTTATAATTTTTGTCCTTTCGACCTTAGATGCTGTCTTTACGACCATTCACCTGGAAAATGGGGGATCCGAATTAAACCCATTGATGGATCAGATCATCCAGAATGGTTTTCAGTCTGTAATGATCATCAAATCCCTGGGTATCGGATTAATAGCTTGTTTTCTTGCCGCTCACCAGAATTTTAAAATCGGCATTTATGGTATGCATGTCTCAGCCGCGATCTACATCGTTTTGTCGGCATATCATTTAGCGTGCATTTATCTCTTCCAGGTGATCTAAGACAGGAGTTAACAACTACGGTAAAGACATCCTCGTTTTCTTAAATCTCTTCATTCCTTCCTGTATGAGCGGTTTAGCGTGTTTCGTTTTTATTGAAATATTTCACATCGAAATCAACGGGCCGTTTTTGCAAAAAGGTGTATATTACAACCGCAAATGAACGGTGCGGATAGGTCTCGGCCCCAGAGAATAATTCATTAATGAAGAAAGGAGGAGGTGAATGTCTCCGAAGCAACCGGTGCTGACCCAGCAAGCGCCTCGTGTTAAGGGACCGCGCGTGTGGCTCGACATGGACCAGAAAGAGCTCGACGATGCCTACGACCAGAGTGTGTACGCGCCTAACCAGCAGCAAATCACGGACCGCTACGAAACGAACAGCGAGGCGACACGCGCGCGGATCGGTCCGCCGCGGCGCTACGCTTATGGTCCGACGCCAATCGAGGCACTCGACGTCTACACGACGACGCGCCCCGACGCACCAATCAACGTCTTTATCCACGGCGGCGCCTGGCGTGGCGGTCTTGCCAAGGACTACGCTTTCCCAGCGGAATTATTTGTGCACGCGGGCGCGCATTACGTGGTGCTCGATTTCACAACGGTGCAGGACGCAGGCGGGAGCCTTATGTCGATGGCCGATCAGGTACGCCGCGCGGTTGCCTGGGTGCATCGCAATGCCCGGACCTTCGGCGGGGATCCCAACCGCCTTTACGTTTCCGGCTTCTCTTCGGGCGGGCATCTCACAGGCGTGGTCCTCACCACCGACTGGACGAAGGACTTTAACCTCCCAGCCGACACCGTGAAGGGCGGGTTATGCTGCAGCGGCATGTTCGATCTGAAGCCGGTGCGCCTCTCGGCGCGCAGCAGCTACGTCAAGTTCACCGACCAGATAGAGCAGGCGTTAAGCCCACAGCGTCATCTTGACAAGCTCAACTGCCCGGTAATCGTGGCCTACGGAACGTTCGAGACACCGGAGTTCCAGCGCCAGTCGCGTGATTTTGCCGTGGCGCTAAAAGCGGCAGGGAAGCTGGTGCAACTCCTCGTCGGCGAGGGCTACAATCACTTCGAGATGCTCGAGACGCTCGCCAATCCCTACGGCCTCTTGGGGCGCGCCTTGCTCGATCTAATGAAACTTCCCTGGACCGACTCGGGTGCCGCCCAACATGTCGCTTCAGGCCGATCTGCGTACAGCGACGGCTGAGTTTGATCGTTATACACGCTTTCAACCTCGTAATCTTCGATTTCTGACGATGGTTGTCCGTAATGACTTCTAGGTGAAGCCGCCAACTCTTACTATCAACCTGCTCCAAAAACCTCGAAAAGGAAATTTCATTTAGTACTTCCTGATCCTGAACTCTTCACTTTGACAAAGAAAGGAAAAGGTGTATATTACTACTGCAAATGGATCACGAAGGCACTCCGGAAATTGGCAAAGTCGCTTGCCCAGTTCACGGAGAATTGGGAACGGTCGGGTCGAACCCTGTTTTCCTCCGCGGATGCCTGGTAAGCTTCCCAAAAAACCATCGCGCCCTTTGGATTTGGGGATATCCATGTTTTTCGCCACAGAAATCCTTTAAATGTTAGCAGGTTATCCGAAACCTAGGCATTGTATAATAGATATTATTCTTAGGTCTAATATCTGGTAGGCGAAAAAGAGAAGTAAGGAGAAATTGACATGAAATTCCATCGGAGAAGAAGGGCGATAGCCAGCCTCATTGTCGCCGCTATAGTTTGGCTAATTTTTCCCACAGTGAGTGCCCATCCGAAGGAACAACGTGGAGATGTTTGTGAAAGGAGGAAGGGGCTAGTCATTCTTGTCGAGTTTCCGAACATTGTCCCTCCGGTAAATGAAGACTTTGTCAGGGAGCGTTTCAAAAAACTTGACTTTTATGTACGCGAAATGTCTTACGGGAAGGTATGCACTGACTTCGATATCACAGGGTGGCATCGACTCCCTGATTCCGTTAAGCGGTACGCTATCTCTCCAGCCAATCTACAAGTCGACAAGTCACGGGTCGTAAGACTTATACAGAATGCCATTGATGCCGCAGATGAAAAGAATGATTTTTCCAGGTATTCCTTCGTTGTCCTGTTTCTCGGTGCTCAGTTCAGAGAATACGGTATGGTAGGACTCTGTGGATTTCCGGGTATGCTCGGGTGGAAACAGGATATTATATTTAAGACCAAAAGCGGACAGATTGTTCCAGGTGGAGTTGCGATCTTCACTTATCAGGCACACCTTGGCACACTTTTTCATGATATAGCCCATATCTGGGGTGGAGTGAGTGCTGGAAAAAGAGTATTACCCTGCCTCTACGACCATGACATTCAGTCAAAACATCCCACACAAGATACCGGCTTTGCAGACGCGCTAATCAATATGGGTTACTGGGATCCACTTTCCTGCCATTTCTACAAGCGGAATATTCCGCCGCCGGGCATATCATCATGGACTAAGTTGAGACTCGGCTGGACTGCCCAAGAAAAGGTACGGGTGGTGGATCCAAAGAAGGTAAGCGAAGTTGTGCTCGGCCCACTCGAAGACGGATCATCAGAAACGCTCGTGATAAAAATCCCACTTACAGAGTCGAAATTTTATCTCGTCGAGAACCGGCAGCCAATTGGCAGTTTTGACCCCTACCTTCCCGGCAAAGGTGTTCTGATCATGTATGCGGACGATAGTATTGAAGAATGCAGATACGGGAAATCACCGGTCAAACTGATAAGTGCAGACCCCTCTGTCCCCAATCTCCAGGGTGCTGCCTTCGACCTGCCGGGGAAGGGAGAGTTCATGGACAAGAAGAACAACATCGAGATCAAGATCATCGAAAAGATAGGTGACTCGTATAAGATCCGTATTAGTAAGATAAGGTAGGGCAGCTTTCCTCATGCGATAAATGTTTACTCAGAGCAATTTTTACTAAAAGAGCGCCTAGCAAATCACTCCAGCGGACGGCGTGCAGCCACCACTGATCTAAAACGTTATTCAACTCTTTCATCCCGCTATACGTAACGACATGCCCTATGCTGGACTGAGGACTTGTGAAGTCTTCAGCGGGGATTTTCTGGGAGAGGCGTCTACACGGAAGGATAAAACGATGCCCCTACAGCTTTTGAAAAGAAACCGTAAGCCTCTGGGGTGTGTTCCGATACCACTGACCTGATCTATCTGCCCATTTCTTAGGCAGCCACTGAATCTAGGATGCGAGGTTACTTCCCGGGCTCTTCGACCAGTCATTTTAGGTTGCACATCCTGCGAAGCGGTTGGATTAAGAACTCTTTCAGGGGATACCAGGATCTCGCCAAGACCGAGGCTGGATAAACCTCACGGGCCTCCGGCGTCAGGGCGCCTATCCATTGTTTTAATCCTGCCTCGCAAAAACGTCCCTTTATGGAGAGGGGTATGGTTATGATCGCTGTTCCCTTGACCTCCACGGCTATTCTCTCCATTCCAATCCATTCCAATAGGCAATCTCTGTTCTAAATACGTGTAGAGTGACACTTCTCGGGGGAAGCGGTTTTCATACTGATAGCGTTCTCATCTCTCCCACCTCCGTCACGCGTAAAATGTTCTCTATTGACCCTATAATTTCTTTTTCGAGATCCTTCTGAGATTGAATTCTGAGAAGCAAACATTTCACTTTTGAAAAGCCAATGCTGCCCGTGAAACGCCTAATTACCCTTTCTACATCTAGAAGAGATATTTCCTTCAAATGGGTTAAAGCCCCACGGCACTCGTCTTTTGCAAAACGCTCTTTGATATCATATTCTCGCAATCGCATGCGGGATTGAAGATGGTCAATCAATGCCGCCTCTCCTGACATGGCAAAGAGGGAGATACTCCGCATCCCATTCCGAATGATCTCTCGTCTCTGCTCTCCCTCCAAGCCAAGCTGGGCTCCATAGTTCAGTTCGTACAGATCCCTTAGGTTTCTTAAAAGCATGACCTGATTCCCTTTAGATTGGAACCATTGAACCGGGATATGCTGAGGAACCTCTCTAGATTCTGCTTCCCCATCTCTTAGCTTTCTCTTTGCCCCTACCTCCTGTAACATGGATTCGAATTTCGAATACAAGCTCTTGGCCAAAAATGCAAATTCGGTGATCTCTCTTTCTCGCTGAGAGTCCCGGTGATAGTACTGCCTGTATTTTCCCTCCTGGAGTTGTTTGACTCCCCTGATCTTTATGAGTTGGTCCTGAATTCGTTTATACATTTGGCGAATATCAGTGATGGTTTCCGCTGGAACATTCCTCTCTAGGGTGATAAGTGAGCATAACTCCTGCAGTTCATACATTGCCTCCCCAAGGTCCAAATGCATAGTCTCCATGGTTCGTTCTAAGTTTGCCGCATATCCATGTAAGCTCCCTCTCTCCATGGTCCACCTCCTCATTGGTCTGCTCAGATCCACCTTTCACAGTGGTGTGCCTCCGGTTTGTCGTCGTTTAGACCTGTGCGTCTCTTTTTTAACACTATTCCGCAGCAAGGATGATGCCAGGTAGTCAAGAATCGATAACCATTTGGAAGTTAATCTATCTTTCGAATTATTTCTTGATTGGGAGGCTTGTTAGGGTTACAAAATTGTCTCTCCGTCGTGAATCTATTTAGAAAAATGTACGAAATCGATATTTATCAATTTTACATCAGCAGAACACCGGGGTTAGCGAAATTATACCCAGATGTGAGTTTGCAGGATGTCGATATGGGAACAGCGATGTGCCATTTCGAGGTTGCGTTCACGAAATGAATGGAAAAGGAAGATGGGAAGATGTTCATATTCCTGTCCATCTTTTCATAATCAGTCAACTAAGTTTTGGCAGAGAAGTTGATAGCGCAACAAAAGTTGGACCCTTCTGTCTCGATCTATTCTATGCAGAATCTTGGAAATGGCAGATGTGGAGACACCCAATGACCGCGCTGGCTCCTCACCCGTTGCTTGTCTCTCCGTGTCTGGCCGGATTGTGTCTCGGCACCCCTGCCTTGTAGGCGGGGTCAAGGGGCACAATATCAACGAAACTTCCTTGCCGGGAAGCCCATTCGACATACTCAGGGCCGTGAGCTCTGTCGAACGGCCCCACCGTACCTGCCCCGTCTTAACGGGGTGGGCGGCAAGCTTCACAAATTTGTAAGTAAAAAGATTCTTTTCACAATCCTATTTTTTCGTTGACAATTGCTTTGTCTCCTTTATCATTAACCCAACAATCTCAACAAGACTTTCTCCCCCCGGAGGGGGGTGGGGGATGGAGAAAGGTCTTTAAAGTTTTCCCTATCAAAATTCTGACTCCTCGTCAAAAAGTTAGACCTGTATCTCTATCTGACTTCTTAGGATTTAAGGGCCTTCCTATGATTAAGGACTGATGAAGGCTGCCCAGATATACCTCTAGAATAGCATGAAACGGCGAAGCGCGAATGATCCGGAAAAAAGGAGGGAGTTGCTCGATCGGGTACGGGATGCCGCTGAGCGAATTTATCTGAAACGTCCCGGTGTCGTGGGCGTCTCTGCCGGAACGAAATTTCGTGGTGGACAACCCACCGAAGACGTGTGTATTCAGTTTTTTGTCGTGCAAAAGCTACGCGGGTTACCCTCAAATAAAGCCTTACCCGTCTTTCTATGCGGTAGAAAAAAAGGCGGTGGAGTAGATCGCTCCGTCCGGATCAAGACGGATGTTATCGAAGTGGGTGTCGTCGAGTTCTCTTGCGGTGGAGGCTCGGTAACCCAGGCGCCGAATGAACAAGGCACCATTACCCTAATTTTCCGGAACAAGGTGGCGGGAGACAACCGATTCTTCTCGCTTACCTGTGCCCATGTAGCGGGAGATATAGCGTATTCCCCACCTATAAACCAGGAACTTCGGATTCACCGCCAAAGTGGCGAGCCCCTGAGGGCAACGACTCTTAAAAACTCTACCCATGACCATGGAGCGATGGAATATGACATTGCAATTGCCCGGGTCGATGATGCCTTATCCGATGAACGTGATAGATTTATTATTCAAGATAATATTCAGCTGGATGACTTCCTGCCTCAAAGCCAATTGGACACATTCTTGTCTGTAAAATGTATGCTGGGGGTGTCCGGGCTGCTTCAGGGGCATATCCATTCGTACGCCGGTGCCGTGAAAGTGTTGCTCAATAACCGATGGTATACGCTCCGTAACGTCTTTGTCATTGACAGGCCGGTGCAACATGGAGATTCGGGAGGCATTGTCTATGCTGAAACCAAGGCAATCGGTCTCATCGTGGCGCGATCACCCGCAGGATGGGCCTGGTTTCAACCCCTGGAGCCAGCGATCAAACATTTAGCAGAAATCGAGCCCAAGTTCCCATTAAGAGTTTTCTAGCTATTGATGGAATCACTAAAAAAAGAGATTGTTTCGTTATACAACTACCCCTGTCCTTAGACCTGATGGAGGGGAGGGTGGAAAAGAGAAAGGAGGATATGATGACAAAGGCTATTCATTGGTTTATGGTTGTTTCGTTTCTTTTAGTGGTGCCTGCTTGCGCGACGATTCAAACCCAGAACGCAGATCTCAACAATAAACCCGATGGCGTTAGAGTATATCCGCCTAAAATGTATTTGTTTGTCGGTGAGAAATCGAGTTGGCTGGTATCCGCACCTGACTTTGAGAAGGCCTACGACATAAAGCCTCTCACGATATTAGCCAAACATGACTTTAAAGTGGAAATGACAGAAGGGATGCTGACGGGCATCGTCTCAAACCAGGATACCACGTCTTTTTTGACTTTTGCAAAGGGCATGGGGGAACTGGGGGCCAAAGCGGGAGGCGTTGGGGTTTCGCAGCAGGTATTCTCCAATGAAACGTTTGGATTGAAACCAGGAATATACACTATGAAAAAAGACGGAACTTTCACCAAGGTTCAGTAATTGACAGGACGAATTTCGATAGGAGCATTATTGGGCAGCTTGATGACAATCATTCCGGCTGGGGTATACCCTCATCTCGATCATGGGAATCGAATGATTTACCGTTACCCACCTTTATCAGGATGGAGGGGGTGACTTATGTCGGAAGAGTCCAAAGAAGAAAAAGAGGACGAAACGGACGTTCATGCAGAGCGTTCTTTACAGGAACCTTGGGGTACGTGGTTCCTGAGGTAAAGGATCGGAAGCGAGGGTCCCATGGGACGAGTGATCGACCCAATCGAGCCGAAAGCGCCCGATGAAGAAGGATAAGGAATGCACATCCGAAAATGATTGTCACATCTTGATAGTTTCCGAATAAAACTGAACTGATAACATGCCTCAACCCGCTATGGCCACCACTCCAATTTACCCTAACAGGCCAGAAGAACGAAACTGGCGAACTCGTGAAAACAGCGTCTGCTAGAATGTGCGATAGAATGAGTGCGAAGCAGGTTCTGAAGCTCAACCTCGGCCATTGTGACCGCATGTCCCAGACCCTGGATGCCAGAAATCCGGCAAGGAGTGCAAATGTCAGGCTGTGAGTGGGGCCTCGATGGAAGGCGCTCCCGTTTCCTTGTAGAACAATCCCGAGGATAACGTCTACATCAGGCAGGTTGGAAAGAATGAGAATTCCGAGTGGAACCTTCCATCGCCCGAAACTTGATCCATTCCTGCAAAATAAACTGTAGACAGTAAAACCGATTGTTGCGTGACCTATAGGTAATGACATTCTCCATCCCCATAATAAAACAACCTGACGGAGCCGGGCAAGATACGGCCTCCGAAGATGGCGTTGTTATTCTTCAGCAAGACGCATGCCATGCCCTTCTTGTTTAGATCTCCTTCAGAAAGGGTGAATACTTTAAGCCGGTTAAGAAATCCTTCATGCGGCACCCTGATGATGAAATCCTGATATCAGCGGAACCAAATTTCCATTTTGGGGAAATTCCTTTCCAATCAAGTAATTTGTGTCGGGGATGTTGCTCCCCGATTCTTATTGACAACCCTATCCCTGATTGAATAGATTAGGATTGATAAACAAAATTCTCGGAGATGAAAGATAAGATATCTTCAAGAAAGGTGCCGATCCTTTATTAGAGTCGGAGGGGCAATACCGAGAAGATGGCGAAAGCGATAGCCGAGGCTATCAATACATAAAACATTGGCGGGAGCATGAGAGGCGTTCGGAGGTGTATCCTGGGAGAGTGTTGAACAGGTAAAATGTTGGTGATCACAAAGCAGTTTCTGTGAAGGCAAAAATGATGAACATGATTGAAGAGATAAAGAAAACCCTATTGATAGAAATCAGACTCAACTCGAGAGGATCGGAGTATCTTGAAGGGGTCCTTCAAGAGAAGGATCTTGAATTGCTCAATTCTTTATTAAAACAATATTTAGGCCCGGCAGTTAAGGAACCCGGAAAAGAAGCCTATCTGCCGAAAGAAGTTCAGAAGATAGTTGATGCCTTCGGTGGTTTACGAAATGAACAATCCTTTTTCTACAGGCAAGAGGGTAATATCCTTACGTACGCTTCTCTTTGGCCCTGGGCGTCCAACCCTGATAAGATAACCTTAAAGTGTGGTGTAAGGAAATTGATCTCATCGGGTTAACGATTTCAACCCTTATCCTATTTCATCAAAACGAGGCGCGCCAACTGCAAACTCTTTCGAGGTCACGCCGGTGGCCTCATGCATCCAGCCAAGCTTCTGCCCAGTCCCCTCAATGCGCCTGAAAAGCCCCACAAAGTAATCCTGGTTGTCAGGGGTGGGGTCGAAAACGGTGTACATGGCCTCGTATCCGTAGGAGAGTGCTTGTCTGATATCGGCGATGACCGCATCGTGAGGTCGCCAGACCACCTTATTTCGACACGAGATATACTCTTTTTGCGGCGTGAAAGAACCGCTGCACCAACTGCAGTTGAACGCGCAGCCCCTTCAAGTGTTTAAGCGCATCTCATTCCCGGTTTACCTTATCTTGCTAAAATTATTGATAGACTCGACAACGGAGAGTCTATTGACCCGGAGGGGAAACAGAGACCTCGGCAACCTAGTTCAATTACTTATTTCGTCTTTTTACAAAAGTAATTCGGGACTTTTGTGAAAACCTCTTCCACCATTAGCGTTCGTGTAGCGTTTGTGGTAGTTTATATTCTTTAGAAAAACAAAAATGGTTTTCGTAAGTTACCAGCACAGTCAAAGTATGGCATTTAAATTGCTCCTACGAGTTAGTGAGAATGCCAATTTCAGCTGAAACCGGTCTTGCAGGGTTAAGATCGAAGGAGAAAAGAAGAGCATGATTTTCTGGAAGCCAAGAACCGAGGCAGAACAAAAACTCCTCGAACTTTATGCAGTGGAGGAAGACGATATAAGGGTTTCTGAATCACGGTCTGACAAGCCCAAAGATAATATAAAGAAGCGACGGGGATCGGCCTCAGACCAAATTCTAGGAGGTGCGCAATAAATGAACCAGAAGCCGCTGATCTGCCTCGATCCATGTCCGAGTCAATCCTGCGAGAGATCGATAGAAATCGGTTTCCGAGAAATCTTGGACCTGCTTTGCCCAGGCGGGGATCCAATTCAGTAAATGTTCTTTAAGGAAATCGAGCTGTCGTTTCACGTGCTCCTGGCAAGCAGGGGCATTCCTTCCTTTCTCATGTATCATTTGGATAAACTCCCACCCCAGAGTGGACATAAAAGCACACTCCACCGCGATATGATCATCCGGTTCATGGAATGCATCCTCTTTGACAAAACCCTGCTTTGCATAAACCTCTATCACCTTCAAAGTGGCTTCCCCATAGACTTTGTTTTCAAGATAACTGGACTCCGACGGACAGATAAGACCTTCTTTTCCTCCCAGGAACAAGCCGGCATAATCCACGGCTAAATTCTCTTGGGTGGATCGTGCCAGGGCATTCAAGAAATTTTGTACGCTTGCCGCGAGACCGGGTTCGTTCCAAAGGGCGACGGCTCCCTCTGCCCGGCCCAGTTGATATCCTGCTTTTTCAAGGGTTTCCGAAGAAGGTTCTGAGTATAGAAGACTCGCTAACCCTCCGTAAATGGAGGGACGGACTTCGAATATTTCGGCGGGGAGGTTTTCCATTCTAAAGATAAAAGACTTTGGGTTGGGTTCCTAGTTCGGGCTTTACGGGACTTGCGCCTTGAGTCAAGAGCCGAGAAATCTCGGACTGAGGATCATCCATGTCACCGAAAATCCGGGCGAAGGTGGTGCAGGCCTCGACACACATGGGAGGCACATTGCGTTTGACCCGGTGCAAACAGAAATCGCATTTATCTATTTTTCGTTGCATGTGAAATCGGTGGCTCTCTTTGGTCTTCTTAGCAACCTCCTCGTAGGGAAGCGACTGTTTGAAATACCCCATCTTTGGATTAACGTGCCTGGCTTCATAAGGACAGGCTTCCATACACTTACCACAGCCGATGCATTTTCCCTGGTCCACGACCGTAATCCCCAGTTCATTTTTCCATGTGGCTTTCACCGGACAGACGGAGACACAGGGCGGTTTTTCACACTGCATGCACATTCCGATTTTCCACCGGGCATTGACCTGCTCTTTAACGATCGTTCGGCTACACCCGGGGAGAGTTAAATTTTCCATCTTACAGGCTACCGAACAAGTCTGGCAGCCGATACAGAGATTCGTTTTAATCACCATCGCATATCTTGACATATTCTCATCCCGTCCTCTCTTTAAACATCCTTGCTAGGCAGAAACTTTTTTTACCTGACAAAGGCCGCTTTTGTACGGAGGATACCCCGATATCGGGTCCAAATCGCGGGAAACCATCGTATTGACGTCTTGTTTTGGCCAACCGTGGAACACGTCCACCATCCCCTGGGTAACCATCTCCGTGAGGTGCGCCTTTACTTTTATCTGGCCACGGGCGTTTTCAATGATGACTTGATCCCCCTCCTTAATCCCTCGCTGCTGAGCATCGGTAGGATTCAAATTGACTACCGGGTCGGGCTGAAACTCGCTGACCCAGGGGATGTCGCGCCATTTGCTGTGAGTGTAGAAAGGAATGCGGGCGCCCGTCATCAAAACCAGAGGATATTTGCCTGCCATGTCCGGTTTACTGACCGGGCTTTCCACCGGCTCTTTGTAGGTGGGTAAAGGATCGAATCCGTGCTTTTTCAAAATGGTGGAATAGACCTCGACTTTACCCGTAGGCGTATTGAACCCCGGTTTCTTGTCCCTGCGGAGCAGGCCCAGGGCGTACTTTTGTGATTTCGGAGGTTCGCTTAAAGGTATGTTCACCATGGAACCTGGGGCTTTTTTCAGCTGTTCCACCGTGATACCCGTTGATTTCAGAGACTCGTTGACAAAGGTCTCTAAATTGCCTCCGAAGAATTCACTGGTCATCCCCAAAGCGACACCGATATCGGCGATGATCTGCCAATCCTCACGAGCCTCACCCAAGGGCTTGACGGGCTGCCTCTGGTACATACTGCGTCCAAACCCGGCCACCGGGGCCAGCCGCTCAAAACACGTCGCAGCAGGAAGGAGGATGTCGACGTAATCATGGGTCCAGGGCCTGTAGAAATAATCGGCAGCAACGGAGAACTCCAATTTGCCTATGGCTTTCTGATAAAGTTGAGGCTGTGGCCACATCTTCGCATTTCCCCCAAACATGACCAACCCGCGAATCTTACCCTTCTCCACGTATTCGGGTAGATTGTTCATCTGGATCTCAGGGATCAATTCAGCCCATACGGGGTACAGGTCCAAATCGGCACGGAAACGGCTTATTTTGGGCAGCTGGTCGTTGCGTCTGCAAAAAACCGGGTCCCCGAGGAAGTCTGGGGGGAGAAGTGCTGGCGGAGGAACGGTGACGCCTCCGGGTCGGTCGAAGTTGCCGGTAATGGCAACCAAGGAGAGCACAGCCCTCATATTCTGGTTGCCGTTGGTATGGTGAACGACCGGGGCTGCGCTCACCATTAACGTGCTCGGTCCGTCAGCGAAAGCCCGGGCGGCCCCTATGATTTTTTCTGCAGGCACCCCCGTAATACTTGCCGCTTTTTCAGGAGGGAATTCTTTGACATATTCTTTCAGCTCATCGAATCCATGGACCCACTGGGTGACAAATTCTTTGTCATACAGATTTTCATTAATGATCGTATGTATCATGGCCAGGGCGAGGGCCCCATCCGTCCCCGGCCTTAAAGCAAGGTGTTCCCCGTCCAGGGCTTGAACAGTAGGCGTTTTGCGGGGATCGATCATAAAAAAACGTACACCTCCTGTCTTTGCCTTAAGAAGCCCTTTCATCGCATAGGGTCCGGAAAAGGCAGGGTTAACACCCCATATAAAACAATTCTTCGTTTGCGCAGAGGGCGGACTTCCCATCACCGTATCCCCGAAAAGCAATAACCCCGCCAGCGAAACCGATCTGAAGCAGGTCGCGCTCTCCGTGCCATAATTAGGCGAGCCGAAGGAAAAACTCAACCGCTGGAGCGGGGGGCGCATCTCTTTTGGATCACCAGTGTAGAAACAGACCGTTTCTGCGCCGTATTTGGTCTTGATGGCATTCAATTTCTGGGCGGTCACCTTTAAGGCTTCGTCCCAGGAGACCCGTACCCATTTCGAGGGTTGCCCCTTCGCAGTCGTCCTCTTAAGAGGATAACGAAGACGCTCCGGGTGATATTGCTCCTGGAGCTGCGCATAACCCTTGGAGCAAAGAGTATTATTCGGATAGTTGAAATCTGTACGAGATTGCAGGCGGGTGATGACAGGGCCTCGCCGATAGTATACCATCCCGCACTTAGGAACGTGATTGCACCCGTCGCAATACGTGTAGCCAGTCGTTTCAGCTGTCAGGCCGGTCAACTCATCAGCAGAAGCTTTCCGAAGGATTCCTGGAAAACCATCCAATAGAACAGCCGAGGAGCCGACAAGAGCTATGCTTCTTAGAAATTCTCGTCGAGTTTGGCTCATCATCATACCCTTTCCGTTGTGTTTAGTCTGTCATTCTCGTGGCCTCACCCGTATCATAGTTCCTGAGAGGTTGTCAAGAAGAAATTCAGAGCGTTTTCCTGAATTCTCAGCTGGGAAAGTGATGTCCTTTGAAAATCCGTTCCACTGAAAAACGGGGACGGACAGGGGGAAAAATCCTTGATGACATTGGGGTTCTGGCGGTTAGGACTTGTGTCCCGGAAACCTGTATCTGTCCGGACTGTGAAATTGAACATCCCAGGTCAAAGACAGGGGAGCCATCGGGTTTTTCGGGTTATGGTTTAGGTTGCATCTCTTGGGTCGCTGGTGTTTTAACCGCCTTACTTCGATTACTGAAGACATTGGAAGAATCGGGCTTTGTTTTAAACATGGCCATGATCGATGCCAACTCCTCCGCTCCCGCTGCATTCTGTTGCGTCAAATTGTTCATTTCCCTCACGGCCCGACTGATCTGATCAATCCCAACGGACTGCTCTTGCGAGGACCCCGCGATCTCCCCAATCAGTCGTACCACTTTACCTGAGCTTTCCATAATCTCCCTAAACGCCTCGCTCGTCACCCCCACCAACTTCTCGCCATTCCTGATCTTCTTCACGATATCTTCTATCAAACCGGATGTGTTTTTCGCCGCTTCTGCCGCCCGGATTGCCAGATTCCTCACCTCATCCGCCACCACGGCAAACCCTGCACCCGCTGCCCCCGCGCGAGCCGCTTCAACCGCCGCGTTCAATGCGAGAAGGTTCGTTTGGTCCTACCGGTGAAACCTATCGGGCCATCGAAGCCCTAGCCGGGGCAAGTCCTTGCGGGCTGTTGGCAAGAAAACTAACTCAAGAATGGAGATTGGGGCCAGCCTTGACATTTAATATTCTGTCATCGATCTTTTCCTCCTGCCTCCTCAAACTTATATTCTCGACCATCTTTTCGTTAACCCTCTGTAGAACTCTGGTGACACCTGAATAACCGCCCCCCAAATCTCTCCCCAATGACCCATCTTTTATTCCTGTACTATCGATAGTGTCCCTCGATTCTCAACGGCCCGGGAAGCGAAATATCGAATTTCTTCATACAAAATTGACAAGAAAGTCAACTTTGGGTTATCTGGGATGACTTGTCCAAATTCAGAAACCCTTTGTCCAGAGCAACGATGACGGATGCGATAGATGTTGATGCCGCCGGAACCAAAAAAGTTGTCTTACTTGTTACCACGTTAGCTGCCTTTGTCTCGCCCTTTGGAGTGTCTTCTGCCAATATCGCCCTTCCCTCCATCCAAAAAGAATTTCTGATGGATGCCATTTTGCTCAGTTGGGTGACGACCGCCTATCTTTTATCTTCAGCCATATTCCTTGTTCCCTTCGGAAAGATAGCGGATATCTATGGAAGGAAAAGAATCTTCACTTATGGCATTCTGATATTTACCCTTGGGTCCGTTGGTTCCGCTATTTCAAGCTCTGCCACGATGCTTATTTGCTTTCGAATGCTGCAGGGCATTGGAGCCGCAGCGACTTATTGTGTTGGAGCAGCGATGCTAACCTCCGTGTTTCCTTCCAGGGAGCTGGGTAAGGTTTTGGGAATAAATTTGGCTGCGGTTTATATGGGGAATTCTGCTGGGCCATTCTTAGGCGGATTTCTAACGCACCATTTCAGTTGGAGAAGTATTTTTGCTGTAAATGTGTTTCTGGGATTGATCGTCATTTTTCTCATTTTCTGGAAATTAAAAGGAGAAGTGCACAAGGCAGAAAAAGAGAAATTTGATCTCAGGGGCTCCATTATTTTCAGCATCACCCTTTTGCTGATCCTGTATGGTTTTTCCCAATTGTCGACGATGCGGGGTGTTTGGCTGATTCTACCCGGGGTTTTGGGCATTTTAGCATTCGTTAAGTGGGAAACAAAGACAGAAACTCCAGTTTTGGACATAAACCTCTTTAGAAATAACAGGGTCTTTGCTTTCTCCAACCTGGCAGCGTTGATTCATTATAGCGCGACCTTTGCCGTCACCTTCCTTTTAAGTCTTTACCTGCAATATATAAAAAAGCTCACCCCTGAAAGTGCTGGCCTTGTTTTGCTATCCCAACCCATTGTGCAGGCCTTTTTTTCGCCCTATGCGGGTAAGCTGTCGGACAGGACTGAGCCACGAATCGTCGCTTCGATAGGGATGGCGTTGACAGCCGTCGGACTTTTTCTGTTCATTTTTTTGAATGAAGACACAGCCGTGTGGCTCATCGTTGCGACTTTAATTCTGCTTGGGTTTGGCTTCGCATTTTTTTCGTCCCCTAATACGAATGCCGTGATGAGTTCAGTCGAGAATAGGTTTTACGGAGTCGCTTCAGGGGCGCTTGGAACGATGCGAGTGATCGGAATGGTATTAAGCATGGGCATTATTATTCTGATATTCTCCGTATATATCGGAAAGGTTCAAATTACTCCTGAATACTATCCGGTCTTCTTGAGATGCGTAAAAATGGCATTTACCTCCCTGGCGGTTCTCTGTCTTTTCGGGATATTTGCCTCTCTTGCAAGAGGTAATGTTCGGTGAATAATTCCACTTTTCCCCTCTAACTCCCTCTGTCCCGTGTGACATTCCATTGAAAATCCGCAAGAGGAACAAGCCGGCGGGGTTTGGTAAACAGCCAATAAATAAAATAGTCGTATCAGTCCACGCTTTTTTCAAGATCAGGTGTCCGCTCTTGATCGCCTTAGACGAATCTTCACCCAGACATTTGGAGTTCGTGGGAAAACGTTTGGAACTTTAGTGAACATTTCTTCCCACTAAGTCTTAGCTGAAATAGCCGGTTTTTAAAACATGCCTTAATAATTGATCAGTTACAATAAATCGAGTCATCGGCATAAGGATTGCTTTTCCCTTTGAAAACACAATAAGAAGCAGGAGGTCGAGAACTCATGGATTTCAGGTTACTTGATGGAAAACCAAGGGCTACCTTGATTCAGAGATTTGATGGCTCCGCTCTTTTAATCGGGCCGAGGGGTGAGAAAATTGAATTTGATCCTGGAACGACATTAAAGGAAGCCCAAGCAAAAGCAGGAGAATATGGTTGGGAGATTGCGGTGGAACATCTGCATTGGCTTGTCACTGCCTTAGGGTGCTATATGCAAACTCTTAGTAGCGGCCAATGTGAAGCCACCCAATAATCGAGCCACCTCGGCCACCGACATTCTGTCTCCACTACTGATCGCTCCCCTATCTCTGAACTCGGTCGTGGCGGATTCTTGTTGACTTACCGTTAGGCAAGATAATAAGAACCATCAGCACACGTCTTGATGCTTTAGAATTCAAATCGGAGATACCGAAATAACAGCATGAATAAATAAACAGGAGTAAACGTCACGGTGGTCCGAGCCCGGGCTCCATCCCCTGAATCCTGATGGTCTTCATGGTCCATATTTGACGCATTCGACAAAAAGTCATACCCTCAATCTTCGGTAAGGTTATGCCCTCGAGAAAAAACCATAATAATTCTTCGGATATAAAGCCATCATACCCTTGGCACTATTATTGCTCAAATCCTAAACAACAACAGATACTGACAAAGCCAAACCTCGAGTGATCGGGGGACGGAAAGCCACGGGTCCTGTTCAGGATGGCCGGGTTGCCAGAGTGAAGAAAATCCTTGCAGAGCCCGTGATTTGAATCGATCCCGGGCTTTCTATTTTAAGTCGAGAACAAATCTAAGGAGGTGAACCGCTTATGATCGTCATGAAAGGAGACACGTTAATGAATAAGATTAGCCATGATCTCTTTACGGTAAAGGAATTTGACGATTCAAAAATGGTCATGCTGGAGGACCAGAACGGATACTCGCGAATGTGGCTCCAGGGGGCTGAACTCGATTCTTTTTTCGAGAAAATAGAATATCAAGGAGGAAATGTTAAATGAGGGTCGAGCAAGGAGACAAGTATAGGGAAAAATTAACAGGGCAACTATACCGAGTAACGAAAATTAATAACGGGACGATTGTTTTAGAAGCGGAAGGCGTACCTAATAGATTTTGGACAGGGGATAGACTTCTTGATCTGTTTTTCGAGAAGGTTAAGAATCAAAAAAAGAGGTCGAGTTAGGGTCTCCCATCCCTGATTTGGCATGGTTTCGACCCTTTTGCGGTTAGTCAATAACGCTCCTTTTTTTCTCACGTGAACATTCAGCCAAGACCCTTCCAACAAGGCCGACTGGAACCGCAGATAGATAGGGTGTTGAATACCGATCTTTCGCCCTGAACTTAACCCTTCTTAGCGGCAACAGATGGAAATCCAGTATTTTTTAGCCCACTCCCTCATGGAATAACCAATTGACACTGCTAACCAATAAGTTTAGAGTTCTTTTAGAAACGAACCATGGACCTTCGTTGAAGTCGTTCAAAGACAGTTGTTCGGACAACGTAAGAACAAAGGAGACGCGCGGTGTTGAAACTCGAAGTTGCGATTCTCGACGTCAGTCAGGGTGACTTCGTCTATGCCGTTACTCCCACCGGCGAGAACCTGGTCATTGATGTAGGAACTGGCGAAGTCGTGCCATCCATTTTTCTAAAAAACATCAGCGAAATTTCAGAACTCCAAATCTCTCACCCCCACGCAGATCATTTCGACGACATCATCGGTATCTCCAAGAAGACCATCAAGTCCTTCAGATGCCCTTCCCTTGTCAAATTCGACGATAAAGTCATCGGCCGGAAGAAGAGCGACCACGTCAAGATTGCTGCACTCCGTGAACTCAAGGGAAGGATCAAAGCTGACGATGATGCGGTAAAAGCGGGCAGAGGGTTCAGCCATACTGTCTATTTCGCTGACAACATCGACTACAAAGACCCCAATACGGCAAGTGCCGTAACCCTCCTTGTCTATAAAGGGGTGAAGCTTCTTTTCGGTGGGGACCTTCCCGCATCCGGATGGGAAAACCTGCTTAAAAAATCGGATTTTGTGTCCGCTGTCTCCGGCACGAATGTGTTTAAAGTTCCATATCACGGACGTCCGGAAGGTTGTTGCCAGGCGCTGTTTGACCTGAAGGAATTCAAGCCGTTGCTCTGCATCCTCTCTGACAAGTCCCTGGAGAAGGACGGCCAGAGTACCGTCGCGACGGATTGGTATTCGAAGCGTGCCTCTGGCTGTAGAATTGTCGGCTATGATGAGCCACGGAAAGTCCTGAGCACTCGATCCGACGGATCGATCTTCATCAGGATTAATGAAAAAGGGACATGTTGGGTCTACCCGAACACCCGGTGGAGAAGCGACTGAGGACAAAAATAGAGAATTCAGCATGATTCCCGCAAACATGCCGATTTTGGCAGGGCAGCTCTGGAGATTCTCGAATTCAAGGCAATTGTTGGAACGAAGGAAAGAAAAGAGGTTTGGGATTTACTGAAGGTCCCTCGGACTTTTCTTACCAAATTTCTGCCCCCTATAGCAAGAAGTGTCACTTCTTTTATCCTCATTTAGGCCCCATTTGTTGCCAATTCTTTTGACCATCATGGAGTTGCTTCGATCAGGTCTATTGGCATTGAAATTGCTGATAAATCACTTGTGTTTACAAAATTCCCTGTTGAATAACAAACCTCTCATCCCAGAGAAGCGATCGATAAAATGAAAAGAGCTATTTTAGCACTGTTGTTCACCTTGCTATTGTTGGCCCCGTTCACCTTCGCTGCAGATGAGGATAAAATAGTCGGTTTATGGATCACCCCAAGAAACGAATGCAAGATCGAGATTTTCAAGAGCGGCATCAAATACTGCGGGAGAATTGCCTGGCTGAAAGAACCGCTTTACCGGGCTGACGACGATGGGGGCATGGCCGGCAGACCGGTAGTCGACCGTGAAAACCCAAATGCAAATCTGCGGTCCCGTACACTGATTGGACTAAGACTCATAGAAGGTTTTACTTATACGGGTAAGAACGTTTGGGAGAAGGGAACCATCTACAACCCCGACAATGGGAAGATCTATAAATGCAGAATGATTCTGTCTGCTCCAGATCGTCTGGAGGTGAAGGGGTTCATCGGTATTCCTTTATTGGGTGCGACTTCGGTTTGGATTCGTCAGGTTGAGGGCTATTACCATCCTGTTTCTCTTATTGACACCCCTGGAAGAATTCGCTAAGGTTAACCAAGCATCACATTTCATGGGAGGTATGAGGATATGAAGGGGGTTTTGACTGCTATCCTTATGAGTGTCGTTGTTCTGTTAGCGATTTCTTCTTGCGCCACGGTACCGAAGGAACCTCTCGGGCCAGGAGAGCTCAGGCTATTAGGGATGGACGTCCCTGAAAATGGGAACCTCAAAGTGGGCATACTTTATCGGGTTACGATCTCTTTTGAGGCAGATGGTAAACCGGAGATTCGCAGGGTATGTTTCACTTGGCCAGGGGATAGCCCGCACTGTATTCGCGCAACGAATGTGGAGTATGGATCGGAGGCTAGTATCGACGTGCCGCTTTACGCTCCTCCTGACAGGAACAAACTGGAATGTTACGTTGAATATGTTCGAGACGGGAGGGTACGGCGAACGAATACGGTGTTTTCTTTCGTCACTGGCATGATGTAATGCCCGAAAGAAATGATGGCCTGTCTTTTCAAGGTTGTATTCCTGGCCAACTTTTTCATCAGCAGACTTTACAATCCCGAGGACAACGCCTACATCAAGTCAAACCCAATCCTTCCCACAAAATAGACTTCAGGCAGTAAACCCATTGTACACCCTTCCGTGCAAGGATTTTCGCTTGATTTCTATGGATCTTATGACTACTATTAGAATAGAGAGTCACTGGATCAAGAGGCCGAGACAAGAAGCTTCCGTGAAAGAAGGAGACCAGGGAATTGAAAACAAAACGCATTGCCTATCTGACTCTTTTCGTGGCTCTTATTCTCATTTCTTCTTCATGTCACCCCCGTCATGTTTCAGATATTAAACCTAACATGACGAAAGAAGAAGTGGTATCCCTGTGGGGAAAGACAGACCTGATCACGTATAAAACTGTAAACGGGAAGAGTGTTGAAACCTGGGAATACCATTTTTCAAATACAGATTCTGTTTGCGTGCTCACTTTTTCTCAAGATCGAGTGGTCGGGACGGAATGCCGTCGGCAACCCCCCTCCTATTATTACGCCCATCCGTATCCCTATTATTATCCCTATCCTTATTATTATCCGTACCCATACTATCCTTACCACTATCCCTATCGCCGCTATTGGAGGTAACGCCGGCTTCACTTCGATCCGATCCCGCCGCTAACAATCCGGGCCGAAACTATTTTCCGGTCGTTTCCTATTCCGTCCAATAAGGTTGCTGGCCAAAGTATCTGTAAATCTCTGCCTCCCGTCGACGATCCGTCAAATCAGCTTTCGCGAACCGTGGAGCGGATTTAAATTTCTCCAGAGGGATATCTACCATGACCCGTGGATGCTTTGCTTTTCGTTCGTAAACCAACGTATTGAAGGGAACCGCCACTGAATTCTCCCCGATTAATCTCCAGCTAAAAGTCGAGTATCCGATGATCGCGAAGATGACACGACCACTCGGATCGAACACGAGGTCCTGAACTCTTCCTAGTGCTGATGAAATCCATCCAACCGCTGATCATTCGGCTTTCCTTTTCCCGAAAATTTGACAAAACACCTATTCCATCTTAGAAAATTGCCATCCGATGAGAAGAAGGCTTGAATAAGGAGGCAATGTGTGAAAAAGTGGAAGACTCGTTCAATTTTGATGCTTTTTCTTATCCTCTTTGCCGTTGATTGTGCTGAGGCACAAATCTACTCCATTCCTCTCCGTTATCAACCCAAGAGGGTATTTCCTTCCCTACAACAGAAGCTCGGTTCGAGAATCGGGATCGCTCCCTTTAAAGACGAGCGTCAGGAAAAATCTTACATTGGAATCCATTTCCCTCTTCAAGGGCTGGCAACTCATTTTGAAACCCTTCCTATGCCTTTGGAAAGAGCGCTTGAAAAGTCTTTGGGCGATGCGCTTTCCTGGCTAGGGGTTAAGGCAGTATCCGTGTCAAATTGGGATGCGACGCCCGAATCTCTCAAAGATATCGACGCTGACTCTGTGTTGACGATCGAAATCAAGAAATTCTGGTCGGAGGGGACGGGAAGTCTGTTGAGGTCAAATATTAAGACCACGGTTCAATTGGTGATTCATCTCGGAGTGAAAAGTGAAGGCAAGGTTTTTACACGAAATGTAGAGATGGAGAAAGAAATCACGGTTGCAAGGTCCACCCCTGAAAGGGTAGGGGCAATCATGAATGAGATTTTAGCCGATGTCTTTGATACTTTCTTTTCTTCTCCCTATTAAAGGCCTCTTTTCGCGGCGGAAGAAAGCTCCGCGGCGGCAACTTCATTCCCTCCGCTCTGCTTTTACAGCCAATTCACTGTCCTTGCCCCACGTTGCTATGGCGACCCTTTTGTTCAATCCTTTTCCTAATCCCGACGCAGGATCAAGCCAGGATCTCTTGATCAAATCATAGAACCTCTTGCAATCTTCTTCAATCGATGAGCTCTCCATAAAACATACGAGAAGAGAGTGTATGGGAGGCCCGTCGGGGGCTCTTAGAGAAAAAATTTGGAGCTTTTAGGAATGGCGGAACCCGGTGATATGCCGTGTGCGGGATCACTGGAGGAGATAAGCTTCTGTCACCGATTGACAGATTCTGTTAAAGGAGGTAAAGTTTATTCCATGATCGATATTGGGTACGGAAAAATTGGCAATGTGCAAGGAGCCCCTTCATGAAAGGCAAAACGGCTTTATGGATCGTGATGACAATTTGCATTCCCATGTTATTTTCGTGCGGATCAAGTCGTCCGATGCCGAGCCAACAGGCGGAAGCCTACTTCACCCTGGGAACACAGCATCTGCAACAAGGGGAATACGATCAAGCCATCTTGGATTATAACAAGGCTCTTGAGCTAAGCCCAAAATACGTGGAGGCCTATCTTAACCGGGGGATTGCTTATAGGCGCAAAGGCCTGCATGATCAGGCCATCTCCGATTATGGTGCGGTACTTCTGATCGATTCAAAGGAGGCCCGAGCCTACTGTAACCGCGGAAACGCCTTTATCGAAAAAGGTCAGTATGACAAGGCCATCTCTGATTACAACAAAGCTCTCCAGATAGATTCAAAGAACCCTGAAATCTTCTTTAATCGAGGCGTTGCCTATTACTCGAAGCAGGAGTACGATAGATCCTGGGTGGATATTAAGAAGGCACAGGATTTAGGCTATAAGATTCCTCCCGACTTTCTCAGCGACCTTCGCAAGGCTTCGGGAAGACAAAACTGAGGAAAGAGGGGTGGGTAGAAGCATGAGCGAGTCCTTGCACCCGAAACAGCCCACTCGCCGTTTGTTCCCGTTCCCCCGGTCTCAATAGCGAGAAACAGATCGTCCTCTGGCCACAGTCCGCGTTTGTTTTCCTCCTATCTTACCTTACTAACCCAGACCAGGGCAGTACTCAAAGCACTCAGGGATATCTCAGAATTCCTAAAGAAACCTGATCACGAATGAAGACATATGAGGCGAAAACAATTTCAGCTCTCCCAAGAAAATGAGGAAAGGAAACAGGAAAAAAGAGAAAAAGGGTTCCTTTTCTATGGAGGCCCTTTATGTATTTGGATAAAAATGAGGGTAACCTGGCTGAGTTCATGTAAAAATACAGTATTGGCATGGAACTTGGAGCTTATAGACTACCATGAAGGGATCTTTTCAAGATGCGTGGGTTAGAAAAGGCATCGGACGGACCGAACTCTTAGACTGCATCAGTCTATTGCAAAGAAAATTCCATTAAACGAGGAGTGCGAGGTTATGGGAGAGAAATCCAACTCCGGAGTTGTTTTAAAGGAAAGGTTCATAAAGATTCGAAGAAAATGGATTTTCCGATTTGTCGTTGTAAACCTGGTCTATATGATCGCCATCGCAGTTCTGGCGACGGTTGCCCTTGAGAAAAAGAATACGGTGCCCTCTTACTCCGATGTCATGCAGATCATCGAGGAGTATCGCATCAAGGATAAGCTTTATGGGATCCTGAGAACCAAGGGGTACAGCCTCGGCCAGGGGCTCGATATTGCAGAGGCGATCGTCAAGAAATCAAGAGAACTGGACCTGCCGTTGTCACTGATTATGGCCGTGATCCACCAGGAATCCGAATTCTATCCCAATGCCAGATCATCCAAAGGTGCTCAGGGACTGATGCAGATTATGCCTTTCAAATGGGACGCGTACGTGGTCAAGCTTAATCTGAACGTGGATCGGAGGGCGATGACCGATCCGTATCTGAATATCACGATAGGATGCGAGATTCTCAAGGATTTCTACGATCAAAATAAGCACTTAACCAATCATAAAGCGAGAATGGCCAAGACCCTGACGGATTATAACAACGGTGAAAATGCTGCGCATCCGAATTTGAACTATGCCGTTCAAGTCAATCAGAAACAAGGAGAGTACGAGAAGAGATTGGAATAACCGCCCGGCGGCGTTTTCCACTTCGTCCGGATGGGGGGCGAACCAGAAGCGGGTTCCTTCATCGAAGAGCGATGCAGACAACCATTCTCAAGGACATTTTGTTTAACATTATCTTGAGCGTCGCTGTAGCGGTGGTCCTGTTTTGGGTTATCCTAGGCTGTCCGGAGTTCGGCTAAAGGAGGCCTAGACCGATCTGGGTTCCGGTCAGAGTTTGATTTCGATGACGGCTTTCTCTTTTAAAGTGCTGAGATACTGCTTGAATGCCTTTTCCATTTCACCCTCATAATAGTCTGCTTTTACTCTTTCCAAAACCTCCTCAAAAGGGAGAGGGTCCGTTCCCTTTCGATCAAGAAGTTTAATAATATGGAAACCGAAGTCTGTTCGAATAATTCCACTCACCTCTCCCACATTGAGGCGCAACGCCTCTCTTTCAAAGACAGGGAGGAGTTCTCCCCTCCTAAAATAGCCCAAATCCCCACGGTCCTTATTTGAGGGATCCTCTGAATACAGAAGAGCCATTTCCCCAAAATCCTCTCCTTTCTTGATCCTTTCTAAGACATTCTGACACCTCTTCCTGATCTCCTGAATCTCCTCCGGTGTTGCCCCTCTCCGAATGGCGAAGAGGATCTGGGCGGGTCGATAGGTTTCGTTGGTTCGATAGCGGCTGATATTCCTTTGATAAAATTCCCTCAACTCTTTTTCTCCAGGTTTCTCTTCAACCTTTACCGACAAGCTGATCAACCTCTGTCGCTGGATGCTTTTCTCGACCTGTTTCTTATAGGTCTCTACCGTCAGCCCTTCAACGGCTAACGCCTTCTCCAAATCCTCCTGGGTGGCGCTATTTCGGCGCTTGATTTCCTCCAAGGCTGCCTCGACTTCTTTGTTGGAAATTTTGATTCCGGACTTCTTCGCTTCCTGGTCAATCAGTTTCTCCTCAATCAGCCTCTCCAACACCTGTCCGCAGAGGGCCTGCATTCGTTCCTGCTTCTCTAAACGATCCCCGTTCATGATCTCTTCTCTCAACTGGGGCATCCGCTTTTCGACTTCGGAGAGCGTGATAATCTCTTTATTAACCACGGCCACGACGCGGTCCACGACGGCTTCACAGAACGGGGTCCATCCGCATAAGAAAAGAATGACTCCCAATAGGGAAAAGACCCTTTTCATGCCCTCTCTGCTCCCTTTCTCATTTGAACCATTTCTTGTTGACCTTCACCTTCGCCTTTTCTTTGAGGTTTTTGAACCACTTCTGATAATTTTCTTCGCTTTTCTTTTGCCCAAGGGCTTGCAGAATCTCTAACCGGGCTTCCGAAAAGGGAACCTCCCTGGGCTCGATTTTCCCCTCCAGCTTAAAAATATGATAACCGTAAGGACTCTTGATCACTCCACTGACCGCTCCCACCTCCATACTAAAAACATGATTGAATTCAGAGGGCTTCTCCCCCTGGCTGAAATAACCCAAATCTCCCCCCTGAACTCTCTCGGGTCCCAGCGACTTTTCCCTGGCCACCTTCTCAAAGGGTTCCCCTTTTTTCAGTCGTTTCAGAATCTGAATCGCCTCTTCCCCATCCGCCACAACGATCTGACGTGCCCTCACCTTCTGTTCAATTTGAAATGAGGACCGATGATCCTCATAATATTGAAGAGCTTCCTTCTCGTCGATTTTTTCCTGGGTACGGAAGCTCCCCCGGATGGCTTTCTCCGCCAACATCCTTTCTTCCAGTCGAGCTTTCCATTCCTCGAGGGTCACGCCCTTGAGGCCCAACTTCTCCCCAAATCCCTTTTCGGGATAATCGGTTTCGATATCGACAATGGCCTGATTCAGCTCCTCCGGAGAAACCTTGACGCCCAAACGTCGGGCCTCCTGGACAAGAATCTTGCGCTCGATGATCTGATCGAGACACACCCGTCTCAGGTTCCCGAGATCGGTTCCTTTTGCGTCCTTATCCGATTCTAAGATCAACTCCTTAAATTCCCGGTCAAATTCTTCAACGGGTATTTGCTCCTCATTGACTTGGGCGATAATATGATCGGGCAGTCCTGCTCCCCACGGGTTACATCCCACGAGGAAAGACAAGAAGAGGCCTAAGGTAAAAAGGATAAAAGATCGCTTCATTTCTTGCCTTCCGCCGGCTTCGCCTCTTTTTTCTCTTCTTCAGCCCAGAGCTTCTCATTGATGAGAATCTTGGTTTTCGATTTTGCTTCCTTCACATATTCGAGATAGGCCTCCTGTTTCTTTTTCGGCTGGAGGAAAAAGCGAATCCTTTCCTTGACCCGATTCAGGGGCTTCAAGGCGCTGCCCCGCAGATCTTCCAATCGGAGGATATGATACCCATAGGGCGTGCTGACGACTTCGCTGATCTCCCCCCTTTTCCTGAGGGAAAAGGCGGCTTCTTCAAACTGAGCAAAGGGAGGGGCCAACTGCCCACGGCGAATGTAGCCGAGATTTCCCCCGTCCTCCTTGAAATGACCGATATTATAGGTGGAGGCTAACTTCTCAAAACTTTCACCGTTCGAGAGCTTTGTCACCACCTCTTTCAGAGCGGGCTCCGTATTGACAACAATGTGACGTATCTTTATCTCCTGGGGCTCCGTAAAGAGGGTCGGGTTATCCTTATAATATCGTTGAATCTCCTCTTCCGAGACCTCCCCTGTCTTTCTCAATGCCTCTTCGAGAAGGGCGTCGATGAGAATGGCCCTTCTTGCATCGTCGATCTTGGCCAGAATTTCTTTATTCTTATCCAAGCCGTTCTTCTTAGCTTCCTGATAGAGGACTTCTCGAGGGATGACATAATTTTCAAGAAAATCTCTCGTCCCCTTCTGGCTTAACAGCTTCATCTTCCCTTCCAGGGGTTGTCTTTCCAGCATCTGCTGAAATTCTTCCATGGAGATGGAAATATCCTCGATCTTTACCAGATCTTTTTCCCCCAGCCCCTTTTCCTCTGGTTTCTGACAGCCCGAAAACGAAACAGCCAGAAAAAGTAAAATCCATAGGAATATCATCTTCTTCGCCATCGTCACCATCCTGCGGATCTTTCTGTTAACGGACCTCTCCCTCCGATGAGAATGAACTCGATGTTATTTACCATATCAGGCCAATGCTTGCAATAGCTTTTTGGCTGCGCCGAAGGGGTCCTGCCTTGCACCGGGCCATTCTTCGATGATCAGTCTGGAGTCCGGGGTGAATCGATACTTACCCCCTCCTTGATGGACAAAATCCAAGACCTTTTGAGGGGTGACTGGCGTGCGTTCATCAAAGGTGAGGACGAATTGGGAGGAGGTTTCCTCAAGCTTCTTGATCGACAATCTCGTCAGGAGAATTTTTACCTTGATCACTTCGAGGAGATGATCCACCTCTTCGGGATTCTTCCCGAATCGGTCGATGAGCTCCCCTCTTATCCTCTCTACTTCCTCGTCAGAACGCGATAGGGAAAGCCTTCGATAAAGGCTCAACCGTTCTCCGGGATCCTCTACATAGGTCTCCGGAATGAAGGCGGGAAGATGAAAGCGGATCTCCGGAGTGATCTCTTCGATGACTTCCTCCCCTTTTAATTCCTTGACCGCTTTCTCCATCAATTGCGTATAGAGCTCAAACCCCAAGGCCGCAATGTGTCCGGATTGAGAGGGTCCGAGGAGGTTTCCCGCTCCCCGGATCTCGAGATCCTGAATCGCAAGCTTGAACCCGGATCCGAGCTCGCTCAATTCCTGAATCGCCCGAAGCCTTCTCATCGCGTCCCTGGAAAGACTGAGCTCCCCGGGAATGATCAGATAAGCATAGGCTTGATGGCTCCCCCGGCCCACCCGACCACGAATTTGATAGAGGTCTGCCAGACCGAAACGCTCGGCATGGTTGATCAGGATGGTGTTGGCAGCCGGGATATCCAAACCCGATTCGATGATGCTCGTGCAAAGAAGAAGATTCACTTCCTTCCTGACGAATCGGAGCATCACCTTCTCCAATTCCTTTCCTTCCATCTGGCCATGCGCAATGGCCAGGGAGGCCTCTGGAACAATCCGCTTTAAATGATTCGCGATCGTATGGATGTTTTGGACTCGATGGTGGACAAAAAAGACTTGCCCCCCTCGCTCGAACTCCCTCTGGATAGCGTTTCGGATGACTTCCTCGTCATAACGGATCACGAACGTCCGGATCGAAAGGCGATTTTCAGGGGGGGTCTGGATGAGGCTGAGATCCCGAATTCCGGAGACGGCCATCTGGAGTGTTCTCGGGATGGGAGTTGCTGTGAGAGTGATCACATCCACCAGTTTCCTCATCTGCTTCAATTTCTCCTTATGGGAGACGCCAAACCGATGCTCCTCATCAACGACTACCAGTCCCAAATCTCGGAAGGAGACGTCTTTCTGCAAGAGCCGGTGCGTCCCGATGATGATGTCCACCTTGCCTTCCTTCGTCCGTTGAAGGATTTCCTTCTGCTCCCGGGGGGCTTTGAAGCGGCTCAAGACCTCGATGGCCACCGGATAAATCTTGAATCTCTCACTAAAGGTTTGGAAATGCTGCTGGGCCAGAACCGTGGTCGGGACTAAAATCGCAACCTGCTTCCCGCTCATGACGGCACGATAGGCCGCCCGGATGGCCACCTCCGTCTTCCCGTATCCCACGTCCCCGCAGATGAGCCGGTCCATGGGTTTGGGCTTGTCCATGTCCCTCATCACCTCGTCAATCGCTTGCATCTGGTCCGGGGTCTCTTCATATTCAAACGTGGCTTCAAACTCTTTATAGAACTGATCCAAAGCAGGGAATTTGAAACCCTCAAAGACCTGTCTGGCCGCATAGAGGTCGAGGAGCTCTTTCACCATCTCAGCAACAGCGGCCTCGGCCCTTTTCTTTGCCCTCTCCCAGGAATGGCTTCCCAGTTTATCCAGCCTGGGAGGCTTCCCGTCGCCTCCGATATAGCGTTGAATAAGATTGAGCCGGTCCACGGGGAGGTAGAGTTTATCCCCGTCTTGATACTCCAGGAGAAGGTAGTCATTCGAGACTCCCCAGATCTTCAAATGCCGGAGCCCCCTGTAATGGCCCACCCCATAGTCGATATGGACGATGAAATCGTCTTCTCGAAGTTCACGGGAAGAAGAGACGGTAGGAGCCCCTCTTTCCCACGCCGTGGAGGGGACGAAAGTTCGACCCTTTCCTTCTGGAAGCCTTCTTCTCTCACCGAAAATTTCCTCTTCCGTGAGAATCACCCAGCCCTCCCCCGGGTTTCCAAACCCCGACGAGAGGGAGCCGACCAGAAGGACAAGGTTCTCTTGGGATTGATCCAGGGTCTCTCCAAACCTTTTCGTTTTTTCCAGCCTGGGTTCCAGTCCGTATTCTGCGAGAAGGTCTCTCAACCGCTCGGCCTGGCCCTGGGTGTGAGAAACAATGAAAACCGCCATTCCTTTCTCCCGCCAATCCTGCAGGTTCTTCAGGAGGATCGAGAAGGGAAAGGTTTCCGGGGAACCGATTTTCGCAGAGAGAAACGTTTTCATCTCCCTCTGGAGATTTTCATTGGTCTCCATCTCAAAAGAAAAAACTTGCCGACAGAGGGAGGGAGCCAGAGGCCCTCCCTGGAGGTAGATTCTTTGAAATCTCTCGAAATAAGACGAGGCTTCTCGGTCAAGGAGATAAGTGGTTTCCGGTGGGGAGGCGGACCCTTTTTTCAACAGGGCCTTCTGATAATGTTCTTCGATCAGGCGGGAAAAGGCCTCGGCCTCTTTCTCTATTTCGTCACCTTCGTCCAAGAAGAGGATCTCATCCCGCTTCAAGTAATCGAAAAGCGGCTTGAGGGGTTGAAGGGTTGCATCGGCTGAAATATCTCTCGCCGGGAGGAGGAGGGCATTTTCCATTCCCCCCTGCGGAAGCGACCGCTGGCTCTCCGGTTCGAACCGCCGGATGGAGATGATGCGGTCTCCGTCGAATTCCAACCGGAGGGGTTCTTCATAAAACGGAGTATAAAGGTCGATGATGGCTCCCCGGACGCTGAAATCCCCTCTCTCTTCGACAACCCTGGTCGAGTTATACCCTCCCGCTTGAAGGAAACGGATCAATCGGTCGCGATCTGTCTCCTCTCCCGCGGAGAGGGAAAAAACAGATTCTTTTAAATCACCCGGGCTCAGGACTTTTTGCATCAGTGCTTTCGTGGATGAGACGATCAACGCCTCTTCGCCTTTGAGGAGAGAGAAAAGGACTCTCACCCGTTCCCTGATAATTTCAGGGTGAGGGGGAATTTCATCATACGGAAGGGTTTCCCATTGAGGGAAGAGAAAAGACGGAATTTCTTGATCTTTCAGAAAGAATCGGAGATCTTCCAGGAGAATCTCGGCATCTCTCAGATGCGGCACCACCACCAGCAAGGGTCCCGCTCTTCTTTTCTCTCCAATGAGCTAAGAAGTAGGCCTTGGAAGAACCTGCGAGACGGGTCAATCCGATCGGTTTCCGCTCCCTCCATGGCTCGGAATCGAACCACGAACCCAGGGAAGAAACATTTCCTTTAGCCCAATCCTCCATATTTATTCATTGTCCATTCAAAAGGGTAAGGGTGTCAAGATGGGAGCACTTGCCCTCGTCCAGTTCTTTCTCGACCGCGATGGGGCAAATCCCCTCCGGGCTCACGGCCCGTGCGCGGGCAACAGGATGGCCGCGCAGGATTCCTGAAACAGGTTTTCCCTTGAATCCTGCCCAGCTATACCCGTCTCCCATCGATCAGGACGCAATCTCCAATTTCACGAAATGAGCAGACCGGACTTCAAAAGTCTTAGAACTGCAATAAGGGTTGCGAAAATGAGGAACAGGAGTGTACTATTACAAATGCAGAAACATTTTTGATACTCGGCTCGATTCCCCTCACCCCGCCCTCTCCCCAGTGGGGAGAGGGGAAGAGTGAGGGGGCATGGACACTCAGTCTAAATATTTCAGATTGCGCCGTGAAGACATCGCGTATTTCAAATTCATCCTCGAATCCTATGAGGGAATGGCTGTAGTGAGGACCAAGGATCCCTACGAAGCGGTGGTGGAGTTGATGGTGGCCCCGGGATGGGAAAAAGACTTGGAAGAGGTCTTAGAAGGGCTGCGGAAGGAAATGACCATTGAACCAATTGTCCTAAATCCGAAGCACAATTGCCCAAAATCCAAATGTCAAATGACATGCTTTGTCCATAAATCCGACTCTTTGAATTTTGGATTTGTTTCGGATTTCGACATTCGGATTTCGGGCTTTTGATGAATCCCTTGGTGATTTATTCTGTGGGGCAGGAGGAAATGTGATCGTAGACCATTCCATACCAAGAAATACTGCATGAGGCCCTCCGGGAGGGAGGGGAGTTTGCAGATCTCTTTTTTGAACAAACCCATTCGGTGGTCATCACTTGTGAAGAGGATCGAATTGAGAAGGTGGTCTCGGGCCTGGATAGAGGGGTGGGACTTCGAATCCTCTTCAACAGAAAAACGTTTTATGGTTTCACAACCGACCTCTCAAAGGAATCCCTGTTGGATTTGGCAAGAAGGATAAGCCGGTCCGCGAAAGAGGGGGGAGGGGGAAAGACCATCGGTCTTGCTCAGTCAAAACGACCGGCACTTTCGTCTTTTCCGGTTTCCGGTTCCCCTTCTCCGATTCGAAAAAACCCAGAGAAACTTTCGATGGAAGAAAGGGTTTCCATCGTGAAACGAGCCAACGATGTCGCCCGGAGATTCGATCCCCATGTTCAACAGGTCAGGGTCCTCTATCGGGATGTGAATCAGAGGCTTTCCATCTCGAATTCGGAGGGGCTTTTCGTCGAGGGAGAGAGAGTGGGAACAGTATTCACTGTTCAGGTCGTTTCTGCAAAAGGGGATGTGGTTCAAACCGGGTATGAACCGGCGGGAGGAACGATGGGCTTCGAGCTCTTCGATCTTCATCCTCCGGAGGAGGTGGCACAAGTGGCCGCCCGGAGATCTCTCCTGATGCTTTCCGCCAGAAAGGCCCCGATGGGGAAAATGGCGGTGATCTTGTCGAGCGATGCAGGGGGAACGATGATCCATGAAGCGATCGGCCACGGACTGGAGGCGGACCTTGCCCAGCAGGGTCTCTCCGTCTATTCCAAGAAGGTCGGAGAGGCGGTCGCTTCCTCTATCATCAATGTTGTCGACGACCCCACCCTTCCTCAGCGAAGAGGGTCCTACTCCTTTGATGACGAGGGGGTGCCCTCCCGGAGAACCATCCTGGTGGAAGGAGGAGTTTTGAAGGGGTATCTCTATGATCGGCTCACGGCGCTGGAGGACGGGGTGGAATCAACCGGTAACGGAAGAAGAGAATCTTACCAGGACAAACCCATTCCCAGGATGAGCAACACGATGGTCCTTCCGGGGAAGATGAAACCGGAAGAGATTGTTCATTCCGTAGAGAAGGGATTATTCGTAAAGAAGATGGGCGGCGGGCAGGTCAACACGGTCAATGGAGACTTTATTTTTGAGGTGAATGAGGGATATCTGATCGAAAAAGGAAGTATCGGAGAACCCGTCCGCGGTGCGACACTGATCGGCAACGGACCCAAGGTTCTGAAAGATATCGATATGGTCGGAAATGATCTCGGGTTCGGGATCGGAACCTGTGGAAAAGACGGCCAGGGCGTTCCGGTCGCCGATGCCCAGCCCACGTTAAGGATTCCTGAGCTGGTGGTAGGAGGGCAGCAGGAGGCTTCTTGAGTGGGGAGATAAGGAGATGGGGGGATCGGGGGAAAAGATGATGCCCCACTCGACAGACAATAGCCAAAAAGGTATTAAGTACGTCCTGAAAATCTCCGTTCAATAATTTTCGACGGCGTAAGCTGGAGGGATTTCGTAAGATATTATGAAGTTCAAACTCATCTACCCGAAATGGAAGAAACTCAGACGCCAGACGGAGTTCCATCTTCCCCCCCACGGTCCCGTCGTCTTTGCTGCGACAATGCCCGAAGGGGTGGACATTACCTTCGTCGATGAGAACCTGGAGACAATCGATTTCAACGATCAGGCGGATTTGGTCGGGATTTCGATGATGCTGACGAGCCAGGTGAAACGGGGTTGGGAAATTGCAGACGAGTACCGCAAGCGGGGGTTGAAGGTCATCTTCGGCGGCATTGCAACGATGCTTCACGCCGAAGAGACGTCCCTTCACGCCGACGCCGTCTTCCTCGGGGAGGCGGAAGGACGGATGGAACAGGTCCTGGATGATTTTCGAAATAACCGGCTCCGGAAGGTCTACGACTACCTGACGGATTTTCCGCCTATCGCTTCGGTCGGCACGGCCCGGCGGGATATCCTTAAACGGCAGCTTTACAATTACAAAGGAATCCAGATGGTCGATCTTTTACATGCCTCGCGGGGATGCCGGTTCAACTGCTACCCGTGCTGCATGAGCTTCGTGGGAGGAAAGGAGTTCAGGCCCCGCCCTCTCGAGAAGGTCCTGGAGGAGCTGGCCGCCATCGACAACAGCCGCCTGTACATCGTTGACAACTCCCTGGCTCAGGACAAGGCATGGGAAAAACAGCTCTTCCGTGAAATGATTCCTTTGAAAAAGAAGTGGTGCTGTCACCCCATCGAGGACGACGATGAAGTCCTTGATCTGGCGGCCCAGGCCGGGGCGTGGTTTGTCTATCAGGCAATCTTCGATACCTCGGATTTTATTCGCGACCGGGTTAAGCGCTACCGCGACTTCGGGATCGGCGTGGAGGGAGCAATTCTCCTGGGCCTCGACCGCCATACGGAAGACGATATCCGCCGCATCGTCGACTTTCTCCTGGAGATAGAATTGGACCTGGCCGAGTTCAGCGTATTGACCCCCTTTCCACACACTCGGGCCTTCGCAGACCTGCAGGCGGAGGGACGAATCCTTTCCTACAACTGGGACGACTACACCTGCGACAAGGTCGTCTTCCAGCCAAAACACATGAGCCCGGAGCGCCTCGAGCAGTTATGCGACGAGGCATGGGAAATCTTCTACCGGGAGAAACCCCAGCCTTACAGGATGTTCGAACTTTTCAAAAAGGTCATCTTCAAGGAAATAGCTGACGGTAGCTTCCAGCGGCAGCGGCGGGCCCAGGCGAACCGTAAGTTCGGTCGAAACGAGACATAAGAGCAGTCCCGGGGAACGTGCTTCAGTTTCTCAAATAAGTGCGATTTGTTTTCCCGCCGAACTCCTGCCCAAATACCCCTTCCTGAAGTCGTGATTCCAAATTTCTCACCTTCTTTTTCCTTGTTGTGAGCATAAAAAGGCCCATTTTTTGCAGCGACTAGGAAACGAGAAAACAGGAGTCTTGAAACTGAGGTTGAAGCATATTTCTTAATCATGACCCCTAAGTTTGCCAAAAATCCGATGTTATGCGAAGTTCGTATTTCATGCTATTACGGGGAAAACACGAAATAGAATCAACAATTATGTACAATTTCCTATACAAAAGCGCCTAAAACTGGTAAAAAGCTGGAACTTGAGGACTCGATTCCAAGCAACTACGAAATTCGTCTATTAATTGTTAGCGCCGCGCTGCGCGCGGCGCTAATGGCGGAGACACTCTATGATTTTTTACAAAACATTCTGTTTATTGTGGCTTTGAGTTATGGATACTAAATCTTAGTAGTGTAAACATAGGTGGTGTTATGAGGAGAAATCTTTTGATGTTATCGAGTTATTCCTTATTTTTATATTCATTATTATTTTTTAATATATGCGTTGCTGCAGAAACAGCAGATCAAGATGTTTCCAACATCATTGGTACGATAATAGAATATAATGAATTATTTCAAAAATCTAGATTGCCCAAAAGGTATCATGGGATTGAACATCAATTTGTTATTAAGCATATTATTGGTAAAAAAGGAGAGCCTATTGATCAATTGGTGTTTGACCTTTTGCATGTTAAAAGCAGTAAGGAACATTACTTATGGTTGGTCTGTAACCGTAAGGTAATCGACGTCATAAAAGTAAGTCTCAATAATAATCAAAAAATTAAAGTCGGGGATAGTAAGGACCATGATCTAAAATATAATGGTTTCAAGAATCCAATCTTCGCTCTTATAAATAAGTCTGACTATAGTGTTATCAAAGCATGGTCTACAAACATCAAAGAAGGCAAAATTCAAGAGATTCCTCTTAAAGGGATATATTGCTATTCCGACGATTGTATAATGGAACCTCAAAATGAACATTCTTCCAAAGAAAAATGTTTTGGCGTTAGCGGATGGCCTTTAGGAAAAGATTGTCCTAATATAGAACTTTCTTGGGAAGAAAAATGGGATTCAGAAGAAAAAGAAAGTGATAATATTTATTTTATAAATTCATCCGGTTCTGTTTTCAAGTTACCTGGAGGCATGGCAATATTTAGTCCTAATTGTAAGTTTTTTTGGCATACTAGTTATTATCATAAGCCAGAAGAAATTAAGGTTTTCAGTACAAAGACAGGACAATCAATAATCAAAATTAGTGGAGAATACCCTGCGTGGTCATCAGACGGAGATTCAATTTATTTTTTTAGAACCAAAAAGTCCAGTCGACAACTATGGAAGTTGAATGTAGAGAACAAAAAGCAAAACCTGATAATTGAAGTTCATGACTATTTACCTTGTCTCCAACAAGGTGATGAGGCGGAATGGTACCCAGTCATTGTAACTAAAGAAGGTTATATTCTATGGAACTATTGGGTTAAAGATCCGGAAACCAAAGGTTATACGAATTCAGCTAAGAAATTGACTATAGATGCTAAAGGAAAAGAAGTCATTAAAATCGAACATAAAGAATCGTGCCCATGTTCTGCATTTGAGAAACGGAATTGACGGCCCAATCGGGTAAGGGACGGTAGTTAGCCGTCCCTCCCCACACCACCCATCATGCGGGTCCGCAATGGGCGGTTCGCAGAAATCATCGGGCCTTAGCCGGATAAATCCGGCTCCCGGTAAGCCTTTTCGTTCGGCAGATAAATTAATTATAGGGACCAATTCATACAATGATCCATTTTATTATCAACCTTCTAATAAAAGCTCTAGAGATATTATTTGGGAAAGATTTTGAGAAATATTTTGAAAAATATTCGAGCGCGAATTGGTATCGCATTGTTCAAATTGTCATAATTATGGCGGTTCTTTATGTGTTTTATTATATTGCAAGAATTAGTATTGGAATGTACAAAGGGAAAAGTGATTATTTGATAATTTCGCCCGACAAGGAAAATGAGGTTAATACTAGCGCGAAAACACCCTATTCTCGCCCAGATTTTAAAGGTCAGATAGCTACTGGCTCTTGCCCAAAATGTGGGTATCCTTATGTATATGCAAAAAGATCATGGCGGACAGGAGAACTATATTTCAGTTGTGGCTCAACAAAAACAAATAATAAGATGTGCAACTTTAAAGGGTGTCGTAGCTATTAGGCTGCCTAACGGGCTGGAGCTAACGGCTTGTTCTTATATCAGACCGTCTCAGTTTGCGTTTCTCGCTGCGGCCCACCACAGCTCAGCCTGAGCGTCATACTCACCGTGGCTGTCAAAGGGCTCGGACAGATCAAATAATGTGGTCTCCTAGGTCTCCATCCCGGACAGAGTCTCCTGTCTTTATATTGTTCGTGAAAAAATCGGTGAATCTTCTTTATGTGGTAAAGTTGTGATGTAGCTGGAGGCTATTTGCTGAAGAACATCCATACCCCGATGACGACGAAGGCTAACGCAGCCCCCTTCTTGAGAATATTCCCGGGGATGACGGCGATCAGACCCTCACCGAAGAGAACTCCAATCAGTGTGACGAGGCACAGAGCGAGAGCGGCCCCGGCAAATACCGACCAGGGAAGTTTTGTCTTGGAAGTCATCATGATGGCCGCCAACTGTGTCTTGTCACCCAGTTCGGCAAGGAAAATTGTTCCGAAAGTGGTAAGAAAAATCTTCCAATCCATTTCTTTTCTCTCCGATTTCGACTTCGAGCGTTCCGTTTCTTAACGGAACGATACACTTGTCGTTATGCGCTCGGGGGTCCTTCGACGGGTTCGGGAAGCTTTTCCAGTTTGACTTTGGAGATTCGCTGGCCGACCATTTCAACAATTTTCAACCGCTTCCCTTCGATTTCGACCATGTCGCCGGCTTGGGGAATTTTTTGGAGTGCGGCCATCAAGAAACCGCCGAGGGTGTCATAGTCCGGAGACTCCGGAAGGGGAACATGATAGTCCTCCTTTAAATCCTTCAGACTGATCGATGCGTCGATCAGCAGGGTTCCATCCGAAAGCTGGACCACAGGGCTTTCGATGTCATGCTCGTCCCGGATCTCTCCGATGATCTCTTCTACCAGATCCTCCATCGTGACCAGCCCTGCGACCCCGCCATATTCATCGACCACCAGGGCCATATGAATTCTTCTCCTCTGCATCTCCCTTAAGAGGAGACTGATTTTCATCGTCTCGGGGATAAAAAAAGGGGCGCGAATGATCTTTCGGACATCCACCTGGCCTGTTTTTCCAAAGAGGGTCAGGAAGTCTTTCGCGTTGAGGATTCCCCTGATGTCGTTCAGCTCTCTCCCGAAGACCGGATATCGGGAGAATTGTTCCTCTTCGATGATGGAAAGGATCTCCCGGGGAGACCGATCGATCTGGATGGCCACCATCCGCATATCGGGGACCATCACCTCTTTGACCGACATGTCGGTAAATTCAAAAACGCTCTGGAGGATCCTTTCCTCTGCCGGCTCGAAGACCCCGTGTCTCCCTCCCTCTTTTATTAAGAGTTTCACCTCTTCCTCGGTAATGTACGCTCTCTCGGTGAAGGGTTTCCTGCCGAAGGGGCTGAGCACGAGGGAGGTGCTGAAGGTGAGCACTTTCACGAAAATGGAATTGATCTTTGCAAAGATATCGATGCTTCTCGCCGTCCACAGACCGAAGTTTTCAGGATGCATCAACGCAACGGACTTGGGCACCAGTTCCCCAAAGATCACGGTAAAATACGTAATCACGACGGCCACGATCACGATGGAAATGGGTTCGGCAGCCAGCGAAATGGTTTCGACGGGGACCGTCTGAAGGGCGGGTTTAATGACCTTGACGGCTGCCGCGCCACCGACCGCGGAAGCCAGAACACCCACTCCCGTGATGCCGATCTGGATGGTCGCCAGAAACCGATCGGGTTCCTCTTTTAGTTTTAGAAAAATCTTCGCACTTCTCTTCCCGCTTTCGGCCAGCTGTTTAATGGTGCTCTTCCTCGCCGTCACCACCGCAATTTCTGTCCCGGCCAGGTAGCCATTCATGAGAATGAGGATCGCTATCAGAAAGGCATCATAAAAAAGGTTTTCCATGGTGTCCCTCCGGATTCTTCGTCGGGGGTCTAGCAAAAAGACGAAAAGGAAAATGATGAATGACTGTGCTCCATCGGTTGGATGGGTGAAAGGGAAATCCCTCAGAACTTGATCTTCTTGAGTCTTTCGATCGCTTCTTCCAGCCTTTTCTCATCGACGGTAAGAGCCATCCGGATGTAGCCTTCTCCCTCCTCTCCAAAACCATTTCCAGGAGTGGCCACGATCCCTCCACGCTCAAGCAAGAGCGAGGCGAATTGGGCAGAGGTATATCCTTTCGGAATCCGAATCCAGAGATAGAAGGTTGCCTTGGGTTGATCCACTTCCAACCCGATCCCCCGTAGCCCCTTCACCATCACATCCCGTCGTCCCTCATAGATTCTAATAATTTCAGGGAGCGGGGTATCAAAGTGATTCAAAGCGGCGATCCCGGCTTCCTGGATGGCCTGGAAAACGCCGGAGTCGATATTGGTCTTCACCCTTCCCAGAACAGAGATGATTTCAGAGCATCCCACCGCAAATCCGATTCTCCACCCCGTCATATTGAAAGTCTTTGAGAGGCTGTGGAATTCGATCCCGACTTCTTTCGCTCCCTCGACCTCAAAGAAACTGAGGGGACGATAGCCGCTAAAAGCCACCTCGGAATAGGCCGCGTCATGGCACACAATGATCTGGTAGCGCCGGGCAAAGGCGACCACCTCTTCGAAGAAGGGTTTCTCAGCGATGGCGGAGGTGGGGTTATTGGGGTAGTTGATGAAAAGCAGTTTCGCTCTTTGGGCGATCGATTCGGGAATTTCTGAAAGTCGGGGCAAAAAGCCATTCTCTTTACGAAGAGGCAAAAAATAGGGGGTTCCTCCCGCAAAAAGTGTCGAAACACGGTAAACAGGGTATCCCGGACTTGGGACCAATACGTAATCTCCCGGGTTAACGAAGGCAAGAGGAATATGAGCGATGCCTTCCTTCGAACCGATCAGGGCAAGGACCTCCGACTGAGGGCTGCATTTGACACCAAACCTTTTATTGAGCCATTGGGCCACCGCTGTTCTGAACTCGATCATTCCTTCATAGGATGGATACCGATGGTTTTTAGGATCTTCCGACGACTTTTTTAACCGTTCAATAATCGGTTTGGGAGTGGGGAGGTCCGGGTCCCCAATCCCCAGGTCAATGATGTCTGTCCCCTTCTTCCGCATCTCCTCTTTCTTCTTATCAATCTCTGCAAAAAGATAAGGGGGGATTTGATCAATTCTTTTGGCTGTCTCAATCTTCATCGGGTTTTCTCGCTTTCCTCGGATTTTCCTTGAGCATGAAGATAAGGTTTTTAATGTTATCTTAAAGATTTTCTGCTCTAAATTCAAGGCAAAAGATGCTTTATCCAGAAGCCCTTTTGGCCAGTTCCCCCCGCTCTCAAAAGGGATTTTTGTGTTGACATCCTAAGCCCTTCCTATCATAATTATGGAACTTTTGGAAACTTTTTATATGAAAAAGAGCACTTTTTTGAAGCGGCTGGTCTGGCTGCCCATCACGGTCTCCCTGCTTTTTGGATGCGGTGGAAAAGGGAAAGATCTCAAGATTGAGGGAAACCCCGAAACCCTCTATCGAGAAGGATTGGCTCGATTCAATAAAAGAGATTATATCGATGCCCAGAAGAAATTCGAAGAGTTGAAGTCGAGCTTTCCGGATAGCCCTCCTTATACCGTTTTGGCCGAGTTGAAGGTCGGCGATTGCCATTTCTTGAAAAAGGAATTTGTAGAAGCGATTGCGGCCTATGAAGAGTTCAAGAAGACCCATCCCAGCCATGAAGAGATCCCTTATGTTCAGTTTCAAATCGGGATGTCTCATTTCAATCAGATGCTCACCCTGGATCGGGATCAGACACCCACGAAAAAAGCCCTTTCCAGTTTTGAATATCTCATCGCCGGCTATCCTCCCAGCCTCTTTACCGAGAAGGCAAGGGAAAAAATTGGCGTTTGCAAAAACCGGTTGGCTGACCATGAATTCTACATCGGGAATTTCTATTATAAGCAAGGAAGGTTTGAAGCGGCTGTCCCCCGTTTTGAGAGATTGTTGGAGAAATTCCCTAAAACCCCTGAAGAGGATAAAACCCTCTACCTCTTAGGAAAGAGTTATATTGAACTCGATCAATGGAAAAAGGCCGAAGCCGCCTTCACGAGAATGGTCACCGAATATCCCAAGAGCTCCTACACCAAAGAAGCCAGGGAGATGCTCGATAAAGACCTGGCGAAAATCGAGGCCTCTCACCGCAAAACCGAAGGGGCCGGCAAAAAAGACGAGGCCGCTGCGATCGATCCGGGGAAGATTTCCTGGATCAAATTCGATGAAGAAGGAAAACAGCCTGTTTCTCTAAAGGAGGAGAAAAAGAGTGACTTGAGGAAGGAGAGCGAAAGATCGATCTCCCCCGCCATTCCGGACGATCCGATCCAGGCAAATCCTCCAAGAGAAGAAGAAAAGAAGAAATCAGCTTCACCGCTGGCCATTGAACCCATTCAGGAAGGTCGAGCTCAGGCCGTTCCTCCCGTCGAGGAAGCGAATAAATCAGAACCCGTGCCACCGGTGGAGCCGATGAAGGAAGATCGAGCGCAGCTTCCCCCTCCTTCCCTTTCTGCCGACACCGCGTCCAGAATAGAAGTGAAACCTGACGAGGAGAAAAGGGTGGCGGCGCTCCCTGCCACTTCGGCGCCTTCCGGAGAGAAAATAGGCGTCCAGAAGAAGGCTGCTCCGGAGACGACCACGTCTAATCTTGCGATCTCCGCCGATAAGAGCCAACCCATCGACGTCACCTCCGACAACGTGGAAGCCCGCTGGAAGGAAAATTTGGTCATTTTCAAAGGGAATGTTATTGCTCGACAAAAAGACATCGTCATCTATGCTGATTCTTTAGAAATCGTAACCATTGAAGACGGTAAGGGAGTCGAGCGGGTGACTGCCGGGGGAAATGTGAAAATCCAACAGGGGCTCCGAGTCGCTCATTGCCAGAAGGCGGTTTTTTACAACCTTGAGCAAAAAATGGTTTTGACGGGTGATCCGAAAGTTTCAGAGGGAGATAATCTCGTTTTAGGAGATGAAATCATCTTCGATATCGATAAGAATCGCGTCGAGGTAAAAGGAGGGCCGAGCGGACGGGGCAAGGTGAAGGTCCTGCCCGGAGAAATTCAAAAGTTGAAATGATAAAACGGTTCCTCCCGCTTGTCCTCCCCGTTCTTTTCCTCCTCGCCTGCCAGATTTCTGAAGAAGAAAAAATCTATCAAATTTTGAATCGAAGGCAAGAGGCCCTTCAGAAAAAGGACCTCTCTCTTTACCTCTCTTGCATCTCCAAGGCCTATCAGGATAAGGAGGAAGACGTTTACCGGCTTCAAGAGCGGATTGAAGGCTATTTCAAAACCTTCGATCGGATTACCTACTCCAGCTGGGACCGATCTGTCCAAATTGAAGGAGATACTTCAACCGTTATTCAGCAATTCTACTTGGAGGTAGAAAAAGGAGAGAAAAAGAATCATTATTCCGGTAAGGAGGTCCTCTTTTTGAAGAAAGAGGGCAGGGAATGGAAATTCATCAAGGGACTGTAATCCGAAAATTTTCAGATCCAGTCTCTGCGGGGTGAGAACGGAAGCGTAACCATTCGACCTTACACGACTTTGGTTGGAGTCTGCCCCTTACGGGTGCGGAGGTTGGGTGACAGATCAGAAATCCCCAGAGGTTCACGGCGGCTTGAGAATCAGGCAATTTGACAATTTGAAAAAAAATTAATAAAATAAGATATTTGTATTCTTTTCGGAGTTAAAGCATGTTTGAAAATCTTTCGGCAAGATTAGATTCGGTTTTCAAAAAGCTGAGAGGCCACGGAAAGTTGACGGAGGAGAACATTCAGGAAGCCCTGAAGGAGGTGAGGATTGCCCTCCTGGAGGCGGATGTCAATTTCAAGGTCGTCAAGGATTTTATTCAGCAGGTCCAGGGAAGAGCGGTCGGCCAGGAAGTGATGGGAAGTCTGACGCCCGCTCAGCAATTGATCAAGATTGTAAGAGAAGAGTTGACCTCCTTGATGGGCGCCGAAGAGCAGAAAATTCAGCTTTCAGGAAGCCCTCCTGTTCCAATTATGCTGGTCGGCCTCCACGGCTGTGGAAAGACGACCACCGCCGGTAAACTGGCCCGATACTTTCAGGAAAAGAAAAAAAGACCTTATCTCGTTCCCGCTGACGTTTACCGGCCCGCAGCGATCGACCAGTTGCAGAAATTAGGAGAAGAGTTAAAGGTTGATTTCTATCGTCCCGAAGCGTCTCAAACGCCGATCGACATCTGTTTGAAGGCGCGGGACGTTGCCCTGAAGGGAGGTTACGATTTGATGCTCATCGATACCGCCGGGAGGCTGCATATCGATGAGGCCCTCATGCTCGAACTGCGGGAGATCAAGGCTCAGATTAAGCCGAGAGAGGTACTCCTGGTCGCCGACGCGATGACCGGGCAGGACGCGGTTAACATCGCAAAGAATTTTAATGACCGTCTGGGCATTGACGGAGTCGTTCTGACCAAAATGGATGGAGACGCACGGGGGGGAGCTGCTCTTTCGATTAAATCCGTCACACAAAAACCCATCAAATTTATGGGAGTGGGAGAAAAGCTGGACGCTCTGGAACCTTTTCATCCCGATCGAATGGCCCAGAGAATTCTGGGGATGGGAGAC
Organism: uncultured delta proteobacterium; assembly: GCA_963708295.1. GTDB lineage: Bacteria > Desulfobacterota > BSN033 > BSN033 > UBA1163 > UBA1163. The sequence continues at coordinate 1,034,354 of CAVPSJ010000004.1, read as the reverse complement.
GTCCTTACCCTGATTGAGAAGGCAGAGGCCGCCTTCGATGAGAAAACGGCAAAGGAGCTGGAGAAAAAGATCCGAAAAGATTCCTTTACCCTGGAAGATTTTCGGGACCAGATCCAACAGGTTCGGAAGATGGGGTCTTTGGAATCGATCCTGGGAATGATCCCGGGACTTCCGAAAAAGATGAAGGGGATGGGGGGGCTCGATTTCGACGAGAAGGAATTGGGTAGGGTGGAAGCCATCATCAATTCTATGACCCCAAGAGAACGGGCCAATTATCAGATCATCAACGGGAGTCGGAGATTGAGGATTGCCCGGGGAAGTGGGACGAGCGTCCAGGAGATCAACCGGCTTCTCAAACAGTACGCCCAGGCTCGAAAGATGATGAAGCAGTTTGCTAAAATGGGAGAGAAAGGGTTCGGAAGAGGCCGGGCCCCGTTCTTTTCGTGATCGTCACATTTACTGGAACGGTGGAATAATGGAACAATGGAATAATGGGTCCATTCAAGATCTGTCACTGGCAGATGATTTCTAATCCATCATTCCAATATTCCAATTTCAACCAAAGGAGGTGGTAAGAAACGATATGGCTGCATCCATGAGATTGATGAGATTTGGAGGGAAGAAAACCCCCTATTACCGAATTGTGGTTTCGGATCGCCGGGCTGCCAGGAGTGGTAAATTTATTGAGCAGGTGGGAACATACGATCCCAAGAAGGATCCGGTGGAGGTTCGGTTTAAGGAAGAAAAGGCGAGGGAGTGGCTGAGAAAGGGAGCTCAGCCCACCCCGACCGTTCGTCAACTTTTGATTCGATCTGGAATTTCAAAGAAGCCGGCTGAAGGGAAGACCGAATAAGCCGCCTTTTCCAAAATCCTTGCTGACCATGAATCTCTTCGGGACTGATGCGAAAAGTGGAGGTGGGGTCATGAGCGCAAAGGAGCTGGTGGAGTATATTGCCAAGGCATTGGTCGATCATCCGGATCAAGTCAAGGTGTCTGAGATTGAAGGTGAAAAGACTTCTGTGATTGAACTTTCGGTGGCCAAGGAAGATTTGGGGAAGGTGATCGGAAGACAGGGCCGGACGGCCCGGGCCATCCGGGTCATCCTGGGCGCTGTCTCAGCGAATGTGGGGAAACGTTCCGTTTTAGAGATCATCGAATAAGAAGGCCTGCCCTCCGGATGACACGGATTTTCCCGAAGTCTCAATAAATTTCATCCCCGTGTCATCGGTTTCTACTCAATGGGATCAGAGATTTCCGGACTTTTTCGGAAATCTCAATAAAGGTCTATGGAGAAAAATCTTTTCCCCATTGGCAGGGTAGTCAAACCCCACGGGGTCAAGGGGAAGATGAAGGTGGAGTACTTTGGAGACGACCTCCGCCGTTTTTTTTCTTATCGGGAGATCTTTATCCAGAACGAAACGAGGGGGCTGGAACCCTATGAAATTTTAGAAGTCGTTACCCAGCCACGTCGCCTCATCCTTCGATTGAGGGGCATCGAGAAGATTGAAGAGACAGAGCCCCTCATCGGAAAAGAGATTTTCGTCAAGAAGGAAGCCCTCCCTGAATTAGAAGAAGGAGAGTATTATTGGGCCGACCTCCTGGGAATGGAGGTTGAGACGCAGGAAGGTAAAAGGATCGGAAAGGTGAAGGAAATCATTCCTACGGGAGCCAATGACGTCTATGTGGTCGAAGGGAAAAGGGGAGAAATCTTTCTCCCGGCGATAGAAGGGGTCATCCAGAGCATTAATCTCAAGGAAAGGGTGATGAAGGTCGTCCGAATGGAGGGCCTGTGGGAGAATGAGGATGAAATTTAACGTGCTTACCCTCTTTCCCAACATGTTTTCTTCCCCGCTTCAGGAAAGCATCCTGGGAAAGGCCGTCGAAAAAGGACTTATCCAGATTCAAACCGTTAATATCCGTAACTTCGCGCTGGATAAACATCAGGTGGTAGATGATGCCCCTTATGGAGGAGGCCAGGGCATGGTGATGAAAGTGGAGCCCATCGCCCGGGCTATCGAGTCCGTCAAGTCACAAGATCGATCCGCCTGGACCATTTATTTGACTCCCCAGGGAAAACCTCTCGATCAGGATCTGGCCAGGAGGCTTTCCACCCGGCCCCATCTTGTCCTTCTTTGTGGCCGATACGAAGGGGTGGACGAAAGGGCGAAAGAGTTCATCGACGAGGAGATCTCGATCGGGGACTATGTCCTGACAGGAGGGGAACTGGCAGCGATGGTTCTGATCGACGCAGTCTCAAGATTTATCCCCGGAGTTTTGGGGTCCGACCGCTCGGCAGAAGATGATTCCTTTTTCAACTCCCTTCTGGAATATCCTCAGTACACGCGCCCTGTAGATTTCAGAGGACGTCGCGTTCCGGAAGTGCTGCTTTCGGGAAATCACTCAGCGATTTCTCTCTGGAGGAGACAGGAGGCCATCAAGCGAACCTCGTCGAGACGGCCGGATCTTTTAGCGAAGGCCAGTCTCACCGACGAGGAGAAAGGGCTCCTGGAGGAAGCTCTTCATTCACAAGATCATGGCGGAATGCCGAGTGCGGATTGCGCGATGCGGATGAAGGATAAGAATGAGTTCTAATCTTTATATCGGACTGGTCCACCATCCGGTTTATGACAAAAGAAAGGAAATCGTAGCCACCGCCGTCACCAACTTTGATATTCATGATATTGCCCGTTGTGCCAAGACGTTCGGAATAGGAGGGTTTTTCATCATCACCCCTCTAGAAAGCCAGGTTCAGTTAGCGGAAAGGATCATTCGACACTGGGTAGAAGGCTTTGGGTCGGTTTACAATCCGACCCGAAAGGAGTCTCTGTCTCTCGTCCACGTCTCACGGACCATTGACGAAGCCGATCGAACGATCTCCGATCTCTGGCAGAAAAGAGTGAAAAGAGTGGCCACAGGGGCCTCGCCTCATCCCAAAGGCATTGATTTCGATTTTTTCAGAAAGTTATTGAAAGATGAAACCACGCCCTATTTCATTCTGTTTGGGACAGGATGGGGTTTAACGCAGCAGGTCAGGGACGATTCCGATTATGTTCTGGCGCCGATAGAAGGAAAAGGGTATAATCACCTTTCAGTGCGCTCGGCAGTGGCCATCATTTTGGACCGGTTGTTAGGGGACAGAACAATCTAAAAAGTACGGCCCATGGGACATAGAGCATAGAGTTTCAATTTCTTATTTTTTTCGCTTTGCGCTATGCGCTTTGCTCTCTGCGGGTTTGATCAAGCGTAGGAGGAGAAGAAGATGAACCTGATGGAAGCAGTTGAAAGAGAACAGTTAAGGACAGATCTCCCGGACTTCAGGGTGGGTGATACCATAAGGGTCCATGTAAAGATCGTTGAGGGAGAGAAGGAAAGAATACAGCCCTTCGAAGGAGTGGTCATTCGCAAGAAGAAGGGAGGCATTCGATCTTCGTTCACCGTGAGGAAAATCTCTTACGGGGTCGGCGTTGAGAGGATTTTCCCCGCCCACTCCCCCCGGGTCGATCGTATCGACGTGATCAACCGGGGCAAGGTAAGAAGGGCTAAGCTTTTCTACCTTCGGGGCCTGAAGGGAAAAGCAGCTCGTATTCGAGGAGAAAAGAAAAAAGTCGCTTAACAATCAGAATGCGGAAGGCAGAATGTAGTAGGCAGCAGGAGATCCAATCCGTAATTTTGTTCTGCTTACTGCTCACTGCCTACTTTGTTTGTTATGCTCTTCCCAGATCTACCACCCCAGCCCATGGACTATTTCGAGAAGATGTATTCTCGTCGGGGTTATCATCGGATCGCCGGTGTGGACGAGGTTGGGAGGGGGCCCCTCGCCGGACCGGTTGTCGCTGCAGCAGTGATCCTGCCTCAGGAAGGCATCACAGAGAAGCTTTTTGACTCAAAACAAATTCCATCAAAAAAACGGGAGCAGCTTTACAAAACGATCTTTGAAGAGGCCGAAGGAGTAGGCATCGGCGTGATCGGCCAGGAGGAGATCGATCGCATCAATATTCTCCAGGCCACGTTAAAAGCCATGGCCCTGGCCATCGAAAACCTCCCCTCCCCTCCCGATTTTATCCTGATCGACGGCTCCCAGGGTGGTCTTGAACTCCCCATTCCTCAGAAACCCATCCGAAAAGGCGATCGGCTCTGCAACTCCATTGCGGCCGCTTCCATCATAGCCAAAGTCACCCGGGACCAAATGATGTCGGAATGTCATCTGAAGTACCCTCAGTATAATTTTGCCAGGCACAAGGGTTACGGCACCAGGGAACATCAACGGGCGATTGAAAGATTCGGCGTCTGCGAGCTCCACCGCAAGACCTTTCGAGGAGTGAAGGAGTACTTATAATCAATCAGCTACCAGTAGGCAGTAAGCAGTGGGCAGTTGAAAGATAAGAAAGGATTAGCTACGGACACGGATCACGGGCACGAGCCACGGAGAGAAAAGAAGGAACTTGGCAAAACGGGCGAGGAGAAGGCCCTTCGATTCTTGAAGAAGAAGGGCTATCGCATTCTTGAACAGAATTATGTCTGCAAGATGGGCGAGATGGACATCATTGCCAAAGAGAAGGATACCCTGGTCTTCGTCGAGGTGAAAACCAGGACATCGATGGCCTTCGGTCCTCCCCAACTGGCGGTCACTCCATTTAAACAGAGGCAACTGTCCAAAGTGGCACTCTATTTCCTCAAAGAGAAGAAACTTGAAGATATAAAAGCAAGGTTTGATGTCGTGGCCATCCTCCTTCCCCCTGCGAGGGAAGAAATTGAACTAATTCGGAATGCCTTCGATTTACAGTACCCTTAAGACGGGCATAAACCATAGTTCCGTCCACATAGTTATTCCTCTAAGAGAACGCCTCCAAATCTCTGAGCCACTTACTAAGGAGTCCATAATAAGGAAGACATACGCTTCAGAAAATCTCCCCTTGCCCCTCTTTGCCAAAGAGGGGTAATTCCTCCCTTTCGCAAAGGGAGGGAAGGAGGGATTTGGTCTTCAGTGTCTACATGAATATGGATTGACTAATAATTGAGTGGCCAGTTGAATCATTGTAAATTCTGGAGAAATTTGTTTGACAAAACCAACCAGTATGTATAGGATTTTAGGAAATTACAACCTGCAATCTAATTATTATTATAGGTAAACCATGAAGAAACTAAATTGGAAAATAATATTGTCGAACATCAAGGAGGCCCGAGAAGAGCTAGAAGAATTGGAATTGCAGATAGCCTCGACTAAAAAACCAGCCGAGGTGGAGCTGGAGCTTTCCCTCAGACATGCATATCATCACCTAAACACCGCTTGGAATGTGAGACATACCGAAACAGAAAAGTACAAAAATCTCACGGAATCTGATTTTAGGAAATGGGGGAAGTTTCCAACAAGATTTGATGACCTGGAAATATATGGAGAGGAAAACTGAGACCCTATAAGTCACTGAAGCCGACCCACGATAGCTCTGTGCTTTTCGTCAGCATCTGTGGCCGGTCGGCTTGGCTCTATAGCGTTAGTATGAGAAGATGGTAAATCAGGAGGAATTAGCGCTATGAAGATCAATCCGGATTTGATTGCTCCTTGTGGTCTTTATTGCGGAGTCTGTGCCATCTATATCGCACACCGCGATCATAATCAGAAATTCAAGGAGGCTTTAGTCAATCTTTACAGGGGAAAAGTTCCCGGCAAAGGGATTCTTCCCAATAGTGAAAACCTCTCGATAGAAGATATCAAGTGCCGCGGCTGCTTATCCGATGAGCAGTTTATGCATTGCCGACAGTGTGAGATCAGGGCCTGCACACGAGAGAAAGGTTACACCGGATGCCATCAGTGCGATCAATTTCCTTGTCAGCACATTGAACATTTTCCCATGGCTGTTGGCAAAAAGGTTATTTTGCGGGCTATTCCGTATTGGCGAGAGGTGGGTACTGAAAAATGGATTCAAGATGAAGAAGCCCGCTATATTTGTCCTGAATGCGGCAATAAAGTCTTCCGGGGCGCTGTAAAATGTAATCAGTGTAAAGTGAACCTGGATCTGGACTAGTTTTGCCCAAAAATTCTTTTCCCTGGAGCGCTGCGGAAGAGGTAAGGACTTGATTCCTTGAACCAAAAAAAGTTGTCCGGAAATCAATCTCCCTCTTGACAACATCCCCTTTTTTCTCCTATTTATAATTGTAGATACGAGGCGGTATCTAGAGAACAGGGGTGTTCGAAAGGAGCATCCCTGTTCGTTTAAAGTTGGAGGATCGTATGAAGAAACAGAAGTATAACGTTGCTGTCGTAGGGGCCACCGGTGCGGTGGGAAACGAAATGATTGCCACTCTGGAGCAGAGAAACTTTCCAGTAGATAAGCTGAAGCTTCTTTCCTCAACACGGGGCGCGGGAACAAAGTTGGAGTTTAAAGGGAAGTCTTATACGGCGGAAATGTTGGACGAAAACTCCTTCGCGGGCGTCGATATCGGTCTCTTCTCGGCAGGGGGTTCGGTCAGTGAAAAGTTTGCTCCCATTGCCGGACAGGCAGGCTGTGTGGTGATCGACAATACGAGCGCCTTTCGCATGGACCCTGAAGTTCCTCTGGTGGTCCCGGAAGTCAACGCCCATGCCATCGCCCAGTACCCGAAAAAGAATATCATCGCCAACCCCAACTGCTCAACCATCCAGATGGTGGTTGCGCTGAAGCCTCTTCATGATGCCGCCCGGATCAAGAGAGTGGTGGTCTCCACCTACCAGGCGGTTTCAGGAACGGGAAAGCGAGCGATCAAAGAATTGGAAACCCAGGTCCTTGCGATTTATAACCAGCAGGAGGTCAAGAAAGAGGTCTATCCGCATCAAATCGCCTTTAATTGTCTTCCCCACATCGACGTCTTCCTCGACAACGGCTACACCAAAGAAGAGATGAAGATGGTCAATGAGACGAAGAAGATCATGGAGGATGATTCGATCCGCGTGACCGCAACGACCGTCCGGGTCCCCGTCTTTTACGGCCATTCGGAATCGGTCAATATTGAGACCGAAAAGAAGTTGAAAGCGGACGAGGTAAGGAAGATTCTCTCAAAGGCTCCGGGAGTCGTGGTCGTGGACGATCCCAAGAAGTTCGAATATCCTTTGGCCATCCATGCGGCAGGCAAGGATGAAACCTTTGTCGGAAGGATTCGCGAGGATGAATCGATCCCCAACGGCATCAACATGTGGATCGTTGCGGACAATATCCGGAAGGGTGCGGCACTGAACGCCGTCCAGATCGCTGAGATCCTGATCCAGAAATATCTGTAGCTCTTAAATTTAAGGAGGTTATTCGATGAAAAAGATGGTTTTTCTCGTATCAATTCTAACCTCGATTCTCATGGTCTGGGTTTCTCCGGCTTACGTCGCCGAGAAATCCCCCTATAAGATCGGAGTCAACCTTGAATTCAGCGGACCGTGGGCCGAGGTGACCAAACTCCTGAAGGGTGCCATGACGCTCGAGGTAGAGAAGATCAACAAGGAAGGCGGCGTCGATGGACATCCTCTCGAGCTGATTTTCGAGGACAATGGTTTCGATGTCGGAAGGGTGGCTTCGAATATCACCAAATTTACCCGGGACAAGGAGATCCTGGCCGTCATCGGTCCGTTTGAAGACAACTTACAGGGAGCAAGCAGAGCCATCGCCGAAAGAGAAAAGATCACCAACCTCATCATCTGCCCATCGAATCCGATGATGCGGAAGCTGAAACAGAAATGGGCCTTCAATATCGCCCAGAGCGATACGATCGTCTCCCAGAAGTTGGTCGACCTTTCTCTGGCCAGGAAATACAAAAAGGTGCTCGTTTTCCACGGTGCCTGGCCGCTGGCCCAAAGCCTGGCTGAGCTTTATAAACGTTTCGGTGAGGAAAAGGGGATGAAAGTCATTATCTCCAAGGAAACCCATCAGCCGACGGATATCGATATGACCCCCCAGCTCATCAAACTCAAACCGATCCTTGAGAAAGAAGAAGTGGACGCCTTCTATGCCTGTACCGCCGGTCCACCCGGCCCGATCGTCTGCAAGAACTTGAGAACCCTGGGGGTCAAGACTCCCATTCTCGGAACCCATGGCTTCGGATTCGGCTTCATTCTTGCCTTGGGCGGACAAGCCATGGAAGGGGTGGAGTTTGGTGCTGGAAAGCCGGTCGTGCCTGATCAGCTTGATGAAAATGATCCGATCCGGCCCGTCATTCTTGATTTCGATAAGCGGATGAAGGAACGTTACGGCATGGGAATTGACCAGTTCTCGGGCCATGGCCATGATGCGATCGCCCTCGTTTACGATGCGCTGAAGCGGTGCCGGGGAAAGGTGACCCGGGAGACATTCAGAGATGCCCTTGAAAAAACGAAGGACCTTAAGGCGTGTCATGGAATTTACAATTACGGCCCCACCGACCATGATGGTTTAAGCAAAAGGGACATGGTATTCATTCGAATCGAAGGAGGGAAGTTTAAGCGCATCAAGTTCCCCGGACTCGAATGAGATTCGAGTTGAAGGCAGCGTAAGTTATATGGTAAATCACAAGGGTGAGCCTGTCATGAACAGTCTCACCCTTTTTTGTGGCCCGTCGACTTCATGGACTTTTGGACCTACATTCCTCAACTCCTTTTCTCCGGTATCACGATTGGGGCCATCTATGCCCTGGTGGCCTTAGGATTCGTGACCATCTCCAGGGCTTCCCAAATCATCAATTTCGCCCAGGGGGAGTTTGTGATGTTGGGAGGAGTCCTTACCTTTTTCCTCCTGAATGGTTTAAGGCTCCCCTACCCTTTAGCCGCTCTGATCGCCATCCTGATGGTTGTGTTGATCGGCTTTGCGATGCATCTTTCAATCCTCTATCCCTTGCGGAAGGCTTCCGTTCTCATCCTGATCATGGCTACGCTCGGGGCTTCGATTTTCCTCAGCAGCACGAGTGGACTTATCTTTGGAACGCTGCCTAAAACCCTTCCTCCTTTTTCCAGTGAAGGACCTCTTCAGATCGCGAAAATCTCTGTTTCCCCGCAGAGTCTCTGGGTCTTGTTGTCCACTTTTATAATGCTGATCTTTCTCTATCTCCTCTCGCATCGAACCTTATTGGGAAAGGCCATGGAGGCAAGTTCAACCGACCCCCTCGGGGCCGATCTCCTGGGCATATCAAGAAACCTCATGGTCTTCTTAGCGTTCGGAGTGAGCGCCGGAGTAGGGGCCTTTGCCGGGATCCTGATCACCCCCGTCTTCTTCACAAGCTATAGCTCCGGGGCACTCTTGGGGCTGAAGGGCTTTATCGCCGCCGTTCTGGGAGGCTGGGGTAAGAATAGCGGCGCTATTCTTGGAGGCTTTGCCCTCGGGATTGTGGAATCGTTAAGTCTGGCCTTTATCCCTTCGGGATACAAGGATGGGGTTGCTTTCGTGATTTTATTGCTCATTCTCTATTTCCGACCCAAAGGGATCTTGGGGTCGCCTTTTATCGACAGCCGCCGATGGTAGAAAAGGTTTGGGCAGGGTAGACAGTCAGGTTCCTCAGCTTTAGAATGCGGTCATTATAGAGATATGGGTAATCATGCTCGTTCCAAATGCAATCTTTTTCAGGGCTTGCAGCCCGGTAATTGACTCTTAAAAGGTTTCCGCTCTAAAGCTTCGTCACCTGGCCGCCTACCCTGCCTTTGCGCCGGATGTGGTTTTTCGTTGATTGTGAACACAGTCTCCGGAGGCAGAGGGGAAAAATGAGGGGTAGTCGTTTGAAATTGGGATTTGGACATTATTTGGAATTTGGGATTTGGAAATTGGAACTTTACACATGACCGTGTCTTCTCAAACAGCGAAAGCGCCACAAACCCAGTTTAGAAAACGGGACCTCTTCTATCTGGTGCCCCTGTGGTTCATCTCGCTCATCGCACCCGATCCCTATCTCTATCATAAGAAAGATTTCAAAAAGAAGGACATCTTTTATCTTGCGGCGATCTGTCTGGCGCCCCTGATCTGGTCTGATTCGCACTTTCACCACCTCATGGTATTGGCCGGGATCTACGCCATCCTGGCGTTGGGACTCAGTCTCTTTATGGGATACGCGGGGCAGATCTCTTTAGGGCACGCTGCTTTCTTTGGAATCGGCGCCTATACCACAGCCATCCTCACCACCCGTTATGCCGTTCCAACCTTTCTGGCTTTCTGGGCTTCGGCCCTTTCGGCGGCCTTGATCGCCCATTTGATCGGCAGACCCATCCTCAAACTGAAGGGCTATTTCTTGGCATTGGCGACACTGGGGTTTGGGGAAATCTTTTTGGTCGTCGTCCGGGAATCCACTTCCCTCACCGGAGGAGTCATCGGAATCTTTGGCATTCCCTGGTTTTCCGTCATGGGGTTCTCTTTCGATACCTATCTTAAACAGTACTATCTCGCCTGGGGAGTCGTCACGGGTCTATTCATCTTCTCAAAAAACCTGGTCCGGTCTAAAGTGGGCCGTTCCCTTTTGGCTGTGGCAGCGAGTGAAGATGCGGCCTCGAGCGTGGGAATTGATGTTTCCAAGACGAAATTGGAGGCTTTTGTCCTCGGTGCAGTCTTTGCCGGATGGGCCGGGAGCCTCTTTGCCTGCATCATGTCAACAGCCAGTCCCGAAGCCTTTAGCCTCGGATTCACGATCCTGGTCGTCATGATGGTGATGCTGGGAGGCATGGGAAATCTCTACGGACCCATCGCCGGAGCCATTCTCCTCACCTGGCTGATGGACACTTTGAGCAAATACCAGGAATACAGTCTCCCCGTCTACAGCATTATCCTGATCCTGCTGCTCATCTTTTTTCCGGACGGGATTGCAACCCGCTTGAATGTCAGGGTCATTTACCTGATCGGTTATTGGGCGAAGAAGAGAAAGAGAGACAAAGGGAAACTCTAATGCCGCTGCTTTCAATTAAGGAGATCATCAAAGAGTATGATGGAATACGGGCTCTGGACCGGGTTTCGCTGAAACTGGAAAAAGGGAGTATCAAGGGACTGATCGGACCCAATGGAGCCGGGAAAAGCACTCTCTTCCATCTGATCAGCGGCGTCGAGAAGCCCGATTCAGGGAAAATCTTTTTCAAAGAAAAAAATATCACCTCCATGGAGCCCCATGAGCGATCCATTCTTGGAATAGGGAGAACGTTTCAGACATTACAAATTTGGGGAAACATGACCGTGGTGGAAAATATCATGGCCGGAATGAGCCGGAGGCTTAAGGAAGGGCTCCTGTCCTGCGGACTCTGGCTCCCCCGGATAAGAAGGTTGGAAAAAGAAGCCCTGAAGGAAGCCAGGGAAATTCTCGATTCCCTTGGCCTGTTGGGCAAATGGGAATCCCTTGCCTCTCAACTCCCGTACGGTAAACAAAAGCTCCTTGAGTTAGGCCGGGCTCTTGCCATGAAGCCGGAACTTCTCCTTTTAGATGAACCAGCCTCCGGGCTGACCCTCGGAGAAATCGAGCAGCTCTCGCAACACATCTCACAGGTCAGACAGGGGGGGGTTACGGTCTTTATCGTAGAGCATCACATGGGTATGGTGATGGAGATCGCGGACGAGATTGCGGTCCTTCATAATGGGGAACTGATCGCCGAAGGGACACCGGAGGCGGTAAAAAAAGACTCTCAAGTGATCGAGGCATATTTAACTCGACGTAGCAAGAATGAAACGGGTGGTAGGTGTCGTTGACAAAATCCGAAATCCGAATATCGGGCGAAGCGTCCGTCTCGGACCAATCCGAAACAAATGCGAATTTTCGAAATTCAAAATCTCTAAACCTTCTTCTTTGGAACATTTGAAATTTGGTCCTTTGAGATTGTTTCGAAATTCGGATTTCGTGCTTCGAATTTAAATCCGCGTGAAGAGAATAACTTTGGTGCGATTTTGCGCACAATCCCATTCGCAGGGGACCAACATGTAGGAAGGCCGATGCTTAAGATAAAAAAACTGACCGTCCAATACGGACCTCTCGCCGCATTATATGAAATTTCCTTGGAGGTCAAAAAGGGAGAGGCCGTCTCCCTCTTAGGTCCCAATGGAGCGGGAAAGACGACCCTCTTGCTCACCCTCTCCGGAATTCTGAAGACCACCGAGGGGAGAATCCTCTTCGAAGGGGAGGACATCACCAATCTGCGTCCCCATAGGATCGTCTCCAAAGGGATCGGCCACGTCCCGCAAGGGCGTCATATCTTCCCTACCCTTTCCGTCATCGACAATCTGATGATGGGCGCCTACCGACACCGAAGGAAAAAGAAGGACATCGAAAAAGATTTGGAATGGATTTATCAGCTTCTGCCGGTCCTGCAAGAGAGAACTCACCAACGGGCGGGGACCCTCAGCGGAGGCGAGCAACAGATGCTCTCCATCGGAAGGGCCATGATGGGCCGCCCCAAGCTTCTCCTGCTGGATGAGCCTTCTTTAGGATTGGCCCCTCGTCTGATGGATGAAATCTTCACGCTCTTCGGGGAAATGAACCGGACCGGACTTACACTCTTCATCGTGGAGCAGGAAGTCCTTCTCTCCCTCAGTATTTCCAGCCGGGGATATCTGCTGAGAAATGGTCGGGTGATCAAAGAGGGGTCGGCATCGGCATTGATGGAGAGCCGGGAGGTGAAGGCCCTGGGTCTGGGTGAAGAAACAGACAATCCATCGTCCTTTTCTACCCAATCAAGTGAGGACTGATATCGGAGGAGGCTCAGATGAAAGAACCTTTTTCACCGAAACCGAATTCCGTGATGGTTTTATCCAAGGCTGCAGCCATGGGTTCGATACGCTCCTGGCCGATCAAAAGCGGTTGTTAAGAATGCAGCAGGCTGTAAAACGGATGGCAAGACCTGATGCAGCATCCGAGGTCGTTTCCATCGTGCTCAAGGCGAAGGCGCAGACGAATCTTCACTACCCACTTCGAATTGAATTTGGTATAATTTGAACAGAGTCTTTCGTCAGTCCACATTGCGGGATGGACATTTGATATCCTTTCTGATAGAAAAAAACAAACCCAAGGGATTTCATTATGAAGGACAGAATATTGAGCCTGTTCTCGCTCTCGGTCTTAGTTTCGTTTTTTCTGTTCATTCCTGAAATGGTTAGCGCGGAAGGGAAAGTTACGATTGGAACAATAGAGGATGTCATTCTCCTGCCCTGGAAGGTGCAGCTTCCGGCCCGCATTGACACCGGAGCGGCAAAATCCTCGCTCGATGCGCGGGAGCTTAAGATCCATGAGGATCGGGTTGAATTCAAGTTGCCTCGAAAGTATGGCGGGCTGCACTTACGCCTGCCGATTGTCGACTGGCGACACGTCCGAACCCCTGAGGGGCTCGAGCGGAGGCCAATCGTGGAGTTAGAAATCTGCTTCGGCTCTAAGCGAATCCGCACCCTGGTGAACCTTGCAGACCGCTCCATGGTCAAATACCCATTGATTTTGGGCCGCAATTTCCTCAAGGAAGACTTTGTTGTGGACGTGAAACGACGGAGGACCGCGAAACCGAATTGCTCCGACAATCCTTGAACGGGGAATCCCCGGTGGAACATCTCGGTTCCATCCACTGATGAAGATGGTGAGCAGACAGAACCCATTTCAAAAACGTTCGGTCAGCCTGTCCGTAGGCCTGATGTTTCTTCTCTTGCTGATTATCCCTCTTCTCCGGGCGGGAGAGGCGAGCGCCGAAGAGAAGATGACCGTTGGAGAGGTGGAGGAAGTAGTTCTCATGCCATGGGGCGTGAGATTGCCGGCTCGGATTGATACGGGCGCAGCCACCTCTTCCCTCGACGCAAGGGAACTCAACGTGAAGAATAACATGGCTGAGTTCAGGTTGCCGAAAAAATATGGTGGCTTCCAGTTGCGCTTACCGGTGATTGAGTGGCAGAAAATTCGAAGCGCTGATTTCAGGGAACGGAGGCCAGTCGTAGAGATCACCTTCTGCATGGGTCCGAAGTTAATACGCACCCAGGTCACTCTGAACAACCGCGCAACTGTCAGCTACCCGTTAATTATCGGGCGGAATGTTCTAAGAGATAAATTTGTGGTTGATTGCATGCACTCGAACTGCCTTCCACCCAGCTGTCCGGAGGTACCCTCACCATGAAGCGCCCTGCCCTCCTCCTGGCGGTGGCACTCCTGATCCTCTCCGTCGCTCTCATCGGCTACCGTATCCTCTGGCTTAAATATCCCATCTTTCCTGCGGCACCAGAGAAGGTATGGCAACTGTCTATGGATGCCCACGTCAAGGGTGGCGAAAAAGAAACGACGGTGATGATCGGACTCCCTTCCACGCAGAAAGGGCTGCTCGTGGTTGCCGAGGATATCCACTCTGGGACACTCAATTTCAATCTTCTTCGTGACGGACCAAACCAGGTTGGCGTCTGGTCCGGGCATATCGACCCGAGAGGCGAGGTCATACGATACAGTTCATCGATCCAGTTCAGACCTGAACGTCTCCTCAAAATCAAACCGCCTAAGCTTGGGCCCTATCCAAGCAATGTCGGGGAGGCGGAGCAGAAGCTGGCAAGGGGTCTGGTGGAAAAATGGGCCCCCCTGCCGCCGGCGGACCGAGTCCAACACATCGCTGCTGCACTGAATGGATCCTGGGGAACCCCGCTCCCGGATGCGCAAGAACTCCAGGCCTGGTCGGCCTTTCAGAATAAACACGGACGGGTCATAGCTTCTCTTGTCTTGCTGCGGGCGGCCGGGCTAGCCGCCCAAGTGGTCGAGGGCTTGCCGCTCGCTGAGACCGTAACAAACACAACCGTAACCTGGATCGAAGTATGGACGGGGCAAGACCGGGAGACTCTCTATCCCGAGAAAGGAGAAGTTTATCAAAAACCTGTTTCACTGCTTCCGCTCACCACCGGGGGATACCCCGCTGCCCGCGCACTCCACGGAGAAGTTTCACAGATCCGCTGGACATTGAGCCGCCAGATCATTAATCAATGGCGTATGCGGTTCGAGCGCATCATGCGCTCAGATCGATGGCTCGACCGCTGGTCGCTGTTTCGCCTGCCGGAAGAGTTTCAGGCTACTTTCCGCATTCTCATGCTGGTTCCGATCGGCGCCCTGATGATTTGCCTCTTGCGTAATATCGTCGGTTTTCCAACCTTCGGGATTTTTTTGCCCGTTCTCATGGCCCTCGCTTTTCGAAATACGGGTCTGGCTTACGGGCTCGGGATCTTCTGGGGAGTCGTCTTGATCGGATATGCGATCCGTCGCTGGATTGATAAGCTCCGTCTGCTCCTTGTCCCGCGGCTGTCGGTGATCCTGACGTTTGTCATCATCTGCATTACCGGCTTTGCCCTGATCGGAAACAAGCTCGACCTCCGGGAATTCATGGCGGTTGGATTACTCCCCTTTGTCATTCTCACGATGACGATCGAACGCTTCTTTGTCATTACAGAGGAGTCAGGCGTTCGGGAAGGACTCTGGATGGCAGCAGGGAGTGCCGGGGTTGCGGTGATTACCTACAAGATTCTTCAATTTGAATCCCTTCAACTCACTTTCTTTGTCTATCCTGAACTCCTGTTTGCCGTCGCAGCGGCTCAAGTGCTTGTGGGCCGCTATACCGGCTATCGGCTTTTGGAGATCTTCCGTTTCCGGAGGCTTTGGAAGTCATGACCATCCTGGAAACCATCCGCCGGCTTCGAAAGGTGGGAGTGCTCGGGATGAATTGTCGGAATGCCCAATTCATCATGCGTTCCAATCCCCGATCCCTTTTCCCTCTTGTGGACGACAAGCTCAAAACAAAACAACTGGCAGAAGCGCATCAGATTCCAACCCCGCGTTTGTACCATGTGATCGAGCATCATGGGGATATTTCCACATTCGAACGAGAGCTGGTGAGCTACCGAGATTTCGTAATCAAACCCGCTCGGGGCGCCGGGGGAAGTGGTATTGTCCTTGTCAAGGAGCGTTCGGCAGGAGGTTTTGTCAAGCAAAACGGTGAGATCATCCTGATGAAAGACCTTTCTTACCACATCTCCGACATCCTGTCGGGAATCTATTCTCTCGAAGGGCTCGAGGACCGGGCCTTCATCGAAGGACTCGTTCATCCCGATACGATCTTCGATGCGGTGACCTATTGCGGCGTCCCGGACATAAGAATCATCGTCTATCGCGGCGTGCCGGCGATGAGTATGGTTCGCCTTCCGACACAAGCTTCCGACGGGAAGGCCAATCTTCATCGCGGGGCGATCGGCGTTGGAATCGATATGGCGGGGGGAACCACCCTGGCTGGCGTTCATCGATCCGGCGTCGTGACTCACCACCCCGACACCCATAAGCCCGTGACGGGGATACAGGTGCCTCACTGGGAGAGGATGCTCGTCATCGCGGCTAAAGCGGTTGATATGACCGGCCTTAATTACCTGGGTGTGGATCTGGTGATCGATCAGGAGCAAGGGCCCCTTCTGCTCGAGATGAATGCACGGCCAGGGCTCCAGATTCAGATTGCAAACCAGACGGGGCTCCTCAGGCGTCTCGATCTCATCGATAAAGCACGTCCCGGAGTTTTTGCGACACCGGAGACGAGAGTGGCCTGGGCCCTGGAAACTTTTTCCGCCCGCACCCCGGTTTGACGCTATTTCTTTCTTAGAGACCTGATGTAGGCAACGATATCTGCCATCTCAGCGGATTTCGGATCGATTCCCTTCCCTTTGAGCGCATTCTTGATACACGCGTTGACCTGCTTCTCGAGGTCCTTCCTGTCAGCAGCTTTTTCCACTCCTTTTCCATCCTGATGGCATGCGTTGCATGACAATCCGGCGGTGCTTCCGCCGAGCTTCGGATCGTTAAAAAGAGCCTTTCCCTTCTCCGCATTACCGGCTGCAAAGGCAAGTGCAAACATAAGACCGAAACAAACCAGACCAAACACAGCCATTCTTAATCCCTTCATTTGAAATCGCCTCCTTTCTTAACTTATACAAACGCATTAAATAAGATGCTGAAACCAGTTTAGCAGGACAAGAAAAAGTATGTCATTCCGAACTTGTTTCGGAATCTCGAATTTGGGAACGACGATGAGTTAATTGCGTTTGTAAGGATATGTTTATTTTCTCATTGGAGCCTTTCTTTTTCAATAACGTTTTTTCAAAGGCGTATGGCCAATATAAGAATAAAAAGGCAGCGACAATAAGGAAGGAGGCAAGGGCGATCAGAGAGAGGGCTGCCCTTTTGGCTTGATTCTCTGTTCGCAGTCTCGTATCCCTGATCACCCTCATGCCGGGTGGGGGGTATTGGCCTGATCTCAAGGTTCTCCTTGCAAGGAGGATGAGATAAGCTCCCATGCCCAAGAGAGAGAAAAAGACGATTCTCAAACTCCATTTGAGCAGGAGCATCGTTTTCTCAAGGGCTCGTTCCGGGTCTTTCTCAGATAATTGATCGATTTGGTGCATATAAGCTTTGAAATGAGGTTCAAGGACAATGGAGGCGAGTATGACCACTAGAAGGAAGAGGATAACTTTTTTTCTTAATACTTTATCTGCCGGAAGGAGACCTGTGTCCATAACGAAATTTTATATCCTGTGAGGTGTCGAATGCAAGAAATCAAACCTTCAAATCATTTGACACCCAATGTGTTTGGGTATCATAATGGTTCATTCATCGTTAAAGGGGTCGAAGAAAGATCAAGATGTATGAAAAAAGAACCTACCGGGATTTGGTGAAAACCGATGATCTTATTAAATTTGAGGTCGTTGTCAAGGAAACCGACCTCCTCGTCCGGGCAGAGCGCGACCTTTCCAAGGAGACGAGAGAGTCCGTATTGAAGTATCGTCACCAGCTCGAAACGTACGTCGCGGTGAACCCCGGATTTCAACAAAGCCTCGTTCCTCTTCCAGAAGATCCTTATGCTCCGGAAATCGTCAAAGAGATGTTCCGGGCCTCCCAACGGGCCGGTGTGGGTCCGATGGCTACTGTTGCCGGAGCCATGGCCGATCTGGTTTCAAAAGATCTGCTGAATCTCTCTAACGAGGTAATCGTTGAAAATGGCGGGGATATCTATCTCGCCAGCTCCAAGGAGCGGACCATCGGGATCTATGCGGGAGATTCTCCCCTCAGTCTTAAAATAGGGATTGTGATCTCGCCCGAGGAGACCCCCCTCGGTGTCTGCACCTCTTCAGGAACGGTAGGCCCTTCCCTCAGCTTTGGAAAGGCGAATGCGGTTTGCATTCTCTCGAAATCTTCCGCCCTCGCCGATGCAGCGGCCACGGCGGTCGGAAACGTCGTCAAGGGAAAAAACGATATTTCCCTCGGTCTGGGGAGGGCCAGAGAAATCGAAGGGATATTGGGAACGCTCATCATCGTTGAGGAAAAGATGGGGGTCTGGGGAAAGATCAGGCTGACCCGGATTTGACACCGTTAGAATTCGTTCCGCTTGAATTCGAAAATGACTACTGTTTCTGTTGCCACGCTCGGATGTAAAGTGAATCAGTTCGAGTCCGAGGCTCTGATCGATGCCCTCGTGCAGAGAGCGTATACGGTCGTGCCCTTCGAGGAAGGCGCGGACATCACCCTGATCAATACGTGCACCGTCACCCACCGGGCCGATTTTCAATCGAGGCAGCTGGTGCGGAGGGCCTCCCGAACCAATCCGAATTCTTTGATCATTGTCACCGGATGTTACCCACAGGTGGAAACGGATGTTTTTTTGAACATGCCGGGCGTGCATTACCTGGTGGGAAACGGAGAAAAGGGCCGGATTCCGGAACTTCTCCCTTTGATGCAAGAAGGTGAATTTCCAAGGGTGCACGTGGATGATATTCAGAAAGAGAGACTCTTTTCGGAGACCCCTCTTGATTCCTTCCATCTCCACACCCGTGCCTTTCTAAAAATCCAGGATGGCTGTAATGCCCGCTGTTCTTATTGTATTGTTCCTCATGCCAGGGGTCGGTCGAGAAGCCTCCCGCCGGACAGAGTGACTGAAAACCTGAGGATATTGAAAGCGAAGGGATTTATAGAAGTCGTCCTCACCGGCATCCACCTGGGCGCTTACGGATTGGACCTCCACCCTCCCTTCTCTTTGGAAAAGTTGATCAGGCAGATCGAGAAAGAAGAGACTCCTGATCGAGTCCGATTCAGTTCGATCGAGCCGGGAGACTTCTCTCCAGAATTGATCTCCGCTCTTTCGGAATCCCAGAAGATCTGCCCCCACCTTCACATCCCCATCCAGAGCGGAGACGACGACGTATTGAAAAGGATGTATAGAGACTATGACCGTTCTTTCCTCTCGGATCTCGCCCGGGAACTTCACCTGAGAATCTCAAAGATCTCAATCGGAGCGGATGTGATCGTAGGATTTCCTGGAGAGACAGAGGAGAAATTTAAGCACACCTATGATCTGGTTGACTCTCTGCCCTTCTCCTATCTTCACGTCTTCCCCTTTTCCAGGAGAAAGGGAACCCCTGCATTCGAATATCCACAGAGGGTAAATGAGAAAGAGATCAAAAGGAGGGCTGAAGCGATGAGGGGGTTGGGGAGAGAGAAACGCCAGACCTTCTATCGCCAGTTTCTTAATCAAGAGTTGAGTGTCCTGGTCGAAAACCGTGAAGAAAAAGAAACCGGGAGAGGAAAGGGGCTTTCCAGGAATTACATTCCTGTTCTGCTCGACAATGGAAACGGAGCGGGAAAACATCGGGATGGGGGGGACGGGGGTAATCAGGAATGCACCGTTCGGGTAACCAGACTGTCTGAAAAAGGTGTGATCGGAAAAGTCTTGGAGAAATAACGTGGACGAAGAAAGGCTGGCAACCCTTCAAGCGTTGGAGTGCCGTCTGGGTTATCGGTTCAAAGAAATCAAATGGCTCGATCAGGCGCTGACTCATAAGTCGTTTATCTATGAGACCAATCATCCTGAAAAAACGGCCAATGAGGTTTTGGAATTTCTCGGGGATTCGGTCCTCAATCTCGCGGTCAGCTACCTCCTCTTCCTCAAATCTCCTGAGGCCCAGGAAGGAACCCTCTCCATGCTCAGGTCCCAATTGGTCAAAAGGAGCTCCCTCGCGTCTCTCTCCAGGGAACTTCAGTTGGAAGGCTACCTTCTCCTCGGGAAAAGCCAGCAGCTGAACGGAGGGACGCAAAAATCCTCCATCCTGGCCAATACCTACGAAGCCCTGGTGGGAGCCATCTTTATGGATTCAGGTTTCGATCAGGCGTTAGACCTTATCAAAGGACATTTCGAGACTTATCTTCAAACCAACACGCCCTCCGAACTGTTCGATGATTTCAAAAGCCTTCTGCAGATATATTCCCAGCAGTTTCATGGATTGTCTCCCCAGTATCGGGTGATGAATGAGTCCGGACCGGATCACGATAAGAGATTCCAGGCATCCGTTTCGATCGGGGATGAGGTGAAGGGGCTGGGATGGGGAAAAAGCAAGAAAGAGGCGGAGCAGGAAGCTGCCAAAGACGCAATGAAAAAATTCGAAACTCTAAGCACGAAATCCGAAACAAATTCGAATGTCCGAAATACCAATCATCCAAACGAATAGAGAATTTCGAGATTGGTTATTTGGATTTGGTAATTGTTTCGGGTTTCGATACTCGGATTTAGGATTTGAAAAGTAGCGATGCCGCCTTTGATTATCCCCATTTTCCTTCCCAATCTCGGTTGTCGTGAGCGCTGTCTTTTCTGCAATCAGAAGGCTTCGAGCGAACGGCTCTTCTCCCCCTCTTCCGTTCGAAACTTTATAGAGACTTCCCTGGTCCAAATCCCTTCCAATAAGAAAAACAGAGAAAAACAGGTTGCCTTCTATGGCGGAAGTTTCACGGCCATCGATCGGGATGATCAGATTCGTTATCTGACAGAAGTTCAGCCTTTCATCGCCTCCGGTTTGATCGATTCCATCCGCGTCTCCACCCGACCCGATGCCCTAGATGAAGAGACCCTCTTCCTGCTCAAGGAATATGGGATCAAGACGATTGAAGTCGGAGTGCAGTCCATGATCGATGAAGTCCTTTCCCTCGCCCTTCGGGGCCATCGCGCAGAAGATACGGCTTCTGCTACGTTACGACTAAAGCAATGGGGATTCGAGGTTGGCCATCAGCTCATGATTGGATTACCGGGTGACACTTGCGATCGCTTCCTCCAAACCCTCGACCGGGTCATCGAGCTCAAACCCGATTTCGTGAGAATCCATCCCACACTGGTCCTCAACGGGGCTCCTCTTGAAGACCTCTGGAGGGAAGGCAGATATACTCCTCTTTCAATGGATGAAACGATCGATTGGCTGAAGAGAGGACTGGCGAGGCTTGAAAATTCATCCCTCTCAGTCGCCCGCATGGGTCTCCAGCCCACCGATGAGTTAGAGAGGAATTTTCTTGCTGGCCCTTATCATCCAGCTCTCCGCCAGCTTGTTGATGCGGCTATTTTTTTTGACATGGCGGCGTCCCTACTCCAAATCTCTCATAAAAAAGAGCCAGCCCTGTTCTTTTGCCATCCCAAAGAGATTTCAAATCTCAGGGGCCAGAAGAATGAAAATATTCTAAAGCTGAAGAAACGCTTCAACCTTAGCGATATCTTGATCGATGGGAGAAAGGAATTACCGAGAGGCACCCTCGGGCTTCAAACTCAAGGAGAAGAACTTTCAATCCACAGGAAGTCCGTTGGCTTCTCCCCCCACCCTCCCCTCCCCCTCGAGGGGGGAGGGCTAGGGAGGGGGTGATGTCATTTCATTTATTATGTTTGCTTTAGATTAGAGGCTGTTTCCATTGCGCGTAAAAAGAACACTATGACTTAGGCGTATTTTCGGCATATCTTTTACGATGAAACCGATTTCATTTGCGGTTTGTACGGTCCGAAGAAAGCTCTTCTTAGGCACGTGGAAAATGGGTTCCGCGAGAAGGAAGAGCCCCTTGGATTTTAGAAACCCCAATATTTCTGCGAGAAATGTTCGTTGATCCGGAACCTCGTGAACCATCCAAAAGGCCATAACAAAATCGACCTTCGGATGATTACCGAGAGAATCCGGGGATGCGAGATGGGGTTGGATTCTTTCTGAGACTCCACTTCTGCGGGCTCGGTTTGCGAGTGCTTCGAGCATTTTGGCCTGAACGTCAATCGCAATCACACGGCCTGTTGGCCCGACCAATCTCGCAAGGGGAATGGAGAAATAACCCATGCCGGGGCCGATATCGATAACGGTGTTCCCGGGGCGGACATAGGGGCTGAGTATGGCTTCGGGATTATGAAGAAGTTTACGCAAGGGATTGTCAAAGGTGAAACACAACCACCACGGGCAAACCATCTTCTGTCCGGTCATCTTATCCAGCACTTTGTTTACGGCCTCTAAGATATGCATGACGTGCGCGGGCAACGATGGGCATCATCGGAAGCCGGATTTATTGGCGATCCGGTGCAGCCGTTTGTTCGCTTCACCGATAAATGTCTTTACGATGTCCCACTTTGACTACCCAAACTGTGAGTTCATCGTCTTGGATCGAATAGACGATTCGATACCGTCCTTGACGGAGTCGATACCTTTCTTGACCTGTCAGCTTTTCGCAACCCGATGGCCTTGGGTTCTCGGCGAGTCCCTCAATACGCTTGAGGATCTTCTTCAAATCTTTCTTGGGTATTGTGGTGAAGTCTTTCTCAACAGATGCTTTGAAATGAACTTTATATGCGGCCATCTCTCTTTAGCCTTTTGACCATTTCGTCATAGCTAATCAATGGCTCTCTAGCCCTTTCTTCAAACGCCGCAATATCCTCGGCATCTTCTGCAAGGGCTTCTCTGATGGCATTATTGACAAGCTCTGATATTGATCGGGAGGTCTCTACGGCCTTCAGCCGTAACGCTTTATGTAAATCGGGGTCCAAATATACTGTAGCCCTTTTGGTTTGTGTAATCATGATCTTACCTCCGGGTGTAGGTATGTAACTATAACACCATAACGTCAAAACGTCAACCGCTCAATATCAATATAAGAAACGAACGCTATGGCTCAGCGGGAGCCATGTTTATTGGCGATCCGCTGGAGCCGCTTGTTCTGCTCCAGTCTTTCTTTCCAATAGCTTGGCCGGCGATGAAGATGGGCTACCGCAATAATTCGGAGAGAACGAGATTTGATCTGATATACCACTCCATATGGAAAGCGATTGACTAGACAACGGCGGGAGTTCTTGGACAATGATGACCAAGCATCCGGATACTCAATAATACGAGTAATGGTGGCATAAATTTCTTCCGCAAATTCAATACCGAGCCCAGGCTGTAATTGCTCATAATACTCTATAGCCTTATCCAATTCATCTTCGGCATCGGGGTGAAAGTAGACTCTCATCGCCTGTATTTCTTACGGATATTAGAAAAAACCTTCCTTCCTGGGACAAGCTTTGTTTCGCCTTTGTCAATTTGGGCAATACGTTTTTCGGCTTCCTCGGCCCATAGTTGGTCAATTTCCGGTTGCGTGGGAAGGTTAAGGCTGGTGAGTAGGTGTTCTACCAAATTCACCCTGGCATCTGCCGGAAGTTGCAAAGCTTCATCCAATACTTTCTTGGCGACAACGGGCATATTAACATCCTCCATTCATACATATTCAAGCACAATCCATGCCAAGAAGCAAACCTTTCTTTGAGCAGAACGGCATGGATCACTCGCGAGAAATGGCGCAAAGCGAAGCGGTGCGCTATTTCTCGTCGAGTGCATCCAATTGTTCGGCTTCCTTGAGTCTATCGACATCAATCTTGTCTTGCGGCCTTCCGCTCGCTTCCTTTGCCCGGATCAGGTCAGATCTCGAAATAAACGGAATCTTAAGGTTATCCAATTCAACGACCTCACGGTTCTTCCATGCCTCTTCAAATTCGACTCCCGGAATCGACATCATAATATCAACCCGCAAAGGCGGTATTCCCATCTGATAGAAGTAATCCTGGTGGGTGAAGTCATCTGTTGTAAGATTTGCCAGTGGAGCACCAAATTCCTTCAACGCCACATACACCGAATTTGCATTCTCTGGGTCAGTCGCTATCCATAGATCAAGATCTTTCGTGAATCGTGGCTCGCTGTATTTCATTACTGCATAGGCGCCCACAACAAGATAGCGAATCTTATGCTTTTCGAAAAGATTCAACAGTTCTCTGAAGTCGGAATTCGTCAGCATCTTTACCTCGAATCAAGAAGTAGTCACGCAGCATTTCCGATACTGCCTCAAAAATGGCACGATCACCTTGGGATTGCCAAAAGTGAATATCGAATGAACGCCTGTCATCCGTGATACGCTGGTAGTTTTCCTCTATGACTCTCATTTCCTCTCCTGCCGAATGTTGGGTGAGGCGGCGGGTACTCATCCCCAATTCAAACAGGGCGATTCACGCTCGCCTCCGCCCGCTTGTTAGGCTTTCTTGGGTCCCCTTTTCTTTGGCTTCTGTTTGAAAGTCGGACCATTAATGTTTTTCCCTGGGAAAGTGCCAATGTCCTCGGACTGAACCCGAGGTTCGTTTGGGCATCGGGGTCTGCACCAAGATTCAACAGTAGTTTAGCTGTTCCAATATGGCCGCCCATTACGGCGAAATACAATGGTGTACAACCTTTATCACCTTTAGCATCAATCTCCGCTCCAGATTCAATCAAGAGCGAAGCTGCATAGCGATCTCCCAAAGGCTACCTTGTGTAAAACAGTATCTCCATCCGAGTCTCGCATGCGAACGGCAGTAAATTGTCTCCTATCCGGAAACATCACCTCGCAGCCCGCAACAGTATCTGTTCCAGCATTTCGTGTTTCTCAAGATACATCATTGATCTTAGTAGCCTAACGACAAAAATCAGGCGCGGGGCAATCCGCGTTTGCAGAAAACCATGAGGATTATGGCCCTTCGCCTTCATTAAATTGTTGGCTGAATCTTCATGCTGAGAACTCTTGTGGAATCACTCCAAACGTATGCTCACACTCAAATATCAATCGCGATACACGAATACCGTCGTATTCAAGATACTCGTATTGAGATCGGTCACAAAGCCAGCAATTCATCTTAGAATCCTATTACGGCCAACGAAAGAAATAAGGCGCGGGGGCACTGACCTCCGCTAGAAGGCGACGGGCTATCACCCGTCGCCTTGATTGTCTTGTTGTACGCTCTATTTCTTCATTTTCCATTGCATTCACCCAAAACGAATAAGATTCCGAGCCCAGCACCGACACCATTGAGAATAATACGGTAAGCAGGAAGAGGGGACGTTGGTTCTAAAGCAACTTAAGATATTTCTTTAGATGGGGCACTTCCTCGGAAACAGCCAGCCGATTCACCGAAGAAGTCGTCACTCCAAGAAAACGGGCAACCTCAGCCCCAGGATAACCCATCCTCCCTATCGCCAACTGACAAAACAGCCTCCTTGCTCTGACCGCCTCTCTCTTTCGCGTCCCCGAACGTAACTCCGATTCCTCTATCCCCTCCCCTCTTGAGATTCTGTCCACTAACATCGCTAGTCCTGGCACTTCGCGACCCAGTCTCAACGTTTCCTTTTCCTTCTCCTCAGCCTCAGACATCAATCTTTGTACAAATTCGTCCCTTCCTAAAACCCTGTCATCCGAGGCTACCCTCATCCCCTTTCTCTTTAACGACAGCACCTGCGACCATCCCCCTAAACTCCGTATTAGCCCACCTCCCACCAATTCTGGCCTCTTCCCGAGGGACAGCCCTTCTCTCACATACTGCTCGTATTTTTCAACCGCCCGGCGTCCCTTACCAAAATAGGCCCTAATGGCCTTGATATCCTGCCATTCCTGCCTCACCCTCCCCAGGATCGCAGCATGGCCTGTCCAACGATAGCCTCTCAATTCCTCCAAGCTCCTTACTATACCTGCTCTCAGGGGATTCAAATGAATGTATCTCGTCAATTCCAGCAGATAGGGGTCGTCTTCACATATGATCGATTTATATCTGTCCTGAAATAAATGACCATGCCTCTTGTGTCGCAGGTTAAAATTAACGACGTACCCCGTAAGAAGTTTCCGCATACTCTTCGAAATTGACTGCCGCCCTGTCCGAACTAATAAATGAAAGTGATTAGGCATCAGGGACCAGGCATAGACGATTAGCTCCCTCGCCATTGACAAATCTGCCAACCTCTTAAGAAAATCCTCACGGTCTCGATCCGTGCGGAATATGCTCGCCCGCTCAATACCCCGCCCCATGATATGATGCAAAGCTCCAGGAGCATCTAGCCGTGGCTGTCTTGGCATAGAAATACGTTACTCTTTTTGGGTCAACCTGTCAAGGTGTTTTAGAACCAACGTCCCCTAGTTTTTGTCATCCATTTTTTTGTTATTCCTTTGTATGCCCTTTCTGCTTTTTCTTTGGTTTCTTGAATGGATTTATACCCCGCCACTCCCAAAACTTTCCATTTCTTGTTGCAGAACAATAATAGATAATCTTTCGCCTTATAATTTTGACAAATTGCGAGCTTTGGGACTTTTCCCAGAAGCTTTCCGTCCACGTAAAGGCATAATCGTCCTGTGAATTCGACTGAGGTGTTAACAATCGCGTACTTAAGTACTTTAGCACTATCGAGTAATGGAGGTGGTCGATCTCTCATTTCTCTCTATTTATATTTTGGGCTTAACGAAGTAAATAACCCGCCGGGGCACCCCCCCTCGCTAAAACCCTACCGGGCTATCCCCGGTCGGGTTGATTTTCTTGTTATGACTCCTTCTTCATCATAGCTTGAGGCCCCCAAGGCATCACACGCCATTCATTTTGCTTTTTGCTCAAAGGGTAGGTCTCGTGTATTTCCAGTTCATCACGTCTTACTCTGTAATCTTGCTTCACTCCTAGATCGATAAACCTGAAATAATGGAATTCACAAGAAAGCGGGCATTGCCAAGCACGCGTCCGTACATACACTCAGACACAGTTTTGCGACGCATCTTTTACTGAATGGGGTGAATATCAGGGAGATCCAGAATTTATTGGGTCATAAACATCTTGAAACCACCATGATCTACACCCATGTGATAAGAGATAGGGTGAGCGTTCCCAAAAGCCCCCTGGACAATCTTTACATTAGCAAAGAACCCCGCCCACAGGGCGGGGCTTTAAAGCTTAAATTCTAAAGCCAAAAACCGAGATCCCGAAACAAGTTCGGGATGACAAAAAGATCAGAACCGAACCGTCCTGTCATGCTGAACTTGTTTCAGCATCTGATTTATTTTTTCTGCTTTCAGCAGACACACCTTTCATCCCCGTCCACAGGACGGGGTTTTCAGGTGCGATCTTAATAAACAGCATTGACCGTAATATGTATCTCCTGGTGACTGCGGGCACTTAGGCTTACAGCAAACGGGGGTAACAAAATAGGTTTTAGTTCATACACTGGAACACATTTTTGCGGGAAATCTGCCTGAATGTGAGAAGTCCTCTGGACGGGTGATATCGAGCAAATTGTGTTAAAAGAAAACAGGGCGGTTAAATATAGATGAATCGCGAGAGGCGAACGGTTCCTATACCTACTTTATTGATCATCGTCTTTTTTCTGATGACGGCCTGTGCTTCCGAACGTCGCGTTGTTTATGAGAGAAGAATGCCCCCTCCGGAGAAAAGAGAAATAAGGAAGGGAGAGAGCAGAGAACCCCAATATGGAGTCGCCTCCTGGTATGGAGCCGACTTTCACGGCAAAGCCACCTCGAGCGGTGAAGTTTATGATATGTACCAACTGACCTGTGCCCATCAGACCCTTCCTTTGGGAACAATGGTCATGGTGACCAATGTCGAAAACGGAAAGTCCCTTGAATTGAAGGTCAATGACCGGGGTCCTTTTGTTAAGGAGCGGATTATCGATGTCTCCTATGCCGCCGCCCGGATGCTCGGGATGTGGGAAAAAGGAACGGCTTCCGTCAAAGTGGAGGTGATTGGCTTTGCCCCCGAGCTGGTTCAGCGATTCACCCTCCAGGTCGGCTCCTTTGTGGATGAACCCAATGCTCAGAGACTAGCAGAACAGCTTCGAAAAAACTTTGACAACGTCTCCGTCATGGCTCTGGAAACACAGACCCAGAAATATCACCGGGTGAGAGTGGGGCAATTCGACACGAGAGAATCCGCTTTGGTCATCGCGGAAAAACTTGCCCGGATGGGGTTCAACGTCATGGTCACCAGCCGATAAATATAGAAAACCGCAAGGCGCATGGAGCATAGCGCATAGCGTCTTACCCTCTAACAATCTTTTACTTAGGAGTTCACAGTTAAGAAGACATGTCGTTGTGAAAATCTCCCCCAACCCCTCTTTGCCAAAGAGGGGGAATTCCCCCCTTTTGCAAAGGGAGGTGAGGAGGGATTTAGTCTACAGCATCCATGCAAAAGGACTGATCCGTAACTTTGGAAAATCGCCGCGCGCTCTGCGTTTCGGATCAAACCACCTTCCAGCACCGTACCCCGTGGTCCTCACCTACTTTATACATTTCAATCACCCCGACCCGGCAGCGGTCTTCAACGATGGGGCACCTTCCCTGAAATTTGCACCCCGGGGGCGGGTCGAAAGCGCTGGGCACCTCGCCTGACAGCGCTTGTGGTTCATGCTGCTTATCCGGGTCCGTGGAAGGCACGGAGGAGAACAACGCCACGGTGTAAGGGTTCAAGTAATGTTCGTAAAGCTCGTCGGCCGGAGCGTATTCCATGATGTGGCCCAGATACATGACGGCGACGGTGTCACTCATATAGCCCACCACGTTTAGATCATGAGAGATGAAGAGATAGCTCAAACCCAGTCGGCCTTGCAGTTCCTTGAGGAGATTGAGGATCTGGGATTGGATAGACACATCGAGCGCTGACACGGGCTCATCACAGACAATCAGGCCGGGCTCCAAACTCAGGGCCCGGGCGATACCAATCCTCTGTCTTTGTCCGCCGCTGAATTCATGAGGATAGAAGTCCGCCGCCTCAGGAGCGATGCCCACCGTCTCTAAGAGTTCCCTCACCCGGGCCTTCCTCTTATGAAGGTCCTTCACCCCCCAGGTCCGAAGGCCCTCTCCGATTGATTGCCCCACGGTCATCCTGGGGTTAAGAGAGCCAAAGGGATCCTGGAAGATGATCTGCATCTCTTTCCGTAAGGGTTTCAGCTCATCCTGCGTCAGCCCGCGGATATCCCGGCCCTTGTGAATGATTGTTCCCTGATCGGGCTCCAGGAGTCTCAAGATGAGTCGGCCGACCGTGGACTTGCCGCAGCCGCTCTCACCCACCAGCCCGAGGGTCTTCCCGGGCAAAATCTCCAGGTCCACGCCGTCAACGGCCTTCACCCAGCCGATGACCTTCTGAAGAAAACCTCTTCTCACGGGAAAGTACTTTTGGAGCCCTTCAACCTTGAGGAGGGCATGAGTATGCTGATGGCTCTTTTCCATTACCGGGATTCTCTCGCTGGTACAGGACAGGGCAGCGGCTTAGGTGCCCTTTTCCATAATCACATAATGCCGGATAAGCGCTTCTGCAAGGATCGATGGCGTGAGGGCATCGGGGATGGAAAGGACACCCCGCCGGTTTGTAGGCAGGATTGGGCACGGCGCCGGGAATGCTGTAAAGCGTCTTTCCTCTCTTTGCGCGGCTCGGCAGCGAGGCCAAGAGGCTCTGAGTATAAGGATGCTTCGGTTCGCGGAAAATGTGCGTGGTGGTTCCCTGCTCTGCAATGATCCCTGCATACATCACATAGATCCGGTCGGCAATCGTCGAAACCACCCCGAGATCATGCGTAATGTAGAGAAGCGACATATCACGTTTCTTCTTCAGCTCCCGAAACAGGTTCAGGATCTGGGCCTGGATCGTCACGTCCAGAGCCGTCGTCGGCTCGTCGGCAATCACAAGATCGGGGTTGCATGCGAGGGCCATGGCGATCATCACACGCTGCCTTTGCCCGCCACTGAGTTGATGGGGGTAATCCTTCAAACGCTGTTCCGGCGACGGGATGCCCACATCTCTCAGAAGCTGAATGCATCTGCGACGGACTTCTTCCTGACCGATGGTTTCGTGGACCATGATGGCCTCTCCGATCTGATCCTCAATGGTGAACACGGGATTGAGAGAGGTCATTGGCTCCTGGAAGATCATGGCAATTTGTTTTCCCCGGACTTTCTGCATCTCCTCTTCATCAAGATCCATGATATTTCGGCCCTTGAAGAGGATTTTTCCGCCCATGATCCTGCCCGGGGGCATCGGGAGGATTCGCAGAATGGTCAGCGCCGAGACCGTCTTTCCACACCCGGACTCCCCCACCAGACAAACGGTCTCCCCTTTCCGGACCTCATAGCTGACCCCATCTACGGCCCGGGCAATTCTCTCATCGCTGAAGAAATAGACCTTCAAATCCTGAACGGAAAGCATCACGACCGCTCCCGGAGCCGCGGATTGAGAATATCGCGCAGGCCTTCGCCGAAAAGGTTGAAAGAGAGGACCACAATCAGGATGGCAATCCCCGGGACAAAGGTCAGCCAGGGCGCATCGAAGATGTAATTTTTCCCGTCGGAAAGAATGTTCCCCCAGGTGGCATGCGGAGGAGGCACGCCCAAACCCAGAAAGCTCAGGGCCGACTCGGTCAAAATCGCCGATGCGATGCCGATCGTCGCTGAGACAAGCACCGGGGCGATGGCATTGGGCACCATGTGACGGAAGATGATCCGCCAATTGCCGATGCCGAGCGCGCGGGCCGCTGTCACAAAATCCTGATCCCGGAGCGACAGAAACTCCGCCCGGACGAAACGCGTGGTCCCCATCCAGCTGGTCAGGCCGATCACGATCATGATGTTGTAGATGCTGGGAGGAAGGAGGGCGACCACGG
The DNA here is from genome assembly GCA_963708295.1 of uncultured delta proteobacterium. Classification (GTDB taxonomy): domain Bacteria; phylum Desulfobacterota; class BSN033; order BSN033; family UBA1163; genus UBA1163. Next base: position 1,003,662 of record CAVPSJ010000004.1, on the reverse strand, counting down.
TCAGGATCAGGAAGAAGCTTGGAAAACAGAGCATGATATCGACAAACCGCATGATGAGCGTGTCGAACGAGACCACTGGAGTCGAAAGGATCCTTGCCCACCCGGCCTTTGCTCGTGTCCGGACCTTTCGCTTCAAGCCCTGGGATAGGACAAAAAAGATCACTCCGGCGATCAGGAGCAATGCCCCGAGGGTGGTCTCCCTGGCTACCAGCAAAATGGCACCAGCGATACCTATGGCGGAGGCAATCACCTGGTCGGCCGTCGCCGCGTTCTGCCCGTAATACCCGGAGATACCTCCGAGAATGATCCCGATCAGCACCGATATGCCGACCGCCACGAATCCCACCGTGAGAGAGACCCAAGCCCCCTGCATCATCCTGGCAAAGACGTCGCGCCCCAGGTCGTCGGTCCCGAAGAGATAAATGCCCAGGCGGGGGATCGCCTCGGGAGCCAGGGTTTCATGGTTCGGGCTGGAGAGCGGGGGGCGCAATTTCTCCTCCAGCCGCACCATCGCAGGATCGAAAACAGGTTTCGAACCCCATGTCAGTGACGAGCCCGACCAGCGCAGTGAAAAAGAAGACAACAAAGATAAGGAGACCGACGAAGGCGAGCTGGTTTTTCCTGAAGAGGCGCCAGAACTCCCGCCACCTCGACTCCCTGGGCGCCAGGGGCTTTTCAATAGGCTCCTTACGGAAGGTTTCCATCTCCGTTCGAATCACAGCCGTATCCTCGGGTCCACAATCATGTAGAGCACATCCGAGACGAAGGTCCCGATCAGTACCAATACCGCGGCGATGAAGTTCTCCGCCAGAATGATCGGATAGTCCCGGGCCAGAATGGCTTCGTACGCCATCCGTCCCATCCCGGGCCAGGAGAAGATATACTCGATAATGACGGATCCGCCAATCAACCCCGGCAGAATCAGGCCGAACATGGTGACAAAGGGTAACAGGGCATTGCGAAGGGCGTGTTTATAATGAACCTTTTCCTCGGGAAGCCCTTTGGCGCGAGCCGTCCTGATATAGTCCTGGCTCTCCACCTCGAGCATCTGGCTCCGCACGTATCGTGAAAGGATCGCGATCCCGCCGGTCGCCCCCAGTACAGAAGGAAGGAGGAGATGCCAGATCCGGTCCATCCCCTGACGGTACCAGGGGACGTCTCCCAGCCCGAAGGTCTGCATCCCGATGACAGGGATGTGAAGGCCTTCGACCACCAGGATGATAAGGATATAGGCGAAAAAGAAACCCGGGATGGAGATCAGGAAATAGGAGAGAAAGGTCATACTGCGATCATAGGCTCCACCCCTGAAAAGCGCCGAACGGATCCCGATCGGGAACGACAGAGTCCAGGTCAAGAGGGTCCCCACCACAAAGAGCAAGAGGCTGTTCTTGAACCGATCCCAGATCTTCTTGAGAACCGGCTCATTGTCTTTCCAGGAAACACTCTTCCCTGTAAAAAAATCCTGGTAAAAATAAACATATTGGGCATAGAGGGGCTCGTCGAGATGAAACTGCTTCCGAAACCGCTCCACCATCTCCGGGGTGAACTTAGGGTTCAAAGGGTCCACCTGGCTGGGTTTGCCCGGAGCCAGGTAAATGACCAGAAAGGAGATCACCGAAACAAAGAACAACGTGATGATCTTTTGAACCGCGCTGCGGGCCATGAATGAAAGCATCGCTATCCCTCTGCTGCGAAGGTGGGCACCTGCGGAAGCTTGATCCACTTGTTAAAGTAAAACATATAATTTCCTGTCTTCGTGGGCGTAATCTTCTTGTAGACGACCTTTCCTTCCCCGTCCCTTTCCTGAATGACAATCCGTTTGTCCAGGACCGCCGTCCATTTCGTCACATAGAGAAAGGTATACGGCTGCTCCCGGGCGATGATCTCATGAAGCTGGTGGCAGTAGGCCACCTGACGTTCGTGATTGTACTCCTGTCTGATCTTGACGATCAGATCATCGGCCTCCTCATTCTTAAACCCCACAAAATTGAGCTGGAACGGATGGGTCTGGCTCGAGTGCCATATCTGGAAGAGGTCCGGCTCGATTCCCATGCTCCAGCCAAGAACCAGGGCATCGAAATCGGCCTTATCCACTCGTTCCTGGATGAAAACCGCCCATTCCAGGAGGTCGGTCCGCACGTCGATCCCGATCTTCCTCCATTCGTCCTGGGCGACGGTCAGGATGGCCTTCCGGAGATCATTTCCGTTGTTCGTGATCAGCGTGAACTGAAGTCGCTTCCCGTTTTTTTCCAGCCAGCCTTCCCTGTTTCGCTTCCAGCCTGCCTCCTCCAAGAGCTTCAGAGCCCCTTGGGGGTCATAGGGGAGAGGTTTCACCCCGGCATTGTAATAGTCTGTCTGTTTGGGAAAAGGTCCGGTAATCCGTTCTCCCTGGCCGAAAAGCACATACTGGATGATCTTGTTCACGTCGATGGCCATGCCAAGGGCTGTCCGTACCCTGCGGTCGTTGAACGGCTCGCGCCTCTCATTGTAACCGATGTAGGTGTACCCGAACGCGAGACCCGAGAAGCTCTGATACTTAGGGTCCTTTTGAAAACGCGCCACCTGGTGGGGGCGAACGTCGTAGGCGTCTACCGTGCCTGCATAGAACTCCATCTCCTGAGTCAGAGGATCGGGAATGATCCGGAAAAAGTACTGGTCGTAATTCGGCGGGCCTTCCCAATAATGTGCGTAGCGATTCAGCTTGATGAACTGGTCAGGTTTCCATTCCTTGAAGACGAACGGACCGCACCCGATCGGGTTTCGATTAAACCGGGTGTCGCGCATGGAGAATTTTTCAGGCTTTTTCCCGGATTGGGCGGCCTCTTTCCTCAAGACCTCGTCGCTCAGAAGATGCTCGGGCAGGATGCCCATCTGCCAGGTTCCCAGCGCCGGAGAATAGAGCCGTTTGTAAACGACGCGGATCGTGAGGGGATCAACGACTTCCACTTCTTTGACGGGTTCGTAATCGGCGACGCGTGGAGAGAGATTCTTAGGATTCATGATGGCCTCATAGGTGAACTTCACATCCTCGGCTTCGAAGGGATGGCCGTCATGAAATTTCACGCCTGGCCGCAGGTGAAAGACGATGATCGGATTGTGTTCCGTTGCGGGCAACACCTCGCTTGCGTACTCGGCCTTCTTCTTCGGGTCCCCATCGGGATCGAACTGAACATATCTCTGGGCCCTGAATGTATTGAAGTAATTCTTTCCCAGAATCTCAGAAAGGCTTTCAAACAGGAACTGGTCCACGTTCTCCAGAACAAGCTTGATTCTGGAAGGGCTTCTCACCCGAATCTTCACTTCTCTTTCCGGCGCGCCCTCCTTGGGTGCTTTCTCTTGCCGGCTGAATTCGTATTCCCTCGCGGGGACGATCGAAATTTCCCGAATGTTATCGAACGACGATCTCGCCCGACGACTCAATGAGCCAGATTCTTTCTTTCTGTTCTGAAGGATCTTCAGGACTCCCTCCGCCTCCATCGTTCCTGTATTCGGGATCGTGGCATCCTCGTTGATACAGAAGAAAGCCTCCTCATGGATTTCCCAGGAGGTCGCCAACCGTCCCCTAAATCGCAGGTTCTCGTCATAATCGATCAGTCCCTCGAAAACGAGGCTTTCTATGGTGCTGCTTGGCGAGTCCGCGGAAAGGATCGGGTTCAGAATGGCGGCGTCTCCGATCGAGCCTGAAATATACTCCTTCAGCCGGTCGGGATTGCCTTGAGACTGTTCCTCGTAGGTGGGAACCCAGAAATAGGACTGGAGCAGGAAGACGATAACCAAAATCGGGACGATGAGGAGTATTTTGCGGATGGTCACGGATTTATTTCACCTTCGTGTCGTTGGACGTCGAAGAAGGCCGTCCCTGCTTTGTTTAACCTGATCATAGGAATAGTATTCGATTCACAAACCTGTGTCAAATCGAACGTTAAGAAGGAATATTCCCTATTTCCATTTTCGTGAAGCCATGAGGTCGATCAGCCGGGGAACCGCTTCATTTATCATTTGATTTTTCTCGAAAAGATATATTAATATAAGTAGATTAGACGTTTAACCCTTGCTTCTTTTGAGGGTCCGAGCCCCTCGGGAGAGTTTGAATGGATCAAGAAAAGCTTCTTTATTTTAAGGGATTGCTCGAGGGAATGCTCCATGACCTCCTGGTGGAAGCCGGAAAGACAGCTACGGATATGCGCCAGGACAGCAAAGGGGACTTTCCCGACCCGACCGACCGGGCCTCTTTGGAATCGGACCGGAATTTCCTCCTGAGAATTAAGGACCGTGAGAGAAAGTTGATCACGAAAGTCAAAGAAGCCATGGACCGGGTGGATAACGGAACATTTGGAATTTGCGAGTCCTGTGGGAAGCCTATCTCTGAAAAAAGACTGATGGCGAGACCGGTGACCACGCTGTGTATTGAATGCAAAACCGAAGGAGAAAATCAAGAACGAATGGAGAGGCAAAGAGGGACAAAGGTCAAAAGAAGTTTTCCCTCCTAAGCCCACCTTTCCTTCTCAAGACGAGTCCCTATGCCCGAACTGAGAAAAGATCCTATCCATGGAAGATGGGTGATCATCTCCACCGAGAGGAGCCGGCGACCCTCGGATTTTCCTCCAGAAGAACGAAGATCCGCCGGCGGATTCTGCCCCCTCTGTGAAGGCAACGAAGATCGAACTCCTCCGGAAGTCCTTGCGTTCCGAGACAATGGAACTCCTCCCAATTCTCCGGGCTGGACCCTTCGGGTCGTTTCCAACAAGTTCCCCGCTCTCAGAATAGAAGGAGAACTGAACCGTGAAGGGGAAGGGATCTATGATAAAATGAACGGTATCGGTGCCCATGAAGTCGTGGTTGAAACGCCCCGGCATGAAGAGACCTTGGTCACCCTGCCGCTCAAGAATGTAAAGAATATCCTACTGGCTTACCGTGATCGGATCATCGATCTGAGGCGCGACCCGCGCCTTCGACATGTCCTTGTCTTCAAAAACCATGGCGTCGCGGCGGGGGCTTCGTTGGAACATTCCCATTCTCAAATCATTGCTCTCCCGATTGTCCCGAAACGGGTGACCGAAGAGATTGAAGGGGCAAAAACCTATTTTCATTATAAAGACCGGTGCGTCTTCTGCGATATCATCCGACAAGAGCTCCAGCAGAAACATCGCATCATCACCGAGAACAGGTTTTTTGTCTCCATCGCCCCCTTTGCCTCTCGATTTCCGTTTGAAACATGGATTCTTCCAAAAACCCATTCCCCCGATTTCGAGCACATGGAGGTTTCCCAGTATGAGCACGCCGCTCAAATCCTATCCGAAACCCTCAACAGAATGAATCGGGTGCTCACGGATCCTCCTTACAATTACGTGATTCATACCTCCTCCTCCCCGGAGATCGACGCGGACCACTATCATTGGCATATTGAAATCATGCCGAAGTTGACCAAAGTGGCAGGATTTGAGTGGGGAACGGGGTTCTATATAAATCCCACCCCTCCCGAGGAAGCGGCAGAGTATATGCGGGAGGCGAAATAAACCCCGTTAGAAAGTCCTCTACTTTCCAACGGGAAGGCAAACATGGGCCTTAACCTCTGTATTCGTCCCGTTTAGAGATGAATCTCTAACGGGGTTCGCTCAAAAAGGAATACTTTTCATCCCCGCTGCTCGTCCCGTTTAGAGATAAACCTCTCACGGGGCAAGCAGCGGGGCCTTCTAACGGGGTAAACCCTTATGTCCGGTCCACTTCATACCCGTGATCTGCTCAATTCGATTCTCCACCTTTCCAATTCATCTCTCCCGATCGATATGAAACTGGATCGGATGCTTCAAGCCATCTCAGGCGCCTTTCCGTCGGAACGATGTCTCTTCCTCAAGCCAGACAAAATTGACAAAACCGGTTTTCTTTCCCGTGTGGCCTCGGAGAAGAAACCGTTCTGGCGAGAAAATGGCGCCTCCCTTCCTAAAGAGAACATCTCCTTCGAAGAGGAAGACCTTCTCCGCCCAACCTTCGCCTGCATTCCCTTGTATGATGGGACCTCCTTTGAAGGGATTCTCTACGTGGGTTTCTCAAAGGACTACCGGTTTTCCCCCGAAGAGACGGAGCTTCTTCTCCTGGCCGGGGAGGTGATCGGAGGAGCGATCAAAAGCGATAATCTCCGTCAAAAGACTGAAGAGACCATTTCAGAATTGACCGCTCTTCGTGAAATGGCAGAAGCCGTGACCTCTACCTTAAAACTGGAGAACCTCTTCGAACTCATCGTCACGACCGGCTTAAGAATTCTAAAAGCCAAAGGAGGGGTGCTGAGATTCGAAGACAGAAGGACCGGGGAGTTGGAAGTCAAATGCAGCCTGGGGGGTTATGATCAAAATCCTCTCGATGAGAAGGTGGCAGAAAGGGTCTTCCATACTCGAACCCCTCTCTCTTTCGATCACTTCGGCGAAGAAAAACCGGCTTTTTCCATCCTTTGCGCCCCGTTTTTCTCGAAAGGGAAGACGTTGGGAACCCTGGCCTTTTATGATAAGAATTCCGATTCTTCAAAATTCAATGAGAAAGATCTTCAACTCTTATCGATGATGACGACCCACATGTCCTATGCGATTGAAAACGCGATGATTCATTATGAAACCTCCAAGATGGCCCAGGAGCATGAGAAGAGAGTGAGAGAGCTTTCCACCCTCTGGGAACTCAATAAGGCCCTTTTGACCACCGTGAATTTTGAGCGGATCCTGCATTTAACGCTGACCGCGATCACGATCGGAGAAGGCTTGAAGTTTAATCGAGCGATGCTCTTTCTGGTCCGGGAGAAAGATCGAGTACTAGACGGGATGATGGGTGTCGGTCCAGACAGCGCTGAAGAAGCGGGGAAGATTTGGGGTTCCCTGTCTCAGAGAAAGGGAAGCGCCTCCGACCTGATCGCCCAAATTTCTCCCGAAGACCATTCCACTTTAAACTCCACCGTCAAAGAAATTCAGATTCCGCTGACACAGGAACATTGCATTCTTTCGCGTACCGTTCTTGAAAGAAAACCGTTCAATATTCAACTTCCTCCGTCCGAAGAGGGAAACCTTCGAACCCCGTGTGAAAGGGGTTGCCATATCGGATCAGAAGTGGGATGTTATGTGGGTGGACACCTCGGTCGAAGCCCCAAGGTTTATTCTTTTGCGACGGTCCCCCTGATCGGAAAAGGAAAAGTGATCGGTGTGATTCTGGTGGACAATCTTTATAACCAGCATCCTATCACGGAAGAAGACATCCATTTTTTGAGCATGTTCGCGAACCAGGCCGGATTGGCCATCGAAAACGCCAGTCTATATCGAAATCTGGAGGAGGTCCATCAGGAGCTCAAAGAAACCCAGACGCTATTGATCCATTTGGAAAAGATGGTGGCTCTGGGCGAAATGTCTACGAGCATTGCGCATGAGATCAAGAATCCTCTCACCTCCATCGGCGGATTCGCACGCCGCCTGGATCGGACCGTACCGGAGGGGTCCCAAGAAAAAAAGTACTCTGAGACGATTATCAAAGAGGTCAGCCGACTCGAACGGGTTCTCGACGACCTCCTCAAGTATACGCGAGAGGAATCGTTGATCTTCAAAGAATTAGACCTTCGGGACGTCCTGGAAGAAAGCCTTTCCACGGTTACAGAGCAAATCCTTTCGCAGAGGATTCAACTGGTCAAGGAGTTTGGAGAAGAGGTTCCCAAGGTCTTCGGAGATCGGCTTCAATTAAGACAGAGCTTCCTTAACCTGATCTATAACGCCTGTCAGGCGATGAAAGAGAAAGGCATCCTTTCCGTGCGCGTCCATTCCTTTTCAAAGAATGGTTCATCCTATGCGAGGGTAGAGGTGGAGGATACCGGGAAGGGGGTCGATCCGAAAAACCTCCACAATATCTTTAACCCCTTCTATTCCACTAAAGAATCCAGCCTGGGTTTGGGCTTGCCGATTGTCCACAGAATTATCACTTCCCATGGGGGCCAGATCGAAGTAGACAATCGCCCAGGCAATGGAGTGAATTTCATCGTTACTCTACCGGCATGTGTGGGAATAGAGAAAAAAGCCAGGAATGCGGAGGCAAACGACAGACCTATTTGACGTGGGAATCATTGCAGGGTACGGCAGGAGCCGAGCCCGTCCAGGAGTCAAACCCATGAAAAAGATCTTAGTTGTGGACGATGAGGAAAGTATCCGCTTCCTTTATAAAGAGGAGCTGGAGGAGGAAGGGTATATTGTGGAGTGTGCCGGAAACGGGGAAGAGGCGCTCGAAAAGCTCTTTGCCTTCAAACCGGACCTCATCTCTCTCGATATCAAGATGCCCGGGATGGACGGCCTGGAAGCCCTGAAACGCATCCGCGAAAGAGAAAGGCAACTTCCCATCATCCTCTGCTCCGCCTACGGAGAGTACAAGCAGGATCTCACCACCTGGGCTTCGGATGCCTACGTTGTCAAATGCGCAGACTTAACAAACTTCAAATGCACGATTCGAAAGCTTTTGGGATCATCGTGAAATTCAAAAAAGTGTTTTAGTGGGTGCGGTTTTTCGATCACCTTTCGCTTTGAGAATGTTCTTTGAGTTGTGTCTATTTTCTTCTACGCGCTATGCTCTGTGCGCCATGCGCTTTGCGGTTTTTTATTAAGGGGGCAGTAGCTCAGCTGGGAGAGCGCCAGAATCGCACTCTGGAGGCCGCCGGTTCGATCCCGGTCTGCTCCACCAAAAATTCAAGGGGGCCAGTCATGGAGGCTGGCCTCTTTTCTTTTGAACAAATCCTTCTCACCTCCTTTTATTATCTAATCGCAATCAAATTAAGAAATCAACCAATTTTTGAAAGGAGAGTTTTCATTTCCCTGCTGACCTCTATTAAAATCCTTTAGAAATTTGGACAAAACTGAGATAGAATGGGCCTGTACGAGGAGAGAGACAAAGTGATTACCCCTCAAGAGGAAGCATACGTCTTGGAGAGGGCCTATATTCCGGAGCACATCATCAACCTCATGGTGCCCATCTCAAAAGGAGAGCCTTTTCTCAAAGAGGACCATCTGGGTTTTGTAAAGGACAACTGGCTCATCTTGGTCGGATATCCCCTGGATGGAAATCTTTCTCAGGCGAGAAGCGAGAGGGTTTTGAAACAGGCCGTCGAAACATTCCGACCGGAGGTCCTCTGGTTCATCGGGCCTGAGATTCTCCCTTCTCTTCTGGACTCCTGTAAAGAGAGAGAGACGGACCGATACTACACGCTTGACATCGAGCGGACGAAGTTGAAGCCTTCGCTCCAACGGATCGCCGACAAGGTCTCCAAGGAGTTGACGGTAGAAACGTCCCGCTCGTTTTCAAAGGAACATCGGGCGCTCGGCGCAGAGCTCCTGAAAAGGGAAAAATTGCCACCGAGAGTGAGAGAGCTTTACCGTGCGATGCCCGATTACGTGGCTCATTCTTCGGGCGCCGTTGTCCTGAGCGCGCGGGACCAGAAGAAGAGGCTCTGTGCCTTCTATGTCGTTGAAGTGGGGGCAAAGAATTTTTCGACCTATGTCCTTGGCTGCCATTCAAAAAAGCATTATGTGGCTCATGCCTCTGACCTTCTCTTTCTCGAAATGATCAACCTCACGCGCGAACACGGGAAACACACCATCCATCTCGGACTGGGAGTGAATGAGGGCATACGAAGATTCAAGGAAAAGTGGGGAGGAATGCCATCCCTCAACTATGAATTCTGCGAGCGTGATTATGGGACGACAAGGACGCTCTCGCTGATCAAAAGTCTCGAAGGAAAACTCTAGCGGGAAATGAATTCAAAATTCGAATATCGAAAATAACCGCGCAATCCCCCTCTCCCCTGGCGCCTGCCTGCGCGAAGCCGCTCTCGGCGAAGGCAGGGGATGAGGGCGGGGCCGTGCATGGGGGACCCATCCTTATGACCAACCGCCCACCCTTCACCCTGACGACACCCCCTCAAGGGGGAGGATGAACCTGGGTAATTATCATGGTTAGCGGGTAGGAACTCATATGAATCTTTTCTGGTGGAAGGAAAAACCTTTAAGGACCGTATGGAGAGTCGAGAAGGATGGATCGTACTTCCTTCCTCGTCGGAACAGCCCATTTCTCCCCGTACAGTTTTAAGAAATCACTGACCAAGTTGATTCAAGAGCGTGGAAACAGTTCTCTTTGAAGGTCCCCTCGACGAGAAGAGCATGGCCAGGGTCGTTCAATACGGCCAGCAAGGAGAGGATGCTCCCTCTCTTTACGAGGCCCTTCAGCCGGCCGCCATCAAGGAGATCAACCTGCTTCTGTCCACCCAGTCGGGGGCTTCCACGACGGCCGGCTCCTATTTGGAGATGTTCCGTCCAACACGTTTCAGATCCTCTGGAGGAACTTGCACGAGGCGTCCGTCCCTGGATGACCTTTTTTGCCATCTGGTCCGCCTTTTTGAACTGGAAACACTCGATGGATATGGAAGCTTTTCACATCGCCCGGAAACTCGGGAAAAAAATTGCCATATCTTGAAACCATCGAGGACCAACTGGTCGCGCTCGATGGAATCCCCTTTGAGCGTCATTGTGAACTATCTCAATCACTTTAAGAACTGGAGAGTCCATAAAGAAGTCTTCAAGAAGGCTTTCCTGGAAGGAGATATCCGGCAGTTCTTCTCCATGACTGGAGAATTTCCCACCCGCTGCGAGTCCATCCTTGCGAAGCGAGATCCCATCTTTTTTAAAGGGATCCAGGCCTCTCTTCAAGAGGGACGGACGGTGGCCTTCGTGGGAGTGGCCCATATCCCGGGGATTCGAAAGTTATTTCTTGAAGAAGGATATCAAGTCACACAGGAAGAGTCATGATCACGGCTTCCCAACAGAACTATATTTCAGATCACGCCTTTATCCCGGAGCATATTCCGCGATATGTCACCGCCATTTCGCAGGCCGAACCGTTTCTCTTCGGAGACTTCCTCGGCTATGCTAAGAAAGGCCATTTCACTTTCGTCGGATATCCTTTAAAGGAACCCTTCGAAGAAAACAGGTTGAGAAGTGCTCTCGAGGATGGGATCAAGCGCCTCCATCCGGAGAGTGTCTCCTTGATTGCACCTTCTGTCCCTTCTTCCATCAATGATCGCATGCATCCTCCTTCGGACCATTACTATCGTCTGGACCTTTCAGCCATCTCCATTTCTCAAAAATTAAGGAATATGTTAAAACGGGCGGACAGAGAACTCTCTGTGGAAAGAAGCAATACATTTGATGAGGAACACAGGAAGATGATCGCGCAATTCCTGAAGACCCATCCTGTGGATGAGGAAACCGGTTTCATCTTTAATAAGATCAATGAATATCTCTCATCCTCACCCACCGCATGGGTCTTCGATGCCAGAAATAAGAGAAGGGAACTCGTTGCTTTCGATATAGCAGAATTTAAACCAAGGGACTATTCCATCTATATGTTTAATTTCAGTTCAGACGCCCTTTATGTCCCGGGCGCCTCAGATCTTCTTCTTTCCGAAGTGATCAAACAGGCAAAAACAGAGAGTAAGAAATATATTAACCTGGGCCTGGGAATTAATACGGGGGTCACTTTCTTTAAAAAGAAGTGGGGTGGCGTCCCCTTTCTTCCTTATGCCTCCTGCTTTTATCGTCCCCAAAGAAAGGAAAATCTGGATGCCCTTCTCCAGAAATTATAAAGGCAATGATTGAAAAGATTTTTGGAAAGTTCCTGCGAAGAGGAATAAGAAAACCCTTTTCGGCTTGGCAAATTGAGTTGACGACCCGATGTCCTCTTCAATGCAAAATGTGTATCCGCAGAGAAAACGCCGACTGGCAATACCAGGACATGGCCCTTGAGGATTTCAGAAAACTCCTTCCCTACCTGAGGGAGGTTGAAAGCGTTGTTCTCGAAGGTTGGGGGGAATCTCTACTTCATAAGGATCTTTCCGAATGCATCAGGCTTGTTAAAAAAGAGGGAGCCCAGGTCGGGTTTGTCACCAGCGGGAAAGGATTGACAAAAGGCCGGGTCTCGGAGCTCATTGAGGCAGGCCTTGATTTCGTTGGTTTTTCAATTGCAGGAACAACGCCGGAAACACACGATGCCATCCGGGTCAACTCCCATCTTCCTGAGGTGCTAAACGCCATTCGTCTCTTTCATGAAGAGAAAAAGCGCCAGGGTCTTTCTCGACCCAAGATGCACCTCGTCTTTCTCATGGTCAAAGACAATATCGAGGAGGTCCCCTCAGTTCCCTCTTTTGCTAAAGAAGCAGGAATTGAAGAGGTCGCCCTAACCAATATCTGTCATACGATCAACGCCTGGCAGGAAACAGAGAGGATCTTTGTCTGGGAGAGCGTTAGGAACAAATACGAAGAGATCGTAAAACAGGCAGAAGTCAATGCACGGAAATTGAGCATTCGACTTAAGAGACCGTCCCTATCTGCTATCGATGTACCCGTCTGTGAAGAGAACCCACTGAGGAATCTTTACATCTCTGCAGACGGGAAAGTATCGCCCTGCGTCTATCTTTATCCCCCTTTGGCTTCCCCTTTCAAAAGAATTTTTTGTGGCAGAGAATGCTGGGTGGAAAAGGTGGATTTCGGTGATATCATGAAGAGATCATTCTCAGAAATATGGGAGGACCGTCATTACGTCGGATTCAGAGATCTTTTTGTGGAAAGGGAGAAAACGATCAGAGAGTCCTACCTATCCCTTTGGGATAGTCCGAAAATGAAAAATATTGGTGAGCCCAACCTTCCAGAACCGCCCACGCCTTGTAAAACCTGCCATAAGATTCTTGGGGTCTAACCCCTCACCCCACCCTCTCCCCTCAGAGGGGAGGGAAAGGGCGAGGGGTAGGTCTATCGTCTAAAACTTCGGAATTGGGAAGAGTACACCGCCGAAGATCAGCCAAGCGAGCAATAATGTCCACAGGATGTTGAACGCCTGAGCGATCAAAAAGACAGCCGCAGGTCGTCCACCCCCCATGGCCACAAGGTCCTTGAATTTTGTATCCAGACCAATACAGATGAAGGCAAGGTTGAACCACCATGCCCGGATGGGGGCTGTAATCCCTGTGACCGCTTTTGCAGATGCCTCTGTCATGAAGAAAGAGAAGACAATGGAAGCGATAATGAAGCCAACGACAAACTTCGGGAATCTGAACCAAATCTCCGCGGCCCCGGGTTTTTCCCCGCCTTCCTTTCCTTTGAAGACAAACCAGATGGCCAGCAGAAATGCAGCCACTCCGATGAGGACGTTCTGCGCCATCTTTACCACAACAGCCACTGACATGGCTTCCGGCCCGGCAATGGCGCCTGCGGCCACGACTGCACCGGTGGTGTCAATGGTACCACCCAACCATGCCCCGGTCATCGCTGGGAGCCATCCCATCGCTTTTGCGATGTAAGGTTCGAATATCAACATTGGAATTGCACAGAGGAGTACCAGAGAGATGGTGTGACTCACCTTCTTGGGATCCCCCTTCACGGCACCTCCTGCTGCAATGGCAGCGGAGACACCGCAGATGGAAACGGCTGTTCCGAGGATGGAGGCAAATTCATCATCAAGGCCTAACTTCTTTGCCAACCAGAAGCAGACATAGAAAACCACAGCAATCACAATGATCGATTGAACCATTCCGTAGGCACCGACTTTTACCATGGTGGTAAAGAGAATTTCCGCGCCCAGGAGAACCAGGCCGATCTTGATAAAGTACTCGGTTTTTACCGCCTCCTTGAGCCATCCCGGTACACCGATGGTGTTACTGACCAAGAGGCCTAAAATCAGGGCCCAGAACACCGTCTCGAGACCATAATAGGAAATCGTTGAGTTTCCCCCAATAATGGCGGCAATGACCGAAAGGATAAACACAATAGGGAACCCTGCGGTAAATTTACCCGCTGGCATTCCCATCATGAGGATCCCGATCAGTGCAAAAATCCAGAAACCGATCAGTAGATAGAGCATCCTTAGCAAATTTTGACCTGACAATACCTTTCCAAACGTACTCGTTATGTCACCCTTGGTGTCTTTGGCGAACTTTTCCGCCTTCTTACTGAAATCCTTATCTTTTACATCCTTTATGGCTTTCTCAAACTTTCCTGTGGCCTCTCCGATTGCCTTCCTATCCTTTGCGTCGAAGGCTGTCTTGAGTTCGGCCGCGGCCGCCTTTAACCCTTCCTCCCCCTTTGCCTCCGCCTCCTTCGCAAGAGCGTCTACCTTCTTGCTATAACCAGATATCTTGTCACCGAACGCCCCGTCCGTCATCCACTTCCACCCTGGAAATTTGATAGTGGCTCCTGCTATGAAAATGATTAGAATGAGAAACCCTATCCAAACGGACACCCAGTCATCTTTCTTCCAGAGCGTTGTCCAATTGATGCCTTGTTTTGTTTCTGCCATTTGTGTCCCCCCTTCTCTTTAATTTATTTGCTTCCGAATCACCTAAAGTCCCTATCTCCCCTATTCATTTTTACTCCACATTACTTATATCTTTTTTCCACCTCCCTTGATAAAATTATCTACAAAAACCTTCTCTTAATGAATTTCCGTTAAGAACTATACTAAAAAGATAAAAACGGGTCAAGTCCTTTTTTTCACAGGGATATTTCTTTCTTGACTGTCTTTTCTTTAAATGGTAATCAATAATTCCAAACTTTATCGAAGAAGAAAGGAGCCCGTGCAAATGAAGACAACAAGAAGGGAAATAATTCAGATGCTGGGGGTAGCTGCAGGAACAGCGGTGATTAGTCCTCTTATTCCCTGTGGAGTCTCAGCAGAGAAGGAACCGATCAAGCCTGTTGATTTCCCATGGCCATATTCAAAACTTGATCCGGACATTTCCGCAGACATCTCCTATAAGGGATATGAGGTGGGACGGTGCATGTACGGAACTTTCTTGGGAATCATAGGGAGACTGGCTGAGGAAAAGGGGGCACCCTACAATAGCTTTCCTTTTCTCATGATGAAGTACGGTAAAGGAGGCGTCGCGGATTGGGCAACACTCTGTGGAGCCTTAAACGGTGCCGCAGCTGCTATTTATCTGGTTTCGAACAAACCTGAGCCTGTCGTTGATGAGCTCTTTGGCTGGTTTCAACAGGAAAAGCTTCCCGTTTACCAACCAAAGGAGTCTAAACTCGAAATCGTTCCCTCAGTTTCGCGCTCAACGCTTTGCCACGTTTCTGTCTCTCGGTGGTGCAAGGCATCAAAATTTAAAGCCTTTTCAAAGGAACGTGAGGAGAGATGTGGCCGGTTAACCGCGGATGTTACAAAAAAGTCCGTAGAGCTTTTGAACCAACAATTAGCAGGAACCTTTAAACCTGTATTCCTGATCCCGGAAAGTGTAAAGCAGTGCAGAACCTGTCATGACAAAGGCGGGATCCTCGAGAATACCAGGGGTAAAATAGATTGTAGTCCTTGCCATTTTAATCTCGGAACTGCTCATAAGAAAATATAGAATTCCTCCACGAGTTGTCCAGCAGATGGCTCAGGTAACCCAAAGGCAGATACAGCCGGAGGGACAAAGACCCATATCCTTCTCACCCGTACGGTTTCGTACCGCATTGAAACCATACGGGTGAGAGAACAAGATCATTCTCCTATTTCGCTTTCTTCGTTGCGGCTTCAAAATCTCTGTAATGCTTCCACATCTCCAGGCAGCCCTTGGCCAGAGGCTCTTTCTTAGTCAGATCTTTGCCCGCAAGGCCTGGGTAGTCCTTGCCGTACCTGTATGCGCGGTGAAGTGTAGTCAGCATGACCTCCTCGACGACGCTTCGGATATCTTTCGAATCTTCCAGGAAGCATTTGGCCTCGTTATCACCGACGACGGGATTAATCCATTCCCAGACAACTTCCGGGTTCTTGCCGCCGGTCACTTCAAAGACATGGCCCTGACTGCTTGACGTGATGAGGGTATTGCCATTGGGCAGACGCTGCGCCGCCCCCTGGTAACGGGAGAAGAAGCTGTTTCCGATCTTGGGCTTGTATTCCCAAACGACCTTGTCGGTCTTCGGATCGAGTTCGAGCACGCGGGAACGATTGCCCTCCGGCCGGAACCAGCCGTTATCGAAGATCAGAAAATTGCCGTTGTCCAGCCGGGTGACATGATGGGGACCGAAGAGTTGCTGGTCGCCGTCATCGATCCATGAGGGGCATCGTCCCTTGCCATAAGCGCAGGGATTTCCCCATCGATATTCAATCTTGCCCGTCTTGTGATTGATCAGATAGAACTCGCCAAAATTCCGCGAATTGAGAATGATCTGATCGGTCTCCGGGATGTAGCCCACGGTGTTGTAATGAGTCCAGTCTGCAACGCGCATGTACGAAACCATGTCGGTCTGGGGCAATATGAAATTGATATCGATCTTGTTAGGCCCCTTGCCGAATATGGTCCCAGACATGCCATTCCCAAACGACCTTGCCTTCCTTGCTCACTTCCCTGACATAATCCGGCCAGATGCCCTTGTGGACGATCCCATTGTAGAGGTAGCCATCCCAGAGAAGAGTTTTGGGGTCGCGGCCCCTGGCAATGGCCTCTTCATTGCTCTTATACTCCCAGCCAAGGACCAACGTGTTCCCGTTGGGCATGCGGAAAAAACAGTGATGCTGAACATACGTGGGAGACATCTCCTTCCATTCCCAGACGACCTTTCCGTTCCAATCGATCTCCTGCACGATCCCGGAAGACCCCCCAAACATCACAGGAACTCCGTCGAGACGCCCTCCTCTGAGGAGATTCCCATTGGGCAGAAGTTCCGCGTAAAGCCCAGGAGTGTATGGGGTTACCCATTTGTGAACGACATTTCCTTCCATGTCCAACAAGTAAGAAGTTTTTGAAGAGCCCGGAGAAACCAAGGTATAGCCGTCGAGTGCCTTTTCGCCGGAATAACGGATCACGCCGGTCGGGCCCACCAGTTGTTCAAGGGCATCTGAGGTGTTCGCCCCAAGGAATAAAATTGCTACAACGGCAGCCGTGAGTACTACGATCTGTTTTCGCATTTTCCCCCTCCTATTCTTTTCAGATTTGAATTAGTGAAAAGTCTCGCTCCGATTGACAGTGGCATTTAATTTACCAAGCGACATCCAAGATTTCTTGTCCACAATTCGATCTCTTTTCCAGACACCTCCTTTTCTGCTTCGGACTGAAGCCGCCAGTTTGATAGAATTGGATACCCTTATTTCTGCTGCACCTTGCTTCTGACCCAATTGAACTGGTTTGCGACGCGATTAATATGCCAACGCTTCGCAATCGGAAATGTGGGAATTCTCAACCAGTTGCCTACAAAACCGCTGATGGTCGGTAATCAACGTGTACGAAAAAACACACATTTGTAAAGAAATCCGCACACCCCGGCCGGCCCTTCATTCTTTGGCCCATTCAAAGGATTCTTTCACCATCTTGAATCTTTACCTCCCAAGGCTTCCCAAGCGCTCTGCTTGACAGAATCCTCGATTTTATCTACGATACCAAAAAAGAATGGTCTTCAGGGATTGTGGAAAGGGAGAGACCAAGCTTCAGTTTATGGAAAAAGTCAGGTCTAACAGAACGATCGACTTCAATTCCAGGCGGCGCTATACACACTTTCCAAGGAAAGCAGCCCTTGTTCTGTCTTTACTCCTGATCCTTCCCGGTCTCGCATCCGGTCAGAGAACCCTCCGGGCAGGAATCGATAGCAGTCTCCCGCCCTTTTCCTTTGTTGATTCCGGGTCAAGTTCCGTTCGTGGATTCAACATCGATTTGATCAAGATGCTGGCCGGAAGCATGGGGGCAAAGATCAGGTTTTTACCCATGGACGGCCATGACCTCGAACGCCGGCTGGCAGAGGGAAAACTCGATCTGATTATCAAGGAAAAGTCGATCTCTAACCCCAGCCTCCAATTTCTTCAACTTCCGACCCATCTGGACAGAAAGCTGTTTGTGAACACGTGCTGCATTACGATCACCTGCGTCCGGGACCTGCCCGGCCATTCGGTGGTTATTCTGAAAGGAGATGATCTCAGACGCTTGATCCCTGATCAAGACAAGATCAGATTTATCGAAGCAGAGACTCAAGAAAGGCCTGGAAATTGTAAAGTCCGGTTTACAGGTGTGTCGAATATATCGAAAAACGGAATCTTGGTCATTCCGGAGTTTCAAAACCACTTAAATAATTGCGGTTGCTTAATCCGTCCCTTGGCTATCTAGATTCACAGGAGGTCCGTGGGTTTTGGCATATTCAGCGTTGCCTTCGGAAAGATCACGGAGAACAAAAATTACGATATCATCTATCGCAAGTGGTTCGGCCAGAACATTCCCTTTGCCGGCCTGGAAAAATACCTTAAATTCATCATCGCGGCGCCGGGGTCTTAGTCGTGGTTCTGCTGGGGTTTCTCGTCTGGACCCGCATGTTGAAACGAAAAGTGCGGCAATACCTTTGCCTTAAGGTTTAAGGCAGAGGCACAAAGACCTGATTGAGTTTTCCCCGGAGATGATCCACCTGGTGGGGGCGGACGGCCAGGTAATCCACGCGAACAAGATGGCCATTCAGACCCTGGGATATTGCAGAGAGGAGGTCTTGGCGCGAAAGATATTCGACCTTGTTCCGCCCGAGAGCCGAGAAGAGATCATCCTCTTTATTCACTCCATCTTGCGGGGTCAGTGTCATAAAGCTTCTCCTTCTGTGCAAAGGACGGAAGGCGGATCGATGTGGACATGAATGCGACCCTTATCAAGGGGGCGGATACTCTGCTGGCGTGCTGCTTTTCGCGGGACGTGACTGAACACAAGCGACTCGAAGCCGAGTTGATGCAATCCGAACGGCTTGCGATCATGGGCGAAATGGCGGCAGGGATCGCCCACGAGATCAACAATCCTCTCGGCATCATCCTGGCCAACACGGAAGAGATGCTCCATGAGGCGAATGGGAAACAGAACGTCCGGGAAAACCTTGAGACGATCGAGCGAAACGCCCTTCGGGCAGGAAAGTTCATCGACGATCTTCTAACCTTCACTCGACCCGCGCCTCCCGCAAAAGTCCGGATTAACCTGCTTGCGTTGATTGAAGAGTCCTTATCCCTGTGCAAACAGCAGCTCAGGCAGAAGGGCATCAGGGTTGAAAAACATTTGCCGGGGGAGGCGGTTTTCTGCGAAGGGGACGATAATCAGATTCAGCAGCTCATCGTCAACCTGATCTTGAATTCAATTCAAGCCATATCCGAAAAGGGTACCATTGAGATCCGTGTCGCCAAAGCAAAGGACAACGGCGCTGAAAAAGTGTGTCTGGAAGTGACCGACACTGGGATTGGAATTCCGGAGAAGGATCTGCCCAAGATCTTCGATCCTTTCTATACCGCCAGGAAGAATAAGGGGTTTGGTCTCGGCCTCTCCATCTCGAAACGTATTGTGGAGAAACATTACGGATCGATTCGCGTAAAATCGGACGTCGGCCGAGGGACGACCTTCTTTGTTGATTTCCCTGCTTATCCTCAGACGAGCCTGTGATGAAAGGTGCTGCGGGAAAATCTGTTTTTGTTTCCCTCCTGGTTTTCCTTGTTTGTTTGTTGCCTCAGATAATCCTCTGTCAAAGTTCAGGATCTCCGTTACTTCCCTTAGCGCCTTATCTGGGCAGGCCCACGCCATCCTCAGTGACGCTCAACCTGATGGCGGGTGAAAAAGAGATTGTCTGCTACGTGGCATACAGGAAAGAAGGGCTATCGGACGCAGCGTCATGGCAAAAAACCAGAGAGGTCCCCATCCGGGCCCTTTCCGCTGCTGAGATCAAGCTTGAATCCCTTACGCCTGATAACACATACCTCTATCAGGTCTACGCCCGTTTGAAGGATGGCAGGGAGTTCGAAAAGGTGGCCGAAGAGAGATTCAGGTCTCAGAAGTCGGGGCCTTCTGCTTTTTCGTTCGCGCTCATTTCTGATTCACACATTACGCCCTTCGACCGGGACCGCTTCGAGATCATTTCTCAGGCGGGTTCATCCATTCTTGCTCGAAAGCCGGATCTTTTCTTCATGCTCGGAGACAATATCCAGACCTTCACCTCCCATGGGGGGCCGATGACGGAGGAGAGATTCGGTTCTCAGCTCTATTCGCTGTTAAGGCGCGGCCTGGGAACGCTTCCCTCATCCGTCCCGACATTTCTGGTCAATGGAAACTGGGAGGGGGAAAATGGGTGGCACCCTGCGCGGGAGCGGGGATGGGCCAGGCAAGCCCGTAAGTCCTTTATTCCTAATCCGGGTTCCGACACCTACCCTGAAGGGGGAAACGAAGACCAGGACTACTACGGGTTCACATGGGGGGATGTCCTTTTCCTGGTCCTGAACGTCACAGGGTACACCCCATTGGATCATGGGCTCGGGTCTCCTGTTGGAAAGGCGGATGACTGGACACTCGGCGAAAAGCAGAAAAAGTGGCTCTTCGAACAGCTTTCGAAATCGAAGGCACGATGGAAGTTTCTGCTGGCCCATCATACCGTTGCCGGGAAGGCCGGCGATGAAGTCAACTCCCGCTACGGGCGAGGCGGGGGGCAGGCCGCCCAAATAGGGGAGCAGGCCATCCTTCATGGATGGATGAAGCAGTTCGGCGTCCAGGCTTTTTTTTACGGGCATGATCATGTCTTTACTGACGTCGAGGTGGATGGAATTCATTATATTTGCGTGGGAAGCGCAGGCGCGCCCTGGAAGTTTCCTGAATCTGTGACCGCATATAAGAAGTACTGGACGCCCTCGGGATACACCTGGGCGGACGTCTCCGAAGACCGGGTAAAAATCTCCTTCATCGCACCGGATCCCCGCCTCCCTGAAGGTAAGGTCCTGAACTCTTTTGATGTACTCTCAAGGTGAGTCCAGCAGCCCTCTTGATCACATCCTCGCCGGGTTCGTAGGGCTGGCTTTTTGCTACGTGAGCGTTTATTATTCCATTGTCTTGTTTTGGGAATACGAACGGAGATCCGGAATTGTCTGAAAAGATTCTGATCGTCGAGGACGAAGCGGAGATGAGGCAGGCCTTGTCCCGGTTCCTGACGCGCCTGAACTATCAAGTCAGAGAGGCGGAGTCAGGGGAACAGGGTTGGCGGGCCATTGAAGAAACGATGTTCGATCTGGTCATCTCCGATCTGGCGATGGAGGACTTGACCGGTCTGGAGTTGCTGGAACGGGTCCGAGCGAGCGATGCCACGCTTCCGTTTATTATCCTGACGGGCGTGGGAACGATTGAAACCGCTGTGGAGGCGATCAAACTCGGGGCCTTTCACTATATCACGAAGCCCTTCAAGCTCAGAGACATGGAGATCCTTGTGCGGAGGGCCCTCGAATACGGAAAGCTGAACCGGAAGCTGACCCCCCTGCGCCTTCAGGAGGAAGAGGACCGTTATCCGAAGATGGTGATCGGGTCGAGCAAGTCGATGCACGACCTGATGAGACGGGTGGAAAAGATCTCCGATTCTCAGGCCTCTGTGCTCATCCAGGGAGAGAGCGGCACGGGAAAAGAGCTCCTCGCCCGCCTCATTCACCAGAACAGTTCCCGAAGAGACCGCCCCTTGATGCCCATCGATTGCGGCGCCCTGACGGAGACGCTTCTTGAGAGCGAACTCTTCGGCCATGTGAAAGGAGCGTTTACGGGTGCGATCAAGGCCAAACGGGGACTTCTGGAGGAAGCCCAGGGAGGCACGGTCTTCCTCGATGAAATATCCGACATCAAACCCTCCACCCAGGTAAAGCTGCTCCGGGCCATTCAGGAAAGAGAGATTCGGCCTGTCGGCGGGAATTCTACTATTCAGATCGATGTCCGCTTTATCTCGGCGACGAATCGCGACCTTAGAAAGGCCATCGAGGAAGGCGAATTCCGAGAAGACCTCTATTACCGCCTGGCAGTTGTGCCTCTTTATCTTCCTCCCCTGAGAGAACGTCAAGAGGATATCCCCTTGCTGATCGATCACTTCCTGAATAAGTTTTGCAAGATGTACAAGAAGAAGATCAGCAGCATTAAACCCAACGTCCTGGAGGCAATGAGCAACTCTCCGTGGAAGGGAAATATCAGGGAGCTGGGCAATATTCTTGAGCGGGGGGTGCTTCTGGCGGAAAATGAGACCCTTACCCTCGATTGCCTGAACGTCGACTGCCGTCCTGCGGAAAGAACCGGCATGACGGACACTCCTCCTCTGCTACTCAGGCAGGTTGTTGAAGAGGCTGAAAGGAAGGCGATCGTTCAAGCCCTGAAAGCCGCGAACAACAACCGCAGTCAGGCCGCCCAGCTTCTTGGAATCAGCCGCCGCGCCTTCTACGACAAGCTGGCCCAGTACAATCTGGACACATCTTCCCTCCAATGATCCCGCCCCCACAAGATCCACGAAACAAGGTCTGCTTCCTCATTGTGCAGTCTGCTTTACATGTGTGCGTCAACCGTAACAAACAGGAGGGTGTATTTGCGTATGATTCTCGGGCTCAAAGAGAAATACGCAAATAAAACTGAACAGTTAGTCATTCATTGGATCATGGCACAAGGGTTGCAATCTTGAAGAGGAACAGAGTTCAGGAGGCGAGGAATCTCAACAAAAAAATAAGTGAAGAAAGTACAGCCCCAAGTGAGCGCGAGATAACCAAGAAGATTGCACACGGAGGAAAGATGAAACGAGTCAAAGGAGTATTCATCGTCATCGGCGGAATAGGTCTTTGTGTGTTATTCGCCTTTCAGGCGATGGGCCAGGAGTTGCGCTTGACCGTTGTTGCCAATCAAGATGGATATCGACTGTCGGAGAATTGGTTTGAGTTCCTGAAGAACGAATCTGTGCCATACAAACAGACAATACCGAGCCGAATTTGAGGCGAACAAGAAAGAGAAATTGATTGTAATCCTTGGAGGGCCGAATGAACCCGGCGGCCTTGGCGACATCGTGAAGCAGCTGCTCACCAAGGAAGAACTGGAATGGGTAAGCAAACCGGGAAACGCCAGGATGTATCTCAAGGAGAACGTCTGGAGAGAAGGCCAGAAGGTCCTGATCTTCGCGGGTTCGGACAAAGAGACGGCCGTGAAGGCCCGTACAGGCAACCGGGCCAAGTGGATCGGGTATCTCAATGACTGGTTCAATATCGACATTTCGACCGCAGGTCTTTCGGCTTACTGATGCCCCATGCCAAGGGCGCCCACAAACCATGAGAATATCTGGTAGTCCTCCTCCCCCTCGACGGGGGAGGATTGAGGTGGGGGTGGAAACGCTACGTCCCCCCTCACCCCCGCCCTCTCCCGCCAGGGGAGAGGGAGATAAGAGGCTTTTCTTTTATTTGATGCAGATGCGACAAAAGGAGGTCATTGGAAATGAAAAAAAGTGTGGGGATGTTTGTTTTAATTATGGTCCTCGGAATGGCATTCGTGATCGGGGGCATAGGGATTGCTCAAACGAAAACGCCTGCCAAGCCGCCTGCGAAGGCACCTGAGGCGACAAAGATCGACGTGAACAAAGCGACCGCTGACCAGTTGACCAAATGCGGTATCAGCGCCACGCTTGCGAAAGGCATTGTGGAATATCGGGAGAAGTCAGGTCCTTTCAAGAGTCCCGAGGATTTGATGAAAGTGAAAGGGATGAACAAAGAACTCTTCAACAAACTCAATCCGAAAATGGAGAAGGGGTCGCTTTATATCACTCCTGCGGATGACGATGACGAACCGGATTTGAAACCGTCGAAGTGTTGAATAAACATATCTGAAATTCCATAGACCCGTCATGTTATCCGAGACCTGTCATCCCGGACGCCGATCCGGGATCTCATCCGAAGGACAAATGGGTCCAGTTGGTGAGATGCTGACACTTAGTGATGAATGAACGTGAATAATCGGAGTTCAGCATGATGCCTTTTTGGGTCTTCAGAGAATGCTGGGAACGAATTTGTCAGACTTTTTTTGTCAGAAGACATATTTGGAAATTTCCTGTTACCTTCTTCCCCGACCGCAACGGAGTGAGAGACTCTTCGCAGGGCGCCACCGAAAGGAGACAAACCGAGATGGATGATACAAGCAAGAAAGACCTGTCAAGACGCAACGCGCTGAAGACGATCGCCGGTGGGCTGGTCGGTGCGTCGATCGTCGGGTTGAGCGAGAGCGTCTTCTGAAGGGCAACCTGGTCAAGGCGAGCGGTTCAAAGGCGGTCGGAAACCCAAGATCGTCCTCATGGGGCTCGATTCCTGCCAGATGGCAAATATTATCGAATGGGCAAACCAGGGAAAGTTGCCCACCTTCAAGAAATTGCTGAGCCAGGGGAGTTACGGCGAGTTCGAGAATATCTTCCGGGGTATGTCCGTGGATGCCTGGGCCGCTTATAACACCGGCGTAGGGCCGGGGCAGAACAATTTCTTCGGGTCCCATCCATGGCAGCTTTATGACAAGGTTGCCTACCAGACCTCGGGCATCAACCGCCTCTTTAGACTCCACACGGCTACTGTACCCTTCATGCTGGCAGAGGGCGGTGTAAGGGTCGGCCTCTGCGGCACGGCCATGTCTTTTCCTCCGGAACGTTTGAAGGGCGGTTTTATGATGTCGGGAAAAGGTGCCCCCGGTCTGGGAGATAGCGCCGATTGCAAGGGGCATGTCTATTTCACACAGCAGAGGCACAAGGCGGCATCCGCACTCAAGACAAAGATTACATTCGAGAACGGGAAGGTCTCCACCGTCATCAAATTCAAAGACATGAAGATCCCTCTGGAACTCACTCTCAATTCGGGAGATACCGTTACGGTGGCCTATCAGGATGTGAAACTCACGCTGAAAAAGGGTGAGTGGTCGAAGTATGTGCCGATTCAGTTCCCGAACGGGCGAAGGGCAATTGTCAAATGGAAACCTGAGCGCCTCAATTCCGCCAACGGGGAGTTGCAACTCTACCGATATCGGCTTCTCCAGGATCCGACCGCTCCTGAACGTCATGAACCGATCGATGTGTTTTTCGATGGGGCTTGTGTTCCCACGGACCGATGGACCTATCCCGCCTCACTCGCCAGGGAAGTTTACGATGCATTCGGTTATTACCGGACGCCCAACCTTCCCTTTGAATACGACTATTCGTCCTTCGTCGCTTACGTTCAGGAAGAGGAGACCCTCATTGAGGACTGCTATGATGCGACGCGGGAACAGGACGATATCGTCCTGTGGTTGATGAAGAACAAGCCCTGGGACTTCTTCTGGTTTTCGAATATGCCCTATGACCGTTTGAACCACAACATGACACGCGTCGAGGGCAACCCTGACTGGTCCGCGGAATACGAAGCGAAATACGGTGGCGGGAAAGTCATGATCGATTTCACGGAGTATATCGATAAGGAGCTGGCGCGAATCCTGAAGGAGCTTCCGAAAGACGCGATCTTCATGATGATCTCAGACCACGGATGGGGAGCGGTGAAGAAAGACTTTCAGCCCAATTCCTGGCTGATGCAGCTTGGACTGCTTCACGTCAAACCCGAGGTGGAAGGCCAGAAACGGACCTATGACTACGAGGATATCGATTGGTCCAGAACAAAGGCCTACAGCGGATGGAACCCCGGCATCTTTATCAATCTGAAGAATCGCGAACCAACCGGGATCGTGGAGTTTTCGGAATATGAAAAGCTGCGCGATTTCATCATTGCCGAGCTGAAGAAGGTGAAAGATGCTGAAGGACAGCAGTGGACCCATATCGCCGACCGCGTCGAAAACCTTTACAAGGGGGACTATGGCTGGTATGCCGGGGATGTACAATTCTGCGGCTATCGGGATTCATCCGGGATCAAGGTGCCCGGGAAAAAGAACGATGGGCTCTACCAGATTAACTTCGGCGGTTTCGGCCGTGATGGCGAGATCTGGGACAACCCGAGGAGACATTTTACAGGGTTTCATGGGAATGCACTGATCACGTTCATTGCAGCCGGCCCCGGCATCAGAAAGAACAACGATATCTCCAAGAACGGCCATATGATGAACGTGATGCCAACGATCATGCACATGTTTGGACTGGTTCCGCCTTCTAACTTCGAAGGCCGGATCATGTATGAAATGTTCGAACCGAACTCACCGTATGCGAAAAAAGGATGAGCCGGTAAGCGGAATGAACCGGCGGGATTTTCTGAAGGCGGGTGCGCTGGCAGCGGGCGGCCTGGGGGCGCCCCTGGCTTTCTGTACGGAAGCGCATCCTTCCACAGACGCCCGGGAAGAAAAGCTGTTTGATTCGGAAGTCAACGGCTGCTGTCAGTTCTGCCAGGTCCGATGCACGACCAAGGTGCAGGTGAAAAACGGAAGAGTGATCAATGTCTATGGAAATCCGGATAACGCTTGGACCCAAGGCGGAATGTGTCCGAAGGGCCAGTCCATGGTGGAATTGACGTACAGCCCTCACCGGCTCCTGTATCCTATCAAGCGAGAAGGCGACGGCTGGAAAAGAATCTCCTATCAGGAGGCGATCGATCTCGTTGCCGGCCGGATCCTCAAGGTCAAGGAAGATTCCCCCGAAGACTACGCCCATCAGGTTGTCCTCTTCGCACCCCTGTGGGAGTCGCATGAAAGCGAGCTGGCTGCTACGATGGCCCTGAATCTATCAGGGTTGCCGGATATCTGCCATCCCGGAGATGCCTGCATTGGGAACACGGGAGCGGCGCTGCGGCTCTGTCTGGGCAGCCCGATTACCCCGACGACCCTGGATGAGGCATTGAACTCGGATCGTCTCGTTTTGTGGGGCGCCAATATTGCCGAGGTTTATCCCTTATATGTACGGTGGATCGACAGAGCGAGGGCCAAGGGGATCAAGGTCCTCTACGTCGATCCAAGAAGGACTCCGACCAGCAGTCACTGCGATGACCAGTGGACCCCGAGGCCGGGAACCGATGGCGCTTTTGCTCTGGGCGTCATCAGGCATCTGATCAAAGGGAAACGGTACGACGAAAAGTATGTAGAAAGATATGTCAATGGTTTTAAAGATCTCATCGGGGCAACCGAGCGGTACAGCCCGGAAGAAGTGGAAAAGATTACCGGGATCTCTCGACGGCGAATGGTCGATTTTGCGGAGAGCCTTGCAGGGAGCAAGGCGACCATGGTCTGGCTGGGGGGAGCGCTCTCGCGCTACACCAACTCGATCCAGACCGTCCGGGCGATCATTGCCCTTCAAGCCATCATGGGACAGCTGTCCGGGCACGGGAAGGGATTGATGGCTGTCCAGGCCGGAAAGCCCGGAGGCGGTGAGGCTTTTGAGGAGACATATCGTGCTCCTGATCTTGCGCCGGGTCTCACATTCCGGAAGATTCTCTACAATATGGAGCGCAGCCGGGTGAAGGTGCTTCTCCTCAATTCAAGCTACAGGCGCTACCCGGACGCGAACCGGGTAAAGAAGGCGATCGAGAAAGTGGAACTGGTCGTCTACCGCGGATTTTTCATGGACGAGGAGGCCAAACTCGCCCATCTTGTGATCCCCGCAACCATGGTCTTTGAAAGCTCGGGGTCCCAGTACGGTGCCCAGCGGCAGGTGGTGTGGCGGGAAAGCGCCGTTGCTCCGCCCGAAGAAACAGTGGAGGACTGGCGTTTTTACCGGGACCTGGGGAAGAAGATCGCCGGAAGCAGATATCCATCCTTTGAAACGACGGAAGAGATCTATGAGATGTTCAGACAGAAATCTTCAAGCTGGACAGGGTTAACGCTGGACCGCCTGAAGAAAAATCCGACGGGGATATCCTGGCCGTGTCCCTCGGCGGACCACCTCGGGACGAGAGGCACTCTCTACCCGAACGATCGGTTTCTCACCCGGGACCGCAAGGTGGAACTGCGGTCTGATATTCTGGGTCCTATCTCCTGGTCTGAACCGCAAGGGAGTCCGAAGGGGGAAGGCTCGGAGGCAAAGGGGTTTCCGTTAATCTTCCTCCAGGGAAAGGTGGTACAGCACTGGCAGCAGACGTATACGAATTGGTCGGCCTATATGGCCCAGTTTTCGGAAGAGAACGTGATTCATATTCATCCGGAGACGGCGAAGGGTCTTGCATTGGCGGATGGAGATCGGGCGATCCTCGAAACGGAGAAGGGAAGAATCGCTGGAAAGGTGAGACTGAGCGAGTTGATCCTTCCCGGCGTCGTCTGGACACCCTCCCATCCGGAACCAGCCAGCCCTTATCGGGGCAATGCAGGAGAATCAATTAATACGATCATCCCGGGGTACTGGGACGAAGTGTCAGCCCAGTTCAATGGGTTTGGGTGCCGGCTAGAAAAGATACAGGAGAAGAAGGTTAAGGTCAAGGCTGAGGTTTAGAGCATCTAAAGCTTAAGCATCGAGATTCAGTGGAAATGAGCTGCCGGGGGGTTTGAGGAATTCTTAACCTTAACCTTAACCTCAGCCTGAACCTGATTGATGAGATGGAACCATTAATTCTGTTTGATTCTAAGAAGTGCATCCGGTGTCACTCCTGCGAGGTGGCCTGCCAGCTGGAGAATAATGCCCCGCCGGGTGTGCAGCTTCGCTGGGTTAGGAGCCATACTGCGAGCAGGTTTCCAGATTCGAAGCTGCGTTCCATATCGACTGCATGCTTCCACTGTGATGATCCATCGTGCGTTTCAGCGTGTCCTGCGGGAGCGCTGCGGAAGAGGCCGGACGGCGTGGTAGAACACCTGAGAAACAGGTGCATCGGCTGCGCCTACTGCATCAAGGCGTGCCCATTCGGCGTGCCGAAATTGAGCCCGACCCAACACACGATGAGGAAATGCAGCTTCTGCATCCAACGGATTGACCGCGGGAAAGAGCCAGCGTGTGTGGCCAAGTGCACAACCGATGCGCTCAGCTATAACCCTGACCAAAACAAAAGGGGAAATCTTGGAGCTTATGGAAGAAATGAACGTCTTCACATGGTGTACTCGTTGGAAGGCAGACCGGAAGACTATGCGTTGCCTGAGCCGGTGCCACTGAATACGACGACATCGCTTCAGGCCTGGAAATGGGTGAGCGGAGTCATTCCGGGTGGAGTATTGCTTGCCTGGCTGTGGAGGAAGATAGAGAATCAGGGGGATGCCGATGAGTGAGGTCACATGGGGGATTCCTGTGGTACTGGACCTCTTCTTCGCCGGCTTGGGGGCAGGCAGCTTTTGTTTCGGTGCAATGACCTCAAGGCGCGAAGGAAAAGGCTGGGAATCCTGTTCTCGGATGTCTTTGTTCCTGGCGCCTGTCGCCCTTGTGATCGGGATGGCGATGCTGATCGCTGATCTGGGATATAAGTCTCGTTTCTGGATGACGGTCAGCGTGTTCAATCCCTATTCACCCATGTCTATCGGGGCATGGCTGTTCAGTCTCTTTTTGATTGTGTCCGTTGCTTTTGCCTTATACTGGATTCCGACCCCTATCAGGAAACGTCTGCCGGGAATCGGTGCATTGTCCCTCTGGGAGCGCACGGACATCCGGGGCAGGATCGGGTGGGTCGGGACGCTCTTGGCCCTTGGCGTGTCGGTCTACACAGGCGTGCTGCTTTCCGTCACAGGAACCCCTCTCTGGCGGGGCTTCAGTCTGCCCCTCTTCTTTTTTCTGTCTGCCCTGGCAACCGGGTTTTCGGGAGGAGGGATGCTGGCAATCCTGTTCGTGGAAAAAAAGGACGCCGATGCCATGAAGGGACCCCTTCAGTTCGTGAAGAGAAGCTACCGGGTGATTCTCCCATGCCTGCTTCTGGTAGCTCTGGGGTACGGGGCGACGAGGATCCTGTCTCCGGCGTCAAAGCCCGCAGCGATTCATCTGATGACAGGCTGGAGTGGCCTGATCTGGTGGGTTGGGGCGATCGGTATCGGCATGGTTGTGCCCTGGGCCCTCGTGATGAGGCGGCAGGCGATAGAAGTGAACAGGGCGTGGCCCCTCTTCGCATCGGCGCTGGTTGGAGGGTTTCTGCTCCGGTTCGTTCTTGTTTTTGCCGGTCAGGGAGCCCTATGAGAGGAAAGCAACTGTTAACTTAAGATTTAGTGTCTGGCCATAGACAGCCTCTTCAGTCATGCCTTCTGGACCTGAGGAGCCTGCCCCGTACTTGATACGGGGCCGGAATGACGATTCGACCGATGCGGCAATTTGTGAACAGACTCTATTTTGTGGGAGGTAGTTCTATGAGTAGAAAGACTCGTCAATGGATGGTGCTTTTCGTAGCCCTTTGGGTCTGCTTCACAGTCAGCGGCGTGAATGCGGCAGCCCCGGAAAAATCACAACCTGTGAAGGGAAAGACAGTCAACATCAACAAGGCGACTGAAGACGAGCTGGTCAAGAGCGTGCCGTTAATCTCTCCCGAACTTGCCAAGAAGATTGTCAAGTACCGGAAGGACAATGGCAACTTCCAGACTCTCGAAGAGCTTCTGCAGGTGGATGGGTTTGACCGGAATCTGTTGAGGAGGATCAAGCCTTTTCTCCTCCTCGAAGGGATCGGAGGAAAAGACTGCACCTGCTGAAACAGTATAGAACATGGCCTGAAAAGCAGGTGGCAGAATAACAGACGTTTTCTGCCGAGGATATCGACGATGATGAGCAAAAGGGGGTTTCTACATTTCGCAACAATCCTTCTGATCTTTCTGATCGCCTCTCCATCAACGGGAGAGGACAGTTCCCGGGGATTGCCTCCGTCAGACCAGGCGACGTACATCCCGAAGCTGGGTGGTTTGTTAAACAAGACGATGCATAATCATTACGGTCAGAAAAAGGATCTTGCCGAATGTGTTGTCCTCCGCGGCAGTTCTGTGAAAGAAGGAAAGGTCCATGTGCCGGCAGGAGGACTTTTCTATGCCTCGAGTACCTCGGAGGACGCCAGGCCTCTGATGAGAGATCCGTTCCTGATCCTCGGCGAGGAGGCGTATCTCCTCAGCTTGAGACCCTCTTCAGCCACGAAAACAGACGTGAGGGTGAAAAAGGGAGGGAAGAGACTTATCGATCCGTCCGGATATCGGATCTGGTACGAATATGCCACGGACCACTACGGGAAACCCTATGGGGAGTTCGCGCTGCTGCCCCCTTCGGGAGGCTGGCAGATCGAATTGCCCGTCTCCACGTCCTTTCCCGAGCCGGTGAAATTGAACGCGTTGAAGGTGAAAGAAGGGATCAATCCCCAGCAGAAGGAGTTCTTTCTCTCCAGTATTGCCCTTTACGGGTTGACCCGGTTCCAGGCAAAGAAAGTCACGCACGAGGAGGCTCATTTTTCGAAGATCGAGTATCCCACCATCCCGGAGGCTGTCTTTTCACTGGACCGGCCCTACGTGGTACAGGTTCGGCAGGAAAGCTACCGCTGGTGGCGGAACAAGAGGATCTATGCTTTCCGGAAGGAGAACGGAATCCTGGTGGAGGTTCGCAACTGGACAGGCAGGAAGGTACTGGCGTCAAAGCTTCTCGTCCCGGCAACCCAGCAGCAATACAAGCTCGAAGAACAGGAGAAGATGGGCCTGACCCTTTTCGATCTGGATATGCACATCGAACTGGTCGTCGATCCATCCTGGTATAAGGGGTCCGATTATGCTCCCTGGGCCAACGATGTTCCTTACGGATGGAAGGAAGGAACGATCTCTTTCATGATCTATCATGATCTCGTCAAACTGAAGGACGGCGACCCATGGCCCAGAGACAACCGTTACCTCGTCCGGCTCGAACCGCACTTGATGACAGGAATGCTGAAGCGGGTGGTCCTTGAAAACAGGGAACCCTTTGAGTTGACTGGGGAAAAGACAACTTATGCCGGTCCCATCAAGATCTCGGACGTGTGGGACAGAAAATATTTCAATCTCGTGGTCGGCAAAATCGAGAATGAGGTGGTGAAGAGCTGCTATGTGCGGGACTCCTTCTTCCGCCGGACCGATAATCTCATCCTCTGGAAAGAGGGGAGAGAGAATATCGATTTCTTCATCGGAATGAGCGAGCTCGTTGTCTCGGTCATGGAAGATACGTTTCTTCAGCGTCTGGCCGATCCGACCTATGGTATTCCAGTGGTCAAGTCGAAGTTTACCTCTTATCCGCCGGTCATCCCGTCGGCCAAGTGGTTTGCTCCTGATCCTGACTGCGCTTTTGTTCCGAAGATGAAAGGGCTCGTTCGTCAGTTCATCCAGAACCGGAAAGGAGAAAAGCTTGTCTCTTCGGAGGCGATCGTGATCCGAGCAAGCTATGTGGATTACAGGAAGAGGCAGATCATCATCCCTCCGGGAGGCCTCTACTATACGAGCCGCAACGGAAGAAACATCCGGCCCCTGGCGGGGGAAGCATTTTATGTTCTCGGGAAGAAGGCCTACCTGATGAGCACCGAGAGCTACCTCGTCGTCAAGAAGAATTTCCGGATCGATCTGTGGAAGGAGATGCCCATGGGAGACGGGAATCTTCTTTTCTGGCAGGATGTGCCTCTGGGAGACGGAAGCAAGGCCTTGCGGTATATCGAATCTTCCATTCTGATGGGACGTCCTGTCGGGGTGTTGCGGGTGGTCAAATACTCCGGGAACCCCTGGGGTTCGAATATTATCGTTGCTCCGGGATTCCGGGGGTATTCCGATTCTCCCGTGGCTTCCAACTCAACTTCTTCCTCCTCATCGATGGAGGAGAAGTATTCTCTTCCGGAGGTGTTTGCCGAGGGGGCAACCTATCTGATACCCAAGTGGGTCAGTCCGGACTATGTGGAGGTGGCGGAGATGGGGACCCCGGGTATGGATTCCTTTACGATTTCCTACGAAGAACCCCGGCAGCTCGCCATGAAGGCCGGAGAGGAGACCGAATTGGGGAAGTACCGGCTGAGAATCGCGGCCGTTGATCCGGCAACCAAGAAGGCAAAACTAATCCTTATCGATTCAAAAGGCAAGATGGCAGTCGAAAAGAGCCTTGGGCCCCTGACGAAAGAGCTTCTTGATACCCTTCCGCAGCACAGCGAATCCCAGCAAAAGGTTATGCTTCAGCATGACGATGTCCATGTGGAGCTGGATCTATCGTCCGACTTCTCCGGTGGAAAGGTTCCTCTTTATGCTGCATCGGGTATCAAGAAACTTCAACGAGACAAACCCTGGCCGGATGATCCGCGGTTCGTGGTGAGGCCGGAGGTCTGCGGCCACTGTTACATGCTCAACGAATTGATCCTCGACAACGGGAAGCCCATTATACTGGACGAGAAGAACAATACGTATACCGGGCCAAATGGATATTTCAAGATCGTTGTTGACGATTTCGACGGGGAAAAGATCAATGCCTGGCATATCGAGGACCGGACCGGGATGAAGACCGCCAATCTGGCGGAGTACCCGCGGAAAAACCTGGATGTGATGGTGGGCGTCAACGGAACAACGGAAACGTTTCTCCGCAAGACACTGCTCAAGCGATTGTCCTACCGGGAAGTATGGAGGCTGAAGTAAGAATGCCTTTAAGAGGAGAATTCATCCATGACGAACGGAACGGTGACAACCAGTGATTCAGCGCTTACGCGCAAGATCAGTATGTGGAGCGCCTTGCCGACTTTCCGGCAGAGTCTGCCCGGGTTGATTGCCCTTATTGTCATAGCTATCTTCTGCGGCGTTCCGGGAATTCCATGGCCCTTTACCGTCGAGGCCCTCTTGAAATACATCGACGCCGTTCTGCCGCCCATCTACACAAAGGGTCTCTTTGTCGATCTTCTTCATTTCAACTATGTGGTTATCGGATTAACCGTTGGGATCTTGATCCGGAACGTGTTCGGGGTTCCCAGGAGCTGGGAGCCCGGTTTGAGCTACACGGGCGTCTTCATGAATGTCGGAATCATCATGCTGGGATCTCAGTACATGCTGAGTGATCTGGTGAAGCTGGGGCTCGTCAGTATCCTGCTCATGGTGGTGATGGTCTTCGGGGGAGCGCTCATCTTCATCTTCCTGGGCCGCTACTTCAAGCTGGGGACCAGCTTGACCGCCCTCCTGTCGGCCGCCTTTTCCATGTGCGGCGTGTCAGCCTGTGTCGCCATCGCCCCGATGGTGAGAGCCAAGAGCGAAGAGGTGGCCTATGCCATCGCCGTGTCGGTCACCTTTGGTTTTCTCTGTCTCTTCGGGCTCCCTTTTTTTGCGACGACTTCTTGACCTTTCGAATTACGCCTTCGGTATTCTGTGCGCTGCGGGCGTTCCGAATTCCAATCAGGTGATTGCAACCGGGTTTAACTTCAGTTTTGCAGCGGGGAAGGTGGCCGGCTTTGCGAATATCGGGAGGGTGGTATTGATTCCCGCCGGGGTCCTCTTTGTCTATTTCATGACGCTGACCCAGGAATTTCGCTCAACCGAAGATCAACGTGTGGCAGGTTCTCAAAGACAAGTTTCCCATCTTTGTCTTCGGTTTCATGATCGTCTGGATCGGCAACTGCCTTCACCTGTGGCCGGTGCCCGCCAGTGAGGCCATGGAGAAGGTGATGAACTGGTTTTTCACCCTCTGCTTTGTCGGCCTCGGACTGCAGACGAGGTTGGGGGATATGAAGAAGGCAGGGGCAAAGGGCATCCTGATTGGATACGTTGCCGGGTGTCATGAGGGTGGGCGTCTGTCTGGCGTTCATCCTGATCCTGACAAAGATGGGAATCTTTAAGTAGGCGGGAAGGAGAATCTTTATGGCGGAAATATTGAGTCAGGAAAAGACGGTGGATGCCGATCTCCAGAAAGTGGAAAGAGAATCAGCGGCAAAGCAGTTGCGCCATCGGCTTGACGAGTACATTGCCATTATCCTGGGCGTAGGGTCTGTCTTATTTCTCTGGTTTCTGCAGGCCATGGGCCTGTATTAAGATCATGGGTTCAGATGGAAAACAAAGTCCTCCTCATTTTAACGGGTGACGACAACGGCAGGGCAGAAGAGTCTGCATTCAGCTACGCCAAATCAACATCGAAGAGCATTGACTGTCCTGCAGATCCTGACTTCCAATCTGTATCATTACGGTCATCACGATGTTATCGCAACGCGGCCTTCGAAGCGGCAATTTCTGCTCCATATCCGGGATGAAGTCTTAGAGCGCGCGCAGGTGAAAGCAACGATGTTGATGGACAGAGCCCGGCAGCAAGGAATCGGCCTGGAGATCCTTTCCGTAGAATCCGAAGACGCCTCTTCTGCTGCTGTGAATGAGGCAAGAAAGGGCTACGAGGCCATATTCGTCTCCGAGAAGAAACGCTCTCTTTTTCCGTTATTCGAAAAAGACTCTTGCTCAGCATCTTCAGAACAAGACAACGAGTAAGATCATCGCATGTTGAAGGGAGGAGAGACCTTGATCTGCCTGTAGCAGTGCTTGGAGACAGATCTTTTGTGGACGGTGCAAACAAAATATAGCACTGCCAGATAATTTTTGCATCTAAAATTAGACGGTCCTCCATACGTTACATCAAATTTATCATATTTTTCAACGACTATTGTTAGATTATCTTCGCGTGGCACAGTTATTGCTTTGAGGTTGACACACTATTCGACGGGATGTTAAGAATGGTTGTATTCCTGTCTCGCACAAGTAGAAGCTTTCTTTAGATCTATTATCTATACCCGACGGAAAGAGAATGCAAAACCGAGAGGAGGTAAATCGATGTCAGATAAGACTCCAAAAGTAGATGAATTGGAGAAGGGTCCCGTGGCCCAGCTATGTCAAGGAGTTAAAGAGAGCGGCAAAGAAGAGTAAGGCCGCCGAGGATTTGATTGGGGTTCAGGAGCTTTCTTTTAATGACAAAGTGACCCACTGGAAACACGGAGGAATTGTGGGGGTCACCGGATATGGGGGAGGCGTCATCGGCCGATACAGCGATGTGCCCGAGCTTTTCCCCAATGTCGAATCGTTTCATACGATGCGTGTCAATCACCCTGCCGGCTGGTTTTACACGACGACGAAGCTGAGGGAGCTTTGCGAT
This sequence comes from uncultured delta proteobacterium, assembly GCA_963708295.1. GTDB lineage: Bacteria > Desulfobacterota > BSN033 > BSN033 > UBA1163 > UBA1163. The sequence continues at coordinate 967,924 of CAVPSJ010000004.1, read as the reverse complement.
CTCTGGGAGAAACACGGAAGCGGTCTGACCAATATGCATGGGTCCACAGGGGATATCATCCTCCTCGGGACCAACACGGCGAACCTCCAGCCCTGCTTTGACGCGCTGACAGAGGCGGGGTTCGATCTCGGAGGGTCGGGATCAGCCCTGAGAACCCCCACCGCCTGCGTGGGACCCGCTCGATGTGAATGGACAAACATCAATACCCTGGATATGGTTCATGATCTGACGATGGAATTTCAGGATGAAATCCATCGGCCCCGCTGGCCTTACAAATTCAAGATCAAGATTTCCGGATGCCCGAACGACTGTGTCGCTGCCATCGCAAGAGCGGATTTCACAATCATCGGGACCTGGAAGGACAGTCTGAAAATCGATCAGAAAGGGGTCCGGGAATACGCCAAGGGGGGAATGGATATCAAGAATGACATTGTCGGTCGTTGCCCGACGAATGCTCTGGAATGGGACGAAAAGGCGAAGAAGCTCAAACTCATTCCCAAGGATTGCGTCCGATGCATGCATTGTATCAATAAAATGCCGAAAGCCCTCCGGCCCGGAAAGGATAAAGGGGCCACCATCCTGATCGGCAGCAAAGCGCCGATTGTCAAAGGTGCGATGCTCTCCTCGGTCATCGTCCCCTTCATGAAGGTGGAACCCCCTTACACGGAGATCAAAGATCTTCTTCGTAAGATATGGGACTGGTGGGATGAAAACGGAAGACCCAGAGAGAGGGTAGGAGAGTTGATCGAGAAGGCGGGAATGAGAAATTTCTTAAAGGCAGTGGGACTGAAGCCCGTGCCCCAGATGATCAAGGCACCCAGGACAAACCCTTACGTGTTTTTTGACTGAAATTGGAGGGATTCAAGGAGCCAAGAGGTCTGGGTGAGCGAAGCGTTTTCTTGACCCTTCAGGTCCTCATACCTCGAAACCTCTAGATCATAGATTTGATATAGGAGGTAGTCATGTCAAAGACAGATATCGGTCCCCCCAATTTTAGAGAAATGATTCCTGAGGTCATCAACAAGAATTACGGCCGGTGGAAATATCATGAGATCTTAAAGCCAGGGGTTCTCCGGCATGTCGCTGAAGGCGGAGATGAGCTTTATACCGTCAGGGTCGGCTCCCCCAGACTCGTCAGCGTCGATTTCATTCGGGACCTCTGTGATATTGCGGATCAATATTGTGACGGCCATCTGCGGTTTACAAGCCGGTACAACGTCGAATTTTTGACGCCGAAGAAAACGAATGTGGAACCGATCATCAAGGCCGCCAAAAAGATCGGCCTCCCGGCGGGCGGGACAGGAGATGCGATTTCAAACATTGTTCACACCCAGGGATGGGTCCACTGTCACAGTGCAGCGACGGACAGTTCCCCCATCGTGAAGGCCCTCATGGACGAGCTTTATAAGTACTTCACCAGCATGAAACTCCCGGCTAAATTGAGGGTTTCCCTCGCCTGCTGTATCAACATGTGCGGGGCCGTTCACTGCTCCGATTTAGCGATCGTCGGAGTGCATACAAAGATCCCAAAAGTGAATAATGAAAAATTAGCGGCTGTCTGCGAGATTCCGACGGTCATGGCGTCCTGCCCGACAGGGGCGATCCGGCGGCACCCCGACAAAGACATCAAAGCCGTGATCGTCAAGGAAGATCTCTGCATGTATTGCGGGAACTGTTTTACCGTCTGCCCGGCCATGCCTTTGGCAGATGCCCAGGGAGATGGGATTGCTATCTATGCCGGGGGAAAAGTGTCCAACGCCAGAAAGCCCCCCATGTTTTCGCGGTTGATCGTTCCCTATCTTCCGAATAATCCCCCTCGATGGCCCGAAGTCGTTGATGTGATCAAAAAGGTCGTGAAGGTCTATGCCTCCAATGCAAAGAAATATGAGAGAATGGGCGAATGGATCGAAAGGGTCGGCTGGGAGACATTCTTCCGTTTAACGGCGATTCCTTTCACCGAGCAACATATTGACGATTTTACTTATGCACGGGAGACCTTCAGAACCACCACCCAGTTCAAATGGTAATAATCTTCCCCTACCCTTCGTTGCGTAACGAGGGGTAGGGGGAATGAGAAGGTGAGAAGGGAAGGCGGTAAATGAGCGAGGAGATAAGGGAGAAGATACTCAAATACCTGGATACGGTGAGCCAGGCAAGAAATAAAGAAGTGGCGAGGGCCATCGGGATGGAGAAAGGGCTGGTGGACAAGGCTATTGGAGATCTGGCAAAAGAAGGGAAGATTGAGTATCGGAGTTTTGGGGGAATCACCTTTATCGCCCTTCCCGGGAAACACCAGACCTGATGGACCATGGTCTCTCGTGATCGCTTTCTTCAGAATGATCGTCATTTCCATTCGTTACTGATTTCCTCGCCTCAGGGTCATTCGGGCAAAACCATTGTCACGGTCGGCCTGTGCAAATTGCTTAGGCAACGGGGTCTTTCGATTCAGCCCTTTAAAAAAGGTCCCGATTACATCGATCCGTCTTGGCTTACCGTGGCTGCGGGTCGAAGCTGCCGTAATCTCGACCTCTTTTTAATACCCGAAGACAGATTGCTCCAATCTTTCCACCGGAGTTGCGAAGGAGTGGATTTAGCAGTTGTCGAAGGGGCGATGGGACTCTATGACGGCTTGGATTCGTATGGGACGACGGCGGAGATCGCCTTTCTCTTGAATCTGCCAATCCTTCTGGTGGTCAATACGACCAGAATGACAACCAGCATTGCAGCTATGGTAAAGGGATATCAGCTTTTTCAGACGGATATCAAGATCGCAGGGGTGATCCTCAATTATGTCTCCGGCCGCCGGCATGAGGAAAAGCTGAGAGGAGCTGTCGAGCAACACTGCGGGATTCCTGTCGTCGGAAGCATCCCTCGTGACCCCGATCTTCAGATCGCTGAAAGGCACCTGGGCCTCATTCCTTCTCTTGAATCCAACGGAGCGATGTCGCTCGTCGAACGAGTCGGAAAGAAGCTTGAGCCCTACCTCGATCTGGAGAGGATTTTGGCGATCGCCAAGGGGTCTCGCCCCGCTCGGTCTGTCTCTCTCCCTCCCGGGGAGAGACCATCCGATGACAGAAACGAAGAGAGGGAGGCCCAACTCGTCAAAGCCAGGATCGGTGTCATGCGTGACCGCGCCTTTAATTTCTATTACCCGGAAAACCTTGAGGCGCTGAGAAAAGAGGGCGCCCAACTGATCTTCATCAATTCTTTTGTGGATCGGTTACCCGAGGTTGACGGGCTTTATTTCGGAGGGGGGTTTCCTGAGTTCTTCCTTGAGGATTTGGAAAAAAACCGTGAGTTACGAGAGGATATCGCCCGGGAGATTGAAGCGGGTCTTCCAGTCTATGCAGAGTGTGCAGGTCTCATGTATCTCTGCCGGAGTATTCACTGGCAGGGGAGATCGTATGAAATGGTCGGAATCATTCCCGCTGAGGTTCAACTCTCAAAGAAACCTGAAGGGCATGGCTACGCCGTTGTCGAAGTCATTGATGAAAATCCATTTTTCCCGGTTGGGTTAACCCTTCGCGGTCATGAATTTCACCATTCCAGCCTTTCGCGTCCGGGAGATTTTCGATTTGCCTATCAGGTCAAAAGAGGGCAAGGCGTCCGGAACCAACGCGACGGGATTGTTTATAAAAACCTTTTCGCTTCCTATATTCATTTGCATGCCCTGGGAACGCCCGAATGGGCGAGCGGGTTTGTGTCCTTAGTTTCTAAGGAGAAGCGATCCAATCCCTGGGGTAGCTCTTTGAAAGGGGAGGTTTATCATTAGCGCATGGCGGATTAGGTTTCGAGATATTAGAATTAAAGAAGTCATCTTTTTCAATTTATTTTAAGCGGGAGGTAAGAACATGGCCAAGGCAGCATTGGGTGGAGTGGAAGTTGAAGTGGATGAGGACGGGTTTATTCAAGAACCGGAGAAATGGAGTCATGGAGTTGCTGAGGACCTGGCCAAGGGCGAAAATGCTTTCCCCATGAGCGAAGAACACTGGAAACTGGTCCATTATCTCCGAGACTATTATCTAAAGTTTGGAATTGCTCCCCCGGTCCGGATGGTCGTGAAACAGACGGGATTCGACCTAAAGAAGATTTACCAGCTGTTCCCCGGCGGTCCTGCGAAGGGCGCCTGTAAGGTGGCAGGGTTGCCGAAACCAACGGGTTGCGTCTGAAAGGCATATTTTGCAACTGCTCAACAAACCCGCCCATTTATTAGCGGGGCTGGGAAGGCGGGTCTGTTTGTTGAGAGTGGTTTTTGATTCTCCCGCCGAGAGGTAGCAAGAGTGAGATTTCTATTGGCCGTCGCCACATATTTCGGATACATCTTCATCATTGCGATGTATTCCGCGAAACTGGTTAAGTACCTTCACCTCCCAATGCACCTGCGGTCAGAGGTCTACCCTGTCATCCCGGGAGACCCAACTTCCAAGGAAAGATCCTACTATGAAGATCTCGACTGGTGGACGAGACCTCGACGGCATCATCTGCTTCAGCGTGGTTGGTTCCTTTTCAGCGATTATTTCCTCTTAAGGGAGTACTTTCGTCGAGACAGGAGTTACTGGCTTTTCCTTTACCCCTGGCATATCGGCTTTATATTGATCATCACCTTCCACATTTTTTGTTTCTTCGGAGCCCTTGTTTCTCTGCTCGGAATTCCTGTTGCCTATGGATCACCCTCCATCTTTGGAAATATCATCTACGGTCTGACCTTGGCCACCGGGGTCGTAAGTTTCATATCGGGCCTTTTCGGAAGTATCGGCATATTGATCAAACGATTGACCGATAAAGACTTGAGAAATTACGCTACCCCGCAGAACTATTTCACCTATATCCTCTTGCTGGCCGTCTTCCTGAGCGGTTTGTATTCGTGGTATCTCGATCCTGCATTTTCAGAATACACGAACTTTTGGAAGGGTCTGATCACCTTCAAGCCGATCGACGTCGAGCCTGCAACGGCTTCCCATATCTTACTTTTTGCCTTTCTTCTCATTTATCTTCCTTTTACCAGGTCCCTGCACTATGTCACCAGACTTTTTGGCTTCTTACTCATACGGTGGGATGACAAGCCAAACCTAAGAGGAAGTGAGTTGGAGAAGGAAGTTGAAGAGATGGTTCGCCTGAAAGTAGGCTGGGAGGGTCCGCATATTAAGCCCGACCTAACCTGGAAAGAAATCGCATCAGAAGCGATCGTTGGAGAAAAAAACAGGTGAGCAAATGAGTATATGTGAGAAGATAGAAGACATCAACCGTGCGGATGACCCCTTGGTCGAGATCAAAAGCACGGATCTGATGCCTCTTCCAAACATTTCTGATAACTCGATTCAGGAGCCCTCCCTCAAAAGATTGACAGAGGAACAAAAACAGCAGTATGAAGGTTCCCTCGACGGCTTTGTCGCCATCGGATTGCCTCGCCCTAAGAACAAACAGGAAGAAGAGGAGCTTGTCAGGAAATTCCTGAACGGCCTCAGAAAACTGTTTTCCAAAGAAAACAATTGGACTTTCCTCCAACCTCTTGTCCACTCTCTTGAATATTGTGTCAAGTGCCAACTTTGCAGTGATTCCTGTCCGGTCTACGTTGCCAGTGGGAAAAAGGAGATTTATCGGCCCACCTTCCGGCCAGAACTGTTGAGGAGGATTATAAACAAATACATTAAAAAACAAGGGGCACTGGTTGCAAAGTTGACGCGAAGCGACATGGAACTCAATTTTACTGTCATCGCAAGACTTGCCGAATTAGCTTATCGGTGCACCCTCTGCCGGAGATGTGCGCAGGTTTGTCCTATCGGCGTTGACAATGCTTTGATCAGCAGAGAAATCAGGAAACTCTTCAGTCAAGAAATGGGGATTGCCCCGCGCGAGATCCATGAGCTCGGGACCGTTCAACAATTGAAAGTTGGATCCACGACAGGGATTACACCGCCGGCCCTCAAAGATCTCTTAAACTTCATAGAGGAAGAGATCAAGGAGAAAACAGGCAAAGAGATCAAGATTCCCCTTGACAAGAAAGGGGCTGATGTTCTCCTCCTTCACAATGCGGGAGAATTTATCTCCTGGCCGGAGAATATTGAGGCATTCGCCATCCTTTTCGACGCTGCAAACATCAATTGGACCCTTTCGAGTGAATTGGGCGGGTACGATGCCGTCAATTATGGTGTTTGGTACGATGACGTTCAGATGGCAAGGGTCGCAGTGAAGCATGCCCAGGTAGCCAAAGAACTTCAGGTGAAGAAGATTAACGTTGGAGAATGCGGACACGCCCATAAGGCATTCATTGTCATCGCAGACCGGGTGCTTACCGGGGATCTGAATATACCGAGAGAAAGTGCTTTCCCTCTTCTGGAGAATCTGGTTCTGAGCGGGAAAATCGGCCTCGATCCCAATCGGAACAATTTCCCTGTGACGCTACACGACCCTTGCAACGTGGTGAGACTGATGGGAATCGTCGAGCCGCAGCGTCGGATACTTCGCAAGATCTGCCCGCAATTCATGGAAATGGAACCTCACGGCGTGGAGAATTATTGCTGCGGTGGCGGGAGCGGGTTTGCGGTCATGGGGGGGCGGAATTTTCCAGATTGGAGGATCCATATCTCCGGGAGGATGAAACTGAAGCAGATACTGGAGGTCTTTGAGAATGTTAAAGGGCCTCAAATAGAAAAATACGTCTGTGCCCCTTGTTCAAACTGTAAAGGACAAATGAGAGATCTTATTAATACGTATGGTCTTCAGGAAAAATACGGGATCCGCTACGGTGGCCTCGTGGAACTCATTGTCAACGCAATGACCGACCTCCCGAAGCCATTTATCGAATGGGAGCAATGAGAGGCATGAAGCCGCCAACCGGAAAAGTCCTACTGCTCAGTTCCGAGGGGGCGGGTTGAGGTCGTCAATCTTTAGATTCTATGGTGCTTGAAAACCTTCTATTACAGAATAAAACCACCATTCTCAAGAGATGGCTCGATCTCATCCTGGAAACCTATCCGGCCGATACCGTCACCCTGATGAGAAAAGAGCAGAATCAGTTTAAGAACCCGGTGGGCGCCACCTTTTCTCGCGAGATAGATACTCTTTTTAAACAGCTCTGCGAAGGGGTTCAAAATGGACAGTGTCAGCCCTCTTTGGATGCAATTTTAAAAATCCGATCGGTTCAGGATTTTTCTCCCTCGAAGGCGGTGGGATTTATTTTCCAACTGAAGAAGGCGATTGAGGAAACGCTCAAGAGTGAGATTTGCAGAGAACAGAATATCGAGGCATGGCGAGCCTTTCAGTCGAGAATCGATGCATTGGCTCTTCAGGCTTTCGATGCTTATATGAATTGCCGGGAGAAGATCTGCGAGATTCGGGTCAACCAGGCTAAAGCCGAGAAGGAAATGGCGCTTCGGATGATGGAAAGAATGACCAAAAAGTGACTAAAATGAGTTAATTATCAGTCGGTCCATAATTGAATAGACATCTGATTAACTCCACCCCCACCCTTCCCTCCCCCTGAAGGGAGGGAAATCAATGTGTTCCTCTCCCTTCAAGGGGGAGGTTAGGAGGGGGATGGGGATTTAGACACTTCGAGAAAAATATGGGTCTTTGGTACTCGATCTTCGGGATTCTTGTGCTTCTCCTTTTCGTCATCGTCGGCGCAGGCGGGATGAGCCTGTACGCTCTGTTTACCATCTTCATCCCTTATGCCGCCGTTCTTCTCTTCATCATCGGTTTTATCTACCGGGTGTTGAAATGGGCAAGCGCTCCGGTTCCGTTCCATATCCCGACGGTCTCGGGACAGCAAAAATCCCTTTCCTGGATAAAACCGGATAACATCAACAGTCCTTTCACGACAGGAGGTGTGGTGAAGCGACTGGCGCTCGAAATCCTCCTCTTCCGCTCCCTGTTGAAGAATGAAAAGATCGAGCTTGAGGCGCCCCACAGACTTCTCTTCAGGACCAGCACCCTTCTCTGGCTGGGAGCCATGGCTTTCCACTGGTCCCTTCTCGTGATCGGGGTGAGGCATTTGAGGTTTTTTCTCGAGCCCCTGCCCGGCTGCATCGTCGTCCTGATCAGAGTCGATTCCATTTTTCAGGGCTTTTTTCGCCTCTTCCCTGTCCCCTATATCACAGACTTTCTGATCTTCATCGCCCTGGCATACCTTTTCTTTCGGCGTGTGGTCTATCCCCAGATTCGTTACATTTCAATCCCTTCGGACTACTTCGTCCTTCTCCTCTTAGGCGGAATCGCCGCCAGCGGCGTCCTCATGCGGGTTTTTTACAAGCAGGATTTGGTCCAGGTCAAAGAATGGGTGATGGCGATGCTGCGGCTCCAGCCCATGCTTCCGAAGGGAGTCACCCTGCTCTTCTACATCCATCTCTTTTTTGTGAGCTTCCTGGTGGCCTATTTTCCTTTCAGCAAGCTGATGCACATGCCCGGAATCTTCTTGAGCCCCACAAGAAATCTGATGAATACCAGCCGCTCGGAAAGACACGTGAACCCCTGGGATTATCCGGTCAAGGTCCATACCTACGCGGAATACGAAGATCACTTCAGGGATGCGTTGAAAGAAGTCGGACTCCCTGTGGAAAAGGAATAGATATGCCCGAAGAGAGTGGAAAAGACAAACCTCTTGAGATCGATTACACCCCTCCTGCCCGGAGCTGGATGGAATCCGCGGTGGAGTTCAGAAAAGGAACCTACTGCTACCCCGCAGCCTCCAAACATGAGAAGTATCTCGATCTCCCGAACCCGAGGGAATGGCAGCCCGCGGAGGGGGACTGGAAACTCCCGGAGAACTGGAAAGAGACCGTCTTAAAAGGGATGAAAGACCGCCTGAAGCGCTACCGGTCTTTTCAGCTCTTTCTCGACATCTGCGTGCGATGCGGCGCCTGCGCGGATAAATGTCATTTTTTTATCGGATCCGGGGATCCGAAGAACATGCCCGTCCTCAGGTCCGAGCTTCTGAGGTCCGTTTACCGAAGATATTTCACCCTTTCCGGAAAAGTTCTCGGAAAGCATGCCGGAGCCCGGGACCTTACCGAGAAGGTGCTGAAAGAATGGTTTTATTATTTCTTCCAGTGTACCGAGTGCCGTCGCTGCTCCGTCTTCTGTCCTTATGGCATCGATACCTGCGAGATTACGATGATGGCCCGGGAGCTCCTCAATCTTCTGGGCTGCAATATCAATTGGGTGCTGGAACCGGCATCGAATTGTTACCGCACAGGAAATCATCTGGGCATTCCTCCGAATGCCTTCAAGTCAACCGTGGACTTTGCCGTGGACGAAGTCAAAGACATCACGGGGGTTCAGGTGGAAGTCCCTATCAACCGGAAAGGAGCTGAGATTCTCTTTGTCTCCCCTTCTGCCGACTATTTTGGCAGTCCTCATTGGTATACGTTTCTGGGTTACCTCCTCCTCTTTCACGAAATTGGCCTCGACTACACCTGGAGCTCTTATGCCTCGGAGGGAGGGAATTTTGGCTTCTTTCACTCCGCGGAGCTGGCCAAGCGGCTCAATGCCAAAATCTACAGCGAAGCCAAGAGGCTGGGAGTCAAATGGATCCTCGGGGGAGAGTGCGGTCACATGTGGAGGGTGATTCACCAATATATGGATACCTTCAACGGTCCCGCAGATTTTCTGGAGGCGCCTGTTTCCCCCATCACCAAGACGGCCTTTGACCATGCAAAATCGACCAAAATGGTCCACATCTGTGAATTTACGGCCGACCTGATCAAGAACAATCGATTGAAATTCGACCCAAGCAGAAACGCAAAATGGAAAGTGACCTACCACGATTCCTGTAACATCTCACGCGGCATGGGCCTGCTTGAGGAACCCCGGTTTATTCTCCGGAACGTGTGCCCGGAGTTTTACGAAATGCCGGAAAACACAATTCGGGAGAGGACTTTCTGCTGCGGGAGCGGCTCGGGGCTGGGCTCGGATGAAAATATGGAGATGCGTTTACGGGGGGGGTTCCCGAGAGCCAATGCGGTCAAGTATGTCCAAGGGGAGTATGGCGTGAATTTCCTGTCCTGTATCTGTGCCATTGACAAGGCAACCCTTCCTCCCCTTCTGGAATATTGGGTTCCCGGGGTGGAGGTAGGAGGCGTCCACGAGCTGGTCGGGAATGCTCTGGTCGTCAAAGGGGAAAAGGAAAGAACGACCAATCTTCGGGGTGAGCCCCTTGATTCTTCTGTCTCCCTCTCCCCGCCGGGGGAGAGGGGAGGGTGAGGGGGAAAAACAATGCTGTATGACGGCAAGAAGATCATTCCGGGGCTGATCCTCTTCCTCGGGTTAGTCACCTATCCGGTCTGGCATAATCTGGCAAGCGGGAAATCGAATTACGTCCCTAAACCCAAGCTTCCGGCCGACAAAAAGGAGTGTATCGAACCCAAAGATGTCATTCGCATCAACCACAAGACGTTGCTCGAAGATTGGAGAAACTCGGTGGTTCGGAACGCCGGGAAGACCTACGTCGCACAGAATAAGAAAACGTACACCATGAGTCTCAACCGCACCTGTATGAACTGCCACAAGGACAAGGCTGAGTTTTGCGACCAGTGTCACAATTATGCAGGCGTGACGAATAAATGCTGGGACTGCCACATTTATCCGAAACAGCTTGAGGAGAAACCATCGTGATGGATTTTGATCGAAGAGGACTTCTGAAGGTTGCAGGATTAACCCTGCTCGGTCTTTCGGTCAAGCCCGGCTGGCAGGTCTTTTCGAAGGAAGAGCCGGCCGAGCCCTCTCCGGATGCGGAAACCTTGGCCCGGAAGCGATGGGGGATGGGGACTTATGTCCGCAAATGCTGGAAAGAGGAGGGCTGCAGGGATTGCATCGATGCCTGCCACCGCATCCATAATGTGCCCGATATGGGGACCCTGAAAGAAGAGATCAAATGGATCTGGAAGGCGCCTTATGAGAATGTCTTCCCCGAACATGAGTTTGAGGTAACCCAAGAGGACTATCAGCAGAAGCCCGTGATGTTGCTCTGCAATCAATGCGACAATCCGCCCTGCGTCAAGTTCTGCCCCACCCGGGCGACCTGGAGAAGAGAAGACGGCATCGTCATGATGGATTTCCATCGGTGCATCGGCTGCAGGTACTGCATGGCGGGCTGCCCCTACGGATCAAGAAGTTTCAACTGGAGAGATCCGCGGCCCTTCATCAAGAAAGTAAACCTCGATTTTCCAACAAGGACCCGGGGGGTGGTGGAGAAATGCAATTTCTGCGTGGAAAGGTTAGCCCAGGGCTTGATCCCCGCCTGTGTTGAGGCCTGTAAAGAGAAAGCCCTGGTCTTTGGCGATTTGAAGGATCCTAAATCAGAGATTCGGGAAGTGCTTAAGTTCAAGACCCTTTATCAGCGAATGCCGGAGCTGGGAACGAAGCCGAAAATTTATTACATCCTGTAACAGACGGGTAGATGGAGTATTGGAGTATTGGAGTATTGGAAAAATCGGTAGTGACTAATTAAATTTTTTCCCAATACTCCATTATTCCAGTATTCCATCACTCCAGTTTTGATTGGGCGCTTATGATTGATAAAAGACAGAAGATCATCGGAGAAGACAGCGTCCTGTTTGAGCATATCTGGAAAACGGGGAAAGGTTTTTATATCACCATTTCGATTCTGGGCGCCCTTGTTTTCTGGGGGCTTTATGCTTATGTGACGCAATATCGAACGGGACTAGGTGTGACTGGACTATCCAGGCAGATCTTCTGGGGCGTCTATATTACCGACTTCGTCTTTTTCATCGGGATCAGTCATGCCGGGACATTCATCTCAGCCGTGCTCCGCGTCCTCAAAGCAGAATGGCGGAGGCCGATCAGCCGGCTTTCTGAACTCACCACGGTCTTCATTCTGATGTTTGGTGTCGGAAGTGTCCTAATCGATCTGGGAAGACCCGATCGAATGCTTTATGCCATCCGGTATGCCCATTTCACCTCCCCCTTGCTATGGGACGTCTGCAGCATTACCACTTACTTGACCGTCAGCTCCATCTCCCTCTATCTCGCCCTCATTCCGGATATTGCGATGCTGAGGGACCTTGGGGGCAGAAGGGAATGGTTCTACCGCATCCTCTCGTTAGGGTGGAGAGGCACGGAGGAGGAACATCGTCGTCTGGATAAGGCAATCGGGTTTGTGTCGGTTCTCGTCATACCGGTGATGATCACCGTTCATACCGTCGTCTCTTTTGTTTTTGCCATGACCATTCAGCCGTTATGGCACAGCGCAGTCTTCGGTCCCTACTTCGTCGTCGGCGCCATCTTTTCGGGGGTGGCGAGTGTGATTGTCGTGATGGCCATACTTCGGAAGGCCTATCATCTCGAAAGCTACATCAAGCCAATTCACTTTAATAATATCGGCATCTTCCTGATGGCGATGACTCTCCTATGGTTTTATTTCACCTTCGCAGAGTATATCACGGTCGTTTATGGAAACGAGCCGGTTCATATGGCCATTTTCTGGTCGAAGATATCCGGAAAGTTTGCACCTCTCTTCTGGCTCCACTTTACCTTGTGTTTCGTCATTCCTTTGCCGATTCTTGCCATCAGGAAATATCGAACTATCCCAGGAACGGTCATTGCTTCGATCTCGATCGTTTTGGGAATGTGGTTGGAAAGGTTCGTCATTATCGTCCCGACGTTGACAAGACAGAGAATGCCCGTAGAGGGGGCCTTTTACGTTCCCACCTGGGTGGAGTGGTCGATCCTGGCAGGCTGCATCTCCCTCTTCATGCTCCTTTATGCCCTGTTTACAAAGGTCTTTCCTATCGTTCCGGTGTGGGAGGTCAGAGAGGGGAGAGAAAAAGCTTCAGCCAGTGTGGCAGCAAGAATTGAAAGCTACATGCCAGAAACCCGATCTTCCGGAGATTAAGTTTTTTGTGCGCAGAATCTAAGATTGATTATAATTTCAATGAGTTAGATGAATAAGAACGTATTTTTATCTCTAACCGTTCATTAAAGACCAGGCGGGATCATAGATTTTCTGCTCTCTGCCATCTTTTTCATCAAATTGTCTTAACTTTTCATCAAAAATCAAAAAAAGATATTGACAAATGGAAAAAAATCTGATAAATTTATTAAGTTTTTCCCTTAAATTACTCATAATTTTTTTTTAATTTTTAACCTGCTGAAATAATTAATTTTTGATAAATGAGGTCATTAATGCCTACGATTAGTCAACTGGTTCGCGAAGGAAGGAAAGGCACCAAGAGTAAGACTTCTGCCCCTGCTCTTACGGGATCCCCTCAAAAAAGAGGGGTTTGTATTCGAGTTTACACAACCACTCCCAAGAAACCTAATTCCGCTCTTCGAAAAGTTGCTCGAGTGAGATTGACCAATGGAATCGAGGTAACCACCTACATTCCAGGGGTCGGCCATAACCTTCAGGAACACTCCGTCGTTCTCATTCGAGGAGGAAGGGTCAAAGACCTTCCGGGGGTTCGGTACCACATCATCCGTGGCACCTTGGACTCCGTAGGCGTCCAGGACCGTAAACAGAGCCGCTCCAAATACGGAGCAAAAAAACCCAAATAGCTAAACTTCTCTTCCCAACCCATCCATCAGCCAGGAAGAAGGAGCTTTTATGCCCAGAAAAAGAGAAGTCAAAAAAAGGGAAGTATTGCCCGACCCGAAATATCACGATACGCTGACCGCAAAATTCATCAACGGGATCATGCGCCGCGGAAAGAAGAGCTCGGCAGAAGGGATTTTTTATCAGGCCCTTGAAATCATCAAAGAAAAGACTCATTCAGACCCGGCGAAAGTTTTCAGCCAAGCGATGAACAACGTGAAACCCCTGATTGAGGTGAGACCCAGAAGAGTGGGAGGAGCCACTTATCAGGTCCCGGTAGAAGTCAGGCCGGAAAGAAAACTTGCTTTGGCCATCCGTTGGATCATCGGCTTCTCAAAACAGCGATCCGAAAAGACGATGGAGGAGAAGCTTTCGGCAGAATTGATGGATGCAGCCAATAACCGGGGGGCCGCCATTAAAAAGAAAGAAGATACCCATAAAATGGCTGAAGCCAATAAGGCTTTTGCCCATTACCGGTGGTAAGAGGTTAATTTGTGGCAAACGAATTATTGAAAGAACAGACAAGAAACATCGGCATCATGGCCCACATTGACGCCGGCAAGACGACGACCACGGAACGGATTCTTTACTATACCGGCGTGACCTACAAGATCGGGGAAGTGGATCAAGGGTCCGCGACCATGGATTGGATGGAGCAGGAAAAAGAGCGAGGAATTACGATCACTTCGGCTGCGACCACTTGCTTCTGGAAAGATCACCGGATCAATATCATCGACACTCCCGGTCATGTGGATTTCACGATAGAGGTCGAACGATCCCTTCGCGTCCTCGACGGAGCCGTGGCGGTCTTCTGCGCCGTGGGAGGCGTGGAGCCTCAATCGGAAACCGTGTGGAGACAAGCCGATAAATATCAGATTCCGAGGATCGCTTTTATCAATAAGATGGATCGCGTCGGCGCAAACTTTCAGGGATGTCTTCAGATGATGGTGGATCGTCTTAAGACGACCCCTTTGCCAATCCAGCTTCCTCTTGGAAAGGAAAATGATTTTCAAGGGGTGATCGATCTCGTCACCATGAAGGCCATCGTCTATGATCCCCATAGCCTTGGGGCAAACTATGAGGTGGTGAAAATTCCGGAGACCTATCTCGGGGAAGCCTCCGTCGCAAGGGAGTATCTTGTCGAAAAGCTGGCAGAACAAAACGACTATCTTATGGAGAAGTTTATCGATGGCCAAGATGTCACAGAGGAAGAAATCAGGAAGGGTCTGAGAGAAACTACCCTCCGGTTGAAAGGAATCCCGGTTCTCTGTGGTTCTGCTTTTCGGAATAAGGGGGTTCAACCTCTCCTCGATGCCATTATTAACTATCTCCCTTCCCCTCTTGATGTCCCTCCCGTGAAGGGGTTCGATGCTCAAGGAAAAGAACTTGCCTTTTCCGCCAATAACGGTCACCCGCTCTCGGCTTTGGCCTTTAAAATCATGAGCGATCCTTATACCGGACAGTTGACTTTCTTTCGAATTTATTCGGGCTCATTGAAGTCCGGCGATTCCGTTTTTAACTCCATCAAAGGAAAACGGGAACGGATCGGCCGCCTGCTCAAAATGCACGCGAATAAACGCGAAGAGATCCAAGAAGTAACAGCGGGGGACATCTTTGCCGCCGTCGGCATGAAATATACCACCACGGGAGATACGATCTGTAGTGAGAAACAGCCGATCATTCTCGAGGCCATGACCTTCCCTAACCCGGTAATCTCAATTGCGATTGAGCCGAAGACAAAAGGGGATATTGATAAGCTCGGGATTTCCCTGCAGAAATTGACTCTTGAAGATCCTTCCTTCAAGGTGAAGACAGATGAGGAATCAGGCCAAACCATCATTTCAGGAATGGGGGAACTCCATCTTGAGATTATCGTGGATCGACTCCTCAGGGAATTCAAAGTGGATGCCAGTGTCGGGAAACCTCAGGTGGCTTATCGAGAAACGATCACCAAGGGGGTGAAAGCAGAAGGTCGATTTATTCGCCAGTCAGGCGGGAGAGGTCAGTACGGTCATGTCTGGTTGACCCTCGAGCCCCAGGTGCCGGGCAAAGGCTTTGAATTTGTCAGTCGGATTGTCGGAGGAGCGATTCCTCGCGAGTATATTCCCGCCGTCCAGAAGGGTGTGCTCGAAGCCATGGAGAGAGGAGTGTTGGCAGGTTATCCCATGGTCGATATCAAGGTGACCCTGATTGACGGCTCGTACCATGATGTGGACTCTTCTGAAATGGCATTTAAAATTGCCGGTTCGATGGGTTTCAAGGAAGGGGTTCGCCAAGCCCACCCCATCCTTCTCGAGCCATTGATGTCCATTGAAATTATTACTCCGGAGGAGTTCATGGGCCAGGTCGTGGCAGACCTTACCTCCAGGAGAGGCAAAACAACAAAAGTGGAATATCGCGGGGGAACCAATGTGATTGTTGGGGACGCCCCCCTGGCCAATATGTTCGGATATGCTACGGACCTTCGGTCCCTTACCCAGGGAAGGGCAACCTTTACTCTGCAATTCTCTCATTATAGCCCGGTTCCAGCATCTGTGAGTGAGGAGATCCTTTCCCAGTTGAAGAGGGTCGCTTGAGCGCACCCCAAAAGCTAAAGGAGGGTTTGAGCCATGTCGAAGCCGAAGTATGAGAGGACAAAGCCGCATGTGAACATCGGGACGATTGGTCATGTGGATCATGGGAAGACGACGTTGACCTCAGCGATCACGAAGGTATTGGCGACGAAGAAGTGGGCCTCCTACATGGCGTTTGATCAGATAGACAAGGCGCCGGAGGAGAAGGAGCGGGGTTTGACGATCGCGATTGCGCATGTGGAATATGAGACGGCGAAGCGTCATTATGCGCACATTGATTGTCCGGGGCATGCGGACTATATCAAGAATATGATTACGGGTGCGGCGCAGATGGACGGGACGATTTTGGTGGTATCGGCGGCGGACGGGCCGATGCCTCAGACGCGAGAGCATGTGTTATTGGCGAAGCAGGTTCGGGTGCCGTATATTGTGGTGTTTTTGAACAAGGTGGACATGGTGGAGGATCCGGAGTTATTGGATTTGGTGGAGTTGGAGGTGAGGGAGTTGTTATCGGGGTATGATTTTCCTGGGGAGAGTTCTCCGGTGATTCGGGGCAGTGCGCTGAAGGCGTTGGAGTGTGGGTGTGGGAAGCCGGACTGTCAGTGGTGCAGCGGGATATGGAAGCTGATGGATGCGGTGGACACGTTTATTCCGGAGCCGGTTCGGGAGATAGACAAGCCGTTTTTGTTGCCGGTGGAGGATGTGTTTACGATTTCGGGGCGAGGGACGGTGGTGACGGGGCGAGCGGAGCGAGGGGTGGTCAAGGTGGGAGATGAGGTGGAGGTGGTGGGGATTCGGCCGACGGTGAAGACGGTGTGTACGGGAGTGGAGATGTTTCGGAAGACGCTGGATCAGGGGCAGGCTGGGGATAACATTGGGGTGTTGTTGCGAGGGACGAAGCGAGAGGAAGTGGAGCGGGGACAGGTGGTGGCCAAGCCTGGGTCGATCACGCCCCATCGGAAGTTTAAGGCGGAGGCGTATATCTTGACGAAGGAGGAAGGGGGTCGGCATACGCCGTTTTTCAACGGGTATCGGCCTCAGTTTTACTTTCGGACGACGGATGTGACGGGAGTGGCGGCATTGCCGGAGGGGGTGGAGATGGTGATGCCCGGGGACAATGTTTCGTTGACGATTGAGTTGATCACGCCGATCGCGATGGAAAAGGAGTTGCGGTTTGCGATTCGGGAGGGAGGCCGTACGGTTGGTGCAGGCGTCATCAGCGATGTCCTCGAATAATAATAAGGAGAGGGGCTTTGACATGACAACTCAGAAGATCAGGGTCTGTTTAAAATCTTATGATCATAAACTTCTGGACAAGTCGACGGCCGAGATCGTCGACACGGTTCGCCGAACGGGAGCGAGCGTGGCAGGGCCCATCCCTCTTCCGACCAAGATCAACAAATATTGCGTACTGCGATCTCCTCATGTGGATAAAAAATCCAGAGAGCAGTTCGAGATTCGGACCCATAAGCGTCTTCTGGATATTCTGGAGCCAACCCAGCAGACGGTGGATGCATTGATGAAGCTCGACCTGGCAGCCGGAATCGATGTGGAGATCAAATTATAATTTCTTTGTTTCCTCCTGAACGATGGGAGGAAAGATTTGGGACGGAAAACAATGAACAGGACTCTAGGAATCATCGGGAGAAAATTAGGGATGACTCAAGTCTTCCTCGAAGATGGCTCCGTCATGCCGGCGACTGTCATCGAAGTCGGCCCTTGCTCAGTGATTCAGAAGAAAACCAAGGAGACGGATGGCTATCACGCCCTTCAGCTCGGTTTCCTTCCGAAGAATAGCCAGAGGGTGAATAAACCTCTTTCCGGCCATTTTAAGAAAGCAGGAAAAGGAGCTTTTTATACGGTCAAGGAGTTCCGTGTGGAGGATTCAGGAAAGTATGAGTTAGGCCAGGAAGTGACCGTGAATCTATTCAAGCCCGGTGATGTAGTGGATGTGACCGGCCTCAGCAAAGGGAGAGGGTTTGCAGGAGTAATCAAACGCCATAAATTTCACGGGTCTCCTGGATCTCATGGAACTCATGAATATTTCCGTCATGGAGGCTCCGTCGGTTCGAACAGCTATCCACACCATACCTTCAAAGGGTTAAGGATGCCAGGGCATATGGGAAACCGGAGAGTCACGTTACAAAACATCAAGGTTGTGGATATCAAAGAGGATCAGAACCTCCTCCTTCTCAAAGGAGGCGTTCCAGGAAGCCCGAATGGGTGGGTTCTTGTCCAGAGTGCGACGAAGAAGAAAGCTTCAGCTGCCCCATCGGCTTGAGAAAGGGAATGGGATGACCACATTCGCCGTCTATGACATTGGAAATCAGAAAGTGAGCGACATCGAATTGGATGGCCGGATCTTCGAGGCAACGGTCAGTCCTGCGCTTATTCATGAGGCCATCCGAAAGGACCTGGCTTCCCGGAGAAAGGGGACGGCCGCTACAAAGAACAGGGCCCTTGTCCGAGGCGGGGGGGCAAAACCTTGGAGACAAAAAGGAACCGGAAGGGCCCGGGCAGGATCCCGAAGGTCTCCTCTCTGGAGAGGGGGAGGGACAATCTTCGGTCCCATGCCGCGGGACTATTCCTACTCTCTTCCCAAGAAAGTAAAGAGGGCAGCGCTCAGGGCCGCTCTCAGTTTGAAGCATCAGGAAGGGAAACTGATCCTCCTGCACGATTTTCCGCTGGCAGGATTCAAGACCCGCCAGGTTCTTGAAGTCCTGAAGAAATTTCAGGTTGAAGACGCCCTCATCGTCACGGACGAACGCTATCCTTATTTAGAGCGATCGGCTCGAAATATCCCTGGAATTGAGGTCCTCCGTTGTGACGGGTTGAAACCCTACGATATCCTGAACCACGAACACTTGATTTTGCTCCGCCCAACGGTTGCAAAGATTGAAGGGGCACTCGCATCATGAAGGAACCGCAGAAAATTATCCGAAGGCCTTGGATTACCGAAAAGAGCACCCGGCAGAAAGACGAAAGCGGTCAATACGTCTTCGAAGTTCACCGGGATGCGAACAAGATCGAGATTCAAGCCGCCGTCGAACGTCTCTTTAAGGTGAAGGTCCTCCAGGTCAGAACCTCGAACGTCATGGGCAAAATAAAACGGCTGGGGAAAAGATACGGGAAGAGACCGGATTGGAAAAAGGCCATCATCACCCTGAAGGAAGGGGATCGGATCGATTTCTTCGAAGGAGCCTAAGCCCCTCGAAAGGATTCGAGGGGAAACTCTAAATCCTAAACACGAATTTCGAAACAATGCTCAACATTCAAATATCAAATGTTCTAAATAAGAGTAAGAGCCAGTGTTTCCGTTTTACGTTTGGGATTTCGGTCATTGGGATTTGTTTAGGATTTCGGATTTAGAATTTCGAGTTTGATGGAGTTAAGAGATGGCTATTAAAAAATTCAAACCCACCTCTCCCGGAAAACGGTCTCAGACCATCTCCGAGTTTGATGAAATCACGTCGACGACGCCGGAAAGAAGTCTCCTTCGCCCGTTGAAAAGGACGGGAGGGAGAAACTGTTACGGAAGGGTTACCGCCTGGCACCGGGGGGGAAGGCACAAGCGAAAATATCGCGTGATTGACTTCAAACGGAACAAACGGGAGATCCCGGCGAAGGTCGCCTCCATCGAATACGATCCGAACCGATCCTCCCGGATTGCTTTGCTTCACTATAGCGACGGGGAGAAGCGGTACATCCTCGCCCCCTCTCAACTGCGGGTTGGGGAGCAGGTGATGGCAAGCGCGGCAGCGGATATCAGGCCCGGGAATGCCCTGCCCCTCCGCAATATTCCGACCGGCACGCTCATTCACAACATCGAGCTGAAGGTGGGAAAAGGGGGGCAGATCATTCGGAGCGCGGGAGCCTCCGGCCAACTGATGGCGAAGGAAGGAAAGTACGCCCACGTCAAACTTCCCTCGGGTGAAGTCCGGTTGATCCTTCAGGATTGCTATGCCACCATTGGCCAGGTCAGCAATCTTGAACATGAAAACATCTCCTTGGGAAAAGCGGGTAGAAATCGCTGGATGGGATGGAGGCCTACGGTTCGCGGAGTCGCTATGAATCCCGTCGACCATCCCTTAGGCGGCGGCGAGGGAAAGAGTTCCGGGGGGAGGCATCCCTGTACGCCGTGGGGAGTGCTGGAGAGGAAGACCCGAAAGAACAAAAGAACTGATAAATATATTTTGAAGAGGAGAGACTGATGGCCCGTTCAATCAAAAAGGGGCCTTTTGTGGATTCCCATTTGATAAAAAAAGTGGAGGAGGCCCGGAGGACGAAGGAAGCGAGAGTGATCAAGACCTGGACGAGGCGATCCACGGTTGTCCCTGAAATGGTCGGCTTGACGTTTGCGGTCCATAACGGGAAAAAGTTTATCCCGGTCTTCGTGACCGAGGAAATGGTCGGACACAAGTTGGGGGAATTCTCCCCCACCCGAACCTTCCACGGCCATTCCGGAGACCGGAAAACCAAAGTCAAAGGGAAAACAACTCCCTAGCGGGTGAAGGGTGAGATGGAAGTGAAAGCAAAATTAAGATTTGTTCGGGTTGGGCCCAGAAAGGCACAACTGGTTGCCGATCTGATCCGGGGCAAGAGGTCGGAAGAGGCTTTAAATATTCTGACTTTTACAAAGAAGGCAGCGGCTAGGATCGTCATCAAGTTGCTAAAATCGGCCATCGCCAACGCAACCCAGAAGAAGAACATAGACGTCGATCGCCTTTACGTGAAGAAGATTACGGTGGATCAGGGGCCGACGTTGAAACGTTTTCAACCTAGAGCCTTAGGCCGTGCCACCACGATCCGGAAGAGAACCAGCCACATTACGATCGTCTTGGACGAGGGACGAAGCTAGTACAGGAGGACGAACCTTGGGACAGAAAGTAAATCCGATCAGTTTTCGACTGGGAATCATTAAGTCCTGGGATTCCCGCTGGTATGCAGAGAAGGATTATCCCCAACTCCTCATTGAGGATATCCGAATCCGTGACTATCTCAAGAAAAAACTCTACCACGCCGGGGTCTCCAAGATCGAGATCGAGCGGGCTGCCAGCAAAGCCAAAAAGGCGAAAGTCACCATCTTCACCGCCCGGCCCGGCATCATCATCGGGAAAAAGGGAGCAGAGGTGGAAAACCTGAAGAAGGAGCTCCAAAAGAGGACCGAAAAAGAGATTTTCATTAATATCCAAGAGGTCAAGAGGGCAGAGATCGACGCCCAACTCGTGGCTGAAAACGTAGCTCTTCAGTTGGAAAGACGGGTTGGATTTCGAAGGGCCATGAAGAAGGCGGTCACTTCCGCACTGAAACTGGGCGCAAAGGGAATCAAGATTGCGTGTGGAGGAAGATTGGGTGGGGCGGAAATGGCCCGGAGAGAATGGTATCGGGAGGGTCGAGTACCCCTTCACACCCTGCGGGCGGATATCGACTTCGGCGTAGCGCAAGCTAAGACCACTTATGGGATCATCGGAGTGAAGGTCTGGATCTTCAAGGGAGAAGTCTTCCCGACAAAAGAGGGAGAAGATAAAGCAGCGTAATCTCTAATGACAAATTTCAAAGTTCAAATCAATGTCAAAACTCAAATTTCAAACAGAAAATATTTTTGCATTGACGCATTTGACATTCCTTTGATATTTGGTTTTTGACATTTGAAATTTTATTTAGGTGATTGAATTATGTTGATGCCAAAGAAGACGAAATATCGAAAACAACAAAAGGGAAAAAGAAGAGGAGTGGCTTCCCGGGGAAATACCCTTAACTTTGGCGACTTCGGACTGCAGGCGGTAGAATGCGGTTGGTTGACTTCCCGTCAGATTGAAGCCGCTCGAATTGCCATGACCCGATTCATCAAGCGAACCGGCCGTATCTGGATTCGGATCTTCCCGGACAAACCGATTACGAAAAAGCCTGCCGAAACCCGGATGGGAAAAGGAAAGGGTGCTCCCGAAGATTGGGTCGCCGTAATTCGTCCGGGCCGGATTCTTTATGAGATGGAAGGGGTTTCCGAAGAAAGCGCCAAGGAGGCATTCCTTCTCGCCTCTCATAAATTGCCCCTCCATACAAAATTCATCATGCGGGGGAGCCATTTATGAAAGCCAAGGAGCTTCGCCAACTCAGCGAAGGGGAGTTGCTTATCAAGGAGAAGGAACTCGGTGAGGAGCTCTTTAATCTTCGCTTTCAGCATGCCACAGGACAGCTGGATAATGTGATGCGAATCCCTCAGGTCAAGCGGGACTTCGCACGGGTGAAGACGATCTTAAAGGAGAAGACTCCGGATAAAGGAAGATAAAGCCCATGGAAGAGAGAGGCAAGCGGAAAACGTTAACGGGCGTGGTCGCGAGCGATAAGATGGACAAGACGATCGTCGTCATGGTCAATCGCCTCGTCCGTCATCCTGTCTATAAGAAATATATTCGAAAGAGGACGAAGGTCAAGGCTCACGACGAGAAGAATGAATGCCATATTGGAGACAAGGTCCTTTTGACCGAGACCCGTCCGCTAAGCAAAGAGAAAAGGTGGCGTGTCAAGGAAGTTCTTGAACGGGCCGCTTAACCAATTGGAAAGTTGAAGGTGGATTGTGGAAAGTCGTCTGAAGAAGTACTTTTCCACTTACCCCTTACCACTTTCCACCTTCCAAAGGGGAGTGGATCATGATTCAGATGCGGAGTATCCTCGAAGTCGCCGATAATTCGGGAGCCAAGAAATTGGGATGCATTAAGGTCCTCGGCGGAACTCGTCGGAAATACGCCACCTTGGGAGATATTATTATTGTCTCTGTCAAAGATGCCCTCCCCAATTCTAAAATTAGGAAAGGGGATGTGGCTCGTGCGGTCATCGTCCGGACGAGGAAAGAAGTGAAACGTCTGGATGGTTCTTACATCAAGTTTGATGATAACTCCGCAGTCCTCATCAATCCCCAGGGGGATCCTGTGGGAACCCGAATTTTTGGTCCGGTGGCTCGAGAACTTCGAGCCAAGAGGTTTATGAAAATCATCTCCTTGGCTCCGGAGGTCCTCTAAGAACAGTTTGCCTCTCCTGTCCCCGCTCCCGTCGAGGGGACAAGCGGGTCAGCGGGTGAAAAGGGATTTGAAATGATCGTTCCAAAATATCACATCAAAAAGAATGACCTCGTGATGGTCATCAACGGAAAAGAGAAGGGGAAGAGTGGTCGGGTTTTGAAGGTCCTTCCCGAGAAGGCAAAGGTGCTGATTGAAAAGATTAATTTCGTCAAGAGGCATGCCCGCCCCCACGGGAAACAGAGGCAGGGAGGGATTCTGGAAAAGGAGTCGCCGCTCCATGTTTCCAATGTGATGCTTCTTTGCGAGAAATGCAATAAACCCATTCGAATCGGACACCGCGTCATGGAAGACGGTAAAAAGGCGCGGTTCTGTCGAAAATGCGGCGAACTCTTGGATAAGTAGGTGAACGAATGGCTAAATTCAAAGAGGTCTACCAGGAAAAAGCGGTCCCGGCGCTGATCAAGCGGTTCAACTATAAGAACGGAATGGAAGTTCCCCGGCTGGAGAAGATTGTGATCAACATGGGACTGGGGGAAGCCATCCAGAACGTGAAGATTCTCGACTCTGCGACCCAGGAACTCAATCAGATTACGGGACAGAAGTCTGTCATTACGAAGGCGAAAAAATCCATCGCTCAGTTCAAATTGAGGACGGGAATGCCGATAGGATGCATGGTGACCCTTCGGAAAGAAAGGATGTACGAATTTTTCAATCGCTTAGTCAATGTCGCTCTGCCAAGAGTGCGGGACTTCAAGGGTCTCTCCGGAAAATCCTTCGACGGAAGGGGAAATTATTCCCTTGGAATTCGTGAGCAGCTGATCTTTCCGGAAATTCATTACGATAAGATTGACAAGATGAAAGGGATGAACATTGTCATCGTGACTACGGCTAAAACGGATGAAGAAGGAAGGGAATTGTTGAAATTGCTGGGAATGCCCTTCAAAAACTAAATCCCCCTTGGGGACAACGGTTTCAAACCGTCCTCGCAGGGGAGAAGAGATGACCGGGAGGAACAATTGGCTAAGCTTTCTTTGATGAATAAGGCAAAAAGACATCAGAAATTTAAGGTCCGTGAATACCATCGATGTCCTCTCTGCGGAAGGGCGAGGGCGTATTACCGGAAATTTGATATGTGCCGACTCTGTCTCAGAAAGTATGCCTCCCGAGGCGAGATCCCCGGGATGATCAAATCCAGCTGGTGAAAGGTGTGGGAGTTCGTATGTCCATGACAGATCCAATCGCAGATATGTTTACACGAATTCGCAACGGGTCTAAAGCGAAATTCGAAAAGGTGGATGTCCCCTCTTCTAAAATGAAACGAGAGATCGCGAAGATTCTAAAGGAGGAAGGGTTTGTAAAGAACTTCAAAGTCGTCACAGATGATCAACAACACGAGATGATCCGAATCTTTCTCAAGTATGATGTCGCCCGGAAGGAGGTCATCCATCTCCGGCGGATCAGCAAACCGGGGCGGAGGGTCTACGTGGGAAAAGATAGCATTCCCTCTGTCATGAGCGGGTTGGGACTTTCGATCCTCTCGACCTCCAAGGGAATCCTGACGGATAAATCTGCCCGAAAGGCGGATGTGGGGGGAGAGGTTCTTTGTCAAATATGGTAAGAATTCTTAATTTCAAATGTCAAAATCCAAATGTCAAATGAATGTCAAAGCCCAAAACTAAGATTTCTGACATTTGAGTTTTGGATTTGATTTGAAATTTGAACTTTGTCATTTGAGCTTGAGGTATAACATGTCTCGTATTGGAAGGATGCCCGTACCCATACCGAAGGAAGTGAAGGTCGCCTCGGATGCCTCAAAGGTCGAGGTGACCGGGCCCAAAGGTCTCCTCGCCCATTTGCTTCCTCAGGGAATTTCCGTTTCCGTCGATGGAGGAAGGATCCTCGTTCACCGTGCCAACGACCAAAGGACCTCCAGAGCGCTTCAGGGACTAACGCGCAGTCTCGTCGCAAACATGGTTACCGGCGTAACGAAGGGATTTGAAAAGAAGCTTGAAATCGTTGGAGTGGGTTTCCGTGCAGAGCTTCAGGGCAGCACCCTCAAACTCACCCTGGGATTTTCTCATCCCATCCTCTATCCCCTTCCCAAGGGGATCAAGGTGGAAATAGAGAAACAAACTCTCCTCGCCGTGAAAGGGATTGACAGACAACAGGTGGGAGTCGTTGCCGCCCAACTTCGTTCGATTAAACCACCCGAACCCTACAAGGGAAAGGGTGTGAGATATCAGGGTGAACGAATCCGTAAAAAAGTCGGTAAGACCAAAGCTTAGAGAAGAAACCCGTCCCGCTTAGACGGGGGAGGAACGCCTTGAAAGACAGAAAGAAGCTAGCCAGATTGAAAAGGAAAAAGAGAGTGAGGAGTCGTGTCGTCGGAACTTCTGACCGTCCTCGTCTCAATGTCTTCCGAAGTTTAAAACATATTTATGTTCAAGCCATTGAGGATACGACGGGGAAAACCCTCGCCAGCGCCTCCACCCTGAGCTCTGAACTGAAAAGCAGTGTTCGTAGTCCAGGGAATGTGGAAGCGGCAAAGAAAGTTGGAGAACTCATTGCCAGGAAGTGCCTTGAAAAGGGGATTCAAAAAGTGGTTTTTGATCGAAGCGGGTATCTTTATCATGGCAGGATTAAGGCCTTAGCCGATGCCGCCAGAGCCAGTGGTTTGACCTTTTAACGGAGGGAATGACATTGCCGAAAATTGATCCAAGTACTTTGGAACTAACCGACCGAGTGGTTCATATCAACCGAGTGGCCAAGGTGGTCAAGGGAGGAAGACGCTTCAGCTTCAGCGCCCTGGTGGTGGTTGGGGATGGAAACGGCTACGTGGGGAGCGGGCTGGGGAAAGCCAATGAAGTCCCGGAGGCCATTCGAAAAGGGATTGAACACGCGAAAAGGAACTTGACCAAGGTTCCCATCATCAATAAAACGATCCCCTTTGAGGTATTGGGGAGATTTGGAGCAGCAAGAGTCATGCTCAAGCCAGCCTCCGAAGGAACGGGGGTGATCGCCGGTGCAGCCGTCAGGGCCATTGCTGAGTCTGCAGGGATCCAAAACATTTTGACAAAATCTCTCGGATCGAACAACCCGTACAATCTCATCAAAGCCACCCTCCAAGGAATCAATCAATTAAAGACTCCTGAAGAGGTCATCGATAAGAGACGCGAGCCGGCGACGGAAAACTAATAGGGGACCGCTATGGAGAAAACAATTACCGTCAAGTGGGTTAGGAGTGCGATCGGGAGAACCCGCGATCAGAGAGAGACCCTTCGGGGTCTTGGATTCAAACGGCTCCACCAAACGCTCACTTTGCCCGACCGACCCGAGATTCGGGGGATGATTGACTGTGTCAACCATCTGTTAGAAGTGAAGAAATAATCATAAGGGGAACAGGAATGAGATTAGATGAGTTGAGTCCGCCGAAAGGAGCCACAAAAAAGCCCAAACGAGTAGGCAGAGGCGTTGGGTCCGGACATGGCAAAACAGCCTGCAAGGGATCCAAAGGGCAGAATGCCCGTTCCGGCAGGGGAACCAAAGCGGGCTTTGAGGGAGGGCAGATGCCCCTTCAGCGACGGCTTCCGAAAAGGGGTTTTCATTCGCCCTTTAAGAAACACTTTGCCATCATCCACGTGAGAGACCTCAATCGCTTCCCGAAGGATACCGTGGTGGATCTCCATCTCCTTGTCCAATCCGGCCTTCTAAAAAGGGAAGAACCGGTGAAGCTTCTCTCGGATGGAGAGCTTCAGCATCCTTTGACCATCCGTGTCCATCACGCCAGCAAGGCCGCACTTAAGAAAGTAGAAGGCGTTTCGGGGAAGGTGGAGGTTATTGGCTCATGATTTCAGGGGCTCAGAACATCTTTAAAATACCCGAGCTCAAAAGGAGGATATTTTGGAGCCTTGCCTTTCTGGCGATCTATCGTATTGGCGTCCATATCCCCACCCCCGGGATTAACGGAGATGCATTAGCCTCTTTCTTTGCCCAGGCCAAAGGGACACTCTTCAGCCTCATCGATATGTTTTCAGGAGGGGCCCTGGAGAGGCTCTCGGTCTTTGCCTTGGGCATTATGCCGTATATCAGCGCCTCGATCATCCTTCAGCTTCTCACCGTGGTCATTCCCTATCTCGCCCAGCTCCAGAAAGAAGGAGAGATGGGCAGAAAAAAGATCGTTCAATACACGCGTTATGGAACCGTCGTCCTCAGCATGATCCAGGGCTTTGGAATTGCTGTCGGGTTGGAGAATATGCGTGGAGCGGCCGGGGAAATGGTGGTCATGGCTCCAGGCTGGTCTTTTCGAATCATGACGGTCATCACCTTAACCGCGGGGACGGCCTTTATCATGTGGTTGGGCGAACAGATTACGGAACGAGGGATCGGGAACGGGATCTCCCTGATTATCTTCGCAGGAATCGTCGCCAGAATGCCCAATGCCGTGGCCAGCACGTACGAGTACTTCCGCCTGGGGCAGATGAGCATCATCACCGTCCTTTTTTTGATTGTCCTCATGATATTTGTGGTGGCCGTGATTATCTTTTTTGAAACCGGTCAGCGGAGGCTGCCTGTCCAATACGCCAAGCGGATCGTGGGAAGAAGGGTTTATGGTGGCCAGAGCACCCACCTTCCCCTCAAGTTGAACACGTCGGGCGTCATCCCTCCGATTTTTGCTTCTTCAATACTGATGTTCCCCCTGACCATTGTGAATTTTTTGCCCAAGCCATTCTTGGACGCCCATCCATGGGTTGATTCGCTTCTGAAGAATTTCGGCCCCCAGGCGCTCCTGTACAACCTTCTCTATGTAGGATTCATCTTCTTCTTTTGCTATTTTTACACGGCCGTTACCTTCAACCCGAATGATGTCGCCGATAACATGAAGAAATTTGGAGGGTATATCCCTGGCATCCGTCCTGGACAGAAAACCGCTGAATATATTGATAAAGTGCTTACGCGGATCACTCTCGGGGGCGCGATTTATGTCTCCGCCATCTGCGTGCTGCCCACCTTACTTTATAGTGAATTCAAAGTCTCCTTCTATTTTGGGGGGACATCGCTCTTGATCGTGGTTGGCGTAGCCCTGGATACCGTCCAACAGATTGAAGCCCATATGCTCTCAAGGCACTACGAAGGGTTGATGAAAAAAGGCAGATTAAAGGGAAGACGAGGATAAATTCGCGATGAATCTCATCTTACTCGGCCCTCCTGGGGCAGGCAAAGGGACTCAGGCCCAAAGAATCGTCGAAAGATATCACTTCCCTCAGATCTCTACCGGAGATATCTTGAGGGCAGCGGTGAAGGGGAGCACTCCTTTGGGAGCGAAGGCAAAGGGATTTATGGATCAAGGTCAACTTGTCCCGGATGAAGTGGTCATCGGAATCGTGGAGGAGCGCTTGGAGCAAAGGGATTGCCATCCGGGTTTTATCCTTGACGGATTTCCAAGGACCATTCCGCAGGCCGAGGCGCTCCAGCCGATTCTCACCAAAATCGGGAAGACGATCGACCATGTCATCAACATTGAAGTGGAATCCGAGGAATTGATCCGCCGGTTGACGGGGAGGAGGACCTGCAAAAACTGCGGGGGCATGTTTCACGTCCTTTTTCAGCCACCCAAGAAAGAAGGGGTTTGCGACCGGTGCGGGGGAATCCTTTACCAACGTGCAGACGACAAAGAAGAAACCATCCGAACACGGTTGAAGGAGTATGAGAGGCAGACCGCCCCTCTTATCGAGTATTATCGAGGCAAGAAGAGGCTCCGCTCCATTCAGGGGGTGGGTGGTCCCGATCAAATTTTTGATCAAATCATCCGTCTATTAGACGCGACGCCCGTATAGAGGGAGGACGGGGACGTTATGCCAAAGGAGGATGCGATCCAAGTGGAAGGGCGGGTACTGGAAACCCTTCCCAATGCCATGTTCCGAGTAGAATTGGAAAACGGCCATAAGGTATTGGCCCATATTTCTGGAAAAATGAGAATGCACTTCATCAAAATTCTCCCAGGAGATAAGGTGATGGTAGAACTTTCCCCCTATGATCTCTCTCGGGGGAGAATTATTTTTCGGGAGAAATAGACAGGCCCCCCTTTCGTAAAGGGGAGACTTGAAAGTTTGAATCCAATCTCTTCAAGAATAGGATAGAAACGGTGAAAGTTAGAGCTTCGGTCAAAAAAATCTGCGACAAGTGTAAGATTGTGAAACGAAAAGGGGTGATCCGCGTGATCTGTGAGAACCCCAAACATAAACAGAGACAAGGCTGAACCGGTGTCAGTGTCAGTGAATAGTGTCGGTAAGAAGACGCTCTTTCCTGACGTTAATAAAATTGTGACACTGACACTAAACACGGACACTAACAAGGAGTGAACCATGGCACGTATTGCAGGAGTCGACCTTCCAAAGGATAAACGGGTAGAGATCGCCTTGACCTATATCTATGGTATTGCACGGCCCTCCTCGAATAAGATCCTTGAGAAACTAAACATCAACAAAGACACCGAAGTGAACAAGCTCACTGAAACAGAGGTGGTCCGCATCCGAGATATTATTGAGCAGGAATACAAGGTGGAGGGGGATCTGAGGCGGGATGTTGCCACCAACATCAAACGATTGATGGATATCGGCTCCTACCGAGGACTCCGCCATCGGAAATCTCTGCCCGTACACGGTCAACGGACCCACACCAATGCCCGGACTCGAAAAGGACCGCGCCGGGCCATCATCGGAAAGAAGAAAGAGAAAGAGAAAGAGTAAAGGAGGGATTATGCCCAAGGGGCA
The DNA here is from genome assembly GCA_963708295.1 of uncultured delta proteobacterium. Taxonomy (GTDB): domain Bacteria; phylum Desulfobacterota; class BSN033; order BSN033; family UBA1163; genus UBA1163. The sequence continues at coordinate 938,013 of CAVPSJ010000004.1, read as the reverse complement.
GACCATCAAGAAAAAGAAGGTCAAAAAGAATATTCAGGTTGGGGTTGCTCACATCCAGGCAACGTTCAACAATACCATCATCACCATTACCGATCCCGAGGGGAATGTGATCACCTGGTCCAGCGCCGGCACCCAAGGGTTCAAGGGCTCTCGGAAAAGCACCCCCTTTGCCGCGCAAATGGCAGCAGACGACGCTGCCAAAAAGGCCATGGAGCAAGGCGTCCGATCGATTGATGTCTATGTGAAGGGTCCGGGAGCTGGAAGGGAATCCGCCCTGCGCTCGCTTCAGGCGGCTGGCTTGAAAGTCCACCTCATCAAGGACGTCACGCCTATCCCCCACAACGGATGTCGCCCCCCAAAGCGAAGGAGGGTCTGATTACACAGATTTCTAAACGGGATTACACAGATTCAAACAGGTTTTTGGGCCGCGTAATCTTGAGGCTCGATCGGTGTAATCATATTTTATTTAATCTTCGTAATCAAGTTCAATGGAATTAAACTAGGAGGAACTGCGTTGGCAAGATACACGAAAACGAATTGTCGGCTTTGTCGAAGGGAAAATCTCAAGCTCTTCCTCAAAGGAGAAAGATGCTATACGGAGAAGTGCGCGTACGACCGTAGGAATTACCCTCCCGGACAACATGGCCAGTCTCGGAAAAAATTCTCGGAATACGGAACCCAGCTTCGGGAAAAACAGAAAGTGAAAAGGATTTACGGAATCTTGGAAAACCAGTTCCGCAACATTTTTAAAGAGGCGGATCGACAAAAGGGGATTACCGGAGAAACCCTCCTCGCTCTTTTGGAAAGGAGATTAGACAACATTGTCTACCGGCTCGGCTTTGCCAATTCAAGAGACGAAGCACGCCAGCTCGTCCGGCATAATCATTTCCTAGTCAATCAGTCTAAAGTAAACATTCCTTCCTATCTCGTGAAACCCGGAGATGTCATCGAGATCCGAGAGAAGAGTAAGAAGGTGGTACGCGTCCTTGAGGCTCTGGAAGGGGTAGCACGGCGAGGGGTGCCCCAATGGCTGGAATTGGATAAAGATCAGCTGAAGGGGAGCATGAAGGGGCTGCCCAGCCGCGAAGACGTTACGCTCCCCATCCAAGAGAAGTTGATCGTCGAGTTGTACTCGAAGTGATTTGGAGGCGATATGCAAAAAAGTTGGAAAGACCTGATTCGACCGAAACGGTTAGAAGTAGAAAAAGAAACGCTGACACCCACTTATGGAAAGTTTACGGCGGAGCCCTTTGAAAGGGGTTTCGGCATTACCATCGGGAATTCCCTTCGACGAATCCTCCTCTCTTCCTTGCAGGGGGGAGCGATCACGTCCCTTAAGGTCGACGGGGTGCTCCATGAGTTTTCGACCATCCCCGGAACCAAGGAAGATATCACGGAGATCATTCTCAACCTCAAAGAGGTCCGGTTAAAGCTTCATACCGAAGGGCCGAAAACCATCCGGGTGAAGGCAGAGGGCCCCAAAGTCCTGAAGGCGGGGGATATCCTTACGGGCGATGCGGTAGAAATTCTCAACCCGGACCATTATATTGCTACGCTCTCGAGAGATGGCAAGCTTTCCATGGAGATGGTGGTGAAGATGGGGAGGGGGTATGTCCCTGCAGAGCGCAATAAAGAAGAGGGCCAACCGATTGGGACCATTCCCATGGACTCTATCTTTTCTCCGATCAAGAAGGTGAATTACGCCGTGACGAATGCCCGCGTGGGACAGATCACCGATTATGACAAGCTGATCTTGGAGGTCTGGACCGATGGAAGTTTGAATCCGGAGGAAGCCGTCGCCCATTCGGCAAAGATTTTGAAAGATCAACTCTCCATCTTCATCACCTTTGAAGAGGAAGAGGAGGAAATGTCGTATCCTGAAGATGAGGAGGAAAAGGAGGCCTTTAATGAAAACCTCCTCCGAAGTGTGGATGAACTCGAACTCTCCGTCCGGTCCGCAAATTGCCTGAAGCATGCGAACATTAAGTTGATCGGCGATCTGGTTCAAAAAACAGAGGCGGAAATCCTGGCCACCAAGAACTTCGGCCGAAAATCTCTTAACGAGATCAAGGAGATTTTGACGGAGATGGGACTCAGTTTAGGAATGAAATTGGATAATTGGCCCCCCAAGAAATCTGAAGAGGAAATGGAATCCGGAGCCATTGGATAGGAGTCAGGAATGAGGCATCGTGTTGCAGGCAGGAAATTAAGTCGCCATACTCAGCATCGAGAGCTGATGTTCCGGAATATGTTGGTCTCGCTGCTCCAACATGAACGGATCAAAACCACCTTGGCGAAGGGAAAAGAGCTTCGAAGTTGGGCAGACAAGATGATCAGTTTAGGAAAAAAGGGAACGCTGCATGCCAGAAGACGAGCCTTTTCCCTCCTCCGGGATAAGGGGATCGTCAAGAAACTCTTCGATGAAATCGCCCCCAAATTAAAGGACCGCCAGGGAGGTTATACCCGGGTTTACAAATTAGGATGGCGGCAGGGGGATGCGGCCCCCCTCTCCCTCGTGGAACTGGTCACCTTTGCTCATCCCGAGGAGAAGAAGAAATCGACCATCGCAAAAGCCAAAGAAGTTCTCGGAAAGGTGACCCCAAAAAAGAAGGAAAAGGTAGAAAAGAAAGAGAAGGACAAGGAGAAGCCGAAAGAAAAGCCAAAGGAAAAGGCAAAAGAAGAGAAGAAAGAAAAGAAGGTCAAGAAAGTGGAAAAAGAAGCCCCCAAAGAGAAGAAGGCGAAACCAAAGAAGAAATCCTCCGAAGAAAAAAGTAAATGAGGATCTCTTGAGCTTGCGAAGGGCCCGACCTCAGCATGAGGATCGGGCCCTTCCTTTTTGTAGGTTCGTCTGTCCTTCCATTTGCGCCTAACGCCGGGGCTGCTCTCTTGATATTCATCACGTCCCGTGATCATTCTGGAAGTGTTTGATTGCGGGGTCTGGCGCCGCTTTTTTCTTGAAACGTACGTTCGGATTTCATACAATGAATAAAAGCACCCCCTCCGTGCACCCAAAGGTAGATTGGACGCGGTAGGAGTTGGTCAGGATGACCCAGGGAAACAAACTCATTAAACCGGTGAACCACCGGTGGCGATCAGCCTCAGCTGAATCTAGACGAGCCACCCGAAGAGCCGCACGATGAGGTTGACTCCGTTCCCCTGGAAGAAGAAAAGCCGGAAAGAATCTTCTCAGGCTTCTTTTCCCCACAGGCAGGGCAGGTCAAAGACTCCCCCCCTTCGTTGACCTTCTGGAATCTCTCAAAGATGAACTCACACTTGCGACATCGATATTCATAGATAGGCATTTCTTTCCCTCCCTTTAGATCATAAATTCGAATTTCGAATATCGAAACTCGAAACAAATCCTAATTTCAAATTTTCAAAACTCCAGGCAGTCTTTTTTTAGGGACCTTGTAGAATGTTCATTTCGAAAATTCGAATTTCTTTCGGATTTCGAAATTCGCGCTTCGGATTTAACTGTTTCGTCCTATGACGGAACCACTTGATAGCCTGCATCGGTGACGGCTTTCTCAATCCGGCCGGACGCGATCTCTTTCGTATTATCAAACCGGACCTCTCCTTGGGCAAGGTCCACCTGAACGTTCTTGATTCCTTCCAGCTGACCCAGCGCCTTCGTGACAGACATCACGCAATGCTGGCAGCTCATCCCTTTCACTTTTATGCTCGATCCCATTTTACTTTTCTCCTTTCTACGGGCCCGAATATTTATGAGTACACCTAAATGAAGAGCTGGACCTTGCTGTTTTTAGCCTGCTCCAGGAACGCGGCCACCCCCGCATACTCCAGGTTCGGATAGTCAATGAATTCTCCCTGCTGAAACCCCATCAGATTCATCGACATCTCACAAATGGTAATCTTCACTCCGAGCTCTCCCGCCATCTGGAGCATCTGGTCCAACGAGGCCACATTCTTCTTTTTCATCAACGATTTCATCAGCGAGGTCCCCATCCCCCCCATGTTCATCTTCGAAAGCTTGATCGCATTCCTCCCCTTCGGAAGCATGAATCCGAACATCTTCCCCATCAGATCTTTACCCCCTACGCTCTTCTTCGCATCTCTCAGAACCGGGGTGCCCCAAAAGGTAAAGAACATCACCGCTTCCATTCCCATGGCCACTGCTCCCGTTGCAATTACAAAGGCGGCCAGCACCTTGTCCAGATCCCCGCTAAAGACGATGATCGACACCCGGTCATCGACCCCTGGTTTGATGTTTTCAACCTGCCTCCTCAGATCCGCTAACTGTCTCGCCAGATCGTCTACCGTCATCGTGCCTCTTCTGGTCTCCTCACTCCTTGTCGCTAAGGCTTCACTCATGTTCGCTCCTCCTTTTTATCTATACTATTACGACGGTCAGGCCCAATCGATATACCGAGAAACGGCCTTCTGAAAATCTTTTAAGGCATCCTCTCGCCTCACACCGGATTTCTTCTGAGTCTTATCCAGACATTCTTCCATATATGTTTTAACAACGACCGTTCCCACCTTTTTCATAGCGGCTGTGGCCGCCGCCACCTGGGTCAGAACATCCGTACAAGGAACGCCTTCTTCGACCATCCTCTGAAGGCCTCGGATTTGCCCCTCAATCCTTCGTAACCTCAGCAAGACCTCTTTCTTTTCCGGATCCATACTATACCCCCCTATGGTAACTGAGACCAGAATAACTTCTTTTTCTCCCTTTGTCAAGAGAAAAAGAGAGGTAGCTTACTCCGGTTTCCGTTGACAAGTAGGCACCCTTTCCTTTTATAATGGATTTCTGATCGATCAAGGAAGTATGAAGATCCGTCTGAGTCTACGGTTCAAGAATCATTGACGTATTGGGAGAATACGGCTCGATCGGAGACACAATGCGAATCAAAGCCAACGGAATTTGGATGAACTACGAACTCTCCGGGAAAAAGGACGCTCCGGCGGTCATTTTGAGCCATTCCCTGAGTAGCAGTCTCCTGATGTGGAATCCTCAGATCGATGTCTTGAATCCTTATTTTAAAGTACTGCGGTATGATACCCGGGGCCACGGTGCGAGCGACGCCCCTTCCGGCCCTTATACCCTGGAGCTTTTGGCGGAGGACGTCATTTGTTTATTGGACGCCTTGGATATGGATCGAGTGCACTTTGTTGGGTTGTCGATGGGCGGGATGATCGGTCAGTGCCTTGTCCTGAATCATCCACATCGCCTGAGGAGCCTCGCCTTGTGTGATACGGCCTCCGTCGTCCCGTCAGAGGCGCAACCGTTATGGCAAGAGCGTCTGGATAAGGTACGCAAGAAAGGAATGGAGATTCTATCCGGAGAAACCCTGGAGCGCTGGTTTACTCCAGCTTTCCTCAGACAGGACCCTCCCATGGTCGAGTTGATTCGGGAGCAGATCCTCGCTACCCCCGTGGCAGGTTATATGGGCTGCGCGGAAGCGATTCGAAGGCTTCATTATCTGGACCGCATTTCCGGGATCAAGACTCCCACTCTGATCATCGTCGGGGAAGACGATCCTGGAACACCGGTCGCCGCCTCAGAGGCCATGCACAAGCGTATCGCAAACTCAAAGTTGGTGGTATTGCCCTCTGCCCGCCACCTCTCCAATGTGGAGCAGGCCGAAGGTTTCAACGCAGCCCTGTTAGCGTTCTTGAGGGGGCAATGACTTACCCACAAGGGCGTCAAAGCCCGTTTGATTATTGATACTCCTTGGGAGCTGCACAGATCAGTTTAAGAGATGAAGCGCAGGGGGTCTATCAGACAGGATGTTCCTTGACGCGACATTGGCTCGCCGGCATACTTTTCCCGATTCTCCAGTAGATGTTCGAGTAGAGATCCGATGCCTTCTGCACAAAAAGTAAGATGAAGGCTCCTCGAGGGAGCGAGGAGGACGTCTATTCCACTATTTTCAACGCTTCCGCGAGATGTCGGTTTGCTTCTGAGATTTTTTCAACGGCTTCTTCGATTTCAGCCTTGACTGAATCCAGTCCTAGTTCACCCGCTGTTTGAGCCCATTTCTTGTACTCACTTCCGTGGCTCTCGTTATGTTCGATCCAGTGCTCGATGACGACGACCAGCTTTTTCTTCTGATCCATTCTTGCCTCCTCTGACGGGCCTCGATTTCTTTCTTAGGAAACCCTCAAAAAAGCTTCCACCTTACCGGAGAATGGCTACTTTTTTTCCCAACGCGCAGCGACAAAAGCCCCTGTGTTCAAATGTCTTCTTTTTCCTTCCTGCTCAATCTCAACAGCCCGCTCTGGATCATCTCCTTTTTGAAAATGGATCGCTGTGTCGACCGCACCTGCCGAGGGAGAAAGAGAGCGCAGTTCATCAGGAGGCCTAAAAATTGCTTTTTCAAATATACTGTTCCTTTCCTTTGCTTCGCCTCTCCTGCGAAAGGCCCATGGGCTCAGGCTGTTCAGGGTGGCCACCACAACGACCCCTCCTCTCTTCGTAACACGAAATAGTTCGCCCACGGCAGTCCTTCCATCTTCAATGAATTCAAGGGCGGTGACTGAAACCGCTTTGTCAAAGGAACCTTCCGAAAAAGGCAAGTTGAGCATGTCACCCAAAACAATCCGAAAGGGGTATCCTCCAAGTTTCTTTTCTGCTCTCCTGAGCATGGGAAAGGATAGATCCAGCCCTATGACCTTTGAGCCTGAGGAGAGAATATCAGATGTGAAGATCCCCGTCCCGCAGCCAGCATCCAGAATGATTTCACCTTCTTTGGGAGTTAACAAATTCAGGATCAATTCAATTTCATACTTTTTTACGAGCGAGCCGGTCGGCGTTATGAACCATCTATCGTACGCCTCAGGCCATTGATCAAAAAGCTGACTCCTCTCATTGTTCATCAGAGAAAGCTTATCATTTGTTCCAGCAAGGGTCAAATGATGCGATACAGGCTTGACAATGATGCCACGCAGGCTGCTGAAAAACGCCCTTCTGCGGCGTACGTCGTAGAGGACGCATATATGCGTCCCCTACAAGGATTTCGGGTGCCCCCGTAAACGGGATTTCGCAGATTTACTAATCAGTCCATAATTATATGGACACTGAAGACTAAATCCCTCCTTCCCTCCCTTTACAAAAGGGAGGAATTACCCCTCTTTGGCAAAGAGGGGTGACCTCCCTGCGCGAAGCCCCGCCTTGCGGGGCGAAGGCAGGGGGGAGATTTCCGAAACATATGTCTTCTTTATGATGGACTCCTTAGTAACTTGCATCTGCCTGCCGAAGTCTCGGCGCAGGCGGGGGCATTTTTGATCAGCCCGAAGAAAGTGAGTTTTTCAGCAGGTTCATGTGACCTGCCCCTAAGGCATCCCTCTCCCCTTGGAGATTGTATCGTAATCATGACGGAGGGGAGATGCCGATAGAACGGTCAGGGTGGGACAATCGGGTTGGGTATGTCTCCACTGCCGGGGGGAAAGCCTCAATAAGTGAGAGGCTTTCCCTCCGCTTTCTTATTTCATCGCCAATGACCGTAGCCACGCCCCGAACTATGATGGCCACGATCCCAGTCACCACGGTCTCCATATCCTTGATCATGGGAATAGCCATAGGTCCCAGAACCATGTCCCCCATACCATACACACCCTGAGAATGTCAGACTGGCAAGAAGCAGAATTCCAATGAGAATCAGCTTCGTATTCATAGTATCACTCCTTTCCTTCATCTTTATTCATTTAGACGGCGCACGGATCTCCTTATTCAAATTGCAGGATAATGGGATCTTCTTGAAGAAAGGGAATAGGACAGTTTATCTATGAAAACTGTTCAATTTTGTACAAAATGTCTTTCAACCTTACTCCAGCACAAATAGGGATAAATCCTTTAATTATAGAGTGTTATAAAGATAACGAAATTTGGTATGAAAAATGCTGCCCTAAGGTCAATTAAAATCATTGGATAGAGGTCTTCCTGATATATGGTTGCTTACGAGTTATTCTGTTTTGATGAAACAAATGGATATGAATTTATCGGAATTTTGCCGGAGAGAAGAAAAGATCCAAAGCGAATAACGAACGAATCGGTTGTGAATTGGGGAAGAATGGTCTTAGGAAATCGTTCAGGAGGTAAGAAAATTTTTTTCCAGCGTGTAGCCATGGAGGATGTTACAGGTATAACACTTGATTAACCCTTTGTGAAGCTCCACGCCCACAGGGCGGGGCTTCCCGAGCACGCAGTGGCGAGCAGAATGCGAGCAAAGGAAGTTTCATTTGTATTGTGCCCCTTGACCCCGCCTAGCGAGACGGGGCACGTTCCGGCCAGGTTGATACACATCCCAGATCCACGTATCAAGAAAGCCAACTTCACAGCTGAAAAATCTCCTGTTCGGCCGGAGTAATGACCTGATAGCCGTCCTTTGTGACCACGACCGTATTCTCAATCCCCACAGACCCCTCTCCTGGAAACACGATTTTAGGTTCCACGGCAAACGTCATTCCTTCCTCAAGGGGATAAGATTGATTCTGGGCGAGGAAAGGCAACTCGTTCAGCTCCAGGCCGATGCCGTGTCCAATGAAACGGGTCTGTAGGCGCGGGGGGCCCAGGAAACTGTCCTTGTAGCCCAGTTTTTCAGCCAGCGGAAGGGTTTTCAAAAAGAGGGTCTCACAATCCGCTCCCGGTCGAGTCTCTTCCAAAACCGCATCCTGGATCTCTTTACATGCGTTGTAAGCGTCAATAAATTTCTGCTCCATTTTCCCAATGGAAAACATCCGCGTCTCGTCTGCCTGATATCCATGAAAACATGTTCCGAAGTCCACCAAGATGGGTTCCTGAGCCTTCATCACCTTGAGGCTTGCTCCCACTGGGAAGGCCGGCGAGAGCCCCAAACCTCCCATGGGAGAATCCGACTGACTCACAATTCCTCCTGTGAGACCACTCAGGATGTGCCAAGAATAAGCCTCATAGTTCAGAGACCTGACCCTGAGAAGCCCTTCATGGCCATATTTCTTGGCGGCCGCTTCCAAGCAGCCACCGAATTCAATTTCTGTCATCCCCTCTTTAAGAACCTCTCTTGCCTCCTGGTAAACCTTCATTCCTATTTCTCCGGCTTTTCTCATCAGATCGATCTCAAAAAGGGATTTTATCTTCCGCGTCTCTCCCAGGATCGAAGAGGCATCCATGAATTGGATGCCCGGGAAAAATCCCTGAAATTTGAAGTAATCTCTTACCGGAAGGATATCCAACTCCAGTCCCACGATGGAAGGCACTTTGCCGTAATGGGCCTGTATCAGCGAAGGGATTTCTCGGTTAGATTTTAACGGGACAACATCCCTCACCGGCGATTCTGCCTTGGCCCGCTCCAGTTCCCTTTTAATCATGAGCAACGGCTCTCCCTCCAAAGGTACGAAGAGAAAGCCGTCTTGTGCGGTCCCGGAAAGATAGTAGAGATTCATCTTCTGAATCACCAGAAGACCCTCCATCCCCTGATTTTCCATACCGGTTCTGACGCGGACGAGACGTTTCTCAACCTCTTCAAGAGGCGTATACCGGAAGCCCAAAGATAGGCTCAATTTCCGCAATTCCTGCCGCACCCAATCTTTGTGATCCATCTTCCCTTCCTTTCGCGACTGCCAAAGGTAAGGGTATTATAACCAATCTCCGTCCAATGATAAATCGAATTCAAGAAGCTTGAAGTGACAGGTCAGAAAAGGTTACAAATGTCTTCGTGGGAGAATTCTTGAATAGGTATTGACTCGTCTCGTCCTCCCTGGTACCTTTTAAGAACCATAGACTGGCGTGCGGTCTGGCACGGATCATCGTTAGCAAGAAAACCTTCGTTCCGGCGAGGGTCTCGGCTACTCTCATCATCGGTTTTATATCATCTGGCCTGAATGAAAGTTAAAGGGGGATCGTTGACGAAGATGAAGGACTTAGAAGAACGAATTCAAAAATTGGCCCGATGGATACTCGAGGCTGTAAATATCGTCATCTTGACAGGGGCGGGCATCAGTACCGAATCAGGCGTGTCCAATGTGAGAGGGCCAGAGGGTTTCTGGACAAGCGAAGACAAGGAGCTTCCAACCAAATTCAGACTCTACACATCGGTCGAGCCGAATGCGTGTCATCGAGCAATCGTGGACCTGCAGAATCTCGGTAAATTGAGGTTTCTCATCACTCAGAACGTGGACAACCTTCATCTACGATCGGGGATCCGGCTTGAGCTGCTGGCTGAATTGCATGGCAATGTAGCGAGGCTCAGATGTCAACAATGCGAGACTCAGGTCGCCAAGTCCCTGGGTCTAGAAACGTGTTCCTGTGGGGGTAAACTGGTTTCGAGTGTCATTAACTTTGGCGAACCTGTTCCTCAGAAAGATCTCGAGGACTCTTTCTGGCATTCAAGTCAAAGTGATCTTTTTGTGGTCGTCGGTTCGAGCCTCGTCGTCGGTCCCGCAAATGAATTGCCCGAGGTCGCCTTGAGGGGAAGAGCTCGTCTGGTCATTATCAATCAGGGGGAGACCCCCGTGGACAGCAGATGCCATCTCCGTTTTGATGAAAGCATCGCAGAGGTGTTGCCCCCAGCCGTGAATCGATTAAAAGAGCTCATGAAGAAGGCCTAGTAAGCCAGCGCTTTGGGTGAAACAAGGTATCGGGTGAGAGGAAGGGTCAATAGAACGACCAATCCGACGGCGACCAAGGTCATAGAAAGGCCAAAAAAATCGGTGAAGAGGCCATAGACCATCGGAGCAATGGCTCCTGAGCCCAGGGTGATCGCATAGTAGAGGCCATATCCCCTTGAACGGGCGCTCGGAGCGATCATCTCCGCCACCGTAGCATACAGAACAGAGGAGGTCCCGTTTAAGACGATCCCCACCATGGGGAGAGAGATCCACGTTAGCGAAGAAGGAAGCCAGATTAAGGAAAGAATTCCAGCAGAAGTCAGGATCTCTGTCCCAACCACCATCGGAATAATTCCAAGCCTTTCCGCGAGAATTCCACAGACAAATTTTCCAGCCGCGCCTCCCGCGAAAAGAAGGGTCAGGGCAAAGCCCACGTGAGCCATTGGAATTCCTTTTCGAAGAAGGAGAAAAGGAAGAAAAGTAAGTAAAGCCGTTCGGGTGGTGATGTCGATAACGCCAATAGTCAAAAGGGACGAAAAGCTCTTCAAGTCCCGTACTCCCCAATCCCCTTTTTTTCCTGAGAACCCCTCCTGGGATGAAGAAACAAGCGAAACCTTCCCTTTCTCTCTGGCGACCGTCCAGAGGGCAGCCGTTGCTGCAACTGCAAAGACGGAAAGAACCAAAACGCCCTGTCTCCAGCCCCAGAGGTTGATCATTAAAGCCAGCAAGAATGGAAGGCAGACTTTCCCCATATCGCCGGAGAAATTGTAAGTTCCCATGGCTGTCCGCCGTCCGGAAATTTCGAAGACCCTCGAGAGGAGAGAAGAACTTAAACCGTGCTGTCCTCCTCCCGTTGCCTTGGCAAGAATGAGAGAGACAAGAATCGCCGGAAAGGAATGGACCCAGCCCAGGAGCAAAAAACCACCAGCCAGCCCAAATGTTCCAGCTCCAATCACGGTCAGCTCGCCAATCCTTTCACCCAAAAAGCTCAATGGAACCTGAAACAGGGCCATGGAACCGGAAAAAACTCCCTTCAGCAACCCCACCTGGCTGAAATTCAGATGCATCTCGGCGGCAATGAAAGGAAGAAGGAGATAGAGGGAATCCGTAAAACCGTCATCGATAAAATGAAAGGCGCAGAAGGAGAAGAGGGAGCGAGCTTTTTTGTTTCTTTCGGACTTCATCTTGGGCTGCGGTGTCCAAGGACCGTTACTATGGAACTATCCACCCCCCCGCTGAGCGCATTAATAGCAATGCCATTCCCCACGGTTTCCCTGATCGATGCAATCTGGTTTTCTATAAATGCTCTCTCATTCATATCCCCTCCTCAACGTCTTCAAGATGGGAGGAAATTATAATAATGCTGTGAAATTGTCAACCCTTCGACAGGCCATTGTTCGCTGCTTTCTATAAATGAGGATGGAGCAATTTAGAAGAGAGAGGTCTTACCCTGTGCCAATCAGTTGATGCAGTGGACTTTCATTCCGGTAAACCGTATTTCGCCCGGACCTGTTTCACGTCCTTGGTCCGGCCTGCCTTGCTGTCGGCTAACCCGCGCTCAACTGCCTCCCGGACGTAAATCTCCCGCATGAGATCATCCCAGGTGGCGTTGGGTGGCATACGATCGATGATCCTGTGGGCTTCATCCTTTTCCATGATTGACGACATAGCCGAACCTCCTTCTTTCTTATCATAGAATACCACCAAACCCAGCCGACTTCAATTCATCCTTAGCCGAACATTATTTCTTATATTGCTGTGTTCGTTTTCGTGAGGACTCGACCTTTCGCTCCGCGGTGAAATGTCGATTTTGGACAAGAGTGTCTCAACGTAGACCCTGGCTTTCTGCTGCCGGGGTGAATGGCAGGAAAATACTCTATGAAAATACTTATTTCAGCTCTTTGACCGGGGACTCTTCCGCCCACAGGTGGTAAACGTAATTATAAAGCTCTTCGCTGACAGAGACTTTGTACGGGGTGGGGTTGATGTCTCTGAGATGGTCCTCTCTTGTGCGCCGCAGCTGACTCAGGACATATTCTCTCGACTCCTTCAAAGGAACTTCCGGATAAATCCTTTTTCCATCCCAGACACAACGATGGAGCGGAACTACTTTAGAAGGAGTAACATACACTCGTTTGATAGGGTCAAAGGGATGATGGCATAACACGCGCTTTTCGGGTTCCGGCGGGTGATCTCCTGCTCTGATCATCAGATCCAGCAAGCTGGAACCGTCTTCACCGAAAAGACGATACACCTCTTTCCTCCCGGGGATGGTCATCTTGCTCAATTCCTGGGAAAGCTTGATCCGAGGGATACCCTTTGCTTCGACCAGTTTGTAGACGCATCCCATGGCCGGCTGGTCATCGCATGTGACGAGATGTGTGCCTATGCCAAAGATATCGATCTCATAACCCTGCTGCTTGAGCGACATCAGGACGCTCTTGTTGATTTCGTTGCTGGCCAAAATCAGACATTTTGAAAGAACGGGGTTCGTTCTGGCGGCCATCTCATTGAAGATCTTTCTTGTTTCTTTTGAAAGGTAGGAAAGGTCTCCGGAATCCAATCTGATCCCGATGGGCTTGTAACCCAATTTGAGAAGCCCGAGAGCAACGCAAATAAAGTTGGGGACGCCCGATCTCAAAGTGTCGTAAGTATCCACAAGGGCCAGAAAGTCTCCGGGAAAAGCTTGAGCATACGCAATAAACGAAGCAAGTTCTCCCTCATTCGTATAACGGAAACCCAGTTCCTCCCGGGTCTCCAAAACGATTTTTACAAAATCGTAATCCTTGCCGTCCGCTCCCGTCAGCGTATTATTCTTCAAATTCTCAACGCCCGTAAAAGATTGCACGTAGGAATGGGCATGTGTTCCCTTGATGGGCACGTCGAAAAGATAGCCTGCAAGAACATTGCTTGTCCCATCAAAGCCTCCCATATAACTGTAACGGGAAGCAGAAACCCCTCCATCCGGGCCCTGTGCTCTTCGCAAACCGAATTCAACCAGACCTTTGTCAAAACCAACCGCTAAGCGATATTTCGCCGCGTTGGTCGTCATCAGGCTGGGATAGTTGGTCAGCGTGAGGATGGAGGTCTCGAGCAGCTGGCCAACCGCTATCGGGCCCTGGACTCTCATCAAGGGCTCGCGAGGAAAAGAGATCGTTCCTTCCTCAAAGGCGTAGATCTTCATCCGGGAACAGTCCACGCCCTTGAGCCAGTCGAAAAACCTTTTGTCGCATTGCGGCATATGCTCCCTGAGATAGGCGATGTGATCATCGGTGAAATGAAAATTCTCAAACAGCCTGAGTTTCTCCCCGAGTCCGGCGTAAATGGCAAATTCTCCTCGAAAGGGATTCTGGCGGAAGAAAAGGTCAAAGACGGCCTCCTCCTCGTGTACGCCGGCTTTCCAGTAAGCATAAGACATGGTGATCTGGTAGAAATCCGTCAACATCGGATTCACCAGTTTATTGGTGGGTTCCATCTTCCACACCTCCCCTTACCCATAAAGAGGGAATTTGTTGGCGCCGCGGAATGACGCCGCTTCATTCCCGTCCCGTTTGCGTCTCTTTACTTAGAGAATATCCAAAGGATAAGCTCACCATCCTCCCCATGTCAAGAGAAACAGAAAACAGATCTTTTGGGATGACGAGAGACTCAATTCTCGTTCGATCCTCCCTAAGCGCGAAGTTGGATATATTTCAGTTTCTGAGAAGCTAAGTGATGGAGTTTGTTTGAGTTTTTATTATCAGATCAATCCTGGAGGTTCTCTGGAAAGACGTAGGGGCGAACTTGCTGGCATTTTTTTCATTAACTTTTCATTTTCCCTTCAAATTATCTTCATCTTTCAATTCTACAGTAGGCGTCAGTTCTGAAAAGAACCTACACCAAAATTCCTTAGAAAGGAAAAGGAGGTATTCGTTATGGAGAAGAGAATGAATGGTTTTTTTTACTTGGTCTTAGGGGTCATGGTGTTTTTTCTTGCAGCGCTTGCCCACGCGGAAAAAAGGGAGGATAAGACCCTCTCTCCGTACTTCCTCGTTGAGGGAGGAGAATCATCCACGGAACGATTTCCTCTTAAAGAGACAAATGTGGCAGTCAATATCAACGGAGTGATTGCAGAGGTCTACGTCACCCAGACGTATGCGAATGAGGGGACGCAGCCCATTCATGCCCGCTATGTCTTCCCTGCCTCGACACGGGCTTCCGTCCACGGGATGAAGATGACGATCGGGGAACAGGTGGTCATCGCGAAGATCAAAGAGCGCCAAACGGCCAAGCAGGAATTCGAAAAGGCCAAAACAGAAGGAAAGAGCGCATCCTTGCTGGAGCAGCAGAGGCCCAACGTCTTCACCATGAATGTCGCCAACATCATGCCGAAAGATCGGGTCCAGATCGAATTGCACTATACCGAATTGCTCGTTCCCACGGAGGGGACATATCAGTTCGTGTATCCCACGGTGGTGGGTCCCCGTTACTCAAACCAGCCTGAAGCCAGCGCTCCGGAGACCGATCAATGGGTGAAGAGCCCGTACCTGAAAGAAGGAAAACTGCCTCCCACCCAGTTCAGGATCAACACCACTCTGTCAACGGCCATCCCCTTGCAGGAACTGTTATCTCCGTCCCACAAGGTGGATGTCGCATGGGAGAACAAGTCGATGGCGAAGGTCTCGCTTGCCCAACCGGGAGAATTGGGGGGAAACCGGGACTTCATCCTGAACTACCGGCTTGCCGGCAAGGAAGTCCAGTCCGGTTTGATGCTCTACAAGGGAGAGACAGAGAATTTCTTCCTTCTCATGGTCCAGCCCCCGGAGCGGATCAAGCCGTCGGATCTTCCGCCCCGAGAGTACGTCTTTGTCCTTGATGTCTCCGGCTCGATGCATGGATTTCCCCTCGACACAGCCAAGGTGCTCATCAAAGACCTGATCAGCCATCTTAAACAGACGGACTTGTTCAACGTGGTCCTCTTTTCCGGCGCCTCCTGCATCATGTCGCCCTCCTCCGTCCCGGCCACAGGGGAGAATATTTCCAAGGCCATTCAGGTGATCGAGGCGCAGCGAGGGGGCGGGGGAACCGAAATTGTCCCTGCATTGCAGAGAGCCCTGTCCCTCCCCAGAGACGAGGGTTTTGCCCGGACGGTGATCGTCATTACCGATGGGTACATCAATGTTGAGCGGAACGTCTTCGAATTGATACGGAACAACCTCAGCAGAACAAATTTCTTTTCCTTCGGCATCGGGACCGCTGTCAATCGTTATCTTATCGAAGGCATGGCCAAGGCCGGCTTGGGTGAACCTTTTATCGTGATAAAGCCGGAGGAGGCCCCCGGAACAGCCGAACGATTCAGAAAGTATGTAGAATCACCCTGCCTGACGAATATCCAGGTCCAATACAAAGGGTTCGAGGCTTACGATATTGAGCCGTCAAGCCTCCCTGACCTTTTTGCCGAGCGTCCCCTTATTCTCTTCGGAAAATGGCGCCGCGGATTAGGAGGCGAGATTGAGGTCTCCGGAAAAGGCGGGAAGGAAAACTATGTGAGGAACATTCAGGTTTCTGAGACAAAACCCCTCGAGGTCAACCGTGCCATTCGTTATCTCTGGGCCCGCTCGAGAATTGCCAGGCTTTCGGACTTCAATTTCGGAAAGGAAAATGCGGAGACCCAGCAGGAAGTGACCTCCTTGGGTTTGAACTACAGCCTGCTGACCCCCTATACCTCGTTTGTGTCCGTCCTCGAGACGATTCGAAACAAAGAGGGGAAAGGCACGGATGTCAATCAGCCTCTGCCTTTGCCGGCAAATGTCTCGAATCTTGCAGTAGGAGGGTACGGCGTGGGAGACGAGCCGGAAATGATGATACTTGTCGCAGTAGCTCTTGCGGCTCTGTTTCTGGCCGCTCTTTATAAGAGACGATCGCTTAAGGTACAAGGGGAATTCTCAAGGAGGAATTAAGAATAAAACATAAAAAATCCGTGCCGGCCCCTTACGGCCGGCACGGGTAGGGAGTGAAGCGATGCTGACGCCGACCAAGATCAAAACCCTCCTCACGGAGAACGGCCCCTTCTTTGCGCTGGGTCTTCTGATCGCCCTTGGACTTAAATACTACTACACCCGGGCGACCGCGGACGACCTCGGTTGGATTTTAATCCCCACTTCCCGATTGGTGGAACTGCTGACCGGGATTTCTTTTGAAAAGGAATCCCCTCTGGGTCTCGTAAATCATTCGGTCCGGTTTATCATTGCCCCGGCCTGTGCGGGCGTCAATTTCCTGACCATCGCCTTCTCCACCTTCTTCTTCTCGTTTCTCTCCCGGCTCAGGGGCACCCGGGTCAAGATTCTATGGGTCGGTCTCAGCATGGGAATGGCCTACCTTCTCACCCTTGGGGCAAACGCTCTCAGAATCATTGTTTCCATCCACCTCTATGGAGCTGACTTCTACGCCGGGTGGATCACGATGGAAAGGGTCCATCGGATCGGAGGAACACTGATTTATTTCATCTCGCTCCTTTTCGCTTACCTCGCCGTGGTCAGAATCACGGAGACCTGCGTCTCGGGCAGGTCCGCGGAGAAAGGAGGCATCCTTCAGAGAACAAGTCCGCTTCGCAAGGCTGGCAGTTGTCTCGTCCCCTTCTTCTGGTACGTCATCATCGGCCTAGGAATCCCACTGTTGAACATGGCCTACATGAAAGATGGAGCAAAGTTTACAGAACATTTCTCTTTTGTCATTTCAGCATGCCTGAGCACACTCCTCTTTGTGTTTCTCATTCTATTTGGATATCAAAAACTCGCGCGCAGGATAAGGCGACCAAAGAGGAAATGACAATTCATCGGGGAGATGATAGAATAGGCAAAAAAGTTGACCAGGGGAAGACGGGAGTTCAGCATGAAGCCAAAGATTTTAATCGTGGAAGACGAGCCGGCAATCGTGGACAATATCCAGTATGCTCTCGGGAGGGAGGGCTTTGAAACGGTCTCCCTTTTTTCAGGGTCACCTGTCATCCCCCTCTTGACCGAGGACCCTGTGGACCTGATCATCCTGGATATCGGACTTCCGGATATGAGTGGGCTTGAGCTTTGCAAGGAAATCAGGAAAATCCATTCTACGCCCATCATCTTCCTGACAGCCCGGACAGAAGAGATCGATCGCGTGGTCGGCCTTGAGATTGGCGCGGATGACTATATCCCGAAGCCTTTCAGCCCAAAGGAGTTGTGTGCAAGGGTGAAGGCAGTGCTCAGACGGACCACAAATCTTACCGGGCCTTCCCCTGGCGCCCAGCCCTTCCAAGTGAATGAGTCCAAACGCCAGATCTCCTACTTTGGTGAAGTCCTCGACCTCTCCCGATATGAATATCATATCCTCAAGACTTTTATCCGACGGCCGGGACATGTCTATTCAAGAGATCAACTCATGGATCTCGTCTGGGACGAACCCGATACCAGCTTAGACCGGACGGTGGACGCCCACATCAAAAACATCCGCGCCAAACTGAAGGCGGTCAAACCGGAAAAGGATCCCTTTGTCACGCACAGGGGCATGGGGTACTCCTTGAGAGAGGACCTATGAAACTGGGAACACGTATTTTCTTTGCCTACCTGGCGATCTTCATCATCTGTTTCTACTACCCCATTGATCGGATGCTGAAGGATCTCCGGACACGCTACGTGGAAGGAGTCGAGGATCCCTTGGTGGACCAGGCAAATATCCTTGCCGGGATCGTGGCCGTCGAGATGGAAAGAAAACAGTTTGATCCCGAAAAATTCTACAGGGCTTTCGATCAGATCTCCTCTCAGTTTCTATCCGCCAGAATCTATGACTTTTTCAAGACCCATGTCGATGTTCGAGTCTACATGACGGACAAATCAGGGAAGATCATTTTTGATTCGGAGACCCGGCAGAATATGGGAGAAGATTATTCCAAGTGGAGGGATGTCCGGTTAACCTTACAAGGGGAGTATGGTGCCAGGACCACGCGGAAAGTCGCTGAAGACTCAACCTCCTCCGTCCTGTATGTGGCTGCGCCCATTCGCGTCAAAGGAGAGACCGCCGGGGTATTGACCGTGGTCAAGCCAACGACAAACGTCAACATCTTCTTTAAGAATGCGAAACCTCGGATTTTCAAGATCGTGATCGTTTCAATCTCTATCGCCATCTTCCTCAGCCTCGTCGTGTCCATTTGGATCACCCGGCCGATTAAGCGTCTCACGCATTATGCCAATGACGTGAGGGAGGGAAAGAGAGTTGACCTTCCCAACCTCGGCAAAAGCGAACTGAAAGAAATGGGGATGGCTTTTGAGAAGATGCGGGAAGCGCTGGAAGGGAAGAAGTATGTGGAGCAATACGTTCAAACGCTCACCCACGAGATTAAAAGCCCCCTGTCTGCCATCCGCGGCGCCGCGGAATTACTCGAAGAGGGGATGCCGACGGAGAAACGTGCCCTGTTCCTGTCGAACCTCCGGAATGAGGCCAATCGCATCCAGGATATGGTGGACCGTATGTTGGAGCTGTCGGAACTGGAGAACAAGAAAACACTCCAAAAGTCGGAGACCCTGTCTTTCAGCGCTTTAATCAGGACGGTGATCGAGAGCAAGGAACCGTTGACTTCGAAGAAGAACTTGAGCGTGGCAGTTCACGCAACGGAGGATCTTTGGGTGAGAGGAGATCCTTTTCTCCTCCACCAGGCCGTGTCCAATCTTATTCAAAACGCAATCGATTTCAGCCCTGCAGGCAGTCAGATTGAAATCGCGGCCAGAATAGATGGGGGCCGGCTGGATTTCGCCGTGAAGGATAATGGTCCGGGCATCCCAGACTATGCCAGGGAAAAGGTATTCGACAAATTCTTTTCCTTACAAAGACCCGATACCGGGAAGAAGAGCACCGGCTTAGGACTTAACATCGTAAAAGAGGTGGCTTTCCTGCATCATGGCGAAATCAGACTGGAGAACTTGCCCGAAAGGGGCTTGCGGGCCAGGTTGAGTCTTCCTGCATGAGAATCAGTCCTTCCTCTGATAAGGTGGATCCCGTCGCCTAACGACAATTCTACCTTCCCTCTGCGGGCGTCTGCCCCGAGATTTCCCGCAAAACAAACCAGTGACCCCTTGATTGACAAGATGATCTACGAATGTCCACAGTCATCATAGTCCGAAGGTGGATGATTCTTGACTCAACCGTGCAGAAAAAAAGCAGGGTCCCTTTTCAACCCTGCCTTTCAACTCTGTAGATTGTTTACGATACTAGACGGAAGGCCATTTGCCTACGGATAATACGGGATAGCCGGACTTCTCCAGATCTTTGGCAATGAGTTCGTATTCTTCCGTCTTGATGCGAATGGCAGCAATCCTTTTCCCTTCCACCAGAAAAGAGGGAGAGACAACGCTAATCACATCCACGTTATGCTTCTTAAGTACTTCGAGTATTCCTGCCATCGCGCCCGGTTTTTCATCAAAGGCGACGGTGAGACGCGTCCCCTTCTGCTTGGAGCCAAATATATCCACGAGGTGGGCCAACGCATCCGTTTCCGTAAAAATTCCGTAAAGCTTTTCCCCATCAACAACCGGAAGACACCCGATCTTGTGGTCGTGCATCAACTGGATGGCTTCTTCAATAAGAGTGTCCGGAGTGATCGTAATCACTTTTTCCTTGGGTACCATCAGTTCGGAGACCTTCAGGGTCCCCAGAAGATCCGTCAGTTCTTTAACGCTTAGTGTGGCAACATCAGAGGGACCTGCTTCGCGAATATCACTTTCCGTCACGATTCCCACCAGCCGATTCTCTTTATCGACGACGGGGAGGTGGCGGATCCCCTTATCGTGGATCAGGCGTCGTGCCTCGAAAAAGGAAGCCTCGGGACGAATGGTGACCGGATTTCTTTGTATTCTTTCCCTCATGAATCCCTTGTACTGAGTTTTCATCATTTTCGCCTCCTTTTCAGTTCAAAATTTATATTAGATTTCGCAAAGAATCAACAAAAATCTGCAGAAGCCCTTGGGGGTGGGCCAGGAGAGAGATCGTAATGGCCATCGCGAAATACTTAAGAAGGAAGGAGGACGGATGGTCTGGGCAATGAATCCTTCGCCCCGCCGGCCTGAAGGCCTAGCTTGCCTTCGGCCCGGGCCCCTCGATGGAACTCAGGATCTTGAGCCTGCCGAAAGGCTCAGGCCGAGGGGGCGCCGCCGAATGGGTCTAGGGAACCCATCAAGAGAGTGGATCAACCGGCTCAGGGGGATAGAAGGTCCTCTCTATCCGCCTATGGAGTTTTCTTCTTGGGTGAAGGCCCAGATTTTCCCTTGGAATCACCGGGGGGCTGTTTCATCTCTTCCAGCTTCTTTTTCGCCATTTCGGCTTGCTCAGAACGTGGATAGCGCTCCATGACTCGCTTGAAAAGGTTCCTGGCATTCGCCTTGTCGCCCAATTCCAGAAAGGCAAGGCCCTGTTTATACAAAGCTGCCGGAACTTTACTCCCTTCCGGATACTTGGTAATTGCTTTTTCATACTCCAGGATGGCCTTCTCAAAATCCTTTTTTTGATAATAGGTCTCTCCAATCCAAAACTGTGCGTGGCCGGAGAGTTCGGTGTTCGGGTACTGTTTCAGAAACACCTCAAATTTCTTTCGCGCTCCTTCGGCGTCTCCCTTCTGAAAGGCCTCATAGGCCACTTTGTACATGTTTCCCATCCCCGGGGAGGCCCCCTTTCCTTCGGAAGGAACCTCTTGGGCTGGACCCGGCTTTTCCGGCTCTACCTGTTTAACCTTCCCCTCCATTCCTTTGAGACGATCCTCCATTCCTCGAATTCGCTCTTCCTGGACCTTATTTTTCTCCTCCAGGGCCTTTCTCCCCTCTTCCAAACCCCTCAATCGGCCGTCGACGTCCTCCTTGACACGGCCAATCTCTTTCGAAGGTCTGTTGACATAATCCTTATACTCCTCGACACTCGTAGAGAGGGTTCGAATTTCAGATTGGATGTTTTCAAGACGGAAACCAAGATCGGTCCGAAGTTTTTGGTTCTCAGCGGACAGGGCGGAAATCTTATTCTCCAAAGATTTATTTTCTTTTTGAAGCGCGTTGACCTTCGAATGAAGTGTATCGACCTCCCTGTCAAGGATTTGTGCGTCCCGGACGGATGCACATCCTGCTACGAGAAACACCCCGATGGAAAGAATGAACCCCTTTTTCATCGTATCGAATGCTTTCAACTTTCCCTCCTTCCGCGCGGATCCTCGGGAAGAGCCAGCTCCCCGAGGATCGGTCCGCTGGACTTATTTGGATAACACGACGATGTGAGCTCTTCGGTTCCTCGCCCAGGCTTCCTCATCGTGACCCTTCTCCAAAGGTTTCTCTTTACCATAACTGATCGCAGAAATACGATCTGAAGGAATACCGAGGGTGACAAGAAATTTTTTCGTATTGTTGGCCCTTCTTTCCCCGAGAGCGAGATTGTACTCGACGGTTCCTCTTTCATCACAATGTCCTTCAATCTGGACTTTCATTTTAGGATTATTTTTCAAGAAAACTGCATTTTCTTTTAGGATTGCCTCATCGGCCCGGCGGATGTCGTACTTGTCAAAGTCAAAATGGATGTCTTTGAGCAGTCGACTTTCGAAGACCTCCCCTTCGATCCCGGGTTCTTTCTTGACGACCAGGGTCTTTTCCAGGTCGCCTCCTGCCGGTTTATTAAGATCTTCTTCCCTGAGTTTTGCTAATTCTCGTTCTTTCGCCTCTCTTGCTTCTCGTTCTCGCTGCAGCCGGGCGGCTTCTTCCGAGCTCTGGACGGAGGACTGGTCTCTACCCACAGCGACCTTCTTCTTGGGACATCCCGTCAGCAACAGCCCAAGGCACAGGACAAAAATCAAAACAGGAAAACTTTTCTTCATCATGATCATCCTCCTTTAATAAGCGATTTGGATATCCACCCCTCTTGAAAATGAACGCTTGCCCCTCCCCTTACTCCTGATCAAAAAAGAAGGTCACCCTCAGGTTTTGGGCCTCCATAATCTCAACCAGTGTCTGGACCGCCTCATAGATGGATTCGAGCTTTTCCTTTCTCATCTGCCTTAAGCCGTGGATCATCTTCCCTTGAACGGGATTCGGCGCCCTCTTGACCAGCCTCCTTCCCTTGGGTGTCAATTGAACCATGACCACTCTTCTGTCTTCGTGGTCTCTGTCCCTCGACACATATCCTTTCTTCTCCAGACGATCGACGACACCCGTGATCGTGCTGGGATGCAGATACATTTTCTGGCTCAACTCACCCAGCGGGAGCCCTCCGTTTTTCAAAACCGTTTTGAGCACCCAAAGCTGGGGGCCGGTGATTCCATACCGGTGAGAGACTTCATGAGAATAGTTTTGTAACGCCTTAAAGATCCTTCGAAGAGACTGCATGGTCTCAGAAATCGCAACCGCTCGACTGACCGGATCAGGCATCGATCTTCCTTAGGGTCAAAAACATTGTATACAAAATATTTGCATACAAACATAGCGAATTCTGCGCGGTCTGTCAACTTCTTTATGCCGAACGGCCCTCATCCAATGGCCTGAACGCGGGCCTGAAGAAGCCCCGGAGAAGATTTGTCCGGCCGCGGCCGGAAGAACCGGGAGAAGAAAGCGGCTTCGTAAAGAAAGCGGGGAGCCCGCTTCAGAAGCGAACTCCCCGCATTGGGGTCGGAGGAAAAGATTCCGAAAGAAAAATTGTTTTTACTTGGTTAATCTCATCTGTTTGACGACCTGCCGCGCATTTTCATAATCTTCGCTGATCATCTGTTTCAGTTCTTCGGGCGGCTTATAGTTGGGGATAATCCGCATGTTCTTCAATTTGGCGATGACCTCCGGATTGTTTGCCGCTTTCTCTATGGCCGGAACCAGAACCTTTCTTTGCCTCTTCGGGAATTCCAGCGGGCGCAAGGAACGCAAAAAAGGTCAACGGGAGACCGCGCTTGTAGCCCATCTCCTGCAGCGTAAGTCCTCCGGGAAGGTCAGCCACCTTCTGGTCGAGCAGCACGGGTCTTACCTTGCCCGATTTATAATGCGGGTAGGTAATGGCGACCGCCGTAAACGAGGACTCGGTATGGCCTCCCAAGAGAGCCGTGAGAGCGGGCATGGCTCCTTTAAAGGGGATCATCGTAATATCGGCGCCGGTCACCGCTTTCACGAATCTCGATTCTGAAATGGTTGATGGAACCTACGCCCAGCGTTCCGCAACGAAATTTCCCGGGATTCTTCTTGGAGTAATCGATCACCTCGGCAAAATTCTTCCACGGGGCCTCGGTCTGTACCCAGATGCCATCCGGGAAGGTGACGTGAAGGGCCAGAGGATCGAAATCCCGAAGGGTATTGTATGGGGTCTCCTCCGGATTAAAAGCCGGATTGTAAACTAAACCCGATGACATACTGTAAAGGAGCGTATAGCCATCTTTCTTTGCCTTGGCCACAAAGTCTGTGCCCACGGAGGCGCCTCCGCCCGGCTTATTGATCACAACGACCGGAACTTTGAGAATCTTTTCCAGCTCTTCGATGGCGACCCTTCCGGCCAGGTCTACAGCATCTCCAGGTGCCCCCGGGATGACGACTTGAATGGTATGCGTCAGGATAGGTCTCTGCCTGAATGGGAGGGACTCCGTGAGAACAGTGCCAATGCGGTCAAGACACAACCCAAAAATAAAACCCGATGTTCTTTTTTCATTTCAACTCCTCCTGTTGCCCGGGACTCCAATCGTTAGACCGTCCCCGTCGGCAGTGCTTCCGTCTCGCTCTGTGTATCGAATATACAAGTCCAGGGTGTAATTGTCAATGCATGTACTCGTCCATAGACACTTTCTTATAACTGTTAGATAACTCCTATCATCAGGAAGGGTTGGAGGGAAAGAAAATGTTGAATGAGTTGACTTTGGACGGAAGAAAATGGTGTTAACGATCCATAACTGAGAAAAGCGCTTCTAAATTAAGGAGCGTCTTTCCTCAGAGCGACCAAATGTTTTTCTTGACAATAAAATGCAGTTGCTTCATAATCCAATGGTTATCTCATAATGCAATACAATATTTCATGATGTGATAATATAAGGATACTTCGAATTATTTCCAATAGCGAAGGATTCATTTTAAATTGTCAAAGCTAAATCCGGGAATTAAATACCCAAAGATAGAGAGGGAGCCAACATGGGAAAAAAAATGGGAAGAAGAGAATTTCTCGGGAAGACCGCCCTTGGAGCTCTGGCGGTCACGGCGGGCGTGCAGGCAGGCCTCCGGAAAGGGGAGGCTGTCGCCCAGACGGCTGCCAGCGCCAAGGGAACGGGGATGAAGAAGATCTGCATTGAAGAGCATTGGCGCAACTCGGAGATCGTGGGTTTGAATCTCGAATGGGCGAAGACGAAAAACACACCTTCATCGGTCAATATGAAGGCGGTTCCGCACGCAGGGGCGGGCCTCGTCGATTTTGAGAAAATCCGCCTTCCCCTTATGGATAATCTCGGCATCGGCATGCAGGTGATCGCGTGCAGTTCTCCGGGGTTCCAGGGAGTCAACGACGCCGGCGTCTCTGTGGCCACAGCAAAGCGGTTTAATGACCAGCAGGCGGAGATCATTCAGAAGTACGCGGGCCGATTCGCAGGGTGGGCCAATTTGCCGACGCAGGACCCGAAAGCGGCCGCCGATGAACTCGAACGGTGTGTCAAACAGCTCGGATTCAAGGGGACGATGATCCAGGGGCACACGAACTGGGAGTATCTCGACGAGAAGAAATTCTGGGTGATCTGGGAGCGCGCCGAGGCCCTTGACGTCCCGATCTACCTCCACGTCGCCGAGCCGTCGCCGGAGGGAAGAAAAATCTATGAAGGACACTCCGAACTGATGGGGCCCGTCTGGAGTTGGGTCGCCGAGACTGCCACACACGCCCTGCGCATCGTCGGAGGAGGCGTGTTCGACGCCTTCCCGAAGTCGCGCCTCATCCTCGGGCATCTGGGCGAAACGCTTCCGTTCCTGCTCGACCGCCTGGACGAAGGGTATGTCATGGCGTATAAGCCCAGGACCCTGAATAGAAAGCTTTCGGAATATGTCAGAGAGAATATCTACGTCACGACGAGCGGCCGATATAGGCCGGAGGCGTTGATCTGCGCTATCAGCGCGATGGGGGCCGATCACGTTCTTTTCGCCGCTGATTATCCCTATGCGGGGATGAAGGAGGCGGTTGCAGACGTTGAGAGGACGCCGATCAGCGACTCGGACAAGGAAAAACTTTATCATCTCAATGCAGAACGATTATTGAAAGTCTGATGAAGGAAGGGGCCAGGAGAAACTCAACTGTCGATTACCACCGGTACAGCGATCGACGATCATTTCTTGACGGGCATTCTTCCCTTGGCAAGCAATATTTCAGAATACAAAAACATATTTCATAATGTAACAATTCGATGGCTCCGAATAAACCGAATGCAGTAGAAAAGGCGCTGGAAATCCTCATGACCTTCAGTCCCACGAATCTTGAACTGGGGACAACCGACCTGAACCGGATCACAGGCTTCCATGTGGCCACCGTGAGCCGGACGATTCAAATCCTGACCCGAAAGGGGTTTCTTCAGCAGAACCCGCTCACACGCAAATTCAGGCTCGGCCTCTCCATTTTTTCATTGGGACAAACCGCCATGGAATCTGTCAGCGAGGGGTTAACCAACGTTGCCATGCCGGTGCTGGGAGAGCTCGGGAAAAAACTGGGAGAGACCGTGGTAATTGAAATGGTTTCGGGCGGCAAGGGAATTATTACCTATGTTGTTCAAGGGGCCAAGGCTTCCAGCATCCGGGGGCATATCGGTGGCAGAGTTGCCACTCATGCAGGAGCCGGCACGAAAACCATCCTGGCATATTCCAAGCAAGAGGTGGTGGACGATATTCTGAAAAATAAATTGGCCCGTCTCACACACAAGACCATTACCGATCCCGAGAAATTCAGAAGACATATCGAAAAGATAAAAAAACAAGGAGTCGGTTTTTGCCGGGAAGAAATTGACATCGGCATCAACGCCATCGGTGTACCCATATTCAATCATAAGAATGAACCTGCAGGTTCCGTGGTCGTCATAGGGCCTTCGCCAAGGATCAAGTGCGAAGTTAAATCACCCATCGTGGCCGAGCTGAGAAAGGCGGCCTCCGAAATTGAAGCTCAACTTTTCCATCCAGAATCGATGGGGAAAGATAATCATTGGAGGAATAGAACTTCATGATGGATTGAGAGACCCCTGCCTGCCGCCGAAGGAGGCAATGGGATCGACTCACAGAAAAAGAAATTTAAAACGGATACGACGTTTGTCTAGACAGGGACCATCTCGGAAATCGCCCGAGTGAAGAAGGAAAAATCAGCTCACCTGATGGGGGGTCTCTCATGGGATCAATGCTTCCAATCTTTGTCATTCAAGCCCTTCACGGGCTAGTTTACGGAATGTTGTTATTCTTTGTCGCCTCGGGTTTCAGTCTGGTCTTCGGAATGATGGGAGTGCTCAACATCGCCCACACCGGCTTCTATATGGTGGGAGCCTATGTGGGGTACACCGTGTTTGTGAAGACCGGCAATTTCTGGCTCGCTTTGGTCATCGCTCCGATCGTCGTCGGTCTTCTCGGGGCCCTGGTCGAGCGGTTTTTTCTCAAGAAGGTCCATGCCTTCGGCCATGCCTATGAGCTTCTCATTACGCTTGGAATTTTCTTCGTCATCGGAGAAGTCGTGAAATGGATATGGGGAAATTTCACCCTGCCTTCAAGGATTCCTCCTGCCCTTTCAGGATCGGTCCGCATCACCGGGCTGACCTATCCGGATTACCGGTTATTCGTTCTTCTGATTTCCTTCGTTGCCTTGTTTGTTCTCTTGTATATTTTCATGAAGACCCGTGTCGGCATTGCCATTCGGGCCGCCGTATCCGATGCGGATATGGTCAATTGTCTCGGCATTAATGTTTCCAGACTTTTTCTGTATGTCTTTTCAGGGGGAGCCGCGCTGGCTGGTTTGGCAGGGGTTGTTGCAGGGCCTTTTCTGAGCACCCATCCGGCAATGGGAATTGACATGCTGGCCGACCTTTTCGTTGTCGTGGTGGTTGGGGGATTGGGAAGCCTTGGGGGGACGTTTGTGGCGTCCCTGATGATCGGCGAGCTTCAATCTTTCGGCGTCCTGTTCATTCCCCAGCTTGCCCTTGTCTTCCAATTTCTTCTTATGGCCGTCGTTCTGATGATCAGGCCTGCCGGACTTTTCGGAGAAAAGGTGTGAAAGAAATAACGTTTCGCCAATGGGTTCTTCTCATCGGGACGATTCTTCTTATCCTGCTCGCCCCCGTCTTTTTGAAGATTGTCCAAATCCGGATACTGAACGAAGCCATTTACTTCTCCCTCTTTGCAGTCAGTTTCAATCTCTTGTTTGGATATGCCGGCCTCCTCTCCTGTGGCCATGCCGCCTATTTTGGGATCGGCGCCTATACCACGGCGATCCTCCTGAAACGTATCGTCGGAATGCCTCTGCTCCTGGCGATCCTGACGTCGGGAATCGCAGCGGCGGTCGGCGGGGTGATCATCGGTTTCTTCTGCGTCAGGCGCAAGGCGAGCTACTTTGTCTTATTGACAATGGCTTTCAATCAGCTGGTCTGGGCCCTCGCATGGAAATGGCGCAGCATGACCGGCGGGGATGACGGGATAGGGGGATTCGTCCCCAAGAGTATGAAATTAGGAATCGTGACGCTCAACCTGTCGAACGCGGGCACGGTCTATTGCCTTTCAGCCATCATCGTCATGTTTTTCCTTTTTCTGATCTGGTATCTTTTAAGGACGCCTTTCGGCAACACCATCCGGGCGATCAAGGTCAATGAAGACCGCCCTGAATTTCTCGGGTACAACGTCAATTTTTCGAAACTTTTGGTCTTTACGATGGCGGCATTCTCCGCGGGTATCGCAGGAAGCCTCTATGCCCTGTTCCAGGATTTCGTAGCTACAAGCTCCGTAGACCTGGCGATGGCAACCCAAGTCATCATGATGGCCATCCTCGGAGGGACAGGATCCTTTCTGGGACCCGCACTGGGAGCGGGTATTTTCGTCTACTTTACCGATTGGATCAGTCACTTGACGGATCGATGGGAATTCATCCTGGGAGCCTTTTTTATCATCCTGGTTCTCTATTTCCATCGAGGAGCCGTCGGATTGATTCCGAAAAAATTGAAATCGATCTTCGTCTCTGTAAAGAATCAGTAAAAAATTATGGCGATTCTCGATATTCAGGGTTTACAAAAAGATTTCAGCGGACTGAAGGTGATTTTTGGAATCGACCTGGCGATAGAACAAGGAGAAAGACATGCAGTCATCGGTCCGAATGGGGCCGGCAAATCAACCCTTTTTAATCTCATCACAGGCAAGTATATCCCCACCCGGGGAAAAATCTTATTTAAAGATAAAGACATCACGGGTCTTCCTCCTCATAAAATCTCGCATTTAGGCGTTGCCCGTTCATTCCAGATCACGAATATCTTCCGCAGCATGACGGTCTTTGAGAATATTCGTAATGCCATCCTGTCGAAAAGGAAGGTCCATTACAACCTTTTCTCAACTCTTTCAAAAATAGATGGCGTCCTGGAAGAGACAGAGAGAGTGATGTCTCTGGTCGGCCTGGCCGCGAAAAGAGATGAGATCGCGGGAGAACTTTCTTACGGTCATCAGCGCGCCCTGGAGATCGCCCTGACCATTTCAATGGACCCGGACCTGATCCTTTTGGATGAGCCGACCGCTGGAATGTCTAAAGGCGAGACCACGGAGATGGTTGAACTCATCGGGAGGGTGACCGAAGGGAAAACTCTCGTCATCGTTGAGCATGATATGGATGTGGTCTTCAGGCTCGCCAATCGGATCACGGTCATCTATTACGGCAAAGTCCTGGCCTCAGGCTCCCCTGAGCAGATTCGGAATGATCCGCAAGTGAAAGATGCTTATCTGGGCCAAGAGGAAGAATGATCGATGCTTTTAGAGATCAGCGATCTTGACACTTATTATGGAGAGAGCCATATGCTCCAGGGGATCAGCCTGACTGCGGACGCAGGAGAAATTGTCTGTCTCCTCGGAAGAAACGGCGTGGGCAAGACCACCACCCTCAGATCGATCATCGGCTTGGTTATCCCCCGCTCTGGGTCCATTCTTTTTAACGGGATAAAAATATCGGGATGGCCTCCTTATGAAATTGCCAATCACGGCGTGGGGTACGTGCCCGAGGAGAGAAGAATCTTTCCGAGGCTGACTGTGAGGGAAAATCTCGTGATCGGCATCAAACCCCGGCAGAAAAAAGACAAAGAAAGCTGGACCATCGAAAAAGTCTACGACTATTTCCCGGGGTTAAAGAATCGCGACCGGCAGAAAGGAGCCTTTCTCTCAGGCGGGGAGCAACAAATGCTGACCATGGCAAGGGCGCTCATGGGAAACCCCCGTATCCTGCTTCTAGATGAGCCCACAGAAGGTCTTGGCCCAAAAATTGTGGAAACGGTGAAAAAGGTGATCCTGGACATCCATAACCTTGGAACGGCGATTCTCCTTGTGGAACAGAACATGAAGGTCGCCCTTAAGATCGCGGGCAGATTTTATGTCATGAGCAAGGGGACCATCGTCTTTCAAGGGACTGCGGGCGAAGTACAAGATGCCCATGAAATTCGCCAGAAATATCTTGAGGTCTAAAGGAGGTGAAAAGAGAAAACCGGCTGAAGTAGATAAATCACCACAGTCATTTCGATATTCGTCAAAGGAGGTTTTAACATGCGGAAAATGAAGATATTGGGTCTCACCGTGTTATCCGGTTTATTCATTTCTACGTTAATGATTTCCTGGGAAGTTCCGGCCAGGGCCGACAACGACAAAATCGTGATTGGAATGGTCGATGCCATATCCGGCCCGTTTAAGGCCTCTGGGGACCGTTTTCAACTCGGCGCCAAATACGCCGTGGATGAAATCAATGCAAAGGGAGGACTCCTTGGCAAGCAGATTGACGCTGGTCGTAGAAGATAGCTCTTTTAAGCCCGATGTGGCGGTAAGGAAAGCGACCAAACTGATCCTCGAGGATAAAGCGGATGTCCTGATCGGTTGTCTCGGAAGTCATGTCTTTTTAGCCATGATGAAGGCGGCTGAAAAATATAAAGTGGTTGCGGTCAACCCGAACTCCGAAGCGGCAAGCATCACCGGAAGCGAGTTCAACCCTTATGTGTTCAGAACCACCCCCACCACAGGCCAGCGAACCGCCGCCACGATTGCCTATTTTGCTAAGTACAGCAAATTTAAAAAATTCTATATCCTTTGTCAGGATGCCTCACTGGGCCGCGAAGCGGGCGAGGGATTCAAACAAAACTTGAAGAAAATTCCCGGCTCGCAGCTTGTCGGAGAAGACTACCATCCCGTTGCCTTGAAGGATTTCGCCCCCTATATCAGCAAGGTCATCGCCTCCGGCGCAGAGGTGATTTTAACGACCAACTTCGGCCCGGACTTAGGGAACCTGATCAAGACCGAAGGCCAGCTCGGCTGCAAAGCGGTAACCGGAGGAGGCTATTTGTTTGACCCGGTCATTATGCAGGACGTAAAAGAAGCGGGCCTGGGTCATCTGGTCATTCATCATAGCCTCATTGACCTCGGTAACCCGATCCAAAAGAAGTTTGTTAAAGACTTTCAGGAAAAGAACAAGGATCTGGATAAAGTCTTTTATAGCCCGGTTTTTGGCGTGAACGATTACTATTATGGCATGCAATGGATGTTTGATGCGATCAAGAGGGCCGGAAGCACCGATTCGGCGAAACTGATTCAAGCCTGGGAAGGGGCGAGCTACAATATGCCATGGGGCAAAGTAACCATGAGGGCTTGCGACCACCAGATCATTACCCCCTACAAGGCGGCGCTTATCGTAAAAGATAATGAATTTTTCTCATTCCCCTATACGGGCAAACCGGTCGTTATTCCGGAAGAAGAGATCACCGTGCCACCGTCACAGACCGGAAATGCGAGATGTAAATAAGGACTTTTTTTGACTGCAGAAAAGATCAGACAGACAAAACACAAAAGAGAAAGGAGCAGCAAGAATGGAAATTAAGAAGTTTCAATGGAAGGGCAAATGGACAGGGGTGAATGTGTATCCCATCACGGTTTTTACAGAGGATATGAAAGTGGATTATGATGCCATGCGGTCTCTTTTTCGCTTCCTGGTGAAGGCAGGAGTCGCCGGTATCGGCGTAAACGGCCATACGGGAGAAGGAGAATGCCTGACCAGAGAAGAAAGGATCAAAGTGATTCAGATCGCCCGCGAGGAAATACAGGGGAAAATTCCGATCTGCACCGGGATCCACAAACACACGATCGACGAAGGCGTTGAAGAGGCCAGGGCGCTGGAGAAGGCAGGCGTGGATACGGTCATGATTCTTGCCCCTGCTTACTATCTGCTCAATACGATGGAAGATCCGAGATATGGGGTCGAGTATCATAAAGCCATTGCCAGGGCGGTGAACATCCCGGTGGTCATGCACCAGTCTTACGATCATCAAGGGGCATGTGAATATCCTACGGAGGCTTTTGCAAAGCTCTTCAGGGAGATCGACAATCTCGTGGCGGTCAAACTGGCGAACGGATGGGATACGCGGTGGCTCAAGCTGGAGGCGGATATGCAGGCCCTCAGGGCGGTGGGCCGTGAGAATATCTCTCTCTTTCCGGGTACAACATCGATGATGACCTTTTTATGGGGATGTGACGGGGTTTTCTCAGGATACGCGTGCATGGATCCTCATGGCCTAATCGATTTGTGGAATGCAGTTCAGAAGGGGGATCTGTCCGAGGCGCGGAAGATTCACTTCAACCGCATCCGTCCGCTGGAAGAGGTCATTTATGTCAGACCCATGGTTGACCTGATCACAAAGTATAAAGAGGTTTGTTATTGGATGGGGCTGATTCCGAGAGCAACGGTGAAGCATCGGCTGCCGCTGCTGCCGGAAGTCAGAAGGAAACTGTACGAAGGATTGAAAAAGACGTCGGTCAAAGTCGTTAGGGATTACGAATAAAGATCGATGACGGAATGATCCTGATGCCCGGGCGCAGGGAGGTTGTTTCTTCCTTGCCCCGGGCCGAGTCCATTTGCAAACGTAGCAAGAAGAGGAGGATGAATCTTAATGATGAAATATCGCAAATCGGAAGCGAAAGAGTATGCACGGAAGCGTATGAAGGGTCTCTGGGGTGCCACACTAACGCCCTTTACTCCGGACTATAAGATTGATGAATCAGGCTTCAGGCGCAACCTTCGCCACTGCATCGACGAGTTAAATATGGAGGGAATGTTTCTTAACGGTCTCATGGGTGAGGCCTTCAATCAGACGATAGCCGAGCGAAAGAGGATCATGGATATAGCTATGGAAGAGACCAAGGGGGACATGGTCATCATGCCCTATACCTCGGACCCTTCTGTGGAGAATACCCTGGAGCTGACAAAATATGCCGAAAGCATCGGCGCGGAGTTTGCTATCATCATCAACCCTTTGTTCTACTTCGGTGCCATGACTGAAGAGGGTGTTTTTCAGTACTTCAAGTACATTGCAGATAGGGTGAATATCGCCATTGCGCTTTTCAACCAGGTGGCCCATGGTTATTTGATGAGTCCCAAGCTCATCAACAGGCTCGCCGAGATTGAAACCATTGTTGCGGTCAAGGACATTGCCCCGGCCCCCGACATCTCATTGGCAAGAGCTCTTTGCAGTGATAACTTCATCATCAGCGACGCCGATACAGAGGACAACTGGTTGATCAATCTAAGCGTGAATGGTCAGCCAGCTTTGATCGCCAATCCGATGCCCTTCGTCATGCAAAGTAAGAAACTGAAGCTGATGAAGGAATACACCGAAGCAGCGACCAGGGGAGAGATTGCCAAAGCCTGGGAAGCCTACAGGAGGCTCGCCCCCATTCGAAAGGCATTAGCGAAGGTGACTCCCGCCGGTAAGAAGCAGGCTACTTTCAAATACTGGACGCAGTTCTTGGGGATGGCAGGAGGGGATGGCCGCGTTCGTATGCCGATGCAGGAGTTGACCAGCCAGGAGAAGCAGGCGATAGAGGCTGCCATCAAAAACACGGAACTAGTGTGAAAGCTCAACACAAATGGTTTAGGTCGAAGATGATTGGTCCCTCGCTCTAACACAAAGGCACAGAAAATTTCGGAATCCACAGTAAAAAATACCTATAACCTCAAGGATAGTCTTTTGATAAAAAGGAGGAGCGAGCGATGAAAAAAAGATTGTGTGTGGCAATTTGGATCGTTGCGGCCTTTAGTCTAGTCCTGTTTGGGTCTTCTGCATCGCAAGCCCAAGGGAAGGGTCCGATTAAGATTGGCTTCATCACGGCTCTTTCAGGGCCTGCAGCCGCAAATGGAAAGGACATGTTATTAGGACTCGAGCTCTATCTTGAAGAAATCGGATACCAAGTGGCTGGCCGAAAAATAGAACTGATCACCGAGGACGACGAGGCGCTTCCCACAACAGCTATGACAAAGGTAAGAAAGTTAGTGGAGAAGGATGGCGTCCATGTTTTGACCGGAGTCTTATCATCAGCCTGCGGTTATGCACTCGCGCCTTACCTTGATTCGAAGGAGATTCCTACGACTTATCCCATCGTCAGTGGGGATGATCTTACGCAGAGAAAACGTGCAAAATGGATTGTACGAACAGGCTACGCTTCCAGTCAACCCTGTCATCCTTTCGGAGAATACGCTTACAAAGTCCTAAAGTACAGGAATATTGACGTCATAGGATTGGATTTCTCATTTGGTTGGGAAAGCGTGGGAGGTTTTCAAAGAACGTTCGAAGAGCTGGGAGGAAAGATCAATAAAAAATTATGGGTTCCTGTAACCATCACGGATTTTAGTCCTTATTTCCCGCAGTTCTCAAAAGATGCCGATGCGGTATTGGCCATGGTTTCCGGTCGTTCAGGGATGCAGTTCGTTAAGCAATATCAGGATTATGGCCTTAAGGCAAGAATCCCTGTCATTGGTATGCTTATAACGGACGAACATGCACTTCCTTCCATGGGCGACGAAGCGTTGGGCATTATCACAGCCCTCCATTACAGTGAAGCTCTTGAAAACCTGGCCAACAAAAAATTTGTGAAGGCTTATCGTGAAAAAGCAAAGAAGCCTGCTTCCTGTTACTCGGAAGGAACCTACACAGGAGGAAGGTGGACTGTGGAGGCAATTAAGGCCATTAATGGAGATGTTGAAAACAAAGGGAAGCTTCTGGAGGCTTTGAAAAAAGTGGAGCCTCGGGACATTCCCCGCGGTCCCATGAAACTGGACCCTTATTTGAATCCGGTTCAGAACATTTATATTCGGAAGGTGGAGAGGATAGGCGGAAATCTTCAGAATACGGTGATCTATACATATCCCAATGTTTCTCAGTTCTGGAAGTACAAACCGGAGGAATTCTTGAAACAGCCTGTCTATTCTCGCGATTTTTCTCTCTCTAAACCGTAGAGCGCGAAGGGGCATCCGTCCGGGAACGAATGATAATAAAAAAAGTTAGCATTTGCTCGACTGGTCTCGTTCCACCAGGGGCTACGCAAATGGGGCAGTTCAAGGAGGGAAGATCGATGAAAGAAACGGAGACTAAAAAGGAGTATGACCCGCTTGTGAATTATCATGAGATTCCGGGCGTGACTCCAGAAATGATTGACTGGTTCTGGGACAACATGGAAAAGGCCTATTACCTCTGGGCCCCGGATGAACATGTTTCTTTCGTCTGGGAAATCCCGCCAACCCAGAACGGACACGTAGGAGCCATTCACATTGTGCGGGAGGTTGAGCCGCCGATGCCGGAAAAAACATTGCGAATGCGCTTCGAATCTCCTAAAGCTTGCCCCATCCCCCTGATCTATTCGCCACGCAGTAGTCATCGGCCGCCTTGCCCCGGATGCTCCTGCCGTCGGCGGCGAGCCCATCTCCTACACCATGCACGAGTACGAAGAGTCGCCCACCGGCACCAGGATGCGTTCCACGTATATGTTGGAGAAGGGATGGACTGAAGGAGCCCGGGAAGCTTTGAGCAATCATAATAAACGGGAGTCCCTGGGGTTCCCCAGATTCTTGCCGCAGTTGTATCAACTCTATCAGGTCATTAAGAATCCCAAATTGAACGTGCCCTGTTGCTTGAAGTATGATTCCAAGACGCTGGAGTATATCAAATAAGGATACGAAGTCTTGAATTGCCAGTTTCCTTACTAGGCGAGTCTTATTTCTGTGCTCGCATTGGTTAATTAGAAAATCTGCGATGCTCTTAATTTGGGTCGGGAATTTAGGGAGGAGCCGTGAATAAGCGTGTCCTGATTCTTAATATTACCAGTATGAATGAATTGCCACTGATGGAGCGCTGGTTGCTCCGGGACCACATTGCGGAGAACCTGGGCCGTATCGCCCCATTTCTGTCGCGTTACTTGAGCTACCGGGTCGTCCCCGCACCTCCGGAAGCTATCCCGTACGGATACTATAACTGGCGAGTCACTGAGCTCTGGATGCGTGAATCGTTGCCGCTCGGTGGAACGCTGAAGGCCACTTTCCCTCCTGGATACGACAGGATTGTTGGGCAGGAAGGTAAACCACCCTACACCACGGAGTGGGACGGACGACCGGAAGGACCACACCCTCCTGCCATCTGCATCATTCCAGTCCGGCCCACAGAAGACTTCTTGGGCTCTGAACTGAGGCTGAACGACAAAACCATTCTTCGATGGCTTATCGCCTTCAAGTACCCACAAGGTGTTCCGGTGGACGAAGGGGAGGATTGGTTTCTCAATGTACATTCAAAGGAAGTCATTCAGCAGCCTGGCCTCACACGTTATTATAGCCACCGTACGGTCGAGTCCCTCTTTCCCTGGCACCGACTGACCGAGCAGTGGTACGAGAACTTTGACGGCTGGCGCAAATCGGTCATCGATTCACCGCCTGCTTACACGGAGCCGCCCTGGGCGAAGCATCAGAGATATCCCTTTCTGGAGCCCTACTCGGATTTTGTAAGTACGTTTATTCTGGAGCGTCCGACCAACGATTTCCTGACGGACTACCATGGATATATCACTGCCGTGTGAGCGGCATGGGCGAAACATCACCTGAAAATTGCCGGAACAGATTCTCTCCATAGTAAACCAGAGGTGAAGGATAAAGAAGGAGGTCGCTGCTGTGAAAGTGCTTGGGATTAGTTGTGGTCGGAAGCTGGGAAATTCCGAAATTATGGTCAAAGAAGCCCTCATGGGGGCCGAGGAACTGGGGGCCGAAGTTGAGATCATCCGCATGCATGATCTGAACATTAAGCCTTGCAGCGGATGTGAATCGTGCCGGATAAGAGAACTAAAAGAGGGTGGGATGAGTGCGAAGTGTATCATCGAAAACGATGATATGCCTTTTTTCGTCGAGAAACTACTCGAATGCGACGGCGCCATAGTGGGTGCACCGATCTTCCATCTGATGCCCCCCGGCTTCCTGACCATGATTGGAAATAGGATGGCGATCGTCGGGACGAGATTTCGTCAGAAACCTCATTATAGCGCCCATATCATGGTCGGTGGAACAGATTGGATCAGCCTGGCATTGCCTCTGATGGCAATCTTTCTGCCTCATGACTTCAAACTGGTTGACCAGATGGTGGTTACCTATATCCCAAGACCTGGTCAAATTCTGTTGAACGAGGAGGCCATGAAAAGAGTTAGGAGGTTGGGTTCCAACATCGCGGAGGCGATCAAGCGTCCCCCTAATGAAGTGGAGTACGTAGGTGCCTCAGATGCTCGGACCTGCCCCTTATGCCACCAGAACTTACTCGTTGTGAGGGAAAATTCCGCGGAGTGTCCCCTGTGCGGCATTCAAGGAAGAATAGAACTAACCGGGAGTGAAGTTAAGGTTGTCTTTGATGAGGAAGGGATCAAGACATGACCGTTGGTCGCCGGTCATGATGACAAAGCACCTTAGCGAGGTACAGCGGGGTCATAGGATGTACGAAGAAAGAAAGGAGGAGCTGAATCAAAAGCTCGAAATGTATAAGTCATACCCTCCTGTGACTCTCCCACCTAGGAAGGTAACAAAAGATTAAGTCCTTTGATGCGAAGGGGAAGCCAGAAATCAGTAAGTCCCTCGACCTATTCTCTCTCTATCTATTTTCGGTTACAAGAAACGTATAGAAGAATTCCTTCTTCACGGTCCCGCTGAAAAATCTTGAAACAATCGGCGATTTTAAAGATCTATTTTCAGAATTTTATATGAGGGACGGAAAGTATTGAACCGTGCCATCTGGATAAACTGCGACCTTCGCCTTTTTCCCCCACTTGGTCGTCAGGAGAGCTAATGCCTCTTCCCAGTTTTTGACCCAGATAATCGAAGAAGCCGTCTTAAAAAAATGGGCTCCGACATGATCGACCACCGGTGAGACGATAATGAGCCGCTGGACTTTTTTCGAAAACTGTTCGGGTATTTTGATCTTCCCTGAGTCGCCATTTCCGAATTTCCCGAAGAGGTAGTGAAGCGCCTGTCCTCCGGGCTCATTGGCAATTACCAGCAGGTCGCCGCCCTCTTCCCTTAACGAAGCCGACACCCATAAAAGAGGCAATGGCACATTCACTCGCTTTGGAATAGGCGTTGACCACGACGATCTCCATGCCTTTGGCTGGAACGGTCGCATAAACTTTGCCAGCAAACAAACTCCCTTCGCGATGTTCTAAGATCGGGTCTCCGACAAAGAGGCCGATAATCTCTCCGCGGAGGTTTGTCACCGCATCGATCTTTAAATCCAGTCCGGCCATCCTCGCGGCTTCCTCGATGTCGAGGCGGGGAATGTTGCCTTCCATCTTTCCGAGGCCTACGCATTCCGGGTGATTTTGAACGAGCGTTCCATGGTTATAGGTAATGGAATCGATGTGGGCAACGCCCGGAAGAATAATCTTCCCTCCTCCCCCGAATCCAGAAAGGGGATGGGGCACCAAGCCTCCGATTCCAATCTTGAGATCGCACGCCATCACTTCTTTGTTGACGGAGACCGGAGTTCCATAGCTGGTTTTACCCAGGTGGGAGCAATAATCGAAGCTATTGTGGTTGTAAACGGGAAACCGGTCGAGGACATCCTCTCCGAGCTTCTTGCGAAAATCATTGGCTGTATGCGCTCCATGAGCTCCCAAAGCGACGACGAACCGGATCTGCCGGTCGGAGATTCCCGCTTCTTCCAATTCTTCGAGCACGAAGGGAACGATCTCATAAACAGGCGTGGGCCGGGTGATATCATCGAAGAGGATGACGATTTCCCGCTTCCCCCTGGCCAGATCTTTTATCGGCTTCGTTCCGATGGGTTGCCGGAAAGCTTTTTTGAACCCCACCGGCGTCAGTCGTTTCTTCTTTTCTCCTTGCATCGGGCAGAAAGAAACGGACCATGAAGAGGGGAAATGTAAAGTCGTCTCCGTATTGCCATACCAGAGAAGTTCAGGGATGCGAATCCCTTTATCTCCCTTTCCGATTTTCCTCCCTTTCTTAACCATGTTTCAACCTGCCCTCCCTTTGTCCAGAACGGTTGAAGAAAGGGGACTGTCCGGGATGGAATTCCGGCTCACCTCTCTTCTCTCCTTTTTCGATTTAATCGATTTGAACCAGACGTTTAGCCCAGCGTTTTTTCTGTTCGAGATTTCCCAACCGTCCGTACATCACCTTCTGGGCCTGAGGAGATCCTGCGCCGTGCATGGATTCAACCAGCGCAGTGCCACCGCTCATGTTTTCAATGAGCCTGAGAATCTTCATCCGCGACTCCACCGGGACCCCTTGAGCCCCGGCCAGATATTTCTTCACGTAGCGGCCCACCTCGCTGCTTTCCATGTCTCCATGGAAGGGCATGGTGGCGACGATCCCGCCTGCAATATCATGGGCCAACCGAGCAATTTCGTAGATATGGCGCGTGACATTATATTTGGTCGTATTGGCCAGCAGCGGATCGGGATAATAGGCCCCGGAAGGGGTTCTAGTAACCCATGGCCGAGCAAGCCACGGACCCCGCGTAGAGCGTTTCGGCAAGGTGCATCATTTCCGCCAATTTATCCTTGATGTGAGAAGCCCCTGCCGTTCCCTGGTACTCTGCGGCCAAGGCGCTTGCTCCGACCAGGATGTCCGAAACCCCTCCCTTGCAGCCTCCGTAGTTCTGGCGGTGCAGCGTGGCAAACCGCTCGACCAGCAGTCCGGCCATATCATATTCACCGCAAAGAAAAACGTTCTCCCATGGAACAAAGACGTCTTCAAAGACGATGAGGGCCTCTCCTCCCACCAACCCGAATTGGGTGTTTCCGGCATCGAATCCCTCTTCGCATTTGCGTTCTTCATTGGTCTGACGGCCGAAAATAAGGATCACCCCAGGAGCGTTCAATGGCACCGCGCAGGACAAGGCGTAGTCTTTTTCTTCTTCTTTCATCGCTTGAGTGGGCATGAGCAAAATCTCATGGGAATTGATGCCGCCGGTCATATGGGCCTTTGCCCCGCGGATCACAATGCCGTCTGACCGCCGCAGGACCACGTGGGTAAAAAGATCGGGGTCTGCCTGTTTGGACGGAGAAAGGGACCGGTCACCCTTCGGGTCGGTCATTCCGCCGACCACCATCACATTGCTTTCCTGGACATGAAGAAGATATTTCTTGAATTTCTCGAAATAGTCTGTCTTATATTTTTGATC
Source organism: uncultured delta proteobacterium (assembly GCA_963708295.1). Lineage (GTDB taxonomy): Bacteria > Desulfobacterota > BSN033 > BSN033 > UBA1163 > UBA1163. The sequence goes on along the minus strand of CAVPSJ010000004.1, from coordinate 897,797 downwards.
GATGTCATAAGCGGTCATATAGACCGCGTTTAACGCGTCAAGTCCCACGCACCGCTGGAAACAGGAGCCCTGTCTCGTGGGCAATGAGACGGAGCATCTGGACTTTCTTGATCAAGTCATCCACGGTTTGATGAATATGGGTGAACCGATTGATCTTTTTGCCCGAAAGATGAGAGACCGCCGTCATCAGCGCTTCATGTTCCGGGCGGAGAGCGAGCTCGTAGGTAAGGGCCGCCGCATTGATATGGGGCCGGAGGGCAGGGTGCTCGGTCACATCCTCCACGCGCTTCCCGTTATAATAGACCGCGTGATGGAGTTCTTTGAGGCTCTGAATATAATCCTTTTTTGTCATAATAGGCTTCATGAAGGTCTCCTTAGTCGTCCTCGGATCGGAAAGAGGCTAATGAATTAATTCTTTTCGTTCTCCTCAAGGGTGGTCAGCCAATGGATCAGCAAAGGCAATTCATTTTCTCCGGAAATCGAAAAAGAAGCCGAGTCGTTTGGATCTCCGTTTTCAACCGCACAGGAACGGTGACAACCATTGACGAAAAGCAACCCATTCAAATTTTTTCGATTTCGGCAGAAAGAAATAGAATCGATTCACGAAACAGGACCTTAGCTTCCGGACCACTTGCATCCGGTCGTACGTGGGATTGCATCCCCCGCAATATTTCACGCCGATCCTCTTTTCAATTCCTACTTTCCTTTTGCGGGATTTCATGTATTACCGGGCCTATCAACGTTACGGCTTCTTCGAGGGTAGAAAGATTTCCGATGTCAGCACCGGCAAGGACGATACCCCGGCTGGCACCGTTATGATTGCTGTTTTCCCCTTAAGTTGAACCGGATTCATTCCTTGCATCTCTCCATCAAGAAATTACAAAACCTTTCATCTTTCTTGGTGGAACTGAAAATTAAACTTTTGCAGCTCATTATAACACTTATTTCTGTAGTACTATAGACCACCCTTCCTTTCTTGGCCAAATTCAAACAATAATAAAAATGGAAGTTGTTAAGGTTCGCATTATTGGGTAGGAACGAAATAGTTGGGCTTTGGGTGTAAATGGTCTGAGCTATGCAGCCATCCACGTGCTTGACATCGGTACCTGCTTTTGTTAAGAACACAATGTTCAACACATTTCACAGGTTCAAGCGAAGAAAGAAAAGGAGAGATTCTAATGGCAGATCCGAAAGAAAGACTGACGACATGCATTTCCGACTTCGAACTGGAACGGAGATGGAAAGCCGCCCGTGAATTGATGCGGGCAAACAAGGTCGATTTTCTCCTCATGAGGCAGGACGAAGAATACCTCGGGGGATATGTGAGGTGGTTCAGCGACCTTTCGGCGCGGCACAGTTACCCTTTACAGTCATTTTCCCCGCGGATGACGAGATGACCCTCATCGCCGTGGGAGCTCCTTCACCGGGTGAACCGGCTCCTCCCGCGTGGGCGGTACGGGGAGTGAAGAAGAGACTAAGCGCTGCTTACTTTTCCTCTGTCCATTATACCAGCACCTATGACGCGGAATTGGCGGTCGGAGTTTTAAAAGAGAAAAAACGGGCAACGATCGGACTGGTGGGAAAGTCTTACATTCCGGTCACGTTCTATGAATATTTGAAGAAACATCTGGTCGGGTATAAGTTCGTAGACATGACCGATGCGATTGATCAGGTCAAGGTGATCAAGAGCCCGGAAGAGATTGAGCTGATCAAGAAGACGGCGGCACTTCAGGATGCAGCCTTCGAGCATGTGAGGAAAGTGCTCAAGCCGGGCAAAAGAGACTTTGAGATCCATGCAGAGGTCCATTATTCAACGACGATGAACGGGAGCGAGCGGGGGTTAGTCATTGTCGGATCCGGACGGCCGGGGACGCCGGTTCCCTTTCAGCACAGGCACTTCCAGAACCGGGTGATCCAGGAAGGAGACCAGGTCTCCGTGTTGGTCGAAGTGAACGGTCCGGGAGGATTTTACACGGAGCTTGGGAGAATCTTCTCGATCGGAACACCTCCGCAGGAACTACAGGATGCTTTCGGCGTTTCTATCGAGGCCCAGCAGCTGACCCTGAGCCTGTTGAAGCCCGGGGCGAATCCGAAGAGATATCATTGAAGCCAACAACGAGTTCCTCCAAAAGAAGGGATACTTTCCCGAGAGAAGGCTTTATGCCCACGGACAGGGGTATGATCTCGTCGAGCGGCCTCTGATTCGGCAAGATGAACCGATGAAGATCAAAGCGGGGATGAGTATCACGGTTCACCCTGCGGCCACCAACGCGACGGTATGGGGTTCTCTGACTGACAACTACCTTGTGACGGAGCAAGGCGTTGGCCCTTGCCTGCACAAGACGCCGAAAGAGATCATCGTTGTTTAACATCCAAGGAGGAAATCGAAGATGAAATTGCTGATACTGGAGCAACGAGCCGAGGAATACAAGAAAATAGCTGTGTTTCTATAAATTGCCTGAGATGCTTTCTTTGCATTATCCCTCCATGAATTGTGAAGCTAACACGAAAAGCTTGGCGAGATAGATCGTCTGTCTCAATTCTCCGACCTTCCCAATAGTGGACGAAATCGTGTTTTCGAAAGGTGGAGAGTTTAAAGCGGAAAACGTTTTTTATCCGTGAATCTGCGACATGAGGAGCGAAATGAACAAAACCCGAAAATATTTTGATGCAGAGATCGAGACGATGGATAGGGATAAGCTGGAGGCCCTTCAACTCCGCCGGCTCAAAGCACAGTTGAAGAGATGCTATCGAGATTCGGAATTCTACAGACAAAAATTTCAAGAAGCTGGCGTCAAGCCTGACGATGTGCGAACTATAAGCGATATCATTTATTGTCCTTTTGTTACAAAGACAGAACTTCGTGACGAACAACTCGCTTTTCCTCCTTTCGGCCGGCATACGGTGACCCCCCCGGAAACCTGGGCGGAGCTCCACCCCTCCTCTGGAACGACGGGTGCCCCGGTCAATAACCTCTGGTCCTTTAGAGATGTAAGAAATATCTCCCGCTGGACCGCTAGAACCATGTGGACCTTTGGCGTTCGGCCAGGGGACATTATCCAGAACGGATTCAGCTATGGCCTCTGGGTAGCTGGAATGTCCACTCATTACGCAGCTCGAGAACTGGGTTGCTTCGTCATTCCTATTGGAGCCTCCATGACCGAACGTCAGATCGATTACCTCCTTAACCCAGGCTCTACGGTCCTCCTCTCCACCCCTTCCTACGCCCTTCATATTGCTGAACGCCTGAAGCAGAGAGGGATTTCACCTGAGGACATCCCTTTAAGGATAGGATGCTTTGGTGGAGAAGGGGGTGCCGAAGTCTCGGCAACGCGGGAGAAGATCGAAAAGGGACTGGGCATTGAAGCGTTCGATTACTTCGGCCTTGCCGAGATCGGTCCAACGGTTGCTTCAGAATGTTCTGAGAAGGCAGGGATTCATTGGGTAGAGGATCATCTCCTGATTGAGGTCATTCATCCGGAAACGAAGAAGACCTGTGCTCCCGGCGAAGTCGGAGTCCTTGTGATCACCCACCTGACGAAAGAAGCCACCCCGATGATCCGCTACTGGTCGAATGATCTCGGCTCGCTCGACAAGAGGAAGTGCAAGTGCGGCCGAACCCATGCCCGTTCAGTGGGAGGCATCCTTGGAAGAGCAGACGACATGGTTATTTACAAAGGGGCAAAATTCTATCCTGTTCAGGTGGAGAAGGTTGTCCGAAGTTTTTGTGAGCTTTCCGACGAATTTTGCATCGAACTGACCACAGATCCACAGCTAAATATCGATAGTATGCACCGTTGTTGTGGAGTGCAAGAGGGAAGAGGACATCCCCAGGATTGAACCTTCGTTGAAGAAGGGATTAAGGGAGGAGTGTCAGGTGACACCTGAGATTAAATTTGTTCCGTTCAATACCCTCGAACGAACCACTTTCAAAGCAAAAAGAATTTTTGATAGAAGGGAGAGGAAAGCGGGGTTCGATTGGAGGATAGCGACTTCATTGCGGAGTTTCGAAATATGGATAGATTGAAGGTCTTCAATCTGGAGAGAAAGACAGCGATTGTAACGGGAGCGAGCCGGGGCATTGGCGAGGCCATTGCTAGGGGTTTTGCCCAGGCTGGAGCTGACCTTGTTATTGTGAGCAGAAATCTGTCCGCCCTTGAAAGGGTGGCAAGAGAGATAGAAGCCTTTGGGGGAAAAGTACTACCCGTCTCTGCTGACATTGGGAACCCTGAAGAAATCCAAAGGATCATAGAAGCTACTCTGGATGTCTTCCCGGAAATCGATATCCTCCTGAACAACGCCGGAATCAGTCCAGTCTTGAAAAAGGCGGAGGAGATGACCCTCGACGAATGGGAGGACGTTCTGAAAGTCAATCTCACTGGGACCTTCCTCCTCTCCCAGGCTGTAGGGAAGGTAATGATTCAACAGGGACGAGGAAAGATTATTAATATGGCCTCTGTGGGAGCTGTGGTGGGTTTTCCCCGACAAGTTGCCTATTGTGTCACAAAAGGGGGGATTCTCCAATTGACCAAAGTCCTCGCCATCGAATGGGCGAAGCATAACATCCAGGTTAATGCCATTGGCCCGGCCTATCTCGAAACGGAATTGACGAAAGGGATGAGAGAATCGAAGATCATCTCAGAAAACTTGCTCCGAAGGACTCCAATGGGAAGATTTGGTAAGCCCGAAGAGATTATCGGAGCAGCCATCTATCTCGCCTCGGAAGCATCGAGCTTCGTCACGGGCCAAACCCTTTTCGTGGACGGAGGGTGGCTGGCTTTTTAGATCGAGGGGAACATTTCAAAAGCCGAATGGGAATCAAGAAGAGAATCGGAATGAAGTACTGCGGAGGGTGTCACCCTACTTTCGAGCAGGGGGTGACGCTCCGGAAGATAAAATCCCGCCTAGGAGATCGACTCCGGTTCCTTCCGTCCCACGCTAAAAGCTGTGGACACGTTCTTGCTCATTAATGGCTGTGTACCGTCAAAACCCTTGATTCGAAAGCACGCATCCCTTTCTTCATTTGGTGATTCCGTCAAAAGCTTACAGACTGACGGACTTGATGTATTCCAACGCGTTTTCCCCGGCAATGCGACCGGTATTAATGGCAAAGCCCATGGTGTTGCCCGGGAGAACGAAGACATAACTGTCGCCGTATATTGTGCAGGCGTCCGTTCCTACCGCATAAAGCCCTGGAATTTTCTTCCAATCCTTGTTCAGAACCTCTGTCTTGTGGTTGATCTTAATTCCCCCGAGAGTGCCATACGCACCGGGTAAATGTCTTGCGGCGTAAAATTTTGGGGTTCTCACCGGCCTGAGATATTTATGACTTTTGTTAAAGATATCATCCCAGCCTTTCTCGCAGAATTTATTGTACTGTTCCACAGTTCCTTTCAACCCATCCGGGTCGATTCCTGTCTTACCGGCCAATTCTTCCAAAGAATCCGCGACGAATACATCCTTGTATCCTTTATCAAAGGCCTCTTTGATCAGGGCATCGAGATTGTCAACTTTCGTGAAAGGGAAAACAACGCTCACGAAATCGTATCCGACGGTCTCCATATGCTTCTTTATGTTTTCATCGAAGATGAGGAAGGCCGCTCTATTTTTTTGCCTGGCGATTGCGTTGCCCGTGAATGTGGTATTGGGCATGATCTCTTCATTGAAGAAGCGCTCCCCCAACAGGTTGACCATGAGGTGGGGCTGACGAAAGGTTTCATGGAGTCTCGGATCCAATTCGCCGGGCATCCCGTAGATCATTTCCATGGTCATTTCAGTCGGCGCAGCTCCCACTTCCCAGGCCATTCGGATCCCGTCGCCCACCATGCCGGGGATCCTGAAGGAGAAGAGATCCTTGCCCCATTCAAATCCAGTATATTTTTTGATCATGTCCGGATTGTCGCCGAATCCGCCGGTTCCGATGACCACGGCCTTGGCCTTGGCTTGGATAGGCTCCCCGGATTTGTCTTCCGCCGCCACCCCTGTAACGCGGTCCCCTTGTTTAAGAATCTTATTGACCGGCGTCTGCAGAAGAATTTTAACCCCTAGTTCTTTTGCCCTGTCCGTCAAAATCTTCATCATGGTGCCCGAAGCCATCGGTCCGGGCTGACCCGTTGCCGGCTTCACCAGATGCCAGGTGTAATTTCCTCCGGGGAAATAAGTAGCCGGCTCCACAAATTCAACTCCCAGTTTCTCCAGCCATTCGATGCCGGTGGCTGCTTTGTCGATGTAGGCCCTCACCAACTGGGCATCGACACGCCAGTGGGTGTAGTCCATGAATATCCTAAAGGCTTCGTCTCTTGTCAGTTTTACCTGCTTCAAGCGCTGCAGTCTGCTTTCCACGCCAAAGGGCCCCATCCCCATATTGCCCGTCCCGCCGGTCGTCGATCCTTTCTCAAACACGATGACCTTGGCGCCGCCCTGGGCTGCGGTGATGGCCGCCGGCAACCCGGAAGCCCCTGCTGCAACAACGATGATGTCAGCTTCAAGTTGGTTCATGGTCTCCTCCTCCTTTGCGAAATGCTATAAAAATGACGTGACCGTGCCTGCGCGCTGATGTGCTTCGGCACTCAAGCGTGTCCGTGTTCCGTGTCCGCTTTCTATCTGCCTCGACCGTTCTGTTAACTGGCAACTGATGACTGATCACTGTTCTTTTACTGCTTACCGCTTTCTGCTTTCTGGCTAATAGTCTCCCCAAAACTTCACCGGTGTCATCTTGAGCCTGAGATCGCACTGCAGGCACCGGTGCGACTCGGCAACCGCTGCCTTCTCGTCAAGATCATGGACAATCCGGCAAAAGCTGATCACCCGCTTATCTGGTGCCAAACGGGAATTTTCAAACCGGTTCTCGCGGGCAAACCCATCTCTTCGGCCCAACCCAGGTTCGGGCTTTTCAACGGGCACCAACACTTCATCGATCTCACCGCTGCCGCCGAGGTATTTGTCCACAATGACGGCCCCGTTCCGGCCTGAAGTGATCGCCTCGATCACGGATGTGGTTCCCGTGACCGCATCCCCGGCAGCATAGACACCTTCCCTGCTGGTTTGAAAGGTGCCGGGGTCAACTTCAATTCGGTTTCCCCTCCCGGTCATCAACTCAAACCGCTCGGGGATCTGCGGACGCTGGCCGATCGCGAAGATGACCGTATCGGCTGACAGGAGGTGCTCTGAACCTTCAACAACGTTAATCTGGGCTTTGCCTTCCTCATCGAATTCGAAGGAGTCCACATTCAGGCATTCGACGCCGATCATATGCCCATGTTCCCCCAAAATCCTCGTGAATGTCCGGGAAGGGTGAATCACGATACCTTCTTCCTCGCTTTCTGAAATCTCGCCAGGCGTGGCCACCATCTTATCCCTCGACTCCAGACAAGCCAAATGGACTTCGTCCGCACCGAGCCGTCGGGCAACACGGGCACAATCAAAGGCCACATTTCCCCCGCCCAGCACCAACACCTTTTTGCCGATTTTCACTTTTTTCCCGAGATTCACATTCCCGAGCAAATCCATGCTCAGCAGCACTCCGTCCTGGTCGGCTCCGGGAATGGGCAGTTTCTGACCCTCATGGGTGCCAACGGCAACAAGGATGGCGTGGTATCCCTCTTCAAAGAGAGGATCCAGTGAATCCACCCGCGAGCTGGTCCTTATTTCCACACCCCTGCTTTCGATCTCCCGAATCTCTTCCTCCAGTACATCTCGAGGCAGCCGATATTCGGGGATGCCGATGCGCGTCATCCCGCCTGGAAAAGGTAAGGCTTCGAAGACGGTCACCGCATGACCCAGTTTTGAAAGGTAGTACGCCGCAGTCAGTCCCGCCGGCCCTGACCCGACAATCGCCACCCGCTTGTCTGTTGGTTCCGCTTTATCGGGAGTTCTTTGCCCATAACTTGTTATGGTCCCGCTCGGCGGCAAAACGCTTCAGTTCCTTTATAGAAATTGACTCGTTCACCTCGCCGCGACGACAGACCGCTTCACAGGGGTGGTTGCAAACATACCCAAGGACCTTTGGGAAAGGCACCTTTTCACGAATGACCGCTGTCGCTTCCGAATATTTTTTTTCACGGATGAGACGGATATACCGGGGGATATCGATTTCCGCCGGACAGGTGTATCTGCAGGGAACGCGAGCTGCTCTGCGGCTCCTTCCCCTCGTCAGTTCTTCTTTATCCCTCAGGGCGCCGGTGGGGCAAACCTCCGCACAAGCGCCACAGAACCTGCACCCGGCATCGGCGAGGGGAGAATCGGAGCCCGTCCCGATATAGGCTTCTTTGCCCTTCTTCATAAACGAGAGAACGTCGACTCCCCGCAGGTCATGGCAAGCCCTCACGCACCGGCCGCACAGGATACACCTGGCCGGGTCGTGAACGAACAGAGGGTTGGCGGTATTAGCGGCAAAGGGTTTTGATCGCCTTCTCACGCGCAGTTCTTCGCTCGTCCCGATGTATTGCTTCACGGATTGCAGCTCACAGTTGAGATACTGGGAGCATACCGTGCACTCGGGAGGATGACCGGACAGCATCAGTTCCATGGCGAGACGGCGCATCCGGTCCACCTGGGGCGTCTTTGTCTTCACCCTCATTCCCTCTTCCGCGGGTGTCGTGCAAGAAGTGGGCAGCCCTTGCATCCCTTCGATCTCTACAAGACACAACCCGCAACCTCCGACAGGCGTGAGATCAGGGTGGTGACAGAGATGGGGAATATAGACCCCTGCCTCCAGTGCGGCTTCGAGCACTGTCCTCCCCTTTTTCGTCTCAATGTCCCGTCCGTCAATATTCAATGAGATCGCGGTCAAATCACCCTCTCACAAAAGATAAATGCAAATTGTAAAATTAGCACTGCAAACTTAGCATTGTATAAACATGTATTATTGTCCAAAATACGAGATTGCTTCGCTTTGCTCGCAATGACAACATTAGTCAAGACAAACCGTTAGTGTCATTGCGAGGAGCGATAGTGACGCGGCAATCTCGAATTTAAGCTTGCGTAACATCACCAAGCTAAAATCCAATTTGAGCAAGAATGATTAAAATGCTAATTGATCATTGCTAATTGTTCATTGACGACTTTTCTTCTCTATTTCTCTATACCCTTCGTATTTCTTTAATCTTTCAGGAATCTGATCGAGATCCTTTCTTGCCGCAGCTATTTTAAAATTGTCCCGTATCTCGAGATAGTGCTCTAATTTCCCCGCAACCGTCAACCGGGCTTTCTTCTGCTCCTCCTCACTGAAGGTCACGGAGATCTCGTCGCCCTCGACCTTGATCTCTCCCTTGATACCGCATATGGCACACTCGACGGGATTCTTACTTGGCACGGTCATAAGGTTCGAATGGCAGACAGGACAAGTTCCCGGTTCATCTCCCATCCACCTCACTTCCTTCTCAGATTTGCCCATGGCCTGAGCGACATTGTGCCCCAACTTCCTGGCCCGTGCCATGGCTTCGTCATTCAACACAACATGGCCCCACCTGCTCACCCCGAGCACTTGCATCTGGTCAACAACCTGGATATGGGACGGAAAGGTAAAAAGGTTCATCAGCGGGAGCCCCAGAGACAGCCAGTGCGGAGTAACTGCACCACCGACGGATATAAAGCCTGCAACCCTCTTTTTGAAGGATCTCTCATCAGGACCTTTACCGGTACCCTTGGCGTCCCTTATCTTCTGAGCTTCCATCCGAAAAGCATAATCATGGGAGGGACCGAACCTGTCGCTTATCACTTTTAGCAATCCATGAGGCGTCAGGACAAAGACCGGCGAACCGAGAATAAGTCCATCGCATTCCATCAGTTGTTCATCCACAAGGTGCAAATCGTCTTTGATGACACACTTCCCCGGTCCCCCCTGCATCAGACTTTGCACGCATTTCGTGCAGCCCGTGCAAGGCTTAATATCGAGGTCCAACAGGCGTATCATCCTGGCTTCAGCACCCAGCTCCTCTGCCGCCATCATCGCTTCTTTGACGAGGACCTCGGTGTTTTGCATCTTCCTTCCACAGGAGAGTCCCAGCAGTTTCATCTTGACCTCCTCAATGATTTTGAAAGCTAATCATCCAACATCACGGAGACGGATTCACGCAGGTGAAGTTCTCTGCCGCGTCCGTGCTGCCCGAACCGCGGTACCGAGCCACTTCGGGATAGGCGCAGACAGGCCGCGTGATGGCATCCCACTTGCCGGGTACCACCGGTCGCGACCCCACAAAAGGTTTGATAGGCTCGATGCCCTTTTCAACCCAGTCCTGCAAGGCCTGGAACATGGGCTCTCGCAACGTATTTCTGTCGAGCACCCCGCGTCCTCCTGGAAAATGGGTCATGCCCGGGATCATGTAGAGCCTGTAGAACTTCCTTGTCTCCTCAAGGCTTCCTATCTTCTTCATCACCTCGTCATAGTAGTCGATCGCCCGGAAGGGCCAGCAAAGCGCATCAGCCCAGCCATGATAGTCGATGAACTTCTTTCCTTTCGCTTTAAAGGCCCGTAGGTCCGGATCGTTGGTATCACACATCTCTCCCCAGTTACCCCTCACCACATCCCAGTCCGTATCGACGTTGAATGTCTTCCAGTCCCAGTTCGGCCCACCGCTCGTGGGAGGCAGGCCGACCCACTTCACAAAGCTGGAACCCAGTCCCAAGGAATATGTGCCGCCCCCTGGCTTCTCGGGAACAAACATGGTCCAGCCGCTTTTGCCGTCTGCCATGATGGCCTCACTGCCGAAACTGACACCCATTGCAAGGAGCTTGCCCGACGAGGTCTGCGGACCCCGGTATATGTTGTAGGCAACCTGCCGCTGGACCTCAGTAAAGCAGTTCACCCCATCGCTATTCCCTGGACAGGCGGGTAGATCGGTCAATGCATTGAAGGCGCACTTGCGAGGATCTTCGATCACACCATCTTTTAATCCATCGATCTCGTCGCACTTGGCCATAACTGCCTCGGCGAGAAGAGGGAGCTTGGCGTGCGGGATATGGGCCGGGCCGAGCAGTTGGGTAGAGACCCAGGTGTCCTCCATGGTTCTCACTGTAAAGGGTGCGGGGTCCCCGCCTCCCAGGATTCCGTCGAAGTCATCGGGATACCGCTGGGCCTCCATAAGACCTTGCCTTCCGCCGGTAGAATAACCCACGTAGTAGGCATATATAGGAGCGACACCATAGTATGTCTTGATCATCTTGCGCACCAGTTCGTTGCTGGAGTGAACCGATTCCGAGCAGTAATCGACCATCTTCCGGTAGGCTACGGGGTCATTAGCAAAATAGCCGAACTGGAACAGGGTGGCAGGGGTTCTGTGGCCACCGCTTCCTCCAGCCGCTGCAAAACCCTTTTGAAGACCCATTACCATCGCCGCTTCATCGATCGAACCGCCTGCACCGCCGTTCCCGACCTGGAAGAGGCGGCCATTCCATTGAGACGGCAGCTTGACGACGAACCCGTCGTCAGGCCACCGCCACCCCTCTACTTTGCAGTGTTCGGGCAGCCCGTCACCTGCGGGAACCATCTTGGCCGAGGTGATCGTGGCCCCCGGTTGGAAGAACTTCGTCATGTCCATCAGGCCCGGACAGGCCATGACCGGGGTGCTCTGAGCAGCTAGGCCGGGCCTTGTCAGCGACAGCAGGGCCACAAGAGCAATGAGTCCAATAACAACGAATCTTTTTTGGTAATCCATAGACACCTCCTCTCTGAAAGTTCACCCCGCAATGTCACTTTTCCTTAGGTATCTTGAAGCGAGGGTGTTTATTGTGAACCTTGAAATAGGGCCTATCCCACCTCACCTCTTCCTTGGGCACCAGCATCCTCAATCGACCTGAAGCAATGGCTTCTTCTGCAGCATTCGCAAGTGGATTGCCGCCAAGAACCACACCGATCTTTCCCCCGAAATCCCGTTGGAATCCCTCCCAGTCGCAGGATATGGCGCCGGTGGGGCAGATCATTTCGCAAAAGGTGCAACCAAGCCACATGTCACACTCTGTTTTGTTAGACCCGAAGACCCTTGGCGAAGCCGACAGGTCGATGTAATCCATCAGGCAGTGATCCATACAGAGGCGGCATTTCGGATAGGCACACTTTTCGGAATCATATTTAATGAGGCCGTGCGGGTTATGGCCGGACCGGTAGAACTCCGTCAGGACATGCAATTGTTCCGTAAACACACGCGCGGGCACAGGAGGAATGAGAACGACCTCCCCGGCCGATATCCTACGACTGACCTCCACCATTTCTCTCCCAAAATCCTCCGCCTCTTTCAGGTCAATCTCGTCCGGATGTCCGTGGGTAAAATAGGGACTGGGGGCAAGCTGAAAAATGCCGTCCCCGTACCAGTCCCGCATCCCAATGACCGTGAAACCCTTCCCCTTCAACCTCCTGACCACGGTGGGGAAATAGTGTTCCGGCATGACGCCGTGGGTATTAAAGGAGAAGATGTGCCTTCCCTGCTGATTCAGCATGTTTTCTGTGAAGCGTCTGACATTGGGGGCCTCTGCGCCATCCCATACCGGACTGCCCAGGCCGATCAAATCATACTTGCTCACATCCTGAGGCTTGATCTCCTTGACCGTGGCGATATCGCATTGCTCCAGCAGTGGGCTCATCCCTTTGTGAATTGCACGAGCGACCTTTTTGGTGTTTCCCGTTTGAGAGTAATAGACGACCAAACTTTTCATTGGAGATATCCTCCTCTGTCCAACCAATGTCGTAATGATCCAAATACAGTTTATCCAACTATTTGATTGCTTCGGCGACAGAAATAGGATTGTCGCCGTTTAACAGTAAACTTAATCGCCGGCCTGATATTTCGGAGGAATAGAAGGTATCTGGGTACGAGTCATATTTCCCCCCGAGTGGTTCACATCCCTGCCCTTGTTGTCGATATCCGAGAAGAAGGGCCCAAACCGTACTTTCATCAGGTCATAGTCATCTCCCTCCCGCGGTTTTCGCTGTTCAATCGCGGGCCCTTGTTTGCTTTCCAAGATTTGCCGGCACTAAAGGAAGTTGCACGTAAGAGGGATGCTCCGGACCCGTATAAATGGTATTGGACGCGCCTGCCTGGTACTTACTATCCTGCGGGTCGATGAGCGGTGCCATGAAACCCTCACCGGTAGCTGGTTGCACGTCAAGTCTGATGCGCCAGCCTTTTCTTATCAGGGCAGTCGTCGGCCAGAGCTCAACCTGGGCCTCAACAATTTCCCCCGGAATCAAGGGCTGGTAGTCCGCCTTCTGGTGAGTATGATAGGGTCGGTAGACCGTGGACCTGGCCGGGTCCAGTTTCCGATGGGAGACTTTAAGAGCGCCCTGTCCTACCGGGTAGAGTCTATTCATCCCAGGGTTGCCCGTTGCGAAGGAGACTTCCTGGTTGTTCTCGTCCATGACCCTGACGTAAGCGTGAATCTGCATGTCATGAGAGCTGGAAGATACCCAAAGCACCGCCTTGATATAGCCCGCTATCAGCGTATCTTCTTTCAGAGGTTCTGTGACGAAAGAAACACCGTAAGACCAGGGAGAGTCAACCCCGAATTTCACATCCGCGGAATAGGTGGTTTTGGCCTCCGAAGCCGGTACGCCGGGTCCGAGGCGCAAGAATTCTTTCCTCTTATCATTGCCGGGGAAACTCGACGGAATGGCCTCAAGATAGTACTTAGTATACCTGGTCCGGGCAACAGGCCATTCGTTCTCGTATTGCCAGTAGTAACCGGTCCAACCCGTGCGAACCATCATCCGTACCGGCGGCTCTTTCATAATGTCATTCTTTACACCCTTGAGCCAGTAGTCGAAGAATGCCTTGTAGCTTTCGAAAAACTCCTTGGCATAGGACCAGAAATGAATGCCCGGTTCGGAGAGTATGAGCAATTTCTTATGCTTGGAGGCAGCCTGGACGAATGCATCGCTGCTGCCTCGGGTGTGGATGGTTCCTTCCGTGCCCATGGCACTCCAGAACGGCACAGTAATCCTGTCCGGGTTGGCGCTCACGCAAAGTGTGCCTGACGCGCCGTATATTGCAGGGTCATCAAAGGGATTGGCCAGGGCGATAGGGACCCAGTCCACGCCCTTCCATTCGCCACAGGAGTTTCGGGCGACGAAGTTGAACGGATTATAAAGGCCGCCGCCCGAATAAATGTAGTCCCGGTATGAATTGAGGTCGCCGCCAATCGGCACCATGGCCTTCAGATGCGGCGGCTGAAGCTGGGCAACAGTGTATTGCGTCATGGCATAGTAGGACGCCCCCCATAAGCCCACATTACCGTTGCTCCATTTCTGCGTTCCCGCCCATTCTATAGCGTCATAGTAGTCATTAGCTTCCTGGAGGCTGAACTGCTCGAATGTTCCCGGGCTGTTACAGGTACCCCTCTCATCAACATGCACGACGACATAGCCATTGGGGACCCAGTCCACACTGTTGGCGCGTTCGAAGTGCTCAGCCACGTGAGGAACCACGGGATGTCCCTTTACTTTGGGGTCGGTGAAGGTGGAGGGAGCGGGCGCAATTCCGTTAAAATAGTTGTCCTCGATTTGTTCGAACTTCAACAAGTCAGCCGGATTGCAGATACATCCGAAAGTGAAAGCCTTCCCGTAGGCGCCCAGCGTCATCAGCACCGGGTATTTGCCATCTTTAATCGGGCGGTAAACGTCGGCCAGAAGGTAAGAGCCGTCACGGGTGGGGATTCTCACATCGGTCAACTTCATAATGCCCATGAGCGTACGGCGCAGGTGGTTTCTCGCTTCGGCCGGGTTTCGCAACGGAAGTTTCAGTTCAGCAAAAAGCGCAGACACATCGGGGTTTTGCGCAAATACCTGTTCAGGCTGGTCGAAGTTTATCCGATAACGGTATTTCTGAACGGTATTCTTTGCATCATCCGTCAGGGTGATGCCGTTTTCCAGATTGCTATCCGAGTCCAGACTTTGAATCAGTCTGGCAATGTTGGTTACCTTCTGATTACGTAATTTCATGGCATCCCCGGCGACCTCAATCGCCAAGTGGGCCGGGGTAATCAAATTGCGAGCGGGTGAAGCCCCGAGCACCAGTCCGCCGATAGAGAAGGTGACTGTTTCCCCCAGGCGGTATTTGAACTCACCCTTTTCGTTGGTTATGCCGGAAATAGTCGGTGTTTTGTAATCAAGCCCTTGCACGGGACCGCCGAAGACCCCCTCTAATAACCTTTTCCCCTTAATTGCCTCTTTTGCTTGTCCGGCCTTGGTTTTCTCGGCGAAAGCGGGCACAGGAGCCAACATGGCGGACATGAGGATCAGGCAAAGGCCCATCACCAGGATAAGCAAATTTTTCTTCATGACTTTACCCCTCCTTCATTTTGAGATTCCTGATAAAGGCATAAGACCGGTGCTTGCTCGATTTCGCCGCTCCGTTACTTTTCCGTCGCCGTTCGATCCGGCCTGGAGTACGTTAAATACGATTTGTATTTCTCGATCAACGCAGGGATCTCGGCCATCCGTGGGTCAGGCTTCAGCGAAACAGCCTTCATATCATCGCCATGGTGGAATTTACCCGAAAGGAGAACGTTCGAAAGGGCCCTTGCCTCGTCGGTGACCTCCAGCTACATAATCGTCACCTTTCGTTTTCAAAGTTGCCCTTTACACCGCAGACGGCGCAAATCACCGGTTCCGTTGTCTTTCCGACCTCCAGTACACTTGAATGGCATACGGGACACCTACCGGGATCGCCAATATACTTTGCCTCTTCAATCGGTTTCTTCAAGGTCTCGGCCACATGACGCCCTGACCTTCTCGCCCTCTCGAGCATTTCAGGCCTCAATGCCACGATAGCGGGTAAAGCCGTCCAGTTGAATACATGCTGATCCACAACCAGCATGTTCATCGGAAGAGCGAATATCTGCAGCATGGGAAGCGCCAGAGTCGTCCAGTCGCTGCCTCCGACGGCAAAGAGCGATGCCACTCTCGGTTTGAACGACCTCTCGTCCGGTCCTTTGCCTTTGGTAATGCCTTTCTCCTCCCTGATCTTCTTCGCAATGATTCTGAATGCCAGATCATGGGACGGCCCCATCCTGTCGTTCAGGACCTTCAGCAAACCCTGCGGGGCCTTCTCATAAACCGGGGAACCCAGGATCAGCCCGTCGCAGTCATGGATTTTGTCGTCGATGAACTTGAAATCGTCATTCTTGATGACGCATTCCCCTGAGCCGGCTTTTTCGAAAAGATCGATCACGCAGGAGTTGCACCCCGTGCACGGCCTGATATTCAGGTCCATCAGACGCACGATCTCCACCTTTGCACCCGCCTCTTCCGCGCCCATAAGCGCTTCTTTGACGAGTATCTCCGTGTTGCTCATCTTCCTGCCGCAGGTCAGTCCGAGAACTTTCATGTAGATACCTCCTTTTGTATTGAATCTAACTCGTTCATCCCTCTTTTGCGTATGCCGCTCCGTTCTCGCGGCTGTGCTTACTCTTACACCTCCATTTCAGCCTGTCTCGCCCTTACCTGTAAACATAATCGCCGGCCTGATATCTCGGAGGGATGACAGGTATCTGGAGATACGAATCATATTTCCCCCCTGAGTGGATCACATGCTTACCTTTATTGTTAAGCTCCCATGAGAAAGGCTCAAACCAGCCTTCGCGAACGTAATGCCCTGATACAAGGACTTGCAACTGCTGGCCTTTGTGCCAAATCCTGCTGTGGGGCCATATCTCAATATCCACGGGAACGATTTCACCGGGTTTCAGCTTTTCATCCTTGCGATGGGCCTGGATCGGCTGAAAATCCGTGGACAGCTTCTGATCGAGCTCGCGCCGCGATACCCTCATCTTTCCCCATGCTCCCGGATGGGGTTCTCCCAACACGTTTGTCGGCAGCCAGTTGCCTTTTTCATCGAGCTTCCGGATTGCAATAAAGAGGTCCATATCATCATTGCCCTCGGCCTCAACCCAGAGGCGGAGCTTCATGTAGCCGGTAATCTCCGTGTCTTCGGTCAATTTGATGGCGAAGGTCGTTGACCCGGTCTCGGCCTCGTAGCTGACCTTTGATTCCTTGGCAACGGGATCAAAGGAGAGAGCGCCCTTGGCGGCGTCGAGGTAGAGCTTCTTGTACTGGGTTCGGGCAAGGGGGAACTCCTTTTCGGGACGGTTGACCTGATAATTAAAATCATAGGCATCCATGATCTCAAGGCGGACCCT
Source organism: uncultured delta proteobacterium (assembly GCA_963708295.1). GTDB lineage: Bacteria > Desulfobacterota > BSN033 > BSN033 > UBA1163 > UBA1163. The sequence continues at coordinate 880,670 of CAVPSJ010000004.1, read as the reverse complement.
CGGCGTAAGCTCCCAGCCGTTTCGGATGTCTTTCAGATAGCGATCGTAGAACCCTTTCAGATCTTCGAGGCCGAAGGTGGAATAGGTATCCGGCCACTCAAACTCCCTGTGTGCCCGGAGCCACTTCTTCGTGGAACGGATCCTCCTGAAACCTTCCATAGAACCGCGCAGGTGAAAATGGTTCCAGCAGACTGTGGTATAGGTTGGAATCCTGATCTTTTCCCACCTCGGGATTTTGTCTTCCCAATAGGCGTCCAGAAAAGGGTGCTCCAGGGCCATAGCAGCGGCGTCGTCCACATATCCGTTGCCCACCAGGGAACCCACAATAAAGTCGCAGAAACCAAGCGCCGGGATACCTCCTTCATAAAGGGACTCGCGATACAGGTCTCCCGTGCCTTCCCAAGGGGCGATGCAGGCAAGGTGAGGGGGCTGCTCTGCAGCCACTCGCCAGTGGGTCATGGCCACACCCGAGTTGCCGCCCATCCCGATCTTGCCGTTGCACCAGTACTGGGTTGCAAGCCATTCGATGAAGTCATAGCAGTCACGTCCGTCTTGCGTGCCGAAAAAGCATACATCACCCTCTGAATGGCCAATGCCGCGGGGGTCCGCGTTGGCGATCGCATAGCCATGGCGACACCAGTAGGCGGGATCGGGAGATTCGAACTTGGCCATCCGGGAAACAGTCCCCGGCGGAACCCCGATGATCTGCCATTCGTCGAAGCCATCGCCCGGACGTTTGCCGAAATAACTCCATGAGACGATGGCAGGAATATTTGTCTGTTCCACGGGACGGTAAATGTCGGTGTAGATCACCACGCCGTCCCGCAGGGTCACGGGGACGTCCTGCTCGCAGATAATGCCGTCTTCAGCAAGATAGGTGCGGCGGTTGAGATCAGGACAGACTCCAAACCCGGATCCCTCTAGAGATTTTTCTTCGAGTCCGTCCCAGTTCTCCTCCTGTTTGGCCTTCGATTCTTTCTTCTGGGGCGGAACTGGTCTTCTTGTTTCCCTGTAGACTGCATCGATTTCCTCATTGCCGAACATTACTTTTTTTCTTTTCGTTTCAGCCATGGCCATCCTCCCATTTTATCTCTTGTATCGATTATTTTCTTATCTCAATTAAATTTCTGATTCTTGTTCTGATCAGCCCCCGCAGAGTTGGGCGACGAATTCAGCGGCCTCGCCCAAAGTCTTTTTCCTTCTGAACTCCATGAAATTAATCTGGACGTCAAATGCATCCTCTAATATGGCGATGACCTGAACGTAATTGACCGATTTGGCCTTGAGGTCCTCCACCCATTTCGTGTCTGGACTTAATTCGCCGGGGTCTTTCTTGAAGAGTACCGCAGCTCGTTGAATGATTTTCTCCAATACCTCTTCTCTTAATCCCATTGTTTTTTTACTCCTTTTCTATGATTTAGAAAATAGGCTCAAATGGCACGAATGACAACGAATAACACGAACCGGTTCTATTCGTGAAATTCATCATCATTCGCGTATTTCGTCCAGGCTCCTGAAAAGGGAATCTCCTCCAGGTTGCTCAAAAAGGGCCAGATGCAAGGCTCCCGAAATCCTGAGGAGCGAGGCGTACTTGCCTGTACGCTGCAACGACGAAGGATGAGGGAAACGCAGTAGATGGCCATTTTTCAGCAACCTGTTCATCTCTCGTCAAAACCATTCCATACCGGTACTCCGGTATAGGTCTTGGGCTGTTCCTGACCGGTCAGCACCCTGAGAGCGCCTGCAGCCAGGGCTTCCATCTCGAACTCACCTGCGTAGACCTTGACCGGAGCGATGTACTTGACCATATCGGTGATCCTCTCGACCAGATAGGCATCGTGAGCGATGCCGCCGGTCAGTAGAATGGCATCCACTTCACCTCTTAAGACCGTTGCATAAGCGCCGATGCTCTTTCCAATCTGATAGATCATGGCGTCGTAGATGAGTTTTGCATAGGCATCGCCGTTTTTGATGCGTTCCTGTATCTCGCGGACGTCGGCGGTGCCGAGATGATCGACCAGACCGCCATTCTTGGTGATGCGGTCATACATCTCTTTTTCCGTATATTTTCCCGAATAACACATCCTGATGATGGCCACAGCCGGGATCGCGCCTGCGCGCGTGGCAGCCATGGGACCATCGCCATTGATCACATCGGTCGAATCGACCATACGACCCTTCTGGTGAGCCGTCACCGTTACGCCGCCGCCGATGTGGGATATGATCAGGTTGAGATCCTCGTAACGCTTGCCGATCTCTGCGGCGTAGCGGATTCCGACTTCTTTCTGGTTGAGAGGGTGGCCCCTGCTCTCGCGGGGGACATCGTGGAGCCCGCTGACTCGTGCCACAAGTTGAAATTCATCGACGTCGGGCGGATTGACGACGAAGGCTTTTCCGCCATAGGTCAACGCAAAGTCATGGGCCAGCTGACTGCCGAGCGTGGCCGGGTGTTTCACGGTAAAGCCAATTCTGGCATGATGCAGCAAGGTCTCATTGATCGTATAGGTTCCTCCTTCCAGGCCGACGAGCCCGCCTCCCCGTCCGACAAAGGCGTCTATTCCTTTCAAGGAGATGTTCTTTTTAGCCAGCTCACTCAGTATGGTCTCCTTACGATACGGAAACTGGTCGCTGATCTCGCGAAACTCTTTGAGCCTGGCTGCGTCATGAGCGACGTTGGCAGAGAAAATTTCCGTATCGTTTTCAAAGAGCGCGATCTTGGTTGAGGTGGAGCCCGGGTTGATCGCAAGAAGTCTGTATTTCTTATCCACAAGAGTTACCTTTCCCTCCATGACCAACCTGGTCCTTAACCATCAGGCAGGGTTGCGCCAGGCGCAAAGATGTAACATCGGGTAAGCGAGCGACCATTGAATTAAAATCCGAAACTCGAATATCGAAATCCGAAACAATGACCAAAATTCGAATTCTAACTGACCGAAATCAGTTTTTTCAGGTACTACGATGTTTAGAATTTGAAACATTCGAAATTCGGATTTGTTTCGAATTTCGTGCTTCGATATTCGAGCCCTATTTATTTTGTGCTCGTACTGCCACCATCGTGGTCGCCCCTACAATCTCCTCCACAGGCGCGCCACGGGACAGGTCGCTTACCGGCTTGGCGAAGCCCTGCAGAAGCGGCCCATAAGCCACCGCCTTGGCAAACCGCTGGACAAGTTTCACCCCGATGTTGCCTGCGTTGAGATCCGGGAAGATCAGGATGTTGGCCTTGCCGGCCACCGGGCTTCCTCCCTTCACCTTCCTGGCTGCCACCTCCGGGACGATCGCGGAATCCAGTTGAAGCTCGCCGTCAATGAGCAGCTCCGGCCTCCGCTCGCGCACCATGTCCAGGGCCTGCAGTACTGTGTCAACGCGCTCGTGGCTTGCGCTGCCCTTTGTTGAAAAGGACAACAGGGCCACGCGCGGCTCCCAGCCCAGCAGTCTCTGCAAGGTGTCGGCCGTCGAGATGGCGATGTCGGCCAGCTCCTTAGAATCGGGCGCCGGACAGACAGCGCAGTCAGCAATCCCCAGCAGGTTCCCTTCCAGCCCCTCATATCCCGGGATGGAAAGAATGCCCGTACTTGAGACCGTGGAGATGCCTTCCTGCAATCCGATGATCATCTCACTGGCCATGATCACCTCTCCCGTCGTATGGCTCAGTCCTGCCACCATGCAGTCCGCCTCGCCTAATTTCACCATCATGGCCGCGAAATAAAGCGGGTCCCTTAGCATGCGCTTGATAGCGGAGGCCGGAAAGTCCGGATTGATCTTCGCATACCCGCTGGCGAACTGCTCGACCTTTCCTGCATCAGTGTGGTCAATCACCGTGATCCCATCAAGCGACACCCCGATGTTTCCGGCCAAGAGGGATACGGCCTCGGGTTCCCCGACGAGTATAGGATACGCGATCCCCATATCTTTTATCTGACGCGCCGCACGAAGGATCTTCTCCTCATCAGCTTCAGAAAATACAACCCTTTGAGGATTCGCCTTGGCCTTAACCTGCAATTGCTCCATGACATCCGTAGGCATTTCAAGTTCTCCTGGTTGAAGGGATACTCACAGTTTCTCTAAGATGATTAATCCCACCTCACCTCCCAATATAACCCCCCTAAATCCCCCCTTAATCTAAGGGGGGAATCAAATGATCCCCTCTTAGAATAAGAGAGGGGGCGGGGGGAGTTACGAGGAAGGGAGGGGTTGCTTCGTTGTAATCGTTTCATAATCGCTGTAACCAGAGATTTCTGGCCTTTTCAGAAATCTCTCATTTTGATAAGGTTGCTACTGCCACGGCATAGTCGCCATCATACGAGAGGCTCAAAAGCACACGGGAGACATCACGTTCGGATGCAAGCTCAGCAAATCTTCCCGTGAGAACGGGGATCGGCTCTCCATGTTCCCCGTCCCGGACCTCTATTTCCTTGAACTGGACGCCTGTCTCCCAGCCAATTCCAAACGTTTTAAAGATGGCTTCTTTGGCAGCAAAGATCATTGCCAGATAGGCCACGCGGTCGGGAGTGGGCTTCAGCCCGCTCCTGCTCCCACGGCGTGAAATACCTTGTCCAGAAACACCTTGCCGCCGGTGTCCAATACGTCTTTCATTCTGCTGAGGGTGATGATGTCTACGCCCAGGCCTATTGCCAATCAACCTCCTCCCAAAGACTGGCCCTTCGAAATCACCGGCACCAGAAGGTGTGAATCGTACTTACCACCCGCATGGATGATGTGCTCACCCTTGTTGCGCAGCTTAGGCGGCTTGATCCCGGCCATTGGCATCGGCGTCAGGTTGTATCCTGCGATCATAAGCCGCAATTGCTCGCCGGCATGCCAGCGCATGCCCACAGGCCATATTCCAATCTCCACCGGAACAATCTGCCCGGGACTCAAAAACTCTTCAGCGCGGTGTGTCAGATAAGGTTCTGATGGGGTCGACCGTGCCTCATCGAGTGCACGGTGGGAGACCCGCAATCTCCCGGAAGGACCGGTAAAGAAGAGAAAGGACAGCTTCCGGACTCCGAACGACCACAGGAGATTGACCATCGTCCGGGCAACGGGATTGGCGGGACAATGACCGGGCTGGAAAGGACCTTGCCTCCTTTGCTGAGCTTCTGGACCTTGACGAATAGGTCCATGTCGTTTGACCCGATTGCCTCCACCCAGAGGCGCAACTTCATGTATCCGGTCAGTTCCGTATCCTCATCGAACCTGATAGTGAAGGCAGCTTTTCCTTTGCCATCGTCAGCCGCATAGCGCACCAAAGTCTCATCTGTCACCGGATTGGAAGAGAGCGTCCCCGAGCGTCCGTCGAGGTAGAGACTCTTGTACTGTGTCCGAGCCAGGGGAAATTCGTTCTCAGGACGATTGATTTCATCAGCGCCGCCGGGGTCGAGAACCGACAGTCGCACCCGCGAGGTATTCTCCCAGCCGTTCTTGATACCCTTCAGGTACCGGTCGAAGAATCGACGTAGATCTTCCGTGTACTTAGGGTCGTAATAGTCGGGCCATTCCTGAGTGTTATGGACGCGAAGCCATTTTTCTTTGGAGGGAATCCGCTGGAAACTGTCGAGGGTCCCGTGTACGTGCATCATGCCGGTCCAGCTTGCGACAACGTAGGCAGGAATGCCAATATTCTCTAACTTGGCGATTTTGTCCTCCCAGCAGGCGTTCATGAGGGGATATTTCTGGATCATGGTGGGGACGTCCTCGACACGATTCTTCCCGCGCATCTTCGAGACAATGCGTTCACAAAATCCGAAATCCTGCACACCGCCACGACCCACATCTTCTCGGTAGGCATCGGACCACCCCTCCCAGGGAGCAATGGCGGCCAGATGGGGAGGTCTCTCTGCTGCGATAAACCACTGGGCAATGGCCAACCACGAGTTGCCCGACAGCCCAACCTTGCCGTTGCTCCACTCCTGAGATGCCACCCACTCAATCATATCGGTGCCGTCCCGGCCCTCTTGGCTCCCCCAGAAGTGGATGTCTCCGTTCGAACTAAAGGCACCGCGAGCATCGGGATTCACGACCGCGTAACCATGGGAACACCAGTAGGCGGGATCAGGACCTTCCCACTTCTGCAGTTCCGAGACTGCATTCTTGGCCACACCGGCCCGAAAAGGAAAGTCGTCGAGGAGCGTCAAGCCTCCCTCCTTTCCGTAGGGACTCCAGGCGACGATGGCCGGGAGGTGGGTACCACCGACGGGACGAAAGATATCCGTATAGATGATCGTGCCATCGCGGAGCGCCACAGCAACGTCTCGTTCAAAGATAATGTCGCAGGGGAGCGGGAGTGCTCCTTTCTTTTGGACAAACCCTTTAGGGAGAACGGTCGTACCAGGTTTGAAGCCCGGATAACGGGCTTCCGGGACGTCGATGGGTGCCGCTTTACGAAAGAGGACCTCGATCCGCTCATCTCGACCGTCCTTCACATCCTGCAATCTACTTTCTCCTTTCGGGGACTATCCCCGTAATACCTCACTGATCCGTGGGATTTGGGAGGGTGCTGCATCACCCTCCCTGGGCCTACGTCGACGGCTCAAGGGTTTTGCAGACGCGCGCCTGACACTTTCTATCCTTGATATGCGCTTCAAGTTCCTCGCGAAAATACCGGATCGCGGTGAGGGCCGGATAAGCTGCCGTCCTGCCCAGATCGCATTGAGCCCCCAACTTAAGACCTTCCCCCAACTCTAACAGCAGGTCGATATCATGAGCTTTTCCCCTGCCTTCGGTAATGTCCGCCAGAATTTCTGCCATTTGCATCGTACCTTCACGGCAAAAAACGCACTTGCCGCACGATTCACTCCGGATGAAGGAGAGAGAGCACTTCGCTTGATCAACGATGCAGGCATCGCTATCGATCACCAGAATGTTTCCGGACCCCATGAGGGTCCCGGCAGCGGACAGATGCTCCTCGTCAATGGGCAGGTCCAGGGAACTTGGCGGTAGATAACCGCCTGTGGAACCGCCGACCCGGATTGCTTTTAGAGACTTGCCATCCGGGAGGCCTCCTCCGATGTCATAAACAATTTCACGGAGAGGTATGCCCATGGGGACCTCGATCAACCCGGAATGCATCACCTTTCCCGATAAACTCCAAACTTTCGTCCCCCTGCTTTGCTCAGTGCCGAAGCCAGCGTACCATTCTGCACCCTTCTCCATGACAGCAGAGACATGGGCCCAGGTCTCTGCCTGATGGATGAGGGTTGGCTTACCCCCCAGCCCGGATACGGGAGGGTGAGAAGAACAAACGAAAGGCATGGTTTGCTTACCTTCTATGGCGTTGATCAGGAAAGTCTCGTCGCCGCAGGCGAGTTTGCCCGTCCCTTCTTTAACCTCGATGCGGAAAGGGATGTTGGAATCCAGAAGATGATCCCCTAGAAACCTATGATCCTCCGCTTGCTTCAAAGCAGTCCTGAGTCTGTTAATCGCCAATCCGTATTCAGCATTAATATAGATCCACCCCAGGCCGGCTCCAATGGCATAGGCACCAATGCCCATTCCCTCTAAGACGGAATGGGGGTCTCCTTCCAGCAGGGCCCGGGCCGTGAGAGAATTCGGGTCGCCTTCTGCGGCATTGCAGATCACAATCTTCTCACTGCCTGGTGCATTGAAACTGAGGCGCCACTTCTTTCCCGCGGGAAATCCGTCCCCGCCTCGCTCCCGGAGCCCGGACCTACCCACCTCTTCGATCACCTCTTCAGGAACCATCTTCAGAGCCCTGACCAGTCCGCTGTACCCGCCGCGGCCGATATAGTGATCGATATTTCCGGGGTCGATCTCACCACAATTGCGAAGGGCTATTCTGACCTGGGGAGGACCTTTCGATATCATTTAACAGCTACAAATAAGTCCATCTTTGAGAAGACATAATTATACTACTTCGACAAATCCCATCCCCCTCCTAACCTCCCCCTTGAAGGGGGAGGAAGATAGCGATTTCCCTCCCCTTCAGGGGGAGGGGAAGGGTGGGGTGGGAGTGGGGTTAGGGTTTTACAATGTTGCCGTACGCTGTATATTTTGGCATCAGTGCTTTGACTTTGTCCTGATCTTCTGTAAAGAATTTTTTCTGAAGGTTTTTGATCAATTCCAAATGCGTGAAAACCCCTTTTTCGGAAAACCGGGGATGCTTTGCATCCTCTTCGTTCCACTTCACCTTCATTTTGCCTCCCTCGGCAGATAGGACACCATGGACCCAGCATACCGGGCAGTAGACATCCGGCAATTTCTCAAACACCTGCACGACGTTGCAGTGGCAGACCGGGCAAGAAACGTCTTTGTCTTCGCCCAAGTATTTCACTTCTTCAATCGGCACCTTCATTGCCCTGGCAACTCTTCGTCCCAATTCCCTGGCCCGCTGGAGGACCTCCGGTCTCGCCAAAACAGCGCCCGGGCGTCCCACGAAATTCACCTGGATTTGATCGACCAGTTTTCGGGTATGTTGGACAAAGATATTGGCCGATGTGAGCCCTAAGGGGGTCCATTCGGGCTCCCCCCCGCCGACAGAAATGATCGCTCCTACTCTTGTCTTTTTCAGAATCCCCGGATTCCTGAACATCGTTGGAAGCATTCGCTCATTAATAATCTCAAAACATCCGTTGGACCTTAAATGATAGACCGGGGTACTGACGATGAGACCGCAATCCTCCACCAGGACCTTTTCCAGAATCCACTCGACATCATCGTCTTTGATCGCGCATCTTGATTCCTTTCCCCGGGCCATGGCCATGGAGCAGGCTTCACAACCCGTGCAGTGTTTGACTCTCAGCTCCATGGCGCGGATGATTTCTGATTGGACTCCGATCTCCTCCGCTCCCATCACAGCTTCCTTTAAAAGAATTTCACTGTTGCCGTTCACTCTTCCACAGGATAAGCCAATAATCTTTTTCTTTGGAATCACTTCAACCCTCCTTGAGTTGTCGTAAGAAAACAATCCGTTTTCCTTTCAGATTAGCTCTTCCGGCCAACACCACTTATCTTCTGCCGAATTTGGTCTATAGACCCGACCAGTCCGGAGGGGAAGTACATCACGACCAGAATGAACAGAAACCCGAATATGATGAGATGTGTTTCTCCCAATTTAAGCGCAAAGATCTCTGAAAGGATGACCAGGAAAATGCTGCCTATAATCGGTCCCGCTAATGTGCCGGCACCGCCGATGATCGCTGCCATGAGGGGTTCAAACGTCCAGACAGGACTGAACATCATGAAGATGTAATGGAAGGAAAGCCGCAAGTAAGCGAAGACGCCCCCGGCCAGTCCGGCCAACAGTGCGCTGATGAATAATGCCAACACCTTACATTTGAACGTGTTGACACCGGTCACCTGGGCTGCTGTTTCGTCGTCCCGAACCGCAACCATTCCCAGTCCCAGCTTTGAATGGGTCACCAGGTAAACGATGACGATTGCCAGGACGGCTACAACAAAGGCAACGTAATAACGGGAAACAAGGCTATAGGAAGCAACATAGGAACTGGGCATCTTAAGCATCCGATGGAAAGTGCTCCCCACCACGATTCGGCACACCTCTGCCAATGCGAACGTCCCTATGCCAAAATACATCCCTTTCAACCTGAGGGTAGGCAAACCAATCACCACGGCCAACAACATGGCAGCGACTCCACCCGCTGTCATCGCCAGATAAAAGGGGACCCCAGCCTTCCAGATGAAATGCGTCACCAGCGTCCCGCAACCAAAGAAAGCAGCCAGACCCAGATTAATCTGTCCTGTATAGCCTCCCATCAGGTTCCAGCTCTGAGCGAGGATGATATAGATAAACAGCATGATCAGCAGATTCAGGACACTGGTTCCGATATCCCAAATCAAAGGAGGAATCAGAAACACCATGACCAAAACCCCGAGGATGGACAGTTTCTTCCAATTCATCAGGATCCATACTCCTTTTTGGCGAACAATCCCTGGGGTTTGATCATGAGGACGATGATAAAGACGATCAGCGCGATCGCCTGGCGGTACGAAACCCCCACCACCAGAAGACCTGCCGACTCAATCAGCCCCAGGAGCATACCGGCAGGAATAATGGCATTGATGTTTCCTTCACCCGCAAGAACCATGACCACAAACGCTGAGGATAGCCAACCGATGCCGGCGGTCGAGCTGATGGAATAACTTGAAACGACCACCATCCCGGCCACGCCTGCCAGCGCGATCGCTATGCCACATGAAAATAAATAGGTACGTTGAACGTTGATTCCACAGAGGCTGGCTGCGACAGCATCCTGCGTCGCCGCCCGGATATGTTTGCCAAAATAAGTCCCGCTGAGAATAAAATAGAGCGCCAATGCCACCAGAACAGCAACGCCCACTCCGCCGAGACCGGTGAGGCTGAATCTAACGCCGAGAAGCTTTAAGGTCTGTCCGGTGTAGGAGGTCATGATACTTCGGACATCAGGGGTCCAGAGCAAGGTCATCGTGTTATCCAGGACCCAGATCGAGCCAAAGGTAATCAGCATGGAAGTGTTAATTCGCATTCCGATGTTCGGTAATTTCAGCAAGGGCGAAAGAGCCAGCTTATAGAAGACGATCCCGATGAGGAACATGGCCATGACGACCAAGGGTAGCGAAAGGAATGGGTCAATCCCCCAAAGCTCCAGGAGCCAGTAGCTCAGATAGCCACCCAGGATGATGAATGTCCCATGAGCCGTATTGAGGAATTTCATGACGCCCATCAGCAGAGCAAACCCAAGCGCGACCAGCCCGTAGAGAGCCCCGACCAACAAACCATTGGCCATCGTCTGGAATACGATTTCCATAGACCCACTTCCCTCTTCTCTACGCCGCCCCCAAATAGGCCTCTTTAATACGTGCACTGCATAACAGAGACTTCGCGTCACCCTGGTCTATAATACGCCCATTTTCTATCACATAACCACGGTGAGCCATCGATAAAGCCAGTGGCACATCCTGCTCGACAACGAAAATGGTCAAATGGTTTGCCTTATTGATGCTCTGAATAACACGGGAGAGTTCTTGCACCACAAGAGGGCTCAAACCCAGGGACATTTCATCGATTAAGAGACCCTTCGGTTGTGACATCAGGGCCCTGCCGATGGCTAACATCTGTTGCTCTCCCCCGCTCAGCGTCCCCGCCCTTTGTTTGGCTCTCTCTCCCAAAATCGGAAAGACCTCATAGATCTCTTTGAGCGTTTTTTGCCTTACCTTGCGCGCTGCGTGAATCGAAGCACCCATCTCCAGGTTCTCCAGGACACTCATCTGCGGGAATATTCTTCTTCCCTCAGGAACCATGGAAATGCCATGTTCTACAATTGAGTGTGCAGGCAAGCTGTCGAGGCGAATGCCACGAAATTCAATGGATCCGGCTCGAATTTTGAGTAACCCTGAGATGGTATTCATGAGGGTGCTCTTGCCCGCGCCATTGGAACCAACCAGCGTCACGATTTCCCCTTCTCCGATCGTCAGCGAGACATCCCATAATGCCTGAAGGTCACCATAATAGACATCGATATGGGTAATCTTTAACACGAGACTTCTCCTCCTAAATAGGCCTTCACAACCTCGCGATTGGAGACAATCTCCTGAGGGGTGCCATCCGCTATTTTCTCGCCGGTCTTCAGCACAATGACCCTGTCCGAAATCCCCATGATCACTTTCATGACATGTTCAACAACGATGAGGCTGATGCCCGAATCTCTGATTGACTTCACCAGCGCAATCGCATCATCCAGCTCTGCCGGGTTCAAACCTGCCATCATCTCATCCAGTAAGAGCAACTTAGGTTTCGTGGCCAGGGCTCGGGCAATTTCCAACCGCTTCCGGTCCACCAGGCTAAGCATGCCCGCCGTCCTTGTCTGTTTGTTTGCCAAGCGGGTAAAAGCCAATATCTGCTCCGATTCGATGCGGGCCTCTCTTGTATCCCGAGCCGGATGGCTGCCGTAAGCTCTTCCTACCATCACGTTTTCCAGTGAAGTTAACCGGCTGAAAGGTTTAACCAACTGGAAGGTCCGGGCTATCCCGCTCTCGCATATCTTATAAGGAGCCATCCCGGTGATATCTTTATTATTGAACCTCACCGTACCTGTGTTCGGCTTGAAAATCCCCGATATGATGTTGAACAGCGTGCTTTTGCCCGCTCCGTTAGGACCAATCAGTCCCAGCACCTCTCCCTGGTCGAGATGAAAGCTCACCCGATTGACAGCAAGCACACCGCCAAACGCTTTCGAAACGTTGTCTACTTCAAGCAATTTCATGTCTTACTTGCGTGTTGTGGCCGATGGGCGTCTTTTGACCTGACCCGTCCCGGCCGGAAGCAATAGGACCTCAAAAAATCCGAAATCCGAATTTGTTCAAACTCTAAACATTAAACTCTAAATCCTAAATATAAAACTCAAAAAGTAATTTTGACTGCTCAAAAATTAAACCGAATATTTTCTAAGTCATATGGTTTTGAGTTTGTGCTTTGCCTGCCTGCCGGTAGGCAGGGACATTTGACCCTTCGATAAGACTCAGGGCCATGGGCCCTGTCGAATGGGTTTGTTTAGAGTTTAGCCTGCCTGTGCGAAGCCGCTCCGGCGAAGGCAGGGGTTTCGAGTTTAGGATTCGACATCTTTTTTGTTTCGAATTTCGTATTCCGTGCTTCGGATTTAGAATCCGTTCGATCTTTACAGCTCAATAAGAAAGCATTCCAACCGCGAAACTCAGCGGTTGGAATGCACGAAATTTATGACATGCTACTTGGGTCGGGGATAAATCATTGCCTTTGACTTCATGTCATCCGGCCAGACCATCTCCATTTTTCCCTTCTGCCATTGCGTAACGACAAGGGGAGCATTGATTCGCCGGCATTTCTCATTAAACTTGATCTGTCCAAAAACGGTCGGTACATCGATGCTGGCAATCGCATCCCTGATTTTCGTTCTGTCCAGCGTGCCGGCTTTCTCGATCGCCGCGGCTGCGACCTGAATCGAGGCATAGGCATTCCCGACAACAATGTGAGTTTCCGTTCCAAACTTGGCCTTGTATTCGGCATTCAATTCCTTCACGCCGGGGTAGTTTAGCGCAGGATGCCAGTCAGGACATCCGATGACATAATCACCCATGGCGCCTGTCATCTTCACCCAGACGGGATCGTCGGACCCCCTGATCATAATGATGGCTTTTGGATTATAATCAAGCTCCTTCATCTGCTTAAGCATCGTAATGCAATCCGGAGGGACGGGCCCGGAAAAGACCACCTCTGCACCGGCCTTTTTTGCCTCAAGGATGAGCTTGCTCATATCCGGAGTTAGCACCTGATAATTGTTATGGGATACGAAGGTAATCCCTGCTGCCGCCGCTTTCTCTTTCGCGAGATTGAACATCTCAGCGATCCAATCGGTTTGCTCTTGCCACATGGCCCACTTGGTTGGCCTTTGATCCTTGGGGATTTTTCCGAAGGCACCGAAGACTGCATTGACGATCCCATCGTTGAGCTTACTGAGACCAAAATAGTACTTAAAGCCCCTCTCCCAAAGCGCGACATTGGTCACCAATGAGGTGATGGCAGGTAACTTATTCTTTTCAAAGACATCGGAAGACCCACTCATCATGGTCGTGCCGCAGACAATAGAAGCGCCTTGTTGATTGAATGCCTCCGCTCGGGCGATCGCCTTCTCCGGGTTGGTCTCCATATCCAGGATTGAAATTTCAAGAGGTATTTTTTTGCCGTATTCCTTGACGAAAACACCGCCGTCCTTATTGATTTTTGCCGCTGCCATTTCGTAACCGTCTTTGGCCGGCCTTCCGATCGCGGCATCGGGACCGGTCATGGAAATCATAATCCCAATCTTTATGGCCTTGGGTGCTGCCGGCTGAGCATACGCGGGCGCTAAAGCCACCCATAGCATCAGACAAATACACAGCGTAATTCCGATCCATTGCTTTTTCCTCATGACATGCCTCCTTTGTAATATTGCTTAATTAATGATTACAGCCACTCCGTCCGAGATTTGATTTTCTTGTTCTTGAGAAGAATGAACACCCCCTTTCTCCGCAACTTTTCTATCTCCAAAAAACCGGGTTCCGCCCGTCATCGTTCTGGGTTGGAACTGGATCGGTAGATTATAGTGGTTCCTCCTCTCAAAAAGGCTACCAGCCTCCTTCTCACTGTCCGGTCACAGGATTTCGCCGTCCGGCAGGCATGCCTCCCTAAAGCTTCAACCATCGTTCAGCATTCAGGTGTGCTATCTTCTCTCGCACTTCATCGCTCATTGGAGTGCTCTCAAAACAGTCGATGGAGGCCTTGGGATGCACAAAGGGATAGTCCATGGAATAGAGGACGCGGTCCTCGCCCATGGCGCTTATCGCGCACAACAGCGCCTCCGGTCTGTAGAGGCCGCTCGTCGTGACGAGAATGTTACTCCTGATGTATTCGGAAAGCCGCTTCTGGAGCTTTCTGCCGCTCTTGGCAGCCATGACGTACCCCTCATCCAGACGGCCAAGGAGATATGGAAGAGATTCACCGAGGTGTCCCAGAATCAGTGTGGCCTTGGGGAATGCGTCGAAGACCCCGGCGTTGATGATACGGAGCGCATGAGTGCCCGTCTCGACCCCCCAGGCCCAGGTAGCACCGGTCAGTTCGGGGTGTCCCGCGTATACTTTGCCGAATCAAAAGAAGGCTCCTGCACATGCAGATAGATGGGCACTTCCAGGGCTTCTGCCCGTCTCCCAGATCACCCAGTACTTCGCGTCGTCGAGATACTCCCAGTTGGTGCTGCCCTGTATCATGGCGCCCTTGAATCCCAACTGTTTCACCGCCCGCTCGAGCTCATCGGCGGCGGCCTTCGGGTCCTGGGTGGGCAAGCCCGCAAAACCCGCAAAGCGTCCGGGGTACTTCCGAATGATTTCTGCCTGTGTATCGTTGATCTGCTTTGCCTTGGTGACGGCGGTCTGCGCGTCGGCGTACCCCTGAATGCCGGGGGAGCCTGTTGAAATGACCTGCAGGGCAGATGCCGAATTCGTCCATGAAAGGAAGACGGAATTTCTCGAAGTCCGGCGCCCTGGGGAAGGAGTATCCGATGGCCTTTGGATCGACAGTAATGGGGTATCTCGTTCTCTTCCCCCACTCGGTCCGTAGGTCGTTCAGCTCCTGATTCGCCCAGTGTTCCTCAACAGCGATCTTCTTCGTTCTTTGGAGGATATCTGCAGAACCGTTCGAAGTTCTCCGGCTGCCCTTGCTGCCTTGTGATCCCCTTAGAACAACATGACGACCGCTATTCGTGAGGCTGTGGGTTTTGCTCGCGAATTCCCGTCTTCTTGAACTTGTCTCCTCTTTCACAACAGCCCTTCCCAGTCCTGCTGTTTTCCCGCCATCACCTTTCCTGACGCCACACCTTGATGTGATCCTTCTATTCTTCGGTGATCATACCCTGGGCATAGTGCTTCTCATAGAAATCAGGATTCAGAACTTTGATTGGACATGAAGAGATGTGATGCCCGGGATCATGAATTGACAGCGATGAAGACGTCTATAAAGATCATTGCGAAAAATGTGCCATTAATTTTATATTGTAATATCAAGTACATAAAAATATTGTTGTTTCGAATTTGTCAAATATGACCAATCCCCTGTCATATTAGACGATTTTGCGTTAAATTGTCAAATATGATAAATAATTAACATCTCCTAATTTTTTCTGACTCGGGTGGAATTAGAAATATGATGATCGACGAAAATGAATTCTTCCGCCAGGCTACGCTGCGCATCTGTGGAAATCTCGATTTTGAGTTGGCCATGAAGGATTGTCTCATCTTCCTGAGATCCTTTATGCCAGCGGATAGATTCCAACTCAGCCTTTATGATCGGGGATTGAGTGCATTAAGGACGATTGCGATAGCCACCCCCACAGAGGCCAGTAGGGTCAATACAGTTCTGCCGCTCGACGACGAGGGAAAGAGGTTCCTCGATGGCCCTGGCCTTCCACCCGTCATGATACGGAATCGCGTGATCATGGATCCGGTTGCAAGACCGATCGTGCAAAGGACCGGACGATGGAACGATTCCATTATGGTGATGCACCTGGCCGTCAAAGAAACAAAACTTGGGAACTTGGTCCTGTTCGCAGAGGGACTCGACCGGTACTCGGAGGAGCATTTGCGATTATACTCAATCCTGTATGAACCTTTTGCGATCGCCCTCTCGAATTCCCTACGGTATGATGAGCTGAATCAACTCAAAGAGATCATGGCGGATGACCTTCGTTATCTCCAGGGCAGACTTCAGCATTTTTCCGGGGATGTGATCGGCGAGGACTTTGGTCTAAAAGAAGTCATGGAAATGGTCAGGGAAGTCGCTCCTCTGGACAGTCCGGTCCTGTTGCAGGGAGAGACAGGGGTAGGGAAGGAAATTATCGCGAATGCGATCCACAGTTTGTCCCGTCGCAAGAACGGCGCCTTCATCCAGGTGAATTGCGGGGCCATTCCTGAAACCCTCATCGACAGCGAACTCTTCGGCCATGAAAAGGGTGCTTTTACCGGCGCCATTTCTCAAAAGCGAGGCTGCTTTGAGCGCGCCGATGGGGGAACAATCTTTTTGGATGAGGTGGGCGAACTGCCGCTCCAGGCTCAGGTCAGAATGTTGCGGGTTTTACAGGATAAGAATATCCATCGTGTGGGGGGCACCGGCCAAATCAAGGTAGACATCCGCATCATCGCTGCAACCCACCAAAACCTCCGTGAAATGGTCAAGAGAAGACTATTTCGAGATGATCTGTGGTTCAGGCTGAATGTCTTTCCGATCGCCATCCCGCCATTAAGAGATCGAAAGGAAGATATCCCTGCTTTAGTCGATCATTTTGTTGAAAAAAAGTCAAAGGAACTGCAGATGCATCTCCTCCCAAGACTTGCTCCAGGAGCCATGGCGCCCCTGATGGGTTATGCTTGGCCGGGCAACGTAAGGGAACTGGAGAATGTCATCGAGCGGGCCTTGATTCTGAGCAAAGGCCGGCCCCTAACTTTCGATAACATCGTCTGGCCGGATGACAATGAGGATCACGGAAAATTGACAACACGAAAGGATGATTTTTCCAACCTTGATGACGCCGTGTCAAAACACATTCAGCAAGCCCTGGAGATGACCAAAGGGAAAATTCATGGATCGGCCGGGGCCGCCAAACTGCTGGGCATAAATCCCAGTACCCTCCGGCACCGTATGAGGAAGCTCAGGATACCCCACGGAAGGCAGAAGCAAAGAAGGATTTAGCCCTCAAGTCCCTCACCCTTCCCCGAAGAGACTGTGTCGCAATGAAACGTCTTACCCCCATCCCTTCATAAATCAAGCCTCCGGCAAATGATTACACATAGATTAGAAAAATCTCCCCGCGATGTGCTCGGGGTTAACGTTTGTTTGTTCCAAAGGCGAAGTGAGCTCTCGGAAACTCGCTGGGATACTCGAACTTCTTTGCAGCGATCTGAACCATCTGTCGTCCGAGGCGGCGGCTTGCATCCATACACTGCTCCATTTTTCTGAGCTCATCCTTGGCGCCAGGATAAGCCGCTACAAAGTTAGCTGGGAGCATCTGGCGTGTGATCATATAGAAATACAAATCCTTTAATGCATCTATGATTCCCAGGCTGCCAGCTACAACCACTACACCTCCTACTTTGTTGGCCAGGCTTCTATGCGGATGGGTCAACGCAATCGTACGGTCGATGACCGTTTTAGCCTGAGCCGTCATGGAGTAAAAATAGATCGGGGTACCGAAAATAATGCCATCTGAGGACAGTAGTTTGTTATAGAGATCCTGCATATCGTCCTTGACGGCACACTCCCCCGTCTCACCACAGGCTCGGCAACCAGCACAGGGTTTTATGTTTTTGCCTGCTACGGCGTAGAGTTCCACTTCTGCCCCCTCTTCTACAGCCCCTTGGAGTGCCACCTCCAGCAAAGTCTCCGTGTTCCCTTGTCTTCGTGGACTGCAGCAAAGCCCCAAAATCTTCATACGTCGCCTCCTTTCTTTACGTTGATCCCCTCGCTTATTGTACCCATATCAGGCCGGTTGGCAAGCGGTTTGAGTTTGTTCTTGTCCGTGAGCCGTTGCCTCTGCATACCAACGGGGAACCCTTTCGCCCTTTAGGAGCAATTCCAATCCGTCGGCAGAGATAAACCGCTTCACAGGAAGGGTTGAAAAAATTCCTTGACAAATTAAGTAATGTCTAATATAAGACATTACATGATGCCCAAACAACCTCTATTTAAACCTCTCAAAGTGAAAAAGAAAATTTTCGAGCAAATATCCGATCAGATCAGGGAGCTGATCTTTTCGGGAATGTTGAAGCCCGGAGACAAATTACCGCCTGAAAAGGAATTATCGAAACAATTCAACACAGCAAGGTTAGTCGTGCGAGAAGCATTGCGAATTCTGGAACAATCCGGACTAGTCTATATTAAGCAGGGGAACAGGGGAGGATCTTTCATCAAGGCCCTTGATGCCACCGCCATTTCAAGGTCCATATCGGATTTGGTCAAATGCGGGAATTTGACGCACCGGGGGCTAACGGAGACGAGACTTGCGATCGAGTTGGACGTACTGGACCTTGCGATACCGAGGATTACCAAGAGTGACCTGGTTTTGCTCAGGAAGAACATCGAAGAAATGGAGCGTCAACTCTCGGATGGGGTGTCGACCGACAGAACCAGTCTGGATTTCCACGTCTTTATAGCCAAAGCGTCAAAAAATTACCTATTTGAAGTGATCATCGAGTCGATCATGAATGAGGCAGCAAGATTTATCCAATCGCTCAATCCGGATACCAACTACGCGAAGAGGGTCTTGAAGTCCCACAAGATAATTTATGAGGCCATAAAAGAAAAGAATCTAATGGGAGCCAGAGAGGAAATGGAGAAGCATATTTTAAACCTTAACCGCAAGTATTTCACGGTGGCAAAAAGGAAGTAAGTCGTGAGCGCTGGCTTGGGGTATTCCTGTCGAGAAACTGGGGCATCGATTTGTGGAATGGATCACGGTCCGATCGAAGAGGTGAAAAAAAAGCCTTAATACGGCTGGCGGAGCCATTGATAACGGTTTAGCGACAAAAACGGAGAGGAGGTCAAGATGAAACGGATGAGACTTTTGGTGCTGAGAGTATTATTGGTTTCGTTTGTATCCACTCTACTCATTTGTTCGGTGAATTCGGCGGAGGGGGCCGACGGAAAGATTGTGATGGGGCTGGTCGAGGCTACTTCGGGGCCATTCAAGAGCTCCGGAGAGCGTTTCGTTATCGGTGCAAAATATGCCGTTGACGAAATTAACGCAAAAGGGGGACTTTTGGGGAAGCAGGTAGTACTGGTTGTGGAGGATGGCGCCTTTAAACCCGATGTGACATCCCGGAAGGCAACAAAACTGGTCCTTGAAGATAAGGCCGACCTCCTACTGGGCAGCATCGGAAGTCCAACAGCCATGGCCTTGATGAAGGTGGCTGAGAAATACAAGAAGATACACCTCATCTACAACGCGACCACAGACAGCATTACAGGGTCGGAGTTCAGCCCTTACAGCTTCAGAACGACGATCTGTACCACTCAGCGAGCCAATGCCTTAATGTCATATTTTGCCACGTATGCGAAATATAAGAAATTCTACATTCTCTGTACGGATGTTTCAGCCGGACACGAGGTGGCTGATGGATATAAGAAAAACTTGAAGAAGATTGCCGGCGGACAAATCGTGGGAGAAGACTACCATCCAGTGGGAATGAAAGACTTTGCCCCCTATGTCAGCAAGGTGATCGCCTCCGGCGCCGAGGTCGTTCTTACTGGTAACTACGGACCTGATCTTAGCAACTTAATCAAAACAGGGGCCGACCTGGGCTGGAAAGCGATCACGGGAGGGGGATATCTGTTCGATCCGTACATCATGCAGGACGTCAAAGAGGCGGCTTTAGGCCACGTGGTGGTTGAACACACTTTGATCGATATGAGCAACCCGGTTCAGAGGAAATTTATTCAGGACTTTAAGGAAAAGAACAAAGATTTGGATCCCGTGGTCTATAGTCCGGTTTTCGGAGTCAACGACATCTACTGGGGAGCCCAATGGCTCTTCGATGCGGTGAAGAAAGCCGGAAGCACGGATTCAGAAAAGATTATCAAGGCATGGGAGGGGGCCACCTTTAATATGCCCTGGGGAAAAGTGACCATGAGGCCTTGCGATCATCAGGTCGTTACACCGGTGAGAGCGGCCGTGATGGTGCGAGAAAACGATTTTTTCCCGTTCCCGTATACGGGGAAACCGGTCGTTATCCCGGAGGAGGCGACGACTGTTCCACCCTCAGAAACTGGAAATCAGAGATGCAAATAGAGGAACTTAAACGATAAAACTGTCTGCAGACGCGTAAGAACAGGCTAAATTGAGTGCAAACCAAGCAAGATCAAAAGAAAGGAGTTCGTCATGAAGAAAGTAGGGGATTGGTCCGGTATATGTCCCGCCACAAACGTGGTGTGGAAAGACAAGAACTGTAGAGTGCTTGACGAAGAAGCGATTCGGATGCAGATCAGAGACTTTCTTGACGCTGGCGCCAAACGGATGTTTTTCGGAACCGCCCATGAGGGCCTTTCAATGGAAGAAAGGCTGAAGTTTTTCAAAGTTGCGGCGGATGAGGTCAAAGGTAGGGCTCAACTGGGGCTCAGTATCCCTGAGAGCGGATGGACGTGGATGGCCATTGAGCAGGGTAAAGCAATTAAAGATGCAGGAGCCGACTTTATCTATGTGATGCCCCCTATCATCTATGGGCTGAATCCGGATATCGATGATAAAGCCATGGTTGACTATTACAGGGGTCTTGACAAGGAAATAGGAGCTCCCTATATCGCTCTTGCCGTGCCTAACCCGGCTGCCGGAACGATGGGCTATATCCCCCCGAAAACCCTTAAAACACTAGCAATGGTCACAAAAAACCTGGTTGCCTTCAAGTTGGAGTGCATGTACAGCGTGCGAATCATGCACGCCTGCGTAGGCGCTCTGAGAGAGGCGGAGAAAGAAACAGGCAGACATGTGTGCGCACTTCTCGCCGGAGACCACGGATTAGCCGAGGCGACGTTAGCGGGCTTTGAAGGTAACGTCAACTCCGGAGGGGTCTATCGGGTTCGAGAAGATCTTGCCGTATACAATGCCATCAATCGCGGTGATCTGAATGAAGCATTTTCCATTCAGGCTCGCTTAACACCGTCTGCCGATGCGGTAAGGGGGGTGTTCAGCAGTGCGACGAGGACTTATACTCATTTCCCGTATCGGTTTAAAGTATGTGCTTGGCTAACAGGAAAGATACCTGCAACCTACATGAGAGCTCCATTGCTACCCATTCCCAAAGAGGAAGTTGAATGGCTCCGGGATGCACTAATCAAGTCAGGTTTCAAAGTTGTTAGGGAAGCCCAGGCATTTGAAGGTCCGGGTATTTGAAACCGAGTCGCAGAAAGTTCATCTCGGTGATTTACAAGAGATAGGTCTGAAAAGTTTCTAGATAGTCTTTGTTAGCAAAGCTCCTTGTAAACATTGCGTAGCCTCCCGGCAAGGGAACTTCATTCAATATTGCGCGCCTAGGGAGCATATGCCGGTCACATAGTGGGTGACAAGGGAGCGCATTCGAAACATCCAGCCGTCTTGAGTCAACAGCGAATAGCGTTCTCTTTCACCAAGGAAGTCGGGTAAAGTAGGATAAGCGGTCCCGGTCAGTTGTTCTTGTTACTTCATGTATCGCTGAATTTCCGCTTTTGCCGGCGCTCAGTGGCAAGCCGCTTTGATGCACCCATCCCATCTGAAGGCGATCTTCCCATTCGACGCGGGGGGTGCATTTGCATTTCGTAACCGTTACCCCGGAGGACTGGTCCATATGATGAAGTATCTTTTGGACAATTTATCCGTCACTCACCTCATAAAAGGCCGGCCAGAGTCTCCCTCTGAAGTGGAGAGCCTGTGGAAAGAAACCCTAAACAACCAGGATCAAAAAAATCTACTTCAACATATATAACGTGCTGACGATTGTGCTGAACGTTTGAGGGAAAGGGTAGCACTGGAATATGCCGAAAGGGGTAAAAAATGGATAAAAAGTTTGAAATGATCCTTAAACCCATAGCAGTAGGGAGCCTCGTGCTGAAGCATCGAATGATCATGGCTCCGATGATGAAAATATTCGGGGCGGAGAACGGCGAATTAACGGAGTCAGTGATCAACTACTACCGTGCCCGCGCAAGGGGGGGGGCGGCATTAATTTCAACCGGACTCCTTGAAGTGCTGGGTAGAAATATAGAGAGATACCCGCGGATCGACGATGATAGATATGTGCCAGGACTGCGAACGCTGGCGGAAGCGATTCACGGAGAGGGTGTTCCTGTTGTGGTCCAGTTGCATCATGGCGGGTCCTCTGCGGGCGATCCTGTTTCTCCATCCGGAGTTCCCTGCCTGACGGCCGGTCAAGAGATTCTTCAATCAAGGGCGATGACCCTGGAAGAGATTGAAGAGATCAAGAGACTCTTTGTTGAAGCGGCAATGAGGGTGAAGCGGGCAGGTTGTGACGGGGTTGCACCTCATGGGGCCGCCACCTACCTGCTGCAGCAATTTTTCTCCCCGAGAATGAATGTAAGAACGGATCTTTATGGAGGCAGTCTCGAGAACCGAATGAGGTTACCTTTGGAAATCGTGCGGGACATACGTGAAAGATGCGGCCCCGATTTCCTGATCGGCTACGCCATGGTTGTAGATGAGCTTGCCCCCGGGGGAATTGTATTGGAAGACAGTATCCGTTTCGCCGTCGCTCTGGAAAAGGAAGGGGTTAATTATATTGATGTCAGAGCCGGGACTCATGAGTCGTTTGCAGTGACGGAGAAGGGAAGGGGACATAGCAATCACCAGCCGAGAACTGGGATATGGGAATATTCGGAGCCATTGAAGAAGGTTTTGAAAATACCGGTTTTTTGCTCCGCTTCGGGATGTTATGACCCGGTCCTGTGGGAAGAAGCTCTTGTGAAAGGAAAGGCCGATGTGGTCTCACTGGCCAAGCCGCTGATCTGCGATCCGGATATGCCGAAGAAAGTACAGGAAGGGCGACTGGAAGATATTCGCCAATGCATCCAGTGCATCGAATGCCTGGGGTATGGAGCTAGGGGTTGCAGTCTCAATCCGGAGGTGGGCAGAGAGAAAGAGTATGCAATAAGGCGGGCAAGCAATCCTAAAAGAGTATTGGTGGCGGGAGGAGGGCCGGGAGGCTTGGAGGCAGCGCGGGTGGCCGCACTCAGGGGACATCAGGTTACTGTTATGGAAAAGGAATCAGAGTTAGGTGGCAATCTGAGAATCATCGGTCTTTGCAAAGGGAATGACCTTTTGTTGAATTTTCGTGACTGGCTCGTGAGGCAATGCGCCCGCGCCGGTGTAAGAGTTGAACTTGGCAGAGAGGTCAGTCCGGAGGTGATCAAGCAGGTCAAACCGGACGTGGTCATTGTAGCCACGGGTGCTCCCGCACCAGTGATTCCACCCATCCCGGGGATCCAGAAATCGCACGTGGTTACGGCTGTTGATGTTCTCACCGGAAGGATGCGTGTCGGGAAGAATGTCGTCGTGATTGGAGGAAACCGGGCAGGTGTGGACACGGCTTATACGATTGCAGCAAAAGGGCTTGCTGAACACGTCACGATCGTTGAGCCATTTCCCTGTCCCTGTACTGGCTTATGATATGTCCGTTCTTTGCAGAACGTACATGTTGTTTGTCCTCTTGCCCAAGTATGGGGTTCAAGGACTAACAGGGATGCGGATTGAAGAGATTACGGACAAAGAGGTGGTGGTGGTCGACCGAGCGGGTAAGAAACAGAAGATCAAGGGCGATACAGTCGTGATCGCTTTGGGATATCGTTCGAATATGAATCTTTACGAAGCCCTGAGGGGGGAAATATAGAGATCTATGCGATCGGGGATTGTGAAAGGCCCCGAAGCGTTGCTGATGCCGTTGATGACGGTGCGCGTATAGCACGGCAGATTTAAATGATACTGGATTCTTACATGTCGGACGCAAAGCGATTGGAACGGATAATCGAAATGTCAGAATAGAAGGGATTCTTAATTATGAAAATGAAAGTGAGCGGACTCCAAAATGTGGAGTTAGTGGGTGATATAGCAGGATTCTGCGAAAGGGATGGCTGCCTCATGATGACCATCCGACTCACCAAACCGGTAGGATGGCAAGCCAGCGCAGCTCTGACTCATAAGGATATAATGACACTCGTAAAGCTATTTTTACTCAATCCCTCCAATCTTCGCTATATATTTTTTGGTTTTGGCAAGCCGCGCCGGTTCGAGAATGACGACGTTCAGAACAATGGATAGAAATTCCTGAAGGGGGAAATGGCGGTTCTGCCTGTGGAACTCCACGGGAGCTCACTTTGGTCAAGGACGGAGGTTCCCATGATCGATCAGGTAGTTGAAACCGATGTCGTTGTTGTGGGGTTTGGGAGTGCGGGTGCTGCAGCGGCGATCACTGCCCACGATAACGGTGCTAGAGTAGTGATCTTGGAAAAAATGCCGGCTGGCGGCGGAAACAGCCGTTTGTCTGCAGCCATGTTGATTACTGCGATAGGCCCGGGAGCGATTCAGCACGTCGAAGCCCTTTGCTTCGGGAAAACCGACAGAGGGGTGATTGAGGCCTATGTCGAAGGCTGTACGAAGATAAATGACTGGATTAAAGCCCTGGGCGGTGAGACGGTAATTTACCAGAACCCGGTGGTTACTTATCCTACATCGGGGTTTCCGTGCTGGCCAAATGTCCCCGGCTGGGAACATACGGAACTCCGCAGGGTTGCTGGAGGGACGACTGACGAACTCCCCGCCATGCCCCTATGGAGACTGCTTACCGATAATGTCGAACGCCGGGGGATAAAGGTGATAACCAACACTCCGGTCAAAGAGTTGGTGACAAACCCGAAAGGAGAGGTCGTGGCAGTTAACGCCGAAAGGGAAGGCAACGAAGTTTCAATTCAGGCTAAAAAGGCTGTCATTCTGGCATGTGGTAGTTTTGAATATAACGAAGAGATGAAAGAGACATTCTTACCTGTGACACCTCTTTATGCCATTGGGAACCCGGGGAACACCGGTGATGGCGTTCTGATGGCCCAGAAGGTTGGAGCTGCATTGTGGCATATGAATGTCTTCCATGGGTGGTTCGTATTTAAGACCCCCGAGTACAAAGCGGCGTTTACGATCAGATTCCACACCCCAGGCTTTATTTACGTGGACAAAGATGGAAGGCGGTTTGCAAATGAAACAGGCTCGGAGATTCACGAGGTATCGAAATTAATTATGTCCTACGTTCCTCATCGCCCCAATTATCCCCATCCACCTGCTTACGCGATCTTTGACGATCTCACCCGGCGAAAGGGCCCTCTAAGCGGGATTGTATCAGGAGCCAACAA
Source organism: uncultured delta proteobacterium (assembly GCA_963708295.1). Lineage (GTDB taxonomy): Bacteria > Desulfobacterota > BSN033 > BSN033 > UBA1163 > UBA1163. The sequence continues at coordinate 855,274 of CAVPSJ010000004.1, read as the reverse complement.
CTATAAATGGAGTTTAGACAATTCGAAAGAGATTACGAGGGGATGGATCAAGCAGGGCAAAACGATCGGCGATCTGGCGAAGCTGATATCGGTTGACGAGGCGACCCTGACAAACACGGTTGCCCGATATAATGAATCCTGCAAACTAGGCAAAGAGGCTGAATTTGGCAGAACCAGGGAAACGCTGACGCCTATTCAAACGCCCCCGTATTGCGCCATTGAGATATCGCCCGGTCTGGGGACCGCTGCGGGAGGGCCCCGGCGGGATAGGCAAGCAAGGGTGGTCAATAGCCAGAGAAAACCAATTCCGAGGCTATATGCGGCGGGTGGCTTAGGTTCAATCTGGGGTTTCTTGACGCTGTCGGGCGGGGGTCTTACGGATGCCATTGTATTCGGGCGGATTGCAGGCGAAAATGCAGCAGGAGAAAACCCGTGGACGTAGTCTCTTCAAGGCAAACCATTGTGCAAAAGAGCTTTTTCGTCGGAGCTTCGCAAATCAAAGTTTGGGACTTACTGGCCATGGTTACGTATCAGGAACTGCCCTTCGAGCAGGTGGATATTGTCAGCTTAGACCGCTTTCGAGCCGTGTTGAGATGGAAGGCAGGGTTCATCCATTTCCCTTTTTATGTAGAGGGAAAACTGGAGAATACTCTTCGCCCTGAATCCTATGGCTGTGTCATCTCGGTCAGGAGAGGACCCATCCGGGTAGGTGTGAAGGTCACGATGAAATTGAGAGTCGTTGATAATGGCCGGACGGAGGTTTCCTGTGCGGCAGTGGAAGAAGGGAGGCGAACTCTCATGGGGCAGGTTCTCAAACCGTTTCAGCGAAACTTTGCTCAGAAAATGTTTGATTCGATTGCAGAGCGAATCCAACGATTGTGTCTCTCGGAAGAGCAACCCGCTCCCCGTTAAGTTGAAGGCACCTATTGAAACGCTTATCCGCGGCTCCAGGGAAGGAAAAATGAGGTTGATTTCCCTAAGATATAAGAGGCGGCTCAAGCTCCTTTGGGTTTTAGAGGGGCCAGTGCATGCATGAGCCCCGTTCCGCATAAACCGATGCCCCCATCTCCCGAGAAGGTCTGCCCCGTAATATAATCTGCTTCTTCTTGAACAAGGAAATGAACTATCCGAGCGACATCCTTGGGAGTCCCTATCCTCTGCCGTGGAATTCCCCTCGCAACGCCACTAAAATCATATCCGCGTGCTATGGATAGCGGAGTAAGCGTTAAACCGGGACGCACAACATTGACGGTAATCCCATACTCCCCAAGTTCCATCGCCGCCGTCATCGTCAACAACTCTATCCCGCCTTTAGACACGACGTAGTTGGCCCTGCCGCAAGACCCGGAACGAGCTAACACGGAGGATACGTTCACAATTCTGCCATATCTTTGTTTTATCATCATAGGGACGACTTCCTTCATCATATAAAAAGTGCCGTAAAGATTCACTTTGATTACGCAGTCCCAATCTTCATCCGTCTGTTCAAAAAGAACTTAACGGGAGTTACGATTCCGGCATTGTTTACCAAGATATCGATGCGGCGAAATTCATCAGAAACCTGGGCGACGGATCTTCTTACCTGTTCTTTATCGGAAACATCTGTTTCGATATGAATAACTTTCGTCCCAAATTTGCATATTTCCTCTCTAGTTTCCAAACCCTCCTTACGCTTTCTGCTAAGGATGGCAATATCCATTCCCGACTCCGCAAAAACGGCGGCACATGCCTTACCAATGCCATAGCTTCCTCCTGTCACAATTGCCACTTTCTTAATTCTCATCCATTTGGGGCTCCTTTCAAAAGCTAAGGTAGGCAATGAAACCCTATTCATTTTGTGAGGAAAAGTCAATAAGAATTACTGCTGGTCATGTTTCTTCGAAATATTTTCTTCTTCTATGAGCACCCTCAGACCAACGGGTGGCAATATCAACGCAGTCAAGGAGATGGGCGAACATTCCAGATAGAGATTGGCCTTAAGGGACAACGGTATCGGCTTCGAGGAAACCGGGGCCCCCTGGTTTTGGATAACATCGTTTGACCGGATGACTGTGAAGAACATGAAGAATCGACGACCCGAAGAGATGATTTCTTAAACCTCGATCACGTTATTTCAAATCACATCAAACATGCCTTAGACACGACCAAAGGGAAGGGTTCATGGACCCTCCGGGGCCGCGCAACTGCTGGGCATAAATCCCAGTACGCTCCGGCACCGTATGAGGAAGCTCGGGATACCCCACGGAAGGCAAAAACAAAGAAGGATTTAGCTCCCGAGGCACAAAACAAGAATCGTCCTATTTCATTTTTCGGATGCGGACCTCAACCCCCGGAGTTCCCTTCAGCAGGCTCACTACCTCTGAGGTATCCGTTTCACCAAAGTGATAGGGATAAAGGATCTTGGGTTTGAACGCCTTTGCCGCATCCGACACCATCTCGGGAGTCATCGTGTAAGGAAGGTTCATGGGGAGGAAGGCGATGTCAATGTTTTTCAGGACCTTCATTTCAGGGGTGTTCTCCGAATCGCCAGCCATGTAGACCCGCTTATCCCCGAAGGTGATGATGTACCCGTTGCCTGCCCCCTTCGGATGGAAAGGTTGTCCGGTGTCTCGTTTATGGACAATATTGTAGGCGGGCACGGCCTCGATTTTTAATCCTTCCACAGTTTCCATATCGCCGTTTTTCATCACAACCCCTCCCTGCACCTGCTTTGCACAGGCCTCGGTTAACACCACCACCGTCTTTTCCGTCCGGATCGCATTCAAGGCCTTCAGGTCGAGGTGGTCCCTGTGCTCGTGGGTGAGGAGTATGATTTGGGCTTTCGGGAGGGAGTTATAATCAGCGACATCACTGTAAGGATCCACATGGATCACCTTTCCTCCAAAGTTGAACATCAATGTGCCATGCCCGAGGAAGGTGATCTTTAAGTCGCCTGCCGATGTCTTAATGATATCTGTCTCAAACTTCTCTTGAGCAAGGGCAGCGACAACCATGACCGCGGAAAGGAAATTGATAAACAGTAATAAAGTTCTCATTGCATGCCTCCCCTGGAATCTAAGGATATTTGAATTGTCTTAGGTATTATAGCGCGACCCTTTCATAAATCAAGCTCTCCGGCAAGCCGCAAGCATCTCTTTTTCACTGAGAACCACAAAATGATCTCCTCCCCTCTCCCCCTGCGCAATCATAATGAAGGATGAAGGGGAGATACCACCGGAACAGGCACTCAGGCTCCCCAGCTTTGGAATGCGGTCTTTTAGAGTTATGGGTAATCGAGGCTCTTGCAAATGCAATCTCTTCATGGGCTTGCAGCTCAGGTGCTGATCGTTAAAAGGTTTCCGCCCTGCCTCGCCGAAGCGGCTTCGCGCAGGCAGGCCTAAAGCTTCATCACCTGAGTACCTATCCCGGCTTGCAGCAGAAGCGATTTTTCGTTAATTACAACACCCTCTGTTGACCCATTCGGCGGCGCAAAGCTTCGCTCAGGGTCAACCCTGAGCCCCTGGGATCGGGGTGAAAGCAAGCGCAGGCCTCTCACTGGGGAGTCGAAGGGTTGACAATCTTCTGACAATCTTCTTAATATGGAGCTATGCCATTTCTTGTTCTCCTGCTGGTCGTCCTTGTCTCCACTCCATGCCTCGGTCAGATGCTGGATGAATCTACGGATCAAGGCCTCGGCCAGGTGCTGGAAGAGTCTACGAATCAAGTTTGGAAATCTACAGATCAAGTTCGGGAATCCATGGATCAAGTCTGGGAGGTCGGCGATCGTCGCTGGACGGTTGAAGAAGAGCGCCGGTATGAAAAATGGGTGGATGAAACGATTACCGAGGATTTCTTCATCCGCTACCAGATCCCCACGGATTGCGCGGATGCTGTTTATGCGATCCGATGGATTTATGCCCGGATCAACCATCTTCCCGCTGCTGCTACGACACGGGAAGGCAGATGGATCGGCCACTGGTCCACGGATTGGAAACATTTTCCAACCCACCCGGAATGGCACATGGACGAACGTTTCCGCGCTGCGCTTCGTTACCTCCTTCCGATGACCTGGACAGGCACCCTCCCCCTCGACACCTATCCCATCCGGATTTCTTCCGATTCGGTCACCCCCGGGACGCTATTCTTGGTGACAGAATCCCATACGGGGATGATCGGCCATGTCTTTCTCGACGGGAGCCAGGCCCATCCTCTTCAGACCTGGGAGTCGGGGCTTCCGGTGAGGGTTCGAAAACTAAGTGCGGGATATTTTTTTTCGGTGAGACCGGAATCCGATTCCCGTTCAGGTCTTATGAAGTTCCGATGGCCCGTTTCTGAAAACGGGGAATGGAAGTATCTCCCTGTTCAAGAACACCCCTTTTATTCCCAAGAGCAATATACCTCTGATTTCTGTAAGGACTCTGCCGATTTTGTCGAAGCCGTGGCCCGAAGGATCGATCCAACAAACTATCCCCCCACGGAGAAGATGATGAAGGTTATGGGAACGATCGCTCGCTATCTCAGGGAGAGGGTTCCCGTAGTTCTGACAGGATACGAGCAGTGTCACAACGGGGACTGCCCGGATGGCTCGGAAGGATGGGAGATTCACAGTACCCCGGGCCGTGATGGAATAATCATCTCCCTGATGGATCATCTTTCAAAGATCATCGAATCGAACGATCTCGACCGGGGGATGGTGAAGCGGTTGATGGAGAGCATTTCGATCGATATCTCACAGAACCGCTCCATCACCCTCTATCATGCCTATCAGAACCGTTTCTGGCTTTCCCCTCATCCGAAGCATTCGATCGAGGCCCGTTGGGGGTTGAGCAAATGTGAAATGATCCATGCACAGACCCTTACCACCAAAAGCTCTATTGCTTTCATTGAGAAGGCTTACCGAAAGAAGGATCCTAAATACGCGGATTTCTCGATTCTCCAGCAGCAGCATCTCCTGGTAAAACTCAATGAGGAGTGGACGAGGTCCGAATGCAGAGAACCGTCTCCGACAGCCGTGAAGAAAGCTCGGCCTTCTCCTCCCCGGATGGACTCGATCGAGGTCCGTCGAGGATCGAAGAGGTGTGAGATGATCCAGGCACAGATCCTCGCCACCAACAACTCCATTGCCTTCATCGAGAAGACGTATCGGAAGAAAGACCCTGAATATGCCGACTTCTCGATTCAGCAGCAGCAGCAGGACCTGCGAAGACTCAGCGAGGAGTGGACCGCGTCCGAATGCAGGGAATCGCCCTCCGACACCGGAGAAAAAAGCGAGGAAGTAGAGAAAGATGATGCGATGGGGTGAGAGAAAGGAAACGGAGAAGGAAAAAAGGATTCCGAAAAAACAGAATAAGAAAAATTGGGACCGAAATCAACGTGAGGAAGGTGCGTTTGACTTCTTGTAGCTGATGGAAATGCCTGAACTGCTGGAACGATCGATCGTGGTCTCGTAGTTGGGAAGGCTCCGGACATAGTTAAGAAATGTTTTTACATCTCCAAAACCATCGGTCACATTGTGGGCCGTAAAGCAGCCGCCCACTGACCAGTTTGGGGTCCACCTCTTTGAAATACTGCGTATACCATTCCTTGTCGGCATCGGAAAAGACAAAATCAAAGGGCCCTTTCAACTCTTTCACCAGTTGATGGGCATCGGCCAACCGGGCATCGATAAATTCTTCCACTCCGGCCTTCTTGAAATTCTTCAACGCTGTTTTGTACCGGCCCTCATCGATCTCAATGGTGATCAGTTTGCCGCCTGTTTTGCTCAATGCCCAGGCCATCCATATAGAGGAATGGCCTGTGGAAGTGCCGATTTCCAACGCCCTTCTGTAATTGTTTTTGACGATCAAATTGAATAATGTTTGCCGTCCTTGTAGGGCACATTCAAGTCATGCCAGTTCCTCCGGTTTTCATTCAGAAATTTTTCCACCGTCGCATCCAGTTCTTTGGAGGTCCCGGTTTTTTGGGCAAAGACCGAAAGGACAGTGCCAACCAATAAGATCGATAGGCTCATACAGGTGATCAGAACTCTTATGGAGGTTTGACTCATCTTCTTCCCTTCATGTTTTATTATGCCACACAACCGTGATTTATTGCTGCGAAAATATTTCTTAGAAGAATAGAAACGTACGCCCCATCTTACCACACAGGCTTCCCTTTATCCATCCGTATGATGAACCGTTCTGTTTCTAGAAATTATAGTGCTAAATAAATAGAATTGTACGGACCGATGGGAGGGGATGATAGGGAAATTTTGAAGGATGGGGGAGATTCCTTTAGAGGAACCTCCCCCTCGGCAAGCATGGATCATCAATAATTCTCCGCCAGAACTTCGAAGTAAGCTCGGGGATGTTTGCAGACCGGACATTTCTCCGGGACTTCCTTCCCTTCAAAGACATAACCACAATTCCGGCAGTGCCATTTCACAGAAGTGTCCTTTTTAAATGCCTTCCCTTCCTTTACATTTTTTAATAGATCCAGGTACCTGGCCTCGTGGAACTTTTCCACCTTGGCAACCTGGGTGAAGGCTTCGTAAGCTTCACCCAATCCTTCCGTCTTGGCTACCGCGGCGAAATCCTGGTAGAGCTTTGTCCATTCAAGATTTTCTCCGGCAGCTGCTGCTTTCAAATTGTCGATGGTATTCCCAACGACTCCAGCAGGGTAAGCAGCCATGATCTCTTCGTCTCCTCCCTTGAGCAAACTGAAAAAGAGCTTGGCATGTTCTTTCTCGTTTTCGGCTGTTTCCAGAAAGATGGCAGATATCTGCTCATACCCCTCTTTTTTGGCAGCACTGGCAAAATAGGTATAACGATTCCGGGCCTGGGATTCGCCGGCAAAAGCGGCCAAAAGATTCTTTTCCGTCTTGCTTCCTTTCAATTCCATCACTTTCCCTCCTCACTTGATTCAATGATAGACGTTTACCCCGTTAGAAAGCGGTGCAACGGGGATGAGAACTATTTCTTTTCAGCGAACCCCCTTAGAGATTTATTTCTAAACGGGTAAGCCTTGTGTCAAGACTTTCTAACGGGTTTACTTTGATAGGATACTATAAAGTGACGATAGGAGAGTGTCAATCTTCAAAATCACTTGCTCAGGACCCCCTAGGTCGAATCCCTTTATTGCCAAATCTTTTAAAAAGGCTTAAAGTTTGAAAAGGCTTGATTCATGAAGGAGGAGGAAAAATGAAAGTCTTAGGAATCCTGGGAAGCCCTCGGGTCGGAGGGAACAGTGACATCTTGCTAGAACAAGCGCTGGCCGGGGCTAAGAATGCAGGGGCAGAAGTGGAGAAGATCGTCCTGTCCAAGAAAAAGATTTCCGGGTGCCTGGATTGTGGAAAGTGCAATGAAACAGGGATCTGCGTCATCAAGGATGACATGCTGGAGATTCACAAGAAGATCCTCGAGGCAGAAGCCATCATCCACAGTGTGCCTGTCTATTTCTGGGCCATGACTTCACAGATGAAAGCCTACCTGGACCGCTGGTGCGTTTTTTTTGATGCGGAGTGGCAATGGCAGAAGGCCTACCGTCCGAAGATGAAGGGGAAAAAGATCGGCCTGATTACGCTCTGCGGAGACCCAAACGTCTCGACCGCTGACCCCATTGTTCACAGTTTCAAAAGCACTTGCCAATTCAGCGGACTCAACTTCTTTGGAGTGGTTCAGGCCTCGGCTTCCGCAAAAGGAGAAATTTCCAAGAATGAGGCAATCAAGAAACAAGCTTACGATCTGGGAAGAAAAAGCGTGACCGGTTAACGTCTCTTTTGAAGTCGGTTCTCCAGGATGATACGGTCAACGATCTCCCCGCAAAAAATGCATCTCCATCCGAAAAAATCCTCGGTCTGGCCATAGAATTTCTCGAAAGCCATCGAACCTCCGCAGCGGTCACATTTCATCCAGCTCACCTCCTTTTCATAATCTATACTAATTTATGCATTGGCCCTCTGAATTTCAAGGACGGCTGATCAAAAAATGATCCAATGCTTGACGGATGGAAGAGGGCATTATAAGTTAACCCCGTTAGAAAATCTTCTGCTTTCGACGGGGGGTAAATAGAAAGCTTATGAAGCTGTTCTTATTACAACTTCCCATTCAGGGACACGATTTCTTCTACAGCAGAGAGAATATTCCTCTCGCCGCTTCCTACCTCCAACGGATTGCAGAAGCAGAAGGAATGAACGCGGAACTGTTGCCAAACCCCTTGATGTCTTACGGCAACGATCAGGCCATCCTCCGGGTTTTGGTGGATTCCCAACCGGACCTGGTAGGGATGAGTTGTTATTTGTGGAATGTGGAACGAAGCCTATTTCTTGCCCGACAACTCAAGCACCATTTACCCTCCTGTAAGATCGTGCTGGGCGGGCCGGAGATCAACCCTGATAACGAATTCCTCCTGCGGCACAAGGATTTCGATATCGGCGTCGTGGGCGAAGGCGAAGAGGCATGGAAAGTCTTACTGCAATCTCATCCTGAGGTTCCTCGTATTCCCGGGGTACTCGCGAAAGAAGAAGATGGGGAATGGCATTTCAGCGGAACGAAGTTTTCTCACTACCCTCGATCATTGGACGTCTCCTTTTCTCTCCGGAAGACTGGATGGCCATCTCAAGAATGTCTTGTGGCTGGAGGCCGTGCGCGGTTGTGTTCACCGGTGCGCCTACTGCTATTATCATAAGCAATCGGCAGGCCTCAGGGCTTTTTCCCTCGAACGCATTGTGATGGAAGTGCGCCGCGCACGGGAGAAAGGCTTTGAGGAGATTGTCTTTCTCGATCCCTGTTTTACCAAACATCCTCAACTTGAGGCGCTCCTGAAAGAAATAGAAAAAATCAATCATGACCGCTTCATAAAAATTCATGCTGAAGCCAATGCCGAAGCGATTGATCCATGGATGGCTGAGAAGATGGGACGGGCCGGCTTCACCCGAACTGGAAGTCGGCCTCCAAAGTATCAAGAGGGATACGCTGAGGCGCATTCGTCGAGATTTCGAAGGTGAAGGCTTTCAGAGGGGGGTTCATCTCCTGCAGGACAATGGCATCGAAGTGATGGTCGATCTGATTGCAGGACTCCCCGGGGATCGCCTCTCTGATATCTGCCGGAGTCTCGACTGGGTGCTCGAGCATGAAGTCTACGACCTCTTGATGCTTTATCCGCTGAGCCTTATTTCAGGAACGGAGCTTCACCAGCGTTCCAATGAGTTTAAAATTAAGGCCATGCCCTGCCCTCCCTATCTCGTGACGCGAAATGATGAAATAGCCGCTCCGGAAATTTGTCAGGCCTTTCTTCATTACGAAAACCGGATCGAGGAAGAGATCTCTCCGGTCGAGGTTCCTCCGGCCTTAGACTCTGTTTCAAAAATGGATTCCCTGGCCCTGGAATTGCGTACGGAGATCCACTGGCAAACTCTTGATCAAGTGCACCCTCTTTCCCGGTTCAACCAAACCCTTGCCTATGCTCTGACCCTTCATCTGTCCAGAGAGGTCCTGAGAGAGCCTACAAGATGGCTTCCATGCTTACGCGAATACTTGGAAGAGAATCCTTTTACTTTGCTCTCCATTGAAGTACCCCCTGATGTCTTCCCTGAAGAACTGAACCCCTGCTGGCAGTTCGTCCGGGAACAGCCACAACATTTCCTGGACCGGGATTATACGGTATCTCATACGCCCTACCGACGCTTTCTCATCATCGGTCGCCATCAGGGGCTTCTCTGGAAATGGCCTGACCCAAGGGAATCCCTTCCCATTCTGTTGCCGGATGGTCAAAAGATTCCGTCTCGCCCCGTGTGTCTGGTGAAGACTTCAGAGAAAGCTCTTCCCCGGTGGTTCTTGAACCACATGAGCCAACGCTACAATCCCCTGCCCGAATTCAAAATATGGCGGCCGGCCGGGGATTAGCCGGCCAGCGGCAGAAATGACTCGCTTTTCTTGCAGCCTCTGGATTACTAATGAGTCCATAATTGAATAGACGCCTGATTAACCCCATCCCCACCCTTCCCCTCCCCCTGAGGGGGAGGGAAATCTTTATGTTCCTCCCCCTTCGAGGGGGAGGTTAGGAAGGGGATGGGGATTTGCCGGAGCAGTATATGTCTTCTCAATTATGGCCTCATTAGTAATTGAAGCCTATTTAGAGGGCGCCTCGAAAGAAGAGGATAGCGACGATCTAATTCGATATGGGCTGGGAATTTGAAGATGAGCGATTAAAAGAATTCGCGTCAGCGGTGGAATCCAGCCAAACGACCCACCTTGTTAAATAATCCTCTCGCCTCTGGCACACGAAACACTGCGGCGATTCCGAAATAGACCGCACCGTACAATCCCAAAGATACGATGGCCAAGGGAATCGGATGGCTCAGACCCATCATCCACTTGCCAGCCCAGCCTGCAGCTGCACCCGCTCCAGCAGCAAGGCATAAAGTGAGGACGAGTGAAGGTGGGAGGCCAGTCTTTCCGATCCTTTCTTTCAATGAATTCCGAAGCAGGGCAAGCTCCAGCCATCCACACAACCCAGCCGATGCGGTAAGTCCCACCACTCCCCAACGTGGGTCGAGTCCCAGGAGGGGTGGCAAAGGCAGAGCGCATAGATATCCCAGAACAGCCGATAGAAGGATGCGCACGACCGCATAACGCAGGGGAGTGCGCGTATCCTTCAGGGAGTAATACATCGATGAATACAGTCTTCCAAGCGTGGTCGCCAGTAAGCCTACAGCGTAGCCTGCCAGGATGGCCCACACGTAGACCGAATCGCGCCGGGTAAATTGACCCGTCTGGTAGATGGCTCCGGCAATGACATCACCGAGGGTGAGAAAGGCGATGGCAGAAGGAACAACAAAAAAGGCGATCTGACGAAGACCGGCATTCAGCCGGTTTCGCAAATAGACAGTGACTTCACTGGCTTCGCCTATGGCGCTGGAGAGAGCAGGCAATTCTGCCGCGGAAACCGACATGCCGAAAAGGCTGACCGGCAAGGTATATAAGGTTTGGGCATAGACGAGCGACGCGAGAGAGCCTGTGGGCAGAAAACTTGCCAACAAAGCGTCGATGTAAGCGCTGATCTGCACGACACCGCGGCTGATAAAAACCGGCACAAAATTGCGGATCACCGTTTGAACGCTTTCCATCCCCAGTCCCATCGATACGCGGAACTGACGCATCAGACGAGCCACCTGAGGTAGTTGGACTCCAAACTGGACAGCACTGCCGACCACGGACCCCCATGCGAGCGCCTTCGTGAGCGGAAACTGTTCAAAACGACTTCCAAATCCGACCAGGGAAGCAATCATCACGAGATTCCAGGCCACCGGGGCCGTGTACGAGATGAAAAATCGACGGTGGCTGTTTAGAATGCCAAGGCACCATGCCGACAGGGCAAGGAGCGCAGCGCCAGGAAATAGGATCCGGACAAGAGAAATCGTCAATTCCCGCTTGGCCCCTTCGAATCCGGGCGCAATGGCATCAATCAAGAGGGGGGTGGCAAAAACACCGACAATGACCAGGCACGAAAGCACCAGTGACAACAAACAGAACACGGCAGCGGCCACCCGGTCGGCTTCATCTTTCTCCCCACGGGCAAGGAGATTCGCGTATACAGGAATGAACGAAGCTGACAGCACCCCCTCGCCAAACAGGTTTTGTAAGAAATTTGGGATACGGAAAGCGGCCCGGAAGGCGTCTGCCGCATCGGAACTTCCAAAGTAGTAGGCAAAAACACGATCCCTCACCAAGCCCGCGATACGACTGAGGAGAATACCTGCCGCCACCACCGCTGCGTGGTGGCCTATGGCGACCCGATGATCCGGGTGAGACTCATCCTTTCCTGTGACTTGATTCAAGAATCCTCCTCGCTTTCACATATTAGTATATAAAGCGACAAATCATGTAAAGTCCTTTATGCAAAAAAGAGGCACACGGGGCCGGGATTAAAGAACCCCGCCCGGGTGGCAGGGGGGTACAGGACGGGATGTTCAGGCACAAAGCTATTTTGCAAATGAACATGTCGTTTGAAGGGAGGAACCCTCAAAATCGAAATCATAGGAACCCTTCGACAGGCTCAGGGTGAACGGTGTTTCATTCTTTTGGAGAGCAGAAGGGAGAATCTTCATCCAAATGTTTATACCCTTACGGACCGATTCGTAAGTGTCCCGGTGTCAATTCGGCTTTCTGGATATCCCAATGACATTTGGAATCGGACCGGCGCTGGATCTAACGGCGCTCCCTTTCAGATCCGCTCCATAAATCCCGACCTTTTCCAGCTCCATCCCCGCTGCGGAAAAATAAAGGCTAGCCTCAGGTCCCCCCTCCAGATAGGTGGCATTGAAAATCGAGAGTGGAAGGGACAACAAAACCCTGTTGAAATCATATCCGGAATAGGGAGCCTCCGAAAGAATAAAGAGGACGTGTCCCTCCTTATCCACACCCAAAACGGCCAAGCTCCATCTCCTGTCTTGTTTAGACCAAACATTCTCTTGACGACAACTGATCATCCGAATACCCTGTACGAACGTCTGGTACTTCGGCCTCAACGCCTCAAAGTCCTGACACGTCAAATCAATAATCTGAATCTCCGGAACACCGACCTCCACCCGGTTAAACGCTAGAACGGCCTTATAAGCGGAATTCAGCCTGGGATTGTTGAGATGGGAATAATTCTTCATGTAGCCCACGTTCGTTAGCCCGTCCTGCTGATACATTCCCGCATTAATGGCAGCAACGAGATTGTATTTTTTACACCATTCTTTGGCTGTTAATCTCATCTTTCCAAGTTCTGAAGCGCAAAGCAGCTTGAAAGAGTAATACCTTGGATGGATCTTTAAGACAAAGATCTTTGAATCCTTGACAGGATGTTCATCCAGGGGATCAAATTGTCCAAGAAAGAGCCCATTTCCCATCTTTCTCCAAGGACCCTCCTCGGATATCGCATTGGAGGAAACGAGTGCCAGACAAATCAGGATACTGGAGATTGAAAGAAATGAAGAGGCCACTCTCATAGGGTTAAGCTTTCCTTTCTTCGGTCTTCAATCTTACTCTTATCACCCGAGCCAGGGCCATTCTCCGAAGACCCTGGCTATATCTAAGAAAATCTTACAAGGACATTGATCGTGGCCTGATTTTCCGCGAGACCGTTATTTTTTTAGGACTTCGACCACTTCGACTTGACTGAAAAACCATTTCCTATCCATTTTCTTCAAGTGACATTCAAGTTCGCGTATTTCATCCACCTGCTCTCCACTCGTCGCTTTTCCAATCAGTCTGGCGGTTAAAGTAACCTGAGCTACCTCCTTTTCGGGGAAGGCAACTTTGAGGTCATAGAGTTTGAGATCGAGCTGAGAAAAATGGGAACGGGCGCTGCCGGCATAAGCGGACATCTCTTGCCGGGTATAGCTCCCGGAGAAGGATTCGTGAGGGGCTTTTAGCTCACAGGGTTCAAGAAATAGCGTGCCGATATTCTTCATTTTCTGTAGCATCGTAAACGAGTTTTCTTCCGGAGACTTCGAAACCCATTCCGAAAGAAGACGAAACCGTTTTCTTACTCTCTTCTCCTCACTCGGAAAAACGGTGACGGCAAGGACGATCCCGATGATTACCATGAGGCCCCCCGCGAAGAAATATCTCCCTTTTACCATAAGGGCCCCCCCATCACCCGAATCTTTGAAGTTTGTCCGAAATAATGATTTTCGATCGGCATGCTCCGATTATCTCCTACCACATAGACACAATCCTTTTCAACTGTCCTAGAGGGAAGATTCCAGTTGCACGCAAATCGAACATAAGATTCCACGATCTCCAGGCCGTCAACAAAAAGTCTCCCGTCACGGAACTCAACCTGCTCGCCTTCGGAAGCCACCACACGCTTTAGAAGCATGACCTGGCTCCCGGCAAAACGTACGGCGACCACATCATGCCTCTTGGGTTCCGAAAGGAGATATCGCAACCTCCAACAAAAGTTGACTCCTCCGTTGGGATAGGTTGGTTCCATACTGATCCCCTGAATCGTGAAGGGAATACAGAGATAACTGAAAGAAAGATAAGCGAAGAGCGAGACCAGGCAGACCCTGATCAAGAACGCGCATGTGAAAGACGGAAAGAAAAATTGTCGAATCCTGCGATGGATGGCCATCTTCATCAATGCTTATCTTTCCCTGAATCTTCAGAAGGAAGGTTTCCCGCTCTCAATATTCTATTCGATAAGGATTTCTGCGGCATGACTTTAGTATACCGTAAAGTTTGATTCTCTGCAAAAATCGAATGTGGGTAAGAAAGGTGGAATAGGAACGTTTGGATGATATCTAACTTCAATGGCAAGAAGCGGAGGTTCTAGAAGGCCGCGCCCATTGTCCCCTCTGGTTTTTGCCGGGTCTGCGCCCCCTTTGTTTCCAGCACCTTGTGAATGGTCTCCAGCAACATTTCCGGTTGATAGGGTTTCATGATATAACCAGAGGCTCCTGATTTATAAGCTCTTCTCTCGCCCCCCGGAACCCCTGTAAGGAAGATGATGGGAATAGGGTGCGTTGCCTCGGCCTGTTTCAATCGTTCCGAGATGCTGAACCCATCTTCTCCCGGTATCAGAATATCCAGAATAATCAGGTCTGGCTTCTCCTGGTCAGCCATCATAATAGCCTGGATACTGTCATGGGCTAGGACAACATCATACCCGTTGGCTTTCAGCCGAACTTTAAGAGCCTTAGCAAAATCTTCCTCATCATCGACCACGAGAACCTTTCTCTTCGCCATCTGGTTTTTCTCGATCCTCCCTACCCTCTTATATTCTTACAACTCCTTTTTGCGCTCCCAACCATTTCCATTCTTGAAAAAAAGTAACAGCAATTCCCTTGCCAATTGGGCCAGCGCTGAGGGGATGAGGATAACTTGTTAAAATGACAAGAAATTATCTTTGAGAACAAGGCTATCTGTCGGGGTTCGTCTCAATGAAGATGCCGCCAATTGTCATCTAGACAGCAATTATCGTCCTGTCCCGGGGCGATGGAAGGGATCAGGGTGAAAACAACGAATGTCAAAAGGAATCATCTTGAGCGAGACCCTGCCCGTTTCCATCTTAAACAAGTGCTTTACCCAAGAGGCTGTGTCTTGATCATGAGGGGGAATAGAGGCAAACAGAGGGGATCAGAGGCTCAGCCCTATTTTTTCTTCAGGATGGGATCCGAATAATAGGCAGTCACCATCTCATTACTATGATCCGTATCCGTTTGAATCCCGATCGCTAACACTCCGCTCGGTTCTGTCCCAAAGGCTTTCTTGTAATCCTCATAGAGGTTCCTTTTTTCAAGAACCCACTCTCCGATTTTTCTTTCGCCGGATTCCAAAACAAAAACTTTGCAGTATTTCTCCCCCGGATGATCAAAGACATGTCCTTTGGGTAGATGGCTCGCCCAGATATATTCGATTCTAAACCCTGAAGGTTCCGTTCCTTCCATCACCTTCAAGCCCTTCTGACTCCCGAAGACCGTGATCACCCGAGCGGCTGCATCAAACCTATCCTTTCTTGTCTCAATGGCAGAGCGGACCACACTCGAAATCTTCCACCTCCAGGAGAGGACAGGAAGATCCTTCTCTTTTTCTCCTACCTCCCGGTAAAGAGAGGATCGACTCCCCAGGCTCTCGGCCTTGATGATCCTGTCCCCAGCCCTGGAATATCGCGTCGGAGGGACAGCAAAGGAGGAGACCATCCACCAGCCCTTGACCGGTGTCTTTTTTTCCTCAGGTGCCTTTGACTTGAAGTCTCCAAAGGGAAGTTGGACAAGAATGAGAGCCAAACCGAGGGGAATCAAGAATTGCTTCATTTCTTCGAAGAGATCTCCGTCCTCGATTCATTATACATCACATTTTGAAGGATGTATTGAAAAATGATGGAGATGCTGGTAAGCTTAACCCCATGAAGAAACGAATACCACATCGCGAGATCCGATTCCTGATCCTTACCCTGCTCGTCTCCTGCTTATCCGTGATCTCGGCCGACGGATCTCAGGAAGGGTCTTCTCCTTTTCAGTCCCTGACCCGCCGACTCTCAGAGGACGGGATTGACTCCGAATTCTTGTCGAATCTGCTCCTGGATGGCCGGACAGAGCTAAACCCTTCTTTAATGATTCTCTCTTTGGAATCACGGGAATCGTCGGATCTTTATGCGCGATTTCTAACTCAGGAAACCATCCTTCTTTCCAAGAAATTTCTTCGTCGAAACCTCGAGATCCTCCGGAAAGCGGAAAAGAGGTTCTCCGTGGAGAAGGAAGTGATTGTTGCCATTCTCCTGGTAGAGTCGAGATTTGGCGAGAATATCGGGAAATACCGACTCATCCCAACCCTCGCAAGCATCGCCCTGATGGATTCGCCGGACTCTCTCCAGAAGAATTTCCTGATCCTTCGGGAAATGGACCCGGATCTTTCTTATGAATGGATGGAAAGGGCAGCGAAGAGAAAAGCGAATTGGGCTTATCGTGAACTGAAATGTTTCTTAACCATCATTCGACATGAGAAGATCGATCCTTTGGAAGTCTATGGTTCTTATGCGGGCGCCCTGGGCATGGCCCAATTCATGCCTTCGAGCTACCTTTCTTACGCCCTCCACCCAGAAAGTTTTGAGAATTGGCTTCTGAGCCAAGAGGCTGCAATCTTCAGTATCGGGAACTACTTGAAATGCCATGGCTGGAGAAGGGGGATGCCGATGGAAAAGAAGAAGCAGGCCCTCTGGTACTACAACCATAGCAAACCCTATGGAGAAACCATCCTTCAGTTAGCCCAGAAAATAAAACATCATTGACTCTGTTGATCATCTTTCGTGATCCTGCAATAAAAGAGGCGTGATCGCTCCGCTTGCTTTTCACGCCTATGTCACTTTTTCATCCCTGCCGTGGAAGTCTCTTTTCATTTCTCAGATGTGGGAAATGTGGTTTTCCTTATTATCGCTTTTCTCGCTTTTTTTATAAACTCTCTCAAGAAACTCCTTGGCCAATTCCCTCCCGCCCCATCCAAAGGCGATGGCGAGGGCAAGAACCATTCCGCCAAAGATAACGGAGAAGGCGGCAGTGATCACCTTTTCTGCAATGCCCAATTGATAGAGGGCCACGGTCACCGAAAAAACGATGAGGAACCATCGGACCAGGCGACTCAGCAGTTTGGCTGATTCCATTTGGGCATTCACGGCCGCAATGAGGGTGGCCTGGCCCAAAAAGATGGCGATCAAATAGCCGATCACCAGAATGAGCACCGCAGCAAAAAGGTGGGGGAGGTAATTAAAGAACTGGGCGATCAAGTTTTGAGTGGCTGCGACCTCAAGAGCATTGATCCCCATGATAAGCGTTACGAAGACGATCACCCAATAGAAGAACCGACTTAAGAGATTGGCGGGGGAATAGGTCATCCCTCCTTTGGACAAAACATCGGCCAAGCCCCATTGTCTGCTCACCCTGTCGAACTGGATCGCCTTCAGGAAACGAAATAGAAGCTTTTTGAAGATCCAGGCAATCAGGAACCCGACGACGAGGATGGTGATCATCGCCAGGAGATTGGGCAAGAATATGAGCACTTTCTCCAGGAATCGATTCAAAGAATCTGTGATGGTCACTTTCCACACCTCTCCCATATTCTTCACCTCCTCTTTTTTTCAGGCCCACCGTTCGATGAGATAAGGCTTCATCTCCTCAAAGGCCCGGCAAAGGGATTCGATCTCTTTTTCGACCTCGTCCGCAGAACTTTTCTGATTTTCTTTAACGAATGACGCCACCCGGCCCAAATAAAGGGGAATCATCGATTTCAACAAATGTTCTCGGTGGACCGATCCTTTCGAATAGGCGAGAGCGAAGTCATAGACTAAACGAACCCATAAGTCCTGTGGAAAGAAGAATGCTTCCTCCGATAGCCGCGCAATGGACTCGAGCCAGTCGACTGTTTCGGGAAGCAACACCTTTCTCCAAATCTCCGTCAGATCCCGAACCCCCAGCCTGAAGTTTCCGATCATCCGCTCCACATTGACGGAGACGGGTTCCAGTCCTACCTCATAATGAAAGCCAAAAATCGGGACGGGGTGGGATTCTCTAACCTCTTTCCAAAGGCTTTGGTATTCCTCCATCAGACGGTAGACCGAAGAGACGACTTGAGTGAACATGGGTCCGAGATCGCTTCCAGGGTCTTTCGCATCATGGATCTTAGCGCCGAGATAGGATTGACATACCTTAAATCCTTCAGCAACGGTGAGTGTGGTCATCCAGACATCAATGCCGAACCGGGCGACATCGGTTTCCCAAACATCTTTAGTCAAATAGAATTCTGCCAGCTTTCCAGAAAAACCAAAATCCCCTCCGATGGGCTGGCGAATTCTTTTCCCGTAGAGAGAGCGCGTGAGGGGATAAACGATACTATTGGTGATGGTTCCGTCGAATTTATGCCGGGTATAAAGAGGGGCGACGTAGTCAAACCCTTCTTCGTAAACAGGCCTGAGGAGAAGCTCCATCCATTCCGGGGTGATCGACCTCAAATCCGAATCGACCACGGCGCAGGCTTTGGCCCTGAGAGTCCTGGCGGCCTCAAAGATGGTGCGGAAGGCGCTTCCCTTCCCCGGGATTCCATGGTAGGGAGTTACAATCTTTTGAATGGGATTGACCGGGTGGGAGGTAAGGATTGTTTTGAAATCTTCGATCTGGACCCTCCTGACCTCATCTTGAGTCCCATCGGTTGAACCACCATCCGAGTTGACCATCACTGCTCTGGCGTTTGGAAAGTATTTGGCAAGACCGGCGATCACGGCGCGTACCACATGGCCGATCGTTCGGGCATTATTGTAACTCGGGATTCCGATCAGGATGTCGGCCTCTTTAATCTCTTTCAGCTGAGTCTCCAGTGTTTTCTCCATAGGCCATCCCAACATTCAAACCCGGCAACTTTCCAGAACTCCGTCCAGCCCGTCTTTATCGAGGATGTCCGTCACCTTTTCCCAATCCTCTTTGAATCTTAGATATTTTAACCAATCGTCCTGTTCGTCCCGAAAGAGAAGGCCGATATCGGCTAGGCATTCTCCTGCCTTGTTCCACTCTCCCTTCGCCAGATAATCGAGCCCGAGAAAGAAGGAGGTGAGCCCTGCCTTCGGGAAAACAGTCGATTTTAAGAAATATCCCGGATAGGGGTCAAGATTGATGTGAGATCCTGCTTTTGTTTTCCCTCGCTCGTAGAGAAATCGTTCAATATCCCCTCTCAGCTCTTCCTGGAAGAATACTCCGGTTCTTTCCGGATGGAGGTGTTTGATCTTCATCTCCCTGTCGAAGAGGAGGCAGAACCCCTCCTGGCTCGCGTTAATGAGATAGTCCGTATCTTCTCCTCTCGGGATGTAAGGGTCAAAGGGAACATGCCGGAAAAGAGATCGATGAAGAACGAGATTTCCGCCCAAAAGCATGGGAGAAGGAACAAGTCTGTCTTCGGCTGAGAGGATATTTTCCCAGACCTGATTCATCCATTTCGTCTTATTCCAAAGAAACCTCCACCAGAGCTGCTGGGGAGGAAGAAGGATCGTCCCATCCGGGTTGACATAAAAGCCGCCTTTTCCGTGCACGACCTTGCCCTTCCATTTCTCGTTCAGATATTCACAGGCGATTTTTAGGTATTGCGGGTTCTCTATGACCTCGTCAGTTAGTCGATAAAGATAGCGACATCAATGGAGAGCCCTTGGGCGAGAAGAAGACCGGTGTTGCGAATTCTTGAAAATCCCTTCAAATCGATGTGGGAAGAGAAATACTTAAAATTCAATCGGTCTAAATAATCTCTCAAAATTCTTAGAGGGTGGTTGGAGAAGACCCATGTTTCCTCGCTCCTCAGACGTTTCACCTCATCGATGACGAACTTTGTCATTTCAGGGAAGGGGTCCTCTTTGATTTCACCCGTCAAGTCAAAACAAACAGGAAGGATGAGCGTGAAATCCTGGTCCTCCAATCTCTTCAGGCTTTCGATCGCTCTCTTGGCCAACCTCAGCCCCTCTAAATGGGGTAATTCCTCCGGTTGCTTGAATTTGAGATAGATCGGGATGATGATCGCTTTTTTCATGATTCTTTAGCTTTATTTCCTCCCGGTCCAAGAGAAGCGTATATGACGATGTTTAGGATCACTTCGTTCCAGGCCTGAGGGCCAGTTCCATCGAATGATCGTACAATTTTGAATCGGTGATAAGGCCTCCGGTGAAACGCGACCTTCTCCTTTGAGAAAAAATGGATGGTCCACGACGGATAACATGGGAAGATCGTTCAGGCTATCCCCGATCCCGACGGTAAAGATGGAGGAAAATTGTTTCTCATAGAGCTCCTTCAAAATTTCAACGGCCTTGCCCTTATCGTTCTTGCCCAGGATATGGTGAAACCTCCCACCCCAGGCATAGTTCATTCCCTTTCTCTTCGATCTTTCTTCTCACGATCTCGATTTCTTTCTCTCCACCTTCAATGAGAAAAGGCTCATCGTATTCTCTCTTTTTGGCCAATTCGGCCTCTTTTATATCTCAGGCCGCAAAGGGAGGAAATTTCTTCCTCAGTCAGATCGGAGAATCCCTTGATTGGAATCCCCGTCTCTTTTTTAACGGAATTCAAGACTTCAATAATCCGGGGATAAAAAATGCCCAATTCCAGGATGAAAAACCGATCTGTCTCTCTGTCGTAAGAAAAGGAAATGAAAAATAATCCTTTGGGATAAACACGGCACCTCCATTTTCGGAAATAAACGGGTGATCATTTTCCAATTCTTTCTCGATAAAACTCGATCTCCGCCCTGGTCTTACTGCTTGACAGAACAAGGGGGATGTCCTTCTGTCTAATCAGACGAAGGGCAGGTAGGGCTGGTTCAAAGGAATAGGTATCTCGATCGAGCAAGGTTCCATCGAGATCGGTGAAGATCACGAGCTTAGGTGTTGTCGTCATCGACGGCATTCTTCAACCTTTCCAAAAAGTCAGGGATAGCAGAGGTGACCCGACTCCAATTCGGAATGAGTGGAATGCTGAGCGGATCTTCCACAAAGGCTTTGCTGGCCAGTTCAATCCCCTTGGTAAAGGTCTCCACCGCCACCCCTTCCTCATGGCGGTCAAAATCGAGTCCATTGATGGCCGCATCGTCGTCATATTTTGTGATCGCCTCCTGGGCCGTTCTCAAATAGGTGGCTTTCAATGTCTTCAAAAGGCTCTCTGAAAGATCGATTCCCTCGCTGGCCAGGTTTCGGAAGAGATTCTTTGCAATATCAATCGACATTCTTAAAAGCCCTTTGTTGGGATCGTCCGGAGAAAGCTCCTGGTGTTTATGCTCATAGTTTTCTGTCAAATCGACCTGGCAGATCCGTCTCAAAGAACAGTTGCGAAAGACTTCTGACAAAACCCCAACCTCCAGACCCCAATCCCACGGAATCCGGTTGATTCGGCCAGGTCCGTAATCATCGAAAATTCTCCGGCCAAGGGATATCGAAAACTGTCAAGATAGACCAAAAAAGGAAGGTATCCCAAAAGTCGTTCCAGGGAACGAAGCAGAGGGGTGACAAAGAGCCGGGTGACCCTCCCATGCATCTTATTCGTCACCCGAGCGTAATACCCTTTGCAGAACTCATATCCCAAATTGGGATTGACCACAGGGTAGCATAAGCGGGCCAAGAACTCCCGGTCGTAACTGAGGATGTCACAATCGTGAAGAACGATGACATTGCTCTTTTCGCTTGCCAAGACATAGCCAAAAGCCATCCAGGTAGAACGTCCCTTCCCGTCCTCACCGGCGGAGATATCATTCTTCTTCAGGATGTCATAGAGAGATTGAACCCTTTTGCCGTCATTCCAGACGATGGTCGTTTGCTGTGGAAGAACGGAGAAGAACTTCTTCGCATGTTCAAAATCCTTCTCCTTCGCTCTTCCCAGAGTGACAACAACCTGGTTGATGTATTTAACTTTTTGAATCTCGGAAACAATGAGTCTGAAGGGCTTTCTCCTTCAGCTCGGAATAGAGGGAAGGAAGAACCAACGCAATTGGATTGTGTTTTGCATGGAACTCCAACTCCATTTCCATCCGTTCCAAATTTCCTTTCTTAAATCGATGAAGCGTGGTGATCACCCCGGGCTGAAAGAAATCGCTCATAGATCCATCTCCTTTCTTGAGATTCACAAGAAAAACCGAAGGAGGCTTTAATCAAAAAGAAGCAAATTCCCCATAGCGAGGGTCTCCATTTTATCATACGGCAGCGTAGACTACCCGGTCAAGCCTTTCTTCACTCCCTCCAAATGATCCTTTGGTCGAGAGGCCTGCCAAGAAACATCATCCCAGCCTATCGGGAATTCTTGCCCTCTCGATGAAGAAGCCGAATACCCGAAGTTTTACTTTGGGATAGGCCTTGAACGATCCGGCTTTTTTTAACCTTCAGAAATATGAGACCTGTGCAATTTGTTCATAAACCCCCTTGAATTTGAAACGCCGGATCATTACCTTTAGTTCAAATATCAGGGAGGGCGCAAAACATGATCAAAGACGAAAGGAACTACCACCAGAGACTGCAGGAGTTTTGTGAGTGTTATTTGGAGACCGACCCCAAAAAAGAGCTGGAGAAGGCCGCCCAAGGGATTTCGGGTGATCCAAGCGGAGATTTGGACGAATTAGCCCTTAAATTTCTTGGACTTGGAATTTTTTACGGAGCTACTGAGAAAGCCAACAATATTTCCTTTGAGCGGTCAAACGAGGGAAAGGTATTATTCTCAGTGGAATCCAGAGGAAAATATCAGCTTCCTCCGCCCAGTGTCCAGGTGGCCGATCGTATCATCTCCATTGCTCGATCCATCACCCATATTGACGAAGCAAAAGGAAAAGAACCCGTATCCTTCGGCTTGAGAAACGATCGAATTGACCTTACTTTTCAGTTCGATCGGAAGAAAGCTGTAGAGACTTTCTCAATCTTGTTTCCAAAACTCTAAGACTTCAATGGAAAGGATTAAATTGGGCATCAGCACCTGCTTAATGGGTGAAACTGTCCGTTATGACGGCGGCCATAAGCTGGACCGGTTTCTCACCGATACCCTTGGACAATATGTTCAATACGTCCCTATCTGTCCTGAAGTGGAATGCGGTCTCCCTGTTCCAAGAGAGTCTATGCGTTTGGAGGGAGATCCGGGGTCTCCCAGGTTAGTCACTTCAAGGACAAAGCAGGATATGACGGATCGCATGGTTCGCTGGGCCGAGAAACGTGTTGTTGAAATTGAGGAGGAGGATCTTTGTGGATTCATTTTTAAAAGTGATTCTCCAAGCAGCGGCATGGAGCGGGTCAGAGTCTATAATGAAAAAGGGATGCCGGTCAAAAAAGGGATTGGCATGTTTGCGAGGATATTCATGGAACATTTTCCTCTCCTGCCTGTTGAGGATGAAGGACGTCTCCATGATCCAGCACTCCGGGAGAATTTCATTGAGAGGATCTTTACTTTAAAGAGGTGGCGAGAAGTCATGACAAGAAAGGAGAGTCTGGGAAACGTTGTGGACTTCCACACGAAACATAAATTGCTGATCCTTTCACACAGTCCAAAACATTATCAAACGATGGGAAAACTCGTGGCGAAAGCAAAGGAACTTCCAATCAAGGAACTTTATCGGCATTACCAAACGATTCTCATGGAAGCCCTTCAATTAAAAACCACGCCGAAGAAAAATGCCAATGTCCTCCAACACATGATGGGTTATTTCAGGGAGCAATTGTCTGCTGACGAAAAACAGGAATTGTTAGAGGTCATTGATAATTACAGGCAGGAATATATACCTTTAATTGTCCCCATCACACTTGTTCAACATTATGTCCGAAAATACGATCAACCCTACCTGAAAGAGCAGGTTTATTTAAACCCCCATCCCTTAGAACTACAATTACGAAATCATGTCTGAAAGATCACCCATGGCATAAAGACGAAAGAGGGAAAAAGGGACGACCTGCCGTGCCATTTTGTCTAAGGGGTGTACAGCGTGACGATGAGTTCACATTTTTCATCCGTAACGTTTCGGAGCTTGTGTTTGGTTTCGGAATCGAAATGCATCGTTTCTCCCTGTTTCAAAAAGATCACTTTGTTTCCCAGGGTGAGCTCCAGCTCCCCCTTATAGACAAAGATAAACTCCTCTCCCGGATGCTTGTACTCCACCATCTTATGCTTCTCTTTGGGTTCAATGGTGACCATGAACGACCGGAGATGTTTATCCGCAGCCCCCGGGGTCAGGGTTCGGTAAGAATAGTTCTGAGTGCGCTTCGCAAAGCTTTCCTGCCTCTTTCCGTCAATTTGAATCTTTTCCTGGTCGGTCAGAAAGTTACTGGGGTCAATTTGAAGGGCATTGGAGAGCTGCAACAAAAAGGAAACCGGAGGCGTCAGGCTGTCCGATTCGACTTGCTCGATGAACTCCGGCGGCTGGCCAGTTTTTTCCGCCAAATCTGCCATGCTCATTTTTCGGTCTTCCCTTAGCTTCTTGATCCGCTGGCCAAAGGAGACCGTCATCTGATCTCTGCCGGTTTTTACCTGGATTCGATAAAGATCTGTAATCTCCCTAAAGAGATGATTTTTTACCTCCCCAATAAAGGCGGGAAGAAAGGAGAGTGTGTCAGCCACAATCCCGAAGTCAGCCACCTTGAATATCGGTGCCCGTGGGTCCCGGTTCACTGCCACAATCGTCCCGGACCCTCCGACAGCGGCGGTGTATTGGATGGCACCGGAGGTACCGCAGGTGATCAGCAGAGCGGGTTTAATCGCTTTCCCGGTCTGCCCGATCAGCTGTTCGTGCGAAGTCCAGTGGGCATCGACGGCGGGTCGGGTTGCTCCCACCTCGCCCCCCAAAAGCAAGGCCAACTCCCGGATGTCGTTGAACCCCTGCAAATTCTTGATCCCTCGACCACCCACAACGACGATCCTTGCATCCTCCAGTCTGGCGGTATGGTGCGGTTCGCGAACAGAGGAAATCACTTTAACTCTGGACGAGACGTAATCCAGATCCTTCTCCACCTTCACGATCTCTCCATGAGCAGCCTGATCATGGGGTCGCTCTGGAAAGGTTCCGGAGCTCAACGTGGCCATGCACGGTTTGGAAGAACTCCAGACAATTCGTGCCAAGAAGTTGCCGCCGAAGGCCGGACTGAACCCGATCAGGCTCTTCTTCTCTTCATCCCAATTTATCGAGACGCAATCCGCGCCGAGTCCCACCCCGATTCGCTTGGCGATTCCGGCTGCCAATTCTTTGCCAAATTCCGAAGCTCCCGTCAGAAAGACGTCCGGCTGATGCTCCCGAATCAGATCACTGATGATGGCGGTGAATAGATCCGCGCGATAAAGAGCCAGTTGCGGATGATCTACGAGCAGGATGCGCTGGGCACCACAGGCAATATATTCCCTGGCGACTTCTTCCACCTGATTTCCCAGGATCACTGCCGTCACTCTTCCTCCGTCGCCGGAAAGAGCCCGGGCATGCCCCAACACCTGCAGAGTCAAACGATCCTTAGGGTGACGGCGATGGTCTCCAAATACCCAAATCTCCAAATCTTTTTTCATAGCCATTTTTTAAGATAACCTACCGCCGGATTATGAATAGGTCCATAATTGAATAGACATCTGAATTAATCCCACCCCCACCCGTCCCCTCCCCCTGAAGGGGAGGGAAATCGTAATGTTCCTCCCCCTTCAAGGGGGGGGTTAGGAGGGGGATGGGGGGTGTGAGGGTAGTATCATTATGTCTTCTCAATTATGTATTCATTAGTAAGTCAGCCGGTGAGTGTGCTTCCAAAACTCTATAAAGCAGAACTTCCCACGCATTCACCTACCTCCAGCAACGCGACTGATGCAACGATTAAGAGAACAGATTCTTCTCGATCAGTTTTGACAAAAGCACCCTGGCTTGCTCTCGCGCGTCCCCTTCAATAAAAATACAGGATTTCTTCTGGGCGGCCGGGGTCAATCCCTCCACCCACGTCCCGGATCCAACGCGACCCACCTTGTTTGGATCCGCGTTCAAGTCCTCCAAATTCCAGCACCCGATGGAGTTTCGCGTGAAGGTGTCTTGGATGTCCATTAAGCTCGGGAGGCGCACCGCCGTCTTTGAAGAGACCGTGAGTAATGCAGGTGCGGAGACTTCTACGATTTCCCTAAAACCGTCGGAAACTCTTTCTACACGGAAGGAGCCTTTCCCTCTCTCCAATTTCTCTACGGCGCTGATGCAGGGAAGGTCCAATTCCTCGGCCAATTGGGGACCTACCTGCCCGGTATCTCCGTCCGTTGTTCGCATTCCGCAAAGGATCAGGTCAAATTTTCCGATCTTTCGGATGCCCATGCCCAGTACGTACGATGTGGCCAGGGTATCGCTTGCGGAAAACCGCGGGTCGGAGAGGAGTATGGCCCGGTCAGCCCCCAGGGTCAAAGCCTCCCAGAGCACCTCTTCGCTGATCTTCGGTCCCATCGTTACTGCCGTGATGGAGCCAGAATGCTCCTTCTTCAGTCGCATTGCCATCTCGAGAGCAAATAGATCGAAAGGATTGATATAGGAGAATTCTGAGGAGCGGACGAGACTATATGTTCGCGGATCGATCTTCACGCGGTCCCCGGCCACGACCTGCTTAATGCATACAATGATGTCCATCACTCCTCGCCTCGCTTTAACAACTCTCGTGCAATGACGATCTGTTGAATCTCATTGGTGCCTTCATAAATCTCCGTAGCCCGGGCATCGCGGAAATAGCGCTCGATGGGGTAATCTTTGCTGTATCCATAGCCTCCGTGAATCTGTACACCCAACGAGGCGACCTTTGAAGCGGTTCGGCCGGCAAAGAGCTTGGCCATTGCAGACGGAGCGGCGAGATCGCCTCCCTGATCTTTGACATGGGCAGCGTTCAATGTCAGCAGCCTCGCCGCTTCTACCATCGTGCCCATGTCGGCGAGCATCAATTGAATGGCCTGATGCTGCGCCAGAGGGACGCGGAATTGAATACGTTCTTTCGCATACTTGAGGGAAACATCCAGAGCACCTTGAGCGATTCCCACAGCCTGAGCCGCAATACCAATTCGACCGTTATCCAAAGCCGCCATCGCCACCTTAAATCCTTCTCCTTCCCGGCCCAGTAGGTTGGTCTTCGGCACTCGACAGTCGTTCAAGATGATCGAGCTAACAGGATTGGCACGCATCCCGCAATTATTTTCGAGGAGGCCCACCTCAAATCCCGGGGTGCCGCGTTCCACGAGAATGGCACTAAAGCCTTTCTTGACATTGCCCGGATCTACCGAAGTAAAAATAATCAAGATGTCGGCCACCCCGCCGTTGGTGACGAATATCTTATTGGCATTGACAATGTATGAATCGCCCTCCCTGAGGGCGGTTGATTCGATGGCCATGGCATCTGAGCCTGCATTGGGCTCGGTGAGACAAAATGCGCCGATCTTTTCGCCTGCCGTCAGAGGGGAAAGGAATTTTGCCTTCTGCTCATCCTTTCCGAACTGATGGATGGGGTGGACCACAACGCCGTTATGAACGGCCAACATCAGCCCCATGGATGCACATACACGGGAAATCTCCTCAATCACAAGGCAATAAGAGATGGAGTCTGTTTCGGCACCACCGTATTTTCTGGGAGCCTGAATCCCGAAGAGATTAAGGGATCCCATCTTTTCAACCGCTTCCCACGGGAAACGGCCTTCTTCGTCGATCTCCTTGGCGATGGGAGCGAGCTCCGTCTTGGCGAATTGGCGTGCCACCCGTCGCAGTTGTTTCTGCTTTATCGAAAGTGCCAGGTCCAAATCCCTTACCTCAGCCCAAAACAAAACATCGACCTATCCACACAAGGCCAAAATTATAACATGAATGTCCAGTGGAAGTAAAAAAGAAGAGGTTGGAGATGGGGCTGTGCGCTTCCAAAAAGCTCCAAAAAAGTGTATGTTATGCTGGTCGAATGAATACGCCACCGCGGCGGCACGTTTACACAATAGACGGAACAGGAGCGTGATAGGGTAAGGTATTTTCCCAAAAAAGTATTTTCCCAAAGATGCGCTTTATGGACAATTCCATTAGCATCGATCAACAGACGTGCAAAGCTTGTGGGTTATGCGGCGAGGTCTGTCCGAACAAGATCCTGTTGAAGAACCCTCTTGGGCAGAATCACCTTTCGCCAGGACAGGCTGCAGTTTTGCATGAAGTGCGGCCAATGCATGGCCATTTGCCCGACAAAATCCATCCGGATCGAGGGTTTGTCTTATTCCAGGGATTTCTTCGAGATTCCGGAAAAGTTCGCTGTGGAAGCTCCTTTCTTCAACATGATCTCAACCCGACGGGCCATACGAAATTTCAAAGATCAACCTGTGCCAAAGGAGGTATTGGAGAAAGTCGTTCAGGCGATCACCTTTGCGCCTCCTGGTTTTACCCCTATCAAAACGGAAATCGTGGTTGTTCAAGATACTGAAATCATCCGCAAAGCATTGCCCTATATGATAAAGCTTTATGACGATCTGGTAAAGGCCATGGGCAACCCCATCGGACGCTTTTTCATCCGCCGCGAAGTAGGAAAAGAAAAGTTCAACACCATTAAGAATCATGTCGTTCCACTCATGAAAAGCCGATTGCCCGAATTGAAAAGAGGAGAAGAAGATACCTTGACGAGACATGCGCCTGCGATGATCGTGTTTCATGCCAGCAAAACCGCGGAGAATTATGAGGCGGATGCTTACGTTGCTCTGACCTATGGGTTCCTGGCGGCTCATGCCCTGGGATTAGGCGGTTCGGCCATGGATATTATTCCCCCGGCGATACAGCACAGCCCGGAGCTGAGAAAAATGTTTTCGATTCCAGAGGGCAACCAGGTGGTAGCCTCGATGATCTTAGGCTACCCTAAGCATCATTATCAAAGGGGAATAAGAAGAGAGCTGAAGAGCGTGACATGGATTTGATCGGCATAACAGTCGGGTTCATCAAGGCATATCACGAAAGGGAAGAGAGATGGCTTTCCTCAGTTCTTGTCCCCGTCTTAAGAGTTTACTCAAACGTCCCTAAAAAATTTGTCCCTGTTGACTTTTTCCGCCGGCCCCAAACCGGATCACGGATGAGGGATCGAAACGGGATGGACTCCATGTCCATCTCAAGAAACTAAGATCATTGATCGGTATTTCCTCGTCTGTTTCTGCGACGGTGAGGTTAACTCACTCATCAAACCGGAAACGCCAAAGCGCTATGACGAAGAAAAAAGAAGCGAACCCCAAAAGCACGAGCATTTCGGTCAAGACGTCTTTCACTTCCAGACCTCGGATGATCACGTCATGATATCCTGCCAAGGCCCAGGCATGGGGCGTAAAAAGAGAAAGGGTCTTCATCAGATCGGGCATGATAAAAGTAGGCACCATCATCCCTCCTAGGGCAGAAAGGGTGATGGCCAGAAGAACCGATAGAGCATTTACCTGCGGCTCGGTCTTGCCCAGAGCCGCTACCAAGAGTCCTAAACCGTTCGCTGCCGCTGCCAAGGCTAAGGAAACAATGACCAATGCCGGGAGATGTCCGAGCTTATTCCGAACACCACGACGCCAATACTGAACATCAGTCCAATTTGAATCAAGTTCACAAGATAGTAAGGGAAGAGTTTCCCGATGAGAAGGGCTGTTTTGGATAATGGGGCCGCCAGAATTCTCTGGAATGTACCATCCTTCTTTTCCTGCAAGAAACTCGAGGCCAAGGTCAGAACGATGAAAAAGACACCAAAAATAGTATAAGCCGGAACATTCTGCTCCGTGGCGGTAGGGCGTCTTCCGGCGTTAAACCCTTTTGGAAATGTGTGGATCAAATCAACACGAGACCTTTCATGTTCACTGATATTCGTATTTCCCAGCATGCTGTCAAGCTGCCCCTCCATCCCCTCGAGTGTCCCGAAGATCTCTTTGAGCCGTTGGGGTATTCTTGCTAATAAAACCTGACGCTCGATCGCTCCCTGGATCGCTCCTTTCACGGTGGCCAAGAGTTGAAGGTTGATCGCCGGATCGCTGACCAGATAGACGGTGGCCTTCTCCTTCCGGGGGTCCTTCGATGTTTTTAGAACCTGTTCTGTATAGCCCTTCTGGGAAAACAAGGGCTAAAGAATGGACACCCTTGCCGATCAATTGCTCTGCCTTGTCAGGGGTAAGGGGAATTCCCTCATAGGTCTCGGTCAGGATCAAACCTTCCATGCGTTTGAGATCCGCAATCGTCTGGTCAGCCAACCAGCCCCCATTTTGGTGAACAGCCAAGATTTCAATGGGATGACCTTTGCTCCCTGCTTGAAAAACTCCTTCTAAAGCGAAGCTCATCACGAGAATAAAAAACATAGGCATGGCAAAAAGCAAAGCCAGGGCTTCACGATCCAGCCAAAGGACCTTCAGTTCCTTGAGAGTGATGGCAATGATCTGGTAAATCATTCTTCTAAACGTATGGATATTCCTTTCTTCTTCTAATCCCTCAGATTTCTGCCTGTCAAATGGATAAAAACGGTCTCCAAATTCGGCTCTGAAATGTCTAAGGTCTTGATGAGTCCATCCCGTGTCTTCATCAATTCCAGAAGCTCTCTTGAAGCTTCATCAATGCGATTCGTTTCAACATGGATCTTCCTCCTTTGATCATCGATGACCCTGACCAACCCGATATGTTCCAATTGACTCAGGAGCTCGTGATCGATACCTGATGTTAAACTCCATATGGATATTCGCCTTTCCCAAATCTCGGATCAGCCGAGCCGGGCTGATCGAGCGCAATGATCTTTCCCTGGTCGATAATGGCAACACGGTCACACAGGCGCTGGGCTTCCTCGATATAATGGGTGGTGTACAAAACCGTGACTCCGGACTGATTCAAGGATTTGATACTTTCAAGAATCGCATTTCGACTCTGTGGATCGACGCCGACCGTTGGTTCATCAAGAATAAGAATATCCGGTTCATGAAGAAGCCCTGCAGCGATATTGAGTCGTCGCTTCATCCCGGTGGAAAAGGTTGACACGGTTTGTTTGGCACGATCCGTGAACTCAACGATCTCCAGGACACGGGCTCATTCGTTCTTTTAAACGCTTTCCCTTCAACCCATAGATTCTTCCAAAGAAGACCAAATTATCACGGGCACACAAGCTGGGGTATAGGGCAAAACTTTGAGGGACCAAACCCAGTCTGGCCTTTGCCTCCATGGGTCTTGAAAAAAGATCGACCCCGGCGATTGAGATACGTCCTCGGGTGGGTTTGATCAACCCGGATAAGAGTCCAATCGAGGTTGTTTTACCGGCGCCATTGGGGCCCAGGAGACCGAAAAACTCCCCTTTGGAAATTTCGAAGGTTAGCCCCCGCACCGCATCGGTCTGGGCGTAGCGTTTCCACAGATCTTCTACAATAAGAATGGATGTCTTCATCATCAGGACTTAAGATTTCAGTCTATTCTGTTCCAAAAGACGTTTGAACCGATGTCGATTATACCTCTGAGCAATAATGAATGGAATATTTTCAAGGAGGGCATAGAAAATCATGAAAAGGCCGACCCCCGGGCGATTCCATAGAAAGAAAAAAGGCGCAAAAAGAATAATCATCCAGTGTGTCAACTCAGCCCGGCAGGTCTCAATTTGGAAAGCCTCGAAGTATTCCATGCTCTTATTGTTTAGTTGCTTCTTCTGAAAGCCCAAGACGTCCGAGGACCCGTGCTCCATCGGGGAGATGTTGTTTCCATTTTTTAATTTTAAAAACGTCCTGATAGACATTCCCCTCTCCCTCCCATTTCCTGCTCCTGTACAGCCAATGATTCGGATTGAAATGCTTCGCGGGAATTGTAACCATCATGGCCACGACACCGATGTGAATGATGAACCAAGCAATGAAATCGATGACAATCGTCCAGAAAGTGGGGAGATAGATGAGTCTCATGAGTCTAATCTTTCCCTCTCGCAGTCTTGACATCCCTCCCTTTCCAGCGTACCTTTCGCACCAAGAAGATGCGAACGATCGAGTATGCAAAAACAACAACGAAAAAGATGAGGGGGATTTGGAAGAGAAGGGCCGTGGAGAACCCAAAATTTCCAATCCGGAAAAGCATCCAGTGGATCTGAAAGATATAGAACACATCTAAAACCAACCATCCCACAAGTTCTGCCGGATTACCCATGATAGCCGATTGGATGACGTGTCTTGTCACCGAGACTCCCCCAAATACCCATCCCGCGATCATGAAAAAGCTTACCATTGACATCGCATTGGCACCGGTCCCAAAACCTTTGCCAAATCCTTCCACAAGCGACTGAAATCCCTCTGGGTACATTCGAAATGAAATGGTGTCTTTTCCTCCATAGCAGTGAACTTTTCGGTTCGACCTCAGGAACTCCTTGCCGATGGCAAGGCTCTCCAGCACCTCTCCCCGGGCCTTTTCATGTCCCCCCACCCTGAAATAATCTTCCCTCGAACATATCATACAGGGACCAAAGGCACCAGTGGGTTTCAGCTTTGGCCCGAAAGGGGTAAACACATTCATGCCTGCCATGGTGATGAGATTAAAGAGAGCTGACAGCCGTTCATACCTTCTTTTCATTTTATGAAAGGGTTGGACCGAGAGAAGACCCCCTTTTTCGAGATAGGTCGACACAATTTTTGAAAGGCCCTCGGGCTCCAAGAAAGTGTCGGCATCTAAAAAAAGAAAAATATCTCCTGTGGCCTTCTGGGCTCCCTGCCAGCATGCCCAGGGTTTTCCGGCCCAGCCTTCTGGCAAGTCGGTTGATGTCATCACGATGCCACCTGCTCTTCTTGCAACCTCGGTGGTGGCATCTTCAGAATGGTCATCGATGACGATGATCTCATGGGGTTTTAAGGTCTGATGCGCAATGGAGTGGAGTAACTGACCGAGGGTTCTTTCTTCGTTTCGGGCGGGGATGAGGATGGATATCTTAAATGAAAGTTGATTAAGGTTTTTCCCTTTCTTAAGCGCCGGGATTTTCCATAAAAAAATAAAACCCAAGAACCAAAAAAAGAAGAGGAGATATAGTTTCATTGGAATCATGATTAATTATTGAATAAGGATCCCCCTTTGCCTACTTGACAGAAAACTGGAATATGGATTCGGCTTGATATATTAAGGTTTATTGACCCACGATGCCCTGCAAAGTTTTATGGATATCGGCATATTGAAAGACAAAACCGTTCTCCAATAGCATTTTGGGAATAACCTTCTGGCCTTCGAGGATGACCGAACCGAATTCTCCCAGAACAAGCTTTACCATAAACCCTGGGGCTGGCATGAAGGAAGGTCTGTGAAGGGCTTTTCCAAGCGCCTTTGCCAGATCTTTATTCCTCACCGGATTCGGAGAGCATACATTGACAGGGCCTGAAATCTCTGGGTGTTTCATCAGGAAAACAAAGGCCTCTGCAAGGTCTTTGATATGAACCCAGGAGAACCACTGCTTTCCGCTTCCGATCGGCCCTCCGATATATTTCTTAAAAAGAGGAATCATCTGGCTGAGGGCTCCTCCTTTTTCTCCCAGGACAATGCCAAAACGGGTGATGACAACCCGGGCCCCTTTGTCTTTGGCTTTCAACGCCTCTCCTTCCCATTCCAAAGCAATCTGGGCTAGAAAATCATTTCCCGGAGGGGATTCCTCGAAAAGCTCTTCGTCTCCATGGAAGCCATAATAACCCACGGCGGAGGTGCTGAACAGAGTGATTTTCCTTTCAGGATGGGAAGGTATTCCCTCGACGATATTCCGGGTGGTGCTGACACGACTCTCTCTGATTGCTTTCTTGTGTTCATCTGTCCACTTGCTGAAGATGGAGGCGCCTGCAAGATTGATGATGGCGTCGTGGTTCTTAATCGCTTCCTGCCAAGGACCCTTCTGCGTAGGATCTCCTTGCAAATAAGAAATTCCCGCGGCCCCTTTTTCCGGTCCTTTTGGGGACCGGGTCAGAATCGTCACTTCATTTCCATCCTGAATCAAACGGGATGTCAGTTGGGTTCCGACGAAACCTGTACCACCTGTCATCAGGATCTTCACTTTGCTTCCCCTTTTGAAAAATTCAGCTCTGAAGCTCTATTCGGAGCTCCGTCGAATCCTATTTTTTCTCTCCGATCAGAGGCAAAACCTTGTCAATGCGAAAATAGACGAGATATCTGATTTGGTTTTTATAAGCCGTGTAAACAGGGCAGCTCTCTCTTCGACGGATCTTATCGATGAAGGCAGGATCCTTTTCCTCCTTAATTTTTGTCAGATACAACCTCTTTCCAACATATCTTTCCTTGGATTCCATAAACAGATAGGAGGCATAAGGATTGGACTGAAGATTCTTATGCATCAAACGATCGGCCATGATAAAGGCTACGGTTTTTTCATTAATGAAATGAGGTCTTCCATAGACAGCCGTACCCACTTTTCCTTTTGAATCTGAAGTAGCAAAAACCCCTCGACCTTTTGTCTTTTCAAAATATTCGCTCAATTTCATCATCATTCCTCCTTAGATCAAATTCATTAATTTCAATATACTCATCTGCCCAGCATAATACAACTTCAAAAACTGTCTTCATGTTTTCCGTTAAGCTTGCCCATCATCTTCACATATCCATCCGCATCAAATTTCCTTTTTAACCCCTTGTCATTCATATATCTGACATTTCCAAAGATCGGCCTTTCTCCCCAGGGGCGGTCATGCTTTCCAAAGCACCAGGCCACGCCCGTAAACCCATTGGGGTCCCTGCCGTCCAATTCATATTTGTTGTTCAGATAAAGAGCATTTCGAAAGGCTCCTTCAGGCGTTTTGCTCCATTCGATGATTTTCTTTCCCCAATACATTCTCATATACCCGTGCATCTTGCCTTTGATCACCATCTCTTTCTGGGCGGCATTCCAGTAAGGGTCATGGGTTTTGGCTGGCTCCAGCTCTTCAAGGGTATAGGTGTATTGACGTTTGTCTTTCTTGTGAGCCCTTAAGGTCTTCTTCGCCCATTCAGGAACTGCCTCAAATGAATCGTACTTTTCATTATAAAACACAAAATTCATGCTCAGCTCTCTTCTGACAATAAGTTCTTCAAGAAAGGCTTCTGTCCCGGGGCTTTTGGTTTCTAACGCTTTCAGAGCAATGAACAGGGGTGAGATCTGTCCGAAATGTAGAGTAAGGACTCATATGGGAAAGATAATCAAGGGTGGGATCATTTCTCAGTTCTGGGAACTGATCCAACTTTCCTTCCAGAAAGACCTCAAGGTGGTTTCGAGCCTCTTTCGTCCCCCCCTGAAAAGAACTTACCTTTTGAACACTTCGATCAATGTGAAGTTTTGAAATCGCTTTGCCTACATCATTGATATCAAAAGAATCAAAATCAAGAGAAAGGGATTCGACAGCGGGATCGCTCTGCTTCAAAGGGACAAGAAAATGGTTTAACTTTTTATGAATTTTCGACCTGATCGTTGCCGCTGCGTATTCCTCTTTTGGTGAGGTTTCTTCTACAGGAACGATGACATCAGCTTTCAACCTGAATCAAGGACAATCTCATTTTGTTGGCGACATCATTTCTCCATTGTCTTCTGTATTTCAAGTAACCCCGATCCACTATAACGCAAGAGAGGCTCTTTTGGCCAACTGAATGGCACCCATTTCAGGGGATTTGTGTAGAATGACCATCCGAATGCCTCTTTTTTCAAGAGACTGCTTCACCTCTCTGAGCCCCTCCAGCATAAAGGTATAATGTCTTTCGTTTGCCTCAGGAAAATGGTCTGTCATTCCAAAGAATACAATGACGGGCTGGTGCAGCTCGTTGCCTTTTGATATGGCATATTCCAGGGCATGATTATATTCAGCCCTTTGAGACGCCTGCATCCAGTAAAGGACGTATGCTCCTTTGTTTACCTCTTTTTTATTAAGTGCCTTAATTCTTTCTTTCTGGATCATTTCTCTTAGCGATTCAGTATCCACAGAGAAAAGTTCAATAGGGCTGCAAAACTAACCCAAATGAGATAGGGGAGAAGGAGCGCTCCCGCAAATTTCGAAACTTTCGAGAAATGTTGAATCGTCAAGAGAATGGCCATCCAGAGAAGGATGATATCAACGAGCCCAAGAAGAGGTAACCGGAGCCCAAAAAAAGCCAATGACCAAAGGACGTTTAGAATCAATTGAACAAAGAAGAAAATGAAAGCCTTCTTGAACTCTGGATGATCTGGCCTTCGCCAGACATAAGAAAGAGATATTCCCATGAGGATGAATAGACTGATCCAGACCGGACTAAATATCCAATTGAGGAGGCGTGAAGAAAGGTTTCTTTAATGTCGCATACCAGGTTGGTATGGCTGGAGTGGTGAAAAGAGAACCCAAAAAACCTGCCAATTGACAAAGAATAACGCTTGCTACGAGTTTAAGAATTTCAGCGGAATCTCATTTCATCAATCCTTTTTTCCCAAGCGGGGTATCAAGAAAGGAGTACTTTTCTTATATTCCAAGTATTCCGAACCGAATCGTTCCTCTAATTCCTTCTCTTCAATCAGCTTAATGTATATTAAAATCCCCACTGGATAGACCAGACCCAAACCTACCGCAGAAAAGGACCCCAGCCAGATCGCGACTCCGAGATAGAAGATGGTTGTTCCTAAGGTCATTGGGTTTCGGCAGTGCCTATAGGGTCCCTTCATCACCAGTTTTTGGGTTGCCATGAAGGGTATCGGAGTTCCTTTCCCCAATGAAAATTGAGCTTTGACTGTCCAGTTGGCAAACAGCCAACCTGCAACAATGAATAGCAAACCAATGACAGGGTTTATTGGTCCATCATAGAATTTTGGAAGGTCAAGCTTTTGGTCAATGTAAGACGACACAACGATGATCAAAAATGGGATGACCAACCAGAAAATAACACCCCCAAAAATCACCGCGATCATCCGTTGCTTCTTACTATATTTATGCTGTGCCCACTTTTTAAACCTACCCAATGAACATTCTCCCAGCGAATATTATAGCATTGTATTGGGTTAAGCAGGCAACAATGAATCGGGAGGGAATATTAAGTGTCTTTTGTGGACGGGATCAAATCCAAAAACTGTTTCAGGATCCGGGCAGTCGCTCCCCAGATGATATGTTTTCCATATTGATAGGCGTAGACGACTTCCTTCTGACCGCCTCGGATAATCTCCTTTTCACTGAAACACTCTTCATGGAGTAAGGACGAGAGAGGGACTTCGATCAATTCCGCAATCTCTACTTCGCTTACCTTAAAAGGATAGGGATAGGGGAAGAGACCCACAATCGGGGTAACGATGAACTCGGTGATGGTCACGATGTCATCTAATATCCCGATGATCTGAACATCACTCCGCTTGAGCCCAATCTCCTCATGGGCCTCCCGGAGTGCGGTATTTATCAGTTCCAAATCTTCTTCGTCAACGACCCCTCCCGGGAAAGAGATCTCGCCTTTGTGATACTTGACCTGATCCGATCTCTTGGTGAAGAGAAGATGACAATCCTCCCCTTTCTTAAAGAGGGGGACCAGAACTGCCGCATGGGAAAATGGGGGATGTTCAATGACTCTCCTTTTTCTTGAAGAAAGGATTGTCCTGATCTGATCAATGAAATCTTTTTCGCAAGAGTTCATTTCAAAATTCCGTGATCCGTTTCCGCAACCTGACGAGTTCTTCATCACTTCAGGTAACTTGACCGCTCCCTATGACGATACCTCTTTTAGAAACTCATCAAGGGTCATAATCCTCAACAAAGGATCGAGGACATTTTCCCGATAGAGATTGAGACACCCTTTGCGCAACTCCTTGCTGCGACTGGCCGTACAGTCCTCCAGGATGACCACAGAGAAATCCTGACAGAGACCTTCGAAGGCCGTCATCAATACACAGACCTCCATCGTCATCCCTGTGACGACGATCGTGTCAATACCGAGAGTGCGAAGCGTCTGGTCCAGGTCGGTTTTGAAGAAGGCACTAAATCGTCTCTTGGGTAAGATGATATCTGTCCGTTCCGGTTCTAAATCATCGATGACCTCTGCGCCTTTGGTCCCACGAACGGCGTGAACCTTCATCCTTCCCTTAAAAATGAAATCCCCCTCCAGAAAACTGTCGCAGGCAAAGACGACGGGGAAACCTCTTTTTCGGCCCTCCTTTAAGAGCTTCTGAAGATTGGGTATAATCTCTTTTCCTTCTTGATAGTATGGATTCCGAGGACTCTCTTTGAAATTATCTTTCAACATATCCACGACAATGATTGCTGGCTTCATCCGTGCTCCTTAAATGTAAAATAATCGTGACCGTGTCGGGTGTCTCGTGTCCGAAATTTACAATACTCTATAAACACGGAGGGCGTTTTCAGTGGTTACTTCTGCCACCTTTTCAAAAGAAATCTTCTTGATCTCTGCCACCTTTTGTGCTGTATACCGAACATAACTTGGCTCATTCCTCTTTCCTCGAAAGGGCTCGGGAGTTAGAAATGGAGCATCGGTCTCGACAAGAAGCGATTCCAAAGGAATTCTCTTGACAATCTCCCTAAAACCCTCCGCATTCTTAAAGGTGATGCTGCCGGGAATAGAGATGTAGAATCCCATGTCCATGCAGGCCTTGGCCATCTCATAGTCCCCTGAAAAACAATGGATGATCCCTCCGCACTCTTCCGCCTTCTCCGATTTCAATATCTCCAGCGTTTCCTGATGAGCCTCTCGATCGTGTACCACGATGGGAAGTCCTAACTCTTTTGCTAGCCCAATCTGCTCCCTGAATCTCCTCAGCTGAATATCGCGTGGCGACAGATTTCTGAAAAAGTCCAGACCAATCTCGCCATAGGCCTTCACTTTCCCATTTCGGCAGAGTTCTCTCAAAGTGGAATAGGTCTGATCGTCGATCTCCTTTGCGTTGTGCGGATGAACACCCAGAATCGCATAGATCGAAGGGTGCGAATCGGCAATCTCAAGGGTCCTCTTCCAGTCCTTTTTCTCTGTTCCGACGGTAAAGATATATCCGACGCCGGATTCTTTCGCTCTTTGGATCACCTGTTCCAGATCCCTTTTGAAATCTGGCATCTCTAAATGGGCATGGGAATCGATGAGCATCATCCGAAGATCAATTTCAAATATCAAATGACAAATGTCAAAGGAATGTCAAAATTCAGAGCAACCTCAGCCTTAACCTCTATTCCAAACTTTTGATTTTGGCATTTGACATTTCCTTGAGATGGTTATTTTTTGCTGCCGGTGATTTTCACTTGATTGAAATAATCTACGAGGGCCTTGGCTACTTGTTTTGATTGAATAAGGACAGAAGCTTCATTGTTGTTGGTTAATGCGGAGTACGTCCAATTGGTGCTGCCTAGAAGAGTAAGCTTCCCGTCAACGACCATACATTTTGCGTGGGTTGTTTTGAAAAGAGAATCATAGATCACTTCGACCCCTCCATCTGACAAGATCTTTCCAGTGTGACGATTTCGTTTTGCCGTCCGATCCTCCCCTTCTCTTACTTCCAATAGGACTTCAACTTTCACCCCCCTTTTCTTGGCGTTGATCAGCTCCCTGATCAGAAGATTCGAAGGGGTGTTAGGATTTCGATCATAATATCCCATCTCAAACATCATCACCTGAATCGAATGCTTCGCTTCCTGAATCATTGTCTTTGCAACCTGAAAGTACTGGGTGTCCGTTACCAGCCGGACATCCTCCGCCGGCATTCCAATGGCACGCGGAAGGTATAAAGTCGAAAGGACAAAAACAAATAAAAGAGCAAAAATATATTTTCTCATGGATTTTATTCCCCTTTGGAGGTTGCACGGCGAAGACGGTCCATGATGGCCCGTCCCAATCCAGCTTCAGGAACGGCCTCGGCCAGTATCAAGTCTAAATCGAGGGCATCCAATCGACGGATCGCAGAAAAGAGGTTTGCTGCGGCTTCTTTGAAATCCCCCTTTTTCGACAGAACTTCAATGTGCTCGAATTTCAGAAAACGGCCGGGTTCCTGGAATGCAAGAAATCCAACCTTTTTATCTTCATAGGAATCAAGAGGCTTCTCCTCCCAATCGAGCACGATCGGCGTTCGTGGAGCATAGTGCCTGGGGAACATTCCCGGGGCAGAGGGATTGTCTTTGATTGAGTTGATCTCAACCTTGCCGACGATCGATTCAATCTCTTCGAGCGTAACCCCACCGGGTCTTAATAGTCTTGGCTTATTTTTCAAAAAAGAGACGATCGTGGATTCGACGCCAACGCTGCAAGGTCCTCCATTCAGAATGAAATCGACTTGGTCACCCAGTTGCTCCCGAACATGCTCAGCCGTGGTCGGACTCAAATAACCAAAGAGATTGGCGCTCGGTGCAGCAATGGGACATTTGGAGTCTTTGATCAGAGAGAGCGCCATGGGGTGATCGGGCATCCGGACGGCAACCGTGGGAAGACCGGCGGTCACCATATCAGGAATGTTTTCTTCCTTTAGGAGAACAACGGTGAGTGGCCCGGGCCAGAATTTCTCCGTCAATCTCCTGACACCCGACGGAATTTCTTTGACCAATTTTCTTAGATGAACTGGATCCGCGATATGGACAATCAGGGGATCGAAGGAGGGCCTTCTCTTGACTTCAAAGATGCGAGCCACGGCAAGAGGATTATAGGCATCCGCTCCCAAACCATAAACCGTCTCTGTCGGAAAAGCAACGATCCCTCCTTGCCGGATGATCTCTGCGGCTTGACGAATGGCCTCGGCATCCTTCATCCAGATCTTCCCTTTTTGATGGCCTTCGATTTCTCTTCCAATGATTTTCTCGTCTTGGATCTGAAATCCTCCAATTTTTTGGCCATTTCAGGATATTTGATCGAGAGGATTTCACAGGCCAGATAAGCTGCATTCTTTGCGCCATCAATCCCTACGGTAGCGACCGGAACTCCCGGGGGCATCTGTACGGTGGAATAAAGGGCATCCGCTCCATTGAGGGCCCCCGATTTTATGGGAACACCGATAACGGGGAGAGTCGTATGGCTAGCTAAAGCCCCCGCGAGATGAGCCGCCATCCCCGCTCCTGCAATCAATACTTCGACTCCTCGCTTCCTTGCTGTCTTCGCATACCGGGCGGTCTTCTCAGGCAGGCGATGGGCTGAGCTAATCTCCATCTCGTAAGGGACGCCCATCTCCTTTAAGACTTCTTCTGCCTTTTCCATGACTGGCAGATCACTCTCGCTTCCCATCAGAATTCCAACCAAAGGCTTTTTCTTCATACCCCCCTCCCAACCGTTATTCCTGAAATGTCGAAGGCTAACGGTCCTGATATTTAATATTCATTTGACATTTGAATTTTGAAATTTGGAATTGAAGTATCAACTACTATCTTAAAAAATCAAGGAGATTTTCACAAGAGAATAAAAAACCCTCTCCAGAAAGAATCGAGAGGGCTTATTCAAAGATTACTCAAGCAAATATTTGACGGGTGAACTATTGTTTGCCTCCTGCCTCTTTTTCCTTATCACAATCGCTACCGAAAGCCACTTGGTCTTCGTGTGATACAATTTCTGATTCATGAGGGAAGAGAGCAATGATGGGACGGAGAATAAGGCCAATGATCTTGAAGAAGATCTTGAAGACCAGCCATACTGGCTTTAACACCCAATCCAGAAGCTCATTAACGTTGTCCATCCCCTGGCCGAACCAAGTGAAGAGAGGTTGAATCACATGCAGCGGTTTGATGTGGGCATAAACCACAGCCAGGATCAATGTACCAGCAGAAATCATGAACTTCAAGGCACTCCCAAACTGAATGTGAGCAAACTCATCTAACAACAATTCTGTGCCAATATTAAACACAACGATATACGCAGCCGGCTTGAGGATGGGCTCCTTCATAATCATCAGCGTGAATATGCCCTGCCGCAAAGCGCATGGTGATAATGCCGATCGCCACACCAAACATCACAATATAAAGGTTGTCTGACAGGGCGACCACAGCTACCACATTGTCGAGAGAAAAGGCAAGATCAGCTAACTCCACGGCTAAAACGACAC
The DNA here is from genome assembly GCA_963708295.1 of uncultured delta proteobacterium. Taxonomy (GTDB): domain Bacteria; phylum Desulfobacterota; class BSN033; order BSN033; family UBA1163; genus UBA1163. The sequence continues at coordinate 813,379 of CAVPSJ010000004.1, read as the reverse complement.
CCCAGAAACCCTTGCCCTCCAAACTCCTGGCCTTCGTCTGACTCTCCTCTCCAGGTTCTGGTTCTCCAAGGTTCTCAAAAGCCAGTTTAATGAGGTAGGCCGCACCCAGGATCTTAAGGTAGGGGTTGTGGATGACAAAGTTGGCAATCACAAGCATGAGACCACGGCCAAGATAGGCACCCAGGAGGCCGACTTTAAGGGCGGCCGGGCGTTCGCCGCCAAGGAGGCGGTGGACCGGAGGTCCAAGGAATTTAAGGGGTCCCGGCCAAGGGACCATTTTATCTTTCGGAAGAACGGAGACCATTGCCCCCAAGACGGCAGCATTGTCGATGGAGAGGATGCCTTCCAAAAAGATGACCTGCACAATGACATATACAAAACTCAGGTCAAACTGCATTCGTTTCCCCGCCTATGGATTTTTCTGTTGTTGTATTGGATTGGTCAAGAGGATACTATAAAACCAAATGTCTTATATCCTATACAAAATCAAATTTCAAGTAAAAAAAGGGGCTTGGGTTTAAAGGAGCCCAGGGGCTCCCATGGCATCCGCAAAGAGACAATTTTGGGGGTTATATTACTGGACCCCTCTTGGATTACTTTCGATGACTTGGGATTGGCTGAAATTTTGGCTGTTCCAGATGGGCAACCTTTAAAAATGGGAATGGCATCAGAGGAGTTGAGCCCGCCCGACTATCGCATTGTCAATACTGTTAAATCATCTTTAATCTTCTTTATTTCTTTTATCCCTTTCAAAATTTCCATAATTTCTTTTTTCTCTGCCGAGGAACCCACAGAACCAAAGAGCCGGACCGAATCTGTATCCTCTAGTTCGAAAAAAAGATGGGGATTCATAAATCCTGCTTCAAGGAGCGCAGATTCAATTCGGCGTTGAAGAGAAAATTTTCCAAGCAAGTTAATAGCATCCACGCCGCAGGCTTTAACTTCCTCAGCTTTGGCAGCATCGACGATAATCTTAACAGCAGTAGCAATGGTCAGTGCGTCTGTATTTAAAGTCAAAACGTAAAGCAGGGGGTTGGGCCAGTCTTCATCAAAGGCATACCTTATGAAACCTCTTTTCTCATGATCAGAGGTTTGAACCATCTTTTCAGCCACTTCTTTTCCAACGTGATTCGTCTCCATAACTCTCTGGATTCGTTTCTCCATAGACCCTATGACCAGAACGTGAAGTGCACAATTAAAAGAGCGGAGAAGAATGGTGCTTCCCTTTCCAAAGAAAACGGCATTGCCTTTCTTGGCCACCTCGTAAATAACAGACTGAAATCGGTCGAGATAGATTTTTGGCTGATCGCTGAAAATCTTCTCAAGTAATGACGGGCTTTTCATCTCCACTTTTTCAATATCATGAAGCAAGCCCATCTCGTCTGCAGCTTTAAATAGCTCCTCTTTGCCATAAAAGGGATAATCCATTATCTTGGCAACCTCTTTGGCAATTGCTTCACCATTCGTTCCAAGCATTTCGGAAATGGTAATGAAGTTCATTGCTCGTTCTCCTCTCTCTTCCTCAGTTACTTCGCGATAATTGCTTTGACCGCCAACGTTTCAATGCGAATGTATATAGACACAAATAATTTCATTGTCAAGTACAAAATAGCCCCAGGCTTTATCAACCTGGGGCTATTTTTTAGAGGTCTCTTCTGCGGATAATATCATTCCCTATTTCAAATTCGCATGCAATTTAAATAACCCCCATTCCCTTCAGCACAGAAAGCATGACGGCTGCAGCCAGCACAGACCCGACCTGACCACCCGTGTTGGCTCCCATGGCATGCATGAGGAGAAAATTCTTCTTATCGTATTTCTGTCCCTCTTTCTGGACCACCCTCGCTGACATGGGATAGGCTGAAATCCCTGCCGCTCCGATGAGAGGATTAATCTTCCCGCCTGTGAGAACTTTCATTAGTTTTCCAAAAAGGACTCCACAGGCGGTATCGAGGCAGATAGCCACAAATCCCAAGACCAAGATGATGAGAGTTTGGGATGTCAAAAAGACCTTACCATCCATGGTGGCCCCGATCGAAATCCCTAAGAGAAGGGTAACAATATTGGCGATCTCGTTTTCAGATGCCTTGGTGAGTCGGCTCACGACGCCGCTTTCCTTCATAAAATTTCCCAGCATGATCGTTCCCAAAAGAGGCAAGCCTTTGGGCGCGATGAGTCCCCCGAAGATGGTCACGACCAATGGGAAGAGGAGCCTCGTCGTCTTTGAAGACGGATTTTTTCACGGTGCCCATATTGATCGTTCTCTCTTCTTTGGTCGTCAACGCCCTCATGATCGGGGGCTGGATGATAGGAACGAGAGACATATAGCAATAGGCAGCCACCGAGACGGCTCCCAGAAGATGCCGGGGCATATTGAGACGTCACATAAATGGCTGTCGGTCCATCACAGGCGCCGATGATCCCGATGGAAACCGCTTCTAATTTTGTGAAACCCAAAGCCAGGGCCAAGGCCAAGGTTAAGAAAATTCCAAACTGTCCTGCAGCACCGAGAAGGAAGATCTTTGGATTCTCCAGGAGAGGCCCAAAATCGGTCATGGCTCCAATCCCGACAAAGATGAGAAGCGGAAATAATTCTGTCGTAATACCTGCCTCATAGATAATCTCGAAGAAACCCATCCTTATCCATCAGTCCCGCTAAGGGGATATTGACCAGGATGCATCCGAATCCAATGGGAACAAGGAGCACGGGCTCAATATCTTTTTTGATGCCCAGGTAGAGGAGAATGATACCCACCACGATCATGATCGGATTTGACCAGTGCATACTTTGAAATCCGGCAACGAGCCCATTTAATCCGTTTAAAATAGCCTCTGACATCTTTTATTCCTCCTTTACAAAGCCAATTTTAGTTTTCTTCTTTTGCATAAGGGAAAATCTTCTTCATGAGACTCATGAGGAGGCTCAAGATCCAAAGGGTCAGTAGCGTGCCCCCCATTCCGACAATGATCATCGTGATTCCAAACGTCCAGTTATCCATTTTCATATTCGCTTACCTCCGGTTGATATAGAGAAAGGTCTTCCTTAAATCTCAAACCCCTTCCATTCTAAAGGTGATCAAGAAAGAAAGGGATGAAAGCCCGGCGGGGGTCTCCAGAAAGGAGAGGGCCCTTGGAAATAGGAAAGCAAAACGCATAAAGGATTCTTCAACTGAGAGAAAGACTTGCCTTGATTGAAAGTACAAGACGGAGGTTCTGGATTGAATGACAAATTCTGATCAACTAAAGGTCCCCCGACTTCTAGCTTCACAACAACCGAATTTTCGCAAACCAACCATGCAATATCTACGGTCTGATCTACTTGAAACAGAGGAAGACCCGGAACCAAAAAAAGAATCAGCAGAAATTGAATCCCTGTCATATTTCGTGATCTTCTGTGAAATAAAGATGATTCACCTTATACCACCTCTTTTTCAGGAAAGTCAATAGAAAAATGTGATTTTTTTAACAAAGTAGATGGCAAATAAACCTACTTAGTTTCCAGCGAGTTAAGTTCTATTATTCTTTCTGCTCTGGAAATCCTTGGCTTGAAACATGAAGGCTTCAAGGCGGGTTAACGTGTTGGTTTGCTCTTGTCCGTCATAGGCCATGTTGAGGATGGGGATGTTACTGTTTTCTTCCTGATATCGTTTAAGCAGCGTACTCACAATCGTCCCGGGCATACAAGTAAACGGCATGATATTGACCACCCCGCTCGCTCCTCTCCTGGCAAAATCTATCGTCTTTCCCATCGAAAGGACGGCCTCCCCTTCAAAGGAGGAGTCGAGATAGGGTTTAGCCTTTCTAAAAATCGATTTCGTCTTCGGCTCACCGGCGTGCCGGAGTTGATGTTTGAAGACCTTTTCTAGCGTGTGTTCATCCTTTTTCTGATAATAATCGGTAAGAAAAACCTTCAGCAGATTTGAAAAGGACTTCTTCCTTAAACTTCTCTTTTTTGAAATGGTGTTCACATAGAGGATCCACTCTGTCAGAGGTGCGATCCAGGCCTCTCCCCCAAATTGCTCAATCTTCCGGATGACATCCTCATTGGCAAACCGATTGAGGCGGACAAAGATCTCTCCCACAATGCCAATGAGAGGCTTGGTGCCAGGTTTCTCTACTTCAATCTGATTGAAGTCCTCAAGGCACTTCCGGAGGGTTTCTTCCAAATCGCCTTTTTGTTGTATCGCCTTGCAAACCTTTTTTAAAGACGCCTGATAAGTTTGGTCCGACTTTCCCTTCTCCTTCTCATAGGGTCGCGTCTCCAGGAGTTTCTTCATGAGAAGGTCCACTGCCACAATGCCTTGCCAGCCTAATCGTGTGAATTGGGAACCCATGATACCTAGATCGCTATAGAGTGTCTCGTCTTGATTGGGCGAGTAGATGGGGACTTGGTGGAATCCGAGGTCGTCGAGAACAAGACGATGAAAACGATGATATTGTCCGAACCGACAGGGCCCATTGCCCGAAGGCATGAAGAAGGCGGCTCGTTGATGATCAAAATTGGGGTCCTTGACCAGTTTCACCATATCCCCCGTGGTAAGGATGCAGGGATAACATTCTTTGCCGGAAGTGAGTTTCCTTCCCCAGTAAAGGGTTTCTTCGTCCGATTCTGGGAACACATCCGCATCCACGCCACACGCTTGAAAAGCCGCTGCCACAGCAAAGGAGTGGTCACACATGTACGGAATGTAGATCTTCTTGGTGCGGTCGGTTTTCACTTTCTCCCGTTTCAATGCGATGGCCTTGACGGCCTTCACATTCTTCAGGCTGTCTAAAAAGGCCTCGCACCGCGTGATCGCCCCGGCGTCAGCACTGTGTTCATCAATCTCCAATTGTAGGTATGGTTTCCCTTTCGATAAATCCCTGAAGAAATGGTTGATGAAGGAATCCGGACCACAGCCGAAATTGGTGATATAGACCGCATAGAGCCTCGGGTCATCCTTGATGATCTTTCCCGCAGCCAGGATCCTCTGCCCGTATCGCCAGTACATCTCTTTAATTTCTTCGGTGGCTGGCACCGATTCGAGTGGAAGAAAATCCATGGGGATGGCAAGGACCCCCAGATCCCGCAATTTTTTTGGAATCTCCAGGTTGACTCCGGAATCGCAGGAATTGTAAGGCCTTCCTACAATGACCATCACCTTTTCATTCGGTCCAACCCGATCCAATACCTGCTTTCCGCGATTGAGCAGGGATTGATAAAATCTGGCTTGGAATCGCTCGGCCTTCTCATAAGCTCTCTTGATGCCCTTCGGTTTGCAGCCGAGGGATCTCCCAAAATCAACCAGTTCCTTCTCCAGATAGTCCCTTCCCTCACCGAAGTGAAGGATAGGTTGAAGAACTTTCGCATGGGCTTTCTTGAAATCGATGGAAGAAGGGACGGCATAGGGGAAGGATTGGGCATAGGGACACGCTGAACTATTTGGAATCTCCAGATGAGAGGGTTTAAGATTGACAATGCTCGGCAGGAAAATCTTCTTCACCCCTTTTTCCAAAAGGTTGAGGACATGGCCGTGACTCACTTTAATGGGGAAACAGGTTTCAGAGACGACATTCTCCACTCCCTTCCGGATCAACTCTTTGTTCGTGACGTCCGAAAGGACAACGCGATAACCCAACTCCGAGAAGAAGGCCTTCCAGAAGGGTAACATCTCGTGGAAATTGAGAATCTGCGGGATACCGATCTCCGGAGCATCGGGCGGAAGCTTTTCTTCCCCTTCATAGGGCGCAAGAAGCATCTTCTCTCTTTCTTCAAAAAGATCGGGTATCCCCGAGCCCTTCGTCCGTTTAATGACATCGTATTTCTCACATCGGCTTCCGTAAAAGAGGGGCTTTTCCCCCTCGACACTCACCTTTCGAATAAGACAAAGATTGGGGCAACCCTTGCATTCAAAAGACGTCTGCTCATAATGCCGCTGACTCAGGTCGAACCCTTTGAAACCTGATCGCTCCCATGCCCGCTCTTCCAAGGCCAAGAGAGCAACACCGATCGCCCCGGTCACATCATGATTCTCCGGAACGATGATCTCCTTATCCAGGACTTTTTCAAAAGCCGCCACCACTCCTTTGTTGAAAGCCGTCCCCCCCTGGAAGAAGATTCGATTCCCGACACGCCGGTCTCCCACCACACGATTGAGATAATTCTGAACGATGGAGTAACTGAGTCCGGCGATGAGGTCATCTCTCTGGGCGCCACTCTGTTGGTGGTGAACCAGGTCGGATTCGATGAAGACCGTGCACCGTTCTCCCATCCTCACCGGGTCCCCGGCAGAGAGGGCAAGGGCTCCGAATTCTTCCTTGATGGAGACATCCAGCTTTTCTGCCTGCTCTTCCAGAAAAGACCCCGTCCCGGCGGCGCAGACCTTATTCATCTCAAAATCAACGACCACCCCGTTATCGATGCTGATGTATTTCGAGTCCTGTCCGCCAATCTCAAAGATGGTATCCACTTTTGGATCAATATAGATGGCTGCGGTGGCCTGAGCCGTGATCTCATTTCGCACCAGATCCGCTCCCACAAAATCTGCCGTGAGGTAACGCCCGGAGCCAGTCGTCCCAACCCCTCTAATCTCCACGCGGTCTCCGATCTCCTCACCGATCTCCTGAAGTCCAACGCGAACGGCCTCGATCGGCCGGCCTGCAGTCATCAGATAGCGTTTCGCAAGAACCTTCTTTTCCCGGTCGATGACGACCAGATTGGTGCTGATTGATCCGACATCCAACCCCAGATAAGCTTCGATCTTCTCTCCGCCCGGACTCTCGGAGGGAAGGCTGATTTGCCCTCGCCGGATCAGATGATGGGGCGAAAGAGAAAGGGGTTTTAACGAAGGCTTTTCTTCCCGATGATCGTTGAGATATTGATTGAGGCGGTTGAGGCCGAGCCACTCCTTCCTGCTCTTCTTGTCTTCCAGAGCCACTAAAACAGCGCCGATGGCCCCCATCGAAGCAAAATGATTTGGAACGATGAGTTCTCCGTCGGAAACCTCCAGTACATCCAAAAAGGCCTTTCGCATCCCCGCATTGGCTGCCACTCCTCCCTGGAAGGAGATGGGCTTCACAAACTTTTTTCCCTTGCCGATGTTACTCTTGAAATTTCTGGCTAAGGCATAACAGAGACCGGCGACGATATCGTAATCCGGGGTGGCGATTTGTTGAAGATGGATCATATCGGATTTGGCAAAGACACTGCATCGGCCTGCAATCCGAGGTGGGTTTGTTGATTTCAGGGCGAGATGCCCAAATTCCTCAATGGTCAGGCCCAATCGGCTAGCCTGCTGGTCTAGGAACGATCCGGTGCCGGCAGCGCAGAGGGTGTTCATCGAAAAATCGCTGATTTTAAAGCGATCTTCCTCTTCTTCGATGAAGATCAGCTTGGAATCCTCACCTCCCATGTCAATGATCGTCCTGACCTGTGGATAGAAATACTGAACCGCCCTGGCCTGGGCGATAATCTCATTGATAAAATTCCCGCCTAAGAGTTCAGCGAGAAGTTTTCCTCCGGTCCCGGTGAAAGAGACAGAATGAAATTGTTCATGCGAAATCCGGCGCAGGATCTCTTCCAATACTTTTTGAACGGTCTGGAGAGGCTGTCCCTTGATACGCGTATAGTGCTCCTCCAGCACATTCCGATGATCATCCATGATAATGGTATTGGTGCTGACCGACCCAATATCAATGCCCAGATAAAGTGACTTCATTTCCTTATGCCAAACCCCCTCAAATCAAATAATTCTTGAATTCTAATCGATTCCAGTTCGACTTTTCAAGTTTAATTCTCCCTCGTCCGACTGGATATGCTTGCCCACCCCCAGTTGATAACTATCCTGTCCATAGAAAAAAGACTGGCGTGGGCAAGACTGGATATGGTCATTGATTTTAGGACGATCCTGTGGTAGCCTTCAAACCGATATGGATAAGGTGAGGGTACACGTTATCATTGAAGGGAGGGTCCAAGGAGTCTTTTTTCGCCACCATACTCAAGAGATGGCTTTTAAACTGGGGGTAGTGGGTTGGGTCAAGAACCGCAGGGATGGCTGTGTAGAGGCCGTTTTTGAGGGTGATCAGGAACGAGTGGATCAGATCATCCAGTGGTGCCACCGTGGCCCATCTGAAGCAAAGGTGACGAAAGTTTATTTAACCTGGGGAAATTTTACGGGTGAGTTTGAAGACTTCTCTGTTACTTATTGACCGTCCGCGGCCGGGGGGAAGGGTATAAAACAGAATTCCATTTGCTCGCGTCCTTCTCGCCACTGCGTGCCCTGGAAAGTCCAAGCTCAGTTACCGCAGAGTTTCTGTCTTTTTGGTAGTTCCCTTATCTTCTTTTAATATTTTTCTCTTCACATCCCTCTCCACCTCTCCTTTTTCCTTCTTGATCATCTGCTCCATGACCTCCATTTTCTTCCCGGTGTCCGTTAACTCCTCCCCGACCTTCTTCATCGTCTTACTGCCCCCGAAGTAGATGAACAAAAAGAAGAGGAGGATCCCCACGATCACTCCCATGATGAACTTAATCATTGCCCTTCTCCCTCCTTCTCATTCCTAAGTTATCAGGATTCCTTAAATTGTTCAATCCATTTGTTATTTGGACCCACGCGACCCCCCAGAAGGGACGCTAGAAACTCTGAATCCTTTTGATCCCAACGCATCGCCCTTCGTCGAATAAGTCACGGAGTGAACATCTCCTTGTTTAGATCGGTGATTCCATTCACACCCGTGAATTTCCTTACCAGCCATAGATTCCGGCAACTGCACTGATCAAGGCAAATAGAATCGTCACCAATGCCATCCATCTCTTGGTTCCAAATAAATCACCGCTGTTTACTTAAACGATGACGCCGTAAGCATCCTGATACAGGAAGGCAGCACAGACATGCTTCCTTGTTGATTAACCGAAATCTCCTAAAGATTTGTGGTAAAATGTTAAATGAATTCCCACGAAACAAGGATCATTCATTGTATGACGGATAAGATTCTGGTTGTTGAAGATGATAAGAAGACGGCATCTCTGATAAGGCTTTATTTGGAGCGTGAAGGATTTCAGACCGTCATTGCGTACGATGGTCAGCAAGCCCTCAAACTGGCCGAGCAACATAGGCCGATCTTTGTCATTCTCGATTTGATGCTCCCTCTACTGGATGGCTGGGAGGTGTGCAGACGGCTCAGACAATCCTCTGACGTTCCCATCCTGATGCTTACCGCCCGAGGAGAGGAAATAGACCGCGTCTCCGGATTGACCTTAGGGGCAGATGATTATGTCGTGAAACCTTTCAGCCCCCGGGAACTGGTTGCCCGTGTGAAGGCGATTCTTCGGAGAGGGCGGCTGGAGGTTGCCAACCAGGAGAAAGTTCTTTCTTTTGAAGACCTGACTTTAGATCTCGAAAAACACAAGGTGACTCTGGAGGGGCGCCCTGTTCTGCTTACACCCCATGAGTTCAAGCTGTTACAAACGCTCATGGCCGCCCCAGGGAAGGTCTTCGCCCGGGAGGAGCTTCTGGATCGTCTCTATCCCCGTCACGAAGCCACCGTCATTGGCCGCGTCGTCGATGTTCATATGGGAAAACTGAGACAAAAGATCGAGAAGGACCCGTCCAATCCCCGGTATATCTTGACCGTGAGAGGAATCGGATATCAGTTTGCGGAGAGGAAATCCTCATGACAAGAACCCTTCTCTGGAAACTCCTCGGAATAAATATCCTGGTCATCGGTTCTGTCATCGTCATTGTATGGATGGCGATCGACTACCTCGCTGCCGGTTATTTCATGGCCTTGATGGAAAAATATAATATATCACCCACATCAAGTCACCAGATGTTTGTGAGCGCCGTCCATCGATACCTCATCTGGGCCAGCCTGGCTGCACTGTTCCTGGCTGTGGTCCTCAGCTTTTTGCTGATGAGAAAAGTATTGGGTCCTCTCAGACAGATGACGACGATTGCCCAGAAAATTTCGACGGGCGACTACTCGGGCCAAGTCCCTTTTGTCTCGGGGGACGAAGTGGGACAACTCGCCGCCTCTTTCAACCGGATGGCAGAAAGCCTCCGTCGCATCGAAGGCCTTCGAAAGACGTTGATGATTGACGTCGCCCATGAACTCAGGACCCCTTTAACCAACATCAGAGGGTATCTCGAAGCTCTGACAGATGGAGTGGCGGCTCCCACAAAGGAGACTTTTGAACTGCTTCAGGAGGAAACCATGCGATTGGTCCACCTCGTGGAAGACGTCTTACGGCTGGCCAAGGCAGATGCTGCCCGAATGGACCTTCACAAGACGGAGAGTCCGGATTAAAGATCTGATCCTTCAGGAACTCGACATCTTCCGACCTCAGTTTGACTCAAAAAAAATTCGGATTGAGACCCAATTCGGCAAAGGTGCGGATAGAGTTCTCGCTGATCCGGATAAGATATCCCAGGTCGTGACCAATCTCTTGCAAAATGCCTGTCAGTACACTCCGACAGGGGGATTTGTCAGAATCTACACTGAGCAAGCCTCAGGGGAGATGAAGGTCGTCTTCGCCAATACAGGTGGAGAACTCTCTCAAAAAGATCTTCCTTTCATCTTTGAACGATTCTACCGGGGTGAGAAATCGCGATCCCGTGAGCATGGTGGTGCTGGCATCGGTCTGGCCATCGTGAAAGAGTTGATCGAGGCTCACGATGGACATGTTGGAGCCGAGATTTCTGAAGACGAAACCCGGATCTGGTTTTCCCTCCCTGCTGTAGACCTTCCAACCTCACGAAGATCTTTACATAATCTTTACACAGCTCTTTACATCTTCTTTATTGAATTCCCGGCATTCGTGATTATCATTTGATTGAAAAACCTGATAGCCGTTCGGATGGCAGAATAAAGCCAGAAGATGATCGGCCAAGGGATAGAAAACGGAGGTGAAGTTTATGAAGACTTTATTATATATTGGAATGGGCCTGTTTTTCATAATTGGAGTGGTATTATTTTTCATGATGGGAAACCAACGCTCCGAAGCTGTTCAGAAGGGAGATGAAGACGGATACGGCAAAGGAAGAGATGAACCTGCGGAAAGCCACATTTGCCGGTGGCTGTTTCTGGTGCACGGAATCTGATTTCGAGAAACTACCTGGAGTGGTGAAGGTGATATCGGGTTATACCGGTGGGAACAAGGAGAACCCGACCTATGCGGAGGTATCTTCCGGAACGACCGGCCATGTCGAAGCCGTGCAAGTCTATTATGACCCCTCAAAGATTACCTATGAGGAATTGCTCGACTACTTCTGGAAACATGTCGATCCCACAGATGCAGGCGGGCAGTTTGTAGATCGAGGCGCCCAATACCGAAGCGTCATCTTTTATCATGACGAAGACCAGAAGCGATTAGCGGAGAAGTCAAAGGAAGCGCTGAGCAAATCCGGAAAGTTCAATAAACCGATTGTCACAGAGATCCTTAAATTCACCAAATTCTATGAAGCAGAAGATTACCATCAAGATTACTACAAGACCCATTCACTCAAATACAAATTTTACCGATACGGGTCTGGTCGTGACCAGTTCTTGGAGAAGACATGGGGAAAGCAAATGGAGACCGTGAAACCCAAAGAAGAAAAATCCTATCAGAAACCTGATGATGCAACCTTGAAAAAGAAATTGACTTCCCTTCAATACGAGGTGACCCAGAAAAACGGAACGGAGAGAGCCCTTCCAAAATGAGTACTGGGATAACCATAAGGAAGGAATCTACGTGGATATCGTCTCCGGTGAGCCTCTATTCAGTTCTTTGGATAAGTTCGATTCGGGGACGGGATGGCCGAGCTTTACAAGACCTCTTGAGCCCGAACAACATCGTTGAGAAGGAAGACAGAAGCTTTTTCATGAAGCGCATCGAGGTAAGGAGCAAGCATGGCGATTCGCACCTCGGCCATGTATTTAACGACGGGCCACCGCCCACAGGGCTTCGTTATTGCATGAATTCCGCAGCCCTGAGGTTCATCCCCAAGGAGGATTTGGAAAAGGAGGGCTACGGGGAGTATTCAAAGCTTTTCATTAAGAAGTAAATTCCAAAGCGGGGGATCGACTTCATCGGACCCCCGCTTTTTTCGATTTCACCTGTCTCCTCATCAAGAAATGCGTTTATGTCTTAGATATTCCCACACGACGCCATTCAGCACCATGCCTGTGTATCATTCTCAACGCGGGACAATGCCTGACTAAGGGTCCATTATTTGAGAAGACATCGTTCAGAGAATCTCCCCTGCCCCCTCTTTGCCAACGAGGGGAAGTTCCTCCCTTTTGCAAAGGGAGGAGAGGAGGGATTAGAGGGCCGATGTCCGGACATGATGGACTGACTTGTAATCCAAAAGATACTTCTTGAATGTGAATCCACGCCTAAGTAAAATGGGTAGAAAGACCTTCCTCACATCAGACGAGAAATGAATCTGCGCCCAAAACTTCATATCGCTGTTGCGGTTGTGGTTCCAGCCTTGGTGATCGCCTTGTTCAATTTTTCTAGGAGCGCCTCCGCTCAACTGCAGAATATCATTGAAGTTGGGAAGTTCTCTGCGGCAACAGTAGGCCAGGGCCTTCCCGACTGGCTGGAAACCCCTTGCTTTTAAGAAGATCGAAAAGCATACAACTTATACACTCGTCAAGGACGACAATACCGTGGTCATCAAGGCTGTGGCAGAGGCTTCGGCCTCCGGCCTGACCCGGGAGATTAAGATCAATCCCAAAGAATATCCAGTCGTGCAATGGCGTTGGAAAGTGATGAACATCCTGAAAAAGGGTGATGTACACCGAAAGGAGGGTGACGACTACCCGGCCAGAATTTATATCACTTTTGAATACGATCCCTCCAAATTGAGCTTTCTTCAAAAAGCGAAATACGAAGCCATCCGATTGCTATACGGGGAGTACCCACCTCTGGCTGCAATTAACTATATCTGGGAAAGCAAATCTCCCATTGGGACAATGGTCCCCAACCCCTTTACCGATCGGGTCATGATGTTTGTGGTGGAAAGTGGACCGTCTAAACTCAATCAATGGGTCAACGAAGAAAGAAACATCTTTGAGGACTATAAGAAGGCTTTTGGCCAAGAACCGCCGATGATCTCAGGCATTGCCATCATGACCGACACCGACAACACCGGCGAGTCCGCCACCGCCTATTACGGTGATATCCTCTTCAAAAAATAGACTTGAATCCCATCTATCTCGCCATACTAGACTACTTCCTCAAGTCGTTGTGTTCCTGAAGTCGTTGTTGACAGGTTTCATGAAAGCGTGTAGATTTCAACTTGACCTTTCCCAGAGAAAGTAGAATAGGACGAGCAGCTTTTATTTGCAAATTCCTTAAGAAGGAGATCTAGATGATTGTAAGTGTCATGATCGAAATCCCTAAAGGGAGTCGAAATAAATATGAATATGACAAAGGGAAAAAGACACTTAAGTTCGATCGAATGCTTTTTTCCCCGGTGCATTACCCAACTGATTATGGCTTTATCCAGAAAACGTTAGCACTGGACGGAGATGCTCTTGACGCTCTTGTGTTGGTCTGGGAACCCACCTTCCCAGGTTGTATCATTGATGCAAAACCGGTGGGATTGTTCAAGATGCGGGATGAAAAAGGGCCAGATGAAAAAATTCTCTGTGTTCCTCTTTACGACCCACTTTGGAATCATATAGAGTCCCTCTCCGATGTCACTCCGCATCTATTGAAAGAAATAGAGCATTTTTTCTCAATCTACAAGGAGCTGGAGGAGAAAAAAATCGGAGTAGAGGGCTGGGAGGATCGTGAATCAGCTATTCGAATAATAAAACAATCCCAACAGAGATATAAAAAAACAGCGAAAAAATAGATTAGATAAAGTTAAATAGAACATTTTACCCGGCAGTTATATAAAACTTTCTGGATCCGAAAAGCGGGAGATGGTCAAGGATTTCGATTAAGGAAAGCACTGTTCTTTCTTTTCTTATTGTTCATGTTTCTACCCGTAATTGTTAGCTGCCGGAGTTATATTGAAATTAGGAGTAGGTGAAATAACTAGCCGGAACCTGATTTGACACTCTCTCCAAAATCAATCCTTCGTTTTCGCTGCTCGTTCTTCCTGTTCTCTTCTGGCTTTCTTAATATCTTCCAAATAGAACTTGATGAGAGGAGACATCTCGGGGGGTTGCCAATCTGTCTTCTTGGGTTCTTCCTGCCAGATAAACGGAAGATGCCAGACCTCTCCGGGTTGCTCGGCTTTTTCAAGTACTTGAAGAGTTTTCAGAAGAACTTTCCTCTGACCTTCCCTGTCTCCCACTTCACCCACTGGCCTACCATAAGGATATTCGATCGCCGCCGATCTCGGAATCCCTACTGCCCGATGAAATTCATAGGTAGGTGTGAGGACAACGGTTGAAAAACCGGCCTCTTCTAAGAATCTCGCAGCCAGTCCGACCGACTGACAGCAGAAAGGTCAGGCCGGAGTCATAAGGACTGACTCGACCCCTTCAAGTTTCATCTTTCTGGAAATGGGTTCGATGGCTTCCTTTAAGAAATCGGTATTCTGCCACTGGAATCCATAAAATGAGTAAGCAGTGGGCGCAAGGCGGCCGATAATTTTCTCTTCCTCAAATTCAGCCATTCGAGCCATGGGGAGGATAACATTGATATCCCGTTTGATGTAGTTCGTATTGATATGGAGGTGATTCACTTCGATATCCTTTTCGGTTGTCCCTCTCGGTATCGCTCGATAAGACCGATCACCCCAGATGGCTTCCCTTTTTTCCCTTCCCATATCAAAAGGAGGATCTGTCTTTAAACTGATCCCAGCACTGGTCACCAAAGCAAGCGTCGTCTGGCTCAAGGGTTTGGCCATGGGTGTCCAGGGAATGAATCCTTTGAATTCTTCGTCAGGAATGAATCTTCGAATCCACGCAGCTAACCCGGGCGGAAGAAACCGAAACCCATCGACTGTTTTTTCCCCTTGCTCCATACCCTCCTCCTCAATTCATTGAAATTGACTCCATCGCCAATAAATATCACTTATACTATGGTTGTATATGAATGTTGTCAATTAGGCAAGTTAAAAGCCCTCATCCCGTCCCCTCTTGATTTTAGATTTCATTTTCATTCATCATAAGGGTATAATAGTCGCCATTAAAAGGTTCTGCTAGGAATCTGCCCTTATTAAAGCTCCCGGCCACCCCGTCAGGACGGGACAGGCACGCCGGGGCTTCCCGGTAAGGAAAAACTTTTTTGATTGTGCCCCTGGACCCTGCTTACAAGGCGGGCTTTCGGGGCACTTGCCGGTCAAACCGACCGTTGCTGTCAGAAGGAGTGCTCACAAATGGAAATCACGAAAACAGACCACAGCAGAAGAGAACAAATCGATTTCGAAAATTTGGGTTTTGGGGAGGTCTTTTCAGATCACATGTTGATCATGGACTATAGAGATGGGGAATGGGGTCCACCCCAAATCCTTCCCTATGGGACGATTGAGGTCTTCCCCGCGATGTGCTCATTCCATTACGGGCAGATGATCTTTGAGGGTCTCAAAGCATTTTATACCCGAATGGGGGCAATTAATATTTTCCGACCTCAAAAATACCATGAACGGATGAACCGGTCTTGCCGGAGGCTCTGTATCCCCGAGATCGGTTTTGACATCTTCATGGACGGATTGAAAGAGCTGGTGAGACTCGATCAGGAATGGGTCCCGAGAAAAAGGGGGTACTCCCTCTATATTCGCCCATTCGTCTTTGCGACTGAGAATTTTCTCGGTGTGAAAGTCTCTGAGACTTATCGTTTTATGATCATCACCTCTCCCGTAGGGGCCTATTACAAAGAAGGGATCAATCCCGTGAAACTGATCACGCCGGGAGAATATATCCGTGCAGCAAAAGGGGGGCTCGGGGCTGCAAAAACCCCCGCCAATTACGCGGCGACCCTTTTGCCGGCTGAGGAAGCCAAAAAGAAGGGCTTCACCCAGGTTCTATGGCTGGATGGAATAAAGAGAAAATATGTTGAAGAGGTAGGAACAATGAATCTCTTCTTTTATGTCGGCGATAAATTAATCACCCCTCCTTTGGGAGGCACGATTCTCCCCGGAGTCACACGGGATTCGGTGATCCACCTGGCAAAAGATTGGAATATTAAAGTGCTTGAACGGATGATCTCTATTGACGAAATCTTCAAAACTTCAAAGGAGAGGAAACTAAAGGAGGCATTCGGGAGTGGGACGGCGGCCGTCATCTCTCCTGTGGGTGAGATTCATCATAACAAGAAGCGAGTCATCATCAATAAGGGAAAGATCGGGCCTCTTTCTCAGAAGCTCTATGATGAGATTACGGGAATCCAGTATGGAGAAAAACCAGATCCATACGGGTGGAGCTATTTGATCTGAATATGTTGGACGGGGCGATCCTCTGTGGAATCTGAAGATGCCTCTGCGTCCGTGAAGCACAAGGAAAAATAGAAAGAAATGAGTTAGTATTTCGAAAGAGAGTCATCGGTTTTTTTCCGGGAATAGATTAGATTTAAGAATGTTTTCTTTACGATGATTTATTCATCTGGAGGTCACAGAATTGTTTCTCTTTATTACTTTCGAAGGGGTCGAGGGGAGCGGTAAGACCACTCAGATTCAACGCCTGAAAAAATATCTCACCCATAAAGGCATCCACTGTAAAGTAACCCGAGAACCAGGAGGGTGCCCGATTGGCGAAAAGATAAGGAAAATCCTTCTCAACCCGGACCATCGCGAGATGGTCCCGATGACGGAGCTTCTCCTCTACGAAGCAGCCAGGGCACAACATGTGATAGAAATCATCAAGCCCTTTGTAGAAAAGGAAGGGGTCGTCCTTTGTGACCGTTTCAGTGATGCCACCCTTGCCTATCAGGGCTATGGGCGAAGGATCGATTTGAAATGGATTGAACGCCTCAATCATCTCTCCTCGCACGGCATCCGGCCCGATGTCACCTTCCTTCTGGATTGTCCTTCCGATGTAGGATTGAAAAGGGCGATTCAAAGGAATCGGGCGCTGAAACGAGAAAGAGAAGAACGTTTTGAAAGGGAAGAGATTCAATTTCACCGCCGGGTCAGGAAAGGATATCTTGCCATAGCCAGGAAAGAACCCCGCCGGGTGAAGGTGATTGATACCCGGCAAGGGGAAGAAAAAGTCTTTGAAAAGATTCAAAAAATCGTTGATAATTTGATGAGTGGAAAGAATAGGAACTCAATAGCGTCTGTCCATAAACTAAAGTTTCAATAGAGAAGTGTCATTGCGGCCCCGATTTTCATCGGGGTAAACTCCAGCCGGAATCCAGTATTTTCGAGGGTCTCTGGATGCGGGATCAAGTCCGGCATGACGGATTATGGACAGATACTAAATAGCGGAAAACCATGGCATTCAAGGACGTTTTAGGACATTCCAGGGCCATTACATTACTGCGGCGTGCGATCACAAACGAGAAGGTCGTTAACAGCTATCTTTTTTTGGGAAGTGAAGGGATCGGGAAGAAGTACGTGGCTCTCCAATTTGCCAAGGCACTGAACTGTCTCGGAGAAGGGGAGGGAGGAGATGCCTGTGATCATTGCATTTCGTGCAAGAAGATTGACCACGGTCTTCATCCCGACGTCCTGGTCATTGAACGGGAAGGACAAAACATCAAGGTCGATCAGGTCAGGCAGTTGCAGAAGGAACTGGCTTACAGGCCCTACGAGGGGAAGCGTCGTGTCTGTATCCTCACGGCTGCAGACCGGATGGCTCCTCATATTCCGAATACTCTCCTTAAAACACTCGAGGAACCTCCCCTCCATACGGTGATCATTCTCCTGGCCAATAACTCCAGGTTCATACTCCCCACGATCCTTTCACGATGCCAGCCGGTGCGATTCAATCCTCTGGCCATCCCCCTGGTTTCAAAATGGTTGATGGAGGGTAAAGGCTTCGATCAGGCGGAAGCCCATCTTCTGGCTACTCTTTCGGAAGGGAGTCCCGGAAAGGCCTTGGAGATCCAGGAAGAGATCCGCCAGATTCCCAGAGAAGCCCTCTTGAAGGACTGGGCGGGAATGAAATCTCTTTCCTTTGAAAGGATCGGCAATTGGGTGGAGTCCTTGCCCTCTCAACGAGACAATCTCGTATTGATCCTCGAAGTGACGAAGACTTTGTTGAGAGATTTAGTGATGGTGAAAACTTTGAAAAAAGGGGCCAACCTGATCCATTCGGACCTCCTGCAGGTGATGGAGTCCATGGCGATGACCTGGAGTCTTCCGTCTCTTTTGAAACGGATGGAAACTCTTCATCAGACCACGCTGGCCATCAAAGCCAATGCCAATACGGGCTTAGCCCTTGAAGCCATGATGCTCTCATGGGCTGAAGGATAGAAAAGATGATTCGCTTGGTTTTTGTCAAATTACCTAACGGGAAAACAGAAGAGTTCGATGCAACCCAACTTTCCCTCGAAGCAGGGGAAGACGTGATCGTAGAGACTGAAAAGGGGTTGGTCCTGGGAAAGATTCTCTCTGCACCGCATGAGAAAGAAAAGCGTTTCTTCCTGAAATCTCCAAGAAAGGTGACCCGGAAAGCCACGGCTGAAGACCTGGAACAATACAAGGGAAACCAGCAGTTGGAGAAAGAGGCTTTTCAATTCTGTCTCCAGAAAATTAAGGAGAAGAATCTGATGATGAAGCTGGTCAAGACAGAGATCCTCTTAGACCGCTCGAAGGCGCTCTTCTATTTCACCTCTGAAAAGCGCATTGATTTTCGGGAGCTGGTCAAGGATTTGGCCTCGGAATTCAGGATGCGGATCGAGATGCGGCAGATTGGAGTCAGGGACGAGGCCAAAATGGTGTGCGGCCTCGGAACTTGCGGGAGGGAGCTCTGTTGCGCCAAATTCATGAACCGATTCGAACTGGTCTCTGTCAAAATGGCCAAGGAACAGAACCTGGCCCTCAACCCGACGAAGATCTCCGGAGTCTGCGGCCGTCTGATGTGCTGCCTGGCCTATGAATTTCCAACTTATGTCGATCTAAAAAAGGATCTCCCCAAAGTGGGTAAGTATATCATGACTCGCTCCGGCAAGGGAAAGGTCATTCGTCAAAATGTCCTCAGCCAAACCGTGACCGTTGAACTGGAGGAAGGGGGAGAGATTACCATCCATGCCTCTCAACTCTGAGAAGTCATTCTACATCACCACCCCCATCTATTATGTGAACGATATCCCCCATATCGGCCATGCCTATACGACGGTGGCGGCTGACATCCTGGCCCGTTATAAACGCTTGGAGGGGTATCAGGTTTTTTTTCTCACGGGCACGGACGAACATGGGCAGAAGGTGGAAAAAGCCGCTCAGGAGCGCGGGGTTGATCCGAAGGCTCACTGCGATGAAATGGTGGTGCGATTCCAGTCCCTCTGGAAAAGACTAAACATTTCCAACAATGATTTCATCCGGACGACAGAAACGCGCCACAAAGAAGTCGTTCAGAAGATTCTTCAGGATCTTTACGATCGTGGAGAAATCTACCAGGACAATTATAACGGATGGTACTGTGTCCCCTGCGAACGGTTCTGGACCGAAAAGGATCTGATCGAAGGGAAATGTCCGGATTGTCTTCGTCCGGTGATTGAGATCTCAGAGAAGAATTATTTTTTTCGGATGAGCCAGTATCAATCCTGGCTGGTGGAAACCATCGAAAAGAGTGAGCGGTTTATCTTTCCCGTTTCGCGAAGGAATGAGATCTTGGGGTTTCTCCAAAGTCCCCTGGAAGACCTCTGTATTTCGAGACCGAAGAAGCGGTTGAAATGGGGAATTGAGATTCCATTTGATGCCGAATACGTGACTTATGTCTGGTTTGACGCCCTGATCAATTATATCAGTGGGATTGCTTACGGCTCTCGGGAAGATCTCTTCTCCCGATTTTGGCCGGAGGCAACTCATCTGATCGGCAAGGACATCCTCACCACCCACGCCGTCTACTGGCCCACCATGCTGAAGGCCATTGGCTTGCCGCCTCCTAAAATGGTATTCGCCCATGGCTGGTGGACGATCGAAGGGAAAAAGATGTCCAAATCCCTTCAGAATGTGGTGGAGCCGAATCGGCTGATTGATACTTACGGGGTGGATGCGGTCAGGTATTTTCTCATGCGAGAAGTCTCGTTCGGAATGGATGGCGATTTCTCCCATGCGGCTGTGATTCATCGGATTAATAGCGATTTAGCAAATGACCTGGGTAACCTCTTCAGCCGAGCGCTCGCCATGGTCGTCAAGTATTTTAACGGTCTCATTCCAAGCCCTTCCGACCCACAGGATGTAGATCGGGGACTTCAAGAAGTCTCTGAAAAAGTTTTCCCCCAAATCTCGCAGCAGATGGATGATCTGGCCTTCAATAAAGCCCTCGTCACGATCTGGGAGATTGTAAACGCCGGCAATAAATATATCGATGAAACAGCCCCGTGGGCCTTGGCCAAGTCTGAAAAAGATCGGTCACGGCTTGGAACGGTGCTTTATTACGCGCTGGAATCTATTCGACTCAGTGCCCTGCTGCTCGCTGCCTTCATACCGTCCACCTCTGAGAAGATATGGGCCCAACTCGGCGTGGAGGAAAATATTTGGGAGCAGAAGATAAAGGAGAACGGAAAGTGGGGGGGCCTGAAGCCAGGAAGGAAGGTGGCCAAACCCAGTCCTCTCTTTCCACGGATTGATCCCGCAAAGATCTCATTTGAATAATAAGTGGAAGTTCTAAATTCGAAGCACGAAATCCGAAATTCGAAACAAGCCCGAATGTTCGAAATGTCAATTTCCCAAACATAAAGTCTAGAATTTTGAAATTGGAATTTTGAATTTGTTTCGGATTTCAATATTCGGATTTCGGGTTTTCTTCTTAATAACCTATGAAGAAGCCCCAATCCATCCAATCCATTCTTGAGAAAACCTTGAAGACCCTGGAGATTGATGTTCCGTTGAAGACCCATTCCATCCTGGGAGTGTGGAATGAAATTGTAGGGGAGTCCGTGGCAGAACATTCCCAACCCCGTTCCATTCGAAATCGGATCCTCTTCGTCGATGTCAGCCATTCCACCTGGATGCAGCAACTCCAGTTTCTCAAACCTACTCTTCTGGACCAGGTGAACGCCTTCTTGCAGGAACCTCTGATCCAAGACATCCGATTCAAATTGGGGAAGGTTTCCCCAACCCTCCCGGCCCCTCCCAAAACCCTTTTGAGGGAAGACGAGCCCCTTGACCAGGGGACTTTGGACCGAATTGAAAATCTTCTCCGGGAAATCGATGATGAAGCGGTGCAGAGGAGTCTACGCGAGGTGTTGATCAATGGAGCAAAATTGGAACGTTATAGATCCAAATCTTCCTTAAAATAATCTGGCTCATTTTCTTCCCGAAGTGCAAACTCCACCCTACTCAATTTAAACAAAAACGTTTCGATCATTTGAAATTGGAACTTGGAGCTTATTTGGAAACTGGAATTCGGGATTTGGAATTTTGTTCCGAACCCTAGACTTTTTCCAACGTGATTTTAGCTCCCTCTTTCACCTTGAGGAAAACGTTGGGGTCGGATAAGACCTTTCCAAGGATATTGACTGGACTGGCTGCTCGAATCTCGTCTCCCCGGCTTGCGGGAGTGGGTCCGAAAAAGATGCAGAAGGCATGCCCGGTCGGCCAATATCCCAATTCTCCTGCCGAGACGACCTCCCTTGACCCCGTCTCCAGTCCGGTCTTTACCGGAATGGGGAAGTAGATCTCCTCGCCCCAGAGATTAGCTTTTCCTTCGATCGGAAGAGATTCCCAGATCAGTTGGGCTGTTTTCGATGCATTCAGCTCGGCTTCGACCTTTAGCTCACTCACGAGGATTCTGATCTTCTTTCCCATCATCCGTTCCTTTTTCCTCCAGAGGATCAAATTCATTGAAAAGACCCTCATGTTCTTCCTGATTGTCTATATTGTTCGAGAAGAATAGGATCTCCCGATCCATCCTCACGACCTCCCCTTTCAGGGTCAGGAAAGTCTGAGTCTGGCTCCTCAACAGAAAGAAACTGAGTACCACCAGAACATAGCTGGACAGTTCTCTTGCCATCGTATAGAAAAAGTGGACATCCAAACCAAAAAAGTAGCAGTCTTCTACAAAAAGCCTCGCCGTGTTGATCAAAAGGCCCAAGGTGATGAGCTGTAAGAAGCGTTTCGTCCTCGTGGTATTCTTCGCTAAAGAAAGGAGACACTCATCGTAGGCCTTCTTGAAGTTTTTCCAGCTGCTCGAAATGTTCCGGAGGAGGTCCCTATAGACCTTTTCATCCGCTCCGTAAATCTTCAAGCGGACCTGTCTGTCTCCTCGAAAGAGAAGATAACGCTTTAACAACTCCTCTCTTTCCGAGAGAATCCTCTGGTTAATTCTGAGTCCTCGGTAGAGGACAAAGCCTATGCCGATAAGAAGAATTAAAGGAATTCCTTCATTGACGACCTTAAGCCAATTCACAACGTCCTTCCTTCTTTTTCCTGCGACATCCCTCCCCCATCCCTCTCGATGCAGAGAGGACTGGAGGAGGGAATAGGGTTCATAGTCGATTGATCAGGCCGGCCAGATAGCCAGCGCCAAATCCGTTATCAATATTGACGACGGCCACACCTGAGGCGCATGAATTCAACATGGCCAGCAGTGCGGTGATTCCTCCGAAACTGGTCCCGTACCCGACGCTTGTAGGAACAGCAATGACAGGTCGGTCCACCAATCCCCCGATAACGCTGGGCAAAGCTCCCTCCATTCCAGCGACCACGACCAGGACGCGCGCGGCTTCTAATTTCTGCCTCTCGGAAAGGAGTCGGTGAATCCCCGCGACACCCACATCATAAAGGGTCTCCGTACGATTCCCCATGAATTGAGCCGTGACCGCGGCTTCCTCGGCAACAGGGATGTCTGTCGTTCCTGCTGTAATGACCAGAATCGTTCCTTTCCCTTCAGACTGGATGGCGTGGGTGAGATAGGTCAGGACCCGAGATTTCGGGTAGTACCGGCTCTTTGGAAAAACCTTTTGTATTGCTTTAACCTTTTTTTCTTCCAACCGCGTGATGAGTATGTTCTGCCCTTTCCTCTTCAACAGCTTCATGATGGAGAGAATTTGTCGGGAGGTTTTTCCTTGTCCCCAGATCACCTCCGGAAAGCCCTTTCGAAGACTGCGATGATGATCAATCCTGGTAAATCCAAGGTCTTCAAAGGGAAGAGACTTCAATTCCGCCATGGCCTCATCGAGCGTCGTCTTTCCCGATCTTACTTTTCTCAGAAGATCTTCAAGCTTCCGAACATTCATTCTTTTCTCCAAAAAACATTCTATTCAGTCTCTTGATGAAAAGTCAAGAAAAACTGCCTTCTCTGAAAATGAATTCTTCCTGGGGGGGAATAAATGAGCTGATGGGGGTGTGGACTTCTGTGTCAGGCCTAGCTGGGGATTAGTCGCGGCAAATTGGATTGAATGGATTCCTTGGGTTAGAAAAACAGGGGCGTCAAATGTCAACGGGCTGACCTCGTTTTCGTTCGGAACTGCATTTGGACAATTGCGTGAACTCCCATTATAATGTGGCCTGTTATTGAGTACCCTCGAACCTTACGGATCATTGTTAAGATGCGTCGTTACTTCATTTTTGCTTCTGCCGGTTTGGGCCTTTTGATGTACTCCATCGACAGTACCGTGGTGGCTGTCGCGTTCCCCAATTTTATAAAGGATTTCAACACCAATGTCCTCTGGGCGGCATGGACCATTTCAATTTACCTGATTGCGGTGACGAGCGTGATGCCGTTGATGGGCAACCTGAGCGATGGCTTTGGCCGCAAGAAGGTCTTTCTGATCTCTCTGCTCCTCTTTACGGCCAGTTCCCTCGCCTGCGGCCTTGCGCCCAATATCTACAGCCTAGTGGCAT
Organism: uncultured delta proteobacterium; assembly: GCA_963708295.1. GTDB lineage: Bacteria > Desulfobacterota > BSN033 > BSN033 > UBA1163 > UBA1163. The sequence continues at coordinate 789,509 of CAVPSJ010000004.1, read as the reverse complement.
TTCGGTTCCTGCAGGGCGTTGGAGGGGCAAGCTTTCTCCCTACCGCAGCCGGCATCGTGAGTGATCAGTTTCCCGGCCATCGGGAGAGGGCCATTGGCCTTTTTACAAGTATCTTTCCCATCGGTGGTATTGTCGGCCCAAACTTAGGCGGCTGGATCGTCACCCGATATTCCTGGCGGTATATTTTTTATATTAATCTACCGATCGGGATCGGCTTGGCAATTCTGATCATGATGTTACTCAAAGACTCAAAGATTCTTTCTCGGCCCCACATTGACTTTGTAGGAGCTTCCTTTTTCTTTGGAGCAATACTTTTCCTCATGCTGGGCCTTAACCTTATTGCCGAGAGCTCCTCCACTTTGTCCCTTCTCTTAACCGTCGTTTTCCTATTCGTCAGTTTTTCTTTCTTTTCCCTCTTTGTTTATCAAGAGAAAAAGGATTCTAACCCCATTCTCGACATGGCCTTGTTGAGATCAAAGCCTTTTCTGGCAGCAAACCTCTATAACATGATCGTAGGTGCCGCAGTGTTCGGAACCTTCGCCTTTATCCCACTCTATGCGACCACCGTGCATCAGTTATCCACGCTGGCAAGCGGGATGATCCTCACTCCCCGCTCTCTCGGAATCATTCCCGCCTCGGCAATCACCAGCTTTCTTCTTAAGCGATGGGGCTACCGACCGCCCATGCTCCTGGGTTTGACCATCGTTTCCATTTCCACCCTTCTCCTCGACAGCCACGGACTCCGGTTGCTGAGAGCGATCGGTATTCATTTGGGAGTCGCTGAAATCCTAGCGGTCCTGATCATGATGACTGGAATCGGTATTGGAATTGCCCTTCCCGCTTCCAACAATGCATGTATTGAACTGATGCCCGAAAAGGTGGCTACGATTACAGGGCTTCGAGGAATGTTTAGGTCTGTCGGAGGAGCGTTCGGAATTTCACTCATCACGATGATCCTCCATTCGAGTTCCACCCCTGCCCGTGGTTTCAGCGCTACCTTTCTCTCTTTCGGTTTGGGGCTGTTATTGACGATTCCCCTTATTTTCCTGATGCCCACCGGAAAGAGAGGGCGGCCCCTCCCCCAGGAGGGCCTTTGGAGATAAGATAGGCTGTTGACGATAGGTCTCTCCTTTCCCAAGAACCAAAGAGATCGGGGCGGATGGCGAAACAGCACCTCGATTTCGCGCTTCAAAATGGGCTTGAGAAAATAAATCAGATGATATAGACTTTAAAAACTCAGAATGGCAACCGCCTTTCGTGTAAAAAGGAGGGAATATGAAACGTTTCATCGTCGTGGCAATTCTGTCCGCGGCCAGCTTGGGTCTTCCTCTCGGAATCCATCAGGTCCAGGCCCAGCCTTATCCCAGTCGTCCCATTCAGCTGATCATCCCGAATGTTCCGGGTTCGATCATGGATATTAATTCAAGGATCTTATCAGAGGATCTTGGAAAGATTCTTGGTACGCAGATTGTTCCCATCAACAAACCGGGGGCGGCAACAACCCTGGGTACGGATGCTTTGGCAAAGAGTAAAAGGGATGGCTATACCATCGGCTATGCGAGCAATGCGATTGTCTATGCCCGGATTCTCAATCCAGATACGATGCATTTTGATCCAGAGAAGGATATCGAGCCTTTGGGCTTGCATCTCCTCGTGCCACTGGCCATTGCGGTGCGAGCCGACGCACCCTGGAAAACATTTAACGAACTGCTTGACTATGCCAAAAAGAACCCCGGGAAGCTTCGAGTCGATACCATCGGGATCGGGTCACCGGCCCATTTCAACTTAGAGATCATTCAATCCTTGACCGGGGCCCAATTCACCCACGTTCCATTCAAGGGTGGAGAATCTGTGATCACCGCTCTCCTGGGAGGACATCTCGAGATGACCTACGATGCAATCAACAAGATCTATCCTCATGTCGAATCCGGAAAGCTCAGGATTCTTTTGTTGACGTATAAAATGGCCGACTTCCCCAATGTCCCCACGATCACCGACTTGGGTTACAAGCAAGATCTCGTTTCTACATGGTTTGCCATGTATGCCCCTTCAGGATTGCCGGAGGAGGTGAAAAAGGTCTTGGTGCCGGCTGTCGAAAAGGCGATCAAAAATCCCGAATCGAAGGCCAAAATTGAGAAGATGAAATTTATTGTTGATTACAAATCTCCTGCGGAGATGAAGAAGAGGGTGGCGGAGGAGTACGAAAGAGCGGTTCAAATAGCCGATAAAGTAGGTTTACGCAAAAAAGATTAGACTGGATTTTCATGAAAAGGAGGGAAATGATGAAGCGACCCATTTTTTTTGTTGGTTTCTTGCTCGTGGCGTTCGGATTCATTCTGGGAGCTGCCACTACGTTCGCCCAGCCGTACCCGAATCGTCCCATTCAGTTGATCATTCCCGGCGCGGCGGGGTCCATCCTGGATATTGCCGGTCGACTCACGGGCGATGAACTGGGGAAAATCCTCGGGGCGCAACTTGTGCCCGTGGTCAAACCGGGAGCAGGATTTACTCTGGGGACTGATTTTGTGGCCCGGAGCAAAAAGGATGGTTATACACTTGCTTATACAAACTCTGCGGCCATTGTCTTCACGCGAGTTTTGAATCCCGAGACCGTTCCGTACGATCCGGATAAAGATTTAGATCCCCTAGGACTTCACCTCTTCTTTCCGAATGCAATCGCCGTGCAGGCAAGCGCTCCATGGAAGAATTTTGGGGAGTTACTGGACTTTGCCAAGAAGAATCCCAATAAGCTTCGTGTGAGCACCACCGGCACAGGGTCTACCTCCCATTTCAATTTGGAGATCATCCAATCCTTGACCGGAGCCCAATTCACACACATTCCTTTCAAAGGAGGAGAATCCGTGATCACCGCCCTGCTGGGAGGGCATGTCGAGATGACCTTTGATGCGGTCAGTAAGATCAAACCTCATGTCGAATCCGGGAAGATGAGGATTCTTCTTTCGACGAGTAAAGTTCCGGACTTACCCAATATCCCGACCCTCACCGAATTAGGTTATAAGCAGGAACTCTTCACTTCCTGGTTTGGAATGTATGGACCCGCCGGACTACCGGAGGAAGTGAAAAATGTGCTCATCCCTGCCGTTGAGAAGGCAGTGAAGAACCCGGAGCTAAAGGCAAAAGTTGAGAAGATGGATTTTGTGGTTCAATACAAACCCCCCGCGGAGCAGAAGAAGCTTGCAGCGGATGAGTATGAGAAAGCGGTTGCAATCGCTATTAAGGTTGGACTGCGTAGCAAGTGAGTTGGATGAGATCGGCTTCCAAATGGGTTGAACCCAATTAAAGGAGAAAAATCATGAAGCGGTCAATTTGTTTAGTTGGTCTCCTGGTGATCGTGTACGGATTAGGTCCCGGAGTTTCAACATCCCTTGGACAATCTTATCCCAGTCGTCCCATTCAGCTGATCATTCCCAATGTCCCGGGTTCGATCATGGATATCAATGCCAGAGTGTTATCCGATGACTTGGGAAAGCTCCTTGGCACCCAAATTGTCGTCGTAACGAAACCCGGAGGTGCATCGATTTTCGGGACCGATTTTGTCACCAAGAGCAAGAAGGATGGTTATACCCTCGGTTATATCAGCGCCTCCGGTCTCATCTATACCCGAATCACTCATCCGGAGACGTTTCCTTACGACCCGGACATGGATTTGGAGCCTTTAGGTTTGCATCTGTTCGTGCCATTAACTGCTGCGGTTCAGGCAAGTTCCCCTTGGAAAACTTTTGATGAATTGATCGACTATGCCAAGAAAAATCCGGGAAAACTCCGCGTCAGCACCATCGGGGTGGGAGCGATTGATCATTTCAACCTCGAAGTGATGCAGGCGATGACCGGCGCGCAGTTCACGATGATTCCCTTCAAAGGAGGGGAATCTGTCATTACTGCCCTGTTAGGAGGACATGTCGAAGTCACCTTCGACGCCTTCGGTAAAATCATCCCTCATGTCGATTCAGGAAAGCTAAGGATCCTTCTGGTCAGCAAGAAGATGTCTGGCTATCCCAGTATTCCCACGGCGGCCGAACTAGGGTACAAACAGGGGCTTCTTTCTACGTGGTTTGCTTTTTACGGTCCTTCCGGATTGCCGGAGGATGTTAAGAAAACTCTGGTCACAGCCATCGAAAAGGCAGTCAAGAATCCGGAATTAAAAGCGAAGGTTGACAAAATGGGTTACGTAGTTGATTATAAGTCTCCGGCGGAATTGAGTAGACTGAAAAAGGAAGAGTATGAAATCGCCAATGCCTTAGCCACTAAAATGGGCCTGCGGAAATAAATAATAGAGGCGATTGAAAAGATACTAGCATGTTGCTGAAAAAGCGATTTTATCTCAGGCTGCTCAAAAATGCCCAGATGCAAGGCTCCAGAAATCCTGAGGAATGAGGCGTACTTGGAGGTACGTCGCAATGACGAAGGATGAGGGAAACAAAGCAGATGGGCGTTTTTCAGCAGCCTGCTAGATACCGAGGGAGGGTTTCGGATGGGCAAAGCGGATCGGATCAGTGGAATCTTCTGGTTGTGCTTCGCAGTCCTATTCATTATTCAATCGTACCACCTGGGGTTAGGAACTTTGCACAAACCCGGCCCGGGTTTCCTCTTCTTCTGGGTTAACATCGTCCTGGGAATCATGTCTCTGGTCGTCCTTATTAGGGCATGGGTAGGCAAGAAGGGAGAGATACCTCAACCCGCCATCTTCGGCACTCAAAATGTTTCAAAGATCATTTTTGTCTTGATCTCCCTTTTCCTCTATGCCCTGCTCATGGAAACCATTGGTTTCATTCCGGTTACACTGCTGCTCTTTATTTTTCTCCTGGGGATCATTGAGAAGAGAAAATGGTATTATACTGCCTTTGTTAGCATTCTGGTGACGGTGATTTCTTATTTGATTTTTGAGACGTGGCTCCAGTCTCAGCTACCGAAGGGGTTGTTGGAGTTTTTGAGATTCTAAGAAAGGTCGGTAGAACGTATGGATATGGATATCCTTCAGAGTGTGCTCTACGGATTTCAGGTGGCACTTCAGCCCCTCAATTTGGTCTACTGCTTCTTCGGAGTGCTGATCGGCACGTTAGTGGGCGTTCTGCCGGGTCTCGGACCAGCGGCTGCGATTGCCCTGCTTCTTCCCACGACTTTCAAGTCGACCCCGGTTTCAGGCGTGATCATGCTGGCGGGGATCTATTACGGAGCCATGTACGGAGGGTCGACAACCTCCATCTTAGTCAATATTCCTGGCGAGGCAGCCTCCGTCGTGACCTGTATCGATGGCCACCAGATGGCATTGAAAGGAAGGGCGGGCCCAGCTCTGGGGATTGCAGCTTTCGGTTCCTTCATCGCCGGGACATTAGCCGTCATTGCCCTGACATTTGTCGGGCCTCTTCTGGCTGGCATTGCGCTTCGTTTCGGACCGCCGGAATTTTTCGCTCTGATGCTCGTAGGGATTATGGTCCTGACCTTCCTGAGCAGCGGATCCATGCTCAAGGCCCTGATGATGGCCGCAGTGGGGTTGACCCTCGGCGGGGCCGGAATGGATTCGATCAGCGGAAAATACCGGTTTACATTCAACGTCCAGGCGCTATTGGACGGCGTAGGGCTCGTCCCCGTGGTTATGGGCCTCTTCGGTATCGCGGAAGTGATCGAGAACCTCGAAACTGAAATCAAGCGACAGATCCTAACAGATAAGATTAAGAATCTCCTCCCAAACCTCAAAGACTGGGCCACCTCCTTTTGGCCCATCATTCGGGGCAGTGTCCTGGGCTTCTTCCTTGGCATCATTCCCGGAGGTGGAGCCATTGTCGCATCTTTTGCCTCCTATGCGATTGAGAAGAAGGTGTCCAAACATCCTGAGGAATTCGGAAAAGGGGCCATTCAAGGAGTGGCAGGCCCTGAGGCAGCAAACAATGCCGCGGCCGGCGCTTCCTTCATCCCCCTTCTTACCCTTGGAATCCCATCCAATGCGATCATGGCTATTTTCCTGGGGGCTTTGATGATTCATGGATTGCAGCCGGGACCGCTCCTCATGACAAGAGCTCCGGATATTTTCTGGGGGACTATCGTGAGTATGTATATCGGCAATGGGATGCTTCTGGTTCTCAACCTCCCTCTCATCCCTCTGTGGGTGATGGTTCTCAGAGTCCCTTACTACCTTCTCTATCCCCTGATACTTCTATTCTGTATGATCGGAGCTTACAGCATTGGGAATAACACCGCGGATGTGATTATCATGCTGATTTTTGGGATCGTAGGATACCTGATGAGAAAGTTCCGCTATGACGCCCCTCCGTTAATTCTGGCATTGGTCCTCGGAGGAGAACTCGAATCTTCCCTTCGACAGTCATTGATGTTGTCTCGCGGGGATTTTTCTATTTTCGTCACCCGGCCCATTACGCTGGGTTTCCTGATTGTCGCCGTACTGCTTTTGGTCGTCCCCATCATCACCCAGCGAAAGAAACTTTCTACTCTGGAGGAGTCCCCCTGAGTCGGTTTCTTTTGCACGAGCGTCAGGTCCGGGTGCAGAAGGGAGGCTAACCAACCTTAAAGGATTCTTCCATCCCCGCGTACCTTTTCCTCAGCTTTGGCTTTTCTATTTTTCCCGTAGGGTTTCGGGGAACCACGTCAAAGAAAATCTTCTTAGGACGTTTGTATTTGGCCAATTGTTCGCAGAATTTTATGACCTCTTCCTCGGTCAGTGACTTTCCCGGCTTGACTTCTATAATGACGGCTACTGTTTCACCTAAACGTTCATCAGGACAACCGATGGCGGCAACATCTTTGATGCTCGGATGGGTGTGAAGGAAATCCTCTACCTCCACCGGGAAAACATTCTCCCCTCCGCTGATGATCAGGTCTTTCTTCCGATCAACCAGATAGATAAAACCATCTTCGTCCTGCTTTGCCATATCTCCCGTGAAGAGCCACCCGTTTCTTAACGCCCTGGCCGTGGCTTCGGGGTTTTTATAATACTCCCTCATCACGCCGTCACCACGAACGACCAGCTCTCCGACCTCTCCCTTTTTAACGGGGTCCCCGTCCTCGTTCACAATGTTCGTCTCCCAGTTGAAACCGGGAAGCCCGATGGCCCCTACCTTATGCTCGTTCTCTATTCCAAGATGAACACAACCCGGTCCGGTCGATTCGCTTAAGCCGTAGTTCGTATCATAAGACATCTCTGGAAAGCGCTCTTTCCAATGCCTGACCAGAGAGGGAGGTACCGGTTGAGCGCCGATGTGCATGAGTCTCCACTGTTTGATATTGTAATCCTTCAGTTTAATCTCGCCGCTATCGATTTTTAAAAGGATATCGTTTGCCCAGGGAACCAGAAGAAAGATGACTGTCCCTTTTTCTTCGCTGATGGCCTCGAGAATCCATTCTGGTGTAACCCCCTTCAGAATGACAGCCCGTCCTCCCACGATGAAGCTTCCAAACCAGTGCATCTTTGCACCGGTATGATACAGCGGAGGGATCAGGATGAAATTGTCTTCCCTCGTCTGATGGTGATGGGCATTCTCTGTGATGCAAGCTGAGACCATGTTCCCGTGGGTCAACAGGATGGGCTTAGGTTGCCCCGTCGTTCCCGACGTAAAATAGAGACCGCAGGGGTCATCATAAGTGATTTCAATGTTGGAAGGTTGGGCAGAGGCTTTTTCAAGCAATGTTTCAAAGGACTCTGCATACTTTGGAATTTCTTTCCCCACCGCGATGAAATCTTTGACGGTCGAAAGATCACTCCTGATTCCATCGATTCGATCGATAAATTCCTGACTGAACACAAAGCATTTGGGTTCCGCAACGCTACTGCAGTATTCGATCTCCGTGCCTGTGAAACGAAAGTTCAGGGGAACCGCCCACGCACCCGTGCGGATGATTCCGAAATAGGCAATCAGCCAGTCAATGGAGTTCATCATGAGATGAACCACCTTGTCTCCTTTTTTTATCCCTTTGTGAATCAGAACATTGGCAAAACGATTCACCTGATCATCAAACTGCTTCCAGGTGATTTCACTCCTCTTCTTCTCGCCGGGTGTTCTCTCAACGAGAGCCACATCGTCCGGATACAACCGCGCGTTTCTTGCCAGTATTTCTCCTATATGTGCATGCGGGCTCCTCATAATAAATCCTCCTTCCTGAAAGAGTTTATAGCAAATCCGGATACCCAGTGCAATATTTCTCTATCTTTTTCAACCTAAAAGAACCCTTTCAGTAGTTCCTCAGGGGATGGCGAAACAAGGGGGAACACGGGAGGGCTTTGATCGAAATGACACTTCCGTCGGATTTTCCAAACGATCCGCATAAGGGGAGTCTCCACTTTTCTAACTCAAATCCCAAAAATTTCTTGACAAAAACTATTTTTATGTATCTAATGGTCCGCAACGTTTATTCCTTCCTGATCTTTAAAAGACTCTATCGATTGAGTTTTTTCTTATTTTACACCATTTGGCAGTTCAGATTTTCACCTTTTCAGAGGAGGGAGAGGTGGAGATGATTGAAAGAGCCTGGCGTTCATAGAATAGGGTGCCGGGCTTTTTTTTCGGAAGGGGGGTGGAAGGTTCATATAATCACTTCGGCGTGGAAAAGAAAAAACAATGAAACATGAAAGGAGGTGTCTTATGCAACCGGATGTGTCCGCTTATATGTTTGCCTGGTATGTGTGGGGTGCGATATTTGTTTTCACATTTCTCATGACCTTCATCGGGACATGGATCATCATTAAGAAAAGGAGGTGGGAAGAATGAGTCCACAATATATACCTGTACCGAAGCCAACCGCCGACATGATTATTTGGGGAGTCATCGCCCTTGCGCTCTTGCTGCTGCTCTCTGCCATCCTCGGCGTTTTGGGAAAGAAGAAATGGAAGTCCTTTGATGAGTATCTCGTGGGCCACAGAGACATCGGCCCCCTCATCACCGGCGCCGCCCTTTCCGCCTCCTACATTTCCGGCTGGGCTTTCTGCGGGAGCACGGGGATTGTCTATACCCTCGGTTTTTCAGGGATGTGGTTTGCGGGGATATGGAGTCTTGTCGGGATCATCCCCTGTATCTGGCTTGCATCGGTCAAGACAAGAGAATTTTCGGTAAAGCTAGGGGCAACCACTGTTCCCGAAACGATCGGCAAGCGATTTGAGTCCAAAATGCTCCAGACCGTCATCGCCATTTCCATGCTTTTCTTCCTGTTTATGTATTCCGTTGGCCAACTGAAGGCTGGAGCGGGCGTTTGGTATGCGCTGACCGGACTCTCACCCCTCTGGTGCCTATTACTCTCCATCTTCATCGCATGGCTCTATATGGCGATGGGAGGATATGTCGGAAACCAGTATGCCATGGCCCTCCAGGGGCTCGTTTTTGCCGTTGTTGGGACCCTGATTGGGGTCGTGGCGATCGTCCAAAGTGGTGGGTTTTACGAACTCACTTCCAAATTGGTCGCTCAAAATCCGAAGCTGTTGGATCTGATCAGGCCGGATCTGCCCAAGCTGGGGTCTCCTCAGCTGATGTCAAGCCTTGTAGGTATATTTGCGACCCCTGTCATTTTCTTCACCATGGCGGTCGGCTTTCCTCACAACGTCAGCCGGTTTCTCGGGATGAGGAAGATGACCAAGAAGGATTATTTCTGGATGGTTGCGATTGTCTGGTTGTTTACAGGCATTCCTATCATGCTCGACTGTTCGAGCAACGGGCTGGTGGCCAGGATGCTCTACGGCGACCAGCTTCTTAAGATCAAACCCTGGGGAGGAGACCTTGCTGCACCGATGCTTGCTCATGCCTTGGGTGGATCACCGATGCTCGCCTTATACACGGCAGGCCTTTTCTCGGCAGCCCTGTCAACCCTGGCAGGAATGGTCTTCATCATGAGCGCCAATATCACTCGGGATGTCATTAAACTCTGGGTCCCGAAGGTAACGGACCAGAGCATGCTGATGCTGGGTTACTTCCTGATCGCCCTCTTCCTCTTCCTTCCCTTCTACTGGACCTTGGTGAGTCCGCCCCCCCTGCTCTCAATCTTCATGGGCATGGCAGCGATGGGACTCGGAGCTGTCTTCTTCTTCGTCACCGCAATTTCCTACTACTGGAAAGGCGCCACCAAATGGGGCGCAGTCTGTACCGTCATCTACGGAACGGCGATGACCCTTTACGGCGGATATGCAGTCCTTTTCAAGAAGACGATCGGAATGGGGACAATGGAGTGGATTCTCGTGATAGGCTGTGGAGTAATCTACTTCGTCGTCAGTTTTATGACGAAACCGCCTTCAGAGAAAACCCTCAACCTCCTGTTTCCACAAAAGAAGTAGCCCTACGGGCACAGAGAGATAAAAAAGGGGGCGTCTTCACGCCCCCTTTTTTTCTCGGACCAATCAAAATAAGCGATTCAAAAATAGCGTCTTTTGTGTTAAGAAAAGTTGAGTCCCTCCGGAGAAACAGGACGATCAGATGCCTGAGGCCTTACCCTTAGAAAAATTGAGTGATTTTATCAAAACGGTCCCACCTTTCCATCTCCTTTCCCGAAAGGCCATGGATGAATTTGTGCGCACTCTCATCATCGAATACTTCCCCAAAGGAAACACGATCTTAAGTCCTACGAGATCGCCCACGCAGTTTCTCTATATCATCCGCTCGGGGGGTGTAAGATTTCTGCTGTCAGAAAAAGACGGCAAGGGAGGGGACAGGGTCTACGACTACCGGGATGAAGGAGATTTCTTCGGGCTGATTTCCCTATTGAGCGGAGAACCCTCTCCTTTCACGATTGTGGCAGAGGAAGATACCCTCTGCTACCTCGTCAGGAAGGAGGTCTTTAAGAAACTCATCGGGGAGTATCCCGATGTCTTCCTCTATTTTACATCGGGGCCGAGCAAGGGATTTAAACAGTTTGACACTGGATCGCTGCCCATGGATCCCCTTGCAAGAGGAGAGCCGGGAGCGGAGCAGGTTCTCTTCACCGGCCGGATCAAAGAAGTGATGCACACCAATGTATTGACCTGCCCGCCGGAAGAAACGGTCGTGGGTGTCGCTCGGCGGATGACGGAACGAGGGGTTGGCTCTGTGATTGTGGTGGACGATATCGGGATTCCCATGGGAATCCTGACGGACGGCGACCTTAGGAGCAAGGTGCTGGCATCCGGGAAACTCATCAACCAGCCGGTGATCGATGTGATGAACCGGCCGGTTCAGTGCGTTGCTCCCGACGATTTCTGCTTTGAAGCTATTCTTTCCATGACCACCAACCGGATCAAGTATCTCCCTGTCATGGATGGGATGAAGCTCGTGGGCATCATCTCCGAACATGACCTGATGGTCTCCCAGGGGAATAACCCTGTTGCGGTGATTAAGGGGATTCAGCAGGCGACCACGATCGAGCAGGTGGTTCTCATCAGAAGAAACATCGATCTCGCAATGAACGTCATCCTGGAGCACGGAGGGATGGCGAAAGATGTCTGTGAGCTGATTACGACGCTCAACGACCACCTGACGCGAAAAATCATCGCTCTGGCCGAGGAGGCCATGGTGGGAGAAGGAAATGGCAGGCCGCCGCTCCCATATGCGTGGCTGGCCCTCGGGAGTGAAGGGCGTCGCGAGCAGACGCTGAGGACCGACCAGGACAATGCGCTTATTTTCGTGGATCACTCGCCCGAGGTGGAGGAGGAAGCTCGAAGTTATTTTCTCAACCTTGCTGAAAAGGTGGTTTCAGGGCTGGAGCGGTGTGGGTTCCCACGCTGCAAGGGTGGGGTGATGGCCATCAACCCCAAGTGGTGCCAGCCCCTTCATGTGTGGAAAGAGTACTTCAGGCACTGGATCCTCGATGTGGACTACCCCGCCGAGGAGGTCCTGGCCACCTTCGTCTTTTTCGATTGCCGCCCCATCTACGGTCAATATGAGCTGGTGACCGAGACAGCAAGGCATATCTTGGAGCTACTTAGTGAGGGAAATAGCTTTGCGAGAGAAATGGCCAAGACCGCTATTCTTCACGAAACGCCCCTGGGCTTCTTTAAGAGGCTGGTCGTCGAAAAGTCCGGAGAGCACAAGAATAAGCTGAATCTGAAGCTGAACGGCTTGACTCCCCTGGTCGATGCCATCCGGACACTCGCCCTCGGACCAAAAGGTGTTCGAAACGAACACCCTCGACCGAATTTCTGCCCTCGTTGAAAAAGAGATTCTCACCCCTGCCGAGGCCGACGACCTGAGAGATGCGTTCAATGTCATCATGCTCACCCGGGTACGGCATCACGTCGATGTCCTCCGCCAGGGAGGCGTTCCGGACAACTACGTCAACCCGGATGAGTTGAGCATCATCCAGAGGACCATGCTTAAGGAAGCCTTTAAGACCATCGATCGACTGCAGGGGCTTTTGGAATTGCGCTATGATATAAAGGCATAAGGTGCATTTGGGATCAGGAGCTGAGTGAACCGTCATGAAGATGCTCTGGCGCCGTTTGAGAAATCAATATTACCAGCGTCACCTGCGGCGGAAGGATTTACCGCAGGTCATGCGAGATTATCTCCACGCCTTTCATGGCTTCAACTTCAACCAACCGATCGCCGAGGCAGAGTTTGTCATCTTTGACACAGAGAGCACCGGCTTAAACGTCAAAAGAGGAGACCGCATCCTCTCAATCAGTGCCATGCGTCTCAAGGAGGGTCGCATCGACCTTTCGGATGCTTTCCACGAGATCATTAATCCGGATCGCGACATCCCCTCGGCTTCAGCTGTGATCCACGAGATTCTGCCACGGATGGTGAATGGGAAGCCCACGATCGAGCACGTCTTGCCGAATTTCATCGCTTATATCGGGTCGTCTGTGCTTGTGGCCCATCACGAATGGCTGGATATGAGCTTCCTCAATCGGGAGATGTGCCGCCTTTACGGCATTCCGATTCAAAACATTGTCGTGGATACAGCCGTCTTGGATCAGGCGTTGCTGGCAAAGAAGACACCGGCATCGATCATGGCCACGATGAAAATCGATAACACATTAGGTGCAATGGCTGAACGCTATCATGTGGCGGTCGAGGAACTCCATTCCTCTTTTTGGGATGCCTTGGCCACGGCGCAGATCTTTCAGCAAATGATTAAAGAGGTTCAGAGGTTGGGTGTCCTTTCCCTAAAAGACTTTCTCAAGTTAGCCCACACGACGTCGAGTTTTGGGTGTGTTAAGCCAGAGGTTTGTTCTGGATAGGTGTAGTAGCACGGTCTTTCTTCCATTCGAACAAAAATTCTTGACAAAGTGGGGGGTTGTGATAAAGATAACATGCCAAGTTTGGTCTGAGGCTTCACTTTTAGACTCCCACTTTCAGGCGTGCTTGAGTCAATTATCTAATTGAAATTAAAACTTATTCCATTTCTGATATTCAAAACGTCCAATCCCATGAAAAAGGAAGCCCTTTCTCGTGTGAGGTTATTGACTAAGGGAAGGAGGCATGACGATGAAGTACTGGAATGAAAAGATCGAGACCATGCCCGCAGAGGAAATGAGGAAATTCCAGCTGGAGAACCTGAAAAAGACCATAAAATGGGTGTATGACAAGGTACCGTTTTACAAAAATAAGTTCGACGAAGTAGGGTTGAAGCCCGAAGACCTCAAGGAACTGGAAGAGCTTTCGAAATTGCCTTTTACCGCCAAGAACGATTTGAGAGACAATTATCCCTTTGGTCTTTGTGCAGTTCCGCTTGCGGAGGTCATCAGGATCCATGCTTCATCTGGCACTACCGGAAAGCCCATCACCGGACCTTACACCCAAAACGACCTCGATCAGTGGACTGAGTGCATGGCCCGGAATCTTTATGCCGCAGGGGTCCGTTCAAATGACATCTGCCAGAACGCGTACGGAATGGGGCTGTTCACAGGGGGTTTGGGCTTCCATCAGGGAGCGACACGCGTCGGTTGCGCGGTCATTCCCATCTCTTCGGGCCAGACAGAAAGACAGATCCTGATCCTGCAGGATTTCGGGGTCACCGTCCTTCTTTGCACCCCTACCTACGCGTTGACGATTGTCGAGAGGGCTGATGAGATGGGAGTGAAGATCGAAGACCTGCCGCTCCGCATTGGCGTCTTTGGGGCGGAACCCTGGACGATTGCCATGCGGAAGGAGATCGAGGAGCGGATGGGGATCAAGGCCATGGAAGCCTACGGCTTGACAGAGTTCGGGGGTCCGGGGACAGCCTATGACTGTATGGTACAAGATGGACTCCATGTCAATGAAGATCACTTCATCGCAGAAATCATCGATCCGGTGACAGGAGAGGTCCTGCCTTTGGGGACGAAGGGTGAGCTGGTCTTCACGGCGATTCAACGTCAGGCGATGCCGCTGGTTCGGTATCGCACCCGGGATATCACGACCCTTCGGAGAGAAAAATGCGAATGCGGGAGAACGCTCATCAAAATGGATAAAATCTATGGCCGGAGCGACGACATGCTCATTATCGGCGGGGTCAATGTCTTCCCCTCCCAGATTGAAAGCATTCTTTTAGATGTGAAGGAAATTGAGCCCCAGTATGTCATCATCGTCAAAAAGAAGGGCTATTTAGACCAACTCCACGTGGATGTGGAGGCGAGGCAGGAAACTTACGATGCAGGTCCTAAGAAAATTGCCGAGGTTGAGAAGATGGTCGAGAGCAAAATTCGTGGGATGACCGGCATCGGGACAAAGATCCGACTGGTGCCGCCCAAAACCATTACGCGAAGTGAGGGGAAGGCCAAACGGGTGATCGATGAAAGGAAGATGTAAATAGAGCGATCTTTGGCAAGGCGGGAATCTGCAATCATTCATTAAATGAAGAGGCCAAAAAAAAAAGGCGAAGCCGCAAACAACTACCGGGCTTCGCCTTTTCTATCCAGTCTCTCTCAGGCTTGATGAATTTCCCCTCGACCCGTAGCAAACGCTTTTCTATTCAACTCGTGGACTTTCGGAGGAAGGTATTTCAGAATGGTGTTTAACCACAGTTCCTCCTTGATGTCGAAGAATCTTGACATAGCCCCGAGGAGCACGACATTGGCGGCACGGGCGTCTCCTATCTGGAGTGCGATCTCTGTCCCTTTGACTAAATAGAAGTCTTTGAATTTAGAACCGATAATCTCGGGAATGCCTTGAGGATACTCCATGTCGCCGAGGTTAACAATGGGAGGATTCACCTTATGATCATTCATAATGATTTTTGCTTTGGGTTGCAGAAAGTTCAGCCATCGCAGACCCTCCAGTTGTTCAAAGGCAAAGAGGATGTCTGCTTCCCCTTCTTTGATCAGCGGAGAGTGAACTTTCTTGCCAAATCGGAAATGGGAGCTCACGATGCCTCCCCTCATGGCCATTCCGTGAATCTCGCTTTTCTTGACATCATAACCCGCTTCCATGAAGACTTCGGACATGATGTCACTCGCCAGGATGACTCCTTGCCCGCCAACCCCTACCACCAGCACATTCGTTGTATGATTGTCCATAGACCCTTCTCCTCTTCTTAAGAATCGTCTACATCGTTTCAAAACCCAATACGGGCTTCTCTTCCTGACTTTGAATCGCTCCGAATTTGCATACTTGATAGCAGAGGTGGCATCCCGGACACAGGGAGGAATCGATATAGGAGATACCTTTGCGTTTCTTCCCGTCCTTTGTCAACGCCATCTCACCTTCCACCTTCTGGTACGATATAGCCGGGCAGCCCAGGTTGACACAGGTTTTACAACCGATGCATTTGGTGGAATCTACCATCAGGGGTTTGTTATATTTTTTAAACTCTCTTCGAAGAAGAACGCATGGACCTTTGGTGAGGATCAACGACGGCGAGTCTTTTTCCACCTCTTCTTTGATCACTTTTTCCGTCTCCTCCAAATTCCAGGGGTTCACCGTTCTGATATTCTCAACCCCCAATACCTCGGCCAGCCGGACGAAATCGATTTTATGCGTTTTTTCCCCCCGTATCGTATATCCAGTTCCTGGATGTTCCTGTGAGCCGGTCATGCCGGTGGTCCGGTTGTCGAGAAGGATAACCGTTGCGTAACTTTTATTGTAGGCCATGTTCATCAAGGGAGCGATCCCGCCATGAAGGAAGGTCGAGTCTCCGATCACTCCCACGAATTTCCCTTTTCCGGCCTCCCCCAGCGCTTTCGCCATCCCATGAGCCTGGCCAATGCTTGCTCCCATACAGATGCAGGTGTCCAGAGAGCTCAACGGCGGATAGGCGGCCAGTGTATAACATCCGATATCGCCCGCGGCAACAAGTTTCAACTTCTTTATAGCGTAGAATACCCCCCGATGAGGACATCCCGGACAAAGATTGGGCGGCCTGGGGGGAAGAGGTTCCTTAAACACAGGCTGGGGGCTCTTGAACTTTTTTCCCAATATCCCTTTCTCTACGATGAGCGGGTTGAATTCTCCACACATGGAGAATAGATTCTTTCCTCCTTTTGGTTTGAACCCCATGGCCCTGATGTTTTCTTCCAGGAAAGGATCCAATTCCTCTATCACAATGACTTTCTTTACTTTTTTGAAAAACTCGGCGATCAAGTTTTTGGGCAAAGGCCATACCATCCCCAGCTTAAGATAAGAATAATTGGGAAAGACTTCCTTTGCGTACTCATATGAAATACCTGCGGATATAATTCCAATCGCCGGATCATTGATCTCGATGCGATTCCCCGGGAATTTCTCGGCAAATTCCTGCAATTTTACAAACCGCTCCTCAACGACTCCATGTTTCACCCGGGCGAAGGAAGGCAACATCGTATATTTTGCAGTCTGCTTCCGGACCTCGATAGGGATGGGAGAAACGACCGGTTCTTGTAATTCGACCACTCCTTTTGAATGAGAGATCCGGGTGACGCCCCGAACCATGACCGGGGTATCGAAGGTTTCGCTGACTTCGAACCCCAATTTTAGAAAGTCTTTTGCCTCTTGGCTGTCACTCGGTTCAAACATAGGGATCTTCGCAAACCTGGCATAGTGGCGATTGTCCTGCTCATTCTGCGAGCTATAGAGCTCCGGGTCATCACAAGTCACGAGGACTAAACCACCGTTCACCCCGACATAGGACAGGGTCATCAAAGGATCTGCTGCCACGTTCACCCCGACATGTTTCATCGAAGCCATTGTCCGGGCACCGGCCAAGGAGGCTCCAATGACAACTTCCAATGCTACCTTTTCATTGGGAGCCCACTCCGCATAAATATCTTTATATTCTCTTGCGATGGTCTCGAGGATCTCCGTACTTGGAGTTCCCGGATACGCCGCTGCAACCTTGACACCAGCCTCAAACGCTCCTCTTGCAATGGCTTCATTTCCCGTCATTACCTTTTTCATAAAGCGCTCCTTCAAGTTTAATTCTGACTTGGAAAAGTCTAAAAAATGGTCAAACGGACCTCCCCTGCAAAATAACATCCCCTTGCTGAACACCTTAACAATTTTATTTGAGTGATTCCCTTCTCATCCTCGTTCTTCGTGATTTTGGCTGTTCTGGTCATCCGTTTTCTCTTGTTATTTTAACATCTTTAATATTGCCAAACCCACTATAACAAATATAGATTTTATGTCAAGACCGACGCTCACCCAAATCCCGAGGCAGAACAATGAGAAATATCTCACAATTGAATTAACTTGTCAAATTTGATGGATCCTCCTCTGTTCGCGACCCACCTTTAATTCAAGGATGATGGTTTTTTGAGGTAGAAAGAGAAAAACATTCCTGCCAAAGAGACTCCACTTGCCAAAAGAAAAGGAACCAGGAAAGATCGGGTGACATCCGCCAAGTAGCCTCCCACGGCAGGTCCTAACGCTTGCCCAACCCCGAAGAAAAGGGTGATAAAACCGAGTCCCGCAGGAGCCAGTTTCGATCCCAAATAATCCCCACTCGCTGCAGCCATAATAGTGGGTATGCTCCATGCCGTGAGGCCAAAGATACCCGCAGAGAGGTAGAAACCGGTTGGATTCCTCACTAAGGCAAAGATGGCATAGGCTGTCGCTAAGGTAATATAGGCCAAGGCTGACCCATATTTTCGACCCAGGAGGTCAGAGATTCCACCCCAGATCACACCACAAAAAATGCTTACCCCTCCGACCATGGCCCAAATACCACCTGCTTCGGCCTGGCTCAGCCCCATCTCCTTGGTTAGATAGGCAGCAAAAAAAGTCATATAAATGATATACGAGAATCCATACATGAAATAAACGAACCCGAGATACCATATCTCCTTGACTCGGTAGACAAGGCCCCACTGTATGGGTTTTGCCTTTTCTTCCACCGGAGGAGTTTTTAGGGAATCTTTTGTTTCATCGAACCCAATGGGAGAGAGTCCCTTCTCTTCAGGTTGGCTGCGAACAAGGGCATAGACCAGGCATGAGATGAAAAGGACCCCTCCCCCCAGATAGTACCAAGAAAACCTCCAGCCCTCTGATCCATAGGCTTTCAAAAGAGGGGGGACGATCAGACCGGCAATCAAGGTACCTCCCCCAATTCCGGCTGAGACGATGCCAGTGGCAAATCCCCTTCTTCTCAAGACGAACCAGGCAGAACCGAGCGCCATTGCCGGCACATAGGCAGCCCCATTCCCGAACCCTGTTAATAGTCGCATGATAAAGGCGAAGGAAAAACTCTGGGCAAAGCCTGTAAGAATCATGGTTAACCCCATCAGAACCAAGCCAAGACTGATCACGACTCTCGAACCATATCGAGAAGCTAAGAACCCTCCGAGAATGGCAAGGCTAAGGTAACCGATGAAGTTTCCCGTCCCTAAAAGCCCGAGTTCCGCGTAACTGAAATGAAGACCGTCCTTCATGCTCGGCAGAATGAGCGTATAGGCCATCCGACCAAACCCGTGAGCCCCGATGGTTGTCAGCGTTCCCATGGCGATCACAATCCAACCGTAATGGATTCTCGGCGCCTTTTTAGAACTTTCCTTCATCGCTCTCCTCCCGATTAGAGAATCGTCCAAAACGATGCTACCAGAAAGCGGATGTTTGTTCAACTTTTACTTTTTTTACTTTTTACTGATTTATCCCTGATCCGAATAGGGTCTTTTCACGACCCTCCTATTTCTCTTGGTTCACTCAGCAAACCGAACCCGCGGGTTCCGTGAGGGAGACAAATCCCAGCCGGCGACGCAAGCGTCGACACGGTCGCAATTCATCTCTTCAAGTCAACCCTTCGACTCCCCGGCCTGAAGGCCCCGGCTTCGTCAGGGTTGACCCTGAGCGGCGCTTCTTGACGCCGCCGAATGGGTCAATTTTTATCCGGCACCGGGAATATTTCTCGGAATGGGGTGATCCGCTGTGATGATAGGATAAGGACTTCGGGGCGTGCGACGACGAATAGCGAGTTTGGAAAAAGATCCGCTGTCCTTTCTGAAAACAATTCAATACGATAACTTCGCTTAATTCAATCGGACCGAAACGACCTTCGACGCCCCGGGGGTCTCCATCGTAATCCCATAGAGCGTTTGGGCGGCTTCCATGGTGTTCTTGTTGTGGGTGATCATGATAAACTGGGAAGTTTTTGAGAACTCCTTGACCAATTCGATAAACCGATTGATGTTCGCATCATCCAGCGGCGCGTCCACCTCATCCAGTAAACAGAAGGGGGTGGGTTTGATCATAAATATCCCAAAAAGCAAGGCCGTGGCGACCAGAGCCTTCTCTCCCCCGGAAAGGAGGTCGATATTCTGAAGTTTCTTTCCAGGAGGTTGAGCAATGATATCAATCCCCGTGGTGGCAGGGTCCTGTTCGTCTAACAGAACGAGGCTTGCCTGCCCGCCCTTGAAGAGTCTCCCAAAGACCTCCTTGAATTTTTCATTGACCAGATGGAAGGTCTCCAAAAATCGCTTGGTCGTCGTCCGATTGATCCGGAGAATCGCCTTCTTCAAGGAATCGAGGGCCTGGTGAAGGTCGGTTTGCTGTTCTGACAGGAAGTCATGTCGTTGTTTCAATTCCTGATATTCCTCGATGGCCATCAGGTTGACTTCTCCAAACCCTTCCAGGGCATTTTTTAACTCCGCCAGCCGTTTGGACATCTCTTCCTTTGGAAACTCTCCAGGGGCCCCGATCGATGCGGAGAGCGTTGCACCATACCGCTCTTTCATCGACTCCTGAAGAACGGAGAGTTTCAGCTGGACCTCCGAGGTCAACGTCTCTTCCTCATGGATTTTCTGCCTCACCTCTTCTAACTCTCGACGCAGATATTTAGACGAAGCTTCCATCTCTTTCCATTCGCTAAGAAGCGTTTCCACCTTCTCTTTCTGGGTAGAGAGCGTCTCTTCCTTAGACCGGTGTTGTTTCAGGCCATCTTCCAACTCCTTTTCCCATTGTTGGACTTTCTCGCGGAGGGAAGTCGCTTCTCCCCGGCATTCCCTGATCTCCTTCACCTTCTTAAGGATCTGCTCCTTTAAAATCCTCTGGCTCTCCGAGAGATTCTGAATTTGACCTTCCAGTCCCTTCTGTTTCTCCTCGAGGGAGGCTAAAATAACCTTCTTCCCGGTGATCTTTTCTCCAAGTTCTTCTGTCCCCTCTCCAATCTCCTCTGCCTTCTTTTTCCAGGATTGGACTTGCGCTTCCCTTTCTTTCCTTGTGGTCTCTCCCGTCTCCATTTGAGCAGAGACTTCCTTCTTTTCTTTCTCTAAGTCTTGATTTTCCTCTTCAAGTTGGTTCTGCTCAAATTGAAGGACTTCCTTCCTCTGCTGGAATTGGAGAATTTCTTTATTCAATCCCTCCAAATCTCTTTCTTGATGGAGGAGTTCAATCTCTTTTTCCTGAATCTCTCTCTTCCTGTTTTCAAGCTGGCCTTCCCTTCCAGCAATCTCTTTTCGGAGAAGATCCTCTTCTTCGTTGGCCTTTCGGCAGACCTCCTCCCTATCTTCAATTTTCTTTTCCAGGTCCTTGATCTCCCTCCTTCTCTCTAAAATCCCAAGGCCCTGATCATGGCTGCCGCCGGATATCACTCCGGAGCGCTCTACCATATCCCCTTCTAAGCTGACCAGGGTTTTGAACCTCTCTTCTTTCCCGATCCAGAGAAGCGCTTCCTCCAGGTGCTTGACGACACCGACGCCCCCGATCAAGAACTCCGCCAGGTGGGAAAACCCTTCCTTCACCTTCACGAAATGTAACAGGGAATTGGGCGCCCCCTCTTCGTGAGAAGCTGGAACTCCCTTCTCGATCCCCTGGACTCCTTTCGGTATGAAGCTCCCCCTGCCGAGGGCCTCTCGTTTAAGAAAAGTCATGGCCTCCAGGCCATCTTTTTCTCCTTCCACGATGAGATACTGCAATCGTTGTCCTAAAATGGCTTCTAAGGCAATTTCATGTTGCGGGTCCGGTTCGAAAATATCAGCGACCACTCCCAAGATCCGTTCCCACTTTTCCCCTTCTTCCCTCTTCCTCAGAAGTATAGACTTGACGCCTTTTTCGAACCCTTCAAAATTTTCCTGGAGTTCTTTGAGAGAAAGGTAACGAGAGCGGTCCTGTCTCAAGGTCTCTTCTAAGACTAACCGCTCTGCCTGTTTCTGCCCCCAGGTCGCTTTGGATTTTTCGATCTCTTCTGCCCACCGCACCTTCTCTTCATGCTGGATGGACTGGAGGGAGAGGTTGAATTCTTTCTCCTTTATTTTCTCAGAGAGGGCCTCTTCCAATTGTTTCAGCTTTAGACTTGCTTCTTCGGACTCCTGGCCGTTGGTGCGAATCCGCTTCTGAAGATCTCCTTTTCTCTCCTCCAAATGGGCCAGGCGGTTCTTGAGAGAGGTGAGTTGAGTGAGCGTATCGATCAGACTGGCTTTCTCAGCTTCCAGTTCCTCCGCAAGTTCGTGGTGGGTTGTTCTAAAATCGTTGAAAAGGCTTTCCCATTCTCTCAGAATCTCTTCGGTCTCACGGCGTTCTTCCCCCGATTCCTGCCTGGTCTGTTCCGCTTTCTTTCGATCTCTTCGAGTTCCCCTCCAAGTATGAAGGGATTGCCTGACCTCTTCCACATACTGATTTTCCTGCTTCTGAAGGCTTCCTTCTTCTCTCTTGAAAAATTCAATTTCGTTTTCCTCTTTTTGAATCTTCTTGCCCAGTTCAAAAAGCTCTTCCTGGAGGCTCCGGAGTCTTTCCTCTTCTTCTGTCGCCTCCAGTCTTTTGGTCTCCACGAGAGCGTCCTTCTGGGAAGTTTTGCTGGAAACGTCCATTTCCCGATCTCGAAGGGCTTTCAGATAACCTCTTGCGGCCTCCGCCTTCTCTGAAAGCTCGGTGTATTCCTGAAGGGCAAAACGAATTTCGATCTCCTTCACTTCCTTCCGTACGACCTTATACTCCTCTGCCCGCTTCACCTGACGTTCCAGGGTGACGATCTGTCGTTTTACCTCTGCGATGATATCCTGAATCCGAAGAAGGTTTTGCTGAGTCGCCTCCATTTTCATCAGGGCAAGCCTTTTCCTCTCCTTGTATTTGGCAATGCCCGCTGCCTCTTCGATCAAAAGCCGCCGATCCTGCGGGTTGGAATTGATAAGATATTCCACGCGCCCCTGTTCGATAATCGAGTAACCGTTGGCTCCGATCCCGGTATCCAAAAAGAGATCGGTGATATCTCGCAATCGGCAAGGCGTTTTATTAATCAGGTATTCACTTTCTCCGGATCGATAGAGTCTTCGTGTAACGGTAATCTCACCGTACTGTTCATATTCTTTCGGGGCCAACCCGTCCTCATTGGAAAAGGTTAAATTCACCTCAGCCATTCCCAAGGGTTTCCTGCCCTCCGTCCCGTTAAAGATGACGTCCTCCATCAACTTTCCCCGCAAGTGTTTAGCGCTCCGTTCGCCGATCGCCCAGAGCACCGCATCCACAAAATTTGATTTCCCGCATCCATTGGGGCCCACGATCGTCGTGATCCCGCCCGGAAAGGTAAGATGGAGGCGATCTACAAAAGATTTGAATCCAATCGCTTCAAGTGATTTGAGTTTCATCGGTTTCCCTTACTGCTCCCTTGTCCTCGCTCTCTTGTGGCTCTCTACCTTCTGCCTTCGACGTATTGGATGGCCTTCCGGAGGCGTTGGATCACCTTTTCTTTGCCCAGGACTTCCATCACCTCATCAATCGGAGGGCTAACGGTTCGCCCGGTGAGGGCCACCCGAATGGGTTGGGCGATCTTCACTAAAGGCTCCCCCCGCGTTTCAGCCAGCTGTTGAATCAGACCATGAACCCTCTCTTTTTCCAAAACAGATTCAGCCAAGAAAGAAGGGATCGCCTGATTGAGCATGGATAGGGTCTGTTGATTCAAAAATGTCGCGGCAGCTTTTTCATCATAAGTGATCTCTTCACAAAAGTAAAATTCTGAAACGTCTGCCATCTCTGCTAAGGTCTTCACCCGTTCCCTGAGGGAGAGGATGGCTTTTCTCAGAAGATCTGGGTTAACGTTCAAATACCCTTTGGCTTCGATGAAAGGCCGAGCTCTCTGAACCAGCTCCTCTAATTCTATTTTCTTGATATACTGCGCATTGAGCCAATCCAACTTCCCGGGGTTGATCGCCGCGGCTGATCTTCCCACTGCCTCCAGGCTGAACTTCTCGATCAGCTCTTCGCGGCTGAACTCTTCCTGGTCGCCGTAGGCCCATCCCAAGCGGACCAGGTAGTTGACGACCGTCTGAGGGAGATAGCCGAGCTTCTGATATTCCATGACCGACTGGGCCCCATGTCTTTTAGAAAGTTTTTTCTTATCCGAACCCAAGATCATCGAGACATGGCCAAATCGGGGAAGGGGGTACCCCAAGGCTTGATAAATCTGAATTTGGCGCGGGGTATTGTTGAGATGATCATTTCCCCGAATGACATGAGTGATTCCCATCGTGGCATCGTCCACGACCACCGAAAAGTTATAGGTGGGGAGCCCGTCGCTTCTTAAGATGATGAGGTCATCCAATTCGGTATTGTCAAATTCCACCCGGCCTTGAATGAGGTCTTCCACGACCGTTTTCCCTGTGTCCGGGGAGAGGAAGCGGACGGCAGGGGTCCTTCCGGGAGGAAAGGATTTTCGGTTAAGGCAAGTCCGGTCGTATTTGGGCTTGATGCCCGTCTTCAGCGCAGCGTCCCGCTTCTTCTCCAATTCCTCCGGTGTACAGTAGCACGGGTATGCCTTGCCTTCCTTCAATAGTTTTTCTGCAGCCTGCTGATAGAATGAGATTCGTTGAGTCTGATAGAACGGACCTTCGTCCCAATCCATTCCCAGCCAGGTCATGGCATCCAAGATCACTTGGATCGACTCTTGGGTGGATCGAGCCGCATCCGTGTCTTCAATCCGAAGAACGAACACCCCGTGGGAATGGCGGGCCAGAAGCCAACTGAATAAGGCCGTCCGTGCCCCTCCGATATGGAGATCGCCCGTTGGGCTGGGTGCAAATCGTGTTCTCACCTGTGTCATGGTTCCCTTCGGCCGTGCCGGGTTGAATGGGTTCGAGGATTCGAAAGTTCGAAGTTTTGGAGGTGAAGGGAGTGGGGGGATTCCATTTCAAAGTGGATAACTCAAATAAGATCCTCAATCGTCCTCAGTGCCTCATCCAATTTCTCAGGATCCGTCCCTCCCGCCTGCGCAAAATCAGGGCGCCCTCCCCCGGTACCTCCAATATGAAGAGCAATCTTCTTAATCAGATCGTTCGCCTTGAAACGATGGGTCAGGTCTGAAGTCACCCCCAAGAGCAGGGAGACTTTATTCTGGCTGTGGCCTCCCAGAAGGATGATACCCGATCCGACCTTTCCCTTCAACTGATCGACGAATTCTCTCATTCGCTTGATGTCCTTTCCATCCACCTTCGCCGAAAGGACTTTTACGCCTTTTATCTCTCTGACTAAAGGAAGAAGATTGGCGAGCTCTTGAGAGGATAACTTGTCATGAAAGGACGAGAGCTCTCTTTCCAACTCTCTCTGCCTCTCGAGTAACCGCTCTATCTTAGAAGAAACTTCCCCCGGCACGGACTTGACCGAAGAGGCGATTTCCCACAGTTCTTTCTCTACTCCTTTAATAAATTGGTAGGCCCCATCCCCGGTCAGGGCTTCAATCCTTCTCACCCCTGCCGCGACGCCCGACTCACTCACCATCTTAAAAAGGCCAATGTCGCCCGTCCTCGAGCTGTGGGTTCCTCCGCATAGTTCCATGCTGAAGTCCGAGATCTTGACGACCCTAACCTCCTCCCCGTACTTTTCTCCAAAGAGAGCCATGGCTCCCGTCTGGAGAGCTTCCTCTACGTTCATGATTTCCGTCTCTAATTTTAGGTTCTCTCGAATTTTTTGATTGACCAGGGCTTCCACCCGTTCCAGTTCTTCCCTGTTCATCGCCGCGAAATGAGTGAAGTCAAATCTCAGCCGATCGGGTGCGACCAGAGATCCCGCCTGATGGACATGATCTCCCAACACTTCTCTCAATACCGCCTGAAGGACATGGGTCGCCGTATGGTTCAAGGTAATAGCCTTCCGACGGCCCGGATCCACGTGGAGAACAGCCTCCATCCCTTCCTTCACAGCTCCTCTCTTGACTCTTGCCTGATGAAGGATCAATCCCTCCACGGGTTTGATGGTGTTCTCCACTTCCAAGGAGAATTCCTCATGGAAGATCACTCCCCGATCCCCGACCTGACCTCCCGCTTCCCCATAAAAGGGGGTCTTCTCCGCGGCCACTTCAATTTCGTCCCCTTCCTTCGCAAAAGGAACGATTTCATCGCCTTTGATCAACTTCAGAATTTTCGATTCCGTTTGAATCTCTTCATATCCCAAGAAGACCGTCTTCACCCCTTCGTTGGCCAGCCGCCGGTAGACATCCTTCGTCTTTCCCTCACCCATCCCTTGCCAGGCCTGCTTGCTCTTATACTTCTGTTCTTCCATCTGGGCCCTGAAACCTTCTTCATCAAAACTCATCCCTCTCTCTTGAAGGATCTCGACTGTCAGGTCAAGTGGAAATCCATAAGTATCATAAAGGCGGAAGGCCACTTCTCCGGAGAGAACGGTCTTGCCTTCCTTCTGAAGTCCTTCCAACTCCTCTCGCAGGATGTTCAGCCCCGAATTGAGTGTCTCAGAGAAACGTCCTTCCTCATTTTGAATGACTTTTGAAACGAAGGCTTCCGTCTCCCTCAGCTCAGGATAGGCCTCCTTCATGAGATCCACGACTTTCGAAGAAGTCCGATAGAGGAAAGGGCCTCCGATTCCCAGAATCTTCCCGTGCCGCATCGCCCTTCTCATGATCCGGCGGAGCACATATCCCCTGCCTTCGTTGGAAGGAAGGACTCCATCGTTGATCAGAAATGTCGCGGCCCGGCTGTGGTCGGCGATCACTCGGAGGGAGATGTCGGTTCGGGGGTCTTGTCCATAAGAGATCTGGCTGAACGCTTCAATCTCTTTAAAGAGGGGTTTGAAGAGGTCTGTTTCATAGTTGCTTTTGACCCCTTGAAGGACGGCAGAAATCCTTTCCAGACCCATCCCGGTATCGATACAGGGTTTGGCCAGAGGCTGAAGTTGACCCTCTGAATCACGATTGAATTGCATAAAGACGAGATTCCAGAGTTCTAAGAATCGGTCGCAATCACATCCCACCCGGCAGTCAGGCCGACCACAACCCACTCCCTCGCCTTGATCAATCACGATCTCCGAACACGGACCGCAGGGCCCGGTCTCGCCCATGGCCCAGAAGTTGTCCTTTTCCCCTAGTCGGACAATCCGTTCTCCTCTCACTCCGATTCTTCTCCAGAGGTGAAAGGACTCATCGTCATCCAAGAAGATGGTGACCCACATCCTCTCCTCGGGCAACCCCCATTGGCGGACGAGGAGGTCCCATCCCATCTCAATGGCCTCTTTTTTAAAGTAGTCCCCGAAGGAGAAGTTCCCTAACATTTCAAAGAAGGTGTGGTGCCGGGCGGTCTTTCCCACAATCTCCAGATCATTATGTTTTCCGCCGGCGCGAACACACTTTTGAGAGGTGGTGGCCCTTTTGTAATCTCGAGTCTCCTCGGCTAAGAAAACCCTTTTGAATTGGACCATTCCGGCATTGGTAAAAAGCAGGCTGGGGTCGTTTTGAGGGACCAATGAGGAGCTTCGAACGACGCGGTGTCCTCTTTCCTCAAAGAATCTGAGAAAAGCCCTTCGAATCTCGTCAGAGGTCATGGCTTCAAACCTGATCCTCTTCGGCCGTCCGTTTTGACATCCGAAGGCTTAGCGACTTTCAACTTCTTCTCTTCACCCTTCTCCTTCTCTTTAGCCGTCTCCTTCTCTTTCTCTAACGTCTCAAAATCCTCCCAACCCGCGTCGCTCGCCGCGAGAATTCCCTTCACCCTCAGTGCAAAGTCATCCGGATTGGTGCAGTGTTTGAGAGCTTCATCATAAGTGACTAACCCGTCTCTCATCAGATACATCAGGGACTGATCGAAGGATTGCATCCCGTAGCTCGTCTGCCCCCGGGCGATCGCGTCATTAATCTCATTGGTCTTATCCTTTTCGATGATGCACTCCCTCACTCTTGCCGTGGAGACCAGGACTTCAACCGCAGGCACTCTTCCCATTCCGTCTACCCTCGGCACCAGTCTTTGGGAGACGACACCCTTAAGGACACCCGAGAGCTGAAGCCTAACTTGTTTTTGATGGTAGGGGGGAAAGACCGAGATGATTCGGGTGATCGTCTCCGTGGCATTCAAGGTGTGAAGTGTGGACATGACCAGATGCCCTGTCTCGGCAGCGGTCAGAGCGGTCTCGATCGTCTCGAAATCCCTCATCTCACCGACTAAGATCACATCCGGATCCTGCCGGAGAGCCACTCGCAAGGCGCTGGAAAAAGTGCTTGTGTCCGAGCCGATCTCCCTTTGGTCTATGATCGCTTTCTTGTCTTCATGGACAAATTCGATGGGGTCCTCAACGGTGATGATGTGGCAATTTCTTTCGGTGTTGATGATATCAATCATCGAGGCCAGGGTGGTGGACTTCCCGCTTCCGGTCGTCCCAGTCACAAGAATGAGACCCCTCTGCTCCAAAGAAATGGTTGCGAGCACAGAAGGGAGATGGAGGTCCTCCAACGTCTTGATCTGATACGGCACAATTCGGAGGGCAATCCTGAGCTTTCCTCTCTGCTGGAAGACATTGACTCTAAATCGTCCCAGGCCGTAGACTTCATAACCCATATCCACTTCTCGATTCTTGATAAACCGCTCTTTCTGCCAGTCGTTCATCAAACCGAAAGCCATCTTGGATAAATCATTATGATCGAAGGGTTTGATCTTATTCCAGGGTCTCAAGGTGCCATTGACTCTGAAGATCGGAGGAGCCCCCTCCTTGATGTGAACGTCAGAGGCTTCCTGGGAAAGGGCATCCAAAAGGATCTGATTTAAATCCATCTTCTTCTCCTTCCTAGTTCTATCCTGCCGATCCCGCTTTGGCGATGCGGAAGTTCTCAAGGACTTCCTGCTCCATCTGCTCCAGGACCTTAGGATTCTCTTTAACGAACTGCTTTGCGTTCTCCCTCCCCTGACCGATGCGTTGGCCACCGTAGGCATACCAAGTCCCGCTCTTCTCGACGATATTCTTTTCCACGGCCAGGTCGAGGACATCTCCCTCTCGTGAAATGCCCTCTCCGTAAATCAGGTCGAACTCCACCTCCTTGAACGGGGGGGCCACTTTGTTCTTCACCACACGAACTTTTGTCCGGCTGCCGATGACGTCTTGGCCCTGTTTGATCGAGGCGATTCGCCGGATATCCAACCGAACGGAAGAGTAAAACTTGAGGGCATTGCCTCCGGTGGTCGTCTCCGGATTTCCGAACATGATTCCGATTTTCATCCGAATCTGGTTGACGAAGATCACGATCGTATTCGACTTGCTGATGGTGGCAGTCAGTTTTCTCAGGGCTTGAGACATCAACCTGGCCTGAAGCCCCATATGGGCATCGCCCATATCCCCTTCAATCTCCGCTTTGGGAACCAGAGCAGCTACGGAGTCCACGACGATCACATCTACGGCGCCGCTCCGAACCAGGATCTCCGCAATCTCCAATGCCTGTTCCCCCGTGTCGGGTTGGGAGATGAGAAGGTCGTCGATTTTTACACCCAACTTATTTGCGTATTTAACATCTAAGGCATGTTCTGCATCAATGAAAGCAGCAACGCCTCCTTTCTTCTGTGCTTCCGCAACGACATGGAGGGCTAATGTCGTCTTGCCTGAAGCCTCGGGGCCGAAAATCTCCACCACCCGTCCTTTGGGCAATCCTCCAACTCCCAGGGCAAGGTCCAAGGAGAGGGATCCTGTGGAGATGATTGGAATCTCTCCGAGCATTGCATCCGCACCCAATTTCATAATGGCGCCTTTCCCGTATTGCCTTTCGATCTGGGTGACGGCTAATTCCACTGCCTTACCTTTGCTAGGATCTACCTTCATCTCGGCTTTCGTTTCACTTTTTACCATGGAATCTCCCTCCTCCGGCAACGGAGATCACGGGGTGACAGGGAGATGGGGAGAAGTAATCTTTCTCCGTGTCTCCTTATCTTTATCTCCCAATCTCCTTACAGTTGTTTCTCCCTCCTAATTTCACATCTCCTAAGGGTGTATGAATCGGACCTGAAGGTCTCAATTCACTCTTGAATAAGACCACCCTCTCCACCTCAACATCTCCAAATTCCTCTTCTCTGTATCTCTCCATCCTCCCCGCCAACTCCTCTTTTCCCCGGCTTGATTTCATCCTTCCCAGGGTTAGGTGAGGACGGAAGGGACGATCTTCGGGTTGAAATCCAATTTTTTCCAAATAAGTTTCTATTTGCTTCTGAAGCAAGGTCAGGGCTTCCCTCTCGTCCACCAATCCTATCCAGATCACCCTTGGGTTTTTCAAATGGGGGAAGGCCCCTACTCCTTGGACTTTGAGAGAAAAGGGTGGAGTGTTCCGAATGGGTTCCTCAATCGATTTGAAGATAGGATCAATTCTCGACTCTTCAATATTTCCAAAGAATTTAAGAGTGAGATGGATCGTTTCAGGATTCGTCCACCGCACATCTGCACGACTTGATCTCAAGCCTCCCTGGACCTCCCCGATCTTCGTGAGAATCGGTCCCGGAAGCTCGATGGCCAGAAAGGATCGAATCAATCAAAACCCTCTCGCAATTCCCCAGCCTTCTTGCCCGCCCTACCCTTCGAATAATTGCATAGCATTGGGGGCAAAGGGGAATTGTTATGTGTTTTGATGTTAACATACCTATTCAAAAAGTCAATGAGAAAAGCCCCTGTAAGTACTAATAAAAAGGCCTGTCCCTTCTTCCTGGGGCAGGCCCTTCACGCCATTCATACGATCTACCGACCGGTTACTTCCAATAACGATCGTTTGAGAGCCGGTCCTCGATATTGATCCCGTAAAACTCCTGAAGTGGCCTGAACACTTCCCTGTCCTTTTCATAAACTTCTTTGAGAGCATTTCTCACAGTTTCCACCCCTTTAGGGGTCATCTTTCCAAGAGGCGGACGGGTCGGCCCGGACGGTAATCCAAGACCTTTCATCATGGTCTTGATGCCCAGAGGATTTCTAAACTTGGCCGGAACCTCAAATCCTTCGTAAGATTCGATGGTGTTGACTGTCACGACTTTAAAAAGGGGATCGAGAACATCTCTTAACCGATTCGCCCTCTCCATATTGCCAGTCTGTATAGCCTTGACCATTTCACCCACCGGCCCGGGAACAATATTCGACATGACGGAGATCACACCAGAAGCCCGAATGTCATCCCGTGTCATCATTTCAAAGGTCTTATCGTCATCTCCTGAGAGAATATCGAAGTCCTCCCCGCACAGTGTCCTTGTTTTGGCCATCCGCCCCAGATCCCCCGTGGCCTCTTTCACCGATCGCATATTCTTGAACTTACGATGAAGAATGGCCAGGTCCTCTACCTCCAATTTCGTCCCTGTTCTTGCGGGGATGACGTAAGGCACAACGAATGACTTCCGGAATGCCTTTGTAATCACTTCATAATACTGGGTCCTCATCTCCAGAGAGGAGGGTCCGTTATAATAACAGTCTACCAGAAGTAATCCCTGGGCACCCACTTCAACGGCGTGTTTCGATCCCCTCATTGCCTCGCGGGTTGAATTTGAACCTGTGCCCGCGATAACAAAGGCTTTATCTTTTGATAACTTAACCGTCTTCGTAATGACCCGATCGTGCTCTCTCCAGTCCAACGTAGGAGACTCGCCCGTCGTTCCAGTGGGAACAAGATTTGCCCCATTTTCTCTCTGGAACAGGACGTTCTTTTCGAGCCCCTCAAAATCAACCTCCCCTTTTCGGTCAAAAGGGGTCACCATTGCCGTCCAACAACCCTCAAACCTCTCGAGCTTCATTCCAACCTCCTCCTCGCGCCCCTCTCACCCTTATTCTCCCCCCTCGGGGGAGGATGTGGGGTGAGGGAGTTTTATCTATTATGAGGCAAAAGAATAAAATTTCAAGAGGAAAAGATTCACAACCTGCAGTTAACCACTTTTTCATAGAAAAACTGAAGCCCCTTCTTGGTCGCATTCCTCTTGATCTCCCTGCGATTCCCCTCCAAATTTAGTTTTATCACCCATGTCCTTTTGCGATTGGCCAATCCGATGAAAACGAGCCCAATCGGGGATCTCTTGGTTCCACCGGTTGGCCCTGCTACCCCTGTCGTGGATAACCCAAACGTCGTATCGAAAGTCTTCCGAACTCCTTCCGCCATCTTCCTCGCCACCTGGGAACTCACCGCTCCATATTTCCTTATATCATCCATTGGGATCCCTAAATGTTTTTCTTTCGATTCGTTACTGTAGGTTACCATTCCCCCCATGAAGTAGTCTGAACTCCCTGACACATCGGTGATACGATCGCATATGAGTCCTCCGGTACAGGACTCCGCAATGGAAAGCGTCCATCCCTTTTCTCTCAACAGATCTCCGATGAGTTTCTCTAATTTCATGGCTTATCCTCACCGTCGGTACTCAGTCGCCATAAACCGGTCAATCCCGTCCCATTCGGTCATTGGAAGACCTAATCACGAATAACTTCACGACCAAATTCGTAATCTCGCAATCTGGATATAGCTCCCTCGCTATCAGGATATCAGATGAAGAATAATATTCCCGTAGACTCCTGCGACCACATCGTCCAGGACAACTCCAAATCCTCCTTTGAATCCTTTCTCGAGCCGACGGATAGGAAAGGGTTTAAGAATGTCGAAAAACCGAAAGAGGAAAAATCCGATGATCACGAAGAGGAGCGTTCGGGGAACCCAGAGCATCGTGATGAGAAAGCCTATGATCTCGTCGATGACTATCTTCTGATCATCTTTTTTCCCAAAGAATCTTTCGGCATTTTCTGAAATCCAAACCGAGAGAAAGAAAAAACCGACAAGAGTGATCTCATAGAGTCGGGGACAGGGATATTTGAAAGAAAGTAATAGACAGGAATGGCGATGAGGGTTCCCAGCGTTCCTGGGGCGACAGGAGAGTATCCGACTCCGAAGCCAGTGGCAAGGAAGAGGAAGAAATGCTTCATCTTTGATTGAGGGGGTCAAGGATTCCAGCCTGTCTGCCGGCAGGCAGGGAATCATGGGTTCGAGCGAATAGAAATTCATTAAGCTTGACTCCTTGAACCCTCGTCCCTAGAACCCTTTTTTACAATCGAACAACGACTCCCTTCTCCTTCAAGAACGACTTGACCTGACCTATGGTAAATTCCCGATAATGGAAAATGGACGCCGCGAGCACGGCATCCGCTTTTCCGAAAGTCAGTCCCTCATAAAGATGCTCCAGAGTACCCACGCCCCCTGATGCAATGACAGGAATACTCGTCTGCTCTGAAATCGTTCGTGTCAATTCGATGTCGTAGCCATCCTTGGTTCCATCCCGATCCATGCTCGTCAGCAAAATCTCCCCTGCCCCCATTTCCTCCATCTGCTTTGCCCAGAGGACGGCATCGATGCCCGTGGAGGTTCTCCCCCCATGGGTAAAAACCTCCCAGCTTGCCCCATTTCGTTTTGCATCAATAGCAATGACAATACATTGGCTCCCAAAACGTTTTGAGGCCCTCTCTACGAAATGCGGATCCTTCACGGCTGCCGTATTGATCGATATCTTATCAGCTCCAGCGTTAAGAAGTCTCCGGATATCCTCCAATCGTCTGATACCACCGCCGACGGTGAGGGGGATAAAGATTTCCTCTGCTGTCCTTCGGACGACATCAATGAGAATGTCCCTCTCCTCATACGAAGCCGTAATATCTAAGAAGGCAATCTCATCCGCACCCTGTTCGTCGTACACCTTTGCAATCTGAACCGGATCTCCGGCATCCTTCAGGTCTACGAACTGAGTCCCTTTCACCACCCTCCCGCTCTTCACATCCAGACAGGGGATAATTCTTTTCGCCAGCATGTACGTCTTCACGTTCCTAAACCCCGTGTTTCATGGAGAAACCAGACAGGGTTCGAATGATTCAAATTCCAAATTACAGATTCCAAATCCCAAACAAATCCTAATCCCCAAATCCAAATGACCATAGGGAGATGAAAAAGGTGCGGGGTATGGAAATTTGAATTTTGGTCATTGGAGCTTATTTGGAATTTGGTGCCTGCCGTTAGGCAGGGGATTTGGTGCTTCCCAAAGGGAATTTTGATACTCGTATGGCTTCCTCTAATTTGAGGAGCCCTGTATAGAGAGCCCGACCGACAATCACCCCAACGACTCCCTCCGATTCCAACTCCAGGAGATGCTCAATGTCCTCGATTCGGGACACTCCTCCCGAGGCAATTACCGGGATCGAAGTGGACGTGGACAGTCTTCGGGTTGACTCAAGGTTTAAACCTGTGCTCATCCCATCTCTTTCGATATCGGTAAATATGATCGCTGAGATCCCCTTCTCTTCAAACTGTTTTGCCAGGTCACCGGCGTCTAAGGAGACCACCTCCTTCCAGCCCCGGATCGCCACCCTTCCTCCTCTGGCATCAATTCCAACGATTATCCTTCCAGGAAATTGTCGACAAGCCTCCTCAACGAACGAACGATTTTGAAAAGCGGCTGTTCCTAAAATAACCCATCTCACTCCTGAAGAGAGATAGTCCTCGATGGTGGAGAGATTACGAATGCCTCCGCCCACCTCTATCGGAATCCGAAGGGACTGGGCGATCTCTTTGATTAAAGAGCGGTGAACGGGTTCTCCCATCACGGCTCCGTTCAGATCTACCAAATGAAGTCTCTCTGCCCCCTTTGACTCCCAGTGCCTGGCCATCTCCACCGGATGGTCTGAATAAACCGATTCCTGATCCATTCTGCCTTGAGAAAGCCTGACGCATCTCCCCTCTTTCAGGTCCACAGCAGGAATGATGATCAAGGCATTTCCTCCAGTTCCTTCGCGCCGGGGAGTTGTTTTAGCATCTCATCCATTCCCACGCTTGAAAGTTCTTCTGCTGTCAGCCACGAAGCTTTTCTCCTGACAAAAGAACCCATTTTCAAAAGGTTCTCGCTGAGGGCCTGTTGGGTCTCATCAAACTTTCCATCCCACACCCTCTTCCCATCCTTGACCCGCAGGAGGTGGACATCGAAGCCCACCGAGGCGGGTCTGTCTACGCCAATGCGGGACCCAATCCTCTCCTCAAAACGGAAAAGATATCCAACGAAAATGAAATCCACGTCCAGCTCTTTTCCTAACTGGATCGCAGAACGAAGCGGTCTTAGTTCAAACTGCCCCCTCTCTCTCTTGGAAAAGACATCCTCCACCTTCTCCAAGGGAAGAATCCTGAACGTCTCCAGGATGTCCATTTTCTGCTGGAGAAGCTGCGTCAGGGTACGCTGTGAGCCGTGTAGAATATTTCCGCTCTTGTAGACCCCTCGACAAACAGGGCAAACGGCTCCTCTTGATGGATCATCCATTCTCTCGATTAAAAAAGGGAGAATAGCCAGCGTGGGCTTTGTCTCTGCTTCGACCTCCACGCTCCCCGAAAAGAGCATCCCCGACATGAGGAACAGTAGTAGGAATCTTCTCATATCCACCCTCCTTTGGATACGTTGTCCTTCCTCTTCACCCCCTTGATTTCGTGAATACCCTCTTGATTAGCACGAGGGCACGAAAGGAAGGCTCTTCAGCCTCCAGTGGCTCCGACCTTCCTCCCGGAGAGTCCAGAGGTTCATTTCTTCGCGCCTATCTTCTTGGAGTCTTCTAAAAATTGTGCAATCCCTTTATCGGTCAGCGGATGTTTCACCATCTGTTCGATGATGGCAGGCGGGATGGTTACAATTTCTGCCCCCATCATTCCGGATTCGATGACGTGAATGGGATGACGGACGCTTGCGACGATAATCCGGGTCCCGATGTCCGGATAGTTTTCATAGATTCCTCTGATTTGTCGGATCAGCTCCAGTCCGTTGGCACTAATATCGTCGAGTCTTCCCAAGAAAGGACAGACATAAGTCGCCCCGGCTTTTGCCGCCAAAATGGCTTGGCTCGCGGAAAAGAGAAGTGTGACATTGGTGCGGATGCCCTCCGAGGAAAGAATCTTGACGGTTTTCAACCCCTCCGGAGTGATGGGAATTTTGATGACGATCTCATCTCCCCAGGCGGCCATGGTTTTTGCCTCTTTCACCATCTCCTCACAGGTGGTGCCAACTACCTCCACGTTCACAGGGCCTCTCACCTCTTGCCAGATTTTGCGGATCAGCTTCTCCGTTTCCTCTCCTTCTTTCGCGAGAAGGGTGGGATTGGTCGTCACGCCATCGACCAGACCCATTGCTTTTGCCTTCCTGATCTCATTGAGATTCGCCGTATCGATGAAGATTTTCATGAAGTCCTCCTCTCCATTGTAAAATTCGAAATACGAATCTCGAAATCCGAAACAAATCCTAAATCCAAATAACCAAATGATACAAACTTATTTATTGAGATTTGAATTTCGGTCATTCGAATTTGTTTCGGATTTCGTGCTTCGAATTTATGTTCTTCATTCGCAATCCGCATTCTGAAATTAGACAACCCCCCATGTCCTCATCATATCATGAATGGATTTGGTCTGGCGAAGAAGATTCTCCATCTCGCGAAGGGGAAGCATGCTAGAGGCATCGCAGAGCGCTCGACCCGGTTCGGGATGGGTCTCGAGGAAAAGGCCATTGCAGCCCGCGGCCACAGCGGCTCTGGAAAGATGGGGGACATATTGAGGACTTCCTCCTCGTGGGTCCTCACTCGGGATACCATAATTTCTGATAACATGGGTCGCATCGAAGATCACCGGGCAGCCAATCTCCTGCATGACCGGGATAGAACAGATGTCCGAAATCAATTTGTTATAGCCGAAACAGGTTCCTCTCTCCGTGAGAAGGATCTGATCATTCCCTGTGCTCTGAATCTTCTTGACCGCTCCTGCCATATTTTCAGGTGCTATGAATTGCCCCTTCTTAACGTTGACCACTTTGCCTGTCGCCCCTACCTTGAGAAGGAGGCTCGTCTGCTGACAGAGAAAGGCAGGGACCTGGAGAATATCAAGGACTGCTTTGGCTGAATCCACATCCTCTGCCCGATGGATATCGGAGAGAACCGGGATGCCGACCTCCCCCTTGACCTTGGCAAGTATCCTGAGACCTTCTTTCAGCCCGGGTCCTGAGTACGACTTCTCCGAGCCCCGATTGTCTTTCTCGTAAGAGGCCTTAAAGATGTAAGAGATCTTGAGGTTTGAACAGATCTTCTTCATCTCCTTCGCCACCTCAAGAGCGTTTTCCTCGCTCTCGATCACACAGGGGCCTGCAATCAACGCTAAAGGGTTTCCTTTTCCAATACGAATCTCTCCCACCTTGACTTCATTCATTGACCGCTCCTTCCTGTTCATCCATATCAAGCTCAAGAGTCAAAGCTTAAGGCTCAAAGCAAAATCCTTTCAACTTTCAGCTTTGAGCTTTCAGCCTTCAAATTGACTTTACAAAGTTCTCCAATATCCTCAACCCCTTTTGTTGACTCTTCTCCGGGTGGAATTGTGTGGCAAAAAGGTTTTCCTTCCAGATGCTGGAGACAAAGGGTTTGCCGAAGGTCGTGAAAGACGAAATCCAGTCTGCCTTGTCCGGAATGACATAATAGGAGTGAACAAAATAGAAAAAATCACCATTCTCTACTCCCTGAAGCATGGGAACCTCATTCACCTTCTCAATCGTATTCCAGCCCATATGGGGAACCTTATGCTCCGGGTCGGGTTCAAATCTGACGACCTTCCCTTTGATCAGATCCAAACCCTTGTGGGATCCGAATTCTTCGCTTTCAGAAAAAAGAACTTGGAGACCCAGGCAGATGCCTAAATAGGGGATTCCTTTCTCTACGGATCGGTGCAAGATTTCAACCAGCCCGTATTTCTCCAGATTCTCCATACAATCCTTAAACGCTCCTACCCCCGGAAGGACAACGGCTGAAGCCCTTCTGATCTCGCTTTTATTACGGGTCAATCTGGCTTCAAACCCAATCTTCTCAAAAGCCTTCTGAACATTTCGAAGATTTCCCATCCCATAATCAACGATCACGATCTTTGGAGTCATCGCTTTTCCGATTGCGGCATGTAGAGTGCGGAGTGCGGAATGAATTGCGAAATCCGCACTCCCTGCCTGCCGCAGCAGGCGAATTCCGCACTATAAAATTCCTTTCGTCGAAGGAACTTGAGAGGCCCGTTCGTCCACAGAGACCGCCTCTTTCAATGCTCTTCCAAACCCTTTGAATACAGCCTCTACCATGTGATGGCTGTTTTTGCCGTAAAGGAGATTGATGTGAAGAGTCATCCTCGCGTGGTTGCAAAGAGCCTTGAAGAACTCCTCCACTAACTCGGTGTCAAAGGTCCCGATTTTCGATTTTCTCAGCTTCATCTGAAAAACCAGCCAGGGCCTCATCGAGAAATCCAAGGCAACGGAGACCAGAGTCTCGTCCATCGGAATCATGGCCATTCCGTATCTCTGGATTCCCTTCGCGTCTCCTAGGGCCTTTCGGATTCCATCCCCGAGACAGATTCCCACATCTTCCACCGTATGGTGTGCATCTACAGCGATATCGCCCTTTGCCTTGATGGAGAGATCCAGACGGCTGTGATAGGCAAGGAGACTAAGCATATGATCAAAGAAGGGAATTCCGGTGACGATCGAGTGTTTTCCGCTTCCATCCAGATTTAGTTTTAAACCCACCGCTGTCTCCTTTGTCTTCCGCTGAACTTCTGCCTTGCGATGTTTCTTCATCATTTCTCCCCCCCTCGGAAACGTTTACTCAATCCCCCTGCCCTGATCGTCATCCCTCAAGACTTCTTCATTCTCATTTGAACCGCATGAGCGTGTCCTTCCAAGCCTTCCCACTCTGAAAATCTCTCCACGTCCTTCTCAAACCGCCCCAATGCGCTCTGCGTGAAACTCACCACGTTGGTCCTTTTGATAAAATCCTCCACACCCAAAGGTGAAGAGAATCGCGCTGTGCCCGCAGTTGGAAGAATATGATTCGGCCCCGCCATATAATCTCCAATCGCCTCAGGAGTATAGAGCCCAAGAAAAACGGCACCTGCGTGTCTTACATCCTTTATCAGAGAGAAAGGTCTCGAAACAAGAAGCTCCAAATGCTCCGGGGCAATCCGGTTCACCAAGACCATTGCCTGGGCGAGACTCTTGACGATGAGAACGGCCCCTCTTCGATGAAGGCTTTTAGAGGCAACCTTTCT
This sequence comes from uncultured delta proteobacterium, assembly GCA_963708295.1. GTDB lineage: Bacteria > Desulfobacterota > BSN033 > BSN033 > UBA1163 > UBA1163. Next base: position 750,908 of record CAVPSJ010000004.1, on the reverse strand, counting down.
TCGCTTCAGAGAGGAAAGTTGTCTCCTCAGCTCCTGATCGACGGTCCTCCCAAATGCCTCAGAATTCGTTATCAAAATGGCCAATGCCATTTCATCATGTTCGGCCTGGGAGAGGAGGTCTGCCGCTGCAAAGGATGGAGGCGTCCTATCGTCGGAGACGATCACAATCTCGCTCGGTCCAGCCACCATATCGATGTCGACTTCTCCATAGACCAATCTTTTGGCTGTCGCCACGTATTGGTTTCCTGGACCCACAATCTTGTCTACCTTGGGAACCGATTTCGTCCCGTAGGCGAGAGCGGCGATGGCCTGGACGCCTCCTACCCGAAAGATTCGATCCACCCCTGCTAAATCCGCTGCGACCAGGACGGCAGGATTGATCCCTTCTCTCTGAGGGGGAGTGACCATGACAACTTCCTTAACCCCCGCCGCCTTTGCGGGGATGGCAGCCATCAGAACGGTCGAGGGATACGAGGCTTTTCCGCCCGGGACGTAGATACCCACCCTGTCTAACGGCCGCAACACCTGCTCCAGGCGGATCCCTTTCTCCTCTCCCTTCAATGACAGGATTAATCTCTTGCTCTGAAGGCGGTGAAACTTTTCAATGCGCTGAGCTGCCTTTTTGAGGGTTCCCAAAAGATCCGGATGAACCTTCCTGTAAGCCCCTTTCACCTCGTCCTTTTTCACATGAAGCCGATGAGTTGGAAATCTTAAGCCGTCGAAGACCTGGGTGTAATGAACGAGAGCTTCATCTCCTCTTTTCTTCACATCCTTCAAGATGAAACGAACTTTCCTCTCAAAGCGAAAGACATCCTGCGCCCCTCTTCCCTCCACCTCGGAGAGGTATCGCTCGAATTCTTTTTCCCCCGCTCGAAGAATCTTCATGAAAGAGCCTCTTTGCACGGCCTGTTTTTCGTTCCTTAACCCGCAATCGCCAACCCGAAACCTCAGTCTTCCTCTTTCACCCTCTTGATATTCGCCCCGAGGTTGGCCAATTTCTTGTCTAAGCCCTCATACCCCCGGTCGAGGTGATAGACCCTCGAGATCTCCGTCAAGCCCTCGGCAGCCAATCCGGCCAGGACGAGGGAGGCACTCGCCCTTAAATCGGTCGCCATGACCGGCGCACCGCTCAAACCTTCTGCTCCCTGGATGATCGCTGAATCCCCCTGAATGCGAATATCCGCTCCCATCCTTCTGAGTTCGCTCACATGGATGAATCGATTTTCGAAAATGGTTTCAGAAATAACACTCAACCCTCTTGCCAAGGACATCAAGACCATGAACTGGGCTTGCATGTCCGTAGGAAATCCCGGATAGGGTTGTGTCTTGACGTCCACGCTTCGAATTCTTTTCGTGCCCACGGCTCTCACCCCATCCCCGTCCGCCTCGATCTCCATACCCGATTCTCTCAATTTATGGACGACCATTTCCATTTCGGAGAGAGGACAATGGAGAATCTTTATATTTCCACGCGTCAGCCCGGCTGCGACCATCAATGTCCCGGCTTCAATCCGATCCGGGATGATGCGATGCTCAGCGGCATGAAGCGACTTCACTCCCTCCACCTCGATCACGCTCGTCCCTGCGCCACTGATCTTTGCGCCCATCTTGGTCAGGACGTTGGCCAAGTCTACGACTTCAGGCTCCACGGCTGAATTCTGCAGAGTGGTCTTTCCTTTAGCGAGGGAGGCCGCCATCATGAGATTCTCAGTGCCCGTGACGGTGACGGTGTCAAAGGAGATGTCCGCTCCTTTCAGAACATCCGCTTTGGCCTCGATATATCCATGGCGGAGTTCGATCTCGGCTCCCATGGCCTCAAGCCCCATCAGATGAAGATTAATCGGACGGGCACCAATGGCACATCCTCCCGGAAGGGAAACGGTGGCCTTTTTCATACGGGCCACCAATGGGCCCAGAACGAGAATAGCGGCCCTCATGGTCTTCACCAATTCATACGGGGCCTCCTCGTTGGAAATCTCTGTGGCGTCGATTCGACAACTCTCTCCCTCCTCCGATACCTTGACTCCAAGATTTTTGAGAACCTTGATGACGGTCTGAACATCTCTCAGTTTGGGAACGTTGCTGAATAAATTCTCTCCTTCGCTCAAGAGGGATGAGACAAAGATCGGAAGGGTCGCGTTCTTCGAACCGCTCACTTCGACTTCGCCAATTAATCTTTCCCCTCCCCGTACAAGGATCTTATCCATTTTGAAATCTCCAATCCGAAATCCGAGGTTATTTAAACTCTAAACACGAAACTCAAAATCTTTACCCTGTTAAGTAACTCCGCATGAAATTCATGACCTCACTCTTCCGAAAGACTCCTGAAAGTCAAACCAGAAATTACTCATCCCTTACTTAACAGGGCGAGCAAATCCAGAAGATGAACCTCAAAAGGTCATTTCGGCCGGAACGTGCCCGGGAAGCCTATTCGACATACTCAGGCCCGTGAGCTTTGTCGAACGGCCCCGCCCTGTGGGCGGGGAGCTTCACCTCTCAACCATTGAACCGACTATTTTCTGAGTCATACGTCGTCGATCCCGCGCTTCGCGGGATTGTACTTTGGACATTTAAGCTCACGACATAACATTTCGTCTCGAAGGGTTCCCTTCGGGAAGCTTCGCCCGGATTTTGCCCGCCTTCCCGCAGGCGGGCGCTTCCAATTTATTACTTCCGTTGTGCTTTCACGACCCTTCCAATCCCAGATAGGTCCGGAATGCACTTGGGCTTGAAGAAGCTGCTTTCCTCCTCCATCAGATCAGAAACCTCCGAGCCTTGGCCTAGGGCTACTTCCAGGAGGAGCCATCCTCCTGCCCGAAGATAGCCGGAGGCCTCTGGAATGATGCGTCGGTAGAATGCCAATCCATCCTTTCCTCCGTTTAGGGCGATCGTCGGCTCATAATCCTTCACTTCTCTCGCCAACGTGCAGATCTTATGGCGCACAATGTACGGAGGATTAGACAGGATAAGATCGAAAGGCCTTGTCTCTCTCAAAGGGCGAAGCGGACCGAAGAGATCGCCATGGACAAACCCGATCTGATGCTGGACCCCTGCAGCTTGAGCATTCTCCTTCGCTAAGATGAGAGCATCTCGTGAGATGTCGGTGGCTACCAGGAAGAGTTGCTTCATCTCTTTCGCAAGGGCGATGGCGATCGCCCCGCTTCCGGTCCCTATTTCGAGAACAGATGGATTTTGTTCAAAAGTCTTTTCAGAGAGGATCGAGAGACTTTGTTCAACCGAAAAGCTCTGTCTCCGGTCTTGGAATGAGCACGCGGGAATCCACTTTAAAATTGATCGACCAGAATTCCTGATGGCCTAAAATGTACTGAAGAGGTTCCCCCGAGACCCTTCTTCTGAATCAACCTCTCCAAAGCCCTTTTCTCCTTTTCCTTAACGGCTCGATGGAGACGCACATAGAGCCCCTCTCTGTTGAGGTTCAGAGAGTGGGCGAAAAGGAGTTCTGCATTCAGTCGGGGATTTTCGACCTGATGATCCTTCAAGATGTTCGCCGACCATTGGAGGAGTTCAGATCCTGTCATTTTCAAACTCTCCCCCGACCCGTTCCCTCGCTCCGATGGGGAGAGGGAGCAGGTAAAGGAGTTCCCTTCGATGGGTGTTCAGATGACGTTGAGCCGCAATCTCTGGACATAGAGGTTCGCTCATTCCCCTATCATTTGGCATTTGAAAATTGGGTTTTAGAGTTTTCTACCTCTCCTTTTAACGCTTCTGCCTGGTAGTGTGTGCTTAATGCACCCATCACCTCGTCGATCTCTCCTTCGAGAATGGATTCCAGTCTGTAAAGGGTTAAGCCGATTCGATGATCCGTCACTCTGCCCTGAGGAAAATTATAGGTTCGGATCCGTTCACTCCGTTCTCCCGTCCCTACTTGATTTCTTCTTTTCTCTGAAATCTCCATCTGTTTCTCCTGCGTGGCCTTATCCATCAACCTGGCTCGAAGAATCTTAAGCGCTTTGGCCTTATTCTTGTGCTGGGATTTTTCATCCTGACAGGAGACCACTATTCCAGTGGGGAGATGGGTGACCCGGACGGCGGAATCGGTGGTATTGACGCTCTGGCCGCCCGGCCCTGACGACCGGAAGATATCAATCCGCAGGTCGTTGGGATCAATCTGAACGTCCACCTCTTCTGCCTCTGGAAGGATGGCCACGGTTACCGTGGAAGTGTGAATACGACCCTGCGCTTCTGTCACGGGAACTCGTCTGAACCCGGTGGACACCGCTTTCAAATTTCAATTGACTGTAAACCCTCTTTCCTTCGATCTGAGCAATGATCTCTTTGAAGCCCCCGCCGCCCGAATAATGACGGCTCAATATCTCCAGACGCCAACCCTTTTTTTCCGCAAACTTGGAATACATCCTGAAAAGGTCAGCCTGCGAAAAGGCCCGCTTCCTCTCCTCCGGTTCCCGCACGGATTTCGAGCAAAATGTTTTTTTCGTCGAGAGGGTCTTTAGGAAGAAGAGCCGTCTTTAACTCCTCCTCAACCCTTTCTTTCCTCCCGGGTCAGGTGATTCAGTTCCTCTTTGGCCAGCCGCTTCATCTCCTCATCTTCCTCATGATCGAGGAGCTGCTGGCTTCCCTTGGTCTCTTCCTCCAATTTTTTAAGCCTTCGATAGAGGTCCACCACCTTTCCGAGTTCAGCGTATTCCTTGGCGGCCTTCTGAAACTCATCCTGTTTTGCGATCACATCGGGTTGGCTGAGGAGATGGGAGAGCGTTTCATACCGACGCTCAACCTCTTCTAATTTCTGAAACATTTTTTTCCCCTTAAACCAATGACAACTGTCAAAATTTCTTTCTTGGTAAATTTTATTATTTGAGCTTTAGCCTCTCACTTGAACGTTGACCTTTGAAATTTGACATGATCCCTTATCTCTTATCGACGTCCCTCTAACTCCAGTACTTCCTGAAGGGCACGAAGTGCCACCTCGATTTGATCCTCCGAGGGCTCGCGCGCCGTCATCCGCTGGAGCCAGAGTCCAGGCTTGATGAAATATTGCATGCTCTTCCTCCCCCGCTTTTGATCGGCGAATCGGATGATCTCATAAGCGAGCCCCGCGATAAGAGGGATGAAGACCACCCGAGAGGCCACTTTATATCCGAACGAAAGCTGGTGAGGAATGAGAGCAAAGACCAATATGCTTACCACCATGACGATCAAAAGGAAGCTCGTCCCACATCTGGGATGAAGATGACTGTAGCCTTTCACACGATCGGCCATCAGCTTCTCACCAGACTCGAAGGCGAAGATCGACTTGTGTTCGGCCCCATGGTACTCAAAGATTCTCCGGATCTCTTTGAAACAGGAGATCGCCCAGAGGTAAGCCAAGAAGATCATCAATCGAAGGATTCCATCCACCAGATTGAAGAGGATCCCGCTCGTGGAGACCATGGGGATGGCGAACCGCAACCACTTCGTCAAAAAGAGGGGGAGCAGGAAGAAAAGCAAGATGCCGAAACAGAGGGCGAATGTGAAGGTAAGTCCCATCGTCCAGGAGCTCATCTCTTTCTCTTCCTCCAAGGACTGGTTGGCTGAAAAGTTGAGAGCCCTCATCCCCAAAACCAGGGCGGAGAGTAAATTCATCACCCCCCTGACCAGGGGGAGTTTAGAGAAGAGTTTTTTTTCAGAAAAGAAATTCAACCTCTCTCGTTTCACGACAATTTCGCCATTGGGCCTCCGGACGGCGACGGCCATTGAGTGGGGAGATCTCATCATCACACCTTCGATGACAGCCTGTCCGCCAACTCGAAGGGGCTCCTCCCTCTTCTTAGAGAGAGAAGGGTTGGCTAGAGAATACCCCTCTCCGATGTCCTTGCTTCCAAAAAACATTTAGAACCTCCCCTGGAACCCTATGTTATAAACCCGGCCAAAATCAGCCTTTTCTTGATTGAAGCAAACAATATAAACCTTTCAGAGATAGACCAAAACGTCCGTTCTCCGCAAAAGGCTTTTCTTCACGACAGACAAAACTAATGCTGGAGGTCTATAAAAAATTCGACAGGAAAAAAGACAAAAGGAAAGGATGAATCCTCGGCCCCAAAGAGGAAAGGTCGTCCGAGATTGATGGATTGGGATGGATCGTCATGAATTTTGAAGTCTGGATTATTCCTTCTGAGTTTCTTTCTTTGCATATTTTTTCTGAAACCGTTCAATTCTTCCTGCGGTATCCAGGAATTTCTGTTTCCCCGTGAAAAAAGGATGACAGTTTGAGCAGATTTCTACATGGATCTCCTTTTCCGTGCTCTTCGTCTCGAACGTTGCGCCGCAGGCACATTTGATCACCGTGTCAAAAACCTTGGGATGTATCTCTTTCTTCATCTCTTGGCCTCCAAACCTCTATTTTACTGATTTTCGATGAATTTTCAACTATTTTTTGAAATGGACCTGGCTTTAACACTCATCCCGCTATTGATTCATGGAATCAAGGAATTCCCGATTGTTCTTGGTGGCTTGCATCTTCTCCAAAAGAAACTCCATGCTCTCCACCGTGTTCATGGGCTGAAGCACCTTTCTCAAAAGCCAGATGCGGTTGATATCGCTCCGATCGAGGAGCAGTTCTTCTTTTCGGGTACCAGAGCGTTGAATATCGATGGACGGAAAGACCCTCCGGTCGACCAAGCGCCGATCTAAGTTGATCTCCATATTTCCTGTCCCTTTGAACTCTTCGAAAATCACCTCATCCATGCGGCTCCCTGTGTCGACCAAGGCGGTGCCAATAATGGTTAAGGCTTCCGCCCTCCTCGATGTTTCTGGCCGCACCGAAAAACCGCTTCGGCCGTTGAAGGGCATTGGCATCAATCCCTCCGGAGAGAACCTTCCCGCTGGGCGGGACAACCGTATTGTAAGCCCGGGCAAGACGGGTGATGCTATCCAGAAGAATGACGACATCCTTTTGATGTTCCACCAATCGCTTCGCCTTCTCGATCACCATCTCCGCCACCTGAACATGGCGGGAAGCTGGCTCGTCAAACGTCGAACTGATGACCTCTGCATCGACAGACCGTTCCATATCCGTCACCTCTTCGGGCCGTTCGTCAATGAGGAGGACGATCAAGGTGATCTCTTTATGGTTAGCGGTAATGCTATGGGCGATCGCCTGGAGAAGCATGGTCTTACCGGTCCTTGGCGCGGCGACGATCAGCCCTCGCTGCCCCTTTCCAATAGGCGTAAGAAGGTTCATCACCCGGGCAGAGTAATTCTTGGAATCGTTGGCCGCCTCTAAATGGATCTTCTCCTGCGGATAGAGGGGAGTCAGGTTATCGAAGAGGATTTTGTCCCGAGCCACCTCCGGGTCTTCATAGTTGACCAATTCCACTTTCAACATGGCAAAGTAACGCTCGGTATCCTTCGGGGGTCGAATCTGACCCGAAACCGTATCGCCCGTTCGAAGGTTGAATCGGCGGATCTGGGATGGGGAGATATAAATGTCATCTGGGCCAGGCAGATAATTGTAATCAGGGGCTCTCAGAAATCCAAACCCATCGGGCAAGATTTCCAGCACACCCTCCCCAAAGATCAAGCCATTTTTTTCTGTCTGGGCTTGAAGAATAGCAAAGATCAATTCCTGCTTTCTCATTCCGCTCGCCCCTTCGACATTGAGCTCCTTGGCAATCTTGTATAATTCGTTGATCTTTAACTTTTTCAAATCTTTGATGTTCATAGCTTTTTCCTTTGTCCTCCCCTTGTGCAGGTAACGCGCTTCGTCATCTCAGCCCCTGCAGATACCAGCGCACCCGATCCGATTCAACGGACGGTGCGGTTACCGCAATCGGGCCCTGTGCCTTCGCGTCCTTTTTTTGTCCGAATCCGGGCCTTTCTTAACTCTCTAAAAACTTCCCTTGTCTTTTTCTTCAATTCCTGGAAAGACCCATCATTTCGAATGACGAAGTCTGCGAATCTTACCTTGTCCTTCACAGGCATCTGGGAAGAGAAGATCCTGAGCGCCCCCTCCGTACTTATCCCATCCCTTTTCTTTAGCCTTTCCATTTGCCGGGTTTGAGTGGAAGTGACCACAATCACTCGATCCATCCGACGATGCTCCCTGAGCTCCACCAGGAGTGGTGCATCAATCACCACAATGGCCCCAAGATCTTTTTTTCCGATCTCCTTGGCTCTTCGCTCCATCTCCTTTCTGATTCGAGGATGGAGGATCTGATTGAGTAGTTTCCTCTGGCGAAGATTCGCAAAGACTTTATCCGCCAACTTTTTTCGATGGATGAACCCGTCTTTTCGAAGGATGCCCGTGCCAAATACCCTGACTAAACTTTTCCAGGCGGGTGTGTGGGGTCGAACCAGCTCTCTGGCGATCTGGTCTGCATCGATCCGATAAGCCCCCTCTTCTTTCAAGATCTGGGAGGCCGTCGTCTTTCCGCTGGCCACTCCTCCCGTCAATCCGACGATGAGCATTCTCCCTGGAGTCTCCTAAATATCGAGGCGTTGAACATAGAGGGCATTCTCCTCGATGAATTGGCGCCTTTGCTCCACTTCATCACCCATGAGGATGCTAAAGATCTCATCCGCCTCAATGGCATCTTCCACCTTCACCTTGAGAAGCGTTCGTTTTTCGGGATTCATGGTGGTTTCCCATAGCTGTTCGGGATTCATCTCTCCCAACCCTTTATACCGTTGAGTGCTCAACCCCTCTTTTCCCAATTGGTTCAGAGATTGAAGCAGTCCTTCCTCGTGATCGATCGTCACTTCCTTTCCCTTTTCTGCCAGGGTGTAGGGAGGGGGAGCCATTTCCTGGATCTCCTGGCGAACTTGATAGAGATGGCGGTATTCCACGGACGCCACAAGTTCCCAATGAACACGGCTTCGCATCTCCTTTCCGTTCGACTCTTGGACTTCAAAACCGTAGACGTTATGTTCTTCATCCCAGGACAGATCAAATACCTCAAACCCCTGCTTCCTTAATCGCTTCTGAAGATCGGCAATCTTCCCTTTGTCCTCGAAGGTCGACTTGTTTCGAACTTCGTTTAAAAGAAGGAACTTGATGAGGGATCGGGAATACCCTTTCTTTTGGATCCGTTGAATCAAATCATGATAGGTATAGATCTTTTCTAAAAGCAAGCTGAGCCTCTTGTCGGTCAGCTTTTTGTTCGTCCCCTTGACGACCACCTCACTTTTGGCGATGGCCCGGTCCATGAGATATCGATTGAACGCTTCTTCGTTTTTAATGTAGGATTCATTTTTCCCTTCGGTCACTTTAAAAAGAGGGGGTTGGGCGATATAGAGATATCCTCTCTCGATCACCTCTGGCATATGACGATAGAAAAAGGTAAGCAGCAGGGTTCGGATATGGGACCCATCCACATCCGCATCGGTCATGATAATGATGCGGTGGTAGCGGAGCCGATGAATATCATAGTCTTCCTTTCCAATCCCGGCTCCCAAGGCCGAGATGAGAATTCGAATCTCTTCACTCGCCAGCATCTTATCGAAGCGGGCCTTCTCCACGTTGAGGATTTTTCCTTTGAGCGGGAGAATGGCCTGGAAGGATCGATCCCTGCCCTGCTTCGCCGAGCCTCCCGCAGAATCGCCTTCTACAATGTAGATCTCGCTCAGCGCGGGATCCCTTTCTTGGCATTCGGCCAGTTTTCCGGGAAGGGAGTCGCCCTCCAAGGCCCCCTTTCGGCGACTCAGCTCTCGTGCCTTTCGAGCCGCTTCTCGCGCTCGAGCGGCGTCGACCACTTTGGAGATGATTTTTTTTGCGACGCCGGGGTTTTCTTCAAAGTAATTCCCCAGCTTTTCATTAACGAGGGCCTCCACCAGCCCCTTCACCTCGCTGTTTCCAAGCTTCGTCTTCGTTTGTCCTTCAAATTGGGGCTCCGGAATTTTTACGCTGATCACTCCGGCCAGTCCCTCTCGAATATCCTCTCCCGTGAGATTTTCTTTGGTCCCTTTGAGCAAATTGGCGCTGGTTGCGTATTGGTTGATTGTACGAGTCAGGGCGCTTTTAAAGCCGATGAGATGGGTTCCCCCTTCATGCGTGTTAATGTTGTTGGCGAAGGAGAAGAGGTTCTCGGCATATCCGTCGTTATACTGAAAGGCGATCTCCACCTCGATCCCGTTCTTCACGCCCTGCACGTAAATGGGTTTTGGATGGATGCAATTCTTGTTCTTGTTCAGGTATTCGATGAAGGAGAGCATTCCCCCCTTGTAAAAAAAATCATGCCTCTTTTCCGAACGTTGGTCTTCAATGCTGATGGAGAGCCCTTTGTTCAAAAAAGCCAATTCTCTCAATCGCTGAGACAGGACATCAAAACTGAAATTCACGGTTTCAAAAATCTGGCTGTCGGGTTTGAATCGGATCTGAGTTCCGGTATGCTTGGTCTTTCCTATCACTTCCAGTTTTATCTTGGCCTCTCCCCTTTCATACGTCTGATGATAGACTTTCCCATCTCTTCGTATCTCCAGGTCGATAAACTCAGAAAGGGCATTGACCACCGAAAGCCCTACTCCATGAAGGCCTCCGGAGATTTTGTAGCTACGATTATCAAATTTGCCTCCAGCGTGGAGCTTGGTCATGACCACTTCCACGGCAGGACGATTCTCTTTTTCATGAAGATCGACGGGAATGCCGCGGCCGTCATCTCTGACGGTGACGCTATTATCGATATGAATGATCACATCAATCTTGGAACAATATCCCTCCAGGGCTTCATCGATACTGTTGTCGACCAATTCATGAACTAAATGGTGAAGGCCTTCGGTCCCCGTATTTCCGATATACATCGCAGGCCTTTTGCGGACAGCTGACAATCCCTCCAGGATCTTGATCTGTTCCGCCATATATTTTTCTGTCTGCTCTTTCATCCATTCTCCTTAACGAAGCAAGCGCCGGGGTGCTTATGATAAGGGAAGAATTCTTTTAAACGAACACCCTCCCCTTTCACGCACACGATGCGATCTAAAGCCTCATCGGCATGATGATTGAAATTTGGTTCGAGACCCCGGCCGTCGAAGACGAAGGTTTGAGTATCCCAGGGCTTCCCTCATCCTTCAATTCCATGAGGACGTCCTCTGCCTCGATCACATTCAGAGCCTCTATTAAATACCTGGCGTTGAATCCAACCTGAAGAGGAGGTCCATCGTAGACCACCTCGACCTCTTCCTGGGCATCCCCAAAGTCTTGATGGGTGGAGGACATCTCTACCGAATTGGTTTTGAGAGAAAACTTTACACCCTCCATTCGTTCGTTGGCCATCGTAGAAACTCGCTTCAAACTGCTGACGATTCTCTCTTTTTTCAAGACTAATTTTTTATCATTCCCCTTTGGAATCACTTGTTCGTACTCTGGAAACTCACCTTCGATCAACCGGATAACCGTAAGAGATTTTCCCAATTTAAAAAAACCATGGGTAGAATTAAAATAGATTTCCATCTCCTGTTCTCCGCCTCGATCTCCGATGATTTTCTTAACCTCCAAAATCCCTTTCTTGGGCATGATAATCCCCTTTTCATCAATGCCGAAGATTTTCTTGTTCTGTCGATCGACCAGAGAAAGACGATGACCATCCGTAGCGACCATTCTCAGCATTTCGTCTCCTCCTTGTTTCGCCTGTGCAAATAGAAGCCCGTTCAGGTGGTATCGAGATTCCTCATTCGAGGCAGCAAAAACCGTTTTTTCTATCATCTCTCGAATGAGCCCAGTGGAGACAGCGGAAAAATTTTCGTCTTGGTAGGCAGGAAGGGAAGGAAATTCCTCCGGGTCTAACCCGGCAAGATTAAAAGTCGATCTTCCACATTGGAGGGTAATCCATTGATTATCTTTTTTCCGTATATGGATGGTTTCTTCGGGTAATTCCCTTACAATCTCATACAATTTTTTTGCTGAAACAGAGGCCTTTCCCTTCTGATGAATTTTCGAAATCAATTCCTCGCGGATTCCTGTTTCGAGATCTGTTCCTGTAAGATAGAGGGAGTTTTTCTCCCACTCCAGTAAAATATGCGATAGGATGGGAAGGGTTGTTTTTCTTCCTGCGACACTCTGCATGAGGCCCAGCCCCTTGATGAATTCCCTCTTATCAATTTCAAAATACATGGGTCTACCTCCTAATAATATTCTTTATCTTTAAAATACGTCTTCGCCGTCTATGTCTGTGGAAATGAGGAAAAAGACTGTAAACGGAAAGAAAGAAAAAGGATTTCATTGTTCAATATTCATCTCGGCAATTTTGGAAATCCGTTGAATTCTCAACAAGTCGGCTCTCTCTATTGCAATCTCCCCAGTCATTCACAATATTTCAACCCCATTTCCCCTACCCTCGCGGTTAGGATTTAATGCGGCCACGCAGATTTTCGATCATTTCTTTAAAGGAGTTTTCTTTGGTCATCTTTTCTTCCACTTTTTTGATTGAGTGAAGAACGGTGGAATGATCTTTTCCACCAAATTTATCTCCAATTTCAAGGAGCGATGAGTTCGTCAATTTTCGTGAGAGAAACATGGCGATCTGTCTGGGAACTACATATCCCTTATACTTTCGTTTCACCTTTAAGTCTGAAATCTTAATGTTAAAAAAGTTAGAAACGACCTTTTGAACGAGGTCGATGGATACGAACTCCTCTTTTGGTTTAATAATATTCTTCAAGACTTCTTTGGCCAATTGGATGTCGATCGGCGTTTTGGTGAGAGATGAAAAAGCACCGATGCGAATCAGGGATCCTTCCAATATTCTGACGTTCGAATCAATTTGAGACGCAAGAAAAAAGGCGACGTCATTGGGAAGAGCGATATTTTCCATTTCAGCTTTTTTTCTTAAGATGGCGACCTTCGTTTCGGTGTCGGGGGGTTGAATGTCAGCGATCAAACCCCATTCAAAACGAGATCGAAGGCGTTCCTCAAAGTTGGGAATGTCCTTTGGAAACTTATCGCTGGTCACAACGATTTGCTTCCGTGCTTCATACAGGGAGTTGAAGGTATGGAAGAATTCGGCCTGAGTTCTTTCCTTCCCTGCAATGAATTGGATGTCGTCGATCAGGAGAATGTCCATCCTTCTGAATTTATTACGAAATTCATCCATCTTCTCGTAGCGTAGGGAGTTGATTAACTCGTTGGTAAACTCTTCCGAGGAGATATAGCAAATCTTCCTAAGTTCTGGAAGGATACGATGCTGAAGGATGTGGTTTCCGATGGCGTGGAGGAGATGGGTCTTTCCCAATCCTACTCCTCCATAAATAAAAAGGGGATTATAATTTTTTGCGGGTGAATCAGCGACAGCCAGGCAGGCTGCGTGAGCAAACTGATTACTCGCTCCCACCACAAAATGATCGAAGGTGTATTTTGGATTAAAGATCGGTTGGGGGGGGTGGGGAAAATGCTGTTCATAACCTTGCGAAGGTTGAGGGGTTGGGTCTTTTCCGTTCGGCTTTTCGTTTCTGATTCGGAATTGAAGTTGACAGGGCGCTTGCGTGAGGAGAGAAAAGGCCTCTTTGATATGAACCGAATAGTGTTCGTTAATCCACTCTTTGAAAAATCGGTTCGGGACCTCCAACTCAACTTTTTCTCCTTCGCCGGAAATAAAGTGAATGGGTTTAATCCAAATATCGAAGTTCTGTTGACCGACTTTTTCCCTTAGGGCATCGGTCACCTTAATCCATAAATCATCCATGGAACCGACCTTGACGGTTTGAAGTGCTTGACGAAGGGTGTAGATGGAGCTGGCAGGACAAACCCCGAAAAGAAAATACTTTCATTTTCAATTAGTTATAAATCTCTTTGCACAATGTTTCCACAACTGTGGATAAATGAAATTAAAGACAAAGAGGGGAAAATTTTTGAGGATTAAAGCTTTGAAAACATACGTGACTAATATTAAACCCGTTATTCAGAAAAATCAAGCTTTTTTTGATGCTTTTTTTGATGCAGCTTTTGGGAGGGACTCGTTCTATTCTTTCTCTGCCAGCTTTGCAACACCGACCACCCGCTCCCCCTCTTCAAGGGTGATCAGTCTTACGCCTTGCGTGCTTCTTCCCTGAACGGGGATATCCAGAGCTCTCAGGCGGATAATCTTCCCCTTGTCGGAAATGAGCATTAATTCATCTTCGTCCCCTACGGTCTTAATCCCGATCACATCTCCTGTCTTTTGCGTTCTCTTTACTGTAAAAATGCCGGACCCTCCCCTATTCTGAGTCCGATATTCTGAGGCCTGGGTCCGCTTTCCATAACCGTTCGCCGTGACCGTTAGGATCTGAGTATGAGGCGCGACCACCTCCATACCGACCACTTCATCTTCTTTAGATATCTTGATGCCTCTGATCCCGCGAGCGGTTCGACCCATTTCTCTGATCTGGTTTTCGGGAAAGTGGATAGCCTTTCCCATTTTGGTGCCGATAAAAAGAAATTGTTTTCCATCGGTCAGTTTTGTGGAGATGAGCTCGTCCTCATCGTCGAGGTGAATGGCGATAATCCCCCCGGATCGGGGATTACTGTATGCTTCAAGGGCGGTTTTCTTGATCGTCCCCCTTCTGGTCATAAAGGTAATGAACTTCTCCTTCGCAAAATCCTTCAGGGATAGGATGGTGGTCGCCTTCTCGTCGGGGCTGAGATTGAGGAGATTGACAATCGCCTTCCCGCGTGTGATTCGGCCAGCCTGGGGAAGTTCGTGAACCTTCATCCAGTGGATCTTCCCGGCGTCGGTGAAGAATAAGACATAGTCGTGAGTGGAAGCGATAAAAAGGTCTTCTACAAAATCCTCCTCCTTGACGTTCATCCCCATCTTTCCCTTCCCGCCGCGATGCTGACTCCGGTAGAGGCTGATGGGATTTCTCTTGATATATCCCGTATGCGTGATCGTCACCACCATATCCTCTTCGGCGATGAGGTCTTCGACCCGAATTTCTGGGGCAGCCTCCACAATTTCCGTTTTCCTTTCATCTCCAAAGGCATCTCGAATAGAGATAAGTTCCTCCCTGATTACATTGAGAATCAATCGTTCGCTGGCAAGGAGGGCCTTCAGCCGATTAATCAACTTGATGGTCTCTTCATACTCGTCCACAATTTTGCGTTGTTCGAGGTTGGTGAGTCGTTGGAGCCTCATCTCTAAGATCGCCTGGGCCTGCACATCCGAAAAGGCGAACTTTTCTATCAAGCGGTCCTTCGCCTCCTTGGGAGTTTTGGAGGCTTTAATTGTGGCGATGATGGCGTCGATGTGTTCAATGGCCTT
This sequence comes from uncultured delta proteobacterium, assembly GCA_963708295.1. Classification (GTDB taxonomy): domain Bacteria; phylum Desulfobacterota; class BSN033; order BSN033; family UBA1163; genus UBA1163. The sequence goes on along the minus strand of CAVPSJ010000004.1, from coordinate 735,726 downwards.
CTTTAAGCCTTCCAGGATATGAGCCCTCGCCTCTGCTTTATTTAAATCAAAACGGGACCGTCTGATGACGACTTCTTGACGATGTTGAATAAAGAGACGGAGCATCTCTTTGAGGGGGAGAAGTTTTGGCTGATTCTGATGGATGGCAAGGAGGATGATGCCGAAAGAGGTCTGCATCTGAGTATGTTTATAAAGTTGATTGAGGATAACCTCGGCCACCTCGTTGCGTTTCAGCTCGACGACCACCCTCATCCCTTCCCTATCCGATTCGTCCCGAATAGTGGCAATCCCCTCGATCACCTTCTCTCGAACCAATTCAGCGATTTTTTCGATGAGCTTGGCCTTATTGGTTTGATAGGGAAGTTCGGTGATAACAATGTTTTCACGTTCTCCTTTCCGATCTCTCTCGATGAGCGCTCTGGCTCGAAGTTGGATCACGCCCTTCCCGGTTTCATAAGCCTGGCGAATTCCCTCTCTGCCGTAGATGAAAGCCCCTGTGGGGAAGTCAGGTCCGGGAAGGTGATCCATCAATTCCGCGAGTGAGATCTCGGGGGTTTCGATCAGGGCAATCAGAGCATTAATGGTTTCCGCCAGATTGTGGGGGGGGATGTTGGTTGCCATCCCCACAGCAATTCCAGAAGAACCATTGACGATGAGGTTCGGGAATTTGGATGGAAGCACCGAAGGTTCGACGGAAGTGTCGTCGTAATTCGGGACAAAATCAACGGTTTCCTTATCGATATCCGCCAGCAGCTCGGCGGCAATCTTGGCCATTCTGATCTCGGTATATCTCATGGCCGCAGGTGGATCTCCATCAATGGAGCCAAAATTCCCTTGACCATCGATCAGCGGATAACGGAGAGAGAAATCCTGCGCCATTCTGACAATAGCATCATAGATTGCCATATCCCCATGGGGATGATATTTACCCATGACATCCCCGACGATTCTGGCGGATTTCTTATAGGGTTTGTCCCAATCGTTGCTGAGCTCATTCATGGCGTAAAGAACACGGCGATGAACGGGTTTAAGACCATCCCTGACATCGGGAAGAGCGCGGCCGATGATGACGCTCATGGCATAGTCCATGTAGGACTTTTTCATCTCATCTTCGATGTTGACAGGAATGTTCTCTTGAAGAACGCTCATGGAGGCTCCCAAAACAATGCTTCAATTTTATTGAAAAACTTAATATAAAAGGCCCTCTTCTGTCAACAAAATTAAGCGTTCATCTTGACAATAGGTCATAAATATGGTTTAAATTAAAAGTTTAATCATTTCAAAAAACAAGCCACCCTAAATAGAGAGGGATTCGATGAAGAGAACATATCAACCCAGCAATGTCAGACGGAAAAGGACGCATGGGTTCCTGGAGAGGATGAGCACCAAGAGCGGCCGAAATGTTCTAAAACGGAGGCGAATGAAGGGGAGGAAGAGGCTGACCGTTTAGAGACTGGGTTCGAGGGTGCCGGAAGGAAATGCCTTCAGTAGTCAGGTAACGATGAGGATCGCTGTGAAAGGGTCCTTTAGGCTTAGGAAAAAAGAGCGGATTACGGAACCCCAGGACTTCAGGAAGGTAATGAGATCGGGGAGGAGACGGTCCTCTCGTAACTTTAAGCTTTTTATCCAAGAGAGTGAGAAGACGTTTCACCGTTTAGGGATTGTGGTAAAAAAGGAGATCGGGCCGGCAGCATTTCGGAATCGAATGAAACGTTACATCCGGGAGTTTTTTCGGCTACATAAGCATGAAATGAAAGGCTCTTATGATGTTATTCTGATGATTAAAAGGGGATGTTCATTCGATCGATATCAGGAGGCAGAAAAAGAATTAAGAGGACTCTTTATTTTATGAAAAGGAGAACAATCCACGGGTGGATCAAAGAAACGATTATAATTCTGATCCATCTCTATCAGCATTCGGCTTCGCTCCTCCTTGGTCCTTGCTGTCGTTTCACTCCTTCCTGTTCTTCTTATGCCGTGGCGGCAATCCAGCGCTTCGGAATCGCAGAGGGAACCCGGCTTGCATTCAGAAGACTTATCAAGTGCCACCCCTTCCATCCAGGCGGACACGATCCGGTCCCCGAAATAATCGAAAAATACTAGGAGTTTTAGGATAAGGATTACATGGAAAAAAGAGCTATTTATGCAATATTATTGACATTTTTAGTAATTATCGCTTGGAGCCTTATCCAATCAACGTTCTTTCCCCAACCGACCAAGACGCAACCGCAGGAAGTACAGAAAGAACAGGGATCCTCTCAGGAAAAGGTATCTGAAAAGAAAGCAGAAATAATAGAACCAAAGCCTTTAAAGGAAGGAAAGACTTCCATAAAGCCAAAGGTGGTTCCCCCTAAGGAAGTTTCCGTTGAGACCCAGAATTATTGGGCAGTCTTCACGTCCGGGGATGCGAGATTAAAGCATTTCAGGCTTAAGAAATACCAAGACAGAGTGAATCAATCTGCCCTGGCAATAAAGTTGACCCAACTTGTTGACGAGGTTCTTGGTAAGAAAGTTGAACAAGCCAAGAAGCCGGAACCTCTCGACCTCGTCAATACCAGGGAGAATAAGAACCTTCCGTTAGGGCTAACCCTTAACGGCGCCAGCTTACCTGTCGAAGAGAATTGGGAGGTTGATAAAGACCAACTCCGTTTGGTGCAGGATAGCGAAAAAGGTGAAATCGTTTTTTCGAAACAGCTTGAGAACGGGTTGAGAATATTGAAGCGTTTGAAGTTTACGTCTGATCAATACACCATCAATGTGGAGGTGGAGGTTCAAAATAACTCCTCGAAGGAAATCACCGGTCAGTTGGGGCTTGAATGGATTGGAGAAATTGAATTAGCAAAACTGGCGAAAGAGGATAACAAGGACTTTGGTTTGAAATATGCCTTCCTGAGGAATCAGAAGGTGGAGAACAAGGTCTTCGGGGGAGCATCCTCCTCGGGCTGCGTCCCGAGTTGCGGAACCCAGAAGACAAGCGTCGAGCCTTTCGAAGTTACGGAGAAAGGTGATATCAAATGGTTTTCTTTTGAAGGGGAGTATTTTGCCGCCCTCTTAGCCCCTTCGCAGTCAAAAGAGATCACCCTGTCAGTAAAAGGGTCTGAAAAGGACCCGCTGAAGGCAGAGGTCCTTGTTCCCCGTTTTTCCGTTTCACCCAGAGAGAAAGCGAACATTGCTTACCAGGTCTACTTGGGCCCCAAGGATGAGGACCGGCTGAAAGCATTGGGCGTTGGCGCGGAAAAGTTGGTAGATTTTGGGTACTTTACGATCGTTGCCAAACCTCTCCTTTGGTTCATCAGGTTTACCCATAAGGTTACGGGAAATTATGGGATTGATATCATCGTTATCAGCATTCTTATCAAGATCATCTTTTTGCCCCTGACACAGATCAGCTTCAAGTCCATGAAGGAAATGCAGAGGGTGCAGCCGGAGATGAATCGGCTCAAGGAGCAGTACAAGAACGATAAGGCGAGGTTGCAGCAAGAGATCATGCTCCTTTACAAAAGGAGAAAGATCAACCCCATGAGCGGCTGTCTGCCCATGCTCATCCAAATTCCTGTATTTATTGCCCTTTATAACGCCCTTCAGAATGGGATTGAAATGAGGCACGCTCCCTTCTTTCTTTGGATTTTGGATCTTTCGGCAAAAGATCCTATCTATGTCACACCAATCATCATGGGTGCGACCATGTTCATCCAGCAAAAGATGACCCCTACGGCGGGTGATCCGGCGCAGGCCAAGATGTTCTTGCTGATGCCGGTGATGTTCACCTTTCTCTTTCTCAGCTTTCCTTCGGGTCTGGTTTTGTATTGGTTGATCAATAATGTTTTATCCATTGCCCATCAATACTATTTGAATAAGAAGATGTGAGGATTAAATCTTGGAAGAAATCGAGATTGCGAAAGAACTTACAATGGGATTGCTCGAGCGGATGGGGGTCAAGACGGAGGTAGAAGGGTCCCTAAAAGAAGGGAATCTTTGCTTGGAAATCAGAGGAGATCACGAGGGAATCCTCATTGGAAAACAGGGTCGGACCCTGGAATCGCTTCAGATGCTCATCAACCGAATGGTGAACAAAAGATTGAAAAACGCCATGAGGGTAGTTCTAGATATCGACGATTACCGCAAAAAACGGGTTGACACCGTGTCTGACATCGCCCACCGAATGGGTGAAAAAGCCAAGAAGACCGGATATTCGTTGACCGTTGGCCCTTTCAATTCGCATGACAGGAGAATCATTCACCTTACACTCGGAGAAGACCCATTCCTCAAGACAGAGAGCCTTGGGGAAGGGGAGCTAAAGAGAGTAAAGATTACCCCAGTCAAGAAAGAGGGATAAACTCCTCAATCTGTTTTCAAGAAAAGTGATCAAAGACCCCGCCCCCAGCTCTTCAAAAAGAACCCCCTTAACGGAAGAAGAGACGATTGCAGCCATTTCAACTCCATTTGGTGAAAGTGGTATTGGCATTGTACGCATGAGTGGTTCATCTGCTGAAGCCATTGCCATGAGGTTATTTAGGCCAAAAGGGAACCAATCTTGCTTTGTTTCTCATCACTTCCACTATGGGGAAATCATAGATAATCGGAGTGGAAAAGTTGTTGATGAAGTGTTGATTGTGTTGATGAAATCTCCGAAAACCTATACAAGGGAAGATATTGTTGAGATCCATTGCCATGGGGGCTACTTTGTTTTGCAGAAGGTTTTGGAGCTGGCATTAATGCATGGGGCCAGGTTGGCCCTTCCAGGGGAGTTTACAAAGCGAGCGTTCGTTAATGGCCGGATCGATCTCACGCAAGCCGAAGCGGTGATCGATATGATCAAAGCCAAAACCATGGCTGGTCTGGAAATCGCCAGCCATCAACTCAAGGGATGGCTTTACAAAGAGATGGCGCAACTCAAGAGCAGCTTGGTTCAGAATTTGGCCTTGATCGAAGCCCATATCGATTTTCCGGAGGAAGAGATCGCCGCCGCCCCGCTAAAAGAAATGGAACTGGAAATCGAGGGGATGATTCAGAGGCTAGAGGGTTGGATTGCGTCCTACGAGGAGGGGAGAATATTTCGCGAGGGGATCTCGTGCGCAATCATCGGAAAGCCCAATGTTGGTAAGTCGAGTCTCCTCAATATTCTCTTGAGAGAGGAAAGAGCAATCGTCACCCCGATCCCGGGAACAACCCGGGATGTGATTGAAGAAGTGCTGAACATATGCGGAATTCCGGTGAGGTTGATGGATACTGCAGGTTTGAGAAAAGCGAGGGATTCCATTGAGCAAGAAGGGGTGAAGAGAGCAAGGGAGCGGTTGGTGGGGTCCGATTTCGTCCTGTTAATGCTCGACGGTAGTCGAGCTCTCGATGAGGATGACGAGGAAATCTTTTATGAAGTCAAAGGAAAAAGGAAGGTGGTAATTCTGAATAAGAATGATCTTCCTCAGGAAGTATCCGTCGGTGAAGTGAAAAGTCGGTTCATGAATGACAGCATGGTCTCAATCTCTGCGTTGAAGGGCGATGGAATCGATACTCTTAAGAAAACCATTTATTCGTGTTTAATCCAGCGAGATTTCAGGTCAACCCCGGAATACCCGATCGTGGCAAATATCCGTCACAGGGATGCTCTTGTTCGAATAAGGGATAATCTTTTAAATGCAGTAAAGGGAATGGAGGAAGGAACGTCTATTGAGTTTATTGCCTTTGAGATTCGTTCTGCATTGGAAGCCCTCGGAGAGGTAGTTGGAGAGACAACCAGCGAAGAGATCTTAAATCGAATTTTCGACCAGTTCTGTATTGGGAAATAAGTACGTTAAAACTAAGCTGTGCGTATTCCGCTTTCCCTGCGAAGGCGCGAGGGCAGGCGAAATCCGGGCAGTGGGTCAGTTTCCGCGGGCAGGAGAGTGCCGAGGGTGGCCTACTCCTCCTCGCGTTTCAGGAGGGCGGTTGTATTCATAGATCCGGTGGATGGTCCTTCGTGCATTCCACTGATCACCTCATCACTGAGGATGTGAGAAGTCTTTTAACAAAGAAGGAAGCGCCCCTGAACCGCTCCGGGGGACCAGACCACCCTCGGCTCCGTATGGACATCTCGACCCAAACTGACCCACTACCGAAATCCGAACTGGATATGTTTCACGTGAAACATTTAGCCCCCCACATCCTTTTGATCAATCCATGGATTACGGATTTCTCGGCATATAATTTCTGGATAAAACCACTTGGTCTTCTCCGAATCGCCAGTTCATTAAGAAACAAGGGGTTTCGCGTTACCCTTGTGGACTGCCTCGATTGCTCGATAAAAAGAAAAGAATATCAGGATGGAAAGTTTATTAAGACGAAAATTGATAAACCCCCTCCTCTCAAACCCATCCCAAGAAATTACAGCCAATATGGAATCTCTGAGGAAATGCTGTTGAAAAGATTCTCAATGCTTGAGGAAAAGCCAGATATCATCGGCATCACTTCAGGGATGACCTACTGGTACCCAGGTGTATTTAAAATTATTGAAATAACAAAGAAAGTTTTTGTAAATGCCCCCATAATATTAGGTGGAATCTATGCCACCCTCTGTTACGAGCATGCAAAAAAGCATTCAGGTGTGGATATCGTCTTGAATGGACGCGGCGAGTTCGAGGTTTTAAAACTTATTTGTGATTTAACTGGCTTTGAGGCTGCTCCGAACTCCCTGCCTGCCGAAGCCTCGGCGCAGGCAGGCGCAATCCGAACCAGTAACTTGCAGTATCCCGCCTTCGACCTTTATCCTAAACTAGATTATGTCTGTATCTCTACTTCGAAAGGTTGCCCGCTTAAGTGTACGTATTGTGCCTCTTCATTCTTAGGACAGGGCTTTTCAACAAGGGACCCTCTCAGGGCAGTTGATGAAATTGAGTATTGGACAAAGAAGCACGGGGTCAATAATATTGCTTTCTATGATGATGCGCTTCTCATCGAGCCAGCGAAACATTTCATTCCGATGATGACAGAAGTGATCAAAAGGGGAATCCCTTGCAATTTTCACGTCCCCAACGCAATCCATATTAGGGAAATTGATGAAGAAATAGCTTCCCTCCTGTTTCGAGGTGGGTTCAAAACTATTCGTCTAGGCTTTGAAACATCGAGTGAGACTACACAAATTGAAACCGGCGGTAAGGTGGATAATCAGGAATTTCGGAAGGCGGTTAAGAATTTAATGAGGGTAGGGTACTCAGGCGAAGAAATCGGAGTATATTTAATGGTTGGGCTGCCAGGCCAGAGGGTAGGGGAAGTGGAAGAAGGAATTGCCTTCGTGAAAGAGTCTGGCGCCAACCCGATGCTTGTAGAATATTCACCTGTTCCCCATACGCCGTTATTCGAAAAGGCAATAAAGGCATCACGATTTGACATCGAAAATGAACCCTTGTTTCACAACAATTCCATTTTACCCTGTCAATGGGAAGGGCTCACAATGGCAGACTATCGAAGGCTGAAGGAGGGTCTGAGGAGAAAGTAGATGAGACCATCAGAAATTGTGAATGATGTTTTCATTGTAGGGGGCCCGGACATTACAGACGGGCGAGATGGATGCGTCTATCTCATGAGTCTTGATGAATTAATATTGATCGACACCGGAGCAGGGTGGAGCGTAGAATATATTATAAATAATATCAATGGGTTAGGTATTAACTACGGGAACCTGAATAAGATTCTCTTAACTCACTGTCACATTGATCATATTGGAGGCGCTCCGGAGATGAGAAGGAGATTTGGCTCGAAGATCTACATCCATCAACTGGATGCCCTGCCACTAGAGAATGGAGATTCGATTCTGACAGCCGCCAACTGGTATCAGACAAGCTTTCCACCAACGCCCGTCGATGTGAAATTTAGTCTCAAGGAAGAAATACTGGACATTGGGGATCAGAAAGTCATCTGTGTTCACACACCGGGCCATACTCCAGGATCAATATGCATCTATCTGGATAAAGACGGAAAAAGAATCCTCTTTGCTCAGGATCTCCATGGTCCAATTCTTAAGGAATTTGGATCGAATCTTGAAGATTATGGCCGGTCAACGAAAAAGTTGCTGGAGTTGGACGCAGATATTCTGTGTGAAGGCCATTTCGGAATCTACAAGACGAAGAAAGATGTAAGAAACTATATTCTCTCCTGCCGTCGACAATACGGGGTTGAGTAACACCAAGGGATCAGGTATTCGAGGGAAAATTCGCTATGAAACGGCAAGGATTGGATATGCCAAAAATCCCGATTCAAGAAATTAAACTAAAACCTCTTTTGATCAAAGATCCTGAACTTAGGCTCAGGATAAGGGAAAAGTTGAAAGAGTTGAAGCCGGCGGGCAGCCGCGAAGAGCAGTACTGCGACTACTCTTACCGATTTGAAGACGGGGAAGAAAAAATAATCATAAAACAGTATACAAAAGGAAAACTTCAATTCCAGGGTGTCGGAGGAAATCTGTATAAGAACATCCTTGACGCTGTTATTACTTTGTACAATTCAAAGCACCCCAGCATTAAGCTCTCGGTTGACGACTACGTAAGATATGAACCTGAAGTAGGCCTTGATTCTAGAAAAGAATCTTTTGGGGAATCACAAGAAAAGATCCCGTTGCCGCATGTTGGAACAGATGAATCAGGGAAGGGAGATTATTTTGGTCCTATGGTGGTTGCGGGTGTCTGGTTAGATGAATCCGCCGCGGCCAGACTTGAAACGATGGGAGTTCGAGACTCCAAACTCTTGTCTGATCAACGTTGTCAAGAGCTGGCTGGAGAAATTCGAATCGTATGCAACGGGAAATTTGTTGAAGTTGAGATACCGCCGGAACGCTATAATGATTTATACGATCAATTCAAGAAAGAGAGGAAGAATCTCAATCATCTTTTGGCCTGGGGTCATGCAAGGGCCATTGAGAGTCTCCTTGAAAAAAATCCTTGTTCCTATGCTGTCGCTGACCAGTTTGGCAACGAGAGGTATATCCTTTCCAAGCTTATGGAGAAGGGTAGGAAACTACGACTTATCCAAACCCCCAAAGCTGAACGTTATACGGCCGTAGCAGGAGCCTCTATCTTGGCTCGTGACCGATTCTTGTCGCGTATGGAAAAATTGAGTCGAGAATATGGAATCCTCTTGCCAAAGGGAGCGTCTGATAGGGTTATTCAGCCTGCGGTGGACATCATTAAGAAAAGGGGAATTGACGAACTCAAGAAGATCGCCAAGCTTCACCACAAGACAACCCAAACAATCCTCAAGAGAATTCAGGAATAACCTCCAGTTATCCCAGCCTAAAAATTTCTTGACACCTACTTTTATTAGGTTTATAAATACATTGATGAATTTAAAAATCATTGGAGGGAATTAAATGAACAACTCCTTCAATTCCAAGACTGTTTCAAAAATCTTAGGGATTCCGCCAAGGGTCGTTGATTATTGGGACCGGACGAATTTCATTAAGCCTTCAGTTCATGAGGCCTCTGGCTATGGTTCGATGAGGCTGTACTCATTTACGGATCTCATCCAATTTAAAGTAGCAAAATTTCTAAGAGATCAGGGGCTATCATTACAGAAAATACGAAAAAGCCTTAATTATCTGAGAAAGCATCTTCCCGAGATAGAAAAACCTCTGGTCCAGTTAAGATTCCTAACAGATGGGGAGACGATCTTTGTTCTAACAAACAAGGATAGGGAAATTATTGATACCCTGAAAAAGGGACAGTATGTCTTTGCCATTGCAATCGGGGAATTGGTAAACGATTTAAAAGGGAAAACGTCTAAGATGACAACGGACAGAGCTTATATCGTTCATGTTTCAAAAAGACCGTTTAAGGTCATTCTTCATCCGGATCTTGAAGACAAGGGTTATTGGGTGGAATGTCCGGAGCTTCCCGGGTGTTCTACCCAAGGGGATAGCGTTGAGGAGACTTTGGATATGATAAAAGATGCCATTAAGGGGCATCTCGAGGTCCAAGAAGCGGTAAGGAAAGAGACCACCCCAAAAAAGAGAGCTGCCTAGATGGCAACTCTTCATAATCTCAAACCTGAGAAGGTAGTGAGAGCGCTTGAAAGAGCAGGGTGGGTTAATAGGGGACAAAGAGGAAGCCATGTGAAACTTATCAAAACTGGAAACTCGAATATACTTTCGATTCCAGTTCATAAGGGAAAGCCACTAAAGAGCGGCCTTATAAGGGATTAGATAAGAAAATCAGCGTCAACAGAGGAAGAGTTTTTGAAATTACCTTGAGAATAGACTCGGGTGATATATCCGTATGACGTTTAAACATCTCGTCGGGAAGTCAACCCTTAAAGAAGGAATTACAATTCACAAGAATTTCGAGAGCTTTTTCGAAAGCCCTGATTCAGATATATCTCCATTATAATAATACCCATCGCTGAGAACCGAATGCAGGGTCTAAACCAAAGCTATAAGGTGACCGGTATGAATTTAAATGAAACCGAAGTCAATAATTATCTGAAGCCTTTCATGGAGCGGTACGAAGATAGTTTTCAGGATGTCTGGGTCGATATTCTTGAATCTAATCCTCAAACAGTAGAAGAAATTACTCCCATTGTTAGACGGGTTAGAAGCAAGGCTATCAAACAGTATATGAATAAGAAATACAGAGAGGAGAGCTTGTACAAACCTATTGGAAAGGACGGGGATGAACAATTTACCCTCGAATCAATACTGGCAAGCCCTGAGAATGAGGATACCAAAGAAAACGAGAACGGGGACAACGGTCTTTATAGGAAAATAGTGGATTTCCTCATCGGAGAGTACCTTAAACAAAAGAATGAGAATCTTGAACTAAAAAGAAAAGATATCGAACTCAAGGCAGAAAGACTCAGGTTACGGCGAGAATGGTTCGAATTTAAGAAGGATCGCTTTGAATCCTGGAAAAAACTCATGGAAAAGAAAGGAAAGCAAAAAGAGAATCAATTCAAGCTGGAAGTCCAACTCCAAAGGGAGAAACGCGAATTTAAGAAAGAACAGTTTTATCTAAAGGAGAAAAAAGGACACAGACCGAAGGGAAGCATGAAAGGTGCTTCAAAGAAAGAGAGGATTGTAGGAAGATTTGTCAAGCCTTGTCGACAAGCTGAATTTGTTAATTGAGCTCGGGCTCTCATTTCCTTTCCTCCGCCCACTTTTTGTAACCTTCCTAAGACCCCCTGTACCTCATTGATGCCTACTCCAGGAAACTAAGTTTTTAATCTGGATTCCATCGTTCCGGGAACTCATTCCAATGAGAAAAATAAGGGTGGGTTTTTCGGTGATTTTTCTAGTTGACGAAATGATCCAAAATGGATATTATTCCATTTTAGTAAAACTAAAATGGAGTCCAATCCATGGGAAAAATCATCGACCGACTGCTGAAAATCGACTTGCCGAAGGGGCGGTCCGCCTTCCTGTGGGGGCCGAGGAAAACGGGAAAGACAACGTACCTCAAATCTGCTTTCCCCAATAGTCTGATCTTCGATATGCTGCAAACCGACCTTTTTCTCGAGCTTGTGAAGCGGCCCTTTCTATTGCGGGAACAGCTCATGGCGGCAAAGCCTGAACAATTGAAAGAGCCGATTATCATCGATGAAGTTCAGAAGACACCCCAGTTGCTCGACGAGATCCACTGGCTTATTGAGAACAAGGGTCTACGGTTTATTCTCAGCGGTTCCAGCGCGAGGAAACTGAAGCGAGGCAAAGCAAACCTGCTTGGGGGGCGAGCATGGCGCTATGAAATGCATCCGCTTGTCTCCGCGGAAATTGAAGACCTGGACCTTCTTAGGTCACTCAATCGGGGCATGATCCCTGATCACTATCTCCAGACGGGATACGGCAAGTCGCTCCAAGCTTACGTCCGGGACTATCTCAAAGAGGAGGTGTTCGACGAAGGCCTGACTCGAAACATTCCTGCCTTTTCCCGGTTCTTTGATGCGATGGGCTACTCCCATGGGGAACTGACGAATTATGCGAATATCGCCAGGGAGTGTGGAGTGGATGCTAAGACAGTCAAGGAGTACTATCAGATTCTCATTGACACTCTGCTCGGTGTCTTAGTCGAGCCCTATAAGAAAAGGCAAGAGCGACAGGTGATCACGAAAGCGGGAAAGTTCTACCTATTTGATGTGGGTGTTGCAGGCGCCATCACGCAGCGTCATATTCCCGAAGAAAGGGGAGAGCAGTTTGGAAAGGCCCTCGAACATTTCATTCTCTTGGAGATCCTGGCGCATCGTTCGTACAGGGAGCTTAATTATGAGGTGAACTTCTGGCGCACCAAGACAGGACAGGAAGTGGATTTTATTTTGGGGCATGGTCATGTTGCAGTTGAGGTAAAGGGAACTCGTCGCGTGGATAATTCAGACCTCAGACACCTCAGGGCTTTCGTACAAGAGCATCATCCTGAGAAAGCACTGCTTGTCTGTAATGAACGCACTCCGCGAATACATGAAAGCATCCATATTCTTCCGTGGCGTAACTTTCTTTCCATGTTATGGGAAGGAGCGATTATTCGATGACCCATCGCTTCAAGAGGTCAATTTTTCTGCCTATTGGGTTGATTTAAGACGGATCGATTTGAAGGGGGAACGTAAAGGACAATATAGCATCCGCATCAACAACCGGTGGCGGATTTGTTTTGTTTGGCGGAACGAAAACGCAGAGCGGGTGGAAGTTGTCGATTATCACTAAGGAGATCATCATGGCTAAACATCGAATTGCACCGGTGCATCCGGGAGTGTATTTAAAGGAATTGCTTTGCGAGTTAAAATTATCCCAATACCGGCTCGCACAGGAGTTGGGCGTGCCTGCAATGCGGATCAACCACGTAGTAAATGGTAAACGTCCGGTGACAGCTGAGCTTGCTTTACGCCTTGGGCGCTATTTTTGGCACAATCCCCGTTATTGGATTAACTTGCAGAGCCGGTATGATATGGATGTAGCCGAAGATGCTCTCTCCGAACGGGTGTCGCACGAGGTACGTCCAATGATGGCGGCCGTATAATCTTGGATTAGAAGAGGCTGTGAACGTAGGGAACGTGATCATGAAGAGAACGATATCGATTGGGCTATGGATTGGGGGCGGTCTCCTGCTTCTGATCGCTTTTGTTTCTGGTGGCGCATCGATTCTCTCATTGCTTGAACGTGTACAGCACGGGCCAGGCTTGTTGTTCGCTGATGTCGAGTTTCTCGGGATGATCGCATTGACAGCGGTTATACTGGGCGCGGCCACATTATTCGCTGCCAGGAAATTATCTACCTCCGGGAAACAGTAGGCCCGAGTTTTTCAGCAAAAATATATATAATTATCTAATAGTTAGAGATTATTTCACTGGTTCTTACCTTCTCGCTAAGGAGTCTATAATAGAAAAGACATATTGTTGTGAAAATCTCCCCTAACCCCTCTTTTCCAAAGAGGGGAAATCTCTCCCTTTTGTAAAAGGAAGGGCAGGGGAGATTTCGATTCAACGTCCATTCAACTATGGACTGATTGAATAACTAACGATTGCTGGTGGATTTCTACTCCAATGTTTTATGCAGCGTGACGAAAAGATAATTGTTGCCCTTACAGGCTGTTCACATGCCCTCAGCCACGGGTATCTTCTCATCTTCCCGGCAGTGCTCCTTCTCCTGCAGAAAGAGTTCTCCATCGGATACCTCGAGCTGGGAGTGATCGGCAATATCATGAACTTCACCTACGGGCTCGGAGCTCTTCCCGGAGGGATGATCTATAATTATCTCGGCCCCAGGAAGCTTTATCTCATCTGCTTTCTTGGTTCTGCCATCACGGTCATCCTGGTGGCCATCTCGTCCGGACTTTTCCTCTTCACCGCCGGGCTCGCCCTCCTGGGTGTTCTCGGAAGCATTTATCACCCGCTGGCGAACTCTCTGATCACCTCGAAAGTCAGAGGATACGGACAGGCGCTGGGGATTCACGGAGCAGCCGGGAATATAGGATTGGCATTAACCCCATTTATCATGGGTCTTATCGGTTCTTATCTGGGATGGCGACAGGCTTTCCTTTGGTCTGCTCTTCCAGGGGTCATTCTCTCCCTGTGGGCCTTATTCGTTGACATGTCTCCCAAGGAAGAGATGAAAACCGCTGGACCCGTCCCAACACAGCAGACCCCACCGAGACGCCTCAAAGCCTATTTCTCCCTGCCGCTTGTTTTACTCTACCTGACAAACATGTTTCAGGGCTTCTCCTTTAGTGGCTCGCTTATTTTTCTCCCGGCCTATATGGCCAAGCGTACCTCCTTTCACTTCTTTTCTCTGGATAGCGTCGCCCTGGGGGGGATGCTTTCAGCCATCGTGCTTGCAGTGGGAGTCCTTGGCCAATATGGGGGGGGAATATTGGCACAGCAGTCCCGCGTGGAAAGAAAATTGCTTTTGATGCCCATCCTCTCTTTTCCGTTTATCTTAGCCATGTCATTCACCACAGATCTTCTGCTCCTGATCATTGCCTTACTCTTTTTCTTCTTCAACTTCTTCCTCCAGCCCATGAATAACGCGCTCTTAGCCCAGTACACGGCCGTGGAGATGAGGGGGACGGCCTTTGGGATCTATTTTTTTCTATCTTTTGTTTTCGGCTCACTGGCTTCAAGCTTTTGCGGCTTCATCGCCGAGAGTTTCGGGTTAAGATGGGTATTCTTGGGGTTGAGCAGTAGCGTCCTGCTCCTGATCTTCACGGCCTTCTTTCTCGTGAAGATCGAAAAGTCTACGAATGGACAGCCCCAATCCTTTTGACGGAACGTGCCTCTTCCCGCCAGGGCGGGAAGAGGCGGGGTGAAAGGGCACGAGAAGTAGTTTTTCGTTAATTACGGCACAGTCTCCGGTCGGTGGGGATCTCTTTTGGCATCGACGGAAGTGACGGTTGATTTGACCTATGGAGAAAAGCAAGAAAAAATTCATCTATGAAGACGGGGTGCGGTTTGAGATAACACCCTATGGGCTTGTCTGCTGTTTAAAGGAAGATAAGGATAAGAAGCACCACTGCCTGGACTGTAAATTCTGTCAATGGTGTTCCGATTCGCGATGCAGCCTCTGCCTTAGACAAGGAAAACACGGTCAAGACAGCACCGGACCCTAAAAGGATGGCCACTCGTCTAAGTTATTCTTTGATAAAAAGCAAGAAAAGAAGAAGGACGATTTCCCTCCATATTAAAGAGGACGGGAAAATAGTGATTTATGCTCCTCATCGCACGCCGAAATGGGAGATAGAGAAATTCATTCAGGAAAAGCAGTCATGGATCGTTGAAAAAGTATCAGAAAAAGAAAAACGGACGAAGGAAGCAGAAAGAAAATTTCTAACAGGAGAGAAGTTCTTGTATTTAGGCGAATGGTATCCGTTAGAAATGCAGGAGCCTGGTAGTCAAGGACCTCCTCTAAGATTAGCTTTCGGCAAATTTATCCTTCATCACGATTATCTTCCGGAAGCAAGGGATCTTTTTTGTGACTGGTACAAAAAGGAGGCGAAAGAGAGGATAAAGGAGAGGGTCGATTATTACAGCTGTCGGTTTCAACTGATTCCGGAAGGGATAAAGATCACGAGCGCCAGGTTCCGATGGGGCTCTTGCTCCCGAGATAATCGGTTATCTTTTAGCTGGAGAATTATCATGGGCTCTTTGTCCGTCATCGACTATGTCCTGATTCATGAACTTGTCCATATTAGAGAAAAAAATCATTCCAGGAATTTCTGGAATTATTTAGAGTCCGTCTTCCCCGGCTACAAAAAACACAGGCACTGGTTAAGAGAGAACGGACATTTATTACAGCTCTGACAAAAATTACTTTTTCAGCAGGTTGCTAATATAACGCATCTTGGGGGCGGAGCGAAGGTCCAAGGGTTTGGCCCGAGACTTAAGCGATGAAGAAAGTCAATCGAAGAGGTTTCTTAAAGTATACGGGAGTCGCTGGAGGAGCCTTATTTTTAAGTGCGGACGGAGGAATAGCAATGCCCAGAATAAAAAGCCGTGTTGCTCTGGTAAAAACAGACAATCGAAAAAATGGAGTAAAGACTTCTTTGAAGGCACTCCATATTAACCCTGTCAAAGGGAAGAATGTATTGATCAAACCCAATTTCAACACCGCGGATATCCCGCCCGGCTCCACGCATAACGATACGTTAATAGCATTGGTGGAAGAGATCTGGGCCATGGGCGCAAAATCCGTTAGCCTTGGAGAAAGAAGCTATCCGCCCACCCGTGAGGTGATGGAGAAAAAAGGCATCTTGCCGATTCTGGATAAATTGAATGTTGAGGTTATTGACTTTGACAATCTTGCAGATGAGGATTGGGTGTTCATCAAACCTAAAACGAGTCATTGGCCCAATGGGTTTCGGATTGCCCGGCCGGTCCTTGATGCGGAGTGCCTCGTCTCCACCTGTTGCCTGAAGACCCACCAGTATGGAGGAATCTTTACACTATCACTAAAGCTTCATGTTGGAGTTGTTCCTACATCCCGTCACGGGTACAATTACATGAGAGAGCTTCATGCTTCTCCCCATCAACGGAAGATGATCGCTGAAATAAACGAGTCCTTCAGACCTGCTCTTGTTGTCCTGGACGGGATCGATGCCTTTGTGGACGGTGGTCCCATGGCTGGAAAGCGTGTAAAGGCAGAGATTTTTCTTGCCTCTGCGGATCGGGTTGCCATCGATGCCGTCGGAGTAGCCACTTTGAAATTTCTTGGAAGCAATGAAGGAATCATGAAACCAAGGATATTTGAACAAGAGCAGATCTCAAGGGCTGTCGAGCTTGGTTTAGGGGCATCTTCTCCTTCTGAGATCGATCTGATCCCCGCCGATAAAAACAGTCAGGGCTATAAGGAAGATATTGAAGAAATATTGAAGAGAGGATAACTTTCGCGAGAGAGCTATCCTCTCTGAACTATAGGCCCGTAACAAATGACCGTTGCCAACTATTTAAAAATGAAAGACTTTTATGCTGAGACAACCTCAATTATAGGATGTATGTTTTTTTTATATTTTAGGAGATTATATGTATAACTTTCTTATATTATATAAAACTTAATTATTTTAAATACTTATAGAAAGTACAAACGACAAGCCCTCAAATATAAATATTCAAAATATTCATCTTGCCCCTAAAACAGTCAATTCTTATGCCTCATCATTTATAAAAACTAAATAATATCAAATATTTATAAAATTTATCATTTCTTGGCATACCAAATGCATTATTCAGGTTGAACGTCAAAGAAGGGAGGAATCAAAAATGAAAAAAACAATGAAAGGACTAAAGGTAGGGTTAACGGCAGTGTTGATTGCTTTAATGGCTTCTCCAGCTTTTGCAAGGTCTATCAGCCTGAAGGAAGGTGGAACAGCTCTTTGGATCTTCATCATCATCGGATCGATTATCGTTCTTCTGCAGTTGATCCCGGCAGCTATTCTCTTCTTCAGCTTTGTAGGTACTGCAACCACCATGGCTTTCAAGAAAGAGAAGAGGGTCGAAGAAGAAGTGATTCTTCCAGGTGCCGAGGCGGTAACGGTGAAAAAGTAGGAAAACTGTAGAAAAGGAGATGATCGCCATGTCTTTGAAAATGAAAAAGATTTTAGCCATCTTGAGCCTGGTCCTAATCATGTCAGTCACCCTGTTCTCTCTTGGGATTGCTTATAAGGGAGGGGTCAGGGGGATAGGACTCGTAGGAGTTATGTTCTTCTTTACTTTTGGAATCGTTGTGGTATTGGCTCAATTGATTCCGGCGGGCATTCTCATTTCCGCTCTTATCGGAGCCGCTGCATCACGTACAAGAAAGTCTGAGATTCCCATCCCTGTGGCATAAGAGGACGGAGTAGGGGAGGTAATCATGAAATCGAAGACCATACTCATAGCCTATCAGGATGATCTTTGGAACCGCTCCCTCATTACTTTATTCCATAGCGTGGGATATAAGGTTGAGAGAGCCAGAGCGATAAGCGAAATGATTCGAAGGGTTCGAAAAGGGAATATTCATGTCATTCTCATCGAGGATGAGATCGAAGGAGTGAAAGCCTGCGATGTCGTCCCGTTGTTGAAGAATATCAACGCGAAGATTCAGGTTATTGTCATCTCGTCAGAAGAATCGATCGGATTGGCAAAGCGCCTTCGGGGGGCTGGGATTTTTTATCAGGCGATGAAGCCCGTTGATTTGACAGAGGTCAAGTCCGCGGTAGAATGCGCCTTTCAGAAGATCGAGCGGGAGAATCTCAAAGAGGGTTTCTTTTCCTTTCTCACTCCGGAGATGGTTCCGGCCTAAGCATGCAAAAAACAAGGCTCGTCTGAAAAGCCTTCTGGAAGATAGACTTCAATAAATTTGTTCACTTAGCAAAAGGGTTGGTTAACTACAAACAAGATGAGGCTCTCTTTAGTAATAGAAGTCATCCGGTTCAATGATTTCGTTAAGAAGTGCGATCCGAGATGGTTTAAGAAGCGGAAATTGAGGATGTTGCTTTATTAGGAAAGAAACTGTATTCTTCGATTTTGTTGAATTCGCTAATCCCACCTTTCTGCCGGCTCTGGATTGAATTCAAATCGACAATTACATTCCGTGCAAAGAGCGTTCTCTTTCTTTTCCTCCTCGCAGAGCTTCACCTTTGCGCTGAAACAGCTGGGACATTTCAAATTGGCCAGCATTTCCTGAATATGACACCATTGTCCGCATGAGAGTTTCATCATTCTCATCCCTTTGAATAGAGAAGTACGGATCCTGGGAGGATTATTTTTCCCAGCCTCGATTATTCAGGATGACCTGGTCCACAATCTCTCCGCAATAGATGCATCGCCAGCCAAAAAAGCATTCATGGGGGCCGTAAAATTTCTCAAAGGCCATGACACCCTTGCATCTAGGACAGTTCATTTGAGCCTCCTCAAGATTTTTGAAACTTGAGTTCCATTATATAAAAGGCTCGAAAAAAGGGAATAAGGCAAACATCGTATTTGCTTGGGAAAAAAACCGTATTCTTCTTCGCTTTCCACCGTAGAAGCTCTTGTTCAAAAGGCGGGGTTCATTTTTCTGAAGGAAGAGTTTACCGCTGAGATGAGTCCGCCTGCGCGGTCTTTTCCCTCCTAATGGAGCTGCCATAGCGCGACGAAGGACCCAAGGAGAAAGAAAAGTGGAACCAAATGGGAGAATGGCAATTTTGGAAGCTGGAGGGGCAAATCATCACGAAAACCTCTTGCCGCAAGGGCAAGCGTGACGTCCTCGGCCCGGGAAAAAGAGCGCCGAAGAAGAGGAAGCGCGAGAAATTTGGCTTTGCGAACAGGATTCTTCTTCAAGTCTCCCAGTCGCGCGTTGTGGGCGAGACGAACCTCTTCCGCCTGATCCAAAATGATTGAGAAGAAGCGGATGGTGAGGGAAACCATGAGCCCAATACGGCGTCCACGAAAAAAAGGAAAAGGCTTCAGGACCCAGATCAACGTGTCTTGAACCTCACGAGGACGGGTGACTGCCGTAAAGAGGACCGCATAACCGAGAATCAGGGTGAGACGCCAGCAGGTAAAGCCTCCGAGACGGACCCCTTCCTGACTCACGGGAAGCCGTGGGGAAAAAGAAAGCGGCAGCCCCGGAGTGAAAAAAGCTTGAAAAAGAAAGAGAGCAAACAGAAGGACCATCCAAGTCCGAAAGTCACGAAGAAATTGCCTGAGCGGTAATCCGGATACAATGAGAAGGCCGATAAGGAGAACCGAATCAAAAGTAAGCCAACGGACGTCGGATCGGAGCAGGGTGAAAGTGATCATCAGGAGTCCGAGGAATTTGCATCGGCCATCCCAGCGATGAAGAGGAGAATGCCCGGGAAAATAGTGTAGGGCTATTCGAGCCATGAAATTTTTTCCCTCCCGAGAAGGGCATAGCAGGGAGGCCGGATTCCGAAATTGGGCAGTTTTGTAAGAAGCTCCTCTGGAGGTCCTGCTATTTTGAGTTCTCCGCCATGGATAACGGCAATGCGATCCACGTGGGCGATCACCTTCTCCACATCATGGGTGGTGATCACTATCGTATGTCCTTCTCGATTTAAGCGAACCATGTGTTTCAGCACTTCTCGAATCCCAGGATAGTCTAAGAAAGAAAAAGGCTCGTCAAAGAGAATCACCTGGGGTCTCATCGCAAGCACCCCGGCAATGGCAAGTCGTCTTTTTTCCCCACCCGAAAGAAGATAACAAGGTTTTTCTGAAAGATTCTTAAGGCCCATAACACCCAGCGCCCAATCTACCCGTTTCATTATTTCCTCGACCGGGAGCCCCATATTCTCAGGGCCGAACGCAACATCTTCCCTTACTGTTTCTCCGACGATTTGACTATCAGGATCTTGAAATACCATGCCCACCAGCGTACGCCTTTCCTTGGTAGGATGGAGAATGTCCTGACCCTTGATATGAACCGAGCCCGCAGTAGGTTTTAATAGACTGCTGATAAGCCGGATGAGGGTCGTTTTACCGCTCCCGTTGGGACCGCAGACGAGAAGAAATTCGCCTTCTGAAATCGTGAGATTGATATCTTTCAACGCATGGGTCCCGTCAGGATATTGATAATGGAGGTTTCGGATCTCGATCATCGTACTTTCTCTAGGAATCAGGAGAGGGAGATTGGAAGAGGCGGTTTAACATTGGTCGAACAGAACGGGCCAAGATGACAACAACGCAAGCCTTGATTGCGTCACCGATGAGAAAGGGCAGCGCGCCCGCTATCCATGCCTTTTGCCAGGACATTTGGGTAACCATTTTAAGCCAGGGGACCCCAAAGGCGTAGATCGTAAGCGATCCTACGACGACGGCAAGAATATCCAGGGTCATCCGGCCACGTGAGTGTTCCGAAATGAAACCAGTAATCCAGGAAGCCCAAAGGTAACCAAAAAGGTAACCGCCCGTTGGGCCTAAGAAGTGAGCAAATCCTCCTTTGCCTCCCGCGAAAACGGGGATTCCGATCGCTCCTACCAGGAGGTAAAGAGCCATGCTGGTGAGGCCCCATCGACTGCCCAGGAGAAGGCCGCTGAGAATCGCGAAGAGGGTGGAGAGAACAATGGGCACCGGCCCGATGGGAACATAGATATAAGCTCCGACCGCAGTCAAAGCAGCCATAAGGGAGGCGAAGACAATCCGTCTCAGTTTTTCAATCGGCATAGGGAGCGTGTGTTTATTGTCAACCAAATCGAAAAATAAGGTTAACAAATAATCCTACCTCTGTCAATGTCCACGAGCCTTGGGTAATGGGTCAGTTTCCGCCCGCAGGAACGAGCCGAGGGTGGCCTATTCCTCCTCGCGTTTCAGAAGGGCGGTTGTATTCATAGGTCCGGGGGATGGTCCTTCGTGCATTCCACTGACGATCTCATGACTTAGGATGTGAGAAGTCTTTCAACAAAGAAGGAAGCGCCCCTGAACCGCTCCGGGGGGACCAGACCACCCTCGGCTCCGTATGGGCATTCGCGACCCAAACTGACCCACTACCGATCCTTGGAGAAGGGTTTGCCCAGACGCTTGGCGAAGGGAGGAAAAACTGGGGGAGGGCATCTCAGCCCTATTTCTTCATCGTTCTGCCGGAAAAGTCATCTGGCCCCCATAGTAGCCCAGGATCGAGACGATGGGGGTGAGGATGACCACCATGATGAAATAAATGGGGCTGGATATTGGGGATGGAGAACTGCGCCAAAGGATGAGGATGATCTCAAAGATAAGGAGGAGCATCGAAAACTGCATTTTTCTCTTCACAAAAAGAGAGAGCTTTAATCGATAATTTACCCACCAGGTAACGAGCCCCGTGGCCATGGCAAAGGGAGAAGCGATTGCTCCCAAAACGAAAAGGTAGAAACTGGTACGGTCAAAGGAAGGATCTTTGAAGATGAGGTAGAGAAGGACGAAGAGAGAGGAAGCCATCAGAAGGGCAATAGGAAAATGAACAATCATCGGGTGAGGATGGCGTCTTGCCATCGGGAATTTTTCGAGGAGGGTCCGGAGACCGGGAGGAAGATGCTTCAACTCCTCGGGTCCCCCTTTCTTCAAAACCCCTACCTGGGGATATCTTTCAAGCACTTCTGTCCCGTGGGGGGCCGCAGAGATCTCTCCGGCAAGATCCCTGCCTGGGGCATGTCTGTTCATATGGAGGCCTTTCGACCATAAGGGACTCTTGGAGACATCGTAGACTTTTTCTTGAAGGGCGATATAGACGGGCCTCCCTTCTTTTCCGTTAAAAGACGACAATTCTTCCTGGGTAAATTCTTTGATCATTTCCGCGAGTCCAATTGATAAATCCCTCGATTTCAGTTCATGACAATTAGTCTAGATGTCGCACGTCAATCTGTCAAGTGAATATCCATCGAGGAAGCATCGAAAATAATGATCGACTCATCTTGTTATTGATTTAGCCATTACGGAATGGTATTTTTATAAAAAGGAGGAAGGTATGATCCCAAAGATCCTCATCGGTATGCTCTTGGGCGGGGCTGCTGGCTTTGCTCTGACTTATCTTACCCGAGGCATCGGAAGTTCCTGAGCTTTCACGTGTAACCCTTACATCTCCACTCCTCTGGGGGCCTTTGTGGGGTTACTCGTGGCCTTAGGTTAAGGCCTTTTCATGCTGTTGAAAAACACCCATCTGCGGCGTTATCCGGCCCCCTTCGGGGGCGTGGCAATGAGTCGCTCCTCATTCGTCCCAACGCCACTCTCAGGATTTCGGGGGCCTTGCATTTGGGCATTTTTGATCAGCCCGAGAAAATGAGTCTCTCAACAGGTTCTTACATAATTGACGATTTTGGATTGCCGACTTCGGATAGACCAAAAAAGGGTACCTTACGTGGTACTTCGTTCTGCAATCCGCATTCCTCATGAAACGGAGATTCCCATGTCTCAACTGAGACGGGATCCAGCTACTATTCCGCGACTGACCCCACCCGCAGGGTTGGAAATGGGGTCTGGCATCTATATCAATGTTTCCTTTCCTGAGGAAACTACTCAATCCTTGAGAGAAGCATGAGGTAAAAGAAGGGTCATTTCGAAGGGGCGGGCGATGGACGCCGTTTTTCTTTCTCGAATTCAGTTTGCCGTAACCACCATGTTTCACATTCTGTTTCCAGTGTTGACGATCGGTCTTGCCCTTTATCTGGTGGTCGTGGAGTCCCTCTGGTTAATCACGAAACAGGAGATTTATTATCGCCTGTACCGTTTCTGGGTCAAGATCTTCGCCATCAATTTTGGAATAGGGGTGGTCTCAGGAGTCGTATTGGAGTTTGAATTCGGTACAAACTTTTCTCACTTTTCCCAAAAAGTGGGCAACGTCTTTTCCCCTCTTTTGGGTTTCGAGGTGTTGACGGCCTTCTTTTTGGAAGGTGGGTTTTTGGGCATCATGCTCTTCGGCTGGGAGAGAGTCCGGCGAAGCATCCATTTTCTAGCTACCTGCCTGGTATCCTTCGGGGCCATCCTCTCGGCGTTTTGGATTCTGGCCGCAAATTCCTGGATGCAAACGCCGGCGGGCTACAAACTGGTCAACGGAAAGTTCATGGTCACTGATTTCTCAGCAGCGATCTTCAACTCCTCTCTGTTCGCCCGAATGGGTCACATGACGTTGGCTTCTTTTGAGACATCTGCTTTCGTCGTCGCCGGAATCAGTGCTTACTATCTTCTCAAAGGAAGGTACGTGGATATTTTCCGACGGTCCTTGGGGATTGCCCTGGTGATGGCTGCCCTTTTCGCACCCCTTCAAGTCTACCAAGGGGATGTGAGCGGTCGGCAGGTCTTCCATCACCAGCCGGCAAAACTGGCCGCCATGGAGGCTCATTGGGAAACCAACATCAAAGGAGGGGCTCCCTTTGCAGTCATCGCTCTCCCGAACATGGAGGCTGAAAACAATCTTCTTTCAATCGACGTCCCCGATGGCCTCAGCCTGCTGGTGACCCATTCCTTTGAGGGTCGAGTCCGGGGGCTTAAGGAATTTCCGAAGAGAGATCGCCCCAATGTTTTCATCCTCTTCTGGAGCTTCAGGCTGATGGTTGCCATCGGGTTTGTTCTTCTATTGATCATGGTGTGGGCTGCAGTTCTTTGGCGACAGGGACGCCTTTTTAGCCACCGTCCATTCTTGCGAACCCTGCTGGTTCTGCATCCCCTGGGTTTTTTTGCAACGGAACTGGGCTGGGTGACCAATGAGGTGGGCCGGCAACCATGGCTCGTCTACAATCTGATGCGGACGAGCGAAGGTGTTTCTCCCATCCCGGCCGGGAATGTCATCTGGTCTCTGAGCCTTTTTCTGGTCATCTTCATCGTGGTCGGGACGAGCTACTTTTATTATATTCTGAAGACATTAAAGACCGGCCCGGACATGGCGAGCCCTATCCCGCCGATTCAGCGGCTGGCCGGGATGCAGACCCTTCAAGAAAGCAGGGGCACAGCGCAGACAGGATGAAGCATCCTCATGATGATCGGTAGACGAGTTCTTCCTAAATCCGAAATTCGGATATCGGGCGAAGCGTCCGTTACGGACCAACTCGAAACAAATCGAAAATCCAAATTTCGAAACCGCTTTTGTTTTGGTCATTTTTATTTTGAGAATTCGTGCTTGTTTCGAATTTCGTGCTTCGGGTTTCGACATTGTTTTTAAGGGGGGTAAACCATTGGATCTCATCACTCTCTGGGCTTGCTTATTGGCCCTTGCCATTCTCCTCTATGTGGTTCTCGATGGTTTCAGCCTGGGGATAGCCCTGATGTTTCCCACCACCCGGAACGAAGAAGAGCGAGATACAATGATGAACAGTATCGCCCCGGTTTGGGATGCGAATCAGACGTGGTTGGTATTTGGCGGAGGAGCCCTTTTTGTTGCCTTTCCCATGATCTATGGCGTGGTCTTCAGCGGGCTCTACATCCCTCTTCTCACGTTCATCTTCGGTCTGATCTTCCGTGGCGTGACGTTCGAGTTCCGGGCGAATGCGACGCGAAAGGGATTTTGGAACACGACTTTCTTTTTGGGGAGTTTGGTCGCTGTGATCGCTCAGGGGTTGACCCTGGGTGGCATTCTTTCTGGAACAAAGGTGGCTGAAGGTCAATTCGCGGGCGGCCCCTTCGACTGGCTAACCCCTTTTTCGGTGACCGTAGGCCTTGCACTCATCGCAGGCTATATTCTTCTTGGATCCACTTATCTTCTCATTAAGACCGAAGGAGCGGTACAGGAACGCGCTTACCACAAAGCCTTCTGGGCGGCATGGGTGGTTTTGCTCTTTCAAATCCTGGTCACCTTCTGGACGCCTTTCCATTACCCTTCGGCCCTGACAAACTGGATCCATCCACCCCGAATCTATTTTATTTGGGCCTTTCCTCTGGTGGGCCTGCTGGCCTTCTATGGACTGATGAAGAGCCTAAGAGCCCGGCGGGAGATTCTGCCCTTTGTTTTCAGTGTGATCTTTTTCTTTGCAGGATACCTGGGTCTCATTGCTTCCATCTACCCCTATGCCATTCCGCCCAGCATTACTTTTCGGGAAGCGGCGGCACAACAAGAAACCCTCCGCTTCACCCTATGGGGAGTGATCATCGTTTTACCTTTGGTCCTGGGATATACCGTCTATAACTACATGGTTTTTAGAGGTAAGGTTGGGAAAGAGGGTTATTATCATCACTAAAAGGAGAAAACCATGTTCTTCGTCGTTCGCTTAATCATCAATATGGTCGCTATTCTCATTGTCTCTTATCTCTTTCCAAAGATGATCCGGGTGGATGGTTTCCTAGCGGCATTGGTGGCTGCATTTCTCCTGGGGATCGTGAATACCATCCTCCGACCCGTCCTGGTCTTCCTCACCTTTCCCATCACGCTGCTGACTCTGGGACTCTTCTTGCTGATCATCAACGGACTGATGCTCTGGCTGGTGTCAGCCCTGGTCAAGGGATTTTATGTCAGTGGATTCTGGGGTGCGGTCCTGGGGTCAATTCTGATCAGCGTCGTGAGCTGGATATTGTCCAGGTTTCTACCTTCTTAAAAGGGTCTCGGTTCCCCCGAGATCAAGCCGGGAATATATACTCTTCGACTCTCTCCCAAAAAGATCGATGGCAAACAGCCGCGTCTCTCACGCGGTCATGACCTCCGGTCCTCCCCTCCCCGATCCATTCTCTCAGGTGAAAATGACCTCACTCTCCATCCAGAGTATGGTGTTCCTTCATCCGATACCAGGAAGCAGGATCGATGAAATATTCCTCCGTATCCTTGAGGGATAGATAGTGCTCATTTTCCATATTTGACAGGAGGTCAAAGAATTGCTTTTCTGTCGGGTTCGTCACGCTATCCCGCAGTTCAGCATAAAACTTTGCTCCCTTGGCCTCGAAGTCAATGGCCGTTCGGACGGCCTCGAGGTCATCCGAATCTCCTTTAGCAGTTTTATCGACCTTTTTGATGAACTCAAGGAGGATGTCCTTTACGATCGTATCCTTTACTTTAAGGGGAACGGTCTCAGGCCATTTTTCCTGTTTGACCCACTTCTGATGGAGCTGTTTCAGGCGCTCGTAGTGCTCCAGTTCATCATCCCCGATTTGCTGGAACATTTTTTTGCCCAGGGCGTTCTTCGTTCTTTTTGCATTCTTTAGATAGAATTCTCGCTCCCTCGTCTCGTTATTGAGAGCCACCTCTAAGGCATTCAGACGATCTTTTTCGTTCATGGTTTTCCTCCCTTCCAAGGATCCGTTTACATAACCCCGAATTCTGCGTATAGGTGCTCTTATAATATCCCAGTCCTTTCGATCTATCAAGAAGTCTCTGGGGGGATGCTTCGCTCTTGACGGAGAGGCAGATAGACGAAAGAATCATTCCATGCCTGCTTCTTTCAGATTGGCGACGATGACCAGGACATATTTTTTCGGATGAAGGTATTTTTTTGCGACCCGGAGCACTTCTTCCCTGGTGATGGACCGAATGAGGGAAGGGTACTTCTCAGGATAATCGAGACCTAATCCGTAGTACTCCACCTGGGTGAGAAAATTGGCCAGTTTTCCCTGGGTATCGAGCCGCATCGGGAAACTTCCAATGAGATATTTTTTTGCTCCTTCCAGTTCTTTTTCCGAAACGAGTTCCTTTTGAATCCGCTCCATCTGTTGGAGTGAGAGGGAGATGGCATCACGGGCAGAGGGATTTTTTGTCTGAAGAACGATCTGGAAAGAACCGGGGTATTTTCCCGGATCAAAAAAGCTTGCCACCGAATAGGCCAGTCCCCTCTTGTTTCGAATCTCCGCCATTAATCGAGAAGCGAAGCCTCCCCCTCCGAGAATATAGTTCATGACGGTGATGGCGTAGAAATCAGGGTTTTCGCGGCTGACTCCGGCATGGCCAAGAATGATGTTGGCCTGGGTGATCGGTCGGTTCATCTTCACCGTCTTCTGCTCCTTTTCAAACTTGGAATTGAAAGGCAGTTTTGGAATCTCGCCCATAGGCCATTTTTCGAGACGGGGGATGAGTTTCCTCTTCAATTCTTCCTCCGTCATATCCCCGACCACCGTTAGGATGGCATTATTGGGATGGTAATAGGAACGATAAAAACGGACGATCCCTTCCCGCGTGAGCTTGGGAACGGATTCCTTTGTTCCTTCCACAGGGTGACCGTAAGGGCTGCTGAGGAAGAGGGTCTTCTGGAATGCCTTTTCTGCAACCTCATCGGGTTGATCTTCCTCCGATTGAATGGCCGCCAGGGTCTTTTCGATCTCCCTCTTGACTTCCTCTTCAGGGAAGGTGGGTTGGGTCAGTACTTCCATGAAGAGATCGAGTCCCTTGTCCAGATCCTTCTTCAAAACCCGGAGGGTCAGCGTCGCATAGTCCCTTCCGGATGAAGAATTGAGAGAGGCACCCATAAAATCGAGCTCCTCATTGACCTGATTGACCGTGCGCTTTGATGTTCCCAGAAGAAGCCCTCTGGCTGTCAGGTAGGCCAGACCTTCCTCCCCGGAGGATCTCTCCAGGATCCTGAATCGATGAGGAGTTGTAGAGTCACAAACGGTAGGGAGTGGTCTTCGGAAGCAAGAAGGACAAGATGGTTGGGGAGAACCAGTCCTCTGGACTGGAGGCATGGCACGGAGGCTGCCCGCTGGCACGACCCAGGCAGAACAGTAAGGAAACGAGGACGATCAGGTATTTCAATTTCGGAATGCGGACTGCGACGAACTGGCGGAATGAAAAGCATGTTTGTGTACCTTTCTCCTATCTGAAGAAATAACACCTGACCGCTCCTTTCCCGTAAAAGGCTCGTGATCGCCACTCTTATCTCACCACATGTTCTTTGACAGGTCCCGCCGCCGGCCCAGGTTTCCCTTCTTTGGGCGGGAGCGGGATAAGAATGCCCACCGTTCGATTGTCCGGAGTCAGATATTTTTTCGCAACTCGCTGAATATCTTCAGGCGAGACTTTTCGAATGGAGGGAAGGTAGTCATCGATCGCTTTTCCAACTGAGGGCAATCTCATGCCGGGCCAGGAGCATGGCCTGGTAGAAGAGAGAATCCTGGGCGAAGATAAAAGAGGCTTCGAGTTGATTTTTTGCCTTTTCCAGTTCCTGCTTCCCCACCGGTCTCTTTCTGGAGTCGCTCGACTTCCTGATCGAATGCCTTCTCCACTTCGGCCACCTCTTTTCCGGGAAGCAATTCTGCCGAGAGGGTGAAGAGGCTTGGATCTCGGGAGGTCAGGGAGTGGTCAGCATCCACACTCAGGACAAGTCGTTTTTCCCGCACGAGGCTTTGGTAGAGTCTCGAGCTTTTCCCGCCGGAGAGGATCGTGGCGATTACTTCCAGCACATAGCTATCCGGCTCTCGGAGGTTCGGGACATGATACCCCATGACCAGAAAGGGGAGTTGAGCCTCCTTCTTCACAAAGATTCTGCGCTCCCCGATCTGTGGAGGATCGATATCCCTCTCCTGCGTAGGGGGCGCTCCCTTTCGGGAACGAACCAAAGGCCTTTTCAATTTTGGGAAGAAGATCACCTTTTCTAAAATCTCCCACGACAACGAGGATGGCATTGATAGGGTTGTAGTAAGTTTTATAGTACGCCTTCAAGTCCTCGAGGGTGAAACGGGCGATATCCTCCATCCAGCCGATAATGGGCCAGTGGTAGGGGTGGATCTGAAACGCAGTGGCCATGACTTGCTCTGCCAAAACGGCTTGCGGGTTGTCCTCGGTGCGAAGCCTCCGCTCTTCCATCACCACCATTCGCTCGGTCCGGAAGTCCTGCTTCCGAAGGAGGAGGTTCTGCATTCGGTCCGATTCCAAATCGATCGCCACCTGGACTCGATCCGCACTGAGATTTTCGAAATAGGCCGTATAGTCGTGGGAAGTGAAGGCGTTGTCATTTCCGCCATTCTCCTGGATGATCCTGGAAAACTCCTCGGGACCGACTCTTTCTGTCCCTTTGAACATCATGTGCTCGAGCATATGAGAGAGTCCCGTCTTGCCCCAGGCTTCGTTTCGAGATCCCACGCGGTACCAGACCTGAAAGGTGACAAGGGGGGCTCTTGTGATTTTCAAGGAGGATCACCTTCAAGCCGTTGGGCAAAACGGTTTCAAAGACATTCTCCTTCAATTCTGCTTCTGAGATCGTTGTGAGCAGAAGAGAGAGAAGCAGGGAAAGAAAAATTGTTCTGGTTCAGCAAGAGACGTCTCAAATTTTAGCCTCCGTTCTTATTTCTCTTCGGTCAGGGTGGCAAAGAACGTTGAACCTGCCCGATCGATCAGGAACAGGACCCCCTGGTCCGGTTTTGATTTTTCCATAACGCTGCGGTAGTCATTTTCGCTGGAGACCTTCTGGCGGTTCACCTCCGAGATAACATCTCCAGCCCTCAAACCCGACCGCTGGGCAATGGAGCTGGGCTCCACTCCTACAATGACAACTCCCTCTGTTTTTTTGAGACCCAGCTGTTTGGCAAGATCCGGCGTGACATTGGATACCCGAAGGCCAAACCATTCTCTTGCGGGCTGAGCGGGTCCTGGCTCCCCTGTTTTCTCTGGCATCTGGGCAGTCGTCACTGAAATTTCAGTTCGTTTTCCCTCGCGGAGGACCACAAAACCGACCTGCTGGCCCACTTTCTTCTTCAAAACCTCACGGACGACATCCTGACTATTTGTAACCTTCACCCGATCGACTTCGATCACGACGTCTCCCACCTTCAGACCGACCGTTTCCGCGGGACTTCCTGCATAGACCTGGCTGATCAACGCTCCTGCCTTCTCCTTGAGATTAAAGAATTTCATCAGGTCCGAGGTAATATCCTGAAGGCCAATTCCCACCCACGGACGAACGACCTTCCCGGTCTTGATTAACTCCACCATAATCGTCTTGGCAAGGTTGATGGGAATGGCAAAGCCGATTCCCTGGCCCGGCTGGATAATCATCGCATTGATTCCAATCACATCGCCATCGATGTTCACAAGGGGACCGCCACTATTCCCAGGATTGATGGAGGCATCGGTTTGAATAAAATCTTCATAATTCCCCGTCCCCAGCCCTGATCGACCCTTTGCGCTAATTACACCTACGGTGACGGTCTCTTCAAGGCCGAAGGGTGAACCAACGGCAATGGCCCATTCCCCCACCTGGAGCTTGTCCGAATCGCCGAGCATGGCGACGGGAAGATCGGCAGCCTCCACATGCACGACTGCAAGATCGGTCCTGGGATCGGTTCCTCGAACCGTTCCCTTCAACTCCCGGCCATCAAAAAGATGGATGGAAATCTTTTCCGCCCCTGCAACGACGTGATTGTTTGTGAGGATATTGCCTTGTGCATCCACAATAACTCCGGAACCTTCGCCCATCTGCTTTCGTTTCGAGGGAGGTCCCCCATGCTCTTTAAAAAAGTCTTCAAAAGGTGTCCCTTTGAAGAAGTCTTCTCCGGCTCCCGGTCCGACCGTCACTGTCCGTTCGGATCGAATGGCGACCACAGACGGCTTCACTTTCTTCGCTACCTCCACAAAGCCTTTTCTCCAGTCCTTTTCCGTGGTTCTCTCGGCAGCGTTCAGACTGTATGCCGGAAACACGAGGATCAGAATCATGAGAGATAGTAAGAAGCCCTTTCTTCGAAAACTTTCTCCTTTTCTCATTATGTACACCTCCATTCCCATATAAAAATCGCCAATATGTTAAGAAATATAAATAGGTTAAATTCTGTATTTTAAGGGAGAAAGGACCTTATTTTCACGCCCTGCTGTGAATTCCACGAAGGATCTTCCCTCACATTTTTCTATTCCTGAAGTAGTTATAAAGGATCCAGGCGGTGAGCAGAATGACTAGAATAAGAATTCCGATATGCTCAATTCTATTCAGGTTCTTGTGCAAAACCTGGATGCTGTTCCCTCCCAAAAAGCCTAGTCCGATCATTAAAGTCATGGTGAGGATCGCTGAAGCGGCATCGGCCAGGAT
The DNA here is from genome assembly GCA_963708295.1 of uncultured delta proteobacterium. GTDB lineage: Bacteria > Desulfobacterota > BSN033 > BSN033 > UBA1163 > UBA1163. The sequence goes on along the minus strand of CAVPSJ010000004.1, from coordinate 704,413 downwards.
GAACTTGAGGGCGGACATTCTCATGACCCCGGCGACGAGGAAGATCTGAGCCCTTATTCCCAAGAAATGTCTTCCGACGAAGACGACGTAGATGCCCCATTTCTTAAACTTCTCTTCTAATGTCAAGAACCTCTCGGCGGACAGGATTCGCCGGAATCTCTTATGCTCAACCACCTTTCGCCCGTATTTCTTGCCGACCCAATAGAGGGAAAAGTCCGTGAGGAGGAGGCCACAGTAGACGACGATGAGCGTGGGCAGCGGCTTCGTCACTCTTTGGGACATCAAAAATCCACTTAATATCAGCGTAGCATCCTCTGGGAAAGGCAATCCAATTTCTCCGAGGATCAAGAGAATAAGTATCCCGGCATAGGGAGAATGTTCGACGAGAGCGGTGGCTTCCAGCATTACACAAATTATACCAGGCCTTTTTCAAGAATACAGTATTTACTGTATCGGAAAGATAATTTTCAACTTTTGCCTTGTATTTCTGATCTTTCTGAGAGGATCCCTTTTCTTACATAGATTGGGCGAATCATCATTCTCAGCGTAGGAAGTATCTTTCTAAACAGAAAGGACCCGATCATACATGAGGTTCCGATCAGGATTAAGGTCAGGGGTGCCCCAATCCAGCCTGCCAGACTTCCTCCCACGAGACTCCCGAGAGGAGCCATCCCCATAAATGCCATTGCATAGAGGCTCATCACCCGGCCCCTCTTATCATCATCCACAATGGTCTGGAGGATCGTATTACTCGATGCCATGTGCACCATCATGCCAAATCCTGCGAGCAACAGAAGAAAAAATGAGAGCCATAGGATATGCGATAAGGAGAACAAGATCAATCCAATTCCAAAGATACCGGAACCGATCACAATGATTCTTCCCAGCCCAAGCACGCTTTTCCGGGAAGCAAGGAAAATGGCTGCAATGATGGCGCCCACGCCAATCGCTGCCATGAGAAGACCATAAGTCTTGGAGTCGCCGTGAAGGATGTCTCTGGCAAAAACAGGCATGAGGGTTGTGTTCGCCATTCCGACAAAACTGATCCACCCGATAAAGAGAAGAATTGACCGGATAGGAGGAAAGCTGAAGGCATAGATAAACCCTTCTTTGAGTTCTGGCCAGACCTGGGGCTTCTGGGAATCTTTTGTATTTGGGGGCATTTTCATTGCCAAAAGAGCCATGATGACTGCAAGAAAGCTGAACCCGTTGAGTAGAAAACACATTCCTTCCCCCAAGATGGAGATGAGGATGCCAGCGACGGAGGGTCCCACGAGTCTCGCCCCGTTAAAAAGAAATGAGTTCAGGGCGATGGCATTCCCCAGGTGCTCTCTCTTTTCTAATATCTCCACGACAAATGCCTGGCGCGTGGGCATATCAAAGGCATTCACAAGGCCGAGGAAAATAGACAGGATGATCAGGTGAGAAACAGCGATGACACCCGTCAGAGTGAGAAAGGCCAAAAAAAAGGCCTGGATCATGGCCAGGGATTGAGTGACCACCAGGATGCGATGACGGTTCCATCGGTCAGAGACGACGCCGGCAAAGGGAGAAAAGAACAGGCTCGAAATTTGACTTGAAAACCCAATGAGCCCCAGGAGGAAGGCTGAATTGGTCAATCGATAAACCAGCCAGCTCATGGCGATCTGCTGCATCCAGGTGCCGATCAAAGAGACACCCTGACCACCGAAGAAGAGGCGATAGTTTCTCGAATAGAGGGCTCGGAAAATCAGCTTTAACCCTTTTGGATCATCCATGAAAAGCTCATCAGATTCATTCTTTGGCTACGTTGGAGTCATCACCGGCATCCTCGGGTATTCTGGAGATCAGGGAAATGGATTCAGGGATCGGAGTTTCTCCGTTCTAAGGCTGAATCCTTCGGCCCGGCTCTGCGATTCCGACCCTTCCCAGATCCGGGTTATGCAAACGGCTACTCCCGCCGCCGATCTCGGTCATCTCCCATTTCGAGCGAATTAAAAAGATTGATATCGATACCAGCGACATGAACATTGGTGAGGATGTGGCCCTGAGGGTCGATAATCATTCCCGATCCCAACCCCTTCAGCTCCTGTTTGAACTTCTTGGGCATTTTGGGAACACCAAAGAACCGTCTAAAGAATGGATCATTTTGATAGGGCAAAAAGGGATTGGTGACTTCCCGGCTTTCCGTCACCTCGATGTAGACGGCTACAGGGAGGTTCTGCTTTGCCACCTGGATATTGGCTGTGCTTAGGTCGACAGGTTTGGTTCTCTCCGCAGCCCGGGCGAATATAGACTGGAGGGAGATTAAGATTATTCCTGACATGAGAAGGCTAAGAACCATCAAAAATAGCCGACGGTAACGAATGGAACGCAACATACTTATCATTCCTTCTCTCCGTTTAGATCCGTGAAATTCCTCTTACCAAGGATTATTCTCTCACGATCATCCAGCCGAATGAATACAGTGTCTTCCGTATTTTACGTGCGGAGATGCCGTATTCTTTGGAAATCTATGGATGTTGAGCGCTGGACGGGCCTGCTCCTCGCCCTTGCGATCTTATTTGACCGTGATTATCTTAAAAATGTGAGCAAACGGAGGTGTCAAACCATGGCACAGAGAAGAGCAGAAAAACCAAAGAAGGTTAAGCTCAGCTCCAAGCAGCAGGAATTCTATAGCAGGATTGGATCATCCAGGGGAAAATAACCAGTTTCTCCTATCCATTCCCCATGAGACGGTGAGATGGCGGAAGATGGCCCTACTTGCGGGACGGGGACACCTAAGATTATTTTCGGACCAATAATTCTCGGACTTCTTTTTTTCCTTCTTCCAGCTCGTGAACCTGTTCCGTATCTTCAATCAGGAGAAGGGTCTGGAACTCTCCCACGTGGGTTTTCTCTTCTCTTGCGATATCCAGGAGCACTTTTCTAATATTCGCATTCCGCGTCATATCCGCCATTTGCTCATAAAGATTGATCGCGTCCAATTCAGCAATGATCGCGGCCCGGAGAACTTCTTTATCCAGGTCATCCTTTTTTATTCTTCCAAGGTCGATCGGTATTTTTGAGAGCATCTTTGTTACCTCCAGGGAAAATGAGATATCATCCAGGCTTCGAGCCACTTGAGTGCTTTCTCATTAAAACCATCCAAGCTGCCAGCATCGTCTCCTAATTTAATATTTCTACGGTTAGAATTTGACACGCGACACCGTCGATCTCAATTTCGTCCAGTTCACATACGTAACTCGTGCGCAGGCGGATCGTCGACGATGGGGTGATCTCACAATTTGGTATTTCAATGCGGGCGAGGGGTTTGGGTCCTGCGTAGAAGACGAGGGCATGTGAAGTTTCGAGAATCCACTGGGTGTACCTTCCGAGATCCGCACAGTCTGCCGAGACGAAAGTTGGAAGAAGGACGATCGCAAGGCTTACCAGCCACCCCATCTTTTTCATTTTTACCCCTCTCCTCCAGTTAGCACAACATGTTCAGGAGGTCGATGGCCGTCGATTCTTATGAACAAAAGCGTTCTTGAGAAAAGAAACATTCTACCAATACGGATAGCCCCACCTCGGGCCATAGGATCCATGAAACCCCCAAGGATAATATGGATATGGAGAAGGGGAGTAGCAATATTCTCCCCAGAGGTAAATTTGTTTGCTTTCAAGAAGAGGATAGGGATATTCCAATTCGCCAAGGCGCATGACTTTTCTTTCCCAGGATTTCTCCTGCGACGGTGATTCTCCTCCCCCTTCCGAAGACGTATGGGTCGACATAGCCTCCGACGAGGATGATGAATCTTCCTTCCGAGCGTTGGATCTTAGGTTCTTCCAGCCAATCCAGAGGGCGCTGTAAGACGACGATCAGGGTCGTTCCGTCTTTCAGATTGATGGTTTCAACGATCTCCCTACCCCAGATCACGATTCTATTTTTAACCGCATCCGGATTTTTGAAAACCTGGTGGAAGCTGAGTGTTCGGTCTGCCTGGGCTCTCAAATCTTTTGAGATGGGAGCACAGCCTGCGAGGAAGAATCAAAAGAAGGAGGGCCAAAACCAATAAGGCCTTGTCCGACGGAAATCGATAACGTTTCTCCATCTTTCTTCCTCCTTTTAAACCGGCCATCCAACTTATATTAAAATAGATCGGTCTTAGGAAGGAAATAAGGTGAACTTTGTATTTTACGAGCAGGCGGGCAGTATTTTGAGGAATCCTGTCCCTCTCATCATCCTCCAAGTCGGTGCCATAGGTTATCGCAGGAAGAGGCTATAGGTGAGCACGCCCAGGACAAAGCCCGTGAAGAGAGTGTACTTCCAGTTGTGCTCCACGAAAGCGAAGTAGAAGACAGAAGCCAGCACACGCACAAAAGGGGTTAACATCAAAATCCCGATCCCCATGTTGAGGAAGAGACGAGGGCGAAGAGTCTGAGAAGTCATCTGCCGAAGCGTGGAACCGATGAATTCGGAAAAATTCATTCCGACAATCGAATGTTCGAATCGCAGATTGCCTACCCTCACCCAACGCCAGACAAAACCAACCACGAGCAGAGCCACACTCAGCAGAACACCGATCAAGAGGATATACCCGACCAGGCTTTCCATATCGAAACGATGGATACGCTGTGCTGTCTCAGGTGAATGGTTTGATACGTGCATTTTCGGCCTTCAAGCTCCCCAGATACCGCGGAAGATCATCTCGACTCCCAAAACGAGCAACACCCCTAAAAAGATGCGACGTACCGACTGATTGGTCAACCGGACGAGCAGGCGTGTGCCCATGAAGGCACCGGAGACAACACCAAGAATGACCGGGGCAGCCAGTCCCGGATCGATCATTCCCGCCGCGAGATATACACTGGTGCCCGCCAGGGCCGTCACACCGATGATCAAGTTACTGGTGGTGGTGGATACCTTGGGCGGGAGTCCCATCACAAGATCGTGGATCAATACTTTAAGAGCTCCAGCACCGATGCCCAAAAGCCCGGCAATCAATCCCGCGCCGAACATCAAGGGACCGCCGAGATAGGCTCGTGCACCCTGATACACGATCGTTTGGCGAACAGACCGGTCATAATAACTGCCTTCCAATTCGAGCCAGCGAGAGAAGACATCTTGATGAACCGCCTGCCGCCAACCTTCATTTCTCTGCCGGAACAGGAGGACCCATGAAGATAAGAGGACAATACCAAAAAGGATGAAGAGGATTCTTCTACCAGAGACTAATGTGATTGCAGCGCCGGCCAGCGCTCCGACAATCGTAAACATTTCCAAAAACATGCCTACTTTGAGGTTGGTGATACGATCTCTCACATAGGCTGAAGCTGAACCACTCGATGTCGCGATAACGGAAACGATGCTGACGGCAATGGCATATTTGATGTCCATCCCAAACAGCGTGAGCACTGGAATGAGAATTATACCACCTCCCATTCCGCTCATGGCGCCCACGAACCCGGCAACGATGGAGACTAAAAAAAGGACATGAAATGACATGTCATCGGTTCCTATGACTTATGGGCTGGCCCCTCAAATCTTGGGACGGGGAGATTTTCAATCGAAGGCTGGTACTTGACCTCCTGTGGATAAAGGCCCAGTTGATACGTACCATCATCCTAGACGCTTCGCAAGCCCTTCCCCTTTCGCTTACCTCACCCCAAAGGTTTATTGGTACTGGTTTGTCCATATGAATGTAGGCATCGGAGGCACGGAGTATAGAGCTTAAAGGGTCTTAGCCTTTTCCAGCATTTCAAGGGCATGGCGTGCTGCCCATGGGACTTCTTCCCCTGGTTCCAACCTCTCCAGGGCGGCTAACACCGGACCGAGAAATTTCCTGAGCGCTCCTTTTGCGAGGTCATGAAATACATGATGAGCGCCTTCTTGAAGGAAAAAAGAATCTCCACGTTTTTCTAACGCCTGGAGCAACGGCTTTAACGCATTAATGTTCATTTTAGTTAGCCCTTCGGCAGCAAGCCAACGGACGTCAAAATCTTCATCTTCCAGAGCGTCCACCAGGGTGGAGGCTGTACTCGGATCTCCGATCTCGCCCAATGCTTTAGCCGCTTCCCACTTTGTTAGGCTGTTCTCACTTTTCAGTGCTTTGGTCAGCAACGGTACTGCGGCCTTACCCATCGCTACAAGGGAGTGACGTGCCTTCACACGGATTGCATCGTTGTGGCTGGCAAGGTCGGCGACCCATGCTTTGGCCAGAGGACTCGTTTCCTCGCTATTTTGTCCCTTAGGTTCAGGAAAAGATCCGGGTTTAGTTTGTTTCTGCTTTTTTTGTGGTGTCATTAATTTTCCTCCTGCTTTTTATTTAACGCGCTGTACGCACTCGTATAGAAATGACAATGGGATACATTCATGTTTCCCTAAGAATTTGAAGAAGTAAATGGGATGTATCAAGTATTTTTCAGGCCGACGCACTGTATTTTAAGTCGCTTTCATAGGGGAGCCCTTCCGGCAACCTTTGTTATGATGATCCTAATAGAAAGAGTAGGTACCGAAGACATTGTGCAAAACTGGACGATGGGCGGTTTCTCATGGCACTTTTGGGCTGAGATGATTAAATAAAATGTGAAAAGATGATGTTGGATAAAAAGGAGGAAGAGTGATGAATAAGAATGTTCACGTTCTTGGATTTGCAGGCAGCCTGAGAAAACAATCGTACAACAAGGCGATCTTAGCCGTAGCTCTTGAGATGGTTCCTGAAAATGCAACCCTCGAGATTTTCGATCTTGAAGGAATCCCGCCCTTCAACCAGGACTTAGAGCGTCAGCCGCCGGATAAGGTCAAAGAGTTCAAATCAAAAATCAGAGCTTCCGATGCCATCTTGATTGCCACCCCGGAATACAACTATTCCATCCCGGGGGTGTTGAAGAATGCCATTGACTGGGCTTCGAGACCTTACGGGGACAATGCCTTTGATGGTAAACCTGTTGCCATAATGGGTGCATCCATAGGGACGTTGGGAACAGCCAGGGCGCAGTATGATCTGAGGCGAAGCTTCGTTTTTTTGAACATGCTTCCCTTAAATCAGCCGGAAGTGATGGTCCCTCTTGCACAAGATAAGGTTGATAGCAACGGCAGGGTAACGGACGAAAAAACCCGGAAAAAGATAAAGGAGTTGCTCCAAAGCCTGGTTGCTTGGACACGGAGAATGAAACTCTAAATACTATCTTCTCGCCGAAAAAATACATTCTTCAACGGATTTACTCCATTCCCATCGTCGTTCGACAATGTAGATACAAGATGAAGAAAATTTTTTTCAAGGTTCAACAGGCAAGTTGCCGCTGAAGGCCAGAAAGAGCCTTGAGAAAGGAGAGAGCGATGAGCAGTTATAGAAGAATCAAGAAGATCTGGAAGAGTCAGCCGACCATCGAAGGAGCGGGGGTGCACCTCAAACGAGCTTTCGGTAACGATCAGGTCCCCCAGCTTGACCCGTTCCTCCTTCTCGACGATTTTCGTTCGGACAACCCCAAACACTACCTCAAGGGCTTTCCGTGGCATCCACATCGAGGCATCGAAACGATTACCTATGTCCTTCGCGGTGAGGTGGAACATGGAGACAGCATGGGGAACAGCGGGGTCATCCATTCGGGGGACGTGCAGTGGATGACCGCGGGCAGCGGCATCATCCATCAGGAGATGCCGAAGGGCGACAAGAAGAAGGTCATGTTGGGATTTCAGCTCTGGGCGAACCTTCCCGCCTCGCATAAGATGATGGATCCGCGCTACCGGGACGTGAAGAGCAGCCAGATTCCCGAGATTTCCCTCAAGGATGGGGTAAAGGTGAAGATCATCTGCGGGAAGGTAAACGGTGTGCAGGGGCCCGTCCGCGACATTGTCACCGACCCTGAGTACTTGGATGTAACGGTTCCGGCGGGAACCACGTTCACTCACCCTATCAGGCCGAGGGCAAAATGCCTTTGCCTATGTGATTGAGGGGGAAGGGTACTTCGACCCAAACCGGGATGCGTATGCTCATGAGGTGATCGGCGCCAACTACTTCGATCTCAAGAGGAGCTGTCTGTGCGGAAACGAGACGATTGTCCTCTATGGCGATGGTGAGGAGGTGGCTGTGACTGCCGAAAAGGATGGAGTTCGTTTTCTTCTCGTTTCCGGAAAACCTATCGGCGAACCGGTTGCCTGGTATGGTCCCATTGTCATGAATACACAAGAAGAACTTAAGATTGCCTTTGAAGAATACCAGAACGGCACGTTCATCAAACAAAAGAAAATATAGGTTCGGAAGCATTGGATGAGACCCCCCAGCGAAGTTGTGTTTCTATTTGATGTGGACAACACCCTGCTCGATAACGACCGGATAGAAAAAGATCTCCGGCGCCACCTTGAAAGCGAGTTTGGGGCTGAGGCCCGGGACCGATACTTTGCCATCTTCGAAGGGTTGCGCGCTGAGCTCGGCTATGCGGACTATCTGGGCGCCTTGCAGCGCTACCGGCTGGAAGAACTTGTGCGATGTACGGTTGCTGATGATGTCATCCTTTCTCGTCGATTACCCGTTCGCGAACCGTCTCTACCCCGGTTCGCTCGACACCCTTGAGCACGTTCAAAATTTGGGATCCCCCGTCATCCTGTCCGATGGCGATGTGGTCTTCCAGCCGCGAAAAGTTCAACGTTCAGGGCTCTGGGAAGCGGTCAACGGCCGGGTGTTGATCTACATCCACAAAGAGGAGATGTTGAATGATGTAGAGCACCACTACCCAGCCCGGCATTACGTCATGGTAGATGACAAACTGCGAATTCTGGCTGCGATGAAAAAGATCTGGGGAGATCGGGTCACCACGGTGTGGCCGCGCCAGGGGCATTACGCCCTTGATTCCAAAGCCACGGCCATGTATCCGTCAGCCGACTTGGCGATTGATCACATTGGCGACCTGGTCAACTATGATTTACATGCTCTGATGTCGCTGGGAAAACCTTAAAGACTTCAATGCAAGGTCATTGCCGAGAGCGGATGTTCCTCTATCCTCCTGAGATACTGCCTTTTCACGCAAAAAATACATGCTTTACCGTATTTACTCCTCATCCGGCAGTCGTGCGAGAATATTACTATAAGACCCCAAGGTCGATCGATCTTTGTTTAAAGGTTCACAAGTATGTCGAAGCAATAGGTATCTGGGCACCCATTGGCAAGCCTTAGTTGTGTTTGTTCTTCTCTTATCAGGGTGCATGGTAGGACCGGATTTCACTCGTCCTCCGGCGAAAGTTTCGCAAATCTGGCTGGAGGCGAGTGATCGAGCGGGTGAAAACAGAGCCGCCAGAATACCGCAACTGGTGGCGGGTATTTGATGATCCGGTCCTGGACCAGCTCATTGCCCGGGCATACCAGGAGAACCTATCCCTGAAGATTGCCGGGGTGCGAGTCCTGGAGGCCCGGGCCCAGCTCGGCATCGCCGCCGGAGGGCTTTACCCTCAGACTCAGCAGGCCTTTGGTTCCCTGCAGTACAACCGGACGAGTGAACAGTCTGAGAGGGCTCCTCAGGCCCTGTCTCAACCAGCAGCCCCTTGAACTATCGGCAATCTGAGATCGGGCTTCGGCCAGTTGGGAGCTCGACTTTCTGGGGGAAATTCAGGCGGGCGATCGAGTCAGCCAATGCCAGTTGGCTGGCCTCGATCGCGAACTACGACAATGCCCTGGTAAGCCTTACGGCCAGTGTTGCGAATTCCTATATTCTGATAAGGACCCTTGAGAAACGCTTGGAAATTGCCCGTCAAAATGTCGAAACCCAAAAAGAGAATCTGAAAATCGCCGAGGCCCGGTTTCGGTACGGCACCGCGTCTCAGTTGGACGTGGAGCAGGCCAAGACGGTGCTCTATAATACCCTGGCTTCCATCCCTGTCCTTGAAACCCAATTGCAACAGGCCAAGGACGCCCTCAGCGTCTTGCTGGGCCTGCCGCCAACCGACTTGGCCGATCTCCTGAAAGGCTCCTCGGAGATTCCTGTCTCTCCGGCCCAAGTTGTGGTGGGTATCCCTGCCGACCTCCTTCGACGGCGGCCAGACATTCGAAGTGCCGAGCAACAGGCAGCAGCCCAGTGCGCCCAAATCGGGGTGGCCAAGGCAGACCTCTATCCCGCTTTCTCTCTCACAGGGAATTTCGGGTTTCTCTCGAGTGATGTAGGAAATTTCAAGCTCAGCGACATGTTTCAGTGGAGGAGTCGCACTGCCCAGACAGGACCTTCGTTCCAGTGGAATATCCTCAACTATGGTCGGATCACGAACAATGTCCGGGTCCAGGATGCCCGCTTTCAGGAGTTGCTCATTGCCTATCAAAACGCCGTCCTCGAAGCCCAGCAGGAGGTGGAGGACAATCTGACAGCCTTCCTGAGAGCTCAGGATCGGGCCGGATTTCTGGCTCAAAGCGTAGAAGCAGCCAAGAAATCCCTCGATCTCGCAGTCCTCCAGTATCGAGAAGGCACCATTGATTTTACAACTGTCCTGATCGCTCAGCAGGCTCTTTTGAACGAGCAGGACAATCTGGCGAGCACGCTTGGCAACATATCGAGCAGTCTGGTGGGAGTTTACCGGGCCCTGGGCGGTGGCTGGGAGATTCGAGAAGGAAAGGACGTGGTGCCTCCTGAGATTAAGGAGGAGATGAGAAAACGCACTCACTGGGGAAAATTACTTGCCCCGGCCTCGTATCATCCGCCTGCCTCCGAAGAACCCAAGTCCACCATCCGGCTTCCTGACTGGTAGCCGCCTAAGAGTCTGGATGGAAGTCTTTAACGTGACAGAAGATATGGAGACACCGTAATGGCTTGCCGAAAAAGAGAGAAGCTCCGCCCGATTCGACAAGTTTTAGCTTGGATCATATGTCCGATGCTCGCTGTTTATGTGACGGCGTGCAAAGAAAAACCTCCCCTCCCCCTCCTCCGCCCACCGTTACGGTGGCTCAGCCCGTCCAGCGGACAGTGACGGACTATCTGGAGCTGACAGGCAATACACAAGCCATTAAGACGGTGCAACTGGTTGCCCGGGTCTCGGGTTACCTGGAAAAAGTCTTCTTTCAGGACGGCCAAATCGTCAAAAAAGGGCAGCTCCTCTTTCTCATTCAACAAAACACTTACCAGGACACACTTCGGCAAAATGAAGCGCAGATATTACTGCAAAAGAGCCCAGTTGGACTATGCCGAAAAACAACTGATCCGGTACTCCAACCTTTTGGAGCAGAAGGCTACCTCCCAGGAAAACGTAGACAACTGGCGCTACCAGCGGGATTCGGCCCAGGCTAACCTGCAGGCGGCAGAAGCGGCCCGAGACCTGAGCAAGCTCAATCTGAGCTATACGGAGATCACTGCTCCTTTCGATGGCAGGATTGATCGAAGGCTGCAAGACCCGGGCAACCTGGTGGGTTCAGGCCAAAATACCGTTCTCGCTGAAGTCAACCAGATTGATCCCATCTATGTTTACTTCACGATCAGTGATTTGGATCTGGCCCGCCTGATGCGGGAGGCCCATTGGACCCCGGGGCAAGCCGACGCCAAAAAATGGCCGGTCTTTGCGGGTCTGACCAGTGAAGAAGGTTATCCTCATCAGGGGCGCCTGGATTTTGCGTCTATCAGCCTTACCCCGACAACGGGAACCTTGCTGCTACGAGGGATCTTCTCAAACCCGGACGGGAAGATTTTGCCGGGACTTTATGCCCGGGTACGTGTGCCTGTCAAGAAAGGGCCTGCTCTGCTCGTGCCTCAGGAGGCTATCGGATACGATCAGCGGGGCTCATACGTGCTGATCGTGAATGAACAGAACGTGGTCCAACGGGTGAGTGTCAGAACAGGCACGCTGGTCGACCATCTGCAGGTCGTCGAAGAAGGTCTAACGGGAAAAGAATGGGTCGTTATCAAGGGCCTTCAAAAGGCCGTTCCCGGACGACAGGTCACCCCTGAGCAGGAAGGAGTCCAAACGCCTGGCATAGGCTCTCCTCAATCCTCAGATCAAAGGAAGGCGACAGCCGTGATCTCCCGGTTCTTTATCGAACGACCTATTTTCGCAAACGTGATCGCGCTTGTTACGGTCATCATCGGGCTGGTCTTCCTCTATCGTTTGCCGGTAGCCCAATACCCGCAGATCGTGCCACCGACCATCCAGGTCACCACACGTTATCCGGGAGCGAGCGCCGATGTCGTGGCGGCAACCATCGGAGTACCCATCGAACAGGCGGTCAATGGCGTCGAGGATTCCATCTACATGTCATCGACCAGCAGCAGTGACGGCTCCTACTCCCTAACGATCACCTTTGACATCGGGACCGACCTCAATACCTCGCTGGCGCTGGTCCAGAACCTTGTAAACAGCGCCCTGGCTCAGCTCCCCGGTGGCGTTCAACAGCAGGGAGTCACGGTCAGAAAGGTTTCTCCTAACATTTTACTTGTGGTCAGCCTCTATTCCGAAGATGACCGGTTTGAAGAGATTTTCCTCTCCAATTATGCCGTGATTAATCTCCAAAACCCTTTAGCCCGGCTCCCGGGTGTTGGCCAGGTGGTGGTCAGAGGTGCAGGTTCCTACAGTATGAGGGTCTGGCTGGATCCAAAGAGGCTTCAGACATTTGGGATTACAACGGCGGACGTCCTGGCCGCCATCCAAAGCCAGAATGTCCAGGTCGTAGCAGGGCAACTCGGTGCTCCACCGGTGCCAAAAGATCAGTCCTTTCAGTTTACGATCAGCGCGCCAAGCAGGCTATCCGAAGCGAGCGAGTTCCAAGACATCATCATCAGGACCGCAGCCGGCCAGGCCCCGCAGATCGTACGCCTGCGAGATATAGCCCGAGTCGATTTGAGCCAGCAGAGCTTTAGTAATTTTTCAAGATTTACCGGGCACAAGGCAGCCTTGATCCCTATTTTCGCCCTGCCGGACGCCAATGCCATCGCTGTCGCCGATGGTGTCTATAAGGCCATGGCTGAGATGAGCAAGCAATTTCCAGAAGGTCTGAAATATGGCATCCGGTACGATACCACCTTATTTGTGCGAGAGGCCATCTCAAAGGTATATGAAACCCTAATCATCGCCGGCATCCTCGTACTCATCGTGATCCTTCTGTTCTTGCAGAGCTTCAGGGCCATGCTGGTTCCGGCCACGACGGTCCCGGTCACCATCATCGGCGCCTTCATCGCCATGGCGGCCCTCGGTTTTACTGTGAACCTGATGACCTTGTTTGCGTTGATTCTGGCCGTAGGCATTGTGGTGGACGATGCCATTGTCATTGTGGAGAACAGCTCCTACTACATTGAGAGGGGAGTGCCACCCAAGGAAGCCACCATTAAAGCAATGCAGGAACTGACCGGGCCGGTGATGGGGATCACGCTTGCCCTCGTTTCCGTCTTTCTGCCGGCAGCCTTCTTCAGCGGGATCAGCGGTCAGATTTTCCGCCAATTTGCCCTCGTCATCGCTTCAACTGCCGTGATCAGCGCCATTAATGCCCTCACCTTGAAGCCGGTTCAATGTGCTTTCTGGTTGCGGCCTCGGAAAGAAAAACCTCTGAATTGGTTCTATCGCGGATTCAACAAGGCCTTTCAGACCATGACCGATGGCTATATGGGAATCGTCACTCGCATGGTGAAACAGCCGGTGCTGATGGTTGATCGTTTTTGGCATCATTATCACTGCGTCATTCTTGGAGTTTCTGCGCCAGCCCACGGGGTTTCTCCCTACGGAGGACCAAGGGTATGGCATCCTGGTGTGCCGCTTGCCGGAAGGTGCATCACAGCCCCGGTCAGAGGAGGTGGCTGAGAAAATCAATGCCATTCTCAGGAAAACCCCTGGAGTTGCGTTCTGGGTCGTCATAGGGGGGTTTTCGATCCTGGACGGTGCCAACGTCCCCAATATTTCGACGACCTTTGTCGTTTATAAGGACTGGAAGGAAAGGGGCTCGGCTTTAGACCAGAACAGGATCGTCTCCAACATCAACCGTGAGCTTGCTGCGGATTCAGGAAGCGCAGGCTTTTGTGGTGATCCCGCCGCCGATCCGGGGCCTGGGCCAGACGGGCGGTTTCCAGATGATGGTTGAAGACCGCGGAAGCCTCGGTATGGCTCAACTCCAGCAAGCCACAAACGACCTCGTCCAGGCGGCAAGTTCTCAATCCAGCCTTCAGGGCCTTGCCACTACCTTCAGCGTCCGCAGCCCCCAACTCTATCTGAACATCGATCGGACCAAGGCCGAGTCCCTGCAGGTCCCTCTGTCGAATGTGTTTGATACCCTGCAGGCTTATCTGGGCTCTTCGTTTGTCAATCTGTTCAACAAATTCAATCAGGTGTTTCAGGTCTATATCCAGGCGGACAACCGCTATCGCCTGCAACCCAGGGACGTAAAGAATCTGTATGTCCGCAACCAGAAAGGCGAGATGGTGCCCTTGAGTACCTTCCTCGATGTCAAGCCTACGCAGGGCTCCGAGCTCATCACCCGCTACAACCTCTATCCTGCGGCAGCCATTTTCGGCTCCGCCGCTCCAGGATTCAGCTCCGGCCAGGCCATCAGCCAGATGGAGCAGACTGGCCGCCAAGACATTGCCGGAAGGCATAGCCTATGACTGGACGTCGACGAGCTATCAGGAAAAAAAGGTTGGGAACCAGGCTTACTTCGTCTATGCCCTCGCCATTATTCTGGTATACATGGTGCTGGCCGCTCTTTATGAGAGCTGGACTTCTCCTGGGGCGGTGATGCTGGTTGTCCCCGTGGCCTTGGTGGGCGTCCTCCTATCCCTCATCATCCGAAGCTACGAGAACGACCTCTACACTCAGGTGGGTCTGGTGCTGATGATTGCCCTGGCGAGCAAGAATGCAATTCTTATTGTTGAATTTGCACGTGACCTGCACAGAGAAGGCATGTCCATAACCGAGGCGGCTGTCGAGGCGACCCGCCGCCGATTCAGGCCCATCGTGATGACATCCTTTGCCTTCATCCTGGGGGTGGTTCCGCTTCTGATTGCGGTCGGGCCGGGTGCTGCGAGCCAGCGAGCCATCGGCACCGTGGTTTTCGGTGGCATGCTCTCTTCAACACTTTTGGCCATCCCTTTTGTGCCCGTGTTTTACGTGGTCACACAGCGGGTGGGTGAACGTCTCCGGAAAGTTAAACCTCGCTCCAAGTCCGGGGCGGATACGTCGCCTTCGAAAGATAGGAACGACAAGGTCTAAGTCCAAAGCCATGGAAAAGAGATTGCTGAAACAGATAGATCCCGACGTCTCCATTTAGAGTACGGCGCACATCGTGTGCTCGACCATCCTGCTTTCGATCACCTCCAAGACAACATGTTGAGACAAGCTCTAAGCAGGCTCTGATCGCACCCCCTCCTATATGAAACTGTGTCGTAATCATGATGTTGATATGGACGGGACGACATTCAGACTCCTCAACTTTGGAATGAGGTCATTCTAGAATTCCGGGTCATCAAGTCTGCTGCCAATGCAATCTTTTCAAGGACTTGGAGCCAACCAGCTGACTGATAACCGGTTTCGCTGCCTGAAGCATTGTCACCTGACCGCCTATTCAGTCTTTGAACGGAAGTAGTTTTTCGTAAATTACGACGCAGTCTCGATTCCGAGAAGGCAAATCCCTTCCTGACCAATACCCCAACAAATTGTCTTCTCCTGACAAATTTTGTTAGAAAAGAAATTCGAGCATTTATCTTAACTGGCCGATATTATTACACCCTTCAGGTACATGTCGTGGCTTGATTTATGCAACAAAATAAGCGGAAGATAAAAATCCTTGGAGGGCATGAGAGATGAACCATAATACTTTAAATCATAACAGTTTAAGAAGATTGATTCTCCCTCTGGCCACAATTTTCTTCTTACTATCTATCAGCGGGGAAGCTGTATCTGCCGATGCCTCTTCCACCGTCGCTACCGTTCAAAAGGTAAGTGGAACGGCGACGGTTGTCAGACAGGGGCGGTCGATGTCGGCCGCGATCGGCCTGGAAATTCATCAGAATGATACGCTTCGCACCGGTCCGGGCGGATCGATTGGCGTGGTTTTTAACGATGATACATTATTGTCACTGGGGCCGGAGAGCGTGGTCGTCATTGATGAGTTTGTTTTCGCTCCCAGGCAAGGAAATTTCTCTATTGCCATCAGAATGGTAAAAGGAACGGTTGCCTATCTTTCGGGACTTATCAGCAAACTTTCACCCGATTCGGCACATTTTGAGACCCCCACTGCTTCGATAGGCATTCGTGGAACGAAATTCGTCGCGAGGGTCGAAGGGGAGTAGAAAAAAGACGGGGAATTGGGGAAACAAATGAGACGCTGGAGAAATATTCTTTTTTTCTGGGTCCTTCTTTGCTTTCTAAGCGGATGCGGCGCACATCGAGCAAAACGAGATCTGATCGTCCTCTTACCTGATCCGGGGGGTAAAGGGGCCATCACGGTGACCAACCGAGGAGGCACTCAGCTACTTGACAAGCCTGGATACGCCATCGTGGTTGAAGATCTCGATCGCCCGCAGATCGCTCCCCAACCCATTGACGAAAAAGAAATCGCGGATATCTTTGGACCCGCTCTCTCCACGCTGCCAGATCCCGCGAGCCGGTTTATCTTAATCATTTTGTACTTTGAACGCGATACAACCAAACTCACCCATGAATCCAAAGACTTGCTGGCGGAGATCCTGAGGACGATCAAAAGGCGTCAATCAAACGAGGTCTACCTCGTGGGTCATACCGATCTTGTGGGAAAAGAGGCTTATAACACTGGACTCTCCCAAAGACGCGCAAGCTATGTCCGAGATCTGCTCGTCTCAAGCGGGGTCAAACCGAATACGCTGTTTGTTTCATTTTACGGCAAAGCAAGACCTTTGGTGCCAACTCAAGACGAAGTTCCCGAGCCCCGTAACAGGAGGGTCGAAATCATTGTCCGGTAGTTGAAGTGAAGCACCTTCTGGCCCTGTGGATAGCTGTCCACTGGGAGGCCCGTCCCGGGCAAGACGTTATCCTGGTGCTCCTAAGTAATCTAAATGCATGGCAGACCCAGAAAGCAGGAAACCAATCCTTAGGGGAGACCGAAAAAACAAGTCGCGCGTCCTCCTCTACGGCATCCTTTTCTCACTTCTTCTTTTTTTTCTAAACCTTTTCAAACCCACCTTGACCAACTTTCTTCATTATCGATATTACGACCTCTTATTGTCTGCAAACAGGGGGGAATCCTCCTCTCTCCCTGTGATCGTTGATATCGATGAAAAGAGCCTCAAGCAATACGGGCAATGGCCCTGGCCCCGTTATCGAATCGCTACCCTGATAAACAAACTGAGAAATCTTGGAGCGTTAAGCATCGGTCTTGATATGCTATTCGCAGAAGAGGATAGAGCTTCCATTCACTCCATCAAGAAGGAGCTTTCCCGTGACTTTGGAGTCAAACTCGATTTTAGCGAAGTTCCCGGGGATCTCAGGGATAATGACCGGCGGCTGGCAAAGGCCCTTTCAGGAGGTTCGGTGGTATTAGGCTATCAATTCCTGTTTGAGGAAGGTTCTGATTCAGAAAACTGTCTGCTCCACCCCATCCATGTCAATGAACTGAGACAAGAGGACACTGAAAGGGACTCGTCGCTTTTCATTCGTGCCCGCAGTGTATCCTGTAACCTGAAGATGTTTTCCGAGGCTGCGGCTGCATCCGGGTTTTTCAATATTTCCCCGGAAGCAGATGGTATCCTTCGACGTGTGCCCCTGATCATGGAGCACAAAGGCAAATTGTACCCGAGCCTCGCGTTGGGAACACTGATGAAGGCTTGGGGTGTAAACGATATCGTCTTGAGGACAGACAGAAAGGGTGTGGACTCGTTATATCTGAATCAAACCCCGATCCCGATTACCTCAGGGGGGCTTCTCATTCGCTTTCGTGGGAAGGGTCGAACCTTTGGCTACGTTTCCGCTGCCGACGTCCTGTCCGATCGTATCCCAGAGGGAAAGATGAGAGGGAAAATAGTTTTCGTTGGAACCTCAGCATCGGGATTGAAGGAGCTCAAGCCCACTCCTTTCGACCCCGTCTTTCCGGGGGTAGAGGTTCACGCAACCGTTGTTGATAATATCCTCAAAAAAGATTTCATTTCTCGACCGAAATGGGCCGCGGGGATGGAGTCCTTGGGAGTGCTGGTTCTAGGATTGATTTCAGCATGGATCCTGGCCTGGATTGGAGCCGGTTGGAGTTCACTCCTCCTTGGAATCATCGGGGTGGGCGTTTGGCAGGCTTCGGTGTGGACGTTTCGAAGCCAAGGCATTTTCATTTCACCGGTTCTACCGTTGATCGTCCTGGTGTGTAACTTTTCCATCCTGACGTTTTTCAGATTCTGGCAGGAGGAGCAAAGAGTTAAACAACGCACACTTGAGCTTGCCATGGTTCAAGAGGCAACGATTGAAAGCATGTCTTCGCTGACCGAAACGCGAGACCCGCGCACAGGTGAGCATATCCGGCGCACCCAGAACTATATTCGGCTCCTCGCCGAATATTTGAAGAATCAACCCAGATTCAGTCCGTTTCTGGATGATGAAACCATCGACCTCTTATGCAAGTCCGCTCCGCTCCACGATATCGGCAAGGTGGGAGTTTCGGACAGAATCCTTCTGAAGCCCGGGAGACTGTCCGATCAAGAATTTGAGGAAATGAAACGACATACCGTGTATGGTCGCGATACCATCCGTGCGGCTGAAAGAAACCTTGGCAATGCCTCCTTTTTGCGTATTGCCCGAGAAATCGCGTACACGCATCATGAACGATGGGATGGATCCGGATATCCAGAAGGCCTCAAGGGGGAACAGATTCCAGTACCGGGTAGACTCATGGCTTTGGCGGACTCCTATGACGCCTTGACAAGTAAGCGCGTCTATAAACCTCAAATCCCTCATGAAAAAGCCGTGGAAATCATTATCGAAGAGAAAGGATCCCATTTCGATCCGGAGGTCGTGGATGCTTTCTTGGAAGTGAAAGAGGCTTTCCGTCAGATCGCCCTGAAATACGCCGACACCTAGGATAGAAGCGGCATCAAGTCATGGCGGGGTCGTTTCATCCTGCTCAAATGGGTCTTCCCCTTCTTACTGGAGTACGACTTCAAAATCGATTTTTTGCGAACCGAAAAGGCCTTTCCTCAAAATTCTTACCTTCGCCTTCTCCCCTTTTTTTTTGAATAAGAGATCGATCTTCAAATCGTCAATCGTGCGGACGGGAGCACCATCGATGGAGATAAGGACGTCCCCTGCCTTCACCCCTGCCTTTTCGGAGTTGCTTTCCGGGGGAAACCCTTCGATCTCCAGTTTTCCTTTCTTCTCTTTGAGCAATACCATCAGCTTCGGAGAAGTGACGCCCGGTATGCCTTTCGGGAAAAGGACGTAGTCAGCAATATCCTTTTCGAGGTCCGCATCGTTCAAGATAACGGCGTAGGGGTATCCATTTCTTCTGGCTGTTCTCTGAGGAATGCCGGAGCCGTAAGCCAGGTGGCCATTCCCCGCAAGAACGACCATCTGATCGGTCGGAGAGGTTTTTAGAAATTCATCGACCGACGCTGACATGGTCTCATCCCACAGGATCTGAGCCTGGTAAAAAAGATCGAAATTTCCTGCCCCGAAGTTCTCGTGCGCCTGAAAGACCTTTTTGAGTCTCTCTTTATAGGCCTCGTCAGAAAAGTCCATCCCGGATGGAACCCATTTCTTCTCTTCTTCAGACAGCGAATCGAGCCCCCCTCGGAAGACCTTGTCCACAATCTCCTGGCTCATATTGAGCGCCACCAGGGGTATCCTCTCTGACCTTGCGAACTGCAGAATGGGTCTGTAAAGGTTATAATCAAAGCCCCATCGCTTGAAGTATTGAGTGTTTTTCAGTAACTTCTCTTTCATCGATCTTCCCTTCAATATAATCATCCAGGGCTTCTTGAAAAGGTCTCTGGAACATCTCCATTCCGATGGCTATTTTCTTTCCTCTCCTGTGCAGATCCTTGACGACTTCCAACTCCATCACATGGTGCGAAAACTGGTCATGACTTTCACCGACGTAGATGATTTTCTTGCCCGCTACACGCTCCATCACGTCGGCGAAGATCTTCAAGGTGGAAATCTCTACAGCCACCGGAGTCTTGAGAAATTCTTCCTTCACTCCACGAGAAATCTCATCCGTTCGCGCTGTGTAGAGGATGTTCCCTCTTCCTTTCTTAAAATTTATCGCTTCTCCTTCCCTGGTCAGAATTGTGGCAATACCGGTTATTCTTGGGGCTTGGATGTTGAATGTGACTTCAAGGCCGTCGTCAATCACGCACTCATTCGCATGGAGCCCAGGGGATCCAACACCCCACAGGACAAAGAAGGTGACGAAAAGAAATCGGCGACCAAGGAAATAACGGGGAGAAATCATAGAAGAACCCTTTCCATCAGCACCGTGCGATTTCCTTTCTCCTGGTGGAGCAGATCCAGGGCGCGCAAGAGCTGGACATCTCCACTTTCCCTCAGCTTCTCTGCGGTCCATTCCTTCTCGGTGAGTGGAAAAAGTGGTGTCGCTTCCGGAGGGAGGGAGACGGCGATATCCGGCGTGATGCCGTGGTGCCAAATCACGTGCCCATCGGGGGTGAGCCATTCTTCGATGGCCAACATCAGGGCTGAGCCGTCAGACAGGGGAAATGTTTGAAGGACCGTGCCCGTCCCGAAGGTTTTTTCACCCACGAGCATTGCGCGGTGCCCATCCTGCAATGCCCCTGCAACGATTTCGGCTCCGCTACTCGTTCCGCCATTGACCAACGCCACCATCGGTACGTCCGTGGCGACCCCTCCCGGCTGAACCGGTACCGGGCGGATTTTGTCGAGGGCATTCTTTTCGAGGAGCACGTTGCCGCTCCGGAGAAACTGGCTGGCTGCGGAAACGGCCTCGTCATAGAGCCCCCCCGGATTATTTCTTAAGTCCAGAATAAGCGCGGTCAGCTTCTCTCTTTGGATACCGATGAGTGCCTCCCGAAGCTCCTTGGCGACTCTCTTGCTGAAGGTCGAGATACGCAAGTGGGCCACTGTCGTACCCGGCAACGGATTCCAGGTCACGTTATGAAGGGTGACGCGTGCCCGAATGAGGGTGATGTCCCTGGTCTGTCTGGTGCGAGAATCAAGAACGGTCAGCCTCACCGCGCTTCCTGCAGGTCCTAAAATGAGGTCTACGGCCTGGTCCAGGGGGAGGCCGCTCACCTCCTTCCCATCCACCTTTTGGATGACGTCCCCGGGTTTAAGTTTTGCCTTCTGTGCCGGAGATCCGTCTATGGGCGCGACAATGACAAGTTGGCCGTCCTTCATCTGGACTTCGGCACCGATGCCTTCGAGTTCACCTTTGGTGAGATTGCGCTCCTGTTTCAGCATCTCAGGAGTGAGAAAGCGGCTATGTCCCGTGTCACCAAGAGAATCGACCATGCCACTGATGGCGCCATAAGTCATTCGTTTCGGTTTTATTGAATTACGATCCACGTAAACCCGCTGGACCGTGTTCCATGCCTCTGCCATTAGCCGAAAGTTGGCTTCTGCGTCAGGAGGAACCGTATCCGGAGCGAAGGCGATCAGCAGGTGGCATCCCAGTATGGCGCCTCCGATCAGACCGAAGCAGAGGAAGGCCAAGGACTGTATCCTTCGGCCACGGTTATTTTTCATACCCCCCTCCTTTCGGTACCGCCCAGAAGATACAGCTCCAACCGGGAGTTTGCTTGCCAGGAAAATGGAAAACGGCTTGTTTAGGATTGTCTTATAATATCGCGGGCAATAAAATGGGGTAATTTGTGTATTTTACTTGCGGAAATGCTGTATCTCCGATGGGTCCGGGGTAAATCTCAGCGAGAGGTCAGGGAGTCACTCTGACATTTTCTAACGATTTCATCCAATTGGTTGATCTCCAAAGTCTTCTGATCGCCGGCTAACGTCCTTGGAATGATCACCGAAACACCAAAATTCTCTTTCAACAGATTCAGTTCGCTGTTGTCGTTCTTGATCGGATCAGAGACAGAGGCAGGGGCAGGAATTGTAATTCGGTTTTGACTCAAGAACCTGATTATTTCGTGAAGGTGATACATCCCAACGGTAAAAATGGCCCTCTTGCTTTTGATATTCCCCTGCTTAAACTCGGCGCCCACGACCTCGGGTATTTTCTGAAGCATGGCGGCACTCCTCTTTTCCTGCAGGTAACCGAGTTTTGCACTCAATAAGGAATAATCGGATGGGTTTCCATGGCTGTTTACCAGTTTAACAATGTTGATCCTCACCGCGTCATAGAGTTCTTTATCCTCTATCTGCGCCAACCTCAGAGGGTGGGTCTCTTTGAGAAGCATCTCCGCGTTGACATAAACATCGTTGTCGGAAAGTCTCTTCTCCAAGGCATCCATATCCAGAGATGCACAACTGCGTACCTTGTTATCCTTTTTTTCAACCCCGGTTGACGGGCTCTTAAAAAAGCCTTCGGGCAAGAGAAGTTCCAGCCCTTGCTGATGGATTAACCCGTCGGCAATTTTATAGATTTCTGCCTGAACTCTCGATGTCTTGGCGCCATTGAGGCAGGTTAACGCGTCCCGATGGCTGATACCAATGATGAATATCTGATTCGGGCTTTTTTCGTTGAATCGGTAGATAATTTCGCCATATTCAGCCGGAATCGTGACGGGTGTTTCGGCATGCAGGGAAGAGCTGATAAGAAAAAAGAAGGGAACGAAAAGAAAAAAAAGGATTCTCTTGATGGTACACATCGACTTATTATGAAATGAGATTCTATGAAAATCAAGAGCGTGGGGACTCCGCGAATTGCCTCATAAAAAATGTTACCCGAAGCATGATTGAAAAGGGATCGTTGACTCATAATGGATGTTACCCGATAAAGGGGCCCCAAAGGAGAGCTGCTTATGAGTCCACGATCAAAAAAAGAATATGTCGAAGCCATTTTTTTACGGTACAAAAAAGCGTCTTGTAAGGAAAGAACCCTCATCCTCGACGAATTCTGTGCGACTTGCGGATATCACCGAAAGCATGCGATCCGATTACTCCGAAGATTTAGACGCTTTGTAAAACCCAAAGTGAGAAAGCGAGGCAGATCTCCGGTTTATCACCGAAACATCGTCCTCAAACCCCTAAAAAAAATCTGGCTCGCTGCCAATCTCCCCTGCTCAAAACGCCTCAAAGTCATTCTCCCTCTCTGGCTCCCCGGTTATGTCCAATCCTTTGGACCTCTGCCTTCAGAGGCCTCTGAGGCCCTCCTGAAAATCTCTGCCTCCACGATCGACCGCCTCCTTCTTCCTACTCGGATCCAATATAAAAAACGAGGCAGATCCACCACCAAACCTGGAACCCTGATTAGAAAACATATCCCCATCAAAACCAACCAATGGGACGAATCTCGCCCCGGGTTTCTCGAAGCCGACACCGTCGCCCATTGCGGCCAGAGTCCCTCTCCGGGATGTTCGCCTATACCATCGATTGCGTCGATATTGCCACCGGCTGGTCTGAACAACGAGCCGTCTGGGGAAAAGGAGAAACCGATGTCCTCGAGCAGATCAAACAGATCGAACAAGCGCTTTGCCCTTCCCCTTACTCGGCTTCGATTCCGATAACGGCGGCGAGTTCCTCAATTATCACCTCCTCAAACATTTCGCACAAAGAAAACGCCCCGTCCAGTTTACTCGCTCCCGAGCCTACCACAAAGACGACAACGCTCATGTCGAACAAAAAAACTGGACCCACGTCCGCCAGTGGCTCGGCTACCAACGCTTAGATGATCCTAACGTTGTCCCTCTCCTCAATGACCTCTATGCTCACGAGTGGAGGCTCTTTCATAACTTCTTCTAACCACCTTCCGTTTTTTCTTGTTCGCCACCCGGGTGAATCCCCTCCGAGGTTTCATAGGGCCCGCGTTGGGGTATACGGGATCAAGGCTCCGACAGAACTTCTCCGTCTGGAATGAATGCAGGAAGACTCTGCGAATCGGGACGAGATCAGACACCAGAGAGGAAATCGCCTGAAACAGAGCTTAAGGTTATTCTTTTTCAAACATATCCTTGGGAGCGCCGCACATTGGGCAGACCCAAGTGTCGGGGAGTTTACTAAAGGGTGTGCCCGGAGGGATATCCCCGTCAGGATCGCCCTCCTCGGGATCGTAAATATAACCGCAAACCTTGCATTTCCATTTTTCCATCTCTCTCTCCTATGGTCCCTTGAAATCAAAGAAGGCGGCATGGGGCTCAGCGCATAGGGTTTAAGATCTATTTCCACTATTTCAATATTTCGTCATCGTAAATCTTTTCAATGTAATATTTGTGTTTGCTCTCCTCCTGAATCAGAAAGCTGAAGAGGGTTTTTAAAGCCTGGTCCTCGTTCTTCTCATTTAAATCGGTGTAGAGTTTCACCGAACGTTCTTCTCTCTTCATGGCGATTCGGAGGATATCGCCATAAGAGATATCAGGTTTTAATTCTGCCTCAACGGTATAATCACTGATCTTGAGGTTAGGAATCTTCTCGATCTTTCCCAATACGATTTTTCCTGCCAGCACCTGTTCGAGCTTTGTCTTGTGTCCCTCTTCCTGCTTCACGAAATCCAAAAAGAGATCCCTGGTTCCTGAGTGTTTTACCATGGCGCTTGCTTTCTTATAAAAATCCATCGATTCGATCTCTCTGTGAATGGCAAAGCTAATCATCTCTTCAAATTGTTTCTTGTCCATCAACGCTCCTCCTCTTTACCCTCTTTCCCTTCTTCTTCCCGCACTCCGTGCAATTTTACGAAATGGTATCCATCTGGTCAAGGCAATTTTCGTATTGGACCGGTCCCCCGGTTCTCAAAAAGGTCTGAGCAAACCCTCTCCCAGGCTTTAGAAGGCCAGGCCTGGGAATAAAACACTTACACCGGCTCGCCGGGTCGAGTCGAGCCCTCAAGCCAGGCCTTGCCTTCGGCGTAAACCTTCTCCACGACGGGGCCCCGCAAGCCGGGGAGACCGGTTTTGACCTTGAATCCGTTCTTCGACTGCAGATAGGCGAGGTGACAATACCCTTCGGGAAAGCGTGCGAGCAAATCCGCGTCGAGCTTCAGAACGGCGGACGGGTCGACCGGGTCAAGCCGGTCTTTTTCATAGATCGGCTGCCGCCGGACAATGCCCCAGCGCCCTTTACGCTTCTCGAAAAAGTCGTAAAAGCGTCCGGTGCAGACGACGTCGACCAGAACACCCTCCACAGGCGCGCGCTGGTTGATCGTCATCTTGGTCTGCGAGATCGCACGGTTTCCAACAATCTCGCACGTCCAGCCGCCCAGGAAGTGCAGGATGTTGACCCCCTTGTTGAACCCTTCGCGGCTCACTTCGATGAATTTCTCTGCCGGCCCCTGAAACCAGGTGGCTGTCATCCACCCGTCCGAATGCCAGACAGTCGCAAAGCGCTCCCAATCGCCGGCGTCTCGCCACACTGCCCAGTTCTCTACGGTCTCCCGGATCGCCAGCTTATCGGCGGTTATATCCTTCTCCATTGTTTTCCCCCTTTAAAGACGTATTTTTTCGACACCATCCTTTGTTCCTAGGGTCCCTGGCTTTGAGGCTTTAACCCTGAGACTCTTCATCTCGTGGAGATCAGAGATTTCTTCTTAGCAAGCGCATCGAGCTGAGGATGACAAGGAGGGAACTGGCCTGGTGCATGACCGCTCCCAGGATCATGGTCACCCATCCCTCGGCCGAGAGAATGACCATGATGGAATTAAATACAAGCGCAAAAACAAGATTTTCTTTGATCACCCGGAGGGCTTTCCGGGAGAGTCGAACGACAGTGGGAATCTTCCCGAGATCATCAGCCATCAAAGCAATGTCGGCTGTTTCAATGGCCACATCCGTTCCCACTGCTCCCATGGCGATACCGATGTCGGCAGCGGCGAGGGCCGGGGCGTCATTCACCCCGTCACCGACCATAGCCACCACTTGACCTTGCTTCTTCCACTCCTTCACCCTCAGCACCTTCTCTTCGGGAAGAAGTTTCGCTTCATACCTTATCCCCAACTCTTTTCCAATGCGGTCAGCGACGAGGACACTGTCACCCGTAAGCATCCAGATTTCCGATACCCCTTGCTCCCGGATCTTATCGATAGCGTCCCTGGCTCCTTCCCTCAATGTATCGGCAATGGAAATGATTCCCAGAAGACGACGATCCAACGTGATGAGGAGGGACGTCATCCCTTCTGATTGCTTCAACTCCAACAACCCTTTTGCCGATTCCGGAATTTCAACCCCTTCGCTTTCCAGCATTTCGGAACTACCCACGATCACGGTCTTGGAGTTCCACTGGACCTTCACGCCTTTCCCTCTAAAATCTTCGAAGGACTGGGGATGAGGGACGCTCAGACCCAACTCTTCTGCTTTCTCTGTGATGGCTCTCGCTAAAGGATGTTCAGAACGTTTCTCCGCAATCGCAGCCCAATAAAGGACTTCCTTCTCCTCCGTTCCATTTAAAGGACTTATCTCTACCACTTTTGGCCTTCCGTATGTCAAGGTTCCGGTTTTGTCCATGAGAAGGGTCTTTAATTTCCCCATCTGTTCCAGATAGACTCCTCCTTTGATCAAGATCCCCTGCCGGGCTGCATTTCCAATGGCCGCGACCACAGCGGTCGGGGTTCCCAAGACGAGTGCACACGGGCAGGCCACGATGAGGATGGTGATCGCCCGAATGATCTCCCCTGTGATCATGAACGTGGCCAAAGCAATCAGGATGATCGCCGGGATAAAATATCGCGAGAAGCGGTCCATAATCCTCTGGGTAGGGGATTTTTCTGCCTGGGCTTCCAAGATCAAACGTTTAATCTGCGCCAGTTTTGTATCCTCAGCCACCTGTGTCGCCTCTATTTCGCAAGAGCCGGTTTCATTGAAGGTGCCGCAGTAAACCTTATCCCCGACCTCTTTTTCGACGGGAATCGATTCTCCCGTCAGGGTGGACTGATTGACAGAGCCACAACCGGAGACAATTTTCCCGTCCACAGGGATCCTCTCCCCCGGCTTCACAATCACCACCTCGTTTGGTTTTACGTCCTCAATGGGGACTTGTATTTCTTCCTCTCCCCGCCTTACCCATGCCTTTTTCGGAGAGAGCTGAATGAGGGAAGCAATGGCCTTGCGAGTTTTTCCCACCGTGAACCCTTCCAGGAACTCACCCAGGAGCATAATGAAGATGACGGTTGCCGCTTCTTGATAGGCACCCACGGCCGTGGCTGAAATGGCGGCGATGGAGACGAGGGTGTCCACGTTTAAATCCGGAATAAGGAGTGTCTGGATGGCACTCTTCAGGATGGGATAACCTCCGAGGATAAGGGAGGCGATGGCAAAAACAATTGGGAGCGAAGGGCCCCCCAGGCCGATCCACTGGAAAATCCAGGAGAGGCCAAGGGTCATTCCGGAGAGGCTCAGGAAGATGAAAGATCTTCTTGCCCTCCAGAAAGACCGGGTTCTTTCTGCAAGAGTCTCTTTGACCGCATAACCGGGCTTGGTAATCGCCTTTTTGATCCGGTCTTCTTCTACCCGGTGAGGGTCATAATAGATGGTGGCCGCGGAAAGGACATAACTGACCTCTGCCGAGAGGACGCCGGGGACATGTTCCACCGAGCGTTCGATATTCAGGGCACAATCGCCGCAGTGGATGTTATCGATGTTGACAATGATCTTTGATTTGCCTTCGAACTTCTTCTCTTTCTCTTCCATCTTTCACCCAGACCGCAAAGCGCAGAGCGCCTAGCGCATAGCCAAATAATCTATTCAGGGATTCTTCAGTCTGCGTCCCCACTCGAAATTCCGCATTGCGCAATCCGCATTCGATCTAGTCTCCCCAGCTCCATATCCCTGTGTTGTGAAGGCTATAAAATTGATCATTCAACAACTTCTCGTGGAGAGCCTCTTCGTTGGCCAATCGTTTATACATATCCCTTCCCCGGGGATCCTTCGTCAACTCAGCCATGGCTCGATAGTGGGCCTGAGCTTTTTTCTCTTCTCGAAGGGCTATTTTCAAAGCGTCCATATCCGTCAATTGCTCCTGGCCTTTGGACTTCTGCGTCTTCAGGGAAATGGTTTTCTTCTTGAGAGAGGTTCCTTCGTAGAGGATCCACTCTCCTTTCTCCTGAAGCGATTTGAGGAGTTCTTTCAGCTTCTGGTAATGATTCATTTCGAATTCAGAAAGCTGTTGAAACATATCCCTCCCCTTTGGATTTCTTGTCTGCTTCGCCGCTTTCGAATAGGCCTGGTAGGCGTCCTTTTCTGCTCCCATGGCTGTTTTAACTATTTCAATATCCTCCCTCTTTGTCCACGGAACCTCCTTCCCACAGGTTTTGCAGAGAAGTTTCTTCTCCCTTTGGATCACCTCCGCCACACTCTCAAGGCCCTGGAGCGTCATGTCTGCCTCTGCACCGCAATGCTGGCACGTCAGGGTTTCTTTTTTGCCACTCTCCATTCCGGTCTCCTTTCATTCCCAATGCTATTTTGCGAAAGCCTCGATGATCTCTCTGCAGAACGCGGGCAAATCGTCGGGCTTCCTTGAAGTGATCAGGTTTCCGTCTCGGACAACCTCCTGATCCACATAATTGGCTCCGGCATTGACCAGGTCATCTTTGATGGCGAAAAAACCCGTCGCTTTCTTTCCTTTCAAAATTCCAGCAGAAGCCAGCATCCACCCCGCATGACAGATGGCAGCGATCACCTTTCCCTTCTGGTTGGCCTCCCTGACAATCCGGACCATCTCCGGATAACGCCTCATCAGGTCCGGGGCGTACCCCCCCGGGATCACGACGCCGTCATATTTAGTTGTATCGATCTCTTTCGCCTCTTTATTTACTTGCACGGGATAGCCATGTTTGCTGGTGTAGGTCTGGCTGCTTCCCGTCCCCACGATCGTGACCTCTGCCCCTTCCTCTTTCAATCGATAATAAGGAACCCACAGTTCCAAATCCTCATAGTTATTCTCCGCAAGGAGAAGTATTTTCTTTCCTTTCAGGCGCATTTCTTTCACCTCCTACTTTCTCTCTCTTCAAATATGATAAGGCAAATCATTCATGCGTTTTTCAGCCTTCGCGAAACCGTTATTCATTGGCAGGCTTGTCCTTCTTCCCCGCGAGTCTCGGGTCGATATTGCCCGGTCCCCCACAATCCGGAATGTAGCACGTCACATCACTAAACGTACAGGTCTGTTTGCAGGAAGGGCATTGTTCGGGCACGGTATCGGCCCCAAAGGTGTAACCGCAGTTTGCGCATTTCCATTGTGTCATGAGTCTCACCCCCTCTATTCATCTCCTCACCTCTTCTTCAGGTCCGAAACCAGCCTCTTTCCGGCCTCAAGGGCCTGTTGAAGTGCCTCCGGGTGTTTGAGGATATCTCCCTTTGCTTCCACGCCCCGAAAAACCAGGTCGCCCACATATTCCGCGTTGAGCACATCGAAGAAATACTTTACCGTGAGAACGGCCCCGTCGAAAACTTTCGGTCCTTTTGTCGCTCCGACAGAGATAAAGAACCCGATCCGTCTTTTTCCTCCTTTTCCCAAGGAAGGATCTTTGAGAAGATATTTTCTTACCCAGAGGGGTTGAGTTCGATCAATCAGGGCCTTGGCCCAGGCGGTGACGCCGTAGAAAAAGATCGGTGAGGCGAAAATCACAACGTCTGCCTCCAGCAGTTTGGGATAGATTTTCTGCATATCGTCCAGAATGACACAGTTTCCAGTGGCGTCACATCCGTGGCATTCTTTGCAGGGAGCGATGGTGACGTCGCTGAGATAAAGGCGCTCTACCTGGGCTCCTTCTTTCTCGGCGCCCTTAAGGGCCTCTTCCAAGAGAATCTCTGTGTTGCCTCCCCTTCGTGGGCTGCCGAAAATTCCTAGAACCTTCATTGAGCCTCCTGATCCCCTCCGCTCTCCTGCCGTCCCAGGGAACTGTTTCATAAATTAACGAAAAACCACTTCCGTTCTAAAACGGTGCAGGCGGTCGGACCGCATTCTAGAGCTGAGGAACCTGACTGCCTGTACCACCCATGTCCACCCTCCATTATCATTACGAAACAATCTCAATAGAGAGAGGGAGGGGTGAGGCGAAGTACGCTAAGGAATTGAGCCAAGATCTCTTAACCCATCCAATTGAAAATAATCCGTCCCCTTGTTTTGGATCAGTACTTTGAAAACTTCGCCCATCCCGATCTCCGGCTCAATCAAATGCTTCACGGAGAGTCTCATTCGAAGTGCATCCATTTCAGACAACCCTTTTTCCAGGGACTCTATTTCCTGGAGGAGGCCCAGCGCGAGGAGGAATTGATATTGGGGGACGAGGCCGGTCAGATGGAGGCCGACCTCCTCTCCCTTTTGTATCAGGCTGGAGAAGTTGACATGCGAGGTCATGTCCTGTTCTCCCAGTCTCTCATAGGGGTTTTCTGAAGTTCGATGCTGATAATAACAGAGAAGCGTTCCCTCCCTTCGATAAGAAGCATAGAGTTCTTTCGCGAGATAGCCGTAATCAATGGTCAGGACAAACCCTTTCTTCAAACACCGGGCCACCTTTTCGACCCAGTCCAAGGCCTTCAGGTTCACCTCCGCCCGCTGGCCTTCCTGGAGAGCAACGTCATTGGATTGGAAATAAGAAGCGATCCTTGGATCCGAGAGTTCTCCCCATATTTCTTTCAGTTGGCCGTGGTCTTGTGTGACGTAGACCTCTTTTAGAATACCGCGATCGAAAATGACCTGGTGCACAGGAAAGGCATCCACCAGCTCGTTGGAAAGAAAGCAACCGTCTATGACCACTTCTCCTCGCTCGAAGCCCTCCGGGTCTGTCCAGAAGACCTTTCCTTCCTTTTCGTGTTCTCCGAGTCTTTCTTTCTGCTCCTTTAATAAGTGGGGAGACCTTTCGATGAGATGATAGCGGAGCCGCTGGTAGAAGGCGGGGGCTTTCTTCTTCGCCCATTGGAGGATATCCTCACAGAGAAACCCTTTGCCCCCCCCTTGCTCGACGACATCAAAATGTCCCCCGTCCAATTGCTCTGACATCTGAGAGAGTTGCTTAGCGATCAAGCCTCCAAATAGGGGATGAACACTTGGGCTGGTATAAAAATCGCCGTCCCTTCCGATCCTCGTCCTTTCTGTCTGGTAATAACCCTCCTCGGGATGGTAGAGACACCATTCCATAAATTGAGAGAAGGGGATCGGACCTCTCTCTTCAATTTGAGAGAGGATAAATCTTCTCAGCCCTTCTTTCCGGCTTCTTTTTTCTTCTTCCATATACAAAGAAGTTCCCTGTTATGGTATCCCGATTGGACCAATTCCCAGCCTTCTTTCCCTTTCTCACGAAAGAGATTCTCCAGCCATTCAACGCCTCCCAGAAAGACATCGTGGACAAAACAGAGACCGTCCTGATCGCATTCAATCGTAGGTTTCTGCATGGAGGCTTGTCTTTCCGGCAGCTCATGAACGGTAATGTGGTATTCCCATTGGATCATAGGTTTTTCTCCAAATGAAGACTTCAAATCTTGACAGGCTGTTTCTCTTGAGCGCTGACAACACCGTCTCTTTTCTATATTTCGTAAGTCAAAACACGGATCAATCCAATCGTCGCGCCAGTATTGTCTGCGGTGGTCGTGTCATTGACCGAGACAACTTTTTTCACCTTGTTGTCTGCGATGAAACGATTTACCTTTTCATCCAGGGTCTCCAACTCCTTTATCGTCTGAAAAATTTTTATCTCGGTCGTAAAGGTTTTGACTCTCCAGCCTTTTCTCTCTCCCATTCTTGGAATCCTTTCTCTCTCCAGAATAATAACCTATCTCGGCAGGGCTTCTCTAGTCGCCCCTTCTGTGCTTCAGGGGACCTTCTTCAAAAGCCTGATGAATCCAATTCAATGCAGCGATCATTTTCGGAAATCCAATGGTGGTCAACCCCAAAAGGGCGGCATGGCGAATCTCTTTTGGAGTAATACCGATGGCCATGGCTCTTCGGGCATGGGATTTGATGGCCCCCTCGGATTCCGAACCGATGGCAATTCCCAGCTTGATCAACCTCCGCGTCTTTTCATTCAGGGGCCCGGAGGCGTGGCATTTCTTGGCAAGACGATCATATTCCCTTTCTAACCCTGGAAATTCTTTCTTAAAACGTTTGTAAGAATACGGTAAGAATTCTTTTTCCGGCATATCCTTCTCCTTTCTTTTATTCAAACGAAATCGTATACTTATTGATCATGTGAAGGGGGAAATAAGATTCCTTTGCCTTCCTCAAGCCTTCTTCCCCCAAGTCCTGTTCTCGATTGACATAAGTAAACCCTGACCCTTCGTGTTTCAAGAAAGCCTGATTGATCGTAGGATAGAGTCCATCATAAGCGGGATTTGCCTTTTCAATGTGAATGACGATCGTTTCCGGATTAAGTGGATCTCCCAGAGTAAAGGCCTCCACTTTTCCATTGATCAGGATGGCTCCTCCTTTCACTCCTAACTCCTCAAAGTGAGTAAAGGCCTCCTTGGTGGCGAGGGATTCATTGTGCAATCCTGGATTCGCCTCGCAATCCCTGAGATCACACCACTCGGTTTGCAGCTGGAGGCACTGCGGAACCCACTCCGGAGTGAGGGGAATATACTGGAAGGAATATTTTTCCTGAAATTGTTTGATATGATTCCTCTTCCGGTGATATTTTCTGCCTTTCAAATCAACCATCTCTTGAACCAGATAGATGTAATCGCATTGGCTTCGATCCAGCTCGGCCTTCATTCCCGATGCCTTCCAATCGATCTGAGTCACCAGGGCTTCCGGGACACGGGCGATTTTAAGAGGTAGACCTTTTCCGCCAAGGTATTGCAGTAGACTCTGAAAACATTCTATTACATTTCCTTCTCCAACCGGAGGAAAGAAAAACGAATCCTGTCCCCGCTCGGACAGGAGGCAGAGGAGATTCCCGAAACGACTGACTTTGGTCCGATAGACATGTCGCCAGATGAAAAGGTTGGTAAAGGTAAACTCTGAGATCACAGGAGGGAAGCGGCCGAAGAGTTGATCGAGGAGAGGTTTGTCTTCGAGGGTTAATTCATTAAACCGGGGAAATTCCGGCACACCCTTCCATAAATCGTCCATGAACGAATAGCTCCTTACTCTTTACGGATTCCAGCGACACTCCATTCTATCACAGCCGGGGAGATTCGGGCCACAAAAAATCCAAAATGGTATAAAACTCTAAACACTGAACTCTAAATCCCAAATAAATCCAAAATATAAAACTCAAAAGGTAATTTTGATTTCTCAACAATTGAATCGACTATTTTCTAAGTTATACGGTTTTGAGTTTTGTGCCTGCCGGCAGGCAGGGACATTTGGGTTTGTTTAGAGTTTAGGGTTTCGAGTTTAGGATTTAACCAATTGGTCCTTGGGCGTGCTTCGGGTTTGGAATTTTATCAGTTACATGATCGGGTCAGATGGTCGACCATCGTGCAGACCTCTTTGAGGTTAAAAGGTCTATGAATAAAACCATACACGCCCGCATCGATGGCCTCTTTGAGGAAGGGGTCCTGCCTTTCCGAAACAATCAGCAGGATTCTCGGCCGGCAGGACTTCTGGATCTCGAACAGCAGCCCCTTTTCTTTAACCCCGGGGCTTTCAATGTTGAGGATGAGGATATTGAGATATTCTTTAGAAAGGTAAGGTTTGATCTGATAGCCGCTATCTAATGTGATAACCTGATGACCTTCTCTCTCCAAACATTCTCTTAAGTAACCTCGACTGGCTAGATCGTGATCGACAATACAAATCTTACTTGCCATAAAGATCCCCTTCCAAGATGAGTTCACTCAGTCAGCCTTTTGGAAGGGAATACTACCGTTTCTGTTCGATCCGATTCTCCATGATCACTTTATCAACGATCTCGCCGCAAAAAATGCACCTCCAGCCGAAAAATTCTTCGCAAATGCCGTAGAATTTTTCAAAAACCATTGTTCCACCACATCGATGACACTTCATCACAGTCCTCCCTTATTCATATGGGCTATGGAATGAGCAATTTTTGTACCAAAGTAAAAATTAATTTATGAAATCAACCAGTTAGCCACATTTAAGAAATTGAAGGATTGGATGGAATTGGATTTTGGAGGGAAAATTGTATAAATTTAAACGGTAGATTGGAGTGTTTGGATTTTTTCTATTGAAAAATACTTATTATTTTAATAAGTTACGAATATGTCTATTTTCTGTACAGTTTTTGTATTAATTCTGTCTTTTTTCCAACCCATATCGTTTGATCTTTCCATAAAGGGTGGATCGATTAATATTTAATTTTTTTGAAGCCTTATACTTATTCCAATTGGTTTCCTGCAAAGTTCTCAAAATGAGATCCCTTTCATAATCCTCGAGGGTTGTGAATTCTTGTGCGGGCAAAGGTCTCTGAGACAAGAATTGCGGAAGGTCTCTCGGCAGCACCTTGTCCTGTTTCGAAATGATGATCGCATGATCAATGACATTCTCTAATTCACGGACATTTCCAGGCCAGGAGTGAGCGAGGAGAATCTCTATTACTTCAGGAGAAAAACCGGTGACTTCTTTTCCCCTCTCGCGGCTGAATTTTTGCAGAAAATAAGAAGCCAGAAGGGGGATATCATCTTTTCTCTCACGAAGGGGAGGAACGAAAATGGGAATGACATTAAGCCGGTAATAAAGGTCTTCCCTGAAGGTCCCCTTCTTCATCTCCTCAGTCAGATTCTTATTCGTCGCAGCAATCACCCTGGTGTCCACCTCGAGGGTCTCTTCCCCCCCGACCCTCTCGAAGCGGTGATCTTGCAAGACCCGAAGCAGCAGGATCTGGGTCGGAGGAGAGACCTCTCCGATCTCATCGAGGAAGATCGTTCCCCCATCGGCCAGTTCGAACCGTCCGACCTTTCGCCGGATGGCCCCTGTGAAAGACCCTTTCTCGTGGCCGAAGAGCTCGCTCTCCAGAAGGTTCTGAGAATAGGCCGAGCAATTCGCGATGATGAAAGGTTTGTTCTTCCGGTGACTGTTGAAATGAATCGCCCTGGCGATCAATTCTTTTCCCGTTCCGCTCTCCCCCTGGATGAGCACGGTGGAATCCGTGTCGGCAATGTCCGAGATCAACTCGAAGACCTCTTGCATCCGGGCGTTTTTCCCGAGGATGTTTCCGAAACTATATCGCTTCTCCAACGCCTGTGTGAGGAGAACATTCTTATCCTTCTCCCTCTTCAGTTCATCATGAAGATCCTTGATTCGAAGCATCACGTTCACCTTCGCCAGCAATTCTTCGTTAATAAATGGCTTGGTGATGTAGTCATCCGCTCCCAGGTTGAGGCTGTGGATCTTATCCTGAAGGCTTGATCGAACGGTAAGAATGATGACCGGGATGAATTTCAATCTTTCATCCTCTTTGATCTTGAGGCAGATCTCCCTCCCATCCGCGTCGCCCAGCAAAATATCGAGGAGAATCAGATCGACGGGTGTTTCAGATTCCGAAACCTTCTGACTCTCCGCCTCCAAAATTCTCGTCGCCTCATCCCCGGAAAAGGCGGGGAGGACTTGAAAACCCTCCAATTTGAGGAGCACAGTGATCATTTCCACCGTATCCTTCTCATCATCAATCACCAGTATTTTTTTCGGCGCTCCCTCTTTCATTCCTATTCCGGGTTCCTCTAACAGGTTGTCTGCCTTAACTCAACACAATATCGCTGAAAGAAGATTGAATGTCAATCTTAATTTTGTCTAATCCTTCTGGAGTGTTGGACGATTGACAAACGTGGAATAAAGTCTTAAATATTGTTGTTGTGAGAAGAAAAAGGACAAAAATTCCATGGATCATTCCAGGGTTGCTGCTTCTCACCCTTCTTGCTTCAGCCTGTTCTAACGGAAAAGCCAAAAATCCTGTTCCGCCCCCACCTGTGGTCGTTGGCCTCGCGACAAAGAAAACAGTTCCCGTGGAGCTTCGTGCCATCGGGAATGTTCAGGCCTTTTCTTCGGTGATGGTCAAATCGAAGGTCGGCGGAGAATTAGTCCGCGTTCATTTTACAGAGGGTCAGGACGTGAAGAAAGGAGACCTCCTTCTTACAATTGATCCTCGTCCGCACGAGGCGGCTTTGAAGGAGGCCGAAGCCAATCTTCAGAGGGACCAGGCCAGGGCCAGGAACGCGACAGAGGATGCACGGCGGTATGAATCCTTAATCCAGAGAAAAGTGGTCTCGACGCAGCAGTATGACAAGATTCATTCGGATGCGGAGGCACTCGAGGCCACGGTCGTTGCGGATCGGGCTGCCGTTGAGAATGCGAAGATCCAATTGGAATACTGCTCGATTCGCTCACCCATAGAAGGCCGCACAGGGAGCCTCTCCGTCAAGCAAGGCAACATTATCAAAGCGGATGATATCACCCTTCTGGTCATCAATCAGATCGTTCCTATCGACGTTTCCTTCTCTGTGCCCGAGCAATTCCTTCCGGAGATCCGAAAACGAATGGCTTCCAATAAGCTCCAGGTCGAAGCCTCTTCTCCCCAGAGTGATGAACGTCCGGAGAAGGGGACCGTTACCTTTATTGATAACGCGGTGGATACCTCCACCGGAATGATACGGCTCAAAGGAACTTTTGACAATCGTGAGAGAAAACTCTGGCCAGGACAATTCGTCAACTTGGTTCTCACCCTCACAGAAGAACCGAATGTGGTCGTGGTGCCCTCCCAAGCCATCCAGACCGGACAGGACGGGCAGTATGTCTTTGTCGTCAAGCCTGACTTGACGGTAGAATCCCGCCAGGTGGTAGCCGGAAGAACAATCAATGGTGAGACCGTTATTCAAAAGGGACTTCAGGCGGATGAAAGGGTGGTGACCGATGGACAGGTCCGGCTCTACCCCGGAGCTAGAGTTGAAGTCAAAACGCCTGATTCAGCCAACGCCAGCCAGAAAAAAACACCATGAACATCCCAGAACTTTTTATCCGGCGTCCTGTCATGACAACCCTGGTCATGATAGGAATTCTCCTCTTCGGTATCCTGGGATATCGTCTCTTGCCGGTCAGTGACCTCCCTACGGTTGACTTCCCTACCATTCTCGTGATCGCCGAACTCCCCGGAGCAAGTCCGGAAACAATGGCTTCTGCCGTGGCGATTCCACTCGAGCGGCAATTCTCAACCATTGCGGGGCTGGACTCGATGAATTCAACCAACACCCAGGGGAACACGCGAATCACGCTGCAATTCAACCTGAGCCGAAATATCGATGCGGCGGCTCAGGACGTCCAGGCGATGATCGGAAAGGCGGCACGCCAGCTCCCGCCGGATATGCCCAACCCTCCGTCCTATCAGAAGGTCAACCCGGCGGACTTCCCCGTCCTCTTCCTGTCCTTCAGCTCATCCACCCTTCCTCTCCCAGCTGTTCACGAATATGCGGATACCTATGTGGCTCAACGAATCTCCATGGTGAGCGGCGTGGCCCAGGTTCAGGTCTTTGGGGCTCAGAAATATGCTGTTCGCGTCCAACTGGACCCAAAGGCTCTTGCTACACGCTCTATCGGGATCAACGAAGCAGCGAATGCGATCGTAACTGGAAATGTGAACCTTCCAACCGGGATATTGTACGGAGCCCACCAGGCTTTCACCATAGAGGCCAGCGGAAAACTGAATAATGCAGAGGCTTACCGTCCCCTGATCGTGGCCTACCGGAATGGTGCTCCTGTGCGGCTCGGCGACCTGGGAAGAGTGATCGACAGCGTCGAAAATGACAAGATCGCAGGCTGGTACAATAATGTTCGCAACATCGGTTTGGCCATTTACCGTCAACCCGGAACAAACACCGTTCAGGTGGTGGATTCAATCCGGGAGCTGCTGCCCACGTTTCGTTCTCAGATGCCTGGTTCAATCAATCTGGACGTTCAGTATGACCGGTCTCTTTCGATTCGTGATTCGGTCAATGATGTTAAGTTCACTTTGCTTCTAACGATGTGCCTGGTCGTCCTGGTGATTTTTCTCTTTCTGCGGAACTTGTCGGCTACCATCATTCCAAGCCTGGCCCTTCCCATGTCGGTCATCGGTACATTCGCGGCCATGTACGTCCTGGGATACAGCCTGGATAATCTCTCCCTGATGGCTTTGACGCTTTCCGTAGGATTCGTGGTTGATGACGCCATCGTGATGTTGGAAAATATCGTCCGGCACATGGAGACGGGAGAAAAGCCTCTCCAAGCTGCGTTCAATGGATCGAGAGAGATCGGCTTTACGATCCTGTCGATGACCCTTTCCCTCGTTGCCGTCTTTATCCCCGTCCTTTTCATGGGCGGGATCGTGGGCAGATTGCTTCATGAATTTGCCGTGACGATAGGCGTGGCGATATTGGTTTCCGGTTTCGTTTCCTTGAGCCTGACCCCCATGCTCTGCAGTCGTTTTCTGAGGCACCAGGGGGAAACGAAGCAAAGTCGTCTCTATAGAACCTCAGAGCGCTTCTTCGAGGGGATGCTTCAAGTCTATCGGTCGAGCCTTAAATTTGTCTTGAACCACCGCCTGGCGACGATGGTGTTCTCCATCCTGATTCTCGTTGCCACGGGCTTTCTTTTCATGACTTTCTCCTACGGATTTCTCCCGAGTGAAGACATTGGTCAGATCTTCGGCTTCACCGAAGCGGCACAGGGGATCTCTTTCGAATCGATGAAACAACATCAGCTTGCTGTGATGGAGGTTGTCCGGCAGGACCCGAATGTCGATTCCTTTTCTTCCACGGCGGGAGCAGGAGGCCCATCCGCAACGGGGAACCTGGGCCGCATCTTTGTTACGTTGAAGCCGCGGTCTGAACGGAAATTGACCGCGGATGAGGTGATTCAGGAGTTACGTCCAAAGCTGGCAAAGATTCCAGGCATCCAGGCTTTCCTTCAAAACCCTCCTCCCATTCGGATTGGAGGACAGCTGACCAAGGGTCAGTACCAATTTACCCTGCAAAGTCCTGAGATCAAGGAACTTTCTAAACATGCTCCTCAACTCGAAGCGAAGATGCGAGGAATACCAGGGCTGCAAGATGTGAACAGCGATCTGCAAATCAAGAACCCTCAGGTGAATATCGACATTGATCGGGATAAGGCCTCGGCTCTTCGCGTGACCGCTAATCAGATCGAAGATGCTCTGTACAGCGCCTATGGAGCAAGGCAGATCTCTACCATTTACACTCCTATTAACCAGTACCAGGTCATCATCGAACTGGAACCTCGATATCAGTTAGATCCGTCTGCTCTCTCCATGCTTTACATTCGATCTTCCACAGGCCAATTGGTCCCTCTCAATGCGGTGGCGAATCTGACCCGTAGCCTTGGGCCTCTTTCTATAAACCACCTGGGTCAGCTTCCCTCGGTAACCCTTTCTTTCAATATTCAGCCGGGTGTTTCTCTCGGGGATGCCGTCGCCGCTGTTCAAAAGGCAGCAAAGGCTACGATGCCTGCTTCGATCAGCACGAGCTTCCAGGGAACGGCCCAAGCCTTTCAGGCCTCCATGAAAGGAATGGGCCTCCTATTGGTGATGGCGATCTTAGTCATTTACATCGTGCTCGGGATTCTCTATGAGAGTTTCGTCCATCCTCTTACCATTCTTTCGGGTCTTCCTTCTGCCGGGTTCGGGGCCTTAGTGACACTGCTGATTTTCAAAGCGCTGAAGATCCCCAACATGGATTTAAACCTGTATTCGATGGTAGGAATCATCATGCTGATCGGAATCGTTAAAAAGAATGCCATCATGATGATTGACTTTGCCCTCGAGGCACAGAGAAACCATGGGAAAAACCCGTATGATGCCATCTTTGAAGGATGTCTGATCCGGTTCCGTCCCATCATGATGACGACGATGGCAGCCATCATGGGCACGCTGCCCATTGCGATCGGATTTGGCACCGGTGCAGAATCACGGCGTCCCCTTGGACTCGCTGTGGTGGGTGGCCTTGTCTTTTCCCAGCTCATCACTCTTTATCTCACTCCTGTGATTTACGTTTACATAGAGGGAGCCCGGGATAGAGTAAAGAAGTGGCGGCATAAAACCTAGTTCGGAGTTCAGAGTTTAGAGATCGGAGTTCTCACCCTCCCCTTTGGCAACTTCGAACGATTAGCGCGAAATGGGTTGTGTTGGATAATCAAAGACTTATTCCGAAGCTGAGAAAGGGCAAAGTACTGACGCCGGCTCAATTCGGTTGTCTCGAAGGAATTCCCACCCTCAATATCACCAACGGTTGTATCTTTGAGTGCACTTACTGTTATGCCAGAGGATACAGCCAGGCGCCCCGAAAGGGAGAGGTTCAGCTTTATGTCAATTTGCCCAGCCTTTTAAAAGAGGAGTTGCTGAGGAAAAAGGCGATTCCCCGATGGGTGATCCTGAACACCTCATCGGACTGCTTTCAACATCATCCCGATATTCTTGACGTTACTTATGAGGTGATTCGAACCCTCGTCGATCGCGGGATCGGAATCTCCTTCTTAACGAAAGGGCTCATTCCGCACCGGTTCTTCGATCTCCTGAAAATTTCTCCTGAAAAAATCTTCACTCAGATTGGCCTGGTTTCTCTCTCGGAGCGATATCGGAAAGTCTATGAGCCCGGGACTCCATCTCCGGAGAAGAGGCTGGGGAATGTTGAAAGGTTGAAGGAGATCGGAATTCTTCCGGAGGTAAGGGTCGATCCCATCATCCCTTTCGTTACGGATACGGAAATCGAGGCCACGGCCCTTTTCAGGCGGCTACAGGGGGCAGGAGTGAAACGCGTGACCCTTAGCTACCTCCATCTTCGGCCTGCCATCGAGAGGCAATTGATGGAAGAGCTTTCCCCCCTTCATCGGAAAATCATAGAGTCCTGTTTCCAGGCCCGGGAGTGGAAAGCGATTGGTTCTTCTACCAGGACAAAACTCCTTCCAATAGCCATACGGGAGAAGGGGTATGGGAGGATGAAGGAAATTGGAGAAAGGTTCGGGATCACGGCCTCGATCTGTCAGTGTAAGAACCCGGATCTGAAAGGAGACCTCTGCAGTTCGGGAAGGGCAAGGATGGCTACCGGCAACCGAACCGAATGGCAATTGCCTTTGTTTCAATGCTGAGGATGAAATCTCGAATTCCGAATGACTAAAACAAATTTGTTTCCAGATCTTTCAATCTGCAATCTAGGAGTTAACTGGAAACATTCTATTTCCCGGGTTGCTCAAAAATGCCCAGATGGAAGGCCCCTGAAATCCTGAGAAGTGAGGCGTACTTGGAGGTACGCCTCAACGACGAAGGATGAAGGAAACGCCGCAGATGGGCGTTTTTCAGCAACCCGGTAGAATTAGCTCGTTTCACACGGTGGCGCTTTTTCAATGAGTTTCTTCTTCTTTCCCAGAGTCAGTTCTTGTTTGATCTCCCAGTCCTTTTGGGCGAAGGAGTCCTGACCCTTGATGAGAAGCCAATCCTTACCACTCCCTCTCCCTTTCATGAGGATGAGAGAGAAGCCGCCCTTCAGTTTCTTTCCCTTCAAAGTGAAACTTAGCTTTCCTTTCTTCAGGGCGGATTCGGAATCTCCCTCCGGTTGAAATTCACCCGAGTCCCAGATGAGGACGGGCCCGGCGCCGTATTGTCCTTGAGGAATGATTCCTTCAAACTCGCCGTATTCCAGCGGGTGATCGTCCACCATGACAGCAAGCCTCTTATCCGCCGGATTCATGGAAGGGCCTTTCGGAATGGCCCATGATTTGAGGACTCCGGCGATCTCCAGACGGAAATCGTAATGGAGCCGTGTTGCATGATGTTCATGGACGACGAATTTCATGGCTTTTTCCCTTCCTTGATGGTGAAATGCAAGCTGATTTCATTGAGCTTTTTGCCTGGTATTCGCTTTTTTCAAAACCAGGTTTACCGCAGAGCCGCAGAGACCGCTGAGGAATATTTTTCTTCTGATCCCATCGGGAGACGACGATCGGATCAGAAACTTCTTCACTTCGACCATTAAACCGGGACTCTTTGGAGGCTATACAAGCTACGAAGAACCTTATCCCAGAGTAACAGAAGGCTTTTTATTTGGCAGCCTCTCAGCGCCAAATAAAAAATCGGTTTCTCTGCGTCCTTTGCGGCTCTGCGTTGAGAATCTATTTTGGACAAGAGTGAGTTCTTTTGCTATTTTTCCCGTATTTTTATTCTTCCTTTTCCAAAACCCTTTGGAAGGGTTTTAACATTTCCTCCTTTATTCTCTTACGATAGATTTCTTTTCTCATCGAGGGTATTTTCGTGAGAAGGATTAAGAGAGAGTTGATGAGACGGGCCTTGTAATCTCGCTGAGGAAAGTCATAGAGATGGTGTTCTTTATAGAACTGATGATCTGCCTGAAAAGGAAACCGGAGTTTTCCCCAAATATCGTCCCTGAGGATCTTCATTCCGGCGACACTGAGAAAAGTCTTCGGTTTGATATAGTTCTTCTCAGCAAGGCGAATGCTCCGCTCGGCTAAATACTGGAGCCGTCCGTCCAATATCTTCGAGTCCTCTTCTTCGTCTGTAATCATATCGACAAGATTCGCCTGCTGCCATTCTGTATAAGCTTCCAAGATCTGTCTGAGGTTGGGAATTTGTCTCAATGGCCCGGAAAGGATGAATCCGACTTGCTTCCCCGTTAAGGACGGCGTATGGGTATTAAAGAAACTTCTGTCGAAGAACATTTTCCATCTGGAGGACAAATACCTGTCCTGGATCGTTCCTGCGAAAATAAGGATATCGGCATTTTTCACCTGATCTTTATAGAATGGAACATATTCATCTTGATTCCCGTAGGAACATTGATAATCATAACCGCATTGAAGGCAACCCAGGCAGCCTCCTTTTATATCGATATGATGGAGATTGGTCACCTGCACCTCACCCATGAATGAATTTCTAAATCGCTCGATCATCTTGCCTAAATTGGTATGAGGGTCTTTCAGATCGGATAGGATCAACACCTTTTTCCCTTGGGTGCTGATCGGCTGCTCCACAGGACCTTGGACATAATCGAAGGGCCGATAAAGGACGGGTGGAAATCTCTTCGAGGTGGGGATGCGCTTTTGAATCCCATCGAAGAATTCGGAGCAAAAAAGGGTCCATTTTTCTCTCCCCTTTCGACTCAGGAGATCATACATAGCGGCTGAGAAAAAGCCCAAATATTTCATATCAAGATCATCGCAAATTGCATTCATGTAATTATGAGCCGTGTGGTCGAAGAAATGAATAGAGGTGGACAACACCGCGGTATACTTGTTTTTGAGAGCATCCACTGCCTCTCTCTCCCAGAGGAGCTCGATAAACCGCTTATATTGGGAGGAAACGAGAAGGTAATAGAGGGGGAAAGCCCAGAGCACGCCTTCTGAAGACCTTACTTCGTCCATCACCTCTTGGAATGTCTTTTCGTCTTTTTCGATCCTTTTAATCTGGGCCGCGATGTTGACGATCTTCAGTTCATGTTGAGGAAACTTCTTCTGCATGAAATGGACATACTGCAGGGTGACGCTGGAGTCCCCCTTGGGGCTTCCGTTAAGTACGGTTATCTTCATTGCGGGACCCGTTCCCTTCCTAAGAACTGATCGCTACCCGATAACAGGTTGCTGAAAAATGGCCATCTGCTGCGTTTCCCTCATCCTTCGTCGTTGCAGCGTACAGCCAAGTACGCCTCACTCCTCAGGATTTCTGGGGCCTTGCATCTGGCCCTTTTTGAGCAACCTGGGAAAGATGACTTTTTCAGCAGCCTTTTCTAAAGTCACCCTATTCTACAATTGTACCATTTTATCAAATTTACTTGTAATTTAAAGCCTTTTTCCGAAGCGCCATCAGAATTCCGGCGAAGATTGAAATCCCCCCGAGGATCTTCCAGACCGTTAGCCCTTCCCCCAGAATAAAGTAGGCCAAAAGGGTAGAACCCATGGGCTCACCTAAAACGGAAATGGCGACCACGGTGGCCGGAAGATATTTCAAGGCCCAATTGAACGTCGTGTGACCGATCAATTGAGGGACGAGGGCGAGGAGAAAGAGATAGAGATAGGTAGACGATGAATATCCGAAAAAAGGATTTTGGAAAATAAGGGCGAAGAGAATCAGGATCAATCCGGCCGTTGAATAAACCGGGAAGATGTAGGAGATCAGATTCCGATCCTTTCTCATTTTTCTTCCCACAAGCAGGTATCCTGATGCAGCGATGGCTCCCAGAAGGGCTAACCCATCCCCCATCAAAGCCTCT
The DNA here is from genome assembly GCA_963708295.1 of uncultured delta proteobacterium. Classification (GTDB taxonomy): domain Bacteria; phylum Desulfobacterota; class BSN033; order BSN033; family UBA1163; genus UBA1163. Next base: position 660,313 of record CAVPSJ010000004.1, on the reverse strand, counting down.
TTCGAAGGGCTCATATCCCCGTAACTGATCAATCCGCTCCCCAAAACGGAGAGAGCGATTCCGAAGATTAAATTCAGCCCGGGTCTTTCCTTCAGGAAGAGCCACGCTCCTATGCCGACAAAGACGGGATGGGTAGTTACCAGGACTACGGAGCTGGCTACCGAAGTATACTTCAAAGAGGCCATCCAGAAGGCAAAGTGGAGGCTCAGGAAGAGCCCGGAGAGAAGAGACCATTTCCATTCGGTTCTCCCCCATCCCCTCCACGTTTCTTGATGACAAGCAAAAGGCATCAACACCAGGGAGGCGAGCACCATCCTGTAGGTCGCAATGATCAACACCGGCGCATCACAGAGCTTGATAAAAATCGAAGCGGTTGAGACCGCTATGATTCCGGCGAGGAGAAATAAATAAAGACGATTCATGTCGGTTAACTTATCGCAATTCGGAATACTCTTCAAGAGACAGGCCAACTAATTCACGAAGACTTGCTGGATCATGCTTGTCCAAAATAGGATTCTCACTGCGGAGGCGCAGAGGACGCGGAGGGAATGCAGAGTCATCAGAGTTTCTTGGGCCTTTTGCCGTCCCGTAGGAATGAGGTTTCTGATCCAATCGCCGTCTCCCGACTGGATCGGAACAGAATCTCACTCTGCGCTCTCTGCGGCTCAGCGGTGAACCTGATTTTAGGAAACGCCGAATCTAATCCAAAGGTCCAATGAAATCAATTTGCCGGAATGAAGGGGCAAATTGACAGGTGGCTGAAAAGGTGGTATTTTTTTGCTAACCTCGGTTGCGAAGAGAAATCCCCGATAGATAGCGTTATGCGTTGAGCGTCATCTTTGAGGCATTGGAAAAACAATTTCATGATGTCGAAAAACCTGCGCTCTATTTTAATCCTGTTACTCGTTGTCTCCCCAACCTTTTCCTTTGCCCAGGGGAAAATAACTAAAAAGATCATCCCTAGAATCGGCGTGACCCAGACCGCTTCCTACCCGGACTTCGATGCGGATGCCAAAGGGTTCGAGAAGGCCCTGGCCGAGGCGGGGTTCAAAGAGGGCACGCATGTTTCCTATGATCGGCATAACGCACAGGGAGACGTCAATCGTACTCAAACGATCGCCGAGAAGTTCATGAATTCAGATGTAGATCTGATCCACAGCATCGGCACCCCCTCTTCACGGGCGGTGATGAAAATTATTAAAGATGTTCCTATTGTCTTCTCCTCCGTAACGGAACCCGTCTATGCCGGACTCATCCCCAGAAAAAAACCCCTGGGGACAAGAACCGGAACCAATGTCACGGGCGTGAGCGATCGATGGCCTGTGACTCTGCAGTTCGAGATGTACACCAAATTCATTCCCAAGGCAAAAAAATGGGGGACGATTTATAACGCAGGAGATCCCAGATCCCTCATTTACATCAAAGAGATGCGGCCGGCTGCCAGGAAGTTAGGCGTGGAGCTGATCGAAGTGAGTATCTCTCAAGATGATGAGGTCTTCCCCGCTGCTCAATTTCTCGTCGGAAAAGTTCAGACCATTTACATCACGTATGACCATGTCGCCCTGTCTTCGTTCGAGGTCATTGTGAAGGTCTGTAATCAAAAGAAAATCCCGCTCTTCGGGGGTGATCTCAAGTGTGTCACCGCGGGGGCCATCGCTGCTTATGGATGGGATTATTTTCAAATCGGTCATTCTGCGGGGAAGAAAGCGGTTCGGATCCTAAAAGGGGAAAAACCGGGAGATATCCCCTGGGATTCCGGTGAAAAACTGGTCCTTCTGATTAACGAGAAAGCCGCCCGGGCACAAGGCGCGATTATCCCTCCGGAGTTATTGAAGAAGGCAGACAGGATTATCCAATAAACGAAGATAGGATTCTCACCGCAGAGGCGCAGAGGACGCGGAGAAGACGTTCTTATGATCCAATCGGGAGAAGGCGATTGGATCATAAACTCCCACCCGTCGGGAATAATACAGACCGTATTTCAAAGTTTTGGGACCAGGAACCTGTATGTTTTGATATGAAAGAAGGCTTTTTGTTTGGCGGTATCTTTCGGCCAAATAAAAAATGTATCCTCTGCGTCCTCCGCGCCTCGGCGGTGAAAGGGTTTTATATTGGACGAGGGTGAACCCATGATGAATTTGCGGACACGGACCACGGTCACGGACACATTTCCTAAAGGAGGAGAAGAAGATGCCCATTGTTCACATCAGCATGATCGCAGGAAGGCCGCCGGAGAAGAAAGAGCGATTAATTAAGAAAGTGACGGATGCCATTGTCGAGGCACTTGAGGTTTCGGCGGATCGGGTTCATATCATCCTCCTCGAGATTCCAAAAGAAAACATAGGCGATGGAGGAATTCCGTTGTCGAAAAAGAGCCCGTAAAATCGGAAATGTCCTGACCCGTATTAAGGTGATGGGCTGTACTCCGTCCGTCAAACAGCTTGCTCAGCTCGGGCACAGCCATGCGCCCTTGCGAGTTTTTCGCCCGCTTCATTCCGGAATCCGCACTCCCTGCTTCCGGTAGGCAGGCGCAATTCGAAGACTTGAGGTGCCATTTTGGCACCTCAAGTCAGTAAGGAGGGCGCCGGTATCGATCTTATGCCTTACAGAGCAAGGGGTTGCCATGCTCTCCGGCATACCGTGCAAGGTGTGCCGAAATCAGATGAAGAGACCATCGAACGATTCTTCATCTTTTTTTCTTTTTCATTGCATTGATAAATTCATCAATGGATAGGGCCGCAAGTGTTGTCGTATTCAAAGCTCCCCTGGACCCCAATTCTAATGCCACTCTGGCTATCGTCTGGTTATCAGGAGCCTCCAGGATGTTCACGAAATCATAAGCGCCCAAGAGAGCGTACTGGCTAAGAATCTTAACCCCCATCTTCTCTACTTCCTTGTTAACTTGTTTGATCCTACTCGGTTTCTCTTTTATTGTCTTCCGCCCTTCATCGGTTAGAGTGGTGAGCATCAGATAAATTGGCATAAAATCACCTCCTTCCTAGAAACAAGATTCCCTTTGCAGCACACCTTCCAAAATCATTATATCATATCCCTCTGCTTATCTTCTTATCTTTGAATTAAGTTTTTCCATTCCGCAATCCGCACTCCGAATTCCGCAATTTGAAACGTCTCCGCTTCCCTGGTTTATTTTTTTCGTCGCCCTATCACCCGTATGGGCGCGAACGGAAATTCACGTCCGATTCAGGTTGAAATAGTAACTTGTCGTTTTGATATCACAAAAAAGGGAGGGTCACTCTAAAAATAGCCCCCTTACCGGAATTTTCGATGGCTTCCAGATATCCTTGGTGAGCTTCGATAATCTTTTTCGCGATAGGGAGTCCCAATCCCGTTCCTCCTTCCTTGGTAGTAAAAAAAGGACAAAAAATCTCTTCTCTTTTACTCATCGGGATTCCGCTACCCTGGTCTTTTATATCGATAATAAGCTTTCTTTTCTCTTGGTAGCAATCAATCGCAACCGTTCCATCTTCAGGGGATGCCTCCAGTGCGTTCGTTAGCAAATTGATGAGGGCCTGCTTCATTCTATCGGAATCAAGAACTATCAAAGGAAGATCCTGTCGGCCCATATTCTGAAATTTCACCTTTTTTGCATTGGGCAAATCTGAGAGGATGGCTAAGGACTGGTTCACGATGTTTTCCACGTTTCCTTGAGTTAGGCGCAATTCCAGCGGCCGAGAAAAATCCAGCATTTCCTCTATCATTCTTCTCAACCGGATCGTTTCTTTAACAATGATGTCTAATTTTCCCTCAAAAGAGAAATCCTTCTTCTCGACGCTTTTTTGTACAAGGCGGGCAAAGCCACCGATAGCAATCAGCGGGGTTTTCAGGTCATGGGCCAAACAAGAAACCATTTTCCCCATGGAAGCCAACCCCTCGGACTCCCGAAGGCGCCTCTGCACGGCGGCCTCTCGGTCTCTCAGCGTTCCCAGAATCAAAGCAACGACGTTGTACAATACCATTTCCATGACACTATTGAAATCATCGGCCGAGAAGCCATTCCAGTGAATCACCGTGAAGGGGAGATAAAGTATCGTGATGATTAGAGATGCGGCCAGGGCACCTCGCAGGCCAAACCAAAATCCTGCAAGGATCACAGGAAGAAAATAGAGGCCCTGATAAAAAATATGATAATGGTGCACATTCCATTCAGTAAAGTAATGAGCAAACGTAATACCGCCTACCAGGAATGCAACGAAAGCGATTTTAGCTTTTGTACCCCTTCTATGCATGGGACGACCCTCACTCATCCTGTTAACGATGCCCTTCTTTCTTCTCTCACCTCAGCATCTCTTACACCTACGCAAACAGCATCTTGAACGTTTCGCGAATACCCATGAAAGCTCCTGACCATGTCTGTTGTTTCTGTTCCGTTCCACATAGATCAAAAATTTAGGCCGAGCAAGACTCTCCAAAAAAAGGGAATGGATATACCCCCCCTTAGAGAGGACACTCTATTCCCTCAATTAAAAATTAGTCATCCTTTTTCCCTTGTCAAGGAATGGGTAGAATGCCAGCGCCCAACCAGCACCTTGTTTACATCGAGAAATGTATCCATTTCTAAGAAAAAGTAAAACTATATTGATTTTTGTTTTACTTTGTGATAAAAAGTAAATAGATATTCTGAAAAGGGAGAATTCTATGAAGGCAGTGGTCATCCTCAGCAGTAAGAACCAGATCGTCATTCCGAAGGCAGCCCGTAAGAAGTTGGCCATCGGTCCGGGGGATCGTTTGATCCTTGACGTGGAGAAAGATAGCCTTGTTCTGAAGCCGAAACCGAAAAGCTATGCGAAGCATCTGCGTGGGTTACATAAGGATGTCTGGGAAGGAATGGATGCTACGGAGTATATCAGAAAAGAGAGGAAGGCCTGGGAAGAAAAATGAAAGCGCTGAAGGATTTCCTCAAAAGTCACCCGGTCATCGGGTTAGACACCTCGGTGTTTATCTACCACCTTGAGGATCACCCTCGCTATTCTCCTCTTACAGAAATGATCTTCAATGGTTTGGAAAATGGAATCAATAAGGGAGTCACATCCTATCTGACACTGATGGAGATCCTGGCTAAGCCTAAAGCAGAGGGTCTTCCGCAGGTTGCCCTGGATTACGAATACTATCTGACCACCTTTCCCAACCTAACCTTCTACGAGATGGGATTGGACGTAGCGCGAAAAGCTTCTGACGTGCGATCAGCGGACCGGATCAAAACACCGGATGCGATCCAGCTTGCCACGGCCATTCTGCACGGAGCCACTGCTTTCTTGACCAACGATAAGATTTTTGAACGGGTGAAAGAAATCGATATCCTCATCCTCGACAAATTCTTGAAACCTCACACGTCATAGTTCCTCCCCTGCACTCCACATTCCGCATTTTGAGATTTCTCCCCATCGCCTCATCTCCCGATCTCCCCATCTGATCTTATGTCTCCCCATCTCCGTTTCTCCGCTTCGCAAACGCCTGTTTCGAAGAAAGGTCAAGAGAACTGAAGCGAATTAGAAGAACCGCCAGAGGGAGGTCAGCGATTTGTGGCCTTTGAAACGATTATACCCGTAACAGAATGGGTATAAGATCACCAGTCCCAACAACCAGCAGCCATACATCGTCACCAAACCACTACCCGCCTTAAAGAACAGTCCGAGCAGACTGTAAACCCAAAGATGCAGCAGATAAAAAAATAGCGCCACCCGGCCAAATACCAGCAAGGGATGATATCGGCTTTTAAGACGTAGGTCGGCCCACCCCCACAGACCCATTAACAAGAGATTGATTCCCAGCGTCATCGTCAAAAAAGCCAGACTGGGCGGATACTTGATCACGTTTAAAAAACCCATCCATCCTGGCGGCACTTCATTGAGATTGCCAAATCCCCCGGTGATCCGGACAATCACAAAAAGGACCAAGAACCCCAAACCTGTCCAGCCGGCTACTCGTCCAGCCCGGTGTGTATCCCTTTTCAAAAGTTCGCCAAAGAGCAGTCCCAGTCCAGTCACTCCCAGCCAGGGCACCACGGGATAGAATATCTGCCAGATGTTGGTATGTCCTGGGATAATCAATAACCTTAACAAGGGTGGATAGAGAGTAGCTGCGTGATCCGGGCCAGGCATCACTAACTGCGTGACCAATACGGCAACGAGGCTAATCAAACCGATGAACCAAAATGACACTCTCCGCATGAAGCCCCAAAAAACCATAACCCCGCCGAGTGCAAATAGTACCCCGAGATAAATCATACCCTCAGTGCCTCCTCCGGGCACCCCGCCTCGGATGACCATAACACCGGCGCCCGCCGACAGGTCGCCCAGTATCCAGGCAGGATCCTCCACGAACAATTGCAGGAAGATCAGTAGAAGCCCACGGATGACAAAAAACCGGGTGATTCGACCTTCCTCCCATCCTGCCTGGCGGCGGGCGTCTGCAAAAAGTATCATTCCAATACCCATCAGGAAAAAGAAACCCGGTGCGCAGAGATGCGTGATCCAGCGTGTCCAAAACCAGAGTGCATTCGGATAGACCGGCAACGCGATTCCCCAGAATTCCGCCGAATGGACGCGGGCGATAAAGTAGCTCGCGTGATCAATCGCCATTAATACCATAATGAACCCTCGATGTGCATCCAGAGCAACCGAAACGTTGCGCTGTGGCAACAGCAGAAGCCCGATTCGCGAATTGATTCCGCTCCAGCCATTCTTTCCTCCTCTTCTCTATATATCACAATTTCAATATATCTTTGAATTGGCCTTTTCCATTCCGCAATCCCTGCCTGCTCAAGCCTCTTGACCTCCGTAGTTTTGGCGTAGGCAGGCGCACTCCGTTACTTTTTTTCAATTTGAAATTTGAAATTAATCATTGACTTCCTCCCCGATTAGGTCTAATAAATGACCAAAATTGTCCCCCAAAGATGATCAACTACGATTAACGTCCGAAAACTTGCGTTAAGCGTATGTTTGCACTCTTTTTAGGTTAACAATTCCAAGCCTGTCTGATAAAGTCTATCCCAATAAAGACGACTTGGTGAAGCAGCCAAGGCGTACCCTTTATTTGGTCTAGAGGGTCAAGTCAGGTAGATTGAATGGAATGAAATATCGCATTTATATTGACGAAGTCGGAAATCCGGACCTTGAAAGCTCAGAAAATCCAAACCATCAGTTCTTGAGCCTTACTGGTGTTATTCTCGAACTTGGTTATGTTGCCGCAGTCGTGCATCCCGAAATGGAGGAGGTTAAGCAAAAATACTTTCGAGCGCATCCGGATGAACCGATCATTTTTCACCGGAAAGAAATGGTCAATGCTCAATCTCCTTTTGAAGGTTTGAAGGACCCAAGCACGAGAGCAGCGTTTAATCATGACCTCCTGCGTTTGATGAATCATTGGGAATATACTGTGATTTCAGTCTGTCTCGACAAGAAGAAGCATAAAGAAACGTATACGGTATGGCGTTATGATCCTTATCATTACTGTCTTGCGGTGTTGCTTGAGCGGTTTGTCTTTTTTTTGAATCGGAACCATGCGCAGGGTGATGCTATGGCGGAATCTCGTGGTGGCAAGGAAGATAGGAGGTTGAAAGATTCTTTTGAACGGTTATGGCAAAATGGAACGGACTATGTTGCTCCGGATGAATTTCGGAAATCGTTGACCAGCCGCCAACTTAAGGTAAAAACAAAAGCCAATAATATTGCCGGGTTGCAGCTTGCCGATCTGATTGCACATCCCAGTCGAAATGAAATTCTAGGAGAGCAGGGTTTATTCCTGGGAAAACTATCTCCTTTTGGAACGGAGGTGATTAAGATCCTTCAAGCCAAATACGATCAACAAGGAGGACGTTGTTTCGGAAAGAAATTTGTCTAAGAGGGCAATAAAAAAGGCCCTTGCGGGCCTCGATGGCTAAGCCATCCACCTCCGAATGATCGGATTAATCATATAATGTACAAATGCTTTTGAAATGTCAAGCATTTTCTTAATCTGTCGCGAAAGGAACAATTCTGCAAGAGGAATCCTGAGTCGAATAAAAGAGAAGATCTATTGTATGTTGCGATCTGACCCTGGTTGCTTTTTTCTTCTGTAATCGGAAATTCACATTCCGCAATCGAGATGTCTGTGTCTCTTCTTTTCTCATGCTGTTCCTATCGGCACTCCGCAAATCCTCTATTCCTTAATTAGTTTTTTCCAATTTGAAATCTGCAATCTGACATTTGAAATTATTTGTTGACTTCCCGCCCAGTTAGATCTAAAAATAGTCCAAACTGTCAGTATGTTGTCTTTCTGATAGAGCAAACCCGGGTGGGGTATCCAAAATGATTGGTCCAAATTAAAGCCTATTCCCAAAACGAATAGGCTTTTTGTCTTCTGGTCTGGTCTCAAATGACTTACCATGGTCACTAACACTTACACGCTGTTTATCAATGCGTTCTGTTTACGTATGAAAGGTGAGGGTGGATGAAGTTTCCGAAACGCAAAAAGAAGCGAATGAATTGAGCAGCGTCTCCCAGATTTTACACAACAGGATCTCAATGATCTTAGAGAACAAGAAAAACCTCAGCGAACGCGACATCTGCACCAAGTTCATCACGCCCGCTGTCAAGCAGGCGGGCTGGGATGTCCTGTCGCAAATTCGCGAGGAGGTCTCGTTCACCAAAGGCCGGATCATCGTCCGCGGCAGGCTGGTCACCCGCGGCAAGGCCAAGCGCGCCGACTACATTCTCTACTACAAGCCGAACATCCCCATCGCCCTCATCGAGGCCAAAGACAACAACTACGCCGTCGGCGACGGCATGCAGCAGGCTCTCGAGTATGCCGCGACCCTCGACATTCCCTTCGTCTTCTCATCAAACGGTGACGCGTTCCTTTTCCACGACCGCACCGGCCAGAGCGGTCAGACCGAAACCGAGCTGTCCCTCGACGCCTTCCCGACACCCGAAGACCTTTGGTCGAAATACCGTGCATGGAAAGGCCTGGCCCCGGAGCAAGAGGAAGTCTTCCTCCAGAACTACTTCGAGGACAGCAGTGGCAAGGAGCCGCGTTACTATCAGCGCATCGCCATCAACAAGGCCATCGAAGCCATTGCCAAGGGGCAGGACCGGATCCTCCTCGTCATGGCCACCGGCACCGGCAAGACCTACACCGCTTTCCAGATCATCTGGCGCCTGTGGAAGGCAGGTCGCAAGAAAGCGCATTCTCTTCCTTGCCGACCGCAATGTCCTCGTCGACCAGACGATGGTGAACGACTTCCGCCCCTTCGGCGCCGCCATGGCGAAGCTCAGCACCTGCTCGAAGACCATCGAGCGCGACGATGGCACCGAAGTGCAACTCCCGACAGCGATAGACAAGAAGCATCGGCGCATCGACACCTCCTACGAGATTTACCTTGCACTCTACCAGGCCATCACCGGCCCCGAGGAACGCCAGAAGCTCTACCGGGAGCTCTCCCGCGACTTTTTCGACCTCATCGTCATCGACGAATGTCACCGGGGCAGCGCGGCAGAGGATTCCGCCTGGCGGGAGATCCTCGACTACTTCTCCGCCGCCACCCAGATCGGCCTCACCGCCACGCCGAAGGAGACGGAATACGTCTCCAATATCCACTACTTCGGCAAACCCGTGTACAGCTACTCGCTGAAGGAAGGCATCCGCGACGGCTTCCTCGCGCCCTACAAGGTGGTCAAGGTCCACCTCGATGTCGATGTCGAGGGCTACCGCCCTGAGCAGGGCGAAACCGACAAGTACGGCTACGAGATCGAAGACCGCATCTACAACCAGAAGGACTTCGACCGTAATCTGGTCATCGACGAGCGCACCAAGCGTGTCGCCCGGAAGGTGACCGAGTTCCTCAAAGAAAGCGGCGACCGCTTCCAGAAAACCATCGTCTTCTGTGTGGATACCGAACACGCCGCGCGGATGCGGCAGGCCCTCATCAACGAAAACCCGGACCTGGTCCAGCAGAACGAGCGCTACGTCATGCGTATCACCGGCGATGACGCCGAAGGCTGCGCCCAGATCGGCAACTTCATCGACCCGGAAGCGAAGTATCCGGTCATCGTCACCACCTCGCGCCTGCTCTCCACCGGTGTCGACGCCCAGACCTGCCGCCTCATCGTCCTCGACCGCGAAGTGGGATCGATGACCGAGTTCAAGCAGATCGTGGGCCGCGGCACACGCGTCCACGAGGACACCAAGAAGTACTACTTCACCCTGATCGACTTCCGCAAGGCCACCAACCACTTCGCTGACCCCGATTTCGACGGCGAGCCGGTGCAGATCTACGAACCGGGCGAGGATGATCCGGTTGCACCCCCGGACGATGTGCCGCCGACTGACGACGGGGAAGAGCCCATTCCCCCGAAACCCGGCGAAGATGAAGAGGTGATTGTCGATTCCGAGCCGCCCGATATCAACATCCCGCCGGGGGTCGCGGAGCCGCCGGCGAAATACTACATTCGCGGCAAACCGGTCAGCATCCTGGCCGAGCGTATCGAATACCTCGACGAAAACGGCAAGCTGGTCACCGAGAGCCTGCGCGACTACTCGAAGAAGACGCTCCGCAAGCGCTTCGCCAGCCTCGATGAGTTCCTCAGACGCTGGAACGGAGCCGAGCGCAAGCAGGCCATCATCGAAGAACTGGAGAATGAAGGCCTGCTGCTCGATCCGCTGGCCGAGGAAGTGGGCAAGGACCTCGACCCCTTCGACCTCATCTGCCACGTGGCCTTCGACCAGCCGCCGCTCACCCGGCGTGAGCGGGCGGAGAATGTCCGCAAGCGCGATGTCTTCACCAAGTACGGCGAGCAAGCCCGCGCCGTGCTCGAAGCCCTGCTCCAGAAATACCAGGACGAAGGCGTCACTGACCTTGACGATCCGCGCATCCTGAAGGTCGCCCCGTTTGACGCCATGGGTACTCCGATTGAACTTCTCAAGAAATTCGGCGGACGAAACGGCTTTGAGCAAGCCGTCCACGAACTCCAGTCCGCTCTCTACGGAAAGGCAGCCTGATTCATTCATGAATGTACGAACCACCGTCAAATCCATTCAAGACATCATGCGCCAGGATGTCGGCGTCGATGGCGATGCCCAGCGCATCTCCCAGCTCTGCTGGATGTTCTTTCTCAAGATCATCGACGACCAGGATCAGGAACTGGAACTGATGCAGAAGGGCTACCGCTCGCCCATTCCCGAAAAGCTCCAATGGCGCGCCTGGGCCGCCAACCCCGAAGGCATGACCGGCGACGCGCTGATGGCCTTCATCAACGATGAGCTTTTCCCCGCGCTCAAAGAACTGCCCGGCACCGGCACAGGACGGCCGGCGCCGCGTGGTGCGCGATGTCTTCGAGGACGCCTACAACTACATGAAGTCCGGCCAGCTCATGCGCCAGGTGATCAACAAGATCAACGCCATCGACTTCAACAACCTTGCCGAGCGCCAGCACTTCGGCGACATCTACGAGCAGATCCTGAACGACCTCCAGAGCGCCGGCAACGCCGGCGAGTACTACACTCCCCGCGCCGTCACCGCCTTCATGGCCGACCGCATCGACCCCAAGCCCGGCGAGATCCTCTTCGACCCCGCCTGCGGCACCGGCGGCTTCCTCACCTGCGCCATCCGCCACATGCGCGAGCGCTACGTGAAGACCCCGGCCGACGAACAGAAGATGCAGCAGGGCCTGCGCGCCACCGAGAAGAAGCAGCTTCCCGCACATGCTCTGTGTCACCAATATGCTGCTCCACGGCATCGACGATCCCTCCTTCGTCCGCCACGACAACACCCTGGCCCGTCCCTACATCAGCTACGGCCAGTCCGACCGGGTGGACATCGTCCTCACCAATCCGCCCTTCGGCGGCCGCGAGGAAGACGGCATCGAGACCAACTTCCCAAAACACTTCCAGACCCGGGAGACCGCCGACCTCTTCCTCGCCCTCATCGTGCGCCTGCTCAAATCCGGCGGCCGCGCCGCCGTGGTTCTGCCCGACGGCACCCTGTTTGGCGAAGGGGTCAAGACGCGGCTGAAGGAGCACCTGCTGGAGGAGTGCAACCTCCACACCATCGTCCGCCTGCCCAACAGCGTCTTCAAACCCTACGCCTCCATCGGCACCAATCTGCTTTTCTTCGAGAAGGGCACGCAGACCAAGGAAATCTGGTACTACGAGCACCGCGTCCCCGAGGGCCAGAAGGCCTACTCGATGACCAAGCCGATCCGCTTCGAGCACCTGAAGCCCTGCATCGACTGGTGGGAGAAGCGCGAGGGAAACGAAGTCGCCTGGAAGGTCACGATCGACGAGATCAAGGCCCGCAACTACAACCTCGATTTCAAGAACCCACATACCGTCGAGGAAGACCACGGCGACCCCGCCGAACTGCTGGCCAAGCTGGAGGAGAGCGAAGCGGAAACGGCCAAACTCCGCGACCGGCTGAAGGCCATTCTGGAGGAGGCGCTGCTGCGATGAAAGACGATCTTGGTAGGGACGGCTCGCCGAGCCGTCCGCAATCGAATGAAAACGGCGCTCTCGGCGAGAACGTCCGACCTGAATCAAACGGCGGTTTCGGCGAAACCGCCCTACCCAGACGCAAAATCCTTTCTCATGACGTTCCGGACTGGGTCTCCGACGGGGCTACGTTTTTCATTACGATCAATACTGTTCCACGAGGTGAAAATCAGTTGGCAATCCCTGCGGTCGCGGAAGGCCTGGTGGAAAGCCTGGTCGTGCGCATTGAAAAAGGCCAATGGTGGCCGCGGCTCATGCTTTTCATGCCGGACCACGTTCATGGATTAATCTGTCTTCCCTGAAGATCAGGTCCATGCAACGGATCATCAGCGACTGGAAACGCTACACCGCCCGACATGTTAGCATCCATTGGCAGCGCGATTTCTTCGACCACCGTATCCGCAACGAAGCATCGCTTGCCGAAAAATGGAATTACATTGTGCAAAACCCGGTTCGCGCAGGCCTCGTAACCTCAGCAGAAGAATGGCCCTACGTTTGGTTTGGTAGGGACGTTTCGCCGAAACGTCCGGAATTGATAGTAGGGACGTCGCCGAGCCGTCCGATGATTGACGCATTGGTAGGGACGGCAGACCGCTCGCCGAGCGGTCCGTAATTGTCCGTAATTGATCGATCGGGACCGTTCGGCGAAACGTCTCGAATTTCCGAGAAGGCTTCTCGGAAATTCTTTCCGAAGAAGAAGCATGACGCCATGGTGGAACTGACCTTGCCGAAAGACGCAAACATCTATGCCTCCCAATACCAGCTCTATCTGCCTTCCAAAGAGGATTTGAAGAAACGGCTGATGGAGTGGGCCGAGGCAGCGCTGCAAAGCGAATCGGGGGGACGATGACGATGAACCCTGATTGGCTGCTCAAGCACTTCGAGCAGATCAGCGAAGCCCCCGACGCCGTGCCGCGCCTGCGGCGGTTCATTCTGGATCTGGCCGTGCGAGGGAAACTCGTGGAGCAGGACCCGGACGGATGAGCCGGCGTCGGAGCTGCTGAAGCGGATTGAGGCAGAGAAGGAACGGCTTATCAAAGCCGGTGAAATCCGGAAGCAGAAGCCATTACCAGCCATTCGAGAGCACGAGATGTGCCTTTCGACATTCCGAGTAACTGGGCATGGGTGCGTTCGGCTCGGATGGCGTGATCAATCTCATGACGCATGGGAAGCAATCCAACGTCGTATGGCCAAGCAGTATCGATTCAGGCGGATCATCGTTATCCAGTGAGCATCGAGACAGGTCTGATGTGGACTGCAGGCTTTATCACGTTGCACGATGGCGGACGTGCAGACTGGTCAGGCATGTACGCTGCTTCAAGAGCGGCGACGTCCTATTGTACATCGCAGGGATCTATCGGAAGATCCGCGCTGTGTAACGAGCGATCTTCGCAGTAAACTCGTCTCGCATCGCATCATTCGATCGTTGCCGACTTCATACTGCATTTGACGCTAATTCTTCACCTGTTCATCGAGTCTGCTGATTTATCGACGAAGATGACAATGGCGAGAGCAGGCTGGTCTAGATAACGTGTCCTCAGAGCAGATGCTACGCAACTTCCCGTTCCCCTTCCACCCCTCGCCGAACAACACCGGATCGTGGCGAAGGTGGACGAACTGATGGCGCTGTGCGACGAACTGGAGGCGGCGCAGGCCAAGCGCGAAAGGCGGCGCGACCGGCTGGTGGCGGCGACCCTGCACGGACTGAATAATGGTGGGGACAGCTCGGAACCAGGGGCCCATCCCACTTTCGAGGAGAGCGCCCGTTTCTACTTCAACCACCTCCCGCGCCTCACCACCCGCCCCGAACACATCCACCAACTCCGCCAGACCATCCTCAACCTCGCCGTCCGCGGCAAACTCGTCCCGCAACGCAACGAGGATGAGCCAGCGTGCGGAACTCTTAAGCCGATTGAAAGCTAGTTCATCCAGAAAATCGCAAGTTTGGTGCGACTCGCAGAAAGGGCCAGTCACCGCTCGATCAGCTGAATTGCCCCGGCGTATTTCCCATTCCGTCAACCTGGCGATGGGCTTATCGGCGATTTTCTGTGTGAACGTGCCGATGTTGTCACAATATGCCCCAAACGGTCGACTGATGGATATGCCATTCTTTCGGCGAAGACATATGCGACCACGGAACCATTGACTTTGTAACGCCTAATATGTTGCTGAAGAGACTATAAAGGACTATTCGCCAAGGTTCGGGTAAAGCGATCTGGTGACATTGTCATTGTCAAATCGGAGCCCGTTAGGTAATGCGCGCAATAGTGAAGTCGACTCGAGATTCTTGATTTCTTACTCGTCTTTCTGAATCCGCCAAGCATGAGCTTGTCGATAAACACTACCTGCAACGATTTCTTGACTCCACTCTTGGTCTCAATAGCCTATGACGAGTTGCACAAAGGATCGGCGTCCCTGATCTTGGGCTCGAAAATGCTGCGTAGATTTAGAATTCCCTTCCCACCCCTCGCCGAACAACAACGGATCGTGGCGAAGGTGGACGAACTGATGGCGCTGTGCGACGAACTGGAAGTCCAGCTCACCGAAGCCGCGACCACCCGACGCCAACTCCTCGAAGCCACGCTTTGTGAGGCGATAGCGTCATGATGAGCACGGTGTACCGGCTTCGAGACAGGGGTCCTACAGGTTTGAAAAAATGCCGGGACCCGAGGAGGTGTGTCCCATGCGAATTGTCTTTGTCGAAATTCGAAATTTTAGGGGCATTAGGGAGTTGAATTGGGCACCCAGGGGGGAGTGAACTGCCTCATCGGTCCGGGAGATTCTACTAAAACGACAATACTTGATGCCATCGAGCTTGCCCTGAACCCCAGATCCTACGTTTTTTCGGATGACTCGGATTTCTTCAATCTTGACGTTGACAAGTCAATAGAGATTACGATCACCCTGGCCAGCCTGTCCTCTGAATTTAGATCGGATGATCGCTATGGTATGTATCTCCGGGGATGGAACGAGCAGGCATCAAAGGTCGATGACGAACCTGGTGAAGGTCTTGAGGATGCGCTTTCCATCCGCGTCACGATCGACAAGTCGCTTGAAGCGCGTTGGTCCATCTTCAACGACCGAATTGGTGAAGAAGAGGGCGATCCGCCAACGCTTCGCTACAAGGATGCCAAGCAGTTGGCGACTACCCGTCTTGGAGCGTACGCGGAGCGGCATCTCGGTTGGGGCCGTCAGTCGATTCTCACACGAATAAGTGAGACCACAGACAGCATAAGCCTTCAACTGGCGCAGGCTAGCAGGGCGGCCCGCGAGGCTTTTCGGCAGGATAACGACAGTGTCTTTAAAGAGAGTGTTTCCCGAGCAGAGGAGCTTGGAAAGCACTTTTCTGTACCCGTACGTGACAAGTATGCAGCAGAGCTTGATGTTCAGGGCGTCAATATTACGGCCGGTGGGATTGCACTTCACGACGGCAAGTTGCCGTTGAGGCGACTCGGAACGGGTTCATCCAGATTGATTGTCTCTGCGCTTCAGCATGACGCCGGCGGCTCGCACATTGCGCTTATCGATGAAATCGAGCATGGGCTTGAGCCGCACCGAATTGCACGATTACTCAAGTATCTCCAGTCCCCAACAACAGGTAAAGAGAAAGACCTTGCGTCTCAAATATTCATGACCACCCATTCCCCGGTCGTCATCCGTGAATTGACAATCTCTGACATATTCGCTGTCCGTGCGGAAGCTGGCGTGACAGAGATCCGCTCCATAGCGGCGACTGCGAAACACCTCGAAACTGCCCAGCGTTACTTGCGGAGTTCACCTGATGCATTTCTTGCGCGAAGAATCCTGGTCGGGGAGGGACGAACAGAACAAGGTTTGTTCCGTGGCTTAGACGCTTGGTGGGCACTGAGGGGCAAGGATTCGTTCGCACTTCGAGGCGTGATAGCCATCGATGGGGGCGGCAATTCCGATGCTCCCGTCATTTCAGAGCTTCTCCTTGACCTTGGCTACAAGGTTTTAATGCTTCTCGACACAGATGAGGTGGCGCCCCCCAATCTGGTTGAAAGTGTGAAGAAGAAAGGTGGAATAGTCCTCGAATGGCCGGATGCCTGTTCGACAGAGGAACGAATATTATTGGATATACCGTGGGAAACAGTCATTGAAGTCATAAAATTTGCCGAGAAATCCGTAGGGACGGATAGTGTTAAGGATAACATCAATAACGCTTGTGAGAGAAAAGGATTATCTAAAATCACGGGCCTCACGCTTCAAAGGTCGTGTGACAATGCGGACTTTCGCCACGCCATCGGAATAGCAGCGAAGAATAAAAACAATCCATGGTTCAAGGATATCACGAGAGGTGAACGGTTAGCTGAGATTATTGCGCCACGCCTCGGTCAAATTCCCAAAACTCCATTAGCGAAGATAATCTCCAAATTGAGGCAATGGGTAGATGAGTAACGATCAAGATACAGAAATCGCTCGACTTGCTGCTAGTTTGGAGCGCGGAAGTATAATTGCAGCGGCGGGCTGTGGGAAAACTGAGCAGATCGCGCTCGCGACCTGGGTCGCTGAAGGCCGTCGACTAATATTGACTCACACCCATGCAGGTGTCGATGCCCTTCGCTTGCGCCTTAAGAAGCACGGGGTCCCGAATGGCAAATTTCGCATCGATACAATCGCATGCTGGTGTCTTTGGTATTCGGCTTCATACCCAAAACAATCCGGTCTCTCTTGCTATAACCCCAGAACCGGCATAGAGTGGAACTGTGTATACGAGGCGACTATCAAACTCATCCAAGGTGGCGCCGTCAAAGGAGTATTGGCGTCATCCTATTCGGGAGTGTTTGTCGACGAATACCAAGACTGCACGGGCCTGCAGCACCAAGTCGTCGAGGCTATCGCTGCCTTTCTCCCCGTGTGCGTTTTCGGCGATCCACTTCAGGCTATCTTCGACTTCAAAGGTCAGAATCCCGTTGATTGGGACTCTGACGTATTTCCTGTGTTCAAGAAGGTAGGGGAACTGACCACTCCCTGGCGATGGTATAATGCAAAAAATGTCGAACTAGCGGACTGGCTTGCTGATGTCCGCCGCACACTTGAGCAAGGAGGGGCAATAGATCTGACAAGTCGTCCGAAATGTGTGAACTGGGAACACCTTCCAGATGACCCCGGTTTCAGGCTAGCCAAGATCGTAGGTACATGCAAGAGTGTGATGGGGAAGGCGGGCGACGGGCGATTGGTCGTTATCGATGATCCGGCCAACATAAATAGACGCGTTGGGCTCGCCCAGAAGCTCGCGACGGTGGGTTTTTCAAATATTGAACCTCTCGATTGCGGACATCTCTACGGGTTTGCGCAGAAGATCGAGCCTGCCACAGGATTCAAGCGCCTTGAAAACACTCTTGATTTCATCGGCGCTTGCATGACTGGAACCGAGAAGAAGGATTTTCTTGATTCCGTGAAATCCCATCAGGTCGGCAAGAAGCGTGGAGCTACCAAGTTTGGGCAGTTGATTGAAACGGGCGTTGCCGTTGCCGAGAGCACTACGGATGAACCTGTGCTCAAATTGATCCTGGGCTTTCATTGCAGGAAAACCACCCGCCTTTATCGCGGACAAATGTTCTTTGCGATGCGCTCAGCGTTACAGATGAAGTGCGCACGGCGGTGCGACACGCTCACGGATGCCATTTGGGAGGCGCAGAATCGTATCCGTCATGCTGGTCGCAAAATCGGGAAGCGTAGCATCGGCAGCACACTTCTCGTGAAGGGGCTTGAGTTCGATCACGCAGTAATCATTCACGCTGACAACATGACCCGGAAGGATTGGTATGTAGCGCTTACGCGTGCCACAACCCGCGTAACGATTCTCTCTCCATCTGAGTGTCTTTTGCCAAGGAATGACGGGAGAGTGGCTAGGGAAAAGACACAGGTGTCAGGTCTACACTCTACACTAGGCATCCTAAAAAGTCGGAGATAGGAGAGCTTTTCCGAGGGGATGACAGATCGGTGAGCCAGGAGCGAAGTAGATTGAGGGATCGGCTGAGCGATGAAAGAAATACCCACTAAATTGGGGTCATATCCTTGAGTTTGCTTTCGTTTGCTCCAAGACAAACTGAATACACCCCCTCGTCCGCGACCCCACCTCATGCGCGGAACTTTCTTGTACTCCGGTTGTCTATATTATTGACGAAGAAACTCGTCAAGAATATCTACAGAAAGGAGAATGCCTCCGTGATCAGAAAAATCCTACTCCTTGGCATGATCGGGCTATTGATGATAGCGGGTTGTGGGGAAAAAAAGATGGCGTTCGAGGAAAAGGCCAAAAGGGCTTCCGAACCTCGCGCAGCGCTTGCCCCAGCTGAAATGGCTTTCAACAAATCCAAGCCCCTCCAGGAGGGCCAATCAAAACGCTATATTGCAGTGAGATATCATTTTACCGTGGAGACTTCAGAGGCGGGGTTAGAAAAGGCCTGGGAATCGATGATCGGGTTCTGCGAGAGTATCCATTGCGATATTATGGAGTCTACTATTAATAAAAAGACTCCGTACTCAGCCCCTTCCGGCAACCTTGTTTTACGCGTTCTTCCGGAAAATCTAAAACCTCTCGTGGAGCATATCCATAAGGTTGGCAAGGTCGTATCCCAAAATACGGGGAGTGAAGACAAAACGACCACGGTCATTGATGTCGAAGCCAAGATCAAAAATACGACCGAACTACGGAACCGGCTGAGGTCTATAATGACGAGTCGAACCGGCAGCCTGAAGGATGTCGTGGAGGTGGAGAGGGAACTGTCCAAGGCGCAGTCAGAATTGGATACCCTGGTGGCGAGCCGGAAAGCGCTTGCCAACGAAACCGAAAAAATTGCTGTTTCCATTGATTTTCGACCCGAACCCTCCATTGCAGAAACGGGGGCCTTTGCACCGATCGCGTCCGCATGGCATCAGATGGGTCGTGTATTCGCAGAAAGCATCGCAGCGATTCTTACTTTTATCGTTGCGGTCATCCCCTGGTTGGTCCTGATCATTCCGGGCGTCTGGTTTCTACCCAAATTTTTCAGGAAACTTTTCAAAAAGAGAGAACCACAGGGATGAGGTCAGGGAATGACCATAAAATTATAAGTTTCTTTAATTAGAAAACTGGGTCACCGGGGCCAATTGCCTATCTTTGACAAGCCATACCATAAAATCAGAGTCGGACGTCCATAAAATTATAAGAATCCTCAAAGGGATTTACGCCATCTATAAAAAAATAGCGTATTCCAATTGCAGAATGCAGCTTAGGGCAACCTCTTGACAAGAGGTGGGACCCAGGGGACATACTTAAGCAAATTAAGCAAGTGCGGTTTGTCTTCCGACCAAACTCCCGGCCAAATACTCCTTCCTGAAAACATTCACTTCCAAAGAGTCTATATAGGGTGTATATTGCGAATAGAGAGTGGCGATAGGGAATGGGGTCAAATCCTTATCCTTGAGTTTGCAATCGCAGTATCATCCGTAAAAAAGTCGGCTCTCTTCAGACGCGCGTATAGCGCCTGCTGTGGCGGACAGGCATGGCGTGGAGTGCATAGATCAAGGTTGACTGGTAAGCACTGAAAGCTAAGACATTTGATTTCCGATTGAAGAGTAAAAATAACTTTTGAAACGTTAAGCCGATCTCTTAGCGTTTCAGTGAGGAAAGGAGAGCTAAGATGAAAGAAATTCACAGGGCGCTGAAAGAATTCAAAAAAGAGTTTCCCGCCGTGTACGAAGGTCACGAAGGACTAGGGAAAACGATTCATGAGCAATCCGGCCCTCTGCCCGAGAAAATCCGGTGGCTGATTAAGATTGCCGTTTCCGGGGCAAGCGGTCATGCCTTGTCTCTTGAGACTCATATCCTGAAGGGAAAGGAATCTGGGCTTTCCAATGATGAGATTAAGCATGCACTTCTTCTCTTAATACAGACCGCCGGATTTCCGACTTTTATGGAGGCCTACTCCGTTTTTAAAAGGATGCGTTAACCGGAAAACAGCGTGTAGGGTGGGGCAATGGGTTAATTCCTTATCGTTGATTAGCCATTTAAGAATATGCTGAATGTGGGTGACAGATCGGTGAGCCAGTAGTGAAAGAAATTGAGGGATCGGCTGAGCGATGATCGAAATGCTCAGGGTTTATTCAAACGGGTTCTTGGAAAATGTAACGATTGAAGAACCCCCCTATTCCATTCACAACGCCGGTCAATATTCATCAGCTACTACCACGCCGGGCTACTCTCAGTGACTCATAGCAATGTGGCAATAAGCTATAAACTGCACAAGTAAACCTGCACAAGATAGAAGAGTACTCCGTATGCTAAAGAAAAAACATTCGCCCGGCAAATATCTGCCAAGAGGGTTAGAAATACTCTACGAAGATAGAGATATCCTGGTGGTAGATAAGCCTGCGGGGCTATTGACAGTGGGGACGGAGACTAACAAGGTGAAAACAGCGTACTACATTCTAACCGATTATGTGCGCAAAGGGTGTCTAAAGTCTCGAAACCGAATTTTCATTGTTCATAGGCTGGACCAGGGGGCATCCGGCGTACTGATATTTGCAAAAAGCGAAGAAGCTAAGCTCCATTTGCAGGCTCAGTGGAAAGGCACGGAAAAGAAATATGTTGCGGTGGTTTATGGTCACTTGGCCCAAAAAGAGGGAATGATTACCTCATACCTGTCTGAGAACAAGGCTTATGTCGTCTATTCCACCAAGGATGTCACAAAAGGAAAACTGGCACATACTGCTTATAAGGTGCTTAAAGAGACCAAGCAGTTCAGTCTGCTGGAGATTAATCTTTTGACCGGCAGGAAGAATCAGATACGTGTACATATGGCTGATAAGGGGCATCCGATCGTAGGCGATCGTAAATATGGTAAAACCAAGGATGGGTACAGGCGTTTAGCGCTGCATTCCAAATCGATTTCCTTCAAACACCCCACCAGCGGCGAGCAGATGACTTTTGAAGCCAAAGTGCCACATTATTTTAATGAGCTGATTGACAAGTAACGATTGAAGAATTGCCCCACTGATCTATTTTTACTTCCATGGAATAGAACAGGGGGGCGTAAGCGAAATGGGGCCAAATCTTTATCCTTGAGTTTGGAAACACAACAAAGTCGGGGGATGGGAGAAACGTCGGCTGATTATTCAGTCCTTGAGTCGTGGGGTTGATCCCTTCGGAGACCCTTTGTATTATTCCCACATTTGTGGTAACATTATTTCCGGAGGTGAGTGAGATGAAATTCGTGGGTGTCAGGGAATTCAAAGAGGGTGTCGTGAAGTATTTGAACGAAGGGAATGAGATCGTGGTGATGAAGCGGAAAAGACCCATTGCCCGTCTTACCCCTGTCGAGAAGAACAGCCCGGAGATCATCCTTTTGGAAATTGGAAGGGTTCTAAGCGAAGCAGGGGTTTCAAAGAAAGAGGCACTGAAGGCACTCGACCGAGCCAGAAAGAAGATCTATGGCTAAGATTGTCGTTGACGCCAACGTGATCATTTCAGCTGCTTTCGGGGGAAAGCCTCTCGAAGCAGTCGTTCGAGCCCTGGAGGACCATGAATTCTATCTCTCCCAACCCATCGAAAGAGAGCTTCAAGAAGTTATTTCAGCACTTTCGAAAAAACTTACAAAAGAACAAATTCTATTTGTACAGGAGAAGAATCCAACAATTGTTAAGTCTATCGATGCGTATTTCTGTATCGACCCAGGTGGTTTTATCAAGGGATGCGAAGGATGACCATTATCTTTCACTCTGCAAGGAGGCGAAAGCGGATTTTTTGATTACCGGGGACAAAGATCTTCTAAGCATTTCTCAGGAGGACCTTAAAGAAAATGGAATTTCCTGCCGGATGGTCACTCCTGTAGAATTCTTAGAACATATTTCCTGAAGAAGTGGAGAAACCTTTCAAAGGGGGACATCCATAAAATTATAAGAATCCTAAAAGGGATTTAGGCCATCTATAAAAAAGTTACCGTATCCAAATTGCGGAACGTGGCTTAAGGCAACCCCTTGAGAGGAGGTGGCCAAATTCTCCTTCCTGAAAACTTTCACTTCCAAAGAGTCTCTATAGGGTGTATATTGCAAATAGGAGTGGCGATAGGTGAACACCAGAAAGGAGGAAATGATATGGAAGAAACCACATTGGTGCAACGAGCTTACACTGCTGTTGTGGAGCATTTTGTGAAGACTGGGCGGGCACCGCACTATACCGAACTTGCAGCAACTCTCGGGTTGCGACCCGAAGAGGCCAGGCAGCTACAGCATAAGGCAGCCGACTCCTCCATAGCCTGCTGGTTTGTTAAAGACACAGATTACGTCGAGTCCTGGGCGCCGTTTTCTAATGTACCGACCCATTATCTTGTGACTATAAAGGGGGACCAAAAGTGGTACGGCCAGTGAGGACTCGAAGTGCTGGCCGTGCGCTGGCTTTTCCCTGGTACTGAGATCCGTATCGACACCCGTTGCCTGGATTGTGGGCAACCCATCCTCGTCCGCATGCGGGACGAGGATATCCTGGAAGTCAATCCAACGACGACCGTGGGACACATGAATATCCCGTTCGCCAAGATTTTGACGGGAGAAGTATCCTGGGGTTTGGCTTGAAGCCGCATGAACCTCTTCCGGTCGGAAGAACATGTGAAAAATTGGTCGCTTTATGATTCCGTCTCAGCTGAGTCCATCATGCCGTTATCCAACTGGGCGCAAGTCTTCAGCGGACCCCTGCTCAGGAATCGTCTAGAGCCGGACTATCTCTCCCGAGTGAAGGAATACGCATCCGAACTGTTCTTATCGTTAAAAAAGTTGGGCAAGGCGGGTCCCTTCTGGACCCCAGAATAGCGTTCGCGTTATGATTGAAATTGATCTTGATCCCAGTCGGACCTAACTTGTTACGGGGCGTTAGGGAGAACGCCCGGGGCATCCCATAAGTTCTTCGTAAGCTTCTGCCGTAGCAGCTGATTGCGATCGATAGACTTCACGGGGATATCACGGATCCTGGTTCCTCTCAGAATACCGAGGGGGACCTCGACTCCTGCATGGCCAAGGGCCCATACCTTGCGGTAAAAGTCAGCGAGGCCTTTCACCTCCTCTCCTTTCACGGTCAGAACCATATCTCCCGCCTCCAACTCGGCTTTCTCCGCAGGACCCCCTGCGGTGACACGGACGACGAAGACGCGACCGTGGGCCTCTTCGACATTGAGACCCAGCCAGGGCCGGGGAGCTGCACTCGTTCGTCCCTTGGCGATCAGGTCTGCCAGAATCGGATGGAGAAGGTCGATGGGGACCGAAATGTTACAGGCAATAGAGCCGAATCCCGGAATGACGACCTGAGTGAGGAGAGATCCGATTCCCACGAGCTTTCCGTCCGGGGCGATCAGCGCCGCCCCTCCAAAGCCTGTATGAGCGGGCGCCGTATAGATCGCGTCCTCAAGAAGATACTCCCAGTAGCCTGCGAATTCTTTGCGGGCGATGACCCGGCCCGCCTGAACGGATTCCGTTCCACCATGGCCCGCCATCAGAATGGGATCTCCTGTTTTACCTCTGAGGACTTCCCCAGTTTCATCGGCGTTATGCCAAGAGGCTTGTTTGCCTTCAGGAGACCAAAACCCGTGTCATGGTCGTAGCCGACAAAAGAGGCGCTGATCGTTTTTCCTTCTCCGGTCGTGACCTCCAAAGTCTCGGCTTCGACGATGAGATAGCCGATCGTCAGGATATGCCCCTTCGAATCGATGACCACACCATTTCCTTCCCGTTCGGTCCCGAGCGTGCGGGCGGTGAACGCGCTTTCGGGAACAACCGATTTTATCCTGACAATCGCTTTCAGGATGTCTTCCGCAGATTGCTCTCCGTATGCCGGGCCCATCAGGGCGAAAAAGATTGTGAAGATGACCAGAAGATTTCTTCTCATGAGATACCTCTCCTTCCGGAGTGGCAAGATTGAACCGCTCCTATGCAATCCTCGGGGAACCTGTTTCGGGGCGACAAGCAGCCAAGCCTCCTCAGTTAAGGCTATCGTAGGTTCGCCCCCCTGTCAATCTCCGTATCGAACCCATTATAGATTCAGAGAAAGCAACCGGAGTCGCAACATTCAGCAGCCCCTCTCTTTTTATGGAAACGACAAGCCGAATGTTCATGCAGAGGAGAGGATACGCCAGTCACTTTTCCCCTGCGCGTTTCTCCAAAGGATACACAACCCGGCAGGCTGGATAGAATTAAGCCAGTGTACCTGAGACTCTAATGAGACCGTACAATAGGTCTTAGAAGCACTTTCTTCGTCAATTCACCAGCCAAAATCCTACAACTTCCTAACATTGCACGAGTTTTTAAAAAGCCGGATCCAGGCCGGACATGGCTCCCTCGAGCTCAAGTGAGCGGACAATAATTTGGCATAATGTTTGCTTTTCCGCATCACTGAAGAAAAAAGTAGAATTTCCGTTGAGGAGGAAACAGGATGAAAAAGAGTGCAAAGAAACCGGTAAAGAAGGCTAAAGCTACAAAGAAAGGGCGGAAGACCGTTAGAGCGAAAGCGAAGAAACGGTAAGATCTTTTTGTTCTTCAAAAGAATGTTTTCGAAGGTTGCGAAGGAAACGACCTGGGATAGGTTTAAGGTCTCCGGTCGTTTCCACTCAACTTTTCCCAAGCAAAACTTAATCTGAGAGAGACTTTGAATTGACACCTCAGGCTAACGCGTACAGCTACGGGTCTGCGCCTCAAACAAATTCGACAAAAAATAGAAAGCCAAAAAATAGAAAGTTCGAAGGGTGCCGACAAAAAGGAGAACATGATGGATAGGAAGTCTGTCCTGTATGAGAAGGATTTGGATCTTGCTGAAGGACCCATCCCGGGAGATCGCGCCTGGTGCGTCAATGAGAAGTCTGAGACGGGAGCGAAATCGAAAGGGGAGGCAGGCGATCCGGAGAATGCAGAGTTAAATAGACGAATTGCGATTCTTTTAAAGCAACCCCGAATGATAGAATTCATGGAGAGGCTCGGGTCTATGGACGAGGCAGTGAGGTAACCTGCAGACCCATATCGCGCGGGTTGGTTTGAACGATAGGTTTTAGCCGCCTCCGCTGCCTCAGGCAGGGGTGGAGAAAGGGTTGCGGAGCCGGTGGTCATCTTTGAAAAGTATTAGAATATCAATCGCCTCCGACACTATCGTCCTCAGCAGTCTCTGCATCATCTTCCATCACATTGGGAGGCAGCAAGCCGGTAGCCTCACCGACTGGAAGCTCTTGCACGTCCTTGAGTTTCCTCCCGACGGCTCTTGACCTCGCCTTGGCCTTCTCGATTGTGTCCGATGCCTGATGCAGCTTCTTCTGCACTGCGTCCAGAACATCGCCATACTTCGTCCATTCGGTCTTGACCGCCGCAAGGAGGTTCCAGACCTCGCTGGAACGCTTCTGGATGGCCAGCGTACGGAAGCCCATCTGAAGGCTGCTCAAAATCGACCACAGTGTCGTCGGGCCGGCGATAACCACACGGCACTCCCGTTGGATGACCTCGGTCAAACCCGTCCTGCGGATGACTTCGGCAAAGAGGCCCTCTATGGGCAAGAACAAGATGCCGAAGTCCGTGGTCTTGGGCGGGTTTAAATACTTCCCGCAGATGTCCCCTGCACAGGCCTTGACACGGTTCTCAAGCTGCTTTCCTGCCGCCTCCACCCCTTCGACATCGGCCCTCTCTTGAGCCTCGATCAGACGTTGATAGTCTTCGACAGGGAACTTGGCATCAATCGGGAGCCAGACGGTCTCATCCTTGTCCGCACCTTGCCCCGGCAACTTGATCGCAAACTCGACCCGCTCGCCGCCATCCTTCGTGGCCACGTTGGTGGCGAACTGATCGGGATTGAGCACCTGCTCCAACAGCGCCCCAAGCTGCACTTCACCCCACGTCCCACGCGTCTTGACGTTCGTGAGTACCTTCTTAAGGTCACCGACGCCCGTGGCAAGCGTCTGCATCTCCCCAAGCCCCTTGTGCACCTGCTCCAGACGTTCGCTGACTTGTTTGAAGGATTCACCCAGACGCTTTTCCAGCGTCCCCTGGAGTTTCTCGTCCACGGTCTGCCGCATTTGGTCAAGCTGTTTGGCGTTGTCGATCTGCATGCTTTGGAGTTTGCCTTCCACCGTGACCCTGACCGCCTCCAGCTTCTTCTCATTTGAATCCGAAAGCTTCCCAATCGCAGATGACATGGCTTCAAGCTGTGCCTTTTGGACATTGGCCAACTCGCCCATGGTCCTGGTGGTGGCTTCCGTGATCCCCTTGAGTGCTGCGATCACCTCTTCCCTTAACTGTTTGGCTCCGGTGGCAGACTCGGCGCGGACCCCATCCAGCCGCTCACCGCTCGCCTTTGCAAAAGAGGCAAGCTGACTGGAGAAGGCATCGAGTTGCCCCTTCTGCATGCCGGCAACATCCATCATTCGTTGTACCACGGAATCGCCGAAGATCTTGAAGGCTTCGGTGAGTTCTTGCCGCTGCTCTCTCGCTGCCTTGCCCAGTTCGTCTCTGCTCTGGGCCACTTCCTCTCTGACCGCACGCTCGGTACGTTCCTGTGCCTTTTCGAAGGCATCAAGCCGGGAAGCAAGCACATCGACTTGTGATGCCTTCCTTAAGAGCATGAGTAGGAGAACCACAGCGGCGATCAGCAGGACGACAGCCATGAATCAGCAGGATATCAGTCACGGGCGACCTCCCAGGAAGAATTTCTTGTCTCACTGTGCATACTTTAAATTGTAATGTACACGATTTTGAAAATCTAGGAAAGAGAAAATGTAATTGAGGCCGACTCACTCTTTTATTCGCTTTGAAGAACAAATAGATACAAACTAATTATTCAAAAAATCAGGACACAAATTTCTTCTTACGAAGGGGTTTAGAAAGGTAGTCTCGAGGGCGGCAGATCTTTACGCCGTTGACCGTTTGTCCGAAATATTTTCCAAAATGGGTCGAGTCGCCTGTCAGCAGATAATCCGCTTTATTTAATACGGCAGCCATTAGCACGGGTCGATCTTTCTCCGGCAATTCAATAGGGCAGGGGAGCGTGGGATCGGCTTCGGGTACGATCCGCACCTCGGATAGATATTCCTCCAGCCTTTTCTTCTGTTCGGGATCAGAGAGGTTGCGCTTTGCTTCCTCAACCACAAAATTGGAGGCAAAGAGCATGCATCTTTTTTGTCGGACAGATTGCCACAAAAGGCTCAGACCCGGGCTTCCATAGGCGACTGAGAATAAGATGTTCGCATCGAGAAAGATCCGGTCAACGGTCATCGACTCTTTGGCTTGTCATGAGGAATGGTTTTTGGATCAATTCCTAACTTCTTAACCTCTTTAAGGGCCCAGGCATAGTCTTCACGCGTGACCGCATTATTCAGGAGAAATTCGGCCTTTCGTTGAGGAGTATACCTTTCGAGTGGCAGCATCACTGCCGGTCGTAAGAGGATGCCCTGCTCCTGAGCTTCTGCGACCACGAGGGACCCTTCTTCGAACCCGTACTTACGGCGGAGACCAGCCGGAATGACGATCGTCCCGCGCTTGCCGATTTTCGTCGTCTCTGTTTCCATCCTCGATCACCTCTGATTTACAGAATATCAGAGATTCATAATATTGTCAAGTCCCCGCCGTGCGATCAAAACCATCAAGAAAAAAGACCGGATCCTTCTAAAAGGGTTCCTGGTCAATTTAAAAGGGACCCCAAAAAGGCCAGGGGGTCGCCTGGAATACCAGCTTGTCCAGGACCGACACAGGCAATGGCTCCTGTGAACTCTTTTATGTCGCTCATGTCAGGATTGAGACAAAGCTATATGAATACGTGTATCTCGCCTGGGTAGCAAAGTGACTCCACTGGAGGAGTGAAGCCGGGGAGTCCTTGACAAGGATAGAGATAGTAATGTATCCTTACAACAAGGAAGTAAGGAATCATGCTTGCCAAGAAGACGTCCAAAAACCAGATTACCTTACCCAAGGAGATTGTGAAAGTCTTCCCCGATGCCGAGTATTTTGATGTCACCATCAGGGATAATACGATCCGTTTGACGCCGGTGAAGATGACTCCTGTTCCATCCTCCCTTGACCGTGTTAGGGAAAAAATGAAAAAGCTCGGCCTGACTGAAAAAGAGGTGGGCGAGGCAATCCAGTGGGCAAGAAGCCGAAAAAGATAGTACGGGTGGTGTTGGATACGAATGTCCTGATATCCGCATTGCTTTTCAAAGGAGAGCTGTCGGGGATTGTTGGATTGGATCATTCCTGCCCCAGATTTCATAAAAATGTTGAGCTAAATTCGAGCGAGCGGACGTTGTGAGATAAAGAAAGGTCCAACGGAGGAGGATACTATGAAAGAGAAAAGCAAAGGGCTGAAGGAAGGCAAGAAGGCGCCGCAGTTGAGTCTCAAAGAGAAAAGAAAGCTGAAGAAGGAGAAGAAGAACAAGTAAGCTGGCTTATCCAAATGCGGATTGCACCCGCCTGCCGGTAGGCAGGGAGCGCGGATTCCGAAATTTAGAGAATGCTCAAGGCTCAGGGGTTAAAGTTCGAAACTCCCACCTACACTGAAGCTCCGGTGGGCAGGCCCGCCTGCGCTGAAGCTGTGGCAGGCCTGCCTACGGTACAACTCACCCTTCAGGGGGCAGGCAAAACGAGAGGGAGGAACCGTCCGCATCGCCGCGGACCCGAGCATGCCTCCAAACGGTATAAAATTGTTTCTTGTGGAGGAGCCTGAGGGCTTTTCTCGTCGAGCTTATTGAAAGGATCTGGCAAACCTGTGAGATGTCGTGCAATGAGAGAAGGCTGGTAAATGAAAGAGAGACGCAAGGGAGAAAGGCTTGTTTTTCCTGACTCATACAGGAAGCATATTACATTCAAAGTCAGGGGAGTTTCTGGCAGCTTTGTAGACGCCGAACTCTTTAATTTCAGCCCCTATGGAATCAGGATAAGAAGTCGATACGAGCTGCCTTTCGATTCAACCGTCGATTGCCTGGTCTCGACGGCTGAATCCTTTACAAAAGAAATTCCTTTCAAAGGAAAGATTAAATATTGTATTCAGGAAGAGCCAATGGGAAATTATGTCATCGGTGCTGAGATTATTGAACCGGGTGACAAGGCGGCGTTTGAGATCTTTTCGCAGATTCACAGCTTTGTGAAAGGAAAAATCGATAATATCGCATAAAAGAGAAACTTGGATCAGATGATTAGCATCGAATCTTTAGAGCCTGTTGAAAGACTCAATTTTTCTCAGGCTGATCAAAAATGCCCGGATGCAAGGCGCCCGAAATCCTGAGAGTGGCGTCACGACGAGTAAGGAGTGACTTCTTGCCACGCCGACGAGTCGGTGAGTCGGCCAGAGACGTACTTGGATGTACGTTGCAACGACGAAGGACCTGCCTGTCAACCAATAGGCAGGGGGAACGCCGCAGATGGGCGTTTTTCAACAGCCTGTCTATAAATAAATCTACCGCAAAAAGTCCCTCAACCTTTTCGACACTTCCGCGGTTAGCTCACAAACTCTTTCAGCCAGGGGAACAGGAAGTGACGCAGTTCCGCAGCTTGGGGTGATCATTGCCCTCTGAAGAAGGACGGGATCAATCGCTTTCTTATGGAGAGTCTCCACTCCTTCTTTGAACCGTTTGACCAAACTTTTTGGATCCTCCTTCAGAATCGCTTCACTCGTCGGGACGATGCCCCAAGCCAGGATCCCTCCTCGTTCCAAGAATGCCTTTAGTTCCTTTGGGTAAAGGGAAAGGGTTTCCAGATAGCCGTAGGCATCAAAGCTGAGAATACTGAGGTTCGTCGAGAGAAGCACGCTCCAGTCCGTATTTCCACAGCAGTGGACGCCACTTAACCCCTTCACAGCCTCAAAGCATCCGTTTAAGGAGTGAACGACGTCCTCCCGATTTAGGCCTGAAAAGGCAGAGCCGAATGAAGAGAGAGAAGGCTCGTCGAAAAAGATGATGGTTGGGATTCCAGGGAAAAGGTCGTTGTACCTCTTTTCCATCCATCGGGCCTTCAAGGCGAGGTGTTTGATAAGGACATCCCTCAAGGTAGGGTCGTAAAATATGGATTTTCCTTCAAGATCGGCTAGAGCGAGACCAAAAGTGATAGGCCCCGTAACCTGGCCCTTGATATACTTTATTTCTTTTCGGTGGTCCTTTGAGGCGAGGTCCTCCAGGATCCGAAGTCCTATTGCAAAATCTTCTGTGATTTCAAAAGGATTGAGGTCGCTCCCCTCGAGATGCTGGTAGAATCTTTCGATTTCTTTGTCGAATCCATGAGAGGTATCCACCCAAACCCTTTGTTCCTTTTCGTTCCATCTTAGTGAAGGGAATCCCTGAGAGTATTGAACGACCATCCCTTCCAGGAAAGACCGCTTCGGCAACTGGGGCCAGAATGGGATTTCGGGAAAGCTTTGAAAAATGAGACGGGAGACTTCCCTCTCGTTCGGATGGGGAAAGGATCCAATTCCCGTTGCGATGTAAGGGCATTGAAACTCCATGGCTTTTCATAAGGCCATTCTATATAAAAAGTCAAGAGCATTTGCGCAGGCTGTTGAGAAACGCGCATCTGCGGCGCTATCCGGCCCCCTTCGGGGACGTGGCAATGAGTCGCTCCTTATTCGTCGCGACGCCACCCAGCCATCTCACAAATTTGATGGTCTGACAAAGTAGGGAACGCATATATGCGTTCCCTACAAAGGATTTCGTCTGCCCGCAGCGGACAAATTGGGAAAACTTAATAACTCCCTGATTAGAGATGCAAAACTTGACAATTGAAGGTGCGATGATTATCTATTCAGCACCTTAGAGAAGGGAGGTTTGTGCTTATGAAGGTGAGGCCGCTTCATGACAGAATTATCGTTCAGAGATTGGAGGAGGAAGAGAAAACAAAAGGAGGAATCATTATCCCTGATACGGCGAAGGAAAAACCAATTGAAGGAAAGGTGATCGCCGTCGGAGCAGGGAGGATCAAGAAGGATGGAACCAAGGCGCCCCTTGAAATCAAGAAAGGTGACCGGGTCCTCTTTACAAAATATGGAGGAACTGAGATCAAGATGGATGGGGAAGAATATCTCATGATGAAAGAGGAGGATATCCTCGCCATCATTGGATAATGATGGATAATGAATATAGGGGGATAATGAATATCGGATAATGAATGAATGTCTGGAAAGGAGGAGTTAGTCTATGGCAAAAGAATTGAAATTCGATCAGGAAGCAAGGAATGCGATCCTGGAAGGGGTCAACGTTTTGGCCGATGCGGTCAAAGTGACTTTGGGACCGAAAGGGAGGAATGTCGTCCTGGAGAGATCCTTTGGCTCTCCCTTGGTGACCAAGGACGGAGTGACGGTTGCAAAAGAGATTGAACTCGAAGATCATTTCCAGAATATGGGCGCAAAGATGGTGAAAGAGGTTGCCAGCAAAACTTCGGACATGGCTGGAGACGGAACCACCACTGCCACGCTCTTGGCCCAGGCCATCTATCGCGAGGGATACAGGGTGGTGGCTGCCGGGGTCAATCCCATGGATGTGAAACGGGGGATGGACGCGGCTGTGGAAGAAGTCGTCAAAGAGTTGAAGAAACTCTCCAAACCGGTCAAAGACCAGAAAGAAATTGCCCAGGTCGGTACGATCTCCGCCAACAACGATCGGACGATCGGAAATATTATTGCTGAAGCGATGAATAAGGTTGGAAAAGAGGGTGTGATCACGGTGGAGGAGGCCAAGGGGATCGAGACTACCCTTGATATCGTCGAAGGGATGCAGTTCGACCGGGGATATATCTCTCCCTATTTCGTGACCGATCCGGAAAAGATGGTGGCCGCGCTCGAGGACCCTTACATTCTGCTTTATGAGAAGAAGCTCTCCAATATGAAAGAGCTGCTTCCCATCCTGGAGCAGATTGCGAAAACAGGAAACCCGTTCCTCATCATCTCCGAGGATGTGGAGGGAGAGGCATTGGCCACCTTGGTCGTCAACAAACTTCGTGGGACACTGAAGTGTGCGGCCGTCAAGGCCCCTGGTTTTGGAGACCGGAGAAAGGCCATGCTGGAAGATATCGCGATCCTGACCGGCGGCAAGGCCATCATGGAAGATGTGGGTATCAAGCTCGAAAAGATGAAGTTGGATGATTTAGGCAGGGCGAAGAAGGTGGTCATCGATAAGGATAATACGACCATTGTCGAAGGAGCGGGCCATGCCTCTGCCCTCGAAGGCCGGATCAAACAGATTCGTGTCCAGATCGAAGAGACCACTTCGGATTACGACAAAGAGAAGCTTCAGGAACGACTGGCGAAACTTGCAGGAGGGGTTGCTGTAATTAAAGTGGGAGCAGCTACCGAGACGGAAATGAAGGAGAAAAAGGCGCGGGTGGAGGATGCGCTCCATGCCACGCGAGCCGCCGTGGAAGAGGGAATTGTTCCTGGCGGCGGAGTGGCTTATTTAAGGTGTTTACCGGCTCTGAAAAAAATGAAACTGGAAGGACCCCGACAGATTGGTGTTGATATTATTGCGAGGGCCCTCGAGGAGCCGATCCGGCAGATTGTTCAAAATGCTGGCCAGGAAGGGTCCGTGGTGACAGAGAGGGTGAAACAGGAAAAGGGCGCGTTCGGTTTTGATGCCGATAAAGAAGAGTATACCGATATGATCGAGGCTGGAATCATCGATCCGACGAAAGTGGTGAGATTTGCCTTACAGAATGCTGCCAGTGTTGCTTCTCTGCTGATCACCACAGAGGCGGCCGTGGCTGAGAAACCAAAGAAAGAACCGGCTGGACCGCCCATGCCTCCTCCGGCTTACTAACGAAGACCCGTCACTCACTCCCGTTTCCCTGCGCCTGCTTGCGGGCACAGGGAAAGGGAGGGGGATTCCGCGATGACTAGCGACCTGCCTGCGACTTTACCCGAGGACACCAAGGAAGCCCAAAGGGTCTTCAATTCTCTCTCCGTAGAAAAACAGCTCGACATGGTCCTGCAGGCTCATGGCAAAGACCGAATTCAGTATTTATTCCTTTCCGAACATCCGGAACAGCTGGTTCAAGAACTCCCCGAATTAGAAGTCTTCCTAACCGTAAAGGAAGCGGGAGAGAAGGATTGTCTCGATTTGATCTCACTCACCACTTCCGAACAATTCCAATTTCTTCTCGACCTCGATTTCTGGAAAAGGGATCAATTAGACCCGGAGAAGGTCCTTCACTGGATGGAGATTCTCCTTGAATCGGGCGAAAAGAAAGTCACCCAATTCATTCAATCTACCGATATTGAGTTCATTGCCCTTCTTCTGAAAAAGTTCATTCATGCCACCGCGATCGACGGAGAACACGTCGAAGAGATGGACAGAATCGCTCTCTTTACTTTAGATCAGTACCACTTCGTTCATTTCAGAGGGCAAAGGACCCGAGAGGTTTTCGAACCCTTTCTGCAAATTCTTTACCGGGCGGACAAAAACAGTTATCAGAGATTGATGGATTCTCTCATTGTGGAATTCGAATCAGAGCTTGAAGAGACAGGATACCGCTTGCGAAACAGCCGCCTGAGCGACTATGGATTCCCCGATTTTGAAGAGTCTTTAGAAATCTACCATTTTATCAACCCGGATTCTCCCATTTCAGGAGGAAGGCCTCTTGAGCCCGCGGCTCAGGAAGAGAAGGCGAAAGGCAGCTCATCAATCTTCTATCTCGCCCATCAAGAGGAAGGCCCTTTTTTTTCCTCCATCCTTTCTAAAATCGACGGTTCTCAACAGCAACATAGACTCAAGCAAGAAATAGCCGCTCTGTGTAATAAGGCCATCGTGGCAGAGGCAATAGACCTTTCCAATATTGCCGCCATGGAGAGGGTGGTAAAAAAGGTCTATCACGCTCTCAATCTTGGCCTTCAATACTTGAGCAAGGATGACGAAATCAGGGCCCTCGAGATCCTTCCATCGCTTCCCGTGCAAAAGCTATTTCAATACGGGGTGAGCACCACCCTGCTCCTGAGAAGAAAGGCAGAGGCCCTTTTAAAGGGGCCATGGTTTTCGAATGAACAGGAGAATCTGGTATTGTTGGATCCTCCTCACTTCGAAAAATTTGAGGGGATTTTGAGAAGAAGGCCCACCCTCTATCGAAATTGGGTTTATGAGGATTTCAAGAATCCGCAGGATTTAAAGGAAGCGGATGATTTTTTGGAATGGATCAAGACCGTGATCACTTTTCTGGGAGATGAATTGAAAGTTTCTCCTCTTTATTTGAAGGAAATGGATTTGAGCGGTTGCTATCCCGATGATTGGCGGGAGATGACCCTGTCTACGATCTTTCTCACCTCTCTGGCGAACCAAATTCTCAAAGGAAGGTTTCAATTTGAAGCGATCGGACAGGCCCAGGTGAAAGATTTTCTCTCTCGGGTTTTTGATAGAGATACCCAGGGAAAGGGGGTGATCCAGGTGGAGGTCAAAAACGGATTGCGAGACTGGCTTCGTTCGGTCGAAGGCGAGGAGCTGAAGCGGCAACATCTTCTCGCTTTTCAGGATTTCTGTCTTGACCTATTTCAAGTGCAGTATGGAAAAGTCCCTCCGGGCGAAAAGGTCGACCCCCGATTCGCGAAAGGACTTCTGATCAGAAAATGATGTTACCGTTGTATCGGTATCCTATTCCGGTCCTCATTGGGGAGCGAGAATAAATTCGACGAGGTCTGCCATCTCTCTATTGTCCATGAGCGGCCATGGAAGTTGTTCTTCGTTGGCGGCGTTCATGATGACCAGCCGGTGATTCCAGATACTGGCGACGAGGTTGGTTTTGGACGTGGCCTGATATTTGGACTGGTCGATGTATAACAGTTTGCGGCGCATCCGGTCTTGCCCATGACATTGTGCACATTTCATTTCCGAAAATAATATTTTTCCGTTCGTGATATTCCCCGGCTCGTCGGTGAAAGGGATGAAGTAAAGAAAAGAGAAAAGGTCTGCCGTCTCTTTCGAGGTCAGCTTGGGAATGCCCGACTGCGCCTGAGCCATCTTGGCCAAAATCGCAGGCCCCTTATTCCACATACTCGACGCGATCTCGGTGAATGAGGTGCGGAAAGTTTGAGCCTCTCTGCCGAGGTCCACTCCTCCCTCTCCCCCCTCGCCTCGGATGGTATGGCATTTATCACACCCCTTTGCATTGAAGAGCTGTTTTCCCTCTTTCGGGTTGCCGGGTTTAAAGAAAGATGGATCGTCGGCTCCTTTTGCCTTGGCCTTAATGTATGCTAAGAGGTCGATCATCTCTGTTTCTCTAAACTTAGGCCACTTCATTCCGATTTGAGCCATGCGGGCGATCATGTCTAAACTGTGGTTCCAGATCCCCTTGCTTAGGAAGATTGGAGAAATATTCCGCGGGAATTCGTCGAATCCGATTTGATCCTGTTTCCCTTTACCTGCAAAAGGATGGCACAAATGACAACCTTTTTCGGTAAATATGGATCTTCCCCGCACCGGATTCCCCGGCCCGTCGGAGAATCTGAGGAGGTAGAGGTAAACCGAAAGGTCGTTAAATTCCTGCCCCGTCAAGGCAGGTTTGACCATGCTTGTCCCCGCCATGC
The DNA here is from genome assembly GCA_963708295.1 of uncultured delta proteobacterium. Taxonomy (GTDB): domain Bacteria; phylum Desulfobacterota; class BSN033; order BSN033; family UBA1163; genus UBA1163. The sequence continues at coordinate 624,321 of CAVPSJ010000004.1, read as the reverse complement.
CCAAGACCATGGAAGGCGTATGGTTCCATAGTCTTGCAGCCAGATCCAAGGGCGTGCCGCCCATGTCTTTCGTAACGAGATCAGGGCCGATTTTGCTTCCCCGCCCTTCCACGTCATGACATTTCACACACCCTTTTTTTACAAAAAGCTGCTTCCCTCTTGATGGATCTTCAGGAAAGGTGTCGGCGATGGCCAATGAGCCTGATAAGAGGAGAAGAATAATAAACATCCCTTTTTTGATGATGTCTCTTTTCATAACATGCCTCCTCCTTCGATTGACTACGTTATGACGCGCGCATCATTTCTCTTAGGAGGAGAGCTAAATGCACTTTTTATACCAACGGTTTTTCTAAACCTAATGAATTGAAATCATTTAAGAAAGGGAAAATTAACACTCTTAACAGTGTAAGGTTTTTCCTGCAGAGGCTGTAGGCTTTTCCCGTGTTCTTAGAGAAATGACATTTCCGGGATTTTGATGGCGGGTCGTGGCTGGGCGGGATTGTCAGGAAGTTAGTCTTCGGCGCTTGACACGAGGCTTGTCATTTTGAGCTCTTCGAGCTCCAGGGCGAGGAATTCCCAGAGCTGGGTAAGCTCTCTCACCTGTTCTTTGACTTGCTGATGAGTCTGAACGGTCTCGTAAGTCTCTTGCTGATTCAAGTACAGATTGGGGTCAGAAAGTTTTTGATTCAGATGATCCAGTTTCTGGGTGGCCTCCTGTAGGGATTTTTCCACTTCCTGCACTCGCTTTTCGAGACTGGAAAGCTGCCTTTTGAATTGATCCATTTCCTGAGCCCTTTTTCGCCTCTCTTCCTTCGCTTTGTACGAGGGTTTCTTTTTTTGCAGAGGCAATGGATGAGTGGGCACGAGCGTCGTTCCGACAACCGCCCCCGTTTCTTTCTGGACTTCCCCCTTTTCAATCTGCTGTTTCTTGTAGAGATAATAATCGTAGTTTCCCGGATAGAGATGGGGGATCCCTTGATCGATTTCGACTACTTTATTAGCAATCTGATTGATCAGGTGACGGTCGTGAGTGATGAGGCAGATCGTCCCCTGAAACTGCTGCAGGGCCATCTCCAATACATTTCGAGAGGAAATGTCGAGATGACTGGTCGGCTCGTCGAGAAGAAGAAAATTGGCGGGCCGGAGAAGCATCTTTGCCAAAACCAGGCGGCTCTTCTCTCCACCGCTCAACACGGAGACTCTCTTCTCGATGTCATCTCCGCTAAAAAGAAAAGTCCCCAGGATGGTTCGCAGCTCTGTCTGGCTCTCATCGGTGGCAACGGAAAGGAGCTCTCCCAAAACCGTGTTTTCCGGACAAAGGAGATCAAACTGGTGCTGGGCAAAGTAAGCACGGGTCACATCCTTTCCAAAAATGACCTCCCCTTTTTCAAAATCGAGGACTCCGGCGAGAATCTTAAGAAGGGTAGACTTTCCCGCCCCGTTGGGGCCCACCAAAGCCACTTTTTCTCCCCGGTAGAGATGGAGACTGATCCCTTGATAAACCGCCGTCCCGCCATAGCTTTTGTAAAGATTTTTGACCTCCGCAACCTTGTGGCCGCTCCGTTTGGGGGCAGGGAAGTGAAATCGAATGTCCTTCTTTGTCTCCGGAAGTTCAACCCGATCGATTTTTTCCAGCATCTTGATTCGACTTTGTACCTGGCTTGATTTGGTGTTTTTGGCCCGGAATCGCTCGATAAATCTTTCGGTCTGCTCGATTTTTCTCTGCTGAGTCTTATAAGTCGCCTCGAGGATTTGCTTTCGGGCTTCCTTTTCCTCCAAATAGTGGTCATAGTCACCGTAATAGAGGTCGATCCTTTGAGCCTCAATCTCCGCAATCCAGCCGATCAGGTGATTGAGGAAGACTCGATCGTGCGAGACGATGACCATGGCGCCCGGATAATTGATCAAGAATTCCTCCAGCCAGATCAGGGAGATCAGATCCAGGTGGTTGGTCGGCTCGTCGAGAAGAAGAAGGTCGGGGGATTGAAGAAGGATTTTTGCCAGGGCAATTCGCATCCGCCAGCCGCCGCTGAGCTCGTCGGTGAGCCTATCGAAGTCCCTTTCTTTAAACCCCAATCCCTGAAGGATACGTTTTGCCTCAGCCTCCAGGCCGTATCCCCCGAGGAGCGTATACCGCTCCTGAAGTTTTCCATATTCCTTTGCCAGCCTCTCCTGTTCCTTCGGATCCTCCATGGATGAAAGTTCCTCTTCCAAAATCTTCATCTTATCTTGGAGGGATGTAATGCTGGTCAGGCTTTTCAAAACCTCATCCAGAACCGTGTTGCCCTTGAAGGAAATAACCTCCTGGGGGAGATAGCCTATCTTTACCCCTTTGGCGATGAGGATGTCTCCTTCGTCAATGGATTCCTCTCCCAGGATCATTCTGAAAAGAGATGTCTTCCCGGCGCCATTCGGACCGATCAGGCCAACCCGGTCCCTCACCCCAATCTGAAGCGAGCAGTCCCTGAAAAGGACCTTGCCTCCAAACTGTTTCTGAACGTGATTGAGTGTGATCATTCTTGTTTTAAACCTTCCATGCCAAATGTGAAACTCCCCGCCCACCCCGACAAGACGGGACAGGCGAGGAGCTTCGCATTACGCTCGGGTTGCGGTTTAGGTATCGTATTTATCAAAATTATAACCCGCTTTCTTGTAATCCTCCAAGGCACGGGTCTTTAAATCCTCTCGCTTCGTTTTCTCCGCTTCCTTATCCGCTAACTCAGCGGCATGGCTCCATTTTCCCTCTTTTTCATAATCCTTGATCTTCCGATCCGTCTCTGCGAGTGGATGTCCTTTGATGACGACGGTGGGGGCGAAAAGGACCCGGGAGATGGGATTCTTACATCGGGGGCAGACGGTGAGGGCCGACTCGGTCATCCTCTGGATGACCTCAAAACCCGGCCTGCAATAAGGGCAGCTTTTTTCTGAATTAATCGCTCTGTACGCGTAGGTTGGCATAATTGAAACCCTGTCTCGTGTCCGTGCCAGTTCGTTATAGCGCTTCGGCGCGCAAGCACGGTCCGTGTCCGAATCTAACAAGCTAACAAGACTTTAACAAAATCTGCCACAAACTCAAAATATAAATTAATATTTCTTCCAAAATTGTCAAGCGAGAAAGACCTATGGTATAAATGAAGAAGATGATTCCCTACCAAAACCTTTATATTTACGAGATCTCCGGGGCGATCTCAGATTCAAAAAAGTTTTTTAAGGAAGATTTCCTCGGCTGCTGGAACGAAGGAGAGACCTCCTTCCTCTTTTTTTCTCAGCCTCACGATGAAGAAGTGGATTTATTTAGGGAAAAGAGGGGAGTCCCACTTATCTCCAGAAATGTACTGGACTATAAGGCCTGGCAGGCCGGTGAAGAATTGAAACCTTTTAAGGCGGGCAATCTGATCATCTCTCCCCCCTGGGAAGATGCGAAGGTCGAGGAAGGGGAGGTCCTGGTTCATTTAGATCCTAACGTCGTCTTTGGTACGGGTTATCATCCAACGACCCGAACCTGCCTTAAAGCCCTTTGGGGAATTTATCAAAAGGAGAGGCCGAGAAGAGTTCTCGACCTGGGAACAGGCTCGGGGATCCTTGCGCTGGCCGCTGCGAAATGGGGAGCCGAAAAGGTGCTTGCCGTTGACTGCAACGAACTGGCCGCAGAGACAGCCTTGCGAAATGTGGTGTCCAACGAAGAATCTCGACGGATTGAAGTGAGATTCGGAAAAGCGGAGGATTTTATAGAAGAAGAAGCAGATTTAGTTTGTGCGAACATTCATCTTCAGGTGATCGAGTCCCTGCTCGAGAAAAGGGCCTTCTTCGAGAAACGGTGGTTCATTCTTTCAGGAATCTTTGAAAAAGATGCGGAAGAAATGGAGAGACGGCTGATCCCAAAACCTGTTGAAATCGTTGAGAGGTTACAAGAGAAAAACTGGTTAACCCTGGTTGGTTTTAATCCAAGAGTCAAGTAACGTGACAGCCATTCAAACCTCATCCATCGCTAGAGTAAAATCAGGGTAGTGGGTCAGTTTCCGCCCGCAGAAAGGAGCCTAGGGTGGCCTATTCCTCCACGCGTTTCAGAAGGGCGGTTGTATTCATAGGTCCGGGGGATGGTCCTTCGTGCATTCCACTGACGATCTCATGACTTAGGATGTGAGAAGTCTTTCAACAAAGAAGGAAGCGCCCCTGAACCGCTCCGGGGGACCAGACCCCCCTCGGCTCCGTATGGGCATTCGCGACCCAAACTGACCCACTACCAAAATCAGAATGTTATTGACTTAGATTTTTCATTGTGTTAGAAAAATCACAATTTACCCTCGTTTAGAATCCAAAAAAAATTGAATTTTCTTTGAGTCTCGCCGGAATAACCCTCGTACTTACTTGAAGGGCCGGGTGATTCGGCTTTCTGTTTCTGGGGGGCTAATGGAATCCAAAGTTAATAAATCAATCCTTGTTTGTCTCGTTCTCTCTGCCTCGTTCCTTTGGAGCTTCGGGGTGTCGTGGGCGGCATCGCCTGCTCCCGATAAAGAGAGTGTTAAGCCCCCAGGGGTGACCAAACCCTCTGAGCCGCCTAAGAAAGCGGAGAAGTTTGTCGCGAAGGGCCGGGAGTATTGCTACGAGTGCATTGACAATTCTGAATGTTTGGGCTGTCACAGTAAAATCAGCGAGAGGAAATTTGCCCAGTCCGTTCATGGGGCCAACTCCTGTAACAGCTGCCACTATGATATCACGGATGTCAAAGCCCATGGGAAGGCGAAAGGGGGAAGAATCCATACTGAACCTGTGAGTTGTCATCGATGTCATAAAAGAGAAGGGGTGGAACATTATGCAAGCGCCCATTTCATCAACGACATTCAATGCAAAGACTGCCATAAAGACATCCATGAATTGACCCCGTGGAAGGGGGACAAAGTTCGAGTGATCCAGACATGTACGACCTGCCACTCGGATGATGGCTATTCTCAAAGCGTTCACGGACAAGCTGTCGTCGACGGAAATCCGGATTCAGCCGCCTGCAGCGATTGCCACGGCCTCCATAAGATTCCTTTGTTAAAGGGGGATGAACCCAAAGCGGTGGAATTCCGGAAGGAATTCCATACGGAAGTCTGCCAGAAGTGTCACGCGGACAAAGAGATGATGAAGAGAAACAAGGTTTTCCTCATCGCTACCCAGACCTATTACGAAAGCTATCATGGAAAAGTGGAGCATCTGGGCTACCCCAGATTGGTGGCAGGTTGTGCTGACTGCCACGGGTTTCACAACATTCTGCCTCCGAATAACCCGAAATCCCTCATCTCGGAGAAGCGGCGCGTGGAGACCTGCGGCAAATGCCACACAGGGGCCAATGCCAACTTCGTGCAATGGATTGCCCATGCGACCCATAAAGATCCGGAAAGAGAGCCGGTGCTCTACGGAACCTTTGTCCTGATGACAAGCCTCCTTGTTTCTGTCTTTGGAGTGTTCTGGTTTCACACTTTTCTCTGGTGGCGGAAAGACTTCTGGGAAAAGCGGGAGTTGAGGGCCAAGGGAGTCTTCTTTTCGCTCCATGTGAGACCGGATGAGGCAGGTCATATCTATCGCCGATTTAGCTTTTTTGAAATCGTCCTCCATTTCACGATGATGGTGACTTTCCTTGGCCTTGTCCTGACCGGGCTCCCGCTGAAATTCGCTCATGCCCCCTGGGCCAGCGGTCTGATGCATTTTCTAGGAGGGGCTCGGATGGCCGGCTTGATTCATCGCATCTGTGCTGCCATCACTTTTGCTTACTTTGGAACGACCATCGCTTACATCTTTTATTTCCTCTTCTTCAAGAAGATCCGTGGAAACCCCAACCCATTGCAGAGGCTTTTCGGCCCGGATTCACTCTGCCCTCGCTGGAAAGACATTCAGGACATCATCGGAATGATCCGCTGGTTCTTTAACAAAGGGCCGAAACCCCGGTTTGACCGATGGACCTATTGGGAGAAATTCGATTTTCTGGCCGTCTTCTGGGGGATGTTTGCTATCGGATTCTCGGGATTGATGCTCTGGTTTCCAGAATTCTTCACGATCTTTTTACCCGGATGGATTCTCAACATTGCCACGATCGTCCACTCGGATGAGGCGCTTTTGGCTTCCGGCTTCATCTTCACCGTCCATTTCTTCAACACCCATTTTCGACCTTCGAAATTCCCGATCGATACCGTGATCTTTACAGGAAGGTTCCCGAAATACGAACTGGTGGAGGAAAGGCAGGAACAGTATGATCGCCTGCTGGCGGAGAAGACGTTGGAGACCTATCGGGATAAGTACCCCAGTGTGGGAACAGACCTCTTCTCAACGACGGTGGGATTTGCAATGCTGGCCGTCGGGCTTTTCTGCGTCTTCCTGATTGCATGGGAGTTCCTGGTTTAAGTTCGGAGTAAGAGTTCGTAGTTCGGAGCATTAAATTTCAAGACTCCGAACTCCGAACTTCAGTCGGAGACCCTGCAGCCGATCTTTTCAAGATAAGCGATATAATTAAAGGTGGGGCTTTGATCTTTGGTGTGGCAGTTTCGGCAGACTCCCAGGGTCACTTTCCTCTCCACCCTTCCCCCTTGCGGATGCCCCTTCCCTTCTCCATGACAGGCCTCACACTGGACCCCCTGAAGGTAGAATGGGATGTCTGAAACGACGGCATACTCTCCGATCTTCCCATAGCCCGTGGAGTGACACATGAGGCACTCCTCCTGGGCATATTTGGGGGAGGCGGCAATCGTCTGGGAAGCCTGGGCATGTTTGGTCTTTGACCAATTTCTATAATTTACCGCATGGCATCTCTTACACGAGATCGCTCCGGCAAAAGGGCTTGTCTTGGGAATTCGGGCGATCATTTCTTTCTCCGGCAAATCCTTTCCAACTTCGACGACCACTTTTGGCTTATAGAGTTTTGCCGATTCCGTCCGATAAGTTTCCAGTTCTTTAGTGATTCTTGGATCATCGGTGACGGCCGGTTGCACAGGGATCGCAATGTGCCTGTAAGAATTTTTATCTTCAAAGGCAATCAGGGTTTTCTCCAGTTCCTTCTGCTTCGATTCCAGGAACCTCAGCTCCTTTACCTTGATATTGTCCTGCTTCCCTGATTTTGACATCTCCATCTTCATTTGCATGGAATGAGAGATCAGCCTTTCCAATCTCTTCTCGAGCTCTTCCCGTTCACTGGAAATCGTAAATTGAATGGGTCTCTTCGTATCGCTGAAGGAGTAATCCACCCGGCCCAAATATCCTCCCCTCGGCTCCAATCGGTAAATGGCGGTCCCATTCTCTCTTTCCATCACCACTTTTTTCGATTCCCCTCCTCCTCCTAGAATCAAATCGATATCGCGATTTTGTCTGGCTAACTTTTTGTCTTTCGATTCGCCCAATTGAGAGAGGACGATCATGAGGTCGCAATATTCTCTCAGGCCCTTCATCGCCGCCCTGAGCGCGGGGAGGGGGTCGATGATGGTTAACGCCGGGTCGTTCTCCTGGAGGGTTGGATTGAATTGATCGTCCAGCAAGCCGAATATTGCAACCTTCAGGCCGACGACCTCTTTGATGACATAAGGTTTAAAGATACACTTTCCAGTTTTTTTGTCCACAAGATTGGTAGAAACAAGAGAAAACTTCGCCTTCGGCCTCACTTCGGTGAGAAACTTCACCCCCATCATCAGATCTTTCTCCCCCACATTGACCACATCGTATCCCATTTCGTTGTAGGAGTGGACGAGGAGATCGACACGGAGAAGGGCCTCCCTGCGCTTGGTTTCCGTTGGAGGAGGTTTTCGAAAAAAAAGATTCCCGGTGTCGAGGAGGAGTATTTTTCTTCCTGTCATTTTGATCTGGGAGATCAGAGTCGCTTTCTTGGCGACACCGCCAAGAGGGTTTCGGAATCACCCACAGGGCTCGACCTCACCCATCACATCATTCGTATAGAGGATGCTTAACTGAGCCCTCGGAGATGAGAAAGAGAGAGAAGGCACAGACAGAATAAAAATCAAACTGGCAACGCCAAGCATCAAGGCCCTTGCGAATTTCAATGGAATCATATTCATCTCCTTTGTGCAGCCGTCGTCATCGAAATCTCTTCTCTCCTGCCCGAATGTCGATGCCGAGCCAATTCTCCTCGGGGGCATAAGGGCAGATATATTTCTCATTGAACTGGCAGAACGGATTATAGGCCCGATTGAAATCGATCAGTACGTTCCCTCCAGGTATGGGTTCGATCGAGAGATAGCGCCCTCCGGGATAGGTCTCTGTCTCCGAAGTCTTATCTTTAAAAGGAAGAAAAAGTTCCCCGCCCCCCAAAGGCCGAAAGATCTGGAGGGAGGATGCTTTCCCCTCCCACTTAAACACAAAGCGGCCATATTCTACATATTTTCTTCCCGTCACCTTATTCGTGGCAAGCGTGACGTACCTGGGTTTGGGTTCGGTAGGATATCTTTCAATTGCCCCGACCATGGCATATTTGAGATCGATCGGGTAGTAAGAAAGGCCTTTGAATTTTTTTCGGTCAATCTCCCTCAAAGGGGAATGAGGGTCTTCCCTGAAAAACCGATCTCTCTTTTCTCGAAAATCCCTTATTTTCTCCTCTCTCCGGTCCATGGGATTTTCTCCGACTTGAGCCAGAAGGGAGTCGAGCTTTCCAAGCCAGAGAAGGAAACATAAAGAGGCGATTGAGAGGAAGATCCATTTTCGGTTCACTGTACGCAATCGATGCATTCAGCCGTTTCCTATTTTCCGAGAAGATGACGGAGGTCAGATGAGTGAGATCCGTCCGGGCAATCTGACCCGCTTCTCTCGGTCCCCTCCTTCTCCTCGATCACAGAGTTTGAAGAGGGGGGGTACCCTTGCAATAATTTTAAAAGGTTGTAAAATTGAGCTTTGGGTGGAGGCCTTACGATGGGAACTATAAAGAATCTTTACGATTTGGTCAAGATCTTTTGGATCGATTTTTTCAACGAGGCGAGGAGGGGCACTCGAGCCCACTTCAAGGCAATCAAGATCTTTCTGGTATTTTGCATCGTTGTTTTTCTGATCGTCGTGGGAGGTCTTCTCAGATTTACCGAGTCCTCCACCTTCTGTGGAGTTTGTCATCAAATGAGTGCCTATATGGAGTCATGGAGGACTTCCAGCCACAAGCAAGTCGCTTGCACGAAATGCCACTATGAGCCTGGGTTTTTGAATCATATGAAGGGGAAGTGGGTCGACGGCCAGGTATCCCTGGCCTATTTCCTTTCGGGAAAAAGGCCGAGTACGCCTCACGCCCAAATCAGCGATGCAAGCTGTCTGCAGAAGGGCTGCCATCAGGTTGATGATCTGAAGGGAAATATGATTTACAAAAACGTGGCCTTCTCACACGGAAAACATTTGGGTGAGCTGAGAAGGGGAATGAAACTCCGCTGTGCCAGCTGTCATGCTCAGCTCGTTCAAGGGAAACACCTGACGGTTCATGAAATCAATTGCTTCATCTGCCACTATTACAAGGCCGGTCCCAAGGGAGAGGATGAATGCCTTTCATGCGCCGTCGGAGGATGTACCTCCTGCCACGTGGAGCCGAAAGGGGATATCCGGGTCAAGGGTTGGAGCTTCAATCACAAGAAATATATTGCCAGAGGGGTCGCTTGCGAGAAGTGCCATCTCAGCGTTGTACAGGGAGACGGCCATGTCCCTGAGGGAAAGTGCATGGAATGTCACAATGAACCGGTCCTTCTGAGTACGAAATTTACATCTGAGCTCATGCATAAGAAACATGTGACTGACCACAAGATCGAATGCTCCAGTTGCCACACGCCCCTACGGCATGAAATTGGCGAGATCCCTACCCTTGCCCACGCTCCATCCAATTGTGATAGGTGCCACAGCAAGGAAATGCATTTGGGACCCAGAGATTTTTACCGGGGGAGGGGAGGGATCGGCGTTCCGGACTCTCCCAGTCTCATGTTTACGGCCAATGTCGACTGTATCGCCTGCCATCGAAGAGCTGAAGAAAGTCAGGCCGCACTCCACACCACTCGATTTGCGGAACGGGTGATCGGTGAAGCCTGCGTCGACTGCCACGGGGAGGGATTTGATGATACGTTGAAACAGTGGAAATCGCTTCTTTCCAAGGCGGAAAATGAGACGAATCAGAGAATTTCCAATGTCCAGAAAGTATTATCTGAGTTTGAAAAGACCAGCGGGGGAGGAACCCTGTTCAAAAAGGCCCAAAACCTCCTCAATGAAGCCCGTCACAATTACAGCTTTGTCCTCTTGGGGCAGGGCGTTCACAATGTTGAATACGCTTTTAAACTTCTCAATGCAGCGAACAATAGAACGGAGCGGGTTCTGGCGATTATCGATAAAGACTATACCCCCCAGGAGTCTAAAACCCGCATGACCTGTACCACGCTGTGCCATGTCGGAATCGAGAAGCGTACCGTTTCGTTTAATGACACCAAATTCTCCCATCAAACCCACATTGCGGGTAACGGGCAGAAGTGCTCAGATTGCCATTCTCCACGGGAAAATCACGGTAAAACGATCATGAAAAATTGCGCGGAATGCCATCATGGGAAAGGGATTAAGAAAGTGAAATGTGATGATTGTCATGCCGCAGTCAAAAAGCTCGTTCAAGGAAAAGGGGGGATTGGCGTCAAGGAGAGACCGAGTAATAAGCTGGGTGTGGTCGAATGCGTTGATTGTCATCGGGGCATCGTGGCGAAGAAGAAGGACACCTTTGAGGCCATCAAGAAACGTTGCATCGAGTGTCATGACCAGAGTTACGGTGAGATGGCGGTCCGATGGAAGACGACGTCTGAAGACTTGTTGAAAAAATTGGAACCTAAATTGGCGAGAGTCAAGGATGAGATCGATCGGATAGATCTCAGCGGAGGCCATACGTTTGTTTTTCGAAAACTGTATGGAGAGGCAGAATTCAATTACTATTCGGCAAAGAACGGTAAGGGAGTTCATAATTTGGAGTACACTGAAGAATTACTTGAAGTCGCCAATCGCAGACTGGACGAGACCATCAAACAGATAGCCAGGAGAAAGGGAGAAATAGCGAAAGGGGGAATTATAAGTATAAAGTAACAGAAGATCCGCATGTTCTCCTCCCATTTCTTGATCCGACCTGGGAAGTCCCCCATAAGACCTCCTTGCCCATGAAAGAAAAAACCGGGGACGGCAAGAATGAAGATATACTTGACAAAAATGTAGGAATTTAATATTTTTTTGGGAAAACTTGTGAAAGGGGTCACAAAATTGAAATATAAGAAAATACCCGAGGCGACCATCAGGAGGTTATCGAGGTATTCAAGGCGCTTAGAAGAGATGGAGGAAAAGGGAGAAAAGGTTGTCTCCTCTGCCCAACTGGCCAATCAGTGCATGGTCAATGCCGCTCAAGTTAGAAAGGACCTGGCCTATTTCGGTGAATTTGGAATTCGAGGCGTGGGTTACTATGTGAAAGATTTGTTAAATAATATCAAGAAGATATTGGGATCGAACAAAGAATGGCGGATGGGGCTTGTTGGCGTAGGGAATTTGGGCTCGGCCCTTCTCTCTTATAAGGATTTTCTGAAGCAGAATTATAAAATCGTCGCGGCCTTTGATATCGATCCTCCGAAAGTGATTGGAAGGGTCTCTGAAAAATTGGGCAAGCCAGTGGAGGTCTTTCATATTAACCGTATCAGGGATGTAGCGAAGGAAAGGAAGATCGAGATCGGAATCATCGCAACTCCTCCCTCGGAGGCTCAAAGCGTTGCTAACATGCTGGTGGAGGCGGAGGTGAAAGGAATCCTTAACTTTGCGCCGGCGCAGGTCACCGTTCCCGAGGGCTTTATGGTGAAGGATGTCTTTTTCACCACGATCCTAGACAATTTGGCTTACCTCTTGTCAAACTGAGACAAGATACTCCATAGACAGAAGATAGAATTTTCAATCTCCCCCATCCTTTGTATCCACTCTGCCGTTTCCGCCTCTTTCCCGGCGGAAACGGAAACCAAGATACAAGTATTCCAAGAAAGAATTGTCTCCCAGCTTTCGCAGGAGCAAGAAATAGAGTAGAATAACTTAAGAAAGAATGAATGATTCATGGGTGATCAAATTCATTAAGGAGGAAGATGATGAAGAAGAAAATAGGATTCATTGGATTAGGAATTATGGGGAAGCCCATGGCCAAGAATCTTTTGAAGGCCGGGTTCTCTATCGTCGCCTATGACCTGAATAAAAATGCTGTTGACGACGTGGTCAAAGCAGGGGCTCTGGCCGCATCTTCCTCTAAAGAAGCCGCAGGGAAGGCAGACGTGATCATCACCATGCTGCCTGATTCCCCCGATGTAAAAGAGGTTATCCTGGGGAAGAACGGGGTCATGGAGGGAATCAAACCAGGGGCGATTGTCATCGACATGAGTTCCATCAACCCCCTCGTGAGTCAGGAGATTGAGAAGGAATTAAGAAAGAAGAACGTGGAAATGCTGGATGCGCCGGTCAGCGGAGGTGAAACCGGTGCGACCCAGGGGACCCTGGCGATCATGGTGGGAGGAGAGGAGAAGGTTTTCAAAGATTGCGTTGACATTTTTAATGCCGTAGGAAAGAACATTGTCCGAGTCGGAGGGATCGGCGCAGGCGGGTTCGTTAAGCTGGTGAACCAGATCATCGTTGCCGCGAATATCGCCGCCGTTGGTGAGGCCTTTACCCTCGGAGCAAAGGCGGGTCTTGATCCTCAGGTGATCCACCAGGCCATCCGGGGGGGGTTGGCGGGCAGCTCGGTCTTAGAGACGAAGGCGCCGATGATGTTCGGAAGAAATTTTAAGCCGGGCTTCAAGATCAGACTTCACCATAAAGACCTTCAGAACGCTCTTTCCACGGCAAAGGACTTAGGTGTTCCGCTGCCGCTTTCCAGTTTCATTCAGCAGGTCTTTCTCTCTCTGATGACCGAGGGAAGAGGGGAAGAGGACCATTCGGCATTGGCCACCTTTTTCGAAAAGATGGCAAAAGTGGAAATCAAATCCAAATAATCCTTTTCGCCCTCCCCCGGGAGAGACTGTACCATCATCGGCCACGAGCGGGGGAGAACCGGGACAAACAAGCGGGTTCCAAAATTTTAGAATGCGCACGTTTAAGGGATAGGCCATGATCGTTGAGGCAAGAAAGTTATTTCTCCATGGGGTTGAGGCCCGTGAGTCTCATGGTTTAAAGGTTGCGCTCTAAAGTTTTCTCACCCGCCTGTCTGTCCCGGTTCTTAGGGTTTCTAGCACCTTTCCCGATTTTGACAGAGTCTCGGCACGAGAGAGGGCGGGGGGAGACATAAAGAGTCAGGGGGAATCCCATGGAAAAGAAAAGATTCTCATCTCCTTCGATCAGGACTAAACTGCCGGGACCTGAAGCCAGGAAGGTCCTTGGGAAGGATCAGAGATTTGTCTCTCAGTCCTACACCCGTGTCTATCCACTCGTCGTCAAAAAGGCGAGGGGAATGTGGGTGGAGGATGAAGATGGGAATCGATTCCTCGATTTCACTTCCGGAATTGCTGTCTGCAATACAGGGCATTGCCATCCGAGGGTCGTGAAGGCAATTCGTCTCCAGGCAAAAGACCTCATCCATATGTCCGGCAGCGATTTCTATTATGGCCTCCAATCAAACCTCGCTGCGAAGCTCTCCGAGATCACTCCGGGTTCAAGAGAAAAAAGGGTCTTCTTCGGTAATTCAGGCGCTGAAGCCATCGAAGCCGCTCTCAAGCTGGCACACTACCATACCAGACGGCCTCAAATTCTGGCTTTCCTGGGCGCTTTTCACGGGCGGACGATGGGTGCCCTTTCTTTAACCGCCAGCAAAGCGATTCATGAAAAGGGGTTCTCCCCGCTTCTCCCCGGGGTAACCCATGTGCCTTACGCCTATTGTTACCGCTGTCCTTATCATCACGGACAATACCCGGGGTGCAGCGCTGCCTGTGTCGATTGGATTCGTGAAGATCTCTTTAAAAGGAGTATCCCCCCTGAGGAAGTGGCGGCGATTTTTGTTGAACCCATTCAGGGCGAAGGGGGATATGTCGTCCCCCCGCCGGAATTTCATCAAAAACTCTACGAACTGGCAAAGGAGTTTGGAATCCTCTTTGTGGATGATGAGGTTCAGAGTGGCATGGGAAGGACAGGAAAGATGATGGCGATTGAACACTGGGGAATCATCCCGGACATCATCGCGTTGGCAAAGGGAATTGCCTCCGGGATGCCCCTGGGAGCGACTGTCTCACAGAGCGAGGTCATGGATTGGGTCCCCGGTTCTCATGCCAGCACCTTTGGCGGAAACCCCATCAGTTGCCGAGCGGCCCTGGCCACCATTGACCTTCTTGAGGAGGGACTCATTGAAAACGCCGCAACCATGGGGACCTATCTCCTCGGAAAACTAAGAGAACTCCAGAAACGCTTTCATCTGATCGGCGATGTGAGAGGTAAGGGTTTAATGATCGGGATTGAACTGGTTCGAGACCGGCAGACCAAAGAGAAGGCAATCGAAGAGAGGAGCAGAATCATTCGAGCCTGTTTTGAAAGGGGGCTCCTCATCTTGGGAGCGGGAGAGAACGTGATTCGGTTCAGCCCCCCGCTGATCATCACGAAGAAAGAGGCGGACACCGCGCTCACGATATTCGAGGAGGTGTTGAAGAAGGTAGGAGAGACATCAAGAACCCGGGTCGCCGGTTCTATTCCTTCATGACCTTTTCGAGATCAAGGTTCATCTTTTCTCGATAGATAATCCATCAGGATCATGGCATAGATGTGGGCCGCATGGACCAGGGCATCCACCTCCACGGACTCATCCGTCGTATGGGATTGATCGACCCCTCCCGGCCCAAAGATGAGCGTCGGAATGTCACGCTGATTGACATAAAAACGGGAATCCGTGAACCCGGAGAACCCTCTCAACAGGGGCTTTTCCCCTGTGACCTTTTGAATGGCCTCCACACCTGTTTTGACGATCTCCTCGTCAGGGTCGACCTCAGAGGGTTCAGCAAAGTCAATCTCCTCCATGCGGTATCGAAAGAGAGGATCCTCGGATTGGAGTGAATCTAAGATTTCTTTTACCTCTCCGAACACCTCCTCTTTCTTTTCACCGGGCACCATTCGTCGATCCACTTCAATCTCGCATCGATCGGGGACGATATTGATCTTCGTTCCGCCTTGAATCGTTCCGATGCTGAGCGTCGGTTTTCCAAGCAAAGGATGTTCTTTCCCCAATGGAATGGAATTTAATTGCCTTACGAGCTCCGTCATTTTTTCAATGGCATTCACGCCCAGATGGGGCTTTGAACCGTGAGCGGATTTGCCCAGAGTAAGAATCCTGATCCAAAGAGCCCCTTTCTGAGCGATCACAGGCTGGAGGCTCGTGGGCTCTCCGACGAGAGCGGCATCGCCCCGGATCCCTATCCGTTGGGTTAGGAATCCCGTGCCCTGATGGCCATGGGATTCTTCATCAGAGACCAGGTGGAGAATGACAGCGCCTTGATGAAGAGGGATCCTTGAACGTTCAATCGTTGAGAGGGCATGAATGAAAGAGGCAATCCCACTTTTCATATCGGACGACCCGCGGCCATAGATCTTTCCCCTGACAAGTTTCCCTTGAAACGGGGGATACCTCCATTGAGAGGCTTTCCCGGCAGGGACAACGTCGAGGTGGCCGTTGAAGATAAGAGTTCTCCCACCTTTCCCCCATCTTTTCTCCGCCAAGAGGTTCCAACGCCCTTTGGGAGAAAGGACGATTTTGATTTTGAAACCCATCCTTAAGAGGAAAGGTTTCAGAAGCTGCGCAGCCCCCTTCTCGTTTCCAGGCGGATTTTCCGTGGGAGTCTGAACGAGTCGGATGGTTAAATCGACCAATTCTTTCTTTCTGATGAATCGACGTAAGTTCATCATCACATCCTTCGCCCGTACTCATCTTATAAAGAATGGGGCATAAAGGCAACTCCAAATTGAGAGCTCCAAATTGAGCTTGCCCACCCCCAGTTCTTTGTTCTACGGAGAGAATCGTTGTCGGCACAGAGGGGCGGGTTGCGGGCCTTATGAACCTTCAGAGGGGATTTGCCCTGGTCGCGGGCAAGGAAAAACCGGAGTTGGGCCGAGACAAATTGAATTATTGACATCCGTGATGCGAATGGGTAGAATGGCGGCCTATTGGGAAATAGGGCGAGTTCAGAGAGAAGGAGGTGAAGATAAACAAACATTTTCCTTAAAATTCGGGGGAATCCCATTTTTTTGTCATAAGGAGGGCTGTATGAAGACACATAATAGATTTTTCGTTATTTTCTCTGTATTGATCTTATCGATCATGGTTTGCTTCCCTCTATGGGCTGCTGAAAAGGAGATCAAAATTGGTGTGATTTATCCGCTTTCCGGAGCCTTGGCAACCATTGGGAGAGACCTGCAGAAGGCTGCCGAATTCACGGCGGAAAACCTGGTCAACAATAAAAATCCTAATATCGACGTTCTCATGTCGAAATGGGGAGGCATTCCAAGCTTAGGGAATGCCAAGATCAAACTGATCTTCGCTGACTCCCGCGGCGAGCCGGACCGTGGCGCTGATTTGGCCAAACGCCTCATCCTCGACGATAAAGTCGTTGGGTTGATGGGAGCTTACCAGAGCGCGGTGACCAAGACAGTCAGTGCCGTGGCTGAAAGGTATGGAATTCCGATGATCAACGATTCGTCGACTTCTCCAGACCTCACGCGAAGGGGCTTTAAATGGTTCTGGCGAACCACGCCGCATGATGAGTATTTTGACAAAGACCTCTTTGAGCTTTTGAAGGGATTAACAGAGGGCAAAGTCAAAGGGGTAAGGGCCGTTCCAAAGGACCAACTCAAGAACTTAGTCTATGCCTGCGAGAATACGGAATGGGGATCGAGTGTTGCAAAGGACCTCGAGAAGTTTTCAAAGGAATACGGATTCAATATTGCAAAAGCGCTCCTTTACAATGCGAACTCGCCTGATTTGACGTCCGAAGCACAAGCCCTGATCGCGGCCAAACCGGATTGCATGCTCTTTGCCTCCTATCTTTCGGATTCACTCCTCATGATTCGAACCCTGAAGGGGATGAAGGCTTCTCCCCGTTTCTTCTGGGGGCAAGATGCGGGTTTTGAGATGGCTGACTTTACCAAAACGCTCGGGGCGGACACGAACGGGGTCCTGACGCGGACGGTCTTCATCGCAAAAATAGCAAAAGTAAAGCAAGTTGCGGGACAGATTAATGATCTTTACAGGAAGAAATATGGTGATGATTTGACCGGGGCCACCGCTCGGTCGGTGGTGGGGGTTCAAACCTGGGCCTACGTGCTGAACCGAGCCGGAGCGACCGACCCCAAGGCCATTCAGAAGTCGTGTAATGAGATCGACATTCGAGGTTACGAGTTGGTCATGCCATGGGAGGGGATCAAATTTGATGCGACGGGCCAGAATATCAAAGGCAGGGGCTTAATCGGACAGTATCAGTGGAAAGACGGGAAAGCCGATCTTGAAATCATCTATCCCTTTGATCTTGCCACAGCCAATATGATCTATCCCTTCCCGGGATGGAAATAAGACATCCGTAATCAGTTGCCAGTGATCAGTAGTCAGTGAGTAAGAAAAAGATCTGAAAACTGATTACTGATCACTGATTACGAAATCCTTAACGTATCTTTTTATGATCGTCCTCGATGCACTCCTTCAGGGAATCCTGATGGGCCTTCTTTTTGCCCTGGTGGCCCTCGGTCTCACCATTATCTTTGGCATGATGGACATCGTCAACTTTGCCCACGGCGAGTTTCTCATGATCGGGATGTACGCGGCGTACTGGACGAGCCTCCTCCTCCACGTGGATCCCCTGATCGCCCTCCCCGCCTCTGCCATTGTCGGAATGCTTCTTGGATTGGCATCCTACTACTGTTTCGTCAAATACTTGCTCCGGGGCCCGATCATTGCGCAACTTTTCGGGACCTTCGGACTCATGCTCTTTTTAAGATACCTTGCCCAATTTCTTTTTGGCATCGATTACCGGATCGTTCAAAAAGGGCTGCTCGTCGGAAAGACCCTCTCCATAGGCCTCTTCCGATTTGATTGGACGAAACTCTCGGCGGCCATTCTCAGTCTGATCGCATTTCTTTTCGTCTACACCCTCCTTCATCGAACGAAACTGGGAAGAGCTCTCCGTGCCACTGCCCTGAACAGGGAAGCGGCCAATTATATGGGGATTAGAACCGACCGGATGAATGCCCTGGCCTGGATGATCGGCGGGGGAACTGTTGGGATTGCGGGTGGTCTGATCGTCAATTTCTGGTATGTCTATCCTACCGTAGGACTTCTCTTTGTGATGATCGCCTTCGCATCGGTGGCCATGGGTGGATTTGGAAGTATTAAGGGAGCCTTCTTCGCAGGAATCCTGATCGGAATCATTGAAATGTTATTCCCAATGATCGGTCATCTGACTGGCTGGGATTTTTTTGGTCCCCATTTTAAATTCACCGTCGTCTATTTTGCTTATTTCGTCATCGTCGTTTTGAGACCTCAGGGATTGTTTGGATGGAAACACTAAAGGACGCCTTCGACTTCAGAGACTTCTCAAAACCGGAGAAGGTGGGCTTTGTCCTCTTCACCCTTTTCCTTCTCGCCTTCCCCTGGCTCGGGGCTGGATCCTTTGTCAAGGCGGTGGCGATTCAGTTCCTCCTTTTCTCCCTTTTCGGGATGGGATGGAACACCATCGGTGGTTACGGGGGACAGGTGGAGCTGGGCAAAGCCCAATATGTGGGGATTGGAGCCTACACGGTCGCTTTGACAATGGTCTGGTGGAAGATCCCTTTTTGGGTGTCCATGCCCATCGGCATCCTCGTTGCGATCGGATACTCGTTTATCATTGGGTATCCCCTTTTCAGACTGAAGGGGCATTACTTTGCCATTGCGACTATTTGTACGTCATTGGTGCTTCAGGACATTTTTATCAACTGGAAACTGGTCGGAGCAGCCAAGGGAATAGAACTTCCCATCCATGAACACCCTGATTTCCTCTATATGCAGTTTAAGTCGGATACGTATTATTTTTATTTTATCATGGGCCTCTTTTATGTCGCCATTTTTTATATGAACTGGTTTCGAAAGTCGAAATTAGGTTATCAACTCCGGATGATCAAAGAGGATGAAGAGGCGGCAGAGAGCCTGGGGATTGATGCCCGATGGTGCAAGATCAAGGCCTACTCCATTGCCTCCGCTTTTGTGGCGGTGGGAGGTGGATTCCTGGCGGTTTATAATCTTTACATCGATCCTTATTCGGTGATGGATCTAGACCTTTCGATCAAGATTGCTCTGATGTCGATGCTGGGAGGGGCGGGGTCCATGTGGGGACCCATCATCGGTTCAGGTTTCTTAGTCCCCCTTGACCGTTTTCTCGGAAGTTGGCTGGGTGCTCATAAGGGTTTGATCGGAGTTGACTTTATGATCTATTCGGCTCTGATTATGATCGTTTCTGCCTATCAGCCGCGAGGAATCTGGGGCATCATCGAACAGTTTCGAAAGAGAGGCGGATAACTTGGCATTTCTTGAAGTCAACGATCTGGTCAAAGACTTTGGCGGCGTAGTGGCCAATAACCATGTTTCCTTCCAGATCGAGCAGGGTGAAATCATTGGTTTGATCGGTCCGAACGGCGCCGGCAAGACAACCCTTTTCAACTGCGTCGTCGGTTTTCATAAGCCCGATTCCGGGAAGGTGATTTTCAAAGGGAAGGAAATCACGGGATTCAAACCCTTCATGACCAATCGGGAGGGGATCGGCAGGACCTTTCAGCTTACCAAGGTCACCGCAGGAATGACGGTCCTCGAAAATGTGATGGTCGGTGCCTTTTGCAGGACCGATGATCGTCATCTCGCAAAAGTTGAAGCGGCTGCACTCTTGGGCTTCATGGGACTGGAGGGGTTGAAGAATTACTACCTTAATGAATTACCCATTGCCGGTCAGAAGAAGATAGGCCTGGCCAGGGCCATCGCAACCCAGCCGGAACTCTTGATGCTCGATGAAGTTGCCTCCGGCCTCACCCCCAAAGAGACTGAAGAGATGGTGGATCTTTTGAAAAAGATCCATCAGGAAAAGAAGATCGCACTCTTTCTCATCGAACATGTCATGGAGGTGGTCATGCCCATCTCCCAACGGGTCATCGTTCTCGATGGCGGCGAGAAAATTGCGGAGGGGTTGCCGAAGGATATTATAAAGGAGGAACGGGTGATTAAAGCCTATCTGGGGGAAAAATATGCTAAAGGTCACTGAGATCGAAGTCCGGTACGGTGGCGTCCCCGTCATTCACAATGTCTCCCTGGAAGTGAACCAGGGAGAGCTCGTTTCCGTGGTCGGCGCAAACGGTGCAGGAAAGTCAACGCTTCTCAAAGCCATTGCAGGCGCCCTCCATCCTTCCAGGGGTTCGATCCAGTTTGAGGATCAAGCGATCTCTCACCTTCCTACAGCCGACATTGTCCGGAAAGGAATCACTTATGTCCCGGAGGCACGGTTGATCTTTGGCCCCCTCACGGTTCATGAAAATCTTGAATTGGGAGCTTATATTCTGAACGATGACGGAGCGATCAAAAAAAATCTGGAATACGTCTATCATCTCTTCCCCCGACTGGCTGAAAGACGCCTTCAGCTCGGAGGGACCCTCAGCGGCGGGGAGCAACAGATGCTCGCCATTGGAAGAGGATTGATGTCCAGCCCGAAAGTTCTCATGCTCGACGAGCCCTCCCTGGGGCTGATGCCAAAACTGGTGGATGAGATGCTAGAGGCTGTGGCCAAATTGAAAGGATCCGGAAAGACCATCCTCCTCGTTGAACAGAATGTTCGAGAGTCGCTCGAACTATCCGACCGCGGCTACGTGCTTCAAACCGGACGGACCATCCACCAGGGGACAGGCAAAGAGCTCCTCAACGCCGAAGTCATCCAAAAAGCCTTTCTCGGATTGTAATTGCCCAGGGTATGCGCAGCAAGAACCTCGTTCAATCACATTTTGATAGATGAAGATATCATTCGAAACAGAGGTCTATTTCGTTGAAGAATTCAACAACTCCGCTTTCACCTATCGATCATCGGAAATCTCAGGTTAAGTTTAATGAAGATATATGATTGAAGTTAACATAAAACGCGGCAGAGCCATTTCTGATTCAAGCGAGTACCTCGAAGCCTTATTTCCTCCATCTTTCCCGCTACCGTGAACACCACGCGTTCGCAGATATGAGTAGCCCGGTTCAGTAGCACACTCGATGTTCGTAGGCCACAAAATACCAATATAGGCTGAATTAGAAAAGGAGGCAATAACCATTTCTGAGCATCGAATCAGTTCAAACCGATTATTCCACATAACAAATAAATGAGGCCACCCAATGAAGCAGCTGCCGGAATTGTAAAAATCCAGGCCCAGACAATACGAATAGTCACATTCCAGCGCACAGCAGTAGACCGTTTCGCAGAACCCAGGGCAGATATGGCGCCTGTGATCACATGGGTTGTGCTCACTGGAGCCCCCAAATGGGTGGCTAAAAGAATGCTAAAAGCAGCGGATGTCTCGGCACAAAAACCGTCAATCGGTTCTAATTTCGTAATTTTCTGCCCTATCGTTTTAACAATTCGCCAACCGCCACTCAAGGTGCCCAATCCCATAGCCGCGTATGCGCTCAGAATAACCCAGAGAGGCACTTCAAATTCCTGGATCAAGCCCCCGGCAAAAAGAAGACTGGCGACGATCCCCATCGTTTTTTGCGCGTCATTGCCACCGTGGCCAAGACTATAAAGGGCTGCAGAGAACAGTTGCAAAATCCGCGACCACTTATTCACTACAGCCGGCCTTTGTTTATAGGTGATCCAATTCGTTATGATCTTTAATATAAAACCTAAACATAAACCAATCGCCGGCGCCAAGGCAATAAAAATCAACGTTTTGTACCAACCACTTACGATAATCACACCCAAGCCGTTTTTTACGATGGCTGCTCCTGCATATCCGCCAATCAGTGCATGGGAGGAACTACTTGGCAACCCAAAATACCAAGTAGTCATATTCCATAAAATAGCGCCACCAAGCCCTGCAAGAATTACGGTTGGAGTCACTGTTTTAATATCAATCATTCCCTTGCCGATTGTCTCGGCCACCGTTGTACTAAATATGAAAAATGCGGCAAAATTAAAAAAAGCCGCCCAGATGACCGCTTGTATAGGAGATAAAACCCTTGTGGAGACAATCGTAGCAATTGAGTTCGCGGCATCATGCATCCCGTTCGTAAAATCAAAAACCAAGGCTATGGATATGATAAGAATGATAAACAATAAACTCATATCACCCTCAAATAGAGTAATCACGGACGATGTAATTGTATAAAAATTTGAGGAGTAACGGCATCCCCTTGGTGTTCTAGGACCTTGTATCGATCCCCGCCATGCTTTTTATGGGACAATGACTTCTTGCTTTGGCAGGTCTGATTTTCACAATAGTCTTAGCGGGAACCTTAAGCGTTTCACCTTTAGCCGGGTTCCGGCTATCCGAGCCTTTCTTTTGACGAGGACGGATTTGCCGATGCCGGGGAGTACAAAGGCTCCGCTTTTCTTAGTTTCTGCAATTGCCAGTGCAGTATATTCTGCAGATGAAAGGATTCCACTCCGGATAGCTGGCAACATCGGTTAACATTTGCCATACACGCTCGGCTGGTGCCTGGATTTCAATCTCGCTGAAAGCTTCCTTCACTGTCGGTCTATCTTATATAGGAATCATATGGGTAGAATAGGTAATTTATTATTTCCCTTGCTGTCCTATCAACCATTCTTTGATTCGTCGTTCTATTCGATCCCTCACTTCCCGAAACTTTGCCAATTTTTCATCCTCCGACCCCCTAAAGGCTGAAGGATCTTCAAACACCCAGCGTAGTCTTTGTCCAATTCCAGGAAATGTAGTGGGACAGCTTGCTTCAGCTTCGTCGCACATGGTAATCAAGTATCCGAAGTGTGCCTTACCCATATATTCCTTGATGTGTTTGGAGCGCTGACCGCCGAGGCTTATTCCTATCTCTTTCATGACACGTTCAGCGTATGGAGCGATGCCTTTCGGCTCAAGTCCAGCACTATATGCTTCAAATTCATCTCCGCCGTATTTTCTCAGGAATGCTTCGGCCATCTGGCTGCGAGCGGAATTGCCTGTGCAAAGAAATAGAACCCTTGCTTTGCTCATGAAATATTTCTTTCCTCTTCTGTAGCATCCGCGTGATGCTTGATCACAAGGGCGTCCAGCATAAAGATCACATCCTCCGCAATATTAGTGGCGTGGTCAGCGATTCGTTCCAGACATCGGCACACAATCATGAGATGGACCGCTCGGGTAATGGTCTTCGGATCGGACATCATGTAGGTGAGGAGTTCCCTCACCACCTGATCGTTTAACCCGTCGACCACATCATCTCTCTGGCATACAGAACGGGCCAGTTTGGAGTCGTGGTTCACAAAGGCGTCGAGGACGTCTTTGACCATCGATTGAGCGATCTCAGCCATCTTAGGAATATCGATGTAGCGCTTGAGCTGAGGTTCCTGGTTCAAGGAGATCGCCCGTTCGGCGATATTTACCGCCTGGTCACCCATTCGCTCAAGATCCGTAACGATCTTCATAGCAGACGTAATGAATCGGAGGTCGGCGGCCATTGGTTGTCTTAAAGCCAAAAACTTCAGACACATTTCATCGATGGCGATTTCCAATTTGTTAATTCGATCTTCAAACCCAAACGTCTTCTCGGCAAGATCAGAATCTCTTTTAACTAAAGATTGCACGGCATCACGGATCGCTTCTTCCACAAGAGCCGCCATCTTTAAAAGGTTTTCCTTCAGCTCCTGCAACTCCTTTTGTAAATGGGTTTCTATCATGGCTTCTCCCTGTCCAATGATTTGCCAGATCTTTATCCAAATTTTCCGGTCAAATATTCTTCCGTCATTTTCTCCTTCGGAGCGGTAAACATTCTTCCACTGGGTCCAAACTCGATGAGCTCACCCAGGTACAGAAAGGCTGTGTAATCGGAGACGCGAGCAGCCTGAGCCATGTTGTGGGTAACGAGGATGATTGTCACGGTATCCTTGAGTTGGACAAGCAACTCTTCAATATGTGAAGTTGCCTTTGGATCCAACGCGGAGGTCGGCTCGTCAAGGAGAAGAACCTCAGGCTGCATGGCAAGGGCACGAGCGATGCAGAGCCGCTGTTGCTGCCCTCCGGAAAGAAAAGTTCCCCTCCTATGGAGAGCTCCCTTGACCTCATCCCAAAGGCCCGCCTTCCGCAGCGACTCTTCGACAACTCTGTCCTTCTCATTGTTAGGCAGGCGGATTCCGTTCAGGTTATACCCAGCAATCACATTATTATAGATGCTCATCATGGGAAATGGATTGGGCTTCTGGAAAACCATCCCAACTTGCCTCCGTACGATAATGGGATCCGTCGCATAGATGTCTTCACCGTCCAAAAGAATCCTTCCAGAGACTGTGGCGCCCGGGTTCAACTCATGCATCCGATTGATACAGCGAATGAGCGTTGTTTTACCGCATCCTGAAGGGCCCATAATAGCTGTTATTCTCTTATCAGGGATTGAAAGTTTGATATCCTTCAGAACCCCCGTTGCGCCGAAAAAAGCGCTAAACTGCTCTATTCTTAGAATTGTACTTTCCATCTTCTTGTCACAACCTTGGTGAAAATATTTAAACCCAGGACAAACACGATCAGTATAAAAGAGGCTCCCCAGGCGAGCGTATGCCATTCGGGATAAGGACTCGTGGCATAGTTAAAAATCATCAGAGGGAGATTATTCATGGGCTTCAGAATATTGAGGTTCATAAAAGGACTCCCGAACGCCGTAAAGAGCAGGGGCGCTGTCTCGCCGGCGACCCTTGCTATGCTCAGGAGGATTCCAGTCACGATACCGCTCACACCTGCCGGGACGATCACTTTCAGAATCGTCCTGGGGTAGGAGACTCCCAATGCCAGGGATGCTTCTCTTAAGTTCTCCGGAATGAGTTTCAAAGTCTCTTCTGTCGCGGTAATGATGACCGGCAGCATCATCAGACCGAGAGCCACTCCTCCTGAGAGGGCTGAGAACGATCCCATAGAAACAACCAGCCAGAGATAGGCAACGATTCCTATCACAATGGAAGGAACCCCTTGAAGTGTCTCGACAGACAATCTTATAAGGGATGCGAGGCTTCTCTTCCTATTTTCCGAAAGGAAAATCCCGGCAAGGATGCCAACGGGCACGGAAAAGACCGTCGCGATGCCGATCAACATAAGGGTTCCGATGATGGCGTTTGAAATTCCACCGCCTATCTCACCTACAGGCTTGGGAAGCTGAGTCAGAAATCTCCAGTTGATAGCAGAAATTCCCTTGCTGGTGATGAAAAAGAGGATGAAAAGCATCGGAAGGATGGAACAAAAGGCCAGAACAAAAATGATCATCTTGAATAACCGGTCATACAAAATTCTTCTTCTGATCGAGGGTGCTTTCATGTCATTCTCCCACACCCATCCGGCGGATGATCAACTTACCTACGAGGTTAATGAGGGTCGTGACGATGAAGAGCACAAGCCCCAGTTTAATCAGACTTGCCAGATAGAGACTCCCTGTCGCTTCCGTGAATTCGTTAGCAATGACACTGGCCAGGGTGTTGCCAGGGCTAAAAATACTCTTCGGAATGAAATTTGAGTTTCCGATGACCATGGTTACAGCCATGGTCTCTCCGAGGGCCCTTCCGAGTGAGAGAAGAATTCCTGCAACGATTCCCGACCCCGCATAGGGAAGAATGATCTTTCGTATCACCTCGAAGCGCGTTGCCCCGAGCGAGAGGGCCGCCTCTTTGAGATCGGAAGGAACGAGGCTGATCACTTCTCGTCCGATGGAGGCTGAATAGGGTATGATCATGATCGAAAGAACGAGCGAAGCCGTGAATATTCCTACTCCATAGGGGGCCACACCCATCTTCGTCTCCAACGTTCTTACCAACGGGGCAAGGAGGAATAGTCCGCAGAATCCATAAATCACCGAAGGGACCCCCGCCAGCAGTTCGATCATGCTCTTGACGAAGGCAGCCGTTGATCCTTGGGCAGAATATTCCCCTAGAAAGATGGAGATGGGTATGGAGAAGATAATTGAGATGACGAGGGCGACAACGGAAGTGGCAAGAGTTCCCACAATAAAGGGAAATGCCCCAAATTCACTCCTGACCGGATCCCATGTGGCACTGGAGAGAAACCCGATTCCAAAACTCCGAATGGCAGGCAACGAGGCAATAATCAGAGAAAGGAAGATGGCCAGCAGGAGGAGCAGGACAAAAACTCCCGCAGCGGACAGTATTTTGCGAAAGGAAGATTCCGAGAGTGCGGGTTTTCGCCAGCGCATCGTCTCTGTTTTAGCCTCAAGCACCAGAGCTTCGGCTCTGCTTTGGTTCATTTTTCATGTCCCATCTATTTTATCATAAAGCGCATGACCTCGGGTGGAAAACCAAACCACATGAGATAACAACTAAAAGGCCTTCTGGAAAAACCCTGAGTGGGGTGGAATGAATTCCGCCCCACTCTTCACATCTCTTCACATCATTTCATGACGATGCTCGACTTGTAGGAGATTGATTTTATAAGTTTTTCAGCCTTTTCCACGGCCTTTTTTGAAAGAGGAGCATATTCCAGGGGCTCCGCATATTTCTGCCCTTGATGGGTCATCCACCAGAGCAGCTTAACCAGTCCCTTTGCTTTTTCTTCGGTCTTGTCTCCGTAACTTTGGTCTTTGTAAACGAGGACCCAGGTGAAGCCGCTGATTGGGTAACCCTCCGGAGCGTCCGTATCTGTGAGGCTTACTTTCATATCATCAGGCAAATTGATATCCGCAGCCTTACTTGTAGCGGCGAGGGTGGCCGTGACAAAATTACCCTTTTTGTTTTTCACCATACCAAAGGGCATCTTGTTTTGAAAGGCGTAGATAAGCTCAACATAGCCGATGCTTCCGGGTGTTTGTTGGACCAGACCTGCAACGCCGGGATTGCCTTTTCCACCCAACCCCGCTGGCCAGTTTAAAGAAGGACCTGTCCCGACCTTCTCCTTCCACTCCTTGCTTACCTTGCTCAGGTAGTCGCTGAAGATAAAGGTTGTGCCGCTCCCGTCCGATCGATGCACCACCGTAATGTTCGTATCAGGAAGCTTCACTCCAGGATTGATTTCGGAGATGCGACCATCGTTCCATTTGCTTATCTTTCCGAGGAAGATGTCAGCGATGATATCCGGTGTGAATTTCAATTGGGGATTCCCTGGGAGATTATAAGTTATAACGACGGCCCCCGCGCAGGTCGGGATGTGAAGGACCGGCGCTGATGCTTCCGTCAAGTCTTTGTCGCTCATAATCGCATCCGATCCTCCGAAGTCCACCGTTTTGCTGATCAGCTGCCGTATCCCTCCCCCGGAACCGATCGCCTGGTAGTTCACCTTTACACCATACTCCTTGCTGTACACGTCAAACATTTTGGAATAAAGCGGATAAGGAAACGTAGCACCCGCTCCTATGAGTTCGACGTCTTTTGCATAGCCGGTCCCGCCGATAATTGCTGAAACTACGAGGATTGTAATCAAACCCAAAATCTTCTTCCTTCCTAATCCCAACAAGCTTTTTCTAAAACTATCCATTTTTACTACCTCCTTTTGTCCTCTTATCTTTTCCATGTTAATTGTTTTTTGTTACAGTTATGTTACAAACGTGTTAAGCTTTTCTTACATTTTCATACAACCACTTTTGTCACCTCCTTTGCGCCGCCTTGATCGGGGAGCTTAAATAACCCTTTGGAGTGTAATTTCATCGAAAAAGTAGATTGATCAAGTGATACTCAACTCCAAGAATTTCCAGCTTTATGACACGGTCAGAGGTATCGGGGGTCGATAAGGGCTGTTTGAAATACTTCCCTCTCTCCGCAATAGTTTCTTGGCATTGATAATTGCCTCAGATAAATCTTGTTCAGGATCCTGAGAAACATCCCCATGACCGGGAAAGATCTTCAATATCTTCCGGCCTTCTAGACGTGTGATGGAATTAATGTAATCCCCAACGCTCCCGGACTCCGCGATGTAAGAGAGCGTGCCTCCGGCAAATACGGTGTCTCCTGAAAAAAGGGCTTTTGTCTTAAACTCATAGATGCATATGGAGCCTGATGTGTGGCCCGGCGTGTGGATGACTTCAAGCGTATGGCTCCCAAGGTCGAAAAGAGATCTGTTTTCCAGCCAGAGGTGGACGCGGAGCGGCACCTCATTCCTGTCTCCCGAACGGTAGAGGGTGACGTAGTGGTCTTCCAAAGTGATTTTGGTTGCCGCAAAACGATGGGCAGCGATAAAGGAAGTTTCCTGGAAATATCGATTGGCGCCGATGTGGTCCAAATGCTCGTGAGTATTGATTACTAAGTCGACGTCCCTCACTTTCAGTCCCAAACGGAGGAGCTGTTCCTCAAGACAGAGAAAATCCTGGTCCAGACCTGAATCGATCAGAACATTCCGATAGGCAGCACGAATTAAATAATGATGACTTCCCTTCCCTTTCCCTTCTAAAAGATAGATGCATTGCTGAATCTCTTCTATTTTACCCATCATTGTTTCTCTCCTTAAAACTTTGCTTGGTTGATTTTACCGATAGGCCAATATCAAAGATTTGGTCTAAACGATTCTCCTCAAAATAACGATGAAGCTCAGGCTTCAGTGAGCAGAGCTTCACTTCACCATCCAGGAGCTGGAATTCTTTCTTTATTGTATTCAAGACGCCTAGGATATACACCCCTTCGGGTTCATCCAGGTCCTCCAGGTCTAGAATGACCTTTTGGCTTGATCCTTGAAGATAAGGGACAAGATGTCGCTTTACCGATAAACGCTCGTTCACCTCCGTGGAACCTGATAGTTTGATAACCAAGAAATCGTCTTCATGTACAAATTCATAATTCATGATGGATCTTCCTCTTGATTCAGATAATTCCATAGCCTCTTCCGATCTCCATTGCTTCGAGGTTTCCCCTCGCAGATGACAGGAAGGAAAATGTGATGTCTTTAATGGGTATTAAGGTTTTGCCCTTCTGAAACCCGGATTTCCTCCGATTCCGCTAAGACCAATCAAGACCTTTATTTCCGCCAGCAGTTTTAAATATCGCAATCTCAATAAAAGGGAATTTACTCTCCTCCGCATCATCGCCTGATGACCTCCTTTCGCAAACCGTTTCTGACAGCTCAAGCCAATCTCCTTCACTCAATTGGATTTAATTCCCAGACTTCTAAAAACTTTTTCTTCCCCCTTGATCGCACCAAATCCGCCACATTTGATGCAAACCTTTCTAACAGAAACCCCCGTCCCCTCAGAGTCTTTGATCAGAACCCCTTTTCCATCGCAGAGTGGACAGATCACCATCCCGTATTTTCTCGGAGCAAAGTTTTTATCCATCTCAATCCTCCCTCCTTGATCTTCAAAAATAAGGCTTGGGACGCATTTTCTTTTCCGATAGCCGAATCAGTTTGCCCTTTGATGTGAAGACCTCCCCTATTCCTCCCGCTCACAAACCCTCCTTTATATGGAGACCGACTTTGCCTTTCCCTTGGATGTCATCACAGACTGCTACGTCACTTTCTTTTTTTTCATTCCTGCCCTCTTTGGGCCATTGCCGATTGTTGGGGATCTGGTCAATAATCTCTTTACAAAAAATACATTCCCATCCCCAAGAATGCCCGCCATAGTCAAAGAACTTTCTAAAGGTCATCGTATTGCCACACCGAGGACAATTCATGGAGCGTTGACAATTCATATGAACCTCCTTATTTAATCGATTGACCTCATTCAAACAAATCGATGTCACGATTTTATGACAGGGATGTTAAATTTCTATGAAGGGGAGCGATGGCCAATCCAGGGCCTTCTTAAGAGTGTTAATTATCCGTTACTTTGGCAATTTAATTCTTGACTTAATGGGCAACAGGATGGAAAAAATGCTGCCTTTGAGAGGTTCGCTTTGAACTAATATTTTACCCTCATGGAAATCCACTGCTTGCTTGGCAAAAGAAAGACCTAACCCAACTCCCGCTTGTGTGGAGCTATTCCTCCCCCGGTAGAAAGGTTCGAAAATTCTGTCGATTTCATCTTCCAAAATTCCTATCCCTGTATCTCTAATAGATATCTCAACAAAACCTCCTTCTTTCCATTGAAGATACGGCGTGATGGTGACATCTACTTTTCCTCCGTGCGGGTTATACTTAAGAGCATTGCTCAAGAGGTTCTCGATTGTCCGGAAAATCATTTGTTCGTGGCAGAATAGATGTGGAATGGAAACCGAAGAATCAAAGCAAATTTCGATATTCTTCTCCTCGCTTGTCTCCCTCAGCAAATGGACCACTTGCTGAATCAGTTGCTGGATATCAACCTCCTTTATTTCAGCCTCCAGTTTACTGGAAGAAAGGGTGTCGTCAACCCATCCGGTCAACCGGACGCTACTGTCATAAATCATCCCAAGCATCTTTAGCTCTTCCTCGTTCTGACTCCTACGAAGCATTCTCTTGGCAGAGGCTCCAATGGAGAGGAGAGGGTTTCTCAGGTCATGGACGACTCTCTTGAGGTCCGTTTCTTTCCTGTGCATTGAAGAACGGAGGGACTCCATTTCTTCTTCTAGTTGATATGCGGACTTTCTCTTCACGGCCAGCTTTTCTACCCGTAGAACCAATTCGTTGAGAGAAAACGGCTTGGTAAGGTAATCATCCGCTCCGATTTCAAGACCGTAAACTCTGTCTTCCGGCATGGCCCTGGCGGTAAGCATTAATATTCCCATATCGTTGATCTCTTTTGTTTGACTCCGGCGGACTAGACGGCAGAGTTCCCAACCATCGAGATCCGGCATCATCAGATCGAGGATCAAAAGGTCCGGTTTTTCTGATTCGATTTTCTCCCAAGCTTCAAAGCCATTATAGGCAGTTGAAATCTGATATCCCTTCTTTCCAATGTTGTAAGCAAGCATCGTGACGAGGTCTCTCTCGTCATCCGCAATTAATACTTTTCCTTTCTCTCCCCCTCCTGTCTGTTCAGCCTGCTTTGTCTCTTCATGAAATACTTTCGCCTGTTCTTGCTTTCCCTTGGAACCGTTCTCATTAAAAAAGAAGAGAGATAGCTTCCTTTGAAGAATCGACTGCTTCAAGGCTTCCTTCTCCTTTTCGGCATGGATGAGCGACTTCCATGAAGTGAGGTGATGGCGCTCGTGAAAATCGGAATTAGCCACAAATGGAAGGTGCTCCAAGCTTACGGCCGTAAAGAGGTCTTCACGATTGGCGATCTCCCATGCATCGAGTTTATCTGCATACCTCTCCCTATGCTTCCACAAGTGAAGAGGGTGCCTCTGAATTGAAGTATTATCCCCCTGCATGAAGTACGAGAGTTTCAAATGAGGATGAGAGGCAATGGCAAGTCCACCTTGGCGATGGATCTCTTTGATCACGCCCTCTGCGTTCTGATTTGGATTGACCGCCTCCTTCAAATCGATGCCAAGGATATGGTAATCCTCGAGCAGATTACAGATCTCCAAGCCCGGGATAACCAAGAGGTTATAGGTGTCTTTGGCCCAGCGAGAAACCTCTTCAATCTTCTGGAAATAGTCCGTCAGATCCTTGATCGACTTCCCTTCATCGTAAAGTTCGAGGCCTCTCGGAGACTGAGTATCGAATAGATGGTCTGTGATAGCGATGGCATCAAAGCGTGCTTCCCCGTAAATCTTTACAACCTCTTCTAAAGGCACGGTTCCATCGCTCAGTGTGGTATGGATGTGGAGATCGGTCAGTAACCACTCATTCATCAACTATAGATTAACTTTCAAATGTTACAGAAAGATGTCAAACAAGTGAAATTTGCATAAAAAGTCAAAAGAGGTGTGAGCCAAGGAGGAAAGGAAAGATTTTGGTGCCAAAGGGAAGGGAGGGTTAAACACAAAACAATTTCATTCGTTTTCTGCTCGGAATCGGTATCCTACTCCTCTGAGCGTTTCTATATATTCGCCCAAACTTCCGAGTTTTTCCCTCAATCGCCGAATATGGGTGTCTACTGTCCTGGCATATCCTTCGTAGGTATAACCCCAGACTTTATCGAGAAGGTGCTCACGGGTTAGGACTCGTCCCTTTTTTGAAGCGAGCTCAACCAGGAGTTTGAATTCCGTCGAGGTCAATCGGACAGGACTCTTCTTAACGGAGACGTGATGCCGATCGATATCAATCAAGAGATCACCAATCTGAATTGTTTTCTCGCCCTCTTGCGGGACTTCTTTCCTCCGCAGGATGGCCTTCACCCTCAGAACCAGTTCTTTGGGGCTGAAGGGTTTTGTTACGTAATCTTCCGCACCTAATTCGAACCCGACAATACGGTCCACCTCTTCTGCCTTTGCGGTCAGCATGAGGACAGGAATTGATTGGGTTAATGGGTTGGATTTGAGGGCTCTGCAGATATCCTTCCCGTCTATTTCTGGAAGCATTAAATCCAGAATAATGAGGCTTGGGTGTTCCTTTCTAGCCCGTTCCAACCCCGTGGGACCATCCAGAGCGGTGATCACAGAAAAGCCGGACTGCTTAAGGTGATACTCTATCAGATCAACAATGTCCTTTTCGTCCTCTACAACCAGTATACTTTCTATTGGCAACACCTCCTGTTAAACATTTGAATAATAAAACTAATCATATCCTTTGATAATCCAATTAAGATTAATAATTTGTTAATCCATTGTCAATTCTAAAATGTTGAGGGCACATTATCAGGGCACGTTGGTCCAGGCAGGAACGAGGAAACAAAGACGATGTCACGATGCAGATAGATGGGTAGGGATGGTAACAGTCACTTTGGTACCCTTGCCGAGATCGCTTTCGATATCGATTGCTCCATGATGAAGGAGCACGATATGTTTCACGATGGAAAGGCCGAGCCCCGTGCCGCCATACTTTCTCGATCGCGACTTGTCGACCACATAAAATCGTTCGAAGATGCGAGGAATATCATCTTTGGGTATCCCGATGCCCGTATCCGCCACCCGGATGCGTACTCTTTTATCCTGAACATCCAGGGATACGGTGATTTTTCCGCGATCGGTATACTTCACTGCATTATCGAGAAGGTTTATCAACATTTGCTCTAACTTGAAGAGATCAGCTTTAATTGTTGGCAGATTCTCGTTCACATGCAATACCAAGGAAAGTTCCTTGTCCTTCAGCCTCCGGTCGAATATTTTTATGACATCCTCAAGAAAATCTTCTAAATCGATATCCTCCAGTTCAAGGGCGGGTTTTTCTTCCAGGCTGGAAAGCAGCAGAAGATCGTTGACAATATTGATGAGCCTGTCGGTGTTCCTCTCGATGATCTCAACATATTTTTTGCTTGGCCCAGCGTCGGCCTCATCGCGTAGCGTCTCAGTGTAGCCCTTGATGGCGGCCAGAGGGGTTCGCAGTTCATGGGAAACATTGATCACAAAGTCCTTCTTGATCTTTTCCACATTTTTGATCTCGGTAATGTCGTGGAAAATGGAGACGACACCTTCTCCTCCCTCAAGAGGAGTAACACTGCACATGAAGACTCTATCTGCCAATATGAGATCCTCCGTGAATTTCTTTTTCTCCAGGCCTGCTTTTTCCATCAATTCTGGGAATCTAGGATTTCTCATGATCTCCCAGTAAAACTTCCCTTCCGCGGCCTGGTTCCCTATGATCTTCCGGAAGCTCTCGTTACTACGGATGACCTTGCCCTGCTTGTCCAAAACGAGGAGGCCTTCCTGGAGAGAGTCAATAATGCTCTTCAGTTCTTCTTTCTGTTGGCCGAGCTCCGAAAACATTTTTTCCATTTCCTCATTCATGAGGTTGAAACTGTCAGCCAGTACCCTCAATTCGTCCTTGGTCTTCAGAAAAACACGCACACTGAAGTCTCCTGAAGCGACCTTCCTGGCTGCCCATGTCAGATTTTTGATCGGTCGTACAACACTGTTTGAAATGAGGAATGCCCCGATGAGTGCAATAAAGACAATACCCAGGCTGATCCCGGCCACATGATAGTTGAGCTTGGTGAGCAGGTTGTCGATGTCCCTTAGGAAAAGGCTCGTTCGAATGACTCCAATAATTTTCCCATCCTTTTCGATTGGAACCGCGACATAGAGCCTGTCTCCGTCGGTCGTGCTGCTGAAGCGAATCGACTTGCCTGTTTTGCCTTGAAGCGCTTCGACCACTTCAGGCCTGTGGCTATGATTTTCCATCGATTGGATATTTTCTTCAGAATCTGCCAGGACTTTACCATCCATGGCGATGACAGTAACACGTGTGTGAATTTTATTTCCTAAGGTTTTTATAAATCCATCAAGTTGGTTAGCACGACCCGTGTCTAGCAAATGTTCCACCTCTGAGTTCAGCGTATAGGCAAGAGTCTTCAAGTGGTCTGTAAGCGTGTCCCGGTAGAACTCTCGTATTGTATTCAAGGACAGGACAAGGACCAGGGACGATAGAGCGAAAATAATAAGAAGATAGCCGATGAAGATCTTACTAAAAAAGGACCTTTTCATTTTTCCAGCTTGTACCCCACACCATAGACGTTTTTGATTAACTTCGACGCGGAGCCCATCTTTGACCTCAGATGCCTATTATTCGGTCTTGAAGTCAAAGGTGACGATAGTTCATTTTGCGAGATCTTTTTCATTTTATCCTGTGAAGACCGAGTTTTCAATCCTCCGTACCTTGTTCATTGTTCAAGAATCGCGTTACAGGGTGGAAATTCAGAAACCACTTTTTCAGGAGAAAGACGTTCATATGGAAAAGCTCAATCTATCGGAAGCGCTAGATGCGCGGATATGTTGCTCCCATCCGCACCAGCCAAAGGTTTGGATTTGAAAGACATCCGAACTTGAAGTCAGAAGATAATGACCACCCATCGATCACTGGAAGAAAGAGTTAAGAAAGGGGCTGTCTCTTCAACCTACAAAGTTTGGAGATCAGTCTACGCTAGGGCCGTCGATTTTTGATTGGAGGAGAGGATAACGGCCAGTCTTCAACCAGGGATACTAAGCGCCCCGTAACCGAAGGAATAAAGCACGCGCCCACCTCGTTGAAAGTCCTTTGCTGAAGGCATATCGAATCCAAACGCATCCGCGAGGCGGTCCATCACGCTAAACAGAAAGCAGACATATATCACCTCTTCGATGGCCTTGTCACTCACCCCCACAGACCGCACGGATTCGATATCCTCCGGGCTCACTTCACTCGGTGAAACGGTCAGTTTCTCCAAGAAGCCTAGTGTCCTCCGCAGCTTTTCATTGACTGGAGCCGTTCGCCAGTTCTCCAAGACCGCCGCCACCAATTCATCATCGCCCGTGCCGAGAACCGCAACTGCGGCGTGGGCATTCATTCAATACGTGCACTCATTGAGCTTAGATACAAAGGCGGCAAAGAGCTCCGCTTCTCCCAAAGACCACTCGGTCGCTTTACGCATCCCTTCCTGATAGCAGGGGGCAAGGTATCTGCCGCATAACTCGCGGTGATAGGATAAGACCAGGATAGGCCCGGGCACTTTTCCGCCTGAGACGGCCCTAAGAATATACAGGATGGCCTCCTGCAGCGGTCTGAACCCTTTCTCAAGAATTCGCAGACGCACTACCGGCCTCCTTTCAAAGCCGTGAGACCATGCTCTAGACGGGCGAGGCCTGCCCCCATGCTGGCACATAAAGTAATTTCAAAGATCGCGTCCTCGGAGTATCCGGCTTCCTTGAGTCGCTGAATATCCTCGTCCGTTGTCTTGTAGGCGTACAAGGCCACTTTACTGACGTAATCCACTAGGTCGGCCGGTATTTCCTGGGCCTCTCTATTGCCACCCCAGAGCCTTGCTGAATATGCCTCGACCGCCTGGCGAAGTATTGGCGTGCAGACAGCGGGGCTGGTCAACAGTGCGTCGACTGCCTTTTGGACCTTCGGCGGATATAAACCTTTCATATGTTCTTACCCTTCCCTTTTCTCTGTGAACACTGAGCCACCCGCCGCCACCCTGCTGGTTCTTGATTGAAATATATCTAATTTATAAAAATTGGTCAACCGAGACTTTCAGAAGGAAAGAGTCAAAGAAGTGGGCTGGTTGTCACGGCTACAGCTCATTGCTGAGAGCCATACTCAGGAGTTAAAGATTACGGGTTGAAAGTGAGAATAACGAAAAAGCGAAGGGTTTAGCGGCTCTTTGTCGTGAATCATCTCCTTTCGTCCTCACCTCTTACCGGATTTCCTTTACCTGAGATTCTTCCTTCAATTTGCGACGACAAAAGGGACAGACTCTCCCCTCCTGGATAAGCATTCCTTTCATCAGCTCAATCGATTCGCTATCGTGTATGATTTGCTTGACGATATTGGGATTGTACTTCCGATCATACTTGCGGTAAGGAAAACTACTCTTCTCATTCATTCCTCCACTCCTTTCAGGAAAGGGTCTTCATTCTTCCAAGAGCATACCGCTCAAAAGGGCGACTTGATTTCTTATTAAACCCTCTTTTAAAAATTTGCTTATTCTTTCCTAAAAAATCAACCAGTGTGAAACATTTAACAACACTTTCTTATTAAGACAGCACCAATGATTAGGAATTGAAATCATGGATACTTTGATAAAATGCCCAGATGCGGACTACAGAAAGGAAGCGAGCGAGGACAATATGGTAAGGGGCTAGGAAGACATCCGATTCTATCAGAATTCTGCGGCCTTTGTTAAAATGAGATTGTTTTGAAAAATAGTTCATTATATGATAGGTAACAACTACCCCATTCAAAAATCAAATGAGGGTATTTCTTAAACGCTATGGGCGATGTGAGATTATCCGGTTATATCCCGGGTGCCATCGGTCGAGTTGCTGAACTGCATGGTACGTATTACTACAAACACTGGGGGTTTCACCTTTTTTTCGAATCGAAGGTGGCCATCGAGCTTTCAGAGTTTCTGCGGCGTTTTAATGAAGCCCGCGATGGGTTTTGGGTAGCAAGTGTTGAAAATAAGATTGTAGGCTCCATTGCCATCGATGGAATCCATCACGATGGCCAGGGCGCCCACTTGAGATGGTTCATCCTGGCCCCCGAGATCCAAGGGCATGGCATTGGAAACAGGCTGCTGAGGGAAGCCGTCGAATTTTGCCGAAAGAATAAGTATCGCCGAATCTATCTTTGGACCTTTGCAGGCCTTGATCCAGCTCGTCATCTTTATGAGAAATTTGGATTCAAACTCTGCGAGGAACACGAAGGTGAGCAGTGGGGAAAAGCCGTCACGGAGCAGAAGTTCGAGCTTGTGCTCTGATGATTTTGCGAAAAGCCTCTTCCGGCATTCATGTGGGTAGCGTCTCCCCTAACTCCCCTTCATCCCCCCTTAACTTAAGGGGGGATAGAGAGAGGTAAAGGGAGGCAACCTAGAAAAAAACCGAACGATCATGAAAAACATCGAACACCTCGCTCCCAGACAAATACGCAATCTTATCCGGAAGGGGAAATGGGATAAACCCACCGCCGGCCTGGCCATGGGGTATGCTCAGGCCAACCTGGTCATCCTCCCGCAGAAATATGCCTTTGACTTCCTTCTCTTCTGTCAGAGAAATCCGAAACCCTGCCCGCTGCTCGAAGTTTTAGAGCCAGGAGAATTCAGGACGAGGTTTTTGTCCTTGGATGCCGATATCCGAACGGATATTCCCCGTTATCACATTTACCAAAAAGGGAAACTCCTTAAAACCGTCATGAAGATTACGAGTTTTTGGAAATCTGACTTTGTCAGCTTTCTCCTGGGCTGTAGCTTTTCCTTTGAAGAAGCAATGCTTCGGGCCGGTATTCCAGTCCGCCATATCGAAGAAAATAAAAATGTCCCGATGTTCATCACCTCGGTTCCTTGCAAACCTGCGGGGGTCTTTCATGGGCCGCTGGTCGTTACAATGAGGCCCATTCCTTCAGACAAAGTGACGCAGGCTGTTCAAGTCACTTCGCGCTATGCATCGGTGCATGGC
Source organism: uncultured delta proteobacterium (assembly GCA_963708295.1). Lineage (GTDB taxonomy): Bacteria > Desulfobacterota > BSN033 > BSN033 > UBA1163 > UBA1163. The sequence goes on along the minus strand of CAVPSJ010000004.1, from coordinate 586,324 downwards.
GCACCCGTTCACATCGGTGATCCCTCAACGATTGGAATTAAAGATCTCAGAAAACCTGATTTCGGAGACCCCGTATCCATCAAAAAGAGAGAGGTCCCGGTATTCTGGGCCTGCGGTGTAACACCGCAAGCTGTCGTGATGAAAACCAAGCCTGACCTGTGTATTACCCACGTACCCGGCCACATGTTTATCTCCGATCTGCTTAATGAAGAACTCGCTGTCCTCTGACAGGTCGATGAAAAATGCCCACCCGCGGCGTTGTCCGGCCCCCTCACCGTCTCGCGGGCGTGCCAAGAGTTGCTCCTTATTCGTCGCAACGGCACCCCTCATCTTTCCCCGTGTTAAGCACGGGGCAGGCTTGTTGCGGCGTACGTCGTAGGGAACGGTTTGAAACCGTTCCCTACAAAGGATTGCCTGCCTGAACGGCAGGTGAAAGGCTTGCGGGCGCCCCCGTAAACGGGATTTCGCAGACTCGACTTGCATCTGGACATTTTTTGATCGACCTGAAAGGATATTTTTTGCCAAATCTTCTAATTGTCCCACCCGGAAACCCTTTATTAATCCCAAGGCATCGGATATAATTTCCATTAATTTTCCTATTAGAATAGCGTTCCGATGGTAACCGGAACGATTCTCATATCGCGCCCGATAAATGAGGGCGCACCCATTATGATCGGAGGAAATCTCGATGAAAAAGGATGAAATTTATGAGAAACATAAGAAATACCTCGTGCCTTGTGTGGCCACTTATTATAAGGAACCTCTCATTCTCGACCGTGGGAAGGGGAAGTATGTCTATGATATTGATGGGAAGGAATATCTCGACTTTTTTGGAGGGATTGTCACCATTAGTCTAGGTCACTGCGACGATGAAGTTACTTCAAAGATTTGTGAACAGATAAAAAAGCTCCAGCATACTTCGACGCTCTACCCCAATGTTCCGGTGGTTTCTCTTGCTGAAAAGCTAGCCCAGATCACCCCCGGCAAGTTACAGAAATCTTTCTTCACGAGTAGCGGATCGGAAGCCGTCGAAACGGCTATTCTTTTGGCACAGCTTTATACGGGAAGCCATGAGATCATCGCCCTTCGCCATGGTTATAGCGGAGCAACCCTCCTGACGATGAATATCACAGCTCACGGCAATTATCGTCTACTGGAAAGTCTCGTTCCCGGTATCAAACACGCCCATAATGCCTACTGTTTTCGATGCGCCTTTGGAAAGGAATACCCAAACTGCGATCTCGATTGTGCGAAGGATGTGAGAGAATTGATTGAGACCACGACCTCCAGACATCCCGCTGCCTTTATTGCGGAGCCCATTCAGGGAGTCGGAGGATTCATCACCCCGCCGAAAGAATACTTCAGAGAAGTCGTTTCCATCGTAAGAGAATATGGGGGGCTCTTTATCTGTGATGAGGTTCAAACCGGCTGGGGAAGGACAGGAGGAAAGATGTTCGGGATCGAACATTGGGAAGTGGAGCCCGACATCATGGTAATGGCCAAAGGAGCAGCCAACGGTGCCCCGGTGGGTATCACGATTGCAACACCGGACGCGGGGGATTCTTTGAAGGGATCGCACCTTTCCACGTTCGGTGGGAACCCGGTTACGGCGGCAGCTATCCTTGCTACCATCGAGGCTATCGAGAAGAGAAAACTCGCCCAGAACGCCGAAAAGATGGGTCTGTATTTGAGAGATCGGTTAAACGAGCTGAAGGAAAAATATCAAATCATCGGTGAGGTTCGCGGGATGGGATTGATTCAAGGGATGGAGATCGTAAAGGGGGAGAAGGAGCCCGCACCGGATTCCGTCTTGGAGATTTTCGAAAGCACAAGGGAGCAGGGACTCCTGATTGGAAAAGGCGGTCTCTATGGAAATGTCATCCGGATCACCCCTCCGTTAACGATTGGGAAGGCGGATATTGATCGGGCTGTTCAGATCTTGGATCGAGCGTTTGGAAAAATACGAGCGACTCGTACAGGTTGACGCCATAGGGTTCGATGGGGATAGGATTCTCGTGGCCAAGTTATTAAGGAGTCCATAACTGAGCAGATAAGTTGTTCTGAAAATCTCCCCGAACCCCTCTTTGCTTGTCCAAGGACAGGAAAAGAATATCAAAGAGGGGGAATTCCTCGAACCCATAAACCCTAGAATCCTTGATTCCTCTTATTATTGAAAAGGAGAGACCCTTGAAGATTGAACGATTGTTGAGGGAGATTAAGAGAGAGGAGTTGATCAAACTCACGCAGGATTTGATCCGAATTCCGAGTGTGAGAAGCCAGAAAGAAGGCGGCAATGAGGAGAAGGTTGCCTTTTTCCTCTCCCATTTTCTGGAGGAGATGGGGCTCGACGTGGTGGTCGAAGAAGTGGAACCGGGCTCTCCCAATGTCATCGCTGTCCTTCAAGGTGAAAGTGACGGGCCCTGTCTGATGTTTGAATGTCACACCGACGTGGTCACCGAAGGCGATGCCTCCGAGTGGAAATATGGCCCGTTTGAAGGGAAATTCGCGGGGAATCGAATCTACGGGAGAGGGGCCTGTGACACCAAAGGAAACCTGGCAGCTGCCGTCAGGGCTGTCCATGCGATCAGTCAATCCGGCATTCCTTTCAAGGGCAGAATTCTTTTGGGGATCCTCGTCGATGAAGAAGGGATGATGAGCGGGGTAAAGCATTTTATCCGTCAGGGATGGGCCAACGGCGTCAGTGCGGCCATCATCTGCGAACCCGTGGACAATCAACTCTGCATTACGCAGAAAGGGGCCCTACGGGCTGAATTGGTCACGGTTGGAAAGATGAGCCACGGGGCCATGCCTTTAACCGGTCTCAATCCCATTCCTCCCATGATATCGATCCTGGAAAGAATGAGGTTATTAGAGGAAGAGGAGATTGAAAGGTTGGGAAAGGATGCCTTTCTAGGATACCCCAGCATCACACCCACTGTGCTTCAGGCACCTGTGAAGGGAGAGCCGCAGCTTAACGTCCTCCCGTCCCAGTGCAGGGCGCTCCTTGACATCCGGACCGTTCCGGGTCAGCCTCATGAGGCCCTGAAGAAACAGTTGGAAGAAATTGTCAAAGAGGAAGAGAAATCCGTCAATGCCAGTCTCGATTCCGGCCCTTTAAGAGAGATCAGAGAGACACTTGAGACGAGCCTTTCCAAAGGAATATCGTTTCAGTCAAAACTTAATGTGTTTGAAGATCGGCCTTGGACGAAGACGTCTCGGGAGGAACGAATTGTCCAGGCCGTTTCGAAAGCGATCCAATCCGTCACGGGAAAGGAACCGACTTACGGAGGTGTGCCGGGAGCGACGGACGGCACCTTTCTCTCTGCCTGGGCGGGAATTCCGATTGTGACGATCGGTGCCGGGAAATGGATGATTCCCCATCAGAAGGACGAATGGGTTTCTGTCGAGGATCTTGAGCTTACGGCGAAAATCTACGCCGCCAGTGCCCTGGAGTTCTTAAACGGACCCATCCAAAAGCTGTGAAATGGCAAACCTCATACGCAGCGATGAACTGAAGGGGATTCTATTTCAAATGGAGCTTAATTTCCAGCTTTCAAAAATTTGACATTGAGTCATTTGGTATTCATTTGGCCGGGACGTGCCCCGCAAGCCCCGCCTGATAGGCGGGGTCAAGGGGCACAATACGAACGAAACTTCCTTTTCGGGAAGCCCCCGCCCTGTGGGTGGAGAGCTTCATATTTGAACTTTGACATTTGGTTTTAGTCTTCTGCTTCTTTGCCTGACTCCGAACCCCCCTCTTCTTCCATCGCCTCATCCACCATCTGGTCTACGTCTTCACCCATGTCCTCTCCCATCTCTTTGCCCATCTTTTTCATCCATTTTGCCATACTCTTCGGATCCTTCTCGTTCAGGCCGCTCCACTTCGATGGGTCGGCCAAGCTCTCCATTCTGCTCTCCTCCGAACGGATCACTCTTACCTTCGAGAGGACACGAGACATCTTCTTACTTTTACATCTTTTGCATTGGGGGATAAAAGCGTCCTCGCTTTTGATTAAGAGAAATTCGGAGATCTTCCCACAATCTTCACACCGGTATTCGTGAATTGGCATATCGATTTACCCCGTTAGAAAGAATTTTCCGCTCTCCTGCCGCGGGGATGAAAACAATTCCTTTTTCGGCGAACCCCGTTGAAGACTTTCTAACGGGGTTTTCTCTCCTTAGGGAATGAAAATTGGGCAACGAAACAGGGATAATGCCGGGCCATTATCTTTCGCTTTGCCGGATCTCGTCTTGTGACTATTTTAATTTCATTGACTCTTTCTTGTAAAGGGTTTTAGAATTTTCTTCGAGGCATAGCCCTGTGATACCCCCGGCGGGACAAATACCATCCTTTGGCCTCCCCTCCCCAATTTTTTGCGTCTCCGCGACCACGGTAAATCCCCTCCTAGGCTTCATCGCTCAGGGAGGGCAAGCGTGGGTCGAAGGGTTGACAACCAAACGATTTCTAATTGATAATCCATTGGAAAGACAAAAATAACGGACTGGAGGAGATTGATTCATGGCAAATCCGGAGAAGGTGATCTTGAAAATTATTTCGGTTAAAGGGACCTGCGCAGCCAAACATTTTGTAGGCCAGGAGTTTGACCTGAGTAAGGATTTTCTCTTAGGGATGTCAGGAGACCCACGAGCGATTTGTCCATCTGCGTTTAACGCTGCCTTTCCATCGTGGCGAGTGCTCCGGCATGGGGGAGGATATCCATGGGAAGAAGATCGAGACAAGACCACCGTTGCCTGTTCTGATCCACTCAATCCCGTGGTGATGGAACTCCGAAGGATAAAAGAATAATTCGTCAGGGAAAAACGGCTCGGCTTCCATAGGCAAGCCTTTCGATAAACTCAAGGTCGTGAGTATATCGAAGGGCTCAGGACACCGAATTTATCGAAGTGTGTGAACGTTGGGCAGGCCCCGGCCTTTGGCTCGCCGAGATCATCATCCTGAGCGGAGTCAGGGACAAACCCGGCAGTCAAACGGTTCAGTTCAAGGGTGGGTCGAAAAATCGGCTGGGTCCGCTTCCAAACCGACGGAGTTGGTACGGGCCGTGACAAGGAGGCTGCCACGATCTTTCCGTAATCCGTAGTCGCCATCCCGAGCTTGTTGATTCACATTCGTTCATCACTTCGTGCCAGATCTACGGGTTTTCAAAGACAAAGATGCTGAAAAAATTTCAGCATGGCGGGGATATCGGAGACCTCGTATACAGCGCTTACCCTTTGGAAGAAGAGGATAACCTATGCAAAGACAAGTGATTAAAGCAAATATGGTCGTCTTTATTGCAAGTTTCTGCACGCTGGTCATTGAGCTGGTGGCAGGAAGAATCATGGCCCCGTATGTTGGTGTTTCTCTCTACACCTGGACCAGCATCATCGGGGTGGTCCTTGCCGGCATCAGCATCGGAGCCTATCTGGGAGGCCGGATCGCCGACCGATATCCCAGCTCCTCCACACTGGGGTGGCTTCTTTTTCTTTCCGGTCTGGGGGCATTCTCCATTTCCCCGTTGACCAATTTGGCCGGGGGAGCCCAATTTCACACGAGTTTGATGACACGGATCTTGCTGATCACCGCCCTCATCTTTTTCGTTCCTTCCTGTCTTCTTGGAATGATCTCTCCTGTCGTCGTCAAATTGACCCTCAACAATCTTGAGAAAGCAGGCAACGTCGTCGGAAAGATTTATGCCTTCTCCACCCTTGGCTCCATTCTCGGGACCTTTGCGACGGGATTCTATCTCATCTCCTGGATGGGGACCCGCTCCATCCTTTTGACCATGGGAATCATTCTCGTCATTTCTGCTATGGTCTTCGGGGGCTTCTTCAGGAGCAAGAAAGCCCTTGCGCTCCTTCTTCTTTTTCTGTTCCTTTCATTTTCCCTTCCCATCATAGGATTGCGCGTTTATGCCATCACCTACCCGGACGAGTTTTCCTTTCCGTCCTCCCCCATTGAATCCGTAAAGGCATTTTACGAGCATGCTTTCAAATATCCTTTTGAAGAGGAGACTCGTTTTTTCAAGGAGAGCGATTACTATACGATTAAAGTAAAGAAAAGTGCCAGCGGAAACAATGGAAAGCCCCTGGAGTCTCTCGTCCTTGATCATCTGGTTCATTCTTATACGGACTTAAACGATCCCTCGTATCTCGAGTATGAATATATCCGGATCTATGAGGAGATGGTGAGATGGCAGGCGATGAAACGGGGGGCTTTCCGGAGCCTCTTTCTGGGAGGCGGAGGATATACCTTCCCTCGTTTTATCGAAGCAAAGTATCCCAAAGCCGAGACCCACGTGGTGGAGATCGATCCGGAGATCACCAGGGTCGCCCAAAAACATCTCGGTGTTCCAGAGAATACGAAGATTCGTTCCTTCAACGAGGATGGCCGCTGGTTTGTAATGAATTGTAAAGAGAAGGGGAGCTACGATTTTATCTTTGGGGATGCCTTCAATGACCTTTCGATCCCCTATCACCTGACGACCAAGGAATTTGCCGCGCAGATGAAAGGCCTTCTCAAACCGGACGGGGTGCTCATGGCCAATGTGATCGATAGTTTTAAAAAAGGGGCCTTCATGCCTTCCTATATTCGAACGCTAGAAGAAGTGTTTGGGAAAGGGAACGTCCATCTCATTACCCTGAGTTCGGATTATGAACATATCGGGATCAGCACCTTTGTTGTCGTGGCGAGCCCGCAGAAGTTGGATATGGATGATTTCGTCAGGACCGTGAAAAGAAAGGGAGGAGAGATGACCTCCTATGTGATGTCTCAGGACCAATTGCAGGAATATTTAAAAGAGCGCTATTCTGTGATCCTGACGGATGATTATGTCCCGGTGGACAACCTGATCGCGCTTATCTTCGAAGAACGATTCGGGTATCGGCAATGAGATGTGGCAATCCTCTTTCGTCCTCGCGAAGGTGATTCCTTTCTATCCTCGCAGGATAGAGAGCCTTCATGATTCCACTTTCTTATCATTCCCGGTGGGGGGGTAGAAAAAGGTCGGTTTTGGGGGAGTGGATAATAGCCGTAATGTGCATGATTGCGTGAACGATTGGCGAGCCGATGGGATTTCCAGAGACCAATGTCGGAACGGAAATAATGGTATTTCCTATATTCGGCTGGATGATCTTCTTCGACCGGAAATCGGAGTAGCCCAGATGATAAGCCGTCGTCAATGCGAGGATGAAAAGCCAGGCCAGAAATCCAAATGCTATTTTCTTCCCGAATGGTTTCTTCTCGACATCAAAAGCCCGCCAGGTCACGATCCATGGAAATGCTGACAGAAGCAACCCATCGATCGCTCCGTAAATCAATCCCCTCCAAAATATAAGCCAGGCCAAATAAGGCCCTGTGAATTTCTCAGTCGCCGGCCTTGACAGGACGTTCTGAACCATCAAAGCTCCAAAGATCACCCCAAGCAAGATTCCCCAAACCAATCTTCTGGAAACCCATTCCTTCAGATTCAATTGAGTCTTTTTGATGTAGATCGTGAAGAAACTTATGATGATCCCGAAGTAGATGAGGTAATAGAGGTCCGGGGGCAGGGTAATCAAATCGCCAAAAACAAAAGAAGCCCCAAAACCGACCAATACGCCGAAACCGATCCATTTGAGATGTCCAGGATTATTCATGCTCGTTTGGCCTTTTCACTTAGTTTTGTCACGGCCTAACCCCTATGCAGAGTGTAGACTCGGTTAACTAGCCTTCCCAATAGCATATATTTTCGCTCAGATCAAATCGGCACTCGAATTCCTGGGATTACTCATAATCCCTTGACAGCAAATCCATATTTGCTATAATTTATCCAGTAACACTAAGTAACAACAAAGGAGTCGAGCTATGGCGAGGGTCACAAAAACGATAACCCTATCTTTACCTCCCGAGATGGTAGATAAAATTGAGGAGCTAATGAAAGAAGAAGGTAGAACAAGGAGCGAGCTCTTGAGAGAAGCCCTCCGGAGATATGCTGAGGAACAGGAATGGAAAAAAATCTACCGTTATGCAGAGATGAAGGCCAGGGAAAAGGGAATTACCGAAGATAAAATAGAAGAAATTATCGATGCCCGCCGAAAGTAAATCAAAATTAAAGGTGGTCATAGACACCAATGTTTTTGTTTCTGGATTAACCTTCAAAGGTAAACCCAGAGAGGTCTTAGATTTGATCTGGAGAGGGGATATTGAGGCCTGTATCTCTTCTTTTATTTTAAAAGAGTTAGAAGAGACGCTTAAGAAGGATTTCAGTTGGGACAGAGATCAAATTAAGCACGCGATGGAAAAAATCAAAGCCAAGACAATCCTGATCCAACCGAAGAACAAAGTCTCGGTAATTAAAGGAAAGGAAGATGATAATCGCATTTTAGAATGTGCCATTGAAGGAAGAGTTCAATACCTGATTTCTGGTGACAGAAAGCATCTCCTGCCTTTGAAAGAATACGAAGGGACAAAGATACTATCCCCCTCCGAGTTTCTAAGACTCTTGTTCTTATAACTGCAACGTTTATTGCTCATAAAGAATATGGCCACTAAAGCAAAACCCAGGACGACAGGAAAAAGGAGCAAAAATGAAAGCAAGCCAAGGTGCGGACTTTGCGGGAAAACAAAGAAACTGACGAAGACGGAATGCTGCAATCAGTGGATCTGTGATGATGAAGACAAGTACGTTCCCTTTTCCTATGCAAGAAATAGCTGCCATAGAAATCACAGCCGCTACACCCTTTGCGCATACCATCATACTGAAGAACATTCGGGCCACTGGAAAGATTGCCCGAAATGCAGGGATTCCTTTGAAACAGAGATATATGTCTTTTATGGGACGAATGAATTTAACTTCCAAAAACTTGAAAATCCACCTGCCTACTTACCCACCAAATGTGCAAAATGCGGCGTCGTAATCTCTTTAGGTTATGATGGCCACTCAATCAAAGGAGACCAATACTTTTGTGAAGAGTGTACTCAGAAGGAAATGAAGGATATCCATCGTCGAGGAAAATGCTGAGCCACCGTCGTAATCTCTTAACAAATAGAACAACCGCCCTATTTTCAGTCCTCCTTGAATATGTAAAGGAAAAATCCGCAAGCCGTAATACGGACTAAGGTCTTGAGGCAAAAGTTTATAAATTTACTTTTATAGTGAGTTGTATTATCCTTTTATTGTGAATCATAAGCCACTGGTCGAAACTAACCCATATCTGAAAAATCCCTTAAAACGCCGAGCTTTGCTTCATGCAGCAGTATGTTCATCCACTGCAATAGAGGGTGTTCACATTGCGTTTTCTAAATCAATAAGTAGGGCTAAAGCGACCGGGAAATCTATAACTCTTTCCGAATCCGAAGTGTCCGGGGAATTAGAGTTCTAAATATTTTCATTCCTCTTCACATTCGACTTTTCTTAATTTTTCAATGTAATCTACTGATAGCCCATTTTCCGTTGCTCCATGAATTATGAGGTCGATGTATGCCTTTGAGGGTTTGAAGGGGCCCCCTTCCATTGTGTTAGCAATGTAAGTCTCCGCAGCGGTACTCTGTACCGTCATTCATTGATATCATAACTAACTTCCGAGTATAAGAACTTGGAACTCCCTCACACTCGTCAAGCCTATCCCAATCGGAATTTGTAAGTTGAAACAAGACTCCTTCAACAAAAGCACCTGGCTTGTCACAAATGCTGGCGACTCCTTTCCCTTGTCGCGAGGAGCTTTTTCTTGGGAAACACATTTCATAACCATTGAGACGCCCGATTCCAATCTTTTTTCCCCCTGGACATCTCGCTTTCATTTGGCTGAGATTCAGATTTGACCCGTATGCGAAATATATCATTTTCCTTCAGATCAAGTGTTTTCCAAAGCGGTTCTTAGCCGTTTGCTAAAATCCTTGAATGCACGATAAGCAAAAATTATCGGAAAAAATACAAACAATTGCTGAAGCAATTATGGCATAAATTGAAAAACGGATTCCTTTCAAATGAAAAAAATAAAATAACTGAAACCAATCCAATAAGGAAGAACACAGCAGCAAGGTTTCTTTTTGTATAAAAGAGCAAGTTGTATCTCTCAATGTAATTTGTCCAAACAAAAGCCGAAGTGTTGGCAAGTCTTATTTCGTCCTTAAAAGTTTCCTTCTTCTTAATGATCCAATTAAAACAGTCCCCAAATTCCATTACCATAAGCCCCATAAGATACCCAAATACGAGATAAAGAATAATAGTAACAAATCCTACACTCACGGATTTATCCCGCAGAAAAAAACACATATGTGTCTGCAATGAATTCTTATCAATAAAATACCAGCTCAGAAATATAAAGAATAAGAAAATACTCCCTGGAAGCAAGTATTGGAAAACATCTCTCAAAAAACCTGGACCCTTTTCGTATACTTTTTCAACTTTTTCCATAACCTACCTCACAACCAGTGTTTTGGATTTGTCATTCTATGAACGCCCCTCTTCGTACTTTATTTTTGCAGGACTTTGAATGCGAAGTCGAATGACATGCCTAATTTGTCACCTGGCCCCATATTTTTCAATTCCTCGATCCTCACACATCCGAAGAAAGATCATGCGATGAATGGTGAGTTGAACGGCAAAGTTAAGTTCCCGTATAGAGAGCCTCGGGTTCCTCATGGCGATGTCCTTAGCCAGGCCCTCACGCCAAGACTCTATCTCCTTTAAAAATTCGGCATCGACCTCACAGATTCTTTTGACAGTAGGTTGTATATTTCTTCAAAAGAGTCGAGGTACTGGGTATACGTATAAAACCTGACTCGCCCAATACTGGGTTTATCAGTTAACTTCGGTCTTAGGCGGCAATCATAAATAGCTGTCTCTTCGAAATCGGTTAAAATAGAAATGGGAAGCTTGGCACTCGCAAGCATATCGTCTTAACTGATATGCGGGGCTGGTCTGGACTTTAATATCAATAGAGGGCTTTTTTGTTTCGAGGAAGAATTTTCTCGCGCCGCCGATTCGAAAACAGTAATCCGGCGCTTTGGTGGCTCCGGCAATCTTGATAGCATCCTCGTGGATGACATCCTTATATTGTTCTGCGTGGCCTTCCTTGTTGGCTATATCCCAGCCCAGGGCTTCAAAAAAGGGATCAATGAATTCTCTTCGGAGTTGGGTTTCGTTGTAGGCAGGGCTATGGTAGGCGTCGATATTGCGTTGAAAGCGTTCGACGAGATCGGAGATTGGTTTAAGGGCTTCTTTCATCGCTTCCAATCTCCCGATTGGAGAGGAAAGGGTAGAGCTGAGGGGTCAAAAACGAATTTCAGCGTTTGGATTGTTTCCTTTCTTTAAGTATTTCTGTGCTAAGAGAAGCACCTCTGATCGATAATCTCAAGCCAGGTTTCTGCAAGTTCTCTCTTATCTTTTTTGCTTTAGGAGGCATCGCTTTGTAAAAGAATTCCATTTGGGCTTGAAGCCACTGAAGCTTTAGTCCTGTGGGCTTTCTACGGTAAGCCTCAATCTCTCCCTTTGTCCTGTAATATAATAAAGGCATCTCCTTAAGATGATCGGTCTCTCTATTTCTCATCTTTCCATCCAGCCATAATCCTTTTCAGGTAAAACACATCAGCCCGGTCTTGTGGCCTGTCCGACTCCTTCTTCAAGCTCCAAGGCAATATCTAAGTCAGCGGTTGCTCTCTCAATCCCATAAAGATTTACAGCGATGCCGCCCGCCACCATATATTTTATAGTCGCCTTGTTTAAAGATAAAAATAATTTCTTAAAAAGCTGCATTCATTCTACCCTGAATGAGCGGATTCTCATTAGAGTCATTTGCTGTAGGGATTGAGCCTATTATAGTTATTCTGAAAAAGGGTGTAAAGATCAAACTTGATAACAGCTTTCGCCGCCATTAAATGGCGGCGCTACAACTTTCTCCCTCATCCAACCTTCCCGGGCAATGAGGGGGAAGGGGATGAAGGAGTGAGAGCTGACCTGGAGGGAGATTTGACAAACTTAACCAAAAGGGGATAATTTGGGGAGGATGAAAGAGATTGTTGAGGTGGCAGTCGGCCTTCCTGTCTTCAAGACATTCCACTATCGCATACCTGAAAAAATGATAGGCTCTCTCCAGATCGGGATGAGGGTTCTCGTCCCTTTCAAGGGGAGAAAGGTCACCGGGTTTTCAATCGATTTACTGGATCAGCCTCCCAAAGGGGTGGAGGAGAAGTTGCGAGAGGTCGAGGATCTCCTTGACGAGGCCCCTCTCATCGACCCTCCCATGCTTCGCCTTTATCGCTGGATCTCTGATTACTACCTCTATCCGCTGGGAGAAGTGATCAAGACCGGTCTTCCGCCAGGACTTCACCTGAAAAGCGAACTGATTTTGAGCCTCACTCAGGATGGGACGGAATCTCTCGCCCAGGGTGGCTTGGAGCCGATTCAGGAGAAGATGTTTAAGGAAATTGGACGATGTGGGAGAGTTTCTTTGAGAAAGATGTTGAAAGACTCCCCCGGCGAGGTATCGAGGTCTCAGATCTTCTCCTGGAAAAGAAAGGGACTTCTCCATATTGTCCCCGGGATTGAAGGAAAGGAGGTCAAGCCGAAATTTGAGAAAGTGGTTCGCTATCAAGGGAGTGACGCCACCCAACGGATCTCAAAAAAACAGGCAGAAATTCTGGACTGGGTGAAAGAGAAAGGGGACATTTCCTATTCAGAATTGAGCAAGAAATTCAAATCTCCTTCAAAAGCCATCCAATCGCTTGAAACCAAAGGGCTCCTCTCGCTCTCCAGGAGAGAAGTATGCCGCGATCTCTCTGTTCGATCGGAATTCAAGCCATATCCAAAGCCTGAGCCTACTCCTGATCAAGAAGCCGTTCTCGTTGAGATCCTAAAGGGAATCCATTCGAAACGATTTTCTCCGTTTCTGATTTACGGTGTCACGGGAAGCGGGAAGACGGAGATTTACCTTCGGGCCATTGAAGAGATATTGCTCCGCGGGCAGGAAGCCATCGTCCTTGTTCCGGAGATATCCTTGACTCCGCAACTCCTCTCCAGATTTAAGGATCGATTCGGAGAGAACCTGGCGCTTCTTCACAGCGGGCTTGGAAGGGGGGAACGGTACGATCAATGGAGAAGAATCTGGAAGGGAGAGGTCAAGATTGCGATGGGGGCCCGGTCCGCCATCTTCGCCCCGTTTAAGAACGTGGGAATCATCATCGCGGATGAAGAGCACGATCCGTCTTATAAACAAGAGGAGAAACTAAAATACCATGCCAGGGACATAGCTGTCGTCCGCGCGAAACAGGCAGAGGCAACCCTCCTTCTGGGGTCTGCCACCCCTTCTTTGGAGTCATTTTATAACGCCGAGAAAGGAAAATTTCGCCTCCTTCGCCTGCCGGAGAGAATCGAAGGAAAACCCCTTCCACGGGTGGAAGTGGTGGATGTGAAGAAGGAAGGGGGTCTTCTTTCAGAAAAACTGAAGACAGCACTTCAAAAAAATATTGCAGACAGAAAACAAAGTTTGCTCTTTCTTAACCGCAGGGGATTTGCCAACTTCATCCTCTGTCCCGAATGCGGCCACACCTTCAAGTGTCCGAACTGCAGCGTGACGCTCACCCATCATCTCCGGGATCGGTCTCTCCAATGTCATTATTGTGATTATCGCATCCCTGCGCCGGGAGACTGTCCAAAGTGTCAAGGCCACCGACTTCAGGGAATGGGGATAGGCACCGAACGACTGGAGCAGGAAATCAAATCATTGTTCCCCGAGACCCAAGTGGCAAGAATGGATCGAGATACCACTTCACGACGGAGGTCTCATCTGCAGATTCTGAAAAGACTCGAATCCGGGGGCATTGATATCTTAATAGGGACACAAATGATCGTTAAAGGTCATGATTTTCCAAATGTGACTTTTGTCGGCGTGGTCTCTGCAGACACTTCTCTTCACTTTCCTGACTTTCGGTCAAGTGAGAGGACTTTTCAACTTCTTACCCAGGTGGCGGGAAGAGCCGGAAGAGGGGAATTCTTTGGAGAGGTGGTGATTCAAACCTTTAACCCTGACCATTATAGTATCCTCAGGGCCAAAGACCATGATTATGTCGGATTCTACCGGGAAGAGATTCAATTCCGAAAAGACCTGGAATATCCACCTTTTTCGCGATTCATCAACTTTAGATTGGCTGGAAACAATGAAAACAAGACAAAAGGGATGGCAGAGGAGATGGGAAGGATCGGACAATCCCTGTTGAAAAAGCCCCACGGCACAGAAATCGAAATCTTAGGTCCCAGCACTGCGCCTTTTGCCAAAATGAGAGGGAAGTTTCGGTGGCAGATGCTGGCAAAAGGAAAAAGTCCTCAGTCCCTCCATCGATTTGCCAAAGAATTATGGTCCGAGATGGATGCGCCATTGAGAGGAAAAGGGGTCAATCTGGACATAGATGTGGATCCCGTCTTCATGCTATGATGGACGGCACTTTCCTTGATTAAAGGAGTCAATATGGAAAAAGCTCTTGAGAAGCTAGCTGAACAGGTTCTTTCCTTTGATGAGGCGTCCCTATCCCATCTGAGAGAGAAGTATCGTTTGAAGATAGAGCATTTTGATGGAACAAAGGACTGGGAAAAGTCAGTGATTATCTACTGCATCATCAACGCCGTTAGCGTAAAGAACAGCCTCTTCAACGAGAATGTGCTGAAGAAGAAGGGGGAGAAAGGAGGAAAACCACCGAAGATCCATACTGGTCTAAAGCGAGTCAAGTGACTAAAAACAGACAAGTTTTGCCCATGGAGTACCGTCTCGGAACATAGGTTCCAGCTTCAGTCGATCAACTCTCAAGAAAATCCGCGTATCTTTCTTTCGGGAGCTGATCCTTTCTTTACAGAGGCGGAGGATGACTAGTGCAGCCTGAATCCTGGACCTATTTGAATCGACCCACTGTCTGTAAGATTTATATTCTCCTCATCTACTACATATTGTGGCGTGAACGGCTACGGGAGGATTTGGAACTTGACAAGACCGCTTGCGGTATGTTACCATTGTGAAATTAAATTACAAGGAGGCTTGTAAATGGAGTTTCTTGAAGTCCCATTACGTACAGAACATCCTCCCCACGCTATTTCAGGCCGAAGAGACGGCCGTCTGAAGGCACCGGGGTGGGCAAGGATTGAAACCATTCCCGAAGCCATTACTTGTAAAAAGAAAAGTCTTTCCATTTCATGTATTTTCCCAAAATCAGTTCTCTTTACCGTCGCCTTTATTATTTCCTTCCATTCCCCCAATTTTGTTCCTGATCACTCGCAAAGAGAGCAGACAATAAGGGAGATTCTTGAGGTATTGGAGAGGCAACCGACAGGCCTGGCCAATGTGACGAAAGAGGAGCTTGCCGAGGTTATCTACGAGGAGGCTACCCGTTACAACCATGACCCAAAATTCATCCTGGCCCTTATCTTCACTGAAAGCGAGTTCTACAACTGGGCCGTCTCTCAGAAGGGTGCCAAAGGTTTAATGCAGATCATGCCCTATGTGGCCAAATCACTCGCCCGTGATCTGGGTATTGAGTGGAGCGGAGATCGAACCCTATTTAATCCGTACCTCAACATAAGAATTGGAATTTATTACCTTTCTCAGCTCATGCATGACTTCAAGGACGTTGGGACCGCCCTGACTGCTTATAACTACGGCCCTACATATGTCAAAGGCCTCATTGAGAGAAAAGAGAGAATTCCCAATGACTACTATCGTAGATTCGTTACCGTCTACAAGAACATTTAGTCTGAATTTTTGGAAAATTTGATCGTACCCGCTTGCAACAGAGAAAGCTTCTTTTCTCTGATTCCCCCTCTAATAGAATTCCTTGATGTTTTGTGATAATTTATAATTAAAGCGCGAAAATCTCTCATCCAGCGGCAATGAGGTGACTTTCATCCCCTCTTACATCCATCTTTTTGAGAACGGAGAACTCCAGCAAAGAGGCCGACTCCTGAAAGAATTACTGAAGGAGTGCCGGCTTTGTCCAAGGGAATGCGGGGTCAATCGTCTAAAGGGAGAGGTGGGGATTTGCCAGGCTGGGTTAGAGCTCAAGGTCTCGAGCGCCTTTCCCCATTTTGGGGAGGAACCTCCCCTGGTTGGATATCACGGTTCAGGAACCATTTTCCTCACCCACTGCAACCTTCGGTGTATTTTCTGCCAAAATTATGACAACAGTCATCTTGGAAATGGTGAGCCCATGACCTCCTCAGATATGGCACGGGTCATGGTCAGGCTCCAGGAAATGGGTTGCCACAACATCAACTTCGTCACTCCTACCCACTACACCCCCCAGATCGTTGCCTCTCTGCCCGAAGCTATAGAGATGGGTCTTCGGCTTCCTATTGTCTATAACTGCTCTGGATATGAGTCCCTCGAGGTGGTTCGACTCCTGGAAGGGGTAGTCGATATTTACATGCCCGATGCAAAATATCTGGATAGCAACCGTTCAGAACAATTCTCAAATGCTCCAGACTATCCCGGGGTACTCAAAGAGATTCTTAAAGAGATGCACCGCCAGGTGGGAGACTTGACCGTTGATTCCAAGGGGATTGCCGAGAGGGGACTCCTGATCAGACACCTGGTGATGCCTCATGGGGTGGCTTCGTCGGAAGCCGTCCTCCGGTTCATCGCTGAGGAGATTTCAGTCCATTCTTATGTCAACATCATGGACCAATATCGGCCGGAGTATCGAGCCCATGAGTGCCCTGAGATCAATCGCCGTATCACCCGGAAAGAATATCTGGAAGCGATCCAATGGGCGAAGCGGTATCAGCTCTATCGGGGGTTCTAAATCCCGCGTGGCTTCCACCCCATGTCGGTTCGATTCCGACTTCCGGCACCAAAGGAAGGTTAACTGAGGTAGTCGGAGTCTCTCCGCTTAGACATAGCTCAGTGTCCTTTCAATGTCAGAAGCAATGTGTTTGTAGCGAGGGCTCTCCAGACTTCTCTTTAGCGTATCAAAGGTAGCCAGATCCACTTTCTTCTTCAATATCTTCTCAAGATGGTAAGCCAGTTCAACAAACTCCAACCCCAACGGTCTCGCCAATTGAACAAGGATATCGACATCACTTCTTTTTGTCTGATTGCCTTTCGCAAACGAGCCGTACACGGCGATTCGTTGTACGCCATATTTTTCATGTAAGTAAGGCAATTGTTTCTCCAATAATTGCATGATCTCTTGTTTTTTCTGAGGTTCTTTCATCGGTCACCACCAAATTATTAGGCTAACGGATTATGTCAATTGTAGCAGAAATTGCTTTGTAAGACTATTACAAATTGAGGGTGCTCTGTGTCAAGGAAAAAGGACCTCCCGAAAATGGACATAGGAAGAGACGAACCCGCAGATCTCTTGCCGTGGCGGAAGGGAATTGAGAGGAGGAAGAATAAAGGAGCATGCCTTTGACAGCGTTTCATTCTTATTTTCTGATGGAATGACTGTGCCTGTAACTGTGCCCATGTCAAAAAAATTCTTGCCGATTGTTGACAACCAACACCAACTTTTGTAAGAGATTATTAATAGGTGGGAACCGCCTGTAACCATTAGAAATTCAATGAAATTTAAAGCGGGCACAATTTGGGCAGTGAGGACTCAAAATGAAATTAAAGGAAGCTCTGCGGGAGATCCAATCCTTAAAAAGGAAAGTCCGATCCCTCACCAAAGAGATTGAATCCATCCAGGTTGCTTCCGCAGAAGATCCCTCGCCCGTGGAGAAGATGCTCAGAGCGAGGGGAATCAAGGTATTCCACAAGAATCCCACTTCCCGTCTGTTTTTTCCTGCAGATCTTTCTCCTTTTTATAAAAATCGACTTTACGAGATGATGAAGAAATACTCTTTTCGTCTCGTTCTGAGAGATATGATCAAATTCCAGGAGGGGTTCCGAGTCAGGGATCTGACCCATTACTGCTCTTCGAAGGTGGTTCAAGGATATTGCCACCTTCTGCAGGAAATAGGGGCGATAATAAAAAGTGGGAGAGGGAAGTATCGAACCTGCGTCTCCCCCCTTTACAGCTTTGGACCCACGTTGGAATGGTTCATTGCCGAGGTGTTTAAGAGGGAGTTTTCCTCTGCGGCGATTTATGGAGTCCGGGTGAAGAAAACTCCTTCAGGTGGCGACTATGACGTCATTGCCTCCTGGAACCAGAGGCTCGTCTATGTGGAGGTTAAATCCTCCCCTCCCAAAGGAGTTGAACAGAACGAGATTTCTTCTTTTTTTTCCAGAATGAACGATCTCCTGCCGGAAGTGGCGCTCCTCTTCAATGATACGCAGTTGAGAATGAAGGACAAACTCGTCGTGATGTTTGAGCAGGAGTTGGAGAAAAGATATGGAAGGAACTCAAAAACCCTCTATCCGGTGGAAAGGTTGTTCGAAGAAGTATTCCATGTCCGAAATCAAATCTTTATCGTCAACAGCAAAAAGGATGTCGTGGATAATTTCCAGCATTGCCTTAAACATTATCTTCGATCCGTAAGAAATCCTGTAACTTGAACCGGTGAGAATGTCATGATTTTCATTTAATCTTAAGATCCTTGAAAATTTCTCCCAAGGTGCCGAGTTTTCCCCCCTCCTCTTCCTTCTCAACAAATTTTTCGTAATCTTTCCGATCTTCTCTTTCCTCCATCACCCTTTGTGACAGCCGGATCCTTCCTTTTTCGTCTATGGCGATGATCTCCACCCGAATCTCCTGGCCTTTGGGAAACCTCTTTTTAACATCTCCCCTCTCAGAGACTCTCAGCTCTTCGATAGGAAGCAAGCCTCTCACCCTGGGTCCGAACTGTGGAAGTCGAACAAAAAGACCGTATGGCTTGCCATCTTCCACAATTCCCCTCAGAATCTGTCCCACTTCGAGGCGAACCTTCTCCGATCCCTCCTCCATTTCCATCTTCTTCTTAATCGCCACTTCCTTGATCGACAAGGAGATGCGGTGCGCTTCCCGGTCTATTCCCATGACAAGCACATCCACGTCCTCTCCTTCTTTGAGAAGTTTACTTGGGTGAGAAACGCGTTCGTAGCTGATCTCAGAGATGTGAACCAGGCCATCCACGCCGGGCGCCACTTCCACAAAGGCGCCGAAATCCGCGAGCCTGGTGACCTTTCCATGGATGATCTCCCCTTCTTCGAATCCAAGGCCTCTATCCCATGCATCCGGCTCCAGGGCTTTGACGGACAGAGAGATCTTGGGCCGGCCCTCCTTATCCGATTCGATCTTCTTCACCTTAACTTTTACCTGCTGGCCGGGTTTGAGAATCTCTGATGGATGGCCGATCCTTCCGTGGGATATCTCAGAGATATGGACCATCCCCTCGATTCCTCCGATATCGATGAAGGCGCCAAAGTCGGTCAGTTTCGTCACTTTCCCTTCACACTCCAGGTCAGGTTTGAGCCTCGCGAGGGTTTCTTTGGATCTTTTCTCCCGTTCTTCCTCCATCAGCACACGTCTGGAGACAATAATGTTCTTCCCTCTTTCCTTAATCTCCATGATGCGAAACGGATATCTCCCTCCCACATGCTCCTCAGGTTTTTCACAAAAGGCAAGGTCGATCTGGCTTATAGGACAAAATGCGCGAATACCGGAAAGGTTAACCTCAAAGCCTCCCTTTACGACTCCTGAAACCCTTCCCTCGACAGGAATAACATTTTCCTTGGCCTCCCGGAGCATGTCGAGGGCATCCGCACCCTGAACTTTCATCCCCTTTGTGAGATGAATTCCGTCGCGGATCGACGCCACCCTCATCTCGACCCAGTCCCCTTGCGCGACGGTAAGTTGGCCGTCCTTATCCAGGAATTCCTGAATATCCGCAATGCCCTCGCTCTTCCCCCCTAAGTCAACAAAGATCGTATCCTTGCTGACCTTCGCCACCTTTCCGGAAACTTTTTCTCCCGGGAAAAGCTTGCGACCGCCAGTCTCGGTACTCGCCTTCAAGAGCTCCTCAAAGCTGACCTCTTCATTCATCTCTTTCTCTGTCATCGCACCACATTCCCATGAATTCGTTTTTTGCTGCTTTCCATCGCTCAAGTCGTTAAAGCCCTATTATAACCGGTTTCTCCGATCAAAAGAAGGGAATTCTTCCACTGAGAAGGAATAACCGGGAGTCATTCCCGTTTCCCGTAAAAAGGCACACGCTGAAACAGCATGTACCTTTTTTTTGTTGTGTGCCAGGCATGGCGTGCAGTGCATATACCAGCTTGGTTAGATGTGGTGTTTAACCGAGTGATTTGGAGGTGAAAGTCCTCTACAGACCCTGGTGATGGGAACTGTTAGCCGAACAGCAAGGGTGTCCACCGTGAGGTGGAATCCGAAGGAAGCTGTAGGCAAAGTCCCGGCCCGACGAACAGGAACCGCATAGAGGCAGCTACATCTGGGCGAGGAGGCAACAAGATCCAAAGCCCAATAATCACCCGGAAGATGTAGAAGTAGATGCGGCGGGTATATGGGATGAAGGTTGCACGCATTACCCTGGGAGATCTGCCCACCTGCCATGTGCTACCGTCATTGCAAAGTGATGGGATGGGTTGGTAGAAGTCAGCAGAGGCCGTAAGAGTCGGGTAAACCGCTCGACAAAGGGCCAAACCTGTCAGCCAGGCATGAGCCAAGTTTCTGATCTTCTTTAGCAGATGCCTCGTAAGAGGGCCTTAAAGCTGGAAGTAGCGGACGGAATCCGCGAGGTAAGGCTGGGCGCTTATAGGAAGACAGGCGATAAGGTAGAAACAGAGTGGCTTGGCAGGAACCGCCTTGGTACGGAACCGTATGCCAGGTGGTGTGGGAGGACGGCGGGGGCAACCCCGCCTCCTACCCGATTGACCATACTGCCTATAGGAATACTCAAAATTTATATGTTGCGGTCGAGAAAAATGAGAAGGATGAAGAGTGCCATTTTCAACCAGGCAGTTGAAGTAAACATAAGTGTCTTATATATTTGAAGAGTGGGAAACAAAAGGTGATCAAGGAGATTTTTCATGCCGAAAGAGATGAAACGGTCCGTTTGCCCGTATGATTGCCCGGACACCTGCGGACTACTGGTGGAAGTCGTTGACGGACGAGCAGTCAAAGTTTCGGGTGACCCGGAACATCCTTTTACGAGAGGAACCCTTTGCGTTAAGATGAATCACTATCAAGAAACCGTTCATTCACCGCTTCGTCTGACGCATCCCCTGTTACGAACAGGAGCCAAAGGCTCTGGAGAGTTTCGCTCAATCTCCTGGGAAGAAGCCATCCGCCGGATTACAGAGGGCTGGCAAAAGATCATCGATCCGTATGGACCCGAAGCGATTCTTCCGTACTCCTATGCCGGAACGATGGGACTCATTCAGCGGACTGCGGGACACCCTTTTTTCCATCGACTGGGGGCTTCTCGCCTCGACCGAACGATCTGCTCTCCTGCGAAAGAAGCGGGGTGGAAAGCGGTAATGGGAGAAACGCCCGCTCCCCATCCTGATGAAGTGGCCGAGAGCGATCTGGTCATTCTTTGGGGAATTAATGCAGTGGCGACCAATTTCCATTTTCTCCATGGGGTCAATAGAGCTAAAGAGAAGGGCGCAATGGTTTGGCTTGTTGACACTTACCAGACGGTGACGTCGTCTGTGGCTCATCAAACTTACGTCGTTCGCCCAGGGAGCGATGGTTGCCTTGCCCTGGGTTTGATGCACCTTCTTGTCAGGGACGACCTCATTGACCATCATTTCTTAGCATCTCACGTTCAGGGTTTTGAGGAATTGAAAGAACAGATTCTTCCAGACTTCTCTCCCGAAAAAGTCAGCCTCCTCGCAGGTCTTCCCGTAGAGAGTATTAAGACGATGGCTCATGCTTACGGGAGAGCGAAGAATCCTTTCATCAGACTTGGGAGCGGACTTTCTCGATACGGCAACGGAGCGATGACCATACGTACCATCGCTTGTTTGGCCGCATTCGTCGGGGCCTATGGAAAGAAGGGGGGCGGCTGTCTTGCCGGTACAAGCACGGCCGGTGCCTTTGCCATGAAAGAAGTCCTGCGGGAAGATTTTATGGCGAAAAAGACCCGCACCCTTAACATGAATCGCCTGGGATGGGCCCTGAATGAGCTGAAGGATCCTCCCATCCAAAGCCTCTATGTCTATCATTCTAACCCGGCGGCAGCTACTCCCGACCAGAACCAAGTTCTAAGAGGGCTACAACGAGAAAACCTCTTCACCGTTGTTCACGAAAGATTCATGACCGACACGGCTCGCTACGCAGACATCGTGCTGCCCTCCACATCCTCTCTCGAACACAGCGATGTTTACCGTTCCTATGGCACCTACTGCATTCAACGCGCGAAAGCGGTCATCCCTCCGGTTGGAGAAAGTAGGTCGAACTGGGACGTTTCTTCTCTTTTGGCACAGGGGATGGGATTCCATGAGCCCTTTTTTCGTCAAACGGCTGATGATCTGATTGATCATCTTCTTACCCTTCCGAGCCCCATGCGGGAAGGAATTGATCAAAAAGCCTTCTCCGCGGGGAAGGCGGTGGAAATTCCACTTCCACCCGATGGGCGAACCCATTTTAGAACCCCTTCTGGAAAGATTGAAATTCTGAACCCAAGAGAATCTCATCCGCTGCCCTGTCATCTCCCTCCCTACGAAGGAGATTACCCCTTTCGGTTGATGACGGCACCGAGTTTATACTGCCTAAACTCCTCTTTCAGGGAAAGAGAAGACCTCCGCAAAACAGAGAAAGCCATGTTCCTTCAAATGAATCCGGCTGATGCAAAGGCAAAAGGCATCATTGAAGGCGATTCTGTCATCGCCTTCAATCAACTCGGGGAGGTCGCGTTCACCCTCCATGTCACTCCCCGGGTTCCCTCCGGGGTCGTGGTGGCAGAAGGAATCTGGTGGCTGGAACACTGTCGCGGTCTTCGCTCTGTCAATGCGTTGACTTCCCAGCGTTTGACAGACCAGGGCGGAGGCAGTACGTTCTATGACAATACGGTGGATGTGAGAATAGGAGAGAAACAGGGTTGCGGTTAAGGCTTCAGGCAGGGGCTAAAACCCTAAAGCAAATAGGAGAGCCGATCCTAACTGATGCTGATCATTAGCTTTAAGATGAATTTATCCTGAATAATCTGGCAAAATCACTTGCCCAGATTTTTGGCTCGGCTTGGAAACCATAAAATATCGGAGTATATGAGTGTCCAAGAAAAATAAGGTACCCGCAAAGTACCAAATATGGATTGATGCTCGAAGGCGATACCATCTTTCTGATGTTCACATCCAGATGGCGAGAGAACTCGGCATGAATCCTAAAAAATTGGGGAAAATCTCAAATGAGAAACAAGAGCCCTGGAAAGCACCGCTGCCCGCCTTCATCGAAGATATCTATCTCAAACGTTTCGGCAGGAGTAGGCCACCTGATGTTAAATCCATAGAGGAAGTTTTGAAGGCAAAAGAGAAAAAGAAAGAGGAGCGACGAAAGGGAAAGCAGATGGGAAGGGAGTCTGAACAATCAGCCCCAAAAGTAACTCCAAATTCATTGGAAACAACTTACCCCTGACAGACAGCCCCAGGGAAAAGCCGCAAGCAAAGATTTCACCTACAAATGTTTGTTCGAGCGTCGTTCTTAAGGGCGAGGATTATGGTTTGAAAGTAAGCATTAACGTTGCCTACCACATCCATCTAATCAGTTCAAAAAGGAGCTTAATAACTTTTTCGCCATAAAGGCTTGCCAAAAACCCTATAAACAAACAAATAATAAATAATATAAGCAGTCCAAGCCAGGAAAAACCAAAAACACTGGAAATAAAACCCACAAAAAAGGATACGAGGAAGCCCGCAACAAAATGTTCCCAAGTCCAACGAGATGCTTATTCAGGCTCCGTATCCAGAATGCCTTTCATTTTTGAATAATTCCGCTCTCCGCCCATAGAAATTTCGTAACCACACAAACACCGCACCGAAGAATCGTGATTGTCATCGAAGCCGCAAGAAGGGCAAACCCAGGCCATTTATTCGTCCCTATATTTGGTATATAAACCGACTAACGAAAAGCTCACCGGGAGCCCGATTTATCGGCGATCCAGTGCAACTGCTTGTTGAACGTTATTTTATCACTTTCGATTCCGAATCTATGTCTATCCCGCAAAATGGGCAATATTTGATTTTCTTGGAAATAGAAAAAGGGCTTCCATAAGAAGTAATTGGGGTGAGGTGATGTCTGCAATTCGGGCACCGTATTCCCCAAAAAACATAGAGTATTGAAAGAAGAAAAATTGCGAATCCAATAAATGGGAAAATTGGAAAAGTGGATTTGTCGCTCAATATCATTCCGAGCACGAAGAACGCTAACCCTGAATAACCTAATATTATCGCTTTCCGCTTTTTATTATCTATTTCGGATCGAATGGTCATAATTTCTATTGTTTTTCCTGAAGACCAGAACCTTCAGTCTATCCGTTGTTCATTTGCGGTAGTAATATACGCCATTTTCAAAAATTATGGAACAGAAAGGTACAGAAAGAAGTTGATACGAAGTTGTTCACTGGCCAGCAGGTCGAACCTTTGCTCTGATAAGTCAAAAAAAAAGGGGAGTAGACCGAAGAGTTCCCAGAGGATTAAGCCTTTTCACCTCCCGCAGCATTTCTTATATTTCCTTCCGCTCCCGCAGGGGCAGGGGGCATTTCTTCCAACTTTCGGTTCGTCTTTCTTTTTCTGGTGAAGTTCTGGTTTGATCGCTTTCACATACTTCGGGGACATGGGCAGTATGTACGGATATATCCTCTTCCCCTTAAATGACGGTTTAAACTCATCCATGAGGGAATCAAAATCCTTTTCAAGGCTGAATTCAGGTCTGTCCAATATTTTTCGGATGATAAACTCTGCATTTTGCGGAAACCTGAAACAGAGCCTCCTAAGAACATGGGGTGATATCGTTTGGTCTTCCAGGTACGTCAAAATATCTCTTTTATATCGCTGAATCTTTAACTCGTCAGGGTTTTGAAAAACGTTCAGTATAATACCGTAATTTACCAGATAGTGCTGGCCACTCAACTCATCAAAAACGATTCCCACATCTTTACTCTTTAACAATCCCTTGGGGAAACTCATCTCTGGGGGCTTATACCCTTCGGGAAGGGGCTTTTCAATCTTACTCAATCTATAATTCATGAACGCAGCTGCCAATTCAGGCAGTTTTCTACCTTCCGTAAGAACCTCGTCACTCCCAAAATATTCAACAAACAATTCTCTGTCCTTCTTCTGTAGCTCAAAACCCCTTCTTATTCTTTCCTCGTTATCCCGGAAGGCAAACTGAGGATGTTTCACTTGAACCTGGGCAACCCTTTTCAACATTTCTTTTTCAGAAATATCAAGGAATTCCTGAACCCCTGAAAAAATGTACTCGCTGTCACTTGCAGGAATGATTTTTGCCTTGAAAAATGCCCTTGGCCTGGCAAGCTGTTCAAGTTTCCGAGGGACAGTTGTGGGTTTAATCTTATATTCAACTTCATTGATCAAATTCTCTGCAACAAAACCGTCAGGAAGCGTGCTTTTGACTTGAAATATTCCTACCACAGGGTCTTTCCATCTTAAAACGATTGCCTTCTCCTTTTCACCGAGATCGGCAGCCTCAGAAACAAATCGGTCAATCACTGTCAGATCGTTAGTAAATCTGTAAGCATACACAAAATTATCAGTAAATTCGTGAAATCCGTCTTCCGAGTCGATGACCAATGGATCCCCATATTTCTCTCTTGAGGCTTTGAGGAAAGCCTTCTTTAGTGCGTCATCCTTTTTGAGGAGCACATATTGAAAGTAATCCACCAACATCTTCCTTATGTCACCAAACCTGTCAATATGCGGAGCAATCTTCATGTTCTCCTTTTCCTTATCCGGTAGATTCTCCAAGAATGTATCAATATCTATCTATTGTTTACAAACCAAACAGAATAGTCATCCAGCAATTGGTAATTCTTGGATTTCCTGTCCGCTGATTTCAGGTCTGCTAAAGGAAGGATAAATTTCTTTTTATCGGACATGCGCTGGACATGAACAAAAATACCATCGTAATAGTCGTCTATCTCATCTATAAACCTAATCAAATTAAATTTATCTTTATAAGATGGTTGGGTCTTTTTTAATTCCTCGTATTCGCTTTTACTTCTGAAACCAAAGACATAGGGTTCTTCCCATTCGAAGTCTTCGATACCAGTGAGTTGACATGGAATCTCAACATGGTTTTTCAGGTATTTAAGATAGGTACTCAATGTCTTTCTGGTCACATCGAGCTTCTTGGTTCCCAGCATGCGGGCTATCCTTTTCTCTTGTTCTTCATATTTATCCATTGCAGTCAACAGACTCCACCCCTTCTCATGGTTCTACCGAGATCTGCTCCACTTTCCAATCTCAGAATTCTCCCCGTTTAACGGGTTTACGCTTATAACCTTCGCGCTGTTTCCGCTCCTTCTCTTTTAACTCTAAAATTCTTTTGGGGGATTCACGACGAAGAAGGTCACAGAGTGCATAGTCAACCAAAGCTCCACAGGTTTTCAGACCCGTTGCCTTTAATCCGTCCTTTATTAGCTTTTCGTCAATAACAATGGTGGTACGTTTCATTTCACTCCCTCTTATTCTTATATATATCGAAAAAAAGTGTAAGGCGAGTACCCCTCACCCTATCCCTCTCCCCTCGAAGGGGAGAGGGATAGGGAGGGAAATTCCGTCAATCAAAAACAGCGTCTACAATACCTGCCTCTCAGCAGGCAGGAATATCGACACCACATCGTTTTCGTAAGAATTTATGGGGCCAGAAGTTACATCAACCCCGCAATCGATCGTTGAGCTAAGGAGAGGACGTTGGCGGGAAAGATTCCCAAGTAAAGCGTTCCGATGACGGCCAAAATCAATGCGAGCACAGAAGCGGGCGAGAATTGGAGGCCGGTGATCTCCCGCTCGGATTCTCTGAAATACATCAGCACGGTGACCCGGAGATAGTAGTAAACCGACACAGCACTATTCAGGACCCCGATTATGGCCAGCCAATAAAATTTTGATTTTACCGCTGCGCTGAAGATATAGAATTTGGCCATGAATCCTCCCAGAGGAGGAATGCCTGCCATGGAGAGGAGAAAGATGGTCATGGAGGCAGCCAGGAGCGGGTATTTGAACCCAATCCCCGCATAATCACTAATCAGGGTATTCTCTTCTCCCTTCTTCCCGAGAAGGATGACCACGGTAAAGGCGCCGATGTTCATGAAGGCATAGGTCATGAGATAGAAAAGGATGCCCGAAGTCCCTAAATCGTTTCCCGCAACAAAGGCGACCAGAATGTAGCCCGCATGAGCGATGCTCGAGTAAGCGAGCATCCGTTTGATATTGGTCTGGGAGATCGCCACAATATTTCCGACCGTCATCGTCGCCACGCAAATCACCCACATGATCGAGGTCCAATCCGCACGAAAGGCCGGCAAGGCGGAGAAGAATACCCTCACCAATGCTGAAAAAGCAGCTGCCTTCACCCCCGTGGCCATAAAAGCAGTAATAGAAGTCGGAGCGCCTTCATAGACATCAGGCGTCCACATATGGAAAGGAACAGAAGCAATCTTGAAACCAAAACCAATGGTGAGAAAAACAAGGCTCATCAGGAGCATCGGGCTTCTTAACAGGTTCTTAGAAGCGACATAAGCAGCGATGTCTTTCAGATAAAGGGTTCCTGTGGCGCCATAGATCAGGGCAATGCCATAGAGGAGGAATCCTGTGGCAAAGGCGCCCAGCAGAAAATATTTCAACGCCGCTTCCACGGACCTCTTGTCCTCTCGCATCATTCCGGCCAGGACGTAGATGGAAATGGACATCGTTTCCAGCCCGAGGAAGATGGTGATCAGGTGGGATCCGGCTGCCATCAGCATCATCCCGAGGGTTGCAAAAAGGATCAAGGCATAATATTCCCCAAACTCGATCATTTCCCTGTGGATGTAACCCATGGAGATCAGGACGGTCAAAAAGGCAATGATCAGAAAAGTGAGCTTAAAAAAGAGTGCATAGCCATCCGAGACGAACATTCCTTCAAAACCCGATCGGATAGACCCCATCTGCGGGAAAGTATAAATACCGGCGAAAACGATCCCGACGAGGCTGATCACTCCGAGGTAACTCTTTCTCTCCCCTTTGGGTAAAAAGACATCCAACAGAAGCACCAAAAAACCGAAAGCAGTGATGATAATCTCCGGTGCAATGAGATAAAGGTCAATTTCTGGTATTCTCATTAAAACCCTCCGTCACTAACTCATAAATCCGAAATTCGAATATCGAAACCCGAAACAAATCCAAATATCAAATTTTTCAAACGTCCTCTTTTTGCCAGTTTTGAATTTTTTTCGGTCATTCGAATTTGTTTCGAATTTCGGATTTCGTGTTTCGAATTTTTATTTTTTGATTTCTGCCACCTTTTGCGAGGGAAGGTCTGCTTTCATTTCAACCCTTCCCTTGAAATCCTTTATAAACTTCTCCACGCTGGCATCCATCTTGCTGAGGAAAAGTTTGGGATAGATTCCCATGAGGAAGATCATGAGGACCATCGGGACGAGGATGGCAATCTCTCGAGCATTGAGGTCTTTTAGCTTTTCATTTTCAGGCCGGGTGATCTTCCCAAACATCACCCTCTGAAACATCCACAGCATGTAAGCGGCTCCCAGGATAACGCCTGTGGTGGCCAATACCCCGTAGACAGCATTGGACTGAAATGCCCCGAGAAGGATCAGAAACTCTCCTACAAACCCATTCGTCCCCGGCAGGCCGATCGACGAGAGGGTCACGATCATAAAGAAGACAGCATAGATTGGCATCACCTTCGAGAGTCCTCCAAAGTCGGCGATCAACCGTGTGTGACGGCGCTCATAGATCATCCCGACGATCAAAAAGAGGGACCCCGTGCTGATGCCGTGGTTGAGCATCTGATAGATCGATCCCTGGATGCCTTGCGTATTGAAGGCGAACATTCCGAGCATGACGTATCCCAGATGGCTCACGCTCGAAAAGGCAACCAGTCGCTTCAGATCGGGCTGCATCATCGAGACCAATGCGCCGTAGATGATCCCTACGATCGCCAGAACGGAGACGATGGGTAAAAGATCAACGGCTGCCTTCGGAAACAGCGGTATGGCAAATCGGATGAATCCGTAAGTTCCCATCTTCAACAAGACACCTGCCAGGATCACACTTCCAGCGGTCGGCGCCTCGGTATGGGCATCTGGCAACCAGGTGTGAAATGGAAACATGGGAACTTTGATGGCAAAGGCCAGAGCAAAGGCCCCGAAGAGCCAGTACTGCGTTCCAACGGGCAATCCCAGCTTATAGAGTTCGAGCACGTCAAAGGTGGAGACGCCCGTTGCCTTCTGATTGAGAAAATAGACGGCCAAGATCGCAACCAGCATCAGCACGCTTCCGGCCATGGTAAAGAGGAAGAACTTGACGGCTGCATAGATCCGTCTCTTGGGATCACCCCAGACACCGATGAGGAGGTACATCGGAATGAGCATCACTTCCCAGAAGACATAGAAAAGGACGAGATCGAGGGCCACCAGGGCACCCAGCATTCCTGTCTCCAGGAAGAGGAACGAAATCATGAATTCTTTGACCCGGAAGGTGATGGCAGTCCAGGAGCACAGGATGCAAAGGATCGTCAAAAAGGTGGTCAGGAGGACCAGGAGGAGACTGATTCCATCGATGCCCAATTTGTAACTGATCCCATAACTCTGAATCCACCACCAATCCTCCACGAATTGCATCGCGGCTGTCTTGGGATCGAATGAGAAGAAGAGGGGCAGCGAGAAAATAAATTCGACGAACGCAAAGATGAGAGCGATCCACCGGATCGCCGTCGCATTCTCTTTGTTGATGAAGAGGAGAACAACGGCCCCCAAGATTGGAAAGAAAATGAGTAGTGATAGAATGGGGATACCCAGAATTGTCATGAAATCGACTCCTTTTTCCTAAATCCCTCCCAGCCTCCCATGCCTACCGGCAGGCAGGCTTTACGAAAGGGAGGAGCAACCTCCCCCTTTGGAAAAGGGGGATTGAGGGGGATTTTAATAGAATATAGCCCGCACAATATAGTAGGCCGCGACGACAATTCCACCGATGATCATTGAAAACGCGTAGTTTTGGACCAGGCCTGTCTGCATTTTTCTCATGACCCCGGAGAGTAAACCGATGAAATAGGCAATGCCGTTGATCGTACCATCAATGACGAACTCATCGAACCCTTTCCAGAGCCCGGTGCCCAAATTCTTAAGAGAGTTGATGAAGAGGATTTCATAGAGTTCATCAACATAATATTTGTTGTAGACCAGTTTATAGAGCCGCTTCCACTTCTCGGCCGCCATTTTAGGAAGGGCCGGGTTCTTCACATAGAAGAGATAAGCGATCCCGATTCCGATGAGGGCAATGACCACAGAGATTGCCATCATGAGAAATTCCAGGGCAGCCGAATGTCCCCCCGTCTCTCCGCCCGATGCCCAGGCCTGCGAGAGGATTGAGATCCCGGCATGGGCTTTGGCAGGTTCAATCCCACCTCCCACGACAGGTGCCAGAAATTCATGGATATGGTTAGCTCCTCCTAAAACATGCG
Source organism: uncultured delta proteobacterium (assembly GCA_963708295.1). Classification (GTDB taxonomy): domain Bacteria; phylum Desulfobacterota; class BSN033; order BSN033; family UBA1163; genus UBA1163. The sequence goes on along the minus strand of CAVPSJ010000004.1, from coordinate 555,780 downwards.
GCCAACCAATCCATCCTCCAATAATGGATAGAACCGCGAGGACCATCAAAGGCACGGTCATAATCCTCGGTGATTCATGGATATGATGGGCGACATTGTGATCGACCCTGGACTCCCCGAAGAAGGCCATGAACAAAGCCCTGAACATATAAAAGGCGGTCATGCCGGCGGCAAGAGCCGCGACCGCCCACAACAACCAGTGGCCGTGAGAGCTGGAAAAAGCCTGCCAGAGGATCTCATCTTTGCTGAAGAAGCCTGAAAAAGGAAAAATTCCGGCAATCGCAAGGCAAGCGATGAAGAAAGTCCAGAACGTGTAAGGAATCTTCTTCCTGAGGGCTCCCATCTTTCTCATATCTAATTCGCCACTCAACGCATGCATGACACTCCCGGCGCCGAGGAAGAGAAGCCCCTTAAAGAACGCATGCGTCATCAGATGAAATACTCCTGCGCTGAAGGCACCCACGCCCACGCCCAAAAACATATAGCCCAGTTGACTGATGGTCGAGTAGGCCAGAACCTTCTTGATGTCGGTCTGACAGATTCCGATAGAAGCGGTGAAAATGGCCGTAGCGACACCGATGATGGCGACGACCGCCATGGCGATGGGCGCCATGCTGTAGAGCACGTTGCACCGGGCGACCATATAGACCCCGGCGGTGACCATGGTGGCCGCATGGATGAGGGAGCTGACGGGTGTCGGGCCTTCCATGGCGTCAGGAAGCCAAACATAGATGGGAATCTGAGCTGATTTCCCACAGGCGCCGATAAAGAGCAAAATCGTAATGGCGGTTACCGTCCCCGGATCAAGCTTGCTCGCATTGGCGAAGACTTCGGTAAAATCTAATGTCCATATCCCGTGTTTTCCGAGGCTGGTGAAGAGGAGAAAGATCCCGACAAGGAACCCAAAGTCACCCACCCGGTTGACCACAAAGGCTTTCTTCCCCGCATTGGAGGCGGAATCCTTTTCATACCAGAATCCGATTAAGAGATAGGAGCAGAGGCCGACGCCCTCCCATCCGACAAACATCAGCAAAAAGTTGTTGGCCAGGATGAGGTTGAGCATCATGAAGACGAAGAGGTTGAGGTAGGTGAAATACCGGGTAAACCCGGGATCATCGTGCATATACCCTACCGAGTAGATGTGGATGAAGAAACTGACCCCGGTGACCACCAGGGCCATCAGAATGGAGAGAGGGTCGATCTGGTAACCGATGACCGTTTGAAAGGAACCCGAGACTACCCAATCGAAAATGACTTTCTCAAAGAAACGTTCCGCAGGGGGTTTCCCGATCAATTCGAAGAAGATGAGGATGGAGGTGAGAAAGGAAAGCCCGATCACTGAGGGGCCCACCCAACTGACCACTTTCTTCCCCAAGCTTCTGCCGAAGAGCCCATTAATGATAAAGCCGATCGCCGGAAACAGGGGGATCAACCAGACATTTTCGAGCATGAAAGACTCCTCTCATCCCCCCACCCTTTCCCTCCCCCTCAAAGGGGGAGGATGGGGAGAGGGTCACCACTTCAATATATTGAATTCATCCACATTGATCGTTTCTCTCGAGCGATAGATCATCACAAAGATTGCCAGCCCAACGGCTGCCTCCGCCGCTGCGACCGCTATGACAAAGAAGGCAAAGAGGACCCCATCCAGGGATTGGAGAAAACGGGATAGGGCAACGAAAGAAATGTTCACGGCATTGAGCATCAACTCGATGCACATAAAGACCACGATCGCATTTCGCCGGGTCAAGGCTCCGATCACTCCGATCGTGAAGAGTATTCCGCTCAAGACCAGATAACATTCAGGGGGAACGTTCGGGATTGTCATAGTGACCTCACTCAATTATCATTTGTCTGTCATTGGTCAATGGTCATTGAAAATGGATCACTGACCATTGGTCATGAATCTTTACCTATGTTCTTTTCTTACTCAAAATGACCGCTCCGACGATGGCTGCCGCGAGAAGGACAGAGACGATTTCAAAGGGGAAAAGATATTGAGTAAAAAGCATCTCGCCGACCGCCTTCACATTGCCGCTCAATTTATCCGGTGCATAGGACCCCACCGCTCCCGTCGGGGACTTCGCCACGACAGAATAGATGATCCCGAAGAGAAAAAGAACAGCCAGCACGCCCCCGATCGCCTTCGAATAGAAAAGTTTTAGCCCGGATCGAAGCTCTACCTCCAGGTCCAGAAGCATGAGGACAAAGACGATCAACATCACGATGGCACCGGCGTAAACGAAAATCTGGATGATGAACATAAATTGTTGGTAAAGGAGCACGTAAAGCACCGACACGCAGAGGAAGGTGAACACTAGAAAAAGAGCGCTGTGAATAGGGTTCTTTCGGGTAATCACCAACAAGGAGGCGATGATGGAACCAAAAGCCGCTCCCAAAAAGATCAACCATTGAAATAGGGTCACGATATTCTCAGGCATTCCTTGCCTCCTGTGTTCTAAAATCCCCCTTCATCCCCCTGAAGCTGTGAAAAAATCACACTGTATCTGTTTTCGTCTCCCCGGTGAAAACCGGCGTCCAGAGTATTTGTAACCTCATGAGAGACTGGATGTGCTCGCTCGCTTCGCTCACTTCGCCTCCCTTCGGTCGCCCGGCTGGAGTTTATCCCGATGAAAATCGGGGCCGGAATGACGTGAAACAGCACCAAACCAATTTCTTCACACCTTCCCTTTACAAAAGGGGGGGGAAAGGGATTTGAACTACGGATTAACCTTTTTTTCTTCCAAAAGTTTCTCGGTATCCATGAGTAAGGGTTTCCGTCGCGATTCCACCCATTCGTAGGTCTTTCCCATAAAGATGGCATTCACCGGGCATGCTTCTTCGCAGAAGCCACAAAAAATACATCGAGTGGCGTCCAGTTCGTAGGTGAGTGGGTAGCGTCTCCCCTCTTCATCCTCGGCAGTCTCGATAGAGATGCATTGAGAAGGACAGACGACCATGCAGAGGCCGCAGGCCACACACTTGGTCTTCCCGCGCTCATCCTTTTCAAAAAATTGAATGCCTCTCCAACGTTTCGCCGGAGGAATTTTTTCCTCAGGATATTGAACCGTGATGGGCTTAGAGAAGAACCGGTTCAAAGTGAATGCTAAACCCTTTAATATTGGAATGATCATGGTCGACCTCTTTCCTCACCCTTTCAGTGAAACGACCAGCCCTGTGATGACAAGATTAATGAGCGCCAGAGGAATCAAAACCTTCCATCCAAACTTCATGATCTGATCGTATCGGAGTCGCGGCATGGTTCCTCGTTCCCAGATGAAGAAGAAGAGGATAATAAAGAGCTTCCCGCAGAACCAGAAGATACCGGGAATGAAACCAAGCTGAGGAAGGATCGGCTGCCATCCTCCCAGGAAGAGCGTCACGACGACAGCGCCCAACCCCACCATATGCGCGTACTCGGCCATGAAGAAGAGGGCAAATTTCATGCTGCTGTATTCGATGTTGAACCCGCAAGCCAGCTCGGCCTCCGCTTCGGGCATATCAAAGGGAACCCGGTTGATCTCAGCCAGGCCGCAAATCAGATAAAGCATGAAGGCCACCGGCTGATACCAGATATTCCAATTCCAGAACCCGCCTCCTTGAACCTTGACGATCTCCGTGAGGCTCAAACTCTGTGAGAGAATGAGGACGCCGACGATCGAGATGCCGAGAGCCGTTTCGTAACTGATCATCTGAGCCGCTGCTCGAAGGGAACCTATCAAACCATACTTATTCCCCGAAGACCCGCCCCCTAAGATGATCCCGAACTCTCCCAAAGAGACGATGCCGAAGACATAGAGAAGCCCCACGTCGATGTCGGCGATTCGCAGCTTCACCACCCAATTCGTCCAAGGAACGGTAAACTGATCACCGAAGGGAATGACTGCAAAGAGGCTGACGGCTGCAATCATCGAGATCGTCGGAGCCAGGACGAAAACGACTTTGTCCGCCCTTCCGGGAACCAGATCCTCCTTAAAGAAGGCTTTGACCGCATCTGAAAAGGGCTGGAGCAATCCATAGGGGCCGCAGCGATTCGGGCCAAAACGAACCTGGATACGGCCCAAAACCTTCCTTTCCATCAGCGTCATATAGGCTACGACGAGCATCAGGCCGCCAAAAACCACCACGCATTTTATGATGATTTCAATGAGAAGATATAACAGTTCCATCCAGCTTCTCCTCTATAAAATTTCTGAACAAATCCAGAAATTTCTGATTACACCGATCATAGAAAGATTACACAGATGAATAATCTATAGAAAACAAAGAAAATCTGCTTAATCATTTTTGAAATCTGTGTAATCAAGAGCTTGCTCTACCTTTTCTCTATCCTTCCGATAAAGACTTTGTATTCAGGTTGTTGATTCGTAGATTCATCGCCGGAGGCGATCAGGTTATTGACAAAAACAGGGAAAAAGGTCGTGGCAAAGTAAGCGACTCCTTTGGGGACGGCTCCGGAAATCTTGCAGCTCGTCTCCACCTCACCTCTGGGTGAAATGACCTTTACCCTGTCCCCATCTCCCAGTCCTGCTCGGGTGGCATCCCCGGGATGGACTTCGACGCAGGAATCCGCATAGACCTTGGCTAAGCCCACGGCCCTTTGGGTCGTCGTCCCGATCCCGTAATGGTAGTGAAACCCTCTGGGAATGATCCACAAAGGATATTTGTCATCGGGCTGCTCTGCTGGCCCGCGGTATTCCACAGGGAAGAATCTCCGTTTCCGGCCACCCTCTAGGGGCCACTGTATTCCGCCCTTCTCAAGGTTGGAGTAACTCATTCCGGCATAGATGGGTACCAGAGAAGCAATTTCGTCCATAATCTCCGCGGGGCTCTGATATCCCATGGAATAACCCATCGCCGTCGAGAGGTCGCAGAGAATCTTCCAGTCCGGCCTGGAATCTCCGACCGGCGAGATGGCCTTTCGCACCCTTTGAACCCTTCTCTCCATGCTGGTGAAGGTTCCATCCTTCTCGGCAAAGCTCACCCCCGGCAAAATCACCTGGGCGTAGCTTCCGATGTGGGTCATGAAAAGATCCTGAACCACTAAGAATTCCAATTGATGGAGTCCGTTCTTGAGTCTCTCCAAGTTGGGAAGGTTGACGAAAGGGTCTTCGCCGAAGATATAGAGGGCCTTGATCTTCCCTTCCAGAATCGTGTCGAACATCTCCACGGAGGTGAGGCCTGTTTTCTCTGGAATTTCCCTCTCCCAGATCTCCTCGAACTTCCTGCGCGCCTTTTCGTCTTCCACCCTCTGATAACCGGGGAGGAATTCGGAAAGAGAACCCATATCAAAAGCCCCTTGGGCATTGTTCTGGGTGAGCATCGGATAGACGCCCCCGCCTCCCTCTTCTGTCTCTCCCGTCAGCAGGGCCAGGTTGCAGAGGGCTTTTACGATCTCCGTTCCATAAGTATGTTGGGTCACCCCGGATCCAAAAACAATCGCCCTCTTTTTCGCCGACAGATAAAGGTTGGCGACTCCCTCCAATTCTGCGGGAGAGATTCCTGAAGTATTTTTGACAAACTCGGGAGAGAATTTCTCTAAAGAAAACCGCAGGGTTTCAAAACCTTCCGTCTTGGATTCGACGAATTCTTTTGAAGAAACCCCTTTTTCGATCAGGAGACGAATCAGGCCGTTGATCCATGCGATATCCGTCCCCGGGAGAGGTCTCAGCCAGAAGTCAGCCCATTTTTCCCATTGGGTCTTCCGAGGATCGACCAGGATGACTTTAGCATTCCTCTCACGGATGGCTTTTCTCATCTTATTGCTAAAGATCAGGTTGTCATCATACGCGTCTGCACCGACGATAAGGATGAGGTCGGCCTTGGCTACATCGTCCATCGCATGAGTCATCGCCCCCCATCCCGTGGAGGCCATCATTCCGGAAAGAGAGGACCCGCTGGACAGTCGGGCACCATTATCGATATTGTTTGTCCCGACGCAGGCCCTCATCCATTTCTGGAAGAGGTAGTTCTCCTCATTGGTTCCCCTGGAGGGAGAAATCCCTCCGATGCTCTGGGCACCGTACTTATTCTTTATTTCTTGAAGTTTTGTAGCGACCAAACCCAGGGCCTCTTCCCAGGAGGCCTCCACAAAAATCCCGGATTTTTTGATAAGCGGTTTTTGAAGTCTGTCCGGATGATGGATGAAATCAAAACCGAATCTTCCCTTGACACAAAGGCTCCCATGATTGACTCCTGCCTCCCCTTTCGTGGTCACCTTGACTACTTTCCTGTCGGCGAGGGTATTCAGCTCGAGCTGGCAACCGCACCCGCAGAAAGTGCAGGTGGTCTGGATTCTATCCAGTTGCCATGTCCGTCCTTTGAGGGGCTGAGGTTCTCGGTCAAAGCGCCCACCGGACACATATGGAGGCATTCTCCGCAGGAGATGCAGTTTTCTTTCCGAACCGCTTTCACATGGGAGGGAAAACCATGCTCCGCCACCTCGAGAACATCCGCTCCCGGCACATCCACGCAGGCCTGGATGCAGCGGAGACACATCACGCAACGATCAAACCATTGCCGGATCAACGGAGTCCCGTAAGGGATGGAGGGAAACTCTCTTTTCTCCGGAGGATACTCGTTTTTTTGAATCCCGAATTCATAGGTTCGGTTCTGGAGCTGGCATTCTCCTCCGGCATCGCACACGGGACAGTCCAAAGGATGGTTGACCAACAATAACTTCAAAGCCTCCAGCCTCATCTTTTCGACGCGCTCCGTGCGGGTTTGAACCACCATGCCCTCCACCACGGGCGTTGCACAAGAGGCCATGGGCATCTCCGCACCCTGGACATCGACCAAACAGATACGGCAGGACTTGAGCAGACTCAATCTGGGGTGAAAACACAGGGTAGGAATATAGATCCCATTTTCTTTGGCCACCTGATAGATCGTTTGATCACGCCTTCCCGTCACTTCTTTCCCATCAATGGTTAGCTTCAGCATGCTTTGTACCAGCCTCCAGCTTCGAAAATCCGAAATCCGAATATCGAAATCCGAAACAAATCCTAAATCCGAAACTCAAAGTTTTAGACAATGTGTGTTCGTTTGAGTCATTTGAATTTTGAACATTCGTGCTTGTTTCGAATTTCGGATTTCGTGCTTCGAATTTGAATCCCCTTAAATTGCAAATAACCCGATTCTTACACATCGGAGACAGCGCTCCGCTTCCTTCTGTGCCACCGGAATAGAGAATCCTTCCTCCACTTCGTCGAAGATCCATTTTCTCGAATCCGGAGGAAGCAGGTTCAACACGGCCCTCTTCTGCCCACCGGAGATTCCAATCTTTTCATTCTTGTTATAAACCTTAATCTTCTCCACCAGGGCCTCCAGGCGCTCTTCTTCAGATTCCTTCACTTCTATCCCCCGAAGGAAGAGGTCGATCTTGTCAGCGGCTCTCTTTCCGTGACCCGCGGCGCGCACAAGCACGTCGGGACCGGTCACGCAATCCCCCGCGGAAAAGATTCCCGGACGGCTTGTCATGAAGGTTCCCTCCTGGATGGCGACAGTAGATCGCCTCGTCGTCTTCACCCCGTCTGTCTCTTCGAGGAACGAGAGGTCAATGGCCTGACCGATGGCCGGGATGGCAATATCGGCTTCGATGAAAAATTCTGAACCCTTGATCGGGACCGGTCTTCGCCTTCCGCTCTCATCCGGCTCTCCCAACTCCATCCGGATACACTCCATGCCAACAACTTTTCCCTCCTTCTCGACGATCCGGACGGGATTACAGAGGTAATGGAACTTCACACCTTCTTCCTCTGCATCATGGATTTCCACATGATCGGCGGGCATCTCCTTTTTCGTCCTTCGATAAACCAGATTGACATCCGGCTTGCCGATACGAAAAGAGGAGCGGACACAGTCAATGGCTACGTTTCCACCCCCGACCACCACAACCCGCTTGCCTTCAGGGTAGGGGTCTCTTCCCAGATTGATCTCCAGGAGGTAATAAACGCCCGGAATGAATCCTTTATACCCCTTATCCTCTCCCTCGACCCCCATGGGCGTATTGGTCTGAGCTCCCACACCGATGAAGATGGCTTTATAGCCTTGCTCAAACATCTGAGAAAGGGTAATATCCTTTCCCACCTGAGTGTTATACCGAATCTCGACTCCTAATCCTTTTACCGTCTCCGCTTCATACCCAACAATATTTCTCGGGAGACGATAGTCGGGAATCCCCAGGGCTGCCATTCCACCCGGCTCGCCTAATCTTTCGAAGATGGTCACGGGGTAACCTTTAAGGGCAAGGTAGTAAGCGCAGGAAAGCCCGGCAGGACCCGCGCCGATGACGGCCACTTTTTCTGAACGCATTTCCTCTTTCTTAACGAAAGGATCTTTCCTCTTTTCCAGCTCATAATCCGCGACAAACCGCTTCAGCCATTTAATGGAGATGCATTCATCCACATTTCCCCGGCGGCAGTTGTCTTCGCAGGGACGGACACAAACCCTTCCCAGGATTCCGGCCAGACAGGTCGCCCCCCGGATGGCAGCCAGGGATTCCTCAAACCTTCCTTCTTTGATCAGTTCGATATAACGGGTAATGGGGAGATGAGAAGGACAGGCGCTTTCGCAGGGTGCGGTTACCTTGATTTTATACTCAAGGCGAGGAATCTTTTTCTGCAATTGGATCGCGCCGGAGAATTGGTCTTCAAAATGATCGACGGCATCCAGGACAGGCTTCGGACCCGTCTGCCCGAGGTTGCATTTGGAGCTCTTCTGAATGGTCTCCCCCAAGTATTTCAATTGCTTTAAGTCATCCACCTGGCCTTGACCATCGGCAATCCGATTCACAAGGGTCGCCATGACTCGAGTCCCTACCCGGCAGGGCGTACACTTCCCGCAGGATTCGTTTTGGACGGCTTCAAGGTAAGCCCGGATCAAATCGACGATATTCACTTCCGTGTCCCTGATGACAATCCCATCCCACCCGATGAAAGCCTTGATCTTTGTCTCTTTGTCAAATTCCAGGGGAAGATTGAGCGCTGCAGCGGGTTGCCTTTCTGCCTCGGGTTTCCCTCGATTGTCTGTGACCACCCCACCCCAACTGCTAAAAAGAATGTCCGTCATAAGAACCTCTCATTTCAGGAAAATCCGAAATCCGAATATCAAAATCCGAAACAATTCCAAATTTCAAAATTCAAAAGTTTTTTTTGGATATTTATATTTTAATCATTCGTGCTTGTTTCGAGCTTCGTGCTTCGAATTTGGAGTTTATCTATTTATTACCGATCGATTTCTCCCAGAACGATGTCAATGCTCCCGATGGTTGAGATCACGTCCGCGATGAGGCTCCCTTCGACCATCCTCGGGAGGGCGCTCAAGTTGGCGAAAGAAGGGGTTCGAATCCTGAATCGGAACGGATGGTTCGATCCGTCACTGACAATGTAGAATCCTAATTCCCCTTTGGAGGCCTCTACGCTTGCATAGACTTCGCCTTTGGGCGGCTGGAATCCCTCGGAGACAATCTTAAACTGCCGGATCAATGCGCCGATATCCGTCACCACATCTTCCTTCGGCGGAAGGGTAATCCGCGGATCGTTCGTGATGATGGGCCCCTTTGGCAGCCGTTCCAACGCCTGTTCCACAATAGCATTCGACCATTCCATCTCTCGCAAACGCACGATGTACCGATCGTAGACATCCCCAACAGAACCGATGGGAATATCGAAATTGAATTCTTCATAACTCGAATAAGGAAAAGCTTTTCTCACATCGTATTTTTCTCCGCTCCCCCGTAAGGTTGGGCCCGTGACTCCCCAGCTCAACGCATCTTCCTGGGAAATGACTCCAACGTCCTTGGTCCGTTTCATCCAGATCACGTTCTTTGTCAGCAGGGTTTCATATTCCTTCACATGGTCGGGAAAGGTCTGGACGAATGCCTTGATCTTCTCTTCGATCCCTTCCGGAAGGTCTTTGGAAACCCCGCCGATTCTCAGATAGGTCGGAGTGAGCCTTCCTCCGGCCACTTCCTCAAAGATCCTGAGAATAGCCTCCCTTTCCCGGAAGGTATAAAAGATGGGAGTGATCGCTCCCATGTCCAGCACATGCGTCCCCAACCAGATCAGGTGGGCAGCAATCCTCTGGAGTTCGGCCATCAGGACCCTTAGATATTGAGCCCGTTTAGGCACCTCAAGGCCCAGGAGTTTCTCGACCGCCAGAACATACGCTAAGTTATTGCCCATCGCATTGGTGTAATCCAAACGATCGGTCAAAGGAATCGATTGATGGTAGGTTTTGGTTTCAGCCAGTTTCTCTACCCCCCGGTGAAGATGCCCGATATCGGGGGTTGCCTTGACGATCACCTCTCCATCCAATTCCAACACAACCCTCAACACTCCGTGGGTTGCCGGGTGTTGAGGTCCCATATTGATGGTCATTAACCGTGTCTCTGCCATGTCAACCCCATTCGACATAATGGCCTGAAGGCCGTAATTTGCTCAGGGTTGACCCTGAGCGCTAGCTTTACCGGGCCGCCCGAGAAGGCGAGGCTTGCAGGACGCCGAAGGGTCAAACCTCGGGGACAAAAGGTTTATCGAAATCCGGCCCTTCCGCGGGGTAGTCTTTCCTTAAAGGGTGGCCTTCATAACCCTCCCAGAGTAGAATTCTTCTCAGGTCAGGATGATTTTCGAAACGAATCCCGAAGAGGTCATAGGCCTCCCGTTCATACCAGTTTGCTACCTTCCAGATCGATTCCACGCTTGGAATCGATTCCATCTCTCCGACCCTCGTCTTTACCCTCAGCCGTTGATTGCCCTTCAGTGAACAAAGATGGTAGACGGCTCCAAAACGGGGGGTTTCTGGGAAGAAGTCGAGGCCACAGAGATCGGTGAGGAGGCGGTACTGGAGATCTGGGTCCGAATGGAGAAATTTACAGATTTCAAAAATCTCTTTTTTCGATACCGTCACGGTGACTTCTCCGCGAAAAGTCGTCACCTCTAAATTAGAATTAACAAATCTTTCTTTTAATTTCTTTATGGTGAAATTGATCTCGGTCATTGCCTTTCCTTCCCTTCCCAAATCCCCCAACTCTCCTTTACTAAAGGGGGGGCGAGGGGGAATTTATAATTTTCACAGTTCATGAGTGATGAATCCGTCATATAAAATCTATTTCATTTCAAGGGTACTTCGAACATTCTTTCGATCCAACAGGCTCTCGGTCTCGATCTTCTTCTGAAGTTTCACCAGCGCTGCCAGCAATGCCTCCGGTTTAGGGGGACAGCCCGGAACATAGAAATCGACGGGTATAATCTGGTCCACTCCTTGAACGACGCTGTATGTTTTGAAGATTCCACCCGAGCAGGCACAGGCTCCAAACGCGATGACCCACTTGGGCTCTGGCATCTGTTCGTAGATGCGCTTAACCATGGGGGCCATCTTTTTGGTCAGGGTTCCTGCCACGATCATCAAGTCCGATTGTCGAGGAGAGGGTCGGAAGACCTCTGAACCGAATCGAGCAATATCCCAGTTCGCCATACTGGCAACCATCATTTCCAAGGCGCAGCAGGCTAAACCAAAGGTCACTGGCCAGATCGAATATTTTCGTCCCCAGTTGACGATCCAATCTAAGGCGGGCATCAAAGGGGTTTTTTCAAGATAAGTTTCTATTCCCATTCCAATGCTCCTTTTTTCCAGATGTAGACATACGCGATGAGCAAGATTCCAATAAAGACCGCCATGGAGATAAAGGCAAAGACCTTAAATTCTTTGAAAACCACCGCCCACGGGTAGAGGAAAACGACCTCGATATCAAACAGAAGAAAAAGCATGGCGATAATGTAGTACTTGACCGGTATCCTGCGGAAGCTTGAGCCAACCGTCGTCATCCCGCATTCGTAAGGGGATTGTTTGAGAGCCGTGGGTTTTCTCTGACCCAAGAGAGCGGAAGCGGCAATGGTGAAGAGGGCGAAAACAACGGCGATGGCAACATAGACGAGAATGGCGAAATACTCGACCAGCATGCTCCCTCCTTATCCTGACAGAAAAAAATCCTTCCTGCCAAGGTCGGAAGTCGCCCTTCGGCGACCTTGAATAAGATCCTAATATTTCGGATATTTGTTCTTGAGGTTGAATGTGTGAAATTACTCTTATGCAAAAACTAAACTAAAGGATTGGTCCTTTTTTGTCAAGAAAAATCTTATGAAAAATGGGTTACCGTGTGTTCCCGCTTTGGATCTCAGGCGCTTGTTCGAGCAAATTCATCGAGTCTGATCGGACGGGCGAAAACTCTTGCCAAAGGAAGCGACCTTTTCATTCTGAAAAGCAGGCGGCTTTGAGGGCTTCCTCCTTCTCGACGTCGGATGCCTTTTGATCTTGACATGGGAAGAAATTTTCGTATATTAAGTTTAAAGATGTTCTTCTTGCACGTTTCGTGCATCTATCCGAAAAAAACAGATTGATGGTTTTTCTCCAAATTAGAGAAAAAGGGATTTTTGTCTTACAATAATAAGTAGTTAGAAGAAAAACGCCCACCTTTAGAACGCCGTATCTAAGGATACAGCGCACTCATAAACTGATTCTATAAACGGAAGGAGTATGAAATGGCAGAGGCATTGGATCTGAGCAAGCTTGATAGCGTGTTCGAGAAACACCGGGGTGAGGAAGGAGCGCTCATCCCTGTGCTCCAGGAGGCACAGGAGATTTATGGATATTTGTCAGAAGAACTCCTGGCTGCGATCGGGAAGCGCCTGCACATTCCCCTGAGCCGTATTTTTGGGGTGGTTACTTTTTATGCCCAATTTTACACGACCCCCCGGGGTCGCTATACGGTGAGGGTCTGCCGGGGAACGGCCTGTCACGTGCGAGGGGGAAAGAATGTTCTCAAGGCTGTTCAGCAGGCCTTGGGCATCGGAGAGGGCGAGACCACACCCGATTTCAAATTCACCTTTGAAACCGTGGCCTGTCTGGGAGCCTGTGCCCTTTCTCCTGTGCTCCTTGTCAATAAGAATTACTATGGCAAGCTGACGCCGGCAAAGGTTGAACAGGTGCTGAAACAGTATGTCTGAAGGAGGTAGAGAGTTGAAGCTGAAATCCGACAAGGATTTGATGGCGCTGCGAGAGGCCATTGTAAAGAGAGAGATCCGAACAAGACCTGCGTCACGGTATGCGGCGGAACAGGTTGCCGGGCCTGGGGAGGCGAGGAAGTCCGGTTGGCCTTCATCGAGGAGATACGAAAACAGGGGCTTGAGGGAAAAGTGGATGTGATGAGAACGGGCTGCCACGGTTTCTGCGAGCGGGGACCGGTGGTGGTCATCCTGCCCAAGGAGATTTTCTACCAACAGGTAGGCGCTTGGAGATGTGCCGGAGATCGTTTCCGAAACCCTGAAGAATGGCCGCCTGGTAGAGCGATTGCTTTATACCGACCCGGCTACCGGGAAGGTCATCACGTATGACCATGATGTTCCCTTTTACAAGGGCCAGATGCGCCAGGTCTTGAGCGATAACGGCCGCATCGATCCCGACGGAGATCCGCGATTACATCGGTCGCGGAGGCTATTCCGCATTGAGCAAAGTCCTTGTTCTCCATGACGCCGGAGCAGGTGATCGATGAGGTGGAGAAGTCAGGATTGCGGGGACGCGGGGGAGCCGGTTTTCCCACCGGGAGAAAGTGGCGCTTCACCCGCAGCTCGCCCGGCGACGTGAAGTATATCGTCTGCAACGCCGACGAGGGAGATCCCGGGGCCTTTATGGATCGGAGTGTTCTGGAGGGAAATCCCCATCTGGTCCTGGAAGGAATGCTCATCGCAGCTTATGCCATCGGATCCCAACACGGCTATGTCTACGTTCGGGCCGAATATCCCCTGGCCGTCCAGCACCTGAAGATCGCCATGGCCCAGGCAGAGGAACTGGGGCTGATCGGGGACAACATCCTGGGCACCCCCTTCAGTTTTCACTTGAAGATCAAGGAAGGAGCCGGCGCCTTTGTCTGCGGTGAGGAGACAGCCCTCCTGGCGTCGATCGAGGGCAAGAGGGGAATGCCCCGTGCACGGCCTCCCTTTCCGGCCGTTGCAGGACTCTGGGGCAAACCCACGAACATCAATAACGTGGAGACCTACGCCAATATCCGGTCCATCATCCTTGGAGGCTCAGCAGCCTATGCGGCCATCGGGACCCAGGGCAGCAAGGGGACCAAGATCTTCTCCCTCACGGGCAAGATCAATAACACGGGCCTTGTGGAGGTGCCCATGGGGACGACCCTCCGCGAGGTCATTTTCAACATCGGCGGAGGAATTCCCAGGGGTCGCCATTTCAAGGCAGCCCAGATGGGCGGCCCCTCCGGCGGATGCCTGCCCGCCAAGTTTCTTGATCTGCCCATCGACTATGAATCCTTGACCGAAGCAGGTTCCATGATGGGATCGGGCGGCATGATCGTCATGGACGAGAAGACCTGCATGGTGGACATTGCCCGTTTCTTCCTGAGCTTCACCCAGGACGAATCGTGCGGGAAGTGTGTTCCCTGCCGTATCGGCACGAAACGGATGCTGGAGATCCTGACGCGAATCACCAAAGGCGAAGGAAGGGAAGGGGATATTGAACTCCTTTTGGAAATGGGGCCGCTCATCAAAGATTCGGCCCTCTGCGGCCTGGGACAGACCTGCCCCAACCCCGTGCTTTCGACCATCAACCATTTCCGGCACGAGTATGAGGCCCACATTCGGGAGAAGTACTGCCCCTCGGGAGCCTGTGAGGCCCTGGTCTTTGCGCCCTGTGAAAACACCTGTCCGGTACGTTGTGATGCGGTGGGTTACACGTCCTTGATTGCGGAGGGAAGGTACCCAGAGGCCCTGAACCTTATCCGGCTGACCATGCCGCTGGCAGGGGTCTGCGGCCGGGTCTGCAACCATCCCTGTGAGAACATGTGCAAGAGAGGTGAGATCGACGAGCCCATTGCCATCTCCTCGCTGAAACGATTTGCCTCCGATTGGGAGCTCCGGACAGGAAGCATGACTCCTCCCACTTTCCTGGAAAAGCCAAAGGCGGAGCGGGTCGCCATCGTGGGTGCCGGTCCGGCAGGGCTGAACGCAGCCTACCATCTGGGACGGCGAGGATATCCGGTGACCATCTTCGAATCCCTGCCCATGGCCGGCGGCATGCTTGCCGTGGGCATACCGGATTACCGGTTGCCCCGGAAGAATCTGGAGAACGACATCCGCTTCATCTGTCAGCACAACGTCGAGATCAAGACGGGCAAGTCACTCGGCAAGGACTTCACCATCGACGAACTTCTCAAACAGGGATACAAGGCTGTATTCCTGGCCATAGGGGCTCATCTCAACCAGAAGATGAACACGCCCGGAGAGGATGCTGACGGTGTCATCCCGGGGATCAATTTTCTCCGCAGGGTCAATCTCGGTGAAAAAGTGAAAGTGGGAGAGAAGGTAGCCGTCATCGGCGGAGGGAATGTGGCGATCGATGCAGCACGTACGGCTCTGCGGCTGGGAGCGAAGGAGGTTTCCATTGTCTACCGCAGAACCCGGGATGAGATGCCCGCCAACGATGAAGAGATCGAGGAAGCCGAGCACGAAAAGATCAAGATCCTTTACCTTGTTGCACCGACCCGGATCCTTGCGGAAAACGGGAAGGTGAAGGGGTTGGAATGCCAGCGTATGGAGCTTGGGGCGTTTGATGCCAGCGGAAGGCGTCGTCCTGTTCCGGTGAAGGGTTCGGAGTTTGTGCTGGAGGTGGACATGGTCATCCCTGCGATCGGCTATATGCCAGATCTCTCCTGTCTTCCCCAGAATGACGGATTTAAAACGACAAAAGCGGGGACTCTTTCCGTTGACCCGATCACTCTGGCAACACATCTTCCGGGTGTTTTTGCCGGAGGGGATGTCGTCACCGGGCCATCCACGGTCGTAGAAGCCATGGCCAGTGGCTACCGGGCGGCCGTCTCCATCGACCGGTACCTGAAGGGGCAAGATCTCTATAAAGACCGGATCTACCAGGCGGAGCGGCGGGCGACGTGCCGAAGGCCGAAGCGGAAGAAGGGGAAGAGGCGGCGGTAAAACCAAGGGCCGGCATGCCTGCCATGGCCGTGGACCGTCGGGTCTGTACCTTTGAAGAAGTCAACTTTGGATTCGACGAAGAGACCGCCATCCGAGAGGCCAAGCGTTGTTTGCGCTGCGATTTAGAAAGATAGGAAAGGGACAAACGATAAGAATAGGAGCAAAAATATGGCAGAGATGCAATTGACCATCGACGGCCGTGAGGTGAAAGCCCAGGCGGGAATGACGATCTTTGACGCCTGCAAGAAGGAAGGGATCCCTATCCCTCATCTTTGCTACCGGAAAGATCTGACGCCGACCACGGCCTGTCGTTTATGCGTGGTGGAGGTTGAGGGATCCAGGACCCTGGTGGCTTCCTGCGCCTATCCCGTGGCCAACAAGATGGTGGTCCGAACCAACACAAAGCGGGTGCAGGATGCCCGAAGACTGGCGATCGAGTTTTTACTCTCCGACCATCCTTATGATTGCATGACCTGTGAAAAGAGCGGTTCCTGCAAGCTGGAAAAATACGCCTACGAATTTGGGATTCGGAAATCGCGCTTCGAGGGAGAGAAACACAACTACCCCATTCGATCCTCCAACCCTTTCTATGAAAGGGATTACAATAAGTGCATCCTGTGCGGAAGGTGTGTCACCGTCTGCCATGAAGTGCAATACTGCGAAGCCGTGGACCATTCCAAACGGGGATTCGCTACGAAGATTGCTGCCTCCTTTGATCGCTCCATGCAGGAGACCCCCTGTGTCTTCTGCGGGAACTGTGTCAGTGTCTGTCCCGTGGGGGCACTGAGCGAAAAGGCGGGACGCTTTGAGGGACGGGAATGGGAGTTGAAAAAAGTTCCGACCACCTGTTCTTATTGCGGTGTCGGATGCACACTTGTTCTCAACGTGAAAGAACAACCGTGTGGTGAAGGTTACTTCTGATCCTGACCTGGGAGTGAATCGAGGCTGGACCTGTGTGAAGGGCAGGTTTGGTTTCGACTACGTGCACAGTCCTGACCGGCTCTCCGAGCCCCTGATCAAGGAGAACGGGAAGTTTCGCCAGGCCTCCTGGGATGAGGCCCTAGATACCGTGGCGAACGGTCTGAAAAAGGTAAAGGCCCAGCATGGAGCCGATGCCATCGGTGTCCTTGTCTCTGCCAAGTGCACGAATGAAGAGAACTATCTCCTCCAGAAGATCGCCCGGGCTGCCCTGGGCACGAACAATGTAGACCACTGTGCCCGTCTCTGACACAGCTCCACCGTCGCCGGTCTGGCGATGGCATTTGGAAGCGGAGCGATGACCAATCCCATCGGAGAGATCAGGAATGCGGACTGCATTTTCGTCATCGGCTCAAACACATCCGAGAATCATCCTGTCATTGCCCTCGAGGTCAAAGCGGCCGTGAGGCAGAAAAAGGCCAAGCTCATTGTGGCCGATCCCCGGAGGATCGACCTTGTGGACTACGCCCATCTCTGGCTTCAACAAAAGCCCGGGACGGACGTGGCCTTGATCAACGGGATGCTGAACGTCATCATTTCCCGGGGATGGCTCAACAAGGCCTTCGTGGACGAACGCACAGAAGGATTTGAGGCCCTTGCCGATTCGGTGAAAGATTATACTCCGGAAGCGGTGGAAAAGATCACGGGTGTGCCGGCAAGCGATATCGTGGAAGCAGCGCGTCTTTATGCCCAGTCCTCCAATTCCTCCATTCTCTATGCGATGGGCATCACCCAGCACGTCACGGGGACGAACAACGTTCTTGCCCTGGCGAACCTGTCCATGGCCACAGGACAGATCGGTAAACCTTCTTCGGGAGTCAACCCCCTCCGGGGACAAAGCAATGTTCAGGGAGCCTGTGACATGGGCGGCCTGCCGAATGTGTATACGGGCTATCAACGGGTCGACGACCCTGCGGTTCGGCAGAGGTTTGAAAAGGCGTGGGGCGTCTCTCTTCCGCCCCGTCCCGGGCTGACTCTGATGGAGATGATGAAGGGGATCGCCGAGGGGAAAGTGAAGGCCCTTTTCATCCTCGGAGAGAATCCATTGCTTTCGGACCCCAATATGAATCAGGTGAAGGAGGAACTCAAACACCTCGACCTCCTCGTCGTCCAGGACATCTTTCTTACGGAGACCGCCGAATTGGCCCACGTGGTCCTTCCCGGAGTGAGCTTTGCCGAGAAGGATGGAACCTTCACAAACACGGAGCGACGGGTCCAGCGCGTGCGCAAGGCGATCGAGCCCATTGGAAATAGCCGGCCAGACTGGCAGATCCTCTGCGATCTCTCATCACGCCTGGGTTATCCGCTGGGATATTCTTCACCCAAAGAAATCATGGACGAGATCGCTTCCGTGACGCCCTCATACGGTGGCATGCAGTACGCGACGGTTGGAAGGGTTGGGACTCCAGTGGCCCTGTCCGACGCAAGACCATCCGGGCACTCCCTTCCTCCATAAAGACAAGTTCAGCCGGGGCAAAGGAAAGTTTCACGTCACGCCTTATGCGCCCGCTCCGGAACTCCCCGACGAGAAATATCCTTTCCTGTTGACCACAGGCCGGGTGCTCTACCACTACCACACGGTGATCAGCCGGAAGTCGAAGGGACTCTCGGAGATCTATCCGGAGGGAGTGATCGAGATCAATCCTGAAGACGCGCAACGGTTAGGAATCAAGCCGGATAACGGATTGGTCGAAGTCACCTCTCGTCGCGGCAGGGTCCAGGTCAAATCAAAGGTTTCCGACAATCTTCCACCGGGTGTCGTTTTCATGACCTTTCACTTCAAGGAAGCAGCTGCCAACCTGCTGACCATCGACGCCTTGGATCCTGTAGCCAAGATCCCTGAATTCAAGGTCTGCGCGGTGAAAATCCGGAAGCTTTAATTCTCGACGAAAATCAATGGGTCGTTCTCCTGCTCCCAAGAGATACCCCCGAGATATCCTGCGATGAGCATCACGGAGGGTATGTAAATGCGATTTGGTTTTCATATCTCCATTGCAGGAGGGTTCTCAAGGATCGTCGAAAGGGCTGAGGCGAGAGGTTGTGAGACCATCCAATTCTTCTCCCGAAACCCGAGGGGATGGAATTATTCTCCGTTGAATAAAAAGGAAGTGGAAGCGTTTCGATCCTCCATCCAATCCTCTGACCTCTCCCCCATCGTTCTCCACATGCCCTATCTCCCCAATATTGCTTCGCTCAGAATCAAAATTCTATAAGCGATCCATCCATTCCATCGCCACAGATCTTCAAAGGGCGGAACCATTTAGGAGCTCACTATCTGATCATCCATATTGGTCATCGAATGGAATCCTCCGAAGATCAAGCCATTGAGGCTGTTTCTCAAGGGATTGATCAAGCCTTTGAAAAGGTGAAGAATGGTGTCATTCTCCTCATGGAGAACACCGCCGGGCAGGGGACAGAGATCGGCTACGCCTTTGATCAGATCAAGAGAATCATCGACGGAGTTCTCTGACCATGAAAGAATGGGGGTCTGTCTTGACACGGCTCATTCTTTTGAAGCGGGATATGACCTTTCCAACAAGGATGGAATCGAAAGGACCCTTGAAGCCTTTGACCAAGCCCTTGGCTTGAAACGACTCCATCTCCTCCACCTCAATGATTCAAAGACTCCTCTGGGATCGAGAAAAGATCGACATTGGCATATCGGTGAGGGGCATATCGGACGGGAAGGGTTCAGATGTCTGGTCAACCATCCCTTGTTGAGGCATCTTCCCGGGATCATGGAGACCCCGAGAAAGGATACCGTTGAAGACCTGAAGAATATGAAGGTGATCCGGAGCCTTGTCGAGTCGGCTCCGCTCTCATCCTCCCCTATCAATAGGGAGAGAATTTGAGTCAATTCTGCTTATAAATTTCCTGTTCCCTTAAAAGTCTGTTGTCCTCCGATGAATACTTATGGAAATCATTGATTGCCATACCCACTGGGGACCCTCGGTCACCATGGGAACAGAGGTAACGACTGAAGAACTTCTGAGGCAGGCCGAAGAAAGTGGCGTGAGTCGGATTGTTGTCTTTCCATTTCCTTCCACAGCGTTGGCCGATGAAGGAATCAATGAAAAACTTCTCGATGAGACCAATAGAATAAGAAGATTCATTCCTTATTATTACATTCCAGAAACAATGAAACCCATCGCCGAGGGCAAAGGGTATTATGGAGGGAAATGGCACTGGATGCGAGGGGTCCAGGATTCCTCATCCAACTATCAGGCTTTGAAAGATCCTAAGCTGGAAGAATTTATCGATGCCTCAGAGAGGATTGACCTTCCCATCGTTGTTGAGGAAGAATTCGCTTTTACCGAGGCTTTTGTAAAGAAGACGAAAAGTTTGAAGATCATCATTCCGCACCTGGGAGCACTGGGAGGAAATCCAATGGACTTCCTCGATACGTTCAAAGGGAGAGAGAATGTCTACTTTGACACCGCCTTAGCCGGTTCAGACACGGTCATGAAGTTTATAGATAAGATAGGACATGAGAGAATCCTGTTCGGTTCTGACATTCCGTTTGGAACGATGAAATGGGAACTGGAGAAAGTACTCTCCCTGCCGATCGGAGATGACAAAAAGGAATGGCTCCTTTCCAAAAACCTAAAGAGATTGATTGGATTGATATAAATTCCTTGAAGCTTCCCGGGTTGAATAGAAGTGCGATCTTATCCTTAAGCCTTTATTACTAAGAATTTGTCTTAATGGTCTCGGCGCCGGCGAAAAAGTCCCGGTGAAAGTAAGAAAGGGGATCTGTAACTCGGATGCGTCCTTGGCTGTAAGGTCTTCTCACATGGGCAGTGATTTGAGTGGCCTTCTCGGGTTTCAAGCGTTCAGTATAATAGATAAGCGATTTTGAAATTTTATCGTCCGCCCACTTGGCCTCAATCAGTTCCTCAACACGGTTTTCCTTGATAATGACAAAGTCAATTTCCCGGCCCTCCTTATCACGAAGAAAACGCAATTCATATCGATATCCATCACGGTCTTCCAGAAAATGGAGTCGTTTCAGCAGGGAGGTTGCCACCAGATTCTCAAACCGTTCCCCTTCACCGGAAAGGACATCGGCGTTGTCGAAGAAGTAGACTTTCGGCGGTTTGAGTACGGCTCTGGGCAGAGACCTTGTATGCGGACGAACCGTAAACAGAAGATACATCCTTTCAAGGACTTCAAGCCAAGCCTTCGCCGTTTTGGGAGAGATCTGGAGGTCAGTTGCTATATTTGAAAGGGTAATTAGGCCTCCCACCCGCTGACGCAGCATGTCCACAAAGATTCCAAGAAGCTGAATGTTTCGAATGGACTCCAAATCCCGCACATCTTCACGGAGAACACGATCGAAACGCTCTCTCCGCCAACGCCGAGCCGCCCGTTCATCTCCACTGATGAAGGGCTCTGGAAAACCGCCGACCGTCATCAGTCTTTGATAACCCTCTCTGGAAGAAATCCCTTTTGGCAACTCGTCAAGGGTAAAGGGATGGAGTCGCCAGGGATGGTACCGTCCCATGAGTGAATCTCCCCCACGGCGGTAAATGTCGAGACGTGCGGAGCCTGTCACAAGAAAGGCATGGGATTTATGGGACTCATCGTAGATTCCCTTAATCCATGTCTTCCATCTAGGGAGTTTGTGCAATTCATCAAAGATCAAGAGCTTATCCTCTATATGCCATCTCTTCTTGAGGATATCCTGTCGATCCTCATCCAGATCCCAGTCCAGGTATCTGCCCGAGGGAAAATGGTCTGAAAGAATACCTTTGGCAAGAGTGGTTTTTCCCACCTGACGGGGTCCGCTTATAAAGACCATTTTTGAATGAAGATCATCCAGGATATAGGGGGTAATGTACCGCATATGGCTATAATAACTTAGACTACAAAATAGTCAAGGCTATTTTGTAGTAAACTATAAAATAGACATATGGGTCAAGTGTACGGAAAATGGGGTAAAAGAAATGATAATCACTCAATGCATCCGGTTAACTTTTTCATCGAGGCTCATGCCGCCATTGCCCAAATACCATTGCAAACTCGCGATGTCTCCCGTTATCGAACCTATTTTCCAAGACTCAAATTAATTGCACCGGAACCCCATCTGAATCTGACTGAAGAATGAAGGCCCCCTTCACTCCGTCGTTATTTTTGGGACGGCTCTCGAACGACAGTGTTAAAACAAATAGTTGCGAAGTATTTGTCAGACCTGAATAGGGAGATTCAGTCTATCATTTTAGCCCTGCCTTGCGCATGGCATTAATAACTTTATCAATTTCTGCTGGATCCTTATAGGGAGATGCTGTCTTAAAGAGATCCAGCGAAAACTTTGGATTTATCCTGAGGACTTCTTCAGCCTCAGCACGAGCTTCCTTCTCTCGCCCCATCAAGCTATATGTAGCCCCTAAGCCGATATGGGCACGGATAAAATCAGGCGTACGCTGAATGGCTTTCTTATATACCGAAACCGCCTCTTCAAACCGACCCGCCATCCGGAGGGCGTGCCCGTAAATTACAAGGGTATTGACCGTAGGGTTGGGGTTGAGTCGGATTGCCTTTTGGAAGATTGGAATGGCTTCCTCCGACTGGCATGCAAAGGTCAGAGCCTGGGCATAGACATTATAGGCACCCCATCTGCTGGGATAGGCGGCTACAAACCGCTCTCCCTCAGCAACCCCATTATCATACTCCCCTCTGTGACTATAGAGAACACTCAACAATGCGTGGGGCTCGGAGTAGGAATCATCCATGGCAAGGGCTTTTTGGGCCAGCTCTATAGCTTTCTCAACAGTTTCCCGAGGAGACTTCGGGTTCCCAATAATATAATCGTTCAGCCAGACATAACTGAGGACGTAATAACCTACTGGATTTTCTGGACACATTGAAACAGCTTCCTCGGCAAGCCGCCGAGCTACATTGCTGTCCTCGATAGTTGTACGCTCAATGTATCTGAGCGCTTCCAAGTGCTTCAACCAGCAATCGAGACCTCGTTTCCCGCTATAGTATTTCGAGACCGTAGAGGATAGTTCCTCCCCTGTCAGCTTTACTCGGACAGCGGCTAAGACCTTCATGGTGATCTCATCCTGTAGTGCAAATAGGTCTTTCAGATCACGCTCGTACCGCTCAGACCAGACGTGACGTCCTGTGAGGGCATCGATCAACTGGGTATTAATCCGGATGCGGTCAGCAGACCTTTGAACACTCCCCTCAAGCACATATTGAACTCCAAGCTCCTCGCTCACCTGCTTAACCTTCACGGGTTTGCCTTTATAGAAAAAGGTTGACTGCCTGGACATCACAAATAAGCGAGGAATTTTGGAGAGAGCGGTGATGATTTCTTCGGTGATCCCGTCAGTGAGAAACTCCTGTTTGGGGTCACCGCTCATGTTCACAAAGGGCATCACAGCAATAGAAGGTACATCGGGCAAGGGGAAGGCCATCTTCTCCGCAGAAGCCTTATTTTCTGGAGCAGGTTTCAAATAGAGTTTCCACGTGGCCAAGGTGGCAGCCACTGCAATGACGACAATCAGGGCGACAAGGACTGCCCAGCGACGTCGGCCTTGCCAGGGAGTCTTCCGCTTCTCCATCGGTGAGTCGGGGGATTCAGGTACTTTCGGGGGAGATTGGATGGCCTCTGCTTCGGATAGGTTCTCGTGCTTCCCTTTGAGGTTCGAGACAAACCTGTCCCATGCCTCCCCGTCTGAAGAATCTCCGTAGACGATCACGATATCATCTAAGGTTGCTCCGACCCTGTCGATTGAAAACTTCAGCCTGACATTCTCCTCGCTCCCCTGGTACTCGAAAAGATTCGCCCAGCTGTCTTTTTCAGCCTCGGCAAATGGATAGGTTCTACCGATCCCTTCATCGTGTTCTTTTCTTCTTCCGAGAACCTTAAAAAGAGGGGCATCTTCCAGGTCAGGGAGGGCGTCCTTCCATTTCCTATAAATCCTCGGAAGCAAATTCTCCGTTTCGGACGATCCGGCTGAACCTCCTATTGTTTCGTTTAGCAAAACAAGCTGGCCGAGGTGTCGTTCCAGGGGGATGGAGGTGATTCTTCCCTAATTTTTTCATCTCGTTAACGACAAGGGCGATCACGGAGAGGTAAAACCTTCGCGAGGGTGAATTGAAATGGAGCGTCAATTGAATTCTTCTTGAGATGAATGTGGAGTTTGAATTCATTCAGGTCGATTCTGATGGGATTTCTGGTATTTTCTACCATTTTTTATCCCCTCGAATCTTATTGAAATGACAGAAGGTTTTATCAGGGTCGGAGGAGGTTCAAAAAATCTGACGGTTCGAACCGTCAGATATGACGCCTTATGCTATCAGTTGTAGTCAAATTCAAAGGCGCACGCAAAAACCATCATAGACAAATGAATTCTTAAAGTCAAGACATTTGAAGAGCCAGTTGATGTCTCAAAAGAAACCAACTGACAGAGTGTTTAACCCATGGAAATACCACATTAATTTCTGTCATGGATGCAGCGTCAAGACCTTTATCGGAGGTGAGATATGAAGTCGAAATTTAAGAAGACGATCCTACGATGCCTCCGAGGGGAATTCTTGCTGCTCCTTCGGAGGCGTCTTCTTTGGGCTAGGCAGTGGGGCTCGATACCCTACGGTTCCATCAATCATCTGGAAGAACTGAGGTAGGGTCCCCATTAAATGAGAGGCCAGTAAGAACTAACCAAGAAGGAGGGACAAATCATGAAAAAGAGAACCCTACTGATTTTAATAATGTTTGTTCTTTGCATTCCTGGAATTATTTACGCAGAAGACGCTATGCGAGGAGAGGTGATGATGCCAGCTCCGGCTAACGTAGCGTTAGAAGAACCGCCGTTGGACAACGCCTCTCCAACGTACTTCATCCCAGCCAGTACGGGGTCACAAGCCCCATCAACATTGTTTCCGAAAGAATGGTATATCCTGGAAAAAATCCCAACCGGCAAGGGGTTGGCTATTGGCATCTTTTTGTTCCAAGAAGGTATGCCTATTGAGCATATTCATTCCGTATTTGGGAAACCGCAGGAGACCATAACTCTCGAAATGGAGGAAGGATCGTTTGGGACAATATTGGTCTACCGTCGCCATCATTTCTTCTTTTCAAAAACCGGAAATTTACAAACCATAAAAGAAAGAAAGCTTTAGACAAGGTCAACCGTAAAGCGAGTTTTATCAGACCCATGAACCAAGAAAACAAACACATGGAAGGGGGACCTATGAAAAAACTCATCGTCGTATTATTGATCATGGCTGTTATGTCATTAGTAGGGAGTTTTTCTGCTCTCACCCAAGCTCAGAATCCTACGAGTCAAGTGAAGCCGACCTTCCTTGCACCGACTCCTGGCATTTATGTGAACGGCTGGCCGGCCTTCACCGTTTCCTATCCCAAAGAGTGGGTGAAGCAGCCTTTCAGACCAGGAGAGGTTATTCGGGTCGCGGCTCCCGATTCAAGGACTTTTCCCCCAATACCTAACTTTGTGATTTCGGTCTTCCCAAGCCCTCTCCCCATAGACAATTGGAGCAAGATATTATTACCTATCTTTAGTAAATCTGGGAGAGATTTCAAAATAATAAATGACAAACCTTCGCAGTTGAAAGATGGCACTCCAGCGCAGGAAGCGGAGTTGGGATGGGTTCGCAATGACGGGGTGAAGGTGAATATGTTGGTGCTTAATACGAAGAAAGAGGATATATGGATCCCGATCATCGTGGCGTCCGATAAGGGGAAGGTAGAGGAGGACCTGAAAAACTACGCCTATTCCTTGACATTTCAGCCGAGTAGAGAAGAGCCACTCAAAGTGCCCTCCGATGTTCGGGAGTTTTTTGATAAGCACTGCAGCGACATAGTGAGCCACGATGTGGAGAGGATCATGACCAAATACTCGGATCAATTTTCTCACAACGGAATGACGAAAGCAAGTTTGGAACAGTGGCTTCGAAATGATCGTTTCTCTCCTATCCAACGTGGCGTTACTTCAGTCGAGGCGACTGTGACGTTTTTTGAAGCTCAGGGAGATAAAGCGTATCTGGATGGATTCTTTTGCTCGAAGGGACGAGATGATACTAAACCAATGAAGGTGCCTATGTCCGGCACACAGATCATTAAAGAAAACGACCAGTGGAAGTTTTACGGCAATCATAAGCAGTAGGGCATAAGTTGCCCCTCGGGTCTCCCACAAGAACGAGTATCGTTAGAATCTGAACGGAGGTGGTGTCTATGAGCCAATCGAATTGGGAAGCAGAAGGGTTATTGTTCAGAAAACGGAACAATATATGTTGAAGCCATCTTAAAGAATCGCTGACGAGGAGGGTCAACTATGAATAGAAATATTAGGAATCTGGTTTTAATTGTGATTATCACCGTCGTAGCACCGTTCATGTTGGCTGCATGCGCAACCACCAGCCCGTCTGCCCCTCAAGGCATACGGGGCCAATATGACTTTACAGGCGGAGGCACAGCTCTTATCGCATTCCTTGGCTTTGAACCCAATCTCAGACCCAAAGGACCGCCGGGTGCGTATATTTTTCAGACGTTTAGTACTGAGGGAGTTTACACATTCCAACGTGACGGCACGGGATCGTTTAAGACACTTACTCACTTCGCTACACTTCCTTTTACAACACCTAACCCCAATCCCCCTCCACCCACTATCACTAACCCTTCCAGCTCAGGGTCTGCGAACGTAACATTCCTATTTCACTATACTGTGACAAAGGATCGTAAGATAACCATCACGGCGGACCCGGGTACTTACGCTACCGAATGGAAATCCGGCCCGAACACTGGCAATACCTCCCATATTGATGGTATGGTAAGAATGGGATTTATCTCGCCCGACGGTAAAACGATAACACTGACTGGCGGCGCTCCTTCCGTTATGTCCTTTGTTGCACCTTTTGGAAACATGCCGCCTACCACTCAGATGGTACTTCATTCATCTGCAGTTTTGTTCTACCAGCATGATTAGCCTCCTTTGCACGGAGTGTTACGCTGCTATACAACCACCTAATCCACCCCTGCACGCACCTTCCAAGCCGGGAGAGGGCAAGCGCCTCCCCTGCTTGGAAGGTGATTTCCCTGCCAATTGGAGATGATAAGAAGGAATGGCTTAGCTCGCACTGAAGTCGCAAGTCTGGTTGACACAGATCGTTCTTTCCCGCGATGGAGGAACCAAGTGTCTTTTGTTAACGGGCTGACTCCTTTTCACCTTTTCTCGAATTGCCAAGAATAAAGGTTTGACTCCGTTGCCGAACCCTTACTCTCGTCCTTGTGGTTATATAATTACTACTGGGCTACAATCCCGCCTGCTGATGAGAGCACGATAAAAGTGTCATTACCAACGTACTGTATCTCAACAGCAGAACCCCTGCCGTCAGCGAGGCCACTCGCTAACATTTTTGTTGACAAACCTAATGCCCCGTTGATAGTCTCTCACCAGGATCAAAAGAGTTTAAAGGGTGGAGATACAGACCCATGGGCAATCAAGGAAAAAAGAAGCAAAAGAACGGTGGTGGCCGCATTTCTCGCAGGAAGTTTTTGAAAGTCACTGGCAAGGCGGCCCTCGGAGCAGGGATTGGCGGCTTCATACCAAGGCTAATCTGGTTAGACGATGCCATCGCAGCGATTCCAGCCTCCAAACGATATCTTCTTGTCGATACCAAGAAATGCCAGGGTTGCCTGTCCTGTATGCTTGCCTGCTCCTTGGTTCATGAAGGGACAGAAAACCTTTCTCTCGCTCGAATCCAAATCCTACAAAATTCCTTTGAAAAGTTTCCCGATGATCTCAGCATGGCGCAGTGCAGGCAATGGAGATGAATGAGCAAGTGAAAATTTCAACAAAGTCCTCCTGCCCCTTACTTTACCTTGTCTTCGGGAGGAGGAGTGATTATTCTTAAGTCGAATAAGCAAAGGTTGCACTGAGTAGTCACTTGTTTCGGGCAGAAGGAGGGTGCTATGGAGAAACTTCTGAGATGTAGAGATTTTGGTCAGGATTGCGATTTTGAGGCCTGTGGGGAAACCTCGGAGGAAGCATTAGCGACCGCCATCGATCACGCTCGGGCCGTACACGGGTTAAAAGACATTTCAGATAAAGACCGCACGCGGGCGAGGGCCGCTGTCCAGGATGCGTTTTGTGTTCCCAAAGGCGGATACAACCCGGGTGGGGGAGGCTTTCGTTGATTCTCGTCTCCCTTTTTACAGCGGATACGAAGAATTTCTTGTTCCCTCACAGAGGGATAGAAGCGGCAAGAGACGATTGCTCTAATTTTTTGCTTTTTTGCGGGGAATGGTACATAATAGGCAGTATTACCCGGCGGAAGTCTTAATTCCGCGACATTTCGGAGGTTTCAATGACAGGACGAGTAAAGTGGTTCAATGACAGAAAGGGTTTTGGGTTTATCGAAGTGGAAGGTGGCAAGGATGTATTTGTCCATCACTCCGCCATTCAAGGGGAAGGGTTCAAATCCCTTAAAGAGGGTGATGAGGTTGAGTTTGAAGTCACCGACGGCCCCAAAGGTCCCCAAGCCAGCAACGTAAGAAAAACGAGCTAAGAAAAGGGTTCTCTCCGCGGGTATTGCGGTTGAGAATCGGTTCCAGGCGATCGTCATAAAGCAGGATCGAAGACGAGCTTTTATTCCAGTCGATCTTTAATCGGCGCATTGCCCTAACTACTTTAACCTCGTCCCACCCGTTTCGAAGGACCGCCGAGAAGGAAGACAGCGGTCACTGGTGCCGCCGTACAATCTCCCACCGCTCAAATCCATCAAAAGCCTCCGGAGGGCGTTACCCACCCGTCTCAAGGCTCAACATGTTCGAATCCGCTTGAGTTGCAGCGAGCAACCATCATTTCGCGGCGGGGCATCATTTCCATGGCGGTCACCACGAGGCTCGTCATTGGGGAGGAAGACACTGATCCTTCCTCCCTCTTCGTCCATTGACGGCACAGCCCTTCTGGCCGCGCCTTTCACGGTCCGAAAGAAAAACCGCATTCTTACCCGGTGGCAACCCCTTCATGAAATGATCAAAATCCTTGCCAGCGGATGTATTCATCGGTATCCCGCCGCAAGGAGCGGTATTGGTTCAGGGGTATCTCCAGATCGGGATATCCGAGGGAAATGCAAAGAATGATCGCCAGGCTGTCAGGGATTCCCAATTCAGAACGGATCGCATCGGGATAGCCTGTGGGCATGGCCTGCGGGCAGGCGCCCAAACCTTCTGCGTGAGCCGCCAGAAGAAATCCGTATACGAAGGCGCCGCAGTCGAAAACGGACCAAGGAGTGAGGGTTTTGTCCATGGCAATAAAGATGGCGCAGGGGGCATCGAAGAACTTAAAATTGTTGCGGTAAGAAGCGACTACCTTATCTTGTTCCTTATCCGGATCGATGCCCAGCGTTTTGAAACGCCTCATCCGGTGGCTTTTGGACCGCTCATCATGAGCCTCCGGCCATGCCTTGGGAAACGGCAAATCCGGAGTCAGGGGTTTCCCGGAGGAAACCTGTTCAAAAAGTTTCTTCGCCAGGTTTTCCTTCTTCCGTCCCGTCACCACAAATACCTCCCAAGGCTGTGTGTTCATGTAGGATGGGCAGCGATTGATGACCTTCAGAATCTTTTCCAACGTCTTCTTTTCAACCTTTTTTGGCAAGAATCCTCTGCGACTGATACGACTTTCCACTGTTTCGATAAAGTCCATCTCAACCTCCTTCTTCTTGATGTGCCTTCGGATCTGTCCGGGACCTTAAGGACCCAAACACTCTCAATTTTGCCTCAAAAAAGATACGAAGTCACCTTTTTTATCACGGACGACCGCAAACGTGATGGACAGGGAGGCAAATGTCTCAAGGTCCATTTGCTTTTCTCTTTTTCCCCATGGTAAGATACAAAAAAAGTTTTCTCGGAGACTCCCACAGGGTCCTGAGAAAAGCAACTATTCGGCGGTACACGAAAGCCCCAACCTATGGCGGAGATCATTCCCTTCAGAGGATTCCTGTACGATGTTTCCAAGATTTCGATGGAGGATGTCCTCGCCCCTCCTTATGACATTATTACACCGGAGGGACGGGAAGCATTATACACGAAGAGCCCCCATAACATTGTGAGGATCGATTTCGGCAAAGAATATCCAGGGGATAACGAAACCGAGAATAAATACACACGGGCCAAAAAATGTCTGGATGTTTGGATCAAGGATGGCATATTGAAGCGCAGCGATCGCCCCTCCTTTTATGCCTATGAGATCATCTATACAGTAGAGGATGTGCGAAAACAGCTCCGCGGATTTCTGTGCCTCCTCAAACTCGAAGAACTGGGCAACGGGAGCATTTACCCGCATGAATACACGCACTCCAAGCCAAAGCAGGACAGGTTGAATCTCCTGAAAGCTTGTGAGGCGAATACCAGTCCCATCTTCTTACTCTACAGGAGCTCCACAGACAGAATATCCAATATTCTTTCGGGGATAGCCCAGACGAGGCCCTATCTCCAGACGAATGACCTTTCCGGTAATCTTCACCGCCTTTGGCAGATCGATGATCCCGAGGAAATAGAAATCGTTAGACGAGAACTTGCGGACAAGCCGATCTTTATCGCTGACGGACACCATCGATACGAGACTTCGTTTGAATATGCGAGAGAAATGTCGATCAAGAAGACATCGCCATCGGACAGGAAATCATATGATTACACCCTGGCATTTGTCGCCGATATGATGGACGAGGGGGTCACCATCCTTCCGACCCACCGGCTCATCAAGGAGATTCCCGAGGATATCGATAAAATGCTTTCCGAGCATTTCCAGAGTGAAACGATCGCTGATGATTTCGACATCCGTCGAAAACTCTCAGGAAGAAAAAATGTATTCGGTTTCTTTAGGAAACGGGAAACGGTATGGCATCTTCTTACTCATAGAGGGCAGAATCTCTCGGAGGTCCCTCCTGACCTGCGGGAAATCGATGTGATCATCCTGGATGAGTTGGTATTTAAGAAGATCCTGACGAATGCCGAAATCGGATATGAGATGGATGTTGCCAGGGCACTCGACCAAGTGAATGATGGGAAGTATGCCGCCGCTTTTTTCCTGAATCCGACGCAGGCTAAGGATGTTGAAAAATCTGCCCTTTCTTCCGTGAGAATGCCGGCGAAGTCCACCTACTTTTATCCGAAGCTCCTGACCGGATTGGTATTGAATAAGTGGGAATGACTCCGTGGGTTTTCGCAAAGCTCCGGCGATCCCACACGGTCATTGTCTCCCGATAAACAGTCTTCCTAACCGAGGCCATTCCATCACATTTAACACGATCCTAAGAGTTTCCACTCGAGGCTCGGTCGCTGCATGAAAAGCATCGGAGGTGAGAATTGGAGACCGCTAATCTTATCGAAGAGCTGAATCTCCTCTGGGAGCCGATCCGGCCCTACCTCGCGAGACAAATCGAGGAACTCTACAGGCGCCGAGACGGTCACATCTTGGAAATGGGTCCTTTTTCGGGCCTCGTCTTTGAGCTTGTGCGAATAAATATTGGCCGGAGCTTCTCAATTGCTGCCTTCCCACAAGCGACGGTCCCTCTGTATCAGTCGGAGGCCCGAAAGCAAGGATTGGAAGACCGGGTCAGGATCATCGAAAGTGATAGCTCCTTAAGCAATATCGATGAGGGCAACGTTGATCTGGCAATCTTCCGGGGCGCCCTGTTTTTTCCCAGGCTCTTCCAGGTTGACTTTAGGGCCATTTACCGGACGCTGAGCAGAGAAGGCATCGCCTTCATCGGCGGAGGGTTCGGGAAGTATACGCCGCCCGAAGTCATCAGCCAGATCGGCAAGCGTTCGGAGAAGCTTAACGCGGCAATGGGCAGAGTCAGAATAACCGAAGAAAACGTGCGCGATCAATTGCGGGCAAGCGGCCTTGAAGAAACGTGTGAAATCACCACTGAAGGCGGTCTCTGGGTGGTGTTGAGAAAATGAATTTGCTTGCGTATAATTTGCGGAACATGAACTGGCTGGAAAGCAGGGAAGAAAGGAGAAGGAAATGGCAGAAGATACGTTGAGAGTGATTGCAAGGGTCAAGGCTCGTCCTGGCAAGGTGAATGAACTTCTATCCGTTTTGACCTCTCTGGTGGAGCCTACCCGCAAAGAGCCCGGATGTATCAGCTATACACTATTACAGAACAACGAAGATCCTACAGATTTTGCATTGGTCGAGGAGTGGCAAAGCAGCACAGCGCTCCAATCTCACTTTGGAGCGAAGCACTTCAAGGACGCCCTGGTCAAATTGCCTAACCTAGTCGCAGCTGAACCGGATATCCAGCGGTTTCACTTGGTGAGCTAAGTGTGGCTTGATGGTTGAGTGCCCGGAGTTAAAATGGGCTTGCTAAAAAAGAAACATCAAGCCGCCATACAGGCTAGGGAAAGCGTTCCCGAAAAGATTGGGCTTCTGGGTGTTCGATCGCGGCGTGCAATACGCATCATCACGCATCATCGCGTTTGCGATCCCACCTTCCAATGATTAGATTTATACAAAGTAAGGGAAGGAGGGTTGAATCATGGCTGATAAACAAGAAGAATATAAGGAACTAAGTTGTAAAGATTTCAGGTCGGACTGCGACTTTACCATCCGGGCCAAGACAGAGGAAATATTACTGGAAAGGTGCCGAAAACATGCCTGCAGCGCCCATGACAAATGCGCGACTCCGCCAGAAAAAGTCAAATCGCGCATTAGGAATATCCGGATATAGAAGCGCAGGATGGCTTTTGAGATCTCCTGATCGTGTTGCACGGGATCGGATGACATTCGGAACGAGAGGTGCTTTTAGAAACGGACAGGTCTTTGGCTGATCCCCAGAAGGCTAGGTGGAATTTCGAAAAGAGAATAAGGGGGCGTCGTTAGATTTTTTTTTGTCTTAATGCTAGAGGCTCGGCAATGCTCCTCTTTCATCTTCCCAGCAGCACTCTCCATACTTGCACAGTTCGTCTTCCAGATCGCAATATCCCTCTTTGATGGAGGTGCGCACTTTACCATAGATGTCCGGGGAGAAATCCTTTGCGCGGTGAACCGTCCGGCCGTGTTCCAGAATTTTTTCAAAGAGTTCTGCTTCTGTCCGGGCACAAGCCGTAAAAGCGCAACCGGGCTCAAAATCTTTGCAGCTAATCATTTTATCCATATTGGCGTCCCCTTTCTTACTATAAGGATAATTATCACTTTCCAGGATTCAAGGGTGATTCAAGCGATTGTTAAGGGTGGTCCTCTGGGAGAAAACCGTGGGATCAGGTCTTGCAAGGATGCATTTTAGCCGGCTTGTTTCTTTATCCTTTGGTCCGAAAAAAGAAATGGAATACTGAGATCATCGAGAAGCGCCTGCCTGTGCCTTCTTGTCGGGCGCACAGATGAAAAGGGCCGCTGTCCCCATCGGACCCCTACGGCCCATAAGAAAGCGGGGTACCTCGACTCCACGTAAAGATTTTATCCGACCTTAACAATCACCGCGGCTGCGGTATCTCCTGCTGCACACCCTGTAAAGAGACAGTAGCCACCACCGAGAAGCACCACCTCTTCTACCATCTCGATGATCCCCCTGCCTGCAGTGGGTCCCTGAGGGTGGCCGTAGATTAGCGACGATCCATAGTTGTTAAACTTCATGACATCCACGCCCATTTTCTTGGCTAAGTTGAGGTCATTTGTGGCAAAGGGGTTATGGGTCTTGATGGCCTTCATGTCGGTGATCTTCAGGCCTGCGACGGCAAGGGCCATCTCAGCGGCCGGGACAGGCGCTGCCGGCATGTAGGCCGGTTTTACTCGTGCAAAGCCATAGGAGATGATCTGTACTTCTATCTTGGGATCTACGCTCAGTGCTTTAGCCTTGTCCCTCGTAGTCACGATGACGCCGCAATTGCCGTCCGCGGGGAAAGTTTGGGCGCCAAAGCTGTGGACGCCCCCGGGCCTCACCGGTTTCAGCTTGGCCAGACCTTCGGCCGTGGTAGGGGTCCAACCCTCGTCCTGTTCGACCAATTTAGTCTGTTTCTTATTAACTGTGACCTGTGCGGGGAACATGTAGCGCTTCTGGAATGCCCTATTGTTTGCGAGCGCCGACTGATATTGCTCATAGCGCCTCAGGACCAAGGCGTCGCACTCCTCCTTGGTGATGCCGACCTCCTTGGCTACGTTCTCGGCGGTCTCCATCATGGCGACGGGCACGCGGGGGTTTCCAGCGAAGTTGTCCATATTCCAGTCTTCCTTGTCCGGCTGGCCTCCAGGACCCAAGGGATTCGCCCATGTGGTGTGGGGCCCGTTGGAACACCGGTCGCTCATCAGGCCAAAACCCACCTCATAAGCCCCTACCTCCAAATTCAACGCGCAGAGGTTGAGAATCGTTGTAGAAGTTGAGCAGGCCTGATGAATAAAGAGGCCTGGAACATATTTCTTGTCGTCCGTCAGAATGGAACCAGACCACTGGTGAGCGTAAAACCAGTGGTGCTGAGCCACGGTGGTGCCAAAATAAAGATAGTCGACAATCGTGGGATCGATTTTTTTCTCCAGAAACCATCTTCTCGCGGTTTCGGCTCCCAACGTGATTGCGTTGTCGTACTGCATACTCCCCTGCCAACGGCAGAACGGGGTTGAATAGTAACCCCCGTAAGGTATATACGCTTTCGTGTAACTCTTCATGCCATTGTCCCCTTTCTCATGAAATTGATCTCAGACATAAATTCACTCCAGAACATGCCTTGCCTGCCCGTCCTCTCTCCCCTTCGGGCGAGATAAGTATACGGAAAGGAAGGTCCTGTGTCAAGAAAAGAACACAGCGAAAAGAAAATAGCAAAAGGCAGGGTCAAAATCAACCCTGCCCTTTGCTATCTAAAACGGAAGGGATTTTCCTAGAAATTCTAAATTACTTCTCAAAAAGTGTGTAAGACATTTCTCGCTTTCTATTCGTTCTCTGATTGATGTTCCGATACGATCAGCCAGGAGTGGTGACACGCATCAAGGATGTGTTATCTTGAAAATGATAAAGATTCAATGCATCTGAACGCGGCTTTGAGTTGAAAGGATTAAGCTTCTATCGGTATCCAGGAATTACGAGAAAGGAGCCATAAGTGTCATGAATAAAATTAATTGCGAATGTCCTGAAGAAACGCTTTTCTCATCAGAGACTGACCATGTGGAATGTGAGCTGCCCCCTTTGTTTCGTCAAGAACTTCCAGAGATTGTTTCTGGTCTGGTGGAGAGTTGCCAGGATAGGGATACCCTGCATCACCTGAACCTGGTAGGGTTGCCTTCTCGAGAGGTCGTGATTGAGATCGTCGAGCGTCTTAAAAAGGTCCTCTTCCCCGGGTATTTTGGGGAGCATGAGGTGGATAGTTTCAACCTGGCCTACCAAATGGGCATCGAAATAAATAGCCTTTTTGAACTGTTATCCAAGCAAATCACCCTGAGTATCCGTCATGAATGCCGTCGTCATCAAATGGTCTGCACCTCTTGCTCAGAAAGAGGACAAAAGGAAGCCCTTGCCCTGTTGAAGAAATTGAAAGGCCTTAGAAAAATTCTGGCCGAAGACGTTAAAGCTGCCTACCAAGGAGATCCCGCCGCAAAAAGCTTTGATGAAATTATCTTTGGTTACCCAAGCATCATGGCTATCATGACCTACCGTCTTGCCCACGAGCTTCACGGTCAGGAGGTTCCTTTGATCCCGAGGATGATGACGGAGTATGCGCATAGCGTCACCGGTATTGATATCCACCCGGGAGCCCTCATCGGCCGGCATTTCTTCATCGACCACGGGACAGGGGTTGTGATTGGAGAGACCAGTGTCATTGGCGAATTCGTCAGAGTTTATCAAGGAGTTACCCTGGGGGCCCTCAGTCTTCCTATGGAAGAAAAGGGCGATACGCTTAGAAGGGTGAAACGCCACCCAACCATCGAAGACCACGTTACCATCTATGCTGGCGCAACCATTCTAGGGGGTGAGACGGTCGTTGGGGCCGGCTCGATTGTCGGAGGCAATGTTTGGTTAACCCGTTCGGTCCCGCCAGGCGTAACCGTTACGATCGAGGCGCCTAAACTAAAATATAAAGAGGAAAAAAAAGAGGCGAACAACGAGTCTCATGGCTTTTAGCCCCGTTGGTTGCAGATGAACAAAGGATAATTCACTTCCGTCGTTAGGTTGCATTTAGATATAACGGAGTACATGGCAAACAGGACAGCGAAAACTATTCATTACTCCTTACAATTTTGTGTTTGGGGAAGAGATTTTGTATTCACTCTTTCAGCAACACGTCTTTACTTATTTCTACCAGAGGCCCTGCGAAGATCATTGAGAAATTCAGCGGGAATTGTGTAGCCCAAGTCTTGTGCC
Source organism: uncultured delta proteobacterium (assembly GCA_963708295.1). Lineage (GTDB taxonomy): Bacteria > Desulfobacterota > BSN033 > BSN033 > UBA1163 > UBA1163. The sequence goes on along the minus strand of CAVPSJ010000004.1, from coordinate 519,478 downwards.
TTTTTAATGTCCTCCCAAGATTTGTCGTATTCTCCTCTAAAATAATGACTCCTCCCCCGACTGACGTAAGCGTCGGCATACGCCGGGTTTATCTCAAGAGATTTGTTCAACAATAGAATGGCCTGCTCAAACTCCCTTCGTTGAAGATAGGTCGACCCCAAGTTGTAGTAAAACCAGCTTTCGTTCGATTTCCTTGCTTCTTCATGCTCGGTAGCAGGCATGATATTGAAATCTCTCCATTTATTACGAAGTACCTTCTTCCTATCCTCCGGGGTAAGCCAGTACCATTCGCCTCCATAAGGAGGTCTTGCTGCCTTCATGACCCAGCTTCCTGAATCACCTTGCTCGAGCAAAAAGGCATGAAACAGCTCGTGTAGAAGAATATATGGATCCAGCTCTTTTACGAAGAGATACCTCCAAAAAAATGTGTCGGTGGCCCCCAGGGGAAATTTACCGCCCCTGACTCTTTGAACAAAATTCACAAAAGTAAGGGCGATATCAAATCGTTCCCTCTTACTCCAGGTGTCCGCCGCAATCCTCATTTCCATTTTGATGATATCCTCTAACTCATCTTCCCATTTGATTTGGTACCCATCAACAATTTCAAGGCGTATCCCAACCTGCATTTCAGCAAGGCGCGAGCATTTTGAAACAAATTTCTCGATTTCGTCTTTTTGATAGGAGACGTCGGTGATCAGAAGGATTCTTAAGATTCGAATCGGTTCGTTCTCAGCCTTAAATTCAGGACGGTTCAGCAGCGGCTTGACGCTTCCGGAATAACAACCGGGTAAGCATGCCAGAAGGAACAGGAACACCAGTATCTTCGTTTTCAGCAGCTTATCTCGAGTCTGAGTCGGTTTTGAGAAGACGGTGGACACGGCTTCGCGTCTTGATCATCATTCGCCGTATAGGGTGGTCTGGATTTCTTCCCTCGATTGAATTTCTCCTGCCAGCTTTTTGGCAGCCTTTCTTTCTTCATACTTGCTGACCAGTACTCTATAAATCGGAAAGTTATCCTTTGCTACGCCCAGATGAATAAATGCGTCGTATCCTTTTTCCCGGAACTTCTTCGCGAGGGCCTGCGCTTTGTCTTCATTCTTGAAGGCTCCCAGCTGGACAGAGTAGAACGGCGTGCGTGGGGGTTGGGATGCGGATTCCGATGAGCGCGACGAGGGTTGCCCGGGCGGCGTGGACGGTACGGGCGATACAGGGTCGGAAGTATTTACGACGTTCTTTTCCGGGGGCAACTGCGGTTTCGATTCAGCCCGAGGAGCGGGGGATGGAACCCGAACAGGGGCTGCCACGGTGGAAGAAGGCAAAATATTCTGGGCTGGCATAAATTGCTGAAAAGCCAGAATACCCACTCCGGCAATCACCAGAAGGGTCACGATGCCGATCGCAGGCAGGAAAAACGCAGGGCGCTTTTTCTTCGTTTCCCTTTGAGGTTGTGGCAAGGGGGTCGGTCCATCCTCTATCGGGCTTCGCGAAGGAGCCGTCTTTCCCAGAATCGATCGAGTCTTTTCGATGAGCTCTTCCGGGCCGAATGTCGGTTCGAGAAAATCCACGACCCCGTATTCCCTGGAGGTGTCGGGACTCAGCGGTTTTTTCATGGAGGCTAAGATAATAACAGGGACCTTTCTTAAGAGAGGAATGGCATGAATGGCTTTACAGGGTTTGAGCCCCGTTGGGCTCAGGTCAAGGGGCTTGATGTAGGTCAACGAAGGCTGGAGTAATTCAGCCAGCTCAGCGTTCACATCTTGGCTGGAGACGGGATAGACCAGGTAGCTCTCCGCCTCGAGCGTAGCGGTCATTCTCTGATCTATGTCCTCACCTGCGTCTACGACAAGTATCGTTTCGCCGGTCATGTGCTCTCTCAGGGGGCGCCTCAGACCTTCAAACATCGGCCTGCGCTCAGAGTGTTTCCCAGTATTTGGACGGCATGTCTTGGGCGAGCTTGAGCGCCCCATCCGCGCCCGCAAAGAGCGGGTCTGCAACGCAGGTGACCTTGCAGGTGCCGTATTCCCTCAAGGCATTCTGTAGGTACTCAGCAATCCCTCGGATCAGACTTCCTCCTCCCGCAAGAACGATATTGTTCTTTATCTTCATCTGGAATTCGGGATCAAACCGGGCGATCATTTCGGTCGTAGTCTCAACGAGTGACGGCAGCATGCTCTCGCATGCCCGCCGAATCTCCTCCTTGATGTCATGCATGACCGGTTTGCCGTTCACCGGCAGCTCGACGCGAATCTGTTCTTGGATGTCGCGCACAAAACTGAATTTCTCCTTGAACTGCCGCACCATGTTCTTGTTGAACTTTGAATTCGGGTATTTCTCAATGAGATAATTGAAGAGTTGCTCATCGATGTAGTCGCCTGCCGTGAAAATGGTCCGCTGGTCTTCTTCAGAAGGAATGGTCCCATGCATGATGCAGAAGTCAATGGTCCCGGCCCCGATGTCGATGATGAGCGCGTCATTCAGCAGATTCATTCCGTAGGCGATCGCAAAGGGTTCCGATACCACCATGAGCGTATGCACATATTCTACGACCGCCCTCCGGATGGAAAGCTTATTGACTTTTAGCGAATCGGCGGGGACCCCGACCACTGCGTGAATCTTGTGGGCGGCCTCAGGCTTGGCAAGATCAATAAGATGTCGGATGATTTCTTTGACCGCCCTCTCGCTACTTTCGATCCCTTCCTTGATGATGCCCCGTTCAAGGGGCCTGCAGATGTCGAGAGAAAGCCGGTGCTGCAGTGCTTCGGCTCCGAAGAGCACCGGTTTTCCGACGACCTGCTCAGCGATAAAGTCCTTCGGCCATCCGGCGTAACTCTCAATCCATTCCCGCATGCCATTGCTCGAAGAGATGGCACTCCGTGATGTTCCAAGGTCGATGCCGACAAACAGGACGTTGTCTTCCTTCTGCTCATCTTTTGGCTTCATGGGTTCGGGCTCCTTTATTGAGATAGTCGAAAATACCGGTTGCAAGGTAACTGGCAATATTCTCTCTGTGGCTTTCAAAATTGAGATCAAGCTCTTCTTCAGGATTGCTGAGACAGGACACCTCTGCCAGCACGGAGGGCACGTCCACGCCCAGAAGGACCACGAAGGGTGCCCTCTTTACGCCGTGGTCCTGTATATCTTTTGTATGTTTACTCCGATTCAGAAACAGATTCGCCTGAATGGATTCAGCAAACTCCTTGGATTCCTGAAGCTTCATGGTCGTGCCGAGCATTTCCACGACTTCCCTGAAATCGCTCAATCCATATTCCGATCCTGCGTTTTCTTTCTCGGCGAGCCTCAGCGTTTTCTTGTCATCGGAAGGTCCGAAATAATACGTTTCAATGATATTCGTGTTCTTCTTTGGCAAGTAATTGAGATGAATGGAGATGAAAAGGTCGGCTTTTGCTTCACGGACAAGGGTCACCCGTTCGAGAAGTGGCACGGTCGAATCATCCTCCCTCGTCATGAGGACGTGGAGGTTGCTCTTGAGCAAATGGGCTTTCAGTCTCTTAGCGAGATCGAGGGTGATATCCTTTTCCTTCGTACCGGTCTTTCCAATGGTGCCCGAATCGGATCCGCCATGGCCTGCATCGATCATGATCGTCCTAATTTTCAGCCCAAGCATCCGCATGAGGGATACATTGTGATTGTTTAGAATGGCACTGAACTCGGAAGAGTTCGGCGGGACTTCCGGGGCAGCACTTGCGGCGGGAAGATGAGGGTACTTGTCCGTATCCGGGGACAATTCTGCTGAAACCATTGCCGGGGGAAGCGAAACGGGAAGTGAGCTGATCTTCAGGGTGCGTTCTGCTGGCGCGAATGAACTGCCCGTGTGTTGGTCGGGCATGAGAACCACAAAGGCGGAGAGCACCATGGACAAGAAAATTCCTTTCGCAAAGAAAGATCTCCGTCGTGACAGGGGGGGTTGGCCCCTGCCGAGTATCGAGAGGTTTTCTTCGTAGACACCGCGGAGGATGTCCTGACGAATTTTGAATTCTTTCTTTCCGGTGAAGATCGAGATCATGATCTCATGAATCGTTGTCAAGTGATCGGCCAAAATCCAGCATCAGGTAAAGCTTCTCATACCGTTTTGCGGCCGGTCAGGCCGTCACCTCGCTTGGAGACACGTGTTCCTTTGACAAATTCTGCGAGGATAAGTGAGCATATTCTATGCCAATTGGTCAGCGATTTCAAGTTTTTGTTTTTTATAGGTTTTTTGAAGATAGAATATAATAAGTGGCCAAATTTTGCCGTACAGTTTGAACGAATGGCAAAGAATTGCCCACGCCTGACCATCCTGAATACCCCTTTGGACGGGAGTAGATTGGACACGAGATGGGTGTCGCGAGTCAAAGAACTCCCTGGTTTGGTAAAAGCGAAGCGTCAACGGGTGGTATCGGATTGCTCTTCCTCGTGAGTCAGTGTTTTCTTCTTCTCCGACCCCGACCCCGCCATCGTCATGACCAGATAAAACAGTCCTGCCAGCACCAGCCCGAGACCGAGAAGGCCAAAAAAAAGTTTTGGCTTCCGGTAGATGAAGTAAAGAAGGCCCAGCACAATAACAATTACGATAACCGGGTTGTTCTGAGCAAAGGAAACGATGATGTCGGTGTATGTTGAAAAATTCATCTAAATCCCCTGGTGAGTGGTATTATACCATAATTATTTGATGAAGTGTCGGCCAAAAACATCCAGGCGCTTCGCCTCGTCACCGGGCTACCATGTCGCTGGGCTACGAGTTCGTCTCTTAGCGAATCCCGGAATCCTGAAAATGGGGTAGAAGTTATCCTTTAAGCCCATCCGCGCTACTTGATTTGAGAAACCCTTTGCTTTGGCATTTCCCGTGTTGAGCCGAATGGTATGAGCGAGGAGAAGAACGAAGATCTGAGGCCCGGCATCGGGTTTCGTCGATTGGCTCAAAAAAGAAAAATAGATTATAATGATTATAGGAAAGGAGAACGAAAGCAAGCAAAGCAACATACGGACAAATTCACAGATGGAAATTTCCCATAGATAGGGGGTAGGTTCCAAGCCGATCCCCCGAAAAAAAAAGGGAACCCGTGAGCTATTTTGGAGAAGGCGGGTTTCCAAATAAACAATTCGGAGAAAGCTAACCTTTTGGGTTAGCTTTCTGTTTTTGAACTTCTCTTCGGTACGCCGTAACGGTATTATTTCCCGGTAGGGATTTTTTGGTCTTCTATTTGCGACACAACATGTCCGTCTGCTCTGAAGAAGAGAATGAATCATCGGTTATCCGCTGACTTATTCCTGTTTGAATTTCAACAGCAAATCCTGTAAAAAGGACATATTCATCCAGCGAAAGCTTCCGGCAAGAAACTAAGGCTTGTTCTTTTGGAAATCCGAGCCCAAGGGAGGAAAAGATGATCCGGTTCAAAAAGTTTGAAGAAGAGGCCTTGCTTCATAACCCGCTTAAGAATTTTGAGATCGATTGTCAACCAATTGAATACCGTGAGGATCCTCTCAGCGGTTTTACTTCCTTCATACGCACCGGCCGGGCATTCTGGGCCGGGGTTTACAAAACAGACGCAGCTGTTTTAGAAAAGCTGATTGAAGAAACTCGGGGAAAGTGTTTTTTCTGCCCGGGAAAAGTGGCAACCTCGACTCCAACATTCCCGATTGATTTTATCTCCGAGGGAAGGTTGACGCGGGGTGAGGCGATCCTGTTCCCCAACCTTTTTGCCCATAAGCAATATTCCGCGATCATCGCCATCACCCGGAAACATTATTTAAAGCTCAACGAGTTTTCGCCGAGTATTCTTACGGACGCTCTCAGGCTGGCGGATTTTTATATCCGACGGGCTCACCAAGTAGGCGGCGTCGAATATGCTGAGATCGGCGGTAACTATCTTTACCCCAGCGGAGCCAGCATGGTCCATCCTCACCTTCAGGTGATTCTGTCTCATGGTCCCCATTCCCTGATCAAGGTCTACACAGAAAAAGGAAGGTCCCATCACAGGAAGTATTCTCGGAATTTTTGGGAGGAGTTAATCGAGAAGGAGAAAGAGCTTGGCGAAAGGTATCTGGGAAGCTTGGGATCTACGGAATGGTTCACTCCGTTTGCTCCAATGAAAGAGGACGAGGTGAATGCCGTCGTGAGGGATAAGTCTAACTTCTTGGAATTTGACGATAACGATTGGGAAAATCTTGCCGAGGGTATTTCACGGGTGTTAAGGGCTTATCATGACAAAGGGTTTTCTTGCTTCAACTACGCCATCTATTCGGGACCCCTCGATAAGAAACTCAGTCGCTATTTTTGGGCGGGAATGAAGATTGTCTCTCGATCCAGCGTGCAGACCTACCCGGTCAGTGACACCTGGTATTCGTCCAGCATTCTCCATGACGGGTTCGTTGTAGAGCCGCCCGAGGAGGTAGCCCATCAACTCCGTCCCTATTTCGCGCCTTAGAGTCGAATGGATTCCTCGATGACGCATTCCTCCGAACATCTATCATCGGGGATGAAAAAGGGTAACCACGCCGCGCCCTCCGATGGGACCAGCCGGTAAGCAGACAAATTCCCAAGACTTTGAAATGCGGTTGCACTGGAAAGTGATTGGGTTCGCTCAGGCCCTTTTAGAGAAAAGCAGAAACTGGGGGAGGTCAAGAAGGATCACAGGAGATGGGGTTGTTTTCGAAGCACCTCATGACCTTCTCGCTCTTCTTTCAGGGAGCGTCGGGTGATGAGCTTTCGGCTTCTTCCCCCACGCTTCTGGTTTCGCTACCCAGATCGGCCAGAAGTTTTACATGGCGAGAAAAATACCACATAGTGGCACATACGAGCAGGAAGATCCCCACCGCAGCGGCTATATAAAAAGGCGTGTTTTGGCCGTTCAGCTTGAGCATGCCGCTGGCTACCAGGGTGAAGGGGATCGCCGCGGGTAGAATCCCGAATGCGGTTCCTATCAGAAAGTGACTGTGTCGGATGGGTGAGAGTGCCAAGAGAAAGTTAATAACCAGCCCGCTGACGGGGAGCTGGCGTACGGCAAAGACCGTTAGTGCCGCGGGATGGCCGTTGAAATGCCTCTTTAACCGCCCGACCTTTGGCCAGTGGCCCAAGACAAAATCCTGACCGCCCCAGCGCACGAAGAGAAACAACACATAGTAACCGGCCAGTGTCGCCACCTGTGTCCATAGGAGGCCATACCAGAATCCGAATGCCAACCCGCCGATGGGGCAGAACAGTAGGCGGGGCATGCCCGCGGCCACCAGCACGAAAACAATCCCCATCCATGCAGCCGGCCCCACCCACCCCAGCGAGAGCAGCCAGAGTTTGACCATTTGAATGTTGCCGAGAAAGTTGCGCACCGGCGTGAAATAGGCCAACGCGAACGCGGCCGCCACGACCGCCAGCATGACGAGTGGCTTCCACGCGAAAGATATCGTCTTGGATCTTGGGTTGAGAACCCGAGTAGCCGTCATATTAAAGAATTGTCTACAAAAAAGCCTCACCCATCCGCCGGCTGGGCGAATGCGCTCCGGCAAGCGGAATGCTTCAAGGCTCAAGCTGCATCCGCCCACGACCAGCCGCCCGGAGACGAAGGCCGCCGGGGTATTTTTGACCGGCTTGCAAGAGAGGAGCTTTGCAACTAGTTCTTGTTTATGAGTGCAGCAGCAAACGGATTATTCGTGAAGGTGCTTTTCCTTTTTTGCCTGCTTTCGTGACTTTTCTCTTCCTTCTTTTTCTCCCCTGGCGCTGACATGCTTCGGGGTTGGGGCGGACCATCCTTCATGGAAAGGGAGATTCGTTTTCTTCCAACGTCCACGGCTAGGACCGTTACCATGACCTTTTGATGGACCCTCACCACCTCGGCAGCATTTTTCACAAAGCGATGGGAAACCTCACTGATATGGATCAGTCCGTCCTGGTGGACGCCAATGTCGACAAAAACACCAAATGCCGTGATATTGGTCACGATCCCGGGCAACTTCATCCCGGGTTGTACATCTTCTATCTTTTCAATCCCTTCAGCAAATCGAAAGGACTCGAGCTGTTCGCGAGGATCACGGCCGGGTTTAGAGAGTTCCGACAGGATGTCATTCAACGTGGGAAGGCCTGTCTTATCCGAAAGATATCGCCCGAGATCAATTCTCCCTCGGAATTTTTCGTCATGCATCAGATCAAGGACCGAGCAGCCCAGATCCCTTGCCATGGTATCGACCGTTGGATAGCTCTCCGGATGGACAGCGCTTCCATCGAGCGGGTTTTCGCCATCCCGGATGCGCAAAAAACCTGCCGCCTGCTCAAAGGCTTTGGGTCCTAAGCGGGGCACCTGCTTCAATGCCTGTCTCGAACGAAATGGACCATGTTCATCCCGGTACTCCACGATCCCCTTTGCAAGCTGGGGTCCCAACCCTGAGACATAGGTCAGCAGCTGTTTACTTGCCGTATTGACTTCAACGCCTACACGGTTCACGCAGCTCGTGACTACATCGTCGAGGCTGCTCTTCAAGGCTCCCTGGTCCACATCGTGCTGGTATTGGCCAACGCCGATTGATTTTGGATCGATCTTCACCAGCTCTGCGAGAGGGTCCATCAGCCTGCGGCCGATGGATACGGCTCCCCGCACGGTCACATCCCGGTCAGGAAACTCCTCCCGCGCCACTTCCGATGCCGAGTAAACCGACGCGCCGCTCTCATTGACCATCATTACCTGAATGTTCTTTGAGAGGTCGAGGCTGCGGATGAAAGCCTCTGTCTCCCTTCCCGCCGTCCCGTTTCCAACGGCAATAGCCTCTACGATGAATCGCTCACACAGTCCACGGATCGTTGAGCCAGATTCGGCTGCACCCCTCTCGGACTGGAGAGGATAGATGGTTTCGGTATGAAGCAGTTTTCCTTGCCGGTCAAGACAGACGACTTTGCAGCCCGTCCGGAAACCCGGGTCAATCGCAAGAACGTTCTTCTGGCCCAATGGCGGAGCAAGAAGAAGTTGACGGATGTTCTCGACAAAAACCCGTATGGCCTCCTCATCCGCCCGTCTCTTTGTTTCAAGGCGGATTTCAGTCTCCATAGAAGGAGAGAGCAATCTCTTATAGCTGTCGTCCACGGACATTTTGACCTGCTGAGATACAGGCCCCTCTCCTTTGACAAAAAGGCCCTCGAGAATGTCCAATGCCTCGTCTTCAGGGGGTAAGACCCGCAGGGCAAGAAAGCCCTCCCTTTCTCCTCGCCTCATGGCCAGAATCCGATGGGAGGGTGCTGTGCCGACTGGCTCCTGCCAGTCGAAGTAATCCTTGTATTTCATCCCCTCACCCTCTTTTTCCGGGATGACCTTCGACTTAAAGACAGCTTTCGATGAGAAGAATTCACGCATCCTGGCTCGGGCCATTTGATCTTCATTGACCCATTCTGCGATGATGTCACGGGCTCCGGCGAGGGCGTCTTCCGCGGAATTCACCCCTTTTTCAGGATCGACAAAGGCTGATGCCTCGGTCCATGGATCGAAATCTTCCTGTGCAAAAAGACGCTGGGCCAGAGGCTCCAGTCCCTTCTCTCTGGCGATCATTGCCCGGGTCCGGCGCTTGGGCCGGTAGGGCAGATAAATGTCTTCCAGAACCGCCATGGTCTCCGCAGAGACGATCTTCTCCTTTAACTCGTCTGTGAGCTGCCCCCGCTCCTCCAATGATTTGAGGATGCCTTCACGTCGCCTGTCTAATTCCATGAGCTGATTGAGGCGGTCTCGAACCGTTGAGATGGCAACCTCATCCAGAGAACCCGTCACCTCCTTCCGGTATCGGGCGATAAAAGGGATGGTGGCCCCTTCCTTCAAAAGGTCCGCTGTGGCCTGGACCTGTTTGGGGGTGAAACCCAATTCTTGGGCAATCTTAGGAATGTGCGTTTCGTTCATAACCTCCCTCAACCCGATAACGAGGAGAATGACAGAACTTCCCAAAACAGGAGGGGAGAAATGTCTAGAGAACCCTATAGCGAATTCAAGTTCTTAGAATAAACTAATTTGCAGAGAATTAAAAGGGGTTGACCGCAAACCAAGAGGAGACTTCAGACGGTGGAGGCTGGGGTAAGCTCTAACTCGCAGAAAAGAGCTTCCAACATCTTCACAAACATTTCTAAAATTTCGGGGTCGAACTGTGTTCCAGCGTGTCTGCGGAGCTCAGCCACAGCCTCCCAATGGGAACATGGCCTGCGATAGGGGCGGGTACTGGTGAGGGCTTCATAGGCATCCGCAATCGCCAACAAACGGCACTCGACGGGGATCTCTTCTCCCTTGATGCCGAGAGGATACCCCTGGCCATCCCACCACTCATGGTGTTTGAGGATCCAGTCGGCAATCGGAACGAGGTCGGAGGCGGACAGGGCAATCCGATAGCCGATCTCGCAATGTCGCTTCATCTCCGCCCACTCCTCGGGAGTAAAGGGTCCCTCCTTCAGGAGGATGGCGTCGGAGATTCCCACCTTGCCGATGTCATGAAATTTGGCTAAGAGGGATAAGTCGGCCGTCGCGGACTCGGAGAGTCCGATCAGGGCGGCCATCCGGACCAATAATTTTTCAAGACGACTCGCGTGCCGCTCGGTTGCCAGGTCCCTAGCTTTGAGGGTATTGATCAGGGTGCTCACAATGGTGCTGCGGATGCTCTGGGTGCGATAGAGCTTCTTGCGGTACATGTGATTATCCGCTTCCTTATACACATCTTTCAAGTTTTTATGGGAGTCATTTCTGATGGCAAATCCGATAGAGATACTAAGCGGGAGTTCGGGGGTGATGGTGTTGTAGGACTCGACCGCTTCCTGGATTCTTTGGCACGCGTTTTCAACGGCAGATTGGGTGGTGTTTGGGAGGATGACCGCAAATTCATCCCCCCCGATGCGGGCCGCCAAATCTCCTCCGCGAAATGAATCCCGGATCACCCTGGCCGCGGCGGCCAGCAGGCGATCCCCTTGATCGTGTCCCAAGGTATCGTTAACCAGCTTGAGCCCATCTACATCACACGATAAAATCCCGACTGTGCCGCGGCGTGTTTTTTCTATCCGGCTTATCTCCTCTTCGAAGTAGATGCGGTTATAAAGTCCGGTCAGAGGATCGCGGAGACTCAGATATCGTAGTTTTTCTTCCCCGAGCTTGAGGTCCGTGATATCTGTGGCAATGCCTACGATGCGGTGCGAATCATCGCTGATCCGAAAAGAGCGGTTTTTGATCCAGCGGATAGATTGATCCGGGCGCACAATACGATAGATGACCTCGACCTCTTGCTGGCTTCTCTTCTCAATGGATCGTTTCACATCATCCCTATCTTCAGGATGGATCGTCTTCAAGTGGAATTCTGGGTCCTGGAAAAGGGTTTCAGGCGGACATCCCCAGATTTCCGCGAAGGCGGGGCTGACGTAGCGGAGGATTCCCTCTTCGTAGATGTAAAAGACCTCACGGATGTTTTCTGCCAACTGGCGGAATCTCTCTTCACTCTCCCGCAGCCTCTCTTCTCCTCGCTTGCGGTCGGTAATATCCTGGATGGTACAGCGGATGCCTGTGATTTCTCCCTGTTCATTCAGGATCAGACGGTCCTTGATCAGGACCGGGAAAACAGTCCCGTCCTTTCGACGATAAATGCGTTCGAGATCGTGACCCGGCGGCCTAAACCCTTTCAACTTCTCCAGGACCTGTCGTCGGACCGTTTCCGCTCCGACATTAAACTCCCAAATGTGGTGTCCCACCATCTCCTCCCGGGTATATCCGAGTATTTCGAGATCCGTCAGGCTTACGTTCGTAATGCGTCCCTGAGTATCGTATTCGCAATACCCCACGGGCGCATGGTCATAGAGTTCTCTAAATTTTTCCTCGCTCTGCCTCAGAGCATTTTCCGCACGCTTTCGGTCGGTAATGTCCTTGGCGATGTGAACCAGACCGATGACCTCTCCGTCATGATCCAATATTGGATCGACTGAAACAAAAAGCCACGTATCCCTGTCAGCCAGATAAAGCTCTGTTTCTTCACGCTTTCCCGTTTCGATCATCTTTTGATAGGGACATGGTTCAGGAGGCATGTTCATCTTGTGCATCAAGGCGTAACAGTAATTTCCAACGATTCGATCCATCGGCAGGTTGAAAAGGCGAATGGATTCCTCATTTGCTCGGACAATTCTGCATTCCTTGTCCAGAATCATGACGAGGTCAGTAATTGAGTCAAACGTGGTTTGCCATTGATCCGCTGTCTTTCTTAGTCTCTCCTGAACTTGTTCGTTCTCAGCATTCTTTGTCTCCAGGGCTTCTGCCATCTCGTCGAAGACCCTTCCCAGCTCGCCCAATTCATCAGACTTCTTGTCTAAACCCGTCCTTGTTTTAAGATCTCCCTGCTCAATCTTGCGCGAGGCCTCGACTAATCTTTGGAGCCCCCTTACAATAATGGCATTTCCTAAGAACCATGCGGAGAAAACCGCGATCAAAAACGCGACGCCTAACAGAACCACATTGATTGACAGGCGTCTTTTGGCATGCTGGAACGCTTTCCCTTCCGGGATACCGACACGGATAAAAAGATACGCGGATTGGTTTGGCTTCAGGCGGAATCTTCTATAGGCATTAATACGTCTTACATCATCGACCCCGGCATATGTGAAAACCCCTTCTCTCCCTAGGTCCGACATATACCCGATCGTATCAGGAAGATCTGTCCTTGGCATATGATTCCCATTTTCAGGGTAGGCATAGAGAAGAACGCCCCTGTGGTCGCTGATCGACAGGGTTGACCCCTGGGGTAATTTTTCCATGGAAAACATCCGGGCGTAGTGGGCGATGTCGAGTGAAACGGCAACCGCTCCTTTGAACTTCCCCTGGGCATTTGTGATCGGATAGGCGAGATGGAGGACCGGCCGGTTTAAGGAACGGCAAATGGCGTATTCTCCTACGGAGAAATCTTTCGTCCTCAGGACATCCTGAAAGAATTTGCTTGATGCCAAGCTCGTTGACTTATCAGGTGGAGCAGAAGAGCACAGGATTCCCTGAGCGTCAAGAACAATAATGCCGCCATAGGATGGATTCTGTTTCAATAAGCCTTCAAGCAGCCGTTTGTTCGCGGTCACATTCAAGTTCTGGATGTCCGGAATTTTGGCCAAGGTCATGAGGAACTGGCGAGTACTTTCCATGACGCGTTCGTGCTCGTAGGAAAGGCCTTTTACCGCCTCCAAGGAATCGGATTTCGCATCCTCGATCTCACGGGAACTAAGTTCCACCCCCGAGTAGATGATGATTCCCAAAGCGGGGAGAAGGGAGATCAGAACCAATAATAGGAGACGACTTCTAATGGTTTTGAAAAATGGAAGCCTCACAGTGGTGGCACCCCTAGCTGTTGCTCGCGCAGTTTAACCCACATGAGCCAGACGAGTAAAATCAACCGACAACAAATGGACCAACGACCTCATTCTCTTAGGAGTGGGTACATTTGTTTGATATTATTGAGCAAGTTTGGTGCCAAGAGCGGAAAAACTGGGCCAAGCTATTGGACTTCAAATAGTTTTTCAAAAACCAGAAAGCATGGGTGGGCTGGAATATGCCCTTTTTTGTCGGTAAAACGCGTGATGTACGATGTCAGGGGGTTTTTTTATTTGACTAAGTCTCGTGAGGAACAAAGGGGGGCGTTGCAGGGGATGACCCAATTCTTTCTAATTCTTGACATATTTCTCTTGTCGTGGGAGTGGGGATACCCAATTTCTTTCCGAGATGGAGAATCGTGCCGCCAAAAAGCTCCAATTCACTCTTACCCTTCTTCTGTGAGATGTCTCTCTGCAAGGAGGTTTGTGTGCCTGGGGGAAACAGGGTTGCCTTCTTAAGAGAAAGATCTACAATTCCATCAGGCAATTGAATCTTTTTCTTTAGAGCAATGGAGTGAATTTCATTCATGATCCCGATCACTTCTCTTTTAAGCGATGGTTCCTGCAGAATTTCGTCGAGCGCTCGATTGGAGTATGCTGAGATCAGGCTGAAACTGGCGATGAAGATATATTTCTCCCAAATCGGGGGGTTTGCATCTTCTTTCCACTCATAATCAATCGAAGTTTTTCGAAACAGCCCGAATAACTCGTGAGGACTCTCATCGGGAGACGCGGGGTCTTTTCCAAAGATAATTTTCCCCGGTTTTCCCGTAAGGACGACCCCTGGCTCTTCGATATAGGAAGAGATATAGACACACGAGGGAAAGATCCTTCCGGTATGGATTTTGATTCGAAGTCTTTCCTGAATGTCCGCACCATTCAAGGGAGCCAAGATCATCGTATTTTCCTTGATATGATCCTCTATAGAGGTTGCAACTCCCATCAGGTCATATCCTTTGACGGCGATCAAAAAAAGGTCGATTTGAGGAAGCTCACTTATTCTATCGGTAGCCAGCGTAGGTTTGCAGGTGATCGTTCCGAACTCAGGAGATTTAACGATCAATCCATTCTCCCTGATCGCCGCGAGATGTTTCCCTCGGGCCACAAAAAAGACGTTGACAGAAGAATCAGAATTTGGAGAAAAGGCATGAGCGAATTTCCCTCCGAAGTAACCTCCCACACCCCCCATACCGATGACACAAACATTCAGCTTATTCACGGTCACTCCTCCTGAATATTGATTGACTCCCGATCCTTCGATACGTCTTCCCTGTCTTTTTTCGGAAAAAAAACAAGCCCTTCACTTTTCCAAAAAAACTTTTTCGAGAGAGATCTCGAATCGGCGATCATCTTCCGATGTCCTCTTTCTCGGGCCTTTCGTTCTTCCGCCCCCTCGACGAAATTTCGCCTTGAGGTCACGTTCCTCCAACAAGAAGTCCATCTTTTCTGGATGAAACTCTCTGCCGATTGGACTCAGACATTTCGCTCCCTTTCCCAGCACCATCGCTGCCAATCCCCAATCACCCGTTACGACGACATCCCCAGCTTCAGTGAGATTTACGATCTTGATATCCGTTTCCTGAAAACCATCTCCAACCACAATGAGGTGATCCGACTCTATCCTGTGATTAAAGCTGGCCACCGTCCAGACCGGGATATTGTATTTTCGCCCAAGTCTCACGCAACTCTCTAAAACGGATCTGGGACAAGCATCTGCGTCTATTAAAATCTTCATGGGAACCCAAAACATATCCTACTTCTTCAGGAGATCATTTACTGACGGAGGTTTGATTCCATTAAGAACGCCTCTTTCCCCTCATCTTACCGGGGAAAAAGGGAGGGTGTCTGCATGAATGGGTGGAATAAAAAAGGGCAGGACCGTTTTGCCCTGCCCTGTTTTATTCATCTCTCTCCACTTTGTTAAAGGAGAGAAGGGGACCATTATGCGCCCGTCAAATACTCATGAATCGAATTGGCTGCTTTTCTTCCTGCTCCCATCGCCAGGATGACCGTCGCCGAACCTGTCACGATATCTCCTCCTGCCCAGACCCTCGGTTTGGTTGTCTTCCCGGTTTCAAGGTCAGCAACGATATACCCTCGCTTATTAAGCTCCAAGCCCGGCGTTTGCGTAGGGAGAAGGGGATTGGGACCTGCACCAATGGCCACCACTGCCATATCGCATTCGAGTCGAAACTCTGAGCCCTGGATGGGAACCGGTCTGCGCCTTCCCGACTCATCAGGCTCCCCCAATTCCATCCGGAGGCATTCGACTCCCGTGACCCAGCCGTTGTCATCTCCTAAGAATTTTGTCGGAGCCGTTAGAAGATAGAATTGAACACCCTCTTCTTCGGCATGGTGAACCTCTTCAATACGGGCCGGCATCTCATCCCTCGACCGCCGGTAGACGATCTGGACGGTGTTGGCTCCTAATCGGAGGGCTGTCCGGGCCGAATCCATGGCCACATTCCCCGCCCCGAAGACTGCAACATTCTTTCCCCGGGCAATCGGCGTGTCATATTTCGGAAAGAGGTATGCCTTCATCAAATTCGATCGGGTGAGATATTCATTGGCTGAATAGATACCGCAGAAGTTCTCCCCGGGGATGTTTAAAAACTGGGGGAGGCCTGCTCCCAAACCCAAGAATACGGCATCGTATTCCGTAAGAAGTTCATCAACGGTATCGATTCTTCCAACGACGCAGTTACACTCTACCTTGACACCCAACTTCTCCAAGTAATTGACCTCCGCCTGAACAATTGCCTTGGGAAGGCGAAATTCCGGAATACCGTAGATCAGAACCCCCCCGGTTTTATGGAGGGCTTCAAATATCGTCACCTCGTGTCCTTTCAGAATGAGATCCCCCGCCAGGGTCAAACCCGCTGGTCCTGATCCCACGACCGCCACTTTCTTGCCCGTTGGAGGAGCCTTTTCAGGAATGGTGACTTCTCCTTTTGTCCTCTCCCAATCGGCAGCAAATCGTTCCAGTCTACCGACCGCAACGGGTTGGTCCTTTTTCCCGACAATGCAAACCTTTTCGCACTGGTCTTCTTGAGGGCAGACGCGTCCGCAAACGGCGGGGAGGCTGTTTCGTAACTTCAATTTCCGCGCTGCTCCGGCAAAATCACCTTCCGAAATAAGTTTAACAAAGGCCGGAATCTCGACTTCCACCGGGCATCCCTCAATGCATTTTGGTTTCTTGCATTGAAGGCAGCGACTCGCCTCCAGCTGGGCCAGGTCGGGGGTGTATCCGAAAGGAACCTCATCAAAATTCCTCGCCCTCACTTTAGGCTCTTGCTCGGGCATCCTCTGTCTCGAGACCTTTAATTTCTCTTTTTTCTCCTTTTCTTCTGCCATCTCAATCCCTTACCTTTCCACCGTCTTGAACTGTTCCATGGATGCCTTCTCCTCGGTGAGATAGGCCCTTTGTCGTTTCACCAATTCATCGTAGTCGACCTCATGGCCGTCAAATTCCGGACCATCGACGCAACAGAATTTCGTCTTCCCTCCCACCGTGACCCGGCAGGCCCCGCACATTCCGGTTGCATCCACCATGATGGGGTTGAGACTCACCATGGTCTTGACCGCGTATTCCTTTGTCAACTTGCACAGAAACTTCATCATCGGTACCGGGCCAATTCCAACGACCAATTTCACGTCTTTCTGCTCATCCAAAATCTTGCGGAGGACATCTGTGACGAATCCGTGAACTCCGTATGTCCCGTCATCCGTCGTCACTCTCAGATCATGACTGGCCGCCTTCATCTCATCCTCTAAGATCAGAAGATCCTTTGTTCGGGCCCCGACGATGGCGATCACATGATTCCCTGCCTCTTTGTAGCCCTTCGTAATCGGATACATCACGGCCACGCCTGTTCCGCCCCCCACACAGATCACGGTTCCGATCTTTTCAATGTGGGTCGGTTTTCCCAATGGTCCGATGATATCCTGAATGGAATCACCTACCTTCAAGGTTCGTAGGAGAGCCGTGGACTTTCCTACAACCTGAAAAATTAAGTCGATCGTCCCCGCAGCGGGATCTGTCCCTCCCATGGTCAAGGGAATTCTCTCTCCGGTCTCATTGGCCTTTAAAACGACAAACTGTCCCGGCTTTGCCTTCCGGGCGATTCGGGGTGCCTCTACCCTGAGATGGCACACTGTTTTTTCAGCCATTTCTCTTTTATACGTTATCTTATGCAAACCCGCACCTCCCTTCTAATAAGTTCTTCATCGAACCCTGATAAAAAGTATGATAAAAATATATAAACGAACTGAAATTAAATGTCAAACTTTAGTCCTATCAAGAATTTTACCCATCAAGAATTTAACTTGACAGATACTAAAATTTAGTCCATAAATACAAATAATCGCCGTTGCGAAGATTTTTGCGAGCCCTCCAGGCGATCTCTTTAGAAAGTCCCGGGGGCATAAATGGATGAAGGAGAAAAAGGATGAATTTGAAGCTTTACGTAGGGAACCTCGCTTTTGGAGCCTCAGAAGAAGACCTAAAAAAACTCTTTTCTGAAGCAGGAGGAGTCCAGTCTGTTAAAATCGTTACGGATTCATATTCGGGAAGATCAAGAGGGTTTGGTTTTGTAGAAATGACTTCCAGCGCGGAGGCGGAGAAAGCAATCTCTTTGATCAATGGAAAGACCTTTATGGAACGAGCCCTGATCGTCAGTGAAGCCAGACCTCAGAAAAAAAGGGGCGGCGAGTTCAAAAGCAGAGGGGATAGGGACAGGTAACCCGATTTACCGAAGGTAAAGGAGAAGTCGTTGGAAGTTAAAGTTCAAGACAATCAGATCGAAAACGCGATCAAGACGTTAAAGCGCCAACTCGCCAGGGATGGGATCTTAAAGGAATTGAAGAAAAGAAGATCCTATGAGAAGCCTTCCGTCAAGAAGAAAAGAAAACAGCAGGAGGCGAGGAGGAGAAGACAGAGAGCGGCCCGCAGGTTTTCCAGATAAAGAGTCCTTTTTTTCCGTCTCTCATAGGCAGGCAGGAAAATTAATCACGGATACCCGGTAGATTCACAGCGATCCAAAGTTTCCCTTCTTCTGTTTGAAGAAGGCCCTTTCTGGAAAGCAGGGCAATTGCCTCCGAGGAAAATGCTCCCACATCCTTAAAGTCAAGGATGACTTTTTGGATCTTCACGTTTAATACCCCTTTGAGCCTTTTCACCAGTTCCTTCGCCGCTTCCCGATCCATGGACCCTTCCAGTCTGACGAAAAGCGTCTTAAGCCGCTCGTTATAAATAGAATAGAGTCTCAGCGTATCGGCTGCTTTCTGACCAATCAGAAGTTTCTTCTCTGTAATCTTCTCGCCGACTTGTTGAATCAAATCCCGGGTATTCTCGAGAGGGAGAGTATCGTTCATCTTCTGCAAAATCCGTGAAAGGCTTGGAAGATAACCCTCCGGTGTTCTTCGTGCGATACTTCGATAGGCAATATTTGAAACCACCCTTGTAAAGAATCGTTGTTGGGGGTGGAAAACCCTCTTAAAGATGGAGTTCCAGGAATAGCCCTCCTTGCATGCCCAATTAAATCCGCGCTGGAGTGTTTCCTCGGTCATCAACCTGGGCTTGAAAACGACGGTGGCTCCGTTATATTGCCCCCAATCCTTGTGCAGGAGCCTGCCCTCGGACTCCATCCTTTGAAATAAGGCTGTCCCGGGCAAGGGGGTAAGAATGAAGAAAGTGGGCAGTTCAATTCGGTTCCGTTCACAGAACCGGAGCGTTCTTTCGAAGACCCCTTCATCATCATGATCCAGCCCAAAAATGAACCCGGCCAGGATCATGATGTCGTGGTCGTGAACGGCCTTCATGGCCTCGTCAAATTGGGAAACTCGATTAAAGGTTTTATTCACCTCCTTCAAGTTTTCCTCAGACAGAGACTCTACCCCCATGAACAGAGAAACGCATCCGCTCTCCGCAGCGAGTTTCAGAAGTTCGGGGTCTCGGGTCAGCGTCATACTGGCCTGGCTGGCCCATTTTTTCCTGAGGGGCTTTAATTGCGTGAAGAGTTCCCTCGCATATTGGCGGTTCCCGGCGATATTGTCGTCGATGAAGACAACAAACTCACCGTCTAAACGTTCCACCTCCTCGATCACCTCTTCCACGGGTCGACATCGGTAGGTCTTTCCGAAGAAATGGGTGACATGACAAAAATCGCATTGATGAGGGCAGCCGCGGGTTGTCTGGACGCAGTTGACCGTCATATAAGCATCTTTCCGAAGGAGATCAAGCCTCGGAAAGGGAAGTCTTTTCATCGAGCAGAAGTGATCGTTCCGATAAAAGGGTTTGAGGCATCCCTTCTTGTAATCTTCAATTAACCCTTTCCAGACATCCTCCGCCTCACCGATCACCACCGCATCCACATGTGCCTTGGCTTCGAGGGGAAGGCTTGAGGCGTGAGGCCCACCCATGACGACCGGGATTCCCCTTTGACGAAACTTCTGCGCAATTTGATAGGCCCGTGGAGCATGCATGACCATTCCGGTCAGGCCGACGAGATCCACATCCTCTTCAAAGTCAATTGGGTCCACATTCTCATCGGTGATCTTCACTTCGATCTCGGAGGGGGTGAGGGCAGCCAGCGCGGTCAGTGTGAGGCGAGCAAACCAGATGTCCTTAATCACCTTTTGTGAGTGGCTAATATAAGGATGTTGGTACGCCGGATCAATTAATCGAATTTTCAAACAGGCTCTCCCATGAAATGATCCCTTCTGCGAAAGAGATACCGACAGGGGGATAAAGCGGTGAGGATGTGGGTAATTTATAACCTAACGACAGGAGGGTGTCAATGATTTTCGAGATTAATCGGCGCTTTCGGAAAGGTTGTAATAATTTGCCTTACAGGAATCCCTCAAAAAGGTCAGCGATTCTCTGACTTCACCAAAGGACTTCTTCAAGGCTTCATACTTCTTCTCCAGGTCCGTATTGCGAGCGATGGCCTCTTCCAGCTTGGACTGAAGCTCCCGGTTCTCCTCGGAGAAAAGGGAGGCCTCTCTCTCTTTTAGTTTGCCCTTGATCTTCATGACCTCAGTCTGCTCGACCTGGGATTCCAGTTCACGAATTCGATCCAAGGCTTCCTCTCTTTCTTGGGTGACCCGGGTCAAGGCTTTCTTCATCTCTCTCATTTCCTGCTGAAACTCTTTGATTCTCTCTAAGGCATCCGTGTGTTCTTCTTGGAGATAGATCGATTCGGACTGGATTTCTTTGAGTTTCTGATCTTCTTTGCTCAGGGCCTCCCACTGGCGGCGCAATTCCTGATTGTCCTGGCTTAATTGTTGGATACTCTTCTTGTAGGAAGCCAGATCCATCTCCAGGGCCTTCTTGGTCTGAGCCGATGCGAGAAGTTGACCGTGAAGGTCTTCGATCAATTTCAGGACGTCCAGACTCGATTCCGATGCGATCCCTTTCTGAGAAGACTCAAAAATCGCCTTTCTCTCTGCCTGTTTTTCCGAAAGACTCATTTCCGGGAAGAACGTTTGATCATCGATGGGTGTTTGATCGCCTTCTTTTTCCTGCCGCGGGAAGTCCTGCTCCAGGATGAGGGTATGGGGTTCTTCCAGCTTTCTAATCTTCGGCATCTTTTGGGCGACGTTCGTTTCGAAACCATCCGCCGTGGCCGTCTGAATTCTTGGCTTCATCCGTTTTCCTCCTCAACCGCTTGGCCCTTCCTCCTCTTTCCATTTTCAGCCCTTGAGAAAGATCGGGAAGGAGATTACTTCATCCGTTCTTTCATGTATTCATCCATCACCCTTAACATTTCTACGACCTTTTCCACTTCCGCTTTAACCCGGTTGACTTCTTCCAGAATGCGGTTGGCCTTCTTTAGGTCGAATTCCAGGGCGGATCGAACCGTCAACGAGGAACGAAGCTCAGAATAGAGCATATCGACGCGCTCTGCTAAATCATTCTTTTTGGACTCTTCCATAGGCTTCCTCAGAGGGGAGATAGACTTGGGTTCCGAAACATCCCATGGCCTTTCGATAGGCTCTTTACTTAGCGTGTTGGGAAATTTTTGTGCGACGTTGTTGGTAAATTCATCCGACATGATCTACTCCTTTCAAAGCTAATATTTCCTCAATCAGGCTCTGGATATCCACCGCCCCCTTTGACGATTGAGCGAAAAGAAAAATCGGGGTCCCTTGACTCGTAGCCTCAGCAATCTTTGTATCCTGCCGGATCACCGTGTTGAGGAGATACTGCTCATAGTGGGTTTCCAGGGCCTTCTTCGAACGTTTGCAGATTCGATGGGATTCATTGTAACGATTCAGGAAGATGAAAATATTCTCAAAGACAAAAGAGAAGTCCTCTTCGATCGTGGAGAGGGTCTCGAAAAGGATCTTGAGACCGTGATAGGAAAGGAAATCGGCTAGGACGGGAATGATGAGATCATTCGAGGCAAGGATCGCATTCAGGTTTAAGAGTCCAATGCTGGGGGAGGCGTCCATCACAATCAGCTCGTAGTTCTTCTCCAGAGAAGAGATAAGCCTCCTCAATCGAAACTCTCTCGAATTCATGGAGAAGAGCGAGAGTTCCACGGGTGAGAGGTTGAGGTTCGAGGGGATGACATCCAATGTGGGGAGGTCTGTTTTGACGATAATTTTTTCAATCTCTTCCTTCTCGATCAAGGCACTGAACAGGGTTTTTGAAAATTGTTGACTATTGAGGCCCAGGCATTGGGTGAGGTGGCCTTGTGGATCCAAATCGATCAACAGTGTTCGAACTCCCATCTGGGCAAGGCGAAAACCGTAGGAGGCGGATATGGTGCTCTTCCCTGTTCCCCCCTTGAAGTTGAGAAAGAGCTGCTTTCGTATGGACTTGATGGGAGAGTCAAGCCCCAGGGCGTTTCTATATCGGGTGACATCTTCCGGCTTATAGTAGCGGTCCCGATTCAAATTCCTCTTTGCAGCAGGGAGGATTCCTTCCGACTCTTTCTCAAGGAGCTCATGTTTCGAAATCCCAAGGAGGTTGGCAAAAGCCGTCGGCGAGTAGACGGTATCTCTCAAGATCTCTGCTTTTTGAATCAGAGGCAGCGATTGGGCTGTCATCGGCACTTTTTTCGTCTCAACCTCGGTTCTTAAGAGAAGCCGTCCTTCCTTTTAGACGGCCTGGTCAATGTTTTCTCTAACGTCGTTTTGGCCCACTTTCGAAGTTCCGGGTCTGGATCGGTCATGGCCTCCATCAAGAGATTCTCACTCTCGTCGGGATAAAGGGTTGCCAGGGAAAAAAGGGCTGCTCTTCTCACCATGGAATGGGCATCCCTTGACAACTCCTTCAGGATCGGTAGGGCACCCTCTATTTGAGCCCATCCCAATAAGGTGGCCACCTTCCGCCTCACCCAGGTAGAGTCATCGCTCAAGAATCGCAGAAAGATGTTCAGGTCGATCTTCTCCTGAAATTGAAACATTCCTCGGAGGGCGGCGATCCTGACCCACGGGTCGCTATCCTTAAGATATTTTCGCAGCAAAGGGGGGACGATGGGGCTCCGAAATTTAATAAGAGAACGAAGGGCTTGAGATCTGACATCTGGATCTCGGTCAGACAAAATTTCCTGGAGGAGAGACAGAGGGATGGAGGGATAGGATTTTTCCAAATAATATCTTGTCGCCAAGATTCTCACCTGCCGATCGGGGTGCTTCAGATCAATCTTGGCCTGCCTCAGAACGGCTTCAGAAGAGAGGGTCACGGGGATCTGATCTCCCGAAGGAGGGATGGAGGAACTCGCAACTTTCCCGTTGGTATCGGACGGGAAAGACTCTTCAAAGCCCTTTTCTAACCCTGGCGATTTCAAATAAGCCAATCGGAAACAATCCACTCTGTTATCATTCCTTCCATGCCTTGAGATGCCTTAAGAGAATTATCCTTTGAAATATTCTTTGAATTCAAATTTCAACTGTTCCGAATATTTCTCCAATAGCATATCCAAGGCCTCCCTGACATAGACAGACTGGGGGACTTTGGTCTTCTCGGATAGTCTCTTCAAAGCCTCCAATTGCACGTCTTTAATGTAGATCGTACGGGCGATCTTCTTCTCTGGCAAACAGATCCCCTCCAGCCAAATTTACAATACAATATAATACAATATGTTTACTCTGTCAAGAAAAAAAATAAAACTTCCGTATAGATTTCAATAAATTATAACCTCATTTGGGCTCCCTGTTCATCTATAGAATAATTCTGTTTGAGCATAGATAGAATCGATTCTAGCCTTGGCCTCTTCTTTCTCCTCCTCCGGTTATCCGCCTTTTTCAATCCTTTTCACAGTTTCCGGTGGGAGTTTTTGGCGTCCCGCCTTTTCAGCATGCTTCTTGCGATCCAGTTCGTGTCCTTCGTCCAATAGCGATTTTCTCTCTTGCTCCTCAGCCGGGGGCTCGGTCAACTCCTTCCCTCGGTGAATCTCTCCGAGAGTGAGAAAGAGCTTGACTTTTAGAAAAATATTTCCCATAATCTAGCCAGAGTAAGTTGTAAGGAGTAGTTGTTTGGATCGTAAAAGAAGCCACAAAAGTCTGAGTCCATGCTTTTGTGGCTTTTTTGTTAAGACCAAGGCGATTACAACTTACGTCAGATGAGAGAAGAGAGGAGGTGAGTTGTAGTGGCCAAAGGTCGTGTCAAATGGTTCAACGAGAAGAAAGGCTACGGATTCATTTCCAGAGAGGATGGAGGTGACGTATTCGTTCACTTCTCCGCCATTAAAAAGGATGGATTCAAAACCCTTTACGAAGGCGATGAGGTGGAGTTCGAAATTTCAGAAGGACCCAAAGGTCCGCAGGCGACGGACGTGACGGTTCTGGCCTGAGCGGAAACTCTTTAAGTAAAAAAGAGACCCCAGTTTATTCCCCTGGGGTTTCTTTTTGTCCTTGTTCAAATTTGAATTCCTATCAGGGGGTTTAAGATGTATTTGTTGAGGTTGAATTTACGCTATGCTCTACGCGCTATGCGCTCTGCGGGGTTTGTTCATGGGAGAGATTAAATCCACCTTAGAATTAGCGATGGAGAGAACAAAACGTTTTGCCGTCTCCGAGAAGGAAAAGGATGAGATGAAGCAAAAAGAAGTCTTGCAGAAAGCGACCCGCTTCTTTCACCGGTATCGAGAGGGAAACCTCTCATTGAAGGACATTCTGAAGGAGATGGAGAAGATGGAAAGGAAGACATCGATTACGGTGAGGGAATCCCTTCTCTCTTACTGGATTGGCGCACTTTCTCTGGATGATGAAAACGAAGGGATCCTGAAAGGGGTCGAATCATTGAAGGGAAAAAGTATCGGTGAGGCAAAACAAAGATTAGACCACCTGCTTTCCCAATACCGAAACGAAAAGGAAGAGATCAAGAAGAAGACGGGGGCTCAATTGGTAGAGGCCTTGAAAAGAGATGGGATCTGGGGGAGCGCGGTGGAACCCAAACTCGAAGGGAGCGAGCTCTGGAAAAAAGAAAATGAAACCCTGGATCGCTCTTATTCAATAAAATTGGACGAGATCAAAGAGCAGTTGAGACGGTTATAGATAAGAGACCTACCTTCATTTGACAGACATTATGGGGTTGATTCCACGCTAGCGATCCCACAAGCCTTCATTCTGAGGCAATCTTTGGGGCTAGCGATATCCGAGAGAAATCTCAAATTGAAACAGTAGATTTCGATTTAGAATGTATATCGAGGGAGGAGTGGAGCGTTAACTATTACAAGTCGGTTATAGGTAGGGATAAAAACGCTGTCGTATGAATTCGAAGTTCAGAAGTACCTTTTCCTTCCCCATGACCATCTCTCCATGGCCGGGGAGCAAGACCTCTGTATCCAAGCCGGAGATCCGCTCGATGCTTTTCTTTATCAACTTTGGATTGCCTTCCAAGAAGTCTGTCCTGCCGATGCCCTCATAGAAGACAAGATCACCGGTGAAGAGGACTTTTCTTTCGGGCCAATGGATCGAAAGAGAGCCAGGGGAATGACCCGGGGTCTCGTAGATATGAAAGGTCTCCCCTCCCCAATGGAGTTCCCCTTCCTGCAGGTAAAAGTCAATTCGAAATTGAGGCAAGGGGTGTCGCATCATTTCAAAGAGGAATTTTCCGCTCTCCCTCAGGTAACGCTCTTCTTCTCGGTTCATCGCCACCTTGACCGGGTGATCCAGGAAGGCTTCCAGGCCCTCGAAATGGTCGGGATGAGAATGAGTCAAAATGATCAGATCAATCTTTTCCGGAGGGATCCCGTCTCCTTCCATCTGACGTAAGAGATTGGGGATGTGGCGGGAATGACCCGGATCGATGAGAATCGTGACTTCTCCGTGAATCAAATAAGAGTTGCAATTATTTTCGTAGGCGTTTTGCCAAAGGTAGACATAGAGGTCATTTTCAAGTTTCATCCCGTCGAACTCCTGCCGATCTTTTCAACACCCCAAGACGCCTTCCCGCCATTCTTTGATTAAACGATGGAAAGGCACCTGTCAAATAAAAAGTTGAAGTTTCAAAGTTCATCACTTATAGTTTTAAAAAGCCGCTCAGATCGGGAGAAAGGTGATGATTGTCAAACAATATGCGGTGGGAAATTTTGGAGTCTTCTGCTATCTCATCGGAGATGAGGAGAGTCAGGAAGGGTTGTTCATCGATCCCGCGGATGATACGACGAGGCTTCTCGCAGAAGCCAAATCTCATGGGCTAAATGAAATTAAATATATCGTCAACACCCATTCTCATGTGGACCATGTCATGGGAAACGCAGAGATGGCCAGACAGACCGGAGCCAAGATCATCATCCATGAAGAGGATGCAGCGGCTCTGGTTCAAACCCCGTCCTATCTCCTGGAAATGTTTAACGCCAAGAATTCTCCTCCTGCCGATATCCTGGTCAGGGAAGGGGATGTCGTCCAGGCGGGTCGTGTTAGGCTGAAGGTCATCCACACCCCCGGTCATTCCGCAGGAGGAATGTCCCTCTATCTTGATGGAAGTGTGTTTACAGGGGATACCCTCTTTGTAGGCTCGGTGGGAAGAACTGATTTGCCGGGGAGTTCATGGGATGTGCTCGAAGCATCTATCCGGGAGAAGCTCTATGCCTTACCCGGAGAAACGGTGGTCTTCCCGGGCCATGACTATGGATCCACACCCACCTCGACCATTCAACATGAGAGGCGACACAATCCCTTTGTCCGGGGATAGATACCCGGCCCCTGTTGCGCCTCAGATGCATATACGGTTGGATGGTTTCTTCGAGACCATTTCCTCCGCAAGGAATCCCAAATTCGAAGCACGAAATCCGAAGTTCGAAATAAATCCGAATGTCCCAAATATCAAATTCAAAACGAAAGAATAACTTAGGTTTTTGGAATTTGAAAATTTGTATCTTGAATTTGTTTCGGATTGGTCCGAGACGGTCGCTTCGCCCGACATTCGGATTTCGGATTTATCAATAGCAATGCTTAAACGTCATACTCATTGGTTCATCATTTTATCTTTTTTTTTCATCCTTTTCCCTATGGTCTATCTTCTCCTGATGCCCGATCTTTCGAAACTCAAGAAAGAAAACCCAAAAAAGACGGCCCTCATGGAGTATCGAGAAAAGAAATTGAGAGAGAAAGGAAGAAAGTACAGGGTTGATCAGAGTTGGGTCCCCTATTCGAAAATATCCCCTTATCTGATCAAGGCTGTCCTCATTGCAGAAGATGACAAATTCTGGAACCACGAGGGGTTTGATTACGAAGCGATTCAGAAGGCGATCGAAAAGGATCTCAAAGCTAAGAAATTCAAGTTTGGCGGAAGCACCATCACTCAACAGTTGGCACGAAATCTATTTCTTTCTCCCGAGAAATCCTTGACCAGGAAGATCTCCGAAGCTGTCATCACGTGGAGAATGGAAAAAGCCTTATCCAAAAGAAGAATTCTTGAACTCTATCTCAACGTGGCCGAGTGGGGAGAGGGGATTTTCGGTGCAGAAGCCGCCTCGCGACATTATTTCGGAAAACCTTCCTCCGAGTTAGACCCTGGGGAGGCAGCCAGGTTAGCTGCCACCCTGCCGAACCCAAGAACATACCGGCCGGTTGGAGAGCAGCAGTATGTGATCAACCGGTCCAATCTTATATACAGCATCATGATCCAAAGGGGAATCGTTATCCCAGAATATAAAGAGGTGACAGAGAGTCAAGAATCCTCCTTCCCAGGGGAAGCCGTTTCTGACTCTCCCGTCTCCAAGGAGGAGGACGAAGCAGAGGACAGATAAACGAAAGGAGGGCCCCGACGGATTTGGAAAAGAAGAATCTCCTCATCACGGGACTTCCGGGTGTGGGTAAAACCACGCTGATGAGGAAAGTCTACGAAGCGTTAAAGAATTTTCACCCGGTCGGTTTTTATACGGCAGAGATAAGAGAAGAAGGTATGAGGAAGGGGTTCGAGCTCATCAGTCTCGAGGGAAAAGAGGAATCCTTTCTCACGTCGATATCAAAAGCCCTTATCGGGTTGGTCGATACAAAGTGGACGTCCGCGGTTTTGAGGATTTCCTCGACGGGATATCATTTTTTGACCCTTCGGCCGACATGATCATCGTTGATGAGATCGGTAACATGGAGTGTCTGTCTACCCAATTCGATAGAATCATGAAAGGGGTCTTGGATTCGGAGAAATGGGTGGTCGCTACGATCGCCTTGAAAGGCGGCGGGCTGATCGCCGAGGTAAAGCAAAGGCAGGGTGTCAAGCTCTTTGAGATCACACCGAGTAACAGAGACGTTCTCTTCTCAAAAATTTTAAAAGAAATAAATCCCCAGAACTCGCCTCCTGGGGTGAGAAGGGAGTGAGGGGAGGAGGTGGAAAATTTCTCAGGTTTACGAATGGCATAAGTCAATCTTCAGGTTTAAACACTCAAGGATTTAAAGGTCGCCCTCTCTCACGACCTTCAGAACATAAACTTCGGTGTCGAAAGGAAGAGCGTCTTTGCTGACGGTGAAGTTATTGGCGTTGGAAAAACGGGGTGGATAAGGTCCGTCAGTGAATCTTTCCAGGACGCCCATGTGGTACCAGTAGTGCATGGGAACCACGATCTTCGGGTTTAGTTGCTTAACTACCTTTTTTGCCTCTTCCGGCCCAATCGTGTAGACTCCTCCGATCGTCTGGAGCAAAATGTCGACGTGGCCGATAAGCTGAAGCTGATCCTCGTTGAAGGGCTCACTGACATCCCCGGAGTGGCAGATACAAAGACCGTCTACTTCAAAGACAAAGGCGGACCCTTTCAGGGCCTCTGGAAATCCTGGGACCCCTCTCTGGTGTACTGGAACGTTATAAATGAGCACATCTCGGAACTGCAGGTTGATCTCATTCCAGTCTTGTCCTCCGTCTTTCATCCCCCGTAGAACGAGGGGAGCCCCTTTGGCAAGGCTCACGTTATTGTGGTTTCCGTGCTCCCTTCCCACAGTGACCACATCAGGCCATACCTCAGGCATCGGAAAGCCCATGGCTCCAAATGGATCGGTAATAATCTTTGTTCCCTGACTTGAGGTGATCTGAAAGAACGAATGGCCAAACCATTTGATCTCAACCCCCCCGGAGGCGGCCGCCGACCTTAAGGAATATCCCTTTCTCACAATATTGGGATTCCGGCAGGCAGCCCCGGCGTCCCATGGGAAAAAACACATCCCAATCAATAGGAGTCCCGTAAGAAACAGCAATCTCTTCTTCATCTTCATCCTCCCTGTCGACAAGTCCGGCTAAAATTTCAAAACCATTTCTATCTGTCTAGGACATTTGTGTTTTGGACATTCGCGCTTGTTTAGGATTTCAAATTTCGTGCTTCGAACTTGCCTAAACCATTCCTCCTCTTCTCCTGAGATACCATTCCATCCCGAGGAGTGCCGGGATAAGGACCAGCAGGTACGGCGCGCTCCAAAGAGGAAGACGTTTCTCTTCGATAAAATGCTCCTTGATTTTCTCACCGTAGCTCTCGGCTTCTCTCAAAACGTCTTTACCGCTTGACAGAACTTTCCCCCCGGTCGCCTCTGCGATCATTTTTAGATGTTCATGGTTCGGAACTCCGTCCAGACCTTCTACTGCCTCGGCAACCACCACGGACTCTTCAAGACGACCCTCGAGAGTTTCCACTCTCACCTGATAGACCCCTCCCTTTTCGGGCAGAAAAGACCCGCGAAATTCACCCTCTTGTGCCGTTGTTCTGAGTTGAGATACCACCTTTGTTCCTTCTGGATTGAACACAGAAAATGAAACGATCCTCTTCGAGGCAGAGGAGGAGCCTTCTTCTTTGACCCGGATCTGAACTCCGATCTCCTGTCCGACCTCTCCAGGCTTTGCCGGCAGGGTGATCTGAACCGGATCAAGGCTTGGATCTCGCGTAAGCCAGCGGACCATTCTTTCCATGAACCTGAGGTAGGCCCAATTTCCCTTTCCCTGAGCCAGCATCCCCATATACCATTTCCAGGAAAAGTCTGTTCCTAGGATTGAAACTCTTCCCTTGCCATAATTCCCCACGACCAAAATAGGTCTCGGTATTCCATCGGTGCTCTCCAGTAGCACCCTTCCTGAGCTTTTGGCTTCCAAAAGATTGATGCCGTCCAGAGGAGGCATTTCCTGCCACAGGCCTTGGTGATTATTTCCCTCTGAAGAAAATCGAGTTATGGGATGGATCGTTCCCAGACGGCTCAATTTAACCCCTGAAGGGAGATCACGGCGATAGTCCTCCTTTCCTGACAATCTGGCAGGAAGGATTTCCTCAAGGGGAGTACCCTCATATCCCCCTTGGCCGTAGAAATTGGGCCCTCCGATGACGGCGAAGCTACCCCCTCCTCTGACAAATTCTTTCACACGCTCCAGATGGTTTAGATTTAAATAGGGTCGGTAGAAAAAATCGTCAAAAATGACCAGGTCAAAATTCTTCAGTTCATTCGTGAAGAGGGTCTCTACCGGAAAGGGGATAAGACTCTGCTCTTGAAGGGGAACATTGATGATATTTGCCGGCGTTCTCAAGATAATGAAGGAGAGCAGATCAATCGTGGGATCGTTCTTAAAAGCACTTCTCATGTAACGGTAATTTAAGCTTGGACTTCCTGACACCATCAATATCCTGATCTTGTCCCTGTACACTTTAAGCGCAATATTCGCATCGTTATTTGAGGTTAAGCTCTCGCCAAATTGGGGGGGAATCGATACGGAGAGGGGAAAGGAACCCACTTCCTCTGGGGTGAAGGAAAAAGAGGTGACCCCTTGCTCAGGACTTCTTCGGATCGAAAAGCTTTTGGCTGTTAGAATCTTGGCTCCATTTTTAAGAATGACTGGAACGGTGATTCCAGAATACCCATGACTTTTTATAACCACTTCGATCTGTACTGGCCTCCCCCGAAAGGCGATGGGAGGTGCCTCGATCTCTTTAATTGAAATATCTCTGTAACCTCTGGGATCCCCCATGGGAATTGCGATGAGAGGAGGTGCGTTCCTATGGCCCCCATTCCAGTCGACGTTTCCGTCGCTCAATAGCAGGAGCAGAGAGTTCGTGGGACCAAGTTTTTCCAAAGCCCCATTCAGATCCGCTCTCTTTCCCACGGCCTTCAGACCGGGAAGTTCGCTTTCGCCAATGGCTTGAAGTGATTCACCCATGGTGTAGAGTTTCACCTCAAAACTCTCTTTCAGGGCTTTGAGAAGCGGTTTCTCCCCTTCCAGCAGCAGCGCCTTCGCATCATCGAGCCTTGTTTTTTTTCCTCCTTGTCCAGATAAGCTCATGCTTTGCGACCGATCGACAAGGATGGCAAGGGCGGGAATAATTTTTTCCTCTTTCCTTACTATGAAAGACGGGTTCACACTGAAAGAGACGAGGAGTGAAAGGGTGATCAGACGGAGGAGGGATATCTGAATCGCTTTCGGACGGCCTATTCTCTTTTGAATCATCCAATACTGGACGACGGTGAGAGCCAATCCAAGAAAGAGAAGGATCAGGATCACCCAGAAGGGAAAAACTGGGGCGATGACAATCCGATTCCAATTCATAAATTGAGCCGCCTCTTGATAAAAGGATGATGGACCAGGTCCTTTTTGTAGTCCGAAGCCAGGGAGTAGACGATGATATTGATACCCGCCTTAAAGGCGGAAGCTCTTTGAGGTTCGCCTCCGGGAACACACGGATGAATCCATTTTCCGAACCGATCCCTCGCCCAGGCTCCTGAGAGATCATTTTGAGAGTAGATGACCGGGGTCCATTGATCGAGGGTGATGCCTTCCAAATAAGGGTTCACCTTCTGGCGTCCCCCAAGGGTCTCTATCAAATAGAAGCTACGATAAACAGAATGGTCGGACGGAAGCCTTTTCAGGTCCTGTCCCGGAAAAATCTGGTTCATCTCCCTCCGGAAGGACTTATCAAACCCAAACCCTTTGGCTCCCATGGTATCGTCAGCAAGTAGAAACCCTCCGTAGGTCAGAAATCGCCCTAAGATCTCCCTTTCTTTAGGAGTAAAAGGATCAAACTCGTCTTTCCCTGCCATATAAAGAAGAGGGCAGAAGAAGAGATCAGGATCAGAAAGGGTGATCAGGCGCCGTTCTTTCATCCCACGGATACTCGTCCTTAGCTCCAACTCCTCCATGAGAGAATCCAAAAACTGGGGATTGGGATCCCACTGTCCACCTTGATATTTAATCTGGGCGAAAAAAAATTGAGGGAAAGTCGGTGCGACTCGATTCCCAGAAGCGGACAGAGGAAATTTAAAGCTTGGAAATAAAACTCCAGCCGCAAGTCCCAAGCTTAGAGAAATGAATCTTCTCCGGGAAATGTTGCTCTTCTCTTGCGGATTGCTTCTCACAGCAACCTTCGATAAACCGTTATTCCCTTCCCCTCGGAACTCCATTGGCCACCACCGTCTCAACACCAAGGACCATTAATAGGAAAGCAAGGAGAAAGGGCCAAATCTCTTTCCGGTTTGTTTGAAGATTGCCGGACCCCCCCTCCTTATATTCCACAATGTTGATATCCTTTTTCCCAAACTTCTTTCTGACCTCTTCCTCCGTCAGTTTCCCTAAATCCGATTCTTCAAAAGGGGTGTTCACCCCCTGTCTCACCTCTCCGGGAGAGGGAAAGAATTGATAGATCCCAGGCCCTCCTTCAGGTCCGGCAATCTGGGTAGCCGGTGTTTTCTCCCCAAAGGGCTCACCGAATCGAATCGTGGACGGGATCGAATCTCTAAAAGTACCGATGGCTTCCCTCATCATCCCCTGAATTAAAGGAAGGTAGGCGGCCTTCAAAGGGAGGTCATTCCAGTCCAGATCACCACTCGAGGTGAACAAAAGAATCTTACTCTTTCCGATCTCCGACTCGACAAGAAGGGGATCTTGATTCCCAAAGATCAGAAGACTTTTCATGCTTCCTTCCACTTTAAAATAGCGGTGAAAGGAAGCAGCTCTGAGGCTCTCCCCCCCCGGGCCGGAAAAGGGTTTCAAAAAGTCAAAGCGGTCATCGACTTGAACAATCCGCTCCGGTTTCCCGGTCCGTGCCACATTCATCTCTCTAATCCTCCAGGGAAAGAGCGGGATCCGGTTATATTCATCAGGGACGACCTGATCCCCGAGAAAGAGGAGGATGGGTTTTCCCGATCCTAAGAGCGACGCCAACTGGGATCCCTGGAGCCTTGCCGCGTTCATCCATACGATCACTTCATAGAGATTCGTGTCCGTCTTGGCGACTTCT
This sequence comes from uncultured delta proteobacterium, assembly GCA_963708295.1. Lineage (GTDB taxonomy): Bacteria > Desulfobacterota > BSN033 > BSN033 > UBA1163 > UBA1163. The sequence continues at coordinate 486,487 of CAVPSJ010000004.1, read as the reverse complement.
CCCTCTGAGATAACCCGGGGGATAGAGGGCGACTCTTCCGAATCGTCCGGACGAAGAGCATGGAGAAGATAGTAGCTCTCGCTTTCTTTGAGCGAAGCCTTTGGAGCTCCGTCGATGATGAGAACTTTTATCTTTTCCCTAACTTTCAGCGGAAGGTAGAAACTATCATCCAGAGACAGATTGTCTCTGGATGATAACCTCACCTCTCCATTGATCCAACCTTTCTTATCGAGAGAAAGCTCAAAATAGACTTTTCCTTCACCCATGGCGTTGAGGTCGATCAATTTTTGATCCACTTTGATCCCTGAAAGAAAGAGTTGAACAAGTGCCGTTCCAGAACGATCGGATAAGTTCGATACCGTCACCTCCAGGTGGGACTGGACACCCACGACAGCCTCTTCTTCAACCCATCTTGCTTCTTTCACCGTGAGATTAGGGTCTCTTCCCGAACCTCCGATCCTTAAGAGCGTCATTCCCACGTCTGCGGGAACAACATCCAGTTTATTTAAAGCGAGGCCTTCCCAATCTCCCCTGGTCAGGTCGCTGACGACGAAGATCTCCTTGCCCATCTTGAGTTCTTTCAGCTTCTGATAGGCGAGGTGAAGGCAAGCCTTGAGGTCACCTCTTCCATAAGAGAGGGGAATGGAGGATAACTCCTTCAGAGCCTCTTCGCGCGTCATCCAGCGGATCTGACGCTCCTGCCGGAAGCGACTCGTAGGGAAGGACGCGGTTGGAAGGATGGCGACTTGTCCGTTAGACCTCTCGATCACCTCTTTCACCGCCTTCTTGGCAAGATCATATCGTTCTCCTCCGTCTTCCCGGTACGCCATGCTGAGAGAGTTATCGAGAATGATCGCCATTGCCTTCTCCTCTTGCACCAGAATGCCAGGCTCCGTGAGCACAGGTCTTGCCATGAGGAGGACCAGGCTTATCATGGCCACGATTCTGAGAGCGAGGAGAAAGAAATGCCTGAGCCTCTGAGGCCGCGTCACCATTCGCTGGGATTCGAGCAGGAGACGAACAGCAGAGAATTTTCGAGTCATGGCTTTCCGCTTGGTCAGCCGGTGGATCAGAATGGGAATGGCCGCAGCAGCCAAACCAAAAAGGAAGAAAGGATTTAAGAATGAAAGGGCCATGGGTTACGAAAAAATTTCAAATGCTAAAATCCAAATGCCAAATAAATGTCAATTGAAGGAAGCTTTGAAAATCTGATAGTTGAAATTTGGATTTGTCTTGAGGTTTCAAGTTTAACATTTGTCATTGAGGTTACCTAAACTTCTCCCTCCATTTCAAGTAGCGCACCAACGCCCGATCTAGCCCAATCGACGTGTCCAATAGGGAATAATCCATTAGATTTTGGGCACAGGACTCTCGATAGTTCTCTATCAATGTATGAATCGCCTTAAGATAAGCCGACCTGATCGCATCGGGGTCGGTCAACAATTTGATCTCCTCCTCCATATCGAGAAAGAGCGTCGGGTCCTTAAAGGGAAATTCGAGTTCATCTCTATCAAGAACGTGGAAGACCAATAGGTCATTTCCTTTTGAGCGAAGCTGCTTCAAACCCCTGATCACATCTTCAGGTTTATCCAAGAGGTCGGAGATGAGAAGAAGGAGACCCTTTCTTTTTAGGGATCCCGCCAATTCTTGGAGAATCGAACCGGCAGAGGTCTCCCCTCGTGGTTTTTCGTCTTCCAACTCTTTTAGAATGGCAAAGAGGTGTCCGGAGGTGGCTTTAGGAGGGACCGTTCCTTCGATCCGATTTGAAAAAGTGATCAGGCCGACCGAATCCTGCTGTCTCAACATCAGGTAGGCTAAAGAGGCCGCCAGGGTGGAGGCATAGTCGAATTTGCTCCATCCATCAGAGCCGTACCCCATCGAAGCACTGGCATCGAGAAGGATGAAGGCCCTTAGATTGGTCGTCTCCCGGTATTCCTTGATGAAGTACCGGTCAAACCTCCCATACGCCTTCCAATCGATATGGCGAATATCATCGCTCTGAGAATACTCCCGGTGCCCCTCAAATTCAGAAGTGAAGCCTTTTGAACGGGAGGGATGAATCCCAACCATCACCCCATCCACCACATGGCGGGCTCTTAGAAAAAGATTCTTTAGCTGGCTCAGAACCTTCGGATCAAAATAGTTCAAGGCTTCACCTCTTCTAAAAGGCGCCGGATGATGTCGAGGGGATGAATTCCTTCTGCCTGGGCCTTGAAGTTGACGATAATCCGATGTCTCAAAATCGATTGGATCACCGCCTTCACATCCTCCACAGAGGCCACATAAGCACCCCGCATGATCGCCTTTGCTTTCGCAGCCAGTATCAGGTGTTGGGAGGCCCGGGGTCCAGCCCCCCACTCCACCCATTCTTTCACAAAGGGAAGGGCCTCGGGTTCTCCTGGTCGCGACGAACGGAGCAATCTCACGGCATACTCGATTACATGGGAAGAAGCTGGAACCCTTCGCACCAGGTCCTGCATCTGTAATATCTTTTCACCATTGATCACCTTGTCCAATACCGGTTGATAGGAGGTCGTTGTCGTTGCGACGATCTCGACCTCCTCCGTGAAGGGGGGATAATCCATCCCGATATTGAACATGAACCTGTCCAGTTGAGCCTCCGGCAGTGGATAGGTTCCCTCCTGCTCGATGGGATTCTGAGTGGCCAGGACGAAGAAGGGAAGATCAAGGGCATAGGTCATCCCTCCTGCTGTTACTTGATACTCCTGCATTGCCTGGAGGAGGGCCGCTTGAGTCTTGGGGGGAGTTCGATTGATCTCATCGGCCAACAGAATATTGGTAAAGATGGGTCCCTTTAGAAATCGGTAAGAGCGTTTCTTGCTTCCCGCTTCCTCCTCCAAGATATCTGTCCCTGTGATGTCCGAGGGCATCAAATCCGGAGTGAATTGGACACGATTGAATTTCAAGCTCCATGATGCCAGCCAAGGTTGAAATGAGCAATGTCTTGGCAAGCCCCGGTACGCCCACCAGGAGGCTATGGCCTCTGCAGAAAAGGGCGATCAGGATCTCCTCGATCACCTTCTCCTGCCCCACGATTACCTTCTTAATCTCCGCCGTGATCTCGGCCTTCGTTCGGCACATCTCCTCCACCTGTGCCAAGTCTTCATCCGGCGCTTGATAGTCTCTTATTGCTTCCATTTATCTCCTTTCTTCATCCCTATGAAATCATCCAATCCGAAATACGAATATCGAAATCCGAAACAAATCCAAAATTCAAATTTCAAAACACTTTCCATTTGTTTGGGTCATTTGTATTTTGAACATTCGTGCTTGTTTCGAATTTCGGATTTCGTGCTTCGAGATTATACTGCGCTACCCTCTTTACTCCCATTCATCCGAGAATGAACCTAAATATTTCATCGCTGAATAAGCTTATTGGCAATCTCCCTCTCTTTAGAAGCTGAGGTCCTTTCTCCAATCGCCTCATCAGGCTGTGGCCAGACCCATATGGGCTTCGGGATCAAAGGGATTGATTTGAATCGCCTCCCGAAAAGAGTCTCTCGCCTCTTTCATCCGCTTCAGCTTTAAATAAGTTTGACCCAGAGCCGTGAAGATGCTGGGATGATCAGAAGAGATATCCTTGGCTCGCCTCAGAAGCTCAAGGGCCTCTTCATATCTGGCCATCGTCGTGAGGGCAGAGGAAAGTTTCTTCATGATCGTTACGGAATCACGGGATTCCTCCAAAGCCCGTCGATACTCTAAAACAGCGGCCTCCATCCTTCCCCTCTCCTTGAGCAGGTCTCCGAGATGAGCCTTATTCTTTGCGACGAGGGATTTCATCTCCTCCGTGTCCATCCGCTCCTCGTCGTACTTTCCTTCCTTGATCTTATATCGATGTCCATGGACTCCGGCGATCTCCTGATATCCCTTGGAAGATAAGAATCCCTTCCAGGTCTCTTCAAATTCGGAGAAAGGAAGGCCCAGGACCTCCTGGATGGCCTTTCCCGCTCCTTTTTGATTCGTTGAGGCCATCTGATTCATCACCTTTTGGAGCCCATCGTATCCTGACTTCATGAGGATAAATTCGATGGCAGATGCAGCCTCTGCATAGGCAAGCTGAACATCCTCTGGATTCTCAAGTCTGACGAGGGAAGGCTCCATCTGGTCAAAACGAATGAGCTTGCCTTCCGATAGGGCTCGGGCCAGCAGCGTTTGATAGAAGGAGGAAAGATAGGAAGGACCATTTCGCCAACGCGTCTCTTCATATTTTGCCATTCCTTCATGAAACCAGATGGGGGCTTTATTTTTCGTCAATTTGAAGATGAGATAGTGCATGTATTCGTGACTGATAGCATCCAGCCAGCGGTAACCATGAACCAGCGCCCTTGGGGAAAGCATCATTAGTTTATTAAATTGGGCGATTCCAACTGCTCCTGTCACTTCAATATCCCGGACAGACAGGGTGGTCACCAAATAGAAGGCCTTCGCATTTGGAAAGACTTCAATCCGAATCTTCTCCAGGGGCTGAAAGCCGTATTGCTGCGCCATGACCTGGTAGGTCTTCTCCAAGGAATCGATGAGGTAATCCGTCAAGATGCCGTCTTGTTTTTCATCCAGGCTGATGACGAAATGGGAACTCTCCACTCTCTTAAATGAGGAAACAAGGGCAAGGGTCTCTTCAATGAAGGAGGCAAAAGCTTTTCTCTTCTCGTCCTCCCCGTCTTGCGCCAATGCCTGTTTCATCAACTTCGATGCCTCCGGGTAGTCGCCTTTGTGAAAGGCAATGGATGAGGCGAGCTCCAGAAGCTTAGGATCATTAGGCTCATCTCCAAGAAGACGTTTGACGTCTCCCCATGCATCCGACACTTCCCAACCTCCAATTTTACCGTGAGAGAATCGATGGCCTCCTGGGAAGCGGTCCTCCCGGCAGAGGGGAGGATGATAACGAGGAAGATAAGAACAATGGCTATTTGTCTCATTCCGTCAAACCTCTGAAGTATTTTTCCACGTCTCTCTTGTATTGAGGAGGAATTCCCTCTTTCAAAGATTCCATGATCTTTTCTCTGAAGATCTTAGGAACCTGATAGGCATCCTTCGACGGAGGCTCGAATTCTTCCCGGTCAATGCCCGTGTAGCCTCTCTCCAAGGGACGGTTAAACTGGGGTTGGGGTCGGGTGGGCATGGGGAGCCAAGGGCCGTAATACCAACCCGGCCTCGGATCGTATCCCCACCATTGATAACCCCATTGGTTGGCTTGCATCCGCATGGCCATCTGTTGGGCCATCTGCTGAGCCATCTGCTGCATGGCTTGTTGAGAGCGGGTCAACTTCCTGATCGCCTCTTGTTCTGGAGGGATGGCAGAAGGAGCATCTTCCTTTCCCAACTTTCCTGAGGCCTCTCCCATGTCCCCCGCGGCTCCCTTAAAGTCATTGAGAACCCCCGTATCCATGCCCGGAAAGAGTTGGGCGAATATCTCCAGTTTTTCTCTTAAACGATCTGTCCTTTCTCTCAGATTCACCTCCCTCTTTGAGAGGTCCGGAAATTTCTCCTTCTGTTCTAGAGTCATGATTTCGTCTTGTTGGGGTGCCAAACGCTTCATGATCTCGATCAATTCTCTGATCCCCTTTTGATCATCGGGTTTCTCAGAAAACGCTTTCTCCAATCCTTCTCCTAATTGGGAGAATCTTTCCAGATTGCCGGTTTTTAAAAGCCTCTCCAACTCCTCAATCAAGTCTTTCTGTTCCTCTGTCGGAGAATGATGGAGTTCATCGAGAATTTCATTCAGATGCGAAAGGGATCGATCCAACCTCTTTTCAATCTCCTTTTCAATCTTCCATTTCAAGTCCCTGTCGATCTTCTCCGTTTCATTCAATATCTCCTTCTGTTCAGTCAATATCTTATCCAGCTCTCCAGCCTGGCGAGCCATCTCTCCCTGAAGTCTTTCGAAAGAACCCATCCCTGTCTGTCTTCCCATTCTCCCCAGTTGAGCCATCATTTCAGACAGAGCTTGAATAAGTCTCTGGGCTGTTTCCAGGGCTCCTTTGAAGTCTCCGGCCATCAGTTTTTTGTGAACTTCCTCTAGATCTTTTAAGAGATCCTGAAATTCAAAGCCTTGGAACTCCGGGAGATTGACAAATTCCTCAGGGAGTTCAGGGGCCAATTTGGCGAGGGCCTCCATCACCGATCGGATTAGCTCTTCGAGGGCCTTCAGCTCCTTTGTGATGTCCTCCAGCTCTTCCCGGTTCAGAGGACCTTTAAACTCCTTCAGAAAGTCCATCAGACGGTTCTGCCGGCTCTTAATCTCCCGGGCCATGGCCTCCACTTCATTCATCTTGGCCTTCTTCGAAATCTCTTCTGCGAGGAGGGCCAATCGTTCCATTTCCTGGGTAATGGTTTCCTTAGGCTCCTGAGGGAGTCTTTCCTTCAGGGAGGCAAGATTCCGCTTCAAGGCTTCGAAGTCAAAGCGTTCTCCTCTCTGATCCATCTTCTCCAGATTCTCATCGACTCGTTTCAAAATCCCCTCGATCTCCTGCGTCATTCGATCTTTCTCTTTGCTGTCTTCCAATTGATCCGCCAGAAGATCCAAAAGGGCTTCCGCGATCTGGCGGGCTTCCTCTCCTTCCTTGGCTGCCCGTGCCCTTTCATCTCTGACCGATAAGATCAATGTTCGCGAAGTCCCTTTCTTCGGACCAGAGATTGAATCATTGTCCCAAACCTCGAGACGAAATAGGACCTTTTCTCCAGGGGTCAGATCCAAGCTGCTCAGATCCCATTTGAATATCTCCGGACCGATGAGCCGACCTTGATTCGGATTCTTGAGATTGACAGAATATTCCTTTGCTCCCATCTGATAATTCAATCTCACCGCTGTGATCCCAAAGTCATCCTTCACCGTATACTGAACGGGGAGAATTTCATTTCCCGAGATCTCGAGATCATGATCCGGGCTCATGATCTCGCCCTCAGGATATCTATCAAAAACGACGCGGATCGGGTATTGAACGGGGTTGGGGTTCTCGAAACCGAGATCATCCTTTAAATGGATGGAATAGAGGCCGGGATAAAAGACCAGAAGACTTCCCGTCAGCCGATCTCCATCAGCCTTCAGGAGAAGCTGGTTGTTTTGACTCAATAGGATCTTTCCCTCTCTGACTTGCTTTGTGGTCCGAATCTCAAAATTGACGACCGTTCCCTTCAGGGCTTCAATCAGTCCGTCCTCCTTCACTTCGTTGGGAAGACCGGTGTAGTCGGGCGGAATCAGGGTGAGTCTTATCTTTCCAATGTCAGGAGGATCGACAACGCGAACGTCATAAATGGGAGAGGTGTTAACACCATGATAGGCTCGGAAACGAAAGGAGAGCTGAGTCGATGGCATCTGATAAGCAAACTGTCCATTTCCTTCTGGATTCATCGTCATGCGTTTAACTTCCCCTTCCTCAGGCCAGATAGCCAAAGCCAGGCTTTTGGGAATATGTCCCGTGACAAAAGCCTTGATCGCAAGGGGAGAGCCGCGTAACACCACCGACCCCTTCGGTTCAACAGAGATGAAGCTCTTCTGATCTGGCATGTTTGAAAAAGGATGGATGATCAGGCCGAAAGATCGGCTCAAGAAGGTGGGGTCGATTGCAAGAATCACCAAACAGGTACCCATCAAAGGTAATAGAATCCTGAGGGGCGTGAGTGCTTTTCTCAGGTTGACAACCTGACGGGGATGGATGGAAGAAATTTCTTCAACTGTTTTTTTCAGATGGGCTGTCATCAACCCTTTCGAAACCGGGTTCGAACCTCTGCCGTTATTTAGTTGATCAAAGAGGAGCAGGGAATTCGTCACATCATCCTTTAATTTAGGAAACTTCTCCTCCAGCCCCCTGGCTACTCGTTTCACGGATGGCCAGGAGAGGATCCGCCAAAGTCCAACAAAGAAAAGAATACCAAGAGAGAAGGTGACGATGGCAGAGTAGAAGATGGGGAGATAGGGGAATACTCCCTTCATTTCTAAAACAACGAGACTTCCAAGAAGGATAAGAAGAATGAGGGAGGACAGTAAAAGAAGGAATTGCAGGGCGACAAGGAGTTGAAGGCGAAGCGAAATACTCCTTAGAAACCCAGCAAGGCGGCTGTATTCACGATGCAGATTCTTTTTGGGCATCACCGCCGCCTCCAAAAGGGCTATTTCCTTTATCCCACATTTTTTGCTCTGATTCAATAGAAGAAAATTATTACCTTATTGTAAGGCTTGTCCTCACCCGCCTGTCTGTTCCGTTCTTAAGAATTTCTGCTAGTTATCTTTATTAAGGCACAACCTCGATGGGGGGGGGATCTCCTAAAGTCATTCTCGAGGCGCGACAATAGGTAATCGTATCTTGAGAGGATTGACAGAAAGGGATTGAGTTGGTGCGCTGGATGGCGCAGGTTGACCCATTCGGCGGCGCCAAGCCTCGCCTTTTAGGAAGGGGTAAAGAATCGCCGCTCAGGGTAACCCTGAGCAAGCCCAGGTCTTCAGGCCGGGAGTCGAAGGGTTGACTTTCCATAAGTCTCGTTATTAAATTTAACTAAAGGCTCAAGTAAGTCAGTGAGTGAATTCTTTTGAAATGAAAGGAGAAAAAACATGAAATCAAACCGGTCTTTCGTTTATTTGAGTGTTGGCTGTTTTTTTGGCCGGGGGCATTTTGGCGTGTAAACCCCGAATCGATACGATGTCAGAGGCTGAAAAGATATTCGTCAAGAAAGTCGATAAGACCGCAAAGAAACTCGATCTGAATGAGGATCAAAAGACGAAGCTCGAAGGTCTAAAGGCCGAAATCCGGAAGAACTTCCAGGAGGGTCGGAAAAGAAAACAAGGAAGCCTTGGACGAAGATCAAGGAGGAGGCGGACGAAAGAAAATCCGGACATCCAAAAGATGACCGCTCTTCTCCAGGGAATCCTTCGGAATGAAGCAGAACATTTTAATAAGAGTTTTGATCTGCTAATGGGTTTTCAAAGCAATCTGAACGATGTGCAGAAGAAGAAGCTCACAGAAATGATTTCGAAATACGTAAAGAAATTGGACTAAGTTCCGGACCTTCACACCTTGTCTTTCAGAACGGTCTAAAGGATGCTCTAAAAGCAACGTAACAACACAACGTCAGAAAATGAAAGGGATTGAAGATTGATCTTCAATCCCTTTCATTTATCGTCGATATTCCCAGTAGCCTGGAGTCCAGGCCCTTTGCCAACCCATACGGAGTCCACCTGATCTTCCCAGTGGCCGGGGATCCAGACTCGAGACGGACCATAATAATAACCTGCCATCGTAACCGGGCCCATAGTAGCCGGGTGGCGGATAGTACCCCCGGTAATAAACAGCAGGAGGCCCTACCCAAAACGGGGGTGGAGCAACAAAAACCCCGAAATGGCCACGAGAGTATCCACGCCAGGCTAAGGCCGGTCCGCTTGAAAGAAAAAGAGTTAACAGGATCAAGCTGATCATGATAAGTTTTTTCATCTTAATCCACCTCCTTAGCTCCTCACCTTATTTTGCCACATTTTTTCTCTTTCTTCTACAACTCAAACTCACCAGGTCATTTCCGATATATTTTTAGACGTATGATTTGGAAAATTATTCAATCCCTTTTTCTCATTCCGTCAAACTCGGCGACCGTGGGTGCGTCAAGCTTTTTGATCACGGCGGTGACAAGTCTCACGGCGTGGTCAAAGTCTTCTCGGTAGAGGATACCCGCATGACTGTGAATGTGCCGGGTAGGGACGGCAATGACAAGGTTGGGCACTCCACGGCGGTGAAGATGAATGGCTCCGGAATCCGTTCCGCCCCGTTCCAGCATATCGAATTGATAAGGGATCTTCAACTTCTCTGCCGTGTTTACGAAGAGATCCCGAAGCCTTAGGTTGGGAACCATGCTTCCATCCCGGATCACGATGACGGGTCCTTTTCCCAGTTTTCCCTGGGCGTCGTCTTTCTTGACGTCCGGAACATCCCCTGCAACGCCGACCTCCATCGTGAGCCCGACATCCGGTTCGACCACCCAGGAGCTTGTTCGCGCCCCTCGAAGGCCCACTTCCTCCTGGACAGTACCGACACCATATACCGTGTTTGGATGTTTCTCCCGGCAGAGGTTCTTGATCACCTCGATGAAGAGGGCACATCCGGCCCGATCGTCGAATGCCTTTGCCAGATAAGCCCTGCCAGTCCCCAGGACAGTGAAAGGACTGACGGGGATGATGGGGTCCCCTGGACGGATACCAAGTTCCTTAACCTCGGCCGATGAAATGGCACCGACATCGATATACATATCCTTCGGTTCTTGGAGTTTTTTCCGCTCTTCGTCCGACAGGATGTGGGGAGGTTTCGAACCGATCAGGCCAATCACATCGCCCTTTCGGGTTTTGATCACCACGCGCTGAGCCAGCATGACATGCCCCCACCATCCCCCGAGGGGGCTGAATTTGATGAAACCCTCGTCCGTCACAAGTTTTACGATGAATCCGATCTCATCCATGTGCCCTGCGAGCATGATCCGCGGTTCTTTTGCTTTACCGTCCTTTCGACAAACGATGCTGCCAAGCCGGTCTTGCTCTATGGTAGTAATCTCTTGAAGATGCCTCCGAATGACCTCACGGACCTCTTGCTCATAGCCCGAAACGCCGGGCGCCTCAGTCAGTTCTCGAAGCAGTTCCACTGTCGCATCTGCCATAAATAGGCCTCCTTTCCATGGTTACCCTCCGCTATTCTCCTCCTCCCCATGGAGAGAGAATCGGAATGATCATCATTTGCAAACCCGCTTGAACTCACAACGGGGTTTCGTAGCTGGAGCAGGTTGACGTGATGATCTCTCATGAGATCACATTTTCCGTCGAAAGGGGAGGTTACCCTTATTCAAAGTTTTTGGTTTCTTCCACCAAAAAGGGGGTGCAAACGATTCCCCGGCTCATTTTTTTCACCCAGAGTCTGACCATGGGTGTCGTCTCGCCTTCGAGGTTCACGATACTTGGAAGCTTCTCCGCGAAGGTGACGTCATCCCTCTTGAACTCGTAATAAAAAGGACTGCTGCCGTAAGGGTCTGGTACTAAAATCACCTTCTTGGGATCACGGGGATGCCTGAGCGGCGACCCGGAAAAAGGAACGTAAGTTTTCCTTAATTCCCTTAAGTTTGTTGGCCTCTCATAGGCCTCGATTTCAAATTTCTTAACCTCCCGGGGAAAATTCTTCGTTTCCATTTGAGGCCTCCTTAGAAAGTCTTTATCACCTATTCATTAGAATAGCATCACCGTATTTTAGATTTCAACCCTCCCCTATCACACCCTCCCCCTCAGGGAGAGGGAGACAAGTGACGGGGTTGCCAAGAATATGGTCTTGATGTTCCAGGGGCATAAAAGGTAAAATAGCGCCAGTAGGCTTTAGGAGAAGGCTGCGATTATGTTTTGGAAAAGGAAACGCATCGGGCTTGCCCTTGGGGGCGGGGGTGCCAGAGGGCTCGCCCATATAGGCGTGTTAAGGGTGCTTGAGAAGGAGGAGATTCCCATTCATCTCATTGCCGGAACGAGCATCGGGGCGTTAGTGGGCGGAGCCTATGCCAGCGGCCTCAACGCAGATGAGTTGCAGAAGAAGGTGGAGGAGTATCTCAACAGTACTGAATTTCGATCTTCGGCGATGAAGGCCTTTGAAGCGGCTCATGCAAAGGGAGAGGTAGGTCTGACCCAGAGAATTCAGACCTATTTTAAGAAATCACTTTTATCTGATCCAAGCCATGTTCAAACCGGGCATACTTTCAAATGAGGATTTCCAGGCCACCATCGATTATTTTATTCCGGACATTCGGATTGAAGAGACTCGAATTCCCTTCCGCGCGGTGGCCACGGACCTGGTGAGCGGTGAGCAGATCATCTTTTCCAAGGGCTCTCTGCGGCAGGCGGTGATGGCGAGTTGCGCCGTTCCAGGAGCCATCGCGCCGCTGAAGGAGGGCGAAAGACTCTTATCGGACGGGGGCATCATCTGCCGTGTTCCCAGTCCCGTAGCGAGACAGGAAGGGGCGGACATTGTCATTGCAGTGGTCGTAGACCGGGGCGTCGGTTCGGAAGAGCTGCGGACGTGGTGGATGTCTATCTCAGAGTCAATGAGATCATGGGCGAAAGGCTGAGACAATATGAGTTGGCCCAGTCTGATGTGGTGATCTACCCGGAAGTCGGGGATGTGCATTGGTCAAGTTTCTCCCAGGCCATGAATCTCGTTGATGAAGGTGAAAAGGCTGCAAGGGAGAAACTTGACGATATTCGTCGTCTCATGCCCGGCATCAAAAATTGGTTCAGATTTAGAAAAGTCCCGAAATCGTAAAAAACCCAGGTCTCTCCGCAGAATACAAAAATTTCATCCGCCTATGGTTTTTCGAAGTGAACTATTCCATGCTCTTCACTGCCTCTTTTCTTTCGTAACACTTAAACTCTCCTTGAGCTGCCAGCATGAAGAAATTTGATGTTGATATTGATATTACTCCTAACTTTATGTATCTTTTAACATTACTCCATGCGATTCCAACCCGGGGCCAAGCGGATCAAAAGCTGAGCGGTAAAGAATACGGAATGGTGAGTCATTCCGCTCCCGGGTGTTTTTTGAAGAGAGGCCGCATGCATAGCCATATATGATGAAGCACAGGAAGCCCGAAGCGGTGAGTATTATTCGATGAAGGAAAAAATATTGAAGAGGGTTCCGGTCATAATACTGGCTTTCCTAGCCGTGGTTTCCTGTGGATTTGGTCTGTCGGCCTGCTCCTCGGGCAGCGATTCCGGGAAGCTGGAAACCTTGACTGTAGCAATGGTACCGACTGAATTGAATGCGCTGTTCTACGTTGCGGAAGCTCAGAAATTATTCGCCGCCAACGGCCTTCAGGTTACTCTTAAAGAAGACTATGATTCCGGGGCCTCTGCGGCCGCGGGGATGTTGAATGGTGAAGCAGAGATCGCATTAGCTGCTGAGTTTCCCATCGTAAGACAGGTATTCAATAAAAAAGATATTACCAGTTTTGGGACTATAGCCAAGTATGAGAACACTTACATTATCTGGCGTACCGACAGCGGAATAAAGACGATTCAGGATCTCAAGGGGAAGAAGGTGGGTGTTACTCTCAAAACGATTTCGGAATTCTACCTGGGAAGAACGCTTGACCTTAACGGCATAAACATTCAGCAAGTAACCCTCATCGACACCAGGGCTCCAGACTCGGAAAAAGCGATTGCCGGTAGGGAGGTTGAGGCTGTCGCCACATGGGAACCTTGGGTAGCCCAAATAAATCAACGCATGGGTAAAGAAGTGATCACGATGCCGTTGCAAGGCGGCCAGTATGCCTATTGGAATCTAGTCAGTACCTCCGGCTGGATAAATAAGCATCCTAACAAGATAAAACGGCTTATTAAATCGTTGGTCCAGGCAGAAAGCTATATCACCAGTCACCACAGTGAAGCAAAAGCCATCGTCAGGAAACGGATGAATTTCGAGGATGCCTATCTGGAGATTATCTGGCAACGCTACCAGTTCTCTCTTTCGCTCGATCAGTCGCTCATCCTCGCTATGGAAGATGAGGCGCGGTGGATGATAAAAAATAGCTTGACCAGGGAAAAGCAGGTTCCCGATTTCCTGAATTACATCTACATTGACGGTCTCAAGGCTGTAAAGCCTGAAGCGGTAAATATTATACGATGAGCCAAATGCGGAGTGCGGAATTCGGAATGGCCACAAAAAGCAGCTGGAAAGAGAGTGCGAAGAAGATGGTTCCCCACCCCCACCCTGCCCCTCCCCCTGAGGGGGAGGGAGATTGTTATGTTCCTCCCCCTTCAAGGGGGAGGTCAGGAAGGGGATGGGGTATATTCTGCATTCTGACATTGCTGCTATTGGGTGCCTTTAGTTTCTGGTCTTGTTCCAAGAGCGACTATTCAGGGAAAGTGGAGTCAGTCACCATCGGTGCGCCTGCGCTCGAGACGAACGCCCTCATCTACATCGCCGGGGATAAGGGTTATTTTGAGAGAAACGGCCTCAATGTGACAATAAAGGAGTACGATTCCGGTGGGGCCGCCGTGCCCGGGCTGATGAGGAATGAAATCGACATTGCCGTCGCCTCCGAATTCGTCATGGTCAACCATCTCTTGCAGCAACGTGAGATCCGGGCATTTGGGAGCATCGACAAGTTCGAGAACATGTTCCTCATTGCCCGCAAGGACCGGAAGATTGGAAAAGTCATCGACCTAAAGGAACGGAGGATCGGGGTCCCGCTGGGGACAATCGCCGCGTTCTATCTCGGCAGGTACCTTACCGTCCATGGTCTGGGTCCCGCGGACGTGACCATCCTGAACGTCCGGCCTGATTATTCGGCAGATGCCCTTGCTGGCGGAAATGTCGACGCTGTCGTCACTTGGCACCCGTACTTGGACAGGATAACGGATCGGAACGGTGGTGGTATCATCGTGTGGCCAATTCAGAGCAGCCAACTCACTTATTGGAATATCATCGGACGTGCTGACTGGACAGGAACGCACCGGAAAACAATTAACCGGTTTCTGCGCTCGATTTCGGTGGCAGAAGAGTACGCATCTCTCCACCCGGAGGAGACCAAAGGGGTTGTGAAAAAGCGGCTCGGGTATGACGACGCCTACATCTCGAAGGTTTGGGGGGACAACCAGTTTTCGCTTTCCCTTGACCAGTCACTTATCACAGCGATGGAAGACGAAGCACGGTGGATGATAAAAAATAAACTTACGAGTCAAAAGAAGATCCCCGATTTCATGAATTGCATTTATGTTGAAGGACTAAGAGCGGTAAAGCCAGAAGCGGTGAAAATCATTTACTGAGGGAGAACCATGAAAATTAGAACGCAATTCATCATAACCATGCTCCTGTTCGGCGCTATCCTGGCGGTTATTGCGGCATCGGCGATCATCACGCATCGACAGGTAGAGAAGGCTAACGAACAGGAAAAGATTGCCAGCAGTATCGCCCAGGGGGCAAGCGAGCTAAGCTACTTGTCCAATGATTACCTGATTTACCGCGAAAGCCAGCAACTCAACCGATGGCAATCACGGTTTACCTCTTTTTCCAGCGAAGTCACCAGGCTGCGAGCAGAAAAGCCGGAGCAGCAGGCGCTTATCCGCAATATACAGGCAAATGAACAGCGATTGAAACAGGTATTTGAAAGTGTGGCATCTGCTGTTGGAGGCCCGTCTCAGAAACGGACCACAGCTCTTGACATGGCATTTCTTCAGGTCTCATGGAGCCGGATGGCGGTTCAAAGCCAGGGACTGGTATCGGATGCTTCACGTTTATCACAGCTATTACATCAACAGATGGACCAGCTAACAAATACAAGAAGCATGCTCATTTATCTGATGGTAGGATTGTTCGGCGCATTTCTTTTGGTCAGCTATATGCTGACTTACCGCCGCATCCTGAAATCGATAGTGACCCTCCATGCGGGGGCGGCTGTCATCGGCTCTGGTAACCTGGATTTCAAGACTGAAGAAAGGGAGAATGACGAGATCGGCGATTTGTCGCGTGCCTTCAACCAGATGACCGCAAGCTTGAAACAAGTTACTGCGTCCAAAGCAGACTTGGAGAGGGAGATTGTTGAACGCAAGAGGGCAGAAACAGAGCTGCAAAAACAGCGCGAGTGGCTGCGGGTCACGCTTAGCAGTATCGGCGACGCGGTGATCGCCAGCGACACAGAAGGCCGGATTACGTTTCTCAATCACGTCGCCATAACGTTGACTGGCTGGCAATCTGAAGAGGTCCTGGGTCAACCGATCCAGAGTGTCTTCAGGATCATCAACGAGAAGACCCATGCGCCGGCTGAAGACCTGGCGGCGCGAGTTCTTACCGAGAAACGTGTGGTCGGTCTGGCCAACGACACTGCGCTGCTCACCAAGGACGGCCGGGAAGTGCCCATCGAGGACAGCGCTGCGCCGATCCTGGACTGCCGCCGGTAACGTCATCGGGCGTCGTACTCGTTTTTCATGACGTCACCGAGAAGCGACGTGCACAGGCCAGGTTGCGCGAGGCCCTTGAGCGGGCGGTCTGGCTGGCGCGGTTTCCGGATGAGAACCCCAGCCCCGTGCTGCGGGCATCAACAGATGGGAGGGTTCTCTACTGCAATCCGGCGTCTGCGGAGATACTTGGGTGGGGGTGCGAGGTCGGCAAGTCACTTCAGGGTTCGCTCCTGCCGCTCGTAGAACAGGCGATGACGGGGACGGAGGAGGCAACTCAGGACATTGAGCTGGGGGGAAGGTGTTATTCCGTCTCGGTGACACCATTCTCTGCGGAACGCTACGTCAACGTCTATGGCCGCGACATCACCGAGCGTAAGCAGGCGGAGGAAGCGCTGCGCCAGAGGACGTTGGAACTTCAACAACTGACCGGGACGCTGGAGCACCAGGTTCAGGAACGAACCGAGGATCTGGAGGCTGCAAATGAAAAACTAAAGGTTGAAATTGATGAGTGTGCGAGGATCGAGAGTGAGTTGAAGAAGTCGGAAAGTGACCTTCGGCATCTGTCCACGGAGCTCCTCAACGCTCAAGAGAAAGAAAGAAAAACGATTGCCGGCGAAATCCATGACAGCATCGGATCATCCTTGTCTGCCATAAAATTCAAAGTGGAAAATGTACTCACGGAGGTTGCTGCCAAGAGTCCTGAGACAACGGCTGCCTTGAGAAGCGTTATCCCAATCGTTCAAGGAGCGATTGAGGAAGCCCGAAGAATCCAGATGAATTTAAGGCCTTCCATGCTCGACGATCTGGGGATCTTGGCAACCATCAAGTGGTTCTGCCGTCAGTTTGAGTCAACTTATTCAAAAATCCGTATAAGCCAGAGTATCGAGATCGAAGAGCATGAAGTGCCTGGCTCCTTGAGGACGGTAATCTTCAGGGTTCTGCAGGAAGGTTTGAACAATATCGCCAAACATAGCATGGCCAAAATGGCATTACTCTCCCTGCGGAAAACGGATCAGGCGATGGAACTGGTTATCCAGGATAATGGTCAAGGGTTTGACCTTTCGAAGGCCCAGGTTCCGGGAGGCCATACTCAGGGACTGGGGCTTGAGAGCATGAAGGAGCGGACGGAACTTTCGGGGGGTTCCTTTGCTATCGAATCGACCAAGGGGAAAGGGACGAAGATTCGCGCGTCGTGGCCTATCTGAATGCGGAATTCGGAGCGCGGATTGCGGAATGTAATAAAGATAGCAACTTAGCTGTTTGAAATTCCATTGTAAAATCCCTCCTAACCTCCCTTTGCCAAAGGGAGGACTCACCCCTCTTTGGAAAAGAGGGGCGAGGGGAGATTTTAAGAATAATATGTCTGCTCAATGATGGACTTCTTAATAAATCGATGAAGGGGGAAAAATGTTAAGAGTATTGATCGTTGAAGACAATCGTCTCTTTCGGGAAGCTTTCAAGAAGGGTCTTGTTGACTATTTTCCATCCATGGTCATTGAGGAAGCTGGAAATGCCGACGAGGCCTTGAAGAAAATCAAAGGAGGTCCTCCTGATCTCATCTTTATGGATATCCGTTTGCCGGGAATCAATGGCCTTCAGCTCACCCAGAAAATAAAAAAGGACATCCCGGGTATCAACATCGCCATTCTGACAGATTATGATTTGCCGGAATACCGACAAGCAGCCGTTCAATATGGAGCGGATCGCTTTTTCGTCAAGAATTCCTTCGAGTGGGATGATTTTGAGGTGCTTGTTCAATCGATTTCGCCGGGTGCGCCTTAGAACTCCCTTTTCTTCCAACTTCTCCAGGATCAAAATCTTTTCTGCAGCGACCACCCTGTTCCCGCATTTCCATGGAACAAGCCCTCATCGAAATGGATGAGATTCATTTTTCTTCTTTGAAATACCGGCTGGGGTTTTCCATGAAGGTCTTATAAATCCGGTAGTATTCCGTATCTTCATACCGGATCGTTTTGACCGGAGGGGCATCAAAACTGTAGATGATAGACCCAGGGCAAGCTAAGAGAATCGGCGAATGTGTGGCGATGACGAATTGTGCATGCCCCAGGGCGCTCATCTCCTGAAGGAGCTTCAAAAGCTCTAACTGGCTCCTGGGTGAAAGGGCTGTTTCGGGTTCGTCTAAGAGGTAGAGTCCTTTGATCTTGTAACGAGATTTGAAAAAGGACAGGATAGACTGTCCGTGAGATTGGGCAATCAGAGATTTTCCTCCGAAATAATCGATCTGTCCAGGATTGTCTGCTTCCCATTCGTCTACCAGTTGGGCAAAATTATGAAAGATTTGTGATGAGAAAAAGGAACCTGGGACAATGCCATCCGTCCATTTGACTTCGATATATAGGAAAAGCCTCTCCTCATAAGGATTCATGGTACAACGGGTTCTTTCAATTCCACTCCAGATGTGTATATGGCACCTTCGGGCAAGTGCTTCGAGCAGGGTGGTTTTCCCTGAGCCATTTTCCCCGATAAAAAAGGTGACAGGCGTGGGAAATTGGATCGTTCGCGTTTGTTGAAGCACGTCAATGTTGAACGGATAATGATCCCTGGTGGGAAATTGCTCGGTCAACAATCTAATTTCTTCAAGATGTAACAAGTGAGGGCCTCCCCTCCAAGATATTTCTTCTGCTCTCTCATTCACTTCACATCCGACGCCACGATTTGGTTATAAAAATAGCGAGGGCCAGCTTTGCTGACCTTTCGATAGACGCCCGTGACCTGAACTTTTTGCCCTGCTTTGAGTGTCAACTTTCCCCAGGAAAAAACCTTGATACGACCTCCAGATTTGCTGGCGAGCATAAACGTCGTGTAGTTATTCCCGACCTCCAACGCCCTGAATTTTAGGTTTGAAACAGTTCCCGTCACCGAGACCGTCCTGCCCTCGTAGGAATCTCCCTTATTCATAATCTCTTCAATGGTAGTCTCCGCAGCCGCACAAATCGCGAACCCGGCCAGAACAATAGTCGAAACCAACAGAATACCCAGCAACGCCTTTGAAGAGGATCGTCTCATTGAATGTACCTCCTGTTCAAATCGTATCGTTTGATTTCAATCAAATCCAAGTATAACATTTTAGGTGAGAAACAGCTTTATCTTTTGTCGAAATGAATCAGAGACTAGAAGCGTAATTACCCGGCATCCCGCGGGACTCTTCAGAGACACTACGAGCATGGAAGTGCTTTTTTTCGTAACGAAACAGCCAAATCCGGCTTGTCTGTGATGATGGCGTAGACTCTTCTGTCATGAAGCAATTTCCAGATCGTCTCTTCGTCGTTCACCGTCCAAACGAAGACGGGAAGGTGATTTCTTCGAGCTCTTTCCAAGAAACCAGCCCGCAACAATTTCAAATGGCCCACCAGGAAATCTGCTTTAGCGTCCTTACACCTTTTCATTGGGAATAACTCTTGGAATCGGGTCCGAATATGGGTGGACGGAATTTTTCTTCCTAAGATTAGGCCCGCTTTGATGTCAGGATATCGCTCTTTAATAACCGCTAACGAAGCGTCGTTGAATGAGGTCATGACAAATCGGTCTTCTTCAAAATAGCCGAGTACTAATTCTACGATTTCTTTTTCATAGCCCTCTTCCTTTAGTTCGACATCCAGTTTTATCTTTCCCCGTGCCCACTTCAAAACCTCTTCCACCGTTGGAATGTCAAACCCCTGATTCCTGGCCGTTTGGCTGATTGCTCCATAGGTTAGATCTTTGACGGAATCGCCTTGAATCATTTCGTCATGGTAGACAATCAAGACATTGTCTTTCGTTCTTCTCACATCGAACTCGAGCATGTCGGCGCCTAAAAGCATGGCTTTCTTAAACGATTCGATCGTATTCTCTTTTGCGTCGCTTGAGGCGCCACGATGAGCAATGATTAATTTCTCTGCCGTATTATATTCTGCTGAAATCCCCACTGGTTTCATACAAGTGAGTTTCCCGAGGAATTGGAAAGGCCTGTTTTTCTCATGACAAAGAAAAGGGGCGATGATCTATGTTTTCAGTTTCACGATCTGAAACTTAGAACTACCGCCCCCAATTTTACCCCCTTCACCCCCTCCCTCTCCCCACTGGGGAAAGGGAGGGGCAGGGTAAATTTCAAACATCCTTGGTTAATCTCTTAATCCGGTTTCCCAGAATTGGGCCGAAGTCAATCCCCGCGATAAAACCTCCTGCCATTTAAGGGTATCTTTATTCCTTACATCCTCACTTGTTCTTGAGCGCAGCCAGTACTATTTCCGGGGTCATGGGAATACGCCTGATTCGCACCCCCGTCGCGTTAAAGACCGCGTTCGCAACGGCAGGCGCTAGGGGCGGGACACCGGGCTCGCCGATGCCGCCGATCTTATCGGTACTTTTTACCATGTGAACCTCGATCTCGGGCGCTTCACTCATCCGGAGGATGGGGTAGTCGTCGTAATTCGACGTGGCCACGCCGCCCTTGGCAAACTTGACCTGCTCTTTCAGTGCCGTGCTCAGACCCATCATGATCCCGGATTCCATTTGCTCTACAAGGGGCCCGGGATTGATCACCGGTCCGCAATCGACGGCCACAAAAACCTTATGAACCTTGATCTTGCCGGTACTCTTGTCCACCGAGAGGTCCACCACGTGCGCGACCCAGGAGCCGAAGCAGGCTGCCTGGGCAATACCCCGGCCTTGACCTTGAGGGATGGGCTTGCCCCACCCGGCCTTCTCCGCCACGGTCTCGAGCACGCGGCTGGCCCGCTTGTTGTTCTTCAGGCTCTGGAGCCGGAACTCGAGAGGATCCTTACCGGCGGCGCTGGCCAACTCATCCATGAAACTCTCTATCGCAAAAGCGTGCTGAGCAACCACGACCGAGCGCCATGGACAGGTGGGTATGGGAAGATCGGACAGGTTAAATTCGATGTAGAAGTTCGGTATTTCATACTGGATCTTGGTGTTCCATTGGAGCGGCTCCGTTGGCCCCATCCATAGACCCCACAGCATATACCAGTCAATCCCGCCTTTCAGCTCAGCAGCGGGGTTGACGCTCTTCGTGATGGAAATACTCGCGCCTTTGTGGGACCAGGCGACCAACTGACCCTGGGCATCCACGCCGCCCTGAATCCGGTGAGCAATGGGAGCGCGAAACCAGTCGTATTTGAAGTCTTCTTCGCGCGTCCACGTCACCTTGACCGGTTTTCCGAGGGCCTTCGAGATGGTTACGGCCTCGGGTACACGATCGGGCCTGGTACGTCTGCCCAACCCGCAACCGAGAAAGGTCGTGTGGATGAAGACTTTCTCCGGAGGCAAGCCGGAGATCTTTGTAGCCAGCTCATGGTCACCTGTCTGGCCCTGTGTGGAAGCCCAGACGTCGCAGCGGTCTTTCTGAACCCAGGCCGTGCAATTCATGGGCTCCATGGTGGCGTGGGCTACAGTGGGGACATAGTAGGTTGCCTCCAACTTCTTCGGTGCTTCAGCCAGGGCTTTTTTCACATCCCCTAGTTCGTGGACTTTAGGACCCGGCTTGTCGAGGTCTCCTAGCAGAGTCTTCTCAACATACTGATCGTCCAGGTCGGGGATCTTTCCGTTGTCCCACTGTACCTTGAGGGCATCCCTCCCCTTCAGCGCGGCGTAGGTGGACGTAGCGCATACGGCAATCCCCATAGGAATCGGCATGACCTTGACCACGCCTTTGACCATTTCCGCAGCGGCTTGGTCAAAGGAAACAGGCTTTGCGCCGTAGGCAGGTGGTTTGGCGATAACCGCATAAAGCATTCCCTTCAGTTCCTTGACATTCCCATCGTTGACATCGAGACCATAGATTGCTTTACCTCTCACTTTTTCCGGAACATCCACACGGGGCATGGGCTTGCCCATATATCTGAATTCTTCCTCCTTCTTGAGGGGAGGGTTCTGAGGCACTTCAAGCCTGGATGCCTTCTCGCAAAGCTGGCCATAGGTGAGACTGCGTTTGCTCTTTTCGTGCTTCACGGTCCCCAGCACGCCCTTGCATTCACTTTCAGGGACCTTCCAGGTTTCCGCCGCAGCCTTAACGAGCATCGCCCTGCCTGCGGCACCCGCCTTTCGCAGCGGCTCGTAAAACCCTCTCATGCTCTGGCTTGCCACCGTAATCTGGGCCTTAAAGAGGGGGCTCTTGAATCCTTCCAATGCCGCACCCTGCTTGATCTGGACCTTCTTCCAATCCGCCTCCAGTTCGTCTGCAATGATCATGGATTGGGAGGTCAGCACGCCCTGGCCCATCTCGGACTGGCCGATGTATATGGTTACCTTGTTGTCCGAGGTAATGTGCAGCCATGCATTGGGGTTGAAATCCCTTTTCTCAGCGGCATTGAGAAGGGTGTATCCAAAAGGGGTGACGGAGACCCCTATCGTCAGGCCTGTTATTTTCAAAAATGAACGACGTGATATGGTCGGGTTCATGGTTATTTGCCCTCCTTTCTCGTCATCTGAACAGCGGTTTTGATACCCTTTTTCATGCGCAGATAGGTCCCGCACCGGCAGATCACGTTGTCCATTTTGCTGATGATTTGATCTGCCGTTGGAGTGGGCTTCTCAGAAAGGAGAGCGGCCACCTGCATCATGACCCCGGGCTGGCAGTAACCGCACTGGACAACCTGTTCCTCGATCCAGGCTCTTTTCACCGGATGATTTTCAGGAAGCCCTTCGATGGTGATAATTTTCTTCCCGGTTGCTTCCTTCACCGAGATCCCGCAAGACCTCTCTGCCTTGCCGTTAATATGGACCGTGCATGAGCCACATTCTCCGATCCCGCAACCATACTTGGTGCCCATGAGTTTCAGATGGTCTCTCAAAACCCAGAGCAGGGGTACGTCATCCGAGACATCTACCGCATAGTTCTTGCCGTTGACATTGAGAGAAATCATGATGTCCTCCTTCCTTCGTTTATCGTAATGGCCAAATCTATCCCTTGGGTGTGGTGAGCCGACCCAAAACGGTATTACTATTACCAATCGCCTGTATCGTTGTCAAGGAAAATTCTGATTACGGTAAGGACTTCGCCACCAGGAGGAACGAGGATAAAAGGCGGATGCCAAAGGCAGGATCGATGATGAGGCCGGAGCGCCATTGCAGATCAATCAACTCGGGATAAGTAAACCCCGTTAGGAATTCCAGTGGAGCTTTCCCCCCTTGGGATTATTCAAAATGCAATCTCGCTGCAGAGCAGCGGCGCATTATTCCTAACGGGGTAAAGAGCCCCGCCCACGGGGCGGGGCTCTCTGGGACGTCTTATACTCTCACTTTTTTTGAATTGCGGCCAAAACCCTTTGTGGGGTCAAGGGAATACGCCTGACGCGAGCACCCGTGGCATTAAAGACTGCGTTTGCCACAGCGGGAGCCAAGGGGGGCACACCGGGCTCGCCGATCCCTCCGATTGGTTCCGTGCTCTTCACAATATGAACTTCTATTTCAGGAATCTCACTCATCCTAATTATTTTGTAATCATCGAAGTTTTCTGATTTAACCCCACCGTTGGAAAACATGACTTCTTCTTTCAACGTAGTGCTTAAAGCTTCTATAATCCGCTCCTTCGATTTGAGCTTTGATCGTGTCTGGATTGACAAAGGGGCCGCAATCAACAGCAGCAACGATCCGATTGACCTTGACGGTTCCGTTCCCCTCGTTCACAGAAACCTCCGCAACCTGAGCAACGTAACTTCCAAAACAGCAGTGCTGGGCAATACCGCGACCCTGTCCCTTCATTAAGGGTTTTCCCCACCCCGCCTTCTCGGCTACCGTTTCGAGGACCCTTCGGGGACGCATATTGTTCTTTAAGTGCTGCAAACGGAACTCCAGAGGATCTTTGGCGGCCGCATGGGCCACTTCGTCCACGAAACACTCTATCACAAAAGCATTGGGGCCATTCTGGACGGCGCGCCAAGGACAAACAGGGATGGGGAGATTGGACAGCAGGAATTCAACGTAGAAATTTGGTATCTCATACATGATTCTATTATTCGTTGGCGCACCGGGAAAATCTAAGAGTCCCCATAGGCTCATAATATCAACTCCATTGATGATCCCTTTTGGGTCAATATCCTTCATAATGGAGCCAGCGACGGCCTTATGGGACCAGCCGATCAGACGGCCTTGACTGTCGAGACCCGCCTGAACTCTCTGGCATGTTGCAGCGCGAAAAAGATCATACTTGATGTCCTCTTCTCTCGTCCAAACGAGCTTCACCGGCTTTCCAGCGACCTTTGAAGCCACGACCGCTTCGATTACAAAATCCGGAGCAGCGCGTCTGCCGAGCCCGCAGCCAACCAGAGTGGTATGGATCTGGACCTTCTCGGGTGGCAATTCAGCGAATTGTGCAGCGAGCATCCGGGAGACCAGCTGAGCTTGTGTGGGAACCCATACGTCGCACCGATCCTTTTGCACATGGGCCGTGCAGTTCATTGGTTCCATCGTGGTATGGGCGACAAAGGGGACGAAGTAGGTGGCCTCGACCTTTTTTTGAGCTTCACCCAGAGCCTTCTGGGCATCCCCCACTTTTGCGGCGGCAGACCCTGGCTTATCCAGGTCCTCCATAAAAGTCTTTTCAATAAAATCATTATCCATCTGAGGATGGGTTCCCTTGTCCCACTGCACTTTGAGTGCGTTTCGACCTTTCCACGCCGCATCCAGGGTTTCCGCGCATACGATAATACCCATCGGGGTAGGAACGACGTTCCGCACCCCCTTGACGCCTTCCGCTGCCTTCTGATCAAAGGAAACAGGTTTTGCTCCGTACGCCGATGGACGGGCGATCACCCCGTACAGCATCTCCGGAACTTTAACATCAAGGCCGTAAATCGATTTGCCGGCAACTTTCTCAGGTATGTCCACACGGGGCATGGGTTTACCGATGTACTTGAACTCGCTTTCATTCTTGAGGCGGGGCTCCTTTGGAATCTGAAGTTTGGCGGCACTCAGACATAGCTGGCCGTAGGTGAGGCTGCGATTACTCTTTTTATGTTTCACCGTCCCGTTGAGAGCGGTGCACTCCCCTTCCGGCACCTTCCAAGTCTGAGCAGCAGCGGTGACAAGCATGGCTCTCCCCGCGGCCCCTGCTTTTCGTAAAGGTTCATAGAACCCCCTCACACTTGCGCTTGCCACAGTGATCTGGTCGCCCATGGCGGGGTTTTTAAATGCATCGCTGGCCGGTCCCTGGACGATACGGACCTGCTTCCAGTCTGCTTCCAGCTCGTCGGCGATGACCATGCCCAGTGCGGTATGGGTTCCTTGCCCCATCTCAGAGGGTCCCATCGTCATTGTGATCCTATTGTTAGGCGTTATCTCAAACCACACATTGGGTTTGAAGGAGCCTTCTTTCTGAGCGGAGGCGTTTATAACATCGTAACCGAAAGGTGTTGCGGAGACTGCGATGGTCAGACCTGTCATCTTCAAAAATGAGCGTCGTGAGATAGGTTTATTCATCATGGCTCAACCCTCCTTTCTCATGATGTCTAAAGCGGCTTTTATGCCGCGTTTAATACGGGGATGAGTCCCGCATCGGCAGATGACGTCATCCATGGCGCTGATGACCTGATCCGCGCTGGGTTTGGGCTTTGATGAGATAAGGGCAGCCACCTGCATCATGATCCCGGGCTGGCAATAACCGCACTGGACAACCTGTTCCTTGATCCACGCCCTCTTGACAGGATGATTTTCAGGAAGCCCTTCGATGGTGGTAATCTTTTTGCCCTGGGCTTTCCCAACAGGAATCCCGCAGGACCTCTCTGCCTTGCCATCGATATGAACCGTGCATGCGCCGCATTCTCCGATCCCACAACCAAACTTGGTGCCCGTGAGTTTCAAATAGTCTCTGATAACCCAGAGGAGGGGCACATCCTCTGAGACATCTACCTTGTAGTTCTTGCCGTTGACATTGAGAGAAATCATGATATCCTCCTTTCTTGTACTGGTAGGCAATTCCCCCACGCTTCGGGTTGTACACCCTCAATCAGGGTTTGGGTTCCGAATATCGCAAGAAGTCTTCGGGGTATCTCTTCCCCGGAGGTCTGGTATCGACTTCTTCTGGCCATCCCTTTCCATGAGTGAAACCAGAAGTTTAAGATGATGTGATGTGCGAAGTTAAGGATTACAGCATACGAAAACGGATAAATTCTACATATAACAATCTGGCTTAGTCAAGTGAAATTTTAAAGCCCAACTCCCTAAGCCTTTTTGGCCTTAGCTTCGGTCAGGGCATTTTTAATCCGTTCCGGAGTCATGGGGAGCTCGAATAGCCGGACTCCCGTGGCGTCGAAAATGGCGTTGGCGATGACTCCGCCCATGCAGACAATGGATGGTTCTCCTCCGCCCGCCGGAGGAAATCCCGAATTTTCAACCAGCAGGGTCTCGATCTTTGGCAGCCAAGAGAAACGGGGAATCTCATAAGTATCGAAGTTGCGGTCAAAAATTCTTCCGCCGTTGAAGCGGACCTCTTCCGTCAACGCATACCCCAGCCCCATCACCAGACTCCCTTCCATCTGGATCCTGGCTCCCTCGGGATTGATCACCAGCCCCATGTCCTGTGCACAGACGATCCGCTTCACACGAACCTTTCCACTTTCCTGATCCACTTCGACTTCGGCCATAGTGGCAACATACGCACCCGCATCGGTAGCGCAGGCCACACCAAAGCCCAGACCGCTCGGGGATGGTGAGGCTCCCCAGCCAAATTTTTCAGCCGCGGCCTTCAGGACTTTAATCATCCTTTGATCACTCAGGTTCTTCAGACGGAATTCGAGCGGGTCCATTTTCAAATTCGTGGCCATGAGATCGATTTGCGATTCTCTCGCAAAGGTGTTCGTATTACTTCCAGGCGCCCGCCAGGGTCCTGTCCCGAAGGGGTGGGCCCCTGGAATGCCCGTGTAATGTCCGTGGGACAGTTCCCGGTGATGTGGGATATCATAAAACTGTTCTGCCCCCCGGGGTCCGGCAAAATAAACATCAAAATCCCAATAAGCGATCTGACTTGCCTCTGTCACACCGGATCTGATCTTTACGATCGCCGCCGGCCGGAAGGTGTCATAAAAGAACTCTTCTTCTCGGCTCCAGGCAACCTGAACAGGTCTTCCCGTCAGTTTTGAAAGGCGTGCCGCCTCCACGACC
The DNA here is from genome assembly GCA_963708295.1 of uncultured delta proteobacterium. Classification (GTDB taxonomy): domain Bacteria; phylum Desulfobacterota; class BSN033; order BSN033; family UBA1163; genus UBA1163. The sequence continues at coordinate 459,447 of CAVPSJ010000004.1, read as the reverse complement.
TGCCTGTTCTGACTCTTTCCGCCGAATCCGCCTCCCACAAAAGGAGAGATGACCTGGACATTTTTGGAGGGGATCCCCAATGCCTGGGCCACTTCCTCTTTGGCTCCGAAAGGCCGCTGCGTCGATGCCCAGACGGTCACGCGATCTTTCTCGACTTTGACAAGAGCGGTGTGGGTCTCGATGGTCGCATGGGCGACGTAATGATTCAGGTAGGTTGCCTCAAAAGCTTCCCGGGCAGCTCGCTCCCCCTCACGGACATCTCCCCCTTGCGTGACGATTTCTCCTTCCGGAGCTACGCTCAAGAGGTGTTTGAAGATGGTCTTTGGGTCGACGTTGGCTTCCGGCAGGTCAAAGTTGGTTTTGATTTTGGAGAGAGCCTGTTCAGCCCTGTCAGGGTATAGATGGAGCACTGCGATAAGATCCCGTTCCTGAACGAGCTTGATCTCCTTATCCTCTTGAAGAGCCGATGTATCCAGGCTTTTTAGCTTGGCCCCATGAACCGGAGGTCTCAAGATTTTCGCATGCAGCATGCCTGGGATTCGAATGTCACCGGCATATTTTGCCTTTCCGGTTACCTTCTCCAGCGCATCTCGACGGAGGGCCGGTTTCCCGACAATCAAAAACTCTGAAACGTTCTTTAATGAAGGTTTCTTCAGCAAGTGCTTTTCGATCGACTTCCCCTTTGCGAGTTCGGCGTAGGTGACCCGGTTTCCGCTGTTATTTTTATCTATCACGACACCTTCTTTGGCGGTCAATTCGCTCTCACTTAAATGCAGGCGCTCTGAAGCCAATTGAATCAGGATGGCCCTCGCCTCGGCGGCTGCTTCTCTTAAAGGAGGCCCAAAGAATCGCGTCGTGCGCGATCCGAAGGTCCCCATATCCCAGGGACAGAGGTCCGTATTCCCCAGGGTCATATCGACTGCGTCTAAAGGGACATCGAGTTCATCAGCCAGCATCTGGGCGAGGGAGGTTACAATGCCCTGCCCCATTTCAATCTTACCTGTGAAACAAGTGACCCGGCCGTCGACTCCAATCCTGAGGAAGGAATTGAAATCCGTTGGTAAATCCTGGTAACCGGGTGGCCGTCTCTCCTGGGCTGCTAGATCTTCCACGGAAAAAAAGATGATAATTCCTCCGCCCACAGCCTTGAGGAATTCGCGCCGGCTAAGGGGAAGTCGATTCTCTCCATCTTTGCGTTCCAGCTCGGACGATTGTTCTTCTTTCATCCTTTTCCTCCTCCCGCCATTTCCTGGGCGGCGTGTTGAATCGCCTGGACAATCCGAAGGTGAGCTCCACAGCGGCACAGGTTTTCGTTCATCCCCTCGATGATTTCTGCTTCCGTAGGTTTTGGCTTCTCCAGAAGCAGGCTATAGGCGCTCAGAATCATTCCCGGAGTACAAAAGCCGCATTGGAGGGCATCGTGGTCTATAAAGGCCTTCTGGAGCGGGTGGAGATTTCCGGCCCTCGCCAGCCCTTCAATGGTGATCACTTCTTTCCCTTTGATCTCTCTCACCGGAAGCTGACACGAGCGGGTCGCCTTGTTGTTAATCAAGACGGTACAGGCTCCGCAGAGTCCCTCTCCGCAACCATACTTTGTTCCGGTGAGGCCAAAATCGGAACGCAGCACCCATAAAAGCTTTCGCTCTCCGTCTATCGTCATCACCGTCGGTTTACGATTGAGCTTGAATCTGATCGTTTCAAACATATCCGTGAGCCTCCTTTCTGAGCTTTGTCATCGCTCCAAATTAACACAAACTCAGTGGATGCTCAAACCAATAATCAACGTCCCTCATCCGTCATCGTCATCCTGAACTCGTTGATTCATATTCGTTCTCACTTCGTCCCTGGATCGATGGGTTATCAAAAATGAGAGATGCTGAAAAAATCTCAGCATGAGAGCGATATCGTAAAGGTTTTGAACCAAGAATACGGTGTTTTTAGCCAAAAGAATACTTGCTCGACCCCATTTACCTTTCTTAATAGGTTGGCTTATCATGAAAATAGGCGTAAAATTGCCAAGAAGTCAGGCGATTTCTACTGATGATGGCAACGTCTCCAGGAGGAAGAAAAATTTTCACTTCTTTGACCTAGGTCAAACACAAGTGGATTGGCAAATATTATACTTGAGTCAGATCGTTGGAGGACGGTAGGAATGGAAAATATCTTAAAGGCCGGCGATCAATAAAATCTCATAAAAAGGAGGAGAAATAATGTTTTGTTACCAGTGTGAGCAAACGGCAAAAGGCGAAGGATGTACAAAGATCGGGGTTTGCGGGAAGGAACCGGATGTAGCGACCCTTCAGGATCTTCTTATTTACGCACTCAAAGGATTGTCCCTGTATGCGGTGGAAGGTCGAAAGTGGGGGTCATTGACCGGGAAGTAAATGTTTTTACGGTCGAGCCATCTTTTCCACCTTAACAAATGTCAATTTCGATCCGGCTCGCTTTGTTCAAATGATTCAGCGGTGTGTGACCCTGAGGGATAATCTGAAAGAAAAAGTAAGGGCTGCAAAAGGAAAGGTCGATTTTCCTGAAGGCCCGGCTACGTTTAAGCCAGCAGCCAACGTACAGGAACTGGTAAAACAGGGAGAAGCAGTGGGGCTCAAATCCGATCCTACCGTCGATCCGGATATCCTATCTCTCCAACATATCCTGCATCTTTGGCCTTAAGGGAGTTGCTGCCTATGCAGATCATGCCCAGATTCTTGGGCAGGAGGATGATAAGGTCTATGCCTTCATTCACGAAGGTCTCGCTGCAACCCTGAGAAAGGACCTGTCCTTGAACGACTGGGTGGGGCTCGTCCTCAAGTGCGGCGAGATCAATCTCAGGGCCATGGAGCTTCTTGATGCTGGCAATACAGGGACCTATGGGCATCCCGTTCCTACCCAGGTTCCCCTCGGAACCAAAAAGGGAAAGGCCATCCTGGTTTCAGGCCACGATCTCAGGGATCTGGAGGAACTTCTCAAGCAGACCGAAGGCAAGGGTATCTTCATTTATACCCACGGTGAAATGCTTCCTACTCATGGATATCCAGGATTGAAGAAGTACACCCATTTTTACGGCCATTATGGGACAGCCTGGCAGAATCAGGCCAAGGAATTCGCCGATTTTCCTGGAGCCATCCTGATGACCACCAACTGTCTCCAGAAACCCAGAGATACTTACAAAGGGAATGTCTTCACGAGTGGCACTGTCGGATGGCCGGGAGTACCCCATATCTCGGATCGAAACTTCAAACCCGTCATCGATAAGGCCCTGGCCATGCCTGGTTTTACGGAAGATAGAAATGGCCGCTCCGTCATGGTCGGCTTTGCAAGAAATACGGTCATGAGCGTTGCAGACAAGGTAATTGAGGCAGTAAAAGGAAAAGCCATCCGGCACTTCTTCCTCGTAGGCGGTTGCGATGGTGCAAAGGCTGGCCGGAACTATTACACCGAATTCGTAGAAAAAGTCCCAAAGGACTGTATTGTTCTTACCCTGGCCTGTGGCAAATTCCGATTCTTTGATAAAGATCTTGGGAATATTGGAGGCATCCCGAGGCTCTTAGACGTAGGCCAGTGCAACGATGCCTACTCTGCCGTTCAGATTGCCGTCGCCTTGTCCAAGGCCTTCAACGTGGGCGTCAATGACCTGCCCCTTTCTCTGATCCTTTCCTGGTACGAACAGAAGGCCGTGGCCATTCTTCTCACCCTTCTCTATCTGGGTATAAAGAACATTAAGTTAGGTCCATCACTTCCGGCCTTTATTTCGCCGAATGTTTTGAAAGGTGCTGGTTGATAACTTTAATATCCAACCCATCTCAACGCCGGATCAGGACTAAAGGCTATATTGGGAAATTAGAATAGAACTTTTCACCCCTCCCGTCCCCCGTTCCTTCCAGCGGCCGGACAGGCGCTGAAGGGGACGAGGGGGGAGTGAAGGTTTTAGCTTGACCGATCTCGCCAATTTTCATAAACTCAAAACAGGCCTGGATCAATCTGAGTCAAAGTTCTAGGAAGAAGAATCCCCGGAGATGCCGTACCCTTTAGAGCACAAGACGAAGAGACGGGTTTCAGACGGGAAGTATTATCCCCTGGGCGCCACCGTATGCGAAGACGGTGTCAATTTTGCGATCTATTCACAATATGCCGGCCAGGTCTTTCTCCTCTTATTTGATAAACCGGAGGGTGAGCCCACCGATATCATCCCATTAAGAAATCGTACGAAGTATGTATGGTATACGTTTGTTCACGGGTTAAAGGGAGGTCAACTTTACGGATACAAGCTCAAGGGAGAGTTCAATCCTTCGCACGGCTTGCGGTTCAATGATCACAAGCTTTTGATCGACCCTTATGCTAAAGCGCTCACAGGAAAATTTGAGAACGCGGAGAATCTCCTTCTCGCGTATGATCCAAATTCACCCATGAAAGACCTCTCCCTGGACGGACGTGACAATACCTCTAGGGTCCCAAAGTCCATCGTCGTGGAGGATCGTTTCGAATGGCAGGGGGATGCCCCTCCGGATACTCCCCTCCACGAATTGATTATCTATGAAGTGCATTTGAAAGGGTTTACCGCCCATCGGTCGTCGGGCGCCAGAAATCCGGGAACCTACCTCGGCTTTATCGAGAAGATTCCTTACCTCAGAGAGCTGGGAATCAATGCGGTCGAGTTCCTTCCCCTCCATGAATTTTATGTTGAAGATTCTCTCATCCAGAAAGGGCTGACCAATTATTGGGGATATAACACCATCGGTTTTTTTGCCCCTGAATCCTCCTACAGCACGAGAAAATCCCCCGGCTGTCAGGTGAGGGAATTCAAGACCCTGGTACGAGAGCTTCATCGGGCAGGCATCGAGATCATCCTGGACGTGGTTTACAATCACTCGGGCGAAGGCAACGAGCTTGGGCCCACCCTCTGTTTTAAGGGGATCGATAACCCGACTTACTACCTCCTGTCAGGGACGTCCACGGAGCCTTACCGTTATTATATGAACTATTCGGGGTGCGGAAACAGCCTTAATCTTGCCAACCCCCATGTCATTCGATTTGTCATGGATTCTCTTCGTTATTGGGTTGAAGTGATGCATGTGGATGGTTTCCGGTTCGACCTTGCCTCCGTCCTAGGCCGCGAGGAGGGTCTCTTCCAGAAATCCGCTTCCTTTTTCGACGCGATCGCGCAGGACCCTGTATTGAACAGGGTAAAGTTGATTGCTGAACCCTGGGACATCGGGAGCTATCAGGTGGGGAACTTCCCTTTGGACTGGTCGGAATGGAATGGCAGATTTAGGGATACCGTCCGGAAATTCGGCAAGGGGGATGGAGGGCAGGGAAGGGATCTCGGATGGAGACTCACAGGATCTGCCGACCTCTACGGAGATGACGGACGGTCTGCCTATAACAGCATCAACTTCGTCACCTGTCACGACGGTCTCACGCTCAACGACCTTGTCTCGTATAACGGAAAACACAATGAGGCGAATCTTGAAGGTAACCGGGATGGGTCCGATGACAACCACTCATGGAACAGCGGTTTTGAAGGAGAGACAAGCGATCCTCGTGTCATTCACCTGAGAAAGCAACTCATGAAGAATTATTTCTGTTATCTCCTTTTTTCATGCGGCACGCCGATGACCCTCGGCGGTGATGAATTCATGAGGACACAGAAGGGTAATAACAATGCTTATTGCCAGGACAACGAGATCAGCTGGTTTCAGTGGGAGCAGGTCGAAAAAAATTCCGATATCCTCGATTTTTTCAAAAAAGCGATTGCATTTCAGAAAAGGTGCACGATCCTTCAGAGAAGAAAATTCTTCCTTGGCGAGGATTTGGACGTCGATACTATCCCTGACCTCTCTTGGTTTGGGAAAGATCTTGGGAAGCCTCCCTGGAATGATCCTCAACTGCGGACCTTATGCTTCCAGCTCGACGGAGGCGAAGAGAAATCCCAACTGGGTGACTATCATCTTTTCTTCATCCTGAATGCTGACTTCAATACACAATCGATCAGCCTTCCTCGGCTTTCGAACGGCAAGAAGTGGTATCGGGTCATTGACACAAGCCTCAAGAGCGGGGAAGACTTTCTCAGCCCCGGTAATGAGATACGGATTGATCCATCCGAACACTATCTCGCCAACGCAAGAAGCACGACTGTCCTCATTGGAAAATAAGGCCTCCCCGAGAATGTTCTTTCGTTCAATTCTTAAGCCCTTCTGAGAGCTTGTCCCCCCCCCCAGCTTTTCCTTGCCCGCGACCAGGGTAAATCCCCTCCGAGGCTTCATAAGGCCCGCGTTGAGGGTAATCCGGACAAAGGCTCGTCATGACATTGAAACCCACTCGTCCCCCTTCAAACTCATTCAGCAAAACCTGAAGCGGTTGGGCCGATGAAGCCTCTTCGGGGACCCACCCCGATCGCGGGCGAAGGATGACCCGGTTCCTGAAATAAAGGCTTTCGTGTCGATAATATTTTGTCCACAGAAGGAAACCTAGGGGAGCAAGATCCTTAGAGCTATTGAAATTCCGATCCCCTGTCGTTACCATAGGGCGGTGGAGTGTCTTCCTGAAATGATTCATCCGATAAAACCTAAACCAAATGTAACTCGGACGCTGCCCCAATTCGGGCTTGTTTTGCTTGTGTTCCTCTCTGTCTTCTGGGGCACCAACTGGCCATTGATGAAAATGGGGCTGAGGGAAATTCCGGTCTGGACATTCCGCACCCTCTGTCTGCTTTTAGGAGGATTCGGCGTCCTCTGCATCGCAAAGGCCAATGGTTTGATGCTCACGATCCCGAGATCGGAGCGTTGGCCCCTTCTTCTGGTTTCACTCTTGAATGTCACGGGGTGGCATCTCTGCTCTGGCTATGGTCTCATCTATATGGACGCAGGACGGGCCGTGATTATCGGATACACCATGCCGGTCTGGGCGTCCATTCTAAGCATCTTTCTTTTGGGTGAGCGATTGACACTGGCACGCCTGATCGGGCTTTTGCTGGGGATCGCCGGGTTATTGATTCTCATCGGTCCGGACATCAGAGTCCTCGGCTCCGCTCCACTGGGAGCCATCTTTATGCTTGGAGCTGCCGTGACCTGGGCCGGGGGGACAGTCCTCCTGAAATATTTTCGTTGGACCATGCCGATCACCGTCCTGACGGGGTGGCAGCTGATTTTAGGAGGCATTCCGGTGATCATCGGAGCATTCGTTCTGGAACCCGTGACGGTTCTCTTGCACGTGTCTTGGCGGGCCGCCCTGGCTACGGGTTACGTCATTTTGATAGGCAATATTCTTTGCTTTTGGGCATGGATTAAGGTGGTCCACCTGTTTCCTGCAAGCGTGGCATCTATCGGCACACTGGCTATTCCAGTCATCGGTGTTCTTAGCAGTGCTGTGGTCCTTGGAGAGCCGGTCGGCGCTGGAGAGATCGCCGCCCTCATTCTTGTAATCATGGCCTTGTCAATCGTTATGATCAGGCGAAAGGGATCTTAATGCCGGCTAATTCCGCTGGCTAATTTCCGATGATAGATGCAACTCAATTAGCAATATTGTATGTCCGTTTTCGTTGTGTTAAAATTCCAGCACTCAATTTCTTTCGGTAGGGGAAGTGATTTGCAGAATAAGATCTTTCTGCAAAAAATAAAAGTCGTGAGCTGTCCCTGGAAAGAAATCTGTCAATCTGCCCGTTGGCCTTGACAATACTCGCGACATGCCATGGTTCCGGGCAACCGTGAAGGGAGGTCATTTTATGAAAAAAGCGATATTCATGACGTTACTGGTTGGAACAACGCTTCTGGCGCTGATGGGCCCCTTCGATAGAGGCTCTGCGGGAGTGAACGTCAATGTCGGGATCAGCGTGCCTCCGCCACCCCCCCTTGTGGTTCCCGCACCCCCTCCCATGTTCGTCATCCCCCGGACCTATGTCTACTTTGCCCCTGACGTGGACGTAGATGTCTTCTTCTACCAGGGGTACTGGTATCGTCCCCATCGAGGACATTGGTATCGATCCAAAACTTACAATGGCAAGTGGGTTTACCTTTCCCCCAAGAAAGTGCCTCGTTCCGTCATCAATGTGCCACCCGATTTTCGTCATGTCCCCCAGGGCCATCGGCACCTCCCGTATAGGGATGTCAAAAAGAACTGGAAGACATGGGAAAGGGATAAGTACTGGGAAAAGCATGGAGGGAGGGAGTGGCATGGAGAGGAGAGACGGGAACCTGACCGGCACGGCCACGATAAAGGAGGCGGCAGACACGGCGATTAAGCCGAATTAGCAAACGCAATCGAGAGCTCCGGGGAGAAGTTCAATGAGCGTATTTTCCCGGAGCTTTTTTTCAGGAGATATTCTCCTTGTTTTCTTCGACAAAGGCATTCAAAGTAGAAAGGATACTCCTGACGTTCACCAGGTAAGCGTTGGATTGGATGCCGCTTCCCCGATGGTATTTTCCGAAATCCTTCCCGAAGAACTTATAGACATGGCAGGTTAAGAAGATGTTGATCGATGGATCCAGAAGTTGGTGGGGCATCAAGCCAAAATCTTTGCCCCAGTGCTCCCAATTGATCTGCCCAAGACCATAATCGCCGGTCTCCTTATTGACGCTATTCTCCTTGAAATTGCTTTCGGCCATGATGATCGCGATGATCTCAAGGGGGTTCACTCCATGTTTCTGGGAAGCATGCGAGATCAAACCGGCATATCTCAACATTCTAGCTTCGGAGAGCTGATTCTCCGTGATCAACCGGATCATGTTCACCAGGCGTAGAACTTCCTTGACGCTGGAATCAGCGGATTTCGTGGTGGAAAGAAACTCCCCCATCCCGGTGGGGGAGTCGGTTTGCATGCTCTTTTGGGCAAGAGGCACTCCGTACTCCATCAGGACAAACACGGCGATGGCCGCGATGAAAAAAAGCTTGAAGGACTCCAGGATAATGTGGAGCATCATCCCTTTCTTGAATTTCGAGTGAAAGTCACTGACCGAGTTACACGTAATCACGTGGATGTTAAAAAGCTTCATTTCCCCCCTCCTCTTTCAAAATGGCGATTCTCTTCTCCTTTGAACCCAGCCGCCGGCCTATCTCTTCATCCTGCTGAAAACAGTGTACTCCCCCCGAAAACACGCCACTCCTTATTGTGAGGACTCCGCAACCTCGATTTTACTTACCTCGATCACATCACGAAAAGTGTACTTTCCCATTTCCATAACCTTTCGATAGACGCCCCGTACTTTGATCTTTTTTCCCGTCTTTAGTTTTATGTCTCCCCAGAAAAGGATATTGACCCGGCTTCCAGAATCTCCAAGGAGAGGAAAAGTCATGTAGGGCTTCTGATGTCGGGATGCCCTGAATCTTGGGGTGGAAACAGCTCCGGTCACTGAGACCTCTTTTCCCTCATAGAAATCTTTACCCGTCACGATTTCTTCAACCGTCGTCTCCGTGGCAGCGTGAGTCCAAGTTCCGCATAGAAGGAGGACAGAGGCCAGAAGAAGGGTTAGTGAATAAATTAGGAAGTATCTTTTCATGCCATTCTCCCCTTTGACGCTCTTCCCTGCAGCATGCCCCGATGTCTTCATCATTAAGGATACCGATTATTTCTATTTTCTTCAAGCGGAAAATAGTACGGGCTTTAACCGCCACGCCAATAGAATGCCCATGGAGGAGATACCCGTCCCCAGCCAAAAAACGGGCTGATAGCTGCCGAAAACATCAAAAATGTAACCGGCAAAATATGACCCGCAGGTAGCAGCCACTGATTCGGCAACTCCAAAGATTCCCATCACTAAGCCAAGAGAGGCGATTCCAAATACTTCAGAGGTTAGGGAGAATCTTAAGACGGCTTGATTTCCCCATCCGACACCAAAAACAAAGGCAAAAAGATAGAGCTTCCACAAGTCGTTGGCTGCCAACCCCCAGAGAAGGCTGATCGTTGTCACTGCAAAGCTGATCATGAAAGCCTTTCTGTTGCCGATTCTGTCCGCCACGCGCCCCATGCCGATCCTGCTGAACATACTTGACCCGGTGATGACCGCCAAGACATTCGCTCCGTCCGCGAGCGAAAAACCCAAATCTTGGACATGAGCAGGGAGGTGGGCCAAAAAGGTCGACCTGCAAAAGCCAAAGCTACAATACATTCCTGCGATCATCCAGAACTGGCGGGTGTGGATGGCCTCCCGAAGCGAAACCCCCGTCTCGTGTAAGCCTGAATTGGAATGCTTTCCTTCTACCCCGATGGATGCATTTTCCCCATCCGGCAGCTGTCCGGTAACTCTCGGGTCGCGTTTGAGAAAGAGGCTCGCAATCATTATTCCGGAGAGGGCGATGATACCGAATATGGCGTACGCAGAACGCCAACCATAGTCCCGTATGAGCCACCCTGCCAAAGGAGGAAAGATAAATCCCCCTACGCCATTTCCTGCTTGGACAATACCGATCATCAACGCGCGCTTTTTGATAAACCAACGGGAAACGGTTACCATGACAGGGACAGTGAGGGTACTTACCCCGATGCCTCCAACCAGCGCATAATTTATCTGAAACTGCCATAGAGCGGTCACCTGTGACATCAGTAAGTAACATACTCCGAGAAAGGAGCCCAACACGGTCATGACGACCCGGGGGCCAAGCCGATCTGTCAACCAGCCCATCACAATCGCTACGCCAGCCTGCACCAGAAAAGAAAGTGAATAGGCGAGTGATGTTTCCGCCCGGGACCAGCCAAACTCAGCCAACAACGGTTTGAAGAATACACTGAAGGACGGGGTATATGTCCCCCAACCGATCAGCCAAATACCAAACCCTGCGGCGGCCACGATGTAACCGTAGAAAAACCTTTTCTCTCCGCTTATCCTTGACATAAGAGGTGGTTTCACTCTCCCCCCGTTTGACCGCGCGAAGCCCCACCTCTTAAGGTGGGGTGGAAGGCCCGGCTTCCTTCGACAAGCCTTTCGATACCCATACGGTCCTGAGTTCAATCGAGGGGATCGGGTCGAAGGCAAGTCCGGCCTTTAGGCCCGGGAGCAAGAGGCACTTCATCGTCCGGACTTTTTAAATTCTTTTGCGAGTTCGGCATAGGTGCGGCTTCCATCCAGTATCCGCTCCAACTCTCTATGATCGAGGGCTCTTACGATTCTGGCCGGAACTCCCACAGCGAGAGATTTTGCAGGAACTTTAAAGTGGTCTTTTACCATTGAACAAGCGCCGATCATACAGAAATCCTCAATCTCCGACTGGTCGCCCAGCACAGCGTGCATCCCGATCAATATGTTACTCCCTATTCTGGCGCAGTGGACCATTGAACCGTGAGCGATGGTGACATTGTTTCCTATGGTCATGTCTGAAAACCCCGCATGAATGACACAGTTGTCCTGAATATTGCTATTGGATCCTATTCGGATGCGGAATCGATCCGCTCTCAAAACCGCTCCAGGCCAGATGCTCGAGTTTTCCCCGATCTCTACATCCCCAACCACGTAAGCCGCCTCACTCACAAACGCCGACTCATCAATCTTCGGCTTCTTCAAACCCAGTTCTCTGATCATAACGAAGATACCCTCCAGTCCTATTCCCAATTTCCCTCTACGCTCTTTGCGCTATGCTAACGGGTGGCAGGCCGGGCCCTATCTGAGAGTTATTTTCGAGCCTCTGGCCTCTCCTTGCCGTTGTTGAGGAGCATATAGGTGACCTGGGCAAGGGCCACCCGTTTGTTGTGGGAATCAAAGAGGTTTACGGTGACGGGGCAAAGGGTTCGGCCCACTTTGATTACCTCTGCTCTGGCGAAGGCATCGCTCAGGCAGGGCGCCAGGAATCGAATGCTCATGTCCGTAGTCGTCAGGCGTACATCCGGCCCCGTCTTTGTGAATATGGCAAAGCAAGCGGTGCTGTCCGCAAGAGTCATCAAGAGGCCGCCATGAAATGACTCAAAAACCCCGTCATAGCCTAATTTTCTGGGCGCCATGGCCTCGCAGCATCCGTCAGATAGTGAAATGATCTTTATTTGAAGGGTATCCACAATAGGAATCTGCATGATTCTTCTGAGGATCGTCTCTTTCAAGTCGGAAGACAGCATTTTAGGATCCCCCCTTATCCAGATGAATGAACGCTCGCCACGGTTTTGAATATCCATGCGACAAAATTCTAATACAAAAAACCTCTTTTCCAAAGGAGAGTCTCCCTCCCCAACACCCAAACACCTACCCCCTCATCTCATCATCACTTTCAATTGAATGGCCCGAAAACCCCCAGCATAAGCGATGCTGTCAGCCGATGCAGCTTCGAAGCACCCGATAGAAGTTGCCGCCCATATAGGCTGCAATGTCATGATGCGAAAAGCCAATCTCCTGCATGACCTTGATTAGTTTTGATAAATCATCAATGTCTCGATAGCCCTCAATGAGGCCCGGGAGGCCTCCTCCCCCATCTGTTCCCAAACCCACGTGCTCTATTCCTAATCGGTTCTTCATCTCAGAAATTTCTTTGGCCCAATCTAAGAAAGTGATTCGGGTCGTCGCCCCCCGTGTATAGGCCAAAGGCCAGGTACAAACCACCCCTTCTGTTTTGGCAATCCATTCCAGTTCTCTCCAAGTGCGAGATCGACCGCACTGCAACGGGTCTTCGATGGAGCAAGGGTTTGTATGCGAATCAATCAACGGCCTTGAACTTATTTCCGCAATCTGTCTTAGAGTGGCAGTATGGGCGTGAGCGACATCGACCACGATGCCCAAATCCTGCATCCGCTCTACAACCTTGCGCCCAGCGGGAGTCAAACCATTGGAGGAAGGGCCCGGACTGAGATTTCTCCACATTCTCATCGTGTCCCCGATCTCATTGTTTCGATAATGGATCAGGGTCATGATTCTGACTCCCATACGATAGAATTCATTTATTGTGTCAGGGTTACCTTTCAGGGCGTCTCCTCCCTCGACGGCCAAAATGGCACCTGGAGGACTTTCGCCATCTAAAACAGCCGGTATATCGGAGGCTTTCAGTACTAACCTGACCTTTTCAGACTTGACGATGCCTTTGAGCCACCACTCCAGCTGGGTCTTTGTGCTGTGATATTCAGTCCCGGGGACACGGCCTTGATTCAGAAATACCGAATCACCCACTGCGGCGAAACAACTGGCAACCATTCCCAATTTCTTGATGGTCTTGAGCGTTGAAGTGTTATCGGTTGGGCGTGAATTGTAGACATAACGATCGGGATGCGCATGGGCATCGATTATTTGTAGCCCTTTTAGAAGAGGCTGGTCATTCTTAGATGCTGAAAAGCCCTGTGCGAAAGGGGAAAAACTCCCAAGGCTGACCGATAAGCCACAGAAAGCAGAGTAACGAAGAAACTGACGGCGATTCGTTTAGATTCCTCCTCTTATTCTGAAGCTATCCCTTGTTCCTCCCAGGCTACCGATGAATGTGGAACCGGACGAACATAGGTTGTTAGCGGAAGCTCCCTGTTGGGCTCAACCCCAATGAAATCACTATATAGAAAATAGGATTCATGGTCAAGGAACGTCAGCCGCTTGCCCCTCGCTGAGTGAGTTGACTTTTATTGGCGGGAATGTTACGGGGGATTAAAACGACAATCTATTTTTGCGAGCTGCGAGGGGCAAGGAGGAGAAGATGTTGTTCTCTATTCAGAAGGAGCTGTTCGATATCCTGCCTGATCTCACCATTGGGATGGCAGTGGCAATGGATTTGGACAATACCCGTCCGTCCAAAGAGATTGAAGACCTTCTCACCCGGGCTGTCGAGGAGATGAGAAAAAACTTTATCGGTGGAAAAGCCCAGGACCATCCGAGGATCAAACCGTGGAGATCTGCCTTCTCCAAGCTGGGCATTTCAGGAAGTAAATTCCCAAGTTCCATTGAATCCATGGCGAGAAGGGTTTTGAAAGGAGATCCTTTTCCGAAGATTAACCCCCTTGTGGATCTCTATAACAGTGTCTCGTTAAGGTTTTTGGTCCCGATGGGAGGCCATGATCTGGACACTCTTGAGGGGAATATTCACCTGCGGTTTACGGAAGGATGGGAGCCTTTCACTCCCATGGGGGGTGGGGACACAAGCGTTGTGCCAAAGGGAGAGCTGGTCTATTGTGATGATCGAGAGGTGCTGACCCGGAATTGGGTATGGCGTCAGTGCGAAAAAGACAAAGCGACGGAAAAAACTAAAAATATCTTCATCCCCATTGATGTGTTGGGTGAAGTGGGAAGAGAGAGGGCCGATGAAATCATCCTCGAACTGTCTCGGCTGATCCCGAATTATTTGGGGGGAACCGTCATCTCCTCCGTCCTCAGCAGGGCAAACCCTTCCGTTGAATTCTCTTTCCCCCTCTTGCCCAAGCCCATTCCTTCGAAGTAGCTCTTCTACGGGGAATGGAGGCCGAGGAAAAATCTCAGGCGGTTCCATATACGGAAGGTGGCTTAACCGAGACACATCATGAAGGCAGGTTGATTTGGCGACCTGAAAGTGAGGAGCGGGAACGCGTGATTCCAAAATAAAAAGGGAAGAGTCGACTCTTCCCTTTTTATTTCTTTTTCTTTCCTCCAGAGGACAGTTAATCTTCCTGAACGGGGTGTGATTAGTAGCCTTTCATCTCAAATTCTTTTAAGCCCTCATCGACTGTGAAGACAGCACCGCACTTGGGGCATTTAATCTTCGCGTCTTTTGCAACGCTCGCACACCCGAAAGAAAACACCGCTAACACCGCCAACAACATAAAGATGCTCACCCATTTCCTCATTACCGTTCACCTCCTTTCGTCATCCTTCAAGGAATTGCAGGTAAAAATTTCGTATACCGAAAACGGATACCAAAAATCCGTTTCTATGTCAAGCAAAAAATATAAATTTCTTTCTTCTCTTTGGATATTCCGCCACTTACTTCTTCTTCGGTTTTGCCTTCTTCGTCGCCTTCTTGGCTTTAGGATTTTTCATTCCGCACGATTTCGTACCGCACGCCATCGATTTACCACCTCCATTCCTTTCTTATTCAACTATTGATTTAGTTATCTCTTTTAAATTAATATTTGTCAAGACTTTTCTTGTGGATATCACCGTTTGAAGCCATCGGAGGGGAAAATGGCAAAAAAAATCCAGATAGACATGAACTCTGATGTTGGAGAGAGTTTTGGCGTCTACAAGCTGGGGCTCGATGAAGGAGTCATCCCGCATATCACCTCAGCCAACATTGCCTGTGGATTCCACGCTGGCGATCCCGGTGTGATGCGAAAGACTGTGGCCCTAGCCAAGCAACATGGCGTAGAGGTCGGAGCCCACCCTGGATTTCCCGATCTCTTGGGATTCGGACGGAGAAACGTCGATGCCACCTCTGAGGAGATTCAGGACTACGTCGTCTATCAAACAGGAGCCCTGATGGCCTTTGCCCAATCCCAGGGGCTGAAGCTTCAGCATGTGAAGGCTCACGGAAGCCTCTATAATATGGCGGTTGTAAATCCCAGGATATGGGAGGCTATGGCAGAAGCCGTGGCGAGCGTGGATCGAGATCTCATCCTGGTCGTCCTCGCCTCTTCAATACAGGAATCCCTCCTCGATATTGGAAAACGTCATGGTATCCGTATTGCCTTTGAAGCCTTTCCAGATCGAGCCTATCACAAAGATGGCTCCTTGGTCTCCCGAAAGGAGAAGGGAGCCGTGATCCACGATCATGAGATCGTCGCCAAGAGGGGGCTGAAAATGGCCCTGGAGGGCAAGGTGATCGCAAGGGATGGGGCCGAGATCGAACTCAAGGCGGATACGCTCTGTGTCCACGGCGACAATCCTGCTGCCGTCGAGATGGTGAAGAGGATTCGACAGGAATTGAAGAACGCGGGTGTGGCCGTCACACCGATGAAGAATTTCATTTGAGCCACAAGGGTTATTTAGAACATCAATATTGCCATTGGGTCTTTTTGTCGAGGTGTGACCAGCACCAAATCCCAAGCACCAAATAACAAATAAATTCCAATGATCAAAATTCAAGAAAATATTTATCTGAAATACAATCAATACCTAACAAATGATTCGTTCATTTGAAATTGGTATTTGGAATTTCTTTGGGATTTGGGATTTGTAATTTGGAATTTAGCCATACGGAATCTATTGGTAGTGACTGCGTTAAGTATCCTATGGGCCTCTATCCTAAGCCGATTTCTTATCTGATGGGCGATCGAGGTCTTCTCCTTGAGTTCGGAGACGGAATCAGTCGCGAAATCAATGAGAAGGTAAGAAGGATGGCTTTGGCCATCCAGGCGGAGGCCATTGAAGGGATCGTCGAAACAGTTCCAACCTACCGGTCCTTACTCATCATTTACAATCTAGAGATCCTTTCCTTCGAGGGCTTAGGGAGAAGATTGACCCAAATAGAGGAAAAGCTTCAACAGATTTCTCTTCCTGAGCCCAGGTTAACGCGTATCCCGGTGGTCTATGGCGGGGTCTACGGCCCTGACCTTGAGGGGGTGGCAGGGGTTCACCGGATCTCTCCTGAAGAGGTGATCCAACTCCATTGCAGCAATTCTTATCTGATCTATATGATTGGTTTTATGCCCGGATATCCTTACATGGGAGAACTCCCTCAGGCATTGGCGACCCCGCGACTCAAAACGCCCAGGCTACGGGTTCCTAAGGGCTCCGTCGCCATTGCACAGAGACAAACAGGGATTTATTCGATGGAGAGCCCCGGGGGGTGGCAGATTCTCGGCAGAACCCCGGTAGAACTGTTCGATCCCGGGAAAGATCCTCCGGCCCTCCTTCAAATGGGAGACTTCGTTGAATTCTATCCGATCGATGAAAAAGAATTTAAGGAATGGCCTTTACGCATGGCCCTTAATTCCAAAGACCAAAGTTCAAATGTCAAATAAATGTCAAATACTAAATTCAATTAGGATTTCTCGGTTGTTTGAGCTTTGGATTTGATTTGAAATTGATTCACCTTAGGTTCATCACTTCGTGCGAGCTTTGACATTTGGCATTTCCAATTACGAAAATCGATACCCAGATATCTCCTAGGAAGATTGGGATAAATGGCCCAAATACCTGCCTTCGAAGTTATTGAGCCTGGCGTTCTGACAACGATTCAGGATCTCGGCCGCTATGGTTTCAGCCAGTTTGGAGTTCCTCCCTCTGGAGCCCTGGATACCTTTTCCTTCAGGACGGGCAACCTGCTGGTGGGGAACCGGGAAGGAGAGAGTGGCCTCGAGGTCACCCTCATGGGTTTGAAATTGATGACTCTGAAGGAAGTCGTCATTTCCATCACAGGCGGAGATCTCTGCCCCACATTAAACGGCGAACCCTTGGCGATGTGGAGAACCCATCTTCTCGTGGAGGGCGACGTGGTCCATTTTAAGAAGGTAAGGGCGGGCTGTCGTGCCTATCTGGCTGTGAGTGGAGGATTCGTTGTCCCGAGAATCATGGAAAGCTCTTCCACCTATCTTTCAGGGAAATTCGGCGGCCTGGAGGGAAGGAAATTGAAAGAAGGAGACATTCTTTATTCGCTTGATCTCTCTTCTTCTCTAAATAAGCTGGGTCTTCAGTTTCCAATCGATTGGATTTCCTTTTTGGAGAAGGAGCGGGCTCTCCGGGTCATTCCAGGACCTCAAGATCACCACTTCACCAAGGAGGGATTCCAAACATTTTGTTCCTCACTCTATCAAGTTACTCCCCAATGCGATCGAATGGGGGTTCGATTGGAAGGACCCAAGGTCGAGAGACGATCCGACGTGGAGGAATCGATCATCTCAGAGGGCATGATTGCAGGTGCGATTCAGGTTCCTGGCGATGGAAAACCCATGATTATTTTGACCGAGCTCGTTACGGGAGGTTATACGAAGATTGCCACGATTATTTCTACGGACTTGCCCAGGGTGGCACAGCTCAAGCCCGGCGATCGAGTCCGGTTTATGCCCATCTCTCTTGAGGAGGCTCACCATCTGCTCAGAGAACAGGAAGAAAGACTGAAAAGATTCAAGAAAATGATCCTGTAATCAACCCCTTTCGTAGAAGACACCCTGTCAGCCAGCCATTTCTTGGAGAGAGATGAAGAATTTTGAATAAAAGACCCAGTCAGTACGTCTAAGATCTATAAGAACCTATCAAATGGGTTCATCGATGAGTAGAAGGGATGTTTTGGGAAATCAATGCTTAGCCCAAAATGGAGAGAAAAAAATGAAAAGGCTCCCTTTTGTTTTGTTCGTATTCATACTTTTTTTCGTTACTTCTGCGTCGGCGACGGTTTACAAATGGGTTGATAGGAACGGTGTGGTAAACTTCGCAGATGACGATAGCAAAATCCCTCGTGATTATCGCCATCAGGCTGAAGAACTGAATACGGCCAGACCGGGATCCTCCGTTCCCTCCCAAGCTCCTCCTGAAAAGGCTATCGTTGGTACTCCTTCACCGAAGACCATAAAGCAAGCTCCTCCCGTTGCGCAGACCCTGGTCCGTGAGGGAGATTTTGCCATCAAGTTGGCCGAGGCGCTTAAAATAGGAAAGGCCGGGAACGAAGCGGAGGCTGAGAGCAAGCTGGCTTCGGTCGGTATCACACCCCAAAACGGATGGATTGCCGATTATCCCGTGACGCCTGACATTATTCGAGAATTGGAGAAAGCCGTCGGCGAAGCAGCGGACGCCCAAAAATTGGCCCTTGGAAAGAATGAAGCCTTGAGGGCATTGCGGACGGCCGCGGTAGAGCAGGAACTACCGATCGTTGCTGAGGGGGCCGAGGGGTCGGATGAATACGGTGAAAGCCCACCCCCGACAACCCCTGAATACACGACGCCCTCCGAAATCGATAATTATTACTATGCCGAAGGCCCTCCTGTCGTTACCTATTATCCCCCGCCCTGGGATTATTACTACATGTACGCCTGGATCCCCACCCCATTCTGGTGCTCCGGGTTTTATTTCCCGGGGTTCTTTATTCTCCATGATTTCCATAGAGGCTTTCATAGAAATGGGCATGCCTATGTCGTCACCAATCACAGGAGAGACCCCGGAACCGGAAGGATCTTCGCGGTTGACCCTGCGAGGAGGCACTCCCAAAGAAATTTCGGAGGCACGGATGCACCTCGCGTAAGGGGATTTAACTCTACAGAGGCCAGGAGCGGGGCTCGGTCAATCTTCGAGCGTAGCCATGGTCGGTCGGGTTCGAGCCACACTTCCATGCCTATGACCGGCAGAGGATCTCATCCTATAAACCCTGCCTACTCGAGCGTTGGCCGTGGCAATGAAGGGAGGCAGGTTCATAATAAAGAAAGTAGACCCTCGGGCTTCACGGGTCGATATGGCAATGATAGAAGGCCCCCGGCCACGGACCGCGGGATCAGCAGAATCCCCGGTGGATATGGCTCTCGAGGGATGAACAGAAATTTCGGCTCTCTGGAAGGCACGAGCAGACAAAACGGGATGAATATTCAAAGACCCTTTGCAGGCCAAACCCGGTCCTTCAGTTCTCATTCACAGGGAAGCCAACGGTCTTTCAGCCCTTCTCCTCAGGCCGGAGCAGGACGTTCCGGTTCATCTTCTACGGGGGGAGAAGAGTTTAGCGGGTCCCAGCAAGGGCGGGGCGGTGGGAGCGGTCTTAGCCATGGTGGCCGCGGCGGTCCCCGCTTCTGAAAAATCAGGGCAACCGCGGGGGAGAGGGTTGGACGGTGGAAGGGATCACTCCGCCGGGTTACTGGGTTCGATGGGTATCTCAAACTCCCAGAGATTTGCATCCGACCCAAAATAGATTTTTCGACCCAGCATCGCCATGCCAGAATGGATGGGGACAGGAGGTTTCGTTACAAGGGATACCCGATCGCTTCTGGGATCGATAGAAAAGACTGCCTCCTCTGCAAGCCCATAAAGTCTAAGGTCCGGTCCAAGCTGGAGAGAGATTTCTCTCGGCTCCTTGAATCCAAGATCGAAAATCTTACGGATCTCTTTCTTCTCTGGATCAAGAACGAAGACCTTCTCATTGTTCGTGATTCCATAAAGCAAACCGTCGACCGTCACCGCAAGAGAGAGGATTATTTTCGCTCCGGGAACCGGAGCGATTTCAAAGATCTTTTTTTCCTCCCTTGGATCCCAAAGCATGAGCTTCGCCTCTTTTTCAACGGCGTGCGTCCCGGTTCCTCCCAAGACAGACCCCCCTCCTGCGATCAGGTCGAGTTTCTCAATGTAGGCGAGAGAGGCAATGCTTTGATTCTGGATGACATGACGATAGACTCTTCTTTCATTTTTCTTCGGATCATAAACTCCGATCGCACCACCCAGGAGGCCATAATCGGGGTAACCCCCGATATATACCTTTCCATGAGGCCCGGCAATCATCGCTCTGGGTCGATAGAGTCCTTCTCCCATGGGCCCCAGGTCCCTCGGATTGGCATCCTCTCCCTCGCCAAATCGTAAAGGGTTTTTTGGATTGTAAACAGATAGTCGGGCCCCTGGATAGGAACAGAGATAGAGCTTTCCATCGAGCGATCCTAACGAATAGACCTCCCCGGACCAAAGAGATGCTCTCCCGAGATTCGTCAAATTGCCTTTCTCTGGATCATAAACAAATAAGCGAAGAGGAAGCATGCTGCTCCCATAGATTTTGCCGTCCGGCCCTGTTCCGACCACAAAGATATAGGAACCTGCGGCGTCATAGTGGAGAAAAATCTCCTTTGCCTCCTTGGTCACAGGATTCTCGATTCTGAGAATATTGTTTTCAACGGGGGAAAAAACTCGACCGTTGGGGAGGGCTTTGGGGACGAATGGAACGCCGGAAGGAGAGGTCTCGGCAAGCCTTTTTCCCTCTTCGATCAGAAACCACCCGTCAGAAGTCGAGAACTTCGAGTAAACCCTTCCGTCTTTTCCCTTGACCAACGTCACCCGTCCGGGTTTTCGGCTTTCTGGCGGAATCAACGAGGTCCTGACCCTCGTTTCCGGGTCGAAGACGACAATGTCCATCTTCTCAAACTGAATGGCACAGTAGATCAAGCCGTCTTCGCCTGCAGTCGGGTAACAGTAAAACTGATCCGGATCCATTCGATCGAAATTTTCAGTCACTCCAGTCTTCGGATCATAGGAGAAAAGCATCGCTGAGGGAAAGGTCCCCCCCCAGATCTTTCCATCGGGTGCAGTGGTCAAAGCACAAATAAAAGACTCCTTTCCGCCTGTGGGGCGCCCAAGATCTTCCCATTTTTCCGTTTTTGGATCGAAGCGGAGGAGGTGCGCATTATAGTAACTTCCGAGATAGATCCTGTTCTCATGATCGGTAGTAAATCCCCAGGAACCCATTTCGGACGACAAAGGGCCGTTGAATTGTCGCATCTGGCCTGTATCCGGATTGACCGCCAGGAGGAAAAGGGGGGCATTGTACTGACTGAAGGAGAGGTAGATCGTATCGAAGGCCCCTGTTTTCCCCGGACCGACATAGGCCCCCCAGACGGTGGGCTCTCTCACGGGAACGCCGAGGTTTTGTTGGGAGAAAGAAATACCGGGGATAGGGGTCAATATGAAAAATGTAAGGAGACGGGCGAAAAAAAGAAGCTTAGGCGAAAACTTCATACATTAAACGATCGGTTCTGTTTCCGAGACATGAGGAACCTCAACAGGCTCAGCGGGAGGTGAAGGCATCTTCGGTCTTGGCTTCCTTGGGCGTGAGCGCCAGCGAGGCTTGGAGGCTTTCCGCTCCTTCTGCTCTTTTGGCTCCTTCGTTTCTTCTGCCGCCTCCTTTTTCTGATCCTTCCCGAAGCCGACGATCACATAGGTCCCGCTCCGGGTATCGGTTCTGAGCTGAATGATACCTGCTTTTTCAGCATCTTCCAGGAGGTCACTGAAGGTGCGGTAGCCATGATAGGATTCATTGAATGAGGGCTTCTTTCGCTTCATCGTCTCTTTTACCATGGAGGACCAGAGCACTTCCTTATTCTCGCGGACGAGGGCCACGACCGAATCCACCAGGAGTTGAAAGGCCTCTTTCTTCTTCTCAGGAAGATCTTGCTCGATCTTTGGGGGAATGCCCAGGGGCCGTTCCAGGTCTTCATAGTAGATAAACTCGTCGCAGTTATTGACCAAAAGGTTGGAACTCGATTCTTTCATCCCGAGCCCGATCACCCGCTTGCCGTTCTCCTTCAACTTAGAGACGAGGGGGGAGAAGTCGCTGTCGCCCGAAACAACGACAAAGGTGTCGATATGTTCTTTTGAATAACAGAGATCGATCGCGTCGACACAGAGCCGGATGTCTGCCGAATTCTTTCCGGTCATCGCGCGTTTCGGGATCTCAATCAGTTCAATGGCCGCCTCATGAAGACCCTTTTTATACTCGGCATAATCGGTCCAGTCGGCATAGGCCTTCTTCACAATCAGCTTCCCTTTCTCCACCAGGCGCTCTAAAACCTTCTGAATCTCAAATCGCCTATCCCTCTTACCTTTGAAACCAAGGGCAAGATTCTCAAAATCGATGAAGACCGCTAGGGTATGTTCTCCTTCAGGCATGCATCACTCCTCTATTCTCGATCTACCATCATCCTACACTTAAAAAGATCATTTGTAAACAGGAGAGAAACGGCTCCAACCCATCTGCTCATCCTTCTCAGCTTAATATCTGGACAAAGTATCCCTTCGCTTTGACCCCTTTCTTAATCTCCCGGATGTGGCCTGACCCGCGCGTTTCCAAAACCAGGATCACTTTTGAGAAGCCGATGGGGATCTCCTTGGCTGCTCTCTCGTGGATGATATGAAGAATGTTGGCACGATGCTGGGCGACCAAATCCGTGAGCGTGGACAAAGCCCCCGGAACATCTCTTAGAAGGATACTCATCCGGACGAGCCTTCCTGTTTGTGCGAGGCCTTTCTCGATGATTCGGTCGAGAAGGTGAAAATCAATATTGCCTCCGCTGATGACCAGGACGATCTTTTTCAACCGGGTCTTCCAACGGTTCGACAGTAGCGCAGCCAGCGGAGCGGCCCCTGCTCCCTCTGCCACGATGCGTTTTCGCTCCATCAATAAGAGGATCGCTGAGGCGATCTTATCCTCCTCAACGGTGACGATTTCATCCACCCCCTTTTGGATCATCGGGAAGGTGATTTCTCCGACCCTTTGAATAGCAATTCCATCGGCCAGGGTGGGCTTTGCCTTCACCTCCACTATCTTTTTTCTCTTCAGGGAATAATAAGCAGAAGGGGCATGAGTCGACTGAACGCCGATCATTTTCACATCGGGTTTTCTTTTTCTTACAATTGCGGCAATTCCTGAAATCAACCCTCCGCCTCCGACGGGAACGACGATCGCCTCCACTCCGGGGACTTCCTCCAGAATTTCGAGCCCGATGGTCCCCTGGCCGGCGATCACCTGCTCATCGTCAAATGGGTGGATAAGGAATTTACCCCTCCCCGTTAGCTTCTTGGCATAACGGAGCGCCTCATCTGTATTTTGACCAAAAAGGATAATCTCTCCGCCATAGGCCTGCGTGGCCATCTGTTTGGCAAGAGGAACTCCTTCGGGCATGACGATGGTCGAATGAATTCCTAAGATGGAAGAAGCCAGTGCAACCCCTTGAGCGTGGTTGCCTGCGGACGCAGCCACCACTCCCCTTTTTTTCATCGAAGGGGTGAGCTGGGACAATTTATAGTAAGCCCCTCTGATTTTGAAAGAGCCCGTCTTCTGGAGATTTTCCAGTTTCAGAAAGACTTCTTTCCCGGTCAGCTTTGAGAAGGTATCTGAATAGATCATCGGGGTCCGGAGGATGATCTTTTGAATCTGATTCTGTGCGGCCTCAATTTCTTGCCAAAGCTTCATCTCCACAATCTCCTTTCCGCGGGATGCTGGTCTCAGGTCTTCCTGAAACGATATTCATGAAGCAGGCGCCGTATCGACGGGAAACTTCACAACTTACTCTCCCGGAAAAAAGAAGGCCTGGATGATATAGCGAACCATCTGAGGATTTTCCTTGAATCGCCGAATGGAGTAGGCATACCAGCATCGCCCAAAGGGAACGTAGACACGTAGCCGGTGCCCGTCCGCGACGATCTTGTTTCGGAGTTTCATCCTCACGCCGTGCAGCATCTGAAATTCATAGGCGGATTTTTCGAGATTCAACTCCTGAATTGCTTGATAGGCCTCGCTGATCAGGAAATCGTCATGGGTTGCGATGCCGACATAGCACTTTGCTCGGAGAAGGATTTTCAAGAGCTTTAGATAATTCAGACGGATTTCCTCTTTTCCTTTCAAAGCGATCGCTTCCGGCTCGACGTAAGCCCCTTTGCAAAGCCTAATATTTGCCTTCATTGAGACAAGTCTCCGGACATCCTCCTCACTTCGCCGCATGTTTGCCTGGATGACCAGTCCTACGTTTTGAAACCCCTCGGAGCGCAGCCTTCCGTACAATTCCAAGGTTTGGTTTGTCGTCGTTGAGTCTTCCATATCGATCCTTACAAAGTTACCGTACCCCGAGGCGATCTCGAGCAAACGCTTGACATTTGAATGGCAGAATTCCTGGTCGATCTTGAGCCCGAATTGAGTCAACTTAATCGAGAGATTTGCGTCGAGATGATAACTATTGATCGAATGGAGAACTACTTCACACTCCCTGACGGCCCCCAGGGATTCTTCCCGTGTCGAGACATTTTCGCCCAAGACATCCATCGTTGCCATCATCTGTTTCGAATGGATGCTTTTTACAACACGGACGGCGTCATCGAGTCCTTCTCCCGCGATGTAGCGCATGGCAAACCGCTTCACCAGAAGTTTCGGAAGAAGCTGGATGAACGATAGTATAAGCCGATTCACCAGGTTCATTTAGACTCGTCTTCATAGAAGAGGTGACTTAAAAAATGTAGCAAGCTGATTTTTCTCTGTCAATGATAAATTCCTATCTGCCGACGTTGTCATTCCTATTTGCCCATTCCTGCCACGGCTTCTCATCTCCGCTGACGCCGGGCTGATACAAAATTGACAGGTGGAGGATATTATAGTATTTTTAATAAGATAAATGGGCTATGATGTAGGGGGTTTCCCTCATTTCCTACTTTAACTCATTCCACTCCTTTGACTAAATGAATCCCCCCCACCCCCCTGGAAAAGGGGGGATGGGGGGATTTGAATGGATGGTGACGGATTGAAAGAGTTTCTTTCCCTTGTTTCAAAACCTGTCAGGTATCTTGGTCAAGAGATCCATTCGATCAGAAAAGATCCTGCCGAGGTCAAGCTGAAATTCTGTCTTGCTTTTCCGGATGTCTATGAAGTGGGAATGTCCCACCTCGGAATTCAGATTCTCTATCATCATCCTGAACGGAAAAAAGGGGGTTGCCTGCGAAAGGGCCTTTGCTCCCTGGGTCGATATGGAGAAGGTCTTAAGGGAGAAAAGGATTCCTCTCTCCTCTCTCGAATCCTCCACACCTCTTAATCAATTCGATATCGTGGGTTTCTCCTCTTCAGTACGAACTCTGCTTCACCAATGTCCTCAATATGCTCGATCTCTCCCGTATTCCGCTCTTCTCAAAGGACAGGGATGATCGGTTTCCTCTGATCATCGCCGGAGGCCCTTCAGCCTTCAATCCGGCGCCGGTGGCCGATTTTTTCGATGCCATCGTCATCGGAGACGGCGAAGAGGTGGTTCTTGGAGATCTGCGATCTCGGCGCTTCAATGGAAAGAGGCCGGGGCGAAAGAAAGAGGATCTTTTGAAATCCCTTTCTCCAACTGGAAGGGGTCTATGTCCCCAGTTTACACACAGAGGGGCAAAAAGTTCGGAAAAGAATCGTTTCTGACCTGAGCCAAGCCTTCTTTCCCCACCTGTCCGATTGTCCCTTACATGAAGGTGGTTCATGACCGTCTCAATGTTGAGATTGCAAGGGGCTGCAAAAGAGGATGCCGTTTCTGTGAGGCAGGATTCATCCACCGGCCGTACCGGGAGAGAGACCCAGGGGTGATTCATGAGATTCTCGATGCTTCGCTCGAAGGAACGGGCTACGAAGAGATCTCCCTCCTCTCTCTCAGCGCGGGGGATTACTCCTCCATCGGGCCTCTCCTCTCCGGTCTCATGGATCGATTTGAATCGAAGAGGGTGGCTGTCTCTTTTCCCTCTTTGAGGATTGAGAGTGTGGTGGGACGTCTGGCGGAGGAGGTGAAGCGGGTCAGAAAAACCGGATTCACCATTGCCCCGGAGGCTGGAACCGAACGGCTTCGAAAGGTGATCAATAAGGAGCTGGATGAAGGGGTCCTTTTCCAGGGTCTGTCGGATCTCTTTTCAAAAGGCTGGAAGAACATCAAACTCTATTTCATGATGGGACTTCCAACGGAAAAAGAGGAAGACTTAAGAGGGATCATCGATCTGTCCGAGAAAGATTGCTTCCCTCGGAGAGAGGCAGAAGGTCCATCCCAATATCAATGTCAGTGTCTCCACCTTTGTTCCCAAACCCCATACCCCTTTCCAGTGGGAATCCCAAATCCCTTTGGAGGAGATGAAGGAGAAACTCCGTTTCCTGAAGGATGGAGGTTAAAAGGAACCGTCTTCGCCTTAAATGGCAGGATCCCCATCTCAGTTTCTTGAGGGAATCTTTTCAACGGGCGATCGAAGTCTTTCCCGGGTTTTGGTCGAAGCCCATCGGCTGGGATGTCGCTTCGATGGGTGGAGTGATCAATTCCGTTTCCCCGTGTGGAAAGAGGCCTTTGAGACGGCAGGACTGAAGATGGACCTCCATACCCAGAGGAAAAGAGTTCGAGCAGATCCTCTCCATGGTCCTTTATCGACACAGGGATGAATGCTCAATTTCTCTGGGAGGAGTACCAGAGAGGCCTTCAAGAGAGAAATCAGCCCTCCTTGCCTGTGAAAGAGAATTGTCGTCGATGCGGAGTCTGTAATGGAAAGACCATCACGAGTAAAGGAAGGCGACCCGGCAGAAGTGAAGATCCCGGGGAGAATCGTCAAGAAAGAGAGCCAAAAAAAAGGGATGAAAAAGAAGATCCGGCTGAAATTCAAAAAAGTCGGAGACATGCGGTTTCTGAGCCATCTGGAACTTGCCCATCTCTTCTACCGCGCCTCCAAGAGGGCCGATCTTCCTCTCTGTTATTCCGAGGGATTTCATCCGATGCCCAGGATCATCTTTGCGACGGCCCTTCCGGTTGGAATGGAGAGCCTGACCGAGATCGTCGATATCGAGTGTGATGGGAAAGTCACGCCTCGTGACGTCCTTGAAAGGCTGAATGAAACTTTGCCGCCGGGGGTTGAGATCCTGGACGCCGAGGAGGTCCCGCGCTTTTTCCATCTGTCCTCGTTATCCCATCCGTCCGTCTACTGGATACCTTTGGATCATTTCCTTTCAAAAGAGGAGGCTCTCCCCAAGATCAAAAAGGCGTTGGATGAGAAAGAGTTCTTCATCCATCAGGAAAGGGACGGAAAGAAGAGGAGTGTGGACATTCGCCCCTTGATCGAAAAGATGGAAGTGAAGGAGAAAAAAGGGTGCCCGGGCGACGCCTCTCAATGGGGGGTCGAACTGGTTCTTCGAAAGGCAACGGGAAGAACAGCAAAACCCACTGAGATTGTTGGGGCCGTACTCGGGCTGGACCGGGAGCCTCTGGCTCAATGTAAAGTCATCAAATTGGAATGATGGAGCACTGGAGTATTGGGCTATTCAATGATCAATTCGCAATGGTCAGTAGTCAATGATCATTGAGAATTGGAAATTGGTTATTGCTCATTGAAGCACTTAGTTGATGCATCGTTCCATTACTCCATTATTCCAGTACTCCAATACTCCGGTACTCTTCTGAGGAGCAGGTTATGGCGAATGAGCTCATCATTAACGTGACGCAGCAGGAGACAAGGGTTGCCCTGTTGGAGGATCGGGTCCTTGCCGAACTTTATATTGAGCGCACGAAGGATCGAGGGATCATGGGGAACATCTACAAGGGGAAAGTCGTCAAGGTCTTGCCCGGGATGCAGGCCGCCTTTGTTGACATCGGGCTGGAAAAAGCCGCTTTCCTCTATGTCGCGGATGTTCACGGGGGGATCGAAGATTATGAGGAGATGGGCATTCACGGGGAAGAGATGCCCACCTATTTCAACAGCCCTTCCTCACAGATTGAAGACCTCCTCTCCGAAGGCCAGGAGATATTGGTTCAGGTCTCCAAGGAACCCCTCGGCACCAAGGGGACCCGAATCACCTCTCACATCGACGTTGCCCGGCAGATATCTTGTCTATATGCCCCTGGTGGATCATATCGGGGTTTCGAGAAGGATCAAGGATGAAAAGGAGCGAAAGAGGTTGAGGGAGATCGTCCAATCGGTCAAACCTCCCTCCGGCGGGTTTCATCGTCCGGACAGCCAGTGAAGGGGCGGAGGCGGATGAGATTCGAACGGATATGGAATTTCTCCTTCATCTCTGGAACAATATTCAGAAGAAAAAAGAAAATTCCGCAGCCCCTTCGCTGATCCACAGCGACCTGACCATGGTCCTCCGGGTCATCCGTGATATCCTCTCCCCCCAGGTCAACCGAATCGTCATCGATTCTAAAGAAGAATATGACAACATCCTCTCCTTCATCAACACCTATATGCCGAAGCAAAAATATGAGATGGTCCTCTACGAGAAAAAGGAGCCCATCTTCGATGCCTACGGGATCGAGATGGAGATTGATAAAATCCTGGGCAGCAAGGTCTGGCTGAAATCCGGTGGGTATATCGTCATCGATATGAGCGAAGCCCTGGTTGCCATCGACGTGAATACAGGAAGATACGTGGGAAAGAGGAATTTAGCGGATACGATCCTCAAAACCAACCTGGAGGCAGCCAAGGAGATTGCCTACCAGTTGAGGTTCGGAATATCGGAGGGATTATCATCATCGACTTTATCGATATGGAGAGGGAAGGGGATCGGGAAAAGGTTTATCAGGCCTTCGAAGAAGCCATCTGAAGAAAGATCGTCAGAAGACGAATATCTTCAAAATCTCAGAACTGGGTCTGGTGGAGATGACCCGGAAACGAACGCGGGAAAACATCTCCAGGATCCTCGGCGAGCCCTGTCCCTATTGTGAGGGAGCGGGGCTGGTGAAGTCGAAGACGACGGTCTGCTACGACATCTTCCGGGAGATCGAAAGAACTTCTACGGAATTGGGAGGCCATAACATCATGGTCGAAGCCAATCCGGAGATCGCCGACCTTCTTTATGAGGAGGAGAGAGCCGGCGTGGAGGAGCTGGAGAGAAAACTGAGGAAAAAGATCGTCATCAAGGGCAAAGCCGGATTCCACCAGGACCAATTCAACATCATCGAAATTTGAAGATAAAACAACGATCGATCCTGGAGTAAAATAACGAGTCGGCCATAATTGTCTAGACAGTCGAAGATAGATCCTACCTGTGCTCCCTTTCAGAGGGGAGGAATTCCCCTCTTTGGTATCCGTTTCCTGTCTTCAGGCAGGCAAAGAGGGGTTAGGGGAGATTTTCAAAGGGCTATGTTTTCTTTAATATGGGCTCCTTAGAATGTAATATTTGGTACTGCTGGAAGCGGGAGAAAAATGAAAGCAACCAAGAAAATAGTACTTGACGAAGACTTATCCAAGGTTGGTACTGCCCTGCGGCGAGCTGCGAGACGGGCCAGGAAAATTGCAGAGAGGACACATACTCCCTTAGTCATTTATGAGCACGGACGTTTGATCCGAACCAGACCCTCCGCGAAGCAGTCAGGCAGTCCATCTTCGCGATCCCGGTAGAGAAGCCCTCGTAAGGCGAATCAAGAGTCTCTTTCGAGATGAAGATGTAGAACGATGGAAGGTGTTTGTGTAATCACAGAGAATAAATCCGTATTCCCCACCCCGAAAACCAAAAGATAATTGATGCTTTATTCTATTTTTGATAGATTAGAACATCCTTGAATTCCTTATTTATCCGTCTCCCTTGTGGGTCGAAGATCCCATTCGCGGGGAGAGGGCGGGATGAGGGATGGTCCCTCAGGAAAAATTCGTTTAAGTCAAAGCCTATTCTCAAAAGGAATGGGCTTTTTGTCTTTCGCCTGAGGTCTTGCGCTACCCGTCCTCGGTAGTCCCGGAAGCCATGGCGTGGGAGGATACGTTCTGCGGGATGTTGGTAAGTGGCTGTAGAGCAATTGATAGGTGAGGCTGGTTGAGGCGTTCAATGATTTCGTTGGTAAAGAATAATAGATTGATCCCACTCCTTTCCCTTTAATTCCTTAATGTTATCGTGATTTACATCTATTCTTAGTCTTAGCGATTTTATATATTTTCGTATAATTTTTCATTGACAATCAGCTATTTTTTTGATATCTTCGATTTTGCCGGCCAATTAGCCGCTAGAAAATAGGCTTTGATTCTCCACGCTTCTGACGGAGTTGACCGTCCTCATTACGGCTGCGATAGCCGCGCATCCCACGCGCATCTTTTGACATACCCAAAACTTCCTTAATTTCTTACTTAAAGGAAAGATGACCTTTTTCAATCTCCTTTGAAATTCTCCTGGTAAGCACATCCGCTGATACGTCATATATTCCGATAAGTTTTGCTGCAATTGCGTTTACAATATAGTCTTGCGAAGATTCGATAGAGAGCCCTTGTGAAAGGGTATAATTTATTTTGGGCTGAAGTAATTTGATTTCATGAGAGAAGTGTTGTTTCAAGGTAGAACGGGGGACAAGGACAGCTGCCGCGAAAATATAAGCCTGCCATTCGAGCCAACCATAAGCATCTTCATCAATGCTCAGAATAAATTTATTCCACTCCGAAACGCTTTGGGGGTGGATGGACGAAATTAAATCTGAATGAAACACGACATGACCCACCTCGTGAGCCAGAGTAAAACGATACCTTGATAACCGATGATTATATATAAACTCATCCACGTAAATCACAGTCAGGTCGCCGGAGATAAACCCTTCGATATCAAAAGTCTCTTGAAGATTGGGAAAAGGGAAGATATTCAGCCCGAGATCAAATTCCACTATTGTTTCTATGTCTACAGGGAGGGTATCGTTTCGTTTATGTTCTCGTAAGAACTCTTCAGCACGATTGTTGATATCCTCATAGGATAGAACTGGGGCAATGATATTATTCTGCTGCATCGAGCTTTTCCAGTTCGCGGGCTAATTTCTCTAATTGTTCTTCATTCAGTTTTTGCCCCTTGAGGGTTCTGAAAACCAGCGGCAGCCTGGAAACGAGTTCTTTGTTTGCGAGGATTTCATCAGGAATACGCCCTGCCTCAGCCCTGGCTATATCAAAAAACTCTAACCAATCATCGGTCCCTTCCTTGATATTGAGACACTTTGCATAATGTGCCAACTTTGCGCTCGAAGCAGGCGGCGGTAAAATCCCCCTCTCCAGCTTGCTGATATTTCCGGGGTCCAATCCGTTTTCGAGACAGAATTGCCTTAAAGTCTTTTGCATTTCCAAACGTTTCTTTTTAAAATAATCGCCAAATAAGACACCCATTTCAGCACCCCCTCTGGGCATTGTAAAATTATTACAACGTTGTAAAAATATTACAACAGCAATTGCCATTTGTCAAGTAGTTCTTAATAGTACGAATTTTATAGCATTTTCTGCCAAATAATGATGTATAATATACCGGTTAGTGTTACCCGACCGGATCCTTAGGTTAAAATTTTATGACCGTTGAAGACTCAGATCTGAACATTCAACAGAGCCGTTTCGAGTCAGAGGAATATATTATGAATCGGGATCGGCTCAAAAAACTTGCTTCGGACGAGCGATTCATCGCAGGAATTTATAATTATTGTGATCGATGGTGTGAACGTTGTCCGCAGACCTCACGCCGCTTAAATTTCTCCGTTTCGGAGGAGGAATTTTCGGATCCCGAAACGCGGGATATTAGGAATGAGGCATTCTGGAAAAAATTATCGGGAATCCTGGGGGATGCTCTGGAGTTGCTGAGGGAGGGTGCGAAGGAATGGGCGATAGACGGTGTGAGGCAGGTTGTCGAGCAGACATTCCCCAACGCAAGGTCGTTTATTCGGCCCGGATTCGACGAAACCGGCCCGGCCGGGTAGGGCTGGCGGGCAAGGCAGTTTCGTATTGAAAATGAAATTTGACAATGGGTTAGGAATCAATTAATATTCAACGATTACTTTAATGTGGAGGCGTCTGATGTATGCGGTGGTGAAAACGGGCGGAAGGGAGTATCGGGTTTCCAAAGGAGACCTGATCCAGGTCGAGAAATTGGAAGGGAACGTGGGAGATCAGGTGGAGCTGAAAGAGGTCCTGATGGTCTCCAAAGAGGGAGAGGCACAGATTGGAACTCCCCGCCTGACGAATGTCGTCATCAAAGGCGAGATCGTCCGGGAGAGCAAGGGAGAGAAAGTCCTGACCTACAAGATGAAAAGGAGAAAGAACTATCGGCGATTCAAAGGACATCGACAGACGTATACCTATTTGAAAATCAATGACATCGCATTCAGCTGATTGACAACAAATGGGATATTGGAGTAGTGGAGTAATGGGTTAAACGTGAGGTTAAAAACGTAGCGTCGGCATTTATTGCCGACGAAAATTGCGCCCCCGATAAACGGGGGCGCTACAGCACGGCAAAGAGTCGGAGGCAGTTATGGCACACAAGAAAGCAGGAGGAAGTTCTCGCAACGGCAGGGATAGCGCCGGACAGCGAATGGGCGTGAAACGGTTCGGCGGGCAACTCGTCCAGGCGGGCAACATCCTGGTCCGCCAGAAGGGAACCCGAATTCATCCTGGCGAAAATGTAGGGGTAGGCAAGGATTACACCCTTTTTGCCACCATTGACGGGATCGTCAAATATGAGAAAAAAGGAAAAGACAAAAAACAGGTGAGTGTTTACGCCCGGAATCTTTAGCCCCAAACCTCCTGTCCTTTGGGGCCCTCCATTTGGCCTGTGAGAAAATGAAATTTGTGGATGAAGTAAGAATCCATGTGAAAGCGGGCGACGGGGGGAATGGTTGTGTCAGTTTTCGGAGAGAAAAGTTCATTCCCAGAGGAGGTCCGAGACGGCGGTGATGGAGGAAAAGGCGGGGACGTGACCCTTCAGGCCGACGCTCAACTGACGACGCTTCTCGATTTAACCTACCCAAGACAACTTCGCGCACCCAAGGGAAGTCACGGTAAAGGAAAAGATCAAACCGGAAAGAACGGGGAGGATCTCATTATTCGAGTTCCGGTCGGCACCGTTGTTCGAGACGATCAGACGGAAGAAGTGCTCCAAGACCTTCTCTTAGACGGTCAACGATTTGTGGCGGCAGAGGGAGGTCGGGGGGGTCGGGGAAATGCGAGATTTGCCACGTCGACGAACCGCGCTCCCAGGCGCGCCGACAAGGGTGAGAAAGGACTCGATCGGTCCCTTCGACTCGAACTGAAGCTCCTCGCCGATGTGGGACTCATCGGCTACCCGAACGTAGGAAAATCCACGCTCCTTTCCAGAATCTCATCGGCTAGGCCGAAAATTGCTGACTATCCCTTCACCACGCTTGTTCCCAATCTCGGCGTGGTGAGCTCGGAAGGTCGCCGACCCTTCGTGGTTGCGGATATTCCAGGATTGATCGAAGGCGCCTCAAAAGGAGCCGGGCTCGGTTTGACCTTTCTTCGGCATGTGGAGCGGACGCGGCTTCTCATTCACCTCTTGGATATCTCGGAAGGACCTTCCCGCGATGCCGTCAAAGATTTTCTTGCTCTCAGCGACGAATTGAAGGCCTACGATCCTTTGCTTCAGAGAAGAAGACAGCTTGTTGCCCTTAACAAGATCGATCTTCCTTCGGTGCGGGAAAGGGCAGGGGATCTGGGAAGCCAATTTGAAAAGCTCGGACATCGGCTTTATCTCATCTCCGGACAGACAGGGGAAGGGGTGAAAGAGTTGATGGAAGCGGTGTTTCGGACACTTGAATCCACTTCGGATAAGGATCATGGGCAACAAGGATATTCGTAAAAAGCTACTGGGAAAGCGAAGACGCATCGTTGTGAAGGTGGGCTCCAGTATTCTGGCCTCTGTTGCGAAGGGGCTCCATTACGAGGTTTTCTCCCGTTTGTCCAAGGAAATATCGGATCTGAAACGCCAAGGGTATGAAATCGTCTTGGTCTCCTCCGGTGCCATTGCGGCAGGGATGGAAAAGCTGGGCTATCAGACTCGTCCTCAGGCGATCACGCAGAAACAGGCCACCGCAGCCGTGGGACAGACTCGATTGATGAATATCTATGAAAACTATTTCTCGCGCTTTCAACAAATGGTAGCACAGGTTCTTTTGACCCGCGATGATTTGAGCCACCGGCGGAGATTCCTGAACGCCCGCAATACCCTCCTCACGCTGCTTGAACTCGGAATCATCCCGATTATCAACGAGAACGATACGGTCGTGGTGGACGAGATCAAGTTCGGCGACAATGACAACCTTTCCGCTCTGATCACCAACCTGATCGGGGCGGATCTACTCATTATCCTGACGGACATCGATGGTCTTTGCGATTCCGACCCGAGGGTAAACCCTCATGCCCGATGTATCCCCCTGGTAGAAGAAATCAATGCGGATTTGGAGGAGATCGTCGGAGAGACAAAGAGCGAGATGAGCGTGGGAGGGATGATCAGCAAGATCCAGGCTGCCAAGAAGGCATCCCGTTTCGGGATTCCCACCGTCGTCGCAAGGGGAACCAGGGAGGGCGTCCTCCATCAGATCTTAAAGGGAAAGGAAATCGGGACGCTGATTCTTCCGAAAGGGGAGGCCCTGAGCAGCCGGAAACATTGGATTGCCTTTAACCCAAAACCGAAGGGCGACGTCTTCGTGGACGATGGGGCGAAGAAGGCCGTTGTCCAGAGGGGAAAGAGTCTGCTCCCATCGGGTGTGGTCAAAATCAAGGGGAGTTTCGATCGAGGCGATTTGGTGACCTGCCTGGGACCCCGCGGAAAGGAATTCGCCAGAGGGTTGGTCAACTACAGCGCGTCGGAGATTGAAAGAATCAAAGGCCTTCGAAGCAACCAGATTGAATCGACCCTGGGCTACAAATATTCGGATGAAGTGATTCACCGGGACGACTTGGTTGTTTTATGAAAGAGAAAGTGGACTTCAGGGCGGAGGCGAGGGAGATGGCCGGAAGGGCCAAGGAGGCCTCTTGTCAACTCGCCCAACTTTCCGCCGCCGTCAAAGACAAGGCCCTCCTCGAAATGGCAGAGAGCCTGGAGCGGCATCAAGAGCAGCTGATTCGAGAAAATCGGAAAGATCTCGCTTTGGCTGAAAAGGGCCAACTGACGTTGCCACTGATCGACCGCTTGAGATTGACTCCTCCGGTGATCCAAGGAATGGCCGGGGGGCTTCGGGAAGTCGCTCGTCTTCCGGACCCGGTGGGCGAAGTCGTCAAGATGTGGAAAAGGCCCAATGGTTTGACGGTGGGAAAGATGAGGATTCCCATCGGCGTCATTGGGATCATTTACGAGTCGAGACCCAATGTCACCGCCGATGCCTCAGGTCTCTGTCTTAAGTCGGGCAACAGTGTCATTCTCAGGGGAGGGTCAGAAGCCTTCCATTCGAATCAAGCGATTGGGAAGATCCTTCGGCAGGTTCTGCTCAAAATGGGACTTTCTCCAGACGGGATCCAGATCTTCCCTCGCACGGAGAGGGAGGCCATCCGGGAGATGCTCCAGTTGGAGGATCAAATCGATCTGATCATCCCCAGGGGAGGAGAAGAGCTCATCCGATTCGTCACCCATCATTCAAAGATTCCAGTCATCAAACATTATAAGGGAATCTGCCATATTTTCGTCGATGAGACGGCTGATCTGGAGATGGCCACCCGGGTTTGCCTCAATGCAAAAGTCCAGAAACCAGGGGTGTGCAATGCGATGGAGACCCTGCTCGTTCATGAAAAAGTGGCGCGCCGATTCCTTCCAAAGGTGGCGAAAGTTCTGGAGAAAGAAGGGGTGGAACTCAGGGGGTGCCCTCAAACCCAAAAGATTCTATCTCATATCAAGAAGGCTTCGGAAGAAGATTGGTCTCGAGAATATTTGGACCTCATTCTCTCCGTCAAAGTGGTGAAAGGGATCGAAGAAGCGACCGGACACATTACGCGATACGGCTCGCTTCACACAGAAGCCATCCTGACCTCAGATTATCAGAATGCCCAGAGGTTTTTGAGAGAAGTCCATTCCTCCTGTGTCCTGGTCAATGCCTCAACGAGATTCAACGATGGTTTCGAGTTGGGTCTGGGCGCGGAGATCGGAATCAGTACCTCCAAGCTTCATGCCTTTGGCCCCATGGGTTTGGAGGAATTGACGACCACGAAATTCATCGTCTATGGAGAAGGACAAGTGAGAGAATGACCTAATTAAGCACGAATTCCAAATTTCGAAACAAGCCAAATTTCAAATTCAAATGCCCCAAAGCCCAGACTTTCGGAGCTTTCGATGTTTGGATTTGTTGGATTGGTCCGAGACGGACGCTTCGGCCGATATTCGAATTTCAGGATTTTTTGTGCAGGAGGGTTGAGAAATCAAGAAGGAGTCCAGTGGTAGGAGGATTGGGTTATTCGGAGGGACCTTTAACCCCATCCATCTCGGTCATCTCAGGGGAGCGGAGGAGATCTGGCAGGCATTGCGACTCGATGAGGTCATTTTCATCCCTTCCTCCGTTCCGCCCCATAAGGCGACAGAAAAAGTTACGGAGGCGAAGCACCGGCTGGAAATGGTGAAGTTGGCTACTTCAAGCAATCCTCATTTTTCTGCCAGTGATCTTGAACTCTCAAGGCCGGGGAGATCTTTCTCCATCGACACCCTCCGAACCTTTCGAGAGAGATACAAAGATGTTTTTTTCTTCATTCTGGGCGGGGACGCTTTTCAAGAGATTGAGACATGGAGAGACTTTCAAAGTCTCTTTTCTCTTTGTCACTTTACGGTGATGGTCCGACCTGGATCTCAAGAAAACATTTCGTCCTCCCCCTTCCCCGAGAGCGTGATTCCGGATTTTCGATATGACACGCGGGAGAGAGCCTGGGTCCACCGTACCGGCCATCGGGTCTATTTTAAAGAAATCCGGTTTCTCGACATCTCCTCAACGAGGGTCAGAGAGTTAATCGCAAAAGGGGAGACGGTAAGGTACCTGATTCCCGCCGAAGTGGAGGCGTATATCCGAACGTATGGGCTTTATCGAAAAAAGCCCTTCGTTTAGAAAATGGATTTTTTTATCTTTTTTATTTGTCATCTCAATTTTTTCTGGTATAATGTGAAACTTAAAAATATCCTTTAGGAGGATATGGTCACCGATTCGAAAACAAAATCCTTGCTCTGCCTGAAGGCGGCGCTTGAAAAGAAGGCCTTACACCCGGTTCTTCTTGAGCTGAAAGGGATGACCTCGTTTACGGATTATTTTCTCCTCTGTAGCGGGAAGTCCGATCGTCAGGTCCAGGCGATTGCCCAGGGGATTGAAGAGGCTCTCAAGAAAAAAGGGGTTCGGCCTCTTGGTCAGGAGGGGATGGCCGGAGGAAGATGGATTTTGATGGATTATGCGGATGTGATTGTCCATATCTTCCTGGAACCTGTTAGAAATTTTTACGATTTGGAGGGGCTCTGGATCGATGCCCCCCGAATAGAGATCGAAGAAGGAGGGAATATTGGTTAAAGAAAAAGTCAAACCCCGAGCGGTTCAGAAAAAGGAATCGGTGGATCAGAAAAGGGAAGCAGATAAGCTGGATAAGAAGACGATCGCGAAATTTAGGAAAATTCTTTTCAAAGAGCGGGAGCAGATCGTCGGTGATGTGAAACAGATTGTTGAATCTTCAAAGGAAATGGGGCAAGATGGGACTCAGGACATCGGGGATGAGGCGGCCAATATTTATAACAAGCAAGTCCTGCTCAGCTTAAACGAGAATGAGCGAGCGAGGCTCAAAGAAGTGGATGAATCTCTCGACCGGATTGAGAGCGGGACCTACGGCGTTTGCGAGGAGTGTGGGGGACCGATTAGCTTAAAGCGGCTCGAGGTTCGACCGGTGGCGAAATATTGTGTCCCTTGTTTAACCAAACTGGAAAAAGGAAAGTTTTAGAAAAATGCTAGCGAAAATTTTGTTGAGCTTTCTTTTCGTCGTGATGGGTTTTTTCCTCTGGCTTTCATTCGATAACCCCATGGGAGTGGAGGAGTTCCACTTTTTCGGGAAAACCATTTCTACGAATCTCTCTACGTTGATGATCTCCTCTTTTGTATTGGGAGCCATGTTGATCTTCATGGGCTTTTTGGCGCGGGATGCCAAACGGGCCATCGAGGGTTTTCAGAAATCTCGCCAAAAAAAGAAGGAAGAATCTCTCAAGGAGGAACTGAGTAAGGGGATGGATGTTTTCCTTCGAGGGGATCTGGCCAAGGCGAAAGCGCACTTTGTTGAGGTATTAAAAAGAGATCCCACCCAAATCGATCTCTATCTCCGGCTTTCAGAGATCGCCGTCCAGGAGGGTAACGAACAAGATGCGCTTCATTGGCTGGGAAGAGCGGAGTTGATCGATATGAGGAACATAGAAATTCTCCTCCGCCAGGCCGAAGTGTACCAACGCATGAAGCGATTCGATGAAGCCATCCGGACCTTGAACCGCGCCGTCGGTTTGGACGAGACAAATCTCAACGCGCAGAAAAGTCTGAGGCAAATCTATCTGGGCAGCAAACGATGGGAGGAAGCAATCCAGATCCAGAGGTCCCTACTCAAATCCATCAAGGGAAAACAGGCAGAGGAAGAGGAGACCCTTTTCTATTTGGGGCTGAAATATGAGCGTGCCAGAGATCTTTTAAGCCGGGGGGGGGAGCGAAATCTGGAAAATGCTCTGAAAGATGCCAAAGAGATTATTCGAGAACGGAAGACCTTTCAGCCCGGATTTGTACTGCTCGGAGATATCTACCTTCAAATGGGAAGATGGACCACCGCTGGGAATGTCTGGGGAAAGAGTTTCACCCGGTTCAAATCCATTGTCTTCATTCTTCGCTTGGAAGAACTTTATCTTAGCAGGGAGGACCCGAGCACGCTCTTCCGCATCTACCAAAGGGCGCTTCGGTACGATCCCGAAAATTGGGTGCTTGCATTCTTTTACGCAAAGCTCTGCTTGAGGTTGGAAATGTTGGATGAAGCTCTTGAGGAGATCAACGACATTAGTTTAAGGGTAAAGGATTTCCCGGCCCTTCACAGGCTTCTCGCGGAAATCTACCTTCACAAGAAAGACTTTAGCCGCGCTGCCCAAGAATTTGAGAAGACTTTTGAATTGAGCGGAACTTCCTACCTTTCTTTCTATTGCACCACTTGTGAAAGAGAATCCAAAGAATGGATTGCCTACTGCCCTCAATGCCATCAGTGGAGCACCTATATGATTAAGGAAGGCGAAAAAGCGATCCCCTCCGTTTCTCCCCTTTCTTTTCCTGAAAGGCTAACCCCCTCGTTTTAATTTTCGATCTTCCATCCAGCCACGAGCCTGTCCCCTGCGCTGGCTGGCCAGGCTGCGGCAGGCATCCACTGGAGTCAGTCATGAAATTTCAGTCAGCGGCGTTTCAGTTTTTTCTCCCCCCGCAATGCCCGTGCTGCGGGAAATTTCTGGAGGAAGGTCAGCAGGGGTTCTGCGAAAGCTGTCTCTCGGAGGTCCGCTGGATCGAACCTCCCTTTTGTTCCATTTGCGGGACTCCTTTTGTCTCCGGGGAAAGCGAAAACCATCCTTGCGGTAGTTGTTTGATCCATAGAAAATATTTTAGAATGGCAAGGGCTTCGGCAGCCTTTGAAGGGTCTCTCCAGGGTGCAGTCCATCGATGGAAATATGGAGGGAAAACCCATCTCACCTCTTTTTTTGCGGAATGGATGGCAGAAGGCTTGAACCGTTATTGGGATCTTCACTTTCTCGATCTTCTGATTCCCGTCCCGCTTCATCCCCAGCGATTAAGGGAAAG
Organism: uncultured delta proteobacterium; assembly: GCA_963708295.1. Lineage (GTDB taxonomy): Bacteria > Desulfobacterota > BSN033 > BSN033 > UBA1163 > UBA1163. Next base: position 419,651 of record CAVPSJ010000004.1, on the reverse strand, counting down.
AGGATTCAATCAAGCACTCCTCCTCGCTGAAGAGTTGAGTCGCCGGACAGGCATTCCGGTCCTCAAAACAATCCTCAAAAAAAAGAAGCCCACTCTTCCTCAGGTGAATCTGAGCGGGATGGAAAGGGAAAAGGGGTTAAAAGGGGTTTTCTATGTGACCGAGAAAGAAAAATTATCGGGCAAGTCGGTTCTTCTCATTGATGATGTTTATACCACGGGAGCTACGGTGAACGAGTGCTCGAAGGGGTTGCTAAAAGGGGGAGCGGAAAGGGTAGACGTCCTCACGTTGGCCCACGCGATCAAGACAAATTAGAATTCAGGGAATGAAGGAAATTCAAAATTCGAAATCCGAATATCGGGTGAAGCGTCCGCCCCGGACCAATCCGAAACAAATCCTAAATCAAAATGACCCAGTGGCCTAATCGGGTAGGTTTTGAATTTTGTATTTCTGTCATTCGGAGTTGTTTAAAATTTCGGATTTCGTGCTTCGGATTTTTACCCTTGGATGCGCAAAGATGAGTCGTCGCAGAAAGTGGTATATTCTCTGGATCTTGATTCCGATCATCGTCGTCGGAGCCTTCATCCTTTTATTGACCCGCTATCTCCTCGACCCAGTTCTTTACCGAAACGCCCTTGAGAAGTCCTTGACGACCGCTCTAGACAGGGAAGTCTCCATCGGGAAGGCCAAAATAAATTTATGGGACGGTGTGGGAATAGCGTTTGAGGACTTCCGAATCAGGGATCGCTCTCTGACCTTCGATCTTCTTCAGGCCAAGAGGCTTCTCTTAAAAGTGAAGCTCTTTCCTCTCCTCAAAAGAGAAATCAAATGGAAGCGAATTGTCGTTGACCGACCCACGCTGCGGGTCATCAGAGATAAAAACGGTCAGCTCAACCTTTTCTCCGACCCTCCTCCGGCCGGTGAAAAACGGAAGGAAACGCGTCAGACGATTCTGGAGGCGGTTTCGTCTCTCTCCGGATGCTCCTTGACCATCAGAAGTGGAGAGGTTTTTTTCTCAGATGACAGCCTCGGCGATCTCCCGTTGAAAACAGAAATACGGTCTTTCAATTTTGAACTCCCCAACATTTCCTCTCGTGAAGCCTTTCCGTTTCATATCAGCGGAAAGATTCTTCATTCCAAGAAGGACGGCCAGTTTTCCGCCCATGGAACCCTCCAAAATATTCCTGAAGATATGGATTTTTCAAAAGGGAGAATAGATGCGGAGGTGAAGATGAAGGGGATTGAAACGCTTCATTTCTGGCCCTACCTCGAGGCGGTTCTTCCCATGAAAAGGATATCAGGAATCCTGGACCTCCATGCGCAGTATCGAGGAGAGTTGCATGGCCCCTTTAAGGCTTCCGCAAAGATCACGATGACGGAAGTCGTTTTTGACTACCCCCGGGTGTTTTCATTCATTCTGAAGCCCAAATGGCTAAACCTCAACTTTGAAGCGGCGTATGATGCAAAAGATTTCAAGATTCCCCGGTTCTTGATTGAATTGCCGGAGGTACGGATCAAGGCCAAGGGGAGGGTTTATGATATCGGTTCCCAAGAGATGGGAATGGAAGCCGAAGCATCCACCAGCCCCTTCGATATTGCAGAGGGCAAGAAATTCATCCCCTTCCGGATCATCACTCCGGACGTCTCGGACCGGCTCTTCCGGTCGGAAGGAAAGGGCTCGTTCCAAGCGGTCTCTGTCAAGCTTTCGGGGAAGATGGAGGAGATTGATCACTGCGATCAGCCTGCCAATGCCCATGTCCTCTCCGTTGAGGCGAAGCTCGACGGAGCTCACTTGAAACTTCCCTGGGACTTTCCGCCCCTTGAGGATCTCCAAGGCCAGGTTCTCTTTCAAAAAGGTCACCTTTATCTGAAAGAGGTCCATGGAAGAACCTTTCATTCGACCCTGGAGAAAGTCAACGCCACCTTTTCAGAGCTTCTTCACGGCCCGACACTTCAACTCGATTGTCAGGGGAAACTTGACTTAAGGGATCTTCCCGGTCTCTCAAAGTCCGAAGGGATCCCTGTAGAATTCAGCCGTGCCCTTTCCTCCATCCACATCCTTTCGGGAGAGGCACGATATTCCCTCTCTGCCAAAGGGATCCTTATCCCCCCCATCCGTCTTGAGCACCATGGGATCTACAATCTTTCAAAGGCCCGATTCACTCAGCCCCAAATCCCATTCCCGATCCAAATCGGAGAAGGACGATTAGAACTTTCAGACGATGATCTCAAATGGTCAGGGGCGAGGGCGGAGTTTGGTAATTCGTCTCTGGTGACAAATGGCCTTTGGAAACACGGAGCGAAGGATCCTTCCGTCGAGATCAAGGCCGAGGGAAGAATGGATATAAAAAATCTTTTTTCCCTTTTTCAATCGTCTCTCCTCCCCGGAGAGGTGCGTTCTAAAACAGATGGCTTCGAAGCCCTTTCAGGAATAAGTCAATTCTCATTCAGAGGGAAATCTCCCTCAGGGACTGCCCTTTTTTCTTATGAAGGGGAATTTATTCCAAGAGAAGTTTCACTCCTTCAAAAAGGGAATCCTATCCCCCTCGTCTTGAAAGAGGGAGAGGTTTCGTTTTCGAACTCGGGAATGGGTTTTTCAAAGACCAAGATCCAATCGGGTAGTTCCTCCCTGACATTGGACGGATGGATCAGAGGGGGAGATGTGAGTTTGTCGACATGGGGTTCGATTGATCTGAAACACATGTTTTCCCTCATCAAGTCACCGCTCTTCCCGGACCCGATCCGATCGCAAGTGGAAGGGATTCAAGAGCTCAACGGAGCAGCAGAGGTTCGGCTGAAATGGCAGGGAAAGATGGAAGACTGGATCGGTGCCTTAAAGGAGGGTGAGATACGATTAAAGGCCATCGACCTTCGCCACCGGGAGATACCTGTTCCTCTCTCCCATTTCGATGGTTTCATTTCTGTGGTCCCTGGGCAGATTCGATTCGATGAGTTGAAAGGAAGGGTGGGAGATTCCCCCGTCACCGCTTCCGGCACCCTCTTCCAGAGGTCGCCTTCTTCATCTGTCTCCTCCCAAAAGGTTGGAAAAGGTTCGGGTTTTCCGGAATCGGGTAGGCTCTCCTTTCAGATTTCTTCTCCGCAACTGGACCTTGATTCGCTCTTTCCGAAAAGAGAGGGAACCTCCCCCATTTCTCTTGAGAGGATAAGGGACGGGCTTTTAGATTGGTCGATCGATGGTAAGATAAAGATCGATCAGGCGAAATACCGCAGCCTTCATTGTCAAGATCTGAACGGAGAAATGAAGACAATCGATGGAACGCTGTTTATCACTTCTCTCCAATTCAAAGCCAATGAAGGGGACCTCTGGGGGGAGGGGTGGATAAAGCCGACGGAAAAGGGGGTAAGCATTGAGATCAAACCCCGTTTTTCTAATATGGAGGCCAAGGCCTTTATCCGAACCCTTTTCCAAAAAGAGGCGGAGGAAAGGGTGATGATCACCGGAAGAGTTCACATCGATAAAGTGGAGTTGAGAGGAGAAGGGAAGGATTATCAAAAGATGAAAGAATCCCTCAACGGAGGGCTCAGGCTCGAATTTGAGAACGGTGTGATCGAAAGATTTAACATCCTTTCCAAAATCTTCTCCATCCTGAACGTCTCCCAGTTGCTCAAGGGAAGGCTCCCGGATTTGAGAACGAAGGGGCTTCCCTATCGTCAGATCCTGGGAAATTTTCATGTGATGGACGGGGTGGCCACCACAGACGATTTTCTGGTTGATAGTGACGCCATGAGAATCACGCTTCTCGGGAAAATCGACCTGGGGAAAAACTTAATTGATCTGAGGATAGGAGTTCATCCTCTGGTAACGATTGATACGATACTAAGCAGCGTTCCCATTGCCGGCTACATTATCACGGGGGAAGACAAGGGTTTCATCTCTTATTTCTATCGGGTGAAAGGAAACCTGGATGATCCAAAGATTGAAGCCATCCCTTTTAAAATTGTGGAAGAGAGTACCTGGGGGATCATCAAACGCCTCCTCGGAACGCCTCTGAGACCATTCCAAAAGGCCCCTTCCTCCAATCATAAGGAAAAAAATAGCAAAGGGTCAGGAACTCGGAGTTCGGAGCAAAGCCCATGAAGAAATCGGGACAAATATTTTTTTTCACAAGCAGGGTTTTCTCTTGACAAGTCACAATATCTTGTTGTAAACATCTTTGGTCGCACTAAATATAGCCCTTCTGAACATCTTTTTACCCTTCTACCGTAAGATAAAAGGCGAGATTAAATGGCAACCGTAATCGAGATGAAAGAGAATCCTCAAGAACTTCAAAAAAGAAGTCGAAACCACGGATATGGCTCTCTTCGTCCGCACTTCGGATGAAGCGATGTTGGGCTGGGATCGGCAGCGAATCGTCGATGCCCTCATGCGCGAGACGTATGTGGATTTTGAAACAGCGAAGGAGATCGCCCGGGAGGTAGAAGATTTAATTGCCACCTCCAAGATCAAATTGATCACTACCCCTCTCATCCGCGAACTCGTGGACACCAAGCTGGTTGAAAGGGGACTGGAACAAGCCCGCAAGATGCATGCCCGCTTAGGAATGCCTCTTTACGATGTCGATCAGCTCATCCTCCATCCCAATAAAGAGAATGCCAATGTTCCTCATGGCCCTGAAGCCACCAACCTCACCTTAGCCGAGAGAATCAAGAAGGAATACGCCCTGCTCAGTGTCTTCTCGCAGGACATCGCCGATGCCCATATGCGTGGGGATATCCATCTTCATAGTCTCGGCTCTGTTGACCGGCCTTACTGTTGCCATCAATCCCTCGAATACGTCAAACGCTTTGGCCTGAGCCTTCCTAACTTAATCGCGATGGCCAAGCCTGCCAAACATCCGGAGGTGTTGCTCGCCCACATGGTTAGATTTACTGCGGCCCTTAAGAACCATATTGCCGGGGCGATTGGCTGGGATTCCATCAATCTCTTTTTTGCACCCTATCTGGTGGGGATGTCGGATCAAGAACTGGAACAATTGGCCCAGATGATGATCTTCGAATTCTCCCAACAAGCGGTCGCCCGAGGGGGACAGGCGATCTTCACCGACCTCAACCTTTATTGGGAGATCCCCAAACATTTTGAAAATGTCCCTGCCATCGGTCCGGGCGGGGAATTTACAGGAAAGACCTATCAGCGACTATTTGAACGAATCCCAACGATTTGCCAAAGCGCTCTTCGATGTCTACCAAGAAGGAGACGGGTCTGGAAGGCCCTTCTTCTTTCCAAAACCGCTGGTCCATATCACGGAGAAATTCTTTCAAACCCCCGGTCATGCAGATTTTCTTGACCACATCTGTGAGGTCGCCTCTGAGAAAGGGAATACCTACTTCGTCTTCGATCGTGGCGAGACGGCCAAAATCTCCGAGTGCTGCCGCCTCAGTTTTAAACTGGATCAAACAGACCTCGAAGACGCCAAACAGCCCTGGAAGATGCGATACTGTGCCCTCCAGAACGTGACACTCAATCTTCCAAGAATCGCTTACCTGGCCAAGGGGGAAGACGCGACGCTCTTTTCTAAAATCGCTGAGTTTGTTGAGATGGCGGTGAAGGCCCATCTGGAAAAGAAACGCTTCATTGAAAAACTTCTTTCTTTAGGGGAGAAAGGGCCCCTGGCGTTGCTGGCCATGGATCGGGATGGCTCTCCTTATTTGAGAATGCACCGTGCCAGTTTTTTAGTCGGTATGGTGGGACTCAATGAACTGGTCCAAATTCATACCGGGCAGGAAATGCATCAATCGAAGCAGGCCTTTAAATTCGGCCTCAAGGTGATTGCCCATATGAAATTACTGGTAGACAAATTCAGCCAGCGCTATGGGATGCGTTTTGTTCTGGAACAGACACCCGCCGAATCCACGGCCTACCGATTTGCGAAATTAGACCTTAAATATCACTCGCCGAAATCGGGACACATTGTTAAAGGGGATATCTCCAAGGGAGAAATCTACTATACGAACTCCACCTACTTGAACAATTCTGCGGTCCTCAATCCCATTGAACGAGTGAGGCAGGAGGGTCTCTTTCATCCTCTGATCGAGGCGGGCGCCTTGACGCACATTTGGCTGGGCGAGGCAAGGCCTTCGAAGGCGTCTCTGGCTAATTTTGTGGTCAAAACTTTTCGATTGACTCAAAACGACCAGATCGCTTTCTCTCCGGAGTTCACCACCTGCAACGACTGCAATCGGACGAACCGGGGGCTTCGCTCCTCTTGTGCTTACTGTGGATCGGAGGATGTCGATGGCATTACACGGATCACCGGCTATTTCACTAAACTCTCCAGCTGGAATAAAGGGAAGATCGGGGAGTTACAGAATCGGTACCGGAACCATGACTTCATGAAAGAAAACGAAGATGGAGTAGCCTTGGAAATAGGTGAATCATGTAAATGTTGATATGTATCTTTGAAGAAATTTCCTGAAGGTTTTGAGTTCTCCGTCAGGATTGTAGACGGTGTTATCTCTCTCTTTTCAAAGTTAATAAAGGAGCGGAAAATGGAATTGGCTCACATCACTCAGAATGCTATGACCGTGCTTGAAAAACGGTACCTCAAAAAGGATACCCAAGGAAAGGTGACCGAGACGCCCAAGGAGCTTTTTCGCCGGGTGGCACGAAACATCGCTCAGGCCGATCTTAATTATGATCCCCAATCCAATATCATTGAGACAGAGGAGGCATTCTACTCCCTGATGGCATCGTTAGACTTCGTGCCCAATTCACCTACATTAATGAATGCGGGAAGAGAACTCCAACAACTCTCAGCTTGTTTTGTTCTTCCTGTTGGGGATTCAATGGAGGAGATCTTCGATGCCGTTAAACAGATGGCTCTGATCCAGAAAAGCGGTGGGGGAACAGGTTTTTCCTTTTCAAGGCTCCGTCCAAAAAATGACGTGGTTGGCTCTACCAAGGGAGTCTCCAGCGGACCTGTCTCATTCATGGGAGTTTTCAATGCAGCAACAGAGACTGTGAAACAAGGAGGAACTCGAAGAGGGGCGAATATGGGTATTCTTCGAGTGGACCATCCCGATATCCTTGATTTCGTGCAATGCAAAGAGGGAGACAAACTTTTCAATAATTTTAATATTTCTGTAGCCGCGACTGACGAATTTATGGAAGCAGTGACCAAGAACAATGAGTATCCTCTCCGGAATCCGAGGACAAAGGAGATTGTTCGCAGGCTTAATGCCCGTGAGGTCTTTGATAAGATTATCCATTACGCATGGAAGAATGGGGATCCTGGCATTATCTTCATCGACCGGATCAATCGAGATAACCCCACACCGCAACATGGAGAAATTGAAAGCACCAACCCTTGTGGTGAGCAGCCACTGCTGCCTTATGAGTCTTGCAACCTCGGTTCAATCAACCTCTCCAATATGAAAAAGGATGGGGGCATCCATTGGGAAAGGCTAGCCTCTGTAACAGCAAAAGCAGTCCATTTTATGGACAATGTAATCGATATGAATTGTTACACCCTTCCCCAGATTGATGCCATGACCAAAGCGAACAGGAAGATCGGCCTGGGAGTTATGGGTTTTGCCGACCTCCTTATCCAATTGGGAATTCCATATAACTCCCCCGAGGCCTTGAACATCGGGGAGAAGATAATGGCACTTATCCAAGAAATTGGAAGAAAGGCCTCGAGAGAATTGGCTTTGAAAAGAGGATCTTTTCCCAATTTCAGCGGTAGCATTTTGAGAAAGCATTGGGATGCAATGCGAAATGCCACTGTCACTACGATTGCCCCAACAGGAACCATCTCAATCATCGCAGGGGCTTCATCAGGGATTGAACCCATCTTTGCATTGGCCTATACACGGCATGTCCTGGATGGCAAGCAACTCATGGAGGTTAATCCTTTTTTCGAAACAGCAGCCAAGCAGGAGGGTTTCTATTCTGAAGACCTCATGAAAAAAATTGCTCAAAAAGGCAGTACCCAAGATCTTCAGGAGGTCCCAGAAAAAGTCAGAAAACTCTTTGTCATAGCTCATGATATTTCTCCCGAGGATCATATCCGCATGCAGGCGGCATTTCAAAAATATACAGATAACGCGGTCTCAAAAACAGTTAATTTTCCCCATGATGCTACAATAGAGGATGTGGCCAAGGTTTATCTATTGGCTTATGAATTGGGCTGTAAGGGAGTAACCATCTATCGTGATGGGAGTCGGACAGAACAGGTTCTCTATAAAGGCGTCGTCCCACTCCATACAGATCGAAAGGAAAAAGAAGAAGAGTCGCAAACCATCGAAAAGAAGCCAAAGGCCCGAGAGGACGCGATCCATGGTTCTACGCGGAAGATTCGGACTGGGTGTGGAAACCTCTATGTAACGGTGAATGAAGATGGCGAGGGAAAACTTTTCGAAATCTTCAATCAAATCGGAAAGGCGGGTGGCTGTGTCGCCTCACAATCCGAGGCGATCGGTCGCCTGGTTTCCCTGGCTTTTCGATCAGGAGTTGAGCCGGAGGACGTGATTAAACAATTGAAAGGAATAAGTTGCCATATACCTGTCTGGCATCAAGCGGGAAAGGTGCTCTCTTGTGCCGATGCCATTGCCAAATCAATAGAATGGCATATAGAGAGCAAAAGAATTGGGGCACCGTCCAACACGCCCACCGGTAAAACCCTAACCTGGCTTGAAAAAGAAGCATTTGGCCCCTCTCTTGCTGCCAAACCAGCAGGTGAGAATGAATCGGGTTCGCCCTTTTTCAGGGGGGCATGCCCTGAGTGCGGAGGTCCCCTTCATTTCGAAGAAGGCTGTGCCAAGTGCCCCTGCGGCTACTCAGACTGTGGATAATGAACATCTTCTTCATGGTGTATTTTCGACAGCCGCTTCTTTCATCCCTCTTGTTGATGAACAACAATCGAGACTCTGCAGCCCGAATCTTGACAGATCGTGCTTTCCTAATGGCTCGCACGTCATGAATGCCTTGTCAAATCTCAAACAATATCGATCTGCCCGACGATACTTGAATCCTCTTGCCTGCGGAAGGCGGATGATCTTGTTCTATTGCTTTCGATAGATCCATTGCCACTGCGATCTGCCGGCACTGACAGTCCCGGAAATTTGGTATACATCGACAAGTGTCGGATCGCCCGTATTTGAGAAGCCGTATAGCGATGCAGCAGGCGATTGGCGCATGCGCGTCAAAACCTCTTCTCTATGCGGTCTTTGTGATTTGCAGGGCGAGGCATGGGAACCGTCTCTCTTAAAGAAATACGGACAAAGGTGGAGGCGCTGGAGAAGGAGATCCGTGCTCCAGAGATCCATCCTCGAAGCCATCCCAGAACCTTTCCTTATCCTTGACCGAGAGGGAGAACTTTCTAAAGGTCAACCCAAAGGGGATGGAACTATTGGGATATCCTCCGGAAGAGTTGCGGAAGAGGGTCTTGATGGACGTCGTTCCCCTCGAAGACCTCAGCAGAATCCGGGAGGGGTTTGAGGAGATGGGACGAGGGAAGAAGGTTCGATTCAGGACACAGATGATCAGTCGGTTGGGAGAACGGATTCCTGTCGAGCTTTTCGGGGTCCACAGGGAGGATGCCTTTTTCGTCGTGCTGAGAGACTTGAGAGAGAGGGCCGAGATCGAAGGGGAATTTGAAAGGATGAAGAAAGAGTTCACGGAGAAGATTCGAGAAAGAGATCTATACGCCCGGGAACTTCAGGTGATCCGGGACCTCTACAAGGAAAGGATGAAGGAGATCGAGGTGATGAAAGAGGAGGCGTTGCTTCTCTCTTATACCGACGACCTCACGGGCATCTATAACCACCGTTTTTTTATTCAACAACTCACCTTGGAAGTGGAACGCCAAAAGCGCTACGCTTCCCCCCTCGCCCTTCTCATGATCGATATTGACTATTTCAAACATTACAACGACGCGAACGGCCATCTCGCCGGAGACCAGGTGTTAAAGGCGATTGCCTTCCTCATTCAGCGAGGAGTCCGGCAGACCGATATCGTGGCCCGGTACGGAGGGGAGGAGTTCTCCGCCATCTTAATCAATGCGGGAAGGGAAAAGGCCTTTGAGATTGCGGAAAGGGTGAGAAGAAATGTTGCCGATACCCGTATGCCCAACGAGGGCGCCCAGCCGAATAAGAATTTAACCGTGAGTATCGGAGTGGCCACCTTCTCCTCGTCTATCTCCACACTGACGGATTTGATCCGTGAAGCAGATCATGCCCTCTATCGGGCCAAGAAGGCTGGACGGAATTGCATTGAGGGATGAGATGAAGACCATGATCGTCGTCGCGGCCTTGACCATCGAACAGGGGAAGCTTCTCGTTACCCAGCGAAAGAAGGATTCCTCCTACGGACTCCTCTGGGAATTTCCGGGAGGAAAGGTGGAGGAGGGCGAGGATCCGAGGGAAGCGTTGCGAAGAGAGCTCAGGGAAGAATTAGATGTTGAAGTGGAAGTGGGGGGGCTGTTCGATGCAGTCTTCCATTTCTATCCAGCCTATCCCATCCTTCTTCTGATCTATCGCTGTCGGGTTGAAAAAGGTTCTCTCAAACCGATCGGATGTCACGCCCTTCGATGGGTGACCCCCGGGGAGCTGGGAAAATTGGCCATGCCTCCCGCGGATGATCCCATCCGTAAACAGTTAGACTCTTTTGACCGAGACGTGCCTCGCCCCGCCAAAGCGGAATAGGTGCCCCGCCTGCCGGCCCCGGTTCCGACTGAGGGCGGGGCAGGAAGGCGCTGGAAGGGATGCCCGTTTCGTTATGGCAATGAACCTCAAAATGATGAATCAATCTTTTATTCATATTGGAGAATGGGACAAGTTGGAGTAGAATAGGGCTGGGATAAAACAATGGAACCACAAGACCGCGATCAAAGGTATGTCAAAAGTTTAGAAAGGACCATCCAAAACAACTATCATTACCTGAAGGAATCCGTAAAGGACTTTCAGGAGATGTGTCGCGTGGTCAGTCCCGAGAAGCATGTTCCACCGGGGATTGCCGTCGATATCCGGGAGATGTATAAGGAGATCCGGAATCGTCTGACAGAGATCAAAGCCGTTGAACAACTGCTTCAGGGGAAATATCGACAGCACTATCGCCGGGACAGCGTACGGGACAAGGAAATTATGGAATTCGGATTCGTCGTAAAGAATTGTTACTCTAAATTCGAATATACGATGGTGCAGATCGAGACGATAAAACGGCTGAAAGAACACCCTGCGAAAGCGAATCCTCCGGATGCCCCTCTCCCATGGTTTCGCTCCAAAGAGAACCAGGTCGCCTTTACGAAGAATTTGAGGGTACTTGCGGAGTTGGATTATGAGCTTCCCCCCGAAAAAATCGGAGAGGAGAGACGCGATCTCGTTGGGAATCGAACCCTAACCCTTTTCTTATTCGGCGGGGATTCTGCTTCTCTCGACCAGCTTCAATCCCAGATCCAATTTCGAGAACACGATATCATCGAGCGATATAGCCCCGAGGAAATCCGTGGGGTCTTGGCTCATTTGAGAAAGGTTGACGTATCCGACCTGGAAAAGAAGTTTCAACAATTCCTGGAGAGCAAAGGGTTATCCAAGCTCAAATGCCTCCTCCTACCGATTCAGTCTTCAAAAGATCTTGAAGGACATCTGTTGAGTTCAATCAAGGCAGCTTTGCACGAGATGGCTGAAGGAAAAACGAGAACACTTTCGATTTGACCGCTTTTCTAAATTCAGACCTGCATGGCGCAGAGAGCAAGGTGCCCCTGCTCTTTCCGGCAAGACAGGGATCCAGAGAAGGGCAGAGCGACCGATCCTTTTAGGTTTGACAGCTTCTCCTGAAATCGTTATAAAGAACGGGAACCTTGAATCCCGCCCTCCCGCTTTGATGAAGAGGAGGCTAGCGGTGAACAGGAATCATCGGAAAGAAGTATGGATCAAGGACTCAAAGAATTTTACTTCTTCAGTGAATTTTTGAACCGGAGGGTCTACAATCCCGCCGGACTGAGGGTCGGCAAAATATCGGATTTGGTAGCCGAGAGGGCGGAACCCTATCCCATGATTACAGGGATCGTGGTCCGGACCAGGGGAAAAAAGATGCTCATTCCCTGGGAGAAGATTATTCAAATCGAGCCCCGGTTCGCCCTTTCCGAGAGGGAACTCATTGACCTCAAATCGACCCTTCCTGAAAAGGATATCATTCTCTTGAGGGAAGAGGTCATGGATAAGCAGATCGTGGATACCTTTGGAGCAAAGGTGGTGAGGGTGAATGACCTTCACTTTCTTCGAGTAGATTCCCGTCTCAGGTTGGTTCATGTCGATGTGGGATTTCGTGGTTTGATGCGGAGGGTCGGATGGGAGAAGTTGGTGGATCAGGCCCTCCGATGGTTCTTCTCCTATGTCCTTCCCAATCAATTCATCTCGTGGAAATACGTTCAACTCCTTTCGGGTTCGGATCTCCTCCACCTCAGTGTCTCGCAGAAGAAACTTTCCCATCTTCACCCCGCCGATTTGGCGGATATCATCGAGGACCTCAGTGGTCGTGACCGATCTGCCGTCTTCCATGTCCTGGATACCGAGACCGCTGCGGAAACCCTGGAGGAGATCGATCCAAAGATCCAGAAGGCCATCATGGAGACCATTCCCGTGGAGAAGGCCTCGGATATCGTCGAGGAGATGTCTCCCAGTGATGCCGCCGACCTTCTCGGTGATCTTCCTGAGGAGAGAGCTGAAGAGATCCTGGAAGGGATGGAACAGGAAAAAGCAGAGGATTTGAGAGAACTTCTCGTCCACCCCGATGAGACGGCAGGTGGTTTGATGACGACCGCCTACCTTAGCCTCTCTCCTAGCGTGACCGTAGAGACGGCCGTCGCACGTTTGAAGGCGGGGGCTTCTCATTTAGACATCATGGACTATATTTTTTTACTGGATGAAGCGGAGATCCTTCAAGGGGTGGTCAGCATTCGAGATCTTCTCACAGCCCACCCCCATCAAACGCTTGCTGAAATTCAGCCCTCAAGGGTGGTGAGCGTCAAGGTGGATGAAGACCAGAATGAGGTGGTGGAGGCCTTTGCGAAATACGGATTCCGGGCCCTGCCCGTTGTGGACGAAGAAGGTCATCTCAGAGGAGTGATCAGCTTCCGGAGCGTCCTGGGCATCGGAACCTGACGGTGGGCCTTTTCCCCGCCCGTTTTCTGCCCGCTTCTTGGCAGGGACAACTGAATTTCGTTTTCAAGAAATCCGTGGGGATGGTTCCAGAGCAGCATAGCCAAGCTCCAATATCCAAACAATAACCGATTACCAACCTGCAAAAGTCAAACACCCTCCCGTCATGAGGTCGTTGAATATGGGATTTATTTTCAGCATGAAATCAGGTTATTCTATCATTCCATCCGTGCGGTGATGAAGGCATCATGGCAGATTATGTAAAATGGGTTTCGAGTTCGAAGCAGTCGTTATGGAGAACCGCGGGGCTCTTCTTCATTCTGATGGGGCCCGGCATCATCACTTCCAATGTGGATAACGATGCCGGCGGGATTACCACCTATTCTTTGGCCGGGGCGCAATATGGACTCAAGCTGATCTGGTCCCTGATTCCGATCATGATCGCCCTGATCGTCATCCAAGAGATGTGTGCTCGCATGGGCGTGGTGACCGGAAAAGGTCTTTCAGACCTCATCCGTGAAAAATTTGGCGCCAAGATTACTTTTTATCTGGTCATCGGTGTGTTTCTAACCAATATGGGCAACGTCCTTTCCGAATTTGCAGGAGTGGCGGCGGGATGGGAGGTCTTTGGAGTCAATAAATTCATCTCTGTCCCGATCAGCGCCTTTCTGGTGTGGCTCATGGTGGTCAAGGGATCCTACAAGTCCGTGGAGAAGGTATTTCTGATTGCCTGTGTGTTTTATATCTCCTATGTCGTTACGGGTGTCATTGTGAAGCCGGACTGGGGAAATGTCTTTGAACAATTTCTGCATCCCCGTTTGAGCCTTCAGCCTTCGGAGATGACGATGCTGATCGGTATTGTGGGGACGACGATTGCTCCCTGGATGCAATTCTACCTCCAGGCTTCGATTATCGAGAAAGGGATAAAAACTGAAGATTATAAGTTTGCCCGTTTTGATGTCGTCTTCGGAGCCATCGGCGTCCATATCGTCGCCTTCTTTATTATCCTCGTCTGTGCGGAGACTCTTTTTAAACACGGCGTCAAGATTGAGACAGCCAAGGATGCAGCCCTTTCCCTTTCTCCCTTAGCGGGTAAATACTGTACCTATCTTTTCGCCGCCGGGCTAATCAATGCCTCTCTCTTTGCGGCATCCATTCTTCCCCTTTCGACGACCTATCTCATCTGTGAGGGGTTAGGCTGGGAGGCTGGAATTGACAAAAAATTCGTCGAGGCCCCTCAGTTCTATGGATTTTACTCCTTGATCATCTTCTTGGGGGCGGGGATCATCCTTTTCCCGAACTTCCCTCTCATCCCGATCATGTACTTTTCACAGGTCCTGAATGGAATGGTTCTTCCTTTTGTACTCATTTTCATGCTTCTCCTCATCAACGATAAGAAGCTGATGATGAATTATACCAACGGCCCTGTCTTCAATGTCATCGCCTGGGTCACATCGATCGTGATGATCGGCCTCACGCTTCTTCTGATCGTTCAAATGTTTTGAACGCTGCGGAGGGGAACGCCGAATCTTGATTTTCGAACCGATCTTGATTAACTTTCATTGGCTACGAATTGAGGAAAGATCGTGAAAACGGTGATCATAGGCGCGGGAGCCATGGGAAGTCTTTTCGGAGGCCTCCTCACCCTATCGGGAGGGGAGGTCTGGCTGGTCGGTAACCGAAAGGACCAGATCGATGCGATCTGCTCAGCCGGTCTCACGCTTGAGGAAAAAGGAGAGCTCCGGATCATTCGGATGAACGCCACCTCCGATGTTACCTCCGTTGGAAAAGCTGACTTGGTGATTTTCTTTGTCAAAACCTACGATATCGAGGTGGCGGTTTCAGATGCCCTGGTTCTTGAGAAGGAGGATACGATATTTCTCACCCTTCAGAATGGCCTGGGCAATGAGGAGGCCCTCTGCCGGAAGATTGATCGAACGAAGGTGATGCTGGGGGTCACAGGCCATGGGGCGACCTTAGCAGGGCTGGGTCATATTCGCCATGCGGGATGGGGGAAGACGTTGATCGGAGAGCTGGATCATCGAATCACCGATCGGACGAGTCGAATCGCTCAGACGTTTTGTGAGGCAGGGATCGAAACAGAGGTTTCCTTGAATATCCACGATCATGTGTGGAGGAAACTGCTGGCCAACGTAGGTATCAACGCTTTAACGGCATTAACTGGGTTCAAGAACGGTCAGCTCCTGGATTATCCCGAAACCGTTAGACTGATGGAGAAGCTGGTGATGGAAGCGTCGGAGGTCGCCAGAAGAAAAGGGGTTCCTCTTGAAGGAGATCCCATTGAGAAAGTCCGAAAAGTGATAGAAGCGACCCAGGCAAACCGTTCTTCCATGGGTCAGGATTTTGACCACAGGCAGAAAACGGAGATCGACGCCATCAACGGAGCCGTGGTGAGAGAAGCTCAACGCTTGGGGATCCCTGCCCCTTTTAACCAAGCAGTGACCGAGTTGGTAAAGGCCATAGAGAAGAGCTTTTAAATTCGAAATTCGAAGCTCGAAACAAATTCAAATATCAAAGTAATAAACGTTTCTGTTTGTTTAAATTGTTGCTGATACAAACGCATTTGAACTATTGACATGTCATTGCGAGCCAAAGGGCGTGGCAATCTCGATTTTCTTGGGATTGAGAGCCTGTTCCGAACAAAGTGAAGAATCTCCGGGTTTGCCACGGCTTCGCCTCGCAATTCCTTCCTCGCAATGACAAATTATTTAACGCGCTTGCATTCGTTTGAAAATTCAGATTTGTTTCGGATTTCGTGCTTCGAATTTCGGATTTGAAAAAAAGGGAGGACAAGATGGACCGTAAAAAGATCACCCCGGTAGATGTTCAGGCCATGAAAAGAGAGGGAAAGAGAATCGCCATGCTGACGGCTTACGACTATCCCACGGCCCTTCTCGAAGACCGGGCGGGAATTGAGATCATTCTGGTAGGAGACTCCTTGGGGATGACCGTGCTGGGTTACGAGAATACCGTTCCGGTCACCATGGAGGAGATGATTCACCATACCAAAGCTGTCTCCCGGGGGGCCAAGATTGCTCTGATCATCGGCGATATGCCGTTTATGTCCTATAACGCTTCTGAGAGGGAGGCCATTCTCAATGCTGGCCGGTTTATGAAAGAGGGAGGCGCCGATGCGGTGAAGTTGGAGGGAGGCGCCAGCGTCAAGGAAACCGTGAGAGCCATCGTCAAAGCGGGCATTCCGGTGATGGGCCATATCGGGCTGACACCTCAGACGATTTCCATGCTTGGGGGGTTTAAGGTTCAAGGCAAAGATGCCCGGGCGGCGCAGAAGATCATCGATGACGCCCTGTCGCTGGAAGATGCCGGGGCTTTCTCGGTTCTCCTCGAAGCCGTTCCGGCGCCGATTGCAAAGAGGGTGACAGAGCGCCTGAACGTTCCAACCATTGGCATCGGTGCGGGCGTCCATTGTGGCGGCCAGGTATTGGTTGTCCATGATATGCTGGGGCTCTTCGACCGTTTTACCCCTAAATTCGCCAAACGCTATGTCAATCTGAGTGAACTGATGCTCAAGGCCTTCGACTCATACAGAGAGGAAGTGTCGAAAGGGACCTTTCCGACGGACCAACATAGTTTCCACATGGATGAGGAGGAACTCAGCAAGGTAAAATAGAAAGAGGGAGGAAGGAGTGCCTGCCCTCATCATGACCGTCCCCATACTTCTTCCCATCGCGACCCAGTTTGGAATTAATCCGATCCATTTCGGTATCATCCTGATTGCCAATATGGGGATCGGCCTTTTCTTGCCTCCCATCGGTCTCGGAGTCTTTATCGGCTGCAGCATTGGGAAGGTTGACGTGTCTGAGGTCGCCAAACCCCTCCTTCCTTATTTGGGAGTGAATTTTGCCGCCGTCCTCTTAATTACTTACTGGCCCGGGTTAACGATGTGGATACCGAACTTGCTCTTCAAATAGTCTTTTCGTTTTCACAACATTTTAGACATTTTAGACTTGAAATCGGATGAGGTTTGATATAATCTTCTTCAGGGAGGAGGTGGGGCATGCCGATTTCAGCATATGTCTTTATTGAGTGTACGGCGGGAGCGGCCAGGGATGTGGCGAAGGAAGCGTCAAAGATACAAGGGGTGAAGCGAGCCAATGCGACGACGGGCCCCTATGATGTCATCGTTCTGGTGGAGGCTCCGGATATCAATATTCTTGGGGATTTCATCGTCACCAAGATTCAAGGGCTCTCCGGCGTGATCAGAACTCAGACCAATGTGATCGTGGATTAATCGTATGCGTTTGGAATGATTTCAAAGATCGTTTGGAGAATAGAAGGGAGGGAAGATCATGGGAAGCGTGGTCAAGAAACGCCGAAAGAAGATGCGAAAGCACAAACACAAAAAACAGCTCGACCGGGATCGCCATAAGAAGAAATAATCGTTTTTGATGCGAAGATATACCATCCACATCATACTTTTCATCCTGACAGTGGCCTCCACGTGGATCGTTGGAGGCCCTGCCTATTCTTTGACCATTATTCTCATCCTCCTTGGACACGAAATGGGCCATTATTTGATCTCGCGAAGGTATGGGGTAAGGGCCACCTTACCCTTTTTTTTGCCTTTTCCCCTTCCCCCTTTCGGGACACTGGGTGCAGTCATTCGCATGGAAAGCACGGTGTCTTCTCGAAAGGCCCTTTTCGACACCGGTGTCGCAGGACCTCTCGCCAGTTTTATCCTCAGCATCCCTGCAATTATAGTCGGATTGAAGCTTTCCAACGCGGTTCCTGTCTCTCACATAAAGGAAGGAGCGCTCCGCCTGGCAGATCCTCTCCTCTTCTCCTTCATCCAGCGTTTCGTCTTAGGAGAGGTCTCAGAGAATTATGAGATTTTTCTTCACCCAATTGGTTTTGCCGGGTGGGTTGGCCTCTTTGTCACTTCACTGAACCTCCTTCCAATCGGACAGTTAGACGGAGGCCACATCGCTTATGGTCTCTTTGGAAGAAAGAGCCGGGTCATCTTCCTGATCGCAATTGTTGTGATGGCCTTTATCACCGTATTTTACAATCCGGGCTGGTTCCTCCTCCTCATTCTGATTATCCTGTTCGGCTTTCGGCATCCACCCCCAATCGATGACATTACGCCTCTGGATTGGAAAAGAAAAATAATGGGGGGTGTCGCGTTCCTGGCATTTTTTCTTTCCTTCACCCCTGCTCCCTTCCCCGAATATGTTGAGGAGATCAGACAACTCTTTCGCTAGTAGCTGATCTCAGAAATGATGTTAAAAACTCCAACGATGGATATCATAGGAATAGGAAAGGTTTTAGGCGAGGGTATTTCTGATTCAGAATACCACGGTTTCAGACCATGAAAAAAACGAATGCAGCAAGATATCTGGATAGTCTTAGGATCGATTACAAGCTTATGGAATATGACGTCGATGAGTCTGATCTCAGCGCTGAAAGCGTTGCGAGAAAGGTGAATCTCCCTTTAGAGCAAGTATTTAAAACTTTGGTCGCCCGCGGAGACAGGACAGGAGTGTTCATGGCCTGCATTCCGGGGAATGCAGAGCTCGATTTGAAAGCGATGGCGACGGTGAGCGGTAATAAAAACGTAGAAATGGTTCATCTCGGAGAGATCCAGCCATTAACAGGCTATATCCGGGGAGGTGTCTCGCCGATTGGGGCCAAGAAACGCTATCCCATTTTCTTGGATGAGAGTGCGATGAGGTTTCCCTTTGTTTCGATCAGTGCCGGGGTTCGGGGCTCCCAAATTTTTATCTCCCCGGGGAATTTGATTAAAGCCCTCGATATGACGGTCTGCACGATCACCAAATCGAGATAAACTTAATACAAGCGTAGAAACAACCTTGACATTTGGCTTACCCCGCCCTCTCCCTAGGAGACTGTGTTGTCATCGGCGGAAGGGAGAAACGGTACAAACAACCGGATTCCAAAGCTTTAGAATGCCCACGTTTAAGGTCAGAGGACATTATCGTTGCCACAAGAAAGTCACTCTTTTCATGGACTTGAAGACCTGAGTCTCATGCTTCAAAGGTTGCGCTCTAAAGCTTTTTCACCCGCCTGTTTGTACCGTTTCTTAGAATTTCCGCCTCTTCTCCCCATCATGACACAATCTAGGTGGGGAGGAAGGGAAGAGTGGGGGGCGCAAATATGAAGGATTTAGTTGCGTCCGTATCAGTTTGACACGAAGGGGATGGGGTGGGTTATGATGAAGTGGATTGGTTTTCTAAAGAAGAAATAAATGAAAGGGAAGGAATTTGAATGAAATTAAGAATGGTCGTGATCCTAGGGATTCTGTTTTTGGCAACCCAGGTGAATGCACAGGAGAAGCCGGCGTTGAAGAACCAGAAGGAAAAAGTGAGCTACATCATCGGCATGGACATCGGGAGTAATCTCAAGAGACAATCGGTCGATGTCGATCCGAATAGTCTTGCAAGGGGGATTCAGGATGCCCTTTCCGGGGAGAAACCCCTATTGAGCAAAGAGGAAATTCAGGGAACCATGGCTGCCTTTCAGAAAGAAATAGCGGAAAAGCAGAAGCAACGGGGAGAAACTTTCCTTTCTGAAAACAAAAAGAAGGAAGGCGTCAAAACCCTGCCAAGCGGCCTGCAGTATAAGGTCATCAAAGCAGGAACCGGCAAGAAGCCCAAGTTGAACGATGCTGTAACGGTGAATTATCGAGGAACTCTGATTGATGGCACCGAATTTGATAGCTCTTTCCGCCGCGGGCAACCCGCGAACTTTCCTGTTTCGGGAGTGATTCCCGGCTGGACGGAAGCGATGCAACTTATGGCCGAGGGCGCGAAATGGGAGCTGTTCATCCCACCGAATCTTGCGTATGGCGAGCGCGGAGCGGGCGGCCTCATCGGACCCAATGCTACCCTGATTTTTGAAATCGAGCTGATCTCTGTCCAGGAGAATAAGCAAGAGAATAAACAGGAAAATAAGAAATAGAGAAGACAGGATGGTTTTCAGGCCATTGCGAAGTGAAATATTTGGCCGCCTGATGGTTTTAGGACATTGGAATAAAAAACCTTCGAGCTTTAGCTCGAAGGTTTTAATCTTGGGTTTCGGGGGAGCATCCCCTCTTTATCCGAGGGTCAAGCCTTCTCCTTGGCATGTTCCATCCCGGCCACTGTTTCCCTCTCAAACCTCTCCTTGTGGTACAGCTCATAAAAGAAAGTTCCGACTCCAAGGATGACTACAATCGCCCCGAAGATCATATTACTCGTCGCAAAATCAGTGTCTCCGAAACCAAAAACAAAGGGCGAAATGAATAACCAGATGCCTATGAGCAATTGAAAAACCATCCATGAGTAGAATAGGCTTTTCATATGAATTCACCTCCTCAAAAACGAAAAGCGCCCCGGCAACCCAAAGCGCTCTCTCTTTCACTCAGCTTCCCCGCAAAGGGTTGCCTGCAAATCCAATTCGGTATCTCTACTTATATAATTAATCGTGAAAACCTTTCTTGTCAAGGCCATGAACTTGTTAAGAAACTTCAACTCTAAATTATTAACCCCCTAATTTTCTTGAAAAAAATGAGGAGTCGTGTTAGTTTTGTTTAAATCATGAGTGAAGCGATCATTGTGATGGATCATGTTTCTAAGATCTATCCAAGCCAGATCTGTGCGCTTTCGGAGATTACCCTGGAAATCCCACCAGGAGAATTCACGTTCATTGCCGGTCCCAGCGGTTCCGGGAAAAGTACGCTTCTTCGACTCCTCTCCTACGCGGAAAAGCCGACGAGTGGCGAGGTAATCGTTTGTGGAATGCATCTTACCGGGCCCAATTTCAAGAAAATCTATCAATTGAGGAGGACGATGGGAATCATTTCCCAAGATTTCAAACTGCTCAGGGACCGGACCGTAAATGAAAATGTCGCCTTCGCTCTCGAAGTTACGGGTCATACCCGGAAGGAATCGAAACTTCGAGCCTCGGAAATGTTGAGCCGAGTCGGGCTGGGAGAGAGGGAGGAGGCCCCGATTCTCGCGCTCTCCGCCGGTGAGCAGCAGCGAGTGGCGATCGCAAGGGCACTGGTCAATTCCCCGCCCCTCATTCTCGCCGATGAGCCCACCGGGAATTTAGACGCCAAGATGACCCTTGACATGATGGAGATCTTCACCGGTCTGCAACAAAAGGGAACCACGATCGTGTTTGCAACTCAATTTACAGGGCTGGTGAAACGTTATACTTATCGTATCATTCGAATTGTCAACGGGCAAATCCTGAACGGGAGAAAGGTGGAGATCACTCCAACTGCAGAGGTGAAACCAGGGGAATGAGGTTTTCTTTCCTGTATGCGATCAGACGGACTTTTCAAAACATGAGGGAGAACTTATTCCCAAATTTCATCACCATCAGCATCATCGTCGTCTCCATGCTCATCTTCTCGGCATTTACGTTGATCGCCTTCAATCTGACCAACGTCCTCAAAATCTGGGAAGACAAGATCGAGATCCTTGCCTACCTGAAGCAAGGGACGTCCTCACGCGAGGTGGAACCTCTGCTAAATAAAACTCGTCTTCTTGAAGGGATAGAGGTCGTAAGATATGTCTCCCCCTATGATGCGATGGATTTTATGGGAACGAAATTGGGCAGACAAAAGAGCCTGCTCCAGGGGATTCAACCCACGGTCCTTCCCCCTTCTTTCGAAATTCAGTTGAAGAAGGATTATCGGAATTCTACAAAGATCAAAGAGGTGGTCAGGGATTTAGAAAAAATTCCCCAGTTCGAGGAGATTCAGTACGGCCAAGAGTGGGTAGAGACATTTTCCGTGCTCGTCCACATCCTTCGTCTCACCCAATGGATACTCGGAGGGCTTCTCCTCATCGGGATTGTATTCATCATTTCCAACGCGCTGCAATTATCCATCTCCTCCCGTCGGGAAGAGATCGAAGTCATGCACTGGGTGGGAGCGAGTTCCGGATTTATCCGGGTCCCTTTTTACGTGGAAGGACTTCTTCAAGGCCTCCTCGGAGGAGGATTCGCGATTCTTTTTCTCTTTTTATTACATCGAGGGCTTTTCCTTTACATCCCTCCGTCGATGCAAGCGTGGTTGGAAAAGATCCCGGTCCTTTTTCTACCACCGGAGACGATTGCCTGGATATTATCGGGGGGAATGGTCCTCGGTTTTTTCGGCAGTTTCGTCGCTTCGATGAGGGTTCTGAGATACAAATGAAAGAGTGGTTGAGTTGGAGATGGATGGCGATTGGATGCTTCCTGATCGGAGGGATGCTTTTCTTCGGGACGCCTGACGCCTGGGCCGTCCAGGCTGATCAGATGGAAAAGGACATCACTCAAAAGAAGAAGGACCTTAAGGACATTAAGAAAGAAATCACCTTGACCAAGAAGAAGGAAAAAGAGGTTCGGGGAAAAGAATCCTCCATCCTTGAGAATCTCCATCTCCTGGAAGCAGAGCTCTACCAGAAGGAAAAGGAATTAAAACAGATGGAGACGCCTTTGTCCCGAACCCGTGAGAGACTTCATCAGACAAAACGCCAGATCGTCCTCCTTGGCGCGGGAATGGAACGAACCAAAGAGGAACTTTTTTCGAGGCTGATTGCGCTTTATAAGATGGGAAGGGTTCGGAAAGAGGGACTCCTTCTCACTTCACAGTCTTACCCCGATCTATTGAGGCTTGATAAATATTTAAGGGTGATTATTGATTACGACGCCCGCCTGGTGGAGACCTATCGTTATCAAGTGGTTTTGAAAGAACGATATCAGGAGGAGTTGATTCAGGATCAGTTGCAATGGCAACGCAGTATTTCTGAAATAGAGAAAAAGAAGAAGGAGATGACCGAGGTCAGCGGGGAGAAAAGGGTATTGCTTAAGTCTATTCAGAACCAGAAGGTGGTTTACCAGAAGGTGATATTGGAATTAGAGGAGAGAGCGAAAGAGCTTCAAACTTTTGTCGATAAACTCGAACAGGAGAAAAGCCTCCTGGCTTACGGGAAGCAAAAACACGAGATCCTCAGGGGAAAATTGACGCCGCCCGTCCAGGGAAAAGTGATCAGTTCGTTCAAGGAGAAAGGGCAGAATGGAGTTGAAATCAAGGCTGCGATAGGAGCCAAGATTCGGGCGGTCCTCTCCGGAAAAGTTCTCTATGCGGACTGGTTCAAGGGGTTTGGAAACATTGTGATCATCGACCATGGGGATCACACCTTCACCGTCTCGGGTTACTGTTCCGAACTCTTGAAGAAGTCGGGGGACGCTGTCTCCCAGGGGGAAACGATCGCGTTAGTCGGAAGCTCGGGATCGTTGAAAGGTCCGTGTCTCTACTTCGAGATTCGGCGTCACGGGAAACCTCAAGATCCGATGGAATGGCTCGGTCAGTCCGATCGAGTCGTTTCCCTCCCAGAGGAGGGGAAGAAAGGACACTAAAGGAGGGTTATATGTCTCAGTGGAAAAGAGTGGGAAATTTAAAAATCGTTTCGGTAGTCTTTGCGGTCTTCCTCATCGGGGTCCTCATCGGATCGGGTCAATCTCAAAAGGTTTCAGCCCTTTCTAACGATATGTATGAAGACCTGAAAGTTTTTACGGATGTCATCGGTCTCATCCAGAAGGATTATGTCGAAGAGACGAAATCAAAGGACCTGGTTTACGGAGCGATCAAAGGGATGCTGGAAACCTTAGACCCTCATTCCGGTTTCATGCCGCCTAATACGTATAAAGAAATGCAGGAGGAAACGAGAGGCCGGTTTGAAGGATTGGGAATCGAGATCACCGCAAAGGAAGGCGTTCTCACCGTGGTCTCTCCCATTGAAGGTACTCCGGCGTATCGGGCCGGGGTCCTGGCGGGGGATCAAATTATTAAGATCGATGGAGAGATGACAAAAAATTTCACCCTCATGGATAGTGTAAAACGATTGCGAGGCCCGAGAGGAACCAAAGTCACGATCACCATCATGCGTGAGGGCCTGGCGAAACCTAAAGACTTCACGTTAGTCCGGGATGTCATCCCCGTCCGAAGTGTCCGCTATGAATTACTAGAAAAAAAATATGGCTATATTCGCCTCTCACAGTTTCAGGAGAAAACAGACGCTGAATTCGAGAAGGCGATGAAGGGCTTGGAGGAAGAGGGCAAGGGAGCCCTGAAGGGTCTGATTCTCGATCTTCGAAATAACCCTGGAGGCCTCTTGGACCAGGCCGTCAAAATATCAGATCGGTTCATCGAATCTGGACTGATTGTTTCAGTGGAGGGCAGAAAAGAGGATCAGAAAATGAAATTCAATGCCCGCGCGGATGGGAACGTTTCTCACTATCCTCTGGTCGTCTTGATCAACGGCGGAAGCGCGAGTGGTGCGGAGATCGTGGCAGGAGCCCTTCAAGACCATGGCCGTGGCATCCTCGTCGGAACTCAGACCTTTGGAAAGGGGTCGGTCCAAACCATCATCCCATTGAAGGACGGATCAGGGTTGAGGCTGACGACCGCAAGATACTATACTCCCAGCGGCCGCTCCATCCAAGCCAAAGGGATTGTCCCTGATATCATCGTTAAACTTTCAAAACCCGAGGAGGAGAAGGAAATCATTCCCCCCAAGCTCCCCGCGGAAAAGGATCTGGAGAGACATCTGATGGACGTAGAAAAGGGGGGAACCAAAGAGAAAGAGAAGCCCAAGAAAGAAGAGGTCAAAGAGAAAAAGCCAGTGGATAATCAACTGGAACGAGCGCTTGAGCTCCTCAAGAGTTGGGACATTTTCAAAAGCATCAGCGGAGAGAACAAATAGTCAGTCAGAACGGAACGCCTGCCTGTCCGCGGTAGGCAGGGCTTGAAACCGTTCCCTAGAAGACATCAAGCATGGGTTTTACGGGGTTGAATGGCCAAACAGCCAAAGAGGCGAGGAAGGTCAAGAAAATGGATGCGTTATTTTTTCCTTTTCCTTCTCGCTGTCCTTCTGATATTTGGCGGATATGTCTATCTGACGCGAGAAAAACCTCCCTCCCAAGAGGATTTTTCCAAAAAAGTTTCCCTGACCGATCAAATCATCCAAGGCCAACTTTATGAGATGGGGATCCAGAAGAAAAATATCCTGCTTCAGCAGTCCTCATCCAGAAAAGCCGGAGGTCTGACCTGGGAAAAATCCTCCCTGAAGGTCCGGGTTTTCTCACCCCGTACTTTCTCTTCGATCGAAAGAGATTTTAGACGGAGTCTCGCACCCCTAGGGAAAACCGTTTCGATTCAGTCCTCCAAATCCAAGGATTCCTTGCAACTGGAAATCAGGGTTCTGAATCGAGTAACCCATCAACTCACCTTTGTCTTCTCTACCCCCTCGACTCCGAAAACCGTTTTCCACCCCAGGATTGCTATTGTGATTGATGACCTTGGGAGCAAAGACAAAATCTCTCAAGAACTTCTTCGGTGGGATCTCCCCGTCACTTTTGCCATTCTTCCCTTCACTCCCTTCGCGAAGACCCTTGCCGAAGAGGCCCACCGACTTGGAAAAGAGATCATTCTTCATCTTCCGATGGAGCCTCGGGGCTATCCTCAGATCCGGCCGGGGGAAGGGGTTCTTCTCGAAGAGATGAATGAGACAAAATTACTTCGCCAGCTCGCGAGAGATATTGAAGGGGTTCCTTACATCACGGGGGTAAGCAATCATATGGGGTCTCGATTGATGGAAGAGCCGCAAAAGATAAAGGTCATCTTTTCGGAATTGAAAAGAAGAGGGCTTTTCTTTTTAGACAGCCGGACCACTCCCCAAACCGTCGGTCTTCAAGTTGCTCAGTCTGTCGGTTTGAAAGCTATGGAGAGGAGCGTGTTTATCGACAATTCATCGACTGAAGAAGACATCAAGCGGCAGCTGGAGCAGCTGATTCAGATCTCCCTCTCCAAAGGGAAGGCGATCGGGATTGGCCACCCGCACCCCTCCACGCTCAAGGCAATAAAAGAAATGATTCCTGAGCTGAAGGAGAAGGGAATTGAAGTCGTTTCCCTCTCTGCGTTGATGGAATAAAGAGGGTCGGACGAAGGACGACCCTTCCCATTACTCTCCGAGGCTTTGTACGGCGGCTCACCGGCCCTTTTCTCACTCTGCCCTTAACTCGCGACCCCACTCCGTGCACGGCGGAGGGTGGTTTGATTAACCGCTCCATGCGAATCCTGTCCCGGGAGAGATGGGTCACCGGTGAATTGATTCTCGTAAGAACGTTATTCAAAAGGTCAGGGTTTTATAATCATATCGATCTGGGGGGCATTCTTGTCAGTTTTGGTCCCTACCGACGAGGAGCAATAGGCACACAGATACTCGTATTCGTCCCCTTCGGGTAAGACCAGAAGCAACCTCTTCCTCACGGGGACCGCTGCTTTGCACCGAGGACAGTAAAGAGAGGTTGCTTCGAACTGTTCGAAATCAGGTTTCCGCATACAATCATTATAAAAAAGGATGGCCCTGTAAACAACCCTTTTTTACTCCCTTTTGAAAAATGTGCTCACCTTTCCCAGAAAAGATTTTTCTTGACAATTTTCATCAGGAATATTATAAGGAAATCTGAAAGGTTTTACGTAGAATGAGACTATCCACGCAAAGCCGATATGGGGTAAGAGCTATTTTCGATATTGCCTATCATTCCGAAGGATTAGAAACGCAGGTCAAGGACATCTCTCGAAGACAGGGAATATCTCAGCGCTATTTGGAACAGATCTTCCAGAAACTAAAAAGAGCGGGAGTAGTTCGGAGCAAAAGGGGCCCTTCGGGTGGCTATTTTTTGGGGAAAAAACCCGAAGATATTACCATTCGCGAAATCGTCCAAATCACAGAGGGTAGTATAAACCCGGTTCGTTGCGTTGACGAAGGGGGCTCATCCCAACCATGTGAAAGATCAGGTGAATGCGTGACTCAAATTGTTTGGAATGAAGCAGGAAAAAGATTAAGAGAATATTTTGATTCTGTAACGGTTAGGGACCTTTGCAACCTGGCTAAAGAAATGGGAATTAAGAAGGATTTTGATAAGAGGTTTATGTATTATATTTAGTTTTCTTCTTGACATATTTTATAAACAATGGTAGCATAAAAAAAAGATATGAATTATTTATAACTTCTTATATTCTAAATAGTTGCGGTTACTTTTGTGTAAATTAAAGGGGGAAATTTGTAATTTCCCATTTTTTGTAAGCTATTTCTTGATAATTTTTATAAAGTACTTTTTTTAGAATTCGAAATAAAAAATGAAACAATATGAAGTCACAGCGTGCTTTGAATGAGAAATCAAGAAAGCAAAACTCTAAGAAAATTGACTGAAACCAAGTCTATGATGGAGGAAAGCATGCAAGTCCATGTTCGAATCCCTGCCCCGTTGAAGAAATTGGCCGGGGAACAGGATGTGATTAGGTCGCAAGGGAATACAGTTGGAGAAGTGCTTCGATCGTTGACGGACACTTATCCTGGGCTTGAAGAAAGACTCAGGGATGAAAAGGGCGAGGTGAGGCGATTCATCAACATCTATGTCAATGACGAAGATATCCGATTCATCCGGAACTTGGAGACCCCTTTGAAAGAAGGGGATCAGATTTCTATCATCCCGGCCATTGCCGGTGGTTCTTCGGTGGAAAGGTGACTCTCCGCATCATACGGAGAGAAACGAGGGTATCAAATGAAAATAGGAACGTTGAAGACAATCACTGCCTTCAAAGATTGGTTTATCATCAAGGCCAAGAGACAAGGTTCCGAAGTCTCTGTTGAGGAGGCCCGTCAACTCCTTCAAAAAAAGGGGCCCGTTGTCCTCCTCGATATCCGGGAGAAGGAGGAGATAGCGCTTGGATATATTCAGGGAGCAACTTTCCTTGCTCAAGCCCTCTTAGGCGAAAAGGTGGAGACCCTGCTGCCTGATAAGAATGCCTCCGTGGTCGTTTACTGCGCAGGAGGTATCCGTTCACTCGCCGCTGCCAAGTTGATGAAGGAAAAAGGGTATACCCATGTCTTGTCCATGGCCAAAGGGATCGATGGTTGGAAGGCGGCTGGCTATGAAGTGGTGAGCGATTCCGAATTAACGCCCGATCAACTCAGCCGGTATAGCCGGCACCTTCTGCTTAAAGACGTCGGGATGGAAGGACAGATTCGACTGTTAAATGCAAAAGTCCTTCTGGTCGGTGCGGGAGGGCTGGGGTGTCCGGCCGCTCTTTATCTGGCTGCTGCGGGAGTAGGAACCCTTGGGATTATTGATTCGGACAAAGTGGATTTGACCAACCTCCAGCGGCAGATATTGCACGGCTTGTCTGATGTGGGAAGGCCAAAGACTGAATCAGCCAAAGAGGCCATTCATCGAATTAATCCCGATGTAAAAGTTGAGACTTATCAAAAGCGATTGACTCCGGAGAATGCTCTCGAGATTTTTCAAGGGTACGATATCATCATTGATGGATCTGATAATTTCCCAACGAAATATCTCGTCAACGACGCTTCTTTCTTTACCGGGAAGCCTTATATTTATGGAGGCGTCTTTCAATTTGAAGGCCAGGCCAGTGTCTTTTTTCCAAAAGAGGGAGGGCCGTGTTTGCGCTGTCTCTTTCCTGAACCTCCCCCGCCGGGTCTGGTCCCCAGCTGAGACGAAGCAGGTGTCCTGGGAGTTGTGCCCGGGCAAGTCGGATTGATTCAGGCTACCGAAGCGATCAAGTTGATTTTGAAAAAAGGGAAACCCCTGATCGGCCAATTCTTGATGTACCAATCCCTGGAAATGGAATTCAAAACGTTTCAGATCAGAAAAAATCCATCATGCCCCCTTTGTAATGGGAAACCGAAAATAACGGGACTGGCCGATTATCAGCATACATGCAGCTTGGAGACGACAAGCCAGGCGGCCGTTTAAGGAAATCGGGACGGGTTCAATGATTGGCGAGGAATCTAAGACGCCTATAAAACGGACCAGGACATTTGCTTTGATATTCGCCCTAGCCTTGTTTCTTATCTCCTTAACCCAAGCCTCCCATGCCGTTCCCAACGGAGGATATGCTCATCCAGAAATGATTATCCAGCCCGATGAACTTAATGCCCTTGTTCAGAAAAAAGACCCCAAAATTCGAATCATCGACGTACGCGAGAAACTTCAGTATCTCAGCGGCCATATTCCAGGAGCCGTCCAGGTGTGGCGTCCGGATATGGAGGATAAAAATCATCCCATCCCCGGGATGATGGCTCCCCAACCCCAGATGGAAGCGCTTTTGGGAAACCTGGGGATCCGTGAGAAGAATACCCTGATCATCTATTCGGATCTGTATGACCATGCGAGGCTTTGGTGGATTCTTGCCTACTATGGATTTCCCCTGAAACAGATGAAACTTCTTGATGGGGGCATTGATGGTTGGAAAGCAAAGGGCCATCCCCTTGAGGTAATACCCGCCCAACTGGAGAAGACGAGATTCAAGCTCCAGGGGGAGACGGAAGGACGAAAACCGTTGTTTTGCACCTTGCCGGAGGTCAAGTCGGCATTGAAAAGACCCGGTAGAATTGTCTTAGATGTCCGCACCAAGAAGGAATATGTGGGCGAAGAGATAAAGAAAGGTGCTACCCAAGGTGGCCGCATTCCCGGGGTTACCTGGATTGAATGGAAAGAGGCGATTTTGGAGGAAGGGCCTTATAAGGGCTACTGGAAATCGGCAGAAGAGATTAAGAAAACCTTTTCCGCCAGAGGAGTCACACCGGAAAAAGACATTTACCTCTACTGACACTCCGGGGTGCGCTCGGCTCACAGTTTGGTGAGCCTCTATTTGGTCGGTTATCCCTTGGAGAAGCTCCATAACTATGATGGTTCATGGATCGAGTGGAGCAGGGCAAGCGAGAGTATTGAAACAGGTCCGCCGCCCGGCCATTAGAAAAGGGTTTTTCAATGATTCGCATTCCCAAAACGATTTTTCAAGAAATGGTGGACCATGCGAAAAGGGAGTGGCCCTTAGAGTGCTGCGGGATTTTAAGCGGGAAGGATAAAACCGTCCAAAAGTCTTTCGAACTTCGGAATACGGAGGAAAGTCCGGTTCTCTATTCCATGTCTCCACAAGAGCAAATGAAGGTCTTTGAGGAAATGGAAAAGGAATCGATGAGAATGGTTGCCATCTATCATTCCCATCCTCATACGATTCCATTCCCGTCTGAGACCGATGTGAAATTGACTTTCTATCCGGATGTCTCCTCCATCATCATCTCTTTAAAAGAGGAGAAAAATCCAGTGGTGAAAGCTTTCCAGATTGAGAAAGAAGCCATCTACCTTGAGGAGATCGACGTGATTGGCTAACGCCGGATTGCAGACAAAGGATGGATTGATGGAAGCCCTTCAAATCAGGGATGTCTTGCAGGACCGAAAAGATATAAGGAGTGCAAATCCAGATTCCCTGCTTACCTTCATTGGAAATACACCTCTGATACAGATCTGCCGCGTGACCAAGCACCTGAGAGGAGTTCAGATTTTTGCAAAAGCGGAATGGCTCAATCCTGGAGGGTCTGTCAAGGATCGGGCCGGCCTGAGGATTATCGAAGATGGAGAACGATCTGGCGAGCTGACCCGGGGAAAGATCATCCTTGATTCCACTTCGGGGAACACAGGGATCGCTTATGCGATGATTGGGGCGATCAAAGGGTATCGCGTGGAACTGGTCGTTCCTGCCAATGTGAGCGAGGAGAGAAAGAAAGCTCTGGAAGCCTATGGTGTGAGACTGATCTTCACAGATCCTTTGATGGGTTCAGATGGAGCTCTTCTGAAAGCCAGAGAAATCTATGAATCAAATCCCAATCAGTACTTTAAGGCAGACCAGTATAATAACCCATCCAACTGGCGGGCCCACTATGAAAGCACAGGATTGGAGATTCTGCATCAGAGCAAGAGGCGAGTGACCCATTTCATCGCAGGTGTTGGGACAGGGGGTACAGTGATGGGCACAGGGAGAAGGTTGAAGGAGTATAACTCCAAAATGAGAGTCTTCGGGGTTCAACCGGACAGCGGTTTCCATGGGATAGAAGGGTTGAAGCATATTGAAACCGCCATCCGTCCGGGGATTTATGACGAATCCATCCTGGATGGGACATTCTTTGTTAAAACAGAAGATGCTTACGAGATGATGATCCGTCTGACAAAGGAGGAAGGTCTCTGGGTAGGGCCTTCTTCGGGTGCTGCTTTCTGGGCCTCATTGAAGTTGGCAGAGTCGATTGACCGGGGTGTGATTGTAACAATTTTTCCGGATGGAGGGGAGCGATATCCTGAGTACTGCCCTGGTTGTGAAAGACAGAAAATACGGTTCTCCGTTGAACACCCGAAGTTAACACCTTCACCCCCCTAAAGGTTTAGCAGGTCGGTCAAAGGCTATCTCCTTTTGGATGGGAGAAAATGGATATGAAAACCATAGGATGCCTCCTTGTTATCGGAATCCTTTTGTCCTATGCCCCCGTGTTTCACATGGATGGATGCCCGGAGGAAAATCACTCGGGGAATATGAAGATGGATTGCGGAGTTCCATTTCACTGTCCGATGATTGTGGATATCGTTGTCTCAGAAATTTCAAGCCTTCCATTTAACGGCCTTCTCATTCCAGCCAAAATGCTGCTGTTAAGCGATGGGTTGGTAAATTCGATCTTTCATCCTCCTGAATATTTAAGTCCAAACTTTATTCCCCGGGGATGAAGGGGGACGAATCATTAGGTGCGGGACCTTGGCACAAGGATTGCTGATTAAAGTTAAAGAACTTATTATTTTTATAAGGAATGCAAGTTTCTTGAATTGGGATTCACCGTCAGTTTAGTCTAAAAGAAAAGCTTATAAGTTTATAATTTCAATTAATAAGAAAAAGCTCTTGGCCAAGGACCTGATTGAAGTTAGGTCCCCGAATCGTTAAACCTTTACCCCCCTAAAGGTTTAACCGGAAAGGTCAAGAGCTTTTTTGTCTTAATTTTGAGCACGAATGGGTTCTAAAATATTCATGGATTCAATTCTTTAAAATCAAAAGAGTTTATAGGGCACGCTCCGGCATCGCTAGTCTTAGCTCTTGAATGAGTTGAAAATGGGAGAATGTACTGTCTTTTTCCAGTTAAAATAACAAGTTGTGAGTATTTACTTGTCAACACATTCTTATTACCGTAAAAGAGATTATCTAAATAGTCTCATTGAAAACTGGACAATTTTACAGAAGGAAGGTGATTAAATGGGGTTAAGGTTATTTGGGTTGGTAAAGGGGATTTTCTTCTTTTCTTTCATCTTTGGTGTTATTGCCTTATTCCTCATCAGCTCAGTCGGAAAAACCGAGGTTGAATGTAGATCGATTGGTGGATGAGGCTCTTCAGAACAATCCGGAAATTTCAGCGGTAAAGATAAAGTGGGAGATTTATAAGGAAAAAATCCCCCAGTCCTATGCGTTGGAAGACCCGATGTTCGGTTTTGGAATCGTCAACCTCCCTACCAACTTTAGTTTTAAAGATGAAGATATGACGATGAAGGAATTTTCCATCTCCCAGAAGTTTCCATTTCCTGGTAAGAGACCATTGATGAAGGAGATGGCATCCAAGGAGGCAGAGGCAGTTTCCGCCGAGATTCAAGGAAAAGTCCATCAAATTATTAAGGACGTGAAGACGGCCTATTATGAGCTCTCTCACAACTACCGGACAACAGAAGTCACCCAAAGGAACAAAAGGATTCTGGAAGATTTTGCAAAGATTGCCGAAACACGCTATGCCGTCGGAGAGGGAATACAGCAGGATGTGTTCAAGGCTCATGTAGAAGTCTCCAAAATGGTGGATGACCTGATTATGCTGGGGCAACGGAAAAGGGCCCTGGAAGCAAAGTTGAATGCCTTGCTCAATCGGCCTCCGGAAATGCCCTTGGGGGAACCTGAAGAAGTTGTTCTTAGAGAATTTCCCTTCACCATTGAAGAACTCCAGAAAATGGCCCTAGAGATGAACCCGACTCTAAAGGGAATGAGGAAAATGATTGAAGCAAAGGAAAAGGCCTACGCCCTTGCCAAGAGAGAATACTACCCTGACATCAATTTTAGGTTTGCCTATGGTCAGAGAGATAATGGTCCCGACATGAAACGCCGTGACATGCTTACAGGGATGATGGAACTCAATATTCCGATATACTTTAAGTCGAAGCAGGATCGAAAAGTGGCGGAGACAAAAGCTGAGATTCTTGCCACAGAAGCCCAATATCGAGCCATGAAGAATGAGGTCCTTTTCATGATTACCGATATGGCTTCCATGATCCAGCGGGGGGAAAGACAAATCGAGCTCTATAAAACAGGAATACTCCCGCAGACGAGTCTTCAAATCAATTCAGCCATGAGTTCCTATCGAGTGAATAAGGCCGATTTTATGACCCTGTTGGATAGTCAGATGACGCTCTACAAATATGAATTGGAGTATCACCAGGCCTTGACTGAATATGAGAAGAACGTGGCGAGTTTAGGAGCGGCGATTGGAAAACAAATCCTCGAAGGGGGGGAAGGGAAATGAGAAGATTGACGTGGCTCATCTTATCGCTGGTTCTTTTCTGGTTGATCTCCGGGTGCGGAAAAGGGAAGGAGACGGCTGCCCCTAAAGAAGGCATGAGATCCGGAGCAAAGGCCTCCACGACCGAAGCCGCAAAAAAGCCCAGTGAAATGGATATGGAGATGAAGGGATTGACCATGGAGTCGATCCAGAAAGAAGGAAAGGTTCAAGAGGTGGCTCCTGGAACGGTTCAAATTTCTCCACAGAAACAACAACTGATCGGAGTAAAGTTCGGAACCGTAGAAATGAGACCTCTTCAGAAGGTGATCCGGACCGTAGGGAGGATCGACTATGACGAAAAGAGGATCGTTACGGTCTCACCCAAAATTGGGGGCTGGATTGAAGACCTCTATGTCGATTTCACAGGCAGATTTGTCAAACAAGGCGAACCTCTTCTCACGATTTATAGCCCCGAACTGGTCTCCACACAGGAGGAGTATCTCATTGCTCTTCGAGCCAAAAGGGACTTGTCCAAAAGTCCATTTCCCGAAGTGGCCAGGAGTGGAGACTCTTTGGCAGAATCTGCCAAGCGGCGTCTAAAACTCTGGGATATCAGCGATGATCAAATCAAGGCTTTAGAGGAGAGTGGCCAGGCTAAGAAGACACTTACCTTATACTCTCCTTTCAGCGGATTTGTTTTGGAAAAAGCCGCCAACAAAGGGATGAATGTGATGCCAGGAGTGGCTTTGTTCAAACTTGCTGATCTCTCGGTCGTCTGGCTCTATGCGGATGTCTACGAATATGAACTGCCTTTTGTGCGTTTGGGACAGCAGGCCTCGGTTCAACTCGCTTCTATGCCCGGGGAGACGTTTACCGGGAGAGCGATCTACATCTATCCTTCCCTCAATCCGGAAACTCGAACCGCAAAGGTAAGGTTTGAAATTCCGAATCCTCATGGAAAATTGAAACCGGAAATGTATGCCAATGTGGAAATCAAAGTTCACCTGGGACAAAAGCTGACTGTTCCAGAGGGAGCAATCATCGATACCGGTCTTCGACAGTTAGCCATCATCGACAAAGGCAATGGATATTTTGAACCGAGAGAGGTAAAGGTTGGTTCCAAGGTGGATAATTACTATGAGGTGATCAAAGGGCTCAAGGCTGGAGAGCGGGTGGTGACGAGCGCCAATTTCCTCATCGACTCCGAATCAAAGTTAAAAGAGGCAGTGGGAGGGATGGCTGGTATGCCGGGCATGTAGCATGCGGGATACGGAAAATAGATGAACAATTGCGGATTTTGGAATTTGAAATTCTGTCAGAGTTCGGATCTTTGAAACTAAACACTCCGAACTCCCTCCCTGTTGCAGGCAGGCGGACGAATCACTCCGAACTGTTTCTCTTCTTTGGAGGCTTTAATGATCAACAAGCTGATTGAGTGGTGTGCCCATAATAAATTCATCGTTTTCCTCTTTATTGGAATGGCCGTGTTATGGGGATTGTACTCCATCAAGAATATCAGGCTCGATGCAATCCCTGATCTTTCAGATACCCAGGTCATCATTTACTCTCGATGGGACCGCAGCCCTGATATCATGGAAGATCAGGTCACTTATCCGATCGTCTCGGCCCTCCTGGGCGTACCGAAGGTTAAGGACATCCGGGGATTTTCCGATTTCGGCTACTCTTACGTCTATATCATCTTTGAGGATGGAACGGATATCTACTGGGCCCGCTCACGAACCCTCGAATATTTGAGTAACATCCTGCCTCGCCTTCCCCAGGGGGTCAACGTCGAGCTGGCTCGCGACGAGACAGCCATTGGATGGGTGTTCCAGTATGCCCTCGTCGACAAGACAGGTAAGAACGATCTCTCCCAGTTGCGCTCTTTTCAAGATTGGCATCTTCGGTATGCGTTGCAGGCGGTGCCGGGAGTGGCCGAGGTTGCACCCGTCGGCGGGTTTGTCAAGCAGTATCAGGTGAACGTGGACCCCAATAAACTGGTGGCTTACAACATTTCCATCGATCGAGTGATCGAAGCGGTACGGGCAGGAAACAATGATGTCGGTGGAAGGTTGGTTGAGTTTTCCGGGCTGGAATATATGGTCCGTGGCATCGGCTACATTAAGAAGGTTTCCGATGTCGAAAACATCGTCGTGGGCACCAGTCGAACGGGCGGTACTCCGATACTCGTGAAGGACCTCGGAATGGTTGGGTTGGGCCCTGACATCAGGCGGGGGGTTGCTGACCTCAATGGAGAAGGGGAGGTTGTTGGTGGCATCGTCATCATGCGTTTTGGAGAGAACGCGCTCAAGGTCATTGAACGAGTCCGAGAAAAACTTGAAGAGATGAAGACATCGCTTCCTCCCGGGGTCGAAATCGTTACCACCTATGATCGCGCCTCGTTGATCGAGCGTGCGATTGAGACACTCAAAGATACTCTGCTTGAAGAACTCATAATTGTCAGCATCGTGATCATGATCTTCCTCTGGCACATCCCCTCTGCCCTTGTTCCCATTATCACCATCCCGATTACGATCATCATCGCCTTCGTCCCGATGTATTTGATGGGACTGACGGCCAACATCATGAGCCTCGGCGGCATTGCTATTGCGATCGGCGCCATGGTTGATGCAGCCATTGTCGTCGTCGAGCAAACCCATAAGAAACTGGAACACTGGGACGCAGCCGGCAGACCGGGCAGTTACAAAGATGTGGTGATCAACGCAGTCAAAGAAGTAGGTGGACCGAGCTTTTTTGCCCTTCTGGTCATTGCCGTCTCATTCATGCCAGTCTTCACCCTGGCAGGGCAGGAGGGTCGTCTCTTCAAGCCCCTGGCTTTTACGAAGAATTTCTCCATGGCCATCGCTGCCGTTCTGGCGATTACGCTCGACCCGGCGATCCGATTGCTCTTTACCCATATGGACCCTTACAAGTTTAAGCCCAACTTCCTGTGCCGGATCGTCAATGCCTTCTTAGTCGGGAAGATCCACAGCGAAGAGACCCATCCCATCAGCCGGCCGTTGATGAAGGTCTACCATCCCGTTTGCGAGTTTGTGCTCAAATTCAGATGGGTCACAGTGATTATTGCGGTGCTCATCGTGATCGCCACCTATCCAATCTATAAAAAGCTCGGTAAGGAATTTATGCCTCCCCTCTTCGAGGGTGACTTGCTTTACATGCCGATGACACTCCCCGGCATCTCTGTCACCGAAGCACAAAAATTGCTCCAGGTTCAGGATAAGGTATTAAAGACGTTTCCCGAAGTCGATCTTGTTTTTGGGAAGGCGGGGCGCGCAGAAACAGCGACCGATCCAGCTCCCTTTTCGATGATGGAAACGGTGATCCTTCTCAAGCCCGAATCGAAATGGCCAATCAAGGCTCGATGGTATTCTTCTTGGGCGCCCGAATGGCTGAAGAAAATCCTTGGCAGGTTCTGGCGAGATCGCAAGACTCCCGACGAATTGATTTATGGTCCAGGGGGTCTCGACGAAAAGATGAGATTTCCAGGGGTCACCAACAGCTGGACGTATCCCATCAAAGCCCGCATTGACATGCTTTCAACAGGGATTCCAACGGCGGTTGGGATCAAAATTATGGGAGCGGATTTAGAGAAAATCCAGCAGTTGGGTGAGCACATTGAGATGTTATTGAAAGATGTGCCGGGTACAAAAAGTGTTTTTGCTGAACGGACTGCCGGCGGCTACTTCCTCGACTTTACGCTCAAACGCCCGGAACTGGCTCGCTATGGTCTAACCATCGACCAAGCCAACAGCATTGTGATGTCGGCGATAGGGGGTGAAAACGTCACGACCACGATCGAAGGCACGAGAACGGTATCCGGTCAATGTTCGGTATTTCAGGGGGCTTCGGGATGATATAGAAAAGCTCAGAAGGGTTCTTGTCCCTATCCGGCCGGGTGGTCCAAGTCCATCAGGAGGCATAAGCGGTGGGATGGGAGGGGCAGGAGGAACAGCCGGCCCAGGGGTGGCCCATGTGCCCATTACAGAGATCGCTGAAATCTCTATGAAGACAGGCCCTGGTATGATCCGCGACGAGAATGGGCGACTTTCAGGTTATGTAAGGATTGATCTCGACACCTCGAAACGCGATGTTGGCAGCTACGTGGCAGATGCCAAAAAAGTGGTCAGAGCGAATTTACAGGTTCCACCCGGCTACGAACTGATCTGGAGCGGCCAATTTGAGTTGATGGAGCGCGTCAATGAGCGTCTCATGGTTGTTGTTCCTATCACCATTTTCCTAATCTTTCTGCTTCTCTATTTCAATACCCGGTCGATCACTAAAACGATTATCATCTTCCTGGCTGTTCCCTTCTCAGCCGTCGGGGCGATCTGGTTTCTCTATTGGCTCGGATACAACACGAGTATTGCCGTCTGGGTGGGTCTGATCGCTTTAATGGGTGTCGATGCAGAAACCGGAATGTTCATGCTCCTCTACCTTGATCTCGCCTTCGACGAGGCCCGAGCGAAAGGGAAGATGAGGAATTGGAATGATCTCCGGGAGGCGATTGTCGAAGGTGCGGTGAAGCGACTTCGGCCTAAGGTGATGACCGTGGGTGTGATGTTCATGGGTCTCGTTCCGATCATGTGGTCAGTGGGCAGCGGCGCCGATACCATGAAGCGTATTGCCGCGCCGATGATCGGCGGAATCTTCACATCGTTCATTATGGAATTATGTGTTTATCCTGCCATCTACGCCATCTGGAAATGGAACTTTGGATTGAAGAAACAATTAGATCGAGCAGCTGGCAGCCCAACATAGCTTGGTGCGTAACGAGTCCCGTTGCTTTGTTTGTCATTCCGGGCTTGACCCGGAATCCAGTGTTCCTGAACTGGATTCCCGCTTCACCGGAATGAAACAGCCACAACCTGACTTGGCCGAAGCGCTTGATGCAGATAGGCGCTTTGGCGACGGCGCGGTTGGGGACGGAGAAGTCTAAAGCTATGGAAGCATTTCCCCTGTGGATCATTATTTTGATTGTCGTCATCGTGGTAGCAAGGATAGCAGCCATCCTGGCAAGGCGATTTGGCCTGTCCAGCATCAGTATTCAACTCCTGATCGGGATTCTTCTCGGCCCCTCTGTGTTTAATGTTTTAGGAGTTCCCATGGTTCTTGGGACCTGGGGAAGCCCTTCTTCCGGTCCGCTCCATAGCGCTTTGAAAATCCTTGCCGAGATTGGGCTGATTCAACTGATGTTTCTGGCCGGTCTGGAGGTGGATTGGCGTGAGCTGAAAAAAATACTGAAACTTTCTTTTTCCGTGGGTGCTTGGGAATTTGGTTTGACTGCGGTGAGTGTTGCGATCCTCACACGACTGTTTGTGGATCGCTGGTCAGAAGCCCTGGCAATGAGCGCGATCCTATCAGCCTCAAGTTTTGGAATTTCAATTTATTACTTCAGTGAGATGAAGATCCTTGGTTCGCGGGCTGCGGTCCTCGTATCGGGAGCGGCCATCTTCGAGTGGCTTGTTGGCAATTCTGTTGATGATTGCCAGCCAGGCGACGAATTATGCTGTGACCTATGGACCATTTAAGATGACCATCGCTGTGTCATGGTTCTTAGCGAAGCTCATTATGTTTTTTGCTGTCGCATACTTTCTGACTTCACGATTTCTGAAACTATCTTCGAAATCTGGTTTTCAAAAAAGACCCAGACAAATACTCATTGGATATCTCTTGTTGGTCGCTTCGTTGTATGCATGGGCAGCGATGCATTTTGGAAGTTTTGCTGCTGTGGGAGTTGCCTCCCTGGGAGGAGGGCTGCTTGGAGCGTCAAACCCGGGGGCAAAAGAAAAACTTGCCAAGGGATTTGAATCCGTTCTGGCTTCGATCCCAGTGGCAATTCTGCTCGTGGTCATTGGCCTGGAGGTGAATGTCAAAGCGATCCAAGGTTTCACCCTTTTTTTGATAGTTCTACTAATCGTTGTCATTGGTACAAAACTGATCGGATGCCGGATAGCTGCAAATAAAGAGTATTCATCATCGCGCGAGCGGGTCTTCATCCTGTTTGGAGTTTTGGCTCAAGGCGAAATGGGGATCGTGATTGCTGCGTACCTATTTTCGCGCGGTGTGTTGACTCCTCAGTTCTTTAGCATTGCGGTCCTCGTGGGAGCCGGGTTGACCATGGTCTCACCCTTCTTGATGGGGATGGTTTCTACCCGGCTGAACAAAAAGGAACTGGATGGTGCGCCCTCATTTAACGGGAGCGATCCAAGGCATCGTTTGGTCTCAATAAAGGAATGATCCTGCTCAGTCCCTCTTAAGTAAAGGGAATTCAGGGAGGGAATTTGCTGAAAGTGAATCGCCGAAATCTTAGAGCAAGGAAAATCCGATCAAGCCATAAAAGCCTTCTATCCGGAGAGGAGGACCCATTTTCCTGTCCGAATCCCTTGAATTACGGATTTTCGTGATCATATTAGGGGTGTGTAATTATGCCTATTAAAGCAAGGAGGTATGTGGGATGAAGATTTTGTCTATCTTTCTGATTCTGTTAATGTTTTCTCTACCGGCATACTCAGCTACTGTTTACAAATGGGTCGATAAAGACGGGGTAGTGAACTTTACGGATGACCTGAGTAAAGTTCCTCCTTCCTATCGCGATCGGGTTGAGAAGGAAGAAAGAAAGGATGTCAAAGAAAACGTGATTCCACGATCTCCCCAGGCAGCAACTCGTGAGAACGAACCTGAGGAGATCAAGACAGATCTTTATGGCCGCGATGAGACCTGGTGGCGGGAAAAGGTGCGTCCATGGAAGGAACAATTAAGGGAAGCGACTGAAAAATATGAGGCTGCCAGAGAAGAGGTATACGAAAAAATCTGATGAGTTGAGCCGGAGAAGACTTCGCGAAGCCGACTCAGATAAATGAATATTATTGAGTTGGATAAATTGAGAGAAGAGAAGGAGAAGTATCAGGCCCAAATCTCTGAGGCGAATGAAATGTTAGAAAAACTTTCCAAGGAGGCAAAAGAGACAAAGGCGGATCCCGCCTGGCTTGATTAGGTTTGTGAACATTCTTTAAAGGAGGTTTATGCGATGAAAAGGGTGATTTCGGTTACGAGTGTATTTGTTCTTTGTTTGTTTGCATTTGTATCGGCCCCTGTGGCCCAGCATTCACACGGGGGAATGTCGATGGGAACACCGATGAAGATGGACACGAAGGAAGTTCTTGTTGAAGGAGTAAAGGTCACATTTCAGATGATGGCCAATGATGAGCATCAGAAGATGCTGAAGGACATGAAGATGAAAGAGGATATCGAGCCTGGAACGACTCACAACATCACGGTGACGCTGAAAGATGAAAAGACTCAAAAAGAGATGACCAATGCTCAGATCAGCATGAAAGTGGTTGATCCCAAAGGGAAAGATCAGATCAAACCCCTAAAATATGATGGTGAGATGAAAAGCTATGATGCCTATTTTAATCTTCCGGAGAAGGGAAAGTATCAGGTCATGATTCTCGCAAAGAGTGGAGAGAAAAAAATAACTGCCGGTATCTATTATGATGTAAAATAATTCATTCGCTTTTCTTCCGATTGATAAAGGGAGGGAATCAAATCGGATCCTTCTTTTTAATGGAAGAGCAAGGATTTCTCCGCATCAAGGATTGTCATGGAATCAAAAAATCCCAATGAAGGGTTACAGCGCATTGATCTTCCCATCGCGGGAATGTCGTGTGCCAGCTGCGCGTTAAAGATTGAAAAAGGGTTGGCGAGCGTAGAAGGAGTTTCCAAAGCGACCGTTAACTTTGCCGCAGAGAAGGCCACGGTTGTCTTTCATCCTGAGCAAACCGGTCTTTCCCATCTCATCGATAAAGTAAAAGACCTGGGTTACGACGCCCGGTCGGAGAAAGTTCTTTTGCCCATTCAGGGAATGACCTGTGCCTCCTGTGTGAACAAAGTCCAGAAGGCTCTCAACGCTGTCAAAGGGGTAGTTCACGCAGACGTTAACTTCGCCACAGAAAGGGCATCGGTTGAGTATATTCCTGCAGAGGTGACGATCAGGGACCTTAAGAAGGCCGTTGAAGAAGCAGGCTACCAGGTTCTCGAGGTGAGAGAGGAAGACATTGTTGAGAAGGAAAGGCTTGCCAGGGAGGCCGAACTCTCTCGATTAAAGCTGAAGTTCATCTTAGGGG
Source organism: uncultured delta proteobacterium (assembly GCA_963708295.1). Taxonomy (GTDB): domain Bacteria; phylum Desulfobacterota; class BSN033; order BSN033; family UBA1163; genus UBA1163. The sequence goes on along the minus strand of CAVPSJ010000004.1, from coordinate 377,979 downwards.
CAATCCTACTCGCTCCGATTCTATTGCTCATGTATGGTGCCCCCTACCTAGAAAGATGGCTTGGATTGCCACAGGGGGTTAATTTTTTCCTTCAATTCTTGCTGGCGACCCCTGTCCAGTTCTGGGCCGGATGGCAGTTTTATGTGGGGTTCTGGAAGGCAACGAAACATAAGACCAGCGATATGAACACACTGATCGCCGTCGGGACCTCTGCAGCTTACCTCTATAGTCTCATCGTGACTTTTGTTCCTCACCGGATTATGGTCAAAGGCCTGATGATGGATGTCTATTTTGATACCTCTGCAGCGATCATCGTCCTCATTCTTCTTGGAAGATTTTTGGAGGCGCGGGCAAAGGGAAAGACCTCCGAGGCGATTAAGAAGCTGATCGGCCTTCAACCCAAGACGGCGAGGGTTCTCCGGAACGGAAACGAAGCCGATATTCCGATAGAAGAAGTTGTCTCGGGAGATAGGATACTCGTTCGTCCGGGGGAGAAAATCCCTGTAGACGGGGTTGTCAAAGAAGGTTACTCCTTTGTCGATGAATCCATGGTGACGGGAGAATCCCTGCCCGTTGAGAAGAAGACAGGGGATCCGGTGATCGGTGCAACGATGAATAAGACCGGGACGTTTAAATTCGAGGCAACCAAGGTTGGAAAGGATACGGTGCTTGCCCAGATTGTCCGGCTGGTTCAGGAGGCTCAGGGATCGAAACCCCCGATTGCCCGAATGGTGGATGTCATTGCAAGCTATTTTGTTCCGGTCGTCATCTCTATCGCGATCGTCACATTCATCGTCTGGTATTTGTTCGGCCCTCATCCAGCACTTACTTATGCCTTTCTCAACTTCGTGGCGGTTCTGATCATCGCCTGCCCTTGCGCGTTGGGATTGGCGACCCCCACCTCTATCATGGTGGGAACGGGGAAGGGCGCAGAAAATGGAATTCTAATTCGAGGAGCAGAGGCCCTGGAGATAGCGCATCAATTGAATACGATTGTTTTGGATAAGACAGGAACCTTAACCAAGGGAGAACCATCCGTAACGGATGTCATTGAATCTGGCAAGTTTACTAAGAAAGAGATCTTGACTTTCGCTGCCTCCGCTGAAAAAGGATCAGAGCATCCTTTGGGCGAGGCAATCGTGAAAAAGGCAAGAGAGGAGGGTTTAAATCTTTTAGTTGCGAAGGACTTTGAGGCCATTGCGGGTCAAGGGATTGAGGCAGCGCTTGATTCAAAAAGAATCCTCCTTGGAAATTTGAGATTGATGGAAGAGCGAAAAGTATTTCTCAATGGATTGTTAGAAAAGGCGGAACAGCTTTCCAATGAAGGAAAGACCCCTATGTTTTTGGCAGTAGAAGGAGAAGTGGCCGGGATCATTGCCGTCGCAGATACCTTAAAGGAGAATTCAAAGAAAGCTGTAGAAGCCTTTCACCGGATGGGATTGGAAGTAGTAATGCTTACGGGTGATAACCAGCGAACCGCCAAAGCCATTGCGAATCAGATTGGAGTCGACCGGGTCCTGGCAGAAGTTCTTCCTGAGATGAAGGCAGAAGAGGTCCGGCGGCTTCAGTCGGAAGGCAAAAAAGTAGGAATGGTGGGGGATGGTATCAATGATGCCCCTGCCTTAGCTCAAGCCGATGTGGGGATTGCGATCGGAACAGGAACCGACGTGGCGATGGAGTCCTCGGATATCACTTTAATTGGTGGAGATTTGAGAGGGGTCGTGACAGCCATTGCCTTAAGCAAGGCAACGATTCGGAATATCAAACAGAACCTCTTTTGGGCTTTTGCATATAATACGGTTCTCATCCCCGTGGCTGCGGGCGTTCTTTTCCCATTTTTCGGTATCCTGCTAAACCCTATTTTCGCCGCTGGGGCCATGGCGATTTCATCGGTCACCGTCGTCTCAAACGCCCTACGACTTCGGGGGTTCAAACCTCCTTTGTAATTAAGTCATTGCGAATTAAGAAGCTTGGAATTCCTCAATCCCTAAATTCCTAAATTTAGATGTTGGAAAGGAGAATAACATGGTTCAATTTTTTGATGACAATTCATTGTCCATCGGCAGTACTCCGATGGTTCGGATCAATCGGATGGCTCAGGGGCTCAAAGCGACGATCCTTGGCAAGATCGAGGGTCGTAACCCTTCGTATTCGGTGAAGTGTCGGATAGGGGCGAATATGATCTGGGCGGCAGAGAAGCAAGGACTGCTCAAACCCGGGATGGAGATCATTGAGCCGACAAGCGGAAATACGGGCATTGCGTTGGCCTTTGTGGCTGCAGCGAGAGGGTATAAACTGAACGTCACGATGCCTGAGACGATGTCGATGGAACGGCGGAAGGTGCTGGCCATCCTCGGCGCAAACATCCTCCTGACACCAGGAGCTAAGGGAATGAAGGGGGCGATTGAAGAAGCAGAAAAGATTGCGGGATCGAGTCCCAATTACTATATGCCCCAGCAGTTTAAGAATCCTGCCAACCCGGAGATTCATTTCAAGACGACCGGGCCTGAGATCTGGGAGCAGACGAAGGGCGGGATCGATGTCCTTGTCTCGGGGGTGGGGACGGGGGGGACGATTACGGGTGTGTCACGGTATATTAAGGGAGAGAAGAAGAAAAAGATTATCAGCGTGGCAGTGGAACCCGCAGAGAGTCCGGTGATCACGCAGCGGCTTGCAGGGCAGGAGCTTAAGCCCGGGCCCCACAAGATTCAGGGGATCGGTGCCGGATTCATTCCGGACACACTTGACCTGTCGATGGTGGACCGAGTGGAGCAGGTCACGAGTGGAGAGGCGATCGAGCACGCGAGAAGGTTGGCTCGTGAAGAAGGGATACTTTCCGGGGTCAGCTGTGGTGCTGCGATCGCTGTAGCGCTAAGGCTTGCGAACGCAAAAGAATTCGAAGGGAAAACGATTGTGGCCATCCTGCCCGACGCGGGAGAGCGATATCTGACGGGACCGCTTTTCGAAGGAGTTTTCGACGATGCCGGCCTTCCGAAGATATAGAGTAACATCTCGGCAAGTCTTGGGCTTTTTGGCACGAGGAGGTTAGCCCGGTAGCCCACCGTACCCTTCAGGCCGATCTCGATGTGGGGCTTCTCCTTCCGTGCGATGTGATTGCCTATGAAACGGATGACAAAAAGGCCTATATTTCTGCCATCAATCCAGTTTCTGCCTTAGAAGTGATCAAGAAGGAGGAGCTGAGGAAAATAGCCGAGGAAGTTACGGAAAAGTTGAAAAGAGTTATCGACAAAGTCTCTAAAGGCCTGTAGGAGAAATCTGAAGATACAATAATCACTGTAGTGCTTCAAAAATCACTTCACACGTTTTGTCATTCCGGACTTGATCCGGAATCCAGTCTTTCTACCTGGATTCCCGCCGGAGTTTATCCCGATTGAAATCGGGGCCGGAATGACACCTTTCAGATCACTGTGAAGAAGTGTCAGATTCACTACAGTTGAGTCATGTTTGATTAAGAGTTAGGGGGAAGGATGATGGTTTTGGGAAAAAAATTGATGTCCGGGAGCATTTTCATTTCAGTTCTTATTTTGTTCCTCGCTCTTTTCGTCACCGAGCAGGTTTTTTCTGCTGCTTTGACAGAAGACGAGAGAAATAATATTGCGGTTTACGAGAAGGTTGCAGAAGGGGTTGTTAACGTTACCAGTACGGCCATGCAATTAGACTTTTTCTTCAACGCCTTTCCGACCCAGGGATCCGGGTCCGGGTCTGTCATCGATACAAAGGGCCATATCCTGACCAACCATCATGTCGTGGCGGAGGCCCAAAAATTAGAGGTGACCTTGGGAGACGGATCCAAGTGGCCTGCTACATTAGCGGGGTCAGATCCGGATAACGATCTGGCAGTGATCAAAATTGAGGCCCCGAGGGATCGGTTGAAAGTCATTTCCATGGGGGATTCAAAGAATTTAAAGATCGGGCAGAAAGTTCTGGCTATCGGGAATCCTTTCGGTCTGCAAAGAACATTGACAACGGGAATCATCAGCTCTCTCGGCAGAACCATCCGGTCTGGGGCTGGGACATTAATCGAAGATGTGATTCAGACGGATGCTGCCATTAATCCGGGAAATTCCGGCGGGCCACTCCTCAATTCTGATGGAGAGATCATCGGAATCAATAGTGCCATCATCAGTCCGTCTGGTGGAAATGTGGGGATTGGCTTTGCCATTCCCGTTAATACGGCAAAGCGAGTCGTCCCGGAACTCCTCACCAAAGGGTATGTGACCTATCCCTGGATCGGTGCAACCATTCAATCGCTCATCCCTGAAATAGCAAAGTATCGCAAACTTAAAATAGAACGAGGAGCAATGATTGCAGAGGTGGTAAAGGGTGGCCCCGCGGATAAGGCGGGTTTGAAAGGGGGTAATCAAAGGGTTCAGGTTGGCAATATGATTGTGCTCGTGGGTGGAGATATTGTGGTGAAGGCGGACCAACATGACGTTAAAACAAATGATGAGTTGATCCGTTATATTCGTGAGAAGAAGCCGGGAGATACGATTCTTCTCAAGGTGTTTCGAAAGGATGTTTTTGTAGACGTGAAAGTGACCCTCAGCGAAAGACCGAGGAGCAAGTAACTGTTCCGTGAAGGTATAGCTTCAATTGAAGAAAAACACTGGCCCCTAACAATCACTCAACAATTCTCACACAATTCTGGCTTCCGAATTCGTTGGGGACGCAGTCGCAACAAAAAGGGTCATTTTCCCAGCTGCCGTCCTTGAGAAAACGGTATTCATATCTGCCTGGCTTCAAGGATACGGTTGCCTTCCATACCCCTTTCTTGTCCTTCTTCATCGGGTTCGTCTTGGGATCCCAGTTATTGAAGTCACCCGCCAGGTAGACTTTCTGTGCGTCCGGTGCCACGAATTCAAATGAAACCTTCTTCGTTTTGATTTTTCCTCCCATGGATCTGCCTCCTCACGTTCAAGAATTTCAAAACTCCCTTTTTGCCTAGCATATCGAATCTCTGTTCAAAAGTAAATAAGGTGAATCCTGTATTTTTTGCGGGGCAGTGTTATATTATTCAGCTAGCCGTTGCGAAGAGCCAACACCTAGGGAGGCCAAGTCCTCTCAAATAATGCAAATGCACGGCGGTGGGCCCGAAACCACTTCACCGACCCGGGCAGCAGCCTCTATACCGGCTCTTTTCAATTCAGTGACGAGCCGGTCCGCCTCGGTTGAAGGAACAGAAAGCAGAAGTCCCCCGGAAGTCTGAGGATCAAAGAGTAATTCCTCTTCTTCTTCGGAAAGCTCTCTTTTTTTCTTAAAGAGCCCTTCAGCCAATCTTCTGTTGGCCTTATTGCTTCCCGTTGTCTGGCCCTTGCGATACATCTGAAGGGCATTTGGATAGAGCGGAAGCTTGTCATAGAAAAGATTGATTTGGACTCCACTCCCTTTTGCCATCTCCAGAGAATGTCCAAGGATCCCAAAACCCGTGATATCGGTGCAGGCATGGACTTCAAAGTTCAAGCCGATTTCTATCGCTTTCTTATTGAGAGAAGCCACCTCGGGGAGAATCACTTCTAAATCATGCCAGGGTAGTTTCTTAGATCGGCAGGCATTAAACAAGACACCTGTACCAATAGGTTTGGTCAGGATCAATACGTCGCCTTCTCTCGCGTCGCAATTCGTCAGGATGCGGTCCGGATGAACCACTCCTGTTACCGCCAGACCATACTTCGGTTCATTGTCATCTACCGAATGTCCGCCTGCGATAGAAGCCCCTGCCTCGGATACCTTATCGCATCCTCCCCGCAGTATCTCCTTAAGAAGACTCGAATCGAGTTTCTTCGTCGGAAACATAACAAGATTCAGAGCTGTGAGAGGTTTGCCTCCCATGGCATAGACATCCGATAATGCATTGGCAGCGGCGATCTGTCCAAACCAGTAAGGGTCATCCATCGGGGGTGTGATGAAGTCCACTGTGCTGATAAAGGCAATATTATCCGACAGGCGATAAACAGCTGCATCATCGCAGGTTTCAAAACCTACCAATAGGTTGGGATCGTGCGAGGAATGCAGTGCCTTGAGTGCGTCCGACAGATCCGTCGGACCAATTTTCGCCGCTCAGCCACAGGTGCGGGAGAGCCCGGTTAATGTTCTCTTTTTGAAAAAATCCCACATTTTGCCCCTGGGCATTTACATAAAAAATAGGTTCAGTCCATTCGTCCAGCGGTAACTGCAAGGCCGCCCGTGTCATCGTTCGGCAACGGTTTTCGTTTTAAGAATTTCACGCGACTGTCACACCCTAGCAAAAAGGGATGAAATCGACTTGTGAAGGAAGTTCGGGAAGACCTTTCTTTCTATGGAAAGGGAGCCTCCTTCAAATCCAATCGGGCTCAATCCGTCCCGTAAACGATCGCAGCCCAAACCGAGGGGCATCCCAAGAGACAGATCATGGGCGATAGCGAAACATGGAACGAATGTCCACCGCCTCTTGCCCCTCGCTGTTCCTCATAAAATCAAGTATAACCAAACTATATCAAGAGCTTCTACATGTCAAATTGGAATTTTCAATAATCGCCCGCTGCAATATTGGAATTTCCTATTGAAGAGATCCATTCGGGCTTTCATCTATTTTCATTTCTTTCAAGGTAAGCGTGGTTTCGAGAAACCTGTAAAAGGGCGGACTTTTCCTTTCAAAGTTAACCCTCTATCGATCTGGATCTTCTTCTCTCTATCACTCCCTCCGCTTGTTCCGCGGCGTTTTGACGCTTGGTTGCTCTGCCCAAATAAGCATTCATCTTTTCCTCCCATCTTCTGATCTTTTTGCGATGAATAAGACTCCCCGGCAGACTCAGAACTATTGACGGCATATGCCACAATGTGGTATGTGGTATATTGTATTAGAATTATTTTTTTCTTTTCGACAAGGAGGATAGGCCCATGGACAATCAAGAGTTCTCCATGTTTCGCCAGGAGCTCCAGAAGACGCAGAAACAGATGGCGGAACTTCTGGGGACTTCTCTCAAGACCGTTCAGAGTTTTGAACAGGGATGGCGGAAGGTTCCTGTACACATCGAACGTCAAATGTTTTTCTTGCTGAATATGAAAAAAGGAAAAGCGAAAGATGCCCGGCCCTGCTGGGAAATTCAGAACTGTTCCGTACAGGCTCGTCAAGGTTGTCCGGCATGGGAATTCAATGCGGGCAGCCTTTGCTGGTTTATCAACGGGACCATTTGCCTCGGAAAACCTCAAAATAACTGGGGCCATAAGATGAAGGTCTGCCGGAAGTGTGAAGTCTTTACAAAGAATTTTGGCACGACTGCCTTAAGAAGGATTTCCAAGCGAAGGGATGCTTAACTTTCTCTCCGCTGGAGGTGGTTTCTGTGAAGTATTCCATATCCGACCGGACACGGGCGATTCTTAGCTGACCAACACAAGCGATGCTTAGGAGGAGGATTGAGCTTGCCAAATCTAATTCAAGAGGCCCCGAGGGAGTCCGAGGATCGGTGGATCCCCAGTTTTTGTATGATGTGCATGCAGGCCGATGACGGCACGCTTGTTCATGTTGAAGATGGCGTCATTACCAATATCGTGGGTAACCCTGACTGCCCCACCAATCGGGGTAAGATCTGTATTCGCTCCATCTCTTCGATCATGGGATTGTATAACCCGTACCGCGTCAAAGGTCCTCTGAAGCGGACAAACCCGGAGAAGGGACCGGATATCGACCCCGGCTGGGTGGAAATACCGTGGGAAGAGGCATTGAACACGGTTGCAGAAAAATTCAAAAAGATTCGCGAGGAAGACCCCCGAAAACTTCTCGTCTGGGAAGGCTGGGGGTGCGCTGAGAGCCTCTTTATTACGCCCAAGGAGGTGGAGAAGGCGACGAACTACAAGGTGCCGGGACAGATCTTCGCAGACGCCTTCGGGACGCCCAATGTGGTGGGCTCCCACGGCCCCCTCTGCTCCATCCATTATGCGTCTAACCTGGTCCATGGCCAGAACCCCGAATACATTTCAGACCTTCAGTACTGCAATTATCTCATCGCTCCCGGAAGGACCGTAGGGCCCAACGTTGCGACTCCCGGATCGACCCGGCGGTTCCTCGAAGCCATTGGAAGGGGGATGAAGTTGGTAACCCTTGATCCGCGCTCTTCTGTGGAGACTTCCAAGGGGTACCGATGGATTCCCATCCGTCCGGGGACCGAACTGGCCTTTGCGTTGTCGATGATCCACACGATCCTTTATGAGATCGGCAAGTTCGATGAGTGGTTTGTGAAGAACCGGACGAATGGTCCCTATCTGATCGGACCGGATGGCTACTACGTGCGAGATCCGAAGTCAAGGAAGCCCCTTCTTTGGGACTCCGTAGAAGGGAAGGCGAAAACCTTTGACGACCCCTCGATCAGCGACTATGTCCTGGAAGGAGAATACGAAGTCGGAGGTGTCCGGACTAAGCCCGCATTTCAGCTGATCAAAGAACGAGTGAAAGAGTATACGCCGGAATGGTCTGAGAAGATCACTTCCGTCCCGCCTGAGATCATTCGTCTCACGACGAGAGAATTTATTGACCACGCTATGATCGGCTCTACGATTGTGATCGACGGGTTCACTTTTCCATACAGACCCGCACAGATTGCGGGCTCCGGGCGGGGGGCTGTTTCACACAAAGGCGGCATGTACTTCGACCTGGCCACGAAGATCATCAACATGCTGGTGGGAGCGATGGAGGTTCCGGGTGGGGCTACCGGGAATCGAAATCCTGGCCCCTGTGCCGAAACCCTCATGCCTAATGAGGACGGGATCGTGACGCCCATCCTCGAAGCCATCGGCGTCCCCTGGAAGTTTCCGCCTGACCATGTCGATATGGCGGAGTTCTATCCGACAAAACATACGGCGCCCCATCTGGCCGTCAGGGCCATTGTCGATCCGAAAGAGTATTATCTCGATTTTCCGATAGAGGCTTTTTTAATCTGCGGCGGGAACCCTATCCGGGCCATCACCGACCGGGAGATCTTCATCGAGGCCTTTAAGAAGGTTCCCTTCATTGTGACCGTCTCCACACAATTTGATGAAACAACAATGATGGCCGACATCGTTCTTCCGGAATCCTATTTCCTTGAAAGAAAGTTCTGCCGATTTTATCTGGTCGTCCATCAGTCCATTGCAGACGATGTGCGCGGTCTGGAGATGGCCCTCTGCCGAAACCCTGTCAAGCCCATGTTCAATACGATGCAGATCGATGATATCATGCTCGAGCTGGCCGACCGGGCGGGATTCCTCAAAGGAAAGGGAGGGTTGAATGACGTCATCAACCGGACCTTCATGCTGACAGATCATCGGAAGCTCGACCTCGGCGAGAGGTATACACTGGATGAGATCATCGACCGCAGAATCAAACAGATCTTCGGAGATGAACACAGCTTTGAAGAAGGCCTCAAAAAAGGCCTTATCTATAAATACTCCAAGACAGGGAAGGAAGGCTATAACTACTACTATTGGCCTGACAATAAGACCCGGCATCCCATTTATTTTGAACAAACAAAAAAAACGGGAGACACGCTTCGGGAAAACCTAAAGAAAGATAACGTAAAGATTCCGGGATGGAGGAAAGACGAGACGGAAGACTTCTTTGCCTACTTCAAACCTATCCCCCACTGGATTCCAAACAATGAGCTTAACGCTCCTCCTGAATTCGATCTCTGGGTGGTCAACTGGAAGACCTCCCTCATGCCCTTTGCCACAGGGGGAACTCAGGAAAATCCTTGGTTAGCAGAGCTTCGCGAGAGGGACGCCTATGAGATGTTCATCCATATCAACAAGGAGACGGCGAAAAAGAAAGGGATCAGGGACGGGGACTGGATAGAGGTGGAATCACGGTATGGGAAGTCGAGGGGGAGAGTGAAGTTGACCGAACTCATTCACCCGGAGGTAGTCGGGATTCCAGCGTGCTATGGAAAAGGCACGATCCACATGGACCCCGTTTCGAAAAAGGGGATAAATTACAATGCATTGATTACTGCAAAGGACAACGTAGGCGTGGATCCCCTGAGCGGCACGATTGAGCTGAGCCCCAAAGTGAAGATCAAGAGGCTCAAAAGGGAGAAGGGGTAGTACTCCAGACGGGTGGGCTTCGGGGTTCTAAACTGAAGACCTGGAAAACTTTTCCCCGTGGATGCAGGGTGTCGTGAGTATTTGAATGCGGTTTTTTAGTTTACCATCTGAAAGGGATCAAAATTTTTTTGAAAAAAGACTTGACAAAATTTATTCATATGTTAAATTAGTACCACAATGTGGGAGTTAATTAGACTGACTTTTTTGGGAAAAGTGAGAATGATGGGCAGACTGTCGAAGATCGCATATTCCGAGCGAAGAGATGGCAAATCAATGATGATGTGCTGCATGTCCATGTGTCGTCATCTTGACAGGGGAGGGGCGCCCATGTAAGCACCATCGGATAAATATTACGGCACCCAAAGGCCCGCTGCCAAGAGAGAGACTGGCAGTGGGCTTTTTTGTTTTTTGTAATGACTTCAACCAAAATACCCAAAAACCAAGGAGGGAAGGAAAATGTCAAAAAGAGGGTTTGAAACATTGGCGCTTCATGCGGGACAGGAAACACCCGATCCGACCACAGGGTCGAGGGCGGTGCCCATCTATCAGACCAGCTCCTACGTATTCAAGAGTACGGATCATGCGGCAAATCTTTTCGCCCTCAAAGAATTCGGAAACATCTATTCGCGGATCATGAACCCCACCAATGACGTTTTTGAGAAAAGGGTGGCTGCCCTGGAAGGGGGCACCGGTGCCTTAGCCGTGGCATCAGGACAGGCTGCCGAGACTTTTGCACTCCTGGCGATAACGCAGGTGGGGGATGAGATTGTCTCCGCGAATAATCTTTACGGCGGGACCTATCAATTATTTCATTATACTTTTCCCAAATTAGGAAGAGAGGTGAGATTTGTCGACTCCACAAAGCCGGAAGCCTTCAAGAAAGCGATTACGAAGAAAACGAGGGCCATCTATGCTGAGACCATCGGTAATCCCAAGCTGGATGTCCCGGATTTCGAAGTCCTCGCAAAGATAGCCCACGAAGCGGGTGTCCCTTTTGTCGTTGACAACACGGTGGGTATTGGGTTGGTCAGGCCCATCGACTTTGGAGTGGATATCGCTGTTCTCTCAGCAACGAAATATATCGGTGGACATGGAACATCGATTGGAGGGGTGATCGTCGATTCAGGGAAGTTCGACTGGGGGAACGGAAAATTTCCTGAATTCACCCAGCCTGACCCAAGTTATCACGGGCTCAAATTCTGGGACACCTTTGGGAATTTTCCGGGGTTAGGGAATGTGGCCTTTATTATTAAGGTGAGGGTGCAGTTACTCCGTGATCTGGGAGCACCCTTGAGCCCTTTCAATGCCTTTTTGTTTCTTCAAGGATTAGAGACTCTCCCTTTAAGAGTGAAGAAACACTCTGAAAATGCGCTTGAGATCGCCCGATTTTTAAAGAAGCACCCGTTGGCCACCTGGGTCAACTATCCTGGGCTGGAAGAACATCCAAGCCATAAGTTGGCCGTCAAATACCTGAAGGGCAGCTCCGGAGGCATCGTGGGCTTCGGAATTAAAGGCGGGTTGGAGGCGGGAAAAAGATTCATTAATTCGTTAGGACTGTTATCCCACCTTGCCAATATCGGAGATGCAAAAAGCCTTGTCATTCATCCCGCTTCGACAACCCACCAGCAACTGACCCGAAAAGAGCAGGAGGAGACAGGCGTCACAGAAGATTATATCCGACTGTCGATCGGCCTGGAGGATATCGAGGACATCAAGGAAGACATTGACCAGGCCTTAAAGAAGGCAGCGGGGTAATTTTCTCATCAAAGGGCCCATTAAAATAAAAGCCTTCTTTCCTGAGTACCGGGCGATTAGGAAAGAAGGACCAGAGAAACCCGATGAGGTGAAAAAAATGCCAGAGGTTAATCTCATTGCCAAGCGAGTCAAAAGAGCCGGACAACCATTCAATCGAAGTGCCGATATTCCCGAGCAGATTTTCGTTTTAGAAAAGAATCATTGCGCGGGGGTGGTGAAAACAAACTATTTTCAATTGGCATTTCCCCCTAACGAACTTATCCTGGAAAACGGCGAAAAGCTCGGGCCCATTACCATCGCCTATGAAACTTATGGTCAGCTGAATCAACAGCGGTCCAACGCTGTTTTAATCCTTCATGCCCTTACCGGAGACGCCCATGCCGCAGGCCTTCACAAAGGAGATGAAAAACCGGGGTGGTGGGACGATATGATCGGGCCGGGTAAAGCCTTTGATACGGATAAGTACTTCGTGATCTGCTCAAATGTACTCGGGGGTTGCAGGGGCACAACCGGTCCATCTTCCGTCAACCCAGGGACAGGAAAGCCCTATGGCCTCGATTTCCCGATCATCAGTATCCCGGATATGGTCAATGTGCAAAAGCACTTGATCGATCATCTGGAAATTGACCGCCTGCTTTCGGTTGCAGGCGGCTCGATGGGTGGCATGCAAGCCTTAGAGTGGCTGACCGCTCATCCGGAGCGGCTGAATAGTGCCATCGTTATTGCCACGGCGACAAAGCATTCGCCCCAGCAGATTGCATTTCATGAGGTCGGACGGCAAGCCATTATGGCGGATCCCCTTTGGAAAAACGGTCACTACTACGGCGGGCATTCCCCGGCCAAGGGGCTCGCCGTCGCTCGTATGATCGGCCATATCACCTATATGAGCGAAATCTCGATGGCTGAGAAATTCGGAAGACGTTTGAGTCACAACGGGAGCCCCCGCAAATTTAGCATTGATTTTGAGGTGGAAGAATACCTTCACAACCGAGGAGATCATTTCGTGAAGCGATTTGATGCCAATTCCTATCTCTATATCACCCGGGCGATCGATTCTTTCGATGCTTCGAAGGGGAAAAATCTTCATGAGGTATTTAAGGAGACAAAAGCCAAAGTCCTGGTTCTGGCATTCAAATCGGATTGGCTCTATCCGGCTTCCCAATCTAAAGAAATTGTAAAGGCATGCAAATGGGCAGGGGTAGATACGACCTATTGCGAAATCGATTCGACCTATGGCCACGATGCCTTTCTCCTCGAGGTTGAGGAGGAAACACACATGGTTAAGCACTTCTTACAAAAGGTAACCCTTGAAAACGGAGTGACGGGTGAAAGCAGGATAACAGAGTATGCAATCTAACCCTTCCTTGGACCACAAGGCTATTCTTGAATGGATTCATGAAGGTGCATCCGTTTTAGACCTTGGTTGCGGCGATGGAGAATTGTTGGCATTACTCGTCCGGGAAAGGCACGTGAAGGCCCAAGGTATCGAGATTGATGAGCAGGCCATCTATCAATGTGTGGCTAAAGGGTTAAGTGTATTCCATGAGGATATTGACAATGGATTATCCGATTACGCTGATCAGTCCTTTGATTACGTGATACTCAATCAAAGTTTTCAGCAGGTCAAGAAACCCGATATTGTTTTAAGGGAAGCGTTGAGAGTAGGAAGTGAAGTTATCGTTGGATTCCCTAATTTTGCGCACTATCAGGCACGTCTGCAGATATTTTTCAGGGGAAGGACTCCGGTTACGCCGTCTTTGCCTTATGAATGGCAAGATACCCCCAACCTCCATTTCCTAAGTATTTCAGACTTCATCGGATATTGTCATCAGAGAAAAATCAAGATAGAAAGGGCCGCCTTTGCTGGTAAAAAGAGGAGGATAAGAATACTCCCCAACCTTTTCGGTTTGACAGGGATATTTCTCATTTCCAACAGAGAGGCCCATGACAAAGACTCATAAGAAGAGGGAGGTGAAAGCATGACAGATCTCCGATTCCTAAAACTCAAGGCAGAACTGCTGGTCGAGGGAATTCAGGCGACTCCAAAGGCCCTTAAAGGGATAGGGAAGAAGTATAAGGAGCAGAATCACGGTCTCTTTGGCTGGGATTTTGAGGATCATGCCGGGATACCCCTGCCGGATGATTTCCTTCTTCCGGATGGAACCGTGGTCCAGTTCAGGAAGAATAGCCGTTCACCCTATCAGGTGACGGTGGAAGAAAACGACCTGATGTTATCCGACGGCAAGGAAGGAATATGCAAGGTCGAATGGATTCCCAGGCCGGCCTATTACACGGAAGAGACGGTTAACCACCATCCCATGGTGAAGATCGGACAGATCGGAGGAGAGGATTGTCTCTTTTTCTGTTATCAGAATTATTGCAGTCATTTTTCTAAGAAAGAGGAATGTCTCTTCTGCAATCTCGTGTCTACTTCAAAAACCTATGACTCGGTCTTAAAAAAGAAGGAGACCGAAGATATCGGTGAGGTGGCGAAGGCCGCTTTCGCCGAGGGCAGGGTGAAGCATGTCCTTCTGACCGGAGGATGCTTCAATCATCAAAAAGAGATTGAACGGGTAGCCGACATTCTAAAGTCCATGCGGGAACAAACGGGCCTGGACCGTGTTCCTGGGACGATTCTTCCCTCGCCGGCAAGAGAGGAGGATGAAATAAAGAGATATTACGATACCGGGATAAAGGCCATTGGGTTCAGTATGGAAATATGGGACGAGAAATTATACGAGGCAATCTGCCCGGGAAAATCGAAGAATGTCAGTCATGGGAACTTTATTCGTTCCATACGGACTGCGGCTAAAATCTTTGGGGAAGGAAACGTCTACGGGGTTTTTGTGATGGGATTGGAACCTAAAAAGACATTCCTGGAAGGGGTCAAGGAAATGACAGCCCTGGGAGCAAATGTCGTTCCCTTTGTCTGGTCGCCTAATCCGGGGTCAAAACTTGAGGGCCACCGAGCTCCTACGAGCCAATGGTTCGTTGAGACGATTCTCGAGGCTTCGGAGATCGTCCACAGGGCGCATGTCCCTTCGGGAACAGAAAATCATTGCTACCGATGCGACGGAAATTCGTTGCTTCACGATGCCTTACGGCTAAAGGGGATTGAATGAGGCCGAGAGCCGTCTGGCTTTCCTCCTAAAATAATTTTAAAATATTTCCATCACCTCTTTTACCTGTTTACCGGGTTCGATGAAAGATCCGTTCCATTTCCAATGGCATATTACCAACCTCTGCAATCTTCATTGCGAGCACTGCTATCAAGACGATTTTTCGACGAAGAGAGATCTGGATTGGTCGGGACTGAGG
Source organism: uncultured delta proteobacterium (assembly GCA_963708295.1). Classification (GTDB taxonomy): domain Bacteria; phylum Desulfobacterota; class BSN033; order BSN033; family UBA1163; genus UBA1163. Next base: position 362,835 of record CAVPSJ010000004.1, on the reverse strand, counting down.
AAAGTATCTGATAACCTCCTCAATACGATTAAGGAATGGGATCAAAAAGCCTGTATCCATGTCACTGGCGGCGAGCCTTTATTAAAACCTGAGCTACTTCCCCTCCTGGATCATCTGGACCAGCAATCCGTCGTCGAAGAATTGGGAATCATTACCAACGGTCTTCTCGTGGATCGAGAGAAGATGAGAAGATTATCCGATTTTTCAAAATTGAAGAAGATAAAGATCTCTCTGGACGGAGCCGACGCAGAGACGAATGATGCCATTCGCTCAAAAGGGGTTTTTGAGAAGGTCATGCAGAATATTTCATTGGCAAGAAAGGAGAAGCGATTTGAAATCATCGTGATGTTTACGGTGATGAAAAAGAATTTAAGAAACCTTCCCTCCCTGTTTAAACTGTGCCAGGACAGCGGCATCAACGGATTGATCATCGAACGGTTCATCCCTTTGGGCAAGGGAAAAGGAGTCATGAACGAGGTCCTCCACAAGGAAGAATGGAAGCGAAATGATAGGAATGCTCACCCGTTTTTTCTCAATCGAAGGGGAAGATCATTCGGTCCTCCCCTATCAAGCCTTTCAGATCAGTTTTTCTGGAGAGGAGCCCGAACTATTGGGGGCTCCCTGTGTCATCGGAGTGGACGGTCTTTGCATCATGCCGGAGGGAAACGTTTTTCCTTGCCGAAGGCTTCCCATTTCAATAGGGAATCTTCTGGAAACTCCCTTGAAACAGATATGGGAAGAATCAGACCTATTGGAGAAGCTGAGAAAAAAGAAGAACCTCAAGGGAAAATGTGGAACTTGCGAGATGAGAGAATGCCGCGGATGCCGAAGCTTAGCTTTTTCTTTGACGGGCGATTTGTTTGGAGAAGACCCCCATTGTTGGACCCTCAAGGATTGATTCAGAATAAGCCTGTCGTGCCAGCCTTTCCAAATATACAGTCTTTTTTCCATTAAAATACAGTACTCACCCCATTCACTTTCCCTCTTCGCTCGATCTATTTTACAGAGAAATTTGTTTCAGCCAGAAATCGCAAGCTCTCCATTCGTACGTGGCCTGAAGCTGGAATTTAGGAGAGAAATCCTATTTCGCTTCACCGACTCTATCTCTAATCAATGGAAAGGGCGGATTTGTAGGCAGACGACGATAAAGGTGAGATTTCTGTTAGAACAAAAAAACAGGAGGTGAACATATTATGAAGAAGGGAACCTTTGTTCTTTTGTTTATGGGAGTCACTTTTTCACTCATCCTCATGACTTGGAACATTGTAAGAGGGGATTCAGAGTATGCCGGCTCTGAAGCCTGCAAGGATTGCCATGAGGCCTATTACAACAAGTTTGTCAAATCCGTTCATGGCAAGAAAGGCAGTTCCCGGGAATCCCGCGAATAGGGAAGGGTGTGAATCCTGTCATGGTCCCGGTGCTCAGCACGTTGAAAAAGGCGGAGGCAGAGGCGTTGCCATCTATTGCCTTTGGCAGAAAGAATGAGACCCACAGGAAAAGTCTGCAAAATGCATGGCCTGCCACGAAGAATCGAAGGTTTTGGCATTCTGGAATATGAACCGGCACAAGTTTGCGGGCAATTCTTGTGATAGCTGCCATTCCATCCACAAGGGAGTGGAAAAGCTGTTGGTGGCCTCCGAGCCGGACCTTTGCTTCAACTGTCATCGGAATATCAGGGCTCAGGTAAATAAACAGTCCCATCATCCGATAAAGGAAGCGTTTGTCGGAAGACAGGCGCTCAAGTGCTCCAGCTGCCACGATACGATGGGCAGTTTTAGCACCGAGCCTGTAGTCAGTTTTAGCGGTTCCCGCAGGTCCGGCACGGATAAGATGATAAAGGCTGATTCTGTCAACGACCTTTGTTACAAATGCCACGCCGAAAAAAGAGGGCCTTTTATGTGGCAGCATCCCCCGGTGGATGAGAGCTGCTTGATCTGCCATGAGGCCCATGGGAGCAACCATGGGAAGCTTCTAACAAGTAGGGTACCTCTCCTTTGTCAGAATTGCCATAGCGTGCAAGGAAGTCATCCCAGAAGGCCATACACTAATCTCCATTCATTTCACAGGTTCTGCTACGGCTAACAAAAACAAGTTTTTCGCGCGCTCATGTCTGAACTGCCATACAAATATTCATGGAAGCAACGGTCCTGGTGAAAGAGGAGAAGCTTTCTTACGATAGGAGGTGTGAAATCATGAAATCAAGGATGATCCATGTTTTCATATCTTTGTTGATGATAGGCCTCATGCGCGTTTTCCAATGCCTTTTCCGAGGAGGTTCAGCTTGAAGGTGAAGTTGGTGTCAAAGGAGTTTATGCCGGCGTGACAGGGAGGAGAAGGAGGTAGAGCAAAATTTACCGAATACAGAGATCTCGAGCAAGGCGTCAGCGTTTTCGGAAAGGTCGAGCCTGAGATTGGATTCGGAAAAATACTTCCTGAAGTTCAGGGCAAGCGACATGGGTTATGATACCCAGAGTTACAGGCTCGACGGGGGCATGTGGGGAAAATTCAAGTTTGACCTATTTTACGATGAAATCCCTCATAACCTTACCTTTGATGCCAGAACCTTTCTCTTCGGGAGCAGGCCACCATACCCTGATTGGTACCCCAAATACAAATTTTAGCACTTGGAATACGTTTGACTATTCCATCGAGAGACGACAATATGGAGGAGGCTTTAAAGCTGCACTTGATTAAGCCCTTCTTTTTCGATGTCTCATTCCAAAGGGAGGACAGGGATGGGATAAAGCCGGCAGGGATAGCGCCGGGAAGCCCCGGTGGCATTGTTCTTGAGCTTCCTGAACCGGTTGATTACACGACGAACAACCTGAAGGTTGAAGGGGGATATGCCAAGAATCCTCTCTTCTTGTCCGTGGGGTTCATTTACAGCGACTTTAATGACAACAATGACAAGCTGAATTTCACCCATCCGGTCACCCCCTTCCCGATGGATACACTCACCCTTCCTCCTGATAACAGATATTATAAAGGCTATTTTAAAGGCGCTGTGAAACTCCCCCTGAACAGTAAATTTAATGTTAACGCTGGATATTCGAGTGCAAGATCGGATGCAGACCTCTTGAACTCGTTTGTCGATACCGGGGCGATTAACCCCATCACCCTGAGCAAATCAGACTTTGATGGGAAAATCAACACCCAAAACTATTCCTTTGTCTTAACTTCGAATCCTCTGCGTTTTCTCGACGGTAAGATCTTTTACAGCTTTTACAAACGAGAGAACAAAAACGATGTGATATTCCAGGATCAGCAACCGTAGGGACAATCGAGTTCAACAAGCCTTTTGATTACAAAAAGAACGCAGCCGGGATAGACCTCGGATTAAAACTTCCTGCAAATCTGTATCTCAGCGGTGGCTATAAATATATCAAGACAGATAGAAAGACTAAAAGGGGTAGAACCCACTGAGATCACCGATGCGACAGAAGCAGAGTAAATCCCACCGGATACGAAGGACAATATCTATTCGGCCGATTTAAGGTGGACCGGACTCGATTTTATGGCTTTCAAGGCAGGATACGAAAGATTGGATAGAAAGTGCGGATTTCACCGACTCCTTTGTCCCGTTTAACAGGAGATCTGCCTACGCATCGTTCGATCGTGATACCTTCAGGACATCGGTTGATTTATACCCGATAGAGAACCTCAATCTCGGTTTTGGGTACCTGTACAAAAGAACAGATTACGACGAAATTTTTGGGCTCAAGAAGGATAAGAGGCACGAATTTGAAACAAGTGCAGACTACCTGATAGGAAAGATCGCAAAGTTGTATGGATTTTTTAACTCTCGAATGGATTAAGTTCATTCAGGACGTGCAAAATTCGTCTCCCCTTGGTGCTTTTAGTGAGGATCAGAAGGAAAGAACCTACGGGTATGGCATCGGGACTGAAATCTATGCGATCCCTCAGAAGCTGACATTCATGTTCCAATTTGACTATGTGAAATCGAATGGAAACGTTGACTTTACCCTTGATCCTTCATTGTTTGTTGCTGGAACTGGACTTGGTCCTGCATCCGGAGCGAACAATGATAATATTGATATCACCAACTTGGATGACTATACGAAATATGCCTTTCAAATTCAAGGCAGCTTATCATTTCACAAAATCCGTTATCGTATCGGCAGGCTATGTCTATGAAAGATTTAAGTATAATGATGTCCAGTTGGACAACTACCTGTTTGTCAATCCCGCCGGTGGCCCTGTTACGGGCGGAAACGCTGGCTATCTGACCGGGGCTTATAAAGACCAGTCCTATAAGGCTCATTTGGTATTTGGAGGTGTGACCTACAAGTTTTAATTAAGGTTCATCTCCCTTTCGAGTCCTTTCTTCGTGTGTGTTGAAGAAAATGGGGCCGCGGTTGACCGCGACCCCGCTTTCTTCTGCTCTCTGCAGAGACAAAACCATTTCAGAACCCTTCAGAGCTATCTTCACATCCGTTTCTCAATCCTTCTCTCACTTCCCGCCCCATCCGCAATCTCGTCGGGAGACTATAGTTTAAAACATTGTTTAAACGGCCGATTTATGCTAACATCCCTAACTAAATTCCAAGGAGGTATGCGTCTTATGGACATGCGGAAGATATTGAAAAAAATTCAAAAAACCGAAACCCCAAGAGTCGACAAAGTTGCTGTCGCCTACTCTGGAGGCTTGGATTCTTCACTCGCCATCGAATTGCTCAGAAGAAAGTATAAGGCGAAAAAGATTCTTCCCATCACGATTGATGTCGGCCAGGGAGAAGAAGAAGTGTTAGAGGGGAAAAGGAAAGCAAGAGCCCTGAAAATCAAGCCTCTCTTCTTTGACCTCCGAAAAGAGTTCACAGAGGTACTGGATCGCACGGGCCATTCAGGCGAATTCCGACTACCTGGGTTACCCTGTTTCTACTTCCATGACGAGGCAGGTTGTGGCGAAGAAGGTTGCAGAAATTGCTCTGGCCCATGGGTGTGATGCTATTCTCGAGGGGTCGAGCGGAAAAGGGAATGATCAATACCGCATGCACAATGTCTTCAAACTGTTTGCGCCAAAATTGAAGATACTCGTCCCGGTGCGGGATTTCGATCTGACCCGGCTGGAAGAAGAGGAACTGTGCAAGGCATGGGGTGTTCCGGTAACCGAGATCGTTACCGGGGGCGATGACAAGACGATGTGGTGCCGTTCGATCGCCAGTGGGGCAATCGACTTGAATCAGCCCCTCCCCGATAATATCTGGATGTGGTATCAGCCGCCGGAGAAAGCCCCCGAACGAGCCGCCTTATTCACGTTGGGGTTTGAGAACGGCATCCCGGTCAGTCTGAATGGAAGAAAAAAGCCCCTGGGGGAGATGATCCCCGAGCTGAACACTCTCGGAGGAGCGCACTCCATCGGAAGGATCGATATGTTTGAGGACGGGATCATGGATCTCAAGAGCAGGGAGATCTATGAAGCGCCTGCGGCGACGATCATTCTCAAGCTCCACAGAGACCTGGAGCAGTTCTGCCTGACCAAGGACGAGGTCCAGTTTAAGAAAGAGATCGATCAGAAGTGGGCCTATTTGATTTATCATGGGATGGCCTACCATCCTCTGAGATATGATCTGGAGGCCTTTATCCAGACATCTCAGAAAGTGGTCAGCGGGAAATACAAAGTCAAACTCTACAAAGGAAATATCGAGATCGTCCAGCGAGAATCGAAAACGAGTCTCTTCTCGCCGGAGATCCGTTCGATTAAAGCCACGGGTTTTGACCAGAGGCGCTGCGCGGATGCCGCTTTTATCCGGGGGCTCCCCTTCGAGATTTTAGCCAAGCGGAGAATGAAGTAGGATCTTATGAGTTAGATTGGTTTATATCGAGACATTGTTTACTGTACTTGTGCATATTTGGGGTAAGCACAAAATCCAAAGCGCGTTTCCCCCTCACCCTCTCCCCGGCCGGAGAGAGGGGAGGGTGAGGGGCAGTCATTGGAAATTGGAGCTTGGATTTATTTGGGATTTGGAAATTGTAATTCGGAATCTGGAAAGGTTCGGAAATATTAATGACGGTCCATTTCTAATTCTGATGGATTAGGGGATAGGCGATGAAGATTGAAAAGTTATGGGGAGGTCGGTTTGAAGACCTGCCCTCCCGGGAAATGGTCGAATTTCTTTCGGGGAGAGATGTCAGAGGGATTCCTCCGTGCGATGAACGGCTGATCCCTTATGATCTTTGGGGAGACCGCGCTCATATTCTCATGCTCTGCCGTCAGGGCATCCTGTCGAAACGGGATGGGAAAAGGATCCTGAAGGGATTAAAGGAAATAGAAAAACTCCACCCAAAAGGGAGATTTCGATTGGATGCATCGAAGGAAGACGTCCACTCGAACATTGAGAGTTACCTCATTGAACGAGTAGGAATCGAATCCGGAGGAAAAGTCCATACGGGTCGAAGTCGGAATGACCAGATTGTCCTCGACATGCGTCTTTATCTTAGGGATCAGGTTTTGGAGTTTGTTGAAGGATTAATCTTTCTCATCGTGACACTTCTCCAAAAGGCTGAGGAACATCGTTCGACGGTCATGCCGGGCTATACCCACCACCAGCATGCCGTACCCACCACCTTCGGTCACCTCCTCCTTTCTTTTGCCGAAGCCCTCGAGCGGGATGTCCAGAGATTTACGCACTGGTTTGATCTCTTCAACAAGAACCCTCTTGGCGCAGCAGCCGGGTACGGGACTACTTTCAATCTGGACCGGCGGCTGACGTCAAGGCTCTTGGGGTTTGACGGGCCGACAGAAAATGTGACCGATCCCATCACCCAGCGATGGGAACCTGAGGCAGAGCTCGCCTATGATGCGGCCATGATGATGGATCATCTCTCTACCATGGCCCAGACTCTGATCCTTTTATCGACTCGTGAATTCAATATGGTGCGATTGAATGATCGCCATTGCTCAGGCAGCTCGATCATGCCTCAGAAACGAAACCCCTGTTCCTTGGAAGTGATCAAGGCAAAGACGTCCTTCGTCCATGGCATGGTCGTCAGCCTTCTCTCTGTCGGCAAGGCTCTCTTTATCGGGTATAACCGGGATACGCAGTGGACAAAGTATTGGATCATGGACTTGGTCGACGAATCGAAACCTGCCCTATCCGTCATGACCGATGTCCTTCGGCTCCTCCAGGTCAATCAGGCCCAGATGTCCGAGCAAGCTCAGGAGGAGTTTCTCGGAGCGACCGCCTTGATGGAGGGGTTGGTCCGTCACGGATCTCTTCCCATGCGGAAGGCAAAGATGGTGATGGAGAAAGCCGTGAAATATTCAGAGAAAGAAGGGAGAGGAAAGGTCTCCTATCAGAGCTTAAAGAAGGCCCTGGCGGAGATGAAGGTTGATATTTTGATTAGAGAAAAAGATGTTGAGAAAATGCAGAACCCGGAGAGAATATTGGCACAGGCTCTATCGGTGGGGGCGCCTTCAGAAAGAAGGGTAAAAGAAAATATCGCATCCCTTCAGAAGAGGGTTCAGGCCGACAAGAATTGGCTCATCCATAAGCGAAAGGGGATCGAGAAGGCAAGGGCATTGATTTCCACCATGGAGAAAAAGTTATTTTCCCCCACCTAATACTCTTTGAATGGAATACCCTTGACCTGTCCTCTCTCCCCGCTGGGGCGGATGGGGTGATCAGTGAAATACACGAAGGTGACGCACAAAGAAATAGAGTTCATCCAGTCTCTCGTTGGTTCGGAGAGGGTGTCCGCGGGTGAATCCGTTCTCGAACTCCACAGTAAGGATGAATCTTTTCATCAGAGGCGAAAACCCGACGTGGTCGTTTGGCCGCTCCGCACAGAGGAGATCAGCCAGATTCTCAAAATGGCCAATGAGAAACGGATTCCCGTTACTCCCTGGGGAGCCGGGACGAGTCTCGAAGGCAATCCCATCCCGTCAGAGGGGGGGATCGTTTTGAATCTTCAGCAAATGAACCACATCTTGGAATTGAGGACAGACGATCTTCAGGTCCGTGTGGAAGCAGGAGTCATTTATAAAGAGTTGAATCAATCCCTTTCCCGTTTTGGCTTATTCTTCCCGCCGGACCCCGGAGCCGCGGCTACCCTTGGGGGGATGGTGGGAAATAATGCCAGCGGGGTCAGGACGGTTAAGTACGGGGCTACGAAAGATTATGTCCTCAGCATGGTGATCATTTTGCCTTCCGGGGAGGTGATCCGGGTTGGAACGAATGCGATCAAAAGCTCATCGGGCTACGATCTTTGCCGTCTCTTTGTTGGGTCGGAAGGGACACTGGGTGTCGTCTCTGAGGTCACCCTTCGCTTGATTGGTCTCCCGGCGGAATTCATGGCTGCTGTCGTGCAATTCAGCCGCATTCGTGATGCCACCGATACGGTTGTTCAGATTATGCGATCGGGCCTGTATCCCGCAGCTCTGGAATTCCTGGATGGTCCGACGGTCAGGGTCGTTAACCAGTTCAAAAAACTCTCCCTGGAAGAAAGACCCACTCTTTTCATCGAGTTTCACGGCGCAAGCGCAGCGGGATTGAAAGAAGAGCTGGAGATCGTGAAAGGGATTTGCGGCGAGCACCAATCCCTTCAGTTCGATTCAGGAATTGGGAGGGAAGAACGAAACCGCCTCTGGGAGGCGCGGTATGGAGTCCGCGAATCCATCAAGGCAAACAATCCTGGTTTTCACCCTCTGGTGATCGATACGGCTGTACCCATCTCGAAATATTCGGATATGGTGGAATGGGGTCAGAAGACGATTGAAAAGAAGGGTTTAAAGGGATATGCCTTTGGCCATGCGGGAAGCGGCAACCTCCATATGGAGATCATGGGGATTCCCGAGGAAAAGGCACAATGGCAGAAGGTTGGGGAAGCAGAGGAGGAAATTGTCTATTTCGCCCTGGAATGCGGCGGAACAGCGACCGGAGAGCATGGCATTGGGATCGGAAAGAAGAAGTTCATGCAGAAAGAGCACGGCGAGAGCCTCCTGTTGATGAAACAGATCAAAAAGCTCCTCGACCCCAATGGAATCATGAACCCGGGCAAAATATTTGACTGACCGCATCAACGTAAAATCGTGTTTTATTTAGACCGCATCTGAAAACCCGTGATGTCTATCCCCTCTTGACGGGATGGATGGAGGTCAAACGTACGTTTTCTGGAAGCAGAAAAAATAAATCAGATGCTGAAACAAGCTCAACATGACATCCCGATTCGGTTCTAGTCTCTTGGTCATCCCGAACTTCTTTCGGGATCCCGGTTTTGGGTTTTAGGGTTTAGGTTTTAAAGCCCTTTATTTGTGACTTGGGATTTGGAAGGTTGGTGAAGAAGTAACATTTTCCAGGCTGCTCAAAAATGTCTAGATGCAAGGCACCCGATATCCTGAGGAGTGAGGCGTACTTTGACGTACTCCGCAAGGACGAAGGATGAGGGAAACGCAGCAGATGGGCATTTTTCAGAAGCCTGTCAGAGTTTAATTCATCTTAGGAGGAGGGACCTATGGGCAAGTTCGAAGGGATCATCAAATCTGAAATCGTACGTTTGGCAAAAAGGGAAGTGCGGAAAATATCTGTTCCCCTGGGGCGGGATGTCCGGTCATTGAAGAGTACGGTCTCGCAGCTTCGCAAAGCCGTTTTAACGCTTCAGCGGATCACCGCCCAGCAGCAAAAACAGCTGGAAAAGGGAGAGATGCCATTGGAGGCGGCCCCGGAAGAGGTGAAGGTGTCGAGATTCTCTCCCCGCCTGATTCGAAGCCTTCGCGGGCATCTGGGCATCACCCAGAAAGAGCTGGCCATTCTGACGGGGGTTACCGTTGGCGCAGTACACCTGTGGGAAAGCGGACAGTTTAAGCCAAGCGAGAAGAAGAAGGCCGTGATAGTGGCTCTTCGAAAACTCGGCCGCCGTGAGGTCAGGAACCTCGTTGAAAAGAAGGGTGCAGGCAGGGTGACGCAACCCGTCCGTCCCTCCCGTTCCAAGCGGAGAGGGAAGAAGAAGAGATCGCGTCAATAGCATCCCCGTCTCATGATTCATTTTAATCTTTTGCTTCAAATTTTTCTTGCCGTGTTTTTATTGCGGTCCGGGATCCAGGTCTATCTGAGCTGGCTTAATATTTCCTACCTCCGCCAGCACGGAACAACTGTTCCGGAAATGTTCCAGGATAGCATTGACCCGGAGAGGCTGGGGAAAATTTCTGCTTATACGGTGGATTCTGAGAATTTCAGCACGGTTGTCACCCTCGCCAACCAGGGACTTTTCCTGGTTATTTTGCTCTCCGGGTTCTTGCCCTGGTTGGCAAAGACCATCACCCTGTGGGAATACGGACAGGTTGTGAGTGGTTTGATTTTCTTTGCTGCGCTCTCGATATTTAGCAATCTGCTTCGGATCCCTTTCAGCCTTTATGAGGCGTTTGTGATTGAGGAGCGTTACGGGTTTAACGTCATGAGTTTCAAGGTGTGGATTTCGGATCTGTTTAAAAGCATCGTGATTGGAGCCATCATGGGAGGGCTGCTTCTTGGCCTTCTCCTGGTCCTGGTCCTTTATGGAGGGAACGTCTGGTGGGTATGGGCGTGGATTTTGGTCGGCGGGTTTGAGTTGCTTTTGCTCTGGTTGTACCCGGTGGTCATTCTCCCTCTGTTCAACAAATTTGATCCGATTGAAAACACAGGATTGGAGAACCGGATCCGGGCATTGATGGAAAAAGTCGGCCTCCGGGCTAAGGGAATCTTCAAGATGGATGCGAGCAAGCGAAGCAAGCATACCAATGCTTTCTTCATCGGTGTGGGGAGGACAAAACGGATTGTTCTCTTTGACACCCTTTTGGCCTCTCACACCGAGGAAGAGATGCTCGCCGTACTGGCCCATGAGGCAGGGCACTGGAAGAAGAAACATATCCTCCGGATGCTCGTTCCTTTGGAGATACTCTCTTTGGTCTCGTTTTATGCCGTGGCCAGATTGTTGAACTGGCCGTTAATCTATCGGACGTTTGGCTTTCAAGAATTGCATGCCTATGTCGGACTGTTTCTCATCGGAACATTCATCAGCCTGCTTGGTTTTTTTGCCGGGCCACTGGAATCGGCCATCTCAAGAAAATTCGAACGCGAGGCGGATGATTTTGCATTGCAGCTCATCGGGACGGCGGAGCCCATGACCACCGCACTGAAGCGGCTGGCTTCGGACAACCTGGCCAATCTGACCCCTCATCCTCTCTACGCATGGTTCTACTACTCTCATCCTCCTTTGGTCGAACGAATTGAGAGACTCGCTCATTCTAACAAAAGATGGGGAGATAAGGAGATGGGGAGATAAGGAGTTTTATTCGCCCCATTCGCTGTCATTCGTTTCATTCGAAATTTTAAAATAGGAGAAGATATGGATCTCAACATTTTTGAGAAGATGGATGCCGCTGAGCTTAAGAATTATGTTCAATTTTTACTCTGGCATTACCGACTCATGGACGCCTTCTGGTTTCTGTCCGTGGCTAAAATGTTCGATCAACCCACTGCCGAAAGGCTCAATGAGCAGGTATGGGGCCGTGTGGGAGGGATGGCTGCAAAAGATCTGATCCAGCGTTTCGGAGTCAAAGAGAAAGGCCTTAAGGGTTTTGTAAAAGCCTTGAAATACTTTCCCTGGACCATCCTGGTGGGCTATCAGTTCGAGGAAAAGGAGAACGAGGTGATTATCACCGTTCCCAGCTGCCCTACCCAGGAGGCACGCCTTAAAAGGGGGTTGGGAGAGTTTGTGTGCAAAGAGATGCACAAGGGCGAGTTTGAGAGTTATGCCCGGGAGATTGACCCGCGAATCCAAACAGAGTGTCTTTTTGCTCCCCCAGACCCTCATCCCAAGGACATGTTTTGCAAGTGGAGATTTACCTTAAAGGGATGAAGTTGTTCTGTTGTAACGTGGAAGGGACGATGATGGGATGCCTCATTACCGACTGAGGTTCAAAGCATACAGGGAATTTGTTCGAAGGATGACAGGAGGGCTGGGACAGACGGAAAAGCTTTCAGCCGAGACTACCCGGAGCACCTCTTGAGCCTCTCATTGAATTCCTCGGGGCTAAACCTGTACTCCTGAGTGCCGTAACACTCCACCGCAAAGGAAGCGCATACACTCCCCATCCTGGCGCACTGTTCAATGTCTTTTCCCCGGAGCAGACCGCTGATCAGCCCGCCCCTGTAGGAGTCTCCGGCGCCTGTTGGATCTTCTACCTTCAACGGCTTAACGGCAGAAACGCATATTTCACCCTCCGGCGCGAGCACCCTCGAACCCAGCTCCCCCAGGGTGACAATGATTGTTGTGGCCCGCCGGCGCAAGGTCTCTTTGCTGAGACCCGTCTTGCTCGTGATCAGATCCAGTTCATAATCGTTCGAGATTAGAATCAGGCACCCTTCGATGGCTTGGATCAAATCCTGCGCAGCCAGCATAGGCAGGGATTGGCCCGGGTCAAAGATATAGTTGATCCCACGGGCCTTGCAAAGGCGCGGGTATTTTACCATGTCTTCAAGGTTTCCGGGAGAGATGATCATCAGGGTTTCCCTTGGATTGAGTCTCTCGAAATCCAGGGAGGAGGAGTATTTCATAGCGCCCGGGTTAAACCCCGTGATCTGGTTGTCTGCTTTGTCGGTGGTGATGTAGGCGCTTGCAGTGAATTCGTCTTTGACGATTTTGATGCCTTCATGGGAGATCCCATTTTGCTCCAGCCATTTAAAATATTGATGATAATCGCGGCCGATCGTAGCGGAGATGGCAGGCTTTTCCCCCATGAGGGTGAGTGCGTAGGCAATATTTCCCGCCGTCCCGCCGAATTTTTCCTTCATGCCGTCCACCTGAAAACAGACGTTCAAGGCATGGATCTTTTCAGGGAGGATATGGTCCGAGAAGTGTCCCGGAAAATCCATAATCCGATCGTATGCCAGTGACCCCGAAACAATGATCTCCATCGACTCCTCAGATAAGTTCGAAATCCTCTTCGGCGATACAACGCAACCATTCATTTACGCTGGGCTCAGAAGACGGGAAGGCGGACATGTGCGAATCCTCGACAATTTGATCAGGGGTGACAATACACACGGACCAACCGGGAAAACCCGGTAAGACGCTGCAGTGATCGTTAATCCGGTAGGCCAGGAACTCCCGCTCGGTGCAGCAGATCCGATATCTTCTGTCGCGGTGTTTGATTCGCAGCGTCTGGTTAAGCCATCCTTTTTCCTCGAAAATGCCGACAAACTTCTGCAGGACATCCGGTGGCGTTTTTCCCTGAGGATCTCCAGACGATATGTTTCCTGCTTTCACCTTACTCCCCGCTTCGTTGGTAGGAAAGGGTGGGTTCAAGGGTTCAGAATCCGGTTCCTCAATCATCTTTCTTAGGTATTAAGGGTAAATAAAATACCTTTGAAAGTCAAGGGATGAAGCTAAATCTTGGGGTGGGTGTGGGAGTCGGAGCCTTCTCTTAGAAACTCACAGCCGCAGTCCTCAAGACTTCTCTTATCCCTCCAAAAAATGCGCCTTTTTATGCTCACTGGGCGAATATCTAATCTGCCTGGCACTTTTTTCTTGACACATTTACTTAGTATGCTAAACTTCAGCATATAAAACTCTATAAAAAGGCTCATGGATGCCAGCTGAAGACCGTCTTATCTTTCTAATATCAAAGGTATATCAGAAACTTATCACAAAGCTCCAAAAATCGTTTTCGGAGAGCGGGGTCGAGGTGACCCCGATCCAGGTCATGCTCCTCTTCCTTCTTCAGCAAAATGACGGTTTAAGTCTCACGCAGATCAGTCAGGGATTGATGTTAGAAAATCCGACAGTCACAGGTTTGATCGACCGATTGGAGAAATCGGGCTATGTCAAACGCTCCGATCATCCGAATGACAGGCGTGTTTACTTAGTCCATCTCACTGAAAAAGGAAATAAGGTGGCTAAGAAGGCGTTGCCCATCGTTAAAAAGTTGAACGAGCAAATCAAAGAAGGATACTCAAAAGAGGAAATCGGGAGTTTCACGAAGGTATTGTTTGGAGCATTTAACAAATTCTAGTAAGAAATATTGAGATTTTCCCCTCACCCTTCCCCTCTCCCCGGCGGGGAGAGGGGAAGGGTGAGGGGAGGATTGCATGACAAAGACAATTGGAAAGAAGAATGGAGGCAAAGAATGGACTTGGTGAGAAAGACCGTGGGCGACCTATTGGATGAAGTCGCTTTGAAATTTCCCGAGAAAGAGGCGCTGGTGGATCTGTCCCAGGGCGTGAGGTTCTCGTACACAGAATTCTTGGCAACGGTGAACCAGACGGCAAAGGGATTTCTGAAGCTCGGCCTCAAGCAAGGAGATCACCTGGCCCTGTGGAGTCCAAATCGCTGGGAGTGGACAATCACTCAATTCGCGCTGGCAAAGATAGGGGTGATCCTCGTCAGCATCGATATCAACTGCAAAATCGAGCAACTCGAATATTTCCTGCGCCAGTCCGATTCAAAGTCCCTTGTCATGGCGGAAGGAATGAAGGGATCTGAATATATCGACATGATCCGTCAGCTTTGCCCGGAAGTGAAGGAAGCAATCCCCGGCCAGTTGACCAGCAGCGCGTTTCCGGAGCTCCGAAATATTATCCTCATCTCAGGTCGAAATTCGGGTGGCATGTTTCAATGGAAGGAGATTCTGGGCATGGGGAGGGAGGTTCCGGATCAGAGGTTGGCCGAACGGCAGGGGACTTGTCGTGAAGATCATATCGTAACCATCCTTTACACTTCAGGAACAACCGGAGCCCCAAAGGGCGTGATGTCCACACACTTTGGCATCGTTAACACAACGTTGGCGAGTGCGGAGAACCAGAGAATAACTGAAAAAGACCGGCTTTGCCTCTCCGTTCCTTTGTCCCATATGTTTGGTTGTGTCTGCGTGTCCTTGGCTTCGGTGATCAAAGGGGCAACCCTCATCATCCCTTCTGAGACCTTTGACCCACCCAGGATTCTCGAGGCAATCGAGAAAGAGCGGTGCACGGCCGTTTATGGGTCTCCCAGTGCTTTTATTGCCCTGATGGGGGACCCGCGATATCGAGCCTCCATTGTAAACTCTCTTCGGACAGGGATTATGGGCGGGGCCCAGTGTCTCATGGAGGTGATGAGGAGGGTGGTGGGCGAGATGGGAGTCCGGGAGATCGTTATCGGATATGGCCAAACGGAGTCGTCTTCGTGGGTCACGATGACCCGTCCCGATGATGCCCTGGAGTTGAGGGTTTCAACGGTGGGCAGACCCCTGCCTCACGTGGAGGCGAAGATCATAGACCCGGTATCGGGCGATGAAGTCCCCAGAGATGGGAGTGCTGTGGGTGAGATCTGTGCACGGGGTTTTAATATGAAAGGCTATTATAAGATGCCTTCTGCCACAGCCAACGCGATCGATTCAGGAGGTTGGCTCCATACCGGGGATCTTGGGAGTATGGATAGAGAGGGATATGTGAGGACAGCTGGAAGGCTAAAAGAGGTGATCAACAAGGGAGGGGAGGGGATCTTTCCAAGCGAAATCGAAGAAGTGCTCTTTCGTCATCCCAAAATCTCGAACGCTCAGGTCTTTGGAGTTCCGGATAAGAGGTTGGGAGAGGAGGTGGCTGCGTGGATTCAACTGGAAGAAGGGGCGATAGCCACCGAGGAGGAGATTCGTCAATACTGCAGAGAGAGACTCCCCGTTTCTCACTTTCCCCGGTATGTCAAATTCGTCGGGGAATTTCCGACGACACCCCTGGGCAAGGTTCAGAAATTCAAGATAAGAGAGATGGCCACCGAGGAGTATGGCCTCCAATAGAACACAGGAGACGAACCCCGGTGTGAGGGGGGGTGAATCGAAAAAGGAATGAGATCCTGAGAAAGGAGACAAACATGAAAATGGATGAAGGAGCATGGAAAACGGTCCAACAGCGCCTGGGTTACAACGATGAAGAGATAAAGAAGTTCAGAGAAGATCCGAGGAATGCGGATGTCCTGGCCAAAGCATCTGCCCTGATGAATAAAACCATTGTTGCCACGGTGGTGGACTCTCATGGGTGCAATAGCGGGCACAAAGCAGGGGATAAATTCTATTTTGATGGGGCAGGCAACCTCATCACGAAACTCTGTCCTAAGAAGATTTGCATCTATGCATTAAGCTCGATCGCAAGCTTAATTTTCACATCGAATGAATTATTCTACGCCGGCATCGACCCCAATGAGATGCGATTCAGGAGGGCTGGATGCTTTGATGTGGGGGTGCAATGTGGTGGCTGGGGACACATCGTTATGGAACTCAGCGTAGAAGATCGGGATAAGTCATGAGCGATTGGCAAAAGACGTCCTGTCCCCTCTGTTTCAACAACTCCGACCTGGAGAATGCAAAAAGATGTAACCTTTCGGAGGCCTTTTCCGTCTTATCTATAAAAAACAAAAGGAGGAACTGGCCGATGGAAGAGAAGACAAGGGTTTTGATATGCTTGGGAGCAGCTACGGCAGCGAACTGTATCCCCTGCTTTGAGTACTACTTTGGAAAGGCCAAAACGGTAGGCCTCTCTACCGAAGAAATTCAGGAGTCTGTCGACCTTGCCAGTCAAGTGAAGAAAGGGGCCCATATGGCCATCAAGAATTGCATCAATGGCCTCATGGGTGAAGAAAAGGAGTATGCCTTGCCCTGCGATAAGCAGGCCAGCAAATCATGTTGCGGCTAATTTGAAGCTCCCCGCCCACCCCGTTAGGACGGGGCAGGCACGGCGGGGCTTCCCGGGCACGCAGTGGCGAGCAGGATGCGAGCAAAGGAAATTTCGTTCGTATTTTGCCCCTTGACCCGGCCTCCAAGGCTTGGCTTGCGGGGCACGTTCCGGTCAAGGTGAAATGGAGATGGAATTCTGGGAAATTTACGATCAGCACTATTCGAGAGTAAGAAAGTTCATCCTGGCCCTTGTAAAGGAGGAATGGGCGGCGGATGACATCATCCAGGAAACGTTTTTGAAAGTTCAGCAGAACGTTGAAAGCCTGAGAGATCCCTCCCGGTTGTCTCCCTGGATATTTCGGATTGCCCATAACCTCTGCCAGGACCATTTTCGCGGGTTGAAGAAATCTCGCAAAGAAGAAAGCATAGACCAGGAAGAAACGGGAGATCTTAAAGAAGCCCTGATTCAAAAAGGGCTCGGCATTCAAGAAGAAATGGAACAACGTCAAATGGGAGAATGTGTTCAGAACCAGATCAACCTTTTGCCGGAGCCTCTGAGAACCGTGCTTGTCCTTTTCGATATGATGGAGTTCAGCCATCAGGAGAGCGCGGAAATTCTTGGAATAACGATTGAGAACGTCAAAGTGAGGCTTCACAGGGCACGGAAGAAGCTAAAGACCGTCCTCGAAGAAAAATGTGCTTTCGAGAGAGACGAGAGAAACGTGCTGATCTGTACCCCTGCCAGAAATACGGAAAACATTCCCCCTGTGAAAAAATCTCCACCGCTCCTTGGGGCAGCTTTAAAGAAGCCAGAATTGAAGGGAAGGAG
Organism: uncultured delta proteobacterium; assembly: GCA_963708295.1. Taxonomy (GTDB): domain Bacteria; phylum Desulfobacterota; class BSN033; order BSN033; family UBA1163; genus UBA1163. Next base: position 345,367 of record CAVPSJ010000004.1, on the reverse strand, counting down.
GCTGTCAAAACAATAAACAGCCCCGCCCGGGGCAGGGCTTTAGCGCCTAAATTCTTAGACCCAAAGAGAGATCCCGAACCCAGTTCGGGATGACAAAAAGGCCAGAACTAAACCGTCATGCTGAACCGGTTTCAGCACCCGGTTCCGATTTGTTGGAGAAATGAACAGGGTGGAAGACGGGTTTAAAGGCGGGGAACGGACGGGATTACCCCGTTAGAAATAATGCCCCGCTCGGTTTCGAGTCGCAACGGCTGGAATTTCTTACGGGGTTTACTCCGATAACGCCACTATTTTTTTCAAGGCTCCATACTCTTCCAGAAAACCCCATTTCCCAATCAGCCATTTTATTCGGGCCTCGGGATCCATTCTCCTGAATGCGCTGGCTTCAGACTCGGGGAGAACCTGAAGAATCTGCTTGATCCCGAGATCGTCGGAAGCAAGCGCACGGGCCGCTTCATAAGCGATCATTCCCATGTTCGCCTCTTGGGAGTTGGGAAAAGACTTCTGGAAAAGAATGATCCGGAGAATAAATCCTTCATCGGGTGCCCGCCGCTGATAGAAAGCTTGCGGATTGGGAGGAGGGCTTGATTCTTCCTTCTCTCCCCGGAGCAAGCCCATCATCGTCCGGGAGATGGAGATGGACAGGTTTGAAGACAGGGTATTCTGCGGGACGTCAAAAAATAGAAAGAGGTTCTTAAAAAGGATTGCCCCGATGGATGAGCTGTAAATTTTATTCAGAAACTTCAGCAAGCAGGAGCCGAGTTCATTCGAGACGACAAAAGAGTGGTCGATAATTTCAGTAATCCAGCTCTGTTTCTTCAGCTCGTCTTTTTCATTCTGCTCATCCACAAGCTGTCTGGTCTGGCGCAAACAGTCGCGGATTTCCTGGCAGGTTCGGCACTCGGGTCTTGACTGGATAGAGGTTTGGCTATTGCTGAGGGTGACCTCCTTGATTGAACCGAAACAACTCTTATGATCCATTCAGTTTTTCTCCTTTGGCCCTGTCTCCCCCATCCCACTCCTTTTCATAGGCCAAATCCCTCCGCCCTTCTCAAGAAAAACTTCTGAGAGTTTTGCTGAGAAGAAGCCTCACCTGACAAATTTGATAACCTTTATGAGACGTTTCGTCAAGACAGACTAGAAATTCAATTCGACTCGATATCTCGAGAAATTGTCCCGAATCTCACCTCGAGCCGATGAAAGCCTTAGGAAGGATTTCTCCCCAGCCTCCTCTGATCTTCCTTTTCTCCAGAATCCTTTGTTCAATCTCGGCGGGATCGCCGAAGTAGATGCAATGGGCGAGGCAGACGTTGTCCGCACAGGCAGGATAGAGTCCGTTCGTCACCCGGTGATGACAAAGGTTGCACTTCTGGATCTTTCCGGTCTTTGGGTCAAAGGCAATGGCGCCATAGGGACAGGCCTGTATGCAGCAACTGCCGCAGGAGATACACCGCTGTGCCTCCTGCATGGCCGTCTCCTTGGTGAAGCCTTTTTGAACCTCCGCGAAATTGTTGGTTCGCTCTTGAGCCTCCAGACGGGGCATCTGAGACCGGGGAGACGGATCGTATTTCCCTTTCTGCGGGGTCGTGATTGCTTTCAATTCAATATCTCCATCCGATCGAAGGCCCCGGCTTTCGATGTATCGATCGATCGATACCGCTGCCCGTCTCCCGTCTGCAATCGCTTCGATAACGGTCTGGGGGCCTCTGACCGCATCTCCGCCCGCAAAGATGTCAGGATCCTCGCTCTGAAGCGTCAAAGGGTCCACCTTCATTGTTCCCCATGGGGTCAACGTGCAGGAGCACTCCGGGGTCAGGCAGGCCCAGTCCGCTTCTTGCCCCAGGGCCGTGATGACGGCGCTGACTTGAATCGTAAATTCCGAGGCAGGGATGGGCTCGGGTCTCCGCCGGCCACTCCCGTCCGGGTCCGCCAGGCGCACTTTTACGCATTCGATCGCTTTTACTTCTCCATTCTTGCCGATGAATCGCGCAGGTTGAGTCAGGGTTTGGATGGAAATCCCTTCTTCCCGGCATTCCTCAATCTCTTCAGGTCTTGCAGGCATTTCCTCCAGACCCCGGCGATAGAGAATCGTGGCGTTTTCGGCTCCCGATCTGCGGGCTGACCTGACGGCATCCATTGCGGCATTCCCTCCGCCAATGACGACGACGTCCTTCCCCAGGGCCAACGATTCTCCACGCTTGATACTTCGGAGATAGTCCAATCCCTGATAGACGCCCTTCAGGTCCTCGCCTTCAATTCCCAGTCGCGAACACTCCTGTGTTCCGATGGCGATGAAGAAGGCCTTGAAGCCCTCTTGGCGCAATTGAGCAACGGTTTTATCTTTGCCCACCTCCACGCCGGTTTTCATGGTCACACCCAGATCGCGAATGAGCCGGATTTCAGCCTCGATAACTTCCGAGGGAAGACGGTAGGAGGGGATGGCCATTGCAAGCATCCCTCCCAGCAGGTCAGCTTTTTCGAAGATCGTTACCGGGTAGCCTTCTCGTGCAAGATAGTAGGCACAGGTTAATCCGGCAGGGCCGGATCCGACAACGGCGACTTTCTCTTTTTTCCTGGCTTTTATGCGGGGCTGATAGCGGGTGCTTGAATTGAGATCCAAATCGCCCAGGAAGCGCTCAATGGAGTGGGCGGCTACGGATTCGTCGATTTGAGACCGGTGACAGTCCGTTTCACAGGGGTGATGACAGATCCTCCCGCAGATCGACGGGAAGGGGCTGGTCTCCTTGATCAGTTGCAGAGCTTCCTGAAACTTCCCCTTGGCAGCAAGATTCACGTATCCCTGAACATTGTTGTGCGCCGGACATTCCATCTTACACGGAGAGGTTTCCTGCTTTTCAGCTCGGGACTCACCCATGACTGCCTGACAGCCGCTGCACTTCTCTCTTTCGCTGAGGACAATGCCTGTCTTTGGGTCTTTCGTAATGGCATCTTCGGGACAGGCCTTGGCGCAGAGGGGCTCCGCACAATGTTTGCAGACGTTCACACGCCATATGAAATCAAGCTTCCCGTTCATGACCTTGGGACCATCCGGCCAAACCGAGAGATACTTGACCCCGTCTTTCGACTCGACCGGATTGTATTCCTGTTGGCAGGCGACTTCACAGGTCCTGCACCCCCAGCAGGCATACTCTTCGATAATCAGCGCATATTTATTCATGGCTGACCTCCTTCTTTTCGGGACGTATCCTGCAAAGGAGCGTCCTGATATTCGATGCCCCCATTGCCGGGTCACAGCCCTCCAGAGCATTGTCAGTCAGGATGTTGATGTTGGATTCGTCCCAACCATGACCGGGATTCCTGTTTTCCGGAAACCACCACGCATGCTGGGCCGCTACGATCCGGGGATCCCGTCCAAGGGCGAGTTTCGCCCGCTGTCTCACTTTCCCTCTCGGGGATTCGATGATGACCCAATCGCCCTCTTTAATCCCTTCCTTTAGAGCGACATCCGGATGGATCTCAACGATGGGGTCCTTGTGAAGCTCTCTGAGTCGGGGGACCTGTCTGTTTTCTGTGTGGAAAAAACCGGGCGGTCGCGCACCTGTAATGAGGATATAAGGATACTCCTGATGAAGCTTCGGTGCGCTCACCGGGCTTTCAGGCGGTTCCCTGTGCTGGGGAAGAGGATCATACCCCATCTTTTCGAGGGCTGTGGAGAAGAGCTCAAACTTTCTGGTCGGAGTGGAAAATCCTCCCTGTTTGTACTTGTAATACTTCACCTCTCCCCTGATATAATTCATCTTCTTGAAATCATCCCAGGCGATACCCATCGGATGAAGGATATAATCAAGGGCCTGCTCGAAGTTGTCCCACCAGTAGGGGCCCTGGCCGATCCGGTGGGCAAGATCATTGAGCATCTCGTGGTCTGAGCGGCACTCCCCCACCTGGATCACTTTGCGCCGGGGCAGGATATAGCCGTGACGCTTCCAAAAGTCGCCGATATAATCCATCTCAAGCCAGGTTGCAGCGGGGAGCACAATGTCGGCAAGTTCCGCGGTCGGGGTCAGGAAGAAATCGGCCACCGCCATGAATTCAACTTTCTCAAGGGCACGGTAAACCTCTTTTGCATTGGCACGGGTGATGACAGGATTGGAACTGATGAGAAAGAGCATTTTCACGGGATAGGGTGTTTCTTCGAGGATGGCATCCCAGACACATTTCGGCTGAAGGATGGCGAACCGCGAGGCAAGACGGAAACGATCCCCGCCCAATCGTTTTGCGAACTGTTCCTTGGGAAGCATGCCATGGGCGCCGAAATGGCCTACATTAACGATATTTGGCGTCCGGTTGAGAACCTGGCCGCCGGGTGCATCGATGTTGCCGGTCAACCCTAAGAGGAACATCAATAGCCGGTCATTGTCTGCGCAGTTCATTTGCTGCTCGATGGCCACACCCCACTGAATGGCAGCGGGTTTGGTCGTAGCGAAGAGCCTTGCCGCCTCCCTGATCTTTTCTCTCGGAACCCACGTGATCTCTTCGACCTTCTCAAGGGGATACTCGTTCACCCTTTTGACAAAAGGATTCCAGCCGTGGGTATAATGCTCGACGAATTCCTTGTCATAAAGCTCTTCGTTAACGATCACGTTGAGCATTCCGAGGGCAAGGGCTGCGTCTGTGCCGGGTCTCAACTGGAGCCAGACGTTTGCCCGTGCAGCCGGACGAGTGAGCCTGGGGTCAACCACGATGAGCTTGGCGCCATGGTCGAGAGCGACGGAGAAGGACTCGCCTTTATATTCGTCGGCATTGCTGATCGTGACGTTATTTCCCCACATCATGACGCACTTGGGGAAATTCTCATAATCGACAATAGGATTCGTGCCGCAGGTGATGATGCCCGTCGACACCCGCGGGCCATAACAGAAATGGCCTGCCGTCAGCACGTTTGGGGACCCGAGGAGGTTGGCGATGCGGTAGATCACGGCCTCATTTTCGCGGCCTGTCCCGTAGCCGAATACGACGGATTCAGGCCCGTGTTTTTCTTTATATTCGAGGATTCGATTTGCGATGGCGTCCAGGGCTTCATCCCATGAAATCCGTTCCCATTGACCGCTCGCTTTTGGCCCGACCCTTTTGACGGGGTGGGTCAGCCTGTCCGGATGATAAGCCAGCTGTGCCGAGGCAAGCCCTTTGGTGCAGAGCGTTCCATGGTTAATGGGACAATCGGGATCACCGGCGATCTTTGCCACTTTGCCGTCTTTGAGGTAGACAAGGACCCCACAACCCCCATGACACATCCGGCAATGGCTTTTGACCATGGAGTCATAGCCGTAGACCTCCATTTCACGATCGACATTCGAATATCTGAACTCTGTCATCCCTGTTCCTCCATCGTTTGCTTATCCTCAGAACAAAAAAAGCCACAGAGCTGGCTCCGTGGCTTCAAAAAATAAAAAAGCCATGGGGCCATTCATCACCCATGGCTTCTCATCCGTCGGGAAGAGAACCTATGGGAGGCCTCTAACGAAAAAGTAGTACCGATAATAAAAATTGGCCATTCTTTGCATGATCTTATCCATGCTCTATCATAAAACATATTGTAACAAAATCAACTATCATGGAAGTTTTTGTAAGCAGTTTTTTCCCTCCCCCCTCCCCTCTCCTCCAGCGGGAGAGGGGAGGGGAACGTAGTTTGATTGACAGCACGGACCAAATGGATTATAGTATTAAATTAAGTTATTATTATCACAAGAAGTTCTTGATTATTCGCGGGTTGCAGGAAGGGCGCGGGCACAAATAAGGCGACGTCTCGCCTGAAGACGCTAGCAACGTCACGGGCCGGGGTGGCGAAATTGGAATACGCGCGAGACTTAGGATCTCGTGGTCGTGAGACTGTGCGGGTTCGAGTCCCGCCCTCGGCACCAAGTCAATTTCAAGCAAATTCGAATCACGAAATACGAAGCACGAAACAAATTCGAATGACCGAAATAGAACAAGTGGAACGAAGAGTTTTAGAAATTTGATCATTTGAATTTAGGATTTGTTTCGAATTTAGAATTTCGGATTTCGTATTTTCACATTTGAGGGGATATTTCATGAGAGCCAGTGCTGAAGAGATCAGTCCGATCAAGAAGAAGATAGCCGTAGAAATTCCGGAAGACGAGGTCGGCAAGGAAGTTGAATCCATCTATAAAGAGTTGGGGAGGACGGCCAAGATCAAAGGGTTTAGGCCCGGAAAGGTTCCAAGAAACATTCTGGAGAGGTATTTTAAAGATCATGTCAAGGTAGAGGTCGTCCGCAAATTGATAGAAGAATCCTATCCAAAAGCCCTCACGGAGACGCATCTCGAGCCCGTCTCTCCGCCCGTGGTCGATCCTGGAGAATTTGAACAAGGAAAGCCGTTTCAATATTCCGCTGTGATTGAGGTCAAACCCGAGATCAAATTAGAAGGGTATACGGGGTTGAAGATCGAAGGGAAGAGAGAAGAGGTGAAAGACGAAGAGGTGGAGGAGCGGTTGAAAGCCCTCCAGAACCTCCATTCCAATTTAAAAACCGTTTCAGAGGCGAGAACCATCCAGGCAGGAGATTTTGTCATCCTCAATTATGAGGCGAGTTTGAATGGCAAACCCTTGGAGGGAGGGAAGGCGATTGATTTTACCGTAGAGGTGGGAAGCGGACAATTTATCCCTGCCTTCGAAGAGAAGATCATCGGACTGAAACCGGAGGAAGAGAAGGAGATTGAGGTCACGTTCCCTCAGGATTATGGATATCAAAAATGGGCGGGGAAAACCATCTCCTTCCAGGTAAAGATCAAGGAGATAAAGGAAAAGATCTTCCCTCCGCTGGATGATGAATTTGCGAAAGATCTGGGGGATTATTCGTCTTTGGGAGAATTAAAGGCGAAATTGACGGAAGACATCAAAAAGGAGAAAGAGCTCGCATTAGAACGGCAATTAAAGGATTCGGTGGTCGATCGACTGCTTGAGGCAAATCCCTTCGAGGTTCCCGAAAGCTTGGTGGAAGAGCAGGCCAAGGCCATGGTCTCGGACACGAAGTTGAAACTGGCTGCTCAGGGGGTGGTTTTCAAGAATCTGGGCGTCTCGGAGGAGAAGCTCCAGGAGGATTATAAGGCGATGGCCCAGAAGCAAGTCAGGACTGTTCTTATCCTTGACAAAATTGCGGGCCAGGAGGGGATTGCGGTCACCGATCAGGAGGCAGAGGATCGCCTGAAAGAGATGTCGGAGAGGACGCACCAAAAATTCGAAGTGGTCAAACAATACTACGAAAAGAATGGACTTCTTCCTGAAGTGAAGGCCGGAATCCTCCGGGACAGAGCTTTGAGCTTTCTGCTTGAGAAAGCAGAAATCGACTATGTCTGAGGGAAAAAGCGATGACACTGATACCGATTGTGATCGAAAAGGACGGGAGAGGCGAACGAGCCTATGATATTTATTCTCGTCTTTTGAAAGAGCGAATCATATTTGTGGGGACGGCGATTGACGATGATGTAGCCAATCTGGTGATTGCCCAGATGCTCTTCCTGGAATCGGAAGACCCGGATAAGGACGTTCATCTCTACATCAATTCCCCAGGAGGGGTTGTGACCTCCGGGCTTGCTATTTATGATACGATGCAGTATATTCGACCCAAGGTTTCCACGTTATGTATGGGACAGGGGGCCAGTATCGCGGCCTTGCTTCTTGCGGCAGGGGAAAAGGGGAAACGATTCGCCCTTCCCCATTCGAGGATTCTCATCCATCAGCCCATGGGGGGGTTTCAAGGACAGGCGTCGGATGTGGACATCCAGGCAAAGGAGATCCTCCGGCTTCGGGAAGAGCTGAATCGGATTATGGTCAAACATACGTCTCAACCATTGGAACGAATCCAGGCGGATACTGATCGAGATTTTTTTATGAGTGGCCATCAGGCGAGGGAATACGGTATTGTCGATGAGGTGGTTCTCCAGCGTCCCGTCCGGTCTCAAGGGTAGTTCCTGAAGGGAGACAGAAAGGAGAAGACGATGAAGGCGAACGGAGGAAATTACGGGACCGTCTTACATTGTTCCTTCTGCGGGAAGAGTCAGGATGAGGTAAGAAAGCTCATCGCCGGCCCCACGGTCTACATCTGCGACGAATGCATCGAACTCTGTAACGAGATCATTGCAGAGGAGACGGAGGAACGGTTCGTCCCGGGAAGACTGACGGTCCCGAAGCCCATGGAGATCAAGGCCAAGCTCGATGAGTATGTGATCGGGCAGGAGCATGCGAAGAAGATCCTGTCGGTGGCCGTCCACAATCACTATAAGCGGATCGATGCTCGAGTGGCCTCCGGAGAGGTAGAACTCCAGAAATCAAATATCATCCTCATCGGTCCCACCGGGTCCGGGAAAACGCTCCTCGCCCAGACGCTGGCCCGTATCCTCGATGTCCCCTTCACGATTGCGGATGCCACCTGCCTGACGGAAGCAGGGTATGTGGGCGAGGATGTGGAGAATATTATTCTGAGTCTTCTTCAGTCGGCTGATTACGATATCGAGCGGACTCAGAAGGGAATCGTTTACATTGACGAAATCGACAAGATCTCGAGAAAATCCGATAGCCCCTCGATTACGCGAGATGTGTCAGGGGAGGGTGTGCAGCAGGCCCTCCTGAAAATCATCGAAGGAACCGTTGCGAGCATCCCGCCGAAAGGGGGCCGGAAACACCCCCAGCAGGAATTCATTCAGATCGACACCACCAACATCCTCTTCATCTGCGGCGGAGCTTTCGTCGGGCTTGAAAAACTCGTTGAGCAACGGGTCGGAGGGAAGACTCTCGGGTTTGGGGCGGATATCAAGTCCCAGTATGAGCGGGACATGGGAGAGCTGCTCAGGGAGGTTCAACCCGAGGACCTCTTGAAGTTTGGGTTGATTCCTGAGTTCATCGGAAGACTTCCGGTGATTGCCACCCTGGACGAGCTGAGCGTCGATGCATTGGTGGATATCCTAAAAAAGCCGAAGAATGCCCTGGTGAAACAGTACCAAAAACTCTTCGAGCTTGAAAGTGTGAAGCTTCGATTCACCGAGGGGGCGTTGATGTCGATTGCGAAGGAGGCCATTAAGAGAAAGTCCGGCGCCCGGGGACTTCGCGCGATCATGGAGAACACCATGCTGGATGTGATGTATGAGATCCCCTCCCAATCCAACATCCGTGAATGTATCATCAGCGAAGAGGTCGTCCTCCATAACGAAAGCCCGATCCTTCTTTATGAGAAAGAAGTCGAGGTGGCCTGACCTCGGCTTTGGAACCGGATTCCATCCTTTCCCCCGCAAGAGAGGGCGGATAGCTCAGTTGGGAGAGCGCCGGCCTTACAAGCCGGAGGTCGCAGGTTCAATCCCTGTTCCGCCTACCATAAGCATATCAATGACTTGCCTGGCTAATCCTCTTCCCAATTTTTATCCAAAATAGGTTTTTCCCAAGACTATTCCCAACATAACCAACAATTCTATCGGTGTTAACGGAACAAAGCCGAGTTTTCTGGGTAAATTGGATACCCTTCACATCGAAGCCTCCAAACTCATCACCATCATGCCTCCTGCTCCACCCGGTGCCGAGCCGAGAAGCCGAGCATCGATAAATCTATTCATCAGGCGATTTATCAGGAAGGTTTTCATTTGAGGGAAGTAGGGGTGGTATGGAGAGGGAGGCATTTCTTCAGCTCAAACATACATCTCATGATTGTCATCTCCGCGAAATGTGATATGGGAGAAAGACCCCATGCTTATCACGACCACTTTCAGCATGGTCCGGATCCTCCACGCAATTGTACTTTTGGCTACAGTCTTCTCATTAGTCCGGATCATGCTGAATCAATCCTGGCGTTCAACGGGGGATCTCAAAGGCATGAGTCTGTCCTAGCAAATCCACCATGATACTTTTCGATTCCATGGGTTTGCCATCCAGGCGATCCTTTATCCATTCCGCTATGTAGACTCCCCAATGAGGCCCCAGGGCGGTAGAACTGGTGGAATGGAGGGCGTGCTTCTCACCCTGATAGAGTACAAGTTGTTTCGGGGCCTTGATCTTGTTGAGCAATTTATAGGTATACTCAATGGGGCTCAACTCATCGTCTTCGCCGGCGATGACCAGGTAGGGGCACCTGATCTGCTCGCCAACCCCCTCCAGGGTTAAGGTTTTTGCAAACTTGTCAAATTCATCTTCATCTTCATATCCTGCCATGTACATGAAACGGAGTTTGAAGGTCGGCGAAGCCATGTTGAAGATTGTATTGAACCCCGGTTCGTGACAGACAAAGGCAACAGCGCAACCCTTGATTCGATCATCGATAGAGGCCACCTGGGTCCCCACAAAGGAACCGAAACTGACTGCGGAGACTGCGACGCGGTCCGGGTCGAGTTCCGGTTGGGTCCGCATCCATGCCAGGGCTGCACGACCCGCATCCTTGAAGTTTGTGGCGGTCACGTGGATATTGCGGATGCAACATTCGCCCTGCCCGGGACCGTCGATCGCAAGGCTTGCGATCCCTCTTTCAAAAAACCGGTCTCCATAGAGTGAATGTATCATCTCCTTGAAACCGTCCATACCATCGATTGAGAGAACGCACGGCAGTTTTCCCGACGGCCTTTTATTCGGCAAATGAAGGTAGCCCGGCAGTGACTGAGTGCCGAAAGGAATCTCCACCTTCCGTATCTCATGGTCAGCATATTGGGCATACTTCAGATAACAATCGACCTTCTTCTTATTTAAGGCGATGTTATCCTCCGAATTCTCGAAAATCGGCCACTGCGCGCTCCCATAAAGAAGAGAGGCAATGAAGAAGTTCTCCCGGGCAGCGACCGTCCGCCCTTCGTCTTCGAACTGCCGAGCGATGGCCTCCCGACGGGATGCCGCTTTCCCGAACTCTCGGGTGATGTCGGTGAACTTCTGAACCCGAGTCCGGACACCCATAAAATCAAATGTTGCCTCGGGACCACAAGGGCCGAGGGTATACCCGATGCGGTTCTGGTCCCATTCGACCCCAACTGTTTTAATGACGTTGTCCAGAATCCAGCGCTGTTCCTGCCACCGTTTCATCCGCCTTTCGACCTGTGCAGATAATGGTCCCATCCCATATCCCCCTGAAAAAGCATTCTACATCATTGATGAATTGACCATTATCCTATTAGCCCTCCTTTCGATTGTCAAGCAAAAAGGGCAGCTAAAAAAAGGGCTAAAAAAGGATTGACTCCTACAACTTAACGATGTAACTTTGAAAGGAAATCGATATGAGAACGATACCTCCAGAACCAAGTGAAGTGGCGAGTATCTTGATACACAACGGGTATGTCGTAACAATGAATCAAAATAGAGAAATCTATAAGAGCGGAGCTGTTTATGTGGAAGGTCCCTTCATAAGAGACGTGGGCAAGACAGAAGACCTTAAAGCCAGGCACACCGCCGATAAGGAGATCGACGCCTCGGGTTGCTTGGTCTTACCCGGCTTTGTAGACGCTCATAACCACGTCGTCCAATATCTTTCAAAAGGGATTGCTGATGATGTACCCGCCTATAAGTGTTTGTATGAACGGATATTCCCGTATGAGACTTATCTGACCGAAGAGGATGTCTATTGGAGCGCGATGGGGAATTTTCTTGAAATGATCAAAAGCGGGACAACGTGCTTCTGTGATTCAGGAGGTTATTACCCTGACAAGTCAGTAGAGGCAGCGATACGGATTGGCATAAGAGGCATTACCAACCGATCCACAAGAGATATTGAAGACCCCCTCTTCCCACTTCCACCCAATCTCCGTGAAAACCGTGAAAAGACACTGACAAAAGCGGAAGACCTTGTAAAAAAATGGAATAGGGCCGAACATGACAGAATCCGAGCCTGGTTTTCACTTCGGGTTGTCTTCAACGTGAGTGATGACCTAGCGAAGGCCATCAAATCATTAGCTGACAAATACAACGTTGGAATTCACGCTCATTTGGCGTGTTCGCGAGAGGAGAATGAAGGTGTCCAGAAAAGGTGGGGGGTTCGATCTGTTGAAAGATTTTACAATTTGGGGCTTTTCGGCCCTAATCTTCTGCTGATTCATATGGGATTCCCGAACGCGCGGGAAATAGGATGGCTAAGAAGCCATGACGTGAAAGTTGTCCATTGTCCCGGCGGAAGCATGCATTTCGCTAACGGAGCCATATCCAATAGGATGATTCCGAAGATGACGAAGGCCGGGGTGACGGTTGCACTCGGGAACGATTCAGCGACGGCAGGCCGTTGTCTGGACATGGTCCGGACCATGTACCTGGCAGCAGAGGCGCATAAAGATGCTACCGGAAACCCCGAAGAAATAGGTGCTTACAAAGCTTTGGAAATGGGGACCATCGATGGCGCCCGTGCGCTGCTTTGGGAAGATCAAATCGGGTCATTGGAGAGTGGGAAGAATGCAGACTTGATCATCGTTGATACATCCCATCCCGAATGGCATCCGCTCATGGATCCCATATCCAATCTCGTTTATTCTGCAGACGGCAAGAGTGTGGATACCGTGATCATCAACGGAAAGATCATCATGCGACACAGAAATATCCTCACCGTGAACGAGCGGGAAATCCTAGAAAATGTTGACCGCGCTTCTTCGGAAGTCATGAAAAGGATCGGCATTAAGATCGAACCACGTTGGAAGATCATTCCTTAAAAGTGATGCGTCAAGAAATTTGGAAAAGTTTTGCGATGATGAGCCCGACGAATACAGGCATTGGAGACAGGACGACCATCTTCCATTTATATCGTATGTGAAGAATGGGTGACCGTCAGATCAGGGTGAGCGTTTTTCAAGGTTTTAGTTCTTGCTTCCCCAGGCTGTTTGGGTCGTCTTAGCAAAATGCATGTGTTGACTTTCTCAGAAACATTATATGGGCTGGGGGAAATTGTGAGAGAAAGTACATCAAACCCTTATGAAAGGAGGAAGATATCGATGAGGAAAGGAACCTTAATGACTCTTATTGTTTCCATGATCATGGTATTGTTCGCATCCTCTGTTCTTAGCCAACCAACGAAATCCGGGCCATCGTCAACTCCAATTAGGATAGGGGGAGCGTTATCGTTGACCGGAGGATGGTCAGAAGCCGGAAAGTACGTGAAAGGGGGAATCGAGTTTTGGGCAGACGATATCAACAAGAGGGGAGGCCTTTTGGGACGCCCCGTCGAAATGATTATATACGACAATGAAAGTGACACGGACAAAGCAGTTACCTATTATGAGAGGGCGATCACGGTAGACAAAGTCGATCTGGTATTTGGCGGTATTCCCGGGACGACCAATCCCGCCGTGATGCCCCTCGTTGAGAAGTATGGGAAGGTCTTTGTGGGCATGGGGGGACATATGAAGTCCTTTGAACAGGGGTATACTTACAGTTTTGGAAGTCCTCCTTTGATGAGCGATTGGGCTTACCTTTCTTTACAAGGTGTCTTTGATGACCTCATCCCAAAAGCGGAGAGACCCAAAACGATGGCCGTTTTGACGATGAATACCGTAACGGGTCTCTCGGCACGGGCTCCTTTGATCAAATCTGCTGAGGCACGAGGGATCAAAGTCGTCGTGGATGAGACCTATAATCTTCCGTTAAGCGATGCAACACCCTTGGTGAGTAAAGCCAAAGCCAGAGGTGCGGAGGTACTCTGTTCGATCAGCGTTTTTGATGACGGAGTGCTGATCATGCGCGCGGCCAAGTCTATACGGTATAACCCAAAGATCATATGGGAACTCGTCGCCTCGAAAGTACCTGCATGGATGAAGGAACTTGGCGAGGACGGTAACAATGTGCTCTGCAATACTTTTTGGGCTCCTGATCTGCCTTATGCCGGCAACGACAAGATCATCCAGGCTTCCAAGGAACGATTGAGGATGCCTCAGCCTCCTGACTACTTTGGTCAGGGCTACTGCTGGATGAGGACGCTTGAGCTGGCGGTGGAGGGAACGCGTAGTCTTGACGACAAGAAGATAAGAGACTATTTGAGATCACGGAAGTTTGATCTACCTTATGGCAAGGGAATTGTCTTCGATTCAAAGGGGTTACCTCCTCCGTTCTGCTATACCGTCCAGACCGTCAATGGTTCGAACAGGTTGTTGTGGCCGAAAGAAGTAGCCACGACCAAGTTGGTCTATCCCAGGCCGGACTGGAGCAAATGAGGTATTGTTCAATTTAGATTCTGACTGTGAGTCCCGACCGGAAGTGGAGGCCATTCGGACCCTTCAATTTGGAAAATTGAAACTGTGGAAATCCATGGCTAAAGGTCCGGGGTGCAAGTAGTCTTTGGTTCGGGGGGAGGTAAGTGGGGGGTCTTTACGGGCCCCGGATCTTCCACCGATCGGAGGTTCAAAGTGCTCTACATCTGTCCCGTTTGCAGCTATCGCTATGATGATGATTTAGAAATGGATCCATTTGACAAGCTACCCGATGACTGGTGCTGTCCAGTCTGCAAAGCGGTGAAGAGTTCATTCAAAGGTATCCACATTGATCACAATGAAGGCGACGGGTGATAAACCAAGATGGACCCACCGTCGGTGGGGAAGGATCTTGGGATCAGCCTTCCGGGGCGAAGTTGTTTGCGGAGACCGATTTGTACGAATGTTTCTATGATGTGGAAGATACGACTCCGTCATCAAAGAACATTATCGATGTTTGGACGAAATTGGAATACACAAAGCAAGGTAGAACCGGAATGGTAAGACGGTTTGGAAAATATGATGCAGATGTGAGTTATTCATTGGAATTATGGGAAATCAGTTGCGCAGAAGAAAAGGATCGTATTCTGTCGATTACCGAATATTCCGCAGAAGGGAAGATCTTATACGCCAGTTCGGTTAAAGACCGGCCCCCGGCCTGGAAAACTATTCCCCGAGGATCCATTGATGAGAATCTATGCAAAGCAGTGTGCAAATAAACGGGAAGGAAGTTGAAGATCTTTACCGTGTCTGTTTACCCGATTTTGAGGTATAGACCTTGCCATCACTTAAAGGTATCTTAAGCCTTTGACCGATCTTGATGAACTGACTACTCCTAAGGTCATTTGCCTTTGATATGGCCGCAACGGTTGTCCTGTATTTTATCGCGACGGAGGACAGGGTCTCGCCTTTTGTAACGTGGTGATAGATATAACTCGCAAGACTTGTCCTGACATGTGACCACTCTGGTATCCTGTGAAGGCTCGCAAGCAGCGCCTCTGACATTGCAGGTGGAATCCTGAGAGAATAGGGAGTTGGGGGTGTGACGTTTAGCCGGAGTTCGGGGTTCAGGTCGGAGAGTAAAGCCTCTGAAATCCCTAATTCCTTTGCAATGGCATCTAATCTCACCTGCTTCTCGATGGTTACCACTTCAAAGGGAAGAGGTTCTTCCGTCTCTCTCAAATCAAAGCCATATTGTCCCGGATCCTTGAGGATATGAAGCGTTGCCAGAAATCTTGGCACATAGCGGGCTGTCTCCCGAGGTAGCCTTTCATAGAGGTCCCAGAAGTTATCAAGGTAATTTATCCTCTGTCCCCTGATCACTCTGAGAACATTTCCCTCCCCACTGTTGTAGGCCGCAAGGACGGTTGTCCAATCACCAAACATACGATGGAGTTCCTGGAGATAGGCAATGGCAGCGCTTGTTGATTTTTCAGGATCAAGCCTCTCATCAATCCAGTCATCCCTCTTAAGCCCAAATTTATATCCTGTAGATGGGATAAACTGCCATAGACCAAGTGCCCTCGCGGGGGAAAGTGCGTTTACTTTAAACCCACTCTCAACAAGGGGTAGCCACGCAAGTTCTGGAGGAAGCCCTGCTTCGTTCAATTCTTTCACAATCTTATCAATGTATCTTCTTGATCGTCTAGAGGAGTTTATAAAGAAGTCTCTTTCAACTGTCTGAAATTGATTGATTTCGTACTTAACATGCTCATCCATTGTTAAAGGAATCGCCTTATGATTTCCATTGACCGCAGTATATCTTGATGCATATAGTTCGATTAACCTCCTTGAGATCAGGATTCTCATATCCTCTTTCTGCTGGATGATGGCAGGGTCACTATGGCTGTTCACATCAAGAATGAATGAGTAAGCCTCATCAAGAGCATCGATCGCTTCCTCAAACTCACCACGCGACCAGCGTTCTTGGGAAGCCTGGTAAAAATCAAGTGCCGTATCAAGAAGGTTCTGCTTCTTATCGCGATTCCCTTTTCTTTTTGCGATTCCTTTCTCATCTTTTGCTTTAGCAGAGGGGTCCATCATTTTAATGTCAGGGGATTTTTCCTCTGAGGGTGTTAAAGATATTTCTGGGTTGGATCTCGCTTCAGGGGGTTTGTCTAAAGGGGCTTCATAACGGCTCTCTACAGTGACTTCTCCAGAAGGCTCGTATGTCCCATCAATCTTTTTACCATAACAACCTGCGGATACCAGGATAACCAGACTTAACACCCATAATCGCTTTTCCATTTTTATTCCCTAACCGTCAAGGTCTCATTCATGCGGTTTGCTCCAATGAGATATCCTCGATGTCTGTCCTTCCTTTTAAGAATTTATGCAGTTCTGATTGCAGAACTCTCCACCCTTTCCCCGCTTTGATAGCTCTTATCCTTCCGAGCCGGATGTATTTTAAGAAGGTGGGCTTCGAGATTTTTAGGTATTCAATTGCCTCGTCAGTTGTCAAAACCAAATCACTTTCTATTAATGACATCGGGTTGTCACCATTTAATCCCTGTTTCTTCCATTTAAGAGCAATAAGTATGCCCAGGCGGATGCTAGACATATTAATTTCATAAGTGTTTGATCTTCAATGCTTAGCGCAAATTATAGGTTAAAGTTGATTCCCTAGAACCACTCATCAGGAGTGACTTTTTGTCGAGATTCGAACGATTTTTGACAATTACAGGCGCTTGATTTATGAGAGTAAATAGGCGGCAGCTCGGCCATCTCCTTCAAAGACACGCCGCTTTCTGTCCCCTCCTCACGAAGGGTTTGGCTTTGTCAGGTGAACAAGAGCAAAATGTAGAAAAAGAGGCCAACAAGAATCAGAAAGGTGATTATTGTCAGGTGAGTGTCTCCGGTGTGTCATTTAAACTTCAAAAGTGCACCGTTTTTTAGGATTTAAACTTGAAAAGTGCACACCATCTTCTTCTCGGTTTCCTACTTCAGGTCATTGAGCAGGCGCTGGAATTCCGCGGATTCCGCAAGGATGCGGCGGGCGGCATCCCGCGACCGGTCCACTTCCTCAGGAGCTAGCTTCAAGGCAGTGGGTAACCTCTTGAAGTGCATTCGCTCCGTTTCATCCTTCAACGCATCAAACTTCACTTCGATGACGTAAAATTGAATATCACCGCAAGAACCCGGCGAGGCAGAAACCACTTCTCCGTTGCATCTCTGATCCCTGATCTCATCCGCCCAGGGACCGACGCTTTCTTTCAAGAGAGCGATGGTCTCTTCGTTGTACCGGTCGACCGCGATGGAGGAGTAAGAGGCAAGCATGACGCCGAAGGTAGGAACCCTCTCTGTCCTGTCCCACTTCGGATCGGGTTCTGTCTCAGCGTTCACCACGATAAAGACCACCTTGCGGACCTTTTCCATCGGAGTCCCTTTGATTGCTCCCCAGACGCTTCCCCTGGCGATGACCCGGTCAAGAAGGGCCTTTAAACCCAAATTATCTCCCACCCCTCCATCGACCAGATGAATATAGGCCTTCTTTTTGGAATCCAAGAATGGAGTAAAGTCATTGAACAGATAAAACTGTCGCACTGAAATATCACGGCCTTCCGGCATCTTCTCGAATTCCTCCGATGTCTTAAGACCGCAGGTCCCGGCGTAGTTCCGCAATGTGATGGGAGTGAGCGCCATAGGAACGGCTGACGAGGCAGCGGCAGCCCTTGCTACGGGGAAAAGAGAAAGGTTTGAACAAATCACATCAAAGACCTCTTGAGTAAACGCTATCCTGGTCCCATGGGTCATATCCGTCGCGTTGATGAGGATAAAGGGGCCTTTTCGGGCTGCCAAGTCGCCAAAGGTGCCTCCTTCGAAAATACGCTTGTCATAGTATTCAGCAGCCAGATCACTCCGGGCGAAGGCCGGTGAAAAAAGCCGTACCCAATTGGTGACATTGAGCAGGGCTTTTAAGACAAGAACTCTTTGAATGTTCTTCTTCAAGAACGTGCTTTCAAAATCCTCGAAGATGCGTTTTCCAAAGAGGCCGTAATACCCTGCCGTGAAACTTCCTCCGGAGACACTCGATATGCCATCCACCTCATCCAGAAGCCGCCGCTTTCTTCCTTCAAGAACGATTTCAGCCCTTCGCAATTCTTCGAGAACCCCATAGGAAAGTGCAGCCGCACGCATCCCTCCGCCTGAAAAAGTGAGAAACAGAAATAGGCTGTCTGAATTTTCGGGAGCTTTCATGGAGGTGGATCTGTAACCTGCCTCAGGGTGAACCTCTTTCATCGGCGGATTGACCGGATAGTGGGCGCAACCCGCGGTAAAAGCGAAAGCCAGCAGGAGTGTCCCCGTAAACCGGAATCCTCTTGTACTTTTACATTTCATTTCCTGCCTCCGTGAGTGACTAAGGAGTCCATAATAGAAAAGATATGTTTCTGAAAATCTCCCCTCGCCCCTCTCCTTCGACAAGCTCAGGATGGTGAGCAAGTCGAACCCTTTGCCAAAGAGGGGTAATTCTTCCCCATTGTAGAGGGAGTTGAGGAGTTTTTTGTCTCCAGTGTCCGTACAATGGTGGACTGATTAGTAAGTCGCTCCATAGTTTCCTGCTCCGCCGTCTTTGTACAGGGGGATGGAACGAATTTCCATTTTTTTACCACTTTTTCGACAGAGGTGTAAAGTGGGTCGGCACAATCCCCGTAAGAGGGGGATACCGCCGGGATCGGGATTCAAGCTCCTCGGCTTCAGGATGCGATCTCTTAAAATCTCCTCCCCCCCTTGTTCTTTTCGAGATGAAGTTTTAATTAAAGTGGAGAGGAAGACAAAAAAAGAAAGGAAGTGATCGGGGTGCTGATCGAATCCAAACCCATTGAGAGTAGTCAGGTTGATATCTATCTCTCCTCCAGGTATCGGTTAACCACGGTTATCCCCCTTGGAAAAAATCCTGTGATGAATGTTTACCTTTTTAACAAGGAGGAACTTGATATTTTTCTAAAGGGATATGACCAATATACAGAATTCCTTGTTTCAGTCGAGCTCGCAGAAGCGGTAGCCTAAAAAGAATGGAAGGGGCCAAAATGAAATTAGGGTGGAGCAGACGAGGAGTCATCCTTGGAATCATCGGACTGATCGCCTTTGGGCATACGGAAGGATGGGGAGTGGATTGGAAGTATTATGGCACAAATGAGGAAGGGTCGTATTTCTACGATACTGAAAGCATGACCCGGTCATCCAAAGACTTGATCGAGGTCTGGGTGCAGTCCGCTTATTCAGAGAAAGGCATCTCTCATTGGGTGAGAGAGGGTGGAAAAGGATTCCAGGACTTGGACTTTAGTCTCATAGGGCTTGGACTGAACTGTGTCGAAAGATCCGCGCGCTATCTGCGGATTGTCTTTTATTCCAAAAATGGAAACGTTTTCCATCCCATGGATAACGATGAATGGCATTTTATCGCCCCCGATTCTATGACGGAGACGTTGTACAAAGAGGTATGCAAATAAATGGGAAATATAAGGAGACTTTACTCGTTTCACAGAGCGGGGACGATCCGGCCTTGATTATCCGGGGGGTAGAATTGTGTAAGAATGATGCCATCCTGTTTATAACTGATCGCATCCATGAAAGGAGGAAGTAAAATGCAGGCCTCATCCTTAACAGAAGAAAAGAGAAAGGAGATACTCTCTCGCCTTAAAAAGATCGAGGGACAGGCGCGTGGGATCCGGGGGATGGTGGAGAAGGACGGCAATTGTACCGATATTCTCGTTCAGATCTCGGCCCTTTCCTCTGCAGCCCGAAGACTGGGGATGGTCATTATGGAAGGGTGCATGCGCGATTGTGCCTCCACGATACCCAGCATGCACGACGAAGCAGATGTGAAGGAGAAAGTAGACGACATGGCTAAAGCCATCTATCGCTTCATCAACATGAAATGAGACCCGTCCTGAATTCGTGACCCCTCCAAGACAGATGCATTCCAAGCCATAGCCGCGGTTCCGATGTTTGATCGCTTTTGGCGGTCTAACTCTTCCCAGGTTCTTCCCGGGGATACAGTTTCGGCGACAATTCCCTCTTCAATTGCTCCGCGGAAAGGAAGTGGATCCCCTGTATGCCGAGCGAGATGGCAACGTCAACATGTGTTTTCACGTCGTCGATAAAGAGAATCTTTTGGGGTTCGACCGAAGCCCACGCGATGGCCCTTTGGAAGATCTCGACGGCTGGTTTCTTGAATCCTACCTCATAGGACAAAATCCATTTATCAAAAGCTTTCATAATAGAGAATTTTGAAAGGATGTAATGGAAGTGGAGCTGATCCGTATTCGAGAGAAGGCCAAGCCTCCATCTCCCCTTCTGAGCAAGGATGATTTGAGAGACCTCAACATTTTCTGAAAAGATGTCGGTCCAGATGGGAATGAACTCATCGAAGGAGATCGAGAGGCCAAGATGTTCTTTTATGGATTGAAAAAACTCTTGGGGGGAGACGTTGCCAACCTCAAAGTCATTGATCATCCCTTTTTTTAGATCGAAGAGATAAGAAAATATTTTTTGGGGATCATCCAGCTCTTTTTTCTGACAGAACCTGGAGAGCTTTTCTGCGATCTGATAATGATTGAACGGGAGAATGACATTTCCCAGGTCGTAGAGGATGACTTCAATAAAGGGCTGGGGCATGGGACCTTGATAGATGGACTTATTTTTGGTAGTACTCAGCGATCGCTCGGGTCAGACCTGGAATGGTAAATTCCCTTGGCTGAATCTTGACTTTCATTCCCCATTCCTTTGCCGTCCTTGCAGTGATCGGTCCGATACAGGCAACTGCGACACGCCTCAAGGGCTTTTTAAGTTCTTCCTTTTTAAGCAGTTCGGCAAAATGATTGACAGTGGAAGAAGAGGTGAAAGCGATCACATCGATCTTTCCTTCGGCCAGGAGTTTTTCCAATCTCCTCGATCCCCCCTTCGGCCTGATCGTCCGGTAGACCGCCACCACATCCACCTCTGCGCCCATTTTTTTCAATCCTGTTGGAAGAATGTCGCGTGCCTTCTTTGCCCGAGCCAGAAGGATTCTTTTTTCCTTGATGGCCATTTTCTCAAATCCTTCAAGGATGGACTCAGCCATAAACTCTTTTGGGATATAGTGGACGGAGGCTCTCTTCTTCTTTAATCGATGGGCCGTAGCCGGTCCGATGGCACATACTTTGAGAGAGGAGGGGAGGCGGAGATTCTTGCCCTGTTCCATCATCCTTTGCCAAAAGAAGTCGACTCCGTTCGCACTCGTAAAAATGATCCAGTCGTAGGATTTAAGCTGGTCAATCGCGCGGTCCACTTCTCCCCAACGGAGCGGAGGGACAATCTCAATCGTGGGAAACTCGATGACTTCTGCCCCACCTTTCTTAAGCCGGGTCGCAAAATCCCCCGATTGGCCAAGGGCTCGGGTGATCAGAATTCTTTTTCCGGAAAGGGATTTCCTATTCATTTTTCAAATCGAAATGACAGGGCCTGATCTCTGGTAGACCTCATCCAGGATTTCTTTTGCTCCCTTGCTCAAGAGGATCTCAGCGAGTTTCACCCCGAGCCATTCCGCATTCTCGGTGGGCCCCTCCACATGATGCCTGATCAGCGTCTTCCCGTCTATCGATCCCACTAAACCATCCACGTGCAGGATCTTCCCCGCGGGTCGAGCATAAGCGGCAAGGGGAACTTGGCAACCCCCCTCCAACTTCTTAAGGAAGGCCCTCTCTGCGGTCACGGCGATCGAAGAGTCTCGATCGTTGAGGAATCGGATTTGTCCCTCCACTTCTTTGTCATCCATTCTTATCTCAATGCCCAATGCCCCCTGCCCGATCGCCGGGAGAGAAATGTCCGGGGAAATAATTTCCGTAACCCTCTCTTCAAGGCCGAGTCTTCTCACCCCGGCGAGGGCCAGCACGATTCCGTCGAGGTTCATGGTTTTTAGCTTCTTCAGCCGGGTATCTAAATTTCCTCTCAGAGGGATCAGCTCCAAGTCGCTTCTGAAGTGGAGCAATTGCGCCTGCCGCCTCAAGCTGCTCGTGCCGATCTTTGCTCCTTGAGGAAGCTCTTTCAATGTCCTCCCATCCTTTGAGATGAAGACATCTCGAGGGTCCTCTCTCTTTGTGATCACAGAAAGATGGAGACCTCGGGGAAATTCGGTGGGGACATCCTTGATGCTGTGGACGGCGAGGTCGATCCTTTTTTGCAGGAGGGATTCCTCAATCTCTTTGACGAAGAGACCTTTCCCCCCGATCTTCGCCAGGGGGACATCCTGGATTTTATCCCCGGTGGTTTTGATTTTGATCAGCGTGACGTTAAGGCCGGGATGGGCCTCGCTTAGCCGATCCTTCACCCAATTCGCCTGAAAGAGGGCGAGTTGGCTTCCGCGGGTCCCGATTTTGAGCTCAGAGGGCATCTTCGAGATTGGCTTCCTCCTTTTCTTCCCTTTCTCCAAATTTTTCCAAGGTTGTTTCTAAAGATTTTTCCGGCAGTCCAAAAAGAGCCTGGAGGGCGTCGAGATAAAGGTCTGCGGTCGCCCCCTCGTCGGTTTGCTTGAGGAAGGCGGTCGGCGTGTGCAGAATCTTATTGACAATGGCGGAGGTGAGGGCTTCCAAGGATTTCTTCTCTTTGTCGGACAGATTGGGATGAAGGGAAAAGGTCTTCTCCAACTCCTTCTTTCTGATTTCTTCAAACTTCTTTCTTAAGGCCACGAGGGTGGGAGTGACATCCAGAGATCGATACCAGTTCACGAATTGCACCACCTCATCCTGGACGAGGGTCTCCGCCTTTTTGGCCTCTTTTTCACGATCCTTAATGTTTTCGTTGGCCACTTTTTGAAGGTCATCGATATTGTAGAGGTAAACATTCTCCATATCGCCGACTTTGGGTTCGATATCTCGGGGGTCAGCGATATCAATGAAGAAGATCGGTTTCTGCCTTCGATCCTTCATCACCTTGGTGATCTGGTCATGCCCGATGAGGTGATGGGGGGAATTGGTCGCGCTGATCACGATATCGGCTTTCTTCAACCCCAGTGTCATGTCTTCAAAGGGGATGGCTTCGCCCCTGAATTCCTTCGCCAATGACACGGCCCGTTCATAAGTGCGGTTGGTCACCAACATCCTCTCCACCCCTCCCCCGACGAGGTGCCGGGCAGCCAGTTCACACATCTCTCCCGCTCCGATGAGCAAAACGGTCTTTTTTTCAAGGGTTCCAAAAATTTTTTCAGCCAACTCAACCGCCACAGAACTGACCGACACGGCACTAATGGCAATTTTCGTCTCGGTTCTTACCCTTTTTGCGACATGAAAGGCCCGATGCAGGAGTCGATGGAGAATCAGACCCGAAGTATTGGCCTGCTGCGAGACATCGTAAGCATCTTTGATTTGGCCCAAAATTTGGGGTTCCCCTAAAACCATCGAATCCAGGCTAGAGGCGACTCGAAAAATATGCCTTACGGCTTCTTCCCCAACATGAATGTACAGGCTTTTTTCGAATTCCTTCAAGGAGATTCCATGGTACCGGCACAGAAATTCCTTCAAATCGTGAATGGCTTTTTCAGTCTCTCGCGTGGCGGCATAAACCTCTACCCGATTGCATGTCGAGACGATCATGTCTTCTTTCACCGAAGAGAGGGCATGCACCTCGGAGAGGGCTTCCCCCAATTTGTCTTCCGGGAAGGCCAGACATTCACGAATCTCAATGGGTGCCGTATTATGATTCAGTCCAATAACGAGAAGTTCCATAGAACAAGAACCTCACCCTCGCCCTGTTTTCCTCACTGCCATTTGGAGTAAGAATGCAGTCCCGGGAGAAGGAGGTTCACTCCTAGAAATGTAAAGAGGACTGCCAGAAACCCGACAATAGCCATGATGGCGGCCTTCCGTCCCCTCCATCCGACGGTCAGTCGCTGATGAAGGAGTGCCGCATAGAGAAGCCACGTGATCAGGGACCATGTTTCTTTGGGATCCCAATTCCAATATCTTCCCCAGGCGTATTCCGCCCAGACGGCCCCTGTGATGATCCCCAGGGTCAACAGCGGAAATCCGAACTTGAGGGAGAGGTAGCTCAGGTCGTCCAGGAGGCTCAATGAAGGAAGCCTTTTGGCGATTGCCCCCATCTTCTTTGCTTTAAGCTGATTTTCCTGAATCAAATACATCACTGCGAAGCAGAAGGTCAGAGTGAAGATGGCATTGCCCAAGAAGGCAAAGATCACATGGAAAGGATGCCAGAAGCTCTTCAAAACCGGAGCCAGGGGCAAAATTTCTTTCGGAAGGGCAAAGGCGAAGAGCATCAGGATAAGACCAATGGGGGTAAGAAGGGAGCCCAGGACCTTGACTTTATATTTCAAATTGGCGATCAACAGAAGGCCAATGATCATCCATGCAAAGAAGGAGAGAGACTCGTAGAGATTGGTGACAGGAGTATAGCCCGCCTCAACATACCTCGCGAGGATGGCCAGGGTATGAAAGGCGAAGCCGAAGGAGACGATGGCAACTGCCGTTTTTGAGAGGACTCCTTTAAGGAAGAGAATGTAGGCCAGATAGGCCAATGTCCCGAAGAGATAAAGAAGGGAAGCCACTTTGAAAAAGAGAACATCCATAACCAATTATCTTAACATGTTTTTTCGAATTGGTGAAATACTCTGTTCCCCAATCCTCACCGCGCCGTCGCCAAAACGGCTATGACGCGTCGGCGACCTTCCCCTCTCCCCAGAGAGGTTGTGTCGTAATGGAACGTCTGGGGCGAGAGGCAAACGGGTTCCAAAGCTTTAGACCTTATGATTGAAAGGATATGAGGATGAACCGTTGCCGGACGTTAACGACATATTGGGGGAGCTTCGAGATTTTGCCCTTCGGGCCGCCCTGCGCGACGTGGGGGCGCTGGGCTAAAATCTCTCCGCCCTGTATCCGGCTGTGGATGACTCCCGAACGGGCACTGTCCTTTTGGTAAGGCATAAGAAAAGAAAGGCAAGTCTCAAAGTTTCGGCTATAATTTCGTTGCCACAAAATCCAACCGAAAGGAGAGACTTGCCATGAACAAGCGTAGCAAACTTAATTTTTCGGGTCAAGCGATTTATCTCGGTCTGGACGTACACAAAAAGAGCTGGAGTGTGAGCATTTTTACGCAACACGGTGAGTACAAGACGTTTAGCCAACCGCCTGAAGCAGAAGTGCTGATCCAGTACCTGCAGCGTCATTTTCCAGGGGGTCAATACCATTCGGTCTATGAAGCGGGTTATTGTGGTTTCTGGATCCATGACCAACTGAGAGAGAAGGGGATTGACAATATCGTTGCGAACCCGGCTGACATACCGACCCGAGATAAGGAGCGAAGGAGCAAACGGGATCGGATCGATTGTCGCAAATTGGCCAGGGGACTTCGAGGGGGTGAGATCGAAGGGATCTATACCCCTCCGAGGTGGAAATTGGAGGACCGCAGCCTGATCCGGACTCGGCTGAGCATGGGGCGGAAACAGGCGCGGTGCAAAAACCAGATTAAATCGATGCTTCTTTTCTATGGGGTGGCCATTCCAGAGCAAAGGGAGATGGGCCATTGGTCGCGACGATTCATCCAGTGGATTGAGAAGGTTCGGATGGAGCGAACCAGCGGGGACGTGGCGCTTAAGCTTCACTTGGAAGAACTTGGCCACCTGCGCCAGATCCTGGCCAAGCTGAATCGCTCGGTGGTGGCGTTGGCCCGGACGGAAGAGTACCGTTCGTGGATTTCGTTGCTGAAGACCATCCCGGGGATTAGCACCCTGACGGCCATGATCGTGCTGACGGAGTTGTATGAGGTCACCCGTTTTCGTTCGATTGATCAATTGTGTAGTTACGTGGGATTGATTCCAGATACTCGGAGCAGTGGCGAGAAAGAACACGTAGGAGGCATGACCCGGCGACAACATTCGTCCCTGAGATGGTTGTTGATCGAAGCCTCCTGGATTGCTGTCCGTAAGGACCCGGCGATGATGGAGGCATTTAACGAATATTGTAAAAGGATGCGCAAGACCAAGGCCATCATTAAGATCGCCAGGAAGCTGCTGAACCGGATCCGTTATGTCCTGAAGAATGAGGCGGAATACGTGACGAGTGTTATTGAATGACGATGGGGGGACAAGAACCGACCCGATAAATCGCTCATGTGGGCATCGGATGCCGCATTCTTACAGCTCATCACAAGGATGATGTCTGTATCCTTTAGACTCCGAGCCCACATCTTTAAAATATGAGAAGATACTGCAGCTACCCCAAGCTATGTCTGCTAATAGAAGGTTGATTTTAAAGGGAGGTGCTGTCTCAACAAACATACCGGCGTGGCTCTGTTATTGTGAATGAGGCTTGACTTTCAACATAGAAGAATGCGGGTCTTTTAGGTATGGGAAACCGTCGTTGGCTCAAAATCGAATGTTTTCCTATGGTTGGCGATCCTGAATCCAAACGTTAAAGGTTACCGCTCTAAATCTTTGGGAAGCGTCCCGTTTATCCCTTGACAGGCCGCTTCCCGGCAGGCCGCCCGACATCCCCGACCGCCTCTGCCTTCTCCCTGTTGCGACACAGTTTCCGCCGTGGAGGGGGATGAGGGAGCTACCATGTTTTTGTCAATCGGTGAAATCCCCAATTCATCCCTAAATAAAAGAGGGGATGAATCCAGGGTCTCTTGAGAACCCTCTTACAGATGGAAGAAGTTGAAAAGACGTCTTTCCAGGCGCTCCTCATCCCTTTCTCCAACTCTTCCACGGACATCCCGAGAGGCTGATAGACGACATGGAGAGAATCGTATTTCTCCCAATCCCTGGATAGGATCCTTCCTTCTTTTTCCAGTCGAAGAAACGAATCCGTTCCGGGATAAGGCGCCATGATAAAGGTGAGGGCCCAGTCAAGCTTTGAATCAATGGAGAAATCAATAATCCGTCGGAAGACACCGGGGTCATCGTCATCCAACCCTACGATGAAGGTTCCCATGATGCCAACTCCCTGATCGTGAATCCGACGGACGGCTTCCGCATATCGGATGGGCTGGTTGAATCCCTTCCCCATCGCTTTCAGGTTTTTTGTGGAAAAGGACTCGAAACCGATATTGACAGCGATGCAGCCGCTTTGCGCGAATCCTTCCAGGAGTTCCTGATCGAAGGCGACGGAAACCGGGGCATGGCCGTACCAGAGGAGGTCGAATCGTTTAAGAACGGAGAGAAGTTCAAGGCAAAATCGCCTATCTCCTGCGACGTTGGAATCGATGATGTAAAGGAGTCTTCTCTTGAGGAAGTAGGGAAGGTCTTTGCTCAATAAGGAGAGAATATTTTTTAAGATCGGATTCATGACCGGTCCCTCTTGAAAAAGGGTTTTGAGCTCTCGCTCGATTTCGCTGACCGGCCGATTACGGTATCGGAATCCGAAGAATTTTGAGACACCGCAGAAGTCGCAATGATGCGGGCACCCCCGCGTGGTTTCGAGTAACTTCAACGGAAAGTAGAATTTCTGGTTGAGAAGTTCTCTCCTCGGAAGGGGAAGATGGGAGGGGTTGAAAAAGTCACTCCCTGCGTACATTCGCTTCATTTGGCCCTTTTTCAGATCCTCGATCAGATGCGGCCAGACCCCTTCTGCCTCTCCTACCACCACGGCATCGACCTGTTGAAGCGCTTCCTGAGGGAGCATACTGGCGTGGACACCTCCCATGACCACGGGGATCCCTCTCCTCCTAAATTCCCTCGCGATCTGGTAGGCCCTTGGGGCAACAGGCGTCTGAGCCGTAATCCCCACCAGATCCACCTTTTCTTCGAAATTAATTCTGTCAAAAGCTTCATCCACAATCTTCACCTCCACATCGGGAGGTGTGACCGCTGCGATATAAGGGAGGTTTAAGAAGCTCAGCCGGAAGAGGAAGGCCTCTTCCCTTCTTCGCTTTCTCTCGGGTGAGACCAAAAGAATCTTCATCGCAACACCTTAACCCATTCCATGGGGAGGGGTCAACGCCGAGTTCTGGCCGGACCTATCCAGCTTCTTCTTTGCCCGCAACCGGCAAACGCTTTTTCCTTTCCCCTCTTCCTTGCGCAATCATCATGAACGGGAGATACGGTCGGGATAGGCACTGCTCCTCAGCTTTGGTCATGCGGTCTTTTAGCGTGATGGGTCATCGAGCTACTTGCGAATGCGGAAAAGAGAGATGTTCACATCTCCCATTTGAAATTTCACAGGTCTTTGGGTTATAGGATAGATAGCCTAAGGAGAGAGATCATGAAGCCCATTGTCCTGGAAGTTGTTGCAAGAATGATGACCGCTTTTGATCAGTGCCGCCGCTGCAAGATCTTCTTCGATCAAACAGGGTTGAACCAGAAACTCCAGCAGAAAGAGGTAGACGAGTATCCTCCGGATTTGAGAGAGGAGAACAGGAAGCTTTCGGACTGGATGCGAGAGTTAAATCGGCTCTACAAACACCGTATCTCGATTAGGCTGATTGATGCCCCATCGTTTGTCGGGGTCTACAAATCCTTGCGCCATCGGATCCGCACCTATCCCACTTTTATTGTGGAAGGGAAAGAGACCTATACGGGATGGGATAAAAGCCAGCTTGAGAGTCTTCTGGATAAGTATATCCAGGACGCTCTTCCATCAAAACGTCGAAATCTCCAGCCTTCCCTTTCTTAAATCGGAAGGCTCGTGACGAAGCGTGCGATTGCCGGAAAACTCCCGCAAAGAAACGGTCCAGGGTCCACAGTTATTTCGGTTCAGTGCTGTTTGGCCGATCCGCGGACGCGTGGGGCGGGTTCTTCATCCATTGGGTTTGAGGCTATAGGGACTTAAGCATCTCTTCCGCAAAATCTCTCAGGTCGCTGTCACTGGCCGTCATGGCTAAAATATCCACCTTGGCTTTGAAGCCTTGTTTCTCAATGGGGCTCCTGGCCTCATAGAGATCCTTCATCGCGGTAAGGGCCTGCAAGACCATTTTCGAATCCGAGTAATCCAACAGAAGCAACAGCGTGCTCCAGTCCTCCGGTAGGCCGTATTGATCCAAGTACGCTTTCGCTACTGTCTCAAACTGATCGGACCCATGATAACGATCGATGTCATTATGGGCCTTCTGATGTTTTTTTGTTCCTTTCTTTCCCATGAAGAGTTTATCGGCCTCCTTTCGATACTTTTTCATCACCCATTCGGAACGACGGGATCTTGGCTGATCCTGGGGGGGGTCTTTGGGAGCGTAGCGGCTTCGATCTTTCCTCCGATCAATTTCTCTCCAGGAAATCCGTTCCCTTTCGTCTTCGTCGTGATGCCGAATCATGTTCTCGTCTGCCCTGGCCGGAACGTGCTCCGCAAGCCCCACCCTTCAGAGCGGGGCCAAGGGGCACACTATGATAAAACCACCTTGCCGGGAAGCCCCGCCCGTTAGGGCGGAGAGCTTCACAATCCTTTCATCTCTTTATATCTCACCTTTTTATATCACCCGTACAAGAAAAGTCAACTCTTCGACTTTCGGCCCCCCCGGCTTTGCTCAGGAGGGTGAGCTTGCCGAGCCAAAGGCCACGGACTTGCCTTCGATCCGAAACCCTCGATTGAACTCAGGGCCGAGGGGCGCCGCCGAACGGGTCAGCTCTTCGGAGAGAGTCCTCCAGCGATGAAGATTCCTTGAGCTCCCGGGCGACGGGATAAAGGCTTAATTGGAACGTTGAGGTTCGGAATTTGGAATTCCTTCATCGGGCGGTTTCGGCTTCTCCGAGCGTTTTACTTCCACCCCCTGGGGCGTGAGGATGAGATTCAGGACCTCCCCTGACTTCCCAAGCTTTCCCAGAGACTTTCCGTTTAAGGCCAGATCGAGTCCTCCTGCGTTTCCAAGTTTCATGAGAATCCGAGCCGATGCTTGAAAGGCCACCTCTTCCCCTGGCTTCAGGATCATCTCCTGTCCGGACTGATTGTCCGCTTGGAGACTCAACCATGTTTGTTCAACGGCTTTGAGCTGGAGAGAGATTGCCTTTATTTGTTGAACGGAGGTGGTTGCCGCAACGGGAGCAGATGGCGTGGGAGGTTTTTTCTCCTGGTCGGAGGGTTTTCGCTCCGAGGGTCGAGGGGTTGCCGTCACAGGAGGTGAAGGAGCGACCGAAGGTTTCTCCTCGACACGTTTATCGGAGCCGGGTTCCGCCGGAGGTTTGTAGGAGTAAGGGGAGAAGAAATAAAAGACAAAGAAGCTTGCCACGATGACTCCCATGACCACCCAGGTTTGTCTCGTCTTCCATGGCCTCTTCTGTCTGGGTTTTGACGGTTGAGGGGCAGGACTCTCCTGTTTGGGCCCCGGGGATGGAACGGATGGAGGGGCGATGGGTTCTCCCTTCAAGACTCTTTCGTAACGGAGAAGGATATCGTTGGGATCGAGGCCGAGATATTTGGCATAGGCCAGGAGAAACCCTTTCACGTAGGTCGCGGGAGGGAGAAGGGTATGCTGGTCCTCCTCGATGGCCCTGAGAATGTGTTCCCTCACCCTCGTGTTTTTTGCCACCTCTCTCAAGGAAATCTTCTTGGACTCCCTCTGGCTCTTCAGATATTTTCCTAAGGTTTCCCTTTCATCCACGGGTCAATTCCCTCAAGCGGATTGGTTTAAAGTCGATGGATAGCCTAACCGATTCAAGGCACGGGGATCCCGGGTCCAACCTTCCTCCACATGCACCCACAATTCCAGAAAGACCCTTGTTCCCCAGAAAGCCTCGGCTTCCTTTCTCGCCTCCTCTCCAATCTTTTTCAATTTTTGCCCACCTTTTCCGATGAGAATCCTTTTTTGAGAATCTCTTTCAACATGGATCGTCGCCTTAATGACCACCAGATTTCTCTCCGGGTGCTCTTTAAATTCATCAATCGTCACAGCGGTCGAATACGGAACCTCTTGATAGGATCGATGGATAACCTTCTCTCGAATGATTTCAGAGATCCAAAAGCGTTCTGTCTGATCCGTGATCATGTCTTCTGAATAATAAGGATGGGATTCGGGGAGGACCTTGATCATTTCATCTAAGAGGATGTCGATCCCCTCTCCGGTGAGGGCGGAGACGGGAATGATCTCTTTGAAGGGATGGAGTTTCTGATACTGATCCATGATGGGAAGAAGGTTCCTTTTTTTCACCGAATCAATCTTGTTGATGACGAGGATGGGAACGCCGTTGCTTCCCCGGAGAGATTCTATCACCTTCCGGTCTTTTTCTATGGCCGGGGAGGTGGCCTCGATGAGAAAGAGAAGAATATCCGCATCCCGACCCGAAGCAATGGCCGTTCGGACCATCCGATTGTTCAATTCAGAGCGTCCCTGGTGAATTCCCGGGGTATCGAGAAAAATGAGTTGAGCTCCTCCGGTGTTTTTGATGCCGAGGATTCGGTTTCGTGTCGTCTGAGGTTTTTCAGCGACGATGGCGATCTTGTCGCCGAGGAGGCGGTTAAAAAGGGTCGATTTCCCTACGTTCGGCCTTCCCAAAATAGAGATAAAACCAGATTTGAAGGGAGCTGCCATACTGAGATTTGAATTTATGAACTCGCCCTTTCCCGGCAGGAGTCCTCCCCTCTTTTCATCTGACTTACCGAGGGGAGGGTGAGATCGAGCACCTCCTGGATATGTTCGACTAAGATGAAATTCATCTCATTCTTTATATAGTCCGGAATATCGTCGAGGTTCTTCTCATTTTTCTTAGGCAGGATCACGGTCTTCACTCCTGCCCTGCGAGCAGCGAGGATCTTTTCTTTAATCCCCCCGACCGGAAGCACCCTTCCGGTCAGGGTCAATTCGCCGGTCATCGCAATCTCGTGAGGAACGGGTTTGTCCCTGAGAAGAGAGAGAACGGCGGTGGCAATGGTAATTCCTGCAGAAGGTCCATCTTTAGGAGTCCCCCCAGACGGGATGTGGACATGGATGTCGCACTCTTGATAAAAATTCTCAGGGATATGAAGCGAGGAGGCGTTGGTCCGAATATAAGAGAGGGCCGCGTGAGCAGATTCCTTCATGACCTCCCCAAGAGATCCCGTCAAAATAAGTCCCTTATCGCCTTTCATTTTAGACGTTTCGATAAAAAGGATATCTCCTCCATTTTCTGTCCAGGCCAGTCCTGTGGCCATGCCGATGCGATCTTTTTCCTGAGCAACCTCGCGAAAGAATTTTCGTGGCCCCAGGAGTTCCTCGACAGTCTCCCGATCAATTCTCTCTTTCGAGGACCTTCCCATGGCCACTTCCTTGGCAATTTTTCGACAGAGGGTGGCAATCTCCCTCTCTAGGTTTCGTACCCCTGCCTCCCGGGTATACTCTCGAATGATCCGGTCAAGGGCTTCAGAAGTGAAAGAGAGAGGATGGTTTTTCAGCCCATTTTCTTCTTTTTGGTGGGGGATCAAGAATTGGAAGGCGATTTTCTCCTTTTCCTCTTCGGTATACCCTGCCAGAGGAATCACTTCCATACGATCTAATAAAGCGGCAGGAATAGGAGAGAGGGTATTTGCCGTTGTGATGAACAAGACATGGGAAAGATCGAAGGGGACATCTAAGTAATGATCGGTGAAGGAGAAATTCTGTTCCGGGTCGAGTGTTTCAAGAAGGGCTGCCGCGGGATCTCCGCGGACGTCCTGACCGATCTTATCCACCTCATCGAGCATAAAAACAGGGTTGAACGTTTCCGCCCGCCGGATCTCTTGAATAATACGGCCCGGAAGAGCTCCCACGTACGTTCGACGGTGCCCCCGGATCTCTGCTTCATCCCGGACCCCTCCTAAAGAGATACGGATAAATTTCCTTTCCAAGGCGCGGGCGATGGAGCGTCCGAGGGAAGTCTTTCCAACACCCGGGGGCCCGACAAAACAGAGGATCGGGCCCTTCATGGGGTCCTTTAGTTTCTTAACGGCCAGGAACTCTAGAATTCGTTCCTTCACTTTTTCGAGGTCATAATGGTCCTCGTTGAGGATGGCCTGAGCCCGGCTGAGGTCAAGGTTGTCCACCGTTTTTTTATTCCACGGCATCGTGATGAGGTAATCGAGATACGTTCTGGAAACGGTATATTCTGCGGAGATGGGGTTCATCCGTTCCAGTCGATTGATCTCCTTATGGGCGATCTCTTCAACTTTTTGGGGCATCCCTGCATTTTGGACCTTTTCCCTGAGTTCATGAATTTCAGCCTGATAGGGGTCCTCATCCGACACCTCCCTCTGTCCTCTTACGGGAGGGCGAAGGGAATGGTCCTTTTGAAATTTCCCGGCTTCCTTTCCGGAATTGAGAAGAGGGTGTGGGCGGGTCGGGGAGGATTGAATCTCTCGGCTGAAGGATTGAAAGACCTTCTTCAATCGCTCCAGAGGGTCGACGGTCTCAAAAATGTCTTGCTGCTCCTTCAATGGCAAGTGGAGGGTGATCGCGATCAGGTCAGCAAGCCTGCCCGGATGGTCTATCTTGTCGAGGGTCTTCAATAACTCCTCGGGGAGGGGCTTTCCCATGGAGAGTGAAATTTTAAAAAGAGTTCCGATGCTCTGGATAAGCGTTTCAGAAAGGACGGTCCGTTCTTGAAGCTCGTTAATCTCATTGACATCTGCCTTGAAATAAGGGGCTTCCCGGGTGATGTTCTGCAGAAACACTCTCGAAAGCCCTTCCACAAGAATCTTCACCCCTTTATTTGGCAACTTGACCAACTGGAGAATCTTACAGACGGTTCCAATAGAGAGGAGATCCTTGGTCTGGGGATCTTTGAGATAAGGATCACGAAGACCGACACACCCGATCAGACTATTCTCCAGCAATACCTTATTGATTGCCGCTAAAGCTTCATCCGATTGGAAAAAAAGAGGGGCGACAACATAAGGGAAAATGATCGTCTCTTTCAGGGGGATGAAGAGAAGTCTTTGCGGAATGGAAATGCTCTCCGATTTATACAGATATCTCACAGAAAACCCCGGCTCCGGAATGAAAACAGGAATTATTATACGAAAATTACGGTATTTGTCAACGAAGACTGAATAGTTCTTTTATGCAGGACCAAGCTTCTGCTGAAGACCAATCCCTTTGCCCTATAATCTTTCCCACCAGCATCCCCTCTTGATCGACCAGATAGGTTTGTGGAACCCAGCCCCTTACTCCGTATTGGTCCATCACCTTTTCCTTCAAGAGCAAGAGAACAGGAAGGGTGACTTTATTCTTGTCGATGATCGTTTGAGCGGCTTTCTTTCTTTCTCCGTCAATGGTAATGAACAGGATGGCCAGCTGATCTCTCTTCCCTTGGGAGAATTTTTCTAATACAGGCATTTCTTCCTTGCAGGATTCACACCAGGTGGCCCAAAAAGTGATGAGGACGGGTTTCCCTCTGAAATCGCTGAGGGAAACTTGCTTCCCATCCAACCCCTTGAGTGAAAAAGACGGGGCTTGCTTTCTTTCCTGAGGCCTCTGAACACCAAAGGAACTACAGGACGGGCATTCCGGTTGAGATGGGGAAGCGGCCCTTCCTGCCTGGAGACAGGGGAGGAGCACCGTTGCGATTCCTATCAAGATTGAAAGCGAAAAACCGATCTTTTTCCCCATCTCGACCTCCGAATGGAACAACCACCCCAAAGCCTAAAATATATTCTTAACCCCGTCAATATTCCGTTAATATCTTCTTGAAAAGAGATCTTAGAAATGGTAAGGTGACGTGAAAGATTCTTTTTTGCTTTCGCGCCTGTGCGGCGTGAGTCATGGGACGAACCCTTTCCGGTTCGGAGCAGCGAGGAGGGTTTTATGGCGGGAGTGAACAAGGTTATCCTTATCGGGAACCTGGGTGCAAACCCTGAGGTCAAGTATTTAAGCAATGGTACCACGGTCGCAAATTTTCGGATGGCGACAAGTGAAAATCGGGTAAATCGATCTTCCGGGGAAAAAACGACGATGACGGAATGGCATCGGATCGTGGCTTTCGGCCGATTGGCTGAGATATGTGGAGAATATCTGAATAAGGGAAAACAGGTCTACATTGAAGGCCGGCTTCGCACCCGAACATGGGAAGACAAGGATGGAAACAAAAGGTCGACGACTGAAATCGTGGCAAACCAAATGCAGATGTTAGGCGCAGCTGGAGCACCCACTGAGGTTCCGGATACGGGAAAAGATTTTGATATCGACCAGGAAGTCCCTCCCGGGTCGAGTGATGACGTACCGTTTTAATTGCAGATTTTGGATTTCAAATTTCAAATTGAAAAAAATACAATTTGCGATTTGCGATCTGCAATTTGAAATTAGAAGAGATACCGCCTCATGCTGACATTCAAGAGAAGCCCCACTCCGATGAGCGTGGAGATGATGAAAGACCCCCCATAACTGAGCAGGGGAAGGGGAATTCCTACCACCGGCATTATTCCCAGCACCATTCCGATATTAATGAAGACATGCCAGAAGAGCATCGCCACCACCCCGAAAGCAAGGATGGCACTAAAACGATCTTTCGCCTGGACGGCGATGCGAAGTCCCCAGAGAATCAGTCCCAGATAAAGCCCGATGACAAAGACAGATCCGATCAAGCCCCACTCCTCTCCCAAAGCTGAGAAGATGAAGTCCGTCTGTTGCTCCGGGAGAAAGCCCAACCTGGATTGAGTTCCCTTCATAAAACCTTTCCCGAGGATCCCCCCCGATCCCACAGCGATCTTCGATTGAATGAGATGATATCCCGCACCCAGTGGGTCCAATTCCGGATTGAAAAAGGTCATGATTCGCTTCTTCTGGTATTCCTTAAGGAATTTCCAGAGGAGTGGCACGGCCGCTCCTCCGGTCAGTCCGATGATGAGCAGGGAGGACCATCGAATCTTAACGAAGATCAGGACCGAGAAGAAAACTAAAAGAAGGATGATCGCGGTTCCCAGGTCGGGTTGTTTGAGGATCAGAACCATCGGCAACAGGAGAAGGAGAAACGGGAAGGGAAGTTGTTTCAGCGAATAACCTTCTCGATCCGGAGGTCGATGAAAAAACTTTGCCAGGGCCAGGATGAATGAGATTTTGACGAATTCCGAAGGTTGAAAAGAAAGGGATCCAATTTTGACCCACCGCTGGGCCCCGGAGGTGATGATCCCATAAGCCAAGACCAGCAGTAAAAGGACCAAGGCGATCGTGTAAACGAGATAGGCGAAATCGGAGTAGAAACGGTATTCGACGAAAGCGAGCGTCACCATCGCCGCCAATCCGATCAGCACCCACAGGATTTGTTTGATATAAAAGGGGGTACCGGCCATCTCGATCTTAGCCGTGGCGCTATACAGATTGAGAATCCCGATTGACGCGATGGCCAGGATGATTCCCAATAAGGTCCAATCGAAATGGAAGAAGAGACGTCGGTCAATCTGCATCATCTGTGTCGCTCTGTTTCTCCTCTATCTTTAGGGGAGGCGAAGGGTTGATGTTGAGATATTTTGCGATCACCTTCTTTGCGATCGGGGCGGCTGCCGAAGCCCCGAATCCTCCGTGCTCAACGAGGACAACCACGGAGATCTTGGGGTCTTCCACAGGGGCGTAAGCCACAAACCAGGCATGATCCCGAAATTTGAGAGGGATCCGGTTTACCTGCCCTCTTTTAAAATCCTCCGGCATCGCGATGACTTGGGCCGTGCCCGTTTTCCCCGCAACCTTGACCTCCTTCAACGCGCACGCCGAACCGGTCCCGTGAGGTTCGTTGACTGCTCCCGTCAGAGCTTCCTGGATAAACTGGAGGGTCTTCTCTGAAACGTTCACTTGTTCCATTTCCACGGGCGGATACTCTTTCAGTCTGTTTTTATAGATATCCTCTACCCGTTCAGCCACCTGAGGCAAAAAGATCCTCCCTCCGTTGGCAACGGCAGAAATGAGCACCAGCAGCTGAAGGGGGGTTGCATTCAGATAGCCTTGACCGACGGAGAAGGATAGGGTCTCGCCGCTGTACCATGGAACTCCATAACGTTTCTTTTTCCAGGAACTGGAAGGGACGATCCCCGGCCTCTCATGAGGAAGTGAAATACCCGTTATCCTCCCCAAACCAAACTCGCTGGCATAGCGCGCGATGAGATCAGGGCCCACTTTTAATCCCAGTTGATAGAAGTAGATATCACAAGACTCGACGATCGCCCGATGGAGGCTAAGGCTTCCATGGCCGCCTGCTTTCCAGCACCGAAAGTCCCGATTTCCGTACGAGAAGGCTCCCGTGCAAGTGAAGGGGGTGGCCGGAGTAATCGTTTTCGATTCGAGGCCTGCAATCGCCGTGATGATCTTGAAGACCGATCCCGCAGGGTATTGTCCCTGGATCCCTTTGTTTTGAAGAGGGTGATGAGGGTTTTCCACAAGAGACTTCCATTCCTCGGGTAAAATATTTCTTGCAAAAATATCCGGCTTGAAAGAAGGCTTGCTCACCATGGCCAAGATTTCCCCGGTTTTCGGGTCCATCGCAATGAGCGCCCCGGTCTTATCCTGATAGGCTTCCTCAGCAACCTTCTGGAGTTCCAGATCGATGGTCAGGAAGAGGTTGTTACCCGGAAAGGGCTCAACGACCCCCAGAGGCCTGATCTCCCTCCCCAGGGCATCGACTTCAATCTGCTGGCCCCCATCGCTTCCTCTGAGATCATTCTCCCACCGGTATTCCACTCCGTATTTTCCAATCTGGGAACCCATTCGGTAGGGAGACCCCTTGGCCTGCCTCAAGTCATTCTCATCCACCTCTCCGAGATAACCGATCAGATGGGAGGCGAGGTCCCCGTAGTCATAGGCTCTCCTGGGTCTGACATTCACGATCATACCCGGGAGATGAACCCGATTGGTTTCGAGGACAGCCAGCTTATCCCAATCGATATCCGATTTGATCTTCACCGGATTAAAGGGAGTCCGTCGTTTTTGAGCCCTAATCTTTTCCTCGATCTCGTCCCGGGTTATATTCAACATCTCTCCTGTTTTGACCAGAACCTCTGGATTTGCTCTTAAGTCTTCCGGGACGAGAGAGACCTCGAAGGAGGGGCGGTTATGAGCCAGAATATTCCCGTTACGATCCAGTAACATTCCTCGATCGGCGGGATTCTCGCGGAGTCGGATGCAATTGTTATCGGACAGATGCCGGAGGTCGGTTCCCTTCATCACCTGAAGAGACCACAGGCGGATGAAGATCACCAGAAAGGCGAGACCGACAAAAATGACGAGGTATCTATATCGTCCCTTGAAATCCTCCATCTTCTGGGTATTTAATTCCATCATCGCCTATCCCCTTGCCTTTATTCCCTGCTCCGGCTGAGAAATGAAGTACGACATCCCCTTTTGGAAAAGGGAAAAGAAGAAGGGAGCGGCCAGAGCGGTACCCAGTGATCGGGGGAGGAGGAACGTGAGCAATGAGATTAAAAGGTTTTCGAAGGAGGCGGGTTCAGGGCCATTGATCAAGACGAGGAGAAGACCCCCTTCCACGAAACTGAAGGCGAAGGCGAAAAGAAACTGGAAGGAGAATCCTTCGAGATAAAATCGTTCTTTAAGAAATTGAGTCGCAAAAAAAACAAGCGTTCGGGAGAAGGCGTAAAGGCCCAGGGTGTTCCCGGAAAACAGATCCATAAGATATCCCATGAAAAATGCCAGGATTCCGCCGAGAAACGGCGGAAATAAAAAGGCCAGGTAGAGGGTGAAGATGAGGAGGAAGTCCGGCCGCATCCTTTGAATCGGAAAGAGGGACAGCCAGGTCGTTTGAACGATCAGAAGAAGAATTCCTGCGAGAAGAAGCAAAAGAAACCGTCTCATTTCTTGATTTTCTTCCCCTTCTTTGCTTTTTCTTCTTTGGGAGGCGGCGGCGGCAGGATGGGCTCCATGACGACGAAGACTTCTTCCAGCTTTGTGAAATCCACACTGGGTACCAATTCAGCGTATTGGAAAACGCCGTGCCCCTTCTTGTCCACTTTCCTGACCTCACCCACCATGAACCCTTTTGGAAAATTCCCGGCCAGCCCCGAGGTGACGACGGAATCCCCGACAGCGACCTCTTCGGTTCGAAGAAGGTACTTGAGCTGGCAACGGTTTTCTCCCTTCCCTTCAACAATGGCCTTTGCGCGAGTTCTCTGGACAATGGAATCAATCGCGCTGTTGTAATCAGTGATGAGAAGAACCGTCGCATAACGGGGAGCGGTTTTTAGGATCTGGCCAATGACCCCCGCCGACGAGATCACCGCCATTCCCTTTTTCACTCCGTCCCGTTCCCCCTTGTCAATGGTCACACTCTTAAACCAAGAAGAAGGGTCTTGGCCGATGACTTCAGCCCCGATCATGGCA
Source organism: uncultured delta proteobacterium (assembly GCA_963708295.1). GTDB lineage: Bacteria > Desulfobacterota > BSN033 > BSN033 > UBA1163 > UBA1163. Next base: position 306,024 of record CAVPSJ010000004.1, on the reverse strand, counting down.
AGGGAGTTTTCCCGCCGAAACTGGAGAAGTTGCTTCAACCGGTCCACGGCCAACCGCATTTCCTTTGCCCGGTTGTTCTCTTCCTGAAGTTCGGCGATTTTCTGCTTGAGCATCCTGTTTTCTCTTTCGAGGCCAACCAAAAAAACATATTTTCGGAAGGGTTCTTGGACCGTCTTAATGATGACCGTGGAGGCTTTTTGCAACGGAGAACAAATTTCCATCGAGAGGGCGTCGAAAAACTCCACGCCCCTTCGCTGTTTCGCCCTCAATGACATCAGGACGAGGGCAAACAGCAAAAGGAGGGTGACGATAATAAAAAGGCTGTACCTGCGGGAGAGGAAAAAATCACGTATCCTCATCAATCTCAATATTGAACCGTCACGGTGCGAAGCAAGTGCTCATTATCTAACACCATCCCCGCGCCTAACACGATGGACGAGAGAGGGTCATCTACGATCGTAATGGGAAGGCTGGTCACTTCCCGGAGCAAGACGTCGAGGTTCTTCAGAAGGGCTCCTCCCCCCACCAAAACAATCCCTTTGTCGACAATATCTGCCGCCAGCTCCGGCGGGGTTCCTTCCAGAGTGATCCGAACGGTATCGATGATGGTGTTGATCGATTCAGCTAAGGCCTCTCGCACTTCCTCACTGTTAATCTCAAGGGTTTTAGGAATGCCCGTGACCAAGTCTCTTCCTTTTACTTCAATCGTTTGAGGATTCTCTTCGGGATAGGCGGTGCCCACATTAATCTTGATCATTTCAGCCGTTCTCTCGCCGATGAGAAGGTTGTACTTTCTCTTGACGTACTGGACAATGGCCTCGTCCATCTTGTCGCCCGCCACCCGGATGGACTCACTCGTCACGATCCCCGACAGGGAAATGACCGCCACTTCCGTCGTCCCGCCACCGATGTCCACGACCATATTTCCGGAAGCCTCGGTGATCGGAAGGCCTGCCCCGATGGCTGCGGCCATGGGTTCCTCGATCAGGTAGATTTCTCTGGCACCCGCAGACTGGGCCGATTCCCGGACAGCGCGTTTTTCTACAGGCGTGATGCCCGAGGGGACGGAGATAACCACTCGAGGTCGAATCAGGGCTTTTCGGTTATGAACCTTCGTGATGAAATATTTAAGCATTTCACCGGTGATTTCGAAATCGGCGATCACGCCATCCTTCATCGGCCGGATAGCAAAAATATTTCCGGGGGTTCGGCCCAACATCTCCTTGGCTTCACGGCCCACGGCCAGAACGTGCTTGTCTCCCCTTGCATCTTTTTGAATCGCAACGACAGAGGGCTCGGAAGAAACGATCCCTTTCCCCTTGACATAAACGACAGTATTTGCCGTCCCCAGATCGATGGCCAGATCCGTTGAGAATAAGCCCCACAATGAGTCAAATACCATCCCTTTTATCCCTCCATTCCCAAAATAACATCATACTAACAAATACTTTAAATGGATTCAAGGGAATTCATTACCGGCGTGGCTCGTTCCTCCCCATTCTTTGCAGGTGTCCGCCAGCGTCCCTTGGCCGGAACGTTCCCCCTCCCGCCGTAGCGGGATAGGCGGGATGAAGGGGCACCCTATGGACGAAACTTCCTTTACTCGCATTCTGCTCTCCACTGCGTGCCCGGGAAGTCCATTCGACATGCTCAGGGCCGTGAACTCTGTCGAACGGCCCCGCCCGGTGGGCAGGGAGCTTCACTCGATGCTTTCTTAACCAGCCCTTGCAGAAACGAAACTGGACAAATCCTGCCGCGGCGGAATTTGCCGGTGTCCACAGGCCTCGCTTTTTTTGCGACATCAGAGCTGATTATACAGAGGCGCGTCCGGTGAGGCGACGGCTCGTTTCAGCCACCATGCACCATAGGACATCCAAAGGGAAGTGGGACTCGATGGTAGAATCAAATAGCACACTGATCTTGGGAGGAAATTCTTCGTCCCCTTTCCATAGAATATAAGCAAGAAAAACTTTTGGAAATACGTGTAGGGCAAATCCCTTGTCTCCGAAAAGGATCTCGCTTCCTCCGATCTTCTCGCCTGCCTTAAGAAAGGCCTCCGGATTGTCTCCAAAAAGGTGGATCAGCTCTTCAACTTCAAGGCGATGAGGACCCCGAAAAAAGGTGGGTCCTCCCTTCAGGTCTTTCTCGCTGATCCAGGTGTGGGTGGGTTTGAGGTCTTTGGCCTCCGTCAGATACACGAGGACCATCAGGGAGAAATAGGGACGAAGTGTCTCCCGAACAGGTTTATCATTCCACTCCATCCTCAGAATTTCTCTTTCTTTCGGGAGGATGAGGTAACGCAAGTTATAAACGGGCAAAAGAAAACCTTCTCGGCCAGGATGATAGATGGCCTCTGTGCGGTGACACACATCGGTTGGATGAAATTGAGAGAGTTTATCCCAATAGAAAGAATCGGCTGAGATCTTTGGGTTTGCCTTCTCTTGCATCCGTTCCTCGTTTCTTTGGACAATCATAATTGAATAAGGACTCATTTTCAACGAGAAGGCAATAAAATAGGAGACAGATCATACTTATCCCCTGTCTCAGGGGCTCCAGGGTGGCTCTCCACGCGGCCAAAAATCGTTTTATCTTCGACAATATGTCACGTTCGGCGAAGGCCCATTTCAACCCTTGCGGGCAACTGCATCTAAAATTAAGCTTTAGATTTTAAATAGTTATCAGTCTTAGGCGGACAAACTATCTCTGGCATAATTCTTGCTATTAAGTAATGCAAAATCAAATCAAATCGGAGTAAGGAGAATGGCGTTCATGGAAAATGCTCTCGTCCCAGAGAAAAGAAAGTTTCCAAGATCCGATATCGATTTGCCGGTGAAATATAGCAGAACCAACCTCTTCTTCAAACACGGTCGGGTCGCCAATGCCAGTGAAGGAGGATTGATGATCTGCCTTCCTGAAAAAATGGACATTGGTCACCACCTGGTGTTGAAATTATTTTTTCCTCTTCAATCTGGATTAAATATGATTGAGGCGGTCGTCCGGGTCGTTTGGATGGATATTCATCTGAAGAAGGATTGGACGTGGGATTATCGAATGGGGGTGAGATTTGAAGACATCTCTCAGCCGAATATAACTGTTTTGAAAAATTTCTTAACAAACTTCGATCAAACAACATCCTACGCTTCCTGACGACTGGGTTAGCCGAACCGAGACAGCAAGATGATCCGGAAACCAACCCGGTGTGTCGTCCATCCTCCTCGACCTTCATCAGAAATCTAGATACCGACGCCGGTCCCGGACTGCGTTAGCTTTCATAGGAGGCGATTCAACACTGTTTTCGAATTTATGTTTGTGCTAACATAAAACAAGCAAGAACAAGATGGACGATTGATGAAAAAGGTCATGCATCGGTTTTTCCGTCTGACGATCGCCAGGAAATTGCTCCTTGGGTTTGTATCCTACGGGATCTTGACCATCCTCATCGCCCTGATCGCCCTCTCCAGCCTCCAACAGTTGAATGAAATCAACAATCGGATTATCAATCGCGATATTCCCCTGGTAGAAATCGGCGATAAAATGATCGAGGCCTTGCTGGCCCAGGAACTTTACGGGCGTCGCTCCGCCATCCTTAAGAGTTCAGAGATGGAGGCGCTCTTCTGGAAAAGAAGTGAGGAATTCGAAAACTTCCTTCGGGAGATCGCCCGCCTTCCAGAAACCTCCGGTCTTCCGCTCGATCGACTGACCGCCCTCCACAAAGAGTATAATGATCTTTTCGCATCAGGATTGGACCAGGGGGAAAATGTTTCTTCCCAGGCGATCGAGCACCATGATCGGCAAGTCAGAAGAAAGCTGGAAGAACAAATTCAACTGGTGAAAGAGATCGCTCGTGATGCCAGGGCGGACCAGAACGAGAAAAGTCTGGAGACTCTCAGCATTGGTCATTCCGCGTTTTGGCTAACCGCGGGATTGAGTCTGGGGGGCCTCGTTCTTGGAGTCCTCATTGCCCTGATTCTTACCCGCAACATCTCCCGCTCGATCAATCAGTTGAAACTTTCCACCTGGGAAATATCGGGAGGGAAGTTCGACCATCTTCCCGAAGTTCACAACCAGGATGAACTGGGAGATTTATCCCAGGCTGTTCAACTGATGGCCCAGCGGTTGAAGCGCCTGGAGGAGATGTCTCTTGACGCCAACCCCCTCACTCACCTTCCTGGCAGCAATGCCATCGAAAATGTCCTGAATAAGCGATTGAAGGAAGAAAGTTCACTGGCTTTTTGCCAGCTCGATTTGAGCCACTTCAAGGCGTTTAACGATCGGTACGGATATGCCAGGGGCAATGAGGTGATCCAGGCGACGGCTAAAATCATGACTGAAGTCGTCAAGGGCCAGGGAGACGAAGAATCCTTCGTCGGGCATATCGGAGGAGATGATTTCGTCCTGATCACCTCAGCTGAAAAGTATGAGAAAATTTGTCTTGCCACCATTGATGCCTTTGATAGGATGGTCCTGGATTTTTACGACTTGGAGGACCGGGAGAAGGGTTATATCCAAGGGGAGACACGACAAGGGCAGAAAGTCTCCTTTCCCATCATGACCCTGGCCATCGCCGTGGTCACCAACCGATACTACAATCTGAAGAGCCATATCCAAATCGGAGAGATCGCGGCGGAACTAAAAAATTATGCCAAGTCTTTTTCCCATAGCATGCTGGTGGTGAATCGGCGCAAGGACAGCACCTCGGGGGGGGCAGACTGAAACAGGCTGCCGCTTTCCTGGAGAAAATGAGAGGGGGAGACATGGATTCAGGATTTCATCGCATTCGGTGGAGTTGCATTTTTCTCCTGTTTTTTTTCGTGGCAAGTTGCGGCCGGGAGGGACTAAAGAAACCGGAAGGAGGAAAGGAATTCTCCCAGGAGAGTACCCGCTTAGGGAAGCTCGCTCGCGAGGATCCCGATGCCTCCGTTCGGGCACGATCTCACCTGCGCCTCGCTTTTCTCTATGTGAATCATAAAAACCCCCAATTAAACTACAATCGAGCCCTCCAGGAAATGGAAAGCTATGTCTCTCTTGCACCGACGGAGGAGAAAACAGACGACATTCAGAACTGGCTTACCGTTCTAAGAGAAGTCGGGAAGTTGCAGACCACTCTGGAAAAGGTGCAGAAGACGAACAAAAGCCTGCAGGATGAGGTGGCCGGGCTGAAAGAGTTGAATAATAAAATGAGAGAGAGAATCGAAAGACTGACGAACCTCGACCGCCAGATGGAAGAGAAAAGAAATCTCACCAAATAAACTCGACTTATTCCGTCCTTCTCTTTCGAGAACCGTCCGTCATGATATGCACACTCATGAACGATGAGTGACTTATTGTGTCAATTGAATTTCTTCTTACTTTTCTATCCGTTAATGCGATTTCCCGGTATTCCCCAAAAAAATGTGAAATTTTTTCTTATTTAGCGACCAAATTCACATCCCCCGAATCCTAAAATTCTTATTGATTCCGAAGTGTTGAGAAATCCAGCATTTTGGCATGGAATGTGCTTTTTTAAACTGTCAAATGCAGTGAAAGGGGGATATATATGGTCAGTCCAACAGCAACTGAACTTGCCCTCATTAACGTTTTCATAATTGTTTTGATCGTTCTAGAGGGGATTATTAAAATCGGATCCGCAAAATCAGGCAACATTGAGTCGGATTGAATGCAGTTCTTAGCGTTATTTTGGCAGTGAAGAACCATCCATCTCTCTTCCTCCTCATTTCAACCCCTAGCCGCTGAGAATCCGCCTTGAGTAAGGCGGGTTCTCAGCGTTCCTTTCCAGTCAATGATCTTTAAGTCTTTGCCTCAATTCGAAGAGGTTGACAGTCCGTGACGAGCCATTCCTGTAAACTGGCGCATGGGGGGATGAAATCCAATAAGAACACAATCAGGAAGGTATTCTCGACGACTCTTGAGGAAGTCTGTAAAGCAGGGAATGACAGGCAAGAAAGATTAAATGGTGGAGCTGAACGGGATCGACTCGGTACGAGTCGAAACCGACCTCGGCCTGTCGATCCGACCGCTCTCCCTTTTGAGTTTAAGACTGGAAAAGCTACAATATCCCTTTTGCTCTCAGTTCTAATCTACCTTCAACGGATTTGAAATACCTTTCCCTTGAAGCAGCGTTAGACCGTGTATGATATTCTTCCTTGTAAACGAGCCGCCATGGTCTTTTCCCTCGCGTTGATAAGCTTTTACCATTGTTATGTTCAACAAGTCTTTTCTCAAGATTGGCAGTGTGACCTACGTAAGAAGAATCAGCTGATTCGCTCCTGAGGACATAAACAAAGTAGGGCATGGGAATGAAAGAGGTTAAATGGTGGAGCTGAACGGGATCGAACCGTCGGCCTGTCGATTCGACCGCTCTCCCTCTATCAATTAAGTGAGTTGAAATGGTGGAGCTGAACGGGATCGAACCGTCGGCCTCTTGAATGCCATTCAAGCGCTCTCCCAGCTGAGCTACAGCCCCACGAATTTATTAACACAGTGCAAAATAACATCAAGTCGGAAAAATTGTCAATTCGTCCTAAATGGCCAATGTCTAGGGGATGAATTGACATTTTAGATTTGACATATGAGCAGTTTTTCTTATATTGAATTTCTGTGCCGGAGTGGTGAAACTGGTAGACGCACGGGACTCAAAATCCCGCGGGGCTTCAACCCCATGTCGGTTCGATTCCGACCTCCGGCACCAATTTTTTCACCCCTGATTACTTATTTAGGGTTTTTCTCCGACCTCGACGAACCCTTCTCTAAGCTTCGTTAGCTGGGCCAGTATTCCGTCAAACCTCGTATCGGACATACCAGCCTCCCTCATCATATCCGAAATCAATTTGTATTGACTCGTCTCCTTGGTTTCGTCATCCAAGATTTCTTTGACAATCAGGAATGTTTTTGAGTCGGATATTTTGGCCATGTCGCGGCCTAACAACCGAGCACCGGCTAATGTTGTATCAAACCCCTCTTCTTGGAGCAATGGCAAGTCCTCCTCATACAATCGCTCGGAATTTCCAGCTTCCTCGTACTTATTCATAATGAGCAGTAAATCTTCGGCATCCCTTTTTCGGTCCGGATATTTTTCTTTCCAGGAAACAAGCTTCATGATTGCCAAGCCAGGCAAGGTGGCCAATTTGATATCGAGATCGGGATCAGAGCTTACTCTGACGGTTATCGAATGTTCATAAGCCTCTTCGAAACCTACCATACTCATAATGATCTCGTGTTCTGGAGGCCAACTGATTTTCTTGTCCTCGTCGGTGATAGGACCAAAGGGGAGAATATCTATGAGAACGGTTCCACAGCGTAACCTATGCCTTTCGGAAGCAGGAGAAAACTGGCCTGTTGAAATCAGTGACTCGAACAACGTCTTGAATTGTTCCCAGCTTGCAACCTCCACTCCTAAATCGATGTCCCCGGTCTTTCTTCGAGGCTCGATACCGTACTGGTGTCTGAGGATGAAATCCCTGGCGGAGGCACCAACCACGAAAAAGTTGACGCCTAAGGAGTCTGCCACCTTCTTCAAGATTTGAAGAGCGTCAACGACTGGGTTTTCAATCTTCCCTGATAAGTTCAAGAATATGTTTGTCATAAATCATCTTGGCGGTTTCGATATTTCTCTCATTGCCTGTTGCTAAGAGATCCGCATAAATAAGAATCGGATGGACGAGATCTTCATATTGCCACATTTCAGGTGGCTTCCAAAATCTCTTCAGGATTTCAACATCCCCGGTTTCGTCTTTCCTGAGTCTGTTTTCGGCTAACAATTGATTGAGCTGCTGGGGTGTTGTATAGATGGTTATGATTTGAGGTTGAAGATATTGGGTAAGCCTTTCAGCAGCGACCTCTCCTCCCCACTGCGCTTTTAGCGGATCGAGCTTCTTTTGTCGCCACCATTCCGGGTTCGCCCCTGAAGTGTCCTAATGTGAGTTTTGGCCTTAATTGCTCCGGATACGCGGTAACCCACCGCTGCAACAGCTTTTCCTTCTGGAGTAGCCTGAGACCTCGTTTCCCCATGTCCAATAAAAATCCTAACTCTTTTAGTTCTTTCATGATCCAGTCAACGGTCCCGAGGGCTACGTCCGTTTCGGCAGCAATCTCTCGATATGTCTTGTTCTCCAGGCCAGGATTGCAAAGAAAGCCGTAAATTACTTTAAGCCCTGCGGGCTTGAAGGTTCGTTTGGGAGGAGGGGCTTTGATGACAATACCAGGCTTGTTTCCTTTGATGAAAACGTATAGAGGCGGCTGATTGATAAATGTGTTTCCAGCAGCGTCGACGAATTCGGTGCCGTTCTGTTTCAGTTCGTCGGCCAGTTGTGGGTTTATGTATTTGGTGACCAGCAAGAGCGGATGGTGCAGGTCAGCTTTGCGCATCACCGCCAACAGCTTGTCCGCCTTCGTCACATTGGTCTTGACCTCAACATAATACCTGGTTTCTTTACCTTGCATTGCTATCTGCAATAGGTAATCTGCAGGAACCCTCGGATCGCGAACTGGTTTTATAGTCTTAATTTCTGCCTGTTCGGGAAGGTTATTCTTAAGTGCCTCCAAGGCAAGTTGCAAGAGCTCATTTTCTTTCGTTTTTTCCATGGAGATGACCCGTATGGTTCAATATATATTAGTGTTCACTGATTATGAACATATCATAATAATGAACAAATGTCAAGGTATTTTTGAGACTATCGGACGGTAACCTTTTACTCCGCCTGTCGCTAATCGTAAAAGGGTTGGATTTTGTTCAATATTTTTGTATGTTCACAAAAAATGAACGCGGCGGGGCTTCCACCCCATGTCGGGGAGCCTGCCCTGAGTCAATCGAAGGGATTCCGACCTCCGGCACCAATTCATCTACTTTAGCCTGCCTCCAGACAAAGGTTCGCCGATTGGAAAAAACTGTGATATAGTAAAAAACGTCCCCCACACCGAACTGGATAAAGGCCTCGATGGTGCTAAGCGGGGCGAGTCCTCAACAGGAATTTCAGTGATCAAACCATTCTGTTGAAAGGGTGAGCGCGATGAAAAGTATCCGTAGATACCTGCTGGGCGGGCTGGTCACCGGATTTATCGTCATTGTGCCGGTGTATCTGTCCATTCTGCTGCTCCTCAAGGCGATGAGTTCGGTCAGGGGGCTGGTGAAGCCCGTAGCCCTCTTGGTCCCGGACTGGCTGCCGGGTGAAGATTTGATTGCATTTCTGTTGCTGTTGATCCTGTGCCTCATGGTGGGCATGATCGTACGGACAAAAGCAGGAAGGGCCGTCAGAGAAAGGATCGAACGTTCGCTGTTCGAGCGGATTCCCGGATATGCCCTGCTGCGCAGCCTTACGCAGCGGCTTGTGGGAGAAGACCGCGAAAACGTCTGGAAACCTGCCCTGGCCGAGATCGAGGAAGCACTGGTGCCGGCGTTCATTATCGAAGAGTTCGATGACGGGCGCTACACGGTCTTTGTCCCTTCGGTGCCCACCCCTCTTGCAGGGGCGGTCTACATCCTTGAGCGGGGGCGCGTCCACCCAATTGACGTCCCCTTCACCCAGGCGATCAAGGTCATCTCGCGCTGGGGCCAGGGATCAAAAGAGCTGGTGGCGGCAATGGAGCGGAACATGCATTGAGAAGGCTCGCAGACTGATGGCTCACTTGACTGAAGCATGTCTGCACCCTGATGTTCTACCCGGCCCATACGGGGCCAGCCCATCTGTTATCAGGTGAACGTAAGGGAGCATTTCGAGGAGCCACGGGGTCACAATATTGAAGACTTAAATATTGCAGGACCATGGAGTGAATAACAGGGGGCCCTACGAAATTTCCGTGGTAAGAGAGTGTAACCAAAGTGTAACCGTCTTAACCAAAAATAATCCAAGATAACCCAAGCTATTCCATGTTACTTACAAGAGAAGAGATCAGGAATGCGTTAAACGAATGGAATCTTTCCTGGGATCATCATGATCTTGAAGGGGTTTTGAAACTGATGCATGATGAGGTTCTATTTGAAAACTGGACGGGTGGAAAAGTCAGCGGGAAGGAGGCGCTCAAGAAAGCATGGGCATCCTGGTTCACAAACCACGGAGGATTTCGGTTCATAGAAGAAGAGACGTTTATCGATGAGAAAGAACAAAAAGTTCTTTTCCGATGGCAGCTCGTGTGGCCTTCGCTCGAAAGAGGTTATGAGGGAAAGCCTGAAAAACGAAGGGGGGTCGATGTCCTTCATTTCCAGGATGGAAAGATCATGAGGAAGTTGACGTATTCAAAAACGACGGTTGAAATAGATGGAGAGAGGTTTCCTCTTCGTGCCTCACGAAAATGAACCTTTTCTCGGTAATTCGCTATTCTCTTTGACTCAAGACTTCTTCCCGATAGAGCCTGGGCAGGAATTCCGGAAGCCGTTGCATCTCCTCACGGTTGTGAGTGGGAAGTCCCTGTGCACGCCATTTTGGGGTGTCGGGCGTAAGAGGAAAGGTCGAGCGCATCCGGACACCATAGAGCGTCTCCTCGTACTCGTGTTTGAAGGACCTGATAATCTCTCCCTTGTCGTCCAGGATGCTGGCCACCAGCACGTGACCGTATTCGGCGGGAACGTCCCTCGGGTCTTCCCAACGGATTCGGACGGTGACAAGTTGCCCACCGATGTACTCCTCGACCAGCTGGACCGCCCCGATATAACTTTCCCGCGTCGGAGGGACAAGCCACCTGAAAGAGATATGGTCCTTGGGATGCCACAACTTATAGCGTTCGGAATTATCGATATGGCCCCACCACCAATCCACCATTTCCGGAGTGATGCCCTTCAGTTCATGATCTTCGATGACCGCATTCTCCATAAACTCTTTATTGAGAAAAAAGTCGCGGGGCATCATGGACTACCTCCATCTTAAACCTAGAGCCGGGTTCTGGCGCTTCAATCCCACAATTGGTCATTGCAGGGATGCTTTTCAGCCACCTCTTCATTCAGTTCGACACCCAAACCGGGTTTGTCGGAAGGGAAAATATATCCGTCTTCCCATTGAATCGGGTCAGTCACGATTTCAGCGTGGAATCCATCCATTCTCTCGATCGTCTCCTGGATGAGGAAATTGGGAGTGGAGATGCCGATATGGATATTGGCGGCCTGCTCGATGGGGCCGCAGTAGAGGTGCGGCGCAATCTGCGCATAGTGGACCTCAGCCATGGCCGCGATCTTTTTGGCCATCAGAATACCGCCGGAGCGTCCGATGGACATCTGTAAGATGGAGGCCGCCTGTTTTTCGACTAAGGCCGCAAACTCATACATCGTAGACAATCGTTCGCCTGTGGCAATGGGGACGCTGGTCGAACGGGCGACCCTGGCCATTTCGTCCACATTTTCCGGAGGCACCGGCTCCTCAAACCAGAGAGGGTCATACTTCTCCAGTCTCTTCGCCAATCGAATGGCGCTGGAAGTGTTCGTCTGCCCGTGAGTTCCGATGAGCAATTCAACTTTGTTTCCGACCGCCTCCCGAACAGATTCTGACCACATCTTCCGCCCGGTCGAGTACTTCCAGGGTAAGTTCATAGGGACTGAAGGGCAGCATCAGGTCGTGAATCGGGTCGAACTTAACGGCAGTGAAGCCCTGTTTCACGTAATCGAGCGCCCGCCTGGCAGCCATTTCCGGATCGCACTGCAATTGGGAAGTGGATACACCCGTCCCCGGCTCGGCATATAAATACGTATACGACCAAAGCTTTTCCCTGTACCGACCCCCCAGCAGGTTGTAAAGGGGTTGATTCAATTCCTTTCCGATGATATCCCAGCATGCCATTTCGACGGCGCTGATCACAGCCACCTTGACCATGTCCGGATGCTGGCCGAACATGCTTCCATAGATGCTTCGCCACAGCTTCTCGACATCAAACGGATTGGCTCCGATAACAAACCTTTCGCCGATGTCTTCAATCAGGCCTGCGGCCTTCTTAGGATGGAAAGGGATTCCATAGGCTTCGCCAAAACCGCTGATGCCATGATCCGTTGTCAATTTGAGGAATACCCAGTTGCGACCTCCACGGTGAGGAGGGGGCGTTCCAACGACATATGTTTTCAGGTCCACGATTTTCATGATCGGGTCTCCTCATTTGCCTCCCGTTCACCCACTCGTTGGAACCGCTACTTTGCTTTGAGGGGTGGGGGAACCAGACAGGATTTGTAGGCCCTGTATTTCTTAATTCTCTCTTTTATTTCAGGCAGATTTTCATCGTATGCTTGATGCGTCTCCCGAATCTCCTGGTGGTGCTTCTAGGTCCCCGATCCTCCCCAGCGCCACCTTTCCAGTTCCTCATCAGTCATACACAACCGATATTTGCTCCCCTTTTATTTCAATCCTTCCCTTGATGTCGCAAAGGGGACATTCCACAAATTTCCCTCGCAGCCTGAGCAGATTCGAATGGCACAGAGGGCAAGTCTCTTCCTCTTCGCCCAGATACTTCACTTCATCAATGGGGATGCCCATGGCTTCGCCCACTCTTCGGCCCAGCTCTTCTTGCATCGGCCATGGCTCTGTCATTCATCAAGACTTGCCCGGCCCCGGCCGAATAGGTCACCAGTTGCTGGTCGACAATCTTGATCTTCCGCGGAAGGCAGAGATTTGCAAGGGGAAGCGCCAGATTGACCCAGTCGGTCCCTCCGACGCAGATCACCGCGCCGACTTTGGGCTTGATCGGGGCCCATGCATGGCGAAATACCCGGTCGGCGATCATCTTCAAAAATCCCGGAGGCGTCAGGACATAGACTGGCGTGCTCAGAATCAACGCGTCACATTGCAGGAGTCTTCTCCAGAAGAAAGGACATGTGGTCGTCTTTCTGGACGCACTCCATCTCTTCTCCCCGTGAGCGTTTTCTCGCACAAGATTCACACCCGGTACAGGGCTTGATCGTCAGATCCATCAGACGAATGATTTCGACCCCGACGCCGCTTCTCTCTTCAGCCCCCATCAGGGCCTCTTTCAGCAAGATTTCCGAATTGCCCATCCGTCTGCCGCAGTGTAATCCCAGAATGCTCATTATCAGTATCTCCTCGTATCGCCCGATATGATTCGGATCTGCACTGTCACAACCAAGGCCTTTTCTCTGGGAATAACCCTTAGAGGGCGATCCTTCGAATCGAAAATAATACCGAATCGGAGCCCCGGGGGCTCCGGCTTCTTCGGCAAATCTTCTTGCTATCGCCCATTCATTAGATCGGTGGCACGGCTCCGGCTCATTGCATACCAGGAACCATCTTATTGACCGAGCTTCTTCAACTCGGCGCGATACGTCTCAAGGATCCTCGCGCCGTCGGGCGTCTTAGTAACCCAATCCTTGACCACCGGTTCCAGTGCTTTCTTCCAGCGCTCCTTCTCCTGGGGGGTAAGCGTCATGATATGCTGGTTGGGCAGGGATGCAATACGCTGCCGACCCCTCCCCGCATCCATCTTGAACCAGGCGCCGTAATCGCGCGAAAAAGGCTCGCCCGAGAACCGGTCGAGGACCTCCTTTGCCTTGGGCGAAAGCTTATCGTAGGACTGACGGTTCATGATGACGAATCCGGAAGGCTCGCCGAGAGGCACACCCTCCAGGTAATAGTTTACCACCTCGTAGAACTTGAAATTGTTAACGAGCACCCAGCCCGCAACACTCGCGGTCACGACACCCCGTTGAAGGGCCTGATAGGTTTCCGGCGCCGGAACGGAGATCGGGGCGCCGCCCAGGGCGGAAATGATATTGGCGACGATTTTGTTCGCGGCTCGCACCTTCAGCCCCTTCATGTCTTCGAGCGAAGTGACCTGTTTCTTGGAGGCAATGAGTGAACCGGGAGTGACCACCAACGCCAGGACCTTGACATCCTTGTACTCGTCGGCGATTAGACCCTTCTCATAAAGACGCCACAAGCCAACCGATCCGGCAGTCAGGTCGTCCACCACAAAAGGCACGCTGGTTACCGTGGTTTTCGGAAACGGCAGGCCGACCGCGCCATGGATGCCGAACCCAATTTCCGTCACTCCGCTGACAGTCCGCTCCCACACGTTTGCCGGGTTGGCCAGGGTAGGGCCGGAAATGACCTGAATATTCAGTTCTCCATTTGAGGCCTCGTTAACCTTCTTTGCCCACGGCTCAAAGACTTCTGTGACAATCGGGTTTGACGGTGGAATGGTTGTGGCAAACTTCAGCGTCGCTGGCTCGGCCCGAACCGCACTGGACTCCAACAGCAGGGACCCGACCAGGATGAGTGTAACCATCCAGAGCAGGACAAAACCCAAAGTCCTCCCATTGAAACAAGGTTTCATTGCTTTTCCTTTCTTCTTAAGCATAAACAGTCCTCCCTTCGTTGAGTTGAAAAACATTGACCTCTTCAAGACAACATCCTTTCATTTCGCGCGGGTCGGGTAACTTCAGGGCTTTGGCCCCGTCGCTCCAGCAGCATCCCGCGCTTACAGCCGAACGAACCAAACGCCTTCGCGGTCCGAGGTTTCCTTCTATATCATTTCACGCCCACGTTCACAAGGCACAGGATCAGGTACGGAAAAGCAATTAATAGAGCCAATTTTACCATGTCCGCGAAGAGGAACGGGATGACCCCGCGATACACCGTAGTCAGCGATACGTCCGGTGCAATGCTCTTGATCGCAAAGAGATTGAGGCCGAACGGCGGCGTCACCACGCCCATCTCAATTAGCACCACCATGATGATTCCCCACCAGATCGGGTCATAACCAAAGCTGATGACGATCGGCGCGACCAGGCATGCGGTCGCGATCATCACCGCGAACGAATCCATGACCATGCCGAGCAGAATATAGATTCCGACCAGGATGCAGATAATCGCCAGGCCCGAAAGGCCGGAGCCGGTTAACGTTTTTGTCACCGTCTCCGGAAGCCCCGAGGTGCCCATAAAGAAAGAAATCACCATCCCGCCGATAATCAGGAAATAAAGCATCGAGGTGGAACGGGTTGTCTCTCCCACCACCTGCCACAACGCTCCCTTTTTGAGTTTGCCCCTAAACAGAGCAACCAGGAAGGCGATGACCGCCCCGACCGAAGCCGCTTCCGTGGCGGTAAAAACACCGGTATAGATGCCTCCGATCACCGAGCCGAACATCAGAAAGACCCATACGGAGCTCTTGAGGGCAAGCACCAATTCCCGGCCGCTGAACTTATCCCGAACGGGAGCGGACAGAGGATTGAGCCGGATCGTGACGGACACCGTCATCATATAGAATAGTGCGGTGATCATCGCAGGGATGAGCACCGCAATATATAACCGGCCGATCGATTGCTCGAGGAGCAGCGCGTAGATAACAATGGCGGTCGAGGGCGGCACCAACTGTCCGAGCGTTCCGCCCGCGGCAATCGTTCCCGTAGACAACTCCATCGAATAACCCCGCCGCTTCATCTCGGGCAAAGCGACGGAACCGATCGTCGCAACGGTTGCAACCGAAGAGCCGGTGAGGGCGCCGAAACCGGCGCACCCCCCGATGGTTGCAATCGCCAATCCGCCCCGCAGGAAACCGAACAAGGCGTGCGCCAGACGAAAGATATCGGCGGACATACCTCCGGCAGTGGCGAAGCCGCTCATCATTAGAAAGAGAGGGATCACGGCGAGATCAGCATTCGTGATCAATCCCACCGTTTCCGAGCCCAAGACGCTGAGGGCCGGTGAGAAACCGGCCAACGCCGCGGCTCCCAGGAGGGCACAGATCACCAGGGCCGCAGCCAGTGGCACCAGGAACAGAATGACCGCCCACAGGAAAAGGAACATGAAAATCGCCAAGCTCGTTCCGTGGGATTTCAAAAGTGGGTTCAGCGAGTCGACTCCGAAGTAAAGGATCGCCGCTACAACCAGAACTCCGATTAAATCGTCAGCGGCCGGCGGTGTGATGTTGGGCCGGACCAGCGACTGAGCTTCTGCTGCACACCACTTGCCCTTGGTCTGGAAGCAAGGCCTTCGCCCCCCATCCTTGCTGGGATTTCTGCCGGCTGACGGCGACGGCGGATGTCACCGATCGAAGGAAGGAGACAAATTGAACGGGCACGCACAACACGAAAAAGACCGTAATTGACCACAGGAAAGGCCACATCGGCCACTGAAGGATCACAGTCTCCATGCCCCGAAGATGCGCCTCATAGGTACGCACACCGGTACGCCAGGCGATCAGGACAAGTGTCGCGGTGAAAATCGCGCTGCCGACCGCCCGCAGCCACGCCGTCGTGCGCTTTCCGAACCGTTTCGCCAGGATGTCGATATCCAGGACGGCACGCTGTGCAAACCCGCTGGGAAGAACCGCGGCAATCGCAACTGCGAATATCGTCACGAGGAACTCATTGGAGCCGGGGATGGGCGCTTTGAACATGGATCTCAGCACAACGACATCGATGACGGTGAGAATGCCGATGATCACCATGCCGATGACGCCAACAAATGCGATACGCTGGGTCAGCGCGAGGGTTTTGGCTTCAACCCATGAAAGCAGATCCCCGGATACCCGATCATTCTCCGTTGCGGTCTCGGTCTCTGTTTGCTTTTGCGTCATACCCATTCCTCTATTCGGATGGTTCGATGATGCGTTTGTCAGGGGTTCAATGGCTTTCACTCCTCGGTCCCTTCGACCGGAGGGTACCTGCCGACGATCCCTCCGAACGGCCGATCCCTCCATTCGCAGGCAGCCTTTATCCCTTTCTCCCGGCGGATCTTCTTAAATGTACCGACTGCGTTTTGCAGAAAATGACCGAAACTGTCAAACTCGGCCCCATATTGCATGGATACCGTAAAACCCATTTGATCAAAGGTCCTGTTCACCACCCTCTTGGAAAGAGAGAGCAGCTCAAGATCGACGTTGGCGATTCTTCTGGCAATTTTCCAGGTCTCCTCCTCCAGCTTCTTCTTTGGAAATACGTAGTTTGCCACCCCGTACCGAAGCATCTCCTTCGCGGTCAGGCTGTCGCCGGTAAGGGAGAGTTCCTTGGCTTTCTTCAATCCCATGTGCCATGAGTAGATCACGATTTCATCGCCGGGCGCCATGCCTCTCGCCGGCGGATATCCCAGCCTGGCATCTTCCGAAGCGATCAGCATGTCACACGCCAGGGCGATTCCTGAGGCGCCGCCGAGGCAGAAGCTGTGTACCTGGGCAATGATCGGCTTCCAGTTATTCCATATCTCAAGCAGATAGTCGATGTGTCCCTGGACATGGGCCCTGCTGTCCCAGACACTGACCCCCACACCGACACCTCCTTCGCTCTTGAGCGTTTCATCCCACGTCTTGGACCCATAATGGAGCGGCGCATCCCCCATGGTCTCACTCAGATCATGGCCGGCCGAAAAGCAGGGCCCCGCTCCTTTGAGGATGATGACCCGCACATTCTTATCTCTCTCTGCCTGCTTCAACGCTGCGCTGAGGTCCGCCAATAAAGGCCAATTTAACGCATTCCGCTTCTCTGGACGGTTTAGAGTAATCACTGCGATTCGATCATTTACCTCGTAAAGAACATTTTCATAATCCATATCAGACTCTCCTTTATTTCGACACGATATACGGTACGAGTAACCTGGTGTTCTGGCTAATTTTCAACCATTCCTTGAAAGAGCCATCTCTTTCAACTTCTCCTTTACAATTTTACCTGTATCGTTTCTTGGGAAGGATTCACAGAAGATAACTTTTGTCGGCTTTTTGTAACTGGCGAGATTTTCCTTGCAGTAGTCGATCACTTCCTCTTCGGTGAGCGTCTCACCCTTTTTCAGAATAACGGCGGCGCTGACCGATTCGACCCATTTGGGGTGGGGAATTCCGAAGACGGCGGCCTCCAGTATCTTGGGGTGGCTATTGAGGACCAATTCGATCTCCCGGGGATAAATGTTTTCGCCGCCGCTGATGATCATATCTTTCTTTCGACCGACAATGGTAATAAACCCCTCTTCATCGATTCTCGCGACATCTGTCGTATGAAACCACCCGTTCCTGAAGGACTCCTCATTGGCTTCGGGAAGGTTCAGATACCCCTTCATCACATGAGGCCCCCGGGTGATCACTTCACCTGTTTCTCCCGGCTGAACATCCTCGTCTTTTTCATCGACCACCCTCAAATCGACCAGCATATGAGCTCTTCCGGTACACCCGAATTTGCTCCGAGTATATTCAGGCCTCAGTACGGTCAGTTGGGTTGACTCTGTTTGGCCGTAGCCCTGGAAAAATTTCACCGTCGGCAATTTCGACAGGATTTTCTCCAAGTCCTTCAGGGGAATGGTAGATGCCCCGTAATAGACGTTTCGCAGTGAAGAAAGATCGTATCGATCGAAAATTCCCTTTTCCAGCATCGTATGAAGAATGGTTGGAACGGTGCAGAGATGAGTCACTTTTTCTTTCTGGATCGCCTCTGCGATACTGATCGGATCGAGCTGGGGAATAACAACGATGGTTGCTCCCGCTGCGAGATGGGGCAGAAGGGAAATATTCGTCGTCCCCGTGTGGAAGAGAGGGCCTCCCTCCAGAGCGATGCCCTCTGTCTCGACGGATCCGTCAGACATCACGTTCACAGTGGCCCACACCCGGGCGCGATGCGTGATGACTGCACCCTTGGGCTTTCCCGTTGTCCCGCTGGTGTAAAGGATCGTGCATTCTTCGTCTTCAAGACATTCAACGTCGGGTTCTGCCGGCATTGCCGACGATAGGACCTCATCGAATTCTTCTCCAAAGGGTAACCCGTGTTTCCCCACGGAAATGTATGTCTGGAGTCCGGGTAAAGGATTCTTGAGTCGTGCAACGGTCTCTCTGAACTCCGCTTCGAAAATCAGGGCCTTCGCATCACAATCAGAAAGCATGTACTCCAATTCTCTTGCCACGCATCGATGATTGAGAGGAACCAAGACTGCCCCGATTTTAGACAAAGCGAAATAAGAAATAACGAATTCTTTACGGTTTTTTGTCAACAGGGCGACTCGATCGCCTTTCTTGATATTCCGTTCTGACAAACTGTTTGCAAGCCTGTTACATTCATGATTGAGTTCAGAATAGGAATACTTGTAGGTTCCGTCGATCACCGCGGTTTTCTGAGGATATCTTCTGACGGATCGTAGAAGCAGATCCTTTGTGGTCATACATTGGCTGGTCGTCATTCCAGGGCATCTCCTTTTTCGAAAAGAAACCTTCCTCAGGAGTTTACAGGTCCAGGATTGCTTTTTTGTCCGTGGATTGTTGGTGAAACAGTTGTCCAGCAATCATGGACGCCGTCTTTCGTAATTCAGCCACCATCGGTGATTTGACATTGCATTTGACCCTCGTGGAAGGGCCTACCACAACAATGGCTGCCTCAGGCTTGTTCTTGTGGTTGAATATAGGCACACCAATGGCATTCACTCCAATATCAATCTCTTCCTCACAGAACGAGATTCCCTGCTTTCTTATCTTTTCGAGGTGCCGTCTCAGTTCCGCGGGATCGGTAATCGTGTTGTCCGTGAAGCGACGCAGGCTTTTACTCAGGAAGCCCTCTCTCATCTCTTGTGAGGAGAAAGCGATGATCGCCTTCGCGCCTGCGGCGGCATGCGTTGGCAATCGACCGCCGATATTGGCCCGGATCCCCAGGGTCTGCTTTCCCTGGGCGACGTAGGCGACGATACTGCTCGGGCCTGAAATCAATTCTAATACAACGGTTTCTCTCACTCTTTCACAAAGCTCGTTAAGGTAAGGCAGGACCTTATGCAGAAGGTTGTCGCTGAGAGATTCAATCGCCGCTTCTCCAAGGTCAAACACCGATGGCCCCAGGTTGAACTTTCTTGTTAAAGGATTTTGAGAAAGAAACCGGTTCCGGGCGAGGATCTGGAGGATTCGGTTGACCGTGGCGATATGAAAACCTGTTTTTCGGCTGAGATCAACCGTTCCCATTTCTGAATTTCGCGGACAGAAGGCCATCAGGATGCGAAGCGCCTTTTCCACCGCATTTGAATTCAGCTTTTGCTTTTCCATTCAATTATCATATTATGAGAATAAGTATCGTAATGCAAGAATATCAGAAACAGGAATCTCTTGTCAATAAAAAATGTGCGCCTTGTAAAACCTTAACAAGACGGACTCGATCCGATGATTCATCCAGCACTTCGTTATGGAGCTCAAAAACGCTTGAAACTTCTTCCCATTCTGGGTTAAGTGCAATGAATGAGCGCCAGGACTTCGTCCGAGAGTAACGGTATGGAGAGAGGAGGAGTGCGGATGAACAGTGTGAAGATCGAAATTGATCATGACGTGTGTACAAGCTGTCAGAGATGTGTGGACGCTTGTTTTGTTGACGTGTTTCGCTGGGATCCCCGAGAAGAAAAGCCCATCCCTGCCTATCCGGAAGATTGTGTTTGGTGCTATGCGTGTGAAATGGCCTGTCCCGTTCAGTGTATCGAAGTGAAACCCTACCGGGCCCAGGCGCATCCCCGCCCCTTACTAATGTGCTCAAGGATTCTTCAGAAGAGGGGATCATCAAATGGCTAATATCGAGAATTTAGGGGAGGTTGTCTCGACAGACCTGCTTATCATCGGAGGTGGTTTGGCTGGCCTTGTGGCAGCCATCAAGGCGAAAGAGTATTCGGTAGATGTTCTTTTGGTGGACAAGCAGACCATCGGGTGGTCAGGAAAAGCGCCAAAAGTAGGAGGAGGACTTTGGGTCATGCTGCCGGATGACGATGTAGATCGGTTTGCCGAATATCACGTAAGAAATATAGGGTGTTATCTCAACGACCAGGAACTGTTATATTCCTATGCCCGCGAATCGTTCGGGGCAATTAAGCAGCTGATGGAGTGGGGAGTCAAGCTTCCTCAGGATGCAGAGGGAAAGCTCCAAACCGTTAGACATCCGGCCGGCTTATGGTCTGGGACCGGGGTTGACCGAGACATGCTGTTTCCATTGCGAACCAGGGCGCGAGAACTGGGAGCAAGGATACTGAATAAAGTGCAGGTGGTCGAACTCCTGAAACAAGGCGATCGGGTCGTGGGGGCAGTTGGGTTTAATGTGATCGATGGTCGGTTCTACATCTTCAAGGCCAAAGCAACGATCTTGGCGAACGGGGGATGCAATTACCGTGTGAAGAGGTTGTGGGCTTCCGGCTGCGGAGACGGCATTGCAGCGGCCTATCGAGCAGGGGCCGAGATGAGGAATGCAGAGTTTGGCAATTTTTTCGACGTGGATAGAAAGGATATTGACTTTCCAACGCCGAGTGGAGCCTACTCTTTTCTGTTCAATGCATTGGGTGAGAATCTATCCGAGCGATATGTGACCAGACAAGAACCTGACACTCCGATCTCTGTCATTTTAGGTATGGAAAAAGAAGTGAAGGAAGGCAGGGGGCCAATCTATCTGGACCCGTCAAAGACCCAGTGGGATCCTACAAAGCCGCCACCCTTCTTCGCCGGTCGGTGGGGGATGCCGAAAGTCCTTGATTTTTGGCAACTCCAGGCGTCTAAACAACTTAAGTACGGGCCGTCTCCTTCTCCAAGAGTGGAGGTGACAGCGGCTCTCAATGCTGAACTCTCGCCTGTAAAAGTAGACCATGAGATGAAAACCAGCCTTGGCGGCTTGTGGGCCATCGGGGATATCTGCTACCAAGGCTCAGCCTGGGCAGGGGCAGTCCCCGCGCCTCCCGGGAGATTGAGAGGCTCGGGAGTGATGAATACTTTATTCACCTCCCTCAGAGGAGGACCACCCGCAGCGCGTTTTGCGGCGGAGGCAGCTTCGCCCAAAATCGATTATGAAGAAATACAACGATTTAAGGAGGGAATATTCGCGCCTATGGAGCGCGACAAAGGACTTTCTCCTGACGATGCCATCTACTTAATTCAAGACGTTGTATGCAAGGTGAAATATAATCTCCGGAGGAGCAAAGACCGGCTGGAGGAAGCCATATCCAAGATTGAAGAGGTACAACAGCGGTTGTCTGAACTGCATGCAAAAGACGGCCACGGTTTGGGGAAGTGCCATGAGGCAAAGAGCATGGCATTGTGTGCCGAGATGACGCTTCCGGGCGGCTTTGATGAGAACAGAAAGCAGAGGATCACACTTCCGAGAGGATTATCCAGATCGTGACGACCGCAAGTTGGCTTAAATGGATCATCATTAAACGGAAGGAAGGAAAGATGGTGCTTTCCACCGAACCCGTCCCTATAGAGAAATATAGAATCAAACCTTAACCAGAAGTCTTTCGAAATCCTCCGACGTTTCATCCTGAACCCGCTTGAACGGCTTAACCCGAGGATAAAACGAGATGCTGACCCGGGTCTAGGATGACCACAACGGGTCGCAACGCTTCCAGACCGTGTTTTTCTGGTCCGACGTTATTTCCCCGGTATCCATAGGACAATAGGCGGGAAGAGAATGCACAATCCTATGGCCACGAATTGCAGGACCATGAAAGGCAGAACAGATTTGATAATGTCGCTCATCGTGTAATGATCCGGGGCGACTGCCTTCATCGCGTACAAGACGATCCCGAAAGGCGGCGTGATCATTCCTAACTCCAAATTGACCACGGCAATGGCTCCAAACCAGATGGGGTCGAATCCCAACGCCACGATCGCAGGAATGAACGTAGGCATGGTGATGAGAATAATTGCCATCGTATCCATGAAACAGCCCAGAAAGATCATGACCGCCTGCATGATGGCCATGATGACCAGGGGATGCACCGGTAGCTTCAAAACCCCCTCGGCCATGGCTTCTGTGGCGCCGGTGAAGGCGAGCACCTGGCTGAACCCCTTTGCTCCCGCCATAATCAGAAAGATGATGCCCGTGATTCTGAGCGTGCCGAAGATGGTTTTTCGGATCACGAGTAAGTTCAGGCGTCTCTTGGCGGCAGCCACAGCGAGGGTCGCAATCGCGCCGCAGGCGGCTGATTCCTCCGGTGTGGCAATGCCCAGCAGCATCAATCCGATGACGGAGAAGATAATGATGGCGACGGGAAAAACATTACTTGCCAAATTTGAAAGCTTCTGTCCCAGAGGGATTTGGGGTGGCGCCTGAGCCGGGGCAAGAGAAGGATTAATGGCACACCGGGTCACGATGTAAACGGCATAAAGCAAAGCCAGCAACAACCCGGGGCCGATGATGGCCAGCAAAATCCTGCCCACGGACAACTCACTGATGGAAGCCAGGAGGACAGCCGTGATACTGGGGGGAATGAGGACAGCCAGACTGCCGGCACTCAGAATCGGGCCGAAGATCATCGATTTATGGTAGCCCTGTTTCTCCATTTCCGGCAAAAGTGTGGAGGAAAGGATTGAGACGCTGGCAACACTGGCGCCCGTCAGGGTTGCCAGGAGCACGCCTGCTCCGACGGCCAGCAAGCTCTGCCTGCCCGGTAGGCGGCCAAGCCATTGATCCACGGTGGCGACGACGTTTCCCCCGAGACCGGAATGAAACATCAGCTCACCCATGACGATAAACAATGGAATCGGCGCGATCGTAAAAGTCGCGAGAGAGCTATAGATGCTCACGATCGTCTGGTCAAGGCCGCCGGGCCACCCGAAAAGGACAATGGCTCCGGCGACATTGATGAAAAGGAAGCAGAGGGCAATCGGCATGCCTGTCAGCATGAGCACAACCAAACTGCCGATGATGAATGCGAGTGCGATTTGCCAATCCATGCTTCTTTTTTCCTCTAATCTCCCGCGCTTCGCGTATTCGTTTTCTGTTTCCCAAGCTTTTTCCAGCGGTCGACAAAACCGATAATCTTTCTTATCAGTTGAATGAAAAGCATCGAGAAGCCCAGGAAAATGATAGCCGTGAATATGAATTTTGGGAGTCTCAATAAGGTTGCCGTGAAGTATTGGGTCCGATAGAACTCCAGAGTGACCCTCAGACTGAATGAACAGAGAACCAAGACGACGATGGCGCCGATCGTATAGGTGATCGCATTGACCCCGCTTTGTGCCCTCGGGCTGAGCTGATCGATCAGGAGGTCCATCTTGATATGGCCTTCCGTTTCCAGGATCCATGAAGCAAGCAGGAAGGGCAAAGAAAGAATGATATACTCGCTGATTTCTTTTACCCATCCGAGAGGGCTGTTGAACAGGCCACGGAGAACGATGTCGGCTCCCACCATAAAAACCAGTGCCCCGAGAAGCACCGCGGCAGAATAGAACAGGACCATATTGAGCCGATGAAATACGCGGTCAAACCCTACAATGAGTTTCACAACTTTCCTCTTCCGCCCTCCCAACGATTAAAGCTGAGAGTCCGTGGAAATGCCTATTTTCGAGCGGGTGACAGCAAGGCCCTCAATCTCGGGGCCTGATTGGGAAATCTCTTGAGTTGATCCGCCCAGGTGGCGTCATAGGCCTTGTCCCGGAGCCACTTTCCCATCTCAGGCGAGAACGTGTAGACCTGCACTCCGCTATCGCTCATTTTCTTGTAGGCTTTTTCGATCACGCTTTGGTGAAGATCCGCACTGTACTTTTCATATCGGGCCATGGCCTGAATGATGATCTGCTGCAGGTCCGAGGGAAGGCTGTTCCAAACTTTCAAATTCATTAAGACCGATAGAGAACCATCAAAGAACCCTGGCTGGGGCGCGAATTTGATGACCTGGTAGGTTCCTGATGCGACAATCTGCTCTGCGGTTGTGCTGCAGACACCATCCGTCGTGCCGCGTTCCATAGACGTATAGTAATCCGATGGTCCGCTCAGGTTAATGGCTGTCGCCCCCCATGCGGTGACGGCCAGGCTCGTCGAAGTTGTGGTTCCCATTCGATACCCTTTGAAATCTTCGATCTTTTCAATCTTCTTGTTCGAGAAGATTGAAAAGAAGGATAGATCGTTACAGGGAAGGCCCCTTCCGAGATAACGGAGGCCGCCCGGAATGCAGAGACTCAACCAGATAGTCATACGCCCCGCCGGGTTTGCGTTCTTCTTCAAAGGAGATCTCTCTTAGAATTGCCCCTCCAACTCCGGGCGCCATTTGTTCATAATTACCGACCGCGCTGAAACCCATATCGACTACTTTGTTCTGTATCGCCTTGCCCGTATCGGGAAAAGGAATGGTTTCGGGACCCCCCTTATGGTCGAAAACCAACCTGCCTTGGGAGAGTTCAGTCACCTTTTCGACGAACCCCTTCTGAAAACCTACGGTGACCGAATGCGTCTTGGGAAAAGCTGAAATCCACGTAAGCTTGTAAGATTTGACCGGTTCACCTTTTGTTGAAGGTTGAGCCCACACCCAGGATGTTGTCAGGGCAAGTGCGATCAAAACAATCAGGATCCATCCTACCTTTGCCGATAACCTTTTACTCTTCGTACGCTTCATCTCTTTCCTCCGTTTACGTGATTCTGTTCATACTCTCATCATCATCTGTTTGTATCCGGTCGCTTCTCCGTACCCGTTCCAGCTTCGCGTGGCGCACTAAGAATTCGCTTTGGGACGAGTTGAACCTAACGGAAAGAGAATTGCATGTCAAGAAGAAAAAAGATAGGGGTACTCTGTCAAACCATGCGTCGGTGAGCTTAGGAAGAAGCTTTACTCTTGGGATGGAGGGAAGCCCGGACAGGGCCTCGGGCCTCGTTAGCAAGCCAATAATAACAATTCTCGTATTCAAACTCGTCATCCTACACGATACCGCCATTCCGACGGGAAGGTGAATGGAGTCACCGGTGACTCATAATCGCAACAAGCGCTCCACGTTGAGGTGATAGATTTTTTCCTTGTCCGAGTCGCTGATAGGTGTCCTTTCAACATCTTCCACTGCCTCCCTTCATCCCAGCATAGGGGTAATCGGCTGCAAAGAGAACACGATCGATCCCGATCGCGTTAACAGTACAGATCAAAGCTTCCGGCTCATATCGGCCGCTGGTCGTGACATAAATATTTTCTTTAACATATTCAGAAAGCTTTCTTGTTCAGCTTTCTTGGCTTAAAGGACATCGCATACCCTTCGTCCAAACGGCCAAGGAGGAAAGGAAGTGTTTCTCCCAGATGCCCAAGAACGAGGCTGGCCTTGGGGAAAGCGTCGAAGACTCCTCCTCCGACGATTCGCAAGGCGTGAGTGGCAGTCTCGACGACCCAGCTCCAGGCAGGTCCCATCAGCTCAGAATGCCCTTCATAGATTTTTCTTCCCTCGAGAGCGGGCTCGGCGACGTGGAGGTAGATTGGGACCGCAAGGGCTTCAGCGCGCTCCCAAATCACCCAGAACTTCTTCTCATCGAGATACTCCCAATGAGTGTGCCCATGGATCATGGCTCCTTTGAATCCCAGTTGGGTGACCGTCCTTTCGAGTTCATCGGCCGCAGCCTTGGGGTCTTGCGTCGGCAGCGAGGCCCACCCCGCAAAGCGACCGGCATACCTGCGAATGATTTCCGCCTGAGCATCATTGAACCTTTTTGCCGCGCCCACCGCGGTCGCCGCATCCTCGGCTGCCTGGATCCCCGGAGAATTGCTTGCAAGCACTTGCAGGGTGATGCCGTACTCATCCATCAGAGGGAGACGAAATTTTTCAAAATCTCCTATGCGGGGGAGCACCTGGGGAGTCGCCTTGGGGTCGTTCGACAGGGGAACTTTTGTCCTTTCCCTCCATTGATTGCGCATCTCCTCTATCTCGGGGTTATGCCAATGTTCCTCAATACAAATCTTTTTCATCCTTGCTCCGCCTCCGGCTATCTCCTGGGTGGGGATTGCAGGTTTTCTCCTTTCCGATGCGATGTTAAGCTTGCCTGTTTATATCAAAGCACGGTGAATCATTGGGTCGTTGATCTGTTGGTGTTTGACGTACTCCTTTATCTATCACATATTCGATTCAACGGAAAGGGAATTATTCCCCTGCACAGAAAGACCGACCCAAATCTTTTCCAGCATCATCAACCTAATATTCTTTCCTTATCGCCTCCAAGAAGGTTTTGCTTGATAAGCTTGATTTGAGGTGAAAGGCGGTTCTCTTTTATTCTATCAGAAAGATTGACCGGATGAGCGCCCTTTCGGGGAAATACAGTCTTTCTCTCACCAAAATACGTAAACCACCCCATTCACGTCGCCCTCCAATGCGGTATTCTTGAAGTATCATCATCGGAATCAGGAAGTGAAAGATGCCGGCTGTGTTTACTGGAAGATAAGATCCACGATGCCGGATATCCCATCGAGCGCAGAGTTTAATCAAGAAAGGAGACTTCCATGGCTGAACAGAAAGGACTTATCACCTTTAAAGGAAATCCGCTGACTTTGGTTGGCAACGAGGTCAAGGTCGGCCGAGCGGCGCCGGATTTTGTTGCTATCGACAATAATCTCTCGCCGGTCAAATTCTCATCCCATCTCGGTAAAGCGTGCGTTATTTCCTCCGTGGTATCTCTTGATACACCCGTCTGCGATACCCAGACAAGAAAGTTCAATGAAGAGGCCAGCCGTTTGGGTCCGAATGTGGTGATTTTAACCCTGAGCATGGATTTGCCATTTGCACAGAAACGCTGGTGCGGGGCCGCCGGCGTGGATAGACTTCAGACATGGTCAGACCATCGTGATGCCTCCTTTGGAACCTCCTATGGAGTTCTGATCAAAGAGTTACGTTTGCTCGCCAGAGCAATCTTCCTGGTGGATCGGAAAGGAGTCCTTCAATATAAGGAACTGGTCAAGGAGGTAACGAACGAGCCGGATTATGGAGCCGTGTTGGCCGAACTGAAAAAGTTATTGCTGCAAAGTTGAGAGCAGCATTTTGCATTGGGGTGGGATCACTCTTTCGGGGTTGAAATACTTCTCGCAACCGCGAAAGGAATGCGCGACGATCAAAATCAAGAGAATATATGATCGAGCCTCATCCGATGACGGCAAGAGGATTTATATCGACCGGCTCTGGCCGAGGGGGATGAAAATGGAGGAAGTGAAGATCGACGAATGGCTGAAAGAGATTTCTTCGGTGAGGCGATCCATTTCTCCCAACAAAACCCTTTGGGGAAGCCGCCTATATATTTTTTCCATACACCCACCTTGTTATCTGCGGATGAGTGGACCTTGGATCTTACGATAACTCGCTGAATATAAAATGGAAATATCTCGTGTTTGGAGAGTTCCGATTTTCACAAAAAGAAAATTCTTGACAAATTCTTCGGATTATGTTTTATTGCGTTAACGTTAAACCTATTTGTGGCCCTGTATATCTTTTATATCCCACCAACAAAACCCCACCCCAAGAGAAGATATACAGGGCCTTTTTTATCTGAGAAGGCGGTCATCTGCCAAGTCTTTGATCGGTAATTGCCCTGGGATTGATGTATTCCTTAAGGATTTTCGATTCATTTGCGTCGGTCACTGCCCCTGCATCAATCGCCCTGCTTCGCGCAAAGATGAAACACCCCTCGAGGGGAGAGAATGAAAGGATGATTGTTTTCAAAGAAATTTTGCTTAAGAGTTCACCGATAAGAACGCCTTAACAAAGGTGTCCATCGTTCCGTTGATCCATCCCATAATATCGTCTGCAATACTTGAGGCCGACCCTAAACCGAAAACTCCCGTAGACCACGTTGCCGCCATCACTTCGATCTTGGGGTCTCGTTTCAAAATGCTCTTCTGCCACAATTCAACTTCAATGAGAAATGAAAACGTCTTGCCGTCTCTTTTTGAACCGTTCACCTCCACATGGAGAATGGGAGTATCCGAGGGCAAGTCTTCTCTGTATACGACATCTATTTTTGCTTCCCGAAGCCTAAGCTCAATCCCTGTTCGAATTCGCTCTTCCGTAAGGCCCGCCCGCTTAAAATCGTCCGAAACCGGGTTTTCAATTTGCACCACGACGACGAGTTTGCTTAATCCCTTAAGGGATGGGCGACTATACTTGTCGTCACCCATCGCCGACGCGGCCGAGGTGGATACCAAAAGGCTTAACGCCACGATCGAGGCGACCCATCTTTTTCTGTTCATTGGCTGGCTCCGCGATTGGCTCAAATGGACCCGCAGGCGTCATCTCCCTCGTCGGCAGAAAAAAAAAGGGATCAGTTAGAGGAGGGCCGTAAACTGATCCCTTCCAGTACATCAAACGGGGGGCGAAAGATGTACTGGTTAGAATCAGTATAGGATAAAAAAATTAAAAAAGGATTAAAATTGGATTAAAAAATTCTAATGCTCAGGTCTGGCTTCACGGTATTCCCTTCGAGGCTTGAATTCGGCCGAACATTCCCTGTTACCCGGAAAGGCCGCCGGCGAGGGTTGGAAAGATCGTCGAAGAAAAAAAGCTCAAAAAAATTTGATCCCTTTGAAGGGTTGACAAAAAGGTCATGAGATATTACAAATTGCAGATTTTGGTAAGAGGGAAAATCAATTTCTAGGAGTCTCTTATGAAATGTCACCGCTGCGGGAGTATGATGGTCTGCGAGAGATTCTACGGGCCTCATGAGTACTTTGTGGGCTGGAGATGTATCATTTGCGGAGAGATTATCGATCAGGTGATCCTGAAGAATCGGGATGCAGAGTCGGGTGGGGAGAGCAGAGAGAGAAGAAGAAAGTGAGATGGATGATTGCAGAATCCAAAGAAGTCTGATAAATTTGTTCTATGCTTTAGGGAACCACGACGGGTCTGCTCCTTATTGTAGAAGGCATTGAAGACTTCGCTTCGCATAAGAAACGCAATTGAATTCCGGGGGAACCCGGACCCTTGCCCTCATCCTCTGCACGTGATCCTGCAAACCACCTTCTTAGTCCTGTTGATACTCCATCTGTCGCTTCAGCCTTGTTTTGGCCTTACTGCTGAGGAAATTCAAAAATTTCAGAATCTTTTAAGGGGTAAACCCATGGGCGAAAAAATTGCCTTCTGGGCGGAGCAATTCATAGGAGTTCCTTATGATAGGGACCCGCTGGGAGAATATGTCTCCCGGGCGGCCATTGTGTCAGATGAGAGGGTGGATTGCATGTATTTGACCTTCAGGGCCGTGGAGCTTGCCCTGAGCGGCACCCCTGAAGAGGCCATTCAAGTCGCCCTGGAAAGACGCTTCCATTCAAAAGGGATTCTTAAGGAGGGTCGTGTCATCAACTATGATGACCGTTTTGAATACGGGGAAGACATGATCGAGAGCGGAAAGTGGGGTCGAGAAATAACCTCTGAAGTGGGGAAAACGATGAAAATAGAGGGGGCCAGAGGGAAGGCGTCCGTGGAGGTTCTCTCAGCGGACGCACTGACGAAAGGGATGAGAGGCTTAGAAAGCGGAGACCTCATTTTTTTTGCGAAAGAACCCAGGAAGAGGGAAGTGGGTGAGATCATCGGGCATATAGGGATCGTCAGGGTCGTAGAAGCCGGGAGAAATGAGAGGAACCGCGATATCTTTCTCATTCATGCGAGCGGTACGAAGGGGAAAGGAGGAGTGGTGAAGAAAGTGAGGCTAAGGGAATATCTTTCCAAAATGCCTTTCATCGGAGTAAAGATCACAAGATTCCAGTGAACCCCGTTAGAAATTTCGGTCTTCGTTGAGATTCGAAACTGATCGGGCATGATTTCTAACGGGGTGAAATACTCGCCAGCTTTTTGTCACCGTCTATCATCCGCCCCCAAATTTTTTTATTGTCCCCGAGAGGGAAGAAAAGTATAATGAGGTAGAATACCGAAGAGAGGACCAAAATTGAACAGGAGGCGAGGATCGTTCCATGATCAAGGCGTTCAATAAACATTATCGAAAGGCGATCGATCTTATAGAGAATTCTCCGAGTAGCGAGAAGATGGAATTAGCGGAGAGGGTCATCGAATGGTTCCGGGATTTACCCGAGGAGTATATCATTTCCTTGGCCATGTTTTTTAACGAAGTGATCGACGATCTCGGAGATGAGAGCTTAGAGAAGATCAGCTTCAAGATAAAGCGAAAGAAGAAAGAGGAAGAGGAAGGGGAGGAGGAAGAGGATTCGGACGAAGACGATTTTGAAGAAGAGGATTACGACGACGAGGATAAGGAGGATTACTGACGTTAAGAGGCCAAATCCCAATTTCCAAATTGAGCTCCACCCACCTATTGTGTGTGCCTATTCGGTCAGTCATGTTGCGATATCAGAAGGAAGGGGTTAAAGCCGGGAAGATTAGAATTTCGGTCATTGGGATTTGATGATTATTTAAGTTTTGGTGCTTGGAACTTGGAATTTTCTATTTAGAGGCTGGAATAGCCCGATTATAGGCCCAACGCTCCATTCGCCCCATCTCTTCCCTCATGGTTGTGGACAGAGGTACGATATTTCCCGCCGAGATCACCAGATCATGCTCATTCATGGATCGGCCTGAGTTAAAGGCTTCGATCATCGCTCCGTTGACCGCCTGCTCAATCTCTGCACCGTTGAACCCCTCGGTCACCTTGACTAACATCTCTAGATTGATTTGGGATGAATCTGTGCTGTTTTTTTTCAGATGGATGGTCAGTATGGATTTTCTTTCTTGAGCGTTTGGCAGCGTGACGAAAAAGATTTGATCAAAACGACCTTTTCTCAACACCTCCGGTGGAAGGAGCTCAATCACATTGGCGGTGGCAGCGATAAAGACGAAAACGCTCTTCTCCTGCATCCAGGTGAGAAACGAAGCGAAGACCCGGGATTGAGATCCCCCTCCGGCTTTTTGACTTTGGATGCTGATCCCTGCCTCGATCTCATCGATCCAGAGAACACAGGGAGCTACGGATTCCGCCGTTTGAAGAGAAACCTGCAGGGCCTTTTCCGGCACTCCGATCGTTCCGTCATAGAGCCTGCCCATGTCCAGGTGGAGCAGAGGCACTTGCCAGAAAGAGGCGAATGCCTTGGCGCAAAGGCTTTTTCCGCATCCTGAAAGGCCCGTGATCAGCACCCCCTTGGGGAGTTGGAGACCGAAGGACTTTCCGTCACTACTCAAGACTTTGGATCTTTTCTTCAGCCAATCCTTGAGGTTCTCCAGCCCGCCAATGTCCTCCAGAGCGGGCCGATGGGTCACGAGATTGAGAATCCCCGATTTCTTAATGAGCTGGGCTTTTTCTTCGATTACTGCGTCGATCAAAGAGGCATCAACGGACGTCCTTCCAATCAGGGCGCTCCGAAAAGCCCGGGCCACTTGGTCGAGAGAAAGGCCGAGAGCGGCCTTCACCATCCGATCCTTCAGCTCCGGGGTCAGGGATTCCGTTAACTTGGCAGCCTGGGGGCCCGCAGAGATGGTGCCCATCAGGGTTCGTTCCACCTCAACGGCATCCGGCATTGGAAGTTCATAGACCACCATGTCTCGCTTAAGCTCTTCGGGGACGACCAGAACAGGAGCCAGGATAAAAAGCGTCGTATATCGATTTCGGAGGGAGCGGTGGAGATCTTTTAACTTCCTCGGAAGGGAAAGGTCTGTATTTAAAAAGGGGTGAAGTCCCTCAAAAAGATAAAACGCTTGCTCCGGACTCTGGATCACTTTATCCAAGGCCTCAAGAACGTTCTTTGAATTCTCGATCTTTTCGTTCTCTCCGGTCAGTCCATGGAAAGGATTCCAGATGAAAAGTTTGGGCTTAGGCTGAAAGGTTGCGCTCAGCTCTTTGAGCAGGCCCTCTACCCGGTCTTCTTCGTCGGATTGGATATAGACGATGGAGGTCTTCGCCAGAATGAATTTCTTCAGATCCAGCAGAATCTGTTGTTTTTTGGAGGGTTCTTCCATAAGAATTGCTTGAATTCTACAAAAATTAATAACTGAACGCCAATCTTATGTCAAGTCACATGATGAGTGACCCGGAAAGTGCTTGAATATTTGCCCGTTCTCCAATAAAATTGAAATATCAGGAGAAAAACATGACCGTCAATATTGATCCGATCTTAGTTGAACTCGGTCCCGTTCGAGTTAGCTGGTACGGGCTGATGTATGTCTTTGGGTTCTTTGCCTCCTATCTCCTCGTCCGGTATCAGATGAAGAGAAAAGATTTTGGCGTCTCCAAGCTGGACGTCGAGAACCTCTATTTCTACCTCATTGTCGGATTAATCATCGGGGCCCGTTTGGGATATGTCCTTTTCTACGATCTTAAAATGTATCTCAGGGATCCCCTTGAGATCTTTGCCATCTGGCACGGCGGCATGTCGTTCCATGGCGGGTTGATCGGCGTCCTCATTGTCGGGATTCTTTTTTCCTTGAGGAACAGAAAGTCTTTCTGGAAGATCGCCGACCTCTTCATTGTCACTGCCCCTATCGGACTGGGTTTAGGGAGAATTGGTAATTTCATCAATGGGGAGCTCTATGGCCGAGTGACCCAGATTCCCTGGGGGATGGTTTTCCCAAAGGGAGGCCCTCTTCCGCGGCACCCCTCTCAGCTTTATGAAAGTGGTCTGGAAGGAGGAGTTCTCTTTTTGATCCTCTGGTTTCTCAAAGACAAAAAACTTCCCGACGGCGGGCTCTTAGCGCTGTTTCTTTCGCTTTATGGTCTCTTCCGTTTCTTCGTAGAATTATTCAGGGAACCGGACCCTCAGCTCGGGTTCATCCTCGGCCCCTTCACCATGGGACAAACCCTCTCGGCCTTTATGATCATCGGAGGAATCCTTCTTTTGGTTTATCTAAAAAGAAAATAACGCATCAGGGCCCAACCTAGGCCGCCCCCATCGCCCCCGAAAAAAGGGTCAAATTATTGATCACTTTCTTTACCCCTTTTATTCCCTTCATCATCTTCTCCAAAGCCTCTTTTTCCTGGAGGGAATAAACAATCCCATAGATTCGCACCGTCTCACCGTCTTCTACTTCATAGAAAGTATGTTGACTCTCCATGCCTGCTTCGAGTGCAGTGGCTTCCACTTTACGTTGAAGGGAAAGTCTTTCAAGCAATTTCATCGAATCAATCCCACAGGCTTTGATAGCATCTGATTTAGCCGCGTCTATGACCATTTTGACCGCCGAATCGATGGTCAATTTATCCGTATTCAGAACCAGATCGTAGAGATTGGGATTGAGCCAGTCTTCTTCAAATGCAAATCTAAGAAACCCCCGCTTGTCCTGGTCTGACCGACGAATCATTTTTTCGGCGATTTCTCTGTCCACCTTCTTTTCTTCTAAGATTCGTTGAATTCTTTTTTCCACAGATCCTGTGACCAGCACATGAAAAGCACAATCGAAGGAGTTGAGAAGAAGTTGACTTCCCCTCCCGAAGAAAAGTGCATTCCCTTTCTTTGCGACTTCAAAGATAACGGATTGCAGCCGGTCGAGATAGATTTTTGGTTTTTCGCTGAAGAACTTTTCAAGAAGAGGTGGTCCCTTTTCGTCTAATTTGCTGACATCCTTTAGAAATCCCATCTCTTCCGCAAAATGGAGGAGCTCCGCTTCGCCGAAATAAGCATAATTTAAACCCTTGGCCACCCCTTGGGCAACCTGAACCCCTTTTGTTCCGAGCATTTCGGAGACTGTAATGAAATACATCTATATCGCCCTCCTTTCTTTTGCTTCCCCTATGCAAAAATAAGCACTGAGGCAAAGAGTGTCAAGGTCGTGTCCACAAAGGGGATAGGACTATTTTCTCTTTAATCTCGCCGGGGCGATCATCGATCGAGGGTCGAGCCAGCGGTCCAATTCATCCTTTGAAAGGATTCCTTCCTCCTCAACGACCTGGCGGATCGTCTTCCTCTGGGCATATGCCTTCTTGGCAATTCGGGCTGCTTCATCGTAACCGATTTTCGGTGTGAGGGCGGTGGCAAGGGAAAGGCTTCTTTCGATCATCTCTTCGCACCGTTCACGGTCAGCCTCGATCCCCCCGATGCATCGTTTCGAGAAATTCTCGATTGCACTGGCGAGGAGGCGAATGGACTGGAGTGAATTGTGGGCGATCAGAGGCATCATGACATTGAGCTCAAAGTTGCCGCTCAACCCCCCTATGGTGATCGCTGCGTCGTTTCCAATCACTTGAGCGCATACCTGAATAAGGGATTCGGGAATCACTGGGTTGACTTTTCCAGGCATGATCGATGAACCGGGTTGAGTGTCGGGGAGATGAATTTCACCAATTCCGCAACGGGGACCCGAGCCCAGCCATCGAATGTCGTTGGCGATTTTAGTCAGACAGACAGAGAGGGTTTTCAACGCCCCCCCCATTTCGATCAAGGCGTCTTTGGCACTCTGAGCCTCAAAATGGTCAACCGCCTCCCGAAAGGGATGACCCGTCTTCCTTCTGATGATGGAGATCACCTTCTTGGCAAAAAGAGGGTGGGTGTTTATTCCCGTGCCTACAGCCGTCCCTCCGAGAGGAAGTTGGGAAAGAGATTCAAACGTGTTTCGAATTCGACGGACGCCCGATGCGACCTGCTGCGCGTATCCCCCAAATTCTTGTCCCAGCCGGATGGGGGTTGCATCTTGGAGATGGGTTCTCCCAATCTTAAGGATAGGATAGAACTGCTTTTCCTTTTTCTTAAGGGCCTTTCGAAGCCCTTCCAAGGCTGGCAGTAGTCTCTCCCTTAAGAGGATCACCGCGGCAATATGGATGGAGGAAGGAAAAACGTCGTTACTGGATTGCCCGAGATTGACGTGGTCATTAGGATGAATCGGTTGGTAGATTCCTTTCCGGCCTCCCAGGATCTCATTCGCTCGATTGGCGATCAACTCATTGGCATTCATGTTGGTCGATGTGCCGGAACCGGTCTGAAAAATATCCACAACAAAATCAGCATCCCATTTTCCTCCCATCACCTCATCCGACGCCTTCTGGATTGCCCTGGCCATCCGTTCTTTTAAAAAGCCCAATTCCGAATTCACCTTTGCCGCCCCGTATTTGATAAGACCTAGGGCATAGATCATTTCCCTCTGAAACCGCCAACCGCTGATGGCGAAATTTTCAACCGCCCTCTGCGTCTGCGCACCATAATAGGCGTCTTTGGGAACATTGACCGGGCCCATCGAATCTTTTTCTATTCGGTACTTCGTATTTGAAGCAGCCATCTTTTCCCCTCCCTCTCCTTAAAAACATTGTATGGAAAAAAGGGTGAATTATCAAGAAATCCAGTGGTTGAAAAATGGGCCGGTGGCCCTATCCGGGAAAACTCCTCAGTAGGGGAGAGAATCGCGAGCCAGCTTCAGGAGCTTTCCAAGGGGAAAGGAGGAAACGTAAGGAGGAAATTTGAAATGTTCTTGGGTAAAATTACCCGATTTCATCCAAAATACGGTTTTTTTCATATGAAAATAAGGAATCAACCTTATTCATTTCTCATTCCCTCCTCTGGCATTTTATAATAGATTTGTACCATTGATGTTTTTATACAGGAGGTGTAGATTCATTAGCAGGCTCCTGAAAAATGTCCCTGCCTACCGGCAGGCAGGCATCTGTCTCGCGCTTCGCGAAATTATCCGGCAATAAGTCGCTCTCCTTATTCGTCGCGACGCCACTCTCAGGATCTCGGGGGCCTTGCATTTGGGCATTTTTGAGCAGCCTGAGAAATAATCACTTTTTCAACAACTGTTAGAGGGGTGATGAAGGAGGAATCAAAGGATGAAGGAGGCAGTGGAAACTAAAAATATCGGACTTCGGGGAGTGAAGGTGGCAGATACCCGGATCTCGGATGTCGATGGGGAGAAAGGGAATCTGATTTATCGGGGTCTCAATATCTGTGACCTCGCCGTCCATTCCACCTTTGAAGAAGTTTCTTTTCTCTTGCTGTATGACTCCCTGCCTAAAGCAGAGGAGTTGAAGAGTTTTCAGTCAGAGCTCATTTCAGAGAGAGGGGTGCCCGATGCGGTTTATGGGTTTATGAAAATGATGCCAAAGTCTGCGCATCCCATGGATATCCTGGAAGCCTCTGTTCCCATCCTGGCGGCTCACGACCCCGAATTGCATGACGAATCGAGGAAAGCCAATTTAAAGAAGGCAACGCGCCTCATTGCCAAACTGCCTAACATCGTGGCCGCATGGGATCGTATTCGAAAGGGGAAGGAACCGGTTCGCCCCCATCGTGAACTCACCCATGCAGGGAGCTTCTTATACATGCTATCTGGATCTCCTCCCGATCGAGAGACGGCGCGGGATTTTGATATCTGTTTGATCCTCCACGCCGAACATTCCTTCAACGCCTCCACGTTCGCCGGGAGGGAGGTAGCCTCGACGCATGCCCACCTGTATGCTTCGATCGTGGCCGCCCTCGGAGCCCTTTCCGGAGAAATTCATGGCGGAGCGAATAGTGAGGTGATGAGAATGCTCGTGGAGATTGGAGAGGTCAATCGTGTGAAGTCCTGGGTTTCTGAAAAGCTCCAAAAAGGAGGAAAGATCATGGGGATGGGGCATGCGGTTTACCACACCGAAGACCCAAGGGCTTCGATTTTGAGGGGAATTTGCAGCAGGCTGGCGGACCGTACGGGAGATCGGAAGTGGTTTGAGTTGACGAAGGCGATTGAGACATCCACCCAGGAAGAGTTCAGGAAGTTAAAAGGGAAGGAGATTTATCCCAATGTCGATTTCTACAGCGCTTCGGTCTATCATCTGATGGGGATTCCGACGGACCTCTTCACTCCTGTTTTTGCCGTATCCCGGATCTCCGGCTGGGCAGCCCATGTCATCGAAGAGAAGTTTGCTGAGGCCCAACCCAAACCGGAACTCTATCGGCCGGATGCAGACTATGTGGGGACTTATTGCGGTCCGGCGGCGTGCCCCTACATCCCCGTTGAAGAGCGATCGAAATGATCTTCCAACACGATATCGTCATTGTGGGAGCCGGTTTGGCAGGACTTCGGGCAGCGGTCGAGTGCGTCGGCCAGGCCAATGTGGCGATCGTCAGCAAAGTTTTCCCCACGCGATCTCATTCCGGAGCAGCCCAGGGCGGAATTACTGCTCCACTGGGCAATGAGGAGGAGGATCATTGGGAATGGCATTTCTACGATACGATCAAAGGAGGCGACTATTTGGGGGATCAGGATGCCGTCGAGATCCTGGTCAAGGATTCGCCGCGGGTCATCTATGAGCTGGAGCACATGGGAGTTCCTTTCAGTCGCACAGCCGAGGGAAAGATCGCCCAGCGAAACTTCGGTGGCCATACCCGGGATTACGGAAAGAAGCCTGTGAAGAGGGCCTGCTATGCTGCGGACCATACCGGAAGGGTTGTCCTCGATACCCTCTTCGACCAATGCCTTCGGCACCAGACAAGATTTTATTCTGAACACTACCTCCTCTCGCTGGTGATGGATCGAAAAAGATGTGTCGGTGTTGTGATCTATGACCTTGCCACGGGAGAACTCCATCTTCTCCAGGCCAAAGCCGTTCTTTTGGCCACCGGGGGCTGCGGAAAAGTCTACAAGACCACCTCCAACGGCAATGCGACCACCGGAGAGGCCTTCACTCTAGTCTACCAACCTGGGACTTCCTCTCGAAGACATGGAATTCGTCCAGTTCCATCCCACAGGGCTTTACCCGATGGGGATTTTGGTGAGCGAAGCAGCCAGAGGCGAAGGCGGGGTTTTGCGCAACCGATTGGGCGAGCGTTTCATGGAGCGATATGCCCCTACCGTAAAGGACCTGGCGGCGAGAGATGTCGTCTCCAGAGCCATTCTCACGGAGATTCGAGACGGGAGAGGGATCGGCGGAAAAGATTATGTCCATCTCGACCTCACTCATCTGGGAGAGGAGAAGATCCAGGAGAAACTCTGGGAGATTGCCTCGTTTGTCAGAATCTACACGGGAATCGATCCGGTCTACGATCCCGTTCCGGTGGCACCCACCTGTCATTATATGATGGGAGGCATTCCTACGGACGTCGATGGAAGGGTCCTGGCGAATGAGAAAGGTTCCGTAGTGCCCGGATTATACGCAGCAGGAGAATGTGCATGCGTATCGGTCCACGGAGCGACCCGACTCGGCTGCAATTCACTCCTCGATCTACTCGTCTTCGGCCGGAGAAGCGGGTTAACCATGAAAGAGAAAATCAAGGGACTCGGGCTATGCATCCGCCTCGGCGGAGGCCGTGAGATTGTCAGAAGAAAGGATCACCCGATTGTTAACCCATCCGATGCGAGAGAAAGTCGACCCGCTCAGAAAGAAAATGCAGTCATTGATGATGGATTATGGATCGGTCTTTCGTCATGAGGAGGGTCTAGGCAAAGGGATTGAAGAGATTCGAAACCTGAAAGAGCGCTACAAAGAAATTGGGGTCGTGAACAAAGGAAAGGCCTTCAATTATGAACTGATGGAAGCGATCGAGCTCGGGCATCAGCTTGATCTCTCGGAGGTGATTCTTATGAGCGCTCTCCATCGTCGGGAGAGCCGGGGGGCTCATTACCGGGAAGATTTTCCTTCGCGGGCGGATCGATATTTCTTAAAGCACACCCTTGTCTTCCAGGCCCCGAAGGAGCCGGAAGTGAGGTATAAACCCGTGAAGATCACCCGATTCCAACCCGAAGCGAGGGTTTATTGAGAGTGCTGCCGTTAGAGCAGTGTTGCCGTGCTCCTGCAAGTCATTGTTTCACTGCAGCACCGCAGCACGGCAGGACGAAAGGTTGATTGTGCTGGTTAAACTGAAAATATTCCGTTTTGATCCGAGCAAGGATGAGAAGCCTTACTATAGAACCTACGAAGTTGAGGCGGATCCCATGGATCGGCTTCTCGATTGCCTCAACCGGATCCGATGGGAACAGGATCCAACCCTCTCGTACCGATGGTCCTGTGGTCACGGCATCTGCGGATCAGATGGGATGAGGATCAATGGCATCTGCTCCTTGCCCTGCCAAAAGTTGGCCAGAGACTTTAAGGAGGAAGTTCTGATTGAGCCTCTTCCGGTGTTTAAGGTGATCAAAGATTTGATTGTGGACCTCGATCCTTTTTTTGAAAAGTACAATTCAATCAAGCCTTA
Source organism: uncultured delta proteobacterium (assembly GCA_963708295.1). GTDB lineage: Bacteria > Desulfobacterota > BSN033 > BSN033 > UBA1163 > UBA1163. The sequence goes on along the minus strand of CAVPSJ010000004.1, from coordinate 266,353 downwards.
TCTGATCGTAAAGACACCCCCTCCTGATCAGGAAAAAAGACAGTCACCGGAACAGCAACAGCTTCTTGAGAAGGCCATCCGCTGCATTCTCTGCGCCTGCTGTACGGCAGCCTGTCCTGTCAATCAGAATCCGGAGACTGCAAGCTACGCGGGCCCTGCTGCTCTCGTTCGATCTTTTCGGTACCTCTTCGATTCAAGGGATGAGGGTTCGGAGGACAGGATGGCTCACTTAGATCACAAGGACGGGGCGTGGGGGTGTCAAACCCTGTGGAAGTGTACGGAGGTCTGTCCAAAAGAGATTCCTGTCACCAAGGAGATTGGTCAGATCAAGCGACGCATCTATGAAACCAAGCATCCTAAAGAGTAGACCTTTCTCTTCGGTCCGCCGGATTCTTTGATTTTCTACCGTAACGAACCCTCTTTTACCCGCCCCAACGGCAAACTCAAGCCGAACGTCCCGCATCAAATAAAAAGTGCCCTCCCCTCTCATGAGGGGAGGGCACTTGGTTATTCTCTATACCCGCAGGAGCAGGCGGCTCCGCTTTTCTACTTGTGGACGTGCGCGATCTTTGTCTCCCTGTTTGGGAGTTTCTCGGCGGCTTCCTCCAAAGGTATTCGCATCGTGTAGAATGAACGCCATACGAAGATGAGTCCGACAATGAACACCGGAAGAGCGATATAGGGAGCCCAGTTGGTGGAACCGGTTTCCTTTGCGTGTACGGTCATCTCGATTGCGATTTCGGTCGCAAGCAGGCCGAAGAGAGTCGAAAACTTAATGATGGGGTTCATAGACACGGAGGAGGTATCCTTGAAGGGATCGCCCACCGTATCGCCGATGACCGTTGCGGCATGAAGCGCCGAGCCCTTCTCCTTCAGGTCGACTTCGACGATCTTCTTCGCGTTGTCCCAGGCGCCGCCGGCGTTTGCCATGTAGATGGCCTCGAAGAGGCCGAAGCAGGCGATGGAAATCAGATAGGCGACAAAGAAGTTGGGGTTGAGCAACGCGAAAGCGAGCGTCATGAGCAGGATCGCGATAAAGATGTTCCACATACCCTTCTGCGCGTACTGGGTGCAGATTTTGACCACGGTCTTGGAATCCTCAATATCGGCTTCCGTCTTGTCCAGGTTCATGTTCTTTTTGATGAATTCGACCGCCCGGTATGCACCGGTGGTCACTGCCTGCATGGAGGCCCCGGCAAACCAGAAGATCACCGCGCCGCCGCAGATGAGGCCGAGAATGATCGGCGCGTCGGTCAGCTGCACATGGAGCATGTTCTTGCTCTGGAGCAGCAGGATGATCGAGAAGATCATCGTCGTGGCACCGCACACCGCGGTGCCGATGAGCACGGGTTTCGCGGTCGCCTTGAAGGTGTTTCCGGCCCCATCGTTCGACTCGAGGTAAAATTTACCCATTTCGAAGTCGGGATCGAATCCGAAATCCCTCTTGATCTCCTGCTTGATGCCCGGGATGTTTTCGGTCTGCGCAAGCTCGAAGATGGACTGGGCGTTGTCCGTTACAGGACCGTAGCTGTCCACCGCGATGTTGACCGGGCCCATGCAGAGGAATCCGTAGGCAACCAGACCAAAGGCAAAAATCGATGGATAGTTGATGACTTCAGGCGGTATGAAAAGGCTGACGAAGTACGCGATCCCCAGGAGGAAGGCAATCAGTATGCCCATGTAGTAGGCGCTGAAGTTGCCGGCAACGATACCGGAGAGTATGGTCAAGGATGCCCCCCCCTCGCGCGACGCAGTTACAATCTCTTGCACGTGTTTCGATTTGGAGCTGGTAAATATCTTCGTGAACTCGGGGATCAGAACTGCCGCCAGCGTACCGCAGCTAATGATCATCGCAAGCTGCCACCAGACATGGGGCATCGGGGTGAGCATGCCGTTTTTGATCACCTGCAGGTCACTGATGAGCAAGTAGCTCCCCACAAACGAGGTGCTGATGCAGAGGGCGGCCGCGATCCAGATCAGTCTCATCAGAGGCTCTTCGAAATCGAACTCCTTCTTGTCCCTGTATTTGGCCGAGGAAATGGCCTGGTTCACGAAGTACGAAACACCTGAGAAGAAGTCCATGAGGAAGCGCATGGCGAAAATCCAGACGATCAGTTTGCCCTGGATGGCTTCTTTGACCTCCATGTTGGGACTCACAACGGCAAGCGTGATAAAAGCGATTAGCGCAACGCCGGTCACGCCGTATGTTTCGAAACCATCTGCCGTCGGACCCACGCTGTCGCCCGCGTTGTCACCGGTACAGTCGGCAATCACGCCCGGGTTACGGGGATCGTCCTCCTTCACCTTGAAAACGATCTTCATGAGGTCGGAGCCGATGTCGGCGATCTTGGTAAAGATGCCGCCGGCGATCCGGAGTGCCGATGCGCCCAGGGACTCACCAATGGCGAACCCCAGGAAGCAGTATCCGACAATATTGCGGGGGACGAAGAGCAGAATGATGACCATCATGACCAATTCAAGAGAGATGAGGAAGAGCCCTACGCTCATACCGGAGCGTAAGGGAATATTCACCACGTCCCATGGCTTCCCGGCGAGCGAGGCAAAAGCGGTCCGGGCGTTGGCATAGGTGTTGATCCGAATGCCGTACCAGGCCACAGCGTAAGAGCCGCCCATGCCCACCACTGAAAAGAGCAGGACCAGGAGCAGCGTAGGGACCCCTTCACCCTTCAAGGCGAGGAAGTAGAAGGCCATACAAATTGCAATGAAAATAAACAGCATAGCAAGAAATTTCCCCTGCTGAATCAGATAGGTACGACAGGTCTGAAAGATGGTTTCAGCCACCTTGAGCATCGATTCATGGGCTCTCAGCTTCTTGACTTGGTGACGCAGAAACAAGCTAATCCCTAACGTGCCGGCGATGATGCACGCGCCATAAAAGAGCAGATTCCACGGTTTTATCCCACCCAGTAAAGTATATGGAGCACCCTTGTGCAAATCAGGGATCGCAAGATCCGCCTCACTTGCGAGTGCTGCCAGCGGGATGAACAGGTATGCAACCACCAGCAACAACATCAACTTCGACCCAACATTCTTCAGTCTCATAGTGCCCTCTCCTATAAAGTTTGTATTTGGTTAAGCCGCGTCCTGTAATCGAATAATTCAAACTTTCCGCCAACAAAGTCCCCCGCTTCTTTGGAGGGTCTGGAAAATCATCGTAAAACATAAAGCAAACGTCTAAAGAAGTCAAGAATTTTATGCAATTTTTCACAAACTTACGCGTGGCCAAGTGCTATATAGATAATTAACTAAAATCATTGGAATATTCTAGGGGCGGCGTAGACCATGACGTAGGATGATTCAATGGGTTCTGGTTATCCTCTATCATTGGGAGATCTCTCGGCATGGCGCAGGCAGGCGACCCAAAACCAATGAACGGCGATGCTTCAACTTTGAAGCTGAATTTTTCTGAATTTTCCCGATTGACATACTCCCCGCTGTCGAGTAAAATTGTTTTAGAATATAGCTAGGGGAGCTCATTGGGCTGAGAGTCCTTGTCCCGCTCTGGCGGGATAGGGAGACCCTCCGAACCTGTCAGGGTAATTCCAGCGAAGGGAAGCGGAAAATGGAAACGAAGCCGTAATACCTCCATGGGAATTACGGCTTTTTTATTTTGCTTTTTCATCGGGAGGAAAGAGAGATGAAGCGAGTATTGACGATCGCCGGGTCGGATTCGGGCGGGGGGGCAGGAATTCAGGCGGATCTAAAAGTAATCACCTTGCTGGGTGGTTTCGGAATGAGCGCTATTACGGCCCTTACGGCACAAAATACGGTAGGGGTTCAAGGCATTCACGAAGTTCCTCCGCGGTTTGTTGAGGAGCAGATTGATGCGGTCCTCTCGGACATCGGCGTCGATGCCGTCAAGACAGGCATGCTGGCAAATCGAGAGATTATTGAGGTCGTATCCCGAAAGATCAAGCAGTATAAGGTCAAGAAGGTGGTCGTAGACCCGGTCATGATCTCAAAGAGCGGGGCTTCGCTTCTTCACAAGGATGCCCAAGAGATACTCATTAAGAAATTGATTCCCATGGCATGGGTGGTGACGCCGAATCTGATGGAGGCCTCGGCCCTGGCAGGGTTCAAGGTAAACTCCTTGAAGGGAATGAAGAAAGCCGCTCAGCAAATCTACAGAATGGGAACGAAATATGTGGTCATCAAAGGAGGCCATCTGAAGGGGATGGCGGTTGACCTCCTTTACGACGGGGAACGTTTTAGCGAGATAGAGGGACCGAGGATTGAATCAAAAAATACCCACGGAACGGGGTGCACCTTTGCGTCTGCGATCGCAACGCTCCTGGCAAGAGGGGAACCTGTCGATGAAGCGGTGAGAAAGGCAAAGAACTTTATCACCATGGCGATTCGGTCCGGTCTCAACCTCGGGAAAGGGCATGGACCGACCAATCCCTCTGCTTATGTCCTGAGGGAGATGGAGCGGTATCAAGTGATCCAGGAGATAAGGAGAGCAGTGGAAGTATTGAAGGGGGAGGAGATCGGGCGTCTCATTCCGGAGGTTTCTTCAAACTTAGGGTATGCTCTTCCTTTTGCAGAAGGACTGGAAGACGTGGCGGCTTTTCCTGGAAGAATTGTCCGATTCAAGGATTCGGTCACCACTTATAGCGATCCTGAATTTGGGGCGTCCCGGCATGTGGCCAACCTCATTCTGACCGTCATGAAATTTGATCCCGAATATTGTTCGGCAATGAATATCCGATATTCAAGAGAAACGGTTGAGCAGTTGGGGAGAAAAGGTTTTCTGGTTGGCCATTTTGACCGGAGGCTCGAACCAAAAAAGTTGAAAAAGCAGGAAGGCTCCTCCCTAGCGTGGGGGGTGGGAGACGTCTTGAGAAAGATGAGGCGCGTTCCTGATTTTATCTACGATCAAGGGGATGTGGGTAAAGAACCGATGATCCGAGTGTTGGGGAGGAATCCCACGGAAGTCGTTCAGAAAATATTGAAGGCAGTAGGCAGAGATCAGTAATCAGTGATCAGTAGCCAGTGATCAGAGATATTAAGAAAAGGGGAGATCGATGAGTAAATTGGGACATGCTGAGAGCTTCAGGGACCTGGTTGTTTATAAGAACGCTCGAAAGTTAGCAAAGTCAATTTTTGAACTGACAAAGTCTTTTCCTAAGGAAGAAATGTATTCCTTGACTGACCAGGTGAGACGATCATCGCGTTCTGTTGGAGCACAGATTGCCGAGGCATGGGCTAAGAGACGGTATAAGAAACATTTTGTAAGCAAACTTACTGATGCTGATGGTGAGCAGCAAGAAACACAACATTGGATCGAAACGGCAGAAGATTGTAGATATTTGAGCCTAGAACAAACCCAAAAACTAAACAGTTCCCTTTCCGAAATCGGTAGGATGATCAATTCGATGATCAATAAAGCGGACATTTTTTGTGATAAGCGTTTTTCAACAACTGATGACTGATTACCGATCACTCATTACCTTTTTGCTTACTGTTACAAAGGGGGCGACCGATGCCTGGAATTGAACCGATTCCAAAAGAAGAGAGGAATTTAGGCGGTTGGGATTTCTTTCTACTGTGGGCAGGAGCAGCGATCTCTTTAGCAGAGATTTGGGCGGGGAGTTTGGTGGTCCCTCTGGGCTTAGGGCTGGGCCTTTGGGCTATTCTTCTCGGCCACCTGATTGGGAACACCCCCTTTGCTTTGGGCGGCTTGATGGGGAGCCGATGGGGCATTCCGACAATGGTGAGCGTCCGGCCTTCTTTCGGGATCAGAGGCTCTTACTTTGCCGCTGCCCTCAATGTGATCCAGCTCATCGGCTGGACCGCGGTCATGCTGATCGTTTGTGGCCAGGCAGCCGATGCCATCTCCAAGTTCTACGGGTTTTCGAACCTCAACCTTTGGATCATCCTTGCAGGGGTGATCACGACGTTGTGGGCGGTAGTGGGTCACCGGTTCTGGAAGTGGCTCCAACGAGTCTCTGTTTTCGTCCTGATGATATTGTGTGTGGTCATGACCTACATCGTCTTTCAAGAGTACGGATGGGGGACGCTCTCTCAAATTCCGAGAAAGGGAGATTTCCCTTTCATGGTAGGAATGGATCTTGTGATCGCCATGCCCATCTCCTGGCTTCCTCTGGTCTCGGATTATTCGCGCTTTGCCACGGATTCGAAAAGAAGTTTTTGGGGAACCTGGGTCGGTTATTTTGTTGTCTCTTCGTGGATGTACCTCATCGGACTGACGGCCGCCCTTGCCACCCAGTCTCCTGACCCTTCAGGAGTGGTGATGAATCTCATGCTGAAATTTGGATGGGCCATTCCTGCTCTGATCATCGTTCTCTTCTCTACCTTCACCACCACCTTCTTGGATATTTATTCCACAGCAATCTCGGGACTGAATATTTTCCCTAAACTGGGAGAACGAGCAGGAATCTGGATCGGCGGAATCCTGGGGATCATTGTTGCAATTATTTTCCCTGCCATACTCGATTATGAGCATTTTCTTCTCTTTATTGGGGCCATGTTCTGTCCTCTCTTCGGGATCGTTCTCGTTGATTACTTTCTCTTAAGGAGAGGAGAGATCGATTTGGAAGATCTTTATAAGAAGGAGGGGAAATACTGGTTTGCGAAAGGGATCAATCCTATGGCGATCATCGCCTGGGCGATTGGATTTGCTGTTTATTTGGGCTTTTCACCGATGTTAATGGAAAAGGTGCTGCAAACCAAAGCAGCCTTTCCATGGCCCCTGGGCTCCTCTTTGCCAAGCATGATCTTGGGGGGTTTGATCTACGGGCTTCTGAGAAAGCGGATTGCGGGTTACAAGTTGTAACGAGTGGAATCCAGGGTAGAGAAAAATAGGGGTAAGGAGATACGGATTTTTGTCACCATTCATTGGTCCAGCACTTCCCTTACTTTTCTTGCCAGTGCATCCACGGTAAAAGGCTTCTGGATGTAATTTACTCCTTCCCCCAGAACACCATGCTGGACAATCGCGTTATCCGTATAACCTGACATATAGAGGACCTTCATTTCCGGTTGGAGGGGTTTCAAACGTTTGGCCAATTGATGACCGCTCATCCCGGGCATCACGACATCGGTCAACATCAGATGAATCGGGTTCTTATGCCGCTCGCAGATGAGTAAGGCATCCCCCCCTTGAGGTGCCTCCAGAACCTTATATCCGTGGATCTGTAAAATTCGCGCTGCTAATTTCCGAACCTCTTCCTCATCCTCAACAACAAGAATGGTCTCACCCCTGGCAGGAAGAGCTTCTGCTAATTTCTCTTTGAAGACCTCGATCGATTCATCGACTCGAGGGAGATAAATCTTAAGGGTCGTTCCTCTCCCCGGCTCACTATAAACCCATATATTCCCTCCACTCTGTTTTACAATCCCATAGACGGTCGATAAACCCAAACCCGTTCCTTTCCCGGTTTCCTTGGTTGTAAAAAAGGGCTCAAAGAGACGCTCCTGAACCTCCCGAGTTATCCCCACTCCTGTATCACTGACTGAAAACATCAGATAGCGACCGGGCTTGACAGCGATGTGCGCCCGAACATAAGTCTCATCCAGCTCAACATTCGCGGTCTCAATCGTGAGTTTTCCTCCATCGGGCATTGCATCTCTGGCATTGACCACTAGGTTCATGATGACCTGCTCCATCTGACCCGGATCCGTCTTCGTCCTTCCCAGATCCTCTGCGAAATGGGTGATCAGTGCGATGTCCTCACCGATCACCCGACGAAGCATCTTGTCCATATCTCTTAATATCGCGTTCAGGTCTAATACCTTCATTTCCATCGCCTGGCGACGGCTGAAGGCCAAAAGTTGACGCGTCAAATTTGCTGCCCGATCCGTTGCTTTCTGGATCTCTTGGATGTTTCCCTTCAACGGATCCCCCTCTTTGAGCTCCAAGATGGAGAGGGTGCTATAGCCTTTGATAATCGTGAGGAGGTTATTGAAATCGTGAGCAATGCCGCCTGCCAGGCGACCAATCGCTTCCATCTTCTGAGATTGGCGGAGTTGCTCTTGGAGAAATGCTTTCTCCTCTTCGGCTTGCTTCCGCTCCGTGATGTCACGGGCGATTGCCTGGATTCCCGTGATGTTTCCGTCTTGCAAGATCAGCCGGGCTCGAACCTCCAACAGAACTTTGGTGCCATCCTTCTTAAACCCTTCAAACTCCCATGGCTGAATTTCCATGAGATCCGATTTCTCAGCCACGGCCCGCTGGAGTATTGCCATGGCATAATTGAAACTCTCAGGGGCGACCACATCATGGAGGTTCTTTCCCAAGAGTTCTTCCAAACGATAGCCAAAAGAAGCGTAAGCGGCCCGATTAATCGATGTAAAATTACCCAGAAGGTCCAAGGTGAAAATCATATCATTCGCGTTTTCATAGAGGTCGATGTATTTCTTTTGAGATTTTATGAGGGCCTCCTCGGCCTGCTTGCGCTCGGTGATGTCCCGTGAGATGCCAAGAACAGAGTACACGTCACCTGCCTCATTGAAGAGGGGGGCCAACCAGGTACTCAGCCATACGTCACGATCTAATAGGGTTGTCTTATTTTCAGCATAAACAGGCTTCCCGGTTTCAAAGACCTTTTGCAGATTTTGACTCTGTCGACCGGATATATCGGATGGGAAAAGGTCTTTTGTATGCTTTCCGATGATCGCTTCAGGGCTATTTCTGAATTGTTTTGCGGCAAAACTATTTACATAATTGACACCTCCGTCACCATCCACGATAAAAATCATGTCGGGTGCAGCCTCGGCGAGTGTCCGATAGCGTTTTTCGCTTTCCCGAAGAGCCTCCTCTGCCCGCTTGTGCTCGGTGACATCGCGAAAGCTCCACACCCTTCCAACCACTTGTTCGCCTATCGACTGGGGTTGGGAATAACGCTCGAAGGTCCTACCGTCTTTGAATTCAAGGATATCAAAGCTCTCAGTCGCCGGCTGGTTATATAATTCTCGTACCCTGGCAAGGAAACCTTCTGGGTCTCTCAACTGGCCTAAAACAAAAGCCAGCGCTTGGTTGTCATCCCGAGAAGTGGTGACGGCTTCGGGAATGCGCCACATCTGGGCAAACTTTCGGTTGAAGCTCACGATCTTTCCCCCCCGGTCAACCACAAGAATCCCGTCAGCGGTTGATTCCAGCGTGGCGTTTAACAAGGAGAGGGCGCCCTTGATTTCTTCCTCCCACGGCTTTCGCTCAAGTTCTGTTTTTTCAATTTCAGCCATTCTCTGGCGCACCTTCACCAACTCACGGATGAGTTGCTTTTTGGTTTTATACTCATCCTTCATCCTGGATGCCTCCTAAGACAGGTGATCATTTCATCTTCGTCCCTTCCCCCGATGGATGGGGGGCAATTGCCTGAGTTAAAAAAGATGACCTTCCTGATTTTGGCATTGAATTTACCGCTGGCGTCTGGAACTTGTTTTTTTGTCATGTTTCGCCGAGGTAGGCTTCGCGCACTATCTCGTTCCGACGCAAATTCTCAGCTGTGTCGCTGAACAGCACTGTCCCCGATTGAAGCACGTACCCTCGGCCGGCAATCTGGAGGGCCATGCGGGCGTTCTGTTCCACCAAAAGGATCGTGGTCCCTTCGGCGTGGAGATGTCGAATGGTTTCAAAAATACTATCCACCAGCACCGGTGCCAAACCCATGGAGGGTTCATCCATGAGGAGAACGCGTGGATTCGCCATCAGGGCCCGACCTGTCGCAAGCATCTGTTGCTCCCCACCGCTGAGCGTCCCCGCCACTTGCCTGTAGCGTTCCTTCAATCTGGGGAAGAGGTTAAAAACCCTTTCCAGATTTTTCTTGATGAGCTTTTGATCGAAAACTGCGAAGGCACCCATCTCCAGATTTTCGGTAACCGTAAGACGACCAAAGATCCGGCGCCCCTCCGGGACCTGCACCACCCCTTTCGTCACAATCTCGTGAGGAGGATATTGGGTGAGTTCTTCGCCGTCGAGGCGGATAAAGCCCTGGCGCGGCCGCAACAAACCACTCGTGGTCTTGAGCAAGGTGCTCTTGCCTGCCCCATTGGCTCCGATCAGAGTAACGATCTCTCCCCTATCAACGGTGAGGGAAACGCCCTTGAGGGCATGGATCTGCCCGTAGTAGGTATGCACATTTTGGATTTCGAGAAGTGACATAAAAAAGTGGTCTTGTCGTCGAATAGTCTTGTCGTCCTGTGGTCACATGGTCAGATAGTCACATAGTCAAAGACCCAAAAAACAAAATTAACCAATACGGGACTATAAAGCTATAGGACCACGCGACGATATGACTACTGGACTACTTTTTATCTCGATGCAAGTATGCGATAAGGCCATTGATCAAGCGCAAGATATAGCTGTGATTGCACCTCGCTTGCAGAACGTCGAGAGATTTTTAAGAATCGGACGAACTCCGCATCGGAACCTGCCGCAAACCCCTCCGCAATGGTGTGCATTACCGACCCTGCGGCATCCCGCATTTGATCCCGTAGGTGGAAATCCTTCACAAAGCTCCTTTGATTCGTAAGATCATAAACCAAGTTAGCCAATTACCTTGCCTTCTTCCAGCAATCTAAATCTTCAAATTTCTCAATCTTCATTTTTTGCTCTTGGTCAAGTAGTCATAAAATCTAGTCAGGCAACATTTTAGTCTTGTGATTTTTCATGACTATTTGACTACAAGACTACTTGACTCGATCTTCCCAAATAGGCCTCGATGACCTTTGGGTCTTTCTGAATTTCGGCCGGGGCGCCCTCTGCGATTTTTTCCCCATAATCCAATACGGTGACGGATTCAGAGATACCCATCACGACCTTCATCTGATGTTCGATGAGAAGGATCGTGATTCCCAGCTCATCACGGAGGTGCCGGATGAAATCCATCATATCCTGCGTCTCTCTTGGATTCATGCCTGCCGTGGGTTCGTCGAGGAGCAGAAGTTTGGGGCGAGCAGCCAAGGCCCGGGCAATTTCCAGCCGTCGCTGGTCGCCATAGGGAAGATTCTTTGCCAGGAAATCGCCCTTCCCAGCGAGGTTGACGAACTTAAGGAGACGCCGCGCTTCTTCCGCTGCTTCTCTTTCTTCTTGTTGGACAGCAGGGAATCCAACCAAAATACCAAAGAACCCTGCTCTCAAGTGGCTATGGAGGCCCGCGAGGATATTCTCCATGGCGGTGAGGTTGGGAAAGAGGCGAATATTTTGATAGGTGCGAGAAATTCCAAGACGAACGATTCGGTCGGGCAACAGGCCAACGAGGGAGTGGTGGCTCAATAGAATCTCTCCGGATTCAGGCCGGTAAAAGCCGGTAACGCAATTGAAAAAGGTCGTCTTGCCAGCGCCGTTGGGTCCGATGATACTGTGGATGCTGTGCTCTTTGATTTCGATGTCCAAATCGCCTACGGCGATCAACCCGCCGAAGCGTTTGGTGACTTTTTTTGTGGATAGAATAGCCATAAGTTCTTTTTATCTAGTCTCTCCTGAATAAAATTGTGCTCAAGATGGGAGCAAACTTATTGTCGTTGACCGATTTAAATTCGAAGCACGAAATCAGAAATTCGAAACAATCCCAAATGACCAATTTTGAAATGTTCGGAACTCAAAAAGGTGCAATAAATCTGAATTTTTGAAATTCGGATTTGTTTCGGATTGGTCCGAGACGGACGCTTCGCCCGATATTCGGATTTCGGATTTTCTTCAACTCCCACTCTTTAGTTTCGGCAACGCCGGGTTAGGTTTGGCGCCTGACGTGGATTCTGTATCGGCCTTTTCTCCTTCGTGCACTTCGCGGCGGCGCAAAGCCTCCGGCCAAAGACCCTCAGGCCGAAGAAGCATCATGGCCACGAGAGCAGCGCCATAAACCAGGAGGCGGTACTCGGCAAACTCTCGCAACAACTCCGGCAGTCCCACCAGGGCAATTGCTCCCACGAGCACGCCCGGGATACTTCCCATCCCTCCGACGATGATTAAACAGAGGATGTTGATGGAAATCATCACGTTAAAACTGTGGGGGTAGACCGAGCCCAGTTTGCTGGCGAAGATGGCTCCGCTCAAAGCAGAAAAACCGGCTCCTGTGGCGAAGGCGAGTAACTTTGTGGAGCTCAGATTGATTCCCATCGCCTGGGCGACGTCTTCATCCTCCCGCACGGCCATCCAGGCGCGTCCCAGTCGAGAGTCTCTTAGTCGCCAGGAGATAAAGCCAACGAGCAGACAACCCGCGAGAATAAGATAGTAGACCTGCTGAGGCGTCGCCAATTCTATGCTGCCGACGTGTGCTCTGGGAATTTTACCGATACCCTGTGCCCCGCCCAACCACGGCCGTAAAAAATCGGAGAGAACAAGAATACGGATGATTTCACCGAAACCAAGGGTTGCAATAGCAAGATAATCACCCCGCATCTTCAGAACAGGGATGCCCAAAAGGACACCCGACAGTACTCCCATGAAGATCGCGAAAGGGAGTGCTCCCCAAAAGGATAGATTGAAGAAGCCCAATTCCGGGGAGGTCAGCACGCCTGTGGTATACGCACCGATGGCGAAGAAAGCGACATAACCCAGATCCAAAAGGCCGGCAAATCCAACCACGATATTTAGTCCTAATCCGAAAAGGACGTAAAGACCCACAATGGTAAGCACTTCACTGAGGAAAAGACCGAGAAGTCGTGGTAGCACGAGCAGGACCATGATGAGAAGAAGGAGACTCATTATCTTTAACGCACGTTGCCTTGTGGAAGGCAGACGTTTCAAGTCAGATCGAATCGCATTCCCTTTTTTAGCCCAAAGGGCAGACAAGGCCGCAATCAGTACGAATAGCCCTATGGCACCATGGAATGTAAGTCCATTGGCGGTGAAAAGCCACTTGTTCATGACGGCAAGAGGTCCCCAGAGGGCGAAGGTGGGACGCAGCAAGTCCTGCAGCACGCCCGCCCCAACCACGCTGCCAAGTGAGACGATCAACACCCGACGGAGAAGCCTGGCGCGAGGGAGAGGAGGCCTGCGAGAAGTCCACTCAAGGCGCCCCCCCCGACGAGTAGAAGAATACCCGTCTTTACCCCCTGATCAAAAGTGAGTAATTTATAGAGAAGAGGTGAAGCATTGATAAAGACCTTCCGCAAACTTACTCCCCCCCCCACCATCACCAGTAGGGCGAGGACGCCTCCCACAATCAACCCCGATATCAGGCTGTTTATCAGTACCCACAAACGTTTAGCTCCCGGTGTCCGTTTTGCTACGAGATAGCCCGTAAACAGAACGACCAGAAGCAGCAGAGTATGGCCCATGGAGATGATTTGGCTGATAATATCGCGTTGACTAAAAGCCTCAATCATTCCGATCAGCGAGAGGAGGACCTCTACGACACCTCCGATCAGCGCGATTTTAATTGCGTGCTTCATAGTGAAGTGACGAAAGTGACCTAAGGTTAAAAGTGACTAAGGTGAAATTTTCCGAACTCCGCACTCAACACTCGGAACTTGTTTAAGCTTTCTTGTTAGCTACACGCTCCCCCAAAATGCCTGTGGGTCGAAAGATCAGCACGAGAACGAGCAGGATAAAAGCAATGGCGTCTTTGAGTTGGTAAGGGGCGACAATTCCAAGGCCATCCAGGAACAGGGTAGGTCCCACCGATTCGATGAGACCGAGAAAAATCCCGCCCAACATGGCTCCCGGAATATTGCCGATGCCGCCCAATACGGCCGCCGTAAAAGCTTTGATCCCCGGAACAAAACCCATAAAAAAGTGAACCTGCTTGAACATCACCGCATATAAAACACCCGCAGCCCCCGCAGCCATTCCGCCGATGGCAAATGTGGTCACGATCATTCGTCAACATTAATCCCCATCAGCGAAGACGTTTCCTTATCTTCCGAGACAGATCGGATTGCTTTTCCGATACGGGTACGTTGTATAAAGGAGTAGAGAGCAGCCATCAAGAGCGCCGCCGCGATGATCACCGCAGCTTGAAACTTTAGAATCCGAAATTCTCCGAACATCCATTCCCCTTCAAGGATCTTCACCACTGGATAAGCCTGGAAGCCGGAACCGTAAAGTCCTCGAAAGGTATATTGCAGAAAGAAGGAGGCTCCGATCGCCGTGATGAGGGGAACCAGTCGGGGGGCCGTTCGCAAGGGGCGATAAGCGATTCGCTCCAGGAGAATAGCGATGAAGGTTGATGTCGCCATGGAGACGAGGAAGATGATGATCAGACTGACAACAGGCTGGCGATCAAGAAAGCCGGATGAGTAAAAGGCCGCAGCGACGTAGTAAGCCGTATAAGGGCCGCTCATAAAGACCTCGCTATGAGCGAAATTGATCATTCGGAGAATGCCGTAAACCATGGTGTAACCCATGGCGATGAGGGCATAGATACTTCCCTGAGCAAGGCCGAAAATGATAAAGTCAAACCAGTGGTAAGAGGAATACTTTCCTTCGGATAAAGTAGCCGTGGAACCCCAGATCACACAAATGAAGATGGCTGCTCCGATGAACCACATGACGGCATCGGTGGGAGTCGTCCTCTCTCGCAGACGTTTCAACATACGGATTTCCGTCCCATAAGATCGTCGAGCCCATCAAAATGTGCTCATCCTTTTCCCCACCTTATCCCTCTCCCCGAGGGAGAAGGGAAGGGTAAGGAGGCCGGAGGAGGATCGGGATGAGTTGCTTCTAGATTTAATAAGGCTTCCAAAAAGGTTTGTCTGGAAGCACCAAGCTTTTGATATTTTCGGCACTCGTTCGATAGATTGCGATTTTTGGGTCAGCGCAATCGCCATATTTGTCGCAGGTAAGATTTCCGGTCAAACCCTTGAAGTTTTTCGTGGCGTAAAGAGCATCCCTTAAAGCCCTTCGGCCAATGAAGAGGGTTCCATCTGGTCCTTTCTTGGCCACCGTCTCAATAGCGGCAAAGATCATCATGGCTGCATCATAGGCATGAGCATGGAAAGGGGCAATGGGTTTTTCGCCATATTTCTTTTGATGTCTCTCCAAGAAGGTTTTGTAGCCTGCACCAAAAGCGGAAAAGTCAGGGCTGGAATGGTACATGCCGACGGCAGTCTCCCCGGCTGCCTTGTAGAAATCCGGGGAGAATATTCCATCCGCCCCCATCAGGGCTACCTTCTCCAGTCCCTTCACCTCTTTCACCTGGCGCGTGAGGTGGCCACCCGCTGCAATAAAGACGGGATAATAGATGAATTCGGGCTTTCCTGTGGCGATCTTGGTGAGAACGGGCCGCATATCCGTATCGGTGGGGGAAACCGCTTCTTGAGAGGTGATGGTTCCGCCTAGTTTCTTGAAGGTTTCAGCAAAAACAGCCTGGAGTTGTTCAGCATAAATGCTTCCATCGTGAATGGTCGCTGCCCTCTTGACTTTCAATTGTTTCCGTAGCAAACTCAGCCGCTACTGCGCCTTGGACTTTATCATTGTGAGCGGTACGGAGAATAGCCGTCATACTCTGGGCCTCGTTTCGTCGGATCCGTCAAATCGGGTGACGTGGAGACGGTGAGACCGTAGCGATCCCGGCTCTCCACAATATCGGTACACCGGGCCGAGCTTCGCTTGAACAGCTTGAGCCGATCGCTGCTATAATCGTCGGGTCCGCAGCAAGTTTGGTTGCAGCCACCTGACCCCCTTCGGCGTTACAGCCTGTGTCTTGAACGGTAAGCTTGATGGGAAACCCGAGAACGTTACCGCCCTTGTCTTCAATGGCGATTTCAACACCACGCTTGGTATCTGTTCCCAAAGAGGCATCCGGACCTGCGACAACGAACCAGCAAGCGATGTGAACGGGTTCGCCAGGCTTGACCTTCACGACGCCCATCGGATCTTCAACCTTGAAAGCTGACTTCGTTTGTTGTGCTGAAACCGGTGATGTATTCGTTACGATGAGAACCACCGGCAGGGTAAGAACAAATAGTAAAATGAACAGACGTTTCATAGACCCCTCCTTTTTCATCAACAGGAAATCCAGAACCTCAAAATTCAAACCCCTGATAAGTTCACAATGCTCATACAAACGCCGTCATTCTTTTCCGGATGCCTCTGATTTCCCTCTCACCCTGCCCTCTCCCCGAGGGGGTGAGGGCAGGGTGCCATCTGCAATCAAATGTATTTTCTGACGGCTTTCAGCCCCCTCCAGAGATGGGCTTCTTCATGAGGTTCGAGGGTGTAAAGAGGATTCAGGTTCAATTGCGAAAGGAGGGTAAAGAATTGACTAAAGTCGAATTCCCCTTCTCCCGCAGGGAGATGTTCATCCATCTCTTTGTGATTATCGTGGAGGTGAACCTCACTCAGAAACCCTCCCAAAGCTTCCATCCAAACGGGGAGGGTGGTCTTGCTGAAAACATTGTGATGGCCTGTGTCAAAGCAGAAACGAAAACGGGGTGAATGAATTTCTTCTAAGAGGTTTTTAATGGGATCGGGACTCTCCTCAAAAACATTTTCGATGGCGAGGGTCAACCCCCTCTTTTCTGCCTCCTTGACCACGGGCCTCCAGGTTTGAAGACTGCTCTCAAGCCAAAGCTTGATATTTCCATCGAATTTCCATCTCTCATACCCTGGATGAAAGACGATCATCCTGGGGTTGAAGAAATGTGCCAGTTTGATCGTCTTTAAGAACCGGTCGAGTGTCACCTCTTTGATCCTCCTGTCCACTCCCCCAGGGCTTAAATCCATGAATGGCCCATGGATGCTGACTTCCAATTGGTTTTCCTGGAGGGCCTTGGATAAACGTTGAAGATCCTCCTCACGGCAGGCGTCCAAATCTTCTGCACTGAAATAGATTTCAGGATGGATTTGGTTTTGAATCGCAAAATCGATGCGGTGAAGCAGCATGGAATAGGGTACATTCGTGTGAATGATGGCCATAAACCGTTTTTCCTTACCCCCTTCCTTCATCCTCCGTCCGAGGGGCTGTCTCATCATGAACGAAGAACCACTTCCGTTGCAAGACGAATCCCGCCAGAGCGGGATTCCGTCAAAATCTTTCTTTCATCAGATGACGACACCGTCTCGAACGGGAAAAGGCGGATAGAGTTATTTTCTTATATCATGCCGCAAAACGAAACTCAATTCCCTCCGTATTCGGACAAGCGACCCTCTGTAAAAATAAATCTCGAAATCCACCGATGGGGGATCGCCCGTTTCGATGGACCTGTTAAGCGTGAAAAGTTCCCGGGACCGAGTGCGGGCTACGTGGCTGAGAAGCCACGGAATTGCTTTTCTCCCCACGCCAACGACGAGAAGGCCCAATCCGGCGAATTTGGCGATTGCCAACGCCAGAGCAACGAGCGGACTTCCCCCACCTTCTGCGTGGAGACCCAGAATCCCCTTCATGCCGGGCAGAACAACCAAGACAAAGACAGTGAAGATATCCTCGACAATAAGCCAGCCGACTGCGATCTGTCCCTGGCTTGTCTGGAGCACATCGTTGTCCATCAGCATGCGTACGAGAACAACCGTGCTGGCCACGGAGATGGCGATGCCGATCACGAGGCCGGTTCCGGTCGGCCAGCCAAATAACAGTGTCACGGCTGTACCCAATAAGGAGGCCACCAGGATCTGTCCAAAGGCTCCTGGTATCGCAATTTTTCTGACTGAAAGAAGATTATGGAGATTGAAATGCAGCCCGAGGCCGAACATCAAAAGAATGACGCCTATCTCGGCAAACTCACGGGCCATTTTGGGGTCGGCGATGAACCCGGGGGTTTGAAGGCCGAGAGCTATGCCCGCCAGCAGATATCCTACGATCGGCGATAATCGGAACCGTTCGGTGAGGAGGCCCAGTAAAAGGGCCAGAACCAAGCTGACTGACAAATTGATAATGAGTCCGAATTCGTGCATTGATTTTCCGCTATCTCAATAAGCAGCAACGACAAGCATTCCTTACGAGTCCCGAGAAATATTATATTGCACCGGCGAGGTTTACGAAAGAATTAATTTCATAGAGTTGCGATACACCCTTTGAGGAACATTCCGGGAAAAGGCGGACCATTGCAATAGAAGGAGAGATTATGATATAAATTTGAAGGAGGATTTATGTTTAATATCGGACTTCCTGAACTGTTGATCATTGTGGCGATTGCCCTGATCGTTTTCGGCCCGAATAAACTTCCCGAGCTCGCGAAGGCTTTTGGGAGGGCGATGAGGGAGTTCAAAAAAGCTACCGAAGAGGTAAAGGAAAGCTTTGAAGCTGAGACGAAGGACCTGGAAGAGGTTAAACATACCCTCACGGATGAAACGCTCTTGGCCGATTTAGCAGAACAGATTTCTCCTCTAGAACCCGCTGCAGAAGTGACTTCCGCACAGCCAGAACCTTCCGTTACCGCAGAGACGCCACCCCTTGAAGAGGCTTCCACCCAGACTGAAGAGGAAAAGGTGGAAGAGAAAAAGAAGGAGGAACCCGAAGGGGCAAAAGAGGGTATTCCTTCCCATGGATGAGAAGAAACTTCCCTTAACCTCTCACCTCCAGGAACTGAGGAAGCGGCTCATCCTCTCCTTTATCGCGATCGGGGTAGGTTTCGGTCTCTGTTATGCCTTCGCCGATTCGATCTTCGACATCCTCGCCGCACCTCTCCTAAATGTGATGCCCAAGGGAGGATCCTTAATATTCATCAGCGTCGCAGAAGCCTTCTTTACCTATATGAAGGTGGCCTTCATCGCGAGTGTGATCCTGACCTCTCCCTTCCTCCTCTATCAAATCTGGGCGTTTGTCGCCCCGGGTCTATATCAAAAAGAGAAAAAATACGTGATTCCTTTTGTCCTCGGTGGTTCGCTCTTTTTTGCCGTGGGGGTTCTCTTTGGATATTTTGTTGCCATTCCAGTCGGTTTTAAATTTCTTTTAGGTTATGCCACCGACGTCATCAAACCCATGCCGAGCATGAAGGAGTACCTCTCCTTCAGCATCAAGTTTTTACTGGCCTTCGGGCTGGTTTTCGAATTTCCCGTGGTCTTAGTCCTCCTCGCTAAGATTGGAATCATTGATGCAAAGATGTTGGCCCGGCAGAGGAAATACGCCATTCTCCTGATTTTTGTCGTTGCTGCGGCCGTCACCCCATCTCCTGACCTCATCTCTCAGGTGATCATGGCCCTTCCTCTCATGGCGCTCTACGAGCTAAGCATCCTACTTTCCAGAATCTTTGGGAAGAAGTCCGGGCCGGCTCCTTCCGAAGGGGATGGGAACAAGGTCGGGTCTTCAGCTTCCACTTGACCGGCGAGTGCCGTCCCGCCAAAGCGGGAGGAGCGGGGCGAAGGGGCACACCCTTAAAAAGGTATTTCTTTTGCTCGCATCCGGCTCGCCACTGCGTGTCCGGAAATCTTCCCATGGCAAAAACGAAGAGCTTCATCAAACATGGCCGAATCCTCTTATAAGATTACGCGATGGCCCGAGAAGGAGAGACCCAGAGAAAGGCTTCTTCAGCATGGTCCCCAACCCCTCAGCGAAGCAGAGCTCTTGGGTATTTTACTCGGAAAAGGGACAAGAAAGAAAACAGCCATTGATTTGGCAAGGGAACTCCTGGATCAATACGGATCCCTTCACAAACTCTTTTCGCGCTCGCCTTCGGAGCTGATGAAGGTGAAGGGTATCGGATCTGCCAAAGCGGCCACACTCTGTGCCGCCTTTGAATTGACGAGAAGGACTCAATCCCAGAGAGATGATTCCGGAGGGGTTTTTAAGCGATCTTCGGATGTGGCAAACCACTATCTCCCCTTGATGAGGGATTTGAGGAAAGAGGTTTTTAAGATCCTTCTTCTCAACCGGGCGAATCGGCTCATTCGGGACGTGACCGTCTCCGAAGGGACACTCGAGGCGAGCATTGTTCACCCCAGAGACGTTTTTCGGGAAGCCATCCTGGAGCCTGCCTCAGGGATCATCTTGATCCACAATCACCCGAGTGGAAATCCGAGCCCCAGCGAAGAGGATCTCCGGATCACCAAGCAATTAGTAGAGGCAGGCCGGCTTCTGGGGATTAAGGTTTATGATCATATCATTCTGGCAGGAGAGCGTTATCAGAGTCTCGCTGACGAAGGATTGATGTAATTTCGGATTTCGGAATGCGGAATTCGGAATGTAAAACGAAGATTCTAAATCCGCATTCCGAAATCCGCATTCCGAAATATGAAAATGCGCGTTCTGGTCACCGATGGGCACTTCAGAAAAACATTGGCCGTCGTTCGATCTCTGGGTCGGAAAGGAGTCCAGGTTACCGTAGGAGAGCGAACACGCCTCAATACCTCCTTCTTCTCAAAGTATTGTGCCGGGCGTCTCGTCTACCCTTCCCCGCGACAAACCCCAAATCAATTTATTGAATTTTTTCTCACAGAGATTAAGAAGAACCATTACGATTGCGTCTTTCCTATGGAGGAGGAGACGCTGCTTCTACTGGCGAAACATCACCCGGAGATATCCCAGTATACTTACCTTCTCAGCCCTGATTTGAAGAAAATTGAATTTGTTCGGGATAAAGGAAATCTGATGCAGTTTGCGGAGAAAGCAGGGATTCCTGCGCCGAAAACATTTTATATGCCTCCATCCCCCAGCCTCCCCCTCGATTCTATCCCTATCCCAGCAGTCATCAAGCCCCGGGTGAGTTCAGGATCGCTCGGTATTGTCTACGTGAAAAAAAAGGAGGATCTTATTTCGTCTTATCGAAGGGTCCACGAGCGATTTCCTTTTCCAATTGTCCAGGAATGGATTCCGGATGGAGAGGGGATTTACGGTTTCTCTGCCCTTTACGATGAGACTTCAAAAGTGAAGGCTGCCTTTGTTCATAGGAAGTTGAGGATGTATCCCGTTCAGGGAGGTCCCAGTACACTTGGGGAAGGGGTTGAACATTCTCAGCTGATGGAAATGGGCCTTTCCCTCTTTAAGTCTTTAAGTTGGGTCGGTGTGGGCATGGCCGAATTCAAACTCGACCCCAGGGATGGGATTCCAAAACTGATGGAGGTCAACCCTCGTTTTTGGGGGTCCTTGCAACTGGCCATTGCCTCCGGGGTCGATTTCCCGTATCTGATTTTGAAGATGGCCAAGAGGGAAAGTTTCGAGCCCGTTCTTCACTATGCGGCGGGAAAACGCTTTCGGTGGCTTCTTTTGGGCGATCTTCTTCATTTTTTCAAAAACCCTGATCGTTTTCATCTTCATCCCTCCTTCTTCGATTTCTTTGACCCCAACACCTGCTATGACGTCATTTCAAAAGATGATCCGCTTCCATTCTTTGGATCGGTAGCAACCTTTTTTACTTTTCTCTATGACCCGGAGATGAAACGTTTTCTGGAAAGATGACATTCATTTGACATTTGAAATTTGACATTTGAAACTTATATTTTTAGGTCTGTTCCACTGCTGAGACAGGCAGCGTGCATAAAGAAACCGGAATGACGGTAGGGGCCCATCTTGGATAAAATCTGTGTCCTCATTCCTGCTTATAATGCCCAATGGACCCTTGGTTCCGTCCTGAATAAGGTTGAACCTCTCAGGGTCGATACCCTTGTCGTCGATGACGGGTCCTCGGATGAGACGGGGAGGGTGGCTTCAGAACATGGAGTTCAACTCTTGAAACATCCCCTTAACCTTGGAAAGGGGGCCGCCCTTCGGACGGGGTTTGAATCTATCCTCCGGAAGGACTATCAGGTGGTCATCACTCTGGATGCCGACGGTCAACATGATCCTGCCGACATTCCCTTCCTGCTTAAGGTGTTTCAAAATGTCAAGCCCGATATCCTCATCGCCTCCCGGGCCGCAAAATTCGGGCAGATGACCTTCCTCCGTCGCTTCTGGAATCGCTTGGGCGTAAAGGCAGTTGCACGGCTTTGCCATTCGGATATTACGGATAGTCAGTCCGGTTTTCGGCTCATTCGGAGAGAGGTATTGGAGAAGATTGACCTCACCACGTCTCGATTCGAGACAGAGTTGGAACTCCTGATTAAAGCTTGCAAAAAAGGATTCCGTGTGTTATCTGTTCCTATCAATACGCAAAAAGTCGATGGAACTTCTTCCAGCCATTTCAGGCCGGTGACCGATACCTGGATGGTTTGTAAACTCTTTCTTCGAAGTCTTTTGTGGTGAGGGAAAAGATGGATTTTTACCAACGGGCTAAGCGGTATTCCATAGAGAAGTTTACAACGAACGCTCTTTCTCTGCTGGCCAGCGCTTCCACGGAAAATTTGATTCGTCTCACTTATCTTGCAGAGAAGATTCCTAAAAAGGAATCCTATCGGGAGAAGATTCGATGGATTCGCACTCTCTTCCAGAGCAATCATCTTGGTCTGGCGATTGCGCGAAGGGTGCTCAGCGAGACACATCCCCATCATCGGAAAAGGCTCATCTCCAACTTCATCCTCAATCAACTTCTGGTGGGCACCAACCGGAGAAAAGCCTTTGAGGCAGAGAGGGGATTCTATCCGCCGGACGCCATGTTGATCAGCCCGACGATGCGGTGCAATCTGAATTGCTATGGTTGTTATTCAGCGGTCTATTCCCAAGAAGATCTTCCTTATGAGGTGCTGGATCGGTTAATGGGAGAGTGTAAAGAGATGGGCATCCATCTGGTCATGATGACGGGTGGGGAACCCTTCTTGAGGCAGGATCTTTTCGACCTCTTCCAAAAGCATGATGACATGATGTTCCAAATCTATACCAATGCCACATTGATCGACGAGAAGATGATCGATCGATTCGTAGCCCTGGGAAATGTCGCTCCCGCGATCAGCCTCGAAGGGCTCAGAGAAGAAACCGACGGGAGGAGGGGCAAGGGTCAGTTCGATCGAATCGTGAAGGTGATGGACGGGCTCCGAAAAGCCGGGATCTTTTTCGCTGTCTCCACGACGCAAACTTCCCGAAATCATGATGTCCTGACGAGCGATGCCTTTGTCGATTTTCTGGTAGAGAAGGGATGCATTCTTCACTGGAACTTCCATTACGTCCCCATCGGAAGAAACCCCGATCTCTCCCTCATGGTCACTCCTGAACAGAGGAGCCGGGCGAGGGAGCGACTCGCCTATTTTCGGGCCACCAAACCCATGCTCTTTGTCGACTTCTGGAATGATGGCTGTCTCACACAGGGATGCATTGCTGCGGGGAGAAAATACTTTCATGTCAATGCCCGAGGAGATGTGGAGCCCTGTATCTTCTGCCATTTTGCCTCTGACAACATCAAAGAGAAGTCTCTCATGGAGGCTCTCAATTCTCCTCTCTTCAGGGAAATGCGATCCCATCAGCCTTTCTCGGAGAACTTATTTCGGTCCTGTCCTCTGATCGACCACCCTCAGCAGGGGAGGGAGTTTGCGCTTCAACATGCGAAGTACTTTACCCATGAAGGGGCAGAGCAGCTCTTTACGGATTTTGCGCAGTCCCTCGATGAGTATTCCCAGGCTTATGGAGAGATCGCAGAACCTGCCTGGAAGGAGAAAGTCGAAAACCAAAACCCTCAGCTTTTTTCAAAAGGGAAAAAGGTAGTGGGTAGACATGGATGAAGGTAACCTTTCCCCGTTTGGGCTCGATGCACATCTTCTGCAAGGCCATCGCAGAGACCGCCGGTATTCCCTATATCCTTCCTCCTGAAACCAGCCGAAAAACCCTGACCCTCGGTGCCCTCCACTCAAATGAGTCTATCTGTCTTCCTTTCAAAATCATCCTGGGGAATTTTATCGAAGCCCTTCAGAGGGGAGCGGATACCATTGTGATGGTCGGCAGCGGCCCTCCTTGCCGCCTGGGACTCTATGACCTTGTTCAGAAAGTGATCCTTGAAGATATGGGTCTTCATTATCGATGGCTGACCATCCCGCCTCGACTCGGCTGGAAGGCGATGTGGAAGAATCACGAGGAGACGAAAGAGCTGAGAAAAGAGTTGAGTGCGAAGAATGTTCTCCTCTTCCCTTACGGGCTCTGGATAGGGTGGAAGAAGATGATGGCCTGCGAGGCATTAGAACAATTGGCCATGAAGGTCAGACCCATGGAGATCAAGAAAGGAGAGACTCAGAAGCGATTGAAGAAGGCCCTCTCGTGGGTGGATGAGGCTAAAACGACGAGCGCCCTGCAAGGAGCCACTCAAGAAGGAAAAACCCTTCTTCAGGATATGGAACGAGATCCTTCCCGCAGCCCGTTTAAAGTCGCCGTTGTGGGCGAACTCTATACCGTGATGGACCCCCATATCAATCGAGGAGTGGAACAGAAACTGGGAGAATTGGGCGTGGAAGTGACGCGGACCTCCTGGTTCTCCACTCATATCCTGAGGAGTCTTCGGAAGAATAAGGCGGATCGGGCTTCGGAACGAATTCGTTTCTTTGAAGCGTCAAAGGCTTATCTGGGTTACGACGTGGGGGCAGAATGTAATATCTCCATCGGTGAGGCCATCTTGAGATCGGAAGAAGGATACGATGGGATCGTCCATCTCATGCCTTTCGCCTGCATGCCGGAGACCACCGCCTCTGGAATTTTGACGAAGGTGGGAAAGGACCGGGACATTCCCATCCTGACGATCATTTTAGATGAGCAGGAAATCGAAGGCCGCATCCAGACACTTCTTGAGGCCTTTGTGGAGATGTTGGAATGGAAGAGAAGGGCCGCATAGGCATTCCCAGAGCGCTGATGTTTTACCGTTTTTTTCCTCTCTGGCGCTCCTTCTTTGAAAGGCTAGGTTGGAAGGTGATGGTTTCCAGCGGGGTGGGACAAAAGGAGAAGATCATCTATTTCGAAGACAGTTGCCTTCCGATGAAACTTCTGGTCACACATGCCGTTCAATTGAAGGACAAAGTAGACCATCTTTTCATCCCTCGGTTGGTCAGTATTCATCGAACTTACATCATGTGTCCCAAGTTTCGTGCGGCTCCGGACATTGTGCGGCTTGCCACGGAAGGAAAAGTTTCCATTATCGACGAGACCGTCGATCCTCGAAAAGGGGGCATTCCCCTGCTTCAGTCTTTTGTGAACATCGCCGAAAAGCTGGGCGCCTCGAGACAAGAAAGCAGGAGGGCCTTTCGAGAGGCCGAGGAGTCTTTCTCCGAATTTCAAAAGGACTGGGGGAATCGAATCAACCGACTTCCGACAGGGCAACTCTTTGAGATGAATGTTCCCACTCCGCCTCCATCCAAAATTTCCCCTCCCTGGGTGGGAGGGGATGAAGGGGAGGGAGAAGCAGCAAAAAGAGGAGAAAAAGGAATTGGAGGTTCCTTGCGCATCGCTTTCATCGGCCATCCGTACAATCTCTTCGACATCGATATCAACAAGGACCTTCTCGCCCTGGCGAAAAGTTTGGAGATGGAGATCATGACCTCTGATCTCCTTTCTGAAAAGGAGATCGATCGAGAGGTCTCTGGCCTTTCCAAAGAGATTTACTGGTCCTCGGGAAGAGAAATTGTAGGATCCCTTTTCCACTTTCTATCCGGTGGCGTGGATGGGGTGGTCTTCCTCACCTCGTTTAAATGCGGGATTGACGCTCTCCTACAAGAATTCATCAAAAGGAGGTTGAAAGTCCGGGGAGGGTCTTCCATCCCCTTTCTCATCCTCTCCTTTGATGAACATACGGGAAGGGAAGGGTTGACCACCCGGCTGGAAGCCTTTCGGGACGTGGTGGAACAGAGAAAAACAGAAAATACTTAGGTTGAGGTTAAGGTTTAGCACTTCTTAACCTCAGCCTTAGCCTGAACCTGAGACGTTATTCCCTGTTTTACTTTGTGAGATTTAAAGAATGGGTCATTACTTAGGCATTGATGTCGGTTCCATCACCACCAAGCTGGTGGTGTTGAGCGAAAGCGATCAAGTCTTAGCCAAGTCCTATATCCGGAACATTGGCCGGCCTATTGAAGCCATCCAGCAAGGGATCAAGGAGATCCTGACTCAGCTGGGGGAAACCATTGCGATCAATGGAGTGGCCACGACCGGCAGTGCCAGGCATCTGGCTGCATATCTGGTAGGCGCCGATCTTATCAAAAATGAGATTACTGCCCACGCCATCTCCGTGATCGATTTTTTGCCCGAGGCGAAGACCATCATCGAGATCGGTGGCCAGGATTCCAAGGTCATCGTCCTGAGAAATGGCGTCGTCGTCGACTTTGCCATGAACACGGTCTGTGCCGCAGGCACAGGATCTTTCTTGGATCAGCAAGCGGCCAGGCTCGGGATCTCCATCGAGGCGTTCGGGGATCTTGCGCTCAAGGCCGATCACCCGGTCCGGATCGCAGGCCGATGCACGGTCTTTGCCGAGACGGATATGATCCATAAGCAACAGATTGGACACTCCGTTGAGGATATTGTGGCGGGCCTCTGTGACTCCCTGGTGAAGAATTATTTGAATAATGTCTGCCGGGGGAAAGAAATCCTTTCTCCCATCGTTTTCCAGGGGGGCGTCGCGGCGAACCGGGGCATTCAAAGAGCCCTCGAAAGGGAATTGGAAGTGTCCCTGGTCATTCCGGAACATTTTGATGTGATGGGCGCCATCGGGGCTGCAAAATTGGTAAAGAAGGCCAAAATCTCCAAGACCCAGTTTAGAGGGTTTGATCTACTCCGGAAGTCCTGTTCGACCAAAGGGTTTGATTGCAGCGAGTGCGGAAACCAGTGTGAGGTGATCCAGCTTCTGGTGGACCATCAAGTGGTCGCCTGCTGGGGGGATCTCTGCGAACGCTACCGCCAAACAATAAATGGCATAGTGCATGGCGCATAGAGCATAGCGAAGAAAAGGTCGAATAGTTAGGCAGTCACTTAGTCGTCTGGTCAAGAAAACTACAAGGCTACAAGACTACGGGACTTTTGACTAAATTCATGAACATCCTTTTAATCAATCCTGCGCCTACGGGGACCCTGAAAGCAACAGGAGTTCTCTTTCCACCTCTCGGCCTTCTCTATGTTGCTGCGTATGCCGAGAAGGGAGGCCATCAAGTTGTGGTCAGGGACCTGGCTGTTCGACGGAAGAAGGAGGAAATCGATTTTAAGAAATATGATATCGTCGGCATCTCCACAGATACGACCCGTCACCGTCAAGCCCTTCGATTAGCAAAGAGAGCGAAGGCGAATGGGTGCACGGTGGTGATGGGCGGGCCCCATCCTGGCTATGTGGATGAAGAAATCCTTTCGACCAAAAGAGTTGATTTCATTGTCCGGGGAGAAGGAGAGGTTACCTTTTCAGAATTGGCGGGCGCTTTACAAAAAGATGATCGCACATTCGATTCCATCCAGGGGATCAGTTTCTTATCCAAGGGTCAACTGGTGCGAACTCCTCCGCGGCCTTTCATTGAGGATCTCGACAGTCTTCCCCTCCCCGCCAGGCATCTGATCCCTATCGATGATTATCAAAGGACCAAGAATCGGAGACCGTGACATCACTCCTTTGATCACGAGCCGTGGATGCCCCTATCAATGTGCCTTCTGCGCTTCTTCCCACTTCTGGGGGACAAGAATCAGGATGAGGAGCGTGGCTTCTGTCTTGAAAGAAATCGAAGAGATTCATCACCGGTATCATTTTAATGCCGTGGCCTTTGTGGATGACACCTTTAACCTCAATTCGAGGAGGGTGATTGAAATTTGCCATGGGATCGTTGAAAAGAAACTCGACCTCTGGTGGTGGTGCTTATCCAGGATCGACCTCCTGCTTCGAAACGAAGAAATGGTTAAAGAAATGGTCAGGGCGGGAGCGAAATCGGTCTTTATCGGAGTGGAATCCTCCAGCCCGAGAACCCTCGAGGAGTTGAGGAAGGGGTTCCATGTGGAGGAAACCGTTCAGACGGTAGAGATGCTGAAACGGAATGGTCTGGAGATCCACGCCTCGTATATCCTGGGAGGGCTCCACGATACCGTCAAGACGATTCATGACACCATCCGTTTTGCAAAAAAGCTCGATACGAACGTGGCCCAGTTCGCCATCCTCACCCCTTACCCGGGCACGGCCATCTACGAGCAGGTGAAGGGTCGGATTTTTAAATGGAGGTCGCCCTGGTCCTTTTTCGATATGCAGCACTTGGTGTTTAAACACGACCATCTTTCATTCATTCGAATGGAGTGGCTTCTGCTCAAGGCGCACCTCCTCTATTATACCCGGTCGAAAAAAGGGATTCACGACATCTGGCATCACGTCAAGAAACATCGTTTGGGTTTCCGGACGCTTCTCGGCTTCCTGAGAGACTACTTCGGGGGTTAATATGGAAGAACGTCACCCCCGATCTCTGAATCGGTTCATTTACCTCTTTTTCTTTCAGTTTTGCTCAACCCTCATCCCCCGGTCGATCCAAAAATTCTTTACCGTGATCATTGGAGATCTCTTTTACCTGCTGATGAGAAAGACAAGAGCCCATGTCCGAAAGAATATTGAAGGATTGAACAAAGGAAGGTGGTCAAAGGGGAAAGTGGATGTCTTAACCAGAAAGACTTTCCAAAACTATGGTCAGTACCTTTTGGATTATATGGTCATGCATCGCCTCCTCCCATCCAATAAGAACCAATGGGTTGAAGAAGAGGTGGGAGCGGGTTACATGATGGAAGCCCTTGAAGCCGGAAAAGGGGCCATCTGTATCACGCCCCATCTTGGAAATTGGGAAATCGGAGGATTGCTCTTTTCCTTCAGAGGAGGAAGTCTCAATGTCCTCACCCTTGACGAGAGAGATCTGGATACCCGATCTTTTCGGGAGGAGATGAGAAGAAGAAGGGGAATAAAGATTCTCTATATCAATCCGAAGGACGACTCTCCCATGGCCATCTTGGATGCCGTCAAGGCTCTTCGGCGAAATGAAATCGTGGCGATGTTAGGAGACCGCATTGAGTCTCAAAAGACCATGATCTTCGATTTCTTTGGGAGAAAGACCGCATTTCCCGTCGGTGTCGCCATCCTCGCCATGGCCACAGGTGCACCGGTTCTGCCGGTCTTTGTGGTGATGGAAAGCAACCGAAAGTATAGAGGAATCATTGAACCCCCTATCTATTTTAATCCCTCTTCGAGGAAAGATCGGGAGACAGTGATTCAAGAAGGGATGGAAAAACTGATCAAGAAATTTGAGGAGTATATCGAAAAATATCCGGATCAATGGTATAATTTTTATTCTTACTGGAACGAGTGAAAACAGTTCCGAGGGAGTCAAGTTGGCCTAGTGATTCTCAGGCTCCGAAAGCCGAAATACGAACTTCAAAGTACTCATTGAACAGAAGAGGAGAAGAATGGTTGAACCGAATGATCACCTGATCGAAAAAATCAAACAACTGATTATCCAGAGATTGAAACTCGTGGACATGACGCCGGAGATGATCGAGAACGATGCCCCTCTCTTCGGCGAGGGCCTTGGATTGGACTCGATCGATGCCCTCGAACTCGTTCTGGGCCTGGAGAAGGAGTTTGGAGTCGTCATCCCCGATGCGGAGGTGGGGAAAAAAGTCTTTCAATCCGTGAGAACCATGGCCCAGTATGTTTTAGAAAATCAGGGGACCGCATGAAGGCGTCAAAAGGAAAGACAGCCTTCTGCTTTCCCGGCCAACTTCATGAAAAGCCGATGCTGAAGGATCATCCCCTCAGGGAGGATCCGCACTTTAAGGAATTATCAACAAGGGCTTCCCACCAGACGAAATTCGACCTCCTCAACTTCTTATTCGGGGGCGAGGAAGAAGAGGAAGATTTTAGTCTTAAGCTTCAGATGTCGACCTACTTCCTTTCGATGGTTCACTTCTATCGTCTTCGAGCCGCCGGATGGAATCCGGATATCTTTGCCGAACATAGTATGGGGATCTATTCAGCCCTAGCGGCCTCGGAGGCCATCGGTTTTGAAGAAGGTCTTTTCATCACCGAAGCGATCGGTCGTCTCCTGAAGAGAGAAGGAGAGATTCACAAAGGAGGCATGGCCAGCATCATCGGTCTCCCGTTGGAGGAAATCCAAAAGATCTGTCAAGACCTCAACGGGTTTCAACTCTCCATTGCCAATTATAACGGCTCGATGCATTTTGTCCTTTCAGGGGAGGAGAGGGGGGTGGAAAAGGCGATTTCCCTTGCCCTCTCCAGGAAGGCCGTCTCTGCCACCCGCCTTGCTTTCAATACGGCTCTTCATTCCCCTTCACTTTATTGTTTAAGAGAAGAGATCATGACGATCCTTCAAGAGATTAAGGTTCAACCCTTGAAGGTTCCCATCCTCAATCATTGGACGATCAAACCTTTGAGAAGAGAGGAGATTAAAGATTTTCTCTCCCAGGAGATCGGCCGGCCCGTGTACTGGATCCGATGTGTTGAGAAATTGCTTCAGGAAGGATATACGCAATTCATCGAAGTAGGACATGAAACCACGCTTACCAAATTGATGCGATGGATTGATCGTGAGGCAGAGGCGTTTTCTGCAGGGGATCGCATCTAGACGAGAGGATGTGAGATGAAATACCACGAGACATCCCTTCAGGTTCGATTTTATGAAGTCGATGCTTACGGGGTCGTTTGGCATGGTCACTATGTGGGCTGGTTTGAAGCGGGTCGAAATGACCTGACCCAACGCTACCAGATGGGCCCGCTTCAGCTTAAGGATAAGAATCTTCTGGCGCCGGTAGTGGATTTAAACTGCCAGTTCAAGCTTCCGGCCACTTTCGGCAGATCCCTCATCATCCAGACCACCATGGAGAGAACAGAGGTGGCCAAATTGATCTTTCGCTATCGGGTCCTTGATCAAGAAAACGAGAAGGTTCTGGCCACGGGCTCCACCACGCATGTCCTCACCGATCTTAAGGGGAATCTACTTTACAAGGTTCCTCCGGATGTGCTCGAAAAAATTGAAGCGATGCAGAGGTATTTGGAAGTGTAGTTTCGTCCCGATAGAACTAATCAATGGGGGGAAACGTTTTTAAGAAGGGGAAGACCGTTAAATTCGAAGCACGAAATCCGAAATGGATTAATCTCTAAACACTAAATTCTAAACCTAAAACAAACCCAAAATCTAAAACTCAAAAGATTATAGGGTTTGAGTTTTGTGGTTTCGACATTGGAGTTTGTTTAGGGTTTTGGGTTTCGAGTTTAGGGTTTAATATCCTTGTTTCGGATTGGTCCGAGACGGACGCTTCTCCCGATATTCGGATCTCGAGTTGTCGACGGCCAAGGTTTTTGTCGGCCACAAAATTCATATTTCAAAACGTAAACGGATGAAGGTTCTTCTCATCGATCCGCCTCATAAACTTTTTCCGGGTCTTCGAATGTGGACCCCTTCTTTTGGTCTTCTCCAATTGGGCGCCTATCTGGAAAGAGAAGGCATCGAAGTCCAGATCGTTGACGCCACGGTCCTTCCATCCCCTTGGAAAGATCTGGGAAATACGATTTCAGCGGCCAAGGCCGATGTCATTGGCATAACCTGCTCGGCCACCTGTCTCTCGCCCGAGGCCATTCAGACGATCACTCTCAGCCGAAGACTTTCGCCGAACGCCATCATCGTGGCAGGGGGAAGCCACTTCACCCTGATGGCGGAAACCATCCTCCAGAGAGCTGAAGGAATTGGACTATATTATCCTGGGCGAAGGAGAGATCGCCTTCTCTCAATTCCTTCATGACCTCTCCAGAGGCGGAAAAGGGAAAGGGGTGAAGAGCCTCGCCTATTCGGACAACGGGAAAGTCATTCTAAGGGAGAGACATCCTCTCATTCCCAATCTGGACTCCCTTCCTCTCCCGGCCTACCATCTCATCGATATGGAGAAAGAAGCCTACTACTGGCATGGAATGGGGAGAAGGGCGTTTGGTCTTTCGACCAGCCGCGGCTGTGGAGATCGATGCGCTTACTGTTCTGAGTCCAGATTCTGGGAGGCGGTCTGGAGGGGACGGAGCGGGAAGAAAATCGTGGAGGAGATTTCCTTTCTGAACCATCAATACGGCAAGACCCTCTTTATTTTCAACGAGAATACCTTCAACTGGAGCCGGAAACGGGTGGAGGAGTTTCTTGATGAGTTGGGGAGGTCAGGTCTTCGCATCCACTTCTGGTTTCAATCCCGAACCAAGGATATTATCAGGGATGAAGATCTCATCCCCGAAATGAGGCGCCTGGGGCTCTATGAAGTGATGTTGGGAATCGAGAGCATCCAGCCCGATGTGCTCAGCCGGTATGAAAAACAACAATCGAGAGAGATGGCCCAGAAGGCCATCGATATTCTCAGAAAAAATAAGATCATGGTGATGGCCAACATCATGTTCGGAGACTGGAATGACTCCCAGGAGTCGATCCAGGAGGTCTTCCGATTTGTTAAGGCTCAGAGCGACTTTTTGGTACTCACCATGACGACTCCCCTTCCCGGAACAAGATACTTTGAAGAGGCAGAACGACTGGGGAGGATTCGAGAGAGGGATTTAGGTAAATATGATTTCATGCACCCTGTGGTGGATACACAATTCTTATCCGCAGGGGAGGTTCAGCGTCTTCACCAGGCGTATCTGAAAAAATATTATACCCAGCCGAGGATCCTCCTGGGGGGTTTCTTCAACCCAAATCCCTTCAAACGAATGGCTTACCGGCTCATCCTCCGATATGTTTGGGAGAATGCAACGAAAAGGCCCTGGAAGCAACCGAATCTCGACTCTCCCCCGCAAATATAGTAGGCAGAGACGGGGTTGAAAGGTGCGTCTGCAGAAGGCAGAAAAAAGGCAAACCAGATGCTGAAACAAGCCTGATCTTCATCAGTCCAAGGTTCATGACATAGCGGTTCGGTTCCGGTTTCTCTGTCATCCCGAACTTGATTCGGGATCCCGTTTTCGGGTTTAAGAATTTAGGCTTTAAAAGCGCCGCCTATCGGCGGGGTTGATTATCCCTGAATTGGCACCGTAGTACCCGTTCACTCCTGATCCGTTGGATTGGAATGATGGATTTTGACGAAATCTTAAGAAGCTTGCCCCACGTCTTTCCTTTTCGGATGATCGATCGAATCCTTGACATCGAAAAAGGAAAAAAGGCGATTGCCCTGAAGAATGTCAGCATGGATGAGCCGTATTTCTCAGGCCATTTTGCGAAGAAACCCGTCCTCCCGGGGGTTTTGATTCTGGAAGCAATGGCGCAGACCGGAGGACTGGCCTTTGGGTCGTCCTTTGAAAAGGGAGAGAAAGGGATACCGGCCCTGGCGAGCGTCGAAGAATTTCGAGTGAAAAAAAGAGTGATTCCCGGGGATCAACTGATCATCGAGGCAGAAGTCTTACGCATATTTTCTAACCTGGCCAAGGTGAAGGTTCTGGCCAGAGTCCGAGAAGAAACAGTGGCCGAGGGAACGCTTGTTTTAGCGAAAGGACCGAATTCAACGTCGTGAGTGCTGAGAAAGATTGAATTCTCCGAGCTCCACGACTGCCAAGATACGTGTACCTCAGGCAGGAGAGTGAATTACCCCGACCTATTTTCCCCGGAATACGTATGAAAGAGCGAGTTAGAGAGCCTGAAATTATTGAGGATCAGGAGCTGGCGGAATATTACAACCGCATGGCCAAACGATATGGGAGGTTCCCTTGCCAGAGGGTTCTCAAACGAGTGTTGGCCAAGGGGATCGAGAAGGGAAGGGCCATTGATGTGGGAACGGGTCCGGGAACCTTCCCCATTTTTTTATCAAAGGCCCTTCCAGAAATTCGATTTAAAGGGATTGACCTCTCTCCGGTGATGGTCGAAATTGCCAGGAGAAACGCGAAGGAAGAGGGATTGGCCGACAAAATCGAGTTTGAGGTAGGCTCGGCCTACTCTCTTCCCGTTGAGGATCATTCTCTCGACCTTGTTCTCTGCATTACCACTCTCCACCATTTAGAACGTCCTGTGGACTTCTTCAACGAGGTCGCCCGATCCTTGAAGGAAGGGGGAGCGTTTGTTATAGTTGATTTTCATCGGGATGCCTCTTTTGTGTTCATTGGGATTTTCAATCTTCTCTGGAAAGCCTTTTTTGGAAAGCATCCTAAAGCGAGGAAAGGGTTTATAGAATCGATTCAATCTTCCTATACCTTCAAGGAATGTCGGGACTTCCTAGAACAATCGAGATTGAAGCATTGGAGACTTTACACACGGACCGTGGAGATGTGGATCGAATCGGTGAGGCCAATTCCTAATCCTCCTTTAATAAAAGGAGGTGGAGTGGGATTACCAAAGTGAACGGCCTAAGTAAGTTGGTGCGCATGGGATGTCATTGCGAACCCTTCGCTTCTTGTCATTCTGAGCGAAGCGAAGAATCTCATTATTTTGCTCGGGGTAAACTCCGTGAAGCAATCTCATTGGATTGCCACGTCGCTTCGCTCCTCGCAATGACAACTTCCTTTTGGCGGTCAGTATAAGAGTTGAATATGGATTTTGAAATGGAGGAAGTCGACTGCCCCAGTTGTAAGGGGTCAAAAGGAAACCCTCTTCACCTTGAAGGATCTTTCCAGATGGTCCGGTGCCCCTCCTGTCAATTCATCTTTCTCAATCCTCGTCCCACGGCGGAATCTCTTCATCATTTCTATCAGCAGTATCTCCCGGAAGGAGAATCATCGATTGAATCATGGAAGAAAATGATGAAGCCTGTCTTCCGTCGGGCAGCCGATCTGGTTCATCAGTATAGAAGAAACGGAAGGCTCCTGGATGTGGGAACAGGCTTTGGTTTTTTCCCGGTCGAGATGAAGAAGAAAGGATGGGAGGCCGCGGGAGTAGAGATTTCTCAAAAAGCGATGGACTATGCAAGAGGTGTTTTGGGGCTGACCATCTTTCCAGGTCCGCTGGAAAGAGCAGGTCTTCCGGATAACGATTTCGATGCGGTCACAGCGTTCTATGTCATCGAACACCTTTCTCATCCGATGGCATTTCTCAGAGAATGCTGTCGAATTTTAAAGCCTGGAGGACTCCTCCTGTTGAGGTATCCTCATACCACGCCGATCAAGAACCTTCTCCAGTTTTTTGGGATCAAGAATCGCCTTTACGATCTACCTGCCCATCTCTCCGATTTCTCGCCAAGGGTGATTCAGCAATGTTTGGAGAGAATTGGTTTCGAAAAGTGTCAACACTCGATTGGAGGGTACACGCTGCCGGGCAATCTGGGAAAGCGAACCTCCTCTCTTCTTTTCGGAGGTTTCGCAGAAGTACTTTTCAGCCTGAGCGGAAGAAAACTTCTTTTCCCGGGTGTCAGCAAAACGGTAATGGCGTTCAAAAGTAATGCGAAGTGATGGACCGTCCAAAGCGGAGAGAAAGTTTTTGGAAAGGTTTATCTTCTGAGCAATCTTTCATTGCAGTTTGGGCATTCACGAAGGATGAAAATCCCCCTCAATCCCCCTTTTACAAAGGGGGAAGTTACTCCTCCCTTTTGTAAAGGGAGGTGGGGAGGGATTTCAAAAAGCTATTTTCTAGAAAACTTGGGAATACAATTTTATGGTTTCCGGGGACGAAGAACGGACCCGCTTGTGCGCCGAAACGTCTCAGCGTGCATGGACACGTAGTTGAGTTACTGAGGTTCAATGAAGAAGAGGGTTGTGATCACAGGCTTGGGCGTCGTCAGCGCAGTGGGAAACAGCCTCCCTGAGTTCTGGAACTCCCTGATTGAGGGAAAAGATGGGACAAAGGAGATTACGGTCTTTGATCCCGCTGCCTACCGGACAAAGATCGCCGCAGAGGTTTCCCATTTGGACACGGAGGCCCATTTTTCGAAAAAAGAGATTCGACGCCTCTCCCGATGCGACCAGTTCGGCTTGATTGCCTTCAGAGAAGCCTGGAGATCCGCCCGTCTTGACCAGCATCCGCATGACAAGGAAAGGATAGGGGTTGTATTGGGAGCAGGTTCCGGCGGCATTCTCTCTGTAGAGAAATATTTCAGGGACTATTATCAGGGGACGAAGAAATCCTCTCCTTCGCTTCTGATTTCTTATTCCCTCGCTACCACAACAGACCACATCGCCATTGAGTCGGGACTCAAGGGACCCCGGACCACCACCGCGACCGTCTGTTCCTCGAGTTCCGCCTCCATCGGTGTCGCCTACGAAATGATTCAAATGGGCCTGGCCGATGTGATGGTGACGGGCGGAAGTGATTCTCTTTGTGAAGTTTCTTATAGCGGATTCAGCAGTCTGAAGCTGATGGATCCTGAAAATTGTAAACCCTTCGACAAGAGAAGACAGGGTTTGGTCATCGGTGAAGGAGCAGGCATCCTGATCATCGAGGACCTGGAGCACGCTCTCAAGAGGGGCGTCCCGGTTCATGCGGAATTTCTGGGATATGGAATCTGTGCGGATGCCTACCATCTCACCGCGCCGGAGCCCAATGGAGAGGGCGTGGAGAGGGTGATCCGCATCGCTTTGAACCATGCCGGAGTTTCTTCGGAAGAGGTCGATACCATCAACGCACACGGGACGGCAACGCCCTTCAATGACATTGCCGAGACACGGGGGGTCAAAAGAGTTTTCGCAGAAAGGGCGAAAGCCATCCCGATCAGCGGGATCAAATCGATGGTGGGACATTGTCTCGGCTCTGCCGGGGGCATCGAGGCCGCAGCTACCGTGATGACTCTGGAGACGGGGATCATTCCCCCTACGATTCACTATGAAGTTCCCGATCCCCTTTGCGATCTGAATTATACACCCAATCAATCCATCAGAAAGGATGTTCGAATTGCCCTCTCAAATTCTTTTGCCTTCGGCGGGAACAATGTGTGCCTGGTGTTTGGGAAGTTTAGTTCGGAGTAATGAGTTCGGAGTGACCATTTACTAAGGACGTAATTGGGAAGATATGACTATAGTACTCCGGCAAATCCCCATCCCCTTCCTAACCTTCCCCTTGAAGGGGGAGGAACGTAACGATTTCCCTCCCCTTCAGGGGGAGGGAAAGGGCGGGGGTGGGACTCATCAGATGTCTATTCAATTACGGGCCCTTTAATAATAGGAAGATAGAAGTGGACAATAAGACTTTTGAAAAAACTCCGAACCCCGAGCTCCGAACTCCGGACTCGCCGAACGATCATCGTGTTGTCATTACCGGCTTGGGTATCGTTTCGTCTATCGGCGTCGGGAAGGAAACGTTTTGGGAGAACTGTCTTCGGGGCGTCTCCGGAATCAAGCCGATCCAGAGGTTTGATGTGAGTTCCTACCGTTCTCGATTAGGCGCCCAACTCCCTGAGATTGATTTCAAAGCTTTTATCAAACCCGCCAATCTTAGAAGGATGGATCGGATTGGCAAAGTCGTTGTTTCGTCCGTTCGGCTAGCGATAGATGATTCAGGCCTCGACCTAAAGGAAGAGGACTCCGGCCGAATAGGGATTTCTATCGGAACAGGTCTCGGGAGTTCGGATACCGTGGACCAGTTCTTTCGTTCCCTTTTAAAAGATGGGCCTCTTGGGGCTGCCCCCCTGCTATTCCAGACAGCCGTGCCCAACGCCATCACGAGCCACTGTGCCATCGAGTACGGAATTAAGGGAGTCAATATCACCTTCTCCCACAAAGAATCCTCCACAGAAATGGCCATGACTTTTGCCTATCATTTGTTGAAAGAGGGAAGGGCAGACGTCATCTTTGCAGGGGGTGGCGACGAGTTGAGTGAGCCCCTCTATCATGTCTATTCGATGCTCGGGGCGCTATCCCCGGGAAGAGGAAAAGGTGTCGAGGGGATGAGGCCTTTTGATCAGAATCGGAACGGTATTGTCCTTGGCGAAGGAAGCGGGATCCTTGTCCTGGAGACATTGGAGCATGCAGAGAAGAGAGGCGCAAGAATTTACGCCGAGATGGCTGGCGCCGGGCTTTCGGGGAGCACGGGCGGACTTCTTCGATATGACATCGAGGGAGATTCGATTGCAAAGAGCATGACTTTAGCAGCCAATGAACTCCAGACAGTCGATTACATCTCAGCAGCCGCTAACTCCACTCCTGATCTGGATGAAGGAGAGGCCCTTGCAATCAAAAAAGTTTTTGGACAAAGGGCAAAAGAGATTTCGGTCGGCAGCCTCAAATCGATGCTCGGGGAATTCGACGGTTCGGGAGGCAGCAGGGCCTGTGGGATGGCCTTGAGTCTTTATCACGGAATGATTCCTCCCACTATTGGAACAGAGCATCTCGACCCCCGATGCGATTTGAACGTAGTCCTGGGGCAGCCGAAGAAAATGGAGATACGTTCAGCTATCCTTAATAGCGCCTCCAACGGTGGGTCCAATATTTCTTTATGGTTCAAACCGTTTAGCGAAGGGAATAGTCATACGTAAAATGGAAATTCGCAATTGAACGGCTGTTCAAACGGGCATAAATAGAAAAGCAGAGCCATCTCTAACCCTGCCTTTTCCTTTTTTCAATCACAGATAGGCAGCGTTTTGGATTGTGAAAAGAGGCTTGCCTCCAGAGTTCGATAGGTCAACGGTTAACTGGGGTGCTAAAGAAGCACAGCCCTTAGGTGAGAAGTATTACTTTGTTATTGAGGCTTTGATGGCCGGAGTTTCTAACTTTTCTTCGAGGGTTTCAGTAGGTCATCCACAAGTTTTTCGATATCCTCGTCTGTTTTCGTCTCATCCCTTATCTTTTTCTGGGTTTCTGACTCATTCATGTATCGCTGAGTGTCTTTGTCTGCATCCTTTCCACTTTTCGCTCCCTTTATGATTTCTGAGTCGCCGATCATCTTACTCAATCTGATGGCAAACTCCTCAGGAGAGAATGGCTTCTTTATAAATTCTCGGGCCCCCAGAGAAATCGCCGTGCCCGCGGAATACTCTTCATCGAATGCCGTCATCACCATGACAGGAACCCCTGGGTATCGTGTTGAGATCTCCTTGGTAAGAAGAATTCCATCCATCTTGGGCATCTTTATATCTGTGATCACAGCATTGATTTTATTTTCCTTCATCTTATCCAGAGCATCAACTCCATCCAGCGCTGCGACACAGGAATATCCCAGCTGGGACAAAAAAGTCATGATAAACCTTCGTAATAATTCTTCGTCATCAACCACAAGAATGGTAAATCCCGGAGTTTCCATTCTCAAATTCCTATCTCGACAAGGAATTGTGCTCTCTTCCTTATTTCATTGTCCAGCAATATATACCATAAAAGGCTTTCAATGTAAAAGGTTTCTCTGTCGAATTAGATCCTAATGTCATCATTGCCACGGATCTGGCATCCCCGGGTGGAGAATTCAGTGAGATGAGGTTCAGTCTGAAAAAAATTGTTCTGAAAGGGTTTTTCTTGTGAATCCACAGGGCAATGTGGAAAAGCTGTGGAATTGGATACGCTTCCTCTTGGAGGAGGCTATCTCCACCGTTTTGCCCAATAAATGGGCACACATAAGTTCTTGGATGTTCAGGTAAATTTGAAGAAGTCCTGAGAAAGGAGGTTTACGGGAGCATCATCGCATTCTGTGAAGCTGACCATCTAAGCCTGTTTCCTTATCATTTATTAAGGAGGGTGCTGCTATCTTTTTTCTTTTCCGGCTCATTTTCTTTTTTGACAAACCCAAAACCGCCGCATTTCGGACAAATCTGAATATCGTCGGAGTCGGTGAGTAATTTTCCGTTCCCATTACATTCCAGACAAAAAACCATACCATACCTTTTCGGATCAAAATTGTCGTTCATTTCAGATCTGAAGCCCCCGCTTTTGATCGATTAGCGTTTCGTCCCATCCTAAGCATTGTCGAGAGCAGTTGGGTACGATTGCTGCGTTGAGATGAATTCACGGAATTGCAAGATCACGTATCCAGTTCTTCTGCTTTTTCTCTTTGCTTCTCCATCCGGCTCGGGGATTGCCTATTTTCAAGGATTAAATGGTCAACGATCTCTCCGCAATAGATGCACTTCCATCCGAAGAAATGTTCCTGATGACCATAAAATTTCTCCTGGATCATAGCGCTTCCACAGCGATCACACTTCATCAGAGGCTCCAGTACTCCTTGGTCCCATCCGTCATCAAGAAAGGTTCACGGATTTTCTTTCTCGCACTTGAATCTTTCCCTCGCCTCGCCCACTCCCTCTAGAGACTGTGTCGTAATATGAAAATACGGCTTCTGGGAAAAGGGGAGGGGTGGTCGGACCCGCATTCTAAAGCTTTGGAGCCCGGCTGCCTCTCCCCTCAGACGTTCCATTGCGGCACAGTCTCCTAGCGGGGGAGAGCTGTCTGTAAGTTCGATCATGGCTGCAATACTAAGCAAAGGGCATACCGGAGTGAGCGAACTTAAATTTTTTTTCGACTAACTTTTTGTAATTGCAGGATTTCCTGAACGGTTGCAGGAGAAAAGAAGGGATCAACAGGATGCAACAGAAGTTGACATGATTTCAGCCGTCTTCCGGAAAGCTATTAAAATCATTAAATTAGCCTTTAGTAAAGAAGGTTGACTGTGCAACAAAAGTTGCACCATCTTGGTCAGGTTCGTGATGACTGACGAGTAGAAATTTGTAAATCAATCTTCTTGAAGTCTTCCCTGTTTCACAACGAACCCGTCGATCAGCTTTCGGGCGATGCTGATTTTTCCCGGGAGGCGCGGCAACTTTTCAGCAATGTACCAACCCGCATCCTCGATCTCTTTGTCGTCGAGCGAAATTTCCCCGCCGGCGTAAGTCGCTGTGAATCCAATCATGAGAGAATGGGGAAAGGGCCAGGGCTGGCTTCCGAAATATTTTATGTCCTTGATCTCTATCCCTACTTCTTCCTTTACCTCTCTCACCACTGCCTCTTCCAGTGACTCACCCGGCTCGACAAATCCGGCGAGAACGCTGTACATCCCCGGCATAAAGTGACGGGAACGGGCCAGAAGCAATTGATTTCCTCTCTGGACTAGAACAATGATTGCCGGAGCCAGGCGGGGGAAGTGAAGCAGACCGCATTGAGGGCATTCTTTCGCCCGCTCAGTGGTTCTCGATTTTAAGGGGACGCCACACCGGCCGCAAAACCGGTGGGTCCTGTCCCAATCGATGATTTGAACGGCACGGGCCGCGATCCAGAAGAGGTCTTCATCCAAACGACCGTACACCTGGCGCAACCCCTCAAAGGTCATCCCCTCGGGCGGAATCGTTCCTTCAGCCACTTCGGCCGCATAGCAATGGTCATTGTCCAGATGACCGAGATAATTCTGCCTGATGAAAATTAGACTCAATTCGTCGGGCTTAATCAGAAAAGGGATAGTGATGGAATCGGGTTTCTGATAGACGAGAAGTTTGCTCTCCTGGAAGACAAACCACCAGGCAGGGTCGGATTGGACTTCGGGAGGGACAATTCCCGGGACAAACTTTCTAGGGTTGGCCATATGAGATCTCGCACGTCAATTGTAAAACGATCAACCTGTTTCAGCTACAAGACGGTTTGCAAGAGAGGGGGTGATTCGACGAAGCCTGAAACGCTGTGTTATACTTTTAAATTATGCCAGATGCAGATGTTCTCATCATCGGAGCAGGGATGGCAGGGCTCACCTGTGGTTGTCTTCTCGCCCAAAAAGGATTGAAGGTGCTGATGATTGAGAAGAATCAGAAAGTGGGCGGGTGCTGCACGTCTTTTGAAAAAGATGGATTTTCCTTCGATCTCTCCGTTCAGTCTTTGGGCGAATGCCAGGAAGGAGGGAGGATATGGAGAATTCTGAGACAATTAAGCCTGTTAGACCAAATCCATTTCATCCCACTCGAACCGGCGAGGGAATATCTTTTTCCGGATCGGAAGGTGATTCAATCCTCAAAACTGGAGACCCATCTTGAAAATCTATCGTCCCTCTTTCCAGGAGAGCGAAAGGGAATTGAAAAGATCTATGCCGTCCTGAAAAAGATCTTTGAAGAATTTTCAAGCATTCCATCGTCTCTCAATTGGTTCAATCCTTCCTCCGTTCAAGCTCAATATCCTTCTCTCTCACAATATAAGGATAAGACTTATGGGGAGCTTCTGAACGAATTTATTTCCAATCCTTTTTTGAAAACCCTCCTTGCCATACGAAGTTCTTACGCGCTGCTTCCGCCTGAAGAGGTTTCTGCAGTGGGGATGGCGGGAATTGAGATGTCCTATTTTAATTACGGGGTCTCCTGTGTGGAAGGAAAGGTGGAACAACTTCCCCTGAAAATGGGAGAAGCCCTTAAGAAAATGGGTGGACAGATCTTGACCGGTCACGAGGTTCAGCAGATTATGATCCAAGAGAAGAGGGCCACGGGGGTCCGGTTGAAGGACGGCCGGGAGATCACAGGGAAGATCGCCATTTCCAATGTCGATGCCCATCACACCTTTTCAGACCTCATCGGGGAGGACCGTCTTCCAAGCGGCTTTCGATCAAAATTAAAAGGGATGAGGCCTACACTTTCTTATTTTATCCTCTATCTGGGAATCGAGGGGGAGTTGGATGAGCTTTCCATTTCAAATAATGAGGTGTTTTTCGAGGATCAACTCCAGAAAGAATTTCAGGGCCTCTACGAGAATCGAATTCCAGAAAAGGCTCCCTTCTACCTCCTTGCCCCATCAAAGGTCAATCCATCCCATGCCCCCAAGGGAGAAAACACTCTTTGTTTAAGCTGTAAAGCCGCCTATCACTTCAGTCCGGATTGGGGCCGGAAAATCAGGGACGAACTGTCCCGGCATCTGATCCACAAGGCATCGGCATTCATCCCCAATCTGGAGAACCGGATCAAGGTCAAAATAGAGACGACTCCGAAGACGATCGAGCGATGGACTCGAAATCGGTGGGGCGCAGCCTATGGATGGGCACAGATCCCGAGGCAATCCGGGATTTACCGTCTTTCGCGCACCACTCCCATCCCAAATCTTTATCTCACCGGACATTGGACAGCGCCGGGAGGAGGGATTGCCGGAGTGGTGGCTTCAGGGGAATTGACCGCAGATGCTGTACTGAATCGATTCGAGAAAGGAGAGTTATCTCCGAACTAGCAACCTGGAAGGTTATCTGGAAGGGTTCCAGGAGTCTAGGGTTCGAGGGGTTGAGTGAAACGCAGAAACTAAAAGAGTCTTTATTCTTTCATGCCTTGATCCCATGAACCCTTGAATCCTTGACCACTTTCATTAATTTTAAAGGAGAATGTTGAGATGATCCGAAGACTCTGGTTTTTGATTCCGTGTCTCTTTTTGATGGGGCTGTTTCTTTCGGGGTGTCCCAAGAAATTAACGAAGATTCCTTCTTTCGAGGCGCCTCCTGCTAAGGATCCCGTGGCTAAATTTCTTGAATCCTTTTCCGCTGCCGAATCTCTTCAGGCAAAGGCGTCGATTCGCCTGGATACCGTGAGAAAAGGCGAGGAACTCAGATTTCTGCTGAACGGGGTCGTCTTCTACGAGAAACCGGATAAGCTTCGTATCCTGGGCTATCACCCCTTCGGAATGGGTGTATTTGATGTTCTTTACCGGGGTGGGGAATTCCTCCTTTTCAGCCCTTTGCAGAATCGGGCTTACACCGGGGAAGTTTCGGAATTTGGAGACCTCATCTCAAAGACAAACATTAAGATTTCCGCGGAAAAGCCCGAAGGCAGCGATGTTCCGGATCGGATCCTGATCGAGATGCCAGAGAAGGAGACTCGTGTCGACTTGAAATTGAAGGAAATCTCCATCAATCGACCCCTGCCGGCAGATACCTTTGAGTGGGTTGCTCCGGAGGGAGTGGACGTCAGACCGTTAGCTCAGTTTTTGAAAGGAAAGAAACTGGAATGAGGATTGCCTTTATTATTCCCAGATGGCCGAAGGATAGTTTCTGGGATGTGATCGCATTTAAATTCCCTTTGCTTTCGACTTCCCTCCTTGCAGGGCTCACCCCCGAAAATCATCAACTCCGCATCGTGGATGAAAGCCTTGCCGAGATCGACTTCGATCAAGAGGTGGACCTGGTCGCGATTACCGCCATTACCCCTTTAGCCCCCAGGGGGTATGAGATTGCGGACGAATTTCGAAGAAGAGGGAGAAAGGTGGTGATGGGGGGCATTCACGCCTCCTGGCTTCCGGATGAGGCAAAAGCCCACTGCGATAGCGTGGCCATCGGCGAAGCAGACGAGGTCTGGGGCGAGATGTTGGAAGATGCTGAAAAAGGGACGATGAAACCTTTTTATCGCCAGAAGGAGAGAACAGACCTCAGCCGCCTTGCGCTTCCGAGAAGAGATCTTTTTCCCTCCAGGGGGTACCTCTTTCACAATCTGATCCAGACCACAAGGGGTTGTCCTTATGATTGTGAATTCTGTTCGGTGACGGCTCTTCACGGAAGATCCTATCGGATGAGACCGGTCTCCGAAGTTGAAAAAGAGATTCAATCCCTGCAGCGGTCAAAGGCCTACATCTTCTTTGTCGATGATAATCTTGTTGGGAACGTTTCCCAT
Source organism: uncultured delta proteobacterium (assembly GCA_963708295.1). GTDB lineage: Bacteria > Desulfobacterota > BSN033 > BSN033 > UBA1163 > UBA1163. Next base: position 222,215 of record CAVPSJ010000004.1, on the reverse strand, counting down.
GCCAAAGAACTCCTCACCATGCTTTCCCATTATCGGTTGCGCTGGGTGAGCCAGGGACCGATCCATATTGCGGAAGATGAAGAAATGGTTTCCCTGATGGCTAAGGCCGGTTGTCATGGGCTCTTCATCGGATTGGAGAGCCTTCGCGAGGAGAACCTGAGTCTGATGGGGAAGCGAATCAACCGGGTAGGAGCCTATGAAAGAGGAATTCAAAAACTTCATGACGCTGGCATCGGAGTCTATGCCTCCTTTGTCTTTGGTTATGATTATGATGACCCGGCGGTCTTTGATGAGTTTCTGGAATTTGCTGAGCGAAACCGAATTGAAGGGGCTTTTCTCCCCCTGCTCACCCCTTTTCCCGGGACCCGGATTTATCAGAGATTAAAACAGGAGGGAAGGATTTTAACGGAGGATTGGTCGAAGTATGATATGGCCACCGTCGTTTTTCAACCCAAGCGGATGACCGTCGAAGAACTCCAAGAAGGATTCTGGAAGGTGAACCGGTCTTTTTATTCCATCCCCTCCATCCTGAAAAGAATCTTCAACCCCTTCCACATCAGAAGAAGCCTGATCATCTTCGGTCCGATGAACCTTGGGCTCTGGCCTGCCGTCAAAAAAGCAGAGGGGTATTTTAGGGGAGGAAGCAGAAAGCTTTGTTAAGGAACCATTCTTGTCAAAATAGAAATCTCACCGCAGAGCCGCAGAGGACGCGGAGAAATGATTGTTTTTGTTTGGCGGTGAGAGGCCGCCAAACAAAAAGCTCTGTTCTAGATGAGAACCTACCTTGTTGCAGGGCTAAAGCCTTGGTACAAAGCTTGAAATTTCCCGAAGGGTAAGCGCTTGTGATCCAATCTTGTGTCTCGAAGGATTGGATCACAAAAAAAACCTCGGCGTTCTCTGCGTCTCAGCGGTGAACCCTGATTTGATACCCATCACTCGGGCTTCAGCGCCTTCTTCATTTCAGAAAGATCGATCTCTTTCTGGCCGTTTTTTTCGAGCTTCAAAACTAGATTTTTGAAATCTCCCTGATCGATTTTTCCCTGAACCCATTTCTTCCATTGGTCTTTCTTGAGGGACGCAATTTCTTCAAATTCCTTGGAATGAGTGGTGAAGTGGGTTAGGTTCTCATCGTCGATCCATACACAGTAATTACATTTTTTCTTGCCTTTTTCAGAAACCACAAAGAAATATTGGAAATGCTTACTCCCGGGCTTGAGCCCTTCGCTAACATCAAAGTTTTTGTAAGACCACATCTTTTCCACTGCCATCCTGTTCTCCTTTCATCCCTCTCTACACGCGGGCGATGGCTGTAAGCTCTTCCTCTATCATGCCGCGAAAGAGAGGAATCTTGTAACCGTTCTGTTTCAAGGGTTGAGCATTCTTGACGGCAGCGGCTGCCGCCCTGGTCACGGTCTCAGCATCCAAGCGTCTGCCGGTAATCGCCTCTTCAACTTCTTTGGAACGCCAGGGAACGGGCGCTGCGCCGCCAAACACGACACGTGCCCTGGCAATCTTGTCGCCGTCGAATTGCAGTACCAGGGCCACACTTGCCAGGGCAAAGTCCCAGGATCGACGGGCGCGCACTTTTCGATAGGAACTGTGCAGCGTTCCCTTCGCTGACGGCAGAAGAATCTCATTGACGATTTCATTGGGTTTCAGAATAGTTTCTTTCTGGACATTCTCGCCGGGAGGAACATGAAATTTTGCGATGGGCACAAGACGGGTTCCACCCGGCCCGCTCACCCGGACCATGGCCTCGAAGGCAACGAGGGCAGGGGCCGTGTCTGAGGGATGGACGATGTAGCACCCATCCCCGCCGAAGATGCAGTGAAACTGGTTTTCACCCTGGTACGCGTAACACGTATCTCCGCCCTTACGAAGGCAATTGAATTCTCCCCGATAGTACCAGCACCGGGGCTTCTGGCAGATGTTTCCGCCAATCGTCCCCTGGTTCCGAAGTTGAGGGCTTCCCACCTCAGAGGCAGCCTGGGCCAGGGCGGAATAGCGCTCCCGGAGGGTCTTATTATTTTCAATTTCGGCAATCGTGGTGAGGGCTCCGATCCGGAGTCCGCCGTCGCTTGCCTGGCTGATACCGCGGAGGGCCTTGAGTTGCCCGATGCTCACCAATTTTTCGGCCTCGAAAATATCATCCCGAAGGCAGCCCAGGAGGTCGGTCCCACCTGCATGGATTCTCGCCCCTTTTGATGAAAGGTGGCTGATCGCCTCTTTGAGTGACTTTGCTTTTACATAGCTGAAGTTCGGCATCGACATGGCTCATTTCTCCTTCCGGCGATCCGAGATCAACTGGCAGAGCTGTAACGGGTTGACGGGCGTTCGGGTCGCCCGCACGCCGGTCGCATCATAGATCGCATTGGCGATGGCTGGTGCAGTGGGGATTGTCACCGGCTCTCCCAATCCCTTCGCCCCGGCACTATTGGCGATGGGATCCTCAAGCTCAACGGGCATGGAAGTGATCTCCAGAGGAACATCCAGAGCCGTCGGAAGCTTGTAGTCATGCCAGTTTTTGTTGACCATCTTTCCTGTCTGATCGCCATCCAGAACCCGAACCTCGGTCATCCCGAAACCAATTCCCATGGTAATTCCTCCAATGACCTGGTTGTCGAAGGTCAGTCTGTTCATCACCCGGCCGCTCTCCTGGGCAGCAAGGAAGCGCAACACCTTGACCTCGCCCGTCTTCGTATTGACTTCTACCTCGCAGAACTGGGCGACAAAAGGGTTGACGACTTTGTTTTCCGGATTCGGACCGCGATAACCTACTCCAAGGACCAGTCCGCGTTTTTTGAAATCGGAGATATCGGCGATCTTCATCTTCTTTGAAGGTTCGCTACTCGAAATTACCTCGCCCTTCCTTAGCGTCAGGTCGGAGGGGTCCGTTTTTAAGTCCTTGGCCGCCATCTTGAACAGTTGCTTTTTGACATCCAGGCAGGCTGCGCGAACCGTTGGCGATTCCGTAGGGATCGTTTTGCTGCCCCCGCTGGGTGTAGCATACTGGGTGGTTCCTGTGTCGGCATGCTCGATCTGGATCTTTCTTGTCGGGATTCCTAATTCCTCCGAGACAACCATGGCCATGACCGTTTTGGTCCCCGTGCCAAGGTCACTGGCGCCCATATTCAGGTTGGCGCTCCCATCGGGAAAGAACTTGACGACCACCGTGGAAGGGGGTCCACCGCCCCCGGCGAACCATAAACCGCTCGCCATTCCCACACCGCGGCGAATATGTCCCTTTGGCTCCCCCTTCCCTCTAGCCTCCTTCCATCCGAAGGCCTTGGCTCCCTCCTCCAGGCATTTCTTGAGGCCGGTGGTGGTATAAGGAGGGTTGCCGTCACGGGCTTGGCTGTAGGTGGGGATATTCTTCAACCGGAGCTCAACAGGGTCCATATCAATGGCGCGAGCTAAGGCATCAAGCATCTGCTCCAAAGCCCAGGAGCCTTGGGGGTGACCCGGAGCCCTGAAGGGCCGGGCCGGACCGGCGTTGATATAGACGTCCGTCATTTTGGTTCGCACGTTTGGGCATAAGTAGAGGTCCCGAATGAGCCAGTCCACCAGACCCGTCCCGTTTGCCGGATAAGCGCCCCCTGTCCCGATACAGCTAAAGTCGAGGGCCGTCATCGTGCCGTCTTTCTTGACTCCAGCTTTCAGTTTCATGTTGCAGGGAGGCCGGTTGCCAACACAAAGATAGGTTTCATCGCGGGTAAGGAAGAGCTTGACCGGGCGAGCCGTCTTCTTCGCCAGCAATGCAGCGATAATCGTGTACTTGCCCGGCTGTAGCTTACTGCCGAAGCCGCCACCCATGTAGTGGCCGATGACCCGAACATTGGAAAGGGAAAGCCCGAGCACTTCAGCGACTCTTGCCTGTACGGCGTAAACTCCCTGGGTGGATTCCCAGAGGGTCAGACGGTCTCCGTCCCATTTGGCGACACACCCGTGAAGTTCCATGGGGGTATGGAGTTCGCTTTCGCTCCTGTAGCTTTCTTCGATCACCACATCCGCCTCAGCGAACCCTTTCTCAACGTCGCCCCGCTCGTATTTTTGCTCACCCACTCGGTTCCCGCCTTCATGAATCGATGGAACACCTGACTCAAGAGATTTTCGCTCGTCCACCACGAAGGACAGCACCTCATAGTTCACCTTGATTTTCTTGAGGGCGTCCCATGCCTGGTAAGGAGTCTCAGCCGCCACGGCGGCGATTTCCTCACCTTCATGCCGGCAGAGGGCGTCGAAGAGTTTGGTCTTTATTCCTCCCAGATAGGGCCAATCAATGTTAGCTCCGGGGGTCTTGCCGGTGATCACAGCACGGACTCCGGGCATCTTCTCGGCATCACCGGTCACGACTTCCTTCACCCTGGCATGAGGATGAGGACACCGGAGAATGGCACCGTAGAGCATGTCAGGCAGAGAAGTGTCAGAAGGGTAGACGGCGGAGCCGCTGGTCCTTTCATAGGCGTCCACACGGGGCATGGGCTTGCCGATCACTTCTGTCTCTTTCCAGGGCTTCGGGTCCTGACTCGGCTTCGGGGTTTCGGGGACAGGGAGCCCCTGAACGTAGTAGAGTCTTGCTTCCTCTGTTTTCATCACGCACCTCCCTTAACCCTTTTGAGCTCAGCCCCGCGGCGCACGGCTTTAAAAATATTTGGATAGGTGCCGCAGCGGCAGAGGTTGCCGCTCATCCCTCGTCGGATTTCTTCGATGGAAGGATTCGGGTTGGCGCGGAGAAGACCCTCGGCGGCCATAATCTGGCCCGGGGTGCAGTACCCGCACTGGAAAGCATCGCTTTCCACAAAAGCTTGCTGGACAGAGCCAAGGTCTTCCCCGTTCATGAGTCCTTCCAGAGTCGTAACCTCCGTTCCTTCGGCTTCCGCGGCGAGAATCAGACAGGCGTAGCGGGGCTGACCATTGATGAGCACGGTGCAGGCGCCACACTCCCCGCGCTCACAGCCGATTTTTGTCCCGGTCAGCCCCAGTCTTTCCCGGATGACATAAAGAAGAGACCAGCGTGGTTCGATGAGGAGGCGGTGCCGACGGCCGTTAATCTGCAGAGTCACCTTACTCATTTCCGCAGGGGTGATCATCTCTGTGGCGGATTCAGCAGCTAACGTACCGGTAGTGACCGAGGCCGCAGCGCCGGCTCCCATTAATTGTAGAAATCCACGGCGCGTGACCCCTCTTGCGCAACGGCCATCTTTTTCCTCTTTGTCCTTATCCATAACTTCCTCCCGGGAATGATCCTCCCCCTCCCCCCAGTGTGGAGAGTGAAGGGGAGGGGTGCAAATCATAAAGAATTCGATACGTCGTACTATTTTCATTCTTACCCTATTAGAGGACTGGACAAAAAGGAATAAGGTGAAATCCCTATTTTAGGAGGAAAGATAGTGTATTTATCAGCCCCCTTAGACGATCGCTCGGGATGGTTTCTGATATCGGGGATTCCCCCATTTTACACACAACCTGAAGAGTCTTACCTATTCGAGGGAAGGAATTAGGGAATTTTGTGAAAAGTACTTCCACTTTCTAGTTTTGTTAAATTGGAACATTTTTAACTCAATTGTCCTAAATGAACATCTGTTTGCAGCAATATCAACAATTAAATTTTGGCGCTGATTTTGCTCTCATTTCTTTTGTTTAAAGCTCTATTCATTAGAGGACGAGGGATTAAGGGCGCCATAAAGGGTTTTGGCTTTGTTCCCGGGGCTTGGGGAGGCGAAATGAAGAACGTGATCGCAATCATTTTTCTTGTTCCTGCTCTTGTGCTGATCGGAGTCGGAGAAGTATCAACGCAAGGAATTCTTACATTGCAGAATCTTATAAACGTTGAATCAAAGGCCGTCGATGTCCCCGTCGAGTTGGTCTATGCGGTTATCCATACAGAGTCGTCTGGTAACCCTCTTGCCAAGTCCGTTGCCAATTGCCGGGGTCTCATGCAAGTATCGGAAGAGGTCTGGAACATTTTCATGAAGGGGAAGAGTTGGGATCTGGCATATGATCCGGAGGAGAATTTGCGGTGTGGTATCCAGTACTTGGGGGATTTATACAAGATGTATGTGTCATGGGATAAGGTATTGCGACACTATCATAGTGGCGATCCGAATTCAAAAAGACCGGTGACGAGCCAATACGTCAAGAAGGTTTTGAATCGAGCGGGCATGACGAGCGGAGACAGGAGACGGGTTAATCGAAAGTAATGATAACCGTTCCCTTTCCGTCCTTCACTGTATTGTGTTGACCGTTTGGTTGAGTGGCGGATGCCCCTTTTGCAATTGCTTCGTGTCCATTCAGCCCTGGGCTTCTTTTAGAAATGACGAGCGAATACGAGGATGACTTCTTCCCACATGGTTGTTACCCGCCTGCTTTCTTCAGGATCAAATAAGGCCTTGAACCCAAGGTAGTAACCTCACAACCATATCCAATCTCGGTATTGAACCAGAGAACCCTTGCAAAAATTCTTGAGATTCTGTAATCTACAGAATGATCTGAGGAAAGGAGGAGAAAAATGACCTTCATCGTCATTCTTGTCATCCTTGCCGTCATTGTCTTCGCAGTGATCGCGATGTACAACAAACTCGTCCGACTCAGAAATACGGTGAAGTCCTCGTGGTCGGATATTGATGTCCAGTGTAAAAAGCGATTACGACCTCGTACCCAATCTGGTCGAGACCGTCAAGGGCTATGCCGCTCATGAGAAATCGGTCTTTGAAAAGGTGACAAAGGCAAGATCGATGGCCATGAAGGCAACGACACCTGCGGAAATGGCGAAGGCTGAAAATATGTTCGGGATACCCTGAAGAGCCTCTTTGCCGTGGCAGAGGCCTATCCCGAATTAAAAGCCAATACCAACTTTCTTCAACTTCAGTCTCAGCTTCAGGAATTGGAAAACAATATCGAATCGGCAAGAAGATACTACAATGCCGTGGTCCGGGACTACAACATCCTCGACCGAAACGTTTCCGTCAAACCTGATCGCCTCCAATTCAACTTCAAGAGGGAAGAGCTCTTCCAGCTCGAGGCCCCGGAGGCGGAGCGAAAAGCGCCTAAAGTCAGTTTTTCAGAATTACAGATTTCAGATTGCAGATTGCGGAATGCGGAGAGGATAATGCCATCGAAGGGCAGAGGCGACATTGCTCGCCCTTTAATTTGCGGCCTTAGATCGGAATCGAGGGAATTGAATGAAAAGCAGGAGCCGTTTGTCCGTTTCTTTGTCTTTGTCACCCTGAGCCTTAACCTCAGCCTCATCCTTCTTATTTCTCCTGCCTTTGCCCAGTTCTTTACCATTACGAAATTTCACTCCGATATCACCATCCATCGCGATTCGTCTTTTACTGTTAAAGAGACGATCGATGTGAAATTTGATCGGCCGAGACATGGCATCTACCGGGAGATCCCTTTCAAATACAGGGATGAATTCGGCAAAGGCATTGTGACTCCCATCAGAGTTTATCTCCGTCAAGATGGCACAGGAAAGGCCTGGAAATACAAGGCTTGAAAGAAGCGGTCCGATCCTCAACATCACGGATTGGCCACCCCGACCGATATGTGGATGGGAATCAGACTTATGTCATTACCTATCAAGTCGAAAATGCGATCCTCTTCTTTAAGGATCACGATGAGCTCTACTGGAACGTGACCGGAAATTACTGGAAGGCGCCCATCAAGGAGGCCTCTGCGGACTGCCGCCCTGGCTGTTAAGGAGAAGAGCAAGAATGTCATGGCCGCGGCCTTCACGGGGCGTTCCGGTTCGAAAGAATCGGACTGTGAATATCAAACCTATGAGAATGGAGCTAAATTTTTTACAAAGAGAAGCCTTGGCGTGGGGGAAGGGCTGACCATTGCCTTTGGGTGGGATAAAGGGCTTGTCTCTCCACCGTCTTCGTGGAAGAGATTCTTGTGGACAATGAATCTTGGAGAAAACTGGGTATTTATGCTCCCCATTTTTTCTTTGTCTTTATGTTGCAATCAGTGGTATCGAAAGGGGAGAGATCCAAAAGTGAGGGAGGCCATTACCGTCATGTATGAACCTCCGAAATTTGACAACCAGCCCCTCACCCCGGCCGAGGTCGGGACCCTCATCGATGAAAAACTCGACCCAAGAGATATCACTTCAACAATTGTCGGCCTTGGCGGTTAAGGGATATCGTCAAGATCGAAGAGACGAAGAAAGAAGGACTGATTTTTCATAAAACGGATTACTACCTGAAGAAGGTAAAAGAGGCCGATTCGAATCTCAACCCTTTTGAAATAGAGCTGATGAAAGACTTTTTCCCGGCTGCCTTGCCGGGAACCTTGTTTCTGATCTGAAGAATAAATTCTATGCCAATTTGCCCGTTTTGAAAAAGGTGCTCTTTGGAGAGCTCATAAGGAAAAAATACTTTCTCAGCAACCCGGAGAATGTGAGAAATTCGTATAGGGTTGCGGGGTATCCTTGTTTTTGTATTTGGTGTCCTTGCTTGTGTTTCTTTATACCCAACCCGGGATGGAAAGGCATCATCGCGGCTTTCTTAATAGGGGTCTCGGTCCTTGGCTTCGCGAAGTTCATGCCTGCAAAAACAAGAGCGGGAGCTTTGGCTTACATGGACATTTTGGGTTTTCAGGAATTCATGAACCGTGCCGAGAAAGATCGGCTTGAGCGAATGGGAGATAAAGATCTTTTCTCGAAATTCCTGCCTTATGCCATCGCCCTCGATGTGGTTGATCACTGGGCAAAGGCCTTTAAAGGGATTTACCAAGACCCGCCCGACTGGTATGTCTCCCCAGGAGGATTCCGGACGTTCACTCCCTATGCCTTTGCCCATTCCATCAATTCCGTCACCTCGAACCTTGCCTCTGCCATGTTCTCCGCACCGAGGGGAAGCAGTGGGGGCGGGAGCGGCGGTGGTTTTGGAGGGGGGGGTTCTTCCGGAGGCGGCTTTGGTGGAGGAGGTGGCGGGAGTTGGTAGCTGGTTCCGCCCGAGCCTTGAGGCGGTGCTGGTATAAGGACCCCCCGAGGTGGACACAGTATTTCCAGGATTCCTCTTCTCATGACCACACCTCTTCGCTGTGCCATTGTGATTCCCACTTATAACCATGGGGCGCAGGTGCGGGGGGTTGTCGAGAAATGCCTCGAGCTCCGGCTGCCTGTAATTGTGGTGGATGATGGTTCGACAGACTCCACCCCCTTTGTTCTCGCTTCCCTTTCTCGCGTAACCGTGATCCACCATAAGGAGAATCAGGGTAAAGGAGCCGCTTTGTTGACGGGGTTTGCCGGCGCCCTCCCCTTCGCGGACTGGGCGATCACGATTGACGCAGACGGCCAGCACGATCCAGAGGATATCCTCTCACTGATCTCTCTGATCCAGACAGTCCCGGAGGGACAGCGGCCCCTGGTGATAGGAAAACGCGTGGGAATGGGACATGGGAACGTACCCTGGACCAGCCGCTGGGGCCGAAAATTCGCCAACTTCTGGGTCTGGACCTCATGCGGCAGATGGCTTTCCGATTCGCAGTCCGGATTTCGGGTTTATCCCCTTCCTGAAACCCTGCGCCTCGGGACCAGGGCCAGGAGATACCAGTTTGAAGTGGAGGTTCTGGTCCGGGCAGTTTGGCGCGGGATTCCCATTGTGGAGACGCCTGTTCGTGCCATCTACGGGCCTCGTGACGAGAGGGTTTCCCACTTCCGGCCATGGCTGGATTTCTGGCGTAACACCCAGACCTTCACCCGGCTGGTCGCCACGAGGATCTTGATCCCATCCAGATTACGGAAATAAACCCCGTTAGAAAGTCTTCCACTTTTTCATGGGAAGGTTCACACGGGGCATGAAGGCTCGTGTTCGCGCCGTTTAGAGACAAATCTCAAACGGGGCAAACCACCGCGGAAAGAAAGGGAGACAGCAACTTTTCTTAAAGAAGGATGTATTCTTCGCTCATCGAATGGCGGAGGAACCTGGGGATGTCGCGAGGGAACCCATCGTTTAGACCAAACCCAAGACTAATGAAGTGTTGACTCCCCCAAAGGCGAAATTGTTGCTTGCAGCAAGACGAGCCCGATGGTCCCGCGATTCGCCAATCACGTGGTTTAACGGCGGAAGGACCGGGTCCGGGTTCTCAAGATTCAATGTGGGAGCAATGAAGCCTTCCCGCATCATGAGAAGGGCGGCGATGGCCTCGATCGCTCCGCAGGCTCCCATGGTGTGACCCATGTGACCTTTGAGGGAGGCAGTCGGGACACCCGGCCCGTAAATCTTGTTGATAGCCGTTGCCTCGACTTCGTCTCCGTGGGTCGTGCCAGTTGCATGGGCGTTCACATATTGGATTTCATCCGGACTGCGCCCGGCGTCTTTCAACGCAGCGAGCAAACACTCTTCCATAGACCGGGCATCTGAGTTTGTAAGATGCACACCGCTTCCGTTCGTCCAGAAGCCTTCGATCTCTCCCAAAATAGGGGCCCCTCGTTTTTTGGCCCGCTCGTACTCCTCAAGGACCAAAGTCGCCGCCCCTTCGGCCACGACCAGGCCATCCCTTTTTTCATCGAAGGGTCGGGGGGTTTCCGAGGGCCGGTCATTGTAGTTGGATGAGGTGGCCATCATCAGGTCGAACACGGCGGCAGAGAGAACGTCGACCTCGTCTGCCCCGCCTGTGATCATGAGGTCCGCCTTTCCGGTCTTGATCGCCTCATAACCAAATCCAATTCCCTGGGAACCCGAAACACAGGCCGGGCAAGACGCGATGAAAGGTCCTCTCGTATGGAATAGAATTGAAAGGTTACCTGCACACGTATGGCTCATGCATTTCAAGTACCAGGATGGGGGGATGCCTTCGAGGGAGCGGTTCTGGACCATGTTGCCTATATAATCCATTTGACTTCTCACGCTCCCTTCGGTAGATCCGTAAGAGATGCCACAAGCCTGCGAAGCGATCTCGTCTTCGCTCAGGCCGGATGCCTTCACTGCGTCAACGGCTGAGAGGGCTGCCAGCATTCCCACCCTGCCCATGCTTCGCCGGTATTGCCGGGGGATGGATTCTTCCTCGCCTTTAATATCACACAATCCGGCCACGCGGGTTCGTAACCCCTTTATATTTCCCCACTCGGGCATGATGGAAATGCCGCTTCGGCGTTCCTTGAGAGATTTTAAGAGCTCTCCGGGGGTATTGCCGATAGGAGATCGTATCCCCATGCCTACAACGACGACTCTTCTCTTACTCATTTTCATGAAAGCTTCCTTATGAAAATCCTTTTCGATTCTTAAGGCCGTCTTATGATGACTTCACCGGTTCATCACCGGACAGGGCTTTCTGAACTTCTTCAGGGATCTGGAAGGACATCTCCATCTCCGGTAATAGAACCGCCACTTGTTCAGTCCAGCCCTTGACGCAGAGCTTCCCGTTAGAAATTAGCTTTATCTCAAAATCCAAAACGATCTTAACTCGGGCTTCCCTGACCACTGCCGTGCAGGTAAACTCGTCATCGAACCTCAAAGGCCAGATATGCTTGATCATGGAGCGGACTACGGGAAACGCGTATCTCGTATCTTCCGTGTAGCGCTGCATATCCACTCCGTATTTCTTAAAAAGTGCCCAGCGAGCCACCTCGAAGTATTTCAAGTAATTTCCATGCCAGACAATCTGCATCAGGTCTACATCGTAATAGGGCACTTTTAACGTGACGCTGGTCGAAACAGGTTGAGCCATTCTTCTCACAAATAAATTTCAACAGGAACTGAAGCGAATGTATTCAAAACAGCAGCCTTGTTCTAAAAATTCTTTGGAAAACTCCGCTTATTAGAACCGAAATTATCATAACATAAATGCTTTTTCAATTGCGACACCCGCCAACCTCCTCCCCTTCCTTTGCAAAAGAGAATCCCGCATTCTGCGGGATTTAACGAAGAGGGGCCGTTTGATCCCGCGCTTCGCGGGACTCACCGGCCATGAGGTTATCGAATCCTCCCTGCCTTTTTTGCTTGACAAAAGTTTAATAATGGTATACTTCCTTTTTAAACTTATGGCACGGTTGGATGAAAAACAAATCATTTCAAAGATTAAAAGTTTGAGAAAGAGCCAGGGGGTCACCTTAGAGGAGCTTGCGAAGAGGACTCGCCTTACCAAGGGTTATTTGTCCCAAATTGAGAGTTCATCCAAAACACCACCGTTTTCAACCCTGGATAAGATTGCCTATGCTTTGGGCGTTGACATCACTTATTTCTTTGTCGATAACGAGAGTGAGCAGGAGGACGCCAATATCGTCATTGTCAGGCCGGAGGAGAGAAAAAAGGTGGATCCCGGTGGCCTGCGCCGAGGTTACGGATATGAATCTTTGGCATACAAGAAAAAGGGAAAGAACATGGAACCCTATCTCATCACCACTCTAGATTCACATCCTACGGGGACTTTCAAACATGACGGAGAGGAATTTATACATATTCTTGAGGGAGCGATGGAATTTAATTATGGAGGGAGAAAATATACTCTGAGAAAGGGAGATAGTGTTTACTTTGATTCGGGGATTGAGCATTCCACAACAAAGGTCTTGGGTGACGGCCATATAAAAATGCTTTCCGTCATATATAACTATCGAAGGCAATGAATTTTTTTACCACCATGGTTTAGTAAGAGTAAACTCTTCTGGAGGGCCTATGGAAAAGCTTATCATTACTGCAGCGATCACCGGGGGCTCCTCTCCCCAAGGCAATCCATATTTGCCAAAAACACCAAAGGAGCAAATCCAGGCAACTGTCGATGCGTGGAATGCGGGCGCTTCCATCGTCCACATTCATGGCCGAAATCCTCAGACCGGGGAGTCAGACCACGTGGCAGAGTTCCTCGGGGAAGCCATTGCCGGGATTAAGGAGCGATGTGACATCATCGTCAACTGTACGACGGGAGGAACGGCCCATCGAGTGGATGCGGATTGGTTGTATCGGGAAATTCCGAAGGAGAGTGTGAAGGGCCGTTTCTCGGTCATTTCCGACCTCTGCAAGCACCCCCACACCAAGCCTGATCTGGCTTCTTTTAATGCGGGGTCCCCCGTCATCGACATTTACAGCCAGAGCAAGGACGAGTTCCTTCTTAAATTCGTGATGGTTCACAGCTTCCCGGATATGGTATACGCGGCCAACTTGATGAAAGAATGCGAGGTCAAGCCGGAGCTGGAGTGTTACGACATCGGCATGATCAACAATTGTACTTTCCTCCAGAGCATCGGTGCTCTCGAAGCGCCGCTCTACTTTCAGTGCGTCCTGGGAGTGCTTGGCCAGATTCCTGCAACGGTCGATAACCTTATCCACATGGTTCGGAGCATACCCCAAGGGGCCTCCTGGTCCGTGTGTGCCACCGGCTTAAGCGAGTGGCCCATGATTACGGCAGGCATCCTCCTGGGAGGAAACGTTAGAGTGGGATTCGAGGACAATATTTATCTGTCTAAAGGAATCAAGGCAAAGAGCAACGCGGAGATGGTGGAAAAGGCAGTACGGATTGCAAGGGAGCTTGACCGTGAGATTGCTACGCCGGATGAAGCAAGAAAAATACTCAAGCTACCTCAGAAGAAGTGACTTTATGGAAAAAAGACAGAAGTAATAAGCATAAGATTTTTCGTATTCTATCTGTTCAATCAAGGCGGGTTCCGCTTACCTTACACAATTGAAAGGAGGTTCATGATGGATGGTATGAATAAACTTAAAGCAAAACTGGGGCTGCCGCCAATCAGTCAGATTGGCATGGTTGTCAGGGATGTTCAAAAGGCGGCGAACTCCTACTCGTCGCTTTTGGGGGTTGGTCCTTTTACGATTTATGATTTCGTGCCCGAAATGCATGTCTACAACGGAGAGCAGACCTATGCGAAGGTTAGGATGGGGAAGGCCATGTGGAACAACATGGAGTTGGAACTGATCCAGCCGTTGGAGGGAAAATCACCTCACATGGATTTTCTTCAGCAGCGAGGAGAAGGGGTTCAGCATTTTGGCTTCAATGTTCCCAATTTTGACGAATTATACGAAAAATTTACCAAAGAGGGATTTAAGCCTTTGCTGAGGTCAGGAGGGTATGTTGAGAACTTATAAAGGAGATTTAAAGGTCTGCTATTTTGACACGGACAAAGCCGTGGGTACCCTCTTTGAGATTATCTGGAAATCTTGGCTGCCGGAGTGCCAAGCGAAATGAATGAGAATGGGAGGAAGACCATGAATGCAGGGCAGATCATCGGTCAGACATTGAAACTGTATGGCGTCGAATACTTCTTCGCCTTTACCGGCGGGGACCAGGATATCTGGCTGGGCTTGCGGGATGCCGGGATCAAGTACATTCTCCCCCACAGTGAACGGTCAGGCGTGGCGATGGCAGATGCCTATGCGAGGATTACAGGGTAAGCCTTCTTTCACCTATGGCCAGTCCGGACCCGGGGCCGCAGTCTGTGTTTCGGGGCTCGTCGACGCCTACTGGGCAAAGAGCCCGGTCCTCTGCATCACAAGCGATACCCATTCCGCTGTCCAGTACCGGCATGCGTACCAGGGGATTGATGATCAGCAGGATCTCTTCTCCACGATCACCAAGTGGAATGTCCGGGTACCCAATCTCGGGAGGCTGCCGGATATCTTAAGGAGTGCGATCAGGATTGCAGTGAGCGGGGTGCCCGGACCTGTCCACATGGATATCCCCTCCGAGCTGACCATCTTTACGAAGGAAGATCTTCCCAATGTAGAACTCTATGCAGAGCCAGAGTGCATGAAATTTCCCGCCTACCGGCGTCCACCGGTGGCCAGAGAGATTGAGCAGGCCATCACGGTCATCGCTAATGCGCGCCGGCCATTGATCCTGGCGGGTGGCGGTGTTCTTATGTCAGAGGCTTGGGCGGAGCTTAACCGATTTGCGGAAATGCTCTCCATCCCGGTCGTCGCCTCCGCAGCGGGAAAGTCTGCCTTCTCCACGACCCATCCCCTTGCGGTGGGTGTCACCGGCAACTACTCGCGCAAGGTTGCCAACGATGTCGTTGAAAAATGTGATACGTACATCGTGATCGGTTCCAATTTAGGCGACATGACGACAAAGCGGTGGCGACTTCCATCCCCTTCTGCGAAAATCATTCACATCGACCTGGACCCGAACGTCATGGGAGCCAATCTCAAAGAGGAGATTTCGATCGTTGCCGATGCGAAGCTGGCACTTCAGTCCCTGATCGAGGCAGGGGAGACGGCGGGCCTCAAGAAGAAGGCCTGCCCCTGGGCTGATTGGGTCCAAGAAGTGCAGTCGATGGTAGCGAGCTGGAAAGAGTCATTTCAGAAGATGGCGGAGAAACGGGGGTTCCCCGGGAGCCATCAATCCCTATTTCGTTTTCAACGTGTTGAACAGACTGATCGCCCCAGAGGATGTGGTAGTGGCAGACACGGGCTACATGGGTGCCTATGCCGCCGCACTCGCCGAAATCAAAGCGCCCGGGAGGAAATATATCCGAACCGCCGGTTCCCTCGGTTGGGGGTTTCCCGCATCCCTCGGCGCGCAGATTGCAATCAGTGATAAAGGCCGGGTGATCTGCATTACCGGGGACGGGGGGATTGGCTACCATGTCGCTGACATAGAAACTGCAGTGCGCTTGGGGCTACCCGTCGTTGTTTTGGTTCTCAACAACAGCACCCTGGCGTTCGAATACCATCTCCAGAAATATATGTACAAGACGGAGATATCCGAAGTGAACGATTTCAGCAATGTTGATTATGGCGCCGTGGCCAAGGCTTTTGGCGCCTATGGTGAGAAGGTGATGAAGCCCGGTGAGGTGGAAAGCGCTCTGAAGAGGGCACTCGATTCCGGAAAGACGGCCGTGATCGATTTCGCTATTGACAGAGAGTTTTATGCTCCCGTCGTCTACTATGAATCCTTTGTAGGGCGGCAGGTTTAGAGACCGTGTCGCAATCGCGGTCCTGACGAATGTAAAGCCCGGGACACCCTTTGAAAAGGATAGTGGAACATTCCATGCGAGGGAGGATTTATGGCAAGGACGATAGAGAGTAAAGGGACGATAAAACAGGTCGCCGTTGTCGGCGCAGGCCTGATGGGACATGGGATTGCCCAGGTGTTCGCACGGGGTGGCTGTTCCGTGAAGCTTTACGATATCAATGAGAACGTCCTGAGGACTTCAAAAGAGAGAATTCGTTCCAACCTGAAACTCTGTATTGATACAGGATTCGAAGATGAAACCGTTGTGGATCGAGTCCTGTCGAGAATCGAAACAACCAGAAATCTTCGGGAGGCCGTTCAAGGTGCGGACTTCGTCACCGAGGCAGTCTTTGAGGATCTGAATCTTAAGAAGGAAGTTTTTAAGGAGATTGATGCGGCGACGAGATGACGACGTGATCATGGCGAGCAATACCTCCGGACTCAATATCTCGGAAGTGGGAAAAGGGATTCGAAAAAGTGACCGATTGCTCATCACCCACTGGTTTAATCCACCCCACCTGATTCCAGTGGTCGAAGTTCTGAAAACGGAGGCCACCACGGAAAAGACTCTCCAATGGACCCTCTCTCTTCTTAAAAGAAATGGGCAAAGAACCGGTCCATATCCTGAAGCAAGTGCCGGGCTTTCTGGTCAACCGAATCCAGACCGCGATGTTCAGAGAGGTGATCGGCTTATTAGAGGCTGGTGTGGCGACCGCCGAAAATATTGACAGGGCAGTCAGTGGAAGTTTTGGGCTGAGGTTGGCGGCGATCGGACCTCTTGCGACGGTTGATCTTGCAGGGGTGCATCTGTGGTTTCAAGGGGCGACAAACCTTTATCCACTGTTTGATGATTCTAAGAAGCCCCAAAAGACGTTAGCCGAGATGGTCGAAAAGGGATTCCTGGGTAAAAAGACAGGAAAGGGATTTTTTGACTATCAGGCTGGAAGCACGAAGGGGAATGAGGAAGAAATAAGGGACAAGAAACTATTAGGAATCCTGGGTATCCTCAGGAAATACAAGGGGGACTGAATATGGCAATCCTGATTACGGGCGGTGCGGGCTTCATAGGGGTTCAACTGGCAAGGGAGTTTCTGAAGAGAGGGGAAGAGATCGTCATCTTTGACAAAGTGATCAGTGACTCACTCTTTGCTGGAGAAAAAAAGGTAACGAAGATAAAAGGGGATATCACCAATTGGCCCGAGGTCTTAAATGCTGTGCAACAGCATCAAGTAGAGACTGTTTTTCATTTAGCGGCAATCTTATCAGCAGTATCCGAGGCTAACCCCTGGGCCTCCGTTAACATTAATGCCCTCGGGACCTTTTACGTTCTGGAGGCCGCACGATTATTTCAGGTCAAAAAGGTTCTTTATACAAGCTCCATGGGTACGTATACCGTCACCCCAGATACGATCGTGACCGAGGATACGAGACAAAGGCCAACGTTGATCTACGGGGTGACGAAGGTTTTCAGCGAGCATCTGGGCCTGTACTATCACAGAAAGTTCGGTATCGACTTCAGAGGGATCCGTTTCCCACAACTGATTGGCCCAAATGTGAAAACTTTCGGGTTTGGTCAGTATCATCCGTGGCTCATTGAAGCAGCCATCAAGGGAGAACCCTTTGACGTCTGGACGTCGGAGGACACGATTCTGCCCTTATTGTACATTAAGGATGCCATCCGGAGTCTGATCTTGCTCCATGACGCCGATCAGAGCAAGATCATTACAAGGGTGTACAACCTGGGACAGATTATGCCGCCACCCACCGCGAAGGACCTTGTCCAGGTTGTAAAAAGATATTATCCGGATGCGAGAATTAATTTTAAACCTGATCCGAATGCGGCCATCGGCTTAGCCACTATTCCAAAGATCATTAAAGGTGATCAAGCAGAAAAGGAATGGGGATGGCGTGTGACTTATTCTTTAGAAGATACAGTAAGAGATTTTATTGAAGAGTTTAAGAAAACCTGAGAGGAGGCTTAATCCGGGGCTCCAGCTGATATCGATTCCATATGTTCTGCTCCCGACGATGCTTGATAATCTGAAGACCATGCCCTGGGTTCTTCCGTCCTTTCAGCCCGACGGCGACGAATTTCGCAAGAGATTTCGAACCCAACTTGGTCTTGACCCAAACCGTTGATAGGTATGGATGAAAGGGGGTGATCAGAACTCGCGTTCTTTGAAAAGCGAACGGGGAATGGGGGGGATGGTAAAAGAAACGACCACAAGCAGGAAAAAAGAAAGTCTTTTTCAAACTTTCCACATTTTCTAAAATTCCAGAGGTTTGAAGACAAACGGAGAATCATAAAGGAGGCTGTGATGAAAAAGTATCCATCGATTGGAGTTCTATGTATTTTTATTGCGCTCTTCCTCTTAGCGGCGCCCTTTCCGACTCATTCGCAAGAAGTCATCAAGCTCAAGGTCGCAAATTTTTTTCCGCCGGTTCATAAGTGCAGCATCCTTGCAGAACAGTGGTGCAGAGAGATAGAGAAGCAGACCAATGGAAGGGTGAAGATGACCTATCTTCCGGGGGGGACATTGGTTCCGGCGAACCAGTCCTATGAGGGAGCCGTCCGGGGCATCGCGGATATTTCCCTGAGTTCTCAACAATGGATGGCCGGAAGATTCCCCTTAACGGAAGCATTATATCTTCCCCTGGGTGTAAAAAGCGGTTACCAAGGAACAGTGATGATCAATGAATGGTATAAGAAATTTAAGCCAAAAGAATATGATGATGTGAAGGTCCTCTATCAGAACTGTGCGCCCCCGGGTGTGTTTATGACTCTGAAACCGCTCCCCTCGATCAATGACTTGAAAAATTTGAAAATAAGGGCGGCGGGGGACACGGCCAAGATTGTCACGGCCATGGGGGCCATCGCTGTGTCCGTGCCGATGGGGGATATCTATGAGGGGCTACAGAGGGGTGTCGTCGAGGGCGTCATTTTCCCTGCCGAAGCCTTGAAGGGCTGGCGATTTGGAGACCTGATCAGGGGTCTGCAGGATAACGACGGATTAGGGTATCCCTCCGCTCAATGTCTTGTGATGAATAAGGGGAAATGGGATTCGTTGCCCGCGGATATTCAAAAAACGTTCGAAAAGGTCAGCGAAGAATATATCGAAAAACAGGGAAGGCTGTGGGACGAAACGACGAAGGAAGGCATTGAATTCGGCGTTTCAAAAGGCATGAAAGTGTTCAAGATCTCGCCGGCAGAGGTAGCGATCACGAGGGAAAAAATGATACCGGTTCTTGCGGATTATGTGAAAAGAATGAAGGAGAAAGGGCTGCCCGGGGAAGAGTCCTTGAAGTTCCTTCAGGATTTTATAAAGTCTCATTCGTCATGACAGGCGGGTTTTACCCCTCACCCTATCCCATGCCTACTCCCAGTGCAGGGGGAGAGGGAGGGTGAAGGGCGGCGGAAGGCTCATGTGGGCGATTAAACCCCGTGTTTTGCCCCGTTTTGAGATAAATCTCTATCCGGGGTTGGCTGAACAACCTGCAAAAATACTTTTCATCCCCGCTGCCTGCAGCGGGTTTTCTGACGGTAAGGGAGAACGGTGATGCGAGCATTTTCTGCGATGGTAGTGCGGTTAAGTACCTATATGTCGGTCATTTCAGGAAGCATCCTTCTCTTCATGGCAGCTCTCACCCTGGCGGACGTCATCCTGCGTCTGTTCAGAAAGCCCATCCTGGGCACCTATGAAATCGTCGCGTTTTTGGGAGCTGCTGTGGCAGGGTTTGCGCTCCCTCGCGGTTCGTTAAAAGGAGCCAACATCAATGTGGATCTTGTCAGTTCAAAGCTTCCGGCGGAGACGCGGCGAGTCCTTCTGATCGTCACAAAACTTTTGGGGGTGCTTCTCTTTCTTTTTGGGGCAATCTACCTTGCCCTGATGGGAAGGAACTTCTATCTAACCAATACAGTTACCATGACCCTTCGAGTTCCCTTTTATCCTGTCGTCTTTGGTTTGGCATTCAGTTGCCTGGTCCAGTGTCTTGTATCGCTTTCCGAGATATTTGATGACAAAGGAGTGAAGAATGGATGAGATCACCCTGGGCATTATCGCGTGTTTCTTTATTCTCTTTTTCTTTCTTACGGGGATCGAATTGGCTTTCGGAATCGCCATCACAGGGATCGTGGGTTACGCCTTGCTCTCGGGGTTTGACGTTGCCTTTAATCTTTTCGCCCAGGATTTCCTCGACACTTTATCCGCGTATAGCTTGACGGTCATCCCCCTTTTCATGCTCATGGGGCAAATCGCCTTTCATTCAGGGATCGCCAAGAGACTTTATGACGCCGCCTACAAATTGATCGGTCGCATCCCGGGAGGTCTGGCCATGGCGACGGTGGTTGCAGCGACGATGTTTAAAGCCATGTCCGGCTCTACCCTCGGCACGGCTGCCACTTTTTCAATGGTCGCTATCCCGGAAATGACGAACTATAAGTATAGCAAGAAGTTATCCACGGGGACCGTCGCCAGCGTGGGCACCCTTGGAATTATCCTCCCTCCGAGTATCACGATGATCGTCTTCGGCATCATGACGGAGCAGTCGATCGGGAAGCTCTTCCTCGCAGGGATATTTCCTGCATTGCTCATTTCCTTTTTCTGCATCGCCATTATCTATGTATGGTGTAAGATCGATCCTACACTTGGCCCAAAGTCTACCGTGAGTTTTACCTGGGGAGAAAGGGTCCGGGCGCTGCCCGAATTCATCGCCGTGGCTGTCATTTTTTCCCTCGTGATCGGTGGAATCATGTCAGGACTATTCACGCCCACAGAGGCAGGGACGATCGGAACGGTTGCTGTCTTGATTCTGGCCTTGTTAAGGAGGGGCCTGACCATCAAGCTTTTTGTCAAGTCCATCGATGAGTCGTTAAGAAATGGGGTCATGGTCCTCTTCCTCATTGCATGCTCCGCCATCCTGGCGCATTTCTTCGCGATCACGACCATTCCACAGATTGCGGCAGATTGGCTCACTTCGCTCCCCCTGTCGAAGGAACTGATCATGGTGGTCATCTGCTTTTTCTACTTGCTGGGGGGCTCTTTCATCGATGATATGGCCTTTATGATTCTTGCCACTCCCATCTTGTACCCGGCTATTCCAAAGCTTGGGTATGACCCCATTTGGTTCGGCGTGATGATTGGGATTACGATCATGATTGGCACGATCATTCCGCCTGTGGCGGTGGGCGTCTTTGTGGTCAAGAGCATTACAGGCGAATCCTTTAAAGTGATTTATGGCGGCGTTCTCCCGTTCCTGTTAAGTTTTATTTTTGTTGCAGCGCTTCTTTTCCTCTTTCCTCAAATCGCGACCTTTCTGCCTTACACATTAATGGGTCGATAGAAAAGGGCCGGGGAACCTCCTAAGAGGATAGGAATATAAGGAGTTAGAGCAGTTCTTAACGGGGCGCGCGAAATTTTGGAAAGGTCACGGGTTGGAATGTTGGACGGATACTGCCGTTAGTAGCCGAACCTCTCATAGTATCTCAAGTTGTTCATACAGTTCGAGTTGGCACTGAACGCGGGGGTCTCACACTCAGTGGACCTATACGTCCCTGCGCACCCAAAAGAGAAAAGCGTAAAGGTTAAGATCACGAGCGCCATGAACATATTCAACCATCTCCTCATTGCGGAAACACCTCCGTTCAAATCCATAGATTAGGCAGCAGAAGCCACATTCACATCCCGATTAAAATTTAATCATTGAGTCCTGGGATTCAATGTCAAAGAGGCTATTAAACGATCACGCTGCGGATCCCTCTTTGGAGTATCGCAACTCGAACCCAGAGTTAAAAATCACGCCTTTGGGAAGGAAAAGTTAAAAAACCCGGTGATCGCCTCCGCCTATTGATGTTCACCGTACGTAACTCCGAAAGGTAAGGGATGATTGATAGAAATACGCGCGGAATTATTCTTTCTAGGATGAATGCCTCAGGAGACAGGGGGATGGGTCCCTCAGGGAAAAACAGTTTGGAAGAAACATCAGTACCTCCGTATGCCTGATAGCGATAGCTGACGCTGCCAAGCGTGACCTCCCGGTCTAAAAAGCCGGTCTCGATTCGTGGGGCTGCGGCCGCGAGAAGGGCGAGTGGAAGCGGCAAGGTAAACAAAGTAAGTGTTCCTATCCGCATCATCGCGCGTTTAATCATGGTCACTATACATTTCCGTGTAAAGACCTGTTCTTCAACGACGCTCCGGTTGGCGTGTCCGGTTGACGTGTTCCGACACGTCTCCCTTCCATTTTCAAGGCGGAAGGTACCTTCAGTCGACGTAGTTTACGGAGCCCTTCCTCGTGCGCTCGCTAGCCGTGAACTTATTCTCAGCCGCGGCGTAACCTACAATAACCGCGCACTGGACCACGTGGCCATCCGGGATGCCTGCCTCTCGGGCCAGGTCACGATTGTTCTCCCCATTCAACGCCAAGGTGGGAGTAATGAGATGACATGATCCCAGGCCCAGCCCGGTCGCTTCGAGGAGCATGTTTTCTGCGGCGAGCGCTGTATTGAGCGCGCTGTAGGGAGCATTCGCTGGCGCGGAAAGCAGGATCAGCACCGGCGCGCCGTAGATCGGTTGATATCCTGGCAGGGACGCCCGCTGTTGTAGAAACTCATTGTTGGAGTGAACCATGGCATCGAGCGTCCGGTCATTGATCCTTTTTCGCAACCCCGCGTTGCGGACCACCGAAATCTGGAATGGTCCGGCATTCGGCGCCCACCGGCCGGCCTCGACGATCTTCGCCAGATCATCGGCGGGAATCGGCTTATCCAAGTATGCTCTTACGCTCTTCCTCTTTGCGATTGCCTCTGAAATATTCATCATCGACCTCCTTGTCCTTGGTGTTCACTCAAGCGCATTTTACTTTCCCTCATTCTTTGCCAAAATGGGAACTCCAAAATTGCCGAAGATGCAGAGGGGTCCAAAGTACACCTACAAAGGATGAGGAGCACCACGCATAAGACATTGATGATTTCGGGATGAAAGGGAGCATGGGGTGACGTGTTTTCATTTCAAGGGCGAAAAACTAACTTTCTTAATTAATATAAATTATTACTTCCATGGTAAACCAGGAGACAGTCTCAGACATTCTTCAGGACAGGCAGTCACACAATGCTCACAAACAATACAACTTTTATGGTCGATGCGCTTATTATTTTTTACTGATTCACGAACATCTACCAACATAGGACATGACTTATTACATTCGCCACAGGAGGTGCACTTTGTATAATTTATAGGGGTTATTTTAAAAACAGAAAACTTTGATAAAATCCCTGAGACTGAAATAAATGGACAAAAAGTTCTGCAATATATTCTACTTCCCCAAAAACCTGATAGTCCGATTCCCAAGGTCAATAATACTAGATTTTCACCCACAATCCAATATCGAGAGACAGATTCATTAGTTGCCGGGTTATTGATTGATGAGACAATTGCTCCGATTAAAATTAATCCGATTAAATATGAGAATGCAATTACCTCATTTCTTTTTCTTGGGTGTTTTGCTTTAGGAATTTTATCCTGAACAAGTTCAAAAATAACACCATCCCAGCATGCTCTTGAACAAAAACCATTTCCAATAAAAAAGGGGAATACAATTCTTGCTATAATAAACTGTATTAATGCAGCCGTTGTAACACCGCCAAAAAAACCAAAAACTATCTGAGTAAATTGAAAATTAACACCCACACGTAAAGATAACCAGATAAAAAGCATCCCTCCAACAGAGGCCTGAAAGATTCTTCTAATGGTTTGTTTTTTTGAAGGATAAAATATAGTCAGCCATTCACAAAACGCTTGAGCAGTGCCCATTCCCGCAAATAGAAAGAAGTATTCCACCGGTTGTTTGAATGCAAAAACACATAGACCAACCACAGTAAATACGATGATAAACATTAATGGAAGTGCATATTTTTTTATCATTTGCAACACCAGACTCAGCAATCGCGTTTGATTGAATTTTAAATTCAGAGAATTAAAGCATACCCTCTTGCGACGCAAATGTCGATTGCACCAACAGAAGAGCAATTATTGTGATGAGGATGCTTTTCATTTTATTAAGATCGCACCTGAAAACCCCGTCCTGTGGACGGGGATGAAAGGTGCGTCTGCTGAAAGCAGAAAAAATAAATCAGATGCTGAAACAAGTTCAGCATGACATGACGGTTCGGTTCTGATCTTTTTGTCATCCCGAACTTGTTTCGGGATCTCGGTTTTGGGCTTTAGAATTTAGGTTTTAAAGCCCCGCCCTGTGGGGGGGTTCTTTACTTCTCCATAACACTTCGGTTGAGGGGCAGAACCCCATTGTTCATTTGTGGTATTAATATAAGCGATTTTCAAGAATTATGGAACAGCAAGTTACAGGAAGGAGTCTTCGTTTTCCAAAATCCCGCCGAGCAAAAAAATCATGTTACGGCTTTCACCTACAAAAAGTAATGATTGGCCTGCGTTAGGGGGTTATATCCAAGAATTGTGCGGAGGATCCAGCCAGATCGCTCCGGACTGTCTCACCGGACTTTCTTAAAAGAAAGCCCGATATAATTTACCGTATCATCGTTAATTGAAACAATTTCCCCCGAGCCGGCGATACGTGCCAGGTTTTCTGACAACGGTACGAGCAGCAGCTGTCCCTCACCCATCCAGGTATTTATTTTAATCGTGGGCCATCCGTCCTTTTCGAAAAAAGTCAATCGATTGGATGGCAGATAGAGTTTCAGGATATTCGGGTAAGTATCATTTTCATCTAAAACCCAGGTGCCATAATAGCGGCTGTAGGTCTTCGGGATATCGCCTTTCTGGTAATGATGAAGGGGGATTGAGAATGTTGATTCGCCTATCCGGGCTTCCATGTAGAGGAATTTATCCCCCCGTCGATTGTTGCCAAATCTGAACCGTATACTTTCATATTCGGTAAATCGCGCCACATCGATATCCAAAAAGAGGATTCGGAGAACGGGTTTGAAAACACCATCGCCTTCGGGGATAAGCAGGGCCGCAGGGCCTTTAAACTTTGCGTATAACCTATTCTTCTTCTGGAAAATATCGACAATGGGACCAAAACCCACGTACCGTCCGCACAAAGAATCATATTCCGCTGTTGAATTGATATTCTTTTCATTTTCTCCGTCGGGCCTCCGGGTTGCGGTGCCTCTGGTCGCGTCAACCAAACCACGGAGGCCCCTGGCGATGATATCCATGTTAGCTTTCCATCCAAGAGATGAATTCGTCAAAACGACGATTCCGAGTCTCTCTTCAGGGAGGTACGTCATTGCCGTGGAGAAACCGTTGATATTCCCGCTGCTGGAGAGCACCGTATGGATGCCCTGGAACTGATAGGAATTCAAATACCATCCGGTAGAATATATGTTTTTGCTGTCGTAAAACGTGTCGATAGCAGGATTGGCATTCTTTATGATTGAATCGATGATGGCATCATGATTGATTCCCCCCGTTGAGGGGATAGTCCTGGAGGACAGAAATTTCAAGAATACGGTCATATCCTTCAGCGTGCTGAATAGGCCGCTGGCAGACTTATCCTCATTGTCAACTCTTGTGATCTCTGTATCACCATTATGGCCCTTGGACATGTGAAGAGCCATATCCTCCGTATAATGAAAGGATGACTTGTTCATCCCGAGGAGTTTAAAAACTTCTTTATCAACATAGCTTTCAAATCCCTCATGGGTGACCTGCTCGATCATCATGCCGAGCAGCCGGTATCCGATATTCGAATACTTGGAGGCAGAGCCCGGCATAAAGCAGAGGTATTCATTTTGTAATTGGGAGAGGAGATCGGCGTTGGAATACTTTTTTTCACCGGTCAAATGGGCATAATAATCAATCATCAGTCCTGACGTATGCGTGAGAAGGTGGTTGACGGTGATCGTGGCTTCACCCTCATAAAGGTTTCTGATGGAAAAACCGGGGAGATAAGTTTTTATATCGATATTCGGATCGATTTTTCCCTGTTCGATGAGTTTGAGTACGGCCAGCGCCGTAAAGGATTTTGTCAGGGAACCGACCATGAAATAGGTGTCTTCTGTAATTGGAACCTTTTTTCCGGTATCCGCATACCCATAGCATCGCGAGAAGATCACCCGACCCTCATGCACCAGGGCGACGGCGGCGCCGGGGATCCGCTGCTGCTTCAGGTTATTCCTGATGATGGTATCGAGAACGGCTGCCGCCCCTTGAAAATCTCCCCTTTCGAAGACAGGTCGATCCGGGTGCAGGGAGCTGCAGTTCAGGCAAAGTAGGATAAACGACAAAACAATGATGCGCAACCGGTTCATGGTTAGAGCAAACGTTTTGCAGGGAACCCGCAAAGATTAGTTAGGAGGTTGGTCTAAACCCCTATGGTTTGACAAAAGTTTACTCATTTTGAACGGAAACTTCAACAAGAATTATTGCAAGAATTATTGATTACCACTTAAAGGTTGTATAGAAGGAGGATTTTAGAAAATCACGAGTACAGGTACTCAACATCCAGACGGATCGCTTTTCAATTATTTCTTTAATAGGAAGGACTTCTTGCTCTGGGAATTCGAAGCCATAGAACCGGCAGACCTGAGCTTCTCCTTCAACTTCTTCGCACATTAAAATAAAAACTTTCTTTTCAGGCATCTTCTTTTAGGCATCAGGGGGATGGCTGGACCAAGGTCATCCTCAATTTGTAGGATGTTGGTTCGAATGCGTGGAGTTCCACATGAGAGGCAAGACCGTTGACAAATGGTCCTTTCAGGGCAACCTCCTTTATCACCTCTCTATATTTATCCCGGCGCAGGATTCGCCAGCCGCCTTCCATCGATCCCTTAACCTCTGTATGAGAATCGTCAGGGCCTCTCCAGTTGCAGATCATCGTACCATCCGCTTTCTTTTCCCATCCTGTGGGCTTATCCTTTGGAGGAAGAAAGAGGAGAGACACATCCTCCATCAGCCCTCCGGCAAAGGCCGGTGAGTCGAAAGGAACCATAGCCTTTCGTACGGCCATTTCACCATCCTGGAGTTCTGCATCGAATAGGATGAATCCCTCAGGGGTAAGCAAGAGGCTCTGAAGCCTGCGCTCCGATGGTTCGCCCTTGGTAACCCCGAGCAGCGAGAAAGAGCCTCCTCCTCTGATGGTGGCCTCAAGCTTATGCACAGACTCCCATGGCACAGCAGGAAAGACGGCGTAGCAACCTGGAAGATCATCGGGCGAGCCTGGCACCAGGGTTTTCTCCGATAGGGAGACACACCCGACAGAGAGGATGAAAAATCCCAGAAGACAGATATCGAGACATTTCCTCGAGGTCATGGTTTCTCGAAGACCTCTGGAGAGAAATTGGAATTGATCTCCACGTTCCTGAATTCAATTGACGTTCGGGAGCCTCCGGGTTCCTCTATCTCCACCCGGTCAATAACACCGGGCCTCGCAGCGAGGACAATCTCAATCCGCTGGATGAACCTGTTGATTCCCTCCCCCGGGACCATCGTGACTCGCGCAGGAGGTCCCGGAGAGTAGTCCTGCTTGAATGTCTTGCTTTCATTGAAACGACCCTGAAACCATCGACTGATTTCCGCGAGTACCATCCGCCTTGCCTCAACGGCCTGTGTCATTTCTGGCTTCCACTTACCCTCGGAGAAATTGTATACCTGAATGGTACTTCCCTTCTGAAGCATCACGGTCCGCAACGGGCTGAGGTATTCCCATCTCAGGGAATCGGGGGTGTTGAAAAAGAGCTTTCCTTCGGAGAGGAAGGGTTTCGTGAGGATCTGAAGAAATCTCTTCTGAAGGAAATCCGCCTTCACGGATCGAATGTTCTTGAACGCCTCTTTGAGCGAGGTCCAATCCTGGGAGAGTGCTGGCGTAGCGGAGAAGAGGCTCACGGTGACCAGGACATTCAAAAAAAGAAATTTTCTCATCCTGCTCCCTTTCATCGTGGACATTTAGAAACCGTAAGGAACGCATATATGCGTTCCCTACTATATATAATTGTTGCAACGCCGCAGATGCCTGCCTACCGGTAGGCAGGGGCGTTTTTGAGAAACCTTTTTAGATCATGCCACCATTCACCGAGATGACCTGGCCGGTAATGTAGGAGGCATCGTCAGAGCACAGGAACCGAACGACTTTTGCTACTTCTTCAGGAAGACCCACGCGACCCATGGGGATGATCTGCTTCATGATCTCCGTCGGAAGGTTCTGGATCATCTCGGTTTCAATCAGTCCGGGCGCCACCACATTGACCCGAATGCCGAGGCGAGCCACCTCCGAAGCCAAGGATCGGCTAGCCCCTTCAAGGCCGGCCTTGGCAGCCGCGTAGTTTGTCTGGCCCCGTTGGCCGAGCCGTGCGGACACGGAGGAGATGGTCACAATGGAGCCCCGCTTTCTGGCGACCATTTTCATCAGAACAGGCTTTGTTACATTGTAGAATCCTTGCAAGAAGGTGTTCAGCACCTTCGTCCATTCCTCGGAAGACATGAGGGCAAAAAGACTGTCCGCAGTTTCTCCTGCGTTGTTTACGAGAATATCAATCGCCTCATGGCGAGTCAGAAGGGCCTCGATGTTTTTCCCGGTCGCTTCTTTGTCAGCGACATCGAAACAAACTATTTCTCCCATCCCTCCAGCCTGGTGGATGAGTTCCAGTGTCTCTTCGGCGGCTTTCTTGTTAGAGCGGAAATTGACCACCACATAGGAGCCGCTCTTCGCCAGCTCGAGGCAGATGGCGCGTCCGATTCCTCGACTTCCGCCCGTCACGAGGGCAATCTGTTTAGACATTATAGGCCTCCGTTCTCCTTCTCTTAGAGAGCTTGTCTTAACCATGAAGGAGAGTAGATATTCTCGGGACAGACGGTCAGATTCCTCAGCTTTAGAATGCGGTCATCTATAATCATCGGTCATCGAGCTTGTCGCAAGTACATTTTTTTCAGGGGCTTGCAGGCCAGTAGCTGACTGATTAAAGGTTTCCGCTCTAAAGCTTCGTTACCCGACCACCTGTCCCGTCTTGCGACGCGGAAGTGGATCCTCGTCAATTTATAGCACAGTTTCTTAGGAGTCGATTCTCTGTGAGGTGATGAGGTTCGACAGGGTTTCCTCTTCCGGTTCCAACACCTGGATGATCGTTTTACAAAAGAAAGTCAGCTCTGAGCTGACCTTACCCTGGAACACGGCGTAGTCCCCGACATGGTAAAGCTCATCAATCTGAACGAAGAGTCTAGTCATCACGGGGATGCTGGAATAAGAGAATTCTGCTTCTTTGATGCCAACCAGCAGCCCGACGCGGGGTTTTGCCCCTTCACCCCGGCGCCATGTGCTCAGGGCAGAGATGGCCTGGGCCACAAGCTCAACACAAATCAGGGAACTGACCTTTCCGTCTTTGTCGAGAGGCCACGCTTCTGTAACGGTCGTCTCAGCCTGCAAACCGCTCTGAGTGGGTGCCTTCACCCAATCGATGAGTCTCATTCGGAGCCGGTGCGGGATGAGAGGTTCAGCTGGAAGGGGTTGGTTCTGTTCCATTTCCTCCCTCTGCATCCACACCGCTGTTTCTTTCAGAGACTAAGCCCAACGCCTTCCTGTATCGAGCCTCCAGGTTCCTGGCAAACTCCTTCTCCTGCCCCGGCTTGGGTGGATCGATGGGTTCCCAGAATTCAATCTCAAGGGTTGAGACCCGGGAGGGAGGGAAATACCATTTATCTTCCTTCGGGAGAAAGGGCGGATCGTTTCTTACAAACAGCGGCTGCAACGGCACATTCGACAGCCTTGCAAGCATGAACGGGCCGGCATTGAACTTGCCCAGGTTCCCTTTGGGGGACCGAGTGGCTTCTGGGAAAATCATAAACTTGTACCCCAGGCGGATCTTCTCAATGGCCTCATCGAGGCACTGGAACGGGCCCCTCCGGTCGAAGTCGGGAGAGAGGACATACCCGGCTGAGCGAAAAACCGGGCCGAGAGGAAGTTTTTTTGCCAGAGATTGTTTAACCATGACGGACAGGCGCGGGACATCCCGGATCAGGAAGAGCACATCGAAGAGACCAGGATGGTTGGAAACGACCACGCATGATCCATCGAAGAGTTTTCCTTTGAGCTTCGCGGCCTTGAGCAGCCCGCATCCTCTCAGCAGGAAAAGCCACAGGCCCACGAGGGTGCGGATGGTCCACTGCATCCGGTAAGGCTGAGGCCCAAGGATTCTGTTGAGGACCCAGAGGATCGGAAGAATGATCAGGAGTTCAATAAAGATGCCGAGGAGAAAAAGACCGAAAAGGGCAAACATCAGAAGTCCTTTGATGCTGCGAAAAAATATCTCAGACATGCGAATCATCCTTTGGAGAGTCTTCTGTGAGGAAGGCGATGCCCCAGGAACCCGGTCCCATGTGGGCAGCAGAGGTCAGGGAGAGAGATTGTAAGATAACTTTCACCAAAGGAAATCTGCGCTCGATCTCCGGTTTGATCTCCCCCTCGAGCCACTGCTTGTTGTCGGTGTATTCGAGAAGCAGGGTGGCCCTTTGATCTTTTGAGATATCTTGCTCAAGATGACGGAAGGCGAATTTGACTTGATCCCTGGTGCTTCTCACCACCCCGATCTTCCGAGCCCCGTCTGGGAAGGGGCTGACGATCGGTTTGATACGAAGGACGTCGCCAAAGAAGGCGCCCGTCTTTGACATCCGGCCTCCGGCTGCTAGAAATTGCAGCGTGTCGAGGAAAATATATTCCTGTACTTTCTGAATCGCGCCCCTGGCAAACGCGATGACTTCCATCGGGTCGCTGACGGTGAGAGAGAGTTCAGCCGCAGCCCTGGCGACGAGACCGAGCTTTCCGGAGGCGACCCCTGTGTCGAGGATGGTCATCCGGTCTTCGGGATCATTCTCAGCTTTCCATCGGATGGCCACATCGTAATTGCCGGTGTAGAAGGAGCCCACGCAGAGATAGAGGACCCGGTCATGAGTTTTGATGACGTTGTTATAGCACTCCTGTCGTTCCACGGCGGAGGCTTGGCCCGTGGAGACTTTGGCCCCGGCCTTCATAGCCGTAAAGAACTGGGAAGAGTCCACATAGGTCTCAGGGAGAAAACGATTCCCGACAGCGATGTAACTGTTGAGGAGTGTGATTCCAAGGCTGTGAGCCTGATCCCTCGTGATGGAACCAGCCGCGTCCGTCAAGATATGAATGGCCTGTTTTTTTCTGGGTTCACTGAACCGAAAGGTCTGCTCCGCGAGGTCGTCTTCGGCCCAGCTCAGGATGGCTCCGAGGGAGGTCAGGTCTTGTTTGACCTTCTCTCTGTCCGTGGCATGGAGGTGTACTTTGAGGCACTCCCCATGGGGCATGGCGACCACCGATTCTCCCACATCTATGACGTGTTTCACAACTTCCTGTTCTTCATGATCGATCTTGAGCAAGACATCAAAGCAGTATCCCTGGAAGTTCCGCTCCTCCCAGGACTCGGAGAGGTTGAAGGAGTCTTTTAGATCATCCATGAAGAGGGAGGGTCTGACCGCCCGGCCAGCCAACGTGTTCAACAAGGGATCCAAGAAGACGAGCATACCGAGGGCCCCTGCGTCTACCACGCCTGCCTTTTTGAGTTCCGGCAACTGCTCCCGGGTATTTCTCACCGTCTCTTCCAGGTCATGAATGACTGCCTCCACCCATCTCCCTGTCTCTTCAGGGGGGTTTTTCTTCAGGGAGGTGACCAGGGTATCGAACAGAGAAATCATCGTTCCTTGTTGAGGATTGGGAACAGCCTTGTACGCGAGATCACGGCCGGCCTCGGCTGATGCCGGCAGGGACGGCAAGTCCTTGCAGGTGAGGAATCCGGCGAGGAAGCCGGCGACGATGTTCCCGGAGTTGCCTCTAGCGGCAAGCAGGATCTCCCGGCTCAGGGAGTCGGGGTCTCGGTTGATATTCCTGCAGGTGCCCAGGGTGATGACGAGATTGCGACCCGTGTCGCCGTCCGGCACTGGGTAGACATTGATCCGATCAAGGATGTCGGCCCAGGCCACAATCCTCTCATAGCCTAGGGCAAGGGCATTTATCAAGGTAGGGTACATCTCAACTCTCTCAACTCCATTCTTCTTGATGGTTGGACTCTCTTTTATCATATCGTGGGGATCAAAAAAATGGCTCAAAGATGTACCACTGGAAAGGGTGCTGGCGCACCATCTCTTCCAGAGCACTGGCGTATGCCTGCGCGCTCGCCTGAAGGGCCGCGCTTCGTTCGGAACGGGATGTTGCCTTCACCTCCCTCGGAGGAGACATGATGATCAGATGTTTTCCTTTTTCAACTCGAAAGGTGAACATAGTGAAGAGGGGTGCGTTTGAAACCAGGGCCAGGAGATGAGGACCTGCAGAAAGGCCCACCTCATGACCAAAGAGACTCACAGGGAGACGTGAGCGCTGTTCGGTCCAAACAAGATCCCCGGCAACAGAGACGAACCCTCCTTCTCTCACGAACTTGATGGCTTCCACCCCGCCGAAGAGAAAATCCTCTCCTGGCGTGGCGACCTGGATATGGATGCCTCGCGCCTTCATGGCCTCGCGCTGATCGCGGGCGACCTGTTTGGCTTCCTTTTCGCCCATGATCAGGAGGAGCCTGAGCCCGAGTTCTCCAAACGCGTGGGCTGCAATCTCGAAACTGCCCAGATGGGACATCAGGATAATTCCTCCGCTCCCCCTTCTCGCCACCTCTACCAAATTCTTCTGTCCCTGGATGGAAGTGGTTAGCTCTGTTCTTCTATCGAGGTCAATCCGCTCCCCAAACGTGGCTGCATAGGAATGAAACTGGCGCCAGGTGCAATAAAGATAGTACAACCCCGATCTTTCGGGGAAAATAACCTGATAAAGGCGGATATTGGATCTCCTTCGCGAAGAACGAAACAGGAAGTATCCTGTGGCGATCCACCAGGCGAAAAATCGGATGGGCCAAGATCCCAGGAGAAGCGAAACCCTGATGACCGCATGATGAATGGAAGCTTTCATCAATCTTTCTCAGCCCGGCTGAAAGTCTCGCTTTAATACCCTCTTCAGGATCTTTCCCGCCGGATTCCGCGGGATCGCATCGCGAAAGAGGATGGTTTTGGGCACCCTGTAGTCTGGCATGTTCTCCTTGCAGTAGGTGAGGAACTCCTCTTTGTCCCCTTGCACGCCTTCCTTCAAGACGATGACTGCCACAATGGCCTGCCCCTTGATCCGGTCAGGAGCGCCCGATCACCGCAGCTTCCTTGATCTTGGGATGTTTCTCCAGGACTTCCTCGATCTGACTGGGATAGACGTTAAATCCGCTGGAGATGATGAGGTCATCTTTCCTGTCCACAATGTAAAAGAATCCGTCCTGATCCATTCGGGCCAGGTCCCCTGTGTAGAACCAACCCTTACGCAAGGCTGCCGATGTAAGATCCTGGTTGTTCCAGTATCCCCGCATGATCTGGGGTCCTTTGACCACGAGTTCACCGATCTCGCCCGCCGGGCACTCCTTCTCTCCGGTTTCAATGTCCATAATCCTGGCTTCTGTGTCCGGAAGGGGAACCCCGATCGAGCCCTTGGGGCCCCCACGGGGATAAGGGGTAAAATGAGTGGCTGAGGAGGCTTCAGAGAGACCGTAGGCCTCCATCATCTTTCTTCCGGTGAGGGTCTCAAACTTTTCATGGGCCCAGGGCGGCAGGGATGCCCCTCCGCTCGTTGCTACCTGAATGGAGGAAATCTGATCCCTGGCCTTCTCAGGAGGAAGAGACAGGATGGCCGCCCACAGGCTGGGCACGGCCGGAAAAGAGATAGGCCGGTGGGTTTCTATGATCTTCATCAGGGAGAGAATATCCATCAGATCGATCCGGGGGAGAAGGACCATTCTGTATCCTTTGAACACAGAGAGCAGGAGACAGGCCGACATTCCAAAAACGTGGAAGAAGGGGATGACACACATGACCGCGGCATTCCCTGCACTCATCCCCATCCATGCGGTCAGACTGAAGGACGCTGGCAACGAGATTGGAGTGGGTCAAGGTCGCTGCCTTGGGGGCTCCCGTAGAGCCGCTGGTATATTGAAGCACCGCCACATCTCCGGGAGAGACCTGAACCGCCGGTTCCTCCGTGTTTCGAGCCGCAGCGAGCACTTCCTGAAAAGGTTGGGGTTGAGGGGCTCCTTCCTCGAAGTGCATCTTCTTCTCCAGTCCCATCACAGAATGGAGAATAACGGTTTTCACCTTCGTGCTCTTAATCACCTTATAGATATTTTGGGCAAACAGGTCCATGGTGACCACCACCCCGGCTCCCGATTCGCTCAAGCAGCGGATCAGCTCCTCGCCCTGAATCCCTACGCTCAGGTTGACTACAACACCCCCGATCTTCAGAATAGCGAAGAAGGCGATCACATAGACGGGAGAGTTCACCAAGAGCAGGGCGACCCTGTCCCCCTTCTCCACTCCGGCCTTCTGGAGGGCGTGGGCGAACATGTTTACCCGGACGTTTAGCTCCTTGTAGGGAATTTGCATCTCATTGAATGAGATTGCAATGTCACCCGGGTGTTTGGCAACCGTATCCAACAGGAGACGGTGGACAGAAATTTCAGGGTAGGGGATGGAATGAGGAACGTGTTTTTCATACTGTTTGAGCCAGGGTCTATTCATCATCGGTGCGCCTCCTTATTGAAACTGCGTGAAACCCGCTCCGTCTCATCCTTAACGTAGCCGACCGGAGCGGAAGCAGCCTGTTCTGTCTCAAGTCCTGTAAGCCCCGATCGCACCTTTTATCCCTTTTTCCGATGCGTCATGATGTACTCCGCCAGGGTAGAGAGAGTAATGAAAACCTTCTCTCCCAGCTCACGGTTGAAGATCTCCACCCCGTAGTCTCTGTCCACGAGGGCGACGAGGATCATCAGATCCACCGAATCCAATCCCAGGCCCCCGTCGAAAAAAAGGGTATCATCCGCCAGATCGTTCGGGGTGACATCCTTGAGATCAAGTTCTTCCACGATCTTTCTTTTCAGTTCCTGCAGGAGCGCTTCCATCGTTTCCTCACCCGCCGTCGGATTCTTCGGAGACTTTCAGTACACCGAGGACAACCGGATTGCCATGGCAGGTCACCTGAAAATCGAGCTTTGCCTCCGTGCCTGGGGGCATGGCGCCGACTGAAACGAGGAGTTCCTCCCCGGGGAAAACCAGGCGCCTGAACCTGACGCCGGAGAACCCTGAAACCTCAAGCAAACGTCCCTGTTGGCGCCCCTGTCTTTTTACCGTTTCAGCCGCCATAGCCAGGAGTGCTACGCCGGGCAGCAGGGGGCAATCATCGAAGTGACCTGAGAACCATTCTGAAGATGCCCCGATTCGCGCCTTCGATTCCCAACGCCCTTCGTGGGTTATCCGGAGCTCGTTCAGGGGCAGCCATCTATCCTGAGGTATCTCCATTTCGGCTCAAATTCCGGACCCAATAGTCCACCACGTCCTGGACGGTTCTTATCATCTTGAGTTCTTTTTCGATAATCGGAAGACCGATTTGGGACTGCATCGCGGCGAACCAATCCAGAGCGTCAATGCTGTCCATCCCGAGGTCTTTAAAGAGGTGGGCCCCAGGACTTATCTTCTCCGGAGGAATCTCAAATTGATTCACCAAATACTCAGAGACCTTTTTGAATACTTCGTCTTCACTCATTCATCACACCATAGATGTCTTCTCAGAATTTCATTCTAACGATTTTGACCCCCTCACCATTCCCCCTCCGGGACAGGGAGGGGGGAGACACACGTCGAGTTTCTCTTTTGAAATAGGTCATCGCGTTAAAAGATCCGCGCGTCAGGGGTGAAGCGCGCTTGGCTATCTACCGGAAAAAACCGGAGATGATCAATCAGATAAAGGCTGGCCGCCTTAGAGCGCGGAGGGTTCGTTTTCTAAGCTAGATAATTTCTTGGCATTATAATCCATCAGGTCCGTTTAGTAAATAGAGCCTTTTCTACTGCCTTGCGAAGAATCCAGCTGAGCACAGCATCGGCATATTGAATGCAATTTCGCCCGGCCAGATACATTCCGAACATCCATACCAAATGGGAGAACCCGTAAAAAGCCGCGCCCAATATGAGCAAGGCCGGGGTATGGGAATAGGCCGACAGAACGCCAAACAGCGCGACCATGGGCCATCCTATGACGAAACTGAATAGAACCATACCCACGCCAAACAGGAGTCTGGGCGAGGGGGTGGCCTTGAAACAATCCAACGTTGCCTGTTTCTCGATGGCTCTCTTTACGTAAGCGGTGGAAGCCAGTTTTTGGGCCAAAAACCACCAGAAACCACCCCGTTTCCCGCCTCCTTCGGATTGATCCATGGAGGGGATGAAAGGAGTGGGTTTTGGCATGTCCACTCCTTCCGTTGTCTGATAAGCTCTGACGCCGGTCAGTTCTTCAAGTCCACTGAATGTGTATTCTCGTTCCTTGATCTTGGTCACAAGTTCTTCGGCTAAACGCGCCAATTCGGCGGGCCCCCGTCCCGTGTCGTGGAGGGCGATGATGCTTCCGTTACGTATCCTCCTGAGCACCCTTTCGGTCACCTTCTCGGCGCTGGCCGTCGTGTCAAAAGGCCTGACGTCCCAGCCTACCACTGACAGCCCATGTTTCTTCAACGCTCTCCTGAGATGTGGATTGGTCAGGCCCATGGGAGGGCGGAAATAAGCTGGAACTTTACCGATGGCAGTGGCAATCGCTTCCTGGGCCATTCCAATTTCTCGGTCGAGTGCCCCTGAAATCAAGAAATTGGTCCACCAGACATGTCTAAATGAATGGTTCCCGAGAATATGACCTTCCTGGTCGATCCGTTTGATCATTTCCGGATAATCCCTGGTTTTCGTCCCCACGGGGAAAAAGGCAGCCTTGATCTTATGGCGTCTCAGGACTTCCAGGAGACTTGGGGTTGCCTCCGGGTCTGGTCCGTCATCAAAAGTCAGAGCGACGCGCTTTTCGGTTGAGTCACCGCGGCAGGCGGTCGCGACGAAAAAATCGAATCTCAGCACAGATACACCAAGGATGAAAACGACAAGATATGCAGCGACCCATAGTCCGAGAACAAGCCAGCGAATCGGGCCTGCGAGGCTTAAACCCGCACCCAAAGCGGTCAGGACGAACAGGATGGTTATGGTACGGAAACGGCTCATGGGATATTGCAGACAACTTGAACGGTCCAAGCGCTATCTGCCTTTGCCAATTCTAATTTTTCACGTTATGCCTGTCAACCGGTGGCAGGAACTTGCCCACACCCGGGCTTTTCCTTGCCTGCGCCCAGGGTAGATCCCCTCCAAGGCTTCATAAGGCCCGGGTTGAAGGCAAACTGGATCAAGCCCGTAATGACATTGGGACCTACTCTCTTCTTTTCAAGCTCATGCAGCGAACCCTGAAGCGGTTTGGGCCGATGAAGCCTCTTCAGGGATAAGATGGGGCGGCACAAAAGCCTGGGCAGGGCAAGATGAGAAGAACTATTGCCGGCTTCCACAAGATGTGCTATTTTGAGGCCGAAAATTTCCGGCGCAGCCCCGCTGACAAGACTCCTCCCATAAGGGAACCGAGACCCGTCGCGGGGAACGTAGTGACAACTGCTCCTAATGGGTGCGGATCTCCATGTTTCTTCAGCGATACAAGCTGCGATGGTCATTCATTGGTCTGGTTCTCCTGGCGGTGACGGGGGCCTTCGTGATCGGTCTGCAACGTCTTATCTTCGACACCGATCTCGCGGCTTCCCTGCCACAGGGTGATCCCGTCCTGGCAGATGCCCGCCGGATGATCACCAACCACCCGATGAAAGACCGGGTGGTTATTGATGTAGGCCGTTCAGAACCGGACGCAGATGGACTGGCGGATGCCGCTACGGTCATTGAGAAGCGGCTGCGCCAAAGTGGTCTCTTCGCCCGCGTCGGCCTGGATCAGGAACAGCAGCTGATTCCGGAACTCATCTTTTCCATTGCCGCTCGCCTGCCCGTTCTATTCTCGGCAGAGGAACTGGAAGAAGAAGTGAAGCCCCTGCTGGAGCCGACGAAAATCCGCGCAGCCCTCTCCGATCATTTCGCGCACTTGGGCCGCTTGGAAAGCGTGGGCCAGACGGCACTCATCGCCCAGGATCCATTGGACCTGAGAACTCTGATCTTCTCCCAGTTGTCACACCTGGCACCTACCCAGAACGCTCAGATCTTTAGGGGATACCTCTTGTCAGCCGACAAAAAACACCTTCTCATCATCGCCGAGCCTCTGATTTCCGGGATGGATACAACCTTTTCCCGGAAGGTGACTGCCCTGGTCGACGCGATCAACCGGGAACTGAATCAAAACCACGAAGGACGCGAGCCTGTGACGCTGACCCCGGCTGGCACCTACAGGGCTG
Source organism: uncultured delta proteobacterium (assembly GCA_963708295.1). Classification (GTDB taxonomy): domain Bacteria; phylum Desulfobacterota; class BSN033; order BSN033; family UBA1163; genus UBA1163. The sequence goes on along the minus strand of CAVPSJ010000004.1, from coordinate 183,994 downwards.
CGCTGGATAACGAAACCAGTACGAAACAGGGTACGAAACGGGCCGTCCTTTTCTCAACCATTGCTATTATGATGCTTTTGCTGCTCGCTTTTCCGCGGCCCCTGATCGGACTACTGGCGTTGCTGCCATCCGCGGCGGGTACCATGCTGGCCCTCTTCGTCTATTCCCTGTTTCATCCGTCCATTACCATGATGGCTATTGGATTCGGAAGCGCCATCATCTCTTTTACCGTCGATTATGGCATTACCTATCTCCTGTTTCTGGACCGTCCCCATGAAACCCACGGACTGGAAGCGACCAAAGAAGTCTGGCCTTTGGGGCTTCTGGCCATGCTGACTACCGCAATCAGCTTTGCCTTTCTTGCCGTCACAGGTTTTACCGCCCTCGCCCAGATCGGGGAGTTTACCGCCCTGGGCGTCCTTTTTACCTACCTCTTTGTTCATTTGATCTACCCCGTGATCTTTCCCACCCTGCCGCCAGCAGGAGGCGAAAGCCTGCTGCCCTTGCAGCGTCTTGCCAACCGGATTGGTACATCCGCAGGCAAAAAAAGGGCTTATGGGGCCATCGGTTTGGCCGTGGTTCTGCTTTTTTTTGCAAACCCGGTGTTTCATGTGGATCTTAATGCGATGAATTCGGTCAGCAAGGAGACATTGGAGGCGGAAAAACTCTTGGCTGGCGTTTGGGGAAATCTTTTTAGCAGAATCTACGTGATGGTGGAAGGCCGGGACGTGGAGGAGTTGCAGCACAAAGGCGACCTCCTCGCGGCCCTGCTGGATCAGGATGTCAGGACCGGCACGCTCGCTTCTGCCTTCGTGCCATCCCGGGTTTTCCCCGGGAAAGAGCGGGCAGAGCAAAATTTTTCTGCCTGGCGGGCCTTCTGGCGGCCGGAGAGGACGGCGGCCCTCCAGAAAGCCCTGGTCCATGATTCGATCAAACTGGGTTTTGCACCCGATGCCTTCGCACCCTTCTTGGCTCTGGTGAAGATAAAAGAAATGGGAACCCTGGCCATTCCCCAATCTTTTTTTGGCCTGCTCGGGATATCCAAGAGCCGTGACCGCTCAGACTGGGTCCAGATATCCACCCTCACTCCAGGGCCAGCCTACCAAAGTGAGGCCTTTTACAAAAACCTCAAGCTTACAGGGTGGGTTGGAATGTTTGACCCAGGTCTGTTCAGCCAGAGACTCGGCGATGTCCTGCTGTCGAGCTTCATCAGAATGACCCTGATCGTCGGTATCATGACCCTTCTGGTTGCCTTCCTTTACCTGCTGGATTGGCAGTTGACATTGATTGGCATTCTTCCGACTCTGTTCGCGCTGATATGCACGATTGGAACCCTGAACCTGCTCGGGGAGCCACTGGGTATTCCCACCCTCATGGTCGCAGTGGTCGTTATCGGCATGGGGTCGGATTATGCCTTTTACCTGGTTCGTTCCTATCAGCGTTACATGGATGAGAATCACCCTTCGTTGGGTCTGATCCGCCTGTCGGTTTTTCTTTGTTTTGCCACAACGTTCATGGGTTTCGGTGCCCTGGCGGTATCAGGTCATGCATTGTTGAAGAACGTAGGCATCGCTTTGGCACTGGGCATCGGATATTCCTTTATGGGTGCGGTTGCCATTACGCCCCCGCTTTTGAAACACGTTTTTGTGCCGATCCGATGGTCCCCGACGCGATGGTCCCATGAAGAGATTGTCCCGGGATCAAGGCAGCATCAGATCCGGGCGTTGAGCCGTTACCGACACATGGAGCCCCATCCACGACTTTTCGCCAGGTTCAAGATGCACCTGGACCCTATGTTCCCCCGGCTTGCAAGTTTTCTTGATTCGCCCCGTCAAGTGATCGACATCGGATGCGGGTACGGAGTCCCGGCAGTCTGGCTGCTGTCTTTGTTTCCCCAGGCAAAGGTTTATGGTCTCGACCCCGACCGCAGGCGTGTTGCGATTGCAGCCCGGGCTTTCGGAGATCGAGGGTCTGCGGCTGTTGGAAAAGCGCCCGACCTGCCTGCGGCTACCCCGGATCAGGTGGATACGGCCTTGATGCTCGATATGATTCATCTGATTTCCGACGAGGAGTTGAGGCTCACGCTTCGGCGGCTCTATGATAAGGTTGTGCCGGGAGGGAAACTGATCCTTCGGGCAACCGTCCCCTCTCGGAAACCCGTCCCCTGGCTGCGCCGGGTTGAAGAATGGCGACTGAAGACGCTGCATCTCAACCCGTATTTTCGATCTATCGAAGAAGTGACGGGGTTGCTTTCTGAAGCGGGTTTCACGGTCGAGCTCAAAGAACCGACCGCCTTGAACCGGGAAGAAACCTGGTTTATCTGCCGGCGATCCAGACGAGGACGTTCATAGGGTCACGGAAATTTTGGACTCAACGGATTCAGCTTGTTGCGGTGTGCGTCGTAGGGAACGGTTTGAAACCGTTCCCTACAAAGGATTTCGCCTACCTGCGCGAAGGCAAGGGAGCTTTGCAGCAGGGGCATTCTTGACCAGTCTGAGAAATAGTCATTTTCCAGCAATCTGTTAGAGACGGAACAACTTCCGTGCATTGCCTTCATAAATCTTCGTCCGGACAGAATCCGATACCCCCATGGCCTCGATGGCCTTGATCGTCTCTCTGATCGAGACTCCCCCGTTTTCGACGTCGTAGGGCATATCGGTGCCGAAGAGGATATGATCTTCTCCGAAGAAATCGAGACCACACCGGAGGGCGGAAGGATTGCCGTTGAGCGCGGTATCCCCGTAGAACATCCGGAAGTAATCGACCGGATGTTTCGTGAGTCCTGGAAAATGCCTTGCGCCCAGGCGCTCAAGACCATTGTCGTAATGAATCACCAGCCGGGTGGCGCAAAAAGGAACCATCCCCCCGCAGTGGTGTGTGATCAATTTTATGGAAGGAAATTTTTCAAAGATGCCGGCAAAGACAAGGCGTGCCATGGCTGCGGTCGTATCGTAAGGCCATCCAAAAATGGAAAAGATCTGATGGTAGGAGACAGTCTCGGTTGGGTAATCGGGTTGATTTGAACTTCGCATCGGATGGATCAGAATGGGCAGATCGAAGTCAGCCATGAGCTTGTAGAGAGGCATCCATTCATCTGAACTCAGTGGCTTTCCGAGAACCCGGGTATGGATCTGGATCCCCTTGAAGCCCAGCTCCTTGATCGCCCGTTCCGCTTCCTTCACGGCGATATCCATGTTGTTCAGAGGGACATTGGCGACGGCGGCAATGAATCTTTTCGGAACCTTCGTGATGAGCTCAGCGATCTCATCATTACATATTCGAGCCAGCTCCGCGGCCTCTTGAGGGCCGACCACTTCCTCAACCGGTGGCATGGTCGCGGATAGGACCTGAACCATGTCCGGATACGGCTCGATCTTACGGAGCCGTGCTTCAACGTCGGTAAGAACAGGACGCCTGTCCTGCACCGCCTTCTCCGTCCTAAATTTGTCAGCGTGCTTGTAAAGCGCCTGCTTGTAACGAGGGAGCATGACGTGGGTAAAAATGTCGATCTTCATGAATGAACCTCCTTTGAGGTTGTTCAAGACGGAGGGGTAGCAAGCCCTTTCTATTTGTTCACGCGCATCTTTTTAGCGATGTTTTTAGCCTTTTCATAATTCTCGCTCAGCATTTGCTTTAGTTCAGCGGGTGATTTGTAATTGGTGACATACCACAGTTTCTGCAATTTCGCCGTCAGCTCAGGGGTTTTAATCGCTTTTTCGATTGCAGGGACCAGAACCTTTTTCGCTTCGTCCGGAATCCCGGCGGGTGCAAAGAATCCGAAAAATGAAACCGGGAGATCCTGTGAATAACCCAGGTCTCTCAGGGTGGGGATGTCCGGCAGAGCGGCCACTTTATAGTCCAGAAGGATTCCTCTCAGTTTTCCTGACTGGTAATGAGGTACGGAGAGAACGACTGCAACAAATGCCGATTCGATGTGACCTCCCAACAGGGCCGTCATCGCCGGCGAGGCTCCCTTGAAAGGAATCATGGTGATATCGGTATTGGTCATGGACTTAATGATCTCCAATTGAAAATGGTTAATAGAGCCCACACCCAATGTGCCGCAGCGGAATTTTCCAGGATTCTTTTGAGCGTATTCGACGATTTCCGAAAAATGCTTCCAGGGAGAGTCGGCTCCGACAGAGATCACCGTAGGAAAGTTGACGTGCATCCCCAGCGGTTCGAGGTCTCGAATGGGATCATAAGGGACCGATTCAGGGTTCATTGCAGGATTGTAGATGAGACCGGAGCTGAGGGCATAGAGAAGGGTGTATCCGTCTTTCTTGCTCTTCACTGCAAATTCGGTTCCCAGGATGGACCCTCCGCCCGGTTTATTAAGAGGGATAATTGGAATATTTAGGATTTTCGCCAATTCATCCGCTACGGATCGAGCAGCAATATCCACAGCGTCTCCGGGGGCCCCCGGGATGACAAGTTGAATCGGATGGGCGGGGTAGGGTTGAGCCTGAAGGTTGGCTGTCCCGACGAACACGACATCAACAAGAAGTAAGAAACCCAAAATAAAAATGAAGCGTTTCATGGATCCTCCTCCTTTCAAGAGCGGTGTGAGCCTTTATACTAATAATACGAAGGCATTAAACAAATTGTCTTTGCGAGGGATGGGATGGTTCCGGGAGCATCACCCAATTATGAAATCCTACCCATTTAAAGACTTGTTGTCAACGAAATTAGAAATCTCTTGGTTTTTCCGTTAGGTCCTTGGCAGTTCGCACGGCAGGTTCGTATGCTATTTTCAGGCGGAGAGAGAGGATGACAACCTATACACAAGCCGGGAAAATAGATTCAACCAATGTGAAAATATTTTCCGCGGTCGATGAGTCTTTTGAAAAGAAGTAATCAGCGTATTGAGACGATGCGTGTCGATATTCGGGCAAATCATAAGCCCGTAAGGATGATGACGACGATGCCCGGATATCGAGTTTTAACTTTCCGGGTCAGCTCAAGACCATTCTCTCCCGGCAATCGAATATCCATGAAGACAAGGTTGGGCCGTAAGGTCTCGATTTTTCGCAGCGCCTCTTCCCCGTTAACTGCTTCATGAATCTCGACGGATGGAAATCGATCGTGCAACGTCTCCTTGAAGAATTGCCGAAAAAGAGTGCTGTCTTCGACCAGTAATACCTTCAACCCTCCGGGCATAACCATCAGTTTCTCCATTTCAGCCTTGAGCTCCTTGAGGGAGACCTTGAGGTGTTTTGGGCACAGGCCGTGTGTTTCTCGCTTATCCGAGAAAGGTTCTTTTTCACCATAAATAACCCCACAACCCTTGTAGTAACAAACCTGAATCATTTTCTGTCCCTCCACAACCCTACTGCCCGGATGGGATGATTGTTGAGGTTGGTTTGTCTCTATCCTCCACAAGTCTCAAAAATAATTTTTGCCCTAAACCCATTATTTGCTCCGAGCAGTTAAAAAGTAAATAGGGCGATCTGAGTATTTTATGAAGAAAAGAACTGTATTTGCAGACCCATTCGACGGGAGGCGGCTTCTCCCTTCTTTTGTTCTCATTTTTACATTTCTTCGATGATTCTGTTATAATCCGTTTGCGTTGGGTCGCCCCAACCCGTTCGACTCTTTCAAGGGAGATCGATGGAGAACAGTAAGACGTACGATGTCATCGTCATTGGAGCCGGAATGGGAGGATTGACTGCAGCCGCTCTCCTGGCAAAGAAGGGATTAAAGACCCTTCTCCTCGAAAAAGAGGACCAGGTGGGAGGCTATGTCGTCTCCTTCAAAAGGCACGGGTTCATCTTTGACGCAACCGGCGCCTTTGTCGGAGGATGTCACCCGGGGGGAGAGTTTCATCAAATCCTGGATGAGATCGGTGTCCATCCGGAGATTGAATTTATTCCCGTCCACCACGTCCGAAACATCTATCCCGGATTTGATGTCCATCTCCGTCCGGGAGGGTTTCATTCCTATACCGATGCCCTCTTTGACCTGTTTCCCAAAGAGGAGGAGGGGTTAAAGACCTACCTCTCCATGGTCAAACGAATTGGGGAGGAAATAGAATCCTATTCGAAGATAACGACGCTCCAGAAGATTTTCTTCCCTTTCTATTTTCGAAATCTGGTTCGGTTTCATCGCTTCAGTCACAAGACGATTCTCGACAATCTTTTCAAGGGAGAGGAGATCAAGATGGCGCTCCATTCCCTTCCGGTCACCGAGCCTCCCTCGAGGCTTTCCTTTCTCTTCCTTGCGGTCATGATTAATAAGGCCTTGATCGAAGGCGTCTTTTACCCAAAGGGTGGAATGGGAAAAATTTCGGAAGCCATGGCCAAGGCTTTTCTCCGATTCCGGCGGAGAGATTCATCTTCAAACAGAGGCGGATCAAATTCTGACGAGAAACGGCAGGGTGGAAGGGGTGCGGACGAAAGGGGGAGAAAGGTATCTGGCCCCCCTGGTCATCTCCAATATCAATCCGAATCTTTCGGTCAAAATGCTTCCCGTTGAATTAAGAAGACGGTTTGCGAAAAAATGGAGCCGCCTCGAATACTCGCTTTCCTGTTTCGTCCTCTACCTCGCCACCGATTTGGACCTCAGGGCAATGGGCCTTCCCTATTTTACCTATCTCCGTTTTTTATCCGATTTAGAGGAAGAGGATCGGATTTTGAGAAGGGGTGAGATTCCCCAGAACCCAACTCTGATGGTGTCTATCCCCACGATGCTGGACCCTTCGCTGGCTCCTCCCGGGCAGCACCTCTTGAGTGTTCTGGTTAATGTTCCGTATCATTACCGGGGGAAATGGGGAGGAGGGAATATGGAAAACTATCGCCAGATCAAAGAGGATTTTTCCCAGAAACTTCTTCACCAGCTGGAATCAAAGCTTATCCCCGGTCTGAGAAACCATCTGCTTTTCTATGAAGCCGCCACGCCCATGACCCTGGAGCGATATACCGGAAATGAATTGGGTGCCATGTATGGCCTCGCTTCCACACCGAAGCAGGTTGGGAATTTAAGGCCCCCCCATCAGACACCCGTCCCGGGTCTTTTTCAAGTCGGCCACTATACGCGACCCTCTCACGGCATTGTGGGCGCAAGTCTCTCAGGTTTCATTGCCGCCAGGATCATCCTCAAGAAGATTCACAGATCGTCGTGTTAGAAATTTGAAATGAAACTCCCGCCCACAGGCCGGGGCTTCCCGGGAAAGTCATTTTATTTTGTGCCCCTTCCTGCCTGCCGCGCCTCGCTCGAGACCGGGCCGGCAGTCGGGGATTCCCCCCGGCTTCATGTTTTTGTAAGAACGGCCTAAAACCGTTCCCACCACTTGATGCAAATTTTTGGGATGAGGTTGAAATATGAGGGGAGAGCATCTTACAATTCCCCCCATGGGTGGCCCCGATTTTATTTTTCTCCATGTTCCCAAACTGACCAATTACTACCGGCCGATCAGTCATTTCATCTGGATCAACTTCCTGCCCATGGGGCTCCTCGCACTGGCCGACCTTCTCCAGCGCCACGGCATTTCCACCCAAGTCGTACACTTGGGAGTGGAGTGGATCGAAGATCACCGTTTCTCTATCGTCGAGTATCTCCGGGAGAAGGCCCCCCGGATCGTTGCGATGGACCTCCACTGGCACCATCAGAGCTTCGATGTGATGGAATATGTCAAGAAGATCAAAGCCGCCCTTCCTGATACCTATATTCTTTTGGGAGGGTTTACCGCGAGCTTTTTTCATGAAGAGATCATGAGAAATTTCGACGAGGTCGATGGGATCATTCGCGGGGAAGCGGAGGTTCCCGTATTGGAGCTGACCCAGGCGCTCCTCCAGGGGAAGAGTGATCTCTTCTCCGTTCCCAACCTGACCTGGAGAAGGAAGGGGAGAATTCTTGTCAATTCCCTCTCCTACGTCGCTTCCGAGAAAGACCTGGATGACCTTACGTTCACCAACTTCCCGCTATTGAAAAATCATCCCACCTACATCCGGTATGTCGGCCAACCTTTCTACGTCAAGGGAGTTTCCAAGAAAAAGAATTTCTGGATGTATTCTCTCAAGTCGCCCATCCACCATCTTACGGTGGGAAGAGGATGTCCCGTTCAATGCACCTGGTGCGGCGGAGGTCGTTCGTCGTTGGAGACCCTTACAGGCAGAGAGCGGGTGACCTTCCGGGGGGTAGAGCGCGTTCTCCAGTCCATTCGAGAGGCGGTTTCTTACGGGTATGAAACCTTCCATGTTTGCTTCGATCCCTATCCCCGGAAGCCTCAGTACTTCCTCGATCTCTTTTCCCGCATCCGGGAAGAGAGAATTAAGATGGAATGTTTCTTCGAATCCTTTGGGCTTCCGACGGGCGATTTCATCAAGTCCTTTAAAGAGACGTTTCCGGGACCTAAATCACTGATCGCCCTCTCTCCCGACGTTGGATCGGACGAGATGAGGAAGATTCATAAGGGGCATTCCTACTCGAATCAAGCTCTGCTGGAGACGCTCGATCGATTGAAAGCCAACGGGGTCTTCTGTGACCTTTTCTTCACCCTCGGGGTCCCTTTTGAAAAGGAGACCGATGTCGAGCAGACGATTCAACTCCAAGAGCTGATCCGAAAACGGTATCCCAACGTGAGAGGAATTCGCACTTTTACGATCGAGATGGAACCGGGATCCCCCTGGCATCTTGATCCCGAGGAATTCGGCGTCAAGACCTCGCTGAATCATTTCATGGATTTTTACCACTACCATTCGGGAGACAAGAGTGCTTTCTCTTCCCTAGGATATTGGATTCCGGATTATTTTGATGAGGAAAGAGACGAAAAGGGGTTTGAGGGGGTGCTTCAGAAGATCAAATGCCGCCATTTCTGTTTTATCCATCCAGACGCCAGAAAATCGTCCACCCCTTTTTGGGGAAGAAAACTCTGCGATCTTTCAAATCTTTTCTGGAAGGTAAAGGGTTTGACCGAGAAGAAACGTTGACCCTGTTGTCACGTCAAATGCCTTCCCAACCCCCCGTAGTTCATGAGGAAAAAGAATGTATTGGGATGATGTCCGATGGCTCAGAGGTTCCTGAAAAAGCCTCGAGAAGAGCGCTTCGGGAAGCAAACCCATCAAAAGGAGTCGCCCATTGGTTCTTTCCTACTGATTGGAGTCCTGCCGGATCAGAGCGTTTGCCTCATGGATCTCTTCCTGAAAAATTTCCCTTGACAACACAAAATATTGTGGTAAGTTTCTTAATGCCGCATATATTTAGTAGAGGAGGCAAGAGGATGGAAATGGTTCAACTGACACAAAATGCGATGACCGTACTGAAAAAGCGTTACCTTCAGAAGGACCCGCAGGGAAACGCTGTAGAAACGCCCGAGGAGCTTTTTCGGCGCGTGGCAAAGAATGTTGCTCAAGCGGACCGATCCTATCATCCCGAAATCGACCTTCCTCCGGTTGAGGAGGAGTTCTATTCTTTGATGGCTTCTCTGGACTTCCTTCCCAACTCTCCCACGCTGATGAACGCGGGGAGAGAGCTTCAGCAGCTCTCCGCCTGCTTTGTTCTTCCTGTGGGGGATTCCATGGATGAAATTTTCGATGCGGTGAAACAGATGGCCCTCATTCAAAAAAGCGGCGGCGGAACAGGTTTTTCTTTTTCTCGGATCAGGCCAAAAAATGACGTGGTAGGTTCGACGCACGGGGTTTCGAGCGGGCCCGTGTCGTTCATGAGCGTTTTTGATACAGCCACCGAAACGATTAAGCAAGGAGGAACGAGAAGAGGGGCCAATATGGGCATCCTTCGTGTCGACCATCCTGACATTCTCGATTTCACCCAATGCAAAGAAGGCGACCACCACTTCAACAATTTCAATATCTCGGTGGCTGCCACCAATGAGTTCATGGAGGCGGTGGAAAATGACCAGGAGTACTTTCTTCGAAATCCAAGAACGAATGAAGTGATTCGTCCTCAGAGTGCCCGTGAAGTGTTTGAAAAAATGATCTATTTTGCGTGGAAAAATGGGGATCCGGGAATCATCTTCATCGACAGGATGAATCAAGACAACCCGACTCCTCAAGTGGGACGGATCGAGAGCACCAACCCCTGCGGGGAGCAACCTCTCCTCCCTTTTGAGTCTTGCAATCTGGGTTCTATCAATCTTTCCCATATGGTCAGGAACGGAGCCATCGACTGGGAAAGACTAGGCTCCGTGACCGAAAGAGCCGTTCATTTCCTGGATAATGTGATCGATATGAATTGCTATACGCTTCCCCAGATTGAGGCGATGACCAAGGCAAACCGAAAGATCGGTCTGGGAGTGATGGGATTTGCTGACCTTCTCGTTCTGTTGGGAATTCCCTACAATAGTCCGAAGGCCCTGGAGATCGGGGGAAAGGTCATGTCCTTTATCCAGAAAAAGGCGAGAGAGGCCTCGCGCGAGCTGGCTTTGAAAAGAGGTTCCTTTCCTAATTTCGAAGGGAGTGTACTGAAAGGCCGCTGGGATGCGATGAGGAATGCGACCGTCACCACCATTGCCCCTGCGGGGACCATCTCGATTATTGCGGGAACCTCGTCGGGGATCGAGCCGATCTTTGCCCTGGCCTTTATCCGTCATGTCCTGGAAGGAAAAGAGCTTTTGGAAGTCAACCCCTACTTTGAGGCCTTGGCGAAACAGGAAGGATTCTATTCGGAAGAACTGATGAGGAAGATCGCTCACAGCGGTAATATCCAGGAGGTGAAGGAAGTCCCGGAGAACATCCGAAAACTCTTTGTGACCGCCCATGATATTACTCCTGAGGACCATATCCGGATGCAGGCGGCTTTCCAGAGATACACGGACAATGCCGTTTCCAAAACGGTCAATTTTGCCCATGATGCCACGGTGGATGATGTGGGAAAAGTCTATAAATTGGCCTACGAGCTCGGCTGTAAGGGAGTGACCATCTACCGAGATAGGAGTCGAACCAAACAAGTTCTTTATAAAGGAGTGGTGTCCCCGATCACGGATCGACTGGAAGGTGACGAGGAGGCTCGTGAGACGGAAAGGAAGCCGAAGGCCCGGCAGGATGTGATTCATGGGTCCACCCGAAAAATCCGAACCGGATGCGGGAACCTTTACGTGACGGTGAACGAAGATGAGGAAGGAAGGCTTTTTGAGATTTTTAATCAGATCGGAAAGGCAGGAGGATGTGTGGCCTCTCAATCCGAGGCTATCGGCCGTCTCGTCTCTCTGGCCTTTCGGTCCGGGATTGAGCCCGAAGACATTATTCGTCAGCTGAAAGGCATCAGTTGCCATACTCCGGTCTGGTACCGGGAAGGGAAGGTACTTTCCTGCTCTGATGCTGTAGGCAAGGCCATCGAATGGCACCTTCAAGAGAAGGAGAAAAGACCGCAGACCAATTCCGAATTGAGCGCCTCTCTTCCGAAATCTCAAAAAGAGGAACGGAAGTCCTCTCAACGGAGTTCGGGCCTGGTCTTTCAAAGAGGGGCATGTCCTGAATGTGGAGGACCTCTTGCCTTTGAAGAGGGGTGTGCCAAGTGTTTCTGCGGTTATTCAGACTGCGGCTGACAAGAGCATAGCGCAAAGAGCATCGTGCATGGCGCATAGCGCAGAACTCAATGGATTAATCACTTCACCATTTACTGACCTATTGACCGCCTCCTAAAGAAGTAGTTTTCTGAGACCGCTCAAAAATGCTCCTGCCGTCGCCGAAGGGGCTTCGCGCAGGCAGGCAGATGCAAGGAGCCTGCAATCCTTTCACCTACCGTTCAGGCACGCAATCCTGAGAGTGGCGTCGCGACGAATAAGGAGCGACATGTTGCCACATCCCCGAAGGGGGCCGGATAACGCCGTAGATGAACATTTTTCAGCAGCCTGTCAATTTAGGTTTTGAAGGCTCGATCCTTCAAGGCGGGAAATTCTGCCCGAGCCCTTAAAACGACTTCTCGATTTACCTCTCCCCAGACGATGCATTCCTCCTCATTGCTTCCGGTTACAACTTCACCCATCGGATCGACGATCAAGCTATGGCCGGCAAACCGGGTTCCCCGGTTGATTCCAACGCAATTCGATGAGATGAGATAGGAGAGATTCTCCAGGGCTCTCGTTCGATTGAGGAGAAGCCAGTGTTCCAGGCGAGAAAAGGGCCAGGCAGAGGCGATCAGAAAGAATTCGGCCTCTCGATTGATCATTTTCCTGAACAATTCTGGAAATCTTAAGTCATAGCAGGTGGCCAATCCAACGCTTCCGAATTCGGTGGGGATCACCGTGACGGATGCGCCAGGAGTCAACGTCTCCGCTTCCGCGGACTGATAGGTGAACAGATGAATCTTCTGATAACTTCCGAGGATCTCTCCTTTAGGGTTTAAGAGAAAGCTGGAATTGTAAAATTGATCCCCTCTTTTTTCGACAAGACTTCCGGTAAAAAGATGGCAGGAGAGTTCTTTGGCCAAAGTGCGAAGGAGGGTTAAGGTCTGACCCTCTTGGGTTTCGGCCTCCTCCCTGTAACGGTCAAAACTCATAAATCCGATATTCCAGAGTTCTGGCAAGAGAATGAGATTTGCACCCCGGCATTGACGGACCATCTGGGAAGCATGTTCCAAGGATTTATCTTTTGATTCTTCGATGACTTTCAACTGAATAGATGCAATCCGCATTGCATGGGCCCCTTGATGGTTTCAAATTTGTCTTCATGGGTAGCACATATGAATTTGCCCTGTCAAGACAACAGGAAACCTTGCCCACGCCGGTTTTGCCTCCCCCTAGACAGAATAGCTGCCGGCACAAAGAGGCGAGTCTCCGAACCTTTAGACCTTATGATTGAAAGGATATGAGGATGAACCGTTGCCGGACGTTAACGACATATTGGGGGAGCTTCGAGATTTTGCCCTTCGGGCCGCCCTGCGCGACGTGGGGGCGCTGGGCTAAAATCTCTCCGCCCTGTATCCGGCTGTGGATGACTCCCGAACGGGCACTGTCCTTTTGGTAAGGCATAAGAAAAGAAAGGCAAGTCTCAAAGTTTCGGCTATAATTTCGTTGCCACAAAATCCAACCGAAAGGAGAGACTTGCCATGAACAAGCGTAGCAAACTTAATTTTTCGGGTCAAGCGATTTATCTCGGTCTGGACGTACACAAAAAGAGCTGGAGTGTGAGCATTTTTACGCAACACGGTGAGTACAAGACGTTTAGCCAACCGCCTGAAGCAGAAGTGCTGATCCAGTACCTGCAGCGTCATTTTCCAGGGGGTCAATACCATTCGGTCTATGAAGCGGGTTATTGTGGTTTCTGGATCCATGACCAACTGAGAGAGAAGGGGATTGACAATATCGTTGCGAACCCGGCTGACATACCGACCCGAGATAAGGAGCGAAGGAGCAAACGGGATCGGATCGATTGTCGCAAATTGGCCAGGGGACTTCGAGGGGGTGAGATCGAAGGGATCTATACCCCTCCGAGGTGGAAATTGGAGGACCGCAGCCTGATCCGGACTCGGCTGAGCATGGGGCGGAAACAGGCGCGGTGCAAAAACCAGATTAAATCGATGCTTCTTTTCTATGGGGTGGCCATTCCAGAGCAAAGGGAGATGGGCCATTGGTCGCGACGATTCATCCAGTGGATTGAGAAGGTTCGGATGGAGCGAACCAGCGGGGACGTGGCGCTTAAGCTTCACTTGGAAGAACTTGGCCACCTGCGCCAGATCCTGGCCAAGCTGAATCGCTCGGTGGTGGCGTTGGCCCGGACGGAAGAGTACCGTTCGTGGATTTCGTTGCTGAAGACCATCCCGGGGATTAGCACCCTGACGGCCATGATCGTGCTGACGGAGTTGTATGAGGTCACCCGTTTTCGTTCGATTGATCAATTGTGTAGTTACGTGGGATTGATTCCAGATACTCGGAGCAGTGGCGAGAAAGAACACGTAGGAGGCATGACCCGGCGACAACATTCGTCCCTGAGATGGTTGTTGATCGAAGCCTCCTGGATTGCTGTCCGTAAGGACCCGGCGATGATGGAGGCATTTAACGAATATTGTAAAAGGATGCGCAAGACCAAGGCCATCATTAAGATCGCCAGGAAGCTGCTGAACCGGATCCGTTATGTCCTGAAGAATGAGGCGGAATACGTGACGAGTGTTATTGAATGACGATAGGGGGACAAGAACCGACCCGATAAATCGCTCATGTGGGCATCGGATGCCGCATTCTTACAGCTCATCACAAGGATGATGTCTGTATCCTTTAGACTCCGAGCCCACATCTTTAAAATATGAGAAGATACTGCAGCTACCCCAAGGTATGTCTGCTAATAGAAGGTTGATTTTAAAGGGAGGTGCTGTCTCAACAAACATACCGGCGTGGCTCTGTTATTGTGAATGAGGCTTGACTTTCAACATAGAAGAATGCGGCTATCACCGGATGTCGTGGTGACCGTCTTCGGTATCAGGAATCAAGGCTGAGTAAGGAACACGGAGACTCACTTCCGAGATCGCTTAAACGGTTGCCGCTCAGCCTTGGCGCAGGCAGGCCGGAAAGCTTCTCCAACCCGCCCCCGCTGTGCCCTGATCGATGGCAGAGTCTTTTTCAAGGAATCCGTGCGAGGAGAAACGGGGGGAGGGGGAGGGCAGGCAAAACCGGGGGAAAAAAGTGAAAAAACATTTGAATCCAGACGAAGAGATAGTTTAATATAATGATAGTCACCAATGGGTTGAAGGATATGAGACAGGGCGGATGGAAGCTGGGGATCGGAATTTTTCTTTTCCTTGGAGCCGTTTCAGGAGGGGGATTCGTCCAGAGTGATGAGCGGAAGCAAATCTCCGAACACCTACCCGGGCCGGGAAAGGTTTTCTTGTACACGGCAAAGAAGTTCGGTGTTCCCATTCTCAAGGCTTCCATTAAGATTGAAAATGGATCTTCTGAACAGGGAACGCCCCTTTACCGGATTTATGCCTCCGTGAGTTCCCTTCCACTTGGGTTCTTATTCAGAATGAACAACCGATTCCTCTCAACCGTCCGAGCAGAGACCTGTTCTCCGGTCCGATATGTCAAAGAAATTGACCAGGAGGGGCTTCTGGTCGAGAAGAAAAATTATTTTCAAACATTCACGTTTGATTTTCCTAATAGGAAGTTGCTGGCCGAAAGGGGAGAGAAGAAGGAGAGGCAGGAGATCCCCCTTTTATCCGAGACATATGACCCTCTTTCGATGTTCGCCAAATGTTATTTGAGAGAAGAGATTCGTCCGGGGCAGAGTATTTCGATGTCCATCTTTGATGGGGTGAAGTTGCGGGAGATGGTTTTTTATTCGAAAAAGGAGAGGGTGCAGTCAACGATGTATGGAGAAGTTGACGCGGTATGCCTTGAATCCAGCACCCCCTTTTCAACCTTTGGAGACAAGGAGGGAAGAATCCGGATCTGGTACACGGCCGATGGGAGAAGGATTCCAATTCTGATGGAGTTGGAACTGCCCATCGGGCATATTAAGTTTGAATTGGAATCCATGGAGAGAAACTAAGAATACTCAAAAGGGATGGAATGCAAAAACTTTTTGAAGCGGCCATCCGATGTTGAACGTCAAAACCTGAGGCGAGAGGAGAAGGCCATGGCAGCGAAGAAGCCCGCAAAAAAAGTGGCAAGAAAAGTTGT
Organism: uncultured delta proteobacterium; assembly: GCA_963708295.1. Classification (GTDB taxonomy): domain Bacteria; phylum Desulfobacterota; class BSN033; order BSN033; family UBA1163; genus UBA1163. The sequence goes on along the minus strand of CAVPSJ010000004.1, from coordinate 168,426 downwards.
GAAGAAGAGAGTGAAGGAAGGTGATGTTTATAAATGCGGCGTATGCGGTTTGGCCGTGACGGTGGATGAAGTGTGCGGGTGTGTTGATGCTTGCGACATCATCTGCTGTGAAAAACCCATGAAGCCTAAAAAACGGGCTTAAATCCTATCACTCCGTCCGACCTGCATTCAGCGGGTCTACCTATGGAAACACTCACCACCGACGTCCTTGTGATCGGCAGCGGACTGGCTGGCCTTCTTTCGGCCCTGGAGGCGGAGAAAGCCGGGCTTCGGGTCCTCGTTGTCGGGAAATTCGCCATTGGAATGGGGACCAATACGTCGCTGGCCAACGGCGCCTTCACCGTTTCGAATTCGCACTTTTCCAAAGAAGATCATCTCCGGGCGACCTTGGAATCCGGAAAGGGGCTGAACGAGGCCACGCGGGTTAAGACCCTCGTTGAGAAAGGTCCAGATGCCATCAGAAAGTTGGAAGACTACGGAATCCCCGTCCTTGAGAAGAAGATGGGGTATATCGTGGCTCGACCGGAGGGTTCCTCCCAGCTTCCCGGATGTCTCCTCATCAAACCTCTGGTAGCAAGACTGAAAGACGGTTCCATTAAACTCCTCCCCGGGTTAATCGTTTTTGATCTGGTAGTTGAAGAAGGGGAGGTCCAGGGGGCATTCGGTTTTTTGAACGACGGGAAACCCTGTTTGATTCATTCAAAAGTGGTCCTCCTTTCGACCGGCGGAGCGGGGGCCATTTATCGTCGGAATGACAACCAGCGGAGCATCCTCGGAGACGGATACACCTTAGCCCTCCGGGCAGGACTTCCCGTCCTGGACCTGGAATTCGTTCAATTTTATCCTCTGGTTTTGGGAGAGCCCAGGCTCTCGTGTTTTCTTCTTTATCCTCCCTATCCAAAGGAAGCGAGGTTGCTCGGCGAGAAAGGGGAGGATCTTCTGGAGAAGTTTAACATGGGACGGGATTTGAACCAGGCGGTCATTAAAGAACGGGATCGTTTCTCCATTGCCCTATACCGCGCTTCTCAGGTCGGGGATGTCTTTTTTGATCTGACCCAGGTCCGGCGAGAAGAATGGGAGCGTTATCCCCTCAATTTTCTAAGGAAATCAAGGTTTCCTTTCCAGGAACGCGCCTTTCTGGTCTCCCCGGCAGTTCATTTCTTCATGGGGGGAGTGGAGATCGACGAAAATGGAAAAACCTCTCTCCCGGGCCTCTTTGCGGCAGGGGAGGTCGTGTGGGGGGCTCATGGTGCCAATCGACTCGGGGGGAACGCATTAACCGAAGGTGCTGTGTTTGGAATCATCGCCGGCCGATCGGCAGCGGAATATGCCCTTCAGAAAGGACCCGATCCCGGGCCACCCCCTTCTTTCTCCGAGGACTTCATGAAAAAATGGGACCGAAAGGTCCAGCATTATCTCAGAAAGAGAAGAGGAACCTTCGACCCACCGGGAAACCTGCTGAAGGAGTTGAAGGACCTGGCCTGGAGATATGCCGGTCCTGAACGGGCGGAGGAATCCTTGAAGGAGGGATTGGATCGGTTGGCTGCCGTTGAGAGACAAATCGAGAAAGTATATCCCGCCATCCTGAAAGACCTCTTCAAAAAGAGAGACCTGGAAAATGTGGCGCTCCTTCTCAAGGCGATCTTGAAGGGAAGCCTGCTTCGGACGGAAAGCAGGGGTTCCTTCTTCCGGAAGGATTTTCCGGATCAAGACGACAGAAACTGGCTGAAGCATACTTGCTGCCGTCTGGTGAAAGGAGAACTTCAGGTCACCCATGTCGAGCAAGTCCGGATGCCAGAACCTCAATGACAGGACCTCCAATTTCGGCCTTCCGATGTCCTCTTCCTCCTCGTCCGACACCGCCCAGCCCGTCGGGCGATTTTTCATAGTTCTTGTTGACAATCGGGGACGGATTTACTATAAGAGTAAATCATTTAACTTTCCTGAAAGGAGGTTTTTATGCGTCGGTTATTCCTTTTCGCAGTCTTTTCGCTTTTCGTTTTTTCTTTTTCTTCAGCATGGGCGCAGAAAACGGTTCGACTATCCATTGCCACCGGCGGAACAGGAGGAGTCTACTATCCGATGGGCGGCGGGATGGCCAATATTCTCTCCAAATACATCCCTTATCTGGAAGCCACGGCAGAGGTGACCACCGCTTCGGTTGATAATTGCCTTCTGGTAGGTAAACAAAAAGCGGAATTGGCATTCATCATGGCAGACACGGGATGGGATGCTTACATGGGGAAGGCGCAATTCAAGGAGAAGGTACCTCTGAGGACACTGGCGGTGCTCTATCCAAACAACATGCATGTGGTGACGGCAGAGGGTAAAGGGATTGATAAGGTGTCGGATTTGAAAGGGAAAAGAGTGTCAACCGGTGCTCCGGGGAGCGGTACAGAAGTCATGGGGCTGAGAGTCATCGAAGCCAACGGATTGGATCCAAATAAAGACATGACGAGAGATAAATTAGGCGTCTCCGAGTCAGTCGGCGCATTAAAGGACGGCAAGATTGACGCCTTCTTCTGGGTTGGAGGTCTTCCTACCGCGGCGATCACCGATTTGGGGGCGACCCCGGGAATTAAGATAAGGCTTCTGAATAGTGCGGATGCGGTTCCGAAGATGAGGGAGAAGTATGGGCCTCTCTACGTCACAGGAGTCATCGCTGCCAAGACCTATCCCGGGCAGGATGCGGATGTTCCCATTGCTGTGGTTTGGAATGTCTTGATTTGTAATGAAAAGATGAAAGACGATGTGGCCTATGACATTCTAAAAACTCTCTTTGACCATAAACCCGAGTTGGTCGCATCCCACAGAGATGCGAGGTACCTCTCTTTAGACTCCCAGGCCGGCGGAGGCTCTCCCATCCCTTTCCATCCGGGGGCAATTCGGTATTTTGCAGAGAAGGGGATTAAGGTGAAGTAATTGAAACGGAAGAGGATACCCCTCCTGATCTGGATCGGAATCGCGATCCTGGCAGGAGGGGTTCTTGTTTTTAAGAAAGTGACCCTCCTTCATATTGAGAACATGGAACGCCAAAAGGCGATCCATATCCGGATCGAGTCCTCTGGTCTTTTTTCTCAGTTCTATATTCATTCGATCTACCGCGAGCCCGTTGTGGAAGAATTCCAAGTGGATCACGAGGCCATTATCCTGAGAGGGGTGAGAACCAAAAGCCCGGCCGTCATGGAGTATTATGGATTTCAAGAGTCGAAAGAATTTCATCCCGTGGATTTGAAATTGGGTGCGGTCTTTCTGATCAAGAAGAGCATGGGAGAAGGGCAAGGGCTGGTCGTGGGAGACCGGAAAATCTATTTAAGCGAAATGGGAGAAGGAGGAGATCGGATTCAGTTAAGAGCGGAATCTCTCACTCTTGGGAAATATCTTTTCTCGGTGGTCTGGAAATATCACTAACAGGTTGCTGAAAAATGACCATCCGTCCCGCGCTTCGCGGGATTGTCCGGTCCCCTTCGGGGACGTGGCAAGAAGTCGCTCCTTATTCGTCGCGACGCCAGTCTCAGGAATTCGCCTGCCTGCGCGTAGCCCCGCCATGAGGGACGGAGGGAGGGAGGCCTTGCACCGGGCCTTTTTTGGGCAGCCTGGGAAAAAGGACCTTTTCAGCAGCCTTCTAGGGCACGCGTGAGGGAAAACTTGGAAGAAGAGAAGAAGAGAAACGATCAGGGAGTGGTGATTTCGGAGGAAGCCCTTAAGGAGGCTGAAAAGTACGTCGAAGAGGAAGAAGGGCCTTCGCGCCGACTCACGGGAAGGATGGACATTTTTATTACCGTGGTTGCTGTGGTGATGTCGCTCCTTCACCTCTATGCAGCCATCGGGATCATCATGACCCAGGTTTTAAGAGGAATCCATGTCATGTTCGTCCTGTTTCTCTCTTTCCTGGTTTTCCCCTCTTTCAAGCGATTTAAAAACAGAATTATCTGGTATGATTATCTCCTTGCCCTTCTCGGCATTGCGACCATTGTTTATATGCTGATTGATTTTGACCAATTTATTTACCGCTCCGTCGTGCCGAATTTCTTGGGATATATTTTTTGGGATCCTGTTGATTCTGTTGGTCCTGGAAGCGACCCGCAGAACGAGCGGGTGGATCATGCCGGGAGTCGTGGTTGCTTTCCTCATTTATGCATTCATCGGGCCGATGCTGCCTCCGCCCTGGACCCATCGGGGATACGATCTTGACCGGATCGTAGGACATATGTATATGACGCTGGAGGGAATTTTTGGTGTTCCGATCGATGTTTCTTCGACCTTCATCATCCTCTTCACGATCTGGGGGGCCTTTTTGGAACTCTCCGGGGCAGGAAAGTTCTTTATCGATTTTTCTTTCGCGGCGATGGGCGGAAAGGCCACCAGTGCGGGCCGAACGGTCACACTGGCCTCCTTTCTCCTCGGAGGGCCTTCGGGAAGCGGAGTGGCCACCACGGTCACCCTGGGAGCCGTCGCCTACCCCATGTTGGCCAAGGCGGGCTACAGCAAGGATGCGGCAGGGGGACTCCTCTCGGCCGGAGGAATTGGTGCCATCCTTTCCCCTCCGGTCCTGGGAGCAGCCGCCTTTCTTATCGCCGAATTCTTAAAGATCTCCTACCTGGACGTGATCGTCATGGCTTGATTCCGACCTGCCTCTACTATTGGTCTATCTTTTTAATGGTGGAACTGGATGCCAAAAAGATTCGGGGTCAAGGAGGTTGCCTTCGATAAAACGTATAGTCTGTGGCAGCTCACGTACCTCTATGGATTTCACTTCATCTCTCTTGTGGCCATCGTGGTCATTATGGTGATCGGCTTTACGCCCATCATGGCCGTCTTCTGGTCAACGGTCATCACCTTTGCAGTCAGTTTCATCAGGAAAGATACGGCCCTGACCCCACGGAAGTTGGTGAAGGCGCTTGCGAGGAGGTTCCATCGGAGTTTTGAGCGTGGCGGCCACCTGTGCCGCCGCCGGAATCATTGTGGGAGTCGTGACCCTGACAGGTCTTGGGATTAAAGTTCAGTTCGATTATTATTGCCTACGCCGGAGGAAGTGTCCTCCTGACGACCGATCTACACAGCGATCATCGTCTGGATCATCGGACTGGCTGTACCCGTTACCGCTTCCTACATCATCGCCGTCGTCATTTGCTGCACCGGCATTGATTCAACTGGGGATTCCCGATTTTGCTGCTCACATGTTCGTCTTTTACTATGCTATTCTTTCAGAGGTCTCTCCGCCCACAGCCCTATCATGCTTTGCTGCAGCCGCCCTGACAAAAGGGAATCCTTATAAAACCACGATGTATGCCTGGAAATATACGCTGCCCGCCTTCATCGTGCCCTTTATGTTCACCGTTGGATCCCAAAGGTATCGGTATCCTGCTCAAAGGGCCGGTGGTCGATGTGATCTGGACCACCTTCACCGCATTTGTCGGGATTGCCGCTCTGGCGGGAGGAGTGGAGAATTGGCTTCTTAAGAAGACAACCCTCTATGAGAGAATCATGCTCATCTTGGGAGGCCTTGCGCTGGTCTATCCCAACCGTTGTACGATATCGTTGGATTCGGATTGATTGCGGTGTCGGTCATTTTGCAGAAGTTCAGGAAAGACGAACCCTTCTCTGCTCACCGGTACACGCTGAACTCAGCACCCTGGGTCAACCAAGGAGCTTTACCCTTCCCAAAGGTCAAACGGTTTGATTCTCGTCGAGGAATATTGTAAGAAAAATTCATGATGGAATCCCTGACGTTTCTCTTATTCCTCACATGGTTTGCACTTTCCTTAACGGGCTGCGGAAACCTTCTCTACCTCTCCAAGCTGGGATGGCATCAATCCTCGATTATCGTTTCATAGTGTCCCGGTTGAAGAGGTTCTGCAGAACGAAGGGGTGGACCGTGAAGCCAAGGAGAAGATTCGCTTCATCCAGGAAGTGAAACACTACGGAGAGGAGAAGGCTGGGTCTCACGAGGACCAAGAGTTACTCAAAATATTTCGAAGTCAAAGGCCCGGTTCTGCAGATCATTACCGCCTCGGAGAAAGATCGTCTCCAGCCTTATCGCTGGAACTTCCCCATTGTCGGCAAGGTGACCTATAAAGGTTTTTTTACGCAGGGGGATGTCTTAAAGGAGAAACGCCTTCTCGAGACGAAAGGGTACGACACCTTTGTCCAGCGAGCGGTGCCTACAGCACACTCGGATGGCTGAAAGACCCTATCTTTTCATCCATGCTCCAATGGGATGAGACGACACTGGCCAATGTCATCCTCCATGAGATGACTCACGCCACGGTCTACTTTAAAGGCCAGACCGACTTCAATGAGCAGATCGCCACTTTTGTCGGGAATCAGGGGGCGATCGATTTTTTGACGGAGAAGTATGGAAACGGATCCCGGGAAGCGGTCGAAGCCATCCACTGCCGAGAGGATGACCTCGTCTTTTCTCGTTGGATCAATCAGGCCTGTCAACAGCTATCCGATTTCTACGCCAAAGAGATTTCAAGGGATGAGAAACTGAGAGGGAGAGAAGCAGTTATTTCATCGTTTGAAAGAGGATTTCAAGGAGACGATGGCCTCCTTTAAAACAGAAGGCTACAGGAATTTTGGAAAGTGGACATCAATAATGCCGTGCTCCTGGCCTATCATCGATATATTCATCGCCTCGAAGATTTTCAAGCCCTCTATCACGTACTTCGGAGCGAGATTTAAGAAAGGATGATTGAGATTTCTTAAGGAGGATCCAGAGGATCAAGGGCAGAGAAGCCTTCCTCTTATGTTGGAGCGATGGATGAAGGAGAGAGGAATTAGCGTTCCCGCTTCCCCTCGATGAATTCCTCGACCATGGCCTTGGCCTCGTTGTCGGGGAATTGGGTGAGGGGATGCTTCATCGCATAAGCGGAGATCGAAAGAAGAGGACCTCCCACGCCCCGTTCGCGGGCAATTTTGCAGCATCGGATGGCATCAATGGTCATCCCGCCGCTATTGGGAGAATCCTCGACAGAAAGTCTCAGCTCGAGGTTGAGTGTGACTTCTCCGAACCCCCTTCCTTCCATCCGGAGAAAACAGACCTTGTTGTCATTCTGCCAGGGGACATAATCGGAAGGACCGATATGAATATTCTCCGGCGTCCAGCGGAACACCCAGTTGGGATTGAATCGCTTCTGTTTTGGAGATCCGTTTATTCTTCAGGCGATTTCGATTGAGCATATTGAGGAAATCGGTATTGCCGCCCGTATTAATCTGGTAGGTTCGGTCCAACCGCACCCCGCGGTCTTCAAAGAGTTTTGCCAACACCCGATGGATGATGGTCGCTCCCATCTGGGATTTGACATCGTCTCCAACGACCGGGATGCCTTTCTCTTCAAACCGTCTTGCCCACCGAGGATCGGAAACGATGAAACTGGGCATGCAGTTGATTAAGCTCACCCCTGCGCTCAAACAGGCCTCTGCATAGAACTGAGTTGCCCGATCCGAGCCCACCGGAAGGTAGTTGAGGAGAATCTCCACTCCAGAATCCTTGAGAACTTTTTCCACGTTGGAAGGTTTTTCATCGGCGACGAGGAAGATCCGGTCTTCAGGGTAATCCTTCATATGTTCTGAAACCCCATCCAACACTTCTCCCATGGATACCGATCACGGCAGAATCATTGAGGTTCGGAGAAGATCACCTTGGTGCAATTGGGTTTGGCGAAGATGGCATCTTTGAGGGGTTTTCCCACCTTTCTCCGGTCGATATCGAAGGCTGCTCCCACCTCAATATCCCAGGGTTTGTAGCCCCCGAGATCAAGGTGCATCAAGCCAAGGGATTCAAATTTCGGGTTCTTCCGGCTATTTTCTCGATAGAACTCAATTCCCTGGATGAGGGCGCTGGCACAATTTCCTACGCCCACAATGGCAATTCGGATTGGCGTTTTCTCCATAGGAGGGTTCGACCTTTCTAAAAGATATCCTATCCTTTCTCAAGGGATTGAAATATCTCATTTCATTCCAAATGTCAAGCCATTTGGGATAAAGAATGAATCATGAATGAATCATTTTCCATCATTTTCCTTGACTTCCCTGTTTTAATTTGATAATTTCCGCAAGAATTCACCCCCTGGCGACAAAGATGAAAAAAAGGAAATCCAAGTTTCTTCAAAAGCCCGTTCAGCATCTAAACCTCCATGAGACGAAACAGCCTTCTCGATCTTGTCCAAGCCTTCCAACACACTTCCTTTCAAAGCCGAAACCTCTTTAAATGTTTCGAAGTTTATCGAAAGATGCTCGATGATCCAGCCTGCATTATCTTTCTCGGGTTATCCGGGGCAATGATCCCGGGCGGAATGCGCAAGGTCATCCGGGACATGATCGAGATGAGATTAGTCGATGTGATGGTCTCTACCGGTGCCAACATCTTTCACGATCTCTTCGAGAGCTCTGGATATAGGCATTATGTGGGGTCGGAGGAAGTCAGTGACGATGTCCTGCGCAAACATCGTATCGTGCGAGTTTATGATGCTCTGATGGATGACCATGAAATCAACCGGGTGATACGCCTTCTCTCAAACGTCCCGGAGAAGTTGGAGGAGAGGGTGATTTCCTCCAGGCGATATTCTAGAGGTTCTAGGGAGCGCCCTCAAAGATGAGGGATCGATCCTCCGCACCGCATCCCGATACGGGGTTCCCATCTTTATTCCTGCCCTGAGCGACAGTTCCATTGGAATCGGTCTTACCTTTCTCCATCTCCAAGAGAAGATCTCCTCGGAAGGATTCATCATCGACCAGATTCGAGACAGCTTCGAGATCGCCCAATTGAAGAAAATGGCTTCCGTCACCGGGGCGATCTATATTGGAGGAGGGGTTCCCAAGAATTATATTCAACAATTGGGACCCGTCAGTGACCTCCTGTTCCAAAAGGGAAGTGGCCATCGGTATGCCTTCCAGGTCACCACGGATGATCCCAAATGGGGGGGGCTCTCCGGCTGTACCTTCGAAGAAGCGAAGTCTTGGGGGAAAATTGAGAAAAGGTCAAGCTATGCGGTCGTCTATATGGACGCGACGGTGGCCCTTCCCCTCGTGGTCGGGGCTATCATACAGTACCGGAAAGGCTATCGGAAAAGAAGGAGACGCCGTTTCCTTTGGGAGGAAGATAGACTGAAGTCCATCCAGTTCATTTAACCCTATCTTCTTCATCCCATTCTCGGTTCACCCCCCACCTCCCATCGGTGAGTTGAAAAATAAGGAAGTAATGGTTATATTAACTGGAGTAAATGGCGCGGAAAAAGGAGTTTGATATCGATGAAAGATTCTGACTCGAAAGTTCCGGATCAGAAAGACCTGGAAAAGGAACTGAACGAATACCTGGGGAAGAAGTACGGAGACCGGATTCGACTGGTCGTGCCGATGCTTTTCCCGAAACCCGAGACCGAAGAGGTTTCGAAAGAGGAAAAGGAACAGGGCGAGGGGAAAAAGAAGATTCATTTCGACCTGAAACCGGAGGAGCTGGAAGCCTTTCTGAATGATTACATCATTCGACAGGATGGAGCCAAAGAGATCCTGTCCACCAAAATCTGTACCCACTTCAATCGGATCAAGTTCACTGAAATGACCCGAGGGCGAAATCGATACGAAGGGGTAGGCCATATCAAGAATAACATCTTGATGATTGGCCCCACCGGAGTGGGGAAAACCTACCTGATCAAGTTGATTGCCAACAAGATTGGAGTCCCTTTTGTGAAAGGGGATGCAACCAAGTTCAGCGAGACCGGTTATGTCGGTGGCGACGTGGAAGATCTCGTCAGGGATCTCGTTTATGAAGCCAACGGAGACATGGATCTGGCACAGTATGGAATCATTTATGTAGATGAAATCGATAAGATTGCCTCCTCGAACAATCTGATCGGTCCGGATGTGTCTAGGACGGGAGTTCAACGGGCTCTGCTCAAGCCCATGGAAGAGACCGAGGTGGATCTAAAAGTTCCCCATGACCCGATCTCCCAGCTGGAGGCGATCGAACATTACCGGAAGACGGGAAAAAGGGAAAAACGGGCCATCAATACCAAGAATATCCTGTTTATTATGAGCGGGGCCTTCAATGGCCTGGAGGAGATCGCCAAGAAGCGCTTGAATCGAGAAGAGATTGGTTTCGGGGCCGAGATCCGTTCGAAGGACGAACGCGCGGATTATCTGAGACAGGTAAAGGCAGAGGATTTGATCGCTTATGGGTTCGAATCGGAATTCATCGGGCGGCTACCGGTGACGACGGTTTTTGAAAAACTGGAGGTGGATGACCTCTACGCGATTCTGAAGAATCCCAATAACCCCATCATCCTCGGAAAAAAGAAAGATTTCAAATCCTATGGCATCGACATTCAGTTTGAAGAGGAAGCCCTCTATGAACTGGCTGTCAAGGCTTACGAAGAAAAGACGGGTGCCAGAGGCTTGGTCAGTGCGGTTGAGAAAATTCTCATCAAATTCGAAAAGCGGCTGCCCTCCACCGATATCCCGAAGTTTGTCGTTACACGAGCGGTAGTGGAAGATCCGGAACGGGCATTAGGACGATTGCTGGAGAATCCTACCGATCCGGAGGTGCTGGAGAAATTTGAAACCCTTCTTTCAAGGGAGAAGGCGGTCTTAAAAGAATCGATCGTGGGCAGAGAGGCAGAATTTAAGAAACGTTACGGGATTGTTTTCCGGGAGGGCCGGATCGACCTCATCGTCAATCGGATGATTGAAAGAGGGTTTGATGTCAACACCGTTTCCGAAGAAGTGGTGGAGATTCAACGAAAGGTGGAAGAGTTTGAGAGGGATTTTCAGCGCCGGACCGGAATTGACCTCCAATTTAGCGAGGAGGCCATTCATCGGGTCACGGAGATCATCCTGAAGGAGGAAGGCAAGGGGACAGCCCTCTTCTCCAAGCTTTCAAAAGATTTTGAGTACGGGTTCGAGCTGATCCGGGATAAGACGGGTCAAAGAGAGTTCATTGTAACCAAGGAAACAGTCGATGATCCGGAGGGATACCTCAACCGGGCGATTCGCGAGATCTACAGACGACAGTCAGACCAAAGGGTTGAGGATAAGGAATAATGGCAGCGAAAGATTACTACAGCATTTTGGGCGTGGCCAAGAACGCGAGCGACGAAGAAATAAAAAAGGCCTATCGGAAGCTGGCGATGAAATATCATCCCGACCGAAACCCGAACAAGAAAGAGGCCGAAGAACGGTTTAAAGAGATCAATGAGGCTTATGCCGTCCTGAGCGATAAGGAGAAGCGGAAGCAGTACGACACCTTCGGCGCCGAAGGGTTCCAGCAGCGGTTCACTCAAGAAGACATTTTCAGGGGATTTGACTTTGATGAGATCTTGTCCGGCCTTTTTGGGTCAAGGGGAAGACGGGAGTTCCGATATGGGGGCCGGGGTGGCTTTGATTTTGGAGATCTCTTCGGCAAACAAGGGGGCTATCAGGACGCGGGTCGAATGCCCCAGCGGGGAGAAGATATCGTTTACGAGATGTCCATTTCTTTGGAAGAAGCCGCGTTTGGAGGAGAAAAGAGAATTTCATACCGGAAAAACGGCAAGATTGAGGAAGTTTCCGTGAAAATTCCACAGGGTATCCCTTCGGGAAAGAAGCTCAGGCTCTCTGGAAAGGGGATGGGAGGGAGAAACGGAGGTCCTCCGGGTGATCTCTATCTTCAAGTCTCCATCCGAGAGCATCCCGTCTTCAGCCGGGAGGGAGATGACCTCATCGTGGAGAAAGAAATCAATTTCTCAGATGCTGTCCTGGGGACGACTGTCGAAGTTCCCACTCTGGAGGGAGTGAAGAAAGTGAAGATTCCCTCGGGGACCCAGAGCCATACGAAGATGCGGTTGAAGGGTCTTGGGATACCTCATTTCCAGGGGGAAGGGAGAGGGGACGAATATGTGAAGGTGATTGTCAGGATCCCCAAGAAGGTATCGGAAAAGAACAGAGAGTTAATCCAGGAGCTCGCCAAAGAGGGTATCTAAAAAGTCTGAGATCCAATTTTCAAACCTCAAAGAAATATTCAATGTCCGAAGCTCAACGATCAAATCAAATCCGAGGCTAGCTGAGCATTTGGATTTTGATATTTTGTCATTTGAGCTTCCCGTGTCACATTTGAAAACCACGAAAACCACGTTGACTTTTCGCTCGTTCTGGTAGTAAATTAGAAATGATACAAGGCGCAACTCAAATCAAGAGGGGGGAGTCTATGTCAAATCGACCTTACGAAGAAGTTCCCGTTGAAAAATTAAGGTGGCGTTGTGATCCAGAGGCATTGCCATTTGAGACCACTCAGACAGTCAAAGCCTGCGAGGAGGTTATCGGTCAGGAGAGGGCCCAGGAGGCGATCCGATTAGGATTGAACATCCATAATGTTGGGTACAATATCTTTGTCACGGGCTTGACCGGAACGGGACGCTTTACCACGATCAAATGCATTTTGGAAGAACTAAACATAGAGAGCAAGATCCCTAACGATTTTTGTTACGTCAATAACTTCAAGAACCAGGATATGCCCCATATGCTCAGCCTTCCTCCAGGGCAGGGGAATGCCTTCAAAAAAGAGATGGAGAACTTGATCGAAACTCTGAAAAAGAAGATCCCCCTGTTGTTTGAGAACGAGACCTACCTCAATAAGAAGAAAGAGGTGGTTGAAAAATTTCGGAACAAGCAGGCGGAGATGTTCCGGGAGTTTGAAAAGAAGGTGAATAAAGAGGGTTTTGCCCTAGTTCAGATTCAAATGGGCCCTTACTCCCGTCCTGGCATCTTCCCCCTCGTCGAGGGAAACCCTGTCAACATGGAACAATTGGAGTCCATGGTGGAGGAGAATAAATTCTCTAGAGAGGAACTCGAGAAGCTTAAAGAGAAGCAAACCCATCTGGTCAATGAATTGGAGGATATCTTCAAAGAGACCCGGAAATCGGAGAAGGAGATCAAAGAGGTGCTGACTTCCTTGGACAACGAGGTCATCTCTCCAGCGGTCAAGGACTCCATTTCCGATATTAAGGAAAAGTTTGACCACGAAAGGGTTCATCAATATCTGGACGAAGTTCAGGAAGATATCTTGACGAATCTTGGCCGTTTCAGAGAAAAAGAAGAAACGCCTCCTCCTATCCCGGGGTTGGTCTTGCCTCAAACAGTGGATTCTTTCAGTGAATACCAGGTGAACGTGTTGGTGGACAATTCGGAGACAAAAGGAGCTCCCACCATTGTCGAGACGACTCCCAACTACCGGAATCTTTTCGGCACCATCGAAAGGGTCGTTGAGCGTTCAGGGATTTGGAAGACCGACTTTCTCCATATCAAAGCGGGCTCCTTCTTAAGGGCCAACGGAGGTTATCTGATCTTCAATGCCCTGGATGCCCTCATGGAGCCGGGGGTTTGGCCTGCGTTGAAAAGGACATTGAAGAACCAGGTCATCGAGATCCAGACCTATGACCCCTTTTACTTCTTTTCCACATCCGCCCTCAAACCGGAGCCTACGGAGTGTAATACAAAAGTCATCCTGATCGGAGATACTCAAATCTATTATCTTCTTTACAGCCTGGACGATGATTTCAAGAAAATTTTCAAAATCAAGGCAGACTTCGATTCCGTGATGAACAACGACAATGACAAGATCGGGCAGTACGCCTCCTTTATTCGGAAAATCTGCGATGAGGATAAATTGAGACCCCTCGATAAGACGGGGATTGCAGCGGTGGTGGAGCACGGGGTGAGGATCACGGGAAGGCAGAAAAAGCTTTCAACTCGGTTTCACCTCATTGCCGACCTCTTGAGGGAGGCGAACTACTGGGCAGAGAAGGACGGAAGTGAGGTGATTACAGAAAAACAGGTGGATCAGGCAATTGAACGGAGGAATTACCGGGTGAACCTGATTGAGGAAAAGATTCAGGAAATGATCGATAACGGAACCATCCTGATTGACTCCGATGGGATGGTCGTGGGGCAGGTCAATGGCCTCTCCGTTTATAATCTTGGAGATTACATGTTCGGAAAGCCATCCCGGATCACGGCAAAAACTTCGTTGGGGAAGGCGGGGATTATCAATATCGAGAGAGAAGCGGAGATGAGCGGCCCCATTCATAACAAGGGAGTCTATATTCTCAACGGATACCTCCGGGGGAAATACGCCCAGGACAAACCGATTACCATGAGTGCCAGCCTCTGTTTTGAGCAGTCTTATAGCGGGGTGGAAGGAGACAGCGCTTCGTCCACAGAGATCTATGCGTTGCTCTCAAGCATCTCCGGCCTCCCCCTACGGCAAGACATCGCCGTGACCGGTTCGGTCAATCAAAAAGGAGAGATTCAGCCTATTGGCGGGGTCAACGAAAAGGTCGAGGGATTCTTTGATGTGTGCAAGGCAAAGGGATTGACCGGCAAGCAAGGGGTGATGATTCCTCATCTCAATGTCGATGATTTGATGTTGCGAAAGGATGTTGTGCAGGCGGTGAAGGAGGGCAAATTCCGTGTCTATCCGGTGAAGACCATTGACCAGGGAATTGAGATTCTTACAGGGATGGAGGCAGGGGAGAGTTTGGAAAACGGACGCTTCAAAGAAGGAACAGTGAATGACCGGGTCGATAATAAGCTGAGAGAATTGGGGGCCAAGATCAAGGAATTTGAAGGAGGGGAAGAAGGCAACGGGGGGAAAAAGAAGAAAAAAGGGAAGCCTTCTTGCGATGGATAGAATTGTTGTCGACCGGAAGGTTGATACCGGAAAAGAAATTGTGGTGAAAGGGCCTCCTTGGGAGGCCCTTCGCTTTCAGGGGGGCCGGGAGGGAAGTCTCATCACCCTGACAGATGCCGGAGGAAATGACTTCAGAGGAAGGGTCCTTCGTCTCTCCGAGACAGAGGCTTCCATCTTTATCTTTGAGGCATTTCCTTCACCGACCGAATCCTCTCTGGAGATCATTCTTCTTCAGGCCCTCCCGGAAAAAGAGAGAATGGAGATGATCATCCAGAAGGCCACGGAACTAGGGGTCTCGGCCATCCTTCCCTTTGAATCGGAAAGATCCGCCTCCCTGAAGGAGAGGGAGGGAAAACAGAAGAAAGCCCACCGGTGGCAATTCGTCGCTGTTAAGGCGGTCCAGCAATCGAGAAGAGCAAAGGTTCCTTATGTGGGAGAATGCCGATCCTTTCAACAGGTGTTGGAGGATTGGAATCAAGATGGGTTGAGGATACTTCTTTGGGAAAGGGAGGGCGAGAATCTGAAGAGTGTTGTGAGGCAACATCCCACTCAAAGGATTTATGTGATGGTTGGGCCGGAGGGGGGGTTCACCGAGGGCGAAGTCGCGTGGGCAAAAGAGAAGAGATTTATCCCCATCAAATTGGGGCAGCGTATTTTGAGGACGGAGACCGCAGCCATCACGTTGGTAGGAATTCTCCAGTATGAACTGGGTGACCTGAGTTGACTTCTAAGGATTTGCGGAGATAGGGAGATGGGGGGGGTGGGGAGGTACCGAAACCGGAAACGAAATCCGTTGAAGAATTTGGAGACCTTTAGGAAAAAAAGTGGTTCTGTTTGCCAGGGCAAGGCAGAGCCATCTCTGACACTGCCTTGGTGTTTTGAAATTGAATGAAATTCCATCACGCTCCATCCCACTCCAGAGTTGTTGTTTCAGGCGGCAAAGGAATGATAAAAACCGGTTTTTTGGTTCGATTCAATATGGCACTCGAGACACTTCCAAGGAACGTATGCGCCAAGAATCCCTTTCCATGGGTTCCAAGGACAATCAAGTCGCATCCTTCTTCATCCGCAGCATTCAAGATCTCCTCGGGGGGATGGCCCCGGGGAACAAGGATTTTGGATACAAGGTCCGTGCAGGGGGGGCCAATTTGGGCCTCTGCTTTTTGGCAGAATTCTCCCAGGCGATTTCTAATTTCAGCGACGGTCTCCTCCTGCTGCTTCCGTTTCAATTCATCTGTAATCCCTGTATAAGCTGCTGCGTAAGCGGGGACGGGTTCAATCGCATGCAACATGACAATCTTTGCGTCGTGCCTTCTTGCAACATCCGTCGCAAACAAAAACGCATAAGCAGAATTCTTACTGAGGTCGGTGGCGTACAGGATCTTCCTGATCTTTGGAATCATCTTTTTTCTCCTTTCCTTCCCATTTTAAATCTAGCAACTAAACTCAAGAATTCAAGGCGCCCCTTTTGATAGCAATCCCACCTTGGGATTCTCTTATACATCTTATCCTATCGCATTCGCAAGTCAAAACAAATATTTGCCCAAAATCGTTCTATTTCCGACAATATGTCACTCCCCGGCAGGGGAAATCTTTGCACAATTCTTAAATAAAGCCTTAAGTTTTAGATAGTTATGAGGCTAAATCGGTTAATCTCATTCTGGTATAGTTCTTGCTCACAGTTCGTTAAGAAATTCAAACAGGAGCAATCCGATGGAGTCAACGGAAAAAAGTGTTGCCTCAGCGACTTCAGAAAAAAGAAAGTATCCGAGATTTAGTTGTGATTTGCCGATTAAGTATGGTAGAAGCCAATTGTTCCTCAAATACGCTCGGGCGGTGAACGCCAGCGAGGGGGGATTACTGCTTCGCCTTCCAGAGGAGATGCAGGTTGGTCAACATATCGCCCTGAAACTATTCCTTTCCTCTCCGTCCGAACTCAATACCATCATGGCGTCCGTCGAGGTGGTCTGGATGGATCTTCATATGAGGAAGGATTGGTCATGGGATTATCAGACTGGAGTGAGATTCGTGAATATCTGCACAGAAGATATGACCGTTCTGAAGAATTTCTTAATCGACATTGGACAAAAAACAGTGTACACTGCCTAGCGAGCCCGTAAGAAAAACCATCTTTTTTTCGTAATAGGATCATTCCCCTGCAATCATCGCTTCTGCAATTCCCAAAACATGGGACACCCCTGAGTTGGCTTGGGGCACAATTTCAAAAATTTCTAAAATGTGTTGACATTCATTCATTCAAAATGATAACTTAACCGGCAAAAGTGTTCCAATATGCCTGGATTAATACTTCAATATCCGGTACGTACACTGGATCACCAGTTATTGTTTCCTCAGCGGGTCCTTCTGACGGGAGAGACCCTGGATGCACTTATCCATTCTCACGGGCCTTCTTCCTATCAGACATCTTCCCTCCTTTTTTATGGGTCAGTCAAACAGGATCTCTTAGATTTTCTTGGCGCCCCTCCCTTTGTGACCATTTTTTCGGACCAGAAGGAAATCAACCATATCCTGAGCCTTTTAGAGACCGTCCAGTATCCCGTTCCCATCTTGCAATCGCTGGATTATTTCAGGGAGCATGACTTTTACACCTATTCCCATGTGCTCATGGTGTTTTTTTTGTCTACGATTTTAACCAAGGATCTGCTACCCGACTACCAGGAGCGCATCCGGTTGTCCGCCACCGGTCCGACCCACGATGCCGGAAAGCTCTGTGTGCCCCTGCAGATCCTGAAAAAGACGACCCCCCTCACCAAGAGGGAACGGGGATTTCTCGAACATCACAGCGCAGCGGGCTATGTTCTTCTCAGTTATTACTACAAGGATCACCAGCACCTTGGCTGCAAGGTGGCTCTTGAACATCATGAAAGGAGAGATCAGTCGGGATATCCTCGAGGCATCCTGCTCGAAGATCCAATGGTAGAAATCATCGCGGCTTGTGATGTTTACGACGCGCTGATCATGCCCAGACCCTATCGATCGGGAGCCTACGATAATCGAACAGCCCTGGAAGAAATTACCGAAATGGGAAAACAAAATAAGATAGGGTGGGATGTGGTGAAGGCAATGATTGCCCGTAATCGCAAGTCCAATCCTCACTACAAGGAAATAACCATCTCCGCGGAGAAAAGAGGGACCCCTCCTTCGTATAATGTCTACGGCATGATCGCAGAGGAAACAGACCCCAAAGATTAATTCTCCCCCCCTGCCTGTCTATTCATAGAATGGACAGTTCCGATCCAAGCAACTATACTCATTCTTAGTTACCTAAGGAATATGAAAATCCTTCTCATTCAACCGCCCGTCCGGGATTTTTATCAAACCTCCATTCGGACCCAGCCCATTGGTTTGGCTTATCTTGCTGCCTCACTGAAGAGAAACGGCCACGAGCTGGAGATTCTCGACTGCCAGACAGAGAAGAAAAAGTCGATTCCCCTGCCTTCGGAACTTTCCTATCTTAAAGATTTCTATCCTTTCAATGATCGAAGTCCTTTCAAGCTCTATTCCGGTTTTTACCATTTCGGAATGGATTGGCACGACATACGGAAGAAGGTTGGAGCCTCGAATGCCGATGTCTTTGGAATCTCTTCTTCTTTTACCCCCTATCATGGTGAAGCCCTGGAGATTGCCCGGATCATAAAAGAAAGGGACAAAAGGAACATTGTTGTCATGGGAGGGGCCCATGCCAGTTGCGATCCGGAAGGCGTCCTGCGGAGCCCTTCTGTTGATTATGTCGTCTTAGGGGAAGGAGAGGTTCGCTTTGCTCTTCTTCTGGAACAGATTGAAAGGGGAAAACCGGGAAGCATCAAAAAGATCGACGGGATCGGGTATCGGAAGGATGGAGAAATACGGATCAACACTCTTCAGAATTTCATCCGGGATCTCGATTCCCTTCCTCATCCTGCCCGGGCATTGCTCGATCTGGATCGATATCGGATGAGAAAGAAACGATCCACCATGATCATCACGAGCAGGGGTTGCCCTCATCGATGCGCCTACTGTTCAGCCCATCTTGTGATGGGCACTTCTTTCAGAACTCGATCTCCAGAAGCCATTCTCGAAGAGATGATGACCTGCCAGGAGCAGTATGGAATCGAGAATTTTGACATTGAAGACGACAATTTCACCTTTGATCAGGAACGGGCAAAGCGGTTGATGAGCCTCATGATCGAAACCTTTGGAGAACGGAAAATGGAGTTTTCTGCGATGAACGGAATCTCTTTTGCTTCTCTCGATGGAGAACTCCTCAGGCTGATGAAAACCGCAGGTTTCCATACGATTAATCTTTCCTATGTCAGCACAGATCCTTCAACCAAAGAAAGGATGGGAAGACCTAAGCCATCGACTGAATTCGATAGAATCGTGGAAAGGGCAGCACAGATTGGTCTTCACGTGATTGCCTATGCCATCCTGGGTATGCCTGGCCAAGCCGTCGAGGAGATGGCGGATACGTTGATTTATTTGATGGGGGAAAAAGTCCTCATCGGCCCGAGTATCTATTACCCTACGCCGGGGACTCCTCTCTTTGAGAGATGTAGCAAGGAGGGTATCCTTCCCCCTCACCCCGTCCAGTGGCGTTCCAGCGCCTTTCCCATCGAGACAAAGGGATTTAATCGGCTGGATTTATTAACCCTCTTTCGCCTGGCAAGGGTCATTAATTTTATCAAGGGGGAGATGGATGAAAAAGAATTAGAAGAGGGAATGACATGGAAGGAACTCTTCAAGATCTTGAAAGAGAAAAGGAGGTCTGATCCTAAGGTTGATGGCGATACGATGACTTGGGTCGATTTGGTTTTGCTGCTTGATAGCGAAAGGTCTTTCTTCAGTCTGAGAAAGGATTCTGGGGGAAGGATATTGGCTGAGAAAGAAAAGAGTTCAAAAAAGGTCCTGGATTATTTTCTTGAAAAGGCTTGGGGCAGGGCCATCCTGAAAAGTCGTCCTTCCATCGTCTGATGAAGCATTGTTTTGGGCACTTCACCGACTAATCTTCATTCTGAGGAATTGATTGGATTGATGATTATTCGAAATCTTCACCTCTCTCTTCCCGAAGCCTTACTAAGGTCTTCAAGAAATTTAGGATGAATTTTGTAACCTAACTCCTGTGCCTTTTTAACATTTTCCAAAGATTTGTCATATTCTTTCTTGAAGTAGTAGGCAATGCCCCGATTGTAGTAGGCCATAGCATACCTCGGGTTGATCTCCAGGGCATTGTTGTAATCAGCGATGGCTTCGTCATATTGGCCTTTGCTGCGATAGGCAATGCCCCGATTGTTATAGGCCTCAGCATACCTCGGGTTGATCTCCAGGGCATTATTGTAATCAGCGATGGCCTGGTCATATTGGCCTTTGCTGCGATAGGCATTCCCCCGATTGTTGTAGGCCTCAGCATACCTCGGGTTGATCTCCAGGGCATTGTTGTAATCAGCGACGGCCTGGTCAAATTGACCTTTGCTGTAATAGGTAATGCCCCGATTGTAGTAGGCCATAGCAAATCTTGGGTTGATCTCCAGGGCATTATTGTAATCAGCGATGGACAGATCAAATTGGCCTTTGCTGTAATAGGCAACGCCCCGATTGTTGTAGGCCTCAGCATACCTCGGGTTGATTTCCAGGGCATTATTGTAATCAGCAATGGCCTGGTCATATTGGCCTTTGCTGCTATAGGCATTGCCCCGATTGTAGTAGGCCACAGTAAATCTTGGGTTGATTTCCAGGGCATTATTGTAATCAGCGATGGCCTGGTCAAATTGGCCTTTGCTGTAATAGGCAACGCCCCGATTGTTGTGGGCCTCAGCGATCCTCGGGCTGATCTCAAGGGTCGTTGGTTCTGCTTCTTTAGGGACAGTCTGACAGCCAACGATTAAAGAAACGGCCATAACTAAAATCGTCAATAGAGCAAAAAGTTTATTTCCCATTTCCTCTTCCTTCTACTTCCCGCAATGAGCAGATAACTCGTTCCTAATTGTACCAGGGTTTGGCCCGTTTAGGCTGGAGTGGCAAAGTCGGACAACATTGCTCCTAAATTTGGTAGTGTACTTGCACCGAGATACAGATATTCCCCATCTGGCCGAAGATCAAAACGGCCCTCCCCATTCAAATTTTGTTAAAATGATAAGAACTTGGTTTGGGATGAGTTGAATATACAAGGAAGGGAATAGTAGGTCAAGGAAAATCGAGCCCGATGATTACCGATTGGAATCGAGCACGCTTATGAAAAAGTCGGGTTGTTGACTCCAGTAAGAGAGCGAGGAGCTAAAATCAAGACCTGCTAAGGAATCGATTACAGAAACATGTGAAGTGAAATTATAGACAGCGGACCTTTTCTACAAAAGAGGAGACTACATATACCCTTATGTTGTTGCTCTTGGGATCTGCCGGAGAGATAAAAAAACCTTGTCGTTTAGGATCATAGCCCAAGGTTGACCCAACTAACACTTCACCATCTACAAAAGTCACTTCCACTTTTTTGCCCGATGGCTTTTCTCCTGGATCATACTTCTTTCGCTCCTTATACAGGGGATGCCCAGCGAAATCCCCAACCATGAAAATAGCTTTTAGGTCTGCTATAGATACTTCGATTGGCTTGCCAGAGAGGTTATCAGCCGGAGTAAGATGAAAAAGTTTCTTGGTCGGGAAAAAGTCCTGAGTGAAACCCTTGATTATCCTACCACAGCTATATCGTACAACAACTTTAACCTTTTCCATCTCCGCCTAAATCCCTGAAGTTGCCAAAATAGGCTTGGGAGAATCTTCTCAAATTCAACTCGTCCACTTAAGATAGAACCATCCCCAAAGAGATCGTTAGCCCGATAAGACAAATTTTCTTACACCACACTTTAACGTTATCTTGTCAGGGTTGGACGTCCAGGGCCAAGTAGAAGCGTATATAACTATGTTATCCTCTTGCCTATAGAAAAAGGATTGGTCATTTCGCAAACCACCGAAGGCATCAACTATTTTCTGAATTTCTTTCGGCAGATAGGCTTCTTTTCCGGATTCCTTAACTGCTGGGCCTAAATATTTTTTTAATAAAGAATGAAGCAATTCAAGATCCTTTTTGTTAATGACTCCTTCAAGATACTCCAATCCTCTCGAGTTGAGTCTGATTTCTATCCACAGAGCTCTCTTTATTTCTTCAATCATGTTCATTGTTTTTGCGCTTCCAAAAATTACTTTGCTATCACTAGTATTTCACCTGTTTACACTCTCCCAGAAAATCGTCCACGCATCACAAGATTATGCCCGTTGGTGTCATATTATCTGGAGGTGGTTCGCCCGTTTGTTTTCTTATTTTCTTTCTCTCGCAGTTTTCTGACCTCTCTTGGCTTGTGCAGAACAACCTGATCCAACCTCGCTCGACGATCTCCGAATTTCCTCTGAAATTTAGAAAGAATCCACACGTATCAAGAAATTCACACTTTTCTGGCATAATTGTCACTGCTTTTAGCTTACTTTTACTGGTATCTTCTCCCTGAGCCATCTTATGGTGAAGAGAGGTTTGGGTGTCGTTTCTCGCTTTCCTCCAAAACAGTTTTGATGAAATAGATATCCTTACCCTCGGCATACTTACCAAAGTATGTTCTTCCCCAGTTAATAATGAATTCATCAGTAATCCTTTGTGGATTTTTTCTCCTCTCCGGTAATGCGCCAAGAAATATGTCGCCCTTTATTGCGATCACGCAAATAGAATTTATAAACGATCATATACCGAATACTCCTTTCGATTTTTTCTAATGCCTTAAGGCTAAGCACGCAATGAAAAGACCGTTAAGCTGCTGGCATTGCCGGCCAATCCTTCACTCCACAAATTTCATAGCGAATGCTGTTCTTGCCACTGTTTTTGGCAGCGTACATGAGTTGATCAGCTTTCCGTAGCGTCTCGTCAACCGTGGAAGGTGGACGGGCGAAGGTCACGACGCCGATGCTCAATGTGACAGGCCACCCATGCCTCCGCATGATGTCCAGATTGATCTTCCGAACTTTGCGCAAGATCGTTTCCGCCACGCTCCGTCCGGTCTCCGGCAACAGGATGGCAAATTCATCACCCCCCAGCCGTGCCAACGTATCTGTGACCCGGATGTTTTCCTGCAGGGTACGTGCGACTGAACGCAGGATCATATCTCCGGTGCTGTGCCCAAAGCAATCATTCACCGTCTTGAAATTGTCCAGGTCAATGCAAACCACCGTGAAAGGGCGATCATACCTGCGGGCTCTGTTGATCTCCATATTGAGAAGTTCGATAAAGTACCTTCGGTTTCGAGTGCCGGTCAAAAAATCGGTTCTGGAATATTCCTTTTCTTGCTTAAGGTGTTTTTCAACGTCGAGAGAATGAAAGTGAGGATAAAAAAAGAACCCAACCGTGCAACGCCGTTCCAATAAGGGATGT
Organism: uncultured delta proteobacterium; assembly: GCA_963708295.1. GTDB lineage: Bacteria > Desulfobacterota > BSN033 > BSN033 > UBA1163 > UBA1163. The sequence continues at coordinate 145,357 of CAVPSJ010000004.1, read as the reverse complement.
CTGAATTGAGGTGAGTAGTCCCCGATGTGAGATCAGCGATCAGCCACGTGAGAGCACTGAGGATTGAGAAGATGAATCCAATCGATCTCCTCGTAAACCAGGTAACCAGTACGATGGGGATCAGATAGAATATGGTAGTAGAAATCTCAGGACCTGCCATGTGGTTAAGGATTCCCACCAAGAGTACCATTACAGATCCAACGGATATCAAAACGGATGGAGGTAGCTTCGACAGATAATCCACGATTAATTCAAGGAACGAATCGGTTGTGGGTTCCTGCTTGTTTATGGAGCACCCAATTTGCGCCGGGACTTTCTTCAGGAGACCTTTCAATCTTTGTTTGAAGGAGTTGATTCATCTAAGCCTCTTCATCTAAAGTTGAGAAAATAGATTTGTGAGAAGCTCCTCGGATTCAAATCGTCCACCAAGAAGGTAGTTCAGTTTCCAACGATCCTCCTCTAAAACCTGAATAAATTCCAACCCATACTGATATCCCTCCCAGACCGGTTTCCTTCCGAGTCTTCCTTACGATAACGCTCCTTCCGTACAACCTGGGCCACCGCTTTGAAGTCATCCAATTCAAACCCCTTTGAGAACAGGAGAGTGACTTTTAATCTCGTACCCACAGGGATGTTTCTGGTGGACTCGATAAGAAAACCTCCGTCGCCTGCATTGACAACCATTGCTCCGCGTAAACAGGAGTCACCCATATCCTGATATTCAAGGGGCAAATTAATAAGCATCCGGGGATATCTTCTTTTCTCTCTGTTGTTAAGTGATCCTTCCACTATCTCTTCCGGCCTCCCGCTTTCTATCACCAGATTTGTGTTTCAATCGGTCTTCTGCACATAATTCAGACCTCTTAGCGACAGGCTTGAAAGCTTCTTCCCTTTCGAAACGAACCGAGTCTGAGGTCACAAATGCCATGCCCTTGGCCAATTCAAGGCTCCTCTCCGCCCTGAGATAAGTGATCACATCCCACATGTCTTGCCTTTGAGCTACGAGTTCTTGTACGTTCCACCGGCCAAAATGTTCTATCCACTGCATCAGATCGATCTCAGTCAACATGCTGTGCCTCCTTTCCTAATATGGAAACCAATTTTTCATTTAGATCATCACTCATAAGGAATATCCCTTAAAATAAAAACCGGATTACCGCTTTGATGAAGCCACGGTAATCCGGTCGCTTTGACCTTATCTAGGCAACCCGGCTATCCCCAGGGGACCCGTGGCTTTCCGTCCCACGATTGCTCGTGGTTTGGCTTTATCGTTAACTATGGTTTAAAGTTTTTTCTTTAATCTGAGATAGAGCAATTTCAATGCCAAGAGCAATGAATTCATGCAACACATTAATGTTTATTGGTTTTTAGAAAACATGGAATCTTAAAGCGACTGATGAATGATGACCTTTTTTGACTATCAAATGGAAAATAGAATTAAGCAATGGCAAATTCCCCCAAGTATCTGGCCGTTTGTATCAACCGTACCCAGTTCTCTAACAATCCTTAAGGAAAGGAATTACCAATTTTGTTATGCAAACAAGTCTCCCGATTCAGAAATGATTCTTAAAGATATATTAACTTTCAACTGGTTATAGATGTTCTTGACTACCTGGCATCATTCTTGCTCAATATAGAAGAAAAGGGTCCGAACAAAACCAAACGGCGAGTAATCGGTGGGGCCCGCTGTGGCGGGTGTATCTGAGCAGACCAAGTTGGAGGTAGATTATGGAGCGAGGAAGTTTTCAAGGAATTGCGGCAGGCTTAGAACGAATCATGGAGAATACCCATTTCGACCTTAGAGAGACGATGGACCAATTTCAGGGGCTATGCTTGATGATTACCGCAGAGAGGAATGTTCCAGTAGATATCATTACCGAGACCCGCCAAACCTATAAAAAAATTCAGGATCTGCTCACAAAGATCAGCGGAGCCAAGCAACTCCTCGAAGGAAAATACAGGCAGTATTATCGCCGAGACTATCAGCGCGATAGAGAAATCATGGAAATTGGATTCTTGTCTAAGAATCTCTACCTGACATTCGAATATACATTGCAGGAGATAGAAGCAAAACACAAGCTAAAAGATGGGGGAGAACATTTCGAAGTGTCCCATCCACGTATCCCTTTCCCTTGGTTTCAATCTGCGGGAAATCAGATTGTCCTTTTAAGAAATCTAGAGACGCTAAGCGAGCTGGACTATAAAACCACATTTGGATTGGGATTTGAGCGGAGACGAGACTTAATTCAGAGTGGAATGCGAAGCATTTCCCTCTTTGCCTTGTCAGGAGAGGTCACATTGATGGATGACCTCCAATCCCGCATGCGATTGCGAGAGTACGATATCGTCGAGCGATATACGAAAGAAGAGTTCCGTGGGGCTTTAACCCACTTAAGGGAAATATCTCCTTCAGAAGTCCAGAGGGTACTGAGACGCCTCTCGGACAGCAGTGAATTTCTAAAAATGAAATGCTTGCTTTTTCCTATTCAATCGCAAAAGGATCTCAAGAAAGAAATCATACGTTCAACAGAAAATATTTTAAACGCGATGGAGGTGGGAGAAGAGAGGGTACTTCCAATTTGAAAGCGTGTTACTTTCGATGTGAAATATCGTATTAAAAACGAAACACGCTAGGACTCTATTACAGGAAATACTCATTATCTATCTTTGCCTTCCAGTAGTGTCATGAAGAATTTTGAAAAATTTTACTAAAAACTTTTCTTTGAGAATTTGTTCCATATGGGTGATAATGTGGCCGTATGACTTCTATCTACCTTGTCCGTCATGGACAAACCGCGTGGAACAAAGAAGAGATCTTTCGGGGGAGAACGGATATTCCCCTTGATGAAACCGGCCTGAAGCAAGCAGAGCTGGTAGGGCAATTTTTCAAGGGGATGGAGGTCCACGGGGTTTTCTCAAGCTCCTTATCCAGGGCGTGGCAGACCGCCGAGAAGGTTGCGGAACTTCACAATCTAAAGGTTCAGCCACTCCAAGGAATACTCGATATGAGTTTTGGAAATTGGGAGGGACGTCCGCATCAAGAGATTCGGGAGAGTGACAATAAGACCTATCGCCAATGGGTGGAAACGCCCCATCTGGTAAGGCTTCCGGGCGGCGAAAGTTTGGATGATGTCAGAATGAGGGCGATGGCTGCAGTGGAACAGGTGATCCGAAACCATCCCGGGAAGACCCTTGTCCTCGTTACGCACCGTGTGGTCAACAAAGTACTGATCTGCGGCATTTTGGGCTTAGACAACTCCCATTTCTGGCAGATCACTCAAGATACGACGGCCATCAACCTTATTCAACACAGAGATGGAAAATATATTCTATCGCTATTGAATGAAACCTGCCATCTAAAACCGTTGAGAGAGCAGAGGCAGAGAGTTGACTTTTGATGAATCAAAATCCAGGTTAAAATAGTAATCAATGGAGTAATGGAGTACTGGAGTATTGAGTAAGAAAGATCATGATTTGAATTAGCAAATCTAACATTCCATTACTCCAATAATCCAATCCTCCATTTGGCTGCGACCGATGATTGAGATTCGATTTCATGGAAGAGGTGGTCAGGGAGCTGTGGTGGCATCCAAAGTGCTTGCCGTCGCCTTTTTCCATGAAAGCCTCTATGTCCAGTCCTTCCCCGCGTTTGGAGTTGAAAGGCGAGGGGCACCTGTCATGGCCTTCCTGAGAGTGGATCGGCAGCCCATCAATTTAAGGGTCAATATTTATCAACCCGATCATATTGTTGTTCTTGATCCAACCCTGATTGGAGCAATCGATGTGACGGCGGGGCTGAAGCAGGAGGGATGGATCCTCATCAATTCCCACCAACCTCCTGGGGTGTTTAGCGATCTGAAAAGCTTTCGAACGGCTACCGTCGACGCCACCTCGATTGCCATCCAGAATGGCTTAGGTTCACGAACGAATCCAATCGTCAGTACGGCAATTTTAGGAGCCTTTTCAAAGGCGACGGGCCTCGTGGGAATCGATTCCATCGCATTGGCCATTCGTGAAGAGGTTCCGGGAAAGAGGGACGAGAACGTAAAGGCTGCGAGAGAAGCCTATAATGAAGTCAAACTCTAAATTCGAAGCACGGGCGAAGCATCCCGTAGGGATCGACCCGAAACAAAGATGTTAAATCCTAAAGCCAAAACCCTAAACTCTAAACAAACTCAAATGTGCAAAGGACAAAACTCAAAATCGTATGAGTTAGAAAATATTTGGTTCAATTGTTGAGATACCCAGATTGAGCAACATCCGATCTCGGTATTCGGATTTCAAGTTTTATAACAGATACTATAGCACTCCATTCATAGTTAAAGGAAGAAGATGTCCAAACTGCTCAATTTCAAAGGCGCTTCTGAAATGCCGATGATCTCCGTTTCGTTCGGGAACATGGAGTGGAATAAGACAGGAGCGTGGAGGGCGCAACGTCCTTTTTATGAAGACAAGACACCGCCCTGCAGTGCAGCCTGCCCGGTGGGGAATGATATCGTCGCATTTATACAGAGAACAGCAGAGGGAGATTTTGAAAGGGCCTGGAGTTTGATCAAGGAGGAAAATCCTTTCCCGGGAGTTTGCGGCAGGGTCTGCTTTCACCCCTGCGAATCGAAATGTAATCGCGGGGTCTATGATGAGCCGATTGCCATCCACGCGCTGGAGAGGTTTGTTTCGGATTATGCTTCAACTCTGAATAAAAAAACGGTAGGGGCACCGGGAGCGAGGAAGGGAAAGATCGCCATTATCGGATCCGGACCTGCCGGGATGAGCTGCGCTTATCACCTGGCAAAGCTTCACTATGAAGTCACCGTGTTTGAATCTTCGCCCTCGGCAGGAGGCATGTTGAGAATCGGAATTCCCTCCTACCGGTTGCCGAAGGATGTCTTGGATAGGGAAATTTCAGAGATTCAGGCATTAGGTGTCGAGATTCGAACAGGCATTCCATTCGGAGAAAATTTGGGGCGAAATGACTTGAGGGATTATCAGGCCATCTTTATCGCCACCGGAGCTTATCGGGGCAGAGGCCTGAACATTCCAGGCGAGAAGGGAAAGAGTGCCTTGGGTGGCCTTGATTTCCTGAAAAGAATCAACTTCGGGAATAGAGTAAAATTAGGCGATAAGGTGGCAATCATCGGTGGAGGAAATACAGCCATTGACGCGGCGCGATCGGTGCTCCGTATGGGAAAGAAGGCGACCATTCTTTACCGCCGCTCAAAGGAAGAGATGCCTGCTTTTGAGGATGAGATCGTGGAGGCGATGGAAGAGGGAGTCAAGATAAGATATCTGGTCAACCCCATTCGCATCCGAGAAAAGGACGACATGAAACGATTGGAGTGTCTGCGGATGGAGCTGGGCGAGAAGGATGAGAGTGGTCGGAGAAGACCGGTTGCCATCCCCAATTCCAGTTTTGTGATCGAAGTAGATACCGTGATCATTGCAGCCGGAGAGGAGATTGAGGTCTCCTTTCTTCCAAAAGGAATAGAGAATAGGGACGGGATCATTCTCACACAGAGAGATGGAAGCACAGGTTTAAAAGGAATCTTCGCAGGAGGAGATCTTACTTCAACCCAGCGAACAGTAGCCCATGCCATCGGCTCGGGCAAAAAGGCGGCCTTGGCTATTAATTGTTATCTGCAAGGAAAGGATTCGGAGGAAGCAATCCGCCAAATCCTGATAGGAGAAGGCCCATCACTCTCGATCTTCAGACATCTCCATCCTGAAGAGAGACCGATGAATTCCCATGTGGTCACTTTTGAAGAATTGAATACAGACTACTTTCAAACCTCAAAAAGAAATGAAGAACACAGGGAGCTGGCGAAGAAAAGAATCAAAGGGTTTGAAGAGGTAACGTCCGCCTTCGAAGAAGACAAAGCATTGAGAGAGGCGGAGAGATGTTTCAGCTGCGGGACCTGTAACGGATGTGAGAACTGTTATGTCTTCTGCCCCGATGCGTCCGTCATGAAAACAGAAGAAATTTTCTCCCATCAGGTGGATTATGATTTTTGTAAAGGCTGCGGGATTTGCTTTTCCGAATGTCCCCGGGGGGCCATTTCTCTGAAAGAGGAGGCGAGATGAGAAAGGTCATCACAGGGAATCAAGCGGTGGCCTACGGGGTGATCTTGAGCCGTGTCGATGTCATCTCCGCCTATCCCATCACCCCGCAGACGACGATCGTTGAAGAGCTATCCGAACTCATCGCGGACGGCCGGTTGAACACGCGATTCCTGAAAGTAGAATCGGAGCATTCTGCCATGGCTGCTTTGATCGGAGCCTCCACGGGAGGGGTGAGATGCTTTACGGCCACTTCCTCTCATGGATTGGCCTATATGCACGAGATGCTCCATTGGGCCTCCGGAGCTCGCCTTCCGATTGTGCTCGTGAACGTCAATCGAGCCATTGCCCCACCGTGGAATATCTGGAGTGATCAGAGTGACTCCCTTTCTCAACGCGATACCGGATGGATTCAGCTCTATTGCGAAAATAATCAAGAAGTCCTCGATACCGTCCTCCAGGCTTATCGAATTGCAGAATCGGTCAAGCTTCCGGTGATGGTTGTCCTCGATGCTTACGTCCTCTCCCATACCTCCGAGCCCGTGGAGATTCCCACCATGGAGGAGGTGGACTCCTTCCTGCTGCCCTATTGTCCCGAATATGCAATCGATACTCAGGAACCCGTGACCTTCTCAATGATCGCCACGCCGGACTTTTTTTTGGAGTTTCGGTACAAATTGCAGAAGGCAATGGAACAGGTTCCGGAGATCGCCAAAAAGGTGAACGATGAGTTCAGATCCCGATTTCAACGCGGTTACGGCGCCATCGAGAGGTATGGAAAGGAAGAAGCCGAGGTTCTTCTGATGACCTCTGGCACCGTGACGAGCACCTCAAGGATCGTTATCCAGAAAATGAATGAGAGAGGAGTCAGCGTCGCCGGATTAAAGATCAAGAGGTTTCGACCCTTCCCCTCGCAAGAGATTTGTGAGGAAATCAAAGCGGCAAAGAAGGTGGCGGTGATCGATAGAAATCTCTCGGCCGGAGTGGGAGGCATCTTTGCCCACGAATTGAGAGCCTCCTTATACTCCAGAGAGAAGAGACCCCAGGTCTTTGGATTCATCTCAGGGTTGGGGGGAAGGGACATCACTCCGGAGCTCATCGAAGAAGCGATCCAATACACAGTGGACCACCCGCAACCTGAAGAAGAGATTCTCTGGCTGGGTCTGAAGAAATAAGCTCGAAGCACGAAATGCGAAATTCGAAACAATCTCAAATGATCAAAATACAAAATTCGAAACATCTTGTTTTGAAAATTTGAGATTAGAATTTGTTTCGAGCTTCGATATTAGGATTTCGAATTTTCAAGAGGAGAATCAAAAAGTAGCAAAAGGTTTTAGGAGGGTCGATGAGAAAAATAGAGATACCTTCAAGTGAGAATCTTGGCCACGGCCATCTTGCCTGTGCCGGATGCGGAGCAGCCGTCAGCATGCGGCTCACCCTGAAGGCCCTCGGTGAGAAGACGGTGATGGTCTTTCCTGCCTCCTGCTGGTCGATCATTCCGGGATTTTGGCCCTATTCCAGTTTCCGGATTCCGGTGGTTCATGCGGGGTTTGTCACGGGAGGAGCCACCGCCTCGGGGGTGAGGGCCGCCTTGGATATCCGGGGAGACCATGAGGCTGTCGTCGCCGTATGGGCCGGAGACGGCGGAACCTTCGACATTGGCCTCCAGGCCCTCTCGGGTGCTGCAGAGCGGAATGAGGATTTCATTTATATTTGCAACGACAACGAAGGGTACATGAATACGGGTACCCAGCGGAGCTCCGCGACACCCAGGTTTGCCTGGACGACGACCACCCCGGTGACGAAGCCCAAAGAGAACCCGAAAAAAGATATCATGGCGATCATGGCCGATCATCAGATTCCTTATGCCGCGACGGCAACGATTGCTTATCCGGAAGACTTGTTAAGAAAATTGGAGAAGGCAAAGCGAATCCGGGGAACCCGATTTATTCATCTTCTTTCTCCCTGTCCTCCGGGTTGGAAGATTCCTTCAGAACTCACGGTCAAAATTTCAAGGCTTGCCGTTCGGTCGAGGATCTTTCCTCTCTATGAAATTGAGAATGGGGTATCCTATACCCTTCAAGAAGAATCCCGTGTCGTTCCCGTGAAAGATTATCTGAAGCTTCAAGGCCGCTTCGGCCACGTGACTGACGCGGAAGTGGAAGTGATTCAAGAAAACGTAGAGAGAACTTGGGCGAGGCTGTTGAGAAGGGCTGAGGCCTAGCAGGCTGCTGAAAAATCCCCGTCTGCGGCGTTGCCCTCACCCTTCGTCGTTGCAGCGTACATCCCAGTACGCCTCACTCCTCAGTATTTCGGGTGCCTTGCATCCGGGCATTTTTGACCAGCCCGCAAAAAATTACTTTTTCAGCAAGCTGTTAAAACTTGAATGAAGCAATCGCATCGGGAATTTCGGAGGATTCAGACTTTAAGAACTCTTCAATCTTCTTCTTAATCCCGTCTCTTATCCTTCGGAATACGGCCAATCTCTCCTCCGTGGTTCCAGTGGCCCCCGCAGGGTCTTCAAAGGGCCAGTGAAGCCGTTTTCCGAGGCCGCCGAAGGCAGGACAGAATTGAGCCGCATGATCACAAAGGGTGATGATGTAATTAAATTTCTCGTTGAGGAATTGATCCAAGGATTTTGAGGTTTGTTTAGAAATGTCAATGCTGATCTCTTTCATTACCAGAATGGCCAAGGGATGAATATAGGACTGAATGATCCCGGCACTCTGGACGTCCCACTGCCCGGAACCGAGAGCCTTCAATAGCCCCTCGGCCATCTGGCTCCTGACAGAATTTCCCGTGCAGACGAAAAGGACCTTTTTTTTAATCTCTGTCATCGTTTACCCTGTTAGAATTTGTCTCTAAACGGGGCGGACCAGGGGGTTAATAGTCCGCTGCGAGCGTTCCCGTCAGAAAGCAGAAGACTTTTTAATGGGGTGAACCTTTTTCCGTATTCCTTTTGCGGGATAACGGGCTTCGATGATACTTTTCATCCCTCCCCGGACATTAAATTCACCCGTGACCACCGCTTGAATCGGTTTGGATGCCTTGACGAAATCTCTGAGAATCCGGTTCACTGCGTTTTCATAGAAAATCCCCAGGTTCCGGTAGGCAAGGATGTACGTCTTAAGAGATTTCAATTCCACGCACCATTGATCAGGAGTGTATCGGATCGTGATCGTTCCGAAATCAGGCAGTCCTGATCGAGGGCAGATGGAGGTGTACTCCGGGATGGAGATGGCGATCTCATAATTCTTGAACTGATTTTCGAAACATTCGAGTATTGGGAGGGGAGCATCGATTCCCGAACGGGCATGTTTGTCTGTGTATTCTTTCATATTTTTCCTGTTTACAAAAACATCATAATTGAAAATAGCCGGATAATCAATCATTAACCTATTTCCGAAGTAGGAGATCTATTTGAAAAATCGACGTTGAATGATTAAATTGAACAGAAAGCTTAAGGTCGGTTGACCCAGGGAAAATATGAGAGAGGAGAGGTAAAGATGTCTAAGAAAATCTTGCGACTTGTATCGGATGAAGGAGTCGAAGGAGGGGAAGCGCGGATTCTTGAGGCCACCCACCCTTCAGATGACGATCTCCTTGATGCGTATTCACGGGCAGTCGTCAGTGCAGCCGAGCGAGTGAGTCCATCCGTAGTCAATCTGGACGTTCGGGCGAATCCACGAGCAAACCGGAGCACGCGTTACGGTCCGCCCGAAGAGTTGCGGGGCACGGGTTCAGGTTTCATCTTCACACCGGACGGTTTCATTCTGACGAACAGTCACGTCGTTCATCACGCCGACAAGATTTCGGTCACACTGCCGGATGGTCGCCGTTTTGAAGGAGATTTGGTAGGAGAGGACCCTGATACGGATCTGGCGGTGGTCAGGATCAACGGAGCAAATTTCTTGGCCACCCCCCTGGGTGACTCGCAGAGAATTCGAGTAGGGCAATTGGTCATCGCTATTGGCAACCCTTACGGTTTTCAGTGTACGGTTACGTCAGGAGTGGTCAGCGCACTAGGACGCTCCCTCAGGTCTATTTCGGGCCGTTTAATAGATAACATCATCCAGACAGACGCAGCCCTGAATCCGGGAAATTCGGGAGGACCCCTGGTTACTTCGCGGGGAGACGTGATCGGGGTCAATACCGCTATGATTCTGGCCGCCCAGGGGATCTGCTTTGCTATTGGAATTAATACCGCGAAATTTGTCGCGGGACGGCTGATCAAAGAAGGGAAAATAAGGCGGAGCTATATTGGGCTCGGAGGCCAGAATGTCCCACTTCTTCGCCGCATCGTACGATTCTATCATTTGCCCGTTGAAAGCGGTGTCCTGGTGGTGTCTCTCGAGGAAAATAGCCCGGCAAAGAGGGCTGGCCTTTCCGAGGGGGATATCATTGTCGGTTTGGATAGTCAACCCGTTGCAGGTATTGATGATTTGCATCGGATGTTGACGGAAGAGAAAGTGGGAGTGAAAACGACGCTGACGATCATACGCCAAACCGAGAAGTTGAATCTCAGTATCATTCCTGAAGAGTCAAAGCCCAGAGAAGATTAGGGGAACATTGAAAATCACCAAAGCAATGAAGACAACCCAACATATTAGGTGTGGTAAGTCAGAAACCTCTTTCTTTTATTTGTCATTCCGGGCTTGACCCGGAATCCAGTGTTTCCAAGCTGGATTCCCGCCGGAGTTTACCCCGTACTCTGTACGGGGTGGGAGTGACGACCTCGGGATGTAAAGAAGTGTTAGATTCACCACACTATATTAGAGATGAGGATATTATGAATAAAGTGACCGTTGAAAAACTGCCCAACACAAAAGAAATCCCCGGACCCAAAAGGTGGGAGGAGGAAAGGGGGGAATTCGTTCAGATTGCGTATCAGGAATCGATGCGCCATTTAGCTGCGTTTGAGATTAAAAAAGGGCACTCCAGGGGTGATCATTACCATGAAAAAAAGGAAGAAATCTTCTACATCTTTCAGGGAAAGGTCAAAGTATCGTTGATCGATATAGACACGCTTCAAAAGGAAGAAAGGATTCTTGAAAAAGGAGATAAGATAAGAGTGAAACCCGCTGCGGCCATCGCTTCTACGGGTTGGAAGATACGCTTGTGATCGAATACAGTCCCCAGGTCTACGACAAGGAGGATACCTATCAGATCAATCTGACAGGCTGCTGAAAAACGCCCCTGCCTACCGGCAGGCAGGCATCTGCGGCGGTATCCGGCCCCCTCACCGGCTCGGGGGCGTGGCAATAAGTCGCTCCTTATTCGTCGCGACGCCACCCCTCATCCTTCGTCGTTGCAGCGTACATTCAAGTACGCCTCCGGCCGACTCACCAACTCGTCGGCGTGGCAAGATGTCGCTCCTTATTCGTCGCGGCGCCACTCTCAGGATTTTGGGCGCCTTGCATCTGGGCATTTTTGAGCAGCCTGCGAAAAATGTTTTTTCCATGTTAACTGCTAAGTTAAACCTTGGAATCATCGTTGTTCCGGAAAAGTGTTGATTATTTGACCAACTGAGATTTACAATGGTGGAGAAAATTGGATTGGGGAAAAGGAGGCAAATCATGTCGGAACCTGAACGCGTTACCGCAGAGGAAGTTTATGACAAATTGAAATCCGGGAAAGCTTTGCTCGTCTGCGCATACGAGGATGAGATGAGGTTCAAAGCAATGCAATTGGAAGGAGCGATTTCCCTGAGCGAGTTCAAGTCCAAACTTTCTTCGCTGTCAAGGGATCAGGAGATCGTTTTTTACTGAGGCTGACACGATGAGAAGACATCTGCCGGTCAGGCAGAGAAGTATATGGCAATGGGTTACAAGAATGTGGCATGCCTCGCCGGCGGCGTAGAGGCATGGAGAAAAGCAGGCTACGCCCTCGCCCAATCTTGATTAGTGATACCTAATAAGGGGCATTGGGGAGAAGGAAAGATCTCGCCGACTTGGAAGCTCTGGGCGAGGAGTGATTCTTGTTCAAGGCCGTCTCAATTGATCCACAACACCGCGAAACTGGTTCTCAATACCCTTCCTGAAGAGTCCCCGCCGAGAGAAAAAAATCAAATCCAAACATTTTCGATGGCTGAAAAACTGAAGGTCTATAGCAGGTATCGTTAACTCTGAAGAACACACTGAGGGTACACCGATAACAGTTCTTGTAGCCGCCTCGATTGCAACTTTCATTTAATCGTAAGGTTGGCGAGGAGGTTCAGGTCTATCCCCCGGGGGCCGGGGCTTAGGTCCGGGGCCTTTTCTCACAGGACTGAAGCTTTCGGCCGGAATGCCACGACTGATGTCGCTGCGAAGCTGAAAAGCGCTCTCCGAGATGCCGCCCGTAACTTTTTCGGCGGGGAGCAACCCCCGGTACCAGAGTAAGCGCTCGACGAAACGGCTGAGCACGTGAACAAGGGGCACGTGGAGGTGCGCTCCCTCCAGCAGGCACAGGGCTTCACCGATCGCTTCAAAGGTGCACAGGCCACCTGTCGACTGCCTCTTGCGCAGACGGTACTTTGAGACCAGCCCTTCCGGCAAAGTGACCCTCGGTACTTTTGCCAGGCCGGCCACCCGGCGCACCATGCGGCGCGCTTGTCGCCAGGTGCCATCTGGCACGATCAACCGGATCGGGCGATCGTCTTCTTCGGCCAACTGTGGATCGAGTACGCGGGCATGGGCGTCAGGGAACAGGACGAAGGCCCTGTGCGTGGGCTCGAACCAATCGTGCACATCGAGCATCCTACCCCGCTCGCCGTGGATGCGCAGGACGCTGTTGGGCAGCATGAGCGTGGCCAGATAGCCCGTGTTCGACGTGCGCCACTGCTCGGTTTCGTGCATGATAATCGCGACTTGTGTGCGCGTGTTGATCGGCGGTATGTCTGCGCAAAGGCAAAGCGATACGTGCATGTGGCAACGGCTGCAGTACGTGCTTTTGACCATCGGTTGCTCCCATCCGTGCTAATATACTAATATCCGGCCGAGCCGCCTCTCCTAAAGGTAGTTGAGGTGCGTGCGGTCCTCTAGTGCCTGTTCCTTTGTGCAACATATGAGGAATACAATCATTTGCTTCTGCAACAGTCTTCAAGCGATCCCATACTTTGCCTCCCTCGGAAATGAAATCGTTGTACGGATCGATGACGAGAAGTGCAGTGATCTCTTTGTCAAACTTCAGATTTGCCGTGTTCTTTCCTCCTATGCAATAAATTAGGATATATTTCTGTGTTATTGTCCTATTTTTTTCCAATGGGCATGATATAGATCACGCGCTCTTTTTCCGGAAGGCTCAGGACTTTGCGCACCTCATCCTCTTTAAACCCTCCCATGGCAACCGTGCCCAGTTTCAGCGAGACCGCTTGCAGATAAATATTCTCTGCCGCATGGCCAGCCTCAAGATACATCCATGCCGGGTTTTGGGTTTTTTCGGATAAACCGGTGATCACCAGGGCAACGGGCGCATTTTTGATCGGGGCTTGGCCCGCGGCTTTAAACAATTCAGCCTTCTTGTCCCCGTCCGCTATTTTGATCAGCTCATGGCCCTGGGGCTGGTATTTATAGATTCCCATCGGAAGATTCATCACATTTCCAGGAAGGACATAAACCTCCAAAAGATAGATCGCCCTTGGCGAAGGGGCCGTCCTCAAGCCTTTCTTGGGCTCTGTAATGCCCTGGGCTGCCCAGAGGATCTGAGAAAGCTCGTTGAGGGTTAACGGCTCTTCCTTATAACTCCGGATGGACCTTCTCTCCAGCAGGGCTTTTTCAATAGATACCTCACTCTCGAATCTTGGAGGAGGCAATTTTAAGGTCTCCCCACCACTCTTCCCTTGGGCAAGAGCCGAACGGTCCATCACGCAAATCGAAAGCAGCGTGAGAATCGCCAGCCCAAAAATCAGCATGAGATTGAGTAATGGAAAATGTTTCTTCATAAGTGACCTCCCTTCGGGATGTGGGATTCCTTAAATCATTATTACCATAGCAGCGGCTTGGCTTGCAACTCCGCGCTATTTATTAACATGAAAAGGATTGATAAATCACTTCGGTAGGCTATAATTCAAGATATTTGAATGAATCGGGAGGATCCTATGTTTTCAGAAAAGATAGGAAGAAGAAAATTCTTGAAGCGAGTCTCGTCAGCTCTTTTGGGAATTGCGACCGTTCCCGTATGGAAGGCCAGTCCTGCTTCGGAAAAGACCGAGAAGACACCGGCCGTTGAATATCGAACCCTGGGCAAGACAGGGTTGAAAGTCACCGCGGTGAGTATGGGCGTGATGAATTGCAGCGATCCGGCGGTGCTGCTTCGGGCCTTTGATCTCGGGATCAATTTCTACGATACCGCCGACTGCTATATGCACGGCCGGAACGAAGAAATGGTGGGCAAAGCCTTCGAAGGAAAACGGCAAAAGGTTGTCATTCAGACGAAGGTTCATGCTCATGATGAGAAGAAGATGCGAGCCTCCGTGGAGAGGAGCCTTCAGCGACTGAGAACGGATTACATTGATGTTTTGGTGTGGCACGGCCACTCCAAACCGGATGAAGTTTCCGATCCCACACTCTTTGAATTCATGTCAAAGATGAAGAAGGAAGGGAAGATTCGTTTTAGTGGATTTTCCGCCCACAGCCGCATGGCTTCCCTTTTAAGGGAGGCGGCGAAATCGAATCTTCACGATGTCGCTTTGGTCTCCTATAATTTCACTCATGCAAAGAATTTGAAGGAGGCCGTAGCCCTGGCAGCCCAATCCGGGATGGGGATTATAGCCATGAAGACTCAGTCAGGGGGATACAAGAAAGAGAAGATGGGAGGCCTCAACCCTCATCAGGCCGCACTCAAATACATTCTGAGGGATCCGAATGTTTCCGCAGCGGTCCCGGGGGTGACCACGGTTGAACAGATCGAGGAGTGTGCGGCGGTCATGGGGGCTTCGCTTTCAAAAAGTGATTTGGACGAGCTGAAACAATATCAATCCTTCCTCCAAGGAAGAATCTGCACCTTGTGCGGGGGGTGTCGGGGGGAATGTCCTTACGGGGTGCTTCGCGGTGATTTGTTGAGGGCTGTGATGTATCACGAAGGGTATGAGAATGATTCTCTTGTCAGAGATTCGCTGCAAATGATTACCGGGAACGACATGGAACGTTGCTCAGGGTGCTCATCCTGTTCCGTCATCTGCAGGAATGGAATTGATATGAAAGCACAGGTCAAGGTGGCGCAAGAGTTAGTGGTTCGGAGCCCGGGGTGGGTCGTTGAGGGTTAGAAGAGGCGAGAGAGTGAAGTTATGGTTTATCGAAAGTGGATCATCCTTCTGGTTTTGACAGGGATCTTTCTAGGGGTCGAGGGACCTTTAGGAGCGGCGACCTTGGAGTCTCTTCTCCCAATGAAAGGCCTTCCCAAAGAATGGGCAAGGGTCGAAGGCCCTCAAATCTTTACGAAGAAGACTCTCTTCGAGCACATCGACGGGGAAGCCGAACTTTTTCTTAAATACGGATTTCAAAATTCGGTTTTTGCCGTCTATCAGAACAGGGAGGACCGTCAGAACCAAATCGAACTCGACATTTATGATCTGGGGAATGTCCTTCAAGCCTTCGGGATCTTCTCGAGATTCAGAAATGAAGATCGTCCCGGGGGATTCGGATTGGATTCCTTTCTTGACGAGCATTCCGCTTTTTTCTATCAGGGCAGGTATTTTGTGATGCTCCATGCTCCAGAACCCAATCGAGAAACCTTAAGACAATTCTCTGAGCTTATTTCGTCAAAAATATCCGACCCTTCGCCTCCTCCCAGGGAAATTCGCTACTTTCCAAGAGAGGGACTCAACCCGGGCCTTATCCAATATTTCCCAGAGGGTCTCTTGGGATATCGATTCCTGAAGAGAGGCTTCCAGGCGACCTATGTGGAAAGGGCTGAGGATGAGAAAAAAGGCGAGGTTGAGGTCAAGACTGAGGTTGAGGATAAAGCGGTAACAAAAACCGGGCAGAAAGAATTCAAACTTTTCCTGGCCATTTTCAAAAATCCTCAGGAAGCGTCGAGCGCCTTAAAGGTTTATAGAGAAGAGCTTTCTAAAAAAGGAAAAGCCCTATCCGGAGGCTCCATTGGATTGGGGGCCCGGGCCTTGAAAGGGGAAGACCCTTATCGGGGAAAGGTCATGGTGGTTCAGAAAGGGTTTTATCTTCTGGGCGTGGTGGGGTTTGAAACGGAAGGGGACGGTGAGAATCGTCTGGCTGAATTCATGAGAAATGTGAAGCTCCCCGCCGCACAGAGCGGGGCCGTTCGACAAGGCTCGCGGCTCTGAGCTTGTCGAAGAGCTTCCCGGGCACGCAGTGGCGAGCGGGATGCGAGCAAAGGAAGTTTCGTTCCTATTGTGCCCCTTAAGCCCGCCTATCCCGCTTTGGCCGGACGGGAAACATCATCGGCGGTACCGTCATGGTAGGCCTGGTTTACTGGTTTGTCTATCGTCGGAAGTTTTCCCGGGCTTAAATGGGGGCTCTCGGGAGGTGCGGGGTCAACGCTGAGCGATTTGTTTTTGAAATGATCGCGGGTGAGGAGGGGGGCACATGAAGAGGGGGTTTGAGGAGAGGCGCAAGATACTGGAAGAGATGAAGGAGAAATATCCCGAGAAGTTTGCGCCGGAGGAGAAGGTTTTTGGACAGATCAACCGTGGGGACCGAATCTTCATCGGCACGGGGTGCGGGGAGCCTCAGTATCTCGTCCATGCCCTGGTCAACTACGTCGAAAAGCACCCGAAGGCTTTCTTTGATGCAGAGGTCCTCCATGTCTGGACGATGGGCATTGCGCCTTACGCCAACGAAACGTACAAAAGCAATTTTCGCCAAAACTCCTTCTTCATCGGGAACGATACGGTCAGGGAGGCGATCAATAAAGGCATTGCGGATTTCACCCCGATCTTTCTGTCCCAGGTTCCTCGATTGTTTTATCGCAAACTGGTTCCCATTGATGTCGCTCTGATCCAAACCTCTCCCCCGGATCAGCACGGCTATATGAGTCTGGGTGTCAGCGTCGACATCACGAAGGCGGCTACAGAGAATGCGACCCTGGTCATCGCTCAGGTGAACGCCTACATGCCGAGGGTGCACGGGGATACGTTCATTCACCTGGATGAGGTCGATTTTATCATCCCCCACGACGAGCCTCTACTGGAGTATGAATCACAGGTGCCGGATGAGGTGGCTCAAAACATCGGCAAGTATGTTTCGCAGCTGATCGAAGACGGGGACACCATTCAAGTCGGGTATGGAAGCCTTCCAAACGCCATCCTGTCCAATCTAGGCGGTAAAAAACACCTGGGCGTTCATACCGAGCTGTTGACCGACGGCATTGTGGAATTGATGAAGGCTGGGGTCATCGATAACAGCCAGAAGGATATTCACCGTGGGAAGAGCATTGCCACCTTTTGCATGGGGAAAGCGGGGACGTATGATGCCATCCATGACCACCCCGGCATTGAGTTCAGGTCCATCGACTATACCAACGACCCACTGGTGATCGCCAGGAACAGGCGGATGACCGCCATCAACAGCGCCCTGCAGATTGATCTGACGGGCCAGGCCACAGCCGAATCGATCGGCTGGAGGCTCTACAGCGGCATCGGTGGGCAGGCTGATTTCATGCGCGGCGCCGTGCTGTCACCGGAAGGGAAGACCATCCTGGCGCTCCAGTCCACCGCCGAAGACGGAAAGATCTCACGAATCGTCCCTTCCCTGGATGTAGGGGCGGGCGTCAGTCTCATGAGAGGAGATGTCCATTATGTCATCACGGAATGGGGCATCGCTTATCTCCACGGGAAAAATATCCGGGAGCGGGCCATGGATTTGATTGCCATTGCCCATCCGAACTTTCGTCCCTGGCTGATCGAGGAGGCCAAACGGTTGGACATGATCTATCGCGACCAGGCCTTCATCCCCGGAAAGAGGGGGGAATACCCGGAGAACCTTGAGACGTATCGCACGACGGAAGAAAGGTTAGAAATCTTTTTGCGGCCTGTGAAAATCAACGACGAACCTTTATTGAAAGATTTCTTTTATTCCCTCTCGGATAGTAGCCTTCACCGCAGATTTATCTCCGAGCGGAAGGATATGCCCCACGAGCGACTTCAGGAATTTGTGATCATCGACTACACCAAAGAGATGGTGATCCTTGCCGTTTTGAAGAAGGGGGAGAAAGAGGAGGTCATCGGAATGGGACAGTATGGTATTGATGAAGCCACCCATACCGCCGAAGTGGCATTTGCCATCCGGGATGAATACCAGAATAAAGGCGTCGGGTCGGAAATCCTGGCTTATCTGACGTTTCTGGCAAAACGGCAGGGGCTTCTCGGTTTTACGGCGGAGGTTCTGATGGAAAACCAGCCGATGCTTCACCTGTTTGAAAAGATGGGATTTGATATTGAGAAAAGGAGCACGACAGGCGTGTATGAGCTGAAGATGGCATTTCGAGAGGCATAGGATGAGAACGGATGAACCCGATATCCGATTTCTTTTTAAACCAAAAAGCATTGCGGTCATCGGAGCATCGCGGGATACCCGCAAGATCGGGTATAAGATCCTGGACAATATCGTTTCGGGAGGGTATCCGGGAAGAATCTATCCTGTCAACTCCAGGGGGGAGGAGATCCTCGGACTTCGGGGATACAAAGACGTCCGGGAGGTCGAAGACGAGGTGGATATCGGGGTCATCGTCGTCCCTGCGAAATTCGTCTTCGATGTGGTGAAAGGCTGTGCCGAAAAGGGAGTGAAGTTCGCTCCGATCATCTCTTCAGGATTCTCTGAGATCGGAAACCGGGAGGAAGAGAAAAAGATCGTCGGCCTGTGCCCGGGAGCACGGCATGCGCGTCCTCGGCCCGAACATCTTTGGGATCTTTTCGGCCTCCAGTTCCCTCAATGCAACCTTTGGCCCCAAGAACATCAAGCCGGGAAATATCGCGATCATCACGCAGAGCGGAGCCCTGGGCATCGCCATGATCGGTAAGACCGCCGTTGAAAACATCGGTCTCTCGGCGATTGTCTCGGTAGGGAATAAATCCGATATCAATGAGACAGACCTTCTGGAGTATTTTCTTCATCATGAGGCGACCCAGGTGATCCTGATTTACATCGAAGGGCTGAAAGCGGGCGAGCGGTTTGTCCAGTGTTCTTCAGAAGACGGCCAAGGCAGAAACCCGTCGTCGTCTTGAAAGCAGGCCGATCCAAGAAAGGAGCCATGGCCGCGGCCTCTCATACCGGTGCCCTGGCAGGCTCGGATGAGATCTTCGATTATCTGATGAGGCAGTCCCATGCGATCAGGGCCGAAAGCCTTAACGAGGCCCTGGAATGGTGCAAGTTCTTTGCGAATAGCCCCCTTCCTCAGGAAGAAAACGCCGTGATCGTTACGAACGGAGGAGGGATCGGTGTCCTGGCGACCGATGCCTGCGAAAAGTATGGGGTGAAACTCTATGATGACTATGAGCGTCTGAAAGAGACCTTCTCAGGGATGATGCCTTATTTTGGGTCGACGAAGAATCCGATCGACCTGACCGGGGAAGCCACCTCTTCACTTTATCAGAGTGCCTTTAAGGCCTCTTTTGAAGATCCGGACATTCATGCGGTGATTTCCATGTATTGCGAAACGGCGGTTTTCGACATCGAGAATCTATCCCCCATCATCGAAGAAAACTATAGAAATTTTAGAGAGGCGAAGAAACCGACGGTCTTCTGCCTGGTGGGAGGAGAGAAAACAGAAAACTGTGTCGAGTCTCTGAAGAAACGGGATGTGCCTGTCTTCACCGATCCTTATGAAGCGGTTTCCTGCATGGGAGCGATGTATACCTATTACCCGCTACCTCAAGGATCCGCCCGTCAGGATCGATCCGGTCTTACTCGACACCGCTGAGATCGAGAGGGTGATCCAGAAAGTGAAGGAAGAGAAGCGGCACTTCCTCCTCGCCGACGAAGGGCAGAAGGTCATGAAGGCCGCGGGCATTCCCGTCCCCTCCAGTTTCATCGCCCATCATCTTGAAGAGGCGGTGTCGGCGGCGGAGAAGATCGGGTATCCGGTGGTGATGAAAATCGTTTCCAAGGACATTCTTCACAAAAGCGACGTCGGCGGAGTTGCCCTGGATCTCACGGACAGGAAAGAGGTGATCGAAGCCTACGAAGCCATCATCCATAATTGCAGAAAAGCCAGTCCCCGTGCCAGGCTGGAAGGGGTTGAGGTTTCCGAGATGGTCAAATCCGGGCGTCGAGTTGATTGTCGGCGCCAGGAACGATCCTTCCTTCGGTCCCATTGTGATGTGCGGACTGGGGGGCATCTACGTGGAGGTGATGAAGGATGTCTCTTTCAGGGGGTTCCCTCTGGACCGCAGAGAAGTCATCACCATGATCAAAGAGATCAAATCCTATCCCATCCTCCTGGGTGTGAGAGGTGAGAAAAAGAAAGACATTGAGAGCCTAGTGAATACGATTTTGAAAGTGGGTGCCATCCTTCAGTCCCGCCTTGAGCGGAACCCGAGTATTTCCGATATCGAGATCAATCCCCTTGTGGTGGATGATCGGGGTGCGAAGGCCGTGGATGTTCGGATCCTGCTTTCAGCTTATTGAAGAGGAGAGATCGATGGAAAAATTAGTCATTGCATCAACGGGGAAGGGGGCGGGCAAGACCAGCCTGATCATGGGGATGGCAAAGGCCTTGGGGAAGTCATTCGGTTATATGAAGCCTTTGGGAGACCGGATGGTGTACCGGGAAAAGAAAGTGTGGGATTATGATGCGGAGCTGATCGCGTCCGTTTTCGGGATGAAGGAAAATCCGGAAGATATGACGATTGGGTTCGAACATTCGAAACTTCGGTACATGTATGACGAGGAGGGAAGAAGGCGGAAGCTCCTGGAGATGGTGTCTCACGCGGGCAAGGAGTTGCTTTTTGTGGAAGGGGCCGAAAATCTGCGTTACGGGATCTCGTTGGGCCTGGATCCTCTTTCGATTACCCGTGACATTGGAGGGAAGCTTTTGGTCTTGATCGATGGCCATGGAGATGTCCTGCTGGATGATACGATCTTTGTGAAGAACTACCTGGATATGACCCATGTGGCCTTCAAGGGTGTCATCTTCAACAGCGTGCAGAACCCGGAGGATTTTGAAACGGTTTATCTTCGAGAGATCGACGAAACAAGGGATACCCGTTTTGGGGATACTCCCGTATGAGAAGGAACTGACCTATGTGACGGCCGATTTCCTGGCAAAGCGGCTGTTTGCAAAGGTGGTGACCGGGGAGAAAGGGTTGAGCCGGGTGGTGAAGAATATTCTGGTGGGGGCCATGTCGATCAACGCCCTGTATCAGACGCCGCTGTTTAAACAGGAAGGAAAGCTGGTGATCACGCCCGGGGACCGGGCGGATATGATCCTGGCTGCGATCGAAAGCGACGCCGCCTGTCTGGTGATTACGAACAATATCTTGCCTTCGTCGAGCATCATCTCGAAGGCCGAAGAACGAAACATTCCCTTGCTTCTCGTGTCTCAGGACACCTACCGGGTGGCCACCCAGATCGATGCGATCGAATCTCTCATCGCCAAAGAGGACAGCACAAAAGATTACTCTTCTTGAGCAATTGGTTCGGAAGCACGTCAATCTGAAGGAGATCGCAGGTGAGAAAGGCTGATCTCGGTCACGCTCATGAGGATCTCGCAGTGCCTTCAGGAGAAAGAGGGAAACTGACATGGAGGGGGCGGAGAAAAGGCTGGAGACGGAGGAAACTAAGGAAGGAGAGAGACTACTTTCATGAGCATCGATACACCCATCAAACACTCTTTTGCTTTGGCTTCGCGGTACAAAGCGCACTATCCAGCAGCGCTGTAGCGAGACGCTTGACGAGGCATTGTACTCTACGGAGGCGTATGATTCATGGCGCACGTTGGACCCTGGGCGCGCTTCGCCCGTGTTCTCTCGCTTTGCGGCGTTACCGGCGTTGACCAAACGGGAGCTGCGTGCGGGCGGTCCGCAAGGGTTCGTGCCCCATGGCCGTGATATCGCCGAGGGATTGGACGCGCATGAGATTGAGTTGGTCGCAACGAGCGGCGCAACGGGGGATCAGCGTCACCAACGTCTGGTATCAACCCTGGTGGAACGCATCTGAAGCGGCATCCTGGCAACTGAATGCTCACGCTCGCGCCGTGGCCACCGGGGCCCATCGTGAGGCAATCCTCACGAGCCCCTGGTGTGCCGGGTTTCCGTGTGAAGACGGTTATCTGACGATGGAACAGCGCACCTTGGGCCGCTTTCTCTTCCTGAGCGAGCGCTCCGACCCGAGTTCCTGGAGCAGCGACCTGATGGATCGCATGGTGGAAGAGCTCAATATCTTCGAACCGGTCATCCTGGAGGCAAACCCGTCATTTCTGGCCAGGCTCTCACGCCATATTGTCAGGCGCCGGCTGCCCGTGCACTCGCCGGCCCTCATTGTCCTGACGTACGAGAATCCCTCGGTCCTGCACCGGCGCCAGATCGGTCGGGCCTTCGATGCGCCCATCGCCAGTTCTTATGGCGCAACCGAAGCAGGTTATGTGTTTATGGAGTGCGAAGCCGGGCGTCTGCACCAGGTGACCACCACCTGCCACGTGGACTTTCTGCCCTTTGCGCCCTGAGCATGGCGGGCCGGATGTGGGACGCATCCTGGTCACCACCTTTGGCAACCCCTGGCGCTCCCTGGTGCGCTTCGACATCGGTGATGTGGTGCGGCTGGACGGACATACTCCCTGTCCCTGCGGCCGCCGTGAAGGACTGACTCTTGATGTCGGTGGAGGGACGCACGGTGAACCTCACGCTGACGCCGGAGGGTCGAGCGGTGACGCAAGGCAGCCGTGGATCGCGCCCTGGGCTCTGTTGCGGGGTTGGTGGAATACCAGATCCTCCAGACAGGCTCCTCGGCCTACCATCTTCGCTTCGTGGCCGAGGAAGCTGCGGTGGAGCGGCGTGGCGAATGAAGCCCGCGACGCACTCCGGACAGTGTACGGGCCAGCGGCGGTCATCACAACAGATCCCGTCGAAGCGATTGCTCCTGACCCGCCGGGTAAATACTGCCTCTCGAAGAGGCTCGATCCCATCGATCCCGACGTCTTGCTCGACGACCAGTTTGCACCCAGGGAATCTGAGGAAGACGACGGATTGGACAGAAACTCCGGGGCCAGTGTCCATTTATCTCCTGGCAGGCGGACGAGGTTCGCTCCGCACGGACAGAGATCCGCTGCTGACGCGGGTTCTGGCGAGCTGCGGCGTGCCTCACCCGTCGATTGCCTATGTCGGTGCTGCCAGCGGTGACAGCCAGCCGTTCTTCTCGATGATCTCGCGCTATTTGCGTCAGGTGCGGTGCAGGGCGCGTCACCCTTGCCCCGCTGGCCGGCAAGCGGAGCAAGCTCGAAAAGGCTCGAGCCATCCTGGAGTCGGCCGACATGGTCTTTATCAGCGGCGGCGACGTCGAGGCAGGAATGGAAGTCCTGGAAGAGAGGCAGATCCTGCCCTTCCTCCGCGAGCTATTCGAGAGGGGCAAGCCTTTCTTCGGCAGTTCGGCGGGGAGCATCATGCTCGGGCGTCAGTGGGTGCGGTGGGAGGACCCTGACGACGACGCGACAGCGAATCTCTTCCCCTGCATGGGGTTTGCGCCGATCGTCTGTGATACGCACGGCGAAGCAGAGGGGTGGGAGGAACTGCGCGCCCTGTTGCGGTTGACGCCCGGAAGGCACGCTGGGTTACGGGATTCCAACAGGGAGCCGGGCTGTGCGTTTCCCCCGATGGGACGCTGGAGGCGCTCGGCGCTCCGGTACACTGCTACGCCCATCGCGGCTGGCGCGGTCGTGCGGAGCGCTGACCTGCCGCCAAGAGCGTTGTAGAAAGGACGAGGATCAGGGTAACACAGCTACCCCTTCCCTGCATCCGAGCCTCTCCGCGGCTCCCGATTCGACTTTTCAATGGGAAGTTTAATCCGGAAGGTCGATCCCTTTCCCACCTCGCTTTCGACCTCGATATCGCCCCCGTGGCTTTGAACGATTCCGTAACTGATGGCAAGCCCCAATCCGGTTCCTTTGCCAGTTTCTTTCGTCGTAAAGAAGGGATCGAAGAGTTTCGAAAGATGTTCTTTGGAAATCCCGCACCCCGTGTCGGTAAAAGAGACCTCTGCCAATCCATCTTTTAAGTCCGTTTTAATGGTCAGATGCCACCCTTTCCTGCCATGGCATCGGCTGCATTGAGCAGGATGTTCATGAAGACCTGCTGGATCTGGTCTCCATCCACAAAGAGCATGGGGATCCCGGTCTTAAATTCCTTGACAATCTTGATATTCTGGAAAGGAGCCTGTTTTTCAACCAGGGTGAGCGTCTTGTCGATTAAGAGATGGATATCCCACTCTCTCTTATCCGGCTTCCTCTGCCGGGCAAAGTCTAAAAGCCCCTTGACGATGTTCCGGCATCGAGTGGTCTGCTGAACAATGTTCTCCAGGTCTTTTCTCCAGGGATGGTTTTCATCCACCTTCTTGAGCATCAGGGAACTGAAGGTGAGGACCCCGGTGAGGGGGTTGTTGATCTCATGGGCCACACCTGCTGCCAGTTCTCCAAGGGCAGCCATCTTGCCGGCACGGATGAGTTGATCCTGAACCTGCTGAAGCTCCTGGGTTCTCTCCTGAACGCGATGCTCCAGAGTTTGGGTCCATTCCTCGATGGCATCTCGAGACCGTTTCAATTCGGAGATCATGTTGTTGAAGGAGTCGGAAAGCTCCCCCAGTTCGTCATGGGATTCGAATGCCGACACCATCTGATCGAGATTTCCGTGAGCAGCCTCTTTCGTGGCAGCGAGGAGTTTATCGATGGGCCGGTTGACAAATCGGGTGAGCAAGAGACTGAGCAGAAACCTGAGAACGATGACACTGATGATTCCTGAGATCATCATCCGGTTGTAGATCTGGGCTTTCTCCTTTTCAAAATCCTCGAGGCTGATCGTGGTGTCTAAAACCCCGAGGACATTTGTCGTTTTGGGATGGCAGGGGTAACAGGAGGATTCATTGTAGATCGGGTTGATCAATCCAAGAAGGCTTCTCTTTTCCGTATGATAGATGCGGGTTTTGCTATCGGATGGGAGGAGAACCTTTGTCTCTCCTTCCCGATGGCACCCATAACAGGCCTCTGCCTGCTTATCGACCACCGTTCCGACCTTGGTCTTATCGGAAGAGACGGTGATCTCGCCCTGCTTGTTGAAGATTCTGACCTCGGCAATTCCTTTTCTCTGGGCAACATCATCGATGATCCTCTGATATTCGTCCCTTCGGTCCTTGATCATGGCATTCCGAATGCTCAGACGGATCGTCTCGCTGAGGTTGAAGGCCTCCTCTTCCGTTTTGTCGATCATCTGCTGGGAGAGGGAGTGGATATTGAGGTAAAGGAAAAGTCCTTCGATCACCACCACAACGATGATGACGCTGAGAAGAATCTTTGTCTTTAGACTTCTAAAACCATGTCCTTTCCTTACCGTTAATGAATTTTACCATGTTGAGAATCGCAGGTAAAAGGTCTACTTCCAACCCCTTAATTGATAATACTCCTTTAGCATCACCTTCAGATCCTGGGGCTGGATCGTTTTCCCCGTGTCCTGGAGGACCTCTCGAAAGAATCGGCGGGGCAGTTTGTCCTCTTTTTTTGTCACCCCTTCTTGTTGATTGAAAGCTCTGGCGAGATTGATAATTCCGGAGGCCATGGTCTTGAGATCTTTCTATCTGATGAGAAACCACAACTGGATTTGATGATCTCCTGAAGATCCTTCCAGGTGATGAGATCCCGATAAAACCGGCAGAGGATCAGGGCGTCGAAAAGGGTCATCTTGTCCTCATAATCGACAAAAAGCTTGGCCTTTCCTTTAATCTGGTTGGGGTGAATCTGACCGGAGAGTTCAGATTTATAAAAGGTGGCCCTGAGATGGCAGGCGCCCCGATCCGATGTGGCATAAGCAAGCCCCATTCCCTTCAATACCCTGGGATCAAAGCCCGCAGGCTCCAGGCCCTTCACATGGATTGCCTCCTCCTCCATCCCCCAGACCTTTGCGGCATGGCGAACCCCTTCCGATAAGATCCGGCCCACTCCCTTTCTGTAAGCGATCTTCGTTAAGATCTCAGCAATCCCATCCACCTCTCCATAGTCGAGGTTGTCTTTAATCTTCTTCTTTTTGAGGCCTCGATGGCAAAGGCGGCTAAGTTTCCCGCGGTAATCGTATCGATTCCCAGGCGATCACAGAGATCGTTGAGATAGATGATTTCCTCAATGGAATTGACCATACAGAGTCCCCCGAAGGCATAAATCGTTTCGTATTCCGGTCCCATGATGCGAAGGCCTCGGTGCCTCCCCTGTTTGACCTCAGAGATTTTCCCACAGGCCATGAAACAAGAAGGGCAGGCGATGGAACTCACCTGGCAACGTTCCATCAGGCTCTCCGCACTGATCCCTTCCCACCCCTCCAATGTCCCTTTGGACCAATATTGGGTCGGAAAGGCGCCGATGGTGTTCATGATGGAAACCAGCATGGGGGTTCCATATTTTTTATACATGTAAATGATCTCATTGCCCTTGACTCGCTCTTTAAATTCCTGAGACAACCTTTTCAAAGAAGAGGGATCGGCAATCTCCCGGCGCTTCTTCCCGTGGAAGACAATCCCCTTCAACTTCTTCGATCCCATCACCGCTCCGATTCCGGCCCTTCCAAGAGAACGCCCGTGCTCACTCTCGATCACTGCAAATTTGACCAAATTTTCTCCCGCCGGACCGATGACCAAAGCGCGGGAATCTTTGCCAACCTTTTTGAGAATGGCCTCTTCTGCCTCATAGGTCTCTTTTCCCCAGAGGCTTGATGCAGAATGGAAAACGACTTCTTGATCGCTGATCTCGAGAAAGATGGGATGTTTTGATTTTCCTTCAATGATGATGGCATCATAACCCGTTCGGCTGAGGGAGAGGGTAATCTTTCCTCCGGAATAGGATTCGGAATAGATTCCGGTCTGAGGCGATTTGGTGAAGACGGCGTAACGACTGGAGCCATAAAAGGGAGTATCCGCCAAGGGGCCCAATGTGAAGATGAGGCGATTTTCAGGTGAAAAGGGATCGATATGGGGTGGATTTTCTTTAAGAAGAAGGTAAGAACCTAATCCCTTTCCACCCAGATAGGATCGAAGGACGGATTCGGGAATGGGTTCGACCGTGGATTTCTGATGAGAGAGATTGATTCGGAGAAGCTGATTAAAAAATCCTTTCATTACCCCTATATTAAATGAAATTGGAGAGTTAAATCAACCCTTCGACTTTCCCCGGTCTAAAGCACGGGGGTTTGCCCTTCGGCCTGAGCTCGGGTCGAGAGCTCAGGGTTGATACTAAGCGGCGTTTTTCACCCTGTATTAAAGAGGAGGGGGTTTGGCGCCGTCGAAGTATCAAGGAGGCTCCCTTTGTACGCCTCGCACCCAAAATACGCAACAGTTTGTCAGAAAATACAAGATTCACCTTATTTATTTTTCAGAGTCATTCGAATAGCTTTATAATGTAAAGGCTTCTTTACATGAAATCCCGGAGAGGAGGTTTTTATGAGAGAGGGGGTCCATTCCCAACGGAGAGAGTTTATAAAAAAGAGTGGAATCCTGATTGCCACAGCAGCCGTGATCCAACCTGCTCATTTAATTGCTCAAGAAACGGCAAAATCGAATCCGGAAAAGGGGTCTCAGGAGCAGAAAGAGATAGAAATTTCTCCCGTGGAAGACCTGATGCGCGAACATGGGGCGCTTGCCCGGATCCTCCTCGTCTACGATGAGATTATCATACGTGTAAACAGCGGAAAGGAAGTTCCTGCAGAAGTTCTTGTCAATTCAACCGGGCTCATTCGCAGGTTCGTGGAAGACTACCATGAAAAACTTGAGGAGAATTACCTCTTCCCAAGATTTGAAAAGGCAGGGATGTTTGTCGATCTTGTAAAAATATTGCTCCTACAGCATCAAGCCGGTCGGCGCTTGACGGATTGTATCAGAGACTTGTCTATGCTCCCCTCACTGAAGGCTCCCGGGGAGAAAGGGAGACTGGCCAAATATTTGGGCCTCTTCACTCGAATGTATCGTCCCCACAAAGCCCGCGAAGATACGGTCCTATTTCCAGCCCTTCACACCATTGTTTCCCCGGAGGAATATGATCGCCTGGGGGACATCTTCGAGGATGAAGAACAGAAGCTTTTCGGAAAGAATGGATTTGAGAAGATCGTGGACGAGGTGGAAAAATTGGAAAAGAGAGTGGGCATTTACGACCTGTCGCAATTCACGGCAAACATATAAACGAGAACCCATGACGATTAGGCAATGCACACTCGAAGAGGTTCTTGAAGGAGTGGTCGAAGCAGAATGGTTGATCCAGATCCGAAGAAAAACACCCGATTGAAAGAACTGGCAGGTATTTTTCTCAAACTTGGCACGATTGGATTCGGCGGACCGGCGGCCCACATTGCGATGATGGAAGAGGAGATTGTGCGGCGACGTAAGTGGATCACGCGAGAGTATTTCCTGGATTTAGTGGGTGCAACCAATCTAATCCCTGGGCCGAATTCCACCGAGATGGCCATTCATATAGGGTATATACGAGCAGGATGGTCAGGGCTTGCCGTTGCCGGCATTTCCTTCATTCTTCCTGCAGTTGTGATTACAGCGGCTTTTGCCTGGGCTTACGTGAAGTTTGGGTCACTTCCAAACGTCATCCCATTCTTTTACGGGATTAAGCCGGCTGTTCTTGCCGTTATTTTTTTCGCCGTCTGGAGGCTGGGGAGAACTGCCGTCAAAAGCTGGCGGCTTCTGGTGATTGGTTTGTTCGTGACCCTTGCCTCTCTTCTCAAGATGAACGAGATCGCTGTGCTCCTCCTGGGTGGAGTTATCGGCATGTTCTGGCTGCGGCTGCCTCCTCGGAGAGGAACTCCCTCGGTCCTTGAGATAACTGCAGGGATCAGTACCGCCATAGGCGCACTTCTTCATAATGTGCGGATATCATGGGGGTCGGTGGCGGGGACGGTGGCAATGATGGCAGTTGGTTTCAGCGGGCCGATTGGTTTTTCGTTATTGAAACTGGGAGCTCTTCTTTCTCAAGGTCGGCGCAGTTCTTTTTGGCAGCGGTTATGTGTTGGTGGCGTTCTTAGAAGGTGGGCTCGTCCACGACTACGGCTGGCTTTCTCAGCAACAACTGCTTGACGCTATCGCCATTGGACAATTCACGCCTGGCCCTGTGCTTTCGGCTGCTACTTTTATCGGTTATGTGATATCGGGCATACCGGGTGCTGTCGTCTCGACCGTTGCTATTTTTCTCCCTTCATTTTTCTTCGTTGCCGCTCTCAACCCTATTGTCCCCCGCCTACGCCGCTCCTCTTGGACTTCTGCTTTCCTCGATGCAGTGAATGTGAGCTCGGTTGCTCTCATGTTGGCAGTCATCGTGAAATTGGGTCAAACGACGCTCACGGGTTTCCCTGCATGGCTAATCGCTCTGGCCGCTCTCGGGGTGAGTTTTCGCTGGAAGGTCAACGCCACCTGGTTGATTCTTGGAGGAGCTGCCGTCGGCTGGGTACTATCCGTATTGGGTTATGTTTAAGTTTCATGATCGAGGAGGAAGTATGTCAGTAAAGGAGGATCTCATGGGAAGGAAAAGAGATTGGATCATCATCCTATTTTGAGAATGATTCTATCTTTCTTAATCGTATGCTTTGCAGGGTCGTCGCTGGCTGACAACGGAGATGAAGACTTGCTAAAACAGGCAAAACAGATTTTCGGTCCTTTGCCGCAGGTGATGTCGTCTGATAAAAATCCGATCACCCCTGAAAAGGTCGAAATTAGGGAAAATACTTTTTTATGAAACGCGGATCTCCGTAGACGGAACAGTCAGCTGTGCGAGATGCCATCCGATCGGTTTATATGCGGCGGATGGGCTAAAGAAGTCGATCGGGAATAATTGCAAAGTCAATCCAAGAAATGCCCCCACCCTTTTTAATGCAGCAGGACAGATTTCCGCCCATTGGATAGGAAACCGAACAGATGTGGAAGACCAGGCAAGGCAATCGGTGATCGGTCCGCCTTCCTTTGGGATGCCGTCGAATGAGGCCGTAGAAAAAAAGCTTAAAGAGATCAAAGGATATATGGACCTGTTTAAGAAGGCATTCCCGGGAGAAACCGATCCAGTAACGGTAGATAATCTTGCAAAAGCAATTGGTGCTTTTGAGAGGACACTCGTTACTCCTTCCCCCTTTGATTCCTTTTTAAAAGGCGATATCGCCGCATTGAATGGACAAGAGAAAAGGGGATTAAAAACATATATGGAAGCAGGGTGCATCATGTGCCATTCCGGCCCCTATGTTGGCGGACAGGTGTATCAAAAATCTGGAATATTTGAGCCCTACTGGAAATATACGAAGAGTGAACCGATAGATGAAGGAAGATATGTCGTCACGAAAAACGAGGCCGATAAATACGTCTTTAAAGTGCCGATCCACAGAAATGTTGCAAAGACCGCCCCTTATTTCCACGACGGCTCCGTGGACAAGCTTGAGGATGCGGTTTGGATCATGGGGAAAATTCAGCTGGGAAAGACCTTAACAAGTCTCAGGTCGAAGAGATCGTCACATTTTTGAAATCCTTAACAGGAAAGATTCCGGAAGACGTCCTGAAGGTTCCGTTGCTCCCTTCAATGGATTAAGTATTCTTCCTAAACGTGGAGTGAAGGAGATCTGCGACGATTTTGTCGAGATCGTGAAAAGCTTTGTCGAAAGATTTGAATGCTTGATATTAAAATGAAAATTGGCGATTTGGCGCAAACTGCAATCGACATCATTGTCGAGAGAACTTAATTCTTCGAATAGATTTCGAACCTTCCAAAAATCTACCAACTCCTTGTGATTCCTGAACATTCAACCTCCTTCCAAAGATGTTTCAGATTCTGGCATCAAAGTTGCTTTACTTACAGAGTCAGGTTTAACTCATAGAGGTTCCGATGTTAAGTAGACACAAATTATTAATTCTTATCCCTGCAATCCTTCTCATTCCCATTCTTCTTGGGATGACCCCCTTAAACATGGCTCACAAATTAGCGAGCGGGGGTCCTTTCACTCACTGCAAGCAAGTCCAATGGAGCAATCACTGTCCTTTCCATTCCATCGTCTCTCATGACGATCCCACCATCGTAAATTTAAATTCAACTTCACTGGATCAGGAATCAACACCTACTTTCGATATCCAGGTTTTGGATCCTGACTCCATTCATTCCAATGTAACCTTCAATTCTGTTCCCCTTCGCTGTTAATTTCCATCAAAAGTAACTCGTCTATTTAATTCATCTCATTCGTAAGATTACTACGTAAGAAATTCTATCGACCATTTTCTCCTCAGAGGTCAAGAAACACACACTGAGGATGCTGAAAATCGCAAAGAAAGGAGGTGATTTCCATGAAGAAGACCACAATCATTGGTTTAGGTCTGATTTTAGTGCTGGCATTGGTGGCTACTGTTGCTCTGGCCTGGGGTCCTGGCTTCGGGCCCGGGTTCGGTCGGGGTTTTGGAGGACCGGCGTATCGGTTCCCCACCCATTCCGAACTTGACGGCTGAGCAATCTGCTCAGATCCAGGCTTTGAGGGATGGCTTTCTGAAAGAGATTGAACCTCTTCAGAAAGAGCTTTACACAAAGGGGCACAGAGCTCCGGAACCTCTGGCAGAGTCCGAATCCTGACCAGGCTACAATTGCAGCAAAGCAGAAGGAGATGTTTGATCTCCGGTCTCAGCTCCAGGAGAAGGCCACTAATCTTGGGCTCGAAATCAGGAAAGTGCTCACACCGGAGCAACTGGCTCAGATGCCTGCTTTCAATCAAGGCGCGGGATTTGGCCCTGGTGCAGGTTTCGGTCCCAGAGGCTTTGGTCCAAGAATGGGGATGATGGGCCCCATGGGCCGCTGGTAAACTCGAACAGCAGGGCGGAGAGATTTCTCCGCCCTGCTCCCTTTCCATTCAGAAAAGGGGAGAAAAATGAAAACCCAAAAGATTCTGATTGTAGAGGATGACGCCTTCTCAAGAGGAGCAATGGAAAAGCTTCTTCAAAGTTACAATTACGAAACCTTCTCCTGTGCTCTGGCAGAAGAGGCAATCGCCCGACTTAAACAGGAATCTTTCACTATTCTCATCACTGACCTTCAGCATGCCGGGGATGGACGGCTTTGAATTGATTCGGAATGCCAGAATGATCCAGCCAAGGCTTCTTACGATTATGATCACCGGTTTTCCGGCTGAAGAAGTTAAAATGCAAGGCCAAGCAAGAAAAATTGGATGGTTTCTTCTCGAAACCGGTCAATTGGGATGAACTACACACCTTATTGGATACCCTGTCAGGATCAGAAAGGGTTCAAATATGCTAGGAAGGGAATAGGGCTATATCGGCCTGAAAGAATTCTTCTCGCAATTATACTTTTTATATCGATCATATTTGGCGTCCAGCTATCGAAGGCCCAACCTCCTTTCCATCCTCAGAATGAGCCTATGCTGAGACGGGACAGCCACGGGAGCTTGTTGGGAATCTTCTGATTTGGTCCTCAGCGAGGAGCAGATAAAAGCACTCGAAACCCTTCAGCGTGACTATGGAGCAGAGGCCTTACCACTGAGAAGGGAGCTTATGTCCTTAAGGTTTGAATTGTGCCATTTAATTCGAGACCCGAATGTTCAATCCAAGCATCCTGTTGGATCGACAGAAGAAGGATTTCAGAACTTCAGAGCAAAACTTGATAATCTCTCGCTTTCATATCAGATTAAAGCTCGATCTATCTTTACGAAGGACCAATTGGATCGACTTCCTCAGGACTGCTTATTGGGCATGGATACGGGATACGAAACGAGGATGGGAGTAGGGAGAGGCCCTCGAAGAGGAGCACGTTGGTAGAAAGAATAATACGTTTATAAAGGAGGAACAATCGATGAAAAATACAATGCGTTGGGGATTCTTTTTTGCAGGGATAGGTATTCTTTTCTTATTTATCTATTATTCTTTCTTTCCCTTCTGGCCGTTGCATCCCTCTTTTGGCTGGAGATTCCATTATTTCGGCCCAAGGCTCTTTCCTTTCTTTCCCTTCTTGGCGCTGGCAGCCATGTTTGCCATCGGATTCCTGTTTTTCAATTTCCTTTTCCGATCAAAAGGATCAACCGTTTCAAAAGAAGGAAAATGGCCCTTCTGTCCATTCTGCGGGAATGACCTTCGGCGACCCGAACCAATATCAGAGGTATCCGCTGAGGCCATCCGATCTGAAAAGTCTAAATAGAGGAGAGGAAGATGAATCCCTGCGGAAGATACGAAGTTCCGTTAACCCTTTTTTCCCATCAGGAATTAAGGGGGAGAGCCGGTGCCCTTCAAAAGCACCTCTCTCAATGTGAGAAATGCCGTGGATATTTGGATGAATTGGACCATGTTTTCCAGATCATCGAGAAGCAGTTTCAATCTACTTCTGCTTTTTTTTGATATTCAACGATAAACTATTTCGGGTAATGATGATGATCTACTTAACCCCTTCAAATAATTTCCATCGCTGGTCTAAAAATGCCTGGCCCGCACTTCTGATCTTAATTTTCAGCATCGTCGTCTCCATCTTTTTGGGGGATTTCACCTTCTCAAGAGGATGGGAGTCAATCTATCTGGGGTTTCTCCGGTTTTTTCGATTTCACCCTTCTCCTCTGCCTCCCTCTCTATATGCTGTTGCCTATCTACGGCAAACTCGATCTTGTTTTCCGAAGAATGAAAGGGGTCCTTATTCAAGTAGAGGGAAAACAGGAATTAGAAATTCGATCCTATAAAGCATTGGCTCTTCCGACCGTTTCAAGGGATTGGCATCGGACTTCTCTTTGCCACAAAACTCCTCTGTGTTCTTCAGATCGTTACAGGATCGGCAGCCATCAGCCTCTATTTTTTTGCCCCGAGGACAATTTCAGACCGGGCGACTCTTGATTGTCACGGGCATCACGGTTCTTGTCTCCCTTCTTCTATCCACTCTCTGGACCTTGGATGATCTGGGGATTAGGTACTTTAACCGAAAGGATTATGAAATCAAAATGGTTGGAAAATATGTGGGGACCCTCATGCCCATTGTCTTTGGACTCTACGGGGTCTTCAGTCTTTTTGGTCAGTTCTCAAAAACGCAAGCTCTCGTCTACCTGTTTCAGATGGTCGTCATCCTCTATCCCCCTTTCACTGTCTTCAGTATCTTCCATGCCCATTTTGTCCGGAGGAACAGTAGAAAGCCTTTCAAAAAAACTCTTCCCTGAAAAAAGAGACAAATGCTATCATATATGTAGTTGCAAAGAAATGACTCCGGGACATGACTTAGGAAACCCCAAGAATCCGAGATAATCTAGAGATAGCGGGGCCTGATCACATTCTATTAAGAAAGGAGAAATTATGGGACTTGTAGTGGCAGAGAATATCACCAAGATTTACAGTGTCGTGGCAACAAAGGTAAGCAAAGACTACACGGCAGGGGAGATTGCGATCAGGGCATTGAATGAGGTGAGTTTTGAAATCGAACCTGCCTCCTTTGTCTCCTTTGTCGGACCCTCGGGAAGCGGCAAGACAACGCTTCTCAATTTGATCGGGTGTCTCGATAAGCCCACGGAAGGCAAACTGGAGGTTGCGGGCACCGATGTGTTGCATCTTGACCGGAAACAGAGCGCTTCGTTCCGGGGAAACAATCATCGGGTTCATCTTTCAGGACTTCAACCTCATCCCTGTTCTTACGGTTTATGAAAATATCGAATACCCTCTTCTCATGGTCCAGAATGTTCCCGGAGGAGAAAGGAAAAAGAGAATTCTGACCACTGCTGGAGGCGGTTGGGATGATTGATCAAAAGGACAAATACCCCGACCAGATCTCCGGCGGGCAGAAGCAGAGGGTGGCCATTGCGAGAGCCCTGGTCACAAATCCGAAACTGGTCCTGGCCGATGAGCCGACCGCAAATCTCGATCATAAGACGGCATTTCTGGTCCTTGAGTCGATGAAAAAGATGAGGGATGAGTTTCAGACAACCTTCATCTTCTCCACCCATGACCAGAAGATCGTGGGTGAAGCGGAGATTATCTACACTCTGGAGGATGGAGAACTGGTTGGAAAACAGGTCAAAGGAGGAAAGAAAAATGCGTAATCTATTGAAAATCGCCATCAGAAATCTTCTAAGATACAAGAGAAGAACGCTGCTTACAGCCTCTCTTGTGACGATCGGGGTTGTTTTCGTTCTTCTCTTCATTTCGATAAGCGGTTCTTTCAAGAACATGATGATCGGACAGATGACCGATTCGATGTTGGGGCACCTGGAGGTTCACAGGAAGGGTTATTTGGCCTCCATCGATAACCTTCCCCTCAATCTCAACCTCAAACTGCAGGCTTATCAGAAATTGGAAGGGATTCTCAAACAGCAGCCTGAAGTTGAAGCCTTCTCTCCCCGGATAAAATTCGGGGGGATGTTCAGCACCTTTGTGGAGACGACCAACATAAGACTGAATGGGGTCTATCCGGACCGGGAATTTAAAGACGGTTCCCCTCCTTCCATCGAGGGTTACAAATGGCGCAAAAAAGACTCTCGAAAAAGGAGAGATCTGGATTCCTGACCTCATGTCGAAAAGCATGAAAGTGAATGTAGGCGATACGGTAGTCATTATCGCCACGAACAAGGATGGTTCTGTCAATGGAAAACAGTTCAAAGTTGCGGGTGTTCTCGAAAGCGTCACAGGGCCTGGCGGCAGAGATGGTTACATCCATATTGAAGATGCAATGGAAGTCTTGAGAATGGAGGAGATGGAAGTGAGCGAGGTGGCCATCCGGTTGAAGAATTTCGGACAGCTCCATGCCTTCAGTGACAAACTTGAAAGACTCCTTTCCGGGGAGGTCAACAAACAGGGCAAACCCATTTACGAGGTTCATACCTGGGAAAAACTCTCTCCTTTCTACAATATTGCCAGAATGATCGATGTCATGGCCTTCTTTATCAAGCTCATGCTGATCGCTGTGGTCCTGGTCAGTATCATGAATGTGATGATCATGGCGGTCTATGAGAGGATAAGGGAGATTGGTACGATCGCGGCCATCGGCACGCTGCCGGGAAAAATTCTATCGATGTTTGTCCTGGAAGGATTATTTCTCGGAACGATGGGAGCGCTGGCGGGTGACCTGATAGGGCTGATTATCATTCTCATCCTCAATCGTGTTGGGATCACCTTTGATTTCGGGAGGGAAACAGGGCTTGTCCTTTCGGCCACCATCGCTCCGTGCGATGTTCTGATGATCTCTCTCATTGTCATCTTCATCTCGGTGGTTGCCAGTTTACAGCCGGCCTTCAAGGCATCGAGAATGGAACCGATTAAGGCCCTGAGACATGTATAAAGAAGGTGAAAGGTTAAAGGTGAAAGGTCAAAGGCAAAGAACTATGTTTTAATCTTTCACCTTGAACCTTAAACCTTAGACCTAAAGCACAGAAAGAGAGGTTGGATATGAAGAAAATTCTGATTTGTTTGTTTGCTCTGCTCATTGCCGTTCCGGCCTATGCCATTGATGGCACCCAGCTATTGAAGCAGATTGACCGAAATCTCAACCCCGAATCGTATGAAATGTATCGAAAGCTCATCAATGTTGAGCCGAATGGCCGGAAGATGGAATATACTCTCTTCTCGGTCAAGAAAGGTGTGGACAAGGTTGCGGCGCTCTTTCTTGCTCCGGCGAGTGAAAAGGGAAGAAGCACCTTGCGGCTTGGGAGATAACATGTGGCTTTATATTCCCAATGTGGGGAAACCGGTCCGGATCACCAGCCTTCAGTCCGTGATCGGAGGAGTTTTCAACAATGCGGATATCCTGCAGTCTGGATTATGCAGCAGAATATAATGTGGAAAAGGTTGAAGAAACAGGGAATGAATATCTCCTTTATCTCAAGGCAAAGACAAAGACGGTTGCCTACGATCAGGATCAAACTATGGGCAGATAAGAATAAGAAGCTACCCACAAAGATCGAATGTCTGACAGAGGCCTCGATGCTGATCAAGACACTCTATTTTAAGGAAATCAAAGATTTTGGAGGTGGGATTGTCAGACCCTCGGTCATCGAGACGGATAGCCCTCTCTATAAGGGGTATAAATCAATCATGATCTTTGCCAAGATCAAACAGAAAGATTTCAAGGATGAGGTCTTTACCCTGACCTTCATGCCGAACATCGAGTCGTTGAGAAAATAGGATCATCGCCAGAAGAATAAGGATTCCAAGATAGCGAGGATCTTGATGAACAGGATCCCCTTGCGGGGAGGTGATTTTGTTCGTGCTAACCGATTCAATGAGATCGTTGAGAATGAAAAGGCTTCTCATATCCTTGTTGCAAGCGCTGACCCTCTTTCTGGCTCCTTCGCCTTCGCCGAAGAGGAGTATAAATTTGATCTCTCCGAAATAGAGAAGAAACCCTATCATGTGGGTGGCTATGTGGAATTCAGGCCGGTCCTTTTTGGCCTGGACAGGGATGCAGCCCTGTACAAGCTCAAATTTTATAACCGTGACGAAGGGAAAACGATCGAGGAATACAATGGAAAGCTCCAGTTGAAGGAAGTCTCGAAAAAGGGATTGCCCGTCTTTTCGTCAGGACCAATTTCGATTTGCAATACTCCTATCTCGGCTGGGACCACAATGAGCCCAAGAGTATGATCTATGAAGGATATCTTTCCCTTAAACCCTCCTCCTCTCTCAGCTTCAACTTCGGAAAGCAGACCCTGCTCTGGGGAAAGGGGTATGCCTGGAATCCGGTAGCCTTTGTCAGCAGGCCCAAAGATCCTGATGACCCCGAACTTGCCCGTGAAGGATATATCACTGGCCTCGGCGGATTATATCAAGAGCTTCCAGGGTCCGCTTGAAAACGGTCTCGTTCACTCCCGTGATCTTTCCTGTTTATAAGGATGTCAACGACGATTTCGGGACAGATAAACGGGCTCAACTTCGCCGGAAAACTCTACCTTCTTCTTTATGATACGGACATCGATCTCATGGCCATGACAGGAGAGAGCAAGACGAACCGGGTGGGAATGGATTTTTCAAGAAACATCACCACCAATCTCGAAATCCACGGGGAGTTTGCCTTTATCAATAATCAAAAGAAGCAGAGTCATCGACAGCCAGGGGAACATTTCTGAAGCAAAATTTGATGCCAAGAGTTACCTCCTTGGAATCCGATACCTGACTGCTTCAGATACGACATTTATTTTTGAGTACTACCGAAATGGAACCGGATTTAGCCGTCTTGAAATGAAAGACTACTTTACCTTCATCGACAGGGGTTACGACCTGTTTCTATTAAATGGGAACGATTCCCTGTTGAAGAAAGCGGCGAGTGTGACCGAAGGCAATTATGGAAGACCCAATCCGATGCAAGGATTACCTCTACCTCCGGATCAGCCAGAAAGAACCCTTTCAATATCCTTTACTTTACGCCCGCCATCACAACAATCATGAACCTCAATGATCGAAGCCTTTCCATTTCTCCGGAACTCTTATATACCGGGATTAAGAATTTGGAGTTCCGGTTAAAGGGAATCGCCCTGGTGGGAGCAGAAAGGAAGCGAATTCGGTGAAAAACAGAACGACTACAGGATTGAATTAAGGGTGAGGTACTATTTCTGATCCAGGTTACCCCGCCTTCCTTTCCAGCTGTAAACTTTTTTCAATCTATGGATAAGGAAATACCAAGTGAAGATTTAATGGCCAGGATTGCCAAAGGTGACGAGAGTGCCTTTGAAATCCTGGTGAATCGCCATCAGACTTCCGTCCTGAATCTTATTTATCGTTTCATCGGGGACAGGACGCAGGCGAAAGACCTGGCCCAGGAAGTGTTTATACGGGTTTGGCAGGCAGCCAAAACCTATAAACCCAGAGGCTAAATTCACAACCTGGATCTATCGTATTACGACCAATCTTTGTTTTAATGAGCTGAAATCCGCTCGCCGCAAGAAATGGTTTCCATTTCACCGGTCTGATGAAGATGAGTGAGCACAGCTATTGAGGAGACTCTCGCCGATGGTTCGCCATCTGCTGAAGATCTTCTTCTCGAGAAGGAGCGCAGCCGCCAAATCTCCGATGCCCTTCAGAGCCTGCCTGACAATCAGCGAATGGCATTGGTTCTAAAAAGATACGATGACCTTTCCTATGCAGGAGATTGCCCAGATCATTGGCTGTTCGGTCTCTGCCGTTGAATCCTTACTTGTCCGGGCCAAAAGAACCCTTCAAGAAAAATTGAAAAATTTGTAAAACTTTAGCGTTTTGAAAATCCCTCCCACCTCCCTTTTACAAAGGGAGGAGATGATGCTTTCCACCTTAGGAAAAGGGGGATTAAGGGGGATTTTACGGTGATTTTCTTGATTTCTGGGATTTCGAAATTCGTTTTCTCAAAAGGCTAAGTCTGATGCAAAAATTTCTAAAAAATGACCGCAGGTTTTTGGCTTGAGAGTTGTTTAATTAGATTAGAGACACATATTTTTGAATGGATTTTATGATGAAATGCCATAATGTCCAAAAGAAATTTTCAGCTTACCAGGACAGAGAACTTGAAGCCTCGGGAGCAGGAACAGGTCAGAAGTCACCTTCTGAGCTGCCGGGCCTGTCGTGAACAGTATGCGGAGCTTGAGCGGGTCTGGCAAACCCTGGGGGAGTTGGAAGAAATCCACCCGGATCCATGGTTTTACCGGCAAGTTGTTAGAAAAATTAAAGAACCTCGTGAACAAGGTTTGTTGCCAATCTTCGAGCGATTTTTCCAGCTATTGCGGACCCCTGCTATCGCTTCAATCCTGCTGGTAATTGGAATCCTGGCTGGCACCTATCTCGGTAATATCCTGGCCCGATCTGATTTCTTTCCGTTTCAGCCTGAGCGACCGACCTATTCACAGGAGGCCCTTTTTGACTCCTTGAAGGTTTTTGATCCTGCCCCTCCTGGCACGTTGGCACACGGATATCTCCAAATGGTGAGTTATAAGGAGAATGAATCCAGATGAAATCTAAGTGGTTGACAGTCGTTCTGGTTCTGTCATTAGCAATCAATGCAGGTGTCCTGGTCTCCATGGGATACCATTATTACGTTAACGCCTCTACTACATCCTCAGCGCCCTGTCCCATGTCACCGGGAGACAGTCATCTCTATCAGTCCCTCGGCCTTTCGAATGTTCAATTATCAAAAATGGATCCCTTGGCCCAGAAGTTTCATGGGCGGCTTGCAGAACTGGGGAGCGCTCATGGAGGAGAAAAAAGAGATTTTCGTAACTCTCCTTCAGAAAAACAGCGACCCTGTGAAGATAGAGAATCTGCGGAAAGAGATGGCGGGTATCCAGGATGAGATTCAAAAGGAAGTCATCACGCATATCACGGAGTTAAAGAAGATCCTCGATCCCGATCAGCAACAACGTTTCTTCAATCTTATGCGCCAGAGCATGACCCGTGCGCAAAGTCCATGGTCACACAAATGGAGGTAAGTGATGAATCTACGTTACATGACGAAAGAACTCTATTACCAGAAACGAAGGACACTGATGTCAATTCTCGGACTCTCGATCGGAATCGCCCTTCTCATCATCCTCAACTCTCTCTCATCGGCTTACCGCCAGGCAGCCCATGTCCCCCTCCAGGAAATCGGAGCCGACATAACGGTTCAGCGGTCAGGCGATGTTCCCAAGGACCTGGCAGGAGCGGTCTTTCCCTGTTCGGCAGTGACGATCCGCAAGGAGGAAGTTGAGAAGATCCAGAAACTTCCCGGCGTAAGAGGAATAGGCACAGGCCTGCTGCTCTGGGTCTTCGACCCGAACCGGGCCTGGATCGTCCTGGGGATTGAAAAAGAGAACTCCATAGGACCGAGCCTTCTTCGCTCTTCTGTCACAGAGGGAAGGTTTCTCGAAGACGGCAAACCCGAGGCCCTTGTTGAGCAGGCCTATGCCCGGCAATTTGGGATCAAACTGAATGACACCATATCGGTGGCCGATGACAAATTTCCTGTCGTGGGTATTGTAGATGCCTCCCGTGCAGCTAAAATCGCCGTAGCCAATGTGTACCTACCTCTAAAAGAGGCAGAGGATCTGGCCACTTCGTCGAAAGGATTACAGTCTGTTTCTCCATACGCACCGGGCGATGTGAACCTCCTCTTTATTAAGGCAGACCAGGAAAAGATCACCGGCCTGGCATCCGAGATGAAAGGCATCCTTGGCAATAAGGCCACGGTGGCTACGCCGGACTCCTTCCTGAAACTTCTCGGCAGCCTCTTTGCCCTTTCGGATAAATTCACGCTGGCTGCCTCTCTGATCGCAATCATTGTTGCCGTCCTGATCGCTTTTAAGACCATGGCAGGAAACATTGCCGAGCGGGCCAGGGAGATCGGGGTTCTCAAGGCAGTTGGCTGGACCAATCGAAACGTGGTCTCTCAACTGATGTCAGAGTCGGTGATCCAATGTTTTATGGCAGGTATTCTGGGTCTTCTGATAGCCCTTGTGGCCTCGTTCGGTTTAAGTTTCATGAAGGTCAATATCCCTATCCCGTGGGAGATGAGTCCAAATCCGCATTTTCTCCCGGGAGGGGGAGATCAGATATTTAAGACCCTGCGGCTTCCCGTCCATGTCCCCTGGAACCTGGCTTTCTTTGCTATCCTCTTATCAATCATCATAGGAGGAATGACAGGCGGGTTGCTGGGCAGACACATTTCAAAAATCAAACCTTCGGAGGTATTAAGACATGACTAAATCAACTATTTTATCAGGTACGGATCTAAGCAAGAAATATGGTGATCTTGAAGTGGTCAAGGGGGTTTCGCTGGCTATCGACGCAGGGGAATTTGTTTGCCTCGTGGGAAAATCGGGCTGCGGCAAGACAACGCTCCTTTCTCTTTTGTCAGGGCTGGAAAAACCTACGAAGGGGCGGGTGATTCTAAATGGGAAAGAGATT
This sequence comes from uncultured delta proteobacterium, assembly GCA_963708295.1. Taxonomy (GTDB): domain Bacteria; phylum Desulfobacterota; class BSN033; order BSN033; family UBA1163; genus UBA1163. The sequence goes on along the minus strand of CAVPSJ010000004.1, from coordinate 103,334 downwards.
AACGGAGCATCTGAAGATGTGCTGGCCCTGTTTCGTCGGGAAAATGTCGGATTTATTTTCCAGTCCTTTAACCTCATCCCGACCCTCTCCGCATGGGAGAATGTGGCCCTTCCTCTTTTTCCTTTAAAGATGACCAATGAAGAGCGTCGCAAGCGTGCAACGGAACTCCTTGGCAAGATGGAGTTGGGGCACAGGATCGAGCACCTGCCTTCGGCCCTCTCAGGAGGGGAGAAGCAGCGGGTAGCCATTGCCAGGGCATTGATCAATAACCCCAAAATCATCTTTGCCGACGAGCCCACCGGAAACCTCGATTCAAGCACCGGCGAGGCCATTATGGGCATTTTGAACAAATTGCATAAGGAAGAGGGGGTGGCTATTTTAATGGTCACCCATGAAGATGAACTTGCTAAAACAGCCAACCGGCTAATCCGAATGAAAGATGGGGAGATCATGTCATGAAAAAGATAATTTTATCCTGTTTGGTAATCCTGGCTCTATTTTCTGTTCCATTTACAGTTTTTGCTGCGAAAGAGGTCAAGGTTGAAGTCCTTTACATGAACCACGGTCCGCTTCTGGATTCGCTGGAGCAGATCAAAAAGGTTTTCTCACAGTACGGGAGCAAAGTCGCCGTTTCCTGGTATGACTTCGAGACCAAAGAAGGCGAACAGTTCATGGCCAAAAAAGGGGTAACCCAGCATGTCCCCCTGGTCATCTGGCTGGACGGCAAGTTCGCCATTCCAGTAAATGGCAAAGAAATAAAATTTGTCGGCTTTCCCACAGGTTCAGGCCCTGCCGCTTTCCAGGGGAAATGGACCATGGAAGATCTCCGAAGCGCTCTCTAGATCAAATAACAGAAGTAAGAAAGTGAGGACATCATGAACTATCAACTACGTGTTGAAAGAACTTCGCCATCACCATAACCGTACCCTGGTCAATATCCTGGGCATCGGGATCGGAATTGCCCTTTTTGTTTCCATCAATGCCGTTTCAACGGCTTATCAGAAAGCGGTGAGCCTGCCTTTCAAGAACCTTGGGGCAGACGTCGTTGTGCAGCGACCGGAAAAGCGGGCTGTTGATTCAGGCCAGCCGCCCGCATCCATGCGCGGGATACGCCTGCCTTTTTCGAATCAGCTTCTTCCCTCCGAGGATCTCGAAAAACTCAAAACGATTGAAGGTGTCGATTCGATGGCTTCTTCGCTCCTCCTCTGGGAGTTTGATAAAGGCGGTTTCAGGACGATCATGGGAGTCGATCTTACGCAACCGAGTCTGGGGCCGGTCAAGGTCAAGGAGTGGCTCAAAGAAGGGCGTTTTCCCCAAAAAGAAGGGGAAGTCGTTCTCGAAAAACATTATGCAAAATTCCAGCACAAAAAAATGGGAGACACAGTGGAGATCAATGGCCGTCCCTTCAGCGTCGTGGGACTCCTGGAGATCAAAGAAGGATCCCAGATCGCCTCAGCGAATATATACCTGCCCCTTCAAGATGCCCAGAGCTTGCTTGGCGGAGAATCGGGCGGTGTTCACCCCGTTAGAAATTCCAGACGGGGCACTCAATCCCGCCCGAATTATTCCAAAATCTAATCCCGCCATAGGCGGGACCGTAGAGCAGCGGGCATTATTTCTAACGGGGTAAATATTGTCTATCTTCGCCTGAAGAACCCATCTCTTCTCAGCCAGGTAAAGACAAGCATTGCCAGGCAGCTCAATGGGGTTTCTGTCGCGAGTTCCGATTCATCTCTTGAACTGATGGGAGGGGTCTCGAAGATTTCTGACCAGTTCTCTTTTATCGTTTCCATCATCGCCCTTGGAGGCGCTGTTTTTCTGATCGTCAAGGCCATGCTTTCCAATCTTGTTGAGCGATCCCGAGAGATCGGCATTCTGAAGGCGGTCGGCTGGACCGAAAGAGATGTTCAAAAACAGTTAATGGGCGAAGTCTTTTTACAATCTCTTCTCGGAGGTGTCTTGGGAATCCTGATGGGATACTTCTTCTCTTATCTTCTGGGTTTCCTCTCCATTCCCGTATCAACCTCCTGGGAGCTGAATCTTTTGCCTGCTTTCGCCAAAGATACGGCAGCCGCTGCCCAAACCGTCCGGCTTCCAGTTAGCATCTCCGCCGGGCTAACAGCAATTTCTCTGGCACTCTCCCTTGTTGCCGGTGGCATGGCGAGTTATGTCATGGGGAAACGGACAAGCAGAATGAAGCCTGCCGAGATACTAAGGCAACTATAGGCTGCGTCAATCCCATTGGGTGGCCTTTTTGTCTTCGAATGTTTAAATTATACATAGAGCCTTCCATATCCTGTGTGGCAAAGGAAAGAAGGTACAATTTTTGAGGAGGTGGCTCATGCAACAAAAACTTCAATATAGATTCCTCTGGATTCGAGAGAAGTGGCGAGATCGGAGTTCTACAGTATGGCTTAGCGCCCTTAGCCTAATCACTTCAACGGCACTGGTCATTGCATTCTTTACGACGATCGTTGGAGCAAACCCACCTGGGGCGACAATCGAGTACCAACCGATGACAAGCGATGGGCTTGCAGCCGGGTATCCGTTTGAGTCCTGGGTTGTCTTCAATATATCCTCTGACCCGAGCATACAGGGCTTGGCCCTGCCCGTAGGGGCTACCTTCCGCTTCACGTTTCCACAAGCCTTTACGCCGCAGCCAAATAGCCGTCCGCAGGCCGTTCTCCTCTACGGCTGGTCGCAAGGGCCTATATCCGTGCCCTTTACTATAGGGTTGGACCCCCAGGATCCACGCACTATTGTCCTCAAGCTCACAGGGGCCTTACCTGCCGGTCCGCCTGAACGTCCCGGCTTAAAGGCGATCCACCTTCGTTGGGGGCCTCTCAATCCCATTCAGGCAGGCGATTATCCGATCTCGATTCAGCTCTCAGATGCTGGGCGATTGTCTGGAACCACTCAGGCCATTGCTCATATCACCGCCAAGCCGGTGCCGAACGTGGCTGCCTACAATCAGCTCCACGAAAGCCGCAATGAGGATTGGCAACATGTGAAGACAGGCCAGATGGCGTCCATGCCGGTCGATCTATTGGTTACGCTACCCGATAAGGCGCGCTCCTTCATGGCGCTCCGTCCGACCGCCGAGGGGAACCTGGAGATCCTCAGCGATGGGGTGCCAATCGGAATGGTTACGCGGCGTGGTGTCCCTGTGGCGCTCAAGCCGGAGCCGTTCGGTCCGGGCTTTGCCCGCTTGGGGATTGTGCGTTTTTACGTCACAGGGGGCTCAGTGTCCGGGCTCGCCGAGATCGATGCACAGCTTCAGGGTGGCCCGCGTTACACGATCCACGTTATCGTTGAGCGCTGAACACAACTCCATGGAAGTTGGCTCTGGTTTACGCTCTCACAAGAAGAGTATAAAGGAGTTTTTTCTTAAATGGACCAGGAGAAAATGCCGAGTCGTGGTATGAGGTAAGAGGTTTGCGGCAAGAAGCGCTATTTTTCTATCATTCATTGTCGGCCTTTGAAATTGCCATTATGATCAGCCCGTTTGCCTTCTTTTTCTATGCGGCATTCAACCCATTTTTGCTCGCCCTAAATCAATCGTCGATGACTCGCTGGCTGACAGCCTTCTTTCTTCCTCACATGGTCGTTCCGCCCAATGAGGCATTGGCAATCGTTCGTATTTTGGGGTCAGTGTTTTTTGTCGTCAGGAACGTTAATATTTCTCGTCTGTGCTGCACAGGTTTATATTGGGCAAGTTGTTGAAAAAGGGTGTTGCGACAAAAGGATTTTATACCTTTATTCGCCATCCTCAATATCTTGGCCTTGGGCTGGCAGCTCTGGGACTGGCGATCATGTGGCCCAGATTTCTGACGCTCACGCTCTTTGCAGTCATGCTCTTTTTGTATTACCTTCTCGCCAAAGATGAGGAACGCCGAATGACCAATCGTTTCGGGGAAAGTTACATTGCTTACATGAATCGAACGGGAATGTTCCTTCCCCGTTTCATTGAGAAAGTATTGGTAGGAAGCTCAAAGCCAGTCACAACAACGTCTCGGCTTCGGGAAAGCCATTCTCATCTTTCTGGTGCTTCTTGTAGTCATTGTCGGAAGCGGATTCATTTTACGAGCCTATACCGTCCATCATCTTCCATTGGAGCAAGTCGAACCGTGTTGATGTGATCACTATAACAAAAGAAGACCTGATCAGCGGCAAAACAACTTCTTCCCTCTGTGCTTCAGGATCCTGCCATTGCCTCAAAGCTGCAATCCATCGAAAATAGCAAAGGTCATCGTCTTCTTGCCTATTTCATTCCGATTGATTATGTGATGCAGGGAATGATTGCTGATACAGGCGGGGAATGGAAACTGTTCGAACAGCACAAAACCATTGGCATGATTACAGAGTATATTTTTCATCCCTTTGCCCATTTGACAGAAGGACATGCTCACCATGCTGGAATGCAGGCTCACAATCCAAGCATGCACGATAGTCCGGCGATGAAGCGAAGGATCATTTTCATCGAAGTATCTGCCGATAAGTGAAGAGCTTAAATCGCCTTTGATGATTTCGACATCAACATCATACGGAAGCCACTTTTCTTCGTTGATGTTCACCTTCACACTGGAGAGATTCTTCAAGTGCAAGATACCCCTGCAGGAAGCGGATGGGGCACTGTTCCAACGCCGATGTTTTAGAGGGTAGACCTTTCTCTTAGGGAGACTGCATATGATTCCACTCAGCCTTCTATTCACAAGAGTTTTCAAACTTGGGGCCACGGCCTATGGCGGCCCGGCGATGATCGGTCAGATCAAGGAGACGGCTGTAAATCGATATGGCTGGGTGAAAGAGGGAGAGTTCATGCGAGGGGTGGCCCTCTGCCAGTTGATCCCGGGGGCTACCATGGTCCAGATCGTTACTTACATCGGGTATCGGGTCAGGGGAATCTGGGGAGCCCTTACAGCGGCAGTGGCTTTTGTTCTCCCGGCATTTATCGCCCTCCTTGATTCTTTCGGCCATCTATTTCAGATTTCATAGCCTCTGGTTTATCCAGGCTCTTTTTAAGGGATTGGGGGCAATTGTGGTGGCCATCATCCTCAATGCCTGCATCACCTTCGGCAGATCCATTCTCAAAGACTGGAAGGTGATTCTCATCGCAGTTTTATCCTTCTTCGCCTTCTTTTTCCAGTGGAACTTTGTTCTGATTTTTGTCTTCGCTGCCGCTTGCCGGTCTTCTTTTACGTCCTAAGATACCTCCAAGCCAAAGCTGCGGCCGCTGGAAGCGCTCCGGAGGCGTTCCTCACGAGGTGAAGAAAAGGAATATCTTATTGTTGCTCTTCCTGGCGGCCTTTATTTGCCTGGCATTGGTGCTCTCTTATCTCGTGGATCCCAGGATTACGAGCCTCTCCCTCAATCTTTCCAAGATCGGAGCTCTGGCCTTCGGCGGCGGGTTCACCGCCATCCCTCTTGATCCAGTATGAGATGGTAGACCGATTTCAGTGGCTCAGCACAAAAGAATTTTTGGACGGGATTGCACTGGGTCAGGTGACTCCCGGTCCCATTCTGATTACAGCCACTTTCGTGGGTTACAAGGTAGCCAATCTGTTGGGTGCATTCATGGCCACGCTTGGAGTCTTTTTCCCTTCTTTCTTCATCCTGGTCCTTCTGATTCCTTATCACGATCGATTGCGGGGAGTCGAAAAGGTCCGGATGATGGAGCAGGGTGTCCTTGGGTCATTTATCGGAATGTTGGCCCTGGTCCTTTATAATTTTGGAAGGACCTCCCTTGTAGATATTCCAAGGATTCTCATGGCTGCAGCGGCTTTCTTTGCCATTTATAAAAAGATCAGCCTTCCTTACATCCTTCTGGCAGGTGGATTGCTTTCCATCCTTATTTATGGTTTCCTCTTTTAATTCCTTTCAACATTACCGAGACCCATGTGGTATCCTTCAATGTATAAGACCCTTTCAGAAAAGCGAGTTTATCTTGACAATATGCTTTTTTAGCATATTGTAGTTAGCATATTATAAGTGAAATTTTTCCAAGGAGGTTTTATGGAGATCAAAGCGAAATTCTGGATCGAGAACAAGGGGGAAGTGGTGCTTGGGGGAGGCAAAACTGCACTATTTCTGGCTGTTGATCGGTTAGGTTCCATCCAGCGGGCAGCCGAGGAATTTGGGATGTCTTACCGGCATGCCTGGGGAGCGATCAGAAAGATCGAACAAAGGGCGGGGTTCAAGATATTAGATACAAGACTTGGCGGGAAAGATGGTGGAGCGCAATTGACACCGAAAGGGAAGGAATTCATCGGGAAAGTGGATTCTCTTATAAAGGACCTTCAAGGAATCGTAGAAAAAAGATTTAAGCAGAAATTCGAGAGACTCCTAACCAAGTAAAAAATTACGTAAGGAGTTTGGCATGGTAAAAGTTACTGAAGCATTGGTTTCTCCTCAGCTTTTGCTCGACAGTTTAAAAACTGACTCCTCCGGATCAATCGTGACGCATCTTGGCATTGTCCGTCCTGATTCGAACGGTCGGAAGGTTGTTTCAATCGAATATGAAGCGGACATAAATGCATCAGAGAGAGAATTATCGAATATAGCCAACGAAATCCTGACCAAGTGGGAAATACAGGACATTGCCCTGTACCGCAGGAGTGGGCAGACTTGACCTGGGCGACTTGATCCTCATCGCAGCAGTCGCCTGCACCTCATCGGAAGGAAGCCTTTGAAGCCTGCGATTATGCTGTGGAGTGCATGCGGAGCATGAAATCGGTCAGAAAGAAGGAGATTCTCGAATAGCCATGAAAATACCCTTTAAATGACAAATCTCTTCTAACATTTTTCGTGGAGGAGAGTAAATCATCCATGCGATTGTGGGGGAATGACTACAACAAGATGGAGTTTGCCGGGGCCTTTGGCGACCTGGGCACGCTGATCCCTTTTGTCGTGGGATATATCACGCTCAATAAGATGGACCCTTTGGGTATTCTTGTTGCCTTCGGCGTCTTCAAAATTTTTGTGGGACTTTATTTCAGGACCCCCGTTCCTATTCAACCCATGAAAGCAATTGGAGGGATGGCCATCGCTCATGCCGGGCGATCACCCATGGAATGATCTGGGGGTCGGGAATCTTTACCGGCCTTTTCTGGCTTCTGATGGGATTGACCGGAGCCATCACCTGGATTGAGAAGATCACGACGAAACCTGTCGTTCGAGGCATCATGCTCGGGCTTGGGGTTGAGCTTTGTCGTAGAGGGATTGAGCATGATGAGAGAAGGCCCTGTGATTGCCAGTCGGAGGAGTGATCATTACCCTCCTCCTTCTCAATAGCAAGCGTTTTCCGGCCATGTTGTGCCTTCTGGCATATGGAATCGTAATGGCTTTTATTCAAAAACCGGAATTGATTCGGAGAGCTTTCCAATCTCTCGGTTCGATTTCGATTTCCTGAATTGACGTTTGGACGAATGTCATGGCAAGAACTCCTCTCTGGCTTTGTCATTTTAGGACTTCCTCAAGCTCCTCTCACACTCGGGAATGCCATCATCGGGACGGTTGCCGAAAATAATCAATATTTTCCCGATCGAAAGGTAACGGCCAAAACAATCTGCCATCGATCACGGTGTCATGAACCTCATCAGTACTTTCATAGGAGGCATTCCCATGTGTCATGGAGCAGGAGGCATGGCGGGTCACATCCGGTTTGGCGCCAGGACAGGAGGGGCACTGGTGATTCTTGGTGTGATCGTACTCTTCACAGGGCTCTTTTTGAGCGATTCAGTATCACTCATTTTTCAGGTCTTTCCACGGCTCGATTCTGGGCGTGATCCTCTTTTTCGCAGGAGTGGAACTGGCGCTGGTCGTTAAGGATGTCAAACTTAAAAAACAGAATCTTTTCGTTCTCCTCGTCACCGCCGGCACTGCCATGTGGAACATGGGTGTGGCTTATCTGGCAGGATTGATTCTTTATTACGGCCTCCAACGCCGCTGGATCAAGGTGTGAAGAGCGGAAAATTTATTGGGTTAAAAGAAGAGGGGAATTCTTAAGAAGATCGACTACCCTTTCCAGTTCTTGAACTGTTGTTGTCCGGCCCAGGCTGAATCGGATAGCACCCATACCCACCTCAGGAGAAATTCCCATTGCCTTCAGAACCGGAGAGAGTTCCACCGAACCGGAATGGCAGGCAGCTCCTGTTGAGGCTGCCACTCCGTCTAATCGGGATAAGATTTCTCCTCCTGCTTTTCCAACAAAGCTGACGTTAAGAGTATTCGGGAGGCGAAGAACAGGATGACCATTGAGAACCACTTTCTCTCCAAAATGATCTTGAAGAAGTTTCCAGAAGCGGTCTCTCAGATCGAGAATCCTATCGTCATTTAAATATCTCTTTGCGATCTCGCACGCTTTCCCGAGTCCTACAATGAGAAGAACGTTCTCGGTTCCAGCCCTCCTGCCTGATTCGTGGCCCGCGCCGTGGATGAGCGGTTCAATCGGTGTCCCCTTGCGAATATATAACGCCCCTATTCCCTTGGGTGCGTAGACCTTGTGACCGGCTATGGACAATAGATCGACCCTTAAATCATCAACCTTTGTAGCAATCTTCCCGACGGATTGAGCTGCATCCGTGTGAAAGACGATGCCGCGTTCCCTTGCGATCTTCGAGATCTCTTCAATCGGCTGAATGGTTCCCACTTCATTATTGGCGTGCATCACCGTAATCAGAATCGTTCTCGGAGTGATGGCTTTTTGAATGTCTTGAGGATCCACTCTCCCATGTCGGTCCACAGGAACAAACGTTACTTCTGCCCCAAGTTTCTCAAGAAATCGACAGGGGTTGATTACAGCGGGATGCTCGATTTGCGTGGTGACGATATGGTTCCCCTTTTCTCTCAGTGTGAAGAACACCCCTTTGATGGCGTGGTTGTTGGACTCGCTTCCGCCGCTGGTAAAGACAATCTCATCCGGAGAGCATTGGAGAAGCTCGGCCACCTGTTGCCGTGCATGCTCAACGGCCTCTTTAGCCGGAATCCCTGCCCAGTGCTGGCTGGAGGGATTTCCAAAGTGCTCCGAGAGAAATGGCCTCATCGCTTCAGCCACTTCGGGAGCAATCGGGGTACTGGCATTGAAATCGAGGTAAATCCTCTGAGCTTCCTTCACAACTCTCTTTCAAACCTCATCGCGGAAACAACCATCCTGCTTCTCGGAAATTTCACCCTTCTTCCATCCCAAAGAAGCGTTTTATAAAGCATAAGTTCAGTAGAGAAGAATTGTCAAGCTGCCGCGCACCGTGCAGGGTGCGGCAGCGCAAGGCATGCCATTAAGATAGTCCGCCCGGCGTTTCACATTTCCTAGCCCTGCTTTACCGCGATATCTAAAATCCTGGCTGATGAGTTCATCGTTTTCCAACTATGCTTTGCGCCTGCTGGGATGAAGTAGGTCTCCATCGGCCTCATTAGTTTCTTCTCCTCTTCAATGGACATCTCGATCTCTCCTTCGATCACGACCCCGCACTGATCGAAAGGATGGTCATGGGCAGATCCTTCTTTATTCGGAGCGATTTCCATAAAAGCCATCGTCAAGTTTGTTCCTGATTCCAATTTACTCCAGATGCCGGGCCGAAATTCATCCAGTTTTAATGTTTTAAGATCCCAGAATCCCATTTCCTACCTCCTGTATTTATAAGGTTTACAATTTTTACTTTAAATTGCTTTTTTAACGGCGTCAAGGAGAGGGACTTTCAGGCTTGACTAAAGATTTTGAATTGGATATTAGTTGGGTAGGAAATCCAAAATGGGAAAGGAGAGGCGATGAAGGACACGGTGATTATCTACGGTAAAGGAGGTTGACCTTATACGGAAAAGGCTAGGTCAGCCTACGGCGACGGCGCAAAATACTTTGATGTCGAATCAGACAAGAAGAAACTGGACGAGATGTTAAAGTATTCGAAAGGTGTCCGGAACGTGCCCGTCATCGTCGAGGGAAGCAAGGTGACGGTGGGTTATGGCGGCTCGTGAGGGGTGTGAAAGGACCGGTCGTGTACCGGCCACTTTAAGGAATTTCCGATTGCAGTATCCTCAATAGAGGTTTACTGAGTTCATTGAGTTTGTTGAGTTTATTGGGTTAACCCAAAGAACCCAAGCAACCCAAGTAACTTACTTCAATCCGCAATCCTCACTCCGCATTTGGATTACGTGCCCATTCCGATCTCTTTCAACTTTCCGACAATCTTCTCTTTTTCCATCAACCCGACATTTCTGAAGGTTTCTTTTCCCTTGGAATCAAAGAAGACCAGAGTCGGGAGCATGAGAACCTTATGCTCTCTGGCAAGGTCTTGATACTTGTAAACATCGATGACCAGAACTTTCGCCTTTTCGGAATATTCCGCAGAGATTTCCTTAAGAACAGGCCTCAGCTGACGGCAGGGGAGGCAGGAATTTGCTCCAAAATCGACCAGAACAGGCTTCCCGCTCGTAAGCGCCTGTTTGAGCTCGTCCTCCGTATTCATCTCGGGGGGTTTGACCGTAACCTTTTGCAACTGTGCCTGATCGATCTCAACCTTGGCGTTTTTTCGAATCTCCTCTAAAAACTGGCTCAATGCCTCGCGTGACTTTGCTTCCCGGATATACTGTTCAATCGCCGGAGCGACTTCCTTGAGAGGTCTTCCCTCCATCCGACTCTTATACATTTTATAGAATCCCTCGACTTCCTCGCGCGTTACCTCCGGCGGCGCAGGAAACTTTTTTCCAATCAACTCGGCAATGATGGATTCGTCAGCAGGAAGAGGGTTCGCTGCCGCATCTTTGTACGTTTTGGCCGGAGCAGAAACCCCCTGCTTCTTTGCCTCCTGCAAGAGGAGAGCCCTGACGATCATTCTTTCGAGAAGATTATTGGGTTCCTCACGAAGCATTTCTCTTATCAAAGTAGGTTCTACCTTGGCAAGTTCTCTGCTAAATTGATCGACCGTGATCTTATCGTCATTCACTCGAGCAAGAATTTGTCGGCTTGGATGTTGGAGGTAGAAGAAGTAAAAAAGGATGGCTCCCGCCACCACAACAATGGCGATGGCGCCAAAAATAAGGGGTTTTCGTTTTACCCTTGGCGTTTTAGGTTCGTTCTGAGGTTCATTTTGGGGTTCAAGGGGTTGTCCTTCCACGTTATCACTCATTTAGGCCCACTCCTTTCATCATTTTGGGACGGTCTGTTTCGAACCGGTATTTCAGGGAACACCCGAAGATCTCTGAATCGCCCGGGCGAGGAACGACACGGGAATTCTATAAGAACCGAGTAACATCTTTATGACTTATATCAGGCTCAAAATCAATATCCCGGCCAAGACAAAAAAGAAAATGGAGGTGAGGAGCTTGATCGTGGATGCCCTCTTCTGGAGGAAAAAGGAAAGCTGTTCCGAAGTAACTCCCCAGTAGACGATCCCGAAGATGACCAGCAACGGAAGGACATAAACAAAATTATAAAAAATAAGGTACAAGACAGCACTGCTCCTGAGTGACGGGATATTCGCAACGAAGAGAATCGTGGGGAGATAGACCTGACTCGTACACGTGGATTGAAACAGGGTGACAATGAAACCGATCACAACAGCAGCAAGCAAGAAACGGATAGATGGGCTTTCCTTGTTCGCCTCCAACACATCACTTCTCACTCGAATGATCTGATGGATCCTCTTTTTCATAAAATTCGGAACCTGAAGTTTCATCTTGGAGGGTCGTCCCTTCTTGAGTTGGATGTAATCGTAAAGGCTGAGGAGTCCAAGAAGGAGGGCGAACACGAAAGTGATTAAGTAAACGATTTGTGAGAACAGGGGTAAGAATGAGAGATGCTGGATGAAACTTAGAATCCCAATGCCGATCAATAAATGGGTGATGAAGGCCGTTCCTGAAAAAGCCAGCCCACCCCAGAAGATCTCTTGTCGTTTTCGGCCAACCATGGTGAGATAGGAAATGAAAAAGACCAGGGTGGCTAAAGCACATGGATTCATCCCTTCCATCAAGCCTGCCAGGAGAATAGCCAGGACCCCAAAGGATTTAAAGCGTTCGATAATCGACTCCTCGGCTTTTTTGGATTCTTCTGGCGTTGGCGATGGGGTGGGCGTCGGTGTTGTTAACGTAGGTTTAATTTCACTGACACCCGGCCTTTTTTCTCCATATTTCTGGATCAACGCTTCCACGTTAGATTCTGTGATTTCACCTGAAAGGAGATAATCGCTGCCGATAAAGATGGTCGGAGCGATCAAACGTTTTTCCATGGAGAGATTGAGCCGGTTAGAGAGGGTTTCATTTAAACGCTTCCCATCCGGGGTATTGAGGTCAATCTCTTTGATGGTCAATTGAGGATATTTCTTGACCAAGTATTTGAGAAGGGCGTTTGCTCGATCGCATTTTGGGCATCCCTTCTGATAAAAATAGGTGACCTCCATTGTAAAGGTTTTCGAAGAAGGTTTGGACAGAGATGGAATTTCAATAGGGGGAGGGGAGGAGCCGCCTTTTGCCTGAACCTCCAGAAGGAGGGGATTTAACTTCTCCATGACCTCCATCTCTCCGGAGAGCATTTGATCTCCGGCAAAGACCACGGGGAGCTCACTTCCTGACCGTCCAAATTTCTTCTCCAGTTTGGCAAGCGCTCCATAATAGGCGGGGTTTCCGACATCGAAGGTCTTGACTTCAAGGTTGGGGACCATCGTCTTCAGCGTTGGAAGGTAACTCTGAAGAATCACCTGACAGGGTTGGCAATCCTCGGAGTAGAAAAAATAGATCTGGATGGAAGAGGGACTCTGTGCGGCAGTATCAATGGGGAGAGAGAGAAGAATAAGGAGAAGGAAAGAGATGAGAAATTTCTTCACTTTGAGCCTTCCTAATTTATTAACATATTAACTTCAAAGGTTATTTTTGTCGAGAGACTGAAGGGATGAAATGGCAGTGAGTAGGGAGGGCAACAGCCAAACCACGACCGATCCTGTGGGAATCCTTTACCGGTCGTTGTTGATTTTTGGGTGAAAATGCACTTTTCCCCCAAAGGAAGGCATTGAATGCCTTCCTTTGGGGGGCGATGAATTTATTGGACTACCGGACCCTTGGGTGTGTATGCAACATTGGCATCCAGGAAAAACAGCCTCTTGCTATCCTTGTATTTGCAATCATCCAGAATCCCAAAATACATTTCCGCAGCCCTTGCGCCACTGGCACAAACAAACACCACATACCCTTCTTTTGGAAGCCGAGCCAGGGTGGAATCGCAACCTTTGTTAAAGAGGTCGTTGATGAGTATATGTATAGCGCCATCAAAGTGACCTGCTTGATACTCAAATGGAGTCCTCACATCTACGATGGATACGTTTGCAGGTTTTTCGGCGACTATTTTTTTGAAAAATTCTTTATCGATCGTCCCCTCTTCCTTACCTGCCTTGATGGTGTCAACTTTATTTGCCACCGCCTTTTCTTCGGCTCTTACGGGGACAACTTCCCAATGAACATACCCAAAAGCAAACAGTACCGATATTGTTAGCAAGACCGATAGTTTTTTCATTGGTATCCCTCCCTTATTTAATATCTTCAATGCGGCCATTTAATACGGCCGTTTTTTTGTAACCGGCATTATAAACTTTTCCAGCCGAAGCATAATTGATTTTTGCATTATCGGCAGAGCCCACGAGGATGATGAGTTTATCCTTTTCGGTATTTGTAGAAAAGAATTTGGATAAGTCAGCGTCATCACGCAAGGTTAACGACCACCGCACCGTTTGAAACATGTTTTTTTGCTCCTTTGGCCGTCACTTCGGAAAAATATTTTTCAAAGAATAGCGGGCCTTTGACAAATGCTTTCAGATTGGTATACCCTTTTTCTTTGAGCTGTTTGATATCGCTGAGGCTCATGGGGCAAGGTCTTCCTATTCCGATAAAAATCTCCGTATCTTTAGGAAGATTTAATTTTTCAAACTCCGGGTAGATGAGCTTGAATTTTGCGTCAAACATGTTGAATGCTGTGGGAATGAAACCATCATCGTAGTTCCTTGCGGGTCTTGCATCGATGACAAATACCTTGCCGGTTTTGTTGATCAGGTCGGGCATCTTTGAGATAACATATTCTCCCCCGACCGCTTCAACACCCATTTCTTTACAGGCATTCAAAATGACCTCTGCCGGGGGAAGTGCGATCGATGGACCGCTGACAACCTGGGCGCTGCAGACCCCCGTTACTAAAAAAAGCGATAGAGCTAAAATCAAAGATAAAAAGTGTTTCATACTGCCTCCTTTCTTGGTTTTTTGCGTTAATGGACTTTATCCAGCTTTTCCGTTGTCTGGACGGTTTCGCAGCCGGCGGCCTTGCCCGGCAACGTGGGTTTCTTACAAATGGCCGCTTTACCCCTTAGGAGGAACAGCCTTCGCTGATCATGCGGAGCCTTCTCCCCATGTTCTTGCCGTCCATCACCCTATATCGCGCCTCCGCTATCTCGCCTAATTTAACCTTGGAGAGCGACTCGGGATCCTTCATGATAACCGTGACCGCATCCCCCACCTGGGGCAGAATGGTTACGCTTACGGCTGCCGTATCGATTTTGATGACCAGACCCGTCACCTTCATGAGTTCCTGCGCCATGACCGCCGTTCCGAGCGCCAACGCTACTGCAATCACCACTACTGCTAACTTCCTCATCCTGTTACCCTCCGTTCTTTATGCATGTCAAGGAATTCCTATGGGCTTCCCCCGCGAATACTCCCGCAATTGACCGCAAGAGCATGACAAACTCCTGCCTTTGTTAGTCACCATGACCGCAAATCTTGAAGACCCTGCAATCCCGACATCCCCATTCTAAATTGAGCATCTGCCGGCATTGGGTCCCGGCAACCTCCCAACAAGGCTTATCCTGGTTCTGATAAGCCGGGCAATTGGAGTAGACATATTTCGAACAGTCTAGAATAACCCAGCATGGTCTTTTGTCTTCCCCGGCGTTTCCCATCTACGCCCCTACCAGGAATTACTATAAATCCTCCTCTATAGAGCAAAGAAAATGCCAACGAGGGTGTTTAAAGGAACGATTCAGCAAGGCTAATAGTCTCTCTTTAAAGTTACTATTAAAATCAAATAGTTAAAGGTTGTGATGGGAAGAGTTCTCTCCTTAGATCTTTTGTCAGTGAATCATCTGATTTGAAAGAAAATTGGAAAAACGTCTGAAATAAAGCAATGGTGGGGTTATCAACCGAATAATATATTGAATTGATTAAGAAAATTCAAATCTGTCTGAATTCAGATAGCCTGTCTCAATTCAGACAGCATTTCACCCCTGCATATTCAAAATACTCTGAACAAGAGCATGAGATAAGTACGTCTCTCTTTTAATAGTTCCAACCATTTTAGCTGATTCTTCTCAAAAGTTCGTTGCCGGGATTGAATGGAATCTTGACAAGGTGTGCGGTAACATAAGATACTGCAGATACTGCTAATCACCACAATGATAAGCGGGAGGCTTCAAAAAGAGATCAGGTCTTCGGAGCGGGTGCACCAGTTAGCTGTAACAGAGGTTCCCTGAATTAGGTCTTATGGATGAGGAGACATATTTCTGTATCGTCTGTGGAAACCGCCTATCTACCGTGGTGGGAGAAGCCGCATGCTCCTATTGCGGTAAGAGGGAAAAGGCGGATTACGTCTGTCCTGACGGGCATTATGTCTGTGAGGTGTGCAGATTGGCCTCAGCCCAGGACCTTGTCTGGAAGACTTGCGAAGCCAGCAATGAGACAGATCCCATGCGGATTGCCCTCCTGTTAATGAAGCATCCTGCCATTCCGATCCATGGATCAGAAAATCACTTTGTGACAGCGTATTCCCTTTTGACCGCCTTAAGGAATTCGGGTGAAGTCCATGTTGGGAAACCTGAGTTTCATAAGGCAAACCAAAGAGTGAAAAGGGCTTCTCATGGAATCTGTGGATCATGGGGTGTCTGCGGCTGTGCAATCGCAGCCGGGGCGGTATTCAGCATCATTACCGGAGCTACTTATCTTTCGGATAAAGAAAGGTCACTGGCATTGCGGGTTGCTTCCAGAATACTTGACGAAATGGCTCGGATTGGAGGTCCCCGATGCTGCAAGATGGCGACTTATCTGGCCATCAGAGTGGCAGTGGAATTCTTTGCGCGTGAACTTTCAATTCCTATCCAGACTTCCACGAACCTAAAGCCGTGCATTTTCAGTAAATCGAACACCGAATGTCTAAAGGCGAGGTGCCCATACTATGGTGAAGTATGAAGAGAGTTGGAGGCTCCTGGATTTTAATACCCCAGATCCCAAGATGAACCTGGCGGTCAGTGAAGCTATTTTTAGATGCAAAAGGGCAGGTCTTTCTCCAAACACATTGTACCTGTGGCACACGGCGGATCCTATCATCCTGTTTTATTCAGGGTCCAAACATGAAGTTTTTGCGCAATCCGCGAGAGAGCAGACCGTTGAATTGTTGAGGACGAAGACGGTAGCCGGTAGTAGCTTCTTCTGTGATGCCGGAAATATAAATTTCTCCATTGCGGTAGATACGAGGCTGTTGGAGCCACGGATTGAAGGGGAATATCGTCCGCTCTTATCGGAATATGAATTACTACTTGACGGTTTTGCTGCAGGGATCAGAAGGCTCGGGGTTGAAGTAAACGCGGAGACCGATAGAATCTATACCACCGCAGGTAAGGAAATAGCCACTGCCCAGCCCGCCTGGCTTTCCGATGTGCTGCTTCTTCAAGGAACAGTTTATGTAAGTACTCAGATGGAAATCCTAAAATCAGCATTTAAGAGAGACCTTACTTCACTCAGCGCCGAGCTCAATAAAAACATCCTGCCTGACGAGGTTACTGACATTGTTGTAAAAGGACTTGAAAACAAATTGGAGGCGACTTTCGAAAGGAAAGGTCTAACAGATGCTGAACAAAAATTGGCTGCGAAGCTTTACGAAACTAAATACGGCACGGATAAATGGCACGTTGACGGGAAAGCTCCATTTTTGGCCCTTACCGGAGAGACGCTGGTTGCGCTCTATGTGGCGAATCCGCCTACATCAAAATGTCGTCAACTGATTGAGATGGTCGATAAAGCTGTTTCCAGTCTCATGGATGAGGTGAAGGTTGTCGTCTGGAGGAGAGGTCTAGGGGGGTCAGCAGCATCCCATAGAGTCAATGCCTCCGGTGATCATTCACCTTTCAAAGGCCAACATCTTGCCCGCTGTGGTCATCAATGGGGAGGTGAAGTTTGCTCTTGAAGCTCCTTTAGAAAATGATCTCGGGGAGGCGATCCATCACCCAGACAAGTTCCCGGATATTCTGGGGTCATTGCACAAACGGAGGACGTGAATCTAAGTAGGCCAACATGATTGCCCTGGCGAAGTCTTCCGCCGAGACCCCCACGGGCTGAATTCCCTTCACCGCAAAAAGTCTCAGAATCCTTTCCCGCAACGTCTCTTCGTTGAGAACTTCCCCCCGCAAGCCTTGTTCCAGTTCCTGCACGGCATTTTCAGGGTGGAGGATAAAACCTCCGGAAATTTTCAGATCCTCAATGCGATCGCCGCGAAAGGAGAGTGAAACACTTATTAAGCCTTTGGCTGCCTTGTAACTCGAAAAAACGTCTAAACGGGGTTTCATCTCCGCAAAAACCCATTCGAACTTCTTGTATTTTTCCTCGTAAAGCTCCTTTGCCGTTTTGATTTCCCACGGGCTCGGGGCCGCCACTTCGAAATCGAGGTTCAATGTCTTTTCAAAGCCTTCAACAAGTTTTCTCTTAAAGACCTCCATTGGTACATCTCTGCCAATTTCGCGGCTTAACGTGGTGATCCCATCTTTAAGGTTTGGGAATCCTTGCGCTTTCAATTTTAGCTCGGAGGGTTTTAGAACCTGTTCCAGAATGTCGAGCTTAGTATTGACGGAAATTGTGCCGTGGTGGAGTATGCCATTGTACATTCTGCTTTGAGAGGCACCCGATATCTTCTTCCTACCCACTACCAAATCATTGATAGGCTGAAACTGGGCTTTGACCCCCATGGAATTCAAAGCTTCTATCACCCCGTTACTTAAAACACTATAAGAATCTTCGATACATTCAGGGAGAAGGAGGGACTGCCTGTCAAAAGTGAGGCTATACTGAATGCTTCCCTCGTCTATGTAGAGGGCCCCGCCAGGCGATAACCTTCTAATGATTTTCAGGCCGAGTTGCTTGCACGCACCTACATTGACTTCGTCTTCCGGATTTAGAAAACAGCCGATGCTGATCACACGGGGATGCTGCCAAAGTCTGAGCGTGTCTGGACTCTCCCCCTCCACTTTGCCTCTTAAAATACTTTCTTCCATGGCAAGATTCATGAAAGGATCATCAAAACTGTAATCCAAAAGCCTCCACACCATAGTCATAGCCACGCACCCAGAACTCCAGCAGGCAGCCAGGTTTCTCCCTCTTAGTTCACTGCTGGCGCAAAGCTTTTCGGATCATTTCAACCGATGGTACATTGACGAAGCGCCCGGCCTCGTCTCGGTAGGTTCTTCAGGAAATGCCACGGAGGAGAATTCCAGGTTCTATATCCTGACCGTTGATCCAGACCGTGGGGGACCCACCTATACCTAGCTGCTCTGCCTCTTCTTGAGAAAGAACTCGAAAAGAAATTTCAGCGGCCCTGCCTTCCTCAAAAAGTGCTTTTCCGATATTCTCCTTGAGTTGATCCTTTGATCCACAGCCCTCAGCAAAGAAGCACTCGATCTTCATGTCTCAATCTCCAGTTTCTTGATTCTTCCCCAGAGACTCTTGGGGAAAGAAGACTTGGGAAACTCCTTCCACCAGTTGGGGGCAAAAGACGGGCTCGCCGAACAAATAAGGAGATGCTTCTCTTTGTTCTGCGATGCCTGTAGCACCATGAAAAAAGTGGGGCCGGGGTTCTCCCGGCCCCACTTGCTGCAATTGATTCTGCGAAGGCAGCAGATCTATAGAAAGATCTTAATCCTTATCGCCGCTGATCCTGGCGAAGGCATGACACTTGCTGCACGAGTTCGGCATGATGTCGTAGTCCTTGACCTTTTGACGGGTCGGGGTTCTTGAGGATCGCGCTCTGACCGGGCCAGACGATGTCGAAGACGTGGGACGCTACGTTGCCCTCAGCCACGGCGCTCTTCCCATTCTTGTCGAAATCCAGGTGGTACTGAGCATCAACGTTGACGTCCTGCAGCTTACCGATCTTCGCCATGTGGCACGATGCGCAGTTGCCCACCGGCATGTTCGGATCGTCGGGCGTATAGAGAGCCCCGCCCATCCCGGCTTTTACCTGCATGTGCTTGGCGACGGCCCGGGCGACCCGGTTGCGGGCCAAGACGGCGTCAGTGGCTTTCACCGAGACGGCGGCTCCGTCCTTCGTCACCTTGCGGCCCGCGTCGAGCTGGAGCACCGCCACATCGGCCTTGGACACGTCCTTGAACTGCACCGCGGGTGGCATGGCAGGCCAGGCACAGGGTGTTGTTCCCATAGGCCGCGTTCACGAAATCGTAGCCGCCGACTTTAAGCGAGGCCGGCCCCGCATCCAGGGTGTGGGCATCGTGGCATGTATAGCAGGTGAGCTTTTCGGAGCTTATTGCTCCAGTGGGCGGACCGGCGCAACTCAGCAAAGCTCCATGGAGTGCGAACGACCATGGGTCTGGTCGGGCCAGGTGTGGAACGCTCCCTCCTTCCAGTCGGTCTCGAGATGCGGGTGTGGGCTTGTCATAGTTGAAATAAAACGTCTCGAGATCGTACACGCCCGGGACGAAGAACCCATGGCCAAGGGTGTCCTTGTAGTTCCCGTCATAGGGGGGCTTGAATATCCCCATCGGATTCTGGCTCTTTCCGTCGTGGTACCCATGGCACTGCCCGCAGAGCTCATTGCCGGCCTTTGCGGTCAGATACTTGGGTGTGATGATCTGCGTCTTATCCGACGTCTTCGCGTGCTCCGAACCCGGTCCGTGGCAACGCTCACAGGTGATATTCAGGTCTTTGTAATCCCAGTCGGTGACGACAGATTTGTAGCCCGGAAAGTCCTTTGTTTTGATCGTAACGCCGGTGGCGTGGCACCCGGCGCAATTTCTGGAGAGCGTATTATCGGGCTCCGCCCAATTTTTCGGGGATTTCTGCCAGAACATCGGGAGCGCCAACCTCACCTTTTGCCAGCACCTTCGAATCCCTGGGGGTGCCGTCCTGCATGATGTAAACCGGAAGGAAACAGATATAATCCTGTTTTTGCCCTTCCCGCGATACATTGTTATCTTTCATCCATTTCGCGATAAACGGCACGTCCTGGAGTTTGCACATGTAGCGCTGCTTCCCCTCGCCGAAGTTGGGGTGGCGGTCAGGGGTTTTGTGATTGGGGTCGGTGTACCCTTCACCCCAGTTGCCCTCGCCACCGATCGTGGCGGCAACCGGAATCCAGACGGCGTCAGCGGGCTTATCCGAACAATCCAGATCGGCCTCGGTCAGAGAGACACCTTCTTTCTGCTCGGGATAGAACTTGAAGAGATACTGGCGATTGGGTTCGTCGCCTTTCGTGCACAATGCCACATGGACCAGGCCTTTGCCGTCCAGGGGGTCCTGTACCTTGAGCAGTTTGCCCTTGGGGATCCCTGGGCAGGTATTTGCCGTTAGGCTCCGGCCACATGTTCTTGTAGACCATGTGGCTCGTCCCCTCGGTCACGAAGCGCGAGTGAACAGATGCGTGCGGGGTGCCGTCAAGTGACTTGAACAATCTTGGCGTCGTGACACCCGGAGCACGCTCTTCATTCCTACATAGGTGGCGGCTGCGCTGGGACGGCCCGAGAGGGTTATCGTCACACCGGAGACTGTTGCGCCGCCCTTTACGGAGATGGACTTTAGGGTCTCACCGTCCAAATATGCTTTGGAAGGCGCGGTTGCGTACAAGTACACGTTGCCGGGGGCCACCCCTTCGAGTCTGAAGGAGCCGTCTTTGGACGTGGTGGCAGTGATCTTCTGCCCCTCAACGGCAACTTTGACCCCCGCGACACCCTTGCCGTTTACGTCCAGCACTTTACCAAGGATCTTGGCAGATGCTGCATTCGCCTGATCAAAGGCTATGATCAAGCATGACAACATCAACAGGAATAACAATTTTTTCATTTACAACCTCCCTTTCTTCGAGTAATTTTTCATCCAGCAGCTGCAATGCCTTCATGACCCCTCTGATCCGTCATTCCCCTCCTTTCTCAATGAGTAAACTTTCATTCAGGTAGACAGCATATTGCAGATGAAGCTGGGGCCGTTGACCTCTCCAAAAATCTTCTCACGATTCGACCTCTTCAAGAAGCATTTTTACTTTCGCCTCCAACACATCCCTGATCCTCCGGACTTCATCAATGGGCTTTCCTTTGGGATCGGGGATTTCCCACTCGATGATCTTTTTCGCCAGGACGGCTGGGCAGGTTTCCTCGCACCCCATCGTAACGAGATAATCCATCTCGATAGGAGGAAGATCATTCAGCCCTTTTGGGCGTTTGCCGGAGAGATCAATTCCTTTCTCTTTCATGACCTCGATGACCAGTGGATCGATCTGAGAAGAGGGACGTGAGCCCGCGCTGTAAACCTCTACTTTCCCTTTTCCAAGGGCTTCAGCAAACCCTTGTGCCATTTGACTTCGCCGGGCATTTTCAACACAGATGAACGCAATCGTTTTCGGTTGCTTCTTCATAAGGATTCACACCTCCTGACTTGGTGGGAGATTGGGGTCTCAGAACAAAGGCTAACCTGATTATTCTGCTCCTTGTTTCCCATGCATTGACGCAAAAAACTTCCTGAGGTTGTCCGGCAATCGGTAACCTTTCTTATTTACCTCCTGCCTTGTCACGAGGACTCCCGTAAACTTCGCGTAGAATAGCTTCGATAATCATGGCTTTAGGAGGAGACGGTGTATTCCTTCCCGTGGTAGACCCAGACCCTGCAGTCCACCTCATCTCCGCACAGGTCTCCACAGGATTCACAGAGGCTCTCCTTCACTCCAGCTGGATGTCTCTCCCGTTGACACGGATAGTCGGCGAGCTCTCAAACTGTAAGGCTTCCGCCTGCTCCTCAGTTGTCACATTAATCTTGTTCACTACCACGTCGACATCCGTAGCTTTGAGGATTTGTGAGACCTCTGCAATCGCTTCGTCCAAGCTGTTATCCGTACCCTGGCACCTTGTGCAGACGCTTAGATCCAGGTACAGAAAATCGATCTCTATTTTCCTCCGCTCAGACTTATCCTCCTGTACAGGCTTGCAACAGTCGGAAGTGTCGGTACAACAAATAACTTTAAAGGTTACGTCTTTTTCAACCATGAAATATTCCTCCTTCAGTGCTGATATGACTCCTATTTTTCTGGTCCATCTCCTTCATGGTTCGCAGGTCACATGACAGACCCCGGTCGGAGTTTCCACCGCATAGGGGAAATATTTTCTTCTTAAACCAGAGGGCCACGTTGACCAGACTGATCAAAACAGGGACCTCCAAGAGAGGACCGATGACGGCAGCAAAGGCCTGGCCGGAATTGACTCCAAATACTGCCACTGCCACGGCAATAGCCAGTTCAAAGTTGTTCGAGGCTGCGGTGAAGCTGAGTGTGGTGGACTGTTCGTAAGTGGCCCCCACCTTCATCGACAAGTAGAAGGAGACAAAGAACATGACCACGAAGTAGATGAATAATGGAATCGCCACCCGGACGACATGGAGTGGAAGCTGAACAATGAATTCTCCTTTTAGGGAGAACATAACCAGGATCGTAAAGAGGAGGGCAATCAAGGTGATTGGACTGATCTTGGGGATGAATTTCTCCTCGTACCATTCCCGTCCAAGCGTCTTGAGGCCGATGATCCTCGAAAGGACACCAGCGATGAAAGGAATCCCTAAATAAATGAAGACGCTCTCTGCGATCTGACCGATCGTGATCTTGACCGCCATTCCCTTCAGTCCCAGCCAGGGTGGCAGGACGGTAATGAATATGTAGGCATAAACTGAGAAGAAAAGGACTTGAAAGATCGAATTGAAGGCCACAAGTCCGGCGCAGTATTCTCTGTCTCCGGAGGCTAGGTCATTCCAAACGATGACCATGGCGATGCATCTGGCCAGCCCGATCAAAATCAAGCCGACCATGTATTCGTGGTATCCGGAAAGAAAGGTAATGGCGAGAAGGAACATGAGGATGGGCCCAATGATCCAGTTCTGAACCAGGGACAAACCCAGCACCTTGAAATCCCGGAATACCTGGCCCAGTTTCTCGTATCTCACTTTAGCCAGCGGTGGATACATCATCAGAATGAGCCCGATGGCAATGGGGATATTGGTCGTTCCCACCTGAAATTGATTCCAGAAGCCGACCACACCCGGAAAGAGATAGCCCCAGCCCACACCGACAAGCATCGCGAGAAAAATCCACAACGTCAGAAACCGATCCAGGAAAGAGAGTTTTCGAGCAGTTTGTTCCTCAGCCATCTTCAGGATCCTCCTTTATCAATCTATTTTGTATCCCGCGGCATGAAGCAGCTCGGACAGCACTTTACGCTTCTCCTGATACTTTTCTGAAAAGAGGGGGATGCATTTCATAACGTCAATCTCCTGGCCAACCAATCTGACAGCAAAGGCAAGGCAGGTCGGTTCGCCGCATTTTCTGCAATTTGTCCCGGGGAGGAGTTTAAAAATATCCAATGCCTTCAGCTCCGCACCCTTGGAAAAGTTGGGCTCGATCCGATCTCGTTTCTCATATGTTTCGTTAATCAGATTCTTCAACCATCCCAGAATCTCCTCGGCTTCCTTCTCATCTTCTATTTTGGCTAACGTAATATGGTGTGCGTGGAGGGTGAACAATTTTCCGTCCTTTTTAATGGTTAATGTCAAAGCCGGATGATTGTAGATACATCCTTTGAGGGTGGCATTCAGATAAGGAAATACCTCATGGATTTCATCCGATATTTCTGCAATCACCCGGATCTTCTCAGGATCGGCCAAGCAGGGAAGCGTCCGTGTGATTTTGTATGAATTGAGTAACATTTTGACCCTGACTAAAGCGTGATCCCTAAATAAAACATATAAAC
Organism: uncultured delta proteobacterium; assembly: GCA_963708295.1. Taxonomy (GTDB): domain Bacteria; phylum Desulfobacterota; class BSN033; order BSN033; family UBA1163; genus UBA1163. The sequence continues at coordinate 79,311 of CAVPSJ010000004.1, read as the reverse complement.
TCCCACCAGGACGACGATTGAGCCCCCGATCCTTTTCCCCCAGGTGGCGAGATTTGAGATCCCTTTTGACTTGATGAAACTTTCAGCAAAACCTGTTGCCGTCCCAGCCAAAAAGATCAGGGCGCAGTGGCCGAGAGCATAAATAAACAATAACGAAGTTCCGTAAACGATCTTCACCCTTTGTGGCAACAAAGGTCAGAATCAAAGCCAATATCGGAGTCGCACAGGGTGAGGACACAATACCGAAGATGAGACCAAGGATGAATGCTCCCAATAAACCCCTCTGTTTGGGTTGAAGGTGACCGGGAGTAGGAAGGTTGAATTCATAAAGCCCGACCAATTGAAGACCGATGGCAACAGCGATTCCGCCCACAACGAAGTACCAGGTGCGGCTGATTATCCCGAAGAGGCCTCCGATCACGGATGCAATAGCTCCTAATACTGTAAATGTGAGAGAGAGACCAAAGATGAAGGCAAGGGAGTATAAAAGAGCTTTACGCCGGTTTCCCTCTGAATAGCCTCCCACGTAGCCGATTACCAATGGGATGGTGGCCAGGACGCAGGGACTTGAAGAGGAGAGAATCCCTCCCAGGAAAACACCGAGATAGGCAAGAAGAGGGTTTTCCGTAAGTGATTGCGAGAGATGGTTAATGAGGGTTTCCATGGGTCATTGAACTCCCATTTGCTGGAAAACTTTCTTGATTGCCTCTTTGTCCATAAACCCCTCATGCCGGAAAACCTCCTTATTTTTTGAATCAAAGAAGATTTGTGTCGGAATAAGGCGGATCCGGTTTGTCCGGGTAAGCTCCTTTTCCCTGTCAATTTCAATTATTTCAATGATGACCCTGCCTTTATACTCCTCGGACAATTCTTGAAGAACGGGAGCCATCTTCTTACAGGGAATGCAAATACCCCTCCCAAAATCCAGGAGCTTCGGAAGAGGACTTTGGGCAATTTTTTTTGGAAACCGTTGGTCTATGGAAGGCTCTGAGAAAGTGGCTTGATAGGAAAAGGCCAAGATCGTGAAGATCAGTAACGTCAAAAATAGTACATTTCCCTTCTTCATCGGTTCTCCTCTCCTGTGGGGGCATTAGGGACCTTCGAAAGAACGAATTAAATGGCCTCTTGCAGCCTGATCGATTTGAGGTTTGAGACATTGTTTGAGAAACAGAACGGCCTCTTCCTTATCCTCGTCGAGAAGGATCCTGGTGAGTCTTAGAACATCTTCAGGAGTCAATTTGAGTATGATTGGTTCGTTCGCCATTTCTCCCCTCCGACTGCTGATGTTTACCCCGTTAGAAAGAATGTCCCGCTGCTCTGAAGGGCGTTAAATTTTAGAATAATTCCTGTGGAGATTAACGTCCCGCCGGAATTTCTAACGGGGCTTACCGAAGGTGTCCTTTTGAGAAGGCTTATACGAAGCCTCAAAGACCGGCACTCAATGATCCCGGGTTGCGTGATCAAATTGAGGCTTCAGACATTCCTTAAGGAATGCGAGAGCTTCGTCTTTGTCTTCGCCAAGAAGGATTCTCGTAAGCCTCAGGGTTTCCTCAGGGTAAAGAGTTAGCACAACCTTCTTGATATTCAACCTGTCTCCTCCCTCCGATTCGTCGCGTCAAGAAAAAGTAGTTGCAATTAGCGGTCGTAGCCCGAGCACGGGATACAGACGTACTTGTCGCCCACCACGCGGAGGTACGCATGGGCGGTGAGCTCACCGCAGCCTGCACACGGCTTAAAACCCATCAACTCGGGGAACCATTCTCCTTTGTACGTGGCCACCTCGCCGATGGTGAGGATGTCCGCTTCGGGTGCATCCCAGACGAGGTTCACCAGCTCCATCTGTTCTTCAATCGGAATTTCATCCGGCATGACGCCAAGGCCTCGTTTGCGCATAAAAGCGGATTCCCCAATTTGCTTTTGCAGCGTGGCCTTGTAACTGACGCGAACAGATCGGTTTGTGGCTTTATCAATCAGCGTGAGGGCGAGCTTGCCATAGGGCTCCTTACGAATATTACCTTTACCAAAGGTGCAGCCGGTGGTATATTGCACGCCATCGCCAAAGCACATTCCGCCGTGGTCTTCTCCGATTTCCACGATGCCGAAAAGCTGCGTGCCGCCAGCACGTTTCACGCCCAACGTCCGCACCGCTGCTAACCCGACACGCACGCCGGCCACGCTTGCCCAGCATTTGTGCCCATGAAACTTCAGTGCGTCCATCAAGATATCTCTGTCGTCCATCGTTTCCTCCCTGCAGAATGTCGCTGAGTGAATTTTGAATCCCAATCCATTTTAAACATTTCCAGTAAGCTGTGAATCTCCAGGCAGGATCATCCTGTATCATCAAGGATAAATTCCTGTGTTATAGTAAATTATGTTCTTCTCGCATCTTTTTAGAATTAGAAAATGCCCCCCCATGCCATTTTGATGGCAATCCCATAGAGAACTATCCCGATGATCATTTTCACATGTTTGCTTTGGAGCTTCTCGGTCATGAGCCAGGAGCCTATCAGTGCTCCGGCAATGGAACCGATGGCTGAGAACGAAAGGAGGGTCAAATTCACATGGCCCGTCGTGGCATGACCCAAAAAGCCGCTTAATGAAGAAAAAATCACAATGAAAGCGGTTGTCGCTGATGCCTTCTTCGGATCAAATCCCAGCCAAACCAGAGCGGGGACGATGAAGTTCCCTCCTCCCACGCCGAGCAATCCTCCGAGATATCCAGCAAAGGTCCCGGTCGCGATACCTGATACCAATTCCTTCCTGACCGATTCTGACGGAACTTTTTGTTTTGGGCGATAAAATAACATCATGGAACCTGCGAAGACCAGAAAGGCAATAAAGAGACCCAATAGCACCTTTTCTGGGAAGAACCTGGTTGAATAAGCGCCGAGGGGTGAAAAGATGATGGCAAGGACGATAATAGGAATTGCCGTTTGGAAAACCACCAGCTTGCGACGGATGTAATTCGCCGAGGCAAAGACCATGCTGAAGGTATTCAGAAGCAAGGCCACGGCCATCGCTTCTTTGAGAGGTATGCCTAACCAATAGAAGGTGGGGATAATGATAAACGCTGCTCCTACACCAGCAATGGTTAATACCGTCGTGAACAGGAGAACCAAAATCGACGCAATAATGATCGTAGTCATTGAAATCTCCTGCCTTGTAAACAACACATTCATGGGAGGCTTCAAGAGCGAAGCTTCCCATGTTTCTCAGTCCTCGTAACCTGAGCAGGGAATGCAGACGACTTTCCCTTCCTTTAACCGGGCATTACGTTCAACCACCATCTCACCACACTGGTCGCAGACTACCGATTCAAACGTGTGCGCCGATTCCTTCAACTCGTAGAGGAAAACTTCTCCGATCTTGAGAAGCATCTCATCAGGAGCATTGGAAACCATTTCCACTAGCGGATCGGCAATCTCTGCGGGGACCTGTGAGGCAGGTGTGCCGGATTTACGCAGTTCCATGAATTTAGACTGCTTATTCTTCATCATGGCTTCGGTCTTCGGAACGACTCTCACGGCTCGCTTGGTCCTCTTATCGATCAGAGTCAGGCCCCATTTCCCGTAACCAAGGCGCTTGATATTCCCTTTGCCGTAAGTGCAGCCAGTCGCAACCTGAACGCCGTCCGCGAAGCAGGTCGCACAGTGCTCTTCATCCAGTTCCAGAATCGCTTCCAATTGACCATCAGGAGCATGCTTCACTCCAAGCTTTCCCATGGCAGCCAAACCAGCCCGCAGGCCCATCGGCATCGCCGGGCATTTGTGTCCGTGAAATTTCTGTCCGAACCCCAACAATTCTTTGTCTAACATGGTGTGTTTCCTCCTTTGAGTCTAATTATCAGAAAATCCGACATATGAGAGGCGCTTTTTCTTCCATATCGACCTGAGCTTTGCCTCAGATGCCTCTCCTTTTTGAAACGAGGGATGTCACGTGATCCCTCACTTTCCCAACGTCAGGACCGAAAACGTTCAAATCATGGTTTTTCTCAAAACCCAGCTCGGTGACCTGGACATATTCATCGATATTGAAACCCGCGTGCTCCAGGGTTTTCTTGCCGCACCCCACGGGGCAGCCATCAATGGCGATTAACATCTTGCCTGCTTTAGTCGATTCGATCATCCCACTGACATGGCCCCCGATCCCTGCAAGACAGAAATACCTTCCGACACCCTCTTGGGCCAGTCTAACAGCAGCTTGATTGGCGATCTGGCCGACATTGGAGCTGCCGGCGCAAGAAAAAATCAAAATTTCATTCGGTTCACAAAGGCATTTTCCATCCATTTTTTCCCCTCTCTTTACCCCGTTAGAGAGCCCCGCCGCTTGTCGCGGGGATAAAGACTATTTTTTTGATCGAACCCCATTAGAGATTTATCTCTAAACGAGGGAACACAGGGTTTAATGCCCCGTGTAAACCTTCCCGTTAGAGAGTAGAAAACTTTCTAACGGGGCTTATTTAATCCAACCCTTAATCTCTTCTACTTTTGGAACCTTTCCCGCCACTTTCACCACGCCGTCTATCACCAGGGCCGGTGTGGATAGGACGCCATAGCCCATGATCTTTTTGATGTCTTCAACCTTGCCAACTTCAACCTCTTTCCCGCTTAGCTTGACCGCCTCAAGAGCATTTTCGTACAGTTTATTGCAATTTGCACAGCCCATCCCTAACACTTCAATTTTCATTTCTGTCTCCTCTCCAGTTTGGATAATTTACAAGATAGCATTAAAAAGGTAGCCCACTGCGACAATGGCTGCGGCGACAATACCAAAGAAGATTAAGAGAAGCCGCATCTTCAGTACATTCTTCAATATGACCGCTTCAGGAAAAGAAAGCGCGGTGACCGCCATCATAAAGGCCAACACCGTGCCAATGGGCATCCCTTTTCCCATTAGCGCTTGAACGATCGGGATGGTTCCGGCGGCATTACTGTAAAGAGGAACGCCGATCAAGACCGCTACAGGAACAGCAAAGGGGTTGTCGGGCCCTGCGTACTTGACCAGGAAGTCCGAGGGTACGTAACCATGTATGAAGCCACCCACACCAATGCCAATGAGGACATAGGGCCAGATCCGTTTTAACAAATCTTTCGTATAGTCTCTTGCATACACAATCTTTTCTCTGAACTTCTGTTGAGGGATTTCAGCGCTTCCTACTTTCATCTGGTAGATATAGTCTTGTACATATTTTTCCATCCTCAGTTTCCCAATGGCGATGCCGGCGATGATGGAGACAAGCAAACCCGTCCCTACATAAAGCAAGGCGATCTTCAAGCCGAAGAGTCCCAAGAGGAGAACCAGGGCAACCTCATTGATCATTGGAGAGGAGATGAGGAAAGAAAAAGTGACCCCGAGAGGTACTCCCGATTCGACAAAGCCGATGAAAAGAGGGACTGCGGAACAGGAGCAAAAAGGTGTAACAATGCCCAGAAGCCCCGCGAGGCCATTGCCGAGATACTGACGTTTTCGCGAAAGAATGCGCCGTGTTCTTTCCGGCGGAAAATAGGAGCGGATAATGGCCACAAAGAAAATGATCACGATCAGCAGGATGAATACCTTCATGGTGTCATAAATAAAGAAGTTGATCGCCTCACCGAGATGGGTGCCCGGCTCTAAGTCAAACAGGTTGAAAACGACGTATGCTGCAAATTTCTTAAGCACAACTTTGCTCCTTAAAGAGAATGCTGATAGATGTTAGATCGCCATAATTAATCGGCTCTGTTCATTCATCTGGCTTCTTAAAATACTGTTTACCCTATCCAGGATATCAAAGATCTTCGGGTCCCTCACTTTCACCATCACCTTTACGCCGTCCTTTCGGGTGGTAACCAGATGGCTTTTCTGCATCAAGGAAATATGCCGGGAGATGTTGGATTGTTCCCCGTTAATGGCCGGGACGATTTCACAGATACATCTTTCTCCGTTCCGGAGCAATTCCAGGATCTTCAAGCGGGTGGGTTGGGCCAGGGCCTTCAAGATCTCAGCCTTCAATTCCAAAACCCTTTCTTCCATAAATCCCTCCATGATTATATGATTCATTAATCATATAATCCACAATGCAAGTTTTGTCAACTCTTTTTCTTTTCCTCTTCCTACAAGTGGCTGCGTCGCAACAGGGATAGCGGCAGAAATCCTGGAGAAACGGAACAGACAGACGGATGAAAAAGCTTTAGAGCGCAACCTTTGGACCGTAAGACTCAGGGACTTCATACCCTGAAAGAATAGACTTTCATGTGGCAAGGAGAATAGCCTCTAACCTTAACCGTGCGCATTCTAAAGCTCTGGAATTCGGCTGTTTGCTCCGTTTTTGCCAACCCCGTTCGACGACAACGCCGTCTACCGAAAGAGCGTGTGGGTGAGGGTAGTGAATTGATGATTTACGTGATTTACGGATGAAGATGGTTTCTAGGCGATCAGGTTTGGTCTTGGGATCTGAAATTCACAGGGGACGTCGGTTTGACAGAGGCCACAGGAAGGGGGAGGGTTTTGTAACCCATATTCGATCCGTTTCTTTTGCAAAACCTCCGAATCGACATATTCCTTACACTTATCCTTATCATGTCCCTTTTCCGATATCGCGCCGGCCGGACATCTCGGAATGCACTTTCCACATTTTTCGTTTCGAAACTGAAGACAATTTTCTCTATGGTGACGATATTTCATCTCGCTTGGTGTCAACTTCAGCAGAGTGACGACGCTGCCGAATCGAACAGCCATTCCTTTAGGAGTGATGAGACCATCATTGAGGCTGAAGGTTCCGAGACCGCAGGCATAGGCGATGTGGCGTTCAGACCAGGGAGAAGCCCAGCCCACCTTCTCATCCCTGATATGCTGAAACGCCGGGGAAAGCGTGGGTGCCACGGCAGGATGTCCTAAGTCCTCCAGAAAGGTTACAACCTGGTTCCTGAGAGCGATATTACAGGCTTCGCCAAACGTCCTGCCGTAGGCCCAGAGTTTGGACGGAAATTGTTTTTCCTGACGGTTGCTCTTGCGAATATCTTCTGAGGCGGGGAGAGCCCATGAAATAACACTAATCTGCTCAATCTCAGTAAAGAGAAGACTTCTCCCCCTCTCCTTCAGGGCTGCTGAAATAATCTCCCTAGGGGTCAGGTGAAAGGGGCCGATGAGTGTTTTGTATTCGAAGAAGAGGGGTGCAATGCCTGAAGCAAATCCGACCAAGGGTTCTTCCCAGTAAGTTCCGTCGTCCAGCTGAGTTCGTTGATTCGATTGCGCTTCATGGATGAAGTTCTTAATCACTTGTTCCAGGACATGGTTTGGATTCTTGAGAAAAACGACCTTTTCTTCTTTTATCATGAAATCATCCTTATGATTCCTTCTCCATCTCCTTCATATCAAACCCACCCTTTTCATGAATCCCGGTCCGCTTGCATCGGCATTCCTCGATCGCCAATTTTAAAGCATCCGTGGCCAGGGTGAAGCAGGGAACTTTTTCTTTAGGCAATTGGGAGAGGACCTCCGTAGAAGTCTCCTCCGAGATCGTCAAGGCCTCGTCCAGCGTGGCCCCCTTGATCCGCTCTGTGAGAATAGAACTGGTGGCAATGGCAGCCCCGCAGCCGAAAGTCTTGAACTTTGCCTCGATAATCTTGTCGCCATTCACTTTGATGAACATCTGCATGATGTCCCCGCAAGAGGCATTTCCGACAGTGCCGATACCGTCCGGATCAGAAATCTCACCCACATTTCTTGGATTTTGAAAATGTTCCATCAAAACTTTTGGATATTTTGCCATGTTTCATGCCTAACAAAGTTGAATCGGAGAATACTTCAAATCTTAACCCAAGCTTCCACCTTGACCTTGATTTGTTTAATGTTCGTTCTCCTGGTTCTCCAATCGCTTGACTCTCTCTTCTAATCTACTGTGAAGCTGAAGAAGCATCTTCATAAGATCAGACAACGGGTCCGGGAGATTTCCATGTTCGAAATCGAGTTCGTCTTTTTCCGGAGTCAAGGATTCCACAATGCGGCCCGGGACACCGACGACGGTCGCACCGGCTGGAACGGGTTTAACCACCACGGAGCCGGAGCCAATTCTCGCACCGTCGCCAATGATGATGGCTCCTAAGACAGTGGAGTTAGAACCAATAATGACACGGTTCCCCAGGGTGGGATGTCGTTTCTTCCTTTCGAGGGTGGTACCGCCCAGCACCACGCCTTTGTAGATGAGGCAGTCATCGCCGATCTCGCTTGTCTCTCCGATGACCACCCCCATTCCGTGGTCGATAAAGAGCCGTCTGCCGATCCTGGCCCCGGGATGAATCTCGATTCCTGTAAACCCTCGATTGAAGTGGGAGACGAGGCGAGCCGTTGTATACCAGCCTTCTTCGTACAGAAAATGGGCGACGCGGTGGAGCCAGATTGCATGGAGACCCGGGTAGCAGAGAAAAATCTCTACGAGGTTTCTTGCCGCAGGATCTCTCTCTTTAATGGTTCGAATATCTTCCTTAAAGCGCTCCCACATGAGTGAATTCTTTTTTCGTCAAATAGTTAATTTTAACTTATAGATTGAATGAAATACAATAGCACTCCGTTTCCCAGAAACCAATGTTTCTTCCAGAGACCTCCTAGAATTCCCTTGACAGCTAAACAAATGTATAGTATCGTTAAAACACGAAAAATTCGAAACTCAGAATATCGGCGAAGCGCCCGTCTCGGACTAATCCACAAATCGAATGATCCACATTGGGAACTGATCCAATTTACAATCCTAGATTCAAGAGGGGAATGATGGAACTGACATCTCGGCAAAAAGAGATATTCGACTTCGTCAGGATATTTATCAAAGAAAGAGGCTACCCCCCTTCTGTAAGAGAGATCGGCGAGCACTTCAATATTTATCCGAGAGCGGTTTTCGACCATCTCAAGGCATTGGAAAAAAAAGGTTATTTGAAACGGAGGGGTTCGATGTCCAGAGGCCTCGAGATACTCATCTTTCAGGAGCATGAATCGCATGGTTCATCCCTGGGGGCTGGACCGTATGGGGGACCTCTAAAAAAAGAGGGGAGGGCGTTGAGCCGGGAGATTCCAATCTTAGGCAGGGTCGCCGCAGGAAAGCCCACGTTGGCCGTAGAACATGTGGAAGGGACGATTCCCCTTCCCACGGAATGGGTGAAAGGAAAAGAGATCTTCCTTCTGAAAGTGAAAGGTGACAGTATGTCCCCTTATATTCTGCCCGATGATTATGTCGTCGTTCGGGTCCAACCTTCGGCAGAAAATGGGGATGTGGTGGTGACCCTGATGGGAGAAGAGGCAACGGTGAAGCGGTTTTTTAAAAAAGGAGGGGAGGTCGAGTTGAAGCCGGACAATGAGCGCTGGGGGACGATTCAGATTAAGGAGGGATCAGGGGAAGTTCAAATTCTTGGAAAGGTCATCGGGATGTTCAGGAAAGTTTAAATAATAGTTCGGAGTGATGGACTGCAAGAAGATCTATAAGAGAATGTGTTTCTATTACAGAAATTTCATGTAGGCAAAGAGTTATCGACGATAGATTCGAACAGCGATCAAGAAGATTCTGTGTCGAACGATCGAAAATGGTCAATGGATTGATGAAATCCCTAAAAGGATCAGAGAAGGATACTCCAAAAACCTAACTCCGAACGATGCGGAAGCGAAACTCCGAACTCCGGACTGAAAGATATGGATTCTAAACTCCGAACTCCATCCCTCACCCTCGATGAAGTCTTATCACAAGTTCAATCTTCTACTCCCCGAAAAGTTCTTTTTTGGGGGGAAGATGCGGGAGAGATTTCTTCTTATGTAGCGGGATGGATGGCGGGGAAAGGGATCGAGGTGATCGTATTAGACGGAGCCAATCGTTTTAACGCCTATACGGTCTCGTCTTTCGCAAAGAGGACATTGATTTCTCCGGAGAAGCTTCTCAAAAGCATTCGGATCGCAAGAGCCTTTACCTGCTACCAGATGGCCACTCTGATGGGAGAAAGATTGGTTTCCCTGATCCATGCCAGGACGGTAGGAGCGATTCATGAATCGCCCCTACAAAAACCATGGGTGATCCTTCTGGGGCCGCTCACCACCTTTCTGGATGAAGATGTGCCGGAGAGAGAGGTTCGCCCTCTCTTTGAGAGAGCTCTGAGAAAGATAGAAGGAATAGCCTCGGGAGGAGTTCCTTTTTTTCTATTCCAGTCCTCTATCTTCTCTGAAAATTCTCTCTTTCCTCCTTTTTCTAAACGGAGGATGGGGGGATTCAGGGATTCGAAACGAGTCTATCTCACCCGGAGGCTCTTCCAGTTTTCTAACGAAGCTTGGAGGATTGATTTGGATGAGGAGGGGCCCAAAATGATTTTGATAAAAGAAGTAGCAGAATTGCAGATTGCAAGATCGCAAATCGCAGATTGAAAAATCTGTAGCACCCCATTTACTGGGGGCGAACACGTTAGATAAGCACTGAATGAATTTCGCTATGCGCTTTGAGCAATGTCCAGCGGTTTTGAGATTGATGAGTGAGCGGACCCGAAACGCTGCACTTCGGCGTGCAGGCACGGACACGGAGTACGAGTGATGGGCAGGACGGTTCTTCCTTTTAGCAGGGTTCTGGAGCAGGAAGCCCAGGAGTGGAGGAAGTTTCGGAGAGGTCTGAGGAAAGAAGATCAGCAGTTCCTCGACCGGCTCTTCGAAACGGCAAGGCTTCATGTACAAGCCGGGGTCTATGCTTCAAGGCCCTGGCCTTTTGAAACGATACTGGTCTCTATTCTCCTCGAGCATGAAAAGGCCCTGGTTGAGTTGAGGTCGAAACTGAAAATCCTGGAGGAGCAAAAGGAGCAGACTCTCTCTTGAGGGGAGGGGACTCTAAATACCTCTTGGGCACCCCCACCCTTACCCTCCCCCGTCAAGAGACTGTGTCACAATGGAACAATTCTCTACATCTTCTCAACCCGCCGCCTCTCCCTTTTTTTGAAAAGCATCTTTTCATATTGCGACCCAGCCTCCAGGGGGAGGGTAATGATTGTAACCTTATCGTTCGTGTCCGCCTGCAGCAGACAGGTGAACCATCGTCGGCAAATGCAGAGCAGTTAGGTAAACCCATGCAAATCAGCGGGCGTCTCTTCGATCTTTATCCTTTGGAATCCTCGATGATCCTGTGGATCAAGGAAGAGGATGGGAGACTTCGTCGATTGGAAGATCCTTTCCGGCCCCGATTCTATGCACAGGGAAAGAAAAGTGATCTTCTCGATCTCTTCCACTCTCTGCAGAGAGGCCAGCGGGCAGCAGGCTACCAGTGGACCCGAAAGAAGGAGTTCTGGAGTGGTGATGAAGTGGAGGTGATCGAGATCGAGGTTGTTGATTCGGAGCGTTATGCCCAACTTCCCAGAATTCTCCCTCCCTGGGAAGAGAAAATGACCTTCTACAATTGTGACATCCCTTTGCCCCAGACGTATCTTTATGAGAGAGAAATTTTTCCAACAGGGCGGTGTCTTGTGGAGGTTGAAGGAAATCGGGTCTTCGAAATTCATCCTGACCCATCCGAGTCTGTCTGGGTAGACAATGAAGATATTTTTGACCTTCGGGTCATGGAACTTTCTATCTCTGGGAACTCCATGCCTCCCGGTGGACAGACCCTGAACCGTACTGGTTCAGGGCTCCTACTGGAATGTGAAGGGTATCATGTGGAGACGGAGACGATCGATGTCGGAGAAGTCGATAAATTTCTCAGACATTTCGATCCGGATGTGATCTTGAGCGATGAGGGGGATGCCTCTCTTTTGCCCCTTCTCTTTTCTGGAGAGACAAGGTGGAAAATCTCCATCCCCTGGGATCGGGAGCCTCATCCTGTGAAAAGACAGGTTCATCCGAAAGGTTTTTCTTATTTCTCCTATGGCCGGACCTATTATCGGGCCCCTGCCCATCTCTTCCTTGGAAGGTGGCACATCGATCGTAGAAACTCTTTCATCTATGGAGAATCGGGAATGGAAGGAGTGATCGAGCTGGCGCGATTATCTAAAATTCCAGTTCAACGAATGGCCCGGACCTCTCCGGGAACAGCGATCACCTCGATGCAACTCGACCGGGCCTTCCAGGAGGACATTCTCATTCCCTGGAGAAAGGGAGAGCCGGAAAGATTCAAGACGGCGTGGGATCTGCTGGTTGGAGACAAGGGGGGGCTTGTCTTTCAACCTAAGCTGGGGATCTTTGAAGAGGTGGCGGAGATTGACTTCGCCTCGATGTATCCCACCATGATGGCGATTCACAATATTTCTCCGGAGACCGTACTTTGTGGATGTTGTGAAAACGATCGGGTCCCGGAAACGGGTTATACCATCTGTGAGAAGAGAGAGGGGATTGTTCCCAAGACACTCAGGCCCATCTTAGCAAGAAGGGCTTGGTTGAAGAAAATGGCGAAAGAAGGAGTAGGCACAAAGCAGAAGGCAGCAGGCAAAGAAGAATGCGAAATGCGGAATGCGGAATGTGGAAATAATCCCCCCTCCCCCCTTTAGCAAAAGGGGGTTGGGGGGATTTGGAATCGATTCCCTTAGCGAAAAGAGAAGAGAAATTTACAACCGGAAGCAGACAGCACTCAAGTGGATGCTCGTGACATGCTTTGGATATCTGGGTTATCGGAATGCCCGCTTCGGGAGAATCGAAGCCCATGAGGCGGTCACTGCCTTTGGAAGGGAAAGCCTTCTTCAAGCCAAGGAGATCTGCGAGGAGGAAGGGTTCGAACTCCTCCATGCCATTACCGATTCCCTCTGGATTCGTAAGAAAGGGCTCAGAGAGGAAGAGGTCCTTGAACTCTGTCAGAAGATCAGCGATGCCACCGGGATCACGATGAGTCTGGAGGGAATTTATCGATGGATGGCCTTCCTTCCCTCCAAAGGGAATCCGGAGAGTCCCGTGGCCAACCGTTATTTCGGACTCTTTCAAAACGGAAAGATCAAGGCGCGAGGATTGGCATTTCGACGAAGTGACACGCCTCCTTTGATTCAGGAAGCTCAGCTTCGAATGCTTGAGATTCTGGCAGAGACGAAGAATAGAGATGATTATCGGGCGAAGATTCCAAAAATTTTAGACCTTCTCCTCGAATATAGCCTGATGTTAAAGGACGGACAGGCAAAAAACGAGGATCTGGCCATCGGCAAGAGGATCTCTCAGGAGCCCAGTGCCTACAAGGTAGATAGCCTGACTGCTCTTGCCGCTCAGGAGCTCGAGGATGTCGGAATTCTGATCCATCCCGGAGAAAAGGTGAGGTATGTGATCAAAGATGCCGAAGCAAAAGATAAGGCGGAGCGGGTCAGGCCATTTCCGTTAGTCGGGCCGGACGACACCTACGATGTCAAAAAATACCTGGATCTCCTCGTGAAAGCAACCGAAGAGATATTGATTCACCTGGGGTATAATGCGAAACGCTTAAGAAAAGAATTAAAAGAGTTCGAGGAGCCTGGCCCGCCTGCCGTAGGCAGGGATTCAAGGGTTCGAGTGAAAAGATTTCCATTATTTTTCTAAAGAGGGGAATATTGCATTGTCATTGCGAGGAGTCCCGCTTTGGCGGGACGACGTGGCAATCTCATTACCCGTAAAAACAATTGACATATTTACCAGTCATGATATTTTGTGCATCAAGATGTATATTTGAAACCTCTCTCGAACAAGTATTCACCCATAGGCAGGTCCATATCATGACTCTTGTTGAGATACCTTGGGTAATTGATGAACATACTCGGATCAAACACGCATTACTCACAAAGTACATTGACCCTTGGATGGCAATATTCTTCGCAGTCCAAACCAAACGGGGAAGAGAGCAGAAGGTGGTTTACTTTGACGGTTTTTGCGGCCCGGGAATATACTACAACGATGAGTCTAAGACGGATGAGTGCTCTGGGTCTCCCTTGTTAGTTGCAGAAGTTGCGAACAAATATCTCGACGAAGACCCGAAGCGGTCGGTCATAATGCACTGCGTCGACAAAGATGCCCAGTGCACCGAGATGTTGAAAAAGAAGTTAGACAAACTCAATAGACACAACCAGGATTGGCAGGTACACAATGGTGAATTCGATGACAAAGTCAACGAAGTACTCGACTTATTCGACCAGACAGATTTGCGATACCAACCGTTATTCTTTTTCATTGACCCATTCGGGTACAGCGGGTACCCGATGAAGACTTTAGAACGTTTATTGACCTATCCGCGCACTGAGCTTTTCGTCAATTTTATGGTCTACGATATCGTAAGGTTTTGTGAACAGGAACAATATGAAGAGGGTATGATGGCCCTCTTTGGGACCGATGACTTCAAAAAAGTCGCTCAATGTACTACGCCAGGACAGAAGTACGCATTCTTTGTCAACCTTTACTCCTCTTGTCTTTTGAACGCTGGTGCTCAGTATGCGATGCCTTTTAGGGTTAACACACCTAGTCAGGGAACACGCCCCCGGTACTATCTCATTCATGGTTCGAAGGACATTCGGGCACTCAAGACCATGAAGAACAATATGGCAAAAGTCAGTGACGCGCCCTATCGGTTCGAAGCCATTGGGCTGGTTTCCGAGCAGATGAGCCTCTTTGAGAATCCAGACAAGGTTACGCTACGTGACCGAATCGAAGAGCTATGCCGGAACGCGAAGGGTTGGGTAGATTACGATGACATAGAGAATTGGGCATATGCTAACACCACTGGTGTAGCCAAAACCATAAAAGAAGCATTAGTCGAATTAGAGCATGACAGCAAAGTGTCAATTAAACGGCAGCCCGGGCAAAGGAAGAACACTGTTGTAAGCGGTGCACGAATTCGCGCCCACAAATAGGATTACGCCTAATGAGTTCAGTTTCTAAAATTGAATGGACTGAATCCACATGGAATCCCGTCACCGGTTGTACCAAAATAAGCCCTGGATGCGGCCATTGCTACGCCGAACGTATGGCCAAACGGCTTCAGGCGATGGGTCAGCCCAACTATGCCAACGGATTTGAACTTACTTTACAAGAGAAAGTCCTGGAACTACCACTGATGTGGAAGAAACCGCAATCAATCTTTGTGAATTCGATGAGTGATCTTTTCCATGAGGATGTCCCAGCTAAATTTATTCAGAGGGTCTTTCATATCATGGAACAGGCCCACTGGCATCGTTTCCAGATTCTGACGAAAAGATCAGAACGCCTTCTTGAACTCAATCCTAAACTTTCCTGGAGTTCCAACATTTGGATGGGAGTCAGTGTTGAAAATCAAGAGCATGCTTTCAGAATCGACCATCTGCGCAAAACCGGAGCAAGAATTAAATTCATATCTTTTGAACCACTTCTTGGGCCTGTAAGCGATCTCAATCTCAAAGGGATAAACTGGGTCATTGTAGGAGGAGAATCTGGGCCTCAGGCGAGACCGATGGATGCTTCGTGGGCTGTGGATATCCGCAACAAATGTCAGAAGGAGAAAGTATCATTCTTCTTTAAGCAATGGGGTGGTCCAAACAGGAAGAAGACTGGACGGAAGCTTGAAGGCAGAACGTGGGATGAAATTCCAGCGTTTGCCAATGCGGTGAGGGCTGCGTCCAATTATTGAGAGGAAAAGCGGAAGCGGCAATCGTTTTAGGTGGGGGCACATCCCATTCTTGAAGGAAAGAGAAAATAAATGGGATGCGTCTGTTTTACAGCCTGACCAGATTGGCAGCGTAAGTCAGGCCGGCTCCGAAGCCGACAAGAATGATGAGGTCTCCCGTCTTGAGCTTCCCCTCTCGAATGGACTCGTCGAGAGCGAGAGGAATGGAAGCGGTGGAGTTGTTCCCATACTTATGAATCGTCACGATCATCTTATTCTTGACTGCCCCGTCAGGAAGGTCGAGTTTGGATTCAAGATGCTCTGCAGCGCTGTTGATGATCCTTTCATTGGCCTGATGGGGAACGATTCGATCCACTTGATTGAACAAGGCACGGAGTTCTTTCTTGCCTGCCGTCCGATCAGGGTCAAGAACGCGCAGGCAACTTTCCGCCATTGCGCCCTTGGCGAAAGCATAGACCCGATTCCCGTTCATCCACATGAATCGACGGCTATCGCCTCCATACTTGCGAAGCACAAGGGTATCCCGCAATTTGTATTCGCCGCCCAAATAGGATCGGATGATGCCTTCTTTAGCTCTCCGCCTCAAGATCACGGCTCCTGCTCCGTCTCCAAAGAGGACGCATGTGTTTCTATCCTTATAATTGGTGATGGCTGAAAGTTTGTCCGATCCGACCACGGCGACCGTTTTGTACTGCCCCGATTTTACAAATTGCTCTGCCAAGGCCAGCGAATAATTGAAACCGGTACACCCTGCCTGCACGTCAAAGAAAGGCATCGTCTCATGGAGATTGAGGAGATGGGCGATGTGGCCCGACGCGGAGGGCCATACCGGTTCCGTGGTGTTGGTACCCATGACGAGCATCTCGATCTCTTTGGGGTCGATCCGCGCGTTTTCGATAGCCCTTTCAAGGGCGAGTCGGCCCATGGTCACGTTGGTTTCTTCTTCTGCCGCAATCCTTCGCTCATGGATGCCTGTCCTCTCCAAAATCCACCGGTCGCTGGTGTCCACCATCTTTTCCAGATCATAATTTGAAAGGATCTTCTCCGGAATATAAGAGCCCGTTCCAATAATTCCAACGTGATGCATGTAAAGCCCCTTTCGGAATTCTTAGGACTAAAGGTAACCTTTTCTCCAATTTGTAGCAATAGATTGTTGAAATCAATCCAGGGCCTGCGGGGATTTGGCCTCCTTCCGGGCCAATCTATAATGCTATAATTGACAGACTTGTTATGCAAGCGAAAAACCTTGACGGGGCGGTCGTCAAGTTGGATATAATAGAGCCATACAATGATGCCCCCGTGGAGAACTGCACAAGGCCGATTAACCCTTGGGCCTGATCCCGGGAAAACTGACGTGAAATGCGCATGGAATCTTATGGAAGGGAAGTGGATTCAATGGATAAACAACCGTTTTTGATATCCCCTGTGACCTCCCTGGGCAGGATCGCACTTCGGTGGGTCAATGAACTCGGCGCGATGGTCCTCTTTTTTGTCAGAGCCGCTCTAATGATCTTTCATCCCAAGCAGTTCCCTGCCATCGTTCAGCAGGTCTATGCCATCGGAGCCAGGTCTGCAGTGATCGTGATGTTTGTCGGCCTGTTCACCGGCATGGTTTTGGGACTCCAGCTTTTTTATACCCTGGTGAAATTCGGGTCGGCGGGCGTTTTGGGCACAGCGGTTGCGCTGTCGTTGGTCAGGGAACTCGGCCCCGTGCTCACGGCCATCATGATCACGGCCCGAGCAGGCTCCTCCATGGCTGCAGAGATCGGTATCCAACGCATCTCGGAGCAGATCGACGCTCTTGACACCATGAGGATCGATCCGCTCCGGTATCTGGTCAGCCCCAGGATCGCGGCTTCCATCATCAGCTTCCCCTTACTGACGGCCTTTTTTGATCTTATCGGCATCCTCGGCGGATTTATCACCGGGGTGATGCTGATGGGCCTCAACGCGGGCACCTACTTTCACCACGCGCGGGTCGGCGTGGAGATGCAGGATATCACGGGAGGCTTTGTCAAGGCGGTGGTGTTCGCGGCCCTGGTCTCGACGATCTGCTGCTTTCAAGGTTATTATACCCATCTGCGAAGGGATAGCTACGGTGCGAAGGCCGTGGGACTTTCCACTACGTCCGCAGTCGTCGTATCATGCGTCCTCATCCTCGTTGCGGATTATGTGGTCACTTCTCTCCTGCTGTAGGAATCGATGAAGACACCATTGGTTGAATTTCAAAAAGTGAGCAAGCGATTTAACAACCATAGGATCCTCGATCAGGTTGACCTGACGATCTATGAGGGAGAGATTACGACCATCATCGGAAAGAGTGGCAGCGGCAAGAGCGTTTTGCTCAAACACATTATCGGGTTGCTAACCCCTGATGAAGGTACCATCCTGTTCCGCGGTCAGCCTGTTCAGAAGATGAGCAAGAATGAACGGGATCGGACCTTCGGTCAAATCAGTTACATGTTTCAGAATAATGCCCTCTTCGATTCGATGACCGTTTTCGAAAATATTGCCCTGCCGCTTCGGCAGACCACTCCTCTCAACGAGAAGACCATAGAAGAGCGGGTCAAGGCCAGAATGGAGCAGATGGAACTTGCGGACGTGGGCCAGAGCTATCCATCGGAGCTCTCGGGGGGGATGCAGAAGCGAGTGGCGCTGAGTCGAGCCCTGGTGATCGATCCCAAGATCGTGCTTTTTGATGAACCCACGACGGGCCAGGATGTCATTCGCAGGAATGCGATCCTGAGCATGATTGCTCAATACCAGCGGAAGTTCGGCTTCACGGCCGTCCTGATCAGTCATGACGTCCCGGATGTTTTTTTCATCTCCAACCGTATTCTGGCTCTGAGTGACGGAAAGATTGTTTTCCAGGGAACCCCGAGACAGTTCGACGATTTCGAGCATCCTCTGGTCGACGAATTCGTCCAGAGCCTTGAGGATTTCCAGGAACATCTTACCGGAATTCAATCCAAGCGGCAGTTCAGGGTTCGGAATCAGTTAGGCCTCAGGCGGAAGAGTCCTCAGGATAGCTATGTCGTGGCCCTATTTACGCTGCAGGAATTTGATCAACTCTGTGAGCATCTCGGGCACACCCGAGGGCAAGAAGTTCTCAATGCCATGGGGGCATACCTGAACAAGCATTTCGGCGCAGTGGGGGGATTCTCTGCGCGTCAGAGCAAGAATCAATTTACCACTTTTCTCCCTTTTTCGACCCTCGACGAGGCGGAGCGGATTCTGAAAACATTTGCGCTGGATCTTCAAAAAGAAGGATTGCGCACGATCCAGGCACAGGCTCATATTTCTCAGGACATCTGTTTCCCATTCGCCATTTTCGCGGGTTTTGCTGAGAGCAAAGCAGGGGGTGAGGAGATCGATCTCGTTTTTAAGCAAGCCGAGACGAAGCAGAGAGAAATTGCCAGGGTTTACTGTGAAATACGGAGGTAATCAGGAATGAAGAAATATCGTTATGAGACAGTGGCCGGAATCTTTGTGCTGGTCGGGCTGGTATGCGTGGGATATATGACCGTGAAGCTCGGAAAGGTTAAACTTCTGGGCGACGATTCGTATCCTCTCTTTGCCCGCTTCAATTCGGTGTCCGGGTTGAGAACCGGTAACCCCGTGGAGATGCTGGGGATTCAAATCGGAGAGGTCGCGGGTTTCAAGCTCGATCAAGAAAAGCAAGTGGTCATGGTGGAATTCAAAATAAGAGAGGGCATCAAGGTGTATGAAGATGCGATTGCCTCCATTAAGACATCGGGCCTCATCGGGGACCGATACGTCAGCCTCGACGCGGGAGGAGCAGGCTTGATCTTAAAGTCGGGAGGGGTTATCACACAGACTGAATCGCCACCCGACCTCTCGGACCTCATTGGAAAATATGCATTTGGCGATATCGGAAAAGAAGGGAAGGAGAAGAAATAAGCATGAGAAAATCACTCGCTGTATTGATCGGTGTTCTTGTTGTTCTCAATCTCTCGCCAGTTTCCGCCTCTGCAGTTTCTCCTCTGGAAACCATTAAACCCCAGGTCGACCGGGCGCTGGAGGTGTTGCGGGATCCTGCTCTGAAGGCCGAATCCGCCAAGGCCGCCAAAGAAAAGAAGATCTGGGAGATCCTCGACAATGTCTTTGATTATGCCGAGCTTTCGAAACGGACATTGGCCCAAAACTGGAAAAAGCTCTCCCCGGATCAACAGAAGGAATTTATAAGCCTTTTCGGGAAACTCCTCGGCACCGTTTACATGGACAGGATCATCGCGTATAAAGACGAGAAAGTGGTTTTTGGCAAAACCACCAACCTCTCGGATAAAGCCGCTGAAGTCCAGAGCGAGGTGATTCAACCATCGAAATCCATTCCGATCCATTATCGAATGATCTTAGTGAACGGAGAGTGGAAGGTCTACGATGTGGTGATCGAGGGCGTCAGCCTGGTACAGAACTATCGCACCCAGTTCAGGGAGATTCTGATGAACAAGACCCCTGAGGATCTTCTGAAGACACTCCGGGAAAAGACTCGGAAATAACCTCACGCGAAGGCCTTTTTCCGGGAGTTTGCCGAAAGCAAACGCGGTGAGGATTTGACGGTCTACATCGAAAAGACGGAAGCGTTCGTCTCTCTCGATCCTCCGTATGATGGCCTGTTGAACTGTTACGGCCACGGGATCTTCCCGAGGGAGGATTCCCGAAATTAAACGGTATTCTTAAGACCCTACAAGGAAAATTCACTGTCTCGATCAACGACCATCCACAGCCCCGCGAGATCTTCAAAGGATTCAAAATCGTGAAAGTGAAGACATGTACACGGGTGGGTTCTGGACTCGGAAATCTAAGCCCGTGACCGAGCTTCTGATCTCGAATTCTTGAGAGGGAAAAACCGGCATTAAAATCAACAGTGGAAAAGCATTGAATCCCCCGATTTTACCAGAGTACCCGCGCAAGAGTAGTTTCTGAAATCCTCGCTTTTTAGAATTACGCTTCCATATGACCCGCTGATTTTAGTTCCATTACGAGCTGGTCGGCCTCGATTCAACAGAAATAAGGTGTCCCATTCAAGAAAATACATTTTTCACCCCGTTTACTTCTTGACAGGGGATGATTTAATGTTACATACTTTTTAGTAGTGGCAGTAGAAAACCTGAACAAGGCTGAAATTTGCACAAATGTGAGAGGAAGGTATTGAGGTGCGGAGATCGTGCGTCATGGGGAAATCTGTCGTAGTCTCAAAATGGTTTGTTTTATTATTTCCGCTTGTCTTGTTTGTTTTCGCCCCTTCACTCGATCTCATTGCTTGCAGCGACTGCTCGACCCTCATTCAGGGTAAGTCCTCTCCGGAACACCTTTGTTCTTATTGTTTTAACACTGCCGGCATGATTAGTTATCATATCTCCAACATTCCTTTCTTATCTTCCCTTATAAAGATTGACACGACCCTGTCGACCTTTTCCGGCCCGTCTTTTCCCATCTATAAACCGCCACAGAATTAACTCCCTTCGCTCAGAAGTTACAACTGATTTTACATACGCCGATTCGCCATCACTCCAGCTGCACCGTATGATGTGACGATTGCAGGGGAGAAGGATGGATATGGAGACTTGAGTCTTTGACAGTAGAATTATTTTCAAAAGTCTGTCTAAGGAGCTGATGATGAGAAGTGCGTTCATTTTTCTATTAGTTATCGTTTTCTATGTTTGTTTTTCCTCCGTAACTCAATCGGCGACCCTGGATGAAATCGTCGAGTACACCCTTCGACAAAATCCGGATCTTAGGTCGCTAAGACTTGAGGAAGAAATTGCGAAGGCCCAGCTGCAGAAAGCGAGGCTCCCTTTGATTGCAAACCCCACAGTGGAAAGTAATGTCGTCGCAAAAGGCAAAGGGGGTGACGTTCAGCATACCTTTACGGACTACGGGGTAACGCTTTCCCAGGAGTTCGAGATCGCAGGGCAGAGAGGTTTCAGGATCGACGTAGCTGGAAAAGAGATCCAGAGAGTTAGCCTTGAGATAAGAGACAAGGAAAGGATTATCACTTCTGAAGCCAGAAACGCTTTTGCAAGGGCGCTCGCTTCAAAGCGAAGAGTGGAATTGAGAAAAGAGGCGGTGAGGTTAAAGGAAGAACTTCTCGAATTCACCAGGATAAAGCTCAAGGCTGGCGACGTATCAGGCCTTGAAATCAACATCGCTGAGCTGGAATTGGGCAAGGCAAGAACAGAACTTCTTTCAGCTGAGAGGGAATACAAAGAATCTATCTTAATTCTCCAGGATATCATGGGCCACAAGCCTGATGTCGATTTCAAAATCGAGGGAGAGATATTAAGTGAGGTGCTCGGGTTGCGGGATAAGGAAGGACTCAAAGAAAGCGCTCTTGCCAACCGACCCGACCTCAAGGCTTCGCAAATCGAGGAAGAAAAGACCCGTTCGGCAATCCACCTGGCAAAGAAGGAAGCTATTCCAAACGTCACAGTTTCGGCGTTTTATCAGAGGGACGAACTGAGGAATACAGGAGGGCTGATCGTTTCGATACCTCTTCCGCTCATTGACCAAAAGCAGGCGGAAAGGAAAATAGCCAAAATCAGATCGGAACAGGCAACCATAAGATATCCAAACGTTAAGAGAATCGTCGAAAGGGAAATAGAGGAGGGCTACGCTAACCTGGTTTCCTCCTATAAAGAAGTGGAGCTCTACAAGAAGGAGATGCTCAACAAAGCGCTCGAGAATCTTGACTTACTCAACCTGGCCTTCAGGGAAGGAAAGGTCGGTTTCTATGACGTCAGGCTGGCTCAAAAAGATGCCCTGGATATCCAGTTCGCATACGTAGACGCCCTGCTTAGGGCACAGTCTTCTATCAATGGAATAAAGAGAATAATTGGAGGTGACCTGAGATGAAAACGGTACGAAAAGGTTTTCCAATCGTCATGGCCGGGATAATGATCTTATCAGGGGTCATTTTCTTAGGCGGCAAGGGGTTTGATGTGAAGGACACAAAAAGAGCCTCACCCGCAGAAATACAAAAAGAGGAAAAAGCAGGAAAGGAAGAGAAAAAAAGGAAGGAAGAAGGCGTCGTCACTCTTTCTCAGGAAAAGCAGAAAGAATTCGGCGTAAAGACCGCAAAAGCCAGTCCTGAGGAGCTGTCAATTCCTATTTTCGCAACGGCGGTTATCGAGTTGAATGCCGACCGAATCTCGAAGATCAGCCCAAGAATGTCAGGCAAGATTGTAAAAGTCAATGGCTCTCAGGGTGACAGGGTGGGATCCCATCAGCCGCTTGCCTATTTTGACAGCCCGGAGATCGATATGGCATGGGCAGATTACTTAAAGACAAAGAGCAGGCTCGATCTTGCCCAGACAAACCTGAAACGGGAGGAGACGCTCTTTGATAAAAGGGTGTGCCCCGAGAAGGATGTTCTCAAGGCAAGGCAGGAATTAAAAGAGACTGAAGCAGACCTCAACCTTGCGAAGGAGAAGTTTCGTATTCTCGGCATCAATATATCGCAGTTTGAGGAGAAAAAAACGAACGGCGAGGACCCCCTCGTTCCCATCTCTTCACCCATAGCCGGCGTTGTTATAGAAAAAAACGTCTCCCAGGGTGAGATTGTCAGCCCTGACAAGATCCTCTTTGTCGTTGCCGATCTGTCAACCGTCTGGGTAGTCATTGACATACTTGAAAAAGACGTAGGTTCTATACGATCTGGCATGGCCGCGACCGTCTCGGTCACCGCGTTTCCGGGAAGAGCCTTTAGAGGAAAAATTTCTTATACGGGAGATATGATCAACGAAAAGACCCGCACGGCAAAGGCAAGGGTGACAGTCGACAATTCAAGCGGGCTTTTGAAGCTGGGGATGTTTGCAACGGCTTCGATAGACCCCGGCAAAGACTCCGGCGCTCGAAAAGTCATTGCCGTTCCCGAAGAGGCGGTCTTTCTTGACGGCTCGGAAAGGTACGTCTTTGTTCAAGAAGGAGATGAAAGGTTCGTTGCGCGACGAGTTTCCGTGGGCCCTGCCTCGGGCCAAAGGATCGAGATTAAGGAAGGGCTGAAAGCAGGAGAGGCGGTGATCACCCAGGGTGTTTTCACGCTCAAATCGGAGCTCAAGAAGGAGACGCTCCAGGCTGAGTAGAAAGTACGGCATGCAGCCAATTACAACGATCGGGCATCAATAGAAGAACTTCGAGCGGCGGCCGGGTACTTTCTGTTGACCCAAAGAAAATCAGAATCGCCAAAGGGGAGGATTAGATAGAGGGAATAGTTATGTTGGAAAGGATCATTGCATCGGTGCTCAGGCAGAAAGGGACGGTTATCGTTTTCTCGCTTCTCCTGGTCGTATTTGGAGTCTACTCCTATATGAAGCTCCCCATCGACGCCTTTCCCGACGTAACGAACATCCAGGTGGAAGTCGTAGGCCGTGCGAGCGGGCTTTCTGCGATAGAAATTGAGCGTTCAGTAACCTATCCCATTGAAATGGCCATGCGCGGGCTGCCCAAGGTTAAGCAGATGCGCTCGGTCACCAAGTTCGGCCTTTCCCTGGTGACCATTGTCTTTGAAGACAATGTCGATATCTACTTTGCCCGGCAACTTGTGTTTGAGAGACTTGCCGAAGCGAAGGAGAACGTTCCCAAAGGCGCAGAGGTCACCATGGGACCCATCGCGACAGCAATGGGGGAGATCTATCAGTTCAACCTTGATGGCAGAATGCCCGATGACCCGCAGGAGCGAATAGCGTATTTGACGGATCTGAGGACGATTCAGGAATGGACCATCAACCCGTTGCTAAAAAACGTTCCGGGAGTCAATGAAGTAAATTCCTACGGCGGCTATTTCAAAGAATATCAAGTCGTTGTTTTCCCGCAAAGGCTCTTGAGGCATAACATTTCTGTCGACCAGGTATACGCTGCGATCGAGAGGAATAACCAGAATGCCGGAGGAAATGTGATGGAAAAACACTCGGACCAGTATATCGTTCGAGGAGTTGGACTGATTAAGGATACGGCCGACATCGAGAATATCGTTCTAAAATCCCACGGAGGAACGCCGACATACCTGAAGGATGTCGCTCAAGTAAGGATCGGCCAAGCCGTACGGCAGGGCGCAGCCCTGATCAACGGAAAGGACGAGGCGGTCGGCGGAATTGTGATGATGCTTCGAGGAGAGAACAGCCGCGAAGTCGTCGAACGGGTCAAGAAAAAGGTCAAGGAAATAAACGAGAACAATATTCTGCCGAAGGGGATCCGGATCGTCCCCTATTACGATCGTTCAGACATCGTGAATGCAAGCGTTGCCACAGTCACCAAAGCGCTGCTCGAAGGCGCCTTTCTTGTGCTGATCGTTCTTTATCTCCTGCTCAGAAGCTTCAGGGCTTCCTTTGTCGTGTTGATTGCGCTTCCGCTCTCTTTGCTGTCCACATTCATTGTCATGAGAATCGGCGGATTGAGCGCCAACTTGATGTCTCTTGGCGGGTTGGCCATTTCAATCGGTATGATCATAGACGCAACCATCATTCAGGTGGAGAACGTACAGAGGCACCTCAGTGAGGGCGGGCATGGGGCTAAAACCCTTGCTACCGTGCTGAAGGCAGTCCTTGAAGTAAGAAAGCCGAGCATTCTCGGTGAGCTGATCATAGCGATTACGTTCATTCCCATTCTTGCCCTGGAAGGGATTGAAGGAAAGATGTTCGGACCGCTTGCGACGACGGTCGCCATTGCCCTTCTCTCATCCCTGGTATTGTCCATTTTCGTTATTCCGGTCTTGTGTTCAATCATACTAAAACCTCAGCCGGAAAAAGAAAGCTTCATCATGAG
The DNA here is from genome assembly GCA_963708295.1 of uncultured delta proteobacterium. GTDB lineage: Bacteria > Desulfobacterota > BSN033 > BSN033 > UBA1163 > UBA1163. The sequence continues at coordinate 54,002 of CAVPSJ010000004.1, read as the reverse complement.
AGGTCTAAAGAATCTGTATTTGCCCGTGCTCATGAAGAGCATGAAAAAGAGAAAACTGGTCCTTGCCGCTGCGGGTCTTTTCCTTGCCTTGTCTCTCATCATTATCTCGCGGCTGGGAACGGAATTCATACCAACCATGGATGAAGGCGCTTTTGATATGGACGTATCTCTTCTGCCCGGTGTTTCCCTGGATAAGGCGATGGAGATAAACAAACTCATAGGTGAAAAACTGAAGGCGTTCCCGGAATTGGACACGGTGGTCTCGCGAACAGGACAAACCGGGGTAGCCCTGGACACGCGGGGTGTTGATAAAACCGGATACGTTGGTGTGTTGAAGCCGAAAAAGGAATGGAAAAACGGCCTGGACCGGGAGGAATTGACGGCCAGGATGAGAGATGCCATCGAAACGATTCCGGGAATAGGATTCGGGTTTAGCCAGCCCGTTCAGTGCAGAATCGATGAGCTCGTGGCTGGAACCCGGGCCCAGATCATTTTGAGACTTTTTGGCGAGGACATGGGGATGTTGAAATCGAAATCCGATGAAATCGCTCGGGTGCTCGCCAAAATTGAAGGCGCAACCGACTTGCTTACGGAAAAGGTGACCGGGCAGCCGTATCTCACCATCGAAATAGACAGGGCCAAAATCGCGCGCTACGGATTGAACATAAGCGATATTCAAAACATCGTGGAAATTGCGATAGGGGGCAAGTCCGCATCCAAATTCTATGAAGAGAACAGGAGTTTTGATATTACGGTTCGTCTGCCGGAGGAAAACAGGAATTCAGTGGAGACGATCGGGAACATCCTGGCACCTACAGATGGGGGTCCGAACGTCCCCCTCAGTCAACTGGCGAAGATCTCTCTCACGGAAGGACCGGCACAGATAAGCAGGGAGGACGGTTTACGAAGGATTGGAATCGAGCTCAACCTAGAAGGAAGAGACATCGGCGGTTTTGTCGCAGAAGCGAAACGGAAGATAGCAGAAAACGTGAAGCTGCCCTCGGGGTATTACGTCACCTGGGGAGGGCAGTTTGAAAACCAGCAACGGGCGATGGCTAAAATGATGATCATCGGACCCATCGCAATCGGATTGATTCTGCTTCTTCTCTTTGCAACGTTCCGATCGATAAAACTGGCCCTCCTGGTAATTTGCAACCTGCCTTTCGCTTTGATCGGTGGCGTGTTCTCGCTTTGGATTTCCGGCTTGTACCTGTCGGTTCCGGCTTCAGTCGGGTTTATCGTACTCTTCGGAGTGGCCGTGTTAAACGGAGTCGTTCTGGTATCCCGCATTTCCCAATTGCGCAGTGAGGAAGGGTTAGACCTCACACAGGCCATTCTCAAAGGGAGTGCTGACAGATTGCGTCCGGTGATCATGACTGCATCAATAGCCATATTCAGCTTGATACCGATGCTTTACGCCAGTGGAGCGGGTTCTGAAATACAGAAACCCCTTGCAACTGTCGTAGTCGGGGGATTGATAACCTCCACGCTTCTAACGCTGTTGCTCATCCCTTCGATTTATGGCTGGTTTGAAAAGAAGCAAACGGAGGCGGGGATATAAAACTACGCTGGAGGGCAGGAGAAAATGAGATACGAAATAGCGGCATTATGCGTTCACGAAATAATAGTTCCCGTCCTATAGAAAGGAACATCAATATGAGTACTTTGGCAAGATATTCAGCATTGGTGTTATGTGGAATTATTCTTCTGGGTTGTACAGCAGCATCAAAGGAGATAAGAGTAAAATCTCGAAGCGAAAGAAGGGACGTTTTTAGCGAGTCACCTAAAGAACCGATCCCCTCAGGGATGGCGGAGTTGCGCATCAGGACATCTATTAAAACGAAACTTGAAAGACAATTTCTTCCGGGGCAAGAGGTGGCATTCTTGGACCCAGTTACCCATTCCTTATAAATATTGATGGACAAGCGGCCACATGGCGAGTCGGTGGGCAAAAAGATGAGAATGAAAAAACAAGGCCCGAGCATGGGGAGGGATTAAGGTATATTCTTGAGAGGAAACTGACGCTCTCTGCCGGCTTGCACAAGATTTTTTTCGGTCTTCCGGAAGAAGACACTTTTGTAAAATTCGATGTCACGATGGAGGAAGGTCAATCCTATGTGCTTGAATTTAAGCCATTCTACGGAGAATGCATAACAGGGCATAAAGATTTTTCACATGGAGTCAACAGACTCGGGGTTTTGTTGAATGGAAATCCCATCTGCCCCCAAACAAATGGCTAAATTAAATATTGAACCTTGTTGGTAAAAGAATTCTGCAGTTGGTATCAGTTGTGAATCCGCCGCAATCTTTTCACAAGCAGGTTAGAGAAACGGACTTCGTGCCGCCCATTTCGCAAATCGTCCAAACAATTTGCAACTTTTTCATAACCTCCTGATAGACTCCACAAATCTCCGATAGAAATCAGGAACCTTTTTTCACATTTTTAGGGAAATAATTCGAGACTTTTGTGTAAACCTCTTTCTCTCTTGCGCTTCGTTAGAAATATTGAGGCTTCGGAAAGACAGAATGGTTATGAGAACTTATGATGATAGCCGAGACTCGGCATCGAAAATGCACACACTAGAATGTAGAAGAAATCTTGGAACTGAATCCGGGGAATAACCGTTTTAGCCCCCTGTTCGCCTATGCTGGCTTACGAGCTATACACTTTCAACGAGAAAAAAGGATATGAGTTCATCGGGGTTCTCCCGGAAAGAAGAAAGAACCCAACGAGGGCAACGAAAGACTCCGTTCTGAATTGGGGGAAATCGCTCTTAGGCGACAGTGTGGATTACACGAACATGTTTTTCAAGAGGGTGGCCATAGACAATCTTTCAGGTAGAATCCTTTGGATTGATATCCTCTCAATAATAACCGACTGAGAATGAACGAATAGGCAAATATTCAACCCTTAAACGGTTAAGGCAGTGTCAGAAATGGCGCTGCGGTTTTTGTTTGTTTCCTCCGGTAATCGTCAACTTCCAGATCATCTCGCCGTTGAATATATAAGTCGCTATTCTCAATCCCCTTTTACTGCCTTGAAATTTTCCCTTAATTAATTTCTTAAGAAGGTGTATATTACAAACAAACATAATTGATGAGGGTACCCATAAGAGCTTGAAGAACGCAAACCTGGAAACCATAACAAGCCGTTGAAATGGAAAGGAGGAAAGCATGAGACAGACAAGGGGTCAAAAAGGAATTACACGGAGAGGCTTCATGAAGGGCGCCACCGTCGCCGGGGGAGCTCTTGCAGGCGTGGCCATGCTGGGCAGGACGGTGGAATCAAAGACTACCCCCGGATCTGGAAGGAAGAAATGGGACCGGGAAACCGATGTGGTCATTGTCGGATCGGGAGCGTCAGGATTGTCGGCAGCCGTTGAGGCCGCAGGCAGCAAAGCGAAGGTGATCGTTCTCGAAAAATTGCCAGCCATCGGCGGCACCTCCAGAATGAGCTTTGGAAACTACGGTACGCTCAACTCGCCCGAGCAGCGGAAGGGCGCAGAGAAGGATCCCTATTGGTATGGCAACGATTCCACGGATCTTTTCATCAGGGAAAAGTTATTGCTGGGCGGGTACCTGAACGATGCGGCGCTTGTGCGCATCTTCGTCGAGCAGTCATTCGATGCATACAATTGGCTGACTAACCTCGGATTCACACATAACGGCATCGCGGTTTACCACAGCCTTGGTCCCAATCCAATGCCTGAGAGTCCCCAATCGATGCGTATGAACATGCTTTGGAACACCCCCTTCGTCGACGGCGCGTGGCAGGGAGTTTACACCAAGGGCAGACAGCACACCGGGGGAAAATACCTGGACTACCTCAATGGAGAGGCAGGGATCATGTGTCTGTCTGATCATGCCAAGAAACGCGGGGCAGAGATCCTGAACCAGATGGAAGTGTTGGAGATCATCCGGAAGGGCAGCCTATCGGGGGATGTGCTCGGCGTAAGGGTCAAGGACATCGCGGCGAACAAAGAGATCTTCGTCCGCGCCAAACGGGCCGTGGTCCTCGCCGCGGGCGGTTTTACCGCCAATGGCAAGCTGTGTAACCGCTACGACCCCCGTTTGAACCCGGCAGTTCGGGCCTCCTGCCAGGCGACCGGCAAGCCCGGGGCCGGATGTACCGGAGAGGTTCTTCTGGCCGCTATGGACGCCGGTGCCGATGCCGCGCTCCTGAATATGCAGCAGCTCCGGATGCAGGGATCGGCGATCGCCTTCAGCGGTCCCGGGTCCGCGCTCATCGCGGACAAGGACGGAACCTACATCGACGTCGACAACGTGGGCAATCGCTTCTGGATGGAAGGCGGCGACCAGAGCGTCTACCGCCAAGCCCGGCTCACCATTTTGCATGAGAAGGGGATCTACCAATGGTGGGGCATCTGCGATTCCACCGCCGCCAACAAGGTTCATCTCAAGGGCGCCCTCGAGACCAAAAGCGCCATCGCAGCGGACACCCTGCCGCAGCTTGCGGAAATCATTAAGACCCCTGCCGCGAACCTCGTTGCCGCCGTGGATCGCTACAACAAGTTTGTGGACCAGGGCTATGACGCGGATTTCGGCCAGTTCAAGAGATTTTTGAAACAGAGGATCGAGGCAGGGCCTTTCTATGCCATGCCCAAGACTTATTACCGGCATGCCAGTCTCGGCGGGGTGCGCATCAACGTCAACTCGCAGGTCCTGGATCGGCATGATCAGGTCATCCCGCGGCTTTACTCCGCGGGCGAGATGATCGGAAACCTCCAGGGATGGGAACGAGACGGGGGCTGCGGCTGGACCACATGCGTTGTCTTCGGCCGCATTGCGGGCAAAAATGCCGCCGCGGAAAAACCATTAGCGTGACATCGCTCCTGGATGAGATGGAGTACGGGCGGGCTGGTTACCCCAGCCCGCCTTCTCTTCAGAGGCGCCCGGCCAACAGCCGGGTAAGATTCCGGATTTGCCGGTTGAAGTACTCTTAAAGCGAAGGTTTTCTCCAGCGTCCCGCCGAGTCATGGCGGTTTTTTTGTCACATTGAAATTCAAATGAAATTGAGGACTTTGATGTATTCGATGGCTTTCTTATGGTTCTCGGGGGCTTCCGTCTTCTCGCCTTCCTGTCCGACCTCGGCCGCCGAGGGCCTTTTCCTGGCAGAAAAACACAAGAACAGGGGAACGGACTGTTCAGGCTGCCACATGGAAAGCCCGCCGAAGCAAGATGTTCCTAGGGCGGTCTGCCTGGGGTGTCATGGAGATTACCCGAAGGTGGCGGATAAAACAAATAAACTCGACCCGAATCCTCATGACTCGCATTTGGGGGAGGTTGATTGCGGAAAGTGTCACCACGCTCACAAGGCCTCTGCGAATTTCTGTAACGAATGTCATCAATTCGATATGAAGGTGCCTTAGCTCCAGGGGATATTTCGTTCTGAGACTACCGGGGAGTCCATAAATAAAGAAGACATATGTTTCAGGAAATCTCCCCTCGCCCCTCTTTGCCAAAGAGGGGGTAATTGCTCCCTTTTGTAAAGGGGGGACGGGATTTAGTGGTTGGTTGTCTCTATGATATTGCGTACGCTGATGTCACTGTAGTTGCGCGGGGTTTTCCCGGGAAGAGGTTTGTTCTCTCTCCTCCCCGAGAAGTATTTTCTTTACCCCTTCAATCCTTTTGACCTTCATGTTGCTCTTTTTAAGGGTAGCCGCAACTTCTTTTCTGGCCTGGTTCGGATTCTTGGGAAGGACGTAAAAATAAGGCTCGTAAGTCGGATCTACCACGACTACCCTCTTATGATCAGAGGTTCTCCCGTAAAGGATGACCGAGATATTTCCGTCCATCTCTTCATCATCCAGGTCAAGGAGGCTGATTTCCGTTTTCATAAATTCCCCTTTATACTGTTGAATCGTACCAACTTCTTGGGCGGGTGACACTGTAAATAATGCCTTTCTCTCCCGAGCGATTCCCGTCTTTCGGCGGCGGATTTGGAGCCACTTACGAAAAAGCAGCCGCCGCATCAGTTGGGCAAAGGTGATTGTCCCTATCGTCAAATGGATGGGAATGATCTTGCTTTTTGGATATCTCTACGATAAATTTAGAAAAATGACTTGATTTCAAGAAAGTGATTATGAATAATAGAGTGAAGGAAGAAAAGGAAAGGAGAAGTGTTCATGAGAGCAACGGTAGATGAAGAAACCTGTATTGGGTGTGGACTTTGTGCAGAAACTTGTCCGGAAGTTTTTGAAATGAATGATGATAAGGCTCAGGTGAAGGTGAGCGAGGTACCTGAGAGCGCCCTGGAGACATGTAAAGAGGCTGCTGAAAATTGTCCGGTAGAAGCCATCCAGATAGAGGAATGAATCTCCGGAAACACGAACAAAAAAGGGCGCTTCTGTCAAACAAGAAGCGCCCTTTCTTTGTATCCTATTCAAAGAATCACTCGAAATATTCCTTGATTTCCTTATAGCGTTTGGGATCCCTCAAACGATCGAGTGCTTTGGCTTCGATCTGTCGAATTCTCTCTCGACTGAGGCCAAACTGCCTACCGATTTCTTCAAGGGTACATTCCCCATCCTCTCCGATGCCGAAACGGAGTCGGAGAATCTTCTCTTCTCTCGGAGAAAGGCCGGATAGAAGCTTCTGGATTTGATGAGTCAAATCCTTTTCCAACAGAGAGTCACTGGGCGAGAGGCTCTTTTCATCGGGGATCAGGTCTTCCAGTGTACTATCCTCTTCCCCAATAGACATATCGAGGGAGATCGGTTCTTCGATCAGATTCAGAATCTTCTCGACATCGTGCAAGGGAATTCCGCTATCCTTTGATAATTCCTGGGAAGTGGGTTCGCGCCCCAGTTTTTTGACGAGATCTTTAAAAGATTTCATCAACTTTCCTTTGATCTCAAAAAGATAGTTGGGAATTCGGATCGTTCTCGATTTCTCCGCAAAAGCCCGCAAAATAGCCGCCCTGATCCACCAGGAAGCATAAGTGCTGAACTTGAAGCCCTTCGTATAATCGAACTTGACCATAGCCTGGATCAAACCAAGGTTTCCCTCCTGGATCAAATCCAGAAACGAGAGCCCCCGATTCGCATAGCGTTTTGCGATGCTGACGACCAGGCGGAGATTGGCCTGGATCAATTCATTCTTTGCCTGCTGAAGATCGAGAACTGCCCGTTGATATTGATTCAGCATCTTCTTGTAAGTAAGTTGCTTCTCTCTCATCTCAGAAGGATTAGGTTTTATTTTTTTTCCATTCTTTCCGTTCTTTCCCCTCAATTTATATCCTTGCCGGGTATGGGGTTGAGCCCGTTTACTTCCATTTCTTGGGATCGGAAGGGGGTATAGCTGGGCTTTTAGTCGACTAGCCTTCGCCTCCAGAATCTTGACCTGACGCTCGCCCTCCTTGATCCTCTTTGCCAGTTCGACTTCTTTCTCCGGCGTAAGAAGAGATATTTTCTCGAGACCTTTTAAGTATTCCCATGTGATATCCTGAGGTTGAAAGATGGTCTCTTCCTGGGCAACCGGCTCAGGTGCAATTTCTTCCTCTTCCTCAGCCGCTAATTCCGCCTCGTCTGCTTGGAGATCAAAATCCTCTGCGGCTCCTTCTACTTCAGCCTCTATGTAGGGCGTGGATTGAATGGGTGGAATAGAGGTTGGGGGTTCAGTAAAAAGAGGTGACGATCGAATAGGCTCAAGGACTAAATCCTCCCTGCTTTTGTTTATTGCCTTATTATTTTTCACAGACGTTTACCCCTTTCTTATCTTAACAAAAAACCCTCTCCATTCTTTGTCCATGGAAAGGGTGAATTTATTCATTCTTGTTTTACCCAAAGACCCTGGCTGCCGAATGGACCCCCAACTTGCTTTATTTTTCGTATCTCTTATACTAATATATTAAAACGATCAGGCTTTGTCAAGCATTATTTTTCATTAAATTGTAGTTTTATTTCGCATAGTTATAAATAAATACCTAAATACACCTGTATTCATATAGGATTAATTCTAAGCCCTTACGTGAAGAAAAGTAAGTTCATTAAGAGTGATTCATAAGACCGGGCAATGTAAGAAAACAGGAGTAAAACCTTTTGATTCTGGCTATTCCGCGGCGTCCGCCTTCACTACAAAGGGGGAACAAGGAGGTGCCGCTTAAGGGCAACCCTGATCAAGTTTCGCTCTATAGGGCAGTACATGGAAGGGTTGACTTTGGGGGGAGCATCTCTTATAAAATTTAGATGTAGATCATTCCTCTTTTTCCCTTTCTTTACAGAGCATTGAAAGGATGATTATGGGATACGTGGATTTGCACCTTCATACAACAGCATCCGACGGAGTGCTGGGCCCGGCTGAGATCGTGAGATATGCGAAAGCGAAAGGGCTTCAGGCCATTGCCATCACGGACCATGATACTATTGACGGATGTGAGGAAGGGTTATTAGAAGGAGGGCGAATCGGTTTCGAAGTGATCCCAGGAATCGAAATTAGCGCTGAATATTCACCCGGTTCCATGCATATCCTTGGTTTTTGTCTTGATATACATCATCCTCTCCTCAACGAGAGATTGGAGTATCTTCAAAAGGCGAGGGCGGAGAGAAATCCGAAGATGGTTGCGAAACTAAATCAGTTAGGAATCAGGATTACTTACGAAGAGGTGCTGAAAGCTTCTGGAGGGGGACAGGTTGGGCGACCTCATTTTGCCAATGTGCTTTTGGAAAAGAAGGTTATCAAGAGCTTCCAAGAAGCTTTTGATCGCTTTCTGAAAAAGGGGGCCCCAGCTTATGTGGACAAATTCAGGTTTACATCGAAAGAGGCTCTGCATTTCATTCGTGAAGCTCGAGGGGTGGCGGTCCTCGCCCATCCCAATACTCTCGGAGTGGGCAGGTCCTCCGAATTGGAGAAAGTCATCGCTCAACTCGTCGACGAGGGACTTCAGGGGATTGAGGTCTACTATCCCGAGCATTCTTCGACGGAAGTGGTCCAGTATAAAACCCTTGCCGACCGATACAAGCTCCTGGCGACAGGGGGGACGGATTATCATGGAATCGAAAAAAACGAGTTGGATATCGGGGTAGGGAGGGGAGAAATGAAACTTCCATACTCCATCGTAGAAGATATTAAGGCTCTTCGAAATCGGCCTCAATCGGGGGGATAAGAATCTGGTCGTCTTTTTGTTGATCGTCACAACGTTGCTATGGGGGGCGACCCCTATTTTTGGAAAAATAGATTTGGCAAAAGTAGACCCGTTGATCGGCGTTACCATTCGGAGCGCGGTCGTTATGATGGGCCTTCTTTTGGTCACCTTTCTGTCGGGAAAAGGAGAGGCCTTGATTGAATCAGACGGGAGGAGTATTTTACTCTTCGGCGCAAGCGGCGTGATGGCCGGCTTTCTTGGCATGTCGACTTATTATGGCGCCTTGAAAATGGAGGCACCTCCAACATTGTTCCTATCGCAGCCTGCTACCCTCTGGTCACCGCCCTTCTAAGCGTTCTGGTTCTCAAGGAAGGGGTTACCCTTCCCAGAGTGGTCGACACGGCACTGATTGTCTCGGGAATCTGGCTGGTCAAATAATTCCCCCGCCCCCTTTCCCGTTGTGGGAGAGGGAGGGTGAGGGCACGGGTGGAGGAGAACATGAAGAGACGGAAGAAAACCAATCGTTTGAAGGCAGCTTTGAAACGGAAAAATGTTAAGCATTCCTTGAGTAAGTCTAAAGGAGAAAGAAAATATCCAACCTGACCAAAATAGTAACGTGACTCGTGTCCGTGCGTGCACGCTGTGGCGCCTTGCCTGCCTGCGCGAAGCCCCGCCTTGCGGGATGAAAGCAGGGCGCACAGCCGTGGTTCGTGACCATCACTCACGAATTTTCAAATTTCGTTTGCAGCAAACCCACGATGGCCGATTTTGAATACCCCAGGCTCATCTTATCAGACCCTGAAGGGAATATCTTTGATCATCCGTCTCTCAAGCTTTCAGGTCGATCCGGAAATCGGTTTCTCCTACCCCCTCGATCCGAATTAGTCCCTCTGCCTCAAGGGAGTCAACTCTTTACCTTACCCGGAAGAATTCCAATCGGGTGGGATGAAGAGAAAAGATCTTTTGTCTCTTCGAGAAAAGTCAGATTGGGGGAGGAAGAAGTCGCGTGTACAGCGGTGGCGGCTTTCCTCCCGCCCGGATATATCCGGACCCTCCTCCCTGCCACCCAACTGAAACCAAAAGCGCCCACGCTTCCGCTCTGGGCTTATAGTGCGGTGGGCTGGATGGACGGAAAATTTTGGGCAACAGGATTATTCATTGACCGCAATCCTCATTGGGATCCGAAATATTTTCAGAACGACTCCCTTTTAAAAAGAAAGGTTCGCATTTTTCTGAGAAAGGATCCGAGAAATCGCCTTCTTCGACAACTTTCCAGATGTGCTTTGGAATATCACTGTTTTGCGGCAAAAAATGTTTTTTTTCGACGTTGGGAATGCCCGTTGCCGACCTCCCCTTCGTGCAACGCAGATTGTTTGGGATGTATTTCCTTACAGCCTTCGGAATGCTGCCCAGCCTCGCAAGAGAGGATTCGGTTTGTTCCAACCGTGGGCGAAGTTCTAGGCGTTGCCTTTTCCCATCTGGATAAAGCGAAGGATGCAATTGTCAGTTTTGGTCAGGGTTGTGAAGGAGAACCATTGACCCAATGGAGGCTTTTGGAAGATACGATCCTTCTCCTTCGAGAAAGAACGGACCGGGGAACGATCAACCTCAATACGAATGGGAGTTTTCCAAAACGGCTGGCAAAGCTTTGCGAAGCGGGGCTCGACAGCGTTCGTGTCACGCTCAACAGTCCTCATATGAAGTTTTACAAGCGCTATCACAGACCGAAGGGGTATTCCTTTGAGGAAGTGATGGGTTCCCTGGTCCTGGCGAAAGAAAAAAGGATTTATACCTCGATTAATCTCCTTGTGTTCCCAGGGTTCACAGACAGAGAGGATGAAGTGGAAGGATTGATAGGGCTGATTAGGGAAACAAACCTTGACCTCATCCAAATGCGAAACCTCAATATTGATCCAGACCTCTATCTCAAGACCATGGGAAGAGGCGAAGGAATGGGTATCGCTAAGATGGTCGATGTTCTCAAAAAGGAATTTCCTTCCCTCCAATTTGGCTATTTCAACCGGACCAGAGAGAACTTTAATCCCCCGAAGCCATCAGGTTGATTCGTAAGGAATCAGGGTTTGTTCATGACGAATAACGGCCGATTCAGAGAAGGGGTGCAAGATGCCCTCCCCGTGGTTTTAGGATACCTCCCGGTAGGGGTGGCTTTTGGCTTATTGGCTCGAAATGCCGGCATGACTCCATCCGAAGCCGGCTTGATGAGTCTCCTCGTCTACGCTGGAGCAAGTCAATTTCTTGCCATCGAAATGATTTTCAAGGGGATGACCTGGCTTCCCATCGTATGGGCTACCTTTTTTGTAAACTTAAGACATCTTCTCATGAGTTCTAACCTCTCCCTTTATTTTAAGAACACTCGTCTTTCTCTCCTGGGCTTCCTTTCAGCACAATTGACAGATGAGTCCTTTGCTGTGGCCATTTCCAATCTCCCCAAGGTGAGAAATAATCCATTTTACCTCTTCGGGCTCCAAATCACTTCTCATCTCGCCTGGGTGATCGGATCTATCGGGGGCGCTCTATTTGGTCCTTTCATCAAAATTTCGCAATATGGTCTTGCTTTTGCCCTTCCGTCCCTCTTCATCTGCCTTCTGGTGTTTCAACTCAAGAGCGTTCGTCATTTCGGGATCATGGTCGTTGCGGGAGTTTCCTCTCTTTTCTTCAAATGGGCGTTGCAGGGCAACTGGTACATCTTTTTGGCTGCTCTTCTTGCCGGAGGAGTGGGCATGGTGATTGAGATCTTAAACGAAAAGGAAAAAAAGGGCCCGACAGTAAGGAGGTGATGGAAAGCAAGCTCAAAGCTCAAAGAAAAACCATAAGAAAATAATAAGAGTTCGAAGTCCAAAGGAAGATCATTAGAAACAGGATGGATATATGAGAGAAGAGATGTTGGCGATTATTTTTGGAATGGCAGTCGTAACCTTTTTACCCCGTTTCCTGCCGATGGCTTTGTTGACCCGATGGGTTATCCCAGAAAAGGTTAAGATGGGATTAGGTTATCTCCCGACGGCCATCTTGAGCGCAATCGTTTTCCCAATCCTATTCTTCAATGAAGGAGCGAAGGTTGCCATTCAGCCTCTTTATCTTGTTTCTGCCGTTTCTGTCTTTATCTTTTCCTGGAAGGTAAAGCGTCTTTGGGCGTCGGTGATCTTAGGAATGCTGGTTTACTGGGGATTGGGATTTATCAGCTGAGGGATCAAGGGGCCAAGGTTTAGGGGATGAAGGGGAATAACTCAATCAGAGGTCAATCCTGATTTTCTTACGAGGGCCGTGAACCTTCGAGTCCTCGAGCCCTTTTTTAGATTTTTTCAGCAATCAGACTTGCCACCGCTTTTCTTCTTCCACCCTCCCTGAAGACTCCTTCGCGATAAAACAGGATTCGGAAGTCTTTAAAGAACCTGAGAAGTTCGTTCGGTTTTAAGAAATATTTCGCTTGCCTGGGCCCTCCTGCGGCCAGCTTTCTGTGTTCAAGGAGGTAAGTCTCAAAAATGACCTTTCCTCCTTTCTTAAGTCCTTTTTTGATTCTTGGGATGAGACGGCGCTTGAGAAAATAGAAGTTAGCAATGAGATCGTACCGGTCTTTTTCAATCTGATAATCATCGAGGTCAACGAGAAGGGCGTTCACCTTGACTCCTGTTTCTCGAGCTAATTTTCCGGCTTTCTTCAGCCCCTTCTCAGAGATATCCACGGCATCCACCTCAAACCCATGTTGAGCCAGAAAGACTGCATTTCTTCCTTCGCCCGTCGCCATATCGAGCGCTTTTCCCTTGGGAAGGAGGTGGATAACTCTTTTCAGAAAAGGGTTCGGTTTTCTCCCGAGAGCGAATTCTTTCCTCCCGAATCGTTTGTCCCACCTTTTCTGGTCGGTTTTCAAAACGCCCTCCATGGCTTGGGTTGATCTATTCATTCTACAGCAGCGGAGAGGAAATTTAAATTGTAAATAAGTTTTTGTTCGAGGCCCCGGTGCTCTTTAACTCAACAACACCCGAACGGTCGAAAATGAAGCCGGCCTCGGAGGGTCGCCCGGCCAAGAGATCAACAAGAAGGAATGTAACCCGCCTGTCCGAAGAGGAAAGAAATAAGAAGGCGAGGAGATGGTTCGTCTAAGAAATCGCGTGAAAAGGCAATCAAACTGGGCTATTCTTAAATGAGAGGAGGGTGAAGCGGTGGAGATAACAAGATTGATTCCTAAAGTTCCGAAGGGATTGGTGGTAGTCATCACCGGCAGCGGAAAGGGGAAGACGACGACTGCTCTCGGGATTATGGTACGGGCCTGCGGCCACAATTTAAAGACTTCAATGATTCAATTTATGAAGGGCGACATCTATGCGGGTGAATGGGACGGCATTAAGAAGATGAACTGTCAGGTCGAGCTGATTTCAACGGGGAAAGGGTTTTGCGGTATTCAAGGGAATCCCTACCCCTATAAAGAGCATCGGGAAAACGCCCAGGAGGCAATCCGATTAGCCCGCCAGAAGATGGAGTCGGGACAGTTTGATATCCTTATCCTTGACGAAATCAATAATGCCCTTTCCTTGCACCTGGTGGACCTGGAGCAGGTATTGGAGGTCATCCGGCAAAAACCTGCCGCGATGCATCTCGTTTTAACTGGAAGAGACGCTCATCCTCAAGTCATCGAACTTGCGGATACGGTGAGCGAAATTAATGAAATTAAGCATGCTTACAGAAAAGGGATCGAGCCCCAACCGGGGATCGATTATTGATGGAAATTTAAGGTCGAGAGTCTTAAGCAGGGATAGACCCACTGCAAATTGCATTTGGCCAAATACGGGGAGGTCAAGCATCAATCGATGCTTCGACCTGTCTTCAACAAAAGCATGCTTCAGGGGTCGGAGATAAGCAAGCATTTTAAATGATTTGAAAACAGAGGAGACATGGCAGAAGTCGTAACCCTTGCGATGCTAATTCTCACCCATCTTCATGGGTCGAACGGGCCATCGTCTTGCTACTGAAAATAATTTGGGAGGCTGCTGCTGAAGGTCTTCTTCTCCCTCGCCCACAACTCCATTTGCGCCAAGCAAAGTGGCCATAAACACTGGGAGAGGGAAAGGTTGTTGTGAGGTTGTTGTTGGGAGTCTCTTGACAGGTACATGTAACCATGTTAAATGTTTCTCACTATGCTATGGAGATTGATTAGCAGTATCCTGGTTGTTCTTGTCATTATCCCCTCCCTCTTAGGGGCGCATGACTTTTCCCCATTGGGAAATACTCCCGGCTCTGGATCCCAAAGTCCCTGTGATACAAACCAATGTGATCCTAGGACGCCCGAATGCCCCAATTGCGTATCTTTAGAAGACTCCATCGATCCATTTATCCATGAGGATACGGAAATTTATCAGCTGAAGGCTGTTTCACCTTTAATCCCGATAGCCCTCGAGGTTCTACTTGATCAGGGGGTTGTAAAGTCAATATTCCGCCCACCTACATCCATCCTTTAAATTTGTTATCAGCCCAAGAACCTTCTCTATCCTAACGGCAAATTTCAACCTGGATTCCTATTATCGTGTTAACTGCCTATGGAGGCAAAGGAGTTCAATGCCTGAGAGCCACTGTCTGCTTGGAGAAATCGTTCTGCATCCGAGAATTAAGAAAATTGATCCATAGAATGATTTTTTTAAGAAAGAAATTAGAGGAGGGGAAAATGGTCGGAGTTCTAATTGTATCTCATGGAGGATTTGCGGAAGCTTTAATCTCATCGCTTCAGTTTCTCGTGGGAAAACAGCAAAAGATAAGAGGAGTTTCGATTTGGCCTAAAGATCGGGAGAAAGAGATTAAAGATAGGATTCGACAAGAAATTGTAAAAGTGAATGATGGAGATGGAGTTGTAATCTTAACGGATGTTCTGGGGGGAACAGCCACCAACCTCAGCCTATCCTTTTTGGAGAATGAGAAGGTTGAATTGGTGACTGGGGTAAACATGCCTATGTTGTTAACCCTTTCAAGTTATCGAAAAGGAAGGTCCCTCAGAGAAATCGGTAAGTTAGTGAAGAAGTCAGGAAGGAGAAGCATCATTTTGGCCAAACAGTTATTGGAGTCAAAGAGGATGACGTAATGGGTGAGGTAAATTGCCAAACTGGATACATCAGTATAGATTCTTATGTTGAGAGAAAAGGAGGAATAAAAGAATGAAAAAAGGATTCAGAAAAGGCCTGGTTTTTTTCGCGGCGTTTATCTATCTATTCTTCGGGGTCTTAGAACTGGATGCCTTCGCCCGTGCAGGAGGCGGGAGGTCTTCGGGAAGCCGAGGGTCTCGGCCCTCCGGGCCAAGCCGAAGCTATAGCTCACCGTCGCAACCGAAGAGCGATCCCGGATCCTATGGCGCACAGACGAGACCCACCAATCCCCAGCCTGGTCCGTTTCAGCAGCCTTCTTCAGGAGGATTCCTGCGAGGACTGGCCGGAGGGCTTATGGGCGGCCTCCTGGGATCCATGCTCTTCAGGGGTCTAGGGTTTGCAGGCACAGGGGGTGGTTTCGGTGGCGGTATCGGACTCTTTGAGATCCTCCTGGGAGCGGCCCTCCTGTTTGGAGTCTACTGGTACTTTAAAAGCAGGCGGAGAGTCGCGTTGGCTCGAAATGAGTCCAATGCAGGGACACAGTATTGTTACGGGAGTCCTACCTATGAGTCGTATGCCGCGGGACCCACCCAGATGCCGGGCACTGAAGGCCCCGTTGCCTCCCTCTCAGAGATCAGATGTCGATCTCGGCCTCCAGCACATCCGTCAAATGGACCCTACGTTTGATGAAGCTGTTTTTAGGGAGACCAGTTCGGACATCTTCTTCAAGATCCAGGCGGGATGGGCTAACAGGGACCTGGAGCCTGTCAAGGGATTGTTGACCTCTGAAGTCTTTTCGACCCTCAAAACAGATGTGGATGAATTGAGGCGGGAGAAAAAAGTCAATCGCCTTGATAATATTGCCGTGAGATCGGTCGATCTGGTCGAGGTTTGGCAGGAGTCAGGATCGGACTACATTACCGTTAGATTTCTGGCTAACATTCTGGATTACACGGTTGATGAATCAACGGGGCAGGTAATTTCCGGCAGCAAGATCGATCCGGTCAAATTCGAAGAGTACTGGACCTTCACTCGTCCGGTTGGAAATCACCCTTGGAAGCTATCCGCGATTCAACAGCCCTAAAGCTGCAAGCTTTACAGCTTTATTATCGTAATGGCATGGCCTGATTCGTTTCGTGGATGCATTCGTTTTAGAAAACAACTGTGGACTACGTCCCCGGACTGTTGACCTGCAAGGATTAGGGAATGTCGAACTATCTAAAAATATTTGAACGTATCATTATCACATCCCTTATCGTGATGATGGCTATAACGATCGTTCTCGTTACCATTGAATTGGGGTGGCTTATTATCAAGGAGATAATCACGCCGCCTTTCTTTACAGCCGAACCAAAGGAGCTGCTGGATATTTTCGGTCTTTTCCTATTGGTCTTGGTCGGCATTGAGCTGGTATATACACTTAAGACCTATCTTACGGAAAACGAACTCCACGTAGAAGTAGTGCTCATGGCTGCACTGATTGCAATCGGTCGGAAAGTGATTATTCTTGATCCTAAGGATCTTGCTGGCCCCACTCTTGTTGGAATTGCAGCTGTCATTTTTGCCCTGTTGTTTGGATACTACTTTATAAGGAAAACTCATTCACACAAAGATCGCTAATCGGCAGGTAGCCGTAGGCGGCTAGCGCATCGTAAAGGAAGTGGTGGAATACCTATGATTTCAGAAATCACGAACTGGATTATGGAGTTGATGAGGGCGAATGGTCAGCTCTCGGTCTTCATCGGGGTGATGATCGAACAAATCGTTGTACCCATCCCATCTCCGTTGATCATCATGGGGGCGGGAGCAATCCTTATTTCACCCGAACTTTCTATTCCCAATGCTTTTCTCCGGATCTTCTGGACCATCGTTCTCCCCGGGTCCATTGCTTCTACATTAGGTTCGTATATCGGATATATAATCAGTTACTACGGAGGGAAGGCCTTGGTCCTTCGTTTCCAGCGCTTTCTGGGCGTCGATTGGGAAGAGATAGAAAATTTGGAGAAACGGTTTCAGGGAAAAAAGGAGGCCATAGCCATTTTCTTCTCCAGGGCCATACCGGTCTTTCCCATCTCTCTCGTCTCGATCTTCGCGGGACTTCTGCGTGTCCCTCTT
Source organism: uncultured delta proteobacterium (assembly GCA_963708295.1). Classification (GTDB taxonomy): domain Bacteria; phylum Desulfobacterota; class BSN033; order BSN033; family UBA1163; genus UBA1163. Next base: position 36,695 of record CAVPSJ010000004.1, on the reverse strand, counting down.
AAACCCTTCACAGTCTTATACATTTCTTGGTTCAATGTTCCGATGTTTTTCCCTGGCCTTCGTCGGATGGTGGATTGGAGCCACGTATGAAAAGGCAGCGACCCGTTTGAATTCGGCGGAGACATTTGTTTCGATATTGATGCTGATCGGGATGGTAGGAGTCCTGGCGTACCTTTATTATAAGCTCAGGAAGAAGAAACCAATTTGATTTAGAGAACCGAGAATGGCTTAGAACGAGATTAATGTATGACTGCATTCACATCCAAAACCGTTCAACAGATCAGACGGCTCATCATTTTGGAAATTGAAAATGAGAAAGAGATCGTCGATCTCTTCCGTTCAAAAGACAGAGTATTCTGCCTCGTTGAATTTAATGATTATGAGGAACTAATCAGCAAATACACCGATCTTTCTCTCACCCTGATCACACGAAGAGGGGTAGGAAACAGAGATATGTTATTTTTGTCCAACCGGTAACAGCACAGACTAAACCGGACTCCCTCCAGACGAAGGAATCGGGAAGGAGCTTCGGGCAAAGAAAAACTTGAACTTCAGAGATTATTATCTTATAAACCAAGCTATCCTGAAGGGGAGTAGCTAACGAGGTAAGGTCAACATACCGGCGCAGGTTGCCTGGCCTTACCGTTGGTTGAAGCCAATTAGCGAGACCTTTAGTGTAGACCTTACCCGTCTGTGCTAAAGCGTCTCGCTTTTTATTTGGAGGGAGGATAGGGTATGACGGCATATATTACGTCCCTGGTATTCGTGGTTTTGGCTGAAATGGGTGATAAGACCCAATTACTCGCCATGGCCTTTGCATCCAGATACCGTTGGCAAACCGTGATGTTTGCAGTTTTTGTAGCAACACTTCTTAACCATCTCCTCGCCGTAGCCGCAGGAAGTGTCCTCACAAATATTGTGCCTCTCCAATACATACAAATCGCGGGGGCCGCATCTTTCATCTTGTTTGGCCTTTGGACCCTACGAGGGGATGAACTCAAGGATGAAGATAAAAAGTTTAAGTACAGCCCCTTCTGGACAGTTGCCATTGCCTTTTTCATTGCCGAGATGGGAGATAAGACCCAACTTGCGACCGTTGCATTAGCCACCCGATTTGACAGCATCATTCAAATATGGCTTGGTACAACGTGTGGCATGGTGATTGCGGACGCATTAGGCATCATTGTTGGCATCGTTCTGGGAAAGAAAATACCCGAACGTGTTGTTAAGTGGTTCGCCGCATTAGTCTTTATTATTTTTGGCGTCCTTGGTATTTATAGCGCCTCTCCTAAGGATTTCTGGACACCGCCAGTGGCAATTGGAGGCTTGTTACTGCTCCTGTTGTTAATCTATGGAGTTGTTCTTATGAATAAGAAAAGAAGGTGCAAAGAGTGAATCTTACAGAGAGAAAGGGAACAAAGATGCCCAGGAAAATTCACAAAAAATACCGATTAGCTCTTCAGGTCACTCTGATCGTAGGGGTTGTTATTTTTTTTAAGCTTATTGCCCATTGGTTTGGATGGGAGATTATCTCTTTGAATCCTCTTTTGTCAGGCATCGTTGCAGCCAATGTGTTTCTAATGGGCTTTCTTCTGTCTGGGATTCTAACCGATTATAAAGAAAGTGAGAGGCTTCCTGGGGAGTTGACAACCAGCATTGAATCAATCGTTGAGGAGGCCCTGACGATTTACAAAAACAAGAACGCCCCAGTAGCAAAAGAATGTTTAACATACCTTCATCAATTTACGATTGCTGTAAAGAATTGGTTTTACAAAAAGGAACGCACAAAGGATACAATGGAAAGACTGAGTGGTCTGAGTGACTTCTTTTGCGGCCTTTGAACCTCTGACTCAGGCGACCTTTATCGCACGGTTAAAACAGGAACAAACCAACATCCGGCGTATACTGGTGCGTATCCATACAGTTCGCGAAACCTCTTTTGTGTCATCGGGGTATATGATTGCTGAAATAACGACGGTTCTTCTCACTCTTGGCCTCATTTTTTCCAAAATAGATCCGTTCTACGAGTCGCTTTTTTTCGTCGGAGTAATCACGTTCCTACTGACTTTTCTAATTTTGCTCATTAGAGACTTGGATAACCCTTTTGCTTATTATGAGTCGGACTCGACCGAGGATGTTTCCTTAAAGCCGTTGGATGATTTGATAGACAAACTAACAAAACCTATCTAGAAACGTTATGCGGACTCTCAATGAAATCCGTCGTAATTTAGGGTCTTCTTTGGGGTATCAGAAGTGTATGAGGTCGATGGGTGCCTAACCAGAAATGGTCCGAACAAGCTTCAAGTATCTCATCGAGTCTCACCATGGACCCTGATTTCACTTTGAAAAGGAGAGACAGGTTATGTTTGGATTGGGAGATACTGCCTCACACCAATTAATGATGTTTGCCGGCTTCAGCGTCGCCGTTGGCCTTATGCTCTATATTGATCTTTACTTAGTCAACCGCAAGGCGCGTATCGTCACAATCAAATCCGCGCTAATCTGGAGTTCAATCTGGATCGGTACGGCCCTGCTCTTTAATGTGTTCGTGTATTACCAACTGGGCTCTGAGAAAGCATTGATGTATCTCACCGCTTATGTCGTTGAAAAGTCGCTCAGCGTAGACAACCTGTTCGTTTTTCTGGTAGTATTCGGTTACTTCGGTATCCATCCGATGTATCAGCCGCGCGTCCTGCGATGGGGCATTTTCGGCGCAATTGTGATGCGAGCGATCCTCATCGTCATTGGCATTGAATTGGTACACGGCTTTAAATGGATGCTCTACATTTTTGGCGCGATCCTAATCCTTACTGCATACCGGCTGATCAAGGGCATCGAAGGAAAGATTGATCCGGGCAAGAACCCAGCGCTGAAATTCGTGTCGCGTTACCTCCCGCTCTCGACTGAATTGCATAAAGAAAAGTTTCTTGTGCGAATCAATGGTGTGCTTTACGCGACACCGTTACTTGCGACTCTTGTCGTGATAGAAAGCACCGATCTGGTCTTTGCACTCGACTCGATCCCGGCGGTACTGGGTATATCGCAGGATTTGTTCATCGTTTACACATCTAACGTATTTGCGATTCTGGGGTTGCGGGCATTGTACTTTGCCCTTGCGGGTGTGATGCAGTTGTTCCACTACCTCAAGTACGCACTGGCGATCATTCTTGGATTTATTGGCGTCAAGATGCTCATCCAGGATTTCTATAAGATTCAGATCGAGCTGGCCCTGGGTGTAGTGTTCGGACTGCTTGTATTGGCGATCGTCACTTCGTTGATATTTCCGAAGAATGATTTCGATACTGAAAAAGCCGAAGTTGCCTTTATCCCCGGCGAGGAATGAATCAATGAAAACAATGAATGATAGAAATGCACATAAGAAGGCGGAGTCATTTCCCGCGAGCCTTTGATAATAACCACCTATCGACTACCAACTGACATCGAACATGCTTTTCTAAATTGGCTCCTTGTTGATTTCAGGCTAACAATTAACACAATTTTTTACTTGGGAATGGATTATCTGTACATCTGGAGTAGGGTTTGCCAAATATTTAAGATGACTTGGGCCTCCGAGCCTTGGTCCGTTTTTGACAAACTCGAAGGGGTGGGGGGGCCTCAGATATATCTTGTATAGTGTTCCATGACCAGGGCTTCGTTGACCTCCAAAGGAATCTGATTCCTTTCAGGAATGGAGGTCAGCATCCCTTTGAAATTCTCCTTGTCCACCTGGATATAAGGAAGCACGGGTCTGGCAGGACTCCTTGCCAATCCCTCCTCCACGAGGGGCATTCTCCTCGATTTTTCTTTGAGCGAGAGTGTCTCTCCGGGTCTCAGGGTGTAAGAAGGACGATCGACCTTTCGGCCATTTACCAGAACGTGTCCGTGAACAACCAACTGTCTTGCAGCCAGAGGAGTCGGAGCAAACCCAAGGCGATAAACAACGTTGTCCAGTCTACGTTCAAGAAGACTGACGAGTGTTTCGCCCGGGATCCCCGGATTCTTAAAAGCCTCTTTCACATAATTTCTGAACTGCTTTTCAGAAACCCAGTAGGAGAACCTCAGTTTCTGCTTCTCCAAGAGGCGCTTCTTATAATCACTCATCTTCCTCCTAAGATTCGGGTGCATTCCTGGAGGAGTATTCCTTCGTGAAAGGGCACAGCGATCGGACCCACACACGGAAAAGTTAAGTTTCCGGCATATTTTACATGTCGAACCAATGTAACGAGCCATTTTATGCCTCCTATTAAAATTATAATCTTCAAAGTACGCCTTTTCAACATTCTCTTTGCCCCGAGACCTCATTTATCGCCGTATCTTGTTCGACCAACGTCGTATTAGAATTGCACAGACGCATGACGGTTTGTCTGACAAAGAAGAAAGATCAGATGTTTAAGATCATTCTCTCGGAGAGAGAAGACCTGATGGAGTCGCGCGGGATATGAAATGATTGGTAACAACCGGCTGAAATTGACATTATTCTACTAATCCTTGCTTACAAGGATGCTCCTCAACATGAGAAGGCACAAAGCATCTTTTGTGAATGATGATGGAAAGGCCCCTCTCGATCCATTTCATCTCGTTCTTCTTGCCATACTTAAATTCACGAATCCAAACGAAGGTTTCACTTCTTATTTCTTCTTCGGTGATGTATTTGCCGCAATAGGCACATGTCATCGTCGTGTTCCCTCCGTATGTTCTCTGGTCTTTTCTCAAGGAGAATGGACCCCTCCATTTTGTGGATCACCTCTTCCCCCGGTAGGGGGCACATCATATCGTCACAATTGAGCTCGACATCCTTGCAATCCAACCTTTTCTCCATTTTTTCTTCTCCCTAGCCATAATTATAAAATAAAGGAGACTTGTTATGTGCCCGACGAATCGGCTTCGGTTTCATTCCTTTCTGGCGAGAGATTCATTCTGGGGGGTCTCCTGAGTCTAAGCTGAAACGATCACCGGAGAATTACTATCCCGAGTTACGCATTCCTCGACAGTGCATGCTGTGCCTGCTTTATCCAAGGTGGATGAAAGCTTCTTCTGTCGAAGCGACCGAAGGTGAGCTTAAGTTTTTCTACTTGGATATATTTTCTTTCAGATACCTATCAATTTGAGCCATGATGTAGTTGATCTTGACTCCAAACCCTAATCCTCTTGCCTGAGGTACAAGAAAGGTAACGATTCCACCTAACTCAAATCTCCCATCCCTGAGAAGAAAGATAGGTGCTCCACTGTCCCCTTCGACAGTAACCGCGGAAATACCAAAGAGGCTCTCGTTGATGTTCGAGACTTCTCCTTCGGCACCGTAACGAACGAAATTTAGCTGGGTGACATATCCGGTACGAATATTCAATCCGGTCTGAAAATTGCCAAAGAGAAAAACGAAGTTCCCTATCTTGAAGTCGTCTGAATTACCGATAGCGAAAGGGAAATGATGGATTTTCTTCTCCGCCCTCAGAAGGGCAAAATCGTTTTCCTCATCGGAATAGACCACCTGTAGACTTAATTCGGGAACCATCATCAAGAATAATGAAGGTTTCTTCCTCCAATTTTTGATCATCCGGAATCTGAAATTCAATAGGTCCTAAGGGAGTGATCGCCTGAAAGGATTTAATCTTAACCACATGCCTGGTGGTCAGAAGATGATACTGGTCGAGCGAAGTGGCCAATCCGATGGCACTCACAGTCGGGGTCAACTCTTCCAGTTTAAATTTTAAGAAAGTCTGGATTCGAAATACATTGGATGCAATGAAGTCAAGTTCTTTTTTCTTTGGATCAATATGAATGGGAGAGTTCTCATAGTGACGAAAAGATGCTTTACTCGTGACGAGAACTGCATCCGGACAACAAAACGGCAAAAACCAGAATAACGATATATGTAAATAGCGCTTGACTTTTTCATCTATCTTCCTTTATTTAATTATAAAAGGATAATAAAATTGATGGTACGTAGGAGAAACATTTTTTTCATCCTTGTTTTTCGGTTTCTTTCCTTCTCTGTTCAGCATCCACGGGTTTTTCTATGTCTGCCGAGGATGCGGAAAGAGAGGTCATCAAGCTTTTTGAACAATCTGAATTAATTCCACAAGTCAGAATTACCCCGGTCGAAAAGGACCGATTTGTCATCGAGCTGACCTTTAACATAGGAGACCGCTGGGGAAGGGATGTATTTGTGCGAGATTTGGCAAAGGCGGCTATAACAAGAGTTTTTAAATCCAATTTACCTCTCGCTCAAGGAATCATTAAGGTCTACTGCACCCATATGGAAGTTATCCATCTCGCCATCGGTATGAATCAGGCCAAACAGATTAGCTGGGAGGAGAGTACTGCAGTCCCTCCGAGTTCTTCGATAGGCTTCGAGTCCTGTGGCCGTTGGGGGAAAAGGCCTGAGGACCGCACTTACTTTATAGAACATAGACAGATCATCAAACCTTCCCCTGTCGTTTTATTCCCGCCGGATTCGTAGAAAGCCCCAACTAACCCGACGAGTCGTACAGTCTCTTAAGAAAATTATGGAAGAATGGTTGAGATAAAATGATAAGAATGGATGACCGCCGGCCCTTAACCGAGGCATCGGTCTCTATCATGCCACCCCTAGAATCTCGGCCAGTTTTGACGTGGAAAATGTTTTTGTAAGGGGAATTATCTTCAACTCGCTTCCGACTCCCTTTGCCTGCCGCCTTCTATTCTCAATCTGAGGATCATTCTCTGTAACCGCGATAATGTCGGGTTTGATTTTCGTCACAAGATTCAAATAATCGCCGTCATCTTCCATCATCGGAAGGAGCACGATTAGGTCTACACTTGCGAGGGCAGAGAGCATTTCTGCTCTTTCTCTTTGATTGAAGACAGGCCTATTCCTTCCCTTAAGTTTCTTCACCTTCTGGTCACTTTCCAAGAGGATGATCAGGTAATCTCCCGCTCCTTTTGCTCCGGATAGAAACTTCACATGACCGATATGGAGAATATCAAAGCATCCCCCGGTAAGAACAATCTTGCCCTCACTCTTTCCCGGAAAAAACCTTTCTAATTCCTGCAAGTCAACGATTCTTCCCATAGGGTTGACCATTGATGGAGAAATGATGGCCCATCATGCCGGTTTGCCTGTTTCCATCGTTTCCCGCATATGGATAAGAGCGCCGATCAAGAGCACAGAAACCGAACAACTCCCGGCGGCGATGAAGCCTCATGATGAGAATGGCAAAGGAAACCAGTCTCATCAGATTCCATCCCAGTCGGCACTTGCTTTTTCAGATGGCAACGGTATGATAAAAACTGGTTTTCGGGTTCGATGCAATACCGCACTCGATACACTGCCAAGAAAGGTGTGGGCCAAAAATCCCTTTCCGTGGGTTCCAAGGACAATCACATCGCAACCTTCTTCATCCGCAGCATTCAAGATTTCTTCCGGGGGATGGCCACGAGGGACGAGAATTTTGGATACCAGTGAAACGCATGGAGGACCAATTTGAGCCTCTGCTTTTCTGCAGAATTCCTGGAGGTGCCCTTTGATTTCCTCGACGATCTCCCCCTGCTCTTTTTGTTCTACATGAACCGTAATGCCCGCATACGCGTCTCCATAAGCAGGAAAAGGTTCAATCACATGCAAAATGACAATCTTTGCATCATGTCTTTTTGCCAGATCGGTTGCGTAAAAGAAAGCGTAAGAAGAGTTCTTGCTAAGATCGGTAGCATAAAGGATTTTCTTGATTTGCGGAACCATCTCTTTTCTCCTTTCCTGTCAATTGCCTTGACAACGATGTCCCGCAGGATTGCGCCGCGTTCGCTTTGAAAATTCAAGCTCGACCCCTCTGTTGGCCGAAAAAAACGCCAATTCAAGCAGGGTCGCCTGTCTTTAACGATTCGAGAACGGGAAGCTAAACGTTTAGCCCGGTCACAGCCCCGAAAGGAACTCCTTCCAGGGTGTAGCCAGTAATGTTTCCGTAGTCGAATTGCCATAGGCTCGAATAATCATGGCTGCCTTCTCGATATCTTTCGCGTCGGGTGCTTCCACGACATCGACGACATCGAATCGTCCCGAGGGTCGCATAACTATCCTTCCATCTGATCCCGGGACATTCCTCCCTGATCTTCTTGGAAACCTGCTCGGCTAATTCAAGAAAATGTTTCGGATTATCAAAAGCCTCTGGTGAAAAACGGCTGAGTATAATATAAGTGTTCATCTTTGCACTCTCCGTCGAAAAGTCAGGTGCTTGACCTGATCGATTGACGTCACTCCACGATCCTTACACAATTCAGGCTTCCGAAATCGTTGGGGACACAGCCGGAACAAGAACGATCATTTTCCCAGTTCCCATCCGTCAGAAACCGATATTCATACCTCCCGGGCATCAACGGGAGGTCCAATTTCCATATCCCGTTCTTATTCCCCGCGCGGAAAAGGGTGAACCGTGCCCTCATGCAGCCTGAGACCACCGGGACCAGTTGCGGTGCAAAATCCTGGCAGCTTCCTCGTCACTTACCTGATCGAAATTTTGGTACCAGGCGCCCACGGCAAAGAAGGAGGCAGGGGTATGAAGGCACACCACCTCGTCTGCAAAGGTCTTTAACATCTCTGCGCTGTCAAGAGCAGCGACCGGCGCTGCTGCCACCAATCGATCAGGATGACGTTGGCGGAGACTCTCCAGAGCAGCGCGAAAGGTGTACCCTGTTGCGATGCCATCATCCACGACAATAACCGTCTTCCCGGAGATCTCAGCCGCCGGGTGCTCCCCCCGATAAAATCGTAACCGGCGCTCAATCTCCTCCTTCTGATAGGCAATTTCGCGGTTCATATAGTCTCGGGTTGCGCCCACGGCACGAGACAGATCTTCGTTAACGGTAACATGGTCTCCGTTCACGACGGCCCCAATGCCAAGTTCCGGTCGATAGGGGGCCCTGAGTTTTCGTGCGATGATGACGTCTAGGGCTGCCCCGAGAGCTTGGGCGACTTCTTCGGCTACTACGAAACCTCCTCGTGGGATGCCAAGGACCAGTGTGTTTTGTCCCTGGTAACCCCGCCCGGTAAGCGCCCTAGCAAGCTGGCGACCCCCCTCCCGTCGGTCTTTGAAAATCATCGTTTCCATCTTAACTTCCTACGTTCTTCTCTTTTACTTCCATTGCAGGACCGTCCTCTGTTGCAGTCAAAGCGGCTGATTTAGAGTAGATCTTCTTTGAACCTTTTATCTTCTGTGAAAGCTCGCCGGTGGCCTATGGAATATTTCGTTCTATTCTTCGATGAGTATGGCATCCACAGGGCACGATTCCGCAGCTTCCTTGCAGGCACCTTCGAGCTCTTCAGGCACCTCTTCCATCTTAGCCACCGCTAGATCCCCCTGCATTTCAAAGATTTCAGGGCAGATCTCCACGCATGTTTCGTCTCCGACGCAGGCTTCCTCGTCTACCCGGACCTTCATTTTCTGAACCTCCCTCTTTTATTTCTCTCTCCTTTCCTCTGCCCAGTAGGGTTGTACGCCAAAGTACCTGTAGATGTCTCTAGCCAGTTTCCGTTCCGCCAGGTCACCCTCTGAAACAAAAGGGGGTGCGGAGTCCAGTGTATCTTTGCTGGCATGAAGGACACAGGTTTGTTTCTCGCAAGAAAGCGCGCCAAAGGGAACACCGATGCGCTTTTGTGTGTCGTCAGATATCCAATAGCTGAGAACCACAAAGGCGGCACGGCCTTCGGGACCGGTCACGACATCGATAATTGTCCCAAGATCTTCGCCCTGGGGGTTCTTAACCATCGCCCCGGACAGCTTGCTGACCTCGGATGGCTCTCTACCCTTTGACGTCATTTCGTGCGCCATAGACTCAGCCACTGCGTACCCGAAGATAAACGCCAAAACCAGCGCCGTGGCAATCATTATGTTCTTCATGTCATGTTCCTCCCTTCTTCAGGGCAATGAAGAAAAACTCCCCTTGATATATAAATGATTATTGGGTCCTCTTTTTACAAGGACCGCGCCAAGCCATTTTAGCCTCTTACTATTATTATTACTTTCAGGGTAAGCCTTATCAACGTCAGATAGGCTCCCCTTGTCCAAAAACCCTTATCCTTGCAGGTGGGATGGATGATCGGATCGGCGCCCAGGCGGGAGATTTCAAGACCGATCGCGTCGGGGAGAGGAGAGCTTCCTTGAACCTATGAATCTATTCAGCTCCGCGGAATTTTTTCGCGTTAAAACCATCGAGCCGTTGCTCTCGGTTTTACCATTCACATTCCCACTCCATCGACAGAACGATTACAATCAGGACATCGACCTTCCTTGAGGTGATAGGTCTCGATTGAGAAGCCCGATCTCTCGATCAACAATTGGTGGCATTGATCACAGTAGGTATTGTTCCCTTTTTCCACATTACCCAGATAAACATAACGTAACCCGGCGTCTTTGCCGATGTCGTAAGCTTGGTTTAATGTCTCGATGGGGGTGCTCTCCAAATCTTCCATCTTATACTGAGGATAAAACCGGCTGATATGCCAGGGGATCGAGGGATCCAATCCAGCGAGGAAACCGGCGATCTTTTTCAACTCTTCTTCGGAATCATTTTGTCCGGGCACAACCAGCGTCGTGACCTCGATCCAGATGTTCAGTTTTTTCATCTGCTCGATGCTTTTCAGTACCGGAGCCAATCTTCCCCCACACACCTTTCTATAATAATTATCACGGAAGGATTTCAGGTCAACGTTTGCCGCATCAAGGTAAGGAGAGATCGTCTGGACCATCTCCTTCGTCATGTAGCCATTGGTCACAAAGACATTGAAGAGCCCTTCCTTTTTGGCCAATTGACTAATTTCATAAGCATATTCAAAAAAAATAGTGGGTTCGGAGTAGGTATAAGAAATACTTCTTGAACCCGTTTGTTTTGCCTGCTTTACCACGTCCTCAGGTTTCACTTCTTCAGAGTCGAGACCCAACACCGCCGCTTCTTTCACCTGAGAAATTTGCCAATTCTGGCAGAAACCGCATTGGAAATTGCAACCGATGGCGGCGATGGAAAATGATTTTGAACCAGGGAGAAAGTGGTAGAGAGGTTTTTTTTCGATGGGGTCAATGCTCTGAGCAATGGGTTTTCCATAGGCGTGAGTAAACAGAACACCTCTTCTGTTCTCCCTGACGTTGCAGATGCCAAATTTTCCATCGGAGATCAGGCAATGGTGGCTGCACAAGAAACAGGAAACCTTATCGTTTTCCTTTTTCTCATAAAGCATCGCTTCTTTGAGCATATTTTCTCCCCTGTTGAGTGATTGAATGGCGGGTCTCCCCGGGACAGGGCAAGCCAGTTTCAAGCCTTAAGAATCTGAACGGGGTTGATCGGATATCCAGCATTGCGGATCATCGGCAAAAAGATCGGGTTTTCCTTGGGCAGACGAATGGGCATAAGCTACCGCCCGACAGCCACGGCACGAGGGCCAGAGAGAACATCGGCCACATTTCCCCTTGTAACTCTCCCTTCTCCTTAACTGCCAGAGGAGTCTCGAAGAAGCCCAGATGGCCCGGAGAGATTTCTTCTTCAGATTTCCAGCAACCAGGCCGATTCTCCTGCAAGGCATTACGGAACCGTCACTGATGAGGGTGACCCCTGAAAAACCCGCGCTGCACCCGGAGAGGGTCAGGTTACAACCAGAGGAGGGGGGCGTTTCAGAGAGCGTTCCAGCCAAAGGATCTCCTGAAACCACCTCAAAAGTGGGTGTGTTCGCCGAGAGGATTCCTTGATAGGCAGATTTGAGCTCTTGGGGGGTAAGAAACTGAGTGAGCAAGGCTTTCCCCCTTCCGCAGGGAACCATTCGCGAGAACCCAATGCGATAAAAACCGATTGCCTTTGCGACCTCGACTGTTTCTTCTATTTTATCGAAATTGAGGCGGGAGAGAGTGACATTCGCGCTCACCCGGCAGCCTGCCGCAGTAAGATGTTCTACCCCTTTGGCTGCAGAATGGAAGCTTCCTCTTCCCCGAATCGAAGCATGAAGCTCCGGGGGGCCCTCCAGGCTGACCTGAATGTCAGATATTCCAAGATGGGATACTTTTTTGGCTTTTTCTTTTGTGGCGAGGCAACCGTTCGTCATCATGGCTACCCCGTAACCCTTTGCCTTGGCGAAGGCGATAACGTCCGATAACCCTCGATAGAGGAAGGGCTCGCCGCCGGTAAAGTGAATCGACGGGGAAACCCTTATGCCGTGCTCTTCCTCCCAGGCCTGAAACATCTGGGTCGCCCCGTCGATCTCACGTTTGACTTCACCGACGGACATCTCGTGAACTTCACCCCCTCCTTGATAACAGTGACGACATCGGAGGTTGCATCGTTCCGTGAGATGCCATTGAATGAAAAATTGGAAATCTTTTATTGCCGGACCGGCAATCATGTGCTCTTTCAGCTTTTTCACTTGAGGCATCGCTTGCCAGGGTCAGCAGCCCGCATCATCGCCCAGAACTTTGCTTCTTGCCGTCTGGCAAGCTCGTTCAAAGAGACCTTCTTCTTGGTCTTCATCTTACCACCTCCTTTCCTCATGAATTGGCCTGGTTAAAAATGGGCTGCGGCATACACCCTCTATCAATACCAAAATAGATGGAAAAGTCAATAAAGGTACGACTGTATTTTTCAAAGGAAAAGGCTGTATTCGAAGAATCTCCTCCGTCGCCAGAAAATACGGTGTTTCTTCTGACAAAATACAAGGCTTACCCCATATACTTTATACTGGGTTTCCTTATGATGGGAGTGTGTGTAGCGGAATGGAGGACTTCGAAGCCCTAGGGGAGGCTACCCGTTAGAATATAGGCACTGACGCCAAACCGGGCCGAGCATGAAGAAGCCGTCTCTCCGGAGGCACTTGGTCAAAAGAAAGACCCATCATCGGACCGTCACATTTACCCTGTGATCCCAGTCCTTGATCGGGGCGAAGATCTTGAGAAGTCCACTTTCGTACTGAGCTTCTGTTTTTTCAGGGACGATCTCATGGGCCAGCCTAAAACATCCAGCATACTCTGTATCCTGTCCTTTGGGGGCTGAAACGCAAAAACTATCTTTTCTCATCTCCAGAGCGATATCTTTTTTCTCGACACCGGGCATTTCCATATCGATCCTGAGGCGACCTCCTTGATCGTCATGAGAAAAACAGGCACACGGCATCACTTTTATCTTTTCGTCCATAGGAACACCTCCTTCCACCATTTCAAATTTAATAATGATCTTTCAAAAAATCAATGAATGGGAAGGGGATTTGTGGTATAAAAATAATGATTTGCCCTTTCAGGGGCACCTCCGGTTGAAAGGCCGGAGGAATCCACATCAGGAGGTTTTCCATGGAATGGTTAAAGGCTTTTCCCATGTTGTTCGGAAGAATTCTTCTCGTTCTCATTTTCCTTCAGTCCGGTATCGTGAAGATTCAAGATTTCGGAGGAACGGCACAGTATATGGCCAGTCATGGCATCACGCCCTATACTAATTTTTTTCTCGTGGGCGCCATCTTTTTTGAACTCGTTGGCAGCGCCACGGTGATCCTGGGATATTTTACACGGTTTGGGGCACTGCTGCTTCTCATTTTTCTGATTCCTACTACGTTTTTTTTTCATAACATATTTGTCGATCCGAAAATGACGATTCCCTTTATGAAGAATGTGAGCATGTTTGGAGGATGTCTGGTCCTTCTCGCTTCGGGGGCGGGCCGCTTCAGTCTGGATAGCCTTTTAAGGAACAAAAAGAAATAGGATGAGTGTGAATCGCTTAGAAGTCTGGTGGAAGGCCTTTCGGTTCCACTACACCTCGGCCAGTTTCATGCCGGGAATCCTTGGCGGGATGATTGCTTGGACCGCAGATGGAAAATTCCACCCAGGATACTTCCTTCTGGTGATGCTCGGCCTGATCCTAAACCACATGGCTCTAAACATGACGGATGACTACTATGACTTCCGTCATCTGGTGGATGTTTTTGCCACCGATGCTAAGAATCCTTATACAGGTGGAAGCGGTCTCCTCTCTTCGGGGTTGATCCAACCTCAAAGGATGCGGCAGGTGTTTATCACCTTCTACCTCATCGCCATCGGCATCGGTGTCTTTCTCGGAGTGATGAGAGGACCGTTTATTCTCCTCCTCCTTGCCATTGGTTTTTTCTGTGCCTATTTTTATACGGCCCCCCCCATTCGATTCGGTTATAGAGGCTTTGGCGAATTGGCGCAGCTTATCTGTTTTGGTCCAGGCATTGGCATGGGGGCCTACTTTGTCCAGGCCCAAAGGATTTCCTGGGAGGCCTTCTGGGGAACCCTTCCCTTTGGGATCATGCTCTTCGCAATGATTACCATCAATGAGATTCCAGATTATTTTGAAGACCAGAGGGGAGGGAAGCTCAATTTGGTCGTTCGTTTTGGCAGAGAGACAGGGGTCCGGTTATTTATAGTGAGCGTTCTATCGGCTTATGTCGTGATCTTAGTCGGAGTGGTCTTGGGGAGAATCCCCGTTCTGGGGCTGATCTCTTTGCTGACGTTTCCCATTGCTTACAAGACGATTTCCATATTAAAAACTTATTATCGGGAACCCAGGAAGATGGCTCCTGCGAATCTGGGAATGATCTGCATCCATAATTTTACTGCCATCTTGCTCGCTCTCGCTTACTTTATTGAAGGGTTTAGGCCGGACGCATTGATTCCTTCCTTCCTGCCGATAATCGTTTTGATCATTCTTTATATTCCCGTGGCCAGGCTGATTGCCAGAGCGGTGTTTTCAAGGGGAGGCGCTCAGGTAGAGACGGCAACCGTTTAGAATTGAAAGGAGGAAAAAGAGTGGAAAAAGAATTCTATTTGTTTGAATTTACCGGGGCAGAGTGACCACACTGCCATAAGATGGCTCCTCTCGTGGAGAGGTTAGAGGAAGAAGAGCACGTCAACATCGCGAAACTCGAAGTATGGCATAACGAAGCCAATGCGAAACGAATGAAAGAATATGACAAGGGTTATTGTGGCGGAGTCCCATTTTTTTTCAATCAGAAGACGGGAAAATGGATCTGCGGAGAGGCAGACTACGAACGACTGAAGAAGTGGGCACTCGAATAATACCCATGGGAGACTGGAATAATGGAAGGCTGGGGTATTAGCTTAACTAAGATGGAAAGATGATAAACTCCCTCTAGTCCATTATTCCGACATTTCAATATTCCACCATTCGATTAGGGAGGAGGTTCTGATGGGTTTGCTTGAAGATTATGATCCACTCAAGGGGAAGATGTTTCAGATCCTTAAACCGGATGGGACGCTTCAACCCGGTCTTAAGCCTCCCATTGATGATAAGGAAGCGTTGACCCTTTATCAGAAGATGGTCTTCGTCCGGTTGGCTGACCAGCGGGGACTGCTTCTTCAACGCCAGGGGAGATTCGGAACGTATGCGCCCATCTGGGGGCAGGAGGCCTGTCAGATTGGCAGCGCCTATGTCCTTCAGAAGGGAGATTGGGTCTTTCCGGCCTTTAGAGAGATAGGGGCCACGCTGATGATGGGGGTTGCCCTTAAGGATTTTATGCTTTACTGGATGGGAAATGAGATGGGAAGCCGTGCGCCCGAGGGAATCAATATGATGCCGGTTTCCATCCCTGTCGGAACCCACATCCCTCAGGCCGTAGGGACAGCCTGGGCAGCGAAACTCAGGGGGGATAAAATCGTTGCCGTGGCATACTTCGGGGATGGAGCCACATCCAAAGGCGATTTCCATGAGGCAATGAATTTTGCAGGAGTCTTCAAGACGCCAACCGTTTTCTTCTGCCAGAATAACCAATTTGCCATATCCGTTCCAAGATCAAGGCAAACCGCATCAGCAACGATTGCTCAAAAGGCGATTGCCTACGGCATTGGCGGAATTCAAGTCGACGGAAATGATCTTTTTGCCGTGATCGCGGCAACGAAAGAAGCTGTGGACAAGGCGCGCTCCGGAGGGGGGCCTACGTTGATCGAGGGGGTTACCTTTCGATTCGGACCCCACACCACCGCAGACGATCCGACCAAGTACCGGACGGATGAAGAGATTGAGCGTTGGAAACCATTAGATCCAATGATCAGGCTGAAATCCTATTTGAAGGCTAAAGGGCCGTGGACCGAAGAGGTTGAGACCCGAATGACCGAGGACGCCCAGAAGGAGGTCGACCAAGCGGTCAAGGATGCGGAAGCTGTTCCCGCGCCGGAGCCAAGAGAAATCTTTGAGTACGTTTTTGCGGAGATGACGCCGCCATTGAAAGAACAAATGGAGTATTTGAAATCGACGTTGTAGTCTAAATCCGAAAGACGAGATTCGGATTTCGGATTTAGAATGAACCTGGTTGACTCACCGAACAGGGAGTGGATAAGTTCTGAAGGAGGGTAGGCATGCCCAAACTGAATATGGTTGAAGCAATCAATTTGGCTCTTCGGGAGGAATTGGAAAGGGACGGCCGAGTTGTGATCCTTGGTGAAGACGTGGGAAAAGAAGGCGGCGTCTTTCGTGTCACCGACGGGTTGCAGCAAAAATTCGGCGGGGACCGGGTGGTGGATACACCGCTGGCGGAGCTGGGGATCGTGGCGGTGGCTTTCGGCATGGCGGTCTACGGGATCCGTCCGATTGCAGAGATTCAATTTGAAGGTTTCCTCTATCCCTGCCTCGATCAAATCAACAATCATCTCGGTCGAATTCGAAACCGGTCGAGAGGAAGATTTACGTGCCCCCTTGTCATCAGGGTCCCTTACGGAGGTGGCATCCACGCACCGGAGCATCATTCCGATAGCCCGGAAGCCATCTTAGCTCATATTCCCGGGATCAAGGTCGTCATCCCCGCGACTCCTTATGAAGCCAAGGGCCTCGTGCTCTCTTCGATTCGAGATCCAGATCCTGTGATCTTCATGGAACCGAAGCGAATCTATCGCGCCATACGGGAAGAAGTTCCAGAAGGGGATTATACTATTCCACTTGGAAAAGCCAGGCTCGTTCAGGAAGGCAAGGATGTAACCGTAGTGGCTTGGGGGGCAATGGTTCGGGAAGCGTTAAATGCCGCGGAGCAATTAAAGGGAGATAAGATTGATCTGGAAATCATCGATCTCCGAACCATTTCCCCCATCGATGCCGAAACCATCATCACTTCCATACGAAAAACAGGAAGGGGAGTCATCGTTCATGAAGCGCCAAAGACCTGTGGCTTGGGCGCAGAGATCATCGCCCTCATCAACGAGAAGGCTTTTCTCTCACTCCAAGCACCCATTGAGCGGGTCACGGGGTTTGATATCCCTGTGCCTCTGATGAAGACGGAGCACTACTACCTTCCTAATCCTAAAAGAATTGTGATGGCTGTGAAGAAGGTGATGAGTTTCTAAATGGAATAGGGGAACACCGGAATAATGGAATGATGGGTTCAAAAATAAAGAGCCTAATCTCTGTTGCTTTCTTGTTTAAATTCTTCCTCTCATTGTTCCAATATTCCGATAAGACTTAACCGGAGGGTTTTATGGCATTCGAATTCAAATTCCCTGATATCGGAGAAGGATTAACCGAAGGCGAGATTGTCCGCTGGTTAGTTAAAGAAGGGGACGGGATCAAAGAGGGACAACCCCTTGTCGAAGTAGAGACTGATAAGGCTCTTGCGGAGATTCCCTCACCGAGGACGGGCGTCATTCTGAAGATCATGGCCAAGGAGAAGGAGGTTGTGAAGGTCGGTCAGGTGATTGTCGTGATCGGAGAGAAAGGAGAAGCCGTGGCCGCCCCACCTCCCGGGGCTTCCGCGCCATCGCCTAAGCCTAAATCCGTTGGCGTCGTAGGTGAGTTGGAAGAGGCCCCTGAAGAAGCCGCTCCAGTGGCAGTCAAGGTTTCATCGTTGAAACCGGTTCTCGTCAGTGAACATGCGCTGGCGACGCCGGCAGTTCGGGCTCTGGCGAGAGAGTTAGGGGTTAACATCAATCAGGTGCGGGGGAGCGGGGCTGAGGGTCGGGTGTTGGAAAAAGATGTGAGGCAGGTTGCAGAAGGCAAGGTAAAACCCGTTGAAGAAGTCAAGAAGCCTGCGAAGGCCAAAAAGTATGACCTGTATGGGTATGTAGAACGTATTCCTTTGAGAGGGGTCAGGCGGTCCATTGCCAAAGCCATGGTCAAATCCAAATATACCGCGCCCCACGTCTCGGCGATGGATGAAGCGGATGTCACCGAGCTTTGGCAAATCAGGGAAAAGGAGAAAAAGATTGCGGAGAGCAAGGGGATTAAATTGACCATCCTTCCATTCGTCATCAAGGCCGTCATCGCCGGCCTGACCGAACATCCTTATCTCAATGCAACGCTGGATGATGAGAGTGAAGAAATCATCCTCAAGAAATATTTCAATATTGGCCTTGCGACGGATACTCCGGAAGGGCTGATGGTCCCGGTGGTGAAACTTGCAAAAGAGAAATCCATCTTCGATCTGGCACAGGAATCGGCTCAATTGGCAGAAAAGGCAAGAAACAGAACCATTGACCTGGCTGACCTGAAAGGCGGAACCTTTACCATCACCAACTATGGAACGGTCCGCGGCATCTATGGGACCCCGATCATTAATCATCCCGAGGTGGCTATCCTTGGCGTCGGGAGGATTGAAGAGAAACCGGTCGTCAGGGACGGAAAAGTGGCTATTCGAAGAATCCTTCCCTTGTCTCTCTCTTTCGATCACCGGGTAGTGGACGGCGCAGAAGCAGCCCGCTTCCTTCAGACCGTAATTGCGCGCCTCGAAGATCCAGATCTCATTCTTATGGAGGTCTGAGGCCGGAGCATTGACAGAGCGCGGTCGGAAGAAAATATGTTTTTGACCTCTGGGGGATAGCAAACCTCCTCACTGTTTTGCCTGGGGATCAAGGGTCAAGGACGGCCCAGAATCTCCTTGATGCTTTCAAGTTTGGTTTCAGCCGACTTTGCGGCATGCTCGAAAAGATCATCCGCTTTTCGATGCGCATCTGAATTCCTCTTTTTTCCTTGACAACATCTCTCCAATACTTTAATATCAGCATTGTTTGATAATTCTGATTATTCTATCTTATCAATGAAATCTTAAAAGAGACAACCGGATGCCCAAGAAGAGTCCAAAAGGTGCCTTTATGCAGGCCAGTGACTGAGAAGACGAGCTTCTGTAAGGTCGAGTCCATCATCAGTATCGATCAAAGAGGGCAGAGGGTGATGGAAGAGATGGCCGGTTAATCATTTTTTTGGAGCAGGGAGAACCATATGAAAGAGACAGATGATTGCGGGGTGGATGGTCAGGAGGGTCAATCTGCGCCCAAGAATTGCTGACCCAGCAGCGGCGGGGCCCAGGTGGGCCTTCCGAGTCTAAGACAACCTTTTATCATCGGCTCCATCCAAACTCCGATTGGCCCTGTCCCTCAGGTTTCGTCCTCCCTTGTTTGGGCGGATGGGTTGGGAGCGTTTAAGGCTCGCTGGGGGATAGGTCGAATGCATTACACGGTCGATCCCGGCCTTTATGCATTGGGTGAACCTGATCAGAAATCCCCGGTCTTAGTGACGGCGAATTATAAGATGAGCTTTGACAAACTCCGGGAAGCGTTGCCCAGCCGGGATGTGTGGATCCTGGTTCTGAATACGCAAGGGATCAATGTCTGGTGCGCTTCGGGCAAGGGGACCTTCGGAACGAATGAACTCATCGGTCGAATGGAATCAGTCAGGCTGGCGCAAATCGTTTCACATCGGGAACTCATACTGCCTCAATTGTCGGGTCCGGGAGTGGCGGCCCACCTGGTTAAGAAATCATCCGGGTTCAAGGTGACTTATGGTCCCATCCGTTCAAAGGATATCCCCGTCTTTTTGGATGCCGGACTGAAGGCGACGTCTGAAATGAGGCTGAAGACTTTTACGACTTGGGAGCGCTTGGAACTGGTACCCATGGAACTCGTGGGAGCCCTAAAACCCGGCGCCCTGGTTATTCTCCTCTTCTTTCTCCTGGCGTTATTCGGGAGATCAAGAGAGGGCTGGACGAATGCTTTAAGCCACGGTCTATTTGCTGTCTTTGCCCTGCTGGCTGCTATTCTGGCGGGTGCGGTCTTAACCCCTCTTCTCCTCCCATGGCTGCCGGGCAGGGCCTTTTCAGTCAAGGGCCTAGGTCTTGGAGCCGTCTTCGCTCTTATGGGTGCCAGTTGTCTTTGGGGTGGCTGGATCACCAAGGCGGGCGGCTTCGAGATATTGGCCTGGGTACTTCTTATACCGGCCCTTTCAGCCTATCTGGCAATGAACTTCACGGGAGCCTCCACCTATACATCTCTCTCCGGAGTGAGAAAAGAAATGCGGTGGGCTTTGCCACTGGAGATCGGTGCCGGGATTGCGGGGATGATTCTCTGGGTTGGATCACAATTTATCGCGTGAGGAGTTCAAATGACAAGCCCGTTCATCTATCTAAAGGATGTGGTCACCTTAGAACTTGATCAGAAAAAATGTGTCGGGTGCGGAACGTGTCTCTTGGTCTGCCCCCATGCAGTCTTGAGTCTGACAAACGGTAAGATTGAAATTGTGAACAGGGACGCTTGCATGGAATGCGGTGCCTGTGCCCAAAATTGCCCCTTCGGAGCTCTGGGTGTCCGCTCAGGGGTAGGGTGCGCCGCTGCAGTCATCAACTCCATGCTGGGCCGAAAAAAATCTTCCTGTTGCTGTACGCTAGACTCCGAGGAAAAGCCAAACAACCGGACGGAATGCTCTCAAGAGGCGAGCGGTTCAAACTGTTGTTAGCTGATGGGCGGAGTAGGTGGTCTTCCGCCAAGAAGAGGCTGTGATACGGAGGCAATTTATCGGTGTGAAATGGTCTACGAAAAGATGAAAGATAAGGAATACCACGGTCGGGCACTTTTTTTCTTGTGTAAAGCTTGATGCTGCAACTGAACGGGTTCTGGAGGAATAAGACTCTTCAAATACTCTTCGTACCGAAGAATGATGGTTTTCGGATCGAGGGTGAGATACTTGGCGTAAACGTTGAGGTATCCTTTTACGTAAGGGGTGGGAGGGAGAAGCTCAGGCCTTCCTTCTTCGATGGCTTTGAGATGGTGCTGCTTTATCTTGGTGAACTTAGAGACTTGCTCCAACGAGATGTTTCGTGTCTCCCTTTCCTTCCTTAAGAATTTCCCCAGAGACTCCATAATTGCGATGCCGAAGAAAATCCTAATTGCTATTTGTTTCTTTGGTGTCTCACAAACATAGATGCTAGCCAGAAAAAACTAATCTGAAAATAAGCAATTGTCGTGCCAAGCCAAATGGATTGCAATATATTGAAACTTAAGAGAATTCTAGAGAAGAAGGATCAATGAAGCAGCGTTTTGTGCCAAATTTTGACAAATTTGCGACAATTCTTCTGTGAGGCATCAAGAATACTCAGGGCAGGCTGAATGCCTGCCCTGAGGCAGCCTATCTTTTCTGTTCACTCCTCTTCGCTCCAGCGGGGTTGCAAGCCATAGTATCCTTTCGTTTCAACTCCGGTTAAAGTCCGAATCATGCCCCGGATTGTCAAGCGAAAGAAAAAAAGAGAACCTCTTTCCCCATCATCCCCAATTGCTATTTAAGCGAATTTTTGGTAGTAAAATTCTCAGGAGGTGCACCATGGACGGAAGAAAAGAGGGGATCGGCGATCTGTATCATCAGGAGACAAAATATCGAAGAGAATCCATGCCGCGAGGAAGACTCGACTGGACCCATCAACCCCCGCCCTATAAAGAAATTGCCCATGCAGTAATCCGTTTCCCTATTCGCCCTCTGGATCCAAAAGGTGGAAAGTCCCTCTGGGAAGCGGTTGCTCAGAGACGATCCGTCCGGGATTTTTCCGATCAATCCCTTACCCTTGGTGAACTTTCTCAATTGATCTGGGCCACTCAAGGGATTACCTCGAAGACGCGAGGGTTTGATTTTAGGGCTTCGCCCTCTGCCGGTGCCCTCTATCCGATTGAGACTTATCTCGTCGCGAACCGGGTCGAAGAAATTCCACGGGGGCTCTATCACTACGATGTGAGGGAGACCCAACTCACTCTTTTGAAGGAAGGCCATTTTGGCCCTGAGCTTTCTCAAGCCGGATTGGGTCAAGGGATGCTTGCAGAGGCGGCTTGCGTCTTCGTCTGGACAGCTATTGTCGAACGGTCGAAGTGGAAATATCGAGAGAGGGCTTATCGTTACATCTACATGGATGTAGGGCATATCGGTCAAACGCTCTATTTGGCCGCTACGGCATTGGACCTTGGTTGCTGCACGGTGGGAGCCTTCTTCGATGAAGAGGTGGACCGTGTGATAGGTGTGGATGGGAAGAATGAAATTTCCGTCTATCTTGGAGCGGTAGGCCATGTTAGATAAAAGAAATCCATCCCTTGGCATGCTCACCGTCGAGATTCAATTTCCAACGATACCCTTTCTAATACTAAAATACATAGTTACCCTTATTTACTTTCCAGAACTTGATGATTATTATTTGTAATAATAAGGTTAAGGGATCATTCTTAAGGTGAGCCGGCTAAAATTTTAGTGGGGGCAAATTTGGGGAAGGAAGTCAAAAACGACCGTGAGGATTTAAAGAAAATACTCGATTCTCTTGAGGTGATTTCAAAGAAGTGAAATAGGGGAAGAAAGGAGAAATGAAAAATGGCAACAAAATCAACGGCAAAAGTTTATAAGTGTAAAACTTGCGGGCTGGTAACCACTGAGAAAGGCCATCTGTGTAGCCCTAAGGAGGTTAAGAAAGCTTATACCTGTGAGTATTGCGGCATCACCGTTAGTGATCCAAGGCATGTCTGCAAGCCGAAGGTCACAAAACTAAACTATGTCTGTGATGCCTGCGGCCGGGTGGCAGTGGGCAAAGAGGAAGTGTGCCAACCGAAGAAAATAAAGAGTTAGGTTGAGGAGCTTCAAATTTAGGGATCGGTCGCTTATTTACTAACGAAGAGTCAATCTTTAATGGCCCTTCAAACATCATTGTTTGAAGGGCCTTGATTTTTTGGAATTCATGGTTTCTAATGAGATATCAAGATAAGACGGAGGGAGCTTATGGGGAAGGTGGAACTGAAGAAAGGGATTTATTGGGTCGGAGCGATTGATTGGAACATAAGAGATTTTCATGGCTATTCCACTCCTTATGGGACAACTTACAACGCCTATTTGATCCTGGACGAGAAGAATGTTCTTGTGGATACGGTGAAGGCTCCTTTCTATCTCGAGATGCTGGGGCGGATATCAGAGATCATCGATCCATCAAAAATTGATGTGATTGTTTCGAATCATGTGGAGATGGATCACTCCGGTTCACTCACTCAGATGGTCGAACGGATTGGAGATCCGACTGTGATCACTTCAGAGAGGGGGCAAAAAGGCCTGACAAAACACTATAAGAAACCGTTGAGATTCAAGATCGTGAAGAGCGGAGAAGCGGTTCCCATCGGTCATCGGACCCTCACCTTTGTGGAAGCCCCCATGCTTCACTGGCCGGACAGCATGTTCACTTATATCAAAGAAGATCAGCTTCTTTTGCCGAATGATGCTTTCGGCCAGCACGTCGCCTCTTCTCAGAGGTTCGAGGATGAGGTGGGCGACGAGGTGATGAGGCACGCCGCAAAATATTATGCCAATATCCTCTGGCCTCTGGCGCCGCTCATTTTGAAAAAAGTGGACGAAGTGGTGAAGATGGGAATCCCCATCGATATGATTGCCCCCAGCCACGGTCTCATCTGGAGAAAGAATCCCGGCCGCATCATTGAGGCCTACGTGAACTGGAGCCAGGGAAAAGCCGGAAATAAAATCCTTGTCATCTACGATACGATGTGGGGAAGTACGGAAAGCATGGCCAAGGCCATCCTCAAAGGCTTGATTGAGGAGGGAGTCGATACGAGACTGCTCCATCTCCGATCCAATCATCGGAGTGACGTCATTGAAGAGATGCTGGAAGCTAAAGGTATTCTTTTGGGCTCTCCCACCTTGAATAACGGGATGTTTCCCACGATGGGAGATATTTTAACTTATACGAAAGGGCTGAGACCCAAGGGAAAGGTTTTCGGTCTCTTTGGGTCGTATGGATGGGGAGGAGGA
Source organism: uncultured delta proteobacterium (assembly GCA_963708295.1). Lineage (GTDB taxonomy): Bacteria > Desulfobacterota > BSN033 > BSN033 > UBA1163 > UBA1163. The sequence continues at coordinate 12,686 of CAVPSJ010000004.1, read as the reverse complement.
GCGATCAAAGAAATGAGAAAGGTCCTCGAACAGGAGAAATTTGAGATTTGGGAAAGGGAGCTCCCTGTCCAATTTGTTCCGGATCCGGAAGAATTGAAAAGTGCGATCCAATTTGGAAGAGAGTTTGCTCGTAAGATAAGAGAAGCCTAGCGCATACCGTTGCCCCCTCACGCCGCTCTCTCTCCCAGGGGGAGAGGGGAAGGGAGCAGGGCTGAGTTAAGGATCCCAACGTGGCCGAAGAGACAAGTTCTTATAATCGATTGGTGATGGACCATCTGAAGCATCCGAGAAATATGGGCGAAATGGAGAACCCGGATGGACTCGGAGAAGCTCAGAATCCTGTTTGCGGTGATACGATGCGGCTTTTTATCAAAGTGGAGACGGGTCGGATTCTTGATGCGAAGTTTCTGACTTTCGGGTGTGGTGCGGCCATCGCTTCCTCGAGCATGACCACGGAGATGATCAAAGGAAAAACGACGGACGAGGCCCTTCTGGTTTCGGATCAGATGATCGCCGATGCCCTGGGTGGACTTCCGCCCTCGAAGGTCCATTGCTCTGTCCTGGCAGAGAAAGCGATCCGTGCGGCTGTGGCGGATTATCAGAAAAGAAAACGGGGGTGATCCATTGATCCAGAAAGAGTCTGCTCTCCGTGTATTAAGAAAGTTGGTCCAAGAATCCCCTGCCGATCAGACAGAAGCGATCCTCTTAACAGAAGACTCCTCGCTGACCCGGTTTGCCGGCTCTGCCGTTCACCAGCATGTGGCGGAGAGAAACCAGACGATCGTCCTCCGGGTGGTTTTGGGGAAAAAGATTGCGGTGGTCACGACCAACCTATTTCAGCCGTCCTCGCTGAGGCAATCTCTTCAGAAAGCCCTGTCTCTTGCCAGGGTTCAGCAACCCAATGACGAATTTATCACGTTGCCAGGGCCGAAACCCATTCCGGAGATCGAGACCTTCTCCAGAAATATCAGTCGTCTTACCCCCCGTCAGAAAGTAAAGATGGTTCAAAACCTCTTGAGACGGGTAGGAGAAAAGGGATGCAAGGCTTCCGGTGCCTTTTCGAATGGGGGGGTCGAGCTGGCAGTGGTCAATTCGCTCGGCGTGGAAGCCTATCAGGAATTTTCTGACCTGTTCCTCCATCTGATCGTGGAAAATGAAAAGAATTCGAGTTATGCGAGTTTCGTTGCCAGGGACCCTGATCGATTAGATATCGATTCTTTAGCTGAAGAGGCGATCGGAAAGACGTCCAAGGAAGAGGCGATTCAGGTAGAACCGGGCGAGTATGAGGTCATTCTAGAACCCTACGCGGTAAGTGAGCTCTTATCCTTTCTGGGCTATCTGGGTTTCCATGCCCTGGCGGTACAAGAGGGCCGAAGTTTTTTTTCCAATCGATTCGGAGAAAAAATGGTGGATGAAAAGGTGACGATTTATGATGACGGTTTTGACCCGGAAGGGTTACAGGTTCCTTTCGATTTCGAAGGGGTTCCGAAGAAGAAGGTCACCTTTTTTGAAGGAGGGGTGGCGAAAGAGGTGACTTATGACTCCTTCACGGCCGGGCGAGAAGGAAAGAAATCTACGGGACATGGTTTGATCGCACCCAACACATCTGGCCCCATTCCCATCAACCTCTTTATGAAGGGGGGGGATCCTCCCTGGAAAAGATGATTCAGTCGGTTCGAAGAGGAATTTATGTAACCCGATTTCATTATACCAATGTCGTCGAACCCATGAAAGCCGTGATCACCGGGATGACCCGGGATGGGACGTTCTTGATTGAAGAAGGGGAGATGACAAGACCGGTCAAGAACCTCAGGTTTACGGAATCCGTCCTGAAGGCTCTGTCTCGGGTAAGCGCTGTCTCAAAAGATAGAAAGATTTGCTCGGAGGGAACGGTCTATTCAAGGCGTTTTATCACGGGCACGGTCGTTCCTGCTATCAAAATTGACGGATTCAATTTTTCGGGAGTATCCGCCTTATAAGTGGGCGGAAGTGAACGGGCTGGTTGTCTTGGGAAAGATTGAACCCCAAATAGGATGAATGCGGTGAATTGTTAGCAATCTTTACTTCTATGAACAAGAGATAACGTTAGTCACTCTAAAGAGGTTAGGCATGAAAGAACTTATCCGGAATATTCTTGATATGGCGAAGTTGAAAAAGGTTCCATACGCGGACATTCGAATCGTTCGTCGTCAAAGCGAGGAGATTGAAGTGAAGAATGGGAAGGTAGAGGCTTTGATCCACGACGAGGATTTCGGCTTCGGAATCAGGGTTCTCTCCCAAGGGAGCTGGGGATTCGCCTGCAGCTCGAAAGTGACCCGGAGGGAGATGGAAGCCGTTTTCGGGAAAGCGCTGAAGATTGCCAGGGCCAGCTCAAAGGCCAAGGGGAAGGATGTTCTATTCCCATCTACCCCTCCGGTAACGGATCGTTATAGGACCCCGATTTCTATCGATCCATTTCAGGTTGCACCGGAAACGAAAATAAATCTTCTTCTTCAAGCCGATGAGATTCTCCGGAGAAATAAGCAGGTAAAGATCTCAGAGACTTTTATGGGCTCTTACAAAATAGAGAAGACCTTCGCGTCTACGGACGGGTCCTATATCGAGCAGGAGATTGTTGAATGCGGGGCAGGGATCGCGGCGACTGCCATTGATGGGGATGAAGTTCAGGTCCGTTCCTACCCCAACTCTTTTCGAGGGAATTTTGCGACGCGGGGGTATGAGTGGATTGAAAGGCTGGCCCTTGCCGACCGAGCAGAGAAGGTGGCGGAGGAGGCCTCGCACCTTCTCAAAGCAAAACCTTGCCCTTCGAAGACCACCACGTTGATATTAGATAGTTCACAGCTGGCCCTTCAGATTCATGAATCGATCGGCCATCCCATTGAGCTCGATCGAATTCTCGGGACCGAAGCCAGTTATGCGGGCACCAGTTTCTTAAAACCGGAGATGGTGGGACATTTTAAATATGGCTCAGAGCGGGTGAATATCGTTGCCGATGCCACTTATCCCGGCGGGTTGGGGACTTTCGGTTATGACGACGAAGGGATCAGGGCTCAGCGAGTTCCCATTATTTCCCGGGGGATGTTGGTAAACCTCTTGACGTCGAGGGAGACGGCTCACCACCTGGGAGGAGAAAGCAATGGGACAATGAGAGGGGATGGCTGGAATCGAATTCCCTTGATCCGGATGACGAACATCAATCTGGAACCCGGTGAATGGACGTTCGATCAGATGATCGCCGATACGGAAGAGGGGCTTTTCTTAACGACTAATCGAAGTTGGTCGATCGATGACAAGAGGATTAATTTCCAGTTTGGAACTGAAGTCGGCTGGGAAATCAAGAACGGTAAACTGGGTGAGATGATCAAAAACCCTACCTATACGGGAATCACCCCCAATTTTTGGAATTCTTGTGATGCCATTGCGGATAAAGATCACTGGCAGATGTGGGGGACCCCAAACTGTGGAAAAGGAGAGCCCGGGCAGGTGGCCCATGTAGGACACGGTGCAGCCCCCGCCAGGTTTAGGAACGTGCAGGTGGGACTGATGAAATAAAGGCTACTTCGCGGGAGAAGTGGCGGCCTGAAGAAGATTCTTGACGATGTCGTACTCTTCCCTCATCGCCTTCTTGAACTCCCCCGTCGGTTTGTAATCCTCCAAAGCTCCAAGAGTCTTGACGGTTTTGGCCACGTCATTGGACTTAATCGATTTCTCCAGCGCCGAGATCAGAAGATTCTTCACAGAATCGGGAACCCCGGCGGGAACAAAGAATCCGAACCAGACCGAGGACATGTCACGTTTGTATCCTAGCTGGGTCAGTGTTGGAATCTGGGGATAGTCGGGAATTTTCTTGGAGGTCAGGAGAATGCGGACTTTGCCGGCCTGAAGCTGCGGTTGAACCAATGCAAAAGAAGGAATGGCCACCTCCACATGTCCGCCTAAAAGGGCTGTTAACCCCGGAGAGGCCCCTTTGTAAGGGATCATATTGATCTCCGCCCCCGTCTCCGCTCGAATGACCTCATAGCCGAAGTGGCCTACCGAGCCCACCCCCGTCGAACTCCCCCGGATCTTTCCCGGGTTTTGCTTCATGTAGCTGACCAGCTCCTGAAAAGACTTCCAGGGAGATTCGGGCTGTACGGCAAGGAGCAGCGGGACGGAGACCGCCAGGCATAAGGGTTCCAAATCCTGAAAGGGATTGTACGGAACGTTTTCCGGATTCGATGCATATGAGTAAATAATGTTGGAATTGATATAAAGAATGGTGTAGCCGTCCTTCTTCCCTTTTGCCACAAAATCCGCACCTACCGTTCCCGCTCCCCCGGTCTTGTTCACCGGAATAACCGGGGTGGCCAGAATTTTGGACATTTCTGCGCTGATCGCCCTGCCCGTTAAGTCGAGTGTGTCCCCGGGAGCCAAGGTGATCACCATATGAACGGGCTGGCTGGGAAAAGTCTGGGCATAAGATGAGGAAACGAGGATCGTTGAAAAACCGAGAATGATCCATCCCGCCAACAAACGTGCGGTAATCTTTTTCATAGGGCCCTCCTCCTTTTGCTTTACGTCATTTCTTCATTTTGAAAAGTCTCAACACATTTTCACCAAGAATATTCCTTTTCTCTTCTTCAGGAATGTCCAAAGACTTCACTCCGGCAATGTACTCTCGGGTATCCCTGGAGTCCCGGAATTCATAGGGATAATCGGTACCAAAGGTAACGCGGTCTCGTCTGGTTCCATCGATGGAGGCTCGCAGGACCACCGTGGAGCCTCCGAATCCTGCCGAATCAAAATAGATCTTATCAAACCGGCTATGAAAGTCATCCCACAATCCCCATTCCTTCAACTCTCTAGGCGTGAGACCATGGCCTTTCAACCCTTCCGGAAGATTCCATCCCTCGGGCTGATGGGAAGACAGGAGCCTCCATTTTAGAAAAGGCATCCCTCCTCCGAAGTGGGAGACGAGGAATTTCAAATCAGGGTACCTGGGAATGACTCCATAGAGGATTTCCACCACGCACTTTGCGATCTCATATTCTCTGGAGAGAGTGGTCGACAGGTCATATTTCACACCTCCCCAGAGGGGCCGCCTTAAGGTCGGATGAACCACGAGAGGGACCGGGTAAGCACTGATTCTTTCGTAGAACGGCATCATTTCATCAGCGTCAATCGTCATGTGAGAATAAGACGTGATCAGGGCAACACCCTGGAGCCCGAGAACCTCCATCGATCTTTTCAACTCGTCCATGGCCTCGGCCCCCTGGTGGACAGGAACATGCGCGCAGGTAATAAACTTGCCGGGGTGCTCCTTCTGAATCTTGGCGTAACCGTCGTTAATCGCCCGGCACGTCTCCAGACCATTCGGGATCCAGGCACCCATGCTCAGAAGAGCCATGTGGATCCCACAGGCCTCCATATAAGCTAATGTCTTTTCGACGTCCTGCATCAACGTGGAAGCTGCGGAAAATCGTTTAAGAATGAATGTGTAATCTCCATCGTCCGTCTTTTTTGCATACTTGACGGCCTCTGAAGGAAGAAAATGATGATGGGTATCGACGATAAAATCAGCCATGCTTTCTCACCTCCGCAAAATCGTTTCTTTGTCTGGTATAAAGTTTCAAAACAGTTGGGTGCGCTGGGATGCTTGGTAAAGGTTGGGAAGCACACCCAACCGCCGAATTCAATGCGATCTTAGGTTATTTATGACAAATGAACATGGGTGTTGGAATTCTTAGCCGGATGGCACCTTCTTTGGGACAGTCCATCACGCAGGCATTGCAATGCCAGCACTCTTCGGGATACGTGACCCTGGGCACCGTATTCCTCTTCGAGCCAAAGAATACATCCTGAGGACAAATGTTAGCACAGACCCCACAAGCAATGCATCGATTCTTGTCAATGATCGGAGGCATCGTCTTTCTCCCTCTATCCCTTTACCTCTCTCCACTCGGTGACCAGCTTGCTCCCCTTTTTCTTACAGATCAGAATTTTCCCGTCGAACATGGGGTTCGTGAAGGGATAATCCAGACGGGCATATTTTTCCCTTGTTTCCTCTCTCTGGCGAACAGCCGCAAAGATGACTTCGCCGAGGTCGAGCAGGTTCAAAACTTCCAGACAATGCATCAGCTCGTGTTGGTTCCTTGCCGTCAGGTTCCCACGGGCCTTCTTTTTCAGTCTCTGTAAGTGACTGCTCCCTGCCTCCAGCAGGCTTTCATACCGGGTTGATCCTGCATAGTCGACCATGGTTTGATTGAGGGCAATATTCACCTCTTGCCAGGTTTCTCCTGTCTCACGCCCTCGGATCTCATCCAGGAAGGCCTTCTTCTTCGCCACACCCTCCCCTTGGCGAATCGTGCGGCCTTTGACATTTTTGGCATAATGAGCAGCGTTCTCACCAGCAATCCAGCCGAACGTCGCTGCACAAGAAGCACCCCCAAAATACTCATCCCCCGCGGCATAAAGTCCTTTTAAGGAGGTTTCTGCCTGATGGTTGAAGTAGATTCCTCCCCGGGTGGTCATTTCATACGTCATGAATTCGACCGGATTCTTTCGGAGGTCGATCCCTTGCTCCTTCAGATGACCCAATAAGCCTGTATTTCCCTCATGGCTCATCCAATACATCATATACTGATAATCCTCGGGCAAAATGGACCTGCAGTCCATGTAAACGGGACCCTTGCCCGATCGGGTGTAGTCTTCAAAAAGAGACTTATACGAATCCGAAATAGGATCCCCATATCGTCGATTCGGTTTTTTCACAAAGGGACCCACGGGTCTGTCTTCAGGATCTCGAAGAACACCCACCCAAGTTCCCTTCCCGCATCTGGCGAAGTATTTAGGACCGGCCCACCGCATGGGGACCTCCATATTGACCAGTTCCGCTCCTGCCCGGTAAGCCATGGCCCTGCCGTCTCCGGTCGTATGTGGAGAGTCTGCACGATTGAACATCCAACCCGGCGTGGTTGCGGAATAGAGTCTCACGCACCCGCCAGTTCCCAGAACAACGCTCTTCGCCAAAAAGGTGGTCAAACGGTCCGCGCGGGTATCCACACCGATCGCCCCGGCGATCCCCCCTTTTCGAAGAAGATCGAAAACCATCGTTCGATTGATAATCTCCACGCCTCTTTTTCGGGCTTCCCGGGTGAGAATCGGCTTCAGATTCTGTCCGGAGAACTTCAAACCGGTGAAAGGCCGTCCGGGGAAGGTGTGCCCTGCAAATTCCCATTTTCCTTTGTACTTCATGGGAATCCCCCAGTCCTCCCACAGTTTGGCAATCTCAAAGGACCTCTCCATCCAGGTGCGCACGAATTCCTTTGGCCTAGTCCAGCCTGCCTGTGAATGCCATACCTCCTGGACCACGGGCTCTATGTCTGGGCCATGAAATTCCGGTATGTAGGCACGGAAGTGGTCGACACCGGTTCCCGCAGAACCGCTGCGCAGAGTATTCGCCTTATCGACGAGGACCACGTTCGCCCCCACCTCTCTGGCTCGTATGGCTGCCATGAGACCCGCGATTCCTCCACCGACACACAAGACATCCGTTTCTATTGTTTCTTCATTCACAGGGGACCCCTTCATGAATATGAAGACGCTCTTGGGATGACATCTTCAGAGCCTGTTAAAGACTCATTTTTTTCAGACTGATCAAAAAAGTCCCTGCCTCCGTCCTGCAAAGCGGGCTTCGCGCAGCTTTTTGCTTTGGGATGATGGTTTCATCATGAGAGAGATCGGAATCTGACTCTTATCTGGAAGTTTGGAAAGAGCAGCGTCTATTTCTCTTTCTTGGTGACGTCTTCCGCATACCCTTCTCGGAAACCTTCGACAACCTTCTCAGAAGCCTTTTGGGTAGCCTGGAGGATCTTTTTTAGACCTTCCTTAAACAATTCCTTCACTTCTTGGAGGTCATCTTCTTTCTCGGCTTCCATCACGCTACCATCCTGCGTCCCACCTCTCCCCGTAGAGGAAATTTATTTTGCCGGCGGTGCAGGCATTGATTTCATCTTCTCGATTTGAGCTCTTATTCGTTTGCCCCTTTCACTGTTCGGATCCACTTTCAAGTATTCTTCCCATGCTTTGACAGCTCCCTGAATATCTTGTTTGTCATGAAGAAGGACGAGGCCGATGTTATACCGGCTGTTGACATGCTTTGGATCGCTTTGGGCCGCCTTCCTGAACTCATCGAGAGCCTTATCAAATTGTCCTAATTTTCTGTACATGATCCCCAGGTCGGTCCGCACATCCGGGTTATCGGGTTTAACGGCGAGATAATGGCTATAGGCGTCAATGGCCTCTTTGGGCTGGTCCGTGTCGAAATATAGATTTCCTAATTCCACCCAGGCCGGAAGGTTTTTCGGATCTTTCTTGACGACCTCCTTCAGCGTCTGAATCTCAGAAGCTGCCGCCAAAGAATCCCGGGCAGGAGGAGCAGATGCCGGAGCGCCCGGCGGTGCCATTTGGGGTTTTTGGACCATGGCAGCCTTTTCTGCTCCTTTTGTCCCTCTAAGGATTGCAACGGTTGCCCCCGCGATAAATCCAACAAGAAATGCAATCACCACGATCAGAATGACAGTCTCTTTTTTCATCAAAATGTCTCCCTTTTATGTATGTAATGAATAATTTAATAGCTTATAAAAACAAATTAATCAAATGAAAAATGGGCCGTTAGGCCATTTCTTGCAGAGCCGGGAGGAGATTATTTGCGCATCTCACTGCGAGACATACCGCAGGGCGGCGAGAAGTTTTTCACAGGAAGCCGCTGTTTCTTGACACAGGATGTCCATTGGGTTAAAAAGTCCCCGGGGAAAGGGGTTTGCCCACACGACTCGTGAATTCAACCGATCTTAAGAAGGGGGGAATTCCGAGTGATCCTGGGAGAAACGCTTCCAGGATAGATGAATAATTGTCTGCTGGACTTCCATCAAAAATTTCATATTGCGGATATCTAAAGTCCGTTTCGTCTCCTTATTCTTTTCTTTCTCGGGTCGAGAAAGATGGGATAGTCCATGGGACAAGTGAAGTTTTATAAAGGCCTCCGCTTCAAGATCATTCTCGGGCTCATTGGTCTGCTTACGCTCACCATGGCCATCCTCCTCGTCGTCCAGTACTTTCACCACCGGAAAAAAATGATCACGAATCTCCAGGAAAATGTCAGCCCCCACCTGACTCAAATCGTCAATGACGTTCTGAAAAGTTCGATGCTATCCAAAAACAAGGAGGAGATGAAGTCTATTCTTGAAGCGGTGCGCCAATATCCGGATGTGAAGAATATCTTCATCCTCAACCGAACCGGCCGGATTGTCGTTTCCATCAATGACAAGGATGTGGGGAGAGTTATCGATATCCGTGATCCTACCTGCCAGGTTTGCCACCATGGAACGACAAAGGCTCTCAATAAGACCGTGATTTACTCTTCTCTCCAAGGAGAAAAAATCTTCCGTAACGTTAATCCCATTTATAATCGGAAAGAATGCTTCTCCTGCCATCCCCCGGGAGAGAAAGTTGCCGGAGTCCTTGTCACCGATTTCACCCTCAGTAATATCGAAAGTCAACTCCAGGCGGAATTCAAGGAAAACATGCTCCTTCTGTTTTTTGCTATCGGGGTTTCCACCTTCGTCATTGGCATTGCGTTGAATCAGTTGGTGATCAAGAAACTCCAACATTTCATCGAGGCTGCTTCTCTCTTCGGCCGAGGCGATTTTAAGAGCAGGATCAGCTTCAAGAGTGACGACGAATTTACGCAGTTAGCGGACTCCTTTAACCAGATGGCTAAGGCCCTGACGGAAAAGATGAGGTCGGAGCGGAAATATCTCTCCCAAATTATAGAGGCTCAGGAGAACGAACGGAGACGAATTTCACGGGAACTTCACGACGAAATCGGTCAGGCCCTTTATGCGATCAAATTCAACCTAGAAATGATCGATAAAGACCTCCCCGAACAAACTTCCCTCCTCCGGGGGAGATTGGGGGAGGCTAAGTCCTTGTCGAGTCAGATCCTCACGGCCATGCGCCAGCTATCGCTGGACCTCAGGCCCACCATGCTGGACGACCTGGGTTTGGTCCCCACATTGAGATGGTATATCCAGAATTTTTCAAACCGACTCGACGTTTGCTCCAACTTCGAGGCCATAGGGCTGGAGGAGAAGCTCTCACCACAAATTGAAACGGCGTTCTACCGGATCGTTCAAGAGGCCTTGAACAATATTGCAAAACATGCACAGGCCGATCGGGTTGAGGTCTCCTTAGTAAAGAGAGATTCGAGAATCTACGCTTCCATTCAAGACAATGGCAAGGGTTTCGATCTGGAGAAGGTGTTGCACCCGGAGACCCCGGAAAGGGGCTTTGGCATTGTGGGAATTCAGGAGAGGGTCTCTCTCCTGGGAGGGCAGTTGGAGATACAATCAAGGCCCGGTTTCGGAACCCTCATTTCTATCGAGATTCCATACGAAAGCATGGCAGAGGGAGATGAAAAAGATGCGAGTGCTACTGGCTGAGGACCACACCATCGTCCGTCAGGGGATCGCTGCGCTCCTGGGGACTGAAAGCGATATCGAGGTGGTCGGAGAAGCCTCCAATGGATTGGAGGCCATCGAATTGGCAAAGAAACTCGGCCCCGACGTGATCTTAATGGATATCGGGATGCCGCAACTCAACGGACTCGAAACCACCCGTGAGATCAAAAGACGATTCCCCTCCATGAAGATTCTCGTCCTCACGATGTATGACAATGAGGAGTGGATTTTTCAGATCTTGAAAGCGGGCGCTTCCGGCTACCTGATCAAAGATTCAGCCATGAACGATCTCACCTCTGCCCTTCGGGCCGTCTACCAGGGCGATTCTTACCTCAGTCCCTCGATCTCGAAAATGGTGATTGAAGAATACATTCGGAAGGCAGAAGTAGGAGAGAAAAAGGGGTTGAGGGTCTCCTCTCCGGTCGAGAGAGAGAGATTTTACAATTGATCGCCGAAGGAAACTCCGTCCCTCAGATCTCCAACCTCCTTTGTATCAGCAAGAAGACCGTCGAAGCCCACAAGACCCACATCATGGAGAAACTGAATATCCACGATAAGGTGGGGCTCATCAAATATGCCATCCGATCCGGACTCACGAAACTCTGAAATGACACATATCCTGAACCCCTCTCATCGCCCAGCAAACCTTAAACCCAGTCCAAAATCTACAAAATGACCCTGCGCACTCGTCTTCCGTATGACGGGGGAGAGGATGGAGGGGCAAAGGGGTGTGTTCACCAATGGTCTGATGCCGCTTTAGGTAAAACGCCGCACAAAAATAGGGAAATTTCTTTTCAAATATAGGTGAATTCGCCGATAGACAAGACACCCTGAAATCAATAAACTGAGCCCGAAAAGAGATGAAAAAGAGCGAGATCAAACAGAAAAGGTATGGGATGGTGATCGATCTCCGGCGCTGCATCGGCTGCCACACCTGCTCGGTCGCCTGTAAGGCCGAGAACCGCGTTCCCATAGGAGTCTATCGCTCTTGGGTGAAGATGATCGAAAAAGGAAAGTATCCCAATGTGACGCGTCACTTTCTCCCCAATCTGTGTAATCAATGTGATCACCCCCCGTGTGTCATCAACTGTCCTGTCCAGGCGACTTGGAAACGCGAAGATGGGATCGTTATCATTGACGAGCACCGATGCATCGGCTGCAAGTATTGCCTTGCCTCCTGTCCTTACAATGCGAGGTATATCAACCCCCTGATTCCTATCGTCCAGAAGTGCTACTTCTGTCATCACCGGGTCCAGGCAGGCCTTGACCCCGCGTGCGTCGAGGCCTGTCCTGCCAGAGCCAGGATTTTTGGCGATCTGAACAATCCTGAAGAGGAGGTCACTAAACTCATCTCAAAACATCCCTTTCAGGTGCTCAAGCCCGAGATGGGGACTTTTCCGAAGGTCTACTATATCGCTGCCGATCTGGATGCGATGGATCCTTTTGCCGGGAGGGAAGAATGGACGTAAATATTATCTACAACGTCGAGCATGAAATGCCTCTCGGTATCCCGATCGCGACCTACTTCTACCTGACCGGGTTGAGCGCAGGATCTTTTATCATCTCCACCATGGCCTATGGATTCGGAATGATCAAGTTTAAACCGCTGGGGAAGATAGGGGTCGTCATGGCTACCTGTCTCTTGATGATCGCCCCGATGATCCTCTTGATTGATCTGGAGCAACCCCTTCGGTTCTGGCACCTCATCCTCTACCTGAGAATTACTTCTCCCATCACCTGGGGGACATTTCTTCTGAGTCTCTATCCGATGAATTGTATGGTTTACGGATATTTCATGTTTAAAGGAGACCTCCGGCGGACGAAGATTTTCGGCCTCATCGGAATTCCTTTGGCACTCCTGGTTCACGGGTACACGGGATTCATCCTGGCACTTGGAAAGGCGAGGGTGCTCTGGAATACGGCCATCATGCCCCCCATTTTCCTTGTCTCGGCCATGGTTTCAGGACTTGCTTTAATGATTCTGGTCGTGATTATAAAAGACTTCATTCTCCTGAGAGACAAGGAACCCAATCGGGATCTCATTTATGCTCTCGGCAAATTTTTGGTTGCGAGTATCGTCTTAGACCTCCTCTTGATCGGCATTGATCTCTCCGTGCTCCTCACTTCCACCACGGAAGCATACCGGGCGGCCCTGATGCTTTTGGAGGGGCCGTTCCGTTTCCTTTT
>CAVPSJ010000003.1:0-17093 GCA_963708295.1 uncultured delta proteobacterium | reverse complement strand
TTTTCCAAAAGCTTTAAAGCGGACTGGAAGTCCCAACAGTATCCCTGGGAGCCCATTAACGCGATCTCTTTTTGAATGAACAGATTCACAGGAATCTTAACCTCTTGTTCCTCAAAAATGCCAACAACAATGGAACTTCCTCCCTTCTTCAAAACCTTTAATGATTGGACTAACGTGCTCTCCAAACCCACGGCCTCAAAGGCCCTGTCCACTCCAAGATGAGAAGTCTTTCCCAGAATTTTTGGAACGGCCTCTTCTTCCGAATTGTTCATCCTATAGGAGGCTCCAAAGACCTTAGCCTTTCTTAGCCGGTAGTCTTGGACATCCACGATAAAGACCTCGCCTGCTCCTGAGAGTCTGGTCAAAAGTAGAATGATCAGTCCGATGGCCCCCGCTCCGAAGATGGCAACGGTATGGCCTGGCTGGATGTTGCCCTTTTTGAATGCGTGAAGGGATACGGAGAGCGGTTCGATCAAGGCTCCCTCTTCATAGGAGATTCCATCTGGAAGCTGATGAATCCAATCTTCCTTGGCGATGAAATAGGGCGCAAATCCTCCCTGGCCTTTCCGGTATTGGAAGCTGATCTGGGTACAGAGGTTATATTCTCCCTTCTGACAGAAATAGCATTGGCCGCAGGTGATGACCGGCTCGACAACGACGCGATCCCCTTCTCTCAGACGCGAGACCCCATTTCCAATTCTTAAGACTTCTCCGGACAATTCATGGCCAACGGCTACGGGAAGAGGAGCCGAAGGATGTTTTCCCTTGAAGATGTGAAGGTCACTCCCACAGATGGAGGAAGCCTTCACACCGATCAGGACCTCTTTGGACGAAAGCTCGGGGAGCCTCTTTTCCTGAAACTCTACTTTCCCCGGAGCACTGACAATGGCCATTGGATAGGTTTGGATCATCTCTGTTTCACATCCCTCCGGATAGATTTCTAACAGCGATCTCCCCTCTATTTCTGTGCAACGACTTCATAAACCTGGACGGTGCTTTCCTTATAGAGGGCCTTGATTTTTGGGGAGAGGTCTTTGTGATCCGCCGAGTCTCTCCAGGCCACCGCCGATTCAAGGGATTGAAATCGGATCATCATCTGGTAGACTGCCTCTTTATCATGTTCTTTCAGAAAGGCCACCGAGACGAAACCAGGTTGTTTTGACATGGTCATGCTATAAGCGTTTTTGAACAGGGTTTCGAATTCCTTTTCTTTTCCGGGAATGACATTGAACGTGACGTGCCTCTCGATCATGATCAAAACCTCCCCCGTTTAATCAATGGTCAATTTCGAATTTCGAATTTTCAACTCCGAACTCCGAACTGAGAATCATCTCACGCCTTCTCCAAGATCGCCGGCCGGACAAAAGGGACATTCTCCACCTCCATGGAAAGGGTAGGGTACCGGATGGGATAGGTGATCATCTCCGGTCCCTTGGAAGTAGCGAGAACGGTATCCTCTGATTTCGTCCCGGTGAGCGACGGATTCCAGGTGAAGGCTTGGTGCTCCTGGATCATGTCAGGGGTCTTGAAATTGACTCGATAGTCCCTGCCCGTGTAGCCGATCGAGCCTCCCTGGTGATGGAGTTTCCATTCGTCCGGATATTCCTTTTCTCGATAAGCGTCGATTCCTTTTTGGAGAACATCTCTTGCAGGAACTCCGGGTCGGGTGTTCGCCATAAGGATGCAATCGATATAAACATTGGTTTCGTACTTTCTTCTCAACGCTTTGGGCAATTTCCCGAAATAGACGAAGCGAGTGAGTGAGACGATCAGGCCCCATTTTCTGGCATTGACTGAAACCATTAAAAATTTTTTGATCTTCTTCTCCGTGGGAATCGGATGGCGAAACTGAGAGATCCGATCATCCGCCGCTGACATTAATGTAACCGGATCGATTCGGACCTTCCACATTTCGTTGCAAAGCCTGCCCACGACCTCTGACTCTGTTTCCCCCTTCTTCGTCTTCATCAGTGTTTTTTCCAGCGCCAGAGAGGCCTTTTCTCCCAGCCAGCGATACCGATATCGTTCCTCGGGTGTGAGTGAATATCGGAGCCTTGCCACACCCTCTGCGACCATCATCGCATTTTGGAATGGAACATCACTTCCGAAGGGATTCCCCTCCATGAGCTCTCTCACCAGGGGGACTTCATAATCCTCATACCAAGGAAAGGTCTTCACAATGAACCCCTGTTTCTCCAACTTTTCCTCATCGATCATCCGAGGGGATTCAATGTTGTTCGATAGGACATACTTCGAATCTTCCGTGATGAGGAGAGCGGTGGCTCCGAATTCCGTGGCGATCCCTACGAGATTGAGGCCACCGCATGTCATCCAGGAGAAATTGGCCTGGCGCTTGAGAAGCAAGGCCTTCAGGTTCTTTGATCGAAGAAACTCTCTCACCCTTCTTTCTTTCTCTTTGATTTCATCCATGAGTGCCATTTCTTCTCCTTAATAGCCTCCTATTTCAATCAGGTGCTGAAATACGAATCAGTCCATATTAGAGCAGACATATGAATCAGGGAAAAGACTGAAGAATTCGTTGTAAAATCCCTCCTCACCTCCCTTTTACAAAGGGAGGAATTACCCCTCTTTGGAAAAGAGGGGCTAGGGGAGATTTTCGGAAAATGGTGTCTGGGCAATTATGGACTCCTTAGTAAATTCAGCAGGACACTAATAATTTCTTATGTCTTCCCGAATTCATTTCGGGATCTCGATTTGAACTTTTGGAAAAACACAACTACCTTTGGAGAATAAAGCCTAATAATCCCTCCTTGGCCCTCTATATCAAAGGGGCCAAAGGGGGGAATTGAAACGATTACTGAGCCAGCACTTCAGCCCAGGTCGTGACCGACCATTGGGTCTTGAACAGCTCGTCGACAGCCGGCTTGGCCTTCTCCCGGAAGGAATTGGCGTCCGGGATGATCACCTGCATACCCTTTCGCTGGAGTTCGACCAGAATGGCTGCCTCTCCGGTCTTGATCTTGTTGTTGGCCCACTCCTCCGCCTCCTTCCCGGCCTTGACGATGAGATCCTGGTCCGCCTTGGACAGCTTGTCGAAGAAAGGCTTGTGGATCAGGATTCCTGCGGTCTGGACAAGGTGATTGGTGATGATCAAATGGCTTTGGACCTGGTCAAGCTTGAAGGATTGGATCTGTGGCAGGTCGCCCTCGGAGGCTTCGGCCTTGCCCGTCTTGAGCGAGTTATAGAGCTCGGGCAAAGGCACCCCGACGGGGTCGGTACCGATCGCCTTCCAGACGGCCATCCAACTGGGGATAGGCGGTAGCCGGAGCTTCAGGTTATACGCATCGGCCGGCGTGTAGAGCGGTTTCTTCGCCGTCGTCTGCCGCAGCCCCCGGTAGATCGTTGCCAGGTACTTCAGGTCATTTTTCTCTAACTGGGCCCGGGCCGCCTGGCCGAGCTTACCGTTCCAGGCGCGCATGTAGTGATCGAAGTCCTTCATGACGTAGGGACCCGTGAAGAAGTAGTACGGGGGAGCGTAGAGCTCCAAGAAATTCGTCCCGTTAGACTGCATTTCGAGCTCACCGGCCCTGTTTAGCTTATTAATATCAATTTCCGCCTTGGTGCCGGCGTCAATCTTCACCTCGAACCGGCCTCCGCTTCCCTTTTCTACCAGCTCCTGGAACTTCTCCGCTGCCTCAACGACAATACCTCCTTTAAACGGACTCCCAATACGAATGGTCGTCTTCTTCCCCGCTGGGGTCGTGGGTTTGACCGTGGTACCCGTCTCCGCACAGGCGAAGAGGAAACATGAGAGGGCGAACATTGAAAAAATGAATCCTATCTTTGCAGTTCTCATGAGCTTACCTCCTTTCCGGTATGGGTCATTTCTTCTTCATCTCCGTGATGAGCTTGCCAAAGAACTCATGGTCATGGGCCAGAAGTTTTCCAAAGGCCTCCGGGCCAAGATAGGAGAGATTGACTGCCATGTCCTTTGCATTCTTCTTGAAAACCGGATCATCCATCCCCTGTTTGAAAGCATCGTGGAGTTTCTTCACCGCATCGGGTGGAGTGCCTTTGGGCGCAACCAATCCGCGCCACATTCCCATCACGAAATCAATGCCCTGTTCCTTGACCGTCGGAACATCGGGAAACATCTCAAATCGTTTTTCAGCAAAGAGAGCAATGATCTTGAGCTTGCCCGCTTTCACATGCTCGATCCCTTCCGGCGGAGAGACGGAAACGGCATTGATATGGCCCCCGAGCAAGGCGGTGACAGAAGGTCCTCCGCCTGAAAATGGGATATGATTGAATTTCACACCGGCGGCCCTCTCAAAGGCAAGGGCAACCAAGTGGACGCCTCCTCCTGCCCCCGAGTTCCCTACCGTGATCATGTCAGGGTTCTTCTTAGCATAATCCAAGAAATCCCTAAGGTTCTTCCAGGGAGCGTCAGATCGTACCAAGAACATGGATGGATCGTCCACCACATTGATGATGGCGTCGAAGTTCTTGTAGGTGAAGGCAGTGGTCACCTGATGCGGAAGAATGGTGAGAGGGGTGACCGCAGAAACCAGCGTATGGCCATCCGGTCTGGCCTGTGCGGCTTCGGTATATCCCACAGCACCTCCTCCGCCCGGTCGGTTGACGACGACCACGGCCTTCCCGAGATATTTCCCTGTCGTTGCAGCCAGGGCCCTGAAGATCAGGTCTGTGGCCCCACCGGCCGCCCAGGGGATAATGATTTGAACTTCTTTGGTAGGAAATTCCGCGGCATGAATAGGGATCGCCGCAATGAGTCCTAGAATAACTAACAGGATCGGAATAACTCTCTTGAACATAACAGCCTCCTTTCGATTCAAGCACAGACACCCAGTCTCAAACCACTCGTTCTCAACCGTTCTTAGACTTCTAACTTCGAATCCCTCCTTTGAACTTTGAACTTCTAAACCCCTCCTTTCTTGTTTTTTTTAAACATCAGCCAAACCAACGGACCTATCAGGAAGATGCCCGTTCCGAGCAAAAAGGCCATCGAGACAGGCCGATTGATAAAGACTCCGAAATCACCATGAGAGATCATCAGCGACTGTCTAAAAGCCACCTCCAATTTTGGCCCGAGGACTAATGCCAAGAGAAGCGGTGCACCCTCGTAAGCCCATTTCCTCATCAAAAATCCCATCGCACCGAAGAGGAGCATCATCCAGACATCGAAAACGGAGTTATTCACTGTATACATCCCTGTGATGCAGAAAAGGATGACGAGGGGTAAAAGGATTCTCTTAGGAATTCTGAGTATGTTGGCAAAGAGAGGGACGAGGGGAAGGTTGAGGATGAGAAGCATAAAGTTACCGATATACATGCTGGCGATTACTCCCCAAAAGAGTCCAGCATGCTCACTGATCATTAATGGTCCTGGCGACACTCCATGGATGAGAAGAGCACCCAGAAGAATGGCCGTGGGAGGAGCAAAAGGAATTCCAAGGACAAACAGTGGAATGAAGGCGGCTTGGCAGGCGGAGTTGTTGGCAGATTCAGGACCAGCCACTCCTTCGATCGCTCCCGTACCAAACTCCTCGGGGTGTTTAGAAACCTTCCTCTCGATCATATAAGCGGCGTAAGTGGCAATGACCGGCGCTGGTCCTGGGACCAAACCTATGCCGAATCCAGATAACGTCCCCCTGAGAATTGCACCCATCGATTTCTTTAAATCTTGAAGGGAGGGATAAAGTTCCCTCAGGCGCGGCATGAGGACTCCTTGGTCCAGCAGTTCTGAGGGCTGATTGACATTGACCAAAACCTCTCCAATTCCGAAGAGTCCGATAGCGACAGCAACAAATTCGATTCCACTGAGCAGTGGAACTGAACCGAAGGTAAAACGGGCATCTCCAGTCACAGGATCGAGCCCGATGGTTCCGATGATCAGTCCGATGATGGCCATCATGAGAGATTTGAGGAGTGATTTACCTGTCACATTGCTCAAAATAATAAAGCCAAAGACCATTAAAGAAAAATATTCAGGAGGACCAAAGGCCAATGCTGCCTCTGCCAATGGCGGGGCCAAAAAGACCAATCCAAAAATTGCAAGAGTGCCTGCAATAAAAGATCCAATGGCAACGATGGCCAGAGCAGGGCCTGCCCTCCCTTTTTGTGCCATTCGATAGCCATCGATACAGGTGATGACCGAAGCCGTCTCCCCGGGGACATTGAGGAGGATGGAGGTGGTAGAGCCTCCGTACATTGCTCCGTAGTAGATTCCCGCAAGCATGATGATGGCAGAAGTGGGGTTCAGGCCAAATGTAGCAGGGATCAGAAGGGCGATCCCGGCGATCGGTCCGATTCCAGGAAGCACACCGATGAGGGTTCCTACGATACAACCGATCAGACAATAAAGAAGATTTTGAATTGTCCCGGCGATTGCGAAACCATTAATCAGATGTTGGAGTGATTCAAGCATCTACTCTCGACCCCGAACGATGAACTTCTACCCGCTCTTCTTTAACCATGGCCTTTCTTTTACTTTTTCTTAGATTCCAATCCACCCCTTGGGCAATGGGATCTTCAGCCATTGGACGAATAGAAAATAACAAACAACTGCTATCATAAGTGATAAAGGCAGAGTGAGTGTCCACCTTTTCACTCCGAGAACTCTCAAAAGTGCCAGCATCAAAAGGAAAGCGGAGAGGGGATACCCCCATTTGTTGAAAAAGAGAGTAACGAGGACCATTGTCCCCAGAAAGAAGATCAACTGTTTAGGAGACTCCGAAGATTCAATCGAGACTTCCTTTTTTACCTGTTCCTCTCTACCCTCAAAGAAAATTCTTGAAACGAAGGCGCCCGATAAAATCATGAGCAGTATCCCGAGAATTAAGGGAAACATCCCAGTCCCCGCCGTTCGGAAGGTTCCGATGGGCATTTTCAGAGAGAGAAGGACGGTTGCTCCTCCGAAAAGAAAGATGACAACCCCGACCATTACTTCATCCTTCTTCAACTTATCTCCTCCTTTTGACGCCGGACGGTGAATGCTGAACGTACAAAGATAAACATAAAGACCTTACTCCAACCCGCCTTCCACCCCCTTCTTAACAACCTTTCCGATCGCTTGGAAAAGCTTTACTTTCCTCCCTCATGCCCTTAAGTTCAAATCTCAGCCCTAAACTTCGTATGATACATTGAGGTGGTCCGATCACTGTCGTACACTTTGAACTCCCGATTCATTTCCTTTCTCGATACCCCAATCTCTCAGAAATTCTCAGGGCCGTTTCCGTCACTTCCCTTTTCAGGGTATCTTGAATGACCTTTTTCGTGACTCGAAAGGCAGGGGCTGTGATACTGATTGCAGCCACCGTTTTTCCAATCTCGTTATAGATGGGTGAGGCCACACATCGAATTCCCTTTTCGTTCTCCTCATCATCAATGGCATATCCTTGTTTCCGGACGGTTTTCAGGTGTTCTCGCAACAGGATCGGGTCCGTAATCGTGTTTTCGGTTCTTCTCACCAAAGTTTTTTCTTTAAAGAAACTTCGCAATTCCTCCTCGGAGAAATTGGCTAGGATCATTTTTCCTACAGCGGAGCTGTGTGCAGGGTTTCGAAGGCCTATTCTGGAAGCCATCTTTAGACCGCTCGGATTCCGATCGGTTTCCACCTTATCGATATAGACGATCTCGTTCCGGTCGAGGATGACCAGATGGATTGTTTCGTTTGTTCGCTCAGCGAGATCCCGCAAAAAAGGCTCGGCCTCTTTTCTGAGGTCGAGCTGGCCAAGAAGCGTTTGACCCAGCTCCACGAATTTTAGGCCTAAGAAGTAGTTCCTCGTCTTTGGATCCTGCCGGACGTAGCCGAAATAGGAGAGTGAAGAGAGGAGACGGTGTGTCGTCCCCTTGGGAAGTCCAATCGCGGAGGATAGTTCGCGGATGCTGATGCCCTGAACAGATTGGGCCAACATATCAAGGATCGAAGAAACACGTTCGATGGTTTGGACCAGGTTGCTGGGTTTGGAAGGGTCTTTTGGAGGCATTTGATCGTTCCGTAATGCGGAATGATGTTCCACATTATATTAGTTTCGTAAAATCTGTCAAGTTTTTTTTAAAACGAGTGCTAAAGGGAGTCCCACCCTCCCATTTCCCATCACTGGCCGGGTCGAGGAGGCTTTTCGTTAATTCCGCTTCCCTTTTTTTATGTTAAATGTTAGACAGAATATTTGAAACTTCGCCTTCCCCCTCCCTCTCCCACTGGGGAGAGGGGAAGGGTGAGTTGGAAATTCTTCGAGAGGCTTGTGAAGGGTTGAGGGAAAAGAAGCGGAGGGTATGACAATGGAAAGATTCAAAGTGTTGCTCTATGAAGAGATGCACGAAGAGGGGAAAACGATTTTGAGAGAGAAAGCGGACATCTTTTTTGCTGAACGGCTGGACGAGGGTTATCTCGTTGACCGCGTCAGGGATATTGACGGCATTATCGTAAGAGCCAACGGAAGAGCCAGCCGAAAGGTGATGGAGTCTGCCCCAAAGCTCAAGGTCGTCGGAAGGCACGGGGTAGGGGTGGAGAACATTGATCTGGAAGCAGCGACAGAAAGAGGGATATGGGTAGTGAACACACCCGATGCCAACGATGCCTCCGTGGCTGAACATTTCTTCGGTCTGGCCCTGATGCTCTCCAAGATGCTGAAGAAAGGGGAAATTGCGTTGAGGGAAGGCCGGTTTGAGGCCCGTTACGAGTATATCGGGAATGAGCTACACGGAAAGACACTCGGCATCCTCGGTTTTGGTCGAATTGGAAAGACAGTCGCGCGAATGGGAGCCAAGGGATTCGAGATGAAAATCCTCTATTATGATACCGTTCGGTATCAGGAGGTTGAGGAAGAAATAAAGGCGAGGAAGGTAAGCCTGGACGAGGTTCTTTCACAATCCGATTATGTCTCCATTAATCTTCCGATGTTGCCTGAGACGAAGGGGTTGGTCGGGGAGAGGGAGTTCAGCTTCATGAAGCCGACTGCCTTTATCATCAATGTGGCGAGAGGCCCGGTCTGGGATGAGAAGGCCCTTTATCGTATGCTCAAGGAAAGGAAGATTGCCGGAGCGGGGTCGGACGTGTTCGAAGTGGAGCCCGCCACAAAAGATCATCCGCTCTTTCAGTTAGAAAACTTTATTGGAACGCCGCACATGGCCGCCCATACGGAGGAAGCTCTCAGGAGAATGAGCAGGGTGGCCGTGGATATTATAAGAGTCCTGGAAGGGAAGAAACCCGTCCATCCGGTCAACCCTGTTGTTGTGAAGAAACCCGGTTGAATGAGGGGTTACACTTGAATGAGCAGAGAATTGTTAATTTTGTAGGGTGGAATCTAATTTAACTACAGGGACAATCGACCGAGGAAATGAAACGCCGTAAAGGAAATTTAGGTGTGGGTGGATGACCTTGAATTGGGTGCCAACGTCATCAACCGTCCACTTGGAGCTTGTACCAATGTTCACTCTAGGACATCAAGGGGAGGCCGACGATGTCGCGTTGAAATATTCGAAAAGAAGCTGTTTCAGACCCCCATTTTCCTGATTAAAATCAAATAAAGAATTTATTTTCCTAGTATCTTCTCCCTGAGTGATTATATGCTGGAGAGGGGGTCGGTTTTTGTTTCTCGCTCCTCCGAAATAGTCTTAATGAAAAAAATATCCTTATCCTTGCCATTCTTACCAAAATAGGTCCTTCCCCAGTTAATGATGGATTCTTCGGCGGATTGTTCAGTAATTCTTCGTGGATTTTTTCTCCTCTCCGGTAATGAGCCAAGAAATATGTCACCTTTTATTGGATCACGCAAATAGAATTTATAAACAACCATACCCGAATACCCCTTTCGATTCTATTTATGCCTTAAACCTAACCGGCAACGAAAAGACCGTTAAGATGCTGCCACTGCCGGCGGTTCTTTCGTTCCAAAAATTTCATATCGAATGCCGTCCTTGCCGCTGTTTTTTGCAGCATACATGAGTCGATCAGCTTTCTGTAGCGTTTCGTCAACCGTGGAAGGTGGACGGGCGAAGGTCACGACCCCGATGCTCAATGTGACAGGCCACCCATGCCTCCGCATGATGTCCAGATTGATCTTCCGAACCTTGCGCAAGATCGTTTTCGCCACGCTCCGTCCGGTCTCCGGCAACAGGATGGCAAATTCATCACCCCCCAGCCGTGCCAACGTATCTGTGACCCGGATGTTTTCTTGCAGGGTACGTGCGACTGAACGCAGGATCATATCTCCGGTGCTGTGTCCGAAACAATCATTCACCGTCTTGAAATTGTCCAGGTCAATGCACACGACGGTGAAGGGGTGATCATACCTGCGGGCTCTGTTGATCTCCATATGGAGAAGCTCGATAAAGTACCTTCGGTTCCGAGTGCCGGTCAAAAAATCGGTTCTGGAATATTCTTTTTCTTGCTTTAAGGTGTTTTTCAACGTCGAGAGAATGAATGTGAGGATAAAAAAAGAACCCAACCGTGCAACGCCGTTCCAATAAGGGATGTCTGAATTGAGGTGAGTAGTCCCCGATGTGAGATCGGCGATCAACCACGTGAGAGCACTGAGGATTGAGAAGATGAATCCAATCGATCTCCTGGTAAACCAGGTAACCAGTACGATGGGGATCAGATAGAATATGGTAGTAGAAATCTCGGGACCAGCGAGATGGTTAAGAATCCCCACCAAAAGTACGAAGATGGATCCAATGGATATCAAAAGTAA
The DNA here is from genome assembly GCA_963708295.1 of uncultured delta proteobacterium. GTDB lineage: Bacteria > Desulfobacterota > BSN033 > BSN033 > UBA1163 > UBA1163. Next base: position 6,414 of record CAVPSJ010000003.1, on the reverse strand, counting down.
CTGAGGGAGCTTAGACAGATATTCCACGATTAATCCAAAGAACGAATCGGTTGTGACTTCCTGCTCGTTCATGGCGCGACCCGTTTGCGCCGGGCTTTCTTCGGGGAGTTTCTCAACCTTCATTTGGCTATCCGTGAGATTTTCCATATTCTCATCAGTCACTCAGTGGAGACGGATCCAATCATGGAGGGATAAGATTATCCCTTTCTTATCCCTTTCTTAACTTCTGCCGGAATAACAGTCGCGGCAGCTTCTTCTTTGTTCTTTGGCTTCTCGATCATTTGAATTCTGTATGTTGCTTTCAAAAGCAGGACCCCATCGTCTTTGTGACGGTAGATAAAATCCTCAATACCGGAATACTCCACCCCCTTAAAGATATTTCGACAATTTCTCAATAAGTAGAATAAACTCATGTCGTCGATTTTATAAAATTCCTCTAATGGATGGGAGGACTCTCCCGAAATTCTCTCTAATTTCTTTACATCGATACCCTCGACGATGCGGCTATACAACCTAAGAAATCTGGAAGTTTTGCTTTCGGAAAAGGGATGCGTCCTGAATTCCATGTTCAGCTGTTTCGTAATCTCTTCCGATTGAACTCCCACTCCAGTGCATTCCAAGAAGTAGTCCCCAGGGATGACCTGATATCTCACTTTCTCTCCACTTGTTTCTCTAAATCGCTTGATGATAAACTTTTCATTTTTGCTGTTGGTTGCCTTGAGGTAAGAGGTTTTAACCGGTTCCAGGTAGTTTCTTTCACTGACAAAAGAATTCTCAATTACTTCCAAATCTTCTAACCGGTGTCCGCGATGAGTTGTTAAGAACTCCTCAAAATCATTCCTCTTTATAACCTGGACAGACTCAGATGGATGATGAGGGTCATATCCATATTCTGGGCACTGGTCAAAAGGGGTTTTCATAAAGCCTTCACCACAATCCATACAACGAAGGAATCGATTCATTTCGACCTCTCCATCTAAACTTGAGAAAATAAACTTAGGAAGGTTTCCTCAAATTCAAATCGCCCACCAAGCAGCCAGTTCAGTTTCCAACGATCCTCCTTTGAGACCTGAATAAACTCCAACCCATACCGGTATCCCTCCCAAGAGTGGCTTCCTTGAGAGTTTTCCTTCCGATAAGGTTCTTTCCGCACAATCTTGGTCACCGCTTTGAAGTCAGCCAATTCAAACCCCTTTGAGAACAGAAGAGTGATGCTTAATTCCGTACCCACAGGCATGTCTCTAGTGGATTCGATCAGAAAACCTCCCTCGCCTGCATTGACAACCATTGCTCCGCGTAAACTGGTGTCACCCGTATCCTGGTATTCGAGGGGCAAATTAATAACAATTCGAGGATATCTTCTTTTCTCTCCGTTACTCCATGATTCTTCCATTGTCTTCTCGTTCCTCCAGCTTTCTATCACCAGATTTGTGTTTCAATCTATCTTCTGCACATCATTCAGACCTCTTAGCGACAGGCTTGAAAGTTCTTCCCTTTCAAAACGAACCGAGTCCGAGGTCACAAATGCCATGCCCTTGGCCAATTCAAGGCTCCTCTCCGCTCTGAGATAAGTGATCACATCCCATAGGTCTTGCCTTTGAGCTACAAGTTCTTGTACGTTCCACCGGCCAAAATGTTCTATCCACTGCATCAGATCAATCTCAGTCAACATGCTGCACCCCTTGTCCTAGTATGGAAACTGATTTTTCATTTAGATCATCACTCATCAAGAATATCCCTGAAAACAAAAAACGGATTACCATTTTGAATGAAGCCACGGTAATCCGGTCCCTTTGATCTGACTTAGGCAACCCGGCTATCCCCAGGGGACCCGTGGCTTTCCGTCCCACGATTGCTCGTGGTTTGGCTTTATCGAAAAACTTCGGTTTTTAGTTGTTCCTGTTGTATTGAATAGCAATTTAGATGCCAAGAAAACATTTAGCAATCAAGGCATTGATTTCAAATGAAGATATCTGAAAATAAAACTATGAGGAAAGACCAAAAGTGCCTATTTGCGTCATCATAGAGTGAAAGTTGCGAGAACCTTCGTAGGTAGAAGTTAGCCTTCAAAGCTGAGGATTAAGGGATGAGAATCATTGAGAGAGACTTCGCTCATTTTACATAATTTTTTCGGCTTGCGATTCGGGCTCTCTTAACAGACTCGCAGGGAAACGACAATTTTTGTTGTATCAACGAATCTGCTAGTCAGGAATAATCACAAAAAATCTTTAAGCTTTAAATAGTTATAGATTTCTTGGATATCTGGCATCATCCTTGCCCTCTCAGAGAATAACAAGAAGAAAGGGCGACAAAGGCAAATCAAGAACAATTATGGGGGTGCCCGCCCGCTTGAAAAGGTGGATTCAAACGCCCTATTCGGAGGTGACCCATGGAGCGAGGAAGTTTTCAAGGAATTGCCGCAGGCTTAGAACGAATCATGGAGAATACCCGTATCGACCTCAGAGAGGCCATGGACCAATTTCAGGGGCTATGCTTGACGATTACCGCGGAGAGAAATGTCCCAATAGATATCATTACCGAGACCCGCCAAACCTACAAGAAAATTCAGGATCAACTCACAAAGATCAGCGGAGCCAGGCAACTTTTAGAAGGCAAATACGGGCAGTATTATCACAGAGACTCCCGCCGCGAAAGAGAGATCACGGAAATTGCGTTTTTGGCCAAGAATTTGAACTTGAAATTCGAATATACATTGCAGGAGATAGAAGCAAAAAGCAAGCTAAAAGATAGAGGAGAACATTTTGTGGCGGTCAGTCAGCATATACTGTTTCGATGGTTTCAATCTGCGGGGAAGCAGATTGTCCTTTTGAGAAATCTGGAAAAGCTAAGCGAGCTGGACTATAAAACCAGATTTGAATTGGGATTTGAGCGGAGACGGGAGCTAACTCAGAAGGGAATACGAAGCATCTCCCTCTTTGCCTTGTTAGGAGAGAAAAAGCTGATCGATACCCTCCAATCCCGTATGCGATTCCGAGAATATGATATCATGGAGCGTTATAAAGAAGATGAGTTCCGTGGGGCTTTAACCCACTTAAGGGAAACATCTCCTTCAGAAGTCCAGAAGGTAATTGCACGCTTCGCGGACAGCAGTGAATTTCTAAGAATGAAATACTTGCTTCTTCCCATTCAATCGCAAAAGGATCTCAAAAAAGAAATCGTACGTTCGACAGAAAATATTTTAAACGTGATGGAGGTGGGAGAAGTGAGAGTACTTTCAATTTGAAAGCCTGTTGATTTCGAGGTGCTATACGTATTAAAAACGAAACGCGCTAAAACTACTGAGGAAGAAGTTTTTGGTAATGGGAAGTGTCGGCTTTGAATGGTAAGGACTTTTCAGCGCTCACTCTCAAGCGAGACCTTGAGCCGAACTCGGTTCAGGGCAAAGCACTGCTTCAATCTTAATCTATCCATCTATCTGTTCATTTGCCTCTAACCTCCTCCGTCAAACTTTGAACAGCAAAGCTATGGCCGTTTCAGTTCTTCGAGGCTGGATTTTGAGGCGTTGTATTGAAAACTGACATCCGTCGAATAGGCGAGGACAGTCATTCCTTTGGAACGCCACTTCTTAATCGCCTCGATATTTCCAATATGAATCCCCGTTGCCTTCTTTCTCTTTTTCGCAACCTCGACGACCCTGTCGATGGCTTTTAGGAGTTTTTCGGAATTCATCTGATCGGGGATGCCCAGGGAGATGGAAAGATCATTCGGGCCGATGAGACCGACATCAATACCCTCCACGCCGAGGATTGCATCAATATTCTCTACGGCTTCCTGAGTCTCGATCTGGGCAATGATAAGGGTGCGCTCATTTGCCTCTTTCATAAACTCAACGGACTTCACCGGCTTGTAGTCCGTCTGGCCGGTCTGGGATCCGAATCCGCGGTGTCCCAGGGGAGTATATTTGCTGTAATGAACGATGGCCTCTGCCTGCTCTTTTGTAGAAGTCATGGGCACCATGATTCCTTCTGCTCCCGCATCGAAGACCCTCGAAATAAAATGAGTCTCCAGATGAGGAATCCTGATAACCGGCGCAATCCCCGCAGATTTGGCACCTCGAATGAGATCGGCCACAGTCTCCATCGAGTAGTTTCCGTGTTCCATATCGATGAAGGCAAAGTCATAACCTGCTGCGGCGTAGATCGCTGGCGCCCCCGGATCCCTAGCCTGCCGGATCATCATCCCGTAGACACATTCCCCTGCCAGAACCCTCCTTCTTAAACCTGTCCAAGCCATAATCACCTCCCAAAGTAATAAATCAGAAATAAGATTAGGTTTAGGTTAAGGTTAAGGTTAAGGTTTAGATTCAGGACTTCATTTTTCTAAGCTCACCTTTAACCTCAACCTCAACCTCAACCTTAGCTTTTGCTATAGTAGTTCCATATTTTTCAAGATTTCTTTCAATTCTGCCTTTGCCTTGGGAGTAATCCCCCCCACGGGCGGTATTCCGACTCCGGCATCGATGCCGAGCAGATTGAGCGCTTCTTTGATCACCACCGGAAAAGTTCCAAGATCAAAGGCTAACCGAAGAGGTGCCAACCGGAACTGGGTCTCCAGCGATCGTTTCCAGTCTCCAGCCTGAAAGGCCTCATAAATTTCAACAACCACCCTAGGTGCCACATTGGCGGTCGCTGCAATCGCGCCTTTCCCTCCGTAACAGAGCGTTCCGTAGATAAGCGTATCGCGACCTGCGAGAACAGAAAACTTATCACTGGTTCTCCTGATATATTCTGAAGAGAGCGTTAGATCTCCAGAGGAGTCTTTAATTCCGACGATATTCTCAATCTTAGAGGCCCGCGCGACAAATTCAGCTGAAATATTTACGCCTGTCCGTTGAGGATTGTTATAAAGGAGGACGGGAAGTCGTGTCGCCTTAGAGATTGCCGAATAGTGTTCGAAGAGCTCCTCTTCGTTCGGTCGAATGAAAAAGGGAGTGAGAATGGAGACGGCACTCACACCCGCTTCCTCTGCCATCTTCGTCAAAGCGACAGCCTCCCGGGTGGTGACGGCTCCTGTACCGGCATAGACAGGGACTCTCCCTTTAGCTTCTTCCACAACAACTTCAATCACACGTTTTTTCTCCTCAAAGGTGAGGGCATAAAATTCTCCTTGGCTGCCGGCTGGAAACAGCCCATGGACACCTCCTTGGATCAAATAATTTGTGAGCTTCCGGAGCGCCTCCACATTGATTTCTCCGTCGGATGTGACCGGAGTAACCATGGCGGGAATGATCCCCTTAGGTTGAAAATCCATTTTTTCTCCTCCATTTCTATTACGCCTCGCTCTATGCGCTATGCTTTATGATGGGCAGGGTTAAGAGCCCATCGGGGATGAGAACCACCCTTGCCCCTGGCCTTCTTTCCAATTCCCGATTCAGAGCCTCCTGTAAGGTTGGGCTCGACTCAAGGTGAATTTCCCTTAACGTGTCCTCGGGAATGGAACAGTCCGTGATCACAATCCTCGCCCGCTTCAGTATCCATGCCAGGATCAAGGCTTTCTGCTCCCCTGCAGCGAATCCCTCTTCGCGGGAGATAGCGATCACATCCTCTGCATCCTTGGACCTTCTCATGATAGTGCAATAGCCAGGATGGCCGCATCCGTCCTCACAGGGCGCGGGAATGAGAATCGTTCCTCCCTTTGTCACCACTGGCCGGGGACCAAAAACCACCACATTGGCCGCCCGGGTCGATTGGTAAAGGTCTCGACTCTTCGGATAACTTACACCACTCACCACAATCTCGCCAGGCTGACTAATTTCCACTTCATAAAGACGGCGAGCCGTCCTCACTCCTTCGTGAAAAGCCTCCACAGGATCTCCTGCGACGATCTTCACCACTTCCTTTTTGCCGTTCTGCACGACATTGACAATAAAGTCAAGACCAACGGCCCGCGTTGCCTCCGTGAGAAATCCCCTGAACGCGTTTCCCTCAACGATGCCCAGGCGAGTCTGCTGAAGCATTTGGTAGTTATGGGTGGCGGCAATGGTTTCCTCACCTGCCACTCCTACTGCCATGCTCTTCACCCCGCCGCTATAACCTGCAAGGAGATGGGTTTCAATGACCCCCGTGGAAATTCGAATACTGGCCTGAGCAACCCTTCGATTCAATACGAGAGGGATCCCACTTGAGGAAGTGCCCAATCTGACCAAATGATCTGGATCATAAGGGTCGTGGTTGATAAAAGGGATTTCGTTTACCACGTCGCCGAACTTCTCCTTCAACTCCTCGGGAGTATTGGGGCGATGCGTCCCTGTGGCCACCACAGCCGTTATATCCTGCTTCCTGATTCCTCCTGTCTCCAGTTCCCTGAGGAGAAGAGGAAGAATCATCTCTTCGGAAAGCTGACGTGTGATGTCCGTGACCACCAGGGCAACCGTCTGTCCTGGTTTGACCAGGT
>CAVPSJ010000002.1:0-5084 GCA_963708295.1 uncultured delta proteobacterium | reverse complement strand
TCATCCTATTACTGTTTAAGCCCACAGGGCTGTTTAAATGATGAGCAAACAACTTAAAAAATTGAGTTATGGGCTGGTCTTTGTGGCGGCAGCCTGCTTTCTGTTTTTGGGGCCCCATCTTCTCAGTTCGTATCTGCTGCATATGGTGATATTAATCCTCTATTTTTCATTCTTAGGAAGCGCCTGGAACATCGTGAGTGGTTATGCAGGTCAGTTCTCATTCGGTCATAGTGCATTCTTCGGGGTGGGGGCATACCTGTCCTCCCTTTTATACGTCAAGAGTGGAATCTCTCCATGGATCGGGATGCTGGTGGGAGCCGTATTCGCGGCAGGCTTGGGTGGATTCATAGGTTACTTGACCTTTCGATATAAGCTCAAAGGGGCTTTTTTTGCTCTTTCGACGTTTGCCTTCTCCGAGATGCTCAGAATCATTGCGCTCAATTGGAGCATCACCGGGAAAGCCATGGGAATCTTCATCCCTTTGAAGGAAGGAGGTTCGTTCCAAGCTTTTCAGTTCATTAGTAAGCTGTCCTATTACTACATCATTTTATTAATGGTCTTATGTGTATTATCGGTCTCGTACGGTTTAGATCATTCCAAGTTAGGCTACTATTTCAAAGCGATCAGAGAGGATGAAGAGGCGGCGGGCTCACTCGGGATTAACATTTTAAAGTATAAAACCATCGCCCTGGCCATCAGTGCCTTCTTTACCGCGCTCGGAGGAACCTTCTACGCCCAATATATGTTCTAACATCGATCCGGATATTGCTTTTGGCACCAACGTGACGATTGAGATGATTTTGAGGACGATGCTTGGCGGGGTGGGGACTGCCTTCGGCCCGCTGATCGGGTCTGCCGTTCTGGAGTCCATGGCAGAGGTCATACGGAGCTTCCTGGGTGAATATAAAGGGGTCTCTCTCATGCTCTATGCAGCCATGTTGATTCTCGTAATGATCTTTTTCCCTCATGGGTTGATGGGGTTGGTCAGAAAAAGGCCGAAGGAAGCTGCCGATCCGATCAAGAGGTAATATGAACCTGCTGGAAATCAGGGATGTGAGTAAAACCTTCGGGGGTCTGATCCGCGGGTACGAAACGTGACGCGTGCGTATGTCGAACGAGGCGAGATCCTGGGGTTGATCGGACCGAATGGCGCCGGCAAGACGACCCTGTTTAATCTCATCTCCGGGGCAACCTTTCCGGATTCTGGATCGATCCTCTTCGAAGGAAAGAACGTCGAAGCCATGGCGGACTACCAGATCTCTCAGAGGGGAATCAGCAGGACTTATCAAATAGTCAACAACTCAACAATCTCACGGTATTGGAGAACGTTTTAGTCGGAGCCTTTAACAGAATTGACAGCAAGAAGTTGGCCAAAGAGGTCTCCCTCGATCTGCTCAAGATTTGTCGGTCTTTATGGCAAAAGAGACCATACTGCAAATCGCTTGACCCTCGCAGAAAAAAAATCCCTTGAACTAGCAAGGGCACTCGCGACCCAGCCCAAACTGATTCTCCTTGACGAAGTGATGGCTGGATTAATTCCAAAAGAACAGACCGCTGCCATCAACCTCATTCTTGAGATGAACCGTAAAGGGATGACCCTCTTGGTGATCGAGCACAAGATGAAAATCATCATGTCTATTTCCAAGAGGATTATTGTTCTCCATTACGGAGAAAAGATTGCCGAGGGACTTCCGGAAGAGGTATCCAGACATCCGAAAGTCATCGAGGCCTATCTCGGAGGGAAGGACGCCGTTGCTTGATGTCCATCAGATTGCCGTCATGTACGGGGACGTTCGCGTCATAGAGGACGTTTCATTAAGGGTTGAAGGAAATCAGATTGTATCCGTCCTTGGAGCGAATGGGGCAGGGAAGACGACCCTCCTGAGGGCGATTTCGGGTTTTTTGCATCCCGTCTCCGGGGAGATCACCTTTTTGAACATTCCGATTACCCGGCTTGAATGTCATCAAGTGGTTGACCTTGGCCTGGTAAGAGTTCCGGAAGGAAGAAAACTTTTTCCTTCCCTGACGGTGCTGGAGAATTTGGAATTGGGTTCCTATAATTCCAAAGCAAAAAAGATGAGGAAAGAGTCTCTTGAGAAAGTGAATGAGATCTTTCCTATATTGCGGGAAAGAAAGAGTCAGCTCGCCGGGACGTTAAGCGGTGGTGAACAACAAATGTTAGCGATTGCCCGAGGATTGATGTCCCTCCCCAAACTTTTGATGCTGGACGAACCCTCTTTGGGCCTTTCTCCCCTTTTCGTTAAGACGATCTTTGAGATTGTGAAGGAGATTAGTAAACAAGAGACAACGGTGTTATTAGTTGAGCAGAACATCTACCATTCCCTCCTCTTATCCGAAAACGGCTATGTCATGGAAAATGGGAAAATTGTTTTGGAAGGGCGGGGCAAAGAACTTTTAGAAAATGATTATATCAAGAAGGCCTACCTTGGAATTTAGCCTTTCTTTGAGGGAGCGAGGATGACGGGAGAAATCGATCGATTAAAGAGAAACCGGGACCACTGGGAAATTGAGATTCAGAAACGAGGGGCCAAAGAAAGAAAGGAGCGTTTCTCACAAGATCCAAGATCCCGGTGAAAAGGGTTTACACCCCGATTGATCTGGAGGAGGCCGGCTTCGACTACGTGAAGGACCTGAATTTTCCCGGAGAATACCCCTACACGCGGGGGATTGAGCCGCTGATGTACAGGGAAAACCTCTGGCTCATCGGACAATATGGCGGATTCGGGTCCCCTGAAGAGACGAACCGGAGATTCAAGTATTTGTTGAGCCAGGGGATCACCGCCTTTACCATCGCGATCGATCTTCCCAACGCAGATGGGCTATGACTCCGACCATCCCATGTCAAAGGGGGAGGTGGGTAAGACAGGGGTTGCTGTCGATTCACTAAGAGACATCGAGACTATTTTTGAGGACATTCCCCTTACCGCGGTGAAGATGGTGGGCAGCCCTCTCGAATGCGATTGGTCCCATTGGCCTGTCCTGGTTCATGGGCCTGGCAGAGAAGCAGAAGGTCCCTCCGACCGCATTCGGCGCCTTTCTACAAAACGAAATCCTGAAGGAATATGTCGCCCGGGGGGCATACTTTCTTCCCCCGAAGGCCGGCTTAAAGCTTGTCATCGATGTCTTGGAATATTGTGCCCGGCACCTGCCGAACTGGCTTCCTATCCAGTTATGCGGGTACCATTTCGAGATGCCGGGGGCAATGCCATCCATGAAATCGCCTTGACCCTCGCGAACGCAATGACCTATATTGAAGAGACCGTCAAAAGGGGATTAAACGTAGATGATTTTGTCCCTCAGTTTGTATTTCACATGGCTGCGAATTTAGATGTCTTCGAGGAGGTTGCGAAGTTTCGAGCGTTAAGAAGAGATCTGGGCCAGATTGATGAAAGAGAGGTTTGGCGCAAAAGACCCCAGGTCACTGAAGGCAAAGATCAGCCTCTATACGGCCGGGAGTACCTTAACCGCACAGCAGCCGATGAATAACATCGTCAGGGTGACAGCGGCTGCAATGGCGGCAGTACTCGGGGGCGTACAATATGTCTTCTGTTCTTCCATGGATGAGCCTTTTCAGACGCCGTCTGAAGAGTCGGCCAGGGTGGCGATCCGAACCCAACAGATCCTTGCCCACGAGTTAGGGGTGAGTCATACGGTAGACCCTTTGGGAGGGTCCTATTATGTGGAAAGCCTGACCCATCAGATTGAAGAGAAGGTGTGGGATTATTTGAAAAAGATCGAATCGATGGGTGGGGCGCTGGCAGCGATTGAAAAGGGTTTCTATCAGACGGAGATCTCCTCTGCAGCTTACCAATTGCAGAAAGAAATAGAAGAGAAAGAACGGATTGTCGTGGGAGTGAACGAATACCGGATCGAGGAGCAGATCCATATCAAGCCCCTGAAGCATGATCCGAAGGCTGAGAAGAAGGTGGTTTCGGGCCTGAAGAGCTTTAAGAAGGAGAGGGGCGATTTGGAGGTTAAGAGGACTCTGGACGAGATCAAGAGGGCGGCAGAAAGGAATGAGAACCTGGTTCCGTCCGTCTTTGAGGCGGTGAAACAATATGCCACGGTGGGTGAGATTTCGAATGTGCTGAGAGAGGTTTACGGGGAGTACGTGGAAGGAAAGGGCTATTTTTAAGCGATTTCTGAAAAGTTCAGAAATCGCTGATTACACAGATTATGAGTGATTACACAGATGCCATGAGAGCCGGTCGCCGAAGGGTTGACTTCTTACGGACACGGGTCACGGACACGGACACGTTATTTTCCACACAGGAGTGAAGGGAGAAGGGGAGAAAAAAGAGGATTTTGATTGCAGAGCCGGGATTGGATGGGCACGACCGGGGGGCGAAGATCGTTGCGAGAGCGCTGAGCGACGCGGGGATGGAGGTGATCTACACCGGGTTGCACCAGACGCCCGAGCAGATCGTGGCGACGGCGATCCAGGAGGGTGTGGATGGGATTGGGTTGAGTATCCTTTCCGGGGCCCACATGGCCCATATTCGGACTGTTTTGAGGTTACTGAAGAAGAAGGGGGCAGAGGATATCTTTGTGTTTGCCGGGGGGATCATACCGGAAAAGGATGCGTCGAAGCTCAGGGGGATGGGGGTGTTAGAGATCTTTACTCCGGGGGCAGCCACCTCTGAAATTGTCGAGTTTGTCCGCAAGGCAATCAACAAAAACATGAAATGAAAAGGCCGGTGACGAAAGGAGGAACTCCTATGAAAAGGCAACTGGAACGAGAGAGAAATAAACCATTCAGGCTGCTTCTGTTTCTGTTAACTCTTTTGTTTGTTGGAGCCGGTTTTCTCAGCTCAGTTTCGCGCAGAAGGTTGAGAGTGTGAAGATCGGAATCATCGAGCCTCTGAGCGGGGCCCTTGCCCTGATTGGAGACAAAAATTTGAAGGGGTATCAGTTAGCGAATAAAAGGATTAACGATGGAGGGGGAATTAAATCCCTGGGGGGGGCGAAGTTAATACCCTTGATCGGCGACAGCGAGGACAACCCCGAGGTTGCCATGACTCAATCGGAAAGACTGATCAATCAAGGAGCCACCCTGCTGGTCG
>CAVPSJ010000001.1:0-130746 GCA_963708295.1 uncultured delta proteobacterium | reverse complement strand
GTACGATCCGGGCGTTGGAATCGGAGGAGATGGACTGTGACTACATTTTAGGGGCGCGGATGCGCTCGGTGAAGGAAGTGAGCGATCGGGTCTTGGCCGACCGCGGTCGCTACCAGGAGATCACGCCCGAGCGGAAAACGGCCAAAGATCCCTCGCCGTTGAAAGTCAAAGAAGTCCTCATCGACGACCGCCGCTATGTGGTCTGCCTGAATGAAGAACAACGGCGCAAGGACGCCGCCGACCGCAAAGCCATCGTCGAGCACTTGCGGGAACAATTGAAGCGAGGGGACAAGGAGTTGATCGGCAACAAGGGCTATCGGAAGTATCTCCAGGCGGGGTCGGGGGAGCGCTTCACCATTGACGAGGCGAAGATCAAGGAAGAAGCCCGCTACGACGGCAAATGGGTGTTGCAGACCAACCTGGCCGACGAACCCAAGATCATCGCCTTGGCCTATAAAGAACTGTGGATGGTGGAGGACCTGTTCCGCACGATGAAATCGATTTTGGAAACGCGCCCCATCTATCACAAACGCGACGAGACGATTCGCGGTCACGTGTTCTGCAGTTTTCTGGCCTTGCTGCTCAAGCGGGCGCTGGAGCAGCGCCTGGAGGAAAAGGGCGAAACCTGGGAGTGGGCCGAAATCCTGCGCGGTTTGGATAATCTCCAGGAAGTCGAGGCCCTGTTTCAGGGCAAGCGTTTTGTGTTACGCAGTCAGGTGCTGGGACAGGCGCACAAGGCGTTTATGGCGGCGGGAGTTGCCCTGCCGCCGACGTTGCGGGAGAAGGCCTGAGTCCAAGACCAGGGAACCGGAAATGTAGTGCCAAGACCATTTGGCGTCTTCGTAAGTCGTTGAAAATCAGGGAGCCAGCTTTTCAAACTGTCGAAGATGGGTCTGAGGGCAACAGCAAGCGCATCTTCCGCAACCTGTCACAGGTTGGACCGCTTTACCCGGTCTGTTGGGGGCGGTGAGGTGCCGGGATGGTCAGAGTCGTTTGGCGGTGGTCGGCGAATTGTCCGCAACATGAGCGCACGGGACACAACGCGTTTTGGTCAGACCGTGCAGCCCGTGTCCAACTGGAAACGGCATAAGAATTCCGGCACGAGAATTCCGGTTGCTTTTTTTGGCGCCAGAGGTTTTCCTCAGTGGCGTTAGGAAACGACAACCAACAGCACACGACGATTATGGCACAACATGTTTCATCCCAGCATCGAAGGCGCGCAGCACGGCGCCAAGAGTCTCGCGCAATTCCTCGACTACGCGAAAAGTCCGGCGCCGCCGGGCGCAGCCGTCCAACTTCATGCTCCAGAGCGACAAGGGCTTCAAGAGCCGCCAGGAGATCAAGGACACCTTCGAGCGCGCAGCATGAGCCTCGACGGCATCTCCGCCCACTGCCCGTTCTGGGTGCACACCACCGCCTGGACCGGCAGCCCGACCATCCGGCCGTTCATCCCGGCGGACGTGGCGAAGAAATCGCCCGACGAAATCGAGAAGTGGGCGGAGGATTACATCCTGCGGCTGCTCGACCTCTGCGCCGAACTGGGCGTCAAGATCGTGCCGATGTTCTGGGGCGTGGCCTTTGGCTGGGAAATGGCCACCGGCTATCCGTGGGGCTTCTGGAAGGGCGGCGACTACGACTTCCTCAAGGAAGGCCAGGAACGCTTCGTCAAGAAGACCGCCAAGATCCGCAAGCACGCCAAATCGCTCGGCATCTTCCTCGCCCACGAAATCCATCCCGGCACCGCGGCCATGTGCGCCGACGACTTCAACATGCTGGTCGAGATTTGCGACGGCGACAAATGCCTCGCGGTGAACGCCGACCCGTCGCACTGCTGGGAAGGCGAAGAGCTGGGAAACGCGCTTCCTCAAAGTCGCCCCGCGCATCTACGCCTGCCACGTGAAGAACTTCGTCATCCGCCCGGGCCTGCCGCTGCGCATGATGGAAGCCGGGCTGGCAGAAGCGCGCGATGCAGTTCGTGGACATCCCCTCCGGCGACCTGAACATGACGCGCTACGTCGAACTGCTGATCCACATCGGCTATCCGCAGCGCTATTGCCAGGTGATGGGCACGCAAGACCGCGCCGCTGATTGTCGAAGCCGAGAGCGCCTATCGCGATCTGGACGCCACCAGCGCCAATGGCATCCAGTACGTGCGCGACAACCTCTGCTTCCCGCTCGCCGCCGGCTCGTTCGAAGACGGCATGGGCGCGTGACCCGCCGGCCCGGGCAACTGCCCTGAATCTACCATCGCCGTGTCGGCGCAAGTCCGGCACGGCGATTCCGTTTTGGGAAAGCCGGCGCATGCCCGCAAACATCCACGAACCAGCCCTGAGCGAGACGGGCGGGAGAATTCGTTTTCCGCCCGGCCTGCACAACGCCTATCTCTTTGCGACCTTCAACGCGCTGTCGTACCAGATCGTGCTCAACAGCCCGATGGTGCTCTACGCCAAGACGCTCGGCGCCAGCGCCACCGTGCTGGGCATCATCGCCGGCATGATGCCGCTGCTGGTCATCTTCCAAATTCCGGCCGCCAGCCACATCCCCCGCATCGGCTATCAAACGCTTCGTGCTATGCCGGCTGGGGCACGCGCGTCATGTTCATCTTCGCGCATGGCGCTGGTGCCGCTGACCGGCGTCGTTCCTCAACGCCGCGCAACCGCCTCGCGCTGATGCTGATGCTGCTGTTCTGCTTCAACCTCTCGCGCGGCATCTCCAGTTGCGCCTGGCTGCCGTGGATCACCGCGCTGGTCCCGGCCGCCGTTGCGCGGCAAATACCTCGCCCGCGACGCCGCCGTCCAGAACCTCGCCAGCTTCATCACCTTCCTCATCGCCGCGGCCTGCCTCGCGCGGGCAGACCCGCAGCCGTGGCAATTCGCCGTCCTCTTTGCCTTCAGCGCCGTCATGGGCGCGGTCAGCCTCACCTTCCTCAAGCGCATTCCCGACGTGCCGAGATGCCCGAGGAACCCGCGCCTCCAAGAGCCGCGTGCCCTGGCTGGAAATGATCCGCTATCGCGCCGTTCCGGAAACTGCTGCGCACCGTGGTCGCGTGGTCGGTCGCCTATGGCGGCTTGACGGCGTTCACCGTCGCCTTCCTCAAGAGCCGAAACCGGCATGTCCGAAGGCCAGATTCTGCTCGTCAACTTCCGTCGCCTTTCTCGGCGGCCTGAGCAGTCTGTGGTTGCTCGGCTCGCGGCTGGACCGGCTGGGCAGCAAACCGGTGCTGACCTTCTGCCTTCGCCGGCTGGATGGCCGTGCTGGCGGGCTGGATCGCGCTGGCGGGCGGCGTCTTCCCGCGTGAAGCTGCGCAGCGTGCTGGTGCTGCAATTCCTGATGGGCCTGCTGGCCGCGCTGGTCCAACATGGCCAACACCCGCCTCGCCATGGCCGTCATTCCCGTCATGGGCCGCAACCATTTCTTCGCCATCTACTCCGTCGTCGGCAACGTCACGCTCGGCCTCGCGCCCATCGGCTGGGGATTGCTCATTGACGCCGTCGGCGCGCGCGCCGGTCTGGCTGGGCCTGGCGTGGAACCGCTACACCGTCTTCTTCGCCGCCGCGGCGCTGGCGTTTCTGGTGACGCTCGCCCTGGCCCGCCGGCTGGACGAACCCGAGGCCGCCAGCATGGAGGACTTGCTCCGCGAAATCCTGATCCAATCCCCGCAACGCTTCTGGCTGCGCTTCTGGCCGCGCGGATGAGGCGGGACGTGAAGCTACTGACTTCGCCTTTCCCACTCAGTCTTCCGGCAGCGGTTTGCCTTTGGTTTCCGGCGCCCAGATGAGCGTGACGATGCCGATCAGGAAGACGAACGACAGGATGGTTGCGGATTTGCGGAACGGTTCGTTCACACCGTGGCTGAGAAGCAGACTGTTCAAGCCCATCAGCATCGGCGGAAAAGCAGCGGCCAGGTAGAGAAGAACAAATACATGCTGTTGCCAGTATACTTGCGCCTACCCTGAGGATGGAAAAGCCATCTAACTTATTCTGCTATGGAAAAACAGGAACTGGAAAGAGTTTAACAATAACTAACGTTACTAATGAAATAGCCAAGGTTGCAGAAAAAAATAATTTACCTGTCAAGATATTATACTTAAATTGCAAGCTAAAAAGAATTGTTGACACTGAATACAGATTAGTTGCCCAACTAACAAGAGAATTTGGTGAAGAAGTTCCTGCTACAGGATTACCCACCCAGGAAATTTATAAAATATTCATTAATGCGTTAGACAATAAAAAAGTATTATTGATTATTATCTTAGATGAGATTGACCAATTAGTCAATAAAATCGGAAGTGATATATTATACAACTTAACAAGATTAAATACTGAGCTGATAAATTCTGAAATATCTTTAATTGGAATATCAAACTATCTGGTTTTTACAGATAATCTAGGTCCCTAGAGTTAGAAAATCTTTAAGTGAGGAAGAATTGGTTTTTCCACCATATAATCCTTGCGACCTTCTTGCTGCACAGCACCACTGCCGCGGCCCCATCATTCGGAGCACAGAACATTAAAAGCGTGAGGGGATCGCAAACAACCCTGGACTGAAGTACTTCTTCAAGAGGTGTCTGCCTTTTGATACATGGCATTCGGGTTCAATACCCCGTTCTTGTGATTCTTGACGGACACCTGTGCGATCTGCTCGAGGGTCGTCCCATATTTGGCCATGTGGAGCCGGGCATCCATCGCCCAGTACATGGGATTCTCATCCAACCCGGCAAGCGCTTGCCATGGCTCGTATCCAGAAATAGTGGGAGCCAGAAACCCCTTGGGCTGCTTTTCGACGCCCACGGCAAGGACAATATCATATTCTCCCTGCTTGATCGTCATCTGGGCCATGCGCAGGCAGGCGCCTCCCCCGGAACAGGCAGCCTCGACGTTGACGATCGGGATCGTCGTTCTTCCGAACAAAAAAGCTGTCTTCGGTCCTATCCCCGGATAGATGGTCCCGCTGTTGGACAGGAACATCGCCTGCACATCCTTGAATTCAATATGGGCATCCGCCAATGCCATATCGATAGCGTACTTCCCCAACTCTTCGACACTCTCCGCAGGAAACCGGCCAAATTTGTGTATCCCTACACCCGTTATGACTGCTTCATTTGCCATCGTTTTCTCCTTCGTCCACCCTGTTAGAAATGCCCGCCATCTACGGCGGGGATAATATAGATCTCTATACTTATTTCTTATAAAAAAAACTTACTAAATACCCCGTTATTTCTAACGCGGTCTATTTGATCAATTTGAATTTGTACATCACCACATCATTTCCCTTATCGTCCACCCAACCTTTGCCCAGCGCTAACTCCACGCGCTTACCGAAGTCTAATTCATCCAGACCGCATCCCGTGATCTCGGATACGAGGAAGAGCCCGTCCTCCAATTCCACCCAGGCCACAGGAAAGGGTTTGAACGACTCCTGAGGATAGGGGGGCGGAGGCGCGTGCCGAATAACGGTATAGGAGTATATCTTCCCGTATTTGCTAAAGACGTATTCTTCCACATCTTTGCTTGTGCAGTTGATGCAGTATTTGCTTTCGCCTAAGGCAAGACTACCGCACGCCCGGCATTTAACACCTTTCAGGCGAACGTTTTCCAGCGGAGATAGCGGCATTGTCAGTAAACCTTCTTTGAAAGGAACTTGTCCTGCCATATTCACACTCCTTTGACAGATTTATTTAGCGACACCTTGTTATCCATTCTCTCATGAGCGATAGCGCTCTACACTTCCCGTCCTCAACACAATTATCAGTACCTGATCACCCCCTCTACTTCTCATAGTCAACTGAATGGTTATTGCTAGTACGATTGCGATTCCAGGCTTGCAAAATGTCCAGATTGGCACGTTAGTCACTTCCTCGTAATGACGCCCTCACCCCTTCCCCTCTCCCCGCTGGGGACGCCGCAGGGGGTGTATCAGCCTGCCAAGGTTACTTTCCCTGCCACTGGGGCTTTCGCCTTTCCCCATCGCCTTCATCCCCTCTTCATGATCTTTGCTTCTCAAAACACGACTATTGGTCGTTTCGTATATGCCAGCAGCCGTCCGGTAATCCAAATCTTTACTTCTCATAAACATCTCTTTGAGCCCCCTCATGGCCAGCGGAGAATTGTTCGCCAGTTTTCCTGCCATGGCAGCCGCTTCACTCATCAGTTTGTCCTGGGGAACCACCCTGTTGACAAGACCAACCTCGTAGGCCCTCTGGGCATTCATCTTTTCACCGAAGAAGAGCATCTCACGGGCGATCCCTGGAGGGATAAAACGTTCGAGAACGTCCGCCCCGCCGGGAATGACGCCAAACTTTACCTCCGGAACGCTGAATTCCACGTTTTCGGCGGCAATCCTGATATCGCAAGCGAGTACCAGTGAGATCGCACGACCGATTACTGGGCCGTTGATCGCGCAAAGAATCGGCTTATAGACCTGGTAATGATTCGGATCTTCGCGCAGAACGTTGAACCCCTCCTGTATCCCCGGCTCGCCAATGCTCTGGAAATCAGCTCCAGCGCAAAAAAGTTTTCCTGCCCCTGTTAAGACAGCGACCCAGGCGCTGTCGTCGTCTCTAAAATCGACCCAAGTCTTTGCCAGCTCATTCATCAGCTCGGTATTGATCGCATTCATCTTATCCGGACGATTCAGGGTAATGTAAGCAACCCCATCCTTCTTCTCGTAAATAAGCACTGGCATAAAAGCCTCCTCCTTACGTGCCACGACTCGGGCAACTGGGATATCAGGGTACAGCATAAAACATAAATGTAAATTGCAAAATTAGCATCCCAAAATTAGTAATGTGTTAGATTGTTAATTGACCATTTTGCAATGATCTTTCCCAAATTACTACTCAAAAACCCCCTCGGTTAACAATTCTATGAATTCCTCGTCAGACACACCAAGAATCTGTGTACAAACGTATTCTGTATGCTCACCCAGGCACGGCGCAGGCATGCGGAGTTCAGCCGGAGTTTCGGAGAGTTTAAACGGTGGACCGTCATACGCACAGCTCCCCATTTCAGGATGATTCAGGTACCAGAAGTGATGACGGTGTTTTAGCTGAGGGTCTTCAATCAGGTCCTTCCCACTCTGGACCACCCCCGCTGCAATTCCAGCGTCTTGCATTCGATGCATCACTTCCTCAGCCGACAATTTAGACGCCCAGCTTCCCACCAGCTTGTCGAGCTCCTCTTCATTTGTTTTTCTCGACTGTACTGTAGCGAATTTTGAATCCCGGGTCCATTCCGGGCGACCCAGAACCTTGCAGAATGCCTCCCATTCTTCATTATTAAACACAGCAATCGTGCACCATCGGTCCTCCCCCTGACACCGATAAGCTCCGTGGGGAGCAGCGTCCGGATGATGGTTGCCTATCCTGCCCCCTTCCCGCCCGTTTGCCGTGTAGTCCAGGATAGCCGGAGCCAGATGCTGGACGGCAATCTCATGCTGGGAAAGGTCAATGTATTGTCCCTTGCCTGTTCTACGTCGATACTCCAAAGCAGCCATGATGGCAATCACGGCGATGGGAGGACTGACCGTGTCCGTGTACGGGTAACCCACCCCAACCGCATCCTGATCAGGCCATCCTACGAAATGAGGGAAACCGGCTCTACTGACGAGCTCAAGCCCAAAGCCCGGCTGCTGTGATTCCGGTCCGGTTTGTCCGAGCCCGCTTGTGCTAAGCATAATAATATCGGGCCGGATCTTTTTCATTCCCTCATATCCCAGGCCCCATTTTTTTTCCATGGTTCCTGGAGTAAAATTTTCAACCGCAACATCGGCCCAGGACACAATCTTTCTGGCCAACCCCAACCCCTTTGGGCGCTTCAGGTTAAGTGCCATTCCATACTTGTTGCTATTATAATTGGCATAACAGCCGCTTCGGTTGATGCCCGGGATGCCGTCCTTGAATGGCTCGATCCCCCTCAGTTCGTCCGGTCGGGTCAGGGACTCTATCCGAATAACCTGCGCTCCGTGATGGGCAAGCCACATCGTAATGCTGGGGCCGGCAATATACCATGAAAAATCAGCAACCTTCAGTCCTTCGAGTGCCTGCGCTGTCAAATGAAACCCCTGTCAGAATCGTTCAAACCTATCCCATCGACGATCAGATAACCCCACTCTGCTTTAGCGATGTGAGTGTTTCCTTGGTAAACCCGAACTCCTCCTCGTAGACCTCCCGATTGTGCTCACCCAGCAAAGGGGCGCGACGAAACTCCCATTCTATCTCGGACGATTTATATAACGCGCCGGGAGAGGTAATGGTCGTCTCCAGTTCAGGGTAATTGATTTCCTCCCAGTAATCTCTGGCTTCAAGCTGGGGATCCGCCAGCAAATCTTTTGGAGTACTGGCTGGAATAAGCACAATCCCTCTGGCAAGTGCTTCCCTGCAAAGCTCCGCCTTCGTACGGGTTTTGAAGAACTTCCCGAAAAGCTCCTGCCAATAATAGAACTTTTCCCCAGGGACAGTGAGTAAATCCATCTGTTGCCAGTTCACCCCTGCGAGATCATCTGCTTGTCCTTCGCTTTCCATCCACTCCACCAGTGCCCGTGTTTTCACTCCCAGGCCGCCTGTGAACAGTCTCCACGCGATATAACCGTCTTTACAAGGCCAGAGATGACGAACACGCTTCCTGGCCCGTGACATATAAGCACCTTCTCTCGGCCAGATAAATCTTTGCAGGTCCCAGGCCTGTGGAACTGTCAACGCAGACAACACGGCGCTTTCCTGCGTGGAGGTATCAACATACTGTCCTTTCCCAGTGGCCTCGCGATAGTAATGGGCGATCATCGCACCCATTGCTCCTTGAGCGCCGGCAATCGCATGGGCTTGATCCACGCCGACCCTCGCTGGAGGACGGTCAGGACTTCCTGTGATGTGGGATAAGCCGCCCATGGCGATTGCTACAATATCGGAAGCCTTCCAATCCTTGTAGGGGCCATCCTGTCCAAAGGGGGTGATGGAAACCATAATGACACGAGGATGAACACCCTTTAGAACAGAGTAACCTAACCCTATCTTATCCATGGTGCCGGGGTTAAAAGACTCGATCACGAAATCCGCAGTCTTCGCTAACCTCTTGAATATCTCCTGCCCCTCATGGGTTTGAATATTCAGCGTGATGCTTCTTTTGTTCGCATTGTAGGCGAAGAAAAAAAGACTCTTCTCTTTATCCTGCTGGCCATGATAAAAGGGACCGATATTCCTTCCCGGGTCTCCTTTCGGGGGCTCAATCTTGATAACGTCGGCGCCCAGGTCCCCTAGGATTTTGCCACAAAAATAGCCCTTTTCATTGGTTAGATCCAAAACTCGATAAGGGCTCAACGGTAAATCACGGGTCTCTTTGTTCATACCCTGCCTCAAAGCTCAACCTCCGAAATAGGTTTGGAAGCCTCTCCCCTGTTTTCTTAGGCGCTGTCGTTATTAGTTCAGGAAACTTCCATCGTTTCCTATGACGAAAGCCTTTACTCCGTCCAACTTCCCAATCAGCTCCGCGCCCTTTTCGGCGTCTAGTATATACATGCAAGTGGCTAACATATCGGCGTCCATCGCTGTCCTGGTAACGACCGTTGAGCTTAATACGCCTTGAGCGGGTCTTCCCATCCTGGGATTGAGGATGTCATTGAATGATCTACGGTAGGTTCCGCTGGTGGCTATCGCCTGGTCATGGAGTTCAACCGCAATGATGATTCGGGTTTTACTTCTGGGGTCCCGTATGCCAATTCTCCAAGGGAGGCTCTCGCCTTTTCCCCCAATCACCCTGATATCCCCTCCGGCATTTACCAGCGCATGCTTAATATGAAACCGACGCAGAGCTTCAGTGGCTTTATCGACAGCATATCCTTTGGCAACTCCCGCCAAAGTAATGCCCATCCCACATTTCTTAAAGCGGATGTTCCTGCCTTCTATAGAAATATTCCTGTAATTAACAAACTCCAATCTTTCACCGATTTCGGAATCTGTGGGAATCCTATCTTTAGAAATGTTTTCTTCCCACAATTTCAAAAGGGGTAATACCGTGATGTCGAAGGCACCTTCAAACTGTTCAGAGAAGGAGTTTGCCCTTTGAATCACATGTCTTGTATCGTCGCTCGCCCCTTCATAATGACCTTCTCTGTTAAGAACGCCTACTTCGCTATTTTGCTCATGGACATTCATCAGGTGATGGATGCGATGGACCTCATCAAAAGCAGCACGTACTGCGCTGATTCCTTCGCTTAGATCGGGATGTATCACCGTGACGGTAACAAAAGTCCCCAGCGCATTTTGGACATCCTTTATGATCTGGACCATTTCCCTCGATCCGCCTTCGACTTCAGCTCATGTAACAGCTGCCGAAAAACGCCCATCTGCTTCGATGTCCGGCCGCCTCACCTTCTCGGCGAGGTGGTAAGAAGTTGCTCCTGCTAGGGTTTAGCTTTTGCCTTCTCGATGATTTCTTGCACTTTTTGCCGTATCCCATCGGTAATCCAGGTTGAAGAAAGCGTCGCGTCAGTAATGGCATCGATTTTTCCATCAGGAGATAAGTTAACTTCTTCTACCATCAGTCCCATAAATTGTTTTTCGAAGGCCGGTTCGGCCACATCCATGGTCCATGGTTCTTTCGTCATCTCCGGATGAATCGCTATGTCAAGGTTGATCATCTTGTATTCCTTTGGATCAACGATGCCGAAAACCTGATACCTGTCCATATCTTCCGCACCTGGGATATCAGCCACTGCCTCCGGGATATCTTTAACAAAAGCAAACCCGATGAGCTTGCCGGACCCGTCATAGGCTTCCCAGCAAACGATCTCACCGTCGCTGACAAGTTGCTTCAGTTCCGCAATCTGCGGCAATAATCTTCTGAAATCTTCTATCACAAGCTGCCCGCTCAAAATAATCTACCACGAAGATTCTTTCACTGCACTCTTGGCCGCCAGGCGACCGAAGGTCATGGATACGGTAACCATGGTACAGGGTAAATAGGTCGAATCGTTGCCCCAGAGACCTCCGGTCAATTCGCCGGCAGCATAGAGACCCGGGATCGCCTCTCCGTACTGATTGACCACCTGCATCTTTGTATTAATCTTGATACCTCCCTTGAACGAAGAAGTTGCTCCCGTGCACTTATAGCCGTAGTAGGGAGGCTTATCGAGTTTGATCGGTTTTCCTTCACAACCCTCCTGGGTTCTCCTGTCAAATTCCGAATCATACCCGAGCGTATCAAGGTCGTGGTTATATTTTTCCACGGTCGCCTTTAGCCCCGCCGGGTCAATTCCCATTTTCTTGGCCAGGTCTTCAAGCGTGTCTGCCTGGACCGGTTTCGCCTTATGCATCATTTCGGGCCGTAAGGTGCTGTTTTTCATTTTGTCATCAACGATTGCAAACCAGACATGCCCTGGCTGCTTCATCCCTTCCTCAGAAACCATGCCGTAGAACTTGAGTCGCATCCCCTCATCTGAAAACCTCTTACCATTCACGTTCACGAACAGTCCGCCCGCGTACCCTACGAAATCCATGATGCCGGATTTCGACTCCACGTCGACTGCAAAGGACCCCGAGACCGCGCGGCCAATATGGGCCGTGGCTGCACCTTGTTCCAAGGCCATTTTCAGCCCATCGCCCAGATGCCCGTGGGCCATGGTAGGAAGCCAATCGACGAAAGTAGGTCCAAATTCTGCTACCAGTTCAGGATTCCGGCCGAAACCGCCGGTAGCCAGAATCACTGCCTTCTTTGCCATAAAATTCTGTTCTTCCTTTTCCTTCACTTTGACTTTCAGTCCAACAATTCTGCGTGTCTGCGGGTCCGTAATTAATCTCAGTGCTCTATGGGAGAATTTTATGTCAACCCCTTTCTCCTTAGCGGCCTTCTCAAGGGTCCGGGTCATCTCAGGTCCTTTTTTCCATATCCCTCTCTTGATTCTATGCCCGGGTGGAGAAAAAAGCTGTTTCCCGAAGCCCATGCCGATCTGCTGGCACCAATAATAGGTCTCAAGTTGATTGTCAGTAAACACTCTCCATAGTGCAGGATCACCTTTAGCGAGTTCGATACCATCTTTGTAGTATTCCTCGGGTGAATCCTTGATCCCCAATTCTTTCTGCACATCGGTGCCGGCAAAAGCCGGCCCTACGTTAATCAGAGAAAGGCTCGGGGCGGTATAGGGCAATAGCTCGAGAACACAGACCTTCGCCCCTGCCTCTGCCGCTACCCATGCTGCGGGTAAACCCGCCGTGCCTCCTCCCACAATAACAACATCCGCTTCATAATCCCATTTCTTAGGAATTGATACTGGTACCATTTTTAACCTCCTTCAATTGTTATTTCTCGGTAGTCCCCACGAAACGTTTCATAAAACTGCCCGCTCTTCCCCCTTTGACTAGCTTTATCTACTGACCGGTAGGTCAAAAACTATCATAAAGAAAAAAAGAATGTCAAGCTTTTTTTTGAAATGCTCAGACCTATTATTAATCCATTGATTTCAAAAGATATTATTTATTTTTCTCCTCCAACAGGTTTCTAAAGTTGGATGGTAGTCATCTAGGAGGGGGCTGCTATTCCATCTCCATCAAGAGCACCCTGACCTCTTAGAGTCTCGGCAGAAAGTGTTTTTCGCGATACCCACAAAGACCCCCATTCGAGCAAAACCACCCTTGCTTGAAGGCAAGAGGTTTTTTCAGCATACCAACTTTAAGTCGACCCTACCTTTTTTTGACACCGTTGACAACTTATCGAGTTGATGCTAATTTCTAAATCATCCTACTCAGACACTTCCGATTTTCAGAATGGAGGAGAATGATGGCCATTTTAGAAATCAGCGTCGTACCCATTGGCACCGGTGATACGAGCCTCAGTGCTTATGTGGCAGATTGCCTTCGACTGTTGAAGAAAGAGAAAGTGCGGTATGAACTTTCATCCATGGGAACAAACATTGAGGGAGACCTCAAAGATCTGTTCAAAATTGCCCTCAACATGCATCAGGTCCCTTTCAAAAAAGGAGCCCAACGAGTCGTGACCTCCATGAAGATCGATGACCGTAGAGACAAGAAAGGCACCCTGGAAGGGAAAAAGAAGGCGGTTCAGCGTAAGTTGAGAAAAAAAAGGTAACTCATTTTGAGTTTTGAGTGATGAATGGTGAGTTATGAGTTGCGCTGGCTTCCCTATCCTCACGGGGTAACCATATGGAAGGATATCGTCTTAACCCACTGCTCTCTCAGGACCAGATTGCTTCCATCATTCAACGCCTGGCCGATCAAATCTCGAAGGATTATGGCGGTAGAGAATTGGTGCTGGTCTGTATTCTGAAGGGGGCCTTCATGTTTCTTTCCGATCTGGTCCGGCATCTTCGGATACCCGTCCAGGTTGATTTCGTCCGGTTAGCCAGTTACAGGTCTGGAATGAAAACCTCCGGCGTCATCGAAATCACCAAGGATATTGAGATCCCGATTGAGGGAAAGGATGTTCTCATTATCGAGGACATCATTGACAGCGGCCGAACCCTCCAGTTCCTGAAGGATCGACTCTCCCTTGCAAACCCTCATTCCGTGAAGATATGCGCCCTGTTGGACAAGAAAGCTCGCAGAGAGGTTGAGATGGAGGCGGACTATCTTGGAACCGAGGTGAATGACGTGTTTATCGTGGGCTACGGGATTGACTTTAATGAAAACTATCGCCATTTACCCGAGGTTTACTATGTTACTTCAACCGATCATCCTGAATAATAGACGATGGAAGTCTTTCCTTGCGTTGCTATTCTTGCTCCTCTTGCCAAGCCTCTCTCTCTCTCAGCCCCAACCCGATGATTCGGTTCTCTTCAGGGAAGGAGAGGTCCTTCTTGCAAAAGGCGACACGGAAAAGGCCCTTTGGCGCTTTAAGAGCTTGACGACAGACTTCCCCCAAAGTCCTCTCCTGAACGAAGCAAAATTCAGGATGGGCATATGTTATACGCGACTCAAGAGGCCTCAAGATGCCATCCGCATCCTGAACGAACTCTTTTCTACATTCCTTTCCTCGTCCCGGATGGTCCAGGTCTTCACTCTGTTGGGGGACAACTACCTTGAATCAAAGGAGCCGCTCACGGCCCTCCATTGGTACGGAAAGGGTCTTCTCACTCCCGGCCCGCCCAGCGAAGAACTGAGGAAGAAGGTAAAATTCATTCTGGATGCCTCTCATACAGAAGAAGAATTAAAGTCCATCGAATCCCTCTACCGCGGAGCCTATGCAGGGGGGTATGCCAAATTAAGGTTGGCCCAGATGGCGAAGGCTCAAGGAAACGATCCGGTCGCCAAAAGATACTTAGGGGAATTAGAGCAAGAATATCGAGGCATGGACTATCTCGTCCAGGCAAGAGGGCTCTATGAAACCGTCTCTCCCTCTGCCAAATCCAAATATACCGTGGGGGTCATTCTCCCTTTAACCGGAATGAATGGTCCCTTTGGAGAAAGGGCCCTGCAGGGGATCCAATCGGCGATAAGGGAAACCGATGCCCCTTTGATCTCACTGGCCATCCGCGATTCCAAAGCGGATCCGGAAGAGGCGGGGAAGGCAGTCGAAGAACTGGTGAACGTGGAAAAAGTGATCGCTATCATCGGTCCCCTTCTCAGCATCGATGTGGATAGCGCGGCAAAAAAGGCGCAGCAGTTGAGAGTCCCTCTTCTCACGCTGGCACAAAAGGAGCTCGCTGCCGGTAACAGAGATTTCGTTTTTCAAAACTCACTCACTCCCTATGAGCAGATCCAGAGCCTTGCTCAGTTTGCGGTGAAGGAGTTGGAACTTCACACCTTCGCCATCTTTTATCCAAACTCTCCTTACGGGCTCTATTTCAAAAACCTCTTCAACCAGGAAATCACGCGAAGAGGCGGAAAAATCACAGGATCCGTCGTCTATCAAGAGGGTCAGACAGATTTCAGTCAGGAGATCAAAGGGTTCTTTAAGGTCAGAGTCCTCTCAAAACCCGATGCCAAGAAAAAGAAAGAAGAAGAGTTCAAACCCCTTCTTGCCGTAGATGGAATTTTCATCCCGGATACCCACGATCGCGTGGGTATGATCCTTTCCCAGATGGCTTTTTTCGATGTAAAAGGAACTTTTATGGGAACCAATTTGTGGAACGGCCCGGGCTTGATTTCCATCGGGGGAAAAGCGGCTGAAGGGGCGATTTTTGTCGATACCTTTTTTCCGAAAAACCACTCCCCGGGGGTCTCCCAATTCGTAGAGGGATTCCAAAAATCATTCCACCGGGATCCCGAAACCCTCGAAGCCCTGAGTTATGACGGGGCTAAACTTATAAAAGAAATCCTGCAATCCAAGTCGGTCTCCTCTCCTCTTCAGATGCAAGAAGAACTCCTACAGGTGAAGAGTTTTCAAGGAGTCACCGGGTTAAAGGGTTTTGCAGAAGGCGGTAAATCGATTCGCACGCTCTCCATCCTGGCGGTCAAGAAGGGCCGGATCGAACGGATTTGGCCATAATAACTATACAATCCCCTCCCCTCAATCCCCTCCCGCCGAGGGAGGGGAAGAATTTGGTCGACATGAACCCACTCCATTCTTGGAACGTCAGTGTGCAGGAAGCCATCCGGATTCAGGAGACGTTGAAGGGTCGAATCATCCTGAAGAAAACATTTTCAAAAGTAACAACCATTGGAGGAGGAGATGCGGCTTATTCGAGAAATGGGAATCTTCTCTTCGGTGCCATTGCCGTTCTCTTATTTCCGGAAATGGAAATCATCGATACCGCCACGGCGGACGGAAAGGCGCTTTTCCCCTACATCCCCGGCCTTTTGAGCTTCCGGGAAGGGCCGATTCTGATCAACGCTTTTCAGAAACTGAGATGGAAACCCGATGTCATGATTTATGACGGCCAAGGGATGGCCCATCCCAGAGAAATGGGACTTGCGTCACACTTGGGATTATGGTTCAACCTTCCGTCCATCGGCTGTGCCAAAACTCCTTTGTCGGGTGAATTCATTCTTCCAGGCCCCCTCAGGGGAAGTTTCGAATGGATTCAAAAGGAAGGGAAAAAAGTGGGTGCTGTCGTGAGAACCAGGGATAACATCAAGCCTCTTTTCATTTCACCGGGTCATCGTGTTGATTTTTCGACAAGCAATCAACTCATCCTCGAAAGCTGCAAAGGATTTCGTTTTCCCGAACCTCTGCGGAAAGCGCATCAGCTCGCAGAGTGCATAGCGCATAGGGCATAGCGCAAATAAAAAATATTAACGAAAAATGAGGAAGGAGGAATGTATGAGCGGAAAGACCGGGATGGGTCGACGGGGTTTCTTATTCCTGGTCGGCGGAGCGATCAGTACACTGACACTGACTTATGACAAAGGGATTGGGTTGGAAACCCACCGATCGGCAGTAAAATTCCAGGATCCGGGTTCCGGAAAGGATGGAAAGATGAAGAAGAGAATACTCATCGCCCATGGGAGCCGGTGCGGATCTACGGAGGGCGTGGCTGAGGCCATCGGACAGATATTGTCCAAGGCGGGAGCAAAAGTGGACGTTCGCCCCGTGAAGGACGTGGTTGATCTCAGCCCTTATCAGGCTTTGGTGGTAGGCAGCGCCATTCGTATGGGTAAGTGGTTGCCCGAGGCTGTAGCGTTTGTAAAGACCCATCAGGACACACTGAGTCGACTACCCGTGGCGTACTTTGCCGTCTGCCTGACCATGAAGGATGACACCCTGGAAAACCGGCGCAAGGCATCGGGCTTTCTCGATCCGGTTCTCAAGCAATTTCCAAAGGTGAAGCCAGTAGACATCGGTCTTTTCGCAGGGGCGGTAGATTATAAGAAACTGTCCTTTGCTTATCGTCTGATATTGAAGGTGAAGGGGGCTCCTGAAGGGGATTTCCGGAATTGGGAGGCTATCCGAACATGGGCTGACGACGTACCTCCCGCGCTGGACACCGCCAAATCGGATCGGTGAATTTCTTATTTTGGATTCTGGACGCGATGCGCTCTGCGCTTTACCGAAATCAATTACTTATAACGCTCCAGATATCTTGCCAACCTGTTCATCCCTTCCTCGATATTCTCCAGAGAATTGGCGTAGCAAAACCGAAGATATCCCTCTGCATTCGTTCCAAAATCGATGCCGGGCGCCACAGCCACCTTTGCCTCTTTTAGAATGTCGAAAGCAAAGCGATAAGAATCTCTGGAAAATCTTCTTGCATTGGCCAGGACGTAAAAGGCCCCCGTGGGTTCCACCGTGATTCCAAATCCCAGCGCTCTCAGCTTGGGGATCAGAAAACGCCTTCGCCGGTCGTAGGTTTCTCTCATTTTTTCAATATCGTTTTCCGTCTCCTTTAGGCCCGCCAAGGCTCCCCATTGGGCGAAAGAACTTGCCGAGATGAAAAGATTCTGCTGGATCTTTTGCATGGGCCGCATGAACTCTTTCGGCGCAATCACATACCCCAGCCTCCATCCGGTCATCGCGTAGAGCTTTGAAAATCCGTTGATGACAAAGGCATGGTCGGTGAATTCGAGAATCGTATGAGCTTCTCCTTCATAGACCAGCCCGTGATAGATTTCATCAGAAATGATGAATGAGGATAGTTTCGCAATCTGCTCCATTCTTTCCGCAGGCATTACATTTCCGGTAGGGTTGGAGGGTGAATTGATCATAATTGCCTTTACGCTTGGCCTAAGTTTTTCCTCGATCATTTGTGGAAGATACTGGAAGCCCTCTTCTTCCAGCACCTCGACAAAGACGGGTGATCCGTCCACAAACCGAATGATATTGGGATAGCATGGATAGTAAGGATTGGAGAGGATGACTTCGTCCCCGGGCTCCAACAAAGCAGAAAAAAGAAGCAGCATGGCCGGGGAGGTTCCTGAGGCAACGAGAATCTGCTCCGGCGAAACCTTCACCCGATATTTCTTCCAGTAATCTTCTGCAATCGCCTCCCTCAGCTCGAACAAACCCAGGCTGTGTGTATAATGGGTTTTCCCGTCGCAGATCGCACGGTAGCCTGCTTCGCTGATACACTCCGGCGTGTCGAAATCCGGCTCCCCCACTTCCAGATGGATGATATGCTCCCCTTTTCTCTCGAGTTCTTGGGCCTTCTCCAGAACATCCATCACAATAAAGGGAGGAATTTCCTGAGATTTCTTTGATACCATCGCGTGCTTTACCTTCCTCTTAGTTATCTAACCTGTAAATACCTATGGGAAGTCGCCAAATTCCAAATCCCAAAACGCAAATCCCAAATAATTTCCAAATACCAATTTTAAACGGACCAAAAAGAACTTATCCTAGAGAAGTTTCGAATTCTGTATATTGAAGTTTATTTGGAGTTTGATGCTTGGAATTTGGTGCTTATTTCGATACGGTCTCCTCTCTTTACCTTCAGGACCTTTTGCGCACTCGCTTCCCTGATGGAGATTTCGAGAAAACCGCCGCTTCCCAGAAGGGCAATCGGCTCATCTTTCTTTCCTTCCCCGTAGCCCTTCTTCAAACCGCGTATGGTCTTTCCGCCTGCCCGAATGATAAAAGGACGCCCGCGAGTGAACCGAAAAAATGCTCTCTCATCAATGTTACTGACGAGGTTCCCGAAGATATCGACATGGAGAACCTCTCCCAGCAATTCCTTTTTTTTGACGATAGGTCCCTCAACCCCTAACCCTTCCAATGAGTCGATCTTATGACCCAGGGCCATGGGCTTGACACCCAGCGAGAGATGCGCAGCGACCGGCGCAAAGACATCTCTCCCATGAAACGTCGTGCTGACTTTTGAAAGATGATACTTCTGCCTATCGAGCGTGATGATCTGTTTCACCCTTTCCTTCTGGGTCACCATCGTAAAAAGGCCGTTGTCAGGGCCGACGAAACAGTATTGGGGGGTCACGAGAAGAAGAGGCTTTCTTGCTCCTCCCACCCCCGGATCGACCACGGCAAGATGGATGGTGCCTTTTGGAAAAAAGGAATAAGCATTAGCCAGGATAAAAGCTCCTCCCCAAATATCGTGGGGGCGTACCTGGTGGGTAATATCGATCAGGTGGCACCGCGGGTTGATCTTCAAGATCACGCCCTTTATCGATGCCACATAATGATCTTGGGTCCCAAAATCGGTAAGAAGGGTAATAATTGAGTTCTTCATCATGGCGTTAGAGCACCCTCGTTGCCCAATGGGTCAACGCGCTCCCTTTGTTAAGCGAATCACAAAATATTCTCTCCAAAGATGCTCCGAATTTCCCCTCACCCCACCCTCTCCCCAGCGGGGAGAGGGAAAGGGTGAGGGGGACAAAATCGTTTTGGTCATTTGGTCTTGAAAATTGGAATTTATTTGGGATTTGGAATTTGTCCATTGGGATTTGTGATTGCGGGACCTATTGGGTTCTTCCTAAGCCAGGGGAGGCCTTTATCCTCCTAAGATTTCTTCCGAAAGGCTTCCGAATGATCCCTTTCTCCGTGATGATGCCATGGATGAGGGAGTGGGGAGTTACGTCAAAAGCGGGATTAAAGACTTCCACGCCTTCGGGAGCAATAGGGTGCCCGCGAAAATGGGTCACTTCTGAAATGTTCCTTTCCTCAATCGGTATCTCTTCTCCCGAAGTTAAAGACAGGTCGAGGGTGGAGGTTGGGGCAGCCACGTAAAAAGGAATGCCATGAGATTTCGAGAGAACGGCAAGTCCGTAGGTCCCAATTTTATTGGCCGTATCCCCATTTCTTGCAATCCGGTCCGCACCCACCACGACCAGATGAACCGAACCCTTTCTCATTAACACGCCTGCCATACTGTCGGTAATGAGCGTCGCCGGGATCTTTTCCTGAACCAGTTCCCAGGCCGTCAGCCTGCACCCCTGGAGCATGGGTCTGGTTTCATCCACAAAGACCCGAAACTGTTTCCCTTCGTCCCGCGCCGCATAAATCACACCGAGTGCCGTTCCGAATCCACCCGTGGCCAGCGCCCCGGCATTACAATGCGTCAGGATTCCATCCCCGGTGTGAATCAGTCGCTTCCCATTCTCTCCAATTTTTTTGTTAACCTCCACGTCCTCTTTGAAGATTCGCAAAGCCTCCTCTATCAAACGACGCCTCGTCTTTCCAACCCCGTCCCCGTGGACCAAATTCAACACCTTTCTCATCCGGTTCACTGCCCAGAAGAGGTTGACTGCGGTGGGTCTCGTCTGGCTCATTTCATCACAAACCCTTTCGAGACTCTTTTGGAACCTCTCGGGCTGGTTGGATCGAATCCCCCTTGCTGCAAGGGCAATTCCCATGGCGGCCGCTACCCCGATTGCGGGCGCCCCACGGATGGCCATGGTTCGAATGGCTCGCGCCACAGAAGAGGCGTTCCGGCAATCCAGATACCGGACCTCCTGAGGAAGCTTCCTCTGATCGAGTATCCTTACCCGGTCTCTGTTTCCATTCGATGGTTTTGAATTTCATAACACCTAATCGCAACTCAACCTTTTAGTTTCTTTCTTAGCAGTTCATTGACCAGTTTGGGATTTGCCTTTCCTTTGGTCTGTTTCATCACTTCTCCCACAAAAAAGCCGAACAGTTTCTCCCTGCCTTTTCGATAATCCTCCACCTGCTTCGGATTAGCCTTTATTGCTTCTTCTATGGCTTTTTCGATTTCTCCCTCATCCTGAATTTGAACCCATCCCTTGTCTTGAACGATCTTCTCCGGGCGCTCGCCCGTCCGGTACATTTCTTCAAAGACGTCTTTTGCGATCTTTCCGCTGATCGTCCCCCCTTTCATCATCGTGAGCATTCCTGCCAGATGCTGAGGAGTGACGGGGCATTGATCGATCTCTCTCTCATCATGTTTTAACTCCCTGAGAAGCTCTCCCATCATCCAGTTGCTGACGGTCTTGGGTTCCGGAAAAAGGTGGACACATTCCTCGTAGTAAACTCCCATGGCTTTTGTGGAGGTGAGGATCTCAGCGTCATATTCAGGAATCTGGTATTCCCGCAAAAACCGTTCCTTTTTTTCGTCCGGAAGCTCAGGAAGGCTTTTACGAATCTCTTCGACCCAATTTTCTTCAACTTTCAAAGGGACAAGATCGGGGTCGGGAAAATAGCGATAATCATGAGCCTCTTCTTTTCCCCTCATCGAAACGCTCACCCCCTGACCCACATCCCAGAGCCTGGTTTCCTGAATGACCTCCTCGCCCTCCTCCAACAGCGCTGTCTGGCGCTTGATTTCGTACTCTAACGCCTTCTCTACATGCCGGAAAGAGTTCATGTTCTTCAATTCTGTCCTTGTCCCGAATTCCTTTCGACCCTTTGGCCGAACCGAAACATTGGCGTCGCATCGAAATGTCCCCTTCTCCATATCCCCGGTACAGATCTCCAGATATTGCAGAATGGCCCGAAGTTTTCTTAGATAGTCGCCCGCCTCCTGGGGAGACCGAATGTCCGGTCCGCTCACAATCTCGACCAAGGGGACCCCTGTGCGATTAAAATCCACGTAGCTAAACGAGGCTGTCTCGGGCGTCTCGCCATGCTTCAACTTCCCGGCGTCCTCTTCCATATGAATCCGGATGAGATGAATCCGTCTCCTCTGTCCCTCAAACGTGATCTCGACAAAACCATTCTCGGCAAGTGGATGCTCATACATGGAAATCTGGTAGCCTTTTGGAAGGTCAGGATAAAAATAATTTTTTCTGGCAAAAATGCTAAAAGGAGCAATCCGGCAGGACGTGGCCAGCCCCAATTTGATGGCAAACTCTACCGCCTTCCGATTCACGACAGGAAGAGAGCCCGGTTGTCCTGTACAGACAGGACAGGTCTGCGTGTTAGGTTCTTCCCCAAATGCAGTGGAACACCCGCAGAAGATCTTCGATCGTGTCAGGAGCTGGGCATGGACTTCTAGGCCAATCACGGGTTCATATTCCACAAGGTTCCCCTCTCTGGATGAAGTATTGCTTAAAATATAATAAACTCCTTCCCTTGTCAATTGACAGGGAACCTTCTTGGGGGGGCTACTCCATCGGGTTCATCAGTTGACAAACCCTGGCGATTCCATTACTTTACCTTACAGTTGTATAATCGGTTATGGGCAAACTGCTGTTCAAGGCTCCGGAGCCCGCAGGAGGCGGGATTTCCCTGTCCGTGTAGTGAGATCTTCTTACAATGTTAAGGTTCAATCAAAATGTTTAAGCATATTCAAATTCCCGCCTCCTTTTCCCTGATTCAAAAAGGAAAGGTTTCTCTTCTGCTCAAGGAAGAGTACAAAACCCTTCTCCTCGCGCAGGGAATCGATGATTTAAAGACCTTTCTCGAAAAAAGCCGTCAGACAACTCACTATTTCAACGGTCGAACCCCCCATCCCTCCATCCCTTTCGAGGAGGGGAAAAGAATGGTTCTTCGGAAGTATTCGCACGGGGGGCTATTACGAGCCATCACGGGGAACCTTTATTTTATCGGCGCCAGATCTTTCCGGGAACTGGCCTTAACCGAGGAAATCCGGTCCTGCGGTATTCCTACGATCCCTACCATGGGTGCCATCCACTATCGTATTTTTCTCCCTTTTTATCAGGCTTTCTTTCTTTCCCTGGAAGTACTTCACGCTACGGATCTCATTCAGTATTTTAAGGAAATTGGAGATCACCCTTCGCGAGAAAATCTTTTCCGCAAGCGAAAGACCATTCGC
Source organism: uncultured delta proteobacterium (assembly GCA_963708295.1). Lineage (GTDB taxonomy): Bacteria > Desulfobacterota > BSN033 > BSN033 > UBA1163 > UBA1163. Next base: position 108,176 of record CAVPSJ010000001.1, on the reverse strand, counting down.
TCAGTGGGCCTCCTTATTCGACAATTTCATCAAGCTGGCTTTTTTCACGGCGACCTTCAGCTCAAAAATATTCTTGTCGCAGGAGACCAACTTCTCCTGATTGATTTTGATCGCTCTTATCGAAAGTCGATCCTTTCGGGCAAAGAGAAGATCAAGAATCTCCTTCGCCTCAATCGTTCTGCGGAAAAGTGGCGGCGTCTTGGGCTGTCGATCACGCGTACGGACCGTTGGCGTTTCTTCCTGGCCTATGCGGGGAATGACAAAAAGATCATGGGGGCAATGGAAAAGACCCTTCGAACTTATTCGATTCGGTTTTTGTTCTATCGACTGGGTTGGGCGCTTGAAAAAAGAGTCGGGAGTTCGGTGTCGGAGATCGGAGATATCAGGTTTACAGGCTGCTGAAAAACGCCCTCTGCGGCGTTGCGCTCATCCTTCGTCATTGCGGCGTTCGCCCAGGTCGCCTCATTCCTTGGAATTTCGGGCGCCTTCCATCTAGACTTTAGATCAACCCAAAAAATTGAGTTTCTCCGAAAACCTCATAGGTCGGGGCACTGAATAAGCTTAAAGAACTCTCTTAAGCGGCGGGATGAGGAGACGGAGGTGGGCAAAGAGAAAGTGATCCGCTCCCGGAATAAGAGCTAGGGATTTCGGTTCATCGAGCTCTTGATACCACCCTTCCAGCAAAGACGACGGACAGAAAGAATCGCGATCCCCTGCAATGAAAAGCTTCCTCTTTCTGCATCCCTTCAGAAATCCAAAATCGTAGATTTCAAGCGGTGGGGCGATCGCCACCATCCCCACAAACCTTTCATCCTCGACAGCGACCGGAAAACCCGCCCACGAACCGAAAGAGTATCCCACCAGAATAAACAGAGGGGGGCGATTTCTCAGTTTTGAATCAAAGTAGTTGGCAGCGGCCCTTACATCCTGCCTCTCCCCGATCCCTTCTCCGTAAGACCCTTCGCTTTCACCCACCCCTCTGAAGTTAAAGCGAAGCGTGGAAAACCCTTCCTGAAAAGCGGCCTCCAATGCCGTCGTCACAACAGGATGGCTCATATCTCCTCCGAACTGCGGGTGAGGATGGCAGCAGATAACCCCGCCTCGAGACGAAGAAGCCTCTTGAATACTCAAGAGGCCTTCCAGTCGAATCCCATCAGCCGGAATAAATACCTTTTCTTCTTTCATCCTATTCTAGAAAATGGCAGACCTTCTTTGCGAGTCTCTCTCAATACTCCTTTCTTTCGGATCGGTTTTTCCTTCTCGTAAGACTCGATCCTCGCATCCACCTTCTCTTTTGCCCATTCCAAAATATTTCTGATCATCTCCAGAAAACGGACCCCGAAACGGGTGACGTCCTCCTTTTCAATCCGGTCATTCAGTCTTCTTAGCCATTCGTCCAGTTTTTTTTGTATTTCCTTCCAAACCTGAAGCAGGTGAGGATCTGCGTCTCCCCCTTCCTTCTCCTCCTGAGCGGGGTGTATGAAGTATCCCTCTGTCTTTGTCCTATCGGCGGATGTCTGTCCTAAATTTGAGAAAGAACCGAAAACGAAGCCGATTCCCAGGATAACGACCAGCAAGAAGGATACGAGCGTGCCGACCCATTTTTTCATACCCCGATAGTTCCCTGATAGGAAAAGGAGTGGTGGGCGATGCGGGAGTTGAACCCACGGCCTTTGGTTCCGGAGACCAACGCTCTATCCATCTGAGCTAATCGCCCATCCTAAGCTGACCGCCATCCAGCGTTCACGTCCTGGTATGGCTCTCCATGCTCTGAAAAGACCTCTTCACCCCTGGAGACTTTTTTATCATGTTCAAGGAGCGCTGTCAATTTCAGATTCATAGGAATCTTCCAAATCCCTTTTTTGCCCTTGAAGATCTATCCTCACTTGATTTCAGATCCGATGTCAGGTCCTTGAACAAATAGAGCAAAACTTTTGTGAAAATCGACTTCGCTCACCCGCCTGATCGTATCCATACTCCTCCTTGATTTTGTAATAACTGTCACCTTGGACTGGTCTCTATCGATAGGTTCTATCCAGATCCCGATCAGAGTCCCTTTATAATACCAGTCCGCCCCACTTTTAATGAGCATGTATCCCTCTGCCCGGTTTTCTCTTATGTCACCTATTCCTTCCCATTGTGAAACTCTTTTAGCAACTTCCCAGGCCTGGTCAGCATCCACTTTATAGACTCTACTCATCCCTTCACCCGCTTCTTTCGACCTTACTAAATCGCCAAATGTGGTGGCACATCCTGCAAGAATTAAAAACGATAGCGCAACAAGGAAGAACCCCCACTTATCCGATAACCATTTCATTCATCCCACCTCCTTCTTTTTGGCTCTTGGCCGTCTCCTACCCTGCCATTACCTTAAGAGTTCCTGTAATTCCTCCATCCTCTTGTAGAGTTCTCTCCCGATTTCCAACGATACGAAGAGGAGGTAGGCCGTGTAGAAAACAACTGCGATCGTTAATACTATTTTTGACGTCTTACCGAATTTAGGACTCTTATAAAGCAGTGGCAGGCCAAAAGGTCCTAACACGAAAAATAGGAGCAGAACCACAATGATCGGTCTCAAATACCATTCCGTTTTTTGGTCTTCTTGAATCACCTTCTGCCTCATATCGCCGCAGAAGTCCTCCGGCGAGCGCTTTTGACCACGGTCAAACCGTCCCCCGCGTGTTTTGCTGTTTTTCTCCAAAAAAACGATCGTTGTTTGGTCCGTCATCTTCGCGTTCTTAAATATTTTATATCCCAGCTTTTGATAAAGACGGAGATTCCTCTCACTCTGATCCCCCGTGAATAGTTCAAATCTCTGACAGGTATTAAAAACCCCTTCCATCTCGTTCAATAATTTTGTTCCAATCCCTTGACTCTGGAAATCAGGATGAACAATCAGTCTTCCGATGTAACACGTTCCTTCCTTTGCATATGCCCTGACTGACCCCAGGATTCTCCCTTCTTCCGTGACGGCCTTAAGGAAAAGCTGATTTACAAAATCCTTCTTCACCCCTTCCAATGTCTGAACCAATGGAGGGAGACTGAAATCATGATAAATTTCCGCCTCGCTTCGGTAAGCCAACTTTTGAAGGGCCAATAACTCTTCGGCATCCTTCACCGTCGCTTTCTCAATGATCATGGCTTCCTCTTCATTCTTTCCCTGGTCACTTTCCAGCGGTTTTTCGGGGACGGCTTCCAGGATTCGCACTTTCAAGGAGAATCGTCACGGTCCCGTCCTGCTCCAAAAGGGCTCGCTTGATCAGAAGAGCAAAGGATTTCCGGAAGTCCACACTTCTCGATTATAGCCATTTCTTCTTCCTAAAATAAATCAACATCGAGACGCCAATGATGACGACCACGAGCCAGATGGCCGGATAACCCCAGCGCCACCCCAGCTCGGGCATATATTTAAAGTTCATCCCATAAATTCCAGCGATGAAGGTGAGAGGCATAAATATGGTAGCGATGATCGTAAGCACCTTCATCACCGAATTCAGCCGATTGCTGACGCTCGATAGATAAATGTCCAGCATTCCCGAAAGCATCTCCCGGTAGACCTCCACAGTATCCATCACTTGAACCACATGATCATAAACATCTCTGAGATAAATCTCGGTCGTTTCTTTCACGAGCGGTGATTCTTTCCTGCCCAGGCTGCTGATGACCTCTCTCAGGGGCCATACCACCCTCCTCACAAAAATCATCTGATTCTTGAATTTTTGAATCTCCCGGAGTGTGGAGGGGGCCGGTTGAGCCACCAATGCTTCTTCGAGAAGCTCTATTTTCTCCCCCAGCCTTTCAAGGATTAAGAAATAATTGTCCACGATGGTATCGATCAGCGAGTAAACAAGATAATCGGATCCCATTTTTCTGATCAACCCTTTCCCACTCCTGATCCTCTCCCTCACCGGATTGAAAACGTCTCCTTCTTTTCCCTCCTGAAAGGAGATGACAAAATTTGGACCGAAAATCAAACTCACCTGTTCGGCCTCGACCGGACGGTTTGGGCCACCTTCATAAAGCATCTTCAAAACGATATAGACGTAATCCCCGTAAACTTCCATCTTCGGGCGCTGATCCGTATTGAGAATATCTTCAAGGACAAGAGGATGGAGTCCGAAACAGTGGCCGAGCTTCTCAACCACCTTTGCTTCATGGACGCCCTCCACGTTGATCCACGTGACCGTGGGCTTTTCACGAAAAGGAATGCATTCCTCTGCGGTTTTAATCCCGCTCTCCTGGTGATTCGTCTCATCGTAGTCGATCAGCGTAATGATCGGTTCTCCCACCTTTTTCTCTCCAATATGAACAAGCGTTCCGGGCGGAAGGCCGGCCTTGATTGACCTTTTCTTAATCAGCTTTGTCATACGAAATCACCATCCCCTCACTTCGATCGCTCTCCTCACGGCTTCCGCAAATAAGCGAAGTCGACCCCGGTCATTTCTGAGCAAATCGCGAACCTTCCGGCTGACCTCTAATTGCACGCCCTGCCCTAATTTCCCTCGATTGCAAATATTCAGCGGGTCCCTCCCCGTCAGCCCCTCCGGTGCAGGTCGGCTTTGAAAGCCAGCTGCTCCTAATTGGCGCTCTATTTCTAATCGTAAGCTGGTATGAAGGCCACCCATCATCACCCTTTCATCTTTCTGATCCCTCTGCCCATGCACGGTGATCACCACATCCGCCTTTTCGGCGGCTTCCAGAGCCCGGGGTTCATCAAAAAGATGGCTTTCAATATGAAGGACCCCATTCCCGTCCGCTTTCAATCCCTCGAAACAGTAAAAGGAATAATCGTCCCCTGCGATCCCTTCAGCGATCGTTGCTGTCGTCGGCTCAATCTTCCCCCCATGAGGCGCCATGATCAGAACGTGTGGATCTCTCCATTCCATCCTGATTCGATAGTCCTGGCCTTCCACCTCATGCTGACTAAGCTCGTTAAAACTTCGGTAAGAAGCCATTTCGTCCACCTTCTCGTTGCCGGGTTGCGGGAAACCCAGCCTGTTCATAGGAGAAGCTGAAGCTTCCCGCCCACCCCGTCCGAACGAGACATGTTCCCGCCTAGGCCATGACGTTGACGTGTCGCTCTCTCAACTCAGGAAGGTAGCTCCACTATAGCAAAAAGATCAACGTTGTCAAACAGATCCTATCGGCCTTAAAAAATGGGGACCCTCCCACACTTTTTAGTCGATATCTAGAAACCTATTGGAAGACGGCCGAACAGATGCGTTCATAAGCCTCATTAGGCTGATATCGCTATCCGAAACGGATCTCATTTTCTACCGTGCCACACGGTTCTTCCGAGACTGGAATGGTCAACTCTGATTTTAAAGCAAAGAGACTACTCTGCGGTTTGACGGATGGGATGGCATCAAGGGATAAATCGCGGACGACGCCTTTGCGCCCTGGTTTTCACCGGACCGATGCTCTCCTTTGGAGAGAAATAGTCTTTATTGGGCAACAATCTTGACTTTTCCTTATAGAGACTCTCCAATTTTTCTTCCTGCTTTTCGGTGAGGGTATTCTTTTGACTGAAATCAACCTCTGCCGACTTAACAAATTGGTCTTCCTTTTCGGTTAATTGATATCGGGTTAATCCTGATATAATCCATTCAAGCCTTTCATGGTTCACGATACCCCCTCCTTCCGTCCGCACCTTGTTCTCATTTTCCTTTGTGATAGACTTCCCGGAACGAGTGAATTTTCTCGCCCTCTTCTCTGTATCACCAATTGTCTCGAAAACCGCGGCTGACTCTGGCCTCCTTCACCAGTAAGTCCTTCCCCATGAAGTTTTTTCGATTCAACATGGAGACAGCCCTGCGGGCTTCCCATTGGGTCGACATCTCCACGAAGGCAAAACCTCTGGGTTGGCTGGTCTGTCTATCCTTTACGATCTTAACAGACATCACATCCCCCGCACTGGAGAAGAGAGCTCTCAGCTCGGGTTCACTGGTCTGCAGGGGAAGGTTGGCAACGTAAATTTTCTTGCTTATTTTCGGTTTCCGATTCATTTTTTCCTCCGCCTTGAGATTGCGTTCACTGAACGGACTGAATACTATAACCTTCAAACGAATTTAATGCCTTCATAAAAAAAGCCCGTGAAGAAGTTGTTCAGAGTTCTTTGCGGGCTTAACATTCGTACCTGAAGAGGCTCTAGGCAACTAATTTCGTCTAATTATAGGTTTTTATTAGCCTTGAAGCAAGAAAAAACATCAGAATTTCATTCTTGGTTTCCTCTTAGGGGGTGTCTAATGGAATAAGAATAGGAATCTACAACATCGTGGAGACAAAAAGATGCGTAAGAAAAGCCAAATGACCCTCACTGCGATGATCGAAATCCACAAGGGAAGTCGAAACAAGTATGATGTTCCTGAAGGATATTGACACCTCAATCCATTTCGAAGTAATCTTATGTTACCCTTGGAAAGAGATCTGAAGATGGAAACAGGGAATGAGTGAACCTCTTCTTCACCTTGAGAACTTGATGAAGGCCAAAGTCGCATTTGATCCCCGGCTGAGCAAACGAGGATTCTTAAGCCTTTGCGGGGCAGGCTTCTGCCTGTTCTCCGCCGCATATCTCTTTGGCTTTTCCGAAACCGCCAGGGCCCAGGCGGCAAAAAAGGGGTTGATCAAAACAAAGCTTTCTCCTTATTTCACTCCGCTCGAAGGAGGAGCAATCCAGTGTGAACTCTGCCCTCACCGCTGCCGCGTTGCCAAAGGAAAGAGGGGCATTTGCAAAGTAAGGGAAAACAGGGATGGGAGCTATTACAGTCTGGTTTACGGAAATCCTTGTGCGGTTCATTTAGATCCTATCGAGAAAAAGCCTCTTTTCCACGTCCTCCCCGGCACGACCTCCCTTTCCCTCGCAACCGTGGGGTGCAACTTTCAGTGCAAGTTTTGTCAGAATTGGGAAATCTCTCAGGCATTTCCCGAGGAGGTCTACAGCTTTGAGGCCCCGCCCGAGATGATGGTGAAGAAGGCAAAGGAAATCGGCGCCCGTTCCATTGCTTACACCTATGTAGAACCTACCATTTTCTACGAGTACATGGTTGACATTGGCCAACGGGCAAAGAGAGAAGGTCTTCTGAATGTAACTCACTCCAATGGCTTCATTAATCCGGGACCTCTCAAAAACCTATGCAACGTGTTAGACGCAGCCAACATCGATTTGAAGGGATTTACGGAGAATTTTTATCGTGAATTATGCGCCGGGGAACTCCATCCCGTCCTTGAAACATTAAAGACGCTGAAAAAAGAAAAAGTCCACCTCGAGATCACAAACCTCATCATCCCTACAAAGAATGATGACCTGTCTGTGCTAAGAGAGATGTGCCTCTGGATCAAAAGGGAGTTGGGAGCGGATACCCCGATCCATTTCTCTCGATTCTACCCTCTTTACAAACTCAAGAGCCTTCCTCCAACTCCGGTTTCAACGCTTGACAAGGCACGGGAGGCAGCTTCGTCCGCAGGCCTTGAGTATGTTTACGTTGGGAACATTCCGGGCCATGCAGGCGAGAATACCTTCTGCCCGAAATGCAAGAAGATGATCATCCAGCGGACGGGATACATGGTGGGCGAGGTCAACTTGAGGGATGGAAAGTGCAGGTACTGCGGAAAACCTATCCCTGGAATCTGGGTGTGAAGTTAGAGATGTCAAATGGAAAATAAAATACCCTTCTCTTGTCCGGTCTGCGGCCGGAAGACGGAATACCTTGTGAAAGAACTGATCGAAGGGGCTGTCCTCACCTGTCCCTTTTGTAAGCTTACCCTCACCCTCCACGGCCACATGTGGCAGGACGTTCAGAAAGAGATCAAGAAATTAGGAGAAAAGAGCTGACCTTCCTCCCAACTGTTCCGCCCCCGAAACCTCACCTCCCCTGTAAGAATCTTTGATAAAGAAGCGCTCGGCTCCATATGGAATAACTGCTTGCCATTCTATTTCTTCTTGGGGGTCCGAATAAATTCGAGAAGATCCGCCATCTCTCCCTCTACGAATTGGGGCCAGGGCATATTTTGTTCCCCCACGGCCCTCTGGATCTCTTTGCTGTGATTCCACATACTCGCGACGATCTCCATCTCAGCGGTGGTCTCGTATTTTGAAAGATCGATATACGTCAGTTTGCCGGATTTCCCTTCCCGGGCATGACATTGTGAACACCCGATGATTGAAAATATTCTTTCCCCATTCGCTCTATTCCCGGGCTGGATCCGTAAAATGGAGGAAGTAAAGATAAGCAAGAAGGTCTGCCATCTCTTTCGATGTAAACTTGGGAATACCGCACTGGGTCTGAGCGATCCTGACTAAAACGGTAGGCCCTTTATTCCACATACTGGAAGCGATCTCGGGTGAGGCTTGTATAAGAAGCTTCTGCCGTCTTCGCCGAGATCCACTCCTCCCTTTGCGCCTTCACCACGGATGGAGTGGCATTGGATACATCCCTTCGAGGTGAAGACCTGTTTACCCTCTTTCGGATTGCCGGGCTTGAAGAAAGCAATTTCCTCCCCTCCCTTTGCGTTGGTCTTGATATATTCCAAAAGATCCATCATCTCCTGTTCCCAAAATTTGGGCCACTTCATTCCGATCTCAACCATGCGGACGATCATGTCTAGGCAATGGTTCCAAATCGCCTGACTCAAGAAAGCAGGTGACGCATTCTTTGGAAATCCGTCGAGACCCGATACACCTTCTCTGCCTTTGCCTGAAGAGGGATGGCAAAAAAAGCAGCCTTTCTCAGCATACACAGATCTCCCTTTTGCCGGATTTCCCGGTTCATCAAAGAATCTAAGAAAGTAGAGATAGGCTGAGATCTCAGCAAATTCCTGACCGGTCAGCGTGGGTTTGATCATTCCCGTGCTCTCCATCTCGGTGATCATGGACGGGGTATGATTCCAGATTTTTGCAGCCAGATTCAATTGGGTGTCACCTAAATCTATCTTGCCCAGATCGGGTCCGATCTTACCTCCCTCGCCTTTAAGGGCATGGCATTTCGCGCATCCTTTGCTTACAAAGAGTTGGCCCCCCCTGGTTGGATCTTCAGGAATGACCTTGGCCGAAGGCAAATGGAGCTAATACAAAGAGAAGGATGACGACCATTCCCTTTGAGATAATCGTAATTCTATTCATGAAAAGCTCCCTCCCTGTGACTTAAGATTAAAGGAATACGTTTTCTTGTCTAGTCTCGAATCGCGAAAACAGGCTGTCCAATAATATTCTAGGTCTTTTTAAAAGCAAGCAAATGGGTTGAATCCCGTATTTTTTTAGGAAGAAGACCGTATTTTGCGTCCCGGCAGGTGGTTCTGAGAAAAGTTTGACTCGAAGAATACACCCCTCTTCGAGGTTCCGCCTCCAAGTTTTCAATCTAAGATAACCCTAGCAGTTTTGCGGTTTCGCCCAGTCGGCCACTGTTATAGGCGATAGACATCTGCTCAGCAAGTTCTTCAAGGGTGGTTTCAGTTGTGATCGGAGTCGGACAGTTGGGTTGACCTTTCAGATCATCCCGGCATTTCATGATTTCTTAAGGTAGAAGAATGGCTGCCGCGACAACGGTTGTCCACTTGCCGTGTTTACTTACGATAGTAGATTGGGTGATATTACGGCTGCCAACCATCTTGCCGCTGATTTTCCAGAGCTGGCGCTTATTGTCCCAGCTTTCATCCTCATCAAATTCCACACCAAGCGTTGAGGCGAGCATCGCTGCAGCCAGATCTTCAGCGTAGTTCCCGGCCTCTTCATCCGTTTTTCCAAAGGCATGGTACTCGCTCAGGTACCCGTAGGAATTTTTGTCGATCGGCCGTGCCAAGCCGATGGATGCGGCTAGTTGACGCCTGGGTTCATTGCTGCTGGCCCTGGCCAAAACACAAAATGTAATCTGGCCTGGATAAATCAACTGCAATCCTGTCTCTTTGCTGATTAATTTACAGTTGGGGGGATAGATACTTGATATTTTGGCCAAATTAAGCATGGCAATTTCTGCTTTTCGGAGTGCAAGCTCAAAGGACTGCAATTCCTCCCTGTGCTCACCAACTCCACGGGTCAAAAATAATTTTGTAGGGATAAACACTTTCCGCTTCTCCTCCTCATTTTCTGACAAGAACTTGCTTGGGGGCGAGTTGAATATACGAAAAACGGAGTTATATGTCAAGCACGAGGAGCGCCGATCACGTCCAATCGAAATCAAGCATGTTTCACCAAACCCAAAAGCAATCCTATCCTTTTTCTTCGCCTCTTTTGCAGGACTCAGATGTTTTCGGAATTAAATTTTTGACCTCCGGGTCCAAGTCGATCACCCCGTTTTTCTTTCAGGTATTCGTATTCGGAAATTGTTTCGAGGAAAACCTGAACCGTGGCGGACGGGCAATGGAGAACAAAAACGTGAAGGACAAAGATTACCGCTCTTCCGCACGCCATCTGTCCTCTTACATCCATTCACTTCTTAACAGCGGGGGTCTGGGTCCGCGAAGTCCCGTTCTTTTCCTTCATGGCGGCGTTATACTTGAGGAGATTTGAATCATGATCGCTGACAAACTTGTGGAGGGCTTCGGCTTGAACCGGATACAAGGAACAATCGAGAGGATTTTTCTCGTCCGGATCAAGCTTTAAGTCAAAGGCCCAGCATCGTTTCTTCTTTAGAGAATACTGGACCTTTAAAAGATGACTGTCCAGGGACGAGATAGATTCTTCCAGTCCGTAAAAAAAGATCGGTTCTCGCTTTGTCCCATTTTGGAAGAGAGATTTCCCGTCAAAAGCCCCCGGGGGATAGGAAACCCTCATCGCGTCGAGGAGGGTAGGCAATATATCCACATGACTTGTAGGAAACCCAATCGTCTTTGGCTTGAACAGGGCGGGTTGATAGAGAATCGCCGGAGTTTCCAGGTTCTCATTGTAGCTATAGCGATAGTGCATGAAATTATTGGGATGGTGCTGACCGAAGGCCTGGCCGTGATCGCCGATGATGACCAGAATCGTGCGCTCCAACAGCCTTCGTTCTTGCAGATGATCATAAATACGCTTAATCATACGATCAAGGAGATATAAGTTATTGTAATAGCGGCTGATCAAACGCCCATCGTCCTCCATGATGCGATAATCCTCACCATAGTCAAAATACGGAAAGTGGGCAGTAAAGCTGATGTAGATCCCCAGAAAAGGCTCCCTCGCCTCACTCACCCTTTGGAGGAAGAAATCCACGGTTTGAATTTCGTCCCTTGCGATGTAATGGCCCAGAGAATGAAATTCTTCCTTGATTTTGAATTTCAGATTTTCATAGCTATGAATTTCTGACAATCGGCTATTCTTTACAAACCTCGTCGGGAAATACCAGGAGATGGAAGAAGGGGTCACCAGGAAGCTATCGTAGCCTTCACCCACCCAGTTATGGATCGCGGGAACTTCGGCATCCGGACGCGTACCCAATGTCTCCCTGTTGAAAAAATCGTAATGTCCGCTCAATAATGAGAAGACCGCCTTCGTACTGACGTTCGACGTCGTATAGTGCCTTCTCAGAAACCACCCCTCCCGGGCGATTTTATGAAGAAAGGGCATCGGCATTGGGTTGCCGCCGCTTCCATCAAAGATATACCGAGTCCCCACCGACTCCAGGACCAGAAAAACAATATTCCACGGGCGGGAACTCTTCGCCGGTAGAAACTCTTCCCGTCCCCTTGGATGGGTTCCCTTGCGACGAATCGGCTGGATGCTTGAACGATCTTCCCTGGAAACGTCCGGACTCCGGTTCTTGTAAGAATGCTCAAAGAAAGCATTTTGAGCCACATCGGAGAGAAGAAAAAGTGTCGGGTTTAGGCGGATCTCGTCCGGCGCACTCTTCGCCTTGTTTTTCGTTACCGATAACGAAAGGGATAACAGAAGAATCATCCAGGCAAGAGAAGCCCTGCCCATCCAGATTCTGAAACCGACCGGGGACAGTCGAAGCAGCCAAAAAAGTCCAAAGGGAAAAAGAAGAAAAAGATAATCTCTTGTTTCAATGATCCTAAGGACTTCAACGACCGAGACTCCGGAAAACGCCTCTTTAACCACGGAAGTATCGACCCCCGTCTGAACATCGAAGAGCACGCGACCATGGACCCCGTGAATGAGAAGCAGAAAGATTAAAACCATGTGCAAGAAGACCACTCCTGAAACCCTTAAAATGGGGTAGGCCCCGCTCTGTCTGACGGAGGGTCGCAATGCCATTCGTGATAGGAGCAAAGAGAGCAGGAAACAAACGAAGACGAAGGCAAGATCGTAGGACCATAAGGTCAGCGTAAACCACACCGGATGTTGTGTCGGAATGAAATCAAAGGGCTTGACTCGGCTCGTAAAAAGACCTACCGTGAGTTGAACCCGGTAGACCAGGGTAAGGGCCAGCAGACATATCAAAAAAGCAAAAGAGGACTCGCTGGAAGACACGATTCCTGTCAGCGAACCGGAGCATTTCCCCAGAAAGCGTTTCACTCTCATTTCAACCTTGAAAAGAATTGAGGCTAAGACCTATTCTAAACCCGAGACGCCTGATCCGGCAGGGCGGGATTCCGCCTGTATCTAACCCCCATCCCGATGACAACAAAATCTCCCAGAAGAAAAAAACGGGTGAAAAACTGGATCATGATAAACAAAATAGCTCCAAACGTCAACCTGGGTTGAAAAAGCATCGGCATGGCTATTGAAATCCGGCATGAAATATCCTATGTTGATAGGGTTCAAACCGTCTTCATCCACTCCTACCACCCTATGGGAACAAGCTCCTTCAAAAAAATGACGTACGGGCTTGGGGATTTCTTCCTCAATATCCTGCTCACCTTCTTCCTCCCAATATTTCGTCATTTGCCCCCAAAAGCCTTGTCCTATCTGGCAAAGATCATCGGGACGATTGTTTTCCGCCTTCATAAAAAATACCGGGAAAGGGTGATCCAGAATCTCTCCGTAGCTTTTGGAAGTGAAAAGGATGTGGATCAGATAAGAAGGCTCACTCAAGAAGTCTTCTTCCATTTCGCGCTTACTCCTTTAGAAACCATTTATCTGATCGCGAACCACCTTCCTTTTAATCGATTCGTCTTGAAGATTAAAATAAGGGGGAAAGAACATTTGGAGCAGGCCTTGGCAAGAGAAAGGGGGGTGATCGCTTTAGGTGCGCACTTGGGGGCTTTTACCCTGCTGGGAACGAGATTGACTGCTGAAGGCTATCCCGTGAACGTCATGATGAATCAAGAAAACTTCCCGGGGTTATGGAAAAGGATAAACGCCTATCACCGTAGCGTAGGCCAGAAAGTCTTCCCCCCTAAACCGATTACAACCTCCATCAAAAAATCTTTAAACTGTCTCCACCGAAATGAGATCCTTTATCTTGTGGCGGATGAGCGGCAGAGGCGCGGAGGGATTGTTGTCCCGTTCTTCGGCCAGAAAGCCTCTACCCCATCCGGACCCGCTCTCTTCTCGCTGAAAACAGGCGCTCCTATTTTGCCTATGTTCGTCCTGAGAGAGAACGGGATTCAATGGACATTGGTCATCGGCCATCCTGTCGAAATAGAAAAAACATCCGACGAAAAGAAGGACATCGAAGCACTGACAGCAAAGTTCACAAAAGCTATCGAGGATTTCATAAGACAATACCCTGCCCAATGGACATGGCTCAATCGCCGTTGGGAGTTGCCCAGCTCAAAAGGTCTCCTTGACAGGACAAAATAGGGAGTATAATATTTTCTTCAATGGAAAATATCATTCAGAAGCGATTTAAGGAAAGCTCGGAAGTCAAAACACGCTTCCTCAAAGAGAATCTTCCCAAACTTCTCGATGTCATCAGATTGATCTCTCAGACCTTCGAAGGAGGAAACAAGCTCTTTTTCTTCGGGAACGGCGGGAGCGCTGCCGACGCCCAACACATGGCTGCGGAGTTTGTCAATCGATACATCATGAACCGTCCGCCCCTGCCGGCGATTGCCCTGACCACAGACACTTCCATCCTGACCAGCGTTTCCAACGACTTTGCTTTTAGCGAAATCTTCGCAAAACAACTCCGGGCCCTCGGCAAGGAGAGAGATGTTGCCATCGGCATCACCACGACCGGGAACTCCCTCAATATGATCAAGGCCTTCGAAGTAGCTAAGGAGATGGGGATCAAAACGGTCGCCTTCACCGGAAACGATGGAGGGATGGTCGGAAAGATGGTTGATTTTTCTCTGGTCGTTCCTTCCACCAGCACTCCCCGCATCCAAGAGGCCCACATTCTCATTGGCCACATTCTCTGTGAAATGGTGGAACACTCTCTTTTCTTCAAGGTGAATCCGTAAGAAGGTGCTTTTGGGATCGAAGGTCGAACACGCGAAAAGGAACTCTGCCGTAAAATCCGACCCTTCTTCGGTGAGGAGCGTGGCGTCGATTGACATCGGAACCAACACGATCCTCCTCCTCATCGCCGCGGTGGGTCAAGGCAAAATAAACCCTCTGCTTGACATGGAGACCGTTGTTCGATTGGGTGAGGGAATTCACAAAAATGGAATTCTTTCGAAAGAGGCAATGGAGAGGGGCTTGCAAACATTGTCCCGATACCTGGAACGGTGTCGGGCGATGAAAGTCCAGAAAATCTTCGCGGCGGGGACAAGCGCGCTCAGGGAAGCCAAGAATTCCAGGGAATTCCTGACATTCGTCAAAGAAAAACTCGACCTGTCCATAGACGTCATCTCGGGAGAAGAGGAGGCTCAGCTGTCTTTCCTGGCCGTGGCAAGGGATCTCCCAAAAACGGGAGAACCTCTCCTGGTCGTCGACATCGGTGGAGGAAGCACTGAGTTCATCCTTGGTAAAGATGACCAGATCCGGGAATGGATAAGCCTACCGCTCGGATCCGTTCGTTTCACAGAACAGTTTCTGCATTCGGATCCCGTTCAAGAAGAAGAATGGCAGAAGATGAAGGCAAAAATTCTGGAATCACTGGTCGGCATTCCCCATTCGAAAGAACCGTTATCCATGGTAGCGGTAGGAGGAACAGCTACGACCTTAGCCTCCGTCGACCAGCGTTTAGGAGAATTCGTCGTAGAAAAGATCCATCATTTTGTCCTGAAAAAAGAGTCTCTGAAAAACCAGCTACTCCTTTATCGTTCTAAAACGACCGCTGAGAGGAAACGGATACCCGGCCTTCCCGCTGCCAGGGCGGATGTGATCTTGGCCGGGGCGGCCATTCTCTATCTGACCATGGAAGAGCTCCGTTGCCCCTCTGTCTTCATTAGTTGCCATGGGGTAAGGTACGGTCTTCTCTATAAAATGCTCACCCCTTAGAAACCAGCTGCTTTAAGACAAGAATGACCAGGACCATAAACCTTCCCTGGCCGGTGTTCTTGGGCCCGACGGGAACTTCCCCCTTGCAGAAGACGAGGTCCCCTTTTCTAAAGGGTTTCTCTTCGTCTCCAATTGCCAAAGCCCCCTCCCCTTCGACTCCGTAAAGGATGACTTCTAAAGCACCTGGATGAGGGTGAAGAGGCATGGTCTGGCCGGGTTTCCCGCATTTCACCTAAAATAATGGTAGAGCATATCCACTCGACCATGTTTCACCATGTACATTCCCGAAAATTTCATGACCTCCCGAATCTTTGATTTATATTCACCGTGGTAACATTGGGTCTCACATTTCTTGCACATCGGTTTAGGATCATGAGGACACTTCATTCTCATGGTCAAGCCGTAAGTGAGAAGTCGCGTACAATCCTGGCACAGGGGGATCTCCTTCTTTTCGATCTCTTTGACATCGAAAAGTTTGAACGAAAAAGGGGCCTTCTCTCCGGGGTGATTTTCTCTGCAGTAAATTCCTGCAAACTTCATTAATGTCCGAATGTCATCCTTCTCCCTCTTTGAGAAACCGTTCTTTCTTAAACTCATCGTGCTCGCCTCCATGATCATTCCTACCTCTCATTATCATTCGAGAATGAAATAATGCCTTGACCTAAGTCAACAAAACGTTAAACAGAGACACATCCCTTTTCCCACGGGCGCCCTGAAATAAACGGGATGTTTCCCTATTGTTCTAACAACCATTTCCGATCGAAGTACCTTTGGGACATCATGAAGGCCTGAACAAATTGCGAGATATTCATGGACCACCAGACCGAAACTGCTCCAAACCCTAAGAGAACGACAAGAATGTAGGCCAAAGGAATTCTGATCAGCCACACACTCAGGGCCACCCTGATCAGCACACTTCGGGTATCTCCTGCCCCGATGAGCCCCCCACCCAGAATAATTCCCCATGCCATAAAGGGCTCGCTGATCATGCTGATGTAAATATATTTAACACTTTCCCGGATCACGATGGCATCACTGGATAGAAAGGAAGCGATCCACCGGGCATTTAAAATCACGATGACGACCATCCACGTAACAATGCAGACGCCCAGCACCATGGTCATGATTCCGCTCTGAAAAGCATCTTCCTTTTTCTTTTCACCCAATAGATTCCCTACAATCACGGCATTGGCCATATTGAATCCGAAAACAGGGAGATAAATGATCGACTCAATCCGAAGGCCGGCGGTCAGGGCTGCCAAGGTTTCGATTCGATGCTCAGGCAAAGCGCTTAAAATCAAGATAAAGGACCATCGATCCAAGCTGCCACAATACCTGAAGCAGACCGATCGGCCAGCCGATATGGATCATCCTTTTCACCAGGTTTAGGGAAAAATACTTCATCCCGGCCATGATATTTCGGACATAGACCAGGTTGATCATGCTTCCAATGAACACGCTTGAAGCCGTGGCTGCGGCAATTCCTTTGAATCCCAGCGGCGTATGGAAGACTAAAAAGAAATTGAGTGCAATGTTGAACCCACACACAAGGGCCATCGTTTTTAGAGATCTTTTGACCATCCGACAGGATCTCAAGATACCATTACAATTGATGAGAAGATAGTGAAAGAGCAAACCCATCGCATAGATTTTAGTGAAGGGCACTGCAAAATGTTTGAGTTCCTCAGGGATATTGAGATACTGAATGATCGTTGGACTGAAAAAGATGCCTGCCATGGCAAGGACGATTCCAGCCGCTGCCGATGCCATCACGGAAGAAAAAACAGCTTTATTTAACTCGGTTTTATCTCCGGAAGTATATAATCTGGAAACCACTGAAACGGTGCCGACCGTGAGGGCATTGGCAATCACAATAAGAACAAAATAGAGTTGAATGACAAAACCATAGGTTGCCTGAATCTCCTTGCTTACTTTGCCTGCGATATAGACATCTGTAAGACCGATCAAGAATTCAAAAACCATGATCAGCGTCATTGGCCAGCTCACTGACCAGCTACGGGAGAGATAGGATCCTATCTCTTCTCTTTTAAATAACGGAAGCAATCTCATCACTTCCACCTTTCCAGAAAATACGGAATGAGACCAATTTATCAACATTTTTTTGATTTATCAATTTTATCTTTCCTTTTGGTCCCCAATAAGTTAATAATTATCCTCAGTTATTCCATTTGAGACCCTTCAAGAGGAGGAAGCCCATTGATAGATTTTTTCTTCGAACCGAAAGGAATTGCAGTGGTCGGCGCCACCCGGGAACCTTATCATGGCGGACGACATTTAGTAGAAAATCTGACCCTCGGTTATCAGGGCCCCATCTATCCTGTCAATCCCAAATATACTGAGGTCCTCGGATTGAAGTGTTATTCCAAGGTCTCGGAGATCGAAGGTCCTCTGGATCTTGTGTTGATCTTTGTCCCGGCCAAAGCTGTCCCGCAGATATTGGAAGACTGCATCACGAAGGGCGTGCGCGGGGCAATTGTTCAATCGGGCGGCTTCGCAGAAGTAGGATCCGAAGGCAGGGCCCTGCAGGATCAATGCTTCGACATCGCTCGGAAAGGTCGACTGCGGCTATGGGGACCGAATTGCATGGGGCTGATTGATATTGCGAGGCGATATGTCTTTTCATTTATCATTCCAGAGGCCTGGGAGGGAGCGATGAATCAGGGCCATGTCTCTCTCATCGTTCAGAGCGGCCTCCTTTCCGCAGGCTTCATTACGACCCTGATGGCCAATAAAACCCTCGGGCTGGCCAAAGTTTGCTCTATCGGGAATAAGAGTGATGTCGAAGAGACCGAACTTCTGGAGTACCTCCTGAAAGACCCTGCTACCAAAGTGATTGCTCTTTACTTAGAATCCTTCGTTCACGGCCGCCGCTTTTTTGAACTCGCCAGTTCGTCGGACAAACCGATCGTAGTGCTGAAGGGAGGAAAAAGCGCTTTGGCCGCTGAAGCTGCCGCCAGCCACACTGCCTCTCTGGCAGGGAACTACGATCTCATCCGGGGAGTTTTGAAACAGGCCGGTATCCATCAAGCGGATGATTTTTTTGAGATGGTGGATGTTGCCCGAGCTCTCGAGAAGGATTTTTACCTGCAACGTCCTCCTGATGGAAAACCCAGAATTGCCGTATTTAGCTATAGTGGGGCTTCAGGAATTGTCACCGCAGATCACATGGACAAATATGGCCTAACCTTAGCTCATTTAGCGCCGCAAACCCAGAAGAAACTGGAGCAGCTGTCCCCCGCCTGGATGCCCATTAATAATCCGGTGGATTACTATCCTGCCATGGAAAAACACGGACCTACCCTCGCTTACAAGCATGCGATTGAGGTGCTCCATGATGACCCGGAAGTGGACGGCATCATCGTCCATCTTTTTGCTGGGTTTGGAATCTGGTCCTTGGACATGAAGGAAATCTTGTCCAGTATTAAGAGGCCTTGCAAACCCATCCTATTCTGGCTAATAGGACCCGAAAAAGGGAAGGAACCAACTCGACTCACTCTGGAAGAGGGGGATTGGCCAACGTTTCTTGAAATCCAGCGCACCGTTAAAGTGATGGCCAGCCTCTTCGAAAATGATGGAGCAAGAAGAGCCCCTCTAGAAATCTCATCGCCCGAATTTCAAATCCCCCGCACATTAATGAAGCGAATCCTGCTATCCGATGAAAAAGGAAAAAAGGTATTAGATGAATTTGAGGCAAAGAAGTGGCTGAAGGCTTTAAACCTGAAAATGGTTAAGGAAGTGGCTGTAAAGAGTCTCGAAGAGATCCTTAAGGCTGCCAAAAAGGTAGGCTATCCAATTGTTTTAAAGGCAATCGTTGAAGGCCAAATCCACAAGACCGAGTCGGGCTTGGTGAAGTTGAGTCTCCAAAATGCTGATCAGCTCAAATCAGCTTATAGAAGAATGGCCCGTGCCAAAATAAAGCCGAAATTTTTTTTGATCCAGCCGATGCTAAAAGGTAATCTCGAACTGATTGCGGGAGTTGTTCGAGATCCTCAGTTTGGGCCTGCAGTCATGCTCGGACTGGGAGGCGTGAGGGCAGAGGTGTATAAAGATGTCGCGTTTCGTCTGGCCCCGCTCAATCAAAAGGACGTCCTCAGCATGGTATCGGATTTAGAAGGACAGGCTTTGCTGAAAGGATATCGAGGCTCAAAACCGGTAAACACGGAGAGCCTTGCCGATTGGCTGATCAAATTAGGGGGGCTGGTCCTGAAATTCGAAAAGATTCAGGAAATCGATGTCAATCCCCTCCTGGTGGTGGAGGGGGAACCTGTGGCCGTGGACGCTACCATTATCTTGAAATCAGATTTTCATTCCTGAGGCCACCTCCTCCAAAAGCCCTCGATTGAGGATAAGGATTCTATTTTTCTTGACATCAATGACTCCTTTGGCTTTCATCTTTGTCAAAGTTCTTGAAAGGGTTTCACTGATTGTCCCCAATTTCGAAGCCAGCTGAGATTTACTCAAGTCCAGATCCACCTCTCTGGGATGCTTTCCTTCTTTCGACGATTTTATAGAGAGATCGATAAGATACTTTGCCAACCTTGAGGAGACCTCTTTAAGGGAAAGTTCTTCGATCAGGGATGCAAATCGTCTCAGGAAATGAGAAAGAGAGACAATCATATTGATGCTAAGCTGAGGGTTCCTCTCTATTAATTGGATGAAATCTCGCTTTGGAAAGAAGAGCAGCTGGCTATCTGCTAAAGCTTCCGCAAAAGCCGGATAATTTCCTTCGAGAAAAAGAGCCGCTTCTGCAAAGGCGTCCGGTGCAGAAACGATATGGAGAATTTGTTCCTTGCCCTCCGGTGACATCTTATAGAGTTTGACCTTCCCCGACAGAACCACGTAAAATCCTTTTGCCTCTTCCCCTTCACCAAAAAGGATCTCTTTTCTGCCAACCCGCCTGAGCGAAGCAACGGCTCTCATCCTCTTCAGGTCTTCCTCTTTTAGCTCTGCAAAAAGTGGACACCGCTTGAGTAGTTCGATTGACATGACTATTTTCCTTTTCAGGTTTGAAGTCTAAGTATTGATAACCCTAAAGTTTTTTTACCTTTTTTTCAAGAAAAAAGAGAGCCCCCCCTCCTCTTTCTAATTTTTCTCAAATTATTTCAATAGGTTAGGCGCAACTGGCTAATCCCATCCTCTTTCACTCCTTACTCTCCTGAAGGAATACAAGAGATTGAAACAAAAGAAATATTGTGTTACCCTAAGTTGATTTTATTAAAGTTGGAGGAAAATTCTTGAGTTCCCTTTACAAAAATTTGGTTTTCTGGGCAGTCATTATTATCATCATGGTCCTTCTCTTTCATCTCTTCAGCGGACCCCGTCAAACAGCTTCAGAAAAAAATTATTCCGAATTTATGTCTGCCGTGGAGAGCAATCGGGTTCAGGAAGTTGAGACCCTGGGTAGAAACTTGAATTGGAAAAACAAGGAGGGAAGACGCTTTAAAACCTACGCACCCGAGGATCCCGAAATGATTAAAATCCTCAGGGAGAAAGGAGTGGTCATCAATGCGCAGAAAGAAAGCGACACTTCCCTTATGCAAATCATCGTCAACTGGGCTCCGATGCTCCTCCTGGTGGGTGTTTGGCTCTTTTTCATGCGGCAAATGCAGATTGGGGGCGGAAAGGCTCTCTCCTTTGGGAAAAG
The DNA here is from genome assembly GCA_963708295.1 of uncultured delta proteobacterium. GTDB lineage: Bacteria > Desulfobacterota > BSN033 > BSN033 > UBA1163 > UBA1163. The sequence continues at coordinate 87,252 of CAVPSJ010000001.1, read as the reverse complement.
CAAGGCTAAGATTTTGACGAAAGAACTCCACCAGGTCACGTTTGAGAATGTCGCCGGAATCGAAGAAGCGAAAGGCGAGCTTGAGGAAATTATTTCTTTTCTCAGAGATCCCAAGAAATTTACCAAGTTAGGCGGGAGGATCCCCAAAGGCGTTCTTCTCATCGGCGCCCCCGGTACGGGCAAGACACTTCTGGCTCGTGCCATTGCCGGAGAAGCCGATGTCCCTTTCTTCAGTATCAGTGGTTCCGATTTTGTGGAGATGTTTGTCGGGGTCGGGGCCTCCAGGGTGCGTGACCTCTTTCTTCAAGGAAAACGGAATGCCCCCTGCATCGTTTTCATCGATGAAATCGACGCCGTTGGGAGGCACCGAGGGGCGGGTCTGGGGGGCGGACACGATGAGCGAGAACAAACGTTAAACCAATTGCTGGTTGAAATGGATGGGTTTGAATCGAACGAAGGTGTTATTCTGATTGCGGCGACAAACCGGCCGGATGTATTGGATCCTGCTCTGCTCAGGCCAGGCCGTTTTGACCGTCAAGTGGTCGTGCCTGTCCCCGATGTAAAGGGAAGGGAGGAAATTCTAAAGGTCCATTCCCAGAAGACGCCGTTATCCGAAGACGTCAAGCTCGCGCTCTTGGCCAGAGGAACGCCTGGATTTACGGGAGCGGACCTGGAAAATCTCGTGAACGAAGCGGCTTTACTGGCTGCCCGGCTGGGAAAAGAACGAGTCGAAATGGCTGACTTCGAACAAGCCAAAGATAAAGTCCTCATGGGTGTGGAGCGAAAATCGATGATCATTCCTCTGGAAGAGCGAAGGATTACTGCCTTTCACGAGGCGGGCCACACGCTGGTGGCCCGTATGATTCCTGGAACAGACCCCATTCATAAAGTAACCATCATTCCCCGGGGTCGGGCTCTTGGAATCACACAGCAGCTCCCGATCGATGAAAAGCATACGTATCCGAAAGACTACTTGCTAAATAATATTTCGGTCATGATGGGAGGAAGGGCAGCCGAGGAATTGGTGTTGAACAGCCCAACCACCGGTGCGGGAAATGATATCGAACGTTCTACGGAGATCGCCAGAAAAATGGTTTGCGAATGGGGGATGAGCGAAAAGCTCGGTCCTCTGTCGTTTGGTAAAAAAGAGGAAGAGATTTTCTTAGGAAGGGAATTTGCCCAGCACCGAGATTACAGTGAAGAAACAGCCCGAGTGATCGATGATGAAGTGAAGACCATTGTCAGCCAAAGTTACGAAAAGGCGAAAGAGATTATCAGCGCAAACGTAACCATCCTCCATAAATTGGCAAATACCCTTCTTGAAAAAGAGGTCCTGGACGGAAATCAGATCGAAACCATTATCAAGGGCGGGAATGTTTAGGCGAGATGAACCTCATTCGATGCCTTCACATTACAAATGCCGATGAAGCCATCCATCAAATAAAAGAGGTAGGAGGGGACCCTACGGGCGTCAAGCTCATGGAGGGGAAAACCCTCCATTTCAACCTGAAGGTGGAAGGCATCGATCCAAGGGCAGCCAATGTCCTCAAACAGGAAATGCTCTCCTTGGGCGGGGATGTGGCTCTTGACCGGAGGGGGCTGGATTGCAGTATCAAACAAACAGACGCCCTCCTCATGGGAACTCAGAAACATTTCGAGAAGCTCATTTTCAAATTAGGACAATACCCAACCCTCGGAAGTCTTGGTCAATCCTTACAGGAAGCACTCCACAATATTTCAAAAACCCACTACTCCGTACGCTGCCGGAAAAAGGAATTGATTTTGGGGAAACGAACCCTCCTGATGGGAATCCTCAACGTCACTCCAGACTCTTTTTCGGACGGAGGCCTTTTCCTTGATAAGGAAAAGGCTGTTTCTTACGGCCTTGGGATGGTTGCAGATGGAGCAGATATCATCGATATCGGGGGGGAGTCGACCCGACCGGGTTCAAAACCCCTTGAACCGGAAGAGGAACTTCGCCGGGTGATTCCTGTGATTGAATCTCTTTCAAAAGAAGTGGACGTCCCCATTTCGATTGATACCTACAAAGCAGTCGTAGCGCAGAAAGCCATCGAAACAGGTGCCCAGATCATCAATGACATCAGCGGATTACATTTTGATCCAAGCCTTGCGCAAATCGCTGCTCGAGAGAATACTCCTCTCGTCCTCATGCATACTCGGGGGACCCCTGAAACAATGCAGGAGGATGTCCATTACCGCTCCCTTTTTCCGGAGATCATCCGGTACTTGAAGGATTCCATCCGTATGGCTGAATCTGCCGGGGTAGACCCCGGGCAAATCATCATTGACCCTGGAATCGGCTTTGGAAAAACAGTTGAAGATAACCTCCTTATTCTAAAGCATCTATCCGAATTCCGGATCCTGGGAAAACCTCTCCTCTTGGGGACCTCACGCAAGAGTTTCATCGGAAAGATTCTGAATGCCGGTGTCGAAAACCGGCTGGAAGGAACGCTCTCAACGATTGTGATCGGCGTTCTGAACGGAGCCCATATCATCCGTTGTCACGACGTACCCCACGCCAAAAAGGCCCTGGCCGTGGCCGATGCGGTTCGTCTGTCCGGAAACTAAACGCTCACCTCTCCTCCGAACAGCGGTCGAAGAGGAAGGCGGAGCAGGTAATCGTTAAACGTTCGTCGTTATCGTAAACCCCGTTAGAAAGTGTTCTCCTTTCTAGCGGGAAGGTTCACGCAGGACATTAAACCCCGTGTTCGCTGAAAAACGAATAGTTTTCATCCTCGCTGTAAGCCCTGCACCGCATGGTGTACAGGGCAAGCAGTGGGGCTTTCTAACGGGGTAAATCGGAGATTGCTTATGCCGAGATTGGGCGTCAACATTGATCATGTCGCTACCGTCAGACAAGCCCGGGGGGTTAAGTATCCGGACCCTGTTACGGCAGCGGGATTAGTGGAATTGGCCGGGGCGGACGGCATCGTCTGCCATCTGAGAGAGGACCGACGTCACATTCAGGATCGAGATCTCCGAATACTTCGGGAAGTGGTTCAGACTCGATTAAATCTCGAGATGGCAGCCACAGAGGAGATGGTCCGCATGGCTCTGGCCACCCGGCCAAATATCGTCACGCTCGTTCCGGAAAAACGGGAAGAATTGACGACAGAAGGCGGCCTCGATGTGATCAAATTCTTCCCCTCTCTCAAAAAGGCCATTCAGAGGCTCCACAGGGAAGGAATCCCGGTCAGTCTCTTTGTAGATCCCCGAAAAGATCAAATCAAAGCCTCCGAGGATGTGGGCGCCAATGTCGTCGAAATCCACACGGGTCACTACTGCGATGCGAAGACTCCTTCGCAGGAAGATGAGGAATTAAAGAGAATTTTCGATGCAGTCGCCGAGGCCTCTCGCCGAAACCTTCAGATCGCAGCAGGACATGGTCTGAATTACGTGAATGTCCGGCGCATCGCAGAAATAAAGGAAATCGAAGAACTCAACATCGGTCACAGCATTATCGCCCGGGCGGTTTTGGTGGGTTTGGATCAAGCGGTCCGGGAAATGATTGAACAGATTAAATAAAAGGGGTGAGTTCGGAGTTCAGAGTTCGGAGCCAAAAACCAGAAAACTCCGAAACCCATGGCAATTTATAGACTTCGTTCTCCGAACTCTGAACTTATTACTCCGAACTTCTGCTATGATTGTCGGGACGGGTATAGATATCGTGAATATTGACCGGATCGAGCGTCTGATGACCCGCTGGGGAGGCGTCTTCTTGAGTCGGGTCTTTACAGAGGCAGAGATCGTCTGGTGCCAGCAGAAAGCTCGACCTCCGGAGTGTTTTGCCACACGCTTCGCGGCAAAAGAGGCTTTCCTCAAGGCCATTGGCTGGGGACTTCGAAACGGTATTCAATGGACAGATATCGAAGTGAAAAACGATGTCCTGGGGAAACCCCTTTTTTCCTTCCATCGAAAGGCAAAGGAGGCTTGCGAGACCCTCGGAATTCAGAATGTCTTTCTCACCCTTTCCCACGACCGACCCTACGCCGTGGCCCACGTGTTATTAGAGGAAAGAAAAGATGAAAGTAGCCAATGCTAAAGAGATGCAAGAGTTGGATCGAAAGGCCATCGAGACCTATCGGATCCCCGGAATGATTCTTATGGAAAACGCAGGAAAGGGAGCGGCAGAAGTGATCTCCCATACCTTCCCTGACATTCACAGGAAAAAAATAGCGATCATTGCTGGAAAAGGAAACAACGGGGGAGACGGGTTTGTGATCGCTCGATATCTCTTGAACCAAGGGGCTTCCGTGAAGGTCTACCTCCTCACCGATCCGAAGGGCCTCCGTGGGGATGCAGAAACGAATTATAGCATCTTCCAGCGGATGAAAGGAGAAATCATTCCCGTCCCGTCTTCCAAAGATTACGTCAAAGTAAGAAGAGATTTGGAAAAGTTTGACATCTTGGTTGACGGAATTTTTGGAACCGGGCTCGATGCCGAGGTCAGAGGTTATTACAGAGAAGTGATCGATCATCTCAACACGGTTCAGAGGCCCATCGTCGCGATTGACATTCCTTCCGGATTAGATGCCGATACAGGAAAGCCTCTCGGCACTGCGATCCGGGCCTCCCTCACCATCACCTTCGGCTTGCCCAAGGTTGGACACCTGATTCCCCCGGGGATCGATTATGTGGGAGACGTAAAAGTCGTCGATATCGGACTCCCCAAGAGATTGGTGGATGAGGAAAACATTCCGACCTATCTTCTTGAAAAGGATGAGATCAAGGGATGGCTGTCGATCCCCCGGAACCCAAATACCCACAAAGGAGATTACGGACACCTGCTGGTCATCGCGGGGTCGGTTGGCAAAACGGGGGCAGCAGCGATGGCGTGCGAGGCCGCTCTAAGAATGGGAGCGGGCCTGGTCACCCTGGCCATCCCGAAGAGCCTGAACGGCATCATGGAGGTGAAATTGACCGAGGTGATGACGGAACCCCTTCCGGAGACACCCAAACAAACGCTTAGCCTTCGGGCTTTCAGCGCTATCGTTCGTCTCTGCGAGAACAAAAGGGCCGTCATCATTGGTCCCGGCCTTGGAACCTTTAAAGAAACTCAATCCCTCGTCCTCAAATTGATCAAGACATTGAATCTCCCGATCATCTTGGACGCCGACGGACTGACCGCTTTGGCAACGCTTCCTAAGGTCCCTCCCTTCGCGAATCGTTCCCTCATCCTGACCCCCCATCCGGGAGAGATGGCAAGACTGATTCGTTCACAGGTCAAACAAGTCCTGGAGGATCGAATGAGAATCAGCAGAAATTTCTCCCAGTCCCAGCATGTTCACCTCGTTCTGAAGGGACACCCCACTCTTATCAGTACCCCCAAAGGAGAGGTCTTTATTAACCCGACGGGGAACCCAGGAATGGCCTCCGGGGGCACGGGGGACGTGCTCACCGGAATGATCGGTGGGTTGGTGTGCCAGGGGTTCGATATCCTCTCTTCCCTTCAAGTGGCTGTCTACCTTCATGGAATGGCCGGTGACGACGGGGCGCGAGAGAAAGGCGAGAAGTCTCTCATTGCTACGGATATCATTGAAAAAATCCCCCCCCTGCTCAAGGGAAACATTTGATTTTGCCCTCTTCTTCATTTAAGATAAGTTCTGACTCACCCCGGACGGCCTTTCGTCAATCTTCGAAGCGAAGGGAAAGAGGGTGTGCCCGCGGAAGAGTGGGCTAAAAAGGAGACGCCCAGAGAACACGATGACGCATGGGCTCTCTTAGGAGACAGCTCAACTGCGAGGGGGTTGAAAGGAGAGACAGGATGTACGTTGAGATGAAAGTTAAGTTTTTGACGTTTGATTCCACCTCAAACGGATTTGTCGTTCTCCTCATGGATTTGTCGAACAAAACAGGGCTTCCGATTTGGATCGGCCCCTTCGAGGCCAATGCCATCGCGATGAAACTGAAGAAGGTGAGTTCCCATCGACCGGCGAGTCATGATTTAATCCATAACCTTCTAGAGTCGCTCCAATCCCACGTGGTGAAAATCGTCGTGAACGACCTGAAGGAAAACACTTACTATGCCTTGATCTACCTTAATCGAGGGGGAGAAGAAATTGTCATCGATTCTCGTCCCAGCGACGCAATGGCCATCGCCCTGGCTTCAGACGCCCCAATTTTTGTGTCCGAGCAAGTCATCGAGAAAGCGCGCACCATCGATATGGAGAAAGAAGGCGATCAGCTAAAAGATTGGCTGGAAAGTCTGAATCCCGATGACTTCAAATTTAAGGCGTAACCTTCTCATCCTACGGGAAGACCAAGTTCCAGGCACTAAATTACAAATAATTTTCAATAAGCCACATTTCAAACCTCAAACCGAATCGTTTCGGTCATTTGGGTTTGGGAATTGAGATTGGTTTGAGATTTGGAATTTGTGATCCGGGATTTGAATGGTGAAAAAGGCGGTCCTTCAAACCAAAAGCACATTTGAGACGATTCGAGTCGGGAAGGACATTGGAAGGCGGCTTCTGCCCGGGGACGTCGTCGCCTTGGTAGGTGAATTGGGGGCAGGAAAAACCCAACTTATCAAGGGACTCGCTGCAGGAGTCGGAATTGAAAACTCAGCTTATATCTCAAGCCCTTCCTTCACGTTGATTCATGAATACCCCGGGACAATTCCCTTTTACCATATTGATCTTTATCGCCTGGGAAGGGAGCAGGAGGCTGGAGAATTAGGCTTGGAGGAATATTTCCAAGGGAGAGGGATCACGGCAATCGAGTGGGCCGATAAAATTCCCTCTTTCCTTCCCGAGGAATACCTCTTCATCTCCATTGCCTATTTCGATAAGAACATCCGATCCCTGGAAATTGCCGGAAAGGGAAAACGTTTTGAAGACTTGGTCAAAGAGATTTCCGAATGGGGAATCCAGCATCCGGAATGCGGAGTCCCTTGATCTCAATTTTTTTATTCCGCAATCCGTAATCCACAATCTACCCTGAGGAGGGGGAGGGAAACAGATGGCACTGGTGGTTCAAAAGTATGGCGGTACTTCCGTAGGAGACGTTGAGCGGATCAAAAATGTGGCCAGGAGGGTCCTCCACGCCAAAAAACAAGGCCATCAACTCGTGGTCGTCGTCTCTGCGATGGCCGGAGAGACGGACAAACTCATCCGTTTGGCTCAGCAGATTACCCCGACTCCTGACGAAAGGGAACTCGATGTTCTCGTATCCACCGGAGAGCAGGTCTCCATTGCTCTCCTGGCCATGGCGCTCAAGTCCATGGACTGCGATTCGAAATCGTATCTGGGTTTTCAAATCAAGATAGCCACAGACAGCGTTTTTGGCAAAGCCAGGATTTCAAGCATTGATTCGGACAAGATGCGTCATGATTTAGAAGAGGGCCGGGTGGTGGTGGTGGCAGGTTTCCAGGGTGTGGATGATTCGGGCAATATCACCACTCTTGGCCGGGGAGGATCGGACACATCTGCTGTGGCTGTCGCTGCAGCGCTGGCAGCGGATGTGTGTGAGATTTATACCGATGTCGACGGGGTCTACACGACGGATCCCAATGTCTATCCTAGGGCAAGAAAGTTGTCGAGAATATCTTATGATGAGATGCTTGAAATGGCCAGCCTCGGGGCGAAGGTGCTGCAGATCCGTTCCGTAGAGTTTGCCAAAAAATATGATGTCCCTATCCACGTCAGATCATCCTTCAATGACAACCCTGGGACGATCGTCTGCAAGGAGGACAAAGAGATGGAAAAGGTAGTCGTTTCCGGTGTCACCTACAATAAGAATGAAGCAAAGATCGAGGTCATGCGTCTCCCGGATATCCCAGGAGTGGCCGCCAAGTTGTTTAAACCGATTGCGGATGCCAATATCATTGTCGACATGATCATACAGACTTCCAGTACGGAGAAAGGCTGCGCGGATGTAGCCTTCACCGTCCCCAAATCGGATTTTGCAAAAACCCTCCAGATTGTCAAAGAAGCGAATAAAGAGTTCGACGGGAAAGAAGTCAAATTCAACGAAGACATTGCAAAAATCTCCATCGTGGGAGTGGGGATGAGAAGTCACTCCAGTGTAGCCACTCAGATGTTTTCTGCACTGGCAAAGGAAGGGATCAATATCCACATGATTTCCACTTCGGAAATCAAAATCTCCTGCGTCATCGATTCCAAATATACCGAATTGGCGGTCCGAGCCCTTCATGACGCCTTTGAACTGGATAAGCCAACCGTTGCAGAAGAGAAATAATCAACGGCAAGGGATAATGGATGGGGTGATCACATTGGGTTCATTAGATCCAATCAAAATTTACGATACCACACTCCGCGACGGTTCGCAGGCGGAAGACATTTCTTTTTCTCTCGAGGATAAAGTCCGGATTGCGCAAAAGCTCGACGACTTCGGGATTCACTATATTGAAGGGGGATGGCCCGGTTCCAACCCAAAGGATCTCCAGTTTTTCCACGAGATCAAATCCGCCCGCCTCTCTCACGCAAAGATGGCTGCTTTCGGGAGCACCTCCCGGGCGGGGATTCCCCCCCAAAAAGATCCGAACCTCCGGGCGTTAATCGAGGCCGGAACGGAAGTGGTCACCATTTTCGGAAAGTCCTGGGACAGACATCCGATCGAGGCCTTAAATATTACCCTCGACCAAAATCTCGATATCATCCAAAATTCGATTCGATTCCTCAAGGATCGTATCGCTGAAGTCGTTTTTGACGCGGAACACTTTTTCGACGGTTACAAGAACAATCCCCAGTACGCGCTCTCCACACTGAAGGCGGCCCAAGAAGCCAAGGCGGACTGGATCGTTTTATGCGACACCAACGGAGGAACTTTTCCCGATGAGGTCCAATCCATCGTAAAAAAGGTAAAGAATGAAATCGCTTCTCCCCTGGGTATTCATGCTCATAACGATTCCGACATGGCGGTCGCCAATACCATTCTGGCCGTCAGAGAGGGCGTTTCCATGGTCCACGGAACAATGAATGGGTACGGAGAACGGTGTGGAAACGCCAATCTATGTTCCATCATCCCCAATCTTAAGTTAAAAATGGGAATCGATTGCATTTCAGACGATCATTTGAAAAAGATCACCGAGGTCTCCCGTTTCGTATCAGAATTGGCCAACCTTCCCCATAACAAGTATCTTCCCTATGTGGGTGATAGCGCGTTTGCGCACAAGGGCGGGGTCCATGTCAGCGCGATCAGGAAGAGTGATGCGACCTATCAACACGTTGTTCCGGAGAGGGTCGGAAATCATCAAAGGGTTCTCATCTCGGATCTTTCCGGCGAGTCAAACATCCTCCATAAAGCCGCTGATTTTAAGATCGACCTCGAAAGCAAAGATCCAAGAGTGAAACAAATCCTCGACGATTTAAAACGCTTGGAAAATCAAGGGTTTCAATTTGAGGGAGCGGAAGGGTCCTTTGAGATCCTCATTAAAAAAGCTCTCGGACAACACAAGAGGTTCTTTGAGTTGATGGGCTTTCGTGTCATTGTAGAGAAGAAGACGGAGGAAGAAATTCCTCTGTCAGAGGCAACCATTATGGTTCGTGTGGGAGATCGGGTGGAACATACCGCCGCCGTGGGAAATGGTCCGGTCAGCGCACTCGATCATGCGATACGAAAGGCCCTGGAAAAGTTTTATCCTGAATTGAAACAGGTTAAACTGCTCGACTACAAAGTCCGAATCCTTTCCACCAAGGACGGAACCGAAGCTCTCACAAGGGTTCTCATCGAATCGGGGGATGGACAATCGAAGTGGGGAACGGTCGGAGTCTCTGAAAACATTATCCAGGCAAGCTGGCAAGCCTTGGTAGACTCGATTGACTACAAACTCCTTAAAGAAGAAAATTAGGGACCTATCCCACGTTGATGAAAGAATCTTGTTGGAATGCTGTATGATTGAAATTAGGTTTGATTCAAGAACGCGCCACGCTAAATGTCCCCGAAGAGACATCCATGAGGACAAAACTCACCCCGGCAAAGGAAGTTTTGAGAAAAAAATGGGATGTGTTCCTATTTAAAATACTTTTCTGTTCGTCAGCAATGGATTCTCTTTGGGGTCGCCCTTTTTCTTGTCGGCAGCCTTGCCTTCAAGTTTTATGATTACCCTCCTTCCACTCCTTCGGGAGATCCCATCAAAGAAGTCGTTGTTGAGGTTTCTGGAGAGGTCCGTCAGCCTGGAGTCTATCTTTACCAGAATCCACCCAAATTGAAGGAGGCGATCGAAAAGGCGGGAGGCCTGAAGGAGACTGCCCAATTTGATCCGACTTCATCATCGACGATCCTGGAGACAGGAACTCTCCTCACCGTCACGAGAAAACCTTCCCAAATCCCCCCTCCCCTTCTCCTCGCAACGGAGGGACAGAAAGAGGGTGTGGGGGATGAGATAAAGATTAAAATCGGCCGGATGGCCGCCAATAAACTGCTCGTCTTTTCCCTCCCTCTCGATCTCAATCGTGTGTCCGTCGAGGATCTTTGTTTGATTCCAGGGATCGGCGAATCCTTGGCCCAAGAGATGATCACCTACCGGGAAAGACGAAAAGGATTTCGGTCCGTTGAAGATTTAAGAAACGTGAGAGGGATCGGAGCAAAGAAATACGAAGCCTTCAAGAAGTTCTTCACAGTAAAAAGCTGACAGTCATTGATTCATGGTTGATATCCCATGGTCATTGACCATGGGACGGGTCCCTATTCATCGATCCTTTCACTTGCTAAATTCGATGGGCTGGGAGCAGGCATTTCCGCCCGCGTTGTAATCGTAAACCATCCGCGCACCATAATCAGCACCCACGGTCATGACCCCCAACAACACCAGAAATATGCAGAGAAAGAGCCATCTCTTCTTTATCGGAAAGGGCCGCGCGATCAATGCCCACACGGCTAAGACAACGCTCACTCCGAGTGCCACGAGCATGATCTCTTCATGGGCCTCTAAGAGGTGCTCCCTCACGGAGCGGGAGACCATGACCCCCTCTTCCCCATAAAGCCCCGTGGCCACCGCAGCTCCCGCAGAGAGTGTCCCGAGGATGAGCAACAGAAAAGCCGTCGTCCCAAAGGTCTGGTTTCGGAAAATCCAGGACAAAAAATAAAAGAGTGCTGCACCCGTTAAGAATGCGATGGGAAAATGAACCACCAACGGGTGGATATTCTGAAGGTGCTGCACTCCTGGAAGAAGACTCTCAAGCATAGGGATCACTGGATCGACTCGACGGTCAAAAAGTTGCTTCCGCCGCTGGTATAGGCCTTGCCAGTAATCGAAGCTGTCCGCCCCAATTTATCAATTACTCCTTGAGGCAATCCTGCTTTGTCTTTATTTGGCAGCAAGACATAAACCTTCCCGGTTCCCTCCTCAAGAAGGCCAGCAGGAATACCGGCTTTGACACAATCAATGGCACACTGTCGATGACTCTCACCTTTGGCTCCCATCAAGGCATAGCAGTAAGTGTCGATGACCTCTCCTTTCACCGTCACCGATTGCGCATGAACAACCGCGAAAATGTTCATTACTATGAGTAGGCTGAGCACCGCGCCCAGAATCATTATCTTTCTCATTGTAGCTTCCTCCTTCCTTCGTTTTTAATCTAGCCCATTCACTCTTGACCGGCATCTCACTCGTTCCTATAAGAATAGTAACAACCCGCCTGGAAATAAATAGGGCAAATGATGTATTTTACGGCGAAAAATGCTGTATTTACTCCTTTATCCCTCTCCGGCCAGCTCTTTGGCCTTTGCAAAAGCTCTCTCCAAATCGGGCAGATGACTCATTTCAGGAACGACCTGGATATATTGGACAATCCCTTGTTTGTCAACGACGATCACTGATCTTGCAAAGAGCATGAGCCCTTCTGTCAGGAGCCCGGTGGAGCGTGCGAAATCTCCTTGCTTGTAATCTGACAAGTATTCGAGGTTCGTCAGTTTTGCTTCTTTGGCAAAGCGCGTCTGCGCAAAGGGAGTATCCCGACTGATGACAATCCGTTTAACACTTTTCGGAAGCCTCTGCCCCGCTTCTCCCAAATAATGGGTTTGTGCTTCACAGACCTTGGTATCCAGGGATGGCACAATGCTTAAGAGAAGAACGGAACCTCTCTCCCGTGACAGATTGACATTGTTCATGCTCATTGCGTCCACCAGTTCGACTGATGGCAACGGCTTTCCAACCGCAATGGGTGAACCCAGAAGATGAACCGGTTTCCCTTTAAAGGTCACCTGTGTGCCAGGCGGTACCGAGGTCATATCGATTGGAATCCTCTGCTGAGTGGTTGCACAGCCAAAGACCAGAAGTATTGAAAAACACAATACAATGAGCGAATTCTTGCTAAATTCCATTTCCCCCTCCTTTTCTTAATAGTTAATCATTCTCAGCGAGAATTTCAATAAATCTGCCCGCCGGGAGAATTGTTATGCTATACCGCTTTTGGATCTTTCGTCCACCCTGGTTGGATGAAGGTAACTGATAAAGGAATTTGAGACCCTTCTTCTTCCGAAAAAAAGCGTAAGAATATGGTAAGAAAGTCCCTGTAAAATTCGGTAGTGGGTCAGTTTGGGTCGCGAATGCCCATACGGAGCCGAGGGGGGTCTGGTCCCCCGGAGCGGTTCAGGGGCGCTTCCTTCTTTGTTGAAAGACTTCTCACATCCTTAGTCATGAGATCATCAGTGGAATGCACGAAGGACCATCCCCCGGACCTATGAATACAACCGCCCTTCTGAAACGCGAGGAGGAATAGGCCACCCTCGGCTCCTTTCTGCGGGCGGAAACTGACCCACTACCTAAAATTCGTGATGGTTGACAAGGACGAGTCAGTCAGCTCCACAATTCTACGATGCATCGGTAGAAAAATACGGGTTTCTTCATCCAAAAATAAGTCATAGACCCCATAGCTATAATTGCGCTCTTACCATAGTTTCAAGGTGAAGACCATTTTAAAAGGAGAAAAACATGGGACGAATCACATTTCGAACAACGCTTATCATTGTTCTCAGCTGGGTCTTCGTTTCGGCCGCTTCAGCCCAGGTGTCAGCGGCTTCAGCACAGGTGTGTGTGGAATGCCACAAGAAGGTCACACCCGGTATCGTTTCTGATTGGCAACTGAGCAAACACAGCCAAAACAAGATTTCCTGCATTACCTGCCATTTTGATGAACACAAAACGATGGTGGATGTCCCGAGGGCTCAGATTCCGACACCTGACACCTGTGGTGGCTGTCATCCAGAGAGAGTAAAACAATTCAAGAACGGAAAGCATGCAGCCGCTTGGGCAGCGATGAAAGCGATGCCAACCATACACTGGCAACCGATGGAGTTGACCGAAGGGATGAAAGGTTGCGGAGGGTGCCATAAGATCGGTCTAAAAGCCGAGGCCGATATGAGAGAGCTGAGAAAAAAAGGGGCAGGATTTGGTGTGGCGTCATGTGACGCGTGCCATACCCGGCATATTTTCTCCGTTCAGGAAGCACGGCAACCTCAGGCATGCCAAACCTGCCACATGGGCTTCGACCATCCACAATGGGAGATGTACTCCGGATCAAAACATGGAGTTCGATCCCTGCTTAAACAAATCAACCTGCTTCCCTCTGCCGTTGCAGCCCCGACCTGCCAGACTTGCCACATGCAAGAAGGGAATCATGAGGTACGAACCGCATGGGGATTTCTCGCTGTGCGACTTCCGATGCCAGAGGATAAACAATGGGCGGCTGACCGTGCAACTATCCTTCAGGGACTCGGTGTACTCGATCCAGACGGAAAACCCACCGGACGGCTTGATGTTGTAAAGGCTGCCGATGTGGCCCGGCTGACCCAGGAAGACTGGCAAAAAGAACGGGATAAGATGATCAAGACCTGCAATCAATGCCATTCTGCTAATTTTGCCAAAGGAGAGCTTGCAAAAGGCGACCAGATGATCAAAGAGGCGGATCGCCTGATGGCTGAAGCCATCCTCACGGTGGCCGGCCTGTACAAGGGCGGTATCCTTCCCAAACCGAAAAACTATGCTTATCCATTTCCGGATTTGCTCACCTTTCATGATGCTCCAACAGTGATTGAACAAAAACTTTTCGTCATGTTTCTTGAACATCGGATGAGGGCCTTCCAGGGGACTTTCCATGCCAACCCGGATTACTGCGCTCTGGTACGGCTGGAGCGAGATGCAGAGGGATCTGACGGAGATCAAGGAAATGGCAGCAGAAATGCGTGAGAAAACCGGGAAGAAGTAATTATCCTCCTTCACCCCAGTGTATAAAGGGGGGTGAGGGGATTTAAAGGAGGCTTAGAAATGTCTGATCAACAATACCCGGGGCGCCTAAGAAAATGCGGCCATTTGATGAAAGAGGCTGGCCTCACCGTCCTCTTGCTTACCAAGCCTTCCAATATGTTCTACCTTACAGGAGACGGACGTTTATGCGCCTATGCCATGATCACTCAGGATGGGAAGGTGGCTTTGGGCGTTCCGCAAACGGATGTCAGGACGTAAGACAACCTCGCGCACTTTGATCACATCGTTGGCTTTGATGACGAAGTAGGAATGATCCACTCCATTGCCCACAATTTTGAGCATTTTGGAGAGAAGGCCACCCCTCTCTGAAAACGAGTGTCGTGATCGCTGTGGGTAACTGTGGGTTGTACACAGGTCCATGGGGTGTTCGGGTCGAAGATACCGTGGTGGTGGGCCAAAAAGGACCGATTATCCTTACCGAGTATCCCCGGCAGCTGCAGAAATAGATGCCGACAAAGGAGAACACAATGGTAGATAAAAATAGTCCTTCCGAAAAACTCTCTCCTTGGTGGAGAAGGTCTGTCATCATCGTCCTGGTCATAGGATTTGCCGTTTTAATCTGGATGGCCGTCCGGGCCCACCACGATGCCCCTCCCATCCCGGAAAAGGTGGTGAGTCCGTCAGGCGAGACCCTCTTTACCCGGGAGGAAATTCTGTCTGGCCAAGAAGTCTTCCTGAAATATGGTTTGATGGAGAATGGGACAATTTGGGGACACGGAGCTTATCTCGGACCTGATTTTTCCGCTGACTATCTCCACACGCTTGCCGTCGATGCAAGGAACCACCTTGCAAAACAGTATTACCAGCGCCAGTGGGCAAACCTCTCGCCGGCCGAGCAGGCTGCCATCGAGGGTGAAGTCCGGCAACTGTTGAAACAGAATCGGTACAATCCGCAGACTCACACGTTGATCTTCACACCTCCTGAAGTTATCGTCTTATCGAAGTCAAGTGGGAAAGTGGACGGACTACCTGTCTCGGCCTGCATTAAACCGAGGCTTGCTGGTCAAGCATATCAAGGATCCAAAAGAGGTCGAGCAATTGACCGCTTTCTTTGCCTGGACGGCCTGGGCTTCCGCGGCGAATCGCCCCGGCCGAACATTCTCTTACACAAATAATTTCCCTTATGATCCCACGGTCGGAAATACGCCAAGCAGTGACGCGATTCTCTGGAGCGCCTTGAGCCTGATCACTCTTCTCGCTGGCACAGCCGTCGTTCTCTTCTCCTTCGGCAAATTCAATTTTCTCGGCTGGAAAGGCGCAGGCGAACATATCCATCCTCAAATGTCCCCCGGGACGGTTCTCGAAAGCCAAAAGGCAACGATAAAGTATTTTGCCGTCGTTGCCCTGTTGTTCTTGGCCCAGACCCTTGTCGGGGGGGCAACCGCCCACTATCGTGCAGAACCAGGGAGTTTCTATGGCATCGATTTATCTTCCTTCTTTCCTGGAAACATCTTCCGCACCTGGCATCTGCAATTAGCCATCTTTTGGATAGCTACGGGCTATATTGCAGGAGGTCTATTTCTCGCCGCCATATTGGGCGGAGGAGATCCCAAAGGTCAGACCCGGTGGATCAACGTTCTCTTTGTCGCGCTGGTCGTTGTTGTCTTTGGCAGTCTGTTGGGCGAGATGTTCGGTGTCTATCAACTTCTGGGAAAACTTTGGTTCTGGTTTGGACACCAGGGATGGGAATACCTGGACCTGGGCCGCGCCTGGCAGATTTTGCTCGCGGTCGGCCTGATCCTCTGGCTCGCGCTGATATTCAGAGCGAGTCGCCCCGCCAGAAAAAATCCGGAAGAACGCGAGATCTCCACCCTTTTCCTGCTGGCCGCGCTCGCCATTCCCCTCTTCTATCTTCCTGCCTTGTTTTTCACCGGTAGAACCCACTATACCGTGGCGGACAACTGGCGGTTTTGGATTATCCACCTGTGGGTCGAAGGGTTCTTTGAACTCTTCGTCACCACGATGGTGGCCGTCCTCTTCTACAAACTGGGAATGGTCACTCGCCGAACCGCTACTCGGGTCATCTACCTAGATGCCATTCTCTTCCTCGGGGGAGGCATTATCGGTACGGCGCACCACTGGTATTGGACTGGACAGTCGAATGTCACCATGGCGTTTGCCGCAATGTTTTCTGCCTTGGAGGTTGTCCCGCTGACGCTTCTGACACTGGACGCCTGGGATTTTGTTAAATTGTCCAAAGGAAAATGTGATATTTGCGGCAAGGAAATCTCTATTCCTCACAAGTGGACATTTTATTTCATGATGGCTGTCGGATTCTGGAACTTTGTCGGTGCGGGAATATTTGGATTTCTCATTAACCTGCCCATCGTCAGCTACTTCGAAGTAGGCACCCTCCTCACCCCAAATCACGGCCATGCTGCCATGATGGGCGTGTTCGGAATGTTTTCCGTCGCGTTTATGGTATTCGCCATCCGACAGGTATTGACGGAGGAAGGATGGGGGCAAGTGGAGAAATATATCCGGGTCTCCTTCTGGGGATTGAATATAGGTCTGGCAGGAATGGTCGTTCTAAATCTTTTCCCCGGGGGAGTGCTTCAGTTTCTTGATGTGTTAAAGAACGGATACTGGCATGCAAGAGGTCCTGAGTTTTTGGACGATCGGATCACGACCCTGATTGAATGGATTCGTCTGCCAGCCGATGCGATTTTCATTTTGTTCGGCGTGGTCCCCTTGCTGATTTCAGTGGGATTCACCTATCGATTGATGAAAAAGTAAACGGTCTCCCGGCAAAGTGTTACCATTCATCGGGTACCCCTTCGCCCCGCGGGCACGCTCCGGTCAAATGGAAGATCCTAAAGGACGGGGTCCCGTCGGGAATGCGTTTCGGAGATGGATAAGTCGATGTCGGGACCACTTCTCACCAGATTGAGACCAGGTCAGCTTCAGAATCGATCAAGAGCACACCAGAATGCATCCGGCGGAGGACAAAGCGGGTGAGGACCTGACACTCGTGATGGCTCGTTGCGGTCTTCACCGCACGGCCCATGCCCTCTTGGGAAACATGGTGCGCAGGATCATCGACCACGGAGCAGGCATCGTTGCCTGCGTGGTGGATGCCGTCGCATCCTGCCGGGCCGAATTCGCCAAGGTGTTAAGATCGATCGCCCGGACCATCAGATCTTTCCCTTCAGCTCCATGGCTTCGGAGACCAGATCGATCACTTGATCGAAATTGAAAGGTTTTGAGATGACGAGATCGATTCCACTTTCGTTCAACTTCTCTCTATCCAATTCCACTCCCCATCCCGTGATCATGGCAACGGGGGTTTTCGGATTGATCCCCTTGATGGTTTTTCCCACATCCCATCCCGACAATTTTGGCATTCCGAGATCGGTGAAGACCAGATCGAAGGGTTCAGCCTTGAATCGCTCGATCCCATCTTCGCCGTTGGAGGCCGCCACCACCTTATGGCCCTTGGTCTTTAGCATCCGGGAGAGAATATCTCGAACGGAATCCTCATCGTCGATTACCAAAATCCGTGCCCGCCGCCACTCCTTGGAAAGGGCGGCTTCTTTGACAAGGGCTTGCTGCTCCCCGTATCCCGTAGGCAGATGAAGGATAAATGTCGTTCCTTTGCCTGGTTCGCTTTCGATCAAGATTTCCCCTCCGTGACGTTTGATGATTCCATAGGAAACGCTCATTCCCAGCCCGGAATTCGTCACACCCTTTGTGGTGAAAAATGGGTCAAAAACCCTTTTCTTCACCTCCTCCGTCATCCCGATGCCTGTATCCTCAATCCTCACTTCCACCCAATCCTCAGCCTGGGGTTGTGTGGCGATCGTCAGTTTGCCTCCTTTGGGCATCGCGTCCACCGCGTTAAAAATAATATTGGTCAGCACTTCCCTCATCTCGGAAGGATTCCCCATGATCAAAGGAATCTGTCCGAGCCGGGGCGTCAATTCGATCTGTATTCCTTTCTTTTGTGTCTGGTCCCTCCAGCGAGGTTGAGTGACGTTCACCACCTCTGTCACGATATCGTTCAGGGAGAGGGAAATGAATTCCCTATCTCTTCTGACCCCCGTAAACTCCTGTATTCTTCGGATGGTCTCCGCCCCATCCATGGAGGAGCGTTCGATGACCTTTAAGCCTTGGCGAATTTCTTCAGAACCAAGGCGATCCAGTTGATGGAGGAGGAGTTGGGTGTTTCCCAGGACGACCGCCAGGACGTTATTGAAGTCGTGAGCGACTCCACTGGCCAATTCCCCCATGGCCCTCAGTTTCTCAGCCTGGACAACCTGGTCCTGTGCCTGTCTCAATTCTTGCAGCGTTTGTTTTAGATCGGAAAAGAGCTGCGCATTCTCGATGGAAATACTCATTTGGCTTGCAAAGGAGGAAAGGGTCTTCAAGTCTTCTTCATCAAATCCGTAGAGTTCATGACTCTCGATGTTTAAGACTCCGAATAACTGGTCTCTCACCTTGAGAGGAAACGCGGCCTCCGATTTGATGGAAGGATCCGCGGAAATATATCGGGAGTCCTTCGAGACATCGGGAGCATAAACCAGTTCTCCGGCTCTGGCCACCCACCCGACGATTCCATCGATTCCAACTCTGAATCTCAATTTCTTGGCCTCCTCAAGGCTCCTGCCGGTAACCTGTTTGACAGAGAGTTCATCCTTGGGTCTATCCAGAAGGAGAATGCTGCAGGCGGCGTAACCAAAACGATCTTTCAGGAGCTCGAGCGCTTTTTTGAACAGATCGTCAAGGTCCAAGGTCGAGGAAAGGGTCTTTCCAATCTCGTAGAGGGTAGTCAATTGTCGAATCTTCGCCAAAGAATCCTCGTAGAGTTTGGCATTCCCGATGGCAACGGCCGCGTGGTGGGCAAAGTTGTAGAGAAGGTCAACCTCTTTTTGCTGGAAATGCACTTCCGGATCTGAGGAGCCGATGACCATCGTGCCGATAATCATTTCTCTGACGATCAACGGGACACCCACCACCTCCTTGATATGATAGGAATCCAATTCCTCTACTCGGTTGAGATGGTGCTCATAGTCCTTCCAAAGGACGGGGGATTTCCTGACAATCACTTCCCCAATCACGCCGGGCCAGGGCGTGGAAAATTCTTTTCCGATTAATGAGTCAGGTAATCGATGGACAAACGCAACTCCATAACTCTGCTTTTGATTGTCCCACAAGGCGATGCTCCCCGAATCCGCACCCAACAGCGCGACCGCGCTCTCCATGATCTTCTGAAGGATCACTCTTAATTCCAGCTTCGAGGCAATCTCTTGGCTGATCGAATAGAGAGTCCTCAATTCTTCCAGACGTTTGACATTCTCCGTATAGAGAAAAGTCCTCTCCATGGCGCCGCTGATAATCTGCCCGATCGAATCGAAGAGGTTCTTTTCAAATGATGCGATCTCCGACACTTCTTTTCTCGCAATGTTCAACGTCCCGTAGATCTTGTCTCTCGATTTGAGAGGAATGACGGCCACGGATTTGAGCCCTTCTTTAATCGCCGGGGCAAGGGCCTCCGGATGACTGGGGTAGTCCTCCATAAAGATCGATTGACCGGAAAGAGCAACCTTTCCGGTGACACCCACCCCTAGCTTCCTGCGCTTTATCGTCTCCAGAAACTTCTTGGAAAACCCGCGATGCACGACCAGCACCAAATCGTTGCTTTTCTCGTCTAAGAGGTAGATGCGGACCTGGTGAACGCTAATCATGTCCATCATTTTATCTACACTCTTATTCAGAATCTCATCCAGGTCGACGGATTGATTGACGGTCTGGCTGATCGCATTGAGGATCGAAAGCTCTTGGTTAAGGTTCATCGTTTCTTCTCTTGATTTTTTCGCCTCTCTGTTCGTCCGACCCTTTTTCCCGTGGCCCCCCTGGAAAACCCCCGATCTTTATCTCATGAATCGAGGAGAATGCAGAAAGATCACTCCACGAAACTCATTGAGGAGACGTAAGCTCTTTGATCTCTCGCTGGGCTTCTTCTCTCTCCAGACTCCCCCTCTCCAACCCGTCGATGGCTGTTCTAAAATGAAGGAGAGCGTTGTTTTTCTCCCGCTTAAATTTGAAATGTTTTCCAAAATAGAAATGGGAAAGTCCCTTCTGTCCTGTTCTCCCGTAAACAGACCCAAGATGATAATAGATATCAGTGAATTCGGGCTTTTCCTTCTGAACTTTCAAGAAGAGCGGAAGAGCCTGAGCAAAATTCCCTTTTTCCTGATACCCTCTTCCAAGGTAATAGAGAATCATCAAGTCACCGTTTCGACCCCTTATGGCCTCGAGGCTTTCAATGGCCTGATCCGTCTTTCCCCCAAAAAAATATGTTATGCCCAGTTCTCTGGAGGTGTCAAGATCCTGAGGGGCGATCGAGTGCGCGCGTTGGAGAGCTTCCGTCGACTTGTCGAATCTTCCCATTTTCCGATAGGCTAGGCCTAGACCATAGTATCCTTCCCAAGAGTCAGAGTTGGCATCGATCAAAGACTGAAAATGGGTGATGGCCACCGGAGGTTCTCTCTCCTCCACAAAAGCCATTGCACGGATCTTCCTGAAATTCGGAACGGTTTTGAAGGGCCCGGCAGGCTTCGGCCCTATCTGGAGAAGGTTTTCCATGAGGGAAATTCGGCTTTCCGTGGCTGGATGGGTGAGAAGATAGCTAGGGACGCTGGGTGCGATAGCCAAACTGACCCTCTGGATTCTGTTGAGAAAGCTAATCAATCCGTTGGGATCGTAGCCCGCTTTGATCAAATAGTTCAGGCCATTTTGATCCGCATCGGTCTCCATTTCTCGAGTATATTTCAATTGAAGAGCCCCCGCTGTGGCCGCCGCCATCGCTACGCCTGCTTGAGATCCTGCTCCACCTCTACCCGCGAGCATCGCCGCGATGATCGCCGCCAGCGAGGCGATGTTGAGCCGTTTCGATTTCTCAATCATCTGGGCGATATGCCTCTGAGTGACATGGGCGATTTCATGACTCAGGACTCCGGCGACCTCCTGTTCGTTCTCCGCCAGAACAAGGAGTCCTGTGGTGACGAAAATATACCCGCCCGGAATGGCAAAGGCATTGGGATCTAAGGCATCGACCACGTAAAACTTGAACTCGAAGGGGGTTGGACCTACCTGGTCTACGATCGAATAACCCAACTTTTCGATAAACGTTTGAATCGTCAGGTCCCTCATGAAATCGGCTTCTTGCTGAATCTCGAGAAGGACCTTTCTGCCCATTTTCTTCTCTTCCTCGGCTGTCAGGGCGTGGGCATCTCGTACGAAGACCGCAAGGAGGATGAAAGAAATAAGAAACGGGGCTACATAAAATCGAATGCTTCTTTGAGATCTTCTGATCAACATCTCGGTATCCCTGTTTTCAGCCGACAGCGCCAGGGAGGTTCCGTTTCGGGTAAGGAACAAAACCCCTGATCAAGCATTCGTCATGACATCTTTCTGCTTTAAACCGTTAGAATATTAACACCTTCTCAGCATCTCCACAAGAAGAGAGTAAGTCGGGGTCATGAAGAAAGGATGAAAACAAAAAGAGCCCTATATATCCTCTCCGTTTGGGTGGGGTTTGGATGGTGGGAGTCAGAGGATATATAGGGCTACAAAAACTCAAAAGACGAACATGCTAAAAATGAAATCGTTGGGATTAATGGTCTAAACACGGACGGTGAAAGGAGACCCCTCCACTGTCCGCTCTTTTCCACTTTAGCCAGTCATAGGTTTTCTTCAAAAATCGTTCCTCCTTAACTCGAGCATGTTTTCTTTCTTTCTTTTTCGGATACGGGCCATATCGTTCTTTAAAGCCATCGGACATAACCCATCACCCCCTTTTTATGTTCCCTTCCAATTCTTAATGGTTTCGTTAAACCCCTTAACGATCTTGTAGAATCCGCGCGGGGTCGGGCTTTTTCTTCCCTCCTGCGCTACCGGTTCCCGGCGAACGGCATAAACCCTTCCACCCCCGACTGCTGCTGCCTCGGCGAATTCTTGCATTTCCCCTTTCTGTTGAGCCTTGATCTTCTCTAACTCCATCCCGTGCTCCTCCTCCATTTCATGCTCGGTGAGATCCCCTGTGATCCAGGCCCAACTCATCGGGTAGATATCGGGATTAAAGACGACCGAATAAAAATGCCAAACAATAATGGTGAGGGTGGCCAAAATCGCTTCATAAAAATGGATCGCCCGGGCCACATCCCAGGTCCACATCGGAAAGGACTGAAGCCATTCTGTCTTAAACCAGAGGATCAAACCCGTGACCGTCATCACGATCGTCCCCCAGATCAGACCCAGGTATTCCAGCTTTTCGCGGAAATTGAAACGGGGCATTTTGAGCGGCTTGGCCGGCCGGTTGATGTAGAGGTTGTTCTTTAGCGTTTCCCAGAGGTCTTTAGCATCTTTTAACCCCGGAAGCATATCCTTTACGATTCCCCTCCCCCTCTCCGTGAAGGCAAGGTATAGAATATGATAGCCTGACAAGAAAAACAGGGCGACGCCGCAGAGGCGATGGAGAAACCCACGAAAGGTCATTCCCATAGGGACGTCGGTAATCGGAGAGACCCAGAAGGCGGTTGGAAAGCTCAAAGCAAAACCCGTGATCACCAGGAGTGTAAAATTGATGGCAAGGTTGAGATGTTGAATTCTCTCGTTCAACGTCATTCTGAGGTATTTCTTGGACATGGATACCCGCTCCCTGTTCTTAATGCTGCGCCCTATCAATCGTCTTTCTCAGCCAGTCGGTGAAGTTGTAAAAGGTCAGCCCTCCGATCACCATGACAATGAGAATGATGTAAACGACCCTCACCCATCCGACAACCTTCTCTCCGAAATCTTCTCCGCTGATCGATGCGATCGCATGCATCTTTCCTTTGGCAAAGTTTTCGGAAGCTCCTGGATGACAGTTTCCGCAGGTTTTTTGTAAGTTATCTTTGTAAATCATTGATTGGGGATCTGAAGAGGGCCGGATATCATGGACTCCGTGGCAACTGGCGCAGTTTGCGGAAAAAGTATCTCCTCCCTGATAGGAAAGGCCGTGGAAAGTGTCATAATATGACTTTACGGAACTGGTGGTGAGGTTGAACTTTCTCGAAATCCGTTCCGCCGCATGGCATTGAGGACAGGTTGTAAGAGCGATTCTTCGCTCATTCACGGGAGAATCCGGGTCTATTTTTGTCTTGATCCCGTGGATGCCATGGCAAGTCGTGCAAGTGGGAGAATCGGTTCTCCCTCTGGCGGCGAGTACGCCATGCACGCTCTCCACAAATTGTTTCGTGATTTCAGGATGACAGGAACCGCAGGTTTGGGGAATATTCGATCGGAAGATCATGGATTTGGGATCAATCAGAGATCTCAAGTTATGGCTCCCGTGGCAATTGGTGCAGGTCACCTCTCCTGTCTTGCCGTGGACGCTTCTCTTAAACTCCTCTCCCGGAATGGGGGCTCCCAACGCATGCTGCTTGACAAATACCGCATCCGAATGGCATCGGTTACACGTCCGATCGATGTTGGAAACATGAGTCATGGATTTGTTGTTCTTACTCGGGAGAACGTTATGGTTTCCGTGGCAATCATAGCAATTGGCCGCTCTTTCCGTCCCCTTCATGATCATCTTGGAATGAAGACCCTGCAGATATTCCTTCTCAGCCTTCTCGTGGCAGGTTGCACAGTTCACCCTTTTGTCCGCCGCCTTCTGCCCGCCCTCGGCATGTTTGTCATCTTTAACCCGGGTATGGCAATCCGAACAGGAGAGTTTTCCATGGGCCGAATTCTTAAAAACCGCCTCGGCCACAAAGAGGGAAGTGCTTTTACCCCGAGCATCTTGCTTTTTGAGCGATTCGTCCCGGTGACAACCGAGACAGAGGGAATTGTCGCTCCAGGCAACCCTTGCCATCCCTCCCAAAATCAATCCCAACATCAGTAAGGCGGGCAGTAAGAGGGGCAGGCCCGCTGGGAAAAATCTCCAAGACTTGCTTCCCTCTTCTCTCCATTTCATGCCGGAACCCTCCCTGGAATGAGGAAAGGGAAGAACCCTTCTTTCAAACTCTCCCTCTCAATCTTTTCACAAGCGCACCCGACGGCCGACTTGATCTCTTCCAGGTCAATCGGTTTCATGGCTTGATAAAAGATCCCTGCCCCTCGAAGACGCTTGGCCAGCCCGAGAGAGGCCTCTGAGGAGGTGACGATCACCTGGATCTTATCGTCCATCTTTTTGAACAACGGAACGAGATCACAAGCCTTCACGCCTTCAATCTCGTCGTCGAGGAGAACGACATGAATATTGCCTTTTCGAACCTTCCGAATCGTCTCACTGACTATCTTCGCCGTCTCCACCTTATACCCCATGCCGTTAAAAACCGTAGAGAGCGATCTGGTCTCAAGCTCATCTTGATAAACAATGAGGATCGTTTTCGACTTCATATCAAACTCCCTCTCCGTTCGGTTTCCTTCTTCTTGCTCGAACGATCCGCCATGGGCCAAACGAGGCTTACGGCTTCGAGCCAGGAAATAACTCCTCGGACTAGAATCTACTTTCTATTCTATGTCACCCGAATAGGCATCTCTCCTCTTCGGAAAGAAGAAAACGCCCTCCCAATGAAAGAGGAGATGAGGATGCCGGCGGGAACCAATTGCGCGAGGACCACGACGACCCCCCCGGTGAAGAAAAAACAGACTCCGATAAGGCCGACTCCTCTGACCCCTCCAGCATAACTGATCCCCAAAGTGAACAGCGCAATCGCCAAGATCAGGACGGAAGCCAAAAGCACTATAATTTTCTTCGTTTTCCCGGACATTGTTTTCTCCAACCCTTATTTCTTTACAGGTACCGGTTCAATTCCAGTGAGGACCGTATTCTCCCTGGCGGCCCCTTTCTCACTTTCTTTCTTGCGTTTGAAAACCATATTCGAGGAAGTTCCGACAAAAGAGAAAAAAAGAATGGCTGCCGGAATCAGTTGAAGAAGGACGATTACAGTTCCTATGATGACAAAAACCCAAAGGGCAACTCCTGCATCCTTGAAAGAAATAGATCTTGCAAATGCCGGCGTGGCCATTAAGATAACGAGTCCGCTTATTAATCCAACCAGCCAAGATTTTCTTCCCTTTACCATATCGCACCCCCCTTTCTTTTGGGTTTCATTATGGATATTGCATTTGATATGCCAAAAGAAAACCGGCAAGATAGTTCGACTTAACCCTCACCTAATCATTTGAATTTATTTACTTTTTTAAAAATAAGATGATTTGACACGAAGGCTTAAATGTATAATTATAATATACGATTTAGGATACAAAACGATAGATAAGCCTTATAACTACCTGAATTAATTTGTTTTTGATTGAAAATAGAAATAATATGCGGTCTAAAATAATTAAAATCCTAAGGTCCGGGCTAGGATGGTGAAGGCAATGATTGGGATTAACCAACAGAAAAAGGCGATGATGAAACAAAGACTTACGTCGTCTGTTTCAATCTTTTTCACTTCCCCATATTTGACGATGAGGATCAATCCGAGTCCGGCAATCCCGACTAAGACGATTGACCAGCCAACAATGAGCCATTTAAAAAAATCTGACAAGGCAAAAACTCCAATTCTCAATGATCAATGTTCAATCGGCAAGAATCGATTTGTAAACTACCCATTCGGCGATCGTCGATGATTTCATAAATCGAATCCGTTTCAGCCCTTATCCGCAAACGATTCCTCATCGATCATTGGTCATTGGTCATTGCCCATTGACGATTCTTCATTCTCCCCGAGCTCGGAGGTTGTACTTTCTCATCAGCGCCTGAAAGTTTGGTCGAAGCATTCCCACCTCTTCAGCCGCCCGGGTAACATTCCATTGATGCCGCTCCAAAGCATTCAGGACGAATGCCTTTTCAATCTCTTCAACCGCCTTTTCCCTCATCTGTTTCTTAATCTCTTTTAGCTCTTCGCTTGTCGTGGGGATTTGATTTTCCAAAATTTCTTTCTCCGCTTGCCCCGGCAGAACGAGATGCACCACTCCCACCATTTCATCATCGATCATCACGACTGTCCGCTCGATGACGTTCTCCAGTTCCCGAATGTTCCCCGGCCAGGGATACCTCGTCAACTTTTCCATGGCTTCGGGAGTAAATCCTTTGATCGTCTTTCCCATCTCATCGGCATATTTCTTGAGAAAATGAACAGCCAGGAGTGGAATATCCTCCTGACGTTCTTTCAAAGTCGGGAGAGAGATGGGAACAATATTCAGCCGGTAATAGAGATCTTCCCTGAAGACCTCTTCTTTGATCATCTTTTCGAGATCCTTGTTGGTGGCAGCAATCAGCCGGATGTCCACCTTTTTGGCCTTGGTTCCTCCCACGGGGGTAAATTCTCTCTCTTGCAAGACCCTCAGGAGTTTCGCCTGAATAGAAAGACTGATATTCCCAACTTCGTCGAGGAAAACCGTTCCTCCGTCAGCCACTTCAAAAAGCCCCGGTTTGGTCGTGACGGCCCCGGTGAAAGAACCCCGGACATGGCCGAACAATTCACTCTCCAAAAGATTCTCTGAAAGAACCGCACAGTCCACCGGCACAAATTGTTTCTCTCTCCTCGGACTGTTGAAATGAATGGCCCGGGCAATAAGTTCTTTTCCTGTCCCGCTCTGCCCATAGATTAAGACCGTGCTATCGGTGACAGCCACTTTGGCAATGACCCGGTAGATCTCCTGCATCTTCTTACTCTTCCCCACGATATTATGGAACCCGTACTTTTCCTGCAACTCCTGGCGCAGGTAGATATTTTCTAACATCAGATTCTTCTTCTCAATCGCCTTGTTCACCACGATGGCGACTTCATCAGGCGTAAAGGGCTTGGGGATGTAGTCGAAGGCTCCTAATTTCATGGCCTCGACCGCGGTTTCGACCGTGGAGAAGCCGGTGATCATAATGATGATTGAATCGGGATAATCCTTACGGAATGTCTTCAGGACCTCCATGCCGTCAATTCCCGGCATCTTAAGGTCGGTGATGACGATGTCAAACGGGTTGTCTTTCATCTTTTCAAAGGCTTCTTTCCCGCTCAGGGCAGTTTCCACATCGTAGCCCTCTTCTTCCAGAATACGCTTGCAACTCTCGCAAACGATCACTTCATCATCGACGACCAGTATCCTCGGGACAGCCACTTCTTTCCTCCCACCCTTCCCATAACCCTTTAGTATCATAGCATAATGGGAAGAATTCTTTCAATCTTGCTCGTTCCCCGATCAGCGATCACCCCTTCGAGGTCTGCAATTTCAAGCTCCAGATTTCCCCGGTCGCGATGGAGACCGGGCCAGGTAGGGATCCTTCAATTTAACGTCTGAAATCCGAAGCAGTAGGAAGTCTCTCTTCCAGATCTCTCAGATCTGAGATGATAGAGGCAGCGTTTTGTTCGCCCAGTCGATTTAGGTAAAAGGCATGGATCCCCAGCGAGCGGGGAACGAGATAGTCAAAGTCATAATGGTCACCCACATGGACCATTTCCTGAGGTTTGGTTTCGAGGGCCCGACAAATCCGTTGGTAAAAGTCCGCTGTTTTCTTCACCTGACCGAAATCAGAAGTCGCTGAAAAAATCCGGTTGAAGTATCTCCCGAGGCCCGTTGCTTTCATCTCAATGTCAATAAACTCTCTCCCTGCATTAGAGGTGAGAACCAACGGGAACCTGCCTCTCAAACGGTCCAATATCTGATGGACATCCGGATAAACCTTGATCTTATCCGTATATTGTTCCATGACCCCTCTCCAACTCTCCTCCAGTCCGAAAAATCGAAACCAATATTTGATATCGTACCATTCAATCGCCCCCTCGCCGACTTTACGGTATTCGTCTGTGACAAAAGTTTTCGCTTCCTCGAAGGTGACCCCTACTTTCTTGGCATAAAGTGCCGGAATGCCATGCCCCCAGACCCAGTCCGTGAATTCTGCGTCAACCAGGGTTCCGTCCATATCGAATGAAATGATTTTGAGCATCCCATGCACTCGCTAAGCTCGAAATCCGAATATCGGGCGAAGCGTCCGTTTCCTACCAATCCGAAGCTGTTTAAACTCTAAACACTAAACTCTAAATCCTAAGCAAATCCAAAACATAAAACCCAAAAGGTATTCCTAACTTCTCACCCATGGAGTCCGACCTTTCTAATTCATACGATACTGAGCTTTGTGCTTTAGACATTTTGAGTTTGTTTAGAGTTTAGGATTTCGAGTTTAGGATTTAACATCTTCATTTTGAGTTTCGTATTTTGCCTGCCTCATCCCGTAAAGGCGGAACCTTGCGAAGGCAGGTGCTTCGAATTTAAACCCTTTCTAAGACGATATCATCGGCGCTTCGGATTTCCTTTTCCAGGTCGGCGATGGCAACGGTGCGGACCGGCAAGTAGGCATGAGAGGTAAAAATAGTGATACACCTGTTGTTAAACATTCTCAAACGCGCATGGGGTTGATGGGATCGAAGGAGCACCTGTTTTTGATATCGCTCCATCATTCGCTCGAAATAAGGCCGACCGAATTGGGGCCTTCCCCATAAATCACCCAGAAAATCGACCTCCTCTTCCGCAAAATCCCCCCAGACGATCCTGTCCCAATTCTCATCTCCCAGTCCAACCCTGCCTATTTCTTCGAGAGACTTTAAATCTGGCAGTGCCCCATGGACGGCTAAGATTCCATTCTGAGTCGTGGCGGCTAAAGGGAATTTGGAGAATAAGAAACCATACCGTTCCCTCTCTTCAAATGAGATGGAACTCCAGAAACTGGAAGGGTCAAACTGTTTCACCATAAACCCCTCATGATTCCCGGCCAGAAGAAAGATCTCTTCGGGATGTTCCAACTTCAGCCCCAGAAGGTATTGGATATTCTCTTCTGAATCAGCCCCCCGATCCACATAGTCTCCCAAGAAGACAATGCGATAAGATCTTCTGAGGTATTGCCGAATCACCTCCTGGCTGGCCTCCAGATCTCCATGGGTATCTCCGACAAAGACGACTTTCCCTTCAGAAGGGAGCAGGATCAGACGTGGTTCTTTTTCAATAATCTCACCCGCTCTATCGACGAGCTCTTCAATAGTCAGATCCATCGTCTGTCACGAAATGAAGACCCCGGTGACCTGCTCGAGGGCAACGCTTCCAGGAAGGAGCAAACTTCATTGACCCTCAGAAATCACTTTCACGTGGACTTTCCGATTCCTTGGCCCATCAAATTCACAAAAAAAGATCCCCTGCCAGGTTCCGAGGACTAACTCCCCCGACTCAACAAAGACGCTTTGGGAACATCCCACCAGACTGGCCTTGATATGAGCTGGAGAATTCCCTTCCGTATGGCGATAGGAATCCTTAAAGGGAACGATCTTGTTGAATGCCATGACTATATCTTGGACGACGCTTGGATCCGCATTTTCGTTGATCGTCACAGCAGCGGTGGTGTGGGGGATGAAGACGATGCAAATTCCATTTTCCACCCCCGTTTTTTTTGCAGCCTCTCGGACGGAACGGGTGATGTCAATAAATTCGGTCTGAGCCGAGGTTCGCACTTGAAAAGTTTGCACCATCTTCAACCCCGATCGTCCAAGAGTTGGCAACAATTTATTTTCATACCATATCTCATTTAGAATCTCAACCATAGATCGTTATTCCTCTGAGCGATTTTATTGACCCATTCGACGGCGCGAAGCCGTGCCCTTCAGGGCGAGGGCGGAAACCGCCGCTCAGAGTCAAACCCCTGCATTTATGCGGGGCGTCGAAGGGTTGACTCTTCCGCTTCAATTTAGTAAATTCTTATTCACCGAAGCAAACGTGAAGGCGGCTTGCCCCCTTCACGTTTCTCGGGTAAAGGGAGCCCGGGAACAAGAACATGGAAAAAGATTATCTCACTTCAACATCGATCATCGATAGCGATCATCCGAGCATCAGAGATTATGCGAGCGCCATCGTTCAGGGGAGGACAGAGCCGATCGAGATCGCCG
Source organism: uncultured delta proteobacterium (assembly GCA_963708295.1). GTDB lineage: Bacteria > Desulfobacterota > BSN033 > BSN033 > UBA1163 > UBA1163. Next base: position 57,084 of record CAVPSJ010000001.1, on the reverse strand, counting down.
TCAGGCTCTATGATGCCGTACGCGACAGGATCCTCTACGACCCTTATTCTCCTTTTCATCTCCCTGAACACTACCGCGCAAGCAATGTGCTCCAGCGGGGAAGAAGTTTTTGCGTGCCCAAAGCCTCTCTTCTCTGTGCCCTGGCAAGATGCTGCGGCATTCCCGCCCGCATCGGTTTTGCCGATGTCCGGAATCATCTTGCTACAAAGCAACTCATCAAGTTCATGGGAAGTGACCTCTTTGTCTACCATGGTTTTGTGGAGTGTCATCTCGAGGGGAAATGGGTAAAGGCCACACCTGCTTTCAACCTAGAGCTTTGCAGAAGGCACCATGTCCCGCCCCTTGAATTTAACGGCCGCGAAGATTCTCTTTTCCAGGCCTATAATTTCCAAAATCAAAGGTTTATGGAATATATCCATTTTCATGGTGTGTATGCGGATATTCCTGTGGAGCAGATCGTCGCTGCGTGGGAAAAAGCTTACGGGATGGATCGGGTGAGGAACTGGATAAGGTTGCTCAAGGAAGGGAACGACCGGAGTCTCTCCGACTTTGCGAAGGAAGAAGTGCTGAACGACTAAGCAGATCAAAAGCAGATCAAAATCCTTGAATTCTCGGTTTAAATCAGGTATGGTGATGGAATTACGGGGAGGGAAATTCAAATGTCCCAAAAAAAGATTGCGGAGATCCTGAAACTGGTCGAGTTCCTCAACGAGGAGGTGAAAGAGGTATCAAGAAGATTAAGTCGCGTGACGCCGAAAGAAGTCAGTGAAAAATTGGGGGCCCTGGCCTTGCTCAGAGAAAAGATCCTTAACCTTCAAGTAGAACTTCCTTTAGAAGTAGAGAAAAAACTTTCGGAATACTACCCTTCCATCGATAGAATGAAGCAGAAACCCTCCTGATTTAAGAAGTTCGGAGTTAAGGGTTGGGAGTTCGGAGTAAAATCCCAACAAACACTCCGAACGAATCACTCCGAACTCCTTCCTTTTCAGTAAAAGCCAAGACTGGCAAAAGTGACGACGGATTCCATCTCCGGAGTAAAAGCCTGGCCATATTTAAGAAGTGTGCCCTCTCCCGCCTGGAGGGTCTTGAGCATGGAATAGATCGCCGGAAGACCGCAGACATTCCTCCGATCTTTCTCCCTCGCGATCGATGAAAAGAATCCCTCGCCGTCCATCTTCTTCGCGTACTCCAACATCTCATCGTCTTCTCGAGAGATGACCCCGAGGTCATGCTCGCGGATGCCTTCAAGATCCCCGAATTGGAGGCCCATGTGAGCAAGATCTGCGCTGGCAATATAACAAACTTCTCTTCCAACAGATGAAACAGCCTCTCCGAGCGCGTCGATGAACTGGCGGATCGGCTTGAGTTCCATCGGCGAGACCCTTTTTTCGATCGCTTCGTGAAATGATCCGCTCAGAATGGGGACAATGGTCAAAGGATTGGGCTCCGGGTAGAGATATCGCAGAAAGACACACTGAAATTCAACGGAATGCTCGCTCCGTTGCACTCCCTCCTCTTGAAAGAGGTTATCCGGACAGCGGGATTGGATGGCTTCTACCAATTCCCTATCCACGGCTAACGTGCCGAGGGGGGTGGCAAAATCTTTTCGGGTCAGGCAGAAGGGATTGTCCATCGGAGCGTGAGCTGTTCCAAAGATGACGAAACAGTCGGCAGAACTTCCTTCCCATATCTCTCGGTGACCGAAGGCATAACAGGACCCTCCCCGTTGAAAATCAATGTGGGGAACGATCACTCCCTTTAAGCCATTTTCAATTCTTTTGTCTCCAAGAGATCCGGGGCCGCCTGCGATCGTAAAATACCCTTCAAGTTGACTTCTCAATCTGCCGGGGTCCGCTTCATAGCTTTTCCCGGCAAAAACCGCTCTTCTGAACGAGAGCTTTTTAAAATCCTCCTCTTTCTGCCTGAACGCCTCTTGGTACCGTTCCCCTTCAAGAAAAAGGGCAACATCTAATTGAAGGATGATCTCCTGTAATTTTTCTGTATACAGGAATTCTCCAAACTTCCTCATATATTCCGCCTGAATATCCAGGATCGAATGCTGACCGTCAAAAAGGGAGATAATGAAATAGACAGGGGGTGACAAAAAAAGGGGTTTCTCACTGATGTCTTGTGGGTCCTGGAGGCAGAGCAGGGTTTCTCCAGAACTCTGGACTGGAAAAATATTTATGTTTCTGAGTTTTGGATAATCCACGAAACAGTCCCAGATCTAACCCGTGGTTCCGGGCAAAGGGTAAACGCAGGAAAGAAAATTTTAGCGGATCACTGCAAAAGGTGCTATTCTCAGGCTGCTCAAAAATGCCCAGATACAAGGCCCCCGAAATCCCGAGAGTAGCGTCACAACGAATAAGGAGTGACTTCTTGCCACGCCTGCGTGCCGAAACATCTGCGCTTATGAGGTGACCCAAATTCTCCACTCAAGGCGGTAACCCGCAAAGAGTCGAAAGCAAGCACTACGGCGTGCAGGCACGCCGACGAGTTGGTGAGTCGGCCAGAGGCATACTTGAGGGTACGCCACAATGACGACGGAAATCCCGCCAAGCGCGGGACGGATGGACGTTTTTCAGTAGCCTGTTAGGGTCTTAACTAACTGGAGGGCTGACGATTTCTCGCTCTGTGCTTCGCGGCTCCGTGTGTTTCAGCGCCAGTTCAATGGCCTCATCCATCCGCTGAATATATTTAAAATTCATCTGATTTCGAATATGCTCGGGAATCTCCTCCAAGTCTTTCTCGTTCTTTTTCGGAAGGATGATCGTCTTAATCCCGGCCCGCATTCCCGCCAATACCTTCTCTTTGATCCCCCCCACAGGAAGGACCAAGCCCCTCAACGTGATCTCTCCCGTCATGGCGACGTCGCTGCGAACAGGCTTGTCGGTCAAAAGGGAGGTCAGCGCCACAAACATCGTCACCCCAGCTGAAGGCCCATCCTTTGGGATGGCCCCCGCTGGCACATGGATGTGGATATCATTCTTTTCAAAAAAATCCTCCTCGATACCGAGTTCTTTCGATTTGGATCGAACATAGGCTAAAGCGGCCTGGGCGGATTCCTTCATCACATCTCCCAATTGCCCTGTCAAGGTCAGCCCTTTCTCTCCCCTCATCTTCGTCGCTTCCACAAAAATGATGTCCCCTCCAGTAGGCGTCCAGGCCAGACCCGTCGCCACACCTGGATTAGAGGTCCGTTCTGCCACTTCCAGGAAGAATTTGACCGGTCCCAAGAATTTATGCAAGTTGTCCGGACCGATGATCACCTTCTCTTTTATCTCTCGTGCCACATCCTTGGCCACCCCACGACAGATGGCTGCGACCTCCCTCTCCAAGTTTCTGACCCCTGCCTCCCGGGTGTAGGAACTGATGATCACCTGAAGTGCCGCATCCTGAAATTCGATGTACTCTGAACTCAAGCCGTGCTCGCCGATCTGCTTGGGAATTAAAAACTGTTTAGCAATCATCATCTTCTGATCTTCGCTATAGCCCGGAAGCTCGAGGGTTTCCATCCGGTCCCTGAGGGGAGGAGGGATGGTATCGAGCACATTCGCGGTGGTGATGAACATTACCTTCGAGAGATCGAAATTAACATCGATATAGTGATCGGAGAAGGAAAAGTTCTGTTCCGGATCCAATACCTCCAGCAGTGCAGAGGAGGGGTCTCCGCGAAAGTCCATTCCGATTTTATCCACTTCGTCCAGCATGAAGATCGGGTTATTTGATCCAGCTTTTTTGATCCCTTGAATGATCCGGCCAGGCAGCGCACCCACATAGGTCCTCCGATGCCCTCGGATTTCGGCTTCATCCCGGACGCCACCCAGGGAGATTCTTATGAATTTACGGCCCATTGTTCGAGCGATCGACTTTCCAAGTGAGGTCTTCCCCACCCCTGGAGGCCCGACGAAACAGAGGATCGGCCCTTTCATATCCGCCTTCAATTTCCTGACTGCCAGGTATTCCAAAATCCGTTTTTTTACCTTTTCCAAATCATAATGGTCTTCATCCAGGGTCTTCTGGGCATTGTCGATATCCAGGTTGTCCTCTGTGGTTTCGGACCAAGGGAGTTCCGCCAACCAATCGAGATAGGTTCTGGCGACGGTATACTCGGCCGAGGCAGGGGGGATCTTGGCCAGGCGATCTAGCTCTTTTTCTGCAGCCGTCAAGGCTTCGGGAGGCATCTTGGCCTTTTTGATCTTCTCTTTAAGCTCCTTAATCTCCGTTGAATGTTCATCCAGCTCTCCCAGCTCTTTCTTAATCGCCTTCAATTGCTCCCGGAGATAATATTCTCTCTGGGTTCGATCCATATCCTCCTTGACCTGCGATTGGATCTTGTTCCCCAGTTCCAGGACCTGAACTTCTTTGTTGAGGAAGAGATGGACTTTCGTCAACCGTTCTCGGACGTCAAATGTCTCCAAGATTCCCTGCTTCTCAGTCGTCGAAATATTAAGGTTCGAGGCGATCAAATCAGCAAGAATGGAGGGAGACTTGATATTAGAAACCATCGTTCCCAACTCACTCGTCAGGTACGGAGCCAACTCAACAGCCCTTTGAAAAAGGTTCTTCAAATTCATGATAAGGGCATCGATTTCCACTCCTGTTACGGACCCGTCATCGATCACTTCACTCCTTGCCCTGAAGTAGGGTTCCCGCTGGATGTATTCTTTTATCTTGATTCTCGAGACCCCTTGGACAATGACTCGTTGGCTTCCATCCAGTTCCCGGATCATCCTTAAAATCAGCGCAGCAACGCCCACTGAATAAAGATCGGTCTCTTTCGGATCTTCAATTTCAGACCTTTTCTGGGTGATCACTCCGATAATACGGTCGGAATCCATCGCATCATCGATCAATTTCACTGACTTCTTTCTGCCCACCATGATGGGCAATATTAAGTCAGGATAAAGCACGGTCCCTCTCAGCGGGAGAATCGGGAGTTCATCGGGGACAATAACCCTGTCGTCCTTTGCCTTCTCGTCTCGGTCGGCTCCCCCTCTCGGCAAAAATATCATCCTGGTCCTCCTTTAAAATTAATCACTTACCTTCCTACTAAGCTAATCATCGTTGTTCCAGTTGTCAATAGGGTCAAAAATCTGTTCTTTCAAGTAAAAATTATGTGCAAAGTAACATACAAGAAAGATGCCAAGATCAGCCTCCTTTAGAAAAAGGGGGAATAACCCTCTCAACCCGCGTTTCCAATAAGCGGGTTCCCACAGATATTGCAAATCCCCTTTTCATTGATAGTGCCAACGCAGTTCCCATCACGACAGGGGACACGCTCGGAGACATCAATCTCCGCCTTTTCGATCTTTGTGGGCTTTCCACAACGACAGCAGTAAAGGCTTCCTTCAAGCGTCTCTCCCCCGCACTCCGGGCAAACAACGGAAGCCAATGTTTCACCACAATGAGGGCACTTCATTTCTGTTCTTCCTCCACATGAAGACTCATTATAAAACGCTCAATATCTCGCTTGTTCCGCCTTAATTCGTAAAGGAGTTTCTTGGTTCCTTCATCCGGGAAAAGGTGATTTAAATCATAGCCCTTTTCAGGAAATAGGTTATTGAGGTCGATCTCCCGTTTCTTTTCCTCTTTTTGATCGATTGGGTCAGAATGATCATCCTGCTCTTCCATAGAACCTCTTTCCTATATAGGACAGCGATCCCCTTTTGTCAACCCTCAACAATCCTGATTTTCGATTAAGATTGATAAGTTCGGAGTGATTCGTCCGACCATCGGAAACTTCGATAGAACTCCTTCGAACTCCGCACCGGACTCATGGCGAGCCGTATTGAAGTTGATAAAGCCTGAAATAAATGCCATTCTGGGCCATTAATTCTGTATGGGTACCGATTTCCCGAACCCTCCCTTTATGGAGCACAACGATCCGATCGGCATGCTGGATCGTGGACAACCGGTGAGCAATGACAATCGCCGTTCTTCCTTTGAGTAATCGCGCCAGTCCTTCTTGGATAAACCGTTCCGTTTCAGGATCGACGTGCGAGGTCGCCTCGTCGAGAACCAGGATCTTCGGATTGATGGATAAAGCCCTTGCAAAGGCCAATAACTGCTTCTCCCCCGCAGATAGCGCCTGCCCCCCTTCCCCTGTCTTTGTGCCGAATCCCTCGGGGAGCCGCAGGATAAACTTTTCCGCGTTAACCACCCGCGACACCTCCCTCACCTTTCTTTCGTCGATCTTCCCATCTCCCAATCGAATATTCTCCCCGATATCCCCCGCAAAGAGAAAGGTGTCTTGCATCACCAGCCCGATCTGCGACCGGAGCCGGGTGATATCCCTCTCTCGGATATCAATCCCGTCGACCAGGATGCTCCCGTTTTCAACTTCGTAAAATCGCTCGAGTAAGTGAAGTAGCGAGGTTTTCCCAGCTCCCGTGGCGCCGACAATCGCCACGGTTTCGCCCTCACCCACTGAGAAAGAAACATCCTTGAGGACCCTATCCTTCCCATTATAGGAGAAGGAGACATGCCGAAATTCAACGTTCCCCTTAATCTCTTCTTTTCCGGGCGGAAAAGATCCGGTCTCGAATCGCACCGACTTCAAAATCTTCTGTTTTTCGTCGAGTAATGAGAAGATCCTCTCGAGGGAGGCCATCGCCGATTGCAGGATATTATATTTTTCGGAAAGGTCCCGGATAGGCTGAAAGAACATCCGTATATAGGAAAGGAACGCGACCAAGACTCCAAGCGACATGACCTCTTGAATCACCTTTCCCCCTCCGTACCATAAAAGAAGGCCGATCGTTCCAGAGCTCAGGATTTCGACCAGAGGGACAAAGAAGGCATAAATGGAGATCTGTTTCATGTTTGCCGAGTAATACTTATCGTTGACCTGCTCGAATCGCCGGCTGTTCTCTTTCTCCCTTCGAAAGAGCTGAACCACTCCGATGCCCGAGAAATTTTCATTGAAGAAAGAATTCATTTGGGCAATCCTCAAACGGATCTCTCGAAACACATCTCTGGCACGACGGCTGAAGAAGACCGCGGTGACAAAGATCAGCGGAATGACAGAAAACGAGACCAGCGCGAGCTGCCGGTTGAGGTGAAGCAGAAGGAAGATGATCCCGAATACCAGTAGGACATCTTTCAAAAGATTAATGAGGACAGAAGTAAACATCTCATGGACGTTCTGGATGTCATTCGTCAACCGGGTCACCAATCTTCCTACCGGATTTCTATCGAAAAAAGCGATCGGGAGGCCCTGGAGATGGGAAAAAACCCTCATCCTGAGATCATGCATCATTCTTTGACCTGCGAACTCCATCGCGTAGACCTGGGCGAAACTCATTACAAAATTCATGATGAGGATGAATACCACGAAGAGGGCAATATGGAACACACCTTCCACGTCTCTCCCTCTGAGGACAAGAAGCTCCTCTCGACTCAACTCTCTCATCCGGTCGAAAGAAATGAACCAGTGGGAACCGCTGTTCTCGAAAAGAGAGGGGTGTCTTTTTAAGAGATCTTCCTGTTCCGGTCCTTGGGGGATGAACAGGTAGTATCGATTTTCCGTGAGAAGGCCATATTTCTGGAAAAGAGTTATCTCTTTTCTGTCCATGGATCGCAATGCTTCTGGCGGGAGAAGAAATTTCCCTTTTTCTTTTTCTGGAATGAACTTCTGACCATACTGATCCCAGAAGCGACGCTCCTCCTCCGAGCTATCTCCTTTCAAGACGACTTCCCTCGCCGCCACGACGATGTATCGATCGATCGCTTCTTTCGTGAGATAGGGAATGATGAGGTCTAAACCCGCCATCATCAAAACGAAAAGGAGGGAAAGAGCCATCAATTTCCAATAAGGCCTTAGAAATCCCCCCAGCCTGGCCATCAGCTTCAGGTCGTAGGGCTTCCCCAGTTTGCCTTCTTCCATGTAGCCGAAATCAGCGTGCATCGTTCAGCTCAAACTATCCGCCGGATTTAAATGACCTTTAACATGGCACTCGTTATTCATGACATTGCTAAATCCGAAATCCGAATATCGGGCGAAGCGTCCGTTTCGGACCAACTCGAAACAAATCCTAAATCCAAAGCTTAAAATTAGGAACTTTCTCGTTTAGGTCATTCGGAATTTTCAACATTCGTGCTTGTTTCGGATTTCGTGCTTCGGATTTTAGAATTTATCCATCACTCCACTATTCCATCATTCCACCATTCCGGTATGATTTCTTTCCAGTTCTTCCTCCAATTGGCTCTGCCAATAGAGGTCGGTATAAATTCCGCCTCTGGCGAGAAGGCTCTTGTGGTCCCCTACCTCCGCCACCTGTCCGTCGTCCAGAACGACGATCCGATCTGCTCTCCGAAGGGGGGCGATTCGGTGGGTGATCAGGATGCTCGTCTTCCCCCGAAGATACTTCTCCAATCCCTCGAGAACCCGTTCTTCCGTCTGAATATCCATTGAGGAGAGGGCATCATCCAGGATGAAGATGGGTGGATCCATGAGAATCGCACGGGCAATCGCGATCCTCTGCCGCTGCCCCCCGGATAAAGTGATCCCTCTTTCTCCGATCACGGTATTCATCCCTTCTGGAAAATCCATGATTTCATCGTAAATTTGTGCAAGCCGCGCCGCCTCTTCAATCTCTTTCTCCGTGGCGTCCATTCTCCCAAAGGCGATGTTCTCCCGGATGGGATTTGAGAAGAGGAAGGTGTCCTGCGGCACATATCCAATCGATTTCCTCAACACTTCCAGGGAGATGTCATGAATTTCAACCCCATCGAAAAACAGATGACCTTTGGGAGATTCCAAAATTCTTGCCACCAGATTGCAGAGGATGGTCTTTCCGGATCCCGTCCTGCCAACGATAACGACCCTCTCCCCCTCGTCGATGTTGAGGGTAATGTTTCTGAGCAGGGGCTTCTCTCCATTCCCGGCGGAAAAGGTGAGATCCTCTATGTCAATTCTTCCCTTCAATGCCCGCTGCCCCCGTGCGGGAACGTCGAGGATTTCCGGGGTTTCTCCAAAGATCCGGTTGAGACGGTCCATGGAAGCGGCGCCCCGTTGGATCATATTGACTGCCCAGCCCAAGGCCATCATGGGCCACGTAAGCAGCCCCAGATAGCTCATAAAAGCCACGAAATCTCCCGGTGAGATCGATTCAAGGACTGTCAACTTTCCGCCCCAATAGAGGACGATCGCCATGGAGAGATTGGAGAGAAAAAGGATGACGGGAAAATACATTCCCCATACTTTGACGATATTCAAATTCCTTTGAATATAATCCCGGCTCAGTTGAGAGACCTTCTTCTCTTCCCTCTCCTCCAAAACATAGGCTTTGATCACCCGGATACCCGCAACGGCCTCCCTCACCCTTTCGGTCAGTGAGGCGAAGGCCTTCTGAACCATTTCAAACCGGTGGTGGACCGTTCGGCTGAAGAGAAGGGTGATCAGCGTAATCAAGGGCATGGGAAGAATGGCGAAAAGCGTCAATTTGGGGTGGATATAAACCATAAAACAAATCGTCAGGATTCCAAGGATGATCGTATCCACTAAGAACACGACTCCCATCGACATGGCCATCCGAACGGCCTCGATATCGTTGGTGGCATGAGCCATCAGGTCTCCTACTCGGGTGCGGGAGAAATAGGAAAGGGAGAGGGTTTGAAGGTGAATAAAGAGGCGGTCCCTGAGCGCCTTTTCGATCCGCCGCGCCGCGCCCAGAAGAAAGTACCTCCAAACATATCGAAGAGTTCCGATACCCACGGCCAGGAGAAGGACTTCCAATCCATAGACCAGAAGGCGAGAATGAGAAACGGTACCCAGGGTGAGGTCATCGATTGCGTATTTGACGACCCGCGGGATGAAGAGCTGAAGGACATCAACGATAAGGAGAGCGATGAGCCCAATCGAAACCCGCCATCGGTTCTCAATAAAATCATTTTGAAGAGTTTTGAACGCCCTCATTCTCTCTTACTTTCCTACCCTCAAATTTAATGAACCAGCCTTCCTAATGTCAACCCTAGACAGATGACGGAATCACCATGGGCCCCAATTCTCATCTTGATGATCTCTCTCATTTCGTGAACCCATACAAACCTGATAAATAAACTATCCTTGCGAGAAATGAAATGGTTGCGAGGCGAAGCCATGACAAACCCGGAGATTCCTCACTTTGTTCGGAACAGGCTCCGCAATCTCGTATTTGTGAAGCGGGATTGCCACGGTCTCACGTGAAGGCGGGATCGCTCGCAATGACAAGGAAACGGCATTGAATACATTTTGTACCTCTTGGAAGTGGAGATGGACTGCTTTTTGTAGTCGGAAAAGAATGGGATTCCGGTCGAAGGTCTTCTTACCCCGATCGTCGCAGAAGCTTTGAGGAAACCCGAAGGGAGGTCATTGAGAAGCAGAAATAGGAGAACACAACCGTGTCGTTAAAACATCCAATGACTTAATCACCTAAACCTGATGACTAAGAATACTTGGATTCACGCTTTGAATTCTAGACTATGCCTGCCTGCTGTAGGCAGGCGCTATGCTCTCTGCGCTTTGCGCTTTATGTCGCCTTGATGACATGGGTCGCCTGGGGCCCTTTCGGGCCGCTGGCAACCTCGAACTCTACCTCCTCTCCTGCACGAAGAGATTTAAACCCATCCCCCGCAATCCCTGAAAAGTGGACAAACACATCGTCTCCGCCGGTTTGCTCGATGAACCCATATCCCTTCTTTGTGTCAAACCACTTCACAACACCTTTTGCTGCCAAGATCGTTGCCCTCCTTTTCAAAACGGTCTTTACAGCGGCATTTGATATCATTAATCAATTTAGATGTCAAGATTTTTATCTCACTTGAAACCTCCTCTCTGACGGGAGGAAATTGGATAGAGTGAAATCAACCTTTTCGTGTAGCCAGGTAAACGCCGAGGAGGATCATCCCCCAACTTATAAGGTGACCGCCATCGAACCTCTTCATTCAAGAGAATATGCCACCCTCAACGTGATAAGGGGGCCTAGATGAGGGCAAAGAAAAATCGTCTTCAGGAGTACAGTAGGGACCCATGAGGTTCCGTTGGAGGGACGATATAGAATTAAAGAGATAGGAAATGACTAAATCAATAAATCGTAAATCCTTGATCATGAAAATCTGGATCAAAGGCCAAGACCTCTTGAACACCTTTTCGTCTCATTACGAGAAAACTCGTGCAATCCACTAAACTGATCGCCCTCTTCCCAATCCTTTCGAGTTCTTTTGCTGCCTCTTCGTGCAAGTCCAGATCAACCCATTCCACCTCAAACGATTTGGCATCCTTTAGGAATAGAATGGCCGAGGGAAGTCCCAACCTTGCCTGTAAGAGAGCAGCACTCTCCAGCAAGATATAGTTATGCACGAGAAAGGTCTCTCCAGACCTCAAGGCGACTTCGAATTTATCGTACGCAGTCATGTGGTTAGTATCTGCCTTATCAGCTAATGCATAAATCGCCGAGGTGTCCAAAAAGATCACTTGTTAAAGACCTCCTCAAGAGCTTCGTCGTGACGTTCTGATACCGGTTTAAGAGGACGCTGCTTTGAACGACCCGTGCCAATAAACGTAAAATCCTTAATCGAAGAAGATGGATGGCGATCAGATTGGGAAATATCTTTTTTTACAATCTCGCGAATCACCCCTGCAATCGATTTCTTCTCCTTGAAAGCCCGATTTCTTAGCAGTTCATACACTTCTTCATCTATTTGAATTTGAGCTCTTTTCATGATAAAAGCCTCCTGTCTCTACTTTGCTTCTAAATTTAACATCATGATGTCATGATGTCAAGCATTAATTCCTAAGGCGTGAATCAGATATGCGTTCAAATCTAAGATTACTCAATCCCAGACTCCTTTCGACACAGACAATCTCACATAATTTCAAAAGGTTATAAATTTTTTCCTCCTTTTGACTTAGATCAAGGAAAAAGGTTTAAGAGCGAGTTATTTTATAATTAAAATAACGACAGGAGGTAAAACCATGGCAACGAGAAAGATTGTGAAGATTGATGAGGAGAAATGTAATGGTTGTGGTCTCTGCATTCCCAACTGCGCTGAAGGAGCCCTTCAGATCGTCGATGGAAAAGCAAAATTGATGAGCGAGAAGTTCTGCGATGGCCTGGGCGCCTGTCTTGGTCATTGTCCGGAAGATGCCATTACCGTCATTGAAAGAGAGGCTGAAGAATTCGACGAAAAAGCTGTCGAGGTTCATCTTCATAAGAGAACAGGAAGCTGAACCTACCAACCCCAACCTGACCTGTTTTCACCGGATGTCCTTCTTCGAGGGCAATACAATTTAAGGTTCCAGAGGCCGAATCTGAATCCGCCTCTGTGACGCCCGCTGTCTCCCAGCTCTCTCATTGGCCTGTCCAGTTGAAGTTAGTTCCGGTCAATGCTCCCTATTTTCAGGATGCAGACCTTCTGATCGCCGCGGATTGCGTCCCATTTGCGTATCCCGATTTCCATCGAGATTTTATGAAAGGGAAAGCCGTGGTGGTGGGCTGTCCAAAGCTGGATGATGTTCAGTACTACAAGGAAAAATTGACCGAGATCTTCAAGACAAATTCCATCAAAAGCATTACGCTTCCCTATATGGAAGTCCCCTGCTGCTTTGGCTTGGTCAAGGCCACGGAGGATGCAATTGCAGCCTCAGGTAAGAATATCCCTCTAAAGAAAGTAAAGATCGGTATCCGGGGAGACATCAAACCCGAGGAGCGACCTGAAACAACTCAACGCCCTCGCCTGTTCGCTCACACGCACTGATCTCGAATTGATTAAGGAGATGGGGAGGTAGGGGGATGGGGAGACGTTATGGCCCCCTGGCAGTTACCATGACCGGACTTGCACCGGTTAGCGAATCAATGACTTCTCACGGCACACGACCCGGTTGTCAGACATTAAGTATTTCAATCCTCTGCTCTGCCGATGAGCCGAGCCTCCCCGCTTGGGGTCACCCGGGTTTCTCCGTATATGCGCTTCATGTCAGGGAGTTCTGTCGAGTAAAAGTGGACCCAAATATACAGATGATTGAAGAGGGCTACGATAAGCGCCGCTGCCGACGCGAACCACAATCCCGGAACCCAAAGAAGAAAAAACCCGAAGACGTACATCCCGTTCCGTGTGAACCCAAAGATCCCCTTCCTGACAAATGGGAGAGACCGATAAGACTTGTCGAAATGGTCGATGCCGAAGGCACGCTTGAAGCCGAAATAACGCTTGACGGAGTAGAAGAGGTATACGGCCGGAATCGCCACGATCACGGCTGCGACCCGAAGGACCTTCAGATCCACATGGAGCGTATCTCGATTGGATATGGCCAGTATGAAAACGGCAACCACCCTCGCGATGCCGAGGATTGCGAACCCTGCGGCATACACGCCAAATCCGCGACTCCCGAACATTCGCGTGAGTAACGATGCATAAAGCTGACCCCGCCAGCAAACCCAGACGCATACCTGATGCGCTACGGGCAGTGCCACGGCGAGCCAAAACCACCCCTTCGTGCTGGCTCCCCAAAGCTGTCCAACCCGGACGGCATCGATCCGTCCGACCCACGCCAGTCCAACGAGAAAGGTAGCGAGCAGCGACGCATGAAGCCACTGCCTCTCAAAGATCAGTTGAATCTGAGACATGTTGGCAGGTTAGGAAGTCCTTCAGGGCTTTTGCTGCTCAGACAACAATTTTACAAGGTCTTCAGGCAAAGGATGTGACCTGCTCGTACCCACCCGGGAGCATACCCAGACAATCTCTCCTTTTGCCAGGCAATCCGACTCTCCTCTTTTGAAGATCCCAAGCACCCAAGTCACGCTTGATTTCCCGACTCTGTGGGCCGTAACGCCAATCTCAATGATTTCGTCAAAACCAATGGGCTTCAGATACTCAACCGTTGATTTGACGAGGTGAAAATCGAGCCCTCTTTCCGAGACGAGGGCATGATAGTCATAATGAATACTTCTCATATATTCAGTAATAGACGTATCAAAATAGGTGAGATAATGCGCGTTAAAGACAATGCCCTGGCTATCCACTTCTGCATACCTGACGCGCAAGCCGTAGAAAAACTTGAATTGATCTCTCTTCATCGCGAACTTTTCTGTCCGGTTAACGATGGAAATAAGGCGCGGGGCCAACCACCCTCGCAAAAGGCGACGGGGCTATCACCCGTCGCCTTCATTGACTTGTTGGCATTATGGTGCTTTACGTCCACACAAACGTTCTGCAAACGCATTGTACTCAGATAAGCCCCCCGTTTTGCACGCATTTAGACATTCAGCATTGAATAACTCTTGCTTAAACCCGGGTTCATTGTTTATGTAGCGAAAATTCCACTTGTCTGCATTGGACGATCCAGAAAAACTGACTGCTTGTTTTTCGCAGGTAAACCCCCTTATTCCACGTAACCTTATACACCCCTTTGCAATTTCGTATAGATCAGTACATTGTTCTTCTGTTAATGGTTTGTACGGCAGCTTTTTGTAAAGAATCTTAATTTCGTTATTACGATACACAGCAGTTTTTTCCTTTCCTTTGTATAAACCAAGATTGATTATAATCTCATTTCCCTTCAAGTTAGCTTTTATTGAGTTGTCCTCGCTGTAAAAATCCTTCGTCCCAATTTGTTTTACTTCTCCATTTGCATTTATTATTAATAAAATCAGATCATCAATGCGACAACCTGTACCACTGCAACTTACCCCTATTAAGATATGGGGGGAATTACCTAAGTAAAAAGCTCCATATATCCTTATACGGCCGCCGTACCCATATATTTCCTTATAATTTAGCACCAAATCGGACTCATCAGAAAGACCTTCCTTACAACTAAATTCTTTTCTTACAACCCTCAATGTCCCAATATTTGTGTCTATTTCATCAAGGATCTCTGCTCGTCGTACCTCACCATCTTCGTATGTTTTCACAAAATATTTACCTGGATAACCCTGAGTTCCCTGCGTAATTTTCTCGTCTCCTGAAAATACGAAGTGATAATTGTTTACAGATTTACTGGTACGATAAATCTTGTATTCTAACAACCTCTCTTCCTGTTTCCGAACAGATAAAATTACTTTTGCTATGCACCAGCCTGAAGAGAAATGATATTCAAAGTTATATTGAATCCGATTGCCCCAATTTGGGTCTCCAAATTCGTCAGCATACTGTGCACAAATGAACTTTCTCGACAAGAGATCGCCGATTCTAAATAGGTCCGGTTTCTCTTGACGCAGTGTTTCGAGAAACTTCAGCGAAAATTCTTCATCTTCTTCTGTCTCCGGCACTCCGTTAGCCCATGAAAATTGAAATGCTGAGAGGATGATCAATAGTGCAAGAAAGAGAATTCTATTTTTCATATTTTCTATGCCAACGCCCGGCGTTGAGCGTGAGCGCGTGGCTGAAAGCCATCCGCTCCACGCTCGGGTTCGCAGTCTATTTGCATTTTCGGAGCACCGACTTCAAGGGAAACCGCTTTGCAAGACTCCCATCGGCAAACTCGATCTCCAGTACGCCCTTGTTCTCCTTTGCATTGAAGTAAAGGGTGAAAGGATTGGATTTCTTGCTAAATTCGGGAACGACCCAAACAACTATCCCGTTGTAATTCGCGCCGCCTTCGCATGTGTAGCATGCGTCCAAATCGCCGAATTCGGCGGAGTCTCCGCCATTCTGCAATATGATCTTGTCTGGGAACACTTTGACTACAGGGTCTGCCTTGCATGCCTCAGAGCCCTTTGGCGCCCATGTTCCCAGGAATGCCTTTTCCAGTGGCTCCGCACAAACTGGACTCTGCAGGCCAGCGAGGAAGACGAAGAGGGTGACGATAGCGGCGGCCAGGGTAGCCCTAAACGATGTCACCGTGTCTCCTTATCTTGATAATTGCTGCGAACAATAATTATACTGCATGTCGTAATTTCCTAAAATCCTATACTTACTCGTCGGTTTTGTCAAACATATTTTCGCAGACTGATAAACTTTTGTTATCCGACAAATCGCCGTTTATCTAAGTAATATCAGATAGTTGAATACTTGGCCATCTTTTCACGAAATATTGTTGCCTGAAATAATTTGTTTGAATTGTAATGTTATATTGCATATAATTAAATCCTCCAATCTCTTATTGAGGCACAATCATGGACAAAGAAATGAGTGTGCTCGCAGATTTTGAGAAGTTTCTTTCAAAATTGGGGACTATACCCCAAGACAAAATCGGTTCTACATTCACTGGGTGCGGAGATTTCTCAAATCCTGCAATTACCAACTCGATAATATTCCAGCTAAGAAATACTGGATTCCCCCGTATCTAGTACGGGGCAGGCTAAGTCAAGCCCGGAATGACAATCAAAGTAAAGGGACTCTTGAAGCAATACAATAGCATCGGTTAATTTGAATCATGCAGCTTCCATTTCAAGTCACTAAAAACATCACCCTCTTGGGAAGTGAACTGTTCAACCTCTATCTGGTGAAGGGGGAAACCTATGCTATTGTCGAAGGGGCGGTCAGCGGCGTCACCTATCCTTTTTTGGAACAATTGAAACAACTGGACGTTCCCCCCGAAGCCATCTCCCACCTCGTCATCCTCCACTCCCATTTCGACCACATGATGGTCTTTCCTACTCTCAAGGGAAGATACCCATGGATGAAAATCGTTTCTTCTGATTTGAATCGAACGATTTTTTCAAGCGAGCGGATCGTCGCCAAGATTTTTGATTCCGACCGAAAGATGACGCTCGCTCTCAAGGAAGGAGGAATCATCTCGGAAGCTCCAGCTCTTCAGCCCTCCCCTTTCTTCCCTTTGGATATCACCGTCAGCGAGGGATCCATCCTTGACCTGGGCGGAGGAGTCAGGATGAGATTTCTTGAGATCCCCGGTCACTCTCCTGACTGTTTAGCCGCTTTCGTCGAACAGGAAGGGCTCCTTTTCTGCTCGGACGGAGCCGGGTTCTATTCTCCACCCGATTTCTTCAGGCCCAATTATTGGTACCGGCTGGGGGAGACCGAAAAATCCCTCGATAAGATGATAGCGATCGATCCGGAAATCCTTTGCAGGGGCCACTACGGGACCATGATAGGAAAGGACCTCGCAAGGAAACATCTGCAGATGAACCGTCAATCGATTGAGGATTTTAAAGCCTTTGTGCTGGAAAAAATCAACGGGGGCTGGTCGGTTGAAGAAATCACGAAGGATGTGACTGTGCGATTTTCAAAGGGATTTCTCGAATTTTTCCCCGCCGAGGAAAACTACCGCCTCTGGAAATTGCTGGTCCAAAGGACGCTTGAGCATTTTGGAATTGATATAGAAGAAAGGTAATAAGAAGAAATGTCAAATGTCAAAGTTCAAAGTCCAAATGAAAAAAAGCAATGTCAAATGTCTTAACCCAAATTTAGATTCGTCCGCTCGTGCACCGGCTAGGTTTAGAAATTTGATGAGTTTGACTCTTCATTGTGGAGAATTTGAACTTTGACATTTGAAATTGATTTTTAAACCCTTAACTCTTTCTTGAGGTTTTTACCTGGAAACCACTAATCAGTTGTTCTAGTTTTTTTCCTCCGCATTTCGGGCATTTCGCCTTCCCGGCATCGTGTTCACTGATGCTGAGCATGGCAGTAAATTTCTTCTTACATTTTGGACATCGGTAGTCGTAGCTGGGCATCCCCTTTCCCTCCTTTCCTCCAAAAACAAGTTAACTCTAATATAGAAATTTATAAGGTGGCTGTCAATACTAAACTCTCATCCAAATCCCGATATAGAAACTGAACCCCTTTCCCCATCCGGTCATTGCGAGCAACTGAAAGGTGCGTGGCAATCTGATTGAAAAAGACGAGATTGCTTCGGTTCCCTCGCAATGACAATTCCTAAATCGGAATTTGGGTCTCATCTGAACTCTCATCAAACCGTGTTTAACCCTTTTTTCTGCTCCAGTCTCCGTTTTCTATGCCGGAGAACCTCGATCTCCCCGTGTTGATGCGATGCAACGAGGTCTAAAGCCTCATCGACATAGGCCATCGCCCTATCCCAATCTTTGAGCCGGTGTTCATGGTACTTTGCCAATTCGATGTAAGGGAAAATCTCCTTCTTATAAGGCCAGCTTAACATCTCTTCCCAGAGAGATCGTGCCTTCTCACCCTGCCCTGTCTTCTTGAACGCCATCGAGAGCCACTTCATCACTTCCCAGGACAGATCGTCATTACACCGCTTAAGAGCGATTTCAAAGCAAGGGATGGCCTTCTCCCGCTGACCGTGTTCCCAGAAGAGCCTGCCTAATGCAAAGTGTTCGATCCCTTTTCTCGGCCGGGCGGCCTGGGGATCATGATAGACGAGGTGGATCCTCCCGGCCAGGCCGACCATCGAGAGGATATCCATCCGATTATGGTAAAAGACTTGCGAGATCTTTCTTGCATCGCCAGTCTGGATGTAATCGAAGTAAAGGGAGGGAATCCATTCGGATGGGATATCATCTGTTCTTTCTACCCCCAGAAGTCGGGATTCAAGGGTAACCAGCCGGCAGTTTTCATAAGCTCCTTTCCAAATCTTCCTGGAAGGGTAAAGAAGATCAAAATTGGGCATTTCCCTTATCTTGGAGACCATCCGGGAGAGAATAAATCGGGTCTCGAGGAGCGGGATATCGTATTGCCGCCCATTGAAGGTCACTAAGAATTGGAAAGAATCAATCACATTCTTGAGGAGAGAAAGGGAGGCCCTTTCTTCGGAATAATCCCTCATGAAAAACTGATGAACTGAAAACCGATCCTCCTGAAAAAACCCCAATCCCACCATAAAGGCAAAGGTCCCGGTTCCTCCGCTCAGACCGGTTGTTTCAGTATCGAGAAAAAGCGCCTTTCGAAAATCCAATTCCTTAAGCCGCTCATCCCTGGAAAGAAGATGGGCAGGATAAGTGGGAATATTGAGAATATCTGCCAGAGCCATCTCCCCACATCGAAGGTCCGGAGCGAAATCTTCTTTCGCCAGGAAGCGTCTCTCCCTCAGGGATTGAAACAACCTCTCCCTTGACCAGTTGCTCGATAGGAACGACCACCTTTTTCTGATAAGCCTTCTTCGGTTCGAATAGCCGGTCCAGCCTCTGCCGCAAGTCCCCGAGCACCTGAGGTTTGTCCTCCGGTTGGAGTCTTTGAAATCGAAGTCAGTCTGTTTAGCCGTTCTTTGAGATCCATCGTGAACTGCAATCAAATTCGAAATTCGAATATCGAAATCCGAAACAAATCCGAAGCTTAAATCCAAGACTCAAGACTTTCTGCTTATTCCGGCATTCGAATTTTGAACATTCGTGCTTGTTTCGAATTTCGTGCTTCGTGCTTCGGATTTATATTCGTAATGTTTACTTCAGTATCTCTTCAAGCAGTGCCAACGCTACTTCTTTCGATTTCTCGCCGACCTCCTTCGAGGGACCCACGCAGGACGGGCAGCCCGTACCGGCACTCGCACCTGGAAATGAGTCTCATTGTCTTCTCGAGGAGCACGCGCGTATCGTCGAAGAGCTGGTGGGCTGAAACCCATCCCCCCCGGATAGTTGTCATAGAGAAAAAGGGTCGGCTCAAAAATCTCCATCCCTTCCAGCGGAACTTCGTCCAGAGCGTCGAAAGAAGAATAAATCCCTTTCGAATCCCTCGAAAGTCTGAGGAACCATTTTGCCCCTCGATCTCCGACACAGCGGCTGAGGTCGTGGGGATCGCACATCAGGTGAAGGGCTGCCATGGAATGAAGGGCATAGCCGAGTCCCAACACCCCGTCAATCACCTCCAAACGGGAATAAGGAAGTCGCTCTAACAAATCCCTTCTGAAAGTGATCCAGTAGGAGGTGGTGTGAAACTGGAGATCCGGAAGCTCGATCTTACCGTAACCCAGATTCTCGAGGGTATAGAACTTGATCTTTTTATAACCGACCACACGGGTCGCAATCTTTACCTCGCCATGTTCGAAGACCGTGCCCTCACCCTGCTTTCTCTCGAACCCCTCCAGGATCGAGACGTCGGTGTAGTCAATCGCATCGGTGTAATAATCCCCTTCGGTCTTCCTGACGTAGGCCCTGCGGTTCGGGTAGTCGAGCTTCTCCACCGTGTAGAGTTCCGATTCGCAGAGGTAAACCGCCCCTTCATAAAGGGTCGTGTGGGCCCCGGTAAAGTCCACCTCGGCGATCACCTCGTCCTTTTTCTTCGTGATATCGACCACTACGAAATTTTCCTCTGAGGCGGAGCGGAGGCTGACCTTCTCCGCAGGATAGGCATCCTGTGTCCAGTACCAGTGTTTGATCCACATGATGAAGCGTTCCTTTTTCCTCCAGGTACTTCAACATCTCATTCAAATCTTCCCGTCCGAAGCGTTCCCCATCCCTGAAGGGAAGCTCAAAAGCCGCGCACTGAATATGGCTGAGCAGGATGAGGAGGTTATCCGGATTGATCAATCCGTGCTCCGGGGATTGACCGAAGAAATAATCCGGGTTTTCGATGATGAACTGATCCAGGGGCTGGCTTCGTGCGATAAGAACCGCCAACGACTTTTCTGACCGTCTTCCCACCCGTCCTGCCTGCTGATAGGTGCTGGCAATGGTGCCGGGATAACCCGCGATCAGGCACACCTCCAGATCCCCGATGTCGATTCCAAGTTCCAGCGCATTGGTGGAAACCACCGCTCTTGACTTCTCTCTCCCTCAACCCTTTTTCAATCTCCCTCCGCATCTTTGGAAGATAGCCCCCGCGATATCCTCTGACTTTTCCTTTGTCTTCCAGTTTCTTCTCAAAGCGATCTTTCAAATATTTGGTCAACACCTCGACAGAGAGCCGGCTGGTAGCGAAGAGAATCGTCTGAATCCCCTGCTCGATGAAGGGCGTGGCCAGCCTTCTGGCTGCATGAATATGGCTTCCCCGAATCCCCAATTCCTTGTTGACGATGGGCGGATTATAAAAAATGAAGATCTTCTCCGCTGACGGAGCCCCGTTTTGATCCACCAGGAAGACATCCCTTCCGAGAAGTTTTTCGGCTAACTCTTTCGGGTTGGCGATCGTCGCGGAGCAGCAGATGAATTGAGGTTTCGATCCGTAAAAACGGCAGATCCGGTCCAGCCGTCTCAGGACATTGGTCATGTGAGCCCCGAAGACTCCCCGGTAGGTATGGAGCTCATCAATCACCACGAATTTCAGATTCTGGAAGAAGTTCATCCATTTCGTGTGGTGGGGAAGGATCCCTGTATGAAGCATGTCGGGGTTGGTGATCACAACATCCCCTCGGGTCCGGATGGCCTGCCGGGCATCCTGGGGAGTATCTCCGTCATAGGTGAAGGTAGTGGTCGATTCTCCGATCCGCTCGATGAATTTTTGTAGTTCAAACATCTGATCCTGCGAAAGGGCTTTGGTGGGAAAGAGGTAAAAAGCCTTTGAAGAAGGGGCCTCCAGCTTGGTGTTCAATACGGGAAGGTTGTAGCAAAGGGTCTTTCCGGAAGCGGTCGGGCTGACGACGACGATGTCCTTTCCCTGATGAACCGCCTCGATCGCATCGACCTGATGGGAATAGAGCTGCTCGATTCCCTGTGTTTTCAAAGCCTCCCGGATGGCCGGATGGATGAACTTCGGAAAAGAGCGATATTGCCCTTCCTTCTTCTTAGAAATTCGAAGATCCGTGATACAGGGTGAGATGGCACGGGACCGTTTCCAGGATTCGATAATCTCTTCAATCGACATAAGCCCTTTTTCCTCTCAATCCTTCTTGAACCAGCCTCGGATCTTCGCTTTCCATTTCTCCACGCGCTCGTGAAGGTGGGGATAACGCTCCTCAAGATATTTCAAGAACCGATTGATGATCTCGCTTCGAGAAGAGAGGATGGCAAGACCAATCAGGATAAATAGAACTCCCTGCAGAAAAGGGAGGAATAGGCCGACAACCCCTAAACCGATGAATAACCAGCCGATGATCAGTAATCCAATTCGCTTGATTGCATCCAATGGAAAGTCACTCTCCAATCAGAAGGGGGTTAAACTGCGTGTCATAATCAAAGGCATCCAATCCTTCCTTTTTCTTCAGGAAGTTCACTGCGCCGTACGTCAAAGGGGTGGCGATGGCTTCATAGACCGATTTGGAGAGCCACTGAACCACGATGGCATTTGCGAGACCGGACAGAGGAATCGTCCCCGCAAATGCAAGGGTCATGAATAGAACGGAATCCAGGCCCTGGCCGACAAGGGTCGAACCGATCGTTCGGGTCCATAGCCAGCGGCCCTTTGTTGCAATTTTCATCTTCGCCAGCACAAAGGAGTTGGCGAATTCTCCAACCAGGTAGGCCACAAAAGAGGCTCCAAGCAATCGCGGCGTGTAACCCAGGATCCGTTCGTACGCTGCCTGTCCATCCCAGAAAGAGGCAGCGGGCAGAATCTGTCCCAGCCATATTGCCGCCACCGTGATCAGGTTGCAGAAAAACCCCAGCCAGATCACCCGTCTGGCCTGTCGATACCCATAAACTTCTGTGAGCACATCGCCAAAAATGTAGCCGATCGGGAAGATAAGGATGGCTGCCGGCAATAGGAGTCCGAAAATATTGACGAGCTTGACCGCGATGATGTTAGAGGTAATCAGGCAGGTGATGAAAATGGACGCAACCAGCAAGAACCAATGGGAATATCGGCCATGATCAGATGCCTTTTGCTTCGGTATGGACACCCTTCTTCGCACTCCTTGGAAAAGGATACCTATTAGTATCCTGAAAATCCGAATCTTTCAATTAAAATTATAATAAGGGTGGACAATTGGGTTACAATGAATATAATTTTAATATTTGAATAATTCAGAGAGTTTATCGTCTAAAAGGTTAAGAGACAGTGGAGCGTGAAGAAACCGAGATAATCTCCAGGTGCCAGCAAGGAGATCAAGAGGCGTTGAAGGAGATCTTCGATAAATATCATGAGAAGGTCTACCGGATTGCGTATGGTGTGGTGAGGCAAAGGGAGGAAGCCCTGGATGTCGTTCAGGAAGTTTTTATCAAGCTGTTTCGGTCCATCAAAAACTTTAAAGGGAGGTCCCATTTCTATACTTATCTTTATCGGATGGTAATGAACACTGCGATCGACCATAAGAGGAAGGCGGGGAAACAATTCATGTCAAGCCTTGATGAGGAAGGAAGTTTCGAACCTTCAGAAGAGGCTGAAAAAGGGCCCGAAAGGGTCCTTCTCCAAAAGGAGCTGGAAGAAAGGGTAAAACTGGCAATGGATAAACTTCCCGATGAACAGAGGGCCGCTCTTATTTATAGAGATGTGGAAGGCCTCTCCTACCAGGAGATGGCAGAGGCTATGGGATGCTCCATCGGGACGGTGATGTCCCGTCTTCATTATGGCAGAAAAAGGATGCAAGAGTCGTTAAAAGACTATGTGAAGGTCCACGGCCAGGACCGTGGCATTTCTACCGTTTCAGAAAGGTAGGTCAGGCCGATGTTTTTGGCGAAGGCGCGTAAAGCGGGGGAAGGCAGATGAAAAATTCCTGTTCCTCAGTATCAACGGTTTTAGAAAAATATTTTGACCAGGAGGTCACGGACGAGGAAAAACTTCTCATGGAAGGCCATCTTCAGGAGTGCCCGGGGTGCCGGGACGCGTTGAAGTCGATGGAGGAATTCAGGACATTGATAAAAGCTCCTGTAGAAGCGGCAACCCGGAAGGAGGATTTCCCGTGGGTGTGGCAGAAAATCGAGAGGGGAATTCGTCAGCAGGAGAAGTTAACCTGGTGGCAATCCCTCCGTTCCTGGCTTGACGTCACCCCTCTCTTTAAGAAAAGAGTCTGGATTCCTGCGGTGGCAACCGTCGTGGTCCTCCTGTTTGTTACGACCCAGATTATTTTGAAAAAAACCCCTTCCTCTCCGGAGGTATCTGTTGTAGAATACATCGAGAGTCAGAGCGATAATGTGATGGTCTATCAGTTGGAAGAACCGAAGGTAACGGTCATATGGCTGTTCGAGGGTCCGGAGGAGGAACGGACAACGATATGAGAAGAACAGGTTTCCTCCTGGCTGCCTTCTTCGTTTTTTCTCTCTTCTCAACCTTAACAGCTTCCGCGCAAGTTCCGGTCCGGATGAGGGTCATCCAGGCCTCGAACGTCGGCCAGAACATTGATCCCTCTTTAAGGGATGTGCACAAGGAGTTGGGGTCCCTTTTCAACTTCACTTCTTATCGCCTGCTGAGGGAAGAGAACCTTAGACTTTCCCCAAACCAACCCGCCACCATCATGGCCCATCCTGGAAGGTTCATGGAAGTCACTTTGGTGGGATTGCAGAAAGAAGCCGCCAAATTAAGGATAAGGGTCATTCGTGAAGGAAAGGATGTTCTTGATACCCAGGTCAGACTTTCCCCCGGGAGGACAGTCTTGATCGGGGGTCCAAGACACGGAGAAGGCGTCGTCATCTATGCCGTCTCCGCCCGCTTCTAATGACAGTCATTTGACTCTGCCCATTGTTCTGTTTCCTCTTTTGGCTTCCGTCTCCCCCACCTAAACTTTTTTTGAATAAGTTCTCTGCGCCCTCCGTCTAAAAAAGTAAAAGACAAACAAAAACATCCTAAAGGAGGGACCTTCTATGTGGAAAAAATTAGCTCTGACGATCTTGGTTTTGGCCTTAATCTCTGTTTTCACCATCCCCACTGCCGAGGCAGGATCAAAAGACATATTCAAAGCACTCGCCTTAGGAGGACTGTTCGCCCTCGCCGCCCTGCCGCCCCCGGTCGTTATCGCGCCAGCACCGGAACATCATTACTATCCGCCGCGACAGGAATATGTTCCGGGCCACTGGGAGATGACTCGCGAATGGGTTCCCGGAGGTTGGGAAAGAGTTTGGATACCTGGTTATCGAGACCGCTGGGGACGTGGAGTGTCCGGACATTATGAAAATCGCCAAGCCCCTGGATACTACGAGGAGAGAAAGGTCTGGGTCGAAGGGTATTACAGACCTTACTAATCAATTTAATCAATCCGGGGCGGGGTTTTAAACCCCGCCCTTTCCCGCTTCTGCAATTTGTAAAACCCGCCTTTCGTTCATTTATTCTTCCCGGGCTATCCTTCCCGTTTTCAAATGAATCTGATTTTCATATTTCCCAATCCATCAGGGTCTGGTATGCTAATAGGAGAACAGGGACGGAGGTCAGAAGAGATGAAGGCCATGATCCTCAGGGGGATTTCCCCCGTAGAAAACGAACCGCTGAAGATGGAGGAAATACCCGATCCTTCTCCCGGACCCGAGCAAATTCTGGTAAGAATCTCGGCCTGCGGCATCTGCCATACGGAGCTGGATGAAATCGAGGGAAGACTACCCCCAAAACTTCCAATCGTTCTGGGACACCAGATCGTCGGCACAGTTGCAAGGTTAGGTTCAGGAGCGGCCAGATTTCATGCGGGAGATCGGGTGGGAATTGCATGGATCCATTCCGCTTGCGGAAAGTGCCATTTTTGCAGAGGAGGAAATGAAAATTTATGCCTGGAGTTTCGAGGGACGGGATGTCATGCCCACGGAGGTTATGCCCAATTCACAGTCGTCTCTGAAGACTTTGCCTATTTGATCCCAGAAAGATTTTCCGATGCCCAGGCCACCCCGCTTTTATGCGCTGGCGCAATCGGATATCGGGACCTCATCCTTTCCGGTATCAAAAAGGGCCAGACTCTGGGACTTTTTGGGTTTGGAGCGTCCGCTCACATTGTTATTCAGCTCGCCAGGTACTGGGGTTGCAACGTCTTTGTCTTCACAAGAGGCGAGACCCATCGAAATCTGGCGAAGAAACTGGGAGCCTCCTGGGCAGGCGGGCCGGAAGATGATCCTCCCGGAAAAGTTCACTGTGCAATTGATTTTACGCCAGTCGGCGAGACAGTCCCCCGGGCGTTGAGGGTCTTGGAAAAGGGCGGAAGGCTGGTGTTAGCAGTCATTCGCAAGAGAAATCCAATTCCACCTCTGGACTATGCTAAACTCCTTTGGGATGAAAAAGAAATCAAGAGTGTGGCCAACGTTACCCGAAAGGATGCTCAGGAATTTCTGTCTCTCGCTGCTGAAATCCCCATCATCCCCGAAGTTCAAGAATTTAAACTGGGAGAGGCAAACCAGGCTCTGATTCTATTAAAGCAAGGGAGAATTCAAGGGGCGGGCGTCTTGAGGATTCAGGGCGAGTCAGAATAGCATGAGGTTTGCGGAAAAGACGAGAACAAAGGGCAATGAACAAGTTCACAGGACAGACGGAGACACGGCCATGGGATCCTCCGGATTCAACAGGGCTGTGATGGGCAGATTGACCTCTTTTTCAACATTGATTCCCTTCTTCCTTTGATAATTCAGAAGCGAGTAAAAGTTCCTATATCCAAATCTTTTTCCCACGACACCCGGCGGAAGAGAATTGTACTTGTAATATTGGAGAGCTCTGGCCAATCTGTCACTTCTCAGCGTCGCAAACCTCTTGGAAACAAAACCTGACCCTTTGAGTTGACTGAGATGCCAGTTGCAGATCTCATAGTCAATGCTCAACAACTGGGAGAGTTGTTTCTTGGTTATCAGATTATCCTTGTCGGCAACCTGTAAGATTTTGTTACAGACCTCACATTGGCGAATTCCGTGCTCCCGTGCTAATAACCTCGGCCTGCGAACGACGTAGCCGAGCTCTCTCGCTTTCATTAGAATTTGAAAGATTCGCTGTTTGGAAATGCCATGTTTCCTAGCCAGATGAGTCATCGTTTCAGAACTGGAGTTCAGTCTCTTGACGATCTTCTTATCTCGGTAACATAGCTCCTTTAATCTTTTTCGTCCCCGGCGCATAGGTTTTATTCTTTTCTAAGGATGACGAATTGGGTCATTGTTCGGACGAAACCGCTGATTCCTCCTCTTCGTTATTGTTTACAGCAAGGATGGTGCCAGTCTTCTCAAAAGCATGTAACCGGTTGAAACGTTTCATATTCTAAAAGTTACTGCTTGACCGGAAGAGTGATTTAATAGGCCAAAAATTGTCTTTCCGCGTGTGGACATGCCAGGTTGGTTAAGGCAGGTCGCAAATCAGCCTCGATTATTGACTTAATTTCTCAGTTGCATAATGGCAGGGAGGGGTTGCTAACCGCTTTGCAACAGTTCATGATGGTTTTCGTGAATGGATAGGGCCGGCTTGTGCCAGAGATGACAGATATGGTCCATTTCCGGCAAAAAGTCATATTTCTTATCTCGTTTGAGAAACCACGCTTTTGAAAAAATCTGTAGTATCAAACGATTATGAGAATAGCTTCGTTGGCACTGATATTGCTTTTGTTTCTTACCGCCAAACAAAGCCAGGCCAGGGGCTGTCGTGGAACCCCAGCCGGAGACAAAGAAATCCTGTCAACGTGAGATTTATGCAATCATTCGATGTATCGAATCATATGGACCGACACCTCAGCAAGAATCACCGGGGCTGGAAAAGGGGGTAACGCCGAATGACCATCGTCGAGGGAGAGAGGATAAGAAATAAATTAACCCAGGACCTGTTTAAGATCTCAAAGATTGAAAACGAAAAAGTGGTCATGCTGGAGGATGAAGAGGGGCTCGTACGCATATGGTTTCCAAAGTCGGCATCTCGGATCTTTTTTTGAAAAAGTTAAGGGGTTATGACGCGCCATGAGGATTGTGGAAGGGGACAGATTGAAGCATAAACTCACCGGAAAGTTATATGAGCTGAAGATCATTGATCAGGGAACTTTCGTATTGGAGTCTAAACAGACACCGTATCGGATGTGGTTCGGGCAGAAGGACCTGGAACTATTTTTCGAGAGGGCAAGCAAAAGAAAGAGGAGATAAAAAAGCAATTCCAGATTCAGCTTTTAACGGGCGAAGGTAGGGTCAGAGATGGCCCTGCCTTTTCTCTTGTTTCACCGGTGAGGTTCAATGATCACTTTGATAGAGTCCTTGGCATCCGTCACCATTTGAAATCCAACCCCTGTCTCTGCCAGCGGAAGCCGGTGGGTGATCATTTTCTGAAGAGGAAGACGCTGGGCTCTTATCAGCTCGACGGCTGTTGAAATGTCAAAAGGACTCCCCCCGTAAGTGGATAAAAGGGTCATTCCATCATTCCAAAACTCAAAGAAAGGAAGAACAAGATCAACACCCGGCTCCAAAGGAGCAAAACATAAAATCGTTCCTCCCCTGTCGACGGTCTCAAGCGCTTGTTTGTACGCTGAAGGGCTTCCAGCACAAACGATGACCAGATCAGCCAATCGCCCCTGATTGATTTCTCGAATCTTTGAAGTGCGGACGTCCTTGGCAAAGAGCGCTTCGTCCGCACCGGATTGTTTCGCCGTCCTGAGACGGTATTCGCTGATATCCGAGGCAATGATCCGTCCTGCCCCTGACGCGCGGGCCAGAGCAATATGAAGAACTCCTGAGATTCCGCTTCCGATAACAAAAACGGTCTTCCCGGGTTCCAGTCTTGCCAATCGCTGCCCGCGAAGGACACAGGCCAACGGCTCGATAAAGACGCCGGTCTTCAAAAGAGATCTCCCCGGGCAACACAAAAACACCCCGATCCACGTTGATCCTGGGAACACGGAGATATTCGGCAGAAACCTCCCGGATCGAAATTGGTCGTCCGTAACGTATCGCAAAGAGTGTGATCACCGTTCAGACAGTATGGACAGGTGTTACAGGGAACATGATGAGAAACAAAGACGCGATCGCCCTTTTTGTAGCGATCCACCCCTTTGCCGACCTCAACGATCTCCCCTGTGATCTCATGACCGAGCACCCGGGGAGCCTTTTTAATCCGATACCATTCCATGACATCGCTGCCGCAGATGCCGCTGGCCACCACCTTGACCAATAACTCACCGGGGCCGATCTGAGGTATCGGAATCTCTTCCAGCCTCACATCCCTGTTGTTGTAATACATCGCGACGCGCATCGTATTTTAAAAAAGGGGGCATATCCCATTCTCGATTGAACGATTGAGATGAAAAATACCCCTATCCTGGAACCTTTGAAAGCGCAAAAAGGGATGTGTCCCTATTTTTTCATCTTGTTTTTCTCTTGCTCAAAGATCTCGTTCGCTTCTTTCACTGTTCCTTTTTCGTGGATAATCGCACGTAAAGCCTTGATCATCGGCCACCGGATAGTCATTCTGCCAGATGTTTCTTCCCAGGTTGACTCCGATGGCACCCTTTGCCATTCCGTCATGGACAAATTCAAAGACCTCTAACTCCGTATTCACTTTGGGCCCGCCCGCCATCACCACGGGCACGGGGCAACCATTGACCACCTTCTCAAAATTCTCGCACCAGTAAGTCTTGACAATCCGCGCGCCCAGCTCCGCAGCAATTCGAGAGCTCAGAGCAAGGTAGCGGGCATCCCTTTTTTCCAGCTCCTTCCCCACAGCGGTCACGGCCATGACCGGTATCCCGTATTTCTCTCCCTCGTCCACCAGCTTCGTAAGGTTTAACAGCGATTCCTTTTCATAATCGCTTCCAACAAAGACAGAAATTCCCACTGCGGACACATTGAGACGGATCGCCTCCTCCATGGAGGTGGTAATGCCTTCGTTGGAAAGGTCTTTGCCGATGACGCTCGTTCCTCCGGATACCCGAAGGATGATCGGCTTCGTGTTTTCCGGATCGATAGACGAGCGCACCACGCCGCGGGTCACGAAAAGAGCATCGCAGTAAGGAAGCAGGGGCCGAATGGTTTCCCCGGGTTTTTCCAGCTTGCGGGTGGGCCCCTGAAAATAACCATGATCGATCGGCAAAAACAGACAGTGTCCATCCGATTTAATCAACTGTGCCAAACGATTTTTCATTCCCCATTCCATCTTTAACCTCCATTTCAGATTTCAGATTTCAAATCTAAAATTGAAAAAATCTGCAATTTGAAATTTATTTCCCGAGGATATACTTCACCACAAGGTCGCCGACCTGGGAGGTGGAATACCCCATCTTCCCGGCGGTCAGGCTTTTTACATCCTGCTTGACGACCTTCATGATCGCTTTCTCCACCTCCCCGGCAGCCTTTTCCTCCCCCAAGATTTCAAGCATCAACTGGCACGCAGAAATCGCTGCCAGAGGGCTGACGACCCCCTTCCCCGTGTATTTCGGTGCGGACCCTCCCATGGGCTCAAACATCGAGACTCCTTCCGGGTTGATATTCCCTCCTGCGGCAATCCCCAATCCTCCCTGAGTCATGGCCGCCAGATCGGTGATGATATCTCCAAACATATTGTCCGTCACGATCACATCGAACCACTCCGGATTCTTCACCATCCACATGCAGGTCGCATCCACATGGGCATAATCCGTAGCAATCCCTTTATACTCCCTCGCCACTTCGTAAAAAACCCGTTCCCAGAGATCAAAGGCATAGGTCAGCACATTGGTTTTGCCGCAGAGCGTGAGCTTTTTCTTCTTATTCCTCTTGCGGCAATATTCGAAGGCGTAGCGGATGCAGCGTTCCACACCCTTCCGGGTATGAATCGCCTCCTGGATGGCAACCTCGTCAGGTGTTCCCTTTTTGAGACATCCTCCGGCCCCGAGATAGGCCCCCTCGGTATTCTCTCTCACGACAATATAGTCGATATCCTCGGGCCCCTTATCCTTGAGGGGCGTTTCCACGCCAGGGTAGAGTTTGACCGGCCTCAGGTTGATATACTGATCCAGCTGAAATCGAATCTTCAGCAGAATCTCTTGCTCCAGAATTCCCGGCTTGACGTCCGGATGGCCAATGGCACCCAGATAAATAGCGTCCATCTTTTTCAATTCATTGAAGACGGAAATCGGCAGTGTCTCCTTTGTCTTCAAATAGCGGTCCCCGCCCAGGTCGTAATGTTCCAGTTGATATTTGAACTTAAATTTTTCAGAGACGGCTTTCAAAACCTTCAACCCTTCGGCTACTACTTCGGGCCCTGTCCCGTCTCCTGGAATTACTGCGATCTTGTGCATTCCTCTATTCCTCCTCTTCTTCTGCTATTTCGTCCAAGCCTTTTATTGGTTGAGGATTTTTTCATCATTCGGCGCTATCCCACATGCCCCTGCCTTTTTATCGGAGCCAGCACAGCGCCTTCTGGCCGATATCGATTCGATAGTGAACGCCATCCCAGGAGATCTTCTTTACAGCCTGGTAAGTCTCTCGATAGCTCTTGGGATATCCTCTCCTAATCCGGTCACTCCTAAAACCCTTCCTCCGTTGGTCGTGACCTGCCCGTCTTTCAGGGCGGTCCCCGCATGGAAGACAAAAACTCTTTCCATTCGGGAAACCTCTTTCAACCCCTTGATCACTTTTCCCTTCTCGTAATCTCCGGGATACCCCTTTGAAGCCATGACCACACATACAGAGGCAGAGTTGTCCCACTCGATCTTTTGGTGCGACAGCGTTCCGTTCATACAAGCTTCAAGGACCGGAACGATATCCCCCTTCATCCGCATCAAGACAGGCTGGGTCTCCGGATCTCCGAATCGGGCATTGAACTCCAATACCTTAGGATGACCCTCGTGAACCATCAAACCCGCATAGAGAACGCCTTTATAGGGTCTCCCCTCTTCTCCCATGCCATAAATGGCCGGCCTCAATATCTTTTCAATGA
The DNA here is from genome assembly GCA_963708295.1 of uncultured delta proteobacterium. GTDB lineage: Bacteria > Desulfobacterota > BSN033 > BSN033 > UBA1163 > UBA1163. Next base: position 25,575 of record CAVPSJ010000001.1, on the reverse strand, counting down.
TCTTCTCATGGACCTCGCCCGTCACGACAGGCGCGGGCGAATAAGCTCCCATGCCCGCCTGTGTTTGGTCCCTGGTCTCCATCAAAAATAGCCTTATGATCCTGCGAGGACGCCATTGGAAGAATCGTCTTTCCGTCGGTAAATGCAACGTAGGATGTCTCCTCTCCCGACAAGGTACTCCTCGATGACCACCCGATCCCCTGCGTCTCCGAATATCTTCTCCACCATGATCTGATCAACAGCCCGGATGGCTTCCTCCACGGTCTTGCAGACGATCACTCCCTTGCCTGCCGCCAGACCGTCCGCCTTGACCACGAGGGGAGCCCCTTGGCCTTGCGGATATAGCTCACGGCCTCATTCCGGTCATCAAAGATCTCGTACGAGGCGGTCGGAATGACGATATTTCTTCATCATCTCCTTGGCAAAGGCCTTGCTCCCTTCAATCTCTGCAGCCTTCTTGTTCGCCCAAAAATGGAGGCCCTTTGATTCGAAAAGATCGACGATACCCCTGGTCAGCGGATCTTCAGGCCCCACGACCGTCAAGTCGATCTGCTCCTTTAAGGCAAACTCAAGTAAGTCCGTTCAAGTCATTGGCTGCGATAGGAACCAGGGTCGCCTGCTCAGAAATCCCTGCATTTCCCGGAGCACAAAAGACCTTCGATACCTTCGGGCTCTGCGCAATCTTCCAAACCAGGGCGTGCTCTCTGCCCCCACCGCCCACCACCAGAACCTTCATGGTTCAACTCCTAACCGTGTACGTCAGACCAATGGATCTTATGTGAGCCTGAGCAAGAAATCCGAAATTCGAATATCGGGCGAAGCGTCCGTCTCGGACCAATCCGAAACAAATTAAAAATCCAAATTACCAAAATTCTAAACATCTCTTGTCGGAACATCGATGTTTCGTACTTCGGATTTCGTGCTTCGGATTTAATCCTTTTAGTGTCGGAAGTGCCTCATCCCTGTAAAGACCATGGCGATGTTATACTCGTCTGCCGCGGCAATCACCTCTTGATCTCGAATCGAGCCTCCGGGTTGAATGATGGCCGAAGCACCTGCTTCCGCCCCTGTATCCACCCCGTCTCTGAATGGAAACATGGCATCCGAAGCCAACACCGTTCCCTTGGTTGAGGATTGCGCCTTCATCACCGCCAACCGGGTGGAATCAACCCGGCTCATCTGACCGGCGCCCACCCCGATGGTCCGATCTTCCCGGACGAGGACAATGGCATTTGATTTGACATGTTTGGCCACCTTCCAGCCAAAGGCCATGGCCCTTTTCTCCGCCTCCGTCGGCTTCCTTTTGGTGACCACCTTCCACTGTTCCATCGGCACCTTGCCAAGATCTCGATCCTGGACCAACAGACCGCCCACGACCTTTCTCAGGTCGAATCCCCCTTGCAGGGAGGACCCCTTAAGAGGCGGGGTTTTGAGGATCCGCAGATCCTTTTTCGCCTTAAGAATCTCTAATGCCTCCGGATCAAACCCCGGGGCAATGATGACTTCGAGAAATATTTCAGCCATCTCCTTGGCCGTCTCTTTATCGACAGCACGGTTGAAGCCCACAACCCCGCCGAACGCAGAGACCGGATCGCAATCCCTCGCCTTTCTGTAAGCATCCGCCAGACTCTGGATAGAAATCGCCGCACCGCAGGGATTGTTATGTTTGATGATGACCGTAGCCGTCTCTTCAAACTCCTTGACTGTCTCGTAGGCGGAGTCAATATCGAGGATATTGTTGTAAGACAATTCCTTCCCCTGGAGCTGAACGGCATTCGAAACAGAAGGCTCGGTTAATAAAAGCTCCCGGTAAAAGGCCGCCTTCTGGTGGGGGTTCTCTCCATAACGTAATTCCTGGGCTTTCTTCACCTGGAAAGTAAAGGTCTCCGGGAATTCAAAGGCCTTCTTGCCCCTCTCGATCTGTCCCAGGTAATTTGAAATAGCCCCGTCGTAACGTGCCGTATGCTGGAAAACCTTCTTGGCCAAACGAAAGTTGGTCTCGATGGAAATTTCCCCCCTCTCTTTCAACTCAGAGAGGACGGGTTCGTAATCGCCCGGGTCCACCACCACGGTGACGTCGGGGTAATTCTTGGCCGACGAACGGAGCATGGTAGGCCCACCGATGTCGATATTCTCAATTGCTTCCTCAAGGGGACACTCCTTCTTCGCTATGGTTGCCTCGAAAGGGTAGAGGTTGACGGCCACAAGATCGATGGGAAGGATTCCGTGCTCTTCCATCTTCTTGACGTGTTCCTTATTAGATCGCATTCCCAGGAGTCCCCCGTGGACCTTTGGATGGAGGGTCTTTACCCGTCCATCCAGCATCTCCGGAAATCCAGTATAGTCCGAGATATCGATGACCGAGACACCTTGCTCCCTCAATGTCTTTGCCGTCCCTCCGGTGGAGAGGATCTCAACCCCCATTTGGGCTAAACCCTTCGCAAACGAAACAACTCCGGCCTTGTCCGAAACGCTCACAATTGCCCTCCTGATTTTACCCATCGCGACACCCCCAAAATACTAAATTCGAATATCGGGCGAAGCGTCCGCCTCGGACCAATCCGAAACAAATCCGAATGTCAAATTAAACAAAACTTAAGGATAAATATTGAACCTCAGGATTTAATATTTCGAAATTCTTTCGTATTGATCCCCTCGGGATGCTTCGCCCGGATTTCGTGCTTCGTATTTCAAAAACCCAATTCTTCTCCGACCAGGATAATGAAGATATCCGTCAAAGAAGGTTTTCGCTCATGGATGACGATCACCCTGCAGATCCGGTTGGGCGAATTACAATCCACGCACTTCCCCACCTTCGCACAGGGGACATCGATATGGAGTCGTCTGGCGTTCAAGGGGGCTGCCACATTCTTTATCCTTTTAATCCCTTCTTGAACATCTTCAACGATCTTATTATAACCGGCAACGAGGATGACCTTTCCAGGACCAAAATTGATCGAATTCACACGGTTTCCGATCCCATCGATATTGACCAGCTCTCCAGTCAGGGTGATGGCATTGGCACTGGTTAAGAAGAGATCCGTGCTCATTTGTGACTTCCGTATCTCAAGGATATTCTCTGCTGAGAGTCCGGGCTTCCAATGATCGTAGAGGATATAACCCTGCGCCTCCAATTTTTCCAAAATCCCCAGCCCTCTTATCGTCAGGGACCCACCCACCCCTACCTTCTGCCCCGGGGTAATGTGTTTCCAGAGTTCTTGAGCTGCCGCTTCTTTCGTCTTCGCATAGATGGCTTTGAATTCATGGGCCACCAGTTTTTCAACGGCCTTCTTCGCCCTTTCTTCAACCCACCATTGTTTGATCGGATCCATTTCTCCTTCCTTCTTGTTTCGCAGAATTAAAAAGTATTGATCTGACTCGTGGTCGGTCACCCGGGCCCGGTACCGCTTCCATTCATTTTGGTCTCGAGCCCAGGCCAGCCCTAGAGTGTCCCTTCCTTCAAGGCAGCGAGGGGAAGATACTTCACATGTAGCATAATCCCCTATTCGGGTCAACTCTACCTAAAATTCCATTGTAAAAAACTAACCACTTGTGTAATAATTCTGTAACCTTCTGCTTGGGCATCCACACAGGCTCTTAAAGAGCTTAGGGGATCAAAAGACGGAGCTTTATACAGAAACGGAGGCTCTTTACGCAAGAAATGAAAACTTCTGAGATTCCCAGTGGGATTAAAGCCCTGGACGAAGTTTTACAAGGAATCCGTTTAGGCGACAATGTCGTCTGGCAGGTTGATCGCCTCGAGGATTACCGTCACTTTGCTGTGCCGTTTGCCGAGGCTGCTCTTGCCGCCCGGCGGCGGCTGGTCTATTTGCGTTTTGCATCCCACCCACCCGTGTTGGCTTCTCACCCGGGGTTGGAAATGATTGAGCTGGACCCCAGCCTGGGCTTTGATTATTTTACGCGCGAAGTCCACCTCCTTATTGAAGCGCACGGCCCCGAGGTCATGTACGTCTTTGACAACCTGTCAGCGTTGGTGGTGGAGTGGGCGACCGACGAATCGCTCGCCAACTTCTTCCAGATCACCTGCCCTTTTCTATTTGAGTTGAATACGGTCGCCTATTTTGCCTTGACGCGCGGCCAGCATGCCCACTACGCCGTGGCCCGCATTCGGGATACGACGCAAATCCTTGTGGACGTGTATCACGCCAAAGACCAAATGCATATCCACCCCATCAAGGTGTGGGATCGTTATTCGCCACAGATGTTCTTGCCCCATCTCGTCGCCGGAGAAAACTGGCACCCGCTTTCGCAAAGTCGCGAAGCCGCAGAAGTATTGGCCTCAGCCCGGCAATCCCCCTTGCTCGAAACGACGCAACCCCTGGCTCCCTGGGAAAGCGTCTACCAAAAGCTTTCCGACTACAGCAAAACCCAATCCGGCTTTGACGAAGGGGATCCCGAACAGTTGGCTTTGAAACAGGAATTGGGTCGAATGCTCATCGGACATCATCCCGTCTTTAACCGGCTCGCGGATCGGTATTTTACCCTGGAAGATCTGTTTGCGATTCGAAAGCGCTTGATCGGGGCCGGACGCATCGGGGGAAAAGCCGCCGGCATGTTGCTCGCGCAGCGTATCCTGCTGGCGAAAAAGGAAGAGACGGGGATTGACTTCAAAGAGCGGCTCGACGACCACGACTCTTTTTACATCGGCTCGGATGTCTTTTTCACCTTTCTGGTCAACAACGACCTTTTTAGGCTCCGATTGCGACTGACCTGTGATTCCGCCACTTCTCCCGATGAATTTCAAGAGATTGAGGAGCGTTTTTTGGCGGGTCGTTTCTCGTCAACCATCCGAGAACAGTTTCGTGCCATGCTGGACTACTACGGACAAGCACCCATCATCGTACGCTCCAGTAGTTTGCTGGAAGACAGTTTTGGCAATTCCTTTGCCGGAAAATATCGCAGTATATTTTGTACGAACCAGGGAAATCCCGAGGCCCGCCTGGATGACTTCATGCGTGCGGTGAAGTTGGTGTACGCCAGTGCTCTCAACCCCGATGCCCTGTGTTATCGCAGTAAGCGTGGTCTGGGCGCAAACGACGAACAAATGGCGATTTTGGTGCAGCGCGTTTCGGGCATGCCGTACCGGCAGTATTTCTTTCCCGACGCTGGCCGGAGTCGCCTTCTCGCGCAACCTCTATGCCTGGAATGACCGCATCGATTCCCGGCAAGGCGTCACCCGCCTCGTTTTTGGGCTGGGCACAAGGGCGGTGGACCGGGTCGGTGCGGATTACCCTCGCATGATCGCCATTAGCCATCCCCAGCTGCGCCCGGAAGTAGGGGTGAAAGTATCCAAGTATTCTCAGCATCAGGTGGATGTGCTCAACCTGGAGACAAACCAGTTCGAGACCCACTTCTTGACCGACATATTGGCGAAAGATGAGTATCCTCATCTTTCCATGTTCGTTTCGGTCATGCGCGACAATTACCCTTACGACCCCGTCTCCGGGAAGGTGGGCGGAAGCGCGGATCAATGGGTGCTCACTTTTAACAACCTGATTCTACGAACAGATTTTGTTCCGGTCATGGGGAATCTGTTGGCCAGACTGGAAGAGGCCTATGGACAGCCGGTGGACGTGGAGTTTACAGCCTCTGTCGACGGCGGCAAACATGTCCGCATCAATTTGCTTCAATGCCGGCCGCTGTTTACCCCCGGTTCAATGGTGGCTGTGTCGGTGCCCACCTCGCTGGAACGCCAGCAGATTCTATTTCGCTCCCATCGCATGATCTGTGGCGGCTCGGTCGAGCAAATCCGTTACATACTCTACATCGACCCCCAAGGATACAATCGCCTGGCCCGAGAGGCGAAAAAATCCCTGGGACGTTTGGTGGGACAAATCAATCGCCACCCGGCAATCAAAGATGCTAAGATTTTGATGATGGGACCAGGACGATGGGGGAGCGGAAACATTGATTTAGGAGTCAATGTGACTTACGCCGATATCGATAATGCAGCGGTCTTGGTGGAAGTGGCCCTGGAAGAAGCCGGCCATGTGCCCGAAGTCTCTTATGGAACGCACTTTTTCCAGGATTTGGTGGAAGCCCAGATTATTTATCTGCCGGTGTTCCCGGACGATGCCGCTACGGAATTTCAGACGGAATTCTTTGAAAGAGCGCCGAATATCCTCCTGGAGCTATTCCCTCACGCCCGCGAATACGAACCGGTTCTTCGCTTGATCGACGTTCCCAATACCACGGACGGGGGCTTTGCTACGGTGGTGGCCGATCCTCAACACCGCCAGGCCGTGTGCTTTCTAAATGGGGCGGATACAAAGAGGCCCTGAAAAGAAAGCCACGGCGGACGAGACATGCCGCCCGGAAACACTGCGCACACGACCGCTTCCGGCTTGTTGACAACTTTAGACCTTTTGTGTAAATTGGCTTCGCAATAGTGAAAGGAAGGTTCGCCGTTGTTATACAAAAAACCCTCCCCCAAGAAACAGATTGAGGCTCTCTCGGAAATCAGCCAGGCCATCTCCTCCGACCGGTACTTAGATGATATCTTGAAGCTGATTGTGACCGTCACCGCCAATGTGATGGACTCTAAAATCTGTTCTCTCTGGATCTTGGATGAAAAAGAAAAGGTTTTAAAAATCAGGGCCACCCAAACCATGAGCGAGGAATACCTCAAGGAACGGGCTTTAAAACTGGGAGAGGGCATCGTGGGTTTCGTAGTGCAACAGAACAAGCCCTTGGCCATCCTCGATGTCTTGAAAGAACCCCGCTACAAAGAGAAAGAATTAGCAAAAAAAGAAAGCTTGGTTTCCATGCTCAGTGTTCCCCTGACAGTCAAAGATAAGGTGATCGGGGTGATCAATTGCTACACTTCCTATCCTCATGAATTTAGTGAGACGGAGAGAGCCGTCCTCACCTCCGTCGCCAACCAGGCGGCGATCTGTATTGAGAATACCGAATTAATGGTAAAGACCAAGGTGATCCAGGAGGAGTTGGAAACTCGAAAACTGGTGGAAAGGGCCAAAGGGATATTGATGAAACAACATGCTCTGAATGAAGAAGAGGCGTTCAGGAGGATTCGAAAGGCGAGCATGAACAGTCGGAAAACGATGAGGGAGATCTCGGAGGCGATTCTCCTTACAGACAGAATGAGATAGTGACCTGTTTTAGGAAATATTATTTTCTTGACAAAAATTCAAAATATCATATAATGGCCGTTAACCAATACAATGCCGTATTGAAGACGAGGGCGTCAAAGAAATTTGGCGCCCTTTTTTTATTACTCATCTCAGAAAAGGAGAACAAGACATGGCAGAGTTGAATCCCTTCAAGATTGCACAGGCGCAACTGGATGTTGCGGCGGACAGACTAGGTTTGGACCTAGCCACCCATGATCTGCTTCGGTGGCCTCAACAAGAGCTGCGGGTAACGCTACCTGTCCAAATGGATGACGGAAAAGTTCAAATATTCCATGGGTATCGGATTCAGTATAATACGGCCCGGGGGCCAGCCAAGGGCGGCATCCGATGGCATCCGGAAGAGACCATCGATACCGTCCGCGCCCTGGCTGCCTGGATGACTTGGAAGACGGCCGTGGTGGATATCCCCCTGGGAGGAGGAAAGGGAGGCATCACCTGCAATCCGAAATGGATGTCGGAGGGCGAGAAGCAGCGTTTGGCTCGCGCTCATATGAGGGCCATCGCCTCGACGCTAGGGGTTTCGAAAGACGTGCCCGCTCCGGATGTCTATACAACCCCTCAGATTATGGCCTGGATGATGGACGAGTATGAGACGATCGTCGGACATCATCATCCCGGTGTCATCACGGGGAAGCCGATTCCCCTCGGAGGATCGGAGGGACGAGGAGATTCTACGGCGCGGGGCGGCGTCTATGTGATGCGTGAAGCGGCCAAATTACTGAACATCGATCTCCGGGACAAACCCATGGCGGTCCAGGGCTTTGGAAACGCCGGTCAATACGCAGCTCTTTTGGGCAGCGAGATTCTTGGACTTAAACTGATTGCCGCTTCGGACTCCCAGGGAGGGATCTACAACGCAAAGGGGTTAGATCCGAAGCAGGTGGTGGATTACAAGCTCAAAACCGGAAGTCTCCAGAAATTCCCGGGAGCCGAGAACATCAGCAACGAAGAACTCCTGGAGCTGGAGGTCACCGTTCTTTTCCCGGCGGCCCTTGAAAATGTGATCACCGCGGCAAACGCAGATCGAATCCGGTGCAAGATTTCTTGCGAGCTGGCCAACGGACCAACAACCCCGGAAGCGGATGACATCCTGTATCAGAACAAGGTCTTCGTGATCCCTGATTTCCTCGCCAACGCAGGGGGGGTGACCGTATCCTATTTTGAGCAAGTTCAAAACACGTACAATTTTTACTGGCCCCTGCAAGAAGTTCACGAGAGGCTCGACCAGAAAATGACCCGCGCCTTTCACGGAGTCTACCAGATGTATTTAAAGGAGAAGGTCAACATGCGGCAGGCCGCCTATTTGGTTTCCGTGGCAAGGGTAGCGGAAGCCTGCAAGCTGCGGGGTTGGGTCTAAGATAAGAAAGAAGCTTAAAATTCAAAATCTTTGATTCGAAAGGGGATATCGCAGGATACCGGTATCCCCTTTTTCATTTTGAAAAATCGGGGATTTCGTTTATGATAGAAAAAAATAGGAGGCCCCTTTGATCAAAGGGCAGAAAAACCCGGAATCCAAAGAGATCAATGCTTTACTGGAGATCAGCAAAGCCATCGCCTCCGGCCTCTATCTTGAAGACGTCCTGCGGTTGATGGTAACCGTGACCGCTAATTTGATGGACTCGAAGATCTGTTCTCTTTGGATTCTGGATGAGAAAGACCACAGGCTGAAGTTGAAGGCGACCCAGAGCATCAGCGAAGAATATCTGAAAGAGCGAAGCCTCGCCCTGGGAGAGGGAGTGGTGGGCCATGTCGCTCTTCGTAATCAGCCGATCGCCATTCTCAACGTCCTCAAAGACCCTCTGTATAAAGAAAAAGATCTGGCCAAAAAGGAAGGATTGGTTTCGATGCTCAGTGTCCCCATGTGTATTAAGGACAGGGTCATCGGTGTGATCAACTGCTACACGTCGTACCCCCATTCCTTTTCGAAAAACGAAGAGGAGATGCTCTCGACAGTGGCCAATCAGGCAGCCGTCTGCATTGAGAAATCCGGCCTGATGGAGACCCTTGATATTGATGAGATTCTCAGACTGGTCTTGGAAGGAGTGACCAAAAATATCGGATTCGACCGAGCCCGTCTCTACCTGGTCAATCAAACGAGGAATGCTCTTGAATGCAAAATGGCGGTAGGAATCGATGAGGAAAGAATCAAGGGAATCACGCTGCGCTTAGATCCGGAGGAGAGTGTCGTTGCCCGGTCGATTTTCGAGAAACAGCCTTTCGTGATTCCCGATGCCGGCAAAGACCCAAGAGTCAACCCCGTCCTGAAAGAGAAATTCAATCTTCACTCCCTGGTGGTGGTTCCTCTTCTGGTTAAGGAAAAGGCCTTGGGAGCTATTGCCGCAGACTTCGTTGAGCCCAGCAAAAACATTACGAAGGAGGCCCTCGAATCGGTGATGGTTTACGCCCAACAGGCCGGCCTGGCCATTCACAATGCCTTCATGTACCAGGAACTCAAAGCCTTCAGCCTGCAGATGGAAGAAAAGATTCAAAAAACGACCGCCGATTTGAGAAAAACGGAAGCCCAGCTGGTTCGATCCGATAAGTTAGCCGCTTTGGGGCAGTTGGCTGCAGGCATTGCCCACGAGATTCGAAATCCATTGACCAGCATCAACATCCTGATCCATTCTCTGACTGGAAATTATCCGGCTGGAAACTCCCATCGGGAGGACCTCAAGGTCATCGCGGAAGAAATCAATCGGATCAATGAAATCGTCGATCAGTTTCTCCGATTCGCCAAGCCGGCTCCCCCTCGCTTAGAGAAAGCGGAGGTCCTCTCCATTATCGAAGAAACCCTTCAATTGCTCAGGCCTCAAATCGAGAAACAGCGGATCGAAGTTCGAAAGGAATTTCAACCTCTCCCCCTCATTTTGATGGACCGCGAACAGATGAAACAGGCCATCCTCAACCTTCTATTGAACGCCGTCCAGGCGATGCCGAAGGGTGGCCACCTGTCGTTGAAGGGGCGGCTTCCAGAGGACGATCGATGGATGAAGCTCTCCATCCAGGACTCCGGCGTGGGTATCCCCGGTGAAGACATCGATAAACTCTTCGACCCTTTCTTCTCTACGAAGGAAGGAGGAATTGGCCTGGGCCTCTCCATTACCCATCGGATCATCGACCAGCACGACGGAAAGATCGAGGTGGAGAGCGCACCCGGGAAAGGAACTCTTTTTACGGTTTGGCTCCCTGTTTCATGAAAGGAAGAAGATGCAGACCATTCTGATCGTCGACGATGACAAATCGATCCGATATTCTCTGAAAAGGATGATGGAGGAAAAATACGCGATCCTCACGGCTCAAAATGGCACGGAGGCATTGGATCGGGTCAGGGAAAGCTCGCCTGACCTGATCATCATGGATATCAAGATGCCGGGTCGAAGCGGAATCGAAGTGCTGAAGGAGATCAAACTCATCGACCCCAAGTCCCTCGTGATCATCATGACGGCTTACGGGACGACCGAAACGGCCATCGAAGCCATGAAGTACGGGGCTTATGACTATATCCTGAAACCGTTCCCCATTCCGCAGATGAAAAGGCTGGTTGAAAAAGCCCTCGCCCTGCGAAAACTGATCAAAGAGGAAGTCACTTACGCTCCCCTGGCCGTGTCCGAGGGAGAAGAGGAACGGATTGTCGGATCCTCTCCCAGGATGCAGGAGATCTACAAAATGATCGGCCAGGTCGCCCCGAGCGACGTCACGGTCCTCCTCAGGGGAGAAAGCGGAACGGGCAAGGAACTGATCGCCCGGGCGATCTATCATCACAGTCTCCGTTCCCATCAGCCTTTCCTTCCGGTCAATTGTGCGGCCATTCCGGACACCCTTCTTGAAAGCGAGCTCTTCGGCCATGAGAAAGGAGCATTCACCGGAGCGATCTCTCGCCGAATCGGCAAGCTCGAACAGTGCCAGGGGGGAACGATCTTTCTGGATGAGATCGGTGACATGTCCCTCTCCACCCAGGCCAAATTACTGAGGGTCCTCCAGGAGAAGCGTTTTGAGAGGCTCGGGGGAACGGAAACGATCAAGGTGGACATCCGGTTTATCGTCGCCACCAATAAAAATTTGGAGGAGGCGATTTCAAGCGGAAAGTTCAGGGAAGACCTCTATTACAGACTCAATGTGGTCTCGATCACCATTCCGCCCTTGAGAGAACGGAAAGAAGACATTCCGGACCTGGTTTCCTATTTCTTAAAAAAATTCGACCGAGAATTGAAGAGGGGAACGGTGGGGATCACTCCGTCAGCGATGGAGAAGATTAACTCCTATGAATGGCCCGGAAATGTCCGTCAACTGGAGAATGTCCTGAAAAGGGCCAGGGTGCTCTGCCAGGGGGAATGGATCCTTGAGGATCAACTCTTTTTCGAAAAAGGGTGGGAGAAGCGAGAAGCCGAGGAGGAATTGAGCAAGAAGAATGTGGAGGACCTCCTCGACGCGCTGTTCGAAGAACTCTCAAATGCCCCTGCGGCCTCACAGGATCTCGACATGATCTCGAATCTGGAAAGAGGACTGATTCTCCGTGCCCTTCAGAAAACCAAAGGGAATCAGCTCAAGGCCGCGACGCTGCTGGGAATTCATCGAAGCACCCTGCGCGGCAAAATGGAGAAGTATAACATTAAGAAAGAAGTGCTGGTTTCGGAAGAAGAATAAGAGCTGAAAGTTGAAAGCTCAAGGGGTCGGCGCTGTTGATTTTGATGTTTTCGAGTCTAAGCGATAAGATGTTAAAGCTTTGAGCTCTTGAGCTTCTGAGCCTTGATTGGCTCTGAACTTCGAGCTTTGAGCTTTGAGCTTCTTTTGGGGGTGAGACATGCGAACACTTAGAATCGGACTCTGCCAGATCAACACCACCGTCGGTGACATCGAAGGAAATACGAAAAAGATTCTCGATTACATCGCCAAGGGAAAGAAGATGGGTGCAGACCTGCTGGCTTTCCCGGAAATGGCTGTCACCGGCTATCCGCCCGAAGACCTTTTGTTCATGCCGAAGTTCATCGAGGCCAATCTAAAGGCCGTCGACAGGATTGCCCGGGCCACTTCTTCGATCACTGCCCTCGTGGGCTTTGTTGACAAGGACGGAGACATCTTTAACTCAGCCGCTCTCCTCCACAATGGAAAACGAATCAAGACTTACTCCAAAACCTTTCTTCCCAACTACGGGGTCTTTGATGAGGACCGATATTTTCAGCCGGGAAAGGAAAATTTTATCTTTACTCTCAAGTCGACACCGATCGGGCCGAGCATCTGTGAAGACCTCTGGTATCCCGGAGATCCGATCCGGACCCAGGCCCTTTACGGAGGAGCAGAATTGATCGTCAACATCTCCTCTTCACCCTACCACGCCGGAAAAACCGAATTTCGAGAGAAGATGATTTCGACCAGGGCTTCGGACAACGTGGCCATCGTCGCCTACTGCAACCTCGTCGGAGGCCAGGATGAACTGGTCTTCGACGGAGGAAGCTTGATCTTCGATCAAACCGGAAAATTGATCGCTCGAGGAAAACAGTTCGAGGAGGACTTGATCCTGGCGGACCTCGATATGGAGGCAGTTTTTCGAATGCGGCTTCATGATCCCCGAATCAGAAGAGAGAAGCTGTCCGAAGAGCAAAAAGAGTTGATGAAGATTCATCTTCCAAACCAAACCCATTCCGTGAGAAAAAGACCTGCCCTTCCCAAAAGGGATTCGGCGCCATTGGATCGCGCTGCTGAAATTTATTCCGCCTTGGTGGTCGGGACAGGAGACTATATTCGGAAAAATGGATTTCAAAGGGTTTTAATCGGCCTGAGCGGGGGCATTGACTCTGCCCTGACCGCCGCCATTGCTGTGGATGCGCTGGGCAAGAAAGGAGTGGTGGGAGTGGCCATGCCCTCTCAATATTCCTCAAAAGAATCCCTGGAGGATGCGAAACTCCTGGCAAAGAACCTCGGCATTCGATTCCTCACCATTCCAATCACAGAAGTATTTCAAGCCTACCTGAACACCCTCTCCCCGTCTTTTAAAGGTCTGAAGCCTGATGTGACAGAAGAAAATGTTCAAGCACGCATCCGTGGGAACATCCTCATGGCCCTGTCCAATAAATTTGGATGGCTTGTTTTGACCACTGGGAATAAGAGTGAGATGAGTGTGGGGTATTGTACCCTCTACGGAGACATGGCCGGGGGGTACGCTGTCCTGAAAGATGTCCCGAAGACTTTGGTTTATGAATTAACAAAATTCAGAAATAAGAAAGAAGGAAAGGAGCTCATCCCCAAACGTACCTTCAGTAAACCGCCTTCCGCGGAATTGAGGCCGAATCAAAAAGATGAGGATTCCCTCCCCCCCTACGCTGTCCTTGATCCCATTCTTCAAGCTTATGTCGAGGAAGATAAAGGAGTCCAGGATATAGTGAAAATGGGATTCAAGGAAAGTATGATCAGGGAAGTGATTCAGCTGGTGGACCGGAATGAATATAAACGAAGACAGAGCCCTCCCGGAGTCAAGATCACCCACCGGGCCCTTGGCAAAGACCGGCGACTACCTGTCACAAACAAATATCGGAATTTTTAGATTCTCTTTTTTGAGTAATTATAGGTGGTTAGACCGAAAAGTTTCAAGTATAATTCTCTCTCCTTTTTTTCAAGGAAAAAAGACTTGACAAAGTATTATTTCCGAGGTATTTTGGGGGTATGAAAGTCAAGACATCTATAACCCTGCCTGAAGATGTACTAAAAGCGATCGATGAATATGCGGGAAAAAACAAAAACCGGTCCGCGTTCATCGAAAATGCTGTCAGGGCTTTTATTATGCAATTGATACAGAGGCAGCAAGATGCCAGAGACCTTGAGATCATCAATCGGCATGCGGACTCTCTAAACCAAGAAGCAGCAGATGTTCTTACTTATCAGGTTGATCTGTGAAACGTGGTGAATTGTATCGTGTTGCCAACCCATCCGCAAAGGATCCCAAAAAATCCAGAGTTTTTGTTATCGTAAGCCGCCAGATCCTTATCGATTCCCGCTTCTCTACGGTTATTTGTGCCCCGATTTATTCAGCACATGACGGTCTTTCCACTCAAGTTCTGGTTGGCGTGGATCAGGGATTGAAGCACGACAGTAGTATTCATTGCGACGAGCTTATCAGTTTGCCTAAGTCGCTTCTAACCAACTTTGTTGGATCGCTCTCTCTCAACAAGATTGAAGAACTTAATAGAGCGCTAAGCATCGCCCTGGATATTCGAGTTTAAAAGGCTAACGAACTGGACGGCGTCAACCGGGCGGTCGCGCTACACGGAGAGATCGCTAGCCGTCGCTGCTCAGAGCCGAGCGTTGCCCGATCCTTGACGGCGTTAATAGATGTTGAAATAAAGGCACTTTCATGGCTGATTTTGATTCAGTCTTTTGTCCAAAGTGCAACGTGGGTTTCGCCCCGGACACAGCCATCTGCCCCATCTGCAACATTCCACTCATTTCCGAAGACGACTTCGAAGATGAGCCTGGTGAAATTCCTGAACCGGTGATATTGGAGGATGATATATCCTCTCTCAAAGAACTGCGGACGGCTGACGTCGATTGGATCCACCATCTGCAGGACAAGCTGGCCGAAACAGGAATTCCTCACCGAATCGAGCAGTCCGATCCCCCAAGTATGTCTTTCTCGGTCTACGTTCGGCCGGAGGACTTGCCCTCGGCCAAGGATATCGATGAGAAAGTTTTCGCGGCGGAGGTTCCCGATGGCGAGGGAATGCCCCACGTCGAGGATCTCGACTTCTCGTCTTGCCCGGGTTGTGGCAACCGGCTGGGAGAGAACGACCTCAAATGTAATAGCTGCGGCCTAGACCTATCTCCAACTGACCGCTGGAAGTGCAGTCATTGCGATGAAGTGATCGACGAAAACGTTATGGTGTGTCCCCACTGCGGGGGTGGCATCGACCGAAGTGAGCAGTAGTTTTGAAAGGTTACCTTGATAAGGAGGAGCACATAGGACTATATCGGCCCGGTGATCGCATCGAAAGTAATGTTTGGCTTTTGTTCCGGTAGGTCAAAGGGTTCGCAGTCGGTATGAGATTCTTGATTGATTATCGACGGGAGTCTTTTTGAACCACCAGTCTCCAGAGAAGTCCGTAGTAGTGGAAGCTCGACAGAAAGATGGCGCCGCCAATCGTTGTGTAGAGGATGGCCAGATAGGGTTTCGGGATCTGTGAGCCACGGAGAATGGCGCCCAAGATAATCATGAAACCAATAATCAAATATCCCTTCCATGTTTGAAAGGCAAAAACACAGGTCCTATCTGTCAAAAGGGAAAGCCGCTTGATGTTCCTCTGAGCCATTTTAGAAAAGCCGAAATGGTATGCCGCTAATGCCATGACAGCACCGAGCGATCCAAGGATTGCCGCTACGCCTGTGTTGGTGACGACGAACCAGTGGTAGGCAAGACGACAGAGCATCACCCCTACCCCGGTCCACATTAATCCTGCTATGGCAACGAGCCAAGGTTTCGTTACAGCAGGTTTCAAGCTTTTCAACGTCATAACTTACTTCTTTCTGCCTCAACACCGAGAACAGTGCAATATTCGTACCTCCAAAACCTACCACTCGTACAAAACTTTGAACACTGAAACTGCCTGTTTTCAAATATGAATTTAATATTTTCCATATCAAGAGGCTGGAAAACGTTTTGGGTTATCTGGAATTTTCCTCAGACAGATGAGGCATTTCACTCAGCTGTCATTACTACAGATATGCTCCGATGACCTCAAGGAAGTTGTTTGACCCCCACCATTGCACCCTATCTCGCTTTTCACCGACCCAACAGACGTCACCACACTTCTCCATAACCTCCACATGAGCCATGACTTCATCCCGTGCCATGAGTTTCCCAACGCCTGCCAAAGATGAAGCCGAAAAATGTTCGGATGCTATTTCGTCCAACCCTTTTGGCCTACTGTCTATAATCCTCAGGATATTGC
This sequence comes from uncultured delta proteobacterium, assembly GCA_963708295.1. Taxonomy (GTDB): domain Bacteria; phylum Desulfobacterota; class BSN033; order BSN033; family UBA1163; genus UBA1163. Next base: position 9,467 of record CAVPSJ010000001.1, on the reverse strand, counting down.
CGCAACGGTCGATATGAAACTGGGTAATCTCGCTGGCTCTGCCGCGCAGACTATCCATCAGGTTGAAATGGTCGTTATAAAACAAACGGTGGCCAGGAAATATTGCCATCGGTTGAGGAGCAAGACCCCCCAACTTGTGTAGAGACTTAATATAATTCATCAAGCCATAGACCGTGTTCTCATCGTGATAGCTCTCTGGTAAGATTCGTCGATTAACTTCAAAGGTGCTTGATAAAGTCGGGTGAGGAGTAATGTCAGGGAGCAATGTATCTCCGGTAAAGATGACTTCATCCTCCAGACCAACACACATGGCATCCGGCGAATGCCCCGGAGTAAAGATAAAACTGAGGCTGTCACCCGCCGGCCTGAGGTCACGATCAATAGCAAAATCGATATCGAGCAGACTTCTTCTTCGATGATATTGTAAACAATGGCTGTAGATTTTCTCTGGCATGATGCATTGACGGCAAGAACCAGGCAGCTCCGGATGCCTGGCGCCATCTGTGGTGTCGGAATGGTAAGAAATCATCTGCCGGTAGATGGAATGAGCCCATAACTCACCCTGTATGGAAGGGAATATCTCAGCAATATTTCCATCATGGTCCTCATGGCCATGCGTCAGTATCACCCGGTCAATATCTGAAAAAACCCTGCCAATTGACTTTAGCATAGATTCCAAAACAGCATAGTTCCCGAATCGACCCGTATCGATCAGGCTCGTTTTTCGGCTAACAATTAAATAGCACCAAGTAGGTCCCAAATCCCAGCCCGCGTTTAAATAGATATTCGGTATGCCCAAGCCAAAGATATCCGTCCCTCTCATGGTTTGGTAACGGACAACCATCCCCTCCCCGTTCGGTTTCCCCGAAATAATGATTTCCGGCGTCTTCATCGCTTTCATCGATTCCTTCTCGCTTAAAAGACGATCTCATTTGGGAATGATCAGGCCAAACAGGTCATGGACGGGCGGGCCATTGGGTCCTGTTCTCCCTTTGTGGCTCTCCTGAGAAAGTCCAGGACGGTGCGGATATAATCCTGCGGTCGTTGCTCATAGGTGTTGTGGCCGCATTTGGGGAAGACAGCCAACTCGCCTCGTGGAAGGTGGCGGTAAAAAGCAGTTGATTGTTCCACGTCAAAGATGGAGCTGCGGTCGGGATAGAGCACCAGGGTGGGGCAGCCCACCGACGGCAGGATAGGCCGCAGATCAAAATAGTCCGATCCGTAAGCGCCGCCATACTTGGCAAATTGATTGTAATGACTCTCTGCCGCCGCACCGTGCCAATCCATCATCTTGGCCTGCAGCCCCGGGTCCAGATCAGCAAATTTGTTTACAAACCGGTCCCTGTTGAGTTCAGTCATGGGAACCTCGCTATAACATTGAGTGCTGGCAGCAGCCAGGGTTTTAACCTCCTCGGGATATTTGATGGAATAGTCAACACCCACGACACCGCCTTCGCACTGCCCAACCAAATGGCATTCTTTGATGCCCAATTTTTCCTTTATGATCCGTAACTCTTCCACGCTTTCCGGCCGATAACGATCGCTTTCATAAAAATCCTGGAAATCATCCCCCTGTTCTGATCGCCCAAAGCCCCGGCGGTCAAACATGACTATCCTGTAACCTTCAGCCACAAAGGCCGGATAGATGTTCTTCCAAATCTTGGTGCAGCCAAAACCATGGTGCATGAGCATAACGACTTCACCTTCACCATGAACCTCATAATAAACCTGGAGATGATTGACTGTCTCAAACGGCATGGGTGGCTCCCTGGGTTTTTCTCTCTTCCTTGTTCGCCCTCGACCCACGGCTCAAAAGCCGGGGCTTCGCTCAGGATGAAGCGCAGTATTTTACAGAAATCCTTTGGGTTTTTGGGGTTGGTTTTTTTGGGGTGTAAAGCTCCCCTCCCCTTTCTTGCTATCTTCGACCTTGAATCCGGACTCTTCCAGAATGAATTTATCGTCGCCGGGATCGGGTTTAAAATCTAACTCGAGTCTCTTTGCTTCCTTCATATAGGACCCTTCTTTCAGGCGAATCTCTCCGTTTGGCGCGACGACGATGGCCGATTCTCCTTTGACAGGGCATCTCTGTTCGCAAAATCCACAGCCGTTGCACTTGGAGGCAATGACCACGGGACGTCGATATCCTTCCACTGGACGAAAGACAATGGCGTTATACGGGCAGATCTCATCACAGATGAGACAGATCTTGTTCTCGGCCCAGACCAGGCACATCTCTTTCCGTAAAACGGCCGTCCCCACCTTGGCGTGGGTCTTCTCCTCCAATGAAATGGACCGTATCGCCTGGGTCGGGCAGACCTTGCCGCAGACATTGCAGTTCTGATCGCAGGGGGCCAAACGAGGTTCCATCTTTGGCGTCCACAGGCCTGAGAATCCAGATTCCCAGAGACAGGGTTGAAGCGTATTGGTCAAACAAGACTTCATGCATTCCCCGCAGCGAATGCACGTGCGCAAAAATTCAGTCTCGGGAATTGCTCCGGGGGGCCGTATGAGTGGGTGTTTACCCTGCTTGAGGGCGAATGGAGTCTGCATGGCCAGAAACCCAATTCCCAGGCCCTCCGGCCAGAGAATAGACGAATCCTCTACGGGAAAAATCGACCTTCGAGTATTCTCCGCCTATCGAAAGAGAAGCAGAAAAAGTGATCGCATCCTGGGGACAGACTTTTGCGCATGTCCGGCACTGAATACATTCAGGAAGACGGGTTCCCCTCGGATCCTCGGTGACAGCCCCCATCGGACAGGCCTTCTGGCATTTCAGACATTCGTTGCAATCCTCGCTGACCCGGCGCTTAAAAAGTCCAAGAGGTGAGATCAAGCTGAGAAATGCTCCCAACGGGCAGAGATAGCGGCACCAGAAGCGCGGGACCAGACGATTAAGAGCGATGATTCCTCCGAAGATCAGTAGCGTGATCAGCAGTCATATAATAGACCGACTGGAAATAGTGGAGGTGAGATAGGTTGACCCATCCGAGGGCTTGACCCAACGGACGAAGCAAATCTAAGATGAGATTGATCAGAGTGATGGCCAGCGGATAGATAAAGAAAGTGTAAAAGCGAGTGAGAAGTGACATCGGGTCCATCAGAAAGGCTAAGGAGAGGCCGGTCAGTGCAGCAACGATGAAAATAACCAGCAAAAAATATTTCGTTCTTCGAAGGCTGACTTCAGCCTTCAGGCCCGGGCGTTTTTTCTTTCGGAAGAAGAGAAAGATCCAGAAAGTCAATCGAGGCGCCCATCGGGCAAACATAGGCACAGAAGAACCGACCGACAACAAGGGTCGCCCCGATGGTCGCAAGAGCCCACAGTGCCCTGCCGATGATCTCCCTGGCCGCAATAACAGCATTTATTCCCAGGAGAGGATCAAAGCGCAAATAGATATCCGCAGGAAGCCAGTTCGGCAGTTTATAGGTGGCGAAGATAAAGAGGACAGAAAAAAGGAGAAGGGAGATGGCCTGGATGAAGGTCCTCATGCTTTCTCCTTGAAGATTTTAAGCTGATCGATATCAATCTTTCCGAGCCCCCGTTGATGGGCAGCGAGAATATGCTCGACTTGTCTGCCCTTGAAGTTCTGCCCATACCATGGAACAATGCTCACCCCGTAAGAATCCACGGCAATCGGATCGATCCCTGCGATGACCAAATTCGGTTTCTTCACCTCTCCGGGTCCACCCGGTCCACCCGAGGCCAAAGCCCGGGTAGCATCAAGGATGGTCAGCTGCGGCTTGATGACCGTAGCCAAATCTGCTATGGCCTGATTGATATTATATTGGGAGTGGAAGCTTTCTCGATCCCAGATCATACCCATGAGCCCCTTCAACCCCAAGCTGACACCGGTGGCGGAGTGAGACTTAGCGACGGGAATGTTGATCAGCACGTAGCCGTCCAAGATCTCTCTGAAGACCTCTGCACGCTCTAACACTTTTCCCCGGGAAATCTTGACCTCACCGAAAAACTTTCTTTCTTGAAGGGCAAGGACATGAACACCGGGGATGTTCTTGCAGGCCTCTCGAATCCCGGTTCTCTCAAGGCAGAGTTCTGCCCTTTGCAGTGTATGATCCAGGACTAGGACCTCCTTCGCCCCTGCTTCGATGCAGGCCTGAGCCGCTGTGGCAACGACCAAGGGGTGAGTCGTAGCGCTGAAATCAGGCGTCCTTGCAAAGGACATGTTAGGCTTTAGGACAACTCGCTGTCCTTTCTTAAGAAATCGGGAAACTCCTCCTATGACTTCCAGAGCTTTTTTTGTAGCCGCCACAGGTTCACCGGAGATCACCGCGAGATCATAATCTTCTTTTGCCCCTGAAAAAGAAGGCCCGCCCGTGAGACCCAAGGCTATTCCGGCGGCAGCAGTTTTAAGAAACTTACGGCGTGTGATTGTCGCTCGATTATCTTTCATGATCTACCCTGTCTATAATGGAGATGTATTCCATAACGTGTCTTTGCGAGGAGTCCCGCTTTGGCGGGACGACGAAGCAATCTCAAAATTGCGAATTGGGATTGCCATGCTCCTCCGCTAAGGCGGGATCGCTCGCAATAACAATTTAAAAAAACTTTGCGCTCATGCCATCCAATCAACTAAGGCTGTTTTCCTTCATCCGAAAAACTCCGTCGGAACCTCCCTTAGTCGCACAACGTCGCGAATCTTTGATGAGATATCAAATCCGATCGAGCATTTAACCGAGCACTGGCCGCAATCCCCGCAAACCCTGGCCGGGACATTCAGTGTCAAGACAAGGTCTTGAGCAAGTGGAAGATTTCGGTAATCGTAAGTATACATATAAGCCCGCATCAAATCAGGAATGGGGAGATGCTCCGGGCATTGTCCCAAACATTGCCTGCACCCCTGGCAGTACAATCCGCCGATGGAGGCTTCCTTCTCTAACTCTAACTTTTCAGGTTCGGTGAGGGTAAGATCTTTCATCACGGAGAGGTCGATTTCCATTTGTTCAAAGGTGGTGAACCCAGGAACGACCGTGTGAACATTCGGATCCTGAAGAATCCATTTCAGGGAGGCAGTGATATTCCTTACTGTCGGCGGCTGTTGATAGCCTCCCCGGATCGCTTTCATTCCTATAATTCCGATACCCGCCTGAGAGGCTTTGGCAATGGCTTTTCTCACTTCTTCATAATGTTTTTGTTTGAAGTTATAGGCCGTTAAAATGACATCATAGGCTTTCGAATCGGTGGCAGCATGAATGACCTCCGGTTCGTTTCCATGAGTGGAAATCCCGGAAAATCGGATCTTCCCGTCTCTCTTTGCCTTATCGAAGGCTTTTAAAACCGGCTCAAATGCGACCGATTCTTTCTTGGTGACGCCGTGTTGATAGAGGACATCTACATAATCGACGCCCAGACGCTTCAAGCTGAGATCCAATTTCTTGAGAAACTCCTCGGTCGTTGCGCCCTCCAGATAGAGACCCGTTGTTCGGTCCTGAGGGAGATTCACCTTGCTCCCGATGTAATAGGACTCTCGCGGACGCCCCTTGATAACCCCTCCGATCACTTCTTCATTCCGGCCTGCCATATAGGCATGGGCCGTATCCAGGAGTAAAACGCCCGAATCCAGAGCCTCCCGGATAAGGTTGGGATTGTCTGTAAGCATCACCCCCATATTGATTGCAGGGAGCTTTATCCCTGTCTTTCCGAGGGTACGATAAACAAACTTCCTCTCTTTTCCTTTGGCCTCGGCCACCTTCATCTCTTGTTTTTTGTCAATCGAAGGAAGGAAGAATAGCCCTCCAAACCCGGCCAGCGTGGATTTCATGAAGTCTCTTCTGCCTATCACCTTTTTCCCCATGCTCCCTGCCCCTTCTCCCCCCTATCCGCATAGCCCATTCAAACTCTAGGCACTCTAGGTCACTTTAGTTACTTGAAACTTTCTTTTTCAAGCCTCCTTGAAAAAGCTTGAGGTACCCTGCTCGGAGGTCAGGATCGTTTAAACTAACTATACCCCATAGGTGCGCTCCCTGCCAATGGAGTTCAATTTCCCCATGGTGGAGATCTCGAATAAGGTAACGTCCCTCAAAGGCCGTCAGAATTTGCCGGTCATCAGGTCCATTTATTCCCACTATCTCGAATGATAAAAGGGAATCTCGATCGAATCAATGAAAAACTAAACCTTTCCTCAGCCGGCATGAAAGGATTGCTCTGCTGATCTCTCTTCTGGCCGACAGAGCTTGGAAGAAATCAATGTTCTTCCCTCAAATTTAGGGTTGACGAAGTTTTCTGAAATAGGTATATTTCCATTCACGCCCGAAGATACAAACATTGGGACAAATAAGGACAATTCCTTTTGAATCGGAAACCTTGATGGATATATTTCATAATAGCTCTACATTCACCTCATCTCCTGTATTTCGACTTGAATTTCATAGTCTCCCTCATTTATAAGATGTCACGTAAGGCTTCTATTCCATCTGACGAGGCTCTATCACATCATTTTTTCATAGGTTTGGAAGTAAAGGAGGCTTTCTTTGTTCAAGTTATCGCTTACGCCTAAAGATAAGAAATTTATGGTTCTTTTTGAACAGGGGACCCAGAATGCCGTCAAGATAGCACAGCAGCTAAGAGATATGGTGCACATCTGGGAACATTTAAAGGAAAGGGTTGGAGTAATCACCGACTTGGAACACCAGGGAGATGCGATTACTCATCAAATATTCGGGCAACTACACAGTTTTTTTATTACTCCATTCGACCGAGAGGACATCGCTCTGTTGGCTCATTCTATAGACGATGTCACTGACTTCATTCATGCGGCGGCAGATGCCATGTTCCTCTACAAAGTAGCGCGCCCCACGAACAGGGCTAAGGAACTTGTCGATATTGTCCTACAAGCAGTGGTTGAAGTTGAAAAAGCGGTTTCTGAAATGCACGACCGGATAGCACGAAAACAGCTCCTTAAACGATGCGTAGAAATCAATCGGTTGGAGAACATCGGAGATAGAGTCTATCGTTCGGCGATGGCTGAGCTATTTGATCGTTCCGTCGATATTGCTGATCTTATTAAGTGGCGAGAAATTTACAATCATATGGAGAGTGTCATCGACAGGTGTGAGGATATCGCGAATATATTGGAAGGGGTGGCTATCAAGTATTCTTAATTTCCTGAACTTTCCTAAACACCGAGTAAACAGGACGAACGAATCATGATTTTTTTGGCCATCATACGGCTGCTGGCTCCACAAGGGAATATGTCAATGGAGTGAATCCGGTCATATGAATTTATTATTCTTAATCTTCATCATACTTGTGGCCTTGGTTTTTGATTTTACCAACGGAATGCATGACGCTGCGAATTCCATTTCCACCATCGTTTCTACCAGGGTCCTTTCGCCGAGGCAAGCTGTCGTCTGGGCAGCTTTTTTTAATTTTCTGGCTTTTCTGATATTTAGTACTACCGTTGCTGTAACCATTGGCAAGGGGATGGTCGATATTAAGGCTGTCACGGCTACGGTGATTCTTGCAGGGCTTGGCGGTGCTATTATTTGGAATTTTATTACCTGGTATTTTGGACTGCCGAGCAGTTCGTCGCATGCTCTTATCGGCGGATATTCCGGTGCAGCCATAGCAAAGAGCGGGTTTGGAGTAATTATTTTGAGCGGTTGGTATAAGACATTGCTTTTTATCGTCTTGGCGCCTGTGATTGGTTTAGTGTTAGGTTTTATGTTAAAGATCATTTCAACCTGGGTTTTGTATAAACAGAGTCCGGTGCTCGTTCATAAGTGGTCCAGGGTTTTTCAGGTTTTTTCGGCTGCTCTTTATAGTTTAGGCCACGGGGGCAATGACGCCCAAAAAACGATGGGGATCATCACCAGCCTTCTTTTTGCAGGGGGCTTCATCCATGAATTTATAGTTCCCCTCTGGGTTGTTCTGAGCGCTCATGCCGCTATCGGTTTGGGTACCTTGAGTGGCGGCTGGCGGATTGTTAAGACCATGGGGCAGAAAATCACAAAGTTAACGCCCGTCGATGGGGTTTGTGCTGAGACCTCCGCCGCTTTTAGCATTTTCTTGGCCACCCATTGGGGTATCCCGGTCAGTACGACTCACGTGATCACGGGCGCGATATCGGGCGTGGGTTCCGCCACTCGGCTTTCTGCAGTGCGCTGGGGTGTGACGTTTCAGATTTTCTGGGCCTGGATTCTAACCATTCCGGTATCTGCTATATTGGCTGGAGTCATCTATTCCCTGTGTAGAATCTGCGGCTTGAACTGAACAAGAATTCCCTGACTCAATAGACAGGGCTCATTTAATAAAACTGATCAGGGGAATATTCTCAGTCGAAGAGGGGGCAATCATTATGGAAATAAGAACGGTTTTTCATCAACATTTGCGGGAAGTCGAGAGTGATGTCCTGACGATGGGAAACATGGTGGTGAAAGCGATCGACCGCGCTATTGAAGCATTGAAAAAACGGGATCTGACTCTGGCCCATCAAATCATCGCTGATGATGCCGAGATTAATAAACAGCGATTCAGTATTGAGGACAAATGCGTTGAACTGATTAGCACCCAGCAGCCTGTGGCGAGTGATCTGCGCCTCATTTTGGCCGCTCTCAACATCATCATCGAGCTGGAACGAATCGGCGATTATGCCGAGGGGATTGGAAAGATCGTCATTATGATCGGCGATGAACCTCCCTTGAAACCGCTGATTGATATTCCCCGGATGGCGGAAATAACGACTGAAATGATCAAGAAAAGCCTCGAGTCATTCCTTACCCGCGATGCGAAATTGGCAATGCAGGTCGTCACCTTAGATAGTGTCGTGGACGATCTTAACGACCAGATCTTTCGAGAACTCCTCACCTTCATGATGGTCAACCCCAAGACAATCAACAGTGCCACACGCCTCATATGGGTTGCCCACAACCTCGAACGCGCTGCCGACCGGGCTACGAATATCTGTGAGCGCGTGGTGTTTACCGTCACAGGAAATATGGAAGAAATAGGAGCCTCGAAATACTAACCCAAGGCTTTTCTCAAAAACTCATTCCTTCTCCGCGTTTTGGCAGAGTGAAATAGAACGTCGACCCTTTCCCGATCCGGCGTTCGACCCAGACCCTCTCACCATGATCCCGGACCAGATATTTTGCAACGGAAAGGGAGAGTTCGCAATGGAAGGGGCAGATCAAGGTTGATTGAGCCACGAATAGTAGTTGCCCGATAAGTAGATGGGGCCTAAAGGGTTGTGGCCAGTCGCTCTATCCTTGACTGCCAGGACGGTTGTCGGGGCTTCGGCATACTTGAAAAAGAGGGAGTCGTGCCCCACACAGAGTCCCAACAAAATATTGAAATCTGTCTTGGCATCATTGACGATCGCTGCCTGGAGAATGGGATTACACATAGATTCGTACTCGCCGATGAAAACCTTTTCGCTGTCCTTGACACCAATCTCCTCTTTTGGGACAGAACCAACCTTGCATGCAACCGATACGGTTTCGAAACCCTGGTT